>NZ_CM178762.1:0-4857483 GCF_058686115.1 Erwinia sp. L03-1 | reverse complement strand
GGCGGACTCCACTCGAAAAAATTCGATAAGAAAAAAGGCGCTGAAGCGATAAATTCATCATTGTTGACGCATGCAGATGACGCACATACGAACCGCTATCCACGGTTACTCCGTTGCAGGCAGACCCTGAGGATCGCTAACGGAAGGGCGGATCATAGCGTAAAGCGCGGCAGAGATCTTCACTTTCTACACAGTTTTGATCCATTTTATCCACAGGCACTGACGCGCGGTGATAAGTGTACCCCTTCACGGCCAAAAGGCATTCAGGATCCTCTGCATTCGCAGGATTTTTACGCTTCCATCACGTTATTATTGCACGCTTTCTGCAACGGGATCGCCAGAAGATCCCTGCCGATCCTTGCGCTTTATCCCCAACGCCGTATAATTCTCGCCCCGGCGTATAGCGCTCTGGCCCGAACCGGCTGGTTTTGCGGTCGAACGGGACATCCAGACGCGACTTTAACGCGAAGTAAATTGACTCCGGACTGTACAATTATTACAATCCCGCCTCTTTATTAAAGACACACTGAGGCGTCGGTCGGTTTTCTGACCATGAAAACGCGTCACCAAGTGAAATTTTCCAAGTTTAGGTAGAAATCGCCATGAAACGCACTTTTCAACCGTCCGTACTGAAGCGTAACCGTTCACACGGTTTCCGTGCTCGTATGGCAACAAAAAATGGTCGTCAGGTTCTGGCACGTCGTCGTGCTAAAGGCCGTTCACGTCTGACCGTTTCTAAGTAATAAAAGCTAACCGCTGAGTGGTTAAGCTCGCATTTCCCAGGGAGTTACGTTTGTTAACTCCCACTCATTTCACCTTCGTCTTCCAGCAGCCACAAAGAGCTGGCACGCCGCAAATTACTATTCTCGGCCGCCTGAACTCGCTGGGGCATCCCCGCATCGGTCTTACCGTCGCCAAAAAACACGTCAAGCGCGCGCATGAACGCAACCGGATCAAGCGATTGACCCGCGAAAGCTTTCGTCTGCGTCAGCATGACCTGCCCGCTATGGATTTTGTAGTGGTGGCGAAAAAAGGGGTTGCCGACCTGGATAACCAGGCGCTGGCGGAAGCGTTGGAGAAGATATGGCGTCGACACTGTCGCCTGGCTCGCGGCTCCTGATTGGGCTGATTCGCGTCTATCAGCGCGTAATCAGCCCTCTCTTAGGACCCCACTGTCGTTTTCATCCAACTTGCTCTCAATACGGTATTGAGGCATTGCGCAGGTTCGGCGTAATAAAAGGCAGTTGGTTGACGACGAAACGCGTATTAAAATGCCATCCTTTAAACCCGGGTGGTGACGATCCGGTGCCGCCAAATAACCATTGATACCAGAGAACATTAACGATGGATTCGCAACGCAATCTTTTTCTCATCGCTTTTCTGTTCGTGTCCTTTATGATCTGGCAAGCCTGGCAAACGGACCATGCTCCGCAGCCTGTGCAGACCCAGACCACACAGAACACGACCAGCTCAGCCGGTGATGCCGCCAATCAGGGTGTACCTGCCAGCGGCCAGGGCAAAACGATCACCGTTAAGACTGATGTCCTGTCTTTACATATCAACACCCGCGGTGGTGATATCGAGCAGGCACTGCTGCTGGCTTACCCTGACAAACTGGGTTCTTCACAGCCATTTGAGCTGCTGGAAACGACCCCAGGTTTTCTGTATCAGGCACAGAGCGGTCTGACCGGTCGTAACGGCCCGGATAATCCGGCTAATGGCGCACGCCCACTGTTTACTGCCTCTCAGGATAACTATGAGATGGCTGACGGCCAGAGCGAACTGCGTATCCCGCTGACGTTCACTGCTGAAAACGGCGCGACCTACACCAAAACCTTCGTATTTAAGCGCGGTGACTATGCGGTCGGCGTCGATTATCAGGTTAACAACACCACCCAGCAGCCGCTGGAAGTGGCGATGTTCGGCCAGCTGAAGCAGACCATTGACCTGCCTAAGCATCGTGATACCGGCAGCAACAACTTTGCCTTGCACACCTTCCGTGGCGCGGCTTACTCCAGCAGTGAGACTAACTACGAGAAGTACAAATTCGACAAAATCAGCGATAACGAAAACCTGAGCACCACTACCAGCAACGGCTGGGTAGCGATGCTTCAGCAGTATTTCGCCACCGCGTGGGTACCGCGCACCGCCGGAACCAATACGCTGTACACCAGCAACCTCGGTAACGGTATTGCCGCCGTCGGCTACAAGTCTGCGCCCGTCACCGTCGCGCCAGGCTCGCAGCAGAATCTGGCTGCCACGCTGTGGGTTGGCCCGGAAATTCAGGACAAGATGGCCGCGATTGCGCCGCATCTGGACCTGACGGTTGACTACGGCTGGCTGTGGTTTATCTCTCAGCCGCTGTTTAAGCTGCTGAAGTTCATTCACAGCTTTATCGGTAACTGGGGCTTCTCCATCATCGTTATCACCTTTATCGTGCGTGGCATCATGTACCCACTGACCCGGGCGCAGTACACCTCGATGGCGAAGATGCGTATGCTTCAGCCGAAAATCCAGGCGATGCGTGAGCGTCTCGGTGACGACAAACAGCGTATGAGTCAGGAGATGATGGCGCTGTACAAGACCGAGAAAGTAAACCCGCTGGGTGGCTGTCTGCCGCTGGTTATTCAGATGCCAATCTTCCTGGCGCTGTATTACATGCTGATGGGCTCCATTGAGCTGCGCCATGCGCCGTTTGCCCTGTGGATCCATGACCTCTCTGCACAGGACCCGTACTACATCCTGCCGATCCTGATGGGCATCACGATGTTCTTCATCCAGAAGATGTCGCCGACCACCGTCACCGACCCGATGCAGCAGAAGATTATGACCTTTATGCCGGTCATCTTCACCGTGTTCTTCCTGTGGTTCCCGGCAGGTCTGGTACTGTACTACATCGTCAGTAACCTGGTGACCATCCTCCAGCAGCAGCTGATTTATCGCGGCCTGGAAAAACGTGGCCTTCACAGCCGCGACAAAAAGAAAGCATAAGAACGCTGTCCGGTCATTGCGCGGCATGCAGGCGATAAGGAAAGAGTGGGGCCGATGGACAGGCCGGGCGTTACAACACTAACGCGCCTGCACCGTGACAGATGAAGGATGGTAGAATAAGGCGGTCAACTGACCGCCTTATTTTTTTGCCTAAACGAGAGTGGATTATGAGTCAAAGCGAAACTATCGTCGCCCAGGCGACGCCGCCCGGCCGGGGTGGTGTGGGTATCCTGCGTATCTCCGGCAGCCAGGCGGCCGACGTGGCGCAGGCCCTGCTGGGCAAGCTGCCCAAACCGCGCTACGCCGATTATCTGCCCTTCCGCGACCTGGACGGCAGCACGCTGGATCAGGGGATCGCCCTGTGGTTTCCCGGCCCTCACTCCTTTACCGGCGAAGACGTCCTGGAGCTACAGGGCCACGGCGGCCCGGTGATACTTGACCTGCTGCTACGGCGTATCCTGTCGATGTCGAACGTGCGCATCGCCCGTCCCGGCGAGTTCTCCGAGCGTGCGTTTCTGAACGATAAGCTCGATCTGGCCCAGGCAGAAGCGATTGCCGACCTGATTGATGCCAGTTCCGAACAGGCGGCGCGCTCGGCGGTGAACTCGCTCCAGGGGGCATTTTCACTGCGCGTTAACCATCTTGTGGAAGCACTTACTCACCTGCGGATCTACGTCGAAGCGGCTATCGACTTCCCGGATGAGGAGATCGACTTCCTCTCCGACGGGAAAATCGAGGCCCTGCTTAACCAGGTGATTAGCGACCTTGAGGCCGTCCGGGCCGAAGCGCGTCAGGGCAGCCTGCTGCGCGAAGGAATGAAGGTGGTGATAGCAGGCCGTCCTAACGCCGGTAAGTCCAGCCTGCTGAATGCGCTGGCCGGACGCGAAGCGGCCATCGTCACCGATATCGCCGGCACCACCCGCGACGTGCTACGCGAGCATATCCATATCGACGGTATGCCGCTGCATATTATTGATACGGCGGGCCTGCGCGAGGCCGGCGATGAAGTGGAGCGGATTGGTATTGAACGGGCCTGGCGCGAAATCGAAGGGGCCGATCGCGTGCTGTTTATGGTTGATGGCACGACTACGGCGGCCACCGAGCCTGCGGACATCTGGCCCGACTTTATTGCCCGCCTGCCCGCCGCGCTGCCGATAACCGTGGTACGCAATAAAGCGGACGTCACCGGCGAAGCGCTGGTAATGACGACAGTGAATGGTCACTCACTTATCCGCCTCTCGGCCCGCACCGGCGAGGGGATCGACCTGCTGCGCGACCATCTGAAAGAGAGCATGGGCTTTGCCGGTAATATGGAAGGTGGCTTCCTTGCCCGCCGTCGTCACCTTCAGGCGCTGGAGTTAGCGGCCACTCACTTACTTGACGGCCGCGAGCAGCTGGTGGGGGCAAAAGCGGGCGAGCTACTGGCGGAGGAGCTGCGTGCCGCCCAGAACTGCCTGAGTGAGATCACCGGCGCGTTCACCTCCGATGACCTGTTAGGCCGGATTTTCTCCAGCTTCTGCATTGGGAAGTGAGACGGAGTCTCTAAGTTAACAGATGTAATTTCTGCCCGAGTTCAGGCTCCCGGCAATCTTCAATGATCGTGACAGAGCTAAGACTGGCTGCTTAGCTTTGCACTGCAAAATTGAATCCGGCAGCCTGCTATTCCATGCGTTTAATCGCTTTATGATAGTTTTCATATAAAAACCTGTAATAATTATATATTAGTATATATTTGGCACTACTCAACATCCATACAATAAAGGAAAGAAAAATGCCAGCGAGCGCTGTTAACCAAAACACTCCACTCACTACGAAAATGGTGGTAAATCGGAGAAATAAGTGTAGGAAGGAACAAAAAAATATTACGTGGGAGATCTCAGAAATAAAAAACACTCAAGCTATTCTAGCTTGCAAAATTGATCCCTATAAAAAGACTATTTCCTCTAATGATTTATCCCTGATAGAACTTAATAAGGTAGCAGATAAGTACGGTAAACATGCCCGCGTGCGGCTGAAAGAAGATCATTTTAAATATGGGGAGCCTCGTAATTTATTAAAAAAATTATTTCATGGATATCGATATAAAATAGAATGTAGAGATGCCGTAAAAAAAATAAACCCCCGCACCAATAAGCTCTCAGCTGAAAAAATAAACCCCCGCACCGATAAGCTCTCAGCTGAAATTGCAATTAAAACTATCGAGAAAAAAAACAATAATCAAATGAGCGAGAGGGATAAATTAATAAAAGAGTACAACATAAACGTCATCAAAATTAAAGAATTAACGGAAAAAGGAAAACATATTAGCCTGGAACTGGATGAAATAGGGGAAACATATAGAGAATTAACAAAAGATAAGCGAGAAGGAGACATTAAGCGGGAAGATTTTTCAACAATCTATCAGAGTAACGCGGGTTGTAAAGCGATCAACCATGAAGCGCGTCACCAGTATGGCCTGATGCGCGAAGGTGGCAAATTGAACGGCAATAAAGTTGTTAATGAATATCGTAAAGCCTTTGGTGATAACATTTTTTACCGTAGAGGAGCAGAGGTTAAAAGAATGATCATAAATAGATGTGCTCAGTTACCCCAACTGGTAAAAAACGCCATTGATGATTTTTATACCCCTTCAAATGAAATGAATACCACCTACCGTGGGCAAGGAATGACGGATGATTCGATTGAAACTTTAGTCAGTCAATTTAAAACCGATGTGCAAAATAAAACTTATACTGTTTATCAGACCGGACAATTCTTTTCCACCTCCAGCGATGAAAAAAAAGCTAATGATTTCGCTAACCGCAGTCAGAGTAGCGTTAAAGTGATGTTCAAGGTGAGAGGCAACAGCGGCAATGATATATATGTTCAAAATGGCATGGCATTTGATAAAGGTGAGGGAGAAATACTGTATTCTCCTAAGGCTCATTTCATAGTTACCAAGATGAAAATTATATCATCGAATGTTTACAATTTCACCCTAAAAGAGGTCGAAAGAGTCGACAATGCAAAGTTCCTTCCAAGATAATTGTTCATGATGAAAAATATTTACTTCTAATATACTTCGAGTGCAGGATAGTTTCACCGATCCTGTGCTCGTGTCATCATCCGTAATTTCATGGATAATTAAGGATGCTTTTTATTCGTATTGTTCAGGCCATGGATCTGCTGGGAGAGTTTGGATATCTAAACCCTGCACGTTAAAAGCGTTTTCTAACGAAATATACGCTAGCTCACTCACCGCAGTAAACAGTATAAGCCCTGTGCGGCTGATCCCATAATTTACTCCCCGGGATGATATTTATAAAAACGACGCGATTCCTGGGTACCATTAACCCTGGTATTTATGGGTGTTCAAAGAAGGTAATATGATCCATCAAGGAACCCCGCCGGAAGGGCATCAGGCTTATTGCAGTGAGTCGTCGTCTTACCCTACAGGTGCAGCTCGGCAAACTGGCCGCACTTTTCCGTAAACAAACTTAATTCATCCCTGCTGAATATTGCTGAAACGAAGCAGTTCGTTATTACACTCGTCAGAAGTTCCAGATTATGACCGGCCCGCCTGCGCAGGCTGAATCCGGAAAGTCGCGGCTACTGCAATGATAATTACGGTAGTTACTGTCCCATGATCGCCTAACGCGAAGCAAAGTATTCACCCTGCCGCGCCAGCCAGCCTGCGCCGCTGAGGGCATCGCCCAGCGGCGGTACCAGCATCGCCAGAATGTCGGGCGCAAGCCAGGGCTGGACAGGTTCTGCCAGGCCGCCCATTAACGCCAGACGACCGCCAACGGCCCCCATCAGTCGCCGCACCAGCAGCGCGATATCATCAGCAGTTTGCTGTATCAGCTGGTCTGCGTGGGGATCGCCTGCCTGCGCCGCCGCGAACACCTCCGGCACCACGCTGCCCCAGTCGGCGGGCATTGCCCGCTGCGTCCACAGCAGCATGGCTTCCGGGCTGCGATCAAACCTGCCCATCACGCGGTCGGTGAACGCCGTTTCGGGCACAATGCCCTCATGAGCCAGCAACGCCAGCCGCAGGGTGCGGCGTCCCAGCTCGGCACCCGATCCGTGATCGGATAGCGCAAAACCCCAGCCGCCTACCCGGGAAAAGCGCTCGCCATCCCATAAGACGCCCTGACTGCCGGTGCCGACGATCAGCGCCGCGCCGGGCGCGCCCTGATGTGCACCCAGACAGGCAATATCCACGTCGCCCACCACCCGCAAAGAGGCGCAGACGGGCTGCCAGTCGGCAAGGCGGGCTTTGACCGAGGCGACATTGGCCCCCGCAAGACCGGCAACCATTGCGGTTTGTGCCCGCGCGGCGGGTGGCAGCCCTGCCGCCGTCATCACCCGCTCTGTCAGTGCCTCCACGCTTGCCAGCGCCGCCTCAAACTGTGACCAGACGTTGGCGGGCCCGCCAACCGCTTCGGCCAGCAGATGATTCTGACGGTCAGTGAGCCGGGCGCGACATCGCGTACCGCCGCCATCAATACTCAGAAAATAGTGAGGTTGCACAGGTTTTTTCTCCCCTCTCGCGCCCCAGGTGATCCAGCGTTATGGTGCAAATCCTGAGTTAAAACAGGCTGAACCGCAATCAAAACATCGTCTGCGGAGAACAGTGGAGCGAGGCAAAAGTGCCAATAATCCGAATTTATCCCGAACCCGGCAAAGCGACGTGTAATCGCTTAAGAAAATTCTTACAATAGCGAAGACGACCCCCGACCATTATCATGGAGTGACCAATGGCATGTCATTTCGCGCGCTGGACGCCCGACTGGGCCGGGATACCCGCGCAGCACCTCCCGCCCACCCTGATCCGCTATGCTGCCGGGCTGCCTGACAGGCGTCGAAGGCGCTATCTGGCTTCCCGCACGCTGCTGGCACAGCTGATGCTGCACGTTTATGGCATAACTTCCCTGCCCGAGCTTACCGTGACGGCCAGTGGCCGCCCCTGCTTTGTCGATCCGCAGCTTCCTGATTTCAGCATCGCCTATACCGGCAATATTGTCGGCATCCTGCTGGCTGATGAAGAGGGTGCAGTTGGGCTGGCAATGGATATTTTTCGGGCCCACAGTCGGCAGTTGCAGAAACAGTTTTCCACCCTCTTCTCTTCGGGCGAAAAAGCGTGGATTAACGCCCAAAACGATCCGGATGAAGCGGCGGCCCAGCTATGGATGATAAGGCAGAGCATACTGAAGCTTCCGGATAATGACCAGTCGCAGCCGCTACGGCTGTTTCCCGCATCGGGGCGTCTGCGCTCAGAGGCCTTTCCCGACATTCAGGCCATTTCCGACGCGGAGGAGTTTATGGTCTGGTCCTGCGCACGCACGCCGGGCAGCGAACGCCTGCATCTCTGGCAGTATGAAGGGGGCGATCGCTGGGTTTCTATTACCGCTATCGAGGGGAAGAAGATGGGGCCGCGCACGTTGAAATTAATCAGCTCCCTGCCAGAAAAACGCAGGGAGCCGTAATGACGACTCTTACCGACAGCAGGCAGGTTTACCTGCTGTCCGCGATCTATCTTAGTGTGCGTCAATAAAGACGATCTTGAGAACAAACAGAAGAGTCACGGCGATGACGCAGGGGCTCATTTCACGCCAGCGACCGCTGCCGAGCTTCATCACACAGTAAGAGATAAAACCGAGTGCGATCCCCTCGGTGATGGAGAAGCTGAACGGCATCATGATAGCGGTAACGAAAGCCGGAACGGCTTCGGTCAGATCCTCCCACTTTATCCGCGTCAGGCTTGAGGTCATCAGTACACCAACGTAAATCAGGGCACCGGCTGCCGCATAGGGCGGCACCATACCCGCCAGGGGTGAAAGGAACATCACCAGCAGGAACAGGATCCCGGTGACCACCGCCATCAGCCCGGTGCGGCCACCGATAGCGACGCCCGATGAGCTTTCGATGTAGGCCGTCACCGAAGAGGTGCCGATATATGAGCCAACCACCGAGCTGATGCTGTCGACATAGAGCGCCTGCTTCATACGCGGGAAGGTGCCTTTCTCATCGGTCAGACCGGCTTTATCCGTTACGCCGACCAGCGTACCGGAGGAGTCGAACAGATTCACCAGCATAAAGGAGAAGATGATCCCCGCCATGCCGACGTTGAGCGACCCGGCCAGATCGACCTGGCCGATAATCGACGTGACGCCCGTTGGCGCGGAGAATACCCCGTCGTACTTCACATCGCCAATGGCCAGGCCAATCAGCGTGGTCACCACAATGGAGACCAGTACCGCAATATGGATATTGCGTGACGCCAGAATGGCGATAATAAAGAAGCCCAGCGCCCCCAGCAGTACGCTATGGGAGGTTAAGTGGCCGACGGCCACCAGCGTCTCCGGGTTAGCAACCACAATGCCGGCGTTCTTCAGACCGATCATCGCAATAAACAGGCCGATACCGGCGGTAATGCCCACCCGCAGGCTGAGAGGAATATTGGCGATCATCCAGTAGCGGACGCGGAAAATAGTCAGCAGCAGCAGGCCCGTCGCCCCCCAGAATATCGCTCCCATGCCGACCTGCCATGAAATGCCCATGGCCCCTACCACCACAAAGGCAAAAAACGCATTCAGTCCCATTGCCGGTGCCAGCGCAACCGGCAGGTTGGCCACCAGGCCCATCAGAATACTGCCGAACGCGGCAATCAGGCAGGTGGTGACAAACACCGCCTGGGTATTCATGCCCGCTGCACCCAGGATCTGAGGATTCACGAAAACGATGTAGACCATCGTCAGAAAGGTCGTGAATCCCGCAATCACTTCCGTGCGCGCGGTCGTGCCGTGCTCCTGCAGTTTAAAGATCCGCTGTAACAGGCCAGGATTATTCATTGTGTGATTCCAGAACGAAGAGAAGTTATCGTCGGCTATCCTAACCTAAAAATTTAATATTGGTAGACGGCCGGGCGGTTTTTTCGCAACCGATTGCGCCGCATTTACCTTCAGATCGCTGCCGCTAACGGGAATTGACAATTGCAGGTCGCATTTCGGTGTCAGACAGGTAAAGTGGCATGATGATAATGAATACAGGAACCCACCATGTCTGTTAGCTGTGTGTTTTTTGATTGCGACGGGACGCTGGTTGACAGCGAATTACTCTGTGCTCAGGCTTACGTCAACATCTTTGCCCGCTTTGGGGCGGAGCTGCCGCTGCAGGAGATGTTTGAGAAATATAAAGGCGTCAAGCTGTACGAGATTATTCCAACCGTCGCTAACCGGTTTAACCTGACCGTGCCGGTGGAGGAGTTTGAATCCGCCTGGCGGGCAGAAGTTGCCCGCCTTTTTGACCTTGAACTTAAGCCGATATCAGGCGCTTATGCCCTGCTGGAGCAGATAATCGTGCCCGTCTGCGTGGTGTCAAACGGCACCGTGCCGAAAATGCAGCATTCGCTGGGCCTGACGAAGATGCGCCGCTTTTTTGATGACCGGTTGTACAGCGGCTACGATATCAACAGCTGGAAACCGGACCCGGACCTGATGGTCCACGCGGCGAAACAGATGGGCGTACCACTGGACAACTGTATTCTGGTGGATGACTCCGAAGCGGGCGCTAACGCCGGCGTTGCCGCGGGTATCCCGGTATTTTATTACTGTGCGGATGCCCATAATAAGCCGATCGACCATCCGCTGGTGACCGCGTTTGATGATATGGCGCAGCTGCCGGGCCTGTGGAAGGCACGTGGCTGGGATCTGACCACAAAATAAAGGCAGTGAACACCCTAAGCCAGGCGTGTTCACTGGATAAAAATGGGTTATCTTCCGTCAGGAAAGATAAACAGCTTTTCCTCCCGCGAGGGGGTCAGCCCCGAGGGCAGCATCAACTCAGTTCATCTGTTTCCATGCCATCTGCCAGTGCGAACCCACGCCGGGTTCAAACTGGTTTGCGCTCTGGCTCCACTGCTTGCAATATCCGCTGTTGGGGAACGGCAGGCATTCATAAACTTTCTGGTTTTTTTGCTGAATAACGCGCGTCCCGGCTTTATAATCTGAAATACCGGCCGGGAAGACAGGCAGATCGTTTAATTCAGCGTCAGGCCTGGCCTCTGAAGGATCGTTTTCCAGTCTGAATTTAATATATTCTGGCTGCAGAATATCGCCTTTTTCGTTAGTTGCGATAACCTTGAAAATATATTCCCCCGCTTCAACACCATCAAGGTGAATACTCAGCGCCCTGTTGGTATTATTCAGCTCGGATTTAAGATACCCTCTGACCAAATCAGCACTATCGTAAACTTTTGCCTCAATATTCAGCTTACCAGACACATGGACATTAAATTTAACCTCCGATTTCCCGCCTTTGATTTTTTCAGCCGTGAGATGGCTTAAGGTAATACGTTCCTGAATCGCCGGCGCCTGATTTTCCGTATAAGAGAGTGCGAAGCTTTTAACGCTTGAGAGATCGCTACGGGTATAGAGGTTGTTATGTCCGAATACGGGCTCGATAGCTTTCGTGGTGCTGTTCATCACTCCGGCCTGAAGCCGCCCCTGAGATTCTTTGTTAATCACCTCCGCCAGGGCTTTTGACCAGCGATTTTTATCAGTCAAATCTTCGCTGGTAATGTTCAGCTGATACTTAAGAGCGTTTATTATCCCATTGGTATCGAAAAAGCTGACTGAAACAGTATCACCGACCTTAAGGTCCTTGCCGTAAAGCACACCACTCAGCTGCGTCCATTCACTTTCTGCAGGAGTCTGGTTTTGATCGCTGCCGCTGCCAAAGTCCAGATCAATAGCCTGATAGAAGCTGTTAACCGTATCGGCAATATGCCAGACGCCATAAACCACCTGATAGCCGGTACGTTCTGGCACCCTACATTCATGGGTTACGGAGCGTGCAGGTGCCCGATTATTGCCCGGTACGGTACAGAAAGGCGTTAACTCAAAGGCGCTTCTGGTGAGGGGTTTGTTCGCGTCCCAATCCTGCCTGGTGATGTAATAGGTCCAGCTGACGGTTTTATGCGGTGCGGTATGATTCCAGGTAAATTTCTGCTTGCCTGATTTAAACGGCGTTTTCGCCCATGCATCCGCAGACTGACGATCCAGCTGCGCAAAAGTCGGGATACTTGCGCTGGCCAGTTCACCGTCACGTGGGAGCTTAGTAAACGGAAAACCGGAGATTTGTTCGACACTTTGTGGTTCCCAGGTGACATTACCACAGTCCAGGTTTTTGCCCAGTTTACATTGATACGCGCGGCTGGCTGGCTCCTGAATATAACCGTGCGCCCAGGCACCGGTAACCGTCAGAGTGGAAATAGCTAATGCGAGGATCTTTAACTTCATAAATTGCATTCCCTTTAGATAAATATTCATCAGGCTGAAAAATACCGAAAAATCGGATACTCAGTGATTTACCTAAAGGGCTCAAGCAACATCCTCTTAAGCTTGAATAATTATACTTAACTAAGGCCGGAGGGATCAGCTATTGTCATCCGTTAACAGTTTATCCAGCTGATCGCCGCCGATGTGGCGGAAATCCTGCCCTTTTACGAAATAGAAGATGATTTCGCAGATATTCTGGCAGCGGTCGCCAATGCGCTCGATGGCACGCGCGCAAAACAGGGCGGTGAGTACGCTGGGAATGGTGCGCGGATCCTCCATCATATAGGTCATCAATTGCCGCACGATGCCTTCGTACTCCTGGTCGACCTTTTTGTCTTCGCGATAAATTTCGACGGCGGCATTGAGATCCATACGCGCGAAGGCGTCCAGGACGTCATGCAGCATCTGAATAGTATGGTGGCCCAGCGACTCCAGGCTCACCAGCAGCGGTTGATGCTGCTGACCAAACTTCTCCAGGGCGGTGCGGCAGATTTTATCCGCCACGTCGCCGATGCGTTCCAGCTCGGAAATGGTTTTGATGATCGCCATCACCAGCCGTAAATCACTGGCGGTGGGCTGACGCCGGGCAATGATCCGCACGCAGGCTTCATCAATCGACACTTCCATCATATTGACCTGCTGATCGCCCGCAATGACCTGCTTCGCCAGCTCGCCATCCTGGTTATGCATCGCGGTGATGGCGTCGGTAAGCTGCTGCTCCACCAGCCCACCCATGGTCATCACCTGGGTACGGATATGCTCCAGCTCGGCGTTGAACTGCCCGGAGATATGTTTGTTGAGGTTAAGGTTATCCATCGTGTTCTCCCGTCAATCAACCGTAGCGGCCGGTAATATAGTCTTCAGTCTGCTTCTGGTGCGGTTTAGTGAACAGCGTGTCGGTATCGCTGAACTCAATAAGCTCGCCCAGGTACATAAAGGCGGTGTGATCGGAGCAGCGCGCCGCCTGCTGCATATTGTGCGTAACGATCACCAGGGTGTAATCCTGCTTCAGCTCGGTGATCAGCTCTTCGATACGGCCCGTGGAAATCGGATCCAGCGCCGAGCAGGGTTCATCCAGCAGCAGCACTTCAGGGCGAATGGCAATGCCGCGCGCAATACAGAGCCGCTGCTGCTGACCACCGGACAGGCTGTAGCCGCTCTGATGCAGCTTATCTTTGGTTTCCATCCACAGCGCAGCCTTGGTCAGCGCCCATTGTACCCGCTCGTCCATATCGGCACGTGACAGTTTTTCAAACAGGCGTACACCAAACGCGATGTTTTCGTAAATCGACATCGGGAACGGCGTCGGCTTCTGAAAGACCATTCCCACCCGCGCGCGCAGCAGGGCGATATCCTGGCTGGCGGTCAGGATATTCTCGCCGTCGAGCAGGATTTCCCCCTCCGCGCGCTGCTCCGGGTAGAGCGCGAACATCTTGTTAAAGGTGCGCAGCAGCGTGGATTTCCCGCAGCCCGACGGGCCGATAAAGGCGGTCACCTGATTTCTGGCAATATCCAGGTTGATATTCTTCAGGGCATGGAATTTCCCATACCAGAAGTTCATATTTCGCACCTGAATCATATTACTGGAGGAGTTGTCAGCCATTGTTCTTCTCGCATGGTTCATGCCGCCGCAGCCGCACGCTTAATTAATGTTTGCCCCTGGCGAAGACCACACGCGCCAGAATATTCAGCAGAAGGACGCAGAGCGTAATTAACAGTACGCCCGCCCAGGCCAGGCTCTGCCACTCCGTGAACGGACTCATGGCAAATTTGAAGATCGTCACCGGCAGGTTAGCCAGCGGCTGCATCATATCGGTGCTCCAGAACTGATTGGAGAGCGAGGTAAACAGCAGCGGCGCGGTCTCTCCCGCGATACGGGCTATCGCCAGCAGCACGCCGGTAAGAATGCCGGAAACCGAGGCTTTGAGGGTAATCGCCGAGATCATCTTCCATTTTGGCGTGCCCAGCGCATAGGCCGCTTCGCGCAGGCTGTCCGGCACCAGCCGAAGCATATTTTCCGTGGTGCGGATGACGATCGGGATCTGCAGCAGCGCCAGCGCCACCACGCCCGCCAGGCCGGAAAAGTGCTGCATCCGCGCCACCACCAGCGTGTAGACGAACAGCCCCACTACAATAGAGGGTGCGGAGAGCAGAATATCGTTAATGAAGCGGATAACCTCCGCCAGCCAGGATTTACGGCCATACTCCGCCAGGTAAATGCCGGCCATGATCCCCAGCGGCGTTCCCACCAGCGTTGACCAGAGGATCAGCAGCCCGCTGCCAGCGATGGCGTTCGCCAGGCCGCCACCCGTCGTGTTTGGCGGTGGGGTATTCTCGGTAAATAGCGACAGCGTGAGGCCATCCATACCGCGCGTAACGGTAGCAAACAGGATCCACACCAGCCAGAACAGGCCAAATGCCATCGTCATCAGCGAAAGCGTCAGGGCGATGCGGTTTTTCAGCCGTCGCCAGGCCTGCATCTTGCGGCGCGAGGCCGCCAGTCCGTCAGGGGTATGCATGTCCAGCGCGGTCATGAGCGCCCTCCTTCACTTTTCGCCAGGCGCAGGATCATTAGCTTAGAGCAGGCCAGCACGATAAAGGTAATGACGAAAAGGATCAGCCCCAGCTCCATCAGCGCGGCGGTATGCACGCCCGATTCGGCTTCGGCAAACTCATTCGCCAGCGCCGAGGTAATGCTGTTGCCCGGCATAAACAGCGACGGACTGTCGAGCTGGTAGGTGTTGCCAATGATAAAGGTCACCGCCATGGTTTCACCGAGCGCGCGTCCGAGGCCAAGCATCACCCCGCCGATCACGCCGTTTTTAGTAAACGGCAGCACCACGCGCCAGATAACCTCCCAGGTGGTACAGCCAATGCCGTAGGCAGACTCTTTCATCATCACCGGCGTCTGTTCGAAGACGTCGCGCATGACCGATGCGATATAGGGAATGATCATAATGGCGAGAATAATCCCGGCGGCCAGAATGCCGATGCCGAAGGCCGGACCGGAGAAGAGTGCGCCGACGATGGGGATATTCGCCATCAGATCGCCGAGCGGCGTCTGGAACCAGGTGGCAAACAGCGGAGCAAAGATAAACAGGCCCCACATGCCATAGACGATGCTCGGGATCGCGGCCAGCAGTTCAATGGCCACGCCGAGCGGACGGCGCAGCCAGTTAGGCGCCAGCTCGGTCAGGAACAGGGCGATACCGAAGCTGACCGGTACGGCAATGATCAGCGCAATAAGTGAAGTGACGACGGTGCCATAAATCGGCACCAGCGCACCAAACTGTTCGTTGGGCGCATCCCAGGTTTTGGTCCATAAAAAGGCGAAGCCAAACTTCTGGATACTCGGCCAGGAGGAGATAATAAGCGAGACGATAATGCCGCCCAGCAGCAACAGTACAATCAGCGCCGCCAGCTTAACCAGCGCGCTGAAGATAATATCGCCCCGCCTGCCGGGAGGCCTGAATGTCGGCGTGGTTGCAGCCATAGCGTTCTCAGTAAGTGAAGTGTAGGGGCGGCCCAGGGCTCGCCCCATACCGGGGTCAGTCAGCGAGCCCCTTGATTAAAAGAGGGCCTTGCCTGAGCTGTCTTTAACGTCGGTTTTCCATGCGGCGCGGATCTGCTTAACCACCGCATCCGGCAGCGGCGCATAGTCGAGGCTGGTGGTGGTTTTGCTGCCGTTTTTGTAGGCCCAGTCGAAGAATTTCAGCACGGCTGCGCCCTTGTCGGCGCTATCCTGCACTTGATGCAGCAAAATGAAGGTGGTGGAGGTAATCGGCCAGGCATTTTCGCCCTTCTGAAACGTCAGATCCTGAGCAAAAGAGCGCTGCCAGTCTGCGCCTTTCGCCGCATTGCTGAAGCTCTGCTCACCGGGTTCAACCGCTTTGCCATCGGCATCCAGCAGTTTGGTCCAGGCCAGGCCGTTTTGTTTCGCATAGGCATACTCGACGTAGCCAATTGAGCCTGGCAGCCGCTGAACAAAGGCAGCAACGCCGTCGTTACCCTTACCGCCCAGGCCAACCGGCCAGTTTACGGTATTCCCCTTGCCCACTTTGCTGTTCCAGTCGCTGTTCACCTTTGCCAGGTAGCTGGTGAAGACGAACGAGGTGCCGGAGCCGTCGGCGCGGCGCACCACGTTGATGTTGCTGTCGGGCAGCTTAACGCCGGGGTTCAGGCGGCTAATAGCCGGGTCATTCCACTTTTTAACGTTGCCCAGGTAGATATCGCCGACGGTTTTCCCGTCCAGCGTCAGCTGGCCGGATTTCACGCCAGGCAGATTAACGGCCAAAACCACGCCGCCAATCACGGTCGGAAACTGGAACAGGCCATTTTTTTGCAGTTCGTCGTCTTTCATTGGGGCATCAGACGCGCCAAAGTCGACGGTTTTCGCGATTATTTGCTTTACACCGCCGGAGGATCCGATGCCCTGATAGTTAACCTGCGCACCCGTCGCCGTGTTGTACTCTGCGGCCCATTTGTTATAAACCGGTGCCGGGAAGGTGCCGCCCGCGCCGGTCAGATTGGTGGCCGCCATGACGGAAAGAGTGCTGAGTGAAAGGGTTACTGCGACGAATTGCGTCAGGGTTTTGCGTACCAGTGTCATATTCCCTCCGGGGGATTAAAAGTCAGACTACACGCGGTCTTAATCTCAGTATTTTTTGCTGCTGGAGGGAAAATAGGACATTTTGATGACAGTGACATGTACGCAATATGACAGTTTTATGACATGGAAAGTGACTGGCTGCCGGGCATAAAAAAACTCAGCGCAGGGTTATCCCACGCTGAGTTCTCGGGCCGACTGAGGCGTTACGCTGAATTATTGCGCGTATTACCGCAGCACATACCCCGGCACGCTATCTGGAACAGCGACGTCGCATCAGAAGTCGTAGCCGACGGTCGCCATAATAGTCCGCTCAGCGCCCCAGTAGCAGTAACCGGTACCGTAACAGGCCGAGACGTAGTCACGATCGGTCAGGTTATTGGCATTAACCTGCACAAAGGCACCTTTCAGGCTGCTGTTCCAGGCGCCCAGATCGGCACGCACTGATGCGTCAAACAGCGTGACGGAGGGCAGCCGCGTGGTATTTTCGTTATCCGCCCACTGCTTGCCGATATAGCGCACGCCCGCACCGACGCTCAGTCCATAGTCAAACTGGTATTTAGCCCAGGCCGACGCCATGGAGTTTGGCGTCACGTAAGGGGTATGTCCGTCGTTGCCGTCCACCGAGTCCTTATAGCGCACGTGGTTCACCGTATAGCTGGCAAGGGTGCTCAGGCGCGGCGTGAGCTGGTTGTGTGCTTCCAGCTCCAGCCCCTGTGAATGCACTTTTCCTGCCGGATCATAGTAGGAGCCTACCACCACGCGGTTGCCGACATCCTTCTGCGTTAAATCATAAACGGCGATGGAGTAGAGATCGGAAGTACCCACCGGCTGATACTTCACACCGGCCTCATACTGCTCAGAGGTCGTTGGCTTGAGCAGGTTACCGTCCCGACCAGAGAGGGACTGCGGCGTAATGGCCTGGCTGTAGCTGGCGTAAGGCGAAATGCCGTTATCGAAGGCATAGAGCAGGGCCGCGCGACCGCCAATATGGTCATCCTGACGACGGTATTTGCTGTCGTAAGCATAGTTTTCCGTCTGCGAGACGATGCGATCGTAGCGGCCGGACAGGTCCAGATGCCACTTATCCCACACCATCTCATCCTGCAGATAGACCCCGGTCTGGTAGTAGCGGCGCTGCGACTTGCTGAAGGTGTAGTCCGGGTTAAGGCCCACAGCCTGACCGGTAACGGCATTCAGCTGGCTGGCATAGCCGCTGGCGTCGCTCAGATCATTTTTATACTGATGATATTCAGCGCCCAGCACCACCTTGTGGTCAACCTCGCCGGTGGCAAAATCTGCTTCCAGCTGGTTGTCGATGGCAAAGGCGTCCAGCGAGGAACGGGAGCCGGAGTAGTAGCGATTCAGCAGGTCAGGATTGGCGGTGTCCCAGCCAATCTGATACACCTGATCGAGATCGACGTTTGAGTGCGAGTAGCTGGCATTCGAGCGGAATGCCCAGGTATCGTTAAAGCGATGCGCGAATTCGGCGCTGTAGATTTGCTCATTGCGCTTGAACTGATCCAGCGAACTGTCGCCGTCATAGAAGCCGGTACTCAGCTTACGGCCATTATGTTCGGTGATGCTGCCGTCACCCGGCACCGCGCTGTGATAGCCGCCGGAGGGGTCTTTTTGCAGATAGGCGCGCAGCAGCAGTGAGGTATCTTCATCCGGCTGCCACAGCAGAGACGGGGAGATAGCATATTTCTCTTCGCGGGTATGGTCATACTGGGTATCGCTGTTGCGGGTGATACCCGTCAGGCGAAACGCCCACTGATCGTTAATCGCGTCGGTGTAATCAAAGGCCGCGCCGTTAGTGCTGTTGGTGCCGGTGAACAGGCGGAAATGGCCCTGCGGGGAGAACTGCGGGCGCTTAGAGGTTTCCATCACCAGCCCGCCCGGCACGGTCTGACCGTAGAGTGCGGAGGAAGGACCTTTGATGACGTCGATACGCTCAAGGAACCAGGGATCGACCTGTAGCACGTTGTAGCTGCCGGGATCGCTCATCAGGCGCAGGCCATCCAGGAAGATGTTGTCCACGTCGCCGCCGTGGAAGCCGCGCAGCGAAACCGTATCGTAGCGCGTGGCCGCCCCTGCGAAGTTGGTGAAGGCCCCGGCGGTATAGTTCAGCGCCTGGTTGACGTCCATCGCGCCCTGATCTTCCATCTGCTGGCGGGTCACCACGGACACAGACTGGCCGGTAGTTATCAGTGGGCGATCGGTTTTGGTGGCGCCGCTGCTGGTTTTCGCCGTATAGCCTTCGGTCGGAGAAGTAGCCGTTTCTACAGGCTCTGCGGTAACGACCAGGGTATCGGCGGCCCAGGTGAGAGCGGGTGTGCAAAGTGCGACAGAACAGAGCAGAACGGAACGCTTCAGGATAAAAGGCATTCTCATTATCAATCCCTTAAATAAGTAGGCTTATCGCTCCCGTCTCGCAGGAGTGAAGTAGAAAGACGCGCGTTATAGAGATGTAAGAATATGTGTAATCTCAATGAGAATTATTATCTTTCCTATTCAGCTTTTCAAGCGTTGATTTTTCTTATCTTTTCTCATTGAAAGTGTAGGGATATAAATGCTTTCCCTTTTACAGATATAACCTCATCTCGGTGTCAGGCACCATTCCACCGCCGACGCCGCCGTATGAAAGGCGCGGTAATCATCGCCCGCACGGATGATCCCTGCGTCCAGGGCCAGCTTTTCAGCATGGGCAAAATTGTTACGTCACCGGCATAGCCAGGCTGCGGCGCTGGCGCTCGCGCAGAAATGCCCGTACCAGCCAGAGCCAGAGCAGGCCGCAGACCAGATTAAACAGGCTGAACCACGCGCTGCCTCCGCTGAAGTAAGCCGCTTTAGCAGCCTCAATCCCCAGCGCAAAGACCACGATGCTCGCCATCCCTAACATCGCCGCCACGCTGCCTTTTCCGGCGCTGCTGGAAAACAGCGTCAGCCGGTAAAGCCCGGCATTAACCAGCCCGGTGCCAAAGCCGTAGAGGCTCAGTCCGGCGGTCAGCCACAAATAGCTGTGCGTATTGATGGCGGTGCTGATGGCCGCGATTGCCAGGCCAGCAAGGATCGGCCAGGCCCCCAGCCGCAGCGGCTGCTCAATGGGGAGGCGGCTGGCGAGGCGACCCAGCGTCAGGTTACCGGCGATCATCGCCACGAAGACCGGCAGCTGGAGCAGCGCGTAATCCATCCGGCTTAGCCCTTCGTCATGCATCAGGATAACCGGCGACAGCGCGACCCAGGCGAGGCAGGGAATGGTCACCAGGCCAATCGCCAGCGAACCGCCCATCACCTGGCGGTTCTTCAGCAGCGCGTAATAACCTGCTGCGAGCGATTTGACCGACAGCGAGGTATTTCTGTCGCCCGACGTTTCAGGCATGGTTCGCCACAGACCTATCAGCGCCACGGCGGTCACGCCGCCGAATAGCCAGAACATGGTGCGCCAGTCGCTGAACGAGAGAAACGCCGCCCCGGCCAGCGGGCCTGCCAGGGGTGCCAGCAGCGCCACGTTGGCCATCAGCGCCATGATCTTCACGCTGAGCGATTCGTCGAATGCCTCCTGAATGGTGGCGTAGCCCACCGCCCCGATAAAACAGAGGCTTATCCCCTGCAGAAAGCGCAGCAGAACAAACTGCTCGATGCTTTGTACCCAGTGGGTTGCCATGCAGGTGAGCATGAAAAAGGCGACCCCGGAGAGCAGCACCGGACGGCGGCCCAACCTGTCAGAAAGCGGCCCGAGCAGCCACTGGAGAACAATACCGCCAATCAGGTAGGCCGTCAGCGAAGCGGAGACCCATTCCGGCCCGACGTGAAACTCGCTGGTGACCAGCAGCATACCAGGCTGGATCATGTCGTGCGCGATATAGGTGGCAAACTCGAACAGCACCAGCGACAGTGGAAAAATCAAATGTCGGCGGGTCAGGCGCGACACGGGTGTAAAAAGAGACATTGCGGTTCCTTCCCCAAAACAGAATGATAAAAACGCGGCCGCCGAAGCGACCGCGCCAACATACACCACTTTTTTAGCGGGCAGAGGAAAATATCTGCACAGCGGGGCGTAATACCCCGCCACGTTATTGCCTGCCCGGCTACGCCGTGCACGCTTTTGAACGGCAGGTTAGCGCCAGCGGGCAATCGGGTTATCCAGCGTCCCGGCAAACTTCAGGTTTTCCGCCGGGTCGGTCAGGTTAATCATCTGCTGATTGTTCGCCAGCTGCAGGCGGTTCAGGCAGGAGCGGGTGAAGGCCGGGGCGAACAGGTCATAACGGGCAAACTTACTGGCAAACTGCGGATGCGCCTGCTGATACTCTTTCACGCAGTCGGCAACGGCCTGCCAGAACTTCTCTTCCGACAGCGTGCCGGACTGGTGCAGGACGGCGCTGATAAAGCGGAAAATGCAGTCGAAAACGTCAGTAAATATCGACAGCAGCTTGAGGTTTTCCGGCACGTCCACCGCCAGGCGCTGGACCTTCTCAGGCAGTACCGCATCCGGGTTCATGACGGCGATCTCTTCACCGATATCCTTCATATAGGCGCTAACGGGGACGTTATTTTCCAGCAGCAGGATCAGGTTTTCCCCGTGAGGCATAAAGACCAGATCATACTGATAGAAGCAGTGCAGCAGCGGGCTGAGGTAGCAGGTCAGATAGCGCGCCACCCAGCGTTCTGCTGACAGACCGGAATCGGCGATCAGCGCGGGCAGCAGCGGCTGCTGGTGTTGATCAACGTGCAGGAAGGAGGCCATGGTCATCAGCCGCTGGCCCGGTTGCAGATCGGCGACCGGGTTGTCCCGCCACAGGGCTGCGAACATTTTCTTATAGGCCGAGTCACCCTTAATGGCGCTTTCGTAGTAGCGATTGTGGTAACCCACGGCCGCGACCTCGCGCAGTATGCGGAAGTCACAGCGCTGTAGCCACGCATCCTTCGCCACCAGTGCTTCCAGCCATTCATTGATCGCCGGCGTGGTAGCCATATAGTAAGGCGACAGGCCGCGCATAAAGCCCATATTGAGCACCGATAACGCGGTTTTCACATAGCGTTTAGTGGGCTGACTGCGGTTAAAGAAGGTGCGAATGGATTGCTGAGCCTGGTACTGGTCATCGCCGGTGCCGAGGTAAACAATATCATGACTGGCAATATCCGCAGCAAAGACGGTCAGCAGTTTGTTCTGCCACTGCCAGGGGTGAACCGGCATAAAAATATAGTCATCGACCGGCAGCGCTTTCTCCGTCAGCAGCGCGTTGAAATGGTCCAGGGTTGACTCCCCCAGCTCGTCGCGCATGAGCTGCTCGTATTCCAGCGTGCTGATGCTGGAAAAGTGCGCGTTGCGCAGATGCACGGCAACCCAGACGAGGTTAACTGGCGTGGCGGCTTCCGGCGCGAACGCCAGGTAGTCGCGAGCATCAAAGCCAATGCGACCATTGTTAGCAACAAAACAGGGATGGCCTTCGGTCATGGCGGCCTCAACGGCCTGAAAATCCGCTTTGACCAGCGCCTGGCTGTCCGGGTTGTTCTTCTGCAACTTGTAGACGCTGCTGCACAGCGTGCTGCTGATCTCTTCCATGTAGGTCGCCAGTAGCGCCTGCGGAATGTTTATCTGCTCATTGAATTCGACAATGAACTGCAGGGCATCCAGCGTCAGAGGATGGCCGTTCTCCTGTTTGATCAGCGAATCCGCCTCAATTTCCCAGTGATCCAGCGCCAGGCGGTGTGCTTTGAACAGGTATTGCGCTTCGCCACCCGGCACGGCGAGCACGTAACGCCCCTCGCTGGCTTCGACTGGCGTCACGATTTTTTCATGGGCAAATTCGGCAATCGCTTTGCGGATAAGCAGACGGTTAGCCTGCGCCCAGTTGTCACCTGACAGATGGGTTCCGGTCAGTAACGGCGTGATGGTATTCATATTCAGCGATTCCCTCATTAAGGCATGTTGATAATCTTCACGCTGGCAGAAGGCCAGCCAGGCGGTTTTGTGGCCCATATCAATGGTGTGCTGGTAGCGAAAACCCGCGCGCTTGTTGAGTGGATGAATTTTGTTATTGCGTACGTCCGGCTCGACGACCACGCGGCCTACCCCGGGCTGGCTGAACATGTAGTCCATCACCACGGTGAAAACCTGCCAGCTGAACTGCTTAACCGGCCTGCTGGCGGGCGCAATCAGGATATGCATCCCGTAATCATCGGGCTGTGCAGAGTAGAACTTGCCGACCTCGTCCTCGCTGGCACGGTAAAACTCCATCAGGAACACCGGCTCCTCATCGCAGCAGCCAATGAGCGCGGCGTGCGGATGGGTAGCCGTCAGCCGCTGATAAAAGGCCGCGACCTGTTCAAGGCTGTCGTGTTGCATCCCCCAAAAGCGGGCATAGTCGCGGGTGACCCAGTCGTGAATGCGTGAAGCATCTTCGGCGCGCAGCGGCCGGAGCGTAAAATGACCCGCCGGACGGGCGGTACTGAAAAGTGGGCTCTGAGACATATCAACGTTCCGATTGTGCCGGGAAGGTCTGAAAAGCAATCTGCCGTTCGATGGGATAGATTTCCCGCCCGGTCAGCTCGCGCAGTAAGACGGAATTACGGTAGCAGGCCATCCCCAAATCCGGGGTGACAAAGCCGTGCGTATGCAGCTCGGCGTTCTGCACGAAGACCTGATTATGGTTATCGATGCTGTAATTACGCTGGACGTCGTAGCGGCCTTTCTCATCCCAGCGCAGGCGCTGGGCTATCCCCTCAATAAACATCGGCGGGCGATACTGGTAGCCCGTGGCCATGACGACCCCTTCGCTACGGCGGGTAAAGGCGCAATCCTGCTCCTGCTGATGCAGCGAAAGCTCGAATTCGCCCTCCGGCAGCCAGCGCATATCGGTTAGCTCGGAATGGGTAAAGAGATTAACGTCCAGCCTGCCATCAAGCTGTTTAACGTACATCAGGTCGTAGATGTCGTTGATCAGGCTGCTGTTAATGCCTTTATAAAGGTTTTTATGGCGCGCGTTGAGCTCGTCCCGTTTTGCTGGTGACAGGCTGTGGAAGTAGTCAATCCACTCCGGCGAGGTCATTTCCAGCGTCAGTTTGGTGTATTCCAGCGGATAGAAGCGTGGCGCACGGGTAATCCAGTTCAGCTGATAGCCAAAGCGGTCGATTTCCGTTAGCAGATCGTAATAGATTTCAGCCGCGCTCTGCCCGCTGCCCAATACGGTGATCGAACGCTTTTTCTGGAGCTGTTCTTTATTTCTGAGGTAGTCGCTTGAGTGAGTGAAGCGGTCGCGGTGCGGGCGGCTACACTCCGGCATCCACGCGCTGGGGCCGGTGCCCAGTATCAGGTGACGCGCCAGCCATTCCTGCTGTTTACCGCTAACCGTATCAAGGGTACGCACGCGATAGCATTGCCGTGCATCATCGTAGCTCACGTAATCCACACGCGTATTCCAGCGCAGGTTACTCAGCTGAGAGCAGGCCCACTGACAGTACTGATTGTACTCTTTACGCATCAGGAAAAAGTCTTCACGAATGTAAAAGGAGTATAATTTCCCTTTCTGCTTCATGTAGTTAAGCAGGCTGTAAGGACTGGTGGGATCGGCGAGCGTCACCAGATCGGCCATAAACGGCGTCTGCAAATGGGCACTCTCCAGCATCATACCGGTGTGCCAGTCAAAGCCGGGATTCTGATCGAGGAAGACGCCGCTCAGCCCCTCAACCGGCTCGCTCAGACAGGCCAGACCAAGGTTAAAGGGACCAATACCAATGCCGATAAAATCATAGAGAGTGTTATTCATAACGGAGTTCTCACTGGTTAGCCGCATTCAGCGCAGCGTCCCGCGCCCGCTCACGGCCATAATGCACAATCAGCGCAATGACATCTTCAATGTCAGCCGCCGTGGTGGTGGGATTTAAAAGCGTAATTTTCAGATACTGACGACCCTCAACCCGGGTGCCGGCGATCACCGCATTGCCGGAGCGGAACAGCGCCTTACGGATGCTGGCATTGATCTCATCAAGCTGTGCGTCGCCCATGCCGGGACGGGGTACGTAGCGAAAAACCTGGGTAGTCAGTTCTGGCGCATGAAGAACCTCCACGCAGGGATGGGCGCTCAGCAGCTGATGCGCTTGTTGCGTCAGGGTCAGAATGCGATCAAAAGCCTCACCCAGCGCCGATGGCCCCATAATGCGCAGCGTCAGCCACATTTTTAGTGCGTCAAAACGGCGGGTGGTCTGGATACTTTTATTGACCAGGTTGGGTGTGCCTTCCTGCTGCGCGCTAAGCGGGTTGAGGTAATCCGCATGGTGCGTAACGTGACTCAGGTGCTGCTTATCACGCACAAAGAACGCGCCGCAGCTGACGGTCTGGAAGAACGACTTGTGGTAATCCACGGTCACGGAATGGGCTTTTTCAATGCCGGAGAGGCGCTGGCGGTGATTTTCCGACGCCAGCAGGCCGCAGCCGTACGCTGCATCAACGTGCATCCACAGACCGTAGTGCTCACAGAGGGTGGCGATATCGTCAAGCGGGTCGATGCTGCCAAAATCGGTGGTGCCGCTGGTGGCCACGATGGCGACAGGGATCAGGCCCGCCTGCTGGCAGCGCTGAATTTCCTGCTCCAGCTGAACGGCATCCATGCGGTAATGTTCATCATGATCCACCGCAATAACGGCATCGTAACCCAGCCCCAGAATCGCCATCGATTTCTGAATGCTGAAATGGCTCAGTTTTGAGGTGAAAACGCGCCACTTAACCGCATCCGGCGGCAATCCCTGATGCTTAATCAGGTGGCCGGGATGATGTGCCGCACACCAGCTGTCTCGCGCCAGCAGCATCGCCATCAGATTGGACTGGGTGCCGCCGCTGGTGAAGATCCCGTCCGCGGTGGACGGCAGGCCAATTCGGCCCAGCGTCCAGTCAATGACCTTCTGCTCAATCAGCGTGCCGCCTGCGCTCTGATCCCAGGTATCCACGGAGCTGTTTACCGCCGCCATAATTTGCTCGGCCAGCAGTGACGGCAGCACCACCGGGCAGTTGAGGTGCGCCACGTATTTGGGATGGTGGAACCAGACGGCATCGCGCAGGTAGAGGCGTTTAAGCTCCTCCAGCGCCGCATCGTTGCTGCCCAGCGGCCGGTCGAGATCGACATCGCTAAATTCCGCAGCAAGCTCGTGAGGCAGAATACCGCTGAACGGTTTTTCAACGCCTTTCAGCGTGCGGGTCATCAGCGCCAGCACGTCCTGCGTCTGCTGCGCCCAGGCCGACAGCTGCTGGTCATTAAAAATATAATCCTGAGGATCGGTAGCGCTATGAGGCAGGTGCAGGCGAGGCACTGCCTGAGTTTGCGAACGTAAGACCATACCCTGTTCCCTTATTGAAGACATAAAAGGCCCTGCCGCCATCTGAACATGGCAGCGCTATACGCCTGGCGACGAGTCGCGAGTGTTGATTTGTCAGTACCTGACAGGAAGGCCGAAGCGCTACAATCCAGCACGATAGTTTTTCTACCTGTTAAAGATAAAAAAACGACACTTTGTGTGGCTTTAGCACGCCATCCTGCTATTTGTTATTGAGAATAGTATTATAAATAATAATCATTATCATTCAACAACATTAATGAGACAAATTTGTTATAAGTGTTGTTAATGATATAAATGTGATTTGAATCACAAAAACGGACTGCCGTTTAGGGTTTTGGTATGAAACAAAATCCATTCGGGAAAAGCGGCAATATGCGGACGCGGGACATAAGGGGGAGCGCTGTCTGGGAAGCGATAAGGGAGGGGATAAATACCACCCGATGGAACCTTTGCCTTTTGTCGCCCACTTAGTGCTCATACTTTGTCCAACTAAGGAATGAGTTATGCGCCTTTCTGGTTTTTCATCACAAAATCTGACGACGCCGCACAACAGGAATCCTGGTAATGAGGGAGTGAGTACCCCGTTACAAGGCGCATCAACCCGGCTGGCTGGAAACGGCTTTTCCGTTGTGTCACGTCTACCGTTAAGCGGCGATGGGTCCTCACTCGCGACGGGCGACAAAACGGACAGCGAAGCAGGAACGGCGCTTCCGTCGCAGAGCAATCCATCCATCGATTCCCTGCTACAACAGATAATGTCGTTAATAACGGGCAGCCTGTCTGGCGGTGGCGCGTCAGCTTCATCCACATCCGACAGCAGTGCTGAAGAAAATCCACTGTTTAGCAGCCAGGATGGGCAGATGTCCTTTGCGCAGGCGACGACCACGCTTGGCCGCCACGAAGATTTGCTCAAAAAACCGCTCGACCGTGAGGGGCTGGAAAAACTGCGCGACGACCCGCAAACCCCCTCCGATGCGAAACAGGCACTGAATACGATACTGGATAATCCGGAGATGTATGCGGCGCTCGATCAGGCTAAAAATGGAAAATCCGACGGTAAAATTAGCGCGAAAGACATTCAAACGGTGCAGCAAAATCCGCAGATAAGACGCTATGCCGATGCCAAAGCTAAAGACTACACACACAACTATGTTCCCTCTGATGCCGAGCCGGGTTCCGCCTCGCGTGAGATGAGCGCAAATGATGCGATGCGTGAGCTCTATCTCTATTCAGAAAGCCTGCCGAGGAACATCAATCAGGAAACGCTGCAAAAAATTGCCGATGGATCGCAGGATATGGGCAAATGTCCGCCTCAGGTCGCCGCCGCCGCGAAGTTCTTTACCGATCATCCCGATCAATGGCAGCAGCTAACCAGGAAGGATGACCCTTCCGCCAGCGTCTCACGGGACCGTTTATGTGACCTTGCGTCTTACAATGTCGCGCTCTCTCCTCAGGAGCATAACGCACTGGAAACGGTTAAAAATAACGAAGACATTTTCTTTAAGGGCGGCGGAATTAAGAAAGACAAGCTGGTGGATATTGCCAACGACTCCAGCAACAGCCAGGAGGTGCGCGATGCGGCAAATCTGCTCAGCCAGCCTAACTCCATGCTGTTTTCCATGCTGGATAACGGCAAGCACGGCGCGGGCGGTAATTTCTTTAATGAAGCGAACGATAAAAATATCAGCAAGGGCGATGTGGATGCCTTTATTCGTAAAGGGAACAGCGCCATTGCCACACCGGATAAGCTCTCAAGGCCCTCACTGAACCCGGCCGATCTCTCTGCGCAGCAGGAGATGGCCGAAGGGCAGGAGACCCAGCCCGATGAGAAGAAAAAGAAAGGGGGCGGCTTTAAGAAACTGCTCGAAGCGCTGAGCTATGTCGTGAGCGGTCTGACGATATTGATCCCCGGCGTGGGTGCTGCGGGCCTGGCCGCAACGGCGGGACGCGCTGCCGCAACGGCAGCCATTAAAGAAGGCGTAAAAGCGGGGGTGAAAGAGGGCGCTAAGGATGCGGCTAAGGAGGGCGTTAAAAATGCCTTGCATGACGGGCAGAATGGGTCGGGCGACGCATCTGAACTCAATTCCCCGCGGGTTTGGGCGCAGAGCTGACAATTTTTTCGCCCGGCATGGGCGCTGGCATATGGCCCAGGCCGATCGGCCAGGCGGCCTGAAACACCGCGTCTGATACCCAAAAAAAACCGGCCATGCTTTTGCTGCATGGCCGGTTTTATACCCTTTAACCCCGGCTAACGCGCTGCCTGAGCACGATAGCCGGAAATGACACGGCGTTTAGGGCTTACTCCACCGTAACGGACTTCGCCAGATTACGCGGCTGATCGACATCGGTGCCTTTGATCAGCGCCACGTGATAGGCGAGCAGCTGTAGCGGAACGGTGTAGAAGATCGGTGCAATAATCTCTTCCACATGCGGCAGAGGGATAATTCGCATTCCTTCGCTGTTGCTGAAGCCCGCATCCCGGTCGGCAAAGACGTACAGCAGGCCGCCGCGCGCGCGCACTTCCTCGATATTTGACTTCAGCTTTTCCAGCAGCTCATTATTGGGCGCAACCACAATGACCGGGATATCGGCATCGATCAGGGCCAGCGGGCCATGCTTTAATTCCCCGGCGGCATAGGCTTCGGCGTGAATATAGGAGATCTCTTTTAACTTGAGCGCCCCCTCCATCGCAATCGGGTACTGATCGCCACGGCCCAGGAAGAGGGCATGATGCTTGTCGGAGAACTCCTCCGCCAGCGCTTCAATCAGCTTATCCTGCGACAGCATCTGCTCAATGCGGCTCGGCAGCGCCTGCAAACCGTGCACAATATCGTGCTCAATCTGCGCATCCACGCCTTTCAGGCGGCCTATTTTCGCCACCAGCATCAGGAGTACGGTCAGCTGGGTGGTAAAAGCCTTGGTGGAGGCCACGCCAATTTCCGTTCCCGCTTTAGTCATCAGCGCCAGATCGGATTCACGCACCAGCGAAGAACCCGCCACGTTGCAGATGGCCAGCGAACCCAGGTAGCCCAGCTCCTTTGACAGGCGCAGCGCGGCCAGCGTATCCGCCGTTTCACCCGACTGGGAAAGGGTAATCATCAGGCTGTTTTTACGCACGGCAGATTTGCGGTAGCGGAACTCCGACGCAATCTCGACGTCACAGGGCAGATTAGCCAGCGCTTCAAACCAGTAGCGGGAAACCATTCCCGAATTATAGGAGGTCCCGCAGGCGACAATCTGGATATGCTCAACCTGACTCAGCAGGTCGTTCGCCTTCGGCCCCAGTTCGGCGAGATCCACTTCACCCTGGCTGAAACGCCCGCTCAGGGTGTTTTTAATCGCCATCGGCTGTTCGTAAATCTCTTTCTGCATATAGTGGCGATACAGGCCCTTATCGCCCGCATCGTACTGCACATTCGATTCAATTTCAGCGCGCTGAACCTCTTCCCCTTCGCGGTTAACGATGGTGAAGTCACGTCGGGTGATTTCGGCGATATCCCCCTCTTCCAGGTAGACAAAGCGGCGGGTCACCGGCAGCAGCGCCAGCTGGTCGGAGGCGATAAAATTCTCACCCACGCC
Organism: Erwinia sp. L03-1; assembly: GCF_058686115.1. NCBI lineage: Bacteria > Pseudomonadati > Pseudomonadota > Gammaproteobacteria > Enterobacterales > Erwiniaceae > Erwinia > Erwinia sp. L03-1. The sequence goes on along the minus strand of NZ_CM178762.1, from coordinate 4,827,654 downwards.
GCGGCCAATAACCAGCGGGCTACCGGAGCGGGCAGCGACCAGTACCGAAGGATCGCGACTGTCCATAATGACCATGCCGTATGCGCCGCGCAGCTGAGGGATCACCCGCAGCACCACATCGCGCAGCGAACCGCCCTGCTGCTTCTGCTCCCAGTGAACCAGATGCGCCACCACTTCCGTATCGGTTTCAGAGGCAAAGCGGTAGCCCCTTTCGATCAGCAGCTCGCGCAGTGGCTCATGGTTTTCGATAATGCCGTTGTGGACGATGATGATGTGCTCAGAGATATGGGGATGCGCATTGGCTTCAGATGGCTCGCCGTGCGTTGCCCAACGGGTATGGGCAATCCCGGTCCCGCCGACCAGAGGGATGGTTTCAGCGGCTTCCACCAGCTTCTGCACCTTACCCAGCCGACGCAGACGCGTGACCTGACCTTCTGCGGTGACCACGGCCACACCCGCAGAGTCATAGCCCCGATACTCAAGGCGACGCAGCCCTTCAAGCAGGATTTCAGCGATATCACGCTGGGCAACTGCACCTACAATTCCACACATAATGTTATTCCTGTCGTTATGGCCGTTCTGGCCATTAACTTTGTCTTCTGACCTGATAAGTCCGGAATTTCCGGTTCCCCGAGCCTTGTAGAGAGTGGGGATTATTTTTATTACTGCCTGACTGCGGGCGGTATTTTCCGCCCGGCAAAAAAAGTGGGCAACGCTGGCCCGAATACGGTGCTATTTTTTCTTCACTGGCCGCTGCCAGTCTGTTTTCAGGTTCTGATCTTTACGGTTATACACCAGCCCTTCTGCGATGACATCCTTCATCACCGTGGTACCTGCGGCAATGGTCGCGCCATCGGCAACCGATACCGGTGCCACCAGCTGGGTATCCGATCCAATGAAGACGTTATCGCCAATCACCGTCAGCGATTTATTGACGCCATCGTAGTTACAGGTGATGGTGCCGGCCCCAATATTGACGTTCGCGCCAATTTTCGCATCCCCCAGATAGCTGAGGTGTCCGGCCTTCGAACCTTTACCCAGCGAGGCCTTTTTCATTTCCACGAAATTGCCTACGTGCGCTCCCTCCGCCAGCTGGCTGCCGGGCCGCAGACGGGCGAAAGGTCCAACGGTGCAGGCGGCGGACAGCTCCGCTTCTTCAATCACGCTGTAGGGGCTGATTTCGCAGTCGTCATGAAGGGTGCAGTTTTTCAGTATACAGCCACTGCCGATTTTCACGCGGTTTCCCAGGGTGACTTTACCTTCAATAATCACGTTGGTATCAATGAGCACGTCGCGGCCGTGGATGAGTTCGCCTCTCAGATCGAAGCGTGACGGATCCGTGAGCATTACCCCTGCCAGAAGCAGCTTCTCAGCCTGTTCGGCCTGCCAGACCCGCTCCAGGGTTGCCAGCTGCAAACGGTTGTTAACGCCTTCGGTTTCGGTAGCCCGTGAAGGATGCACCGCCGCTATCGTGCGTCCTTCACGGTGGGCGAGGGCGATGATATCGGTAATGTAGTATTCACCCTGGGCGTTATTATTGGTCAGCTTGCCTAGCCAGCGCTTCAGGTCGGCACCGTTCGCCAGCAGGATGCCGGTATTGATTTCATTAATGGCCAGCTGCTGCGCTGAGGCATCTTTCTGCTCGACGATACCTACCACCGAGCCCTCTTCACGAATGATGCGCCCATAGCCCGCTGGGTTATCCAGCACTACCGTCAGCAGGGCAATTCCCCCCTCAGGCTTCGCGGCCTGCAGGCGTTGCAGGGTGCCGACCGAGATCAGCGGCACGTCGCCGTAGAGCATCAAAATATCTTCATCATCGGTAAAGTGCAGCGCGGCCTGCTGCATCGCATGGCCGGTTCCGAGCTGCTCCGCCTGCAATACCCAGTTCAGCGCGGGGTCGGTCAGCGTGGACTGTAAGCGCTCACCGCCGTGACCATATACCAGGTGAATATGGGCGGCGCCAAGCTGGTTGGCGGCATCAATAACGTGCTGCACCATGGGTTTTCCAGCCAGCGGGTGCAATACCTTGGGCAGGTCTGAATACATGCGAGTACCTTTGCCAGCGGCAAGGATCACCACGCTCATTGAACTGTTAGACATAGAAATTCCGATCGTTCCGTTAATGAACTGAAGTAAAGCGCTTTAGCCGTGAGTTTACTACATTTTTCTCGGTCCGAAATTAGACGTATCTGTAGGGGTTTACTGATTTGGCCAACTGAACAGAGGCGATATGCTCACCTCAGAACACACAGGTGCATCAATGAAAAGAAGGCGTTTTAATCCCGGATGTAAACGTGAATCCGCTCAGTGGTGAGTTTATACACGATGTCTCAGCTTTCTTTGTGCTGCAATATCCCGTAGTGATAGTGAGCTTTCACCGCTTTCCAGCCCGGCAATAACAGCCTGGCGAACAACTTCATCGTTTGTTTCCTGTTGCTCCAGCAATCGCAGAGCAGAGCGCATAACTTCACTCGCAGAGCCGTAACGGCCACTGTCTATTAATCGACTGATAAACGAATCGAGTTGGCCACCAATCGTAACGCTTGTTGTTCTGCCCATAACGAGTCCTGTGTGAACTATTAACGCAATGACAGGAATACCCGCTCATGGTTTCAACGAATACACCCTAACGGATTTTTGCCCCTTTCTGCCAGACCGGGTTTTTAGCTTACTTTTAGCGATAAAGTAGGTAAGGGCGAAAAAAAGGATCTCAAGCAGATCCTTTAAATGGTCGTCAGTTCTGTTATCCCCGTGGCTCTGTCCAGCGCACGGAAAAATACCCGTCATTGATGCCTTCAGCACGCTGCACATCATGCACAAACCACGCATAAAGCACCGATGCGTCCACGCACCATTTGATCGGCGGAGTTTTTCCATCGTGTCCAGCAACACCGCATTCCAGAAAATATTCAGCACGAACACGGGCGGGCATAAGGATATTGTCCAGATAAAGCTGAGGGGGATAGTGGTACTCCTGAGTCAGCAAAATATGGGCCGCATTCGCAACATCAGACAGCCAGCCCCAGTGTTTTTTCAGGATATGGATTTCTTCAGCGACCTCATCCGACGCCTGCCTGGCCTGCGGGGTCATGCCCGCAAAACCCATCAATGCACCGGGAGACAACCGAATGCCCGACTGAATAGTCTCCAGCCGCCGCAGCTCGCTCTTGTATTCGTAAAACTGTCGTCCCAGCCACTCAAAATAACCGTCAAGATGCCGGTTCATCGCCCGGTAACTCAGCTCAGTGGCATTAACCGCGCTCTGGTACGATTTCACCCACTGCTCAGCCGACTGACTTTCCACGCTGTCTTGCATGCTAAAATAGGCAGCGACCACCGGGTCAGAATCATCTAAGGTTTTCAGGTCAGGAAACGGTACGGTGGCCTTCATGGCCTCAGTGTACATTTTCCGCAGCGACACCCGGCACAGCTCCGCGCTCGGCTTTTGTACATCCGGTTTCAGTCCGCCCCCGATATCCTCACTGCACCCCGGCATCAGCAATTCCTGATGTTCAACACCGTCCCGCCCGGTGCGGTACACGCACCGCCAGCGCCGCCGCTCATGGGCCGCCACCAGATGCAGCGATTTTTTGACGGCCGCCGGTAACGGTGACTGATGGTCGAGAAACTTCCGTCCGAACAGCGAAATGATCTGCCCCGCCATTTCAGCGCGTTTTTCCGGCACCCATTCCAGGACACTGCTCGCATAGTCCAGCCCGTTATCACTGCTCATCGGCGTATCCCGCGAGCAGTCAAACAGCCCGGCAAACACGATATCCACCGGAACGCCGCGAAAGGCGGGTTTATCCCCCGTATTCCTGTCGCATGTTTCACCCAACAACATATCGATAAATTCCCGCGCCAGCGTGCCCCCCATGTCAAACCCAAACACCGACACGGAAATCAGTCGGACAGGAACATCACCGCCTTTTACCGCCTCCTCAAAGGATCGCTCAAAACGCGCTTTCGCGCTGTTAAGACGCGTATCTGCGCCGGTCACCATGCTGTAGGCCATCACCTCACTGTCGCGTAACCACGGCGTGGCTTCGATACCCGCCCGGATCACCCCTTTCAGGGTGGCATCCCTCAGCATCTTTAGCTGGCCCTTGGGCGTCAGCAGTTTCTTTTTCATCTCATCGCGGACGTCATGATTGCTGGCGCCGCCCAGTTTTGCCTTGACGATATCTTTCAGTGCATCGGCGGGCTGAGCTTTCTCACTCTCCAGTACCGACCTGCCGGTCCCGTCCATCACCTGCTGAAGTGCTTCCCTCTCTCTTTCGAGAAAGGGTGTGCCCAGACCGGATATGTAGTATTTTTGATGGGATGTAGTCGACGTGTCTTTGTCCGGTGTCGGATATGCTCTGAACAGCCGGGCAACATTGCTCAGCCGGTTCGCCGACGCATCCTGCTCGATATTGCGTCCCACGCCGTCAAAGAAAAATCCGATATGCAGTATTCGTGAGCAGTTACCGAGCCGGTAGTCACAGGATTGCTGCGCCCGGTGCGCGGCCGCGATAATCGCATCCAAATCCATTTCCATAGCTATTCTCCTTTAAGAAGCTCCGAGGGGGTATAGTTCGGGCTACGCGGGTCGTAGGGCGAGAACGCGTTATCACTCCATCCCAGCAGCACCTTATCTCCCGGTAAAAAGTAAACGTGCAGGTCGTTTTCACCCCGCTGACGCGCCGGCAGCGGCATAATGACCTTATGGACCTCTTGCCGTAATCCGCCGTTATACTGCGCCCTGGTATAAGTAACGGTCCAGATCACCTCGGCAGTCTTTCCGCGGATACTGCCGCAGCAGGTTGCAGCCCCATTCTCGCCGGCATACTTATTATTGGGGTCAAAAGCTCCTGCGTTCCCCCCTGCCATGCCGTTTACGCTGAAGCCCAGAATAGGCCTATCGATTTTACTGTGAATAATCAGCGTCACGCCGCCCATCGGGGGGGCCCAGAACATCACCCACACTATCCATCCGAGCAGAAACACCACCGGCAGCGACAGCACGCCCCAGATCCACACTTTACGCCGGGCATAAAACCGGATGACTGCCCCATCAACCTGCTCAAGCCTGTCAAAAAATCCCATGATTACCGCCTGTTATCCATTCAGACCTGCATTATAACGGCGCAGAAATAACCACACAGGGGTTACACGCCGGAAACCTAAATTTTTCCGCGACCAGTAACGGCGGGGCTGTCACATAACCCGTACTTTATTTAAAGTAATGCAAATCAGGCTGTCGGTAGTCACAGGATTGCTGCGCCCGGTGCGCGGCCGCGATAATCGCATCCAAATCCATTTCCATAGCTATTTTCCTTTAAGAAGCTCCGAGGGGGTATAGTTCGGGCTACGCGGATCGTAGGGCGAGAACGCGTTATCACTCCACCCCAGCAGCACCTTATCTCCCGGTAAAAAGTAAACGTGCAGGTCGTTTTCACCCCGCTGACGCTCAGGTAATGGCATCACCAGCCGCCGCTGCTCAGGCCGCATCCCTGCATCGTACTGTGGCCCTGTGACGCTGAGCGTCCAGATCACTTCAGCTGTTTTTCCACGGACACTCCCGCAGCAGGTTGTTGCCCCGTTTTCCCCCGCATACTTATTATTGGGGTCAAAAGCTCCTGCGTTCCCCCCTGCCATGCCGTTCACGCTGAAGCCCAGAATAGGCCGATCAATCCGCGTGTGAATAATCAGCGTCACGCCGCCCATCGGGGGAGCCCAGAACATCACCCACACTATCCACCCGAGCAGAAACACCACCGGCAGCGACAGCACGCCCCAGATCCACACTTTACGCCGGGTATAAAACCGGGTGACTGCCCCATCAACCTGCTCAAGCCTGTCAAAAAATCCCATAATTACCGCCTGTTATCCATTCAGACCGGCATTATAACGGCGCAGAAATAACCACACAGGGGTTACACGCCGGAAACCTAAATTTTTCCGCGACCAGTAACGGCGGGGCTGTCACATAACCCGTACTTTATTTAAAGTAATGCAAATCAGGCTGTCGGTAGTCACAGGATTGCTGCGCCCGGTGCGCGGCTGCGATAATCGCATCCAAATCCATTTCCATAGCTATTCTCCTTTAAGAAGCTCCGAGGGGGTATAGTTCGGGCTACGCGGGTCGTAGGGCGAGAACGCGTTATCACTCCATCCCAGCAGCACCTTATCTCCCGGTAAAAAGTAAACGTGCAGGTCGTTTTCACCCCGCTTACGCTCAGGTAATGGCATCACCAGCCGCCGCTGCTCAGGCCGCATCCCTGCATCGTACTGTGGCCCGGTGACATCCAGCGTCCAAATCACCTCGGCGGTTTTTCCACGGACACTCCCGCAGCAGGTTGTTGCCCCGTTTTCCCCCGCATACTTATTATTGGGGTCAAAAGCTCCTGCGTTCCCCCCTGCCATGCCGTTCACGCTGAAGCCCAGAATAGGCCGATCAATCCGCGTGTGAATAATCAGCGTCACGCCGCCCATCGGGGGAGCCCAGAACATCACCCACACTATCCACCCGAGCAGAAACACCACCGGCAGCGACAGCACGCCCCAGATCCACACTTTACGCCGGGTATAAAACCGGGTGACTGCCCCATCAACCTGCTCAAGCCTGTCAAAAAATCCCATGATTACCGCCTGTTATCCATTCAGACCTGCATTATAACGGCGCAGAAATAACCACACAGGGGTTACACGCCGGAAACCTAAATTTTTCCGCGACCAGTAACGGCGGGGCTGTCACATAACCCGTACTTTATTTAAAGTAATGCAAATCAGGCTGTCGGTAGTCACAGGATTGCTGCGCCCGGTGCGCGGCTGCGATAATCGCATCCAAATCCATTTCCATAGCTATTCTCCTTTAAGAAGCTCCGAGGGGGTATAGTTCGGGCTACGCGGGTCGTAGGGCGAGAACGCGTTATCACTCCATCCCAGCAGCACCTTATCTCCCGGTAAAAAGTAAACGTGCAGGTCGTTTTCACCCCGCTTACGCTCAGGTAATGGCATCACCAGCCGCCGCTGCTCAGGCCGCATCCCCGCCTCGTACTGTGGCCCTGTGACGCTGAGCGTCCAGATCACTTCAGCTGTTTTTCCACGGACACTGCCGCAACAGGTTGTTTTACCATTCTCGCCGGCATACTTATTATTGGGGTCAAAAGCTCCTGCATTCCCCCCTGCCATGCCGTTTACGCTGAAGCCCAGAATGGGCCGATCAATCCGCGTGTGAATAATCAGCGTCACGCCGCCCATCGGGGGGGCCCAGAACATCACCCACACTATCCATCCGAGCAGAAACACCACCGGCAGCGACAGCACGCCCCAGACCCACACTTTACGCCGGGCATAAAACCGGGTGACTGCCCCATCAACCTGCTCGAGCCTGTCAAAAAATCCCATAATTACCGCCTGTTATCCATTCAGACCGGCATTATAACAGCGCAGGAATAACCACATAATAAAAATGGCATTGAACATAACACCCGTAAAACGCACTCAGGGCGATTTTACGCCATAAGCCGCTAGCCCAAAACCCGTCAGAAACGCGCTGATAGGTTTTTAAGGGGGTGCATGACTATGCAAAGAAGATTGAAATGGAAACTTTAGGCAAAAAAAAGGCCGGTGAGAGGTTAATCTCGCCGGCCTTTTTCACCCACTGATATTACATCGCTTTTTTGGTTAACTCGATCACGCGCAGTTTGGCGATCGCTTTAGCCAGTTCAGCCGACGCGGTAGCAAAGTCCACATCACCGTGAGAGCTGTTCATATGCTCTTCGGCTTTGCGTTTCGCTTCAAGCGCGCGGGCTTCATCGAGATCGGTACCGCGAATCGCCGTATCAGCCAGCACGGTGACCGCGCCAGGCTGAACTTCAAGCAGGCCGCCGGAGAGATAAATATACTCTTCGTCGCCCTTCTCCTTCACGATGCGAATCATACCAGGTTTAATGGCGGTCAGCAGCGGGGCGTGACCAGGGAAGATCCCCAGTTCACCTTCGCTACCTGACACCTGAATCTTCTGCACAGTGCCGGTGAACATCTGCTGCTCTGCACTGACAACGTCCAGGTGATAAGTCATAGCCATAGTCAATAACCTCCCGCGAAACCGTTATTACAGTTTCTTCGCTTTTTCCACGGCTTCTTCGATGGAACCTACCATGTAGAAAGCCTGCTCTGGCATATGGTCGAATTCACCTTCCATGATGCCTTTAAAGCCACGGATGGTATCTTTCAGCGACACATACTTGCCTGGAGAACCGGTGAAGACTTCTGCCACGAAGAACGGCTGAGACAGGAAGCGCTGCATTTTACGAGAGCGTGCAACCACCAGCTTGTCTTCTTCTGACAGCTCGTCCATCCCGAGGATGGCGATGATGTCTTTCAGTTCCTGATAACGCTGCAGCAGAGACTGAACGCCACGCGCGGTATCATAGTGTTCCTGACCCACAACCAGCGGATCCAGCTGACGGCTGGTAGAATCCAGTGGGTCAACCGCCGGGTAGATACCCAGTGACGCGATCTGACGGCTCAGTACCACGGTTGCATCTAAGTGAGCAAAGGTGGTGGCTGGCGATGGGTCAGTCAGGTCATCCGCGGGGACGTATACGGCCTGCACGGAGGTGATTGAACCGGTTTTGGTTGAGGTGATGCGCTCCTGCAGAACACCCATCTCTTCCGCCAGCGTTGGCTGGTAGCCTACCGCTGAAGGCATACGACCCAGCAGTGCTGATACTTCAGTACCGGCCAGGGTGTAACGGTAGATGTTATCAATGAACAGCAGAACGTCACGACCTTCGTCACGGAACTTCTCAGCCATGGTCAGGCCGGTCAGCGCAACGCGCAGGCGGTTTCCTGGTGGCTCGTTCATCTGGCCATAGACCAGGGACACTTTGTCGATAACGTTTGAATCGGTCATTTCGTGGTAGAAGTCGTTACCCTCACGAGTACGCTCGCCCACGCCGGCAAAGACGGAGAAACCTGAGTGCTCAGCCGCAATGTTACGGATAAGCTCCATCATGTTTACGGTTTTACCCACACCCGCACCACCGAACAGACCGACTTTACCGCCCTTAGCGAACGGACACATCAGGTCGATAACCTTGATACCGGTTTCCAGCAGCTCCTGCGAGTTGGACTGGTCTTCGTATGAAGGTGCTTCGCGGTGAATTGACCAACGCTCTTCTTCGCCGATGTCGCCTTTCATATCGATTGGCTCACCCAGCACGTTCATGATACGGCCAAGCGTTGCAACGCCTACCGGCACCTGAATAGGGTGCTGGAGGTCTGCCACTTCCAGACCGCGCTTCAGGCCGTCTGAAGTACCCATGGCGATAGTACGAACCACGCCACCACCCAGCTGCTGCTGAACTTCCAGCACCAGACGAGCATCACCATTTTGCACCTCAAGCGCGCTGTACACCTGTGGTACTGCGTCCTGAGGGAACTCGACGTCCACCACGGCGCCGATAACCTGGACAATCTTTCCAGTAGCCATCTTGAATCCTCTACCTAATTCGTTTATACCCCGCAGCCTGATACCGCTGCAGGGTATACCTGGTTAAACCGCGGAGGCCCCACCGACAATCTCGGTAAGTTCCTGGGTGATGCTGGCCTGACGAGCCTTGTTGTATACCAACTGCAGCTCTTTAATCAGGTTTCCGCCGTTGTCGGTGGCCGCTTTCATTGCCACCATACGTGCGGCCTGTTCACTGGCCAGGTTCTCTACAACACCCTGGTAAACCTGAGACTCGACGTAGCGGCGCAGTAATGTGTCCAGCAGCGCTTTCGGATCCGGCTCGTACAGATAATCCCAGGTACTTTTCTTCACCACGCCTTCGCTATTGTCTGCTGGCGGTAACGGCAGCAGCTGAACGATTTGTGGAGACTGGGACATGGTGTTGATAAATTTGTTGCTGACGATGAACAACTTGTCCAGACGACCTTCATCATAGGCTTGCAGCATCACTTTCACTGGGCCAATCAGGTCAGAAAGGGAAGGTTTATCGCCCATGCCGGTGACCTGAGCAACCACGTTGCCACCCGCAGATCTGAAGAATGACAAACCTTTAGAACCGATAATCGCCAGATCGCTCTCAACGCCTTTATCGGACCAGGCTTTCATATCAGCCAGTAATCTTTTGAACAGGTTAATGTTCAAACCACCACAAAGCCCGCGGTCGGTAGACACGACCAGATAGCCGACGCGCTTAACGTCACGCTCATCCAGGTATGGGTGCTTGTATTCCAGATTACCTAACGCAATGTGACCAATCACTTTGCGCATGGTTTCTGCATAAGGACGGCTGGCCGCCATACGTTCCTGCGATTTACGCATTTTGGAGGCGGCGACCATTTCCATCGCTTTGGTGATCTTCTGCGTGTTCTGCACGCTTCCGATCTTACTACGTATCTCTTTTGCGCCGGCCATAAGCTTCTCCTCAAAGCCTTGCGGCTTGTCCGTTAAGGAACAAGCCGCCAGACATTACCAGGACTGGGTTTTCTTGAACGTCTCGAGGAGGCCTTTCAGCTTCTCTTCGATTTCGCCGTTGTAGTTACCCGCCTGGTTGATTTCAGCCATCAGCTCAGCGTGATCGCGATCGGCGAACGCCAGCAGTGACGCTTCGAAGCTACCGATTTTCGCCAGTTCGACGTCATTCAGGAAGCCACGCTCGGCGGCAAACAGCACCAGACCCTGCTGCGCTACGGACATCGGCGCATACTGTTTCTGTTTCAGCAGCTCGGTCACTTTCTGACCGTGGCTCAGCTGTTTGCGGGTTGCTTCGTCCAGATCGGAAGCGAACTGAGAGAACGCTGCCAGTTCACGATACTGTGCCAGCGCGGTACGAATACCACCGGACAGTTTCTTGATGATCTTGGTCTGAGCAGCACCGCCCACACGAGATACCGAAATACCTGGGTTAACAGCCGGACGAATACCGGAGTTAAACAGGTTAGTTTCCAGGAAGATCTGACCATCGGTAATCGAGATTACGTTGGTTGGAACGAACGCAGAAACGTCACCCGCCTGGGTTTCGATAATTGGTAGCGCAGTCAGGGAGCCGGTTTTACCTTTCACTTCACCGTTAGTAAAACGCTCAACATAGTCGGCGCTTACGCGGGAAGCACGCTCCAGAAGACGGGAGTGGAGGTAGAACACGTCGCCAGGGAAGGCTTCACGGCCCGGTGGACGACGCAGCAGCAGAGAAACCTGACGGTACGCGACGGCCTGTTTGGACAGATCGTCATAAACGATCAGCGCATCTTCACCGCGGTCACGGAAGTATTCGCCCATGGCGCAACCGGCGTAAGGTGCCAGATACTGCAGCGCGGCAGACTCAGAAGCAGTCGCCACTACCACGATGGTGTTAGCCAGCGCGTTATGCTCTTCCAGCTTACGTACCACGTTAGCGATGGTAGACGCTTTCTGACCGATAGCGACGTACACGCACTTGATGCCGGAATCGCGCTGGTTGATGATCGCATCAATCGCCATCGCGGTTTTACCGGTCTGACGGTCGCCGATGATCAGCTCACGCTGGCCACGACCGATTGGAATCATCGCATCGACTGACTTGTAGCCGGTCTGTACAGGCTGGTCAACCGACTGCCTGTCGATAACGCCAGGTGCAATCACTTCGATTGGCGAGAAGCCATCGTTGTCGATCGCGCCTTTACCGTCGATTGGTGCACCCAGGGTGTTTACCACGCGGCCTAACAGACCACGACCCACCGGGACTTCAAGAATACGGCCAGTACACTTAACTTTCATGCCTTCGGCAAGGTCAGCGTAAGGGCCCATGACCACTGCACCTACGGAGTCGCGCTCCAGGTTCAGTGCGATTGCATAACGGTTGCCCGGCAGTGCGATCATCTCACCCTGCATAACATCGGCCAGGCCGTTTATGCGGATGATACCGTCACTAACGGTAACAATAGTACCTTCATTGTGAGCTTCGCTCACTACATTGAACTGAGCAATGCGCTGCTTGATCAGTTCGCTGATTTCGGTGGAATTCAGTTGCATATGCTCCAGTCCCCTTAAGACTGCAAGGCGTCTGAAAGACGCTCAAGACGGCCGCGTACGCTGCCATCGATGACCATATCACCCGCACGGATGATTACGCCCGCCATTACAGACTTATCAATTTTGCAATTCAGCTTAACTTTGCGTGACAAACGTTTTTCCATAGCGGCGCTGATGTTGGTCAGCTGTTCGTCACTCAATGTCATGGATGAGATTACCTCAACGTCTGCGGTCGCATCATGTGCGGCACGTAGCTGGATAAACTGAGCCAGTACATCGGGAAGCGCAGGTAAACGTTTGTTTTCAGCCATGACCTTAATCAGGTTCTGACCGGCTTCGTCCAGCTGTGAGCCGCAGATAGCGATGAACTGTGCAGACAACGATTCCGGCGCAAGCGCGCCGGAGAGAAGTTCTGCTACCTGTTCATTGCTGGCTACCTCGGTAGCGAACGCCAGCATCTGCTGCCAACCATCGACACTTTGATGCTCAACAGCATAGTCAAAAGCTGCTTTGGCGTAGGGGCGAGCTACAGTAGTAAATTCAGACATCAGCCCCTCCCTCCTTACAGTTCAGCGACCAGTTTATCAACGATGTCGCTGTTAGCAGCTTCATCCACGGAACGTTCAATGATTTTCTCGGCACCGGCTACTGCCAGCATCGCGACTTGCCTGCGCAACTCTTCACGTGCACGTTTGCGTTCGGCGTCAATTTCAGCCTGCGCCTGGGTGACGATCTTGTTACGTTCCTGCTCAGCCTCAGCTTTGACTTCGTCCAGGATCTGCGAACGACGCTTATTAGCCTGTTCGATGATTACCTGAGCTTCTTCTTTCGCTTTCTTCAGCTGGTCGGTCGCATTAGCCTGCGCGAGATCCAAATCTTTTTTGGCACGTTCAGCGGAAGCAAGGCCTTCGGCAACTTCTTTCTGGCGCTTTTCGATAGCAGCCATCAGCGGCGGCCATACGTACTTCATGCAGAACAGGACAAACAGGATAAACGCGATGGCCTGGCCGAGGATTGTTGCGTTAATGTTCACAGCACAATGCCTCTTGTTAAGTTAACTTTCTTCTACCCTTTTCGTTCAAGCTGTAGCTGCGTTAGCGGTCCTTTCTCACTCCAGTCACTGACTTAAGTAAGCGCCTGGAGGTTCACCGGGTAGCTGCCTTGCTACAACTTGACGTCTTTGGGTATCAGTAGAGCAATCTGTTAAACCCACTCATCAAGGGCCAGGCCCTGTGATGAGTACTCGGTTACTTCGCGACGGCGAACATCACGTACAGACCCAGACCAACAGCGATCATCGGGATTGCATCCACCAGACCCATTACAACAAAGAACTGCGTACGCAGCAGAGGGATTAGATCCGGTTGGCGCGCGGCGCCTTCCAGGAATTTGCCTCCGAGGATGCCGATACCGATCGCAGCACCGATTGCCGCTAAGCCCATCATCACAGCGGCAGCCATGTACAGCAGATCCATATTCAGGTTTTCCATGACAGTCTCCAGTTTGTTTCAGTTAAAACGCAGTAGTGTTAAGAAAAGTATCAATGTTCTTCAGATGCCATCGACAGATAGACAATCGTTAAGACCATGAAAATGAAAGCCTGCAACGAGATGATCAGGATGTGGAAAATGGCCCAGGGCACATTCAGAATCCACTGTGACCACCACGGCAACAGACCGGCAATCAGGATAAAAATCAATTCACCCGCATACATGTTGCCGAACAGTCGCAGACCGAGAGAAACCGGTTTGGACAGCAGGCTCACACCTTCAAGGATCAGGTTGATCGGAATGAAAATGGGGTGATTGAAGGGTTGCAGAGTCAGCTCTTTGGTAAAGCCCCCAATGCCTTTCATCTTGATGCTGTAGAACAGAATCAAAATAAATACGCCAAGCGCCATAGAGAGCGTGATGTTCACGTCTGCAGAAGGCACCACACGCAGCGCTGGCAGCCCAAGAACATGCTCGCCAATCCAGGGCAGCAGATCGATAGGCAGCAGGTCCATGAAGTTCATCAGGAAGACCCAGACGAAAATCGTTAATGCCAGCGGAGCGATAAGTTTACTTTTACCGTGGTACATGTCACGGACGTTGGCGTCGACAAAGCCTATAACCAGCTCAATCGCGGCCTGCATTTTTCCCGGTACGCCGCTGGTGGCTGACTTCGCCACTTTGCGAAACAGCACCAGGAAAATAATCCCCAGTGCCACAGAGAAAAACATGGAGTCGATATTCAATACCCAGAACGTCGCCGGTGCGTCGTGTGGATTCACTAGCTCGAAGGTACGCAGGTCAAGCTGAAGGTTATTCAGATGATGACCTATGTATTCCTGCGGCGTAGAGATTTCTCCTGCAGCCATGATGCCTCTTACCCTTTGTTGTTAATTACAGCCGGTGCGACGATTTGCACAATCACCACCGATAACCAGGCCAGTCCGAGCGGCATAAAGACCGCCCCAAACACCGCCAGCGCCACGACCAGCAGGAGAATGGTTGAGAGAACCTTCAGCACTTCACCTAATGCGAAGCTCCAGGCCACTCGCCCCTTGACGGGATCGCCTGCCCGATGGCGCCAGGCAAAAATCATAAACACTACGTTCGGCAGCCAGGCTGCCAGCCCACCAAAAAGCGCGGACAAGCCCCATGTCAGATCTTTCAGGGCAAACAGCGCACCGATTATGACAAAGGTCACCAGCTGAAGAAGCAGCACGGTTCGGGCAAATTTTACTCTGTAAAGGGACACTGACATGACGCTGAAACTCTCCTGCCCCATCCGGGGTATGTCGCGTGTCGTATAAAACTGCCTTTGCTCTTTTGAGTCAAGCAGCAAAAAACGTGCAAATTATACGGTGCGCCCCTGCGATTTCAATGGATAAGTAGCGAAAAGGTGAACAATTATTTAAATTTCTTTCCAGAGGCCCATTTTAGTAATCTGCGCAGATCGTCATTTCGGTGTAAATTCTTCACCTTCAGGTCGCAATAGTGGTTATAAAGCGTGCGTGAGATCACATATCAGCAATTAACTGCCGCTAAATCAGGCAGGAATAATCCTGGTTTTGGGCATACAAAAATATAAATAACATTACATTTCAACCAACTGGCAAAATTCACGTTAACAAAGGCCGTTATTTGGGTTGCTTTGTGTTTAATACAAGGTTGTGCCACGCAGGATTTGTACGGAATCCATTGCTCTTGTGGACTTATAAAAGGAATATATTTACATCCGTGACTATCGCGTTAAGCATTCCCCCTACTCAACGTGATATTCATGATAATGAGATGTGAAATTAACGTTAAATGTAACAAAGTAATTCACAGCACTAAAGTGCTCCGTTTTAACCTGGATGAAACAATTCACCGAATAAAAAAGTGATAAAGAAAAGCACTCAAGAGCCGTTTTTTCAAACAGCGTCTTTCAGATCGGTTCTATCACGACTGGATGTCCTGCCCCTGTAGTCACTCAATGTAACTAAATTTGAGTGATATAAAGCACTTAGTGTTTGTAAGGCTACTCGGCATCCAGGCTATTATTGAGGGTTATGTAGCGCAAAATCTTTGCCGCAGGGGCGGCAAAAATGCGCAAATAAGCGACGATTATGGGTGCTTCTCTGACCCGGTCACCATAATTAAATGACGTTCACCCTCAAGCTGGGGCACCGTGAGTTTTACTACCTTCCTAAGAGTAAACCCTTCAGGTAATGCGGCGATTTCGTCCTGCGGAACGGTGCCTTTCAGGGCGTAAAACAGGCCATTTTCGCCCGGCAGATGGTGGCACCAGGTCAGCATATCATTCATAGAGGCGAAGGCCCGGCTGATCACGCCATCAAACGGCGGCTCGGCAGGGAAATCTTCAACCCGGCTTTGCACCGGCGTAATATTGTCGAGCTTAAGCTCATGCTGCACCTGCTTAAGGAAGCGTATACGCTTACCCAGGCTGTCTAACAGGGTGAAGTGCGCATCGGGACGGACAATCGCCAGCGGTACGCCTGGCAGCCCCGGCCCGGTGCCGACGTCGATAAATCGCTGACCCTGCAAATGCGGTTCAACCACGATGCTGTCCATAATATGCCGTACCAGCATCTCCTGCGGATCGCGAACCGACGTCAGGTTATAGGCCTTATTCCAGCGGTTAAGCATCTCAACATAGTCCACCAGCTGTTGCTTCTGCCGATCGGAAAGGAAGATGTTGGCCGCGCTGAGCAGCGAAGAAAGTTTGTTTATCACGAAAGGGCCCAAAATAGGCGGGCGAACGCGTCGCCCTGGTTTATTACGACAAAAACAGGCGGACGGAAGCAGGTTCCGTCCGGTGAATCAGGCGCTTTTGCGCAGTAATCCCTGTTTTTTCAGGTAGATCAGCAGAATGGATATCGCCGCTGGGGTGATCCCCGAGATGCGCGTGGCCTGACCGATGGATCCCGGCTTGTGATCGTTCAGCTTGGCGATCACCTCGTTTGAAAGGCCACTTACCTGCTGGTAGTCCAGCCCGGCTGGCAGCGCGGTATTTTCATTTCGCAGCTGGCGATCGATCTCCTCCTGCTGACGGGCGATATAGCCTTCATACTTGACCTGGATTTCAACCTGATCGGCTGCCTGGTCGTCGTCCAGCGCGGGCGCAAAGGTGCTCAGGGTCATTAGCTGCGCGTAGGTCATTTCCGGGCGGCGCAGCAGATCTTCGCCGCTAGCCTCTTTGGTCAGAGCCGCACTCAGTACGCCGTTCACTTCCTCAACGCAGGCCGACGCCGGATGAACCCAGATATCACGCAGGCGCTGGCGCTCTTTCTCGATGCTTTCCAGCTTCTGATTGAAACGCGCCCAGCGGGCATCGTCGACCAGACCCAGCTCGCGGCCCGCTTCGGTCAGACGCAGATCCGCGTTGTCTTCACGCAGCATCAGACGATACTCCGCGCGTGAGGTGAACATACGGTAGGGTTCTTTCGTTCCCAGGGTGCAGAGGTCGTCCACCAGTACGCCCAGGTAAGCCTGATCGCGACGGGGAGCCCAGCTCTCTTTATCCGCAGAGAAGCGTCCGGCGTTCAGACCGGCCAGCAGGCCCTGAGCTGCCGCTTCTTCATAACCGGTGGTGCCGTTAATCTGGCCGGCAAAGAACAGGCCATGAATAAATTTGCTTTCCAGCGACGGTTTCAAATCGCGGGGATCGAAGAAGTCATACTCAATCGCATAGCCCGGGCGCACGATCTTCGCGTTTTCCAGCCCCTGCATGGAGCGGACGATCTGCATCTGCACGTCAAACGGCAGGCTGGTAGAGATACCGTTGGGGTAAATCTCATTGCTGGTCAGTCCTTCCGGCTCCAGGAAGATCTGGTGCGCATTGCGATCGGCGAAGCGCATCACCTTATCTTCAATGGAAGGGCAGTAGCGTGGTCCAATCCCTTCGATCACCCCTGAGTACATCGGGCTGCGATCCAGGTTATTACGGATGACGTCATGCGTTTTTTCGTTGGTATAGGTGATGTAGCAGGGCACCTGCTGAGGATGCTGTGACGCATTCCCCATAAACGAAAATACCGGCATGGGCGTATCACCGTGCTGCGCTGCCAGCACGCTGAAATCAATAGTTCTGGCATCAATGCGTGGAGGCGTACCGGTTTTAAGACGGCTAACGCGCAGGGGAAGCTCACGCAACCGGCGCGCCAGAGGGATCGAAGGCGGATCGCCAGCACGACCGCCGCTGTAGTTATCCAGCCCGATATGGATCTTGCCATCCAGGAAGGTGCCTACGGTCAGTACCACCGCTTTTGCGCGGAACTTCAGGCCCATCTGGGTCACAGCACCGACGACGCGATCGTTCTCCACGATCAGATCGTCAACCGCCTGCTGGAAGATCATCAGGTTTGGCTGATTCTCCAGAGCGGTTCGTACTGCCTGACGGTAAAGCACGCGGTCGGCCTGGGCACGGGTTGCCCGTACCGCCGGCCCTTTGCTGGCGTTTAGTATCCTAAACTGGATACCAGCCTGGTCGATCGCATGGGCCATCAGACCGCCAAGGGCGTCCACTTCCTTCACCAGATGTCCTTTCCCGATGCCACCGATCGCCGGATTGCAGGACATTTGTCCAAGCGTATCAATGTTATGGGTTAATAACAGGGTTTGCTGACCCATTCGGGCAGCCGCCATAGCGGCTTCGGTGCCCGCATGACCACCACCGATTACGATGACGTCAAAAGGATCTGGATAGAACATGGTACTGGACCTCGCGGTTGTGCGATTGAGTGATTGCTGTCTGGGGTGAGGATTCTACTCAACTTTAGGCGATGGCGAAAGCGCATGGCCTGACAGGTAATTAAAAAGAAGATCTTTTTATTTAGAGATCTCTTTATTAGATCTTCTATTAGGATCGACGATCTCTGTGGATAAGCCTTTTTTACCCATAGCGATCAGGGATTTATGCACGATCCTTTGCTGTGAACGATCGGTGATCCTGCGGCGTATAAGCTGGGATCTAAATGCCATGTTATGCACAGGCTCCGGCAAGGTGCCAGGTTGTTACTGGGATAATAACCGGTTATTACCGTGAAATGAGCATAGTTATCCACAGCTGACCGCCAGTTAATTGAGCAAAAACGGGCATAATTTACAAAACTTCCCGCGTTTTTTGCCTAAACGTCGATCGAAAATGTTGATCGACGGTCAGGATCGTTAGCCGATCAGCGTTTTCCAGCCGGTTAACCAGGCTTCTGCGGGATCTTCGGGGATCTCATGTTCCTGTACATCTATATCCAGACGATCGCCCAGCCGTTTTGCCCCACAGTCGGTCAGTAACTGGTCCATTTTTTCGATGGCACCGCAGAACAGATCGTATTCACGGTTGCCGATACCAATGGCGCCATAGCGAACCGCACTGAGATCCGGCTTCTTCTCTGTGAGTTCATCAAACAGCGGCTGAAGATTGTCCGGGAGATCGCCCGCGCCATGGGTCGAACTGATCACCAGCCAGATTCCGGACAGGGCAAGCTCATCCAGCTCGGGGCCGTGGAGAATTTCGGTTGTAATACCCTCTTCTTCCAGCTTCTCAGCCAGATGCTCAGCGACATATTCTGCGCTGCCTAAGGTACTTCCGGTGATTAAGGTAACATCAGCCATAACGGGATCCCTGTATCGCAAAGGCGAACATTGTACGCTGTGATCAACGTGGGATCTACCTGTGGATAATTGGGGTTATTACGCTGTTGTGTCTGGGGTGATCCGCGCCACGCAGCGGCCTGTCAGGACAGGCCCGGCACGCAGGCAATTGTGGACAGTTTAGTACACAGCTTAGGGGGTAATGGTACGCATGATGGGGTTTTGCAGAGAGATAAGCGTTTCCGTGGACTGAATTTCATCAATGGTCTGGATCTTGTTGATCAGCACCTGCTGGAGGGCATCAATGGAGCGACACATCACCTTGATAAAGATGCTGTAGTGCCCGGTGGTGTAGTAGGCCTCAACCACCTCATCCAGCATATCAAGCTTTGCCAGCGCGGACGGATAGTCTCTGGCGCTTTTCAGGATGATGCCGATAAAGCAGCAGACATCATAACCCAGGTGTTTGGGGTCGATTTCCACCCGCGTCCCTTTGATGATCCCCGCCTGTTTCATTTTCTCAACGCGAACGTGGATCGTGCCCGGACTGACGGCAAACTGCTTGGCCAGCTCGGCATAGGCCGTGCGGGCGTTGGCCATCAGGGCCGTGAGGATCCCACGATCCAGGTTATCAATTTGTAGGTTTTCAGCCACGCAGGCTCCGTTATTCATCATGATAAAGACGGGTGCCGGGCGGCACCCGTTACAGGGATTAGCGCTTACGCCATACCGTTAGCTGCGCAACGGTATGCTGATATTTACGCGCCGTCTCGCGGATAACAAAAGGCACATCCTGTGGGGCGGCGATCTCTTCGAAATCGGCGGCCAGCAGCCGCGAAAGCGCCTGATAGGTCGTTAATGCCTCACCGTTCTCACGGATGCCCCCCAGCCAGTTCTCTTTCGGTGTGAAGCTCTCCAGCCACGTATAGGGGGAGGAGATCATCAGCACGCCGCCCTGCCGTAGCGTCTGCGTAATATCATGCAGAAAGCGGGCGGGCTGGCGCAAGCGATCGATAAGGTTTGAGGCCAGCACCAGGTCGTAGCGGTCCGGCTGCGGCTTCAGGTTACAGGCGTCGCCCTGCACAAAGTGGACACGCCCGGCTTGTTCCCCATCCAGGCCGGACTCGCTGAGGTTAACCTGGCGCAGAGCGACCAAATCCCCTTCCTCCTGAATGGCGTAGCGGAACGTCTCACCGCGTGCCAGCTGCAGCGCCACGTCGATAAAGCGCGCCGAGTAGTCCATGCCCGTTACGCTATCAAAGTGGCGGGCAAGTTCAAAGCTGGCGCGACCGGTGGCGCAGCCGATATCCAGCGCGCTGCCGCGCCTGTCAGTCAGGCGACAGGCGATATCGACCAGCGTTTTACTGTAGTTCTCCGTGCCGAAACAGGCCGGACCGTACTGAAAATCCAGATACTGAGAGACCATGCCGTCGGTTTCGTAAGGGTTAACCACGTCTTTCTCCTGATGCGTGGAGACGACGTAACGGAAACCCGCATGCTGGAAAAAGTGGCGGCGGAAAGCATAGCGGGCGGACTTAAGCGCCTCGTTGCCGGTGGAGATCCAGCTGCCGCCCTTGATCAGGGCATGCTTGCCATCAAAGGTGGGGGTGGAGAAATCATCATAAAGCGGATGCACCTTAAAGCCGTCCAGGCCGTTGATCGGCGTGGTGGTCCACTGCCAGACGTTCCCTAACAGATCGTAGAAATTCCCCTGAGGAAAACGGTCGACCGGACAGGATGATGCCCACCAGGCAAGGTTGATATTGCCCGGTGCCTCCACCCAGTCAGGCTGGTCGCCGGGTACGCTTTCGCGCAGCAGCAGCCATTCGGCCTCGCTGGGAAGCTGGACGGGCAGACCGGTTTTCTCCGCTTTCCAGCGGCAGAAGGCGGCAGCCTCCAGCTGGTTGACTTCTGCCGGCCAGTCCCACGGCATCGCCACCTCTTCGGTCATCAGGCGCAGGGTAAGGCTCCCGGGCTGGTCGGGCGATCCCCGCCAGAAGGTGGGCATAGAGGCGCGGGCAAAATCCCGCCAGCCGGAACCCTCTTCGTCCCACCAGCGGTTATCCTGATAGCCGCCGTCGGCGACGAATTCAAAATACTCGGCATTGCTGGTGAGCATCTGGCTGGCTTTGAACGGGGCGAGGTCGCTGACCAGACGGCCATATTCATTGTCCCAGCCGTAGGTCTCATCGGTTTTTCCCTGCACAACCTGCCCACCCGCGACGTCCAGCAGGCGGTTTTGTGGCACGTCGGCGCGCTGTTGGCGTGCATCCGGGCAGATCGGCCAGTTTGACTGCGGTTTTACCTCCCCAATGGGTAGCTGGCGGATCAGTACGCTGGAGGTTTCCAGGTGGATGCGCTCGTGCTCAATCCCCATCAGGATAATCCACGCCGGGCTGTCCCAGCCTATCGGCAGCGTGAGCGGCATCTCGTTAATCAGGTTTTCAACCAGCGTGCGGACCCGGTTGCGATAGTCGCGCAGCCCCGAGACGGACGGCCACTGATAGTGGCCCGTGTCCAGGTCATCCCAGCTCATCTCATCGACGCCGATCGCCATCATTGCTTCGATCTGCTCGTCAACGCGGCTGTCGATCAGGCCACCCGCCATCAGCTTATTGATATAGAAGGTGGCGGTATGACCGAAATAGAAGATCAGCGGGTGCCGCAGCGTGATGGCACGGGTGTAGTAAGCCTGTTCGTTAGCCAGGCACTCAAACAGGCTCTCATACAGCGTCCAGGTCTGCGTAAAGTAAGTGAGAAGTTCCTGACGTTTCTGTTCAGCGCTGCCGCCGTTTAGCAGTAGCGTACGGGTGGGGGCGGGTAATGCCGAAATCATCTCTGGCTGGTGTAATGCCACATTAAGCTCCTGGTGCGCCGGTTGGCTAAAGCGAAGCTATGACTATAGCAAATAAGCAGTGCCACATTTTATCTGAGCAAGGGTTAGCGCCCCCAGCGCCTCAGCAGGCGGCTTTTCAGCCCGGTGTCGAAGCGCCAGATATGGTCGAAGATACGCATGATGCCCGGTTTTCCATGATCGGACAGCGCAACGGCGTGAAACCGCTGTTGCTGCTGCCGCTGGTGGTGGCGGATGCGTTTGACCAGCTCTTCCGGCAGGCGCTGAGCGATGAAATCAGAGATAATCACCGCATCGGCATCGATCCATAAAGGGGTCGCCAGCCGGATAAGTACCTCGTCAAGACAGGCGGTGAGATCCGTCCCGCCGCGAAAGCGCTGGCTGAGAAAGCGGATTGCCTGGGCAATCCCGTCTGCGGCGGTCAGCTCATAGCTCACCACTTCGTGGGCAAAAAGCATGATATAGCAGCGGCGGTTATCGGCGAGGGCCACCTTAAGAAGCGCCAGACAGAAAGCCTTGGCGCAGCGCTCGTTAAAGCCGCCCATGGAGCCGGAGGTATCTACGCAGACGATAAAAGGCCCTCTGGGCTGCTCGTCGTGATGCTGGTGGCTGGCCGGTCGCTGGGTCACTTTACCATGCCAGGTTTCACCCTGTAGCCGGTAGGTCAGCAGGCGCTTTTCCACCAGCCGACGGTAAAACTCCATTTCAATTTCACTGATGCCAAGCGTCGCCAGCTCCGGCGGCAGCAGCCTGAGAATATCATCGCTCTGGTGCAGCCCGTTTACCTCCTCCGGTACGCTTTCTGGCTCTCTGACCCACTGGTGAAACGCCTCGGGAGGGGCATCCTGCGTCGGCACCGATTTGGCATCACGGCTGCGGCCCAGCTGTTCTGCCAGCCTGAGCAGCATCGGCTGCCCGGCCAGAAAGTCGCCGTAGTCGACGATCAGCTGATAGTCGCCGCGCTGGAGGGGGGCGCGGGTCAGATCCCACAGGCGACCCGCCGCCGCTTCGTCGCTATCTGACAGCACCGGGGCGAGCTGACCACTCATAGCCATGCGCTGCTGTAGCTCCGCCATCAGCCGCTCCCGCTCCTGCTCAAGGACCTGCTGGTTCAGCGTCAGGGTTTGCAGCGTCAGGCTCAGTCGCCAGCGCTGAATAAACAGCTGGTGCTGAGGCGAGCTCAGGGCATAGCCCGCTCCGGCGTTATCCACCAGCGCCTGGGCTTTTTCACTAAAAGGGGAGTGATGTTCTGTCAGATAGTGCAGCAGATCGGGCAGCTGCCGGCAGAAATCGGCATGGCTGAGGCTCTGAACGTGCTGAAAGCGGGTAAACTCTTCGGCCAGATCGTCCGGCACGGTACTGTTTTTAAGCTGTTCAAGGATTTCTGCCTTTCTGCGGGGTAAATCCTGTAGCAGCGCCTTTTTCAGCCCGGGAAAGGCTTCGAAAAACAGCACCAGCTGCGGGCTGGCCATCAGTGCGACCAGCAGATCCTCAATCAGATCGTTTCCGTTGATGGAAAAGAACAGGCTCAGGGTGTCGAGCGAGATCACCGGCGCGCCTGCTTCAGACCGTCGGCAACCTGCTGCAGGCTCTCTTCGATACGGGCCAGCCAGTCATCGCTGATAAACAGACAGCGGTGATGCTGGCTGAAGCGCGTTCTCTGCATGCGCAGCTCGGTTTCCAGATCGTCCAGCGCCTGGGTGATCTCTTCCGGCAGGCCGCTGGGTCGGTCTTTGCAGGGCAGCATTAAACGCGATACCTGTAGGCTGACGTCGCGCAGGGTCAGGCAGTCGTTAGCCTCAATGTGCAGATCCAGCGTCTGGGCAAACCCGATGCCGTTAAGCTTGCCGCGCACGTCGCCGCCCTTGAGCAGCCAGTTGTGCAGCGTTTCACGGGCGATAACAACGTGGGTGACCTGCATATCATGCAGCATCAGCGGTTTTTGCAGCATCAGCGTCAGGGTGTCTTCCGCCAGGCTGGCAGGCAGTTCGTAATGGGGCTTACGGCTAAACATGCCGCCGTGTTTTTCCAGCCGGATAGCCTGCTCAATGCTCTTTTCCTGCTGTAACGCCAGACGGCGCGACTCTATTTGCTGTAGCTTAAAGAGCATGGACTGCTGCTGCCAGGCCTGCTGAACGATCAGATTGTCTATCTCACGGTCAAGAAGTTTCATTGAGGCAACGTCGTGCCACAGGCAGTCTTTCAGAAGAATGAGATCGACGGGGGCAATGCTCTGCCGTCCGCTGTAAAAGGCACTGGCCTGCAACAGATGAAGCGCTTTTTTCCAGCGGCGATCGGAAATATAGGGTGCTTCGGGCTGCTTCTCCAGCTGCTGTCGCAGCTGAAAAATCAGTTCAAATATCTCATCGGGCAGCGAAACCTCGGTAATGCCCTTTTGCCACGCGATGTACTCTTCATCGCTGATGCAGAGACTCTCTGCCACCGGATTGCTGTTTTCGTCCTGCTGGTGGGTCAGCATGCTGCGGAAGTTCTGCTTTTCATGAACGTTGTCCAGCCACAGCCGGATAAGCATACGGTCGTATAGCGCTTCCAGGCCGCTGTCGGCTTCAGGGAGTTCGTTTGAGGCGGTCACCAGCAGGCGCATCGGGATCTTTTCTTCGCAGTCGCCGTTGCGAAAGCGTCGTTCATTGATGGCGGTCAGAAGCGTATTGAGGATCGCCGGGCCAGCTTTCCAAATCTCATCAAGAAAGACGATTTCGGCATCGGGCAGATAGCCCTTAGTTAAGCGCTGATAGCGGCCTTCATCTTTCAGCGCCTGGATGGAGAGTGGACCAAAAACCTCTTCCGGCGTGGAGAAGCGGGTCATCAGATACTCAAACGCGCGCGAGTGCTGAAACGCATATTTCAGACGGCGGGCAATCAGGCTCTTGGCGATGCCGGGCGGCCCAAGCAGAAACACGCTCTCGCCGCACAGCGCTGCCAGCAGGCAGAGGCGAATGGCATGGTGCCGCTCATAAAGTCCTTTTTCTAACGCATTACTAAGGCGGCCAATCCTTTCGGCGAGGAGATGGGGCTGAGGCATCAAACATTTATCCTTTTCTACGGTCTTGCCAGCACGGTGACTGGCGAGCGCATACACTACTGGCTATGATGCTTGAAAGAGTTGATACGCGTCAGCTTTTTTCTTTTCAAAGGGTGACCCAGGCCATTGAAGTGACGTCCTGTTGCGTAATTAAGGTAGGCATTCATGATGAATCATGCATACTGTGCGCTTTTTGATGGCCAGATAAGCGGCGCAAGATTGAGCGACCCTCGGCCCCAACAAAAGATGACTCTATGAGTTCTGAAAAGAAGCAGTCCCTGAGTGCCGTCACCCTGGCGGCAATAGGCGTGGTGTATGGCGATATCGGCACCAGCCCCCTGTATACCCTGCGTGAATGCCTTTCCGGCCAGTTTGGCTTTGGGGTGGAACGCGATGCGGTGTTTGGCTTTCTCTCTCTGATTTTCTGGCTGCTGGTGCTGGTGGTGTCGCTGAAATATATCAGCTACGTGATGCGGGCCGATAACGCGGGCGAAGGGGGGATCCTGACCCTGATGTCGCTGGCGGGCCGCAATACCGGGTCGAAAGCCACGGCGATACTGGTGATCATGGGACTGATCGGCGGCAGCTTCTTCTACGGTGAGGTGGTGATTACCCCGGCGGTATCGGTGCTGTCTGCCATTGAAGGGCTGGAAATCGCTGCGCCAAATCTGGACACCTGGATTGTACCGATGGCCATTGCCGTCCTGACCCTGCTTTTTGTCATTCAGAAACACGGCACCGGTATGGTCGGCAAACTCTTTGCCCCGGTGATGCTGGTGTGGTTCCTGGTACTGGCGGTAATTGGCGCGCTCAGTATCAAGGAAAACCCGGACGTGCTCCACGCTCTGAACCCTTACTGGGCAGTGCACTTTTTTATGGAGTACAAAACGGTCTCCTTCTTTGCGCTGGGTGCCGTCGTGCTGGCCATCACCGGCGTGGAAGCGCTGTACGCGGATATGGGCCATTTCGGCAAGCTGCCGATCCGACTGGCCTGGTTCGTGGTGGTGTTGCCGTCGCTGGTGCTCAACTACTTTGGTCAGGGCGCGCTGCTGCTCAAACATCCTGAGGCGATCAAGAACCCGTTTTTCCTGCTGGCACCCGACTGGGCGCTCTATCCGATGCTGGTGCTGGCAACGCTGGCGACCGTTATCGCCTCTCAGGCGGTGATTTCCGGCGTCTTCTCCCTGACCCGGCAGGCCGTGCGGCTGGGCTATCTGCCGCCGATGCGTATCGTGCATACCTCAGAAGAGGAGTCCGGCCAGATCTACATCCCGGTGATTAACTGGATCCTCTATTTTGCGGTCGTGATTGTCATTCTCGGCTTCCAGCACTCAAGCAACCTTGCGGCGGCCTACGGTATTGCCGTGACCGGCACCATGGTGCTGACCGCCATACTCTGTTCCGTGGTGGCGATTAAGAACTGGCACTGGAACCGCTATCTGGTGCTGACGCTGCTGGTGGGTATGTTGTGCATCGACGTGTCGCTGTTTTCCGCAAACCTGATCAAAGTGTTCTCCGGCGGCTGGCTGCCGCTGTGCCTGGCGCTGGTGATGTTTATTGTGATGACAACGTGGAAAAGCGAGCGCTTCCGCCTGCTGCGGCGTATGCACGAGCACGGTAACTCCCTTGAGGCGATGATTACCTCGCTGGAAAAATCCCCACCGGTACGCGTGCCGGGTACCGCCGTTTATATGTCGCGTGCGCTGAACGTCATTCCCTTTGCTATGTTGCATAATCTCAAGCATAACAAGGTGTTGCACGAGCGGGTGGTGCTGCTGACGATGCGAAATGTCGATGCGCCCTACGTGCATAACGTGAAGCGCGTAACGATCGAACAGCTTTCTCCCACCTTCTGGCGCGTGGTGGCCAGCTACGGCTGGCGTGAAACGCCCAATGTGGAAGAGATTTTTCACCGCTGCGGCCTTGAGGGGCTGAGTTGCAGAATGATGGAGACGTCGTTCTTTATGTCGCATGAGTCGCTGATTATTGGCAAGCGGCCCTGGTATCTGCGGCTGCGCGGCAAGCTGTTTCTGGCGCTACAGAGGAATGCGCTGCGCGCGCCCGACCAGTTTGAGATCCCGCCCAACCGGGTTATTGAACTGGGTACCCAGGTCGAGATCTGATAACAGAGGGGACGGGCATAAGGCCTGGCCCCGCTACCTCAGATTACCAGCCGATTTCCGCCGCAAAGCCGCCTTCCGGGCGGTTACCGAAGCTCGCCTGCATACCGTGCTGGCGGGCAATATGGCTGACGATTGACAGGCCAAGCCCACTCCCCGATTTCTCCTGCCCCGGTGGCCGAAAAAAACGTTCGCCAATGCGCGACAGTGCCGTGCTGCTGACGCCCGGCCCATTGTCCACCACCTTCAGACCCCGGGCGGAAAGCGCCAGTCTGATGCTGCCGCCCGGCTCGCTGTAGCGGATCGCGTTATCCAGCAGGTTGCGTACCAGCAGGGCAAGCAGCAGCGGGTTACCCGCCCTCATCACCGGTGAATCAGGCGCATCCAGCATTATCTCCACCCCTGCATCCTGAGCCGCAGCGTAATGGTCGATCACCGCCTGTTGCAGGAGCTGTTGCAGATTGATCGGCTCTGTTTGCAGCGTTTCATCGCTGTCGAGCCGCGACAGAGTAAGCAGCTGATCAACCAGTCTGGTGGCCCGATCGATACCGGCATCCAGGTTTTTCAGGGCATGGTGTCGTACGGCGAGATCGTCATGCGCCAGCTGCGCCACTTCGGTTTGCACCTTTAATGCGGCGAGCGGGCTCCTCAGTTCATGGGCGGCATCGGAGGTAAAGCGGCGTTCGCGCTGAAGCATCTCGCCGATGCGGACGAAAAGCGCGTTCAGCTCATCCAGCAGCGGGCGCACCTCCTGAGGCACACGAGGCTCAACCAGCGGCGTCTCATCCGCGGGTGCGCGCAGGCGAAGCTGCCGGGTGATTCGTTTCAGCGGGGCCAGTTCGTGCGTAACCAGCCACAGCAGCAGCAGCAGCATGACCGGCAGCGCCACCAGCCAGGGGATCAGATTCGCCTGGACGATATCGCGGGTCATATCATGGCGGTATTCCCACTGCTGGCCGACCATCACCACAAACTGATTGT
The DNA here is from genome assembly GCF_058686115.1 of Erwinia sp. L03-1. NCBI lineage: Bacteria > Pseudomonadati > Pseudomonadota > Gammaproteobacteria > Enterobacterales > Erwiniaceae > Erwinia > Erwinia sp. L03-1. The sequence goes on along the minus strand of NZ_CM178762.1, from coordinate 4,799,561 downwards.
CCGCCGTGGGAAGGCTGACCAGTCGCCACAGATCGTCGTCGCCCTTTAATTTGCCGTTGCTAAAGCCGTTGCGCGACGGCTGAAAGCGAAAATCTCTGCCGTTATCGCCGTCATTAATCACCATCCTGCCGTCGCGGGTAAATACCGCAAAGGCCAGCACATCATCATCCTGTTCTCCGCGATGGTGGCGAAGCAGCTTTTTGGTTTTCGGCAGCGTCAGCGGTTGCTGGGTCAGCTGAGCAGGATCCATCGCCGCCAGCCGCTTAGCAAACAGCATCTGCTGCGTATCAAACAGCTCGTTGATTTTATCCTGCGTCTGCCACCAGGATCCTGCGCTGGCCACGCCCCAGCAGATTAGCGTGAGCAGAATAAACCCCAGCATCAGGCGCAGGCGCAGGCTGAGCTGGCTCATGCTGAGCCTCCCAGCGTATAGCCTACGCCGTGTACCGTACGGATAAACTGGCTGCCGAGCTTTTTACGCAGGTGATGAATATGCACCTCAACGGCGTTGCTGGAGATTTCCTCATCCCAGCTGTACAGCTTCTCCTCCAGCTGCGCGCGCGTCAGTACCCTGGACGGGTTCATCATAAACAGCTCAAGCAGCGCCAGCTCGCGGGACTTAAGCGTCAGAGGTTCGCCGTTGTGGGTGACGCGGTGAGAGTGAGGCTCCATCGACACCGGTCCGTGGTTAAGGACAGGCTGTAACTGACCGTGGCGGCGGCGGATCAGCGCCTGTAACCGTGCGGCGACCTCACTCAGCGCAAAAGGCTTGCAGAGGTAGTCGTCGGCACCCTGCTGAAGGCCGGCGACCCGCTGTTCCAGCGCATCCCTGGCCGTCAGGATCAGCACGGGGATATCCTGGCCCTGCTGACGCCACTGGCGCAGGATCGTCAGCCCGTCCATGCCCGGCAGGCTCAGATCCAGCACCACCGCATCATAGGGTGCGCCCAGCAGCGCAGACTGCCCCTCGCTGCCATCGGTAAACCAGTCCACGCTGAAGCCCAGCTTGTGCAGGCCGGCTTTGATGCCGTCGCCAATCAGGCGATCGTCTTCAATCACTAAAATACGCATGGCGGATTCCTTATATCGTTAAGGATTTATACGTAACAGCGTGGCGTGTTGTACAGGACGTTCGGCGCTTTTCGTGGATATTGCCCCACTTAATGAAAAAAATTCACCGCAGCCGCCCTCTTAAGATCCTGTTAAGAACGCTGTGGTGTAATCCTTTCTGAAGACCACAGTCTGCGCGGTAAAAACTACCGTGCCTCAAGGGAATACAGGAGAATACGATGAAAAAGAGCGCTGCATTATTTGCTATTGCTGCCCTGGTATCCACGCCGGTACTCGCGGCCCACAGCGGCGGCTTTGTTGACCCAAATGCGCCGGCGGCTGCCGTACAACAGGGCGGATTCAGCGGCCCTGACGGCACTCAGGCCACGGTGAAACAGGCGCTGGAGATGAAAGATGATGCCTGGGTGACCCTGCGTGGGCATATTGAAAAACGCGTGGGTGATAACGAGTATCTGTTTCGCGACGCAACCGGCACGATGACGGTCGAGATTGACCACAAACGCTGGCAGGGGCAAAGCGTCACGCCCGCCGACAACGTAGAGCTGCGGGGCAAAGTCGATAAAGATCACGGCACCCTGGAGCTGGACGTGAAGCACATCAGTAAGGTGCAGGGCTGATCCCAGGGCGCAGGTGAGAAACGTGCGGACATTACTCCGCCGTGAGCATCGCGACCAGATGCAGGACCGCCGGTGAGCGGTCAAAACGGCGCCACGCCAGCGCAATATCGGTATTGAGCGTGGCGTCATCGATCTGATGAAACGTGACGCCCGGATAGCTGATACAGCACAGTGAAGCGGGCACGATGGTAAAGCCAAACCCGGCGGCGACCATGCCAATGGCCGGTAATATCTGCGGTGACTGCTGGCCTGGTTTCGGCTGGAAACCCGCGCGCAGGCAGGCCGCAATCACCATCTCATACAGGCTGGGCGACACCTCACGCGGGAAGACAATCAGCGGTTCATCCGCCAGCTGGGCCAGCGACAGGCACGGCTCGCCGCCCAGGGCATGTCCTTCGGGCAGCACCACCCGCATCTGTTCAGTGGCGATCACCTTCAGGTTAAATGCCTTACTGCTTTCGCAGGGCAGACGCACGATCGCCGCATCCAATAACCCTTCCTGTAAATCGTGCATCAGCGCGGACATGTTCTGCTCACGCGACAGCAGGGTCATATCCGGATAGCGGTCCTGAAACCGTCGGATCAGGGTAAAGACGGCAGAATGAAAGGCGACGGAACTGGCAAACCCCAGTGACAGCTCTCCGCTAATGCCGCGCGCAATCCCCCTGGCCTTTTCCAGCGCCAGCCCGGTCAGTTCCAGGATCTGACAGGCATCCTGATAAAAGGCCTCTCCCGTTTCCGTTAGCTCGACCCCACGCGTCAGCCTTTTCAGCAGCGGCGTACCTATTTCCCGCTCCAGCCTGAGGATCTGCTGGCTGAGCGGCGGCTGAGAAATTCCCAGCATTTCGGCGGCGCGCGTAAAGTGGCGCGTTTGTGCAACCGCCACGAAATAACGCAGATGGCGAAGTTCCATATTAAATTCGTCTCAAAGTAGTGGCTTTTCTATATTGGTATCCCCGACTGAATCGAGTCAATATTCAGTTAACAAATCTTAACTGTTTAGATCCTGAGGGGCGTGATGAAACATTCTGTAACCGACTGTATGTGCGAACAACAGCTGGCGTCTACCGTCAGTGCGTTACGGCAACATAAACCAGAAAGCGTTATCTATCAGACCTCTTTGATGAGTGCGCTGCTCAGTGGCGTTTACGATGGCACCACCACCGTTGCCGACCTGCTACGTAAAGGCGATTTTGGCCTCGGCACCTTTAATCAGCTCGACGGCGAGCTGATCGCCTTCGACAAAGAAGTTTACCAGCTGCGATCCGACGGTAGCGCAACCTCGGCCGATCCGCAGCAGAAAACGCCGTTTGCCGTGATGACGTTTTTCAATCCGCAGTATCGTCACGTGCTGAACGGCCCGGCCAGTCGTGAAGCTGTTCATCAGATTATTAATGAGCAGGTTACCTCCGATAACCAGTTCTGCGCGCTGCGCATTGACGGCCTTTTCACCTCGGCGCAGACGCGCACGGTTCCCTGCCAGCATCGGCCTTATCGTTCCATGCCGGAAGTGCTTGGCCAGCAGCCCACGTTTCACTTCACCGATCGTCGCGGTGTGGTGATTGGTTTTCGCACCCCGCAATACATGCAGGGCATTAACGTGGCGGGCTATCACGAACACTTTATTACCGACAATCGTCAGGGCGGCGGACACCTGCTGGACTATCAGCTGGAAGAGGGCGTACTGACCTTCGGTGAAATCAGCAAGCTGGTTATCGATCTGCCCCACGACAGCGATTTTCTCAAGGCCGATCTGAATCCTGAAAATCTGGATTCCGCTATTCGCTCTGTTGAGAGCTAAACCCTTTTTAGGAGCTATGATGAAAAATCCAACCGAGACTCCGGTATGGCAGCACGGTGCCGATCTGGTCGTGGCGCAGCTTGAAGCGCAGGGCGTAAAGCAGGTTTTCGGCATTCCGGGCGCAAAAATCGATAAGGTCTTTGACTCGCTGGTGGACTCAACCATCCAAACTATTCCGGTTCGTCACGAAGCCAACGCGGCCTTTATGGCCGCTGCGGTGGGCAGACTCACCGGCAACGCGGGCGTGGCGCTGGTCACCTCAGGGCCGGGCTGTTCAAATCTGATCACCGGTATGGCGACCGCCACCAGCGAGGGCGATCCGGTCGTGGCGCTGGGCGGCGCAGTTAAGCGCGCCGACAGCGCGAAGCAGGTCCATCAGAGTATGGATACCGTGTCGATGTTCCGTCCGATCACCAAATTCGCGGCGGAAGTGACTGATTCAAATGCCCTGGCTGAAGTGCTTTCCAACGCCTTCCGCTATGCGGAACACGGCCGCGGGGGTGGGTCATTTGTCAGCCTGCCGCAGGATATTGTCGATCAGCCCGCCAAAGGCTACCCGCTGCTCTGTAAAGGCCATGTGGTTCTGGGCTCGGCACCGGACTCCGCCATTGATGAAGTGGCGAAGCACATCGCCAGCGCGAAAAACCCCGTGCTGCTGCTGGGCCTGATGGCCAGCCAGGCCGCCAACAGCGATGCGCTGCACCGCCTGCTTGCCAGCAGCCATATCCCGGTGACCAGTACCTATCAGGCCGCCGGCGCCGTCAGGCAGGAGCACTTCTCCCGCTTCGCTGGCCGGGTTGGCCTGTTTAATAACCAGGCGGGCGATCGCCTGCTGCGCCAGGCCGATCTGATTATCACCATCGGCTACAGCCCGGTTGAGTATGAACCTGCGATGTGGAACAGCGGCAACGCCACGCTGGTGCATATTGATGTTCTGCCCGCCGATACGGACAACTGCTATCTGCCGGATGTCGAGCTGGTCGGGGATATTGCCTCCACCCTCGATAAGCTGGCGGATAAAATTACCGCGCCGCTGCAGCTCAGCGAACAGGCCGCCTCCGTGCTCCAGGATCGTCAGCAGCAGCGCCAGCTTCTGTCGCTCCAGGGCCAGAGCCTTAACCAGTTTGCTCTGCATCCGCTGCGTATCGTGCGGGCCATGCAGGACATCATTAACAGCGACGTGACCCTCACCGTGGATATGGGCAGCTTTCATATCTGGATCGCCCGTTACCTTTACAGCTTCCGCGCGCGTCAGATCATGATCTCTAACGGTCAGCAAACGATGGGCGTGGCGCTACCGTGGGCAATTGGCGCCTGGCTGGTGGATCCGAGCCGTAAGGTGGTTTCCGTCTCCGGCGATGGCGGCTTCTTACAGTCCAGCATGGAGCTGGAAACGGCGGTCAGGCTCGGTGCCAATATTCTGCACATTATCTGGGTGGATGAGGCCTACAACATGGTGGCGATGCAGGAAGAGAAGAAATATCACCGCGTATCAGGCGTGAAATTCGGTCCGGTTGATTTCAAAGTCTATGCCGAGGCGTTTGGCGCCGCCGGCTTCACGGTAAACAGCGCGGCCGAGCTGGAACCGACGCTGCGAAAAGCGATGGATGTGCAGGGACCTGCTGTGGTCGCCGTGCCAGTAGACTATGCTGATAATCCGATGCTGATGGGTCAACTGCATCTGAGCCAGATTCTGTAACACACGTTTAAGGAGAAGGTATGAAAACCAAAGTAGCATTGGTGACCGGCGGCGGTCAGGGTATTGGTAAAGCCATTGCCCTGCGCCTGGCAAAAGACGGCTTCGCCGTTGCGGTAGCGGATTATAACAGCCAGACGGCAGGTCAGGTTGCGGATGAAATCGTCAGTGCCGGCGGCAAAGCTTTAGCCGTGACGGTAGACGTATCGAATCGCGATCGGGTCTTTGCTGCCGTCGAGCAGGCGCGTAAAGAGCTGGGCGGTTTTGACGTCATCGTCAATAACGCCGGTGTCGCACCGACCACGCCAATCGAAGAGATCACCGAAGAGACGGTCGATAAAGTTTATAACATCAACGTTAAAGGCGTGATCTGGGGCATGCAGGCGGCCATCAAAGCCTTTAAGGCTGAAGGCCACGGCGGCAAGATTATTAATGCCTGTTCCCAGGCGGGCCACGTCGGTAACCCTGAGCTGGCGGTTTACAGCTCAAGTAAATTCGCCGTGCGCGGCCTGACGCAGACCGCCGCGCGCGATCTGGCACCGTTAGGAATTACGGTGAATGCCTACTGTCCGGGCATCGTGAAAACGCCAATGTGGGAGGAGATCGATCGTCAGGTTTCCGCCGCCGCAGGCCAGCCAGCGGGCTACGGCACGGCAGAGTTCGCCAAACGCATCACCCTGGGCCGCCTTTCTGAGCCGGAAGACGTGTCAGCCTGCGTAGCCTTCCTTGCCGGCCCTGATTCCGACTATATGACCGGTCAGTCACTGCTGATCGACGGCGGGATGGTCTTTAATTAATCCTGTATTGCAGACCGGCTCCGGTCGGTCTGCTGTTCTTCTTTCCCCCCATTCCCCCCTCTTAAGTCAAACCTTCATCGCCGCAGGCGAAACGTTTCGATAGCGATCACATTTTCCACGCATGGTGATTGTTTTCCCGTCTGGCTTTCATACACTCCCCGCAAGCGAAACGTTTCGCTCTGGAGTGAACGATGAAAAAAGGCACCTTACTGAATTCTGAAATATCGGCGCTGGTTTCCAGGCTCGGGCATACCGACAGCCTGGTAATTGGCGACGCGGGATTGCCCATTCCGGCTGGCCCTCAGCGTGTTGATCTGGCGCTGACGCAGGGGATCCCCAGCTTTTTACAGGTGGTTAAAGCCGTGACCGACGAGATGCAGGTAGAAAGTGTCATCATCGCCGAGGAGATTAAGTCCCATAATCCTCAGCTTCTTAGTGAACTCTCCGCTCTGCTCGACTTACTGCAACAACACCAGGGAAACACCATCGCGATTTCGTACGTGAGTCACCAACAGTTCAAACAGCAAACGCAGCGCAGCCAGGCGGTCATTCGCAGCGGGGAGTGTTCTCCCTATGCCAATATCATCCTGTGCGCTGGCGTGACCTTCTGAGGCCGTCATGCAACCTTTATTGCAGCTGCAAGGCATTGATAAATCCTTTCCCGGCGTCAAGGCGCTTTCCGGCGCCGCGCTGGCGGTCTATCCCGGACGCGTTATGGCGCTGGTGGGTGAGAACGGCGCCGGTAAGTCCACCATGATGAAGGTGATGACCGGCATTTACCCCCGGGATGCCGGCTCGGTGAAATGGCTCGGTAACGAGACCACGTTTAGCGGGCCAAAGGCATCACAGGAAGCCGGCATCGGCATCATCCATCAGGAGCTTAACCTGATCCCGCAGCTCAGCATTGCTGAGAATATCTTTCTGGGGCGGGAGTTTGTTAACGGCTTTGGCCGCATCCTGTGGAAAAAAATGCATGCCGAGGCGGACGTCCTGCTTAAACGCCTGAACCTGCGCTTTAGCAGCCACAGGCTGGTGGGCGACCTGTCGATTGGCGACCAGCAGATGGTCGAAATCGCCAAGGTACTGAGCTATCAGTCCAAAGTGATTGTGATGGACGAGCCAACGGATGCGCTGACCGATACCGAAACCGCCTCGCTGTTTCGCGTCATCCGCGAGCTGAAAGCGCAGGGCTGCGGCATTGTCTATATCTCCCACCGGATGAAAGAGATTTTTGAAATTTGCGATGACGTCACCATCTTCCGCGACGGCCAGTTTATTGCCGAACGCGCGGTGGAGAGCCTGGACGAGAATTCGCTGATTGAAATGATGGTGGGCCGCAAGCTGGAAGAGCAGTATCCACGGCTGGACAAAGCCCCCGGCGAAGTTCGCCTGAAGGTTGAGCATCTCAGCGGACCGGGCGTGGAGGACGTCAGCTTTACGCTGCGTAAGGGCGAGATCCTGGGCGTGGCAGGGCTGATGGGCGCGGGACGAACCGAACTGATGAAGGTGCTTTACGGTGCGCTGGCCCGAACCCACGGCAGCGTAACGCTGGATGGGCGGAATATCCTCACCCGCACGCCGGAAGATGGGCTGCGAAACGGCATTGTCTATATCTCCGAAGACCGCAAGCGTGACGGGCTGGTGCTGGGCATGTCGGTGAAGGAGAACATGTCGCTGACCGCGCTGGACTACTTTAGCCACGGCGGCGGCAGGCTGAAACACGCAGAGGAGCAGCTGGCGGTCAGCGACTTTATCACCCTGTTTAAGGTGAAAACGCCGTCGATGAACCAGCCGATCGGCCTGCTTTCCGGCGGCAATCAGCAAAAGGTGGCCATCGCCCGTGGGCTAATGACCCGTCCTAAAGTCCTCATTTTGGATGAACCCACCCGCGGCGTGGACGTCGGCGCTAAAAAAGAGATCTATCAGCTTATTAATCAGTTTAAGGACGAGGGGCTGAGCATCATTCTGGTTTCCTCTGAAATGCCGGAGGTGCTGGGCATGAGCGACCGCGTGCTGGTGATGCACGAAGGGCGCCTGAGCGGTGATTTCCCAATTGAACAGGCCACGCAGGAAGTCCTGATGGCGGCAGCAGTAGGTAAGCTACAGAGTGTGGAGCACGCATGACCATGAATACCCGAACGATCCCTGCTAACCGGCTGTTTAGCAAGACCTGGCTGCTGGAGCAAAAATCCCTGATCGCGCTGATTGTGCTGATTGCTATCGTCTCCAGCCTCAGCCCGAACTTTTTTACCCTGAACAATATGTTCAACATTCTGCAGCAGACCTCCGTTAACGCCATTATGGCGGTCGGCATGACGCTGGTTATCCTGACCTCCGGTATCGATCTATCAGTGGGGTCGCTGCTGGCGCTGACCGGCGCGGTAGGCGCATCGCTGGTGGGGATGGAAGTTAACGCGCTGGTGGCCGTGGCCGCCTCTCTGGCGCTGGGCGCAGCCATTGGCGCCCTGACCGGTACTATCGTGGCGAAAGGACGCGTGCAGGCCTTCATCGCCACGCTGGTGATGATGCTGCTGCTGCGGGGCGTCACGATGGTGTACACCAATGGCAGCCCGGTCAATACCGGCTTCAATGACAATGCCGATCTGTTTGGCTGGTTCGGTATTGGCCGCCCTCTGGGTATTCCCACGCCGGTGTGGCTGATGGCGGTGGTGTTCGCACTGGCCTGGTACATGCTGCATCACACCCGCCTGGGCCGCTACATTTATGCGCTGGGCGGCAACGAGGCGGCAACGCGCCTGTCCGGCATCAGCGTCAGTCGGGTGAAAATTGTGGTGTATGCGCTGAGTGGCATGCTGGCCGCACTGGCGAGCACCATCGAAGTGGCAAGGCTCTCATCGGCACAGCCGACCGCGGGAACGGGCTACGAGCTTGATGCCATCGCCGCCGTTGTGCTGGGCGGTACCAGTCTGGCCGGCGGCAAAGGGCGAATCATGGGCACCTTAATTGGGGCACTGATCCTCGGCTTCCTGAATAACGGGCTTAACCTGCTCGGCGTTTCCTCCTACTACCAAATGATCGTCAAAGCTGTGGTGATTTTGCTGGCGGTGCTGGTAGATAACAAAAGCAGTAAATAACTCATCCCTACAGGAAATTATGATGAAAATGACCAAACTGACTGCACTTGCCGTTCTGCTCGGCGCCACGCTGAGCGCCAGCGCCATGGCGAAAGACACCATCGCGCTGGTAGTTTCCACGCTGAATAATCCCTTTTTTGTCTCGTTAAAAGACGGCGCACAAAAAGAAGCGGATAAGCTGGGTTACAACCTGGTCGTGCTGGATTCACAGAACAACCCGGCAAAAGAGCTGGCTAACGTTCAGGACTTAACCGTACGCGGAACTAAGCTGCTGCTGATTAACCCGACTGATTCTGACGCGGTGGGCAATGCGGTCAAAATGGCTAATCAGGCCAGTATCCCGGTAATAACCCTGGACCGTATGGCGGCGCAGGGCAAAGTGGTCAGCCACGTGGCATCGGATAACCGCTTCGGCGGCAAGATGGCGGGTGACTACATTGCGAAGAAGGTGGGTGAGAACGCGAAAATTATCGAGCTGTCCGGTATTGCGGGCACCTCCGCCGCGCGCGAGCGGGGTGAAGGCTTTAAATCTGCTGCCGATGCGCATAAGTTCGTTATCCTCGCCAGCCAGCCTGCCGACTTTGACCGCACCAAAGGTCTGAACGTGATGCAGAACCTGCTGACCGCGCATCCTGACGTGCAGGCGGTATTTGCTCAAAATGATGAAATGGCGCTCGGCGCAATGCGCGCATTGCAAACTGCCGGTAAATCTGATGTGGTGGTGGTCGGCTTCGACGGCACCGCAGACGGGGTAAAAGCCGTTCAGGGTGGTAAGCTGGCCGCTACCGTGGCTCAGCAGCCGGAGCAAATCGGCGTTATCGGCGTGCAAACGGCTGATAAAGTGCTGAAGGGCCAGAAAGTTCAGGCTATCAACCCGGTTGACCTGAAGCTGGTCACGCAATAAATCAAAGAAAAGCATGGCACGCGCCACCCTTTCCGGGTGGCGCCTTTTTCTGGACGCCTTTATGAAAAAATCCGGCAAGCTGACCGTCCTTGGCAGCATTAATGCAGACCATATTCTTAACCTGATGCAGTTCCCCCGGCCCGGCGAAACGGTGACCGGCGGCGAGTATCAGGTCGCTTTTGGCGGAAAAGGGGCAAATCAGGCCGTTGCGGCAGGGCGCAGTGGGGCGGATATCGCCTTTATCGCCTGCGTGGGCGACGATGATATCGGTCAGCGCATTCGCCAGCAGCTGGCAACCGACCAGATCGATATCACCCCTGTCGAAGTCGTGGCAGACCAGTCTACCGGCGTGGCGCTTATTTTTGTCAACGGTGCGGGCGAAAACTGTATTGCGATCCATGCCGGTGCCAACGCGGCGCTGACGCCGGAAAGGGTCAGCCAGCACCAGCAGATGATAGCGGAGTCGGACGCGCTGCTGATGCAGCTTGAGTCGCCGCTGGCGAGCGTACTGGCCGCCGCAAAACTTGCCCGCCAGCATCAGACGCGCGTTATCCTCAACCCCGCGCCCGCCGTCGCACTTTCCGATGAGCTGCTGGGACTGGTGGATATGATTACCCCCAATGAAACGGAAGCGGAAATATTGACTGGCGTGCACGTTGATTCCGACGAAGCGGCGGCGCGTGCGGCTGGCGTGCTGCATGAGAAGGGTATCGACAGCGTTCTTATTACTCTCGGCAGCCGCGGCGTGTGGCTGAGTGAACAGGGTAAAGGCCAGCGTATTGCCGGTTTCCGGGTGGAGGCGGTTGATACGATAGCGGCAGGCGACACCTTCAACGGCGCGCTTATCGCCGCCCTGCTCGAAGGGCAGGCGATGGATCGCTCCGTGCGCTTTGCCCATGCGGCTGCGGCTATTTCGGTGACCCGCCACGGCGCGCAGCCATCCGTACCCTGGCGCAGTGAAATCGATCGCTTTTTGCAGCAGCAGGGGTAGCGCGTGGCCACTATGAAAGATGTCGCGCGCCTCGCGGGCGTGTCGACCTCTACCGTTTCCCACGTTATTAACAACAACCGCTTCGTCAGCGAGGCGGTGCGGGAAAAAATCACCTCGGCGATTGCCGAGCTGAATTATGCCCCATCGGCCCTGGCACGCAGTCTGAAGCTCAACCAGACGCGCACCATCGGTATGCTGCTGACCGCCAGTAGCAACCCTTTCTACTCTGAAGTGGTTCGCGGCGTCGAGCGGAGCTGCTATGAGCGCGGTTACAGCCTGATCCTGTGCAATACCGAAGGGGATGAAAACCGCATGAACCGCAGCCTTGAAACGCTGCTGCAGAAGCGGGTGGATGGGCTGCTAATCATGTGTACTGAAAGTCATCTCCCCTCGGCGGATATTCTTAACCGCTATCCCTCTATTCCTTCGGTGATGATGGACTGGGCCCCTTTTGAGGGCAGCAGCGACATTATTCAGGACAACTCGCTGCTGGGCGGGGAGATGGCGACCCGGTTTCTGATCTCCCGGGGTTACCGGCGCATTGCCTGCATTGCCGGCCCGCAGGATAAAACGCCTGCCCGTCTGCGTCTGGAAGGTTTTCAGCGGGCAATGAAGAGCGCGGGCTTACCGGTGCCGCCGTCCTGTGTGGTCAGCGGTGATTTCGAGTTTGAGGGCGGGTTCAACGCTATGAATCAGCTGCTATCGCTCTCCCCGCTGCCCGAAGCGGTTTTTACCTGCAACGATGCGATGGCGGTGGGCGGCTATCATGCGCTCTTCCAGGCCGGACTGTCGGTGCCGCAGGATATTGCGGTCATTGGCTATGACGACATCGAGCTGGCGCGCTATATGACGCCGCCTCTGACCACCATTCACCAGCCTAAAGATGAACTGGGGGAGCTGGCGATTGATACGCTTCTTCACCGCCTCGGCGAGCCGGGCGACAGTCAGCAGTTACTGATTCTGACGCCAGAGCTGGTAGAGCGCGGCTCGGTGGGTGAGCGTTAAGCGCGTTTTTTGCGCTTCTCCCGGTCAGCAATCAGATGGCGGCCATCTCCCGGTTTAAGCAGCCTGAATACCAGCCCGGAAAACACGGTTACCACGCCCATGGTCAGAAAGGTAGCGTGGAAGTGCTGCACCGTGGTGCCATCAAAGTTTTCATAGAAACGCAGCACCGCGGCACTCACCGCGACGCCAAAGCTGATCGCCAGCTGCTGGGTGACGGCCAGCATACTGTTACCGCTGCTGGCGTTACCCTCATTTAAATCCGCCAGCGTAATGGTGTTCATCGCCGTAAACTGGGTGGACATGGCCATGCCCAGAACAAATAGCGGAAGCAGAAGGACGACCAGGCCCATTGCTGGCGTCTGTAGCGCAAAGGTGGCAATCAGCGCACCGATAATCACGCTTATCCACATTAGCGTGGTGCGGTAGCCGAACCAGCGAAGCACCTGGGTGACCGTTGATTTAGCCAGGAGCGATCCTAATGCCGTCGGGGCCATCATGCAGCCAGCGAGAATGGCGGAATAGCCGAATCCCACCTGTAGCATTAGCGGCATCAGGAAAGGAATGCAGCCGGTGCCAAGCCGGGAAGCGATATTCCCGAGGATCCCCACCGAGAAGGTGCGGGTTTTAAACATCGGTAAGGGAATGAGGGGAGTCGCATGGCGCCTCGCGTGAGCAATATAAAGAAGCAGCAGCACTATCCCTCCCGACGTAACGGCCAGAGCAATGCTGCTGGCCACTATCTTCTCGCCCAATAGCTCAATCCCGCTCGACAGCAACACAAGGCCTATACTAAACAGAATAAAGCCCAGCAGATCGAAGCGGCGTTTGGGCGTGGTGAAATCCGGCATATATTTACGGGCGTAAATAATACCCAGAATGCCCATCGGAATATTTATCAGGAAGATCCAGTGCCAGCTGGCCCAGGTCACCAGCACGCCACCCAGCAGCGGCCCCAGAACCGGGCCAATCAGCCCGGGCATAGTGACAAAGTTCAGCACCGGCAGCAGTTCGCTACGCGGATAGGCCCTGAGCAATGCCAGCCTGGCGACGGGCATCATCATCGCGCCACCAATCCCCTGAAGTACCCGGAAGGTCACCAGCATGGCCAGAGAGTCTGAGAGCGCGCAGGCCAGCGACCCTAGCGTAAATAAAGAAACCGCCACCACAAATACTTTGCGCGTACCGAAGCGATCGGCCAGCCAGCCGCTGACGGGGATCAGCATGGCAACGGTTAAGGTGTAGCTGATGATGGCAGACTGCATTGCCAGGGGGGAGCGATTCAGGCTCTGCGCGATGGCGGGAAGAGCGGTGTTCAGTATCGTGGCATCCAGCGCCTGCATAAAAAAGGCCATGGCGGCTATCCACGGAAGTCCGGCCATACTGCGCGCGGATTTTGTCATTTGGCATCCTTTCTATTATTCATTGTGGCTTAAAGACCCTGGTAGCTTAAGAGTAGCACCCCCATTTATGGATTTCACAAAGGGTAGAATGGGCATTTGGGATGAATATGGTGCAATAACAACCCGATAGTGAGTGATTAATCGCCGATCGGTTAAAAAAAGGACGGTCAGATCTTTTTTTTAAAGAAAGGCTTGTCACCCGTCAGGAACTCCCTATAATGCGCCTCCACTGACACGGAACAACGGCTTAACGGTCACCGGGTCAGGAAGAGAAAAGTGAGAAATTCCTTGACTCTTCAGCGGGAAAGCGTAATATCTGCACCCCGCGCCACACGAGATTATGTGGCACCGCTCTTTAACAATTTATCAGACAATCTGTGTGGGCACTCGCAGGATTGATATCAGCGCCGCAAGGCGCAAAAAATATCAAGTCTTAAGAGTGAACACATAATGAAATTCATTATGACGTTTTACACTTGAGCATCGCTTCACTTGTTGAAGCAAATCGAACTTTTAAATTGAAGAGTTTGATCATGGCTCAGATTGAACGCTGGCGGCAGGCCTAACACATGCAAGTCGAACGGTAGCACAGGAGAGCTTGCTCTTTGGGTGACGAGTGGCGGACGGGTGAGTAATGTCTGGGAAACTGCCCGATGGAGGGGGATAACTACTGGAAACGGTAGCTAATACCGCATAACGTCTACGGACCAAAGTGGGGGACCTTCGGGCCTCACACCATCGGATGTGCCCAGATGGGATTAGCTTGTTGGTGAGGTAATGGCTCACCAAGGCGACGATCCCTAGCTGGTCTGAGAGGATGACCAGCCACACTGGAACTGAGACACGGTCCAGACTCCTACGGGAGGCAGCAGTGGGGAATATTGCACAATGGGCGCAAGCCTGATGCAGCCATGCCGCGTGTATGAAGAAGGCCTTCGGGTTGTAAAGTACTTTCAGCGGGGAGGAAGGGAGTGAGGTTAATAACCTCGTTCATTGACGTTACCCGCAGAAGAAGCACCGGCTAACTCCGTGCCAGCAGCCGCGGTAATACGGAGGGTGCAAGCGTTAATCGGAATTACTGGGCGTAAAGCGCACGCAGGCGGTCTGTCAAGTCGGATGTGAAATCCCCGGGCTCAACCCGGGAACTGCATTCGAAACTGGCAGGCTAGAGTCTTGTAGAGGGGGGTAGAATTCCAGGTGTAGCGGTGAAATGCGTAGAGATCTGGAGGAATACCGGTGGCGAAGGCGGCCCCCTGGACAAAGACTGACGCTCAGGTGCGAAAGCGTGGGGAGCAAACAGGATTAGATACCCTGGTAGTCCACGCCGTAAACGATGTCGACTTGGAGGTTGTTCCCTTGAGGAGTGGCTTCCGGAGCTAACGCGTTAAGTCGACCGCCTGGGGAGTACGGCCGCAAGGTTAAAACTCAAATGAATTGACGGGGGCCCGCACAAGCGGTGGAGCATGTGGTTTAATTCGATGCAACGCGAAGAACCTTACCTGCTCTTGACATCCACGGAATTTGGCAGAGATGCCTTAGTGCCTTCGGGAACCGTGAGACAGGTGCTGCATGGCTGTCGTCAGCTCGTGTTGTGAAATGTTGGGTTAAGTCCCGCAACGAGCGCAACCCTTATCCTTTGTTGCCAGCGATTCGGTCGGGAACTCAAAGGAGACTGCCGGTGATAAACCGGAGGAAGGTGGGGATGACGTCAAGTCATCATGGCCCTTACGAGCAGGGCTACACACGTGCTACAATGGCGCATACAAAGAGAAGCGACCTCGCGAGAGCAAGCGGACCTCACAAAGTGCGTCGTAGTCCGGATCGGAGTCTGCAACTCGACTCCGTGAAGTCGGAATCGCTAGTAATCGTGGATCAGAATGCCACGGTGAATACGTTCCCGGGCCTTGTACACACCGCCCGTCACACCATGGGAGTGGGTTGCAAAAGAAGTAGGTAGCTTAACCTTCGGGAGGGCGCTTACCACTTTGTGATTCATGACTGGGGTGAAGTCGTAACAAGGTAACCGTAGGGGAACCTGCGGTTGGATCACCTCCTTACCTGAAGATACTTTCCCGCGTAGTGTCCACAACAGATTGTCTGATAGAAGTAATGAGCAACAGTACAGAGTCCCCATCGTCTAGAGGCCCAGGACACTGCCCTTTCACGGCTGTAACAGGGGTTCGAATCCCCTTGGGGACGCCATCTCCTGATAATGAGTGAAAGACATTATCAACCGTATCTCAAAGCTGATTCTGCCTGATGGCGAGTCATGTTTGAGATAACTGCTCTTTAATAATCCGGAACAAGCTGAAAATTGAAACGACGTATCGTTTTCATTCTCCGTAATAAGAATGAAATAACACGATATGGTCGGGTCTCTCAAATGCTTACTCCTCAGAAAGCTGAGGGCTGAGTGAACGGCTGAAATGCAAGGCGCCCGGCGCACAGCAACGCGGAGTGGACTTTATGTCCATGAGCAGTTGCGAGCACCGGAGCAACGCCGCAGTTCAGACGGGTCACGCAGCCAGAATCTTCTGGGTTGTGAGGTTAAGTGACTAAGCGTACACGGTGGATGCCCTGGCAGTCAGAGGCGATGAAGGGCGTGCTAATCTGCGATAAGCGCCGGTAAGGTGATATGAACCGCAACAACCGGCGATACCCGAATGGGGAAACCCAGTGTGTTTCGACACACTATCGCAACATGAATACATAGTGTTGCGAGGCGAACCGGGGGAACTGAAACATCTAAGTACCCCGAGGAAAAGAAATCAACCGAGATTCCCCCAGTAGCGGCGAGCGAACGGGGAGGAGCCCAGAACCTGAATCAGTTTGTGCATCAGTGGAAGCGTCTGGAAAGTCGCAGGGTACAGGGTGACACTCCCGTACACAAAGATGCACTTGCTGTGAGTTCGAAGAGTAGGGCGGGACACGTGATATCCTGTCTGAATATGGGGGGACCATCCTCCAAGGCTAAATACTCCTGACTGACCGATAGTGAACCAGTACCGTGAGGGAAAGGCGAAAAGAACCCCGGCGAGGGGAGTGAAACAGAACCTGAAACCGTGTACGTACAAGCAGTGGGAGCACCTTCGTGGTGTGACTGCGTACCTTTTGTATAATGGGTCAGCGACTTATATTCTGTAGCAAGGTTAACCGTATAGGGGAGCCGCAGGGAAACCGAGTCTTAACTGGGCGTTAAGTTGCAGGGTATAGACCCGAAACCCGGTGATCTAGCCATGGGCAGGTTGAAGGTTGGGTAACACTAACTGGAGGACCGAACCGACTAATGTTGAAAAATTAGCGGATGACCTGTGGCTGGGGGTGAAAGGCCAATCAAACCGGGAGATAGCTGGTTCTCCCCGAAAGCTATTTAGGTAGCGCCTCGTGAACTCATCTCCGGGGGTAGAGCACTGTTTCGGCTAGGGGGCCATCCCGGCTTACCAACCCGATGCAAACTGCGAATACCGGAGAATGTTATCACGGGAGACACACGGCGGGTGCTAACGTCCGTCGTGAAGAGGGAAACAACCCAGACCGCCAGCTAAGGTCCCAAAGTCATGGTTAAGTGGGAAACGATGTGGGAAGGCACAGACAGCCAGGATGTTGGCTTAGAAGCAGCCATCATTTAAAGAAAGCGTAATAGCTCACTGGTCGAGTCGGCCTGCGCGGAAGATGTAACGGGGCTAAACCATGCACCGAAGCTGCGGCAGCGACACTTATGTGTTGTTGGGTAGGGGAGCGTTCTGTAAGCCGTTGAAGGTGGACTGTGAGGTCTGCTGGAGGTATCAGAAGTGCGAATGCTGACATGAGTAACGATAAAGCGGGTGAAAAGCCCGCTCGCCGGAAGACCAAGGGTTCCTGTCCAACGTTAATCGGGGCAGGGTGAGTCGACCCCTAAGGCGAGGCCGAAAGGCGTAGTCGATGGGAAACAGGTTAATATTCCTGTACTCGGTGTTACTGCGAAGGGGGGACGGAGAAGGCTATGTTAGCCGGGCGACGGTTGTCCCGGTTTAAGCGTGTAGGCTGGTGTTCCAGGTAAATCCGGAATGCCTTAAGGCTGAGGCGTGATGACGAGGCACCACGGTGCTGAAGTAACAAATGCCCTGCTTCCAGGAAAAGCCTCTAAGCATCAGGTAACAACGAATCGTACCCCAAACCGACACAGGTGGTCAGGTAGAGAATACCAAGGCGCTTGAGAGAACTCGGGTGAAGGAACTAGGCAAAATGGTGCCGTAACTTCGGGAGAAGGCACGCTGGTGCGTAGGTGAAGCGACTTGCTCGCGGAGCTGAAGCCAGTCGAAGATACCAGCTGGCTGCAACTGTTTATTAAAAACACAGCACTGTGCAAACACGAAAGTGGACGTATACGGTGTGACGCCTGCCCGGTGCCGGAAGGTTAATTGATGGGGTTATCGCAAGAGAAGCTCCTGATCGAAGCCCCGGTAAACGGCGGCCGTAACTATAACGGTCCTAAGGTAGCGAAATTCCTTGTCGGGTAAGTTCCGACCTGCACGAATGGCGTAATGATGGCCAGGCTGTCTCCACCCGAGACTCAGTGAAATTGAACTCGCTGTGAAGATGCAGTGTACCCGCGGCAAGACGGAAAGACCCCGTGAACCTTTACTACAGCTTGACACTGAACATTGAGCCTTGATGTGTAGGATAGGTGGGAGGCTTTGAAGCGTGGACGCCAGTCTGCGTGGAGCCAACCTTGAAATACCACCCTTTAACGTTTGATGTTCTAACCTGGCGCCATAATCTGGCGTGGGGACAGTGTCTGGTGGGTAGTTTGACTGGGGCGGTCTCCTCCTAAAGAGTAACGGAGGAGCACGAAGGTCAGCTAATCACGGTCGGACATCGTGAGGTTAGTGCAATGGCATAAGCTGGCTTGACTGCGAGAGTGACGGCTCGGGCAGGTGCGAAAGCAGGTCATAGTGATCCGGTGGTTCTGAATGGAAGGGCCATCGCTCAACGGATAAAAGGTACTCCGGGGATAACAGGCTGATACCGCCCAAGAGTTCATATCGACGGCGGTGTTTGGCACCTCGATGTCGGCTCATCACATCCTGGGGCTGAAGTAGGTCCCAAGGGTACGGCTGTTCGCCGTTTAAAGTGGTACGCGAGCTGGGTTTAGAACGTCGTGAGACAGTTCGGTCCCTATCTGCCGTGGGCGCTGGAAGATTGAGAGGGGTTGCTCCTAGTACGAGAGGACCGGAGTGAACGCACCACTGGTGTTCGGGTTGTCATGCCAATGGCATTGCCCGGTAGCTAAGTGCGGAAAAGATAAGCGCTGAAAGCATCTAAGCGCGAAACTTGCCTCGAGATGAATCTTCCCTGACCCTTTAAGGGTCCTGAAGGGACGTTGAAGACTACGACGTTGATAGGCCGGGTGTGTAAGCGCAGCGATGCGTTGAGCTAACCGGTACTAATGACCCGTGAGGCTTAACCTTACAACACCAGAAGCGTTCTGGTGAGCGTTGAGAGACAGAAAGACAATTTTCAGCTTATCCGGAAAGAATTAAGCTGTTCTGCATATTACGCATGCGGGACAGAGCAGGAGATTTTATCTGCCCTGCGGACCTTATTCCGCGGAGTGTGATTTAAAAGATTAGCGGGAACGAAAGAGTTTGTGCTGAAGCAGTGCGGCAAACGCAGCGAAGGAAGGAGCATACTGAAGTATGTGACTGAGTTTGCAGGTGCGACCAGTGCAGCAGCGCAAAATATTCGTTCCGTGCACCAAGATTTGCCTGGCGGCTGTAGCGCGGTGGTCCCACCTGACCCCATGCCGAACTCAGAAGTGAAACGCCGTAGCGCCGATGGTAGTGTGGGGTCTCCCCATGCGAGAGTAGGGAACTGCCAGGCATCAAATAAAGCGATAACCCTGACCTCACGGTCAGGGTTTTTTGCGTTATGGGGCAGGGAAATTATTCGGCCCAGAGTCAGTATTATGCGTACAGGGGCCGGGGGGATTGCGCTCAGGATCATGCGTACAGGGGCCGGGAATTGCGCTCAGGATCAGGATTACAGCATTCAGGCCCCGCTCGCGGTCATGACTGTTACGTGCTGGTCTGTAAATCAGCCCGTAACCTTCACTCAGTACCGGCAGCGCGGCGCTGTTTTTTCAGCCACTGAGCAATAAAATCCACCGCGGTATCCACCCCATTCAGATCCAGCAGTGGCACCCGACACTCCAGGTTGATGTCGCCAGCAACAGCAATAACGTGCTCATCCAGCCCGTCGGGGAAGGGTTTTCCCGTCTCATGCCGGTAAAGCACTATCTTCGGCACGGCTTCGCCTTTAAAGCCTTCGATTAGAATCAAATCAAGCTTGCTCTCATCCATTCTGCTGGCCAGGTAGTGCAGATCCAGCGTGTCAGCCGCAGAGGTTTCGGTCATTAGCGCCCAGCGCTGTTGACTGGCGACTATCACCTGATCGGCACCCGCCTTACGTAACTCGTAGCTGTCTTTACCCGGCTCATCAATTTCCATGTCGTGATGGGTATGTTTAATCAGCCCACAGCGAATACCCCGCTCTGAAAGCAGTGGGATCAGCTGCTTCAACAGCGTCGTTTTTCCTGTGCCGCTGGCCGCGACAATAGCTAACAGGGGGATCACAATGCTTCATCCTTACCCAGGAGATCGCTGGGGTAGTTAATATTTGCGAAAGCGGCAGGGCAGCTATCGAAAGAGACAGCATGACCGCCTGCCTGCTTAAGAAATAGCATGACTCGCCGTTCTCCGGCTGCCAGAAATGAAGCAAGATCCCCAGCCAAACCGACGTTTACCAGCGCCAGCGTCGGATGATCGCGATCGCCACTGTGCGCCCATACGGCAGGTGCATTCTTTTTCTCCTGCCACAGGCGCGCAACTAAGTCGTCAGGAAGCTCTGGCGTATCACAGGGCACAAAAACGGCCCAGTCTTCAGCGATATTTTGTAATGCTGCAAGCATGCCTGCCAGCGGCCCGGGAAAGCCCGACAGGGTATCTGCGAATACCGGAACACCACTCTGCTGATAAATAGAAATATTACGGTTTGCACTGATGCAAAGCTGGCTTACCTGAGGAGAAAGCCGCCCTAACACATGCTGATAAAGTGGTTTACCCCGCCACGGGATGAGACCTTTATCTTCACCGCCCATACGGCTTCCCTGGCCGCCAGCAAGGATTACGCCAGTAACGGGTAGGAGGGAGATCGTGGACATAAAGCTTACACCCTCTTTTAATGTGGGTTTAACCCTGCTAACGTAGCAGAATTAACCTTTTAACAGGAACAACAGCATGAAATGCCATCGTCTGAACGAATTAATTTCACTGCTTCAGCCAGCCTGGCAGCAGGAACCCGATCTTAATTTAGTGCAATTTTTGCAGAAAATCGCGGATGAAGCGGGTTTTACTCAGCCCATTGGCGACATTACCGACGACGTTCTAATTTATCATCTTAAAATGCGCGGCACGGATAAAGATGAAGCTATCCCCGGTCTGAAAAAAGATTATGAGGAAGACTTTAAGACTGCTTTGCTGCGTGCCCGCGGCGTGATTAAAGATTAAATCACCATTTACCGTCATGCTGCCCGTTTGATGATATTCTTTATCGCTAATTCATTTGCGATAATCTGTGAGTATGTCGGATGAAAGCACCTGCCTTTAACTTTCAAAATCTGGATCCTGATACCATTCTGGATGCGCTGTGGCAGACCGGAATTCGGGTAGAGTCAGGGCTTACTGCCCTGAACAGCTATGAAAACCGGGTCTACCAGTTCTCCGATGAGGACAGGAAACGCTACGTCGTTAAGTTCTATCGCCCGGAGAGGTGGTCAGATCAACAGATCGGCGAAGAGCACCAGTTTACCACCGAGCTGCTTAATGATGAGGTGCCCGTCGCGGCTCCGCTGCTTCTTCAGGGGACGACCCTCCATCAGCATCAGGGCTACCGTTACGCGGTTTTCCCCAGCCTGGGAGGACGGCAGTACGAAACGGATAACTATGACCAGCTGGAGTGGGTAGGACGCTTTCTGGGCCGAATCCACCAGACGGCCAGAAAGAAGACCTTTACCGTGCGGCCGACCCTGGGTCTGAAAGAGTATATCGAAGAGCCGCTGGCCGTTCTCGAACAGAGCCGCCTGATCCCGGCAAAGCTCAAAGAGCCTTTATTAGCCAGCGTCAGGCTTATCGGCACAACTTTACATAATTACTGGCATACTCAGTGGCAGCCGATGCGCCTGCATGGCGATTGCCATCCAGGTAATATCCTCTGGCGCGACGGTCCGCTGTTTGTCGATTTGGATGATGCGCGCAATGGCCCCGCCATTCAGGATCTCTGGATGCTGATCAACGGTGATGTTCAGGAGCAGCGTATCCAGTGGGATATTTTACTGGAGGCTTACAGTGAATTCAGTGAGTTCGACTCACATGAATTGTCACTGATTGAGCCTTTACGCGCCATGAGGATGGTTTATTATCTGGCATGGGTGGTCCGCCGTTGGGAGGATCCCGCATTTCCTGCAAGTTTTCCGTGGATGACGGACGAGGATTTCTGGCGCAGGCAGATCGCTATTTTTAATCAACAGGCAAAGCTGTTGCAGGAACCCCCGCTGCAGCTTGTACCTACTTTTCAGGGTTGATGGCCCTTTTGCTGTTAGGAGAGAATTTTCCAATGAAAAAGATTTGGTTTGCGCTGGTCGGCATGATGCTGGCAATGAGTGCATCGGCTGCGCAGTTCACCGATGGTCAACAGTATGTAACAATACAGAAGCCCGTTACCGGCGAACCTCAGGTTATGGAGTTCTTCTCCTTCTTTTGTCCTCACTGCTATGAATTTGAACACGTCTGGCACGTTAGCGATGCGGTGAAGAAAAACCTGCCCGCTAACACGAAAGTGACTAAATACCACGTGGAATTCCTGGGTGGAGATATGGGCAAAACCCTGACCCAGGCATGGGCGGTGGCGATGGCGCTGGGTGTGGAAGATAAAGTGACTGCCCCTATTTTTGAAGGCATCCAGAAAACCCAAACCATTACCGACCCGGCCAGTCTGAAAGCAACCTTTGTAAAAGCGGCGGGTATTAAGCCAGAAGATTACGATGCGGCGTGGAACAGCTTCGTGGTGAAATCGCTTGTTGCGCAGCAGGAAAAAGCGGCTGCTGACGTCGATCTGCGCGGTGTGCCAGCGATGTTTGTTAACGGAAAATACATGGTGAACAACGGCGGTCTGGATACCAGTTCAATGGATAACTACGTTCAGCAATATGCTAATGTTGTGAAATTCCTGCTGACCCAGAAGTAACCTGCTTTTGACCACGCCAGCCTGCGGCTGGTGTGGTTATCTTCCCCATCCGGCTGAAAATCCTGTTCTTAATTTGCTTCTCCCGGCTATGCCGATCCGTTGGATCCAATCGCGTCACATTGATCGGGGCATAAATAATATCCACACTGAATTAATTTCGGATGGAATAAAGCAAATCCTAAGGTAGCCTACTAACCTCATGTAATAAAAAGTAATTTTAACCGTCCACGATATCATATTCTGGTTGTTGCATTACGTTTGCAAATTTACGCACAAACTTATCCACAGTTTGTTATTGGGAAGCTATTCGCATAACCCATCTTTAAGGCACGATTCACCCCCGAGTTATTTCATCTTTTATGCTCAGCTGTGGCATCCTTACCACATTGATAAAACCAACGAAGAACGCAAAAAACCTATGGCACAAATTGCAGAAAACCCGCTTATTCTGGTAGATGGCTCTTCTTACCTTTACCGTGCTTATCATGCCTTCCCTCCACTGACCAACAGTGCGGGTGAACCCACGGGCGCAATGTACGGTGTCCTGAATATGTTGCGCAGTCTGCTGCTGCAATATAAGCCTGACCATGTCGCCGTAGTTTTTGATGCCAAAGGCAAAACGTTTCGTGATGAGCTTTTTGAAGATTACAAATCTCATCGGCCACCCATGCCGGACGATCTTCGTGCGCAAATAGAACCCTTGCACAACATGGTAAGGGCAATGGGGCTGCCGCTGCTGGCCGTGTCGGGCGTAGAGGCCGATGACGTCATCGGGACGCTGGCGCTGGAAGCCGGGAAAATAGGCAAGCCAGTATTGATCAGCACCGGCGACAAAGACATGGCGCAGCTGGTGACACCTGATATCACGCTGATTAACACCATGAATAACGCCATTCTCGGTCCAGACGAAGTGGTGGAAAAGTTCGGCGTGCCCCCTTCACTGATTATCGACTTTCTTGCCCTGATGGGCGACTCCTCAGACAATATTCCCGGCGTTCCCGGAGTGGGTGAAAAGACCGCGCAGGCACTGCTTCAGGGCCTGGGGGGGATAAAAGACATCTATGCCAACCTTGATAAGGTCGCTACGCTCACCTTCAGGGGCGCTAAGACCATGTCGGCAAAGCTTGAGCAAAGCAAAGAGCTGGCTTTTCTGTCTTATCAGCTGGCGACGATCAAAACCGATGTGCAGCTGGACGTAACCTGTGAGCAGCTCACGGTTAATCAGCCTGATGCAGAAACGCTGCTTGGCCTGTTCCGTCACTATGAGTTCAAGCGCTGGATAACCGATCTGGAAGAGGGCAAATGGCTACAGGGAAGGAAAGGCTCGCCAGCAGGACAGAAAGCGCCGGCAGAAGCAGTGGCTGAGAGCAGCACCAGTGAGGTAGCCAGCGTGCTGTCATCCGATGGCTACGTGACTATTCTGGATGAAGAAACCTTTGAAGCCTGGTTAAAAAAACTGCAGGACAGTTCACTGTTCTCATTCGACCTTGAAACGGATTCACTCGACACGCTGAGTGCAAATATTGTCGGACTCTCATTTGCGGTTGCGCCGGGTGAAGCGGCCTACCTGCCGGTGGCGCATGACTACCTTGATGCGCCCGTTCAGCTTGACCGCGACACCGTCCTGGCACGTCTTAAGCCCCTGCTGGAAGATAACAAGGCGTTTAAGGTTGGGCAGAACCTGAAGTATGACCGCGGCGTGCTGAAGAATTACGACATTGAACTCCAGGGCATCAGGTTTGACACCATGCTGGAGTCCTACGCGCTCAACAGCGTAGGGGGGCGGCACGATATGGATACGCTGGCCACCCGCTGGTTAAGCCATAAAACGGTCACCTTTGAGGAGATCGCCGGGAAGGGCAAAAAACAGCTGACCTTTAATCAAATCGCCCTGGAACAGGCCGCCCACTATGCCGCTGAAGATGCAGACGTTACGCTTCAGCTGCATCTTAAAATGTGGCCGGAGCTGGAAAAAGAAGCGGGTCCCAAACAGGTTTTTGAAGAGATCGAGATGCCGCTGGTTACGGTTATTTCACGCATCGAGCGCAACGGGGTTTTCATTGACCAGGGTATTCTGGCGAAGCATTCGATTGAGCTTACCGAGCGCCTGGCCGGACTGGAGCAAAAAGCGCATGAGCTGGCAGGTGAGCCGTTTAATCTCTCATCACCAAAGCAGCTGCAAACTATTTTGTTTGAGAAGCAGGGGATTAAGCCCACGAAAAAAACGCCGGGCGGCGCTCCCTCTACCAGCGAGGAAGTCCTTGCCGAGCTGGCGCTTGATTACCCCCTGCCGAAGGTGATCCTGGAACATCGTGGCCTGTCCAAACTGAAGTCAACCTACACCGATAAACTGCCGTTGATGATCAACCCGATAACCGGACGTGTCCATACGTCGTACCATCAGGCCGTTACGGCGACCGGACGTCTCTCATCGACCGATCCTAACCTGCAAAATATTCCGGTACGTAACGACGAAGGGCGTCGTATTCGTCAGGCGTTTATTGCCTCTGAGGGCTGTAAAATTGTTGCCGCCGACTATTCGCAGATTGAGCTGCGTATCATGGCGCATCTTTCCCAGGATAAAGGCCTGCTGAGTGCCTTTGCCGATGGGCAGGATATCCACCGTGCCACGGCGGCGGAGGTCTTTGGCATGGCGCTTGATAAAGTGACCGGCGAGCAGCGCCGCAGCGCTAAGGCAATAAACTTTGGTTTGATTTATGGCATGAGCGCATTCGGCCTCTCCCGCCAGCTCAATATTGGCGCAGGCGAAGCAAAGAAATATATGGATCTCTACTTCGAGCGTTATCCTGGCGTGCTGGAATACATGGAAAATACCCGTCAGCAGGCAGCCGCGAAGGGCTATGTCTCTACGCTGGACGGTCGCCGTCTCTATTTGCCTGATATCAACGCCAGCAATGCGATACGCCGCAAGGCCGCAGAGCGTGCGGCAATCAATGCGCCCATGCAGGGAACCGCCGCCGATATTATCAAGAAAGCGATGATCGCCGTGGATGGCTGGCTGACGCCACAGTCCATGCCGGAGGTGAAGATGATTATGCAGGTACACGATGAACTGGTTTTTGAGGTTAAAACCTCCGAGGTCGAGGCTGCATCAGCGAAGATCCGCGAGCTGATGGAAAATAGCATGACGCTTGACGTTCCGCTACGTGTGGATGTCGGCGTAGGTGATAACTGGGATCAGGCCCATTAATTAACAGAGTAAAAGAGAGTAAGGTGCAGACGCGGGCTTTTAGCCCGTCGTAAGCCTTTGCATGGCTGCCCCGGGGGGCCGACAGAAGTCATTTTGTTGGCCTCACGCAGAATCCATAAGAATTTCGTGTAGTTGGAAGCGACAGCGGATGATAATTCCCTTGTTTGCTCAGAATTTCACCTAACCATCTATGCTGTAAGCATTTTTTCCGTAAGTTAGCTACAAGTCGAGCGGGATTATGTGAGCTGGGTTGGATAAAGCAGGGTAATTTCTGGAAGTTAACTACAAAAAACCCTTTTTAGGCCCGAAAAAATCATGTAGAGTTTGAGTCGTAGGGTACAGAGGTAAGATGTTCTATCTTTCAGACCTTTTACTTCACGTAATCGGATTTGGCTGAATATTAGCCGCCCCAGTCAGTTATGACTGGGGCGTTTTTTATTGGGCGACGTTCAAAAGCGCGTTACTGCGGATCGTTAAGACTCTCTTCAACAGCAGGAGGGATATCGGTAAACCAGCTATCCAGCTTCTGGCTTAGCTTGTCGACGCCAATTCTCTTAAGCGAAGAGAAAACTTCGACCTGAATATCACCCACAAAACCTTTAGCTTCTTCACGCACCAGATTGAGCTGAGCTTTACGCGCACCCGAGGCCAGTTTATCTGCCTTGGTGAGCAGAACCAGTACCTGAATACCGCTCTGAACGGCCCACTTAATCATTTGCTGATCCAGGTCCTTAAGCGGATGACGGATATCCATCAGTACCACCAGGCCCTTCAGACATTCGCGTCTGTGCAGATATTCTGACAGGGCTTGCTGCCACTTCAGCTTTACCTCCTCGGGGACTTCCGCATAACCATAGCCCGGTAAATCGACCAGGCGGTAGCCTTCTGCAACCTGGAAAAGGTTGATCAGCTGGGTACGGCCAGGCGTTTTACTGGTACGGGCCAGCGATTTCTGGTTGGTCAGCGTGTTAAGTGCGCTGGACTTGCCCGCATTAGAACGGCCTGCAAATGCCACTTCGATTCCGCTGTCGGAGGGAAGATGACGGATATCAGGGGCGCTGGTGACAAAATGAGTGAGATGATAATTCCAGCCAGACAAAATAAAACTCCAGGAATAAATGTGCAATTGCGCTGAGTATACCCTGTATAGAATCAAAGCGCCCAGCTCACCGCTGTCAGGTCCATCCTTTGTAAGAGATTTGCTACAGATCATGTCAGCATTTATCCTTTCCTGTTAATTGGGGAAAATGCAAAAAAATTCTATTAAACAATGTATTAGTTTAATTTCGAATTTTCGGCACCAAAATAGTTACGCTGGCTGACTTGAGAGTTTGTCTTAATGGTCTACAGTATTGGTCAGAACCTGGAGGGTTCACTTCAGGACGAAGCGCTCAGGGTAGGCAGGATGCTGCTGAGCAGGGATGGAAAGGCGTTGTGGATAATGCCACAAAATGGAACGGAACACGTCCGGGACGGATGAAACGGCAAAGGAAAACCGGGATGTTGTATGCCCAAAAGGATGCTGACTCAGTCAGTCCTTCTGCGGAAGGTGCGAAAAAAGGCGACAGGGAGACCTGCCGCCTTTTTTCTTTGTCTGCTTTCTGCTAGATTTCGCCGCAATTCTATACTGAATATAAAAAGTCTGAGAGCAGAAATCATGAAGCAACCTGCACGTAAACCCCAGGATAAAAAACCAGCAGCAAAAAGCCCGCGTAAACCCCGCGTTGACCTCAATGCTGAAGCGCGCGATCGCAAGCGTGACAAGAAGCAACGCGGCAATCCTACCGGCAGTCGCGCTAATCCTCTCGCCCAGGCCCAGAAAAGTAGCACTGACTACAAAAGCAAAGATCCGCGTATCGGCAGCAAAAAGCCCGTTGCCCTGGGCGCGGCTTCCGCTGCGACCAAACCCGCGAAGCCCGCTAAAGTGGCCAAACCGGTGCATGAAGAGAAGACATCCCGTCTGACGCCGGAAGAAGAGCTGGCAGGACTGGAAAATAACGAACGCCTTGACGCGCTTCTGGACAGACTGGAAAACGGGGAAAGCCTGTCAGCAGAGGATCAGGCCTGGCTGGATCAGTCCCTGGATCGTATCGACGTGCTGATGGAGCAGCTGGGTATCGCACTGGATGATGATGCGGATGATGATAAAGAAGCCGAAGAAGACATGTACCGTTTGCTGAAGGGCGGTAAGTAGTTACTCCGGACGACATCAGACTGAACGGCCGCGCCACCGGCGGGTGCTGCCGTTTTAAAAGGTTTCTCTGCTAATGAATTGGCCTGGATCAATTTTTGCGTTAATTCTGTTCTGCTGGCTGGCCTGGGCATTGGTTAAACTACGCCGTCTGTCGCGGCTGAAAAACCGGCTGCGCAGAAAGGCCGTTCGTTCGCTTCCGGGTCATCCTCCTGTTATCCGACGATCGGCAACCCGACGCCGACGCAGGAGTGAATACCGTGATCCAGACGATTGAATGGGATCTGAATCTGATTCAGAAGTACAACATCTCTGGTCCCCGCTATACCTCTTACCCCACCGCGCTGGAATTTCATCAGGATTATACCGAAGCAGCCTTTTTGCAGGCGGCTCAGCGTTATCTGGATCGCCCGCTTTCACTGTATGTTCATATCCCTTTCTGCCATCGGCTGTGCTATTTCTGCGGCTGCAACAAAGTTGTGACGCGACAGCAGCATAAGGCCGACCGCTATCTGGATGCGCTTGAGGTGGAGATCAACGCCCGCGCACCGCTGTTTCGTGAGCGCACCGTCACGCAGATGCACTGGGGCGGCGGTACGCCGACATATCTTAGTAAGACTCAAATTACCCGACTGATCGATCTGCTAAAAAAACAGTTCCGCTTTAGCGAACAGGCGGAACTGTCAATTGAGGTCGATCCCCGGGAAATTGAGCTGGACGTATTGGACCACCTGCGGGCTGCGGGATTTAACCGTCTCAGCATGGGAGTGCAGGACTTCAACAAAGCCGTGCAGGAAAAGGTGAATCGGGTACAGAGTGAAGAGGTCATTTTTGCCCTCGTCGAACGTGCCCGCCAGCTGGGATTCACCTCCACTAACCTCGACTTAATCTACGGCTTGCCGCTGCAAACGGCGGAGAGCTTTGCCTTTACGCTTAAGAAGGTGGCCGCGCTCGCGCCTGACCGGCTCAGCGTATTTAACTATGCGCATATGCCGACGCTGTTTGCCGCCCAGCGTAAAATCAAAGAAGCCGATCTCCCGGATGCGCAGCAAAAGCTCGATATCCTGCAACAGTCCATTGCCACTCTGACCGACGCGGGATACCAGTTTATTGGTATGGACCATTTTGCACGCCCGGATGATGAACTCGCCGTGGCCCAGCGTGAAGGGCGGCTGCACCGCAACTTTCAGGGCTACACGACGCAGGGCGAAAGCGACTTACTGGGGATGGGGGTTTCGGCCATCAGTATGCTGGGCGACAGCTATGCGCAGAATCATAAAGAACTTAAGGTCTGGTATGCGGCCATTGACGAACAGCGCACGGCGCTTTGGCGGGGACTGCAGCTTACAGAGGATGATTGCCTGCGACGTGACGTGATTAAGGCGCTGATCTGCAATTTTTCGCTGAATTTTGCCGATTTCGACACGCGGGATCGCACCTTTAGTGACTATTTTGCTGCGGATCTGCAACGCCTGGCGCCTCTGATGCACGATGGGCTGGTGGACAGGGACGAGAAGGGCCTTCAGGTGACCGCTAAGGGCCGTTTGCTGATAAGGAATATCTGTATGTGTTTTGACAGTCATCTTCATCAGAAGGCGCACAGGCAGCAGTTTTCGCGGGTGATTTGAATCGGGATGAATGAAACGGCCCGCCATCACAGTGATTGTGATGGCGGGCCATTTTTATGACCGATCATTTGGGGATGGAACAGGCGCGGGGGAAGATTTGCGCTTATTCCATGCCAAGCTCTTTCAGCTTGCGGGTCAGGGTATTTCGTCCCCAGCCCAGCAGGCGGGCTGCTTCCTGTTTGTGTCCCTGCGTGTGGCGCAGTGCGGTCGTCAGCAGCGTACGCTCCAGTTCAGGCTGCGCCTCTGACAGCAGGTTTTGATGACCGGAACGCAGCGCCCGGTCAGCCCACTGTGCCAGCAGCGTCGCCCAGCTGTCCGGCAGCGACTGCACCGGACTGTCGGGGGAGGCGGTTTCAAACAGTTCGGAAGGCAGATCCTGAATCAGCACCTCCTGGCCCGCTGCCATTACCGTTAACCAGCGGCAGGTGTTTTCCAGCTGGCGTACGTTGCCCGACCAGTGCAGGCGGGTCAGCGCCGTCTCGGTTTCCGGATGAAGAATTTTGGCCTCTACGCCCAGCTCGCGCGCTGCTTCCTGCAGGAAATACCCTGCCAGCCGGGGAATATCCTCGCGTCTTTCCCGTAGCGGAGGCAGATGGACGCGGATAACGTTAAGACGATGAAACAGATCCTCGCGGAATTTACCTTCCTGCACCCGGAGTTCAAGGTTCTGGTGAGTCGCGGCAATAATTCGCACGTCCACCTTCACCGGCGCATAGCCCCCTACGCGATAAAACTGTCCGTCGGCCAGTACGCGCAGCAGTCGGGTCTGCACATCCAGCGGCATATCACCGATTTCGTCAAGGAAGAGCGTGCCGCCATCGGCCTGCTCAAAACGGCCCTGTCGAATCTGATTGGCTCCGGTAAAGGCCCCTTTTTCATGGCCGAACAGCTCCGATTCAATCAGATCTTTGGGGATGGCGGCCATATTCAGGGCGATAAAGGGGGCTTTGGCGCGCGGGCTGTGTCGGTGCAGCGCATGGGCGACCAGCTCTTTACCCGTTCCCGATTCACCGTTAATCAGCACGCTGATTGAGGAGCGTGAAAGCCGGCCAATTATGCGAAAGACATCCTGCATCGCTGGCGCTTCACCGATAATATCGGTGGTGGGGCCACTGACCGGCTGATTTCGCGGCTGCTGCTGCTCCTGGTAATGGCTAATCGCGCGTTCAACCAGAGCAACCGCCTCGTCGATATCAAAGGGCTTCGGCAGGTAATCAAATGCGCCCTGCTGATAGGCGCTGACGGCCGCATCCAGATCGGAATGCGCGGTCATTATGATGACCGGGAGCATGGGGTGGCGCTGTTTTATCTGCTTTAGCAGCGCCAGGCCGTCCATACCCGGCATACGGATATCTGAAAGTAAAACGTCCGGCGTTTTGGAGGCAAGGGCATCAAGCACCTTGTCACCGCTGTCGAAAGAGACGCAGCTTAACCCGGCTCCAGTGAGTGCGCGTTCAAGCACCCAGCGGATGGAGCTATCATCATCGACGATCCAGACTATCCCTCGTTGCATAGAAACCTCTACTTCCGAATAGGCAGAAAAACAGAAAACTCGGTGTGGCCAGGCCAGCTGTTAAATTCTATTTTTCCTGAATGTTGGTCGATCAGACTTCGCGCTATCGACAGGCCCAAACCGGTACCCCCTTCACGTCCGCTGACCATGGGATAAAACAGCGTGTCCTGTAACTGTGCCGGAATGCCCGGTCCATCATCCTCAATATCGATACGCGCCACCAGCCGATAACGAACGCCGTGCAGCGTGAGCTGAAAGGCAGTGCGGGTGCGCAGGGTAATGGTGCCGCCTTCTTCGCCCAGAGCCTGAAAGGCATTACGCACGATATTCAGAAGGACCTGTTCTATCTGGTCGGGATCGTGTGGCAGTTCAGGCAGGCTGGGGTCGTAATCCCGCACCAGCGTGACGTTATCCGGCAGTTCCATCGACACCAGATTGACGATTCGCTCGACCACCTGATGAATACTTTGCGTGATGTGCATACCTGGCTGCTGCGGGCCGA
Source organism: Erwinia sp. L03-1 (assembly GCF_058686115.1). Lineage (NCBI taxonomy): Bacteria > Pseudomonadati > Pseudomonadota > Gammaproteobacteria > Enterobacterales > Erwiniaceae > Erwinia > Erwinia sp. L03-1. Next base: position 4,767,857 of record NZ_CM178762.1, on the reverse strand, counting down.
GCAGGCGATCGACCAGATTACGCAGGCGATCGGCCTGTTCAATAATGACCCGGGTATACTCCGTAAGCGACGGGTCGGGCAGCGCTTTCGCCAGCAGCTGTGCCGCGCCACGCAGTCCACCCAGCGGATTCTTTATCTCATGGGCGAGACCCCGCACTAAATCCCGGGCGGCAACCTGCTGGGCATGTTGGATCTGTTCCTGGCTGAGGCGACGCTGATTATCCATCGGCGCCATTTCAAGCAGGATTAGCCCTTCAGGAAGGCGCTGCGCGGTGAGTGACATAACGTGCGCGCGGCTATCGACCACCAGCGTGACTTCGCTGTCGGTAAAACCCTGACCTGCATTCAGGCTCTCGTGCATAACGTCGATATTGAGCGAAAAATACCCCATTAGTTCCGGTAGCGGTGTACCAAATAGCTTGCGGGAACTCTGCGCCAGCAGCTGCTGTGCCGCAGGATTGGCGTAATGAACGACCAGTTCGCTATCGACCAGCAAAATACTGTTGATCAGCGAATTGAGAATTTGCCCAGCATCGGGCTGCGTGCCTGTTGCCATGCATAAACTCCTGCACTGTTTTAGTGCATTATAGTCAGTGAAGCCGGTAAACGTCTGCCGGGGCGGTGAATTCGCGGAGAAAAAAGCCCATCCGGAGATGGGCTATAATTTCCACGGAATACTTCCGGTTGCTGCCCTGTTGCGCCAGAGAGACTACGCCGGGCTTACCGCGACCTTACACGCTGTAGTAGAGTTCAAACTCAACCGGGTGTGGTGTCATACGAACGCGGTCCATTTCAGCCTTACGCAGGTCAATGTAGGCGTCGATAGTTTCATCAGTAAACACGCCACCGCGCGTCAGGAACTCACGATCTTCATTCAGTGCGTTAAGCGCTTCTTCCAGCGAACCCGCTACTTTCGGGATTTCAGCTTCTTCTTCCGGCGGCAGGTCATACAGGTTTTTGTCCATCGCGTCGCCAGGATGGATCTTGTTGATGATGCCGTCCAGGCCAGCCATCAGCAGGGCAGAGAAGCACAGGTACGGGTTAGCCGCCGGGTCAGGGAAGCGCGCTTCAATACGACGCGCTTTCGGGCTGGCAACCACCGGGATACGGATTGAAGCAGAACGGTTACGGGCTGAGTACGCCAGCATAACAGGGGCTTCGTAACCCGGGACCAGACGCTTATAGGAGTTGGTGGTCGGGTTAGAGAGGGCGTTAATGGCTTTAGCGTGCTTAATAACGCCGCCGATGTAGAACAGGGCAGTTTCAGACAGGCCGCCGTATTTGTCGCCTGCGAACAGGTTGTTACCGCCTTTGGAGAGAGACATATGGCAGTGCATGCCTGAGCCGTTATCACCAAAGATAGGCTTTGGCATAAAGGTCGCGGTTTTGCCGTAGGCGTGGGCAACGTTGTGTACGACATATTTGTAGATCTGAATTTCATCGGCTTTCTTGGTCATGGTATTGAAGCGGGTAGCCACTTCGTTCTGACCCGCCGTCGCCACTTCGTGGTGATGCGCTTCCACAACCAGACCCATCTGCTCCATGGTCAGACACATGGCAGAACGAATATCCTGCGAAGAGTCGACCGGTGGAACCGGGAAATAGCCGCCTTTCAGACCTGGACGGTGGCCTTTGTTACCGCCTTCGTACTCTTTGCCGGTGTTCCATGCCGCTTCGATATCGTCGATAGCCACGTGAGAGCCGGAGGTGGTCGCGCCGAAGCGGACGTCGTCAAACAGGAAGAACTCAGGCTCCGGGCCAAACAGCACGGTATCGGCAATGCCGGAAGAACGCAGGAAGTCTTCCGCACGCTTGGCAATGGAGCGCGGATCGCGGTCATAACCCTGCATAGTGCCAGGCTCAAGGATATCGCAGCGGATAATCAGCGTGGAATCTTCAAAGAAAGGATCAAGGACCGCGGTGGTCGCATCAGGCATCAGCACCATGTCTGATTCGTTAATGCCTTTCCAGCCGCCAATCGAGGAGCCGTCAAACATCTTGCCTTCCTCGAAGAAGTCAGCATTAACCTGATGAGCAGGAATGGTGACGTGCTGCTCTTTACCCTTGGTGTCGGTAAAGCGCAGATCGACAAATTTGACTTCATGCTCGTTCATCATCGAAAGGACGTGTTCAGCGGACATACATAACTCTCCTGGATTTGGTCATTGTCGTTATGGTAGAGAACTCTGCGGCGAACTTTGCTTATATGGCACAGTCGTCCGATACTAAGATCTCTGACAAGCTATCAACCGTTATGGAAATGGGCATTTATCGCTTACTGAATTAAAGCGAAATCTATGCCAACTTTATTATTTGCCCCAAAAAGCGCTATGATGCGCGCTCTCGCTTAATGAGAGCTGCACCATGATGGAAGTCGCGCACCATTATGGTGCCAATCGGTGCGCTATGCGCACTAATTTGGTGCATTTTTTCGATGGAGTGCATTTCTTGCACTGTAAATGGCTACAAAAGCAATCCTGACAGTTATCTTTAATTGAAATTTGTGATCCTGTTCAGTCCTTCGATTAATCCGTGTACAATAGCGCGCTATTTCTAATGCCTGAGGCAAAGCTGTGATCGAAAATTTGCGTAACATCGCCATTATTGCCCACGTTGACCATGGTAAAACTACCCTGGTTGATAAATTGCTACAGCAGTCCGGTACCTTTGATGCCCGTACTGAAGCAACCGAACGCGTAATGGACTCCAACGATTTGGAGAAAGAGCGTGGGATTACCATCCTCGCAAAAAACACCGCCATTAATTGGAATGACTACCGCATCAACATCGTGGATACCCCAGGACACGCCGACTTCGGCGGTGAGGTTGAGCGTGTGATGTCAATGGTCGACTCGGTGCTGCTGGTTGTGGATGCAATGGATGGCCCTATGCCGCAAACCCGCTTCGTGACCAAAAAAGCCTTCGCTAATGGTCTGAAGCCGATCGTGGTCATCAACAAAGTTGACCGTCCTGGCGCACGTCCAGACTGGGTTGTGGATCAGGTATTTGACCTGTTCGTAAACCTGGATGCGACTGACGAGCAGCTCGACTTCCCGGTTATCTATGCTTCTGCCCTGAACGGTATCGCGGGTCTTGACCATAACGATATGGCAGAAGACATGACCCCGCTGTATCAGGCCATCGTGGATCACGTCTCACCGCCACAGGTTGAGATGGATGCGCCGTTCCAGATGCAGATTTCCCAGCTGGACTATAACAACTACGTTGGCGTTATCGGCATTGGCCGTATCAAACGCGGCAAAGTGAAGCCCAACCAGCAGGTGACCCTCGTTGATAGCGAAGGTAAAACCCGCAACGGTAAAGTGGGTAAAGTGCTGACGCATATGGGTCTTGAGCGTATCGAAGCGACCGAAGCGGAAGCGGGCGATATCATCGCCATCACCGGTCTGGGCGAGCTGAACATCTCTGATACCATCTGCGATCCGCAGAGCGTTGAAGCGCTGCCAGCCCTGAGCGTTGACGAACCTACCGTGACCATGTACTTCAACGTCAACACCTCACCGTTCTGTGGTAAAGAAGGCAAGTACGTGACTTCACGTCAGATCCTTGACCGTCTGAACAAAGAGCTGGTGCACAACGTGGCGCTGCGTGTTGAAGAGACCGAAGACTCCGACGCCTTCCGCGTTTCGGGTCGTGGTGAACTTCACCTGTCTGTTCTGATTGAAAACATGCGTCGTGAAGGCTTCGAAATCGCCGTTTCACGTCCTAAAGTAATCAATCGTAAAATCGATGGCCGCATGCAGGAGCCGTTCGAGAACGTGACGCTGGATATCGAAGAACAGCACCAGGGTTCTGTGATGCAGGCAATGGGCGAGCGTAAGGGTGATGTTAAAGACATGATCCCAGACGGCAAAGGCCGTATTCGTCTCGATTACCTGATCCCGGCGCGTGGCCTGATCGGCTTCCGTACCGAGTTCATGACCATGACCTCTGGTACCGGTCTGCTGTATTCAACCTTCAGCCACTACGACGACGTTCGTCCGGGCGAAATCGGCCAGCGCCAGAACGGCGTGCTGATCTCTAACGGCCAGGGTAAAGCAGTGGCATTCGCCCTGTTCAGCCTGCAGGATCGCGGTAAGCTGTTCCTGGGTCACGGTGCAGAAGTTTATGAAGGCCAGATCATCGGTATTCACAGCCGTTCTAACGACCTGACCGTAAACTGCCTGACCGGTAAGAAGCTGACCAACATGCGTGCTTCCGGTACTGACGAAGCGACTACGCTGGTTCCGGCTATCAGGATGTCTCTGGAGCAGGCTCTGGAATTCATTGATGATGACGAACTGGTCGAAGTGACGCCTGCGTCCGTCCGTATTCGTAAACGTCACCTGACTGAAAACGATCGTAAACGCGCAAGCCGCGGTCCTAAAGAGTCTTAATCGCTCGTTAGTGACTGTATCAAAAGGCCGGATCCCCTCCGGCCTTTACTCTTCATGCCCATTTTCAAACCCCATTCCTGTTCAGTCTCCCCTTTTACCGCTAGAGTGAATAGCTCACCGGCACACAAGGAGATGACCATGCTGTATATCTTTGACTTAGGTAACGTCATTGTTGATATTGATTTCAACCGGGTTCTTGGCGTCTGGAGCGATCTGGGCCGCGTTCCGCTGGCCACGCTGCAAAGCCGTTTTACCCTGGGTGAAAGCTTCCAGCGCCACGAGCGGGGAGAAATCAGCGACGAAGATTTTGCTACACAAGTCTGTGACGAACTTGGCCTGGCGTTGGGATTCGAACAATTCGCCGCAGGCTGGCAGGCCGTTTTCGTTAGCGTCCGCCCTGAAGTGGTCCAGCTGATGAACACGCTTCGCGCACGCGGCGAGCGGGTGGTTATCCTCTCCAATACCAACCGCCTGCATACCGAGTTCTGGCCCGAGGAGTTTCCTGAGGTCAAAAGCGCGGCGGACAGGATCTATCTTTCCCAGGATATGGGAATGCGCAAGCCTGAGGCGCGGATTTATCAGCAGGTATTACAGGAAGAGGGCGTCATGGCTGACCAGGCCATCTTTTTTGACGATAACGCAGACAATATTGCAGCGGCTCGCGCGCTGGGTATTCATAGCGTGCAGGTGACCGATGCCAACGTGGTTCCTGCCTTTTTCGCCGATCGCTTTTAACGATGCTGCTGATTAAAATCGGTCTTGACCGCCTGGGGACGGGCTGGTCATGGATAAAACGACTCTGGCATCGGATTGACGAGGATGGCATGACCACCCTTGCCGGAAACCTGGCCTATGTCTCTTTGCTGTCGATGGTACCGCTGGTCGCCGTGGTCTTTGCATTGTTCGCCGCTTTTCCGGTTTTCTCCGACGTGAGCGTTCAGCTTAAGCACTTTATCTTTAGCAATTTTGTTCCGGCATCCGGCACCGTCATCCAGAGTTATCTGGAACAGTTCGTTGCCAACGTGAATAAAATGACGGCGGTCGGGGCCTGTGGTCTGGTCGTCACGTCGCTGCTGTTGATGTATTCCATTGATACGGCGCTGAATGCTATCTGGCGCAGCAAACGCAAGCGGCCGCTGGTCTACTCTTTTGCCGTCTACTGGATGATTCTGACGCTCGGCCCGATGCTGGCCGGGGCAAGCCTGGCGATCAGCTCTTACCTGCTTTCGCTGCGCTGGGCATCGGCTTCCGGCGTCAGCTGGCTGATAGATTATGGGCTGAGAATTTTTCCTCTGCTGCTTTCCTGGCTCTCATTCTTTCTGCTTTACAGCATTGTTCCTACGCGTCAGGTGGCGGGGCGTGATGCACTGATCGGTGCGCTGGTGGCCGGACTGCTGTTCGAGCTGGGTAAGAAGGGCTTTGCGCTCTATATAACGATGTTCCCCTCGTATCAGCTGATTTATGGCGTACTTGCGGTTATCCCCATTCTGTTTCTCTGGGTCTACTGGACCTGGTGTATTGTACTGCTGGGTGCGGAGATCGCGGCGATGCTGGGCGATCGCCGCCTGCACCGGGAACAGGTGTTACAGAAACAGCAAGAGCAAGAACAAGCGCGGGAAAAAGAGAAACGATGATTGCCTTAATTCAGCGCGTATTGAGCGCCAGCGTAACGGTGTCAGGGGAGCGCATTGGGGAAACCGGACCGGGGCTGCTGGTCCTGCTGGGCGTGGAAAAAGGGGATGACCCACAAAAAGTGTCACGCCTGTGCGATCGCGTACTTGGCTATCGCATTTTCAGCGACGACCAGGGCAAAATGAACCTTAACGTGCAGCAGGCAGGAGGTAGCGTGCTGGTGGTATCCCAGTTTACCCTCGCCGCAGATACGCAAAAGGGGATGCGGCCCGGTTTTTCTGGCGGCGCAGAACCCGCAGAAGCAGAAAAGCTGTATGAGGCCTTTATCGGCTGCTGTCGTGAAAAAGGTGTGACGACCGAAACGGGTCGTTTTGGTGCGGATATGCAGGTCGCGCTGGTCAATGATGGCCCGGTGACCTTCTGGCTGCAGGTTTAAGGCCGAAAGCCGAACGACGGGTCAGCGTACCGGGCTCAGAAAGAGAGAACCATCTTATGTATCATCTTCGGGTGCCTGAAACAGCAGAAGAGCTGAATACCTACTACCAATTCCGCTGGGAGATGCTGCGTAAGCCGCTTCATCAGCCAATGGGGTCAGAGCGGGATGCCTGGGATGCGCTGGCGCATCACCAGATGGTGGTGGACGAGCATGGCGAACCGGTGGCGGTAGGGCGCCTGTACATCAATGCGGAAAACGAAGCGGGGATACGCTTCCTTGCGGTGCATCCCTCGGTGCAGGGAAAAGGGCTGGGTACGCTGGTGGCGATGACGCTGGAGTCCGTGGCGCGGCAGGAAGGGGCGAAGCGCGTCGTGTGCAGCGCGCGCGAAGATGCGGTGGAGTTCTTTGCCAAGCTGGGCTACGTCAATCAGGGGGAGGTGACCGCACCGCAGACCACGCCGCTGCGCCACTTCCTGATGATTAAATCGGTCATGACTCTGGATGATATCCTGCACCGGGCCGACTGGTGCGGTCAGCTTCAGCAGGCCTGGTACGATCATATTCCGCTTAGCGAGAAAATGGGCGTGCGGATTTTGCAGTACACCGGGCAAAAATTCATCACCACCATGCCGGAAACCGGTAATCAGAACCCGCACCAGACCCTGTTTGCCGGCAGCCTGTTCTCGCTTGCGACGCTAACCGGGTGGGGGCTTATCTGGCTGCTGCTGCGCGAGCGGCATCTCGGGGGCACCATTATTCTGGCCGATGCCCATATTCGCTATAGCCACCCGATCACCGGTAAGCCGGGCGCGGTGGCTGACCTTGGCTCAATGAGCGGCGATTTGGATCGCCTTGCGCGCGGACGCAAGGCGCGAGTGCAGCTGGAGGTGGAACTCTTCGGCAATGAGGTGTGCGGCGCGGTATTTGAAGGCGTTTATATCGTGCTCCCCGCCGATCCAAACGGCCCGCTGGAGCTGGGCGGGTCGGGTATTAAGTAAGGACCGTGTGAAACAAGTGCAGCCGGAAATCAGCGCCCCTTCTTTTTGCGGCCCGGCTGAGCAAAGCGTTTGCGGGAAGCCGGGCCGGCAGGGGATTTATCGCCGCCCTTCGGTGCGCCGCTGACCGGTTTTTTTACCGTGGCCGGCTTAGCCTTTGCAGGGGCTTTCTTAGTCGGCTTCTCTTCTGATGAAGAGTCTTCAATCAGCTTAAATAGCTCAATCAGCTCATCGTCGGTCAGGTCGCGCCACTCTCCCGGCGGCAGCCCTTTCAGGCTGACATTCATAATGCGGGTACGCTCGAGTTTCATCACTTCATAGCCAAAGTGCTTACACATGCGGCGGATCTGGCGGTTAAGTCCCTGCACCAGCGTGATGCGAAACACGAACGGCGCCTCTTTCTTCACTTTGCATTTTTTAGTCACCGTGCCCATCATCGGCACGCCAGCGCCCAGCCCGGTGATAAACTCGTCGGTCACCGGCTTGTTTACCGTGACCACGTACTCTTTCTCGTGGTCGTTTCCTGAGCGCAGGATCTTGTTCACCAGATCGCCGTGGTTAGTCAGGAAAATCAGCCCCTGCGAGTCCTTATCCAGTCGCCCAACCGGGAAAACGCGTTTGCTGTGGTTTACAAAGTTAACGATGTTGTCGCGCTCACCCTCTTCCGTGGTGCTGATGATGCCGACAGGTTTGTTGAGCGCAATAAGCACCAGATCGTCTTCATTACGCGGCTCAATCAGCTGACCATTAACTTTCACCACATCGCCAGCAAAAACCTGCGCACCGACGCCGACGCGCTTACCGTTAATAAACACATTTCCCTGTTCTATGTAACGGTCGGCATCGCGGCGGGAACAAATACCGCTCTCGCTGATGTATTTATTAAGACGAATGGATGAATTGGTCAGCATGGAGCCTCCTTTTTTAAAGCGCGGACTATACCTTACTCCCGTCAGGTTGCGAACAGGAGCGAAGCATATAGTCCTTTTTTACCGGGGATCCGCACAAAAAATTTTGTACTGCTATCCCATCCCCATCACTCTGCGCACTACTGCGACGCCGTTACCTGACCCGACTGCATTCTTTGCTGCACCGTTTTGTCGTTAACGGTCGTCGAGAGCGAACCGTTCACCGAGGGTTTTAGCGGCGTTCCTGCTGCCAGCCTGCCCTCTATCTTTAGCTGCATATCGCCGTCGCCCTGAAGATCAATATCCGGCCATCCCCACTCATGCAGCAGGTTAGCGGGTACCTGGCGTCCGTTCAGGGTCAGCGAGAACGCCCGCTGGGGCTGCTGGGAAAGGGTAGCCAGGCTTTCAACCATCCCGCCTTTGACGAAGGCGCTCATCTCCGTCACCGCAATGCTGTTGTCGTCAGCCGTCAGCGCGAGGGAAGGGTGACGGACATCAACGCGGTTAAAGGTTGCTTCGGCGGCGTTCACACTCAGCCTGCCTGACCAAATCCCCCACTGCCGATCCCGCGCCAGCTGCAGGTCATTGCCGCTGCCCTCAAGTGACGTCATCTGGAAGGGGAAGTCCGGATTGATATCAATAATCAGATTCCTGTTGGCCTCAAACCGCTTCACTTCAATGCCTGACAGCCAGGCGGGCAGCGGCGCCATCCACAGGTCACGCCAGTTTTGCGGCAGCGTATATTCAAGACCGGCGATCGCCAGCTGATCCAGCGTCAGCTTTTTATCGCTCCGTTGCCAGGTTCCGGCAGTGCGGATCAGCCCATTCGCCCAGCGCGAGCTGAGCTGGGTCAGCGCCACGCCCTCTGGCGAAAAGGTCATATTGACGATGGGATCGTTCAGCTCAAGGCTGCCGTTAACGAAGGAATTTGCATTCATTGAGAGCGAACCATCCCGGCTTTCCCAGTCGCCATCCCGCAGGGTGATATTTTTAAGCGCCAAATCTAAATCGGTGATCGCCCAGTCAGCCCCCTCCAGACGGGCACCGGTTACATCAATGCGCTCAAAGTGTATCGGCGGTAGCGACAGTAGCGGCTCAATAAAGCCTGGAAGGGATCGACTGCTTTGCAGGCGAATATTGTTCAGCCTGAGGTTAGCCACGTCCCAGTGGCCGGTGGCGTCCCGCTGTGCCCGGCCAGTGATGGAGCCGAGTGCCAGATCGGCACCGAAATTGCTGATAACCCACTGCTGCTGGCTGATACTGCCCTGAAGCAGCACATTCTTCGCGGGAATGCCGCCAACATTCAGCGAGGCTGCGCTCATCTGGAAACGGGCATCGCTGCCAGGCATGTTCCCCGCCTGCGGTTTCCAGGGGATGAGGCCACCGACGACCCGCTCTGCTTTAATGGGCAGTTCACCGTCGGGGGCGTCCACCGCCATCTCACTAAGCTGGAGACGATCTGCTTCCAGGGGAAGCGGTGCGGCGGTGCGCCAGACGTTCAGCGTCCCTTTTTCCAGTCTGATGCTGCTGAAGTGCCCTGGGTGGGTAAACTGGGCGAGACTCAGCCCGAGGTCCACCCGCTTCGCCACCAGCGTTGCCGGCTGAGTTTTACGGCCAAACGAGACGTTATCAAGGGTAAGAAGCGAGGGATCGGAAAAGTTATGCTCCAGCTTGCTGAACGCCAGCTGATAGTCGGTGCGCTGGCTGATCGAGCGGCTTATCCATCCGGCCCCCCACTGCGTCTGGAGCAGGACATAGAGCAGGATAGCCACCAGTAAAAGCAGCAATAGTAGCGTAAGCAGAATTTTTCCGAGTCGTTTCATTGCACCCTTCCCTATGAGCATTTTTGATAGGTTGTTATGCCTGAATTATTACCGAAGCTCAACCGCCGGATGGTCGCGGGCGACGTGAATATCGCCCGCCTGTAAGCGCAGGAGGGAGGGAGGCGCGGTTTACTTCTCCTGTGGGAAGAGCAGATTCAGAATAATGGCGGTGATGCCCCCTGCCGCGATGCCGGAGGAGAGCAGCGTTTTCAGCCAGTCCGGGGCAAACTGCAGGATCAGAGGCTGCTGGGATACGCCCAGACCGACCGCCAGAGAGAGGGCCATTATCATAATTGCCCGACGGTTGAGCGGCTCGCGCGAGACGATACGCACGCCCGAGGCGGCGATGGTGCCGAACATGACAATCGTCGCGCCGCCCAGCACCGGTTCAGGGATATGCTGGACAAATCCGCTCACCGCCGGGAACAGGCCTAGCACAATCAGCAACAGGGCGACCACAAAACCCACGTAGCGGCTGGCGACGCCGGTCAGCTGGATAACGCCATTGTTCTGACCAAAGCAGGAGTTGGGAAAAGTATTAAACAGCGCCGAGACACAGGAGTTCAGGCCGTTAGCCAGCACGCCTCCCTTCAGGCGTTTCATATACAGCGGCCCGCTGACCGGCTGCTCCGAGACATCGGAGGTTGCCGTGATATCGCCGATGGTTTCCAGTGAGGTCACCATAAAGACCAGCATAAGGGGGATGAGCAGATTCCAGTCGATGCCCAGGCCATAATATAACGGCGTAGGGACAGCGATTAAGGGTGAGGCGGAGGCGGTGGTAAACGACGGCAGCATGCCCAGCATCCAGGCCAGAAGGTAACCGACCGCCATAGCAATCACCAGCGACGCCACGCGCAGCCACGGATTGCGCTGGCGGTTTAACAAAATAATCACCGCCAGCACCGCGCCCGCCAGCAGCAGGTTTTTCGGCGCGCCGAAGGTATGATTACTGATGGCGGTAAAGCCGCCGCCGATGGAAGTCAGACCCACCTGGATCAGCGACAGGCCAATAATCATCACCACAATCCCTGAAACAAGCGGGGTGATAATACGGCGTGCCAGATGGAGCACGCGGGAAAGCAGCATCTCGGTACAGGAGGCCAGCATCAGGGTGCCGAACAGCGCCGCCATCATGGTTGGCACATCCGCACCGCCACTCTTCAGCGCGGTTCCTCCCATGATCAGCGGCGTCACGAAATTAAAGCTGGTGCCCTGAATCGACAGCAGTCCTGAACCGACAGGCCCCCAGGTCTTAATTTGCAGAATCGAGGCCACCCCGGAGGCAAACAGCGACATGCTGATAATGTGCTGCGTATCCTGCGCGGGCAGGCCAAGCGCCTGGCAAATCAGCAGGGCGGGCGTGATGACCGCCACAAACATCGCCAGCAGATGCTGACAGGCCGCAAACAGCGTTTGCGGCAGCGGCGGTCGATCGTCCAGACGATAGAGCAGTTCGCTTTTTGCCGCAGCAGCATGCTGACGGCCGGATGCGGCATCGGGGATATTGACGGACATTCTCACGGTTCCCTGGTGAACAAAGTGGCGATTTTAATCTTATACAGGGTAAAAGCAAACGTTTGCCGTGAGAGTTAGCGTCAGCGCACCGGCGTTCTGCGCAGCCTGGCGCACCACTCACTGACTTTCAGGGATTCAAACAGAATGTAGCTTACGCAGGCCACTAAAAAGGAGTTTAAGGTCGGTGCTCCCCACTGAACGCTCAACCCGACATAGCTCCCGGCAAGGCTGGCACACCGACAGCCCGGTACCCAGCACGCCAAGACCGAGGGTGACGGCCGAATAACTGAGCTTTTTACCGGTAGTGCTTTCCACCGCATTGACAATACCGAGCGCTGAGGAGTAGAGGTTGAGATCGTTGACCCTCAGCGTGGAGCAAATCAGGGCCAGCAGGCCGAGGCTGCCCGTAGAGAGGGTGATGATTGACATGATGTCGCCGGTGTTCAGCTTGCGGGCAATAAAAATGGCCAGGCCGTTGATAATGAATTCACCCAGAATAATCGTCGCGAGGGTGATCATCAGCACGTGTCGGCCATTTTTGGAATAGCGCGTCAGGTCAGGTGTCATCAGGCTGGCGAGAATAGCGCCGCCCACCACCAGTGTGATACCCGCATTGATCGAGAGCATCTCCTTACTCTGCCCGGACATTACCGGCGGGCTGGCGTGATCGGAGATAAGCGTATGCCAGGAGATCCAGGCAATGAGCGCGATAAAAACCGGCACGGCAAAACGCGCGGTAAATCGCAGGGCCCGAAACCCGAAGGCCACGATGAGGGTCAGCGTCAGGCCGGAAAGGGTGGCTGCCAGTGAAAAACTCAGCTTTCCCTCCGTCGCCGCACTCAGAGAACGGGCGAAGAGGGAATTCTGTATACCAAACCATCCCAACAGGCTGATGGCCACCACCACCCCGATCAGCGCCGATCCGCTTTTGCCGAAGCCACACCAGCGTCCAGGCAAACTCCCTTACAGGCCCTCTTTCATGCCAATGTAGCCAAAGCCAAAGGTGATTAAACCAAAGATCAGGCTTCCGAGGATAATCGCCGTAAAGGCATCCCCGAGGGGCATACTGTCGCCTAACACGGCACCAGCATAAACTGGTCAAGTGCGGTCAGCATGCCCATATGTACGATGGCAACGCTAAGGAGAGAAACGCGACTCGTCGCCGGTACGCGGCTAAGAGGAAAATCGTCAATTTTCATAATAGAAAATCCTTTTTAAATGAAGTGGATCCCTTTTTGGATCAGGCGACCTGGGATGTAGTTTCCGAGATGAGTATTTTCACAGAATTCTTCAAACTGCCGGAGCGAATGAACGCCTGCTTTTTGATATATGCTGTAAATTCTGTTTTCGACGGTTTTAACACTCAGTGAATAGATATTTGCCATCTCTTTCGCGGGTGTCAGATTATCCAGCGGTCGTGCATTCCAGACGGTGCCAATACATTGGGCGTCACGGTTAAAAAAGGGAAATTTCTCACTGATATAGGGCGTCAGATAATCCAGACCATTCCAGTAGTGCGTCTCAATAACACTGACGCGCTCAAGGGATTCCTCCGTCCGCCGATCGTGTTCCTGTAAATCTTCAGCACATTATTCCCATCGCTGGAAGACGCCATAGCATGGTCCCTTTCAGGAAAATATTTTCTGCAAATAATAACGCGTATGTTTACCTAAATAGCCGTCCATGCTGCCATATACCTGGTAGCCCAGCTTTTCGTAGAATCCTCTGGCCTGAAAACCGAACGTATCGACATAGGCCATCTTGCATCCCCGTGCTTTAGCGATCTCTTCCGCTTTTAGCATCAGCGCCCTGCCCTGATTATTCCCTCTCTGTGCTTCACTGATCCACAGATACTGGATCTCCAGGCCTTCCCACCACGTCTTCGCCACCAGTCCTCCGTGGATCTGATTATCCTCACTGCGGAGCGTTACCAGCAGTGGCTCAATATCGACCGCGTCGAACTGGCTGTTATGCTGCCAGAGATGGCTGATGACGTATTCCTGATCCTCAGCAGAAGGGGTAGAGGTTGTGACGATTTTCATTGTTGCTCCCTGAATTCGAAAATGATTGCCCTGCACAGCCGCGAATTTTGTGCAGAAAATTCATAAATTTTCAAGGGGGATTATTACTGTTTCACGCCTGAAAAATCGCCGCTATTATCCGGCAGATACAAAAACATCAGTGATTTCAATATTTTTATAGGCATTTTGCCAACATCAGGGATATTAAATATTTAAGCCAGGGGTAACGTTGGCTCTGTCAGAAGGTTTATGGCCGGACGGCGGCGGAGGGGTGAGACGCAGGGTCAAAGGGCGTCTGGATAAGATTAGCGGTGTTCCGGCGGATTTCAGGCGAAGGATAGCGGCTCAGGCGTTGGTATAACGCTGCGTTTCCGGCAGCCAGCGCTCAATAAGCGCCGTTGCCTGTTGCGGATAGTGCTGGTGGATATGTCTGGCGACGCGCTGCACCTCTGGGATCATCGCCTGGTCGCGCAGCAGGTCGGCGACTTTAAATTCGGCGTTACCGGTTTGACGCGTGCCCAACAGTTCGCCCGGCCCGCGAATTTCCAGGTCGCACTGGGCAATGACGAAACCGTCATTACTGTCGCGTAAAACCTGCAGGCGTTTCTGCGCGGTTTTACTTAGCGGCGCCTTATAAAGCAGGACGCAGTGAGAGGCTACCGATCCGCGTCCCACACGTCCGCGTAGCTGATGCAGCTGCGCCAGTCCCAGCCGCTCGGGGTTTTCAATAATCATCAGGCTGGCATTTGGCACATCCACGCCAACCTCGATAACCGTAGTGGCGATAAGCAGATGCGTGGTGCCTTCCTTGAAGGCCTGCATTACGGCCTGCTTCTCCCCGGGCTTCATCCTGCCGTGTACCTGCCCAATCTGTAATTCCGGTAGCGCCAGCTTCAGCTCTTCCCAGGTGGCTTCTGCCGCCTGAGCCTCTAGCTGATCGGACTCCTCAATCAGGGTACACACCCAGTAGGCCTGTCGGCCTTCATCGGTACAGGCGCTTTTCACCCGCGAGATAATCTCAGTCCGACGCGTATCCGGAATAGCGACCGTCGTGACCGGCGTTCTGCCCGGTGGAAGCTCATCGATGGTCGAGGTGTCCAGATCGGCATAGGCGGTCATTGCCAGCGTACGCGGGATAGGCGTAGCGGTCATAATCAGCTGATGAGGATGGAAACCCTGCTCCTCGCCTTTTTCCCATAGCGCCAGCCTCTGATGAACGCCGAAGCGGTGCTGTTCATCAATAATCACCAGTGCCAGCCCGTTGAACTGCACCTGCTCCTGGAAAATGGCGTGCGTACCGACGATCATCGAAACCTGGCCGGCAGCAATGGCATCCTGTTGAGCCAGCCGCGCTTTGCCCTTTTGCTTACCGGCCAGCCAGCCCACTTCAATCCCCAGTGGCGCAAACCACTGGCGGAAGTTATTGGCGTGCTGTTCGGCCAGCAGCTCGGTCGGCGCCATCAGGGCGACCTGCTTGCCCCAGGCGATCACGTTAAGCGCGGTCAGGGCGGCAACCAGCGTTTTCCCTGAGCCAACATCCCCCTGCACCAGACGCATCATCGGATAGTCGTGGGCCAGGTCATGCTCAATTTCCTGGACGACGCGAACCTGTGCGGCGGTCGGTTTAAACGGCAGGGCCGCCAGCAGCTTACTGCTCAGATCGTGCCGGGGAGTCATCGGTAATGCATGATAGCGCTGGGCACCGGCGCGAACGGCCAGCATGCTGAGGTTGTGCGCCAGCAGCTCTTCCATAATCAGACGGCGCTGCGCAGGGTGCCGGCCATGTTCCAGGTCAACCAGCGCCATATCCGGCGGCGGGCGGTGCAGCATACGCAATGCGGCGGGCAGACCGATCATCCCCTGACTCAGCTCGGGGGGCAGCAGTTCAGCAATGGCGCAGGTATCCAACAGCTCCAGCGCCTGGTCAGTAAGGTTGCGCAGCGTGGCCTGGCGTACGCCTTCCGTCGTGGAGTAAACCGGGGTGAGGGTTTCCTGCAGCGCAACCGTGGTGTTCTCGCCCTGGACCCGGTATTCCGGGTGGATAATTTCCGCGCCGCGCTGGCCGCGCTTGATCTCACCGTAAGCGGTGACGCGCCTGCCGGGCGACATGCTGTTTTTCATTCCGGCATTGAAGTTGAAAAAACGCAGGGTGAGGATGCCCGTGCCGTCGCTTATCTGGCAGGTCAGCATCCTTCGGCGGCCAAAGGAGATATCGCAGTTAAGCACCTCACCTTCTACCGTGGCGTAAATATTGGGGAGCAGGTCATTGATGGCATAAAGTTGCGTACGATCTTCATAGCGTAGCGGCAGATGAAGCAGCAAATCCTGCACGGTAACCAGCCCCAGCTTTGCCAGCTTTCCCGCCTGGCTTGCGCCAACGCCTGCGAGGGTGCTTAGCGGGACGGTATCCAGCAGGCGACCATTCATTTTTTTCGACCTGATGACTGCATCGTTGCCCACCATTGAGCATCGGCTACCACCTCGCCCCGATCGTTGATCTGCGGGTAGGGCAAACCTTTGTGCTTAGCGACCCGGGCCAGTACGGGATAACCGCCTTCAAACAGCAGGCGCTGCTGCTCGCTGAACGGCAGGGTGCTGGCCTGGCGCTGATACATACCGGCGTTCTGACGCTGGCGCTGTGCTTCATAGAGGATAAGTGCAGAGGCCACGGAAACGTTAAGGGACTGCACCATGCCAACCATTGGGATAATGATCTCCTGGTCAGCCAGTTCCAGCGCCTGACGGGTAATACCGGTTTTTTCCTGGCCCATCAAAATGCAGGTTGGTCGGGTGTAATCGATTTCGCGAAAGTCGACGGCCTTATCAGACAGATGGGTCGCCAGGATCTGCATATCCTGACTTTTAAGATGGCAAACCGCGTCCGCGATGGTAGGGTGCGTTTTCACCTGCACCCAGCTGTTGCTGCCTGCCGCAGAGGAGACCATGGTTCGCATGCGGCTGCCCGGCCATACGGCATGAACCTCATGCACGCCCACCGCGTCCGCCGTGCGGATCACCGCAGAGACGTTATGAGGCTTATGGACCTGCTCCATGCAGACGGTCAGGTCATGTTGGCGTGCGGCCAACATCTCCAGAATACGGGCGTAGCGTTGAGCATTCATGCGCTAGTTCCGGTTACGGTGAACTTTAATCACATCCGGCATTACGCGGATTTTGCGCATAATATTTGCCAGATGAACGCGATCCCGGGCCGTCAGACGGATAAAGGCGCTGTAGACCCGACCATCTTTCTCTTCCGTATTCATGCTCTGGATATTGGAGCCTGCGGTATTAATGGCGGCGGTCAGGTTGGCAAGCGCCCCCTGATGATTGAACATTTCCACCTTAATTTCGGCCATAAACTCATGATCGGTCGTGACTTTGTCCCACTCAACCGCCATATATTTCTCGGGCTCTTTTTGATAGCCACGGATATTACGACAGGACTCATGGTGCACCACCAGGCCTTTACCCGGACTGACGTGGGCCACGATCGGATCGCCAGGAATAGGGCGGCAGCACTTGGCAAAGGTAATCAGCACGCCATCCGCGCCCTTAATGGGCAGCTTGTTGCGGGAGCTGGAGGAAGTGCGCTGACTGGCCGGCAGTGGATTGTCACTCTGCTGAAGATTTTTCGCCACCACCACGCTCATGGCGTTACCCAGACCAATCTCTGCCAGCAGATCGTCCAGGGTGGCCAGCTTCATACGTTCCAGCTCGTGCTCCAGGTTGCCAGGCGGGATTTCAGCCAGCTTGCGGCTTCCGCCCAGTGCGTGATTAAGCAGACGACGCCCCAGGCTGACCGAATCATCACGCTTGAGGTTTTTCAGCAGCTGACGGATTTTCGCCCGCGCTTTCGAGCTGACGACAAAATTCAGCCAGGCAGCATTCGGGCGGGCACCCGGCGCGGTAATAATTTCGACGGTCTGACCGCTGCTCAGTGGCTGTGATAGCGGATAAGGCTGGCGATCGACGCGTGTGCCGACGCAGGCATGGCCGATATCGGTATGCACGGCATAGGCAAAATCCACCGGCGTGGCACCGGCTGGCAGTTCAACAATGCGGCCTTCCGGCGTGAATACGTATATTTCGTCCGGGAACAGGTCAGATTTGACGCTTTCAATAAATTCAAAGGAGCTTCCGGCACTCTGCTGAAGCTCCAGCAGGCTCTGTAACCAGCGCTGAGCGCGGATCTGTGCCGTGGTGCTGCTTTCGCCCTGCTCTTTATAAGCCCAGTGAGCTGCGACACCCATCTCTGCCATCTGATCCATATCTTCCGTGCGGATCTGCACCTCTACCGGCACGCCGTGCGGCCCGATCATTGAGGTGTGCAGCGACTGGTATCCGTTCGCCTTGGGGATAGCGATATAATCCTTCACCCGGCCCGGGCGGGGCTTATACAGGCTGTGCATCTGACCAAGAACCCGATAGCAGGTATCCACATCACTGACGATCACCCGGAAGGCATAAATATCCATGATCGAGTGGAAACGCTGCTCTTTGAGGTGCATCTTGCAGTAGATGGAGTAAAGGTGCTTCTCCCTGCCGCTGACGCGACAGGGGACCCCGGCTTCCTGCAGACGGCCGTCAATTTCCGAAAGGATTTTTTGAATCATCTCCTTACGGTTACCGCGAGCGGCTTTGACCACTTCTTTAATCACGCGATAGCGGTTAGGGTAGAGCGCTTCAAAACCCAGCTCTTCAAGCTCGGTTTTCAGGTGGTGGATACCCAGGCGGTGGGCCAGCGGGCTGTAAATTTCCAGCGTTTCGCGGGCTATGCGCCGGCGTTTATCCGGGCGCAGCGAGCCGAGGGTGCGCATATTATGCGTACGGTCAGCCAGCTTGATCAGGATGACGCGAATATCCTGCACCATCGCCATAATCATCTTGCGAAAGTTTTCGGCCTGGGCCTCTTTCTTATCGCGAAATTTCAGCTTGTCGAGTTTCGACACCCCCTCTACCAGTTCGGCAACGCTTTTACCAAACAGCTGTTCCATATCCTGGTAGGTGGCGGGCGTGTCTTCGATCACATCGTGAAGAAGCGCGGCCATAAGCGTTTCATGGTCGAGCTTCATTTCAGCAAGGATGCAGGCTACGGCAACCGGATGGGTGATATAAGGCTCACCGCTGGAGCGAGACTGTCCCTCGTGGGCATCACGTGCGACAAGGTAGGCTTGCTTGAGGCGCTTAATCTGGTCCTCAGGCAAGTATTTTTCAATCAGCTGATTGAGACTTTCAAACAGGTACAAGGGCGGCCTTCAGGCTGGTAATTAACGACGACCTTCAGCGATAGCAGTAACAGCCTGCAGCTCAGCGGCTTCCTGATCCTGCTGTTCCTGACGATCGCGCACGTCCAGAATCTGGTTGGTGATCAGGCCTTCTTCGATTTCACGCAGGGCGATAACGGTAGACTTATCGTTTTCTTCAGGAACCAGTGGATCTTTACCACCTACCTGCATCTGACGCGCACGGCGTGCAGCGACCAGAACGAGGTCAAAACGGTTACCAATTTTTTCTACTGCGTCCTGTACGGTTACGCGTGCCATAATTGTGATACTCCACGGGAGAAGAAATGACTGGGCATCATACTGAGTTGTCCTCAGTCTGCCAATAGTTTGCTGATTAACGCGTCATGTCGGGATTTTTGACGTCCCATACGCAGTCGCTCAGCGCGAATGATGGTTTTCAGGTCGGATAAAGCCAGATCGAAATCATCATTAACAATAAGGTAATCGTACTCCGCAAAATGGCTCATCTCAGCCACGGCCTGCGCCATACGGCGGCTGATAACCTCTTCGCTATCCTGACCGCGTCCGCGCAGCCGGCGGTCCAGTTCATCCTTTGACGGCGGCAGCACAAAAATTGTGCGGGCCTGGGGCATTTTCTCACGAATCTGCTGCGCACCCTGCCAGTCAATATCAAGGAAAACGTCCACGCCGGTGGATAACACCTGCTCGATGGCCTTGCGCGACGTGCCGTAATAGTTCCCAAACACTTCAGCATGCTCAAGGAAGGCGCCTTCCTGAATCATACTGCGGAATTCGTCATGCGAGATGAAATAGTAATGTTCACCGTGGTGCTCACCGGGACGCTCTCCCCGCGTAGTATGGGAGACAGAAACCTGAGTGTCATACAGCGGCTGCGTTTTTAGCAGAGCATGAATGAGACTGGATTTACCCGCGCCGCTGGGAGCAGAAACAATAAAAAGAGTGCCTTGAGCCATGATTATCTTTGATATGCCAATAAAGCGGAGTCTACTTCCTGCACAGTATACACGGCTGGGGCACTTGATGCAGCGTTTCAGGCGTACCGCCGTGCTTTTTCTCTATAAATGGATAGCCGTTCGCGGCGTGGCGGTAATTTTTCATCCCTGATGAAATATTTCTGGTACTGCTGTCCACTCCTTCTCCTTTCCCGTTGTCAGGCCGTTTATCCTGATTTTTAATCCGCACAGAACAATAAAGGAGAGGTCAGGATGCGGATCTTATTACTGTTGCTGGCACTATGCTGTTCGACTCTTCAGGCCCAGTGCCCGGTGTGGGCACCCGTCCGCGCGGCGAGCGAAATGACTGCGTTAGAAAAGCAGCTGAGCGAATGGGACGATGCCTATTACCGAAAGGGGGTCAGCGCCGTCGGGGATGAACGCTACGATGCACTGCTCCAGACCTATCAGGCCTGGCAGCGCTGCTTTGTCCCGCAGAGCGATCTCCGCCAGCCCCAGCTGGCGCAGGGCGGTAAAATGCTCCATCCCGTTGCGCATGCGGGCGTCCGTAAACTGGCTGATAAGCAGGCAGTGGCACGCTGGATGGTGGGGAAAACCGACCTCTGGGTGCAGCCTAAAGTGGATGGTGTGGCGGTGACCCTTCACTACCATCAGGGCAGGCTTGTAAGATTAATTAGCCGGGGAGATGGCCTGCGCGGCGAAAACTGGACGGCGAAAGCCGCGCTGATCCCTGCTATTCCACAGCGTATACCTGATTTTTCAGGCTCGCTTACGCTACAGGGTGAACTATTCCTGTTGATGAACGGTCATCAACAGGCCGGGCAGGGGGGAGTCAATGCGCGCGCCCTCGTAGCAGGAGCAATGCGTCGAACCAGCGCGTCAGAGGTGCTTAGCAGGGTGGGGGTATTTATCTGGGGCTGGCCTGATGGCCCCGCCACCATGCAGGAGAGAGTAGCGAAACTGAGCGAGGCCGGTTTTACGCTGGCGGCCAGCTGGAGCCAGCCGGTCAGTAATGCCGGTGACGTTGAGGGCTGGCGTACGCGCTGGTTTTCTCAGCCACTGCCTTTTGTCACCGATGGCGTGGTCGTCCACAGCCCGCCCGCTGCCGGGCAATATTGGCTCCCCGGCAACGGTGACTGGGCGGTTGCATGGAAGTACGATCCCGTACGGGTCACGACCGGTGTGAAATCCGTTGATTTTACGATTGGGCGAACCGGGAAAATCAGCGTAGTGCTCAATCTGGATCCTGTTGTGCTGGACGATAAACAGGTTCGCCGCGTCACTCTGGGATCGCTTAAACAGTGGCAGTCCGCGGATATCGTGCCGGGCGATCGGGTTTCAATCAGCCTGGCGGGCCAGGGTATTCCACGTCTGGATGACGTCGTATGGCGCGTGAGTCAGCGCGATCCCCCTGCGACCCCAGACCCGGAAAGCTACCATTCCCTTAGCTGTTTCATGCTAACCCCTGCCTGCCGCGAGCAATTTCTTGCCCGACTGGTCTGGCTGAGTAGCCGCAATGGACTTGATATGCAGGGCATAAACCGTAGTAGCTGGCAGAAATTGATGCAGGCAGGTCACCCGGAGCATCTCTTCTCATGGCTGTTGCTGACGCCAGAGCAGCTAAGTGAGATAAAAGGGATTACTCAGCCACGGGCCCGTCAACTCTACTACCAGTTCACGTTGAGTAAGCGGATGCCCTTTAAGCGATGGGTGAGGGCGCTGGGCGTACCTGTTCCAGAAAGGGCGCTGAACGCCATGGAGGACGACAGCTGGCAGACCATACTGGCGCGGGGCGAATCAGCATGGCAGCAGCTACCGGGAGTGGGACAGACGCTCGCGCGTCAGATTATGGCCTTTTTAACCGCGCCACAGGTGCAGCCACTGATCGCCTTTTTAGAGCAGAATATTCCGGCACGGATCAGTGCTCCGCATCATGGTAGTTAAAGACGGGTAGGCCGAGCTTAAAGCGCAGCGCCAGCAGGCGGGCAATAAAGCCAAACAATAGGGTAACGGTGATGGTCGTTTCGTGTGACAGGGGCGTCTTCAACAACAGGATATAGAGCCAGCCTGATGCAAAGGCGATACCGGCGTAAAGCTCTTTCTGAAACACCAGGGGGATGCGGTTGCAAAACATATCGCGCAGCACGCCGCCAAACACTCCGGTAACAACGGCACATATTGCGGCAATAATTGGCGCATGGCCCATATCTAAGGCCACTTTGGCTCCGATAATGGAAAATACCACCAGGCCGAGCGCATCCAGCACCAGGAAAACCTTGCGCAGGTGGGGCATCAGGTGGGCAAGCTGGGTAGTCACTACCGCTGCGGCAGCGACAATAATGATATATTCAGGATGTTTTACCCAGCCAAGCGGATAGTGCCCCAGCAGCATATCCCTGACGGAGCCGCCGCCAATGGCGGTAACCGAGGCGATAATAATCACGCCGAACATATCCATCTGACGACGGCCTGCCGCCAGCGCGCCGGTCATCGCTTCTGCCGTAATGCCGATGATATAGAGAACAGTAAGTAACATAGCCAGCTCCTGAATAACCGGCAGCAAGCATGAAGGATCGGCAGTAGTTTGACGACTGGAATTTTAAAAATATTACGTGGATCTTGCGGCTTTCTGATTACAGGGGAGCGGAAGATTTTGATATCCGCGTAAATTTGCTGGCTGGGGTCACTCGCAAAGTCGCAACATATAAAACATGCGCTGGTGGAAGCCCCGCCAGCGCATGTTAACGGCATAGTGCATCAATCTCTACGAGATAAAACCGTGCCGACCCGCCGAATCAGTTTTTCTTCACGAACTCTGATTTAAGCTTCATCGGACCAAAACCATCGATCTTGCAGTCGATATTATGATCGCCTTCTACCAGACGGATGCTTTTGACCCGGGTGCCGATTTTTAGCGGCGTCGAGCTGCCTTTAACCTTCAGGTCTTTGATCACGGTAACGCTATCGCCATCGGCAAGCAGATTGCCGTTAGCGTCTTTAACGATCAGTGTGTCTTCAACCGCCGCTTCTGCGGTTTCAGACCAGACGTGCCCGCACTCCGGGCAGTTGAGCATGGCGCCATCCTGCCAGGTGTATTCTGACTGGCACTTAGGGCAGGGAGGAAGAGTTTGCATGGTGAGCCTCAAAGTAATCCATAAAAAAACAGGGGGCATTTTAGCCGGAAGGCGGCGGTAAGCCTACAATAAAAATCCGGGGGGCTTATGAAGCTGGCTCGGGTGCTTTAAGATTATTGTCGTAATCCACAGGGGGATCTATGCAGAAGCTGAATATTTATGATGCAAAGACACATCTGTCCAGGCTGGTAGCGGATGTTGCAGCCACGTCGTGACAGCCTCCTGAGTATTTTGCTACTTCCGCATAGCTGGTGAAAGCCGTGGAGGAAGGGATGATGCTGTCTTTACGCGAGGGCGGCAAACCTAATCGGAGGCGACTTTTATAATATCACCATTATGGTCTAAGCGATAATTATCACCATCGTACACGGTGAACATTAAGCCCAGATTTCTGCTTTTATCTACAGAAAACACAGCATCCTTTTCGATGCAATTTACTTTTGTCTTCATATCATCAAAACAAAGTCTGTCATATTTCCCTTCTTCTTTATAACCATCGCCAAAATCCCAAAAAATAACAGTAAAATATCCAGAGGATGATGGTTTAGGGATGTCATATTTTTCTTTCAGTATTTCTTTATTTTTTAGCCACCAGTTTATTTTCCCCTTATCTGTCAGCGGGAGACTTCTGACTAAAACATAGCTATGATTACCGTTGTCATGAACCGCAACAACTTCTACCGGGCGCAGTGATAGCCAAAGCCAGTAACCCAGCAGAACACAGCCAGTCAGGAAAAGCAGAATCAAGATTTTTTTATTTTTTACTGTCATTGCGACCTCCAGTGATTTCTACGGTGGTTTCCATGTTGGTCAAAAAAGGCTTAAAACCAAACTGATTGTATCGCTGGAGCACAAACCAGATACGGAAGAAATGGAACTGGCTAAATTTTGTTTTCAGAATATCATCATTATCCAGACCAAAGTGATCCTGGACCTTGTAATGGACTACTGCCTGAAAACGGTCATTATCAACATGCAGTGATTTCATGGTGATATGTGTTGCCCAGGTATCATGAACGGTGATACCCATACCGTTAAAGTTATCCTGGAAGCGATCAAATTTTGGGAGTTTCCCTTCGAGAATGTTTTTTCGTAATTCATCCTTATAATTTTTCGGGTATTTCTTGTGTTCCCATATTATGTATTTTTTAAGCGTATCCCTTATTCGTAAAACCGTACTATTTTTTGTTGAATCATTAAGAATATGATCCTTTAAAGCTCTGTCCAAAGACACATCACGAAAGGGCATACCGTTACCGTTCTGCATGTGAGTGATCATCTTTTCGATCAGGTGACTGTAAGGCCCATAAAGAGAAAATTTGCGAGATAACTGTCGGAACTCATCAAACAGGATTATGGCACACTGCTGGCGGGTAATCTTTTCACCCTGGTTACGCAGATTACAGCAGAACATGGACTGAGGACGATCCATTGAAGAACGCCGGGTCAGGGTGTAGGGGTCAACCCGGTCAGAGATGTAATCCAGTCGGTAATGGGATTTTAACTGTGCTTCGGTCAGATCGCCGCAGCGCATATCACTGGCGCTGTAGTCGTCCATCCACTTTTGGGTTTTGAACAGGGTGCTGGGAAACTGTAATGCGGCCATTAGTTTACATTCCTTGTGTGATCATCCGTGGTGGTCTTCACAGGGAATAATACGCGGTGAAAGGTCAGAGTGTAAATGTTGTCCTTTTGCATAGGTGGCCTGCGTCTGGAACTCAATAGTTCCGATCCGCATATCGGTACGCTGCGAAACCTGCCGGGAGGAATTGTTGATAGCGTTGCTGGTCATGGAGGCAACCGGATTGCTGGCCGCTGCCTGTAACTGCACCTGACCGCCATATGTCATATCCTGTGCTGGTGAGGGAATTAAATATGGTATCGCCTGCGCCGTCCCACAGCAGGGGATCCAGCAACCCTTTAATTTCGCCTTTCAGGTAATCAAGCACTTGCAGCGGATCGGTGAACAACATCACGAACGCATCCCACAGCGCCAGCCTGCCCGGCGTTCATCAAAATACTGGCGGCGGTTATAGATACCTTCCACGCCCTTGATACGGTGATTCAGGCAGCGTTCGGTAACAATCGTATCAACGCAAAGTGCCGCTAAATGGGTACGGCCAGTGCGTCAGCTTTGCGTTGATGTAGCACCCTGTTTTCACGCTGATGCTGTAGGGCGTTCGTTCCATGCGTCATGCGCCAATAAATTACCGTCCTTGTATAGATGGGTTATTTTCTCGTAGTTCAGCGCAACTTCTTCCATATGGCCGGTGCCAGTGCATCCTCTGGTATCGTGCATTATAGGACTGACTGAAATCACCTTCACACTTTCCAGTGTTATCCGGTAATACTCCACCTCCTGCCCTGCGTCATTGATGTTATAAAACCTGAATTCAGCGGTTTTTAGTGTCTGACCCGTGGCGGCGGCTTTGAACAAATACGGGGAAGAACTATCAAGTTCTTTCGAAAACAGGAAAGGGGAGTGCTGACGTGTGCCGGTGACTTTGCCCGTCATTGGGTCTGTGGGGATGGACAGGCAGTGGTGTAAACCGCGTAACTCAATGCTCCCTTCTCTATCCCTGACATCACAGGAACCGCTGATAGTTGAACCGCCGTCATCGGTTAAAAATAAATGTACTGGTACAGCCATTTTGAGAACTCCTTGTTAGTCGTACAACCATCTACCAGCCTTAGCCGACTGAATAAACATGTCGATAGTCAACTCTGGAACGTCCACAGGCTCAGGCTTCTTAAATGGGTTCCATGACAAATTAACTTCTGGGTAATACGTGGTGAGGTGAAAATTTGACATATCCACGTTAAATTCTTTTATGAAATCCTCTATCACTTCTTCAACTTCATCCTGGTCAAGCTGAACATCAAAGTGAATGCTAGATTCTGCTGTAAACGCATCGTACTTCTTTTTTCTGAAAGGGTAGTAACTGCTGTGCCTCGTTATTAGTGCAATCACACGCTGTTCAATATCATCTACCATAACTTATCGTTACCTCTCGCTATGGTGTTGTATTCTTTAACTGAATTGTAAGCAATCTGGGATACATCAGACAAAAGAACAACCTCACCAACCAGGGGGATAGTACGGCCTACCCATGTTGTAATGCTTCTAACCATCCTAAGTTTTACAGTCCAGGGCGTATAACCACCTATCCATGTAGGAAGTTTGATTCCTCAAGGAAAGAATCTTTTTCCAAAAGTATTCCTTATCGCTTTGGATAGTTTGGATGTTCCCTTGATAGCATATCCCGGTTTGCCCGTGTGGCCTGGTCATTTATACCAGCGTACAGAGCATAGATAGCGAAAATGTCTTTTATCCCAAACTGATCCATAGTGTTGAAAATGAACACCATGAAAAACAGTTCATTAGAGCTTAGATTTCCCTGCATAAAAGTATGTGCCGTTTAGTTCCTCTACCGTATCCATACTATTCCTTATAATTCCTATGGTTACTATTTGTGTATGGTACACCAACAATTAGAGGAAATGGGAAGGGATTCTTCAGGGGAATATTTACAGGCCGGTAAATTTACCAGCCCATAAAACCATCAAGCCCCGGTTAACGGGGCTTGATGGTTTTTGCGTGGAGTGCATCGGAGTGCATGAAAGGTTATTTCACGTTCTGAATCTGAAAGTTGATTAGATTATTATTGTTTTTACTATCATATAGTTAAGTAATTTTTTTTGACATTTTAATATTTTACTCCCCAATCCACTCCCCATTAAGTGAAGTGACTACTTGGTCAGCTCAAAGGCTTTATGGTTGTCGTAAATCTTTCACCTTTGACCAGTTCACCAGAAGGTTTTCGATAGTAAGACTCACCATCAAGACGGTAGTAGGTGTAGCCATCCTTAGTTTTAGTGATGTCCATGAGCCAGTTTGACTTGTCTATACAGTTTACATCTGATTTCATGTCATCAAAGCACAGTAAGTAATCAGTATCATGGTCTGGAAAAGCACCGGAGTTCTTGGGAGCAAGCTTTTGATACTTGCCATCAAAGTTCCAGATTGAAACATTGTAAGTTTCACGGGAAGAAATGGTTTTGACTCCATTATTATCCCACCATTTTATTTTGTCACTATCAGAGAAAGGGATGTTTTCAACTAAAAAATCTTTTCTGGTATCAGAACCATGAATTGCAAGCACTTTTGGAGAATTAAAGAAGCTAACATAAAATAATGCTAACATTGCCAATGCTACAATAAAAACTATAATCTTTTTGATTCTCATTAATTTCTCCTGCTATTTATTTCAAACTCTGCTTTCATATTGGTTAAAAAAGGCTTGAAAGCAAATTGTTCCCATCTTTGAAGAATAAACCAAATACGAAAGGCTCTGATAAAATGAAACTTAGGATTCATGATGTCAGTTTTATCGAGACCGAAATGGTCTTGCCCTGTAAATGTTATTTTTGCCACATAGCCACTATCAATTATATCGAGCTGATTTATTTGAATATTTGTAGCATGAATATCATGTATAGACATGCCTAATCCATTAAAACTATCAGCCCATCTATTGAATTTAGGAAGTATCGAATTTCTTATAGCCTGTGTTATTAGATCTTTATCTGTATCTGATAAGCTTTTTTGTCCAGTAACGACAATCTTATCTAATGAAGACTTAATTACAGTAAGGGGGGACAGTGGCGAAGATTGCCCACTCAAAATTAGATTTTTATATGCACTATCAAGGAACGGGCTGGAATAACTTTTTCCATTGCCGTGATAAAGATGCTTTACGAGATTATTGAATATTTGATGCTGTCCAAGATAATAAGCAGGCATAGAAATACGAAGAAACTCATTGAAAAGAAGTTCAGCCATTTCTGTTCTGGATTTTTGACGGGTATCCCGGAAGGTGTTGAATATAGATACTTCTTTTCCAGTCCAGGGGTCAACCACATCAGAAACATCATTCAAACCCAAATCGCTTCTTAGTTGCTTTTCACTAAGATCTCCATACTTCATATCATCAGTGCTGTAATCATTGAACCTGTGCCGTGTCTGATAAACGGTAAAAGGGAACTTCAATGCTGACATAACAATTTCCTTATGATATTAATCATCCAGACTGAAAATCCATACTCATTACATTTTTTACAGATGATATCATTGAAGATGATAATGTAATCAGAGCCGTCTAATCGTAAACTTCCTGATGAAAAATTGGAAGTTAAAGAATAGCGTTTTACATATAATCAATAAGTTAGTTTTAGAACGGTAAGTCAAAACTATAAAAAATTTTGGTGTTTTTGTTGCTTAAGTGAACATCAGGCATTGCGAATTATGTCTTGATCTTGTGATGCTTGAATATTGGTAGAAATTGTAGTGTAAAATGAGAATGACCAACTCCGCCTGCTTTTATCAGAGACTGAACGGCTTTTGCTGTTAGTGAACCCATATACTTGACCTGTAAATCCTAAGTGGGGGGTTTTTGGTTATAAACTGTTATTTTTGGCTAGTAAAGCAAAAACACTCCCCATTTTACTCCCCGATATTTCGTGGATTTAAGTGGAGAATCATGTTCATTAGTGGAAATTTTTTGCATAAAAAAGCCCATTTAACATGGGCTTATGGTTGTTAATGGATGGGAGTGGAAATTATTCGATATTCTGGATCTGCTCACGCATCTGCTCGATTAGAACCTTAAGCTCAATGGCAGAGGTGGTGACCTCGGCATTAATCGATTTAGACGCGAGCGTATTGGACTCGCGGTTGAACTCCTGCATCATAAAGTCGAGGCGACGGCCTACGGCCTCTTTCTTCTTCAGAATGTTGTAGGTTTCTTTTACATGGGCTTCCAGCCGGTCCAGCTCTTCCGCCACGTCAACGCGCTGGGCCAGCATAATCAGCTCCTGCTCTACGCGGTTACTGTCCAGCTGGACCTGGGCTTCTTCCAGTTTGGTGACCAGGCGTTCACGCTGCCACTTCAGTACGTCTGGCATCTGCGCGCGCACTTTGGTGACTTCAGCGCTGACGCCTGCCAGGCGCTGCTCAATCAGGGATTTCAGTGCGGCACCTTCGGTTTCGCGCGAGGTGATAAAGTCGTCCAACGCGATCTCCAGCGCCTTCAGCAGCTCTGCGGAAATGGTATCAAGATCCTGTTCCTCAGCTGACATCACGCCGGGCCAGCGCAGAATGTCGACCGGATTAATTTCACCCTCGTCACTCTGCATTTTTACCCAGTTAGCCGCCTGCACCAGCTGAATGGCCAGCTTTTCATTTAATACCAGCGAGCTTTGGGCGCTCGGGTCTGCATCAAAGCGCAGATTGCACTCGATTTTACCGCGCGTCAGGCGGTTACGGATGCGTTCGCGGATAACTGGCTCCAGCCCGCGGAACTGCTCCGGGAGGCGGATATAGGTTTCCAGATAGCGCTGGTTAACGGAACGAAGTTCCCAGGCTGCGCTGCCCCATTCGCCTTTGGTTTCACGCCGTGCGTAAGCGGTCATGCTGCGGATCATGTTGCGTACCCGTGTTCAGAAAAAGTTACGGGGATTATAGCGGCGCAGAGGATGCCTTAACAGGCATTCAGTCAAACAACGGTAAATGAGCGCGATCATCTGGCAATTTATTTCAGGTTAATTAATATGCTCTGCATCAGGCATCAGGCATCAGGCATCAGGCATCAGGCATCAGGCATCAGGCATCAGGCATCAGGCATCAGGCATCAGGCATCAGGCATCAGGCATCAGGCATCAGGCATCAGGCATCAGGCATCAGGCATCAGGCATCAGGCATCAGGCGTCGTGGGGCGTGCGGCAGACGTCGCAGGTTAAACTGAAATAATTACACTGAGGTAGGTTATGAAATTAATGCCCCTGGCAATACTGTCAATTTTTGCGTTAAGTGGGTGTATGTCGCCGGCCCATCAACCTGTGCCAGCTCAATCCTGCACGGTGGGGCATGGCATGGTGCAGACGACCCTCTACTTTGGTATGAATCGCCCGCACGGACCGGCGGTAACCGCTGCGGAGTGGCAGTCATTTATTGACGCTGACGTGACGCCGCGCTTTAAAGACGGTCTGACGGTATTTGATGCCCGGGGGCAGTGGCTGGGCGAGGATGGACAGGTTGCTCGTGAACAGAGCAAGGCGTTAATGCTGATTTATACGCCAGGGCAGCAGAGCAGTCAGGATGTTGAAGCGCTCCGCGCCCGCTACAGGCAGCGCTTCCAGCAGGAGTCGGTAATGCGAGTGGATGTCCCTGCCTGCGTATCATTCTGATGCGTCCCCCGGCGCGGTAGCAGCGCCGGGGAAGGCCGTTTACAGCACCAGCCCGGCAAAGGCGGCTGAAAGCAGGCTGACCAGGGTAGAGCCATATACCAGCTTCAGGCCAAAGCGGGACACCACGTTGCCCTGTTTTTCGTTCAGGCCCTTGATGGCACCGGCGACGATGCCGATTGACGCAAAGTTGGCAAAGGAGACCAGAAAGACCGAGAGGATGCCAAGACCGCGCGGCGTGAGTGTGGCAGCGATATTCTTAAGGTCGATCATCGCCACGAACTCGTTAGCGACCAGCTTGGTCGCCATAATACTGGCTGCCCGCAGTGCATCCGGGGCAGGAATGCCAATCAGCCACGCAAACGGATAGAAAACGTAGCCCAGGATCTGCTGAAAGCTGATGCCAAACAGCGCAGAGAACATCGCGTTCACCGCGGCGATCAGCGCAATAAAGCCAATCAGCATCGCCATAATAATCATCGCGACCTTAAATCCGGCAAGAATATACTCGCCGAGCATTTCGAAAAAACTCTGGTCTTCGTGCAGCTTCTCCAGCCTGATCTCTGGCTCGTCATTCTGTGGCGTCGGGTTCAGAATCGACAGAATAATAAAAGTGCTAAACATGTTCAGTATCAGCGCGGCGACCACGTAGCGCGGATCGATCATCGACATATAGGCACCGACAATCGACAGCGATACGGTCGACATGGCCGTGGCAGCCATGGAGTACATACGGCGGGATGAAATGTCCGCGAGAATACCCTTATAGGCGATGAAGTTTTCTGACTGGCCGAGGATCAGCGTACTGACGGCATTAAACGACTCCAGCTTACCCATGCCGTTGATCTTCGAGAGCAGGGTCCCCACCAGCCTGATCAGGATCGGCAGAATGCGTAAATGCTGAAGAATACCAATCAGTGCTGAGATAAATATGATCGGGCAGAGTACGCCGAGGAAGATAAAGGCCATGCCCTGACTGCTCATCCCGCCAAAAACAAATTCTGAACCCTGGCCCGCAAATTTGAGCAGCGTTTCAAAAAATCCGGAGACGGCCGTGACGATGGTCAGGCCACTGGCGGCATGAAGGAAAAAGTACGCCAGCGCGGCTTCAATTACAATTAACTGAATAATGATGCGCGGCCGGATTTGCCTTCTGTCGTGACTAAAAAGTAACGCCAGCAGAAAGATAACGGCCAGGGCCAGAATAAAGTGTAAGACTTGAGCCATAAAAACGCGTTCCAGCATGCAGGAAGAGAGATGGGCTGCATTTAGCCACACTTTCAGGCGTTTTTCACCCATCGTACGAGAAGGCTCGCATTATGAAGAGAAACAGGCTGAGCAGCCTGTTTCCCAGGTAAAAAACGAGGCAACCTTTGCTGGGCGGCAGAGAAAACCCACCCTGGCGCCCATCGCCATAGGCAACGGAGGGTGAAATCCGTATAATGCGCAGCCAATCATGTTTTGCTAGCCGGAGAGAAACCATGCGTCCAGCAGGCCGAAGCGCACAGCAGGTGCGTCCCGTCACACTGACCCGTCATTATACCAAACATGCAGAAGGCTCTGTTCTGGTCGAATTCGGTGATACTAAAGTTTTGTGTACTGCCACTATTGATGAGGGTGTACCCCGTTTCCTGAAAGGTCAGGGACAGGGTTGGGTCACCGCCGAGTACGGCATGCTGCCACGCGCGACGCACAGTCGCAACGCGCGTGAAGCCGCCAAAGGTAAGCAGGGTGGTCGTACGCTTGAAATTCAGCGACTGATCGCGCGCTCCCTTCGCGCCGCACTGGATCTTAAGGCGCTGGGCGAATTTACCGTCACCCTCGACTGTGATGTGTTGCAGGCGGATGGCGGCACGCGTACCGCATCAATTACCGGCGCCTGCGTTGCGCTGGCGGATGCGCTTAACCATCTGGTGGCCATTGGCAAACTCAAAGCCAACCCGATGAAAGGCATGGTGGCGGCGGTATCCGTAGGGATCGTGAAGGGTGAAGCGCTCTGTGATTTGGAATACGTAGAGGACTCCGCTGCTGAAACCGATATGAATGTGGTGATGACTGAAGATGGCCGCATGATTGAGGTGCAGGGCACCGCAGAGGGTGAGCCCTTCACTCATGAGGAGCTGTTAACGCTGCTCGCGCTGGCCCGGGGCGGTATTGATACCCTTATTCAGGCGCAGAAAGCCGCGCTAACAGACTGATATTTCAGGCGGCCACCGGGTCGCCTTTTTTATGACTATGTGAGGATCGAGACATGAAAGCCTGGCAGCGCCAATTTATCGAATTCGCCATCAACAAGCAGGTGCTGAAGTTTGGTGAATTCACGCTGAAATCAGGGCGTAAAAGCCCCTATTTCTTCAATGCGGGCCTGTTTAATACCGGTCGCGACCTTGCCCTGCTGGGGCGTTTTTACGCGCAGGCCCTTATTGACTCCGGTATTGATTTCGACCTGGTATTTGGGCCCGCTTATAAAGGGATCCCGATAGCCACCACGACGGCAGTCGCCCTGGCCGATCACCATGACCGCGATGTTCCCTACTGCTTTAACCGTAAAGAAGCAAAGGATCATGGCGAGGGAGGGCTGCTGGTCGGTAGCCCGCTACAGGGGCGAATTATGCTGGTCGATGATGTGATCACTGCGGGAACCGCGATTCGTGAATCCATGGAAATTATTGCGGCTCACCAGGCTACGCTGGCCGGAGTGTTAATCTCTCTCGACCGCCAGGAGCGCGGGCGCGGCAGTGAGTCGGCTATCCAGGAAGTGGAATGCGATTACGGCTGTAAGGTGATTTCGATTATCACGCTTAAAGAGCTGATTACTTACCTGGAAGAGAAGCCCGAGCTGGCCGACCACCTGGTGGCGGTACGCGCCTACCGTAAAGAATACGGTATCTGATTTTACGGGCCAGCGATGCTGGCCCGTAAAAGCCTACACCAGCTGTGAGGCGAGCAGTGGCCAGCGGGTATCGAAGTCAACCGTGGGCCGGTAGCGGAAACCGGAGCGCACAAAGCGGGAAAGCATACCTTCACAGAAGGCCAGCAGCTGGCTTGCCAGCAGGTTCTCGTCCGTTACAAAACCTTCCCCTTCACGCATTACCTTCTCGCGCAGTACCTGGCGTAGCTGAACCTCAATGCGTTCAAACAGCTGATTGATGCGGCTTTGCAGTCGATCCTGTTCAAACATCAGTGCATGACCGGTCAGGATACGGGTTAAACCTGGATTACGCTCACCAAAGCCCAGAATCAGCTGGATTATCAGACGCAGCCGCGGCAGCGTCTCTTTTTCGTCCTTGAGTATCAGATTGATGCGCGTAATCAGGCTGTCTTCGATAAACTCGATCAGGCTGTCAAACATCCGGGTTTTGCTGGGAAAATGCCGGTAAAGTGCCGCTTCAGAAACGCCAACGTTCGCGGCGAGTTTAGCGGTAGTTATCCGCTGGCTACCATCACTGGATTCCAGCATCTGCGCCAGAGCCTGCAGTATTTCCTCGCGACGATTCCTTTTCGCACTCTTTTTTTCTGCCATGTCCTGTAAGACCCCTGAAATATCACCTTGAACGGCAAATTGCCACGCAACATCCGTGAGCAACATGCTCACGGTGGAATAAAGACAAGTTAATCGCTATAGGAGCGGATGAGGCGTTGCTACTGACGTCCTGAATGGCCAAAGCCACCTTCGCCACGAATGCTGGCATCGAAATCTTCTACCAGATTAAATTCAGCCTGTACGACCGGAACGAATACCATCTGAGCGATGCGTTCACCCGGTTCGATGGTAAAAGCATTCTGTCCGCGGTTCCACACGGAAACCATTAGCTGCCCCTGGTAATCGGAGTCAATTAACCCCACCAGGTTACCCAGTACCACGCCATGTTTATGGCCGAGACCAGAGCGGGGTAAAATGACCGCCGCCAGTTGAGGATCGCCAATGTGAATAGCCAGACCCGTCGGCACCAGCGTGGTAGCCCCCGGCGCCAGCTGGATGGCCTGATCAAGACAGGCGCGCAGGTCAAGGCCCGCTGAGCCGGATGTGGCATAGGTTGGCAGTGGGAAATCTTTACCGACTCGCGGGTCGATTATTTTAACGTCGATTTTTTTCATCATAACGGCTGACTATCTCGTCCAGTAACTGTTGGCTAAGGCGCGACTTATCGCTAAGCGGTAAGGCTTTATCGCCTCCCTGCCAGAAAAGGTGTAGAGCGTTGTTATCACTGTTGAAACCTTGCCCGGCCTTCGATACATCGTTGGCGCAGATAACATCCAGGTTTTTGCTTACTCGTTTTTGTCGGGCGTATTCTTCCACATTGTGGGTTTCAGCGGCAAATCCCACTACAAAGGGGCGGTTGTCCTGCATGGCTGCAACGCCAGCAACGATATCAGGGTTTTTTATCATTTTGAGGGTAATTTCATCACCCTGCTTTTTGATTTTTTCCACGGCGACCTCAGCCGCACGGTAATCGGCAACCGCCGCCGTCGCGATAAAAATATGCTGTCCGGCAGCGCGATCCATGACGGCCTTCTGCATCTCCAGGGCGGTATTCACATCAATGCGCGTCACCTGCTGCGGGGTATCCAGCGCAACAGGACCGGCGATTAACGTGACGTTTGCGCCTCGTTTCGCTGCCGCCGCTGCAATAGCGAAGCCCATCTTACCCGAGCTGTGGTTAGTTATGAACCGCACTGGATCAAGATCCTCACGGGTTGGCCCCGCCGTCAGCATAATATTGAGATGTTGCAGATCGACGACGTCAGAAGCCCAGTGAACGGCTTCTTCTACAATCGCCAGCGGATCTAACATGCGGCCTGGGCCAACGTCACCGCAGGCCTGGCTGCCGCTCTCTGGCCCCCAAATTGGCAGGCCCCGAGCGGCGAGCACCTGCAGGTTATGCTGAGTAGGCAGGGCGCGGTACATCTGCTGGTTCATCGCCGGAACAACCGCAATGGGCGCTGCCGTAGCGAGACACACCGTGCTCAGCAGGTCGTTTGCCATCCCGGCCGCCAGGCGGGCAATCAAATCGGCGGTGGCGGGTGCAAGAATGACCAGATCGGCCCATTTCCCCAGCTCAATATGCCCCATTGCTGCCTCAGCGGCGGGGTCGAGCAGATCGTCGGAAACCGGATATCCTGACACCGCCTGCAGGCTGAGCGGGGTCACAAAGGCTTTTGCCGCCTCGGTGACAACCACCCGAACCTCGGCGCCGCGATCGCGAAGCCGCCTGACCAGCTCCGGCGTTTTGTAGGCGGCAATCCCCCCACTAATGCCCAGAATAATGTGCTTGCCGGTTAATCCCATCATACTGACGTCCGCCCTGTTGAGTCAGATTAGCGCACTGCATAGCGCCAGAATTTGCGTATTTTATCACAATCCCATCCACCGTCCTTTTTGCATGGGCACTATTGCTGTGAGACAGCTCGATAAAATGCGCCAGGGATGTTGGAAAGTACTGTATATAATGCCATGATTTTGGCGGTACAGGAAGGAGGGATGCAGATGGAAAAGCAATGGCAGAGTGTTCCACCCAGAGAAAAATTGTTGCAGGGCGGGGCGGCAGAGTTAACGGATATTGAATTACTGGCTATTTTTTTAAGAACAGGGGTGGAAGGGGTACATGTTATGTCCCTGGCCTCGCAGCTTCTTGAGGAATTCGGATCGCTTTATCGTTTGCTTACGGCTGAAAAAAAGGCGTTTCAACATATAAAGGGCGTAGGAACGGCTAAGTATGCGCAGCTCAATGCAATTGCAGAACTGGCCCGCCGCTTTTTTACCTGCAACGATGCGCTCGACCATCATAGCGTCACCAGCTCCAGCGATCTGCTTAATTACCTTCACAGTACCCTGGCGCACCGTGAGCGGGAAATCTTCATGGTGATTTTCTTTGATAATCAGCACCGGGTTATTGAGGCCAGTGAAATGTTTGCGGGTACGTTCAACAGCGTTGAAGTGCATCCCAGGGAAATCGTGCGTGATGCGCTCAGGCTGAATGCGGCCGCTTTAATTCTTGCCCACAACCACCCGTCTGGCGTATCGCGCCCCAGCCCGGCCGATCGGGATGTGACCCAGCAGGTGGTCATCGCCTGTCAGCTTTTCAATATTCGGGTTCTGGACCATATGGTGATCGGGCGCGGCGAATACGTTTCATTTGCTGAAAAAGGGTGGTTATAGCCTGTAGAAATGCTGTCCTGCCCGCGGCGAAGAGGCCGACCGGCGTCCGTTTAACGTTCAAATGCAGTAATTTTGCACGATCCGCAGGGATCTTTATCTGTTCGGGACTTGAGCAGCGCCGCCGCAGGGCGTATACTACGCCACCTTTGAGAATCTCGGGTTTGGCATTTGGGCCTGCTCAGCGGGTTCGCATTGAACTCGCCTGGATGGGCTATGAGCCTGACGAGGCGGCCAAAACCTTTTTTTTAAAGCTCGAGCTGATTTGATTTTTGGAGAATAGACATGTCACGAGTCTGCCAAGTAACTGGCAAGCGTCCGGTGACGGGTAACAACCGTTCCCACGCAATGAACGCGACGAAACGCCGTTTCCTGCCGAACCTGCACTCTCACCGTTTTTGGGTTGAGAGCGAAAAGCGCTTCGTTACACTACGTGTTTCTGCCAAAGGCATGCGCGTAATTGATAAAAAGGGTATTGAGACGGTTCTGGCCGATCTGCGTACCCGCGGTGAGAAGTACTAAGGTAAGGAACTGAAACATGGCTAAAGGTATTCGTGAGAAGATCAAGCTGGTTTCTTCTGCTGGTACAGGTCACTTCTATACCACCACGAAGAACAAGCGTACTAAGCCGGAAAAACTGGAACTGAAGAAATTCGATCCAGTTGTCCGCCAGCACGTGATCTATAAAGAAGCTAAAATCAAGTAATTGGTTATAGTGGATAGTGAAAAACCCCGCCCCGGCGGGGTTTTTTGTTTTTGTGAGACGGTCAACCATCAACGCAGCACGGGAGGCGAGGCCATGCCGGAGTTACCTGAGGTAGAAACCAGTCGACGGGGTATCGAACCCCATCTGGTGGGTGCCACCATTCTTCACGCTATTGTGCGCAATGGGCGGCTGCGCTGGCCCGTCTCTGAAGAGATCCATCGGCTTAGCGATCAACCTGTGCTGAGCGTACAGCGGCGGGCCAAGTACTTGCTGCTGGAGCTACCCCATGGCTGGATTATTATCCATCTGGGAATGTCCGGTAGTCTGCGGGTGCTGTCCGAAGAGTTGCCACCGGCAAAACATGACCACGTAGACCTGGTGATGAGTAACGGCAGGATCTTGCGCTATACCGACCCGAGGCGCTTTGGCGCATGGCTCTGGAGCAGCGATCTTACCGCCAGCAACGTGCTGGCTCATCTTGGCCCGGAGCCGCTCAGTGAAGATTTTTCTTCAGGCTATCTGTTTGATAAGTCGCGCGGCAAGCGTACGCCGGTTAAACCCTGGCTGATGGACAATAAGCTGGTGGTGGGGGTGGGCAATATCTATGCCAGCGAATCCCTGTTCGCCGCCGGTATTCACCCCGATCGTCAGGCGATGTCGCTAACTGCGGATGAAGCCGACCTGTTGGTCAGCACCATCAAGGCCGTGCTGCTGCGTTCCATTGAGCAGGGGGGAACAACGCTGCGTGATTTTTTGCAGACCGACGGCAAGCCCGGCTATTTTGCCCAGCAGCTTCAGGTTTATGGACGGGCTGGCGAGCCCTGTCGGGTATGTGGTACGCCCGTTAAGGGTACGAAGCACGCCCAGCGCAGCACGTTTTACTGCCCAACCTGCCAGAAATAATCTGTTCGCGGCGGTTTAGCCGGTTAAAGCTTTGCCAGCAGTGCGGCTAAAACGGGTGCAGGAAGAAATGCACTGACGTCGCCTTTGTGCCGCGCGACCTCTTTAACCAGAGTGGAAGAGATAAAAGAGTACTCTTCAGCCGGCATCATAAACACGCTCTCCAGCGTTGATAGCAAATGCCGGTTCATCCGCGCCAGCTGCATTTCATATTCAAAATCAGATACGGCGCGCAGCCCACGAATAAGCACGTGCGCCTGGCGGTCGCGGGCAAAATTCGCCATCAGATCGCTGAATCCCACCACTTCGACATTCGGTAGAGGTGCCACCACCTCCTGTGCCAGTGCGACCCGCTCCTCAAGCGAAAACAGCGTCTTTTTATGCGGGCTGACGGCAATGGCCAGGATAACGCTGTCAAACATTCGGGCGGCGCGCGTCACAATGTCGAGGTGGCCGTTAGTCATCGGATCGAAGGTGCCAGGGTATATCGCTTTTATGCTGCTCATAGGCCACCCTTGCTGGAAGCGTGAGAAGAGTTATTCAGCGCCCACAGCGCCGCGTATTTATTGAAGGTGTACTGTGCGTTGACCATCGCCAGCAGCCAGCCCTGTTTGCCATCCAGAAAACCGGCACGAAGCAGCAGCGTTTTCAGGAATGCGCCCAGAGTATGGGTAAAAATCGACATAAAGCCGCAGCGTTTACCCTGCTGGTGACGCTGTTTTGCCCAGGCCTCTGCATACGCAAATTGCTTCCACTGGAAGGCAGAGAAATCACGACAGGTTAAATGCAGCAGATCGCCCTTAAGCGGGATGACCTTCTGCCCCCGGGTATCCAGCGATTCATGTACCTGATTATCATTGTACTGATAGCTGGCGGGATACAGGCGCGTCACCCGATCGGGATACCAGCCGCTGTGGCGCATAAAGCGCCCCAGGAAAAGGTTTCTTCTTCCCAGGCTGTAAATGGCCGTCGCCGAAGCGGGCTGCTGCAAAACGGATTCGATGGCATCACGCAAAGTCGGCGTTATGCGCTCATCGGTATCGATCATCAGAATCATGGCGTGACTGGCGTAGCGCTGCGCCAGCTGGCGCTGTTTCCCATAGCCGTGCCACTCATCTGATTGGAATACCCGGGCACCGTGCCTGGCGGCGATCTGCGGTGTGTCATCACTGCTGCCCGAATCAAGAACGATAATCTCATCGGCCCAGCTAACGGATTCCAGACACTCCGGCAGTAGCCCGGCGGCGTCCCTGGCGATCAATACCACTGAAAGAGCCTGGCGATCGGACATTTAGTGATTCCGCTGTGGTAAATAGGGTTCGAGTAACTGTAGCAGACGCTGCAGCGCTCCCTGATTCTGGTGAAGCACCTCCACGGCATGTCGACCATAGTACAGACGATAATCCTCATCGGTCAGCAGCGTAGTAATCTCTTTATCCAGCGAGTCAGCATCGGTAACGGTTATCATGCCGTCAGCATTTTGCAGTCTGGCGCAGATATCCTTGAAGTTAAAGATATGTGGGCCCATCAGCACCGGCAGCGCATGTGCGGCGGCTTCCAGAGGATTATGTCCGCCCCGCTCAACCAGGCTACCGCCAACAAAGGCCAGATCGGCGATGCCGTAAAGCAGCATCAGCTCGCCCATGGTGTCGCCAATCACCACCTGCGTACTGCCGGAGGGGATCTCGCCGCTGCTGCGCAGGGTATAGCTTAAACCTGCCTTCTGCGTCAGTTCGCGGGCGGTTGAGAAGCGCTCGGGGTGGCGGGGCACCAGAATTAACAGCAAATTAGGGAAGCGGGCCAGCAGCTTGCGGTGCGCATCCAGAATAATACTCTCTTCACCCTCATGCGTACTGGTCGCTATCCAGACCGGTCGGCGAGGCGCCCACTGGCGGCGAAGCGTGATCGCCCGGGCGGCCAGCTCCGGCGTAACGGAGATATCAAACTTCAGGCTGCCGGTTACCGTCAGCTGAGCGCGTTTAAGCCCCAGGCTGACAAAGCGATCGCCATCTTCTTGGTTCTGCGCCGCAATCAG
The DNA here is from genome assembly GCF_058686115.1 of Erwinia sp. L03-1. Lineage (NCBI taxonomy): Bacteria > Pseudomonadati > Pseudomonadota > Gammaproteobacteria > Enterobacterales > Erwiniaceae > Erwinia > Erwinia sp. L03-1. The sequence goes on along the minus strand of NZ_CM178762.1, from coordinate 4,727,730 downwards.
CGTAATTTTTTGCAGCAGCTGCTGCATAAATTTGCCCAGCTTTTTATAGCCCTTTGCCGACCGTTCGGAGAGCCTGGCATTGGCGATCACCAGCGGTATTTTGCGGGCGTGCAGCAGGGAGATCATATTCGGCCACAGCTCGGTTTCCATGATAATGACCAGCCGGGGGCGGGTATTATCCAGAAAGCGGTTCATCGATCCAGGCAAGTCGTAGGGCAGATAGACGTGGTGGACATCGGTACCAAACGCAGAGGCGGCCCGTTCCGAGCCGGTCGGCGTCATGGTGGTAACCGTAATCGGCATCGAAGGGTAGCGATGACGTAAGGCTCTGACCAGAGGCACGGCGGCCAGCGTTTCGCCGACGGAAACCGAGTGCAGTAAAATGCCGTCTGGCAGCACTTTACCTTCACAATAACCGTAGCGTTCGGCCCAGCGCCTGCGGTAAGCAGGGGCTTTACGGCCACGCAGCCAGAGGCGAAGCCAGATCAAAGGCTGAATGAGGTAGAGCAGGACGGTATAGAGTGTTGTCATCACAGTATTTACAATGTGCGCAGCGACCCACGCCAGAGAGTATCAAAAAAGATAAGTAATAGGGCATGTTAGCAGATAAGTTGCTCCCGCTCACACAACTTCATCAGCGCTGTTGTAGCACTTGTTGATAGAGCGCATTAAGCTGGCCCGCCAGCTGCTGAGGCGAGCAGGGTAGCACCCGTTCACGCGCTGCATCACCCATGCGGCTGTCTGCCGTTCGCAGCGGTATCGCGTTTGCGGCCCGGGTCAGTGCCGGAACATCCAGCGCATCGCAAACGAACCCCTGCTGACCCTCAGCAATAAACTCTGCACCGCCGCAGGTGAAGCTGGTGATTACGGGCAGGCCGCAGGCCATCGCTTCCAGAATGACGTTGGGAAAAGGATCGTACAGCGTTGGCAGCATAAGCGCGTCGGCGGCATGATAGAAGGGGATCACCTCATGCTGGACGCCGGCAAAATGGATGCGATCCGCACAGTTCAGATGCTGAGCGAGCGCAGCGTAACGAGGCTGATGTTTGTCCTGTCCGATCACCAGCAGATGGGCGTCAGTCGGCGCAAGCGCTTCGATACAGGCTTTTAAACCCTTTCGTTCAAAGCCCGATCCGACGTAGATAAAGACCCTGGCATGCTCCGGCAGCCCCAGTTTTTCGCGCATTTGCTGACGCTGTTCGCGGGTAGCGGGTTGGAAGCGCTGCGCGTCGATAGCGTTATAGATAACCGCAAATTTCTCCTCCGGCACCTGAAAACAGCGCATGATGTCGTTTTTCACCATCTGCGAGTTACAGATGATTTTCTTCAGCGAGGGCGAGCGGAACATCGCCTCCTCGGCGGCCATAACGTAACGATGATAGGCACTGGTCTGGGTTAGCAGGCGCTGGAACGGTGAAACGATTCGGGCACGCTGCGCAAGCCATACGCGGTGTACGCCATCGCCCGCGCGAAAGATATCACAGCCACTGATGCGCTCGTGGCTCTGTACGATATCAAACTGCTCGCGCTGCCAGCAGGCCCGAGCCGCCTCGGCAAAGCCCCGCTCGCGGGAAATGCGGCCCCACTTTTTAGGATTGCAGATATGCAGATGCCAGTCTGGTCGGGGTTCTCCCTGCCAGTCGCGCGTGATGATATTCAGTTCAAGGCTGCTGTCGTCCAGTGCTTCCAGCGCGCGGGCGATAAAACGTTCGGCGCCGCCGTCGGGGCGATACTTCTGCCGAACGATTGCCAGTCTGACTTTATTCATCCAGATATTTCCTTGCGGCAGCGACAACCTCATCAAGTGGTATCGCGGAGAGGTAGCGGAGTTTCGTTTTGGTATCAATACTGTCAGGCGACGGCAGGGGGGCATAGTCTCCCGCCCAGATGACCCGATTATTGTTTCCCCAGGGGCGCCACTGGGTGAGCTTGGTAGGGCCAAACAGCGCAATGCACGGCGTATTCAGCGCCGCAGCCATATGCATCGGCGCTGAGTCCACGCCGATAAACAGTCTGGCATGGTCGATCAGGGCTGCCAGCTGCGGCAGCGACAGCTGGCCTGCCAGCGAAATAACCCGGCGGTCGTGGCAAAGCGAAAGAATATGTTCGATCATCGCCCGCTCGTTTTTGTCCGGGGCCGCAGTCAGAATGATGTCGCTGCTGTCATCGCTAAGGGCGTCGACCAGTCCGGCGACCTTATCGTCTTCCCAGCATTTATAGGTCCAGCGCGAAGTCGGCTGAATCACGATATAGGGCTTTTCCACCGGCTGATGTGGGAGAAGCGTGCTCCGCGTTTTCTGCCAGTCCGCCTCGCTGTAATGCATCGCCGCCGACCAGCCTTCTGGGGCGATCCCCAGTGGAGCCAGCGCTGCCAGGTTTTGCTCAACGGTGTGCAGCTGCGCATGGCGGTCGGTGGAGACCAGATGGGTATGGGCATGCCGCCAGATGGCGTTACGCCGTTTTTTATAATCAAAACCAATCCTGACTTTTGCGCCTGTCATTCGGGTAATAATTGCACTGCGCCACTGGTCGGCAAGGTTGATGACCAGATCGTAACGACACTGCCGGAGCGTCTTAATCAGCCCGATTTCATGAGAAATATGCTTTACGCCGCCCTCTTTCTTCCAGTTGCGGTCTATAAAATGCAGATGGCGGAGCAGCGGGTGCGCCCTGAGCATGGGCAGGGTTTCTTTATAAAGCAGCACATCAATGTTGGCATGGGGATAGCGCTGATGAAGCGCCTGAATAACCGGCGTGGTGAGCAGCATATCACCATGGTGACGCAGCTTGATCAGCAGTATATTTTGCGGCACAAAGGCGTCAGGGATCGTTTGAGGCGTTGACATACTCATGAAATCTCAAAAGGAAGTGAGCCGATTGTAAGGCAAACGCCGCGAGGGGGAAAGCCAGCGCGGCACGACGCTATCGCTGACGCCAGCGGTAAATTCGGCAAAGCCAGAGCAGCAGTTGATACCACTGGCGAATGCCCCGCGCGTTCCGCAGCATGCGGGCAGGCGTACCGGTAGCAAAAAGGTCCGCTATTATTGCCTGGCGAGCCGCTTCTTCCGGCTCACGGCGCACAGCGTGACAGACGCTGAGCGCTTCTTTTGTCACCTGCCGATGAAACTCGGGGTAAATTTTTACTTTGCGCCGGTAGCGCTGGTTAATCTCTTCCAGCATCCGCGCAATTTTCATGTAATGTTTTTGATACTCGACATTACGCTGGCCGGTGCGCGTCTGATTACTGATCGACTGGTCATGAACATAATAACGGTACAGGACGGTATCGATATAGCGCACCCGCTGAACGTTCATCATCAGCTCGGTCGTCCAGGGAATGTCCTGATGGTGCAGACCGGGTTCAAAGCGCAGGTTGAGCTGCTCAATCAGCGAACGGCGGTAAATGCCCAGCCAGACGACATGCAGGTAACGATTGCTGGCCAGCGCCTTGCTGAGCCATGCCGGGCCGCTAAGGACTTCCGTCGACCCCAACCGCTCGAGAGGGATAAGCGGGCGGGCTTCACTTCCTCCCCAGAACACCCGCTCGGCATTACACTGTGCGACATCCAGGTCGTCCCGTTCTGCCATGCTGACCAGGGTGCTGTACATCTCAGGTGAGAGCGTGTCGTCGGCATCCGGGAAAGTGACATATTTTCCACGCGCAGCGGCAAGGCCGTCATTTCTGGCTCTTGATACACCGCCGTTTTCACGGTCGATCACCTGAACGTGTGGATAGTCTGCGGCATAGCGATGGGCCAGTTCCGCAGACCGATCCGTGGATCCATCATTAACGATGATCACCTCCAGGTCTTCCAGGGTTTGAGCCAGCAGGGACGACATAAAGGCCTGAAAACTCTCTCCTGCGTTATACATCGGGATAATTACGCTCAGGCGCGGGGCTGGGGCTTCAGAATGCGGCTTCATACTCAGGGTAACGTCTTCTTTTCCTGGGCCAGGAGGGGGCTTCTGGCGCTGATAAAATGATAAATATCATCAAGCTTTCGCGGGTCAAGCTCAAAAAGCTGCTCGACGGGGTGGTTAAACGCATACAGCGCATGAAACACAAAAGACGAGGGTGAAATATGGTTTGGGCCAATCAGTAAAACGTCACCCAGCGGCCGCTGCTCTTCAACGCAGCAGGGGCCGTAAATCAGAATAACCGGCACGTTTTGCGAGTCTGCGATGTAAACATTGCCTGAGTCGGACGCGACATAAAAATCCATGTTGCTGATCGCCCATGGAAGGCCTTCCAGTGACACTTTACCAATCAGATTCACGATGTTATCGGCGTTATCGATCGCCTCATAGAGCGCGTTCAGCCGGGGAAGTTCTTCAGGCGAGCCGAAAATATAAAACAGGCAGGGCAGATTGCTCAGTCGCTCAAAAAGACGCTTCCAGATGGCCGGAGGGATCGTTTTCGCCTGATTCCCAGCCGAAATGCTGATACCAATCTTTATCCGATCCGTGCGGAAAATTTCCCCGGGCGTATCCTGCGGCTTCAGCAGCGGCAGCGTGGCATGCTTAGGGTAGCTCGCACGCGTCAGAGAGCGGTCAGCCAGCTTAAGGTAGTTTTCCAGGGTCAGCGTGGTTTTTGTATGCTCAACCGTGCCGCTGGCGGTCAGATAAAATAGCTGCTGATACCACTTCCGACGGTACATCGACAAAAACTGCTTATTACCCGCGTTGCAGCAGGCGGCAAAAAACAGATTGGCGTTGTTAGGCTGTAACAGATAGATATTTTCATAGCGATTCATCAGCATGAAGGCGAGCTTAAGCTTACTCAGCGTGCTGCTTTTATGTTCTTCGATATAAAAAATCTCATCCAGCGTGGCATCATGCCGCGCCAGCGGCGCGACAGAACGGCTCAGCAGGGCATCACTGTGCTTCAGATGGCTTAGCAGCGGCGTAATATTGACGAAATCGCCAATCTTCGCCGTCTGGATAACCAGATTACGTGCCGTCTTCTTTTGCACCAGCTTTAAGGCCAGCTTCAAAGGAAGAAGCAGGATAAAGAGCAGAACATAATTCATGCTCCCGGCTCCCTGAATGTACCGCTGCCTGTCCCTGCGTTCACAGGGATACAGACGCTGCCAACAGGTTGCCCCATCGCTGAAATCTTGTCATAAGAGCTCAGATGCTCGTTCCTGCGTGTGAGCGTTATCATGGGCCAAAACCTTAGGTATTGAATAAACAAATTGTTCTCTTCATCCCGGATAAACAGGAGTCGCTTTTGGGTGGCAGTATCATCATTTTAAATGAGTTTTAGGGAAGCTTCTGCCAGCGTGTTGTTAGTCTGGTTTAATTAAATCAAGGTACTGTTGGCAAACTGTTTCAATACTGTAAGCCTGCAGGTCCAGCGCATTCACCGCGGGAGGGTTGAACCAAACTTCCCTGAGCGTCGCGGCCAGCGACGCTTCACTCATATCAGCAAGGCCGCGAGCAAGATCGCCGGTCAGGATGCTTATCGGACCGCCAGGACAGCGGGTACTGACCACCGGACTGTGACAAATCAGCGCTTCAACCAGGACGTTGCCAAAACCTTCGCTATCTGAACTGACGACTAACATTTTTGCCTGGCGTATATAGGGGTAAGGATTATCCATAAAGCCTTTGAAGATAACCCTGTCTTCAATCCCCAGTTCAGTGACCAGCCCTTTGATTTTTTCGGTAATTTCAGGGTTCCCCTGACCAATTAGCAGCAGTGGGGCAGAGAGGCCACTTTGGGCATAGGCCCGCAGCAGACGGTCATGGCGTTTAGTCTGATGAAAACGTCCAACGTGGATGAGGTACTCTTTTCCTTCCATGCTACAGGGCTGTAGCGACAGCTGCTCAATGACGTCAAAATCAAAGGGATTAGATATCACACGCTCGCGCTTCGGTCTTACCAAAAAAGCACTTTTGAGATCGTCCATCACATACTGTGATACGCCAGTCAGGTTGCGGTTTTGATAGACGCAGCGGGTTTTACGCTCCTTTAACCAGCGTGAGAAACCTTTGCGGTGGCCCAGGTAAGAGGCGGAGAAGACCCCGTGCAGGCAGAACCAGGTTTTATCGGCATCCAGCACCCTGGAGCGGCTGACGATACGATCGGTTTTATGCAGATGCGAGACAACCAGATCGAAAGCACCGCCCATTTTCTCCGCTTCGCTGATGGCGCGATCGAGCCCTGCGGCACGGCGGTTAAGCTCAGTCAGCTTGCGCCAGGGCTTTTTGCAGCGATCTTTTATCACCTGATAATCCAGCCCCTCAGGAATGCTGTAGTCGCACACGGTACGCAGTGAAAACAGCGAAACCCGATGCCCGCGCTCAATCAGCCCTTTTGAAAGCGTCAGAACCACCTTCTCGGCTCCCCCGCCCGGCAGGCCATCAATGATCATCAAAATGCGCTTGGACAAATTTTTACCCTTAAAAAGAGAAGATAGCTGCGATGTGGCGCCAAACCCACCGCATTGATACTGGACTGAACCCTGTTTTAGCGCTGTCAGTGCGTCCTTGCTTATAAAGAGTGAGCTTTAGATGTAGAGGCTATCTTAGAAAAATAATAAAGATAGCGCTACCTGGAATCCTGTCCGCCTGTGAGCCAGCTCAGCAAATCTCTTTGCGGTTCTCATTGCTGCTGCGTAACATAGCCGCAAGGTCACCACGGAGCCTGCAATCTGCATGAAGAAACCAGCATTTATTATTACTATCGATACGGAAGGCGATAATTTATGGCGTAACCGTTCCGGGAACGTTACGACCAAAAACGCGCAATATCTTGCCCGATTCCAGCAAATTAGCGAGAAGTATGCCTTCAAGCCGACCTGGCTGACCAATTATGAAATGGCCATCGACCCCGTCTATATCGATTTCGCCCGCGATGTGATTGCCCGTGGTCAGGGGGAGGTGGGTATGCACTTACATGCGTGGAACAGCCCGCCCCTCACTCCATTGACCGATGATGACTGGCGTTTTCAGCCTTATCTGATCGAATATCCCGCTGAGGAAATGCGCAGCAAAGTCGTCTATATGACCGACCTGCTGGAAGAGACGTTTCAGACAAAAATGCTGAGCCACCGTGCAGGCCGCTGGGCGTTTAACGAAGCGTATGCCCGGCTGCTGATCGAACTGGGATACCGCGTTGACTGTTCGGTGACCCCACGCGTGAACTGGACCTTCTCGCCGGGTGCCCCGCAGGGTCAGGGTGGTACCGACTATACCCACTTCCCGCGTGACGCTTATTATCTTGATATCGATGATATTTCGCGGCCCGGCAACTCGCCGCTGCTGGAAGTTCCCATGACTACGTACTATAAACATTCGGGGTTAATGAACAGCCTTAAGCAGGGTTATGACAAACTTCGCGGTAAGCAACGCAGCCCCTCAGTCTACTGGCTGCGCCCGACCGGAGGCAATGCGCAGCAGATGATCGCGGTGGCGGAAAAGACCCTGGCGGAAGGCGCGGACTACGTTGAATTTATGCTGCATTCGTCGGAGTTTATGCCAGACGGCAGCCCAACCTTTAAGAACGAGGGGGATATTGATCGATTGTATGACGATCTGGAGACGCTGTTCAGCTGGTTGCACCATCGGACCCAGGGAATGACCCTCGCAGAATTTGCGCAAACAAAAACACAATAATGAGCCGCATGGCATCCAGTCCCGACCTGAGAATCACTATGCTAATCAGACGTAATACGGAACAGCTTCGCACAGTTTTTTATTTTCTGACGCTGGTCAGCGCAATGTTATCGATCATGCTGACCTTTATTGATATCAAGGCAGCCAAAGTCCTGTTTTACTGGGCTTTCTATTTCTCTCTCGCCGGTATCCTGTTTAACCGGAAAGACGTTGACCGCTCGCGGCTGTGGTTTCTGGCGATGCTGGCGATACTCGGTGCCAGCAAGCTGATTTGGTTTTACTGGGAATATTATGGTGGCCCGGATTACACCACCTATAACGACTATATGAACGCCGGGAAACGCCTGCTGCTGGTCTGCGTCACGGGCTACTGGCTCTTTTCACAGATGCAGCATTTCCGGGCGAAAAGCATCTTCTGCATTAAGTATGGCCTGCTAACGGCATTCGCCGCCGCGACCGCGTATGGCTTCTGGCAGTATCTCAGCGACATGCACCGGGTAGAATTTGCGCTCGATCGTGCCACTATCTCTGCATATGGCTATGCGATGCTCTCTATGGTGGTGCTATTTCTGCTGGCTTCCGAAAAGCATTCGCCGGGCAGCATTCTCTGCTGCCTGGCCATTTTCCTGCTCTCCTGGTTTGTACTGATGCAAACTGGTACGCGCAATATGATGGCGGCTTATCCGTTAATCATCCTGGTGGTGGGCGTGCTGCAGTTTCGTCATTTTGGGTTGAAGTCGCTGCTGGCAATACTGGTTGCCGTTGGCGTCCTGGTCGCGCTCAGCTATAAGCCGATTATTAAGCCGAAACTGGATACTACCCTCCAGGAATATACCCTTTATGATCAGTCAAACGGCAACGAAAACGGCTCTCTCACTACCCGACTGGCGATGTGGCAGGTTGGCTGGTGGTGCCTGAGCGCCCATCCGTTGGGAATGAAGTCTGAAGATCGCACCGCCTGCTTTCAGCAATATGTCGATACCTATCACAAGGACAGCGTGTCGATGCTGTACGAAAAGGTGCATCTGCATAACGAGGTGCTCGATACTGCCAGCCTGCAGGGGATTCAGGGCGCGGTGGTGCTGCTGATGTTTTATCTGTCGCTGGTGGTTTACGCCCTGCGCTCGCAAAACTCACTGCTGCTGGCGGTGATGCTCGGCGTGATTGTCAGCGGTCTGACTGATGTGGTGTTTATCAGTCGGGAACTGACGGTATGCGTCGCGCTGATGTTGGTCGTGTGTGAGATGTGGAATGCGCTGACCCGGCCACGGGTAACGCACAGCGATTAACTCTCCAGGCGGGGCTTACCAGCCCCGCCGGCGCACGGCCAGCATCTTTCTTTTGTAACTCAGCCTGATTTTTCCGTTCAGCAAAAACCGCAACAGACTCACCTGACGAATCCGCGTCCTGACAATCTCTCCCTGCGGCGTGTTCTGAAGCTGGGTGTGATAGCGGTTGGCGATATCCAGCCAGTGGCAGGTAATCAGGTGCTGAAAGGCGTGAGGCAGTACCCGATCCATATTTTGCGTGGCGGCAATCAGGCAGCGAATTTTTTCGGCGTTAACATCTGAAGAGAGGCTGTGCGCATGTTTGCGGTAGAGGTAAAATCCCGCCCGACTGTAGAGCGTTCTGGTGCTGAGGGTCAGCATCAAGGGGAAGAGCCAGGTGTCTTCGTAGCAGATGAAGTCCGGAAAGGCGTGCTGCTGTAACAGGCGACGGGAAAAAAACTGCCCGATAAAATGTGCCTGGTAATCACGATGAACAAGGAAGCGCTCAATGGACTGGTCCCGGTTAAGCTCGATGGGCTCATCAGGCTGCCACGACGGGAGCTTGTCGTCGCCCCGTACCTCAATGATTTTACTCAGCAAAATATCTGGCGCGCGCTTTTGCAGCAGGATAAGCCGCTCCTGTAGTGCGTCCGCAAGCAGCGTATCATCGCTGTCCACCATCAGAATGTATTCGCCGCGCGCCAGGCTTACCGCGTGATTTCGCACTTTACCGACGTTACGGAACGCCGTCCGGTCAGTACGGATCTGCGAGTAACGAGCGGCATAGTCATCAATAATGCTCTGGGTGGCATCGGTGGAGGCATCATTGATGATGATAATCTCGGCGCGCTGCTGGGCCGTGCCCAGGGAGGCAAAAATCGTGTCCAGCGTATTCGCCAGATAGGGCTCGCAATTGTGGGCCGCGATCAGAATGCTTAGCTGACAGGGAGTGTTCATCAGTATTCGCGGTGAGGCGCTCCGGAATGGATAAGCGGCAGCAGCTGTTCTTCCACCTGCTGAGGGGAAATATCCGCCATATTGTTTCCGCTCGCGGGTCGCAGCACAAACTGGTTTTGGCCATAGCCGCCAATCAAGCCGGGATCGGTGGGGCCATACAGCGTGAGATTGGGGCAGGCCAGCGCGGCGGTAAGATGGCTGAGTCCGGTATCTACGGAAACAACCGCCCTGGCGCCTGCCAGCGTACGCGCAACCTGTTCAAGCGTCAGCTTTGGCAGCACCTCAACATAATCAAAGTCAGCCGCTATCCGCTGCGCCCGCTGGTGTTCATGCTCGGCGCCCCAGGGCAGTTTGATGCGCATTCCGCTCTCTTTCAGCAGGCCAGCCAGCGTGCGCCAGTGGGCCTCCGGCCAGTGTTTTGCATCGCGCGTAGTGGCATGCAGAAAGACCAGGTATTGCCCGGCATCAGGCGGTGGGCTGCTGAGGAAGTGATCGGCTATGGCGTAATCTCCCGGCCCCTCGGGTAACGGGTAGCCAAGGCTTTTTGCGAATAGCTCACGCGTACGCTGCACGGCGTGCTGCTGTTTGTCGATTTCGTGGCGTTTATCAAACCACCAGCTGGCAAAAGGCTCTCTGGCGCTGCGGCTGTCATGGCCATGCTTTTCACCTTTCGCGATGCGGGTTACCAGCGCGGCACTTTTGATCAACCCCTGGGCATCGATTACGCGGTCATACTGGCGTGACTGTACTTCGCGCTTGAAGAGAAAGCGTTCTTCACGGACCTCGCTGCCAAACCAGTGCTTGCGCCAGCGGCGGATCGCCACCGGGATCACCCGGTCAACGGCGGGATGCCACGCCGGGATTTGAGCAAAGCCCTCTTCCACCACCCAGTCAAAGCGGATCCCCGGAATGGCGTTCATCGCATCGGTCAGCGCAGGCAACGTATGCAGTACGTCGCCCATTGATGACGTTTTAACAATCAGGACCTGCATTCGCTCTCCTGGTTTTCCGCCAGCAGGGTATCAAGTTCGGAGATAACCCGCTCAGGCGTGATGTCGATCAGGCTCTGATGGTAGCCCTGCTCAGCATCGCCCTTACGCACTTTGTGGTAGCCGGTAATCAGGCGAATGACGCGCGCCTTATGTGACAGCGGCGGCGTAAAATCCGGGCTGCTGGGGCCATATAGTGCCACCAGCGGACGGTCCAGCGCGGCGGCGATATGCATCAGACCGGAATCATTACTGACCACGGCGCGGCAGTGAGCCAGCAGGATCACCGCCTGCTCAAGCTGCGTGCTGCCGGCCAGATTGCTGCAATTCTCGCGAGAGTGCGGTTGCAGCGTCTGGAGGATCTCTTCCCCGGTTTCTCTGTCTTTGGCTGAGCCAAACAGCGCGATTTGAAAGCCACGATCAATCAGCTTTTGCGCCAGCGCGGCGTAGTGATAATGAGGCCAGCGCTTGGCCGGGCCAAATTCTGCACCGGGACAGAAGCCAATCACCGGGCGTTCAGGCCGCAGGCCAAATTCTGCTGCCGTCGCCCGTTTTTCCGCTTCACTGACCTGCAGGGCAGGCCACAGGAGCGGCTGGGGGAGATCGGCAGCGCGGCTTATCCGTGATGAGTCATATGCCAGCGCGACGTAGCGTTCAACCATCAGCGGGAATGCGGCTTTATCAAGCACCCGCAGGTCGTTCAGCAATCCATAGCGCATCTCCCCGCGCCACCCGATACGCTTTTTAATCGCGGCAAAAAAGGGCACCAGCGCGGACTTGAACGAATTGGGCAGCACGTAGGCGCGATCGTATCCTTTGTCACGCAGCGTCCTGCCCAGGCGGCGGCGCTCGCCCAGCGCCAGGGCACCGTGACCGAGCGGCATCGCCAGCGCGTCGTTGACCTCTGGCATACGCGACAGTAAAGGTCGGCACCACGCCGGTGCCATGACGTCAATCACGGCATCGGGATGAGCGGCTTTCAGCGCACGATAGAGACTTTGCGACATCATCATATCGCCGACCCAGGAAGGGCCGATTACCAGAATTTTCATCGCCGGAATTACCCTGTTACGCGTTGCGGTTCAGCCATGCCATATAGTCGTTCACGCCTTCGGCGACGGTTTTAAACGGCTTGTCATAGCCAGCCGCGCGAAGTTTGGTCAGATCGGCCAGCGTATAGGCCTGATAGCGACCCTTGAGTTTTTCCGGGAAAGGGATGTACTCGATCTCACCCTGCTGGTGGAAATTCAGCGCCGCGTCGGCCACTTCCTGGAAGGACTCAGCGCGACCCGTGCCACAGTTATAGATACCGGATACGCCGTTTTCCCAGAACCACAGATTGACCGAGGCCACGTCTTCAACGTAGATAAAGTCGCGCTTAAAGCCGTCGCTACCCTCGAACAGTTTAGGATTTTCGCCGTTGTTCAGCTGGGTATTAAGATGGAATGCCACGCTGGCCATGCTGCCCTTGTGGCCTTCGCGCGGTCCGTAGACGTTGAAGTAGCGGAAACCGCATACCTGCGAGCCCGCTTCCGGAAGGATCTGGCGCACGTAGTGATCGAACAGCATTTTCGAGTAGCCGTAGACGTTAAGCGGCTCTTCAAATTCGCGTGCTTCAATGAAGTTATCATTGCGTCCGCCGTAGGTGGCAGCCGACGAGGCATAAAGGAAGGGGATCTGATGCTCAAGGCAGTAGTGTAAAAGCTCCTTGGAGTACTGATAGTTGTTTTCCATCATGTACTTGCCGTCCCACTCGGTGGTCGAGGAACATGCGCCTTCATGGAACACGGCCTCCACATCGCCAAAATCCTCATCAGCCAGAATGCTAATCAGGAAATCTTCCTTGTCCATGTAGTCAGCAATATTCAGATCCACCAGGTTGGCAAACTTAGTGCCATCCTTCAGATTGTCTACCACGAGAATGTCAGTGTGGCCTTTGTCATTCAGCGCTTTGATGATGTTGCTACCGATAAAGCCCGCACCGCCGGTGACGATAATCATAAGCTATAACCTTAAAAAATGGGGTGAAACAGGAGGTTTCACACGCTAATGCCGAATATCATAACATCTCATCACCCGGCAGACAGCCAGATGACTCCGTAACGGTATGCGTTTGCTTTAAGCATGCGCTACTGCTGTTTTTCCGCATCGGTCAGATAGCGAACCCTGCGCGTGTAATCCTGCCCCTTAAAACTCACCAGGGTATCCGATGAATCAAGGTATTTTTGCCATTCGGAAAGTGGAAAACCGCCGTGGGCGCCAATCACTTCTTTGGGAATGGCCGCCGTCGTCCCACCAATTTTCTTTGATACCGGCCAGTTCATCCAGTCGCCCAGATTCACCGTTTTCAGATCCAGCAAGTCCAGCAGGGCGGCAAGCGGCAGCTGATCGGTTGGCGGCTGGGAATCGTCCATCAGCTCCCAGGTATCCTGAAACAGCGTCAGCCAGAGCGGGCAGATCCGTTTCCATGTCTGCCGCGTCGCCGCCAGGAAAGCCCCGTTAACGTGATCGACAATAAACGGACGGACGCTGTGACGATAATAGGCCGGACGACGCGCCTCCGGCGTGTTCATCAGCTTGGCGATCATTTTCCCCTGACGAAAGCTGGAGTAAATATGGCCATCAAGCATATTAATTTCAGGCATTTTTAGCAGGTTGAGATCTGAATCGATCATCAAAACCCCCTCCGTTCTGGCCTGTAGAGGCGCCTGAAGTTTGATCAGACGACTGCGGTAAATTTGCTTGTAGCGGTAGGTCTCTTCGCGAAAAGGCACATCCAGCGTGACGACGCGCGTCTTTGCCGGCAGCTCACCGAACTCTTCAGCCCGTCTGTCGCTGACAATCACAATCTCCTGTGCGTCCGGCGCAAAGCGGGCGGAAAACAGCGCGCTCAGTTTAGCTTCTTCAATGAAGTCCGCGCCCGTGCAGGGGATCACCACCGAGGTGACCGGTATGGCACCCTGCACCTCTGATTGCTGATAGGGAATATTGTGACGTGCGCGAATCTGTCGGAAATGGGGTTTTAAGAATTCAAACATGCGAAGAGTTTCCATGGGCCGCATTTTTTAAAATAGTTTCTACGCCGGAGACGTAGTGCTCAATAGCATAGTGTTGCTTTACGCTTGCATTGGCCTGATGCAGTAGAAAGCTGCGCTTTTCCGCATCGAGATAGAGCGTTTTCATCTCTTCAAACAGGGTCTGGACATCACCATACTCAAAAAGCAGGCCGGTTTTGTCGTGCTCAATCAGCTCAGCGGTGCCGGTGACGCGGGAGCCGATCACCGCCGTGTTCAGCAGCATGGCTTCCAGTACCACCCGCGGCAGACCTTCGCTTTTTGATGCCAGAATAAAGACGTCCAGTGCGGCGAGATACTCCAGCGCATTGCTGCGAAAGCCGGTAAATACAACCCGATCGGCAATACCTGCCTGCTCCGCCTGCTGCTGAAGTTTCGACAGTTCAGGGCCTTCGCCCAGCATGACCATCCGCCAGCGGGCGGCGGGAAAGGCGGCGGAAAATTTCTCCAGCGCGCTCAAAATATGGTGATTCGATTTGCGTGGGATCAGTGAGCCGATGCTGCCAAATACAAACGTGTCATCACTGATTTGCAGGAGCTGACTGCGCATCGCCGCGCGGACGGGCAGCGGCTGCCAGATATCTATCGCGTTGAATACCGTAAAGCACTTCTGCGGCATTACGCCGTTATCCAGCAGTACCTGGCGCACGCCGTTGGAAACGGCGATGATCGCGTCCACGCGGTGATTCACCTGCTCTACCAGCTCGCGGTTTAACACCGGCTCGATGCGGCAGTGCTGCACAACCGTCACCGGCAGCCCTTCTGCCGCGAGATAACCCTCCAGGTTCGATCCCGGCTGATTGTTCATATAGAGCAGGTCGAAATGACCGTCGGTCAGCCGCTGGCGGATTTGCCGGGCATTAGGCCGGATACGCCAGACGGCGTCGACGCGCTGCGTGGCCCGCAGGCGCAGTTTTCGATTGAAAAAGACCAGCGAACGCAGCAGCTCTTTGCCGAGCTTGGCCCAGCGGGGCTGTTTCCGCTGGGGAATAAACAGGATGGGGATGCCGAGCGCAGTTAGCACCTGCTCAATCGAATCGCCTTTCCCCCGGGAATAGTTGTGGTAGAAGCAGCAGTGAAGATCGACCTGGCTGCGATCAATACGTTTTAGCAGCTCCAGCATGCTGTTGGTGCCGCCCCCCCATTCGTTGCCGGTATCCAGCAGCAGAATTTTTTTACGCTGTTCCACCATCGTACGGCTTCCGCATCGGTCAGTCAGGCTTAGCGGACAGTCAGACCGCTAAGCCGCCGAGATATTAAGGGGTCTTTCCGAGCTGAAGGCTCAATCCGGAAAAGTTGGTTTTGATATAGCGCATAGCCTGACTCTCAGCGATGCTGTCTGCCACCACGTTCAGGGCGAGAATTGCCGGAACGGGCTGTGGGGTCACCTGGCAGGTTTTCACGCCACGGAACGGATTACGCGGCGGCGTTGGCTTCGCGGGCAGCGGCAGCGGTCGGTGGCCGACCGACTGGGGTTCATTCAGCAGCTGACTCGGACGCACCAGGGTAATGTCCGCAGGGAGCGTGGGCAGCATTTGCAACAGCACTTTCACCGTGGTGGGATGCGGATGGCCAATCGCAATGGCTGAACCGTCGCGCTGTGCCAGATGCACGGCGCGCAGGAACTGTTTGCGAATATCCGCTTCATTCTGCGTGTCGTCGAGGAAAACGCGACGCTTAATGACTTTCACATGCGTGCCCGCAGCCGCGGGTACGGACTGGCTGTTGCCAATGGTCATGCTATCGAGAAAGTAAAAATTGTAGTTGTTCAGAACCTGCATAACTTTTTGCATCGCAGGCAGGCTGGAGGTCATCGCGCTGCCCATATGATTATTAAGGCCGACCGCATAGGGTACGCTGGCGACCGCCTCACGAATAATGTGCTCGATTTCGGCGCTGGACATATCCGGACGCAGGGTGTTTTTTTCCAGCGGCTGCTTGCTCAGCGGTGCCATCGGCAGATGGATCAGCACCTCGTGGCCGCGCTGATGCGCCTTCGTGGCCATGACGCGCGCACCCGGCGCATCAGGCAGGACAGCGACGGAAATGGCAGGCGGCATCTGCAGCACCTGGTTTTCCTGCGCGGGACGGTAGCCGAAATCATCTATGACAATTGAGAGTTTGCCGGCGTGAACCTGGCAGGCCATTAACAGGCCTGCCAGCATGCCGCTAAGTTTGTGCAGACGTACCAAAAGTTATCTTCCTAACCACGGGAGTGGATTAACAGCCTGTCCCTGGCGGCGGATTTCAAAATAGAGTGAAGGGGTGCCGCGCCCACCGCTGGTACCTACCAGCGCAATAGGCTGCCCGGCTTTAACCTGGGCGCCTACGCTGACCAGCGCGCTCTGGTTATAGCCATACAGGCTCATGTCGCCCTTGCCGTGTTCAACCACCACGACCAGCCCATAACCCTGGAGCCAGTCGGCCATCAGCACGCGGCCATCGGCGATCGCTTTGACCTCGGTGCCTTCCGGTGCGTTGATGACCAGCCCCTTCCAGCGCAGTTCACCCTGCAGCTGTTCACCGAAGCGATGCTCAATGGAACCCCGCACCGGCCATAGCGCCTGACCCGCAGGCCGCCCGAGGCCTCCGGTACGGGAGACCAGCGCGCGTTCGCTTTCGGTAGGCTTATAGGTTCTGCCCTTGCTCTTAGCCTGCGCCTCACGCTGGCGTACGCGCTGAGCCTCTTTCGCTTCGCGTTCTGCCCGTGCCCGCGCTTCCTGTTCGGCTTTCGCGATTTTATCGCGCAGGCGGCTCTCATTCTGACGCATCTCAACCAGCTGGGCCTGGTCTTTTTCCAGCGAGGATTCCAGCGTGGTCAGCGTTTTCTTACGTGCCACGCGGGCGCCTTCCAGCTTCTGATGCTGAGACTGCTGCTCAGCCAGCAGGGATTTCTGCCGGGCGAGTTTATCCACCCGCGAGGCTTTCTGCGCAGAGAGCTGGCTGCGGGTTTTTTTCAGATCGTCGATGGACTTCTGGCGCGCATCATTCAGGTAGCTGAAATAGGCCAGAATGCGTTCGCTCCGCTGGCTCTCTTCGCCGCTGAGTATCAGCTGTACGCCGCCGTGCTGGCCCTGACGAAACGCCGCATCCAGCTGCTCCGCCAGCAGTTTCTCCTGCGCATCCTGCTGTGCCTGGAGCTTGCTGATGGACGCCGACAGATCGGCGATCTCTTTATTTAAGCCGGTGAGGATTATCTGCGTTTCGCGCAGCTGTCGGCTGGCCTGAGCGATGATTTTTTCCTGACTTTGCAACTGATCGAGCAGTTTGCCGCGCTGCTGCTTTTGCTGCTGAACGCTTTTCTCTTTTTTAGCGATGTCCTGCTGCAGGCTGGAAAGTTGCGATTTGTTATCATCCGCTGCCCTGCCGGGAGCGGGCAGCAGCAAAAAGCCAGCGCAGAGCACGCAGGCTGACAGGGTGAACACGCGAGATCGTAGCAGAACGCCTGTGGCCGATCCGTTACCCTGGGTTCGTTGAACTGAAACTGTCGCTTTTTCCCTCATAGGAGGAGGATTATTCCACGATGAACAGCAGCTTACCAGCTATCTGTAGCGGGATTTGCGTTTCTGACGGTAACAGCGGAGTGAAGGATAGCGCGCGATAAGGCACGTTCATCCGGGGAAGGGGGGAGGGAACTGGCTGACTTTTAACCGCCTAAGATTGCATCGGGCAAAAGCCGCGTAGGGATTTGCCGCTGAGGTAAATTATTTTGAGGATCTGGTCCAGAAAACGTAACTCTGAGGGCTTCACGTCTGTACATGGCAGCACTGGCAGGTATACTCAGAAGCCTTGTTTTCGCTTATTAACCCTTTCGGGAGTTGTTACCCCTCATGCAAGATATTATGCAGTTCGCAGGCAGCCATACCATTCTGAGTCTGGCGTGGGTTGTCCTGCTGGTTTTGGTGATCGTGACCACCGTTAAGGGCATGTTCTCCAAGGTAAAAACAGTTAGCCGTGGTGAAGCAACCCGATTAATCAATAAAGAAGAAGCCGTTGTCATTGATGTCCGTTCTCGCGATGACTACCGTAAAGGCCATATTTCTAACGCAATTAACATCCTGGCGGCCGATATCAAAAAAGGCAGCTTTGGCGAACTGGAAAAACATAAAGCGCAGCCGATTATTGTCGTCTGTGCTAATGGCACCACTGCGGCCGAGCCGGCTTCTCAGCTCAATGCCGCGGGTTTTGAACGGGTCTTCGTACTGAAAGATGGCGTTTCCGGCTGGAGTGGTGAAAACCTGCCGCTGGTTCGCGGTAAATAATATTTGGAGAGTGGTATGGCGAACGTAGAGATCTACACCAAAGCAACCTGTCCTTTCTGCCATCGCGCAAAAGCGCTGTTAAGCCAGAAGGGCGTGAATTATCAGGAAATTGCCATTGATGGGGATGCCGATAAGCGCGAAGAGATGATCAAACGTAGCGGTCGTACCACCGTTCCACAGATTTTCATTGATGCGCAGCACATCGGCGGCTGCGACGACCTGTTTGCGCTCGATGGCCGCCACGGCCTCGACCCGCTGATAAAGTAAGACGGGCGAGTGGCGCAATAACGGATTATTAACCCATAGGATCACGTACCATGTCAGAACAAAACAACACCGAGATGTCATTCCAGATCCAGCGTATTTATACCAAGGATATTTCTTTTGAAGCGCCAAACGCGCCACAGGTTTTCCAGAAAGAGTGGGAGCCAGACGTAAAGCTGGACCTGGATACCGCCTCCAGCCAGCTGGCTGACGACGTTTACGAAGTCGTGCTGCGCGTCACCGTGACGGCAACTGTGGGTGAAGAGTCGGCGTTTCTGTGTGAAGTGCAGCAGGCGGGTATTTTCTCTATCTCCGGTATTGATGGTAACCAGATGGCTCACTGCCTTGGCGCCTACTGCCCTAACATTCTGTTCCCGTATGCGCGCGAATGCATCACCAGCCTGGTTTCCCGCGGTACGTTCCCGCAGCTTAACCTTGCACCGGTCAACTTTGATGCGCTGTTTATGAACTACCTGCAGCAGTCAAATGAAGGTGCCGCTCCTCAGCAGGACGCATAATGCCTCAAGCAAATGCTTCTATGAGCGTTATCGGTGCCGGTTCGTACGGCACCGCTTTAGCCATTACCCTGGCCCGTAATGGCCACCCGGTTGTAATGTGGGGCCATAACGCCGCGCATCAGGCACAGCTTCAGGCCGATCGCTGCAATGCGGCTTTTCTGCCTGACGTCCCTTTTCCCGACACCCTCAGCCTTGAAAGTGATTTAGCCGCAGCGATTGCGGCCAGCCGCGATCTGCTGGTGGTGGTCCCAAGCCACGTATTTGGCGATGTCCTTAAGCAAATCAAACCCCACCTTCGCACAGATTCCCGCATTGTCTGGGCGACCAAAGGTCTCGAAAAAGAGACCGGCAGGCTGCTACAGGATGTCGCACGGGAAATAGTGGGTGACGAGGTCCCTCTGGCGGTCATTTCCGGGCCAACCTTCGCTAAAGAGCTGGCAGCTGGCTTGCCCACGGCCATTGCGCTGGCGGCAACGGAGGCGGAATTTGCTGACGATCTGCAACGCCTGCTGCACTGTGGTAAAAGCTTTCGCGTCTATAACAACCCGGATTTTATCGGGGTTCAGCTTGGCGGGGCGGTAAAAAACGTGATTGCCATCGGTGCGGGGATCTCAGACGGCATTGGCTTTGGTGCGAATGCGCGTACGGCGCTGATTACGCGTGGACTGGCCGAAATGACCCGCCTGGGAACGGCGCTGGGCGCCGATCCCACCACCTTTATGGGCATGGCCGGGCTGGGCGATTTAGTTCTCACCTGCACCGATAATCAGTCGCGTAACCGTCGCTTTGGCATGATGCTCGGGCAGGGTAGTGATGTGGAGACAGCGCAAAATACCATCGGTCAGGTGGTAGAAGGATTCCGAAATACAAAAGAAGTAAAGGCGCTGGCCGCGCGCTGTGGTGTGGAAATGCCAATAACTGAGCAAATTTATCAGGTACTGTATTGTGAAAAGAGTGCGCGCGAGGCAGCATTAAGTCTGCTAGGGCGAACAAGGAAGGATGAGAACAGTCCAGCTGAAAAGGGAAGCTCAGCGCATTAACGTCCTGCCGGACGTTATATTCGATGGGGAGAGAGCAATGCCGAGCGCAGAACCTGAACAGGTGTGGGACTTTATCAGAGCAGAAGCGCGGGCGCTGGCCGAATGCGAACCAATGCTGGCCAGCTTTTATCACGCTACGCTGCTAAAGCACGACGATCTCGGCAGTGCGCTGAGCTATATGCTGGCTAACAAGCTGGCAAATCCGATTATGCCTGCGATGGCCATCCGTGAAATCGTGCAGGAAGGCTACAAGCAGGATCCCTCGATGATTCAGTCCGCTGCCTGCGATATACGGGCGGTGCGCCAGCGGGATCCGGCGATTGATAAATACTCCACGCCATTGCTTTACCTCAAAGGCTTCCATGCTCTCCAGGCCTACCGTATCGGACACTGGTTATGGAATCAGGGGCGGCGGGCACTGGCCATTTACCTGCAAAATGAGGTCTCCGTTTCTTTCGCCGTGGACATACATCCTGCGGCGAAAATTGGGCGCGGTATCATGCTGGACCATGCAACGGGCATTGTTGTCGGGGAGACGGCGGTAATCGAAGATGATGTGTCGATTCTGCAGTCCGTTACGCTAGGCGGGACGGGTAAAACCAGCGGCGATCGTCATCCCAAAATCCGTGAAGGGGTGATGATAGGGGCGGGTGCAAAAATTCTTGGTAATATCGAAGTGGGGCGCGGAGCCAAAATCGGTGCCGGTTCGGTCGTCCTGCAGCCTGTGCCCCCCCACACCACAGCCGCTGGCGTGCCTGCGCGTATCGTGGGTAAACCCAGCAGTGACAAGCCGTCGATGGAGATGGATCAGCACTTCAACGGTATGGTGCCGGGCTTTGAATTTGGCGACGGCATCTGACGAGCAGGTAGCCGGTCTTGAAGTTAGTGACGGCATCTGACGCAGCAGGTGCCCGATTTTGAAGTTGCTGACGGCATTCCCTGCATCAGGGCGCTGCATAGTTCATGCGCCCATCCCCCATCCCCTATGCTTTAATCACGGCACCGCAGTAGTCCAGCTGCCGCCAGGCCTCATACACGACTACCGACACAGCGTTTGAAAGGTTCATGCTGCGGCTGTCGGGCTGCATAGGGATACGGATCTTTTGCTGGGCCGGTAGCGCATCCAGGATATCAGCGGGCAGGCCGCGCGTTTCGGGGCCGAAAAGCAGATAGTCGCCCGCCTGATAGCTGACCGCACTGTGCGCTGGGGTACCTTTGGTGGTCAGTGCAAACAGGCGCGCAGGCGCTTCAGCGGCCAGAAAAGCCGCATAGCTGCCGTGACGTTTCACTGCGGTGAATTCATGGTAGTCCAGACCAGCGCGACGTAAACGCTTGTCATCCCAGGCGAAGCCCAGAGGTTCAATCAGATGCAGGCGAAAGCCGGTATTAGCACAAAGCCGGATAATATTGCCCGTATTGGGCGGGATCTCAGGTTCAAATAAAACGATATTCAGCATCGGCTTCGGCCCCATTAAACGAGGGCCGAAGCATAGCAAATTATTCCGGGACGATCAGGTTTTGCTGCTATAAAGCGGCAGCCAGAGGGTAAGGCGCAGGCCGCCTAACGGGCTGTCATCGGCCTTAACCCAACCACGATGCTGCTGGATAGCCGTGTCAACAATTGCCAGCCCCAGTCCCGTTCCGCCTGACTCCCTGTCGCGCGCCTCGTCAGTACGATAGAAGGGCCGGAAAATCTGCTCGCGATCGCCCTCGCTGACGCCCGGCCCATCATCGTCTACGTTAACGGTAATCCCCTGTTTATCAACGGAAAAACCCACGCAGATTTTGGAGTGAGAGTAGCGCAGCGCGTTACGAACAATATTCTCCAGAGCGCTTTCCAGTGCGTTCGGATTGCCATACAGAGGCCAGGGACCCGGTGGATAAGGTACCTCAAGCGTTTTCCCCATCTGTTCGGCTTCAAATTTGGCATCATCCAGTACGCCAGCCCAAAGATGGTTAGCCTTCATCGCCTCGCTGACCAGCGCATTTTTATGCTGAGTACGGGATAACACCAGCAGATCGTTGATCATGCCGTCCAGTCGCTGGGCTTCCATTTCAATACGCTGTAGCTCTTTGCTCTCTCCCTGCCGACGGCGCATCAGCGCAGTACCCAGCTGTAAACGGGTAAGCGGCGTCCTAAGCTCATGCGAAATATCTGACAGCAGACGCTGCTGCCCGGTCATCATCCTTTCCAGCGCGCTGACCATCTGGTTAAAACTGGCGCCGGCCGCCAGGAACTCCTGCGGGCCCGCCTCCAGTTCAGGGCGTTGACGCAGATTACCGGCGGCGACATCATCGGCCGCATGTTTCAGCTTACGTGCGGGTTTCGCCAGGCTCCAGGCCAGCCAGAGCAGCAGCGGTGTGCTGATTAACATCGTCACCATCAGCAGCAGCAGGGGACGGTCAAACAGCAGGTTGATAAAGTCCAGCTGCGAGCTGCCAGCGGGACGGATCAGGTAGAGCTGGTAGCTATCCTCGCCGTCGCGGACGGTGAAGGGACCAACCATCTCCACCCGACCATATTTTTTCTTCTGTGGACGGTTTGCATTATCGGACTGGCCGATAAAATTACGGATAACCTGCATTTCGTTATGCTGCGCGCCGATCACCCGCCCTTCGCTGGTAACCAGCAGCAGCCGCTGTCCGGGCGGTGCCCACTTGTCCGTTGCGCGAAACAGCCTTCTCCACCACATCAGATCGTTAGGGGGATCCTGCATCAGCTCCGCTTCGACGTGCTGCTCAATCATGGTTCCCTGCCGCTGCTCACTGTCGAGCAGCGGGGTCATCTGGCGGGTATCAAGCTTGGGCACCATCAGTACCAGCATCAACACCAGCGCCAGCGTCAGCCAGAAAATGGCGAAGATACGGGTAGTCAGGCTGGATATCATGTCGCGGAAACCATCAGATAACCGCGGCCACGCAGGGTTTTGAACCAGGGGTGACCATCTTTGCGGTCCGGCAGCTTCCTGCGCAGGTTTGAGATATGCATATCAATCGCGCGGTCAAACGGGGTGAGGCGTTTACCCAGAACCTCCTGGCTCAGGTGCTCACGGGAAACGACCTGCCCCAGATGCTGCGCGAGTAAATAGAGCAGGGTGAACTCTGTTCCGGTCAGGTCGAGCGCCTCGCTGTCGAAGCGGGCCTCCTGGCGGCCTGGATTCAGGCGCAGGTGGTCCACTTCCAGCGTCGGGGAGCTGCTGTCGTGCTGCTGTTGCTGTTCGCTCCAGACGGAACGGCGCAGGATTGCACGTATACGGGCCACCAGTTCCCGATCGTTAAAGGGCTTAGGAAGATAGTCATCCGCGCCCAGTTCCAGCCCCAGAACGCGGTCAAGCTCGCTACCGCGTGCGGTTAGCATAATGACCGGCGTCTGGTGCTGCTGGCGCAGCTCTTTAAGGGTATCAATGCCGTTTTTCCTTGGCATCATCACATCAAGCAAAAGCAGATCGATAGAGTTATCCAACAGGGCCAGTGCCTGTTCGCCATCACCGGCGACCACCACTTCGAACCCTTCCATCTCAAGTAATTCTTTCAGCAGCGAAGTCAATTCGCGGTCATCGTCAACTAACAGGATCTTATTCATTTTTATTGCCCTCCGCAGGCAAAATACCGTGAACGAATGCAGTCATTCCATGACTTTACTTAGTTTTACAACCTCTGACGCATGTTTGCAGCTGGCCCCGTAGACTGAATTTTATCGAATCGAGACAGGCAAACCAATCTGGGAGTTAACGATGCGCAATGTTACCGCCGTCGTTGCGGTTCCGGCGCTGATACTCAGCTTCTCCGCCGCGTGGGCTGCAGATGTGACGACGACTGACGAGATGCATCAGGAAGACGCGGCGCCACGTAGTATGACGCAGGTTCCGCAGACTCACATGTTTGATGGCATCAATCTTACAGAGCAGCAACGCCAGCAGATGCGGGATTTAATGCAGCAGGCGCGTCACGAGCGTTCTCCCATAAGTATTAACGATTTAGAGCAGCTGCACGAACTGATTATTGCAGAAAAATTTGATGAAACGGCCTATAGGGCAAAGCTGGACAGTATTGCGCAGGCGGAAGTCGCGCGGCAGGTTGATATGGCGAGAGTGCGCAACCAGATGTATCACCTGTTAACCCCAGGCCAGCAGGGCGTTTTAAACCAGAAACATCAGCAGCGTATGAACCAAATGCGCCAGCTAACGGATATGCAGCCATCTTCATCGTTGCATGCTGTAAGCAGTAAATGAAGTGAGTAACACCCTGGGCGCATGCGTTGTACCTTACCCAGAGTAAGTTTTACCCGAAGTAAGCTTTATCGTCAGTATCAGTACCCGTAGTAAGAGTAATCAGTAACGTAGTAACCCGCATCAAACGCAGTAACCAGTATCATAGTACCCCTGTTTTCCTTGCCATAGACACCATCCCTGTCTTCCCCCTCATGATGAGGGGGTTTTTTTTATCAATTCCTTTTAATTTAATAAAAACTCTAATGATATCTAACAGTTGAGAGCCCTTTGAGCGTATAAATATTATTACGTGGAGCTGCTTGAGTTCAAAGCCGGGGTTGGTGACGATACCTCATCCTAAAAAAGATTTACCGGTTGGTACGGTAAAAGAATCAGAAAACAGGCGGGCATTTAACCCCGCTTTCTCGAAGAGGGTTAAATATGTTTTATCCAATTGCGATCGAGCCAGGCGACGACCAGCACGCTTATGGCGTGACAGTGCCTGATTTACCAGGCTGTTTTTCCGCAGGCGATACCCTGGACGAAGCGATAGCAAAAGCAAAAGAGGCCATCACAGGCCATATTGAATTAATGGTCGAGCTGGGGCAGGACATTCCGGCTGTGTCTACGGTGGGGGCGCTGGCTGAAAAGTCCGGGTTTGCAGGTTACACGTGGGCACTGGTTGATGCGGTCAATGCGTAAGGCTGTAAAAAGCGCTGAATATCAAGAGCGTAGACAACTTTTTCATAATGATGATCCACCGCCCAGCGGGAAGAACATCACCCTTCATTACCAACCGGTAATACCCTGGCGATAAAACCGCCTGTCATCCCCATTTTCTTTTCCATAATGCTGAAAGTCGCGTAAGTGTGATCGGGATCGCATATTGGTAATGTATTTTCACATCATGTAACAGGCTTCTAACTGCGTTAAAGCGCGACCTGACTGTCTTTTTGAGTGGTACTAATTTGAGTTATAAGCCCCAGCCTATTAATGCAATAGCGGCGCGACCCTCATCATTTAACGCTATGAAGGTTAGAGTCATTTCCCACGGTTACTTTGCGGGTTAGCGACATATGATGAGGAAGAGATGATGAGACGAAAGAGTCATTCAGGTTTTTGTAGCCAGCGTAAGGCACTCTGCGTGGTGATTTCTTCGCTGCTGGTAAGCTCAGCTGCGATGGCAGAGACTCTGACGCGGGATAACGGTGCGCCAGTAGGCGATAACCAAAATTCACAAACCGCGGGAGCATCCGGGCCGGTGTTATTACAGGACGTTCAGCTGCTGCAAAAATTACAGCGTTTCGACCGCGAGCGTATTCCTGAACGTGTCGTCCATGCCCGGGGAACCGGGGCCTTTGGTGAATTTAGCGCAACGGCAGATATTTCTGACCTGACCACGGCTGCGGTATTTACTAAAGGCGAACAGACTCCAGTGTTTGTCCGTTTTTCCAGTGTGGTTCACGGCAATCATTCGCCCGAAACGCTGCGTGACCCGCATGGCTTCGCCACTAAGTTTTATACCAAAGAGGGTAACTGGGACCTGGTTGGCAACAACTTCCCGACGTTCTTTATACGCGATGCGATTAAATTCCCCGATATGGTCCATGCGTTCAAGCCCGATCCACGCACCAACCTTGATGATGATTCACGTCGTTTTGATTTCTTCTCCCACGTTCCCGAAGCAACCCGTACGCTAACGGAGCTCTATTCCAATGAAGGAACGCCAGCCTCTTTCCGCAACATGGACGGGAACAGCGTTCATGCCTACAAATTCGTGAATGCGAAGGGTGAAATCCACTACGTTAAATTCCACTGGAAAACGCTACAGGGCATCAAAAATCTCGACCCGAAACAGGTTGAGGCGGTACAGGGTAAAGATTACAGCCACCTGACACACGATCTGGTCTCAGCCATTAATCGCGGTGATTTTCCCAGGTGGGATCTCTATATCCAGGTGCTGAAGCCTGAGGATCTGAAGAAGTTTGACTTCGATCCTCTCGACGCCACCAAGATCTGGCCTGACGTGCCCGAACGTAAAATTGGTCAGCTGGTGTTGAATAAAAACCCCGATAACGTCTTCCAGCAAACGGAGCAGGTAGCGATGGCCCCCTCTAACCTGGTACCGGGTATCGAAGCATCAGAGGATAAACTGTTGCAGGGCAGACTCTTTGCTTACGCCGACACGCAGATGTACCGCATCGGCGCGAACGGTTTTAGCCTGCCCATCAACCAGGCCCGGACGCCGGTGAATAACGCCAGTCAGGATGGCAGCCTTAACGCCGGACACACTCAGGATAAGGGCGTTAATTACCAGCCCAGCCGACTTTACCCGCGTGAGGAGCTCTCTTCTGCGCGCTACAGCCGGCTGCCGGTGGAAGGCACCACGCAGCAGACTAAGATCCAGCGCGAGCAGAATTTTGAGCAGGCCGGCGATCTCTACCGCTCTTACAGCAAAAAAGATCGGGATGACCTGATCGCCAGCCTGGGCAGCGCGCTGGCGATCACCGATACGGAGAGCAAAAACATCATGCTTTCCTATTTCTACAAGGCAGACAAAGAGTACGGTACCCGTCTGACAACGGTCGCTAAAGGTGATTTAGCCACGGTGCAGAAGCTGGCGGATAAATTATCTGACTGACAGCGTCTTTTCCCCTGCCCGGTTAAACCTGCCCGGGCAGGAGAAGCCCTGAAGGAGATCGCGAAATGAAAGCATTAAGCGTCCAGCTATGGCTGATAGCGTTTTTGCTGCTGTCCGTGACGGCAAAAGCGGCAACGACGCATACCGATGATCGTCAGGTAAGAGCAGAGCTGAATAATTATCTTTGGGATGCGGCACGACGCGGAGATAACACCCTGATCAAAACGCTCGTTGAGGCGAAATACAATCTCAATGCGGCCGATGAAAAAGGGTACACCGCCATTATCCTTGCGGCCTATCACGGCCATGATGATACGGTGAAAATGCTGATTGATGGCGGTGCCGACCCCTGCCAGCGCGATCGGCGCGGCAACAGTGCGCTGATGGGGGCCATCTTTAAGGGTGAACTAAAGGTGGCGCGCCGTTTGATCGACGCCCATTGCCAGCCCGATATGCGTAACAATGCCGGTCAGACCGCGGCAATGTATGCTTCGCTGTTTCAGCGACAGTCACTGCTCCAGGCGCTGCGTGAAAAAGGGGCCGATATGCACGCCGTCGACGCCAAAGGAAACTCCGCCGAAAGCCTGGCATCAGGGAGAATTAACGGCATCCCGTAACGCCCGGAAACGCGCAATTAACCGGCCGATCTCAGCCCCGCTATTACTGGCGGGGCTTTTTTTTGCTCAGGATCCAGTATACTTACGCCACTAACCTGAACGGAGTAAGGCATGGAACATCACTACGCCCGGCTGGTAAACTCTGCTGCGCTGGCGGCAACTTCACTGGCTTCGATTCTGCTGTTGGTGAAGATTTTTGCCTGGTGGTACACCGGATCGGTAAGCCTGCTGGCTGCCCTGGTCGACTCGCTGGTGGATATTGCCGCCTCGCTCACTAACCTCTTCGTTGTCCGCTACTCCCTACAACCTGCTGATGCTGAACACACGTTTGGACATGGCAAAGCAGAGTCACTGGCCGCGCTGGCGCAAAGTATGTTTATCTCAGGATCCGCGCTGTTTCTTTTTCTGACGGGTTTACAACATCTTGCTTCGCCAAACGACATGCGCGCCCCGCTGGTAGGGATCGTGGTGACGCTGGTTGCACTGGTGTCTACGCTGGTGCTGGTTACGTTCCAGCGATGGGTTGTGCGGCGAACCCGCAGCCTGGCGATTCGTGCCGATATGCTTCACTACCAGTCTGATGTGGTAATGAACGGTGCCATTCTGCTGGCGCTGGGCCTGAGCTGGTATGGTTTTAAGCGCGCCGATGCGCTTTTTGCCCTCGGGATAGGCGTGTGGATCCTTTATAGTGCATTACGGATGGGCTATGAAGCGGTCCAGGCGTTGCTTGACCGTGCACTGCCCGATGAGGATCGCCAGGCGATTGTTGATATTGCCTCCCGCTGGCCCGGGGTGAGTGGGGCGCATGATATTCGTACCCGACAGTCGGGGCCGACCCGTTTTATACAGCTCCATCTTGAGATGGACGACAATCTGCCGTTATATGAGGCACACCGGGTCGCCGATCAGGTTGAACAGGCGCTGTTAAAAAAATTCCCGGGTTCTGACGTCATTATTCATCAGGATCCCTGTTCGGCAGTGCCTTCATCAGACAGAAGCAGCAGTGAACGATGATTCTTGTGTTAAATAAATTACTTAGCCCTCTTAACCGCCAAAACGTGACGCCGCTCAAAAAAATTAGCGGGACGATGACTGACCTGAATCAATTCAGCTCACAGGCTTTGATATACTATGGCGATTATCAGTTGGCAGATACGCCCGCGTTCGTCGAGTCATCCCGGCGTTAAGAGTTTAAAAATTTGCATTAACAAGTTCAGAGGTTGTCATGATCAAAAAAATCGGTGTACTGACAAGTGGCGGAGATGCGCCGGGTATGAACGCGGCCATCCGGGGCGTTGTGCGCGCTGCCCTGAGTGAAGGACTGGAAGTAGCGGGGATTTATGATGGCTACCTGGGCTTGTATGAAGATCGTATGGTCAATCTGGACCGCTACAGCGTATCCGACATGATTAACCGCGGCGGCACCTTTCTTGGCTCAGCGCGTTTCCCTGAGTTCCGTGAAGAGTCCGTGCGGACTGTCGCTATCGAAAATATGAAAAAACGCGGGATTGACGCGCTGGTGGTTATCGGGGGCGATGGCTCTTACATGGGGGCTAAGCGTCTGACCGAAATGGGATTCCCCTGCATTGGCTTGCCGGGCACCATTGATAACGATGTGGCGGGCACCGACTATACCATCGGCTACTTCACCGCGCTCGAAACGGTGGTGGAGGCGATTGACCGCCTGCGCGATACCTCATCGTCTCACCAGCGTATCTCTATTGTCGAAGTGATGGGCCGCTACTGTGGCGACCTGACACTGGCGGCGGCCATTGCCGGCGGCTGCGAGTTTATCGTGCTGCCGGAAATTCCCTATACGCGTGAAGAGCTGGTAGAAGAGATTAAAGCCGGTATTGCTAAAGGGAAAAAGCATGCCATTGTGGCGATCACCGAGCATATCTGCGATATCGACGAACTGGCGAAATACATCGAGTCTGAAACGAAGCGTGAAACCCGCTCAACGGTGCTGGGACATATTCAGCGTGGTGGCGCGCCGGTCGCCTATGACCGTATTCTCGCTTCGCGCATGGGCGCTTACTCTATCGAACTGCTGTTACAGGGCTACGGTGGACGCTGCGTCGGTATTCAGAATGAGAAGATGGTCCATCACGATATTATTGATGCGATTGAAAATATGAAGCGTCCCTTCAAGGGCGACTGGCTGGAAACGGCGAAAAAACTTTACTGAGATAAATCAAGGCGCTGATCGACAGCGCCTTTTTTATGCAGAGCCATATTCCATCCAGTTATTAAGGCTTCATTTTAATTCTTTAATTCAACCTGTGCTTTGTGTCACGCTCTCTGCGATAAAACCTTTGGGAGAGCATAGAATGAATAAGTGGAGTATTGGGTTTACCCTGCTGCTGGCCTCGACCAGCGTGCTGGCGAAAGATATCCAGCTGCTGAACGTTTCCTATGATCCAACGCGTGAATTATACGAACAGTATAATAAAGCCTTTAGCGCGCACTATAAGCAGGAAACCGGCGACAACGTGGTGATCCGTCAGTCGCACGGCGGCTCAGGCAAGCAGGCGACCTCTGTGATTAATGGTATTCGTGCCGACGTCGTGACCCTGGCGCTGGCTTCCGATGTGGATGCCATCGCCGATCGTGGCCGTATTGATAAAAACTGGATCAAGCGCCTGCCGGATAACTCCGCTCCCTATACCTCCACCATCGTTTTCCTGGTGCGCAAAGGCAATCCTAAGAAAATCCACGACTGGCAGGATTTAACCAAACCTGGCGTCTCGGTGATTACCCCTAACCCTAAAACGTCCGGCGGGGCGCGCTGGAACTATCTGGCGGCCTGGGGCTGGGCGTTAGACCATAACAACGGTGATAAGGCAAAAGCACAGGACTACATCAAAGCACTGTTTAAAAACGTTGAGGTGCAGGATTCCGGTGCGCGCGGTGCCACCAATACTTTCGTTGAACGCGGCATTGGTGACGTGCTGATTGCGTGGGAAAACGAAGCTTACCTGGCCGTGAATAAACTGGGCAAAGACCAGTTTGAAATCGTGACCCCCGGCGAGTCTATTCTTGCAGAACCCACGGTTTCCGTCGTTGATAAAGTGGTGGATGAGCGCGGCACCCGCAAGGTCGCCGAAGATTATCTGAAATACCTCTATTCGCCGGAAGGTCAGGAAATCGCTGCGCAAAATTACTATCGTCCACGCGATCCCGCCGTGGCGAAAAAGTATGCTGATAAGTTCGCACCGGTGAAACTTTTCACCATTGACGATGCAAAATTCGGCGGTTGGGCGGCTGCTCAGAAGACTCACTTCGCCGATGGCGGCACTTACGATCAAGCCATGAAGCGTTGAAAGAAAAATAGTTAAGTAGGTGAATTATTTAACATGATCTTTGTCGCCTGTTCGTTTACATTATGAACAGGCGATAATCAGAGGTTTAGATCATGAAGGGGCGAAAGCGACTCCTGACAGGCGTTGTAGTAGCAGGGGTAGTTTCGACGGCTGGTTTCGCCTCTATTGCATTTAAATATAAGCATAATTCTGCCGTGCTCTGGGCAATTGTCAGCCAGAAATGCGTGCCCGGAGAGCGGGAAAATAACGATCCCACGCCCTGCCGACAGGTGGATGTCCATAATGGCTTTGTGGTACTAAAAGATCGCAATGGCCCGCTGCAATTTTTACTTCTTCCAACCAAAAAAATCGCCGGTATCGAAAGTCCTGAGCTGCTCAATCCCGCGACCCCCAATTTTTTTGCTGAAGCCTGGCACTCCCGCCACTTTATGGACGAGCGCTACGGCGCACACGTCGATGACAGCGCTATCGCGCTCAGCATTAATTCCCCCACGGGCAGAACGCAAAATCAGCTTCACATTCATATCTCCTGTCTGAGGCCGGATATCCGACAGAAGCTGAACGCGCTGGATGCCACGCTGACTCCCCGCTGGCAGTCGCTACAGCTGGTAGGGCATGATTATCAGGTGCGCACCGTCACGCGGGACGAATTCAAGAGAACCAGTCCCTTTATTCGCCTTGCGGCCGACCTGCCGGGTGCACGGGAAGAAATGGGTAAATACAGCATCGCCGTGGCGGCGCTATCGGATGGACGTCGCGCGTTGCTGGTGGTTAAGCGTAATCTGTTGGTACTGAATCGGGCCTCTGCCGAGGAGCTACAGGATCACAGCTGCCAGATACTGCATTCCCGGGGCGCTGTTAAGTCGTGATCCTGAAATCGGTTGTCAGTCACTACAGGCGCAACGCTGGGGCTACGGGCGCGGCCCCAGCGCAGGTTCATTACGGCTTAACCGGTTTCGTCCCGACCGGCTCATCATCCTTATACTTCGCCGTGGCTATCCACGCCGCGCAGAACAGCGTCAGTCGGGCAAAGAAGTAGAAAAACGCCATCAGCCCCAGTACGGAACCAAAGGCAGCGCCTGACGGGGAG
Organism: Erwinia sp. L03-1; assembly: GCF_058686115.1. Taxonomy (NCBI): domain Bacteria; kingdom Pseudomonadati; phylum Pseudomonadota; class Gammaproteobacteria; order Enterobacterales; family Erwiniaceae; genus Erwinia; species Erwinia sp. L03-1. Next base: position 4,695,856 of record NZ_CM178762.1, on the reverse strand, counting down.
GACGCCAGCTTAGGCAGCGTCAGGGTCATAATAAATTTAATCACTTCAAAACCTATCGCGGCTAAAAGCGTACCGCGAAACAGCGCCTTTTTGCGTGGTTTATGGCGGGGCAAAATCCAGAAAATCCACAGAAAGAGCAGATAGTTAGCCATGATTGAAATGGAAAGCGCAATCAGCGTCATGGCCGGACGAAGCCAGTCGATCCCATCCAGGCCTAACGCATGCACGATGGCTTCCTGTGCCGAACCGGCAATGGAGGTGAGGGACAGGGTGATAATCAGCGCGACCACCAGACCCATCAGAGAGATAAAGTCACGCGTGTACTTGAACCAGATCTTCTCTTTATCCTGTTTGTTACGCTCCCAGACGTCTCTCGACTGGGCCAGAATCGCTTCACGCAGGTTCCCCATCCAGCTAATCCCGGAATAGAGGGCGATCAGTAATCCCGTCAGGCCGACGGTAGTGCGCTGCTGGACGGCGGTGTTGACCGTATTTTGCAGGGTTGATGCCAGGGTGGCATCGCTGATATTACTCACAATTTTATTAATAAGCTGGGTAAGCAGATCCTGGTTGGACGCGAGCACGAATCCGATGGCGGCAAAAGAGACCATCAAAATAGGGATCAGGGAAAGGAACGAAAAGTAGGTGATTGCCGCGCCAAACTGGCTGCCCAATCGGTCATTAAAGCGTTCCCCGGCTCTTAAGAAGTGTGCGACGGCTGGAATGGCCTGAAACCAGCTGACAAAGCGCGACACGCGCGTAATGGAGTGATCAACGGTCGCGTTGCCGGTTTTGATGTTGATCAGCGGCTTTTCTTCGTCATGCTGACGCTCTGATGAGTGATTTTCCTTCATGAAATGTTCTTCTGTTGCCCTTAAAAGTGAGTTATCTGTATGAAATTATAGACGGTCGATCAGCTAACGTAGTTTTTCATTGTCCGCGTCAGCCACTCCATAAAGACGTGCACCCGACGCGCCAGGTGACGTCGATGTGGATACAGCAGCGATATCGGCATCGGCTTCGCGCGGTAATACGGCAGAATTTCTACCAGCTTCTTCGCCTTCAGCGCCGGCCGCATGGCGCATTCGGGTGCCTGGATAATGCCCAGTCCGTTCAGGCAGGCGGCACGGTAGGTTACCGTGCTGTTGACCGTCAGCGCCCCGCCCGTTTTGATAAACCGGCTATTTTCGCCGTCAAAAAACTCAAAGCCTGGGGTCTGCGTGCCCAACTGCTGGCCGTAATGCACCATGGCATGTTGGGAGAGTTCTTCCAGCGTCTGCGGCGTACCAAATCGCGCCAGGTAGTCGGGGCTGGCGCAGTTGATCAGGGTCAGCGCGCCCAGCGGGCGGGCGATCAGCCCGGAGTCTTCCAGCGCGCCGACGCGCACCACACAGTCAAACCCCTCGCGAATCACGTCAACCCGACGGTCATTGCTGCTCAGTTCCAGCTCAATGGCGGGATACTGTTGAAGAAATTCCGGGAGCCGGGGCAGAACATAGTCGCTGGCGAGGTTGACGGGCATATCCACTCGCAGGCGACCGCTCAGGGTCGCGGGATCGTTCTGAAATAGCCCATCCATTTCTTCCAGCGTGGCCAGCACATCCTGACAGCGATCGAAGTAGACCAGGCCATCCTGAGTCAGCTGCACCCGCCGCGTGGTGCGGTGCAGAAGACGGGTGCCAAGGGTATTCTCCAGCGCCTGTAACTGTCGTGAAAGGCTGCCTTTCGGGACGCCCAGACTCTCTGCGGCGCGGGTAAAGCTGCGAAGCTCTGCTACTCTGACAAAAGCCCGCATTGTGTGAATTTTGTCCATAGGATATGCCGATTGTTGTTTTCTGTGAAACAGTAAAGCGCATTTGAGATTATTTATAGTTCAGGATTTACATAATATCCTGCAAATATCCATGACAGATGAACCGGAGAAGAAAATGAACGCTAAAATCGCACTGATTACCGGCGGAAGCCGGGGATTAGGTAGAAATGCTGCCTTAAAACTCGCTAAAAAGGGTGTTGATATCATCCTGACCTGGCGGAGCGGTGAACAGGACGCGCAGCGGGTGGTGGATGAAATCACCGCGCTGGGTGGGCGTGCAGCGGCTATCCAGCTGGATGTGGCCGACAGCAGTCGCTTCGACGACTTCACAGAGAGTGTACAAAATAAACTCAGCGAGGTGTGGCAGCGCGTAACCTTTGATTATTTAATCAACAACGCCGGAACGGGCCTGCATGTAGCCTTTGTTGAAACCAGCGAAGCGCAGTTCGATGAGATGGTTAACGTCCATTTCAAAGGCCCATTCTTTCTCACGCAGAAGCTGCTGCCGCTTATTGCGGACGGCGGACGTATTTTGAATATCTCCAGCGGTTTGGCCCGTTTCAGTCAGCCCGGTTCCAGCGCCTACGCGGCAGTTAAAGGCGCCATGGAGGTCCTGACCCGCTATCAGGCGAAAGAGCTGGGTGTACGCGGCATTACTGTGAATATCCTGGCCCCTGGGGCGATTGAAACGGATTTCGGCGGCGGCAGGGTACGTGATAATCCTGAGGTTAACGGCTTTATCGCGGCACAGACGGCTCTGGGCAGGGTGGGACTGCCGGATGATATTGGCAATGCAATAGCACACATTCTGAGCGACGAATGTGGCTGGATCAACGGACAGCGTATTGAAGCTTCCGGCGGCATGTTTCTCTGATACAGCAACGTCGCCTTACAGCCCGATTTGGTTAAATGCCCGGGTTTGCGCCATAGTAAAAGTTCTTTGGGATGTCATAACCTGGGAGTATCACACTATGTTGAAAATACTGGGGCGCGCCTCATCGATTAACGTCAGAAAAGTGCTGTGGGTTTGCGATGAGCTGGATATCGCTTTTAATCGCGAGGAGTGGGGCGACGGTTTTAAGTCGCTTCAGGACCCGGCATTCAGAAAGATGAATCCTAATGGGCTGATCCCGGTGATTCAGGAAGGGGATTTGATTATGTGGGAGTCCAACGCCATAATTCGCTACCTGGCTAACAGCCGGGGCGGTGACTGGCTCTATCCGCAGGATCCCCGCGCGCGCGCGCCAGTCGACCAGTGGATCGACTGGCAGGCCACCGAACTCAGTACCGCCTGGCGATACGCATTTATGTCGCTGGTTCGTCACTCTCCGGCACATCAGGATGCGCGCTTGCTTGCCGCCGCCTGTAAGGGCTGGTCGCATACCATGGGGATCCTGAATCAGCAGCTGGAACGTACCCAGGCCTGGGTGGCCGGCAGCGCATTTTCACTGGCCGATATACCGGTTGGGCTATCCGTCAACCGCTGGTATGAAACCCCGTTAGACCACCCAGAACTGCCCGCCGTTAGGGCCTATTATGAGCGGCTGACTCAGCGAAAAGGCTATGCCAAATGGGGACGTAACGGCACGCCTTAACGTGAGGGCTGCACTTTTGAAACCCTGGCGGAGTCAGCCTGGTTTAAATCCCGGTTTGCCGTTAGCTGCACGCCATTCCTTCACCTCTTTTACGATACCTTCGGGACTATCTTCCCTGCTATCATCAGGGTAATAGATTAGGTCAGATCCCGAAGGGTGCTCGCTTAACCGCTTAAACTCCAGGATATTGTTTATATCTTCTCCTTCTGTCGTATTCTGGACGTTAATTATTTTTTCCACAAAAGCCAAAAACTCGGCTTCGGTGTAGTCAGATAACGTTTTCTTTTCCATCTTATTTACTCCCTTTATGGTTCTCAATATGACACTTCGGAGTCGTTACACGAATATTGTCAATATTATATATCTCACCATTATCTTTAATCGGTTTTACATGGTGTAACTCATATTTAACACGCCGCCCCTTTTGTTCACTCTCTTTAGGTGCGGGTGCTTTGCCAGCCCGGATATTACCCAGGTTACCTGCCTTGAACTGTTTACTTAACTCAGGATCTTTCCCTACTTCCAGCCAGAAGGCCTTACGGAACGCATCAAAGCTGCTGAATTCTCGCCCCAGCAATCTCTCCGCTATCTGGCCTGGGATTGGTGCGCCAGGCCCCTGCCCGGCTTTATTCAGCCAATCTGTGCCGACATTTTCTCCTTTCCCACTGACCCGGCCTGGCCTGTCGCGGGGGCTACTTATTACGACATAAATGGGCACGACGCCCGTACCGGACGCATCTGGCCGCCAATAAATAAAGTCCTGCAGCTGCTGCGTATTTCCCACAGGCGGTGACAGGGTGATATTACCCACCGGTTTCACATCCGTGCCAGTGTGCACCGGTGTGCCCGGCATTGCCGGAAGTCTGATGATATCCAGCCCGCTCACCGCATCGCGCACCGCATTTAGCACCGGCACCGCGGCGGGTACATTATCCCCGGTTTTCAGCAGCTCCAGGACTCAGCGAAAAGGCTATGCCAAATGGGGACGTAACGGCACGCCTTAGCGTAAGGCCGGCTACGGTGGGGCAATGCCGCTCATTTCACAGGCCAGCGCGCCGGTCCGCTTCAACGCATAGGTGTAGCGCTCATCAAAGGGGTAACAGCAGGAGAGACGCAGCGCACTGTTGCAGCGATCGCTCAGGGTGTAGAGCGCGCCGGGGGTCAGGCATATTTTCTCCTGTAGAAGCCGGTGAAACAGCTGCACGCTATCGACGTGACCCGGCAGCTCAACCCAGAAGACAAAGCCGCCGCTGGGCAGCGTTGCCCGCGTTCCCTGCGGAAAGTGCCGGGCGATGATGCCCCGAGCCTCATCAAGCTGTGCGGCATAGCGGCGGCGCAGCGTGCGCAGATGGTGGTCGTAGCCACCTGATTCCAGAAAATGGCCCAGCGTTTCTGAAAGCAGGCGCGATTCCGTCAGGGAAGATACCGATTTCAGCCGGGCCAGCTTTCCGGTAAAGCGTCCTGCGGCAATCCATCCAACGTGGAAATCGGGTGCAACCGTTTTAGTGAAGCTGGTGCAGTAGAGAACCCACCCCTCCCGATCGAAGGCTTTTACCGCGGGTGATAGCGGCCAGCAGAATTGCAGTTCGCCGTAAAGGCCATCCTCAATCAGCGGCACCTGATAGCGGTTGACCATCTCCGCCAGACGCTTTTTCTCCTCCAGTTTCATGCTGCATCCCAGCGGATTTTGCACGGTCGGCATGGCGACGATAGCCTGAATGCGCCGCTCCTGGAGTAGCAGCTCCAGTGCATCCAGCGACAGGCCGAACTGGGGGTCAGTGGGGATCTCGATGACCCTCAGACCCAGGCTGGCCAGCAGGGGAAAGAGATAAAAATAGGTGGGGGTTTCAATGCCCACGCAGTCGCCGGGCTGAGTGACCGTTCGTAATGCCAGCTGGAGGGCTTCCATGCAGCCATGCGTCAGCGTGATATCTTCCAGGGTAAGGCGGATACCCAGATCCATCGATCGGCGTGCCACTTCGCGCCTCAGGCGCTCGCTTCCGGGCGGCAGCGCGTAGCGCCCAATCAGCGCCGGTTCGCGACGTAGCAGCGAGGCCATGATGCGGCTGATTTTTGCCGTAGGAAAAAAATCGCTGTTTTGCGGGCAGGCGAGCGAGATGTTGGTGTAGTCCGGGTGGTTTTGCGCGGCAAAAACGGCATCAATCAGATCCAGTTTCTCACTGCTGGGAGAGCGCACCTGTGCCTGGCGGTCACCCGAGGATTTTACTGACGGTAGTACGCTACGGACGTAATAGCCTGACTGAGGACGCGCTTCGATAAGTCCGCGATCTTCCAGAATCCGGTAGGCAGCCAATACGGTATTCACGCTGAGCTGGTGATTGCTGGCACAGCGGCGAATAGCGGGCAGACGGCTGCCAGGGGGATAGGTGCCAACGTGGATCGCTTCCGCCAGCGTCTGCGCCAGCTGCTGATACAGCGTACTTTCCTGCATATCAATAATGGACACAGTTAATGCTCCCTCAAAGGGGTACAGATGGGATAATTTACAGATTGTACTCATTACAATAGTGTAATTGTGAGTCTGTTACCATTAGCGTGCGACTTTTACTATGGTCATCTCATTCATCTGTCGGATAGCCACTATGCTCGATCCCTCCTTTTTCAGCTATGTTACCGTGATGTCGATTACCCCAGGGCCGAATAACCTTCTGCTCGCCACCTCCGGCGTCAATTTTGGCATACGACGTACCCTGCCGATGATGCTGGGCATTATGGTCGGATGCGCAATCCAGACGGCGATCACCGGGCTGCTGCTGGAGGGACTCCTTCAGTGGATGGGAACTGTCAGAATGCCACTGACGCTGATAGGGTGTGCCTACCTGTTCTGGCTGTCATGGAAGATATTTCGCGCAGGTGTGCCTGAACTGCACGAAAAGGCCCGTCCGATGACGCTACTGGGCGGTGCGCTTTTTCAGGCGGTCAATCCCAAAGCCTGGCTGATGGCGACGAACGTCGCCCTGATGTATACCGCCAACAGCGGCATACTGGTGGTCATGATTGGGTTTATGGCGCTGAATCTGCCCTGTATTCTGGTGTGGGCCGCGCTGGGCGACAGGCTGGGAAAACACTTACAGGTGGCGTGGAAGCTGCGGTTATTCAATACCATTATGGGGCTGTCGCTGGTGATCACCACGCTGTGGATGCTGACCGAAGTCATTCATCTCTGAGCATCAGCAGGGGCGGCACACTCGCCGCCCCTGTTATTAATCGGGCGCGCCGCCCTTATCTTCGTGCGAAGGCCACTTCCAGTTGTGCACCTCCGGGATATCCTCGCCATACTCCCTTACCCAGGCATGGTGTGCCGCGAGTTTTTCCTGTAGCGCATCCAGTACGCTCCCCGCTTCTTCCTGCAATCCTGGTACGCGCAGAATGGCGTTTTGCGCCAGATGATAGCGATCCAGCTCGTTTAACACCGTCATATCGAAAGGCGTGGTGGTGGTGCCTTCCTCATTAAAGCCGTGAACGTGAATATTACGATGATTATTTCGTTGCCAGGTCAGGCGGTGGATCAGCGCCGGATAACCGTGGAAGGCGAAAATCACCGGCTTATCCGCGGTGAAGATAGTCTCCCATTCCTGCTCATCCAGCCCGTGCGGATGCTGCTCTTTCGTCTGCATCGCCAGCAGATCCACGACATTCACCACTCTGACGCGCAGGCCGGGAAGGTACTGGCGCAGCAAATCTACGGCGGCAAGCGTTTCGAGGGTGGGAACGTCACCTGCGCAGGCCATCACGACGTCGGCAGGCTCGTCCACCGTTTCATTACCGGCCCAGGGCCAGATACCCATGCCTTTTTCACAGTGTCTGATGGCCTGATCCATGGTCAGCCACTGCGGCTCAGGCTGCTTTCCGGCAACGATCACGTTGATCCTGTCCCAGGTGCGCAGACAGTGATCCCCCACCCACAGCAGCGTATTGGCATCCGGCGGCAGATAGATGCGGGCGATATCGGCCTTCTTATTGGCAACATGGTCCATAAAGCCCGGATCCTGATGGCTATAGCCATTGTGGTCCTGACGCCAGACATGGGATGAGAGCAGATAGTTGAGCGAGGAGATCGGTTTGCGCCAGGGCAGCTTACGGGAAACTTTTAGCCATTTCGCATGCTGATTAAACATTGAGTCGATAATGTGAATAAAGGCTTCGTAGCAGTTAAACAGGCCGTGCCTGCCCGTCAGCAAATAGCCTTCAAGCCAGCCCTGACACTGGTGTTCACTGAGGATTTCCATGACTCGTCCATCCTGCGCCAGCTGTTCGTCCCAGGGAAGGATCGCCTCCATCCAGCTGCGATTGGTCACATCAAACACCTTACCCAGCCGGTTAGAGGCCGTCTCATCCGGGCCAAACAGGCGGAAATTGTCCGGGTTGCGGGTAAAAATCTCGCTCAGGTAGCTGGCCAGCACCGCGGTTGACTGCGCCAGCGTCTCACCCGGCCTGTTAACCTCCACCGCATACTGACGGATATCAGGCACCTCCAACAGGTTGCGCAGTCGTCCACCGTTGGCATAAGGGGTGGAACCCATACGTTTATCCCCGGTTGGCGCCAGCGCCTGCAACTCCGGCATCAACCGGCCCGCATCGTCGAACAGCTCATCAGGACGATAGCCTGCCATCCACTGCTGGAGGATCTCCCGGTGCGCCTCGTTTTCCCGACATTCTGCCACCGGCACCTGGTGCGCACGCCAGAACCCCTCTACTTTTTTGCCGTCCACGGTTTTTGGCCCGGTCCAGCCTTTTGGGCTGCGCAAAATAATCATCGGCCAGCGGGGGACGCGCTTCTGTGCTTCACCGCGGCGTGCCGACTGCTGAATCTGCTGAATGCGGTCGAAAGCGTTATCCAACACGTCGGCCATATGACGATGCATCAGCTGGGGATCATCGCCGACTACGAACAGAGGTTCATATCCGTAACCGTTGAAAAGCTGTGCCAAATCGCCGTCGTCGGTGCGGCCCAGAATTGTGGGGTTGGCGATTTTATACCCGTTGAGGTGCAGAATGGGTAATACGGCCCCGTCACGAACGGGATTGAGGAATTTCGTGCCGTGCCAGCTGGCGGCCAGCGGCCCGGTTTCCGCCTCGCCGTCGCCGATAACGCAGGGGACGATCAGATTGGGATTGTCGAAGGCGGCACCAAAAGCATGAACCAGTGAATAACCCAGTTCGCCCCCTTCATGAATCGATCCCGGCGTTTCAGGCGCAGCATGGCTGGGAATGCCGCCGGGGAACGAAAACTGCCGGAATAGCTTACGCATACCTTCAGCATCCTGGCTGATATCAGGGTAAATTTCGCTGTAGCTCCCCTCCAGCCAGGTGTTCGCTACCATGCCGGGGCCACCGTGTCCCGGGCCACAGATGTAGAGCAGGTCGGTATCCCGCTGGCGAATAATTCGGTTCAGGTGAGCGTAAATGAAATTCAGGCCGGGCGTGGTTCCCCAGTGGCCCAGCAGGCGAGACTTTATATGGTCCGCCTCCAGGGGCTGCCGCAACAGCGGGTTGTCCAGCAGATAGATCTGCCCGACCGACAGGTAGTTAGCGGCGCGCCAGTAGCGATCCAGAAGCGTTAAATCAGGGTCTGAGACTGGCGGGTGTAAAGGCGTATCCATTTGTTTTCTCCTCGTTAGCGCATCAGATCAAAGCATAGACGCCTGCGTCGGCCATGCAGAGAAAGGGCGCAGAAGCGGGAGCGTTATGACATAAACAGGCCGGGTGTGGCAGAGGAGAGGGGGATTATGCTGCCCGGCGGGCACATGTTGCCACCGGGCGTTTCGGGGAATTACTTACCCATTGCCGTCGAGCCGGCCTGCTGCGCTTCATCGTTGGCCGCCACGGGTGGCGTATAGGCCAGCTGAAGAATCCGGCTGGTTTCTGCCAGCACCTTCTCCGTTGCAGCGACGTTACCGTTCAGGCTCTGCCCGAGGGACGGGATCATCGTTTTCAGCGTCGACTGCCATGCCGGGGTAGCCATCTTTTCTGCGAAGACCTTTTTCATCAGCTCCAGCATAATATGCGCCGCCGTTGAAGCGCCCGGCGATGCACCCAGCAGGGCAGAAATCGTACCATCCTGCGAAGTCACCACCTCGGTACCCAGTTTAAGTACGCCGCCTTTACCCGCCTCTTTTTTGATGATTTGCACGCGCTGCCCCGCTTTTACGCGACGCCAGTCCTCTTTTTTCGCCTGCGGTAAATAGGCCTGTAGCGCCCGATGGCGATCGTCATCGGTCAGCATCACCTGGCCTACCAGGTATTTCACCAGATTGAAGTTATTCAGCCCAACCTGCGCCATCGGTAAAACGTTCGATGAGGTCATTGAACCAAACATATCCCATAGCGAACCCTGCTTCAGATACCGCGTAGAAAACGAGGCGAAGGGGCCAAATAGCAGAACCTGCTTACCATCCAGCGTCCGGGTATCCAGATGCGGCACGGACATCGGCGGCGCGCCCACCTCGGCTTTACCATAAACTTTGGCCAGGTGGCGGTTCACCACCTCTGGATTATCAGTGACGAGGAATTCACCGCCCACCGGAAATCCCGCATAATCTTTCGCTTCCGGGATGCCGGAGGCCTGTAGCAGCGTCAGCGCCGCCCCGCCCGCACCGATAAAGATGTACCTGGCGCGAAGGGTTTGTTTACGTCCGCTGTTTTTCAGATCGGACAGGGTAACGCGCCACATTCCGTCCCGGTCGCGCTTGATATCGCGCACCTCATGGTGATTTTGCAGGCTGAATCCGGCGCTTTTTTTTAGCGAGGCAATCAGCTGGCGCGTGATTTCACCGAAGTTAACGTCGGTCCCCATCTCGCTGCGGGTTGCGGCAACGCGCTGATGTGCATCACGCCCTTCCATAATCAACGGGATCCATTTCTTGATCTGTTCAGGGTTTTCCGAGTATTCCATATCGCGAAACAGCGTATTTTTTTGCAGCGCGGCATAGCGTTTTTTCAGAAAGTTAACGTGTTCTTCCCCCCAAACGAAGCTCATATGAGGCACGCTGGTGATAAAGCTGCGGGGCTGACTCAGCACGCCCCGCTGAACCTGATAAGCCCAGAACTGTCGGGAGATCTGAAATGCCTCGTTGATCTCAACCGCCTTCCCGATAGCCACCGTACCGTCGCTGTTCATCGGGGTGTAGTTCATCTCAGCAAGCGCAGCATGTCCCGTGCCCGCATTATTCCAGCCATTTGAACTCTCTTCCGCGACGTCATCCAGGCGCTCGACCATGCCGATGTGCCAGTCTGGCTCAAGCTGCTGGAGGTAGGTGCCCAGCGTCGCGCTCATAATGCCGCCGCCAATCATTAATACATCGACGTCGCCCCTATTTTTCTCATCAGAGGTCGCATTTGATTTGCCTGGGGCAGTATGACAAATAGACTGGCGTTGTGCTGATTTCCGCATGATGCGACATCTCCATATGCTGAATTTTCAACATGTTATGCAGGTAATACAGGGCTGTTTCCCGGCTCAGTCTGGTCATCTGGCTGGATCCGGGGGGACGTCTTATAAAACCCACATGAATAAAATGGATTATTTAACAAGCAGTTAATGCTCTGGAAATATACCATTGTTACGAGGGAATTAAAAAATTGTTTAAAGATTAAAAGTGATAATGAAAATTCAAACAAAATTAGTAACATTTATGGGCGTTGAGAGTGTGGGCCTTGGGGACCGCCAGCAGGCGTCCAGGGGAGTGGGGATAGCGCATCGGGAAACCAGGATAACCCAGGGGAGCAGAAGAGGGCCGCGGGTGATGTGTGGCTAAAGCATGAACAGGGAGACAAAACCGGGGGACAGAAAATCAGGCACCCTGCTCCGTGGCCGGAGCAGGGGACGGTTATCAGGCGTTTTTCGCCGCTGCCGCTGCTTTCACAATGGCCGCAAAGGCATCTGCCTTCAGCGATGCGCCGCCAACCAGCGCGCCGTCAATATCCGGCTGGGCAAACAGCTCGGCCGCATTTTTATCATTCACGGAGCCGCCGTACTGGAGGATGACCTGGGCCGCTACAGCATGGTTTTCTTTTGCAATATGATCGCGGATAAATTTGTGTACTGCCTGAGCCTGCGCAGGCGTAGCAGATTTGCCCGTGCCGATAGCCCAGACTGGCTCGTAGGCAATGACCACGCCGTTGAACGCTTCAGCACCCTGGGTTTTTAACACCGCGTCAATCTGACGTGCGCACACTTCTTCGGTTTTGCCTGCTTCATTTTCGGCTTCGGTTTCGCCGATACACAGTACCGGGATCAGACCTGCCGCTTTCAGTAAGGCGAACTTCTTCGCGATAAGCTCATCGCTCTCTTTATGGTAGGTACGACGCTCAGAGTGACCGATGATAATGTACTGTGCACCGACGTCTTTCAGCATGTCCGCGGAGACTTCACCCGTGAAAGCACCGGAAAGGTTAACGTCCACGTTCTGCGCGCCGAGCACAATCTGGCTGCCAGAAAGGGCGTGTTTAGCCTGATCCAGATACATCACTGGCGGGGCGATAGCGACACCGCAACCGTCAACGCTGCTCAGCTCGTTTCGCAGGCCTGCAATCAGCTCTTTAACCACTGTTTTGCTGCCGTTCAGTTTCCAGTTACCCATAACTAATGGATGTCGCATCATATCCTCCGCGTCGCGAAATACGTTAAATTACCCTGCCGGAGCAGCGTTGTCTGCCAGACAGTATAGAGATGAAAACTATGAAAGGCTTTGCTTTTCGTCATCTTTGCCCGCGTCAGTTGGGGGTCATGGCCAGTTTTATTGGCTCGATAGCAAAGGTCAGCCCCTTATCACCGTTATCCGCAATAACATAGCGTAATGCCCCTTCGCTCTGTTCAAAGTAGCGCGATCCTTTACCCCTGTTTAGCAGGTCATCCAGACGTTTCAGGCTCAGCGCTTCGGTCAGCGTGGGCTCAAAAAAGCGCGCCAGGGCGGCCATATAAGCGCGGGCTTTATCACGTGCCGCCTTCTCATCAGGGCCTGGCACCGGCAGCCAGGTAATTTGCAGGGTTTTGACCTTACCCGTGCCCTGTTCAATGGCGGTAGAGCTATAGAGATTTTCATTGATCTTGCTGGCGGCACGGGTCAAATTACTTTTGTCCCCGCGATTGTCGATTGCCCGATACTCCGGGATCGTTAATGCTGGATTAATCGCATTATACTTTTCCCGAAACTGGCCGATAGTAAAATCAAATGTTGGCGCCCCCGCCATAAGATAGGGAGCAGTCGGCATATGCTCGGTACGATCCTGTGGCACAGGATCAGCCCAAAGCGGAGGCGTCGCCAGCGTAACGAAAAGTGTAATGCTCGTGATGAGCGCTTTATTCATGTTGTCCATCCTGAACCTTTCATTCAGACAAGATTAGAACGGACAATGGTCGGCAAAGTCAAAGCCTGACGCTGTTCCAGGGGATTAAAAATGACCTTACAAGCGTGGTGTTTCTCCTGGCGGGGAAGGCTGGGACGGCGGGACTTCTGGATCTGGCTGACGCTCTGGCTGGCGATGATGGTGCTACTGTTTACCCTGACGGCCCGGAACTGGTTAAGTTCGCAAACCGCTGCCTTTTGTCTGGTATGCCTGCTGTGGCCGACCAGCGCGGTGGTGGTTAAGCGTCTGCATGACCGCAATAAGCCGGGATACTGGGGACTGTTGTTGATCCTGGCCTGGATGCTGCTGGCCGGAAACTGGGAATCACTGCCCGCCAGCGGGCAGTGGGTGCTGAGCCGCTTTATTCCGACGCTGATCCTGGTGACCATGACGCTGGAGCTGGGGAGCTTTCGCGGCAGCGCTGGCGCAAACCGCTTCGGAAAAGCGGCGTTGCCGGTTAACTACAGAGGACGCCGTGCGGCCAATTACCAGTAGTGTTCGCTGGTAATATGGCCAGGCTTGCGCTTCAGATGCTTGCGCATATCCCGGCTATCTTTCAGCAGCTGCTGAGTATCACGTACCATTTGCGGGTTACCGCACAGCATAATATGGCTGCTTTCAGCATCCATCTGAATGCCGACGGCGGCCTCAAGCTCGCCGTTATTAATCAGCGCCGGTACGCGGCCAGTAAGCGAACCCGCTACCGCTTCGCGGCTGACCACGGTCTGTATCTGTAGCTGGCCGCTGTAGCGTTGCTGAAGCTGCTGCATCAGCGGGAGATAGCTCAGGTCCTGCGCATAGCGCACGGCATGGACCAGGACGATATTTTTAAATCGTTCCAGACCCTGGCCTTCCTGCAATATTGACAGATAAGGGCCAAGGGCGGTTCCCGTCGCCAGCATCCACAGCGTCTCGCAGGGCGGGATCTCATCCACCACAAAGAAACCCGCTGACTCTTTGGTGATCATCACCTCCTGACCCGGCTCAAGCGCGTGCAGGCGAGGACTGAGTTTGCCCTCTGGCACTGTCACCAGATAAAACTCCAGGTTTTTATCGCTGGGTGCATTCACAAAGGAATAGGCGCGCTGAACGCGTTCGCCGTCAATTTCCAGCGCCAGTTTGGCAAACTGACCGGCGATAAAGGGGTCGATGGGGGCGGTCACGGTGATACTGAATAAGCTATCTGTCCAGTCAGTCACCTTTTCGATACTGGCGTTTACCCATTCGGCCATAAAACAGCTCCTTAGTCGGTGTGGGGCACATTAGCCCTTTAGCCAATATCTTCGCTACTGAGCGGCCATTTTTCCAGTGGCAACGGCTGGCAAAGCTCATATCGACAAATTGAGAGGCGGCGCAGAGGGCAATAACGTACCGTTTATTTTACACTTCCGCGCGGATTCACTGACAGCTGCCGTCCAGCCATTTGCGCCACTCCGCTCGCTTTATTATGAAATCCTGATATTTTCCACGCCAATACCTTCTTAATCCTGATGAATACCCTTTTTACACTGGGTTATTCCGATAATCGTCCTGACTAAAATGAAAAAAATTGAAAACAGACAGCTGCTGATCATGCTGATTGCGCTGGTTGCCGTCGGTCAGATGGCACAAACAATTTATGTCCCCGCGATGGTCAACATTGCGGAGGCGTTTAATGTGCGTGACGGCGCGGTGCAGCGCGTCATGGCGGGCTATCTGATGACCTATGGCGGATCGCAGCTGCTGTACGGGCCGCTTTCTGACAAAATTGGTCGCCGTCCGGTGATTCTGGCAGGTCTGTGCATCTTTATTATGGGTACGCTGGTGGCGCTGACGGCAGCAAACCTGACAATGCTGATAGCAGGCAGCGCCATTCAGGGAATGGGGACCGGCGTGGCGGGCGTGATGGCCAGAACGATGCCGCGCGATCTCTACGCCGGCAGTGCGCTACGTTATGCTAACAGCCTGCTGAATATGGGCATTCTGGTCAGTCCGCTGGTCGCGCCCGTGATTGGAGCAGTACTGACTCACTGGCTGGGCTGGCATGCCTGTTTTGCGTTTCTGCTGCTGCTTTGTATCGCTGTGGGCTTCGCGATGCTGCGCTGGCTACCGGAAACGCGCCCGCTGCCGGTTGAAACGCGCAGGCTCTTTTCACGCTATCGTCCCTTGCTGGCTGACGGCACCTTTATCCGCTATCTGATCATGCTTATGGGCGCGCTGGGTGGGATAGCCGTGTTCGAGGCCAGCTGTGGCGTACTGATGGGCGGGGTGCTGGGGCTGAATACGCTGATGGTCAGCCTGCTGTTCATTGTGCCTTTGCCCGCGGCATTTTTTGGCGCATGGTTTGCAGGCCGTGACAACCGCCCCTTTACCCAGCTGATGTGGTGGGCGGTTAACAGCTGTCTGCTTGCCGGTGCGATGATGTGGATCCCCGCCTGGTTCGGCATTATGACTATCTGGACGCTGGTGGTGCCCGCCGCGCTGTTTTTCTTTGGTGCGGGTATGCTCTTTCCGCTGGCGACAACCGGAGCCATGGAGCCCTGGCCCTATATGGCCGGGACGGCAGGTGCGCTACTGGGAGGATTACAGAATCTGGGATCGGGACTGACCGCGTGGCTGTCAGCCCTGCTGCCGCAGAACGGCCAGTTTAGCCTGGGCATGCTGATGTTCGCCATGGCGCTGCTGATCCTGCTGTGCTGGCTCCCGCTCTCCAGGAGGCCAGAAGGTCAGGCCGTAGCGCAATGATGGTTCAGGGGCGGGCAGATGTCCGCCCCTGGCAAGCGGCGAGGGGGCTAAAGGATGTACGGATGCAGGCTCTCATCTTTTCGATCCAGATAGTGAATCGACTGGATGCGCCGGATGGTACGGGATTTGCCGCGCACCAGCAGCGTTTCGCTGGTTGCCATATTCCCCTGACGGGTAATGCCTTTCAGCAGGTCACCGCTGGTGATACCGGTTGCGGAGAAGATCACGTTATCATTACGCGCCATCTCAGCCAGCTGTAGCACCCTGCCAGCCTCAATGCCCATATCGCGACAGCGCGCCAGTTCCTGCTCACCTATCCGACGGTTTTCCGGCGTGTCACCCTTGACGGTGTGGCGGGGCAGCAGCCGCGCCTGCATGTCCCCATCCATCGCGCGGATCACCGCAGCGGAAACGACGCCTTCCGGTGCGCCGCCGATACCGTACAGCACGTCAACTTCGCTATCGGGCAGGCAGGTAAGAATGGACGCGGCAACATCGCCGTCGGGAATGGAGAATACGCGAACCCCAAGCTCTTGCAGAGAGGCAACCACCGCGTCGTGGCGTGGCTTAGCCAGAATCGTCACGGTCAGCGCGCTGAGCGGTTTACCCAGCGCCTGCGCTACACGATTAAGGTTCTCTGCCAGCGGCGCGTTAAGGTCTATTACGCCTTTTGCACCCGGCCCGACGATCAGCTTTTCCATATACATATCGGGCGCGTTAAGGAAGGTGCCTTTATCCCCGACGGCCAGCACTGCCAGCGCATTGGCCTGGCCCATTGCCGTCATGCGGGTGCCTTCGATAGGATCGACGGCGATATCGACGGCATCGCCGTGACCGGTGCCCACCTTCTCGCCGATATAAAGCATTGGGGCTTCATCAATCTCCCCCTCGCCAATCACGATTTCACCCGCAATGTTCACCTTATTGAGCATGATACGCATCGCATGAACTGCTGCGCCATCGGCCGCATTTTTGTCACCGCGTCCCAGCCATTTATAGCCTGCCAGCGCGGCTGCTTCGGTTACGCGTGAAAATTCTATGGCGAGTTCTCGTTTCATGATTTGCCCCGGGAAGAAAAAGAGGCGAAAAGTTTATCACAGGCGGGGGAAAGGCGGGAAATACCCGCGATTACAGCAATCGCGGGCAGCAGAGGCGGGCTGGGGGTTATGAATCGTCCTGGTCTTCCCACGCCTGGGCGCGGGCAACCGCTTTTTTCCAGCCTGCGTAGCGATAGTTACGCTCGGAGGTTTCAATACCGGGGCGGAACTCGCGCTCAATAACCGACTTGGCGCGAACCTCGTCCAGATCCTTCCAGAAGCCTACCGCCAGCCCAGCCAGATAGGCCGATCCCAGCGCGGTGACTTCCCGCACCTCAGGCCGCTCAACGCGTGCGCCAAGAATATCGGACTGGAACTGCATCAGGAAGTTGTTCGCCACGGCACCGCCGTCCACCCGCAAGGA
This sequence comes from Erwinia sp. L03-1, assembly GCF_058686115.1. Taxonomy (NCBI): domain Bacteria; kingdom Pseudomonadati; phylum Pseudomonadota; class Gammaproteobacteria; order Enterobacterales; family Erwiniaceae; genus Erwinia; species Erwinia sp. L03-1. Next base: position 4,678,894 of record NZ_CM178762.1, on the reverse strand, counting down.
CTGCAGGCGAGTATTGGCATCCTGCTGCATCGCTTCCAGTACGTCACGCGTCTGGTAAGCGATAGATTCCAGCGTGGCGCGAATAATGTGGTTGGCATTCGCCCCACGGGTCAGGCCGAAAATCGCGCCGCGGGCATAGGGGTCCCAGTAGGGCGCGCCTAAACCGGTAAAGGCCGGCACCATATAGACGCCGTTGCTGTCTTTTACCTTGGTGGCAAAGTATTCCGAGTCGGTGGCGTCGCCAATGAGTTTCATCTCATCGCGCAGCCACTGAATGGAGGCACCGCCGATAAACACGGCCCCTTCGAGCGCGTAGTTCACCTCGCCACGTGGACCGCAGGCGATGGTCGTCAGCAGGCCATGGGTGGAGGTAACCGCTTCGGTACCGGTATTCATCAGCATAAAGCAGCCGGTGCCATAGGTGTTTTTAGCCATCCCCGGCTGTACGCAAAGCTGACCGTAGAGCGCAGCCTGCTGGTCACCGGCAATACCGGCGATAGGAATACGCGTCCCGCCTTTACCACCGATATTGGTCTGGCCGTAAACCTCCGAGGATGATTTCACCTCAGGCAGCATTTCACGCGGAATATCCAGGATGTCCAGCATGCGCTGGTCCCATTCCAGCTTGTGAATGTCGAACATCATGGTACGGGAGGCGTTGGTGTAATCGGTAATATGCACCCGTCCCTGCGTCATTTTCCATACCAGCCAGGCATCGACGTTACCAAACAGCAGCTCGCCGCGCTTCGCACGCTCACGCGAGCCCTCTACGTGATCGAGGATCCACTTAACCTTGGTTCCCGAGAAGTAGGGGTTAATCACCAGACCGGTGGTATGCTGGATGTACTCTTCCAGCCCCTCTCTTTTCAGCTTTGCACAATAGTCCGCGGTGCGGGGATCCTGCCAGACAATAGCATTGTAAATCGGCTTGCCGGTCTCTTTATCCCAGACAATAGCCGTTTCACGCTGGTTAGTGATGCCGATAGCGGCAATCTCATCGGAGCGAATATCAGCATGAGCCAGCACTTCGACCAGCGTTGAGCTTTGTGACGCCCAGATATCCATCGGGTCGTGTTCAACCCAGCCCGGTTTGGGGTATATCTGCTGAAACTCGCGCTGGGATACCGCCACAATATTGGCATCGTGATCGAGAATAACGGCGCGGGAGCTGGTGGTCCCCTGGTCGAGGGCGACAATATATTTTTTATCAGTGGTCATAATTCATTCCTGATGTGTAAAGGGTTAACAACTTACGCTTTACGCTGCTCAGCACGCGCTATCGGCTTATCTTGTTTTTTTTCCACCGCCTTCCCAGGCAGGTTACAGGCGATCAACGAGCGATAGCCAAATGCACCGATAATGGCACCCACAATCGGACCGAAAATCGGCACCAGGAAGTAAGGAATATCGCGGCCGCCGGTAAAGGCAACGTTACCCCAGCCGGCCAGCCAGGCAAAGAGCTTAGGTCCGAAATCACGAGCCGGGTTCAGGGCGAAGCCGGTCAGTGGGCCCATCGCTCCGCCAATCACCGCAATCAGCAGACCAATCAGTAAAGGTGCCATCGGGCCGCGAGGCAGGCCGTTGCCATCGTCGGTCAGCGCCATAATCAGCCCCATCATCACGGCGGTAATTACGGCTTCAACAAGGAAAGCCTGGCCAACGCTGATATGCGGGTTTGGATAGGTGGAAAAGACGCCTGCGAGGTCGAGGCTGGCAACCGTGCCGCGCACCATATGGTGCGTTTGCTCAAAGTCCAGGAACAGGTTGTAATAAAGGCCGTAGACCAGCGCCGCTGAGCAAAAGGCGCCAGCGATTTGCGCAAGAATGTAGGGTGCAACCTTACGACGGTCAAAGCTGGCAAACAGACAGAGGGCGATAGTGACCGCCGGATTAAGGTGCGCACCGGAGATCGCGGCGCTCAGGTAGACCGCCATGGCTACGGCGATACCCCAGATGATACTGATTTCCCACTGGCCAAAACTGGCACCGGCAAGCTTCATGGCGGCGACACAGCCTGCACCAAAGAAAATAATGGTGGCCACACCAAGAAATTCTGCGATGCACTGTCCTTTGAGCGTGCTTGTTGAATGACTCATAATGGTATTTCCTGAAGGCGAGGTTAAATGTTGTACAGCTCAATTTTTCTCATTCCCTGAGGCACCCAAATCTAATGTAGGGCTGATGTGAATTTATCGTTAACGCGCATAAACGAGAAATAGCGAAATCAAAACTTGTGCTCCAGGTCAAAAAAATGAGCGTTTTCGCGTGTTCCTGCTTTCCCTGCGCACTATTGCAATAGCGATATTCTGTTTTTTTTTCGCAATTTGTTAACGAGCGTCTTACTTTAAACGTCGCTTATGTTGTTAACGCCAGGTATAGACTGAAAATTGTTACATACTTCGCCCTGCGCGGGTTCGCTGCTGGACTTGACGGACCTGTCTACTTACAATCAGAACAACGTTGTTATCCGCGGGAATTCTGGCTTAACCATATGAGCTGCGGCTGGCAACTTCAACGCCCTGCGATTAGGAGAGGTCATTTACAATGTCATTTGAAGTGTTCGAGAAACTGGAAGCGAAAGTACAGCAGGCGATTGATACTATCACCCTGCTGCAAATGGAAATTGAAGAGTTAAAAGATCAGAATAACAACCTGAATCAGCAGGTTCAGCAGGCAGCTGGCAACAGCGACTCGCTGGTACGGGAAAATCAGCACCTTAAGGAAGAGCAGCTGGTCTGGCAGGAGCGTCTGCGCGCCCTGCTTGGCAAAATGGAAGAAGTCTGAGGTTACGGCCTGAAAAAGAGAAGGGTGCCACAGGCACCCTTTTTGCTGTCCGGGGTATGACAGAACCCGAAAGGGTCACTCGATATCGAGCGGGTCTTCGGAGAGGATGATACCGGTGTTGTCGGCATAAAGATGATCGCCGGAGAAGAAGGTCACGCCACCGAAATTGACGCGGATGTCGCTTTCACCGATACCTTCGCCAGCCGCACCTACCGGGATGGCGGCAATAGCCTGAATGCCGATATCCAGCTCTTCAAGGTCATCTACCTGACGAACTGAACCGTAGACCACGATGCCTTCCCATTCATTCTGTAGGGCCAGTCGCGCCAGCGCGGCGTCCACCAGGGCACGGCGCACCGAGCCGCCACCGTCTACCAGCAGTACGCGACCCCGGCCATTTTCCTCGAGCAAATCATAGAGTAGCCCGTTGTCTTCGAAACATTTTACCGTGATGATTTGCCCGCCAAACGAGGAGCGACCCCCGAAGTTGGAGAAAAGCGGTTCAACGACGTTCACATCTTCATGATAGATGTCGCAGAGTTCAGAAGTATCATATTTCATAAGGGTTTCGTCTGTTTGCCACAGGGAGCGTAAGTATATCGCTTTCTCACCGCCATTGGCAAAATCATCAGTGGATAAAAATTGCGCCAGGTCAGGCACATCGCAGTTAATTCAGGGCCAGGCCCAGCGAGAAAAGCACGTTGATCAGCAGGGACATTTTCACCGTTTTTTCAAGCTGAGGCCTCATGGCGAGGGCCGACGTCTGGGTTATAATTGCCCGCGCCTGCCTGAACAGTAGCGGTGCGGCGAGCAGAAAGAGCCATGCGGCCGCACCGGGCGCGGAAATAATATTGAACAGCGCGAAGCACAGCAGGGCACCAGCCAGCAGAACGGCATGATAGCGGCGAGCGTTAATGGCGCCCAGCCGCACCGCAAGGGTAAACTTCCCCTGCTGGCGGTCGGTGTCGATATCGCGCATATTATTGACGTTAAGCACCGCGACCGCCAGCAGGCCACAGGCCGTAGCGGGCAGAAACAGTACGCTGTGAAAGCTGTGTGCCTGTAGGTAATAGCTGCCGATAACGCCCAGCCAGCCGAAGAAAATCAGCACGGAGGCATCGCCAAGCCCCAGATAGCCATAGGGTTTTTTACCCACCGTATAGGCAATAGCCGCGACGATGGCGAGCGCGCCCAGCACGATAAACCCCAGAATATCGCTCACCGACTGGCAGGATGTCACGACCAGCGCGACCCCTGCAATAATGGTCATACCCACCGTTATCGCCAGCGCCCTGCGCATCTGCCGTGGGGTTATCACACCTTTTTGCATACCGCGCAGCGGCCCAATGCGCTCTGGCGTGTCGCTGCCCTTCACGGCATCGCCATAGTCGTTCGCCAGATTAGAGAGTATCTGTAGCAGCGCGGTGGTGAGGAGGGCAAGGCAGGCAATCAACAGATTAAACTGCCCGTGCCACCATGCCAGGGCTGAACCGGTGATGATCGAGGCGCACGCCAGCGGTAACGTTCGTAAACGCAGGCTCTCCAGCCATGCATGCGTGTGATTGTAGCCAGGAGCCGGATGAATATTTTCCGTCATAGGAGGAAACCTCTGCTGGGCAGAACGGTACGAGTCGTTAGTATGGTCAGTTTACCGTCAGCCAGCCGCGTGGGACTTAATCCTTATCAAGGATATCGCCTGTATTGCCCTTATTTCTGCGCTTTTCCCTGGTGTATCGGCCAGTACCAGCCATAAAAAAAGGAGGCCGGAGCCTCCCTCTGTTTTCTATCAACCCTTCTCAGAGAATAAAGCGGCTGAGATCTTCATCGGCCACCAGCTCATCCAGGTGCTTACCAACGTAGTCGGCATCAATGGTAAAGGATTGTCCGTTCAGGTCGCTTGCCTCAAAGGAGATATCCTCCATCAGACGTTCCAGCACGGTATGCAGACGGCGTGCGCCGATGTTTTCGGCGGTTTCGTTAACCTGCCAGGCCGCGGCAGCAATGCGACTGATCCCGTCGTCGGTGAAGTGAATATCCACACCTTCGGTATTCATCAGTGCCTTATATTGCACCGTCACGGAGGCGCTCGGCTCGGTGAGGATCCGCTCGAAATCGTGGGTGGTCAGCGCCTGTAGCTCAACGCGAATCGGCAGACGGCCCTGTAGTTCAGGGATCAGATCCGACGGGCTGGCTACCTGGAAGGCCCCTGACGCGATAAAGAGGATATGATCGGTTTTCACCATGCCGTGCTTCGTCGAGACGGTACAGCCTTCGACCAGCGGCAGCAGATCGCGCTGAACCCCTTCGCGTGAGACGTCCGGGCCGGAGCTTTCTCCACGCTTACAGACCTTGTCGATCTCATCAATAAACACGATGCCATGCTGCTCAACGGCGTCAATCGCTTCCTGCTTCAGCTCTTCCGGATTGACGAGCTTGGCGGCTTCTTCTTCCACCAGCAGCTTCATGGCGTCTTTGATTTTCAGCTTACGCGGCTTCTGCTTCTGACCGCCGATATTCTGGAACATCGACTGTAGCTGGCTGGTCATCTCTTCCATGCCTGGAGGGGCCATAATTTCCACGCCCGCCGAAGAGGCCGCCAGATCAATTTCTATTTCTTTGTCGTCAAGCTCGCCTTCACGCAGTTTTTTACGGAAAGACTGGCGTGCAGCAGAGGGCTCAGCGGCCGATTCAGACTGCCCCCAGTTATTCTTCGCCGGGGGGATCAGCACATCGAGGATGCGGTCTTCCGCCATCTCTTCCGCACGATAGCGGTTTTTCTCAATCGACTGAGATCGCACCATCTTAATCGCAGAATCGGTCAGATCGCGGATAATCGAGTCAACCTCTTTACCCACATAGCCCACTTCGGTGAATTTGGTCGCTTCTACCTTGATGAAAGGCGCATTAGCCAGCTTAGCAAGACGACGGGCAATTTCCGTTTTCCCGACGCCAGTCGGGCCAATCATCAGGATATTTTTGGGCGTGACTTCATGACGCAGCTCTTCGTTAAGCTGCATACGGCGCCAGCGATTACGCAGGGCGATGGCGACAGCGCGTTTAGCGTCGTCCTGGCCAATGATAAATCTGTTCAGTTCGCTGACGATTTCGCGTGGGGTCATTTCAGACATAGTTGGGGGTCCTTACGCTTTAGACGCTAATTCTTCGATGGTGTGATTGTGGTTGGTATAGATGCAGATATCCCCTGCAATACCCAGCGCTTTTTCCACGATATCGCGCGCACCGATGTCGGTGTTTTCTAACAGGGCGCGAGCCGCCGCCTGCGCATAAGGACCGCCGGAACCAATCGCAATCAAATCGTTTTCGGGCTGAATGACGTCGCCGTTACCCGTAATAATCAGCGAGGCATTCTCGTCAGCCACGGCCAGAAGCGCTTCCAGCTTGCGCAGCATTCTGTCGGTGCGCCAGTCTTTGGCCAGTTCCACGGCCGCCTTCACCAGATGACCCTGATGCAGTTCAAGTTTGCGTTCAAAGAGTTCAAACAGGGTAAAGGCGTCTGCGGTACCGCCAGCAAAACCGGCAATGACTTTGTCATTATAAAGACGGCGCACTTTTTTGACGTTGCCTTTCATAACGGTGTTGCCGAGAGTAGCCTGGCCATCACCGCCAATCACTACCTGGCCGTTGCGTCGTACACTTACAATTGTTGTCACGGGCAGACCCCTTGTTGCAGTAAAAGATAACCCCGCAGCTCAACTGCGGGGCATTGATGCAATCAGATATGGGGTGGCTTTAAGCGCTTTCAACCCCCCAGAGCGAGAGGGATACAATTTGTATGGCCTGAACTACGCAGGCTTTTCAGCGTGCTGTCAGCGCCTGAACGGCTGTTATAAGGGCCAATAACCACGCGATTCCAACCGCCGCCGGTGGTAACGCGACTTTCGAAACCTTCAAAAGCGAGCTGCGCGCGGATAGACTCAGCCTGATCGCTGCCTTTAAACGATCCGCACTGTACCATCCAGCGCTGAGTTTTCGCTTTCTCAACCTCTTTCGGCTTAGTTTCTGCCTTTGGCTGCTGCGCCGTCTGAACCGGGGCCTGATGGGTCGGCTCGTGGCTTACTGGCGCGGCGGGCTGGGTATGATGCGGGGCAGACTGCGGTAACATATGCGTCTGCTGCTGCTGAACCTGCTGCTGAGTGTGAGGCTGCTGCTGATTTTGCTGCTGCTGGGCGCGGATCTGTTGCTGCTGTTGGATCTGCGACTGCTGCGTTTTTATCTGCTGCTGTGCGCGAGCCTGCTGCTGCTGAATTTGCTGCTCCTGCTGCATTCGCGACTGCTGCTGCAACTGCGTCTGCTGCCGCTGTAGCGTTTGCTGGCGCTGTGCAGGCGTCTGTTCATTCCATGGTACTTCATTCAGCTGCGTGGGCTGCTGGCGCATGTCGGCCTGCATCTGCTCCAGTAGCTGACGCTGCTCATCGGTTAGCTGAGTCTGAGAGTGGACTTCGCCTCCTGCGGTAGGCTCGGTAGGCGTGGGAACGCTCATCTGGCGATTCTCCAGCTCCTTGATATAGCGCCAGCGCTCCTCGGGCTTGGGCGGCAGGCCATTACCCACGGCTTTACGGTCGGGAATAATAGGCGTTTCATCTTTTTTATGATGGGCGATAAACCAGAGCCCGCCAGCAAAAGTCACCAGTACCGCGACGGCAAGTCCGACCATTATCTTCGATACGCCTGAACCACCACTACGCTTTTTACTACTACGGCTGTTACGGCTGTTGGTCTTCTTGCGACGCGTCCCTGTCGAACGCCCGCGGCCTACATAATCTTTTTGTGCCACTATCGTTCCACTAATTTTCAATAAAAGGTGTGGTCGGGCGAAGTCGTTGCAGGTGCGCCCGGCTATTAGCCCGTCATGTTACTTAAGGGCCGCAAGTTTGACCAGCGTCGATACTGTTTTGAGCCCGCCGATCGCTGATTAAAGGCGGATAATGTGCTTTTTCCAGATTATTCTTTCTCCCTCAACGAGGGCGCGGTACTACCCCGTATTTTTAACTCAAAATCCAGCAGCCTGGAGCCGCTGTTAACGGGCTTACCCTTTAGCTGGGCAAGAAGCAGATTCATGGCTTCACGGCCAATATTAAAGCGCGGCTGTGCAACCGTTGTGAGCTGTGGGTCGCTGTAGCGGGACAATTCGATATCATCAAAACCAATTAGTGAGATCTCCTGCGGCACGCGCAGCCCCAGGATTTTTGCCTCGGACATGGCACCCAGCGCCATAATGTCGCTGTGGCAAAATATCGCGTCAGGGCGCCTGGGCAGTGCCATCAAATATTTCATTGCCCGGCTGCCTGCATCGAAGGTGAAATCACCTGGAACAATATAGTGGGGATCAACAGCAATGTCGTTACGCTTTAGCGCCTGAATATAGCCCTGTAACCGATACTGGCACAGCGGCATATCCTGAGGCCCGGTGATACAGGCAATGCGGCTGTGCCCCAGCTTCAGCAGATGGCTGACCGCTTCAAAGGCGGCCGTCAGGTTATCAATGTGTACGGTAGGCAGTTCCCGCGCGGGCGCAAACTCGTTGGCCATCACCATCGGCGGCAGGTTAGGCTGTTCCTCCACGCTGATATCAAAGGGAAGCTGGGAACCCAGCAGCACCATCCCGTCAATCTGACGGGTTAGCATCAGGTTAAGAAAGGATTTCTCCTGCTGGCTTTGATGCGCGCAGTCGCCGATCAGCACCAAATAGCCCTGGGCGGCTGCCACCACTTCCACGCCGCGAATGATTTCGCTGAAAAAGGGGTCACAGATATCCGGCACGATAACCAAAATGGTGTGGGATTCACTGCGCTTACTGCTGCGGGCCATAGTATGAGGGGAGTAGCCCGTGGCGACCACCGCCTCTTCAACCTTCAGGCGCGTGGCGGCCGAGACTTTTTCAGGGTTCATCAGGGCGCGCGAAACCGTCGCCGTGGATACGCCAGCTTTTTCAGCGACATCCTTCATCGTCGCCCCCGCTGCCTCTTTCGTGTGTTCCAACGCTATTCTCCTTGCCCGAGTCGGCCTGTCGCGGGTCGCACCGACCTGTAAGGTAAATTAATGAGTCCCTCTGACCCTTGCCACATTTCTAACAGATGTTAGCGGACGCCGTTACCTAATTTGCATAAAAAATGTGACATAGTCGGCTTTTTTCGAGCCTGCTCGCAAAGCAGACGAAAAGCAGCCTGTATTTCAACCTTCCGTTGGATCAATATCCAGCGTCCATTTGACTTTACGCGCCTGGGGTAGCGTGCCGATCAGCGGGAGCGTGTTCTTTATCAACCGCTGCAGGAGCCCCCGGGAAGGGTGTTGCAGCAAAAGCTGCCAGCGATAGCGCCCACCACGTTTGGGTTGCAGCGCCGGTACCGGACCCATCACCCAGAACGCCTCATCCTTTAACGGACTGGCTTCCAGAAGATTACGTAGCTGCTGTAAAAATAGCGCGGACTGCTGGTTATCATGATCGTCTGACCGAAACAGCGCATGGCTGGTGAAGGGTGGCAGGAAGACGGTTTTGCGCTCATTCAGGGCACGAAACGCAAAGGCATCGTAGCCTTCATGCAGAAGCGTTTGCAGTAAAGGGTGCTCGGGATGGTGAGTCTGTAAAACGACCTCTCCCTGCTTACCGGCGCGCCCGGCGCGTCCGGCCACCTGAGTGTACAGCTGGGCGAAACGCTCGGCAGAGCGAAAATCTGCTGAGAACAGTGCCCCGTCCACGTCCAGCAGCGAAACCAGCGTGACGTCGGGGAAGTGGTGGCCTTTCGCCAGCATCTGTGTACCGACCAGAATACGGGCACCGCCGCGATGAACGTCGGCGAGGTGCTGTTCCAGCGCACCTTTTCGGCTGGTGGTATCGCGATCGATACGGGACAACGGCACGTTGGGGAAAAGAGCGGTGAGATTATGCTCGAGCTGCTCTGTACCCAGCCCCACGGGAACCAACTGCGTTGAACCACATTGTGGACACTGATTAGGCACCGGGCGCTGGCTGTCACAGTGGTGGCAGCGGAGCTGGTGATGATGCTGATGTAGCGTGTAGTAACGGTCACAGCGCTGACATTCAGCAATCCAGCCGCATTCATGGCAGAGCATGGCAGGTGAGAATCCCCGGCGGTTCAGGAACAGCAGTACCTGGTTATCGGCGCTGAGATGCTGACCTATTTTCTTAATCAGCATCGGGGAGAGTCCCCCCTCCAGTCTGACCCCTTTCAGGTCCAGCAGCTGCTGGGTGGCCTGTCTGGCATTTCCCGCGCGTTTGCTGAGATTGAGCTGGCGATATTTGCCCATTTGCACATTATGTAGCGTTTCCAGCGCCGGGGTAGCGGAGCCCATCACTACGGGAATATCTTCCTGTCGGGCGCGAAAGACAGCCATATCGCGCGCCTGGTAGCGCCAGCCTTCCTGCTGCTTGTAAGAGCTGTCGTGCTCTTCATCAATGATGATGACGCCGAGGCGGGCAAACGGGGTGAACAGGGCAGAGCGTGTGCCGATCACGATTGCCGTCTCACCGCTGCGCGCGCGCAGCCATACCGCCAGCCGCTCACTGTCATTCAAGCCGGAGTGGAGAACGTCTACCGGCGCGTTAAAGCGCTCGCGGAAGCGGGCGATCGTTTGCGGCGTCAGGCCAATTTCGGGTACCAGCACCAGCGCCTGGGCACCGCTTGCCAGGATGTTTTCCAGTATGCTCAGGTAGACTTCAGTTTTGCCCGAGCCGGTGATCCCGGCCAGCAGCCAGGCAACGAAATGGTCATCTTCGCCACGTATAGCACCCACTGCCATAGCCTGTTCGGTATTAAGGCGTAACCGCTCACCAATCACCGCATAACCGCTGCGCCAGTCTTCCCGCTGGCGGATTAGCGACTGCAAATCGCAGAGGCCTTTTGCCCGCAGCGCCTGTAGCGTGGCATCGGTAATGTCATGCTGACTGATTTCATGGCGGTAAAGGCTGCGCTGTCGCAGGGCGGAAAGGGCCTGCTGCTGCTTCGGGGCGCGTTTCAATGCTTCCGGAGGCGTTGCGCGACCGGTTTCGCTAATGACCCACTGGAAAAGCGGGGCCTCGGCGGCCATTTTCCCCTGACGCAGCAAAACGGGCATCGCATGAAACAGCACTTCACCGAGCGGATAATGGTAATAATCCGCCGCCCACAGGAGGATATGCCACAGCGAAGGCGGGTAAAGTGAAACGTCGTCCAGCACCTCGTTGACCGCTTTGAGCTGATCGAGAGGAAAATCGCTGGTTTCGCTCAGCCCCACCACCACGCCCACGGCTTTCCGCTTGCCGAAGGGGACGCTGACGCGACCACCAACCACTGCCGCAGGCAGGTGTGAAGGCAACAGATAATCAAAGTTACGGGCAAGGGGAACGGGAAGCGCGACCTGAACAACGGGCATGAATTCATCCGGATGAAATTATCAGCGGGATAGTGTACACTGTGTCTTCTGAAATGTGCGGATCCGATTGCAGCGGGTGGTTAATTTCTGTATAGTCCGCCGCCGTGATACGGCATTTTGGTATCATAACACCTGAATTTTTAATCTTCGTGTGGTGCCGGTGCAGGATAATCCTGGCACGGGAGAGCGACACGGCCTTAACTGAGGTTTCCCATGAAAAAAGGTATTCACCCAAATTACGCTGAAGTTACTGCTAAATGCTCTTGCGGTAACGAAATCAAAACCCGCTCAACCGTGGGTCACGACCTGAACCTGGACGTGTGTGGTAAATGCCACCCGTTCTACACCGGTAAGCAGCGTGACGTTGCCAGCGGTGGTCGTGTTGACCGCTTCAACAAGCGTTTCAGCATCCCAGGTAGCAAATAAGCTATCTGAACGAAACGGTTTCCGTTTCGGATGCGACAAAAAGCCTGGCAACGCCAGGCTTTTTAAACGCTCATTAACACCCTGTCGGGCGGTTTGCTGGCAGGGTGTTTTTTTTGTAGTTAAGAATTACTTTCTGATAGGGTTAACCGGGACATTAAACGAAATTTGTGAAGCAGAAATATTGCCACCAATTTGATTAATACTGGTGAGTTTAGGAGCCTGGATGATCAGATTACTTGCAGCAAGCGTACCTTTTCCGGTGAAAGGGATCAGTGAACACTTGCTATTCACCAGCGAGCCACTGGTGCTCAACGCCAGCGTGTCAGCCGTTAGGGTACCATAATTAGCAATGCTGTTCTGGCCAATAATGCCCATCTGTGCGGAAGCCTGCATTACGCCTGTATTTTCAAAAGCCTTTGAAATAACATTTATTTGCTTCCCCTTAATAGCGGTCGCATTATTGACGCTATCACTCGCAATATAGACAAGATTACCCGCATTAAGCGTTCCCTTATTCAGCTTCACTTTTTTGGTAGAAGAGAGCTGGATATTTTTCCCGCTACTTAATGTACCACTGTTAGTAATATTGCCAGATGAGATGAAGAGGTTAGATATGAGCCCGCTCAGGGTATTGTCACTCGATGAGGAACCCGATTTCATATCAATAGTCCCAGATTGTGAACTCATGGAGCCCTTATTAGTAATATCGGTCGCTGAGCCAACAATCATATTCGCATTACTGATTATCTTCCCGCTTGTATCATTAGTGAAATCGCCTGAACTATTGAATAAGGCGGAGGAAGCTGATTCCATTGTGCCAGAGTTGGTAATTTTACCGTTGCTGTTGATTTGGAGCGTCTGTGCATTCAACGTTCCCTTATTGTTAACGCCTGCGCCCGTGTTGGTGGAGGCCAGGAAGATCGTTCCTGCGGTAATCCCGCCCAGCGCACTCACATCTATGCCCTTTGAGGCAGATTTAGTAATGACTTCCAGCTCTTCGTTGGTCGGATTATAAATGTAATTTCCTGCTATAGCGTACACGGAGTTTGCTTGTATTTTACCATTAATATTCATTGAGTCAGCGAGTAATGTCGTATAATCTGCCGTCAAGGATTTGTTAATGGTGATGTTACCTTTGGTGACTTTAAAACCCGATAGTACACCATCCCTGTCCATCACCGGGATCCCTGTCGTCAGCGTGGTGCGGTTAGTGTTGATAAAGCTACAGCCTGAGCAGGTAATGCCGTTAGGGTTGGAAATAATCACATCTGCCTTAAGACCACCCACTTCAATAAATCCGTTCAGGGCACTCGATTTCTTTGAAATGACTTCGTTCAGTATCACTTTAGCTGATGAGGTAAGGTTACCATTTTTAGCAATGTCACCTTTTTCCCGAATGAGATCGGTCATGCTGTTATTCAGAATCATGCCTTTATGGCTCACATTAAAATCTTTCCACATATTATGAGAAAGCCCATTGCGGTCAGCATTGTTGATGTCTACAACGGTAGCCCCACTGGCGTGTATGTAACTGGAAGGGTCTGCGTATACTGACTGCGCAAAGAGAGCAAGAGAGGTAGCCAGAAAAATCGTTTTAAATTTATAGTTTTTCATTTTATTAGTCCGTTAATGAATGCTGCTGAGATAATGACAGGTCGTGTTACAGATAGCGTATTTCATCGTTCTTTATAGGGTCCTGATTTTAATACCTCCATTGAATTGAAAAACCGAGAGTGAGTGAATCCGTATGAAAGCCATCTGGACGTGCAAGAGGCATACCGGCAAAAAGATCGAAACCGGTATTCCACTGCCATCCACGCAGTCCAACGACGCTGCCGGCAAGCATTTTTCCTGAGTAGTTGGCACGCTCTCCTCCGCCAATACCCTGGCCTATGTCTAATCCCGCATAAGGCTGGAAAGCCATGCCTGGTATTATCCAGCTGAGATCGTTGCGCCAGTACCATCCCTGGTTTTGCTGTAGGTTTAACTCGCCATCAAAACCGCGTACGGTCCATCGATTGCCGATAGCGAAGCGATCTAATGTAGAAAGTCTGTCTGGTGTGAGCTGTAGATTAAAATGGGGGGAATAGTTAAAGTAATGCCCCTGGAGGATAAAGTTGGTCGATGACTGAAGGTCTATTCCTACGATTCTTCCCTGCTTGTCGATCAGATCAATTTGCCTGTCCGGGGTATTGCTACTGCCGAACCAGGGCATTTTATGCTGGTAGCTCAGGCGGGTGTTGATCGTAGTATTATTAAACTTGTACTGATTCTCTAAAATAGCTTTCCAGCCAGAATTTTTTTTATTCATGCTTTCCAGTTCTATTTCATTAAAAGCGTAGCTTGCCCCCATATTGAAGATTTGCAGTCCAAAGGTATATTTTTGACTAACCGTTTGGGAGATAAGGTAGTTAAGCTGCGCGCTGAGATAATGGTTCTTGTTATTTAACATCCAGCTAGACCAGTTTCCCTGAACGTGCTGCTGGTAGCTGCTCTGGCTGGCGTATAAGTCCAGCCACCAAAAGCCCCATGGAACCGAATAGCCTACCGAGCGGTTAGTGTTCCCCTGGGCCTTATGACTGAAATCAATATCGCGACCATAAGAGAAATAGAGCGTATCGCTTAACGACGTAATATTGTTCAGATAGAGCGTCGCACCTCCCTGATAGCGGCCGCTGGTCGCGCTACCTGCGTCGTTCATCCACGCGCCGAGCTGCCAGTATTTATCCTGTCGCCGTTGAATATAGAGATCGCTCTCACCTTGACTCTTGCCGGGCACCAGGTTGATTTTTACAGATGAACCCGGCACGCGCTGTAGGTTTGCGCTTCCCTGTTCCAGCTCTCTCAGACTAAGGATGTCTCCCGCGCTAAAAGGCAGGGTGCTTTTGAGATTAATAAAGTTTGCTCCCCCCTTCTCCAGCTTTATGTCACCCACCTTTCCTGCGAGGATCGCAAAGTGAAGTTTTCCCTCATTAATATCCTGTTCCGGAAGGTTAATACGGGTAGTGATATACCCCATACGAATGATTTCATTTTGCAGCGTTCGGGCTAATAATCGAATACCCTCAATACCGAGACATTTCCCCTCGGCCTGCTGTGTTATCCAGGAAACTTCACCAATATTAAGTCTTTTGTCGTCCTGTATAAGATTTATTTCACTGATATTAAAACAGTTTTTCTCATTGGGAAAAGTAATCTTCTCCCTGATGAGGTTCTGTTTCTCCGAACGGACCGATTTTGTTTCAGGTACAACGGCCTCTCTCCTGGCTTTATCTTGTTCAATTGGGTTGATCGTTTTATTACTGATTTGTTTTTCAATGCCTGCTTGCTGATAAATTCCAGTATCTGCTGATGCAGGGGCCACTGAAATTATAAGCAAAAGGGATAGAGGATGAATATAACGTAAAGGAAAAAGCATGAGGTCCATTATTTTTAACTAATAATCCATTATTAAATATAATCTTATTTTTTTAGACATGTTAAGGCAATAGTAAAAGTTTTGGTTTTATCAGGCAGAGTGGACGGCGCCCCACAAGAGGAAGGTTTTTACGTTATCAGGGCGTGTTCTATATTTAAACTAAGTGTGGCATATGTAAACAACCACAGGGTTTTCCTATGAATGTATTCATCACGAAACTGAATTTAATATCAACGTAATCATAAGTCATATTAAATATAATTAAGACTTAATCTACATCTTAAGGTGATGTTTGGTTATTGTAAAAAGCATGATGAAATAAGGATAAATCATGCAGAAAAAGACAAAAATAGATCCATTTCAGGCAGGAATATGAATGTGGATGCGACTCATTTTACGGTGGCGGCTTTACAATTATAACTTAATGCAGAGGCAGAGGTAATTTCGGAAACAGGTGCCGAATTATCCGTGATCCTTCTGAGTCGGATGTGAACTAGCAGGTGTGGCTGAACGCGACTCTGACCGACGAGTTCGCCCAAGACCCAGGTACCCTAAGGACAGAGGTAAAAAGAACGTGTTTTAAGGAGATATCGGGCGCACAGGTAAGCGGGCTGGGTTATCAGAAGAGCAGGCAGATCCCTCTTACAAAGGATCTGCCTGCGTTGCAGGGGAGCGTAAATGCTGGGTTAGTATTCCCAGGTGTCTGGATCAACGCCCATTTCCCGCATGATCGCTTTCGCGTCTTCCGGGATCTCATCACTGCGTTCCTTACGAAGATCAACATCATCCGGTAAAGGCTGGCCGGTGAAAGCATGTAAAAAAGCTTCACACAGCAACTCGCTGTTAGTGGCATGACGCAAGTTGTTGACCTGGCGGCGGGTACGTTCATCGGTCAGAATTTTCAGAACTTTTAACGGAATTGAGACCGTTATTTTTTTTACCTGCTCGCTCTTTTTACCGTGTTCAGCGTAAGGGCTGATATATTCGCCGTTCCATTCAGCCATGGGGTACCTTAGTCATCATTAAAATTTTTTGAAAGTGCCGAAATTCGGCTAATTATGCCCGAAGTTGGTGCCCACCACACTGCTACCAAGCAATTTTTATGCAGGCTATAACGACATAATCTTAACGGGTATTGGCATTTTGCTCAATCTATACGCAAAGACATTTAGATGTCCAGATGTATTGACGTCTAAATATGCGCTGTTATGCTAGGCACTCTTCTTATTCTCCTTTCAGGAATTTATGCACCATGACGCGTAAACAGGCAACCATCGCAGTGCGTAGCGGTTTGAATGATGATGAGCAATATGGCTGCGTTGTGCCCCCCATCCATCTTTCCAGCACCTATAACTTTACGGATTTCAATCAGCCAAGAGCCCACGACTATTCGCGTCGCGGTAATCCCACGCGGGACGTGGTTCAGCGTGCGTTGGCCGAACTGGAGGGTGGAGCCGGGGCGGTGATGACTAATACCGGCATGTCTGCTATTTTTCTGGTTTGTACCGTTTTCCTGAAACCCGGCGACCTGCTGATTGCCCCTCACGACTGTTACGGCGGCAGCTACAGGCTTTTTGACAGCCTGAGTAAGCGTGGTGCCTGGCGCGTGAAGTTTGTCGATCAGGGTGACGAGGTGGCGCTAAAGGCTGCTCTGGCAGAGCAACCTAAGCTGGTACTGATAGAAAGCCCCAGCAACCCGCTGCTGCGCGTGGTCGATATCGCCGCTATTGCAAAAGCGGCGCGTGAGGCGGGCGCCGTCAGCGTGGTTGATAACACCTTCCTCAGCCCCGCACTGCAAAACCCGCTGGCGCTGGGCGCCGATCTGGTCCTTCATTCGTGTACCAAATATTTAAATGGCCACTCCGATGTTGTCGCCGGCGTGGTGATTGCCAAAGATCCGGCCCTGGTGACCGAACTGGCCTGGTGGGCCAACAATATTGGCGTCACCGGCGCGGCTTTTGACAGCTATCTGCTGCTGCGTGGGTTACGCACGCTGGCACCGCGCATGGCGGCGGCGCAGCGTAATGCGCAGGCCATCGTTGACTATCTGAAACAACAACCGCTGGTTAAAAAGTTGTATCATCCATCCCTGCCGGAAAACGCAGGCCATCAGATTGCGGTAAAACAGCAAAAAGGCTTTGGCGCTATGTTAAGTTTTGAGCTGGATGGTGACGAGAATACCCTGCGTACTTTCCTTAAAGCGCTAGAACTTTTTACCCTGGCAGAGTCGCTGGGCGGCGTGGAAAGCCTTATTTCCCACACCGCTACCATGACCCATGCAGGAATGTCCGCTGAGGCTCGTGCGGCAGCAGGTATTTCTGAGACGCTGCTCCGCGTGTCAGTCGGTATTGAAGACCACGAAGATTTAATCGCCGATTTGGATAATGCCTTCCAGATAGCGGCCAAGAGGTAAGCATGAGTCAGTCAGCAGTGGCAGCCGGCACGCGCCAGTTGCACAAATTTGGTGGCAGCAGTCTCGCCGACGCCAGGTGTTATCAGCGAGTGGCCGGGATAATGGCTGAATACGGCTCTGCCGGGGATGTAATGGTGGTATCTGCCGCGGGCAGTACAACCAATCAGCTAATCAGCTGGCTTAAGCTGAGTCATACCGACCGGCTTTCTGCCCATCAGGTACAGCAGGCCCTGCGTCGCTATCAGAGTGAGCTGATAAACGGGTTGCTCCCTCCCGAGCAGGCCGAGCCGCTGTTGAACGATTTTATTCACGATCTTGAAAAACTTGCCGGGCTGCTTGACGGAAAAATTACCGAGGCGATTTATGCCGAAGTCGTCGGGCACGGTGAAATCTGGTCTGCCCGTTTGATGGCTGCCGTTCTCAACCAGCGCGATATTGACGCCGACTGGCTGGATGCCCGTGATTTTCTTCGCGCTGAACGCGCGGCTCAGCCGCAGGTCGATGAGGGCAAATCATGGCCGCTATTGCAGCAGCTGCTGGCGCAGCACCCACATCAAAGGCTGGTGATTACCGGGTTTATCAGCCGCAACGATGCAGGCGAAACCGTACTGCTTGGCCGTAACGGCAGCGACTATTCCGCGACCCAAATCGGCGCACTGGCTGGGGTTTCACGCGTGACCATCTGGAGCGACGTAGCCGGGGTGTACAGTGCTGACCCGCGTAAGGTGAAGGATGCCTGCCTGCTGCCGCTGCTGCGGCTTGATGAAGCCAGCGAGCTGGCGCGCCTGGCGGCACCCGTTCTGCATACCCGCACGCTGCAACCCGTTTCCGCCAGCGATATTGACCTTCAATTGCGCTGTAGCTATCAGCCAGAGCAGGGGTCCACGCGGATTGAGCGGGTGCTGGCCTCAGGTACGGGCGCACGTATTGTGACCAGCCATGATGACGTGTGTCTGATTGAGTTCCAGATCCCGCCACAGCATGATTTTGCCTCGCAGTATAAAGAGATCGATCACCTGCTGAAACGCGCACAGCTTCGTCCCCTGGCAACGGGTATTCATCCCGATCGCAATCTTATACAGCTTTGCTACACGTCTGAAGTGGTGAGCAGCGCCCTGGCACTTTTACAGGATGCCGCGATACCGGGACGCCTGCAGCTGCGTGAGGGGATGGCGCTGGTTGCGCTGGTCGGGGCTGGCGTTTGTCGTAATCCGCTGCACAGCCACCGCTTCTGGCAGGAGCTGAAGGACCAGCCCGTCGAGTTTATCTGGCAGTCGGAAGAGGGGATCAGCCTGGTTGCGGTCTTGCGCGTCGGCCCCACCGAAAATCTGATCCGCGGTCTGCATCAGTCGCTTTTCCGCGCTGAAAAGCAGGTGGGTCTGATGCTGTTTGGCAAGGGTAATATCGGCTCCCGCTGGCTGGAGCTGTTTGGCCGTGAGCAGGAGACGCTGTCGGCCCGTACGGGCTTCGAGTTCGTGCTGGCCGGTGTGGTAGATAGCCGCCGCAGCCTGCTGAACTATGGCGGACTGGATGCCCGCCGCGCGCTGGCCTTTTTCGAAGATGAAGCAGTCGAGCAGGATGAGGAGTCGCTGTTTTTGTGGATGCGCGCTCACCCGTATGACGATCTGGTTGTGCTGGATGTCACCGCCAGCGAGCCGCTTGCTGAACAGTATCTGGACTTTGCCAGCCACGGCTTTCACGTTATCAGCGCCAATAAGGTCGCCGGAGCCTCAAGCAGCGACCGCTATCGTCAGATACGCGATGCGTTTGCCAAAACTGGCCGGCACTGGCTGTACAACGCCACGGTCGGCGCGGGCCTGCCGGTTAACCATACCGTGCGCGACCTGCGAGAGAGCGGCGACAGCATTCTTTCCATCAGCGGTATTTTCTCCGGCACGCTCTCATGGCTGTTTCTGCAGTATGACGGTACGGTGCCCTTTACCGATCTGGTCGATCAGGCCTGGCAGCAGGGGCTGACCGAACCCGACCCCCGGGTTGATCTGTCAGGCCAGGACGTCAGGCGCAAGCTGGTTATTCTGGCGCGTGAAGCGGGATATGACATCGAACCCGATCAGGTGCGCGTCGAGTCACTGGTGCCAAAAAGCTGTGAGGACGAATCCGTTGACCATTTCTTTGAGAATGGCGAGGTGCTGAACGACCAGATGAAGCAGCGACTTGAAGCTGCCCAGGAACTGGGGCTGGTGCTACGCTATGTGGCGCGCTTTGACGCGAACGGTAAAGCCCGCGTGGGCGTGGAAGCCGTCAGGGACGATCATCCTCTTGCCTCGCTGCTGCCCTGCGATAACGTCTTCGCCATTGAAAGCCGCTGGTATCGCGATAATCCGCTGGTGATCCGTGGTCCGGGTGCAGGACGCGACGTGACAGCCGGTGCGATTCAGTCCGATATCAACAGGCTGGCGCAGCTGCTATAAACGCCCAGAGCCAGACATTTTGTCTGGCTCTGGGCTGTTTTACGGCCTGGCTCCGGCCTGTTCAGCCGTTTTATTCCTGTTTGCTCAGCACCGTTTTTCCTGTCCCTTCAGCCGTCTCCTTACGCGCTCCTGCCTTTTTTCCGCAACGTGAATTTTCCTCAATTTTGGTGAGAATTTGTCACGGCCAAAATCCCTTTATCTGTTGACGAAATAGCCAGTTTGATTCAATTTGAATGTCTGGACGTCTAAACGTATGGATGTTCAACCGGGCGATTCATTCATCAGCAGCGATCGAAGAGGTAAGCCATGAGCTTTTTCCACGCCAATCAGCGCGAGGCGCTGAACCAGAGTCTGGCCGAGATAAACGGGAAAATTAACGTCTCCTTTGAGTTTTTCCCGCCGCGCACCAGTGAAATGGAAGAGACGTTGTGGAGCTCCATCGATCGCCTGAGCAGCCTGAAACCTAAGTTTGTGTCAGTGACCTACGGCGCAAACTCCGGTGAACGTGACCGTACCCATAGCATTATCAAAGGGATTAAAGATCGCACCGGGCTGGAGGCCGCGCCGCATCTCACCTGCGTAGATGCAAGCCGTGCCGACCTGCGCGCCATCGCCGAGGATTACTGGAATAACGGCATTCGTCATATCGTCGCTCTGCGCGGCGACCTTCCGCCCGGCGGCGGCAAGCCGGAGATGTACGGCGCCGATCTGGTTGGGCTCCTCAGAGAGGTGGGGGATTTCGATATTTCTGTTGCGGCCTATCCGGAGGTGCACCCGGAAGCGAAAAGCGCGCAGGCCGATCTGATTAACCTGAAGCGCAAAATAGAGGCCGGTGCGAACAGTGCCATCACGCAGTTTTTCTTTGATGTGGAAAGCTATCTGCGCTTTCGCGATCGCTGCGCCGCAGCCGGTATTGACGTGGAGATTGTGCCGGGCATCCTGCCGGTCTCGAACTTTAAGCAGCTGCAGCGTTTTGCGGCCATAACCAACGTGCGCGTGCCGGGCTGGATGACCCGCATGTTTGAAGGGCTGGAAGACGATCCCGAAACGCGCAAAATGGTCGGTGCCAACGTGGCCATGGATATGGTTAAAATCCTCAGCCACGAAGGGGTGAAAGACTTCCATTTCTACACGCTGAATCGTGCGGAAATGAGCTACGCCATCTGCCATACGCTCGGGGTTCGCCCGGCGCTGGCAGCGGTCTGATGGCTTAACCGGTATTACGCATTCCCGCCGCAACGCCGGCAATGGTCACCATCAGCGCCTGCTCGACGCGCGCATCCGGTTCCTGACCGAGTTCTTCCTGCTGACGTGAACGATGAAGCAGTTCGGCCTGTAGCACATTGAGCGGATCGGTATAGACGTTACGCAGCGCAATCGACTCGGCAATCCATGGCTGATCGGCCATCAGGTGCGCATCGTTGGCAATGGTGAGAATAGTTTTGATATCGGCAGCAAGCTGTTCGCGCAGCTGTTGACCCAATGGCCAGAGCGATGCGGTGACCAGACGCTGATCGTAATACTCCGCCAGCCACAGGTCAGCCTTAGAAAATACCATCTCCAGCATTCCCAGGCGGGTCGAGAAGAACGGCCAGTCGCGGCACATCGCTTCCAGCTGATCCTGATTACCGGCCTCCATCGCTTTCTGTAATGCAGCACCTGCGCCCAGCCAGGCGGGCAGCATCAGGCGGTTCTGCGTCCAGGCAAAAATCCACGGGATCGCGCGGAGTGATTCGACGCCGCCGGTAGGACGGCGTTTCGCCGGGCGGGAGCCCAGCGGCAGCTTGCCCAGTTCCTGCTCAGGAGTAGCCTGGCGGAAGTAGGGGACGAAGTCCTCGTTTTCACGCACATAGCCCCGGTACATGGAACAGGAGTCGGCGGAGAGCTGGTCCATAATATCGCGCCATTTGGGCTCC
Organism: Erwinia sp. L03-1; assembly: GCF_058686115.1. Classification (NCBI taxonomy): domain Bacteria; kingdom Pseudomonadati; phylum Pseudomonadota; class Gammaproteobacteria; order Enterobacterales; family Erwiniaceae; genus Erwinia; species Erwinia sp. L03-1. Next base: position 4,657,114 of record NZ_CM178762.1, on the reverse strand, counting down.
GGCTCCGGTGGGGGCATCAGGTTAGCCTCCAGAATGGCACCGGTATAGAGAGAAAGGCTGCTAATGGTGACTTCCGGCAGGCCGTATTTGAAGCGAATCATTTCGCCCTGTTCCGTTACGCGCAGGCCGCCTTTCAGGCTGCCAGGCGGCTGGGAGAGCAGTGCAGCGTGAGCCGGCGCGCCGCCGCGGCCAATGGTGCCGCCGCGTCCGTGGAACAGCGTCAGGGCAATACCGGCTTTTTCACAGGTTTTGATCAGTGCATCCTGCGCCTGATACTGCGCCCAGCTTGCCGCCATGACACCGGCATCTTTCGCCGAGTCGGAGTAACCGATCATCACCATCTGCCTGCCCTGAATAAAGCCGCGATACCAGTCGATGCTGAGTAGCTGGCTCATCACGTCGTTGGCATTATTCAGGTCATCGAGCGTTTCAAACAGCGGTGCTACCGGCATTGCAAACGGGATGCCCGCTTCTTTCAGCAGCAGATGGACGGCCAGCACGTCAGACGGCGTTTTCGCCATCGAAATCACGTAGGCGGCAATAGAGCCTTTCGGCGCTTCGGCGGCGACGCGGCAGGTATCCAGCACTTCGCGGGTCTCGTCGCCAGGCGCCCAGTTACGCGGCAGCAGCGGGCGTTTGGAGTTGAGCTCGCGGATCAAAAAGGCCTGCTTGTCAGCCTCAGACCAACTTTCATAATCCCCCAGGCCCAGGTAACGGGTGATTTCCGCAATCGCTTCGGTGTGGCGGGTGCTTTCCTGACGGATGTCGATACGCACCAGCGGCACGCCGAAACATTTCACGCGGCGTAGCGTATCCAGCAGCTGTCCATTGGCGATAATGCCCATACCGCATGCCTGGAGCGATTGATAGCAGGTATAAAGCGGGTCCCATAGCTGCTCGTTGGCGATCAGCAGGTCGGCAGGGCGCGGCGGCTCTTCACCCTTCAGACGCCGTTCCAGCCACTCCTGGGTGCTCATCAGCTGGCCGCGCAGCTTTTTCATGATTTCGCGATAGGGTTCAAGCGCCTCAGGATTGCCGCACAGGGTACGGACCTCCGACGAGCACTCGGACATCGACAGCTCAGAAACCAGTACTGCGATATCGCGCAGGAACAGGTCGGTGGCTTTCCAGCGGCTGAGTAGCAACACGTGTCGGGTAATATCCGCGGTGACGTTAGGGTTACCGTCGCGGTCGCCGCCCATCCATGAGGTAAACTGCACGGGAACGAAGTCCACTGGTAGCCGGACGCCGAAGGAGGCTTCCACCTGTTCGTTCAGCTCGCGCAGGAAGTGGGGAACGCCCTCCCACAGGCTGTTCTCGACCACCGCGAAGCCCCATTTCGCCTCATCCACCGGGGAGGGACGATATTTTCGGATCTCATCGGTATGCCAGGCCTGCGCAACCAGCTGGCGCAGACGGCGCATAATCTGTGCGCGGTCATAATCGGATAAATCGTTATGATCCAGCTGTTTCAGGCAGTTGTTGACCTCCACCAGCTTATGGATCAGGGTGCGGCGGGTAATTTCCGTTGGATGTGCGGTAAGCACCAGCTCCAGCGACAGGGATTCAATGGCTTCACGAATGGCGGCATCGGTCAGGTCGGGCTGCTGCTTGAGGCGATCGAAGACCTTTGCCAGCATCTCCGGGTGATTAGCTCCTTCGCCCTGCGGGGAGATGGTGTGATATTGCTCGGCAACGTTGGTTAAATTCAAAAACTGGCTGAAGGCGCGGGCGACGGGCAGCAATTCATCATTAGAGAGGTTTTGCAGCGTGGAAAGCAGCGCCTGGCGGTGGGCATCATTGCCCGCACGTGATGACTTAGAGAGCTTACGGATGGTTTCCACCCGTTCAAGGATGTTTTCGCCCAGCGCATCCTTAATGGTATCGCCGAGCAGTTTGCCGAGCATACTGACATTACTTCGCATTGCGGAATATTGTTCGTTCATATCACCCCTGACGCCCTTCTGGTTTTTGTCATTATCTTTCACCGTTGCCGGCATAACGTTGATGTTTATCTAGCCACGTTCGCTGCCATTCGTCAATTGGCTTAAAAATGTCCTGTGGTGGCTAAATCACAGGAATTTATGAATTTTATTGCGGGTGGCAGAAATGCTGCACCACCTGAGCAATCAGCTCCCGGGTTGGCTTGATAAAGGCGGTATCAATATATTCATCCGGCTGATGTGCCTGATTGATAGAGCCAGGCCCCAGCACCAGCGTCGGGCATATTTCCTGAATAAACGGCGCTTCTGTACAGTAGTTGACCACTTCCGTTTCCGTCCCCAGCAGTTTTTCTACCACCTGAACCAGCTGATGATCGCGTGGGCATTCGTATCCCGGAATAGGAGGGTGCAGTTCACTTACCGTTACCCGACCAGGCCAGCGCTCGCTCACGGGTGCCAGGGCTTCATTGAGCAATCCGTCAAGCTCCTTCAGCGACAGGCCAGGCAGCGGGCGGATATCCATATGCAGTTCGCAGCAGGCGCAGATACGGTTTGCCGCATCGCCGCCGTTAATATGGCCAAAGTTCATGGTCGGATAAGGGATAGCGAAACCGTCATGATGGTAGCGCGCCTTCAGCGTCTTACGCAGTCCCATCAGGTGGGTAATGGACTCATGCATCAGTTCAATCGCATTGACGCCGCGTGCGGGATCGCTGGAGTGGCCTGACTGTCCCTGAATGCGGATCGCCTGGGAGAGATGGCCCTTGTGGGCGCGCACCGGCTTCAGCGAGGTTGGCTCGCCGATAATTGCGCAGTCAGGGCGGATCGCGGTGGTTTCCGAGAAGTATTTCGCGCCAGCCATGGTGGTTTCTTCATCCGCCGTCGCCAGGATATAGAGCGGTTTTTCCAGCGTGTTGAGATCAATGTCGCGCAGCGCATCTAAAATGAAAGCAAAGAAGCCTTTCATATCGGCGGTTCCCAGTCCGTACAGCTTATTGTCGTGTTCGGTCAGGGTGAAGGGATCGCGGGTCCAGCGGCCATCATCAAAGGGAACGGTGTCGGTATGGCCCGCTAACAGCAGGCCGCCCGCACCGCTACCGGTTTTTGCCAGCATATTGAATTTGTGACGCGTACCGGGAACGGGCTGGACCTCCACGCTGAAGCCCAGATCCCGGAACCAGCCCGCGAGCAAACTGATTAAAGTTTCATTACTCTGATCGATGGCGATATCGGTTGCGCTGATGGAGGGGGTGGCAATCAACTCGCGGTAAAGCTCGATAAAAGGCGGTAATTTTGTCTTCACTGTTGACAGTCCTTGCGTTAGGATAGTATCAATATTCATGCAGTATTAGTGAATAAAAATACATTAATGGCGTGCGGATGGAAACCGATTAATCTTCCCTGTCCTGCGCCGATCGCCTGGGAATACAGCGGCAGGCCGCTGCAGCCCGGAATTTTCTGACCAGGAAAAGGTGTCAGTCTGATGTTGAATACGTTGATTGTGGGTGCCAGTGGCTATGCTGGCGTTGAGCTGGTGACGTATCTGAACCGTCACCCCCAGGTGAACATAACCGCTTTAGCGGTTTCAGCGCAAAGCCCCGACGCAGGAAAATTGCTTTCTGAGCTTCATCCACAGCTGAAAGGCATCGTCGATTTGCCGCTACAGCCGATGAGCCGGGCAGAGGAGTTTGCTGATAAGGTCGACGTGGTTTTTCTTGCCACCGCCCATGAAGTCAGCCACGACCTTGCGCCAGCCTTTCTGGCGGCGGGCTGCGTGGTGTTCGATCTCTCGGGTGCCTTCCGCGTCAACGATCAGAGCTTTTACAGCCGTTACTACGGCTTTGCCCATCAGCACCAGTCGTGGCTGGATAAAGCTGCCTATGGCCTGGCAGAGTGGCAGCATAACAGCATTAAAGAGGCCCAGCTGATCGCCGTACCGGGCTGCTACCCGACGGCGGCGCAGCTGGCGTTGAAGCCGCTGGTGGAAGCCGGTCTGCTCAACGACGCCCAGTGGCCAGTGATCAATGCCACCAGCGGCGTCAGCGGTGCCGGGCGTAAAGCGTCCGTCAGTACCAGCTTCTGCGAAGTCAGCCTGCAGCCCTATGGCCTGTTCAATCATCGTCATCACCCTGAAATCACCGCCCATCTCGGGATCCCGGTGATCTTCACCCCACATCTGGGCAATTTCCCACGCGGCATTCTGGCAACCATTACCTGCCGTCTGAAAGCGGGCATCAGCGCTGAGGATGTGGCTGAGGCGTTTCATAACGCCTACCACGATAAGCCGCTGGTACGACTGTACGATAAAGGCGTACCGTCTGTTAAAGCGGTAGCCGGGCTGCCGTTCTGTGATATCGGTTTTGTCGTGCAGGGTGAGCATCTGATCGTGGTAGCGGCAGAGGATAACCTGCTCAAAGGTGCCTCTTCCCAGGCGGTGCAGTGCCTGAATATTCGTTTCGGTTTCCCGGAAACTGAGTCACTTATTTAATCAGCGAGTAGCGAAATGACGAATCCTCTTATTATCAAACTCGGTGGCGTACTGCTGGACAGTGAAGAAGCGCTGGAAAAACTCTTCTCTGCGCTGGTGAGCTGGCGTGAATCGCATCAGCGTCCGTTGCTTATCGTCCACGGTGGCGGCTGTCTGGTGGATGAACTGATGAAAAAGCTCTCTCTGCCGGTGCAAAAGAAAAACGGGCTGCGCGTCACGCCTGCCGATCAGATCGACATCATTACCGGTGCGCTGGCCGGCACCGCAAATAAAACCCTGCTGGCCTGGTCGAAGAAACACGGTATTGACGCCGTTGGCCTCTGCCTGGCCGACGGCGGTATCGTGGAGGTTGAACAGTTCGACCCACAGCTGGGCCACGTGGGTCAGGCGGCGCCCGGTTCGCCTAAGCTTATTACAACGCTGCTGACCGCGGGTTTTCTGCCGGTTATCAGCTCCATCGGCATCACCCAGCAGGGTGAGCTAATGAACGTTAATGCTGACCAGGCGGCAACGGCCCTGGCCGCGACCCTGGGAGCGGACCTGATCCTGCTGTCTGACGTGAGCGGTATTCTGGACGGCAAAGGCCAGCGCATTGAAGAGATGACGGCGGCGAAGGCCGAAGCGCTGATCGCCCAGGGGATCATCACCGATGGCATGGTCGTCAAAGTGAATGCCGCGCTGGACGCCGCCCGCACGCTGGGGCGTCCGGTGGATATTGCCAGCTGGCGTCATGCAGAACAGCTGCAAAACCTCTTTAACGGCGTGTCAATTGGCACCCGGATCCTCGCTTAACAGAATGTTCAAGGATAAGACAATGCAAGATAAGAGCATAAAAAAAATCGTTCTGGCTTACTCCGGTGGTCTGGATACCTCTGCCATTATTCCATGGCTGAAAGAGAACTACGGCGGCTGTGAAGTCGTGGCCTTTGTTGCGGATATCGGCCAGGAGCGTGGCGATCTGGAAGGCGTTGAGCAGAAGGCAATCCAGTCTGGTGCCTCTGAGTGCCACGTGGTTGACCTGCGCGAAGCCTTTATCAGCGACTACGTTTACCCCGTGTTGCAGACCGGCGCCCTGTATGAAGGTACCTATCTGCTGGGCACCTCAATGGCCAGACCTATCATCGCCAAAGCCCAGGTTGAGCTGGCGCTGAAAGTGGGTGCGGATGCGCTGTGCCACGGCGCAACCGGTAAAGGCAACGACCAGGTGCGCTTTGAAACCACCTACACCGCGCTGGCTCCCCAGCTTGCCGTCGTTGCGCCATGGCGCGAGTGGAACCTGCGTTCCCGTGAAGCGCTGCTGGACTATCTGAAGGAGCGCAACATTCCGACCACGGCTTCGCTGGAAAAAATCTACAGCCGTGATGAGAACGCGTGGCATATCTCTACCGAAGGTGGCGTACTGGAAAGCCCGTGGAACGCGCCGAATAAAGATTGCTGGGTATGGACAGTCGACCCGCTGGAAGCGCCGGACCAGCCCGAGCAGGTCACCGTTTCCGTCGAAAAAGGGCGCGTGGTTGCGGTTAACGGCGAGGCACTCAGCCCGTACAAGTGTCTGGAAAAGCTGAACGTGCTGGGTGCTAAGCATGGCGTAGGCCGTATTGATATCGTAGAAAACCGTCTGGTCGGCATTAAGTCGCGCGGCTGCTATGAAACCCCCGGCGGCACTATTATGGTTAATGCGCTCCGCGCCGTTGAGCAGCTGGTATTAGATCGCGATAGCTTTAAATGGCGCGAGCAGCTGGGCCTTGAGATGTCCTACGTGGTTTACGATGGCCGCTGGTTTGCGCCGCTGCGTAAGTCTATCCAGGCCTCCGCTGAGGCACTGGCCGAAGAAGTAAATGGCGAAGTGGTCCTTCAGCTGTACAAGGGGCAGGTGACGGCGATTCAGAAGAAATCCGCCAATAGCCTCTACTCTGAAGAGTTTGCTACCTTCGGCGAAGATGAGGTTTACGATCATCGTCACGCGGGTGGGTTTATCCGGCTGTTCTCACTTTCTTCACGTATTCGCGCGCTGAACGAAAAAAAATAGGTATCCGGATTGCCGGTACGCACAGGCGTTGGGGACGGATAACGTCCGTTCCCCTTACCGGCATCAGTGACAACGACTTAACGAATTTAAGGGAGCACTGACATGGCACTTTGGGGTGGACGGTTTACACAGGCAGCGGATCAACGCTTTAAGCTGTTTAACGACTCGCTGCGCTTTGACTATCGTCTGGCAGAACAGGACATTGTGGGATCCATTGCCTGGTCCAAAGCGCTGGTAACGGTCAATGTTCTGACGTCGGAAGAGCAGCAGCAGCTGGAGAGTGCACTGACCGTGCTGCTGGAAGAGGTGCGGGCTAACCCGCAGCAGATCCTGGAAAGTGATGCGGAAGATATTCACAGCTACGTGGAAAGCCGCCTGATTGACAAAGTGGGGGCGCTGGGTAAAAAACTGCATACGGGCCGCAGCCGCAACGATCAGGTTGCCACCGATCTCAAGCTGTGGTGCAAAGCTCAGGTGAATGAGCTGCTGACGGCGACCCGACAGCTCCAGCAGGCCCTGCTCACCACCGCTGAGGCTAATCAGGACGCGGTAATGCCCGGCTACACGCATCTTCAGCGTGCGCAGCCCGTCACCTTTGCCCACTGGTGTCTGGCCTACGTCGAGATGCTGGCGCGTGACGAGAGCCGCCTGCAGGACACCCTGAAGCGTCTGGACGTCAGCCCGCTGGGCTGTGGCGCGCTGGCGGGCACGGCCTACGAAATCGACCGTGACCAGCTGGCCGGTTGGTTAGGCTTTGCCTCCGCCACGCGTAACAGCCTGGATACGGTATCTGACCGCGATCACGTGCTTGAACTGCTCTCTGACGCTTCCATCGGCATGGTTCACCTGTCGCGCTTTGCTGAAGATCTGATCTTCTTCAATACCGGTGAGTCCGGCTTTGTTGAGCTGTCAGACAAAGTGACGTCCGGCTCTTCCCTGATGCCGCAGAAGAAAAACCCGGATGCACTGGAGCTGATACGGGGTAAGTGTGGTCGCGTGCAGGGTGCGCTCACGGCGATGACCATGACGCTGAAAGGGCTGCCGCTGGCCTATAACAAGGATATGCAGGAAGATAAAGAGGGGCTGTTCGACGCGCTGGATACCTGGTCAGACTGCCTGCATATGGCCGCGCTGGTGCTGGATGGCATTCAGGTGAAGCGTCCACGCTGTCAGGAAGCGGCCGAGCAGGGCTATGCCAACGCCACCGAACTGGCGGACTACCTGGTGGCAAAAGGTGTTCCTTTCCGCGAGGCGCACCATATCGTCGGCGAAGTGGTGGTGGTCGCCATCACGCAGGGCGTGGCGCTGGAGGCACTGCCGCTTTCTGATCTACAGGCATTCAGCAGCGTCATTGCAGAGGATGTTTACCCGATTTTGTCGCTGCAATCCTGTCTTGATAAACGCAATGCGAAGGGGGGCGTTTCACCTCATCAGGTTTCGCTCGCCATCACTGATGCGAAAAATCGGCTGCGATAGCGGCCTGGCGTCTTATTTTCTGTAGCCGGTGACGGCATACTGGCTATCTTTTCAGGGGGGCTGGCCCCCCCTTATTTATCTCTAAAGAAATCCCCCCAAAATATCTCCGGTTTATCCTCTGAAATTTAATATCTGTGACACCTTAAGGCCTCCATATTGCGGGTTTAATTATTTCCCGTGGGCATATACCCCCTGAGAATAAAGTTTTTATTATTGTTACTGGTAACGCATTTACATAATATCCTGGTCGCAAGAAGATACCGGCGTAATGCAATTATTCTGCCTGCCCCATAATCTGGAAATTTAAAAAGGGATAAGATATGCGTGAGTTAACGTTAAGTGAAATGTCTGACGTGTCAGGGAGCGGCATCATCGCCGATATCGGAGGGTTCGTTGTAGACCGTACGCTGAGCTCCGTGCTTGGCGGCGTAACAGCGGCAGTGAATGGCGGTGCCATTGGTTTTCTGCACGGTGGCGACGCCACCGGCATTTGGGGGCTAAGTATCATTGGTCAGCTGGTAGGGGCCGTTGGTGGTGGAGTGATTGGTGGCGTGGGCGGATTTATTGGGGGTTTTATGGTCCCGCTTTCTTATACTTATCCTTTGGTAATTGAAGCAGCCCAGAACCTTATTGCTGGTGGAATAAAATAAACCCTAATTTATGTAAATTTTTCGAAAAAAATTAAAGGATTTAATCATGCGTGAGTTAACAGTACATGAAGTGAATGGTGTTTCAGGTGCCTATGGAAATAACATCATTATCAATATTGTCGAAGGGGCTACCTGCTCAATTATGGGGGGCGTGGTGGGATCGTGGGTAATGGCCACGTTAGGCGGCCGCGGCGCATTTTCGGGCGATCTCGTTGGCATCGGCGGGGGACTGACTGCGCTGATCGGCATGATCGGGGGAGCTGCGGTGGGCGCAGTCGCTGGCGCGGTTATCGGGCCCTATGCTGGATATAACAATTCGTTAGAAATTGGGAAGGATTTGCTTCGTGATTTAATGAAAGGTATGCCTGGTAGTTAATGTTTTTCAGTAAATTATTGAAGTATAAACGTATCTGCAAGGCATAGCTAAAGCCGCGGAAACCTGACCGCGGCCTCTGCCTGTACGATTTACCGCTTATTGACTTAGATCAGAATCAATGACCCAGCATGTACTTCTCTAAATCGTCGCTGCCACCAATGTGGCGTCCACCGATAAAGACCTGTGGCACCGTGGCCCGACCGGTCATCGCGCGCAGGCTGACCGTGGTCGCATCCTGGCCCAGCACGATTTCTTCGTACTGAATACCGCGGTCCAGCAGCATCTGCTTCGCTTTTGCGCAGAATGAGCAGCCCGGCTTAGTGAACAATGAAACCGATTCCTGCACTTTAAATTCCGGTGCCAGATAACGCAGCATGGTGTCCGCATCTGACACTTCGAACGGGTCGCCCGGCTTGTTCGGCTCTATAAACATTTTTTCAACGACGCCATTGCGCACCAGCATCGAATAACGCCATGAGCGTGGACCGAAGCCCAGGTCGGCTTTCTCGACCAGCTGGCCCATACCGCGGGTAAACTCACCGTTACCGTCTGGAATAAACGTGATATTTTCTGCGTGCTGATCGGCTTTCCAGGCATTCATCACGAAGGTGTCGTTGACTGAAACGCACAGAATATTGTCGACGCCGTGCTTTTTGAACACGTCTGACAGCTCGTTATAGCGTGGCAAGTGGCTTGACGAGCACGTCGGGGTAAAGGCACCCGGCAGTGAAAACACGATGACAGTTTTATCTTTAAACAGCTCGTCAGTTGTGACGTCGACCCATTGGTCGCCCTGGCGTGTGTGGAAAGTGACCTGTGGGACTGACTTACCTTCCTGACTTGCGAACATAAACTACCTCATCAATGGGGGTAAAATTGATTCAAATCTCGAACGGGCGACATTATTACTTTTAAGACTTGATAGGGATAATCGTTGATTGCTATTCTATCTATCGCCACGGTCTATCGTGGCCCGGAGGATAAGATGAATATTCGCGATCTTGAATACCTTGTAGCGCTGGCGGAACACCGCCATTTTCGTCGTGCTGCGGATGCATGCCACGTGAGTCAGCCCACCCTCAGCGGTCAAATCCGCAAGCTTGAGGACGAGTTGGGTGTGATGCTTCTGGAGCGAACCAGCCGTAAAGTCCTGTTCACTCAGTCTGGATTGCTGCTGGTGGACCAGGCACGCACCGTACTGCGGGAAGTCAAGGTGCTAAAGGAGATGGCCAGCCAGCAGGGCGATGCCATGTCCGGGCCGCTGCACATTGGACTGATCCCAACCGTAGGCCCTTATCTGCTGCCGCAGATCATCCCTACGCTGCACAAAACGTTCCCTAAACTTGAAATGTATCTGCATGAAGCGCAGACGCAGCAGCTGCTGGCGCAGCTCGACAGCGGTAAACTGGATTGTGCCATTCTGGCGCTGGTGAAAGAGTCTGAGGCCTTTATCGAAGTGCCCCTGTTCGATGAACCCATGAAGCTGGCTATTTACCAGGACCACCCGTGGCATGACCGCGATCGCGTGCCAATGTCCGATTTGGCGGGTGAAAAGCTGCTGATGCTGGAAGACGGGCACTGCCTGCGTGACCAGGCAATGGGCTTTTGTTTCCAGGCCGGAGCTGATGAAGATACGCATTTTCGCGCGACCAGCCTCGAAACGCTGCGCAACATGGTTGCAGCAGGAAGCGGCATAACGCTACTGCCCGCCCTGGCCGTGCCGAAAGAACGCATGCGCGATGGCGTCTGCTATCTGCCCTGTTACAAGCCGGAGCCGCAGCGCACCATTGCGCTGGTGTATCGGCCGGGTTCACCGCTGCGCAGCCGCTATGAGCAGCTGGCAGAGGAGATCCGTACGCATATGCAGGGCTACCTGGGCAGTGCGTTAAAACAGGCGGTTTAGGCCGTTTAACGCCGCCACGCGATAGGCCTCAGCCATGGTGGGGTAGTTAAAGGTGGTATTCACGAAGTACTCTATCGTGTTGCCACCGTTCTTCTGCTCCATAATGGCCTGGCCGATATGAATAATCTCGGCCGCGCGTTCACCAAAGCAGTGGATCCCAAGGATCTCTTTAGTTTCGCGGTGGAAAAGAATCTTCAAACTTCCGACGTTCATCCCCACAATTTGCGCGCGAGCCAGATGCTTAAACTGCGCACGACCCACCTCGTAAGGCACCTTCAGCGCCGTGAGCTGCTGCTCGGTTTTCCCCACGGAGCTGATTTCAGGAATGGTATAAATCCCCGTTGGGATATCCTCAATCAGATGCGCGTTGGCCTCACCCTTAATCAGCGCCTGTGCGGCAATACGTCCCTGATCGTAGGCTGCTGAGGCGAGGCTTGGATACCCAATGACATCGCCCACCGCGTAAATATGCGGCTGTGCGGTCTGATACATGCTGTTGACCTTTAGCAGGCCCCGTCCATCCGCTTCCAGGCCGACGTTTTCCAGGGAGAGTGAATCGGTGTTACCCGTACGGCCGTTGGCATACAGCAGGCAGTCGGCCTTCACTTTCTTGCCCGACTTCAGGTGCATAATCACGCCATCGCTGGTCCCCTCAATCTTCTCAAACTCCTCGTTGTGGCGAATCACCACGCCATTGTTCCAAAAGTGATAAGAGAGCGAGTCAGAAATCTCCTGATCGAGAAAGGCCAGCAGATGATCGCGGGTATTGATCAGATCGACCTTCACGTTCAACCCACGGAAGATTGAAGCGTATTCACAACCGATCACTCCGGCACCATAAATAATGACGTGGCCCGGCTCATGGTGCAGATTGAGGATAGAGTCGCTGTCGTAAATGCGCGGATGGGTAAAGTCGACGTCGACCGGGTGATAAGGTCGCGAACCACAGGCAATAACAAATTTCTCTGCGGTAAGGCGTTCGACCGTACCGTCGTGGGTCTGAATTTCAATCGTATTGGCATCAAGAAAGCGTGCATCACCCTGGTACAGCTCACAGCGGTTTCGCTCATAAAATCCCTGACGCATACGCGTTTGCTGACTTATCACGTTTTCTGTGTGATTCAGGATATCGGCAAAGGAAGAGCGAAGCAGGCGGGTATGATCGCTGTAAAGCGGGTTTTGATTGAACTCAATGATGCGGCTAACGGCGTGGCGCAGGGCCTTGGAGGGGATCGTTCCCCAGTGCGTGCAGCCGCCGCCAATATTGTGATAACGCTCAATGACTGCGATCTTTGCGCCCTGTTTGACCAGGCCCATCGCGGCACCCTCGCCGCCGGGACCTGAACCAATAACGATGGCATCATAATCATAAGACTGTTGCATACTGATACGTCCTATATTTTTATACAATTTTTCAACGATATTCTAACATCCTGACGGCCACTTCCCAATTCTAACCGCTAATTTTGCCATCATTTGACAAAGCGTTGAGTTAACAGGCGATAACAAAGTTGATGCAACTGTACGCTGAAATTTTTGTTATAGTGCCAGCCTGGCAGGTAAAACAGGCATAGATATGGGCGTCAGAGCACAGCAAAAAGAACGAACACGTCGTTCGCTGATTGAGGCGGCATTTAGCCAGCTCAGCGCCGAGCGAAGCTTTGCCAGCCTCAGCCTGCGGGAGGTTGCCCGGGAAGCGGGTATTGCTCCTACCTCATTCTATCGTCACTTTCGTGACGTTGATGAGCTTGGCTTAACCATGGTCGACGAGAGTGGACTGATGCTGCGCCAGCTAATGCGTCAGGCGCGTCAGCGCATCGCCAAGGGCGGCAGCGTGATACGCACGTCCGTCTCTACCTTTATGGAATTCATCGGTAATAATCCCAATGCTTTCCGTCTGCTTTTACGGGAACGGTCAGGCACATCGTCGGCCTTCCGCGCGGCGGTTGCGCGTGAGATCCAGCATTTTATTGCCGAACTGGCGGACTACCTCGAACTCGAGAACCGTATGCCGCGCAGTTTCACCGAGGCGCAGGCCGAGGCAATGGTGATTATAGTCTTTAACGCCGGAGCCGAGGCGTTGGATATTGATATTGAACAACGCCGTCAGCTTGAAGAGAGGCTGGTGCTTCAGTTGCGAATGATTTCGAAGGGCGCTTATTACTGGTATCGACGTGAACAGGAGAAGCTGGCGGTAACGCTTGAATCTCATGGTTAAGGAGAGTGATATGAGTTTACCTACAGGTCGGGACAGAGGCACGCTGTTGCTGGCATTTCTCAGCGGTCTTGCGATCAACGGAATGTTTTCGGTGTTATTCAGTTCCCTGGTGCCGTTCTCAATTTTCCCGCTTATTACGCTGGGGCTGTCCGCCTGGTGCCTGCACCATCGCTATTTGAACCGATCCATGCCGGATGGAATGCCACCGCTTGCCGCCGGTTTTTTTCTGTTAGGCATTCTGCTTTACAGCGCTATCGTTCGCGCAGAATATCCTGCTATTGGTTCAAACTTCATTCCAACCGTTCTAATGGTTGCGCTGGTATTCTGGCTTGTGTTAAGACTCAAACGAAATCGTTAGAGATATAATATCTTTCTGTTTGTCGGATATTTAGCTGCTGTTTATCCGGTGCGGGGATTTACAGGTTATTATAAACTAAAGTCAATGTCGCTGAGATAAAGGTCTGAGAGCTTAATTTTGCATGGAGAGCAAAATAATGATGGATGAGGATGAAGTTCCTTTTACCCGGCTTACCCCAGGGTTACGTATTATCTGTATCCTGACGATATTCCTGCTTGTCGCCTCCGCCCTTGGAGAAACGATAATGATTTTATACAGCTGGTTTTTCGACGAGGCATACAGTCAATTAGTCCAGGGTTATATCTCTTATTATCCCTTTCTTGAGGAGTATACTATCCCCACCCGGGGCTATGTTTATCTGGGAACCTTCCTTTTAGACTGCCTGAATCAGCTACCCTACTACGCGGCTATGTTCTGTGCTGCTTTCCTCTTTCTCAACTTTTATAAGGGTAAAGTATGGTGGTATGGTAATGTCGTTCTGCTGCGCAGTGTGGCGATTTTACTCATTGTGGACGGTGTCTCACCCTATATACTTTCTCCGCTACAGATTCTGCTTTTTACCTTTTCGCAACACCCCATGATTAGCATATATGTTGGTTTCACGTCAGACGCTGTACGGGTTTTCATTATAGGATTTACATTGCTGGTTTTTTGCTGGGTGTTAGCAGAAGCGAGATATTTATTTGAGGAAAATGAATATATTTTAAAGAAGGGCAGTCAACGTAAAACCTAATATAAGACTGACGACACTATCTCTCTTTCCGGCTTTCCATCTTTTTTTGTGAAGGCCTTACGAAAGAATGATTTTTTGAACCAGGCGTAAAGATTATTAATGCCACTCTCTCAATGAGATTACGCCTGGCTTTCGCTTATCGTTCTACAGATGCGTTATTTTTTTCGCGCGGTTAGCAGTACGCCACACTCCATATGGTGGGTATAGGGGAACTGATCGAACAGCGCCAGACGCGTCACCTCATGCGTTTCCGACAGCACGGCCAGATTTTCGCAAAGCGTCTGTGGATTGCAGGAAATATAGAGGATGTGTGGATAAGCCTGCACCATTTTCACCGTATCCTCATCTAAGCCGCTGCGAGGGGGATCGACAAAAATCGTCTCGCATTCGTAGCCCGTCAGATCTATTCCCTCCAGCCGACGGAATTCACGCGTACCCTTCATGGCCTGGGTAAATTCCTCAGCCGACATGCGTATAATCTGCACGTTTTCAATCTGGTTCACGGCAATGTTGTACTGTGCTGAAGCGACCGAGGGTTTTGCAATTTCTGTTGCCAGCACGCGCCTGAAGTTACGCGCCAGCGCCAGCGAAAAGTTGCCGTTACCACAATACAGCTCCAGCAAATCACCCCGGGCATTCTTTGTGACTTCCAGCGCCCATTCCAGCATCTGAATATTCATCGCGGCATTCGGCTGGGTAAAGCTATTTTCAACCTGCCGGTAGACAATATCCTTTCCGGCAACCGGCAGACACTCATCGACGAAATCACGATCCAGACAGATCTTTGTTCGGGTGGCACGGCCTATCAGCTGCAGATCGAAGCCTTCTGACCGCAGGCTGTCACGCAGTTCAGCGGCGGCCTGCTGCCATTCGTCGGTTAGCTTACGATGATAAAGCATCGACACGACAATCTGGTTGCTCATCGTCGACAGATAATCAAGCTGGAACAGCTTATAGCGCAGTACTTTGTTATCACGCAGCGCTTCAATCAGCCTGGGCATCAGATCGTTGATTATCTGGCTGGCGGCGGGAAAGCTATCTACGCGAATGCGCTGGCGCGTCTGCTGGTCGAAAATGATGTGATAAAGGTCATCCCCCTCGTGCCAGATACGAAATTCCGCGCGCATCCTGTAATGGCTGACCGGCGAACGAAAAACTTCGACATCCATAGCGGTGAAAGGCGTCATCAGCGTCTTCAGACGGCTGACCTTCTCTTCAAGTTGGGCATCATAGTGTTCTGTCGGCAGCTTTTCGGGCGTCATGGTATTTCCTGAGTTAATGGAGCTTTATTGCCCGGCGATTGTAGGGATTCGCCACTCAATGTCCAGCATTGTGCGCCATGCTGCTAATTCAGGCTTGTGAGTCATGGATCTCTGCTAAATTTGAACATAAGATGCGCATTCTGGCCCATAGCCAACCGATCCTCGTGCGTAAAGGATGGATTTTACGCGGCAACCTTCATGATTTTTGGATCTCTTTTCATTAATGACAAAGAAAATGCCAATACCGTTGGCCGTTGTTGCCACGGCGATTTCTCTCTGGGCGCAGGATAGTGTGGCAGAGGGGGCCGAAGGCACGCTGGTGACCACCGCGAACCGCTTTGCCCAGCCCATATCTTCGGTTTTAGCCCCGACCTCTGTCGTCACGCGCGAAGAGATTGATCGCTGGCAGGCGAAGAGTGTGGCTGACGTGATGCGTCGTTTACCCGGGGTGGATATTGCGCAAAGCGGGGGGTTAGGCCAGCAAAGTTCGCTGTTTATTCGCGGCACAGAATCCCGACATGTGCTGGTGCTGATTGACGGTATTCGCCTGAATCAGGCGGGCATCAGCGGTTCTTCCGACCTCAGCCAAATTCCCCTTTCGCTGGTACAGCGTATCGAATACGTCCGCGGCGCACGATCGGCCGTGTACGGTTCCGATGCTATCGGCGGCGTGATGAATATCATCACCCTGCGCGACAGGCCTGGGACTTCGCTGACCGCAGGTATCGGTTCTAACGGCTATCAGTCTTACGACGCGTCTATCCAGCAGATGCTGGATAGCGCCACCCGCATCACCCTGGCCGGCAACTATACCTATACCAAAGGCTACGACGTTGTCGCGGGCTATCCTGATATCTACGGCGATCCGGCACAGAAAGATCGCGACTGCTTCATGAGTAAAACGCTGTATGGCTCAGTGGAACATCAGTTTGATGATGAAATCAGCGGGTTTATTCGGGGCTATGGCTTTGATAACCGTACGGCCTATGACGGGAGCCTGAGCTATAGCGTACCGGGTGCGCGGGTCGATACGCGCCAGCTTTATAACCAGACCTGGGACACCGGCCTGCGCTTCAACCGTGACGGCTACGCCACCCAGCTTATCGCCAGCTACGGCCACACGAAAGACTATAACTACGATCCGCGTCGTGGCCGATACGCTGAACCCGCGACGCTGGATGACGTTGAGCAGTACAATCTGCAATGGGGCAATACGCTGGCCCTGGGCAAGGGCACCGTCAGCGCAGGCGTGGACTGGCAACAGCAAATTTCACAGCCGAATACCAATTACGTGAGTAAAGGAGAGCAGCAGCGTAATACCGGTATTTACGCCACGACTCAGCAGAAGCTGGGAAGCGTGACGCTGGAGGGGGCAGTGCGTGGTGATGATAACAACACGTTTGGCTGGCATAACACCTGGCAGAGCAGCGCCTCATGGGAATTTAGTGAGGGCTACAGCGTTTTCGCTTCATATGGAACAGCCTTCAAAGCGCCTAATCTGAGTCAGGTTTATAGCGCTATTTACGGCAATCGCGATCTTAATCCGGAAGAAAGTAAGCAGTGGGAAGGGGGCTTTGAAGGCCTGGCCGGCTCGGTGAACTGGCGGTTGTCAGGCTACCGTAATGATATTGACAGTCTTATCGACAGCGATCCAGCGACTTTCCGCTATTACAATATTAACAAGGCAAAGATCAAAGGCATTGAGGCAACGGCCTCTTTCAATACCGGCCCGGTCAGTCACTCCGTCTCTTACGACTATGTGGACCCCCGTAACGGTACGACGAATGAAATCCTTGCTCGCCGTGCTAAGCAGCAGGTGAAGTATCAGCTGGACTATACGCTGTATGACGTGGGCTGGTCGGTAAGCTATCAGTATCTGGGGGAGCGTTATGACAAAGACTATAACGCTTCAACCACACCCCGTACCGTTAAGCTGGGTGGCGTCAGCCTGTGGGATCTTGCTGCGTCGTATCCTGTCACCTCTCAGCTAACCGTTCGTGGTAGAATAGCCAACCTGTTTGATAAAGATTACGAGACAGTCTATGGCTATCAAACCCCGGGAAGAGAGTATTACCTCAGCGGTAGCTACACTTTCTGACCCGCGTCCCAGCGTGCTGGTTTTTGACTCCGGCGTTGGGGGGCTTTCAGTCTACGATGAGATCCGACAGCTGCTGCCGGATCTGCACTATATATATGTCTTCGATAACGTCGCTTTTCCCTACGGTGAAAAATCAGAGGCGTTTATTGTGGAGCGGGTGGTTGAAATCGTTAGCGCAGTCACCAGACGTTATCCCCTCGCACTGGCCGTTATCGCCTGTAACTCAGCCAGTACCGTCACGCTGCCCGCCCTGCGCGAGCGCTTTGCGTTCCCCGTCGTCGGCGTTGTTCCTGCTATCAAACCTGCTGCTCGCCTCACCCGTAACGGGGTTGTTGGCCTGTTGGCTACGCGCGGCACCGTTAAGCGTCCTTATACACACGAACTGGTTGAGCGCTTCGCCAGTGAGTGTAAAACGGAGATGCTGGGCTCGGCCGAACTGGTTGAACTGGCGGAAGCTAAACTTCACGGTCACCCTGTAGCGCTGGATGACGTGCGGCGCATCCTGCAACCCTGGCTGAGAATGAAAGAGCCGCCGGATACGGTCGTACTGGGCTGCACGCACTTTCCTTTGCTTAATGAAGAGCTGCAACAGGTTCTTCCCGAGGGCACCCGGTTAGTGAATTCCGGTGCTGCCATTGCCCGCAGAACGGCCTGGCTATTAGAAAACGAATCGCCAGTGGCAAAGTCTGCCGATGACAATATTGCTTTTTGTCTGGAAATTACCGACCGCGCTGTACAGTTATTGCCCGTTTTAAAGCGATATGGCTTTGAAAAGCTCGAAAAACTCTCTCTCAATGAGGGTTGTGGGTAAAAAACAGCCGGTTAGAATCTTTTTTGCATTTAGGGCTTGTCACCCGTCAGGAACTCCCTATAATGCGCCTCCACTGACACGGAACAACGGCTTAACGGTCACCGGGTCAGGAAGAGAAAAGTGAGAAATTCCTTGACTCTTCAGCGGGAAAGCGTAATATCTGCACCCCGCGCCACACGAGATTATGTGGCACTGCTCTTTAACAATTTATCAGACAATCTGTGTGGGCACTCGCAGGATTGATATCAGCGCCGCAAGGCGCAAAAAATATCAAGTCTTAAGAGTGAACACATAATGAAATTCATTATGACGTTTTACACTTGAGCATCGCTTCACTTGTTGAAGCAAATCGAACTTTTAAATTGAAGAGTTTGATCATGGCTCAGATTGAACGCTGGCGGCAGGCCTAACACATGCAAGTCGAACGGTAGCACAGGAGAGCTTGCTCTTTGGGTGACGAGTGGCGGACGGGTGAGTAATGTCTGGGAAACTGCCCGATGGAGGGGGATAACTACTGGAAACGGTAGCTAATACCGCATAACGTCTACGGACCAAAGTGGGGGACCTTCGGGCCTCACACCATCGGATGTGCCCAGATGGGATTAGCTTGTTGGTGAGGTAATGGCTCACCAAGGCAACGATCCCTAGCTGGTCTGAGAGGATGACCAGCCACACTGGAACTGAGACACGGTCCAGACTCCTACGGGAGGCAGCAGTGGGGAATATTGCACAATGGGCGCAAGCCTGATGCAGCCATGCCGCGTGTATGAAGAAGGCCTTCGGGTTGTAAAGTACTTTCAGCGGGGAGGAAGGGAGTGAGGTTAATAACCTCACTCATTGACGTTACCCGCAGAAGAAGCACCGGCTAACTCCGTGCCAGCAGCCGCGGTAATACGGAGGGTGCAAGCGTTAATCGGAATTACTGGGCGTAAAGCGCACGCAGGCGGTCTGTCAAGTCGGATGTGAAATCCCCGGGCTCAACCCGGGAACTGCATTCGAAACTGGCAGGCTAGAGTCTTGTAGAGGGGGGTAGAATTCCAGGTGTAGCGGTGAAATGCGTAGAGATCTGGAGGAATACCGGTGGCGAAGGCGGCCCCCTGGACAAAGACTGACGCTCAGGTGCGAAAGCGTGGGGAGCAAACAGGATTAGATACCCTGGTAGTCCACGCCGTAAACGATGTCGACTTGGAGGTTGTTCCCTTGAGGAGTGGCTTCCGGAGCTAACGCGTTAAGTCGACCGCCTGGGGAGTACGGCCGCAAGGTTAAAACTCAAATGAATTGACGGGGGCCCGCACAAGCGGTGGAGCATGTGGTTTAATTCGATGCAACGCGAAGAACCTTACCTGCTCTTGACATCCACGGAATTTGGCAGAGATGCCTTAGTGCCTTCGGGAACCGTGAGACAGGTGCTGCATGGCTGTCGTCAGCTCGTGTTGTGAAATGTTGGGTTAAGTCCCGCAACGAGCGCAACCCTTATCCTTTGTTGCCAGCGATTCGGTCGGGAACTCAAAGGAGACTGCCGGTGATAAACCGGAGGAAGGTGGGGATGACGTCAAGTCATCATGGCCCTTACGAGCAGGGCTACACACGTGCTACAATGGCGCATACAAAGAGAAGCGACCTCGCGAGAGCAAGCGGACCTCACAAAGTGCGTCGTAGTCCGGATCGGAGTCTGCAACTCGACTCCGTGAAGTCGGAATCGCTAGTAATCGTGGATCAGAATGCCACGGTGAATACGTTCCCGGGCCTTGTACACACCGCCCGTCACACCATGGGAGTGGGTTGCAAAAGAAGTAGGTAGCTTAACCTTCGGGAGGGCGCTTACCACTTTGTGATTCATGACTGGGGTGAAGTCGTAACAAGGTAACCGTAGGGGAACCTGCGGTTGGATCACCTCCTTACCTGAAGATACTTTCCCGCGTAGTGTCCACAACAGATTGTCTGATGAAAAAGTAACGAGCAGAAAAACCTCTACAGGCTTGTAGCTCAGGTGGTTAGAGCGCACCCCTGATAAGGGTGAGGTCGGTGGTTCAAGTCCACTCAGGCCTACCAAATTTTCACTCATGCTGCGTTATGCGCGCGGTGGTTTACCTCAGGTAAACTTCCCATTCGCACGGCCTGCCTGAGCAAAAATTAACATTTGCCGCCTCACAGCGACAGGTGAACTCACGTTGAGTGGTAGTGGAAGGTCTCTGCAGTAACTGTATGGGGCTATAGCTCAGCTGGGAGAGCGCCTGCCTTGCACGCAGGAGGTCAGCGGTTCGATCCCGCTTAGCTCCACCATGCAGTTTTCTGACAATACTTCAGAGCGTACCGGCAACGGTGTGCTGCGAAGTATTATGCTCTTTAATAATCCGGAACAAGCTGAAAATTGAAACGACGTATCGTTTTCATTCTCCGTAATAAGAATGAAATAACACGATATGGTCGGGTCTCTCAAATGCTTACTCCTCAGAAAGCTGAGGGCTGAGTGAACGGCTGAAATGCAAGGCGCCCGGCGCACAGCAACGCGGAGTGGACTTTATGTCCATGAGCAGTTGCGAGCACCGGAGCAACGCCGCAGTTCAGACGGGTCACGCAGCCAGAATCTTCTGGGTTGTGAGGTTAAGTGACTAAGCGTACACGGTGGATGCCCTGGCAGTCAGAGGCGATGAAGGGCGTGCTAATCTGCGATAAGCGCCGGTAAGGTGATATGAACCGCAACAACCGGCGATACCCGAATGGGGAAACCCAGTGTGTTTCGACACACTATCGCAACATGAATACATAGTGTTGCGAGGCGAACCGGGGGAACTGAAACATCTAAGTACCCCGAGGAAAAGAAATCAACCGAGATTCCCCCAGTAGCGGCGAGCGAACGGGGAGGAGCCCAGAACCTGAATCAGTTTGTGCATCAGTGGAAGCGTCTGGAAAGTCGCAGGGTACAGGGTGACACTCCCGTACACAAAGATGCATTTGCTGTGAGTTCGAAGAGTAGGGCGGGACACGTGATATCCTGTCTGAATATGGGGGGACCATCCTCCAAGGCTAAATACTCCTGACTGACCGATAGTGAACCAGTACCGTGAGGGAAAGGCGAAAAGAACCCCGGCGAGGGGAGTGAAACAGAACCTGAAACCGTGTACGTACAAGCAGTGGGAGCACCTTCGTGGTGTGACTGCGTACCTTTTGTATAATGGGTCAGCGACTTATATTCTGTAGCAAGGTTAACCGTATAGGGGAGCCGCAGGGAAACCGAGTCTTAACTGGGCGTTAAGTTGCAGGGTATAGACCCGAAACCCGGTGATCTAGCCATGGGCAGGTTGAAGGTTGGGTAACACTAACTGGAGGACCGAACCGACTAATGTTGAAAAATTAGCGGATGACCTGTGGCTGGGGGTGAAAGGCCAATCAAACCGGGAGATAGCTGGTTCTCCCCGAAAGCTATTTAGGTAGCGCCTCGTGAATTCATCTCCGGGGGTAGAGCACTGTTTCGGCTAGGGGGCCATCCCGGCTTACCAACCCGATGCAAACTGCGAATACCGGAGAATGTTATCACGGGAGACACACGGCGGGTGCTAACGTCCGTCGTGAAGAGGGAAACAACCCAGACCGCCAGCTAAGGTCCCAAAGTCATGGTTAAGTGGGAAACGATGTGGGAAGGCACAGACAGCCAGGATGTTGGCTTAGAAGCAGCCATCATTTAAAGAAAGCGTAATAGCTCACTGGTCGAGTCGGCCTGCGCGGAAGATGTAACGGGGCTAAACCATGCACCGAAGCTGCGGCAGCGACACTTATGTGTTGTTGGGTAGGGGAGCGTTCTGTAAGCCGTTGAAGGTGGACTGTGAGGTCTGCTGGAGGTATCAGAAGTGCGAATGCTGACATGAGTAACGATAAAGCGGGTGAAAAGCCCGCTCGCCGGAAGACCAAGGGTTCCTGTCCAACGTTAATCGGGGCAGGGTGAGTCGACCCCTAAGGCGAGGCCGAAAGGCGTAGTCGATGGGAAACAGGTTAATATTCCTGTACTCGGTGTTACTGCGAAGGGGGGACGGAGAAGGCTATGTTAGCCGGGCGACGGTTGTCCCGGTTTAAGCGTGTAGGCTGGTGTTCCAGGTAAATCCGGAATGCCTTAAGGCTGAGGCGTGATGACGAGGCACCACGGTGCTGAAGTAACAAATGCCCTGCTTCCAGGAAAAGCCTCTAAGCATCAGGTAACAACGAATCGTACCCCAAACCGACACAGGTGGTCAGGTAGAGAATACCAAGGCGCTTGAGAGAACTCGGGTGAAGGAACTAGGCAAAATGGTGCCGTAACTTCGGGAGAAGGCACGCTGGTGTGTAGGTGAAGCGACTTGCTCGCGGAGCTGAAGCCAGTCGAAGATACCAGCTGGCTGCAACTGTTTATTAAAAACACAGCACTGTGCAAACACGAAAGTGGACGTATACGGTGTGACGCCTGCCCGGTGCCGGAAGGTTAATTGATGGGGTTATCGCAAGAGAAGCTCCTGATCGAAGCCCCGGTAAACGGCGGCCGTAACTATAACGGTCCTAAGGTAGCGAAATTCCTTGTCGGGTAAGTTCCGACCTGCACGAATGGCGTAATGATGGCCAGGCTGTCTCCACCCGAGACTCAGTGAAATTGAACTCGCTGTGAAGATGCAGTGTACCCGCGGCAAGACGGAAAGACCCCGTGAACCTTTACTACAGCTTGACACTGAACATTGAGCCTTGATGTGTAGGATAGGTGGGAGGCTTTGAAGCGTGGACGCCAGTCTGCGTGGAGCCAACCTTGAAATACCACCCTTTAACGTTTGATGTTCTAACCTGGCGCCATAATCTGGCGTGGGGACAGTGTCTGGTGGGTAGTTTGACTGGGGCGGTCTCCTCCTAAAGAGTAACGGAGGAGCACGAAGGTCAGCTAATCACGGTCGGACATCGTGAGGTTAGTGCAATGGCATAAGCTGGCTTGACTGCGAGAGTGACGGCTCGGGCAGGTGCGAAAGCAGGTCATAGTGATCCGGTGGTTCTGAATGGAAGGGCCATCGCTCAACGGATAAAAGGTACTCCGGGGATAACAGGCTGATACCGCCCAAGAGTTCATATCGACGGCGGTGTTTGGCACCTCGATGTCGGCTCATCACATCCTGGGGCTGAAGTAGGTCCCAAGGGTACGGCTGTTCGCCGTTTAAAGTGGTACGCGAGCTGGGTTTAGAACGTCGTGAGACAGTTCGGTCCCTATCTGCCGTGGGCGCTGGAAGATTGAGAGGGGTTGCTCCTAGTACGAGAGGACCGGAGTGAACGCACCACTGGTGTTCGGGTTGTCATGCCAATGGCATTGCCCGGTAGCTAAGTGCGGAAAAGATAAGCGCTGAAAGCATCTAAGCGCGAAACTTGCCTCGAGATGAATCTTCCCTGACCCTTTAAGGGTCCTGAAGGGACGTTGAAGACTACGACGTTGATAGGCCGGGTGTGTAAGCGCAGCGATGCGTTGAGCTAACCGGTACTAATGACCCGTGAGGCTTAACCTTACAACACCAGAAGCGTTCTGGTGAGCGTTGAGAGACAGAAAGACAATTTTCAGCTTATCCGGAAAGAATTAAGCTGTTCTGCATATTACGCATGCGGGACAGAGCAGGAGATTTTATCTGCCCTGCGGACCTTATTCCGCGGAGTGTGATTTAAAAGATTAGCGGGAACGAAAGAGTTTGTGCTGAAGCAGTGCGGCAAACGCAGCGAAGGAAGGAGCATACTGAAGTATGTGACTGAGTTTGCAGGTGCGGCCAGTGCAGCAGCGCAAAATATTCGTTCCGTGCACCAAGATTTGCCTGGCGGCTGTAGCGCGGTGGTCCCACCTGACCCCATGCCGAACTCAGAAGTGAAACGCCGTAGCGCCGATGGTAGTGTGGGGTCTCCCCATGCGAGAGTAGGGAACTGCCAGGCATCAATTTAGACCAGTACGCTGGTCATGACCACTCCAGTGACGTGGATTGGGCGAAATACCTGATATCAGAAGCATTATTCTGAATTCAGTACAGAATCGGTGGAGCGGTAGTTCAGTTGGTTAGAATACCTGCCTGTCACGCAGGGGGTCGCGGGTTCGAGCCCCGTCCGTTCCGCCACCCTATTTAGGGGCGTAGTTCAATTGGTAGAGCACCGGTCTCCAAAACCGGGTGTTGGGGGTTCGAGTCCCTCCGCCCCTGCCAGAAAATAATCCTTTGCATATGCGAAGGATTTTTTTTGCGTTAAATAAAGCACTTCCAACACATTTACCCGATCATACTCTTCACTCTTCACTCTTCACTCTTCACTCTTCACTCTTCACTCTTCACTCTTCACTCTTCACTCTTCACTCTTCACTCTTCACTCCCTTACTTTCTATCTTCATTCCCTCTATATATGTTGTATCCTTCTACCTTCTACCTTCTACCTTCTACCTTCTACCTTCTACCTTCTACCTTCTACCTTCTACCTTCTACCTTCTACCTGCTACCTGCTACCTGCTACCTGCTACCTGCTACCTGCTACCTGCGATTGAGTTCCTGTTCTCCGTAACAATGACCAGTATTACTGGCCATCAATAATTAAATCTATTATTCACGCATCATTCCGTGTTTACCGGGCAGGCCAACAGCTGATGGATGTGTGATTGCTGGTCGCTATTTTGTAACCAAACGGCATACAGTGGCCTGACTACGACGGGCGTATCTGGAATGACTGTGAGATCGGCATATTCGTTCTGCCAGAAATCGGGTAAGAAGGCACAGGCTCCAGTAGTGTGCAGAAGCTGGCGCGTCAGGTGGGCTGAGGTAGTCGTTAAAACTGGAACATCATCCGCACCGGCCATATAGCTTTGATGCTGGTGAAAATCTGCCCCCCATTCCAGCTTGATATAATCATATTTCTCCCGTTTGCCAGATTGTTGTGAACAAAACAGCGTGAGCGAGATATGACCAATTTGCTGACTGGTTAGCTCGTCCATTTTGGGCGCTTCAGTGGTTATCAACAGGTCTAGCTGGCGTTCATGAAGCTGCTTAACCAATAAATGGCGCTGTGCCACACGCGCCTCCAGGTGAAGGCTCTCACGGCTTTCATAAAGCGTCTGTAGCCAGGGCGTAAGATAGGCTTCCCACAGCGAGGCGCTGGCTCCAATCGACAGTTCATGATGCTGCGGCGTATGCGACACCTCTTTCTTCGCCATCATCCAGGTGCTCATCAGGCTTTCGGCGTAGGGAAGAAGGCGCTCGCCTGCCGATGTCAGCCGGATATTATTACGGTGACGGGTGAAGAGATCCACGCCCAGCTGGGTTTCAAGCTGCCTGATGCGAAAGCTAACGGCAGATTGAGTGAGATAGAGCGCTTCAGCGGCACGTCCAAAGTGGCGGGTTCTGCTCACTTCAAGAAAGGTCTTTAATAATTCCGTATCCACGGCCATCTCCTAAAAAACATTTGTCGTTATGATTTAAATGTTTTGTTTTACACTCTGTCAAGCGTATCTAATACTCCGCGCCATAAATAGCACGGCCATAAAAGAGTTAGGAGCGTGTAAAATGGCGGAAAGCTTCGCAACAACAAATCGTTTTTTTGATAACAAACATTATCCACGCGGTTTTTCCCGTCACGGTGATTTCACAATCAAAGAGGCCCAGCTGCTTGAGCGTTATGGTTACGCTTTTAACGAGCTGGATCTGGTAAAGCGTGAACCTGTGACGGAAGAAGAGCGTCTGTTCATTGAAGTGTGTCGCGGTATTCGCGAGCCACAAACCGAAGCAGAGCGCGTCTGGTCGAAATACATGTCGCGTATCAAGCGTCCTAAACGTTTTCATACCCTTTCAGGCGGTAAGCCTCAAGCGGAAGGGGCTGAGGATTATACGGACAGCGACGATTAAGAGAAAGGGCCTGAAAAGGCCTTTTTTTTCGCCTGAGCTTAGGTCTGTATCGCTTAACCCACTGCGCTAAAGTCCGAGAGCGTCCTGCTGATCTGGCCGGGCGCAGCAGAGGGTTCGACTTCAGGTTAGCATTAAGAGAGTGGATGGTGCTACTCCAGACTTTTATGCAGGTGTATAAGCAACCGGTCAATGCCCCGATAACTTACCGCTTCCTGCAGATGTTCGCGCTGAAGCTGTTCATCTCCCGCGAGATCGGCAATGGTTCGGGCCACTTTTAAGATGCGCTGCCACGCCCGCACGGACAGTCCCAGCTGATTAAGTACCTCCTCCAGCCATAATGCATCCTGTCGCTCCAGCTGACAGTATTGATGAATCTCAGGGGGATTAAGATGCGCATTGATTTTTCCCCCCCTCATCATCTGCTTTTCCCGCGCCGCCAGCACCCTCAGACGAACGACTTCGCTTCCCTCGCGCGCGATATGCGGATTACTCAGGGTGCCTGAGGGAAGCAGTGGAACCTCCAGTGACAGATCAAAGCGATCGAGGAAAGGGCCGGACAGACGATTCAGATAGCGTAACGTTTGCTGGGGGGTGCAGAGATTATGAGGGCCGTGATAATGCCCCCCGGGGCTGGGGTTCATTGCGGCGACCAGTTGAAAGCGGGCGGGGTAAGTGACCCGGGCGCGGGCACGCGAAATACAGATCTCGCCCGACTCGAGGGGCTCTCTCAGTGCTTCAAGCGTCTTTCGGTCAAATTCGGGAAGCTCATCCAGAAAAAGTACGCCGTGATGGGCCAGTGAAATCTCTCCGGGCTTGGGGATTGAGCCGCCACCCACCAGGGCATAGCGTGATGAAGTATGATGAGGGGAGCGGAAAGGGCGCTGGCGCCACTGTCGCCGCATTGCGCCGATGCTGGAAAGGCTGGTGATCGCAGCGCTTTCAAGTGCTTCTGCGTCGCTCAGCGGAGGCATTAACCCGTTGAGTCTGGTTGCAAGCATGGTCTTTCCCGTGCCGGGTGGCCCTATCAGCAGCAGGTTATGTCCACCCGCAGCGGTGATTTCAAGCGCCCTTTTAGCCTGCTGCTGACCAATAATGTCCTGCAAATCTTCGCTCTGAGGCAGAGCATCCTGTTGGGTATATTGTGCTTCCCGAAGTGGTGACTGCCCATGGAGGAAGGCACATACCTCAAGCAGGTGCCCGGCGGTTAAGCTATTGCCGTTTTTGATTAATCCCACCTCGCTCTGGTTATCAGTAGAGAGAATAAGCTGGCGCTGGGCGGCGGAAGCCGCCAGAGCGGCGGGGATTGCGCCCTGTACGCCCCGCAGAGCGCCTGTAAGCGCCAGTTCACCCAGGAATTCATATTGGCTCAGTTTGTCCGCAGGAATCTGTTCAGAGGCGCCCAGGATGGCAATAGCAATGGGGAGATCGTAACGTCCGCCCTCTTTAGGCAGGTCAGCCGGTGCCAGGTTGACGGTGATACGCCGGGCAGGGAAGGTGAAGCCACAATTAAGGATTGCACTTCGCACACGCTCGCGCGCTTCTTTGACCGTGGTTTCGGGCAGGCCAACCAGCACCAGCGCGGGTAAACCGTTACTCAGATGAACTTCTACGGATACCAGAGGGGCATCAACGCCGATTGCGGCACGGGTACAGGCTATGGATAGCGACATATCATCTCCTTATGACGCCATACCCTGCACCCATGCTGTACGTAAAACGAGCGCAAAGATCTGTTTCACCGAGCGGTGCCGAAAAATTTATATATTTTTTTCGCATCATTACATGACGATCTTCAAAACAGATCCCGTTATTCAATCCACCCAAACGCCGCACAACTCATTACGGCGTGTGGGTAATGAATAATTCTCACTGTCTCCTTATTTCCTGAAAAATAGGGTTTTTTCTGGAAATCTCTCATGAGTGGCAAAAATTAAAACGTAAAAAAAGTTGAAAGAGCCGCAGAAACTGTGATAACTCTGTAGGCATTACTTCGAACAAGCGAATATACAGAATATAAATGAAAGCCCTCCTACGCGTCCTAAGCCTGGTCATCATTAACGTCGTCGTGATTATTATCACGCCGTGCGGGGCTACGCTCGGAGGAAGAAAGGCTTAAAAATCAAGCCTGATTTCGAAAGAACCCCCGCACCGAAAGGTCCGGGGGTTTTTTTTTGGCAACTCATCAACGACAGAGGAACAGAAGATGAACAGTAGAATAAAATGCTGTTGTTCCCCACAAGAGGCGGGGAAATAACTATGAATGGTGCTCAGTGGGTGGTTCAAGCGTTGCGTACGCAGGGTGTCGAAACAGTTTTCGGCTATCCCGGTGGTGCGATTATGCCGGTCTATGACGCGCTCTATGATGGTGGCGTCGAACACCTACTTTGCCGCCATGAACAGGGTGCTGCGATGGCTGCCATTGGCTATGCCCGGGCGACCGGTAAAGTGGGCGTTTGTATCGCAACGTCGGGTCCCGGTGCCACTAACCTGATTACCGGCCTGGCGGATGCGATGCTGGACTCAGTCCCACTGGTTGCCATCACGGGTCAGGTTTCAACCGGCGTGATCGGAACCGATGCCTTTCAGGAAATCGACGTGCTGGGCATGTCCCTCTCCTGCACGAAGCACAGCTTTCTGGTTCAGTCACTCAATGAGCTGCCGGAAATCATGGCTGAGGCATTTGCTATCGCCGCCTCCGGCCGCCCCGGCCCTGTACTGATCGACATTCCTAAAGATATCCAGCTGGCCAGCGGCGACCTTACCGCCCATCTTGTTCCGGTTGAAGCTGAGGCCGAACATCCTCATCAGGCATTACAGCAGGCGCGCACTCTGCTGGCCCAGGCGGAAAAGCCGGTACTGTACGTCGGCGGTGGTGTGGGAATGGCGGGTGCCGTAGATGCCCTGCGCGCCTTTGCCGAAGAGAGCGGCATTCCTGTTGTCGCCACGCTTAAGGGCCTGGGGTCGCCGGACAGTGACGATCCCTGCTATCTGGGCATGTTAGGGATGCACGGAACGAAAGCGGCCAACCTGGCGGTGCAGCAGTGCGATCTGCTGATCGCCGTAGGCGCACGCTTTGATGACCGCGTAACGGGTAAACTCAACGCGTTCGCCCCCCATGCTCGCGTAATCCATATGGATGTCGATCCTGCCGAACTGAACAAGCTGCGCAGGGCGCATATCGCCCTGCGCGGTGACCTCAATAAGCTGTTGCCGGATCTCTACCACCCGGTTGAAATCGACGCCTGGCGTGAGCATGTGCAGGCCCTGAAGGCTGAGCATGGCTGGCGCTACGATCATCCGGGGGATGCCATCTTCGCCCCGCTGTTCCTCAGGCAGCTTTCCGACCGAAAACCCCGCAGCGCGGTGGTGACCACCGACGTTGGCCAGCATCAGATGTGGGCCGCCCAGCATATAAACCACACCCGTCCCGAAAACTTCATCACCTCCAGCGGGTTGGGAACCATGGGCTTTGGCCTGCCCGCAGCCGTTGGCGCACAGGTTGCGCGTCCAGATGATACGGTTATCTGCGTCTCTGGCGACGGCTCGTTCATGATGAACGTGCAGGAGCTGGGTACGATTAAGCGAAAAAAACTGCCGGTGAAGATCGTCCTGCTGGATAACCAACGCTTAGGGATGGTCCGCCAGTGGCAGGAGCTGTTCTTCTCCGAGCGCTACAGCGAAACGAATTTATCTGACAATCCCGATTTTCTGACCCTGGCCAGCGCCTTCGATATTCCCGGCCAGCGGATTACCCGTAAAGATGAGGTCGATGCGGCATTAGACGCTTTGCTACAGAGTGAAGGGCCTTATCTGCTCCATGTCGCCATAGACGAACATGAAAACGTCTGGCCCCTGGTGCCGCCAGGCGCCAGCAACGAACATATGATGGAGAAAACCTCATGATGCAGCATCAATTGTCTATCGAAGCGCGTTTCCGACCCGAAATACTGGAACGCATTCTCCGCGTGATCCGCCACCGTGGCTTTCAAATCTGCACCATGAATATGGCGGCAGGAACGGGCAGCGACAATATTAATATTGAAATGACCGTTGCCAGCCTCCGCCCGGTCGATTTACTGTCAACCCAGTTAACTAAATTGATGGATGTCGCGAGCGTCCAGATCCAACAACAGACAACACAACAAATCAGCGCCTGAGCGCAAAGGAAATAAGAATGACGAAGAAAGCTGACTTTATCTGGTTCAATGGCGAGATGGTTAAGTGGGAAGAGGCGAAAGTCAGCGTTATGTCCCACGCGCTGCATTACGGTACGTCGGTGTTTGAAGGTGTTCGCTGCTACGACTCGCACAAAGGCCCGGTCGTCTTCCGCCACCGGGAACATATGCAGCGCCTGCACGATTCGGCAAAAATCTATCGTTTCCCGGTCAGCCAGAGCGTGGATGAGCTGATGGAAGCCTGTCGCGAGGTGCTGCGCGTCAACAAACTGAAAAGCGCCTATATCCGTCCGCTGGTGTTCGTCGGTGATGTGGGTCTGGGCGTGAACCCGCCGGATGGCTACGAAACTGACGTGATCATTGCCGCCTTCCCGTGGGGCGCTTATCTGGGTGCTGAAGCGCTGGAACAGGGAATTGATGCGATGGTCTCTTCGTGGAACCGCGTGGCACCTAACACCCTGCCAACGGCGGCAAAAGCGGGCGGTAACTACCTCTCCTCACTGCTGGTCGGCAGTGAAGCGCGTCGTCACGGTTATCAGGAAGGCATTGCGCTGGATACACAGGGTTATATCTCTGAAGGTGCGGGCGAAAACCTGTTTGAAGTGAAAGACGGCATTCTGTTTACGCCTCCGTTCACCTCTTCAGCGCTGCCGGGCATCACCCGCGACGCCATTATCAAACTGGCAAAAGATATGGGCATCGAAGTGCGCGAGCAGGTGCTGTCACGCGAATCTCTCTACCTGGCCGATGAAGTCTTTATGTCAGGTACGGCTGCTGAAATTACCCCGGTACGTAGCGTGGATGGTATCCAGGTTGGTGAAGGCAAGCGCGGTCCGGTTACTGCCCGCATTCAGTCTGCCTTCTTCGGCCTGTTCACTGGCGAAACAGAAGACAAATGGGGCTGGCTGGATTCGGTTAACCCATAATAAAAAAATACCTGAGCGGGCGTCATATGACGCCCGCGCACTATCTGATTTTGGAGTATGAGCATGCCTAAGTTACGTTCCGCTACCACCACACATGGCCGCAATATGGCCGGTGCCCGTGCCCTCTGGCGCGCTACTGGAATGACCGACGATGATTTCGGTAAGCCAATCATTGCGGTAGTTAACTCCTTTACCCAGTTCGTACCGGGCCACGTTCACCTGCGCGACATGGGTAAACTGGTCGCAGAGCAGATTGAAGCGTCCGGCGGCGTGGCAAAAGAGTTCAACACTATTGCGGTGGATGATGGGATCGCGATGGGGCATGGCGGCATGCTTTACTCCCTGCCGTCGCGTGAATTGATTGCCGACTCGGTCGAGTACATGGTGAATGCGCACTGTGCCGATGCGATGGTCTGTATCTCCAACTGCGACAAAATCACCCCGGGAATGCTGATGGCTTCCCTGCGTCTGAATATTCCAGTGATCTTCGTTTCTGGCGGCCCGATGGAAGCCGGTAAAACTAAGCTCTCTGACAAAATCATCAAGCTGGATCTGGTTGATGCGATGATCCAGGGCGCTAACCCGAACGTTAGCGATGCCGACAGCGAGCAGATCGAACGCTCCGCGTGCCCGACCTGTGGTTCCTGTTCCGGTATGTTTACCGCCAACTCGATGAACTGCCTGACCGAAGCGCTGGGCCTTTCCCAACCGGGTAACGGTTCGCTTCTGGCGACTCACGCCGACCGTAAAGATCTGTTCCTGAATGCCGGCAAGCGCATTGTTGAACTGAGCAAACGCTGGTATCAGCAGGATGATGAAAGCGCGCTGCCGCGTAACATCGCCAATAAAGCGGCTTTCGAGAACGCCATGACGCTGGATATCGCCATGGGCGGTTCCACTAACACCGTTCTGCACCTGCTGGCCGCTGCGCTGGAAGGTGATATCGACTTCAATATGTCAGACATCGACCGTCTGTCACGCAAAGTGCCGCACCTGTGTAAAGTGGCGCCGAGCACCCCGAAATACCATATGGAAGACGTGCACCGCGCAGGTGGCGTATTCGGTATCCTCGGCGAATTAAGCCGTGCCGGCCTGATGGATCAAAGCGTTCGTAACGTGCTGGGTCTGACTCTGCAGGAAACGCTGGACCAGTACGACATCATGTTGACCAAAGATGAAGACGTGAAGAAAATGTTCCGTGCCGGCCCGGCCGGTATCCGCACCACTCAGGCGTTCTCTCAGGATTGCCGTTGGGAAACGCTGGATGACGATCGTAAAGAAGGCTGTATTCGCACACGTGAATTCGCCTTCAGCCAGGACGGTGGTCTGGCCGTGCTGTACGGTAACCTCGCTGAAGATGGCTGCATCGTTAAAACTGCGGGCGTGGAAAAAGAGAGCCACACTTTCCGTGGTCCGGCCAAAGTTTACGAAAGCCAGGATGATGCTGTTGTGGCGATCCTGGGTGGCAAAGTGGTTGCCGGTGATGTGGTTGTAATCCGTTACGAAGGGCCTAAAGGCGGACCGGGCATGCAGGAAATGCTTTACCCGACCACCTATCTGAAATCGATGGGCCTGGGTAAAAGCTGTGCGCTGATCACCGATGGACGCTTCTCCGGCGGGACCTCCGGCCTGTCAATTGGCCATGCTTCACCAGAAGCGGCCAGCGGCGGTACCATCGCGCTGGTGAGAGACGGCGACATCATTGATATCAATATTCCTAATCGCGGCATCAAGGTTGATGTGCCAGATAACGAGCTGCATGCCCGTCGTGAAGAGGAAGAAGCGCGCGGAGACGCTGCCTATACCCCTCACGGTCGTGAGCGTGAAGTCTCCTTCGCCCTGCGCGCTTATGCCTTACTGGCAACCAGCGCGGATAAAGGCGCTGTCCGTGATAAGAGCAAGCTGGGAGGCTAAAAACGATGGCTGAGTCTCAACCGCTATCCGCTCAGCCCTGTGGGGCTGAGTATCTGCGCGCGGTTCTGCGTTCCCCCGTCTATGAGGTGGCGCAGGTCACCCCGTTGCAGAAAATGGAGAAGATCTCTTCCCGGCTGGGCAATACGATTCTGGTGAAGCGTGAAGACAGGCAGCCGGTGCACAGCTTCAAACTGCGCGGCGCGTATGCCATGATCGCCTCACTCAATGCGCAGCAGCGGGCGGCCGGTGTTGTCACCGCGTCGGCGGGCAACCATGCCCAGGGCGTGGCGCTGTCGGCAACGCGTCTGGGGATAAAATCGCTGATCGTAATGCCGGTGACTACCGCCGATATCAAAGTTGAGGCGGTAAGGGCATTTGGCGGTGAGGCTTATCTGTTTGGGGCCAACTTCGACGAGGCGAGGGCGAAAGCCCTCGAAATGGCGGAACAGAGCGGCTACACCTTTATCCCGCCGTTCGATCACCCAATGGTCATAGCCGGTCAGGGCACGCTGGCAATGGAGCTGCTCCAGCAGGATGCGCATATCGATCGCGTATTTGTGCCGGTGGGCGGTGGCGGCCTGGCAGCGGGCGTGGCGGTACTGATCAAACAGCTGATGCCGCAGATCAAAGTGATCGGCGTCGAGGCGGAAGATTCTGCCTGCCTGAAGGCGGCGCTTGAAGCCGGTGAACCAGTCGATCTGTCCCGCGTCGGGCTGTTTGCCGAGGGCGTAGCGGTCAGGCGTATCGGCAGCGAAACCTTCCGGCTCTGTCAGCAGTACCTGGACGACATCGTCACCGTTGACAGCGATGCGATCTGCGCGGCGGTGAAGGATCTGTTTGAGGATACGCGGGCCATAGCGGAACCCTCAGGGGCGCTGGCGCTGGCGGGAATGAAGAAATATATCCAGCAGCACCAGATCACAGGTGAGCGGCTGGCCCACGTGCTGTCCGGGGCTAACGTTAACTTCCATGCTTTACGTTATGTATCAGAACGCTGCGAGCTGGGTGAACAGCGCGAAGCGCTGCTGGCGGTCACCATCCCTGAGCAGCAAGGGAGCTTCCTGCGATTTTGCCAGATCCTCGGCGGTCGCGCGGTCACTGAGTTCAACTATCGCTATGCCAGCCCGGATAGCGCCTGCATTTTTGTCGGCGTACGGCTGTCGCGTGGCCTGGAAGAGCGCAGCGAAATCCTGCATCAGCTTGAGGCGGGTGGTTACAAGGTGGTCGATCTCTCCGATGATGAGATGGCCAAGCTTCACGTCCGCTATATGGTGGGTGGGCGGCCTGGAAAACCCCTGCGGGAGAAGCTGTTCAGCTTTGAATTTCCCGAAGCGCCTGGCGCGCTTCTGCGCTTCCTGCAAACGCTGGGGACACACTGGAATATTTCGCTGTTCCACTATCGCAGCCACGGCACCGACTATGGTCGCGTACTGGCGGCCTTTGAACTGAGCGACAATGAACCACAGTTTGCGGAGCATCTGGCGGCACTGGGTTACGATTTCCATGATGAAACCAGTAACCCTGCGTTTCGCTTCTTCCTGGCGGGTTAGAGTTACATCAGGCTCCAGAACGCGTCGATAAGTGGTTCGTTGAGCCGCTTCTTCTGCACGCAGATGCCCAGCTCAAAGGGGGCGACCATCTCGACGTTGTCCAGCTCGAGAATGCGATTGCGTATCGGCTCCGGGCTGTTTTCCAGCACCACATCCGGCAGCAGCGCGATGCCACAGCCCAGTGCCACCATCGAAACAATGGCTTCGTGGCCGGAGACGGTGGCGTAAATCAGCGGATTAGGAATGCGCTGGCGGCGGAACCACAGGTCGATGCGCTGCCGGGCAGGCCCCTGGTCGGGCAGGATAAACGGAATTTGCGACCAGTCCGGGTCAGGCTGGGTGGCCTGGCTGCGTACCGGACAGGGTAGCGCGGGCGCTATCAGGATCAGCGGGATAAGCCCCAGCGGCATAAAGCCGATGCTGGCAGGCAGGGTTGCCGGGCGACCAGCAATAGCAATGTCCGCCCCGGTGCCCTGCACCTTATCCACGGCATCCGCCGCATCGCCGGTGGTGAGTTTGATTTCAACAAGCGGATGTTCGGCACGGAAGCGATCGAGGATCGGCGGCAGATGGCTGTAGGCTGCCGTCACCGAACAGAACAGCCTTAGCTCGCCGCTGAGCGACGGCCCATGCTGGCCGATGGTATGGCGAAGCTGTTGATATTGCAGCAGCGTCTGCTGGGCGAACTGGCGCAGTTCCTCACCCGCATCGGTCAGCGTAACGGTGCGGTTATCACGCAGGAAAAGCGGCTGGCCGAGATCTTCTTCCAGCCGCTGGATCTGCCGCGACAGCGTGGACGGGCTGACGTGCATGGCGCGGGCGCTGCGGCCAAAGTGACGGCTTTCAGCAAGGTGGAGAAACAGTTTAAGGTCACGCAGATCCATAGGCTTCAGGTCTCGTCTTAACGTTGCATTTTATGCAACATGATATTGTTAATATATCAATTTCAGCAATGCTTTTCCTGTCATATGATGGGGAACAGACAGGGTGAGCCGGGTTGCGGCGACACCGATAAATAAAATGCGAAACACAACCTCATACGGAGTACCCATGGCTAACTATTTCAACACACTGAACCTGCGCAATCAGCTGGCGCAATTAGGCAAATGCCGCTTTATGATGCGCGATGAATTTGCGGATGAAGCCAGCTACCTGAAAGGCAAAAAAGTGGTTATCGTTGGCTGCGGCGCTCAGGGCCTGAACCAGGGTCTTAACATGCGCGATTCCGGCCTGGATATCGCCTATGCGCTGCGGGCGGAAGCCATCGCTGAAAAACGTGCCTCCTGGCGCAAAGCGACCGAAAACGGTTTCAAAGTGGGTACTTACGAAGAGCTGATCCCCCAGGCTGACCTGGTGGTTAACCTGACGCCAGACAAACAGCACACCTCCGTGGTGCGCGCCGTTCAGCCGCTGATGAAAGATGGCGCGGCGCTGGGCTACTCCCACGGTTTCAACATCGTTGAAGTCGGCGAGCAGGTGCGTAAAGACATCACCGTGGTGATGGTTGCGCCGAAATGCCCGGGCACTGAAGTGCGTGAAGAGTACAAGCGTGGTTTCGGCGTTCCAACGCTGATTGCTGTTCACCCGGAAAACGATCCGAAAGGCGAAGGCATGGCGATCGCCAAAGCCTGGGCTGCGGCGACCGGCGGCCATCGTGCGGGCGTGCTGGAATCCTCCTTCGTTGCCGAAGTGAAGTCCGACCTGATGGGCGAGCAGACCATCCTGTGCGGCATGCTGCAGGCCGGCTCTCTGCTCTGCTTTGACAAGCTGGTGGCTGAAGGCACCGACGCGGCCTACGCCGAGAAACTGATTCAGTTTGGCTGGGAAACCGTCACTGAAGCGCTGAAGCAGGGCGGGATCACCCTGATGATGGATCGCCTGTCTAATCCCGCTAAGCTGCGCGCGTTTGCGCTCTCTGAACAGCTGAAAACCATTATGGCCCCGCTGTTCCAGAAGCATATGGATGACATCATCTCTGGTGAGTTCTCTTCCGGCATGATGGCCGACTGGGCGAACGATGACAAAAAGCTGCTGGGCTGGCGTGAAGAGACCGGTAAAACCGCGTTCGAAACGGCACCGCAGTTCGAAGGTAAGATTGCCGAGCAGGATTACTTCGATGAAGGCGTGGTCATGATTGCGATGGTGAAAGCGGGCGTTGAGCTGGCGTTTGAGACCATGGTTGATGCGGGGATCATTGAAGAGTCTGCCTACTACGAGTCGCTGCACGAACTGCCGCTGATCGCCAACACCATTGCCCGTAAGCGCCTGTACGAAATGAACGTGGTTATCTCAGACACTGCCGAATACGGCAACTATCTGTTCTCCTATGCTGCGGTGCCGCTGCTGAAAGAGTTTATGACCACCCTCCAGGCGGGCGATTTAGGTAAATCTGCGGCGGCTTCCGCCACCGTGGACAACGCTCAGCTGCGCGATGTGAACGAAGCCATCCGCCAGCACCCTATTGAAGCCGTAGGACGCAAGCTGCGTGGCTACATGACGGATATGAAGCGCATTGCCGTGGCCGGTTAATGGAGCGGCCTGAGCGGTTGCGTGCGGCGGGCTGAAAACAAAGAAAGCGCGGAGCTCCGCGCTTTTAATGATGACCCGATGATGCCGCTCTGTCAGCTGACCCATCCTGCGATCAAACCACCTTTTCAGTGGTTTTTTTGCCAACGGCATCGCGAACCGGTTAGTTACGGTACAGCACCTTGATGATGTGATAACCGAACTGAGTATGCAGCGGGCCATAAGGGGTGATAAGCGGGCAGGAGAACACCACTTTATCGAAAGCGGGGACCATTGCGCCCTGTTTAAACTCGCCCAGATGTCCACCCTTTTTGCCCGATGGACAGATGGAGTGCTTCTTTGCCAGCTTTTCAAAATCGGCGCCCTGTTCCAGCTGAGCCAGAATGTCCTGCGCTTGTTTTTCTTCCTTTACAAGGATATGCAGTGCTGCTGCGGTTTTTGCCATGATCGTACCTTGAGTCGTATGGATGCTGCTGGCTATACTACCACGCTGTGATTTCTTTCCCTCTGTCATTTCATCGAGCGACTTCCTTATGCGTCTTAATCCTGGCCAGCAACACGCCGTCGAATTCGTTACCGGACCCTGTCTGGTATTAGCCGGGGCGGGATCGGGGAAAACGCGCGTTATCACCAACAAAATCGCCCACCTGATCCGCGAATGCGGCTATCAGGCCAGACACATTGCTGCGGTAACCTTTACCAACAAGGCCTCGCGCGAAATGAAAGAGCGCGTGGCGCAGACGCTCGGACGTAAAGAGGCGCGCGGCCTGACCATCTCCACCTTCCATACGCTGGGCCTGGAAATTATCAAGCGTGAATACGCCGCCCTGGGAATGAAATCGAACTTCTCACTGTTTGATGACCAGGACCAGCTTGCCCTGCTGAAGGATTTGACGGAAGAGTGGCTGGAGAACGATAAAAACCTTTTGCAGCAGTTGATTTCGACGATCGGTAACTGGAAAAACGATCTGATGGATCCCTCACGCGCTGCGGCCGCCGCGGTCACCGATCGCGACCGCCTGTTTGCGCACTGCTACGGCCTGTACGATCGGCATCTTAAGTCCTGTAACGTGCTGGATTTTGACGATTTAATCCTGCTGCCCACGCTGCTGTTCCAGCGTAATACCGAGGTGCTTGAGCGCTGGCAGCAGCGCATTCGCTATCTGCTGGTGGATGAATATCAGGACACCAATACCAGCCAGTATGAACTGGTAAAACTGCTGGTGGGCGCGCGAGCCCGCTTTACCGTGGTGGGCGATGATGACCAGTCAATCTACTCCTGGCGCGGGGCCAGGCCGCAAAACCTGGTGCTGCTGAAGGAGGATTTCCCGGCGCTACAGGTGATCAAACTGGAGCAGAACTATCGCTCCTCTGAACGGATCCTGAAAGCGGCCAACATTCTGATTGCCAATAATCCTCACGTCTTTGAAAAGCGTCTTTTTTCCGAGCTGGGCTACGGTGCGGAACTGAAAGTGGTGACGGCCAATCAGGAAGATCACGAGGCAGAACGGGTGATCGGCGAGCTGATCGCCCACCACTTCGTCAATAAAACCCAGTATAAGGATTACGCAATTCTCTATCGCGGCAACCATCAGTCCCGCGTCTTTGAAAAGATGCTGATGCAGAATCGTATCCCGTACCATATTTCCGGCGGTACCTCCTTTTTCTCCCGTCCGGAGATCAAGGATCTGCTGGCCTATCTGCGGGTGCTGACCAACGCCGACGACGACAGCGCATTTATGCGCATTGTTAACACGCCGAGACGTGAAATTGGCTCGGCAACGCTCCAGAAGCTGGGCGAGTGGGCGATGCAGCGTAACAAAAGCCTGTTTAGCGCCAGCTTTGATATCGGGCTTGAGCAGACGCTATCGGGAAGGGGACTGGAATCGTTGCAGCGCTTTACCGGCTGGCTACGGGAGATCGCTCAGCTGGCGGAACGTGAGCCGGTGAACGCCGTGCGCGATTTGATTCGCGGTGTTGATTACGAAAGCTGGCTGTTTGAAACCTCCGCCAGCCCGAAAGCCGCTGAAATGCGGATGAAAAACGTCAACACGCTGTTCCAGTGGATGTCCGAAATGCTGGAAGGCAGCGATATTGATGAGCCGATGACGTTAACCCAGGTGGTTACCCGTTTTACGCTGCGCGATATGATGGAGCGGGGCGAAAGCGATGAAGAGTCCGACCAGGTACAGCTAATGACGCTGCATGCCTCTAAGGGGCTGGAATTCCCCTATGTCTATCTGGTAGGGATGGAAGAAGGGCTGCTGCCGCATCAGAGCAGTATTGACGAGAACAACGTCGAAGAGGAGCGCCGGCTGGCCTACGTGGGTATCACCCGCGCGCAGAAGGAGCTGACCTTTACGCTCTGTCGCGAACGGCGACAGTACGGTGAGCTGATTCGTCCTGAACCCAGTCGTTTTCTGCTTGAGCTTCCGCAGGATGATCTGAACTGGGAAACCGAGCGGAAGGTGGTCAGTCCGCAACAGCGAATGCAGACTGGACAGAGCCGCGTAGCCGGTCTGAAAGCGATGCTGGAAAAAGCGAAGGGGAGCGCGGGTTCCTGATCCTGTCAGTGAATGGTCAGGGACCAGTGCGCGTAGCTCTGCCAGTGGCACTCCTGCTCCAGCAGCTCAGCGCGAAGCGGGTGCGCCTCCAGCCAGCCGTCAGGCAGCGTTACGATCAGATTGTCCTCATCGGCCTCCAGTGTG
This sequence comes from Erwinia sp. L03-1, assembly GCF_058686115.1. NCBI lineage: Bacteria > Pseudomonadati > Pseudomonadota > Gammaproteobacteria > Enterobacterales > Erwiniaceae > Erwinia > Erwinia sp. L03-1. Next base: position 4,617,105 of record NZ_CM178762.1, on the reverse strand, counting down.
ATCGCTGGCAGCATATTATCACGGCGTCGGCTGGCAAAAATAATTGCCAGCCGCAGCAGACGACACAGGCGCTCCGCCATGCGCGGTGGCAACGCATTTTGCTGGCTCAGTAGCGCCAGATCGATGCTGTTTGCCTGGTTTTTTAGCAGCGTGGCGATAAGTTTCTTCTGGGCGGGCGTGAAGCCTGGCAGGTCGAGATGGCGGATCAGATAGGCGGCATGCTGAGGGGACTGTTTAAAATCTACGCTCAGTCCGATTTCATGGATCTGACTGGCGCTGTCGAGCAGTTCCCGACATCGTTCATCCAGCTTCCAGCGCTCACCAACCTGCCGGGCAAAACTATCGGCAAGGTGGCGTACGCGTTCGGCCTGCTCGGCATCAATGGCAAACCGGCGCTGGATAGTGCGCAGCGTACGGCTGCGAATATCGCGATCGACCGGCAGATGCAGCATGCCGTATACCAGGCCTTCACGCAGTGCGCCACCGGCCAGCGTCATGCTGCTGATGTTCAGCTCATTGAAAATCGCAATCAGGATCGACAGCCCGCTGGGAAACACCAGCGCCCGCTCGAGGGTCAGGCCTTCAATCTCCAGCTCCTCCAGCTTGCCGCACTGAATGGCGCGCTGTCTGAGCTGTTGCAGTTTACCCAGCGTGATGTGCTCATCCATGCCCTGCGCCATCATGATCTCCTGCAACGCCTGAACGGTGCCGGACGCCCCCACGCATACCTGCCACCCCTGTTCGCGAAGCGAATGGGCGACAGGGCGGATCATATCGCGCGCCGCCCGTTCCGCCTGCTCGAAATTTTCTTTACCCAAATGGCGATCGGCAAAGTAGCGCTCCAGCCAGGTGACGCAGCCCATCGACAGGCTAAACAAAGAGGTCGTTTGCGATCCGCTGCCCGTGACCAGTTCGGTGCTGCCGCCGCCGATATCCACCACCAGGCGCTTATCCGGGCCGCCGGTGGTATGGGCAACCCCCTGATAAATCAGACGGGCTTCCTCTTCACCACTGATAACGTTTATCGGGCAGCCAAGAATTTCCTGCGCCCTGTGCAAAAAGGTGCCCGCGTTAGCGGCAAGACGCAGCGTGGCGGTTGCCACTACGCGGATTTGCGGCGGGGGAATATCCTGCAGCTGCTCTGAAAAGAGCCGCAGGCAGTGCCAGCCGCGGGCCATGGCCTCGTCGGAGAGATGACTGTCACTGTCGAGGCCAGCGGCCAGACGCACTTTGCGCTTAATGCGCGCCACCGTCTGGATGCCTCCGGCAACCTCGCGCACCACCAGCATATGGAAGCTGTTCGATCCCAGATCTATTGCTGCATAAAGTGATGATGCGCTCAGCATGGCAGGATTATCCCGATCGTTTACGGTTACTATTACGCGGCGCGCCGCTGCGACGGTTGTTATTGCCACCGCGACGAGGCCCATTACCCGAGCGGTGACGCGTCAGTCGCTTAGGTGGCGGAAGATCGGTCATTAGCGCGTCGCTGTTATAGCGGCTGACGGTAATGCTGTGGCCAATATACTCTTCAATCGCGGGCAGATTCAGCGCGTACTCTTCACAGGCCAGGCTGATGGAGTGCCCGTTGGCCCCTGCGCGACCGGTGCGTCCAATACGGTGCACGTAGTCTTCGCGATCGTCCGGCAGGTCATAGTTAAAGACGTGGGTAACGGCGGGAATATGCAGGCCACGCGCGGCAACGTCGGTGGCGACCAGAATATCCACATCACCTTTGGTAAAGTCATCCAGAATGCGCAGACGCTTTTTCTGAGCCACATCGCCGGTTAGCAGGCCAACGCGATGGCCATCGGCGGCCAGATGGCCCCAGATATCTTCACAGCGGTGCTTGGTATTGGCGAAAATAATCGCCCGATCGGGCCACTCTTCTTCCAGCAGCGTTTGCAGAAGACGCATTTTTTCTTCGTTAGACGGATAGAAAAGTTCTTCTTTGATACGGTGTCCGGTTTTCTGCTCCGGTTCAACTTCGACGTACTCGGCGTTGTTCATATTTTCGAACGCCAGCTCGCGGACGCGGAAGGAGAGGGTTGCGGAAAAGAGCATGTTCAGCCGCTGGTTAGCCGCAGGCATGCGGCGGAACAGCCAGCGAATATCTTTGATAAAGCCGAGGTCGAACATGCGATCGGCTTCGTCGAGCACAACAACCTGAATAGCACCTAAATTAACGTGATTCTGTTTGGCGTAATCAATCAGCCGACCGGTCGTGCCAATCAGGATATCAACGCCGCTTTCCAGCACCTTAAGCTGTTTGTCGTAGCCGTCGCCGCCGTAGGCCAGCCCCAGCTTCAGGCCGGTAGCCTGGGTCAGCGGTTCAGCATCTGCATGAATTTGCACGGCTAATTCGCGCGTTGGCGCCAGGATCAGCGCGCGTGGCTGATTAATCTGTCGACCAACCGGTGCAGGGTGAGAAAGAAGATGATGGAACGTTGACGTCAGAAACGCCATCGTTTTGCCGGTACCGGTTTGCGCCTGTCCCGCTACATCACGCCCCTGAAGGGTGAAAGGTAGTGCGAGCGCCTGTATAGGCGTGCAGTTATGAAAGCCTTTAGTTTCAAGGGCTTCAATGACCTGAGGGTGCAGGGCGAAGTCGGAAAACTTCTGTTCAGTTAAGTGTGTTTTGCTCATAGTGTGGTAGAATATCAGCTTACTATTGCTTTACGAAAGCGTATCCGGTGAAATAAAGTCAACCTAAGTTGGCAGATTTTACGCCAACCAGCCAGGCATAATCTTTTGGAGTAAGACATGAGCAGCGATAAAATTGTTCACCTGACCGATGACAGCTTCGAAACCGACGTATTAAAAGCAGAAGGTTTGACGCTGGTCGACTTCTGGGCAGAGTGGTGTGGCCCTTGCAAAATGATCGCCCCCATTCTCGATGAAGTCGCCGAAGAGTACGACGGCAAGCTGACAATCGCCAAACTGAATATCGACGATAATCCGGGCACGGCACCAAAGTATGGTATTCGCGGCATTCCTACTTTGCTGCTGTTTAAGGATGGTGAAGTGGCCGCGACCAAGGTTGGCGCACTGTCTAAAGGTCAGCTCAAAGAATTCCTGAACGCGAATCTGGGCTGACAACCTGGCTGCGTCCGGCAGAGAGCGAAATTTCAGCTCCGCGCTGGACGCAGGCCATTAAGCGTGCTAACTTACTTTTACTGCACTATGTACTTACCTGTACTAAGACTCTAAGTTTTACTCCTTGTTGAACACTGTTTTCATCTAAATCTTACAGATATTCAGCAATCTGACGGTTAGCATCATCAGCATTTCCGGCGTCTTGTCCTTACCGTCCCTCGTCTCAGATTTGCGTTATCCTGCACGTAATCATCGAGCGGACCCAGACAAGAGTGCCATTAACAGGCATGGATTTTTCGCCATTCCACTTACGACAAACATTTCGAGATTTACCCCGAGTTTAAGAACCCACCATTATGAATCTTACCGAACTAAAAAATACGCCGGTTTCTGACCTGATAATACTCGGCGAAAATATGGGGCTGGAAAACCTGGCGCGTCTGCGTAAGCAGGACATCATTTTTTCCATCCTTAAGCAACATGCAAAAAGCGGCGAAGATATCTTCGGCGATGGCGTACTGGAGATATTGCAGGATGGATTTGGTTTCCTCCGTTCTGGAGACAGCTCCTACCTTGCCGGCCCTGATGATATTTACGTTTCCCCCAGCCAGATCCGCCGCTTTAACCTCCGCACAGGTGACACCATTTCCGGCAAGATCCGTCCGCCGAAAGAAGGTGAGCGTTATTTTGCCCTGCTGAAAGTTAACGAAGTTAACTACGATAAGCCGGAAAATGCGCGTAACAAGATCCTGTTCGAAAACTTAACCCCACTGCATGCGAATTCACGTCTGCGCATGGAGCGCGGTAACGGTTCGACTGAAGATTTAACCGCTCGCGTACTGGATCTGGCGTCGCCAATCGGTCGCGGACAGCGCGGTCTGATCGTCGCACCGCCTAAAGCCGGTAAAACCATGCTGCTGCAAAATATCGCGCAGAGCATCGCCTATAATCACCCAGACTGCGTACTGATGGTGCTGCTGATTGACGAGCGTCCGGAAGAAGTGACCGAGATGCAGCGTCTGGTTAAGGGTGAAGTGATTGCTTCTACCTTTGACGAACCCGCATCCCGTCACGTTCAGGTTGCGGAGATGGTAATTGAGAAGGCCAAGCGCCTGGTTGAGCACAAAAAAGATGTGATCATCCTGCTAGACTCCATCACCCGTCTGGCCCGTGCCTACAACACCGTCGTACCGGCTTCCGGTAAAGTACTGACCGGTGGTGTGGACGCGAACGCCCTGCATCGTCCAAAACGCTTCTTCGGCGCGGCACGTAACGTTGAGGAGGGCGGAAGCCTGACCATCATCGCGACAGCGCTGGTTGATACCGGTTCAAAAATGGACGAAGTCATTTACGAAGAATTCAAGGGTACCGGTAATATGGAACTGCATCTGGCGCGTAAAATCGCCGAGAAGCGTGTGTTCCCAGCGATTGATTACAATCGTTCCGGTACGCGTAAAGAAGAGCTGCTGACCAGCTCGGAAGAACTGCAGAAAATGTGGATCCTGCGCAAAATCATTCACCCAATGGGTGAAATTGACGCCATGGAGTTCCTCATCAACAAACTGGCTATGACGAAAACTAACGATGAGTTCTTCGATATGATGAAACGCTCATAACGCGTTTCGCCTGTACGGCGGCCTCAGGCCGCTGACAGGTGCCATTATGACCGCTTTGAACTTTATGAGCGGTCAACGGGCAAAAAGAAAACTCGGGCAACGCCACGTTCAAACGTGGCGTTTTTCGTTTGTGGGCTATACGATATTCAGCTACCGGAGAATTAAATAAAGGTGCCTTTCAGGATAAAATTTCAGCGCATGACGGAGTTTTGAATGGAAGCACAATGGAAATCAGAAATCTGCGGATGTTTAATGGCACAATAGTTGCTTATAACACTGCGAGATTCTTTGCTGAGAGCTGTTTAATGTGAATTTACTCAATATGAGTACAGAGCTTGCCTTAATATTTTTGTTTTCACTGGTATTTCTCTTTTTTGCCCGTAAAGCAGCTAAAAAGGTGGGGCTGGTTGATAAGCCTAACTATCGCAAACGTCATCAGGGCGTCGTCCCCCTGGTTGGCGGCATCTCTGTTTTTGCAGGAATCTGTTTTAGCTACACCATCAGTAATTACTATCTCCCTCATTTTGTTCTTTATCTGGGCTGCGCGGGCATGCTGGTGCTGGTCGGTGCGCTTGACGATCGTTTTGATATCAGCGTGAAATTCCGTGCCATCGTCCAGGCGGCAATCGCCGTGATAATGATGACCTTTGGTAAGCTCTACCTGCTGAGCCTGGGGTATATCTTTGGCCCCTGGGAACTGATCGTCGGGCCGTTTGGCTATGTGCTGACGCTGTTTGCCGTCTGGGCCGCCATCAACGCCTTCAATATGGTCGATGGCATTGACGGGCTGCTGGGTGGTCTCTCCTGCGTCACCTTCCTGGCGATGGGCATTATTCTCCTGCTTGACGGACAGCAAAGCCTGGCGATGTGGTGCTTTGCGATGATCGCGGCCATCGTGCCCTATATTTTGCTGAATCTCGGCGTATTTGGTCGCCGGTATAAGGTGTTTATGGGCGATGCAGGCAGCACGCTAATCGGCTTTACCATTATCTGGATCCTGCTGGAAGCGACGCAGGGCCAGTCTCATCCGATTACGCCGGTCACGGCGCTGTGGCTGATTGCTATCCCGCTAATGGATATGGTGGCCATTATGTATCGCCGCCTGAGTAAGGGCATGAGTCCGTTCTCCGCTGACCGTCAGCATATTCATCATCTGATTATGCGGGCGGGTTTCTCCTCGCGGCAGGCCTGCCTGTTAATTACGCTTGCCGCCGCGCTGCTGGCCGGTGTCGGCGTGTTGGGCGAATCCCTCTCTTTTGTCCCGGACTGGGCCATGCTGCTGCTGTTTTTACTGGCGTTTATGCTTTACGGCTACTGCATCAAGCGGGCGTGGCGCGTGGCGCGGCTGATAAAAAGAGTAAAAAGACGCCTGCGCAGGGCGCAGTAATCACCCGCTGAGTCTCAATTGCACGATTCCGATACGCTGATTAAAAGGAAAATTATGTATGACGCATCCTGATGCTGCCGATAACGAACTGGATATTCGCGGCCTTTGCTGCGCCCTGTGGAGGGGGAAGCTGTGGATTATCGGCGGTGCGCTGGCGCTGGCGCTGCTGGCCTTTCTCGGCTCGCTGCTGATGACGCCACAGTGGAGCACGACTGCCATTACCGATCGCCCAACGGTTACTCTGCTGGGCGGCTACTACTCGCAGCAGCAGTTTTTGAATAATCTGGATACTCATGCCAGCAATGTCAGCGTCACGCCGCCGTCCGTGATGGATCAGGCCTATCAGGAATTCGTCAGGCAGCTTTCGGCCTGGGATACGCGGCGGGACTTCTGGCTGCAATCCCAGTATTACAAACAGCGGCAAACCGGAAACGCGCATGACGACGCGACGAAACTGGATGAGATGATAAACAATATACAGTTTCAGCCCGCGGATATGGCCAAAAATGTCAATGACACGGTCAGGCTGGTGGCAGAAACCTCTGCGGATGCCAATACGCTGCTGCGCCAGTACGTGGCCTTCGCCAATCAGCGGGCGGCTACGCATCTGAATGACGACGTCACCGGTGCCTGGGCAGCGCGCACTATTCAGCTGAAGGCACAGGTGAAGCGGCAGGAGGCGGTCGCCAACGCGATATACCAGCGTCAGGTGAACAGCGTAGAGCAGGCATTAAAAATTGCCCGCCAGCAGGGTTTTGAGCAGGCGAAGACCTCTACGCCGGTCGAGCAGCTGCCTGACTCTGAACTCTTCCTGCTGGGACGCCCTCTGCTACAGGGGCGGCTGGAGAATTTGCAGGCCACCGGCCCCGGCTACGAGCTGGACTACCTGCAAAACAGAGCGATGTTGTCCACCCTCAACGTGGGTCCCACCCTGGTGGAGTCTTTCCAGACTTATCGCTATCTGCGTACGCCAGAGGAGCCAGTGAAACGCGACAGCCCCCGTCGCCTGTTTTTAATGATTATGTGGGGTGCAGTAGGCGGTTTAGCCGGGGCAGGGACTGCTCTGGTACGCCGCCCTCGTGGTCGGGCGCGTAATGCGCATTCAGCGACCTAACAGACGAACGAAGAGAGTCACAGTGAAAGTACTAACTGTTTTTGGCACGCGCCCGGAAGCGATTAAAATGGCTCCGCTGGTTCATGCACTCGCACAGGATAGCGAGATAGAAGCGCGTCTGTGCGTCACTGCGCAGCATCGTGAGATGCTGGATCAGGTTCTGAAACTTTTTGCGATCGTGCCGGATTACGATCTCAATATTATGCGTCCCGGCCAGGCGCTAAGCGAAATTACCAGCCGTATTCTGGAGGGGCTGAAAGGCGTCTTTGACGAATTTACCCCTGATGTCGTATTGGTTCACGGCGATACCACCACCACCTTTGCCGCCAGCCTGGCGGCCTTCTATCACCGTATTCCCGTGGGTCACGTCGAGGCCGGGCTGCGGACGGGCGATCTCTATTCCCCCTGGCCGGAAGAAGCGAACCGCACGCTGACCGGCCATCTGGCTTCGTATCACTTCACGCCGACGGAAACCGCGCGTAACAACCTGCTGCGTGAGAATCTGCGCGGTGACCGCATGTTTGTTACCGGCAATACGGTTATTGATGCCCTTTTCTGGGTTCGCGATCGGGTGCTGAGCGATGAGACGCTCAGAAACAGTCTGACCGCGCGCTATCCCTTCCTGGAAGCCGGTAAGAAGATGATTCTGGTTACCGGCCACCGGCGGGAGAGCTTCGGCGGCGGATTCGAGCGAATTTGTAGCGCGCTGGCCGAGATCGCCCGGCTTCATCCCGACGTACTCATCGTCTATCCGGTGCACCTGAACCCCAACGTCAGCGAGCCGGTCAATCGCATTCTGCGCGGCATTGATAATATCGTGCTAATCGAGCCGCAGGAGTACCTGCCCTTTGTGTGGCTGATGGTTCATGCCTGGCTTATCCTCACGGACTCAGGCGGCATCCAGGAAGAAGCCCCCTCGCTGGGTAAACCGGTTCTGGTGATGCGCGACACCACCGAGCGTCCGGAAGCGGTAGAGGCGGGCACGGTCAGACTGGTGGGAACTGACGTGCAGAAGATTGTCAGTGAAGTATCGCGTTTACTCACGGATGAGCTGGCATACCATTCAATGAGTCGTGCCCACAACCCTTATGGGGACGGCCAGGCCTGCCAGCGTATTGTGCAGGCGCTAAAAAATAATCGGGTTTATTTATGACGTTCAATACCATCTCAATTATCGGGCTGGGCTACATTGGCCTGCCTACCGCTGCTGCCTTTGCTTCACGGGGCCACACCGTGGTTGGCATTGATATCAATGCTGATGCCGTAGAAACCATCAATCGTGGCGAAATCCATATAGTGGAACCCGAACTCGACCAGGTGGTGAAAACCGCCGTCGGGCAGGGCTACCTGCGTGCTGCCACCAAACCGGTAGCGGCTGATGCCTTTCTGATCGCCGTCCCAACGCCGTTTCAGGATGAACATCAGCCGGATATGTCATGGGTTAAGGCTGCGGCACTGTCGATTGCTCCGGTGCTGAAGCGCGGGGATTTAGTGATCCTCGAGTCCACTTCCCCGGTGGGTGCCACCGAGCAAATGGCCGAGTGGCTGGCCACGGAACGTCCCGATCTCCGCTTTCCACAGCAGGCCGGTGAGGCAGCCGATATTCAGATTGCCTACTGCCCCGAGCGCGTGCTGCCCGGGAAGATTATGCTTGAGCTGTTCAAGAACGATCGGGTTATCGGTGGCATGACGCCAGCCTGTTCCGAGCGGGCAAAAGCGCTTTATATGCTCTTCGTGGAAGGCGAATGCGTGATCACCAATTCACGTACGGCGGAGATGTGTAAGCTCACCGAGAACAGCTTTCGCGATGTGAATATCGCTTTCGCCAATGAGCTGTCGCTGATCTGCGCCGATCAGGGGATTAACGTCTGGGAACTGATCCGGCTGGCCAATCGACATCCCCGGGTCAACATCCTCCAGCCAGGCCCGGGCGTCGGCGGCCACTGCATCGCCGTCGATCCCTGGTTTATCGTGGCACAGAACCCGGTCCAGGCGCGTCTCATTCGTACTGCGCGTGAAGTCAACGACAGTAAGCCTCGCTGGGTACTGGAGCAGGTGAAAAAGGCGCTGGCAGAGTGTCTGACGGCCAGCGACAAACGCGCCAGCGAAGTGACTATCGCCTGCTTTGGACTGGCGTTTAAGCCGGACATTGACGATCTGCGCGAAAGCCCGGCCATGGAGGTGGCAGAGATGATCGCTAACTGGCATTTCGGCGCCACGCTGGTGGTCGAGCCGCATATTCGTCAGTTGCCTGCGCGGCTGGCCGGGAAAGCCGAACTGTCGCCGCTGGATGAGGCCCTTCGCCAGGCTGACGTGCTGGTGATGCTGGTTGACCATGCCGCTTTTAAAACGGCAGACGTTGCTCAGTCCGGACTGCACTGGATTGTCGATACCAAAGGCGTCTGGCAGTGAGTGCAACCGTGCTGGGCCGCATTGAGCCCCTGAGATGGGAAAATGACTTTTTTGCGGTAAACAGCGCCCTGTTGAGCCTGGACGCCCGGGGAACCGTGCTTGATAGTGACGGATTGCAGGGCTTTGATATTGTCCAGTGCCGGGTGCTTTCGCAGCAGGCCGCCGAGCTGGATGCACTGGGCGAGATGGGATTTCGCCTGGTTGAAGGTGAAGTGGACTGCGTGCTGGGCGTGTCCGCGACGTCGCGCCCGGACGGCATACGCATTGCCCGCGCTGAGCATATTCCCCTGCTGCGTGAGGCCGCCAGCGCTGCGTTTGCCTTCAGTCGCTTTCGCGCACCCTGGTATCAGCCCGCCGACAGCGGCCGGTTTTATGCACAGTGGATAGAAAACGCCGTACGCGGGACGTTTGACCACCAGTGCCTGCTTGCCGTCAATGAGCAGGGCGATATGCAGGGGTTTATTTCATTGCGTGAGCTGCCGGACGGCAGCGGCAGAGTCGGCCTGCTGGCCACGCTGCCGGAAGCGCAGGGGCTAGGCGTCGGCCAGCGAATGATTGCTGCCGCTACAGACTGGTGTCGGGTTCGCCGACTCTCGCGTTTACATATCGCCACCCAGCTGAGCAATCTTCCCGCTCTCCGGCTCTATCATCGTTGCGGTGGCGTGGTTGAACGCACCGCCTACTGGCTTTACAGGTAACAACCATGAATCCGTTTAACGCTTCACCTACTGGTATGACAGGTAACATGATGATCCCCTTCAATTCGCCACCGATTGTAGGTACTGAACTGGCGTATATGCAGTCGGCCATGGGGAGCGGAAAGCTCAGCGGCGACGGCGGCTTTACGCGGCGCTGTCAGCAGTGGATGGAGCATCGCTTTGGCTGTAAAAAGGTCCTGATGACCCCCTCCTGCACCGCCTCGCTGGAGATGGCGGCCCTGCTAATCAATATTCAGCCCGGCGATGAAGTCATTATGCCGAGCTATACCTTCGTCTCTACCGCCAATGCCTTTGTACTGCGCGGGGCGGTAATCGTGTTTGTGGATATCCGTCCCGACACGCTGAACATTGATGAAACCCTGATTGAAGCGGCGATCACGCCGAAAACCAAAGCCATTGTGCCCGTTCACTATGCCGGTGTAGCCTGCGAAATGGATGCCATCATGGACCTCGCCAGCCGTTACAAGCTGTTTGTGATTGAAGATGCCGCGCAGGGGATCATGTCCACCTACAAAGGCAGGCCGCTGGGCACCATTGGCGACATCGGCTGCTTCAGCTTTCATGAGACCAAAAATTACACCGCCGGAGGCGAGGGCGGCGCGACGCTGATCAACGACGCGGCTCTTATCGAACGTGCGGAGATCATCCGGGAGAAAGGTACTAACCGCAGCCAGTTTTTCCGTGGGCAGGTCGATAAATACACCTGGCGGGATATAGGTTCCAGCTACCTGATGTCGGATCTTCAGGCCGCCTGGCTCTGGGCGCAGCTTGAAGCGGCAGAACAGATTAATGCCCGTCGTCTTGCGCTCTGGCAGCGCTACTATGATGCGCTCGAGCCGATTGCACAGACGGGCCGCATTACGCTGCCCTCCATGCCGCCTGAGTGCCAGCATAACGCGCATATGTTTTATATTAAACTGCACAATAACGAGGATCGCAGTGCGCTGATTGACTGGCTGAATGAGGCCGAGATCCTGGCGGTGTTCCATTACATTCCGCTCCATTCCTCACCGGCCGGCCAGCGTTTTGGCCGCTTCCACGGGGATGACCATCATACGCAGTTTGAAAGCGAACGCCTGCTCCGCCTGCCGCTGTTTTATAACCTTTCTGATAATAATCAGAAAACGGTGATCAACTCGCTGCTCAGCTTCTTTTCCTGATATGTCACTGGCTAAAGCATCGATATGGACGGCGGCCTCTACGCTGGTCAAGATTACGGCGGGACTGCTGGTAGTGAAGATGCTGGCGGTGTCGTTCGGCCCGGCTGGCGTGGGGCAGGCGGGTAATTTCCGGCAGCTTATTACCGTGCTGGGCGTGCTGGCGGGCGCCGGGATTTTTAATGGCGTGACCAAATACGTTGCGGAACAGTCGCAGCCGACGCCGGCATTACGCGCCATTACCGGAACGGCTTCGGCAATGGTGCTGGGCTTCTCCACGCTGCTGGCGGTAGGCTTTTTACTCTTCGCCGCACCGATTAGCACCGCCCTGTTTGGGCACGACCATTATCAGAACGTGGTGCGGATCGTCGCCTTTTTGCAGGTGGGTATCGCCTGGGCCAACCTGACGCTGGCGGTGTTGAAAGGCTTCCGCGATGCGCGGGGGAACGCGCTGGCCCTTATCCTGGGCAGCCTGGTGGGCGTGGTAGCCTGGTTTATCTGCTACTGGCTGGGCGGCTACAGCGGTGCGCTGGCAGGGCTGGCGATGGTTCCCGCGCTGGTGGTCTTTCCTGCGGCGATAATACTGGCCCGTCGGGATCATCTGCCCCTGCGCTTTCTGCTCCCTTGTTGGGATCCGACGATAGCCGCGAACCTGAGCAAATTTACGCTTATGGCGCTGATCACCGCGGTTACGCTGCCGATCGCGTGGGTGATGATGCGTAATCTGCTGGCGGCGCACAGCGGCTGGGATCAGGTTGGGCTCTGGCAGGGCGTGACCAGTATTTCGGATGCCTATCTGCAATTTATTACCGCCTCTTTCAGCGTTTATCTGCTGCCCACGCTCTCCCGCCTCACCAGCCGGCAGGCGATCTCCCGCGAGATCGTTCGCTCGCTCAGCTTTGTGCTGCCGATGGTGGCTGCGGTTAGCCTGACCGTCTGGCTGCTGCGGGATGTGGCTATCTGGCTGCTGTTTTCCAGCCAGTTTCACGCCATGCGCGACCTGTTTATCTGGCAGCTGACGGGCGATATTTTTAAGGTTGGCTCCTATGTGTTTGGCTATCTGGTGATTGCTAAAGCGTCGCTACGATTTTACATTCTGACAGAGGTCAGCCAGTTTCTGTTGCTGACGTTGTTTGCTCGCTGGCTTATCCCTTTGCACGGTGCAACAGGTGCCGCCCAGGCCTATATGGCCAGCTACATCGTCTATTTTGCGCTCTGCACCAGCGCCTTTCTTCTCTATCGTAGAAAAGTATGACCACATTGATTTACGTTCTCGGCTCACCCATTCCCCATCATAATCAGACCGTGCTGCGTTTTTTTAACGACGTACTCTCCGTACGGATGCCCGGCGCGGCGCCGCGTCATTTCTGGGTAGTGGGTGATGCGCCCGTGCCGTCTGAGTTCAGCCAGCTGGACATTCGCTACTTCGCGGATAAACGCGCGATCGCCCAGGCGATTGTCGCCAGGGCCAGGGCGTCGCGGCAAACCCGCTTCTTCTTCCTCGGACAGTTCAATGCCGCGTTATGGCTGGCGCTGCTGGTGGGGAAAATCAAAGCCGCGCAGTTTTACTGGCATATCTGGGGGGCCGATCTCTACGAACAGGGACAAGGCTGGCGATTCCGACTGTTTTACCTGCTGCGTCGTCTGGCGCAGAAGCGTGTGGGACGGGTGTTCGCAACGCGTGGCGACATCACCTGGTTTCAGCAGCGCTGTCCGCGGGTGCCCGCCTCGCTGCTCTATTTCCCTACCCGGATGGCACAGACGATCCTGCCCGCCGGAGAGAAAAAAGCGGATGAGCTGACGATTCTGGTGGGTAACTCCGGGGATAGCAGCAATCGTCACGTTCAGGCGCTACAGGAGATTGCTCAGCAGTTTGGCGACAGGGCCTCGGTCATCGTGCCGCTCGGGTATCCTGAGAATAACGACGCCTGGATCCAGCAGGTACGGGAGGCAGGCGAGCGGCTGTTTAGCGCGGATAAGCTCCATATCCTTACTGAAAAACTCGATTTTACCGCTTACCTTGAGCTGATTTCGCGCTGCGATTTAGGCTACTTTATTTTTGAGCGTCAGCAGGGGATTGGCACCCTGTGCCTGCTGATCCAGGCCAATATTCCCGTTGTGGTGAACCGTAAAAACCCGTTCTGGCAGGACCTGGTTGAGCAAAACATCCCGGTACTGTTCGCCGGTGATACGCTGGATGGGCCACGGGTTAAGGAAGCTCAGCGGCAAATGGCGCTGCTGGATAAGTCGGCCATCGCCTTTTTTGACCCGGCATATATCGAAGGCTGGTGTCATGCGCTTACGCTGGCGGAAGAGGAACAGGTATGACGCTGTCGCAGTTTGCTGGCCTGCTGGTGGTCTGGCTGTTATCGCTCGGCGTGGTGCTGACGCTGACGTGGCGTGAGTTTCGCCGGGTACGTTTTAATTTTAACGTCCTCTTCTCACTGCTGTTCCTGCTGACCTTCTATTTCGGCTTCCCGCTGACCTGCCTGCTGGTATTCAGATTCAACGTGCAGGTGGTGCCGCCTGAAAATCTGCTTGAGGCGCTGCTCTCGGCGACGTGCTTTTACGCAATTTACTACGTGAGCTATAAAACGCGCCTGAGGGCGGCATCAGCGCGGCCCTCCAGGCCTGTTTTTACCATGAATCGCGTTGAGACGCATTTGACCTGGGGGATTCTGGCCTTGATTGCGCTGGGCACGGTGCTGGTGTTCTTCCTGCATAACGGCTTTCTGTTATTCAGACTGCACAGCTACAGCCAGATTTTCTCCAGCGACGTCTCTGGCGTGGCGCTTAAGCGCTTTTTCTACTTTTTTATCCCCGCCATGCTGGTGGTCTATTTTCTCGATCAGCGAATGCGAAACTGGCTGCTGTTTCTGGTGGCGACGGTGGGATTCGGCCTGTTGACCTACGTCATAGTGGGCGGTACGCGCGCTAACATCATCATCGCCTTTGCCCTGTTTCTGTTTATCGGCATTATTCGCGGCTGGATCACGCTGTGGATGCTGGCGATGGCGGGCGTGGCCGGGGTGGTGGCGATGTTCTGGCTGGCGCTGAAACGTTATAACCTTGACGTCAGCGGTGCGGAGGCTTTCTATACCTTCCTCTATCTGACGCGCGATACCTTCTCGCCCTGGGAGAACCTGGGGCTGCTGTTGCAGAACTACGATAAGATCGACTTTCAGGGGCTGGCACCGATGGTGCGGGATTTCTACGTATTTATCCCGAGCTGGCTGTGGCCGGACAGGCCGACAATGGTGCTGAACAGCGCTAACTACTTCACCTGGGAAGTGCTTAATAACCACTCAGGCCTGGCGATTTCACCCACGCTCATCGGCTCACTGGTGGTGATGGGGGGAGTAGGGTTTATTCTGCCCGGCGCCATCGCAGTCGGGATGGTTATAAAATGGTTTGACTGGCTGTATCAGAAAGGCCAGCAGGAGAGTAATCGCTATAAAGCTGCGATATTACAAAGCTTCTGCTTTGGTGCTGTTTTCAATATGATTGTGCTTGCCAGAGAGGGCCTGGATGCGTTTGCATCCCGGGTCGTCTTCTTTTGCCTGATTTTTGTCGCGGCGGTCGTGGTGGCAAAGCTGCTCTACTGGCTGCTGGATAGTGCAGGTGTGGTCCGGGCGAAAAAGGCCTCGGTTCAGCCCCAGTCGCATTAAGCCCAAGCGGACACGTCTGTCCGCCAGGCTATTTTTACCTTAAGGAAACGCTCATGGATGCCCCTTCTTCTGTACCGCACTACCAGATCCGCGGCTTTTCGCTGCTGGGTTTTCGCGATATGGCTGGCTTCCTTGACTACCTCTATCAGGGAAGCACCCTGAAGACCGGAACGCTGGTGGCGATAAATGCCGAAAAAGTCCTGACGGCAGAGAGTCAGCCGATGGTTCGCGAATTGATTGAGGCAGCGGAATACAAATATGCTGACGGCATCAGTATTGTCCGCTCGGTACGCAAAAAATATCCCGAGGCGCAGATTGCCCGCATCGCCGGTGCCGACCTGTGGGAAGCGTTGATGGAGCGTGCAGGCCGTGAAGGTACGCCCGTTTTCCTGATCGGCGGCAAGCCTGAAGTGCTTGAGCAGACGCAGGCTAAACTGCGACGCCAGTGGAATGTGAATATTGTGGGTGCGCAGGATGGCTATTTCGCGCCCGCGGATCGCGATGCGCTGTTTGCCCGCGTTGCCGCCAGCGGTGCCCGAATTGTGACGGTAGCCATGGGTTCTCCCCGGCAGGAAGTGCTGATGCGCGACTGTAAGATGATTAATCCTGATGCCCTGTATATGGGCGTAGGCGGTACCTATGACGTGTTCACCGGTCGGGTGAAGCGTGCGCCCCTGTTCTGGCAGAAGATGGGTCTGGAATGGCTGTACCGGCTTCTTATACAACCTTCCCGGCTGCGCAGGCAGTTAAAACTGCTTAAATACCTGAAGTATCATTTACGCGGCGATCTTTAAGATACTTTTTGTCTTGCGGTAATCGTTGGAATGCAAACATTTTTCGTCCGTTTTCTATACATTCCGTATGTGCTTTAGACAGAACGCACAAAGCGTAAGCAAACGCGATTTTTTATTAAAAAAGCACTGGACAGGATCGGCTCGAATCCGTAGTATGCCCATCCGCAACGGCGCTATGCGCCCGTAGCTCAGCTGGATAGAGCGCTGCCCTCCGGAGGCAGAGGTCTCAGGTTCGAATCCTGTCGGGCGCACCATTAAGTTGTGTGCAAGAGCTGCGGTGGTAATAACCGCGTTAGTAAAGCAGTAAGCAGTACAGAAGTAAGCAGTAGGGGTGGTGGCTATAGCTCAGTTGGTAGAGCCCTGGATTGTGATTCCAGTTGTCGTGGGTTCGAGTCCCATTAGCCACCCCAGATTTTGTTCGGTATGCGAAGGTGGCGGAATTGGTAGACGCGCTAGCTTCAGGTGTTAGTGTCTTAACGGACGTGAGGGTTCAAGTCCCTCTCTTCGCACCACAAAATCAGCAGCAGTAAAGAAGTCGCAGTATTTCGGCGAGTAGCGCAGCTTGGTAGCGCAACTGGTTTGGGACCAGTGGGTCGGAGGTTCGAATCCTCTCTCGCCGACCACTTTTCAAGACCTTGCTGTGGCGAGGTTTTTTGCTTAAGGTCTGAGGATCTGAGCAGGGCAGTACCGCAGTATTTCGGCGAGTAGCGCAGCTTGGTAGCGCAACTGGTTTGGGACCAGTGGGTCGGAGGTTCGAATCCTCTCTCGCCGACCATCTTCAGAAACCCCGCTTCGGCGGGTTTTTTTGTTTTGCATAGTAGCTCATACGGCTAACCCTTTCCGGCAAGGCATCGTTCTCTTGCCCCGGCAAAATATCCTCGCTTCAGCGACATATCTCTCCCTTGATCCCGTGACATGTCCCTCTGACCCCAGCGACAGATCTCCCTCTGATCCCTGTAACATATCCTCACCAGGCTTTACGCTTCGCTACCCGCTACCCGCTACCCGCTACCCGCCATCCGCTATTCGCTATTCGCCATCCGCTATCCGCTGCGCTTGTTCCCGACTGTGCGTTAATGCCCCCGGGCATCTGCAATGGCAACGCGCTCACCCACTGTCGCCCACATGAGACGTATAAGCCGATGTAATACCTGAAATTTAATTAATCATCGGATTGCTGTCGCCGAAAAGGGACAGAAAAGGAGAGGGGTGTCGCACTTTTACGACAATGCCAGGCGAGGAGACGGAAATCAAGGTAAGTAAACGCATAAAAAACAGACAAATAAATGAAAGTTTCCGGTTAATGAGCAGGATGGCATGATGTGTGCAATGTCGCAGGTGTAGATGCTCATTCCACTGCTTATGCTCGCTCAGGCTTCATAAGACCCGGAATGATGCAGAGCCCCTTATGGTACCTGTTGTCCACCTGCCCGTATCGTTGTTGACCTTACGGGAAGCCCGGACACGACGTTGAGTCAGGTATCCGCCAATTGTCTTACCGACCTGATTTCACACCTGCCTGACCGGCAGGTGTTTTTTTTGGCTGCCCGGCTTAACCACCGGGAGAAAGAGGATTACGGGTTATTCTTCAGCGTGAGCAGTAAACCGTCACGACGCATCTGGGCGGCTTCTTCCGGCTTATGCTGATGATCCAGCGTGTCAGCCAGCCAGGCGTAGTCGAAGGCGTCCGGGCGCTGCTTCAGGGCTTCCCTGAACGCCTCGCTGGCCTGCTCCCACTCACCGTGCTGCATCAATAGCTGTCCCAGCGTGCTGTGCAGCAGCGGGGTCGCGCCATGCTGCTTGATCTGGTGACGCAGCGCTTTCTCCAGCTGTTCCGGATTGCCGGTTTTCAGTCGGGGCATTAGCAGTATCAGGCGTTCGTCATAGGCCCGCTTCAACCCGTCCAGCACGATTTGCTGCGCCGTTTCATGATCGTTACAAACAATCAGATGGTCAGCCATCGCAACCTGGAGCGCCGTTTCATGACGCGTTTTACGACTCTGCGACTGCCACCAGCGCTTCAGGCCATCGCTGCCCTGATCCGCCATGGCCTGATTCATCAGTCCCAGCCAGGCCTCCTGTTTGAGCGCCTGACGGTGAACGTCGTCTGAAACCTGCGCTTTTTCCATTGAAGGCAGAATATCAAGCAGGGCGCTCCAGGCACCGGTGCGGACGTAAGCCTGTTCGGCAAGGCGCAGCACTTCCGGATGACGCGGGGCCACCTCGAGCAGGCGGTCTACCCCGTTACGGGCCGCGTGATCTTCATTTCTGGCCAGCTGGATGCGGACGCGGGTGATTTCCACCGGCAGCTGATCGCTTCCCGCCAGTTCAGCAGCACGTTCCAGATGCTGATTGGCGCGCGTATCGTCGTTCCGCTGCTGTGCCGCTTCCGCTGCCAGCAGGTAATTTACCACCGGCTGTTCGGCATGATCGGCATTGCGCGACAGCAGTTTTTCAACCTGGCGATAATCCCCTTCCGCCAGCTTCACCAGCGCGGCATTGGTCTGTTTACGTGCCCGCTTGCCTTTACGTCCAAGGAACCAGCCGCGTGTTCTGACGCCAGTGCGCAACACACGGCGCAGGATCCACTCAACAAACAGAATGATCACCAGCGAAAGCAGCAGAATGATAGCCAAACCGGTGACGCTGGTTTCGATATTCCAGTTATCGGTCTGAATGAGCACGTAACCCTGGTGACCCGCCAGCATCGGGCCAAGCACGACGCCTGCGATGAGTAAAAGGAATAGTATCAGTACCTTAAGCATGCTTATTCTCCCTGCTGCTGTTGCCCGGCACTGGGCTGTGCCAGCAGGTTGCGCACGCGCGTCTGCATCAGTTTATCCAGCATTGGCTGGCTCTGTAGCGACTCAGGAAGATCCATCGAAATGCTTTGCTGGCTAAGATCGTCAAGCTGGCTTAAGAAAGCTTTCGTGGCCGGGTCGCTGGTATCAAACCAGGCCCGCACCCAGGCCGATACGGTATCAATGGACTGCTTATAGATCTCATCCTGATGGCGGGGAACCGCCTGTGCCGCAATCAGCAGACGGGAACGGATGTTTTCGCGCAGATAGATGTCCTGATTCGGGGCCAGCAGAGGCTCTGCTGTAGTATCACGGCGACGCACGGTGATGAAATCATCCATGAAATTGTGCCAGCTTTTCACCAGGTTCTGGCGCCACTCCCGTAGAGAAGAGGTCAGCTCGCCGCTATCGGCATCCATCGGCGTATCGTCGTTATCGTTATCCGCCAGGCGCAGGTTATCCACACCGTTCGACAGCTGGTTAAGCTTGAGGATAATGCCATCGTAGTCCACCTGGCTGACTGACGAGAGGCTGCTGATATCCTGGGTCAGGGCGCGGCGCACCTCAATCAGGCTGGGATCGTTCATATCGGCCAGGCTGGCATCTGCGCTTTTGAGCAGCGCGGCGGCCGTGGTCACATCCCGATCGCTCCACAGTTTACGACCCGCCAGCTTCACCAGATAATCGGCCTGCGCCAGCAGCCAGGTATGGGCATCATTCCCGGAAATGGTCGCCACCTTCTGTTTTAACTCATCAAGCTGCTTGCTCATAACCGCCTGCTGCTGCCTGGCGGCATCCAGCGCAGCGGTTTGCGTTGTCAGCTGCTGTCCCAGCGTTTGTTTATCGCTAACGGCCTGCTGCTGAAGCTGAGAGAGCCGATCGGCCAGCGCTTTGCTTGCGGCCGCCTGCTGCTGCGCCTGATGCTTACCGTTAAAATAGAGGCCACCGCCAACGGCCAGTGCGATAGCAATTGCCACAACGGCCAGCGCCGTGCCGGTATTCTTCGACTTATGGGGCGTTTTACTCTCAGCCAGAGAGGGCTCGACCGCTGGCGTGGTCTCCTCAATGCTGGCCGAGGGATCTTTGTGTTCCGTCATTGTGGCTTTCCCGTTTAAAAGTTTATTGTAACGCGCGGAGCAATGCGTCGTTATCAGCACCATCCGCAACCCTGATCTCGCGCCAACCCAGTTCCCTGGCGCAGGTTGCCAGGCGTTCACTGACGACAATCAGCCGACAGTGGAGAAGCCACTCCTCGCGATCGATTGCGGGGAATAGCGAAAAAAGCTGTTGCAACATCTCGCCGCTGGTCACTACCAGCGTGGTAATCCCCCGGTCCCGCCAGCGTCGTCCCTCTACCGGGCCGTGGTAATATTTCGCACAGCGTTGATAGCACTCGATAAACTGTACATCAGCCCCGCGCTGTTGCAAGGTTTCAGCAAGTAATTCCCTGCCGCCATTGCCGCGCAAAATCAGCGCCCGCTTTCCAGCTACCTGCTGAAGTGCAGGTAATTGTATCAGCACCTCGCTGGTTTCGCGCTCGTGCGGCCAGACCACATTCAGCCCGCTGACGGCGTGCAGGGCCAGCGCGGTAGAGCGGCCTATCGCATAATAGTTGAGATTTGCGGGCCAGCTGCCTCCCGCCTTTACCAGCGCGGGCTGGGCGTAGTGAATTGCGTGCTGCGACAGGATAAACACCAGATCGCCGCCGCGCAGGCTGGCTATCTGTGTCGGGAGACTCTCCAGCTGCGTACCCGGGGTAAATTCAATCAGGGGCATAGCCCAGGCGACCTGACCGGCTTTACGCAAGCGGCTGACCAGCTCATCTGCCGCAGGTGCCGGACGGGTTACCAGGATGCTCATGCGGGTGGATTTCCCTGATAAACCTCAGCGAGGATTTCCCGGCCACCGTTATTTAACAGCTCTTCCGCCAGGGAAATGCCCATTTTCTCTGCATCCTCACGCGGACCGCGCCGCTCACCGCGTACCATGGTTTTACCGTCCGGCGCGCCGATCAGTCCGCGTAGCCAAATCTGGTCATCCACAAGCACGGCGTAGCTGCCAATCGGCACCTGACAGCCCCCTTCAAGGCGAGTATTCATCGCCCGCTCGGCCCGGACGCGTGTCGCGGTATCCTCATCATTGAGCGCCGTCAGCAGCGCGATGGTTTGCGCATCCTCAAGGCGACACTCAATGCCGACCGCGCCCTGGCCAACGGCGGGCAGCGACTCTTCGGCAGGCATGGCGTGACGAATACGCTCACCCAGCCCCAGGCGCTTAAGGCCCGCGACGGCAAGGATAATGGCGTCATAGTTGCCCGCATCCAGCTTCGCTAACCGCGTCCCGACGTTGCCGCGCAGCGAGCGAATAATCAGGTCCGGGCGACGGGCGCTCAGCTGACACTGGCGTCGCAGGCTGGAGGTGCCCACCACCGCGCCGTGCGGCAGATCGTCCACCGAGTCAAACTTATTAGAAACGAAGGCGTCGAGCGGATCTTCGCGCTCGCAGATCGTCACCAGTCCAAGGCCTTCCGGGAAGGCGACCGGCACGTCTTTCATCGAATGCACGGCGATATCCGCGCGATCGGCGAGTATGGCCTGTTCCAGTTCTTTGACGAACAGTCCCTTACCGCCGACCTTCGCCAGCGGCGTATCCAGGATGATGTCGCCCTTCGTCACCATAGGCACCAGTTCGACGTTAAGCCCCGGATGGCATGCCATCAGGCGCTGCTGCACATAATGTGCCTGCCACAGTGCAAGTGGGCTTTGTCTGGTAGCAATTCTTAAAATTTTGTCTAACATGCTTCTTACCGTTTTTATCGTTCAATGATTATCCTATCATTGAACCGTGAAGGCTGTCAGTTTCCGCGGCCTTAAACGGCTGGGAAGAAACGGATTCCGTACGCATGGGCAGGGGATATCGTAAATCGTGCTAAACTGTTGTGTAGCGCAACTTTCTTTACGGTCAAGCTACCAGGTGTTAGATTGATCACGTTTCCAGCAAAAATCCGTACGACTATTTTCAAAAAACACGCGGCGGATGGCGGAAACAGGCTTTTTTATATGCACTGGGACAATCGGGCGAGACGTCTTGTACCTCTATATAGAGACACTGAAACAGAGACTGGATGCCATTAACCAGCTGCGCGTTGATCGCGCGCTGGCTGCAATGGGGCCTGCCTTTCAACAGGTTTACAGTCTGCTGCCAACGTTATTACATTATCATCACCCACTGATGCCGGGTTACCTTGAGGGTAACGTTCCACATGGCATCGGTTTCTACGCGCCTGATGAAAGCCAACGTGCCTGGCTGGCTGACCTCGAGGGCGAGTCCGGTGCCAGTGCCGCGCTACCTCCCGAGGGTGAAATGCCCATTACCGGGGTTTACTCTATGGGCAGCACCTCTTCCGTCGGGCAGAACTTTACCTCGGATCTGGATATCTGGGTGTGCCACCAGTCATGGCTGGATAACGAAGAGCGCCTGTGCTTACAGAAAAAGTGCACCCTGCTGCAAACCTGGTGCGCGGCGATGGGCGTGGAAGTCAGCTTCTTCCTGATTGACGAAAACCGCTTCCGTCATAATGAAAGCGGCAGTCTGGGCGGCGAAGACTGCGGCTCGACGCAGCATATACTGCTGCTGGACGAATTTTATCGTACTGCCGTCCGCATGGCAGGCAAGCGTATTCTGTGGAATATGGTGCCGGGCGAAGAGGAAGAGCACTACGACGACTATGTCATGTCGCTTTATCAGAAAGGCGTACTGACGCCGAACGAGTGGCTGGATCTGGGTGGTCTGGGCACGCTGTCGGCGGAAGAGTATTTTGGTGCCAGCCTGTGGCAGCTCTATAAAAGCATTGATTCCCCGTATAAAGCCGTGCTGAAAACGCTGCTGCTGGAAGCCTACTCCTGGGAGTATCCGGCGACCCGGCTGCTGGCGATGGATATTAAGCAGCGTCTGCATGATGGCGAAATCGTCTCTTACGGGCTTGATCCCTACTGCATGATGCTGGAAAGGGTCACGCAATACCTCACCAAAATTGATGATACTGCCAGGCTGGACCTGGTGCGCCGCTGCTTTTACCTGAAGGTGTGCGAAAAGCTCTCCATTGAGGGAGAGCAGTCCGGCTGGCGGCGCGAGATCCTGAGCCAGCTGGTGAAGGAGTGGGGCTGGGACGATGCGCGTCTGGAAATCCTTGATAACCGCGCCAACTGGAAAATTGGCCGCGTGCGCGAGGCTCATAACGAACTGCTGGATGCGATGATGCAGAGCTATCGCAACCTGATTCGCTTTGCGCGGCGCAATAACCTGAGCGTTAGCGCCAGCCCGCAGGATATCGGCGTCCTGACGCGTAAGCTCTATGCGGCTTTTGAAGCGCTGCCCGGCAAGGTGACGCTGCTCAACCCGCAGATTTCGCCCGACCTTTCCGAAGCGCATTTGACCTTTATTCACGTGCCTAACGGGCGCGCCAATCGTGCTGGCTGGTATCTCTACAATCAGTCGCCGGATATGCAGTCTATTATCAGCCACCAGCCGCTGGAATATAACCGCTACCTCAACAAACTGGTGGCCTGGGCATGGTTTAACGGTCTGCTGACCCGCAATACGCGGCTGCACATTAAAGGCAATGCCGTATGCGATCTGGCGCGACTGCAGGAGCTGGTGGCGGATGTCTCCCATCACTTCCCGCTGCGCCTGCCGTCCCCTTCGGCGAAAGCGCTCTACAGTCCCTGCGAGATTCGCCATCTGGCGATTATCGTGAATCTGGAATATGACCCGACCGCCGCGTTCCGTAATCAGGTGGTGCATTTCGACTTCCGCAAGCTCGACGTGTTTAGCTTCGGCCAGCAGCAGCAGTGTTTAATTGGCAGTATCGATCTGCTCTATCGCAACTCGTGGAATGAGGTGCGTACGCTGCACTTTAACGGCGAGCAGGCGATGATTGAGGCGCTGAAAACCATTCTGGGCAAAATGCATCAGGATGCCGCCCCGCCGGATGCGGTGGAGGTCTTCTGCTACAGCCAGCACCTCAGGGGGCTGATCCGCACCCGCATTCAGCAGCTGGTATCGGAATGTATTGAGCTGCGTCTTTCCAGTACGCGTCAGGAACCGGGCCGCTTCAAGGCCGTCCGCGTGGCAGGCCAGACGTGGGGGCTGTTCTTCGAGCGCATGAGTGTCTCGGTGCAAAAGCTGGAAAATGCGGTGGAGTTCTATGGCGCCATCTCCAACAACAAGCTGCACGGCCTGTCTATTAAGGTGGAAACGGATCAGTCGCGCCTGCCCTCGGTGGTGAATGGCTATGCCAGCGAAGGCATCATTCAGTTCTTCTTTGAGGACACCAAAGACGACCATGGATTCAACATCTATATTCTGGATGAAACCAACCGGGTCGAGATTTACCACCACTGTGAAGGCAGCAAAGAGGAGCTGGTGCGCGATGTCAGTCGCTTCTACTCCTCTTCACACGATCGCTTCACCTACGGTTCCAGCTTTATCAATTTCAATCTGCCGCAGTTTTATCAGATTGTGCAGGTCGACGATCGTTTTCAGGTGATCCCCTTCCGCAGTCAGACCCTGGCGCAGCTCTGCGCCAACGTATCAGATAATGCCTCCGGCGGGGATTACGCCCAGCACATTCAGATGCACTAAGCCAAACCTGCTTCGCTTCGCCAATTGAGAAACAGGATCACCATTTCAGTTGCTTTTAGCACTTCACCTGCGATGATAGACATCCAACAGGCACTGATAACGAGCAGAATAAGCATGAACAAAGTGATTTGCCGGATGGCGCTGGTGCTGGCTGTGGCCAGCCTGACGGGATGTGGACTAAAAGGGCCACTCTACTTTCCTCCTCAGGAACAGCCAAAAAAGCAAACCAGCGCAAGCGACTATAAGCCAACCCGCGCCGATGCGCAGAAGCAGACAACCACCACCGACCCGACGCAGACCAGTACGTCGTCAGAGACCATTGAATCGGGCACGACGTCGGCTCAGTAAACTATGACATATTCGTCGGAGCAGAAAATGCAGTTCTCGAAGATGCACGGTCTGGGCAATGACTTTATGGTGGTCGATGCCGTTACACAAAACGTCTATTTCTCGCCCGAGCTGATCCGGCGTCTGGCCGATCGTCATCTGGGGATCGGTTTTGATCAGCTGCTGATCGTTGAACCGCCCTACGATCCCGATCTGGATTTCCACTATCGCATTTTCAACGCTGACGGCAGTGAAGTCGCCCAGTGTGGCAATGGCGCGCGCTGTTTTGCCCGCTTTGTTCGCCTGAAGGGGCTGACCAATAAAAAAGATATCCAGGTCAGTACGCAGTCAGGGCGCATGGTGCTCAGCGTGACCCAGGATGAGCGGGTCTGCGTGAATATGGGTGAACCCAACTTTGAGCCCCATCAGGTGCCTTTTCGCGCCAATAAAGCCGAAATTCTCTACCTGATGCGCACGGCCGAGCAGACGGTGATGTGCGGCGTGGTGTCGATGGGAAATCCTCACTGCGTGCTCCAGGTCGACAGCGTTAAAACCGCGCAGGTCGCGATACTGGGGCCGGTGCTCGAAAGCCACGAGCGTTTTCCCGAGCGGGTTAACGTCGGCTTTATGGAGATTGTTGACAGCGGGCATATCCGCCTGCGCGTCTATGAGCGCGGCGCGGGTGAGACGCAGGCCTGCGGCAGCGGCGCCTGTGCGGCCGTGGCGGTTGGCATCCAGCAGGCGCTGCTGGCAGAACAGGTTCGGGTCGATCTGCCCGGCGGCAGCTTAAATATTACCTGGAAAGGTCCCGGTCATCCGCTCTATATGACCGGCCCTGCCACTCACGTTTATGACGGGCTTATCCACTTATGAAAAATGTCGGGGAACAACAGGTTACCAGCGAACTGATGCTGGACGATCGTGCCGTTAGCGATTACCTGCTGCAAAATCCGGACTTCTTTATACGCAATGCGCGGCAGGTTGAGCAGATGCTGGTGCCTCACCCCGTACGCGGCAGCGTATCCCTGGTGGAATGGCAGCTGGGCCGTCAGCGGCATCATATCAGCCAGCTGGAAGAAGAGATCACCCTGCTGATGGAGCAGGCCAGCGCCAATCAGCAGCTGTTCGATCGTCTGCTGACGCTTCAGGCCCGTCTGGCCTCTGCCCCCAACCTGCATGAGATGCTTAACCGCCTGCATCGCTGGGCGCGCGAACTGGGACTGGCCGGGGCGAATGTGCGTCTGTTCAGCGAAAAGTGGCGCATAGGCGCACCTTCAGATTTTACCCAGCTTGCGCTGTCACGCCAGGCGTTTGAACCCGTTCGTATTCAGCGGCTCGGCAATAAGCAGCACTTCTTAGGCAGCCTGAATGGCCCCGAACTGCTGCTGCTGCTGCCGCAGGCGAAGGCGATTGGCTCGGTTGCCCTGTCGCTGATGGGCGAGCAGGGCGATCTGGGCGTACTCATTTTCAGCAGCCGCGACACCCAACACTACCAGTCCGGCATGGGGACGGTACTGCTCCAGCACCTCTCCCTGATGCTGCCCGAACTGCTGGCGCGGTGGGTTGAGCGCGTATGAGTAGCGATGCGCCTCTACTTAACGCCGTAGAGGGCTTTCTGCGTTATCTTAAGGTTGAACGCCAGCTAAGTCCGCTGACGCAAATCAACTACCAGCGCCAGCTGGCCGCCTGCATCGCCCTGCTGGAAGAGATGAAACTGCCCGACTGGCAGCAGCTTGATGCCGCCCGGGTTCGTTCACTGGCGGCCCGCAGCCGCCGCGCCGGTTTAAAGCCTGCCAGCCTGGCGCTGCGCCTCTCCGCGCTGCGCAGCTTTCTCGACTGGCTGGTCGCGCAGGGGGTGATAAAAGCCAACCCGGCAAAAGGCGTTGCGACACCGCGCGCGCCGCGCCACCTGCCTAAGAATATTGACGTGGACGATGTAAATCGCCTGCTGGAGATCGACATTAACGATCCGCTGGCGGTGCGCGATCGGGCCATGCTGGAGATCATGTACGGCGCCGGGCTTCGTCTCTCTGAACTGGTCGGGATCGACACCGGCCATCTTGATCTGGCATCGGGTGAAGTCTGGGTGGTGGGCAAGGGCAGTAAAGAGCGCCGCCTGCCCATAGGCCGGACGGCGGTAATCTGGATGGAACACTGGCTGGCGCTGCGCGAACTCTTTGCCCCCGAAGACGGCGCGGTCTTCCTGTCAAAGCAGGGCAAGCGCATCTCGACGCGCAACGTGCAGAAGCGTTTTGCCGAATGGGGCGTAAAGCAGGGCCTCTCCAGCCATATTCATCCACACAAGCTGCGCCACTCCTTTGCGACCCATATGCTGGAGTCCAGCGGCGATCTGCGCGCCGTCCAGGAGCTGCTGGGGCACGCCAACCTGAGCACGACGCAAATCTATACCCATCTCGACTTCCAACATCTGGCGTCGGTCTACGATGCTGCCCATCCCCGTGCGAAACGAGGAAAATCCTGATGCACTTTTACCGCCCGCTGCGACCTGTGGCGGCGATGTCGTTCGATCTCGACGACACGCTGTACGATAATCACCCGGTTATCCGTCGTACGACCCAGGAATCCCACGCTTTTTTACAGCAGTATCATCCCGCGCTTAACGGGTTTAGCGTAGAGAACTACCAGCAGCTGCGCGACAGCCTGCGCGAGCAGGAGCCGGACATCTATCATGACGTCAGCGAATGGCGTCGTCGCGCCATTGAGCTGGCGATGCGCCAGGCAGGGCTGAGCGACAGCGAAGCGGATAAGGGATCGCGGGTGGTGATGACGCATTTCACCCACTGGCGAAATCAGATTGCGGTGCCGGATGAAACCCACACCACGCTTGCCGCACTGGCGGAAAAGCTGCCGCTGATAGCGATCACCAACGGCAATGCCGATCCGCATCTGTTTGGCCTGGAAGACTATTTTACCTTTATTTTGCGAGCTGGCCCGCACGGGCGCGCCAAGCCGTACCAGGACATGTATCACCTGGCTGCAGAAAGGCTTAATCTGCCGCTGGAAAGCATTTTGCACGTGGGTGACGACCTGACCACGGACGTGGCGGGCGCGGTGCGCAGCGGCATGCAGGCCTGCTGGATTAACCTGCGCGGCGGCAATCTGATGCATATTGATGACGCCCGCCTGCTGCCCACGCTGGAAATTTCACGGTTGGCATCGCTGACCACGCTGATATAATATGCTGGTTAAATATCCAGTGGGGCGCGTGGCGCTCCTTTTCTCTTTTTCTGGTGGTGCCTGTGGACGTTTCTGAGTTGCTGGACAGTTTGAATGACAAACAACGCGAGGCCGTTGCCGCGCCGCGCAGCAACTTACTGGTGCTGGCGGGGGCAGGCAGCGGTAAAACCCGCGTGCTGGTGCACCGCATCGCCTGGCTGATGGCGGTGGAGAACTGCTCTCCCTATTCAATCATGGCGGTGACCTTCACCAACAAAGCGGCAGCCGAAATGCGCCACCGCATCGAACAGCTGATTGGCACCAGCCAGGGCGGTATGTGGATCGGCACCTTCCACGGCCTGGCGCACCGCCTGCTGCGCGCTCACCACCTGGATGCCAGTCTGCCGCAGGACTTCCAGATCCTCGACAGCGAGGATCAGATGCGCCTGCTCAAGCGTCTGATCAAGGCGATGAATCTGGACGAAAAGCAGTGGCCTGCCCGTCAGGGGATGTGGTACATCAACGGCAAAAAAGATGAAGGGCTGCGACCAAAGCATATTGAAAGCTACGGGAATCCGGTTGAACAGACCTGGCTGCGCATCTACCAGGCCTATCAGGAAGCCTGCGATCGGGCAGGATTGGTGGACTTTGCCGAACTGCTGCTGCGGGCGCATGAGCTGTGGCTCAACAAGCCGCATATCCTCAATCACTACCGCGAGCGCTTTACCAATATTCTGGTGGACGAATTCCAGGATACCAACAATATCCAGTATGCCTGGATACGCATGCTGGCGGGCGATACCGGCAAAGTGATTATCGTGGGTGACGACGATCAGTCGATCTACGGCTGGCGCGGCGCGCAGGTTGAGAATATCCAGCGCTTCCTCAACGACTTCCCGGGCGCGGAAACAATCCGCCTTGAGCAGAACTACCGCTCGACCAATAATATACTGAAGGCAGCCAATGCCCTGATCGCCAACAATACCGGTCGGCTGGGCAAAGAGCTGTGGACCGACGACAGCGACGGTGAGCCGATTGCCCTCTACTGCGCCTTTAACGAGCTGGATGAAGCCCGCTTTGTAGTCAACCGCATCAAGGTATGGATGGAAAACGGCGGTGCGCTGAACGACTGCGCCATTCTCTATCGCAGTAACGCCCAGTCGCGCGTACTGGAAGAAGCCCTGCTGCAAACCAGCATGCCCTACCGGATTTATGGCGGAATGCGCTTCTTTGAACGTCAGGAAATCAAAGACTCGCTGGCCTATCTGCGGCTGATCGCTAACCGTAATGACGATGCGGCCTTTGAGCGCGTGGTGAACACGCCAACGCGCGGCATTGGCGATCGTACACTTGATGTTGTCAGGCAGACCGCCCGTGAACGGCAGTTAACGCTGTGGCAGAGTACGCGCGCGCTGTTGCAGGAGAAAGCGCTGGCCGGACGCGCCGCCTCGGCGTTACAGCGCTTCAGCGAGCTGGTGGATTCGCTGGCCCAGGAAACCAGCGAGCTGCCGCTGCACGTTCAAACCGACCGGGTGATTAAAGATTCGGGCCTGTGGTTAATGTACGAACAGGAGAAGGGCGAAAAAGGCCAGGCGCGAGTTGAGAACCTTGAGGAACTGGTCAACGCCACCCGGCAGTACAGCTATCAGGATGAAGATGAGGATCTGATGCCGCTACAGGCTTTTCTCTCGCATGCCGCGCTGGAGGCGGGCGAAGGTCAGGCAGATAAATGGCAGGACGCGGTGCAGCTGATGACCATGCATGCCGCGAAGGGCCTGGAGTTTATGCAGGTGTTTATCGTCGGCATGGAAGAGGGCATGTTCCCCAGCCAGATGTCGCTGGAAGAGGGCGGCAGGCTGGAAGAGGAGCGTCGGCTGGCCTACGTCGGCGTCACGCGCGCCATGCAGAAACTGACGCTGACCTTTGCGGAAACCCGCCGCCTGTACGGTAAAGAGGTTTTCCACCGTCCCTCTCGCTTCGTTGGCGAACTGCCTGAGGAGTGTGTGGAAGAGGTTCGCCTGCGCGCCAGTATCAGCCGTCCGGTCAGCCATCAGCGCATGGGGACGCCGGTCACGCAAAATGACAGCGGGTTTGCCCTGGGCCAGCGGGTACGCCACGCTAAGTTTGGTGAAGGAACCATCGTCAACCTGGAAGGCAGCGGCGATCACAGCCGTCTCCAGGTGGCGTTTCAGGGGCAGGGTATTAAGTGGCTGGTGGCCGCCTATGCGAAGCTGGAAACGGTCTGAGTTACACGTTTCCTTTGCCTTCTACGCTTTAACGGATAAGGCGAGTCTCTGCGCCCTGTCCGTTGGGCGGGCCTGTCTGCTTAACGGGTAAATCTCAGCGACTTACCCGTAGGTGTGGCTTACCCAACGAATCTCAGCGACTTACCAGCAGGTGTAGCTTACCCGCCGAACCGATCGCCCGGCTGGGCATGTGCATACCATGCCATCACCGCTTCCGTGCCCTCAGCGCCCTCTGGCGGTGCCCAGTGCATACAGTCATCTTCCGTTAGTGGCTGATACGGCCCGTGCTTAACTTCAAAGATCACGCCACCCGCATCCAGCGACAAAACCGCATGCCAGGTCAATGCCGGGATCTCCTGTAGCAGAACCTCTTCACCCAGTACGGTGCGATGAGTCACCACGCCTTCATCATTAAACTGCAACATCACAAAACGCCCCTTCAGCGGCGTCAGCAGTTCCCAGGTCTGGGGGTGACGGTGCGGGCGAATGTAAGTGTCGGGCTCCATGGCAATTGCCAGACGCTGAACCGGGTCGCTCAGCTCTTCGTGCAGCGTACGGTGCGCGCGAAGGCGCGGAACGCTGGCGGCCTGCCCGCTCATTTTCACCAGGTCTGCATGCGTAATTTGTTTCATTTTGATCCTTCTATGATTGTGGGCCACAGGTTGACGGCATTTTCAGCACAGCGTAACATGCGCGCACCATTACCCTAAGAGGACATTCGCCTTGGACACACCCAGTAGATACTGGCTCATTGACCTGGATAACAGGTACAACTCCTAAGGCTATCCTCTTCTGCCGATAGCCTTCGTGGTTGTTGGCGACCGCCCTCCCGTCGCTCTGAGTCAGATTCACTCGCTGACCGAAACGCTTGTTTCCCGTGTTCCAACGCTAGTCCCATGTTACTGCAGATTGGGAGTACAGCTATGCTGAGCGCATTTAAACTGGATCAAAGCCGCTTAACCCGCCTTGAGCTTGAGGAACCCAACGATCAACTGGTCAGTTCGGTATGGGTTGATCTGATCGAGCCTGACGATCAGGAACGCACACGCGTCCAGTCCGAGCTGGGCCAGAGCCTGGCTACCC
The DNA here is from genome assembly GCF_058686115.1 of Erwinia sp. L03-1. Taxonomy (NCBI): domain Bacteria; kingdom Pseudomonadati; phylum Pseudomonadota; class Gammaproteobacteria; order Enterobacterales; family Erwiniaceae; genus Erwinia; species Erwinia sp. L03-1. The sequence continues at coordinate 4,585,865 of NZ_CM178762.1, read as the reverse complement.
GCCCTGAGCTGGAAGATATTGAGGCCTCCGCACGTTTCTTCGAGGACGAAGACGGCCTGCACATCCACTCCTTTTTCTTTTATGAAGATGCAGAAGACCACGCCGGAAACTCCACGGTCGCGTTTACCGTTCGCGAAGGCCGCCTCTATACCCTGCGTGAACGTGAGCTCCCAGCGTTTCGCCTCTACCGCATGCGCGCGCGTAATCAGGTGCTGATTGATGGTAATGCTTATGAACTGCTGCTGGACCTGTTTGAAACGAAAATCGAACAGCTGGCGGATGAAATTGAAAACATCTACAGCGATCTCGAAAAGCTCAGCCGGGTCATTATGGAAGGACAGCAGGGCGATGAGTTTGACTCTGCGCTGTCAACGCTGGCAGAACTGGAAGATATCGGCTGGAAGGTTCGCCTCTGCCTGATGGATACCCAGCGCGCGCTTAATTTCCTGGTGCGTAAGGCCCGGCTGCCGGGTAATCAGCTTGAGCAGGCGCGGGAAATTCTGCGCGACATTGAATCGCTGCTGCCGCATAACGAATCCCTGTTCCAGAAGGTGAACTTTCTGATGCAGGCGGCGATGGGCTTTATTAATATCGAACAGAACCGCATCATCAAAATTTTCTCGGTGGTCTCCGTGGTGTTCCTGCCGCCAACGCTGGTGGCCTCCAGCTATGGCATGAACTTTGAGTTTATGCCTGAGCTGAAGTGGAGCTTTGGCTACCCCGGCGCCATCGCTCTGATGATCCTGGCGGGGCTGGCGCCTTACGCCTACTTCAAGCGCAAAAACTGGCTCTGACGCCGCCATGCGGATGCCATTCACCCCGACTGTCAGGGTGAATGGCATCTGTCAGACAGGCAGCGGCTGCCTGCGCCTGAACGTCCATATCGCATCAAAAATAAACACCGCCAGCGCGGCCCAGATAAAGCTGAAGGAGAGGACTTTATCCGGCGTCATCTGTTCGCCGTAAAAAATAACGGCCAGCAGGAACATCAGCGTCGGGCCAAGATACTGAAAAAAACCGACCGTGGAGAGGCGCAGGCGCGTGCAGGCGGCGGTAAACAGCATCAGCGGGACGGTGGTCACCACCCCTGCGGCAATCAGCAGCAGGTTGAGATGTAAGGTATTCTGGCTCAGATGGCTGGTATGGCTGTCGGCCACGCCGAAAAGATAAATGGCGGCCGCCGGGAGCAGCCAGGTGGTCTCAATCAGCATGCCGGTCTGGGCATCCACGCCAATTTTCTTGCGCAGCAGGCCGTAAAAGGAAAAGGTCACCGCCAGGCCCAGCGCAATGACCGGTACCGAGCCAAACTTCCACAGCTGAAGCAGGACGCCGCAGGCGGCCAGCATCACCGCCAGCCACTGAGCCCGCCGGAAACGCTCCCCCAGAAACACCATCCCCACCAGCACGTTGAGCAGTGGATTAATGAAATAGCCCAGGCTGGCCTCCAGCAAATGCTGGTTATTAACCGCCCAGATAAACAGCAGCCAGTTACCGGCTATCACCGTGGCGGAAAGCGCCAGCAGCAGCACTTTCTTCGGCTGACGAAGCGTCAGCTTTACGCTCTCCCAGTTCCGGCAAAGGCTAACCAACAGCAGCATAAAGAAAAATGACCAGATTACCCGGTGCGTCATGATTTCAGTGGGCGGCACCTCCTGAATCAGCTTGAAGTAGGCAGGTGCTACACCCCAAATAAAATAGGCACACAGGGCGAACAGTACGCCCTGTCGCGTTTGTTGCGCGTCCATGAAAATTTACTCCGTTAAATGAGTGGGTAATAGGCAGATTTTGTTGGTAAAAGCTGCACGGGCAGACAAGCTTTAATTTTTATTAGCCGACAAGATAGGTTGCCGTCGCGCTGGCGATGTAGACCCCCGTGTCGTTGTGCAGCTCCACCCGGGCAACGGCCACTTTGTTCCCCGCGCGTAGCAGGCTGCTGCTGGCGATAAAACGCTCTCCCCGGCCCGGCCGCAGATAATCCACGCGCATATCAATGGTGCCCATGCGCGAAAGTCGCTGGCGCAGCTCATCTTCGGTGATGCTCTCCTGACGGGTGAGGGCGCTGCTCACGCAGATTAACCCTGCGGCAACGTCCAGTACGGCGGCAATCACCCCACCGTGCAGAATGTGTTGTGCCACGTTGCCCACCAGCTTTGTCTGGTTGTCAAAACTGAGTTCGGCATAGTCCGGTTCCAGACGATCCAACCGCAGGCCCAGTGCCTGATTGAACGGCATATCATAGACAAATATATCTCCGATCAGGCGGCGGGCGGCGTCCTGAGGCAGAGAGACGGCTGAGGTCATAAGGCGTTTCCTTTGTGGCAAAATGGCACAGAGAGAGGGGCAACGGCATCACTGTTTTACGCTCAGCCCCTGCCGCGTTTTACTTTACACAATCAGCACTAATGTCCCCCGACGTTTCTGTGTAGAATGGCGTGCTTTTTACCCACATTACGTTCAATTCTGGAGAACACATATGGCTATGCTGAAAGGATTGCTGATGACAGCACTCCTGTTTCCCTCGTTAGTGCTGGCACAGGAAGCGACGGTCACGGAAGTACATGACCAGCCTGCCGTGCGCGGCAGTATCATTGCTAACCTGCTGGAAAAGCATGACAACCCCTTTGTGCTTTATCCCTATGAAAGTAATTACATCATTTATACCGATACCAGCAGCATCAATAAAGAGGCGATACAGTCTTATAGCTGGGCGAATAAGGCGAAGCACGACGAGGCAAAGTTTCAGCTGAGCCTGGCGTTTCCACTGTGGCGTGGAATTGCGGGCGACAACTCGGTGCTCGCGGCCTCTTATACTCAGGATTCCTGGTGGCAGATCTCTAACCGGGGCGGCTCATCCCCCTTCCGCGAAACGAACTATCAGCCGCAGATTTTCATCGGCTGGGCAACGGATTACTCGTTTGCGGGCTGGACGCTGCGCGATGTGGAAACGGGCCTGAACCATGAGTCCAACGGGCGTTCCGATCCAACCTCCCGCAGCTGGAACCGCGTATACGCCCGGCTGATGGCGCAGAACGGCAACTGGATGGTGGAAGCGAAACCCTGGTACCGCATTCCAGAAAGTGAAAATAATGATGATAACCCAGATATCACTAAGTACATGGGGTATTATCGCCTGACGGTAGGCTATCAGTGGGGCGAAAGCATCTTCAGCGTGAAGAGCAACTATAACTGGAACACCGGTTACGGCGGCGCGGAGATGGGCTGGAGTTATCCACTCAGTGAGCATATGCGCTTCTACACCCAGCTGTTTAGCGGCTACGGTGAATCACTGATTGACTACAATCATCGCCAGACGCGTATTGGCGTCGGCGTGATGCTGAACGACCTGTTTTAATGCTCTCGGGGTGGGCCGCCTGGCGCTGGCCCGCTCATCATCAGATTTGGGGAATATGTGTCTACGGCAGCAGTAATAAATCAGGAAGCGTTGGCGGAACAGGTACTACAGGATACCTTCGGCTACCAGCAGTTTCGCCCCGGACAACAAACGATTATTCAGGCCTCGCTGAAAGGGCGAGATTGCCTGGTGGTCATGCCTACCGGCGGCGGTAAGTCGCTGTGCTATCAAATCCCCGCGCTGGTCCGTGAAGGCCTGACGCTGGTGGTCTCCCCCCTTATTTCACTGATGAAAGATCAGGTGGACCAGCTGCTGGCCAACGGCGTAGCGGCGGCCTGTCTGAATTCAACGCAGACGCGTGAAGAGCAGCAGGAAGTGATGGCGGGCTGTCGCACCGGGCGGATCAGGCTACTCTATATTGCGCCCGAACGTCTGATGATGGATAACTTCCTCGACGGCCTGATGCACTGGAATCCGGCGATGCTGGCCGTGGATGAAGCGCACTGCATCTCCCAGTGGGGGCACGATTTCCGGCCGGAGTATGGCGCGCTGGGGCAGCTGCGCCAGCGGCTACCGGACGTACCGGTGATGGCGCTGACCGCCACCGCCGATGAAACCACCAGAAACGATATTGCCCGGCTGCTTCAGCTTAACGATCCGCTGATTCAGGTCAGCAGCTTCGACCGCCCCAACATCCGCTATACGCTGGTAGAAAAATTTAAGCCCACCGAACAGCTGATCCGCTACGTGCAGGATCAGCGCGGCAAGTGCGGGATTATTTACTGCAACAGCCGCGCCAAGGTTGAGGATACCGCGGCCCGTTTGCAAAGCCGGGGTATGAGCGTAGGTGCCTATCATGCCGGTATGGACAATGCTCACCGCGCGCAGGTACAGGAAGCTTTCCAGCGCGACGATCTGCAAATCGTGGTGGCAACGGTCGCCTTTGGCATGGGCATCAATAAACCCAACGTGCGCTTTGTGGTGCACTTTGATATCCCCCGCAATATCGAATCCTATTACCAGGAGACGGGGCGCGCCGGGCGTGACGGCCTGCCGGCCGAAGCGCTAATGCTTTACGATCCGGCAGATATGGCGTGGCTGCGTCGCTGCCTGGACGAAAAAGCGCCCGGGCCACTACAGGACATTGAGCGTCATAAGCTAAATGCGATGGGGGCCTTCGCCGAGGCGCAGACCTGCCGCCGCCTGGTGCTGCTCAACTATTTTGGTGAAGGCCGTCAGCAGCCCTGTGATAACTGTGATATCTGCCTCGATCCGCCGCGTCGCTACGATGGTCTGGTAGAGGCGCAGAAAGCCCTCTCAGGGATTTACCGCGTCGGGCAGCGCTTTGGCATGGGCTACATTGTTGAGGTGCTGCGCGGGTCGAATAACCAGCGGATCCGCGACATGCAGCACGACAAGCTGCCGGTCTACGGCATTGGGCGGGAGCAGTCCAACGAGCACTGGGTCAGCGTGCTGCGTCAGCTCATCCATCTGGGTCTGGTGACGCAAAATATCGCAATGCACTCTGCGCTACAGCTTACCGAAGCGGCCCGGCCCGTGTTACGCGGCGAAACGCCGCTGATGCTGGCCGTGCCGCGCCTGGTCAGCGTGAAACCACGCAGCGGCAGTCCGAAGTCGTTCGGCGGTAATTACGATCGCAAGCTGTTTGCCAAACTGCGAAAGCTACGCAAAGCGATTGCCGACGAAGAGAATATCCCGCCGTACGTGGTCTTTAACGATGCCACGCTTATCGAGATGGCGGAGCAGATGCCCGTTACCGCCTCGGAAATGCTCAGTATCAACGGCGTGGGGCAGCGAAAACTGGAGCGTTTTGGAAAGTCTTTCCTGATGATGATTAAAGAGCATATTGATGATGAGGACTGACGCTTAATCGGGTTTGTCTACCCGGTGAACGAAAGGTCAATCGGGTTCAGCCTGTTCGCTTTATGCCATGCGTCGCGCAGAAGCTAACAGGACACCCACCGCCATAAACATTCCGCCAAAAATTCTGTTCAGCAGCGTCATCTGCCGGGGGCCCTTAATCCAGCCCGCAATGCGCGTTGCCAGCGTGGCGTAGCCAATCATCACGATGATATCGACCACCACGGTAGTGACGCCCAGAATCAGGTACTGCCTCAGCTGCGGCTGATGGGGAATGATAAACTGGGGAAACAGCGCGGCCAGAAAAACGATACTCTTCGGATTGGTCAGATTGACGAGGATCGCCCGCTTAAACAGCCTGCGGCGCGGCATCGCTTTCGCTACCGCCTGAAGATCGATGCCTCCGCCTGCACGCCACTGCTGAATGCCCAGCCACACCAGATAAGCGGCACCGGCCCACTTGAGTATTTCAAACGCCAGTACCGAATGGGAGAAGAGCGCGCCCAGCCCGATCCCAACCAGCAGAATGTGCAGCGACAGACCCACCTGAAGACCGGAAATAGAGGCGGCGGCCCCGCGAAAGCCGTGGCTGATGCCGGTGCTCATGGTATTTATCGCGCCGGAACCCGGCGACAAGCTTAAAACAGTGGTGGTTAAAAGGTAGGTCATCCACCATTCAACGGTCATTGGTTAAGGCTCCCTGGACAGGCAGAAGTATGACACAATACGACATATTAAAGGGTTGCGCTACGGGCTGACACGGGGTCATGCAGAGCGTTTGAAGATGTGAGCGATGAGCGGATGAAAAACCATCGTAACGGCTGGCCAACGCGGGAAAAAGCGTTTGCGGCATTTGCCACCGGGCCGCTGCTGGCGTTCTGGCAGACGCGTGAAGAAGGTGAATTTACCGGCGTAAATAACATCCCTATCCGCTACGTTCGCTTTCATGCGGCGCACCACGACAAGGTTATTTTACTCTGTCCCGGACGTATCGAGAGCTACGTGAAATATCCCGAGCTGGCCTGGGATCTTTTTCACTGCGGTTATGACGTGCTGATCCCCGATCATCGCGGTCAGGGACGATCCGGGCGGCTGCTGTCGGATCCCCATCGCGGACATGTGGACGCGTTTGAACACTATGTTGACGACCTGGAAACGCTCTATCTGAAAGAGATTGTCAGCCGCCACTATCGGCATCGCTATGCGCTGGCCCATTCGATGGGCGGTGCCATCCTGACGCTGATGCTGGCCCGCCAGCCCAAAGCCTTTGATGCGGTGGCGCTGGCGTCGCCGATGTTTGGCATCTATCTGTCGATGCCTCACTGGGTGGCTCAGCGTATTCTGAACTGGACGGATAAGCGTCCCGGTCTGCGCGAAGGTTATGCGCCCGGCACCGGAAAATGGCGGGCGCGGCCGTTTGGCCTCAACGACCTGACCCATAGCCGCGAACGCTACCGGCGAAATTTGCGCTTCTATGCCGACGATCCGCAGCTGCGCGTCGGGGGACCCACCTGGCACTGGGTGCGCGAAGGCATTCAGGCCGGTAAAAGTATTCTCAGTAAAGCCAAAGAAATCTCAACGCCGCTGCTGCTGCTGCAGGCCGGCGAAGATAAGGTGGTTGATAACCGGGCCCAGGATCTGTTTTGCCGGGCCATGACTGCCGCGGGTCAACCCTGCGAAGGGGGAAAACCGAAGGTTATCGTCGGTGCGCGTCATGAGATCTTGTTTGAAAAAGACAGCATGCGTGCCGAAGCACTGGATGCCATCGTGGCTTTTTTTGCCCGGCATCCCTGATTGCCCCACTCAGATATCACTCTTAACCGACAGGTAACGCTGTCCGCTAACCGATTAACCAGAGGTTTTATGTACCCTATTGTTGCTTCCGATCTTGATGGCACCCTGCTGTCGCCCGACCACCGTTTATCCTCTTTCGCCCGCGAAACGCTTCAGCTTCTGACGCAGAAAGGCGTGCATTTTATCTTTGCTACCGGCCGTCATTATATTGATGTGGCGCAGATGCGCGACAGCCTGGGTATTGATGCCTTCATGATCACCTCGAACGGTGCACGGGTACATAACATCGCGGGCGAGCTGGTTTTCAGCCAGAACCTGGATGAGGATATCGCCCGTGAGCTGTTTGCAATGCACCACGATCACCAGGATATTTTCACCAATATCTACCGTGATGAAGAGTGGTTTCTTAACCGGCACCGGCCGGAAGAGATGGATTTCTTTCGTGAGTCAGACTTCAACTATCAGGTTTATCAGCCTGGCGCACTGCCCACGGATGGCATTAGCAAGGTCTTCTTCACCTGTGGTAAACCGGAATTGCTGATCCCCCTCGAAGAGGCGCTGATTGCTCGCTGGGGCGATCGCGTGAACGTCAGCTTTTCGCTGCCGACCTGCCTGGAAGTGATGGCGGGTGGCGTATCAAAGGGTCACGCGCTGGACGCCGTTTCCCGCTCTCTGGGCTATTCACTGAAAGAGTGCATTTCGTTTGGTGACGGCATGAACGATAAAGAGATGCTGAGTATGGCGGGCAAGGGCTGCATTATGAGCAATTCTCACCAGCGCCTGAAGGATCTGCTGCCGGAACTGGAAGTGATTGGCAGCAACGCCGACAACGCCGTATGCCACTATCTGCGTCAGCTACATCAGGTTTAAGCCGCGCGGATTTCCGCCCCGGTGAGGGGCGGGAAGAGGATTAACGACGAACCGCGTTAGCGATGCAGGAAACTAACGGCTTTATCCGGGAAGTCGGTAAACAAACCGTCGACGTTCGCCTGATTATAGAGCACGTCATACAGCTCGTTGACGCTACCGGCCCAGGCGGGAAGCTGATCTGCCCGCACGGTATACGGATGGACGACCAATTTGCTTTCGTGAGCCTCTTTCACCATATCCGTCAGGCGCACGTGGCCTTGCGTTGACCCCTCTGCCACCAGCATATGGTAGTCGGGGCCAATGCCATCAGCATACTGCGCAATGGTTTTCATCGCGCCGGGCCTGAACATCCAGTCGTAGCTGTAGTTCACCCATTTTCCATTCTGCTGCTCCTGCGTCTCTTTATCCGCCGTTTCTGCAATCAGCTGTACCATGCGCAGATTCATCCCTCTGGCAGGCTCCAGCTCGGTTTTAATCCGCTTGACTTCGTTGTAATCAAAGCATTGCAGATAAACATTGTCGCTCTTGCGGGTGTAGCCGTACTGTTTCAGGACGTCGAGCACCTTCGCGGAGATATCTTTACCTGCTTTGCGGTGAAACCAGGGGGCTTTGATTTCGGTGTAGAGGCCAATATTTTTACCGGTTGAGTGATTTAGTCCCTGAATAAATTCGATCTCCTCTTCAAAGGTATGTACGCGGAAATCTGACTTGCCCATAGGGAAACGGCCGGGGAAGGTCTGTGACTTCTTGCCGTTTTTAATGCTAAAGCCTTCGGTAAACTTAAGGCCTTTGATTTCAGCCAGGGTGAAGTCGATAGCATAATAGCGCCCGTCGCTGCGCGCGCGGTCAGGATAGCGTTCGGCAACGTCGGTAACGCGGTCAAGGTAGTGATCGTGCAGCACCACCAACCGATCGTCCCGGGTCATGACCAGGTCCTGCTCAAGGAAATCGGCGCCCTGCGCGTAGGCCATCGCCTTGGCAGGGAGCGTGTGTTCGGGCAAATAGCCGCTTGCGCCGCGATGGGCAATCACCACCTTATCCTGCGCAGCCACCGCACAGAAGGCGGCGCTCATCATCACGGCGGCCAGTAGCGTATTTAGTTTCATCTGCTTCTCCTTTTGCTGTTAGTCAGCCTGGCTGAGCTGCTGTTTGTGTTTTTTCTCACTGAGCATGGTCAGCACCAGCAGAAGTACCGCCATCACACAGCCGCCCACCATAATGATAAAACCACCATTCCAGCCGAAGTAATCTACCGTGTAGCCCACAATGGCGCTGGCCGCGACCGACCCGCCAAGATAGCCAAACAGGCCGGTAAAGCCGGCTGCGGTGCCCGCCGCTTTCTTCGGTGCCAGCTCCAGCGCATGGAGACCGATTAGCATGACGGGGCCGTAAATCAGGAAGCCAATGATAATCATGCAGGCCATATCAATGCCCGGATTACCGGCCGGGTTCATCCAGTACACCACGGTGGCAATGGTCACCAGCACCATAAAAAATACGCCGGTCGCGCCCCGGTTCCCTTTAAAGACTTTGTCTGACATCCAGCCGCACAGTAGCGTGCCAGGGATCCCGGCATACTCATAGAGGAAATAGGCCCATGAGGACTTATCCAGGGCGAAATGCTTGACCTCTTTCAGGTAGGTGGGCGACCAGTCGAGAATGCCGTAACGCAGCAGATAGACGAATACGTTCGCCAGCGCGATGTACCACAGCAGTTTGTTAGGCAGAATGTACTGCATAAAAATTTGCCGGGCGGTCAGCTCCTGCTCCTGCTTTTCGTTGTAGTCTGGGGGATAGTCGTTTTTGTACTCTTCCACCGGCGGCAGCCCGCAGGACTGAGGCGTATCGCGCATCAGGGCAAAGGCAAAAATCGCAATGACGATGGCGCCGAATGCTGGCATATAGAGTGCCGCTTTCCAGTCGTTAAACCAGGCCATCCCCAACAGAAAGAGCAGAGGCGGAATTCCGCCACCGACGTTGTGGGCGCAGTTCCAGACGGAAACCACTCTCCCGCGCTCCTTCTGTGACCACCAGTGCACCATGGTCCTTCCGCACGGCGGCCATCCCATTCCCTGGAACCAGCCACAGAGAAACAGCAGCACAAACATGACCATAATGCTGGAGGTGGCCCAGGGGACAAATCCCATAAACAGCATGACCACGGCGGCCAGGATCAGCCCGGCAGGCAGGAAAACGCGCGGATTAGAACGGTCAGAAACGGACCCCATGATGAATTTCGAGATGCCGTAGGCAATAGAGATGCCTGACAGGGCGAAGCCCAAATCGCCGCGCGAGAAGCCCTGATCGACAAGATAAGGCATTGCCAGCGCAAAGTTCTTACGCACCAGATAATAGGCGGCATAGCCGAAGAAAATTCCCAGGAAAATTTGCCAGCGCAGTTTGCGGTATAGCGGATCAATTTGCTTCTCATCTACCCGTGGCTGGTGCGCAGCTGGCTTAAAAATACTTAGCATTTGGCCTCCGATGGCGCGGTTTATCTATTTTTGACGCCCTGAGGCGCCTGGCGGGAACGGTCGAACCTTCCGTACGACTCAATGTTCCATATCGCGCAAAGGATAGGGGAGAGGGGCTAAGCGAACCGTGAAGAAGGGCGCAAATGTTACAATTTTATGTCAAATAGATGTTTTATGTGTCTGTTGTCACTTGTTCAGAAGGTTCTGATGAGGCAAAAAAGTGAAATCAGTCACAGATAAAAGGCGAGCGCCTGACAGGCTGCTCGTTTATGAACATTTTATGAGCGCAAAGAGTCTATGGATTTTTCGGTTGGTTAATGCTCAGTTGTAAACCAAATATTTTCCTGTGCTCCCTGAGTTTTCGCTACACTACGGCCCCTTTTACTGCCGAGTTAATCATTGTGACGTTACTGATTGTCACCACAGTCCTGTGGGCCTTTTCTTTCAGCCTGATAGGCGAGTATCTGGCGGGGCAGGTTGATAGCGTATTCTCCGTGCTGATCCGCCTGCTGCTCGCGGCAGTCGTTTTCCTGCCCTTTTTACGTTTTCGCGGCCACCGGATTTCGACCATCCTGCTGTATATGGCGGTAGGCGCGATGCAGCTGGGCATTATGTATCTGATCAGCTTTCAGGCTTTTCTCTATCTCAGCGTATCGGACTTTCTGCTGTTTACCGTACTCACTCCTCTTTGGGTGACGTTGATTTACGATTTGCTAAGGGGGCGTGGCATACGTGCGGGCTATCTGTTTAGCGCCCTGCTGGCGGTGGTGGGCGCGGCCATTATTCGCTACGACAAAATAAGTGACCATTTCTGGTTCGGCCTGCTGCTGGTCCAGCTGGCGAATATCTGCTTTGCGATTGGCCTGGTGGGGTACAAGCGTCTACAGGAAGTTCGGCCCGTGCCGCAGCATACCGCGTTCTCCTGGTTCTATCTGGGCGCGGCCGCTGTCGCCGTCGTGGCCTGGTTTCTCTGGGGTAATCCGCACCGGCTTCCCACGACGTCATTCCAGTGGGGAATACTCATCTGGTTGGGCGTGGTAGCTTCTGGCCTCGGCTACTTTATGTGGAACTATGGTGCCACTCAGGTTGACGCCGGGACGCTGGGGATAATGAATAATATGCATGTGCCAGCCGGGCTGTTGGTTAATCTGGCTATCTGGCAAAGGCAGCCGCACTGGCCGAGTTTTCTGATCGGTGCCGCAGTCATTTGCCTGTCGCTCTGGGTACATAAAAAGTGGATTGTTAATAAAGGATAGCGTGGAGCGTGGCCTGATAAAGCCGGGGAAAGGGTCACCTTCCCCGGTGAAAGACTGCGTTTTTATTATTTGATCAGCTTACTGATACAGTCAGCGATTTTGCTTAGCTTTCCTTCAATACTGGCACCAATACGGCCGCCCAGATCTTTACCTGCCTCATTGAACTGCTGTTCGGTATAACCCAGATCGGCTGCACAGGTCAGCGTATTAAAGATATCTGAGAAAAATGAACCAAATATTCCGGACATTTTTTCCTGAACTTTACCTGCGCCGCTGACGGTTGCTACTTCAGTGCTGCTTAAAACTCGCATAATTATTGCCTCAATCCTTGATATAAAAAATTAGCGTATCCACCCTACTGGGTGAGCATTCATGTTATTAGGGGATGGGGCAGGATTAAATAGTATTTAATCCAAATAGTTATATCTGTTAAGTGGGTGTAAATATGAAGCAAAAAAGGAGCGATACTACTGATAGTTACCGTATTAAGTTCCATGCATGTCGCTGAAAGTGTTGTAAACACCCTCGAAACAGAAGCTGATGCATTGCCGTCGCTGAACGACCATGCCCTCTTAAACTGTACTGTATCCCTGCTTTGAATGGTTTTTATGGATTTGACCCTATATATCCAGACGTTTTTGCTCTCTTACGATTGCGATAACTTCCTGCGTATATATTCCCGCGGTGAGCGATATCCCAGTGCACTATGCGGATGATGTTCGTTGTAATGACTGAACGCCACCGCCAGATTCATCACCGCTGCCTGACTGTCCGGTTTCGGCATGATGCTGATGTAGTCCCGTTTTATCGTCTTCACGAAGCTTTCTGCTATGCCGTTGCTTTCCGGGCTTCGCACTGCTGTCGTGCAAGGCTCCAGTCCCAGCAATCGGGCGAACGCCCGCGTTTCATGAGCCCTGTAGGCTGAACCGTTATCCGTCAGCCACTCCAGCGACTCTGTTGGCAACTGCCTTCCGAAGCGTTTTTCCACCGCACCCAGCATGACATCCTGCACCGTTTCTTTGTCATAGCCTCCGGTGCTCGCTGCCCAGTCAATGATCTCCCTGTCGCAGCAGTCCTGCGCGAAGGTCACCCGCAGCTTTTCGCCATTATCACAGCGGAACTCAAAGCCATCTGAGCACCAGCGCCGGTTACTTTCAGCTACTGCTACGCGCCCCTTATGGGCCCGCTTACGGCAAGGATCAGCGGGTTTACGTTCAAGAAGCAGATTATGTGTTCTCATAATGCGATACACCCGCTTCGCATTAACCACAGGCAGGCCGTCCCGCTCTGACTCCCGTCGCAGCAGTGCCCACACACGGCGATAACCATACGTCGGCAGGTCAGCCACCGCCATGTTTATCCGGGACAATACGGTGGTATCGTCAGAACGGGGCTGCCGTCTGTGATCCTGCCAGTCAGATGGCCGGTGAACCCGGATGCTCAGTTGCGCACGCGACACACCAATACTCCGGCAGACGTCGGTTAGTCGTCGTCCCCGGGCAACAAGGGCGCATGCGCAATCCATTTTTTTGCCCGACCGAACTCCACGGCCTCTTTAAGGATCTCGGCTTCCATCGTCTTTTTGCCCAGAAGGCGCTGGAGTTCGCGGATTTGCTTATTGGCGGCAGCGAGCTCGGAGGCCGGCACCACTTCCTCGCCCGATGCAACAGCCGTCAGCGAGCCGTCTTCATATTGCTTGCGCCATTTGAATATCTGGTTTGCATTGATGCCATGCAGGCGCGCGACATGAGACACGGTCATACCGGGTTCCATAGTCTGCTGAATAATGGCAATTTTTTCCTGCGGTGTACGACGCCGACGCCGCTCAGGTCCTGATAACACTTCAACCATCTTATTATTCTGACTGGTGTTAAACATAGTTCCAAGACTACCTCTTATTTTAAGAGAGGCGAAGTGTCTGGTGATCTATGGGGCTAATCTATTTTATACTGAGGAAATGCCAGTTTTTGGGGGGATTACCGTACGGCTGGCCCTCAAATCCTAAAAAACACTCATGCCTAAGTATGGCTCGATCATCTGTGGCGGGCACGGGATGAACTAACAATTATGCGCTATCCGGTATACGGTTCCCGCTGGCATGTTTTGCATAATACCGTCAATGTGACGCCTGGTAGGTAACAGGAAAACTCTTCTTGTTCTGGCGGCCGGCAAGCGGTGGGGGGAGTTGTAACGTACTGGATAACACCAGCAGATATGAAAGCTGCCGGTGAAATTTTCGCCTACAGCCCGACTATCCAGGCGTTAAGCGTTAATGCAGAAGGTTATAACGATAAAGCTGTTTTTCGAAATCTTGCTTCATACTCACAAACAACAGAATCTCTATATTGTGGCCGTCAAAATCATAAAGTACGCGGTACTCTCCATCGACATCAAGCCTTTCACGCAGCAACATCCCACGATCCTGAAGCCAGATGTTATAGCGGTATCGCTCCGGGTCTTCACAGATTTTATGGAGGGACTCATCAAACAGATTATCGACAAAATCAGCAGCAGGCTGCTTTCCGATATAACTGCTTTTATATGACTCAATATCCTGCAGGCATTGATACGCCGTAGGCGCTACAACCAAATTGAGCTTCTGCGACACTTAACACCTCCCTGTCACTCTCTGGCTTCACGCAACTTCCTCCTTACTTCATCAGGAGTCATGCCTTTGCCGTTTGCGATTTCCCTTTTAGCCATAGCTGCCAGCTTAAAAAGGGCGTTAATGTTTCTTTCTTCTTTCATTTCACGTAATTCAGCATCACGCTCTGCGGCAGTCTGGATAAAGAGTTCAGCAACTCCGTTTTTTGTTACGTAAACACCTCCTGTAAAAGTTTCAGCATTTCCAAGACTGTCTCTTGCGAGCTTCTGGGACATGGTTTGTGACATTGCGATACTCCGTTAGTTGGATATGGCACTGGCGAGAACAGCGGCATCTCCGGGACAGATAGTTTGCTGGATTGATTAAGCCTGATGGGTAAGCCTGTTGCTACTTACCAAACTTCGCGGAGGCACATAGGTGACCATTAGCATGCTCTCCATTCGGATACTGTATCACTGTGGTACTTTGGTGTACAAATTTATCCACCGCGATTCAAAAAACCCTGAAACAAGCGTTTAATTATTACTGCTCAGGAGGAGACACGGCACTCATGGCAAGAACGCTGTCCGACCCTGGTCAGCAATAGCGGACACTCAGTTAATAAAATGTGCTGGCGTGAAACGTGCAGCAGAGGGCCGTAAGCGGTCAGACTGGAGCCGGTATTTTACCGTGCTCAGGAAGGGGACCGGTTCACTCTGCTTCGTATAATGGTAGCTGATCACCACATAACGGTAGATTCAAGGGAGGGGGAAAAGGCGGTCAGGGTTAACCGGCGTGAGCAGCATGACGCTGCCCACGCGGCGGCGCGAGATTTACTTCGCTGCCGGACGAATTTTCTTCGTTAAACCTTTTAAAAAGTTTCGCAGAATCTGATCGCCGCATTCACGGTAGTTTTTATGCCCCGGTTTGCGGAAAATCGCCCCAATTTCCGATTGTCCGACCGCAAAGTCAGCCAGTTTTAATATCTCAAGAATATCGGTTGTTTTTAAATCGAACGCGACCCGGAGCTTTTTCATGATGATGTTATTGGTCATCTTCCGCTCAATAGAGGGCGCAGGGGCATCTTCACTCTTGCCGCGACGGGAGAAAATCAGCCCGTTGAGAAAATAGCCCATAATGACATCCGGGCAGGCGCGGAAACCCGCGTCGTCATCTTTTTTCAGGAAGCTGTTTACTTCAGCTTCGGCCACTTCACTTTCTGCCAGCGCCAGAATGCTGACTACCTGGGCATCGCTTAAATTCAGCATGTAGCGCACGCTGCGCAGAACGTCGTTATTTGTCATAGCAATCTCATCAGGGAACAAAAGCTGTTGGGCGCATTATAGAGACAAATGGCAGCAGAAACAGGAAAAACGCCAGCAGGGCGTTTACAGGATGGGTTCAGCAGGCCCGGTGCTCAGGCCGTATTCGGCCGGTCAGTGACCGGCTAAAGGTGCTCAGGATGAGATAATCGACTGGGGCAGGGGCGTGCCGGGAAGGGAGGCATCCTTCACGCGCGGCAGGTTATCGCAGGCGTGCTGGCGAGCCGATCGAATAAACGCCTCCACAACCGGCTGACGCTGCTCACCGTCCCTGACCGCCGCATATAAGCGGCTCCAGAGGCCTTCACCCAGGGTTTTGGTCACCACCAGACCCTGATGTTCAAAACTCTCCACCACCCAGTGCGGCAGCGCGGCAATCCCCATTCCTGCAGACACCATCTGGATCAGTAACAGCGTATTGTCCACGCTTTTCAGGGCCGGACTGATGCCTGCGGGCTGAAGAAAATGGCGCCAGATATCCAGTCGCTGGCGCTGGACCGGGTAGATCATCAACACCTCATTCGCGAGGTCTTCAGGTGAAATATGTTCACGCCGGGCGAGAGGGTGATCGGGAGAGATCACCAGACGGACTTCAAAATCAAACATCGGCGAGTAGAACAGGCCGCTGCGCGGCAGAATATCCGATGTCAGCACCAGATCCAGCTCCCCCTGCTGCAGGGCGGGCTGCGGGTCGAAGGTCACCCCCGATTTGAAATCCATCACCACCTGCGGCCAGTTTTGGCGAAAGTTATTCAGCGCCGGGGTAAGCCACTGAATGCAGCTGTGACATTCAATCGCAATACGCAGCGTCGTCTGATGCGGCTCGTGGCAGGCCTGTAGCGCCTGTTGGATCTGTGGCAGGACCTGTTCGGCCAGATTGAGCAGGATCTCCCCCTGCGGGGTAAAGCGCAGGGGCTGACTTTTTCGCACGAATAAACGAAACCCCAGCCGCTGTTCCAAATCACTGAACTGATGTGACAGGGCGGATTGTGTTTGATGGAGCTGTGCTGCCGCTGCGGCCAGCGAACCTGTCGTTCGTAGTGCCTGGAGCGTTCGCAGGTGTTTGAGTTCGATCATGAGAGTCCTTCACATCGACAGTGAACATTTTGCGCTTGTGGTGACTACAGTACCTGCGGATTATAGATGTGTAAACATCTGGACGTCTAAAAGCCTGATTGCAGCGACAGCGGGCGACAAACGAGGAAAGTACTGATGACCATTCTTAACCATACACTCGGATTCCCTCGCGTC
Organism: Erwinia sp. L03-1; assembly: GCF_058686115.1. Lineage (NCBI taxonomy): Bacteria > Pseudomonadati > Pseudomonadota > Gammaproteobacteria > Enterobacterales > Erwiniaceae > Erwinia > Erwinia sp. L03-1. The sequence goes on along the minus strand of NZ_CM178762.1, from coordinate 4,569,081 downwards.
GGTCTGCGTCGCGAACTGAAAAAAGCCCAGGAAAGCTACTGGGCAGGCAACAGCACCCAGCAAGAATTACTGGCCGTTGGCCGTGAGCTGCGCGCCCGTCACTGGCAGCAGCAGCAGGAAGCGGGCGTGAACCTGCTCCCGGTGGGTGATTTTGCCTGGTACGATCATGTGCTGACCACCAGCCTGCTGTTAGGCAACGTACCGGCTCGCCATCAGAATAAAGACGGCTCGGTCGATCTCGATACGCTGTTCCGGCTGGGCCGCGGCCGCGCGCCCGGCGGTGAGCCTGCCGCCGCTGCCGAAATGACCAAATGGTTCAATACCAACTACCACTATATCGTGCCTGAGTTCACCAAGGGCCAGCAGTTCAAACTGAGCTGGACGCAGATCCTCGACGAAGTCGACGAAGCGCTGGCGCTGGGCCATAAAGTGAAACCCGTTCTGCTGGGGCCGGTAACCTATCTCTGGCTGGGGAAAGTGAAGGGTGAGCAGTTTGATCGCCTGAGCCTGCTGAAGGACATCCTGCCGGTTTACCAGCAGGTGCTGGCCGGGCTGGCAAAACGCGGTATCGAATGGGTACAGATCGATGAACCTGCGCTGGTGCTGGAGCTGCCACAGGCGTGGCTGAACGCATTCAAACCGGCCTTTAATGCTTTGCAGGGCAAAACCAAACTGTTGCTGACCACCTATTTCGACAGCGCGGGAACCAACATTGAGACTATCCGCGCGCTGCCGGTACAGGGTTTACACGTCGACCTGGTGCACGGTAAGGATGATATTGCACAGCTGAATAGCCAGATCCCAGCCGACTGGCTGCTCTCTGTCGGGGTCATTAATGGCCGTAACGTCTGGCGTGCCGATCTCAGCAGCTGGTTTGAACGTTTGCAGCCGCTGATCGGCCAGCGCAATCAGCTGTGGATTGGTTCATCCTGCTCACTGCTGCACAGTCCAATCGATTTGAGCACGGAAACCCGTCTGGATGAGGAAGTGAAAAGCTGGTTCGCCTTTGCCCTGCAAAAATGCGCCGAGCTGTCACTGTTAAGCAAGGCGCTGAATAATAACGATCCGCAGTCACTTGAAGCCTGGAGCGCACCGGTTCGCGCGCGCCATCACTCTGCCCGGGTGCATAATGCGACGGTGGGTAAACGCCTGGCGGGCATTACGGCTGAAGACAGCCAGCGTCACAGCGGTTATCAAACGCGCGCCACAGCCCAGCGTGCCCGTTTTAAGCTGCCGACCTGGCCTACCACAACAATTGGTTCATTCCCGCAGACCACCGAGATCCGCAGCCTGCGCCTGGACTTCAGGCAGGGTCGCCTGGACGGTAGCCACTACCGCGCCGGCATCGCTGAACATATCAAACAGGCGATTAAGGAGCAGGAAAGCTTAGGTCTGGACGTGCTGGTGCATGGCGAAGCCGAGCGTAACGATATGGTGGAGTATTTTGGTGAAAATCTGGATGGCTTCGCCTTCACTCAAAATGGCTGGGTCCAGAGCTATGGTTCCCGCTGCGTGAAGCCGCCGGTGATTATTGGTGATATCAGCCGTCCACACCCCATTACCGTGGAGTGGGCGAAATATGCCCAGTCCCTGACGGGTAAGCCAGTCAAAGGCATGCTAACCGGCCCGGTCACCATTCTTTGCTGGTCTTTCCCACGCGAGGATGTTTCCCGCGAGACTATCGCCAAACAGATTGCGCTGGCGCTGCGTGACGAAGTGGAAGATTTGGAGAAAGCGGGTATCGGCATAATTCAGATTGATGAGCCTGCCCTGCGGGAAGGTCTGCCGCTGCGCCAGTCTGACTGGGCCGCGTATCTGGCATGGGCCGTGGACGCCTTTCGCCTGAACGCCGCGGTGGCGCAGGATGATACGCAGATCCACACGCATATGTGCTACTGCGAGTTCAATGACATCATGGACTCCATCGCGGCGCTGGATGCGGACGTGATTACCATTGAAACCTCACGCTCTGATATGGAACTGCTGGAATCATTTGAAGAGTTCGACTATCCGAACGAAATTGGTCCGGGCGTTTACGATATTCACTCCCCGAACGTGCCTGACGTGGAAGGCATTGAGGCGCTGCTGCTGAAAGCCGCAAAGCGTATTCCAACCGAACGCCTGTGGGTGAATCCGGATTGTGGCCTGAAAACCCGTGGCTGGACCGAAACCCGCCAGGCGCTGGCGAATATGGTTAAGGCGGCGCAGAACCTGCGTAACGCTAAAGCATGAGCAGGGCGTTAGCGTTAGCAAGGCAGAATGCTAACGCCTGATTGCGGCTTAGCGCGACAAAGGTCGCTAATGGCTAAGGCCCCGGGGATCGGGCGATCTCCGGGGCTTTACTGTCCTATTCCACGCCGTACTGGCGGAACCAGGCCAGCATCCGCTGCCAGCCGTCTCTGGCTGACTCCTGATGATAGCTGGGTCGGTAATCGGCATTAAAGGCATGACCGGCATCCGGGTAAACCACAATTTCTGCGTCCGCATTGGCCGCGCGCAGCGCCTGACGCATGGTTTCTACGCTTTCAAGCGGGATCCCGTCATCCTTGCCGCCGTACAGTCCCAGTACCGGCGCGTTAAGGTCCACGGCCACATCAACCGGATGCTTCTGCTGCTTCAGGTTTTTTTCACTCACCAGTTTGCCGTACCAGGCAACGCCTGCTTTCAGCTGCGGGTTATGCGCGGCATAAAGCCAGGTAATACGCCCACCCCAGCAGAATCCGGTAATCGCCATATTGCGCATATCACCGCCGTTGCGTGATGCCCAGTTTGCCACATGGTCAAGATCGGCCAGCACCTGGGTATCAGGCACCTTGCTGACCAGCTCGGAAAACAGGGTCGGAATGTCGCTATATTCTGAGGGATCCCCCTGGCGGAAATAGAGTTCTGGCGCGATAGCCAGATAACCCTCAACCGCCAGGCGGCGACAGATATCCCGAATATGCTCATGGACGCCAAAAATTTCCTGAACCACCAAAACGACCGGGAGCGGACCTTTCGCGTGGCGGGGTCGGGCATGGAAGGCGGGCATATTTTCGCCCTGAGTAGGAACAGAGGTTTCGCCGGACAGGATATCGGCGCTGTCGGTCAGGATCGTGGTGGAAGCGGTGGGCGATACCGCGGGAGTGAACCCATTGTTGCTCAATTTTTGAGTCATATTATCTTCGGTTTTCATTGTCCTCTCCGTGCATGCGTTAGCGCAATCAGCTAACTATAGCCAGGATTGCGTCCAGACCAGGTGACCGGGCTTTACTTCTCTTTAACACTGGCAGCGCGGAGCCAACAGGGTCAATCGGTTCCCTGACGGGGTGGAGAGTCCTAAAATGCGACATATATCACTCTTATCGTTATTTTTCCTGTAACTTTCATTATGTGTAGTGAGATTAGTCACATAAATAGGTGCGACATTCTTTTATCGTACTGCATTGTTACCTATCCTTTTTCTCTAGCAGGAGTATCACATGGCGCAGTCAGATGTTTTCCACCTCGGTATTACCCGGGCTGACCTACAGGGCGCGACGTTAGCGATTGTGCCGGGCGATCCTGAGCGGGTGAAAAAAATAGCCGCCCTGATGGAGAATCCTGTGCACCTGGCTTCTCACCGTGAATTCACCACCTGGCGCGCAGAGCTTAACGGTAAAGCCGTGGTTGTTTGCTCGACGGGTATTGGCGGGCCTTCAACCTCTATTGCCGTGGAAGAGCTGGCGCAGCTTGGCGTGCGCACGTTTCTGCGCGTAGGTACCACCGGCGCAATTCAGCCGGATATCAACGTCGGCGACGTGCTGGTCACCACCGGTTCGGTTCGTCTGGACGGTGCCAGCCAGCACTTTGCGCCGCTTGAATTCCCGGCCGTGGCGGATTTCAGCTGCACCACTGCCCTGGTGGAGGCCGCTAAGGCCGCCGGTGCTAAAACGCATATCGGTATCACCGCCTCGTCTGACACCTTCTATCCCGGTCAGGAGCGCTATGACACCTTTTCAGGCCGCGTGGTGAGCCGCTTCCAACATTCGCTGAAAGAGTGGCAGCAAATGGGCGTGCTGAACTATGAGATGGAGTCCGCCACGCTGCTGACCATGTGCGCCAGCCAGGGCTTAAGGGCAGGTATGGTTGCCGGGGTGATCGTTAACCGCACGCAGCAGGAAATTCCTGATGCAGAAGCGATGAAGCGCACCGAGACCGACGCCGTACGTATCGTTGTTGAGGCAGCCCGCCGCCTGGTGTAACGTTTTGTCTGGACATTCATACAGTGCGCCTCTACCTTTTCCTCCAGACATGATCGGGACGGAGGACGCCTGTGGATGCAACAATGATATACAGCGTAGGGATCGGGCTGGCTGGCCTGCTGGCAGGCTGGCTGTTAGCCTGGTTTCGTAGCGAGCAGCGCTTTTCCCGCCAGGAAACCGAACGGCAATTACTGATGCAGGCGGCCGAACAGCTCCGACAGGAGCGCGATCGCCTGCATCAGCAGCTTGAAAATCAGCAGCAATCGCAAAAACAGTCTGAGGCAGAATTACGCCAGCTACACGGTGGGCTGTCGGCTGCGCAGGAAAAATTGCATCACCTTGAACACTGGCGTAACGAAAGTGAGCAGCTCAGCCGGGAGCTGCGTAATCAGCTGGAGGTTAACAGCGCTCAGGAAGTTGAACTGAGAGAGATGACTATCCGTCTTGAAGAGACGCGCATGGCCGCGGAAGAGAAGCAGCGCCTGCTGGTTAACAGCGAGCAGCGGCTTAACGCCCAGTTTGAGAACCTGGCAAACCGCATTTTCGAGCACAGTGGCCGCCGGGTGGACGAGCAGAACCGACAAAGTCTGAACGGTCTGATCACCCCGCTGCGTGAACAGCTGGAGGGGTTCCGTCGCCAGGTGCAGGAGGGGTTCGGCCAGGAAGCCCGCGAGCGCCACACGCTTTCCCACGAGATCCGCAACCTGCAACAGCTTAATGCGCAAATGGCGCAGGAAGCGATCAACCTTACCCGCGCGCTGAAAGGCGATAACAAAACGCAGGGTAACTGGGGCGAAGTGGTGCTCAGTCGGGTGCTGGAAGCCTCGGGACTGCGTGAGGGGCATGAGTACGAGACGCAGGTCAATATCCAGCTGGAGCAAAATGCCAGGATGCAGCCCGATGTCATCGTCCGACTGCCGCAGGGTAAAGACGTGGTGATTGATGCCAAAATGACCCTGGTGGCCTACGAGCGCTACTATAACAGCGAGGATGACGCCTCGCGCGAAGCCGCCATTACGGAACATATCACCTCAATCCGCGGGCATCTGCGCCTGCTCAGCCGAAAAGATTATCAACAATTACCCGGTTTACGCTCGCTCGATTATGTGTTGATGTTTATCCCCATCGAACCGGCTTTCCTGCTGGCCATTGACCGCCAGCCGGAGCTGATTAACGAGGCGCTCAACCAAAACATTATGCTGGTGAGCCCGACCACGCTGCTGGTGGCGCTGCGCACCATCAATAACCTGTGGCGCTATGAACATCAGAGCCGCCATGCGCAGCGCATTGCCGACCGCGCGGCGAAGCTTTACGACAAGATGCGGCTGTTCGTGGATGATATGACGTCGATGGGGCAGAGCCTGGATAAGGCGCATGACAGCTACCGCCAGGCGATGAAAAAGCTGTCCGAAGGGCGCGGGAATCTGATCGCCCAGACCGAAAGCTTTCGTCATCTGGGGGTGGAGGTGAAGCGGCCAATCAATCCCCGTCTGGTCGATCAGGCGATGCCGGAATCGCCTGAAGATCCCGGCGATGACGAAACGGATGAGCCGATCGAAACAGAAGCCGCGATGGGCTTTAATCCCGCAGCAGGCGTAAGTGAATAAGCGGCCAGGCAACGTGCCTGACCTGCGGGACTCTGATACACTTGATTGATAATTGATTGCAGAGCAGGCAAAACAAATGGCAGATGAATCAAAGGACACCACCCATTTCGGCTTCCGTACCATAGCGAAAAGCGACAAAGAGGAAATGGTCGCTGACGTTTTCCACTCCGTTGCGGCTAAATATGACCTGATGAACGATCTGATGTCGTTTGGCATCCACCGCATCTGGAAGCGATTCACCATCGACTGTAGCGGCGTGCGCCGGGGCCAGCGCGTGCTGGATCTGGCGGGTGGAACGGGCGATCTGACGGCGAAATTTTCGCGTCTGGTGGGTGACACCGGTGAGGTGGTGCTGGCGGATATCAACAGCTCAATGCTGAAGGTCGGCCGCGAAAAGCTGCGTAACAACGGCATTATCGGTAACGTCAGCTACGTCCAGGCCAATGCGGAAGCGCTGCCCTTCCCGGACAACTATTTCGACTGCATTACCATCGCCTTTGGCCTGCGCAACGTGACGGAAAAAGAGAAGGCGCTGGCGTCGATGTTCCGCGTACTGAAACCGGGTGGCCGCTTGCTGGTGCTGGAGTTCTCGAAACCGGTGCTGGAACCGCTTAATAAAGCGTATGACGCATACTCATTCCATATCCTGCCGCGCATTGGCGAGCTGGTGGCGAAAGACGCCGGAAGCTATCGCTATTTAGCCGAGTCCATCCGTATGCATCCGGACCAGGAAACGCTTAAGCAGATGATGGCGGACGTGGGTTTTGAAAATACCACCTACCACAATCTTACCGGTGGCATTGTTGCACTGCATCGTGGATTCAAGTTTTAAACAGGAAAGCGAATGACCTTAACGCCGCTGTTAACCGCAGGGCTGGAAACGGCGCTAAATAAGATACTGTATCGCGACCGTGGCCTGAAAGCGGCGCGCCAGCGCCTGTCCGGCAAAAGCCTGCGCATTGAGCTGGCTGAAATAACGCAGCCCTTCATTTTTATCTTCAGTGAGAAGCAGGTTGATGTGCTGTCTGAATGGGGTGATACGCCGGATTGCACGGTGAAAACGCGCCTTGCCACGTTGCCTAAGCTGCGTAATCGTCAGCTGCTCACCGGGCTGATCCGCAGCGGGGAGCTGGAAGTCGAGGGCGATTTGCAGGTGGTGCAACATTTCTCGGCGCTTATCGATCTGGCTGAGCTCGATCCGGCTGAATATCTGTCGCCGTGGATGGGCGATGTTGCTGCTCACGGTATCAGCCAGTTTGGCCGTCGCGGCCTGCAATTTATCCAGGGTGATATTCAGCGTAAGCAACGTTATCTGGGTCAGGCGCTGACCGAAGAGTGGCGTCTGGCGCCCGGCGCGCTGGAGCTTGCCTGGTTTGCCGAAGAAGTTGACGCCGCCGGGCGCGCTCTGGCGGCACTGGAAGCGCGTATCGACAAGCTGGAGGTCAAATGAGTTTCGGAGAACTCCGCCGTCTTTACTTTATCATCAGCGTATTCCTGAGCTACGGTCTGGACGAATTTATCCCTAAAACCCGCCTGGCGCTTCCGCTGATCCTCTGGCGCAGATGCCTGTTCTGGATCCCCAACCGCCATAAAAATAAGCCGGTTGGCGAACGCCTGCGGCTGGCGATGGAGCAGCTTGGCCCGGTGTGGATCAAGCTTGGCCAGATGATGTCCACGCGTCGCGATCTGTTCCCGCCGCTAATTGCCGACCAGTTGGCAATGCTCCAGGACCGCGTGGCGCCGTTTGATGGGGTACTGGCTAAGCAGCAGATTGAAGTCTCGCTGGGCTGCCCGGTTGAAACCCATTTCGACGATTTTGACATTACGCCGCTGGCCTCTGCCTCCATCGCTCAGGTTCATACCGCCACGCTGCGGGAGAGTGGTCAAAAAGTGGTGATCAAAGTGATTCGCCCGGACATCCTGCCGGTGATTAAAGCGGATATGAAGCTGATCAACCGCATGGCGCGCTGGGTCCCACGACTGCTGCCGGACGGGCGACGCCTGCGACCGCAGGAAGTGGTGGCGGATTATGAAAAAACGCTGATTGACGAGCTTAATCTGCTGCGTGAGGCGGCCAATGCGATTCAGCTGCGACGCAATTTCGACAGCAGCAAAATGCTCTATGTGCCGGAAGTCTACTCGGATTACTGTAGCGAAAACATGATGGTTATGGAGCGCATCTACGGTATTCCCATTTCGGATGTCGTGGCGCTTGAGCAGCACGGCGTCAATATGAAGCTGCTGGCAGAGCGTGGCGTGCAGGTGTTCTTTACCCAGGTGTTCCGCGACAGCTTTTTCCATGCGGATATGCATCCGGGCAATATCTTTGTCAGCTATGACCATCCTGAAGACCCGCAGTATATTGGTATCGACTGTGGAATTGTGGGGTCGCTGAACAAGGAGGATAAGCGCTATCTGGCGGAAAACTTTATCGCCTTCTTCAACCGCGATTATCGTAAGGTCGCCGAGCTTCACGTTGACTCTGGCTGGGTTCCACCCGATACCAACGTCGAAGATTTTGAGTTTGCAATTCGCACCGTCTGCGAGCCGATTTTTGAAAAGCCCCTGGCGGAAATCTCCTTCGGCCATGTGTTACTGAATCTGTTCAACACCGCGCGCCGCTTCAATATGGAAGTTCAGCCGCAGCTGGTGCTGCTGCAAAAAACGCTGCTCTACGTTGAAGGGGTAGGGCGACAGCTCTATCCCCAGCTCGACCTGTGGAAAACGGCAAAGCCCTTCCTTGAGGAGTGGATTAAAGATCAGATCGGCATTCCGGCCATCGTCCGGGCGTTGAAAGAGAAAGCGCCTTTCTGGGCGGAAAAGCTGCCTGAGCTGCCGGAGCTGTTCTACGACAGCCTGCGCCAGCATAAACATTTGCAGCACAGCGTCGATAAGCTCACTAACGATCTGAAAAACGAGCGGGTGAGGCACAACCAGTCCCGCTATCTCTTCGGCATTGGCGCGACGCTGCTGCTGGCCGGGACGGCGGTTTTACTGACCCGGCCTGACTGGGATCTGTTCTCCGCAGCAATGATCGCCGGTGGTCTGGTGAGCTGGCTGATAGGCTGGCGCAGAACGGACTGATTGTCACGAAAGGTAAAGAGGCCCCGGCCGTGGGGGTTAGCGCATCGTCACCGCGGCCGTAGCTGTTATATACTGCAAAACGGGCATTACAACTCATCTGAGGCAAAATTATGGGCGGTATCAGTATCTGGCAATTATTAATCATTGCCGTCATCGTAGTTCTTCTGTTTGGTACCAATAAACTGCGTAATCTGGGTTCCGATCTCGGTTCTTCCATCAAAGGCTTTAAGAAAGCCATGGGCGATGAAGACGAGAAAGAGAAAGAAAAAACTCATGCTAATGATGCTGATTTTAATGCCACTCTGGCAGACAAACAGCAGACGGAAGCGAAGAAAGAAGACGTTAAGAACGACAAGGTATAATCCGTGTTCGACATAGGCTTTAGTGAACTGATACTGGTTTTCGTTATCGGACTGGTGGTGCTGGGTCCACAGCGTTTACCTGTGGCGGTGAGAACCGTCGTGGGCTGGATCCGCGCGCTTCGTTCGATGGCATCCAGCGTACAAAATGAACTGGCGCAGGAACTTAAGCTACAGGAGCTACAGGACAGCCTGCGTAAAGTGGAAGAGGCCAGTAAGAACAGCCTCACTCCCGAGCTGAAGGCCTCGATGGAGGAGCTGAAGCAGTCGGCTGAATCCATGAAACGTACCTACCTGGGCGAGAATGAAAAAGCCGACGATGTGGCTCACACTATTCATAATCCGCTGGTGAAAAACGCGGAAGCGGCGCACGAGGGCGTCACGCCAGCAGAAGCCGAACATCACGTGAGTGCGCCCGTTCAGGCACCTGAGCAGGCTAACGCTCATCCTGCTGTCGCGCCTGAGGCTGCTGTCAACGTTCAGCCCGAGCCCGGTGCTGCCGTTCAGCCACCTGAGCAGCCTGAGGTTTATGTGCAACCGGCATCAACGGTCGGGGTGACCGCGCAGGCCTCTGAGCAAGCCGCTGCGCCCGCTCAGTCACCTGCACCCGTCAGCGCGGCATCCGCAACCACGGCAGCAGTGACGGGCGATGCTCCTCACCTCTCAAGCCGTGCCCCTGCATCCACCACTCAACCGGGCAATAAGCGATAACCATGGCCGTTGAAGATACCCAACCGCTTATCAGTCATCTGATTGAACTGCGTAAGCGCCTGCTGAACTGTATTATTGCCGTATTGGGCATTTTTATGTGCCTGGCCTGGTTTTCCAACGATATCTATCAGCTGGTCTCTGCCCCGCTGATCAAACAGATGCCGGCTGGGGCCAGTATGATTGCCACTGACGTGGCTTCACCTTTTTTTACCCCGATCAAACTGACGATCATCGTCTCGGTCTTTCTGGCCGTACCGGTGATCCTCTATCAGATTTGGGCTTTTATCGCGCCAGCGCTCTACCGGCATGAACGCAAACTGGTTATGCCGCTGCTGTTTTCCAGTTCATTCCTATTCTATATCGGCATGGCTTTCGCCTATTTTATTGTCTTTCCGCTGGCCTTTGGCTTTTTCGCCAAGACGGCACCGCAGGGTGTACTGATTGCCACCGACATCAACAATTATCTCGATTTTGTGATGTCGTTATTTATGGCCTTCGGCGTCTCTTTCGAGGTACCGATTGCCATCGTCCTGATCTGCTGGACCGGTCTGACGACCCCGGAAGATTTGAAAAAAAAGCGCCCGTACGTGTTGGTGGGTGCCTTCGTGGTGGGGATGCTGCTAACGCCGCCTGACGTTTTCTCGCAAACGCTGCTGGCTATTCCGATGTACTGCCTGTTCGAGATTGGCGTTTTCTTCGCACGCTTCTACGTGGGCAAACGGCGCCGGGACGATCTACAGGAAGAGGACGAAGCAGAGTGACAGAGAGGCTCTGATCCAACGCCTTGCGTTCAACTCATTTTCGTAAACCGCCCGTCAGGGCGGTTTACGTTTGGAATACGGTATGTTTGATATTGGTGTAAATCTGACCAGTACCCAGTTCGCGAAGGATCGTGACAGCGTAGTAAAACGTGCTCAACAGGCGGGGATTACCGGCCTGCTGCTGACCGGTACCAACGCACTGGAAAGCCAGCAGGCACAAAGCCTTGCCTCCCGCCGCCCCGGCTACTGCTGGTCTACCGCCGGTGTCCATCCTCATCATGCCGCCGAATGGTCTGCTGAAACGGCTGCCACGATCAAAAGGCTGGCGGAGAGTGAGCAGGTGGTGGCCATCGGCGAGTGCGGTCTGGACTTCAACCGCAATATTTCTGAGCCTGAGCAGCAGGTTTATGCATTCAATGCGCAGCTCAAGCTGGCTGCTGAACTGGCGATGCCGGTTTTTCTCCACTGTCGTGAAGCCCATGACCGCTTTCTCGACGTATTGACGCCATGGCTGCCAATGCTGCCGGGTGCGGTGGTTCACTGCTTTACCGGGACACAGTCAGAGCTGGAAGCCTGTCTGGCGGCCGGCCTCTATATCGGTATTACCGGTTGGGTGTGTGATGAACGGCGCGGTACAGAATTGCGTAGCCTGATGCCGTTAATTCCGGCCGACAGACTGCTGCTGGAAACGGACGCGCCCTGGCTGCTACCCCGCGATATGCGACCCAGGCCCCCCTCAAGGCGCAATGAGCCCTGCTTCCTTCCTCATATTGTGCAGCAGGTTGCCGCGCTAAGGGGAGAAGACGCGGAGAGTCTGGGTCAGCAGTGTGACCGCAACGCGCGCCGGTTATTCCGGCTGGCGGAGTAGGGCTGGATGGCCTTAATGGGCAGATAGTAGCGGAGTTAGTTAGCGAGCCATAAGCTCGGCCAGCGCGATACGTTGAGGGAGCAGATAAGCGTTACAGCTTCTGGAATTGCAGATTGTCCACGCTGCGTACAATCTGCTTATTGAGCAGGTTAAGCAGCAGCATTGATCGCGCCTCGCCGTCGGGTTCGGTGAAGATGGCTTTGAGTCCTTCAAAGGCACCGTCGGTGATCAACACCATGTCACCCGGCAGCGGCAGGTCAGGATCAAGCAGGCACGCAGCGGGCTGCGTCTCCAGCGCGGTAATGACATCCTGCGGCACGGTGGCGGGCTGCGTACCAAAGCGAACAAAATGGCTGACGCCCCGCGTAGCGCTGATGGTAGTGGTGTGGATCGACTCGGGGTCGAACTCAATAAAGAGGTAGTTAGGAAACAGGGGTTCTTTCACCTGAGTACGCTTTCCGCGAACCAATTTCTCTAGTGCAATCATCGGGCTGAGACAATGCACCGCCTGGCGCTCAAGATGTTCTTTTGCGCGAAGCAGCTGGCCACGTTTGCAGTAAAGTAAATACCAGGATTCCATAACGTCACTTTTTGATAATCAGGCCGCTAAGAATACCAAACTCGCCGCGAGAGTCATAGCTGGTTCAAGGTGAGATGCGGCCTGAACGGCATTCTGTCTGGCCCAAACCTGTTATGCAATCCTGTAAATTAACGGAATAACGTCGAAATAACTGGTACTGATATTTGTTGATGTGAATAGTGGTTGAATGTGTTTATGCAGATGCCGGTTGGAAATGTAATCCCTTTGCTGTCTACGAGCGACCTCGCACTGGCTTCGAAAAACTCAGCACAGCGTCCGAATCATCCCTATAATGGCCAATTCACTGACCAATTGATGAGAAGTCATGAAATACCACGACTTACGCGATTTTCTGTCACTGCTTGAGCAACGCGGGGACCTGAAACGTATTAAACACGAGATCGACCCCTGCCTGGAAATGACTGAAATTGCCGACCGCACGCTGCGGGCGGGCGGGCCTGCGCTGCTCTTCGAAAACCCCAAAGGCTACAGTATGCCGGTACTGTGCAATCTTTTCGGTACGCCGGAAAGGGTGGCATTGGGGATGGGACAGGAGAGCGTTTCGGCGCTGCGTGAAGTAGGACGCCTGCTGGCCTTTCTGAAAGAGCCCGAGCCTCCGCGCGGATTCCGTGACTTCTTTGATAAAATGCCGCAGTGGAAGCAGGTGTTGAACATGCCGACCAAACGCCTGCGGGACGCCCCCTGCCAGCAACAAATATGGCAGGGCGACGAGGTGGATTTACATCAGATCCCGGTGATGAAGTGCTGGCCTGAAGATGCGGCGCCGCTGATCACCTGGGGGCTGACGGTAACGCGCGGCCCACATAAAGAGCGGCAAAACCTGGGTATCTATCGCCAGCAGGTCATTGGTAGGAACAAACTGATTATGCGCTGGCTTTCTCATCGCGGCGGCGCGCTCGATTTTCAGGAGTGGTGTCAGCAGCATCCCAGTGAGCGTTTCCCGGTTTCCGTCGCGCTGGGGGCCGACCCCGCTACCATTCTCGGTGCCGTTACGCCGGTTCCGGATACGCTGTCCGAATATGCCTTTGCCGGGCTGCTTCGCGGCACGAAATCCGAAGTGGTTAAGTGTATCTCCAACGACCTGGAAGTCCCCGCCAGCGCTGAGATTGTGCTGGAGGGATACATTGAGCAGGGCGAGCTGGCCCCGGAAGGCCCCTATGGCGATCACACCGGTTATTATAATGAAATAGATAATTTTCCGGTTTTCACCGTAACCCATATTACACAGCGCCGCGATGCCATCTATCATTCAACCTATACGGGACGTCCACCCGATGAACCCGCCGTGCTGGGTGTGGCGCTGAACGAAGTCTTTGTTCCCATTCTGCAGAAGCAGTTTCCTGAAATTGTTGATTTTTACCTGCCTCCTGAGGGATGCTCATATCGCCTGGCGGTGGTAACCATTAAAAAGCAGTATGCGGGGCATGCCAAGCGGGTAATGATGGGAGTCTGGTCTTTCCTGCGGCAGTTTATGTATACCAAGTTTGTTATTGTTTGCGATGATGACGTCAACGCTCGCGACTGGAATGATGTTATCTGGGCCATTACCACGCGTATGGATCCGGCACGAGATACGGTTCTGGTAGAGAATACGCCCATTGATTATCTGGACTTCGCCTCGCCGGTTTCCGGGCTGGGTTCTAAGATGGGACTTGATGCAACCAACAAGTGGCCGGGAGAAACCCAGCGCGAATGGGGACGTCCGATTCAAAAGGATCCCGCAGTAACCGCTCATATTGATGCGATCTGGGATGAACTGGGCATTTTAAGTGACAGGCCTGCGCGCGACGCTGCGCCCGGCAAATGAATTCGACCCGACAGAGGGAACGCATGACAACGTTAAGCTGTAAAGTGACCTCGGTAGAGGCGATTACCGATACCGTATACCGAGTTCGTATGGTGCCGGAAGCTGATTTCAGCTTCAAAGCGGGCCAGTATTTGATGGTCGTGATGGATGAGCGCGATAAACGCCCGTTTTCGCTGGCCTCCACGCCGATGGAAAAAGACATTATTGAACTGCATATCGGCGCGTCGGATCTGAATCTCTATGCCATGGCAGTGATGGAGCGTATTCAGGAACAGCGGAAAATAACCGTGGATATTCCCCACGGCGACGCCTGGCTGCGCGAAGAGGGCGATCGTCCTCTGGTGCTTATCGCCGGTGGCACGGGCTTTTCCTATGCGCGCTCCATTCTGCTGACTGCGCTATCACAGCGCCCCGACCGTCATATTGCCCTGTACTGGGGTGGACGTGAGCTCAAGCACCTGTACGATCTGGAAGAACTGGACGCGCTGGCGGTCAAACACCCCAACCTGAAAGTCATCCCGGTTGTCGAGCAGCCTGAAGCCGGCTGGGAAGGGCGTAACGGAACGGTGCTAACCGCAGTAATGAATGATTATGGCAGTCTTGCCGATCAGGATATTTATATTGCAGGTCGTTTTGAAATGGCCAAAATCGCCCGGGAACGCTTCTGTGCCGAACGCGCTGCAAAAGAAGAGCGCATGTTTGGTGATGCTTTCGCCTTTATGTAAAGATCGCATCTCTGGTGATGTCCTCGCCGTTATATAAAGACCGCATCTCTGGTGAAGCCCTCGCCTTACTATTAAGGTTGAGGGCGTGCCAGTGGCGTTCTTCCCCTTATCAGGCTCTTTCAAAGATCGTCGCGATCCCTTGCCCCAACCCAATACACATTGTCGCCAGGCCAAACTGCGCATCGCGACGCTCCATCAGATTAAGCAGGGTGGTGCTGATCCGCGCACCGGAACAGCCAAGCGGATGACCCAGTGCGATAGCGCCGCCGTTCAGATTCACTTTATCATCCAGCACTTCCTCTAATCCCAGATCCCTGATGCAGGGTAGCGTCTGCGCGGCAAAGGCTTCGTTAAGCTCGAAAATGCCGATGTCACTGACGTTCAGACCCGCCCGTTTCAGCGCCAGCCTGGAAGCGGGAACCGGCCCGTACCCCATGATTGACGGATCGCATCCAACCACGGCCATTGATTTAATCCAGGCTCTCGGCTGCAGGCCCAGCTCCCGCGCACGCGTTTCACTGAGGATCAGCATGGCTGCCGCGCCATCTGACAGGGCAGATGAGCTGCCTGCCGTTACCGTGCCGTTAACCGGATCAAAGGCAGGGCGCAACGCAGCCAGACCGGCCACGGTGGTATCCGCACGAATCACCTCATCCGTATCATAGCGCTTCAGTATACCTTCAGCATCATGCCCGCTGGTCGCGACGATCTCACTGGCAAAATGGCCCGCCTGCGTGGCATTCCAGGCCCTCTGATGTGAGCGGGCCGCAAAGGCATCCTGCATTTCCCTGCTGATATGATGCATGCGCGCCAGCATCTCGGCCGTCAGCCCCATCATTCCCGCAGCTTTGGCGACGGTTTTACTCAGGCCCGGATGAAAGTCGACGCCGTGACTCATGGGGACGTGGCCCATATGTTCAACGCCGCCAATCAGGCAGGCGGTGGCATCGCCGACCATAATGGCGCGTGCCGCGTCATGAAGGGCCTGCATTGAGGATCCACAAAGACGGTTAACCGTGGTAGCCGGGACGCGGTGGGGGATTTCTGCCAGCAGGGCAGCGTTACGCGCGATGTTAAACCCCTGTTCCAGGGTTTGCTGGACGCAGCCCCAGTAAATATCATCCAGATCTTCCGCCTGTAGGGCGGGATTACGGCTCAGCAGGCTTCGCATCAGATGGGCCGAGAGATCTTCCGCCCTGACGTGGCGATACGCGCCGCCTTTAGAGCGCCCCATTGGCGTACGGACGGCATCAACAATGACTACTTTTTCCATTTTGCTATCCTTATGCCGTTTTCAGCGCGGCGTCGTGGAGTGATTCTGCCCGGGGATACCAGCTCTCATTATTCCTGGCCTTGTCAACCAGGCCCAAAGGCGGGGTATAGAGTGCGCCAAGGTGAGAAAGCTGTTCCGCCTGAACAATGACGCATGCACTGCCGAGCGTGTCGAGATAGCGAAAAACGCCGCCGTGGAACGGGGGAAATCCCAGTCCGTATACCAGGGCGATATCCGCTTCAGCCGGAGAGGCAATAATTTTCTCCTCCAGGCAGCGAATAACCTCATTAATCATCGGGATCATCATGCGTGAGATAATTTCCTCGTCGGTAAAGACGCGCGTGGGCTGGCATACGCTGCGCAGCAGTGCTTCTGCCGCAGGATCGGCGATCTTCTTCTGCTTACCCCGACTGTCAGTTTCCCAACGATAAAAACCCAGCTGGTTTTTCTGACCAAAGCGTTTGGCATCAAACAGCACATCAATCGCGTCGCGATACGTTTTGCTCATCCGGTCAGGAAAGCCTTCTGCCATGACATGCTGTGCATGGTGCGCCGTGTCGATACCGACCACGTCCAGTAACCATGCCGGCCCCATTGGCCAGCCAAACTGTTTCTCCATCACCTTATCAATCTGACGGTAGTCCGCTCCGTCGCGGAGCAGCAGGCTGAAGCCAGCAAAATAGGGGAACAGCACGCGGTTGACGAAGAAACCAGGACAGTCATTAACGATAATGGGCGTTTTCCCCATCTTACTGGCCCAGGCGACGATCTTGGCCAGCGTTGTCTCGGCGGTTTTTTCACCGCGAATCACCTCAACCAGTGGCATACGGTGAACGGGGTTAAAGAAATGCATACCGCAGAAGTTTTCTGGCCGCTGAAGCGCGTTAGCCAGCTGGCTAATAGGAATGGTGGAGGTATTCGAGGCCATAATGGCGTCCTGGCGAATATGTCCTTCGGTTTCGGCCAGCACGGCGGCTTTAACCTGAGGGTTTTCCACCACCGCCTCAACCACGATATCGGCACGCTCAAAGTCGGCATAGTGAAGAACAGGCTGGATGGTACCCATTATGCGGGCCAGTTTTATCCCGTCGATCTTTCCGCGCGTCAGCTGCTGATTCAATAATCTTCCCGCCTCTTTCATCCCCAGTTCAAGGGAGGTGGGATTGATATCCTTCATCGTAACCGGAACGCCTTTCCAGGCAGACTGCCAGGCAATGCCGCCGCCCATGATGCCTGCCCCCAGCACCGCCGCCTGCTTTGGCGTGTCGACATTGCGCGTCAGCTTTTTCGCCTTCGCCTTGACGGCCTGATCGTTAAGGAAAATGCCGACCAGCGCGCGGGCTTCATTCGATCCCGCCAGCGGCACAAACGCCTGCGTTTCCAGCCTGAGTGCCTCATCACGCCCCAGGCCAGCGGCAGCTTCAATCGTTTTTACCGCCGTCAGCGGGGCGGGGTAGTGTTTACCGGCGGTTTGCAGCACCAGGCTTTTTGCAATGTTAAAGCTCATCGTGGCTTCGGTTTTGCTGAGCTTGAGCTTCGCAAGCTTAGGCTGACGGCGCGCGCGCCAGTCCTGCCTGCCCGCGATGGCGTCGCGCAGAATAGCTAACGCGGCGTCCTGTAATTTATCGTCATTCACTACGGCATCGACCAGCCCCAGCGCCAGCGCACGCGCGGCGTCAACGTCTTTCCCGGCGGTGATAATTTCCAGCGCGCTGTCAGCGCCGAGCAGGCGCGGTAGCCTGACCGAACCGCCAAAGCCGGGCATGATGCCCAGTTTGGTTTCCGGCAGGCCAATGCGGGCGTCCGCGGTGGCAATGCGGAAATCCGTTGCCAGCACACATTCACAGCCTCCCCCCAGCGCGTAGCCGCGGATGGCGGAAAGCGTAGGAACCGGCAGATCCTCCAGCCGGTTAAATATGCCGTTAGCGATGTTCAGCCATTCGGTCAGTTTCTCTGGGGGGGCGGCAAACAGCGACAGGAACTCGGTAATATCCGCACCCACAATAAAAGCGGGCTTGCGCGTGCTCAGCAGGAGCGCTTTCAGTTCCGACTGGTTTTCAAGCACCGTAATCGCCTCGCCAAGGCTGGTAACGGTGCGGGTATCCAGCTTATTGACGGAACCGGGCGCATCAAACGCCAGCTCGGCGATGCCATCTTCCAGCCAGTTTAGGGTCAGGGTGTCGCCTTGGTAGAGCATGTCTTTCTCCTGAGCAGCGATAAGGGGATCTGGTCATACCAGATGATCGAGAGTGTGGAAGGGATGTTAATTATTTGCAAACGAGAGTTTGCTTATTTGCAAACAAGATCACAGCCGTAGCAAAACGGCATCGTGGAACAGGCTGTGTTAAGATGCGATCAATTTCGCGATAACGGAGTGAAGGCTGTGGAAACGTTGGTAAACCTTTATCATGATCATATAAAAGTCCTGCAAACCCGCGCCCAGCAGGTGCTCGCACGTTTTGAACTCGATGCCATGCTGATCCACTCGGGAGAGCTGTTAACGGTCTTCCTGGATGACCATACCTACCCCTTTAAGGTAAACCCACAGTTTAAAGCCTGGCTGCCGGTTACGTCGGTACCTCACTGCTGGCTGTGGATAGACGGGGTAAACAAACCTAAGCTTTGGTTCTATTCTCCCGTGGACTACTGGCATAAGGTTGAACCCCTGCCGCAAAGCTTCTGGACCAGTGAGATGGAGATCGTTGCGCTGAGAAATGCCGACGATATCAATCAGCTACTTCCCGCTCAGCGCCAGAACGTTGCCTACATTGGCCCGGTGCCGGAGCGCGCTTCGCAAATCGGCATTAAATCGGCATCGGTCAACCCGCAGGGCGTGATTGATTTCCTGCACTATCACCGTGCTTACAAAACCGATTATGAGCTCCACTGCATGCGTCAGGCACAGAAGAGCGCCGTAACCGGACATCGCGCGGCGAAAGAGGCTTTTCTTTCGGGCATGAGCGAGTTTGACATCAATGTCGCCTATCTCAGCGCGACAGGGCACCGCGATATTGACGTTCCCTATGGCAATATTGTTGCCCTAAACGAGCACGCGTCCATTCTGCACTACACCCAACTCGACCATTTGCCGCCCGAGCAGTCGCGCAGTTTTCTACTCGATGCTGGCACCGAATACAACGGCTACGCGGCGGATTTGACGCGAACCTATGCCGCTCACGGCGACAGTGAATTTGCCCAGCTGATTAAAGATATGAATAGCGAAGAGCTGGCGCTGATTGGCACCATGAAAGCCGGCGTGCGCTATACCGAATATCATCAGCAAATGCATCAGCGACTCGCCAGACTGTTAGTTAAGCATCAGCTGATCAAAGGGCTAAGCGAAGAGGCTATCGTTGCTAACGATCTGACCGGGCCGTTTATGCCGCATGGCATTGGTCATCCGCTTGGGCTTCAGGTCCATGATGTTGCGGGCTTTATGCAGGATGATTCCGGTACGCACCTCGCTGCTCCCCGCCAGTATCCCTGGCTGCGCTGCACGCGGATCATGGAGCCGCGTATGGTGGTGACCATTGAACCCGGCCTCTATTTTATCGACTCCCTGCTGGCACCCTGGCGTGAAGGTAAGTTCAGTCAGCACTTTGACTGGGGGCGTATTGATGCGCTGAAACCCTACGGCGGTATCCGTATTGAGGATAACATCGTGATTCACCCGCATAGCGTGGAAAATATGACGCGCGATCTTAAACTGGCCTGATGAACGCCTATGACATTCCCGCCGAGCCTTTAAGCTTTAGCGAGGAGATTAAGAAAAGCCGTTTTATTACCCTCATTACCCATACCGATGGGTTAGAGGCCGCCCGCGCCTGCGTGCAGCAGGCCAGGCGGGACCATCCTGCCGCGCGACACCACTGCTGGGCCTGGGTTGCGGGCGCGCCCTCAGATTCCCAGCAGCTGGGCTTCTCAGATGATGGTGAGCCTTCAGGGACCGCGGGAAAACCGATGCTTGCTCAACTAATGGGTAACAACATTGGTGAAATCACCGCGGTGGTGGTGCGTTACTATGGCGGCATCCAGCTTGGTACGGGTGGACTGGTCAAGGCCTACGGCGGCGGTGTACAGCAGGCGTTAAAGCTGTTGGTGCGTCAGCAGAAGGTCCCGATGCTCAACTTCTCCCTCACCTGCGACTATGCTCAGCTGGCTGAGATTGAGAGGATGATAATTCGCTTTCATGGTCAACTGTTGCAAAGTGACTTCGTGCAGCACGTCGCACTCACGCTGGCATTGCCCCATTCGCAGGTTGCCGGCTTTGCCCAGAACCTTACCGATTTCAGCAGAGGGGCGCTGGCGCTGGCGCCGCTCAAATAATTTCAATACTGTCAGGAAAGGAAAGGCTGAATGCATTTTCGTGCCATTACCCGCATTGTGGGTTTGCTGGTTATTTTGTTCTCGGGAACCATGATTGTCCCCGGCCTGGTCGCACTCCTCTATCGGGATGGGGCGGGACGAGCCTTCGCGCAGACCTTTTTTATGGCGCTGATCATCGGATCGCTATTGTGGTGGCCTAACCGTAAACAAAAGAGTGAGCTTAAACCCCGTGAGGGCTTCCTGATTGTGGTGCTGTTCTGGACCGTTCTGGGCAGCGTAGGGGCGATGCCCTTTATCTTCGCTGAACACCCTAATCTCTCCGTGACCGATGCCTTTTTTGAATCCTTCTCAGGACTGACCACCACCGGGGCGACCACGCTGGTGGGTCTCGATTCGTTGCCTAAGGCGATCCTCTTTTATCGGCAGATGCTGCAATGGCTTGGCGGTATGGGGATTATTGTGCTGGCGGTTGCCATTCTGCCTATCCTCGGCGTCGGGGGGATGCAGCTTTATCGTGCCGAAATGCCCGGACCGCTGAAGGATAACAAAATGCGCCCGCGCATTGCCGAAACGGCCAAAACGCTGTGGCTGATCTATGTGTTGCTGACGGTTATTTGTGCCCTGGCGCTCTGGCTGGCTGGCATGCCGTTATTCGATGCCATAGGACACAGCTTTTCAACTATTGCCATCGGCGGCTTTTCTACTCACGATGCCAGCATTGGTTATTTTAACAGCCCAACCATTAATACCATTATTGCCATCTTCCTGCTGATCTCCGGCTGTAACTACGGTCTGCATTTCTCACTGCTGAGTGGCCGAAACCTCCGGGTGTACTGGCGCGATCCTGAGTTCCGCATGTTTATCGGCGTTCAGATTACGCTGGTCATTATCTGTACTCTGGTGCTGTGGTGGCATAACGTTTATGCCAGCGGGATGCAGACGCTTAATCAGGCGTTTTTTCAGGTGGTATCGATGGCCACCACCGCAGGCTTTACCACGGACAGTATCGCCCGCTGGCCTTTATTCCTGCCTGTCCTGCTGCTGTGCTCTGCATTTATAGGGGGCTGCGCCGGTTCGACAGGTGGGGGACTGAAGGTTATCCGTATCCTGCTGCTTTTCAAACAGGGGTCACGCGAGCTGAAAAGACTGGTTCATCCCAATGCGGTTTACACCATTAAGCTGGGGCCGCGCGCGCTGCCGGAACGCATCCTTGAAGCCGTATGGGGATTTTTCTCGGCCTATGCGCTGGTGTTCCTGCTGAGCATGCTCGCGATTATCGCCACGGGCGTCGATAATTTCTCCGCTTTTGCGGCAGTAGCGGCTACGCTAAATAACCTTGGGCCGGGATTAGGGGTGGTGGCGGATAACTTCACCACAATGAATGATACGGCG
The DNA here is from genome assembly GCF_058686115.1 of Erwinia sp. L03-1. Classification (NCBI taxonomy): domain Bacteria; kingdom Pseudomonadati; phylum Pseudomonadota; class Gammaproteobacteria; order Enterobacterales; family Erwiniaceae; genus Erwinia; species Erwinia sp. L03-1. Next base: position 4,547,344 of record NZ_CM178762.1, on the reverse strand, counting down.
AAATGGATTTTGATCCTGACGATGCTTTTTGGCCGCCTTGAGGTCTTTACGCTGTTAGTCCTGTTCACGCCTACTTTCTGGCGCGAATAACCGAGTTGAGTACATATATGAAAGCGTTAATCCTTTTTTCCAGCCGTGATGGCCAGACCCGGCAAATTGCGGCAACGATCGCAAACACGCTCAAAGAGCGTCAGGAGTGCGACCTCGTCAATATTTTGCATGCGTCTACGGTTGACTGGTCGCAATACGATCGCGTACTGATTGGCGCATCAATCCGTTATGGGCACTTCCATCCTCAGGTTGCCAAATTCGTTAAGCAAAACCTTGCCGAAATGCGTCAGCGAGTAAGCGGCTTCTTCTCGGTGAACCTGACGGCCCGTAAACCCGAAAAGCGCACGCCTCAGACGAATGCCTACACGCGCAAGTTTTTGTTGCAGTCGCCCTGGGAGCCAGACTGCTGCGCGGTCTTTGCCGGCGCGCTGCGCTATCCACGCTATGGCTTCTTTGATCGCATTATGATTCAGCTCATTATGCGGATCACCGGCGGTGAAACCGATGCCAGTAAAGAAGTTGAGTACACAAACTGGGATCAGGTGAACCGTTTTGCTCATGAATTTGCTGCATTAACCGGCAAAATGTAGTTAAAAGAGGCGCTTTGTTGAAAAATGACGCTGTCAGTTATTTATTTCTAATAAACACTTGTCAGCCGTCAGGAACTCCCTATAATGCGCCTCCATCGACACGGAACAACGGCTTACAGGCCACCGGGTTGAGAGGGTCAGGAAGCTGAACCGCCGGAGAAAAACTTCCCAAAAAGAAGTTGACTCTGAAGGAGGAAAGCGTAATATACGCCACCTCGCAGCAGGCCGCCAAGGCGCCAGCCGCACCGCTCTTTAACAATTTATCAGACAATCTGTGTGGGCACTCGCAGGATTGATATCAGCGCCGCAAGGCGCAAAAAATATCAAGTCTTAAGAGTGAACACATAATGAAATTCATTATGACGTTTTACACTTGAGCATCGCTTCACTTGTTGAAGCAAATCGAACTTTTAAATTGAAGAGTTTGATCATGGCTCAGATTGAACGCTGGCGGCAGGCCTAACACATGCAAGTCGAACGGTAGCACAGGAGAGCTTGCTCTTTGGGTGACGAGTGGCGGACGGGTGAGTAATGTCTGGGAAACTGCCCGATGGAGGGGGATAACTACTGGAAACGGTAGCTAATACCGCATAACGTCTACGGACCAAAGTGGGGGACCTTCGGGCCTCACACCATCGGATGTGCCCAGATGGGATTAGCTTGTTGGTGAGGTAATGGCTCACCAAGGCGACGATCCCTAGCTGGTCTGAGAGGATGACCAGCCACACTGGAACTGAGACACGGTCCAGACTCCTACGGGAGGCAGCAGTGGGGAATATTGCACAATGGGCGCAAGCCTGATGCAGCCATGCCGCGTGTATGAAGAAGGCCTTCGGGTTGTAAAGTACTTTCAGCGGGGAGGAAGGGAGAGAGGTTAATAACCTCGCTCATTGACGTTACCCGCAGAAGAAGCACCGGCTAACTCCGTGCCAGCAGCCGCGGTAATACGGAGGGTGCAAGCGTTAATCGGAATTACTGGGCGTAAAGCGCACGCAGGCGGTCTGTCAAGTCGGATGTGAAATCCCCGGGCTCAACCCGGGAACTGCATTCGAAACTGGCAGGCTAGAGTCTTGTAGAGGGGGGTAGAATTCCAGGTGTAGCGGTGAAATGCGTAGAGATCTGGAGGAATACCGGTGGCGAAGGCGGCCCCCTGGACAAAGACTGACGCTCAGGTGCGAAAGCGTGGGGAGCAAACAGGATTAGATACCCTGGTAGTCCACGCCGTAAACGATGTCGACTTGGAGGTTGTTCCCTTGAGGAGTGGCTTCCGGAGCTAACGCGTTAAGTCGACCGCCTGGGGAGTACGGCCGCAAGGTTAAAACTCAAATGAATTGACGGGGGCCCGCACAAGCGGTGGAGCATGTGGTTTAATTCGATGCAACGCGAAGAACCTTACCTGCTCTTGACATCCACGGAATTTGGCAGAGATGCCTTAGTGCCTTCGGGAACCGTGAGACAGGTGCTGCATGGCTGTCGTCAGCTCGTGTTGTGAAATGTTGGGTTAAGTCCCGCAACGAGCGCAACCCTTATCCTTTGTTGCCAGCGATTCGGTCGGGAACTCAAAGGAGACTGCCGGTGATAAACCGGAGGAAGGTGGGGATGACGTCAAGTCATCATGGCCCTTACGAGCAGGGCTACACACGTGCTACAATGGCGCATACAAAGAGAAGCGACCTCGCGAGAGCAAGCGGACCTCACAAAGTGCGTCGTAGTCCGGATCGGAGTCTGCAACTCGACTCCGTGAAGTCGGAATCGCTAGTAATCGTGGATCAGAATGCCACGGTGAATACGTTCCCGGGCCTTGTACACACCGCCCGTCACACCATGGGAGTGGGTTGCAAAAGAAGTAGGTAGCTTAACCTTCGGGAGGGCGCTTACCACTTTGTGATTCATGACTGGGGTGAAGTCGTAACAAGGTAACCGTAGGGGAACCTGCGGTTGGATCACCTCCTTACCTGAAGATACTTTCCCGCGTAGTGTCCACAACAGATTGTCTGATAGAAGTAATGAGCAACAGTACAGAGTCCCCATCGTCTAGAGGCCCAGGACACTGCCCTTTCACGGCTGTAACAGGGGTTCGAATCCCCTTGGGGACGCCATCTCCTGATAATGAGTGAAAGACATTATCAACCGTATCTCAAAGCTGATTCTGCCTGATGGCGAGTCATGTTTGAGATAACTGCTCTTTAATAATCCGGAACAAGCTGAAAATTGAAACGACGTATCGTTTTCATTCTCCGTAATAAGAATGAAACAACACGATATGGTCGGGTCTCTCAAATGCTTACTCCTCAGAAAGCTGAGGGCTGAGTGAACGGCTGAAATGCAAGGCGCCCGGCGCACAGCAACGCGGAGTGGACTTTATGTCCATGAGCAGTTGCGAGCACCGGAGCAACGCCGCAGTTCAGACGGGTCACGCAGCCAGAATCTTCTGGGTTGTGAGGTTAAGTGACTAAGCGTACACGGTGGATGCCCTGGCAGTCAGAGGCGATGAAGGGCGTGCTAATCTGCGATAAGCGCCGGTAAGGTGATATGAACCGCAACAACCGGCGATACCCGAATGGGGAAACCCAGTGTGTTTCGACACACTATCGCAACATGAATACATAGTGTTGCGAGGCGAACCGGGGGAACTGAAACATCTAAGTACCCCGAGGAAAAGAAATCAACCGAGATTCCCCCAGTAGCGGCGAGCGAACGGGGAGGAGCCCAGAACCTGAATCAGTTTGTGCATCAGTGGAAGCGTCTGGAAAGTCGCAGGGTACAGGGTGACACTCCCGTACACAAAGATGCACTTGCTGTGAGTTCGAAGAGTAGGGCGGGACACGTGATATCCTGTCTGAATATGGGGGGACCATCCTCCAAGGCTAAATACTCCTGACTGACCGATAGTGAACCAGTACCGTGAGGGAAAGGCGAAAAGAACCCCGGCGAGGGGAGTGAAACAGAACCTGAAACCGTGTACGTACAAGCAGTGGGAGCACCTTCGTGGTGTGACTGCGTACCTTTTGTATAATGGGTCAGCGACTTATATTCTGTAGCAAGGTTAACCGTATAGGGGAGCCGCAGGGAAACCGAGTCTTAACTGGGCGTTAAGTTGCAGGGTATAGACCCGAAACCCGGTGATCTAGCCATGGGCAGGTTGAAGGTTGGGTAACACTAACTGGAGGACCGAACCGACTAATGTTGAAAAATTAGCGGATGACCTGTGGCTGGGGGTGAAAGGCCAATCAAACCGGGAGATAGCTGGTTCTCCCCGAAAGCTATTTAGGTAGCGCCTCGTGAACTCATCTCCGGGGGTAGAGCACTGTTTCGGCTAGGGGGCCATCCCGGCTTACCAACCCGATGCAAACTGCGAATACCGGAGAATGTTATCACGGGAGACACACGGCGGGTGCTAACGTCCGTCGTGAAGAGGGAAACAACCCAGACCGCCAGCTAAGGTCCCAAAGTCATGGTTAAGTGGGAAACGATGTGGGAAGGCACAGACAGCCAGGATGTTGGCTTAGAAGCAGCCATCATTTAAAGAAAGCGTAATAGCTCACTGGTCGAGTCGGCCTGCGCGGAAGATGTAACGGGGCTAAACCATGCACCGAAGCTGCGGCAGCGACACTTATGTGTTGTTGGGTAGGGGAGCGTTCTGTAAGCCGTTGAAGGTGGACTGTGAGGTCTGCTGGAGGTATCAGAAGTGCGAATGCTGACATGAGTAACGATAAAGCGGGTGAAAAGCCCGCTCGCCGGAAGACCAAGGGTTCCTGTCCAACGTTAATCGGGGCAGGGTGAGTCGACCCCTAAGGCGAGGCCGAAAGGCGTAGTCGATGGGAAACAGGTTAATATTCCTGTACTCGGTGTTACTGCGAAGGGGGGACGGAGAAGGCTATGTTAGCCGGGCGACGGTTGTCCCGGTTTAAGCGTGTAGGCTGGTGTTCCAGGTAAATCCGGAATGCCTTAAGGCTGAGGCGTGATGACGAGGCACCACGGTGCTGAAGTAACAAATGCCCTGCTTCCAGGAAAAGCCTCTAAGCATCAGGTAACAACGAATCGTACCCCAAACCGACACAGGTGGTCAGGTAGAGAATACCAAGGCGCTTGAGAGAACTCGGGTGAAGGAACTAGGCAAAATGGTGCCGTAACTTCGGGAGAAGGCACGCTGGTGCGTAGGTGAAGCGACTTGCTCGCGGAGCTGAAGCCAGTCGAAGATACCAGCTGGCTGCAACTGTTTATTAAAAACACAGCACTGTGCAAACACGAAAGTGGACGTATACGGTGTGACGCCTGCCCGGTGCCGGAAGGTTAATTGATGGGGTTATCGCAAGAGAAGCTCCTGATCGAAGCCCCGGTAAACGGCGGCCGTAACTATAACGGTCCTAAGGTAGCGAAATTCCTTGTCGGGTAAGTTCCGACCTGCACGAATGGCGTAATGATGGCCAGGCTGTCTCCACCCGAGACTCAGTGAAATTGAACTCGCTGTGAAGATGCAGTGTACCCGCGGCAAGACGGAAAGACCCCGTGAACCTTTACTACAGCTTGACACTGAACATTGAGCCTTGATGTGTAGGATAGGTGGGAGGCTTTGAAGCGTGGACGCCAGTCTGCGTGGAGCCAACCTTGAAATACCACCCTTTAACGTTTGATGTTCTAACCTGGCGCCATAATCTGGCGTGGGGACAGTGTCTGGTGGGTAGTTTGACTGGGGCGGTCTCCTCCTAAAGAGTAACGGAGGAGCACGAAGGTCAGCTAATCACGGTCGGACATCGTGAGGTTAGTGCAATGGCATAAGCTGGCTTGACTGCGAGAGTGACGGCTCGGGCAGGTGCGAAAGCAGGTCATAGTGATCCGGTGGTTCTGAATGGAAGGGCCATCGCTCAACGGATAAAAGGTACTCCGGGGATAACAGGCTGATACCGCCCAAGAGTTCATATCGACGGCGGTGTTTGGCACCTCGATGTCGGCTCATCACATCCTGGGGCTGAAGTAGGTCCCAAGGGTACGGCTGTTCGCCGTTTAAAGTGGTACGCGAGCTGGGTTTAGAACGTCGTGAGACAGTTCGGTCCCTATCTGCCGTGGGCGCTGGAAGATTGAGAGGGGTTGCTCCTAGTACGAGAGGACCGGAGTGAACGCACCACTGGTGTTCGGGTTGTCATGCCAATGGCATTGCCCGGTAGCTAAGTGCGGAAAAGATAAGCGCTGAAAGCATCTAAGCGCGAAACTTGCCTCGAGATGAATCTTCCCTGACCCTTTAAGGGTCCTGAAGGGACGTTGAAGACTACGACGTTGATAGGCCGGGTGTGTAAGCGCAGCGATGCGTTGAGCTAACCGGTACTAATGACCCGTGAGGCTTAACCTTACAACACCAGAAGCGTTCTGGTGAGCGTTGAGAGACAGAAAGACAATTTTCAGCTTATCCGGAAAGAATTAAGCTGTTCTGCATATTACGCATGCGGGACAGAGCAGGAGATTTTATCTGCCCTGCGGACCTTATTCCGCGGAGTGTGATTTAAAAGATTAGCGGGAACGAAAGAGTTTGTGCTGAAGCAGTGCGGCAAACGCAGCGAAGGAAGGAGCATACTGAAGTATGTGACCGAGTTTGCAGGTGCGGCCAGTGCAGCAGCAGCGCAAAATATTCGTTCCGTGCACCAAGATTTGCCTGGCGGCTGTAGCGCGGTGGTCCCACCTGACCCCATGCCGAACTCAGAAGTGAAACGCCGTAGCGCCGATGGTAGTGTGGGGTCTCCCCATGCGAGAGTAGGGAACTGCCAGGCATCAAATAAAGCGATAACCCTGACCTCACGGTCAGGGTTTTTTGCGTTATGGGGCAGGAAATCGAGCCTGTAATTTAAATTGTGTAATTGCCTGTTTTTGATATGTTCCCGACATCACGGAGACAGGTAATTATTATGGATGAACAAAAACTCAAGGCGCTTGCTGCCGAACTGGCAAAAGGCCTCAAAACTGAAGCGGATCTCAATCAGTTTTCTCGTTTACTCACGAAACTCACGGTCGAAGCCGCTCTCGGCGCGGAACTAACTGAACATCTGGGGTACGAGAAAAACCAGCTTAAAAAGGGCACCAACGCCCGCAATGGCTATTCCTCTAAAACGTTGCTCAGCGATGACGGTGAGATTGAGATGAAGACGCCACGCGATCGCGAAGGCACCTTCGTGCCGCAGCTTATTCGCAAAAATCAGACGCGCATTACGCAGATGGACCGGCAAATCCTCTCGCTTTACGCTAAAGGCATGACCACGCGGGAAATCGTCGCCACTTTCAAAGAGATGTACGACGCTGACGTGTCGCCCACACTCATTTCGAAAGTCACTGATGCCGTTCAGGAGCAGGTCACCGAATGGCAAAATCGTCCGCTCGACTCGCTGTATCCCATTGTTTATCTTGACTGTATCGTAGTGAAAGTTCGTCAGGATGGTAGCGTAATAAACAAGTCAGTGTTCCTGGCGCTCGGGATCAATACCGAAGGCCACAAGGAGCTGCTGGGCATGTGGATAGCGGAAAACGAAGGGGCGAAATTCTGGCTGAGCGTGCTGACAGAGCTGAAAAATCGGGGTCTGGAAGACATTCTCATCGCCTGTGTTGATGGCCTGAAAGGTTTCCCGGACGCGATAAACAGCGTGTATCCACAGACACGGGTACAGCTGTGCGTGGTGCATATGATCCGCAACAGCCTGAAATACGTCACGTGGAAAGACTACAAGGCCGTCACGCGTGACCTGAAGGCGATTTACCGCGCTCCGACGGAAGAAGGAGGTCTTGCCGCGCTGGATGCGTTCGCCAAATCCTGGGACGAACGTTATCCACAAATCAGTAAAAGCTGGCGGGCTAACTGGGTGAACCTGAGCACGTTGTTCGCTTATCCGGAAGATATTCGCCGTGCGATTTACACGACGAACGCCATTGAATCGCTGAACAGCGTAATCAGGCAGGCGATCAAAAAACGGAAAGTGTTCCCGACGGATGAATCAGTGCGTAAGGTAATCTGGCTTGCAACGGAAGCGGCGGCAACGAAATGGACGATGCCGGTCATCAACTGGCGGCTGGCGATGAGTCGATTTATTATCGAATACGGTGACCGCCTGAGCGGCCACCTCTAATGTTGGGCAATTACACAGAATTATTTACAGCCTCGAGAAATCGGTTCTCGGGTATAATGAGATTTCCTTACAGCTCACTAAACCTGTAAAATTTAACCTACCCACGCTACCCACGCTACCCACGCTACCCACGCTACCCACGCTACCCACGCTACCCACGCCACCCACGCCACCCAGCTTCTCCAGACTCCAATATTTTCATACCGGCGTCCGGGAGCAGAGGATAGTAATGCCTGTAAAATCTTTCAGTATGATTTATCCAGGCGACTACAAAGTATGAATATAACTTCGGTGAGAGTAATACTATTTATTACACCGATGGCGTCACAATTATACTAAAAGTGCCACTGTAGGATCCTAATGGGTAAGTTTCGGTCCGCTGAGACGAGATGAAACGCACTTTAACGCCTTTCTGCAGGTCAGGAACATCAGAGAGTGAAGGGTATACAGGCAGGTTGTTATAACCAAATGAAGTTGATGATTCGCCTCCATCAATTCGGACCCAGGTAGTATTAATACGCATGCGGTCGTTATTTTCTGAGGTCAATTCGTTATTACCTGGGCCAGATAATGAGAGAGAAACACTACTGGCATTGCCAATAAATTGAAAGGCTGGCGTCGTAGCGGTCATATAGCCTGCCATATCCTGTAACTTCAGGCTGAATGCCGAGTTGGTCACATCCTTGCTATCAACGTAGATCCTGACGCTGGTGCTAATTTCTGCAAGTAATTCAATTGACGTTTTAACGGATATGGCTGACCGCCCCGGCGCTACAGCAGCGAAAATGAGCAGCACTCCTGTTATCATTCTGTATTTCATATCTCTGTTCCTGTTAGCTTTCGGGAGTAATGATGGCTGTGAGCGTGTCGTGTAGTCGTGTACCTGCAGGAATCCCACGGATCTCTTTACCCATTAAAATAAACTGAACTTCAAGCTGGGCGCTACTCACCTCTCCGGCGGGTAAGACGCCACGATAAATACTGTCTGGTGCTATGGCCACATCTGCAATAACGATTTTATAGGGCACGAAATTCTCTCCGGGTGTCGATCGCAGACGCCACTGATTATGTTGTTGCTGTAACGATTCAAAACTAAGCTTGTATGAAAGTGGCTCGCTATTTGCCATGTCCGTTTTTGTTAAACGCAGACGTACCGAACTTTTAGCATCCTGAAACGGGCCGACTTCGCCAAATATCAAAGCCGATTTATCAAAGCTGGCGGAGACAGTCGATGCTGTCTTTTGCAAAACAAGGAGATCAAGATAAAGCGGGGTTAGTATGCTGTTTTCGCCTTCTACGCTAAAGATGAAGCTGCCCAGCTGTATCCGTGGTGATAGTGCCTGCCGCATTAAGGCGGAACCACGGGCCCGGGAGAACGCGTTTGCATGGAAGTGTATCCATCGATCCCGGGGAGAAGCGGCAAGCTGTAGGGGTTGGCCACAGCGAAGCGGAGTATCTGGTGAAGAGGAATGTATCGATAATGCCAGCGAGGCAGCGATCAACTCATTGTTTTCACAACGCCCGTCACCGGCGGGTTGCAGCTGCAAAATTACCGTTTTGTTGGCGGGTTGCAATAATGAAAGCGACCCTGAACGCCCACCGCTATGTTGACCCTCGCTAAAGAGACGCAGGGAGCCATTGGGCTGGGGCTGTACGACTATGGCTCCATTGGCAAGTGCAGCCAGGGGAGCCAGTAACAGGGTCGTGAAAAGAGACAAACGCATGATCTATTCCTTATGCTCGCACATATCATAAACCTGCAATTTGCCATCCATCTCAAAGGAAAGATGCCTGCTAACCGTTAGCGATCTTGCGTGATTGGGATAAACGTTAAATGACTTACGGTCCTTGCGCCCATCAATAACCAGGTTACGCAGTTCGCTACGTACATTGCCCGTTGCACTGAGCGTCCATGCATTACCTTTGCAGCTCAGACTAATACCTGCGGTATGTTTGCCAGGTGGTAAATAACGTAGTAAGACGTCATAGCCAACAGCGAAACGCACTTTACCTTTATCAGACTCCTGCTCCGGGTAACTCGGACGGATACGCAGCCGGTATACCGTCTCATATCCGACAGGCTTGAGCGGCAGGATACGAACCTTACGCTCCTCACCATAGGGAACAACGAGTTTAGTCGGTGAGAACAGCAGAGTCGGATCGGCAGTTCCCAACTCTTTAACTCTATTTTCATTGGTGTCTCCCGGATTAGTCACGCGGAAAAGCTCGATGGTGACAAACTCATAGCGCTGGCTATTACTGTCTCCTCCCTGTGCCTCAGTATCAGACGATCTGAATGCCGACTTTACGGTAATAAAGTTATCTCTGGGTCTGTCCTGACGAATATCCTTAACGATTGGGAAAACTTCTATCGCCTGTACGGCAGCAGAAAAAAACAGGATTACGTGACTAATAAAAAACAGTGACCATTTATTCAATTTCACAATTAACCTCACGAATTTGCATTACGCCTTGCATCATTTTTATCTCCTCTTCCATAAGTGGACAGCGATATGTTTGACCCTCTTTCTTTAAGGTCAGAGAGGTCAGTTTTTGCCGGCTTTCGAGCTGGAAATCTCCGATAAAAAACCCTTCCTCATCCGATAAAGCATTTGCACCCACTATTCTGGCGAAGTTTAAAGGACGGCCTGAAAAATAGAGACGACCTGTGACGGTAAGGTTCTGTGTGGCTGCGAGTTTGACATGATAGACCTGGCCCGGCATGGCCCAGGTTGATGTGCTTTTAGTAGTGAGCTCGTAAAAAGCATTATTTTCTGAGGTAAACAACTGCTCGGCTTTCGGCGCGATCTTCTTATATGGCATAATACTCAGCGTAGTTTTCTCACCGCCCTTAACGACGACAGGCTCATTATTGTTGTTTCGGACTTCAAAAAATTGGTCTTCTGCCAGATCCGTCGCATCAATAATAAGCGCTGAATTGCTCTCAACTTTCCCCCAGGCAATTTCACTGTTACCGATTGCGAAACCACTACGCTGAGAGAGATATTGCTGATGATAGGTTGATTCACTGATTGACTGTGAAGCGCCAAAAGAGGTAAATCCAAAGCGATTATTTACTACTGTACCAACGCTGGCATTTGTACTCCCCCGCGGGCCATGATCCAGGCTGGCATTAAGGCTATAATTACTTCCGCGATTAAATTCAGGATTATCAATATTCAGTGCATAGCTTGCGCTGTAAGTGTTGTCATCACTCTCCTCTGTGAGTCTTGTTCGCAGATTAAGAGATTGATAGTGATTATAGCTGCGCTCACGCATGCTCAACGAAAATTGGGTATAGAAGCGATCTTCAATTACGCTGTGGTAAGAATAGCGGCTGGTGAATTCATTAGCACCGTGGTGATAGCCAAGATCTACCCGCAGACTGAGCCGGTCTGCCAGAGGAAAATCACGATTCAGGTTAATATCCCAGTTCTTAAAGGTCGTCTTACTCAGTTGACCATACTCTTGTTTCAGCGTGTTCAGACCATAGCTGATGCTCAGCCCCAGGCTCCCGGGAAGAAAAGTATTAGCGCCAAACTGCATAGAAGTGAAGTCGTAAGCAGGAACAATTGCAAAGCGGCGAAAATCTTCCTTATCGCCATTAAACATGAACTTTCGGTAGCTAAAATTCATACCCATTAGATTAAGATTCTTCATCCATCCAAACTGATAGCCCTGGCTGCCGTCGTCGCCATAGAGACCATCGAAGTAGATGCGTTCCGCCAGCCAATTGTTCACCGGGACATCCAGGCTGACATTACCGTATAAACGGGCATCGTCGACAAGAATCCCCGCGCCGGCTGATAATGCAGAAAGGGTGGTATAAGCCAGTGAGAAATTGGCGAAGTAATGACTATTTAAGGGTAGAGGAGCGTTTTGAAGGCTACAGTTTTTACACTGGTGAGAGAGGCTTGAAGAGATTTCGCTTTTATAGGGGTCATAGCGGCCAAACTCAACAATAAACTCTGTTTCACCCGAGTGGAAAGGACCATTACGTTTGTAAAAAGGCTGCGTTTTTTCTTCATATACTCCATTCATCATCTTAGAGACCAACCGCACCTCGTAGCCTCCGCTCGGCCAGCTACGCGTGTCCAGATGTTGCAGGCCTTCGGGAAACTGTTGTAAATCGATGAGTCTTCCCTGACGATAAACTTCAACGGTTCCGGCCTGCTGTAGGTAGACCGTTACGGGTGAGGCGGCACCGTATCCCGGATTGATGTAATTATCACCTATGCGACCCAGAGCAATGCCGTCAAAGCTAACTGGGTTAAAGAAGCTGTAGGTCATCGAAGGCGTACTGCTGAGCAGGTTGTCGCTAAGTCGCTGACGACCTGACTTAAAGCGTATATTTTCGTGCTCCAGATAAAGTGCAAGCTCTTCTACATTGAAATTGATTTGGCTGGCGTAGCTCCAGGCACCCTTAACATAGCTGTTTCCTGTCAGGTTCAGCACTTCGCTGCTGCTCAGACTGACATTGTCCCCATAAGAGTCAGCAAGATAATTCAAGTTATGGGCATGAACAAAACCGGCGTTGCTTGTATGAGGGATATACCCCTGCTTTAGGATTGGTGAGACTGCGCTAAAAAGATTGCCTGGAAAGATGAGTCGAAGTGAGGAATCTGATTCATTTAGGAGGACGCCAGGCTTGTCGTGAGCAACTTTACCAGGCCCTAATCTCTCCAGCGGCACTGAAAGCAAAGTCAGCAGTGCATCATATGAAATTTTCATGGGCGCATTATCTGGAGCCATAATCTGATCCACCAGTACGCGAGGTGACATAAGCAAAGCCTGTTGAAGATCGTACTCAACGCTGATGGTACCGAGTGAGATATCGCCATAATGGATGTCAAAGATGCCCGTCTGTCTGGCATTGAAAATATCCTCAAATCCCTTCGGTACTGCGGCCGTGGGCGAGGCATTGGCGGCAGTAAAAGGAGATAAAGGTGTCATTGCGTACAATATAATCAGGCAAAGGTGATATTTATTACTCATTATTCCCTGTCCCGAATTAACTTACTGGTGTTATCAGCAAAGTAAATGTGTTTGCGTAGCGTCCTTGGGAGTATTTTTCGGCCAGGAGTTGTGAAGAGAAATTAATCCTGAATCCATTTGCTGATGTAGCCCGACTGATTTGCTCTAATACAGGAATTCGAAGTTTCTGCGTCACGCTATAGGGTTTTTTATCGAAAATGAAATTCCCTGTAAGGTTAATTACACCGCCTCCATCGTCTGTTTTGTTAAGAATAAAATCGCGCTCAGCGAAAATGATCTCGGCTTGTTCAATATTACCGACAAGGTGAAAGAGGTCTGACGTTTTTTCAAACTTCCCCGTAGAGGCGTTAATGGGCAGAGAGAAATCAAACTCGTTACCCTTGAGCGGGGTGTTCTGATAATAAAGGGCGATTTTGGCCAGGGATTCAGCGGAGATATCCATCGAAACCTGCGAACCAGGCAGGCTTAGGGTGGACTGGGACCAAAACACTATTGCCATTGTGAACAGAGCAGCAGGCTTATTTTTCATGGTATTCAGGCAGAGTCAGCCTGAGCCGACCCTGTTCCTCTAAGGAAAATTAAGGTTTAGCGACGACGTTCGCGTATACGGTGCCCTTATACATTCCCTGACCAAGCTGGTCATAGTCCTTATCCGAGACCAGGCGGAAAGTAATGGGCAGCTCGCCATGAGTGTTGTTTGCAACAAGACTATAATCTTTAGTGGTACCAGAGGTCGCAAACACCTGGTTGCCAGCAGAGGTGAGGGTGACGATTTTATACGTCATGCTGGTTAGCGCCTCGCCCTGAGAGCTGAAAAGAGTAAAGGCATCACCGTTGGCAGAATTGCCATCATCCAGGGTAAGTCCTACTTCCAGCTTTTTGACGTCATTATTCCAGAGTTTTAAGGGAGGCGTCTCCACCTCCATTTTACCGGAAGCCGCTGGCTTCATGACGACATCCATATCGGTTATTGGACGCCCACTGGGGTCGGTAATATTAGCGCTGTCGGGGACATTCGCGCTTATATTGAATTTCGTATCATACTTTTCCGGCGTTGCAGCAAATACCGATGTGGAAAATACCAGTGTAGCTAATACATATACTGTTTTTTTCATTAAACTATCCCTTTTAGATAACGACTGTTCCATCATTAATGCAGTGTAATAATGAACATGTAGAAGATTTTAGTGCTGATTAAAAGGTCAAATCCTGTATGGAAGGAAGTATGGAAACTTTCTCTGTATAAGGATTTATTAAGTATGCACCACGTATTCTTATAATTCTTTAGTATTTTTCTCTATTTTTCTTAAATATCATCAGGCATTGGGTTATTTTCTATCTTCAGCAGATTATTTCAGTCCTGTATTAAGTGCTAGTTTTTAATCGTGTTGTGACCCACCTCCTCGAATATCGCACGCCGCAGGCTATCCTCCAGTTGTTCTACGGAATAAGAGTGATAAAAATTCTTGTCTCCCACGCAGCTTTTCCAGTCCACGGTCGGATTATAGCCAATACCCACAAAGGCAATTTTCCCCACTGACTCTTCAGTTGTCAGCGCCTGACGAATACGTTCGCACATTCCGGCAGACATCAACTTTTGCGTTATCTTTATTTGGCCAGGATGGTCATTACCATCGGAGATGATGATGAGTAGTTTGCGCTTACCCGTCCCGGCAGCCAGGGCAGTGGTTCCCAGAAGTACCCCACTACTGATCAGGGTATTACCCGTTGCCGTCATTTCCCGGATCCTCCTGATTTGAGCTATGTCAGACGTCAACGGCACTCTCCAGCTATGGCTTTTAAAAAGGCAAACGTCCGAAGCAACATGACTTAGCGGTATCCGGATATAATTAACGGGATGAGGAATTGCGGCAACGGTCGCAGAATAGTTAATAGCATATTCAAGTTCTTGCGTGGCACCTCGATAAAGTAACCATGGCGATAAAGGATAGTAGGTTACGAAGGGCAAGTCGCATCGGTTACCTACTCGTGAGCCCCAGTCAAAGGGCAGGAAGCCCGCTTTATTCCCCACGTCATAACTATAAAGTTCTGTCACCAGCTTGATTACAATACGCTTTAGTTCGGTTAGTTTACTATTGCCATAGGTGAAGGGGGCATTCATTGAGTTAGAGAAATCCGTAACGAACATCACATCTACACTGGAGAAGAATTTTCTTGCTGCACCGTTATCCCCAATGACCACTTCTTTATCAAAGCTGGGGAAAAGCGATGAGTATAGCCACGAGTTTTGCAAGGTTTTAGCGCTGACGCGATACTCAACGTAGGAAAGGCCATTACTTTTTCCTGATGAAATCTGTATTTCAGGTCGAAATACCGCTTTATCATGGCGCATATAAGCCCGTAGATAATCGCTGGTAAGCGTATAATTTCGTTCCGCTCCCTTACCATTATTTTCAGCTGTCAGCGCGAGTGCGGCCTGCTCCATCGCATCAGAAAGTCGGGCGCGCTCTGTTATATAGCGTGAACCCTCAAGGCCAAATGCTGCCAGGCTAAACAAAAAGCCACCAAGCAGGACAAAGCTAATGGCAAAAGCTCCTTCGCGTTCCTGGCAGAGTCTTCTGACAGGTTTCAGCAGCTTTTCAGACACAGGCATAGTTGTTCCTTATTGATTAAAGGGAGGCGCAGGCTTTCTACTTCACCCTTAAAGCAAATTAAATAGGGTAATTGTGTTGGCCTGAAATGGGAGAGCATCTGACCATCAACATCGTGATGATAATGAACGCCCCCGCGAAAGGCTGGCGCTCGTGGGTTAATATCGTAGATATCCACCTGCAGTTGACTCTGTAAGGTTGGGCTGTAAAACAGCATATGATTGAGGTTTTCAATTAACAGGGAATGGTCCTCCATTGCCGTATCAACAAAAATAACCGCATGCGGTTGTGCGAAAACGAGTGTTGGGAACATCAGCAACAGCCATATTCGTTTTTTCACTATCGCAGCATCACAATGGCAAAAGACGATAATAAAGGCTTCTCTTCGCTGGAGGTCAGACGCGTATACCAACTGGCGGCAGGCAGACAAACGGTGACCTGATAAAGCGGCACCCAGCGACCATAGCTTCCGCGCGGTGCCAGCTGTAACTGCTTATCAAGTCTTTCGGCCGGGTGACACTGCCCGCGACCGGAACCTGCACTCCAACTGTTATAAAGTTTGACCTGCTTACGCGTATCATTAAGTCCGATAGGGTCCACAAAATGGACTTCTTCTACCCTTAGCTGAAGCTCTCTTAAGTCAGCACCGCTATGCATATCACTTAACATACGGCCAGCCAGCTTCGCCGCCGCATTAACGTCCTGTTGCTGAAGTTTTTCACGCCCATCGAATAACTGGATGCGTTCGCGCAGTACGCCTGCTACGGAGTAGGACGTGCGATCAAGCTTGCCGATGGTCGCCTGGCGGATCACCAGATCGGTCAGAAACATCAGAAAGATGAGGAGCACCATTGAGATCAGTACGAATTCGACAGCGACAGATCCACGATGGTCATTACGTAAATTCAGAGCGTTCATATTCCTGAACAAAGATCACCTCCCGATTTAATACATGACTTACCCAATAGCTGGGAAAAGGAAAAAACATTGGTTTATAGCGATATTTGAGCTGATAACGCGCAATGGGGCGTTTTTGATAACTGTCACCGCCGCCGGTATTGACCATATCGGTAATGCTGGCTGCATAACCTATGCTGATTTCAACGGCATTTTCACGCGTCAGAAATCCCCACAGCACGCCCCCCTGTGTCAGAAGGCGTTTTTCAAAGCGAGAGCGGTAGTTCCCCACCAGCTTATTAACAGGGGCGTTTTTGGCCTCTTTAGCCGCTTCAGACACGGCCAAATCAAGTACTGATGAGATATAAGAAAGTCGTGCAGTTTCAGCAATAAAGAACACCAGGAAAAAAAAGGCGCACACGGTCAGCGCGAATTCGATGGTTGCAGAGCCTGACCGGTTGTTTAACAGGCTTAAAAATTTGCGCATTACCCCATACTCCGACCGGTAGTGGTAATCTGCTTCAGAGCCGAAATTAGTTCATCGGGGTGTTGTGACAGATTCTCATTGCGGATAACATCGCGCGCGTAGCGGAAGTCACCCACTTTCACTAGTGACAGCACCAGATTACGCAGGATTCGTTCGTCCTTACGACCCCGCAGATATTGCGGCAGGAGCAGACCGACAGCATCCTGATAGCGGCGGTCCAGAATTGCCACCATCGCCAGATTGTTTAATGCTACGTCATCAGCAATAAAGAGCGCACGTGCCTGCTCGACTGCCTGTTTACCTTCGCTAAGTTTCCCACTTAGCGCCTGCGCCACGCCACGCAAATTCCACGCTTCGGCGTTGTTCTTGTCACGCAGTATCATCTTGTCGGTAACGCGGATAGCCTGAGCGAAATCCCCCAGGGCAATCATGTTCTGAGCCTGCAACTGATACAGGGGCTGACTGGGCTTATTGATCAGCGGTTGTAGGGTATAGAGCGAGGTCTTATAGTCACCGGCTAGATAGTAGTAGCGAGCCAGTTTAATACGTGTTTCAGGATCGTCCTTTTTCTTCAGCCAGCTCCGGTAAAGGTTAATTAACCCACTATAATTTTTTACCCGCAACAAAATATCTTCCTGATAGTTCGCTTCGGTTGTACTGACAGGTTTAGGAGATACACAGCCAATAAGCAGGGTGACAGAGATGAATAATGTAATTTTCTTAAAAAACAGCATCTTTGAAAATCCTTAAAATACCCGGAGCGGCAATTAGAACAATGATTGGGAACATGATGAACAATATGAGGGGAACACTCATGCGTGCGGAGAGTTTGCCGATCTGCTCTTCAGATCTGAGTAGCTGCATCTCACGCATATCGCGAGAAAGCTCAATCAGGTTGTCGTAAAGTGAAGTTCCGTAATGTACGCTCTGCTGTAAGGAGGAACAGAACATCCGCATTTCGGTGAGATCCACCGAACGGTAAAGATCCATCAGCGCTTCCTCCAGTCCACTGACCTCCGCATGTTTGGTGAGCTGCTCCATCAGGCTGGTAAGATTGGGGTCAATATTGTCACTGTGACGGGCAATAAATTTAATGGCGTGCTCTACCGTCATTCCGGCCTGGACGCAAACTGCCAGCAGATCGATTAAATAGGGCAGGGCATCGGTCATTAATTTTCGGCGTGTTGAAAGAGCTGGCTTTTGCAGCAGCGCAGGCGTAACGATAATCACAACCAGTAAGAGCACCATCTGCATTGCGATATCTTTCATTGTAAAGCTGGTGATCCCCAGCATATTTATCAGCAAAACTACTGCGCCAATGCTCGCCAGGATCTTTAGCTTACTGGCCGGGCTTTTATCCAGCCTTTGTAGCATGCTGAGCCAGGGGCTGTTCGCGATAAGAATGCTTTGCAGGTCAAGGGACCCGCTATGAGACTTTTTTATAACAAGGGGTTTATTATCAATCGCCCGTGTGGTTTTTTTTAGCCGGGCTATTCGTCGGCTCGATATCACCAGGGTGGTCATACCCAGTATCAATATCAGCAGATAAACAGGGGTGTTCACAATGCTTTCCTTAGCAATAGCCAGATAATCGTCATGCCGATGGCTTCGCTGGCAAGTACGTAATAGAGGATGATTCGGCCAGTCGGATCGTTAATGATAAAGTCGAAGTTTTCTGGGCTGAAATACTTCATGCCACAGAAGAAAAGTATAGGTATGGCGGCAACAATTTTGGCAGAGGCACGGGCTTCTGACGTCATTGCCATTTTACGTCGTGACATGGTTCTGCTGCTGGTGACGATTCGGTTCAGCCGGCCGATCAACATGCGTAACTGTGCGCCGTGCTGCATGCTAATAATGATGACGGCGGCAAAAAAGTAGAATTCGCGATAGTGGTACTCCCGGCAGGCATCGGCCAGCACTCTTTCGGGCTCTTCGCCCAGATTAAGGCGTCGATCGATGTGCTGAAAGGTTTTACCCAGTGGGCCTCCGATACTGCTTCCACAGCGATGCAGCGCCTGGTGAATACTGTTCCCGGCGGAGACAGAGGCATTAATCGCCGACAGGACTTCTGGGAAGTTAGTCTCAAAGTAGCGTCGCTGTAATGTCCTGCCAATGCTAATTTGTGCAATAACCATTACGGGCAGGCTCACTATCAGTAACCCGGGCAGGCTAAATCCAAACCAGTTACCATTAACGACAATTAACCCCGCAAGCAGACCGAGAGCGACCAGTAAGCCCTTTGCCCCTTTCAGGGTGCGATCTCCCAGGGCAAAATGCTGCCACTCCCCCCAACGCGCCAGCAGATAATGCAGCAACGGCAAATGGATAGCGGCCTGGCGTTTTTTTAGCGCGGTATTACGCAACCTGTTCCAGTTGAGGTGGTTTATAAACAGAATTGCGATACCGATAATGATAATCAGATAAGCCATCACTTATTCCAGCCCGAAAATCTGTTTAAGTTCGGCGCTGAGATCAAACATCGTCGCGTTGCGCATCACCGCCGATCGCATCAACAGGCCATGATTGACAAACTCGCCGCTGATTTTGCCATCTGCTCGCCGCTCGTGATGGGGCTTATAGCTGAAGATGTCCTGTAAAATCACGCGGTCGCCTTCAATACCCATCACTTCACTGATGTTCATGATTTTTCGTGAGCCGTCGTTAAGGCGCGAAACCTGTATCACCAGGTTAATGGCTGACACAATATTGCGTCGGATCGACTCCATAGGAATGTTCATGCCTGCCATCATTACCATGTTTTCAAGACGCGAAATTGCGTCTCGTGGGGTGTTGGCGTGCAGCGTAGACATCGAACCATCGTGACCTGTGTTCATCGCCTGCAACATTTCAAACGTTTCCTCACCGCGACACTCACCCACGATGATGCGATCGGGACGCATCCTTAATGAGTTCACCAGTAAGGCACGCATATTGACCTGCCCGGTATTTTCCAGACCCGCAAGGCGCGTCTCCATACGCAGGACGTGTGGCTGCATTAACCTCAATTCAGCGGCATCTTCCATAGTAATAATGCGTTCGCTGGGATCGATATACTTTGATAATGCATTCAGTAGCGTGGTCTTTCCTGAACCTGTCCCCCCGGAGATAATGATATTTGCCCGACACCGGGTGGCAATAATCATAAAATTAGCCATCTGGCTGCTCATTGCATCAAAGCGAATCAAATCCGCCAGTTCAATATTGCCCTTGCTAAATTTACGAATTGAGATAGAAGTCCCGTCCAGAGCAATAGGTTGAATGGCGACATTAAGACGGCTTCCATCCATCAGTCTTGCATCCACTAAAGGCCGCCCCTCGTCAAGCCGCCTTCCCACTTTCTGTACCAGTCGTTTGGCGATATCAGTTAACTGCTGATTATTGATAAAGCGAGTCGGAGCCAGCTCAAGTTTGCCTTTACGTTCGATGTAGATCTGATTTGGGCCGTTGACTAAAATATCGCTGATATCGTCATCTTCTAAAAGCGCCCGCAGAGGACCCAAGCCCACGATCTCATCTGCCATCAGTTCTGCCATATACAGCTGAGCCTGATGGTCGAGATAGATATTCTTACTGCTAATGACCAGCTCCAGGATGCGGTTCATTTCACCGAGTAGCAACGTGCGGTCCTGCACCAGACTCTCAACCTTATTAACATCAATATTCTCCAGCACCCCCTCCCGGAGGGTTTCCTGTAGTTCCTGGCTGATATTCATTTACCGTATTGTCCTTTCTGATGTAGGCGACTGAAAAATGAACGCCCCTTTTGCGGTTCTTCTCCCAGAATCTTTAGTGCGAGGCGGTCGACCGGCTGAGAATGACGCCCGGAGAATAGGGAAAAAAGCTGTTTTTTGTAGGGGATAACGATGTCGATACTTCTGCCCAGCAGTGACGCAATATCTTCCTTATTGAGCATGTCTTCCGTCACGGGGCGGCTGTCGTTAAGGCACAGAATAAGTCGGCGTGAAAGCTTCCTTGCACGGTTCATCGCCTCAATAATTTCAGTTAGCTGATTAACAACGCGAATTGAGATCATAGATCGATCGAGAATCAACACTATGCAGGCGGACTGTTCAATAATCTGACGCAGCGTCTCTTTACTCGCCGTGTTGATAGCCTGCTCAAAGAGTACGAAGTTATATTTGCGGAAGATTTCCTGAGTCAGGTCGGGCATGGCCGATTCTGCAGCGGCCATGATGTCGAGATTCCTGCTGTGCGTGACCACGTCCTTTAACAGCTTTTTATCCGCGATTAAATCCAGATCCTGAGATGCAGCAGTACCCTGAATCAGCAGTGTGGGCATCTGGCGAAATTGAACCACGCGGTTGGCCAGCTGCCATGCCAGGGTCGTATTACCAACCCCCCCTTTGCAGCCCAGGATACTTATAGTGCTGGCGTTGCGAACAATATGGGGTGTTGACTTACTTATGATCGCCTGAGTCAGCGCTTCACGTTGTAAAGTGAAGTGAAAATAGTGAATGCCCTGGTCAGCAAAGGACTGCGCCAGCGAAATCGAGTCACTATCGCCCACGACACAGCACCATACACTACGAGGGATAATGGCCAGAAGTAAGCGGATCAGCCTCTCATAATCGCTTTCGGCAGCAATATCAACGATTACGCCACAGGCATTTTCTGGTATCGAGACATGGCGAATATCACCGAGCATCTTGTCCACACTTTCTACCTGCTGAAAGCCCGTCAGGCGTAGCAGCTGGGCCAGCTGAGTACTCCTTTCAGACTGAGGGGACAGGACATAAAAAGGTTTTTCCTCGCCCGCGGACTTACCTTCCTTTTGCGGAAATAGCAGCATATGTCGTGCTCCTCAGAAGAAGTACTTTTCAGGATTAATCAGCGATGAGCTGAGGGTATTATTCAGGGCGCAGCCGGCGTCTATAGCTGAGGAGAAATGCCAGTCCTGGCTGGCATAATTGCATTCCGGCAAACGCAGACGAATGCTCTCTATCTGAATTTCAATACCCTTGGCGGTTCGTGGGCGAAAACCGCCACGGTCCATCTTCAGTACGACCCTTTCCAGAGGGATCCCTTTGGACATGAGCAGGTTACGTAATATTTGTGCCGTTGGCGTAAAGGCGGCATCTGACCAGGTCAATCTAATAAGGCCATTAAAGTCAGTGCCGACGAAATCCATCACCTGACCGACAGCTATTTCACTGGCTATCTGGCTGTGACTGCTCAGGCTGAGATAGTGTTCAGTTATTTGCGGCAAGTTATTGCCCGCAGCCATGGACGAAGCCGTTAATCCGAATTGCAGCAATAGCAGCAGGTAAACGCGTTTCATTTAATAAACCCTCCCTTTTCTAAAAATTCCTCAGCCATTTTTCGATTGCGGTGATCCTGGATGCCATCAAAATTAAGAAAGCGAGACAGTGTTGAAGTGCGCTGGAAGTCGGGTAAGGTGACCTCACGGGTGGTGACGGGTTTCACCAGATTTACCGTAGCAACCACTACCAATTCGCCCTGTGTGCGCTCTGTTTTGGCATTGCGAAAAAGTGCGCCCAAAAGTGGGACATCACCGATAAACGGCAGGCGGGCAAGTTCTTCTCGTTCGTTACTGCTGATTAGCCCGCCCAGAAGGAAGCTTTCACCATCGGCAAGTTCAACGGTGGTTCTGGCCCGACGGGTCTGGAAAGTAGGAAAAGACATACCCGCACTGGAGGTGTAGGTGGAATCCACGCTGCTCACTTCCTCACCCAGGGTGATGCGTATACGTTTGCTACTGCTAACCCTGGCACCCACGTTCAGTTTTATACCGAACTCTTTATAGCTTACGGAGGTACCGTTGCTGGAACTGGTCACAATGGGGACTTCGCCGCCGACCAGGAAATCCGCCGTTTCGCCGGACATGACAGAAAGGTTGGGCTCTGCCAGAATTCGGGCAACGGAGTCATTACGGATAGCATGGACCAGGCTGCTGAGCGTATCGGCACTGAACTTTATAAATCGAAAGGTGCCTGGCGTGATATCAGGGTTGCTCACGCTGATGCTGCCCCAATCTATACCTACGTTATCAGTAAAGGTCTTGGTGACCTCCACAACCGACAATTTAACGTTGACCTGATTTGTCACAGGTAAACGCAGATTATTGATAATAGTTGGGTAGACCACTTCTTTGAGCCAGTCAGGAGGCTCGTTACCACCGTCAGACTGCTTTTTATTAACTTCACGCTCAGCACTTAAGCCTTCACCAACAATTTGGTAAACCCGGTCTTTATCTTCTTCTGTGGTTACCGTGCCG
Source organism: Erwinia sp. L03-1 (assembly GCF_058686115.1). Taxonomy (NCBI): domain Bacteria; kingdom Pseudomonadati; phylum Pseudomonadota; class Gammaproteobacteria; order Enterobacterales; family Erwiniaceae; genus Erwinia; species Erwinia sp. L03-1. The sequence continues at coordinate 4,524,347 of NZ_CM178762.1, read as the reverse complement.
CTAAGCACATAAATTTGCCCTAACTTTTGCAGAGTGACCCTGCTGTCCGGGAAGACGTCGAGAATACGTTTTTGTACCGCCCCCAACATGGGATCGACGATAAGCGTGATCTTAAGTAAGGGATCACCTGACTTACCCAGCACATTCAGATCGGACCGCCCATTTTCCTTTGCATAGACGATCAGGCTGGTGTCGCTAACGATTTCATAATCAGCGACTTTCGGGGAAGACAAAAAAAGGGTGCCTATGCTTTCACCGACACTGACTAGTTGAGAATCACCCGGCTCCATGTAGATTTCACCCGCATTAACGCTATGTGAGATAATGACAGCGGTTGCGAACGCGAGTATCTTAAAAAGAGCACGCGAGAAAAATTGGGCTACCGGAAAGAGAATATGATGAAATCTCAATTTTTCCCCCTTAGTTCCCGCACGGTTCTAAAACTTGGCAGTATGTCGGATAATTGTGTCCTTTTATCGGACATGTGTGCTGAACCTTTGGTTAGAGAAATTAAGATCTCCCCAGATTTCTCTACGGTTCTGAGCGTTGCCATTTGTTCAGCATCGACGCGAACGATGACTTCGCCAGCAATATCACTGTTGCGAAAGTTTTCATCAGAAGAATTATCATATTTTTTTATATCAATGACGTCGATAGAGGACATTAACGGCTGGGTGAAATATTTCGGTACATCAGAACTTATTGCCGTGCTCATCCCATCAGCAGCAGCAGCCTGGCTTGCTACTGCTCTGCTATTATTACTATCTTTAGCACGGAGAATAAGGGTGATTTTTTGCCCCACTTTTAATGTCGCCAGTATAAATCCATCATCAACATTGACCTTGATCGCATACGGCGTTTCGTCATCCCTTAGACTTCGTTGAATGAACTCAGGGCTGCGGGGAGATATTGCCATTTCAGGTGAGATAATGCTTCCTTCGGCAATGTTTTCCTGGATGAGATACCCACTGAGATTGGCTATAACTTCTGAAGGAAATCCGCGATCATTTTTCGCATCTTCATGAACCTCAATTTCTTTTATTTTGTAATCTGAAAGTGACAATAAGTCATGAGGTTTAAGATCTCGTGTTGCCTGAGCGAGAAACGTTATCCTTTTTTCAGGTGCGGGCACAGGTGCGGGCACAGGTACGGGCACAGGTACGGATACAGAATTTTCCATGGCTGGCTTTGCAGGGGGTTTATATTGAAGAAGTATACCTGCCACCCCAACGATGATAACAATTAAGGAAATAAAAAAAAGCATTCTATGGTTCATTGATAAGCTCTTTTAATAAATGGCGTGCGTAGTCGGGTAAATGAGAGCAAATGCCAGTGAAATGGCGACTGCATAAGGAACACCATTGCTGATAACATTTTTACGGAACCCTATCAGGCCAGTTATTGCTACCAGCCCCCCCAAAAAGAGGGTGGTGAGTATAAATGTTACTACGGTAGCATTGGAAAAGGATAAAGAAAGCACGGTTAACAGCTTCACATCTCCTCCACCTATAACGTTAGAAATAAAGAGGATAAACAAAATGATAAAGACGCTAAATGCAGCGAAAATATTGGGTATTTCCCCCTGCATAAGCGTCATAAAAACAATCAAAAAAACCAAAAAAATAAGACTGGTATGGCTGATGATACGAGTTGTGATATCCTTCAAGGAGATATAAAGCAAAAGCAATGCGACCAAAATGTAAATTACTTTAATCAAATATTCCACGAAGGTGCTCTTATTAATGTTGTTTTTAATACTGCTGCAGAACTCTGTTCCGCAGCAGTTGAATAAGATCCGTCCCGCGTAGATTAACCGCCGGATGGTTTGGTGACAGTAACGCTATTAATAGCATCAGCGATCTTAGCGAAGGTATTTTTCAGGGCGCCAAGGAACCCTGAGTCTTGATTACCGAGAACGAGGGCCAGAAGTGTCGCCATGGCCACCCCAATAAGTGCGTATTCAATTGCGGTAACGCCACGTTTATCTTTTGCCAGCTGCTCTAAGCGCAGGGAAGAAAAAACGTAGGCCTGGATAAAAAAATTTTTCATGAAACTTTCCTTAATTAAATGCCTAACCCTGGCAACAGGGTGTAATGTGTATTATCCGAAACTCACTCGTTGAGAGCCGATGCATTACACAAGAGTTAGTTAATCGTGTCCTTATCGAAATCATATTTAAATTCATTTTGATTCAATTTCCCTTAGTAATAAGATATCGAAAGACAACGACGGTTAACGTTGCCAGCCAGCACACTGCGATCACCGCTAAGGCAGAGAAAAGTCTGTCAAGATTTCTACGGGACTGAATGCCTTTTTTATCTTTGTCTACAAAAGATAAAGCTTGAGATGATGAGGTTAAGAACTTCGCAGTGTGAACTTCAGTATCATTCATATTTATTACGTTATCTTCTGCATCGCAATTTGAAGTGCTTACTTTCCCAATGTATTTTACGCCTCTGCGCGGGATGGTTTTAATCAGAGAGCCAGGCAGTCCGACGAGCTCAAAAGATTTTCTAAGTGAGTGGATTTGCCCATAATAACTGCTATCACTCACCACGCCTCGCTGTTCATGCCAGATCTGGTTAATGATTGTCTGCTTATTACTCTCACCCTCAAGCAAAAGTTTTAAGAAACGATAGCTATTTTCAGACAAATTGACGGTTTTTCCACTATCGCTGACCAAAAGCCCCTTCTCTGGGATAAACTGAATATTTTCATCCAACAGATAAATCATATCCTTTCCCTGGTTAAGATTTTTTATTTCTCTTACACACTCACTGTGTGGAGATGTAACGCTGATGAAATCATGTCACACTAAAGGTGACTATTATATAGTGCAGGGTAAATAGACGCATCTTATTAATGCTTGAAAAGCATTAATGGGCTTAACGCTTTGTTCAGTAAGCAGTAACAGCCTGCCTTAAAAGGACTACTAAGATATTGCAAGGATTTCTTAAGTGCTTTAATTTATGGGGTGTTATATAAGGCATTTTCTTATTGGTTTAAAAGATAAGTAATCATTTCTATGCTGGTGGTGATTAACGAAAGATAGATTACGTCCTTTCTATGGGTTGGGGTCTGCTGGAGTTCTGGGGGGTATTTTTATTCCCGTCTTATCAGACCGAGTAACCTAAAGTAATTTATATAAACATATTTACATACATCTTTATTTTTGGCATTCGTTAGCAAACTTGCACAAGATAGCATGTGGCTAATGACAGAGGGGATAACGAGGTTTGTGTTGCACTCTCGTCTGTATTAACCTGGACAACGGAAATTCCTGCCAGACTTGACAGGAATCGGTTACACTCCTGGCAGATAAATACCTGGGAAAGCAGAATGTCAACGCTGGATAGCACCTTAAAACCCTGGAACACATTTCAACTTGAAGCGCGGGCCGCTGAGGTTAATGTGATAAGCAGTCCGCATGAGTTGCTGCATTACTGGCAAGAAAGCAGGCGTCTGAATCAACCTCTGCTCCTGCTTGGAGAAGGCAGTAATGTACTTTTCCTTGAAGATTTTGCTGGTAGGGTGCTCATTAATCGTATCAAAGGTATCCATATTGCTGAGGATGCGCTGGCCTGGCATCTGCATATTGGTGCAGGTGAAAACTGGCATCAGCTCGTCGTACACCTGCTGAGTTCAGGCATTCCCGGCCTGGAAAATTTGGCAATGATCCCTGGGTGTGTCGGCTCGTCCCCGATTCAAAATATCGGTGCTTACGGCGTCGAGCTGAGCCAGGTTTGTGAATACGTGGATGTACTGAATTTTTCATCCGGTAAAACTGAGCGTATTTCCGCAGCAGACTGCCTGTTTGGCTATCGGGACAGCATCTTTAAGCATCATTACCAGACGGGTTACGCGATAGTTGCCGTTGGTCTGCTGTTACCTAAAAACTGGGTTCCCGTGCTGAGCTATGGCGATCTTGCTAACCTGGAGAGTACAACGGTCCAGCCCCAGCAGATTTTTGACGGGGTATGCAGAATGCGCAGCAGTAAACTGCCAGACCCTAAAAAAACCGGGAATGCTGGAAGCTTCTTTAAGAATCCAGTCGTCACGGCTGAGATTGCCCTGGCGATTAAAAGCCACTATCCCCAGGCCCCGGCTTATTCCCTGGAAGACGGTAATTTTAAACTGGCCGCAGGCTGGCTGATTGATCGTTGTGATCTTAAAGGATATCGGGTCGGTGGCGCTGCTGTGCACAGTCAGCAGGCTTTGGTATTAATTAATGAGAATAATGCCTCAGCGAATGACGTTGTCGCGTTAGCGCGCGAGGTTCGTCAGCGCGTGGGTCAGAAATTTAATGTATGGCTTGAGCCAGAGGTCCGCTTTATCGCTGCTGACGGTGAAAAAGATGCTATCGGAGTGATTTCATGAAGGATAATACCGTACCCCTCACACTGGTAAGCATCCTGGCCGACGGAGAATTCCACTCAGGCGAGCAACTCGGTGAGCGCCTTGGGATGAGCCGTGCAGCTATCAATAAGCATATACAGACGCTGAGAGACTGGGGGATAGACGTTTTTACCGTCACCGGTAAAGGCTATAGCCTGGCGGCTCCTGTTCAGCTTCTGGATGAAAAGGTCATCATGTCTCAGCTCGATCAGGGCAGGCTGGCCGTTATCCCCGTTATTGATTCCACCAACCAGTATCTACTGGACAGGATGCCCACTCTGCAACCGGGAGATGCCTGCGTTGCCGAATATCAGCAGGCCGGAAGAGGGCGCCGTGGAAGGCAGTGGTTTTCTCCCTTCGGGTCTAACCTCTATCTCTCTATGTACTGGTGTCTGGAGCAGGGGCCCGTAGCGGCAATGGGCCTGAGCCTGGTCATCGGCATTGTCACCGCCGAAGTCTTACGCGCGCTGGGTGCAAGTGACGTAAGGGTGAAGTGGCCGAATGACCTCTACCTTAACGATCGTAAACTTGCGGGTATTCTGGTCGAACTGACAGGTAAAACCGGAGATTCCGCCCATATCGTGATAGGTACCGGCATCAATCTTGCCATGCGAATGCCCGATACTGACGTTGTGAATCAGGGCTGGATTAACCTGGAAGAAGCTGGCGTCGCCATCGATCGGAATAAACTGGCAGCCACCCTGGTCAATAAAACCAGAGAGTCACTTCAGCTCTTTGAACGAGAGGGACTGGCACCTTTTATCGATCGCTGGAGTACGCTGGATAACTTTATCGATCGGCCGATTAAATTATTGATTGGCGATCGGGAAATTCTGGGTATCGCCCGTGGCATTGATCAGCAGGGCGGACTGATTCTCGAGCAGGATGGCGTCAGAAAATCCTGGGTAGGCGGGGAGATCTCCTTACGGCCACAGAATTAGTAAGGTGTGGGGCGTCGCCCCACTCTTCATTTCCTTAAACTGACCAGATCGACCGCATGATTCATGCTTTTGGTCATAATCAGGCTGGCCCGCTCACGGGTAGGCAGGATATTTTCCTTGAGATTCATCAGGTTGATCTCCTCCCACAGCTGAGTGGCGATGCCCACGGCTTCTTCTTCTGAAAGTTTGGCATAGTTATGGAAATAGGAGTCGGGATCGGTAAAAGCGCCCTGACGAAACTTAAGGAAACGGTTGATATACCAGTTTCGTAGCAGATCTTCCGGTGCATCGACATAAATGGAAAAATCCACAAAGTCCGAAACAAAGACGTGATGGGGATCGTGCGGATAATCCATCCCGCTTTGTAGTACATTCAGACCTTCGAGAATAAGAATATCCGGCTGCTGTACAACTTTATCCCCTTCCGGGATCACGTCATAAATCAAATGGGAATAAACAGGTGCAGTCACCTGAAAGGCGCCTGACTTCAAATCAGAAACAAAATTAACCAGCCGATGCATATCGTAAGACTGCGGAAACCCCTTTTTCTTCATCAGTCCCCGTTCTTTCAACACCTCATTAGGATGTAAAAAGCCATCGGTGGTGATCAGCTCAACGCGTCGGTGTTCAGGCCAGCGGCTCAGCAGGGCCTGTAGCACGCGAGCGGTGGTGCTTTTACCCACGGCAACGCTGCCGGCAATACTGATTATGTAAGGGATCTTCTGTCCGTTTGTCCCTAAAAACTGCTCAAGAACGGCCTGGCGACGCAGGTTAGAGCTGATATAGAAATTCAGAAGGCGGGAAAGGGGAAGATAGATTTCCGCTACTTCCTCAAGAGACAGGTCTTCGTTTATCCCTTTTAGCCGGGCAATCTCCGCTTCGCTCAGGGTCATCGGCACTGAATCACGCAGTGCCGCCCACTGGGCGCGGTTAAATTGCAGGTAAGGTGTGGTTAGCAACGATTCTTTTTTACTCATATGCATGCTTCTGCCAGCAAGAATTTACCTGTCGTGACGATAAAATACCCGATGAATTACGCTTGCCGCGTCTTCATGCTCACAAACCAGGGAAAATTTCAGAAAACAATGGGCAGGAGGTTAACACCCCAGGGGCACTAACCAGAAGGTAAAAATAAGCCCGCCCGCCGCAAACGTAACGGCACCCGCAATTTTCAAAGAAACCGCTGGCGTTTGGTGAGCGAACCTGACTTACCGTAGAGCATACATAGAGAGAGACGGTAAGCGATAGCCTGCTGACTACCTATGCTCATCCACGCGCTGACAGGCCGCACACTTTGTTTTCCTCCTACCTCTACTGTTCTCCGCTGACAGGCGTCTCCTTTATCTGTTCACTACATCTGTTCACCACCATGTTCATTCACGACCGCCGTATGACGATAAACCGCATCATTAGCCTCGCCAGCCTCGCCAGCCTCGCCAGCCTCGCCTGTGACGTGACCAGTCCCATTCACCTCTTCTCAAGCGAAAAGAACGAAAGTTTTCTGTCCGCAGCGAAAGAACTTACCCTGCGACAGGATAAGGGGTGTAATCCCGGCGCCTAAAAAAACAGCCTGGCGGTGATTCTTTGCACGAAAAACTCTGCCACGGCACCTGATTTGCGAAGAATTGCACAAATAACAGGCATTAGAACAAATATCGCAATTTTTTTGTTGCATAGATCGGCCGGTCTTCCTAGAATGCGCGTCACTTGATGCCGGCTTAGCTCAGTTGGTAGAGCAACTGACTTGTAATCAGTAGGTCACCAGTTCGATTCCGGTAGCCGGCACCATCAAGTACCCCAGGTGGGATTCCCGAGCGGCCAAAGGGAGCAGACTGTAAATCTGCCGTCATCGACTTCGAAGGTTCGAATCCTTCTCCCACCACCATTTCAGACTGAGCACAAGCACAGTCGGAGTCATCAAGCGTAAGCGGGTTGACTAGGGTAATAAGAAGCTTTTCTTATTATTCACAAGCTACAGACAGAACAGGTAGCCGAGTTCCAGGATGCGGGCATCGTATAATGGCTATTACCTCAGCCTTCCAAGCTGATGATGCGGGTTCGATTCCCGCTGCCCGCTCCAAGCCGTGCTGATATGGCTCAGTTGGTAGAGCGCACCCTTGGTAAGGGTGAGGTCCCCAGTTCGACTCTGGGTATCAGCACCACTTCTACATCTCCCTCCCTGATTCTTCTCTGTGCGTTAAAATTCAACAGTTCAGGCAATGCCTGGTTGATGTGGTGATATCACCGATTTATCCGTGTCTTAGAGGGACAAGCGATGTCTAAAGAAAAATTTGAACGTTCCAAACCGCACGTCAACGTTGGTACTATCGGCCACGTTGACCACGGTAAAACTACCCTGACTGCAGCTATCACTACCGTTCTGGCTAAAACCTACGGCGGTTCTGCACGCGCGTTCGATCAGATCGATAACGCGCCAGAAGAAAAAGCACGTGGTATCACCATCAACACCTCTCACGTTGAATATGACACCCCGACTCGCCACTACGCGCACGTTGACTGCCCGGGCCACGCCGACTATGTGAAAAACATGATCACCGGTGCTGCCCAGATGGACGGCGCGATTCTGGTTGTTGCTGCGACTGACGGCCCAATGCCTCAGACCCGTGAGCACATCCTGCTGGGTCGTCAGGTTGGCGTTCCTTTCATCATCGTGTTCATGAACAAGTGTGACATGGTTGATGACGAAGAGCTGCTGGAACTGGTTGAAATGGAAGTTCGTGAACTTCTGTCTGCCTACGACTTCCCTGGTGATGACCTGCCAATCGTTCGCGGTTCTGCACTGAAAGCACTGCAGGGCGAAGCTGAGTGGGAAGCTAAGATCATTGAGCTGGCTGAGCATCTGGATAACTACATCCCAGAGCCAGAGCGCGCAATTGACAAGCCGTTCCTGCTGCCAATCGAAGACGTATTCTCCATCTCCGGCCGTGGTACCGTTGTTACCGGTCGTGTAGAGCGCGGTATCGTTAAAGTCGGTGAAGAAGTTGAAATCGTAGGTATCAAAGATACCGTGAAATCAACCTGTACCGGCGTTGAAATGTTCCGTAAGCTGCTTGACGAAGGTCGTGCGGGCGAGAACTGTGGTATCCTGCTGCGCGGTATCAAGCGCGAAGATATCCAGCGTGGTCAGGTTCTGGCTAAGCCAGGCTCAATCAAGCCACACACCAAATTTGAGTCAGAAGTTTATATTCTGTCCAAAGATGAAGGCGGCCGTCATACTCCGTTCTTCAAAGGCTACCGTCCACAGTTCTACTTCCGTACAACTGACGTGACCGGTACCATTGAACTGCCAGAAGGCGTTGAGATGGTTATGCCTGGTGACAACATTCAGATGATTGTTACCCTGATCCACCCAATCGCAATGGATGACGGCCTGCGTTTCGCCATCCGTGAAGGTGGTCGTACCGTTGGTGCGGGTGTTGTTGCTAAAGTTATTGCCTAATCGCTGATAATATTTGACGCAACACACATGAAAAGGGCATCATTTGATGCCCTTTTTGTACGCTGTAACATAGAACCTGACTCATCAGTGATTTTCAGCCATAATCATTGCTGAGACAGGCTCTGTAGCACGGCGTTAAACCCATCAGTTTCACGTCGCGGCTTGAAAAATGAAGGGATATGCCGGGTTTCGCCTAACAGCATCATTCGGTTCGGTTGCCTCGTTTTACGGGGCAAAATAGTTTCTGATATATTGTGGCAGGTTGGTTTATGAGTGCTAATACCGAAGCTCAAGGGAGCGGACGCGGCCTGGAAGCGGTAAAATGGTTAGTGGTGGCGCTACTGCTTATCGTGGCTATCGTCGGCAACTACTATTATCGTGAGGTCATGCTGCCGCTGCGAGCGCTGGCCGTTGTTGTATTGATTGCTGTTGCTGGCGGCATCGCTTTGCTAACGGCGAAAGGCAAGTCTACGCTGGCATTTGCCCGTGAAGCGCGCACCGAAGTTCGCAAGGTCATTTGGCCGACTCGCCAGGAAACGTTGCACACCACGTTAATCGTTGCCGCGGTTACCGCCGTGATGTCACTGATTTTGTGGGGACTGGATGGTATTCTGGTCCGTCTGGTATCGTTTATCACTGGCCTGAGGTTCTGAGATGTCTGAAGCTCCAAAAAAGCGCTGGTACGTCGTTCAGGCGTTTTCCGGTTTTGAAGGCCGCGTAGCTCAATCGCTGCGCGAGCATATCAAGTTGCATAACATGGAAGAACTGTTTGGCGACGTCATGGTTCCAACCGAAGAAGTGGTTGAGATCCGCGGCGGCCAGCGTCGTAAGAGCGAACGCAAGTTCTTTCCAGGCTATGTTCTGGTACAAATGGTCATGAATGATGCAAGCTGGCACCTGGTGCGCAGCGTGCCCCGCGTGATGGGATTCATTGGTGGTACTTCCGATCGCCCGGCACCTATCAGCGATAAAGAAGTTGATGCAATCATGAACCGCCTGCAGCAGGCTGGTGATAAACCACGTCCGAAAACGCTGTTTGAGCCAGGTGAAATGGTTCGCGTCAGCGATGGTCCGTTTGCTGACTTCAACGGTGTTGTTGAAGAAGTGGATTATGAGAAAAGCCGCCTGAAAGTTTCTGTATCCATCTTTGGCCGCGCAACGCCGGTTGAGCTGGACTTTGGGCAGGTCGAAAAAGGCTGATATTCATTGTGAACACCGCTTAAACGCAGGCTCAGGCCTGAAAATTAAGTGCGTGACCAGAATATGAGTTGCGAGAGGCGCGAAATTGCCATACAATTTCGCGCCTTTTGTTTTTATGCGCTGCTTAAGCGCGTGAAATATTAATCACGGGGAGCTCCATCTGGAGCGCTTGAACCCAATAGAGGAAATATCATGGCTAAGAAAGTACAAGCCTACGTCAAGCTGCAGGTTTCAGCCGGTATGGCAAACCCAAGTCCACCGGTTGGTCCAGCACTGGGTCAGCAGGGTGTTAACATCATGGAATTCTGTAAAGCGTTTAACGCCAAAACAGATTCCCTGGAAAAGGGTCTGCCAATTCCGGTAGTTATTACCGTTTATTCTGACCGCTCTTTCACCTTCGTTACCAAAACGCCTCCAGCAGCAGTTCTGCTGAAGAAAGCGGCAGGTATTAAGTCTGGTTCCGGCAAGCCGAACAAAGACAAAGTAGGTAAAGTATCGCGTGCTCAGGTACGTGAAATCGCAGAAACCAAAGCTGCGGACATGACTGGTGCTGACCTGGAAGCGATGACTCGCTCCATCGAAGGTACTGCTCGTTCCATGGGCCTGGTAGTAGAGGATTAAGAAATGGCTAAGCTGACCAAGCGCATGCGCGTGATCCGTGACAAAGTTGATTCAACTAAACAGTATGACATCAACGAAGCTGTTGCTCTGCTGAAGGAACTGGCGACGGCTAAGTTCGTAGAAAGCGTTGACGTAGCGGTAAACTTAGGGATTGATGCCCGTAAATCCGATCAGAACGTTCGCGGTGCAACTGTACTGCCACACGGTACTGGCCGTTCCGTTCGCGTTGCCGTATTTGCTCAGGGTGCTAACGCTGAAGCTGCTAAAGCTGCGGGCGCTGAACTGGTAGGTATGGAAGATCTGGCAGACCAGATCAAAAAAGGCGAAATGAACTTTGACGTTGTTATCGCATCTCCAGATGCAATGCGCGTTGTTGGCCAGCTGGGCCAGGTTCTGGGCCCACGCGGTCTGATGCCTAACCCGAAAGTGGGTACCGTAACGCCAAACGTTGCTGAAGCTGTGAAAAACGCTAAAGCCGGTCAGGTTCGTTACCGCAACGACAAAAACGGCATCATCCATACCACCATCGGTAAGGTTGATTTCGATACTGACAAACTGAGAGAAAACCTGGAATCCCTGCTGGTTGCGCTGAAAAAAGCGAAACCTTCACAGGCGAAAGGCGTTTTCATCAAGAAGGTTAGCCTGTCCACCACTATGGGCGCAGGCGTTGCAGTTGATCAGGCTGGCCTGAACGCTGTAGCGAACTAATCTGCTTTACGTGGGCGAAAATTTCGACTAGAATCTTTCGCCCATTGTTCTGTTAATATACAGGACCTCTAATCGAGTCATTCAGGTTGCAGCAGCCAACGCAGCAGCGGCTTGAAGAACGAAGTATTAGAAAGAATTTTCGGTTGGAGCCTGGCCTTATCCAGGCCTCCGTCCAAGACCGCAGGTGTTTTAACCTCGTTTAGAGGCATAAAACTTAATTTCCTGCGTAGACGGTGACAGAACCTGAAGAATATATTTATAGTCTTTGCTGGATTCTGCTCACCGTGTTTCAGCGTCTGTCTGTGGTAACACAGTTCAGGCGAAGTGAGTTCCGGGGAAATCCATCCCCGGCCAAAAATCCAGGAGCACAAGCTAATGGCCTTAAATCTTCAAGACAAACAAGCGATTGTTGCTGAAGTCAGCGAAGTAGCCAAAGGCGCGCTGTCTGCGGTAGTTGCGGATTCTCGTGGCGTTACCGTAGATAAAATGACCGAACTGCGTAAAGCAAGTCGTGAAGCTGGCGTATACATGCGTGTTGTTCGTAACACCCTGCTGCGCCGCGTCGTTGAAGGTACTCAGTTTGAGTGCCTGAAAGACACGTTAACCGGTCCAACCTTGATTGCATACTCTATGGAACATCCGGGCGCTGCTGCTCGTCTGTTCAAAGAGTTCGCGAAAGCGAATGCAAAATTCGAGGTTAAAGCTGCCGCCTTTGAAGGCGAGTTAATCAGTGCGGATCAGATCGACCGCCTGGCAACTCTGCCTACTTACGATGAAGCAATCGCACGCCTGATGGCAACCATGAAAGAAGCCGCTGCCGGCAAACTGGTTCGCACTCTGGCTGCTGTACGCGATCAGAAAGAAGAAGCTGCTGCTTAATCGCCAGCCTTTCTTTTCCGTTCATTTGCTAACGTATAAATTACTTTCTGAATTTAGGAACACGAAATGTCAATCACTAAAGACCAAATCATTGAAGGCGTTGCCGCTCTGTCTGTAATGGAAATCGTTGAACTGATCTCCGCTATGGAAGAGAAATTCGGCGTTTCAGCTGCTGCTGCTGTTGCAGGTCCTGCTGCTGCTGCTGAAGCTGTTGAAGAAAAAACCGAATTTGACGTTGTACTGAAAGCTATCGGCGCAAACAAAGTTGCCGTGATCAAAGCAGTACGTGGCGCAACCGGTCTGGGCCTGAAAGAAGCTAAAGATCTGGTTGAGTCTGCACCTGCTGCCCTGAAAGAAGGCATCAGCAAAGACGACGCAGAAGCACTGAAGAAAACTCTGGAAGAAGCTGGCGCAGAAGTTGAAGTTAAATAAGCCTGCTCTACAGACTGCAGCCTGATTTTCCGGGCTGATGGCTGGTGACTTTTTGGTCACCAGCCTTTTTGCGCTTTACAGCGTCAATGGTGTTTCACACTGTTTAACCATTGATTTGCTTAATATCTTTTTCTATCGACGCCTTAATATACTGCTTTCCCGCACGGCGCTCTGCCGGGCAATGGCAGCGAAATGATTTAAGAGTGATAGAAAGATGTATTACGGAAGGCGTCTGCCTTTCCGGCCAACAAAATAGTGTCGCATGAACTGTCCCCCCCGGACGGACAGAGAGGTTCTACTTTTCAGCGAGCTGAGGAACCCTATGGTTTACTCCTATACCGAGAAAAAACGCATTCGTAAGGATTTTGGAAAACGTCCACAAGTTCTGGACATTCCTTATCTCCTTTCCATCCAGCTTGACTCGTTCCAGAAGTTCATCGAGCAAGATCCGGAAGGTCAATATGGTCTGGAAGCCGCATTCCGTTCCGTATTCCCTATCCAAAGCTATAGCGGTAACTCTGAGCTGCAGTACGTCAGCTACCGTTTAGGCGAACCTGTATTTGATGTGAAAGAGTGTCAGATTCGTGGCGTCACGTATTCTGCACCCCTGCGCGTAAAACTGCGCCTGGTGATCTACGAGCGCGAAGCGCCGGAAGGCACCGTTAAGGACATCAAAGAACAAGAAGTTTACATGGGCGAAATTCCGCTCATGACCGATAACGGTACCTTTGTGATCAACGGTACGGAAAGGGTTATCGTTTCTCAGCTGCATCGTAGTCCTGGCGTCTTCTTTGACAGCGATAAGGGTAAAACCCACTCATCGGGTAAAGTGCTGTATAACGCACGTATCATCCCTTACCGCGGCTCATGGCTGGATTTTGAATTCGATCCAAAAGACAACCTGTTCGTCCGTATTGACCGTCGTCGTAAGCTGCCCGCAACCATCATTCTGCGCGCGCTGAACTACACAACGGAACAGATCCTCGACCTGTTCTTTGACAAAGTTGTGTTTGATATTCGCGACAACAAGCTGCAGATGGAGCTGGTTCCTGAGCGTCTGCGCGGTGAAACCGCTTCCTTCGATATCGAAGCTAACGGCACCGTGTACGTTGAGAAAGCCCGCCGCATTACTGCACGTCATATTCGTCAGCTGGAAAAAGATGGCGTTGAGCACATCGAAGTGCCGGTTGAATATATCGCGGGCAAAGTTGTTGCCAGGGATTATATCGACGAAAGCACCGGCGAACTGATCGTCGCGGCGAACATGGAGCTGTCGCTGGACCTGCTGGCCAAGCTGAGCCAGGCCGGTCACAAGCGTATTGAAACGCTGTTCACCAACGATCTGGATCACGGCGCTTACATGTCCGAAACCGTACGCGTCGACCCAACCAGCGATCGCCTGAGCGCGCTGGTTGAGATCTACCGTATGATGCGTCCTGGTGAGCCACCAACGCGTGAAGCGGCTGAAAATCTGTTCGAGAACCTGTTCTTCTCCGAAGACCGCTACGATCTGTCCGCGGTGGGTCGTATGAAGTTCAACCGTTCTCTGCTGCGCGACGAGATCGAAGGTTCCGGTATCCTGAGCAAAGACGACATCATTGAAGTGATGAAGAAGCTCATCGGTATCCGTAACGGTATTGGCGAAGTGGATGATATTGACCACCTCGGCAACCGTCGTATCCGTTCCGTTGGTGAAATGGCTGAAAACCAGTTCCGTGTTGGCCTGGTGCGCGTAGAGCGCGCGGTGAAAGAGCGTCTGTCTCTGGGCGACCTCGACACCCTGATGCCACAGGATATGATCAACGCCAAGCCGATTTCGGCTGCCGTTAAAGAGTTCTTCGGCTCCAGCCAGCTGTCACAGTTTATGGACCAGAACAACCCGCTGTCGGAGATTACGCACAAACGTCGTATCTCTGCACTGGGTCCAGGCGGTCTGACGCGTGAGCGTGCAGGCTTTGAAGTTCGAGACGTTCACCCGACTCACTACGGTCGCGTGTGCCCAATCGAAACGCCTGAAGGTCCAAACATCGGTCTGATCAACTCCCTGTCTGTTTATGCACAGACTAACGAGTACGGTTTCCTGGAAACCCCATACCGTCGCGTTATCGACGGCGTGGTGACCGACGAAATTCATTACCTCTCCGCTATTGAAGAGGGTAACTACGTTATCGCTCAGGCGAACACCAACCTCGACGACGAAGGTCACTTCGTAGACGACCTGGTGACCTGCCGTAGTAAAGGCGAATCGAGCCTGTTCAGCCGCGATCAGGTTGACTACATGGACGTTTCCACCCAGCAGGTGGTTTCCGTCGGTGCGTCACTGATCCCGTTCCTGGAGCACGATGACGCCAACCGCGCATTGATGGGTGCAAACATGCAACGTCAGGCGGTTCCTACTCTGCGTGCTGATAAGCCGCTGGTTGGTACCGGTATGGAACGCGCGGTAGCGGTAGACTCCGGTGTAACAGCCGTAGCGAAACGTGGTGGTACCGTTCAGTACGTGGATGCGTCTCGTATCGTTATCAAAGTTAACGAAGATGAAATGTACCCGGGCGAAGCGGGCATTGATATCTATAACCTGACCAAGTACACCCGTTCTAACCAGAACACCTGTATCAACCAGATGCCGTGTGTCAACCTGGGTGAACCGATTGAACGTGGTGACGTGCTGGCCGACGGTCCTTCAACGGATCTGGGTGAACTGGCACTGGGTCAGAACATGCGCGTCGCGTTCATGCCGTGGAACGGCTACAACTTCGAAGACTCCATCTTAGTCTCCGAGCGCGTGGTACAGGAAGATCGCTTCACCACCATCCACATTCAGGAACTGGCGTGTGTGTCTCGCGACACCAAGCTGGGGCCAGAAGAGATCACCGCTGATATCCCTAACGTGGGTGAAGCTGCGCTCTCCAAGCTGGATGAGTCCGGTATCGTTTATATCGGTGCTGAAGTGACCGGTGGCGACATTCTGGTTGGTAAGGTCACGCCAAAAGGTGAAACCCAGCTGACGCCAGAAGAGAAGCTGCTGCGTGCTATCTTCGGTGAGAAGGCATCTGACGTTAAAGATTCTTCTCTGCGTGTACCGAACGGCGTATCCGGCACCATTATCGACGTGCAGGTCTTTACCCGCGATGGCGTGGAAAAAGACAAGCGCGCGCTGGAAATCGAAGAGATGCAGCTGAAGCAGGCCAAAAAAGACCTGTCTGAAGAACTGCAGATCCTTGAAGCCGGCCTGTTTAGTCGTATCAACTACCTGCTGGTTTCCGGCGGTGTAGAGGCCGAGAAGCTGGAAAAACTGCCGCGCGAGCGCTGGTTAGAGCTTGGCCTGACCGACGAAGACAAGCAAAACCAGCTGGAGCAGCTGGCAGAGCAGTACGACGAACTGAAGCGCGAGTTTGAGAAAAAACTCGACGCGAAGCGCCGCAAAATCACTCAGGGCGATGACCTGGCACCTGGTGTGCTGAAAATCGTGAAAGTGTATCTGGCTGTTAAACGTCAGATCCAGCCTGGTGACAAAATGGCAGGTCGTCACGGGAACAAAGGTGTTATCTCCAAGATCAACCCGATCGAAGATATGCCATACGATGAGAACGGTACGCCGGTCGATATCGTACTGAACCCGCTGGGCGTACCATCACGTATGAACATTGGACAGATTCTTGAAACCCATCTGGGTATGGCTGCTAAAGGTATCGGCGAGAAAATCAACGCCATGCTTAAGAAGCAGGAAGAAGTGTCTAAGCTGCGTGAATTTATTCAGCGCGCGTACGATCTGGGCACCGATGTGCGTCAGAAAGTCGATCTGAACACCTTTACCGACGACGAAGTGTTGCGCCTGGCTGAAAACCTGAAGAAGGGTATGCCAATCGCAACGCCGGTGTTTGACGGTGCGAAAGAGAGCGAGATCAAAGAGCTGCTTCAGCTCGGCGGCCTGCCTTCTTCCGGTCAGATTACCCTGTTCGATGGCCGTACCGGCGAACAGTTCGAGCGTCAGGTTACCGTTGGCTATATGTACATGCTCAAACTCAACCACTTAGTGGATGACAAAATGCATGCACGTTCTACCGGATCCTATAGCCTCGTGACTCAGCAGCCGCTGGGTGGTAAGGCGCAGTTTGGTGGACAGCGCTTCGGTGAGATGGAAGTGTGGGCACTGGAAGCATACGGTGCCGCTTATACCCTGCAGGAAATGCTGACCGTGAAGTCTGATGACGTTAATGGCCGTACCAAGATGTATAAAAACATCGTGGACGGTAACCATCAGATGGAACCGGGCATGCCGGAATCCTTCAACGTACTGTTGAAAGAGATCCGCTCGCTGGGTATTAACATCGAGCTGGAAGACGAGTAACCCCTGTCGATGGCAGGCTGTGGCCCTTGCCGCAGCCTGCAGGAAAACGGGTAAAGCACTCGAATATGTACTGGTTACAGGACGCCCGGGTCACTCCGGGCATTCCTGAGAAGTCTCACTCCGACGGGAGCTAATCCGTGAAAGACTTACTTAAGTTTCTGAAAGCGCAAACTAAGACCGAAGAGTTTGATGCGATCAAAATTGCTCTGGCCTCGCCAGACATGATCCGTTCCTGGTCTTTTGGTGAAGTTAAAAAGCCGGAAACCATAAATTACCGTACGTTCAAACCAGAACGTGACGGGCTTTTCTGTGCGCGTATTTTCGGGCCGGTAAAAGACTACGAGTGCCTGTGCGGTAAGTACAAGCGCCTGAAGCATCGCGGTGTGATCTGTGAGAAGTGTGGCGTTGAAGTTACACAGACCAAGGTACGTCGTGAGCGTATGGGTCACATTGAGCTGGCCTCGCCGACTGCGCACATCTGGTTCCTGAAATCGCTGCCTTCGCGCATCGGTTTGCTGCTGGATATGCCACTGCGTGACATCGAACGCGTGCTGTACTTCGAATCCTATGTGGTTGTCGAAGGCGGCATGACCAACCTTGAGCGTCGTCAGATCCTGACTGAAGAGCAGTATCTGGACGCGCTGGAAGAGTTCGGTGATGAATTCGACGCAAAAATGGGTGCGGAAGCGATCCAGGCCCTGTTGAAAAACATGGATCTGGAGCAGGAATGCGAACAGCTGCGTGAAGAGCTGAACGAAACCAACTCCGAAACCAAGCGTAAAAAACTGACCAAGCGCATCAAGCTGCTGGAAGCGTTCGTCCAGTCTGGCAACAAGCCAGAGTGGATGATCCTGACCGTGCTGCCTGTGCTGCCGCCGGACCTGCGTCCGCTGGTACCGCTGGACGGTGGCCGTTTCGCAACCAGCGATCTGAACGATCTCTATCGTCGCGTGATCAACCGTAACAACCGTCTGAAGCGCCTGCTGGACCTGGCTGCACCTGATATCATCGTAC
This sequence comes from Erwinia sp. L03-1, assembly GCF_058686115.1. Classification (NCBI taxonomy): domain Bacteria; kingdom Pseudomonadati; phylum Pseudomonadota; class Gammaproteobacteria; order Enterobacterales; family Erwiniaceae; genus Erwinia; species Erwinia sp. L03-1. The sequence goes on along the minus strand of NZ_CM178762.1, from coordinate 4,506,346 downwards.
GTAACGAAAAACGTATGCTGCAGGAAGCGGTCGATGCCCTGCTGGATAACGGCCGTCGCGGTCGTGCCATCACCGGTTCGAACAAGCGTCCGCTGAAATCACTGGCCGACATGATCAAAGGTAAGCAGGGTCGTTTCCGTCAGAACCTGCTGGGTAAACGCGTAGACTACTCCGGACGTTCGGTTATCACCGTTGGTCCATACCTGCGCCTGCACCAGTGTGGTCTGCCGAAGAAAATGGCACTGGAGCTGTTCAAACCCTTTATCTACGGCAAGCTGGAACTGCGTGGTCTTGCTACCACCATTAAAGCCGCCAAGAAAATGGTCGAGCGCGAAGAATCCGTCGTCTGGGATATCCTGGATGAAGTGATTCGCGAACACCCGGTCCTGCTGAACCGTGCACCAACCCTGCACCGTCTGGGCATCCAGGCGTTTGAGCCGGTACTGATCGAAGGTAAAGCTATCCAGCTGCACCCGCTGGTTTGTGCGGCCTATAACGCCGACTTCGATGGTGACCAGATGGCTGTTCACGTACCGCTGACGCTGGAAGCCCAGCTGGAAGCGCGTGCGCTGATGATGTCTACCAACAACATCCTGTCGCCAGCGAACGGTGAGCCAATCATCGTTCCTTCACAGGACGTTGTACTGGGTCTGTACTACATGACCCGCGACTGTGTTAACGCCAAAGGCGAAGGCATGGTGCTGACTGGCCCGAAAGAAGCGGAGCGTATTTACCGCGCCGGTCTGGCCTCTCTGCACGCTCGCGTTAAGGTGCGTATCACCGAGCACGAGAAAAACGAGCGGGATGAGTGGGTTGCTAAAACCAGCATCATCGATACCACCGTTGGTCGCGCCATCCTGTGGATGATCGTGCCTAAAGGTCTGCCTTTCTCCATCGTCAACCAGGCGCTGGGCAAGAAAGCTATCTCTAAGATGCTGAACACCTGTTACCGCATCCTGGGCCTGAAGCCGACCGTTATCTTTGCTGACCAGACCATGTACACCGGTTTTGCCTATGCAGCCCGCTCCGGCGCGTCTGTTGGCATCGACGACATGGTTATCCCAGAGAAGAAAGCGGAGATCATCACCGAAGCGGAAGCGGAAGTGGCTGAGATCCAGGAACAGTTCCAGTCTGGTCTGGTAACGGCGGGCGAGCGCTATAACAAAGTGATCGATATCTGGGCTGCGGCCAACGAACGCGTTGCTAAAGCGATGATGGAAAACCTCTCTACCGAGCTGGTCATTAACCGTGACGGTGAAGAAGAGCGTCAGGTTTCCTTCAACAGCATCTTTATGATGGCTGACTCCGGTGCGCGTGGTTCTGCTGCTCAGATTCGTCAGCTGGCGGGTATGCGTGGTCTGATGGCGAAGCCAGATGGCTCTATCATCGAGACGCCAATTACTGCGAACTTCCGTGAAGGTCTGAACGTACTCCAGTACTTCATCTCCACGCACGGTGCGCGTAAAGGTCTTGCGGATACCGCACTGAAAACCGCGAACTCCGGTTACCTGACCCGTCGTCTGGTTGACGTGGCGCAGGATCTGGTGGTAACCGAAGATGACTGTGGTACCCATGAAGGTATCATGATGACTCCGGTTATCGAGGGTGGTGATGTTAAAGAACCTCTGCGCGAGCGCGTACTGGGCCGTGTAACGGCTGAAGACGTCATCAAGCCGGGCACCGCCGACATTCTGCTGCCACGCAACACCCTGCTGCACGAACAGCAGTGTGACTTGTTGGAAGAGCACAGTGTCGACAGCCTGAAAGTTCGCTCCGTTGTAAGTTGTGAAACTGACTTCGGCGTGTGCGCCCACTGTTATGGACGCGATCTGGCGCGTGGTCACATCATCAACAAAGGTGAGGCCATCGGCGTTATCGCAGCACAGTCCATCGGTGAGCCGGGTACTCAGCTGACCATGCGTACGTTCCACATCGGTGGTGCGGCATCGCGTGCGGCAGCCGAATCCAGCATTCAGGTGAAGAACAAGGGTACGCTGAAGCTGATCAACGCTAAGTCGGTTACCAACTCAGCCGGCAAGCTGGTCGTTACCTCGCGTAACACCGAGCTGAAGATGATCGACGAATTTGGTCGTACCAAAGAGAGCTATAAAGTTCCTTACGGTTCAACCATGGCGAAAGGTGACGGCGAGCAGGTTGCAGCGGGCGAGACCGTAGCAAACTGGGATCCGCACACCATGCCAGTTATCACCGAAGTGAGCGGTTTCATTCGCTTCACCGATATGATCGACGGCCAGACCATTACCCGCCAGACTGATGACCTGACCGGTCTGTCATCTCTGGTAATCCTCGACAGTGCTGAACGTACTGCGGGTGGTAAAGATCTGCGTCCTGCGCTGAAGATCGTTGATGGTAACGGCAACGATGTGATGATCCCAGGTAGCGACATGCCTGCTCAGTACTTCCTGCCGGGCAAAGCGATTGTTCAGCTGGAAGATGGCATCAAAATCAGCTCGGGTGATACCCTGGCCCGTGTTCCACAGGAATCCGGCGGTACCAAGGATATTACCGGTGGTCTGCCGCGCGTTGCGGATCTGTTCGAAGCCCGCCGTCCGAAAGAGCCGGCTATCCTGGCTGAGATCAGCGGTATCATCTCCTTCGGTAAAGAGACCAAAGGCAAGCGTCGTCTGGTGATCACACCAATTGATGGCAGCGAGCACTACGAAGAGATGATTCCGAAATGGCGTCAGCTGAACGTGTTCGAAGGTGAGCGCGTTGAACGTGGTGATGTGGTTTCCGATGGTCCAGAGTCTCCACATGACATTCTGCGTCTGCGTGGCGTGCATGCGGTGACCCGTTATATCACTAACGAAGTGCAGGAAGTTTACCGCCTGCAGGGCGTTAAGATTAACGATAAGCACATCGAAGTCATCGTGCGTCAGATGCTGCGTAAAGCAACGATTGCCAGCGCGGGCGGTACTGACTTCCTCGACGGCGAGCAGGTTGAATTCTCACGCGTTAAAATTTCTAACCGTGAGCTGGAAGCCAACGGCAAAATCGCAGCAACCTTTGCGCGCGATCTGCTGGGTATCACCAAAGCGTCCCTGGCGACAGAGTCCTTTATCTCTGCTGCCTCGTTCCAGGAAACGACGCGCGTACTGACCGAAGCAGCCGTAGCGGGTAAACGCGACGAACTGCGCGGCCTGAAAGAGAACGTAATCGTGGGTCGTCTGATCCCAGCCGGTACCGGTTACGCTTATCATCAGGATCGTATGCGCCGTAAAGCAGCGGGCGAAACGCCTGTTGTTCCTCAGGTGACCGCAGATGAAGCGTCTGCCAGCCTGGCAGAACTGCTGAACGCAGGCCTTGGCGGTAAAAACGACTAATCGTTTCTATCGTTGATGAATAAAAACCGCTCTTCGGAGCGGTTTTTTTATGCCTGCGATTCAGGTCGTGCGGAGTGGTTTACAAATTGTGCGTCGCGGCATGTGATAGCTAGCGTTGTTGCTATATTTAGCTGGCAATCATTTAATGGAGATAAACGATGAATTTTACCCGTCACGCACTGCTGCCCGCTCTGATCCTTACCTCACTCTCCGCAGGCGCAGCCGATCCCACGACGACACCCAACCCTCTCAGCGTGCATGTGCTGAACCTGCAAACCGGTGTGCCAACGGCGGGCGTCAAGGTTGAGCTTGAGCAGCAGCAAAAGACAGGCTGGGTAAAGCTCGCTTCGGGGACCACGGACAGTCATGGTCGCATTGCCGCGCTCTATCCGGCAGGGGAAGCAATGCCAGCCGGAGATTACAAAGTGGTGTTCAAAACTGGGGAATATTATAAAGGCATCGGGCAACCGACTTTTTTCCCGGAGATACCGGTGGTGTTTCACGCAGAGAAAAGCGGTGACCACTACCATATTCCGCTCCTGCTCAGCCAGTATGGTTATTCCACCTACCGGGGTAACTAAGCCGCTGCGTATTATATCGCTGTGAAGTCGCCAGCTGATGGCATATGACTGGCGTCGTACGATGAGGGCAGGGCCAGCGAGGGGAAAACGAACTGGCCCTGGTCAGCATTATCGCCAACCCGGACAGTTTAGCGTCGCCACCGGCTATGACCAGCGGTAATGCGGCTGCTTGCGAAGCCGCTCCAGAACGTATTTACGGCGTTGCGTGCGGCCTCGATGGTTAGGAGATTGGATCGTTTCTTTCAGGCGAACATGACCATGGAGGGTGGCACGCTCCTTGATATTTCTTTACTAACGTTACAGTACCCATATAATAACTAATGGAATTTAACTTAAAAGGATTTTTTATATGGCTATACCCGTTTATCTCTGGCTCTATGATGATGCCGGAAACTTGATCAAAGGTTCTGTTGATGTTTCTGGTCGTGAGCATAGCATTGAAACCGTTGCTTTGCGTCATATGGTAGAACTACCTACGGATAACAACACAGGGGAAATTACTGGAACGAGAGTTCACGAGCCAATTAGTTTTGATAAAGAAATAGATTCTTCTTCTACCTATTTATATAAAGCATTAATCACGAGTAGAAATCTAAAATCAGCAGAGTTTAAATATTACCGCATTAATTATTCTGGAAAAGAAGAACACTATTTCTCGATTATTCTTGAAAAGGTTAAAGTCGAATCTATTACCTCTCTAATGTATGATATTAGAGATGATTACGGTGGAAATAAAAATCATCTTGAATGCATTGATTTAGGTTATGAAAAAATAACATGGCATTTTATAGATGGTAATATCATTCATTCTGATAGTTAGGGAGAATGAGCTGCTTGATTAATTAAAAGAGTGGGTTATGACATGGATTTATAAACAAAGCACTGGTGAGATTTTTCACAATGGCACTTTTATTGAAAAAGGTTATGCAGGGCGAATGACTAATAAAAATAATCCAGATCGTCAACAGGTGAAAGGATTAGGCCCATTACCTCAAGGAACCTATCGCATATCAGGACAATCAAGATCTAAAGGCCCAATGACCATTATACTTGTTCAAACATCAGGTAATACTTTTGGTAGAAGCGCTTTCCGTATTCACGGTGAAAGAGTTTATGGTGTTCCGGGATGGGCATCTGAAGGTTGTATCATTATGGGGCCGGGAACACGCAGACGTATACTTGACTCAAATGACACTCGTCTGGAAGTTGTAAGATGAGGTGCTTTCATACTGCTACTGTAACATTGGTATTTTCATGCGCCTGTAATGCTATGGCTACTAATTATTTAAATGTAGATAGTATTATTAATAGTGTTGATAAAGGTGATCATAATGCATTAAATGATGTTCCATTACTAACGAGAAATATAAGCACAGAAAAAAGCAATGCGTTAAGAAATGCACTTACTCATTCACTTATTATATCGACACCTGAAACACTTGATGCTTTAAATTCTGTGGATAAATTAATAGTTCTAAATGGTCATTCTCCTGTAAGAGATAAGTTTGGAACAGACTCTGTTTGCTCTTATGTCATCGATAGCAATAAGTATGATAAAGAGTCTTTTATGACCTATTATTCAATTGCCAGGCTACATCTTGAAAAAACGGGTGATAAAGGAAAATCCTGTCTTGATTTAATGAGTTCTTCAATAGAAGAAACAATCTATCAAGATAAACAGGGTAAAATGAAATGGGGCGTTGAGAAATACGGTTTTGATTGAATACAGCCCCGCAAGGGGCTATTTAACCTGATCAAGCTGTTCTAAGCCACGCTGTAGAACCGTTAAGTAAGCGACTGGCAGACCCTATAAATAATTAGGTGCGCCAGGTTTCATGTTATTGCGAAACACGCCCTAAATAACTATCCCAGTCCTTCCACACCGGTTGTAATCCGGCCTTCATCAGCGCATTCGCAACCTCTTGCGGATGGCGGTTATCGTGCGGAGAAAATTGCTCCAGTTCGGTTTGCTGTTCAGCGTAGCCCCCGGGCTGGGTTTTTGAAAAGGCGCTGATCGTATTGATCGCCAGCGGCACCACCCGATCGCGGAACTGGGGCGATTCGCGTGTGGAAAGTGACTGTTCCACTTCGGGCGCGAACAGGCGAAAAGCGCAAATTGCCTGCACCAGCTGCGCTTCGTTCATCAGTGAGGCTGGCTGAATGCCGCCCGCGCAGGGACGCAGGCGGGGAAACGCCACCGAATAGCGGCTCTGCCAGTAGTTTTTTTGCAGCCACAGCAGATGTTCTCCCATCATAAAACAGTCAGTGCGCCAGCTGTCTGACAGGCCAATCAGCGCACCCAGGCCAATCTTATCAATACCGGCGCGTCCCAGACGATCGGGCGTTTCCAGTCGGAAGAAAAAGTCCTGTTTATTGCCCTTCAGGTGGTGCTGGCTATAGACCGCTGAGTGATAGGTCTCCTGATACACCAGCACCCCATCCAGCCCCAGCGTTTTTAACTCGGCGTACTCCTCTTCTGCAAGGGGCTGCACCTCCATCATCAGTGAACTGAAGCACGCGCGGATGGCGGGAAGATGCTGACGAAAATAGTCCATCCCGACCTTTGTCTGATGCTCGCCGGTGACCAGCAGCAGCTGATCGAAGCCCATTGCGCGGATGGCCGCGCACTCCCGCTTAATCTCCTCTGCATTCAGCGTTTTACGCCTGATGCGATTACTCATGGAGAAGCCGCAATAGGTGCAGTCATTGGCGCACAGGTTGGACAGGTATAGCGGCACGAACAGATTGACGGCGTGACCGAAGCGCTGCCGGGTTAGCTGCCGGGCCTTCTGCGCCATGGGTTCCAGCCAGGCTTCCGCCGCGGGGGAGAGCAGCGCCATCAGATCCTCAGGGCCTGGTCTCGATGCGTTCAGCGCCCGCTCCACGTCGGCGGCCGTTTTGCTGTGGATCCGCAGGCTTATATCATCCCACTCCAGCGTTTCCCATCGGGAGATAAAGCTTTTCACTGGGCTTCTCCTTTTGTCAGAAAGGCCGTTAACGGGCTGGTGGGCTGCGCCTGCTGATGTCGGCTACCCAATCCGCTCCGCCGCGCCAGCGCGCCTGCTTCTACGGCCAGCCTGAATGCGCGCGCCATCTGTATCGGATCCTGAGCCGACGCCATCGCCGTATTCACTAACACCGCATCTGCGCCCATCTCCAGCGCCTCGCTGGCGTGGCTGGGTGCGCCGATACCGGCATCCACGATCACCGGCACGCTTGCCTGTTCGATAATCAGCGTCAGGAAATCGCGTGTCTTAAGCCCCTGATTGCTACCAATTGGCGCACCGAGCGGCATGACTGCCGCGCATCCCACCTCTTCCAGCCGCCGGCACAGGACCGGATCGGCATGGCAGTAGGGCAGAACGGTAAACCCCTCTTTCACCAGCGCTTCGGCGGCCTTAAGCGTTTCAATGGGATCTGGCAGCAGATAGCGCACGTCGGGATGGATCTCCAGCTTGAGCCAGTGGGTTCCCAGCGCTTCGCGTGCGAGCCGGGCGGCAAAAATAGCCTCTTCTGCGGTTTTAGCACCGGACGTGTTTGGCAGCAGCTGGACGCCGAGCGCCTGCAGGGGCTTAAGTATGCCGTCATCCCCGCCGCGCAAATCCACGCGCTTCATCGCCAGGGTAACCAGCTCCGCACCGGATTCACGCAGTGAATTTAGCATTACCGTCGGGCTGGAAAATTTACCCGTTCCGGCCAGCAGGCGTGACGTAAACGTTTTATCCGCAATAGTAAACATATCAACCTCCGGCAATGGCCTGGAAAATCACCAGCTCATCGCCCTCCTGCAAATGAAAAGATGCCCAGCGGTCGCGAGGGATAATCTGCTGATTAACCGCCAGCGCCGTACCCGGCTGATGGCGGGAAAGCTGTTCGAGCAGTTCAACCAGCGTGGGAGAACCGTTCAGGGCCATGCCGCTGTCATTAATGGTGATGTTCATCGCGGCCTCCACATACCGGGCACGCAGCGCTACGTTCGAGAGTCAGCGTGCGCCAGGTCTGCTGTCGGCCATCGAAAAGCCGCAGCTTCCCTGCCAGCGAGGAACCCTGACCGGCGAGCATCTTTAGGGCTTCCAGCGCCTGAAGCGTACCCATCACGCCGACCACCGGGCCCAGCACGCCTGACGTACGGCAGTTGCGCGGGGGCTCGGTCTCATCGGGCCACAGGCAGCGATAGCAGCCGTGACTGAAGGGCGGGGTTAACACCAGCAGCTGACCGCCGAATCCCACGGCGCTGGCGCTGATCAGCGGTTTGCTGCGCTGTATGCAGGCGGTGTTAATCGCCTGGCGGGTCTGCATATTGTCGCTGCAATCCAGCACCAGATCGGCCATCGCTACCGCCTCCTGCAGGTTACTGTCATCCATACGCTTCTCCAGCACGATAAATTCCACCTGAGGGTTCAGTGCCTGGAGCTGCGCTTTCGCGACCTGCGCTTTTGACAGGCCCGTCTCGCGGCTGCGAAACAGGATCTGGCGCTGCAAATTGCTGATATGTATCTTGTCGTCATCGGCCAGCAGCAGTGTGCCAACCCCGGCAGCAGCAAGATAGAGCGCCGCAGGCGATCCCAGGCCGCCCAGGCCGATAATCAGGACGCTGGCGGCCTGAAGTTTGCGCTGCCCTTCAGGACCGAACTCCTCCAGCAGCAGCTGGCGGCTGTAACGCATAAAGTCACCGTCACTGAACATGCTGTGCGCCTCCCGACCCGACCAGGCGCTGATGGCTGACAGGTACTAAACGCGGGTTGCTATACATGCTCTGCGCCCCCCGGTCCCGCCAGCTGCAATAGCTGCGCGGTGGCTTCCTGCCAGCTGTCGGCCTGCGTAATGGCGCTGACTACGGCGATACTCCCCACGCCGGTTGCCAGCACGGCAGGCGCGCGGCTGAGGCTGATACCGCCAATGGCCACCGTTGATACGCCCTGCAGGCGCGAAAGATGACGCTTAAGCTCTTCTATGCCCTGCGGGGAGGAGGGCATCTGTTTAGTGAGGGTCGGAAAAACATGGCCGAGGGCGATATAAGACGGCTGCTCCTTCAGGGCACGATCCAGTTCGGCGTCATCGTGCGTCGAAAGCCCCAGGCGTAGTCCGGCACGATGAATGGCATCCAGGTCGGCGACGTCCAGATCTTCCTGCCCCAGATGTACGCCATAGGCCTGATACCTGATCGCCGTCTGCCAGTAATCGTTGATAAACAGACGCGCCCGGTAACGCCTGCCCAGGGCGATGGCAGCGGCAATCTCATCTTCCACCGCCGCTTCCGGCCGATCTTTAATCCGCAGCTGGATGGTGCGTACGCCCGCATCCAGCAGTCGCTCAATCCAGGCGACCGTTTCAACGACAGGGTAGAGACCCAGCCGGGCTTCGGTTAAGGGAAATGGACCACGGCTCATACTTTGTCCTCCTGTTTCGCCGCGTAATCACGCACTTCCTGGGAAATTTTCATGGAGCAGAATTTAGGTCCGCACATCGAACAGAAATGGGCAACCTTGCCGGACTCCTGTGGCAGCGTCTCGTCGTGATAGCTGCGGGCGGTATGGGGATCGAGCGCGAGATTGAACTGATCTTCCCAGCGGAATTCGAAGCGCGCTTTCGACATGGCGTTATCGCGGATCTGCGCGCCGGGATGTCCTTTAGCCAGATCGGCGGCGTGGGCCGCTATTTTGTAGGTAATCAGCCCCTGCTTCACATCTTTTTTATTCGGCAGGCCAAGGTGCTCTTTGGGCGTGACGTAGCACAGCATCGCGCAGCCGAACCAGCCAATCATGGCCGCGCCAATACCCGAGGTAATGTGATCGTAGCCCGGCGCGATATCCGTGGTCAGAGGGCCAAGGGTATAAAACGGCGCCTCGTGGCAGTGTTCCAGCTGCTCGGTCATATTGTGACGGATCATCTGCATCGGCACATGTCCCGGGCCTTCGATCATCACCTGCACGTCGTACTCCCAGGCAATCTTCGTCAGCTCGCCCAGCGTACGCAGCTCGGCAAACTGCGCCTCGTCATTGGCATCCTGAATTGAGCCAGGACGCAGCCCATCGCCCAGCGAGAGGGACACGTCGTAGGCCGCGCAGAGTTCACAAATCTCGCGGAAGTGCTGATAAAGAAAGCTCTCCTTATGATGCGACAGACACCATTTCGCCATAATCGAACCGCCGCGCGACACGATGCCCGTCAGGCGTTTCGCCGTCATGGGGACATAGCGCAGCAGGACGCCTGCGTGGATCGTGAAGTAGTCCACGCCCTGTTCCGCCTGTTCCAGCAGGGTGTCGCGGAAAATCTCCCAGTTCAACGCTTCCGCCACGCCGTTGACCTTCTCCAGCGCCTGATAGATGGGCACGGTGCCGATGGGTACCGGGCTGTTACGCAGGATCCACTCGCGCGTTTCGTGAATATTACGACCGGTGGAGAGATCCATGACCGTGTCGGCTCCCCAGCGCGCTGACCAGACCAGCTTCTCGACCTCTTCCTCAATGGAGGAGCTGACCGCAGAGTTGCCGATATTGGCGTTAATTTTCACCAGGAAATTGCGGCCGATAATCATTGGCTCGGATTCAGGATGATTGACGTTGGCAGGAATGATGGCGCGCCCGGCGGCGACCTCCTGCCGCACAAATTCCGGCGTGATGTCCAGCGGCAGATGCGCACCGAAGCTGTTGCCCGGATGCTGCTGGCGCAGCACCTCACCGCGAATGCGCTCGCGACCCATATTCTCTCGCAGCGCAATAAACTCCATCTCCGGCGTGATCCTGCCCTGTCGGGCATAGTGCAGCTGGGTGACGCAGTGGCCGGGCATCGCCCGTCGGGGAAGGGGAAGGTGTTCGAAGCGCAGGTGATCCAGCCCTTCATCGGCGAGACGCTGCTGCGTGTAGGCTGAGCTGAGCGTCTCAATCGTTTGCGTGTCGCCGCGTTCACCAATCCAGCCCTCGCGTAACCGGGGCAGGCCCGCATGAACATCAATGCTGGCCTCTGGATCGCCATAGGGGCCGGCAGTGTCATAAACCGGCACGGGCTCATTATCTTCATATCGGGGGGCGTCTTTGCTGCCGCCGACTCGGGTTGGACTGAGTTGGATTTCACGCAGGGGAACGCGAATATCGGGACGTGATCCCTCAAGCCAGATGCGCGTTGAGTGAGGAAAGGCGGTGCCCTGGAGGGAGTCGATAAACTGTTGAGCCTGCGCGCGCTGTTCGCGGCGGGTGGTTTTCTTTTCAAGGTCAGACATAGCATGTTCCTGATAAATCGGGAAAAGATGCTTGTCCGGAGTTCGGAGGAGTAAGCGCAAAGTGTGGGTAAACAGCAGCACACCCTGACTGAAAAGTTACTCTTGTTCCCTACGCAGGTATTAACCTGGTCAGGTTCCGCGGATCCCGAATTAACGGTCTCAGCCCCTAAGGGCACTCCGACAAGAAGAATTCTGGTCTCCCGGAGGGAGAACCAGAACGGCGGTAACGGCGGCGGCCGCGCGTTACGCCATTGCCCCCTCAGCATAGGGGGCCTCTTTTGAAACTACAAGGATTTTACAAACGGATAACGTTTCAGGCGGGACGGGCCAGGGCAGAATCGTTAGCGGCCGGTGGGGTATCCGCCTGCTTGTCCAGCGCCAGCTGTATAAATTTATCTTCCAGCGTGAAGCGGGCTTCCAGCGCTTCGCCCACTTCAGAGAGCGCGTTCTGGAACTCAAGATAGTTATCGTGATCGATAGCCGTTTCCAGATGAGTATCATAAACCTGCATAATCTCAGCCGTGTTCGCCTGAAGCGCCGGATAGATCAGCGCGGCCTTAGCCAGCTGCTCGCTGCCTTTCATCTCTTCGATAAAGCGCTCGTACACCGTAAAGTGACCAGTGGAGAGATAATCGACCAGACGCTGACAAAAGGTATCCAGTGCGTTTTCATCGAGCGGAGTATGGGATTCCTTGTTAGGCTTAATGCCAACCATTTGATAATAGGCAACCAGTAACTGCTTGCGGGATTGCAGACAAAAGTCCACCAGGCCACTACACCCGGCAACGCGCGCGGTCAGGACTTCTAGTTGGTTGAGCATGTGTGACTCCGAAAGTGATATTTTAAGTGCCCGATCCCAATCCCGTTACGCAGCAAGCCGATTTAGCTGAGGATATGCAATTTATGGAAGTTGAGATTTCTAGCGTAGACGCTGGCTGGTGGGTTGTCAGTCACGAACATAAACTATGGCTGCCGAAAGGTCAATTGCCGCAGGGAAGTGCGCAGGAATTAGGCCTGGTTGGGTCAAAAGCTATGCGGATCGGTGAATGGCAGGGCGAGCCGGTGTGGCTGATACGCGATAGCCGTCCGAATGAGATGGGCACTCTGCGACAGATCCTCGACGGCGATGTCGGCCTGTTCCAGCTGGCGGGGCGCGGGATCCAGCTGGCTGAGTTCTACCGCTCTCATAAGTGGTGCGGCTACTGCGGGCATGAAATGCACTCAAGCAAAACCGAGTGGGCCAGCCTGTGCGGTCACTGCCGGCAGCGATACTATCCGCAGATTGCCCCCTGCATCATTGTCGCCATTCGTCGCGGCAAGGAGATCCTGCTGGCGCAGCATACTAAGCACCGCAACGGCATCTACACCGTGCTGGCCGGGTTTGTCGAAGTGGGTGAAACGCTGGAGCAAACCGTCGCGCGTGAAGTCATGGAGGAGAGCGGGTTAAAAGTGAAAAATCTGCGCTATGTCTCCTCTCAGCCATGGCCGTTTCCCCAGTCGCTGATGATGGCATTTATGGCCGACTATGAAAGCGGTGACATACACATTGATCCCAAAGAGCTGCTGGATGCGGCTTGGTATCACCATGAGGCGCTGCCCCAGCTTCCACCGCCCGGTACCGTGGCGCGGCGGCTGATCGAGGATACCGTGGCGCTTTGCCGCGCTGAAGCGGAATGAATGTTATACTGTGCGCCTGATTTTGAGAGAGCGTTTAAGATGAGTGAACTGAAGAACGACCGTTATCTGCGCGCCCTGCTGCGCCAGCCTGTGGATGTGACCCCGGTATGGATGATGCGCCAGGCCGGACGCTACCTGCCAGAATATAAGGCGACCCGTGCCATCGCCGGTGATTTTATGTCGCTGTGCAAAAATGCCGAGCTGGCCTGCGAAGTCACGCTACAACCGCTGCGTCGCTATCCGCTGGATGCGGCGATCCTGTTCTCCGATATTCTTACCATCCCCGACGCCATGGGGCTGGGCCTGTGGTTTGAGGCGGGAGAAGGCCCCCGTTTTTCCTCACCGATCACCTGCCGCGCTGATGTTGAGAAGCTGCCGGTGCCCGACCCGGAGCAGGATCTGGGCTATGTGATGAATGCGGTGCGCACTATCCGTAAAAACCTGAAGGGTGAAATACCGCTGATAGGTTTCTCCGGCAGCCCCTGGACGCTGGCCACCTACATGGTTGAAGGGGGCAGCAGCAAAGCCTTCACCAAACTGAAAAAAATGATGTATGCCGAGCCTGAAACCCTGCATCTGATGCTGGATAAGGTGGCCGACAGCGTCACGCTCTACCTGAACGCCCAAATACGTGCCGGTGCGCAGTCGGTGATGATATTCGACACCTGGGGCGGGGTACTGACGGGACGGGACTATCTTGAATTCTCCCTGCACTATATGCACAAAATCGTGGACAGCCTGATCCGTGAGAATGACGGACGCCGCGTGCCGGTCACCCTGTTTACCAAAGGCGGCGGCCAGTGGCTGGAAGCGATGGCAGCTACCGGCTGCGACGCGCTGGGGCTGGACTGGACCACCGATATCGGCGACGCCCGCCGCCGCGTGGGTGATAAAGTTGCCCTACAGGGGAATATGGATCCGTCTATGCTTTACGCGTCCCCTGCGCGTATCGGGCAGGAGGTCGCGGGCATCCTGGAAGGGTTTGGCCACGGCAATGGACACGTATTCAACCTGGGTCACGGGATCCATCAGGATGTTCCACCCGAGCATGCTGGCGCTTTCATTGACTCAGTACATCGACTTTCACGGCCATATCACCAGGACTAACCATGGACATTGCAGCATTACGTCAGGAGCAACTTGAACGCGCGGCAGAAGTGCGGCAGGAAGATGACTTTGAAGTAATGCCGCCGCGCTATATAGGCGGTGCCGATGTCGGTTTTGAACAGGGGGGCGAGGTTACGCGCGCTGCCCTGGTTATTCTGGAATATCCGTCGCTCAGGCTGGTGGAGCATCGCGTTGCCCGTATCGCGACGACGATGCCCTATATTCCGGGGTTCCTTTCATTCCGTGAATATCCTGCGCTGCTCGCGGCGTGGCAGCAGCTTGAGCTAAAGCCAGACCTGCTGTTCGTTGATGGGCAGGGCATTGCGCACCCGCGCCGCCTTGGCGTCGCCAGCCATTTCGGCCTGCTGGTGGATGTCCCAACCATTGGCGTGGCAAAAAGCCGCCTGTGTGGCAAGTTTGAGCCGCTGGATGACGAGCCGGGGACAACACAGCCGCTGATCGACAAAGGCGAGCAAATTGGCTGGGTATTGCGCAGCAAGCGCCGGTGTAACCCCCTCTTTATCTCGCCGGGGCATCGCGTTAGCCAGACGACGGCGCTCAGCTGGGTGGAAACCTGTCTGAACGGCTACCGGCTGCCCGAACCGACGCGCTGGGCTGATGCCGTGGCCTCACGGCGACCTGCTTTTATGCGCCTTCAGGAGCAGGGTTAACGGTGTGACGCGCGGTCTTTTCGGTTACACTGCTGGCCGCGCACTTCTGTTTAAGAGATCTCAACATGTTACGTAATCCGATTCACCTGCGTCTGGAAAAGCTGGAAAGCTGGCAGCACGTTACTTTTATGGCCTGTCTGTGCGAACGTATGGCCCCCAACTATCGGGCGTTTTGCGATCGTACAGGATTCGGTGAAGGGCAGCTGTATCGCCGCATCCTCGATCTGGTCTGGGAAACGCTGCTGGTAAAAGATGCTAAGGTGAATTTTGACTCACAGCTCGAGAAGCTGGAGGAAGCGATACCCAACGCTGAAGATTACGATCTCTACGGCGTGTATCCGGCCATTGATGCCTGCGTCGCATTAAGTGAACTGCTGCATTCTCGTCTGAGTGGTGAAACGCTGGAGCATGCGATCGCCGTAAGCGATGCCTCCGTGACGACCGTTGCGATGCTGGAAATGACCCAGGCTGAACGGGAAATGACCGACGAAGAGCTTAAAGAGAACCCCGCAGTTGAAGAAGAATGGGACATCCAGTGGGAGATTTTCCGCCTGCTCAGTGCCTGCGAAGAGAGGGACCCCGAACTGATAAAAGGACTGCGAGCTGACCTGCGTGAATCAGGGATCAGTAATATCGGTATAAATTTTCAGCAGTAAGGCGATAAAACGTGACTTCAGGCCTGAATTGTAGCGCCAGGAGGCTTCACATTCGCCCCCAGTCTGGTCTACATTTGGGGGGCTGAAAAAAGTGGCTATCGGTGCGTGTATGCAGGAGAGTGCCAGAAACTGGTTTTTCCCTCGCACTCGATGCTTAGCAAGCGATAAATACACTGTAAGGATAACTTATGAACAAGACTCAACTGATTGATGTAATTGCTGACAAAGCGGACCTGTCTAAGACCCAGGCTAAAGCTGCACTGGAATCCACCCTGGCTGCGATTACTGAGTCTCTGAAAGAGGGTGATGCTGTACAACTGGTTGGTTTTGGTACTTTTAAAGTTAACCACCGTGCTGAGCGTACTGGCCGCAACCCGCAGACTGGCAATGAAATCAAAATTGCTGCTGCTAACGTACCGGCATTTGTTTCAGGTAAAGCACTGAAAGACGCTGTTAAGTAATTGTCTGACGGTAAAAAGTTTTAAACAGGGGGGCGTTATGCCCCTTTTGTTATAGATACATCCGGGCAAACCGCTTTACCACCGGGCATTTCACCCACACTGTGTGATAATCGCGCCATGACTCGTTCTCCTCTTATTCCGCTCTCCCTGCTGACGCTGCTGTTACTGGCAGGTTGCAGCTCACAGCCAGCACTGCCTGACTTTACCGCCAGTGGTTATCTGGCCGATCGCGGCGCCGTTCGTATCTGGCGCAAAAACGAGGGCAATGAGAGCAGCCATCTGCTGACGATTTACACGCCCTTTTCGGGTGGCGCGACGGAGACGACCGACTATATGTGGCAGTCGGACAAGCTTATCTCCATAGAACGTCATCGGCTGGGCGACAGTCCCGAAAACGTGACGCTGCGCTTCGACCAGGACGGCAGCCTGAGTTTTATGCAGCGTCAGTTCGCTGGTCGCCGTGAAGCACTCTCCGCAGACGCGGTGGCGTTATATCAGTTTGATGGCGGGCGTATGCTGAAAATCAGCGATGACCTGCTGAAAGGGCGGGTACTGCTCAGGCAAGGGCGCTGGTCGGCCTCCGGCGTCGTCACGACGTGCAAGGGGCAGAAAGAGCGGCCCGGCTTCGACCACTATTCCGTTAACTATATTACCCAGCATCAGCGCAGCCCGGACAAGCCGGTCAGCATCGCCTGGCTGGAAGCGCCTAAAGGCGTTCAGCTGCTGATTGTCACGCCCGACGATCTCTGCGCGAACGAGCCTGACGAAGCCAGCTTCTGAATGCCACCCGGGCCGGATCGCTCCGGCCCGGTTAAGGGCTATTTGCGGCCTATCGCGCGATAGCCGATATCATGGCGGCAGAAGCTGCCCCGCCATGAAACGGGCTTAGCCAGTTCGTAGGCGCGCTTCTGCGCAGCGGCCACGTCATCTCCCAGTGCGGTCACGCACAATACCCGTCCGCCCTGGGTTACCACCAGATCGTCCTGCATACGCGTACCGGCATGGAAGATTTTGCCGTCTGGCGTTTCTTCCAGCGGCAGACCGTGGATTTGGTCACCGATCGCGTAGTCACCCGGGTAACCCCCGGCAGCCAGCACCACGCCCAGTGAAGGGCGAGGATCCCACTCTGAGTCTTTGGTATTCAGCTTGCCCTCTGCGCCTGCCAGACAGAGATCGACCAGATCCGACAGCATACGCAGCATGATTGGCTGCGTCTCGGGATCGCCGAAGCGGCAGTTAAACTCGATAACCTTCGGCTGACCCTGTTTATCAATCATCAGACCCGCGTACAGAAAGCCGGTATAGGTGTTCCCTTCCGCTGCCATACCCCGAACCGTCGGCCAGATAACGTCATCCATCACCCGCTGGTGGACAGCATCGGTCACTACCGGCGCGGGAGAGTAGGCGCCCATCCCGCCGGTATTGGGGCCGGTATCTCCATCACCTACGCGTTTATGATCCTGGCTGGTCGCCATCGGTAACACATTCTCGCCATCAACCATTACGATAAAGCTGGCTTCTTCCCCGTCCAGAAACTCTTCCACCACGATGCGGTGGCCAGCATCGCCAAAGGCATTGCCGGCCAGCATGTCCTGAATGGCTTCTTCGGCCTCGGCCAGGGTCATCGCTACAATCACACCTTTACCTGCGGCCAGACCATCGGCTTTAATCACGATGGGCGCACCCTTGCTGCGCGTATAGGCCAGGGCGGGCCCGACCTCGGTAAAGTTTTGATATTCAGCGGTCGGAATACGGTGACGCGCCAGGAAATCTTTCGTGAAGGCTTTAGACCCTTCCAGCTGAGCAGCGGCCTGCGTCGGACCAAAAATCTTCAGCCCGGCAGCGCGGAAGGCATCCACCACGCCCAGCACCAGCGGTGCTTCCGGGCCGACGATGGTCAGATCAATCTTCTCCTCACTCGCGAAGCGCAGCAGTGCCGGAATATCGGTGGCGCTGATATCAACGTTCTGCAAAGCAGGCTCCAGGGCAGTACCTGCGTTACCCGGTGCAACAAAAACGGTTTCCGCCAGCGGTGAGAGTGATGCCTTCCATGCGAGGGCGTGTTCACGCCCGCCGTTACCAATAACGAGAATTTTCATTTTTCTGCTCCGTAATTAATGGCGGAAATGACGCATCGCGGTGAAGATCATGGCAATGCCGTGCTCGTCGGCGGCGGCAATAACTTCTTCATCACGAATAGAGCCGCCTGGCTGGATAACACAGCTGACGCCAACGGCGGCGGCGGCATCAATGCCGTCGCGGAAGGGGAAGAACGCATCGGACGCCATAGCCGAGCCTTTCACTTCCAGCCCCTCGTCTGCCGCCTTGATACCGGCAATCTTCGCGGAATAGACGCGGCTCATCTGCCCCGCGCCAATACCGATGGTCATATTCTCCCGCGCGTAAACGATGGCGTTGGACTTCACGAATTTAGCGACCTTCCAGCAGAACAGCGCATCACGCAATTCCTGTTCGGTCGGCTGGCGCTGGGTCACCACCTTAAGCTGGTGGCTCTCCACCATACCCAAATCGCGATCCTGCACCAGCAGCCCACCGTTGACGCGCTTGAAATCCAGACCGGCCTGACGCTGCTGCCACTCTCCACAGGTGAGTACGCGTACGTTCTGCTTACTCGCGGTTATCTTAAGCGCGGCCTCGCTTGCGGAGGGGGCAATAATCACCTCAACAAACTGACGGCTGACAATGGCCTGCGCCGTCTCTTCATCCAGCTCGCGGTTAAAGGCGATAATGCCGCCAAAGGCGGATGTTGGGTCGGTTTTATACGCCCGCTCATAGGCGTCCAGAATCGAATCGCTAATGGCAACGCCACAGGGATTGGCGTGTTTGACGATCACACAGGCTGGCTGGTCGAATTCCTTGACGCACTCCAGTGCGGCGTCGGTATCGGCGATGTTGTTATAGGAGAGCGCTTTGCCCTGAACCTGCTGAGCAGTGGCGACCGAGGCTTCGGTAATCCTGTCTTCTATATAGAAGGCGGCGTCCTGATGGCTGTTCTCACCGTAGCGCATATCCTGCTTTTTAATGAAGCTCAGATTCAGCGTCCGCGGGAAGCGGCCAGAAGGTGCAATGGTATCGCCATGATAAGCGGGGACCAGGCTGCCAAAGTAGTTGGCAATCATCCCGTCATAGGCAGCGGTATGCTCAAAGGCCTTGATGGCCAGGTTGAAGCGCGTGGCCTGCGTCAGGCTGTTCTCGTTCTGATCCAGCTCGGCAACAATGGCCTGGTAATCGCTGCTGTTGACCACGATAGCCACGTCTTTGTGATTTTTGGCGGCGGAGCGCACCATCGTTGGACCGCCGATATCAATATTCTCGACGGCATCTTCCAGCGAGCAGCCTTCACGCGCGACGGTTTGGGCAAAGGGATAAAGGTTAACGACCACCATGTCGATAGGAGCAATGCTGTGTTCCGCCATAATGGCATCATCCTGGCCACGACGGCCTAAAATGCCGCCGTGCACTTTCGGGTGCAGCGTTTTAACGCGTCCATCCATCATTTCGGGGAAGCCGGTGTAGTCAGACACTTCGGTGACGGAGAGGCCCGCGTCTGCCAGCAGGCGGGCGGTGCCTCCGGTGGAGAGGAGTTCGATACCGCGCTGGGTCAGCGCCTGAGCAAATTCGATGATACCGGCTTTATCAGACACGCTGAGCAGAGCGCGGCGTACAGGACGACGTTGTTGCATGGTGATGATCCCTTGGCTTTGATTCGCAGAGAGTAAGAGCGTTACATCAAGCTTAGCCATTTTCACCTCTATATAGAGAAGAGTGAGAATAAGCTTCAGGTAACCCCCCAAAACTGGGGCCAGGATTTTGCCCGGCATTGTAGCGAAAACGTTTGCGTGATGCTCGTGTAAATTCGCGGTGCGGCAGCGATGTGGATAAATCGGTGGATAAGTGCGTATAACCCGGGGTTTTGCTGTGGAATGCAGCGAACGCGCTATTTTTATCAAATTAGGGGTTGTCAGCCGTCAGGAACTCCCTATAATGCGCCTCCATCGACACGGAACAACGGCTTACAGGCCGCCGGGTTGAGAGGTTCAGGAAGCTGAACCGCCGGAGAAAAACTTCCTAAAAAGAAGTTGACTCTGAAGGAGGAAAGCGTAATATACGCCACCTCGCAGCAGGCCGCCAAGGCGCCAGCCGCACCGCTCTTTAACAATTTATCAGACAATCTGTGTGGGCACTCGCAGGATTGATATCAGCGCCGCAAGGCGCAAAAAATATCAAGTCTTAAGAGTGAACACATAATGAAATTCATTATGACGTTTTACACTTGAGCATCGCTTCACTTGTTGAAGCAAATCGAACTTTTAAATTGAAGAGTTTGATCATGGCTCAGATTGAACGCTGGCGGCAGGCCTAACACATGCAAGTCGAACGGTAGCACAGGAGAGCTTGCTCTTTGGGTGACGAGTGGCGGACGGGTGAGTAATGTCTGGGAAACTGCCCGATGGAGGGGGATAACTACTGGAAACGGTAGCTAATACCGCATAACGTCTACGGACCAAAGTGGGGGACCTTCGGGCCTCACACCATCGGATGTGCCCAGATGGGATTAGCTTGTTGGTGAGGTAATGGCTCACCAAGGCGACGATCCCTAGCTGGTCTGAGAGGATGACCAGCCACACTGGAACTGAGACACGGTCCAGACTCCTACGGGAGGCAGCAGTGGGGAATATTGCACAATGGGCGCAAGCCTGATGCAGCCATGCCGCGTGTATGAAGAAGGCCTTCGGGTTGTAAAGTACTTTCAGCGGGGAGGAAGGGAGAGAGGTTAATAACCTCGCTCATTGACGTTACCCGCAGAAGAAGCACCGGCTAACTCCGTGCCAGCAGCCGCGGTAATACGGAGGGTGCAAGCGTTAATCGGAATTACTGGGCGTAAAGCGCACGCAGGCGGTCTGTCAAGTCGGATGTGAAATCCCCGGGCTCAACCCGGGAACTGCATTCGAAACTGGCAGGCTAGAGTCTTGTAGAGGGGGGTAGAATTCCAGGTGTAGCGGTGAAATGCGTAGAGATCTGGAGGAATACCGGTGGCGAAGGCGGCCCCCTGGACAAAGACTGACGCTCAGGTGCGAAAGCGTGGGGAGCAAACAGGATTAGATACCCTGGTAGTCCACGCCGTAAACGATGTCGACTTGGAGGTTGTTCCCTTGAGGAGTGGCTTCCGGAGCTAACGCGTTAAGTCGACCGCCTGGGGAGTACGGCCGCAAGGTTAAAACTCAAATGAATTGACGGGGGCCCGCACAAGCGGTGGAGCATGTGGTTTAATTCGATGCAACGCGAAGAACCTTACCTGCTCTTGACATCCACGGAATTTGGCAGAGATGCCTTAGTGCCTTCGGGAACCGTGAGACAGGTGCTGCATGGCTGTCGTCAGCTCGTGTTGTGAAATGTTGGGTTAAGTCCCGCAACGAGCGCAACCCTTATCCTTTGTTGCCAGCGATTCGGTCGGGAACTCAAAGGAGACTGCCGGTGATAAACCGGAGGAAGGTGGGGATGACGTCAAGTCATCATGGCCCTTACGAGCAGGGCTACACACGTGCTACAATGGCGCATACAAAGAGAAGCGACCTCGCGAGAGCAAGCGGACCTCACAAAGTGCGTCGTAGTCCGGATCGGAGTCTGCAACTCGACTCCGTGAAGTCGGAATCGCTAGTAATCGTGGATCAGAATGCCACGGTGAATACGTTCCCGGGCCTTGTACACACCGCCCGTCACACCATGGGAGTGGGTTGCAAAAGAAGTAGGTAGCTTAACCTTCGGGAGGGCGCTTACCACTTTGTGATTCATGACTGGGGTGAAGTCGTAACAAGGTAACCGTAGGGGAACCTGCGGTTGGATCACCTCCTTACCTGAAGATACCTTCCCGCGTAGTGTCCACAACAGATTGTCTGATAGAAGTAATGAGCAACAGTACAGAGTCCCCATCGTCTAGAGGCCCAGGACACTGCCCTTTCACGGCTGTAACAGGGGTTCGAATCCCCTTGGGGACGCCATCTCCTGATAATGAGTGAAAGACATTATCAACCGTATCTCAAAGCTGATTCTGCCTGAAGGCGAGTCATGTTTGAGATAACTGCTCTTTAATAATCCGGAACAAGCTGAAAATTGAAACGACGTATCGTTTTCATTCTCCGTAATAAGAATGAAATAACACGATACAGTCGAGTCTCTCAAATGCTTACAACTCAGCAGTCTTTACTGACATCAGTAATGAGCGAGCTAAGTGAAGGTAAGGCGTCAGCGCGCAGCAGGCGGAGTGGACTTAATGTCCATGAGCACTGTGAGCACTGCACAACGCCGCCATCACGACGCGCAGCCATTACGGACAGAAAGGACGCTTGTGGGTTGTGAGGTTAAGTGACTAAGCGTACACGGTGGATGCCCTGGCAGTCAGAGGCGATGAAGGGCGTGCTAATCTGCGATAAGCGCCGGTAAGGTGATATGAACCGCAACAACCGGCGATACCCGAATGGGGAAACCCAGTGTGTTTCGACACACTATCGCAACATGAATACATAGTGTTGCGAGGCGAACCGGGGGAACTGAAACATCTAAGTACCCCGAGGAAAAGAAATCAACCGAGATTCCCCCAGTAGCGGCGAGCGAACGGGGAGGAGCCCAGAACCTGAATCAGTTTGTGCATCAGTGGAAGCGTCTGGAAAGTCGCAGGGTACAGGGTGACACTCCCGTACACAAAGATGCACTTGCTGTGAGTTCGAAGAGTAGGGCGGGACACGTGATATCCTGTCTGAATATGGGGGGACCATCCTCCAAGGCTAAATACTCCTGACTGACCGATAGTGAACCAGTACCGTGAGGGAAAGGCGAAAAGAACCCCGGCGAGGGGAGTGAAACAGAACCTGAAACCGTGTACGTACAAGCAGTGGGAGCACCTTCGTGGTGTGACTGCGTACCTTTTGTATAATGGGTCAGCGACTTATATTCTGTAGCAAGGTTAACCGTATAGGGGAGCCGCAGGGAAACCGAGTCTTAACTGGGCGTTAAGTTGCAGGGTATAGACCCGAAACCCGGTGATCTAGCCATGGGCAGGTTGAAGGTTGGGTAACACTAACTGGAGGACCGAACCGACTAATGTTGAAAAATTAGCGGATGACCTGTGGCTGGGGGTGAAAGGCCAATCAAACCGGGAGATAGCTGGTTCTCCCCGAAAGCTATTTAGGTAGCGCCTCGTGAACTCATCTCCGGGGGTAGAGCACTGTTTCGGCTAGGGGGCCATCCCGGCTTACCAACCCGATGCAAACTGCGAATACCGGAGAATGTTATCACGGGAGACACACGGCGGGTGCTAACGTCCGTCGTGAAGAGGGAAACAACCCAGACCGCCAGCTAAGGTCCCAAAGTCATGGTTAAGTGGGAAACGATGTGGGAAGGCACAGACAGCCAGGATGTTGGCTTAGAAGCAGCCATCATTTAAAGAAAGCGTAATAGCTCACTGGTCGAGTCGGCCTGCGCGGAAGATGTAACGGGGCTAAACCATGCACCGAAGCTGCGGCAGCGACACTTACGTGTTGTTGGGTAGGGGAGCGTTCTGTAAGCCGTTGAAGGTGGACTGTGAGGTCTGCTGGAGGTATCAGAAGTGCGAATGCTGACATGAGTAACGATAAAGCGGGTGAAAAGCCCGCTCGCCGGAAGACCAAGGGTTCCTGTCCAACGTTAATCGGGGCAGGGTGAGTCGACCCCTAAGGCGAGGCCGAAAGGCGTAGTCGATGGGAAACAGGTTAATATTCCTGTACTCGGTGTTACTGCGAAGGGGGGACGGAGAAGGCTATGTTAGCCGGGCGACGGTTGTCCCGGTTTAAGCGTGTAGGCTGGTGTTCCAGGTAAATCCGGAATGCCTTAAGGCTGAGGCGTGATGACGAGGCACTACGGTGCTGAAGTAACAAATGCCCTGCTTCCAGGAAAAGCCTCTAAGCATCAGGTAACAACGAATCGTACCCCAAACCGACACAGGTGGTCAGGTAGAGAATACCAAGGCGCTTGAGAGAACTCGGGTGAAGGAACTAGGCAAAATGGTGCCGTAACTTCGGGAGAAGGCACGCTGGTGCGTAGGTGAAGCGACTTGCTCGCGGAGCTGAAGCCAGTCGAAGATACCAGCTGGCTGCAACTGTTTATTAAAAACACAGCACTGTGCAAACACGAAAGTGGACGTATACGGTGTGACGCCTGCCCGGTGCCGGAAGGTTAATTGATGGGGTTATCGCAAGAGAAGCTCCTGATCGAAGCCCCGGTAAACGGCGGCCGTAACTATAACGGTCCTAAGGTAGCGAAATTCCTTGTCGGGTAAGTTCCGACCTGCACGAATGGCGTAATGATGGCCAGGCTGTCTCCACCCGAGACTCAGTGAAATTGAACTCGCTGTGAAGATGCAGTGTACCCGCGGCAAGACGGAAAGACCCCGTGAACCTTTACTACAGCTTGACACTGAACATTGAGCCTTGATGTGTAGGATAGGTGGGAGGCTTTGAAGCGTGGACGCCAGTCTGCGTGGAGCCAACCTTGAAATACCACCCTTTAACGTTTGATGTTCTAACCTGGCGCCATAATCTGGCGTGGGGACAGTGTCTGGTGGGTAGTTTGACTGGGGCGGTCTCCTCCTAAAGAGTAACGGAGGAGCACGAAGGTCAGCTAATCACGGTCGGACATCGTGAGGTTAGTGCAATGGCATAAGCTGGCTTGACTGCGAGAGTGACGGCTCGGGCAGGTGCGAAAGCAGGTCATAGTGATCCGGTGGTTCTGAATGGAAGGGCCATCGCTCAACGGATAAAAGGTACTCCGGGGATAACAGGCTGATACCGCCCAAGAGTTCATATCGACGGCGGTGTTTGGCACCTCGATGTCGGCTCATCACATCCTGGGGCTGAAGTAGGTCCCAAGGGTACGGCTGTTCGCCGTTTAAAGTGGTACGCGAGCTGGGTTTAGAACGTCGTGAGACAGTTCGGTCCCTATCTGCCGTGGGCGCTGGAAGATTGAGAGGGGTTGCTCCTAGTACGAGAGGACCGGAGTGAACGCACCACTGGTGTTCGGGTTGTCATGCCAATGGCATTGCCCGGTAGCTAAGTGCGGAAAAGATAAGCGCTGAAAGCATCTAAGCGCGAAACTTGCCTCGAGATGAATCTTCCCTGACCCTTTAAGGGTCCTGAAGGGACGTTGAAGACTACGACGTTGATAGGCCGGGTGTGTAAGCGCAGCGATGCGTTGAGCTAACCGGTACTAATGACCCGTGAGGCTTAACCTTACAACACCAGAAGCGTTCTGGTGAGCGTTGAGAGACAGAAAGACAATTTTCAGCTTATCCGGAAAGAATTAAGCTGTTCTGCATATTACGCATGCGGGACAGAGCAGGAGATTTTATCTGCCCTGCGGACCTTATTCCGCGGAGTGTGATTTAAAAGATTAGCGGGAACGAAAAAGTTTGTGCTGAAGCAGGGCGGCAAACGCAGCGAAGGAAGGAGCATACTGAAGTATGTGACTGAGTTTGCAGGTGCGGCCAGTGCAGCAGCAGCGCAAAATATTCGTTCCGTGCACCAAGATTTGCCTGGCGGCTGTAGCGCGGTGGTCCCACCTGACCCCATGCCGAACTCAGAAGTGAAACGCCGTAGCGCCGATGGTAGTGTGGGGTCTCCCCATGCGAGAGTAGGGAACTGCCAGGCATCAAATAAAGCGATAACCCTGACCTCACGGTCAGGGTTTTTTGCGTTATGGGGGCGGGAAACTACGCAGTACCTCGCCACTCTTCACTAGCAGGCTCAGAGCCCTGCTGCGCTGTCGGGTAAACTGGGTGGCCAGCATCAAAAACATGACGGCTGAGGTAGTGTGCTGAAACCGATCGCGAAGCAGTTGTAGGCCGGGAAAGGCACCACCGTGGTAGCTATAATCATAATGAAAGTCATCGGTTGAGCTATAGCGGACGCGATGCCACAGCGCAATCGCCTGCTTTATGTCCTCTCGCCGTGCCCCGCTAGCCTGCCACCGGCCCAAATCCTGTACCTGCTGCTGCAAAGCCAGCAATCCGTCTCTCACCGGTGAAAGATCAAACTGCGGATCCAAAGCAGACTGAAGCCGATCCAGTTCCTCTGTAAGCCACGCCAGATAGCCACCGGGATCCAGCGGCAGGCACTCTTTATATAGCAGCTGTGCAAGCCACCGCGTATGGATCCGACAGTCCCGCAACAGCAGGTGGCTGTCCACTTTATCTCGCGTATCGGCTTCGGTATGCCACCACCATCCTCCACCGCTTCCCGGAGAGTGGCTGGTACGAATGCCCGGCTCCACGCGAAAGGCGAAATGCAAAGGAATACCACATCCCCAAAACGACTGATCGCCTCCTTTACCCAATGGAGTGATACGCCGCGCCGCTGTGCCGGTTTCGTGGATAATCGCCTGGTTGAGAAAGTCGAATGATTCAGCCCCGCTGGCATTCACCACCACCTCCGTCGCATCTTTACAGCCGGGAGAGTCGACATTGATATGTGCAATGCACTTCTGCTCTAACTCCTCGCGATAGCGATCGGCATACCAGGTCGATCCGCCATAGCGGGCATTAGAATGGCCCGGCCACCAGGCGATACGCAGGCCTCTTTTCGGCCGGAGTGAACGATGAAACCAGGCAGCCATTGCCAGGCAGAGTGCGTTACCCGTCGCATTATCCGTCAGACCCTGATGCCATGAGTCATAGTGAGAGGAAAGCAGCACAAATTCGTCGATCTCACCGGGTATGTCGACAACAGGCAGGCTACAGTCGGCAACATGTACATTAAGCCGGGTCACTAACCGTGCGGTAACAGGGTGGGCCTGCCAATCAAGTATTTCCAGTAACGATCGGCCCTGTCTTTGATTGATACAGACTACCGGCAGGGAAGGGTAGCGTATGCCATCGTCGGGGACAGGTGTTCCCCGGATGGGGCCTACGGTCTCTTCATGCAGTGCTTCTTCTGCCGAGCCCCAGATATGCACCAGCCCAAGCGCCCCGGCGCGACATAGCTGTTGCACATAGTCCTCCAGGCCGCGATCGGCGACGACGATCCTGCCCCGAACGGTATTCTGCCAGGCAGCAAGCTCGCTGTCGGGAAGGGTCTCCTGCGATCGGCTGTCATAATAAAGAGGGCCAGCGATCCCTTCAGGGCAATGAGCAGAAAAGGAGCGCGTTTTCGCGCTCGCCTGCCAGTGAGGAAAGTCGGGCAGTTCCAGCGTGCCCAGAACGGGATCGCTCAGCAATAACGGACAGATTTCACGGCGGGGCGAAAGACCGAGTGCGGAAAGCTGTTCTATAAGACTATCCGCTGCACGCTCTGCATCAATGCTGCCGGACAGCCGATGCAGAGGCTCAAAAACATCCAGCAACCTCTCCATCAACGGTAGCAGTTCGTCCATATCGGCATCAGAATGGAGAGGAAATGCGGCGTTCTCCGACTTATTGAGCGGCATCGGATGCCTTAACTGGCGTTACCTTCATCTCGATATCGCCAAAATAGTGCTGCTTGATCTTTTCCCACGTTCCATCAGCCACAATCTTCTCCAGCCCCTGATTGAGCAGGGTCAGGGTTTTCTCATCCCCCTTGCGAACGCCGTAAGCGGAACCTCTGCTAAAGAGCACGTCATCACGCACTTCCGGCCCGGTCAGGGTAAAATCCTTCCCTTCAGGCTTTTGCAGAAATCCAAAGGTCACCGCTACGGCTGGCGCAAGCGACCCGTCGAGCCTGCCCGCCGCTAAATCCTGATAAATCACATCCTGGTCAGGATAGGTCTTGACCACGACACCGGCTGGCGCCCAGTATTTATTCGCATACATCTCCTGAATCGAACCCTGCTGTACGGCAATGTTTTTGCCTTTAAGCGACTCTGGGGCAGGCAGCAGATTCACCCCTTTACGGGCAACCAGCTGAGAGGGGATGTGGAAGATGAAATCACTGAAGTCGATCGATTTTTTCCTCTTCAGGGTAGCACCCAGCGGTGAGATAAAATCAACCTTCTTCGCCAGCAGCGAGGGGATCTCAGCATCAAAGCTGCTAACCACGTATTCGCACTTCACCTCTACGGCTTTGCATACGGCATTGGTAATATCGATTTCAAAGCCGGTTGGCTTGCCGTTGACATCGCGGAACTGAAAAGGCGGGTAGGTGAGATCGGCGCCGACGCGAAGCGTTTCACCTGCTGCCATCGCGGACGAACAACTCAGGGCCAGTGCGGCCAGCATGACTATTCGGGATGTGATCATGACTTTTCTCCTGCCGCATTCGTTTGTGACTGCCATTGCGTAAATTCATCTCTTACCGCTCGTAGCGTATCTGCATCATGACAAAGATCGAATGTCGTCATGGCCAGCGCTTTGGCTGCGGTCATCATGGTCGCCAGGCCTGCCGGGGATCCCGCAGCGACGGCAAATTCCGGCGTATGCGGCGTAACATCGCCGATGCGCAAATAGGGGTGGATTGCCGCAGTGACCTGACTCACGTTGCCAATATCCGACGAGCCCACGCCGCCGCCCGCGGGCGGATCGTTACTCTCTACGCCCAGCAGCGCAAGATTACGGGTGAAGCTGGCTGCCAGCGCCAGATTATTATTGCGCTCGGCATAAACCAGCCCTTCCTCAATTTCTACCCGCGCACCGGTCATTTCAGCGGCGCCGGTCACCGCGGCATAGACTTTACGACGCACCTCTGTCAGCCCGCCGACCGTTGCGGCGCGCAGGATAAATTTTGCTTCAGCATAGGCGGGAACAATATTTGCTGCGCTGCCGCCGTGGGTGATAACACCGTGCACGCGAACATCATCGGTAAAGAACTGACGCAGTGCGTTAATACCGTTAAAGCTGTGGATCACCGCATCCAGCGCGCTAACGCCCAGCTGCGGTGCCGAGGCAGCATGAGCCGCCTTACCAAAGAACTTAAAGGTCGCGTCGTAACAGGCCAGCGCACCGCGCACCACCATGTTTTTTTCACGCGGGTGAAACATCATCACCGCATCAATATCTTCAAAAACGCCTTTCTCAACCATGATAATTTTGCCGCCCCCGTCTTCCTCCGCAGGCGTGCCAATTACCTCAATGCGGCCCGTAAAGTCGACGTCAGCAGCTTTGAGCGCCAGCGCGGCCGCTACCGAGGCGGTACCGATCAGGTTATGACCACAGGCATGGCCCAGCTCCGGCAGCGCATCATATTCGGCGAGTAAAGCGATAGAAGGGCCGCCAACACCCTTTTGCCAGCGGGCCCGAAAGGCCGTTTCCAGCCCGGCCGTTCCGGTTTCAATGGTGAATCCCGCTTCACGCAGGGGAGCGATAAGTTCGCCAGCAGAACGGTGCTCCTGAAAGCTCAGTTCCGGGTTCTTATGCAGGCTCAGGGCCAGGCTGTGCAGCCTATCGCCAGCCGCGTCGACGGCACTAATAATTTTATCCTTCTGCGCGCTAATGGTGCGTTCAGGCATGTTTCTTCCCCAATGCGGTGCGTGTAAATTCTGTAAAACCAGTCAGTTATACAGATATAGGCTTTTTTACAGTCAATTCCCAATTGAGCTTTTTTATCACTTGCGTCTCCAGGCTAAAAATTATTTTATGGAGGTCAGAAGTCAGCGGGGGGAAGCATCATGAATGAGAAAGACTGGTTAATTATTCGTACCGTCTGGCAGTATAAAAATATCACCCGGGCAGCCGGGGAGCTTTTTACCTCGCAGCCCGCTCTGAGCTATCGTCTCAGACAGATCGAGCGAAAACTCAATATCCGACTTTTTGAAGAGAGCGGGCGGGGTTTGCCCTTTACGGCTCAGGGGCGCTATCTGGCCCAACATGCCGAAACCGTTATCAGTCAGTTTCAGCAGCTCAGGAACACGCTGCAAAGGCTGGACGGCCCTCAACAGGGAGAGCTGCGTATTGGCGCATCGAGTAATTTTGCCGCCTGGCGCCTGCCGGCGTTGCTATCCATGTTTAGCGAACGTCACCCCGATATCAGCGTCAGGCTGGAGAGCGGCCTGAGTGAAGAGATCTTCCTGAAGCTCCAGCGTGGAGAGATCCATCTGGCGCTGGTAAAAGATGACTACGGCTGGAAAGAGGGCAGGCGGCTGGTCGATGAAGATGATTTCTATCTGATTAGTCGGGGGCCGGTCGATCTCACGCAGCTTCCGCGGCTGCCGCAAATAAAAATTAACCATGGCGGGCATACCACCGGACTGATAGAGCGATGGTGGAATGCGAGCTATTCGCAGGCACCCTACGTAACTATGCGGGTGGATAAGCTGGAGGTCTGCCTGGCGATGGTGGAAGAGGGGCTGGGCTATGCGATTATTTCCAGCTACCGTCCGCTGCCCGATACCCTGTGCAGGATGCCGATTGTGGTCGCGGGGGAACCCGTTAAGAGCCGGACCTGGCTACTTTACCGTCATGCCAGCACGGAGGCTCCGGTGATACTGCCCTTTGTGGAGCTTTTTAACTGAGGGAGATGAAAGATTCTCAACTTCCGGATGAGCACTCGACTTTCTCTGGCCGCCACGTTATCTTTGGCTGTCTGGATGTCTAAACGTATAAATGGTGAGTTGAGGAAGTAGGTTATGCCAATCAGGGTACCCGATGAATTACCAGCGGTGAATTTTCTGCGTAATGAGAATGTTTTTGTCATGACCTCATCGCGTGCCAGTATTCAGGAAATCCGTCCGCTGAAGGTACTGGTGCTGAACCTGATGCCGAAAAAGATTGAGACGGAAAATCAATTTTTGCGTCTGCTTTCCAATTCTCCTTTGCAGATCGATATTCAACTGTTGCGCATCGACAGCCGCGAGTCGCGCAATACGCCGATGGAGCATCTGAATAACTTCTACTGTAATTTTGAAGATATACAGCACGATAACTATGATGGTTTGATCGTGACGGGCGCTCCGCTGGGGCTGGTCGATTTTAACGATGTGGCGTACTGGCCGCAGATCCAGCGGGTGCTACACTGGGCGAAAGAGCACGTGACCTCAACGCTATTTGTCTGCTGGGCGGTTCAGGCGGCGCTGAATATTCTGTATGGCATTCCTAAGCAAACGCGGGAAACCAAGCTGTCAGGCGTTTACGAGCACCAAATTTTGCACCCGCACGCGCTGCTGACGCGGGGGTTTGATGATACTTTTCTGGCCCCGCATTCGCGCTATGCAGATTTCCCCACTCAGCTGCTGCGTGATTACACCGATCTGGATATTTTTGCCGAGTCTGAGCAGACCGGGGCCTATCTGTTTGCCAGTAAGGATAAGCGTCTGGCTTTTGTCACCGGTCACCCCGAATACGATGCGCTGACGCTGGCAGGTGAGTTTCACCGCGATTATGAGGCGGGCCTGAACCCGGAAGTCCCTTATAATTATTTCCCGCAGGATGATCCGACGCTGCCACCGCGGTTCAGCTGGCGCAGCCATGGGAATCTGTTGTTTTTGAACTGGCTGAATTATTACGTTTACCAGATAACCCCGTACGATTTACGTCATATGAATCCAACGCTTGAGTAATGCGCTGTAGGGGCTGCGATATCTGCTGTGCCGGTAGATAATCCCTGCGCTCGTTGGTGAGTTGTGCAGGCGGTAATATCTGCTGTGCCGGTAGATAATCCCTGCCCGCCGCTCCCTGAGAGCAGCATCCCTGCTGCCCTCGCCCGGCCCTCCGTCTCCGCCGCAGCGCTGCGGAATGCCCGTCAACCGCAGGGATTATCCACCTCTCAGGCTCCTGTAGTGCTGTGAGTAAAACCCTACAACAGTGCTTTGAGCAAAACCCGACAATTTTCCGCAGGCTTCTGCGTCACTTTCAATAAAACCTACAGTCTTCTGGCGGGCACTCCAGTTTCGTCCCAATTTTGTATGGAATGGTCTCAAATACGCTATTTGCACTCCGCACCCGGCACAAAGCACACAGGCCCTGTAAGAGCAGATTATGGCTGAACATTAGCATCCTCCATTGCCACTTTAATCCTGAGTATCGCCTGGCGGGTGGTGTTGAATTCAGCGTGCCACTACAATGACACTATTTCCTCCGTGAGGCCGCACCGCTTTCTGAGGCTGGGCAGTTATCTTACCCACCCGTTCCTCGCCAGCCTTTCAGGTACTTAGAATGACCATCAATATTACTGATGGAACGGAATTACCCCCTATTTCACTCAGTTTAAGGAGCGGCTCCGTCGTCCCACGACGGGATGCGTCGCCGCCTGGATAGGCTGAAATCATTACCATCAGGAGCATGACATGTGTGGAATTGCAGCACTGTACGGAACCAGTGACGCGGGCCAGGTTGAACTTATGTTAAGTAAAATCCAGCACAGGGGGCCGGATGAAACACATGCAACGGTGACTGAACGCTGCGCTTTTGGCATAAATCGCTTGAGCATCATGGATATAGAAGGGGGTTCACAGCCATTCCACATTGCAAACGGCACGGTGCACCTGGTGTGTAACGGCCAGATATATAATCATGCCGCGTTACGCGCAGACCTGGAAAATGACGTCATTTTCAGTTCAGGGTCTGATGTAGAAGTCATTGCTCATCTTTATCATCAGTATGGTGCTGAGCTACTTCCCCGGCTGGATGGCATGTTCGCTTTTTTTATTTATGACCAGCACAGACAGGACTTTCTTGCCGCCAGGGACAGATTTGGCATAAAACCGCTTTACTATCTTCAACGGGATGGGGCCTGGTTCTTTGCTTCTGAAATTAAGGCACTGCAGGCGCTCAGCGAAGATGCTGCACTGATTAAAGAACTCCCGCCGGGCTGGATGGCAACGTCTGAGGGGATTCGTCCCTGGTTTGATATTAACATGAGCCAGCGTCGCTCTGTGCCCGATACACGCCTCGTGCGCGCGCTGCTCGAAGCGTCGGTGGAAAAACACATGCAGGCCGATCCCCAGGTGAAATTCGGCGTATTTCTGTCCGGCGGACTGGATTCAAGTATTATTGCTGCCCTGGCGGCACGTCACCGGCAGGATCTGGTGGCCTTTACCATTGGTATGCCGGGTTCACCGGACACCATCGCCGCGCGTCAGGTCGCCAGTCATCTCGGTATAAGGCTTGTCGAGTGTAGTTTTACCGTGACGCAGGCTTTGGCGCAGCTCCGGCGTGCGGTTCAGGTCACTGAGTCATACAATTCGGTGATGGTGCTGGAGGGGCTGATGACAATGCAACTGGCCCAGGCTGCGGCAGAGGAGGGGATAAAGGTCATATTATCGGGCGAAGGCGCAGACGAGATATTTGCTGGCTACGGGCTGCTGCGTCGCGTTCCACCCGCCCGCCTTTCCGGCCAGCTCAAACAATTGCTGGGTCATCTCCACAAGACAGAATGCCGACGTTTGGATCGCGCAACTATGGCCTGCAGTGTCGAAGCCCGTGTGCCTTTTCTGGATCCGCTGCTGGTGGAATATGCTGTTAACCTCCCCGCGTCAGGTCTGATTCAGAAAAGCAGCCAGCGACCGACCGAAAAATGGTTACTGCGCGAAGCCTGCCGGGATTTACTGCCCGAAAACATTCTGCAGCGGGTAAAACTGGCCTTCGATCACGGCAGCGGCATCCTGGCGCTGCTTGATACCCTGGCAGACAGGGTCACTGACGCCGCATTTGAAGAAACGCGCTATCGCTATCCGGCTGCACGTATTGCCAATAAGCCGACGCTGGTCTTTTACTTTATCTGGCGCGATATCTTTGGCGAAACGGGTGGTGCGGGGTCATTTGAACTTTGCGGTCACTATCCGGTGATGCAGGAAATGATAGATAAACGGACCTCTGAAACAGGTGGAACCGGCGAGTGTGAAGAAGACATCACCCCGCTCCTTACTGAATGGACTCATCATGCGGCACCGCTGCACAAATCCCGTCCCTGATCATTCGCAGGGGGACAGGAATATCCGGCTGACAAAGGACATCTGCTTCTGCGTTCCCGGCCTCGCATAGGGGGCCGTAAGGGTTCTGCGGATTGACCAGCCTGAGCGTGTACGCATTGACCTTTGTCGAGACCGTATCAACGTCGAGATGAAACTGATTATATAACGCCAGGATATCCAGATCACCGTGGTGTATGTCTCTGGCCTGATAGTCATCCATCGGGTTCTTCGTCGGGTACATCACTCAGCTTGTCAGCGTGTCCGTCAAGCGCGCGCTCAATGTCGCAGGTAACGTGCTGTTTCTCTGCGCGCAGGTCAGTACTGACGACC
Source organism: Erwinia sp. L03-1 (assembly GCF_058686115.1). NCBI lineage: Bacteria > Pseudomonadati > Pseudomonadota > Gammaproteobacteria > Enterobacterales > Erwiniaceae > Erwinia > Erwinia sp. L03-1. Next base: position 4,472,435 of record NZ_CM178762.1, on the reverse strand, counting down.
CAGCGCTTTATCTGCTTGAGGCGGTTCTTCAGAGAGTGGTGGCTGTCGATATTGGGGCTGTTTGCCGGAACCACCGAAATTTCCGTGAAGCATAATTTTGGCGTTCGGCATCCTGTACGTAAGACCGTCGTTAACCGGACAGCAGATAAACCGGCATTCAGTACGAAAAATAACTGATTGCAACGTCTCATATAGCTGGTACGAAGAAATTCTCATTAATGGCACCATAATCGTATACGTCAGCACAAGGAAATATTCTCAAAAAGCCGTCTGATTCCTGATGCCGGAAATTTCGGCGGTTCAGGCATAGAACCCCATTGATGGTATGGAAGCTCGACCGTCTCGGTCGAAGCCTGCGTCATCTCATCAACACCGTGCATGACCTGACTCTGCCCGTGCCCGTGCGCGAGGGCGTAGCGGCGGTCGACCATTCAAGATGACAGCGGCCAAGTTGCGTCTGCTATGGCGGCCATGGGGCAGTCGGAAACCAAGGTCGGTGACCTCTGTCAGGAACTTGGCATTACCAGGCAGACGTTATACCGGCATGTGTCACCGAGATGTGAGCTACGCCCTGATGGTGTGAAGTTGCTCAATCGTAATTGAGCTATCGCCACAAAAAATCTGTCTAAAAAAAATTAGAGAAAATAAACATGCAACGTTACCCGTCTGACCTGGAAGTAACAGCGCAGGATTTTGCTGATTGCGGCTGGCAAAGCATTCTTGCTGACACTGCCGAGGCTGGCTACGAGCCACTATGGCGCGCCTTTTCCAGGGCCGCTGAACTTGCCGTGGAAGCGAAAATGAACGGGCCTGGCAAGGCGCTTTGGCTTTTGGCTGATGCGTGTGCCATGCGTCTGCTGTCCAGCCCTGACAATCGGCAGCAACCATTTGCATCTACCATCACCCATCTTGGCTGGCGAACGGCCGGGCCGGATGATTTTATAGAAGCGGACCTTGATTTTTTTGCTCAGGTAGTTAGGTCCACAGACAATTCGTGGCTCAAGGCTCGCTTGGCGGACCTGCTATGGGTACGGAAGTATAAATCGAATGATACAAAAGCCGTTTGCATGGCACTGGACGCGATTGATAACTATCAGCGGATTCCAATAAATACGGAAATTTTGCAGAATGACTGGCAAGCATGTTGGGAGCGGGCAATCACCTTGGTTAAGATGCTTGGTAAAGGGGCAGCCGATAAGCTAGATGATACCAGGCAGCCGCTCCTACATGCCTTGCATACCTTGACAAAGTCGGAAGGTTGGTTGGCATGGAAAGTGTCGGATCTGTTGCAGTGGGTTGGACTGGAAATGGAACAGTCCGCAGAAGTTGCAAACAAACTGGCGACTTTGGCACGCGACTACGATACCGATACCGAGCAAGTGCAAATCATGACCGCAGGGCGGCTGTTCAGGCACGCGGCGATCTGGTTTGGTATCGCCGACGATAAAGCAGAGGCTGCAGCCATGACGGTGCAGGTCGCGGAATGCTACGTTCGGGAAGGGAGGTCACGTATCCAAACACCTCATCCCAGCTATGGTGCTGCGGCCAGCTTCTACGAACAAGCCATTCAGACGTATCGCACCATTTCACGGCAACAACGCCAGGCACTTTGCATTGAGGTGCGGATCACCGCACTTCGGAAGCAGATGGATGAGGCTGGCGAAAAATCGTTGGGAGACCTGGGGGAAATTCCCTTTCCCGAGGTGGATTTTCGCGAACAGATGGTGTGGGCTAGTCAGGCCGTACAGAACAAAACACTTACCGAGGCGCTACAAGCTTTCTCTCGTATCGTCCTTACGCCGTTCAAGTATCAGGATTTGTGGCAGCAGATTGTGGCGCAACTCAAACAGCCATCTCTTATGCATATTTTCCCGGTGACCGTGCTAGCCGAAAATGGACGGGTCATTGCCCGAATCCCCTGCCTGGACACCAATGCCGACCTTGTAGACGAGGCAAACAGAGCACGTGTTTTCTGGGAAATGACGAGGATGTACCGTGCGTGGTTAAACTTCTACGTCAATGCATTTATCTGGCCAGCGTTGGGTTCGCTTCTACTGGAACACCGCTTGCGAGAAGCCGACCTGATCGAGCTTGCCAGTCGATCCCCAATTGTCCCAATTGGTAGGGAGCGTTTGTTCGGCAAAGCGCTGTTTGCAGGCTTTAACCATGACTTTGTCACCGCGTTGCACCTGCTGGTGCCGCAAGTCGAGAATATGGTGCGCTATCACCTCAAACATGCGGGCGCGCGCACTACTCATCTCGACGAGCATGGAGTTCAGACTGAAAACGGAATCAGTACGCTCATTGATCAGCCAGAGGCAGAAAAGGTCTTTGGAAAAGATCTGGTATTCGAAATCAAAGCGTTGTATTGCACGGCCATGGGCCCGAATCTGCGCAACAAGCTGGCTCATGGTCTGCTGAATGATACTGATTGCCAGTCAATTGAGGCTATCTATGCTTGGTGGCTAGGATTGCGGTTGGTTTGCCATGCCTTCTGGAATGCGGCAAGAACACGATGACGCTCTGTTATCCGTAGTGTTATTGACTGCTGACATTCCGTGCAGTCATTTTCTGAAAATGACACGCATTTAGGTTATCCGATTGCACAAAATGCACGCCAAACGCTTTTAGCGCGGGAGTACACCCTATCGTACAATAATTTGTATTAGCTCAGACCTGATCTGACAATTATCGGTTATTTATACAGGTGTCCGTCAGATTACATCTGGTTTAAATTTTTCTCAGCCCAGATGTGTTTTCCATCAAGTAACGTTTCCATTGGCGTCCGGCCACAGCACATTTTCCCCTGATGGGTTCGCTCATTATTATAGTGAACCAGCCATTCATCAAGATCTGACTGTAATGTATCAAGTTCGCCATACAGTTTTTTGCGGAATGCTACTTGATAAAACTCCTGCAATATCGTCCTGTGGAACCGTTCGCAGATGCCGTTCGTCTGCGGCGACATCGCTTTGGTCTTTGTGTGGTCGATATCATTTATTGCCAGATAAAGCTGGTAATCATGCTGCTCTACTTTGCCACAGTACTCTGTGCTTCTGTCGGTCAATATTCTCAGCATAGGTAGTCCCTGAGACGCGTAGAACGGCAGCACACGGTCATTCAGCAGATCTGCTGCTGTAATCGGCGTTTTGGTGACATACAGCTTGCAGTGAGCGACCTTCGAGTAGGTATCCACGAACGTCTGCTGATAAATACGTCCAACACCTTTCAGGTTTCCCACGTAGAACGTGTCCTGAGACCCCAGATAACCCGGATGAGCGGTTTCAATTTCGCCACAGGCCTCGTCATCACTGGCTTTACGTTCCAGTGCGGCAATCTGGCTGTCAGTCAGTTCGATACCCTCACGAGCCACTTTTTCTTCCAGTGCTTTAAGGCGCTTTTTGAAATTCTCAAGATTGTGGCGCAGCCAGACAGAACGGACGCCACTTCCTGAGATAAAAACGCCCTGTTTACGCAGCTCATTGCTGGTCCGGTGTTGGCCATGAGCAGGGAACGCAACAGCATAATCAGTAACGGCCTGCTCAGTTGCATCGTCAGTACGATTTTTGAGATTGGGAGCGCGCCGGCTGCGGTTAATCAGCGCATCCACACCGCCTTCATCAGCCAGTTCACGATAACGGTAAAATGTATCACGGGAGACGCCCATGATTTTACAGGCTTTAGATACGTTGCTGAGTTCTTCAGCCAGATTAAGCAAACCAGTTTTGTGTTTGATGACGGGATTGGTAGTATGAAGCATGAGAGTTACCTCGTGTTTTGTATAAGGATTCGACACCCATATCAAAACCGGTAACTCTCAACCTTTCAAGGCCATATGTCAGATCAAGTCGCGACTAATACAAATAATTCTCTATATCCAAACTGCCCCCTTATGACCGGTATCAGTTTTTTGAATCGATGGGATGGCCAAGTTTGACCGGATACTCATTTTTTTGGAACATTACGCCTTTGATTCTGTAAAAAATAAGCTCACCGGCATCCAGTTGAAGTGCACATTCATTTAGTTGTTTTTCGCTTTTCCTTTTTACAGATAACTCTTTGGAAATATGTTGTATTTTGTTAATTACGGGTTCAGGCCATGAGTGCGATCCGTTTTTGTCATAGTCGTACTCAAAGAGTTTTACTGCATATCGGTTCCCGTTAAGATCTGCATCCTGAACGGATGATGATTTACTGAATACAACAATATTCAAAGAACTCGATTTTTCATTTTTTCAGCAGCTTGCTGTGTTGACTTAAAACTAAGTCCGTCGAGTTCACAGGCCACAGCAACAGAAAGATACTCTGCCGCCGCCTGAGTGATCAGATACTCATTATCTGCGTTTCCTGCCACAGGCAATGTCAGCTTGCGGGACAGCTTTCTCAGAAATGATGCAGTACTAAGTTTTTCTTCCATTGCAGAATCGAACAGGCTTCCGCTGACCTGACCGAGCGTGTCTAGCGCAGACATTTCGAGGATGCGCAGCGGTTTCAGAGAAATAAACTTCGCCACAACTACGTAAGTGCCTACTGCGGGCCTGATCTCTGCGATCGTAATATCCGGGGTTGTGGCTCCGTAAAAAACAGGGATCCCCCGCGCGTTCATGCGCCCGGATGTTGCCAGAGAATGAGGTGGTGGGCCGAAGTGCCTCTTCAACTATCGTGTTTTGGTCGGTTTGAGGCTAGATGGGGTTCTGCGACGGAAACCTGGATTTTTCTGCACCCAGTAACTGCGGGGTTGTTACAAAACGACCAGTTGCGTGACAATGTTCAAAACACTCATTCTGATGCTGAAATCGGTCATATAACCTGTAATTTATTTAACATCATGCAAAACATGTGAGTCTTTAGCTTGGTGACGGAATTTTCTGAGGTTCCGGCATAGAACCCCTTTATAAAGGCTGCGAGAGTCCGCGCAGCAGCTGCAGGGACGTTTCGGTATCCTGGCTGAACCGCACCTGGTGGCTGGCGGCCACGTCCAGGGCGAAAACCTTCGTGTAGACCTCCGTTGACTCAAACTTTTCGTGACCGAGCAAGGACTGCACCACCTTCGGATGAACGTGGTTGTAGAGCATGTGCATGGCAAAGCTGTGGCGGAAGGTGTGCGGCGACACGTCGATGCTGAGGCGGATGCCGGCACGTGCGGCGTCATCCACGGCACGGCTGATCCAGTTGCGTACCGTGCGGTCGGATACGGTCCAGACGGGCTGGGCGCGGCGTTCGCCGTCGGGCCCGGTTTCAAACTCTTCCCTGACGCTAGCAAACAGCCTTCTCAGCTCATCGACGCAGGCCGGATCGGAGAGCGGTACCACGCGGTTCGGGCTTTTTCCTTTCTTCGGGCGCCCGCTGCCGGCGCGCCGCTGCTTGGCGGTGCGGATAACCACGTGCGGGATCGCATCGTTGAGGTGAAAGTCCCGCCGCCGCAGCGCGAGCACTTCGTTAAGGCGTCCGCCGGTGTTCCAGAGCGTGTTGATGAGGGCGTGCTGGCTCCAGTCGGTCACGTAGTGCAGCAGGGCGCTGACTTCCGGCGCAAGCAGATAGCGGGGAAGCTCCGTGTAGGCAGTGGCCATAGCACGCAGCGACAGCGCCCGCCCGAAGTCGGGCTGGGCCGGCAGCGGGGCGGTGTAACCGTTAATGGTCGGAAGCGACATAACACCTCTTTTATTATTAACAGTGCTGCGTGAATTCTGGCGGGATTTACCCCTGCATCTTTCCCAGAATTCACGCAGCGACGCCTGTGGCAGTCTGCGCCTATTTTCGCCCGGATCGGGGGCTTCGGGCCACCACAATAATCCGCGGAGCGGCAGGGCGTCATTTACCGCTTTATGGATATGTACCATAAAGCGGAAGCAGAAAGCAGGCGGGGCCTCACGGTTCAGGATCCGCACGGGATCCTGAATGCCTGGATAGTGCGGTACGGAAGGCGACCGAGCACCATATCATGGGGTGCGGGCGGGAAACCCGCCTCCTGACGCCATCTTTCCGGGTATAACGGAAAACGGAAAGCCATCTGAGATGCTCCAAATAAAATGTCAGGATGATTCATGGACACCATGCGCACCGGATGAAAATTGCGCTAGGATAGGGCTACGGCTTTCTGGAATAAAGGAAAAAGAATGGCAGTGCTTACCATCAGGGGTGTCAGAAGTTACGGTGCCGACAAAGATGTACGTATCGATCTCAGCAGCAAAGTCACGTTGATATATGGACAAAATGGATCGGGAAAGTCGACGATCTCGAATTACTTTGCCGGATACTATCCGGATAAATACAGCCAGTGTCGCTTTGAAAGCCAGGAAGATTTATTTCCATTGGTATTTAACCAAGACTATGTAGAAAGGAAATTCAGTCTTGATAACGTTCAGCCGGGTATTTTCACTCTCAGCGATCATAACAAAGGTATCCAGGATAAAATTGAGGAGAATAACATTGCCATCAGGAAGAAAGACTCTCAGGTCGAACGCCTTAAATTGGAGATCGCCGAACGTGATGAAATGGAGATGAGTTTAATAAGTGGCTGTGCAGCGAGAATGTATAATAGGACATCTGCAGACAGAACTAAATTTTCATCCTTTCTTGCTGGGGCGAAACAGCAAAAAAACTTTTACGATCGTATGAAAGAAACTTCTCCTTCAGAAGACACATTTGATTCAGAAGAGCTTTCAATTCGTCTCGAAAAACTTGAAAAAAGCAAAGGAACAAGCTTACCTCATATTAGCTTTTCTTCGCCCCCTCCACTGAGCGAAGATATTATCCGGCTTGTTCAGTCACCGCTGCAGCCTTCATCAGGAACGCAGTTTTCAGACTTTATTGCAAAAATGGGAAATGCAGACTGGGTCAGGGAGGGGGCGCAATTTATTCAGGATGACGTATGCCCTTTCTGTCAGAACACATTTGATGCGGTCCATTTCGCCGAAGAAATGGAAAAAATGTATGACGAAACCTATAAAAATTCTATTGATATTATAAGAGCAGCTGGTTCAGATTTAGCGGAAAATATCGACTATCTGAAAGAACTATCTGACAGAATCTTCAGGCACCCTGAAGTAAGAGAGGGCGCAGACGTTTTTATTACGCTTAAATTACTTATAAACATATGCCAGTCAAACCTGGAGAAAATCGTCAACAAGCTCGACCGACCCTCTGAAATATTTACTGTCGAGGAGACTAAAGAGGCGTGCGACCAGCTGATCCACGACATTGCAAAGATAAATCACACCGTTTCTGATAACAACCGGCTGGCCGAAAACTATGCCACAGAAATGACGGCGCTTAAGGCAGATGTCCATACGTATCTACGCCAGGTTTGTGATGAGTATCTTGTAGCGCTGGAGGGAAATCTTCAGGAAGTCAGGAGCCAGAAAGAGAAGGCCGAACAGAAGTCCTCCACGCTTTCGACTGAGCGCAGGCATCTCGCAGAAGAGACGTCTCGACTAAACGGGCGGCTATCGGTAATACAGCCCACTATAGATTCCATCAATAATAACCTGAAAGCTCTTGGCATAACTGACTTTCACATCTGCTGCCATGATGAGGAGTTGAAACTTTACCGGCTGAGCCGGGAAAGCGAACCTCAGGAACAGAATGTATTCAAGACGTTGAGTGAAGGTGAAAAGACGATTATTTCACTACTCTATTTTATCGAATCCTGTACCGGTAGCGTCACGCCCGAGGCCGTTCACGACGGACGAAAGCTTATTATTATTGATGATCCAATATCCAGTCTCTCACATAACTATATTTATGAGGTCGCTTCACTGATTAAGAGAAAGATTATTAATCCTGAGACAGCCCGCCATCTGGTTATTCTTACGCATAACTTATTTTTCTTCCAGGAAATAATGCTGACGGCTGTGAGAAGGCTGGAAAGCAAGCTTGATGCCCCCAAAGGCTGGTCACTACTGCGTATAGTCAAGAATAAGCACAGCGACTGTATCCCTTTATCCATGCATGAAATGCTTAATGAATATCAGGCCCTATGGCAGACTCTAAAAGATGTGAGGGACAATAAAAGTCAGTCTATCGTTCTTCCTAATACGATGCGAAATATTCTGGAGTATTATTTCAGCTTCGCCTGCAAGGAAGAGAGACTGGAAAAAACCCTTGCGGAGCTGGCCATGAAACACGCCGAAGGGCGTTATGATTCGTTTTATCGGGCAATAAACCGGCATTCACATTCTGATGGAAGAAATATATTGTCCACGGGAATTATGGATAAGGACGAGTACTTCAGGCTTTTCAAAAAGATATTTGAGGAAATGGAAGAAACGGATCATTACAGCTCAATGATGGATGAAAAAAAGTAGGGGCAGATTATTCTGCGTTTCAGCAGAAGCATCATCACCTGCGGGCACCATTCACTTAACGATTCGGGAGCGAGCGCATGTGCTTACGCACATGTTCTACGCGACCGAAACGAAAACGTGTATACCGGATAACCGGAACAATTTTCGGTTTCATGTGGCTTTCCTTTTACAAACCGGCTACTGCCGGAAGTCCCTGTACCCATTACAGGCTGGTAATGATCCAGAGGAGAACGCCCGAGGTGACGATGTGGCTATCATACAAAAAATAACACCATGTGTCATAGTCTTCATGCATTTTTTACACCAAAAATCATGCAGCAGTCCGGTTAGTGCTGTTTGCAAGTTCCGACTTTGACGCAATGCGGAAAGGACCTGAAAGCCGGAGAGGAGAACAGGCGTTGAGAAGGCACGGGGCAGGCCCGTACCCGGCAAGTTATCGGTTAAGACTCGTATTTAGCTGAGCCCCCCAAGATTATTAATACTTTATTTTCTTCCGGTAACTCATATTCTTTTATTATTCCGGTCTGACGTAAATCCTCGAGCAGTGGGATACAGCTCTCCCGGTTACTAAGGGTTAGCGTCGCCCTGGTTTTAGCATTAAATATTTTCTTCAGTTCGCTCTCCTGCATTTTCTCAGCCATCTGTGCCAGTACCGCTCTGCTACGGTATCCGGATAATATGAGCGAACGCATGATTTTCATTTTGAATCTCTCATCCTCAGAAAGGTGAAATACGCCAAGTTTCTGCTCTTCAGAAAGTGGCATCTCATCATCTGGAAGAGACAGGTAATATTCCGTTTGCTGAATAATTAGTGCCTTTTTAAGCGAGTCCGGGAAGGAGACGCTACCTGTCACCTTTTTCAGCAACTGTTCAAAAACATTATTATCCTCAATGGCCTGAAGATAGACTTCGCTGTCGGCCATGAACTCTTCCTGATAACAACTGAACCAGAAGGTTATCGCCTCAAGCATGTCATCACCGTTTCCTGTCCGGCTGATAATGATGTTGTAGTTATTTTTATTCAGTTCTACTTTACTGTTTTTCAGAAGCCGGATGATGACAGCCTCTGTTATTTTATCGTCAAACATTTCGGTTCTGACTTCAGTATTTCTGAGTATTTTTTTATAGCTGTTCTCAGCTAATCCATAATTGCAGATAACATATTGATAGGCATTAACGTACGTTTTTTCATCATAATCCTCCAGGCGGTCCTCACCCAGTATGTCGGCATGGCGGGCCATAAAGCCCGTAATCACCTTCAGGTCGCCGCCGTTTTCAAGGTCTTCCAGCAGCTCAGCCCAGCGGGCATAAACGCGGTCATAGCGGTAAAACAGGTCACGGAATGAAAGCGTTACGCCGTCTTCTTCAGCGCCGGGCTCACGGGGTATATCCGCCAGCGAATCCAGGCAGAAGCTCATTTCCCTGACGATCCTTAACTTCAGGTCATCGCTGAGGGGTGTGACGAGAAGTACGGCATTAGCGGCCGCGGCATCTTCCTGAGAGGTCAGAAACACCTCTCTGACAAACGTCTCCGGATCCTGCAGGAAGTACTGAAGCGTCGCCTCATCGTGCGAGGATGCCAGTGACCAGGGGAGCTCTCGGCATTCACTGACGGTGTATCCGTGCGAGCTCAGGCGCGCCGACAGAACGTGCCCGACATTTTCACTGGTAAGCAGGTATAAATGGTGTTCCCCTGCAAAGCAGTGGAGCTCCCGCTCCCCGTCGCTGGCGGCGGGTGTAAACGTTTCATAGCGCACTCCCAGGCTGCGGATGAGGGTCAGGAATGCCTGCATGCGCGGCTTCTCTACATGGTGCACGATGCCGGGACCCAGCGCCTCAACGTAATCCCGGAACGCGTCGCGATTATCCGCCCAGTCTGCCTTGCCATATGAGACCACCGCCGCCGCAAGCCGGGTATTTTCATCGCTTTTATCCGCGGCCTGAAGGTGGGTAATCAAATCATTCAGGTAACGGTTTTTGTCGAGAATACGAAGAAGAAGCAGGACGTAGCTGTCTGGTTCCCTGAAGTGGTCTTCCAGCGCGTTCAGCACTTCAAGAATCCTGTCACCTGCTTTACCAAACAGCGCGGCAATCATGTCATCAAGACTGCTGACGTCTTTTTGGAGCAGGTAAGTGAGGATCTGATGATGCAGTACCGCATCAAAATGCAGGAAATGCTGTATGCGGATTTCGTCAATAACCCCCCTGACGTCATCTATGACGTGGCTCTCGTTCGATTGTTCGAACGAGAGGCCGAGAGGAATTTGCTTAATGAATTCGTTATCATTAACAGACAGGCCGCCCTCATGGAAAACGGAGCGGGAACGCATGAAATCCTGGTCAAGGAACCCCCGGGACAGCAACAGATACAGCGCTTTAGTCCCGCCGTAGCGCATTTCGTCACGAATAAGTTTCCTTTTCTCTTCGGACAGAAATGTGTGCGTGTCCAGATCTTCAAGATAGCCCTCTGCTCTGGCGGAGAACTGTTTAAAAGTCATCAGCGAGACCAGTCCGGACAGCGATATCGCTTTTTTCCGACGCTGTTTTTCCTTTGTTTCGGCCAGGTCCGATTTTGCCTTTTCAAGGGCTTGACTTCTGTCATCCCCGATCAGGATTTTCCGTCTTTCATAATCACTAAGCAGAGTGGTCCTTTCAGATTCGGATAATATAAATGAAGCTCGTGAATTACTGTTATTAGCAACACTGCTAACCCTTATCTTTTTTTTACTTTCCAGAAATCCAATAAACTCACTCTCATTACTTACGAGTGCGTTCGTATCGTAGGAGTAAAAGTTATAATCATCATTAGAATGCTGTAGTTGAACAATAACTCTCAACCTTTCTGGAATAAGTGAGGCAATAATACTTTCCCTGACATCCAGGGATGTACTGGCGTGCTCTTCGATGGTGGCGTTTAACTTAGAGGAAAGAAGCGACACTCTTTCTTCTAAGTTTGAAAAGTGTTCATCATGCAACCTGAGGTGACGGTAATCATCTACAAACCGGTAAAGCACACTTATTTTTCTGTCAATTAACCCGTAATCATGGGAGAACGTGTTTTTGTAAAAAACAAGGCTGTAAAGGTTCACTTTTCGCTTGGTGTTATCAACCACGCTTTCGAATATGAGGTATTCGTTGACGATATTCTGGAGACAGCGCATATCGTTTATATACATTGCCGTTCCTCGCAGGCACTCCTGAATACCTGCAACGCTTCCTCCCAGCTTGTCATTTAACAGGGAATAAGCATTTCTCACATCCATAACAGGAACGACAGGGATGATAAAGTCAAAAAACTTCGTGCGTGATTCAGCACCGGGAAAAACATCGTCCCTGACGGCGTAAATAAAACGCAGCGGGTTATCTTCAGAAAGATTGTTGTTTATTATCGTGTTTATTTCTCTTAATTTTACAAAAATATCATGATCTTTCAGGCGATCGAGGTCTTCGAACACCACGATGCGGTAGTCCTGAATCTTTGAAAAAAAATATACCATCTCATCGAGGCAGTTATTCAGAAGAGAGCTTGATTCACCGCTTCCAGTCTCGACCTCTCCGCTCAGAAGCGAAATTTTGTTGAGCTTTATTTTCTTGTCAAATATTCCTATCCGAGAGGTGAATGCGGAAATAGAGTAAAGTGAAAAACCGAATGATAATAGCAGAAACAATGGCTTAAGCGGAACTGCCCAGTCAAGCCAGCTGACAATGCTGGCGGGTACTCCAGCAATACTGAGGGCCTTATCCGGGAAAATGAGCGCCAGCAGGAGCCCCAGCGGAATCGCAAGCTTCAAGGCCGATGAGAAGACGCGCCAGATGTGCGCCCTGTTTCTGTTAAGAATGCGGTCAATCCTGGAGTCAGGGAGCGCGTCCCTGTTTTTCTTATAGAGGATCTGCTGAAGAATGCTTAATTCCACCTCCTGTGGTTTGGGAGGAGCATCCATTTTTTCCATGTCGAAACCGGCAAGAGAGACGCTGATGTGCCGGTCTTTCCTGAACGTATCCATGTAGGAGCTGATGATGGTGCTTTTGCCGGCACCGTAAGCCCCCGTCACCGCAATGTTCCTGACGTCTTTTTGTAACAGCGCAAAGTCCATGGCGGCGAAGTATTCATTCGGACCTTCGATTTTAGATGGCGTCAGCGCGGTGTATTTAGATGCAGAGGATACGTCATCCTGTTTCAGGTATTCATCAATTCTTGACGCCAACTTCTTCAGTCTGGCTGCTGCATAATTCAAAAACTTCCTATTACGTTCTTTCATCATCATTCCTTCAATTGTTCCCTGCTTTGAACATTTGCAACAGAAAAAACTCAATGTCGTCACTGGGTGGACGCGCGGGGAGGTAAGCAGTTAACAGAAAAATTAAACCTGACACGCAATGGCAGGTTAAGCGGATGTGGGCTGCATCTGGCATCGCACAACGGTGCGCTGAATTCTGTCGTACGGGAATATACCATATAGTTCAGCAAACAGCAGAAGCTGCACCATGCCCACGGGCCTAACATGAACGGTAATGCAGGGAGCGTGGGAATTCACATAAGATACTGACTCTATGGCTTGAGGGTTAACCACATGAACACGCACGGTAAAAGTATAAATGAGCGTACAATCGATCGTTCAGTTGACAGTAGTGTCCGTGAAACCCCACTTTTAGATTGAAAACGCCATTTCCAAATTGCGGCCATTTTCATTATATTTATATGTATATTAGTCAGTTACTTAATAATAGTATGTTCTGGTTTCATCGTACTTCGGACAGGATAAGATACTTATATCTTGACTCGAGTTAAAGGGAAAAGGTTTTGAATGACACGCATCATAAAGATGGTAATATTATCCCAACTTTGTAAAAAAACCGCTATAGGTAACATGCTAAATCTTATGGTTGAGCGTTTTCTATGGCTGGTAGCTTTATATTTATCCTCCGTTCTTAATTCTAAAAGAAGAGTTCCACATGAATATTCCCCGTATTTTTCTCATATCGATTTATTCAGTTCTCTTTGCATGCGTGCTGCCATCCTTGAGCATTGGCGGTGGCTTATGGATCGGGTTTCTGATGTTCCTGCCATGGAAAGTAACTTCGGTTAAAAAAGTGCCTGAAACTGCAACGGCTGCTTAACGGTTAAAGCTCTAAAGACAAACTATGAAACTTACATCCGCTCCACATGATGCTGCCTTCAAAGCCTTCCTGACGCATCCTGCTACTGCCCGTGACTTTATTGAGCTACACCTGTCGGCTGAGCTTCGCGCAGTCTGCGATCTCAGCACCCTGAAGCTGGAGTCCGGTAGCTTCGTGGAGGAAAGCCTGCGCGCCTACTACAGCGACGTGCTCTACAGCCTGAAGACCGCCGCCGGCGACGGCTACATTCACGTGCTCATCGAACACCAGTCAACGCCCGACCGGCACATGGCGTTCCGCCTGATGCGCTACGCCGTGGCCGCCATGCAGCGCCATCTGGATGCCGGGCATAAAAAGCTGCCTTTGGTAATCCCGGTGCTGTTCTACACCGGGAAGCGCAGCCCGTACCCGTTTTCCACCGACTGGCTGCAGGAGTTTGACGATCCGACGCTGGCGGCCCGTCTTTACGCCGGCCCCTTCCCGCTTGTCGACGTCACGGTGATCCCGGACGAGGAGATCATGCACCACCGCAGCATGGCTGCGCTGACTCTTCTGCAGAAGCACATACACCGGCGAGACCTTGCCGACCTGCTGGACCGGCTGGCCACCACCCTGATGGCCGGTCACCTGACGGGACAGCAGCTGATTTCGCTGATAAACTATCTCGTACAGGCGGGCGAAACCGACGACGCCGAAGCCTTCGTACGCAACCTGGCGCAAAGAGTGCCGCAGCATGAGGACGAACTGATGACGATTGCACAGCAGCTGGAGCAGAAGGGACTGGACAAAGGGCGTCAGGAAGGGCGTCAGGAAGGCAAAATGGAGGTCGCACGCAACCTCCTGGCCAAAGGTATCCCGCTGCAATCGGTAAGAGAGCTGACGGGGCTGTCGGACGACGACCTCGCAAAAATTCGCCATTGACTGAAAACAGGATAATGAAACCCATGCCCAGTGAGCTGAAGTTATTACTGGGGTCAGTTTGGATATAGAGAATTAGTGTACGGTAAGCCTGTTTTTCGAACAGGCTTACCTATTGAAATGGAGTGTAACCCATGCGGGATACGGCGTTTTCAGGCGGTTTGCCCTTCATCGGATAACCTAAATGCGATACCGAAAAGGCTACAACTTAAAAGCGATAAACTCTGACGCACAATTAATCTATTACGCCTCGCTATTGGTTTAATAATGCGCTTAACGTACAAAAATTTCCGTTTTCCAAACCGACCCCATGTACCGCCACTTATAGCAACAATTTTGCAGATGCCAGCATCACACCTGCCGGGTACTTTCTCCCGTCAGACTTTACTGCAGAGGGGTAGACGACCGTGACCGGTCGTGGCGTAACGACAGGGCTTCTGTCGCGAGTACGGCCATCTGCGGAGGTCCGTCTTTTTCATAATTTTTATACGTTCTCAGGCAAATGCCCAGCTCCTCGGCAGCACGCTCCTGCGTCCAGTTCAGTCCGCGTCTCCACAAACGAAATTCAAATCCGGTCATATGCAGCCTCAGCTCACTGTCATGTGCTGATTTTACATTTAAAGTGCATATTCTGCACTTTAAAGCCATTTATTTGGGATTGCGCTTTTCCTGACGCCGCTTCTCAGCAACCTGGCCCGAGCGGAACTACCACAGCCATTGTCTCTAACGGCAGCGGTGGCCTTAACGGTAAGGTGCCGCTGATTTTCCGGCTCAGTCCTCTTTGTTAAACCCCGGCTCTTTCAGCAACTCACTGATTTCGTCAAGCAGCTGGCGAAGGGCGGCCTTGCCTTTGGCCCTGCCCGCCATGTTTACGTCAGATGACACCTGAGCCACCCTGCCGGCGATGGCGAATACGCGCCGGTCCTGCCAGGCATTGCCTATCATTATCAGGTTCAGGGTTATCTGAAGACCGGCCATCGGGTCATAGCCGTCGCCTTCTGTGAACAGGCTTTCCAGCTCGGCACGGGAACCCTCGTTCATGGCGCTAAAATCCTGATCGCGGTCTGCCTTGTGACATCAGTCATAATCCGGTCAAATTCTGCGTTATCGCTGGCGCTCATACGTCCTCACTACTGTGGTTAAAAAGTTCAGAGTTCTGACAGGGCCAGCAGATTGTGGAGCATCGGGTCATCTTCGTTCACCGGCTCACGGCACCAGCCCGATCGCTTCAGCAGCACGTCCAGCCCGGCGAGGTTCCCGCTGATGCGCGCGGGAAGCGGGTAACGCTGCTTTCCCTCATCATCAAAGCCGTTTTCCAGGGCAGCCCGGTTAATGTAGATTCCCGACACGGCGGGATTCAGGCGTATCCTGTTGCGCCCGCTCCACTCCTTCTCCGACAGGACCATGTACACCCAGCCCGTCATCTTCACCGCGTTCAGGGCATGCTGCAGGCGGTAAAGGTCGTTCTGCGCCTTCAGGCTGCCGCTCCCGGCGCGCCAGAGGTAGTTCAGCTTGCCGGGCAGGTCGGCGTGCACTCCCCTGGCCCTTCCCTCCTTCAGCAGCCAGCTGATGTCGCTGGCCAGCTCCCTGCTGAACCTGCGCTGTTTTTCCGCCAGCGCCAGCCACCTGACCAGAAACAGGTTTTCCTGCGCCGGCGAGCTGACATCTCCGTCATCACGCGCGTTCTGCAGGGCCAGCAGTCCACACCAGGCGAGGTGGCTGGCGCTGAGGTTTCCGTTATCCATCTGTTTGTCCTTTGGGTTAACCGGCGTGTATTCAGGTAAGTGTAAACGTGAACCGGGAACCTGAAAACCCGACTGTCCGGAGAGGGGCGAGCAGTGCGCAGCCCCTCACTGAATGCCGCGTCAGCGGCATGGAGGCGCCAGAACGTAGCACGCCTGCGGCGTGAGCGGCGCTGCTGTGCAGCTTCGGGAGTTTTCATGACCGGCGCTCCAATTTATACTCGGTCTCATGTATATACCCCGCCCCGCCAAACTCCTCTTCACCGTCGATGACGGCTGGAACCGCTACCTCGAAAAACACGGCGACAGCATCAGCCAGTGGACCCGCCTCTGCGTTGAGCGCATGCTCGCCTGCGGGACCTGCGCCATGGGCGTACGCCGCTACTGCTGCGCATCGCCGGACTGCACACACTCCCGCTTCTTCTGCCAGAGCTGCAAGTCAAAGGCCTGAAGTGCCTGCGGCATGAAGTCCACCGAACAGTGGATCGCTGAGCAACAGCACGTCCTGCCCGACTGCGAATGGCAGCACATCACCTTTACCATGCCACACCTGCTGTGGCCCTTTTTCAGCAATAACTAGCCCCTGCTCAACAAGCTGTTCCGCTGTGCCACCCGGGCCATGCTTGAGTGGGCGCGCCGGCAGGGCATCGAAGTGGGTATCTTCTGCGCCCTTCACACCTATGGTCGGCAGCTGCATCAGCACCCACATATCCACGTTTCCGTCACTCGCGGTGGACTTGACGTTAAGCACGGCGTATGGCGCAGCCTTTTCTTCAGAAAGAAGGCCGTTGAGGAAATCTGGCGGGGTGCCGTTATCCGCCTGCTGCGCCGCAGCTATGAGCGGGCCAGTCCCGGCACCCTGCCGGGACTGGGCCACATCCGCGATGAGCTCCAGTGGCGGCGTTACCTGAAGGCACAGTATGGCCGGCACTGGAAGGTACACTTCGCGAAGAAGACCCGGGGAGCCTGGCACAGCGTTAGATACCTCGGACGCTACCTGAAACGACCGCCGGTGTCGGCTTCACGGCTGCGACACTACGCCGGCGGCGCGGTGGTCCACCACTACCTCGATCACCGCACGGGAAAGCATAAGCGCCAGACGCTGAGCCAGGAAGAGATGATCGGGCGCTATATCAGCCACGTTCCGGCGCGGCATTTTAAGATGGTGCGCTACTCCGGCTTTCTGGCCAACCGCAAGCGGGGCTCGCTGCTGCCGAAGGTTTACAAAGCGCTGGAAATGACGGTACGGGAGAAACCTAAACGCCCCGGGTTCGCGGTGCTGATGAAAGGCTTTCTAGGCACGGATCCGTACCAGTGCATCCTCTGCAAAGGTCGACTGCGTTTTGCCGGCGCCATGGCGGGGGAGCACTCCACAAAAATGCTCTCTGACAGGCTGCATCAGATGGCGAAAAAACGATGGTTGCGGATGTCTGAGCGGGATCGGTACGCCTGAAAAATGGGTTTCAGGTTAGAAATACGGCGAAGATGGCATTTTTATCACAAAACTAATGTTGATCCGCGCCGTAACAGTTATGGGTCGTGTCGCCTTCCATGGTCAGGTGATCCGAAAAGAAGCGATTCAGATTCCTAACCATGAACCCAGCGATAAATCGTGGTGTGATCGACATTAACCCCTCGCTCAGCCAGCATCTCCTGCAGCTCACGATAACTGATGCCATATTTGCAGTACCAGCGGACGGCCCACAGGATAATATGACGCTCAAAATGCCGACCTTTGAATGGGTTCATGTGCTGCTCCTTCAACTAAACAGTAGCATCAGTCTACCATCACCAGATCTTTGCAACAGTGCCTTGGTAAGGCTTAGTCACGATGAAAAGCAGGGTATATCAGCATCGCTTTCGCAAGCACTGCCGTTTATCCTCGCACATGCGGCCTGTTCCATGTCTATGCAAACTTGAATGCAGGGCAGCCACTGCCTACCCTGCACTCATAACAGCGAAGTAATTTAATCTTTAAGCAGCGCAGAAAGCGATTTTTCCATTCGGGCAATATTCTCTGCTTTTGACATAATGCCCTCGCGCTTAAAACCACCAGTAGCAGCATAAATGTTTAGTAGATTACGTACCGCTTTGGCTTCTGTTGCAATACATTCACTAAGCGTTTTAGCTTCAGAAAAAGCTGGGGCTTGCTGCAAAAATTTGGCAAAACATATTCTTGAACCCATAATCACGGCAAATACATTCGCCATGTTTTCCATGTTGGCTTTTTCATTTTTCATTGTGGCAATATCTTTAAGAAAAGTGAAGTTATCATTGTGATTAATGCGGCTATTGGCGAAAAGTATATCGACAACTGATGCATGGGCTTCTTCATTTTCTAATGGCATCTTTTCAAAGACACGAAAAACTTTTTCTTTTGAAGCGTTGCAGATTTCAGAAAGATATCCACTAGTAAAAGTGAATTTAGCTAAATCACCAGAGGATACATCGTCAATCGCCTGCCATTCATTGTTTTTTTCATCGTATGAAAGAAGAGTAACAAAATGGTTTATATGTTTTTTATAATAAAATTCCGGACGATGCGGAACCAAAAAAACATCACACGAGATAAGAACGAAACAATCCCTTTGAATTATTTTAATTAATTCAGGAATAATTTCCTCAAAAGAACTATATTTAACTTCATAGTATTTAACTCCAATTGTAGCATAATCCCTACTCACTAATCCGTCATACACAAAATCGTAACGTGGCGTTTGCTTTAAAAATAACTGTTCTCTGATGAGATCCGTACTGATTTGGGCGTTATAAAATAAGTTCGCTGTATTAAACCCGAAAGATTCTAAGGCAACAATACCTTGGCGCTGAGAGCAATTTAGAAAGTTCCTATTATAAACTTCGCATTCATATTCAAATTTTATCATTTCGCCTCCCGAAATTATTAATTCCTTAACAAATAGTAACATGCCTTATCATTATTTAAAAGGGACATCCTTATCATGATGAGGACGGTATCGTGCTTGAAGTAACCGCCCACTCACCAGTGATAAGGGGCGGGGATTGTTACCATTTATTTTTTAACAGCAGAATATTCATTACATACGGATGATATAGGATCCGGCTTCTTTTTTCTCATCCAGAAGTTAGCTAGTAAAATAGATAAACAAGTGGTGACGATAAAAAGAGGTACCCACAAGGAAGGCCAACCTTTAGTGAACATTTCAATGGTTAATGCTATGGCCGGAATGAAAGGAGTAATGATGGAAACTCTTGAGGCTCCCAATTTTTGTACTGAGTATTGTAAAGCAAAAACAGGAATAACCACTGATATAAGCGCCAACATCAGCAATTTAACCAACATAAATGAATCCACCGCGGTAATATCAACCAAGTCTTTTGCACTAATAACAGCCGTAACGACCAATAATAAGAAAAAACGATTACACAGAATTTCCAATGTGCTAGCGCCATAGTTATATAGTTTTGCAGAGCGAAAAACATAGATGCCGGCTGACAGCCCACCCGTAACAGCCAAGAATACGCCAAGCCTCAACTCATCAGCAGTAAAATCAAATACACCAACTGCATAATTTAACCGGAAAATAACTAGCGCAGATAAGCTGGCACCTATTAAAAAAACACCCAACGCGCGCTTGCTAAATAGTTTAGCTTTACCTGAGGCTAGTTCACATAGAAGTACTCCGATTGGCAGCGAACCCTGAAATACCGCACATTCGATTGAAGGCTCAATTTTGTACAATGAAAGAAAGGCAAACAACCAGCTAGTGAGCGTCAATACATTTAAAATCAGCATCTCACCAAAAAAAACACGGGACAATTTAAATAAAGGACCGCCAGATCTTTTCTGAAGAAAAACGAATACACAAAAGGCCACGAATAATGAAAAAAATGTAACAACAAACCCACTAACATTAGCAAATGAAAAAGAAATCCATACAGCAGATAGTGCGGTACAGATGCAGTACATAAAAATAGAAACAGGCGCAAAGATATTTATTTTATTCATCTCAAGCTCTCATCAATGATATTAAAAATGCGGATGCTGTAATTATGCTTCCAACGTCTTACGCTTAGACGCATTCTGCCGAATTTTGCTGATCAAATATTTATTTTGAAAGGCTGCAGGTAGTATTAATCTCCCCGTCAAATCACGATACTGACGTTGCAGTTCAGGATCATTAAGGATGGTCAGGAAGGTCGATTTTTGTGCCTGTTCGTCTTTCGCAATCAGCGCATCAGCAATAATACCGCGTGCGTGGAAAGTGAAGTACTCATTAAATTGAAGCTTATAGGTCTGCAAAGCCATCTTAGTATTAATAACGCCTTGCTGTGATGTTGCTTCTATTGCCTGAGCCAGCATCGCAGCGGTTTGCAGGGCGAAACTGCATCCAACCCCACTCATAGGATCGAGTGACAGGGTCGCATCGCCAATAAAAGCAACATCCTGACAAACTGGTTGGCGCATCAGATTGGGGTAATCCTGATACCCCATCACCGGAGTTTCAAAAATAACATTATTCATGGTTGGCATTGCGGAAACACCGGCGAAGAACGCGACCAAGCTAGCTTCTACATCCTGCTGCTGCCACTGCTGTGCAGTTATTTTGCTAACGTAGGCTGACAGCAGCGTGCGCCCATTAACTAACGGATAGAGAAAAGCCATACCATTTTGATTATGTGCAAACAGCGAACGGTTGTCCGCAGGTACTTCAATGCCACTGCAGTAAGCAAAAAAGGTGGCCCGCTGGTTTTCATAGCTCTGCAGTGGATTATCAAGTAAGCGAGCCAGTAATGACGTTCTGCCATCTGCCGCGATCAAGAAGCGTCCTTCAACGCAATACGTTTCTTCTTTTTTTCTTTCAACTGTTAACTGCCATCCCTGTGGCGATCGTTGAACGTTGGTGACACGTTCTGCATAGCCGATTTCAGCACCACATTCTTGCGCCTGCTGACGCAATGCTGGATCTAGTACTGACCGCTCCAGATTAAGCGCACACTGCTTATTGTCAGCACCATAAAATCCTTCAGGATCGATAATACCAGCTGGGGTGATAAAGGTTGCCCGGGTACGCACGCTATAGTCACGTTCTGCCAGATGCGCCATACCCAGCTGGCTTAACACCGGCACGGCAGATGGCTGGATAAAATGAGTACAAAGTTTTTTATAGGATGAAGCTGAAGGAAGCTTTTCAATCACCCTGACGCTCAATCCCTGTTTACGTAACAGGATGCTACAAGCAGCGCCGCTGGCGCTACCTCCGACAATAACAACATCATATATCATTGTGTAACTCCTACACGAAGCAGGGCGTCTTCACGCACGTCTAAAGGTGTAGCTTCAGCACCCATTAAGCACGCTTCTATCGCCTGTTCCAGAATTGCTAGTCCTGTCAGTAGCGTTTCCTCAGGAATAGTCAGGGCTGGCATAATTTTAATCACCTGATCGCGATTGCCGGAACGTTCGACAATCAATTTATGTCCGAAGCAATGCTGAGTAATTTTCTTCGCCAGTTCAGGAGAATAGAGTTCAATACCATAAAATAAGCCGCGGCCACGGGTCTGTTTGATAAAGCGGGAAAAGCGCGTGGTTATCCCCGCCAGCCAATGCTGAACCACTTTTTCCTGGCGGAAAATATGCTGACTTAGTCGAGCATCATGCCAGTAATTTTCCAATGCGGCTTTAGCCGTGACAAACGCTGAGGTATTACCACGGAAGGTGCCATTATCTTCACCAGGTTTCCACTGGTCCCACTGCGGCTTATACAGCAGCAGTGAGAAAGGCAGCCCGTAGCCGCTAAGGGATTTAGACAGGCACACCATATCAGGCTCAATACCAGCAAACTCAAAACTAAAGAAGTGGCCGGTACGCCCACATCCGGCCTGGATATCATCAACAATCAGCAAGATATCGTGGCGCTGTAGTAGCGCATATAAACGTTGGAGCCAGCTTTTTGAAGCCACATTAATGCCGCCTTCACCCTGTACAGTTTCCAGAATCACCGCAGCAGGAATATCCATTCCCGAGCTGTTATCCGTTAACAGTTTTTCGAAATAGGCAATCGTGTCCAATTCGTCAAGGTAGCCATCATACGGCAGTCTGAATACATGCGAATCAATAGCATTCTGTCGGTTATCACGATTACCCGTCAGCCCCAGGGCGGTGGTAGACATACCATGGAAACCATTGGTAAATGCTACTACATTAGTGCGGTTTTTAACTTTACGTGCAAGCTTGATTGCTGATTCCACCACGCTTGTGCCGGTCGGTGAAGTAAACTGCATTTTGTAATCGAGACCACGCGGTTGCAGAATAATAGCGTTAAATGCCGTAATAAATTCTGCTTTGGCAACTGAATGCATATCCAGTGCTGCCTGAATGCCATCAGCCATCAGGTAAGCAATCAACTCCTTTTTAAGCGCAGCCGGATTATGCCCGTAATTTACCGATCCCGCACAGCTGAGGAAATCCAGCCAAGCGTTATCATGCTGATCGTAGAGATAGCATCCTGAAGCCCGCTTAAAGATCGCCGGGAAATTGCGGCAATAGCTTCTGGCTGAAGACTCATTTTCGGAGAAGACGTTTAGAGCATTGTTATTTTCATATGTAGTCATAGCTGTTTCTCTGTAAATGTTCAGGCCAAAGTCGCTTTTTTGGTTAATTGCCGCTCAAGTGATTGTAAGATTTCCTGTGAACGCAGCGACAGCAAGCTGAAAGAGCCAGCATCGCCATAGCCATGTGATGATTCACACAGCCCGTTCAAAAATAACGGAGGTAGATCTTCCTCGGTATTGGCAGACTTAAGACTGTAATCACGCTCTAATTTGAGGAATCCACCGTTGCTATTTTTCGCCAACAAAGGATAAAGGTCAGTCATTAATGGTGGGCAAAGTTCGTCATTTTCTCCGGCACCGAAATTACGGAATCCTGTTGCCAGCACTATACCATCAATATTATCTAAGGTAAGTTTTTCACCTGTATGGCATTCCTGAATCTGCAGCTGGCAGTAATTATCATCTTCACTGTAATTCAGAATTTCCTGACAAGACCAGATTTTCACCGGAATTTTACCCTGCAATTTATCCTCATACATGCTCACATAAAGCTGATGAATAACATCTTTATCTGCAGCGGAGTAGTTAGTGAAGTGTAAATGTTGGTTAAGACGTTTCTTGCTTTCTTCAGAAGCATTAAAATAGTAGTCTACAAACTCAGGGAAATAGACATGATCGCTGAAAGGACTGGTGTCTTTAAGACGAAAGCCATAACCACGCTGAATATTAATAACCTCCGCATTCGGATAATTTTGGCGTAAATGCAGAATTATCTCTACTGCGCTCTGACTTCCTCCAACCACAGCAATGCGTTGCAGAGGTTTTTTCTCATTTAACTGATGAAGGGTTTTTAAATAACGGGTCAAATGGAAAACACGATGCGGATGCGCTTTTTCAAAAATTGTTGGGATCATAGGCGTTCTTCCCGGCGCTACTACGACTGAACGGGAGAAATACACTTCACTTTTGTCGGTTTCAATCCGATAGTAATTCTCATTGTGATGCTTAATCAGCGTCAGATTTTTGACACTACGCCCATAGGCGATCTGATGAGAGAAGAAGCTCGCAACCCATTGAACATACTCGCCAAATTCTCGACGCAAGGGGAATTCCAGACCTAAATTAAGATGCTCGAAAAGTCGCTTATGTTCAAATAAAAAATTGGTAAATGTATAGCGACTGCGAGGGTTACGCGGCGTCACTAAATCTCGGCAAGGGTTATTCTGAATATCGCTCCCTGACAGTAGCATTTGTGGCTGCCATTCGGTTTTTGTGTTTCGTTCAAGAAACAGACAGCGACCGCTGAATTGTCCTTCTTCCATCGCAATGGCCAGCGCAATATTGGCAGGACCAAAGCCTATGCCAATCACATCATACAGGTTCTCGTTAAACTCTTCACTTTTAATGGATACAGACATTTCCCTTCCCCTTAATTAAAGAAGCATTTTGCTATTTCTTCGGTATTGCCGACATAATCCCAGCGCGATATCAGGTCGCCGTTAAACGTTAATATTTCAAAGATCTTACTTCTATATGCCTTGCTATTTACACGGTTGATATAGCTAGCAATAACTTCAAGGCATACAGTATCCCCCTGCCAAAGGAGAATTTTTTTATCCAACTGATAATCAGATAAAACTTGGTAACGTGGCGAAAGGAAAGATAATAAATCCTCTTTCCCGTAAATAACGTCCAGCTGATTATATTTTACTATCACGTCATCGGTAAAGCAGGATGCAATTAAATCCATGTCAAGTGTGCGAAACTTATCGCGCACCATGGAGACGCGTTCTGAATATTCTGAATGCATGGTTTTTATCTGAGATTATCATTAAATGATTAAAGATTAATACAAAACCGCACTATTACATAAACAGTACGGATTTTGATTTTTTTATCGAGTTCCTTAGCAGCCGCAGGAAACAGGAGTTCCCTCTCTTCCTTCAACTCCTTCAGTGGAATAGCCATCGCGTTTCCACCAGTCCAAACCTCCCAACAACTCTTTTACCTGAAAACCCAGCGTCAACAGTTTCACTGCAGTTTTAGTCGAAGCATTGCAACCAATACCGTCACAATAACAAACATAGATTTTTGTTTTATCCAAACTCTCAGTGTTGTTAAAACAGATTTCTTTATGAGGCTGGTTGATTGCTCCAGGAATATGCTCTCTCAGATACGCATCTTTACTGCGGCCATCGACCACAACCACATTTGCATTATCCCTTAACGCCAGATACAGATCCCATGAATCTGTTTCGTAGGACAATTTTTTTTGATAATAAGATAACTGTTCAATCGCTGACATAATATCCTCATTCTCTAAAGGTAAGTTTGTGCTCAACATCCATAGCCGCAGCAATTTGTTCGACAGCTAGGCGGGAACTAGCAATTTTTCCAGCGTACAGGCAAAAATCATGGGGCAAAGCCGGATGGTGATAATGTTGCAATGATGCGCCTGCCTTGCTTGCTTGCGCGGCGAAAGCTAGACCCTCATCTGACAGTACATCATATCCGGCGGTGTGAAGCACAACAGGTGGCAAGCTACTAAAATCATAATTCGACGCCAGAGGGTCAAACTGTTGCTGACGGCACCAGGGAAGCCAGTGTCCGGCAAACCATCGCAGTGTAGCTGAATCTAAAAGATAGCCTTCACCATAGTTTTGAAAAGAATCGAAATTATGATGATTTGCCAATACAGGATACAACAAATGAATACGAGAAAAAGCTTGATTGAAGGCTGAACCTGCAAACCAGAGCGTTAACAGGCCGCCTACGCTGTCTCCCATCAGACAGGGAGCAACATCAACCCGGTTAAGTTCAGAAGAGAGTTGCCGTTCCAAGTGATCAACGATCTCAGCCATCGCTGTTTCCGGCGCTTTGGGATAATCAAATGCGCGAATTTCTCTGCCGCTTATGCGCGCAAGCGTGCTTAGAAAGGAACTGAATACCTCTGTGGAGTAATAAACCAGTCCGCCGCCATGCAGATAAAAAATTGGCTCAGCAGAACGCAGTTTCTCGGGAATAAAACGGCGAACATGGGCATTCGTCTCCATTTTCCCGCTCAGTGGTGCCGACACGTTTGCTATCCAGCGCGCAACATGTAGACGTCCATAGTCAGATTCATGTTGTGCACCCTTGCCGACAAACAGTCGCCGGGCAGCCAGCAGATTGGCGAAATCCGTTGCCAGCGGTACCGTATTCATAAGCTCACCTCTGGGATCAGGACACTTTGTAGTCCACGCGGTGTAGCCTGCCAGAGTGAGAAACTGGCAGGATGGCTCTCACGCTGTGCATCAAAACTCAGTGGGCCTAACAGAGTTTGTGCAGGAATATAAGGATACTGGCAGGCAACTTGCAAGGCAGCCAAGGTTTCCCAAAAATAGCATCCAGGCATTCCTCCCCACCGCTGTTGCCACGCAGCAATCAGTTTGGAAGCCTCTTCTCCAATGGGTTGCGGGGCGATTGCCGCCACAAAAATCTGTCGTGAATCTAAGTCGATATTACTGGCCAACAGCGAGGGTACAAGTTCTGTAGAAAAGGCATCATCCGCCAGGATCAGACGAGTATCAGCTGCAGAACTAT
This sequence comes from Erwinia sp. L03-1, assembly GCF_058686115.1. NCBI lineage: Bacteria > Pseudomonadati > Pseudomonadota > Gammaproteobacteria > Enterobacterales > Erwiniaceae > Erwinia > Erwinia sp. L03-1. Next base: position 4,446,235 of record NZ_CM178762.1, on the reverse strand, counting down.
GTGCCCAGCTGACAGCTCGATCCAATGCAGACCGAAAATTTCCGGCAAAAAATGTGCTCGCTGCTTGCTGAGAATGTTCTGCAAGTTTTATTCGAGTATTTAACTGGTAAGCCACGCTTTTACCGTGTACCGACCCGTCGTGCTCAATAGCTACAATATCCTCACCCTGAGACGTTAGCAGTGGTAATAACCAGCTGACATAGTCGTCGTCGTTATCGCATAAACGCCAAGTTGTAGCGCAGGTGGTGAGATGTTTGGCCGTCGCCGCTGGTAAAAACAGGGGCAAATTATGCTGAGCATATAGCGGAGCGGCCACTTCTGCGGCAGCCGAAGCAAAATGGCCGACAATGGCATCGGGTATCCAGTCCACTATCTGTCGGGCAGCTTCAGCGGCGTTTTGGGCATCAGCATTATCATCAAACAGTTTCAGCGTGACCTGTGGAGGCAGCAGAAATTCCCGGGCAAGCTCAATGGCACGCAGCCACGTTATAGTGTGAACGGATTTGTTTTCGTCCATACAGGCAACGCAGGCAAGTTTCATCATTGCAGATACTCGCGAATCTGCTGGCTGAACTGACGCGCTGCATCAGGAATATATTTTGCCCCGCGTCCTGAAAAACCACAGAAAAGTGCCAGATGGCGTTCAGCTATGAGCTCGATCTGCGGCAGGAAATCAGTGGTATACCCATCATAGCCATCCCAACCATGACTGAGTTGTAACGGAATGTCTGAAAGTAACTGCTGCGCTAATTGCAGGTTAGCTGGATGCAGGCCATCAGTCTGTGGCAATGCAGTTGGAGCTGGCGCATCATGCTGTGGCGCGCCGCCAGCAAAAACAAACGAGGCAGATCCCGGTCGCAAATAACTACCGCTGTATTCGTCGATCAGGCAGACTTGCGGCGCCTGAGCATGCATGCTGTAGAGAGTACTAAGTGGAATTGAGCGGCTGAACAACGGGATTTCAGGGATTAATGCGCGACTGTGGGCTCCTGCTGCTACCACTGCCAGTCGGGCAGAGAATACCTGATGCTCAGTATGCACACTGACTCCGCTGTTTTGCGATTCAATGTGCTTCACCTGCACACCTTCCAGCAGCTCTGCTCCCTGCTCCCGCGCCAGTTGTGTCAATAACTGGCAGGCCAGCCGGGGACTAACATATCCTCCCTGCGGTTCATAAAGAATGCCCGCTTGTGACGGAATATTCAGTCTTGGCATCAGCTTTTGTGCCTGCTGACGGGAAATTAACTCAATGGGATAGTCAGGCGAAGAAAACTTCCTCAGTAGCAGCTGCGCATCCTGAATATGTTCTTCTTTAAGCAGGTAGACGATCCCGCATTGCCGGAAGATCCCCGGCCAGCGTTGATTCAGGCGTCGCCATTCACGCACGCCACCCACGTTATACTGCATCAACTTAGGATTAGGGTCGTACACACGTACGATGCCGCGTGAGCGTGCGCTGGCACCACCACTACCCGGTTCTGCTGACTCCAGCAGTAGGACACGCAGAGCCGACTGACTGATATTTTCAGCCAGTGCGCTGCCAGCAAGCCCAGCTCCGATGATGATGATATCCCACTGATTTGCCATTATTGCTCAGCCTTCTCTTCCTGCATCAGATAAGCACGAGCGCCCGCCTGATTCCACCAGATGGTAAAGAAGTGGAAAGACTGATCGCTATTGTTACGCACGTAGTGATGGCTGCCGCGCGGGATAAAAACCTGATCGCCTTGGGTAAACGGATACTCTTTGCCGCCAATCACCACCAGAGCTTCGCCCTGGATACCGACAAAGAGCTCATCCTCATCATCTGGCTGATTAATATGGGGTAAGGTTTCGGTGAACGGACGTACGATGCAGTAACCGGAGCCAATTGGCGTATTCACATTTCCCCAAGGGAAAGTGCGAAGACCGTCCAGACCATATTCATAGTGCAGCGCCTGCTGAGAGAAAAATTTGATATTAGCCGGTGCAGTAGTAGCACTCTGATTGTCGGCGGTAGCATTAAATTTTGCTGCCAGGCCACAAAGATCGCCGACCGTTTTCAAATCTTCGATTTCACTGATGAAATTTTCCAGTTCAACTTGGTAATCTGTCGCCAGAGCCAGCAACAAATTAATGGTGGTGAGGGAATCAATTCCTAACGTATTCAGCTCAGTCTCTACCTGTAGCTGCACTTCCTGCGGAAATGTTATCGTTGCACGGATAACTTTTTCTACACGCGTTAAATAAGCCTGATGACTCACTTATTACCTCGATTCATTGGAGTAAAGCTGCCGCCCTGACGGCGGATGAAATAACGTGACTGCTGCTGGCTGGCAGCAGCTACAAGCTGATCCAGCAGTATCTTTTCGTCAGTTTTGCCATTGGCGCTTAAGTTAACTTCTTCTGCCCAGCCCCATAATGTTGGCAACATATAGCGCGGCAGCTCCGCCGCCAGCGAGGCCTCGATATTTGCTAATTCGCTGCTCTCTTCGCCGGTAATGACCATGGCGATATGATCTTTGCCGTCAAGTTGCACCTTCCGGATTGCCACACGTTGCGCACCGCTGGTAGCCAGGCATTTCTGGCGAATTTCGCCGAGATGAATACGCCGACCAGCAATTTTTACTTCATCATCACGGCGACCGACGTATAAAATATTGCCATCCGCTTGGCGCAGACAGATATCGCCGGTGCGGTAATAACGCATGCCTTTATGTTCGAAAATAACTTTTTCTGTTTCCTGAGGCTGCTTCAGATACCCCTTCATTACTAAATCGCCACCGATACAGAGCTCGCCGGTAATCTCTATACCTTGCTGAATTTGGTGATTTTCGTCGAGGATCAGGCAGGCAACGTCCTGCAAAGGAACACCAATCGGCCAGCTTATCGTACGCTGCTCATCCGGTTGTTCTATTTCATAACAGCAGCAGACAATGGTAGTTTCTGTTGGGCCATAGGCATTAATAACTCGAACGGCTGGCAAATTCTGCTTCCATAAATTAATAATTTTAGGATCGCAAACTTCCGCTCCGGTCATTACCATTTCCAGAGCCGGGAAATTTTCTGCCAAGATTTGTTTGCCATTTTCGGTAATCAGGGAAAGAAGAGTTGAAACTGCAATCAGATGGGTGATCTTTTCCCGAATGATGATACTGCGCATGATGACACCCGCATGGACGCTAGCAAATTGCCAGACAAACGCCCCCAGTGACAACGGCAGTAATGTGTCTTCAATGGAAACATCAAAATGAAACGGTGACAGGCTAAATACGCGTGAATCAGGCGTGAATCTCAGCCATTGATTATGCGCGCGAAAATAGGTTTTCAGACTGTTGGCGCTGATTTCAACCCCTTTGGGTTCACCCGTTGAGCCTGAGGTGAAAATAATGTACGCCGTATCATCAGGCGCATGTTGCCAGACTGATAATGTTTCTTCAGCTGACGCAGGCTGCTTGCATACTGAAAGTAATGCATCGCCACTTAACCAGATACCCGTCTCATCCAGCGGAGAATGAGAAATTGCCAGCACAACTGGTGCATCCAGCCGAGCAAGCAGTTTGCGAACACGCACTTCCGGCAACTGTCCATCCAAAGGAACATAAACCGCTCCTAGCTTCCAACAAGCTGCTGCGATCACCGGCAAAATGGCGCATTTTTCCGCCAGGACAGGAACACAGGTTGCCGCTTTAATTCCATTTTGAGACAACCATAGCGCCAGATTGGTCGCCATATCATCCAGTTGTGCAAAAGTATAACTTTGTTTACCGTCGCTGATAGCGAGCTTTTGCGGGTTATCCGCCTTGCCGAACGCAAACAACTCGCCTAGTTGGTAATCTCTGGTTTGCCCGACATCGGATTGACAGGCCCAGCGAGGTAATAATGTCATCGTAATATCCTTTTTTTATTTCCAGCAAAAATCCATCAACGCGTTACGCCTACTACAGGTGATTCCCCTGACGCAGCGTAAAGCGGATCTTGGTGAGGCTTTCCGCACCGATATGCTGATAAAATCCGATGCCAAGTTGGTTATCCGGTGGTGTCTGCCACTGAATTTCAGCGCACTGCTGCTGTTTAGCAAAATCAATTAAGGTGCTCATTAATTGTCGACCAATACCCTGTCCGCGTAAATCTTCTGTTAAATATAGGCAATCCATATATACAAAAGGTGCCGCTGACCATGTTGAGTAATCGACGGTCGCTGATAAATAACCGTGTAGAGAGTCATTATCATTAGCCACTACCCACATAAATAAGCGAGCTGGCAAACTAAACAGCGCTGTTTGCAAACGCTGCTGCTGCCCATTATTGCTGTAGCTCAATTGCTCGTATTCTGCATGCTCAGCACATAAAGCAACCAATCTGGCAAGATCGTCAGGTCTGACTGGTCGAATGTTTAAACCCACCCGCTGTACCCCTTTTGCAAATAACGGAGGATATTTGCGTCCTCAAGTTTTTCTGTGGTCATCACCAGTTCTATCCAGAAATTACGCTCATAGAACATCACGGCCAATTCCCAAACGCAGGCGATGATTTTTGTGCTATCCAGTGGCTGTAAACGATTCTCACTATCGACGATAAATACCCGGTGACGCAGCATATTGGCATCACACCATGTGCTGACCAGCAAGTAATAACCGTCATCAGCGGCATGAATGATGGCAAAGCCGATATGATGTTCACCGGGACAATGGGTTTCATCCAGGCTCTGTGCCAGCAATTGGCGCTGAATTTCAGCGTCAGGAACCGGTGAACTCGCCTGCTTTTCACTGGTGAGGTAATACATTTTCAGCTGCGCCAGCCCGATAGTTTGTGTGCCTAGAAAACTCACCGAGCGTTTCTGATAATTAAGCGAGTTCATGGATTACCTTCGCAGGCTGTAGGCGAGTGACCGATACAGAAAAAATCGCGGCGGCTAAATCAGGGCATAAAGGCTGCACCAGTTCGGCCAGAATCTGCCAAGCTTCGGGCGCAATGGATAGTTCATCATCCGACAGAATAAACTCAGAAAATTCCATTGCAGCTTGCGCCATACCAGCAATTGAAAATGCTTCAAGAGAAGCGGCCTGCTGCCAGTTCCGCCAAGCTGAATGGCTGCGTAAATGCTGTATCTGCTCGCTCGTGAGGGTTAAAGCAGGATCCGTAGCCTGTTCAGCCTGTCTAACCAGCGGTAGGAAGAGTTGCTGATACCATTGCTGAAACTGTTCACGGCTAAAGTTACTGACCGCGGTTTCTGGTGCTGTTAAGGCACAAAACAGGCGGATGGCGTCAGAGGGATATTGACCGGTCAGATCTTTGATCCAGACAGCATGCCCGCGGCTGGTAGAAAAATCTTCACCATCCAATTTAAGAAAGCGGTTGGTGATAAAGGTACCAGGACGAGGTCCGGTTTGATCGGCTAGCAATAGGCTGCTGTAACCAACCGCATGACTGTAAGAACAATCGAAACCCAGCAGATGAACCAATTCTGTCTCTGGCGCCCACCACTCTGCAAACTCGCCACGTTCAGGGTTCGCCGCCAGATAGCTCTCAACGCAGCTTCTGTAACCAGACAGCCCCAGGAACCATGTATGCAGAGGATAATTATCCAGTGCAGCAACTGACACACCGGCATCCCCAGGACGAGTCAACGGCCACTGTTCATGCTCGTTGCTTAGCACTTCGTCGAGATAATTTGTCAAACAAATGCGCGTGGGACGCTGCTGTAAGGCAGCTTTCACTGCTGGATAATTTTGCCCAACTTTCCAGATATGTTGTTTTACCTGCACCGGTTGCATTGCGTTTTGACAAGACATGCAGGTCATCGTAGTGATTTTTTCAATGTCGGGCATGCGGGCACAGTGTTCACACTGGCTGGTATCCGATGAGGTTCCACACCAGTTACACTTGGTTCTGCCAAAACCCTCGTAGCCGTACAAATTGCAAGCGGAACAGTAAAAAGTTTTCTGTTCTTTGAGTTCTATCTGTCCGGCGACAAGTTGAGCATAGTGCTCACCTGACCGCTGATAAGCTGGCGTGTCAGCAGCCTGCATAAATGTGTCGAAACGGATATCTACAAGTTCCAGCGACAGCTGCATTGCCTGGCGCATCAGGCGCGCATAAGCAAAAGGCTTTCTGCGCAACGCATGGGTTTTTCGAGGTAAATAACTTTGATAATCATCGCTGTAAGTCACAAACAGCACATCATGTCCCAGCTGTTTGAGCCGCCGCTGCATGACGTCAGCAGCTAAAAAAGGTCCAGAAAGGTGTCCTAGATGGAGATCGCCATTTGGTGTCGGAGGGGTTGCCGTAACGATAAACTTTGCCATACTTCTGACGTCTCTTGGAAAACATCAGCAAAATTAATCATATAAACCACTCTATTTCAAACAACAATTTTACATATAACAAACACAAATTATAATGCGTTGATTTTAATAGAATTTCCCTGATTTAAAAAATGCTTTTTTATGCTTCTCACTTTAGAATAAAAAGTTTAATAAACTTTATATTTATTTTTTTTGTATATTTATCTCTTTTATCTGTAAGTTTCTTGCAATAAAAAATTTTTTGAAGTTAATTAGTTGAATCGCTCGCCCCATTCCCAGTCGAAACGCAACAAAGTGACCCACTGGCCAGACCCGGATAAAATCACCGTTCTGGCCCTACTGGAGATCTCGTTGCATGCTGGGAAAACATCTGACTCAGAAAGAGCGGTTCTACATCAAAAAAAACGGCGGGGTGATGGTGTTAACCAGGCCACCATCGCCCGGGAACTGGAGCTTTCTCCTTCTACCATCAGCCGGGAGCTCAGACGCAATACTGACTCTGCTTTCAACGGCGTTTATTCCTGCAGAAGAGCCGAAACGCTGGCCAGAGTGCGGCGTCAGAAAGCACGACCGGATAACGTGTTTAACCAGCTTGAACCGCACATTCAGGACTTTATCAGGCAAGCGCTGTCTACCCACACCTCACCAGAGGTCATCAGTGGCCGCCTGCTCCTGGAATTTGGCCTGTCGGTCAGCAAGAACTCGCTCTATCGCTATATCCAGCAGGAGCGCAAGGCCGGCGGTGAGCTGTATCAGCAACTGCCGCATCGGGGGAAACGCTATAACTATCAGACCGATGAGAACAAACGCGGTCCTATTCCCAACCGTGTTGGCATTGAGCACCGGCCGGCCGGTGCTGACCTGAAACAGGAACCCGGACACTTTGAAATTGACACCATTTTTGGCAAAGACCAGAAGTCATTCCTGCTGACGGCGGTCGATAAAGCCGTCAGGCTGGTGATTATCCGCAAACTGCCCAACAAGCGTGCAGAGACCGTGGTGGCGGCCTTCATTCGTCCTTTCGGTTAATCAGAGTGCGTTGCAGTGATTGTAGACAGTAAGCGTGAACCTGAAAACCCGACTGCCTGAAGAGGGGCGAGCAGCGCGCAGCCCCTCACCGTATGCCGCGTCAGCGGCATGGAGGCGCCATAAGCGGTTAAGGACGGTGCGGATGCCACCGGGCGCCGTCAGCCCGGCGAAGCCGGTTACGGGCCTTACGGTGCCACAAACCCAACCCTTCCCTGCCAGACGCCTTTAAGCAGCGGCCTGACAGCGACGAAGAAGCCCGCCGGTCGGAGACAAAAGACAGCTTCAGCAACACCTCCCAGAGCGATAATAATGTAGTTACAACACCCGATATCAAAGCCACTCTGTTCCGGGCCTTTGGCCCGGGGCGGGGCGGCTTTTCAGTGGGGCTGAGTGTTATCTGAAGCTGCATCCGGCTTTTGCTTTGCGTCTTTGAGACGTGTTTGTCGGGTACGTGAGGTGAGTTCTGCCACGGCTTGTCCGTGGTGCTACTTCTTCTTTTTACGGCGTATGGTTCTGTTGCTGAAGAAGCTGCAGGAGTTGCCCTGAGCAAAGCGAAGGGAGCTATCCAGATGCCCTGCGTAGCGGGCTCCGGATACTCTTTGGGATTTGAGGGCCAGCCGTACGAAAACGTACGGTAAGCGAAAAATGAACGTCTGAAAAATCGATTAGTAGACAATACTGTCCGTTAAATGCCATATTTCGATCAAAAAGACACCATTTTGAGGGCATTTTCATAAGTCCATTATGTTCGATATATCAGACATTTACTTCACTAACGTACGTTTTCGTTCCATTGGCCTTCAAACCCCTATAGAAAGGAAATGGAAGAAATGCGTGCCAAAGGATTTTCTTACCAGCAGATAGCTGACTGGTTGCTTACGAAGGAGCTTGTCGTTTCAAAAGGGACTGTAAGAAATATTCTTAAATAAAATCAGCCCCTACCCGACTAAGACCAGGGGCTGATTGCCAACACCATTAAAGGAGCATCAGATATGTCAGCATTGACCATGATAGTGATTTGCGAGCGTCTTCGCAAAGGATTGCCGGTTCGTCTGCCTGCTATGCAAGCTAATGAACTTGCTGAATTGCTTAACGTGCTTGCATTTTTACGGGCGGAGAGAACGCTATGAAGAAGATAAACGATAGCATCAGGCATATAAGCGACATGATTAAAGATAAAAATCAGCAAATACCTGATCGACTTGCAGAACAAATGGCAGCTATCAGAAGTGGGGTAGAGCTGCCGCATAATGTTAATCATCAGACTGCAACATTCACGGTGGATTCAGAGACTTCCATAGATACTGAATCAGAAGAAAAGTACCTCCCAGCCAGTAAGAACAACCACGCACCTCTCCCTAACGCTGTGTTACGTAGCGCCCTCTTTAGTGTTGTAGGGAAAGGTAATCGTAAATTTGAAAAGAAAGTACAGAAAGCATCATTCAATGGGTACACGGTCAAATATACAGGAGAACAGCTTGATCAAGCTGATTTAGATGTTTGGTTAGAATGCCTGAGCCGTTGCCAAGAGACAGCACTCGGTTATACGGTTCGATTTTCATCTTATGAGTTTTTAAAATCTATCGGGCGAGATACAGGCAAATCACAGTATAACTGGCTTAATGATAGTCTCAGCAGGATGCAGGTTAGCGGCGTTGAATTATCAGACGGTAAATTTAGTTATATGGGGAGTTTAATTAATGATATTTACCGTGAAGAAGAAACAGGCGAGAACTGCCTTGTTCTTAATCCTAAAATAGCCGTTTGTTTTGGTGATTCAGGTTGGACGGGTATAAATAGACTAATTCGCATGCAACTTAAAGGTAAGCCACTTACGCAATGGTTACACGGTTTCTATAGTAGTCATACAAATCCATTACCAATCAAAGTCGCCACATTGAAAATGCTTTGTGGTAGCGAAGTAAGTGAATTATATAAGTTTAGGCAAATGTTGAAAAAGTCGTTATTGGAACTAGCCACAGCAACGGATTGGACATGTGAAATTGATAACACGGATAAAGTAATAATTGTTAAGACAAAAGGTAAAAAAACAGACATGTAACTTTTGTTTTAGGTGTCACCGAGGAGGCTGGTACCCACCTCGGTGACTGATCACATAAGTCCCTAGGAGGATCTTTCTATGACCATGAAAGAGGGTAAGCCGTCTTTGCTTAATGCACAAGAGTCAGCGCCAACGATTGAGTACTATATCGACAATCCTGTCATCCCAGTGTGTGCCGGGATCGCGCTAGTCAAAGATCTGGAGCATCGTTTTGTCGCTTCAAACTGCGTGTTCAGCCAGTTTTCCGGCATCTGCCCTAAAAAATTACAGGGGCTGTGTGACTACGATATGCCCTGGGCTGAACAAAGCGATATATATATTTCTCATGAGAAAGCCATTTTAGCCGGGGAAACATATAAAGTAATAGAACCTTTAATAGGTTGTTCAAAATCACTTATTCATACATCTAAAGAAATTATTTATGATTTAAATGGCCGTCCTGCTGGCACTTTTGCTATGGCCTTAATTTTAGATGGTATAGTTGAGTTTAATAATCTGGTGTCAACTTCCAGCATTCAAAAGGTATCTACTTACGGTGAATTTAAATTATCACCGATGGAGGCAAAGGTTCTCTATCATTTTTTGCATGGACTGAAGAGATCAACTATTTCAACCATGCTTAATATCAGCATTCCAACAGTGGACACGTATTTTAGGCGTATAAGAGTCAAACTCAATGTTTCATCAAATGTAGAGCTTGTCGAACTGTGCATAAAATATGGTTATCACGAAGTCTTTCCTTTTCAGATGGTTATGGATTTATGATTAAGTTGGTGTCATGGGAAACCATGACACTTTTAATTTTGGTCTTTGACTCCCTCGCCTGTTAACTCTACCTTCGGTATGTAACACAAATTAAAGCTAATTAACTAAAAAAGGACGTGTATTCGTCCGGGCTTCTTATTGCCTAAATTTGCTCTTTAACAAATTGGTACGGGCTGTCACACAACCACAATTCAGGGTGCCGCTGAATGTTCTCGCTAACCCGTTTAAATCGGAATGCAGAATTGGGATGTGATGGAGTTAATTAGTTTGTTTGTTTGTTCATCTAAATAGGATAAATATATGCGTAAACCAACTTATAACGTGTATGTCACTCAGGAGTCCCAGCCCGACGAGCACGGCGAAAAAAATACCTACTGGACGAAAGTCGGCGTGGCCTTTGCGCACAATGGCAAGCCGGGGATGAACATCATGATCACGCCCGGTATTTCCGTTTCCGGCAAGCTGGTACTGCTCGAACCGAAAGACGACGCGCCACCTCCGGCGGCACCTGTCGGCTAATGCCTGGAGGCTGACCCATGCGCCGACAAACCCGGTTTGCCTGGCTTGAGTTAGCGGGCTGGATGCTGGTTTTATTTATCATCTGGCTGATCGCCATTCTTCTGTTCTGAGGTTGCCATGCTTTCCACCACGGCTTTTCTGGCGGTGGCCATGCAGTGCGCCGCCACCGTTCACCCGTCCACATCGCTTGATGTGGCAAGGGTGGAATCCGGTTTTAACCCCTACGCCATCGCCGAGATTGTGCCAAAGAAAGAGAGGGCACCCAGCGATAAAAGCTTCATTACCCATATGCCCAAAACCAGAGAGGAGGCTATACGCATCGCCAGCCAGATAGAGGCCAAAGGTCGCCGCTATTCTGCCGGGCTGATGCAAATCACCAGTACCAATTTTCGTCGTTACGGCGTCACCGCCAGCGATATGTTCAATCCCTGCATCAACCTTTCCGTCTTCGAAAAAATCATCACCGACTGCTACCAGCGTGGCGGCACCCTGAAAAGGGCGCTCAGTTGCTACTACTCCGGCAATTTTGACACGGGGCAGAAAAAGGAGGCCGAGCTTTCACAAACGAGCTACGTGCAGCGCATCGGCTACACCCCCACGGCCACACGCTATGCCGTTCCCGGAACCCGTGAAGACAAAGCGTCTTCGATGGCAACCGTAGAGGCAATACCTGTGGCTTCACCGTCACGTCCGCGTGTGGTGTGGCCGGGTTCTGTTGTGCGCGGCGTTCCGTCAGGGCTACGCCAGAAACAGGCTACCGCCGTTTATTACCCCGCGCAGGTTGTGCGCGGAAATCATGACGTATCAAAAAATGAGGATGAAAAATGAATTTTTTCAGCAAAATAAAAGGAACTGTCAGCCATTTTGTTGCCTTTGTATCAGCGTTATTCATGACGGCGTTGACGGCAAGCCCGGCGTTTGCCGACGGCTTTTCACGCGCGAATACCGTCATGCAGAAAGTATCAACCGGGCTTCATGGTCTGGCCGCCATCACGATCACCGTGGCGGTGATCTGGATTGGTTACAAGACGCTGTGGAAAGGTGAAAGCCTGGGGCAGTGCGGCTACATCATCATTGGCGGCATTCTGATTGGCGGGGGCAGTGAAATCGGTGCCCTGTTAATGAGCTAAGAGGCTGACAATATGGCAAAGCTGCTCAAGGCAATGAAACGCCCGGCGGCGCTGTGGGGGGTGCCGATGGTGCCCCTGCTGGGTGTCACGGGCGTCACCATTATTGCCGCTATCTGGACTTCTGTTGCATTTATGCTGCTGCTCCCGGTGGAATTTCTGGTTATGAAATCCCTGACCAGAAAGGAACCGATGCGATTTAACCTGATCGCCGTGTGGCTGAGAGCGAAGGGGAAGCCGATAGCGAATCGTCTGTTTGGCGCAACGACATTCATGCCTGTTGAACATGAAAACGTTGATATCAAGGAGTTTCTCGACGCAATGAAACTTAACCAGTGTGCCACCGTTAAGAAATACATACCGTATTCCTCGCACATTCATGAACACGTTGTTCGCTCGCCTAAAAGTGACCTGTACTGCACCTGGGAGCTGTTGGGAACGCCGTTCGACTGTGAATCAGAGGAAACCCTGGAAATCGGGACAAATCAGCTTCACGGGCTGTTCCGCTCGTTTGAAGGAATGCCGGTTACGTTTTATATCCACAATGACCGTAACCAGTTCGCCGACTCGCTGCACAAGGTGTCCGGTAACTCTTACGCCGATGAAGTCAGCGGGCTTTACTATTCCTCCCTGGGCAAATTCCGCCGCAACCGTTTGTTCCTGACAGTCTGCTATATGCCCTTTGCCGGGCTTGAAAAAGCAGAGCGCAAGCGGATGAAAGACGGGCAGAAACTGCGCGAGCTGGACGCCGCCCTGCGGGAAATGCTGGAAATCAAAGGCTCTCTCGACAGTGCGCTATCACGCTACGGTGCCCGTTCTCTGGGGACGTTTACCGAAGGGGAGGCGGTGTATTCGTCGCAGTTGGCCTTTTATGAATACCTGTTAACGCATGAGTGGCGCAGGGTGCGCGTTACCCGGACGCCGGCTTATGACGTGATGGGATCGGCCGCGTTGTTTTTCGCCGCTGACTCCGGGCAGATTAACCATGCGAACGGAACGCATTATTTCAGGGGACTGGAGGTGAAAGAGTTCTCGGAAGAAACCTCAACCGGGATGATGGATTCGTTGCTCTATGCGCCCTGTGATTACGTGATCACGCAGACGTACACCTGCATGTCCCGTATTGAAGCGCAAAAAGCGATTAAGCGCACAAGACGGCTGCTCATGAGTGCCGATGATGATGCCGTATCCCAGCGTCTGGATCTGGACGTGGCGCTTGACCTGCTGATGTCAGGAAAAATCGCTTACGGGCGGCATCATTTCTCGCTGATGGTGTTCTCCCGAACGCTGGACGGGCTGGTAGTCGATACCAATGAGATCAGTAACGCCCTGAACAACATCGGCATCACCCCAGTTCCTGCGGAACTATCGCTATCGGCGGCATACATGGCGCAGCTTCCGGGCAACTACAACCTGCGGCCACGCAAGGGGGAGTTGAGCAGCCAAAACTTTGTGGAGCTGGCCGCGCTGCACAACTTCTACCCCGGTAAGCGTGACAAAGCCCCCTGGGGGGAGGCGATGGCGTTAATGCCCACCCCGTCGGGGGATGGTTACTATCTGAATCTGCATAACACGCTTGCAGAAAAAGACGACTTTAACGAGAAGCACCCGGCCAGTACCTGCATTCTCGGTACGAACGGCTCCGGTAAAACCATGCTCATGACTTACCTCCAGATCATGCAGCAGAAATATGGCCGTGCTGACAGCTTCTCCCCGGAGGCGAAAACCAAGCGGCTGACGACCGTTTACCTGGACAAAGACCGGGGCGCGGAAATCAATATCCGGGCACTGGGGGGACGCTATTACCGTGTCGCTGGCGGTGAGCCTACCGGCTGGAATCCGTTCTCTCTGCCACCAACGCGGCACAATCTCAACTTCATCAAGCAACTGATGAAAATATTGTGTACCCGTAACGGCTCAATTATCTCTGAGCGTCAGGAAAAGCGTCTGAGCCACGCGGTTGATGCCGTGATGAAAGATTCGGTGGAGTACCGTTGCTTTGGTATTACCCGCCTGAGGGAACAACTGGCAGAGCCAGCGACGAAAGAAGATCAGGAGAACGGTCTGGATATCAGACTATCCAAATGGGCTGAGGGCGGTGATTTCGGTTGGGTATTCGATAACGAGTATGACACCTTCGATATCAGCAACTGCGGTAACTTTGGCATTGACGGTACGGAGTTCCTGGACAATGCCGATGTTCGCGCCCCCATCACGTTTTACCTGCTGTACCGCATCACCAGTTTGCTGGACGGTCGCCGTCTGGTGATTTTCATGGATGAGTTCTGGAAATGGCTGCGTGATCCGGTGTTCAAAGACTTTGCCTATAACAAGCTAAAAACCATTCGTAAGCTGAACGGGATGCTGGTAGTCGGCACCCAGTCGCCTGATGAAATTATCAAGGATGAAATTGCGCCCGCGGTTGTTGAGCAGTGTGGGACGCAAATACTGGCGGCCAACCCGAACGGCGACCGTGGTCACTATGTGGACGGCATGAAATTCGAGCCGGAAGTGTTTGAGACCATGAAAAATCTCGACGCGATGGCGCACCAGTATGTGGTCGTGAAAAACCAGTTCAGACGGGGGGATACAAAACGCTTCGCCGCCCGCGTCACGCTGGACCTTTCTGGTGTAGGCAAATACACCAAAGTCATGAGCGGCAGCGCTGACAACCTCGAAATCTTCGATTCGCTTTACCGGGAAGGGATGCAGCCGCATGACTGGCTGGATAGCTACCTGGCGCAAGCACTCTGATAACAGGAATCAACCAGATGAACATTAAAAACATGCGTTGTAAGACGCTGGCCGTGGTGATGATGGCGGCTTGTATGCTTCCCGTTTCCCTCCCGTCCTGGGCGGGTATCCCGGTCGCTGTGGATGCTGACCCCATGCGTGATGTGCAGTGGGCGCAGGATTTGAAGCACTGGATGGAAACGGCCAAACATTATCAGTCACAAATCCAGGCATACAAAGACCAGCTCGCGGCATCAACCGGGTTGCGTGATATTGGTGATTTTGTTAACCAGGCCAAAGGGCTGAAATCCGACCTTGAGAAGCTCCGCAAACCCGGCCAGGCATTGAATGACTTGCTGCGTTCCGGCGGTTCCTCCGGGCAGTTTGATGCGCTGTATGAAAAATATAAGATTTTCGACACCTGTAATGCCGAACAGTCCACTTCGTATGCGGACGTTTGCAAGCAGCAGGTGATTAATAAAGCGATCCAGCTCGAACAGACGGACGATGTGCAAAATCAGGTCAGCACGGCGCTGGGTGAGATTGGCGACCTGTCACGTCGAGCTGAATCTTCAAAAGATGTGAAAGAATCACAAGACCTTGCGAACAGTATCCAGTTAAAGTCTGTGATGCTGAACACGCTCACCACCCAATGGGAAATGAACGTCAAAGCGGCAGAAAAGCGCGAACAAGTGCTTGAGGCGGAGCGGGTTAAACGCTGGAACCAGCAGCAGTTAAACGCGCCAACAGCAGACCTAAATAATTTATGAGGTTTTTAAATGGGTGCCAAAAATATCATTTTACTCTGTGTCTTCATTTCAAGTGCAGTTCTTGTTGGATGTAAGGAAGAAGCCAAAACAACAAAGTGGTATCGGGATAATCCTGATGAGTTAAAGGTGGTGTATGAAAAATGCCAGAAATCGGGTAGCGCCTCCGAAAATTGTAAAAATGCAAATGAAGCCCACTACCAGATCCAGCAACTTAATGCCCCAACTCCAGACCTAAACAATTTAGAGGAGTAATATTTATGAGCGGAGGTACTTTCGGAGGTGTTGAAAAATACCTAATTGGAGGTGTAACTGACGCTACTAAAGGACTGATGATGAATTACTCACACATGATTATGGGGCTGGCTGCAACGTCAGTCACCCTGTATATCATGTGGCGTGGATACCAGACGTTGGCTGGGAAGCTGAATACGCCCATGGAAGATACTATGTGGGATATTATGCGGATGGCTATCATCTTATCTTTTGTAGCAAATGTTAGTGGATACCTTGATGGGGTCATTGATGCCATCAAGGGTTTAAAGGAGGGTTTTTCAGGCAGTGAAAACATATGGGCGTTATTGGATACTTTATGGAATAAGGCAAAGGTATTAGGCAAAACATTGCACGATCTCGACGGCTCTCAGTATGTTAAAGATGAAGGTTGGGCAGCTCAGTTTTATGTATGGCTCGGAGTATTTGTATTGATGATAGTAACTGCATTTGTTTCAATGGTTGCCGAAATCATGATTTTATTATTGAGCATAACAGCCCCGATATTTATTTTTTGCCTGATGTATGGTTTTCTCCGCCCGATGTTCAATAACTGGCTACAAAATATTTTTGCGGCCATATTAACTATATTGTTCTCGGCTCTTTCTTTAAGAATAGTAATTAATTATTTAACGTTAGTCATGAATAAAGCAACTATGCTTGCAAATAAATCAACTATCGTTGAGTTAGGCGCGCAGGTCTGCCTTGCAGGTATTTGTGCCGGTGTACTTATCTACTTCTCTGCAAAACTGGCGGGCGCTCTGGCAGGTGCCAGCGCAACGGCATCCATGCAGGGACTGGCGGCGGTGGGAATTGGCGCCGGGGCTTTTACTGCTGCCAGAATGCTTCTCCCGAAAGGGCAGCGTCAGGTTGGTGGCAAAGATACCCCAACACCGGGAGGCGGTAGAACACCACCGCCTAACTTACGCCCTGGTGAGCAACAGCCCTATAGCGCACGGGAGGCGCGTAAAAATTCCATCCGGCAAATGGAACAGCGCAATGCCATGCGAAAAAGTACACCGCCGATTGTTGTTAACCCGCGCGACAAACCACCTAAACCTTGATCACCATATGTCTCACATCACATTTTTCTGTGACATATGGTTGCGCGGGATTTTTCAAACTCAATCCAGCACCTCATTAAGCCATCGAGTTAAACCTCGTTAACTCTTAACTTCATTTAAGGAAAAACTCATATGAAACGCTTGATTGCGTTGGCTTTGCTGTGCGCGCTTTCCGGCTGCGCACAGCCTCACTTTCCGCCGGAAGTCGGCGGCAAAGCGAAACCAGTCAACACCCCTCAAATTATGGCGGAGCTGAACAGTCATGAATGAAAAGGAAAAGAAACTAATCGCAGAGTCAAAAAACTTTGAGCAACGTATGATCGACCGCGATAAAAACGCCACGCGAGCGGGGTTTGCGGTCGGCGGTGTTGGTCTGCTGATTGCGGTACTGGCGATAGTCGCCGTGGTCGTGATGTTGCCGCTCAAACAGACGGACGTTGAGCTGTATACCGTGGATAACCACACCGGACGGGTAGAGCACGTTACCCGTGTATCCAAGACCAGCCTGACCGCAAATGAAGCGTATCAAAAGGCGATGACTGCCAACTACGTGAATCTGCGCGAGCGCTACGTTTATCCCGCTTTGCAGGATGATTATCAGACGGTGCAACGCTACAACGCCCCCCAGGTCAACGACGATTACCTGGCGTTGTACGCCGGGAAAAATGCCCCTGACAAGGTGTACAACAACGGTGCAAACACGGTGAAAATTGACGTGATTTCCAACGTGATCACCGACGGCACCGACCCGGATAAAGTCGCTACCGTCCGCTATAAAAAAATCATCCGCCGCCTCGCGGATAACAGTATTCGCACCGAATACTGGGACGCGCATTTTACGTTTAATTCTGACCCGTCCAGGGAAATGAGCGACGAAGAACGCGAATCCAATCCCTTTGGCTTTACCGTCACGAGCTGGCAGGCAGACCGTGAAATCCGGGGAGGCGAATGATGAAAAAAATCACGCTAACCGCGCTGGCACTGATGATGTGCGGCGCGGCATGGGGAGCCGCAAACCCGCAAGCCAGCCGCTATGACAGCCGGGTGCAGCAGGTTATTTACAACCCGCAGAATGTGACGGTGGTCAACACCAAGGCCGGGTTCATGACGACGCTGGTTTTTGATGATAACGAGGCCGTTATCAGCGCAAAACCGGGCTTCGAAGAAGCCTGGGAAGCCAGGCCGGACGCGAATCGGGTTTACATCCGTCCGGTGGCACTGACGCAGGGCGCCCCCGGTGAGGACGGCAACACCGCGCAGGTGGTCATTCCCCCCAACGGGCGGGATTGGCATACCAACCTGTTTGTCGTCACCAGTAAGCGCGTCTACAACGTGGAGCTGAACGTTATCGACGATAAATCCGCGCAGCAACCGGCTTTCCAGGTGTCTTACCGCTATCCGGGCGAAGCGCGGGACAAGGCGAGCCGTGAATCGGCTGCACGTCAGCGGGAATGGACGCAGAAGCAGGAACAGACCAGGGTACAAAAAAGCCTGGTCGCGGCGCAGGTGCCGCGTAACTGGGACTACTGGATGCGGGGGAATGCCAACAGTATTGCCCCGGATTTTGCCTATGACGATGGTCGCTTTACGTTCCTGGGCTTTTCGCCGCAAAAAGACATTCCTTCCGTGTTCCGCTACCTCGACGGCAAAGAGCAGGTGGTTAACAGCAGCGTCCAGAAGAAAGGCAACTTTACCGTGCTGGTCATTCAGGAAACAGCTACCCATCTTGTTCTGCGTTCAGGAAATGCGGTGATCGGGCTGGAAAATCGCGGGTTTGGCAAAGTCCAGGCTGCCGATGGTTCCACCGTTTCCCCGCAGGTCGAGAGAGTCGAAAAGTAACGGCTTATCATTCTATAAAGATATAAAACTATCTTTATATCTAATCGGGAGTCCCACTCATGAGTGAAGAAAACAAACAGCCTCTACCGGAGGACGTACCCCAGACGCAGCCCGCTTCCCCGGCGCAGCCGGAGGAAAGCATTGCCGCCCTGGAACGTGAAGCCCGCGCAAAACGCGAGGCCGAGTTGAACGAACAGCAGGAAGACAAAGAGGCAAACCCCGTACAACCCGCCGTCAACAAGCTGAAGAAGCGCAAACGCGGCAAAGCCACGGCGTTTTTGGCGATACTGGCCGTGGTGCTGATTTTTGGGGCGTGGGGCGGTAACTGGGTGTATCGCAATCTGATCTGGCAGCCAAAGGAGGAGAAAAAAGCGGCGGACAGCGGGCAAACCAATAAAACCGATTACCGCCAGCGCACAAATATGGGGCAGGACAATGACACCGGAGAAGAGCCGCCGCAGACGGGAAGCAACCCGGCCAGCGGCGCGACAGGCGGGCAGGTCGCCCCGCCAGTGCCAACCGTACTCAACAAAGCCCAGTTTTTAGTCCGGCCGGAGAGTTCGGGTTCAGCACAGGGTACGGTGAAAACACGGCGGGAAGAAATGACGATGAAAGCGTCACAAACCGCCGCGCAAACGGACGACAGCAGTCCGTCAGCAGCGCCTGATAAGGCGGGTGCCCCGGCACTGAAACAGGCCGAACCCGCCAGACGTATCCCGTATAACCCAGATTTGTACGTCCCGGAAAACACGGCGATCCCCTGTTCGCTGGATTACCGATTTGTCTCTGACCGGGCAGGTAAAATCCGCTGCACCATCACCAAAGATATCTGGAGTGCCAGCGGCAACACCAGGCTCATTGAAAAGGGCACGGGAGCCACTGGTTTGTATGCGACAGGTGCGGAAGACGGCATGAAACACGGGCAGGGACGCGCTTTTATCATCATCACGAAACTGCGTACCCGCCAGGCACCTTTCCTCGATATTCCGCTGATTGATACCAACGCTGCCGGGGAACTGGGCGAGGCGGGCGTAGACGGCTGGATTGATACCCACTTTATGGAGCGGTTCGGTGGGGCGTTAATGGTTGGCATGATCCCCGATATTGGTGCCTGGGCATCCAACAGTGCCGGGAAGAAAGACCGCAACACCGATTACACCGAGAACAGCCGCCAGGCGATGGCGGAAATGGCAAAAACCACGCTGGAAAACAGCATCAACATCCCGCCAACGCTCTACAAAAACCAGGGCGAAATCATCAACCTGATCACCGGGCAGGATATTGATTTTTCCAACATATACACGCTGAAAATGAAAGGGAATCAACAATGACCAGAGAAGAACAGGCTGATTATTTACAAATAATCCAGACTGGCCATAAGGGAGCCATCGCCGGGAACCCGAAGGACGCCGCTGCACTGGATGCTTACAAGCGACTGATTAAAAGGAAAACCGCATTGGCCGTTTTGTCGCAATGCACCACTAAAATCACGCTGAAAGGAGCGACAAATGGCCGCTAAAAATATTTCGCTCGACCGCTACAAACAACGCTTCTTTGGCGACTTTCTGGAATTGCCCGGCCTGACGGAAATCGCCGTCAACCGTCCAGGGGAGCTATGGACGAAGATTAACGGCGTCTGGGAACAGCACGCCGTGCCGTTGACCTATGAAGACTGTTACGACTTCGCCCGCTGCCTGGCAAAGCACCAGGGCGACAACGTGGAAGACATTAAGCCGGGGCTGTCGGCTACGCTGGAATCCGGCGAACGTTGCCAGGTGGTTGTTCCCCCGGCTTGTGAACGCAATACGGTATCAATCACCATCCGTAAGCCCTCAACGGTACAAATCCCGCATCAGGCGTATATCGACGCGGGTTTCTATAACCGCGTGACGGGAGCGGAGAAGGTCTGGACGCACGATGATGAATTAATTGAGTTGTACAATACAAAAAATATACCGCGCTTCATGGAAAAGTGCGTCGAGTACGGCAAGACGATTGCCGTTGCCGGCGAAACAAGTACCGGGAAAACCACCTATATGAAGACGTTGATAGGCTACATTCCCGCCCATCTACGCATCGTCACCATCGAGGACAACCCGGAGATCACCTTCTTCATCCACAAAAACTACGTGCACCTGTTCTACCCGTCTGAATCTGCCGATGAAAAAGGGGCTATCGTCACCCCGGCCAGTCTGTTGCGCTGGAATTACCGCATGAACCCTGACCGTATCCTGCTGACGGAAGTCCGGGGCGGAGAAGCCTGGGACTTCATCAAAATCACGGGTTCTGGCCATGAAGGGAGCATGACCTCCATTCATGCCGGATCAGCAAGGGAAGCGGTGGACGGTTTTATCACGCGCTGCAAAGAAAATCCGCAGTGTACCGGGCTGCCATACAGCTTTTTGCTACGCAAAATTCTGGACAGCCTGGACGTGATTGTGAGTATTGACCTTGACGGCAACGTGCGCCGGATGAACGACATTTACTTCCGCCCGCTGCACCGCAACCAGTATTTTGAGGAGATGAAATGAAAATCGTGTCCGCTATTGCGCCTGTGCTTGTACTCCTGTTGGCCGGGTGTTCATCACCGCCCCCGCCAACCCCTGTCGAATGGGATAAACCCGCCGCCCCGATGAACGGAACGTTGCCGCAGTGGAGCGATAATAACGTCACTGTCACCGCCCCGGTGGTAACAGGACGATGGTCAACAGTAATTTATGCTTTCAATGACAATGAAACGGTATACACCCCGGAGGTGTATTACGCCGTCGCACACTCACCGCGCATTGTGGTAGCAACACCAGGCGGCGCTTCATTCTTCACGGCGAAAAACTGGCTGCGAAAACACGGCGCGAAAGGGGTCATTCAGTACCAGGCAAAAATCCGCTGCATGGCCTGTTATGAAACAGACGTGTATTTAGCGCGGTAAGGAGAGTCAGTGTTACCACAACTACAACATCCTGGATTCAGACAAATGCTGGCTTACCCGTGCAGGAAAAACATCGCCACGGATGAAACTGACGCCCTAAAAATCACCATGACGCATGAAAAGATGGTTGAAATTAACCAGCTTATTACCGAGAACGGAAAGGCCAGAAAGCCCAAATTCATACTACCGGGCGAAAATGTCATGCTGGTTGTTCTGGATGCAGAGAAATTCCGGACTATCGCGGCGCGTCTGGTATTAACGTTGGACGATGATTTATTAACAAGCTGGTTTGACGAGTTGCAGGAGAAAGGCATCAAAAAGGTGATTATCAGAACAGCGGATACCCGAAAAACAAAGCCAGAGTAATAACCCTACCCCAGTTAAAAAAAGGAATAAGCCATGAAAAGAAACGCAATCGCGGCGGGCATCGTCTGCCTGGCTACTGGATTTACCACGCCGGTATTTGCGGCTGACCCGTGCGAAGTCGTTTTATGTATGTACGGTAAAGTCACGGGTAACAGCGGCGGCAGTGAATGCCGGAGCGCAGAGAAGGCTTTTTTTAGTATTAATTCATTCAAAAAACATCATCGGTTTAATCCGAGTAAAACAGCCGATATGCGCAAAGACTTTTTAGGGGAATGCAAAGCGGCAGACCCGGAAGTCATCAGCAAAATAGTGTCTAAATTCGGACGCGTAAGAGGATAATATCATGAATTGTCTCGGATGCGCTGGTACTCCTGATAGTTGGGTAAACAAAATAGACGACCTGCTTTCACTTAGTGGGACAACTGTTTTTATGATACTGGTTGTTATAGTTCCTTTGGGTATTAGCTTGCTAATACATCTTTATGCCAATAGAAAAAACGTTAATGAAGGAGAATAGTTATGTTAATTATCATTCTGGCTCCCATCATCGCGTGGGCAGTTATCGTTATTATTCTGCGCAATGATAAAAGTAGCACCATTATCCCCGTCAGGGTAGAACGAGGGAATAGCATCACGCAAACCTCGATAACCCATAAAGAGCTGTCACATATTCATTACCGCGCCCTGACGTCCACACCCTTTTACAGGTTTGTCGCCACTCTGATTTATCAATGGGTGCGCAGCCTGGTAAACGTCATTTATCTGTTGCCACGCGCAATTGTGTATATAGCTTTTATCTACTGTATCTATGATCCTTCTATTATCACCAGTATTAATCTGGCCACCGTGCAAGTTGTATTTGAAACGTTATCAAAGAATATAGAGTCAGTTATAAGCCTGATTATGGCTATCTCGGTACTCGAACTATTTTATCGTGAAGGATTTTATTCTCTTTCTTCCAGTTCAATAAATGAAATTGGCGATTACAAAACCAAGCTAATCCGACAGCATTTGAATTTCCCGGAAGATGCAAAAATCGTCATTCAACGCAGTAAAAGGAAAAAAGCGGAGGGGTAATCATGGTAGATAATATTTTTATCCAGAATATTAAATCGAAAAATAAAGACAGGATATCGGCAGCAGTCGTATACGATTTAATAGAAAAAGAAGCACATCGCGGTTGCGGACTTCATTATGAAATCTATGAAAGTAGATTGATTGGCGGTTTGCTTGAGCACATCGCTTATCTGAATGAAAAAGACGCCACCACATTAAGGGAATATGCAGAAGGAAAGGGAACCAGAATTGATGATGATGCCTATCGTGACGCACTGGAAGCTGAAAGGCAGTGCTGGGAAGAAATACACCGCGATCAGATGTAAATCTCACAGAAAGATTTTGTATTGTACAATACACCAAAACTTACAGGCGATGGGCTTTTGAGGCTTATTAATTTTTGGCTTCAATTTCGGAGAAATTGTTAAGACGAAAAATTAATAAGTGAGTCGCGGCCGGAAGATTCAATTTCGAAGAAATTGTTAAGCTTCCGTATCCCGCGCCTCACTGCAAACATTTTCCCAGGGGGAAAATTGCAGCAGCCGGGGGGAGCCGGAGTGATTTTTCACGGCCTAGTGAAAAATTGCTCTGGGGGGCTTGCCCCGCCACACCGTCGGGACTAAGTCGGCTTTATCGACGTGGCGCGACCACCCTCCTTGACTGAGTTTTCCTATTATTTCGTGGCGAGGAACGAGACAAAGAAAGAATAGGGTAAAAACGAAGGTCTCAAGGGGGGTGGTCGCGCGTAGCGCGCGACGGTGTGGCCGTAGTTGACCTTGGGGACTTTGACGGAGCGTCCAGCGCAGTCATTGTCCCCATACGTTCGGAGTAAGGGCGTTCAAGCCCGCACGAAGAATGTACTCTTTTTGTAGTGAAATCAGGTGATTAATTATCACCGGGTTTCACTATGCCGTTGACGTTGACCAGGCTGTTGCCGGGTAAAAGAAGGGGATTAATTATCCCCGCTTTTATGCCCTTTTTCCTATTTATGGAAGCCACTCATGGAAGTCGCCCATAGAAGAGGGGTTCGACTTCTATCTGCGACTTCCATAAGACACTTCCAATCCACCAAATTTAATACAGGAGTAAATAACCTATGAGTCCTCACCTCATGCAAAGGTTGAATGGTTTTGCTGATGCCTTTGCTGTATTTCTGTTATGGCTGCAAAATAGCCCAGTGATATTGTCTGTACTTGCCGGACTCACGTTACCTTTTATCTTATCATTACCAAAAGAAGAAAGAGTCAACGCGCCGTTCTGGTTAAAGTTTGTCGCCACCCTGTCTATTTTATTTTTTATATTCGGGACGCTATCGCCGCTCACCATTCAGGGATTAAGTTATTTCTTTCGAGTGCTGAGCAATAACACGCTGACAAATACTCCGTTGTGGATATTAACGCTGTCATTCACATCTGCCGGATTGATATTCCATTTAATAGCGCGGCGTCTGCTAGCCGGAGAAATTGACAGCATCAAACACCGCATGATTAAAAAAACCAAAATGGAAAGAAACACCCGCACCGATGTAAGGGACGTAAAGGAAATGCTGCCGGACAGTATTTCATATAATCCACTTGAATACATCGACCTGAAAAAAGGAATTTTTATCGGACTCGATAAAGATGATCAGCCGCAATACATCACCATAAAAGAATTCCAGTCACAACATGCGGCCATCATCGGAACCACAGGTTCGGGTAAAGGGGTGAGCGCGACCGTTTTACTGTATCAGGCTATCATGCTGGACGAAGCTGTTTTTGTCCAAGACCCCAAAAATGACGAATGGGCACCGCATGTATTAAGAGAAGCTTGCCGGATGGCAGGGAAGAAATTTTTTCTTATTGATCTGAATAATCTTAATTTTCAGATGGATTTACTGGCGGGGATATCACGCGAGCAACTGGAAGAGTTATTTAACGCAGGGTTTAGCCTGGCGAAAAAAGGGGAAGGTTCAGATTTTTATCGCATCGCTGATCGCCGGGCTGCAAGAAATACAGCAGCGACTCACCAACCCGGAATGACATTACGCGATTTATTTAATACTGACTTTGTAAAGTCATTGCAAGAAAACGTCCCGGCATTTTATGGTGAATTGGAAGAAATAGCGTTAGTAAATTCTATTAATGCCAATGACGGATTTTCTCTGAAAGAGATATTTGATGAAGGGGGGTGTTGTTATATTGTGGGTTCCATGCGAAACCAAAAAATCATATCGGCGCAACGCATGATATTAACTCGCCTGATCCAGATTGCTGAAACCCGCGACAGAATAAATAGCAAGCCCCGGACGGTCGCTATATTCCTCGACGAATTGAAATACCACCTTTCCCGCCCTGCACTGGAAGGACTTGGCGCAGCCAGGGACAAAGGGGTGCATATATTTATGGCATTTCAAGCTATCGACGATTTGCGCGATTGTCCGTCTGATTTAAATCCTGAATCTGTTATTGGTGCTGTGGTTGAGAATGCGAAATTTAAATTGGTGTATCAGCTACAAAATCCAGAAACAGCCGAATGGGTGGCGAGAATGACGGGTTCAATTTTGGTCGATGATGAAATGAGGAAAGTTAAAACAGACCTGACGCTAACGGAAAAGCTGGAAACTGACAGGATGATCCGCCAGGCGGAAAGGTATTATATCGACTGCAATATGCTGTTAAATCTGCCGCCGTTCGTGGGTTTTGTTTTCACACCAACCGATCTTGCCAAAGCCACAAAGCTTTCCCATATTGTCGTTAAAAAATCGCATATCAATACGCTTTCTTTTGGAAGCCATGAAATGGTACGCCCAGTGCCCTCGGACGAAACTACCGAAGATAATAAACCTTCCGTCAATGTATGAGGTAACACATGCTGATCCACGATGTAGCAAAACGAAAAGAAGCCGCCGCCAACCGGATGCTATTACTGCTGAATTTTCTTAAAGAAGAAACCTATTCCGATTTTGCCACTTTGCGAAAAGCACTTGGGTTTAAAGGGAAAACTAATCAACCAACCTATGAATTGCTCAATAAGGCTATCTATATGGGCTTTATCATCAAACATGAATACCCGGTATTAACCGGAAAAAAGTCCCTGTGGGGCATAACCATGCAGGGGCTGGCGATGGTGGTCACGGCGGATGATGCGGTTTTCCCTGGCTACTTCGAACCGACCAAATTGCGCTATTGGGTGCTGGAGCATCATTTGCTCAATCAGCGAGTGCGGCTCAGTCTTGAGGCAAAAGGCGGGAGCCAATGGGTCAACGGCGACCGGAGCGGATTTTTAGCGCGTTACCCTGGCGTAAAGCACAAGCCGGACGGCGTGATCACAATGGACAACGGCGCAGTCATCGCAGTTGAAACCGAGCGTTCGATGAAGACCCGCGCCCGCTATATCAACATCATCAACAGCCACCTTGAGGCCAGCGATGCCGGACGTTGGCACTATGCCATGTACGTTATGCCGGACGAAAAAAGTAAACAGTCCCTGATGAAGCTGTTTGACGGCATTAAAACGGTGATCAGGAATAATATTCCCGTACCATTCGATGCAAAACAGCGGGAAATGTTTCTTTTCCGCACGGCTGACGAGCTTGAGCTGGGATCGTCACATGGTGACTAACTGAGATATCTATATAAAAAGATATCTAACTATCTTGATAAGGGATTTGTATGTTCCGTAATTTCCGTTTGATGGTTGTCTTTCCCCTGTTGCTCCCTTCCCTCTGCCTGGCAGATTTTTCCGGGCGCGTGGTTCGCGTCGTGGATGGGGATACTGTCCAGGTACTGGCAGATGGCAAAATGCAGAAAGTTCGTCTTAACGGCATCGATGCCCCGGAGTCGGGGCAACCGTTCGGCCAGCGGTCAAAGCAGAACCTGTTGAAACTGGCCGCACAAAAACAAACAGAAGTCATCGCCAGTAGCACAGATCGCTATGGCCGCTGGCTGGGAACGCTGATTATTGACGGTATCAATATCAACGCTGAACAGGTTAAAACGGGTATGGCATGGGCTTACCGCTACCGTGGTCATGCTACCGATAGCAATATGCTCCGACTCGAAACCGCCGCAAAGGAAAATAAGGTGGGGCTATGGTCAACCCCTGAACCCATTGAGCCGTGGAAATGGAGGAAAAAAACAAAGATAGAAAGATAAGTTGTTATAAAGATATCTCTATAGTTTTAGGTAATCCCGCAGTAATTTCTCCACTATCTCCGTTTCCGTTGTCCTGACCCCGGTTTCCGCTTGCTGCCTGGCGACATGCAACTTTAATTCGTTCACAACTTCAACTGACAGCCTGAATATTTTTTGCTGCGAAACCGGCTTATCAACTTTGTCCTTTTGTGGTGCTCTCCCTTTTTCAGCGAGATCCGCCGCCCCGCCTTCCAGAAAACTTGTTGGGTCTTTAAAATTGGCCAAATCAGGTTTTTTCTTCACGCTGTAACCTCCCGGAAAACACTTTCTATTTCAGCAATCGCGGCATTGTCTTTGCCGAACTCCAGCACAGTAGCCCCCTCCCCTATCGCTCGTCGGTACGCAACCCGCTCACAAACCTGACTGTTCAGAACAGGAAGGTTTTGCTCGGTGAGGAATTCCAGCATGTCGGCAGCGTCCTTTGTCCGCGAATCTACACGGGTTAAAAGCACTTTGACGTCCAGCTCAGGATTGTAGTCACGCGCAAGCTCCACGACCTCTAACAGGTCGGTCATTGCGGCTGCGTCAAGGTTGGATGCACCAACAGGAATAATGGCTCTGTGAGCTAACAAAAGCGCTGAACGCAGCCCGGTAGCATCTCTCCCCCCCACATCGACAACAACGTTGTCGAATCCGCCGGCTAACGCTTTTCCCTCATTAAAAATCGCTTTACCCGTCAGGCAGGTAGTTGTCGGACTTGGATCGTAAGCCGGATTGTCACGACGCCAGGCTGCCCAACTGGCAGCGCTGGCCTGTGGATCACCATCGATAAGCAATGCCGTTCCTGTGCGGGATAACATTGTAGCCAGATGAACGGCAGTCGTGGTTTTTCCTACACCGCCCTTGGTATTCACTACAGCATAAATCATACCGCGCCTCCTTTTGATATAATGATATCAATATATCACCATCAAGAGATTTATCAAGATATAGTGATATCTAGATAATTAGATATCACTATATCAAAAAGTAAGTTACTCCTGCGGATCTAGCTGGCACTGGCATTCACCACAAATGAGAACGGCGGAGGGTTTCGCCCAGGCGTTCAGCCCGCACTCCGGGCAACTAAATTTTGTCCGGGTTCCGGTGCCTTTAACCGGGGGTTTAATCCCGTTTACAGCATCGTCTTCGTCAGGAGTTTGTCCGGGACGAGATTTACTAATTGTCAGCGTTAACCGATTAATCAGGTCAGTATCATTCTTGTCTGTGGCCGCAAGCCAGTCCTCCAGAATATCGCTATTGGTCTTCGAGGTGACGCTTGTTCCCGTTGTCCAGCGGTCATACCAGGAAATGGAAAAGCCGTTTTTTAGCAGGTCATACACGGCTTTCTGAAACCTGCCACCGCGAATGATGTAATGCGTCATTTGCTGCCCTGTCTTTTTTCCGCCCGGTCGGCCAGTATTTGACGGCATCAGACCCACGTCCTCCATTTTTGCCCCCCAGACCCGATCGTGATATCCGCCCCGGCACTTTTTGACAGGGGTATAGTGTTGCCACACATGCACCATCTCATGAACCAATGTTGACAGCATGTCAGCCAGAGAACGGCCACCGAAGTAATCAGGGTTCATCGCCAGCTCTGAAATACTCGATTCGCCTGTAAACCGTTCAGGGGCAAAATAGCCGAAGGTATTTCTTCCACGTTGTAACGTGATCAGGAGATCCGGCAACGCCTTTTCAAACAGGACGACATTAAACCAGTCATACGCTTGTTGAAGCTCGCTGTAGGCTTTGATTGCGGGTTTAATCGTATTCATAACTCCCTCGCGTTAATTGTATTGTACAAAACAATTATACTCTAACGAGCGGAGACTGGCGTGACCTTCATCACAAAAGATATCAATATATAAAGATATCTAGCTATCATTATATAAAGTGTTCTTTTAACCCTTGTTACGCAGTGGGGAGGGCAACTCTGAATTTGTTAAAAATGTTTCATGAATGTTTGAATTTAACATTTATTAAACATGCACTTTTATGGCCATTTCCCAGGAGAAAAGCCTCTCGAATAGGAGTTATTGTCTTCCTGTTTCACGAAACTGATGTTTTTCTACGTAAAATCATTGATTTAACATAAAAGGCATTTGGCGAACCAAATTTTGGGGAGGGCAGAAACAAAAAAGAGGGGAGGCGGTGTCCACCTGGCTATCGGTGGCCTGAGCGCCTAGCTGTAAGGGCTCGCAATTGAAATCCCTCCGACTCGCAATCAGCGCAGATTTCGGCTCACATTAACTGCAAATGAAAAACGCCACCGGCTCACATTAAGTGATAATGGGCTCGCATTTATCCAGCCCGGCCCGCAATCCATTTCGATGGACTCACATTAACTGCAAATGAAATTTAACTGCCAGCGTCTTTCTCCAATCCCACCCTTATAGCGCCTGTCTAGGCGAAATTATCCTGATTGCTGTATGATTTTCTTTGCAGCCTGAACGGCTGTACAACATAAACAGGAGAATATCATGAGCACATCGCTGTTCATCAAAACCCCGACGGTCACGGTTCTCGATAACCGCGGCCTGACCGTGCGCGACATCGCGTACCATCGCCATCCCGGCTCCCCAGACGTTACCAGTGAGCGCATCACCCGCCATCAGTACGATGCCCGCGGCTTTCTGACGCAGAGCGCCGACCCGCGCATGCACGACGCCGGGCTGGCGAACTTCAGCTACCAGACCGACCTGACCGGCAACGTTCTGCGTTCACAGGGCGTGGATAATGGCATCACCGTGGCGCTGAACGGTGCCGCCGGCCGGCCGTTTCTGGCGGTCAGCAACATCAGCACTGCCGGTGATGGCACAGAGGACAGAAGTCAGGCGGTGACCCGCAGCTGGCAGTATGAGGACTCAGAACTGCCGGGCCGCACGCTGAGCATTATGGAACAGGCTACCGGGGAAGCCGCCCGCATCACGGAGCGCTTTGTTTATGCCGGTAACTCTGTTGAGGAGAAGGCCCTGAACCTCGCCGGGCTGTGCGTCAGGCACTACGACACGGCAGGCCTGATGCAGACCGACAGCGTGGCACTTACCGGCGTGCCGCTCTCCGTCACTCGCCGCCTGCTGAAGGACGCGGACAATCCTGACGCCGTGGCTGACTGGGAGGGGACAGACGCCTCCGTCTGGAACGACCTGCTTGATGCTGAAACATACACCACCCTGTCCACGGCAGACGCCACCGGGGTGATGCTGACCACCACGGATGCGAAGGGAAACCTGCAGCGGGTGGCCTACGACGTGGCGGGCCTGCTGTCGGGCAGCTGGCTGACGCTGAAGGGTGGAAAAGAGCAGGCTGTCGTGGCTTCGCTGACGTACTCGGCCGCCGGGCAGAAGCTGCGGGAAGAGCACGGCAACGGCGTGGTGACCACTTACACTTACGAGCCGGAAACACAGCGCCTGACCGGCATTAAAACGGAACGTCCGGCAGGACACGCCTCGGGTGCGAAAGTGCTGCAGGACCTGCGCTACGAGTATGACCCGGTGGGCAACGTCCTGAAAATCAGCAACGACGCCGAGGAGACCCGCTTCTGGCGCAACCAGAAAGTGGTGCCGGAGAACGCGTACGTTTACGACAGCCTGTACCAGCTGGTCAGCGCCACCGGGCGCGAGATGGCAAATGCCGGTCAGCAGGGCAGTAGCTCACCGACCACCACCGTGCCCCTTCCCACCGACAGCTCTGCGTTTACAGGCTATACCCGCACTTACAGCTACGACAACGCCGGCAACCTGACGCAAATCAGCCACAGCGCACCGGCCACGAACAACAGTTACACCACAAAAATAACCGTCTCTGATAAAAGCAACCGGGGCGTGCTGAGCACGCTTACGGAAAATCCCTCCGACGTGGATGCGCTGTTCACGGCGGGCGGGCAGCAGAAACAGCTGCTGGCGAGTCAGAGTCTTGTCTGGACGCCGCGCGGTGAACTGCTGAAGGTGACGCCGGTGGCGCGTGACGGCGGTACGGATGACCGCGAGAGCTACCGCTACGACGCGGGTAGCCAGCGCATCCTCAAGGTGAGCGCGCAGAAAACGGGCAACAGCACGCAGACGCAGCGTGCGCTGTACCTGCCGGGACTGGAGCTGCGGACGACAGAAACCGGCGATACGCTAACGGAAAGTCTGCAGGTGATTACCGCGGGCGAGGCGGGCCGGGCGCAGGTGCGGGTGCTGCACTGGGAGAGCGGCCGGCCTGCAGAAATCACGGGCAACCAGGTGCGTTACAGCTACGATAACCTGACGGGCAGTAGCGGGCTGGAGCTGGACGGCGACGGCAATATCATCAGCATGGAGGAATATTATCCGTACGGCGGCACGGCGGTATGGACGGCCCGCAGCGCAGTGGAGGCGAATTACAAAACCGTGCGCTACTCAGGCAAGGAGCGAGACGCGACGGGGCTGTATTATTACGGTTACCGGTATTATCAGCCGTGGGCGGGACGCTGGCTCTCTTCAGACCCGGCGGGCCCGGTGGACGGCCTGAACCTGTTCAGCATGGTTCGGAATAATCCCGTCACGCTGTTCGACAGCAACGGGTTGATTAGTACTGGCCAGGAAGCCAGAAAATTAGTAGGCGAAGCATTTGTTCACCCTTTGCATATGCCTGTCTTCGAAAGAATTTCTTTAGAGGAAAATCTCTCAATGAGCGTAAGGGAGGCAGGCATTTATACTATCTCTGCACTGAGTGAGGGTGCTGCAGCAAAAGGCCATAATATTCTTGAGAAGACCATTAAACCTGGTTCACTGAAGTCTGTCTATGGCGATAACGCTGATTCGATTCTTGGGATGGCAAAACGTAGCGGTTTCGTTGGCCGAGTCGGTCAGTGGGATACATCTGGTGTAAAAGGAATTTATGCACACAACAGACCGGGTGGTGAGGATTTGGCTTATCCAGTCAGCCTACAAAATACTTCTGACAATGAACTTGTTAATGCATGGATAAAACACAAAGTCATCACGCCCTATACCGGTGATTATGACATGCACGACATTATTAAGTTCTCTCATGGGAAAGGGCATGTACCCATGGCGGAAAGTAATGAGGAAAGAGGAGTAAAGGATCTGATTAATAAAGGTGTTGCGAAGGTCGACCCTTCCAGACCCTTTGAGTATACAGCGATGAATGTTATTCGCCATGGTCCTCAGGTAAACTTTGTTCCCTATATGTGGGAACATGAGCACGATAAAGTCGTCAAGGATAATGGTTATCTGGGTATAGTAGCCCGTCCGGGCCCATTCCCTGTGGCAATGGTACATCAGGGCGAATGGACTGTTTTTGACGATAGTAAGGAGCTGTTTCATTTCTATAAATCTACAAACACTCCTCTTCCAGAACACTGGTCCCAGAATTTTGTTGACAGAGGGAAAGGAATAGTTGCAACTCCCCGACATGCTGCAATTCTTGATGAACGGCGAAGCATGCATTAATCATAACGACTTCACGCATTATTAGAGTAGACCCAAAACAGTCAACCCGGTGAGACAGTTATTCTGTCTCATTTGGGTTGTTTTCGTCTCATCCCGGTGTTACGTTTTCATCATCTAGAGTTAAACGAGACAGTTTTCATCATTATGGCACTATACGGCTATGCCCGCGTTTCAACCAGCGACCAGGATCTTACCTTGCAAACACAAATTCTTCGTACTGCCGGTTGCGAAATCATTCGTGCAGAAAAAGCCAGTGGAAGCAGCCGGACCGGAAGGAGCGAGTTGCAGCTATTGCTGGAGTTCCTGCGCCCCGGTGATACGCTGATGGTGACCCGCGTGGATCGTCTGGCCCGCAGCATTAAGGATCTCCAGGATATCGTATATGCTCTGAATCAGCAGGGTGTAACCCTCAGAGCCACAGAACAGCCAGTGGACACGTGTTCGGCAGCAGGTAAAGCCTTCCTTGATATGCTGGGCGTTTTCGCTGAGTTTGAAACCAATCTGCGACGGGAACGCCAGATGGAGGGGATTGCCGCGGCGAAAGCACGGGGCGTGTACCGCGGAAGAAAGCCCTCAATAGATCATGCTGAGGTCTGGCGCCTGTACACCACGGAGAAAATGGGGGCCACGGCCATAGCCCGTCAGCTCGGGATCGGGAGGGCGTCAGTGTACCGTGCGCTAGGAAATTATGAGCAGTCGGCGTAGCACCATCCCGTCAGATTCCCTGTTGCAACTACGGCAACGGCTCGATCGCCTGCCGCCAAAAAGCCCTGAACGTGCCAACCAGATTGCCGCTGCCGCTCAGTTGTATGGTATTTCAGTCACGACGGTCTATCGTGCCCTACGTCTGGTTCTCAGACCACGCACAGCCCACCGCCGCGATCATGGTCAGCCACGGATACTCCCCCCATCTGAACTGGAACATTACTGTGAACTGATTGCCGCGCTAAAACTGCGAACCACGAATAAATCCGGTCGCCATCTGTCGACCGGCCGGGCAATACAGTTACTGGAAGAGCACGGTGTAGAAACCCCTCAGGGACTGATAAAAAGTCCCAGGGGTTTGCTTCGTAAGCAGACCGTTAATCGCTGGCTTTCCCGCTGGCGTCTCGACCAGCCCCGCCTGTTACGGGAGCCGCCGGCGGTAAGATTTCAGGCTGAAAACAGCAATGACTGCTGGCAGTTTGATATATCACCGTCCGATCTCAAACATATTGAACGGCCTGACTGGGTAGATCCTGCCCGTGGCGAACCCACGCTGATGTTGTTCAGCGTGGTGGATGACCGGAGTGGTGTCGCATACCAGGAATACCGGTGTGTGTACGGCGAGGATGCGGAATCAGCGCTGCGATTTCTCTTTAACGCCATGGCGCCAAAAGCCAGATCTGATTTTCCTTTCCAGGGCCGCCCGAAAATGCTGTACCTCGATAACGGACCGGTGGCCAAAAGCCATGTATTCCAGAATGTGATGCAGTCCCTGAAGGTTGACTGGCTGACGCATACACCGGCAGGCAAGGACGGAACCCGTACGACAGCACGGTCCAAAGGTAAAGTCGAGCGTCCTTTCCGGACCGTCAAGGAGGCGCATGAAACCCTGTACCATTTCCATAAACCGTTATTCTGCTGTGGGGGCTGTTTGACGAAGAGATGTATGTGGAGTTTACCGGTGAAACATGGGGGCCTTATTATCCTGTATCGGGGCCTGTGCCACTACACCGTTACCGGACGTTCAGGCGTGGCAAAGCGGCTGAACGGGCCGATCGTATTCATGCTCTGGCCAGACAGCTGAACATCCCCATCTGCGCGTTGTCCGGAAGCGATCTCCGCGTGATCAGTGATGACACCCAGCAGCGCATTGATGAATTGCCACATCAGCCCTTTGATGCCCGAAAATTTGAATACCACTTTCCCACCGTTATTGCGGCAAAACTGGCTATTGCCGACGATCTGGCCATACCACTGGCCAGAATGCCGGATGAAGACCGGGCGTTTATCGACAGTATTCTGGCTGAGACGCTGAACCGTAATGAAGTACTCGCCCGCATTAGAGACTATTTTCGTAACAGACAAGCAGGAGAAGACCATGCGGGTTGAAGTGATGGAGCATTATGGACTGACGCAGTCTATTGAACAGGCAGGGTATTATGAAACTGCTCACCATAAGCAGTTGATGAAAGACATTAAAGGGGCGATACGTGAAGGACGACTGATAGCCGTCTGTGGCGTGGTCGGAAGTGGCAAAACCGTCACCCTGCGGCGTCTGCAGCAGCAACTGATGGATGAAAACAAAATTATTGTCGCCCGCTCCCTGTCGGTGGACAAACAGAATGTCCGGCTCGCCACGCTGATTAACGCCCTGTTTTACGACCTGGCGCAGGATAAGCAGGTGCAGATCCCCAAACAGGGTGAACGGCGCGAGCGGGAACTGCAGGAGCTGGTCAAAAAAGGTAAGCGCCCGGTGGCACTGTTTGTCGATGAGGCGCATGACCTGAACGGTAATACACTGACGGGGCTCAAACGGCTGATGGAAGTGGTTGAAGACGGCGGTGGACGGCTGTCTGTCGTACTGGCTGGTCACCCAAAACTGCGTAATGACCTGCGTCGTCCGACGATGGAAGAAATCGGTTATCGTACCGATATTTTTACGCTGGACGGGATCACCGGCAGCCAGCGCGAATATATCCAGTGGCTGCTGAAGACCAGCACCGGCAAGGGTAAGCCGGAAGATATTCTGACGACCGAAGCAGTTGACCTGCTGGCGATGAAACTGCGTACCCCGCTGCAGGTTCAGTTGCACCTGACGCTGGCGATGGAAGCAGGATACCAGACAGGTGAAAAACCGATTACCGCCACGCTGGTTGAATCCGTGCTGTCACGTCAGTTGGATGACCTTGAGCCGACACTCACGCGGCATGGTTACCGGCTGAAAGATATGGTGGAGCAGTTCGATGCAAAACCTGCTGAAATCAGGGCATTATTTAACAATCAGTTAGACCCTGCCCGCACAGCCGAGCTACGCGACAGAATGCTGGCGGTCGGCCTGCCGATATGACGATGTCTATTTGCAGTTATTGTGAGCCCGGTGGACTGGATTGCGAGCCGGGCCGGATAAATGCGAGCCCATTGTCACTTAATGTGAGTCGGGGGCGTTTTTCATTTGCAGTTAATGTGAGCCTAAATATGCGCTGATTGCGAGTCAGAGGGATTTCGATTGCGAGCCGTTACAGCTATCGGTGGCCTGAGCACCTAGCCGGATACTCAGAGAGCAAATCGGGGATTCTGACGCTGACCTACAACCGCCAGGATATTGACGCGCCGGGCTTCATCATTCACTTCGTAAAGCACATGCTGGCCAAGTAAGCTAATACGGCGAACACCTTCACCATAGCGTTCATCGGTTTCGTACAGGCGAGGGTAATCCGCCAGGCGCTCGGTTGCAGCGATCAGGCGATCTGTCACGTTCCTGGCATCCCAGAGAGACGCATTCTCGGCCAGATATTCAAACAATGCCGCAATATCCTCGACTGCTCCAGGACGCCATTCTATTTCATAGATCA
Organism: Erwinia sp. L03-1; assembly: GCF_058686115.1. NCBI lineage: Bacteria > Pseudomonadati > Pseudomonadota > Gammaproteobacteria > Enterobacterales > Erwiniaceae > Erwinia > Erwinia sp. L03-1. The sequence goes on along the minus strand of NZ_CM178762.1, from coordinate 4,410,267 downwards.
TCGCGCAATTCCTGATAACGCGCCTGTAGCTGCTGGCGCAGGTGCGCGGTATTTATTCCCGGCCGTTTATCTGCGCGAGCTACGGCGACCTTTGCACGTACCTGTTCGTCGTATTCCGCCTGAGCCAGTTCTTCATTAGCGAGGCGTTGCAATAGTGCGGCCTTGTCCGCGCTACCTTCCGGCAGAATACGGGGCAGGCTTTCGGCCAGTTCACGCAGGAAATTCGCATTCTCGTAGTGCGTGGTGCTATTCATAGTAATACTCCAGTTTTCCGCTCCCTATGGACTCATAGTATATACTCACGATCACTTACAACCCACCATGAGGATTTTAAGATGTCAGCAAAAGTAGTGGTTATTACAGGTGCCCTTTCAGGTATTGGCGAAGAGTGCTGTCGCCAGTTTGCAAAAAATGGTTATAACGTTGTCTTCTCTGGTCGAAAAGCTAAACGTGGTGAAGAACTACAAAACGAATTACGAAACCTCAATCCCCAGTGTCATTTTGTCCTCGCAGACGTTGTGATTGAAGACCAGGTCGCAGCCTTGATAGAAAAAACCCGCCAACTGTACGGCAAGATTGACGTACTGATTAACAGCGCTGGAACAGAGGGACAGCCCGCACCGCACGACCAGACTACCGTTGAAGACTTTCACCGAGTATTTGATGCTAACGTACTGGGAACACAGCTTGTAATGAAACATACGTTGCCAGTTATGAGCAAACAGGGTTCTGGCAGCTTGATCAATATTTCGTCGCAAGCTGGGCTGGTTGGTATCCCAGGAGGAAGTGTATACGCTGCCAGCAAACACGCGGTTAATGGACTGACGCGCTCCGCAGCGCTTGAAGTTGCAGCCAAAGGCGTTAGGGTTAATGCGATTGCACCTGGTCCCGTAGAGACTGATATGTTTGACCGTTTTGTTGGTCGTGATGCAGCCGCAAAAGCAGAATTCCTCAGTAGAATGCCGACAGGGCGTATAGCCACAACGGGAGAGATTGCAGCTACAGCGCTGTTCCTAGCCTCGGATGCAGCCCGCTCAATCGTTGGACAGATCATTACGGTTGATGGCGGATATTCGGTCGGTTAATTGATGATCTGGCGCTGGGAGTCCGCTACCCGCTGGTATGAGGCCGAGCTAATGAGTGACCTGTTTGGTGACTGGCTGGTTGTTCGTCGATGGGGAGGACTTTACAGCGAACGTTACGGCACAAAAACGGATGTTGTGCCTGATTTGTTTTCTGGCGTAGCGCTGCTGTTTGAAATTGACCAGGAACGGCAGCGCCGTAATCCTCCTTACACCCTGCGCAACAAATCGCTGTGAGCTTCTTTCGTCTTCGACCGTCCGGATTTTTCATTGAGGATGGACCGAAAAGCAGGGCTGCGCACGGCTCGCCCTGCCTTGAAACCCGCTTTGCAGGGAGCGGGATTTGAGGGCCAGCCGTACGAAAACGTACGGTAAGCGAAAAATGAACGTCTGAAAAATCGATTAGTAGACAATACTGTCCGTTAAATGCCATATTTCGATCAAAAAGACACCATTTTGAGGGCATTTTCATAAGTCCATTATGTTCGATATATCAGACATTTACTTCACTAACGTACGTTTTCGTTCCATTGGCCTTCAAACCCCTCTACTGAGCGTCAGACTCTTTTTTCAGGGGATGAGAACGATCCACAGGATTTTCTCCCGAAATTTTGCTGAGAGGCCTGTACTCAAGGGTAGCAATTCCGTTTTTATCACCTGATATCCTGCGGGTGTGCTTTTTGTCCCGCGTCGGCCACCAGATGAGAATGTCAGACAACAGTTCAAGTATATTAAGCATCAGGAATACTCCCCTCAGAGGACGGCAGGATATGCCATGCAGGGGCTCTTTAGGTTACCTGCAATGCATAACAGCGTTATCGTAACTTTACAATGCGAGCAAACGAAGCTTATGTGGCGCCGGACTATACTATCGTTCAGTGAAAATTCCTGTTGCCCGGCAGCCAATGGCAGGACAACATCGGGGCCCGACTTGGGCCACCGTCATGATAAAATTAACACCAATGATTCAATTTTCATAAAGGATTGACATGAAAATTACCGAAGAACAGCTTTTGCAGTCAGGATTCAGCCACGCTGATTTGCAAAAACTGAAAAACAATATTGCTAACTATGGCGGATCGCTGGATTCCGTGACCCATGCTCTTGCTAACCGCTATAACGCCTCAAAATGGATTACTGTCGTTGCCTTTACTGTACTCGCTCTCACGATGATGCTGGCATCAATTGATACCATCATCACGCTTGCAGCCACGCTTGCTATTGTATTGCCATTTATATGGTACCTGGCGCCAGCAAAACTTGCATACAGGTCATGGCGCTATCGCAAGTTATTCATTAATACTGAACAGCGCCGTTAACCGATAACAGGTCAATTATGACCTTGGTTTTAACGCCATAACCGACGATTTTCATCGTGAGTTTCGGACGGCTCATCGTACTTACCTTCCTGTAATAATCTGCAGGCAGATATCGAAATAAGCGCCAGGTTCCCGGGCGCCTGAACAGACCGAATACGCTGTATGCATTTGCCACAAGCGAGACTGATTTATAGATCCCCAGTCCGCTGTTACGGCTGAACCCCATGAATTCAGCCGTGGACATTGCAGCATCAGCAACCAGCCCTTCCGAGTTCTTGTTATCCATTACCTGGTACGCAATTTCTTTGCTTATCCCGTTTGCACCATCAGTAACCAGAACGGCACCGGCCAGAACGCCCAAAGGCGTCATAGAACTGATAAGCGTTAAACCAGCAGCTATTTCGATGCCGGACAGAACCACGTTAACAGCAGAAATGACGTAGCCCACAATTTTATTGTTTTCCCGGACGAACTCGACCTTCGCATACAGCCTGGCGGCCTTCATGCGCAGCTGCCGGTCCTGCTCCTTCAGATTTTCCAGTTCGGACCTCAGAACGGAGATGCAGGCCACACATTCTTCATCCGTCTTTGCCCGGCGGGTTGTGGAAAACTGCTGGTCGATAACGCTCTTGATCTCTTCCACAAACTTCACGCGCGTCAGCCCGTCGCTAAGGTGCATGCCGGCCAGCTGATTGGCCAGGCTGACCAGCTTGCGGGCTTCCAGGTTGACCATGGTTTCAGCCCAGGCCCGGTTTCTTCCGCCCGACCGCATCATTGATAACAGCGCTGTATCCATCTGAAAATCTCCCTGTGCTCAGAATGATGATGTGTTATTTTTGATATCCCAACCGGAGCGTGTTTCGGCGCCTTTCCCGCCCGCAGTTCCCTGCTCCCAGTACTGGATTTTTACGGCGTCCGCCTGAAATTCATATTGTACAACTGAAGTTTCTCCGCAGTCCGTCAGCATAACCCCGGCTACAAAGACGTTCTCCAGCGTGATGCGATAATATTCCACCTGAGTACCGCCCGCCTTGCAGGCGGAAATCTCGACTTTTCTGATCTTATTGCCGTTTGAGCCGTATAAGAAAATCGTTGGCGTGGATTTATCAACGGCGGCGTGAACCATAAGGTTCTGGTGGTTAGCACCCTTGTTACCGGCTTCGCTCCGGCTCACGCCCCAGTGACATGACTGAATATCCGTCCAGCCTGAATGACCGGCATCTCTGGACTCACCGGAAACGTTATCAAGTTTCATGAATAAATTGTTCATGGCCATATCCTGCGAATTTTATTAATTTTTCTAATATACCACCGGACCTGAAAAGTTGAACCCTGACGCATCTTTTCTGATGCGCGTTAGCGCATGAAGGCGCCAGCAGGAGCTGAAAATAACGCAGTCGCCAGCTGGTGCCGGTGACGCGGCGTCAGCTGGCCTGCATTGATAGATATCACCAATCCTACCTCCAGCCCTGCTAAACCAGACCAGCTACCAGCGATGAAGAAGCTTAATCTGCGCTGTCGGAGTGATCCGGTCGCAGACCGGGCGTATTTCCGCGTTAGCGCCTCTAGCGCTTACGTGAGTGTAATCAGTAGCCCAAGCATTACTCCTGAAGCGATATCGATGTTTAGTTACAGGACGCATTATAAAGCCACTCTTTTCCGGGCCTATGGCCCGGAGCGGCGAGGCTTTTCAGTAGGGCTGAGGGTTATCTGAAGCTGAAGATACCTTTTTTTGCTTTTATCAGACGCCCTGCTGGATACATGAGATGAGTTCCTGCCACGGCTTGTCCGTGGTGCTGCTTCTTCTTTTTACGAGTGTGGTTTTGTCGCTGTAGCAGCCGCATAGTTTGCCCTGAACGAAGCGAAGGGAGCTATCCGGATGCCCTGCGTAGCGGGCTCCGAATACTCTTTCTTTAGAAAGCATGTTTTGTTCAGAAGTAACGTTCGAAATTAACAGATTCAAAAGGATAGATTTCGAAGTCAACTGCTGTCTATTGCGTCGTAACATACAGGTTTCGAAGTTAACTGATACTGAAGAAAAACTGGCAGGGCATTTAGCTGCACGAGTAGAGAAAATTAACTGCGGATGAGGGCTGTGGGATGGGTTTTGTCCATATTGCGCGCAGGGGTCATCCTGCCGGGCACCCGGAGACCGGAAAGTGCCAGCATAAGATGCGCGAAAATCGCGGGGATGTGAAGGGTAAGTCAGGAACCAGAGTTGATCAGGACAGCGGTACGCCGGCACGCTCAAGCAGCAGGCGGTAATACTTTTCTGCATCAGTCACCTGCAGCTGCGGGAATTCAGCCCTTAGGTCCTGTTCCAGTTTCATCTGCATAACCATCGTCAGTTCGCCGCCGGCAGTATAGCGACGCCAGGCATTCTGATAACGATCGGAGCCTTTGCGCGGGCTCAGCTTGTCAGCTTGTCGGTCAAGCGCGCGCTCAATATCGGAGGTAACGCGCTGTTTCTCTGCGCGCAGGTCAGCATTAACCACCCAGCGTTTTATCTGCTTAAGGCGGTTCTTCAGAGAGTGGTGGCTGTCGATACTAATGCCCATACGGGCCATCCTGAGCTGGTGACGGGCGTATTTGTCGCGCCTCGATTCGGCCACACCTGAAGCAACCGCCCACTGTCGGTATTTGTGCAGCCACTCACGGATATTCTCTACGGACATGCCGCGGGTGGTAAAGAAGGTTTCAGTGAGAAAGATACGCATCGGCTTGTTCTGGCCCGAGTCCGTGTCACGATCGCGATGGATAACAACATAGTCCAGCTGCTCAAGAACTCTCAGAGCATTAAGCGCCACGTCGTACGGGTTTAAAGCCCAACCGTGCGAGATCGTACGCTAAGTGCATTTTTTGAGCAGGTTGAGCGAGTAAAGATAACGAGAGTTTTGTTTACTCTTTCCGTTGATACCAGTAATCATGCAGTTTTCGGCACATCTTGTGTTGATAAATCCGTTAATCAGATCAACGTAAATCTGACTGACAATGCCACGACTTTACGGACTAAAAATCATATGGCTAGGTTCTTATCATAAGTTTCCGTTTAACTGGGCTTTAAACGCCGTTTACCCCCATGTCAGGGGCTGCCTCGATCATACCCACTGTTTTTGGCTAATCTGCTTAGCCACATCAAACAACAAAGAATCTAACTATCAATGGCTTAACTTACAGCCAGCATATTGCAAAAGGAATGTCCTAAACCACTTCAACCCACAGCCAGCACAATGCAAAAGGAATATCCTGAACCGCTTCAACCCACAGCCAGCACGATGCACAAGGAATATCCTGAACCGCTTCAACCTACAGCGAGCATATTGTAAAAGGAGCCGGCGGGAGGGGCCCGGTGACAGGCAATCCGCAGCGTAGAGCGCAGGGAGGAAGACCCGGATGGGCCAGCAGGGATGCTGGCTCAAGGGCATGCCGGGACAGGGACGTCCCGTCATGCCCGGTCCGAAAGGTCGACGAACGGAGCGAAGGAACCGCGCCACGCGCGGCGCGAGGACCGCCAGGCACCGGGCCCCTCCCGTAGGCGATACCCCCGAACTTTGCAGCTCCCCGGACCTTTGCAGCACCAGCCAACCCGGCCAACGTCAGAGCCCTTTCCCTTGCTTTTTTCTACTTATCCCCGGCCCGAACGCAATGACCCTGACGCCCCCATGACCGCGATCCCCTTATATGAAAACACCTTCCTTTCATAAATAAACTTTATTAATCCCAAAATCATAAAGTTACAACGATCACCAATTAAAAATGGAAATAGTTTTTGATTTTAGAAATCGAATGATTATATTTGGAACAGCCGGTCAATAAATACACAGCGGCAAAACAGGCCCGCGTCGGGACGCAGGCAAACAGCTTAGATGACGGGAGTGGAGCTATGACACAACAGGTTATCAGCCGGGAACTGGCGTTCCAGCGCCCCTTCGGCAGGGCCGAAAAGGAAATCCTTACCGATGCGGCCATCGACTTTCTTAGCGCGCTGGTGGAGCAATTCACCCCCCAGCGGAATGCGTTACTGGAAGAAAGAGAACGAACGCAGGCACGTTATGATGACGGGGAGCTGCCAGGCTTTCTTTTGGAAACGGATTCCATTAAAAACGCCGACTGGAAAATCCGCCCAATACCGACCGATCTTCAGCGTCGCCGGGTGGAAATTACCGGGCCCGTAGAACGCAAAATGATTATCAACGCGCTAAACGCCAACGTTGACGTCTTTATGGCAGATTTTGAGGACTCCCTGGCACCCAGCTGGGAAAAAGTGATAGAGGGACAAATCAATCTGCGTGATGCAGTCAACGGCACCATCAGCTACAGCAACGAGGCGGGCAAAATCTATCAGCTCAAGCCCGACCCTGCGGTGCTGGTATGCCGCGTCCGTGGCCTGCACCTGCCGGAAAAGCACGTCACCTGGCAGGGCGAGCCGATCCCCGCCAGCCTGTTCGACTTTGCGCTCTACTTCTTCCATAACGTCGAGGCCCTGCTGGCGAAAGGCAGCGGCCCCTACTTCTACCTGCCAAAAACCCAGAGCTGGCAGGAGGCCGCATGGTGGCATCGCGTCTTTAGCTACGCTGAAGATCGTTTCAGCCTGCCGCGCGGCACCATCAGGGTCACGCTGCTGATTGAAACGCTGCCCGCCGTATTTCAGATGGATGAAATCCTGTTTCATCTTCGCGATCATATCGTCGGTCTCAACTGCGGCCGCTGGGACTATATCTTCAGCTACATCAAAACCCTGAAAAACCACCCGGATCGCGTCCTGCCCGATCGCCAGCTGGTCACGATGGATAAAGGCTTTCTTGATGCCTACTCCCGCCTGCTGATTAAAACCTGCCACCGACGCGGCGCTTTTGCGATGGGCGGCATGGCGGCGTTTATCCCCAGCAAAGATACCGAGCGTAATCAGTGGGTGCTCAACCGCGTGCGGGCTGACAAAGCACGTGAGGCGGCTAACGGACATGACGGCACCTGGATTGCCCATCCGGGACTGGCGGACGCCGTCATGACGCTCTTCAGCGACGCGCTGGGTGACAGGCAAAACCAGCTCGACGTGCTGCGCGAGGACGATCCCCCGATTACCGCGGAACAGCTTCTTGAACCCTGTGCCGGTGAGCGCACGGAAGCGGGGATGCGCGCCAACATCCGCGTGGCAGTGCAATACATCGAGGCCTGGATCTCGGGTAACGGCTGCGTGCCGGTTTACGGCCTGATGGAAGATGCCGCGACGGCTGAAATCTCCCGTACCTCAATCTGGCAGTGGATCCGCCATGGCAAAACGCTGCAAAGCGGCGAGGTGGTCACCGCTGCGCTGTTCCGCCAGATGCTGGCAGAAGAGATGCGCGTCATTCAGGACGAGCTGGGGGACCAGCGCTACTGCCAGGGGCGCTTTAGCGAAGCGGCCGACCTGATGGAACACATAACCACGGAATCCGGGTTGATCGAATTCCTGACGCTGCCGGGTTATCGCTTACTTCACTGATCTCCCACGTTAATCAAAAAGAGGCACCCGCTATGACTTCTCGCACCCAACAGACTGAACAGATAGAACAGAACTGGCAAACCGCACGCTGGAAGGGCATTACCCGCCCCTACAGCGCAGAGGAAGTGGTAAAACTGCGGGGATCGATCGTCCCGGCCTGTACGCTGGCGCAGCTTGGCGCGGAAAAGCTCTGGTCGCTGCTGAACGGCGGCGCAAAGAAGGGCTACATCAACAGCCTGGGCGCGCTCACCGGCGGGCAGGCGCTCCAGCAGGCGAAAGCGGGCATTGAAGCGATCTATCTCTCCGGGTGGCAGGTGGCAGCAGATGCTAACCTCGCTGGCAGCATGTATCCCGACCAGTCCCTCTACCCGGCCAACTCGGTGCCGAACGTGGTCGAACGAATCAATAATACCTTTCAGCGCGCCGACCAGATCCAGTGGGCCAGCGAAATAGCGCCGGAGGATCCGCGCTACGTCGATTACTACCTGCCCATCGTGGCCGACGCCGAGGCGGGATTTGGCGGCGTGCTCAACGCGTTTGAGCTGATGAAAGCGATGATCCAGGCCGGTGCCGGCGGCGTCCATTTTGAAGATCAGCTCGCCTCCGCGAAGAAGTGCGGCCATATGGGCGGTAAAGTATTAGTGCCTACCCAGGAAGCGATCCAGAAGCTGGTGGCGGCCAGGCTGGCAGCCGACGTGATGGGCGTGCCGACGGTGCTGATAGCGCGTACCGATGCCGATGCCGCCGACCTGATCACCTCCGACTGTGACCCGTACGACGGCGAATTTATTACCGGCGAGCGCACGCCGGAAGGGTTCTTCCGTACGCGGGCCGGGGTGGATCAGGCGATCAGCCGCGGGCTGGCCTACGCGCCCTATGCTGACGTGCTGTGGTGCGAAACCTCCACGCCCGACCTGGCGGCGGCGAAGCGCTTTGCAGAGGCCATCCATGCGCGCTTCCCCGGAAAACTGCTGGCTTATAACTGTTCGCCCTCGTTTAACTGGAAGAAAAATCTTGATGACAGCACCATCGCGCATTTTCAGCAGTCGCTGGCGGAGATGGGCTATCGCTTCCAGTTTATTACCCTGGCAGGCATCCACAGCATGTGGTTCAACATGTTCGACCTGGCGCAGGCTTACGCGCAGGGCGAGGGGATGCGCCACTACGTTGAAAAAGTGCAGCAGCCGGAATTTTCCGCGCGCGAGCAGGGCTACAGTTTCTCCTCGCACCAGCAGGAGGTGGGCACCGGCTACTTCGACAGCGTCACCACCATTATTCAGGGGGGCGTCTCCTCCGTGACCGCGCTGACTGGCTCAACCGAAGAGCAGCAGTTCTGACGGAGACAGCGGGGCGCTCAGGCATATCCGCGCCTGATATCCCAGCGCCCGCAGGCATGACGGATTACAAACGTAATCGCGCATGGCCGGCTGACCCAAAGCAGCCGGCCAGACAGGGTAGAGGGGGAGCTATGGCACACCTGGAAACGCTGGTCGCTCAAACCATTCTTCAGGGATTCGATGCGCAGTATGGACGCTTCCTGGATATCACGGCGGGCGCTCAGCACCGTTTCGAGCAGGCTGACTGGGTGGCCGTTCAGGCGGCAATGAAAGCGCGTATTCATCTTTACGATCGCCACGTTGGGCTGGTGGTGGAACAATTACGCTGCATTACCGGCCAGCAGGCCTTTGACGGTGATTTTCTGCTGCGGGTTAAGGCGCTGTACACCGATATGCTGGCCGACTACCCGCGTTTTGAGATCGCCGAAAGCTTCTTCAACTCGGTTTACTGCCGCCTGTATGGCCATCAGCTGCTGACGCCCGAGCGGCTGTTTATCTTCAGTTCCCAGCCGGAGGGGCGCTTCCGCGCTATTCCGCGTCCGCTGGCAAAAGAATTTTCCGCTGAAAACGGCTGGACGTCGCTGCTGGAAGGCGTGCTGAGCGAGCTGCCCCTGCGTCTGCCCTGGCAGGACAGGGCGCGGGACATTGCTTATGTCGTCGCGCATCTGCATGAAAATTTCCCGGCGCAGGAGCTGGCGTCAGGGCGGTTGCAGGTTTTTCAGGAGCTTTTTTACCGTAACAAAGCCGCCTGGCTGGTAGGTAAACTGCATCTGCCCTCCGGCGTGTACGCCTTCCTCCTGCCGCTGCATCGCAGCGAGGCGGGGGAGCTGCTGATTGATACCTGCCTGACCCGCAAACGTGAAGCGAGCATCGTCTTTGGCTTCGCCCGCGCCTACTTTATGGTCTATGCCCCGCTGCCTGCGGCGCTGGTGGCGTGGCTGCGGGAGATCCTGCCGGAAAAAACCACCGCCGAGCTGTATATGGCCATCGGCTGTCAGAAGCATGGCAAAACGGAGTGCTATCGCGAATATCTCACTGCGATCGCCACCACCCAGGATAAATTTGCGATTGCGCCTGGCGTCAGAGGGCTGGTGATGCTGGTATTTACCCTGCCGGGTTACGATCGGGTGTTCAAAGTGATTAAGGATCGGTTTGCCCCACAGAAGGAGGTGACCCCGGAGCGGGTGCGGCAGTGCTACCAGCTGGTGAAGGAGCACGATCGGGTAGGCAGGATGGCCGACACGCAGGAATTTGAACATTTCGCCATCGAACGCGCGCGAATAAGCGATGAGCTGCTGGCTGAAATGCAGGCGATCGCCGGGAAGCTACGCATTGACGGCGACAGACTGATTATCAGCCACCTTTATCTGGAACGACGGATGACGCCGCTTAACCTCTGGCTGGAGCAGGCCAGCGGGCAGCAGCGGCGCGATGCCATTGAGGAGTATGGGAATGCGGTCAGGCAGCTGGCGGCGGCCAATATTTTTCCTGGCGACCTGCTGTATAAGAACTTTGGCGTCACCCGCCATGGCCGGGTGGTGTTTTATGATTACGACGAGATCAGCACGATGACGGAGGTGAACTTCCGCGATATTCCGGCGGCCCGCTACCCGGAAGATGAGCTGAGTCACGAGCCCTGGTATAGCGTGTCGCCGGAGGATATTTTCCCGGAGGAGTTTCGTCACTATCTCTGCGCCGATCCCGCCATCGCCGCGCTGTTTGATGAGATGCACGGCGATCTGTTTAGCGCGTCCTGGTGGCGGGGCGTACAGCAGCGCATCCGCGAAGGCCACATTGAGGATGTCTACGCCTATCGCCGTCGGCAGCGCTTCTGTCAGCGCTACGCTGCGCCAACCGCCTCACGCGCCAGCGTGGTAATCCGCGCGTAATCGCCCGACTCCAGGGCGCTGGCGGGCACCAGCCAGGATCCGCCGATGCAGAGCACGCTTTTCAGCGCCAGATAGTCGCGGTAGTTGGCGGGAGAGATCCCCCCGGTGGGGCAGAAGCGCACCTGCGGGAAGGGGCCGGCGATGGCCTGGAGCGCCTTAACGCCGCCGTTAGCCTCGGCCGGGAAAAACTTAAACTCACGCAGGCCATAATCCATGCCCAGCATCAGCTCTGAAACGGTGCTGATCCCCGGGATCAGGGGGATCGAACCGGCACAGGCGGCGTCAAGCAGCGCCGGGGTCAGGCCGGGACTGATGGCGAACTGCGCGCCCGCCTCCGTCACCTGGCGTAGCTGCTGCGGATTGATCACGGTTCCGGCCCCCACGATCGCCTCAGGCACCTCGTGGGCGATGGCGCGAATCGCCTCCAGGGCGCATGAGGTGCGCAGGGTCACCTCCAGCACGCGCACGCCGCCCGCGACCAGCGCCCGGGCCATCGGCACCGCATGCTCCAGCTTATTCAGGACTATCACCGGTACGACCGGACCGGCGGTCAGGATGGTTTCAGCACTCGTTTTCCAGTTTTTCATCTGATGGTTCCCTTAAAATTTGATGCAGCAGGCGCCCTGTTCGGCCCCGGAAAGCTGGCTGCGCAGCGCGCCAAACAGCTCGCGGCCACAGCCAATATGTTCTGCGCTGAGGTCGGGTTGGTCAGCTTCACGCGCGGCCAGCTCCGCGCCACTCACCAGCAGCGTTAACTCGCCCGTGCGGCCATCCACCCGGATGCGATCGCCATTGCGCACTTTCGCCAGCATACCGCCACTACAGGCTTCCGGCGTAACGTGAATGGCGGAAGGTACCTTACCCGATGCGCCGGAAAGACGTCCATCGGTCACCAGCGCCACGCTAAATCCGCGATCCAGCAGCACGCCCAGCGGTGGCATCAGCTTGTGCAGCTCCGGCATACCGTTGGCCTGCGGACCCTGAAAGCGCACCACTACCACGCAGTCCTTATTCAGCTCGCCCGCCTCGAACGCGGGCTGGATATCGTGCTGACTGTTAAACACCACGGCGGGAGCTTCAATCAGCTGATGGTCTGCCGGGACGGCGGAGGTTTTCATCACCGCGCGGCCCAGATTCCCCGACATCACCTTTGTCCCGCCGTGCTGTTCAAACGGCGCTGCCACGCGGGCAATCACCTTATCGTCCAGCGATGCCGTCGGACCGTCGCGCCATGCCAGCTGACCCTTCTCGAGCCATGGCTCCTGGGTATAGCGTTCAAGACCGTAACCGGCCACGGTATTGACCTCGTTATGCAGCAGCCCGTGGTCGAGCAGCTCGCGAACAACCAGCGCGACGCCACCCGCCGCGTGGAACTGGTTAATATCCGCCGGGCCGTTAGGGTAAATCCGACACAGCAATGGCACCGCTTCTGACAGCTCGGAGAAGTCGTCCCAGTTAATCAGTATGCCTGCGGCCTGCGCCATGGCAACCAGATGCATGGTCAGATTTGTCGAGCCGCCGGTTGCCAGCAAACCAACAATGCCGTTAACGATGACTTTCTCATCCACCAGCCTGCCAACGGGCATATAGCTGCCCGCACTGCTGGTCAGACGGGTAACCTGGCGGGCAGCGGCATCGGTCAGCGCCTCGCGCAGTGGCGTATCAGGATGCACAAAAGAGGCACCGGGCAGATGCAGGCCCATCATCTCCATCACCATCTGGTTGGAGTTGGCGGTGCCATAAAAGGTACAGGTCCCGATACCATGATAGGATGCCGCTTCGGCGTCAAGCAGCGCGCGGCGGTCGACCTTACCCTCCGCATAGAGCTGGCGAATGCGGACTTTCTCTTTATTGGGCAGGCCGCTGTTCATTGGGCCAGAGGGTATGAACACCGCCGGAAGATGGCCGAAGGAGAGTGCGGCCATCACCAGGCCGGGAACAATTTTGTCGCAGATACCCAGGAACAGCGCCCCGTCGAACATATTATGAGAGAGGCCTACCGCGGCGGACATCGCGATGATATCGCGGCTCATCAGCGACAGCTCCATCCCGTCCTGGCCCTGGGTCACGCCGTCGCACATCGCCGGTACGCCGCCAGCGACCTGGCCAACCGCACCCACCTCGCGCAGCGCACGCCGGATTTTCTCAGGATAGTGTTCGTAGGGCTGGTGGGCAGACAGCATATCGTTGTAGGCGGTAATGATGGCGATATCGCTGCGAACCAAATTCTTCAGGGCCGCCTTATCATCCGGCTGGCAGGCCGCAAACCCGTGGGCCAGATTGCCGCAGGTGAGCATGGATCGGTGAACGGTATGGTCGCGCGCAGCGTCTATACGGGCGAGGTAGCGGCTGCGGGTGGCGGCAGAGCGTTTGATAATACGCTGGGTAACGCGGTTTAGCGTGCTGTTAAGAAGGTTCATTGCCCGGCTCCCCTAAGGAAAAAGCATAATGCCCCGGCCTGTTTGTTACCGGTAACATTTAGTCATGACTATTGTTGTAGGAAAGTTCGCCGTGTGCAATCGGAAGCGATAACCAATCGACCTCTTTATGATCTTGTGCAAGTTTTCGTGCAGCAGATATCGAAGGGGGCACATGCCGACGCTATCTGGGCTAATGCGACAGCGCCCTCATAAATGCATTTAGGATCAATAACGCATTCAGTAGTGGCAATTTATCAGAAATACTTCAATATTCATGAGGTTTACTGCTGCTCCGCTCGCCACCGTGCGGGGCGATTCGCTACTATTACAGGTTAAGGAATTGACTCTTGGCTTCCGCCGTTACTGACAATGCACCGAATACTCTGCTGGAAGGATCGATACTGCGCTCCCTGCTGAAAATCGCCATACCGGTTATTTTATCTAATCTTTTACAGTCCGGGTATATCACGGTGGACGCGTTCTGGGTCGGGCGGCTGGGCGATAAGGCCGTGGCGGCGATCTCGGTCAGTCAGCCGATCTTCTTTCTGGCTTTTGCGATGGGAATTGGCCTGAGCGTGGCCGGATCGACGCTGGTGGCCCAGTGCATCGGTGCCGGTCTGCAACGTCTCGCCGATGAGATCGCCGCTCAGGTGCTGCTGCTGGCGTGGCTGTTTGCGCTTCCCGTCTCGCTGGCGGGCGAGCTGCTGGCCCCGTGGATCCTGCACCGGCTGGGCACCGAGGCGGATGTGATGGCCGCAGCGCTCAGTTTTTTGCGCATTACCCTGGGTGGTCTGGTCTTTACCTTTGGTTTTTCAATGCTGCAATCACTGATGCGCGGAGCAGGCGAAGTGCGTATCCCGCTGTTAATCACGCTCGGCACGCTGATCCTTAATGCGATTATCGCGCCGCTGTTTATTTTTGGCTGGGGCATTATCCCCGCCTTTGGCGTGACCGGCGCGGGCATCGCCACGCTGATCAACCAGTGCCTTGCGATGGGGGTAGGGCTGCTCTTTGCGCGCTATGGCCGGGTGGGGATCACCATTCACCTGCGGGCGATGAAGCCCCGGCTGGAAACCATCAGCCGCGCATTTCGCCTCGGGCTGCCGTCATCCATTGAGCTGGTGACCTATGCGCTGAGCGCCAACGTGATGATGTTTATGGTGACGCTGCTGGGCACGGTGGTGACCGCGTCCTACGGGGTGGTAAACAATATTAATGCGCTGGTTATCGTCCCGGCGATTGGCATGTCGATAGCCACCTCTGCGCTGGTTGGGCAGAACATCGGGGCCGGGCAGTTTGAGCGCGCGCGCGCCATCGGACGCCTGAGCGCGATCATTTCGTTTTGCGGACTAAGCGCCGTCGGCCTGCTGGCGTTTGTCTTTGCGCCCTCTCTTATCGCGTTCTTTACGCCCGGTCAGCAGAGCATCATCCATTATGGCTCGCAGTTCCTGCATACGATTGCCCCCAGCTACGGGTTGATTGGCCTGCAAATGGCGCTCTGCGGCACCTTCCGGGCGGCAGGGCGCACCATGACCACCATGACGCTGGCAATGATTTCGCAGTGGCTGGTTCAAATCCCGCTGGCGTGGGTACTGTCGCACAATACCGCGCTGGGTATTGCCGGGCTGTGGTGGGCCTTTCCGCTCACCAACCTGTTTATGGCGGTGATGACCATCCTGTGGTTTAACCGAACGGACTGGCAGAACACGCAGGTCATCAAATACGCGACCGCAGACGAGTAGCTTCGCTGACGATCGCGCGGGCTGATATTGCTGAGATTAACCCGCCGCGTCTCTGCGGCCGATGGGCTATTTCAGGATCAGCAGGTTCCCCATCAGATCCTGACGCAGCCGGTTGTCCTGCCCGAAGGTGCAGATGTGAATTTTCACTCGTGCCCTGTCCAGCCGCAGCGGACAGGGCGCAATCTCGGTGATTTTAGCTTTAATACGCAAAATATCGCCGGGCCGCGTCGGCCTTGGCCAGCTAATTTTTTCCACCCCGGTCCCGATAATGCCGTTCGCCAGCGGCAGACTTTTTACCAGCAGATTCATGGTAATTCCCACGGTATGCCATCCGCTGGCGGCCAGGCCATTAAAAATAGAATCCCTCGCCAGCTCGTCGTCCATATGGAAGGGTTGGGGATCGTATTTTTTTGAAAATTCGATGATTTCATCTGCGCCGACGTAATACTCAGCGCTGTGAAACACCTGGCCTACGGTAAGATCGCAAAAATGCAGCCGGGGCGGGGCGGGGTCAGTCGCCGCCGCCAGACCTGCTGCCGTCACCGGGTTTCTCGCTGTCGCCGCACTCCCTGCCGCCAGCGGGTTTCCCGTGGTCGGCGCACTCCCCGTCGCGCCGCAATTACCACGGCCTGAAGCCATTTTTACCGCATTTTCCCCACGTATGTTCACGATCAAAACCCCTTAAAAGTATCCCCTAAATAACCACGCGTAATACCGCTGCGCACTGTTTGTTGCCCGCCCCCTGCTATGAAAAGGCCATCCAGCCCGCCTTTGACTGTCCCGGGCGCAGGCGAAAGTTGGCAAACACCTCCGCGCTGCTAAACGATAAATAGAGGTTAAAATCAAACATCTTTTCAAAGGTCAAACCCGGTGGCTGCACGTAGCTGTGCCCGGGGTAAATGCGTACCCCGCCGGGCAGGAGCGTCTTAAGTCGCTCCAGGCTCGAATACATGCTCTCTGCGGCGGCGCGATCGGGGCACAGGCCACACCCCTCGATAAACAGCGTATCGCCGGTAAAAAGCGCCTGACCGATCCAGTAGCAGGTGCTGCCGGGCGTATGGCCCGGCGTGATAATGGGGCGGATCGGGATGCCCCCCACTTCCCAGGCGCACTCTCCGAAAGTGCGCATAGTGGGAACGCGGAATCCCGACGACTCCGCTTCCTGATGTGAGATCCACACCGGGCAGCGATACCGTTCGGCCAGCGGTGCGGCCAGATCGGTATGATCGGGATGGGCATGGGTGATCAGGATCCCCGCAAGCTCTGCGCTGGCCGCCTCCATCGCCCGTTCATAGGCCGCCATTTCCCACGCCGGATCAATCAGTAATGCCTTTCCCGTGCGCGGATCCAGCACCATATAGCTGTTATTAATAAAGGGGTCACGACTCACCTTGATGGTGGTGATCGTCACCTCTGCGGCCGGGTTTAGAGGGTCACTTTCAGGCTTATTCATGGATAATTACCGGCAGACTCTCAAAGCCGTGCAGAAAGTTGGAGTAGTTACGCGCAGGCTCGCTCAGGACCTCAATACGCCTGAAGCGCCTGAGGATCTCCTGCCAGATAACCGTTAGCTGCATCTCGGCAACCCGGCTGCCGACGCAGGCGTGTACCCCCACGCCAAAGGAGAGATGTCGGCGAATCCGCTCCCGGTCAATACAAAAGGTATCGGGATCGTCAATGGCCGAGGCGTCGCGGTTGCCGGACAGATACCACATCACCACGCGGTCACCCTCGCGGATCGTTTTGCCGCGTATCTCTACATCCCGCGTTGCCACGCGGCTCATAAACGAAATCGGCGTCTGAAAACGCAGGGTTTCCGAAATCATCGGCAGCATCAGCCTGGGATTGGCCCTCAGCTTCGCCAGCTCCTGGGGATACTTGTTCAGCCAGTACAGGCTGGCGGAGAGGGTGTTTCGCGTGGTGTCGTTACCGCCGATAATCAGCAGAACAAGGGTGCCGCGAAACTGCTCCAGCGACATGTCGCGCGTCTCCGGGTGATGGGCGAGCATCGAGATCAGGTCATTCCCGGGCGGCGCATGACGGCGCTGCTCCCACAGCGCCTCAAAGGCGTGATAGCACTTAATGGTCTCTTCGGCCTTGTGCTCCCAGCTCTTAACCGGGCCGTGCCCCGGCTCGGCCATCAGCATATCTGACCAGAACGTTAATTTGCGGCGATCCTCAAACGGGAAATCGAACAGCGTCGCCAGCGCCGTTGCCGTCAGCTCCTTGGAAACCCGATCCACCCAGTCAAAAGGCTCGCCGACCGGCAGCGCATCCAGGATGCCGCCCGCCCGCTCGCGCAGCAGCGGTTCCATGGTCGCCAGCATTGAAGGCCCCATGCCGGGTGCCACCGCCTTGCGATGCCGGGTATGCTCCGGCGGATCCATGGTGATAAAGCCGATGCTTTTTCGCCGCTCATGGCCCAGCGCTTTTAGCGCGGCATCAAGCTTGTGCTTCTCTTCAAGCGATTTGAGATCGATATTATGCGTGGACGTAAAGTCGCGGTGGTTGGTGCCCACCGCCCGAATGTCGTCCCACAGCGTCAGCGACCAGTAAGGCCCGAATTCACTTTCGGCGGTGAAATGCACCGGATCTTCGCGGCGTAAACGCGCGAAAACCGGCAGCACGGTATCACTGGCGAAACGATCCCTGCGCGCCGGGTTAAGCTGCGCCAGCGGGATGGCATTGATATCCTCCGCCGCAGCCGGTGATTGCTCAGTCATGTTCACTTACCTGTTGATTGAAGGGGGATAAAACCGGTGTCTGACCCGCTGCCGTCGAAGAAAGGGGCGTCGCGCGGCCCGCGACCGCCAGCCGTGAAAGGGGGCTGAATGGGGCGTCGGCGACGGCGGCAAGCGTGGCAAGAAAACCGGCCGCCATGCGCTCCGCCGTCTCACGGGTGAAGAGGTCGGTTGCGTACTCCATAATCCCCTCCATGCCGAGCGCCTCACCCGTCGGGGAGAGGTTTTCAAACAGCGTGTAGTAGATATCCCACTTGGCGTTACCGCTGTGCGCAGGCAGCACGCTGGCCTTCAGTCCGGGCACATTGAACAGGGCCGGCGGCGTATTCTGGAGGATCAGCATGGTCTGGAAGAGTGGATAATGCGACGGTGAGCGCACGGGCAGCAGCTCGCTGACCAGTTTCAGGTAGGGAATATCCTGGTAGTCATACGCGGTCAGTGCCTGGGTGCGCACCCGATCAAGCACCTCGTTGACCTGCGGGTCACCCGAGGTATCGACGCGCATCACCCACTGGGTCAGGAAGCAGCCCACCAGATCGTTAAGCGCTTCATCGCTGCGTCCGGCTGAAATCGCGCCCAGCGGGATATCGTCGCCCGCGCCCAGCAGGCTGTACCAGATGCCCAGCGCGGCCTGCAATACCATCGACAGCGTCATATTACGCTCGCGCGCCAGCCCGGCCAGACGCTGATGCAGCGCCGGGGTAACCGACAGCGGCAGCATGTTGCCGCGATAGCTCGGTTTGTCCGGGCGGGGGTGATCCAGCGGTAAATTCAGCGTGGCGGGCAGGCCGTTAAGGGTATGCTTCCACCAGGTCAGCTGCTGCGAAAAGAGGCTGGCGGCATCATCGGGATCGCCAAGCAGCCTGCGCTGCCAGACCGCATAGTCGGCATACTGTACGGGAAGCGGCGGGAATGCCGGTGCCTTACCGGCCAGCCGCGCCTGATAGGCGAGGGTGAGATCCCGCGTCAGCGGTGCCAGTGAAAAGGCGTCGCAGGCAATATGGTGGTGCAGCAGTACCAGAATATGGGACTGCGGCCCAAGGCGCAGCACGGAAGGGCGGAACGGCAAATCCACCGCCAGATCAAACACCGAAGTGATGGCGTCAAACACCGCCTGTTTTGCCTGCTCTGGCGCAACGTCGGTACAGGGAATGGTGAGACTGATGTCGGTAAAGGGGACGACGAGCTGCACCGGCTGGCCCTGCACCGCCGCAAAGCGGGTGCGCAGCGTTTCATGACGCTCCACCAGGTCACCGAGCGCGGCCCTGAGCGCAGGCAGATCCAGCTCGCCCTCCAGCGCGACAACAATCGGCGTATTCAGCGACGCGTTATCGCCACGGGTATTTTGCCCGACCCACATCAGCTGCTGGCCATAGGAGGCCGGGAGCGGATCGGGACGCGGATCCAGCCGACGCACCGGCGGACGAACCTGAGCCTGGGCGTTGAGCTGCCCGGCAAGGCGCGCCACCGTCGGGTGCTCAAACAGCACCCGTACCGACAGCTCCACGCCGAGCCTGGCGCGAATACGACCAATCAGGCCGGTGGCGAGAATAGAGTGGCCGCCCAGCGCAAAGAAATCATCATCAATCCCAATCTGCGGCTGCTCAAGCAGTTCGGCAAACAGCGCGCAGAGCACCTCTTCGCGCTCGTTGCGCGGCGCACGCTGTATTCTGTCGCGAATGTCAGCGGCGGGCAGCGCTTTGCGGTCGACTTTACCGTTGGCGGTCAACGGGAACCGATCCAGGGTCAGGATACGCGCAGGCACCATATAATCAGGCACACGTTCGGCAAGCCAGGCCTGTAACCCGGCTTCCGCATCCGACCGCTCCGGCGCAACCACCCAGGCGATAAGACGCTTGCTGCCGTGATGATCCACCGCCAGCACCAGCGCTTTCTCCACGTCGGGGTGGTCAGCCAGCTGCGCCTCTATCTCACCCAGCTCAATGCGAAAGCCCCGCAGTTTGACCTGCTGGTCGTTACGCCCGATAAACAGCAGGTTGCCGTCCTCCTGATAGCGCACCAGATCGCCGGTGCGGTAGAGCCGCGCCTGGCGGTCGGCGACAAAGGGATCGGCGATGAAGCGCTCGGCGGTCAGCGCCTCCTGATGCAGATACCCCAGCGCGACGCCGTCGCCGCCAATATACAGCTCACCGACCGCGCCCAGCGGCACGGGATGGCGATGGCTGTCCAGCACGTAGACGCGGGTGTTGCCGATCGGACGCCCGATGGGAATGCTGGCGGCACCGGCTGTCGCCTGCTGAACGGGAAAGGTGGTGGCAAAGGTGGTCGTTTCGGTCGGACCATAACCATTAATCAGCCGGGCGGGTCTCGCCCCGCGCAGCACCTGAGCGATGATGCCCGGATCCAGCGCGTCGCCGCCGACAAAGAGATTCTCCAGCTGTGGCATCACCGGGGCCAGATCGCGCCAAATCTGGTTAAACAGGCCCACGGTCAGCCACATCTGATTCACGCGGTGCTGCTTCAGCGTGCGAACCAGCGCGGGGGGCGAGAGCAGCGTATCGCTGTCGATCACCACGCAGCTGCCGCCGTTGAGCAGGGGTGCCCAGACCTCCAGCGTACTCGCGTCGAAGGCCGGGTTAGCGGCCAGCGCCATGCGATCGCCTGGTCCAAAATCGGCAAAGCCGTTATTGATCGCCAGCCGTGCGATGGCGCGATGTGGCACCAGCACGCCTTTCGGCAGGCCGGTAGAGCCGGAGGTATACATTATACAGGCCGGGGCCGTCGCGGAACACGCCGCAACCGGCGGCGCATCGCTGGCGCGGGCCACTTCCGGGCCGTCGGCGTAGAGAACCGGCAGGGCAATCGCCTCCACCTTTTCCTGCTGCGCGTCAGTAATCAGCAGTCGGGCGGCGCAGTCTTCCGCCATCCAGCGCAGGCGCTCGCCCGGCGCCTGGGGGTCCAGCGGGGCACAGGTGGCCCCCGCTTTCAGGACCGCCAGCAACGCTGCCAGCAGCGCCCGGCTGCGCGGTAGCAGGATCGCCACGAAGTCGCCCGGCACCACGCCCTGCGCGACGATCGCCTGTGCCAGGAGGTTAGCCTGCCGATCCAGCTGGCGATAGCTTAGCGCGATCTCGCCTTCGAAAACCGCAGGGGCGTCTGGCGTGCGCGCCACCTGCTGCGCGAACAGCTGGTGGACCGTCTCATTCGCAGGCCAGGGCCTGGCCGTCTGATTCCACCCGACCAGCAGCCTGCGACGCTCGCGGGCAGGCACGATGTTCATCGCGTGCATCGGTTGGGCGGGGGCGCTATCCAGCGCATCGGCCAGGCTGCTCAGCGCCTGCTGAAGATAGCCCGCCAGGCGCGCTGCCGGAAGCGGTGCCGCGGCAAGCACCTCCAGACGCAGCAGCTCGCCAAAATCATCGACGGATACCGTCAGCGGATAATCGGTGCGCTCCTCAAAGCCTTTCCACTCGACCGCATCGCGCTCACCGGCGGGCGTCGCGTTTTCACTCTCCCGCTGGCGGTTGTGACGATAGTTAAACAGCGTCGTGAACAGCGGCGTGGGCGGTGCAATCCCGCTGCATCGCTGCGCCAGGCCGAGGGACGCATGCTCATGGTTAAGCAGGGCGGCCAGACGGCGGTGCGTTATGCGTACGCTCTCCTCAACCGGGATATCCCCCAGATCAAGGCGAATGGGCAGCGTATTAATAAACGGCCCCATAATCTGATCGGCGCCTTCGCCCGCCTGCAACCGCCCCAGCAGCACGGTGCCAAACACCACGCTGTCGCTGTCGGCTGACCGCGCCATCACCTGTCCCCAGGCGAGGTGGCAGATGCTGCCCATACTGACGCCAAGACGGCGTGCGTGCGTGCGCAGGCGCGCAACCACCGCCGGGTCAACGTCCTCACGCTGCGCGACCACGCTGGCGTGATCCACTCCGGCGCTGGCCAGGCCAAAAGGCAGGGTTGGAGCGTCGATATCGCCCAGCATCTCGGTGAAAAAACGCGTCTGCTCTGCATCAGAGGCGCTGCTGCGCACCTTAGCAATTAAACGGCGAAACGGCTGCGGCGGCGGAAGCAGGCCGCCCCGGCCCAGCATAAAGGCGGCGATCTCCTGGATCATGATCTGCATCGAGGTGATGTCATCGATCAGATGGTGCTGCATCATCAGCATTTCAAAGCGGCCGGTCTGCGGATCCTGCGCGGTAAAGAGATTCAGCAGCGGGGCCTGGGTGAGATCGACCCGGAAGTGCGACGGATCGTACCGACTGACCAGCTGATCCATAATCGGCCCGTCGGCAGGATCGAGCAGCACTTCGGTGACCCGCACCCTCGCCTGGCGCAGAACGACCTGCGCGGGCGTGGACAGTCCCGTCCAGAAAAACGCCGTGCGCAGAATGTCGTGCCGCTCCACGGTCCGCTGAACGGCCCCGACGTAGTGCGTCAGCACGGCACGGTCGGTCAGCGACACTTTGGCGAACTGCAAATAGGGGTCGCCCGTCTCGTTCATCTGGTGCAGAAAGAGGATGCCTTCCTGGAGCGGCGTCAGCGCGTAGATATCCTGCACGTTGGCCAGACCGCCCGGCACCTGGGCAAGCAGATGGTCAATATCCTGCTGGGTAAGATCAATCAGCGGCAGCTTCTCCGGGGTAAGCCGGGTCATCTCCGCCGTGATGCGGTTAGCCGGGACGCCGGAACCCTGGCCCCCCGCCCGCGTGGAGAGCGGTTTCCCCTCGCGCAGCAGGGCGACCAGCGCCGCCTTGTGCTCCCGCAGCGCATCTTTGATCGCCGGGGTTAAAGCCCCCTTCGGGGCTTTGATAACCAGTGACTCACCCTCGAGGCTCAGCGCGATGCTGGCCTCGTCGAGGGCGGTTAAGAGTGGATCCAGATGACTCATAGTCTCATCTCATCGAGTTCAATGGTGCGGGCAGAAAGCTCGGCCAGCGTTGGACTCTCGAACAGGGCGCGGATCTCGGTACTTAAATCGCGCTGGCGCAGCAGCTCCATCAGCTGCACCGCCAGCAGCGAGTGGCCGCCCAGCTCGAAGAAATTGTCATGACGGCCTACGCGCTCAACGCCCAGCAGCGTCTGCCACAGCTCAGCCATGGCAATTTCGACGTCGCCTTCGGGGGCTTCAAAGGTGCGGCGGCTGAATGAGGCATCATCCGGCAGCGGTAGCGCCTTGCGATCCAGCTTGCCGTTGGCGGTCAGCGGCAGCGCGTCCAGCAGGACGAACGCCGCAGGCACCATATAGTCCGGCAGCTGCGCGGCAAGGGCGGTACGCCACCGGGCGATGCGCACCGGCGTGTCGAGCTCCCCGGCTTCGCCCTCTACTTCCGGCACCACATAGGCCACCAGACGCAGCTGGCCCTGCACATCATCGCGGGCCACGACCACCGTTTCACGAACACCGGGCTGATTCAGCAGCGCGGCGTCAATCTCGCCCAGCTCGATGCGGAACCCACGAATTTTGACCTGATTGTCGTTGCGCCCCAGGTACTCGATATCGCCATCGGCCCTATAGCGCGCCAGGTCGCCGGTGCGGTACATCCGCGCGTCAGCCTGCGGCGAGAAGGGATCCCGCAGGAAGCGTTCTGCGGTCAGGTCAGGGCGGTTGAGATAACCCCGCGCCACCCCGACGCCGCCTATATACAGCTCACCCGTTGCCCCCTGCGGCACCGGACGCTGGTGTCCGTCGAGCAGATAGATGCGCAGGTTGGCGATGGGGCGACCGATTGGCACGCTGGCAGACGAAGGCATATCCCGCGGGCAGGTCCAGGCGGTGACGTCGATGGCCGCCTCGGTAGGGCCATAGAGATTATGCAGCTGCGTGTCCGGCAGTACGCTGTGACAGAGCTGCACGCTGGCGGTGCTCAGCGCTTCACCGCTGCACATAATCTGACGCAGGGAACCGCAGGCGGCGGCATCCCCGCTGTGTAAAAACAGGTTCAGCATCGAGGGGACAAAGTGGAGGGTGGTGATACGGTTCGCCTGAATCACCTGCGCCAGCGCCTGAGTGTCCCGATGCGCGCCCGGCGGTGCCATCACCAGCGTTGCACCTGCCGAGAGCGGCCAGAAAAACTCCCATACCGAAACGTCAAAGCTGAAGGTGGTTTTTTGCAATACCGCATCGCGATCGTCGAGCTGATAGGCCTCCTGCATCCATTGCAGTCGGTTGATCAGCCCGCGATGTTCGTTCTCCACCCCTTTTGGCTTACCGGTTGAGCCGGAGGTGTAGATCACATAGGCCAGGTTTCGCGCGGTCAGTCCCACCGCCTCCGGTGGCAGCGGTGAAGCGGGCAGGGATGACCCGGCCAGCTGCGCGGCATCCAGACTGAAGGTGGCGATATTGCGGGTGTTGAGCGCTGCCGTAGCATCGCGGCCGCGATTGTCGAGCAGCAGCAGCTTCGGCTGCGCATCTTCCAGGATCCAGGCGAGGCGATCGACCGGATAGTCCGGATCGAGCGGAACATAAGCGCCCCCCGCTTTCAGAATGCCCAGCAGGCCAATCACCATTTCAACGCTGCGATCGAGGCAGAGCGCGACGCGATCGTCCGGCCTCACCCCCTGCTGGTGGAGATAGTGCGCCAGCTGATTCGCCCGCGCGTCCAGTTCGGCATAGGTGAGCTGCTGGTCTTCACAGCGTACCGCCGTGGCGGTCGGCGTCAGCCTGACCTGCGCCTCGAACATCTGATGGGTGTATGTCACCTGCGGATAAGGCCGGGCGGTATTATTCCATTCGTTTAGCAGCTGCTTACGCTCGGCGTCAGGCAGAATGGCGATCTGCTGAATTGGCGTATGCGGCGCATCATCCAGCGCCCTGGCGATACTCTCAAGGGTCTGCTGCATATAGGCGAACAGGCGCTCGGGGTCGAGCGACTCCACCACCTGCACGTTCAGGCCCAAACCATCGCCATAATCGTCCACCGACAGGGTAATCGGATAGGTGGTGCGCTCCTCAAAGCCATCCCACTGATCCGCGCCCGGCGAGGCGAAGTCCAGCGCGGTGCTCTCAGATTCGCGGTTATGGCGGTAGTTAAGCAGCGTATTGAACAGCGGGGTGGCACCAGAAATACCGCTACAGCGCAGCGCCAGCGCCAGCGAGGCATGTTCATGGCTGAGCAGTTCCGCCAGGCGCTTGTGGGTGGTGCGCACGCTCTCCTCGACGCTGGCACCCGACATATCCAGGCGCAGCGGCAGGGTATTGATAAACGGCCCCATAATCTGGTCGGCCCCTTTCCCGGCGTGCATGCGGCCAAACAGGATGGTGCCGAAAACCACCGCGTCCTGCCCGCTGATACAGGCCAGCACCTGGCCCCAGGCGAGATGGCAAATGCTGCCAAGACTGACGCCAAGCTGGCGGGCCTGAGCGCGCAGGCGGTCGTTCAGGCGCTGCGGCACCTTACGCGTGACCTCGATAATGGCGGAATCGTCGAGCATATTGACCAGGCCGTAGGGCGCGGTGGGCTCTTCAATATCGGACAGCGTGCTGCGGAAATAGCGCTCATGCTCTTCCGGCGTCTTGCCCAGGCGCACCTGAGCGATCAGGCGGCGGAAGGGCTGCGGTTCGGGCAGCATCGCCCCCCGTCCCGCCAGGAAGGTGTGAATTTCAGCGGAGAGGATCAGCACTGAGGAGATGTCGTCAATGAGATGATGCAGCAGACGGTACATCTCCCAGCAGCCCTGACGCTCGTCCCAGGCAACAAACGCATGCAGCAGCGGCGGCCTGGCGAGATCCAGACGGTAGTGCTGCGGGTCAAAGCGGCTGGCAAGCTGTTCGGCAGCCGGGCCGTCGGCGGGGTTCAGTTCGACCTCGTGGACGTGCAGGCTCGCCTGCCGCTGTACCACCTGGCAGGGGGTGGAGACGCCTTCCCAGTAAAAGCCGGTGCGCAGGATATCGTGGCGATCGATAACCTTCTGCACGGCGGCCAGATAGCTGTCGACCTTTTCACGGCTGTCAAAGGTCATCCTGCCGGTTTGCAGGTAGGGGTCGCCCTTGCTGGCCAGCATATGGTGGAAGAGGATCCCCTCCTGAAGCGGGGCCAGCGAATAGATATCCTGAATATTGCTCACACCGCCGCGCACCTGGTCAACGACGTAGTCGATATCAGACTGGGTAAAGTCGATCAGCGGCAGCATACCGGGGACGATCGCCTGGGTATCCGGGGTTATCTTGTTGGCCGGTACCACCACCTCAAAGGCATTGGACAGCCGTTTGCCGTTGCGCAGCGCATCAATAAACGTCGGCTTATGCTCGCGCAGGGCGCTTTTTATCTCGCTGGTCAGGGCACCTTTCGCCGCCGTGATAACCAGATCGTCGCCGTCCAGCGAAATCGAGATCTTAGCTTCCTCAAGCGCAAGCAGTAACTGGTCGAAATCGCTCATGCCTGTTTATTCCTTTTAATATTCATGGGGTTATTTCTGCTCTCATCATGCAACGTTAGGAAGCGAGTACGCTCGCGGGTCAAAAATGCTGGGATCAGGGTCTTCATAAGCGCGTCTCCGTCAGCTCAACGGTTCGGGCCGCGAGGTCGGCCAGAACCGGGGTATCGAAAAGCGTGCGTATCTCGATGCTCAGCCCGCGCTGGCGCAGCTGTTCGAGCAGCCGCACGGCCAGCAGCGAATAGCCGCCGAGTTCAAAAAAGTGATCCTGCCGTCCCACCTGCTCCACGCCGAGCAGCGTTTCCCAGATGGCGGCCAGGGTGGTTTCCATCGCGCCCTGCGGTGGCTCGTACGCGCGTCGGGCAAAGGCGGTATCATCCGGTAGCGGCAATGCGCTGCGATCCGTCTTGCCGTTGGGGGTCAGCGGCAGGGCGTCGAGCGTCACGAAGGCCGCCGGCACCATATAGTCCGGCAGCGCCGCCTGTAGCCAGTGGCGTAGCGCCAGGCGGCTGAACGGCACCCGATCTCCGTCGGCCTGGGCCAGCACCGTATAGGCCACCAGCTGCGGCTGGCCGCCGGTATCGGGTTGGGTTACCACCACGGCGTCACGTACGCCAGGGTAGCTGAGCAGGCGGGCTTCGATCTCCCCCAGTTCAATGCGATGCCCGCGCAGCTTCAACTGGTGGTCGGCGCGGCCCAGGTAGACCAGTCGGCCATCCGGCATAAATTTTGCGAAGTCGCCGGTGCGATAGAGTGACGCGCCGGTGGCAAAGGGATTGGGGATAAACCGCTCCGCCGTCAGATCGGGGCGCTGATGATAGCCGCGCGTCACGCCCTCGCCGCCGATATACAGCTCGCCCACCGCCCCGGCTGGCACCGGCTCGCCGTGCGCGTCCAGGAGATAAACCTGGGTGTTGGCGATCGGATGACCAATCGGCTGGCTGAACAGCGCCACATCCTCTGCCTTTACGCGATTACAGGTTGACCAGATGGCGGTTTCCGTCGGCCCGTAGAGGTTCCACAGCGACGCCCCCCAGGCATAAAGGCGCGTGGCGAGATCGCTCGGCAGCGCCTCGCCGCCGCAGAGAATTTTCAGCTGCGGGCAGGGGGCGGCGCGGGTATCCAGCAGCGCACGCCAGGTGGTCGGCGTGGCCTGCATAAGGGTGATGTCGGCGGTGGTCAGCAGATGATGCAGCGCCCAGGGGTCCATCCCCTGTTCGCGGCTGGCCAGCACAACGGCTGCGCCGGTCATCAGCGGCAGGTAGAGTTCCAGCGCGGCAATATCAAAGGAGATGCTGGTGACGGCAAGCAGCCGATCCGCGGGCGTCAGGGTAAACAGCGTCTGCATGGCGGTGAGGAAATTCACCACCTGGCGATGCTCCACCATCACCCCTTTTGGCCTGCCGGTCGAGCCGGAGGTGTAGATCACATAGGCCAGATGGCGGGCGTTCAGCGTCTGCACTTCCGGGCAGGTGACGGGCAGCGTAGACCAGCGATCGCCATCCTGTGCCAGGTCGACCAGCCTGACGCTCGCCGTCTGCGCCGTCTGCGCCGTCGCGAGAAGCTCGCGCCCGCGTGCATCGACCATCAGTACGGCGGGCGCGGCATCCTCAAGGATCCAGGCCAGCCGCGCGGGGGGATATTCCGGGTCGAGCGGCACGTAGGCCCCGCCCGACTTGAGCACCGCCAGC
This sequence comes from Erwinia sp. L03-1, assembly GCF_058686115.1. NCBI lineage: Bacteria > Pseudomonadati > Pseudomonadota > Gammaproteobacteria > Enterobacterales > Erwiniaceae > Erwinia > Erwinia sp. L03-1. The sequence goes on along the minus strand of NZ_CM178762.1, from coordinate 4,382,221 downwards.
AGTGCGACCAGCATTGATTCACTGCGCCCGGTGCAGACCGCAATACGCGTATCCGGCGTGACCCCCAGCGATATCAGGTAGTGCGCCAGCCGGTTCGCCCGCTGGTTAAGTTCATCGTAGCTGATCCGGCACGCCCCCATTTGCAGGGCGAGAGCCTGGGGCTGGCGCGCGGCCTGCCGCTCAAACAGCTGGTGGACGGTGGCATCCGTCGGGAAGGGCGCGGCCGTATCATTCCAGGTTTCCAGCAGCCGCTGACGCTCCTCCGGCGGCAGAATGTTCAGTCCGCACACTGGCGTGTGGCAGGATGCTGCCGCAGGCGGGGCAATGCCCCCGGCTTCCAGCGCCGCTGCCAGGCTGAGCAGGCTCTGTCGGTAATAGCCAAAAATGCGCTCTGGGCAGAGGGTGCCGACCGCCTGCACGTTAACGGTAAACCCATTGCCCGCGTCATCGACGGAGAGAGTCAGCGGGTAGTGCGTGCCTTCGGTAAAACCGTGCCAGATTGCACCTCCCTGCTCGAGAGTGCCGGTCACGCTGGTCTCTGTGGGACGGTTGTGGCGATAGTTGAAAAGGGCGCTGAACAGCGGCGTGGGGGCCGCGATACCGCTGGCCTGCTGGGCAAGCGACAGGGGCGTCTGCTCATGATCCATCAGCCCGGTCAGGCGTGCATGGGTTTGATGGACGGCGCTAACGGCGTCCACGCCGCCCAGGTCGAGCCGCAGCGGCAGCGTATTAATGCACGGACCCATAATCAGCTCGCCGTCCGCCAGCTGCATACGGCCGGAGAGAAGGGTTCCGAAAACCACGCTGTCGCGGTTGCTGGCGGCCGCCAGAACCCTGGCCCAGCCCAGATGGCACAGGCTGCTGACGCTTACGCCCAGATGCCGCGCCCGTTCGCGCAAACGCGCAGCCAGGGGGGCCTCAAGCGCGCGGCTGAACTCAACCAGCCGCTGCCCGTCAGCATGGCCGCTTTGCAGATCAAACGGCATCGTCGGTTCATCAATATCCGCCAGCAGCTGCGCAAAAAACAGCTGCTGACGCCGGGCATCATCGTGCAGCCGCAGCCTGGCGACCTGCTGACGGAACTGCCGGGCGGGCGGCAGTGCGTCGCCCTGGCCGTGAAGAAATACCTGAATATCGGCGAGCAGAATTTGCAGTGAAAAGATGTCATCCACCAGATGGTGGATGGAGAGCAGCATCTCCCAGCGGGCCTCTGTCGGGTCGTAAGCCACCGCGACGTGCAGCAGCGGGGGCCGTGACAGGTCGATGCGGTTTTCCAGCGGATCGATGAGGGACCTGAGCTGCGCCACGGCGGGGGTATCGGCAACCGCGCTCAGCTCGGTGACGTGCAGCCGTGCGCTGCGCAGCACCACCTGCGCGGGCGTTTCCAGCCCCTCCCAGATAAAAGCGCTGCGCAGGATGTCATGTCGGTCAATCACCCGCTGGATCGCCGCCAGATAGCGCTCCAGGGTATCCCGCCGGGTAAATGAGAGATGGCCCACCTGGAGATAGGGGTCGCCCTGCTCATTCAGCAGGTGATGGAACAGAATGCCCTCCTGTAGCGGCGTCAGCGCATAGATGTCCTGAATGCTGGCCACGCCGCCCGGGGTCCGGGCCACAATCAGGTCAATCTGCCGCTGAGTGAGATCGATAAGCGGCAGCAGATCGGGGGTGATCACCGTCGTTGAGGGAGTAATCAGCTCAGGCGGCAGGACATCACCCAACGGCACCGCCTCCTGCTGACGGATACGTCCGGCCAGGTCCGCCAGCACCGGGTAAGCAAACACCGTTTGCACGTCGGTATGCAGGTTCTGCTCACGCAGCCGGGCGGAGAGCTGCATCGCCAGCAGCGAATGGCCGCCCAGCCTGAAAAAGTGATCCTGCCGTCCCACCTGGCGGATGCCGAGCAGCGACTGCCACAGATCCGCCAGGGTCGATTCGATACCGGCTCCGGGCGCCTGATAGTCCTGGCGTTCCCGGTCGTTCTCTCCCGGCGCGGGCAGGGCTTTACGGTCAATCTTGCCGTTGGCGGTCAGCGGCAGCGCGGGCATCAGGACAAACGCCGCCGGGATCATATAGTCCGGCAGCCGGGTCGCCAGCTCCTCGCGCCAGCGGGCGACCGGAGGCTCTCCGTCGGCTGACGCCGGCACAACCCAGGCCACCAGGCGCATCTCCCCGTCTGCGGCCGGAAGGGCCAACACCGCGGCCTCACTGACCGTTGCAAGCGCGGCAATCTGCGACTCGATTTCACCCGGCTCCACGCGGAACCCGCGCAGCTTGATCTGGTGGTCACGTCGCCCGATGAATTCAATGCGGCCATCGTCCAGCCAGCGGCCGGTATCGCCGGTGCGGTAGACCTTTCCGCCGCTTATCCAGGGATCGGCAATAAACAGTTCTGCGGTCAGCGCCGGGCGATTGATGTAGCCCGGTGAAACGCCTTCGCCGCCGATCCAAATCTCACCGGTGAGGCCCGGCGGGCAGAGCTGGCCCATGCTGTCGACAATATAGAGGCGGGTATTGGCAATCGGGCGGCCTATGCTCAGGCGGTTATCCCCGCCCTGCTCAAAGCCCTGCATCCACGCCGAGGACATAATTGTGGTTTCGGTCGGGCCATAGCCGTTGATATAGCGGCAGCACCCGCTCCACTGTGCGATCAGCTCGGCGGTGGGGGCCGAACCGGCGGTCAGGATGGTCATGCCCTGCGGCACGCGGGCCGGATCCAGCTGACGCAGATAGGAGGGAGGAAAGGCAGAAAAACGAATAGCGTTGGCGACCATGTACGCCATCAGATCCGGCGGATTATGGATCAGCGCATTCGACAGCAGATGCAGCTCGCAGCCGCGCGTCAGGGTGCCGAAAATTTCGCCCGCTGACGCATCAAAGGTGTAGGGCGCGAACTGGGTGATCGCCTCTCCGGCGGTGAAAATGCCGGTGCTGTCGCACCAGGCGCAGAAGTTAATCAGGTTGCGGTGGGTGATCTCCACGCCCTTCGGGGTGCCCGTGGTACCTGAGGTATAGATGATATAGGCCGGGGTGTGCGCATCAACGGCGTCCCGCGTGTTCACCGCGATTTCTTCCTGCGTCTCTTCGGCGTAGTCATCGACAAACAGCAGGGTGTGGGCGTCATCAGCGGCAAAATGTGCCCGGTCGGCGCGGCGCGTCAGCGTCCAGTTGACCTGCGCATCACGCAGAATAAACGCCCGCCGTTCGGCAGGCGCGTCCAGTCCTACCGGCACATAGGCCGCGCCGAGTTTGATTATCCCCAGCATTGCGGCGATCAGCTCCGGCGTTTTCTCCATGCTCAGGGCCACGCGCTCGCCCCTGACCACGCCGACGCGGCTAAGCCCTGCTGCAATCTGCCCGGCACGGTCGGCAAGCTGGCGATAGCTGAGACGGAGATCGCCCGCCACCAGCGCCGTCGCCTCGTTGCGGGCCGCGGCCTGTGCCGCAAATAGCGTATACAGCGAGCAATCCCGCGCGATATCCAGCCCGGTTGCGTTCCAGTCATGGATCGCCCGCGCCGTTTCTGCCGCGTTCAGCAGCGACAGCTCGCCGACCCGTTGCCCGGCGTCCTGCACCATGTTGGCGAGGAGCTGCTGCACACGCTCGAGAAGCATGCGCGCCCCGTCTTCGCTGAACGCCTCCCGGTCATAGCGCAGCGTCAGCGACATTGACGCCCCGGTATGCAGGGTAAGGTGGAGTGGCGCAGTGCTGGCGATGCCGTGGGGTGCTGGTAGCGGATCGTTATGCAGTGGCGCAGTGCTGGCGATGTCGTGAGGTACCGGAGGCTGGCCGTACAGTGCTTCGGCGCGGCTTCCGTTCCCGATGCTGACCCGCGAGGCGTAACGCATCGGCTCCTGGACCCCGTCGGCACGGTCCGGCAGCCCATCGGCGCTGCTGGCACGTCGCGGCGGATAAGGACGCAGCTGCGCGTCAATCTCCTGTAGCCATTCGGCCAGCGGACGGTTTGCCTCCGGACGCAGGCGCAGCGGGCTGGTCCCCGCCGTACCGGCAGCGGGATAGCCCAGGATCACCTCATCCTCGCCGCTATACTTGCTCAACAGCAGGCCCCAGGCGGCGATCAGCAGGGCGTCCAGCGCCATAGGTTCAGGATGCGCCAGTGCGCTCAGCGACGCCCGCAGCGCAGGCGACACCGGCATCGTCAGCAGCGGCATTGTTGTGGAGGAACAGGACGTATTCTGTCCGAAGGATGGATTCTGCTCGAAAGTCATGCGCCTTGCTCCCTCTCTGACCAGCCCGACAGGCTTTTAACGCTGTTCACCAGGGCAGAAACCGTTTCAACGTTTCTGCCGAACTGGTTGATCGCCGCGCGGTGCTGAAGACGGTCGGCAAAGCCATATTTAAGAAAGGTCGACAGGGTGCCCGCCGGGCCAAGATCGATGAAACAGGTATTCTCCCGTCCGGGCATCCCGTTGACTAAGCCATAGAAATCAGCCGGTTCCCGTACCACCCGCCAGAACCGGTTGCTGTCCCAGCGCTCAACGGACGTCCCCTGCATGGCCGAGTAAACCGGCAGTCGGGCCGGGTGGCAGGTCAGCGTGTGTGCAAAGGCGCAGAACGCCTGCTCAATGGCATCAACGCCCGACGAGTGAAAGGCGTGTTCAACCGGCAGCAGCAGCGAGACGATCCCCTGCTGGCTCAGGCGCTGTTTTACCGCCAGCAGGCTTGCCCGCTCGCCGCTAACCACAAAGTTTTTCTGGAAGTTAATGCTGGCCAGCTCACTTCCCTGATAAATTTCGGGGTGCTGGTGGAAGTGCGTCACGGGGCTGAGGACGCTTAGCATGCCGCCGTCCTGCGCGTGCTCTTTCAGCAGGCTCGCCTGGCACACCACCATATTCATCGCATCCTCAAGGCTGAGTACCCCGGCCACGGTCGCCGCGACGTATTCGCCCAGGCTGTAGCCCAGCACGTCGTCAGGTTCGATCCCTTCGGCCTGAAGCAGGCTGGTCAGACTGAAACCGAGGCTGAACAGCGCCGCATGGGAGAGCATCACATCAGAGAGTGGATTTCGCCGCCGGGCCTCGTCATAGAGCGGTGCCAGCAGGCTGCTGCCGGTATGCTGGCGAAACCGGGCATCACACCTCTCCATGGCGCTGCGGAACGCGCTGTTTTGCTGATAAAGTTCCAGGCCCATGCCGTAATACTGCGATCCCTGCCCGCTATACATAAACACCAGGCGTGGCCTGCCCGGCACGGCGTTGGCATCCGCTGCCGCTGGCTGCGTCGACTGGGCATTCGGTGCTGCTGCGCCCGCTGGCTGCGTCGACTGCGCACCCGGCGCTGCTGCGCCCGCTGACTGCGTCGACCGCGCATTCGGTGCTGCTGTACCCGCTGGCAGTACCATCGGCTGCGCTTTGATTTTTGCGAACAGCTGGGTCAGTACCTGACCCGGACCGATCTCGCTCTGCTCGACGTCACCCTGCGCCAGCAGGCGCGAAAGACTCTCGTACCAGCGCACCGGCTGGCTTATCTGCCGCGTCAGCAGCGGCAGATAATCAGTCTGCGGATAGGGGAGGGACGTGTAGTTGGAAATCACGCGCGCCGTGAGCGGATGAAAGGTAAAGCCCGAGGCCGCCTCGCTGAACTGCGCTTCGATATCGCGCATATAGCGCGAGTGAAACGCGGCGCTGACGTTCAGCTTCACAAAGCGCGCCCCGGCCCCGGTGAACAGCGCCTCACAGCCAGCGATATCGTCGTACAGGCCAGAAATCACCGTCTGCTGTGCGCAGTTTACGTTGGCGATATCAATGCCGGAAAAGGATGAGGAGGCCAGCAGTTCAGCCACCTGCTGCCGATCGATGCCGAGGATCGCCGCCATTGCGCCGCGCGGTGCCGCTGACATCAGCGCGCCGCGCGCCTTCACCAGCGCCACGCCGGTAGCAAAGTCAAAGGCCCCGGCGGCGAACAGCGCGGCAAACTCACCCAGGCTGTGGCCCGCGTAGGCGTCAGGCAACATCAGGCCCGCTTCGCGCTTTGCCAGAAACCCAAGCGCGGAAACTGCAAAGAGCGCGGGCTGGGTGAATGCGGTTTCGTTCAGCACGCCCTGCGGGTCATCAAGGCAGAGCTCGCGCAGCGAAAAGCCGAGCACGCTGTCGGCTTCGTCGACCCGCGTGGGAAAACGATCGAACAGCGCCTTTCCCATCCCTTTATGCTGCGATCCCTGACCGGGAAATACCCAAATTGAAGAAGACATGAGTCGCCTATTACCTTTTCCCAGAATAATAACCAGGCGCTGCCTGGTTATTCCGTCACTAGCCTGTGGCTCAGGACCCGAATGCAGAGGCTTGCGCCTCCGCAGGCAGGTGCTGTTGAATAACCCGAATCAGGTCGCCCAGCGTGTAGATATCCCGCTTCTCGCCATCATTGACTCTGATGTTTAGCTGCTTCTCGATGCCGTACCAGGCTTCGAGCATCTCCACCGAGTTCACCCCCAGCTCACCGCCGAGGAATGACGCCATATCCACCGTTTCGGGCGTAAAGCCGGTCTTCATAATCTCGTTGATGATGTCGAGCACTACGGCCAAAAGCTCCTGCTGACTGCGCATTTCAATCCCTCTTTATCAGTGTTTAAATCGCATCGAATTCGCGTGCGGCATCAAGGATGATCTCTACCGCCTGGTCTATCTCTTCCCGCGTATGGGAGGACATCAGCGACAGCCTCAGCCGCTCTTTATCGGGCGGAACCATCGGGTATTCCATGATGTTGGCGAACAGGCCTCGCTCATAAATCAGACGATTGATATTCCCGGCCACGCCGCTTTTACTGAAGAAAATGGGGATAATCCCGGCTTCGCCGCGAATGATATTGAAGCCGTTTGATTCCAGCCGATCCTGCATATAGCGGACATTCTCATGCAGGCGCGCCATGCGTTCAGGCTCGTTTTCCATCACATCCAGCGCGGCAGAAATGGCCGCCACGGTCGGCTGTGCCAGACCCGAGGTAAACAGATAGGGATAGGAGAAGTTACGCAGCATAAAGATGTACTCATTGCTGCCGGACACAAAGGCGCCCTGCGCGCCGAGCGACTTACTGCAGGTAGACATCCGCAGGTCGACCTGACCCAGCAGATCGAGATGCTCAAGCGTACCCTTGCCGGCGTCTCCCAGCGTACCCAGGCCGTGCGCGTCATCGAGGATGGTGATGATGTCGTTTTTGCGACAGATCCCGATGTAGCGCTTAAGATCGATGATCGAACCGTCCGTGGAGCGAACGCCCTCGACGGTAGAGAAGATCTGCGCACCCGGTTTGGATCGCTCACGAATTTTCGGCAGCAGCGCTTCAAATTCATCAAGACGTTCCGGATCGAAGGTGAAGAAAGGCACGCCGGTCATCCTGATGGCATTCACCACGCTGGCGTGGCTGTTCTGGTCATAGATGATGATATCGTTACGATTCATCAGCCCGTTCACCCAGCAGAGGTTGGCCATATAGCCGCTGGGTAGCAGTACGGCATCCTGATGCCCGGCCAGCGCGGCCAGGCGTTTTTCCAGCGCCTTATGCTGTCGGGTGTAGCCTGAAAAAGCGGGCGATCCCCCGGTGCCGATGCCATATTTCTCAACTGCGTCAATCACCTTCGCTTTGACATAGGGATGGTTAGCCATGCCAAGATAGCTGTTCGATCCAAATACCAGTACGTCGCGAAAAGTCTCGTCGCGCAGATCCTTATACTGCATCCTCGCATCGACCGGCCCCGAACCCTCACGCCCTATCATCAGGCCCTTTTCGACCTCTTTCTGCCAGGCGCTATATTTCAGTTCGACGCGCTCCCTGAAGGGTTTGCGCTCAAGTTCAATCAGTTCACGGAAATCCATTAATACGACACCTTAGAGGGTTACTCTTTCACGGAGGATGTTTCAGGTTGCCCGGATGCAATAAAGCCGTTGGCCTCATACCAGGAGGCACAGTCGCTTACCATTCGGCGCAGGGAAGTGGGCTGATAGCCCAGTTCGCGCTCTGCTTTGGCGCTGCTGAAGTAATAAACCCCGCCGAATACGCGCAGACGATAGGCATCGACGACCGGTTCGCCGCGCACCAGCCAGGGGAGTTTTTCCTGCAACAGCGTTTTCAGCCAGAAACGCGAATAATGGGTTTGCGGGGTATCCACCTTACGCAGCAGGACCGATTCGATTTTGGCGATCAGCTCGGTATAGTGCGCGTTGGTCCCGGCAATGATGTAGTTCTCGCCGCTGCGACCGCGCGTCAGCGCGCTGACGTGCGCCTGACCGACATCGGCGGCGGAGCAGAAGCTGGCGCCGCCCGGCGGCATAAAGGGGAGCTGGTTGTGGTAAACCGCCAGCACCATGCGTCCCCACTGCATGGAATAATCAAATGCGCCCAGCACTTCAGCGGGATTGAGGATCACCGCAGACAGCCCGCGGTCGCAGGCGCGGCGCACCAGCGTCTCGGCGCGGAGTTTGCTGATGGCATAGGGATTGCCCGCGCGAAAACCGCGCAGCGGCGTCTCTTCGGTCGCCAGGGCGTACGGGTCGTTACGGGCACCAATGGTCGACGTGGTGCTGGTATAGACCAGGCGTGCGATACCGCTCTCCAGCGCCGCGTCGGTGACCGCATGGGTGCCTGCAATATTCGCCGCTTCCAGCAGCGGCCAGTCACGACGGTTACTGCTGGTATTCCCTGCCGTATGGATCACGGCGTCATGCCTCTCCATCGCCGTACGCAGCGCCACCCGGTCGTGCAGCTCTCCCTGCAACAGGTCGACGCCGAGAGGCTTAAGGAAGGTCAGATTGGAGGTGGGACGCACCCAGGCCGTCACCTGATGACCCGCCGCCAGCAGCGCGGTCACCACGTTGAGTCCGACGAACCCGTTCGCACCCGTAAGCAATACTTTCATTGGGCCTGCTCCTGCGGATTAAGTTGTTCAAGCGTGTTCCAGAAGGCTTTTCGCCCTTCGTGTTTGCTGCGCATCGTCAGCGCTGCCGGGTTGCGGTCAGGGTGGCTGGCGAGTCCTTCAAGCAGGATCTCAAGCTGCTCCAGCAGCGGCTCCAGCGGTGCGGCAGGCAGATTGTCCGCCCGATAACCCAGGCGTAAATGCAGGCCATGTGCCTCAACCTGGACCCACAGCGCCAGATGCAGCGTGGGGTGAGCGGCGAAAAGATCATCAACCAGGCGAGCCTCACTGGCGCTGACAGTAGCCGTGGCGGGGACGGTGTCTGTGGCGGGGTCGGTCAGGATTAGCGCGCTTTCAAACGGGGCGATGCCGCGCGTCCACGGCGCAATCTGTCCTGGCGCGGTGCCAGCATGATCGAGGCGCTGTGCAAGCTGTTCCTCTATGGCCGCGAGCCAGGGGGCGATCTTCTGTCGCCCGACGGCCTGGATCCTCACCGGCAGGGGGGGTAGCGGCGATTCGCGATCCGATCCGGCGGATCGCAGCCAGCCGAACTCCGGGGCGGTGGCTTTCGTATGGCGGTTGATCAGCAGCGCCCAGCCTGCGGCGATCAGCGTTTCCAGGCTTATTTCCAGACGCTGCGTGCAGGCCTGCAGCACCGCCACGGTATCGCTACCCGGCTGCCGCTCCACCAGACAATGTCCGGCTAACGTGCGGAAAGCGTCCTCCTGGCTTTCCCCGGCGATAAGGCCCAGGGCGGTCAGCAGCGAGCCTGACTCCGTGCAGCTTGCTGTTTCGCTCGCCCAGAACGCTTTCAGCTGCTTTTTGCTCAGCGCCACGGCTTTGCGATCGCTTAGCCGGGAAGCAAACCACGCCTGAGGAAGCGCGGGGCCCTCAATCGCCCCGGACAGCGGAACCGGCACCGCAGCAGAGGCCGTTTCATCGGCTGCGGCCCGGCGCGGGGCGTCAACACGCAGGGCGGCATAGAGGTCGCACAGCTCGTTTGCGAAGGGATAGCCAGGAAAGGCCACGCGCTGACGCGGGGCATCGCGGTGTAACAGCATCCAGTCAACGTCACAGTCGCGGCACCAGAGCGCCGCCACGCGCGCAAGCTGCTGCGTTTGCACCAGTTCGCGGACAAAGCTTTTTCCTGCCTCACCGGCGATCAGCTGCGAGACTTCGCTCCGCTCGCGCACGTTGCCGCTGTAAATGTCAGGGTTTGCCTGGCCGGCGTCAGGGTCGGCAATAAAGGATCCCAGCTTCGCCAGCAGGTCACTGCTGCTGGTTGCCACCACCGCCAGCCGGTTTTCAAAGGCGACTCGTCCGGTCTGGCTGGTCCAGGCGAGATCGGCCAGATTCAGCCTGCTGCCCTGCACCTGCACAAAGTCCCGCAGGGCGCTGGCATAAGCGGTCAGGCGTTCAGCCCGGCGCGCGGAGAGCACCACAATCTGCGGGGTGACATCCCTGTCGCTGCCCGCAACAGGCTGCGGCGCGTCGGCCTCTGGCGACTCCACAACGACAAATGCGGTGGAACCGCCCATGCCGAAGGAGTTGATCCCCGCCAGGCGGGAACCTCGCGCATTGCGGCTCCAGTCGCACGCCTCACGCGGGAAGGTAAAGGGCGATCCCTGATGATCGAAAGACGCGTTGATGTGGGTCAGGTTTGCGCAGGGCGATATCCGCCCATGCTGCATACTTAACAGCACCTTGATCAGCGAACAGATGCCGGATGCGGCCTCCATATGCCCGAGGTTCGCTTTCGTTCCCAGCGAGCAGAACTGCGAGGCATCCGTCTGCCGACGCAGCGCATTAGCCAGCGCCTTCAGCTCAATGGGGTCACCCAGCTCGGTCGCGGCACCGTGGCTTTCGATATAGGTCAGCTCACGGATATCAATTTGCGCTTCGTTCAGCGCCCGGCTGGCCGTCTCTTCCATCACTGCCAGGCTGGGCATATATTGCCCGGCACCGGTACCCGCGTGGCCGATGCACGAACCGCGCAGCACGCCGTAGATATGGTCGCCATCCTCCCGCGCACGGCTGAGCCTTTTTAGCACCACCATGCCGGATCCTTCGCTGGGGATCAGCCCATCGGCCCGATCGTCAAAGGTGCGTTCGCTGCCGTGCGGCGACAGCACTTTCATATTTTGCAGCAGCATATATTTGCTGGGGTGCAGGCTGAGGTTGATGCCGCCCGCCAGCGCCATATCACACTCGCCGCCGAGAATGGCCCGCCGCGCAAGGTGCACGCTGGTCAGCGATGAGGCACAGGTGGCCGCGATGCTAAGACTCGGCCCGCGCAGATTCATCAAAAAGGAGATGCGGTTAGCCAGCTCGCTGACCACGGAACCCGCACCGGGATAGACGCCCGTTTCCGCATACAGGCCGGACATAATCCAGGTGAAGTCCTCGTTCATCGCGCCGACGTAAACGCCGACCCGCTGCGCCCTGAGCGACGATGGCGTATAGCCCGCATCCTCCAGCGCGTGCCACGCCGAGCGCAGCAGCACGCGTACCTGGGGATCAAGGCGGCTGGCCTCCTCAAGCGTCATGCGGAACATATCGGGATCGAAACGATCCGCATTGTCGAGGAAGCCGCCGCGATTGACGTAGCGCGGGTTCCCGTTATTATCCGCCCGGACCGTCCAGCGCGCCTGTGGAATGGCGCTGAGGCACTCTTTGCCCGCCTGGATGTTGTCCCAGAACGCCGCCAGGCTGTCGGCACCGGGGAATTCTCCGGCAAGGCCGACAATCGCCACCGCCTCGCTGTCGCTCTGCACGCTGGCGGGTAAGGAGGATGTCGGCATAAAGCGCGAACGCAGGATGTGGTCGGATTCGCTACGCTTACCGGCATTCTGTGCGATTTTCGCTGCGGTATCGCGGCGTTGTCCGACAATCTGTGCGGTGTCCGCTGCGGTGGCGCTTTGAGCCGCGGCCAGGGCGGCCTGTGGCTGTGCCGCCGCTGCTTGCGGTGGCAGGCCTGCGCCATAGCGCTGGTGCAGGTGTGCGGCGAGCTTCGAGGTGGTATCAAACTCAAAGGGTGCCGTTTTCGACAGCCCGTCATACTCTTTTTCCAGCAGCGCGCGCAGCTCCATCAGCATGACGGAATCCATACCCAACTGCTCAAAGGTGGCATCCACGGCGATCTCGCTGGCGGGCATTTTGGTGATCGCCGAGATATGCGCCCTGAGCGCGTTTTCAGCCTGAGTCAGGGCACGATGTTGTGCTGCCGAAGCTGCGTCGGTCGAAGCCGCCGCGCTATGCGATGCGGGCGCGGAGTCCTTATAAGCCACCGCGTTATGCGATGCGGGCGCGGAGTCCTTATAAGCCACCGCGCTATGCGATGCGGGCACTGAGTCCTTATAAGCCACCGCGCTATGCGCCGCCGCCGCCGAACCGCCATGAGCCACCGCGCGATCTCCCTGAGGTTTCGCCGTATCGGCCCGACGTGGATGGGCCTGGATACGCAGGGCGCGGGCGATTTTGACGCGGTCGCCGACCATCACCAGCAGCTCAGGGCGCTGTTCAAGCAGGGCGCGCCTGAGGGCATCAATACCGGCATCTGCCTCCAGCGCCGCCATGCCGGAAAACTCAAACAGCGAGACATCATCGGCGGTGATATCCATCTGCCCGCTGGCCCACAGCGGCCAGTTGACGGAAAGGCTCTGGCCGGAACGCAGGCCCTGACTGACCATTGCGGTACGCCAGACGGCATGACTGTCCATAAACCGGTTGCCTGCGGCATAGGCACCCGAGCCGAGATCGCCCAGCACCGCCGAGACAGAGGAGAAGTTGACGAACAGGGCGAGTGGCTCCTGCGCCGTAGCGCGATCGAGCGCGACCAGGCCATCGACTTTAGGGCCAATCAGCGCGGCAAACTCCGCATCGTCCAGCTCGGTGACAGGCGTGGCGCTGGCGACGCCCGCGCAGTGAAGCACGCCATTCAGCGAGCCAAATGTCGCTTTCGCCTGTGCTACCAGCGCGTCGGCACCGCCCGGCTGGGCGATATCCGCGGCGACGTAGCACACTTCCGCACCCTGCTCGCGCATCATCGCCAGCTGCTGCTGGACGGATTCACCCGGCTGGGCAGCGCGTCCGCTTAACACCAGGCGCGCCTGATAGTGTGACGCCAGATAGCGGGCCATCAGCAGGCCCAGCTTGCCTGCGCCGCCGGTGATCAGATAGCAGCCCTGACGGACAAATGGCAGGCGCGCATCGTCGCTTGCGACCGGAGGCGTTATTTCGCTGAGCTGGCGCTGGTAGCGTTTGCCGCTCCAGTACGCCAGCTCCAGCCCGGCTTCGGATGCGGGACGCTGCACGAACTCCCGCCAGACGCATCCGGCCAGCGCGGCGCTGTCCCCGGCATCGCTGCGCAGCGTAAACAGCTCAAAGCGGTGGTTGATGGTCAGCAGCGAGCGTGCATAGCCGCTCAGCGCGTCATTCTGCGGTTCGGCCCGGTGCGGCTGTGCAACATACAGGCTGGCGCAGCGCAGGGCCCGGCCCGGCTTCACCCGCTCCAGCGCAACGAACAGCGAGCGCAGCGTCTGCAGGCCGCTATGCAGCCGTGCGGCACAACCGTCGTCCAGCAACGGGTCAAAGTGCGTATCCGCGCCGGATGCCTCAACGATATGGCTGGGCCAGAGCTGCTGTGCGTCGAGCTGCGCGCACAGCGTCTGCATGCTGGCGACCGACAGCGGATCGGCGCTGAACCGGTGCGCATCATGCTGAACAAACTCACTGCCTGGCGTCACGGCAATGACCCTGGCGCTGTCGCCATAAAGCCCGCGCAGGGCCTCAGCCAGCGAGGGATCCTGACTGATGACCAGCACCTGAGGCACGGCGGCGTTACCGCTTCGCGAACAGGCCAGGTCACCGCCTGCCGACCGGGCGGCGGGCAGGGGCGATTCAACCCAGCTATAGCCATAGAACTGCACCGCCTGCTGCGCCGGAACGGCGTTCGCGCTGTTGCCATCGCTGCTAGTATTGCGTTCGCTGCTGACGTTGCTGACGTTGCTGACGTTGCTGACGTTGCTGACGCTGCTGTCACTGCTGACGTTGCTGACGTTGCTGACGTTGCTGACGTTGCTGTCACTGCTGACGTTGCTGACGCTGCTGTCACTTCTGTCACTGCTGTCACTGCCGGTCAGCATCCGCGCCGCAAAGTCCGTCAGTCGGGCCAGCACACGGCCTTCGGTATCCATCAGCGTAATATCGAACTTGCGCACGCTGCTGTTAAGGTCGTCGTCCTGGGGGCGCGACTGCGCCGGGGTGACCCAGGCATAACACTCACGGCCCAGCGGATGGCGCAGCGCCAGTTCGCCGAGGAAAAACGGCACCATCGGCAGGGTGTAGCCAGACGGCTCCAGCCCGACCGCCAGGCAGGTGCGCAGCGCACCGTCCAGCAGGGAAGGGTGCAGGTAAAACGCATCGGCCGTGGCGGCAGCGGTCTCCGGCAGGCAGAGGCGGCTAAGCGCCGAGTCGGCGAAGCGATAGCGCTCACGCGTCACCCGGTAGCTCGGGCCATAAGCAAAGCCCATTTGCGCAAATTCAGCGTAGAACGTGGCCTGGTCATCCTCGCGTTTCCCGGCGGCGCGCAGCGCGGCAAGGTCGATCCATTCGTCCGCGGCGTCAGACGCGTCGGGGTGATACACCACCTCCGCCTCTATGGCCAGCTGGTGGGTGGTGAGGTTTAGCACCTCCACGCGAACGCTTTCACCGCCCTGATGCGCCAGCCCGACGTCAATATCTACGGGCGTACCCTCTACCTCGACGGGCGTCATCCACATCAGATTGCGGATGGCGCCGACCTTCCAGCCGTTATCAATCGCCCGCTCGCCCGCCGCCCGCACCATTTCAAGCCAGGCGGAGCCAGGCAGTATCATCCGCGGCTCGCCGGTATCAATCACATGGTCGCGAAGATAGCTTTCCCGCCCGGTAAACTGCTTGCTAAATCCCTGACGTGAGAGCGTCGAGATATTTTCGTCAAGCAGCGGATGCAGCGCGCTGGCGCGGCCCTGACCGGGCTGAGCGGAAGGCAGTTCCAGCCAGTGCCTGCGCGTTATCAGCGGCAGCGGCGGGAAGGAGACGCGCCGCACCGCGCCCGGCGCGGAGGCGCTGTCAAACAGTGGCCTGGCGTAGCGATCCCAGCTGAGGTCCAGCGTGGTGGTCCACAGGCGGGCAAGCCGGGTCAGCTGCCGCGCCTGAACCAGGCTATCGACCAGTTCATCAAGCTGCGCCGCCGCCAGGATAGTATCCAGCCGGTCGTTGCTGCCGACCAGTCGCCCACGGTAGAGCTGCGTGGCCGCGCCTTTATCGCGGTACTGCTCAAGCTGCGTAAGGAGTTCTCCCGCGCTTCCCGTCACCACCGCCAGACGTTCGGTCATGGCATCCCGCCCAATCAGCGAGGAGTAAGCCAGCGACGCGAAGTCGGGCGCGGCGTCAGGGTCGCGTGCGATGCGGCTCAGAAAAGCGATCATCCGCTCCACATAGCGCGCCAGACGCGCGTCGCTGTCCGCCGAGAGGACAAACAGCCGGGGTTCAGCAGCCGCACAGGCGGATGGGGCAGGGCGCGGCCCCTCTTCAATCAGGACGTGCGCGTTTGACCCTCCGGCACCGAACGCGCTCAGGCCCGCTCGTCGCGGCAGATCGGGCGTCGACTCCCACTTCTCAAGCGCGCGTACCACGCGGAACGGCGAGGCGGTAAAGTTGATTTTCTGGTTGAGCCTGTCGGCATGCAGCGACGGCACCAGCCTGCGATATCGCATTTGCAGCAGGATTTTGGTCAGCCCGGCGATACCCGCAGCGGACTCCAGGTGGCCGATATTACTTTTCACCGATCCGATGCGGCACTGGCCTGGCTGAGGCTGCTGCGCGCCTTCCGTTTCAGCCGACATGCGCGAGAAAGCCTTCGTCAGACCGGCGATTTCAATGGGATCGCCCAGTGAGGTGCCGGTGCCGTGCGCTTCGATATAGCTCAGCGAGTCAGGCTGCCAGCCCGCGCGCTGAAACGCCGTACTGACGACCTGGCTTTGCGCGGCCTGATTCGGCACCGTGAAGCCGCTGGTTTTGCCGCCGTGATTGATGGCCGTGGCCTTGATGACGCCATAAATCTGGTCACCGTCTTCCAGCGCCTGCCGTAGCGGCTTAAGCAGCACGGCGCCCATGCCCTCTCCCGGCACGTAGCCATCGCCACCTTCACCGAAGGCGCGGCAGCGACCGTCGCTGGAGAGGAACTGGTTCTGACCCAGCTGGTAATATTTCATCGGATGGACGATGAGATTGACCCCACCCGCGATCGCCATGTTGCAGTCACCGCTGTGAATGGCCTGGCAGGCCATATGCAGGGCGGTCAGGGATGATGAACACATCGAGTCCAGCGCGACGCTGGGACCGTCGAGGTTGAAGTAGAAAGAGACGCGGTTAGCTACCGAAGAGTGCAGCGCCATCGCCCAGCCCGACTCGTGCTGTTTGGCGGTGGTCTCGATAAACTGATACTGGCCCCACATGACGCCAACGTAGACGCCGACCTGCGACCTGCTCAGCGCCTGGCGCGAATAGCTGGCATCGGAAACGCACTCCCATGCGGTTTGCAGGAAAAGCCGCTCCTGGGGATCCAGCAGCTCCGCTTCGCGCGGAGAAATATTGAAATACTGGGTATCGAACTGGTCGATATCGTCAATAAATCCGCCCCACTTGCTGTACACCGAATCCTTGCTTCCCCGCTCGGGGGAGTAGTGTTCGCTGACGTCCCAGCGCGACAGCGGGATTTCCGTGATGCTGTCCTTTCCGGCGCAGAGGTTGGCCCAGAACTCCTCAAGGTTGCGGGCACCCGGATAGCGGCCACTTAGCCCGATAACGGCGATATCCTGCCGGGCCTCCGTTTCCTGCGGGCTTAACCCGGCGTGTCGCTTCAGCGTGTCGGCACGGGATGAATTCAGCAGCTCCGCCAGGCTCAGCCGCAAATGCGGCGCAGACGCGGGCGCGCTATGCGCCGAACGCGTATTTGTTGCCGATAAGGCCGTGGCGGAGCGCGTCGTCTGCGCACTGGCTTTCGCCGGGTTATCGGCGTCAATCTCTGCCGCCCAGCTATCCAGGGTCGTGTGGAAATAGAGATGGTTTGCGCTGACGCCAGCGAAATGCCTCTCCAGCTCGGCCTGAAGCCGGATCTGGCTAATGGTATCCACCGGCCACAGGTGCAGCGGGGTTTGGCAGGTACAGCCTGCCGCCGCAGAGTCCAGCGCCGCCGTCATGGCTGCGAGCAGAATATCGCGCGTTCCGGTCAGCTCATCGGTGATGACAGACAGAAGATCGCGCGTTACGGGCAGGTCATCAGGCGACCCCGCCGCCCCTGATAATGGGTTCAGCGCCAGTTTATCCGCGGCCTCCATTGCTACCAGTGGCGACAGCGGTTTACCTACTGCCTCTGCTGCCTCTGCTGCCTCTGCTGCCTCTGCTGCCACCAGCGAAAGTACGGGTGCCGCTATCCTGGCGGCCTGGTCGCCGCAGGTCTCAATCAGGAAATCGGCCAGCGAGGCGAGGTCTTCGTATTCGTAGAACAGCGTTTGCGGCACCTCTCCGAACGCCGCCGTAAGCGTTTCGTTCAGTGCCAGAATCATGATTGAATCCAGACCGTAATCGGCGAGCAGCGTCGTGGCACTCACTTCTCCCGCATCAAGCCTGGTTACCTCAATAACCCTGGCGATCAGCAGGTTAAGGACGCTCTCGCGTATCGAGTCCGCCGCAGGCTGAACGGTGGCTTTCGCCTGCGGGGCCGCCGCCACGGCGTGAAGCGGCGCAGCCGCCGTCGCGCCAGGCGGTCGATTTGTACTGTGTGATATATCCGTGCTGACCGCGCGATCTATGCCGTGCGCGATGCCTGCGCTGACCGCCCGGCTGGCACTGTGCGATATGCCAGCGGTAACTGCCCGGTTGGCACTGTGTGCCGCACCCGCGCTGGCCTGAAGCCCCAGGTGGGGGGCGAGCTGGGTCTGTAGCCGTTCGATCCTGACCACCACGCCGCCTGCGCTATCGAGCAGATCGATATCGTAGTGGGTGGCGGTAGCGCCTGCCGCCTGGGCGGTATGACGGCGCGCCCAGCTATAGCAGACGGCGTTAACCGGGCCGAACACCTGCAAGCGCGCCAGCGCAACCGGGACCTCAATGACGTTTTTCGCCGCAGTGAGGCCACCGATGCCTAATACCGTACGGAATGCGCCGTCCAGCAGCGACGGCGGCAGAATAAACGGCTGTAGCAGGGGAACCCTGTTCAGACTGCCGGGGAATTTCAGCTCCGCCAGCGCCTCGTCGGCACTGAACCAGAGGCGTTCGAGGATCTGGAACGCCGGGCCAAAGGTGAAGCCACGCCGGGTAAACGCAGCGTCCAGCTCAGTGCGTTGCAGCATCTGGCCGCCGTCAAAAAAGCGATTCAGATCAACCGCCGGGGGCGGCGATGCGCCGCCGGGACTCAGCCGTCCGCGCGCGCAGGTGTGCCGGTGTTCCGCCTCGGTGCGGTAGAGGTCAAACTCAAGCCCGCCGCGCGATGGCAGCAGGGCAATGCCGATCTCAAGCGAGCCGCTGACCGCAACGGGTCGTAGCCATTGCACATCCGCCACCTGCGACAGGGCAGGCAAATCGCCCGTCGCGGGCAGCGCGTTCCCTTTCAGGGCGAGTTCGCTGGCGGTTAGCGCCATTTCAATGCAGGCGGCACCGGGCAGGATGCGATTCTCGCCCAGCCGGTGGTCATTTAGCAGGAACTCGTCTGCGCGCAGCGTTTTGTGAAAAGCCTGTTCGGCAAGGGTAGAAATATTGCTATCAATCAGCGGATGCAGCGCGGCGGTGCGCGGTGTTGCAGGGGCGGCCGGCGCCCAGCAATCCTGACGCTGGAAGGCGTAGCCGGGCAGCGAGACGCGTCGACGTAAATGACCGGCGTGCAGTGCGTACCAGTCGACGGCGTGGCCATTCGCCCAGGCCTCACCCAGCGCACCAAGGCGGCCCTGGCGGATCCACTCGGCCAGCGGCGGCGTGTTCGTCGCCTGACGGGCGTTATCACGATGGCCCGTCATCAGCCCGGAGAGATGCTGCTGCGTAAAGGCGCGCAGCGCTTTGACGGCATCCCCGGCTTTCTCCGCCACCAGCGCCAGCCGGTGTTCGTGTGCAACGCGCCCAACCTGGAGCGTCCAGGCCGCGTCCTGTAGCGACAGGTCGGGATGCTGCTCAATAAAGGTGGCCAGCCGTTCGGCCATCGTCAGCAGCGCCGCTTCGCGACGGGCAGAGAGCACGATAAGCGCGGGCTGGCCCGTCTCATCCGCTGCGCGCAGGGGTTCAGCGTACTCCTCCACAATCATATGCGCGTTGCTGCCGCCGGCACCGAAGGCGCTAATCCCGGCGATGCGCGGCAGCTCGCGGGGAACGGCGGTGCCTCCCTCTGAGAGGCCGTTCACCACCGGGCGCTGCCACGGGGCCAGCGTCTGCTGAACGTGGAAGGGACCGCTCTGAAAGTCGATAAAAGGGTTGATAACCTGTGACTGAATGGAGGGCACCAGCGTCTGATGCTTGAGTTGCAGCAGCACTTTGGTCAGCGATGCCATCCCGGCCGCCGCCTCCAGATGCCCGATATTGGCCTTGACCGAGCCAATGGCGCAGCGGCCAGCAGGTTCGCCCGCCACGGTGAAAGCCTTGTTCAGCCCGCTGATTTCAATAGGATCGCCGAGTTTCGTTCCCGTTCCGTGTGCTTCAACGTAGCTGATATGGCGCGGGTCAACGCCCGCCGACGCCAGCGCATCCGTCACCAGATCGGCCTGCCGTTTCGCATTCGGCACGGTGAAGCCGGACGCTTTCCCGCCGTGATTGACCGCGCTGCCGCGGATCACGCCGTAGATAGCGTCGCCATCCGCCTGCGCCTGCGCGAGGGGTTTAAGCACCACTGCGCCGACGCCTTCACCCGGGACATAACCGCTGCCACCTTCGCCAAAGCTGCGGCAGCGGCCATCCGTCGAGAGGAAGTGCATATTAGAGAGCAAATGGTACTTGTACGGATGCAGGGACAGGTTGACGCCGCCCGCGATGGCAACCGATATCTCGCCGCTGCGAAGGGCATTGCAGGCCAGATGGATGGCGGTAATGGAGGAGGAGCAGGCGGTATCAATCGCCAGGCTCGGGCCGGAAAAATTGAAGAAGTGCGAAACCCGATTGGCCACCGACCAGTAAGAGGAGTGCGACGTGGTCCACTCCGCTTCGGGGCTGGTGACCGCGTGGAGCTGATAGTCGCCCCACATAATGCCGACGTACACGCCGACGCGGTTTTCCTGACCGCGCAGCGGGGAAGCCAGCCGGTCAGCGGTATAGCCTGAATCCTCAATGGCCTGCGCGGCGGTTTCCAGAAAGAGCCACTCGTTGGGATCCATAATCTCCGTTTCTTTCGGGGAGATATTGAAATAGCGTGGATCAAAACGCCCGACGTCGGAGAGGAAGCCGCCCCAGCGGCTGTAGCTTTTACCGGGCGTTGCCGCCCCTGGCTGGAACCAGCGCGCCTCTTCCCAGCGTTCAGCAGGGACCTCAGTCACAGAATCACGTCCCTGGCTCAGGTTCTGCCAGAACTGCTCAAGATTTTCTGCTGCGGGATAGCGTCCGGCAAGGCCGGTAATGGCAATATCCCCCTCATAGCCGTGCTGCGTTTTAAACGCCGTCTCCGCTGCCCCGGCGGATGCCGCGCTGTCCTGTCGTGCCGGGCGCAGGGATGCGGATCCCTGCTGGACAGGACGTACGGATGCGGCCGTGTCCTGTGGGGCCAGGCGTAAGGCGGCAGCGGTCGGGGCGGCAGGCGCAGCCGTCTCAGGCAGCAGCGCGCTGCAGGCCTGCTGATAATTGTCGACCAGAAAGCGGCTCAGTTCTTCCATAGTGGGATGCTCGAAGAACAGCGTCATTGGCAGCGATTTGCCAAATACCTTTTGCAGCTCGCTGACCAGCTCTATCGCCACCACTGAATCGAAGCCGTAGTCACGGAAGAAGCCGTGGCGCTCGAAATGCGGCGGGATGCGCAGCCGACGGGCAAACAGGTCGGAAAGATAGCCAACCACCGTATCCTGCACCGCGTGAGGGGCGTCGTGGCCCTGGGGTTCACCGACCGGCGCGGGGTCGACCACGTTCAGCGCTTCCGCGATGCGCGCGGCATCCCCTGGCATTACCACCACCTGCGAGGCGCGGCTGTTAAGGGCATATTCGAAGATGGCGGTGCCCTCATCGGTCAGCAGCGGCACAATCCCGAAATGGCGGTTCAGAATGGCCTCTTCCCTGTCGGTGAGGCGCATACCGCCCTCTTTCCAGTAAGGCCAGTTGATCGACAGCGTTTTGCCGGGGCGTTCACCCCGCTGCTGGAGCCGGTTACGGTGGCTGGCGAAATAATCCTCAAACGCGTTGCCAAAGGCATAATCGCACTGGCCGATATTGCCCAGCACGCCGGTGACGGAGGAGAACAGGGCAAAAAAGTCGAGCGGACAGTCCTGCGTTTCGGCATCCAGCAGCCAGCTTCCCATCAGCTTCGGCGTGATAACCCGTTTAAAGGCCTCCGGACTCTTGCGCAGAATGAAGTTGTCTTCAATCACGCCCGCCGAGTGGATAATGCCGTTAAGCGCGCGGCCCGACTGGCGAACGCTGTCGATCAGCCGCTGTACGTCATCGCGCTCGCTGATATCACAGGCGACATAGTGGGCGGCTCCCCCCTGTTCGGTCAGCGCGATCAGCTGCTGCTGCTGTTTTTCACCGGGCTGCGAGCGGCCGCTCAAATAGACGGTGGCGTCAAAGCGCGAGCAGAGGAAGCGGGCGAAGATCAGGCCCAGCCCGCCCAGCCCACCGGTGATCAGGTAGGTTCCCTGCTGGCGCAGCCTGACCGGCTCACAGAGCGACGGATTCACGCTGGACTGGGCGGCGCTGGCGGTGTGTGGCCGTATCTGATGCGCAACAGGCAACTGCGCCTGGGCGGCAAAGCGGCGCACCAGGCGCACCCCCTGCACGTAGCGTACATCGGCCTCTTTTGAAGGGTCGCTAAATTCGTTGCTGATAAGCGCCGCCAGTCGTGCGGCGTCGTTTTCGCCCTCACAGCACAGTACGCGGCCCGCGTAGGCCGGTTTTTCAATGCGCAGGGTGCGATAAAAACCGCTGAGGGCTTCGACATCGGGCAGGCGCGGGGTGGCAAGATGAAGATGAATAAAGCGTACGCTCTTCACCTTGCGCATCAGCGCCCGGGTTAGCGCAAACAGGCTCTCCGGCCCGGCGCACAGGCGCGCAGCAAAGTCCTCTTCGGCAAGCGTGGGGGCGGCCCACAGGATACGATCCAGCGTGGCGCCCTGCGCCAGCAGCCCATCAACCGCCGCGATAAAATCTTCACTGTTTCCCGGCCGCACAGAGACAACGCCCTGTTGACTCCCGGTGTTGGCCGCGGATGCAAACTGAATTTGCTGGATCTGCGGAGGGGTTTCCCCCTGCGCCAGCAGGCTGGCGAGCCGCTCAGTATCCTGCGCTGCACCGATAATCAGCACCTGGCGGACCGGCGCTTCTGCCTCTGTCGCCGCCTGTGGGATCCACCAGGGCTGGTAAAGGCTCGCCGCTTCATGAGGGGTCAGAGAGGGGGCGGCGGCGCGATGTGCGTTTTCCTGCGCGGCACGCTCCCCGGACAGGCGAAGCGTAACGCCATAGAAACGCAGCGCGATCTGCTCCGGGTTCGCCGCATCGGCCAGGCTGATATCTACCCTGGCCACGCCTTCGCTAAGCGTATTTTCTCCCGCAAGCGTGACGGTAGCCGTCATCGTCGCGCTACAGGAGCCCAGCACCTCCAGCCTCTCCAGCGCAAAGGGAACGATCGGGCCGTTCAGCTTCTCGTCCGGCTGCACGGCGTCCAGCATTCCGGCGACCCAAATCACCGCGGCCTGTAGCGCACCATCCGCCAGGCTGGGGTGAATAACCCAGTTGGCAGGGGCGGCCGTCCCCCGGGCATCAGGCAGCGCCAGGCTGGCGACGCAGGTACGCGGGCCGGCAGCAAGCTGACGCAGAGCGGTTAACCCCTCGCCGTAGTGCATTTGCAGTGCATCGAGCTGTTGGTAGCAGGCTTCCGCATCCAGCAGGCGCACGCCGCTATCACTCTCCGCACGCGGGGATGCGTCAGGCGCAGCTCCCTCCACACGCGAAGATAAGTCAGACGAAACCCCTTCCACACGCGGAGATGAATCTGGCGCGATCCCTTCTGCCGCTACCGTTCCCTGGCAGTAGAGGGTGTCGTCGCTGCCGAGGATCTGAAAGCCCCAGTGCGCCGCTTCCTGCGGGTCCAGCTGAACGTGCAGGTCCTGCGACGCGTTTTGATAGGTCAGCGGTCGTAGCCAGGCCACCTGTGAAAAACTCAGCCGGTGATCATTTTTCAGCGTGGCCGCATCGGTGAGGGCGGCGCGAACCAGTTCCAGGTACATCACGCCCGGCAGGACAGCCTGTCCGGCGATCTGGTGATCGGCAAAAAAGAATTCGTCCCCCTCAAGCTGCCCCTGATAGCGGGAGCGACCGCCGTCAGCCCTGCGTCTGAGCCGGGCGGGCAGGGCGGCGCGCGGTGACGCGGCGCGGCAGGCTGTCGGGATCCAAAAATGGCTGCGGGTAAAGGGATAGCCGGGCAGCCCGATTGGGCGGAAACGCGCCTGCTTAAACAGCTGGCCCCAGGTACCCTCCGCCCCGCGCTGATAGCAGTCGCACAGCCGTTGCAGGAGTGCTGCAAACGCGGCCGACTCCCCCGCTACGCCGACGATTTCATCGAGCAGCGCGGCCGCTTCGACGCTGGCTTGCTCTGCCTCCTGCCTCGCGTGCTCGGGCACCTTAAGCGGGCCGGGGGCGATAGCGCTTTCCAGCGCGGCGATCAGGCCCGGCACATCGCGGGTTACGCAGCTAAAACGGCAGGCGAAGCTGTCGCGACGCGTCAGCAGCGTGGTACTGATATCGGCCAGCGGCACAGCGGGATTTTCACTGAGCCAGTGCGCAAGATCCCGCTGGCTTTGCAGCAGCGCCTCCGGCGTTTTTGCCGACAGCGCGATCGGGTAGTCGCGATACGCCGCAGGCTCATCTGCCGCGAGCCCGCGATCGGCATCGGCAGGCGGCTCTTCCAGCACCAGATGGGCATTGGTGCCGCCAAACCCGAACGAACTGACGCCCGCGCGCAGCGGCGTGTTCGGCTCGATTCGCGCCCAGTCACTTACCCGATCCACGAAGAAGAACGGGGTGGCGGTGGCGTCAATGCGGGGGTTCAGCGCCGAAAAGCTGCGCAGCGGGGGCAGCCTGCGGTTTTTGAAGGCCTGCAACACCTTGATGATCCCCGCCACGCCTGCGGCAGCCTCGAGGTGGCCGATATTAGATTTTGCCGACGTCAGGCCACAGAACGCCTTTTCCAGCGAGACCTTCTGCTGTTCCGCCAGGGTGCCAAATGCCCTGACCAGCCCCTCGAACTCAATGGGGTCGCCCTTCGGGGTGCCCGTGCCGTGTGTTTCAATCAGGCCCACAGTATTGATGGGAATGCCCGCGCGCAGATGGGCGGCCACGATGACGTCGGCCTGCGCAGAGGCGCTGGGGTAGGTGAGGGTGTAGGTCGAGCCGCAATGGTTTATCGCGCTGCCTTTGATCACGCCGTGGATATTGTCGCCGTCGATCAGCGCCTTATCTAAAGGCTTAAGCAGCAGCACGCCAGCGCCTTCTCCCCGCACGTAGCCATCGGCTTCGGCATCGAAGGAGTGGCAGGCGCCGGTTGGCGACAACATGCCCATTTTTTCAAAAGAGGTGTGCCGGGTCGGCGTGAGGATAAGGTTAATCCCCCCGCTGAGGGCGATGTCGCAGTCACCGTGCTGAATGGCCTGGATTGCGCTGTGAATTGCGCTCAGCGAGCTGGAGCAGGCCGAGTCGATCGGCATGCTTGGCCCGCGGAAATCAAAAAAGTGTGAGATGCGGTTAGCAATAATCGAGGTAGCCGTGCCGGTGGCATGATGCGCCTCAACAGGGCTGCCAGCGTTTTCCTGTAGCTCTTTGTAATCGTTATTGAAAACGCCGATAACCACGCCAACCTTGCTCCCCCGCAGCGTGGAGGGAGGGATCCCGGCATCCTCCAGGCAGGACCAGGTCAGTTCCAGCATAATCCTCTGCTGTGGGTCCATAGTTTCAGCAACTTTTGGAATGACGCCAAAGAATTGGTTGTCAAAACAGCCAATTCTGTCCAGAAAAGCTCCCCATTGCGGTCGGGGCTTATCAGAATAATCGTCTGAATTTCCCCTTAAGCCTGAACTATTCCAGCGCAATCCTGAGGCTTCTGTAACAGAATTACGATGGTTTATGACATTATTCCAAAATTCGCTATAATTTTCTGCATCAGGAAATTGACAAGAAACTCCAATGATTGCTATGTCCATTTACTTCTCATTGATTAGGTTGACAGGTGGTTTAAAAACGCACGATATTTTTATATCTAATTGATTAAAAGGACATAATTAATCAGTACAACATTTTTTATTAGTCAGTAAGGTAATCGCAGATTATATTAATAACATTAATTATATTATTTTAATGTATGTATTTTGTTTGCTAGATGTTTCATTGAGCGCGCTAAGCCGCACGAATTGCTGGTTTTACGCCGCAGAAGTAAGTGCTGTGGAAGCCCCGCAGGGATGTGGAGCGCTGAAAACACCCGGTGTTTCCAGAACGACCCTGATGAGTTCAGTAATTTTGAAGGGAAAAGGCGTGGGTGAGCATTGCTCTTATCTTTGCTGGTCTCAGAATCGATAAGTTAGTGTTTCTGATAAAAGAGCAGCCCGATCGGGAGGGTGGCGACGGTAGCCGCGCTTGATGGTTTCCTCAACAGGCGGTTTGCCGCAGAGGTTTTGGGGCAGAGTCACAGTAAAAGAACTGCTCGTCATTGCTGTTTAATGATGATGAATTTGTTGCAGACGTGAAAGCACATGCAGAAGTTCAGAATCACTAACTGGCGCAGCGACAACAACGCTCTTATCAACCATGGTCAGGTTGCAGAGTCTCTGGCCATGGTGCGTGCGCTGAACAAAATGACGAAGGCAGGAATGCCAGAAAGTGTGCGTATTTCCTGAGAGCAGTAACCGGCTATGGGGATGCTTATCCAAAATCTGATTTATTCAGCAAAGCCCCGCTCAGGATACGTTCAGCGCGGATCGATAAGATCGACCACCAGGGACAATATCTCATCCATATCATGTGGCTCAACCGTGGCGGCATAGCTCGCTCTGCATGCCGTCAGGTCAAGCGAGCGCAGCTGATAGCACAGCGCTACCTCGCCGCTGTTCGGAAGGTTATTCAGCACCAGGCTTACGATGCTGGCAATCCGGTATTTTTGCCCCTCAGCTGTTCAAACAGCCGTTAATTGGCGTTATTAATCAGGGCGCAGGTTTATGCCGTACCGTCATGGTGACCGCATATATCGCCATAGCGGCGGCATATCACCGCCACAATACCGCGCAGTACCGGGTGACTCGCCTGAAACCGTACGTTACCTCGACCCGCCATATTCACGGGTTATCTCCTTCGCCGCGCCGATAACCAGCGCGCCCAGCTCGGTTACGCGGTCATCCGTGACGCGGGACACCGGGCCGGAAATGGAGATGGCGGCAAAGGGCTCGCGGTGTTCGTCGTAGATGCAGGCCGCGACGCAGCGCAGCCCCAGGGCGTGTTCTTCATCATCGAAGGAAAAACCGATCTTGCGCACCAGTGCCAGGTTCTCCTTCAGACTGTGCGGCGACATCAGGGTGCGCGGCGTGTAGTAATGCAGCCCCTGCCGGTGCAGCAGCTCGCTGACCTGCGCCTCGGAGAGGTTGGCCAGAAAGGCTTTGCCGGCGCCGGAAGCATGCATCGGCAACTTGCCGCCAATGGGGGCAGACATGCGCATCAGCTGGGTACACTGCACCTGATCGATAATCACTGCCTGACGATCGCTAATGTCCAGCACGGCCAGATTGACCGTCTCTCCCGAATCCTCCATTAGCTTGCGCAGCATCGGGTGGACCAGCGCCAGCAGGTTACGACTCTGCAAAAAGCTGCTGCCCACCACAAAGGCGTGTGCGCCGATGGTCCACAGGCCGAGGTCGCCCACCTGACGGACAAATCCCTGCTGCTGCATTGTGGTAAGCAGGCGATGGGTAGTCGAGTTGGGTAATCCCGCCTGCTGCGCCAGCTCGGTCAGCGCCACGCTGCCGTGGGCATCGGCAATAAACTCCAGCAGCTTCAGGCCGCGGGTCAGCGACTGGACCTGGCCGGCGGGCTGGGCGGGCTGCGCCTGGGCGGCGCGGGGTTTCTTGCCGCGTTTGATAACTGCTGGCGTGGTCATAGCGGATCCCTTCGTTTTCACATTATGGAAACCATTTTCGTTTTATCAGGCGATTTTGCAAGCGGCGCGATCTGGTCGGATCAGTATGCAGCAGAGGCTGAGGTAATCCCCCCATTCTTAACGTAGGTGATAAGTAGAATCAGATCGTGCGTTGTCTATGCTGCATCGGCGTGTAGCCATTCAGCGCCATATTCGGACGTTCGTGATTATGAAACCATTGCCATCGCGTGGCATAGCTCTGCAACTCCTCCAGTGATGTAAACAGGTGCTGCCCCAGCCAGTCATAACGCACCGTCCGGTTAAATCGCTCAATATAAGCGTTTTGTTGAGGGTAACCGGGCTGAATAAAGCGAAGTGTTATATTCTGCTCAGCCGCCCATGATATCAGTATCTTACCGGTATATTCTGGCCCGTTATCGCATCGTTTCGCTGCCGGTTTACCTTTCCATTCAATGAGTTGCTCGAGAGTCCTCACCACACGATTTGCAGGCAGAGAAAAATCCACCTCAATGGCCAGGGCCTCACGATTAAAGTCATCGATAACATTCAGTAAACGGACGGAACGGCCATCCGATAGCTGATCATGCATGAAGTCCATCGACCAGCATTCGTTGCTGTTTTCAGGCACAGCCAGCAGTTCAGGTTTATTCCGTTTCAGTCTTTTTTGCGGTTTGATCCGCATGTTCAGCGACAACTCGCAGTAAATCCGGTACACCCTTTTGCCATGGCTTACTGAATGATTTCGGCTTTGAGTCGTTCTTCGGCATACATCTTTTTGAGACGGCGATTTTCGTCTTCGAGCTCTTTCAGTCGGGCCATCATGGAAGCATCCATACCGCCAAAGCGAGAACGCCACTTGTAGAAACTGGCATTGCTCATGCCGTGCTCGCGGCACAGTTCAGCCACTGGCGTTCCGGCTTCGGCCTGCTTCAGGATGGCTATTATCTGGCTGTCGGTAAAACGTGATTTTTTCATAGAAATCTCCCCGGTTCAGATTACGAGAAAACTCTACTTATGGACACACCGGTTTTTTGGGGGGGATTACCTTACCGTCGGCTACCGCCCGAAAGGCGGAGATCGCGATACGCCACAGGTGAGCGTCACGTGCAAATGGCTGGCGGAGGCGGGTTTTGCGGTGGGAACCGGCGTAAGCCAGACGGTGCTGGACGGCTGTCTGCTGCTGATCCCCGACAGCCGCGAGGAGAGGTGGCTGCGGGCAATGGAACAGCAGCTAAAGGCGCAGCAGCAGGAGCTGGAGCAGGCTAAGCAGCGGATGATCGCCATGCTGGCGTGAAGGTAAAAGCCGGAAGGATCTTTGGGGGATCTCTTCCGGCTTATTTATATTTATTATCCCAGCATATGTTTTAATCTTGCTAAAAATTCTTTACATGCGTCTTCTTCGTTAGCGTAAAATTTCTCTTCAGTACGCTGCCCTCTTTCGCTATAAAATATTCTCCAAAGCATTCCTTCATAAATTAGACACAAAGATTCATTGGATATAACACCAATTGAATAACTATCTCTTGGTATCTTCATTGAAGATAAAATACTCATTAAATCAGACTTATCCACAGTTCCTTCCTGTTTTAACTACTTTTAAATGTTTGGAATCAATTAAAGATTGCACTGACTCGGGTAAAAGGTATTGCGTACCTAAACCAACCTCACCAAACCAGGGTGCTATTTTACTTTCAAGCACTCCTGGAATAGGCTTCATAACTTTATAAACTGTGTATGGTTTAGTTTCCGTTCCTGGAGCCAATGCTCTCATTGAATAAGGGGTTCCGACCGGAGAAGTATATTTACCACCGGGATAACCATAACGGTCAATTAATGTTCCCTTTTCCAAAACCGAAACTTTTACCGGCCCGAAAGCACCATCGTTAGGCGGCCAAAATGTCACCAGCTCCTTACTCAACCCCAGCGGATCAACCCAGCTAAGCGGATTTGGTGCATATTGATACAGGTTCACCCCACCCGCCAGCCCTATCGGGTCCTGCACCGTAAAGCGTCCGACCTGCGGATCGTAATACCGGAACAGATTATAGTGCAGCCCGGTTTCGCTGTCAGCATACTGCCCGGCATAGCGCAGCGGCTGATGGTGCAGGGCAGTTTGCTGCACGATTTTGTGAAAACCTGCCGTCTGTCGGGTAACCTCGCCAAAACTGCCGTAATGCCCGCTCCACCGGAGCTGTCCCTGTTCATCAGTGATTTCCAGCGGGGCACCGTTCAGGTCGGTACTGAACCAGAGAATCTCTCCGCGACTGTCGTCCCGCAGGTGGTCAACCCGCGCCAGCGGGCTGTATGCCTCTTTGGGGTCGTATATGTATGTCTGATACTGACCGTTCTGCTGCTGTTCCTGTAACAGTCGGAAGCCCTGCCACAGGAAGCGGGTCTCAGTGATGCCACGCTGCGTGGTGACGGTTTTACGGATGCGACGGCCCAGGGCATCATAATGGTAGCGTGCCGTAAAGCGGCCCTGCGGGCCGGTGCCTTCTGCCTGTATCAGCCGGTTTTCCGCGTCGTATTCGTAATGTTGCTCATGCAGGCCGCTACGGCGACTGACCAGGTTTCCCCACCCGTCGTATTTCATAAACAGATTTTGCCAGTGCGTCAGGCGGTTATCCGTCAGCGGCAGGGCAGACAGGTCATTATCCGGCAGGAGGTTATCCGCGGCGTCGTAACGGAACGTCCTGGTGCTGTGGTCCGGGCGGGCTTCGTAGTGCCTGAGAAGACGACCTTCCTCATCATAGCCATAAATGGTGTTGCCACGCAGCGTGTCGCTGACGTCAGAGAGTTCTCCCCGCCTGGTGTAGTTGAAGGCGCGTTCGAAGATAGCCTGTTCCGGCAGGTCGGGTGCTAAGCCGCCGATACTGCGTTGCCGGGTACGTCTGCCCAGACTGTCATACTGGCGGGTCTGTTCACGGGTTCCCTGAGTGCGGGACACCTCCCGGTGCAGGCGGTCGCGGGTAAATTCGCTGACCGTCTGCTGATTAAAGCGGATGGCACTGACGTGACCGGAACCGTAGTGCAGCCAGCTTATCTGCTGCCCGCCGGGCAGGGTCAGCGCGGTGAGGTTGTCCAGGGCGTCATAGTCGTAATGCAGTTCACCGTTCACCCCCTGTTCAGTGAGCAGTTTTCCTGCTGCATCAAAGGTAAACTGAATATCATCTGCTTCAATTCCCAGCGCCACGCCTTCAGCGGTCGGCGTGCGCGTCAGGCCGGTAAGCTTCCCGATGTTGTTACGCTGGTAATGGTACCGGGCATCGCGGGTTGTCCGGGAGGTCAGCAGGCCGCTGCTGTCATAGCTGAACTGCTGAACACGCCGGGGAATGCCGCCATCGTTGTCCGGTCTGCCGCTTTCCATAAGAGTGGTAAGCAGTCCCCGTTCATTCCATTCCATCTGCCGGGATGTGTGGTCCGGGCGAATCTCATTTAAAGGACGTCCTGAGGGGTCATAAGTAAACCGGTACTCACCGCCGTTGCCGTTTTCCAGACGCAGCAGATTGCCTCGTGCATCATAGTGCCAGCGACGCATGATACCGTTGCGGCCGGTCTGACTGAGCGGCTGGCCCAGGCGGTTATACGTCCAGGACACTTCGCTTTCCAGCGGGTCACGCCAGGCGTTGAGCTGTCCGTGTTCGTTCCACAGTAGCGTTTCCTGACTGCCATCGGCACGAATAACGGCGGTAAGCTGGCCTGCATCGTTCCACTCCCTCCGGGTGACGTTACCTTCTGCATCCTCGCTGCTCAGGAGCTGACCGAAGCGGTCATACGTAAAGCGGGCTACGCTACCGGAGCAGTCGGTGCGCTGTGTCAGCAGTCCCTGGCGGTTCCACACCAGCAGCACGTCACCGCCACTGGCATCGGTGATGCGGTCCGGCAGCGTTTCTTCGTCGTCAGGATAGTGGTAAGTGCTGGAGTGATTCAGCGCGTCGCTTTCCGACAGCAGGCGACCGTTTAAATCATATGTCGCCTGTGTGGCTGTTAAATCCGGGAAAACCGTGCGGGCGATGCGGTCAGTGTTGCGAAACCAGTAATACTCTGTGGTGCGGCCTGCCGGGTCGGTCTCTGACGTCAGGCGGCCATAACGGTCCCACTGGCTGCGCCGCATGGCTCCGTCAGGCAGGATAACATCGCATAACTCACCGTCGCGGTAAACGAAGCTGGTCTGGCGACCGTCATAATCTGTGAAACGTGCGACGTTATTATCGTCGTCAACCAGCCAGTGTGCCTGTGCGCCATCCTCGCGGGTGGCACGACGGGTGCCGTTTTCAAAATCGTATTCAAAATCAAGCTGCTCACCCGCGCTGTTGCGGTATGCCACCACGCGCGGCAGACCATCAATGTTCCGCCACAGATATTCATTCAGCAGACCGTTGCTGTCCTCATGGCTGCGCAGTAAATCCATGCCATGCCGGCCGTCATACCAGCTGAAACGCCGGCGTACCTGACCGCCGCGTCCGGTGACGCTAATCACCCTGGCCTTATCATCGAAGCCGTAGCTGACCAGGCAGATTTCATCATCCAGCCAGGCCCCGGTCAGGCGAACCTGTCCGCTGACGGTTGTGTAGCGGCAGACTACACTTTGCCCGGCGCTGTCGGTGAGCGCATGCAGGGTATGGTCGTCGTTCCAGTCAAAAAGAATATCGTTACCACAGGGTTCTGTGAGGCGTAGCGGCAGGGAAGGGGAATCGTCCCGCAGGGATGAGTAATGCCAGCGCTCGCCGCTGATATCATACAGTGACCAGCTGTCGTCCTGATGATGTTCCAGCCAGCGTTTCTCGGTTTCACAGAAGGTTCGCTCTCCTTTTGGCACCATCGGGAAGGAAATGTAATCTCCCGAAGGCGCACGCCATACCAGCCCGTCCTGATACCGTTCAAGGCGGGTTTCCCAGAAAAGTGACCAGCCACGGCCCAGCACGCTGTCGCCGGGATTGCCACTGCGCCAGTAACGCTGCCAGACCACCGGCAGACGGGAGGGTAATACAAAGTCCAGCTCGTCATCGCCCGCGAGGAATTTCTGCCCACTGACGATATCCACCGGACGCGCGATGATGCCCGCGGCAGCGGCACCGGTCATCAGCACGCCGGCGCGGCAGGCGATACGGGCCAGTTTGTTGATACCCGGGATTTTACTGAACAGCTTCGCCAGCGCCCCGGCCTTCGCGGCACCCCCTGCGCCACCGATAAGCCCGGCAAATAACAACGTCAGGTCAGAGGCTTTATACAGTTTTTCAGGGACTTCAGACTGTATCGGCAGTGTCTGTTCCGGCTCACCGCCAATGCGCACGTTCCCTGAACCGGTCATGACCTTTCCGCCACAGGTGGTCTGGTCACCGATGCGGGCAGCAGGCAGGCCGTTAATAAATACGCGTGAGGAGCCTTCGGCCATCTGCTGTGAACCACCGTCCTTAGCGCATTCCACCATGCTGTTGGTCGCAATGGCGGCAGGTCTGCCGTTAATGAACACGTTATGCGAGCCGGTGGCGATAACGCCTTCCTTCTGGATGCTGGCCGCGTCCGCATTCGCAATACTGTCCCGTGCTGCCGTCGCCAGTTCACCGGTCAGGTATCCCACCGCCAGGCTGGCCCCGACCAGAAGGACGCCAATGCCGAGACAGGACGCACCGAGACCGGCAATCATCATTGCCCCGGCGGCAATGCCACCGGCAGCCGCAATCAGTCCACCGACAATCGTTCCGGCAATCATCCCTGCCAGCGCATGAGAATGGCCGATATCATCGCCCACGCGTGCCGCTTCAAACATAACAACGTTCCTTAATTGTCAGGTGTTAAACCGAAAACTGCCGAGGAGTGCCTGAAAGCACTGGCTGTCCATGTCCCTGATTTTTTCCACACGGGACATAGTGAACACCAGAATATGCTTCTCCGCTGTATTAAAGACGGCCTGCTGCTGAAAGACCTTCTGGTTATCACGAAAGTAGCTGGCAT
Source organism: Erwinia sp. L03-1 (assembly GCF_058686115.1). Classification (NCBI taxonomy): domain Bacteria; kingdom Pseudomonadati; phylum Pseudomonadota; class Gammaproteobacteria; order Enterobacterales; family Erwiniaceae; genus Erwinia; species Erwinia sp. L03-1. The sequence continues at coordinate 4,349,044 of NZ_CM178762.1, read as the reverse complement.
GCACACATTCACCGTGTGCAATATTTTCCCCCAGCACGGCTGCTTCGCGCAGAGACAGTTTCCATCCTTTAAGATGTTTATCCATGAGCGCTGTCTGGCGGTCAATATAGTCTTGCAGCACCTCTCCATTACTGAGGGTATCTCGTGAGATGTTAAATGCGGGGGCGTTCTCGCCGGGTAGAGTAAAAACATTAACCGTGCGGTCCTGATACTGGTCAGGAAGCGTTATCCGGCCTTCTGTGAACAGACAGGTAGCATGGCTTTCGGACATTGAGCAGATTCCCTGTGCCTGAGAAAACGTAAGTTTGCCACAGGGTATGCCCACTGGCTATATGCGCAACCGGGTTTCATTACGTGAGTAGGATCAATGACCATTAATATCGTGAATAACAACGTCGGCGATAATGCCTTGCCTGGTAAAGTGCTGAAGAACAAAGAGGTTAGGAGGATTAGGTTGTTTGTCAATAATGGGGGAGATACTTTATGCAAAGGATTTGTTAATCCTATAAACACTGCTTGTTATGTTAGAATTCAGTATGCTGACGATTGCTTTACAATTAGTATTGATGATACAGTTAAAGAATAAATAACTGCGCTTAATACCGCTTCACTTTCGTTAGCCCGTGTTTGTTGCTAGGGAAAGGTGAAGCGACTTCCATAAATTGTCTGACATTATTCAATAATTGCCACATTGTTTTGCAGCGATGATTGCGCGTGACGGTTTCGTGCAAGGCCAACCATAAGAGCTCTATTTTGTTTATCCACGGAGAGTAAATTGGCTGATAAATAACAATAAATTTCGGATTATCCTTCAACCATTTCAACGTTTTTTTGCTCTTGTGAATGATGTAATTATCAACGATTAGCGTAATTGTTTTTGCACTGCGGTATGTGCTTTTCAACTTACGTAAAATATTGATAAATAAACCTGAGTTCTTACTTGTCCCGCTGACGTAGTCCACCCGGCCTGTTCCCGCATGAAGGGCTCCTGCAAGGTAATGCTTTTCATTTTTTCCCGGCGTAGGTATACGTTTTTGCTGCCCTTTTTTCTGCCAGTCAGCGCCGATTTTGGGATTCAAATCGATATCCACTTCATCCTCGTAAAAGACCGGATGGTCAGCGCAGTTTTTTTCTAATGCTTCATCAATCGCTGCCAGTTTTTCCTCTTTGTGAGGATCGCGAATATGCAGTGTCGGAGCCGCTCTTCGCCAGACAATTCCCGCCCCGGGTAACCAACGGCGAACTGAGCCAGGATGCAACGTTGAGTTAAATAACTTATTAAGTTCAATCGTTAACATCTCGGTGCTCCACCGTGACCGCAGATACCCGAAGTCCTGAGGAGAGCGCTGAATCAGTAAATCAAGCATGCGCAACATCGCTTCCACTGGCCACTTTTTTTGACGTCCGGCCGGAAGACTTTTTAGACCTTCGATACCAAATAATGTGAACCAGTTAATCCAGCGACCGACAGAGGAACGCGCTGCACACAGGGTTTTAGCGACATAACTGAGCGATTCACCACGATGCAACATCAGCATGGCCATAAGGCGTCTGGAATGGTTTTTATCTGTTGTTTTATGGACAATTTTTTCCATCTGGCGTCTTTCATTATTGGGTATCGGTGCTATGATCGGCATAACTCAGTCCGGTTGTGATGATTTGTGATGTTTGGCGATTGATCAGATCGCTCAAACCGGATTGAGTTCCCTTCAGTGATCTACTATTAAGCGCAGTTATTTATATCCTCAGTAAAGCATTGTTATCTGGGTTCATTTGATTTTTTTAATTATAAAACACTGCTTTATAATGCATCTCTATATATTTTTAGTGCTGCCGATCATCTTCTGATGAACTATTTTTCTGGTGTGTTAGGAAAAGGTTGGAATTAGTTATTTATCACGAATGAAGGAATAAAGATGAAACTTAAACTGTCTACTCTGTATCTATTAAGTGTATGATTTTTTATGCTCAAGCAGATGTGTTATCTAAAGTCGTTTCTGATAATAATAGATGGGCAGTAAAATTTGCCTGTCATAAAAAGAAAGAAAATGAATCATTAACAAATGTTGAAAAACTTCATAATCTTGTATATTTCCCAGTGTCAGGATACGTGTCAACCCCATCAAATACGCTAATGGGGCGATGGGGCGATGGGGCGATGGGGCCATGGTATGAAACGCATTTCACCGAAACGAAAGGCTACCACACAGGCCAAATTACTCCCTCCCTACAACATGACGGTCTCCGCAGTTGCGCAAATGGAAGGGATATCGGAAGCGACTCTCTACAACTGGCGTAGTCAGGCAAGAGAAGGGGAAAATCGGTGCCGGGTGCAGACAAAAACAGCGAACAGTGCCCGGCGCAAGCCCGCCTGGCGGTGATTATCGAGACCGCCACACTCAGTGAGACCGACATCGCGGCGTACTGCCGTAGAAGGTCTGTATCCGGAGCAGATAATGGGGTTTGAGGGTAAACCGTGTAAAAAACCACGCTAATAACATAAGGTATTGTTTTAAATTAAATTTAATTAATCAGGCATTCGTTAAGAAAACCCGGCAAGCGCCAGGTTTGTTCTGAGGATTACTTTGCTGGGTTTTGTGCGGTTTCTTGTCTGACCTCGTCAATCGTGTCACGCATATTGCTCAGACATTCTGCGGCAGCAGCTCCAGCCTTTTCCAGCACGGGTACTGCCTTCGCGAAATACTCATCAATCTTCATCTGATTTGCATGTGTGATTAAAGGTATACCGCATACCATTGATGTGCCGAACCGCTGCTTTAAGGAGTCGGTACTCTTGTCCAGCGAGTTGGTTGCGTTAATCACAGATATTGGATCTTTAATCAACGCCACGCTAAGAGCTGTAGTCAATTCCTCTGTATGATCAGCATCAAGGGTATCACCAATACTGTCAATTTTCCCCGCAAACGCATGGAGCGTTTTGTTGTCTGCCTGCTCTATCAGTTGGATATAAGCTTTCCATTCATTTGATGATGCCATGCAGGAGGACGAGAGAATGCAGGCTGTCAGCAAGATGATCCGCGAAATCATCTCACTACCTCCAGCGTTTTATCTGTTGACTGAATGATTTTTGTGCGAATAACCGGTTTAGGTATTATGCAACCCTCAGAGGCGAATCCAGGTACTTTCGGCGGCTTCCTTTCCCCGTGTATACGAAATAAAGAGCGGCCATAACTTTCGCCAGAGGTCTGTGTCAAAATTGGTGGTATATCCATGCCATGTGTTGTTCTCCTATGCCGCGCTGCGCTCTTTCCAGGAATCAGAGTGAATAATATTGCCGTCCAGATATTTCCAGGTGATTTTTTCATACGTCATTTCGAGCAATTCAAGGTGATCGTGACGTTCGTAGTCCGGGTCTTTAACATCTTCCATAAAGGGGACGACACAGGTAATGCGGGCATTCTCAAGGAGTACGTTAAAATATTCTTCTTCCTGTCCGGCGTAATTAATGCGATAGAATTTAAGCTCGGCAGATTTTAAGAGCTTCCCGGCGCTGACGAACTGATAAAGGTACGGGCTGGAAGAGTCCAGCGCTTTGGTGAGGATAAAGGGAGCATGTTCGCGAGTGGCCGTTATCTTACCGGACAGATCATCTGTGGGGAGAGATACGCTGTGAGCCAGCGCGGTTATCTCTATGCTTCCCTCGCGTTGCTGCACATCAACAGAGCCTTTGACGGGATTTCCCCCATCGTCCTTCAGCCATAAATAAACAGGTATTGCCATTCTGTGAACTCCTTTTCGTGATTAAAGGGGGAATTATCACTTTCTGTTCCTTTATGGAGAAAACACTACTTGATTTTTTATTGATTTAGATCAATAGAATGAATTGCTTTTGATTTTCGTTTCAGACGGAAATACGTGGCGCGGGATATGCCCGTTTTCTCTGCCACCGTTTTAAATGACTGCCCGCCGCCTCCACGCTGACAAGGATTATTGGTGAAGTAAGTGAACGAGTTAATCGTCGTCTGTGGAGAAAGCTGGCGTCGCTGCCTGACAGCTGGCAGACAGCACAACTGGCTGGTGAACCGCGCGTGATAACGTCCTGCTTATCTCCCTGGTAACGCCCGAAGCACGACGGGGACTATCTGACTCAGCGCCTGGGCTATCAGGCCTCTATTTAGTGCGAAGCTGCACATAAACGGATCGAAAGCCGCGCATAAAGCCCGGGCGGCTGCTATCTCAGTTAAGGGCAGTTTAGGGCTTCAGGTGTTGGCCGCCTGACATCCGCCCATGCCTGCGTCTTTTCATAAAACTGTCATCTCGCCAGGTTAGATTGGCGCGGATCTTGCTGGATTGATCCAGAAATCCCCTCAACGACCCACCCGGAGCAGCAGTGATGAAACCAATATTCGCATCTGTTTTAGTCAGTGCCCTTCTTCTGAACCTCACCGGCGCCCGCGCGGCGGACGGCGACCTCGCTGCGCTGGAGAAAGCGGCAAAAAGTGAAGGGGAGGTGAACAGCGTCGGGATGCCGGACAGCTGGGCCAACTGGAAGCAAACCTGGGATGACCTCAGCAACAGGTACGGTATTAAGCACAGCGACACCGATATGTCGTCGGCGCAGGAGCTGGCGAAGTTCGCGGCAGAAAAGAGCCAGGCCAGCGCGGATATCGGTGACGTAGGGTCCTCTTTTGGGCCGATCGCGGTACAGAAGGGGCTGGCGCAGCCCTATAAGCCCAGCACCTGGGAGCAGATCCCGGCGTGGGCGAAGGATAAAGAGGGCAACTGGGCGCTGGCCTACACCGGTACCATCGCGTTTATCGTGAATAAGGACCAGGTGAAGGAGGTGCCGCACAGCTGGGCCGACCTGAAAAAGGGCAAATACGTGGTGACCATCGGCGACGTTGGCGTGGCGGCCCAGGCGGCCAACGGCGTGCTGGCGGCCAGCTATGCGCTGGGCGGCAGCGAGACCAACCTCAAGCCTGCGCTGGCGTTCTTTGGCGAACTGGCGAAAGAGGGACGGCTGGGGGTAAGCGATCCGGTGATTGCCAACATCGAGAAGGGCGAGATTCAGGTGGCGGTGGTGTGGGACTTTAACGGCCTGAACTATCGCGATCGCATCGACAGGAACCGCTTTGAGGTCGTTATCCCGTCCGATGGATCCATCACCTCGGGCTACACCACCCTCATCAACAAATATGCGCGGCACCCTAATGCCGCGAAGCTGGCGCGGGAGTATATTTTCTCTGACGCCGGGCAGATTAACCTTGCGCGCGGCTACGCCCGCCCGATCCGCGCTGAACATCTGACGCTGCCCGCCGACGTGCAGGCCAAACTGCTGCCCGCCTCCGCCTATAAGAGCGCACACCCCATCGCCGATCCGGCTGCGTGGGATAAAGCCGCTAAAATGCTGCCGCGCCTGTGGCAGGAAAACGTCATCGTTAATATGAAGCAGTAGGGAGTCGGAATGAAAACGATTCTGGTGGTGCTGGACGGGCTGAATTATGAGGTGGCTGAGGCGACGATGGGCTATCTCCAGGCAGAGTGCGCACAGGGTAACGGGCAGCTCTATCAGCTGACCTGTGAGCTTCCCTCGCTGTCGCGCCCCTTGTATGAGTGCATTCTTACCGGCGTCACGCCGGTCAAAAGCGGGGTGGTGCATAACGGCGTCAATCGCCTGAGCCGGGAACGCAGCGTGTTCCACTATGCGCGCGAGGCCGGGCTGACCACGGCGGCTGCGGCCTACCACTGGGTGAGCGAGCTGTATAACCGTTCGCCCTGGCAGCCCGCCCGCGATCGTCATACCGTCGATGCGGCGCTGCCCATCCAGTACGGTCACTTCTATTATGACGACGGCTACCCGGATTCCCATCTGTTTGAGGATGCGGAAAGCCTGCGGCTGCGTCATAACCCCGATTTCCTGCTGATCCATCCGATGAATATTGATGACGCCGGACATAAGTTTGGCCTCTCCACGCCGCAGTACCGTAACCGCGCGCGGATGGCGGACGGTTATCTGTCGCACTGGATGCCGGGCTGGCTGGAGGCGGGGTATCAGGTGCTGGTCACCGCCGACCATGGCATGAATGACGATCGCAGCCACGGCGGCGTTTTGCCGGAAGAAACCTCGGTGCCGCTGTTCGTTTTCGGCCAGGCTTTTTCACTGCAAATGGATGCCGCGCCGCTGCAAACCGAGCTGTGCGGCACGCTGTGTGAACTTCTCGGCGTCGATCATGATAAGCCTCTCTGCCCCGAGCTGCTGGCGCGGCGGGAGGCAGAATGATGAGGGGCAAAGGGTTAGCGCTGCTGTGCCTGCTGCCGTTTACGCTGTTCTATATTGCCTTTCAGGTTGCACCGCTGGTGTGGATTGCCATCCACAGCTTCTACAGCGAGATGTATGAAGCCTGGGGCTGGGGCAACTACAGCGATATTCTGACCTCCTCTTTTTACCGTCAGGCGATGCGCTTCTCGCTGGATATCTCGTTCTGGTCCAGCGTCTGGGGCCTGCTTATTGCCCTGGCGGGCGGGTATTCGCTGCATCAGCTCGGCGGCGGCAGGCTGCACCGCTTCCTGATGTCATTCACCAATATGACCAGCAACTTCGCCGGGGTGCCGCTGGCCTTCGCCTTTGTGATTTTGCTGGGGCTAAACGGCTGCGTGACGCTGCTGATGCACAAATATGGCCTGATGCAGACCTTCAACCTCTACTCGGCCGACGGGCTGATTGTGGTTTACAGCTGGTTTCAGATCCCGCTGGGGATCCTGCTGCTCTATCCGGCCTTCGACGGGCTGAAGAAGGAGTGGCAGGAGTCGGCGGCGCTATTAGGTGCCGGACGCTGGCACTACTGGCGGCATATTGGTCTGCCGATCCTGTCGCCCGCGCTGCTCGGCACCTTTGTGATTCTGCTGGCGAATGCGCTGGGGGCTTACGCCACCATTTATGCGCTGACCACCGGTAACTTCAACCTGGTCCCGGTGCGGATTGCCGCGCTGGTCTCGGGCGATATCTCTCTCGATCCCAATATGGGCAGCGCGCTGGCGATGCTGCTGGTGCTGCTGATGGTGGCGATCACCCTGGTGCACCAGTGGCTGCTGCGCCGCAGCTACCAGTACGCAGGCCGGAGGAGCTGACGGATGTCACGGCGTGAATATCTCTATCATCAAGTGGTGGTGTGGCTGGTGTTTTTGATTCTGGCGCTGCCGCTGCTGGCGACGCTGCTCTATGCGCTTTCCACCACCTGGGGAGCCACCATTTTGCCGCAGGGCTTTACCCTCAGGTGGATGGCGCAGCTGTGGAGCGATCCGCGCTTTATGACCGCGCTGGGCCACTCCCTGCTGATTTGCCTGGGTGCGCTTATCTTCTCGCTGGTGCTGGTGCTGCCTGCCATGTTTGTGATTGCTTACTATTTTCCCCGGCTGGACGCGGTAATGAACGTGCTGATCCTGATGCCGTTTGCCGTGCCGCCGGTGGTCTCCTCGGTGGGCCTGCTCCAGCTCTACTCCGACCCGCCGCTGATGCTAACCGGTACGCCCTGGATTTTGATCGGCTGCTACTTCACCCTCGCGCTGCCCTTTATCTACCGTGCGCTGGCCAACAATATGCAGGCGATCAATATGCGTGAGCTGATTGATGCCGCGCATCTGCTGGGGGCCAGTACCTGGCAGGCCGCGCTGCTGGTGGTGCTGCCGAATCTGCGCAAGGGGGCCTTTATTGCCGTGCTGCTCTCCTTCTCATTCCTGATAGGTGAGTTTGTGCTTGCTAACCTGCTGGTCGGCACCCGCTATGAAACGCTACAGGTTTATCTCTATAACGTGCGCAATGAAAGCGGTCACTTCAGCAGCGCCTTAGTGATTTCCTACTTCCTGGTCGTCCTGCTGATCACCTGGCTGGCGAACGCCCTGAACCGCGAGAGAGGCTGAATATGAGCTGGCTGAACGTCACCCGCCTGAGTAAAAGCTACGGTCCGACGATGATTTTTCAGGATATTGATTTTTCCGCCCGCGAGGGGGAGTTTGTTACCCTGCTCGGCCCCAGCGGCTGTGGTAAATCTACTCTGCTGCGCTGTATCGCGGGGCTGACCCCGGTCGATGGCGGGCAGATCCTCCTGGACGGGCAGGACATTGCCCCGCTGACGCCGCAGAATCGCGCCGTCGGCATGGTATTTCAAAGCTACGCGCTGTTTCCCAATATGACCGTGGAGCGCAACGTCGCCTTCGGCCTGAAGATGCAGAAACTTCCGGCATCCGCGATTTCGCAGCGCGTCGCGGAGGTGCTGGAGCTGGTGGAGATGAACGACTACGCCCGTCGCTACCCGCATCAGCTTTCCGGTGGGCAGTGCCAGCGCGTGGCGCTGGCGCGATCGCTGGTGACGCGGCCACGTCTGCTGCTGCTGGATGAGCCGCTTTCGGCGCTGGATGCGCGTATTCGCCGCCACCTTCGCGATCGTATTCGCAGCATCCAAAAGGAGCTTAACCTGACCACGCTTTTCGTCACGCACGATCAGGAGGAGGCGCTGGTGCTTTCCGATCGCATCGTGCTGATGGACCAGGGCAGAATTGTGCAGACCGGTAATGCCGAGGCACTCTATACCCAGCCCGTCAACCTGTTTGCCGCCGGTTTTATCGGCCACTATAACCTGCTGACGGCAGAGCAGGCAGCGCGGCTGACCGGCGAGACCTTCCACCGCCAGGTGGCGCTGCGGCCCGAATCCGTGGTTTTCTGTCCGTCCGGGCAGGGCATTCCGGCGCAGATACTCGGCCACAGCCTGTTGGGGAACGTTATTCGCTACCGGGTTAAGGCAAAAGAGGTTGAGCTGTGGGTCGACGTGCTGAACCGGTCGGTAGAGAGCCTGCATCCGGCGGGCTTTCAGGTCGGCCTGCTGCTGGCGCCGGGCACGCTGCGCGAAGTTGCCTGATAGTGACCAGATATCACGCTGATTAAACACATTTTTTCACCAAATCGACTACGCTTAAGGCGGTAAGCGGGGCGGACAGAATCGCCCCGATGGCATGTTTGTGATGTAACGAGGTCGATACCGGTGTTAACCCTGCTTAATTTACTTTCTGCCGTGGCGCTGCTGATTTGGGGAACGCATATTGTGCGTACCGGGATTATGCGCGTTTACGGTGCTGATTTACGCCGCGTGCTGAGCCGCAGCGTGGCCAAAAAACCGATGGCATTTATGGCGGGTATTGGCGTCACCGCGCTGGTACAGAGCAGTAATGCCACCACGCTGCTGGTGACGTCCTTTGTGGCGCAGGAGCTGGTGGGACTGACGCCCGCGCTGGTGATTATTCTGGGGGCCGACGTCGGTACCGCGCTGATGGCGCGTATTCTGACCTTTGACCTCTCCTGGCTTTCCCCACTGTTTATCTTCTTCGGCGTGGTGTTTTTTCTGGGCCGTAAGCAGACGCGCGCCGGACAGTTGGGTCGCGCCAGCATCGGACTGGGGCTGATCTTGCTGGCGCTACAGCTGATCGTCGCCGCCGCCACGCCGATTACTCAGGCCTCCGGGGTGAAGGTTATCTTTTCGTCGCTGACCGGGGACGTGATGCTGGATGCGCTGATTGGCGCGGTGTTTGCCATTATCAGCTACTCCAGCCTGGCCGCCGTGCTGATCACCGCAACGCTGACGGCCACAGGGGTTATCTCCTTCAAGGTGGCTCTGTGCCTGGTGATCGGTGCTAACCTCGGGAGCGGGCTGCTGGCGATGCTCAATAACAGCACCGCCAACGCGGCGGGCAAGCGCGTGGCGCTGGGCAGCCTGCTGTTTAAATTTATCGGCTCGCTGGTGGTCCTGCCGTTTGTGGATATCCTGGCCGTCTGGCTGCATAAGCTGCCGGTAAACGACGAAGAGCTGGTGATATTCTTCCACGTTTTCTACAACCTGATCCGCTGCCTGATTATGGTGCCCTTTGCCGAGCCGATGGCCAGGCTGTGCCGCCGCCTGATCCGCGAGGAGCCCGAGAGCGATCTGCGGCTGAAACCGCGCCACCTCGATCCCAGCGCGCTGGATACGCCCGCGCTGGCGCTGGCAAATGCCTCGCGCGAGACGCTGCGTATGGGCGACGTGCTGGACCAGATGCTGGCGACCTTCGCTAAGGTCATTCACGGCGAGGTGCGGGAGGATCGCGAAATTCGTCGGCTGGACGACGATGTGGACGTTCTCTATACCGCCATCAAGCTCTATCTCGCCCAGATGCCGAAGGAGGATCTGCCTGAGGACGACTCCCGCCGCTGGGCGGAAATTATTGAGATGGCGCTTAACCTGGAGATGGCGGGCGATATTCTGGAACGGATGAGCGGAGACGTGGCGGACAAATCCCTTAACGCCGGTCGGCCTTTCTCCGTAGACGGGCTGAACGAGCTGGATGCGCTGCTGGAGCAGCTCACCAGTAATCTGCGCCTGAGCCTGTCGGTGTTTTTATCGCAGGATATGACCAGCGCAAAACGGCTACGCCGCGCCAAGCATCGCTTCCGAATCACCAACCGGCGCTACTCGCATAAGCATGTCGATCGCCTGCACCAGCAAAACGTGCAGAGTATTGAAACCAGCTCGCTGCATCTGGGCCTGCTGGGCGATATGAAGCGTCTTAACTCGCTGTTTTGCGCGGTGGCCTACAGCGTGCTGGAGCAGCCAGATGATGAAAGGGATGAGGAGTAGGACAAGGTCAGCCACGACAGGATTCGGGAAAGTGCCTGTATCAACGAATTACCCGAAATGTGGCTTGTCCGCGGGTTTCATCTTCGTTGGGGCGCGATCCGGGAACGGATACGCCTGTAGCGCATTACGCTTGACGTTCTTTAGATTAGCAAGGGCATTTTCCACTTTTCAAGTCAGTCTGAGAAAAATAGCACCGTAGCAATCATGCTTAATGTTCCGCTATATGAGATGTGATTCACAAAAATAAATATTACGGGCTGCTATAAAAAGCGTTGAATATTTTTTAATTTAAAAGGAATTTTATGAAAATGTTAACAGCTTCCGAATGCAATCTTATATCTGGAATGGGGTCAGCCTCTGATTTATATATGCAAATGGTTGCTCAGGATATCGCAAAAGCTATGCTGGCTAATAAATATAAATGCAATGTTAACGATCTCACTAAAGACGTGATTGCATCAGCATTAACCGGTGGGGTAACGGGAGCTTTTGGTGCGGGAGTCGTTGTGCCGGGCGTGGGCATAGTTCCCGGATGGTTGATTGGAGCCGCTTCTGGGGCTGGTATGGCAGCATTCACATACGGAGTATCATGCTGGTGGTAGAAAATAAATCAAAAAAGGCGATACTCAGCTCACTGGGAATGATCTTTACACTTTCAGTGCTAAAATATTTCACTACTGATAGCTTTTTTGAATACAAGAACATTTTCCAGATTTTAACAACTGCAATTTTATTCGGCGCATTAAGCTACAGGTTCATATTCAGATAAGCCCCGGCGAATCGCGCTGACTCCAACAGGCCGTAAAAGAGGTTAGCCTGGCAATATAAACGGTACGCACATTTTCTTCCTTTCTGATACTGCTTCCTTTCAGATACGAAAAAACCGGCTTGCTGACCTCTACGCCGAACAGGCGTATTTCAGGATGAGATAACGCCTTCACCGCAAATCCAGACTGTTCTGGAATCTCTCTCTGTCACCTGTTCTTTCTGATAAAGAACGCTATGCTCTCCTGTCTGACGATGGTGTTTTTTTTTGATTTTTTTTGAGGATGAGATGGGTATGCGTAAACTTCCAGTATTTGTTGTGACCCTTGGCCTGCTGATGTCTGCAACGTCACAGGTTGAAGCGGCAGGCTGTATCAAAGGTGCCGCGGTAGGCGGCGTGGCGGGTCATATCAAGCATCACGGTGTAGCGGGTGCGGCAGCGGGTTGTGCCGTCGGTCATCATATGGCGAAAAAGAAGGCTAAAAAAGCGGACGAAAAGCAGCAGCAACAGCAGCAGCAGAACGCGCAGTAAAGGACGTTGGGGGGTAATCAGACCGCGTTACCCCTTAGCTCTCCCTTCTCACTCCTGCGAACGGGAAGGGATATAAGCCGTTATTTCTTTTTGACGGGTTTACCCGACCAGTATCCTGCCAGCAGCGATCCGGAGAGGTTATGCCAGACCGAGAAGAGGGCGCCAGGCAGCGCCGCCAGCGGGGAGAAGTACAACTTGCCCAGCGTAGCGGCCAGCCCTGAGTTCTGCATACCGACCTCCAGCGCCAGCGTGCGACAGGTTGACTCGTCAAAGCCAAACAGTTTGCCGCCCCAGTATCCACCCAGCAGCCCGATGGCGTTATGCAGAATGACCGCCGCGATCACCATCAGTCCCACTGAACCGATAAAGCCCTGGCTGCCCGCTACCACCGCGCTGATGATCAGCAGAATGCAGACCATGGAAAACGCGGGAAGATACGGCTCCACGCGCCTGACCACGCCGTTGAGCGTATGGTGAATAATCAGGCCAATGCCGATCGGCACCACAACAATCTTGATAATACTCAGCAGCATACCGACCACATCAACCTGAATATGGGTGTCTACATAGAGCTTAGTCAGCAGCGGTGTCGCGAATACCCCGACCAGCGCCGACACCGAAGAGATGGTCACCGACAGGGCCACGTCGCCCTTTGCCAGATAGATCATTACGTTTGACGCGGTGCCGCTGGCGACGCTGCCAACCAGAATCATACCGGCGGCCAGTTCCGACGGCATATGAAAGAGCTTTGCCAGGCCCCAGGCGGCAAGCGGCATTACCAGATAGTGCAGAAAGGTCCCGGCGATAACCGGCGCGGGTCGCGTCAGCACCCGTTTGAAATCGTTGATATTTAGCGTCACGCCCATGCCGAACATAATCAGCATTAACAGCGAGGTAACCCATGGCCCAATACTCAGAAAGGGGGCAGGGGAGTACCAGGCGGCGGCGGAGAGCAGGACTGCCCAGAGTGGAAACAGTCGCGTAACGGTGGCGAGCATAGCCAGACTTCCTTTTTTCAGTCGTTATTGTGGTGTGCAGGATTTGCCATCAGCATTCGGAAGCGTTACTCGAACAAATTGTGATGCAGTTTCTGAATGACTTTTTCAGCGTCCTGGCCGGGGACCAGGAAGCAGAGGTTGTAGCTGCTGGCACCGTAGCAAATCAGGCGCAGATTGACCCCCTCCAGCACGCCAAACACCTCTTTCCCTACGCCCGCGGCCTGGGAGAGCTTATTGCCGATCAGCGCGACCAGCGCCAGGTTCTCTTCCACCTCGACCCGGCACAGCGACGACAGCTCCGTTAGCAGCGCCTGCGTCAGCAGACTGGTGCCCGTTGAGGTGGAACCGGTGGTATCCAGCGTCAGCGCCACGCTGACTTCCGAGGTGGTTATCAGGTCAACGGAGATACTGTGACGCGCCAGAATATTGAACACTTCGGCCAGGAAGCCGCGCGCGTGCAGCATATTCAGGCTGTGCAGCGTCAACAGGGTTTGCTTACGGCGCAGCGCCAGCGCGCGGAACAGCGGGGGATTCTGTGTCTGATTGCACACGCGGGTGCCGCCCGCTTCCGGGTCCCGGCTCGAGCCGACAAAGACCGGGATGTCGCTGCGCACCGCGGGCATCAGCGTGGCGGGGTGCAGCACTTTCGCACCGAAGGTCGCCATCTCTGCCGCTTCTTCGAAGGTGATTTCGTCAATGCGTTTCGCTGAGGGCACCACGCGCGGATCGGTGGTGTAGATGCCCGGCACGTCGGTCCAGATATCAATGCGGCTGGCGTGCAGCGCTTCGCCCAGCAGCGCGGCGGTATAGTCGCTGCCGCCCCGGCCCAGCGTGGTGGTGCGGCCTTTGGCTTCGCTGCCGATAAAGCCCTGGGTAACGATCAGCGCTTCTGCCATACGGGGGGCAAGCTGGGTCTGCACAAGGTCAGCAAGCAGCGCAACGTCAGGTTCGGCGCGGCCAAAGTGATCGTCGGTGCGCATCACTTTGCGCACGTCAAACCACAGAGAGGGGGCGTCGCGCTGGCGCAGCACTTCGACGAACAGCAGGCTGGACATCAGTTCGCCGTGGCTGACCAGTTCGTCGGTCAGGGCGGTTGAGGTTGCCAGCGCCGCCGCTTCGGAGAGCATGGTAATGTTTTCCAGCACGCGATCAATTTCGTCACGGATAATCTCGGGCTGGGCGAGCTGGTCGATGATGGCATACTGAATACGGCGGATTTCGTCCAGCAGCCAGGCGCGCTGCATCTGCTCCTGGCCTTCAGCCAGCGTGACCAGCAGATTGGTCACGCCCGCCGAGGCGGAAAGCACCACCAAACGCGTACCCGGATTGGCAAGCACCACGTCGGCGCTGCGGTTCATGGCGGCGAAATCGGCCACGCTGGTTCCGCCAAATTTAGCCACTATCAGTGTTTGGGACATGTGTTGACATACCTCGTGTCAGGTTAGTTTGCATCAGCGTTGGCACAAGGGAGGAGCAGAAAGGGGGAAGACGTAGAAAAGCGTTTAACTACGCGTCACCCAGAAGCGCCCCACCTTGTTTACCCGCTTACCTGACGCGGCGGCTATGCTCTCTGCGCTAACTTACCGGTTCACTTTTAACAGTTTATCGGAACGCATTTGCCTGCCGCAACGTCAACTAATCAGGATAGGGCGCGGGATATCGTCGCACGCGCCCGGTGACAACCCAGGGGATTCAGCCCCTGTAGTCGATGCTCACCACGCCGCAGGGTTCGCACCTCGGCGTCGCTCCCCCTGATGTGTTTTCGATGGATTCGGCTCCTCAAACACACTGCCTGGGCGACGCGCCTCTTCTGGCTTGCGCATCAGATACGCAAGTAGCCGACTACAAATATCGGGTTATGCGTTCGCTGTCAATCCCTGCCGGTTGAGGGGATCTCATTTTGCACCAGCGCAATCAGCGTGCAGGGGAGCGGCGGCGTCTGCTCACCCTTAACCGCACTCAGCTTTCCCTGCTCGTTATAAACAAACAGCGGGATCACCCCCTGGTTTTTCTCCAGGTACTCTAGCCAGCCAAAGTTTTCATTCAGCCGCGTGGCTTTGAGCGTCGCCCCCTTCGCCAGCAGGCTGCTCAGCCGGGCATAGGTCTGCTGTGGGCCAAACAATACTTCATGCCGGCGGAAGCGCGGACTTTCACTGTCCCGTCGCCCCTTCAGCGTGGCCCCCGAGCGAATGGCGGCCACTTTATCGGCACCAAAAATATGGCTGAAGTGATAGACCGCCAGCGCGTTCTGATGGCGATTAGGGGACAGGGCCAGCACCTGTGCGGTGTCGCTCAGGTCGAGGAAGTTTTCTGCATACTCGGACCAGGCGTTGCCATACCACGCCGGGATCCCCTCCATGCGCGCCTGACGATAGTATTCCCAGCTGCTGTCGGTGACCCGAACCGGAATATCCAGCTTTTTGAGGGCCACGGCCAGCGCACGAGCCACGCTGTTCGCCCCGATAATCAGCACGCCGTGTGGCTCGCGCTGCCTGACGCGCAGCACCCGCGCCAGCACGGCGCTGGTGAGGCTCTGAAGCACCACGGTGCCAATAATCACCGCAAAAACCACCGTCACCAGCCTGTCCGCGCCCTGATAGCCGATTTTTTCCAGCGTCAGCGCAAACAGCGAGCTGACGGCAGCGGCAACAATCCCGCGCGGTGAGATCCAGCTGAGCATCAGCTTTTCACGCCAGTGCAGGTTTGACCCCAGGGTCGAGGCGGCAATACAGAGCGGGCGGGCGATAAACTGCACCACCAGCAGCAGGCCAATCAGCGGCCAGCCCATCGCCACCAGCGCGCTGACGTCCAGCCGGGCGGCCAGAATAATGAACAGCGCGGAGATCAGCAGCGCCGACAGCTCCTCTTTGAACGCGATAATGTCCGTGAGATCGACATCGCGCATATTGGCCAGCCAGACGCCCATCACCGTCACCGTCAGCAGCCCGGACTCATCTGCAATGGCGTTGGAGAGGCCAAAGGCGGTCAGCATCACGGCAAGCACCGCAAAGTTTTGCAGGTATCCCGGCAGCCAGACGCGCTTCAGCGCGATGCCCAGCAGCCAGCCAAAGAGCGCTCCGGCAATCAGGCCGACGGCGGCGGTAAAGCCCAGCGTCCAGAACAGATGCGTTAAGGATTCAGCTTTCTGACGCAGAACAATGAATTCAAACACCATCAGGGTAAAAATAGCGCCAATGGGATCGATAAGAATGCCTTCCCAGCGCAGGATCTGATTAATGGCTTTATTAGGCCGCACCACGCGCATCAGCGGCGCAATCACCGTCGGGCCGGTCACCACGGTAACCGCACCGACCAGCGCTGCCAGCTCCGGGGGGACGTTCAGCAGCCCCCAGCAGGCCACGCTAATGACCAGGAAGGTGAGCAGCATGCCAATGCTAACCAGATTACGTACCACGCTGCCGAGGCCGTCAATTTCATCAAAGCGCAGAGTCAGCGCGCCTTCAAAGAGGATGATGGCCACAGAAAGTGAGACTAAGGGGAAGAGCAGGCTGCCAAACAGCGCATCCGGCTGCAAAACGTGGCAAAAAGGCCCCAGGACAATGCCGAAAATGAGCAGGGGCAGAATAGCAGGCAATCGCAGCAGCCAGGCTACCCACTGGGCTACCAGTGAACTTAATCCGATGATAACCAACAGCAGTGGGGCGGATAACTCCATAAAATTTTTCCTTTCGACGGTAAGAATAGTCATACTGAAAAGCTGAACGGCGTTAATCCCCGTCGCATGAATTATAAATAACCCCGGACAAAAGGGTGGGAAAATCCTGCCCCTGATAGTTTTAGCCTGTTGCAGCAAAAGAGGTGTTGCAGATGACGCTTCCGCTAACATGGCGTCCGGTCTGATTTACGGTTCTTAAATAAAAAGAGTGTGTTGCTATGAAAAATATCAATCCGACACAAACCGCTGCCTGGCAGGCTCTGCAGCAGCATTATGAAGAAATGAAAGATATCAGCATCGCGGACCTGTTTGCCAAAGATGGCGACCGCTTTGCCAAATTTTCTGCCACTTTTGACGATCAGATGCTGGTGGATTTCTCGAAAAACCGCATTACTACCGAAACGCTTGAGAAGCTCCAGGCGCTGGCAAAAGAGACCGACCTGCAGGACGCCATTAAATCGATGTTCTCCGGTGAGAAGATCAACCGCACCGAAGACCGGGCGGTACTGCACGTGGCGTTGCGTAACCGCAGCAATACCCCGATTGTGGTTGACGGCAAAGATGTGATGCCCGAAGTGAATGCGGTGCTGGAGAAGATGAAGTCATTTTCTGAGCGCATCATCAGCGGTGAGTGGAAAGGCTATACCGGCAAAGCGATCACCGACGTGGTGAATATCGGTATCGGCGGCTCCGATCTCGGTCCGTTTATGGTCACCGAGGCGCTACGCCCGTATAAAAACCACCTGAATATGCATTTTGTCTCCAACGTTGACGGCACCCATATTGCCGAAACGGTCAAGGGTCTCAGCCCGGAAACCACGCTGTTCCTGGTGGCGTCAAAAACATTCACCACCCAGGAAACCATGACCAACGCCCACAGCGCGCGCGACTGGTTTTTGAAAACTGCGGGCGATGAGAAGCACGTTGCGAAGCACTTTGCCGCGCTCTCTACCAATGCTAAAGCGGTGGGCGAATTCGGCATTGATACCGCCAATATGTTCGAGTTCTGGGACTGGGTCGGCGGACGCTACTCGCTGTGGTCAGCGATTGGCCTGTCAATCATTCTGTCGGTGGGCTTTGATAATTTTGAGAAACTGCTTAGCGGCGCACACGCGATGGACAGGCATTTCTCCACCACGCCAGCCGAGAAGAACCTGCCGGTGATCCTGGCGCTGATTGGTATCTGGTATAACAATTTCTTCGGCGCTGAAACCGAAGCGATTCTGCCTTACGATCAGTATATGCATCGCTTTGCGGCCTACTTCCAGCAGGGCAATATGGAGTCCAACGGCAAGTACGTTGATCGCAACGGTACGCCGGTTACCTATGAAACTGGCCCTATTATCTGGGGCGAGCCGGGTACTAACGGCCAGCACGCGTTTTATCAGCTGATTCACCAGGGCACCAAGATGGTCCCCTGTGACTTTATTGCCCCGGCCGTGACGCATAACAAGCTGGGCGATCACCACGCCAAGCTGCTATCAAACTTCTTTGCGCAGACCGAAGCGCTGGCATTTGGGAAGTCGCGCGAGGTAGTGGAGAAAGAGTTTACCGATGCGGGCAAATCGGCCAGCGAAGTTGAACACGTGGTGCCGTTCAAGGTGTTTGAAGGTAACCGACCCACCAACTCCATTCTGCTGCGCGATATCACCCCGTTCAGCCTGGGCGCGCTGATTGCGCTCTATGAGCACAAAATCTTCACCCAGGGCGCAATCCTTAACATCTTCACTTTCGATCAGTGGGGCGTTGAGCTGGGTAAACAGCTGGCTAACCGTATTCTGCCCGAGCTTTCCGGCAGCGAGCAGATCAGCAGCCACGACAGCTCCACTAACGGGCTGATTAACCGCTATAAAAACTGGCGCGGTTAATTAATCTCGCTCGCGCAGCGCGCTAAGCGGGTCTGCAGGGCCGGGGGGATCCGCTTCCGGCTCTGTTATCAGGTCTACAGCGGCCGCGCCATGCGGTTTGCACCGAGGTCTGTGGCTGCACCCCTTTATAGCATCAGCGCCAGCATATTCTGCGGTGGTCCTGGTTGACAGATCCGTATTAGCCCCCCCCGCCTGCTAAATCACTCACCGGCGTTAGGAAAAGCCTTATGCCGCGCATAATTACCCCCAATATTTACTCAAGTCGCCTGTACGAGGATGAGGATATTCTTAAAACTGACCCATAAAGGGGGTTTTCTGGCAGGATAATTCTGAAACGTTTGTGCCGGGATTTCTGCGATCTGACGCAAAGTTAATATCTAATTCATTGAAAAATAACTCTTATTAAGCTTTATCCCTCCTCACAAAGCCCGTTAAGCGATAGCTTCCCCTGAACAAGTCATTAATGGCGAATGGTACTAATTAAAGCCATTAAAACAGTCATAAATTTCAATATGTCGCATCATTTCGATAAACATCACCATATTAACCTGAATAATCTCGATTTTCCGCGCGCGAAGACTCCCCCTTGCCAGCCAGGGGCGCTTCATGATTTCTGGTAATTTATTGCCTTATACTGAACGCGCCTGAAACTCTTCAGGCGATATCCATTCATTCAATGAAGGGAAATGCTATGAAAAAAGTCTTATGTGCTGCTGCAGCCATAGTGTACTTAGCGGGTGCTTCTGCTGCGTTTGCTGCACCAGAAGAGACCGGCACCGCAGCCGGTGCGACCGCGGGAACGCTTTCCACGGGAACCGCGACCGCAGTAGGTGTGGGTGCGCTTGGCGCACTGGTCGGCGTTGCGCTGGCGGCGAGTAGTGGCGGTAATGGTTCCAATACGGGCACCACGACCACCACGACCACAAGCACCACGCGTTAAGTACACAAAATTAATCATAACCACACGCCCGTGTGGTTATTTTTCGACATTGTCAGACTTTTCAGGGACTCACACCGTTGCGCTACATACCACTGTTGTTTCTGTGCCTGTTTCTCCAGGCCTGTACCCAAACGCAAAAAGGGCTGGGAGAGACGGTTAAACTCGCCCTGCTTGGGCCGGATGATGTTCAGGTCTCCGATGAACAGGTTGAAAGCCTTCCCTATGCCAGCATGTATCTGCGCGTCGACGGCGGGCAGCGCATCTTTGTGGTGCTGGGCTTTGACGAAAACGGCCAGCAAAAATGGATCACCCGCGACCGCTCAATGGTGGTCACGCAGAACGGCCGCGTGGTCAAAACGCTGGGGCTGAGAGACAACCTGACTGCGGTAACAAACCTCCAGCAGGATCCGCTGGCCGATCCGCTGCATCTGACCGAGGGAGCAAGCTGGACGCGCCTGATAAGCTGGACAGAGGGCGGTAAATTCCGTGCCGGGACGGCCGTTTCCCACTTCAGCCGCCTGAACGATCGGGTGCTTGATATTGCCGGTCGCCGCGTGGCCTGCCGGGTATGGCAGGAGAAGGTCTCCATCGCCGCGGACGGCAGCGCATGGACCAACACCTTCTGGATCGACACCACCACCGGACAGGTTCGTCAGACACAGCAGAAGCCCACCGGCGATGACTTCCTCGTTGAAACCACAATCCTGAAGCCCGCGAAATCATGAAAAAAATAACGCTACTCCTCGCAGGGATCTCACTTGGCGTCTCGCTAAGTGCTTATGCAGAAAGTCAGGTTACGGTGTACTCCCCCGGCCAGACGCAAACTTCCACGGTTGACCATGCACAAAACCTCGCGCAGCTGGTTTCCAGCCCGGCGCTGATGGGAAAAACCTGGTGGCCCGGGACGGTGATCGCCGAAAAGCTGGCAACGGCGGCGGCCATTCAGCAGCAGCAACAGCTGCTGGCGCGCCTGCAGGGCTGGAGCGCCCGGCTGCGTGCGGATGATGACGGCGACAAGGCGGCAGTGGTCGATAACCTGCGCCAGCAGATTGCGGCGGTGAGGGTCACCGGGCGGCAGATTGTGAACCTTGATCCTGACTGGGTGCGTATGCGCCCGGCAGAGAATCGCCGCCTTGAGGGCGACTACAGCGTCTATACGCTGCAAAAGCCTGTCACGCTGACCCTGGCGGGGCTTATCACCGACAGCGGCAAAACCTCATGGCAGCCTGGCCGCAGCGTGGTTGACTACCTTAACGCGCACGACCGCCTTTCCGGTGCCGAACGTAATACCGCCGTGCTGATTTCACCCGAGGGCAGGGTAACGGAGGTGCCAGTCGCCTACTGGAACCGGCGTCACGCTGAACCCGAGGCGGGTAGCACTCTTTACGTTGGCTTCTCCTCATGGTCGCTGCCCGGCGATTATGACGATCTCAACCAGCAGATTGTTTCTGTACTGACGCACCGGATCCCTGACTGATGAAAAAAACCTGTCTTCTCAGCCTGCTGGCTGTCTCCGTTGCCTGTGCCTGCCAGGCGCAGGCCGCGACCTTTGCCGATCCGGTTGGGCCATCGCAGTCTGACTTCGGCGGGGTTGGCCTGATGCAGGTGCCGACCGCGCGGATGGCAAAGGATGGCGAATTTAGCCTCAACTACCGCTATAACGACCAGTACCGCTTCTATTCCTCATCGGTGCAGCTGTTTCCGTGGCTGGAAGCCACCATCCGCTATACCGACGTAAAAACCCGCCGCTACAGCGCCGTGGACAGCTTCAGTGGCAATCAGAGCTATAAAGATAAGGCGTTCGATCTTAAAGCGCGGCTGTGGCAGGAGGGCTACTGGCTGCCGGAAGTCTCAGTCGGGGCGCGTGACCTGGGCGGTACCGGCCTGTTCGACAGTGAATATGTCGTGGCGACCAAGGCCTGGGGACCGTTCGACTTCACCCTGGGGATGGGCACGGGCTACCTTGGCAACAGCGGCACGGTAAAAAATCCGTTCTGCCAGGCCGACAGCAGTTTCTGTAATCGTTCGAACGGCAACGGCACGGCAGGATCGGTTAACGGTAAGGACCTGTTTAAAGGCCCGGCTGCGATTTTTGGCGGCGTGGAGTATCAGACGCCGTGGCAGCCGCTGCGCCTTAAAGCAGAGTACGAAGGCAACGATTATCAGGATGATTTTGCGGGACGCCTGGAGCAGAAAAGTAAAGTTAACGTGGGCGCAGTCTATCGCCTCAGCGACTGGGCCGATGTCAACGTCAGCTACGAGCGCGGCAACACCTTTATGGCCGGATTCACGCTGCGCACCAACTTCAACGACCTGCATTCTGCCGCCGCTGACGTGCCGAAACCGGCTTATAAACCTCAGCCGCAGGGCAGGTTTCTGGAGCCAACCGTCGTCGCCAGCCAGCTGACGGATCTGAAATATAATGCCGGGCTGAACGGTCCAAATTTACAGGTTAAGGGCAATACCCTGTATGCCACCGGCCAGCAGAGTAAGTACCGCAACACGCAGGAAGGGGTCGATCGCGCCAACGTGATCATGATGAACAACCTGCCTGCTAACGTTGATACGCTGAACGTGACGGAAACCCGCAGCAATATGCCGCAGGTGACTACCGTAACCCGCGTTGACAGCCTGCGCCAGCAGCTGGAAGGCTATCCGCTGGGCAAAGAGAAAACCCTCGATCAGCAGCGGGTGGAGCCGGTCGATCCGGGCCATACCGAGCAGGGCTACCATATTGATGCAGACCGGCTGGACTACAGTCTGGCGCCGGTGCTGAATCAGTCGGTCGGCGGCCCGGAAAGCTTCTACCTCTATCAGGTTGGGGTGATGGCCAATGCCAACTACTGGCTCACCGACCACCTGCTGCTGGACGGCAGCGTATTTGCCAACCTGGCGAATAACTATGACAAATTTAACTACAACGGCGCACCGACCGACTCCACGCTGCCGCGCGTGCGTACCCATATTCGCGATTACGTCGAAAATAACGTTTATGTAAATAATCTGCAGGCTAACTACATGCACGCCCTGGGGAACGGCTTCTACGGGCAGATGTATGGCGGCTATCTGGAAACAATGTACGGCGGCGTGGGGGGCGAAGTGCTCTACCGTCCGCTGGACTCTGACTGGGCGTTTGGTATTGATGCCAACTACGTCAAGCAGCGTGACTGGGACAACATGATGCAGTTTACCGGCTACCACGCAAAAACCGGTAATCTGACCGCCTACTGGCGTCCCTCTTTCTTCAACAATCAGGTGTTGGTGAAGGCGAGCGTCGGGCAGTATCTGGCCGAGGATAAAGGCGCGACGATCGATGTCTCACGTCAGTTTGACAGCGGCGTGATAGTCGGCGCTTACGCCACCAAAACCAACGTATCGGCGGAAGAGTACGGCGAAGGGGACTTCACCAAAGGCTTCTATATCTCGATTCCGATGGATCTGTTTACCGCCTCACCAACGCGAGGACGCGCTCAGGTTAACTGGACGCCGCTGACGCGTGACGGTGGCCAGATGCTCGGTCGTAAATACCAGCTTTATGATATGACCTCCGATCGCGATATCGATTTCCGTTAACCCGCCGCAGGCCGCGTCCCTACGCGGCCTGCAACTAAACTTGTGAACTTCATCACACTAAAGCATATTATCCGTGCCAGGACTGTCCTGACGAATAACGTGTTTTTTTGAGGAAGTTTGCATGATTACCGCTTCGCGTATTGCCTGGATTTTACAGATGGTGCTGAATATTGGCCTGATTATGCTGGCCTGTATTCTGGTGGTTTTTTTAGGCAGGGAAACGTTTCATCTGGCCAATGTGCTACTGAATACCGGGGAGCAGACCTCCTCCTATATGCTGATCGACGGCATTGTTATCTATTTCCTCTATTTCGAGTTTATCGCGCTTATCGTGAAGTATTTCCAGTCCGGCTACCACTTCCCGCTGCGCTACTTCGTCTATATCGGCATTACCGCCATTATCCGGCTGATTATTGTCGACCATGAAAATCCGTTAGACACGCTGGCCTACGCCGTAGCGATCCTGATCCTGGTGATCACCCTGTGGCTGGCGAACAGCAATCGTCTGAAGCGTGAGTAGTCAAAATTTCCGATAATGGCACCCGCAGCGGTGTACCCGATCGGCGACTGCGCTACACTATGGCACCGAAATTTTTATCCGAGGACGCCGTATGGCTGATAACGCGCTGGCACAACTGCGCGCCATGGCATGGCTGCCTGTGACTTCGTCGCTGCTCACGCCCCCTCTGCTTGACTGGTTGATGGAAGAAGACTCAATGACCCGGCGCCTGGAGCGGCACTGCAGCCAGGTGACCGTGGAGGTTCAGCAGGAAGGGTTTATTCGCGCTGGGGAGGCGGGCGACGAGGTCGCCCTGCTGCCCGCAGAGACCCGCTACTGGCTGCGTGAGATCCTGCTATGCGGCGACGGCGTCCCCTGGCTGGCTGGCCGCACCCTGGTGCCGGCGTCAACGCTGAATGGCCCGGAACAGATGTTACAGCAGCTGGGTACGCGCCCGCTGGGACGCTACCTGTTTGCCTCTTCCACGCTGACGCGTGACTTTATTGAGCCAGGGCAGGTTGATGGGCTGTGGGGGCGTCGTTCGCGCCTGCGCCTCTCCGACAAGCCGCTGCTGCTGACCGAGCTGTTTCTACCCGCGGCCCCCCTTTACTCATCCCACCCAATGGACAGGAGCCTGTAGCATGGAGAGAACGTTCCCCGCGGGTAAACTCCAGGCCTACAGCCGACTGATGCGTATTGATAAGCCCATCGGGTCGCTGCTGTTGCTGTGGCCAACGCTGTGGGCGCTGTGGCTGGCGGGCATGAGCCTGCCCCCGCTAAAGGTGCTGCTGGTCTTTGTGCTGGGCGTATTTTTTATGCGTGCGGCGGGCTGCGTGGTGAACGATTTTGCCGATCGCAAAATTGACGGCCACGTTAAGCGTACCGAGGGGCGACCGCTCCCCAGCGGCGCGGTCACCTCAAAGGAGGCGAAACTGCTGTTTACCGGACTGGTATTGGTGTCGTTTTGCCTGGTGCTGACGATGAATACCATGACCATCTGGCTCTCACTGGGCGGCCTGGCACTGGCCTGGGTCTATCCGTTTATGAAGCGCTACACGCATCTGCCGCAGGTGGTGCTGGGCGCTGCATTTGGCTGGGCCATTCCCATGGGCTGGGCTGCGGTGAGCGAAACGGTGCCGCCAGCCTGCTGGCTGGTGTTTCTGGCGAACGTTTGCTGGACGGTGGCCTACGATACGCAGTATGCGATGGTTGATCGCGACGACGATCTGAAAATCGGCGTGAAGTCTACGGCAATCCTGTTTGGTCGCTTTGACCGGCTGATTATCGGGCTGCTACAGCTGGCGACGCTGGTGCTGATGGTCATTACCGGCTGGATGCTGCAGTTGGGTAGCCTGTTTTACCTCTCTGTTCTGCTGGCGGGCGCGCTGTTTATCTACCAGCAAAAGCTGATTGTCGACCGGGAGAGAAAGGCATGCTTTCAGGCCTTTCTGAATAATAACTACGTGGGCCTGCTGCTGTTTGCTGGCATCGTACTCAGCACTGCGCCGCTGGCGGGCGGCTAACAGCAAGAGCCAGGGAAAGCGTGGGCGGCTAACAAAAAAGGGTTGGGAGAGGGCGGGCAGATCATTTTAGGGAACCCGCGCTGATTAAAAACCACACAGTTTCTTTTATAAGAAAAGGTGTGAAGCAATGAAATCACTTTCGGCTGGCGCAAACCCTTCACCAGCCCTGCAACCTCTGTCGCCTGGCGCAAACTCTGCGCCAGCCCTACAGCCTGCGCAGCTGGCTCCCACGGAGCGCGACCGTATTCGCGCCCGCTTACGCACCGGCGAGGCGCATCAGGGTGGGCGCCCCATCGCCCGCCGTCAGAGCCTGGACAATGGCTCTCCCCCTTTGCACCTCCAGCAGCAGATTGCCGATATTGAGAAGCAGATAAACGCGGCGCGTGCGAAAGACGACCTGGACGGCGTTCCGGGTGCGCTCAGTCTGGATTTATATAAGCATCTGGTGACGCAGCACCGCTATGAGAAAGCCGCCACGGCCGATCTGTTCGGGTCGCAACCCTGGAAACGTATGCGCTGTGCGCAGTTGCAGAGCACGCCAGGCGGTGAGGTGGCCGCCGCCCAGTACGGTCTGGGGTTTGCTCACGACGATAACGGTGACAAACCGCCTTTTAGTAAGCTGGACATAGCACATGAGATGAACGGGTACTATCAGCGCATGGCTCCCTCCGGGGATACGATCCTCCTCTGTGAGCATCTCTATAAGCGGCGATATCCCCAGGCCCGGCAGCAGGATCAGCACTTCGTAAACAGCGAGTTTATGGCGGATAAAATCCTGAAGGCATTTCACGCGCGGGGACACAATCAGGGTCCGATAAAAGCGGAACAGGTTGCGCCCGGTATTGTTGCGATTAGCTGTGCCAGCGATAAGGACTGGCAGGGGATAGATTTTTTAATCGATAAATTTGGTGCACGTCCGTCAGCGTACCAGGTCGCACGCCATGCCGCGGTGCCACAGGGTAACCCCAGTCCACAGATAAGCGATCCCCGGGTGCAAAATCTTCAGATGATCAGGGCGCTGGGCTCATCCGATCCACAAGGTACCCTCGCGCAGCTCCGCCAGGTTCCCGATATCCTTAGCACGGCGACCCTGGCGCACGCCGATGCCGATATGATTCTCACATTGCTGCATACGCTGACGGTTCCGCAGCTGGCACAGAGGCATCAGCACAACCCGCTGGTGGCGCAGGGATTACAGGGAATATGGCATATCGCTGATTCCATGCCCGCGCTGGCAACGGACAGTACCCGTTTTGGTAATGCGCATCGCGCACTGATGGAAGAGCTGCAGGTTGTTTTAAGCGCGGTACGTCCTTATGCTCCGGGGGCGTTTAAATCCTTTGCATCACACCGCATCCGCGAATCGCTCTCGCAGCAGCAGGCAGCAAAATTAGCGCCGCCTGAAGCCTTTTTGCTCTCTTCCGGCATGCAGGCGCTCACGGAAGGCATCGACACCGCAACGATGGCGACAGGTGGCCGTCTGGCACCCCTGATGAATGGCAGCAAAAGTTCGCAGTTTTACTATGAAGCTCAGGAGTATGCCGACAGCTTCGATACGCCACCCGATTCAGATCCCCACGACGCCGCATTTTATACTTCCCTGAGCGACAGCTTTGTCCCTCACAGCAGTCAACCCGAGCACAGCTGGGCACTGAATGACATTATTGAGGGTATCGGGCAGCAGATTGAGGCGCGTAAAAACAAAAATGCGCCGCTGAACGTTGTCATCGACACCACGATTGAAAAAGGGGGTGAGATGAAAGCGCTAATGGACAAGTTTGCTCCCGCGCTAGCCGACAACCAGCTCCGTTTGCTGCTTTGTAAGAGCCATCAAAAGTTTGCCAATCTGGGGGCATCAAAAGTGCTGGGAGGAAGCATAATCCTGATGGGCGCGAAGACCCCGGAAAATGAAAGTGCGCAGGCGAAGTTCAGACGCTACGAAGCGAGCCAGAACTGGTTTGGCAATGATGAAAGCCAGCTGCTGACGCATCTCACCGGCGCAGCCATAAAATCTGAACCCGAGATGTTAAAAACCGCCATTGATAATGCCAATTTTGTCGTTAAGCACTGCTTTAACGGAGAAAATGGTCATACCCGCTTCGCCGGACACCGCCCCGATAAACCCTTCGCGATGTTTGATAGTTTTACTCACCAGCCCAATGAGCGTTTACCTAAATTCCTGATACGCGGTGATAGCGACGAAACGCTGACCATTAATCCGGTTGATATGGTTGATGGTAATCTGATCCGCGCCAGGGGCTCTTTTGGTTTTACCGAAAGCAATATGGGGGGAATTGGCACGCTGCCTGGCTATGACGGCAAGATGATGCGTTTATCCTTTGGTCAGGAGAACAAGCCCGAGCTGATCGAGCGGTTCTGGATGCTGAGCAGAGAGATGCAGCTCGACAGGCCGCCCTTCACCGCGCAGGCCGCGCGGGATCTGGCCAATAAGCTGGTGAACGATGCCCTGACGCCGGAGCAGCAGCAGAAGCTTTTACATAAGCCTCTGAGCGAGAGGCTACGCCAGGTGGGGAAAAACGAAGCCACGGCGTTAAGCGACAGCCAGCGAAATACCGCCGGGGTGAGTGAGCTGCGGGCAAACGCCGCCGTTTCTCATGGGTATACGCTCAATAAAGTCGCGTCGATTGTCGGCTACCTCAACTTCCTGCTGAGCAGCCAGGAGGTGATGAAAGAGATGGCCGACTCGGACGATCGTCAGGCGCTGCACGATTTGATCCTTGGGCTGACGGAATCAGGTATGCCTGGCGTGTCCCGTACGGGGCAGGAACAGGCGGTGATGCTGCAATGTCAGCTAAGCCTGGAGGATATGTGGAATAGCGAGCCGGAGATGCGGCGCTTTGGCGCGAACAATTTGGTTGCTACCCTCGAGAAAAGTCATCTCAGCCGCAGCGTGGGCATCGTTGATGAGTCGCTGCCGAATCAGGCCTGGCAGGAGCTGTCGCAGGCGCATAAAGACAGGCTGATGAATGCCATCTTCAGCAGGCTGGATGCTAACAGCCAGCTGGAGTTTTTGCACAGCAACAAAGACCGGGTGGCGTGCAACGCGTTTACTGAGGCGTGCGCGATGCAGCTGGCCGGCAGGCTGCGAAATACGCCCCCTCAGGAAACGGCCCGGCACTGGCAGGGTACCATCGCGCAGGCGATGATAGATCGCGGGATTATTGAGCCAGAACCAGAGCCTGCTCAGGGCGATGATCCCTCATCGCCCTGATTATCACTTATGCACCAGGCTACTCATGCTGACTGGGCAGCGTTACGTCGTAAGCCTGATTATCACTCACGCGACAGGCTACTCGTGTACCGCCGCGCTCTCGATGGTCATTCTCACTTCCTGCGTAATCAGCTCGGCCAGTAGATGATAGACCCGCTGCGTCTGCTCTACATGGGCATCGCCGGTGTCGCTGATATAGCCTTCGTCACGTAACGTCAGCACCAGCGTGGAGAAGACCGCCTTATCAAAAAACTCCGGCGCGTTAATGCCGTGCAGCACAGACAGGCGCTGAGCCATGGTCCGGCTCTCTTTCTCCAGCGTACCCCGGTTGATTGACGGGTTGGCGCTGAGGATGGAGAAGGTGATGGCGTAGCGCTGTAGCGTTTCGCGAACGCCCGCCGCCAGCAGCTGCAGGGTGCGGAAACGAGCCGGGCTGAGGCGCAGACTCTCTTCATCAGCGGTGAGCAGGCCCTGGCGGGCCATTTCGCTGACCAGTCCATTAAGCACCGTCGGCAGATCTTCCCTGTTCCAGTGCAGGAACAGCTCGCTTTTAAGCATCGGATAGATGACGCTTATCTGGCGCAGCAGTTCGGCTCGGGTAAGCTCGCGATGCTGCATGACCAGGACGGCGATAAGCGACGGCATGACCAGCATATGGTGAATATTGTTGCGGTAATAGGTCATCAGCACCGCCTGCTCGCGCGGCAGGATGATGATCTCGCCAATATTATCCTGCTCGATTTCAAACTTGTTCATGCCCAGCGCATGATCAAGCAGCGCCTCCGGGGTCATATCCGGCACCGTGGCATCGGGTGAGTAGGGCACGTTGCGCAGTAGCTGTACGTAGCACTCGAGCTGTGCAATCAGCTGTTCGCGCGTCATCGAGCGCTGGCGCGAGGCCAGCAGGGCGGTGACGCAGAGGTTCATGGCGTTAGCCGCCCCGGCGTTGTTTATACGCATC
The DNA here is from genome assembly GCF_058686115.1 of Erwinia sp. L03-1. NCBI lineage: Bacteria > Pseudomonadati > Pseudomonadota > Gammaproteobacteria > Enterobacterales > Erwiniaceae > Erwinia > Erwinia sp. L03-1. The sequence continues at coordinate 4,319,855 of NZ_CM178762.1, read as the reverse complement.
ATCACCTGCGAGGCGATGTCGTTAACTGCGGAGGTGAGCCAGGCGGGACGCTGCGCTTCGATAGGATCGATGGCGTCGCGCCATTCCGGGACGCGCTGATTCAGATAAGTGACCAGCGGCAGCGGCTCGCCAAAGTTGACGTAGCCCTGACCCAGGTTGCGCAGCTTGCGTAACCCGCGCACCATCTGTAAAAAGCCCTCTTTCTCTTTGGTCGCGCCACGCAGTTCCTTCGCATAGGTGCCCACCTCCATAACGTGTTCATAGCCGATATAGATCGGCACCAGCGTGATTGGACGGTTGCCGCCGCGCAGCATGGCCTGAATGGTCATCGACAGCGTGCCGGTTTTCGGATCAAGCAGGCGACCGGTGCGCGAACGTCCGCCCTCAACAAAATACTCGACCGAGTAGCCGCGGGTGAACAGCTCGCCCAGATACTCGCGGAATACCGTGGAGTAGAGTTTGTTGCCTTTAAAGGTACGGCGGATAAAGAACGCGCCAAGGCGGCGGAATATCGGCCCGGCAGGCCAGAAGTTCAGATTGATCCCGGCAGCAATGTGCGGCGGCACCAGCCCCTGATGATAGAGCACGTAGGAGAGCAGCAGATAATCCATATGGCTGCGATGGCAGGGAACATAGACTATCTCGTGTCCATCCTGCGCCAGCTGGCGTACGCGCTCGCCGCCGTTAACGTTAATACCCTGATAAAGCTTGCTCCACGTCCAGCCCATAATGCGGTCGGTCAGGCGTATGGCTTCATAAGAGAAGTCGGCGGCAATCTCCTCCATCAGCTCAACGGCATTCTGCTGAGCCTTTTCAAAGGGGATTTTTTTGCTGCGCGCTTCGTCCTCTACTGCTTTAGCAATCGCCCTGGACTGCAGGAGCCTGTTGAACAGGTCCTGGCGAACGGGCAGGCGCGGTCCAACGGCGGCCAGGCGCTGGCGGGCAAAATGCATGCGCGCCACGCGAGCCAGCTTCTGAGCAATGGTTTTATCGGTGCCGTGCTCCGTTGCCATGCGCCGCAGGGAGAGCATCGGCGAAAAGCGCACGAAGCTGTCACGGCCCAGCCACAGTACGGCGAAGAACTTTTGAATGCCGTTAAGCACGCGAAGATGGGGCTGACTCTCGCCCTGAACCTCACGGCCAGGGGCGCGGCCAAACATCACCGATACCGGGACCATCTGCACGTCCAGCAGCGGGTTGCTGCGGTGCAGATCCAGATATTCGTGAAACAGCTTTACCGATTCAATATTCGGCACAAAATAGGGGAATACGCGCGGACCGTCATGAATAAAGACATGGCGGGGCAGCACTGTCCCATCGATTTCCAGCGGATCTAAGGGATCGGGGAGATCCTGTTTGCGACACTGTTCACGTAGCGCGAGCAGATCGGCCTTTGAATCGTAAGGCAGCACATACATAATAGGGCGCGACGTATCAAGCCCCAGTTCAGCGACCGGCTCGGCGGGGATCGCCTTACTCTTTAGCAAGAATTTAACCGGTAAATTCAATAGGTTATAATATAAATTACGCCAACCTGACATAGACAACATGAAGCCTCTTGTTAGCAAAGCGCGGCAAGCATACCAGAAAGCGCCAGTGAGATCTGTGGTGTTGCAAAATGTGCGCCACCCAGACATTGACGTTAAACAGTTCAAAGGGTTCCCTCATTATGACAAATAACGTCACCGGATTGACCAGAATTATCAAGGCCGCAGGTTATTCGTGGCAGGGACTGCGTGCGGCATGGCAAAACGAGGCGGCTTTTCGTCAGGAAGCCATTGTGGCGCTTGTCGCCATCGTGCTGGCCTGCTGGCTGGACGTGACGCCGATAACCCGGGTGCTGCTGATCGGTTCGGTGGTGCTGGTGGTCGTGGTTGAACTGCTTAACAGCGCCATAGAAGCGATAGTGGACCGCATCGGCAGTGAGCGGCACCCGCTGGCAGGCCGCGCAAAGGATATGGGTTCAGCGGCAGTGCTGCTGACTATTCTCATGGCGATGACCACCTGGCTGATGTTGTTAGTGCCACATATGCGATAGACGTTCCAGAATCAGACAAACTGCTGTTTTTTGTCCATCTTTAGGTTTTCATTGCGCAAATACCTGTATATACTCACAGTCGACTGTATAAACAACCAGGGGGCGGGATGAAAGCACTAACGGTAAGACAGCAACAGGTTTATGACCTGATACGCGCCCATATTAACCAGACCGGCATGCCGCCAACGCGGGCAGAAATTGCCGCACAGCTTGGCTTCCGCTCCCCAAATGCGGCGGAAGAACATCTCAAGGCACTGGCACGTAAAGGCGTAATTGAGATTGTGTCCGGTGCCTCGCGCGGCATTCGACTGATGATGGAAGACGAAGAAGGCCTGCCGCTGATTGGCCGCGTCGCCGCCGGTGAGCCGCTGCTGGCCCAGGAACATATCGAAGGCCACTACAAGGTTGACCCAGGTTTGTTTAAACCCAGCGCCGACTTCCTGCTGCGCGTGAGTGGCATGTCGATGAAAGATATTGGCATTATGGATGGCGATCTTCTGGCGGTGCACAAAACCCAGGAAGTGCGTAACGGCCAGGTTGTGGTTGCACGTATTGATGATGAAGTTACCGTCAAACGGCTGAAAAAGCAGGGCAACACGGTCCATCTTCTGCCTGAAAACAGCGATTTCGAGCCGATCGTCGTCGATCTTCGCCAGCAGACCCTGTCGATTGAAGGTCTTGCCGTGGGTGTGATCCGTAACGGTAACTGGGTTTGATAACCGTTTTATCCGTTCTAACTGACTGTTAACTGACGCGCCGCTTCGCCAGCGCGTCAGTTTATCGTTGGCTACCACTCAGCAGACGATGTGTATGACAGTGACTTGCGCAGACACCCGTCGCGCAGTGGGTACCGATGCGATTTCTAAACGCTGCTGACAAAAGCCTCTGGCGGCTTGCGCTGCCGATGATCCTCTCAAATATTACCGTGCCGCTGCTGGGGCTGGTCGATACCGCTGTCATTGGCCACCTCGATAAGCCTGTCTATCTTGCGGGCGTTGCGATCGGCACCACCATCACCAGCTTCCTGTTTATGCTGCTGCTTTTTCTGCGCATGAGCACCACCGGACTGACCGCTCAGGCTTTCGGTGCCGGGTGACAAAGCTGCGCTTGCACGCGCGCTTATGCAGCCTCTCTGCATTGCGCTGGCGGGCGGACTGGCTTTTATCGCCCTGCAATCCCCTCTTACGCATCTGGCGCTGACGCTGGTCGGCGGCGATCCTGACGTGCAGTACCAGGCATCACTGTTTATGCATATCCGCTGGCTCAGCGCGCCTGCCACGCTGGCGAATCTTGTGCTGCTGATATGGCACGCGGCATGCCGTCAGGCGGGATGGGTCGCGCTGTTTTTCTCACTGCTCTATGCCTTTGCCGGGCCTTATATTGTCGCACTGCTTACCTCGATCCCTGCTTTACAGCAGCAGGCGGATCGCTACCTGATTTGGCAGGTCCTTCTGCCGGTATGCGGCGTCTGGTGTTACCTGCTGGATGGCATGTTTATCGGTGCAACCCGCGCCGCAGAGATGCGTAACAGCATGGCACTGGCGGCGCTGGGTTATGGCCTGACCCTGATTACCGTTCCGGTGCTGGGGAATCACGGTCTGTGGCTGGCGGTCACGGTTTTTCTGCTGTTAAGAGGGCTAACGCAGGGCGCGATATGGCGGCGGCACCAGCGCAACGGAACGTGGTTTTTGCCTTCGGGTCAGTGAAATGTATCTTGCATCGCCTGGTTAATCATTGATAAAAAACAGTTTTTTATCCACCCGGGCAGGAATAGTCTTAATCTGCCGCTTATTATCGTGTCGTTCCGTGCAATCCCCTCATCTTCTACTACAATTATCGTTAGGTTAAGCAGTTCAGCAGCGTTTTATATTGCTGCCAGGCGTTATGCTTAGACGATTGTACTAAATCTCTTACACCTAAAGCTCTTTACACTCAAAGTCAGGAGACACAAGATGAATAAAGATGAAGCCGGCGGTAACTGGAAACAGTTGAAGGGTAAAGTGAAAGAAAAATGGGGCAAGCTGACCGATGACGACATGACGGTCGTAGAAGGTAAACGCGATCAGCTGGTCGGTAAAATTCAGGAGCGCTATGGCTACGCAAAAGACCAGGCTGAGAAAGAAGTCAGCGACTGGGAAAGCCACAATAATCACCGCTTCTGATAAGTAAGTTCTTTTCTCTGACAGCATTAAAGCGTTTCAGGAAGATACTCCTACCCAGGCACATGGACCGTGCCGCTTAAACTCCGCATCCCCTTTTCAACCTTTACCCACACCACACCTGAGCGGCAATCATCCAAACCCTGTCCCAGGCAGTTATCATACGATCCAGGCTGAGTGGTTATCCTGTACACACCAACCTGAGCAACGATCTGCGATCTTTACCTCTTTATTGTCCTGAATGTATCTCCTGGGGGCGTTTCTCGCATTCCGGTTAGCGTCCGCGCTTTTTACCGGCATTTTGGGTGTGATCGTGGTGGCAATTGTCCTGATGGGTACAGGCCTCAACCTCGCTACAGTCCCGACATAATCCATGCGTTTCGATGATGCTATGGGACAGGGTAAAGCCTGAGTTAAGGGCCAGCGTATTCAGGATATTTTCAACCCCTTCCGCGTGCTTCTCGGCGACAGACCCGCAGCGATCGCAGATCAGCATGGCAGAGGTGTGGGAAGGTTGCTCAAAATGATGGCAGACAACGTAGCTGTTGGTAGACTCAACGCGATGAACAAATCCCTGTTCCAGCAGAAAATCCAGCGCGCGATAGACGGTAGGGGGCTTAGCCTGGGGTTCCGTGGTGCGCAGCAGATCAAGCAAATCGTAGGCGCTAATGGCCCCGTGGTGTCCGCTCATCAGCCGCAGCACTTCCAGACGCTGAGGCGTCAGTCTTACATTACGCTGCTGACAAAGTGATTCCGCTTGTGACAGGATTTTTTCAGCACTGCTAGTGGTCATTTTTCTTCCCCCTCACGCCAGATCGAATTGTTATGTTATCACGCCCGCCACAAAACGCCGAATCCCCTCGCGCACCTCTTTTGTGAATTAACCGTCAGGGGTAAGCTGCTGAAAAAATTCCAGAAATGATTGGTATTTGACTAAAGGGGCTATCATTAAGCTCTCTTAATCTGTCAGAGCATTTAGAGATATGACGTAAAAGGTCTATAAAACATCTTTTATGTAATTTGCAGCCACAAACGTTACTGACTACCTTGAGATAAGGAATAGCGGCATTTTAAGCGTAAAGGATTGAGATACCGGGCTAAACGATTAGTGTGATAACAGATAAATAAATCGGCAATGAGCTGATAAGCCCACGCATTGTTATTTACTTCACGGCAATGAATAGCTGCCTCTGTGTCCATTATGCAGGCAGTCGCACTCTTCTCGCTTACGTTAAGCGCTTTTTCCTTTTCTGGATGGGTCTACGGTAAAATGATTAAATTGATCGGTAAGTTGAACAGGCTGTCCCGGCCTGCGGTTTTCCCCGTCTTGTTCCTTGCTCCTCTGAGCGCTCTTGCTGCCGGTAATTATTATGATGCGCGTAACGATGCAATGGGGGGAACGGGCGTCGCCTCTTCCACCTACGGCACGGCGGTGCTGGCTAACCCGGCGCTGATGACAAAAGCTCAGCCCGATGATGACGTCAGTATCATTCTGCCCGCGGCAGGGTTACAGGTAACGGACAAAAATAAGCTGATTGATAAAGTCGATGACCTGACCGACAGCGTCGATCGCTACAAGGATATTGCCAGCAGTGGCGCCTTCAACTTTGCCGACTACCCGAAAATCCAGGCTGCCGCGGGCGATCTTGCCAGCCAGCTGCGTCACATAAAGGGCAATGAAGCCTCCGGCACCGCAGGCGCCGCCTTTGCCGTCACCATCCCGAATGAACAGCTGCCGTTTGCCTTTGTGACCAAAGCCTACGGCACGGCCCACATTACTGCTGCCGTCAGCCAGAGCGATATTGATTACCTGCAGGGCGTGGCCGATGGCACGATTTTTCCGCTGCCGGGCGACCAGAGTAAACTGACATCAGCAGGACTGGGGCGCGGGGCCATTGTCTATGACTACGGCATCGCCGTTGCTCATGAATTCAGTATCGCCGGGCATCCGGTGTCGTTCGGCGTGACGCCGAAGTTGCAGAGAACCTACCTGTATAACTACAGCGCCTCGGTTTATAACTACAACAAGTCCGACTTTACTAAAGGGCGCTATAAAAACTCTGATACCGGCTTTAACATTGATGCCGGTGCCGCGACCGATCTGGGCGAAAACTGGACGCTGGGCCTGAACGCGCAGAACCTGATTTCGCGCGATCTGGAGACGAAAGAGGTTAACGGCTATAAGGATACCTATCAGATCCGCCCCATCGTGACGCCGGGGATCTCTTACCATATCGATCGTCTGACCACCGCTCTGGATGTTGACGCCACGCCCACGAAGCGATTTAAATCGCAGGATGAGAGCCAGTATGCGGGTGTCGGTGCCGAGTACCGTCTGCTGAGCTGGTTGCAGCTGCGTGCCGGCTACCGTGCCGATATGAAATCCAACGATACAAACGTGGTCACCGCCGGTTTTGGCATCTCTCCCTATAACCGCGTCCATCTGGATCTGGCGGGTATGAAAGGCGACGACCATACCTGGGGTGCCGTTGCTCAGCTAAACTTCACTTTCTAACGGTGGCGGCAGGGCGCACGTGCTGTGCGTTCCTGCCAACACGTTATGCATCCCGCCACGCCTGCCCCCCATCACTTCCTGAGGCGACACACTCAACGCGCGGTGTTAATGATTGCGGCATCAAGCCGTGATACCATTGCACACATTATCATCGTTTATTAAATATACCGAGTTTGCGCGCTTTATGACCCAGAACCTACCTGCACACCGCTTTTCTGTCGCGCCGATGCTCGACTGGACCGATCGCCACTGCCGCTATTTCCACCGCCAGCTGACGCGTCAGGCACTGCTCTACACCGAGATGGTTACCACCGGCGCCATTATTCACGGCAAGGGGGACTATCTTGCCTGGAGTCAGGAGGAGCAGCCCGTTGCCCTTCAGCTGGGAGGCAGCGATCCCGCTGCGCTGGCCGAGTGCGCCAGTCAGGCCGAAGCGCGTGGCTATAACGAAGTGAACCTGAACGTCGGCTGTCCCTCCGATCGCGTACAAAATGGCCGCTTCGGTGCCTGTCTGATGGGGGAAGCCGGGCTGGTTGCCGAGGGCATTAAAGCCATGCGCGATCGCGTTTCAATCCCGGTGACGGTAAAAACGCGCATCGGTATCGACGAACTGGACAGCTACGAATTCCTCTGCGATTTCATTCGCCAGGTTTCAGAGCAGGGCGGCTGCGAGATGTTTATTATCCATGCGCGTAAAGCCTGGCTCTCCGGCCTGAGTCCGAAAGAGAACCGCGAAATCCCACCGCTGGACTACCAGCGTGTCTATCAGCTAAAGCGTGATTTTCCGCATCTGACCATGGCCATTAACGGTGGCGTGAAAACGCTGGAAGAAGCGAAAGCCCATTTGCAGCATCTGGATGGCGTGATGATGGGCCGTGAAGCTTATCAGAACCCCGGCCTGCTGGCTCAGGTTGACCGCGAGCTGTTTGGCGCTGAAGGCCCAGCCGTTGATCCGGTGGCTGTTGTGCGTTCAATGTATCCCTATATTGAGCGTGAGCTGGCGAATGGCACCTGGCTGGGTCATATCACCCGCCATATGCTGGGCCTTTTTCAGGGCATTCCCGGCGCGCGGCAGTGGCGTCGTCACCTCAGTGAAAATGCGCACAAGGCGGGAGCCAATATTGAAACGGTTGAGCAGGCGCTGTGCCTGGTTGCAGATAAAATCCCAACGGCGTGAATTGTTCACCACTAAATAATCAAATTGACTAACCCCGCCTGCGGGGTTTTTAACCTGACTGAATAATTTCAACAGGTTAGCGTTTTCCCTCTTCTGGCATGATTCTTGTAATACCCCTGTAGCGATTGTTAACAGGAGCCATCTGATGGAAATTTTATTTGTGCTGGGCTTTTTCTTTATGCTGCTGCTCACCGGTATCTCGGTGCTCGGTATCCTTGCTGCGCTGGTCGTGGCGACCGGGGTAATGTTTTTTGGCGGGATGCTGGCGGTTGTCATAAAAATGCTGCCGTGGCTGGCTCTGGCGGTGGTCGTGGTATGGATTTATCGGGCGAATAAAAAATCAACGCCAAAAGTGAGCCGATGGTAGTGAGCCAGTGGTAAAGAGGCGTGAGACACCGCCCTGGCACATTTAGCCCGCAATGTGGCACGGGTCACATTCCTGGACTTTGACCGGCTACTTTGGCATTCAGCCATTCTTTTTTCTTATGATTTCTGCAACCATAGGCGACTGAATTGAAATATATTCATTCGCCGCTGTACCCTACATTCAGCGCGAACTAAAAAAAGAAAAAAGGGCTTCCCACGGGAAGCCCTGCTCACATCTGGCGCGTGGGTAAGCGTGGAGCCAGCCTACGGGATCAGCAGGCTTGAGCCCTGGGTTCCACGGCTCTCCAACGTTTTATGCGCCCGTTGCGCATCCTTCAGCGCAAACTTCTGCTGCTCGGGAACGTCAACCTTTATCGCGCCGCTGCCAATCATCGAAAACAGCTCATTGCTGGCCCAGGTCAGCGCTTCACGCGTGGTCACGTAGCCATTCAGCGAGGGACGCGTGACGTAAAGCGAGCCTTTCTGGTTGAGTATGCCGAGGTTAACGCCGCTCACCGGCCCTGACGAGTTGCCAAAGCTGACCATCAGGCCGCGTCGTTGCAGACAGTCCAGCGAGGACTCCCAGGTATCCTTACCAACGGAATCGTAAACCACCCGCACTTTTTTGCCGTTGGTCAGCTCGCTCACGCGTTTGGCGACATCTTCCTCACGATAATTAATGGTTGCCCAGGCTCCCGCTTTTTTGGCTCGCTCCGCTTTTTCTGCTGACCCTACCGTGCCAATCAGGTGCGCGCCGAGCGCTTTTGCCCACTGGCAGGCTATCAGGCCGACGCCGCCAGCGGCAGCCTGGAACAGGAAAATCTCATCAGGCTGGATAACATAGGTCTGACGCAGCAGATAATGTACGGTCAGTCCTTTCAGAAAGGAGGCCGCGGCCAGCTCGAAGGAGATGCTGTCCGGCAGGATCGCCAGCTTGTCGGCCTGTACGGCGTGAAATTCGCTGTAGGCACCCAGCGCTGACTGGGCGTAGACCACGCGATCGCCCGGTTTTACCGCCCTGATCCCCGCGCCAATGCTTTTGACGACGCCCGCCGCTTCCGTTCCCAGACCGCTGGGCAATGAAGCGGGATAAAGCCCGCTGCGTACGTAGGTGTCGATGTAGTTGATCCCGATGGCTTTGTTTTCCACCACCACTTCACCCGCCTGCGGTTCAGGCACATCGACCTCTACCCACTGCATCACTTCCGGCCCACCGTGCTGGCTGATTTGTATACGTTTTGCCATGGTCACTCCTGCTGATCCAGCGTCATTGAAAGAGGACGACGAGTCACCAAACGGGTATACTTGCGCGTCCCCCACTCAGATTTTTGGTATTGCATCACTATGGCAGGAAATAAACCCACCAACAAATCCGTTGAGAACCGTGAGCCACGGGATCGTCAAATGGAAGGGCTCAAGTTACCGCCTCATTCTCTGGAGGCAGAGCAATCCGTGTTGGGCGGGCTGATGCTGGACAACGAGCGCTGGGACAATGTGTCAGAGCGCGTGGTGGCGAAAGATTTCTTCAGCCGCCCGCATCGAATGATCTTCAGCGAAATGCAGCGCCTGTTAGAGCTGGGTAAGCCGATTGACCTGATAACCCTGTCCGAATCATTGGAAACCAAGGGTGAACTGAGCATGGTTGGCGGTTTCGCCTACCTTGCGGAGCTGTCGAAGAATACCCCCAGCGCGGCAAACATTGGCGCCTATGCGGATATCGTCCGCGAACGTGCGGTCGTCAGAGAGATGATCGCCGTTGCCAATGAAATTGCCGACGCGGGTTACGATCCCCAGGGGCGAACCAGTGAAGATCTGCTCGATCTGGCTGAATCCCGCGTTTTCCAAATCGCCGAAAATCGCGCCAATAAGGATGAGGGGCCGAAAAGCGTCGATCAGATCCTTGAGGCGACCATCGCCAGGATCGAATCGCTGTACCAGACCCCGCACGATGGCGTGACCGGTGTGGATACGGGTTACCAGGATCTCAATAAAAAGACCGCCGGTTTGCAGCGTTCAGACCTGATCATCGTTGCCGCGCGTCCGTCGATGGGTAAAACCACGTTCGCCATGAACCTCTGCGAAAATGCTGCGATGTTGCAGGAGAAGCCGGTACTGATTTTTAGTCTTGAAATGCCCGGCGAGCAGCTAATGATGCGTATGCTGGCCTCCCTTTCCCGCGTCGATCAGACCCGCATTCGTACCGGCCAGCTCGATGATGAAGATTGGGCGAGGATCTCCAGCACTATGGGTATTTTGCTGGAGAAGAAGAATATGTTTATTGACGACTCCTCAGGGCTGACCCCAACGGAAGTGCGTTCGCGCGCGCGCCGCGTTTTCCGTGAACATGGCGGCCTGAGCATGATTATGATCGACTATCTTCAGCTGATGCGCGTGCCGGCGCTGTCCGATAACCGTACGCTGGAGATCGCCGAAATCTCCCGCTCGCTGAAGGCGCTGGCGAAAGAGCTACAGGTGCCGGTGGTGGCGCTGTCGCAGCTGAACCGCTCGCTGGAGCAGCGCGCCGATAAGCGTCCGGTCAACTCGGATCTGCGTGAGTCTGGCTCCATCGAGCAGGATGCCGATCTGATTATGTTTATCTACCGTGATGAGGTATATCACGAGAACAGCGATCAGAAAGGAATTGCGGAGATTATTCTTGGTAAGCAGCGTAATGGTCCGATTGGCTCAGTACGACTCACCTTCAATGGCCAGTGGTCGCGGTTCGATAACTACGCCGGACCCCAGTACGACGACGACTGATCCTCATTCTGCATCCCTGCATTTTTCGTCGGCCATCAGAAAATAGTGTTGGACAGGGCGGCGAAGAATGCGGTTACCTGACCAGGCGGTGTACTGGAACAGCCTGCGGATTGAATCTGACTCATATTGATGACTACGATCTTAAATTACTGACCTGACGTGAAGTCAACGGACGTCTGACTCATCAGGAGCTGAGCGAACGGGTTGGGCATTATGATCTCTTCCTCCCTCCAGCCTCACGGGTAAACCCGACACTATCACCACGATTCTCTGTTGCGTGAAGCCTTGCCTGGTGACAGGTTTCTTCGACGGGGGACGGGGGCTGTCCGCGTTTTACATCCGCTTTTCATCCATTTTCCCACGCTGAATCCCTTTTCTGCCACACTGTGCAGTAACCTGATAAGGAAAATTAGGTTTATAGTGTAGTTTCGCTATATGGCCGGGCTGGGGATGATTCTTACGCTGAACCAGGCGATTAATCCCTAATCGGTTGAACCCAGCCCTGCCATAGCAGAACGTCGAGATTTGAGGGGCTTCCCGTTGGAGCACCTGAACTGCCCAATCATTAAATGGAGATCTGCACCGTGTTTCAAAACGTTGATGCCTATGCCGGCGATCCAATTCTCTCCCTGATGGAGACATTTAAGCAGGATCCGCGACCCCACAAGGTTAACCTGAGCATCGGGCTGTACTATGACGCACAGGGTGCGGTTCCACAGCTGAATGCGGTTGCCGAGGCTGAGGCCCGTCTGACCACTCAGGCATCTGGCGCCTCTCAGTATCTGCCTATGGATGGCCTGCCTGCGTACCGAAGCGCTGTTGCACCGCTGCTGTTTGGTCAGGATCACCCGGCGCTGACAGCGGGGCGTATTGCCACTATCCAGACCGTTGGCGGCTCAGGCGCACTCAAAATTGGTGCCGATTTTCTGAAGGCCTATTTTCCACAGTCGCAGGTGTGGGTCAGCGATCCTACCTGGGAAAACCACGTGGCGATCTTCTCCGGTGCCGGTTTTGAGGTCAATACCTATCCGTGGTATGACGACACCACCAACGGCGTGAAGTTTGACGAGCTGGTTGCTACACTGAAAACCCTGCCGCCGAAAAGTATTGTGTTGCTGCACCCGTGCTGTCATAACCCCACCGGTGCCGATCTGACTAACGATCAGTGGGACGTGGTGACCGGCGTACTGAAAGGACGCGACCTGATCCCCTTCCTGGATATTGCCTACCAGGGGTTTGGGGCCGGAATGGAGGACGATGCCTACGCCATTCGCGCCATTGCCTCCGCCGGACTGCCCGCGCTGGTCAGCAACTCTTTCTCCAAAATATTCTCGCTGTATGGTGAGCGTGTGGGCGCCCTCTCCGTGGTCTGTAACGATGCGGAAGAGGCCTCGCGCGTGCTGGGCCAGCTGAAAGCGACCGTCAGGCGCAACTACTCCAGCCCGCCTAACTTCGGCGCGCAGGTGGTGTCATGCGTACTGAATGATGCACAGCTTAAGGCGAGCTGGCTGAAAGAGGTAGAAGCCATGCGCCTGCGGATTCTGGCTATGCGCCAGACGCTAGTCGACGTGCTCTCCACCGCCGTGCCCGGTAAAAACTTCGACTACCTTGTGAAACAGCGCGGCATGTTTAGCTACACTGGCCTGAGCGCTGCACAGGTTGACCGGCTGCGTAATGAGTTCGGCATCTATCTGCTTACCAGCGGACGTATGTGTGTCGCAGGCCTGAACGATAAAAACGTTCATCTGGTGGCTAAAGCTTTTGCCGCTGTGATGTAATGCCTATCTTTCCGGAAGGAGCCGTATGATGTGGTATCAGCAAACGCTAACGTTAAGCGCAAAACCGCGCGGATTTCACCTGGTCACTGATGAAGTGCTGGGTGAGCTGCGTCGCCTGAAAGACGTACAGGTAGGGATGCTGCATTTGTTGCTACAACATACCTCGGCATCCCTGACGCTGAATGAAAACTGTGACCCTACGGTAAGAAGCGATATGGAGCAGCATTTCCTGCGCGCGGTGCCGGATAACGCCCCCTACCAGCATGACTATGAGGGAGCAGACGATATGCCAGCGCATATTAAATCATCGCTGCTGGGGGTATCGCTGACGCTGCCCGTTGCCCGGGGGCAGCTGGTCCTCGGAACCTGGCAGGGGATCTGGCTGGGGGAACACCGAATACAGGGTGGTGCCCGGCGCATCGTTGCCACGCTGCAAGGAGAATAAGAGAGTATGACTGTTTCGGATCTTCTTACTTACTGTATGGATAAGCCGGGCGCGGAACAGAGCGTGCACAGCGGCTGGAAAGCGACGCAAATTAAACTCGATGATGTGTTGTTCGCTTTGGTGCATGAAGTTGAGGGACGTCCAGCGGTTGCGCTGAAGTCCACACCCGCGCTGGCTGAGCTGTTGCGGGACTCACACAGCGACGTACGGCCCAGTGAACATTTGAACAAGTCGCACTGGAGTACGGTGCTGCTGGACGGAACGCTGAAGGATTCGCAGATCTACTACCTGGTGGATGCCTCATGGCAGCAGGCGCTAAACAGTAAAACGGCGCACTAAGCAGTTTAAATCAGCGGCAGACAGAATTGAAAACGGGGCGAATCGCTTCGCCCCGTTTCAGGTTCCGCGCGGCCTGTTAGCTGCGCAGTGAATCAATGTCGATCACAAAACGATATTTCACATCGCTTTTCAGCATACGTTCGTAGGCTTCGTTGATCTCATCAATTTTAATCATCTCAATATCGGAAGTGATATTGTGCTTACCACAGAAATCCAGCATTTCCTGGGTTTCTTTAATGCCGCCAATCAGTGAACCAGCCACGCTACGACGTTTGAACACCAGGTTAACCACCTGAGGTGCCGGGTGGTCATGCTCCGGTACGCCAACCAGCGTCATGGTACCGTCACGGCGCAGCAGGTTAATAAACGGGTTCAGATCGTGCTGAGCCGCTACGGTGTTCAGGATAAAGTCAAAGCTGTTGGCCTGTGCTGCCATCTGCTCGGGATCTTTAGAGATAACCACTTCATCCGCGCCCAGGCGCTTACCGTCTTCAATTTTGGAAGGGGAGGTGGTGAACAGTACGACGTGTGCGCCCATCGCATGGGCAATTTTCACACCCATATGGCCTAAACCACCCAGACCGACAATCCCGACCTTTTTGCCCGGGCCCACGCCCCAGTGGTTAAGCGGGGAGAAGGTGGTGATACCGGCGCACAGCAGCGGTGCGGCGGCAGCCGGATCAAGGTTTTCCGGGATGCGCAGCACGAAGTCTTCGGTTACCACAACCTGCGTAGAGTAGCCGCCGTAGGTGATGTCGCCGGTAACGCGATCTTTACCGTTATAGGTACCGGTAAAGCCGTTTTCGCAAAACTGCTCCAAATCTTCTTTACAGCTGTCGCAGGTGCGACAGGAGTCGACCAGACAGCCTACGCCGACCAAATCGCCCACTTTATATTTTTTCGCGTGGCCGCCGACGGCGGTGACACGACCAACAATTTCATGGCCTGGGACGACGGGAAAAACGGTGTTTTTCCACTCGTTACGGGCCTGGTGGAGGTCTGAATGGCAAACGCCACAGAATAAAACTTCGATCTGTACATCGTGATCGCGCAGCTCGCGCGGCTGATACTCAAAGGGAGCCAGTTTGGATTTAGCGTCCTGTGCTGCCCAGGCTTGCGTAATATTCATGGTATCTCCAGCTAATGAAAAGTGTCGTGAACGTAACGCAGAAATCTGAACGTTAAGGATAGTCAGTGCAGGTGAAAGCGGGTATGTCTGAACCTGTTTAAATCTTGCCTGATCCTGCAAGATTATGGGGAAGTGGGTGAAGAATGGGGCGGAAAATACCGCCCCGGCTACATATTATTTCATTTTTAATAAAGGCTTGAGAAAGCGGGCCGTGTGCGACGCTTTGCATTTCGCGACCGTTTCCGGGGTGCCGGAAACCAGTATTTCACCGCCGCCGCTGCCGCCCTCAGGACCCAGGTCGACAATCCAGTCTGCGGTTTTAATCACGTCCAGATTGTGCTCAATCACCACAATGGTATTGCCCTGATCGCGCAGCTGATGCAGCACCTCCAGCAGCTGTTGAATATCGGCAAAGTGCAGGCCGGTAGTCGGTTCGTCAAGGATATAGAGCGTCTGGCCGGTGCCGCGCTTGGACAGCTCGCGCGCCAGCTTCACGCGCTGCGCCTCCCCGCCGGAAAGCGTGGTGGCTGACTGGCCGAGACGAATATAGGAAAGACCTACGTCGATCAGCGTTTGCAGCTTACGCGCCAGTGCCGGTACGGCATCGAAGAATTCACGCGCCTCTTCAATGGTCATTTCCAGCACTTCATGGATGCTTCGGCCTTTATATTTGACCTCCAGCGTTTCACGGTTATAGCGCTTGCCCTTGCACTGGTCGCACGGCACGTAGATATCCGGCAGGAAGTGCATCTCTACCTTAATGACGCCATCGCCCTGACAGGCCTCGCAGCGTCCACCACGGACGTTAAAGCTGAAGCGACCCGGCGTATAGCCGCGCGTCCGCGACTCGGGAACGCCGGCGAACAGCTCGCGTACCGGGGTGAATATTCCCGTATAGGTTGCCGGATTCGATCGCGGCGTGCGGCCAATCGGGCTCTGGTCAATGTCGATAACCTTATCGAAGTGTTCCATCCCGCTGATATCGCGGTACGGCGCCGGTTCAGCAAGGGTTGCACCATTCAGCTGGCGTTGAGCGATAGGGAACAGGGTATCGTTGATCAGGGTCGATTTACCCGACCCGGATACGCCGGTGATACAGCTAAACAAGCCTACCGGCAGCGTGAGCGTCACGTCCTTCAGGTTGTTGCCTTTGGCTCCGGTCAGCTTCAAAACCTTCGCGGGATCGGCCTTAACCCGCTCTTTGGGTATGGCGATCTCGCGCTTGCCGCTAAGGTACTGGCCGGTGAGAGAGGCTTCGACCGCCATGATATCGTCTACGGTTCCTTCTGCCACTACCTGACCGCCGTGGACACCAGCGCCTGGCCCGATATCAATTACGTGGTCAGCGGCGCGGATCGCGTCTTCATCATGCTCGACCACAATGACCGTATTCCCCAGGTTCCGCAGGTGAACCAGCGTCTCCAGCAGACGTTCGTTGTCGCGCTGATGAAGTCCGATTGACGGCTCATCCAGCACGTACATGACGCCGACCAGCCCGGCACCAATCTGGCTGGCGAGGCGGATACGCTGCGCCTCACCGCCGGAAAGGGTTTCGGCAGAGCGGGAGAGAGAGAGATAGTTCAGGCCGACGTTGACCAGAAACTTCAGCCGGTCGCCAATCTCCTTAAGCACCTTTTCGGCGATTTTCGCGCGCTGACCGCTGAGTTGCATATTCAGGAAGAAATCCATCGCATGGCCGATGCTCATATCAGAGATTGTCGGCAGCGTGGTGTTCTCAACGTAGACGTGCCGTGCTTCACGACGCAGACGGGTACCGTGACAGCTGGCGCAGGAGCGGTTGCTGATAAACTTAGCCAGATCCTCACGCACGGCGGAAGATTCCGTCTCTTTATAACGGCGCTCCATATTGTGCAGCACGCCTTCAAAGGCGTGGCGGCGTACCGAGGTGTCACCGCGGTCGTTAATATATTTAAACTCAATACTCTCTTTGCCGGATCCGTAGAGGATCACCTGACGGGCTTTTTCACTTAGCGAGCCAAACGAAGCTTCAATATCGAAGTTCAGGTGCTCGGCCAGCGAACGCAGCATCTGGAAGTAGTAGAAATTACGGCGATCCCAGCCGCGGATCGCACCGCCTGCCAGCGACAGCTCAGGATTCTGTACCACACGATCCGGATCAAAATACTGCTGTACACCGAGACCGTCGCAGGTCGGACAGGCACCGGCTGGATTGTTAAATGAGAACAGGCGCGGTTCCAGCTCGCTCATGCTATAGCCACAGACGGGGCAGGCGAAGTTGGCGGAGAACACCAGCTCTTCCACTTCAGGGTCGTCCATATCGGCAACCACCACCGTACCGCCGGAGAGCTCTAGCGCGGTTTCAAAGGATTCAGCAAGGCGCTGCTGCAGATCGTCGCGCACCTTGAAACGATCCACGACGACTTCAATAGTGTGCTTCTTCTGCAATTCCAGCTTCGGTGGATCGGAGAGATCGCAGACCTCGCCATCAATGCGGGCGCGGATATAGCCCTGCGATGCAAGGTTTTCCAGCGTCTTGGTATGCTCACCCTTACGCTCTTTCACAATCGGGGCCAGCAGCATCAGGCGGCGGCCTTCCGGCAGCGCCAGCACGTTATCAACCATCTGGCTGACGGTCTGCGCGGCCAGCGTCACGTCGTGATCGGGGCAGCGCGGCTCACCCACGCGGGCAAACAGCAGGCGCAGGTAGTCGTGGATTTCAGTGATCGTACCCACGGTAGAGCGCGGGTTATGCGAGGTAGACTTCTGCTCAATGGAAATGGCTGGCGACAGCCCTTCTATATGATCGACATCCGGCTTCTCCATTAGAGAGAGAAACTGCCGGGCATAAGCAGAGAGGGACTCAACGTAGCGGCGCTGTCCTTCGGCGTACAGCGTATCGAACGCCAGCGAAGACTTACCGGAGCCTGACAGGCCTGTGACAACGATCAGTTTGTCGCGAGGGATGATCAGGTTAATATTTTTCAAATTATGGGTGCGAGCACCCCGTACTTCGATCTTATCCATTCACAATTCCCGGATTAACACAGACCTCGCCATGCCGGTCCGGCACGGCCAGAATGAAGCCTGTAAGTATGGCACAAAAAAACCTGATTGGATATACAGTGTTCTGGCGCAGCCCGGGGGACAGGATCCCAACGGCTATCCTGCCCCCAACTTAAAAATTTACGATCCCGCGCAGGCCGCTCGCTGTAATGCGGCAAGCCGTATAAAGCCTCTGAGACCCACATCTGAAAGTAGGATATAAAGGTACGCCATGTTAGAATTTTCGGCTTAGACTTAAAGCAGAACAATTATCGGAGAGACGTACATGGCCAGCAGAGGCGTAAACAAAGTGATTCTGGTCGGAAATCTGGGTCAGGACCCGGAAGTCCGCTACATGCCGAATGGCGGCGCCGTTGCCAACATTACCCTCGCCACGTCCGAAAGCTGGCGTGACAAGCAGACCGGCGAAACCAAAGAGAAGACGGAATGGCACCGCGTCGTGCTGTTCGGCAAGCTGGCGGAAGTTGCCGGTGAGTACCTGCGTAAAGGCTCTCAGGTTTATATCGAGGGTGCACTGCAGACGCGTAAATGGACCGATCAGGCGGGCGTGGAAAAATATACCACCGAGGTCGTGGTTAACGTTGGTGGTACCATGCAGATGCTCGGTGGCCGTCAGAACGGCGGTGCAGGCGCGCCAGCAGGCGGCGGTCAGGGCGGCAGCAACAATAACAACGGTTGGGGCCAGCCACAGCAGCCACAGCAGGGCGGCGGTAACCAGTTTAGCGGCGGTTCACAGCCATCCCGCCCGCAGCCTCAGCAGAACAACGCACCGGCCAGCAGCGAACCTCCGATGGATTTTGATGACGATATCCCATTCTGATTCTCGTCTGAGAATATGTCGTTAGCGGGCAAGAGTCCGTTTTAGGGCAGCCAGAAATTCTCTGGTTGTCTTAGCAGGTAAGGCTCCGTCAACGCGGGGCCTTACTGGTTTATGGAAGAATAAAACCCGTCCTTCCTGGCCTCTGCCCCGCCGTTATCAACCAGCGACTGCCCTGTCATTATCTGCCAGCCACTGCTCTATCTGCCAGCCACTGCTCTGCCGTCACCGTCGCAATGCCCGTTGTGCATTAAAGGTGTCGCTTTTACGCCAGGCCACGCCGTCTTTGCGGGCAAATGCCAGACGATACTTCGCCGCGACGTCATCGGGGCGCGCACGTATGTCGGCATTGAGTTTTTCCTTATCCAGCAGTACGCAGTTGACGCGGCTATTCCAGACCTTTCCCATCAGGTCAGCCAGCTCAGCATAGGTCAGCGTGTCACCGGCAATGAAAATGACCTGATTACGTATCACGGGCTGGTAAAAGAAGAGGGCGGCCGTCAGTCTGCCGATATCCTCCGGCGTGGTCAGCGTTACAGCATACGTGCATCTGTTGGGTACCGAGGGGCCAATGCGGCATGCAGAAATCAGCCGTCGTCTGGACCGTGTGACCCAGCGGATGCTCACCCGCACCCTGCGGCAGCTGGAACGTGATGGTTTGATCTCCCGGCACGACTATCGGGAAAAGCGCCCGCGGGTGGAGTACGCTATCACTCCCCTGGGAAAGGGGCTGCTGGTCCATATGTTACCCCTGTGGCGCTGGGTGATTGACTCCGCCGCACAGTTTCGTCAGGCCCGGGGACGTTATGACAATGTGTTGCGGGATGACCAGGAAGAGTGAAGTTGGTATCCTCAGTGGGGTGGGTAGCGATAAGGCGGCGCTGGCGTGTTGCCCTCCCGGTATAAACGGTTACTAAAAATAACGCAGAAAATCGCTCGACTTCACAGGTTAAAGAGTAAATTAGCTGAGCATTTTACGACGCAGCGGGCAGGGACATCAGCAAAGCGTGAGAGGGAGCGATGAACAGGCAGAGACGGCACTTCATGAAGAGATGGTTACTGGCGCTGGGTATAGCGCTTTTTGCACTGCACGCTGCGGCGAAGGAAAACAGCGCCGATCCCCAGTCACTCAGCAGAGATTTTTACAGCTGGTATCTGACGGCGTTAAGTAAGGATGAAAGCCCAATTGACGAACGCGATCCGCTACTGAAAGAGTACGTCACCCCGCAGCTGTTACAGAAAATCTACGTTCTGATAAAAAGCCCGGACGGCATGGATGATGACTATTTTCTGCAGGATCAGGACTATAGCGATGGCTGGGTCGATCACGTTAGCGCTGGGAAATTCACCATTAACGGTGAAACGGCCTCAGGGGATGTGACCCTGGGCAGCGATGCCAACGACAGGCAGCTGCTGTTGATAACGCTGCATCGGGATCGCGATGGATGGAAGATCGATGATGTGGCAAAAGAGAATCCGTAGCCCTGGGTTAACAGGGCTGTAAACCGGTAAAACTTAGCGGCACCGATCGGCGAATTGTTCAGCCATGGTATCCAGCAGTTCATAACGCCTGCGCGCTTCAGCGCGCTTTTTACTGGCGATGTCTTCAAGCGGCTTGCGCGCGATAGGCATCGGCAGCGTATAAAGATTCTCAGACAGCGGCTGCGCGTTCAGCGTTTCCCAGAATTCGTTATAGTTCGCATGGAAGAGGCTCTTCTTCTTCAGGCGATAACGCAGGCTGCGGAAAATATGCCCGCTGTCGCTGACCGCCTGTATCTGAGTAATTCCCGTCGCAGCAGCAAACAGCATCAGCGTCTCCAGCAGCAATCTTTTAGGGAACAGGCCGTAGCAGGCTTTTGTCGCCTCACGGATCAACTCATGTGGCGTATCGCGATGGGCTCCCTGAATACCACCTATAATCAGCACCTTTACGCCCTGCTGTTCCGTCACTGCAAAGGTCAGCATGGCCAGTTTAACGCCATCACAGGTCACAAACAGGTTCACCTCTCCCTCTCTTTCACAGCTGCCGGTACAGGCAAGGGTGATACTGAAGGCTTCACCGTTCTTTCCCGCAAATTCAATCAGCGCAACGCCCTCTTTGGTCAGCATCGCCTGGCGTAAACGTACCGCGCTGAGATCCTGAGCGAAGCGGTAGTGATCAATTATCGCCTGAGCGCGTTTAACCATCGGCATGCCACCATAAAGGTAGGGGCGATGGATTTTGCTTGGTAGCGTGTGCTGGATCGGCAGAATATCACGCATTACCGGACTCTCTGAGATGGCGCTGACAAGCCTTTGGGTGGCTATCGGGTAGGCCAGCGAGCGGAACAGATACTTAATACGGTAGTCGCGATCGAACCACAATCTTCCTGGCGTTAGCTTGCCAGTAACCAGGGACAGGAAAAAGGTCAGGGAAGTATCCTGACGAGGTGCTACCGCAGTATCAGACATGTTCTGCATTCCAGGGGGGGAGGGGTAAAACGGCATTATAAAGATGTCACTATCAACACAGAGTAAATGCGTTTTTAAGGTTGATGTTTGTTTAGGGTTTGTTGAGAAAATTCCTAATGGATGTGGGCGCTAATCTACATTACCCTCCGTGGAACGTGGCCTGGCGGGTGGCTCAGCAGACAATCGGGGGGTATAAACCGTCCTGTAGTACATATTTTTTTGGTACCAGGATAAGAGCGATCCCGAGGCAGCTGGTACATTGATTAACCTGCACCAGTACGCAATTAACCCTAAAAATCTTCTTCAGACTGGCCGTAATGTGCCTGGTTTTGTATCACATTTGTGATGTAAGGCACTTTTTTAGGAGTGTTCCTGCCCCCTTAACCGCCGTTTATTTTCTCAGGTGCCTGGCACAGCTCAGAATTGTTCCGCTATAAGAATAATCGCTAATGGCATTCATCTATATTTATGGACAGTAAATGTGAGCTACTTAATGCCGTTTCGCCTGAATCTGAGACTACGGAAAATTTATCAATCCAGTGTTAACTCAAATTTTACCCTTAAAAAGTGCGACAGGACATCAATGTTAAGAGGCAATACATAAGGAAACGGCAGTCTCAGGACGTCCCGATGATGAATAAATGAGCAGAAAAGGTCTTATCCTTAAGTTTGCCTTTATTGTTTTCCTGGGTGCGCATTACGCTACGGCGTCATGATATGCGGTTTGGTAAGGGTTGGGGGGCGGGATGGCAGTTTTCTGACGCGGCTTTTCTCTTGATATGGATCAAAGTTATGAATCATTTAAGACCGGGGAATTATTATGATTTTTCACGCCTAAGAGGGGGTGGTTGAACAATCAGTAAGAAGGCTTAATGTCATAGAGTGCGCATTTATCTTTGAAAACAAAGATAAATGCGCATTTAACTACATGAAAATGAAGGGTATTTTTCTGACCTGAAACGCGATCACAGCTAAGCTGGTGAAATTGGATACAGTTAACACATCAAGTAAAAACGACTCCACGGAAACTATTTATAGATTTCAATTAGCATTAAAGATATTTAAAATTGGCATCAGCAGTCACGGGTTTTAAGAATATTGTGTAAGCCCTAGTGATTTTCACAATTGTAAGGATAGTGGTAAACACTACGGCTAATATCAAGCAGGCGACAGCTTCGGCGGGTTCCGATTTCAAACGTATCCTGAAGGTAATTCACCGCCTGCCGCTTATCGTGGGTGGTAAAGAAGTTCTTTAAAACGCTTTGCAGCATCTCCTTATCCGAAGAGAGTATCTGCAGTTCACGTTCAAAGTGGTGCACTTTATCTTCCAACTCCTTGATTTTTCTTCCTTCCTCTGAGGATAATCCGGCATATTTCTTCTTCCAGCTATAGAAGGTGGCCTCAGAAATCCCCAGTTCTTCACAAATCTCTTTAACCTTTACACCACTATCAGATGCTTTAATGGCATTGGTGATTTGCTCTTCGCTATATCGTGACTTTCTCATAAATGCTATTACCTTTCTTAACTATAATGTGATGAGAGTAACTGCACTATTTAATGGATCTGATTAATGAACCAATAAGGGCAATGACATTAAGTGCGCGATTTTTATGACAGTCATTAAGTTAAGGGATTATGGATAAATATCATCATGGGATTTCTCCGATTTTATTTCTAAAGGCCGGAGTTAGCTTTCGATATTTGGGTTTTTGTTATAAATTCGTTTCATGCCGACAACAAGACCAGCGTCTAATTCAGAATTCTCCAGCAGGCGAAGGAGGTTTTCTGTGCGAATCTGTTTTCCGTCAGACAGCTCTTTCAGACGAAGACCGAGGGTTTAAAGACCAGGTAAAGACAGAAAAAGTTATTGCCGTAAGGTAGTATTTTAAAATAACGCTTTTCGTTAAGAGCGAAAGCTATACTGCTGTATGATTAAAAATATTCAGGCGTCTTTTTTCGCCAGGGGAAATTCAGCAAATTTCTTTTGTTGTAAACAAGGATGTACCGTTTTTTGCAGTAAGTAGTTCGTGTCAAAAGGATGCTTTAATGAAACACAGTGTTATGTCAAACGCCGCCTGGATGATGTCGGAAAAAATCGTTTCCGTCTTCGGCGTGATATTTGTGACGTCTTATGTCGCGAAATCATTTGGTCCTACTGTCTTTGGACAAATAGCATTTTCTGCTTCACTTTTTTCAATTGTTCAGACGGTCGCCATTTTTGGCACAGAGACCATTTTATTTAAGAGTATTAGCAAAAGCGTGCCAAAGGGGATGCGCCTGATGGCGGTAGCGAAGCAGTTGCGGATGGCGCTTTTGCTCATACTTTCTTTACCCGTATTACTTTACGTTTGGCTGACCATGCGCGAAAACTTTATGGTATTTGCGATCGCCTCTTTTCTGTCGGCCATGTTTGTTACACAGGATATTTTTAGCGTTTACAATAATGCGCGACTGGCGTCGAGAATGAATACCGTCGCCAATGCCACAGGAATGATACTGAGCTTCGCCATCAGTTTTACCATTGCCTGGATGAAGCTCAGCCCGTTACTGTTATCGCTGTCGATTGTTGCCGTCACGCTGGTGCCCTATCTGATCAAACGCGGCATGTTTTATCAGGCGCAAAGCATTACTCCGCCACCCAGGCGTAAACATAAAACCTATCTGCGCTACCTGCTGCATGCGGGCCTGCCGCTGGCCATATCCAGCGTGTTTATCTCGATTCAGGTGAAGCTGGCGCAGTTTTTTCTGGTTGGGGTGGGATCTGCGCATGAGCTGGGGCTGTTTACCGCCGCGAACACGATATCGGCCTCGTGGATTTTTATCCCGGTGGCGATCATTACGTCCTGCTTTACGGAGATATTCAGAGCGCGGTCAGATGTTGCAATCCGGCTGGCCTCAAGGCTCTACGGCTATGTTATGGCAGTCTCATTTCTGATGCTTATTTTCATTGCGCTGTTTGGCGACAGTATTATCAGTGTCCTCTTTGGACACGACTACACACAATCTGGAAATCTCGTTACGTTATTGTCGTTAGCAACCTGCTTTTCGGCAATGGGGACAGTAGCTTATCGCTATATGGTGAAAGAGGGTGGTTTTAATTATCTGTTGGTAAAGATTATTTTACTGGTGGTAATTAGCGTGGCAACCAACTGGTTTTTCATCCGTTCCTGGGGGTTAACAGGCGCAGCCTGGAGTGTTCTTGTGACGGAACTCTTATCCCTGACCGTAATGAACTATTTCTTTAAGAATGCCGTCATTCTTAAAATACAGCTTTCCTCACTTAACTACAAAACCTACAAATGAGGTGAAAAATGTTCAAGCTCAAAACTGAACTGAGAAAAGGCGTCTTATATCTGTTAAAAAAGATGCCATGGTCCTACCAGGACAGAATTTATTATTTCCATAAATTTAGAAAGTTACCTAACATTCGCCAGCCGAAGTTATTTAATGAGAAGGTTTTATATCGTAAATTTATCACCGGGGACTACGTTCGTTATGGGATCCTATCGGATAAAATTCTTGTGAGAGACTATATTTCAAAAACCATCGGCGAAGAGTATCTCATTCCGCTGCTGTATGAAACGGCCGATCCCATTACGCTGCTGGGACTTAAATCATTAAAAAATACCGTTATCAAACCGAACCACGGCTCCGGTATGGTAGAAATCTTTCTGGATGAGCCGGACTGCATCCAGAAACAGCTGTTGATTAAACGCTGTGAAGAGTGGCTAAGTCGTGATTTCTCGCATGAAGCACGCGAGATCCACTATCGTTACATCAAGCCCAGGATTCTGGTGGAGCAGTATGTGGGCGACGGCAAGTTCGCTGCTATTGACTACAAGTTTCATATGTTCAATAAAAAAGACGGCAATTATGAGTACGTGCTGCAGGTGATTTACAACCGCATCGGCAACTCGCCGCTCTCTATGAACTTTTACGTCAACAATCTTAGCCACTGCTTCTACAAGATCCGCGATACGGGCCTGGATATCAGCAGCGATCGGGAGACGCTCGAGAAGGCTCTGGAGTTAAGTAAGAAGCTGGCGAGTGACTTCGATTATGTTCGCGTTGACTGGTACATCAGTGAGGGCCAGATCTACTTTGGCGAGCTGACTTTCACCCCGGGCGCGGGGATGGTCACCGGACTGGAACAGGGGCTGGATAAAATGATGGGTGATATGTGGCTCCAGGAGCGTAAATCTGCCGCGCTGCCGCGGGCGCATCGCCCGGAAGAGACAGCGCCTCTACCTGCTGTATTTAAGAAGATCTGATGATGTGGTTAAGGTAAACGGTGAGCCGCCTGTTACTCAGAATTTGCGGCTCACGGGGGCGGTTAAGGCATGGGGTAATCGGCGGGCGTGTGGCTCATTACGTCGATGAAGACATCTTTAGTGACGTGCCAAAAATTTTGTAGATTGCTCATGCTTAGCGTCATGCCCAGCAGGCCGGTTACAAACCAGCAGGACATGCCGATCCCGATGCCGGTAAAGATAAAGGCCATTGCGTTATGGCTGCTTTTACGGCACCTGACGTTAAATGTGCTGGCCAGAAACATCATCACAGCACTCACCAGTTCCCATCTCATCAATATCAGGCTTGTGGTTAAGGTTCCCATATCTCGTTCAAACTCCGCGAATAACTGCCCTGACAATAGGTAGTGGCATCACGCGATTTGGACGAAGGGTTGCCAGGATAAGCCCTTAGTCGAAGCTGACCCAGAGGTCATATAAGTGTGACGACGGTCACATTATATCACTCGTTTTTAAAATTTGAATAATTTTTAGGCATTAAAGCAGGCTATTGCTGTGATATCCCATGCCAGCACTGCAGTCAAAGGCATAGCTGGTCTGACGGGTCAGCGACTGGCGGCGCATGCTATGGCGGTAAGCGGTAGGCGTCAGGGAAAACTGGCGGCGGAAGACGCGGGAAAATGTCTGCTGCGAATCATAGCCATACTGCATCGCAATATCAAAAACCGACCGCTGCGTCTTACGAAGCGCTTCAGCGGCCAGCGTTAACCTGCGCTCACGAATATATCCCCCCAGCGTCTGTTTGGTCACGGCGCGAAACATCCGCTGCAGATGCCATTTTGAATAGCCCGATTTAGCGGCGACGTCATCAATTGACAGGGTTTTGTCGAGATTATTCTCAATCCAGTCGGTCAGTGTGTGGATGATGTTGTCATGCATACGTCTTTTCTCCCTGGTTCAGCTGCGCTGTCAGCCCCGGATGGGTAAATTGCGCCAGAAACGATGTCGCCTTCTCAATGGCCGCTGAGTATAATTCCTTAAGTTAACTTGAGGTAAAGGGCAAAATGAAAAAAAATCTCCACGGCGCGAACAAGCGTGAACTGACACCAGGCGATGTGGCACAGCGCTGTGGCGTCGCCGTATCAGCGCTCCATTTCTATGAAAGTAAAGGATTAATCAGCAGCTTTCGCAATCCGGGAAATCAGCGGCGCTATAACCGCGACGTACTGCGACGGGTCGCAATTGTTAAAATTGCCCAGCGCATCGGTATACCTCTGGCAACCATTGGTGAGCATCTGCTGCAATTTCCACCGGGAAAAAGGATGTCGCCTAAGGACTGGCGAGGCCTGACCGAACGCTGGCGGCAAGAGCTGGATCGACGTATCGCGACGCTGACCCGACTGCGCGACGACCTGGATGGCTGCATCGGCTGCGGCTGCCTGTCTATGGCCGACTGCCCTTTGCGCAACCCTGATGACCGCCTTGGCGAACGGGGGACCGGTGCGATCCTGCTGGAGCCGACGAACGAGCCATAAGGTCTATACTCAACGCTTCGCAATCACTATAAGGCCAGCCCATGATTACCGTTCACCATCTGAATAACTCCCGCTCACAGCGCGTACTCTGGATGCTGGAGGAGCTTGACGTTGCGTATGAAATCAAACGCTATCAGCGAGAAGCGTCGATGCTGGCACCCGAGGCGCTAAAAAAAGTGCATCCGCTGGGCAAATCTCCGGTTATTACCGATGGCGATCGGGTTATTGCGGAATCCGGCGCGATCCTTGAGTACCTTGCAGAACGCTATGATAGCGAAAACCGACTAAAACCTGTTGATGATGACGCGCGTCTTCAGGCTCGTTACTGGCTGCACTACGCCGAAGGATCGCTGATGCCGCTGCTGGTAATGAAGCTGATCTTTGGCCGGATGGGGAAACCGCCGGTGCCCTGGCTGTTACGCCCGATTGGTGGCGCATTCGGCAAGGGGGTGCAAAAGGCGTATCTCGATAAACAGCTGACCACGCATCGGGAATTCATTGAGCAGCACCTGAGCCATAATGCATGGTTTGCCGGTACGCAGATAAGTATTGCCGATGTGCAAATGAGCTTTCCGCTACAGGCGCTTTCGGCGCGTGGCGGGGCGGAAAACTCACCGGCTATTCAGGCATGGTTAAGCAAAGTGCAGGCCCGAAGCGCCTGGCAGCGCGCCCTGCAACAGGGCGGCGAAGTCAACCTCGGCTAAATCTTCCCCTGAAATTAGCATGAGCGGCGCAGGTGGCTTCCTGCGTCACCCTGTCATAAGAAAGTGCTATTAGAGCGCGTTATGCCGGGTGGGTAGAGTCACCCTGGTGGCTAACTGAGCAGGGTGACCGCCCTGACGACCCTGTCGGCGTAAATATATGCGCGATCGGAGTTGAATCTGCGGCATTAAAGGCTGGATAATCGTTTGCCTTTTAAAACAATGCGGCTTTTTGCGTGGCGTAGTTAACGTTTCCCTTTTTTTCCGATCGCCGCCTCTGAGGGGGCTTTTGCGATCTGTGAACATAGCGGCCCAGGATGTAAACGTTGAACCCGGTTGAGCTTCCTGCACCACGCATTGATAAATCATAAAAATTTTCAGGGGATTTTCACTATGTCGACTCCTTCACAACCGGCGCGCGGAACGTTAGATGCCTGGTTTAAGATCTCAGCGCGAGGAAGCTCCGTTCGTCAGGAGATTCTGGCGGGCCTCACCACCTTCCTTGCTATGGTTTATTCGGTGATTGTGGTGCCGTCTATGCTGGGCAAGGCCGGTTTCCCACCCGCGGCGGTATTTGTTTCAACCTGTCTGGTCGCTGGTTTTGGTTCGCTGATTATGGGAATGTGGGCCAATCTGCCCATGGCTATTGGCTGCGCAATTTCACTGACGGCCTTTACCGCTTTTAGCCTGGTGCTGGGTCAGCATATCAGCGTGCCGGTGGCGCTGGGGGCAGTATTCCTGATGGGGATCCTCTTTACCATCATTTCAGCGACCGGTATTCGGGCCTGGATCCTGCGTAACCTGCCGATGGGTGTGGCACATGGGACAGGCGTCGGCATTGGGCTTTTCCTTCTGCTGATCGCGGCCGACGGCGTAGGCCTGGTCGTGAAGAACCCCGCACCGGGCTTACCGGTGGCGCTGGGTGATTTCGCCTCTTTTCCGGTGATTATGTCGTTACTGGGGCTTGCAGTCATTTTTGGGCTGGAGAAGCTGCGCGTGCCGGGCGGTATTCTGCTGACCATCATTGGTATTTCCGTTATCGGGCTTATTTTCGATCCGGCAGTGAAATACCAGGGGCTGTTTGCACTACCCAGCCTGCACGATGCACAGGGAAATTCGCTGGTTTTCAGCCTGGATATTCTGGGGGCGCTCAAACCTGCGGTGCTGCCAAGCGTGCTGGCGCTGGTCATGACGGCCGTATTTGACGCCACCGGCACCATCCGCGCCGTAGCCGGACAGGCTAACCTGCTGGATAAAGATAATCAGATTATCAGCGGCGGCAAAGCGCTGACCACGGACTCCGTCAGCAGTATTTTTGCGGGTCTGGTGGGCGCTTCTCCAGCGGCTGTCTATATTGAATCGGCGGCGGGTACGGCGGCGGGTGGCAAAACGGGCCTGACGGCAATCGTGGTGGGCATCCTGTTTCTGCTGATCCTGTTCCTTTCTCCCCTGGCGTATCTGGTGCCTGGCTATGCGACGGCACCGGCACTGATGTATGTTGGCCTGCTGATGCTTAGCAACGTTTCAAAAATTGATTTTGAAGACTTTGTTGATGCGATGTCCGGGCTGCTGGCTGCGGTATTTATCGTTCTGACCTGTAACATCGTTACCGGTATTATGCTCGGCTTTGGTTCGCTGGTTGTCGGTCGGATTTTTGCCGGTGAGTGGCGCAGGTTGAACCCAGGTACGGTGATTATTGCCATCGCACTGGTGGCCTTCTATGCGGGCGGCTGGGCCATCTGATGCCTCGCGGGGCCGTTAATACGGCCCGTTAACTTTTCAGGTTATTCTGCGTCGATAGCGCACATCCTGTTTTTAAACCATTTAATTTTTTGTTTTACTATTGCAGCGAACAAGCTGATTTAATCGATTGGATCACGTGTAAAACCCAGGAAGCCGTTTAAGGAAAGCATGGAAATCTTTTTTACTATCCTCATATTAACGCTGGTGGTGTCGCTGTCTGGCGTCGCTGCCCGCATCATTCCCTTTCAAATTCCGCTGCCGCTGGTACAGATAGCGATGGGGGCGCTGCTTGCCTGGCCTACGTTCGGGCTGCATGTAGACTTCGACCCCGAACTGTTTTTGGTGCTGTTTATCCCGCCGCTGCTCTTTGCCGACGGTTGGAAGACGCCAACCAGCGAGTTCCTGCATCACGGACGCGAAATTATCGGTCTGGCGCTGGTGCTGGTGCTGATCACCGTGGTGGGTATTGGCTATCTGATTTACTGGCTGGTGCCGGGTATTCCCCTGCTGGGTGCCTTTGCCCTGGCGGCAGTACTTTCGCCCACCGATGCCGTGGCATTATCCGGCATTGTCGGAGAAGGGCGCATCCCGAAAAAAATTATGTCAATCCTGCAGGGTGAGGCGCTGATGAACGACGCGTCTGGCCTGGTGTCACTGAAGTTTGCCGTTGCGGTCGCGATGGGAACGATGGTGTTTACCGTGTCGGGCGCCACCCTTGAGTTCTGCAAGGTCGCGATTGGTGGTCTGCTGGCCGGGATCGCAATCTGCTGGCTGTATGGTAAGTCGCTGCGCCTGTTCAGCCGCTGGAGCGGGGACGACCCGGCAACCCAGACCGTGCTGCTGCTGCTGCTTCCCTTTGCCTCTTACCTGATTGCGGAACACATTGGCGTATCCGGTATCCTGGCCGCCGTCGCGGCGGGTATGACAATCACCCGCTCTGGCATTATCCGTCAGGCCCCGCTTGCTATGCGTCTGCGTGCTAACAGCGTCTGGCAGATGCTGGAATTTGTCTTTAACGGCATGGTCTTCCTGATGCTGGGTCTGCAACTGCCGGGTATCCTTGATACCTCGGTAAGCCAGGCGAAGGCTGATCCTAACGTCGAGTTGTGGATGCTGTTTGCCTCAGTAGTGATGATTTATGGCGCACTGATGATAGTGCGTTTTAGCTGGCTGTGGATGATGCAGTTAATCAGTAAGCGCGTGCTTAAAAAGAGCCCGATGGAATTCAGCAGCTATTCGCTGCGTGAGCTGTTAATTGCCTCATTTGCGGGCGTACGCGGTGCCATTACGCTGGCCGGTGTACTCTCCATTCCGCTCTACCTGACCAATGGGGATGCCTATCCTGCTCGCTATGAGTTGATATTCCTCGCGACTGGCGTGATCCTGCTGTCCCTGCTGGTGGGTGTAGTGCTGCTGCCCCTGCTGCTGCGTGGCATTCCCGGCATGGACAAAACGGCGCATCGACATGAAGTGCAAATGGCGCGCGCGGTTATGGCGGGTACGGCGATTGAAAGCCTGCATAAAATGGAGGAGCGTCTGATTGCCGACACCGAAGAGAACATTGACGTTGAACTGCTGAAAGAGGTGAGTTCGCGGGTGATTGGCAATATGCGCCGCCGGGTGGATGGTAAAGAGGATTTAGAGCGGGCGCTGTTTGCCGAAAATCTTGAACGCCGCTTCCGCCTGACTGCGCTTCGTGCGGAGCGCGGGGAGCTTTATCATCTGCGTGCGACGCAAAAAATCAGCAACGAGACCATGCAGAAACTGCTGCACGATCTTGACCTGCTGGAAACGCTCCTTATCGAGAAAGAAGAGTAGCCATCGCCCCCGCGGACTATCAGGGTTCGCGGGGGTATTCTATATTCGTTCGTCCCATTATCCTTTCTCCCTACCATTTATCCGTTCATCCGTTCATCCGTTCATCCGTTCATCCGTTCATCCGTTCATCCGTTCATCCGTTCATCCGTTCATCCTTTCATCCAGTTATCCATTTATCCATTTATCCATTTATCCATTTATCCAGTTATCCATTTATCCATTTATCCATTTATCCATTCTCCATATCCATTCATCCTGCATCCATTTATCCGCGTTTGTTTAGCCGTGATCTTAACCGTGGCCTGTTTCATTTTAGTACGCTGCCGGTAGTGATATCGTCATTTCGCCTCGCCTCGCCCCTTCGCCTTAAACGCTCTATAATCCTGGCGGTCAGGATGACCATATAGAAAAAGAGGGTAATGACGTGTCGGAAAGGAATTCGAAGGGCGGGAAGAGAGTCACCCAGACGCCACACGATCTGGTGTTCAAGCAATTTCTTACTCATCCCGAAACCGCGCGGGATTTTATGCAGCTGCATTTGCCGACGGAGCTACAGGCGCTCTGCGACTTCAGTACCCTTAAGCTGGAGTCAGGAAGCTTTGTTGAGGAGAGCCTGCGCCCCTATTTCAGTGACGTCCTTTACAGCCTGAAAGCCAGCACCGGGGATGCCTGGATCCACGTTCTGATTGAACACCAGTCCACGCCTGATAAGCATATGGCCTTTCGGCTACTCCGCTATGCTGTGGCAGCCATGCAGCGCCATCTTGATGCCGGCAATAAGAAGCTGCCGCTGGTTATTCCGGTGCTGTTCTATACCGGCAGGCGGAGCCCCTATCCTTACTCCACCAGATGGCTGGACGACTTTGACAATCCTGTGCTGGCGCAGATTCTCTACAGCGGGAATTTCCCACTGGTCGATGTGACAATTATCGCTGATGACGACATCATGAATCACCGTAGTATGGCGGCCCTGACTCTGCTACAAAAGCATATTCACCAGCGTGATCTGACCTGCCTGCTTGACAGGCTGGCTACCGTTTTGCTGAAGGAGCACATGACAGGACAGCAGCTGGTTTCGCTGATAAACTATCTGTTACAGGCGGGTGAGACTTCAGATGCAGAGGCCTTTGTACGCGAACTGGCACAGCGGGTGCCGCAACATGAGGAGAAACTGATGACCATCGCACAACAGCTTGAACAAAAGGGCATTGAGAAGGGCATCGAAAAGGGTATTCAGCTCGGTGAGCAACGCGGTATTGAGAAAGGTGAACGTGAAGCCACCCTTAAAATTGCCCGCACCATGCTGCAGAATGGTATCGATCGCCCTACTATCGTTAAAATGACCGGCCTTTCAGAAGAAGTCCTGGCGCAGATCCGCCACTAAACGTCGTTTGGGTGGCCTTCACTGCAAATGAACCGGCTTAAACCGATAGCGTGGGCGCTTCACCCGGCCAAAACTCCCGGCAGCAAGCTATCCATGCCTGGGCGCTTTTTGACAGATAGCTCCCTTCCCGCCAGATCAGCCCCAGCTTCCAGACCAGCTCCGACTCCAGAGGCAGCCACAGCAGGTGGGTTTTATCCAGCCGCTGGCAGATAGGCTCCGGTAAAATCGCCACGCCCATTCCTGCCTGCACCATTGCTGCCAGAAAATCCCACTGACCGCTGCGCACCGCAATCTGCGGTGTAAAACCGCTGGCCTGAAAGGCGCGCATTAGCTGACGGTTAAGCGAAAACTCCTCGTTATAAATCAGGATCGGATGTCCGGCCAGTTCGGCAATGGGCATATGCGTCCGCCGCAGCCAGGCCTGGGTCCGCGGTACAAGGACGCAAAGTGGATGGCTCATCAGCGGCAGGGCGTTGAGCGGTAAATCGTCGGCGACCGGCAGCGCGGTCAGGGCAATATCGAGCGTGCCCGACAGAACGGCCTGCTGTACGGTCAGTCCACCAAATTCAGAAATCTTCAGCTCCACGCCGGGGTAGCGCTGGCGAAACGCGGAAATCGACCCCGCAATCTGCATGCCGACCATCGGAGGAATACCCAGCCGCAGTTCGCCGGTTTTCAGATCGTTAATGTCGCTAATTTCTGCCTCCAGCTGCTTAAACTCCTGAAGGATAGTGACACCACGCTGATAAACCGCCTGACCGGTATCGGTTAGATGCAGCTTGCGGCCCTCGCGGATCAGCAGCGTACAGCCCAGCTCATCCTCGAGCTGACGCAGCATTTTACTGATGGTGGGCTGGGTAACAAAAAGCTGCTCAGCCGCACGGGTAAAGCTTTGCTGGCGCACCACTTCCACAAAATAACGCAGGGCCCGAACGTCCATAAACATTCCTGTAAGGCATAGTTTGAATAATATTAAGTCATTTTTTTCACACTTTGATACCGCTTTATACTATTTCTCTACACCGTTCAGGAGAAATTATTATGGCGTTGGTCTCGCGCCCGTCGATATCCGGCAGATGGCAGTGGGTGCAGGTTCCGCTTCAGGTCGCGCTTTATGTCGCTTTTTTTCTACTGGCCGAACAGCTGGTGGACCGTCTGCATCTCCCCTTACCGGCGAATATCGTCGGTATGCTGCTGCTGCTGGCGTTGATTATGCTGCGCGTGCTGCCGTTAAACTGGGTGAGGGCCGGCTCGCGCTGGCTGCTGGCCGAGATGCTGCTGTTTTTTATACCCGCCGTGGTGGCAGTGGTGAACTATTCACAGCTGCTGCGCGTAGAGGGCTGGCGCATCATGCTGGTGATAGGCATCAGTACGCTGCTGGTATTGAGCGCTACCGCGCTGGTCGTGGATCGCGTGTACCGTTTCGAGATTTGGCTTGCCCAGCGCAGGCGGGAGAAGGGCGATGAGTGATTTTTTTATCAGCATGCTGTGTCTGGTGGCAACCGTACTCATATACCTGCTCAATAAGCGCCTGTATCGCCGCTGGCACAGGCTGTTACTAATGCCGCTGGTGATGACGCCGATGGTTTTGGTCGCCCTGCTGTTGCTCACCCATACCTCATGGCAGGACTATATTGGTGAGAGCCACTGGCTACTCTGGCTGCTGGGACCGGCAACGCTGGCATTTGCCGTGCCGGTGTACGAAAACAGGACGATTATTCGTCGTCACTGGCTCTCGCTCAGCGCGGGTGTCATTACCGCAACGTTGGTTGCCGTTTGCAGTTCAGTCTGGCTGGCCCGGCTGCTGACCCTGCCGGAGGCGATTCAGCGCAGCCTGGCCGTGCGTTCCATTACCACACCCTTTGCGCTGGCGGCAGCTAAGCAGATTGGTGGCCAGCCCGATTTGGTGGCGCTGTTTGTGGTGATTACCGGCGTGTTTGGTATGGCAACGGGCGATCTGCTGTTTATCCGGCTGGCGGTAAAACAGGGGATGGCGAAGGGTGCCGGTTTCGGTGCCGCCTCGCACGGTGCCGGTACGGCGCGGGCCTATGAGATTGGGCAGGAAGAGGGGGTAGTGGCAAGTCTGGTTATGATGCTTTCTGGCGTGGTGACGGTGATCCTCGCCCCCGTTATCGGCCATATTATGTGGGCCGCACTCTGACCGCTTGCGGGTGGCTTCTGTATTTGCGGCGGAGGTGAGCGCGCAGGTGCGTCAGAGGTCGGAGAGAGATGCGCGTAAAGTGTGCGCAGATAAGCGGATTTCTCATGTTATTCAGCCTGAAGTTGGTTTACTCTGCGAAGCCGCCGGTAAACGGCGTGAGTAAATTCATCAGGAGAATAAAATGAAAGCAGTGGCAACTCTTGCAGGCGCAGTGGCGATTTTCACCCTGGCAGGTCCGGCGCAGGCAATCGAAGGCGGCGTTGACGTCGGCGAGCATTACACTAACGTGCGCGTGGGAATGGGGACCACCTCGCCAGGCTTTGCGCTGTCAGGTAACTGGCTACGCAGCGATCACGACGGCAACGCTGAAAGCGTCGGTCTGGGCTATAACGTCGCGGTTGGCGACCTTTTTCTCTCCCCAACCGTGAAGGTTATGTCAACCAACCCTACCGACAGTAAGGATGGCTACGCCGTCGCGGTCGGTGGCAGCGCACAGTACGCGGTGACCAGAATGTTTAACGTTTTTGGCGAGTATTACTACTCCCCGGATGCATTCTCCAGCCATATTGATGACTATCAGGAAGCCTCGGCGGGCGTAAGTTTCCAGCCGATTTCGCTGGTGGACGTGCGCGTGGGCTATAAATATATGACCATGAACGGCAAAGATGGCCGTAAAGATAATGTGATTGCTGATGGTCCGTATGTCGGTGCAGCGCTGCATTTCTGATGAAAAAAAGGCGAATCTCGCGATTCGCCTCTCTTCCCCTCACTGGCGCTAATGCAGCTGGCCGTCGTCTATTCCTATCCCCGTTTGTGACCTGACAAACTGCGCCTTAAAGCGCAGACGCTCCTGTTTGCCCTCGGCTGAACTGTCCGTTACCGAGAACAGCCAGATGCCAATGAAGGCTACTGCCATGGAGAAAAGCGCAGGGTATTCATAGGGGAAAATCGCTTTACTGTGCCCCAGTACCTGAACCCACACCGTCGGGCCCAGGATCATCAGCACCACTGCCGTCAGCAGCCCCAGCCAGCCACCGATCATCGCCCCACGCGTTGTCAGCTTCGACCAGTACATCGACAGCAGGATGATCGGGAAATTACAGCTGGCGGCAACGGAGAAGGCCAGCCCCACCATAAAGGCAATATTCTGCTTCTCAAATAAAATGCCCAGCGCGATGGCAACGAAACCCAGCACTACCACGGTGATTTTGGACACTTTTAGCTCCTGCCGTTCCGTTGCCTGGCCCTTACGCACCACGCTGGCATACAGGTCATGCGACACGGCTGAGGCACCGGCCAGCGTCAGCCCTGAAACCACGGCCAGGATGGTGGCAAAGGCGACCGCAGAGATAAAGCCGAGAAACAGACTGCCGCCTACGGCATCCGCCAGATGTACCGCAGCCATATTATTCCCGCCAATCAGCGCGCCCGTGGCATCCTTAAACGCCGGATTCGCCCCGACCAGCAGGATGGCCCCGAAGCCGATAATAAAGGTAAGAATATAGAAATAGCCCATAAAGCCGGTAGCGTAGAACACGCTTTTCCTTGCCGCGCGCGCATCGCTGACGGTGAAAAAACGCATCAAAATATGCGGCAGACCGGCGGTGCCAAACATCAGCCCCAGGCCGAGCGACAGCGCTGAAATGGGGTCGTTAACCAGGCCGCCGGGCCGCATAATCGCGATGCCTTTTGGATGAACCGCAATGGCCTGTGTAAACAGATTATTAAAGCTGAAACCCACCGTTTTCATCACCATGATGGCCATAAAAGTGGCGCCAAACAGCAGCAGTACCGCTTTGATGATCTGTACCCAGGTGGTGGCCAGCATGCCGCCAAACAGCACGTAGAGCATCATCAGAATTCCGACCAGCACTACGGCAACATGATAGTTAAGCCCGAACAGCAGCTGAATAAGCTTACCTGCGCCTACCATCTGCGCAATCAGATACAGCGCCACCACCGCCAGCGATCCGCAGGCGGAGAGCGTACGAATCGGAAGCTGTTTCAGACGGTATGAGGCGACGTCGGCGAAGGTATAACGCCCCAGGTTACGCAGGCGTTCGGCGATCAGGAACAGGATAATGGGCCAGCCGACGAGGAACCCGAGCGAGTAAATCAGTCCGTCGTAGCCGGAGGTATAGACCAGCGCCGAGATCCCGAGGAACGAAGCCGCCGACATAAAGTCTCCGGCCATTGCCAGACCGTTCTGAAAGCCGGTGATATTGCCGCCAGCGGTATAATAATCACTGCGTGAGCGGGTGCGTTTTGCGGCCCACCAGGTAATCCCCAGCGTGGCGGCGACAAAGACGATGAACATCACGATGGCTTCATAGTTGACCGGTTGCCGCTCAACCGCACCGCTGAGCGTATCAGCCGACAGGGCAGAAAAGGTGGTCGGTAACAGCAGGGCAGGAAGCATGTACACCAGGGGGCATCGTTTCATCCCTTCACCTCTTTCAGCAGCTGACGCGTCAGGCGATCAAACTCGCCGTTAGCCCGCCAGACGTAAAGACCAGTGAGCAGGAAGGAGATAAGAATTAAACCGATACCGATGGGAATACCACGCGTCACGCTGGTACCCGCATAAAGCGGCGTGCCCAGCCAGCCCGGTGCAAAGGCGATCAGTAAAATAAAACCGACATAAAGGATAAGTACAATGGCGGTGAGCAGGGCGGCAAAGGTCTGGCGTTTTCTGACCAGCTCTTTAAAGCGCGCACTCTTCTCCATCCGTTGATAAATAACGTCATTCATCACAGTTTCTCCAGAGGGTATAGTGTGGCGGTCTTACCCAGTGCTGCCGGATAATGTCCGCCTCCGGAATGCTCTTTAATAATTATTGCGAACTAAATGACTGCGCGTAATATCGCTTTACGTTGTTGCGCACCCGGTTTGCGCCATGTCGGTTAATGTTATAATGCGTAAACCAGAAACTTTATTTATTCGGCTCTCAGCAACGGTCTGAAAATTAATGTGGGTTCTGAAAAGGTATGTTAAGGAATATTATGAGAGCCTCATGATAATAAAAATGAGGCTCTCGTATGCATGAATCTTCACCAGGGGGCTTAAGGCATTTTAATCGCCTGTTTTTCCTCTAGCAATTTATCCACTACGCCCGGATCGGCCAGCGTAGAGGTATCCCCCAGGTTACTGACATCACCGGCGGCGATTTTGCGTAATATCCGTCGCATAATTTTTCCCGAACGGGTTTTTGGCAGTGAATCCGTCCAGTGCAAAATATCCGGCGTGGCAATGGCGCCAATCTCCTTACGTACCCAGTTGCGGACTTCAGTATATAACTCCGGTGACGGTTCTTCACCGCTGTTAAGGGTAATATAGGCGTAGATCGCCTGACCCTTAATACTGTGAGGGATGCCAACAACGGCTGCTTCGGCTATTTTGGGATGGGCAACCAGCGCAGATTCAATCTCGGCCGTCCCCAGTCGGTGGCCGGAGACGTTAAGCACGTCGTCCACGCGGCCGGTTATCCAGTAGTAGCCGTCCTCATCGCGCCGTGCGCCGTCCCCGCTGAAGTACATGTTTTTAAAGGTAGAAAAATAGGTCTGCTCAAACCGGTCGTGATCGTTAAACAGCGTGCGGGCCTGACCAGGCCAGGAGTCGATAATGACCAGATTGCCTTCGCAGGCCCCTTCCTGCGCATTACCTTCGTTATCCACCAGCGCAGGCTGGACGCCAAAGAAGGGTTTAGTTGCCGAACCCGCCTTCAGCTCGGTGGCACCGGGCAGCGGGGCGATCATGAAGCCGCCGGTCTCCGTTTGCCACCAGGTATCGACAATGGGACAGCGGCCATCGCCAATTTTGTTGTAATACCACTCCCAGGCTTCCGGGTTGATGGGCTCGCCGACTGAACCGAGGATCCTCAGGCTGGTACGGTGGGTCCCGGCTATTGCCTTATCGCCCTCCGCCATCAGTGCACGGATAGCCGTTGGCGCCGTATACAGCAGCGTGACCTTATGTTTGTCCACCACCTCAGCCATGCGCGCTGGCGTTGGCCAGTTGGGTACGCCTTCAAACATCAGCGTGGTGGCACCACAGGCCAGGGGCCCATACAGCAGGTAGCTGTGCCCGGTGATCCAGCCCACGTCAGCGGTGCACCAGTACACATCTTCAGGGTGATAATCGAACACGTATTTAAAGGTGGCGGCGGCATAGACCAGGTAGCCGCCGGTGGTGTGCAGAACGCCTTTAGGTTTGCCGGTGGAACCCGAGGTATAAAGGATAAACAGGGGATCCTCAGCGTTCATCTCTTCCGGCTGGTGGTGGGCGCTGGCCTTATTCACCAGCTCATGCCACCAGATATCCCGGCCGTTTTCCCAGCCCGATTCCACACCCGTGCGGCGGAAAACCACAACGTTGGTGACTGACGTGACTTTCGGGTTCGCCAGCGCAAGGTCGACGTTCTTTTTCAGCGGGATGGTACGTCCGGCGCGGAGACCTTCGTCTGCGGTAACGACCAGTCTGGCATTGGAATCAATAATGCGGCCAGCAACCGCGTCCGGTGAAAAGCCACCAAAGATGACGGAGTGCACCGCGCCAATGCGCGCGCAGGCGAGCATGGCGATAGCGGCCTCGGGCACCATTGGCATATAGATGGCGACCACATCGCCCTTTTTAACCTCCAGCTCCTTCAGCGCGTTGGCGAAGCGGCAGACTTCACGATGCAGCTCGCGGAAGGTCAGCGTTTTGCTTTCACTGGCGTCATCGCCTTCCCAAACGATCGCCGGATGGTCACCCCGGCTGTGCAGATGGCGATCAAGGCAGTTGGCAGCAAGGTTCAGCGTACCGTCTTCAAACCAGCGGATATCGATATTACCCGGCGCAAACGAGGTGTTTTTCACGCGGGTATAAGGCTTAATCCAGTCGAGGATCTGGCCCTGTTCCCCCCAGAAGGCATCCGGGTCCTGTACCGATAGCTGGTACATTGACTGATACTGTTGGGCATTAATCAGGGTGTGCTCCGCAATGCTGGCGGGGACGGGATGTCTGTATTGTTGGCTCATGGCTGATCTCCTTGAAGTTGTTAATACTATGTCAACCAAAGGTTAAATGGGGTATGGCGCGTGGCTTTGTTTTCTTTTTGCGCGACAGATCACGTCATAGCGCCCTTAATAAGAATAAGGGCATTAATGACCTTAAGTCAGCGGCTTAAAAGGGCGTAAGCAGTCGCTTAAGTCATTTCATAACGAAACTCACCGTGTAATTTTTAGTCAATTAAATCCGGCGATGCACAGCGGGCAAAGACCTGATTTGCATACCTATGCGTAATGCGTTCGCAATATTGCCAATTATAACAACAGGTTAAATTTTTGGGCCCGTTCCAGAGCTTTATCCTGTCAGGTGCTAATAAAGTAGCCACAATTCACGCAGGCTTGCATTTGTACCAGTGAAAATGGTACTTATCATCTGCCTGAAAATCAGGTATCAACCATCCCATATCCGTGAATTAGCCGACTTCGGCAAAGCCTCCCTTGAGCGTGATTCATTCCGCAGTCCACCGCGGAGAGCGGGTTTTGTTAAGGAAAAGATAAGTTATGAAAGCTGCTAAATTCAGCCTGGCCTGGCAAATATTGACGGCGCTGGCCCTGGGGATCATCGTTGGCGCGATACTGCATAACCAACCCTCCGACCGTGAATGGTTAATCACCAATATCCTCAGTCCGGCCGGTGATATCTTTATTCATCTGATCAAGATGATTGTTGTACCTATCGTTATCTCTACCCTGATTGTAGGCATTGCCGGCGTGGGTGATGCGAAAAAACTGGGACGTATCGGTGTAAAAACCATCGTCTACTTTGAAGTGATTACCACCATTGCCATTGTGGTAGGTATTACCCTGGCGAACGTGTTTCAACCCGGCTACGGCATTGATATGTCGACGCTGGCAACGGTGGATATCTCTAAGTATGAAGCGACAACGGCGCAGGTGCAGGGTGGGGCACACAGTCTGGTCACCACCATCCTTTCGCTTATCCCGCAGAATATTTTTGCTGCAATAGCGAAAGGTGACATGCTGCCGATTATCTTCTTCTCGGTACTGTTTGGACTGGGGCTCTCTTCGCTGCCGTCTGAACACCGCGACCCGCTGCTGAAGGTGTTCCGCTCGACCTCTGAAGCCATGTTCAAGGTAACGCATATGATTATGCGCTATGCGCCGATTGGCGTCTTCGCGCTGATCTCCGTGACCATTGCTAACTTCGGCTTTGCCTCGCTGTGGCCGCTGGCTAAGCTGGTTATTCTGGTTTACGCGGCGATCCTCTTTTTCGCCTTTGTGGTACTGGGTACGGTTGCCCGCATCTGTAAGCTGCGTATTACCACCCTGATACGCATCCTGAAAGAGGAGCTGATCCTGGCGTACTCGACCTCCAGCTCTGAAACCGTGCTGCCGCGCATTATGGAGAAGATGGAGGCCTACGGCGCGCCCAAGTCGATTTGCAGCTTTGTCGTCCCTACCGGCTACTCGTTTAATCTGGACGGTTCCACGCTCTATCAGAGTATTGCTGCGATATTTATTGCCCAGCTGTATGGCATTAACCTGTCCATCGGTCAGGAGATCGTTCTGGTACTGACCCTGATGGTGACATCTAAAGGTATCGCCGGCGTGCCTGGCGTCTCCTTTGTGGTCCTGCTGGCGACGCTGGGCAGCGTGGGCATTCCGCTGGAGGGGCTGGCGTTTATTGCTGGTGTCGACCGTATTATGGATATGGCGCGTACAGCCCTTAACGTCATTGGCAACGCACTGGCAGTGCTGGTTATCGCCAAGTGGGAGCACCAGTTTGACTCAAAGCGGGCCGTTGCTTATGAAGCAAAAATGAAGCATGTGGCGTTGAATCCTTAACACCTGGCCTGCCCGGGAGCAACACGGCGTGGGGCGTCAGGCAGTTAACGCTGCGACGGCCCACGCTGGCCCGCTCCATCCGTTATCTTTTAACCTCAATATGCGAGCGTAAGCGGCGTATCCTAAAGAGTACGATGGCAGCGGCGGGAAAGGCTGGTGCTATAACGTCGGCGTAAAGTGGATCTTCTAAACCGAAATACGTTATTCCATCGGAATAGATTCTTTCTCAGGGCTGGCTGCGGTCAGCCCATTATTCCATAAACGCTGGCGCTATGGACGGTGGCAACCCTTGAATGAATTTCCTGTCTCACCCACGGGGGGAATTGACTCCCTTATTTTTTTCCGCACACCCACTCTTTTTTTTAGCAGGAAAACCTGCCTCGCTCACTCCTTCCTTTTCGGTTTATGCTCAGGATAAAAAAATCCCGAAGTGGCTGTATTTACAATGAAATAAAGTAGCCCGTTTATATAGCCTGTCCGGCCGCCGTGGTGATAACTTCCGGTAATATTGTATTACTTAAGTAATTTCTCATCGCGGAACTGTAGCGCAACATAATTTATCTTTGCAATTAAACTGCAAGCTGACTATATCTTCTGATATTGGCTTTTTTATCTATAAATCAGCATGTTTTAACTGGTGTGAAAAAAGATCCAGATGTTTTTATAAAAATATTACGGGTTAATTATTTTTAACTTAACTTAATGAGATTTTCAGGGCCGGACGATCCCAAAGGGAATTGCACCCAATTAT
This sequence comes from Erwinia sp. L03-1, assembly GCF_058686115.1. Taxonomy (NCBI): domain Bacteria; kingdom Pseudomonadati; phylum Pseudomonadota; class Gammaproteobacteria; order Enterobacterales; family Erwiniaceae; genus Erwinia; species Erwinia sp. L03-1. The sequence goes on along the minus strand of NZ_CM178762.1, from coordinate 4,277,638 downwards.
TATTAATCCCGAGCCTTTGCCGGGCGGTATAGTTATAGCTGAAAAAAGGTTATTCCTTTACCTTCCAGTGGTGTTATTACTATTCCCGCTAATAGCAGGGGGGTGGCCTGTTATTACCCGGAGGAAATATGTCTTTCAGATTAAGCACGATAACGCTGGGGTTATTTTCCGCGCAGATATTTATCATCTCCTGCGATCCGCTTTACGCTGAAGTCTTACAGGAATTTAATCCTGCCGATAATGATAATCGGGTCGGGGCGATAGGGGTAAGTGATGGTACTGCCCATGTGCTGACCGGTAATCAGCGTTTTACGCCCGGCGTGAATGGCGCGCAGTCAACGCCACTCTCTTCTCTGGCCGAGTCTGGCCGCATCGTGGGCGGAAGTGAGCTGATTGGTGCTGAGCGGCTGGATCCCGGCCCGAGGAACTTTGGCATTACCATCCCCGATGCCACCACCGGCGGCAATACGACTTTCCAGGTCTATAACCCCGATCGGCTGGTTGCGTTGCCGCCCGTGTCGTCGGCCACGTCGGTGCCGGATATCGTTAACGTGGGGGATGCACAATATATTAACGCTCGGGTTGCCTCGGTTAACAATGGCAGTCTGGATGTCGATATTGGGGAGCAGGGCGTATCCCCGACCGCCAGTACCAACGGCTGGAGTATGGCGGCCAAGCAAACGACCCTGTTCGATGCCAATGGCAGCACAGATAACGCCACCATTGGCTGGCTTTCGCAGAACCGTATCACCTTCTCTGCGGCGGCGGCTGACCCTGCCGTTCCCGGAACCTATCTTGTCACCGACGTGGCCACCTACAATGGCACTTTCAGCATAAGCACGCTCGATGGCAAGAGTGCTAATTTTAACGTCACCGACGCGGTCAGCTTAAAGCGCTACAATGACTGGCTTATCAGCCAGCTAAGGGCTGGTAATCTTAGCACCTCAAACTATCTGACGGCGTTCAATAAAGCCTTTTCAACCGCGAGCCAAAATATCTCCTACACCATCAGCGCGGACGACCCGGCTGATGATGTGGCGCAGCCGGTGGGCGAACGCGTGGTCATTAACGCCAGCGGCGCCAGTGCCAGGGTAAATATCGCCTCTTCCGCCCGGCTGGAAGTAGTTGGGGCAAACGGGGGCGCGATACGGGCAACAAACGGAGCCAGCGTAGATAATCAGGGCAAGGTCGCCAGCGTGGGAGGATTGGGGCAGGATAGTGCGGCCATTAATCTGGACGCCAGCAGCGGCACCAATAACGGCGTGATCAACGGCAACTTTCTGAACAAAATTGATGGCACCGGCGTCGCAACAACGGGATATAACGCCAATGGGGTCAACGTAGCCTCTGGCAGCACTTTTGATAATAACGGTATTATTAACTTCGCCTCCACCGGGAATCCTGCGGGCGGCTATACGGCAGGCATCAACCTGACCGGTGCCTCCAGCGCAAATAATTTTGGCAATATCAACGTTGGCGTGAATGGCTCAAGCGCCAGCGGCACCACATCCGGCGTCGCCGTAGATAACGACTCCCGCTTTACCAATGAAAGCAGTGGGCTAATCGTCATTGGTCGGGGGGCGCAAAATAGCCTGACGGAGAGCGTTGCCGACACGGCCGTTAATCAGAGCGAAACCACCAGCGGTATTTCCCTTACCGGTAACGGCACCGCCGTCAATAACGGTCATATTGTGATTGGCAGCCGGGTTCAGAATGCTGCCGGGCTGCTGGCAACGGGCGGTGCGAATGCTACCCTCGTTAATAATGGCATCATTGATGTTAACGGCGCAGCCGTTAGCGTGCCGCGTGAAAACGTCGGGCTGGACGTGGTAAATGCCGGGGCAAACGGCGGCATCAACAATGCAGGCACCATCAATCTTAACGGCGTAAACGCTACCGGGATGAAGGTCCTGGCGACCGACGGCCAGCAGGCTTCCGCCGCCTCGACCGGGACGATTAACGTTGCGGGTGGTGCGGACCCCGCCAGCGGTACGAGGAATTTTGGCGTATGGGTCGAAGGGCAGGATAGCGCAGCGGCTACCGCCAGCATTGACGGACCGATCAACCTTTCGGGCATCGGGGCGATTGGCGTTCATGCCAGAGGAAATGCGACCGTTAATGTTAACAGCGCAGCCGTGCCCAGCTTCAGCGAGGGCAGTAGCCAGATAGCGTTTTTTGCTTATGGTCCCAGTGCGAAAATCAACGTCATCGGCAACAGTGACTTTGATGTCACCACCACCGACTCCACCCTATTCCGCCTGGAGCAGGGGGCTGATTTCGACGGCAGCGGGCTGTCGCTGACCGCCTCCGGTGAGCGCTCAGTTGGGGTGCTGGGCACCGGGACGACCGGTACCGAGGTGAATACGCGAGATGCTAATCTGCTGGTGTCCGGCACCGGGGCGACCGGGTTAATCGTTGAGGGGGGGGCGAAGGGAACACTGGATGCGGCAACCCAAATCTCCCTCACGGGCGTTGGCTCGGTGGGGGCAATTGCGGATGGGCAGAAACATACCTTAGCGGGTAAAAACAGTGGCACGGCCCGCGCTGACACTTCTCTGACCTCCAGTGCTGCACTGACATCCTCGCAAAATGGGCTGACCGGGCTGATTGCCCGTAACCGCGCCCAGCTCAACAACAGCGGAAATATTACCTTTACCGGCACGGGCGCAACCGGAATGCTGATCGAGAGCGGGGCGGCCGGCATTAATAGTGGAACGATAGCGATAAACGATGGCGGAACCGGGATTCAGGTCAACGGCACCACCAGCCAGACGACGACGGTCAGCAATGCAGGCACAATTAACATCGAAGGTGGCAGCCTGACCTCACGTACGCGGGGCGTCAGCGCGTCCGGCCAAAGCGCCACCGCCACGCTGACCGGCGCACTGAATATGAATGGTCCGGGTGCCATCGGTGCCGAAGCGCTCAATGGCGCGCGCGTGAATGTCGCCTCAACCGCGACGCCCAGCTTTAACAACAGCGATCAGATTGCCTGGCATGCCGCCGGGGCAGGATCGGTCATCAACAGCGCCGACAGCGCCAGCAACGTCCCCACCGATCGCTCAACGCTCTACCGTATTGATGATGCCGCCTCGCTCAATTTTACCTCCCCCGCCAGTATCACCCTGAGCGGAGCCGATACCACCGGCGTTATCGCCTCCGGCCCGGACAGCCTGTTTGCTGGCGGCAGCAGCCAGTTTATCGCTAACGGCTCGGGTGCAACCGCGCTGAGGGTGGAAGGGGGCGCAGGCGGCACGCTGGATAACGGCAGCGCTATCACCCTGAATGGTAATAACAGCGTTGGCGTGCTGGTGAACAATCTGCGAACCGATCTGAGCAATGTCCTTAACGGCTCGGCGGCCGATACGCGGGTGAGCAGCGGTGCCAGCCTGACGGGCAGCGGCCAGAATGCCGTTGGTTATGACGTCGCCAATGGCGCAGCGCTGGTGAATCAGGGCAGCGTGGCGCTGTCCGGTGCCAACAGTATCGGGATACGCAGCCGCAGCGGCAGCACGATTAGCAATAATGGCAGGGTTAACGTTGCGCAGGGCACGGGGCTGGATATCAGCGGTAACGGCACGTCGACGGCGAGAGGCGGGGCGATTAACGTCAATGACGGTGTGGCAGGCGTACGTATCAGTGACGGCGCGCAGCTCTCACTCGCCGGTAGCGATACCCGCATTACCACTTCAGGAACGGCGCATGGCATTCTTCTCGATAGCGGTGCGGTCGGGCTTAACGCCAGCGATGCCACGGTTAGCGTTAACGGCAGCGGCAGCGGCATTGAAAACCGCGCGGAAATCGCAAACGTCAGGTTGAATAATGTCACCCTCAACAGCGCAGATGGCAGCGGTATCCGCACGGCAGTCCCTTTCGATCCGGCCTCAACCGTTACCACCAACGTCAACGGTAGCGGAGTCGGTCTGAACTTTACCCAGGCCAGCGGTGCGGCTGCCAGGGATGATCTTATCCTGGGCAGTGGCTACCAGTTTAACGTTGGTGGGGCGGGCGGCACCGGGATAGTTGCCAACACGACAGGAAACGTCAGAACCGCCGCGAACGTGAACATTACCAGCAGCAGCGGGGGCTCGGCCCTGGTGGCCGCCAGGCCAGGCTATGTGCTGAATACGGGCACATTTGTCTCGGCCAGCACCCTTGCGCCCGTGGTGGATCTACGGGGAGGTACCACCCTTTTTGAGAATCTGGGGACTATTACCGCCACCTCTCCGCTGGGCCAGGCCGTGGCAGGCAGCAATGCTGATGATGTGATCCTACTGGAAGCGGGCGACGTCATCGGAGACGTCAACACCGGCGGGGGGAGCGATAACCTGAGCTGGACCGGGGGCACGCTCAACGGCAGCATTACGCTGGGAAATGGGGTTAACAACCGGGCATTGATTAACCACGTTGCGCTGGATCGGACGCGGCATATTACTGACGAGGGAGGCACCGAAGGCATGCTGACGTTGCAGAGCATCAGTTCGCGCGGAGGGTCGTTCAGCGCCGACGATCTGAGCAGAGGGGTAAACCTGGGCAGCGGCTGGAGTACCATCAACTTCTACGATACGCAGTGGGAGCTGACCGATAATCTCAGGCTGGCGCACAGCACCGTTAATATCGGTCCCGGCTCCACGCTTTATGCAGGGAATGACGTCCATCCGGTGATAGCCGGCGGCAGCGATAATTCGGTCACGGTCAACAATGCAGGCACGATTGATTTGACGAACGGCAGCGGTACAGCGGGTAACGACCTGACCATAGAGGGAAACCTTGCCTCCCAGGAGGGGAGCGTGAGGCTTAACACCCTGGTCAATGAGGGCGGTGCACTGAGTAATCAGTTCACTGACCATCTTCAGGTGGAAGGCAATGCCACGGGCACGACGCTGCTGGAGGTTGTCCCCACGGCGCTGAGTAACGCCAATCTGACCGACCTTAATCACAGCGGCACCATTGAGGGCTATGAGGGGATATCGCTGGCGCAGGTAGCCGGGAATGCCAGCCCCAACAGCTTTGCACTCAAGGGGGGCTACCTGGCGCTGGGGCCATGGAGCTACCAGCTATACAGCTTTGCGCCGGGAAGCAGTGACGCGTTTCAGCGGCGCGTAGCCGGGGGAAGTGATAATCAGTTTTGGGATTATCGGCTGGCTAACGGCTATATCTGTAAAAACGGCGAGTCCTGTATCCCGCCTACGGAGGTCTCCCCCGTCTCGCCGGATCTGTGCGTGGTCAATGGGGTGAATCGCTGTGCGCCAGGCCGACCCGCCGTGGTGCCCCAGGTACCCGCATACATTTCAGTGCCGGTAGGCCTCGCGTACTATACGACGGCGATTCTGGATGATTTACACAAGCGTCTGGGCGAGCTGCGCCAGCAGTCAGCGCAGCCGGACGGCAGCGGCGGGGAGATGTTCCTGCGCTATACCGGGTCGAATATGACCTATAAAACCAGCCAGTCCTTCCGTGATTTCGGCTACGACGTGGATATCGACTACAGCGCGATGCAGATTGGCGGCAACCTGCTGCGGTTTGACGGGGTCAGCGACAGCCTGCGCGGCGGGGTGGCCTATACGCGGGGTAACACGCGGCTTCGCCCGCATGCCGCAGACGGCTACAGCAGCACCACCTTCGACAGCGACAGCGTGGCCCTGTACGGCACCTGGCAGCGCGATAACGGGTTCTATCTCGACGGTGCGCTCTCGTACGACTGGCACCGTGGTGAGACCGATATAGCCCGTCAGAAAGCGGTAGCGAAGCTGAAAGGCAAAGGCTGGACCGCCTCGCTGGAGAGTGGCTGGCCAGTTGAATTTGCCAATGGCGTGCGGCTGGAGCCACAGGCGCAGCTGATGGTCCTGCACCTGGCCATGGACAGCCTCACCGATAAGGATAATCTGACGGTCAGTTACCCCGATTATCATCTGACCACCGGACGGCTGGGGGCCAGGCTGGATCGTACCTGGACGGACGACAGTCAACGGCAATACACCCCTTATCTGCGGGCCAACTACCTGAAAGGCTGGGGCGGCGACGGGAAAACCACCATTGGCACCAGAGGCTATGAGGATATCAGCCACACCTTCAGCGGTGGGAAATATGGTCAGATGTGGGAGCTGGGGCTGGGTGGCACCACCCGTTTTAAAAACGACGTCTCAATGTATGCGGAAGCGGACTACCGCAAAGCGATCGATGGCAACGGTGGGAAAGGCTGGCGCTATAGCATGGGCGTAAGATGGGCGTTCTGAGTCTGCTGCGCGGGCTGAGTAAAGCCAGCCCGCAAAATGGCGTTTACAGGCTAAAGATCCGCTCATTCCCGCCGAAAATAATAAAAAATAATAATCATTTAATTCAAGCTCAGTCCTGCCACTGCTTCAAGGACCCATCGCATGCGAACCAATCTACCCGTAACCCAGCAGGAATATCCTTTTGACGACAGCGCGACGCTGATGTCGACCACGGATACCCAAAGCCACATCACCTACGCTAATGATGCGTTCATCGCGGTTAGCGGCTTCGAGCCTGATGAGATTAACGGGCAGCCTCATAATACCGTGCGCCACCCGGATATGCCGCCGGAAGCCTTTGCTGATATGTGGGCGACGCTGAAGCAGGGTGAACCCTGGACGGCGCTGGTCAAAAATCGCCGTAAAAATGGCGATCACTACTGGGTCAGGGCAAATGCGATTCCGGTGGTGCGTGAAGGGAAGGTGCAGGGCTATATGTCTGTGCGAACCAAACCGGGCGCAGAAGAGATTCAAAAAACCGAACGGCTCTACCGCGAATTCCGCGAGGGGAAGCGTAAGGGCTGGCACTTCCATAAGGGCTTGCTGGTGCGCACCGGTCTGCTGAAGTGGACCTCAATTTTTAAAACCCTGCCGCTGCGCTGGCGTATCCGGACTACTTTGGCCGCCATCCTGCCATTCACCCTGGCGGGCGCCTGGGCGCTGGGTATGGCCGCGCAGCCACTGGGCCTCTTTGCGGGTATCATGGCCGTGTTGCTGTTTATGGCCTGCGCCTGGCTGGAGCAGCAGGTCTCCCGCCCGATCGAACGCGTTTGCCAGCAGGCGCTTCAGGTAGCGACCGGCGCCAGTCATAAGGTCGATCAGCTTGACCGGGTGGACGAGGTGGGCACCACGCTGCGTGCCGTCGGCCAGCTGGGACTGATGTTTCGCTGGCTGGTGGATGATATCAGTGGGCAGGCCGTAAACGTCCTCAGCGGCAGCGATGCCATCGCGCAGGGGAATAACGATCTCAGCCGCCGTACCGAACAGGCGGCAGCAAACGTACAGCAGACCGCCGCAACGATGAATGAAATGACCGCGACGGTGAGAAGCAATACCGAAACCGCCAGGCAGGTGGATACCCTGTCGCAAAGTACCCGGGATGCGGCGATGCAGGGCGGGCAGGCCATGAATGACATGGTGGATATGATGGATGAGATCGCCCTCAGCTCACAGAAAATCGCCAGCATAACCAGCGTCATCGACGGTATTGCCTTTCAGACGAATATTCTGGCGCTCAATGCCGCAGTAGAGGCCGCCCGCGCCGGGGAAGAGGGCAAAGGCTTTGCCGTGGTCGCAGGGGAAGTACGCAGCCTGGCCCAGCGCAGTGCAAAGGCCGCCAGTGAAATTAAGGCTCTGGTTGAAAACAGTACGGCTAAGGTCCAGTCCGGCAGTCAGCATGTCAACGATGCCGGAAAGACGATGGAAGCGATCGTTTCCCAGGTGCAGAACGTCACCGCGCTGGTTGCTCAGATTAGCGCGGCTACCGCTGAACAGGCGACTGCCCTCAGCGAGGTCAGCCTGGCGGTGGAAGATCTGGATAATATTACCCATCAAAATGCGGCAAGGGTCGAAGAGGGTGCCCAGGCGTCGGATCGTATGGCGCGGCAGGCCACCAGGCTGGTTGAGGCGATCAGCGTATTTCGTTAACCGTCTGGTCAGTGCTGCTCTGGCTTGCCTCCGAAGCCTGCGCGTAGCTGTCATTCGCTGACCTGTCGGTCAGCGCCTTTTCCGCTCACTGAAGCCACAAAAAAAAGCAGACCTCTCGGTCTGCTCTCGGGAACGCCCTGGTGTTGGCGTGATAGAAACTGAATCAGGGTGCCTCGCGGCGGTCAGAGGCTGTCACCTCTGACCGATACTTTAATCACGTGCGTTTATTCTGTCCGACACTTATGCACCAGAAAACCCATTATTTTTAAATTATTTAGTCATCTCATGCAGCTGATTTATTAGCAAAATGTGATTGTTCCTGCAAAGAATGCGTTATCAGACACGCTTTAAGCGCCTACAGCATTAATAGTAGTTTTTTTTAAATAATTTTCCGCTTTTTAATTCTAAATGGGCAGATTAAAGCGCGCTCTTTGCCTGAAATGAGCCTGCTGCGTGAGCATTGATGAGGCTGCAAGATATTATGCTAAATAATGCATGATACGAAATAGAAATAATTAGCTGTTCTGCGTAAGGAAATTCCTGGTTATATTGGCCTGCCCGACTCTTCCTGTTCATGCGGCGGCCCCTTTCAGGGCCGCCGATCCGTTCACAGGCTGACGCTCTCTTTTTCCGGCTGTGCATTCAACACCTGTTCAAAGCTGCGCAGACGCTTGTAAATGGACAGCAGTTCCACCAGCGTTGTCCAGGAGTTAATCAGATACTGGAACGAGCTGCGCACCTGATCAAATACATTCGTTATCTGCGTCATCAATCCCAGGGTAATCGCGCCGGTAATGATGGAGGGAAACAGGACGAAAAGGCTAAAAACGGCATCAAGCTGCAAATAGAGGATACGGGCAATATTGAAATATAGGTAATGAAAGTAGAGGCGAAAATAGTTTTTACGCACGTTAGAAAAAAGTTTGCGTACGGTCGGCGGCGTTGCGCGCTGCGGATCATCTTCGCCATAGACCAGCTCTTTACGATAGGCGGCTTCCACCCGCTGATTACGGAAGGAGAGTCCAGGAAGCTTAATGCCGATTACGGCCAGCATACCGGTGCCCAGCAGCGACCAGAGGATGGCGGCAATCACCAGCGCGTAGGGAATACTGCCCAGAATCGGCACGGTCTTCACATGCACCGACAGCGCGACCAGTACCGGTAGAAAGGCAATCAGCGTCATAATCGCGTTAATAAAGCTAACGCCCATATCCTCAAGCGTGGACGAGAAACGCATGGTGTCTTCCTGCACACGCTGTGCTGCTCCCTCAATCCCGCGCAGCTGTGACCAGTGCGCCATATAGTAGTTGTTCATCGCCGTGCGCCAGCGGAAGACGTAATGGCTGATAAAAAACATATTAAGTACGTTAATGACCACCGCGATCAGCGCAATACTCAGGAAACCCGCCATCTGCGTATAAAACGTCTCAATTTTAACGGTATTCGGGTGGGACATCGCCTGCTGAATCAGATCGTAAAAGGGCTCATACCAGCTGTTGACCGCCACGCCAACCTGCACGGAAAACCAGGTGGCAAAGATAATCAGCGCCGATCCGAGCACCGACCAGCGCTGCCACGGGTGAGGGCTGAACAGGAACCACATACCAGCAAACAGGGTGACCACCACCAGATAATAGAGATAGAAAGCCAGCCCGCCCGGCGCAATAAACCGCAGCGCGTTATTGGGCAATGGTGCGCTGGCATTTCCGGAAAACAGCGGCAGGTGAAGGATCCAGTCTCTGCCGCCGCCAAACCATAGCAGGATGGCAAGGGCGCTCCAGAGAACAACACTGCTGAAGAACAGCGCTGGCCGGGGGAAGAAAGATTTAAACATAGGCACTCCGCTGTTAATGTTCTCTTTTTATAACGCTTTTTAACGTTAACGGTCACATCGCGGTTGTTTCTATTAATTTCAGCGCCGCAGGGATTGTTAATGAATTAGTGCTTTTTTGTTTGTTTTGCTAAATTCTTGCAGGAAGAACTGTTAAACTTAGCCTTTGTTACCGGTAACAATGGTGATTAATACCCCTGATTTTTCAATCATTACTAAAATAGACCCTCAGGCAATCGTCAAACCCGATCGTTTTCATGCGGCTTACGCGTGAATAAGGCAATGTTATGTCGCAAGAAAAGAAGGGGAACTCCCGCAGAGAGTTCCTGCTTAAAACTATTACCCTCGCCCCCGCCGTCGCCATTGGCACCAGCGGGGTAGGTTCACTCACCGCCGCAGTGCCTGCCATGGCTAAAGAGCCTGTTCCCAGCGGGCCTCAGCGGGCCAGAACCTACCAGCCCAGCTGGTTCACGCCGGAAGAGTATGCCTTCCTCCAGGCTGCGGTCGCCCGCCTGATCCCCGCCGACGATCGGGGGCCTGGCGCGCTGGAAGCGGGCGTCGCGGAGTATATCGACAGGCAGATGAACACGCCCTATGCCACTGGTGTTAACTGGTATATGCACGGACCTTTCCACCCCGAGGCCGATAAGGCGCTCGGCTATCAGCTACCGCTGGTGCCGCAGCAGATCTACCGCCTGGGCCTGGCCGACGCCGATGCTGCTGCCAGAGCGAAGCACGGCAGCGTCTTTGCCAGCCTGAATGCGGAGCAGCAGGATGCGCTGCTTGAGGCCTTTGAAGCCGGGAGCGTCGAATTCAGGCAGGTTCCGTCCACGCTATTCTTCAGCTATCTGCTGCAAAACACGCGGGAGGGTTTTTTCAGCGATCCCATCCACGGCGGCAATCAGGGAATGGTTGGCTGGCAGCTGATTGGTTTTCCGGGCGCGCGCGCGGACTTTATGGACTGGGTTGAGCGAGGTGAACGCTATCCGTTCCCACCGGTCTCGATTCGCGGGGAGAGGAGCTGATTATGGGCACTGAAATGAAAAAGGTTGATGCGGTAATCGTCGGTTTTGGCTGGGCCGGATCAATAATGGCGAAAGAGCTGACCGAGGCTGGTCTGAATGTCGTGGCGCTCGAGCGTGGACCGCATCGCGATACGTATCCGGACGGCGCCTACCCGCAGGTAATTGACGAACTGACCTATAACATCCGTAAAAAGCTGTTTCAGGACCTGTCGAAAAGCACCGTGACCATTCGCCACAATTCAACGCAGACCGCGCAACCCTATCGCCAGCTGGCGGCATTCCTGCCGGGAACCGGTACCGGCGGCGCAGGGCTGCACTGGTCGGGCGTTCACTTTCGCGTCGATCCCATTGAGCTGCGGATGCGCAGCCACTATGAAGAACGCTACGGTAAAAAATTTATCCCCGAAGGGATGACCATTCAGGACTTCGGGGTGACCTACGAAGAACTTGAACCCTTCTTCGATAAGGCAGAAAAAGTCTTTGGTACCTCAGGTTCTGAATGGCGCGTCAGGGGGAAAGTCGTCGGTCAGGGCAAGGGTAACCCGTTCGCGCCCGACCGATCGCAGCCTTTCCCGCTGCCCGCCCAGAAGCGGACTTTCTCGGCACAAATGTTTGCCCAGGCGGCAGAAGCAGTGGGTTACCATCCTTACGACCTGCCCTCGGCCAATACCTCCGGCCCTTATACCAACACCTATGGCGCACAGATGGGGCCATGCAACTTCTGCGGCTACTGTAGCGGTTATGCCTGCTACATGTACTCGAAGGCTTCGCCAAATGTCAATGTGCTGCCCGCCCTGCGCCAGGAAGCGGGATTTGAGCTGCGTGAGAATTCCAACGTGCTGCGCGTAAACCTGACGGCAGATAAAAAGCGTGCCACCGGCGTCACCTATGTTGATGCACTGGGTCGTCAGATTGAGCAGCAGGCCGATCTGGTCATCCTCTCCGCATTCCAGTTTCATAATGTGCATCTGATGCTGCTCTCGGGTATTGGCAAGCCTTACGATCCGGTGACGAATGAAGGGGTGGTGGGCCGCAACTTTGCCTACCAGAACATCTCCACAATTAAAGCCTTCTTCGATAAAAGCGTCTTTACGAATAACTTTATTGGTGCGGGCGGTGCGGGCGTCGGTGTGGATGACTTTAACGCCGATAACTTTGACCACGGCAAATATGGTTTTGTCGGCGGGTCACCTTTTTGGGTGAACCAGGCAGGCGTGAAGCCGATTTCCGGCCTGCCTACTCCCCCGGGTACGCCCGGCTGGGGCAGCAAGTGGAAGGCGGCGGTGGCCGATCACTACACGCACCACGTCTCCATGGATGCGCACGGTGCGCACCAGTCCTATCGCAGCAACTACCTGGATCTGGATCCCACCTACAAGGACGCCTTTGGACAGCCGCTGCTGCGTATGACCTTTGACTGGCAGGAAAACGACATCAAAATGTCGCAGTTTATGCATGGCCGCATGCATAAAATCGCCGAGGCCATGAATCCCATGATGATCAGCGGCTCGCCAAAAATGCCGGGAACGCACTTTGACACCACCGTTTACCAGACCACCCATATGAACGGCGGGGCAATAATGGGAGACGACCCGAAAACCAGCGCGCTGAACCGCTATCTGCAAAGCTGGGACGTACCGAACGTGTTTGTGCCGGGAGCTTCGGCGTTCCCACAGGGTCTGGGATATAACCCGACTGGCCTGGTGGCCGCCCTGACGTACTGGTCGGCGAAGGCGATCCGTGAACGGTATCTGAAGGAGCCAGGCCCGCTGGTGCAGGCGTGAGGAGATCCACGATGAAAATGTTAATTTCTGCCCTGTTACTGGGGATGACCACCTGTGCCGCCTTAGCGGATGAAAGCGGTGCGGCGCAGATCAAACGCGGCGAATACCTGGCACGGGCAGGCGACTGTGTAGCCTGCCACACCAAAATGGGCGGCAAACCCTTTGCGGGCGGGCTGCCGATGGCAACGCCGATCGGCACCATTTACTCTACCAATATTACCCCCGATAAAAAAACCGGCATTGGAAACTACAGCTGGGATGACTTCCAGAAAGCGGTGCGGCACGGCGTGGCAAAAAATGGCCAGACGCTCTATCCGGCAATGCCTTATCCCTCTTATGCCGTGGTGAGCGATGAGGATATGCACGCGCTCTACGCCTGGTTTATGCACGGCGTGCAGCCGGTTGAACAGGCTAATCGTAAGAGCGACATTCCCTGGCCCCTCTCGATGCGCTGGCCGCTGGCGATCTGGCGCGGCATTTTCGCCCCTGACGTTAAGGCTTTCCAGCCGCTCAGCGGGCAGGACGCGGTGCTGGCGCGTGGGCAGTATCTGGTGGAGGGGTTAGGCCACTGCGGTGCCTGCCACACGCCGCGTAGCCTGACCATGCAGGAAAAAGCCCTGAACGACAGTGAAGGCAGCGACTATCTTGCCGGCAGCAGCGCGCCCATTGATGGCTGGACCGCCAGTAATCTACGCGGCGACAGCCGTGATGGACTGGGGGGCTGGAGCGAGGATGAGCTGGTGCAGTTCCTGCGCACCGGGCGTAACGACCGCACGGCGGTATTTGGCGGGATGACGGACGTCGTCCAGCACAGTCTGCAACATCTGAGCGCGGAGGATGCAACGGCCATTGCCCGCTATCTGAAGTCGCTGGGTGCACGCGATCCGAGCCAGGTTGGTTTTGCGGCCGATAATGCTGAAGCCAACGCGCTCTGGCACGGCGATGACAGCAAACCGGGAGCGTCGGTCTACATTGATAGCTGTGCGGCCTGCCATAAAACTGACGGCAGCGGCTACCAGCGCTTCTTCCCGATGCTGCGTGGGAATGCCGTGGTGCAGTCCGGGGATCCGACGTCGCTGATCCATATTGTCCTCAGCGGTGCCACGCTGCCCGGCGTAAAGGGTGCACCCTCGACCATCACCATGCCGGCGTTTGGCTGGCGGCTGAGCGATCAACAGACGGCTGACGTGGTCAACTTTATTCGCACCAGCTGGGGGAATACGGCAAAAACCCCGGTCAGCGCGCGCGATGTGGCGAAGGTGCGCAAAGAGATGGCAGAACCGCAGGGAAGCCCCGACGTCGAGAAGCTGATCGAAGTGAAATAAGCCTGAGCAGAACGGCCAGCGGGCTGGCCGTTCTGCTTTTCAACGGGTCTCCTTCTCCGCCTGGAGGCCGTTCTGGCCAGAAATTGATAGCCCCTCCAGCGCGGTTAACAGCGCATCCACCTTTGGCGTAAGCTGCTTTCTGCGCGGCCACACCACGTAGAGCGGCAGGCCAGTGACGGCCAGTTCGGGCAGAATTTGTACCAGCTGACCCTCAGCCAGCTGTTTTTCCATCAGCCAGGTCGCCATTTGTGCCACGCCCAGGCCGGCGACAACGGCGGCAACCTGCGCTTCGCCGTCTCCCAGTGCCATGCGGTGCGGGACGGTGCGCGTAGCAATGCGCCCGTCAGGCGAGGCGATGTACCACGGGCTGGTGCTGCCGTCCACGCGGTCATAGACAATAGCCTGGTGAGTGCTAAGTGATTCAAGTGAATCTGGCGTGCCGTGCTGCGTCAGATAGTGCGGCGCGGCGCAGAATATCAGCTGCTCGTTGCCCAGATAGCGAAATCCCAGCGAGGGCGGATACTCTGCCGGGCCACCGATGCGCACGGCGATATCCACACCCTCTTCAAACAGGTCAACAAAGCGGTCGGAGAAGGCCAGGCCGATCTGCATATCCGGATTCTGCTGGCAAAACAGCGTAAGCAAAGGCATTACGCTCATCCGGCCAAAGGTGTGCGGAACGGCGATCCGTAGCCTGCCGACCGGACTGGTGCGCTGTGCCGCCAGCACCGATTCCGCTTCCGCCAGCTCGCTCAGCACCCGATTACAGGTGTCGTAAAAAGCCTGTCCCGCGTCGGTAAGCGCCAGACGGCGCGTGGTGCGTTCGAACAGCCGCGATCCCAACCGGTTTTCCAGCCGTGCAATGCTTTTACTGACGGCAGAACTGGTCAGATGCAGGCTCTCTGCGGCGGCGGTAAAGCTGCCGTGCTCAACGGTGGCCACAAAGGGCGTGATCCCCCGTAGTCGATCCTGACTGTGCATGATTGATGACTCTTATTCATTAATGGTGTGAATTTATACCTGAGATAAGAATTTAATTCTCTATTAAGCTTAACTGATAATCAAAACAGGAGATAAATTATGCAACAGCGTGCATTAATCGTTGGCGTCAGCGGCGTGATTGGTACCGCCCTGGCCGAACAGCTGAACACCGATGGCTGGCAGGTTCTGGGTCTGTCCCGTGGCCGTACCGCCGTCCCGGCAGGCTGCATCTCACTGACGGCGGATTTGACCGACAGGGAGTCCGTAAAGCAGGCGCTGAAGGATGTTAAGGTCGATAAGGTCTTTTTCAGCGTCTGGGCGCGTCAGGAAAACGAGAAAGAGAACATTCGCGTAAATGGTGCGATGGTACGCAACGTGATTGACGCGCTGGGCGAAGGCTTGAAAGGCGGCCACGTTGCGCTGGTCACCGGGCTGAAACACTATCTGGGGCCGTTTGACGCCTACGGTAAGGGTGCCGTTCCGGTAACACCGTTCCGTGAAGAGCAGGGCCGTCAGCCGGTTGATAACTTCTACTACGCGCAGGAAGATGAAGTCTTTGCTGGCGCAGAGAAATATGGCTACACCTGGAGCGTCCATCGCCCGCATACCATTATCGGCTTTGCCCTGGGCAATGCTATGAACATGGGGCAGACGCTGGCCGTCTATGCCAGCCTGTGCAAGCAGACTGGCCAGCCGTTTATCTTCCCTGGCTCGAAAACCCAGTGGGAAGGCGTGACCGACATGACCGATGCGCACGTCCTTGCGCAGCAGCTGGAGTGGGCTGCCACCTCGCCTGCTGCCCGGGATCAGGATTTTAACGTCGTCAATGGCGACGTCTTCCGCTGGAAGTGGATGTGGAGCGAGATTGCCAGCTACTTCGGCATTGAGGCGGCGCCGTACCCGGATGAGATGCAGCCGCTTGATGGCCGAATGGATGCCGCGCCCGGGCAGTGGAAAGCGATTGCCCACCAGTTCGATCTGAAAGAGGACGACATCAGTCGTCTGGTGTCCTGGTGGCATACCGACGCCGACCTGGGCCGCCCAATGGAAGTGATCACCGATATCAGCAAAAGCCGCAAGGCGGGCTTCACGGGCTATCAGTCTACCCGGGATGCGTTTATCACCCTGTTTGATAAGCTGAAAGCCGAAAAACTGATCCCAGCCTGATTCAGGCGGCGCTGCGCGCGGTGAATTCCGCGCGCAGCAGGCCATAAAAAGCGCTGTCCCAGCGCGCTTCTCCTACCGCTACGCATGCCCGCCTGACCCCCTCACACACAAATCCCAGCTTTTCGTAGGTGCGCACCGCCGCCCGATTCTGCGGATAAACAACCAGCTCAAGCCGTTCGATAGCGGGATCCTTAAAGGCGGTATGGATCATGACGTTCAGGAGTTCGCCCGCCAAACCTTTTCCTCGCAGCGCCGGATTGACGGCCACGCGGCACAGGCAGGCAAGATGGTTCTCCCAGTCAAAGTTCAGCTGCGCTACCGCCGCGAGCCGGCCGTCACGTCGCGTGGCAAAGGTGAGCAGGCGTGCGGGCTGCTGTTCATCGGAGTCAAGCAGCGTACGCATAAATCCCGCCGTCAGCGGCCAGGCGACACCCGGCCCGGCCCACTGCGTCACCGCCTGCTGGGAGGAAAACCAACTGCGCAGCTCGCGCTGATCTGCCGCGCGGAAAAAGTCGATGTGCATGCTCTTGCTCCTCTCTGATTTATGCTGGGTGGCCAGGGTGAAAGAAAAGTTCAGTCTTTCCATCTTATTTGCAACGACTGTTTCCTGATGGAAACAATGCAGCTAAAAAATGCTTAATTGTTGCGAATAAGGGCGGGGAGGGTAGGATGGCTTTAACAGGTTATGACGCCCCCCACCTGCATAAGGGAGGGGCGCAGACTGACACTCTTAATTTCTGAACAGGCAGGTGTGCTCATGAGTAATAAAACCATTCACTGGAACGGCGGCTTACAGCCAGAAGCGGTAAAAATTCTGTCTGCTGACGGCGGGATGATCGTTTGCCCAACCAAGGTGGGCTACATCATTATGACTTCTGATGCCAAAGGCCTGGAGCGTAAGTTTGACGCCAAGCAGCGTAACCGTAATAAGCCGGGCGTGGTACTGTGCGGTTCGCTGGAGCAGTTAAAAGAGCTGGCTCAGCTGAACCCGGAAATTGAGTCCCTGTATCAGCAGCACTGGGATAACGATGTGCTGCTGGGCTGCATCCTGCCGTGGAAAGAAGAGGCGGTGGCGCGCATTCCGGAAGATGGTTCGAAAGAGCTGATGATGGATCGCCGTCAGACCAGCTGCTTCGTGATTAAATTCGGCGTACCCGGTGAAAATCTGGCAAAAGAGCTGTGGGAAAATCACGGCAAGTTTTCATTCGCCAGCTCGGCTAACCCATCAGGTAAGGGTAACCGTGGTCTGGTAGAAGGCATCGGTGAGCGCATTGAATCACAGGCGGATCTGATCATCGAAGCCAATGACTACGTGAAATCTATCCAGCCAAACGAATCAGAGAAGACCCGCTACGAGCAGGGCGTGATGGTAGCGATGGTAGATGAGAGCGGCAAGCTGGTACCTGAACAGAAGGGTGAGCGCAATATTACCCCCTGTCCGGTCCTGATCCGTAAGGGGCTGGACGTGGACAAAATCATGTCCATGCTGTCTGACACCTTCACGACCTGGGATTACCGCCACGGTAACTACTACTGATGTCAGCGCGGGCGGCCCCTCGCCGCCCGATCATGCCTGCGCAGTATCCCCCTGCAACGCCTTCTGCAACGCCTCCATAAACAGCCTGACGCGCGGCGATATTACGGCCTCATGCCGGTACAGGATGTACGAGCGGTACAGCTCCATTTCCCATTCCGGCAGAACCCGCTGAAGCCTGCCCGCCTTTACTGCGGCCTGGGCGATATAATCCGGCAGATAGGCAATGCCGGTTTGCGCAATCGCAGAGTTGACCAGCGCCGTACTGTTATTGGCACGAAAGCGGCTGCGAACCTCAATATTTCGTCTCTGCTTGTCCTTTTTAAACGGCAGCGAGAGCGTATGCGCCGGGCCGCGGAACAGAATAAAGTCATGGCGCGGCAGATCGTCCGGCCCGAGAATGGGGGCGAAGCGCTGAAGGTACTCGGGTGCAGCATAAAGTCCCCAGCTGATATCCATCAGGGGTTTAGCGTTCGCCTCCTCTGGCGCATCACGGCGGATAACAATCGCGATATCGACATTATCTTCGACCAGATTAACGGGGCGATCGGTTAGATCCAGATCCACGCTGACGTGCAGGTTACTGGCCACAAACTGGTTCAGCACCGGCACAATACACTGGCAGCCAAAGGTGACCGGGGCCACAACGCGCAGGCTGCCGGTCGGCTCTTCATGATACTGGCGTATAAACAGCTCGGCGCTTTTCACCTCGCTTAGGATGCGCGCGCAGTAGTGATACCAGGTCATGCCGACCTCAGTGACCTGAATTTTCCGCGTGGTGCGTTGTAATAACCGGGCACCGAGGCGTATTTCAAGGGCCGAGATCTCCTTACTGACCGAGGACTTCGACAGCCCCAGGGCCTTTGCCGCATCGGTAAAGCTAAGCGTCTCCACCACTCGGGCAAAAACGATCATTGCGTGCAGGTTTTCAACATCGCTCATGGTCGCGCTCCTTCTGGCTTTTCGCGGCGGCTTTCACCCTCACCCGGTCACCGCCGTAGAAGTTATCAGGTGGCCGGGGCGGGCGTCTGTCAGTCAGTTATTGAGGGCCGTAGCTTAGAGGGTGGGCGGGATGAAGTAAATATGTAAGAGCAGGGTTTTCTCCGTTAATATTTATTCTCAACACAGTTAATATTACATTAATATTTTGCTGATAAAGGTTGATATATCCGCCAGTGAGTGAGGGTAAAGCAAGGTGATATTATTTATGTTTTGAAATATAGATTCATGTCAGGTAATAAAATCATCGGCTTGCATTATGAGACGAGGGTACTATACTGAACGCTTAAATTAAAAAATACACTGCAAACATTGTCGATATTAATTGGCATCAGGAGGTTTTTATCACTTTTAATCAAAATGACCTGATCGTTGACAATAACCGTACTGATTATGAGGCCTGGTATAACGACTATGAGGCCAGCTCAGACGCGCTGCCTGAGCCGCAGCCGGAGCCGATTAGCGGCCTCCCCGCGCCGGATATCCTGACGCCGTCCGACCGATACCAGGAACTGTTTTCGGCGGTACAGAGCGCCCGTATATTCACCGACAGTAAAACCTTTGCGGACTGTGCGCCAAAAATAGAGCCGGAACGTATTTTATATCGTTATTATATCCAGCGTGAAGAGGCCGATTTTAATCTGCTGACCTTCGTGCTGGAGAATTTTGATCTGCCGCGGACCCACGACAGCCGCTATATTTCAGACCCTGCGAAAAATATGGGGCAGCATATTGACTCCCTGTGGCCGGTGCTGACGCGCCAGCCTGAGAAACATTCGGAGTTTTCTTCGCTTCTGCCCCTGCCTGAACCTTATGTGGTACCGGGCGGGCGCTTTAGTGAAACTTATTACTGGGACTCCTACTTCAGCATGCTGGGCTTCGCCGCCAGCGGCCGCGACGATCTGATGCGCAATATGGCGGACAACTTCGCCTGGCTAATCGATACCTATGGCCATATCCCGAATGGCAATCGGACTTATTATCTCAGCCGCTCTCAGCCGCCCGTTTTTGCGATGATGGTCGAACTGTTTGAAAAAGATGGCATTAAGAAAGCGAAGCGCTACCTTAAACAGTTAAAACGTGAACATGCTTTCTGGATGGAAGGGGCTGACTCCCTGACGCCAAACGAAGCTTATCGCCATGTGGTGATGCTGCCGGGCGGCGAGGTGCTTAACCGTTACTGGGACGATCGCGATACGCCGCGCGATGAATCCTGGATTGAGGACGTGGAAACAGCCCGAAATTCTTCACGTCCTGCCAGTGAGGTCTACCGCGACCTGCGCGCCGGAGCGGCTTCCGGCTGGGATTTTTCTTCACGCTGGCTCAGCGAGCCTGGCCGTCTGGAAAGTATCCATACAACGCGCATTGTGCCGATCGATTTGAACGCGTTTCTCTATAAGCTGGAAACCACCATCGCCCGGCTGGCAGCGGCGGATAACGACCCGCTGACGGCGGAGCAGTTCCAGCAGAAGGCAGAGCGTCGCCGCGCCGTCGTGGATAAATACCTGTGGGATGCAGAAGCCGGACTTTATCGTGACTATAACTGGTGCGACCGTGAAAAAGGCATGTTCTCTGCGGCCTCCGTAACGCCCCTTTACGTCGGGATGGCCGGGTATGAGCAGGCAACCCGTATGGCGGCGGCAATTCGATCGCATCTGCTGGCTCCCGGTGGGGTGCTCTCGACGGTTGACGAAACCGGCGAGCAGTGGGACAAGCCTAACGGCTGGGCGCCTGTGCAGTGGATGGCGATAGAAGGGCTGAACCACTACGGCGAAGAGCTGCTGGCGAAAGAGATCGCCACGCGCTGGCTACAGATTGTAGGCGCAACCTACGATCGGCACCATAAGATGGTTGAGAAGTACAACGTCGCTGGCCGGGCGCCGGTGCTGGCCGGAGGGGGGGAATACCCCCTCCAGGACGGCTTTGGCTGGACAAACGGTGTGACCCGCCGCCTGCTGGCAATGTACCCGGATGCCATGCCCGCGCGCTAATAGCTGATGCGCATCCCTGTGTCCCGCTGAAATTGCAGGCTGATGCGCATCCCTGTGTCTCGCCGTAATTGCAGGCTGAGGCACTTTTATGTGTCTCGCCGTAATGACAGGCTGATGCGCTTTCAGTGTCTCGCAGTCACCTCAGGTAATCTGTTTTTCTACTCTCAGGTCATCGCAACTGGGCGTAAGTCTGCCTGGATGGATTATTCTTTTCCGGCCTGCGCCCGCTCGCGACGATTACCCATAATCTGATGCAGGTTCATCTCGATCCAGTCGGCCAGTCCTGTTACCTGACCACGCACCTCCTGCCCCAGAGGGGTAAGACGATACTCTACGTGCGGCGGAACAACTTCCCACGCAATACGCTCGACGAATCCGTCTTCTTCCATAAACCGCAAAGTCTGCGCCAGCATCCTTTCGCTGACGCCACCAATCTTTTTGCGCAGTTCGCCGAAGCGAAGCGTTTCCTCCTCCAGCGCCACCAAAACCAACAGGCTCCAGCGGGAGGTTAGACGCTTGAGCACCTCGCGTGAGGGACAATCAGTATTCAATAGCTCGCCGCGACGAAACTTTTCACTGAGGGGGGAGAGAGGCTGCGTGGATTTTTTTTTCATACTAACATTCCTGTGCGTACTTACTTTTAATTAGTATATGACTTAGGCTGATAGGGTTAAAGCACATTCGCAGGCCCGGGCCGCGGAAAAATTTCACTACAGCATAAGGAGCACATGATGATTGCTGTTACCGGTGCAACAGGTCAGCTTGGCCGTTTAGTCATTGATGCATTATTAAAATCGACGCCGGCAGGTGAGATTATTGCCGTCGTACGTTCACCTGAAAAAGCCCGCGATCTTGCCGCCCAGGGGATAGATGTCCGTCAGGGAGATTACACCCAACCTGAAACGTTGCTCAGTGCCCTTAGCGGGGTAACGAAAGTTCTGCTGATCTCCTCTAACCAGCTGGGCGAGCGTGAATCGCAGCATAAGGCAGTGATTGCCGCTGCCAAAGAGGCCGGGGTGAAACTGCTGGCCTATACCAGCCTGCTGCATGCCGACACCACCCCGATGGGCCTCGGGAAAGAGCATCTCGCGACCGAGCGGGCTTTAATTGCCTCCGGCGTGCCCTATGCCATTCTGCGCAACGGCTGGTACACCGAAAACTATGCGGCCAGCATTGCTCCGGCGATGGCTCATGGGGCGTTTATTGGTGCCGCGCAGGAGGGGAAAATCGCCTCTGCGAGCCGTCAGGACTATGCTGAAGCCGCTGCTGCGGTTTTGACGCATGAGAATGCGGCTGGAAAAATCTATGAACTTGCAGGCGATAGCGCATACACCCTGGCGGAATTTACCGGCGAGATCGCCAGACAAAGCGGCAGGGATATTCACTACATCAATCTGCCTGAAGCCGAGTTTGTCGGGGCGTTAAAAGAGGCCGGGTTGCCCGATGCGTTAGCGGAAATGCTGGGTGATTCCGATGCCAGCGCGGCGAAAGGGGCGCTTTTCGACGACAGTCATACTCTGAGTCAGCTGGTGGGGCGTTCTTCCACGCCCTGGCAGGAGGTAATTAAGGCGTTTATTAATCAACAATAACGCCTTGAAGGCAACCCGCAGCCCCCAGGGCTATTCCCCTGTATTGATTCGATCTTAAACTCAGGGGAAAGGGATGCGGGTAAAATAGTTACGGGTGTTAACTAATATATTTGAAAGAGTGACTCAAATATCTTGAATATCGGTTAAACAATGAATATTGCACTATGGTTAATACTCATTGTTTAACTAAGGCTTTTGCGCATGTCTGTATTAAAAAAGATTACCCTGCCGCTTCTTATTGGTACCGCACTCTACTCACAGTTTTCTGCCGCCGCGCCTGAAAGCTACGCAATGGATTCAGGCCATACCTCTGTTATGGTCTCCTGGACCCACTTTGGTTTCTCACATCCGACCGCCGATCTATCGAACATAACCGGTAATATTGATTTCGATGCAAAAGACGTGACTCATTCAAAAGTGGACGTTTCCATCCCGGTTGATACGATCAACACCCATGTCGATGCGCTGACCAGCGAATTTAAGGGAGCGGATTATTTCGACGTGGCGAAGTTCCCGACTGCGACCTTTAAGAGTACGAAGGTGGTCAGCAAAGGGAAAAATAAAATGGACGTCTACGGCAACCTGACTATCCGGGATATCACCCGCCCTGTTGTTCTGCATGCAATATTGAACAAGCAGGGTATGCATCCGATGGTGAAAAAAGAAGCAGTAGGATTTGACGCAACCACAACGTTCAAGCGTTCAGAGTTTAAGCTGGATAAGTATGTGCCAGCAGTAAGTGATGACGTCGTACTGACGATTTCGACAGAAGCCTACGCAAAATAAATTTGCCAAGGGCAATTAACCGCCCGATGTTTCGGGCGGTTAGCCGCTCCAGGCACGAAAGGGTTCAACTGAAGGTAAAATGAGCCACGCTCTGATCAATACGCGATTGCATCATGTTATAACCTCAATGCTTGTCCTGGCAGGGGATGATCCCGGCTTGGGGGCATGTTTGCGCCATCCTGCCATGAAATAATATTTACCCTGGGAACAGTAAATTCTTCGAAACGTTGGATTTATGTTCAGGGCAGCCAAAAGCATGCATGATCGCCACGTTTACGCCTTAATCATTCGTATTTGATTGTATAGATAAGGGTAGTCTGGTATTCACCCACTGATTGTTTATTGCTAAGCGAATAATAGCCAGCCCGCAGTGGAACAGTCACGTTTGAGAGTGACGATTCAAAGTTTCCAACCTTAAATTTTTCGCCCAGAGAAACGGGTGTCCAGATATTCTCTTCTGAGCGGGATATTTGCATGGCAATCTGATCCGATATTTCACCCGTCGCTTTATTCTTAAAGGAGAAGACCCCCTGTTTCTCCAGTCCGGAAACGCCAGGGCCTGTTAACGTCATCCAGATCCCCAGGGTACTCCACAAATTAGAATTACAAAATAGCCTGATATTAAAGTCGCTACTGACACCCGGCGTGCTGCCCGTTCCTGAAACGCGATGGATACTCAGGGGGGGAAGGGTGACACGGTAATTTTCATCGCCCGTAACATCACAGGTTTGTGTGGAGAAACTCAGCATACTGGTATTTCTCATCATAAATTGTAGACTACCATTACCCACTGAACCTATATCGAACATGACCACCGTATTGCTCTGAGGATCCAGGTTAACATTTTCTCCTGTCTTTATTAGATCGATAACCACTTCCGAATCAAAATTGAGGTAACGATCGGTGGGTGAGCCCATAATGAAAAGAGTGCGCGTTTGATAATCCGTTTTCAAACTTTGCGCACCCGTGAACTTTTGGCCATTTATTGTGATGGAAAGGCCTAAACCACTCTCTCTTCCGAAAACGCCGTCGAGGTTTTTGACATTAAAATAAATATATTCACTATCGAACACCCCTGAACTGCGTGGGGCCTTGGCACACCAGGTCTTAAAGTTCATGGTTTTACTGTAAATTACCGTCCCAACCGGTAAGCCGGAGGGAATTTGGGACGGGATGGTTTTAAAGTCAAATTCCGTCGTCCCCACATAATTATCGCTAAAGCCACAGGTGAGGTCCGCTCGCGTATAAAAACTGGCCGTGAGTGAGAAAATTAGCAAACAGGATTTTATCATTTGCATTACGTGTCCCTTCATCGCTGTCTTAACCCTCAGGTTGGCCCGGGGTCTTAAGATGTGCCATCAACGCGGGTTTTACTGCGCCGTGGGTAAGTGCATCCGAAGCCAGTGGCAGACAGATGCGGTGGAGCCTTGTAAACATTTTGGGGGGAGAAAGAGACGGCGATTCAGGTTCAATATTAAAATTGCAGCCCATTTCGCTTTTGCTTCCCCAACGCACTGAAAGACTTGCGTCATCTTCCTTCAGTCGAACATATATCTGCCCACCCTGGGCGACCACTCCCACGTCCTCGCCATTGGCTTTTTTCACCGCCGCGCCAAAGGGCAACGCATTACCATCCGGAAGCTCAGCACGGATCAGGACCATACGTCCGCGCTGCGTTGGGTAGTCGATTCTTACAATCGCTCCCTGATGTGGTGCCACCTGCTGGCTGGTATTTTGCAATTCCACATTCCAGGGCAGCCCTTTGGGACTGATAGCGATCTGATTAATACGGTAAGGGTTCAGATAAGGCACGAGGGCCATGCCATTTTTATCAAGGCTAACGCCAGAGTAACCCTCTACGGTGGCCCCGGCTGCGTGCTGAGCAGAGACGACGGCGATCGTGCTGAGGTTGCTATAAGGGCTGAATATCAGGCCATCAGAGATACCTACAATACTGCCGCTAAGTCCGCCTGACAGGCCGTAGTAGCCTTTACCACCAGAGTAACCCGCGTTCATTGTTGTGTCGGAAGAGACATAATTTCCATTAAGGCTGCCGGAGTAATTATTGTTTTTATCCTTACTGGCCGAAGCGTTATATCCCATTTGATTACGTTCACCGGCCTGACCACTAACACCTAACTGGCTGGTAGATCCCTTTTTTTCCAGGGTGGTATAGCTGTTAAGGTTGGCAGCGTGCTGCCCGGTACCTAATGGCAGGGAGAAATTAAGCAGATACTGCGTTTCCGAATCTGCCTGGCTGAAGGTTTTGTTTATCGACAGGCCATAGCTCAGGAAGCCGTAATGATTATTGTAACCAATCTGAAACTGCGTATTGGTATAGCCTTTATTCCAGTAATTTTCTCTGAAACCGGATAGGTAGACCTGCCCCAGATTTTCACTTAGCTGTTGGCTCAGAGTTAATGAGATTCGGTTTTTAGGCCGATTAAGTCCCCTTAGCAGATTGCCTCCGGGACTGTTTTTAATTAAATCCTGGAGATATACCGCATTGTATATATCCAGATAACCGGGTGATGAGAAGCGGTAAGCCGCCAGAGAGATATTGCTGTTAGTCGACATCAGCAGTTTGCTGTAGCTTGCCTTCATGCTGACGCCATGACGTGATTCTTCTTTATATTTAAAACGTGTACCAGAGATATCAAACGAGAACGCACCGACCGGCGTGCCCAGGGCGCTACCGATTACACCTGAGCTCCAGTTGCCAGTGCTGGTTAACCCCGTATAGGCTGTCAGCAAATTACTGATACCTTGCTTATAGGTAGCCTGAAAAACGACGGGTTGCTCTTTGATATTGAGATTACGCAGCTGGCCTGCAACAAGGCCGTAATTTTTCATTCCAGGCCGCAGGAGCTGGGTAACAGAAGAAAAAGGAACGGAAAAGGAGGATCGCGTTCCATCCGCCTCAGTTACGGTGACGTCTAAATCACCACCATAGCCTGACGGGTAGAGGTCGTTGATAGAAAACTCCCCGGGCGGTACCGTGGTTTCATAAATTACATTTCCACGCTGCTTAATGGTGATTTTGGCATTGGTTTTGGCCATGCCCCTGACGACAGGCGCGTATCCCCGGAGTGAGTCAGGTAGCATCAGATCTGCAGTCGCCAGCTGGACGCCGCGAAAAGAAAAGGAGTCGAAAATTTCACCAGAAGTGCTGGCGTCGCCTATCAGTAAGCGTGAATTCAGGAGGACAATGTCCCGCTGCACATTGGTACTGAAACGGTTGTAGCGTCGGCCCGCTGCCTGATTCCAGTGCAGCGTACCGGCGTGGCGCAGGAGCCAGGGGCCAAGATTCAGCCCGGACCTGAGATCGCCATAAAATGATCGACTAACATTGTTGCCATTATGCTGTTCGAAGTAGCTGGTATTATAACTGGCATACAGGCCATTTACGCCATAGGTCCACATCGAAGGCGGAACATACCCGCGTGCCAGCTGGTTTAGGTGAGCCTGCGGAATGGATAAGTCGATGCGCATAGCCGAGATATTCATCACCAGGCTGCCGTCCGGCAATACTTCCTGTAAGGTCATGCACTGCGACGGCTCTGTGAGACGTTCCATTAATTCGGGCGAGATAACGCTGGTTTTTATTGCCGACAGTGTGATGATTTCCTGGTTGATGCAAATTCTTGAATGGCCTGCTTTTTCTGAAACGTTAATACTGCTACGACCAATAAGTCGGCCATTCACATAGACATCCGGAAAATATTCACCGGGTAATATCCGGTATGCCCCATTGAATCGGGAGATATCAATATCGCCGCCAGCGATGCGGTTAAGAAAGTCGGGACTAAATTTAACCGCAGCCATTAAAGGGGGTTTTATGAATATTGACACACATATCATTGTAGTGAATGAGAGAACGAACCGGGAAAGTACGCGGAGTTTCATATGATCATCCTTGAGTTACTAAAGTGACATTCAGCTCTCTGTAAGGGGGCGCTTAATCATTGCACCATAATCATTAATGTAATTTAAGAAAACCTGGTAATCCTTGTCCAGATATTCTCTTTTCAGATTAATTGACGCTGTAGTAAAAGGTGAAATCATACTACCCTGTACAGTTGCAATAATTTTACTTCCGCGCCGGATGTCCAGGGACGAAAGCGTAATGTGAAACGCAGAACTGTTTTTTACATAAAGTTTAACGGTGTCACCAGGTGCTTCTTTGGAAACCAATAAATCTATTTTCGCGATGGCATCGGTAAAAGAAAACTTATTAAGCCCGGTCGGCCTGAAAAAGAGTTTCATCCTTGTGCGGAAGGCCATCTGCAGTTCGTTATCGTCATTGTTTTCAGCCTGAGGAGGAATATCTAATATATTGAACCAAAAAACACTCTCTCTTTCTTTCGGTAGTGCCTGCCCGGTATAGGTAATTCTCAGGCTTTGTCCCTGGCCGGGTTCAATGCGAGAGACAGGCGGTAATATTAAAAAAGGGACATCCATCGTGTTTATTGTTTGTTCTTCGTTGCCTTCGTCTATCCACGCCTGTACAAGAGAGGGTTGTATCCCTTTATTTTCAAGTCGGACAATGACTTCCTTTTCTTTTTCATTATAAATAATTCGAGTGCCGTTAATGATAATGCCAGCACTTATAATATTTGAAAAAGCGAAGAGGGATAAAACAGCGGATCTGGCGATAAGATTACATAAATTCATCGTATATTCCTTAATAAATCGGGGTGAACCCCCGATTTATTAAAAGTACAGGTTATTATTAATCGTAATCGATAGCATAGGTCACTTTGGTATCAATTTTTCCCGGTTTAACGTCGTCTTTGACGGCATAATAGCGCATTTTATAAACCAGGTTGGCAGCTCCCCCTACCAGATCTGTTGCGGCGTTAGTACGCTGGCTGCTGCTACCTGCCTGAAGTACGTCGTCCTTATCGTTCAGCAGCTGAACGTCAACGTTTTCTGCACCCTCAGCCGTATTATTGGTATTAATCAATCGGCCGGTGACGGCATCAACAGCGGCACCTGTTTCAAACCAGGCGCGCACGCCACCTGTGGCGGGTGTACAGTTGGTCAGCTTGATCACAAAGCTGGTACTACCGGCAGTATCGCCCGCTTTAGCCAGGTTTCTGGTCGATAATTTTGGCAGACTTACGGTACCGTTACCGGACTTGTCATTATCTAAAGCGACATCACAGGTAGAGGCGGTTATCGCGCCGTCAACAATAATTGTACCTGATGGTGTCGCCAGGGTCGGGAATGAGACCAGAGCGCTGGACGCTATAACTAATGATGCAATGAGTGTCTTTTTCATCTTATATTCCTTTATAAATATGTTCACAACGGTAAATTTAAGTTTATCTATTTAAATTCTGGAACGATTTAAAAAAACTAATTGGGCCTTTAATTCAGAAAGGGTTACTTTCCGCTAAGCCAGTAATGAAAATACAACCGAGCAGAGTCAACGCCTGTTATCGCTATAGCTAATTCCCCGAACGCAACTTTACTCAGTACAACCACCCTGGCCGACTGTTGGGGCAGGGCCGGTAACAGGGCTTATCCATTAGCGTCAGCGAAATTCATTGCGAGATTCCAGTGATTGACCACGCAATAAAGAGCGTCCTGGACGTCTCGCTATAACCGCCGTAATCATGCCGACCAATGTACTGATAGCGCCAACGCCCAGCCCACCCCTCTGAGCGCCGCCGCTAGCAGCACTTTTTCATATTGCGATGGTCCCAACTACGGGGAAAAAAATTACAGCAGTACCAGGGGGCTAAAAAAGTTGCCCCTGATACTTGATTTATTTCTGAAGGATGTCGTTTATGCATTGATTGAGCTCTCTTGTTTTATAGTGTTAACAACAAATTTCGAGAGCTGAGATTATCGGTAAGGCTACTGTCCAACAATAGTATAAAGTCTAAAGCCTAATTAAAGAGATTTTTTTTGTTGATAATTTTTAATTCACCCTTATCAAGACAAATTACCCGGTCAGCGCTGAGGATGGTTTCAGGGCGATGCGCTATTATAATTCTGGTTATTTTCATATTCGATATTTCGTTATTAATAGCGCTTTCTCTTGCAACGTCAAGGTGGCTGGTTGCTTCATCGAGAATAAGCAGTTTTGGACGTCTGTAAAGAGCCCTGGCCAGCAGAATACGTTGAATTTGCCCCCCTGATAAAGAAGATCCCATATCGCCAACCAGACTGTTATACCCCATAGGCATGGCCAGAACATCTTCATGTATTCGGGCAATGTGAGCGGCTTCTATTGCTCTGTTTTCATCATATGTCGCATCGAAGAAACAAATGTTATCCATAATGGAGCCCGCAAACAAAATGTCATCCTGCATGACACTTCCAACAAGATTACGGAAGTATTTCATGCCCAATTTTTTAATATCCATATCATTAATCACAATCTCGCCCGACTCCGGGCGAAGAAGGCCTAACATCAGTTTTGCCAGCGTACTTTTTCCCTGTCCTGAGGGGCCGATAATAGCAATGGACTCACCCGCCGCTATCGTAAAGCTGCAATTTTTCAGAATGTAAGGCTCCGTCTCCGCATAGCGAAAATCGATGTTTTTAATCGCAACCGTGCAGGGCTCATCATCTTCAGGTAGCGCAGCCAGGTTCTCAGTATTCCTCTCGGTTTCTGTCAGAACGATATCAGCCAGGCGCTCGCCGTGCAGTCTGAGCATTGAAAACTCAATAACAGCATCAACTAAACCCGTCATGCGCGAGATGAACTGATCGGAAAAGCTGATAAAAGCGACCAGCATTCCGCCAGTGAAGTTTCCTTCCAGCACCTGAATAGCGGCCAGCCAGACGAGAATAATACGGCTTATCCCCGACGTTAACCCTTGTAACACGCTGAAAAGAATGGAAAGTCTTTGAATTTTTATGCCTTTATTCGTTACCTGGACTAACTCGCTGGCATAGCTGGATACGCGGATCTCTTCTTTATTATTGAGCTTTACGGCCTGCATGCCCCGAATGGATTCCAGCAGCTGAGACTGTGCTTTTGCAGAGGCTATCAGCTGATCTTCATTGGCCTGCCTGAACGGGCGGAAGGAAACCGCTCTGAGCAGGGTATAGATAGCGACGGTAGCCAATACGATCCAGGTGAGAGTACTGTTATAGCTAAAGAGCACAAAAAGGGTCACGACGGCCATCGCGCCATCAAGAATGGAGCTGATAAAGCGGGTGGTCAGCGTATTCTGTATCGTACCTATGGAGCCAAACCTCGAAACGATATCCCCGATATGTCTTTCATGAAAATAGGACATCGGCAGACCGAGTAAGTGGGAGCAAATATTACTGGACCACTGAACGCTTAGCAGACTGGAGAACCAGGTCGTCACCCAGGAACGCAATGCAGAAATGCCGGTTTGCAAAATAATGATGCAGATAAACGCGCATCCCAGCAGCGTCAGCAGATCCCTGTCGGCGGATACCAGTACCTGGTCCATCACCCACTGCATGTAAAAAGGGGAGAGCAAGCCAAATACTTCAAGCGCAATGGACAGCACCATAATATGAAAGAAAACGGTTCCAATGCCTGTAACGTTGCTAATTAAATTCAGCATCGACAGGCGGCTCTTTTCATTTTTTTGCTCGAAATTGCAGTTTGGATAGAGCTCAAGTGCAACGCCGGTAAAGGACTCTGAAGCCTGATCAAACGTCAGTTCACATTTACCGCGCGCCGGATCGTGCAGGGTAATCTTGTTTTTAGTGACCTTTTTAAGGACGACAAAATGATTCATGTCCCAGTGAAGAATACAGGGGAGCTGTAACTTATTTAATTCCTCCAGCTCAAGCCTGAGCGCCCGACCCGACATGCCCATATTATTAGCAATAAGCATCACATCTGCCAGCGTGGCTCCTTTGAGCGATGTCGCGTGGGCGCGACGCAGGGTGATCATATCGGTATTGTGGCCATAGTAACCTGCGATCATCCCTACACAGGTCAGCCCGCACTCTGCTGCCTGGGTCTGATGAAAGACCGGCAACTTTCTCCGCCAGGAAAACTGCAAATTTCTTAAAATTTTCATATGTGATAAACCTGAATATAAGGAGAATTAATAAGGGGAAATTAAACAGAGGATCGACGTCCGAGTGCATACAGGGGTTCAAGGACCCATTCGTAAAGGCGGCGCTTATCGATGATAAAATCAGCCTCTAAAGCACTTCCTGGCTGCAGCTTTACCCGTTGCCCATAGGCATTCATATGCTGTTTATCCAGCCTGACCCGAACCTGATAAAAGGCTTCGCGAACCTGAAGGTCACCCGTGATATGCGAAACTTCCTGTGGGGAAAGTGATACGCGTGAGACATCGCTGACGGTGCCAAACTGTTGACCAAATTTCTGATAGGGAAAAGCCTGATAGCGCAGTACCACCTGCTGGCCGGGTTTGATAAAACCGATGGCCCTGCTGCTTACCATGATACGGGCGATCAGGTGGCTATCTTCGGGCAATAAGGAGGCCACGGACTGTCCCGCACTGACTATCTGACCGGGTTTTACCAGAACGGAACCCACAAGCGCATTCTGAGGCGCTTCCAGCATAACGGAGCGACGTGATTCGTTTTCCACCCGCGACTGTCTGATACTGGAAAGTTGACGTTCAATTTCATGCTGCTTATTACGAAAATTCAGCGGCTGTTCCCGTCTTTGCTGTCGGGTCAGCGTCAGCTGCTGCTCAACATCCGTTTGCAGCCTTTCTACATCAAGAAGACGAGATTGGGCGTCAAGAAGAGCGGACTGCTGTTGCTCAACCTGAGAGTTCGAGGCGTAACCGTTTTCACGCATCAGAGAGATTTTTTTGAGTTGTTTCCGGGCAAGGACCACCTGGGAAAAACGCTGTGAATGCATAGATTTGTATTGTTCAATCTGCTGCTTAAGATGGCTCTCTTTTTCATTCAATCCCTGAAGCGTTTCCTTATTTAACTTCTCAAGATTTTGGAGTTCCTTTTCCAGCCCCAGCGTCTGTTGTAACAGCTGTTCGGCGACCCTCTCCCGGGTTTGCCCATATTTCGTGGCAATTTCAGAGGATAGGGTGGCAAGGTGATCCCCCTTTTTAACCTCCTTTCCCTCAAACATATTAAGATCGACAATGG
This sequence comes from Erwinia sp. L03-1, assembly GCF_058686115.1. NCBI lineage: Bacteria > Pseudomonadati > Pseudomonadota > Gammaproteobacteria > Enterobacterales > Erwiniaceae > Erwinia > Erwinia sp. L03-1. The sequence continues at coordinate 4,245,614 of NZ_CM178762.1, read as the reverse complement.
TGCCATTATTGGCCGCCATGATATTCATCATACCTTCTGAGGGTATCAGCGAACCTGTGGCAGTTTCGCGTTTCGTATAATGACCAAAGAAACAAAATAAAACGATGGTAAGGGTAACAACCGCCACCAGGGCTATGTAAACCCATCGATAAGGGGGGCAGTAAATGGCTACCCTGCCAATCGCTTTTGAACGGTTAGCCTCTAAGGCCTCATCCCTGAATAATTGACTGTTCATAAATAATTTTACGCCCTGGATTAATGACAGATATAGTTTTTCAGCATCGAATAATCTAAATCACCCGTGGCAGCTGCCAGCTGGATTTTTTGCAGTATAAAGTTATTCTCAGCTTCGGTAAGATTCTGTATCGCCTTAAACAGTTCTTTCTCAGCATTAAATTCATCAACTAGCGTTCTTAGTCCCACCTCTTTTCCATATATTGTGGAGTCCAGCTTTTTCTTAGCAGACTGCCTGGCTTTTCGTAAGGCATAAACCTTTTGCAGGTTATTATTCACGCCGAGCCAGGCAACCTGAGTATTCTGTAGTATTTTCCGTCGGGTATCCTCCAGCAGTTGTTTAGCTCTGTCGTGACGGCTCACGGCCTCAAGCGTTTGGGAAATATTCCGCCCTCCGGCAAAAATGGGCACCGCTACATTAATACCAACATAAGTGTTTGTGGTTTTAGAGGTTGTTCCGAAGAATTCATCCAGCATATTCTCATTTTCTCCTCTGCTCCAGTTACCTCCATAGTTAGCGCTAAGGGTAACGACAGGCAGATGCGTCGATGATGCCGCATAGACGTCTGAACGCGATTCCTGAAGCTGATGCGAGGCAGCAATGATATTCAGGTTTTTGGCTGTTGCACGCGCCAGAACAGTATTCAAGTTTTCACGCATCGGCTTAAAAAGACACGCCGTTTCTGCTTCACTTATTCCCTGCGCGCTCAGGCCCGTTAAGCGCTGGAAATCAATATCAGCGTGATTGAGATCGTTTTCTGCAGAGAGCATATTGGCATCAGAAGTATCATAGCTGGCCTGTGCTTCATCAACATCCAGCTGAGTTCCATCACCGACCGCCAGCGCTCGCTGGGCTTTTCTTAACTGAAGTTCGTATGCTTTTTTCTCCTGTCTTGATGTAGTGAGTTGTTTTCTGGAAAAGATAACCGCAAACCATGCCTTACTGACGTTTTGTATTAATGTCTGCTGCGACAGCAAAAAATTAGCATCAGCAACATTGGCTGTGGCATTTGATCTTTGCCAGCTGGCGAAGCGGGCAAGGTCGAAAAGAGGCTGTGTCACATTAAGTGCATAATCGTGGCGTTTAACGCCCGCAGCATAGGCCGCCTTAGGTTGATCCTGCTTTGAATAATTACCGGTTAACGTTATTTCTGGCAGGAGACCGGCAAAGCCCTGATAGCGCTTTTGCTGCTCTGCCTGATGAAGACTGACGGCGGCCAGATACTCACTGTCATAGGTCGTCGCCACCATTACCGCCTGCTGTAGCGTTAAGGCCTGAGCGTGCTCCAGCCAGAGCAGCAGAAAAAACGTGCTGAGTGATATCTTAGAAAAATTCATTTACTTATAATATCCCATTAAAATAAGCATATTTAAGCAGTTCGCCATTGGTGCTCACACTCAGCTTTTTCATGGCATTATGCTTCTGAGTTGCTACAGTACTGATTGCCCTGTTTTTCTTCGCGGCTATTTCTGACAGAGAGTGGCCCTGAACAATGAGAAAGATAACCTCCCACTCTTTCAACGTTAGCGTATCAGACAGGGCCATCCGTTTTTTGTCATCCGTTACGCTTCGTAAGGCTTTAGATATGAACACCGCTTCGCGAGAAGAGGCCAGGTGTTGCAGCGCATTTTGAAAATCTTCTACATTATCCTGCGCGCTAATCAGCGCGTCATAGCCCGATTGTATTATCTTCCCTATTAATGGAGTCTTAGTATCCTGGAGAAACATCATGATTTTGACTTGATGATTATGACACTCATCTTTGAGGTATTTGTGCTCGCCCGTACTGCATTTTTTATAAAGAAAATAATATTCTGTCAGGAGAATGTCAACTTTGCCACCTGCTATCTGACGACAAAGAAATGTATATTCGTCACAGATGCTTATCTCAACAGGTATGTTTTTGGATTCTTTTTTAATAAAATCACATATCGCTTTCTCAAAAATATTGGTATTATAAAAAATAATAATTTTTAAGGGCTGTTTTTCATTCCTCATATGCTTTTCCTTGCATTATCCTGACGGAAGGTATTTGAGATGTCCATGTCATTGTCGATCGTTAATTTTTTTTAGCATTATCGCCGGTCCATTGTCGAAGTTACTCATCTGATACGACTTTATCTCGAAATAATTCGATGTGTCGCCCTGGAAAAGTTTACTCGCGTTAAGGAAGTCGCTCTAACCGCTTTCTCCTCATGACAGATCCTTTGTTTAGGATTCGGGTTCCTGCTGGCTTCTCCATAATTAACTCAGTAACCAATACGAGTAATAGATATCTGTCATGACCGATCGCTCAGGCCTGGGTTATAGAAATGGACGTGCCATTTAAATACCCCGGACCATAGAACTGCATTCTTCCATTAAGAATTTCACTTTTCAAGTATCGTTTTACAGCGATGAAGTAGATTATTATCCTGCCTAGGTGTCAATGCTAGCAAAAAACTTCCTTGTGAGAAAAATGACAGTAGTTAATGCTGTCATTACTTAATTATCGTCAAAATACCTGTAATGTTATGAAACTTATTATGTGTTTATTTTGGGTGTTAGATTGCTAATGTGTTACTTTCTGCTGATTATTCTCTTTCTTGTATAGTTCATCATTACATGTAATACTTTTTTACCGTTAAAAATGATGCCAGATTAGGGCGTTGGTGTAGATCAATGTGAATGAGATGGACGGAGCGCCACTCTTATAAATGACATAAAATTTATTCTGAGAGAATTTATGGATAAAAGCCTCAAAGAGATGAGTACCTCGGTCATTGGCGAAGGTCAGTCTCCAAAACAAACGCAGCCATTAACCTCATTTTTTCATGTGAAATCAGTTAGAGAGGGGGGGCCAATGCGACATAGTTCTGTTAATTACGGGCAGAATTATAATAAACCCTGTCAAAGTCACCAAAAAATAATCGATTTACTGTCATCTTTCTCTGTCATTTCCGAGCATGATGAAATCTCCCGTAAAAAAAGGCGTTATCGGTTCTTAAAGAACGCATTGCCAGTCGTTTACTTACTCAGTGAAGGAGATTATTTGTTGAATACACAGGGGGGTAATAAACTGCTCAATATAGTTTCCTCTCCCTATGTTGTCGGCATGATTCACAACAATGATGACATCCCGCTCTATTTGGAACGCATAGATTACGGGAAAATTAGCCATATTCCACTGGAAACATTCTGGCATCTCATCTGTAAAAAAAATCTTCTTGATGATGCTATGTTGTTGATATGCGAACATTTCTCAGATTTAACGGAGTACATCACACTGAATAAGAGCAACGCTTATGAAGAGGTGAAGTCGCTTAGCCATTACTGGGAAAAACTTCCCGCGCATCTGCTAAAACGTTATTCGGCCATGTACCTGATCGAAAACAGTTCATGGCTCTCAAAAAGTTCAATTAGCAGAGCGTTAAAAATAATGAAGGAGCGGGGGGAAATTACCCTTGAGAAGGGGCATATGGTCCGACCCGAGTGATCCCGGGCTGGCCCCTTAATGGCGTCATAGGTAGAGGGGACATTGCACCGTCATCTGGCGCGGGGATCCACCGCAGCCCCTCGCATGGCATGAAGCCTCTCGTGTTAAAGCCAGCCTGTTCGTCTTAGCTTCCACCACAGCAGGGTACAAAGCGAGAACGTGCAGGCTACGACAGCAGGATAGCCATAGTGCGTGTGCAACTCCGGCATGTGATCAAAATTCATGCCGTACATGCTAAACATCACCGTTGGAACAATCAGTATAGCTCCCCAACCCGCCAGCTTTTTCCCAACCTCATTCTGCTGAACGCTGACCAGGGCAAGGTTCATCTGCATCGCGGTGGTTAGCATCTCGCGCATATCTTCAGCATCGCTCACCACGTGGCTGGCATGATCTTCTACATCACGGATATAGGCTTTAAGGGGTTTGGGAATCAGCTCATCATGTAACCTGACCAGCTGATTGCAGATTTCGACTACCGGCATTGCTGAATTACGGAGTGCAAGCAGGTGGCGGCGCATAACATAGACCCTTTGCACCGCACTTTTGTCGAAATCACTGCGAAACATGGCATCTTCAATATCGGTAATTCTTCCACTTAGCGACATGGTCAGCTCGGCGTAATTATCGACAATGAAATCCAGAATGCAGTAGAGCGCATAACCGGGACCCATGGCCAGCATATTGGGGTTTTCTTCCGCCCGCGTGCGGCAGGGAGAATAACGGTCGGACGCACCGTGCCTGACGGTAATCAGAAAGTTTTTACCGATAAAAATATGTGTTTCACCAAAATGGATTGTGCCGTCTTTTGCATCGCGCGCCGTTTTGACCACGATAAACACAGAGTCACCATAGTGCTCAATCTTAGTGCGCTGATGAGCCGTCAGGGCATCCTCAATGGCCAGGTCATGTAGCCCAAACTCTTTTTGAATTCGGTGCATAAATTCGGCATCGGGATGCAACAGGCCCAGCCAGATAAAGGCATCCGGTTCTTTGAGAACCTCACTGATATTATCAATGTCCACGTCCTCACCATGCTTGCCGGCGTGGTAGACCCTGCTGTTCACTATCATTTCTTTGTCCTGTTTCGAATGCTGCTGAAGCTTAGCAGGGAAATAATCAAGGGGGAAAGTCTGTCGCTCAGGGTAAATCGTCACCGTTTGTGTAAACGACAGCGCCATCACGCATTCGATAAGAAATCTCGATCGCTGGTTAAATGCTTCTGGTAATGTATGCGGTACTCACGCACAAACCCGGAACGCAGCATGTTGTCAACGATCATCTACCGGAGCCATCTTTCTGATGATGTACCGGTGAAAACGCTGGAAAAGTTAGCTATCCAGGCCAACGGCAAGAATCAGTCATTCGATGTGACAGGCATTTTGCTGTTTAACGGCACCCACTTCCTGCAGCTTTTGGAAGGCCCGGAAGAGAAGGTCTGCGCGATTTACGATCGTATCTGCGCCGATACCCGCCATCATAATCTGGTTGAGCTTATGCGCGATTTTGGCCCTTCGCGGCGTTTCGGTAAGGTCGGCATGGAGCTTTTCGATCTGCGTAAATATGGCAGAGACTCTGTTCTTCAGGCGGTTTTGGACAAAGGCACATCAAAGTACCAGCTGACTTATAACGACAGGGCGCTGCAGTTTCTTCGTACCTTTGTTGAAGCACGGGAAAGAGAAAATTATTTTGAAATTCCTTCGGCCGATCTCTGGGATTTTATCCAGGAAGAGGGGGTGGAACCGGAGACCGTGCCGCTGAATGCCGGTACTGAAGCCTGGAGCTTTGCCTTTCAGCCAATTATTGACCCTTTTGCCCGCCAGATCGTTTCGTACGAAGCGCTGATCCGCACGGTTGAGGGCGGTTCACCCGATGACTATTTTGCTCCGCTACCCCGGGAGGAAGTCTATAAGGCAGATCTCAGATCTAAGGCATCGGCGTTTGCGCTGGCAAGAAAACTCAATATCCAGCAGCAAACGCTATCTATTAATTTGTTGCCTATGTCGCTGGTCTCAGAGCCTGATGCCGTTGAGTTTTTGCTCCAGCAGATCCTTGCAAACGGTTTGGTGCCAGAGCAGGTGGTGGTTGAAGTGACAGAAAATGACGATCTCTCTCGCGTGGAAGAGTTTGAAAGGGCCATCCGGAAGTTAAAAGCCGCCGGTATCTGCTTCGCGATTGATGATTTTGGGGCGGGTTTTGCCGGGCTGTCGCTTCTGTCCAGATTCCAGCCAGACCGCGTCAAAATCAATCGCGATATTATCAGCGACGTGCATAGAAATGGCCCAAAACAGGCCATTGTGCAGGGGATCATTAAGTCCTGCTCGTCGCTGGAAATCGCCGTCATCGCGGTGGGCGTTGAAAAGCCTGAAGAGTGGATGTGGCTGGAGGCAGCCGGAATTTCTCACTTCCAGGGCTTTCTGTTTGCCAAACCGCTGATAAATGGGCTACCCGCCGTTGCCTGGCCGGAGCCGCGCTAACAGACAAACGGCCCTCACCGGGCCGTTGGTCTCAGGTGCGGACTCGCAGGGTGGACTCAATTTTATCGGCCACCTTTGTGACGACCCACGCGATAACCATATAAAACACCACCGCAATGGCAAAAGCTTCCAGATAGTAGAAGTTCAGCGCGGCCGTAAGCTGGGCCTGGGCAAAGATATCGACCACCTCTATCGCAAAAGCGAGCGACAGCGCCTTCATGATAACCATAAAGGAATTAGCCAGGTCGGGGATGGCTGACACAATAATCTGGGGAAACAGTACCCGGCGGAAAAGCTGAGGGGTGGTGTAACCTAACGAGCGTGCGGCGTCTGACTGACCCGAATCAAACGCATTCAGCGCCCCTTTTACGACCTCCGCCTGAAAGGCTGAGACGCAGGCGGTGAGCGCGACGATGATAATGACTTCGTTGGGCAGGGAGTGGGCATCAGCGTTCATCCCCAGATGGCTTGCCACGTAGTGAACCGCCGGGGGGAGGCCATAATAAGCAAGGAAGATCACCACCACCATCGGCACCCCTTTGAATATCACTTTCCAGGCAATCACCAGCTGCCGCAGCACCGGTATCCGCCGGTGTTCCACGAAGGCGAACAGGCTGCCTGCCAGCGTCGAGCACAGGAAAATGGTTACCGCCATGGCAAGCGTCAGCGGCACAGCACCCAGAATGCTCCAGAAGTCCGGCAGTAATACATCAGGATCAAACATATGTCGTTAACTCCTTTGTCAGAGGCTGGGGGTGAAGGTTTTTTTCGCCGCGACCGTTTTCGAGCTGTACTTCGCATGGCGACGCTCAAAGAAGCGTACGATGAGCCAGGCAATCAGGCATAGCAGGGAGTAAATAACCGCCAGAACCAGGTAGGTGCCAAACTGATACTGGTTATAGTCCCGCTCCATGATCAGATGTGCCGTTGCCATTACGTCGGCTGCTCCGATATACATCACCAGCGCGACGTTATGGATCAGATAAATAATCGCATTGCCGTAGCCGGGCAGGGCAATATGCCCGGCCTGCGGAGCGACGATGCGCAGCATCTTTTGCCGAAAGCTGTATCCCAAACTGTCTGCTGCATCATGCTGGCCCCGCTCAACCGCCAGAAAGGCCGGGCGCATCACCTCCGAAAGATACCCACCGTGATAGAGGCTCAACCCAACCATTGACGCCGCCGCCGCTGAGAGAGAATCACTCATATCGAACAGGCCGGCCACCAGCGGAAGCCCGTAGAAGGCCACGAAAAGCTGGAGCACCACCGGGACACTCCGGGCGTAGGAGACGTACAGGTCGGCCAGCTGGCTGAGGAGGGGTATCCGCCGCACCCGCAATGTTGTCGCCACCAGCGCCAGGCAGAAGCCTGTAATAAGGGCGACAAAAATAATCGCGAGCGTTAGCGGCAAGGCTGAAAGTAGCTCGGGAATCATGGAAGTCAGATCCACGTTGGAATGCTCCTGAATACAATGTCTGCGTTAAACCCTGACCCGAGGCCCGGATGTGAGGCGATAAACTTATTTCATGTATTTACTGACGTTTTCGCCAAACCACTTTTGGGAAAGCTTATCCAGCGTACCGTCATCCTTAAGCGCTTTGAGGGCTTTATTCACGTCCTCACTCAGCGCTTTATTTTCCTCCGACTTATGGATCATCACGTAGGTGTTGTTGACCGCGACGGGCTCGCTGGTGGCAATACTCAGTTTCTGGTTATCAATGACGGTCTGTTCACCCAGGTTTGAAGGCAGGATCAATGCATCATATTTACCGCCCTGGATTTCCTTCAGGCGGTCCGGGTAGGGAACGCCGGCGCTGGATGCGCGAATAGTGACTTTCTCGCCAGGGTGCGTCTGCTGCCACTGGGTGACAAATTTGTAGACGCCGCCGCCCGCAGTGACCGGGACGATATTCTTGCCCACCAGGTCTTTCATCTCATTAATCGGGCTCTCTTTCCGACTGTAGATCTTCATCAGGCTGGCCCCTATCGGGCTGTCCGGGATCAGGAACTGTTTGAGACGTGCGGGCGCTTTATAGTAGCCGCCTGTCGCCATATCATATTTTCCGGTCGCCAGGCCCGTCTCCTGAGCAATGTCTGCGGCACCTTCCATTTTAAATTTGTACTGGGGCAGCTTAGCGTTTATGGCTTTCAGCACGTCCGGCTCATATCCCTGGGGTTCAACGCCGATGGCGCCCCATGAAAGCGGCTTGGATTCTGCCGCCGTAGCGATTTTGATGGTTCTTACATCGTCGGCGTAGCTGGTCCCGGCCGTGGAAAGCGCGAGGGCAAGCAGCGCCGGCGTGGTCAGACGCCGTAAAGCAGAGTTGAGTGCAGGCATAGAAATGTCCCTAAATTATCAGATGGCGCGTTCAGCGTTGAGAAACTGAGCAAGTCGGGGCAGAGCAGGGCGGTCGAAAATCTCATCCGGACGGCCTTCAGCCGCGACCACGCCCTGATCCATAAATACAATGCGATTTGAGACGCTCCTGGCGAACTGCATTTCATGGGTCACCAGCAGCGATGTGATACCTGAGGAGGTGACGTCTCTGATCACTTTAAGCACTTCACCCACCAGCTCCGGATCCAGCGACGACGTGGGTTCATCAAATAGAATCACATCGGGACGCACGGCCAGCGCGCGCGCGATCCCCGTACGCTGAAGCTGACCACCAGAGAGCTGGGAAGGATAATGATCCTGCTTTGCCGTCAGGCCCACGCGCTCAAGCTCGTGGAGAGCGATAGCGCGCGCCTCCTCTTTTGATTTGCGCTGCACCACCACCAGAGGATCCATGACGTTTTCAATGACCGTCATATTCTTAAAGACGTTGAACTGCTGGAATACCATGGCGGTACGTAAGCGGATCGCCTGAATGGCCTCCTTATCGGGTGCCTGATAATCCATGTGGATCCGATCAAAGCCGATCGTCCCGGAAGAGGGTTTCGCCAGATAGTTAATGCATCTGAGCAGCGTCGTTTTTCCGGTTCCGCTCGGACCGATAATGGATACGACGTCGCCGCGCTTCACTGAAAGCGAGACGCCTTTCAGGATCGGCGTCCGTCCGTAAGAGAGCGTAATATCATTGAGTTCAAGCATTGACTTTCTCTGTCCTTCTCATTATTCGACCCGGGCATGGCCGAGGACGTGCATCAGGCGATTGGCCCAGCCGAAGATCGCGATCGCATGGATCAGATCAATGATTTCGTGCTCTTTCAATCCCACGCTTTTTAGCGCGACGATATCTTCTGTCGTGGCTTCTGATGGCGTGACGGACAGGCGACAGGCAAAGCGGTAAATGGCTGCCTCGCGTGGGTTAAGCCTTTCGGGTCGGTTAAACCAGAGTGCGCTGACCAGGCTGGTGCTCTGGGTAAGCTGCGCATGGCGGCGTGCGTGGACAACCGCACAAAATTTGCAGCCATTAACGATCGATGCACCCAGTGCGCCAAGCTCGCGATCCGGGCGATCGAGCCCTCCTCCGACATACATAATGGCGTTAAACAGCAGCGTACGGGCAACGTAGCTTTCAGGGTCGTGTGCCAGCGTGCGCACGTAGTCTGAAACCTTTTTATTTGACGGGGTAATCTTCATCGCCTCACGCTGCTCTGCCGAGGCATCAATGAGTTCAACAGGCGCGATATAAGGATGCCAGGCTAATGGCTTGAGGGTAACCTGTGGGATCATGCTGACCTCAACAGGCGTAAACCCGCGACAACGCGCGTCTGGAAGTTGACGAAGGCAATCAGCTCAGAGAGCGCGACAATCTGTGGGTTATTCAGCCCGGCCTGCTCAAGCAGGGTAATATCGTTGGCTGTCGCCAAACCGGGCGTCAGCGTGATCAGATCGACATGCCGTGCAAGCGTCGCCAGCGGTTCATCCAGCGCCGTAGAGCCCTTTGCCAGGGCCATTAGCGGGCCAGTCGGCACCCGCGCCACCAGCTGGGCTTCATAGTCGGCGACCAGTTCCCGGGCCTGGTTCAGCGCCGCCATACGGTGCGCCAGAGCAAGCCGTAATCCGGCCTCCAGACCCTGGTCATTTGCTGGCTGTAACACCGACAGGCGGCACTGCTCCGCGCCCTCGACAAATTCCGGGCGAAGCCGACGCAGGTTATAATGCTCATCGCCCGGTGAAAGGCCGGCGGCATTGTCTATTGCATCACTCACAATGCGTTCTCCTGTTTTAATAAGGGTGTTGAATCAACCCACTCATCGCCCTGAAGCTCAGGCGTGTCGTAAGCGACCAGGCTCTGGAAGTGGGTTTCGACATCTTCAGCAAATAGCGAGGCCGCAATACCGCGTACCAGACGGTCGGCACCGGCACTGACCGCCGGAATATCGCCGGAAACCTTGCCGTGAGTCAGCATGGCAGCATCGTTAAAGCAGTGGATATGCGGCAGTATCGTGCAGGCACCGGGTGATCGTTCGCGAAACTCGAAGGCCGGGCCCAGATCGGGTGCTTCCAGCATACTGGCTCGTGGCGTGCCCATCTCGGGGGTATAGCGGCCCGCCGACCAGCTGCGGATATGAGGGGCGATGGCGGAAAACTCTGGCCGACCGGTAAAGTCGTTGGTAAAGCCGGTTGCGGCAATCAGGAAGTCATAACGCCGTGCGCCCGTAGTGGTGTCAACGATCAACCCCTCTGCCTCTTCCCTGACGGCCGTGATATCGCAGTCGAGAAAGAATCGGGCACCAGGATGGCGTGAAACGCGAAGCGTTGATGAGCGGGGAGGCGGCGTCTGCGTGGCGGCCGTATAGTCGACGAATTTCCACTTCCAGGCATCGGGCAGCTGATGCACGCCGTGGACCACGCCCTGGCTGCCAATGCCGGTCATTTTGTTGATGCGCGGCATCGCTTTACGGCGGATCAGCAGGTCAACCGATCCCGCGCCGGCCTCCAGTGCCGTTGCCGCGTTATCCATCGACGAGGCTCCGGCACCGATTACTGCAAGACGCTTGCCTTTAAGCGCCTCGAAATTGATCGCGTCAGCAGAGTGCGCCCAGTATTTGCGATCGATGCCGTTAAGAAAATCGGGAACGGCCAGGCCGCCCAAACCGGATCGCCCGGTTGCCAGCACCAGACGCCGGGTGAGCACGCGGCCCGTTTCTTCACCCTTAATATCAATAGCAATCAGGTCACCGACCGGCGTGATACCGGTCATACGCACGTTATTGCGTACGGGCAGGTTGAGAACGTGGCGATACCAGACAAGGTATTCCATCCACGTTTCCCGGGGGATCTTGTCCAGGGCGTGCCAGGCCTCTGCTCCCCACTGCGCCGTATACCAGGCGCGGAAGGTTAACTGCGGCAGGCCCAGCGCCGGACCGTGCAGAGATTTTGGCGATCGCAGCGTTTCCATTCGGGCAAAGGTAACCCAGGGGCCTTCATGTCCGGCCGGTGCGGCATCGTAGGTGATAACATTATTGATGCCGGTAAGCAGCAGTTTAGCCGTGGCTGCCAGTCCGCACATGCCCGCACCGATGACCACCACGTCACGCACTGCAACGCCGTCATGGGAGCGTTCAGGGACCCAGGGCTTTGCGGGTAACTCAAGAAGTTCAAGGTCTTGCTGAAGCCGGGCTTCCAGTGCTGAGATCCCCGTGGCGACGGGCGAAGCTGCAGGACAGGTCATGATCGTATTCCTAACATTCGTCCGGTGCCGGGACGCTGAGTGGTGGTCTGGGTCGGGTTTCAATCGGCGAGGCCATACTGTCTGCCTGAGAGGGCAACAGAGTAAGAATCGCGATATCGCTGCTGACTTCTACTATCCGTTTTATGCATCTTTAATCTTTAACTATTAGATATTCAAATAGTAAAAAACGAGGTTCTGAATATCCCTTTCCACCGAAAAAGAGTCAATAAGCATGCTGGTTTATCAACCAAACGTTTTCTTCTATGCTTTGCCGGAATTGATATAAGGTGGGGTGTCGGCGCAGCGGTTTGCCGCGCCGTCAACGTAGATTAGTTCTGATTGATCAGGCGCATGACCCGCTGATGTTCAGAGGGGGCCAGCCGCTGAAAGGCAGGAAGCAGATTTTCAGCCGCGGTTTCAAGGGCAGTAACCAGCGACTGCACCGCCGCCGACAGCTGGCGACCCTGCGGTGTTATCACGCCAAAAAAGTAGGGGATCTCTTCTTCCAGCGGTCGGATGACTACGCCCTCAAGCGGCAGACCCCAGGCCGTGACGGGTTCGAGTATCGCCACGCCAAGGCCCGCGCGGACGCAGGCGAGGATATTAGCGGAGGAGTTGGTTTCAATGGTTTCATGCGGCGCGACCCTGAGCTTTTTCAGCACTTTCTCAAGGCTCCCACGCAGGCGCAGCGGATTTAGCGGCGCGATTAAACGGCGTCCCGTCAGGCAGCTAAGCGTAACCTGCTGCGCCGTGGCCAGGGGATCCCCCTGAGGCAGCGCCACCACGCACCGCGACTGACCTATCCAGTGCAGCTCGACCGCGTGATGTTCAAGCGGGAGGCTGCACAGGCCGATATCCGCCTCAGCGGCAATAATCGCGTGCGTAGTCTGCTCTGCGGACTGGCTAATAATCTGGACTTTATTCTGCAGGTCCAGCGCGGCCAGTGCCTGCGGCAGCAGGCCGGCGGCCAGCGCGGGCGTCGCGGCGATTCTGACAGGACGGTGCTGCTGGTGGCCAATTTCCTGTGCGCGGTGGCGGACCTGTTGCAGCGATACCAGCGCTCTCTGTACATACTGATGCAGCTGGAGCGCCTCTTCGGTCGGGTGGAGTCGTGGCCCGTTGCGCATAAACAGCGGATAGCCCAACGACTGCTCCAGCTCCTGTATCAGGCGTGAAACCGTAGGCTGAGAGCGTTTGAGCGCTTTCGCCGCGGCGGTGACGCTGCCAGCAGAAATTACGCAGGCAAAGGCTTCCAGCTGTTTTATATCAAGGTCAAATAGAGTGGTCATCCTGCGCACTATCCCTAACTCGCTGATAATCCCCGACAAGCGCGTGGGAAACCTTTTAATCATAGAGAGACTGAGCGGAATAAGCTATCAGGAGTGCGGGGGAAGGTCATCGGAACACGTCAGGTCACCACGGAGAAGCTGATGCGCCACAGGGGCCAGAAAGCAAAAACCCCCGCATAAGCGAGGGTTTGGAATAGTGGTGCCCGGACTCGGAATCGAACCAAGGACACGGGGATTTTCAATCCCCTGCTCTACCGACTGAGCTATCCGGGCAACGGGGCGCATTAAACCGTAAAGGCCGTCCTTCGTCAACGGCTTTGTCACAAAAATCCGTTAAAACCCGTTTGAGTGACTGCTTTTCATCCAGCCTGGCAAAATATTGCTCAGGTGAGTGCGCCATTCTTACGGCATAGCGCGAAATTCAGCACATCTTCTGCAAGCAGGCGTGCAATCTCCACTTCCTGCACCTTACGCTTTACCAGCAGGCGGCTCAGGCACCCTTCGAGGATCAGTTCCATCTGATGGGCGACCAGCGTGGGATTATCCGTTTGTAGCTCACTCAGCAGATCGTGCGTGTACTGCCAGGATGCGCGCTTTTGCTGGTCAGCGACCTGATGAATAGGGTGTTCGGGCTGGGGATAAAAGCTACACGCGGCGATAAACAGGCAGCCGGGATAACGGTTATTGTTTACGGCTTCGGCCAGCATTTCATAGCGAGCCAGCAGCTTTTGCTCGGGTTTGAGCGTCTCATCCAGCAGCAGTTTGCGCCGCCAGGTATCAACCTGCTGGCTGTGATATCGCAGGGCGTCATACAGTAATGCCTCACGGTCCGGCCAGAAACGTTTGATATCCTGCTCCTGACACGCCACGGCTTCTGCCATCATGGCAAAGGAAGTGGTGGGGGCCAGGCCATTTTGCTCGAGTACACTCAGTGCATGCTCGAGTACCTGTTCACGTTGCAAGTGACTCTCCTCTTGTATGCATTTTTCCGGCTTCAGCCGGAAATCATTTCCCAGTGTCGTTTACTGCGTCAGTTTCTGCAAATGCTGCTGGAATGCCGGGGCATCCATATAGCCCGCAATGCGGGAATGCGGGATCTCATGGCCGTTGGCATCAAAAAACAGGATAGTCGGCAGGCCGCGTACCTGTAGATGCTCAAGCAGCTCACGCTCTTTGGGGCTGTTAGCCGTGACATCGGCCTGAAGCAGCTGTAATGCGCTCAGCCGGGTCTGCACCTGTGCATCGCGGAAAGTGTATTTCTCGAACTCTTTACAGGCAACACACCAATCGGCATAGAGGTCGAGCATGGTGATGCGCCCGTTAGCCTGCTGTAAAGACGCGTCGAGATCCTTTACATCATCAAGTTGCGTGAAGCTGAGATGCGCGGCCGTCTGAGGGGCAGTACCAGGCCCGAACGCCCAGTCCTGCAAGGGGCGGGCGACGATCAGCGCCGCCGCCAGCATCGCGATTTGTCCCACTCTCAGCCAGCCATGCGAAGATTTCAGGCTGATAAATGCCCAGGCAAAGAACGCAACGCCCAGCCCGCTCCACAGTCGTAGTCCCCAGGCGTCGCCGACGATGCGTTCGAGCAGAAAAACCGGCAGGGCGAGAATAACGAAACCAAAACCCTCTTTAACGGTCTGCATCCAGATACCGCTCTTAGGCAGCAGGCGGTTACCAAACAGCGTTACGGCAATCAGCGGCAGCCCCATGCCGAGCGCATAGAGATAGAGCGTCCCGGCACCGGCCAGCATATTGCCGCTCTGGGCGATATAAAGCAGGATCGCGCTGAGCGGCGCGGTGGTGCAGGGGGAGCAAATCAGCCCTGCCAGCGCGCCCATCAAAAAGACGCCGGGCAGCGAGCCGCCCTGCTGACGGTTACTCCACAGAGTCAGACGCGTCTGCACCGATGCGGGAACTTGCAGGGTAAACAGGCCAAACATTGACAGGGCCAGCAGGGTGAACAGTACCGCCAAAGCCATCAGTACGATCGGTGACTGCAACGCAGCCTGAAAGCGCAATCCCGCTGCGGCGACGATGACGCCCATCACCGTGTAGGTCAGCGCCATACCCTGTACGTAGGCCACGGCCAGCGCAAACAGGCGCAGCAGGGAGTACCGACGACTGCCGCCGAGGATGATCCCGGAGATAAGGGGATACATCGGCAGTACGCAGGGGGTAAACGCAACGCCAATGCCGATAAGCAGCGCCCACAGGGCGGAGAAAGGCAACGCGTTGGCACCAGCAGGTGAAGAAGGATGTGCAGCAGCATTAGCGGTAACGTGTACCGCATCAGCAGGCGAAGAGGGATCCGCCGTACTGTTAGCGTTAACGTTTTTCGTATCCGCAGGTGAAGAGGCAATCGCAGACGACTTTAGCGGCGCACTGGATGCCTGCGAGGCTGAGGGAGAGCCGCTGCCAGCTGCCAGCACCGGATTCAGGGGAACGGTGCGCGTCTCCGGCGGGTAACAAAACCCTGCCGCCGCACATCCCTGGTAGGTGACGGTAATCGTGGCGCCCTTATCGGCCCGCAGCAGCTGTAGCGGTAGAGTAAGGTTCTCGGGGTAGATCTCGGTTTTACCGTAGAACTCATCCTCATGCGCTTTTCCTGCTGGCAGTACCCAGTCGCTGAGGGTCGCGCCATGTGCAGTAATGCTGATCTGCTGACGATAGAGATAGTATCCGGGCTTAATCTGCCAGCTAAGGGTTAACGTGTTTGCCTGCTGAGAGAAATCAAAGCTAAACGCCTGATTAACCGTGCCAAAAAGCGTTTTAGCCGGACTGCTGAACAGCGACGCGTTAGCGACCGGGCTAAGCAGGATCGTTAACAGCAAAAAGAGTAATGTGGTAATACGCTGGGCCATAGGATGAAACCGCTCTTTCCATGTTTAATTAAATAACAACCGGCGTCCGGGCGTGGTTGTGGGCGCACGTTGGGTAATCCGTATACGGATGCAGCGCACTATATCATGACGTCGGGTCAGGAACATTTTCAGGATGTAACGCGGTTAAGCGGGAAAAAAAGAGGGCCAGAAAGTTCCGGCCCTGAAAGGCGCTACAAAAACAGATGGCCGAAGATAAAGCCAAACAGTACGGAAAGGCAGATAGCCAGCGTACCTGGGATGATAAAGGAGTGATTAAAAACGAATTTTCCAATGCGCGTGGAGCCGGTATCGTCCATTTCCACCGCAGCCAGCAGCGTGGGATAGGTGGGCAGAATAAACAGGGCCGACACGGCAGCAAAGGATGCCACGGCGGTTACGGGGGAGACCCCCAGCAGCAGCGCCGCAGGCATCAGCGCCTTGGTTGTGGCGGCCTGTGAATAAAGCAGCGTGGAAGCAAAAAAGAGGATCACCGCCAGCATCCAGGGGAACTCAACCAGCAGATCGCCAGCGACCTGTTGAATCTCTGACAGATGCGCCTTAACAAAGGTATCGCCCAGCCACGCCACGCCCATCACGCAAATACAGGCGCTCATGCCGGACTTAAAGGTGCTGGCAGAGAGAATACGCGTTGCATCCACCTTGCAGGTCAGACAGATTAACGCGCCCGTGGTCAGCATAAAGATGACGATGGCCTCATTGCGCGGTAATACCGGATTGGCGATTAGCCCGACGGTATCGCTAATGGCGGTCGCATAGAGCACCACGGCGATAATACCGACGATAAACAGCAGCACGGAAAGTTTCGCGCCTGGCTTTTCCTCCAGCACGCTGGCCCCGCGCTGGCTCACTTCGCCTTTTGCCAGGCGCTCCTGGTATACGGGATCGTCCTTAAGCTCTTTGCCGAGGAAGTTAGTCACTAACGCCGCCAGGAAAATGGCGATCATCGTCGAGGGAACAGCCACGGACAGCAAGCCCAGATAGCTGATGCCGACAGGTTCCAGTATCCCGGCCAGAAATACCACGGCGGCCGAAATGGGTGAGGCGGTAATGGCTATCTGCGAAGCGACGACGGCTATCGACAGCGGGCGGGAAGGGCGTACGCCCTGCTCTTTCGCCACTTCCGCAATAACCGGCAGGGTTGAGAACGCGGTATGTCCCGTGCCTGCCAGCATAGTCATAAACCAGGTCACCAGCGGCGCGAGAAAGGTGATGTAACGGGGATGCCTGCGCAACAGCCGTTCGGCCAGGCTCACCAGGTAATCCATGCCCCCGGCCACCTGCATTGCCGCAATCGCGGCAATCACGCCCATAATAATTTCAATCACATCAAAGGGAATGGCACCGGGCCGGATGTGGAATCCCAGCGTAAGAACCAACATCCCCACGCCGCCCGCCAGGCCGATACCTGGCCCGCCGAGGCGTGCGCCCAGATAAATCGCCATCAGGACGACAATTAACTCCGGCACGATCATGAACTACTCCTCATTTTCATCGGTATAGCGTTTCGCTTTGTATGCCGGGAACATCAGGTTCTGGGTGGAAAAAATATCATCCAGCTCTGCCTCGGTCAGCAGGCCGCGCTCCAGCACCACCTCGCGCACGCTTTTACCCGTTTCAGCACAAATTTTGCCAACAATGTCGCCGTTATGGTGACCAATGTAGGGATTCAGGTAGGTAACAATACCGATGGAATTAAACACGTAGGCTTCGCATACGGCTTTATTGGCCGTTATGCCGTTAACGCATTTCTCCAGCAGGTTTGAACAGGCGTTGGTCAGGATATGCACAGACTCAAACATCGCCTGCCCGATGACCGGTTCCATTACATTCAGCTGCAGCTGGCCCGCTTCTGCCGCCATCGTCACGGTCATATCGTTGCCAATCACCTTAAAGCACACCTGATTAACCACCTCGGGCACCACTGGATTCACCTTGGCTGGCATGATCGATGAGCCTGCCTGCAATTCGGGCAGGTTGATTTCATTCAGGCCCGCACGGGGTCCGGAGGAGAGCAGGCGCAAATCGTTACAGATTTTGGAGAGCTTAACGGCCAGGCGTTTCAGCGCACTGTGCACCATCACGTAGGCGCCACAGTCGGAGGTGGCTTCAATCAAATCCTCTGCCGGAATGCAGGGCAGACCGCTGATTTCGGCCAGCTTTTGCACCGCCAGCTGCTGGTAACCTTCCGGGGTGTTTAATCGCGTACCGATTGCCGTGGCACCCAGGTTAACCTCCAGCAGCAGTTCGGCGGTGCGCAGAATGCTTTTGATCTCTTCATTCAGCAGCACGTTAAAGGCGTGAAACTCCTGCCCGAGCGTCATTGGCACGGCGTCCTGTAGCTGAGTGCGCCCCATTTTGAGGATGGTATTAAACTCAGTGGCCTTACGCTCAAAGCCTGCGCTGAGCTGACCGAGTGCCTCCAGCAGCGTCAGAATGGAGGTATAAACCGCAATGCGAAAACCGGTGGGGTAGGCGTCGTTAGTTGACTGGCATTTATTGACGTGGTCGTTGGGATTAAGGAACTGGTACTCGCCCTTTTGGTGGCCCATCAGTTCCAGCCCGATATTCGCCAGGACTTCGTTTGTGTTCATATTAACTGAAGTGCCTGCGCCGCCCTGATAGACGTCAACCGGGAACTGATCCAGGCATTTGCCGTCGATGAGCACTTCATCACAGGCCTGAATAATTCTGTTCGCAATGTCACGAGGCAGGGTTTTCAGCTCTTTATTCGCCATCGCGGCTGCTTTCTTGACCATGACCATACCGCGCACAAACTCAGGGATATCACTAATTTTACTGTTACTGATGTAAAAATTTTCTATCGCCCGCAGAGTATGAATGCCGTAATAAGCTTCCGCCGGCACTTCACGCATACCTAACAGGTCTTCTTCGATACGAATCTTATCAGCCATGTGAACCTTCTTAACGTTGTGCGCACCTTTCAAATGCGTGATTTTCAGGTAGTTACCCATTCAATCATCATGATTGTCTGGCTGGGAACTCTTAGGGCAATATTTTATCCGTTTGCCCTGGGCGGAGCACGATCATATTCTGTTGGCGTGTGAAAGCCTGAACGCAGATCAAAAAAAATACGTTAATTTTCAACTGAGTCAGACGCAATGTGAGCTGTATCGCATATCGTCCATAACCCTTAACCGGGTGCGTTACGGTTGAAAAGGTCGCGCACAGCCCCCATTACACTGAACTACGATCGTTACGATCTCTATTTTGCCGCCGCGCAGTACGCGGGGCGGCCCTGACAAACAGGAGACTGCGGTGCGCTGGTTACCGTTTTTAGTTTTATTTGTTCTCGCCTGGATTGAGATAAGCATTTTCATTCAGGTGGCACACGTGCTGGGCGTACTGCTGACGCTGGTGCTGGTGGTATTCAGCTCGCTGATTGGTATCTCACTGGTTAAAAATCAGGGGATGAAAAACATTGTCCTGATGCAGCAGAAACTCCAGATGGGTGAAAGCCCGGCGGCGGAGATGATCAAAAGCGTCTCGCTGATCCTGGCGGGTTTTTTACTGCTGCTGCCCGGATTTTTCACCGATTTCCTGGGATTACTGCTGCTGCTGCCACCGGTGCAGAAGCGCCTGACGCTTAAGCTGATGCCTCATCTGCGGGTGTGGCGGGGGCAGGGCGGGGCGAACGACGGCGGCGTGACCGTTGACGGCGAGTATGAGCGTAAGGGGTCTACGCTTATCGAACACGATCGCGGTGACGGTGACCGTCGTAAATGAGGTGCAAGGCGGGAAACCGCCTTTCTCTTAGGGATCTTACGCTTACAAATTGTGCAATCGTTACGCAAAAGCAAAATTTTTATTTTTTTCCCCTTGAAAGCCTCCCTGCGCGTCCCTATCTCTTCCGTCACGAGGCCGGTGCCACTGAAGCCCGGCTTTCATCCCAAAAAAGACTGATTGGACTTCTCAAAGGAGAGCTATCAATGAAAATTCGTCCTCTGCACGACCGTGTTATCGTCAAGCGTAAAGAAGTGGAATCTAAATCAGCGGGCGGCATTGTGCTGACCGGCTCCGCGGCGGGTAAATCGACCCGTGGCGAAGTGCTTGCTGTCGGTAATGGCCGACTCCTTGACAACGGCGACGTAAAAGCGCTCGACGTGAAAGTGGGTGATGTCGTCATTTTTAATGAAGGCTACGGCGCCAAAACGGAAAAAATCGACAACGAAGATGTGCTGATCATCTCTGAAAGCGACATTCTGGCGATTGTTGAAGCGTAATTTTCCGCGAACCTCACTGAACGAAACGAATTTAAGGGATATTTAAGATGGCAGCTAAAGACGTAAAATTCGGTAATGACGCACGCGTAAAAATGCTCCGTGGCGTGAACGTACTGGCAGATGCAGTAAAAGTTACCCTGGGCCCGAAAGGCCGTAACGTGGTTCTGGATAAATCTTTTGGTGCACCGACCATCACTAAAGATGGTGTTTCTGTCGCACGTGAAATCGAACTGGAAGACAAGTTCGAAAACATGGGCGCGCAGATGGTGAAAGAAGTTGCTTCTAAAGCCAATGACGCTGCGGGCGACGGCACCACAACGGCAACTGTACTGGCTCAGTCTATCGTTAACGAAGGTCTGAAAGCCGTTGCTGCGGGCATGAACCCAATGGATCTGAAGCGCGGTATCGACAAAGCCGTTATCGCCGCCGTTGCTGAACTGAAAAACCTTTCCGTACCCTGCGCCGATTCTAAAGCGATCGCTCAGGTAGGGACGATCTCCGCTAACTCTGATGAAACCGTTGGTGAGCTGATTGCTCAGGCTATGGCGAAAGTCGGCAACGATGGCGTGATCACCGTTGAAGAAGGTACTGGCCTGGAAGACGAGCTGGTTGTAGTAGAAGGGATGCAGTTCGACCGCGGTTACCTCTCTCCTTACTTCATCAACAAGCCAGAAACGGGCGCTGTTGAGCTGGAATCACCTTACATCCTGCTGGCTGATAAGAAGATCTCTAACATCCGCGAAATGCTGCCCGTGCTGGAAGCCGTTGCTAAAGCCGGTAAGCCACTGCTGATTATCGCTGAAGATGTTGAAGGTGAAGCACTGGCAACGCTGGTGGTTAACACCATGCGCGGCATCGTTAAAGTTGCTGCGGTGAAAGCGCCTGGCTTCGGCGATCGTCGTAAAGCAATGCTGCAGGATATTGCCGTACTGACCGGTGGTACCGTTATCTCCGAAGAGATTGGTATGGAACTGGAAAAAGCGGCGCTGGAAGATCTGGGTCAGGCGAAACGCGTTGTGATCAACAAAGACACCACCACCATCATTGATGGCGTGGGTGAAAGAGAGAGCATCGATCGTCGTGCAGACCAGATCCGTCAGCAGAGCGAAGAAGCGACCTCTGATTACGATCGTGAGAAGCTGCAGGAGCGTATCGCTAAACTGGCAGGCGGCGTAGCCGTACTGAAAGTGGGCGCAGCGACTGAAGTTGAAATGAAAGAGAAAAAAGCCCGCGTTGAAGATGCCCTGAACGCCACTCGCGCAGCGGTAGAAGAAGGTGTGGTTGCCGGTGGTGGCGTTGCGCTGGTGCGCGTTGCTGCGATGCTGGCTGGCCTGACGGGTCAGAACGAAGACCAGAACGTAGGTATCAAGGTTGCTCTGCGCGCCATGGAATCTCCGCTGCGTCAGATCGTCTCTAACGCCGGTGAAGAGCCATCCGTGGTGGCTAACATGGTTAAAGCGGGCGAAGGTAACTACGGTTACAACGCGCAGACCGAAGAGTACGGCAACATGATCGACTTCGGTATTCTGGATCCAACCAAAGTGACCCGTTCTGCGCTGCAGTACGCGGCTTCTGTTGCTGGCCTGATGATCACCACCGAATGTATGGTGACTGACCTGCCTAAAGGCGACGCGCCTGATTTAGGTGCTGGCGGCGGCATGGGTGGTATGGGCGGCATGGGCGGAATGATGTAATTCCCCCCTCCGTTTGAAAAGAAACCCTCTGTCTTTGACAGGGGGTTTTTCTTTTGTGGGGGAAAATAGTAAAGTCATTGGCACCAGAACTAATCCGAACAACGGTTTATGGGTTGTTGGACAACGGGTGATCAAGAGCTTCAGCCGGTTTCACGGTATGCTCTGGAAAGACTCTGATGATAATAATGGGGATTAAAATGCGGATTAATGTCTTGCTGGGACTCTCTGTCGCGGCAGTGCTGCTGACAGGCTGTAGCAGTTCACACCAGCTGAGTGCTG
Organism: Erwinia sp. L03-1; assembly: GCF_058686115.1. Taxonomy (NCBI): domain Bacteria; kingdom Pseudomonadati; phylum Pseudomonadota; class Gammaproteobacteria; order Enterobacterales; family Erwiniaceae; genus Erwinia; species Erwinia sp. L03-1. The sequence continues at coordinate 4,223,415 of NZ_CM178762.1, read as the reverse complement.
GAGGCGAACGTGTCACCTTCACCGACCAACAGCCCGCGAGCGGATGCCAGCTACTGGGCAACCTGACGGGCTCACAGAGCAACTGGCTGAGCGGTGCAGGCGGCGAGAGCAGCTCACTGCGCGGCGCGGCAAATGATTTACGCAATCGTGCAGCAGCAATGGGCGGCAACGTTATTTATGGTGCCACCAGCCCAACGCAAAATATCTGGTCAAGCTTTGCGCCTCTGGACAGCAAAATGACCGGTCAGGTTTATAAGTGCCCCTGAATTAGCCCTGGCACCACATCGTCGAAGGGAGGATAGCTCTATCGCCTCCCATACTTTGCCCCGTCAGGCTTTCCGCCACCTCTCATGCTCCACACCCTGGCAAGCTTAGCCACAGCCTCTCACGCTTCAGACTCAGACTCAGACTCAGACCAAGCCACGTCCCTGGCTCACACCGGTCAATACTGACGTAGCTGTAAATCCAGCGGTGTTTTACTCGGTTCGCCGCCAATTTCTCTGGCGAGTTTAGGCACCATATAGCCCGACACCAGGGTTAACAGCTGACGCATAATGGCGCGCGCCTCTTCGTCAGAGACAAAGAAGTGAGCGGCACCCTGAACCTTATCCAGCACGTGAAGATAGTAAGGCAGGATCCCGGCATCGAAGAGTGCGTTGCTCAGCGCAGCCAGCGTAACCGCGCTATCATTGATATGGCGTAGCAGTACGCTCTGGTTAAGAAGGGTAACACCCGCACGTTTAAGCTGCTGCATGGCGTCGCGCAGGTCACTGTCAATCTCACGGGCGTGGTTAATATGCGTGACGAACAGCACCTGAAGGCGTGACTGTGCCAGCCGCTGACAAAAAGCAGCGGTGATCCGCGCAGGGATAACCACCGGTAAACGGCTGTGAAATCTGAGCCGTTTAATGTGAGGGATCCGCTCCAGTTCGCCGATCAGCCAGTCCAGCTCACTGTCTTTGGCCATCAGCGGATCGCCGCCGGAGAAAATAATCTCATCCAGTTCTGGCTGCTCTCGGATATACTCCAGGGCTTGCTGCCAGTTGCGCTTGTTGCCCTGGTTATCAGCATAGGGAAAATGGCGGCGGAAGCAGTAGCGACAGTTGACGGCGCAGCCGCCTTTGACCAACAGCAGCGCACGGTTTCGATATTTATGTAACAGACCCGGCACGACACTGCTCTGCTCATCCAGCGGATCGGTACTGTAGCCCGGAGCATCAACAAACTCCTGACTGGCGGTAATGACCTGCAGCAGGAGAGGATCTTGCGGATCGCCTTTTTGCATTCTGTTGGCAAAGGCCCGGGGGACGCGCAGGGCAAAAAGACGACGTGCATCAGTGCCCGCCGTCAGCGCCGGGTGCGAATCAAGGCCTAAAAGACGCAGTAATTCATGTGGATCGGTGATTACATCCGCAAGTTGATGCAACCATTCTTCTCGCGAAGGGGGGTTTAGGGTTACAATGTGTGCCATTTTTTTGGCTAAGTACCAGTATTAAATTGTAGAGGGCCTTTATGGCGACTTATTCTAGCAACGATTTCCGTCCCGGTCTTAAAATCATGTTCGAAAGCGAACCTTATGCTATCGAATCAAGCGAGTTCGTTAAACCCGGTAAGGGCCAGGCTTTTGCACGCGTGAAAATGCGTCGTCTGCTGACCGGTACCCGCGTTGAGAAAACGTTCAAATCTACCGATTCTGCCGAAGGCGCAGACGTAGTAGATACTAACCTGAACTATTTGTACAACGATGGTGAGTTCTACCACTTTATGCACCCTGAAACTTTTGAACAGCATCCTGTTGAAGAGAAAACGGTTGGGGATGCGTCAAAATGGCTGCTGGACAACGCCGAATGTATCGTTACGCTGTGGAACGGCAAGCCGATTCAGGTACTGCCGCCAAACTTTGTTGAGCTTGAAATCGTTGATACCGATCCAGGCCTGAAAGGCGATACCGCAGGTACTGGCGGCAAGCCCGCTACGCTGTCTACCGGTGCCGTAGTGAAAGTACCTCTGTTCGTGCAGATTGGTGAAGTTATCCGTGTTGATACCCGTTCTGGCGAATACGTCTCTCGCGTAAAATAAGTCGGGATAGTGGGGGTCTGCTCTGATGCAGGCCCTTATTTTTCAGGTGGTTGGATGCAGATGATGAAGTGGATAAAACGCATTGCTGTAACATTACTGATGACCTGCGCACTCAGCGCCTGTAATACCTTCCATGGTTTCGGCGAGGACGTTCAGCATCTTGGCGGTGCTATCTCTCGCGTAGCCAGCTAACTCAATACTCCTAAAGTTTCCTTTTCGCTACGCGGCTCTGAGGCGTGTGGCTAAATTACAGCTATGCTTAAAACGCTGTACTTTACTTCTACTTAAAAGGAAATTGTCATGTTAAAGAAAAGTATTGTTGCGATATTTTCGGTGCTGGTCCTTTCTTCCGTGCTCACAGCCTGTAACACCACGCGTGGCGTGGGAGAGGACGTGTCGGCTGGCGGTCAGGCCATCCAGCGTACCGCGCAGTAATTTGTGTGCCGGTGTTCATGCACCGGCCTCATACGCATCTACTTCTGCTTAACCCAAATCAGCTTCGATACGTCAAATCCCTCACGCTGTGCTTTTGCCAGCAGTGCTTCTTTCACCGATTCGGTGAGCGTTGGCGTGCGTGACAATATCCACAGATAATTCCTGTTCGGGCCGCAGATCAGCGCATGCTGATAGTCGTCGTCGAGGGCAATAACGTTATACCCGCCATAGAAGGGGCCGAAGAAAGAGACTTTCAGCGCGCCACGACGGGGGGAACCGGTGAAATAGGCCTTGCCAATGCTCTCCTGCCAGCGCTGCTTCTGCTCATTGTATCCGCGGTTTACCACCTTAAGGCCACCGTCTTCGCGCTTGCTGTAGCTGGCGGTTACCTGCTGCAAACCACGTTCAAAGCGGTGATCCAGCCGGGCGATTTCATACCAGCTACCAAGATAGTGATCGGTATTGAAGCCTTCAACGGGCGTGACGCCTTTCGGCGGGGTGGTATTACAGGCAACAGAGAGAAGGGCGGTGCCGCCGGCGATGAGCATTTTCCACAGAGACATAGATACGTATTCCATTAGCAATGAATATCGTCACCAGTATATACCCTTCATCTTTCAATTTGCAGGCGCGTTGGCCACCCGTGCTCACCCCGGTCACTTACCTGGTGTAAGCTCCCGGGGATTCACCCGCTTGCCGCCAGCGATCTCACACCGCGATAATGCCGATAAGCGTTACCACGGTCAGGATAGCGGCGAGGCCGTAAAGCAACCATTTACCGGCCGGAAGGATGACTTTCATATCATGAAGGCTGTGGTGTATCCGGTGCAGGCTGCACCAGAGCGGCAGTACGATAGCCAGCAGCAGAAACACCCTGCCGGGCAGGGACTGAGCAACGTGGAGGACCCGCTCATAGCTGAAGGCGTGTTCAGGCCCGGCACCCAGCGGCAGCAGCAGGCCCACCACCAGGACAATCACCGGCGAAAAGAGTGCAGCCCACATTCCTCCTGCGCCAAATAGGCCCCAGAATACCGGTTCGTCGGAGCGTACAGGTTGTGCTTTCATTTCATTCCTCCTTAAGGCCACAGCACCAGAAGCAACACCGCCAGGGTAATGACGATCGTGACACTCCATAGCCCAATGATGACCGGGCGGGGCGAAAGTTTTTTATCGCCCACAACAATAACCGAGGCTTTAGGTGCCAGTTCAAACCAGGTTTTGCTGTGTAAAAGGGCTGCTGCCAGCGTAATAAGATTCAGTAGCAGCACCACCGGATGCTGTAAAAACGCGATGAAACTGGCCCAGCTCTCTGCACCGTGCCGCAGGGCAAACAGCCCGGCAATCATCTCAAGGCTGAACCACAGCGCCGGAATAGCCGTCCCTTCGCGCAGCATATAAAAGCGATAAAAACCGGATTTCATCCACCAGCCGGTCTCCATCGGGCGGTGATAAGGTTTACGTTTAGTGATCATCATCCCTCCTTAACGTGGCCTGAGTGTGGCAATCAGAAAGTCTTTTGCACTTTCAACCTTGCTTTGCTGAATAGCTGCCGCAGGATCGACATGCTTAGGGCAGACCTCCGAGCAATAACCCACAAAGGTGCAGGGCCAGACGCCATTCTCGCCATTCAGCTGTGCCATACGCTGCTTTTTGCCTTTGTCGCGATTATCGAGATTGTAGCGATGCGCCAGCGTAATGGCCGCAGGGCCGATAAACTCCGGGTTAAGGCCAAACTGCGGGCAGGCGGCATAGCAGAGCCCACAGTTGATACAGCCGGAAAACTGGTGGTAACGCGCCATCTGGGCTGGCGTTTGCTGGCCTGGCCCCTCTGATGGCTCCCTGGTGTTACCGATCACATAGGGTTTGATCGCCTCGAGACTTTCAATAAAGTGGCTCATATCGACAACCAGGTCTCGCTCCACGGGGAAGTTAGCCAGTGGCGCAACGAGCATGCCCTTTGGATATTCACGCAGGAAGGTTTTGCATGCCAGCTTCGGCACGCCATCCACCATCATGCCGCAGGAGCCGCAAATCGCCATCCGGCAGGACCAGCGAAAGGAGAGATCGCAGGCGAGATTATCTTTAATAAAACCCAGCGCATCCAGCAGAGAGGTTTGTTCATCCCAGGGGACATCAAAGCTCTCATTGCGGGGCACCCGGTCGGTCTCGGGGTTATAGCGCTGGATAACAATTTTACAGCGCTTCAAATCGCTCATGCCTTGCCTCCTTTTACTTCAGATTCACCGCCATAAACACGTTTAGCAGGCGGCAAACGGGTAATGTTTACCGAATCCCAGGCGATTTCCGGTGCGCCGTGCGGCTTGTAAAAAGCGAGAGAGTGACTGAGGAAATGCGTATCGTCCCTTTGGGTGCAACCCTCATCCAGCCGCTGGTGAGCACCGCGGGACTCTTTGCGCTGGAAGGCCGCGTGGGCCATGCATTCTGCAACGTCCAGCCCGTGCCCCAGCTCAATGCTGTAAAGCAGCTGGGTATTAAATACGCTCGACATATCGCTGATATGCACGCGTTTAAAGCGCGCTTTCAGTTCGGCCAGCTTATCAATCGTCTTCTGCATCAGCTCGGGGGTGCGGTAGATGCCGCAGCCCTCTTCCATTGCCATACCCATTTCATCGCGCAGGGTTGACCAGCACTCATTGCCCTGCTGATTCACCAGCGCGTTGAGGCGGCGTTCGCAGTCGCTGGCCTGTGCCATCAGCGCCGCCGTGGAGGTTTTTTTGCTTTGCAGGGCGCGGGCAGCAGCCTGCTCACCTGCGACGCGTCCGAAGACCACCAGTTCGGCCAGAGAATTAGAACCCAGACGGTTAGCGCCGTGCAGGCCAACTGAAGAGCATTCACCCACGGCAAACAGCCCGCGAATACGGGTTTCGCACTGGGCATTAGTTTCAATTCCGCCCATGGTGTAGTGCGCCGTTGGCCGAACGGGGATAGGGGCGGAGACGGGATCAACGCCGACATAGGCTTTGCTGAGCTCGCAGATAAAGGGCAGCCGTTCGTGCAGTTTTTTCTCGCCCAGATGGCGAAGGTCAAGATGAACCACGTCACCGCGCGGCGTGGCGATGGTCCGGCCATTCTGCCATTCGTGCCAGAATGCCTGCGACACTTTGTCGCGCGGACCCAGCTCCATATATTTATTTTCCGGGTGGCCAAGCGGTGTTTCGGGGCCCATGCCGTAGTCCTGCAGATAGCGATAGCCATCTTTATTGACCAGAATACCGCCTTCACCCCGACAGCCCTCGGTCATCAGAATGCCTGAGCCGGGCAGGCCCGTAGGATGATACTGAACAAACTCCATATCCCGCAGCGGCACGCCATGGCGCAGCGCCATACCCATGCCGTCACCGGTTACAATGCCGCCGTTGGTATTATAACGATAAACCCGTCCGGCACCGCCGGTAGCCAGCACCACAGCATTCGCCTGAATATGAACCAGCGATCCCTCCATCATGTTCATCGCCACCACGCCGCGTACTTCGCCTTCATCCACCAGCATATCGAGAACAAAATGCTCATCGTAGCGGGTGATTTGTGGGTATTTGAGCGAGGTCTGGAACAGGGTGTGAAGCATATGAAAGCCGGTTTTATCCGCGGCAAACCAGGTACGCTCGATCTTCATACCGCCGAAGCGGCGTACGTTAACCGAGCCATCATCGCGTCGGCTCCAGGGGCAACCCCAGATTTCCAGCTGAGCCATTTCTCGCGGGCAGTGCTCGACAAAATAATCCACCACGTCCTGCTCGCACAGCCAGTCGCCGCCGGAAACGGTGTCCTGAAAATGAAGATCAAAGCTGTCGTGTGCCTGGGTGACGGCAGCCGAGCCGCCTTCAGCCGCGACGGTATGGCTGCGCATGGGGTAGACTTTGGAAATCAGCGCGATGGAAAGGGTTGGGTAGGCTTCGGCCGCGGCGATGGCGGCGCGTAGACCCGCTCCACCGGCACCGACAATGACCAGATCGGCAGTAACGTGTTGCACGGTATTCTCCCTGTCAGCTTGTCATATAGGAGGATGAGAGATGCCCCTCATTTGTCCATGGGTATTATAAAACGCTCCAGCCACGCTAAACTTGATATGTTCCGGTATTCAGGCGAAAAATTAAGCGCAAAAATGCGACGCGGCTGACGTTTTTATGCAAATTTTTTTGCCAGCGGCCCGGACTATCCCGCTGATGACCGAATGCGGCGGCGCAAATTTGTTTGTCTTCGCCCGCTCGGGTAGACTGCTTCACCCTGTCAGACTGAGGAGTCGAAAAGATGAGCGATACGGCCAGCTGGCTACCAAGTGCACCCATTGCCAATTTATTAAAAAGAGCGGCGATAATGGCAGAAATTCGGCGTTTTTTCGCCGATCGTGGCGTACTGGAAGTTGAAACCCCGGCCATGAGCCAGGCAACGGTGACCGATGTCCATCTGTTTCCTTTCCAGACGCGCTTTATTGGGCCGGGCGCTGCCGGAGGGCAGGATCTCTATTTAATGACCAGCCCGGAATACCATATGAAAAGGCTGCTGGCGGCGGGGAGTGGTCCCATTTTCCAGCTCTGCCGCAGCTTTCGTAATGAAGAATCGGGCCGTCACCACAATCCTGAATTCACCATGCTGGAGTGGTATCGGCCCCACTACGACATGTATCGTCTGATGAACGAAGTGGACGATCTTTTGCAACAGGTGCTGGAGTGCGCGCCGGCGGAAACGCTCTCTTACCAGCAGGCATTTATTCGTCATCTGGAGATCGATCCGCTCTCAGCCGATAAGACACAGCTGCGTGCGGCAGCAGAAAAGCTGGGGGAGGGCGAGCTGGCGAACCGGGAAGAGGATCGGGATACGCTGCTTCAGCTGCTGTTTATGCTGGGGGTGGAACCCCACATCGGTAAGGATAAGCCAGCTTTTGTGTATCATTTCCCGGCCTCACAGGCCGCGCTGGCGCAGATCAGTACCGAGGATCATCGCGTTGCTGAACGCTTCGAGGTCTACTTTAAGGGATTGGAGCTGGCTAATGGCTTCCATGAGCTGACGGACAGCCGTGAACAGCGTCAGCGGTTCGATCAGGATAACCGCAGGCGCGCCGCGCGCGGGCTGCCTCAGCACCCCATTGATACCAACCTGCTGGATGCGCTGACGCACGGCTTGCCAGACTGTTCAGGCGTGGCCCTGGGCGTGGATCGCATCGTAATGCTGGCGCTGAAAGTGGAAACGTTAAGCGAGGTGATCGCCTTTTCCGTCGACCGCTGCTGATTTGGTCGGAGGAGTCGACCGCTGCTGATGTTGTCGGGATAAAGGGCGTCATTACCGCCCTTTATCCCCAGCGAGTCTACAGGCCGCCCGACTTATAGGTACGCGTTGTCGGGGCCGTTCCGCTGCCCGGAGGGGTTTTACGCCCCAGCGTTTCCATTCTGACCTGGAAAGGTGGGAACGGCATTTCAAGACCGTGTTCCTGATAACCGCGTAGAATGTGCTGGTGCAGCTCGTGCCGCAGCGGCATACGGTGTCCCATCTCCGCCGCGTGAATACGCAGTTCAAACAGCTGGATCCCCTGCTGTAAATCCACCAGATAGGCTTCAGGCTGCGGCATCTCCAGTACGTACTGGCAGCGGTGCGCGGCGGCTAACAGTACGCCGGTAACTTCTTCACTGTTGGCTTCTGCCGCCGCTGGAATGGTCAACACCACGCGCGTCACCGAGTCAGAAAGCGACCAGTTAACGAACTGTTCAGTAATAAAAGCCTGATTGGGAACAATAATTTCTTTTCTGTCCCAGTCGGTAATGGTGGTCGCGCGGGTATTAATGCGCGTGATACTGCCGGTTAAATCCCGTATGGTCACCGTATCGCCGATGCGAATCGGCTTCTCAAACAGAATAATCAGGCCAGAGACAAAGTTGGCGAAAATCTGCTGTAAACCGAAACCCAGTCCTACCGTCAGACCCGCAACCAGCCACTGTAGCTTCGACCAGTCGATACCAATCATTGAAAAGCCCACCAGCCCGCCAATCAGTATCAGCAGATATTTGGTCAGCGTGGTGATGGCATAGCCGGTGCCGGGCGTGAGATTAAGATGCTGTAGCAGCGCCAGCTCCAGCAGGGCGGGCATGTTACGCACCAGCTGAGTGGTGATAATCAGCACCAGAATGGCGATCAGCACCGATCCGAGCGTAATGGGCTGGAGGCTTTCCACGCCCTGCACGGTGGTGCTGGCGTCCCACAGGCGAATGTTCTCCAGGAAGCCAAACGCCGAGTGGATTTCAGACCACAGCACGATCACCGACACCAGCGCAATCAGCGTCAGAATAGAGCGGACCAGCCGCAGCGACTGCGCACTGATGGCATCAAGATCGATAACTGGCTCTTCCACGTCCAGATTCTCAGAATTAGCCTGCTGTGTGCTTAACTCTTCTTCACCTTTGGCGCGCTGAGCCAGGATATCGGCGCGGCGGTTGCGGGCGCGATCGAACGCGATACGGCGGCGCTGGATTAGCATCCAGCGGCGAACAATATGGTAGATAACCAGCAACAGAAACCAGATGGCTACCGACGTCTCCAGCCGGGCCAGCAGCGCCTGCGCGGTAGCCAGATAGCCAATGCAGGAGGCCAGTGCGGCGATCAGCGGAATACAGATCATCAGATTCCACAGAACATTATTGACGAAGTTTTCGCCATTACCCTCTTTGTCCAGGTGCAGGGGGATCCCGGCGCGTTTCAGGCTGACGGTGACCAGGCTGAGCGCGCCGCAAATCAGGATAAAGCATACCCGCCCCAGCGTGGCCGAAAACTGCCGGTCGTCCAGATTATCCAGGCCGATCAGCAGCATAATCAGCGGCACGACCAGCCAGATACTTAGCGTATAGAAGCGCATGGCGCGCGCCACGCGCACTTTCGGCCAGCGGAAATGCACAATAAACAGGCCTTCCGGGCGGGCGAAAGCGGCGCTAATCATAAAGGCCCACAGCAGCGGCACGGTTGCCGTTACGCCATCCCCTGTGGCTACCGCAATCGGGTATGGCCAGGCGTGTTGCAGCCCGAAGCCCAGCGCCATCCACAGTACCGGCAGCGGCAGGGCGACCAGAATTGACCAGAAGACGGTACGCAGGGTCAGGCTAAAATGATCCAGCGTAACCTTGCCGACCTTGCCGGAGGCGCGAGTAAGAAAATCCCGATAGTGCCGACGGGAGCTCAGGCTGAAGCCCACCAGCAGCAGGGCACCCATAATCGGTAACAGGGTTTCCCGGCTGGTAAACATCATTACCATGGCACCGCCAAGCTGCCCCAGCGTATCCAGCGAGAGCAGGCTATTCATATCGCGGACCAGATTGATGGGAAAGTTGAGGTTTATCGCGCTGACGTCTGCGGTCCAGAACAGGTAGCGGTGCGTTGCCTCTTTCACTTCATTCAGCGCGTCCTCCAGCTGTCCGTTGGCGACCTTAAGCTTGGTCACCTCCAGAATCAGATTATCGCAGCCGGAAAGCAGCGAGCCGATCAGCTCCCGCTGGGTTTTAATCTGTGCCTCAAGAATACGATGCTGTTCGCTGGTTAACGGCGTGCCGTCATCCTGCTTCTGCTTTAACAGCTGCTCCTGATGTTCAAGCAGATCCTCGTAGTGCAGCCGCTGCACCCGCAGCTCGCCCATTTCGTTATCCAGCTGCTGCGGCTTCGGCATATCGGGCAGTCGGGCAACCTGAGCGCGAAGCGCTTCGCCCAGAACGTTCGAGATGCCCAGCCACTGCGACTGTTCGCGAATGGTGCTAAGCGCCTGGCGTACCTGAAGGGTTTGATTGGCTGCGGTACGCTGCTGCGAGGCGACCAGGTCCAGCCGCTGCGCCTGTTGATTAAGCGCTGCTGACAGTTCGCGGTTGATGCGAAACTGCCTGCTGATATTCTGCGGCAGTTCGCCGCTGTTTTCCGCCAGCTGCTCGGTACGCTCCAGCGCCTGCTCGGCTTCGCGCTGACGGCGGGCGTTAAGCTGATTGCGCAGATCCTGCAAATAGGTGTCAAGCTGGGCGGCTTTACGCTGATGAAGCTCGCTGCGCATGCGCGCCAGCTCCTGACGATTGTTGGCGGAAAGCTGCGCCAGCTCCAGCTCATCAACCCTCGTCTTCTGTGCGGCGGACTCCGCCTGGCGAGCGGCAAGCTGCGCCTGAGCCAGCTGCGTCACGGCGGAAGGCTGGCCCTGGAGCCGCCTTTCGACGTCATTTAATGCCCGACGCGCCTCTGATTGCTGTTGAGGGAGCTGCGCCAGCGAGTCACTGATTTCGCGGGCGCGATCCTGCTCCTGCTGAGCCTGACGGCTCTCTTCCAGCAGCTGACTGCTGACCTGTAGGATCTCCTGATCCAGTTCGGAAGCGGTCATGGAACTGCGAACGGTCTTAGGATTATCAATCAGCGAGGCGATGGACTGACGGAGGTCGCGAGCCATCTTTGGGAAGTCGTCAATTACCTGCTGATAGCTGGTGGCGTTAGAGACAGATTTTTGCTGCTCGTCCAGCCAGTTAAGCGTGGCCTGGAGCGCATCCATCGTTTCCGCCTGATTCGGCGTATTTTTGTCCGACCTGGCCTCATCAAGCTGCTGCCTGATTTGCGCGGCATCAGGGCCACTGGCAGCGCAGGCGGGCTGGAAAAGCATCCAGGTCAGTAAAATCGTCAGAATCAGGCGTAGCATGGGCATCAACTATGGATGGTGTAAAACGTCTTCTGCAGGGGTTTTCTGCAGGGCGATGGCCAGCGTCTGGCCCAGACGCGTCTTCGTTTCCGGCGTCAGGCTTTCCGCCAGTTTGATTCTGTTGGGAGCAAACAGGTTAATCACCGTCGAGCCAAGCTTGAAGCGGCCCATTTCCTGCCCTTTAAGCAGAACCACCGCGCCATCTTCGTCTGCGCCCGGCCAGCTCCAGCGCTTAATCACACCCTCTCTGGGCGGGGTCACCGTACCGGCCCAGACCGTTTCGATGCTGCCGACGATGGTGGCACCCACCAGAATCTGCGCCATTGGGCCAAACTCCGTATCAAACAGGCAGATAACCCGCTCGTTACGCGCAAACAGGTTCGGGATATTCTGCGCGGTCAGCGGATTGACGGAGTAGAGATCCCCGGGGACATAGATCATCTCACGCAGGATGCCGTTGCAGGGCATATGCACGCGATGATAATCACGGGGTGCCAGATAGGTGGTCACAAATTCTCCCTCGCGGAACAGATCGGCCATGGTGTTGTTACCGGCCAGCAGTGCCTCGAGTGAATAGGTGTGGCCCTTGGCCTGAAAAATGCGATCGCCTTCAATGTGGCCCAGCTGGCTGATTGCGCCGTCGGCAGGCAGGACCAGCAGGTTAGGATCGGTTTCAACAGGGCGAGCATCATCGCGCAGCGGGCGGACAAAAAAGTCGTTAAAGGAGCGGTAGCTGCCGGTATCCGGGTTCTGCGCCTCTTTCATATCAACCTTGTAAAACCAGACAAACACGTCGATAACGGCTTTGGTCAGCCAGCCAGCGCGCTTACCTGCGCCCCAGCCAGCAAGTTCGGTCAGGCCTTTTTTAGGTAAAACATTATTCAGGCCGAGTTTTATACGATCCAACACGATAGCCTCCAGGCTTGATCAGATAGCAAAGTAGAATGGGGGCGGATTGTAACAGTGCCCTGGCAATTAGGCTATTCCGCCCGGCCAGTTGCGCCAGGCGGGCAGGTTCAGTTGCTGCTGTCGGAGAAGTTACGACGCGTTTTAAGCTGCATATCTGACATGCTGTCCAGAATGCGGTGATAACTGTCGAAGCGCGCCGTATCGATCTCACCCTTTTCAACGGCCTCACGGATTGCGCAGCCGGGGTCGTTGTCATGCTTGCAGTCACGGAACTTACAGTGGCCTAAATACTCACGAAATTCGACAAACCCCTGGGTGATTTGTTCCGGTTCAAGGTGCCACAAACCAAATTCGCGCACGCCGGGGGAGTCGATCACATCACCGCCGTTGGGGAAGTGATAAAGCCTGGCAGCGGTGGTGGTGTGCTGGCCGAGGCCGGAAACGTCGGAAACGTCGTTGGTGAGGATTTCGCCCGCGCCCACTTCCAGACCCAACAGGGCGTTCAGCAGGCTCGACTTCCCAACGCCAGACTGGCCAGCGAAGATGCTGACGCGCCCGGTTAACGCCGTTTCAAGCTCTTCCAGCCCGCGCTTGTGATGGCTGGACACCATCAGTACGCGATAGCCGATGCGACGATAAATCTCCATCTGCTCATCGACAAACGCGCGGCCTTCGTCATCCAGCAGGTCGGTCTTATTCAGCACCAGCAGCGGTTCAACCTCCAGCGTTTCGCTGGCGATCAGGTATCGATCAATGATATTGAGCGACAGTTCCGGCAAAATGGCAGACACAATGACGATCTGATTGATATTAGCGGCAATAGGCTTAACACCGTCGTAGAAGTCAGGACGGGTCAGGACGGAGGTCCGTTCGTGGACCGCTTCAACGATGCCCTTAACGATTGCGCTGCCTTCCTGGCCTGGACGCCATACCACGCGATCGCCGGTGACCAGAGAGCGGATGGTGCGGCGAATATTGCAGCGGTGTTGGCTTCCGTCTGCATCTTCTACATCAACGTGCATACCAAAACGGCTGATGACCACGCCATCGCGCGCTTCCCCGAACAGGCTGTCATCGGGTTCCGGCTTATCGGCACGCTGCTTCAGGCGGCGGTCATGGTTGGCACTGACGCGACGTTGCTGGCCTTTGGACAGTTTGTTTTTAGTCACTCTTCCTCACAGGGGTTGGCAGGCTTCGCCCTAACGGGGCAAAACGTCTATGATACACCCTAACGTATAACGATATAAGCTACGGTGAGAAACCCTATGACCGCAAATGCCAGTAATCTGATTTGGATCGACCTGGAAATGACCGGATTAAACCCCGAACAGGATCGTATTATTGAAATTGCCACGCTGGTGACTGACGCCGAGCTCAACATCCTGGCCGAAGGGCCGGTATTTGCGGTTCATCAGTCTGACGCACAGCTGGCGCTGATGGATGACTGGAACGTGAAAACGCATACCAACAGCGGACTGGTGCAGCGCGTCAAAGCCAGCCAGTACAACGATCGGGATGCGGAGCGGGAAACCATTGCCTTTTTGCAGCAGTGGGTGCCAGCCAACAGTTCACCCATTTGCGGCAACAGCATAGGGCAGGATCGCCGTTTCCTGTTCAAATATATGCCTGAACTGGAAGCTTACTTCCATTATCGTTATCTTGACGTGAGTACGCTGAAAGAGCTGGCCCGCCGCTGGAAGCCCGAAATCCTGCCTGGCTTTAAGAAGCAGGGCACGCACCAGGCGATGGATGACATACGCGAATCGGTGGCGGAGCTGGCGTACTATCGCGAGCATTTTATCCAGCTATAACGAGGCCTCCCCCGCTCGCGTTTTTTTGTACGGGGCCTGGGCGGCGGTTTCGCGGCGGACTGTTGCCGATTAAACCCGCATTCTGCTGTTTTAATCGGCACTCAGGCGGCAACTGAAAAAAATTGCCACGAGAGACTTGCAGCCAAAAGGAATTCTCGTATAATTCGCACCCCGTACCAGGACAGATTTTGGTACCCAGAGCGGGAATAGCTCAGTTGGTAGAGCACGACCTTGCCAAGGTCGGGGTCGCGAGTTCGAGTCTCGTTTCCCGCTCCAAATTTTTGCATCACGATACCAGCATTACTGCGGGAATAGCTCAGTTGGTAGAGCACGACCTTGCCAAGGTCGGGGTCGCGAGTTCGAGTCTCGTTTCCCGCTCCAGATTTTTGCATCACGATACCAGCATTACTGCGGGAATAGCTCAGTTGGTAGAGCACGACCTTGCCAAGGTCGGGGTCGCGAGTTCGAGTCTCGTTTCCCGCTCCAGATTTTTGCATCACGATACCAGCATTATTGCGGGAATAGCTCAGTTGGTAGAGCACGACCTTGCCAAGGTCGGGGTCGCGAGTTCGAGTCTCGTTTCCCGCTCCAAATCTCATTTGCACCCGCTCAGGGTGAAACGTCTTCTTAGTGACCTGCACCCACGACTTGCCCATCCGTGAAAACCTCAACCTAATGACAGGTTGCTCGTTACAGCTAATACATTTCCCTGCATTATGCCGCGCGCCGTACGCGATCCTGGCAGACCTTTGACGCATCCCATTTTAATTCACAGATCCTCTGTAGGTCTGTAAGCCGCTGGTTCTATTAAGACGCGGCTTACATGCAATAATAATGAGGTGGCGTACACAAAGGTTTTAGCGTTGCGGCTCGTATGACGTTTCCTGTTACTGTGCTTATACTAACAAACGTGCAAATGCTTTTAACTTTTGGGTCAGTGAGATCCAGGCTGGCACTTTGGCGGGGGGCGCTTTTTCCTCTGAATTTAGATCCACATGCTGGCCAGAAAATCCACTGGAGATGTATTCTTCAATAACGACACTTTCCTGGTGTATAACCCAACCATGTCTCGGTACTGTATTAATAATATTGATTTCAATTCCGGCTTTGCCAAGCTGCCTGCGCAACTCTGATATGGTCTGATATAAAGTATTAGGGGTGACCTGTTTCCCATGCTCTTCCCAGCCAATTTTATAGAATTGCTGATGGCTGACAATGTTGCCATGGTTAACAATTAACAAAACTAAACAGCGAGAGGCCGTACTGAAAATCACATGCTCAGTGTTATTGTTACGTGAAACAAACAGGTTTTTATGTGGTAGGAATATTACCTTTTCATTAATTAAATAGCATGTGTCGCATTGATTAGCCATGATACATCGTCCTTAATATATTGAAGATTACGACTTAACTAGCGTAACGCAGCACCGAAAATGATAAGATATTTTAATTATCAATGATTGATTTCTATCGGTGCTTTCCTCTTATTCCTGGTGATAATGAAAGCATTTAATAACAAAAATAGCAACAGGATCAAAGTGTGTGGGCGTACTTTATAACTCACAGTAGTTCTCCTGCCACATAATGGTTTAATTACTATAAGCTACGGCTGGGGCTATTACGTTAATGATAAAATATTAGATTTAATGTGTTCTAAAGTTTCCTATAATCTGGCTGGCAAGGCTTTACGTCCCACGATGCACCTGACTTAAGATGATAGATTATTTGCTGGTAGGCTTATCTTTCTGAAAAAGATGAATTTAAGGGCGGCGGCATGCATTATCAGTTAATTCTTTGCGATTCCGCCCCTTAATGTGCTTATCAATCAGTATCGTTCTGGCCGGTTAAGCAAAAAAAACAGGAAAATTATCATTTTTGTGGCTATATTGCCCTGCTTTATTTGAGTGGGCATCCTGAAGGAGGGGTGGCTGCGGCCCGAATATAATCAGAAGAGCAAATATTTTGTTAACTGAAAGTTATAGCTGGCCGGTCGAAAGTTTCTCAGAGCCATCGTCTCACATTCAGCGATGTTAACTGTACTTTATTTTACGTTTTTATAAGGAAATACATAAATGTTTAAAAAGACGGCTGTTGCCACATTACTGGGTTGTACACTACTGGCTCAAATGATGCCTGCGGCTGCGGCAGAAAATCGCTATGTCAGCTATCTGACCTCCTGGGGCTTACCCGACGTTGATGCTCTCACTACTCAGCTGAAAAAATCTGAAATTGATATTTTTATGCTCTCTTTTGGGCAGTGGGATAGCGAAGGTAATATCACTGTTTCTGATGATATGCTAACCGTGCCTAAATATAATGGTTACTGGATGCCACAGGGTTATGTGGGATGGACACAGCTTAAGCGGGCCAATCCAAACAAAAAGGTTGTTGTGGCCTTTGGCGGTCAGACCTATGAAGGGATTTGGTCTGCAATCAGTACTCCGGCACAGCGTGATAAGGTGGCCAAAAATCTGGCAGAGCTGCTCAATACACGTTTCCCTGTCTACCAAAAAGGGTTGAAGGCTAATGAGACCGTGGGCAAATGTCTGGCGACAACCTGGGATGGCAAGTGTGACTACAGTCAATATCAGCTCGCGGGATATACTTATATCGACGGCATTGATTTTGATTTTGAAAAGGCAGCTCGCCTGACGCAGCAGGAAAACGACAACCTGGTGGATCTGGTTAAGCGTCTGCGTGCGCTGGTCGGTAAAGAACCTCTGCTGAGTCTGACCACATACCACGTTGGCGCGGATCCGCAAAACTGCGAGAATCCTTCCATCACTGAAAACTGTTCTTATATCGAAAACGATCGTTCAGCCCACCACGGTGAAGTCACCCAGCTACTGAAAGACAGCAAGGACCTTTTTGATTTCTTCAACGTAATGACCTATGACGCGGGCAAAAACTTTAAATATAAAGTTGCCATGCAGAACTACGCCAATGCGGTTGGAGATAAAAGTAAAATTCTGGTTGGAGCGACTATTAACAGTCAGTGGGGACCAGAAGGCAACTTTGTCGAAAGCAAAACTAACAACATGGAGCGTGCTGCGTGGCAGGCGGAAAATGGCTATGGCGGCTTCTTCGCCTGGACATTAGGTTCTTCAACTGAACAGACATCCTTCGCCAATCAGGTTTCATACCTGAACGATATGGTTAAACTGGCGAAAGAAACGCAGCCCGTTACACCCGTTGATCCTGTCCCACCGGTCGAGCCAGAACAGCCTGAAGCACCCCAGGTAGAACTGGCTGTGCCAGACGTTTCAGCCGGTCCCCAGATACGCTACGTTGATTACAACCAGGGGGGCGAGGTTAAGCTGTTTGTCTCTGATAAAACGTTAAAAACCGCTGCTTACCAGGTCAAACTAAATGGGGAATATATCTTCTCCATTTACTACGGTAAAAATTACTACTCTTACAAATCAGACCTTGGTGGAGATGTGGTACAGCTGGTTCAAGGTGTGAATGCTAAAGATGGCGATATCATCACCCTAAATGCGACCGGCAGTTCAACTATTATTCAAAAAATTGTGGTGAAAAAGGGCACTCGTTACATTGCCGATAAAGCTATTCAGTCTGTCACTGCCGAAAATGGCAAAGTCAGCGTGACCATGAATGCTAAAGAGTTTAATCAGCCTAATCGTTATGTCGTTTATCTGAATGGTCAATACATTATGGAGTCCTATGCTGGTAAAGTCTATTACTCATCGTTAAAAAAACAGGCAGATAAAGTGACAATCAGCAAGTCATGGTCTGTTAAATCAGGTGATAAAGTTGAGGTTCGACGCTTAAGTCATAATACAGGCGTAGAATTGTCAAGAGCTAGCTTCAGCACGATTTATTCTTATGTAGTTAAATAATTCGTGGACCCTGTCGCTTATCAGGGCAGGGTGTTAACTAGCTGAAAGGAGGGAACGTCTCTCCTTTCAGCTATTACAGGTCGGTTAGTTCAGGGAGATCTTTAACTTGCAGCATTTTGAGTTTCGACGTGCTTCGCCGCTAATGATTGGGATCAACTTCATTCTGTTGAGCCTGGCAGGTTACCTGCTTGCAACGACCTTTAACGATTCAACGCTTAAGGAAAAGGAGGTTAAAAGTATTATATTATCAGCTGAAGAGGGTGGGGGGGCGGACGTTTTTAAGAAAGATAGCGCTCCTGATACCGCCAGTAAATTTGAACAGTTAATAAGAATTCGTGCGACAGACAGCGTTAGAGATGGAAAAATTGCTGTCACTCAGCCGCTGCCAGACGATGCAGTGCTTATGCAGGCACCCGTCAGTGAATTGTCCGGCCGTTTAACCGGATTGTTTAGTAGCCATCATCGACATCAGGACCTGGCTATTATTGAATTTTCGGGCCAGCAAAAAAGTTATCGCCCCGGTGACCGGCTGGAAGAAGGGGGGACGGTCGTGCGAGTTTTACCCGACAGGGTGATATTTGAATTAAAGGGTTTTTATGTCGCTAAGCTGATGTTTCCGGAGCAAGAAAAGTAAGTAAAAGGGACTCATCATTCCCTTCACGGATTAAATGGTTTAGTAGCGTTTCAAGGAGTTGTGATTATGCAGGGATGTAGAATCGCTGATTGCCGGGCGTTTAAAACGGTATTGCTTATCGTATTGGCCCTGATATTCACCGCGCCCGCCAGGGCCGATAAATACAGCGCCAGCTTTCAGGATACCGATATTCGGGAATTTATTAATACGGTTAGTCAGGCATTAAATAAAACCGTTATCATTCAGCCGGCAGTTAGCGGCTCAGTAACCGTCAGGAGTTACCAACAGCTTGATGAAGAACAGTATTATCAGTTTTTCCTGAACGTATTGGATGTTTATGGGTTTAGCGTAATTGAAATGGACAATAATGTCCTGAAAGTCGTGCCCGCGGTACTTGCAGGCAGCAATGCCGCCATTGACGAGGGGATGACTCAGGGGGGTGACATGCTCGCCACCCGCGTTGTGGCCATAAAGAATATGCCCGCGCACGAGCTGGTTCCCGCACTGGAAAAATCGAATGCGGCCAGCGGGACGCTTATCAGCAGTTTTGAGGGCTCCAATAGCCTGTTGCTTACCGGGAAAAGCAGCGTAATTAACCGGTTGCTGGACATCATTAAGCGCATCGATCGCCGCGGTGATAGCCATATTGACGTCTATCCCCTCCAGCATGCTTCAGCTGGCGAGCTTATCCGCCTCGCGGAAGAGATGCTAAATGACAGCAAAAAATCCGCACGCCCGGGCGCGATGTCGCTGCAAATGGTGGCCGATGAGCGCACTAACAGTATTCTGATAATGGGAGAGCCTGACTCACGTCGGTTAGCAAGAGATCTTTTCCAGAAGCTCGATCTGGAGTACACAGCACAGGGAAAAACCAAAGTCATCTACCTGAAATATGCGCAGGCTGCCGGGTTAGTTGAAGTCCTGACCGGCATGAGTGCCAATATGGAAAATAATGGTCAGTCGGCTTCATCGGCGGCCAGCCCCGCACTGTTAAAAGGCACCAGCATCAAAGCGGATGAGCAGACCAATTCGCTTATCATTACCACTCAGCCAGGCATGATGTCCGAACTGGAAAGCGTCATTGCTAAATTAGATATCCGTCGCGCCCAGGTGTTGGTGGAAGCGGTGATTGTGGAGTTGCAGGACGCCGAAGGGTTGAATCTGGGCGTACAGTGGTTCAATAAAAATGGCGGTGGTACAAATTTCCCATCAAACAATGCATCAGCTATCGGCATTCTTGAGAGCGGATCGCTGACGGGTGCCGTTAAGAATGTGACGGGCCTGGGCGTGGGCTTTGGTCATAACAACTGGGCGGCTTTGCTCAGCGCGATTAAAAGTAATACCAATAACGATATTTTGGCTACGCCAAGCATTGTTACGCTGGATAACGTAGAAGCGGTTTTCAGCGTCGGTCAGGAGGTGCCGGTGCTTACTGGCTCACAAACTACCAACAGCGATAACATATTTAATACCGTTGAGCGTAAGAATGTCGGTATTAAACTGAAGGTTAAACCGCAGATTAATCAGGGCGATTCTGTATTTCTGAAAATCGAGCAGGAAGTTTCGAGCGTGGCGGAGAGTTCAACGACTGGCAGCGCCGAGCTTGGCGCGACGTTTAATACCCGTACGCTGAATAATTCGGTGCTGGTGGGAAGCGGGGAAACCGTCGTCGTGGGTGGGCTACTGGATACCACCCAGTCTGATGTGGTACAGAAAGTCCCGTTGCTGGGCGATATTCCCCTTATTGGGCATCTGTTTAGCGCCACGTCTAAGAAAACTATCAAGCGCAATCTAATCCTGTTTATCCGCCCGACAATTATTCGTGATGGCGAACAGTACCATCATCTCAGCTCGCGTAAGTTCAACGATCATCAGGATCTCCAGCCTGTGCGAGATGGCATACATAAATTGCCCAGCGAGCTGATAGCGCTGAAAGACTCTGACGTTAAGCGTGATCAGTTCAAACAGGTTACCGCGCTGATCGCAGCCTTTCAGCAGCACGAAGGGGCGAAATAGTGACAGGCAGGCAACGGGATCCGGTTCCATCACTGCCTTTCTCATGGGTGAAGCAGCACGGCGCATTAGTATCAGAGGTGCGGGGAAGCCTGCGCGTGGTCTGTCGGGAGAATGTGACAATCTCTGCACTGATGGAGATACAGCGCCTCTTTCCCGCCATCCTGGAGCTGGAAAGGGTCAGTCAGTCCCACTTTGAACATACCCTTGGGGAGGTTTATCAGAATAACGCTGGCGTGATGGCGAATATTGGCAGTGAAATTGATTTTTATGCGCTGGCAGAAGAGATCCCCAACCACATCGATCTGCTGGATAGCAATGATGACGCGCCTATTATCAGACTGATTAACGCCATGCTTGGGGAAGCGATTAAAGAAGCAGCATCAGATGTGCATATAGAACCCTTTGAAAAGCGCCTGCTGATCCGTTTCCGGGTGGACGGCATTTTACATAATGTTTTGGAGCCTCAGCGTCAGCTGGCTTCATTGCTGGTTTCCCGCATCAAGGTCATGGCGAAGCTGGATATTGCCGAAAAGCGCCTTCCTCAGGATGGGCGCATTGCCTTACGTATTGCGGGGCGTGCGGTAGATGTGCGCGTTTCGACGCTTCCCACGCAGTATGGTGAACGGGTGGTGATGCGCCTGCTCGATAAAAATAATGCCAGGCTGACGCTCTCTTATTCAGGGATGTCTGCCGCCTGCCGCGAAGGGCTGACGCAGCTGGTGCATCAGCCTCACGGATTGATTCTGGTCACCGGACCCACTGGATCGGGCAAAAGCACCACGCTCTATGCGGCGTTGAATGAGATCGACAGCGGCGTACGCAACGTCATGACCGTCGAGGACCCAATTGAATATGAGCTGGACGGGATTGGCCAAACCCAGGTGAACAGCAGGGTGGAGATGACCTTTGCCCGTGGACTCAGGGCGTTACTGCGTCAGGATCCGGACGTGGTATTAGTGGGTGAAATACGCGATGCGGAGACGGCACAGGTCGCCGTACAGGCTTCCATGACCGGACATCTGGTGCTCTCCACGCTTCACACCAATACCGCCGCCGGTGCCATTACCCGACTGCAGGATATGGGGATTGAACCCTTTCTGCTCGCCAATACGCTGGCCGGGGTGATGTCCCAGCGGCTGGTGCGTACCTTGTGTACTCACTGCAGCACACAAACAGCGGCCAGCCCGGAGGAGCAGCAACTTACAGGCTGTTCGCAACCGACATTGATGCTTTCTCGTGCAGTAGGGTGTGAGCATTGTAAGCAGACCGGCTATCGGGGACGAACCGGTATTCATGAGCTGATTATTCTTGATCAGGAGGTAAGGACGGCGCTGAGCCAGGGGAAAAGTGAGCAGGAGATTGAGGCGTTGGTCCATCAACGCACGGCTACGCTGCGGCAGGACGGTATAAGCAAGGTGCTGGCCGGATTAACAACCCTGGAAGAGGTCGCCCGCGTGACGAGGGAAGTCTGATATGGAAAAGTTTAGCTATCAGGCGCTGTCATCCCAGGGAGAAAAATGCCGGGGATACCTGCTGGCAGCCAGTCTCAGCGACGCCAGACAACAGTTAAGAGAGAAGGGACTGGCGGTTATTACGCTTAAAAGATCGATGAAAGTAGCGCTTCCACGGCGTTCCTCCCTCTCTGGCAGGGAGCTGGCGCTGGCGACCCGTCAACTGGCGACGTTGATTGCGGCGCATCTGCCGGTTGATGAAGCGGTACAGGCCGTTGCTCAGCAAAGCGAAAGAAAAACCGTCGTGAATATTTTTTCCCAGCTAAGAGGCATGATCCGTGAGGGACACTCGCTGGCGGTGGCGCTGGCGACCTTCCCAACGGTCTTTAGCCGGATGTACTGTGCGATGGTGGCGGCAGGTGAGGCCTCGGGGCATCTGCCATTAGTGCTTCAGCGGCTGGCGAGTAATGAAGAACAGAGCCAAAAGCTGAAAGGCAAAATTATGCAGGCAATGATTTATCCGATAGTGCTGACGCTGGTGGCCTTTGCTGTTGTGGCTATCCTGCTAACGGCCGTGGTGCCTGAAGTGATTGAACAGTTTATCACCATGAAGCAGGCGCTGCCGTTAACAACCAGAATGCTGATCGCCTGCAGCGATTTTTTGCGCGCCTACGGGGTCATGCTGCTCGGCGGGATGGCGGCGTTAGCGGTAGCGAATCTACTGTGGCTTCGTCACCCAGCGAGGCTGATTCAGCGGCACCGACAGCATCTTCGCTGGCCGCTGATTGGCCGACTCACCCGCAGTATCAGCACCGCACGCTATGCCCGCACCCTGAGCATTCTGAATGCCAGTGCCGTACCGCTGCTTGACGCGATGCGCATCAGCGCGTCTGTGGTAATGAATGAGTATGCCCGACAACAGCTGAACGACGCTGAAGCGAAAGTCAGAGAGGGCGGGAAATTTCATCAGTCTCTGAAAGCCACCGGACTTTTTTCACCGATGATGCTGCATATGGTGGCGTCAGGGGAACAAAGCGGTAGCCTGGATGAGATGCTGGAGCGATCGGCAGAGATACAGGAAGAACAGTTATCACATCAGATTACCCTGGCCCTGGCTCTGTTTGAGCCTGCGCTGGTGGTGACGATGGCGAGCATAGTGCTTTTCATCATTCTGGCTATTTTACAGCCCATATTGCAGCTCAATGAAATGATTGGATAAGGATATACATGATGACTTATGGAGAGAGGCGCATTCGGCGGCCTGACGGGCAGGGTGGTTTTACCCTGCTTGAGATTATGGTGGTGATTGTCATTCTGGGGCTGCTTGCCAGCCTGACCATACCCAGCCTGATGGGGAATAAAGAGAAAGCAGACAGGCAAAAAGCCAGAAGCGATATCGCCACGCTGGAAAATTCGCTGGATATGTACAGACTGGATAACCATCGTTACCCCACCACAGAACAGGGTCTGGAAGCGCTGGTAGAGAAGCCTGAGCTGTCACCCATCCCCAAAAATTACCCTGAACAGGGGTATATTCGCCGTCTGCCCAGGGACCCCTGGGGCAATGATTATCAGCTGCTCAACCCTGGCGAACACAGCGTGATTGATGTCTTCTCCTTTGGGCCAGAGGGCGAAGGTGCGCGCGAGCAATATATCGGTAACTGGGACGATGAGCGCAAGAAATAGCCGTGATGACGCGTAGTCAGGGGTTCACGCTGCTGGAGATGCTTTGCGTGTTGTTTTTGCTGGGGCTGATGGGGTCGCTGGTAACCGGCGCGTTTCCCTCTCCGCACCGTGAGGTGGCCAGAGAGCATGAAAAAATCCTTCTGGCGCTGCGCACTACGGCTGAGCGGGCCCAGCTTGAAGGTCGGGTTTACGGCCTGCAAATTCGCCCGGGTGGATGGGACATCAGGGTGTTAAGCCGTGATACCGAGCCTGCTGAGCCCCGGCAGTCGGGTGCTTTAATTGACGGCTACCACTGGCGGATAGCGAAACGCGGAAGTAAAACGTTGCAGTACCGCTTACCGCCACAGGTCGTGCTGAAAATTGAGGTTAACCGCGTGTCTTACTCCTCTGTCGGGGAAAAGGGGGGCGGTGACAAACCCCAGGTACTCTTCCTGCCTGGCGGGGAAGTCACCGACTTCGTTTTATCGACGTCGATGCGACAGGCCAGTGACGACAGGGACAGGCAAGCAAACGGTGCAGCCGCAGGCGGGTTTATCACCTCCAGCGCACAATTTTTGCTATCAGAGGGTGAAAGCTGTGAAAGAAAGCGGAATGGCACTGATGGAAGTGCTGGTGGCGATGCTTATTCTGGCTATCTCAGCGACTGCGGTGTTGAGAACCAACGGACAACAGGTAAAGGCTCTCACTAGCCTGCAACAGAAACAAACTGGGGCATGGCTGGCTGACTCGAAGCTGAACGAAATCATGCTCCATCCTGCCAGCACTTCTGAGCTGTGGCAGCAGGATTCTCAGGTGATGGGAGGCACGACGTGGCATCTTCGCTGGCGGCGAGTGCCCACTACCGTCCCGGAGATCGTGGCCGTGGAGGTTGAAGTCCGTCAAAACAGGAAGCAACAACCTGTGGCATCGCTAAGAACGTGGATGAGCGTTAAGAATGAACGGGCTTAAGCGACAGGCCGGCTTTACGCTGCTGGAAATGATTGTCGCTCTGGCGTTGACTGCGACAATCAGCGTGGTGGCGCTACAGCTATTTCAGGGGGTACTGCACAGTTCGGTGCTGTTACGTGAGAAATCTACCCGGCTGATGCAACAACAGTTTGCCTTCTCGGTGATGGAAAATGATTTTTCACATGCCCTGCTAAGCGTTGCTGGTAGCGAAGATAAAAGCTTTACCCCGAACAACGACCTGCCTGCGCCCGCTTCCGGGTCTGCAGTGCAGTTTTTACGGGGTAACTGGCTTAATCCCGGCGGGATGCTGCAGCGTACGCAAATTGAGGCGGTCAGCTATCGCCTGAGGCAGGGAGAGCTGCAAAAAGTCAGTGCCGTATGGCCTGCGGATTTATCGGGTCGCAAGCCGAAGGTGACTTCATTACTGACGGGGGTAGAGGCCTTTACACTCCGCTACTACAGCGATAATCAGTGGGTTGATGATCTCAATATGCTGAGCGTGTTACCGCAGGCCGTTGAAATAACGCTGGTGCTTACTGAATCCGGGAAATTCAGCCGGGTGTTTCTGCTGGCAGAAGAGTGAGGGAAGAGGATGTCAGATCAGAAAGGAAGCGCGTTGCTGATGGTATTGCTGATGATGGCCTTAATGCTCACCATAACCGTGTTGAGTAATGAGTACTGGCAGCACGTTATGACCAGAAGCCAGCACTCGGTCTGGCGGACGCAAATGAAGTGGGCGCTGCTGGGCAACGAGAAGATTGTCAGGAACCAGCTGCAAAAAGAGCCGAAGATCCTGCCCGTCAGGCGGGTTTCGGTGCTGGACGATGTGCATATCAGCTATGAAATTCGCGATAGAAGCGATTGTTTCAATCTGAACTCGCTGGTCAGCGCGGCCTCTTCTGACAAAAGCGATTTACCGGCGAGCACGGCAGAAAAAGAGGAGGCACCGGAAAACGAACCCTCTGTGGCGGGATCTCAAATCTCACCGCTGGATGGGTCGTCTGCGGTGGACACGTCATTGACTGCTAACGATCAGGGAACGGCGCAGAAAGCCGGGCATTATCCTGCGGCGGTCTTCACTCAGCTGCTGATCAATGTCACCGGGATGAACCCCATAGCAGCAAAAAGCGTCACTCAGTCAGCAGTGGAGTGGGCAAATCGGGCAGCAGACGATTCGGTAAATAATGTGCCGGGTCAGGAGGATAAAAAAGCAGACAGACAACGGTCTGTGGAGCGGCCTGCTACCTATGCGCCGATGCTTGATAGCCGCGAGCTGCGCAGGCTAAGCGGCGTTGACCAGAACGTCTGGGAGCAGCTGAATCCCTGGGTCTGCGTGCTGCCGGATAATAATTTGAACATAAATATCAACGCGTTGAGCCCGGGGCGGGGTGCAATGCTGGCGGCGTTGTTTACGGGCAGCTTGTCTGTTAGCAAGGCCAGCCGGTTATTAAGTGAAAGACCGCCGGAGGGCTGGACAGACAGTGCTTTATTAATGGCGGCAGCAACAGAGAAGGATATCGGGTTTAAGAAAGCGATAGGGAAAACGCTGGTGCTGAAAGGCCGCTATTTCTCGCTGTCTCAGTGGGTCACGGACGATGAAAATGAGTACGTTCTTCGCTCTCTGTTAAAAGACGAAAATAAAAAACTAACTGTCATCCAACGGCGTTATGGCATGAGCGAAGCTTACTGAGTAAGAGTCAATGAATAATATTAAGAAAAAAGCAGGTAAGCGTGCGGTGCTTTTTATCCGGCCTTCGCCCTCTTCCGACCAGCGGGTTGAATGGCTTTACTCCATTGATAAAGACATTCAGGCCGCAGGTGAACTCCCAGGTATGGCCAGCATTAACAGGCTGAAGGAATATGCTGCAGCAGGTGATGTCATATTGATCCTTCCCGGCGAGTTCGCAGTATTTCACACTGTTGATATACCCGGGGCAGGAAAAGTAAGAATGAGCCGCCAGCTGCAGAAAGCTCTGCCCTATTGGCTGGAGGATAAGATCCCAGGCGAAGTCGACGCACTGGAGTGGCTGCGGGTTAATGTTGAGCCTCCCGTCAGTATGCTCGGCGTGGATAAAGAGGTGTTGCAGGCATGGATCAGTTGGTTTACCGAAGCCGAATTACCGCTGCATCGCATCGTGCCGGATACGCTTTGCCTCCCGGTTCCCTGCGACGAGGAGTGGAGCTGTGTTCAGGATGGCGAGCGATGGGTTATCCGTCAGAATACGGGGAGCGGCATGGTGCTTCATCGTCAGTGGCTCTCCGCCCTGTCTGGCGATCTCCCTGTTGCAAAGGTGTACGGCGTCAATACCGGGATGGCGCTTCCGGCAGGATGGTATCCGGTTATAGCGGGCAATACGCTTGAGTGCCTGGCAGCTCACAGTAGCAGCACGACGGTGAATTTACTCAAGCAGCCGTTGGGTGCCAAAAAAGGCGTCCTGTTTAAGGGTTGGAAATATACGTTGCTACTGGCAGCCCTGGTTTTGGCAATGCTCTGCCTGTCGCTTTTTCTTCGCGGCTATCAGTATCAGCAGGCTGCAGAACGGATGGAGATGCAATCTCAGGAATTATATCGGGAGATCACACAAAGTAAGCGAAAAGTAAGCAATCCCAAATTCCGGCTGATGCAGATAGTTAAGAATAACGAGCAAAAGCAGCAGCAGAGTGGCGTGTTGCAGTTGCTGAATGTCCTGGCCGTCGCCAGTGAGGCCGAGGCTGAGATCGTTATTCATTCGATCTGTTATGACGGCAATCAGGGCGCATTATTTATTGAGGTACCGCGTGAGAATGCCGAAAAGCTGAGTGCCGGTCTGGAAGCTCTTTCATTAGTCGTTCGCACAGCAGGGCCGGAGCTGAAAGCACATAATGATCCCCAGACGGTGTGGCTGCAAATGGACAGACAGAAATGAAAGAGAAAATAATCGAGCGCTGGAAGGCATATTCCAGCAGCGAAAAAGGCGCCTGTCTGGGGGTGATAAGCGTTGCGGTTGTGCTGCTTATCACTTTAGGTGTCGTTAGCCCGTTGAAAGAGTACGCTGACAGCGCGAATAAAAGGATGATTAAGGCTGAAGAGGATTTGCAATGGATCGCTCAGCAAAAAAACCTTTTGCTTAAGCTAAGTGGACGCCGCGCCGCAAATAAAAGTCCTGACTCTTTATTAACCTCTGTTAACCAAACTATGATGAGAAACGGCATAACGGCCATCATTGATGATCACTCTCCGCAGGAGATAAAGTTGCAAATAGCGGCTATTCATTTTAGCCATTTAATCAGATTTATGAATGAATTACAGGAAGAGTCTGGGATTGAGGTTCTCCAGCTAAATACAGTGGCGCAAAGCGATAAGGATGATGTCGTGAGCGTAACTGAGTTGGTGTTAAAACATGGCCAATGATGGGTGCTTCAGGACGTCAGCGCACCGTTGAAAGAAAGGACACGTTAAATGGATTTATTCGCAGAAATTGCGCGGCACCTGCCGGTGCTCTGGTGGGCAGGACTGGCGATAGTGGGGCTCTGTGTCGGCAGTTTTTTAAACATGCTGATCTATCGTCTGCCGCTAATGATTTCCATCGCGGAACAGAGAGCCGAAGAAAGAATAGCCCCGTACTCTTTCGCTACTCAGCTGGATACGCGGCAGGAAAGGGGAGTATTTAACCTGTTAATACCGGCGTCACACTGTACCTCATGTCGCACCCCACTGGGCTGGAGGAATAATATTCCACTCTTAAGCTGGCTGTTGATCCGGGGAAGAAGCCGCTGCTGCAATAAACCTGTTAGCATTAGCTATCCGTTGGTGGAGTTAGTCACTATGGGTGTGACGCTGTTCTGCGCCTGGCTGTTCCCTCCAGGCCTTGCGTTAGTTGGAGTACTGCTTTTCAGCTGGTTACTGCTTGCACTGGCTGTTATCGACGGCATGACCTGGCTGCTGCCGGATGCCTTAACCTGGTCCCTGCTATGGATGGGGCTACTGTTTAATCTGAACGGTCAATTTGCACCGCTGGAGGATGCAGTTATAGGCGTGGTAGTCGGCTATGGTTTGCTGTGGTTATTTAACGCGGTGACATCATCCCTGGTGAAAAAAAATTGTATGGGAAACGGGGATTTCAAACTTACAGCCGCTCTCGCTGCGTGGAGTGGCTGGCAATGCCTGCCGCAGTTGCTATTACTGGCGGCGACGTTGGGAATCATCGCTATTTTGTTCTCGCGCTTGCTGTACAAAAAATCTCTCAGCTCAGCCATTCCTTTCGGGCCTGCTCTGGCCGTAGCTGGATGGCTGCAGGTAACGGGAGTCTTAACGACGGGATAGCAGGCCAGTTAATAACGGACAATGTTGTTTAAACTTAAGGAAAAGAATGATGATTCGCAAAAAATACTTATTTAATTTCTGTGCGGCATCTTTAATGTTGCTGACGGTAACGGGGTGCCAGCAAAGCGCCAAAAAGTTAAATATTACATCAGTGGCCGAAAAGTCTGAAATTGAGCAGCAGGTCCGGCAGCTGTCGGCCATTGTGGGGGGAGGGTATTATTTGAAAGCAAAATGCCATCGCAGTGACCTGCCTTCAGGGGAGAAGATGTTGTCCAGCATCCTTGAACTGGCTAAGCAGCGCAGCTGGCCGGTGGATGCCGCAGAGTATCAGCAGCTGGCTGAAAAGAGTGAGCACATCTATCAGGCCCTGCTCACTGACAGCACTCCCACAGAGCAGCAGTGTCAATATTTCAACCAAAAAATTAGCGGGTATTTTCACGGTTAATACTTCTGAAGAACTGCACCGCCCCTGGAGCACACCCCATTAGGGAATTTTATTGGTCATTTTGACGTAAGGCAGTGCACAACGTCTTCACGTGCGTCGTATACGCTGCGTTTTTTTGCCTGCAACCTAAAGTACCGGCTACAACTCCCGCTACTGGTGCAAAGGCCCCAGCAACTAATCCTGCCACCCCGACAGGCAGTAACGGTAAGTGGCCGACAGTGACGCCACCATCCGGTTATGTTGGTGGTCCGGGCAGTTCAAGCGGTGTAGGGGTTGGCCAGCCCAAGCCTGGTTCCACGCCATCCATTAAAACCAGCACTGAAAACTGGAAAACCCTGATGGATAATAAATCGATTACGTCTTCCCCTTCAGGCGGCAATAACAAGTAACAAGTAACACTTAAGCCCGGCTCGTAGACTGAGCGAGCCGGGCTTACTTCTCAACGTGTACAACCGGTATCCTCAGGCTGGTGATGTCACTGTTTTACCTATGACATCATGCCCACCGGGATCCTCCGATCGCTAAAAAGATCTTGTCATCACCAGGCATAACGTTCATAATCCCCTCCATTCCGAAACAGGGAATAGGGAGACCGTTTAAAATCAAAGAGTTAGCGCAGAGTTACTGATTTTTTCCACGGATAGTCTCTTTCACAATCCAGATCGTATGCGGGAATAGCTCAGTTGGTAGAGCACGACCTTGCCAAGGTCGGGGTCGCGAGTTCGAGTCTCGTTTCCCGCTCCAAAAAAATGACGAAAAGCCTGACAGACAGATGATTTATCCACAGCGGTAACTCAGCTGTGCTTCGCTTTTTTTGCCATTTATAAATACATCATTCACAGAGTTATCCACAGGTTAGCCGCCGCCCTGCATAGGTTCCCGGAAAGGCATCTTTTTTACATCTTTTGATAACCGTTTGAATTAATTACTATAAATAATATTTCAATTTGTTATCACGATCCCTTGTGCTTTCTGTGACAGTTGAATGACAACGACTTTTTATTTTTACTCACAGCATGTGGAAAACTGTTCCGGTGCCCTAAGCGACACCTTCGTTGTCAGGCATCACGTGGTAGTCCTTTCTCAATCGACCTGAGCAGGCGCTTATGACGCGCCGCCGTGATTTCTACTGCATTTTGCTCCCTGCTTTCTAACTGACGCTTAACCGCCCACTCAATATGCTCATCCAGCATCGCGTTCTCGCCCCGCCTGGCGACAAGCGCGTCAAGATTCTCCTGCGCCCAGGGGGCATTGCCCAGCGCAACGGCGATGTTACGCAGCCAGCGCAGATGGCCTATGCGCCGAATGGCCGAGCCTTCCGTTATGCGCAGAAATGTTGCCTCATCCCAGGCAAAGAGTTCGGTGAGTGGAGGCGCATGCAGCACCGCTCGCGGGCTAAAGTCTTCTTCATCCGTTAACTGACCGTAGCGATTCCATGGACAAATCAGCTGGCAGTCATCGCAGCCGTAAATTCGGTTGCCAATTAACGGCCTGAACGCTTCCGGGATCACGCCCTCTAACTCAATGGTCAGGTATGAGATACAGCGGCGCGCATCGACCTTATAGGGTTCAACGATGGCGCCTGTAGGGCAGGCAGTCATACAGGCAACGCAGCGACCGCATTGATCCTGCTGGGGGCTATCTACGGGAAGGGGAAGGTCAATCAGTAACTCGCCAAGAAAAAACCACGAGCCTGCTTCCCGGTTGAGGATCAGAGAGTGTTTACCGGTCCAGCCCAGTCCGGCCCTGGCCGCCAGCGGTCTTTCCAGCACCGGCGCAGAGTCAACGAAGGGGCGAAAATGCGCGTCAGTACAGTGCTCGCGGATCAATTCTCCAAGCTTTTTCAGTCGATTGCGCAATACTTTGTGATAATCACGGCCAAGTGCATAGCGGCTGACGTAGCCAAGCTGGGGGTTTTTTAGCGTACTGGCGAACGCAGCCTTCGCCGGAAGATAATTCATGCGCACGCTGATAACCCGCAGAGTGCCGGGAAGAAGTTCGTGAGGGCGCGCGCGCATCATGCCGTGGCGTGCCATCCAGCTCATCTCGCCGTGATACTGTTTGTCCAGCCAGGCCTGGAGGCGAGGCTCTTCCAGACTTAAATCGGTATCGCAAATGCCGACCTGTTGAAAACCGAGGGTCTGCCCCCAGTGCTTGATATCCTGGGCGAGTTGAATAAGATCAAGAGGATGTGACATGAGTAACCTGAACCAGCAAGAGAACATCGCCAGTTTACCCTATTCCGTCTGGCCTGTAGAGGCGCTATCCCACCTTGAGCAGCAGGGGGCGGAGGCGCTGGGGCTGACGCTGTTTGAACTGATGCAGCGCGCGGGAGAGGCCGCCTTTGCTAAAATCCGCAGCCTGTGGCCCGATGAGCAGCACTATTTAATCCTCTGCGGTCATGGCAATAACGGCGGTGATGGCTACATCATCGCCCGGCTGGCGCAGTCAGCGGGATTAACGGTCACGCTGATCGCCTGCGATGGCAGCAAACCGTTACCGGCGGAGGCCGGACAGGCGCGCGAGGCCTGGCTGGCGGCTGGCGGCATTGTTCACGATCCCGCGGTAGCCTGGCCTGAGAACGTCGGAGTGATTGTCGATGCGCTGTTAGGCACCGGCGGTAATCGTCCCCCTAAAGCCCCTTATGATGCGCTAATCCAAAACGCTAATGCCCACCCGGCACCGGTTTTCGCCGTCGATGTGCCGTCCGGGCTGGTCGCCGCGACGGGTACGGTTCCCGGTGAGGTTATCTTCGCGGCTCACACGCTGACGTTTATTGCACTAAAGCCCGGCCTGCTGACCGGCAAGGCACGCGATGTGGTGGGCACGCTGCATTTCCATGCGCTGAGCCTGGATCCCTGGCTGAATGAGCAGCCTGCGCCCATTTCGCGCTATGACGCCAGTGCACTTTCACGCTGGCTGAAACCGAGGCGGCCCACGTCGCATAAGGGCGATCACGGCAAGCTGGTGATTATTGGTGGCGATCGCGGGACGGCAGGTGCGATCCGCATGACCGGCGAGGCCGCATTACGCGCCGGAGCCGGCCTGGTGCGAGTGCTTACTCACAAAGATAATGTTTCCCCCTTACTGACCGCCCGTCCCGAGCTGATGGTGCATGAGCTTAGCAACCAGAGCATTGACGAAGCGCTGGAATGGGCCGATGTCATTGTGATTGGACCGGGCCTCGGGCAGGGCGAATGGGGCAAAAATGCCCTGAATAAGGTAGAAAACTCTCAGAAACCCATGCTTTGGGACGCGGATGCACTTAACCTGCTGGCAATCAGTCCGGATAAACGTCAAAATCGGATTATTACCCCTCATCCCGGCGAAGCGGCACGATTGCTGAATGTGAAGACCAGCGAAATTGAGAGTGACCGCTTACATTCCGCGACGCGTCTGGCAAAACGCTACGGTGGCGTGGTAGTACTAAAAGGTGCCGGTACGCTGATTGCCAGCGAAAAGGGCGAAATGGCCATTGCCGATGTAGGCAATGCGGGGATGGCCAGCGGCGGTATGGGTGACGTACTGTCGGGTATTATTGGCGGTTTGTTAGGACAGAAGCTCTCACCGTATGAGGCGGCCTGTGCAGGATGCGTTGCGCATGGCGCAGCCGCTGAAGCCGTGTCCAGACGCTATGGTACGCGGGGAATGCTAGCGACCGATCTGTTTTCCGAGCTCTATCTGTTTGTTAATCCTGAGATGTTGAATAAATAAGAATGAAGACCTGTGTAATCACATTGCCCGATGAGGCAGCAACTCTCGCCCTTGGCGCCAGCATGGCCCGATCCTGCACGGCTGCGGCCACCCTCTATCTGTATGGCGACCTCGGCGCGGGTAAAACCACGTTTAGCCGCGGTTTCCTCCAGGCGCTGGGGCATCAGGGTAATGTGAAAAGCCCAACCTATACCCTTGTTGAACCCTATATTCTGCCGAACCGCCGGGTGTATCACTTTGATCTCTATCGCCTTGCCGATCCGGAGGAGCTGGAGTTCATGGGCATCCGTGACTACTTTACCGGCGACAGCCTCTGCCTTGTCGAATGGCCGCAGCAGGGCGCTGGCGTGCTGCCGACGCCGGACATTGAACTTCATCTTCGCTATCAGGGCGACGCGCGTGAGGCTGAGATTACCGCCTGTTCCGCAACGGGTGATGAAATTGTGCGGCAGCTTGCCGCAGAGAAGGGCTGTTAATGATGTTGCGCATTAAGATGGGTCTGATACTGGCCCTGTTATTCAGTACATTCTCCACCCTGGCCGCGAATTTGTCGGATATCAACGTCTCGAACGGCAACAGCAAGGCGACGGTGACGCTCAATTTCAGCGGGCAGCCGATTTATGCTTTTTTCCCGCTGCACAATCCTGACAGGGTGGTGCTGGATATCCGTCAGAGCGGCGTGATCAAGGGATTACCCCTGACTTTTAGCGGCGAAAATATCGTTAAGCGCATTCGCTCCAGCAAGCCGGTAGATGGTCAGAGTATCCGGCTGGTGTTTGAGCTGAATCAGAAAGGAAAAACCCGCGCGATAACCCAGCGTAGCGGCAGCAGCTACAACGTAATATTTACCATTTCAGGTACGCAGCAGGCGCCGCCAGTCGGTCAACAGGCCGCGATAAGTCACGCTTCGCGCACCGCCTCCCCGAGCCGGGCGACCGCCGCTGAAAATCCGTTTAAGTCGAAGCCTGTCACGGTCGTCAGCAGCAGTAATACCGTCCTGCGGCCCGGTGCAAGTGCTACCGCGACCAATGACGCGGTGATCGTGGCCATTGACGCCGGGCACGGCGGACAGGACCCTGGCGCTATTGGCGCAGGCGGATTAAAAGAGAAGAATGTCACCATTGCTATCGCCCGCAAGCTGAAAGTCCTGCTGAATGAGGACCGGATGTTCAAAGGCGTAATGACCCGCGATGGCGACTACTTTATTTCGGTGATGGGCCGCTCCGACGTAGCGCGCAAGCAAAACGCTAATGTGCTGGTGTCTATCCACGCCGATGCGGCCCCGAATCGCAGCGCATCCGGGGCTTCCGTCTGGGTGCTGTCTAACCGACGTGCCAACAGCGAGATGGCGGGCTGGCTGGAACAGCATGAGAAACAGTCAGAGCTGCTGGGTGGCGCAGGTGACCTGCTGGCGAACAGCCAGGCCGACCCTTATCTGAGCCAGGCGGTGCTGGATTTGCAGTTTGGGCACTCCCAGCGCGTGGGCTATGACGTGGCGGTCAAAGTGATCGCTCAGCTACAGCGTGTGGGGTCGCTGCACAAGCGCCGTCCTGAACACGCGAGCCTGGGCGTACTGCGATCGCCGGATATTCCTTCCCTGCTGGTGGAAACCGGCTTTATCAGTAATCCTTCGGAGGAGCGACTGCTTGGCAGTAGCGCATACCAGCAGAAGATTGCCGAGTCGATTTACAAAGGACTCCGCAACTACTTCCTGGCGCACCCGCTACAATCGGTCCCAAAGGAGGAAAACCGACCGCTGCAGTCCGCAGCGGCGGTTAACGTCGAACCGATACCTGCCCCGGCAAATACGCAGTATTCTGGGCCCACTCAGCGCCATGTGGTAAAACGGGGCGAAACGCTTTCCGGCATTGCCGCGCAGTATGGCGTGAGTATGGCGACGCTGCGGACCCTGAATACGCTGAAAAGAGACGTGGTATGGGTGGGACAGCGCCTTAAGGTTCCGGCGGGCAGTCAGCTTACCCGCGCCAGCAAGCCGAAAAGGGTGATGCGCCACAAAGTGGTCCGCGGCGACTCACTGACCGCGATTGCTGCACGCTACGGCGTCAGCCCGGGCATCATCATGCAGGCCAACAAAATGAAGTCGCAGAATGTGATGCTGGGTCAGACGCTCAGGATCCCGACCTCGTAATTAACCAAGGAACCTTTATGCCCATTCAGGTGTTGCCTCCCCAACTTGCTAACCAGATTGCGGCCGGTGAAGTGGTGGAGCGTCCGGCGTCGGTGGTCAAAGAACTGGTTGAAAATAGCCTGGATGCGGGTGCCACGCGCATTGATGTCGAGATTGACCGGGGCGGTGCAAAGCTGATCCGCATCCGCGATAACGGCAGCGGTATCGGCAAGGACGAACTGGCGATGGCGCTGGCCCGCCATGCCACCAGCAAAATTACGTCACTCGACGACCTGGAGGCGATTGTCAGCCTCGGTTTTCGCGGTGAGGCGCTGGCCAGCATCAGCTCGGTTTCACGTCTGACGCTGACGTCGCGGACGGAAGCACAAACCGAAGCCTGGCAGGCCTACGCGGAAGGGCGTGATATGGCGGTGACGCTGAAACCGGCGGCGCATCCGGTTGGTACAACGCTGGAAGTGCTCGATCTCTTCTACAACACGCCCGCCAGGCGTAAATTTATGCGCACCGAGAAAACGGAATTTAACCACATTGATGAAATTATTCGCCGTATTGCGCTGGCGAGATTCGATGTGGCCTTCTCGCTGACGCACAACGGCAAGCTGATGCGGCAGTATCGTGCCGTGAGCGGCAGCGGCCAGCAGGAGCGACGCCTTGGTTCGATCTGCGGCCTGCCCTTCCTGAACCATGCCCTGGCGATAGCGTGGCAGCACGGCGACCTGAGCCTGCGCGGCTGGGTGGCCGATCCTGCCGGTTCGCGCACCCTGACCGACCTTCAATACTGCTATGTGAATGGACGGATGATGCGCGATCGGCTGATCAACCACGCGATTCGCCAGGCCTATCAGGATAAGCTTGGGGACGATCACCAGCCCGCCTACGTACTTTATCTGGAAATCGATCCGCATCAGGTCGATGTCAACGTGCATCCTGCCAAGCATGAGGTGCGTTTCCACCAGTCACGCCTGGTACATGATTTTATCTATCAGGGCGTGGTGAGCGTCCTGCAGGAGAGCGCACAGCCCGTACTGCCGGGTGCGGAAGGCGCATCTCCGGCGCGCTGGCAGCCGGAAAATCGTCAGGCTGCGGGCGGTAACCACTTCTCTACGCCTGCGGCGACGACATCAGCGGGTGACGATCACCTCTCTACACCTGCCACGGGTAAAGCCGTGGGCGGGAATGCGGCGCTATCGTTGGAGGCCGGACAACCGACATCCGGTGCCGGGCGTTCCTCTCAGGCGAGTGCAGATCGCGCAACATTCCCGTCAGACAGCGATTCATCTTCACCGACGGGCGGGTCGACACATTCAGCGGGCGGCGCCTCTGCTTCGTCGCAGGGAGGTGCGACACGTCCGAGCGGTGCGGGCGGCATGCCTCCCGCCTGGCAGCGACAGGAGCCGGTTTACCACAAAAAAGAGGGGGCGGTTTACCAGCAGCTATTGAATGTTCCTGGCGCCTCCCGCATCAATGAGCAGAATCCGGCACCAAAAATTCAG
This sequence comes from Erwinia sp. L03-1, assembly GCF_058686115.1. Classification (NCBI taxonomy): domain Bacteria; kingdom Pseudomonadati; phylum Pseudomonadota; class Gammaproteobacteria; order Enterobacterales; family Erwiniaceae; genus Erwinia; species Erwinia sp. L03-1. The sequence continues at coordinate 4,186,820 of NZ_CM178762.1, read as the reverse complement.
GTGGCCTCGCCGCTCGGTGGTCATAGCCAGAGCTTTGGCCGCGTACTGACCATTATCGGGGAAGATTGTGCGCTGGTTGAGGGGCACAACCAGCTGGCGCTGATCCTGCTGCCGGTGGCGGAACGCTGGCTAAAACAGGCCCAGCTAGAACCAGGCGAAGAGGGGCTTCGGCCACAGCCGCTGCTTATCCCCCTCAGGATGAAAATCGACCGGCCCGAGCGTGATGCCCATGCCCGCTACGTCAGCCTGCTGAATAAGATGGGGATTGACCTGCAAACCGACGGGCATCACATCCAGCTACGGGCGGTGCCTTTACCATTGCGCCAACAAAATTTACAAATCTTGATTCCAGAACTGTTAGGCTATCTGGCCCGGCAGCAGGATGTCAGCACAACGCAAATGGCGCAGTGGTTAGCGCGCCATGCGGTTGCTGAACACCCTCACTGGAATCACTCGCAGGCGATTGCACTGCTGGCCGATCTCGAACGGTTATGCCCGCAGCTGATTAAATTGCCACCTTCTGGATTATTGCAGCACATCGATATTGAACAGGCGATGAACGCCCTGAAGCATGAGTGAAACATCCAAGGCTGGCCGGCCAAAGGCACTATTTTTGATGGGCCCGACCGCGTCGGGTAAAACGGCGCTGGCAATTGCACTACGCCAGCATCTGCCAGTTGAGTTGATTAGCGTAGATTCTGCCCTGATTTATCGCGGTATGGACATTGGCACCGCCAAGCCCTCCGCAGAGGAGCAGCGTCTTGCTCCCCATCGTTTACTGGACATCCGCGATCCGGCAGAAGCCTATTCGGCAGCCGAGTTCCGTCGTGATGCGCTGGCTGAAATGGCGGAGATCACCCGGAGCGGTCGAATTCCGTTGCTTGTTGGTGGCACCATGCTCTATTACAAGGCTTTACTGGAAGGATTATCGCCGTTGCCCCCGGCCGATCCTGAGGTACGTCAGCGTATTGAGCAGAAGGCGAGTGAGTGTGGATGGGATGCACTTCACCGTCAGTTATGTGAAATAGATCCCATTGCTGCAAATCGTATTCATCCGAATGATCCCCAGAGACTCTCGCGAGCACTGGAAGTTTTTTTTATTTCGGGTAAAACTTTAACGGAACTGACTAAAATCTCAGGTGAAGCCCTGCCCTATGACGTTGTTCAGTTTGCGATAGCCCCTCAGGCGCGCGAACTGATTCACCAGCGTATTGAGCTGCGTTTTCGACAGATGTTGGCGTCAGGATTTGAAGCGGAGGCTCGGGCGCTTTTTGCACGAGGTGATTTGCATACGGATATGCCTTCCATTCGTTGTGTCGGGTATCGCCAGATGTGGTCATTTCTGACGGGTGAGATCGATTACGATGACATGGTTTATCGGGGAATTTGCGCGACCCGGCAGTTGGCCAAGCGCCAGATGACCTGGCTTCGTGGGTGGAAGGATGTTCACTGGCTGGATAGCGAACACCCTGAAGCCGCACGGGTGAAAGTGTTACAGGTTCTTGGTGCGAAGCATGGATGATTGTGTACAATTGGTACGTTATCTTGCGCAAATTTTTTACGCAGTATTTCAGAACCGCGAGGTTCTTAAGTAGCAAACAACAAGCATATAAGGAAAAGATAGAATGGCTAAGGGGCAATCATTGCAAGATCCGTTCTTGAACGCACTGCGTCGCGAACGTGTTCCGGTTTCGATTTATTTGGTTAATGGTATCAAACTTCAGGGTCAGATCGAGTCGTTTGATCAATTTGTGATTTTATTGAAAAACACGGTAAGCCAGATGGTGTATAAACACGCTATCTCCACCGTTGTTCCGTCCCGTCCGGTCTCCCACCACAACAATAACGCGGGTGGCGGAAGCAGCAACTATCACCACAGTGGCAGTACTCAGGGGGCTTCAACTCAGCCTCAGCAAGACGGTGACGACGCAGAGTAATCACAGGTCTTATATGACGGGGGGCGTTCTTTAGGTTCCCCGTCCAGGTAGGATAATGCCAGCCTGATTTGCCCGGGCAGATAAAGCCTGGGCCAAATTACGCAAATAAACGCCGTTTTCAACCGAAAGCGCGCACTGTAAATCTGATTTTAACGCTGTATGGCCATTGCGTAACAGGTTTCACAAGGTTCTGAGAGGTTTCAAGTTTGTTTGACCGTTATGATGCCGGTGAGCAGGCCGTACTGGTACACATCTATTTCTCCCAAGACAGAGATATGGAAGATTTACAGGAGTTTGAAACTCTTGTGTCTTCTGCGGGTGTTGAAGCCCTGCGAGTCGTAACCGGTAGCCGAAAAGCGCCACATCCTAAATATTTTGTTGGCGAAGGTAAGGCCGTTGAAATTGCTGAAGCGGTCAAATCCAGCGGTGCCTCAGTGGTGCTGTTCGATCACGCCCTTAGCCCGGCTCAGGAGCGTAATCTGGAAGCCCTGTGCCAGTGCCGGGTCCTTGACCGCACGGGCCTGATCCTGGATATTTTTGCCCAGCGCGCACGTACCCATGAAGGTAAATTGCAGGTGGAGCTGGCCCAGCTCCGCCATCTCGCCACGCGTCTGGTACGCGGCTGGACTCACCTTGAACGCCAGAAAGGCGGTATTGGCCTGCGTGGGCCGGGTGAAACTCAGCTGGAAACGGACCGCCGCCTGCTGCGTAATCGCATCACGCTGATCCTTTCGCGACTGCAGAAAGTTGAAAAGCAGCGTGAGCAGGGCAGGCAGGCCCGCAATAAAGCCGACGTGCCAACGGTTTCGCTGGTGGGGTATACCAACGCCGGTAAATCGACGCTGTTTAACTGTATTACCTCCGCAGAGGTGTATGTTGCAAACCAGCTGTTTGCGACCCTGGATCCAACGCTGCGTCGTGTTGACGTGATGGATGTAGGAGAAGTGGTGCTGGCGGATACGGTTGGATTTATCCGCCATCTGCCTCATGACCTGGTGGCTGCGTTTAAAGCCACACTACAGGAAACTCGCGAGGCAACGCTGCTGCTGCACGTCATTGACGCCAGCGATGCGCGCGTGGATGAAAATATTGAGGCGGTGAATGAGGTTCTGGAAGAGATCGAATCTGATGATATTCCCGCCCTGTTAGTGATGAACAAAATCGATATGCTGGAGGACTTTGTTCCGCGAATCGATCGTAATGAAGAAAATCTGCCGATCCGCGTCTGGCTTTCTGCACAAACGGGCGAAGGGATCCCGCTCCTGTTTCAGGCGCTGACTGAACGTCTGGCGGGCGAGATCGCGCAGTATGATTTACGTCTGCCGCCGGGAACGGGACGGTTGCGCAGCCGTTTTTATCAGCTCCAGGCGATAGAAAAAGAGTGGAATGAAGACGATGGTAGCGTAGGTTTGCAGGTGCGCATGCCCATCGTTGACTGGCGTCGTCTGTGCAAGCAGGAGCCGGCACTGGTGGATTACATTGTTTGACTGATTTTGCCTGACACGCGTATCCCGGCCCTGGGATACCACCGCACACACAATTAATGGAGTATAAACATGGCGTGGAATCAGCCCGGGAATAACGGACAGGACCGCGACCCGTGGGGAAGCAGCAATAATCAAGGCGGCAACTCTGGGGGAAATAAAGGAGGGCGCGATAAGGGGCCTCCTGATTTGGATGATATTTTTCGCAAGCTAAGCAAAAAGCTTGGTGGATTTGGCGGTGGTAAAAACGATAACAGCGGTAGCCAGAATACGCCAGGACGCGGCGGCCGGCTGGTCGGCATCGTGGTTGTGGCCGCGGTAGTTATCTGGGCGGGCAGCGGTTTCTATACCATCAAAGAGGCGGAACGGGGCGTGGTAACGCGCTTTGGTAAATTCAGCCATCTGGTTGAACCCGGCCTGAACTGGAAGCCAACCTTCGTTGATCAGGTTCGTGCGGTAAACGTTGAAGCCGTGCGTGAGCTGGCGGCGTCCGGCACCATGCTGACCTCTGACGAAAACGTCGTACGGGTTGAGATGAATGTGCAGTACCGCATCACCAATCCGGAACGCTATCTGTTTGCCGTTACCAGCGCCGATGACAGCCTGCGTCAGGCCACGGACAGCGCGCTGCGCGGCGTGATTGGGCGCTCGACGATGGATCGCATTCTGACCGAAGGTCGTACCGTGGTGCGTAGCGAAACGCAGCGCGAGCTGGAAGAGACTATCCGTCCTTACGATATGGGTATTACGCTGCTGGACGTCAACTTCCAGGCTGCTCGTCCGCCTGAAGAGGTGAAAGCCGCGTTTGATGATGCCATTGCCGCGCGTGAAAACCGCGAGCAGTACGTCCGCGAAGCAGAAGCTTATGCGAATGAGGTTCAGCCACGCGCTAATGGTCAGGCTCAGCGTATTCTCGAAGAGGCACGTGCTTATAAAACACGTACCGTGCTGGAAGCCCAGGGTGAAGTTGCCCGCTTTGCAAAAATTCTGCCTGAATATAAAGCCGCGCCGCAAATTACCCGCGAGCGTCTCTATATTGAAACCATGGAACGTGTACTGAGCCACACCCGCAAGGTGCTGGTTAACGATAAAGGCAACAACCTGATGGTGCTGCCGCTGGACCAGCTGATGCGGGGCCAGGGCGGTTCGTCCTCCAACGCAACGCAGGACAGCAGCAGCAACAGCCTGCTTCGTCTGCCACCGGCTTCAGGCAGCAGCAATGAACGCGCCAGCAGCAGTTCGTCGTTCAGCCCGGACGACATCATGGATCAGCGTCGGGTTAACGCCCAGCGCAACGATACCCAGCGCGAAGGGAGAGAATAAGCGATGCGTAAGCCATTAATCGTAGTGTTGATTGTTGTGCTGGTGGTGCTGTACGCGTCACTGTTTGTAGTGCAGGAGGGGCAGCGCGGTATCGTGATGCGCTTTGGTAAAGTGCTGCGCGACAGCGAGAATAAGCCGCTGGTCTATGCGCCCGGCCTGCATTTTAAGATCCCATTCCTGGAATCGGTCAAATCGCTTGATGCGCGTATTCAGACCATGGATAACCAGGCTGACCGCTTTGTCACCAAAGAGAAGAAAGATCTGATCGTCGACTCATACATCAAGTGGCGCATCAGCGATTTCAGCCGTTACTACCTGGCAACAGGCGGCGGTGATATTTCTCAGGCCGAAGTGCTGCTGAAGCGCAAGTTCAGTGACCGCCTGCGTTCCGAAATGGGACGTCTGGATGTGAAGGATATCGTTACTGACTCCCGTGGGCGCTTGACCACGGACGTGCGGGAAGCGCTGAATACGGGTACCGCAGGGCAGGATGATGAAATTGCCACGCCTGCTGCAGACGACGCCATCGCTTCCGCGGCGGCCCGCGTTGAACGTGAAACCACCAGCAAAGAGCCGGCGGTCAACCCGAACAGCATGGCTGCTCTGGGCATTCAGGTAGTCGACGTGCGCATCAAGCAGATCAATCTGCCAACGGAAGTGTCGGATGCGATCTACAACCGTATGCGCGCAGAGCGTGAAGCCGTCGCCCGTAGCCAGCGTTCACAGGGACAGGAAGAGGCCGAGAAGCTGCGTGCCGGTGCGGATTATGAAGTGACCCGCACGCTGGCAGAAGCGCAGCGTACCGCGCTAATGACCCGTGGTGAAGGGGATGCGGATGCGGCTAAGCTGTTCGCCGATGCGTTCAGTCAGGATCCGGATTTCTACGCCTTCATTCGTAGCCTGCGGGCCTACGATAACAGCTTCAAGAGCAACCAGGATATTATGGTACTCAGCCCGGACAGCGATTTCTTCCGCTTTATGAAGTCGCCTTCTAACGCCACACGCTAAGAATCTGTTATAAAACTGGGGCCGGATTATCCGGCCCCTTTTTTTTGTCTTATGCGGGTATAATAATGAACTCAACCATTTGGATGGCACTGGCTCTGGTGCTGGTTTTAGAAGGCCTAGGGCCCGTATTGCTGCCGCGCATCTGGCGCCGAATGATCCTGTCAATGGCGAACCTCCCTGACCAGCTGCTGCGCCGTTTTGGTGGCGGGCTGGTGGTGGCAGGTGCGGTAACCTACTACATGGTGAGCATTCATAATGGTGGTCAGGGCTGACCTGCTGTGGCAAGGGAGTGCCGAATCCCCCCGCTCTCGCATCCTCTCAACCTTCGGCGTCTCTGTCTGGCGTTTTACTTTACGCTGCACCGCTGATTTAGGGTAAAAAAGTACGCAATCGTATGCTAAAAGAGCTGAAAGACGGGTTTTACGATGGTAGAATCCATTTTTAAGCAATCGGTGATTTTGAGAAATGGGTAAGAACGTCGTCGTACTGGGCACCCAATGGGGTGACGAAGGTAAAGGTAAGATTGTTGACCTCCTGACTGAACGTGCAAAATACGTTGTACGCTATCAGGGCGGCCATAACGCTGGCCATACGCTAGTCATCAACGGTGAGAAAACCGTCCTCCACTTAATCCCTTCTGGCATTCTTCGCGAAAACGTCACCAGCATCATCGGCAACGGTGTGGTGCTGTCTCCGGCTGCGCTGATGAAAGAGATGAAGGGGCTGGAGGATCGCGGCTTCCCGGTACGTGAACGTCTGTTTATTTCTGAAGCCTGTCCGCTGATCCTCGAGTATCACGTTGCGCTGGACGTGGCGCGTGAGAAAGCGCGCGGTGCTAAAGCCATCGGCACCACCGGCCGCGGTATTGGTCCAGCCTACGAAGACAAAGTCGCACGTCGTGGCCTGCGCGTCGGCGATCTGTTTAATAAAGAAACCTTCGCCGCCAAGCTTAAAGACGTGATGGAATATCACAACTTCCAGCTGGTGAACTACTACAAAGAAGAGGCCGTTGACTACGACAAAGTGCTGAGCGATGTGATGGCGATTGCCGACATCCTGACGGGCATGGTGGTTGACGTTTCCGAACTGCTGGACGGCGCACGTAAGCGTGGCGATCTGATCATGTTTGAAGGCGCGCAGGGAACCCTGCTGGATATCGATCACGGCACTTATCCGTACGTGACCTCTTCAAACACCACCGCAGGCGGCGTGGCGACCGGCTCAGGCATTGGCCCGCGCTACGTGGACTACGTGCTGGGTATCGTGAAAGCCTACTCTACGCGCGTGGGAGCGGGTCCATTCCCGACCGAACTTTTCGATGAAACCGGCGAATTCCTGTGCACTAAAGGCAACGAGTTTGGTGCCACTACCGGTCGCCGCCGTCGTACCGGCTGGCTGGACGTGGTCGCCGTGCGCCGTGCCGTGCAGATTAACTCACTTTCTGGTTTCTGCATGACCAAGCTGGACGTGCTGGATGGCCTGAAAGAGGTGAAAATCTGCGTGGCCTATCGCATGCCAGACGGTCGTGAAGTGACCACCACGCCGCTGGCAGCCGAGGGCTGGGACGGTATTGAACCCATTTATGAAAGCCTGCCAGGCTGGAGTGAAAACACGTTTGGGGTTAAAACGCTGGAAGGTCTGCCGCAGGCAGCACGCGACTACATTAAGCGCGTGGAAGAGTTAACCGGCGTACCGGTAGATATCATCTCTACCGGCCCGGATCGCAGTGAGACCATGATTCTGCGCGATCCTTTTGACGCATAAAGCCGTCTCAGGCCGGGGATCCCCCGGCCTTTGTCCTTCCGTGTCATGCCCTGCCCAGTTTTCTCTTGCCACCGCGCTTAAATAAAATGGCCCTAAGTGTAAAGGGTGGTTTATCATCATTTACAATACACTCATTTATGAGCGGAACAGGGTAGCGCTTCGGGCCTGTTGCCTGAAAAGAGCCTGTACCCTGGGAGACAGCGCTTAGCTGCATCACCCGCACGTCAGCCGCTGGCTGACCGGGTTGATAACACCCATCCGCTCTACCCATTATTGCGCCGTGAACGATCTTCACGCTGTAATGAATGACAACGGAGGAACCGCAATGTCAAAAGATCCATTTAAGGAACGGGAAGCAGAGAAATACGAAAACCCCATTCCCAGCCGCGAATTTATCCTTGCTCATCTTGATAAACGCGAAAAACCGGCCAGCCGTGAAGAGCTGGCCGATGAACTTTCTATTACGGGCGAAGAGCAGACAGAAGCGCTGCGCCGCCGCCTGCGCGCCATGGAGCGCGACGGTCAGTTAGTCTTCACTCGCCGCCAGTGCTATGCGCTGCCGGAGCGTCTGGACCTGCTGCGCGGTAAAGTTATCGGCCACCGCGATGGCTTTGGCTTTCTGCGCATTGAAGGTAGCAAAGACGATCTCTACCTCTCTGCCGAACAGATGAAAATGTGCATGCACGGTGATGTGATCCTCGCGCAGGCGATGGGCGCAGACCGCAAAGGCCGCCGGGAAGCTCGCGTGGTGCGTGTACTCGAACCGCGCAACAATCAGATCGTTGGCCGCTACTTCACCGAAGCCGGGGTCGGCTTTGTGGTGCCGGATGACAGCCGCCTGAGCTTTGATATTCTGATCCCCGCCGAAGAGCTGATGGGGGCGCGCATGGGCTTTGTGGTGGTCGTGGAGCTGATGCAGCGCCCAACCCGCCGCAGCAAGGCCGTGGGTAAGGTCGTCGAAGTGCTTGGCGATAATATGGGCACCGGGATGGCCGTGGAAATGGCGCTGCGTACCCACGATATTCCCCATAGCTGGTCGCCTGAGCTTGAGCGACAGATCGCTAAACTGAAAGAAGAAGTGCCGGAAGAGGCGAAAGCGGGCCGTGTGGATCTGCGCGATCTGCCGCTGGTCACCATTGATGGCGAAGATGCCCGCGACTTTGATGATGCCGTATTCTGCGAAAGAAAACGCGGCGGCGGCTGGCGGCTGTGGGTAGCCATCGCCGACGTCAGCTACTACGTGCGTCCCGGTACGCCGCTCGACGACGAAGCGGTTAACCGTGGCACCTCGGTTTACTTCCCGTCGCAGGTTGTTCCCATGCTGCCGGAAGTGCTGTCCAACGGACTCTGTTCGCTTAACCCGCAGGTCGATCGCCTGTGTATGGTTTGCGAGATGACCATTTCCGCTACCGGTAAGCTGACCGGTTATAAGCACTATGAAGCGGTAATGAACTCCTGGGCGCGTCTGACCTATAACAAGGTCTGGAATATCCTTCAGGGCGACCAGGAGCTGCGCGAGCAGTATCAGCCGCTGGTCAAGGATCTGGAAGAGCTGCACCGCATGTATCTGGTGCTTGAGAAATCCCGCGAGCAGCGCGGCGGCATCTCTTTTGAGACGGACGAAGCTAAATTTGTTTTCAACGCCGATCGCCGTATTGAGCGCGTTGAGCAGGTATCGCGCAATGATGCGCACAAGCTGATCGAAGAGTGCATGATTCTGGCGAATATCGCCTCCGCGCGCTATGTCGAAAAGAACAATGAACCGGCGCTGTTCCGCGATCACGACCGCCCAAGCGAAGAGAATATCAAAAGCTTCCGTTCGGTACTTAACGAGCTGGGTCTGACGCTTGGCGGCGGCAATAAGCCTCATCCGCTGGACTATGCCGAACTGTTGACGCAAATTGCCAGCCGTCCCGATCATGAAATGCTGCAAACTATGCTGCTGCGCTCGATGAAACAGGCGGTGTACGATCCGGAAAACCGGGGTCACTTCGGGCTGGCGCTGGCGTCCTACGCGCACTTTACCTCGCCTATTCGTCGTTATCCCGACCTGCTGCTGCACCGCGCCATTAAGTATCTGGTGGCGAAAGAGAACGGCACGCTGCAGGGCAACACCACGCCGACGGGCGGCTACCATTACGATCTTCAGCAGATGTTGCAGCTGGGCCAGCACTGTTCGATGGCGGAGCGCCGGGCCGATGAAGCGACGCGTGACGTTGCCGACTGGCTGAAATGTGACTTTATGCAGGATCAGGTTGGCGAAACCTTTAGCGGCGTGATTTCCAGCGTCACGGGGTTTGGCTTCTTTGTGCGTCTGACCGATCTGTTTATTGACGGGCTGGTGCATGTTTCCTCGCTGGATAACGACTACTATCGCTTTGATGCCGTTGGCCAGCGTATGGTTGGCGAGTCCGGCGGCAAATCGTATCGACTGGGTGATACGGTAGAAGTGCGCGTGGACGCGGTGCACATGGAGGAGCGTAAAATCGACTTCGCGCTGATCTCAAGCCAGCGTAAGCCGCGCGGTGAAGGCAAAACCGAACGTGACCGCGCGAAGAAAAGCCCCTCGCAAAATAGCGGCAAGCGTCGTCGCGAGCAGAGCAAGCGGAAGAACTTTGAGCCAGACAGCGCATTCCGCGCCGCGAAGCCTAAAGAAGTCAGCGTTGACGACGGTGCCAGCAAAGAGAAAAAAGCTAAAAAACCGTCGGATAAAACCCGTAGAATCTCCGCTGCGACCCGTGCCAAACGTGCCGCTAAGAAAAAACCTGACACCACGGCGTGAGCCCGTCTGGTGCTGTGGGCGGGTAAGCTGCCGCCCGCAGCATTAAAATTTCATATTGAGTAACCGATTAATGAGTGAAATTGTTTTTGGTATCCACGCCGTGCAGGCGCTGCTGGAAAGCGATCCGCAGCGCTTTCAGGAAGTCTTTATTCTTAAAGGGCGCGACGATCGTCGTCTACAGCCGCTGATTCACGGCCTGGAAGCGCAGGGGATTGTTATACAGGTTGCCAACCGCCAGTGGCTGGACAGCCAGGTAGAAGGCGGGGTGCATCAGGGTATTGTTGCGCGGGTTAAGCCGGGCCGTCAGTATCAGGAAAATGATATTCCCGCGCTGCTGGAAAAGCTGGATTCCCCTTTCCTGCTGATCCTCGATGGCGTTACCGATCCGCATAACCTCGGTGCCTGCCTGCGCAGCGCCGATGCGGCAGGCGTACATGCGGTTATTGTCCCCCGCGACCGTTCAGCGCAGTTGAATGCCACGGCAAAAAAAGTGGCCAGCGGCGCGGCGGAGCATGTTCCCCTGATCCGCGTGACCAACCTGGCGCGTACCATGCGTATGCTACAGGAGGCTAACGTCTGGATTGTTGGCACGGCAGGTGAAGCCGATCACGATCTTTTCCAGAGCAAAATGACCGGTCCGATGGCGCTGGTGATGGGTGCGGAAGGCGAAGGTATGCGCCGTCTGACCCGCGAGCACTGTGATGAGCTGATCCGCATTCCCATGTCCGGAAGCGTCTCTTCGCTGAACGTCTCGGTCGCCACGGGTGTCTGCCTGTTTGAGGCCGTGCGTCAGCGCCGCAGTAAATAATCCTTCCGGGGCGTGACCTGCGCCCCGAAATTCACTCCCCTTTCTCCTGCATTTTTGTCCGTCTCTCATACTGACGTGAGCGTTGATGACAAAGGTGCCGTGATGGACTGGAAAACCCATACCGTATTCAATCAGCCCGATCCGCTGATTAACAGCAATCTGTTTCTTTCCGACACGCCGCTGCGCGAGGCGCTGGTCCGCGAGGGGGCAGGGTGGGACAGTGATTTTCTAACCGCCCTTGGCCAGCAGTTGGGCAGCGCGGACGCATTGGAACTCGCGCGCCTGGCCAATAGCCATCCTCCTGAACTGCTTGCCTATTCGCCACGCGGCGAACGGCTGGACGACGTCCGATTTCATTCCGCCTGGCACCAACTGATGCAGGGGCTGTGTACGAGCCGGGTACATAACCTTCCCTGGCTGGCCGATGCCTCCCCTTCGGCCTTTGTGGCGCGGACGGCCCGCTTTATTCTGCACGCGCAGGTTGAAGCCGGAACGCTTTGTCCGGTAACGATGACCTTCGGCGCGATCCCGCTGCTGCAGGCGCAGCTCCCCGTGGCTTTTCGGTCCTGGCTGCCAGGCCTGCTTTCGGACGCGTACGATCCTCAATTGCAGGATGGCGCGCAGAAGCGCGGCCTGCTGATTGGGATGGGAATGACGGAGAAGCAGGGGGGCACGGACGTCATGAGTAACACCACTCGCGCTGAGCCGGTAGCCTCGCGGGGCAGCGGCGAACGCTACCGGCTGACCGGCCATAAGTGGTTCTTTTCAGTGCCGCAAAGCGATGCGCATTTAGTGCTGGCGCAGGCAAAAGGCGGACTTTCCTGCTTCTTTCTCCCCCGTTTGCTGCCCGGTGGGGAGAGGAACGCGGTGCAGATTCAGCGGCTTAAAGAGAAGCTGGGAAACCGCTCAAATGCCAGTAGCGAGGTCGAATTTTTCGCTGCCAGCGGCTGGCTTATCGGGGAAGAGGGCCAGGGGGTGAGAATCATCCTTAAAATGGGCGGGCGGACGCGCTTTGACTGCGCGCTGGGCAGCCATAGCATGATGCGTCGTGCCTTTTCGATAGCGCTGCACCACGCACAGCAGCGACAGGTGATGGGTAAAAATCTGGCCGATCAGCCGCTGATGCGTCAGGTGTTGAGTACCCAGGCGCTGACGCTTGAGGGGCAGACGGCGATGCTGTTTCGTCTGGCACGGGCCTGGTCACAGGGTGAAGAGGAGGGCGCTCGCGCCTTTAGCCGACTGTTAACCCCGGCGGCGAAATACGTTATCTGTCAGCGCGGTATACGCTTTGTGGCGGAGGCGATGGAGGTGACCGGCGGTATTGGCTATTGCGAGGAGAGCGAGCTGCCCCGGCTTTATCGTGAAATGCCGGTTAACAGTATCTGGGAAGGTGCAGGTAACGTGATGTGTCTGGACGTTCTGCGGGTGCTGGCGAAGCAGCCAAAGAGTATTGCGTTGCTCACCGCTGAGTTTGATGCGGTCAGGGGGCAGAACAGGCATTTCGATCGCCGCTGGCAGCAGCTGAAACTGCGGCTTCGTGCGCCACAGGCAGCAGAGGCGCGGCTGTTATGTGAAGAACTTTTTACGCTTACCAGCGCCGTACAGGTGATAAGTCAGTTTGAGCCTTTGCTGGCGGACGCCTGGTGCCGCCAGATGTTGGATCCGCGTGGTAGAGCAATCCTGCCAGAAGCTGTCTGTCAGCGATTATTGCTGCGCGCCGCGGGCAGACGCTGAGGGGCCATATAAGATGGCCGTGGAGTACCATATTCCCGGCATTACCGTTTCGCTAACCAGCTGAATAACATAATAGGCGGCACCCGCCTGGTTTGCTTTCACGGCGATGGCCCGCTCGGCGTCATCGGGTGAACCCCGTTCCTGGACGCTGACGGTGCCCAGCCGCGTTAACGTTGTAGTCTGGGCGCGGGTAATTTCCTGCGCGTGCGCCGTTGCAGCCGGCGGCGATTCTGGAGCGGTTTGAAAGATTGCGCAGCTGGTCAGCAGCAGGGAGGCGAGCAGGACGGTTAACCGACGCATAGTAAGTTCTCACAGGTGGGATATTACTCAGTGTATACGTTAACCCGCTTTTTTTGGGTTTAGAGAGTCAATTTGCTGACCTGGTTCGTGGTATTGCGATCAGGTTTAACTCTGCTGTCCTGGTCAGGGAATGTAGCGTGAGTCTGATGTTCCGGCTGTAATACCTGCGATCCCGGTGGGCAATCCCAGCGGTTGCCGGGCGTCCTCACGCCAGGCTCTGCCTGGTGCCTTTGGCTCCGACGCCAGGCCGGGCGGCCCGGTCGCGAGCGGGCGTCCTGCCCGCCGCTCCCTGAGTGCAGCATCCCTGCTGCCCTCGCCTGGCCCTCCGTCTGCGCCGCAGCGCTGCGGATTGCCCGTCAATCGCAGGGATTGTCCACCTCTCGGGCTTCGGAGTTGCTTCAACCCACAGCCAGCACCATGCAAAGGGACCACACGTAGGCGACACCTCCAGCTTTTGCAGCACCGGGCCCCACCCATAGGCGACATCCCATACCTGTGCAGCACCGGCCCCCACTCCTTGGCGACACCCCAGTCCTGTGCAGCGCCGGGCCCCCCAGCGGCCGGTCAGACTACGTCCTTACGGTAAACACGCTGACTAAATTGTTCAAAGCATGCCCCTTACGACTCAAATCCTGAGTTGTTTGCCCGGAAGTGGTCACCAAATCGCTATTCTGCTGCGTTGCCTGCCCAATCTGATTCATGGCCAGATTCACCTGACCTATCCCCAGCGCCTGCTCCCTGGACGCGACGTCAATCTCACCCATCAGCACATTAACCTGACCAATGCGATCGATAATCTCCTCCATCGCCCCACGGGTCTGTTCAGACAGCGCGTGCCCCTGAACGATTTTATTCAGAGAGCTATCAATAAGGCCGTCAATTTCTTTTGCCGCCTGCGCGCTGCGCTGGGCCAGCGCCCGGACCTCCGCGGCAACTACGGCAAAACCCTTACCGTGCTCACCGGCGCGGGCCGCTTCAACGGCTGCATTCAGCGCCAGAATATTGGTCTGGAAAGCAATAGACTCAATGACGTGAGTTATCGCGGAAATACTCTGCGACGCGCTGTTAATCTCAGTCATGGTCACCACCGAACGCGAAACGGTATCGCCCCCCTTACTGATGACATGCGTGGTCTCGCCCACCAGCGTCAGTGCCTGCGAAACGTTAGCGGAGTTTTGCGCCACGGTAGCACTCAGCTGCTCCAGACTGGCCGAGGTCTCCTCGACGCTGCTGGCCTGGCGTGAAATCTGTTCGCTAATATTTTCGCCGCTAACGGCGATAGCATCGCTGCTGGTACTGATCTCCTGCGCCGCCTCACGCACCTGGGATACAATGCGATCCAGCCCGTTACCGATGCCGTTAATGGCGTTAATCAGCTGCCCTACCTCATCATCGCGGTTTGTCTCCAGCGTAGCCCGCAGATTGCCCCCCGCATAGTGGCGCGCCAGATCAATAACCTGCTTTAGCGGTTTGCTGAGCCAGCGACGGGTAATAAGCAAAAAGCACAGGGTAAACAGCAGCACCAGCGTCGCACCAATCAGTAAAAACAGATTACGGGTGTGATCGATGGGGGCCAGCATCAGGCTCTTATCCACCTCGCCAATAATGACCCAGTTCCAGCCCGGCAGTCTCTGCCAGGTTATCATCCGCGTTTTCCCATCCTCAGAGGTGAACTCTGCACTGCCGCTGGTCTGGCTTAGCAGCTGTTTTTGTAGTGCCTCACTCCACGCCGGGCGTTTGCCTTCCAGCGTGGGGTGAAAGAGAAACTGGCCCTGACTTTTTCCTTCGGCGCTGTTCAAAACGTAGAAGTGTCCACTTTCCCCCAATTTTTTACCCAGTACTTTATTGCGCATCAGCGCAAAGGGTTTGGTGATCTCCACCCCGACGAAAAGTATGCCGATGACCGTGCCATCGGTGTCTCTGACGGGCTGATACTGCGTAATATAGCGTTTACCAAACAGGATGCTGACGCCTTCATAGGATCCCCCCTGTAGCGCCTGCTTCCAGGCCGGGCTGCTGTGGTCGAGCCGTGTACCCATGGCACGTTCGCCATCTTCCTTACGCAGCGAAGTGGAAATGCGCAGAAAATCGTCACCCGTACGAACAAAAATCGTAGAAATAGCCCCGGTTCGCTGCTGAAAGTCGTCGACCAGCCCCTGGTCCAGATTTAGCGTCTTTACGCCGGCCCGCAGAGTTGGAGCCTGTTCGTTGCCAATGGTTACCCGCTGATTTTCATCCCGCGAAAAGCGCTTTGGCAGATAGTTTTGAAACAGGGCGCTGTAGTTAGCGACTTCTTCAGTCAGCGTTCCTTTAAACATGGTCGCCATATCTCCCATACCGCTCACCTGGTTTTCCATATTCTCTAATGTCAGATTCTCTATTTGACGGGAAGCGTTATGCGTCAGGGAAAGCGTCAGGGCAAGAAAAAGTAGGGTGACGGTGAGTGATGCCATTACTGATAATTTTGCGCCAAGGCTCCAGCGGCGCAATGAAAAAAGGATCATGGTTTAGCCTGTTGATGTATAAGGGTGTTACAACGGTTAACGGCAAACCTTAATCAATATTTAATATTTATTATTTAATGATATAAGCAGGCATACTGACTAAATCACTTTCTTCTCGCCGCGACGCCAGGGGCGTTTTGCGCCTGCCGAGCCGTCTTAAGGTAACGGGATAGCTTATGATTGAACTCAGTACTGACACCTTCGCCGGCATCGACTGCCTGCATGCGACCCCCTCAGGCCAGCAGAAGCAGCCGTTACCCACCGTGGTTTTTTATCATGGCTTTACCTCTTCTAAAGAGGTGTACGCGTACTTTGCCGTCGCGCTGGCGCAGGCGGGTTTTCGCGTAGTGATGCCCGATGCCTGTCAACACGGCGCGCGTTATGATGGTGACGCGCAGGCGCGGCTGGGCCATTTTTGGGATATTTTGAAAACGAACATTGATGAACTGCCCGCGCTGGAAACGGCGCTGCGCGAACAGGGGCTGATTGAAAAAGATCGCTTTGCCGTGGCGGGAGCGTCAATGGGCGGAATGACGGCGATCGGAGCCATGACGCGCTACCCGCATCTCTCCTGCGTCGCCTGCCTGATGGGGTCGGGCTATTTTATGTCACTGTCTCACCATCTGTTTCCCCCGCTGGTGGCCGATACTGAGTGGCAGAAAAGCGAAGTTGAGGCGCGAATGGCCCCGCTGGCCGCCTGTGATGTCAGCCACCAGTTAGAAAAAGTCGCCGACAGACCGCTGCTGGTATGGCACGGTGAAGCTGACGATCTGGTGCCTGTTGCTGAAAGCGTCAGGCTGGCCAGCGCGCTGCGCGAAGCAAAAATAGACTGTCATCTGACATTTATTATTGAGCAGGGCGTCGGTCATCGCATCACGCCACTGGCGCTGACGGAGACCGTGGCATTTTTCCGTAGTCATTTGTAAGTTACACGGGGTTGCCGCATCCACGGAGGGGGGCATTCGCCGGCGACCGACGCCTTTTTTATCGCCTCACCGCAGGTAATTTAACCGCTGGTGGCCTTTATCCTACGAAAACTCCCCCGCCCCTGAAAATAAGTGGCGTCCGCGGCGACTTTGCCTTGAGTTTTTCGCGGGCCGCCAGTATGATTACGCGTCAATTTTTCGGCCGCACACACATACACGTTCCTTGCTTCCATGGGCCGCGGCTGACCCTGACAGGAGGCTGAATAATCCGTAAGGAGCAAATTCGATGCGTCATTACGAAATCGTATTTATGGTTCACCCTGACCAAAGCGAACAGGTTCCTGGCATGATCGAGCGTTACACCGGTGCTATCACTGGTGCAGAAGGCACGATCCACCGTCTGGAAGACTGGGGCCGTCGTCAGCTGGCTTATCCGATCAACAAACTGCATAAAGCTCACTACGTTCTGCTGAACGTGGAAGCGCCGCAGGAAGCGATCGATGAGCTGGAAACTAACTTCCGCTTCAACGACGCCGTTATCCGCAGCATGGTTATGCGCGTTAAGCACGCGGTAACTGAAGCTTCTCCGATGGTTAAAGCGAAAGACGAGCGCCGCGAGCGTCGTGAAGATTTTGCTAACGAAACCTCTGATGATGCTGATGCTGGGGATTCTGAAGAGTAATCAACCATGACGGCTAATCAGCTGACGCTGTCTGGCACCGTGTGCAAGACGCCGATGCGAAAAGTCAGCCCGTCAGGTATTCCACACTGCCAGTTCGTGCTTGAGCACCGTTCAGAGCAGGTGGAAGCCGGTTTTACCCGGCAAGCCTGGTGTCGTATGCCGGTGGTAATCAGCGGCAAAGCCCATCAGGCCATTACTCAAAGTATAACGGTCGGTACGCATATCACCGTTTCAGGTTTCATTAGCTGCCATCAAGGGCGTAATGGACTGAACAAAACGGTGCTGCATGCCGAGCAGATTGAATTGATAGATTCTGGAGACTAGCCTAATGGCACGTTATTTCCGTCGTCGCAAGTTCTGCCGTTTCACCGCGGAAGGCGTTGTAGAGATTGATTACAAAGATATCGCTACGCTGAAAAACTACATTACCGAAAGTGGTAAAATTGTCCCGAGCCGTATCACCGGTACTCGCGCAAAATACCAGCGTCAGCTGGCTCGCTGCATCAAGCGTGCTCGCTACCTGTCCCTGTTGCCATATACCGATCGTCATCAGTAATCGGCAATCGTCTATAACGACTTTAAGAGGATAAGGTAATGCAAGTTATTCTGCTTGATAAAGTAGCAAACCTGGGCACCCTGGGCGATCAGGTTAATGTTAAAGCGGGCTACGCTCGTAACTTCCTGGTTCCACAGGGCAAAGCTGTTCCAGCGACTAAGAAAAACGTAGAGTTTTTCGAAGCTCGCCGCGCAGAACTGGAAGCCAAAATGGCTGACGTTCTGACCGCAGCTAATGCACGCGCTGAGAAAATCAACGCACTGGGCACCGTTACCCTCGCGTCTAAAGCAGGCGACGAAGGTAAACTGTTTGGTTCTGTGGGTGCTCGCGACATCGCTGACGCTGTTACTGCAGCTGGCGTTGAAGTGAACAAGAGCGAAGTTCGCCTGCCGAACGGCGTTCTGCGTACCACTGGCGACCACGAAGTGCATTTCGCTGTTCACAGCGAAGTTGTCGCTAAACTGGTTGTTAACATCGTTGCTCAAGCCTGATTGGTTTAAGTAGCGAATAAAAACGCCGGCCCTGTGCCGGCGTTTTTTTTTGCCTTTTATTCAGCCAACCAGACTACTACTGTGCGCGCAGAAATGTGCCGTCCGGCTGGCGGGTAAACAGCACCTGTCCGCTGCTGCCGTCGGCGGTCAGCCCGGTGATCACGCCCTGCGTATTCAGCCGAATCTTCACCGTTTGCCCTGTCTGTAGGTTACTCAGCGGCTTATCGTTTCCTTCCACCTGCGCCATCGCGAATACGTCGTTAACCGGCAGATTATTATCGCGGAAAAGCTGCGCCAGCGTCTGGCCTGAAGCAATCTGATAGCTGCGCCACTGCCCCTGTGAGTCTGGCGAGGCGACCGGTTGCTGGGCAGCAGGGGAGCTTTGGGCTGGCCTGTCTGTGATTTCTGCCTGTAGCGGCAGATCGGTGCCGCCCGTACTGCCGGTATTTACCGGACGCTGCTGTGGCTCCGGCGTGGGGGATGGCCAAAGAAACGCCAGCAGCACTACCGCGATGACAACAATAATGCCGCGGCGATGGAAGGGAGGGAGCGGATCCATCCAGCGTACGGAATCCGGCAGATGCCACAGCTGGCTGAAAAAATGGGGTAATCGTGTTCCTGAAGACGCTTTCGGCATGGCGTCGGCCTCCTGGCGCGAATGTCGCGCAAATAGTGAGCTTCTGGCTATCCGGTTGACAAGACCGTTTAGTGAAAGCGGCTGGCTTTTCCCTTGCCTGCGGGCAGAATAACCCATGTTAACCTCGACTCAAATATAGCTGATAACGCGTTGTGCGTGCGGAGTTTATTCCGTCATTGGGATCAAAGCATTGTTTCCTTTTCAACGGCAAAAGTCACCTTAAGAAGATGGGGTTTTACGGCGGTAGTACTGGCTGTTATGCTTCGTCTTCTGTTTTATCAATGATGAAAGGAAATTCCATGACAACCCCTTCTTTTGACAGCGTAGAAGCGCAAGCAAGCTACGGTATTGGTTTACAGGTTGGCCAGCAGCTGCTGGAGTCCGGACTACAGGGCCTGCAGCCAGAAGCCCTGCTGGCTGGTCTGCGCGACGCGCTGGAAGGGAATGCCCCGGCTGTACCTGTTGATGTTGTTCACCGTGCGCTGCGTGAAGTTCATGAACGTGCCGATGCCGTTCGGACTGAACGTCAGCAGGCGATGGCGGCTGAGGGGCAAAAATTCCTCGAAGAAAATGCTCAGCGTGAAGGGGTAAGTACCACCGAATCCGGCCTGCAATTCAGCGTGCTGACCCAGGGTGAAGGCGCGATCCCTTCCCGTCAGGATCGCGTCCGTGTGCACTACACCGGTAAGCTGATTGACGGCACCGTATTTGACAGCTCCGTACAGCGCGGCGAGCCGGCTGAGTTCCCGGTCAGCGGCGTTATTCCCGGCTGGATCGAAGCGCTTACGCTGATGCCGGTTGGTTCTAAATGGCAGCTGGTTATCCCTCAGAACCTGGCCTACGGCGAACGTGGTGCCGGTGCAACCATCCCGCCACTCAGTACGCTGGTATTTGAAGTGGAGCTGTTAGAAATTCTGTAATCCACGTATTTTGTCCAGTCGATAATAGAAAAAGAGAGAATGATCACCTCATCCTCTCTTTTTTATCGCCTTAAAATGGGTTTACTCTGGCCATTTTCTTTAGATAATATTCTATTTACCATGAACGCTTCTCCTTGTCGCTTATATACGATTGACTCATTAACATTGCTGTAGTTATTATCCCTCCTGCCCCAATGGTTGGGGATTATAAATATTATGGGAGATAAATAATGCGTGAACTAAATAAAAATGAAGTCTCTGCCGTATCCGGTGGTCTGATCTTTGATCGTATTGGCGAAGCGCTGGGTAAAGCTATAGGCTCCGCAGTCAGTTCAGCTGTGACCGATGCCGCAGGTATGCTGGGTAAGGGTATTGGCTGTATTTTTGAGCTGAATGTGATCGGTGCGGTACAAAATATGAGTCAGGGTATTCGCGGTATCGTAGAGTGGGCTAAGGGGAAAACCACAAACTAAGTTAATTACTGTCGAAATAAAGGCCAGCCCTGATAGGTTAATTAGGGCTGGCTTTCATTTATCTATTTACCCGCCCGTTCAGGACGTTTCATTTTATCGAAATTATTTTACACCCCGCACTATTCTTGCAAATTTATTTGATAGATAGCGAAGCCAGTTTCGTCCGTTCCTTTTAACTCAACAGGATACTGGGCATGCTGCTGAATAAACTGCCTGGCCTTTTCATCGGGTGATGTCTCAAAACGAATATCTAAGGGCGTTGAACTCTTAATCGTAGCCAGCTTCCAGTTATTATCCGCCTGGGGTTTAACTTCCCCCTGCGCGTTAGTTTGCGCGCGGATCCAGGCGGCGAGCACGCTACGGTTTTCATCCGGTGATGCAAAGGCGATATGTGACTCACCCGTACCGGCAAATTTCCCGCTGTAGGCCCGATAGTTATTGGTCGCCACCAGGAAAGTGGCTTTAGGATCGACAGGCTTGCCCTGCCAGGTCAGATGCTGAATGCGCGAGGCTTTATCATTAATCAGCTGGCACTCGGCGTCATAACGGGCAGGCTGGGTAACGTCGATGCGGTAGTCCACTCCGTCAATCACATCAAAATTATAGGTGCGGAAATTCCAGTTAATCAGCGACTGTGGCTGGCTGCTGTGTATATCAATCTGGTTAAACTGGCCTGCTGAGCACTCCAGCCACTCTTTTACCTCTGCGCCACTCACTTTCATCACTACCAGCGTATTGGGGTAAAGATAGAGATCGGCGGCGTTACGAAAGGTCAGTTCACCCTTCTCGACGGTGACATAGCTGCTGGGATCGTTTTTACGCCCACCCGCTTTAAAGGGGGCTGCTGCCGACAGCACCGGCAGGTTGGCCAGATCCGGGTCGCCCTGGATAAAGTGCTGCACATAATCGCGCTGAGCGTTATTAACGATCTGGACGGTCGGGTCGTCCTGCACCAGCGACAGGTAGCTGTACATCACATCGGCTGATTTACCCACCGGTTTGCCAACGAAAGCGCGGGTGGCCTTATGTTCCTCCTCCAGCACCTTCACCAGCGACGTATCTTCGGCCGCCAGGGATGTCTTTGAGGTATTGTCATATACCGGGCGCGCTTCAGCTTTTGCTTCGCTAACCTGCCAGCGTCCCGAATCGTTGTTTAACACCAGATCCACGACGCCGAGATGATCGCCCCACATGCCCGGCATCACGGCCGGAACACCATTCAGCGTACCTTTGCTGATATCAGCCCCCTTGATGGTCGCGAAATCTTTTCCGGGGAAGACGGCGTGAGCGTGTCCGAAAAGGATGGCATTAATACCGGGCACCTGGCTCAGATAGTAGGCGGAGTTTTCTGCCATCGCTTTATAAGGATCGCCGGACAGGCCGGAGTGGGGGATGGCGACAATGATATCAGCGCCCTGCGCACGCATGATGGGCACCCATTTCCTGGCCGTTTCGGTAATATCATCCACTTTAATTTTGCCGCTAAGATTGGTTTTATCCCACACCATGATCTGTGGCGGGACAAAGCCAATGTAGCCGACTTTCAACGGGTGGGATTTCCCTTCCCGATCGGTCACCTGTATCTCTTTGATAAGCCAGGGCGTGAACAGGGGCTTACTGGTTTTGAGATCGATAATATTGGCGTTGATATAGGGGAACCGGGCGCCGTCGATCGCTTTATGAAGATAATCGAGTCCATAGTTAAATTCATGGTTACCCAGGTTACCCACGGTATAATCCAGCTGGTTCATCGCTTTATATACCGGGTGCACCTCCCGCTGTTTTAGCCCTCTGGCGGCAATATAGTCGCCCAGCGGGCTACCCTGGATAATGTCACCGTTATCAACCAGTACGCTATTGGTCGCCTCCTTTCGTGCGGCCTTAATAAGCGTCGCGGTACGTACCAGACCAAATTTTTCAGTTGGCGTATCTTTGTAGTAATCAAAATCCATCATATTGCTGTGCAGATCGGTCGTCTCCAGCAGGCGGAAATCTACCGTTGCCGCATGGATGGTGGTGCTGACCAGCAGTGCCGCCAGCGTCAGGCAGGGTTTTATCATCGTTCTCTCCTTGTTTATTGCCGATACCCTCTGTTTTTCGGCTATCAACATCTCAGCTTTTAAAAAGAATGTTACCTGGTGTCTCACAGATATGTGATCTCACACAAATATTTACGTCTTATGACAGTGCGGTAATCGGATTTTATTCCTCTTAAGGGAGGAAACGACCATAAACCGCAGGTTCTGAGATGAATAATAAAGTATGCTTTTGATACCGGAAATAAGACGCAAATCAAGAGGTGAAGCATGTTAGAGAAAATTTGCCAGCTGTCGCGGGAAGCGGGAGACGCCATTATGCGGGTCTATGATGGGCAGGCACCGCTTGATATTTCTCATAAGCAGGACGACTCGCCCGTCACGGCTGCGGATATCGCCGCACACCGGGTGATCTTCGCCGGGCTTTCAGCATTATCACCGGAGATCCCGGTACTCTCTGAGGAAGATCCTCCTGCCTGGGATGTCCGTCAGGCCTGGCAGCGCTACTGGCTGGTTGATCCGCTGGATGGGACGAAAGAGTTCATCAAGCGCAACGGCGAATTCACCGTAAACATCGCCCTTATTGAGAACGGCAGGCCGGTTATGGGCGTGGTTTATGCACCAGTGTTGGGCGTGATGTACTCGGCAGCAGAGGGGAAAGCCTGGAAGGAAGAGGGCGGCCACCGGGAGCAGATTCAGGTGCGCGAGGCGCGGCCGCCGCTGGTCGTTGTCAGCCGTTCGCACAGCGATACCGAACTTGAGGACTATTTGAGCCAGCTGGGCGAGCACCAGACCATCGCCATTGGCTCGTCGCTTAAGTTTTGCCTGGTGGCAGAAGGGAAAGCACAGCTTTACCCCCGCTTTGGGCCGACGAATATCTGGGATACGGGGGCGGGCCATGCCGTCGCGGTAGCTGCCGGGGCGCATGTCCATGACTGGCAGGGCCGTACGCTCGATTATGCCCCACGCGAATCTTTTCTCAATCCCGGCTTTCGCGTATCAATATTCTGACCGCCTGGGCGAGGCGGCTTGCCTGCTGTCCGGACTGGCAGCGCCGCGACGCTTCACTTGCCCGACTGTTCGGATAGCTGACCCTCTGGCTATCCGACTAAAAGACGCACCAGCGCGAGCACCTGTTTCACCTCATCCTGAGTCAGTGCGCCATCCTTTGCGAAGCGCACTTTCCCCTCTTTATCCAGCACGATAATGGCAGACCCCCCATCCTGCAGCTGCCAGGCTTTTTTTGCCACGCCCCGGTCGTCAACGATGAACTGCGACCAGGGATACTGTTTTTTATTGTTTTCGATGCTGCTGCTGACAAACATGCCGGTACCGGGAATAGCATCATCAGTATTCACCAGGGTGGTGGTCTGGTAGCGATCGTGCGGCAGCCCTGCGGCCTTCACCGCTTCTATCAGTGCCGCATTCTTTTCTTTGGCAGATGAACGCCCTGCAATGTGCTGAATGATGCGCACTTTCCCCACCAGGTGGGCGCTGTTCCATTTCGCGTAGCTGAATCTGTTCTGCTGGTAGACAAGTTCACCCTTATCCGCAATACCGATGGGTGATACGCGCGCTCCCAGGACAAAATCATGCGCGCCTGCCTGCACCTCGAACAGTAAAGCAATGGGAATCAAAAACGCGCGAATGGGCGACATAGAGGCTCCTGGGATCTGATCCGACCAGATGGTCATGTTATTGCAATAGTAAACGGAGATGATGCTTATGTCGCATTGGTATAACATCTTTGCAACACACTGCACAAATCCGTGCGCTTTGAAGGTTTATACTCTTTGCACGCGTTGATATGACAGAGCGTACTGTCAGGATATGTAATAACAGTAAGAAAGTTTGATTTTAGGAATTCAGGAAGACGATCCTGGTCTATAGTAAATCCACTTTTCGCTGCAAAGCTTCGTACCAAGCCTGGACACGACGCAGCGAGCATCATTTTCAGGAGTTGAACCACAATGAAGATCTTTCAGCGATATAACCCGCTGCAGGTTGCTAAATACGTTAAAATTCTCTTTCGTGGCAGGCTGTATATAAAAGACGTAGGCGCTTTCGAGTTCGATAAGGGGAAAATTCTTCTCCCGCGTATCAAAGACAAACAGCACTACAGCGTGATGTCAGAAGTGAACCGCCAGGTCCTGCGTATGCAGACAGAATTTAACTAATTCTCCCTCCGCCTGCGCGAGGGGAAAAAGTAAGGCGCGAATTTCGCGCCTTACTTGTTTCTGACCGGTCAGGTTTACGGCAGACTATCCCTTCCATGCAGCTCCGCGTTTCAAGCAGGCCGCTCTCCACACAGACCTGAATTTCCAACAGACTGATTATTCTTCGACAGCGTCAGGCAGTACCGGAGCCGTCGGTGGGCGCGCAACGATGCGCGTAACCAGCAGCTGATCGATACGGTAGCTGTCAATATCGACCACTTCAAACTTGTAGCCGTGAAACTTAACGAAATCGGTACGTTTCGGGATTTTTCGCAGCATAAACATCATAAAGCCGCCGATGGTTTCATAGTTGCCAGACTGAGGAAACTCGTCAATATCCAGTACGCGCATGACGTCATCTATCGGCGTACCGCCCTCGACCAGCCATGAGTTTTCATCGCGGGCAACAATTTGCTCTTCCATTCCCTGACCGACCAGATCGCCCATCAGCGTGGTCATCACGTCATTGAGGGTAATGATCCCCACCACCAGCGCATACTCATTCATAATCACCGCAAAGTCTTCCCCGGCGGTCTTAAAACTTTCCAGCGCTTCCGATAGCGTCAGGGTATCCGGCACGATGAGCGCAGAGCGGATCTGTACGCCGCTGTTAAGCGCCATGCTCTGGTGCCCCAGTACGCGCAGCAGCAGCTCTTTAGAATCCACATAGCCTACGATATGGTCGATATCCTGATTACATACGAGGAACTTGGAGTGGGGATGGTTGGCGATTTTTTTCTTCAGGCTCTCTTCGTCTTCATGCAGATCAAACCACACCACATTTTCACGCGAGGTCATCGACGAGGGAACGGTGCGTGACTCCAGTTCGAACACGTTTTCAATCAGTTCATGTTCCTGCTTACGCAGCACGCCCGCCAGCGCACCGGCTTCCACCACCGCGTAAATATCGTCAGAGGTGATGTCGTCTTTACGCACCAGCGGGATTTTAAACAGGCGAAAAATAATGTTGGCTCCGCCGTTAAAGAACCATACCAGCGGGCGGAAAATAAACAGGCACAGCCGCATTGGGTTGATGATTTTGAGGGCAATGACCTCGGGGGCAATCATGCCCAAACGCTTAGGGAACAAATCGGCAAACAGAATAAACAGGCTGGTCACCAGGGTGAAGGAGCACACAAAACTCAGCTGCTCGGCACGCTCGGGGCTCACAATGCGGAGAAAAAGCGAGCGAAAGGCCGGAGAAAAGGCAGAGTCACCGACGATACCGCCGAGGATAGCGACCGCATTCAGCCCAATCTGCACCACGGTAAAGAACATCCCCGGGGTTTCCTGCATTTTTAGCACATGCTGGGCATTCACATTGCCGTCGTTAGCCAGCAGTTTCAGTTTGATTTTGCGTGCCGCCGCCAGCGAGATTTCTGAAAGAGAGAAAAATGAACTGACCGCAATCAGCAGTAAGATGACAAGCAAGCTGTCTAACATAGAACATCCATAATATGGCACGATTCAGTAGCAATCAGAGTGAAGCGCCTGAAACCTGGCCTTGGGTTAATCACCTGTCATTTTTGGCCTGGGCAGCGCATAAGGATCTGCGAACGTGAGAT
The DNA here is from genome assembly GCF_058686115.1 of Erwinia sp. L03-1. Lineage (NCBI taxonomy): Bacteria > Pseudomonadati > Pseudomonadota > Gammaproteobacteria > Enterobacterales > Erwiniaceae > Erwinia > Erwinia sp. L03-1. Next base: position 4,160,674 of record NZ_CM178762.1, on the reverse strand, counting down.
CCCGTTCAGTCAGGGTCGGCTGTCCGTGCCAAAAATGTCTGCACCGGGTAATAACGCCGGGGCAGAATTGTATCGACGGTCCGCATTGCGGTCCGTGCTGGGGATTATAGCCGTGGTGGCGAGTGCTTACAATTGCGGCGCTCGACAGACCCGCTTTCGTCCCTGCCGCGATCCCGTACGGCGAGCTTTACGAAGTGAGCGCTTCTTTGGTGAGCATCTCCCTTCCATAGCCGTCCGATTTACATTCGATCACGATCATATGTTGTATCATGTCAATTCTTTACGCACAATAAGTCAAAATTTTAGCTTTATCGGTTAAATAAGGGTGAAATCAGGCAAAACTTTGCCATGATTAACACCACCCTGAACATCAGGACGAGTTACCAGAAGACGTCATGCCCATCTGGACCAGGGGACGGCTATAAAACCAGGAGTAAGCGTGCCACGAATTCATCTTTACTGCATGATCTGTCTGATCGCTGCCGCACCTGCTGTAGAGGCGGCGACCGTGCGATTGCAGGTGACAGGGTTATCCGGGGAATTACAGAAAAACGTGCGGGCGAGGCTTTCGACCATCTCCAGCGATGAAATCTCCGCCGATGGGCGTTTTCGCGCGCGCGTAAGCGAGGCGGTCAAAGAGGGCCTGAAGGCGCTGGGCTACTATGAGCCTACCATCGAGTTTAGCCTGCTCCCGCCGCCGGCAGGCGGTAAAAGACCGCTGCTGGTGGCCAACGTCAAGCCGGGCAAGCCGGTTAAGCTGGCGGGCGAAACGGTGATTATTCGCGGTGAAGGCCGCACCGACGCTGACTATCAGGCTCTGGTGCAGGGCGGCAAAAGCAAAATTGGCAGCGTGCTCAATCACGGTGAATACGACAAATTTAAAAGCTCGCTCAGCAATATGGCCCTGCGCAAAGGGTACTTCGACGGCGACTTTACCAAAAGCCAGCTTGGCGTGTCGGTCGATCGTCACGAGGCGTTCTGGGATATTGATTATGACAGCGGCCAGCGGTATCGCTTTGGCAGCGTCAGCTTTGAAGGGTCGCAGATCCGGGAAGAGTACCTGCAGAATCTGGTGCCCTTTAAGAAAGGCGACTACTACAGCTCGCGCGATCTGGCCGAACTGAACCGCAGACTTTCTGCTACCGGCTGGTTTAATTCGGTCGTGGTCGCACCTGAATTCGACAAATCCCGTAAGACCAAAGTACTGCCGCTGCAGGGCGTGGTCACCCCACGGACCGAAAATACCATTGAAACCGGCGTGGGCTATTCTACCGACGTGGGCCCGCGCGTTAAGGCGACGTGGAAAAGGCCCTGGGTTAACTCTTACGGCCATAGCTTTACCACCAGCGCAAACATCTCCGCACCCGAACAGCAGCTGGATTTCAGCTACAAGATCCCGCTGCTGAAAAGCCCGATCGAACAGTATTACCTGTTGCAGGGCGGACTCAAGCGTACCGATCTGAATGACACCAAAGCAGACTCCTCGACCCTTGCGGCATCGCGCTACTGGGAGTCTTCCTCCGGCTGGCAGCGGGCCATAAACCTGCGCTGGAGCCTGGATCACTTTACCCAGGGTAACGTCACCAATACCACCATGCTTATCTACCCCGGCGTGAGCATCAACCGTACCCGTTCGCGCGGCGGGCTGATGCCGGTCTGGGGCGATTCCCAGCGCTACTCCCTGGACGTCTCCGATACCACATGGGGTTCGGATGTTGATTTCGCCGTGGTGCAGGCGCAGAACGTCTGGATCCGTACCCTGGGAGAAAAAAACCGCTTTGTCGTGCGTGGCAACCTTGGCTGGATTGAAACCAGCGATTTTGAGCGTGTTCCGCCCGATCTGCGCTTCTTTGCCGGGGGCGATCGCAGCATCCGTGGATACAAATATAAAGGCATCTCCCCGCGCGATGACGACGGTAAGCTAACCGGTGCCTCAAAGCTGGCAACCGGATCGCTGGAGTATCAGTACAACGTCACCGGCAAGTGGTGGGGGGCGGTGTTTATTGATTCCGGTGAAGCGGTAAACGACATCAAACAGAGTAACGTGAAAACGGGCGCGGGCTTTGGCGTGCGCTGGCAGTCGCCGGTGGGGCCAATCAAGCTGGATATCGCCCGCCCGGTGGGTGATGACGAAGATCGTGACATACAGTTTTATATCGGACTGGGGCCTGAACTATGAGTCGCTGGAAAAAGGTCCTGATCGGCATTCTGATTTTCATTATGCTGCTGCTGGGCACAATCGCCTTCCTGGTGGGCACTACAACCGGCCTGCATCTGGTGCTGAACGGCGCATCGCGCTGGGTGCCGGGATTGCAGATTAAACAGATCGACGGCGGCTGGCGAAACCTGACCCTCAAAGGCGTGCAGTATCAGATGCCGGGCGTGACGGTTAACGCCGGGGAGTTTCACCTGGCCTTGCAGCTGGGCTGTCTGAGGCACAGCGCATTCTGCGTTAACGACCTCTCCCTGAAAGACGTCAACGTGGCGGTTGATAGCAAAAAAATGACGCCCGCAGCAGAGACGCAGGATAAAGATACGTCGACGGGCGATCTGAGTACGCCTTACCCGATTACGCTTCGCCGCCTGGCGCTGCACAATATCACCGTTAAGGTGGATGATACGGCAATTTCACTGGCCGACTTCACCTCGGGTATGCACTGGCAGCAACGGGCACTGACCCTGATGCCGACCCATATTCAGGGGCTGCTGATTGCGCTGCCTGAGGCCGCGCAGGTGGCCGATAAGCAGGTGGTTCAGCCAAAGGTACAGCAGCCGAAAGCGGATGAGCAGCCGCTGGGTGAGACGCTAAAGGCGATGTTTGCTAAGCCTCTGCTGCCGGAGTTGCCCGACTTCAAAATGCCGCTGGACGTCGACGTACAGCAGCTGCTGGGTGAACAGCTGCGTATTACTGGCGATACCGACATTGCCATCAACCGCCTGCTGGTGAAGGCCAAAACGCAGGATCGCCAGCTACAGCTGGAGACGCTGGCGGTGGATTCGCCTCAGGGACGCCTCAACGCACAGGGAGAGGCTACGCTGGCGGGTAACTGGCCGGTCAGCTTCAGCCTCAACAGCGCGCTGAATTTTGATCCGGTCAAAGGTGAGAAGATCAAAATGACCGTCAGCGGCGGCCTGCGCGAGCAGCTAAACCTGGCGCTCAACCTTTCCGGCCCGCTGCGGGCGCAGCTGGATGCCGGTGCCAGGCTGGCCGAGACCGGGCTGCCTCTGTCGCTTGCGCTACAAAGCGCGCAGCTGCGCTGGCCGCTGAACGGGGAAACCCAGTACCAGGCGGATAACCTGAACTTCAGCTTTAAGGGTAAGGCGACGGATTACGTGATGTCGCTCAGAACCGCCCTGAAAGGGCAGGGCATTCCCCCCGCGACGCTCACCCTGAACGGCAAAGGCGACGTTGAACACTTCTCGCTGGACAAGCTCAGGCTGGCGGCGCTGGAGGGTAATACCGATCTGACGGCGCTGGTGGACTGGAGCAAAGCTATCAGCTGGCGCAGTGAGCTGACGCTCTCCGGGATTAATACTGCGAAGCAGTATCCGGACTGGCCGGCGAAGCTGGAAGGGAAAATCACCACCCGTGGCAGCCTCTATGGCGGCAGCTGGCAGGTGCGCGTGCCTGAGCTGAAGCTGCGCGGCAACGTGAAGCAGAATGCGGTGACCGCCGACGGCTCCCTGTATGGCAACAGCTACAACCAGTGGGATATACCCGGCCTGAAGCTGGTGTTGGGGCGTAATAATCTTGATGTTAAGGGTTCCCTCGGCGACAAGCTGGCGCTGGATGCCAATATAGATGCCGCACACCTCGATAACGCGCTTCCCGGTCTGGGCGGCGTGGTGAAAGGGACGATTAAAGCGCGTGGCGATCTGAAGGCGCCGCAGCTGCTGGCCGACGTGACTGCCGCCGGGCTGCGCTGGCAGGCGCTGAGTATTGCCCGGGCGACGCTAAAAGGCGACGTTAGCTCAGGGGATGAGATTAAAGGCAAGCTGGCGCTGCGCGTCGAGCGGATCAAACAGGATGCGCTCAACCTCTCTCTGGTTACGCTGGATGCCAGCGGCGATGAGAAGCAGCATCAGCTGAAGCTTAATATCAGCGGGCAGCCGGTTTCCGGACAGCTGGCGCTAAACGGCAGTTTTGATCGTCAGGCACAGCGCTGGACCGGGACGCTGAACAATACGCGCTTCGATACGCCGGTTGGGGAATGGCGCCTGACCCGCGCCATCGCACTGGATTATCTGAACGCGAAGCAGACGGTGAGCATTGGGCCGCACTGCTGGCAAAATCCGAATGCGCAGATCTGCGTCCCGCAAACCATTGAGGCAGGCCCATCCGGCCATGCCAAAGTGGTGCTGAACCGCTTCGATCTGGCGATGGCGAAACCCTTCCTCGGCGAAGAGACCGCACTCAGTGGCGTATTCAGCGGTGATGCCGACGTCACCTGGAAAGCTGACGGCGGTCTGCCACAGGGGCGCGTGACGCTGAAAGGTAACGGGGTGAAGGTGGTGCAGGACGTGCAGGGCAATAAACTGCCCATTGCGTTCGACCAGCTAAACCTTAACGCCGGGCTGCACGACGGTCGTGCTCAGCTCGACTGGCTGATCCGCATCGCGAACAACGGCCAGCTTAACGGCAACGTGCAGATTGCCGACCCGCAGGGTAAGCGCACCCTCTCCGGCAACGTTAATATTGCCAGCCTGTCGCTGGCGATGCTGAATCCGGCACTGATGAAGGGTGAGAAGGTCGCGGGCCTGCTTAACAGCAACCTGCGACTGGGCGGAAACCTGCAACAGCCCCAGGTATTTGGTCAGCTGGGCTTGAAGGACGTCGATGTGCAGGGTAGCTTTATGCCGGTCGAACTGACCTCAGCCAGCCTGAACATGGTCTTTAACGGCATGAGCTCAACGCTGGAAGGGCTGATTAAGACCTCCCACGGACAGATTGCGCTTAACGGTGATGCCGACTGGCGGCAGCTGGACGCCTGGCGTGCACGCGTGGCGGCGAAGGGCGATAAGGTCCGGGTTACCGTGCCGCCGATGGTGCGGATGGATGTCTCACCGGACCTGGTATTTGAAGCGACGCCGCAGATGTTCAATCTTGACGGGCGCGTGGATATTCCCTGGGCGCGTATCACCGTGCAGGAGGTGCCCGAAAGTGCGGTGGGCGTATCATCAGACGAAGTGCTGCTGGATAAAGACCTGAAGCCGGTGGCCCCGAAAACCGCGGCGATCCCGATTAACAGTAATCTGGTTATTCACGTCGGAGATGACGTGCGGCTCAGCGCATTCGGCCTGAAGGCCAGCCTGAACGGTGACCTGAAGCTGGTGCAGGATAAGCGCGGTCTGGGGCTGAACGGTCAGATCAATATTCCATCCGGTCGTTTCCACGCCTATGGACAGGATCTTATCGTGCGTAAGGGCGAGCTGCAGTTTGCCGGACCGCCGGATCAGCCTTATCTGAACATCGAGGCAATCCGTAATCCGGAGGCCACGGAAGACGACGTGACCGCAGGCGTTCGCGTAACCGGGCTGGCAGATGAGCCGAAGGCCGAAGTCTTCGCTGACCCCACCATGTCACAGCAGGAAGCGCTCTCTTATCTGCTTCGCGGACAGGGACTGGATGCGAGCGGTAGCGATAGCAGTGCAATAACCTCAGCGCTGGTAGGATTGGGGCTTGCACAAAGTGGTCAGGTTGTGGGTAAAATCGGGGAGACCTTCGGCGTGAGTAATCTGGCGCTGGATACGGCTGGCGTCGGTGACAGTCAGCAGGTCCAGGTTAGCGGCTATGTACTGCCGGGTCTGCAGGTAAAATACGGTGTTGGCATATTTGATTCACTGGCGACGCTAACCCTGCGTTATCGCCTGATGCCTAAACTCTATTTGGAAGCGGTGTCTGGTATCGATCAGGCGCTGGATTTACTTTATCAGTTTGAGTTTTAGCAATGCGAATAATTGTCTACGGCAGCTTGAGACGTAAGCAAGGTAACAGTCACTGGATGACTAACGGCCAGTGGCTGGGCGATCACCAGATTAGCGGCTATGCGCTATACAATCTTGGGCACTACCCCGGCGTAGTGGTGGGAGAGGGTCAGGTGTACTGCGAAGTCTACCGCATTGATGCCTCCACGCTGGGCGAGCTGGATGCGCTACGCACCCAGGGGGGAGAGTATAAGCGGGCGCTGGTGCAGACGCCTTACGGCAGCGCCTGGCTGTACGTCTATCAGCGATCGGTGATGGGAAAACAGCGTATCGACAGCGGCGACTGGCTGCTGCGCGATGCGCAAGGGCAGGCCTGATGGGCTGATAAACAAAAACACCGCTCAGTGAGCGGTGTTTTTTTTGCCCTGAAGAGGATTACTTCTTCGCGGCGCGTTCGAAAGAGGTGATGATTTCAGCTTTTGCTGCTGCTGCATTATCCCAGCCTTCAACTTTAACCCACTTGCCTTTTTCCAGCGCTTTATACTGCTCGAAGAAGTGGGTGATCTGCGCACGCAGCAGCTCAGGAAGGTCGTTCACATCTTTGATGTGATCGTACTCTTTGGTCAGCTTGGTGTGCGGGACAGCGACCAGTTTGGCATCTTCGCCAGACTCGTCGGTCATTTTCAGGACGCCCACCGGACGGCAGCGGATCACTGAGCCAGGCTGCAATGGATGCGGCGTTGGCACCAGCACGTCAACCGGGTCGCCGTCCAGAGACAGGGTGTGGTTGATGTAGCCGTAGTTGCACGGGTAGAACATGGCGGTAGACATAAAGCGGTCAACAAACAGCGCGCCGGAGTCTTTATCAACTTCGTATTTGATTGGATCGGCATTCGCCGGGATCTCAATAACCACATAAATATCTTCTGGCAGATCTTTACCTGCTGGAACCAGGTTCAAACTCATGGTCAATTCCTTCATTCAGTCTTAAATCATGTGTCGCTCATTATAGCCAACTGAATATGAAAGTATCCCCCCTTTTTGGCCTTTCAGAATGCTCCAGTTATGGCGTGATACGTAGGCAGACGTCAGGCAAAAGGTGAGCCAGTAAAGGGCTGCCTGAATGGCCGCCGGGTCAGGCGATAATGCCGCATGCAAATCGCGAGCGCTAAGTGTTGCCGCAGCGCCAGATGCGGCATATAGCCTGTGCCGACCTCACACCTCTTTGTCTGAACGAAAGAGCGCGAGAGTGCGTGATTTTGCTTAAAGTCAAAGTTCATTTTTACTGTTATATAGGCGGATTTTTAGTGGAATTAACTGCTTAACAGGCTTAGGTCTGTGTGAAATCACTGTTAAATTGCGTCAGGAGTGAAGATTTATTCCGCTATCGGCGTGTACGGCATTCTGCGCTTACGCGCCGTCATCACCGTTGAAAACCCCTGAATCCCCTGTTAATTAACTACTTATCACGAATGGATGCCTCCTCTCTCGTCAGCGGGGGAAAAAGTGATCCCTGTCAAAGCTGACGCTCTGTTTAGGTCTCCTTTCATCATCTTTACTAAAGAATGACCACCCGGCTGCCGATACCTTAATCTCTTTTTGGCTTTCAGGCATACCGTCTAATTTAAGGTCATTCAAACCATGCTAAGAAAAATTTCAATACGCACCGGCCTGATCGTGCTGCTTGCCCTGATGACGCTAATGCTGCTTAGCGTCAGCGTGATGGGTATTTTTGCCATTAATAAAGGGAATCGTTCACTTGATGTAGTTAACCGCATTCAGGGAGTGGAACTCAACAGCCTGTTTCTGGCTAATAACAGCCTGCTGCGCGCCAGAGCGAGCGCCGCGCTGGCGACCCGGAAAATGGAAATCGGTATGTTAGACGAATCCAGCGCCATCACCCTGCTGGTAAAAAATAATGTTGCTAACTCGCACGTTGAAATCAAGCGTTTCGTCGACGCCGGGACCGTCACCACTCACGGTAAGGCGCTGGCGGATGCCCTGATTGTCCGCTACAACCAGTATCTGAGCGAAGGGATCGTCCCGATGCAGCAAGCCCTGGAGAAGCAGGATCCTGACGGCTATTACACCCTGCTTGAGGAGAAGCTGGGCGCGCTAAATATTGCCTTTGCTAAAGCGGTGGACGATTTCAGTCTCTATGCCAACCAGGTCACCCAGGCTCAGCTGATGGAGGCGAAAAAAAATGAACGCATCCTCACCGTGCTGATCCTGTTGTGCGGCGTATTGACGATCATTCTGCTGGCGGCGGCCTGGATGCTGCTACGCGCTATCCTGCTCAAACCGCTGAATACCGCCATTGCACATCTTGAGTTTGTGGCTGCGGGTGACCTGACCCGCAGGCTACCTGAAAGCGGGGAGAATGAGCTGGGACGTCTGAATGCGGCCCTGACGGCGATGCAGTCTTCGCTCCAGCTTTCGGTCAGCCGCGTACGGGATGCCAGCCTGCAAATTGACGTGGGCAGCCGCGAACTGGCCTCTGGCAACCTGAATCTCTCACAGCGTACCGAAGAGTCTGCCGCATCGCTGGAGCAGACCGCCGCCAGCATGGAGCAGCTGACCGCTACGGTGAAGCTCAATGCCGACAATGCCAGCCAGGCGCATCAGCTGGCACGCTCAGTCTCAGACAGCGCCGATCGCGGCAGCGAAGTCGTTAGCTATGTGATGGAGAAAATGCAGCAGATTACCAACAGTTCAAAGCGCATCGGCGATATTCTTGGGGTAATCGACGATATCGCCTTCCAGACGAATATTCTGGCGCTGAATGCGGCCGTAGAGGCGGCGCGGGCCGGCGAGCAGGGGCGGGGGTTTGCGGTGGTAGCCGGAGAAGTTCGCAACTTGGCGCAGCGCAGCGCGACCTCCGCCACAGAGATCCGCTCGCTAATTACTGAATCTCAAAGCCGCGTCAGTGAAGGGGCGCAGATGGCGACCAGAGCGGGGGAAACCATGGACGAGATAGCCACGGAGGTGATGCGCGTCACGGAGCTGATGAAAGAGATCTCCAGCGCGTCGCAGGAACAGAGTCGGGGAATTGAACAGGTTAATCTGGCAGTAACGCAGATGGATGAAGTCGCCCAGCAGAACGCGGCTCTGGTAGAGCAGGCGACAGCGGCAACGCAGTCACTCGAAGAGCAGTCACAGCAGCTGGTTCAGTCGATGGCGGCATTCCGGGTGAGTCCAGCCTGATATTACCCCGTTATCCCCTTTAGCCACGGTGGTAAAATCCTGCCAGCGGACAGCGGCGGGCGGTAACCACGGAATAAAAAAACAGGCCGATCGTAAGATCGCCCTGTTTTTGACAACATCCGGCAGCAATGGCCAGGTTTACTGACGCATTCTCAGCTGGCTTCTGTCACCAGGTTTACTGACGCATTCTCAGCTGGCTTCTGTCACCAGGCTAGCTGAGGCATTATCCGCTGACTGCAACCGCCGGAATTGCTGGCGTTATGCCAGGTGCTCAGGCGTCAGGATACTCGCGCAGGAAGCGTTCGGTGTCTTCAACCATATCGGTATTGCCGACAAAGAACGGCGAGCGCTGGTGCAGGGTTTCCGGCACCAGGTCCAGAATACGCTGTGCGCCATCGCTGGCTTTACCACCGGCCTGCTCGGCAAGGAACGCCATCGGATTACACTCATACAGCAGCCGCAGCTTACCTTTCGGGTGGCTGGCGGTGCTCGGATAGAGGTAAATACCGCCTTTCAGCAGGTTACGATGGAAGTCTGCAACCAGTGATCCAATATAGCGGGAGGTATATGGACGATGGGTGGGCTGATCTTCTTCCTGACAGAACTTCAGGTATTTTTTCACGCCTTTCGGGAAACGAATATAGTTTCCTTCGTTGATCGAATAGGTATAACCCGTTTCCGGGAACGCCATTTTTTCCGCACTGAGGCAGAACACACCCAGTGAGGGATCGTAGGTAAAGGCATGCACGCCACAGCCGGTGGTGTAGACCAGCATGGTAGAAGAACCATACACCACGTAGCCAGCTGCAACCTGCTGACTACCGGGCTGCAGGAAGTCCTCTTCCGTCACCGGCGTACCCGGTGGGGTGATGCGGCGATAGATAGAGAAAATCGTACCGACCGAAACGTTAACGTCAATATTCGACGAGCCGTCCAGCGGGTCCATCAGAACAACGTATTTACCGTTCTCGACGCCTTCAAAAATGACAATCTCGTCTTCTTCTTCCGAAGCAATACCGGCCACAATGCCGCGCGCCTTTAGGGCCGCTTTGAGTTTTTCATTGGCAAACAGATCGAGCTTCATCTGCTGTTCGCCCTGAATATTTTCGGCACCGCTGGCGCCCAGAATATCGACCAGTCCGGCTTTATTGATATCGCGGTGAATGATTTTTGCGCCCAGCTTGATGGCGGAAATCAGTGCCGTCAGTTCACCTGTGGCGTGAGGAAAGTCGTGTTGCTTCTCGACGATGAATTCGCCTAACGTTTTCATAACACAATCCCTGAATCTGCGGTTGAGCAGCAGCCTGATTTACAAACTGCCAACGTATGCGTACGCAGTTTAGCCGAATGAAGACGAAAGAACATAGGGCAAATCCGTTTATTCCGTACGGTGAGGGCGTTACACTGTGCGCCGAACTTTCCTGTAAACGGACCTGTTATGCGCATTCATATCCTCGGTATCTGTGGCACTTTCATGGGGGGCCTGGCGACGCTTGCCCGCGCGCTCGGGCATGAAGTGACGGGCTCAGACGCCAACGTCTATCCGCCAATGAGCACGCTTTTAGAAAAGCAAGGCATTGATTTAATTCAGGGTTATGATGTTTCCCAGCTCGATCCCGCTCCCGACCTGGTAATTATTGGCAACGCCATGACCCGGGGCAATGCCTGCGTGGAGGCGGTGCTGGAACGCAATATTCCTTACCTCTCAGGCCCGCAGTGGCTGCATGATTTTGTCCTGCGCGATCGCTGGGTGATTGCGGTGGCCGGAACGCACGGTAAAACCACCACGGCGGGCATGGCAGCGTGGATTTTACAGGCCTGCGGGCTGGAACCGGGCTTTGTTATCGGCGGCGTACCCGGAAATTTCGATGTATCCGCCACTTTAGGAAAAAGCCCATTCTTCGTCATTGAAGCGGATGAGTACGATTGCGCCTTCTTTGATAAGCGCTCTAAGTTTGTTCACTACTGTCCACGCACGCTGATTCTCAACAATCTTGAGTTCGATCACGCCGATATTTTTGACGATCTGCGCGCTATTCAGCGTCAGTTCCATCATCTGGTGCGCATCGTGCCAGGCCAGGGAAAAATCCTGCTGCCAGAGCAGGACCATAACCTGAAACAGGTGATCGCCATGGGCTGCTGGAGCGAGCAGGAGAGTCTGGGCGATGGCGGGCGCTGGCAGGCGAAAAAGCGCGTGCCTGATGCCTCTCAGTGGGAAATCTGGCTGGATGGCGAATGTGTGGGGGAGGTTAACTGGGCGCTGGTCGGCGAGCATAATATGCATAATGGGCTGATGGCGGTCGCCGCTGCGCGTCATGTTGGCATCAGGCCGGAGGATGCCGGGCGGGCGCTGAATGACTTTATCAATGCGCGTCGACGTCTTGAACTGCGCGGCGAAGCGAACGGCATTAAGGTCTACGATGATTTTGCTCATCACCCAACGGCCATTCTCGCAACGCTGACCGCGCTGCGTAGCAAGGTCGGCGGTACGGCGCGTATTCTGGCCGTACTGGAACCCCGCTCCAACACCATGAAAATGGGGGTCAGTAAGGACGACCTGGCTCCGGCGCTGGCCCGTGCTGATGAAGTCTTCCTGCTGCAGCCGCACCATATTCCCTGGCAGGTTTCAGACGTCGCTGAGGCGTGCGTGCAGCCGGCGCACTGGAGTGCGGAGGTGGATACGCTGGTGGAAATGATCGTTAAAACCGCGCAGCCCGGCGATACCATCCTGGTGATGAGTAATGGGGGATTTGGCGGAATTCATCAGAAGCTGCTGGAAAAGCTGGCGCGCTGATTCAGCGGACTGAGCCGGAGCGACCTTTCCGGTGGGCAAAGCAGTCAAAGGGCAAAGCAGTTAAAGGGCAAAGCAGTTAAAGGGCAAAGCAGTTAAAGGGCGGAGGCGACTCCGCCCTTTTTTGTATCGGTGAGCGGCTGGCTAGCGGGACTCGGCAAGCTCGCGCAGATACTGGAAGATCTGGCGGCTGGACTTTGGCGGCTTCTCAGACGCTTTCTCTTTCTGCGCATTGCGGACCATCGAACGCAGCTGCTGGCGATCGGCATGCGGATAAAGCGTCAGCACGTCGGGGATCGCTTCGTCACCCTGTTCAATCAGGCGGTCGCGCAGCATCTCCAGCTTGTGGAAAAGCGCAACCTGCTGGTTGTGGCGATTCTTCAGCTTATCCAGCGCCAGGCGGATCGGCTCTTCGTCGCGCGAGCGCAGCATCTTGCCAATCAGCTGGATCTGGCGGCGGTAGCCCTCTTTTTTGATCTTCTTCGCCAGCTCAATGGCCGCACGAAGATCTTCATCCAGCGGGATCTTATCCAGCGAGTTTTTACTTAACTCGACCAGCTCTGAGCCCAGGCGCTTTAGCTCCTCGGCGTCACGTTTAATTTCACTTTTACTGACCCAGATAATCTCGTCGTCTTCTTCTTCTTCATTATCCGGTACATCATCGAGCCAGTCGTCGGGCTGTTTAGTCATGGGAGGCTCCCTAAAAAAGAGGCTAATGCTATCAGGTTAAGCGGCTACTGCGAAATTGTTCTCCGAGTCTGTTAGACTGAAATGAACCTTAATCACCAAAGAGTCTGGAAATCTGGCGCTTTTACGCGGTCAGAAAGCCCTCTGTTAATTATATGGTAGGTCGATGAAATTACTCTCCCAAGTTGCAGAACAGCGTAAAACCCTCGAACAGGCGGTAGCGACAGCACTCGAACTGGCGAAGGCCAGCACCGATGGAGCGGAAGTCGCCGTGACCAAAACCACCGGTATTGGCGTCAGTACGCGCTACGGTGAGGTGGAAAATGTAGAATTTAACAGCGATGGTGCCCTGGGTATCACCGTCTATCAGCAGAACCGTAAAGGCAGCGCGTCATCGACCGATCTTAGCCCGGACGCGATCAAACGCACCGTGCAGGCGGCCATTGATATTGCCCGCTACACCTCGCCGGATCCTTATGCGGGCCCAGCCGATCGCGAGCTGCTGGCCTTTGATGCGCCGGATCTCGATCTTTTTCACCCTTCCGATCTCGATCCGGACCGGGCGATCGAACTGGCTGCCCGCGCTGAGCAGGCGGCGCTAAAAAGCGATACGCGCATCACCAATACCGAGGGTGGCAGTTTTAACAGCCATGTCGGCATGAAGGTGTTTGGCAACAGTCACGGTATGATCCAGGGTTACAGCTCCAGCCGCCACTCGATCTCCTGTAGCGTGATAGCAGGCGCGGGCAGCGATATGGAGCGTGACTACGCCTACACCATCGGCCGCGCGATGGAGGATTTACAGTCGCCGGAGTGGGTGGGCGAAGAGTGCGCCCGTCGCACCCTGTCGCGTCTTTCACCGCGTAAGCTGTCGACCATGAAAGCCCCGGTCATTTTTGCCGCCGAAGTGGCGACCGGCCTGTTTGGCCACCTGGTGGGGGCCATCAGCGGTGGAAGCGTTTACCGTAAATCCACCTTCCTGCTGGATTCGATGGGCCAGCAGATCCTGCCTGAGTGGCTGACCATTCAGGAGCGGCCACACCTGTTGAAAGGTCTGGCTTCCACGCCGTTTGACAGCGAAGGCGTGCAGACCCGCGATCGCGACATTATTAAGGATGGCGTTCTCCAGACCTGGCTGATGACCAACTATTCGGCCCGCAAGCTTGGCCTGAAGAGCACCGGCCACGCGGGCGGTATTCATAACTGGCGTATCAACGGCCAGGGCGACAGCTTCGATCAGCTGCTGAAGAAGATGGGCACTGGCCTGGTGGTCACCGAATTGATGGGACAGGGCGTCAGCGGTATTACCGGCGACTATTCGCGCGGTGCGGCGGGATTCTGGGTGGAAAACGGTGAAATTCAGTATCCGGTCAGTGAAGTGACCATCGCCGGAAACCTGAAGGATATGTGGCGTAATATGGTCACCGTCGGTAGCGATATCGAAACCCGCAGCAATATTCAGTGTGGTTCCGTGCTGCTGCCAGAAATGAAAATAGCCGGGCAGTAATTTTCCGGCTGCGGTAATTTCTCAGTTATTGCGTACTATTATCAGGGTGGCCTTAGGGTCACCCTTTTTGCTGTTCTCTTTAATAAAAATAATGAAGGGTCTCCGTGCCGGGCTGGAGACGCTAACCCGCCAATCGATAGCAGCATTAAACATGTTGATGCGGGCGACCTCGCGGGTGCTAAGGCGGAGGCTAAAAAATTTGCCGTCACCCGTGATGCCAATCACAAAAAATTTCGCTAAAACGGCAAGGCTTTGCGGAGCCTTTTTTAGTGGCTGTTAAAAGGGATGCTTTTTTTCGGGCCATTAATATTAATTAAATAACGCTTCTATTTTTTATTTAACCTGGCACTAAAAATAAAATCCTAAAAAATAACATTATGTTAATAGCGGAAAATGATCTTATATTTTATATTATGGTCGTTACCCCTTATCATCGTTAGCGCTTATTATTTCCATAAAACCATCTGTAACTCGAGAACGATAAGTTTTTCCTCTGGGTACATGCGTGCGATTAGCACTTAACATCCTGTTTTGAATAATAATGCACGATGTTACCAAAATTTTGTGCAGACTGTGATATTCCTCCGACTGTATCCACCGATCGTGCACGAATTAGCGCTTTTGCGTACTCGATCGTATTTCGGCAGCATATTTCCACTTCGAAACGGAAAAAGTCGTTCTACACACCAGCAGGCAGGGGCGCTATTTTACGGACATCACAAATTCACCAAATTTCCTGGCCGGGAAGAAACGGAAAAAGAGGGACGTAAATTGGACAATGCAGCGGTATCGATTAATACGGCTAATGAAGATCGGGCTATTCAGGCGCTGGCGGAGAAGGTCATGGCGCAGATAGCAGATATTTTTACCGCCAAAAATATATATCCCAACCCGGTTCAGCAGCAAATGTTGACCTCACACGTGCGGGCAATGGCATTGCGTTCGATTACCGGTGAGCCGCTGCCTGAAGTAGAAGCCGATCTGTTTGAAGATATCTCCGCTACATCAATGGCACTGGCACAGCAGGTTGTTGATCTGTTCGGTAACCTGCCCGTGGAGGAAGCCTGGATGCTGTCGGTCCATTTTGAAGTGGCGAAAGAGAATACGGGTCCGGAGTGAAACTGGGGGGAGGACGGCGTCTTGATGGACGCGCAAACCGCTGCGTGGTCGCCACCCCGTCACGCATTTTGTAATTGATAACGACATCATTCATTGAATCAAGGAGCAGACATGTCACAGGTAATCGTGGTCATTGGTGACCGTTTAGGTAAAGGCCAGAAAGTTGCGGCAGGCGTTGAGAAAGCGGGGGGGAAAGCTATCGTCATCCCCGGCGTCGCGGCCGATATGAAGCTGGGTGACGTCATGAAAGCGGAAGGGGCATCCTTTGGCATCTCGTTCTGCGGCAGCGGCGGCGCAGGGTCGATCACCGCACAGAATAAACACGGCTATAAGGCAAAGTATGGGATGCGTTCCGTCGATGAAGGCGTTACCGCTATCAACGAAGGTGCCGTCGCGCTGGGTTTTGGCTTTATGGATAAAGAAGAATTGGGCGAACGTCTGGTTCAGGCATGGACAAAAAAACACGGTGGCTGACCGATGAAGGAGCAATTCACCACGACGGTAAACGTAAGCGGCAAAGGGGACAGTAAGTCCCGCGCCTTTGCTGACGCGTTAAGCCGGGTACAGAACACGCTACTTAAATCGACCAGCAAGGTACTGCTGCGTATTGAACCTCAGGATGTCAGGGTGGTCCGTGCACAGCAGAGCGTCAGAAAGGAGAAATTTTTGTTTTTCTTTCTGGCGAGAGAACGACGGAGTTACAGCGTTGAGCTGGATATTACCGTTAGCGTGACCGTCATCGACGCCGATAAGGTCGATTTCGTCACGAAATAAAGCACTGCCCCAGAGGCAGCAATAATCATGATTTAAAAACGTTGGCGCAAGCCTGAAAGGAAAGACTGATGTTTTTAATAATCTTATTTAAGTCACTCATCATCGGCGGTCTGGTTGGTGTCGGCGTAGGCGCAGGTGCTGCGCGTATGTTCCACGCACCCACCACGCAGGGAATGGGTGCATTTCGTACACTGGGTGAACTCAACTCCTGTGAAGGCGATCCGGCCTCTCACTTCTCTTTTGGTCTGGGTTTTTTCTTTAATGCCTGGGCCTCTTCCGTGGCGGCAGGTTCCTTCACTCAGGATGTCGATCACCGCATTATCCCCCACTGGGGTGCCGCTGCGCTGATGGTGAAAAACCGTAACGTCGCTGAAACCCTCCACGATCCGAAAAAAATGGCGATTGCCTGCGGCATCATCGGCATGATCGTGGTTGCCTTCCTTAATTCAACCGCCTCCGCCGTTCCGGCTGCGCTACAGGTTACCGCCGTTAAGGTACTGGTGCCTGCTGCGAATCTGCTGGTGAATACCGTGATGCCGGTGATCTTCTGGCTGGCTGCAATTGATGCCGGTAAGAAATCGGGATTCTGGGCCACGATTTTCGGCGGTCTTGCCCAGCTTATGATGGGGAATGCCGTACCGGGTCTGGTGCTGGGCATCCTGATTGGTAAAGGCGTTGAAGAGAGCGGCTGGAATAAAGTCACTAAGGTGATGATGGCTGCCATCGTTCTGCTTTTCGTGCTCAGCGGCTTCTTCCGCGGGTTTGACATGAAAATGCTGCAATCCTTCCAGCTGGGCGTGCCGGGCTGGCTGGAAATGATCCATAACGCCATGAGCGGTAAATAAGAGGACGATGACGATGGAAGAGTCAAAAAACGGTTTCTGGTATGCAGACTGGTCCTTTCCGATTTTTGTCGGCCTGCTGTCTGCCGGAGTATTCGCCGGGACGCACATGTACTACGTCTACGGGCTGGGCGCATTCAATGAAGTCGCCTTTGTCTCCATGCTGCGGTCGGGAATGGAAACCGGCGTCTACGGCGCAGTGGCAGCCTTTGGCGCCAGCTTTCTGTTTGCCCGCATCATTGAAGGTTCACTGGTCGGTATTCTGGATATTGGCGGCGCGATTCAGACCGGTATCGGGCTGGGCGTACCGGCGCTGCTGCTGGGGGCGGGAATTATCTATCCGGTGGCGAACTTTGCGGCCTCGCTGGTGACCGGGCTGGTGCTTGGGGTTGCGGTGGGTTACGTGATTATTCTGGCGCGCAGGTTCACCATCAATAACAGCGACTCCACCTACGGTGCAGACGTGATGATGGGGGCAGGGAACACCTCTGGTCGCTTTCTGGGGCCGTTGATTATTCTCTCTGCGATGACGGCTTCAATACCGATTGGCTTAGGCTCGCTGCTGGGGTCGCTGCTGTTTTATATGTGGAATAAGCCCATTACCGGCGGAGCCATTCTGGGGGCGATGTTACTGGGGGCGATTTTCCCGGTAGCCCTCTGATGTCATGACGGTTTGCCTGGAATGGGCAAACCGCGCTTTGGATGCTGCGGCATCCGGTATTAAAGGAGTCAGTCATGTTTGATCTTGTTATCCGCCGTGCGCGTCTGCCTGATGGCAGCCTGACCGACATCGCCATAAGCGACGGTAAAATTGCTGCGCTCGGCGAGGTGCACGGGGAAGCGGCCACTGAGAGGGATCTTGCCGGGCAGTGCTGGCTTAGCGCGGGCTGGATCGATTCGCACGTCCATTGCTACCCCAAATCGCCCATCTATCATGATGAGGCCGATCGCATCGGCGTGGCAACGGGCGTCACCACCGTCGTGGATGCAGGCAGCACCGGCGCGGACGATATCGACGATTTTTATCAGATCACCCTCGAGGCAGATACGCGGGTTCATGCTCTGCTCAATATCGCCCGCACCGGGATCGTGACGCAAAACGAGCTGGCGGATATGCGTCAGATCGATAAGGTGGGCATTTACGATGCCATTAAGCGGCTGCCGGGTTTTATTCTCGGCATTAAGGCGCGAATGAGCAGCAGCGTGGTGGGCGCAAACGGCATTCATCCGCTGGTGCGAGCCAAAGAGATCCAGCAGGAAAATGGCAATCTGCCGCTGATGGTGCATATCGGTAATAATCCCCCGGACCTTGACGAAATCGCCGACCTGCTCGGCAGCGGCGATATCATTACTCACTGCTATAACGGTAAGCCTAACCGTATTCTGACGCCCGCCGGAGAGCTTCGCGCCTCGGTTAAACGGGCCCTGGATCGTGGGGTACGCCTGGATGTGGGTCACGGTAGCGCCAGCTTTAGCTTTGAGGTCGCCCGCGTGGCCATCGCACAGGGCATTCTGCCGCACACCATCAGCTCAGATATCTACTGCCGCAACCGCATTAACGGCCCGGTACATTCGCTGGCTCACGTAATGTCGAAATTCTTCAGTGTGGGTATGACGCTGCCGCAGATTATTGACTGCGTGACGCTTCACGCTGCCCAGGGCCTGCGTTTGCGCGACAGGGGACGGCTTGAAGTGGGACTTGACGCCGACCTGACCCTTTTTGATCTCAAAGAAGAACCCTGCCTGTTTATCGACTCCGAAGGGCAGTCGGTTGCCGGTGAGAAACAGCTGATACCTCTGGCCGCCGTTGTGGGTGGCGAGTGGTTTATTACCGATGAAGGGAAAAAGCATCATGTCGTCAATTTATGAAAAATATGGCCTGAAGCAGGTCATTAACGCCTCAGGCCGCATGACCATTCTGGGCGTATCGACGCCGGGTGAAGAGGTGGTTGATACGGTCAAATACGGGCTGAATCACTACTTTGAAATGAAAGACCTGGTGAACAAGACCGGTGCGTATATCGCCGGGCTGCTCGGGGCGGAAGATGCGGTAGTGGTCTCCTGCGCGTCTGCGGGTATCGCTCAGGCCGTGGCCGGGATGATTGTGAAGGATAACGACTGGCTGCTGGAAAACCTCCACGCCGCGCCGCTAACCGTGCCACACGATATTGTGGTGCCTAAAGGCCATAACGTGAATTACGGCGCGCCGGTCGGAACGATGGTTACCCTGGGCGGGGGGCGTCTGGTAGAAGCGGGTTACGCTAACGAGTGCTCAGCCGATCAGCTCTCCGCGGCTATCACGCCGCAGACCGCGGCCATTCTCTATATTAAATCGCACCACTGCGTACAGAAAAGCCACCTCAACGTTGAGCAGGCGGCCACGGTAGCCCGCAAACACGGTGTCCCGCTGATCGTGGATGCCGCCGCAGAAGAAGATCTTAAGTGCTACTACCAGTACGGCGCAGACCTGGTGATTTACAGCGGTGCCAAGGCCATTGAAGGCCCTACCAGCGGTCTGGTCATGGGACGCAGGCAGCCTGTTGAGTGGGTAAAGCGGCAGTCAATGGGTATGGGTCGCGCCATGAAAGTGGGCAAAGAGGGCATTCTGGGGCTGACCCAGGCGATTGAAAGCTATCTGACCCAGGAGAAGGTCACTGGCGTGCAGATGGTCGAAAAAATGACTCCCTTTATCAGCAACCTGAACGGCCTGAATGGCATTACCGCCCGCGTGGTGTGGGACTCGGCGGGGCGCGACATTGCGCGAGCCGAGATAAAGCTGGATGAAAAGGCAATAGGTTATACCACCGGCGATGTGGTGCAGGCGCTGAAAACCGGTGAAATCGCCATCTACTTCCGCGGCTATAAAGCTAACGAAAGTATTATTGAGGTCGACGTGCGCAGCGTGTCGGTCGGGCAGTTAGATACCATCTATGCATGTATTAACGCGTTGTTAGCAGGAGAGAAAAAAGCATGACGCTGAACCCTAAATTTTATCAAGACCGCGTGTGTCTCAACGTGCTGGCTGGCTCAAAAGAGAATGCCCGTGAGATCTGGCAGGCCGCTGAAGGCCATGTGCTGGTGGGCGTCCTGTCGAAAAACTATGATAGCGTAGCGAGCGCCGTTGCCGACATGCGTGAATACGCTGCGCTTATCGACAATGCGCTCTCCGTCGGCCTTGGCGCAGGCGACCCTAACCAGTCGGCGATGGTGAGCGCCATCTCCGCTGAAATTCAGCCGCAGCACGTTAATCAGGTCTTTACCGGCGTGGCAACCAGCCGTGCGCTGCTGGGGCAGAACCAAACCGTCGTAAACGGTCTGATTTCGCCTACCGGCACGCCCGGCCTGGTAAAAATCTCCACCGGCCCGCTGAGCTCAAGGGCGGCTGATGCCATTGTGCCGGTGGCAACCGCTATTGCTATGCTGAAAGATATGGGTGGCAGTTCGGTGAAGTATTTCCCAATGGGCGGTCTGAAAGCCATTGATGAGTTCACCGCCGTGGCGAAGGCCTGCGCGGAGCAGGACTTCTGGCTTGAGCCAACCGGTGGAATCGATCTGGAAAACTATGAGGCGATTCTGCGAATTGCGCTGGATGCTGGCGTAAGCAAAATCATCCCGCATATCTACAGCTCCATCATTGATAAAGCCTCGGGCAATACGCGCCCTGCCGATGTCAGTGCGCTGCTGGCAATGACCAAAAAATGGGTTAAATAAGCTCGCCCGACCAGCCTCAGACCGAGGCTGGTCGGCCTCTCTTCTGAATGAGGATCACCATGCGCAACGGCCCGTTAATTACCGTCCTCTCATTATCCCTGATGGCCGCCACTTCGCTGGCGGCCCATGCACAGTATGCTTATGTCGGTACTTATAATCCCAACGGTGAGGGCGTCTACCGCTTTCAGGTTAGCCCACACGATGGTGCACTGAGCGATAAAACTCTGGTAAGTCATCAGGCAAATGCGGCGCAGCTTACCCTTGATGCCAAAGGGAAAACGCTCTACGTTGCCAGTGAGAGCGAGAAAGGCACGGTGGCCGCCTATACCATTAATGGGGATGGCAGCCTGACAAAGCTGAATGAGGTCAGTTCTCAGGGGGCCGGCCCGGTATACCTTTCCCTGACCCCGGACGGCAGATATTTGCTGGTGGCTAACTACGTCAGTGGGAGTAAAGCCGTTCTGCCGGTGCAGGCCGATGGCCGCCTGGGAGAAGCCAGCGATACGCAGCAGGACAGTGGGCCAGCCGGTGCCAGCCACCCAGCGGCGGCGGTCGAAGGGAGTTTTGCGGCAAGCGACCATAACGGTCCGCATGCGCATATGATCGCCAGCGATCCCAGCGGAAAATTTGTCTTCTCGACCGATTTGGGGCTGGACCGCATCTATCAGTATCGCCTGAACAACGCGGGCCAGCTACAGCCGAATACGCCCGCATGGATCCCGGCATCTTCTGCGGGCGCAGGCCCACGGCATTTCGTTTTCCAACCGGACGGCAGCGCGCTGTATCTGATCAATGAAGAGGCTTCAACGTTAACTCGCTATCGGCTTAACGCGAAAACCGGCGTCCTGACTGAGGGGGCTACGGTTTCTGCATTGCCCGACGGCTATAAAGGCACCAGCTTTGCCGCCGGGCTGGTCATTGATAAAGCGGGTAAGAATCTCTACGTGGCGAACCGGCTGCACAATAGCATTGCGCATTTTGCTATTGGATCCAGTGGTGCGCTGAGCCATAAAGATGACGTCTGGACGCGAGGTGACTACACGCGCACCCTTACGCTCTCTCACGATGGTAAGACGCTTTACGCCATCAATCAGCGCAGCGATAACATCACGCGCTTCCGGGTGGATAGCAGCGGCGCGCTCTCTTTTACCCAGGACTATACGGCCGTTGGCGCACCCTCACAGCTGGTGCTCACGCCTTAGCATTTTGTAACCCGAGTCGGACGCGCTGACCGGCTCAATAAAGACGGGAGAAATCGTGAGATTTCCTAACCAACGCCTTGCTCAGCTGTATGACCTGCTCCAAAACGAGACGTTGCCTCAGGATGAACTGGCGCGCCGCTTCAACGTTTCGACGCGCACCGTGCGCACCGATGTGACAGCCCTCAACGGGATGCTGGTGGATCACGGCGCGCGCTTTGTACTGAATCGCGGAGAAGGCTATCAGCTTAAGATCGACGATGCCGTCCGCTATAGCCTGCTACAGCAGCAGTCTCCTTCCCATCTGCGGGTTCCGCGTACCTCTGCCGCACGGGTACACTACCTGCTGACCCGTTTTCTCACCTCTGCTTTCTCCCTTAAGCTGGAGGACCTGGCGGACGAATGGTTTGTCAGCCGCGCCACGCTACAGAGCGATATGGCTGAGGTAAGAGAGTGGCTGGGACGCTACAAACTGTCGGTCGAAACCAAGCCGCGCTATGGAATGAAGCTGTTCGGCAGTGAAGTGGCGATTCGCACCTGTCTGACCGATTTGCTCTACCAGATCGCGCTGGAAGACAGCGATAACCCGCTGCTCAATCTCGAGGCGCTAAACAGCGGTATTCTCGACCAGCTACAGCCTCTGTTACAGCAGTGCTTCAGCCGCTTCCATATTCGTATGACTGACGACAGCGAGTTTTATCTGCGCCTCTACTGTGCGGTAGCGGTAAGGCGCATCAGCGAAGGTCACCCGCTCTCTGACTTTAGCGCGGAAGATGTGGATGAAGACGTACGGGATGCGGCCCGCCACATCGTCAACCTGCTGCGGCCTGTTACCGGCAAGGATATCTCGCCCTCCGAGGAGGCTTATCTGCGGGTGAACATTGCCGCAAGGCGAATTGAGGAGATTGCTCCCAGCGCCATCAGCCCGGACGATGGTGAATCGCTGGTTAACTACATTCTTAGCTATATCAATACCCAGTACAATTTCAATCTGCAAAACGATCCACAGCTTCGTGCAGACCTGCTGACGCATATCAAAACGATGATTACGCGGATGCGCTACCAGATTAATATTCCCAATCCGCTGCTGACCAATATCAAGCAGCACTACCCGCTGGCGTACGACGTGACGCTGGCGGCAGTATCAAGCTGGGGGAAATACACCCCCTATGTGATTAGCGAAAACGAGATTGGCTTTCTGGTTTTGCATATCGGTGTGGGGCTGGAACGGCATTACAACGTGGGCTATCAGCGGCATCCGCAGGTTTTACTGGTATGCGATACGGGTAACTCGACCGTGCGGATGATCCAGGCGATGCTAATGCGGAAATATCCGCAGATCGTGGTCAGTAATATTGTTTCGCTTCGACAGTATGAGCAGCAGGGTAGCGTTGAGGAGGATTTTGTTATCTCCACCGCTCGCCTGAGCGAAAAGGACAAGCCCGTTGTGGTGATGTCGCCTTTTCCCACCGACTATCAGCTGGAGCAGATTGGCAAGCTGGTGCTGGTCGATCGCACCCGGCCTTATATGCTGGAGAAGTTTTTTGACGCCAGCCACTTCCGCATCATCGACAGACCCATGACCCAGTCCGAACTGTTCAGAACGCTCTGCGATCAGCTGGAACAGGAAGGCGTGGTGGATGCAGCGTTCTTCCCCTCAGTGGAGGAGCGTGAGGCCATCGTCAGCACCATGCTGGGCGAGGGGATCGCCCTGCCGCACGCGTTAGGACTGTCAGCAAAGAAAACGGTGGTTTACACCGTGCTGGCTCCGCAGGGAATTAGCTGGGGGGATGAAACGGCCAGCGTGATTTTTCTGCTGGCGATCAGCAAGACGGAATATGAAGAGGCGATGGCCATTTACGATCTTTTTGTGACGTTTATGCGCGAAAGGGCGATGGTGCGGCTGCGGGACAGCACGGATTTCGACAGTTTCAAGGCGGTGGCAATGGACTGTTTAAGCCGGTTATAAAGCGCAGCGGCAGCGTGGCCGCCCGTGTAAAACGCCACACGGGCGGCTGTCAGGCTATTTAAGAATTGTAAAAGCCGTCGTGACGTGTTTGACGCCGCCCACGCGGCTGGCAATATCTGCTGCCGCTTTGGCTTCACTCTCGGTTACCAGACCCAGCAGGAAAACTTCGCCATTTTCGGTGGTCACCTTAACGTTAGAAGACTTCACCTGATCGCTCGACAGCAGCTGTGAACGCACTTTGGTGGTTATCCACGTATCCGAAGAGGCGGTGCCGAAGGTGGCTTTATCGCCGGTACGGATCTCGTTATAGACCTCCGTTGCTCCGTCTACGCCCATGGCGATCTGTTTGGCCCGGCTGGCAACGTCAGCAGTGGGTGCCTGGCCGCTCAGTAGAACCTTGCCCTGGTAAGCGGTAGCGGAAATATGCGCATCGTTTTTGATCTGCTGATCTTTGGATAGCGCGTTGCTTACGCGCAACTCTAAGGTGCCGTCATCCACCTGGGTGCCAACGGTGCGGGGGTCGGTCGCGGTTTTAGTTGCAACCGCTGCGCTGCCTACTACGGCGGCCACGCAGCCCTGAAGCATCAGCGCGGTAAGAATAACGGCAAGTGCAGAGAATGCCTTCATTTAAGCTCCTTTAAACGTCC
Source organism: Erwinia sp. L03-1 (assembly GCF_058686115.1). NCBI lineage: Bacteria > Pseudomonadati > Pseudomonadota > Gammaproteobacteria > Enterobacterales > Erwiniaceae > Erwinia > Erwinia sp. L03-1. The sequence goes on along the minus strand of NZ_CM178762.1, from coordinate 4,136,299 downwards.
TGCTGGGGAAAAAGCGTGTTATCGATTAAATCACACAGGCAATTTACGGTTAACATGTGCATTTCCTGGATCCTCGCGCTTCTGTGCGAGGGAATACGAATTTCTACATCCTGTGGCCCCAGTAACCCGGCCAGCTCGCCGCCGTCATAGCCGGTAAGCGCCACTATTGTCATATCCCGCGTGACGGCGGCCTCTACGGCTTTCACAATATCACGGCCGTTGCCGCGCGTTGAAATAGCCAGCAGGATATCGCCAGTGTGGCCCAACGCCCGAACCTGCTTGGCGTAAACTTCATCGTGCAGACGATCGTTACCGATAGCCGTCAGCAGGATATTATCAGCACTGAGTGCAATCGCGGGCAGGCTTGGACGTTCGGTTTCGAAACGGTTAATCATGCTGGCGGCAAAGTGCTGGGCGTTTGCGCTTGAGGTGCCATTGCCGCAGCTCAAAATTTTGTTGCCATTTAACAGCGACTGAACGATAGCCATAGCCGCGTGGGAGATCGCATCCGGCAGTGCTTCTGCTGCAGCAATCTGTGTTTGAATACTCTCGGTAAAACAGACTTTTATTCTTTCCAGCACTTCTTTCACCTGGCTCGTGTTGGCGGACAGCTACGCTGCCGTAAATGCATTGGGCAACCACTCGACCTGTGTCCCGGTCATCGCCACCACGTCAAAGCGGCAGTCAGTGGTATCGAGGCTGGCTCCATGCCCGCGTAGCCACAGCGCGGCAGTGCGCAGCAGCTTTTGCTGTTTGCTTCGCGTCACGCTTGCCGCTGCGCCGCCATACAGCGCGTTGCGACGGTAGCGTACTTCCACAAAAACCCACGTATGCGCATCCCGCATGATCAGGTCAATTTCCCCGCAGCGAAAGCGAACGTTGGCTGAAACAAAGGTTAATCCTGCATTCTCCAGCAGGCGGCGGGCCTGTTGTTCAAAGCCCGCCCCTGTCTGCTGGCGACTCAGGATGCCGGAACGATTTGCCCCTGGCGATACTGGTTCCATATCAACTTCCTGTTGATCACGCAGTCCTGTGACGCGTTCAGGCTACCGGTTTCTCCTTTGATCTGGAAGCCGGGCAGCTGACGCATCTCATTAAAATGGTTAGCCAGCGTCCAGGCATCAACGCCCATGGCATACAGGCGAACCAGCGAGTAGTCATTGTTAAATGTTTTCGCTGCCTGCTGCATTAGCGCCGGATTACTGCCTGAAAGCAGTGGCGCGTCGCTAAACTGCACACCCTCCATTTCAAGACGATAGTCCGGACCGGCACCGGCCTGGTTGCTGCGTGAGCTGGCATAGAGCTGTACCATGCTGCGGCTGCTGGTGCGCATTGAAATCATCGGCTTGATCAGCGCCATCTCCCCCTGCGTCGCGACGATATATACCGAATCTACGCTGCCGCCGTCGGCAGAAGAGGGCGAAGTATCCTGCACCGGGGCAGGAATGGTCAGACCGGCAATGGTCACGCCCTGCGGCTGCTGCGGCTGAGTCGTAATCGGCGTACCGCTCAGGCGCAGGCCTGCTCCGCTGTTAATACCCTGCTTCAGTTCTCCCGTTGAACCAAACTGCTGTTGCAGAACGGTGTTCCCGCCCAGCTTCTGCCATTCAGTTGCGAAGGCTTTGCTTACGCGGTCACCCAGCGAGCTGCGTGGCACCATCAATAGCGGAGCACGTTTGCCCTGGTCCCACATATGATGGGCGGCATCGCGGGCTTCGTCTTCAGGAGAAAGCGCAAAGTAACAGAGATTCGGATGGTTCTGGACAGACTCAGGTTCGTTCAGGGCGAGAATGTTCAGTGGAGTCTGCACGTTAGCTAACTGCTCTACGTTGCTTTTCAGCAGCGGACCGACCACCAGCGTTGCGCCATCCTGCTGGGCTTTTGCCAGGACCTGGTCAATGGGCTGAGAACTGGTGTCGTAAACCTGAACCTGCGTCGCGCTGGAAGGCGGAGCGGTCTGTGCGGCAAGGCTGCTCTGCTGAGCAGGCTGGCCCTGAGCAGCAGCATTGTCTGCATTTCCGGCTGGCGTCTGAACCGACGCACCCGACGGGTTGGCGGCTGGCTGATTAGCCTGAGCGGCAGAGGTACTGACAGCAGCCTGATTGGCTGGCGCTGATGTACCTGCGGCTGTCTGTACGGCAGGGGTATTGGCTGGCGCAGAGGAGGCTGACGGTGCCGCTGGCTGCGTTGAGGATTGATCAGGTGCCTGCGACTGCGACAGTACGCCATTTTTCGCGTCGTTGAAGCCGCGCTGAATGGCATTAGCGAACACCTGTGCCTGCCCGCTTAGCGGCAGGAGCAGGGCGATTTTACCGGTCGACGACTGCTGGAAATTCTGCACCTGGCTCAGGGGCGATGGTAGCATTTTAGCCGCCGGGTTATAGGGGTAGCGCTTCTGCCAGTCGCTGATGCCCGCTTTGAGCATATCCGGGTTGCTGCCGTTAGTCCGGTAAACGCTCAGCAGATCCAACCACCCCTGAAGAATATTTTCGTTAGCATTGATCACCATGTTGCTGAGCTGTTCTGGCGTGAGCTGTACCAGCGCCTGCCAGGTTGCATCAATATTTTTTTGCCTGTCGGCATTTGTCAGCAGCGGCTCCTGCGCGATTAAGGCGCGCAGCAGATCCAGCGATGGATGCCCCTGGGCCGCGGCAATTTGCAGTTGGTAGTAGCGAACCTGTTGGTCTTTTGACAATGAGCCCGCGTCAATCTGCTTCAGCAGCGCGCTGGCGCCGTTGGCGTCCTGCTGGGTTATTTGCAGTTCTGCCTGAAGCAGCAGGCTCTCCTGACGCTGCTTATCGCTGAGCTTTTGCGGCAGCTGGCCAATCTGGTCCTTAGCCTGGGGCAGCTTCCCTTCTTTCAACAACGCCCTGATTGCGAGTAATTGCCAGTCAACCTTGTTATCATCTGAGCTTTGCTGCATCTGCTGAAGGTAGTAGTCGGACGTGCCCTGGGCGCTGCCCTGCACGTTTGCCGTCGGTGATTGCGGCGCCTGACCGGTACATCCGGCAAAAATCAGGGCGGCCAGCAGAACAGGCATGCAGCGTCCTGCTTTGTTATGAATGACTTTCGAAGGAAGCATACTGTATCCAGTGATGTTTTTTTCAAGATGCTCAATATTAAATCGGCAATTCGGATCTCACAATGAAACAACACGATCGGGCAGATATTTCTGCCAGCACGCTCTATATTGTTCCCACACCGATCGGTAACCTGGGTGACATTACCCAGCGTGCCCTGATGGTACTCGCGGGCGTCGATCTGATCGCAGCGGAAGATACACGTCATACCGGGCTGTTGCTACAACATTTCGCCATCAATGCGCGCCTGTTCGCATTGCACGATCATAATGAACAGCACAAAGCAGAATCGCTGCTGGCTAAGCTGCGGGAAGGGCAGAGCATTGCACTGGTTTCCGACGCGGGTACGCCACTCATCAACGATCCGGGTTATCACCTGGTTCGCCTGTGCCGTGAAGCAGGCATTCGTGTTGTACCCCTGCCGGGTGCCTGCGCAGCCATTACAGCATTAAGCGCGGCCGGACTTCCGTCCGATCGATTCTGTTACGAGGGGTTTCTGCCCGCCAAAAGCAAAGGGCGCTGCGATACGCTTCGTGCTCTTGAGCAGGAGCCGCGCACGCTGATTTTTTACGAATCCACCCACCGCCTGCTGGAGAGTCTACAGGATATGGTGACGGTATGGGGGATGGATCGCTATGTGGTGCTGGCCCGTGAAATTACTAAAACATGGGAAAGCATTCACGGCGCGCCGGTAGGAGAACTGCTGGCGTGGGTGCGCGAGGATGAGAACCGGCGTAAGGGCGAGATGGTGCTGATCGTGGAAGGTTTTCACGCTAAAGAGGATGCGCTGCCGCCTGAAGCGCTCCGCACGCTGGGCCTGCTACAAAAAGAGCTGCCGCTGAAAAAAGCCGCGCAGCTGACCGCCGAAATTCACGGTGTTAAAAAGAATGCGCTCTATAAGTACGCACTGGATCAGCAAGAGGGGTGACAAACCGCGCCGAATGCCCTATTATCCGCGCCGAAGCTGACCAGACAGTCGCCGCTTTGTTGCCGTCCTCCTTCGGGGGAGACAGACAGAGGGGAGGAAAGTCCGGGCTCCATAGGGCAGGGTGCCAGGTAACGCCTGGGGGGCGCAAGCCCACGACCAGTGCAACAGAGAGCAAACCGCCGATGGCCCCCCCGGCAGATTTCAGGATGCAGCAATAGCCGCAGCTTGAAAGACAAAGGGGATTATGGGATCAGGTAAGGGTGAAAGGGTGCGGTAAGAGCGCACCGCGCGGCTGGCAACAGTTCGCGGCACGGTAAACTCCACCCGGAGCAAGGCCAAATAGGGGTTCACCAGGTACGGCCCGTACTGAACCCGGGTAGGCTGCTTGAGCCAGTGAGCGATTGCTGGCCTAGATGAATGACTGTCCACGACAGAACCCGGCTTACCGGTCAGCTTCAACTCATTCAGAAACAAGGCGCTGGTGTATTTCCGTCGCTCACATTAAATGTGAGGCTGGTAACGGGATGCATCAGCGGCTGTCTTTTACTTCCGCACATCGCTTTACGTTAGCCACTTCGACTTAAGACAGCCACCTCGACTTGCGATAGCCACTTCCGCTTACGTTAGCCACCTCGACTTGCGATAGCCACCTCGGCTGGCACTCGGGGCATCACGCTTTACCCTCCAACGCTCCACCCGTTCAATACGCTTTATTCACTCGGGTTTTGCTCCCCACGCTTTGGCAAAGCCATTGAGAAAGTAACGGATAGCGTAGGCGGAGACTGGAAGAGCAGTCAACGCTGTGGATGGCTGGAGCGGGGGTGATTCAGGCGTCAGTTATGACAAATGCAGGGGAGGCGATCCTTTACTCAAATTTCAGGCAAAAAAAAACCGCACAGGGCGGTTTTTTTATCACTAAATTTCAACTGCTCAGGCAGATGCCGTCATCGCTATCGTAATTTTTAGTGTGTTTCGCGAATTATAACGCGACAACGTTTACAGCTGATGGACCTTTAGCGCCGTTCTCGATAGAGAACTCAACTTTCTGGCCTTCATCTAAGGTTTTGAAATCGCTGCTCTGGATTGCAGAGAAATGTACGAATACATCTTTGCTGCCATCTTCTGGAGAGATGAAGCCGAAACCTTTATCAGCGTTAAACCATTTTACTAAACCAGTCATTTTGTTAGACATAGATATTTCCTATCATTTTTTGAGCCACTTACTGTGGCGAAGATGGTCTGCTTAGCAGAATTAAACTTATTGGGCACTTAGGAGGAGGCTCACGATGAAGGGTATCTAAGATAACACTTGAACTGAGGACTGCTTTACTAAAACTGCTTTCATAAGGTCTGTGTACCAAACCGATGACCAGATACTAGCCCCAATCGGGTTGATTAAGCAAGTGTTAATTTTTTTATTTTTCGAGCCGGAAAGCACGTCACGGAAGGTTGCTATATAGGTAGCTATAAAGGGAGGAAAACGATCGGGTCGCGCAACGGCCGGGTCAGGTACGCCACAATGATAAAAGCCCTGACAGAAACGGTCAGGGCTTTTAAGGTACTACAGAATCAAACTTTAACATTAATGGGCTTAATTACGTTTTTACTGCTATCGGTACTACTTTAAATGCACATGTTTATTAAAGATAATATTAGGGATTAAGAAATCCAGTGGAACCTCCCATATATTTACCGGTTAATAATAGCCTGCTAACCTTTTGAACCATGAGTCACGGCAGGTTAAACAAGTACACTCCCCTCGCGATATAGACTCTTTGATGCGTGGCTGTACTTTCATTGCGAAACAGGTAACCATAAAACATTGTTCGCAAAGATATTTACTTGGTAAATCATAGCCTTACATCATCGCGCTTATTTACACCCGTTGCGATTGGTGATGCTCACTGCATGGCCTGAAAGCATTGTCCTGTGAATGAAAAAAAATTCACAGCGACTAACCCATACAACTAACTTCGTGGCCTTTATCGCAATCTATTAAAAAATCCAACTTATTAACTCTTTCAACTTAACGGGCGAGAACTTTTCTCGTGCCGTTGAAATCCACTTTACGCATTATAAAATAAGAGTCAATACTGTTTTTAATGCCATGTGAATATTATCAGTATCGCGGTGATGACGATATGCCACAATATAAGGTGCGTGATTATTCACAATTGAATTTTGCAAGCGGATGACGAAGATGCGCCCGCCAGAAGCCAGAAGCCAGAAGCCAGAAGCCAGAAGCCAGAAGCCAGAAGCCAGAAGCCAGAAGCCAGAAGCCAGACGCCAGACGCCAGACGCCAGACGCCAGACGCACGCCAGTGGGCTAACCTGTTGGCATGACACAGTCAGTCGTCGGCACGGCATCCATCCATCCATCCAGCCAGCCAGCGGGCACTGTCGCCAGCATCTGTGTTGAACCCCTGGGTTTTTCATTTTTAAACGCGCTAAGATATAGCTTGATGATTTTGCTACATGCCACAGGAGACCGCAGCATGGAAAACGGACCGCTCTCAGAAGACGATCTGGAATGGCTGGATGATATCCTGCTTAAATATGGCCATGACGACTCCGTACTGGACGTCTCTGAACTGGACGGCATGATGACGGCCCTCCTGTCCGGCCCTGATGTCATTATGCCTTCCCAATGGATGCCAACGATATGGGGCGGTAATGAACACCTTCCCGAGTGGGCGTCTGAACAGGAGTTCACGCGCTTTACCGAGCTGACTTTCCAGCATATGAACGACATTGGAGAGCGGCTGCGCCATGCGCCCGAGCAGTTCGAGCCCCTGTTTGGCTTCAATGAAATTGAGGGGAAGGAGTATCTCGTTGTCGAGGAGTGGTGTATCGGCTATCTGCGTGGAGTCGCGCTGGGTGACTGGTCCGCACTGCCTGCAAGCCTGCAACCCGCGCTGGACGCCATTGCCCTGCACGGTGAGGACGATAATCTTTCGGTACTGGAGCAGATGACGCAGGAGGCGTATGACCACAGTCAGGCTGCCATTGGTCCCGCTGCGCTTGGTCTTTTTCAATACTGGTTTGCACAGCGAACGGACACATTACACTAACCTGTTCCGTTCCGGGCCCTGTGCCCGGTTCAGACCGGTAGATCAATGACCAGCGCCCGCAGCGGCGTGGCGGCGGTAAGCGTCACGCTCCCTTCCTGATGTATAAAGGCACCATCGCCACAAACCAGGTCTTCTCTGGCCCGCGAGCCCGTATCGGCATGCAGCGCGCCGTGAATGGACTGCAAATAGGCGCGGGGACCATTAAGCCGGACGGCGTGCGTTTCACCCGGTGCCAGATCCAGATGATGTATCCAGACCTGCTGACGAAGCTGAAGACTGCCCTCAGCGCCGTCCGGTGAGGCAAGCAGCTGCGTGCAGTCACCGTCGGAGAGGCTTAGGCGCTGAATCGGCGAAATCTCCCGGGACGGGCAGGCATCCAGCCAGAGCTGCATGCGCGTCAGCGCCGCCTCTTTACTGACGTTATGTTCGCTGTAGCTGATATGAGGCTGGGTCGCGAGCAGTAAGGCTTCCCCCGCTCGCGCGCGATGATGATTCCCCTCGCTATCACGATATTCCGCTTCACCCTGTAGGATCAGGTTTAAAACATCGACTTTCGGATAGGTTCTGGGCTGAAAAGCGGCCCCGGGCGTCAGCACCTCCTGATTAAGCACGCGTAGCGATGCGTATCCCAGCAGATCAGGATCGAAGTAGTGACCAAAAGAAAAGCTGTAGCGCGCCTGTAGCCAACCGTAATCTGCTTTGCCACAGGCTTTCGCTATGCGACGGGTAATCATGTGACTCTCCTCAACAGTCGGTCAGCAGCTCCGACAATGCCACTATGGTAAGTTTCTGGACGCCGGATTGTTAGCCAGTTAATCTGCTTACTACATTCAAAATTCCTGACAGAGAATTGAGATGGCTAAAGATCGCGCTCTGACGCTGGAAGCGTTACGAGTCATGGATGCTATCGATCGCCGGGGCAGTTTTGCGGCGGCGGCGGATGAGCTGGGCCGGGTGCCTTCTGCGCTCAGCTACACCATGCAAAAGCTGGAGGAGGAACTGGACGTGGTGCTGTTTGACCGCTCCGGACACCGCACAAAATTCACCAACGTGGGCCGTATGCTGCTGGAGCGGGGGCGGGTCTTGCTGGAGGCGGCCGATAAGCTTACCACCGATGCAGAGGCGCTGGCGCGGGGGTGGGAAACGCATCTGACTATCGTCAGTGAGGCGCTGGTTCCCTGTGAATCGCTCTTTCCCCTGATCGATAAGCTCGCCGCGAAAGCGAATACCCAAATATCGCTGATAACAGAAGTGCTGGCGGGGGCCTGGGAGCGGCTGGAGCAGGGCAGGGCAGACATCGTCATCGCGCCGGATATGCACTTTCGTGCCTCGTCGGAAATTAATACCCGCAAATTGTACAGCATGATTAGCGTGATTGTTGCCAGTCCCGACCATCCTGTTCATGACGAGCCTGAACCGCTCTCTGAGGTGACGCGGGTGAAGTATCGCGGTATCGCCGTGGCGGATACTGCCCGCGAGCGTCCGGTGCTCACCGTACAGCTGCTGGACAAGCAGCAGCGGCTGACCGTCAGCTCAATTGCGGATAAACACCGGGCGCTGCTGGCCGGGCTGGGCGTGGCTTCAATGCCCTATCCCCTGGTGGAAAAGGATATTGCCGAAGGACGCCTGCGGGTGGTCAGCCCGGAATATACCCGCGAAGTGGACATTATTATGGCATGGCGTCGCGACAGCATGGGCGAAGCGAAAGCCTGGTGCCTGCGGGAAATCCCTAAGCTGCTGGCGAAGCGGCAGGGGTAATCGGTCTGGGGAGCGGCGCATGTTAGCGATTAACGAAAGCGCTCATCACGTCCGTGCGGTTCATCCCAGTCAAAGGCCGGCCCCAGTGAAATGATCCCGCTGGGGTTGATGGTCTTGTGGCTGCAATAGTAATGATGACGAATGTGCGCCAGGTCTACCGTCTCGTCCAGGCCGGGCATCTGATAGATCTCACGCAGGAACCCATTCAGATTCAGACAGTCGCTGATGCGATACTTATCGCATTTGAAGTGGGTAACGTAAACGGGATCGAAGCGCACCAGGGTGGTCCACAGGCGCAGATCGGCCTCGGTCAGGCGGTCGCCCGTCAGATAACGGTGCTGCCCCAGCATCTGTTCAAGCCTCTCGAGGGAATTAAACAGAGCCGTTACGGCTTCGTCATAGGCGTCCTGCGTGGTGGCGAAGCCAGATTTATAAACGCCATTATTGACCGTGTCGTAAATCCAGCCGTTAACCTGGTTAATTTTATCCCGCAGGTCTGCAGGATAATAGTCTCCCGCCCGTGCGCCAGCGGCGTCAAAAGCGCTGTTTAACATCCGCAGAATATCGGCTGACTCATTGCTGACCAGGGTGTTTTGCTGTTTGTCCCACAGAACCGGGACGGTGACTCGTCCGGTGTAGGATCGATCGGCCTGGAGATAAAGCTGGTAGAGATAGTCGTGCTGGTAAAGATCATCGCCCGTGGCACCCGGAAAGGACTTATCAAAGGTCCAGCCGTTCTCCAGCATCAGAGGGTGGACCACAGAGACGGAAATCAGCGACTCCAGCCCTTTCAGCTTACGCATAATCAGGGTGCGGTGCGCCCAGGGGCAGGCAAGGGAGACATAGAGATGATAGCGGCCCGCTTCGGCGCGAAACCCTCCCTTCCCGGTTGGCCCGGCGTCACCGCTGGCGGTCACCCAGTTGCGAAAGGCAGACTCAGAGCGGCGAAAACGACCGCCCGTGGATGCCGTGTCATACCAGTTATCGTGCCAGACGCCATCTATCAGTTGGCCCATCGTGTCATCCCCCTTGCTGTAAATGCCTAAGAGTATAGCGCCTTACTGCGTGTCGGATCGTTATCTGCCCCTGCACTCAGGCGTCAGAGGCAGACAACGTTTTTACCACTTTTTGTTGAGCAGACGATCGAGGCTGTACGCGCCCGGACCTGTGATAAACAGCAGCAGATAGCCGCCGGATATAGACAGGTTTTTCATAAAGTTGATAGAACTGCCCGCTACTGACGCATCGTTATGGAAAATCACCGCGGTAATAATCGCAAAGATGGCGGTAATAATTGCGGTAAAACGGGTCAGGAAACCAAACAGAATGGCCAGACCACCCCCGAACTCCAGAAGGATAGTGAGCGGCAGCAGAAAGCCGGGTACGTGCATGTGTTCCATATATTGCTGCGTGGCGGAGTAGCCGTTAATTTTGCCCCAGCCCGCCACGATAAACAGCACTGGCATCAGGATCCGTGCCAGCAGAAAGCCAAAGTCTTCTAATTTTTTCATCAATCACCCCAACAGGAATTATCTCAACGAACACCGGTTCGCCGCATTAAGTTCAGGCCAGTCAGGAGATTAGCTCTGACCCACCTTTGTCACTGAAGATAATATTCGCCAGGCGAAACTATTGTAAGCGAGATAAATTGTCGGAGTTTATCAGTAAAATTGAATGTGACGCAGGCCCAGTGAAAACTGGGCCACAGACGTCAGAACGGCAGGATGAAACAGGGTGAAAGCGCAGACTCAGCGATTAGGAAGATAATTGCGTACGACGCGCCAGGTGCTCCATAAGCCCAGGCCGCGCTTTGCCCAGCGGGTAATGCGGCGGGGATGGCGTACGGACCAGATGGCCATCAGGCCACTGCCGACTACGGCAAAGCGACGCAGGCTGACCAGCTTAAGCCAGCCACGGTCGTAGCGAGCGGTGGCTTCCAGAAACAGCTTTTTTTCAGCGCTTAAATCGAGCCGCTGTTGCTGTACCAGACGCAGCAGCTCCGCTTTATGTTCGGCACGTTCCCGGCTGCTGCTCATTTTTCTTCCTCCAGCAGCTTACGATCGGATTTCAGCTCTTTACGAGTGGCATTCAGCAGCGTCGAGCGGCGTGATTTGGCCAGCGTCCACAGGCCGAAAATAACCGCCAGTCCAAAAAGTACGCCGGTAGTGATCGCCACAGCCATCAGTCGATACTGCGGGCTCACCGCCCAGATAATGAGGATCATCAGGCTCATCAGGCCAAATGCGGTAAAAAGCATGGTCAGGCCGGTCATCAGGAGCATTTGAATGAGATTCGCTTTCTCTTCTTCAAGCTCCACGACCGCCAGCCGGACGCGCGTTTCTACGAGGCCTACCAGCGTGGTGACCAGACGCTGCCCAATGTTAATGACCCCTTTGCCGGGGCCCTGGCTTTGCTGAAGATTCGCCATCTTAACGACGCGTCAGCAGGACACCGAGTACCACACCAATTGCGGCACCGATACCCACGCTGGTCCATGGATTTTCACGCACGTAAACGTCGGCCTGGTCGGCTACTTCACGTGAGGTTTGTGCAATACGCTCGCCGGAGTCGCCAAGACGTGCACGCGTATCTTTTAGCGCGCTCTGCGCTTTGCTGCGAAGCTTATCCAGTTCGGATTTTGATTTTTCGCCAGTGTGGCTCAGGACTTCTTCCAGCGTATCCGCCAGGGTTTTCAGTTCCGCACGCAGATGCTCAGATGTGGTGTCTTTAGACATAACAAACTCCTTTAAATTTTGTTGTGAGAGTCATGCAGCGCTTAATAGCGAGCCGCCTGAACTTCCTTTAATTCGCGCTTTGCTTCTGCCAGTTTCTGTTCACGCCGGGTGATTTTTTTACGGTCATCGCCATCCGCCTTTTCCTTGTCCAGCTCTTTCTGCCGCTCTTCCACTTTCTGCTGATGTTCTTTGATCTTCTCCTGATGGAGCGATTTCAGTTTCTCATCCGTGCAGCCAGCGCGGGCTTCAGTCAGAGCCCGTTCCAGTCCGTTAACGCGACGTTGATTGTCATGCTGGCGGGCCAGATCGATCTCATGCTGAATGGCCTGCTCTTTTTGCTGGCAAAGGGAAGCAGCCGCATGGGAGAAAGTGGTCAGAGTTAACAGGCTTAAGCCGAGAATCGTGCGGTATTTCATATCAGATTTTCCTTTCTAATTTTGGGGCCGCAGGAACGACACCCATGATCCTGTCATGGCTATCCGGGTTAGTCTGGCTTACTAAGCATAGTCAGAAATCCTGAAAAGCTCAAAAAGAGAGAATATTCTTAGAGATAGCCTGCAAAAAATTGCCGGAGACAGGGCGTAAATGTTAGCCAACGGCCTGTTTATTCTGGCTGAGGCGGTGCATCCACTCAATCGTGCCTGGCGCGTCTGGTCGGCCAATACTGAAACCATAGGGTAACAGCTCATGAAGCACCTTTTCCGCAGCGTTGCTCTGCTCAACGGAGTCAAACTTTATCAATAACGCGTTGTTATCCGGGGTAATACTTTTGATATGTATGCCCTCCGCATTGAGCCGCTGATAAACGTAGAAGCCATCGGGCAGCGAGATGCCCTGCCGTGAAGCGCGAATTTGCAGCGCACTTTCGCTGTGAAACAGCGTGGGCAGAAAAAAGATCGCCACCAGCGCAGCCGCGCCCAGTAAAAGCATCGAAAATATCCGCCTGGTAGCGCAGAACCTGAGAAATTTGCGCATCCGGATTATCCCTTATTAGCGTCAGAGGTATTTTTTTTCCGCCACAGCACGTACAGCGATCCCGCCAGTCCGAAAACCAGCAGCACCAGGGGCAGCAGCATCAGACAGAACATCAGCTGATCTTCGTATTTGAGAAAAAGTGGCGTTTTGCCGAGCGCGAAGCCCATAACGGTGAGGATTAAGACCCATAGCAGCCCGCTCATCCAGTTAAATAACTGAAAGCGCGCATTGCTCAGGCCGGACAGGCCGGCAATGGTGGGCAGTAGCGTACGGACAAAGGCAATAAAGCGCCCCACCAGCAGCGCGGAAAGACCGTGCCGATGAAACAGGCTGTGCGCGCGCTGATGGTACTGAGCAGGAAGATGCGACAGCCACTTTTGTACGGTCGCCGTATTGCCCAGCCACCGGCCCTGAATATAGCTTACCCAGCACCCCAGGCTGGCGGCAGTGGTCAGAATAAACAGCGTCATGGGGAAGGTCATGGTGCCCTTGGCGATCAGCACCCCGACCAGAATCAGCAGGCTGTCGCCCGGCAGGAATGCCGCGGGGAGCAGACCATTTTCGAGGAATAAAATCATAAACAGCACAGCGTAAATCGCCCATACCAGCGTCGGATCGGCCAGGGAATCATAATCCTGCTGCCAGAGAGCCTGTATCAGTGCTTTAAAAATATCCATAAGGTATTCCTGAACATCATTGTTAGCCGTGTTCGGGCGGTGTCCGTCACAACGAGTTTATTATTATAATATTGAGTGCAGAACTGCGCTGAACAAAGGCGTTAATCTCCGAAATCTGGCAAGGGGATGAGGTGTTGCGTTCATGCCTGACGGTAAGAAAATGCCGCTAAATGTAACAAAATCCCGACAGGTGAGACAGCAGAAACTCTCTGCCAGAATGTTTTACAGGGGCGGGCGGTGAGCGGAAAGGCGCTTTACACAGACTGACACTTAAGAAGAGTCTCTTACGTGGCTGCTGCTACGTTGACGCGAAAGACGTGAAGCGGTCGGGACAGATACCCGACCGCGCTGGCGAGATTAAAGGCTCTTTTGCTGTTCCCGACGATCTTCTGCCATACAGGCGGCGGCGGTAAACAGAATATCGGCGGAGGAGTTCAGCGCCGTTTCGGCAGAATCCTGTAGCACGCCAATAATGAAGCCGACGGCCACCACCTGCATGGCGACATCATTAGGAATACCGAACATATTGCAGGCCACCGGGATCAGCAGCAGAGACCCCCCCGCCACGCCGGATGCGCCACAGGCACAAATTGACGCGACCAGGCTAAGCAGAATAGCTGTTCCGCTATCAACGTGGATCCCCAGCGTATGGACCGCTGCCAGCGTCAGCACGGTAATGGTGATGGAGGCGCCAGCCATGCTGATATTCGCCCCAATGGGAATGGAAACGGAATAGGTGTCCTCATCCAGCTGTAGCCTTTTCGCCAGGGCCATATTCACCGGAATATTGGCCGCCGAGCTGCGGGTGAAGAATGCGGTCACGCCGCTTTCGCGCAGGCAGGTAAATACCAGAGGATAAGGATTGCGGCGGATTTTCCACCAGACCAGGAGCGGATTAAACACCAGCGCCATCAGTAGCATACAGCCCAGCAGCAGCGCCAGCAGGTGGGCGTAATCCCACAGTGCGGCAAAGCCGGTCGAGGCAAGGATCGAGGCCACCAGGCCAAAAATCCCCAGCGGCGCAAAACGGATAACGATACGCACCAGCCCGGTAACCGCTTCTGACGCATCGTTAAGAAAGGCGCGCGTGGTATCGCTGCTATGACGAAAGGCAAAGCCCAGACCGATGGCCCAGACCAGAATGCCGATATAGTTGGCGTGCATCAGTGCATCAATGGGATTAGCCACCATGCTCATCAGCAGGCTGTGCAGCACGGCAAGAATGCCGGAAGGCGGGGCGATGGTCTGTCCCTGGTCAGCCAGCGTGAGCGTCTGTGGAAACAGATGGCTAAAGACGACCGCCACGACGGCGGCGAAGAGAGTGCTCAGCAGATAAAGCACAATAATGGGGCGGATATTGGTTTTTTGCCCCTGCTGATGGTTCGCAATCGAGGCGATCACCAGCACCATCACCAGGATGGGGGCGACGGCCTTGAGTGCGCTAACGAACAGCTCGCCAAACAGACCCACGGCCAGCGCATTCTCCTTCGAAAACCACGCCAGCGCCATTCCAGCGAACAGGCCAATCATAATCTGTGTAACCAGGCTTCCCTGCATCAGGCGCTGGAGTAACCCCGCGCGTTCTTTTCCCATATTCATATTCAACAACCAGCTTAGTGTGTGATCCTGATGCGCGTCAGCGTCGTCTGCGCTGAACATAGCGGCATTCTCGTGTTTGCGCTGAGGAGTATAAGGAAATGTCATGGCAGGGGAAGCGAAAAGTGATCCTGCCACTCCGGGTGATTATCCAGCTTTGCGACGGTTGCGCTGGTTAACCCAGGCGTTGATCAGCAGCGTCACCGCCAGAATCCCGCCAACCGTCGCCAGCGAGGCCGCCACCGGAATGTGGTAGAAATCGACGATCAGCATTTTGATACCGATAAATACCAGCACTACCGCCAGGCCATATTTCAGCATGGAAAAGCGCTCCGCCACGCTTGCGAGCAGGAAATACATGGCACGGAGGCCCAGAATGGCGAAAAGGTTGGAGGTCAGCACGATAAAGGGGTCGGTAGTGACCGCGAAAATGGCCGGGATGCTGTCTGCGGCGAAGATCACATCGCTAATCTCAACCATGATTAATGCCAGCAGCAGCGGTGTGGCAAACAGTAACCCATTGCGACGGATAAAGAACTTCTCGCCCTCCAGCCCCTCCGTCATGCGCAGGTGGCCACGCAGCCAGCGAATCAGCGGCTTGTCTCCCGCCGGTTTTTCGTCCTCTCCACCCGGAATAGCCATCTTAACCCCGGTAAACAGCAGGAAGATGCCGAAGAGATACAGCACCCAGCTAAACTCGGTCACCAGCCAGCTTCCGGCGAAAATCATCAGGGTGCGCAGGACGATCGCGCCAAGCACCCCGTAAATCAACACTCGCCGCTGCAGTGCGGGGGGAATGGCGAAATAGCTGAACAGCATCAGCCAGACGAAGACGTTATCCACGGCCAGCGCTTTTTCCAGCACGTAACCGGTCAGAAAAGCCAGGGTCTGGCGATGTGCCACCTCAGGTCCTGCGGTGGCCTGCAGGTAGGCCCAAAGCGCGGCGCTGAATAACAGCGACACGGTCACCCAGATAAGTGACCAGACGGCTGCCTGTTTGAAGGTCATGGTTTGTGCGCCGCGTCGGCCCTGGAGGAACAGGTCGATGGCAAGCATAATCAATACGATGGCGGCAAAGCAGCCCCAGAGAAGCGGTGTACCCGTGGTGTGCATAGCGCGGTATCCTGTACAAAATAAAATGGCCAACGTTGGACGACGTCAGCCACAGTATTTTTGCTGTATGCAAACCTCGCCTTACGGCAAGGTCTCACTTACAACACAGGATGGGATCCTGGATGCCCGGTAACCGGGTGCTTACGCACCGTATTGACGATTAGCCGGCAATGAAGTTACTCCCCTTTGCTGAGGCAGACGATAAGGAAGCGCGACCGAAAGGTCAATACTCTTCAGTCATATTTAGACATATTTACAGAGCCAACGGCGGCGCTGGCAGGCGCAGCGATCCGATGAGAGTTTGATTTTTGTCGGCACCTCTCCCACGATAAGGGCTGAAAGCGGAGCCGGGGATAAACGAGACTCATGACGACGGGCAGCAGACATGCACTTAAGACGGGCAACAGACACGCTCTGAACTGGACCAGTATTCTGGTCGCCATCCCGGTGGGTTTTGCCGCCACGCTGGTGACGCTGGGCTTCAGGCTGGTCATTGAAATCATTAACTCGCTGCTGTTTGGCAGTAAACAGGATGTCACCCAGGCGATTGCCGTGTATCCGGCTTACTTCTGGCCGCTGATTGTGGGCGGCGGCGGCCTGATAGCCGGGTTCTTCCTGCGCTACGCCACGGCCATTGAGAAAAAAGAAACGGTGCGCACCGATTACCTGGAAGTGATCAATGCCAGGCTGGATGCCGTACCCACGAAAACGTCGCTGTTCCGCGCGCTCTCCTCGATAGCCAGCATCGGCAGCGGCGCCTCCATCGGTAAAGAGGGACCGATGGTTCAGCTCTCGGCGCTTATTGGCAGCCTGATGGGGCGCTTCTGCTTTCCGCGTCTGGCGTTAAGAAACAGTGACGTTGTGGCGATGGCCGCCGCCGCTGGCCTCTCTTCGGTTTATCATGCGCCGCTGGCGTCGGCTATTTTTGTGGCGGAGATCGCGTTTGGCATCTCGGCGCTACAGCGGCTTATCCCGCTGATCATCTCCTCCGGCGTGGCGGTACTCACGCTCTGGGCGCTGGGATACCGCTCCGCCATCTATCCTTTCTCCCACGCTCAGTTTGACCTGACGCCGGGGAATATGCTGCTGACCGTCGCGGTAGGCTTGCTGGCCGGGCTGGTGGGCGGCGGGATGATATGGCTGATCCAGCAGAGTCGACAGCGCTTCAGTCGGGTGACAAGCCTGCCGCTGCGGCTGGGGCTGGGCGGGCTGATTGTTGGGGCGATGGCGATAGCCACCCCGGCCATTCTCGGTAATGGCTATGAAGTGATTGTGGGAATCATGGCCGGTGGCTTTATGATCAAGGGGCTGATGATTTTGCTGGTGCTGAAGATGCTCGCAACTGCCATATCGGTCGGGTCTAACGCCGTGGGCGGTCTGTTTACCCCGTCGCTGCTAACGGGCGCGGTGCTTGGCGTACTGGTCGCGATGCTGGCGCGTCTGGCGGGTTTTCCGGTCAGCGATCCGGTGGTCTTTGCCGCCGTCGGCATGGGGGCGGTGCTGGCCTCAGTGAGTCAGGCTCCTCTGATGGCGATGCTGATGGTGCTGGAGATGACCCTCAACAGCAGTTTGCTGTTCCCGACGATGATCGCCTGCGTGCTGGCGACCATGACGGCTTACCGATTACAGGTCAATAGCACCTACCCGGTGGTTAAAAACCACTTCAGCCGTTCGGATGCGAAGTTCGATTTCGACAACGGCATTATTTCGCAGTTTATCGTCTCCGGCGCGGCGCTAAAGCCTGGAGATTCGGTGGGCAAAGCGCTGGCAGTCAGCACGCTAAAGCGCGAACGATTTGTCTATGTTATCAATGATAACGGGCAATTTATGGGGGCCGTCTCTATTCACGATATTTCCCATAAGGTTCTGGATAAAGAGATCACGCTGGAGTCACCGGTTAGCTGCGTAGTGGATGCCAGCTTTCCCACCGTTTATGAAAACCAGACCATTACCCAGGGATGGGAGGCGTTTGCCAGAGTGACGCTGGAACGGCTGCCTGTGCTGAATAATCCCCAGGAACGGAAATACCTCGGCGCGCTGACCAAAACCAGCCTGATCCAGAAGGCTGAGGCATTTCTTTAGGCCTGCTGATAACCGGTGGGGCAGGGGATCACTGTGGGCTTTCACAGGGAATGTGGGCCCTTTTTATTGCTTAAACAATCAACAGGGTTCTCGCACATCGGTGAAACAGGCTAAACTTTGCTGAAAAGAATGATCGCGCTCTCTTTCGGGAGGTGAATTTTTATCGTTACTTCATAAACAGTTGAAGGGGTCATCACTCCTGTACGCTCCGTCGTTTCCTGCATCGCTATAAAAAGAGGCTCTTCTTATGGGCGGTTTTGATTGTGTTTATGACGGCACCCTGGCGGTTGGCTATGCCAATGCGCTTTATTCACAACGGGGATATGAACTGTGCCATTCGCCCGATTTAACAGAAATGAGAAAAAAATTCCTGCAGGAAAAAATCGGATACTGTAAAAATAAAATATCGGAAATGGAAAAGCTGTTTAATGACTTTATCGAAAATTATAATGAAATAGGCGGTCGGCAGGCAGCGCCTCGTTACGATACTATGGTGATATTAGGCACGTTAAAATCACGCCTCGACTCAAGGCTTAATACGGCCATGGAATATGCCGAAAATAATAAGTTCTCGCGGATAGTGATTACCGGTGGATTTAACGGCAGCTTTTCAGAGAGTGGCTATATGGAAGAAAAACTTCTGGAGAGAGGTATTTCACCCTCACTCATCGTCGCGGAAAGCAGGGCGAGAGATACTCTGGGCAATGCGATCTTCTCCGCAGATATCTTCGCAGACCACAGCAACTCTGTTCTGGTGGTAACCTCTTGTTATCATGCTCCGCGCGCGCACTGTCTGTTTCGTAAGGTGCTTCCTCAGCATATTGGCCTCACCACTGCCATGAGCAAAAAGCCTGAGGAGATGCGCTTTCTTGAACAAAACCGGAGGTCAGTGATCAACGATGAGATGCGCGCCCTTAACAAAGCGATTCGCAACATTGTTGGCTACACTGAGCCTGGCGGAATGACGCTGCAGCACTTCCAGCGTAAGCTGTTGAGAGAGCATGATTTATATAAAGAATAAGCCGTTCGGGCGCGTAAAGATGCTTATCCATTGCGGCAGGCTCAATGCATACGCCTGCTCTATCGAATCAGGGCCGATGCCAGGCAAAGGCCCTGCCTCCATACAGCGGCTTATTTTTTAGCTTCAACGCCCGGTGCGGCTGAGCGAACCATAAACTGTTCGGTCACGTCCGGCAGATGCTTAAGCGCCCAGTCGGCCATGGCGACTTCTTCCTCGCGAATTTGTGCAAAAATACGTGCGCCTTCGCGATCGCCAACCAGTTCGGCGGCCGCAATAAGCGAGGTATAGCTGGCTATCTCAAGGTTTTCAAAAACATAGCCGCTGATCGCGCCCTTTACCACTTCATCATCGGCCAGCATGCCGCCCATTGCCTGGCCGAGTGCCGACAGCTTCCCGACCGCATCCTTAAGCGTCGAGTGGGAGGTGTCAAAGCGATCAATAACCGACTGCACCAGCACCTGCTGCTGCCGCGTCTCCTCGATATGCTGTTTAATGCGTGCCTTTAAATCCGGGTAGTGCTCCAGTCGTCCGGCCATTTTTTCAAGCATGCTTTCTGCCTGCTTCTCCATTGCATGGGCGTCTTTAACCCAGGCCAGGTAGTTTTCCTGATGTGTCATCTTGGACCTCTTAATGTGTCATGGCGCGTCAGAACGTACGTTTGCCATAGATGCGATTTAAAAAAAACCTTTCAGAGAAAAACGACTTTAAATATCTATTTAAAGGGTAGGCCATAACTGGAGCGCGCAGGGAAGAAATAAAAATAAATGCGATATTAAGACGACTTCTGTCGGCGTGAGTCAACAACAGGGTTAACCGTGCTTCCGGATAGCGCTACAGATTTGAGCCATGTGTTAAGCAGACCGTCGCATGCGTGGCTGCACGTAGCGAGGCGAAGGGATAAATTTATACCCTGTGTGCATCGCGTGACCTCCGGTGCAACTAATTGTAAGTAAGGGTTTGAATTCTGATGAATATAAACAGGAACTGCACCGCTTCGCTATTTTTGTACTACGATCATTCTTCGCTGTGAATACAAAAAGTCCGTATGACTCCCTGAAAACAGGGGCTATTTACAGCGTGATGATGAATAAAGCGAAAATATCGCTCAGTGGTTTATTAAAGACTGGCACTATGCCGGTTGCAGAGGAGAAAAGTATGTCTGGAACAGATCGCCCTCAACCCCCTCTACCAGAACAGCAGCAGTCATGGCCTGGCAGTACAAACAAGATGCAGCCCCGGCCCGACCATGGTGAAGAGTCTTACAAAGGCTCTGGCCGCCTGGCCGGGAAGAAAGCCATCATCACCGGCGGCGACTCGGGCATCGGTCGCGCCGTGGCTATTGCCTACGCTCGTGAGGGGGCCGATGTGCTTATCTCCTATCTTGATGAGCATGAGGATGCGCAGGATACGGCCCGCCTGATTGAAGAGGCAGGGCAAAAAGCGGTACTGGTTGCCGGGGATATTACGGATGCGGATCACTGTCGTGCCATCGTTAATAAAGCCGTTGCAGATTTCGGCGAGATAAACATTGTGGTGAACAATGCCGCATTTCAGATGACGCGTCACTCACTGGATGAGATCAGTGAGGAAGAGTTTGACCGTACCATGAAGACCAATATTTACGCGATGTTCCATATTTGCAAAGCGGCTGTCCCTCATATGCCACGCGGCGGATCAATTATTAACACCGCATCCATTAATGCAGACAGCCCGAAACCTAAGCTGATTGCTTATTCGGCTACCAAGGCGGCGATCATCAACTTCTCGGGTAGCCTCGCTGCGCTGCTGGCTGACAAGGGGATCCGCGCAAACGCGGTTGCGCCAGGTCCCATCTGGACGCCTCTGATCCCCACCACGATGCCAGCCGAACAGGTTGAGAGCTTTGGCAGTGAGGTTCCGCTTAAGCGTGCCGGTCAACCCGCTGAACTGGCCGCACCGTACGTGATGCTGGCCAGTGACGAAGCCAGCTATATTTCCGGCGCGACCATTGCCGTCACCGGCGGCGTCGCCGTTATCTGATAACGATCGTCATGGGGCTTGTGCCCCATGTACCCGCCCGGTAATCCCCGACGCTTCCCTAGCACGGGAAAATTTACACTTGCCTTTGATATGCCCGGCTACGGCGATGCAAGGCATATTAAAGGCTACGACGTTAATGCTATGACAGCACATCCCGACCAGAGCATACGGGCCCTGGCGCTGGCAAAACGCATGTTGAAATTTGCTGAGGCGTTATAACGGCAGGACAGGCTGTGGGCAGGGAACGCCCGCGGAAGCAGGGAGAGTGGGAGGGGAGTAAAATGCGTAACGGTGCGCGCTCCCAGACGGAAGCTGCGCACCGCGTTCATAAGTCTTCACTTCCCCGCAACGGACGCGGGGAAAGGCTGCTTAGAACTTCTTATCAACGGGCGGGGTGTTAAGACGCGTTTCTTTATCGTGCTCAACTTCCACTTCCTGACGACGTACGCTGTCCTTAACGGTTTCGGTACGGGCAGTTTCTTCGCCGCGAAGACCGACTTCCTCTTTCACACGCGTGGTCTTCTCGATGGTTGGGATCTCATGAGACTCTTCAACCTCGATGGTTTTATCGGACCAGTCAACGTCGTTCAGATAGGCAGGTTCATCGACTGCGCGACGGAAAACTTCAGCGTGCTGATCGTACAGTGAAACGTCTTCTGCCACTTCATCTTCTACCGTGTAACGGCGAAGGCGAACGGAACCATCGCTGACCTGACGCTTACCAATTGCCACTTCTTCTTCCGCAAGCTTCAGCGCATCGCGGTCGGTTTCAACACCTTTACCTGCTGGCGTGGCGACAGGGGTCTGAGCAGTGGTAGGGAGCGAGCCTGGGGTCGTACCAAGGTCATTAGTCTCTCCGGCAAATTCGCCGCCGGTCAGCGCGCCACGGTGGGTGGACAGCGAAGAGTAGTCGGCTGCAAAGGCGCTCAATTCATGTTCAATATGGTCGGCCTGGTCTTTAGGGACTTTTACCGTAAGCAGAACACCACCGGAACGCAGCGCTTTGCTGTACTCGGTTGCATAGTTATCATCGACATCGGTACCGAACAGACGCTGCCAGAAGCTTGGGTGGCGAATCTCTTTATCTTCGACCTGTAATCTTTTACCTGAAATAATATCGATATTTTTTTCAGCAATACCTTCGACGATCAATTTTTCTTTCGCCGCTTCTGCCTGTTGAAGTTGGTTGAACGCGGTTACGATTTTTTCATGTGACATAAATGGATCCTCGTAGATTAATTAAATCAGGTTTCTTCTTTCTCGATAGTGACTTCCTGATTACGCAGAGTAATGCTCTGCCTGAAACTTTCGGTTTTGCTGCGCTTGTGGATATGAATTTCTTCCTTAAGCACGTTTCGACGGACAATTTCTACCTGTTCCTCAATGACGGGAATAATAAGTACATCCCCTTCCTGACGAACCTGCGGTGAATCGTTTTCACCCAACACCTGATTAATGGTGACATGTCGAATATCGACTTCATCGTGCGAAAGCTCGGCTTCAAGTAACTCTTCATTGACGTGTGTCGTGCGATGTATGCGGTACCTCGCGTCGACGCTGCGTTCTTTAGAGATGTTAACCTGCTCTTCAGCCAGCTGCATTTTATCTACGCCTTCAGCGTATTCATCCAGCGGCTCGTTTTTATTTCCCATATGGTTAACCTTAGTGAGAATATTTAAAAATTTGCCATCGGGCTGAACGCGTATTTAATTCACCGCTTCGGTATAACGTCCTGCACGCTATTAACTTTAGCAAGGAATGCGCATGGCGCGAGTTTAATTGGCCTTTCAAATGTAACAACTTGTAATTGGTGTTAAATTAGCGCATCGCTTAGGAATACTCTTATTTTATGTCGCCTAACTGAATGATTCTGATAAATTAATGTCCCAAAGATAATTATGAAAATATTTATTTAACGTTATTTGATAAAGTGCTTTAGAGGGTTATATGCCGAAATTTTCATTTATTTATGAGCCTGGTAGTACCATATAATATAAGAGTTATCGCGTCGCGGGATGGCTTAAATGCAGGATTATCGGCGATCCGGGTAACGCGCGCTTGAAAAATAGCAGCACGCAATATCGCTCAACGCTGTAGTGTACCCCGGTTGCACCCTGCACAACGCCGTCACGGCGTGAATCCGTCCAGGGAGCCTCGGCTCGCGCAGCTATGCGCCCGACGGTCTGCTTAGCTGCATGGCTCCACCTGTAGCACTCTTTAGAACAGCTATTTAGCTCTCCCGGCCACGCAGCGCCTGTTCGGTAAGCCATAGCCGCGTGTCAAACTCCAGCTGGTGATACTGCGGCTCCATATGACAGCAGAGCTGGTAGAAACTCTTGTTATGATCCTTCTCTTTTATATGTGCCAGCTCGTGAACCACGATCATTCGCAGGAAAGCCTCAGGGGCCTGTTTAAAGAGGGTGGCGACGCGAATCTCGGCCTTAGCCTTTAACTTCCCGCCCTGAACCCGTGAAATGGCGGTATGCAGCCCAAGCGCATGCTTCATCACCTTTATTTTACTGTCGTAAATCACCTTATTGAGCGGGGGGGCGTTACGTAGCGCCTGCGTTTTTAGCGTCAGCGCATAGTCATAGAGCGCGCGATCGCTGGTGATATTGTGTCTCTCAGGATAGCGCTTGCGCAGCACGTCACCCAGCCGCTGCTCATCGATCAGCTGGCGAACCTGTGCCAGCAGCGACTCGGGATACCCCTGAAGATAAATCAATGACATGCCTGCTCCTGCAAGAAAAACGTTTACTGTCGGCCCGTTTTAGGGGATAAATCGCGGGAATTTTACCACGCCGGAGATCCCATGAGCCAACTCGAACTGAGCCACCGCACGCTGACGCTGCATCGTTTTCCCCAGATGCGCGAAGAGAGTCCGCTGCAGGCCTGGGACGCCGCAGATGAATATCTGCTGAAACACCTTGAAAACTCAGCGATTGGTGGCCCCACCATCCTGTTTAACGATACCTTCGGAACGCTGGCCTGCGCCCTGCAGGGCGCCGACCTGTACAGCGTCAGCGATTCTTATATCAGCCAGCAGGCGACGCGGCAAAATCTCTCACTGAACGGGATGGACGAAGGCGAAGTACGCCTGCTGGACAGTCTCTCCCCCCTGCCTGCCGCGCCCGCCCGCGTGCTGATTAAAATTCCCAGGACGCTGGCCCTGCTGGAGCAGCAGCTACGCGCCCTGCGCAGCGTGGTCACCCCTGACACGCAGGTGATTGCCGCAGCCAGAGCGAAGGATATTCACACCTCGACCCTACAGCTGTTTGAGCGCGTGCTGGGGCCAACCACCACCTCGCTGGCAGTGAAAAAAGCGCGGCTGGTCTTCTGTACGCCAGACCTGCCGCCGCTGGCCGAAGGGCCCGTGACCTACGTATGGCCGCTGGAGGGCACCGACTATCAGATTCACAACCACGCTAACGTCTTTGCCCGCAGCGGCCTGGACGTGGGTGCGCGTTTCTTTATGGCGCATTTGCCGGAAAACGTTGAGGGTGAGATGGTTGACCTCGGCTGCGGTAATGGTGTCATTGGCCTGACGGCGCTGGCGCAGAATCCGGCGGCTGAGATGCATTTTATTGATGAATCCTGTATGGCGGTCGCCTCAAGTCAGCTGAATGTCGCCACCAACCGCCCGGACGACCTGGCCCGCAGCCATTTTGCCGTCAATAATGCGCTGGCCGGATTCCCCTCCGACCGTCTGCATGCGGTGCTGTGCAATCCGCCGTTTCACCAGCAGAACACCCTGACCGATCACATTGCCTGGCAGATGTTTCGCGACGCCCGTCGCTGCCTGCAATACGGCGGTGAACTGCGCGTGGTCGGTAATCGTCACCTGGACTACTACCGCAAGATGAAAAAGCTGTTCGGCAACTGCACCACCGTCGCCTCACATCAGAAATTCGTCATACTGCGTTCGGTTAAGCTTCGCTAAATCCGGCGCTTCCATACGCCTGACGCCGTGAGATCCACGAAAATCGCTGCTCATAGCCATGATTAAAGTGGCTATTGCGGCGGTAGCTCGCCTGCTCTTCCGCCATACAGTAGGTGCAGATCCGACTTATCTCGATCTGCGCTTCCGGCACGCCTTCGCGCATCGCCATGCGTTTTGCCAGCAGCGGCAGGTCAAACCAGACTCCCTGGGTGGTCCCTGCGGCCTGAGCGCGCCGCGCGTGGGGGTTGGTGGGCTGCTGAGGGGAGAAGGGCAGCAGCGGCGCAAGCCCGTGCGGGTTTTCCTGCGCCGTGCGGGCAATCAGGTCTTCTCCCAGCTCATAGCAGCAGGGGCCGATGGCCGGGCCAATCGCTATAAACAGACTCTCGGGCGTGGCGCCCTGTTCACACAGGCGACGAAGCGTGTTGATCAGCACGCCCTTTAGCGCGCCGTTCAGGCCCGCGTGGACGGCAGCAACCTGGCGCTGGCGGGTATCGGCAATCAGAATGGGCAGGCAGTCGGCGGTGTAAACGGCCACCGGACGCGTTCCGGTGGCGATCAGCGCATCCGCTTCGCGGCTTTTTACCGGCAGCGCGTCGCTGTCGGGCACCACCACGGCGGTATGACGCTGGTGATTGTAGATGGCATCCGCGGGAGGCCGCTCTCCGGCGGGCAGGAAGGCGTGATCGAGCCAGCCGAAGGACGACAGCAGCGGTGAGTGCCAGACAGGGGTCATAGGGTTTCCTTATCGATAGCCAGCAGGAGAACAATCTCTTCACATTATGCGGGAAATGCGACATTTTAAGGCGTTATTTTACCCCTCCTTCTAAAACTTTCAGACAGGGAAACGCCAGTGAGAATGAAGATTAACAGAACAGGTTTAACCGGGGCCGCCGTGCTGGTCGCCCTGACGCTGTCCGGCTGCGCCAGCCACCAGCAGGATGCCGCCGATCGGCTTAATCAGCAGTCGGTGATGGCTTTGAACTGGTTCCAGCAGTCGGGAGAGTACCAGGCGCTGGCCTGGCAGGCGTTTAACTTTGCCACGCTCGCCTTTGACCATGCCGCTTCACTGACCGGTAAGCCAAAAGCGGTAATCGTCGATCTGGACGAAACGATGATTGATAACAGCGCCTACAGCGCCTGGCAGGTAAAGGCCAACCAGCCGTTTAGCGATAAAACCTGGTCTGCGTGGACTCAGGCGCGTCAGGCGACGGCGATACCGGGCGCGGTAGCGTTTGCCAACTACGTTAACAGCCACGGCGGCACCATGTTTTACGTCTCAAACCGCGACGGTCAGGACGCCGCTGCCACGGCAGATAATCTGAAGCGGCTGGGCTTTACCGGCGTAAATGACAAAACGCTAAGGCTGAAAACCGACAGCTCCAACAAGCAGGCGCGGTTTGACGCCATCCGGGCGGAAGGTTACAACGTGGTGCTTTATATCGGCGATAACCTTAACGACTACGGCGGCGCCACTTACCACCAGGGTAACGCCCAGCGCCGCGCCTTTGTGAATCAAAACCATCGCCTGTTTGGCACCCAGTTTATTATTCTGCCGAACCCACTTTACGGCGACTGGGAAAGCGGGCTGGGGCAGGGTTATAACCAACTGACGCCGCAGCAAAAGCTGCAAACGCGCGACGCAAACCTTAAGGCGTGGAGTGGGAAATAAAAGAGAGGGCCCGGGCCGCGTCCGGGCTTTATCACCCGCCGGTATACTTAGCCTCATCCCCCGGTAAACTCAGCCTAAACCGGCTATATACTCAGCGCCAGCGCGGTAGCCTGGGCAATCGCCCGGCGGGCATCCAGCTCCAGCGCCACGTCTGCCCCGCCAATCACGTGCAGCGTCTTCCCCTTCGCCCGCAGTTCGCTGGCCAGCGGCCGATAAGGCTCCTGTCCGGCACAGATCACTACGTTATCAACAGCCAGTACCTCGTGCTGTCCGTCACGCAGAATATGCAGACCATCGTCGTCAATTTTCAGGTACTGCACGCCGCCCCACATCGCTACGCCGTGCATATGCAGGGTCGCTTTATGGATCCAGCCGGTGGTTTTGCCCAGGGTTGCTCCCGGCCTGCCGGTTTTACGCTGCAACAGCCAGATCTGACGGCTGGAGGGGGAAGGGCGTGGCGCAGTCAGCCCGCCGGGCTGCTGTAGCGTCTGGTCGATCCCCCACTGCTGGCAGAAGGCCGCCACGTTCAGACTGACGGACTGGCCGTGCTGGCTCAGATACTCTGCGGTGTCAAAGCCAATTCCCCCCGCGCCGATAATAGCAACGCGCTGGCCTACCGGCGTTTTATCGCGCAGAACCTGCAAATAGCTCAGCACCGAAGGATGGTCAATACCGGGGATCTGCGGCGTGCGCGGTGCCACTCCGCTGGCCAGCACCACCTCATCAAAATCCGCCAGCATCCCGCTGGTCGCCGTCTGATTAAGGCACAGCGTGACGCCGGTGAGGGTCAGCTGACGCTGGTAGTAGCGTAGCGTTTCGGCAAATTCCTCTTTGCCGGGGATCTGTCTGGCAATATCGAACTGGCCGCCGATCACCGGCGCACTGTCGAACAGCGTTACCCGATGGCCGCGTACGGCGGCATTGACCGCAAAGGCCAGTCCCGCCGGGCCTGCGCCGACCACCGCCAGCGTTTTCACTCGCGTAGCCGACGTCACCGGCATATCGGTTTCGTGGCAGGCGCGGGGGTTCACCAGGCAGGAGGTGACGTTGCCTGCAAAAATCTGATCCAGACAGGCCTGGTTGCAGCCAATGCAGGTATTGATTTCATCGCTGCGACCCTGCTGCGCCTTACTGACCCACTGCGCGTCGGCCAGCAGTGGGCGCGCCATAGAAACCATATCGGCACAGTCGTCATCCAGCAGGGCCTGTGCCACGGCGGGATGATTAATGCGGTTGGTGGCAATCAGCGGCACGCTAACGTGCTGACGCAGCAGTTTGGTGACCCAGCCGAAAGCGGCGCGCGGAACCGACGTGGCGATGGTAGGAATACGGGCTTCATGCCAGCCGATACCGGTATTGATCATCGTGGCACCCGCTTTTTCAATCGCCTGGGCCAGCTGTACCGTCTGCGGCAGACTGTTACCGCCCTCCACCAGATCCAGCATCGACAGGCGATAAATAATAATAAATTCGCGTCCCGTCGCCTCGCGCACCGCGCGGACAATCTCGACGGCAAAGCGCATCCGGCGACGATTGTCACCGCCCCATTCATCGCTGCGCTGATTCGTCCGCGCCGCCAGGAACTGATTAATCAGGTAGCCCTCGGAGCCCATGATTTCAACGCCGTCGTAGCCCGCCTCCTTCGCCAGCGCGGCGCAGCGGGCAAAGTCACCTATCAACGCCAGAATATCATCATGATTCAGCGCCGCAGGCCGGAAGGGGTTGATAGGGGCCTGAAGGTCAGAAGGGGCCACCAGCGAAGGCTGATAGCTGTAGCGCCCGGCGTGCAGGATCTGTAGCGCAATTTTCCCCCCGGCACGGTGGACGGCCTCCGTGACCGGGCGGTGTTGCGCCAGCTGGTCAGCATGATTCAGGATCGCCGCACCCGGCATCACCACCCCTTCCGGTGAGGGGGCGATGCCGCCGGTGACGATCAGTGCCACGCCAGCGGCCGCGCGATCGGCATAAAATGCCGCCAGACGGCGCGGCCCATCCGCATGCTCTTCCAGTCCGGTATGCATGGACCCCATCAGAATGCGGTTTTTTAACTGGGTAAAGCCCAGATCCAGCGGAGAAAAGAGTGAAACGCTCACAGGCCCCCCTGAGAGTAAGTGGTCGGATGAGTCAACTCTAGCGGTGAAAAGGTTGTACGCAACAACCCGTTAACCGGAGTGTGATGCGCGCCCAACAATTCAACATGGAAGAGGGCAGACGAAGCCGCAGGAGACTACACCTTAACTATCTAATGCTCACTCTTTCAGGGAACTGCGATGCCCATTACCTTTATTGTGCTTGGTGTGATCCTGCTGCTGGTACTGATGATCGTTTTCAAAGTGAATGGCTTTATTGCACTCATTTTTGTTTCTGCCGTGGTCGGGGTGTTGGAGGGCATGACGCCGCTGGCGGTCATCGCCTCGATCCAGAAAGGTGTCGGGGGCACGCTCGGCAGTCTGGCATTAATTCTGGGGTTCGGTGCCATGCTCGGCAGGCTGGTATCGGACACCGGTGCCGCACAGCGCGTGGCCACGACGCTGATTGCTGCCTTCGGCAAAGCGCGCCTGCAGTGGGCGCTGGTGGTCACCGGGCTGATCGTTGGGCTGGCGATGTTTTATGAGGTGGGATTTGTGCTGCTGCTGCCGCTGGTGTTTACCATTGTGGCGGCCGCCCAGCTGCCGCTGCTCTACGTTGGCGTACCGATGGTGGCGGCGCTTTCGGTCACCCACTGCTTTCTGCCGCCGCATCCCGGCCCCACGGCTATCGCCACGATATTTGGTGCCAACATCGGCACCACGCTGCTGTACGGGCTGATCATAACGCTGCCGACGGTGATTATTGCCGGGCCGCTCTTCTCACGCTTTCTTAAAAGCTTTGAGCACAGCCCGCCGGAAGGGCTGTTTAACCCGAAAATCTTTGAAGAGCATGAAATGCCGGGCTTCTGGACCAGCATTTTTGCGGCGGTGATCCCGGTGATCCTGATGGCGCTGGCGGCTGTTTGCGAGCTGACGATGCCGAAAGAGAATGCGCTGCGGCAGTTCTTTGAGTTTGTCGGTAATCCGGCGGTGGCGCTGTTTATCTCGGTGGTGGTCGCCGTGCTGACGCTGGGGCTGCGCAACGGTCGTAAAATGGAGGAGGTGATGGATATCTGCGGCAGTTCGATCGCGGCCATCGCCATGATCGTGTTCATTATCGCCGGGGGCGGGGCCTTTAAGCAGGTGCTGGTGGACAGCGGCGTAGGCGACTACATTGCCAACCTGATGAAGGGGTCGTCGCTGTCGCCGCTGCTGATGTGCTGGACGGTCGCGGCGATGCTACGCGTGGCGCTGGGATCGGCGACGGTCGCGGCGATCACCACCGCCGGTATCGTTACGCCGATCGTGGCGATCACCCACACCGATCCGGCGCTGATGGTGCTGGCGGTGGGGTCCGGCAGCGTGATTGCCTCTCACGTCAACGATCCGGGCTTCTGGCTGTTTAAGGGCTATTTCAATCTTACCCTGGTCGAAACGCTAAAAACCTGGACGGTGATGGAAACATTGATCTCCTTCCTGGGTTTGGCTGGCGTACTGATTATTAATGCGATTGTTCATTAATGCCCTATATCGCACAACGCCCGGCATTCTCCAGCAGATCGTGCACATGGATGATGATTAATTTCGCACTCAACGTTCCTGATGAAGTCTGGCAATCCCGCCTGCACGCCTCTGATGCGGCGGGCTTGCCTGATTATTCAGCAGCGGATGAGCAGTTCAACCTGATAATGCATTATTTCACTGAGCCGGGCACAGACGAGGGCTTTAAGGTCGTTGGCTACGGTTAATCAGAGTACCCTCACTGTAAACCGGCGGCGCGGGCAGTTTTGATCCCTTACGGCAGGCGGCGACCTGCTTTTCGCTGACCTTTGCCGCTGCCGGATTGCCGAAGCGCAGGCTGACGTAGTTACTGATATCCGCTATCTGCCGATCGCTCAGCTCAGAGGCAAAGGCGGGCATCAGGATTTCACCCTGTGACGTATGCCGCCGCACGCCATTTAAGATCACCGATACGACATTCCGGCTGTCGGACGCGCCGGTGGTGGTGTGATGATAAAGCGAAGGGTAGGCTCCAAAGCCGCTGCCCGAACCGCTGCCCTGCGCGCCGTGGCAGCTGGCGCAGTTACCGGCATACAGCACTGCGCCCGGCTGCGCCAGGCGCTGCTGCTCGCTGGCCCCGCGCAGCCCCATCACCTGCCAGTCGGGCTGTCCCCACTCGCTGCGTGGCCGGGTTTGCGTCTTATCCCCCTCCGGTTTTACCGAGCGCAGATAGTCAGCGATATCGCGCAGATCCTGCTCCGGCAGATGCTGCATACTGTGCTCGATCGCCTCGGCCATCGGGCCAGACGCGCTGGCGCGGCCGGCCACATAGCCGGTTTTCAGATACTGAACCAGCTGATCCTCCGTCCAGTCACCGATGCCTGCATTGCGATCCGGCGTAATATTCCAGGCGATCCAGCCGCCGAGATCGCCGCCCGCCAGCGGACGATCGTTATCCATGCCTAAGGTGAGCGTTCGCGGGGTGTGACAGGTGCCGCAGTGTGCCAGCGCCTCCACCAGATAGCGGCCATTATTCCACGCTGCGCTCCGCGTCGGATCCGGCTGCAATTCACCGCGATCGAGGTTAAACCACTTCCAGACGCGCAGCCCCCAGCGCTGATTAAAAGGAAAGGGCAGATGCGTTTGCGGTGAGGGCTGGTGAACGCCGGGCTGCGAGAGGATCCAGGCGCGGATCGCCAGCACATCCTCGCGGCGCATTTTACGGAATGCATCATAGGGCATGGCCGGATACAGCTGTCGGCCGTTTGGCGCCACGCCCTCGCGGACCGCCGCGACAAACTGATCTTCGCTCCAGCCGCCAATGCCGTACTCCGGGTCTGAGGAGATATTGCTGCCGTATATCTGCCCAAACGGCGTACTCACCGCAAAGCCGCCACCCAGCGGCTTGCCGTGGGTCGCGGTATGGCAGGCCAGGCAGTCAGATGCGGTGGCCAGGTACGCCCCGCGCGTAATCTGCGCCTCGTCCGCCTGCGCCTGAAGGCTTAACAGCAGGGAGAAAAGCATAAGGAGAGGTAAAAAGGGCAATCTCATCCGGCACCTCTGAGCGTTTTCAACACGTTGTCCGCCATCATAAGCGCCAGCGCGGTGCCGGTCAGGGTAGAGTTGACCGTGGCGCAGGAGGGCATGATCCCGGTACCGGCAATAAACAGGTTGGGATGATCGTGCGCACGACACGCCGCATTGACCACCGAGTTCTCAGGATCGTTGCCCATGATCATCGTGCCGGTAATATGCTGGTTGTTGTCGTAAACGCCGCGCGGACTGAATGCGGCGTCGCGGCCACCCATCTGCGCCACGATGCGCTTAAAATCAGCGGCGGCCTGATCATAGCCGCGATGCACGTACTGCGGAAAGCGGTAGTAAACCTCCAGCTTTGGAATGCCCCAGGCATCTTTCTTCGTTTGACTGAGCGTGACGCGGTTGTCCGGTTCCGGCAGCATCTCCAGCAGCGACTTCAGCAGGACGAAGCGCTCTGCCTGCCAGCGCAGCTTCTCGTTCAGGGCTTTACCGTAGAAGCCCTGACGCACCAGACGCTCGGTCAGATAGCGCACCGGCGAGGTGTTCGCAAAGTCAATGCGCACTGCCGATCGCGTGCGGCGAAACGCGCCTTCGCGCAGGTTATTGATACTCCCCGGCCGCATCGGGCCGCGGCCAAACCAGACCGGCTCATCAGCATAGAACTCCACCGACGATCCGGGGTGATCCATCAGGTTGCGTCCGACCATGCCGGAGCGATTAGCAATGCCCTGCGGATGGTGCGAGCTGGTGGAGAGCAGCAGAATTTTCGGGCTTTCCAGGCCGTTAGCAGTCAGCACAAAGCACCGGCCGGTGACGCGGTGGCTCTCCCTGTTGCGGTCGAGATAATGCACCGCCTGGATCCGCCCCTGCGGATCGGATTCGATGCGGTACACCACCGCGTTGGCAACGACCCGCACGCCCGCATCAAGGGCTTTGCGCGCCGAGATGCCGCCGTGGTACTGCGCATCAATCGGGCAGATGGGCATACAGTTGTTATTGCCGCAGCAGGCGGGGCGGCCATCATAAGGCTGACTGTTGCGGGCCTGCGGGCCAATACCTACCTCATAACCCAACGGAGCGAGGCGCTGTTTGAGCCGCTCAAAGCCGTAGGGCAGCGGGATGCCGGGCAGCGGGTAGGGGCGCGAGCGCGGCGAGGAGAGATCTGCGTCACCGGAGACGCCCATCTGATATTCGGCCTCGCAGTACCAGGGCTCGAGCTGCTGATAGCTGATGGGCCAGTCGCGTCCCACGCCGTACAGCGAGTGCAGGCGCATGTCGTTCGGCAGCAGGCGAAACGCCTGTCCGGCCCAGTGCCAGGTGGTGCCGCCGATCCCGCGCAGATACTGCGCGCGATAGGGATCCGGACCTTTCTGGATCAGATACTCATTATCCACCGGGATAAACTTCGGCTGCGGCGCCCAGGGCTCGGGCGGATAAGGCTCGGTAAAGTCGCCTTTAAACGGGGAGTTGCGGAAGTACTCCACCGCCTGATCCCTTTTGATCTCAGGGCCGGACTCCAGCATCAGCACCGAAGCACCCGCCTTCACCATTTTCAGCGCCGCCAGCGAACCCGCGATACCGGCACCAATCACGACCACATCTGCGCTTAATGATTCATCCATGCAGACTCTCCTTTGTCATGTGCTGACGGGTAGCCGGGTAACCTTTATCGGCGACGATCGCCTGCGCTGGCGGATTACCATTGGCGGTGAGAGGCAGTCCGGCCACCTGGCCTCCTTCTGCCGGGGGCTGCGTCCAGAAATTGGGCGCGCCGGGGGCATAGCTGGGCGGAAGAAGGGTGTCCCTGACCAGCTGATAGCTGACAATATTTTCAAAGCCGATGCAGCGAGGGTGCTCACTCCCGACCACGCCGAGATACCAGCCGGAGATAATCATATGGGCCAGTGCCTGAAGATCAGGGGGAAGGGATGCGGGTAGCGTCTGCCCGTTCTCCTGCGCCAGCAGCGCGGAGAGGCGGTCAACGTTGTAGTCGAGGTCTTCAACCGTGGCATGTAGCCAGCGGTGAAGCCGCTGCGCCAGCAGCGGGTCGGGGCTGGTGGTCCCGGTTAGCTGCCGGGAAAGCAGGAGAAAATTATCCGGTAACAGAAAGGCCTGCGCCTGCGGGGCAGCAGCGTTAACGGCGCCGCCCGGTAACCACCGGGTCAGGACACCGGCAGCCAGCAGTCCCGCTGAGCTGGCCAGAAGTCGACGACGTGTAAGGGGCATGGGATGAGTCCTTAAGTACATGTTGTCCGGGTCAGTGCAGCGAACGGGCTGCGGATTCCGACGCCTGATTATCCAGTTCCTGTTGGGGTGTACTGACGCCAACGGCGCCGACAACATCACCTTTAAGAGAGAGGGGGTAACCGCCGCCAAGCGCCACCGCCTGCGGGATCGCCAGCACGGCGGTTTCCCCTTTTTGCAGACGCTGCATCATTTTCAGCGACGGCGTGTGATAAAGGGCCGAGGTGCGCGCCTTGCCCAGCGAGGCTTCAACGCAGCCGGGCGGTGCGCCATCGAGCCGCTGAAAGGCCAGCAGCAGGCCATCGCCATCAACCACGGCGACACAGCCGGTACTGTGCGCCGCTGCCAGCGTGGATTTCACCTGCGCGATCACCTGCCAGGCCCGGTCTGCATTAAGATCCGGTGCGGAGGCTGCCTGACTACCGCCCGCTGCTGCCATCAGCAGGGTGGCGGCAAGTAAATGCTTTTTCATCTCATCTGTCCTTAAATAATGTATCCAGGGTGTGCTGCCAGTTGAAGGGCGTAAGCTGCTGATAAGTCAGCTGACGCTGGCGCAGGGCATCCACCAGGCCCTGTTGCGTGGTGACAATCCCCTGACTCATGGCGGCATCCACACCGACATCTTCCAGCGTTTTTACCACTTCCCGCATCTCCTCTGCTCTGCGCTGGCCGTGCTCGGCGACGCGGCTAATCAGGTAGTCCGGCAGCGTATCGTTCCAGCCCAGCGAAGGAAAGCTGGCGTGCAGGGATGCCAGCACCGGCTGTTCAACACCATACCGACGGGCGGCGCTCAGACACTCGGTGGTCAGCGCCTCGAGGCCTTTAATCATCACGCTGCGGCACATCTTTATTGCCGAGGCTTCGCCCACCTGCTGACTCTGAAAGCGACTGTTCAGCCCGAGCGCCTCCAGTTTACGGGTTATTGCCTCGGCCTCCAGGCCTCCGATCAGCAGCGGTGTTGCCAGGCGCTTAGGGGGGACGGGCGACATCACGGCCACATCAATATAATCGGCACCGCTGGCCTGTACCCGTGCGGCAGCGGCCTGTTTGGTCGCCGGGGAAACAGAGTTCAGATCGAGAAATACCTGTCCGGGCTTCAGCAGCGCGGCGGCTTCGGTGGCGACCGCCAGCGCCTGGGAGGCGGTAACGGTGGAGAATACCAGCGTGGCATTGTCCAGCGCCTCCGCCAGCGATCCCGCCACCCGCACGCCCGCCCCGGCCGCTTTTTGTCGCAGCCTGGCCTGCTCGTCCGCCAGCGATTCGTCCTGTTCGGGCGCAGCGATAAACTTGCGATCCCAAACGGTGATTACGGCGCGAGCGGCCAGATCCGCTGCGAAGATGCCCCCGGCCTCGCCAAAGCCGATAAAGGTTATATTGATCATCATGGCGCTCCGTGAGTGTTTGTCGCTGGCCAGACCGCGTCCGGGATCAGCACCTCGCCGTCAAAGATCGACCTGGCCGTGCGCAGTAACCCTGCGCCGGTCAGCGTCATCTGCTCGTCGCGCTGCAAAATAACGCTAAATTCCCCGCTGGGATGCTCAACGCTCAGGCGCTGATCGCGTGCATCGCTGATACGCGCCAGACCCTCGGCCACGCTGCCCGGCAGCAGGCAGGCGCTGGCAATACTGACCGCGCCCAGCACCCCGACCGAGGCATGGCAGCGGTGAGGAATAAAGGTCCGGCTGCAAATCGCGCCGCCCTCGCGCGGCTCGGCCAGCAGGCTCATTTTGGGCACGGTTCGCTGGCTCACATCGCCCAGATTCATCAGCGGACCGGCCTGCAGGCGAATCGATTCCAGACGGCGCTTAAGCGTCTGGTCTGCATCCAGCTGCTCGCGTGTTTCATAGCCGCTCAGGCCGAAATCAGCCGCACGCAGGATAACCACCGGCATGCCGTTATCAATGCAGGTGATATCAATACCCTCAACCGTGTCGCGCACGTTGCCGGTGGGGAGCAGTGCGCCACAGCTGGAGCCCGCAATATCACTGAAGTTCAGGACAATTTCTGCCGCCGTTCCCGGCACGCCGTCAATTTTCAGGGTGCCGTCGTAGCAGACTTCACCGTCCGGCGTGGCGACCTGCGCTGTTGCTATCTGGCCGGTATTTTCCATAAAAATCCGCACGTCGGTGCTCTCGCCAGCCGCTTTCACCAGCCCCCGCTCCAGTGCAAAGGGGCCGATAGCCGCCAGCACATTGCCGCAGTTCTGCCCGTAATCGACGCTGGCGCGATCGACGTTAACCTGGGCAAAAAGATAATCCACGTCGGCATCTTCCCGCTGGGAAGCACGTACGATGGCGACTTTGCTGGTCAGCGGATCGCCGCCGCCCAGCCCGTTGATCTGCCTGATATCCGGCGATCCCATCACCGCCAGCAGTACGCGATCGCGAAGATCCCGCTCCTCTGGCAGATCGTCGGCAAGAAAACAGGCGGCTTTAGAGGTGCCCCCCCGAATTAGCAGGCAGGGCAGGCGGCGCTGGCGCATATCAGTTCTCCAGATCGTCCAGGGTGTCCACATAGCGCAGGCCTTTTTCGGCCAGGCGTGGGCGCATTTGATAGATATCCAGCCCCAGCTCGCCGGAAGCCATGCGCGCGCGCTTGCTCTCTTCCAGCGCTTCCCGCTTAGCGGCGCTTTCTGCGGTGCTGGCGGCCTCTGCCCGGCGCACCACCACCACACCGTCGTCGTCGGCGACGATCACATCACCGGGCCAGACCAGCTGGCCGGCGCAGACCACCGGCACGTTGACCGATCCCAGCGTCTCTTTTACCGTGCCCTGGGCGTAAATGGCGCGGGACCAGACGGCAAAGCCCATCTCACGCAGCGTTTTGCTGTCGCGGATGCCGTGGTCGGCAATCAGGCCCTGTACGCCGCGCGATTGCAGGGAGGTGGCGAGCAGATCGCCAAAGTAACCGTCAACGCAGGGGGAGGTTGGCACGGCCACCAGAATATCTCCTGGCTGGCACTGCTCGACCGCCACGTGAAACATCCAGTTGTCGCCGGGTGCCAGCAGGACGGTAACGGCGCTGCCCGCAATGCCCTTATTCTGCTGGATCGGGCGGATTGCCGGGTCCAGCAGTCCTTTGCGGCCCTGCGCTTCATGTACCGTCGCGACGCCATATCCGGCCAGCGCGGCAATATCATGCCCGGCCGCCCGTTCGATATGACGCACCACCACCCCTTTCTTACCGATTGCACTCATGCCAGATCCTCCGTCACGCGTGGGAAAATACTCTGGTAGCCTTCGCCGTAAATAATGTCGCGGGTTGAGGTGATGCCAACGTTGCGTTTCGCCTGTACGCCGCGCTGCTGCGCCACGCGGGTGTAGTATTCCCACAGGTGTTCCTGCCCGGCCATACACTGGATAGCGGCATATTTTTTATCCCAGACGCTGGTGATATCCAGCAACACATCCGGCTTCCAGCTGCACTGCTCTGGCTGATGAGGTTCAAAGCAGTAGACCGGTGGCGCACCGATAATTTTTTCGCCGGGGCGGTATCCCTCTGCCTGGGCGATGATGCGTGCCTCCTGCGCCAGGTTGTTGGCCAGTGGATGGTCATAGTTATAGGGATCGTGCAGGGAATGGGTCAGAACAAAGTGCGGCTGTACCCGACGGTAGACGTCTGCCAGGCGGAACAGGGCCTCTTTATCCGCACGCAGCGGATAATCACCCATATCAAAAAATTCTATGCTCGCACCGAGAATGTCTGCGGCGGCCAGCGCTTCGGCGCGGCGGGCCGTTTTAACTTTCTCTTCGGTCATGTTGCCTTTACGCCACAGCTTCGCGGATTCGCCGCGTTCGCCAAACGACAGGCAGACCACGTGTACCTGATAACCCTGCTGCTGATGCAGGGCGATGGCCCCGCCTGAGCGCCAGACGAAGTCGGCAGAGTGTGCGCTAACGACCAGAGCCGTTTTAGGAGAAGTGAGTTCAGTCATCATCGGGTTCCTTTACGTTTTTTTTAATGCTGTCACTCTGGGCGGGGACGGGATAATTCATTTGATTGCAGCAGGTATGCGTTTTATTTATAGTGACCCCATTCAGCCGGGCAAAAGAGGGCAGGGTATGGCGCCAAATATAACCGGGAATGAGCCAGTAAATCTGATGCAAATCAGAGCGTTTTGTCAGGTGGTTGCCCAGGGGAGCGTTTCGCGCGCGGCCGATGAGTTATTTCGCACCCAGTCGGCGGTCACGCGATCGATTCACGATCTGGAGCAGCGGCTTGCGGTACCGCTGTTCGAGCGCCATTCCGGCGGTATGATGCTGACTGACTTTGGCAAGTGTATCCTGCCGCGCGCGCGCCGGGCGATTGAGGAACTCCATTCTCTGCCGCGCCGACTGGCGAAACTGCTGAGCAGAAGCAGCCGCAATGAGTCTGAACCGCTGTGGTTATTCAACGTCCGCCGGCTGCAAATTTTTATCACCCTGTGTCAGACCAATCATATGCAGTCGGTGGCGCATCAGCTGGGTCTGAGCCAGCCCGCCGTCAGCGCGGCGCTAAAGGTGCTGGAGAACGGCGCGGGTATTCCCCTGCTGGAAAGAACGCCTCATGGTATGGTGCCTTCGCTGGCGGGGCGCGAGATTGAGCCCAATATTCGCCGCGCGCTGAATGAGCTGCGGCATATTCCCGCCGATATTGCCGCGCGCAAGGGCAATCTGGTCGGCACGGTGCGGGTTGGCGCCCTGCCGCTCGGACGCACCCGCCTGCTTCCGCAGGCGATTATCCGGCTGACCTCGCGCTATCCCGGTATTAAGGTCGTCACCAGCGAAAGTGCCTGGGGAATGCTGGCCGCAGAGATGCGCGCCGGTGAAATCGACTTTATTTTCGGTGCGCTGCGCAACAGTGAAGAGCAGCAGGATATGACCAGCGAAACGCTGTTTGATGAGGAGATGGTGCTGGTGGCCAGGCCCGATCATCCGCTGAGCCAGCATCCCTGCGACAGACGTGCGCTGCGTGAGGCGCGCTGGGTGCTGCCGCGTTCGCATACGCCTGCCCGGCGACTGCTGGATACCTGTTTTCACCGTATGGGGATCCCGGCGCCCGACCCGGTGGTGGAAAGCGGCGATCTGGCGCTGGTGCGCGGGCTGCTGCGCGACTCCGATATGCTGGCGGCGGTTTCCGCCCACCAGCTGGAAGTAGAGCTGGCCTCGGGCGAGCTGGCCGTGCTGCCGATAGCGCTACCGGCTACCGGCAGGGCTATCGGCCTCTGCTACCGTACCGGCTGCCTGCATTCGCCTGCCGCCGATGCGTTAATTAGCTGCCTGCGTGACGTCTGCGGGGACTATCCGTTAGACGCATAGCGCCGAATGAGCGGGCGCTATTCTGACCGTGCTGCCCGTTCGAAAGGCCAGGCGCTAATGCTTAGCCGTGCTGCCTGGCCGCTTCGATCAGGGCATAGCGGTAGCCGCGCAGTCCGTAGCCGCAAATCACCCCCTGCGCCACGTCCGAGAGATACGAGTGGTGGCGAAAGGGTTCGCGCTTATGCACGTTAGTGATATGCACCTCATAGAGCGGCAGGGCGACCGCCGTCACCGCATCGCGGATTGCCACCGAGGTGTGCGTCCAGGCCGCAGGATTAATCACCAGCGCCTGAGCATGGTGGCGCGCCTCCTGGATCCAGTCGATCATCTCTCCTTCATGGTTGGTCTGGCGAAACTCGACGGCGATATTCAGTTCTGCCGCCGTGGCGCGGCATAATGCCTCAATCGAAGCCAGCGTATCGGTGCCATAGGTGGCCGGTTCGCGGGTGCCCAGCAGGTTAAGGTTGGGGCCATTGAGGATATAAACGGTCTGCATAAATTTCTCCTTATTCGCCGAAGCCAAACAGGCGTTTTGGCGTATGCCACAGGATCTGACGCCGCGTCGCGTCGTCCGGGATCAGCTGCTCAAGCAGCAGTAACAATGCGCCTATATCCATCCGGCTTTTGGCCCGCAAAAACGGCCAGTCCGATCCCCACATACAGTTTTCGGCCCCGAAACGCTCCAGCAGCGCCAGCTGAAAAGCGTGGCCGTCGGCCCAGGGATAACCCTGCTTTGAGAACTGCGACAGCCCCGAGAGTTTGACGAAGGTACGCCCGTTTTCTGCCAGCGACAGCAGCGCCTGAAAGGCCGGCTGATCGAGGCCTGCACTGACGTCCGGCCTGCCGGCGTGATCAATCAGCAGCCGGGTTCGGGTACGCTTCAGC
The DNA here is from genome assembly GCF_058686115.1 of Erwinia sp. L03-1. Taxonomy (NCBI): domain Bacteria; kingdom Pseudomonadati; phylum Pseudomonadota; class Gammaproteobacteria; order Enterobacterales; family Erwiniaceae; genus Erwinia; species Erwinia sp. L03-1. The sequence goes on along the minus strand of NZ_CM178762.1, from coordinate 4,096,101 downwards.
AGCGGCATCAGCGCCAGCAGCTGATCGTTTTGCACCTGGATCTGCGCATACATCTCTAACGCGGCCAGCCTTTCCATCAGGGCGTCCAGTTTAAGAAAGGGCTCGGTGCCGAGCATCGCGACGTTAAGGGCAATGCCCACCACGCCCCGATCGCGCAGGTCGCTGAGCGATGCGCTGTCCGCGTCGCGCGGGGTAACGGCAATCCCTTTAAACTTGCCCTCGCCGCGCTTAATGGTATCGAGCAGGCAGCGGTTATCGGTGTTGTAGGCCGATGTGGGGCCGACGATCAGCGAATGGCGAATGTTATACGCCGCCATCACCGTCTGATAATTATCGGGCGTTCCCAGCTCATGTCCCTCAGGACGGTAGGTACTGGCCGGATCGTAGGGGAAGCGCACCGGGTCAAAGACGTGATGATGGCAGTCAATAATGGGTTGCGGCGTCATCATGCTTTTTTTCCTGCCACCGAATAGAGCACCTGCTGATTACGGGTTTTCTGGAACTCTTCCAGCGTTTCCCCGCGCATGGCAGAGTAGATATGCAGATTGGAGACGCCGACCACCGCGCCCAGTTTTTCCAGCAGAAAGAAGCTTACGCCGTAGTGGATCATGCCGCGCCAGTCGAGCTGGGTCAGCAGCGTCTGCTCCTCGTCGGTCAGCTTTGCCTCGGCGTAAAGCCCCTGAGGGTCGCGCTTAAAGCGCTCGCGCCAGGCGGGCTGGATCATTTTATGCAGGAAGCGGTTAATCCGCAGCGCCTTCAGGCTGCGCGCCTGGGTGAAGGGATAGGTACCGGGCAGCTTTTCGACGCCTTTGAGCTGTAGCTCAATTTTGTCACGCTGGCGCTGATGAACGTCGGCTGGCGCCTCACGGGCCTGATTTTCCAGGATAAGCGTAGCAATACCGGTCATGGAGGGCAGGTAATAGGCCTGATGTAGCTTCTCAACGTTGGCCGACAGCGCCCCGCGCATAACCAGCCACATAATGATTTCCGCACCCTCCAGGCCGCCCAGGGTGGCATACTCCGCGAGGGTAATTTCGGTCAGGCGTTCAGGATCGTTGACCAGCATATCAACAAACTGTGCATCCCAGTCCGGGTTGTTAAAGCCGCAGCGTTCGCCGTGAACCTGGTGCGACACGCCTCCGGTCGCGACAATGGCGACCTTGAGATCTTCCGGGTAGCTTTCTACCGCGCGACGCAGGGCCTGGCCAAGCTTATAACAGCGTCTGGCGCTGGGAATAGGGAACTGCAGCACGCCCACCTGGAGCGGGACAATCTGCACCGGCCAGTCATTATCAAAGGGAAGCAGGGCCGACAGCGGGGAGAATAAACCGTGATCCAGCGGCTTATCCTGGAAAAAAGACATATCAAACTCATCGGCCATCAGGCTGGCCCCAATATGCTGCGACAGCGCGGCGTGACCCCGCACCGGGGGTAAATCACGCGGGCCACCCCCTTCATCTGCTACGGCGTACTGGTCATCAATCCCCAGAACAAAAGCGGAGTAGTGATCAAAGAAAAATGAGGTGACGTGATCGTTAAAGACGTAGAGCAGCACATCGGGTTTTTTCTCTTCCAGCCAGCGCTGCATGGGCGCGAAGCCATCAAAGATGGGTACCCAGGGCTCTTCTTTCTGTTTGTTATGGTCAACTGCGAAGCCGATTGTTGGCGTATGTGAAACCGCCAGACCGCCGATAATTTTAGCCATAATGATCCTCTTTCTTCACTTATCGGTTATTAATTGTGCGCGTCAGGCCAGGGATCGCCTCCGGTTCGGCACCTTTTAGCGTCCTTACGCCATGCGCATCTCTGTGTTGGGTAATGGCGAGTGCTGCCAGCAGGGCAGGAAGTGACAACACGATGAAAATACTGGTTTGTCCGGGAAAGACGCCCAGCAGCACGCCACCGAGCGAGGAGCTGAGAATGGCGCCGGTGCGGCCTATACCATGCATCCAGCAGACGCCGGTCGCGCGCATTTCCGTCGGATAAAAGGCAGGAGAAAAGGCCTGCAAACCGGTCTGTGCACCGTTGATACAGGCACCACTGATAAATACCAGCACCGCCAGCATAGTGGGACCAAATCCCCAGACGCCCTGCGCGAGCAGGCAGAAGCAGCCCAGCAGATAGAAACTGGCGATCACGTATTTGGCTTTCAGGCGGTCCATCAGCCCACCCACCAGCAGTCCGCCAAGCGTGCCACCCAGCTGAAAAAGCCCGGCAACAATCGCCGCGCGCTCAATGGTGACGCCGCCTGACCGCATAATGGTGGGCAGCCAGCCGTTAAGCAGATAGATAACGAAAAGGCCCATAAAATAGGTCAGCCAGAGAGAGAGGGTGCCGGCGGTATAGCCCGGTGAGAAGAGTTGCAGCACCTGAGACTTTTTGGGCACTACTGGCGTATTCAACACAAAGGTCACGCCGCTGTTAAACTGGCCGCCGAGGCGATTGAGCACCGCCGCGATCTTATGCTGACTGACTTTGCGAACGACCATATACAGAGCGGATTCGGGCAGCACCCACATCAGCAGAGGCAGCATCAGCAGGGGGACACCGCCGCCAAACAGCAGCACCGACTGCCAGCCAAAACGCGGGATCATCCCGGCCGCAATAAAGCCGCCGAGACCCGACCCGATATTAAAGCCGCTATACATCAGGGAGATCATCAGGCCCCGTCGGCGTTCGGGCATATATTCGGCGACCAGGGTGACGCAGTTCGGCATCACCGCTCCCAGTCCCAGACCGGTGATAAAGCGCAGCAGCGCCATCTCCAGTGGCGAGCGGGCAAAGGCGCTGGCCAGGCTGAAGCAGGCAAAACCGGCGACGGAAATCAGCAAAACGCGTTTACGGCCAAAGCGATCGGACCACGGCCCGACAAACAGCGCGCCGAGAGCAACACCTAACATCGCCGCGCCGAGGATGGGACCCATTTCCGAGCGGGCGATGCCCCAGTCTTCAATCAGGGCGGGGGCGATGAAACCCATCACGGCAGCATCATAGCCATCGAAGGTGATAATAAAGAAGCACAGCGCCAGGATTAGCCACTGCCTCCCGGAAATTGAGCGGCTGTCTATCCACTCCTTTACGTTAACCATGTCACGATTGCTCATAGGGTATGCTCTCTGTTTTTTTGCTAATCCGTAATCGGGTAAGAAAATGCCTGTATAACGGCGGCAATGGCCCTGTCGTCGCTGAGCGCACCGGGTGAGTTATCTTTATTTTTATTTTTAAAACAATCGTTTATATATCAGCGGATCTGATATGCCAATACCAACTTAGGATGAGGCGAGCGTTTTGTCTGCCATAAAATGATTAAAGAGCCATGATTTTTGTTTATCAATTGCGGGGCGGAATCAGATGCGGGCCTGAAATTCCGGTCTTAACGATGCGGGCTTTTCAGGCTGTGAGCCGCAACGCGTCCGGCAGCGGAGACTCAGCAGCCGAGAGCGCTCTCGCAGCATGAAACAGGTAAAAGCGAGTTTTGGAGCGAGGAGAACAGGGGGAAATGGCTGAAACACCTTTAATACGGCAGCAGTGACACAGAATGCTCTACAGGGTCTGTGAGAGCGGTGACAGTGTAGATTTTTCTCTTAGGCCAGGATATGTCCCGTTTTCCAGCTGAACACCGACTTTGAATCTCCAACAGGGAGCATGGTTAACCCGCAAGGGATGTAAATTAACTTAAATATTCCTCCAGAGGTTCTGACACTAATATATAAAATAAACGGTAATCCTGGAGGGCTTTCCACTTATGCGCGCGGTGGGAATCGTTATTATCACATCGAAATAATCCCTGCTGACGCCATGGATAAATCTAATTATATATGATGCCATAAAGCTTATTACATAGCAGTCTTATTATTCGCTTGTTATCCGATTCTCACCTGCCTGTAATCTGCCCTCAACCTGCCTTCCATCTGTCTTTGACCTGCTTTGCATTTGCTGTCGTTAGCGCTGTTAACCCCATTAACCCCATTAACCCCATTAACCCCATTAACCCCATTAACCCCATAAATAATACCCCTGTCTTATTTCCCAACCAGCTGTTTTATATATAATTTACTGTTAATTATTATGGCCGTCATATGAAAAACTTATATTTCACCGGGCTGTTATGCAAATAACGTAATGGAAATAAAGGTTATTTAAATAAAATTACAAAACGATATTAATTATTTAACCAGGATTATTCTTAATGAATGAATTAAGCATTAAGTGTTAGAACTTATTTCACCGAAAGCTGTGAAGCAATGCCTGAAACCCCTCGGGTATTTATCCGGCTTATTTGCCGTTCAGGTTTATTCCTGCCGTCCTGAAAGAGAGGCTTTATTTTGACGACTCTAAAACCCCTGTTAGCGAAAAACCGCAGTTGGGCCTTACAGCGCCGCCAACGCAATCCTCACTATTTTCGGCAAAATGTTCATTCCCAAACGCCACATTCGTTATGGATTGGCTGTTCAGACAGCCGGGTCCCCGCAGAGGTATTAACGGGTGCGCATCCGGGAGAGCTTTTTATGCACCGTAATATCGCCAATATGGTGGTTAACGGCGACGATAATTTTATGAGCGTTCTGCAATACGCGCTTGAATACCTCAAGGTCTCGCGCATTGTGCTCTGTGGTCACTACGGTTGCGGCGGCGTACAGGCGGCGATTTCACTGCCGGACATTCCGCTGGGCGATGAAAATTCCCCACTTGCCCGCCGGATCACCCAGCTGCGCGCCGCCATTGCGCCTGGCCTGGCAGAGACCAGCGAAGATGACGACGAAACCGAACGACTGAATGCGCTGGTGGAGGTCAACGTCCTGGCCCAGTTCAGGCACCTGGTGGCGGCAGAGCCGGTAAGGGCCGTCTGGCGGGCCGGCGCGGCGCTGGACGTGTTTGGCTGCGTATACGATCTGCGCTCCGGCCATCTGAAAGAGCTTATTCAGCAAAATGCAGAGGATAAAATGCTATGAACCTGAAAACGCTTCGTCAGGATATCCCGGCAGGCCTGGTCGTATTTCTGGTCGCGCTACCGCTCTGTCTGGGGATTGCGCAGGCCAGTGGTCTTCCGCCCTTTGTTGGACTGCTGACCGGCGTGATTGGCGGCCTGGTGGTCACCACCTTTAGCCCGTCAAAGTTTGCCGTAAGCGGGCCGGCTGCCGGTCTGGTCACTATCGTCACCGGCGCAATCGAAACTCTTGGCTCCTTTTCAGCCCTGCTGTTCGCGCTTATCGTCGCCGGTGTATTGCAGTTTTTGTTCGGCGTGCTGCGGGCCGGGCGATTTATTACGCTGGTGCCGGGTACGGTGATCAAAGGTATGCTGGCCGCTATCGGTATTTTGCTGATTATTCAGCAGATACCGGTCGCGCTGGGGGCCGCTGAAGAGAGCAAACTCAGTACGCTGGTCACCGGCGGGGCGTTCAGCGTCTCAATTCCGGCCATTGTCGTATCCGGTATTGGGCTGCTTATTCTGTGGTTTTGGTCGACGCGTACCCTTAAGAACATTAAGGCGCTGAGCTGGATGCCCGGTCCGCTGGTAGCCGTCCTGTTTGGCTGCCTGGCTACCCTGATCGGTGGCAGGCTGTTCCCCGAGATTATCAGCAATCTGCCGCGTATCTCACTGCCTGCTTTTGACAGTATTCAGGCGCTTACCGGCGAGCTCCAGCGCCCGGACTGGTCCGTCTGGCAAAATCCGATGGTCTATATGATCGCGGTGACGCTGGCGATTGTCGCCAGTCTGGAAACGCTGCTCAGCCAGGAGGCACTAAAAAAGCTTCGCCCACAAAATCCACCGCCCTCGCCGGATAAAGAGATGCGTGCTCAGGGGGTGGGTAACCTGCTTAGCGGCCTGCTCGGTGGACTGCCCATCACTGCCGTTATTGTTCGCAGCTCGGTTAACGTTAGCGCCGGGGCGCAGAGCAAGATCTCCATCCTGATCCACGGGTCATTGCTGCTGGTATGCGGCCTCTATTTCAGCGATCTGCTGAATGCTATTCCACTGGCCAGCCTGGCCGCCGTGCTGCTTTATACCGGTTACAAGCTTGCCACCCCACGGCTGTTTGTGGAGCAGTTCCGTCAGGGCGCCCAGCAGTATGTCCCCTTTCTGGCGACCATTGGCGGTATCCTGGTCTTTGGTATGCTGGCCGGGATTGGTATTGGCCTGGCCACGCAGATCCTGTTCAGCATTTATAAGAGTCATCACAACGCGATGCAGCTCACCCGCTATGACGACCATTTCGTGCTGCACTTTCAGCAGAACCTGACGTTTATGCATAACCCACGCCTCAAGGGGCTGCTGGCGCAGATCCCGGAAAACAGCGTAGTGATCGTCGATCATGATAATGCCGAGTACCTGGATCCGGACGTTAAGGCCGTGCTACAGGATTTCGGCGAGGAGGCCCCAAAGCGGGGGATCGTTCTGAATCAGTGGCCGGTCACGCTGGCGTAGCTACGTAACCACGTAACCACTTAAAAGGCTGGCTGGTATTCCCTGCTTTAGCAGGGAATACCAGCAGCACCATACACTTATCACCCAGCCTTCCAGAAGAAGGCTCTGGCTTCGCGTAATACCTTCATCAGACCGATCGCCTGTGCCTGGCTCGTTACCACCAGGCTTCAAACTGCGCACCGAAGCTCATTTCGTCATTACGTCCTCTGCTAAAGGTTTTCGCACTGCTATCACGGTAGGCGTTGCCGGCAACAAAGGCGAGGTCGTCGGCAGTGGCGTAGCCCCACTTTTCATTCCATTTGGCATAGGTTGCGAACAGGCGCAATGCGGGGCGCGCCCAGACGCTCTCCCCGGCCTGCCACTGCTGAGCCAGCGTCAGTTTGTACTGGCTATTACGATCGCCGGTCTGCTGAGATTTCACGCTGTCATAGCCAACCTCCAGCAGGGTACTGAGGATGGGCGTCCACTTATACATAGGGCGCAGGCCCGCAGAGTACCAGGCTGTTCCATTGCGGTTATCGCGGTTCACATCCTGATAGAGGGCAACCCAGGTCAGACCCCATGTGTCGTTTAAATCCATTGCGCCGTGGTCGATGACGCGAACCATTTTACCATTATTGTTAACGCTTCCTCCCTCGGGATGGCCGGTACGCAGCGAAGTCATCGCATCAGTGGCATACTGCATCACCAGTTTGTTGTAGCCGCTGTTCAGGGTTTGCGTGTGTTCGGCGCTTAGCATCCAGCCATCTTCAGATGCGCCTTCCGCCAGCTGAAAGCCTTTCTGAACCCGGGCGCGTCCGTAATCAAAACCGACCTCCAGCGCACCATTGGCGTTCACCGGAATTTCAGCCATCCGCAGATCGAAGGTATCGTTTATGGTCGGTACCCACTTCATCTGATTGTCGATAAAGCCCCAGGATCCCCCCGCTTCAGCGTTGCGGGTGGCGGCCAGTGAAAGCTTACCTGCCCCGAGATCAATCTGCTCTATCCCCGCTCCCGGACCGGAAATATCCCAGTAGTAAAAATCGATCATATGCACGTCATGACGCTGGTAGAGGCGCTTACCTGCCCAGAGCGTAGCACCGGGTAGCGCGTCAATCAGGTTTTTACCCTGTACGTTGGCCTCGCGGAAGTTAGGATCGACGCTCTCCACATCCGTACGCTGGGACACCGCATAGGCCAGGTTGGTATCGAAATAGAAACTTTTATTCTCCTCTTTCCACAGCTCCTGGCCCAGCTTCAACTCAGCGTAGGTTTCACATTCATTCCCCAGACGATATTTGCTGTTGGCCCCGGTCGCCTGGAAGCAGCGCTGCTCTCCGCCTTTGTTTGTCCAGCCAATGCCGGAACGCGCATAGCCGCCAAAATCAAGTGCGAAGGCGGAGCCAGCCATCGTCAGCGTCAGTAAGGGCAGTACAGTGAAGGTCTTCCTGAGTACTCGCATTATTATTCTCCTTGTTCCATCAACTGATAAAGACACTCATACGGACGCAGCAGATTGTTTACCGGCGCGTCGGAATAGTTACTGAGCAGCGTTTCACCCTTCACACAGGTGAGAGGGGAGGGCTGAGCAGATTCGCTAAGGTTGGCGATAACACGCAGCTGCTGGCGGCCTTTGGTGCGCGTGTAGCACCAGAGACCAGGATGCGTGGGCAGGCAATCCTGATAGTCACCGTCGGTAAATATGGCAAAGGTTTTACGCAGCGCTATTAGCCGCCGATAGAGGTGAAAAACGGAGTCAGGATCCTTTACTGCCTGCTCCACGTTGAGCAGGGGATAGGAGCGGCAGGGGGAAATCCAGGGTTCGCCGGAGGTGAAACCGGCGTTATCTGTCGCATCCCACTGCATTGGCGTACGGCTGTTATCGCGTGACTTGCGGGAAAGAATTGTCAGCAGAAGGGTCTCATCGCCGCCTGTTTTTTTCATCGCGTCATACCAGCGGAGGCTCTCCACATCACGGTACTGGCTGATGTGGCTAAAGCCCGGGTTGGTCATGCCAATCTCTTCTCCCTGATAGATAAAGGGGGTGCCCTGCATGCCGTGCAGCACCATCGCCAGCATTTTGGCGGCGGGCACGCGCAGAGGCCCCTCGCTGCCCAGGCGGGAGACGATACGTGGCTGATCGTGGTTACACCAAAACAGCGCATTCCAGGCATGACCATGCATTCCCTGCTGCCAGGTGCAGAACAGACGCTTCAGCAACAGCAGGTCGGGCGCGGCATCGCACCACTTTTCGCCGTCAGCATAGTCCACCTTAAGATGGTGAAAGTTGAAGGTCATGGACAGTTCGCTACCGTCAACGGCGGCATACTGTCGGCACGCCTCGAGCGAGGTAGAGGACATTTCGCCCACGGTCATCAGCCCCAGCGGGCGAAAAACTTCCCGGCTAAACTCCTGAAGATATTCATGAATGCGTGGACCATCGGTATAGAAACGGCGTCCATCACCCAGGGCATCCTCAGGATAGTCCGCGGTTTTGGATACCAGGTTAATGACGTCGAGCCTCAGCCCGTCCACGCCTTTCCCCGCCCAGAAGCGGCAGATAGCCTTAAGCGCCTCGCGTACGGGGGGGTGCTCCCAGTTAAGGTCGGCCTGCTGTGGGCTGAACAGATGCAGGTAGTACTGGCTGCTCTGTGGGTGCCACTGCCAGGCGCTGCCGCCAAATTTAGATTGCCAGTGATTGGGGGGCTGGCCCGCAACACCCTGCCGCCAGTGGTAAAAAGGTCGGAAGGGGCTGGCGGGGTTAAGCGACTGCTTAAACCAGCGATGCTCGGTCGAGGTATGGTTAAAAACCATATCCATCACGATACGCATACCGCGCTGATGTGCGCCTGCTACCAGCCGCTCGAAATCAGCAAAGGTGCCACAGGCGGGATCGATATTGCAGTAGTCCGCGACGTCATAGCCGTTATCCACCTGCGGGGAAACGGTAATCGGCGTCAGCCACAGGGCATCAACGCCCAGCTTTTGCAGATAGTCCAGCCGCTGGATGATGCCGTTAAGATCGCCCTGGCCACTGCCGGTTGTGTCCTGAAAGCTTTTTGGGTAAATCTGGTAAATCACCCCATTTTTCCACCAGGGGCAGGGATCAATGCTGTCAATCATGCTGTTTATCCTTAAACAGTCGAGAAGTGCTTATTTTTAGAGAGTCGAAGGTTGCTCGTTATCTTCCAACGGCATCCTGGCCTTAATAACCTGTCGTTTATGCAACAGCAGGGTCAGCAGGACAGGGACCACCAGGGCAACCAGCATGGCGAGTGAGAAGACTGGCCAGAATTGCGGCTTAATAGAGAGGATTCCCGGCAGGCCCCCGACGCCAATGCCGTTGGCCGTTACGCCATACAGCCCGCAAATCAGCGCGGCAAGCGCAGAGCCAATCATGGCGGAGAGCATGGGGAAGCGATATTTCATATTGATGCCATACATCGCAGGTTCGGTCACCCCGAGGAAGGCGGAGATGGCGGCAGGCACTGAGACTTCCCGCTCACTTTTCTTTTTACCGACCAGAATGATGCCCACGACGGCGGCACCCTGAGCAATATTGGAGAGGGCGATCAGCGGCCAGAGCGGCGTACCGCCGGTGCTTTGGATCATCTGCATATCAATCGCCAGCGTGGTCTGATGTACGCCAGTGATCACCAGCGGCGCGTAGAGGAAGCCAAACAGAGCTGCGCCGACGGGTGCAAAGCTGCCGGTCATTACGCCCTTCACTGCCCAGGCCACGCCATCGCCGATCATTCGGCCAAAGGGGCCAATCAGAGAGTGCGCCAGGAACACCGCCAGTATCAGCGAAATCACCGGGACAAAGACCAGATAGAGGTAAGCCGGGATCAGCTTCTTAAGACGATTTTCAATCAGCGCCAGCGCGATACCGGCCAGCATAGAAGGAATAACCTGGGCCTGGTAGCCGACCTTTTCGATGGTGAACCAGCCCAGATGCCAGACGTCAGGGATCTGCTGGCCCAGCCCGTAGGAGTTCATTAGCTGGGGGGAAACCAGGGTAATGCCCAGCACGATCCCGAGGATTTCTGTGCCGCCCATCTTTTTCACCGTTGACCAGCAGACGGCAACCGGCAGGAACATAAATATCGCCTCGCCCGGCAGCCACAGAAGATCGTACATCGCCTGCCAGAAGGAGGAGATCTGTGCCAGCGTTTTGCCGTCTGACAGCGGGATATCGCCAATAATGTTACGGAAGCCAAGTATCAGGCCACCGCTGATGAGGGCGGGGAGCAGCGGGAAGAAGATCTCGGCAAAGTGGGAGATCCCCCGCTCAAGGGCGGTCATATTCTGGCGGGCGGCAGTTTTCGTCTCTTCTTTACTCTCCTCGTTTTTTTCCGCCTGGGTAATCAAAGCCGCATAGTAGTCGCCCACCTCGGTACCGATCACCACCTGAAACTGGCCAGCGGAGGTAAAGCATCCCTTGACCATACTCAACTGTTCAATCTTTGTGGGTTCCGCCTTCATCGGGTCGTGAAGAACGAAACGTAAACGGGTAATACAGTGGCTTACCTTAGCAATATTGCTGGCTCCGCCGACCAGCGCGATCAGGCGCTCTACGTCCTTATGCAATTCCATGCTCATGTTGTGTCCTTACAGAGAAAGGTCAATCAGCAGTGCGCAAACCGCCGCTCCGCTGAGGTGTGCAGAGAATAACGGGATAGTCGGGATTTGTATGGGAACGTTCCCATATCTGTGCAGCATCTCGCAAAATTTCTTATAAGCCTGCTAAAGAGGGAGGCTTAACGCGTCGGTAGAGTGATCAGGGGACGAGTGGGTCAGAAATAAGCCTGGCCGGCAGGGTGATCTGCTGATGCGGCCCGCTGCCCGACAGCTGCGCAATCAGCTGTTTTGCCGCGGCTTCTCCGCTGCTGCTGTAGCCCAGGCTAACAAACAGGGTGGCGGGATAAAGGAAGTGTAAAAGGGGGTTGGTGCCGATGCAGCACACCTGCACGGCGTTGGGCTGCACCTGTTGCAGATATTTTTGCACGCCCAGAGTGATGGTATCGGACGCGCAAATCACCGCCTGCGTCTGTGGGTTGAGTACCTGGGGTAACAGGTCGTAACCGCTTTGATAGCCCAAATCACCCAGCGCCAGCGAAGGCAGCAGCTTATGCGCCTGGCACACTGCACGGTAGGCGTCGGACCGCTGTTTGCCGGTGGTGGTGTCCTCGGGCGTCACGCCAATAAAGCTGATATGGCGCAGCTGTCTCTTGATCAGTTCGTCCATCAGCAGAGCCACGGCGCCGGCATCGTCGTAGCAAACGGATGACAGGCCAGGCATTGGGCGGGCCATCATCACCAGCTTGTCCTGCCATGGCGTCAACATCTCACTTCCCAACCCGGTAAAGCCAAACAGCACGACGCCATCAATATTACGCTGCGCCAGCACCTGAAGATGCTCCTCAACCCGGGCCGGGTTGAACTGGCTTTCCAGCACGATAGGGTCGTACCCCTGCTGATAAAACAGCGGTAGCATCGATCTGACCGCCTGGTTTTCAGACGGAGAGTCCAGCCTTGAAACGATAATCGCGACGACCTTATCGCTCAGGCTACGCAGCGATCGCGCGGATTTCGACGGATGAAAGTTATGCTGTTCAATCACCTGGAGAATTCTGGCGCGCGTATCAGGATTCACGCCGCTTTCATTATTAATGACGCGGGAAACGGTCGATTTACCGACGCCGCTCAGGCGCGCGATATCTTTAATGGTCAGGCGATTTTGCATAGTGGGCGCTAAAGGGGCGTCGCGACATGGGATCAGATGTCGTTACGATACCATAAATTAGTTTTGCTACGCTGTTGCAAAAGCAGGCTGCCGTTCTATGATTCGGGGGCAAAATTGCGCTTCAGAGGGATTGTTATGAGATTTAAAGGCCTGACGAAAGGATTTTTTATTGTAATTCTTTTTATTGTGACGGTAGCGTTTCTGGATATCCTGGGGCCTTACTACTCATCCGTATTATGGGCGGCCATTCTGGCGATTATTTTCCATCCGTTGAAAACCCGGTTGCGTAAGCTTATCGGTGAGAAGAATGGGCTGGCCTCATTCTTAACCCTGTTGATTATCTGTTTAATCGTTTTCACCCCGCTGGTGGTTCTCGCGTCCTCCATGGCGATTGAATTCAACGTGGTCTATACCAAACTTCAGCACAACAACACGCAGCTGCCGACCGTTCTTGCGGATATCATGCAGCATCTTCCCGCCTGGGCAGGTAATTTCCTGGCGGAACATCATCTGGATACGGCGGCCAGCATCCAGCAGAAGCTTTCGCAGTTTGCGCTGCAGGGGAGCCAGTATCTGGCGGGCAGCGTTTTCCTGATAGGCAAGAGCACCTTCGGCTTTACGATAGGCTTCGGCATCATGCTCTATCTGCTGTTTTTCCTGCTAAAGGATGGTTCCTATCTGGTGAACCTGATCCTTGAAGCGCTGCCGCTTTCGAAGTATGCGAAGCATCATCTGTTTATGAAATTTGCTGCCGTATCGCGCGCGACGGTAAAGGGTACGGTGGTGGTAGCCGTCGTGCAGGGGGCGCTGGGTGGCCTGGCATTCTACTTTACCGGCATTGAAGGCAGCCTGCTGTGGGGCGCGCTTATTGCGCTGCTTTCACTGATACCGGCCGTGGGTTCAGCAATAATCTGGGTGCCTGCCGCCGTCTATTTCTTTGCCTCCGGCATGCTCTGGCAGGGCCTTTTCCTGGTCGGATTCTTTGTGGTGGTGATTGGGCTGGTTGATAATATTCTTCGCCCGCTACTGGTCGGCAAGGATACCAAAATGCCGGACTACCTGATTCTGATCGCCACGCTGGGCGGGATGGAAGTTTACGGCATCAATGGCTTCGTCATTGGTCCGCTTATCGCCGCGATGTTTATTGCCTGCTGGAACCTGCTTTCCGGTCGCGATAATCAGGCGAACAGCGATGAGATCGATGAAGATTTCATCGAAGAAGGTCAGAATCACGCCGATGCGGCGGAAGAAGCGAAGTAACGTTCGGATCATGTCGTCGGATGAGCCACTGCCGAATCAACGATCGGCAGTGGCGTATTAAGGCGAGGGTATCGCCAGCTAACGCTTACTTAAGATGTTCCTTAAGCAGTAAACCCGCCTGATCCAGCGCGACCTGAACCTCTGGCACGGTAGCCACGGCGTTCAGCAGGCCGTAATCATGGATCATACCGTTATAGCGAACCTGCACCACATCCACACCGGCAGCATTCAGCTTGCGGGCGTAGGCTTCACCTTCATCGCGTAGAACATCATTTTCAGCCGTCTGAACCAGTGCCGGAGGCAGCCCCTTAAGCTGGTCATCAGAGGCCCGCAGCGGCGAAGCGTAAATCTCTGCGCGCTGGCTGGCGCTGGTGGTGTAGTTATCCCAGAACCATTTCATCATATTGCGGGTCAGGAAGCGGCCTTCAGCGAACTGCTTGTAGGAGGCGGTATCAAATTTAGCATCCGTAACCGGCCAGAACAGCACCTGGTAGCGCAGCTTCGGCGTACCTTTATCTTTAGCCATCAGGCTGACCACCGTCGCCATATTACCGCCAACGCTGTTACCGGCAACGGCCAGACGGCTGCCGTCTACGTCGATATCGGCACCCTGTTCAGCAACCCATTTTGTCGCCGCGTAAGCCTGATTAATGGCAACCGGATAGTGTGCTTCCGGGCTTGGCGTGTAGTTAACGAACACCGCAACGGCACCTGAAGAGACGACCAGATCCCTGACCATACGCTGGTGAGTGGGGTAGTCACCCAGCACCCAGCCACCGCCGTGGAAGAACATAAACGCCGGTAGCGTACCTTTAACGTTTTCTGGCCGGACGATGGTTAATTCAAGAGGTTTTCCATCGACCTGAATGGTCTTGTTCGATACCGTCACCCCGGACAAATCCACCTTAACGCCCGACTGTGCGCCGGACAACACCGCACGTGCATCCTTAGGCGAGAGCTGTTCAATAGGTTTTCCGTTGCCGCTGTTCAGCGCATTAACAAAGGTCTGGACACCCTTATTCAGGTGCGGGTCGGTTTGTGAAGCAGCGTAAGCAGAGCCCATCGAAAGTATTAAACTGCCGCTAAGTAAATAACGAGCCAGTGGTTTCATATTCCATCCTCAGATTATCAAAAAAAATCAATGATTGGCGAAGTGGGTAGCCATTAAAAATAAGTGCCATTTAAGAATAGAAGAAATGAGAAAATATGCCTGCCTCGATTAAGCTCGTGATAAATAGGTTTATTTATGCGAGGGTAATGGTGGGTGAGTTAGGTTTTTTGTGGCGGTCAGGGATTGTTTACCCATGGTTAATTCGAGATTAGTTTAACTATTAGGGCGCTTTTTGTTCAGGGTTTGCGGAAAAGTCTTTTACCTGACTCTTGCCCATCAGGTACTTCGCTGAAACCTGAAGGGCGTTACGCTTAGTGGCATCGCCGGCCGGACGATCTCCGCTTAGTTATTGATACCGGTGATCAGCACCCTGGTGGTTTTACAGGCACTGTCCGGGCACACGCCGCTAAACCACAGCTGGCCCCCATCCCCAACCATAACGCCGAGATCCCGGGCGAAGAGATCCTCATATTTCTGGCGGGTTATCGCCCGGGAATAAACCGGCGTGAAAATAACGTCGTAATGCTTTTTAAAATCGCTGGCCGTGCGGATACGCGTTTTCTTCCCTTTAACGGAAACGGTAACAGGATAAGACACCATCGAGGCAAGCCTGTCTTTATCCTTATGCGCCACGGATGTCTGCAACCGATCGAAAAAGGCGTGATAAGGCTGATGCGCCCCGAACAGAGAGTCCAGCCGGTGATCCATATCCTCGACCGTTGCTGACATCGCGGTACTGATGCTTAAGGCAGAAATTAGCAAAGTTATAATCTTAGCGTTCATCGAGTTTCTCACTTAAGGACGGGGTGGCAGGTTAAGGTATTATCGCCGTGATGACAGTCAGAAGTGATTGTGCACGTGCGCTGGAGCGGGGTAAAGGCTTTGGTGCGGCCAGGGGACAATGCGGGCGCAGGCGTGATGGAGGATAGGGTGAGGATGATCAGAGCTTGTGAGAGCGGGTTTCATTGGTCGTCAGCATGATCGTTTAGCAAAAAAGCCGCATCTTTCGATGCGGCTTTTTTTATTTCTTATTCTGCTGGTTTGGATTCATTTGTTTTCCTCTATTTCCCTGAGCCTGGTCATGTTGTTTATTTGTCCCGTCAGATCCTTTGTTGGGGTTGGGGATATTGGATGAGTTGTCCTGGGGTTTGATTTTTTTGGTCATAATGAAGGGCTCCATTAATATTAGTAAAAACCCAGATTTTCTGGAGTATGTTTAAATATTGATTTTACAATGCCACATAATGGCGGCTTTGAAAATACCCTGTCCCGATATAAAAAGTGATCTTTGATACAAAAAGTGATTTTTTATATAAAAAGAGATCTCTGATACAAATCGAAATTTTGCTATATAGCAGGATCACATCATGCATCATCATTGATGAGTCCTTTTCATGGAATTCGTTTAAGAAAACTAAATCTTTACCTGTTGCAGATTTCACCGTTGGTATATTAATTTTTTCAGCAAAATCAGGTGAAGGGTTATACGACTAACCTGCACAGGAAAACGGTAAGTGAAGGCGAGACCTTGAATAACCGGCTGTCTACTCAAGCTGTGTAAGCGTCCCGCTAAAATGGTCATTCACTTTTAGAGAGCCTCCGACATACTGATTACGTCCCCTGAGAAGATCGCTATGCGTAAGATCCGATTCACTGAACACCATATCATCGCTGTACTGAAATCAGTCGAAGCTGGCAGGATTTTGGGGTAGGGTCAGGCAGCGTGAACTTTATTTATTCTGCCGGGGTTTTTATGTTCTTATAACGGCGTTAGTTGCAGAGATGGAGCATTGACCACACCAGGCGGGAAGAATAGCCTTAGCGAATATCTTATCTTGTTAAAGGGAATTAATATGAATGATGAAGAGGGCGTATCAATAGCCATTTCACCCGTGCAAATGGCAGCAATATTGCACAGAAAAACGGTGAGTGAAGGCGAGACCTGGAGTAATCGCCTTTGGGGCGGTCTGGGTTTAGTGGGTGGCGTAGTTGAATCATTTGGCGCTGGCGCGCTTTGCGTGGTGCCTGAGCCAACAATGCTGTCAAAAGCGGGATGCGTGGTCGTAGGGGCACACAGCCTTGATACCATCAGGACATCTTTAAACCAGGTGATTAGCGGGCGTGAGTCGCAAACCGCGACAGCGCAACTGGCGAAGTTAGCTGCCGAACAGCTTGGAGCCGATAGCGCAACGGCATATAAAGTCGGCGTTACGGTTGACCTGCTGGTTCCGCTTGCGTTTGCCAGCGCCGCAGGTGCGGCACGAGTTGCATCGGTGTATTCAGGTCGGATCAGGCTAGCGGAGCATGAAGGCGGGGCGCTGGGGCATACAATTGCACGCCACGTCGGCTTGTCTCCAGCGCAGTTAATCGCCCGATTTTCTGAGTCTCGCTCACCCAAAATCTCCAGCACGTTTAAAAACCTCAAGATGGCCGAGTTAGTCACTTCAGAGGTGCTTTTCTTAAAAAAATCCCAACTCGCTTTTGCGCTGAAGTATTCTCATGCCCGTACAACGCTTGTGTATGCTCACCGATTCTGGTTTCCAATTGGCACCTATGTTGAAAAAGGCAGTACGGTGGTCAAAAAAGCTTATGGGGTTCGCCTGGTAATACGTCCAACGACTTACGCTGGTAAGCTGTATTACATTGTCACTGCATTTCCAACACCTTAAGGAAAGATTATGGATGCCGATATGAGTAAATCTTGCGAGATGGATAATCTCGTCGTGGCTTATTTTGGACAGGATTGCGATATTTTCGACCCGGAAATGGATTTTGATAATCTACTGAATGAGTATCTGGCAACATCTCATCCTTTCAACCTGCGAATGCTGCTGGCTAACATTCAGGAGTTCGAGCAGAAACCTGACGGGCTGACGATTTTTTCAGAAAGGTATAAACACGATTTTTGGCCCGACCGCTGGAATATGACCGCCGAACAGTGGATCGGGATAGTCAAAGAAAGGGTGATTGAAAACCTGCATACTAACGGCCATTCCTCTGAGTTGTCCCACTTTTAAAGCACTTTACTCCCTTAGCAAGTCATGTATGCATCGGGTGCATGGCTACGTTAACAAGATGAAGCTCGACAAAAAGCGGACCTGGGCTGATGTATTGAAGCGCATGGAGCGAGAGTGCTACACCGTTATTCCTCGTGATACTAAAGCGGAGGACGTGACGCCTCTGCAGATCAAAATCATCCTCTCGGATATTATTCAGCGTGATGCGGCGGTCCATGCGAACCGAGTTCGTTCCAACCTGATGACGGCATTCAACCAGGGTCTTAAAGCCGCTAACGATCCGATGAATAATAGCGTGGGCTTTACGTTCGGGCTTGAAGTTAATCCGGTATCGGCCATACCGAAGCGGTCTCAGGCGGAAAAAGTAGGTGATACATTGTTAACGCTGGAAGAGTTGCGTGTTGTCATGGAGCAGTTCGCTCAGGCAACCAACGTTGGGCCGTTGATGCAGCATCTGATCCCGCTGACTGAATCGGCACTACAGGAATTAGCCTCAGTGAAAGAACTGACTAAGGAAAGTAACAGTCCCTATATCTTCCCACTGACCTGTAAAACGCTGATGGGGGAGGTGGGGATCAGCAAAGAGATCCGCGATAGTATCCAGAATCACGCTTTGAACGACGTCAGCTCGAAACACTGTGATCGCTATGAGTATCTGACAGAAAGCGCAGGGCGCTTGAGATCTGAGACGATCGGGTTGACAACTATCAGCGACAGCAGAAAAACATCGTTGTGAACTTGTTTGGGCGGAGGTGAGTACTTGTCAAAATATGAGCTTAATTCAGCGGAAGAGCGTTACCAGCCGGGCTCTGGAGACTTAGTGCTGGCTAATAAGCTGGGGATCACTGATGAAGAGGAAATGGAGGCGCTGGAATCTGGCCTACTGCTGATGCTTTATGAACAGCTATTTATCGAAGGCCAGCCGCCTGTAGCGCTAGCTTTTGAGCACGTCAGGGGATGGCATCGCCAATGGCTGGGGAATGTGTATGACTGGGCAGGGAGGTTACGCAATGCCAACCTGACTAAAGACGGTTTTCAGTTTGCCGCTGCCGACAGAATGCCGCTTCTTCTCGATGATTTCGAGAGGCAATTTCTTTCCAGGTCTGGTGAACTGAAATCCATGGCTCGTCCGGAGCTGGTTAGTTATTTGGCTGAATGCCATGTGGAGTTTATTTTGATCCATCCATTCAGAGAAGGTAACGGGCGTCTGTCGAGATTGCTTTGCGATGTGTTATCGGTTCTGGCGAGGAAGGGCTTACTGGATTACAGCCTGTGGGATAAGCACAAAGCATTTTACTTTAAGGCAATACAAGCAGGCGTATCAGGGAACTACAGCCCTATGAAGCAACTGGTGAGTGATATCTTGCCAGATTAACGGGCGAGGCCGACGGCTTTCGCCTGTACCTGATTTTGTTTGAGTTTCTGCTCAATTTTTTGTACAGAAACACCGGTTTCTATCGCGGTTGAGCTGGCAACTGAACGATAGATTTGAGTCCTGGTGATCTGAGTATGTACTGTTTTTTTTGTCATGGTAAAGCCTCGTTTTGTGGTTCTGATTCTAGTGTGAATAAGGGCTGCCCGCAAGGCTGGGATCACTTGGGAGAAGGTTACTGTCGCTTCGTTAAACCTGGGTAATCCTCCCATTTTTAACGGAGGTGATAAGTAGAATCAGATCGTGCGTTGTCTATGCTGCATCGGCGTGTAGCCATTCAGCGCCATATTCGGACGTTCGTGATTATAAAAACATTGCCATCGCGTGGCATAGCTCTGCAATTCATCCAGTGATGAAAAAAGGTGTTGTCCCAGCCAGTCATAACGCACCGTCCGGTTATATCGCTCAATATAAGCGTTTTGTTGAGGGTTACCAAACCGCGAACAGCTTGACGCGCTGATAGCCCATCTTCAGAAGTACCGGGACAAAATGCCCATGTAGAAGCCGGGCCTGTTTTAAAACGGGCCACTTTGGTTTAAGTTAAAGTCCTGACTAATGGCAAGGAGCAGGTATGGATACGATTGAAGAATTAAACGGAACATATTTCTATAATGGAATGAATAAATTGTCAGCTGGCGAGCTGTTTTTCTGGATATTCATTTGCCGTTCAGGCTCCCCACCATAACAAACAAAAGCATCAAACTTTTGAAACCCATGTATGTGAACAACCTTGGGGCGTTTGTTGGAAGAACGGTGCCCGTAGTCGGCTGGCTGCTACTGGCAAATGATTTTGCACAAATCACATTCAAAACAATGATCACTTATAATCGGATAGCTCGTGGTGGTGATAAAGTATGGTAACTGAAAATGATGTCCTCGCCTTTTTTCAGAATGAGTTGCCAATTTTAGGATGGCTTCCAACTAAAAGTAATGCCGTGGGGATGGATGATATTCTTCAGGAATACACGGAACAGGAAGACCTGTTTCCTGCAATTGAGAAGTTCGGGCATCAGTTCAGCGTCGATCTATCCGTAATGGATGTAAATCAATATTATCCCTGGACGACACCTTGGTTTTTCCGCAAGTGGTTTACCAGTCGACCTCTCAACCAAGAAAAGAAACCCCTGACGGTCAGAATGTTTACTGAATCAGCAAAAGCGGGCCGCTGGCTTTATGACTGAGCAACCAAATAAATAATTTTGTAAACCCATTGTAAGGTAAAAAAGCCTTTCACAATTTGTCAGAAAAAAATAAACTGTGTTTATGTACAGTGCTTTTGGGTTGGGAGGGTAAAAATGGCAGACGATTTACAAGAACGGGTGATGATTGAGCGCGTGGAGCTGATAGCGCGCCTGACTACGGAAGGTGTTTGTAAAGAGCGGGACAGAGAGATCGCGCTGAATTTAATCGCCGAAATCGCGGCTAATCACACGTTATCTGACAATCAATTTTCGGTCGCTTTTTCGACTGTCTCGTTTGAAAATTAAGCCTCACTGGTGCCAGAATATTATTAATACCATTTGTTATATTTAATATATATGAAAGAAACAACGATTATCCATGATAAGCTAAGAAGTGCTGCATAGCTCGGGATAAACCGTATAAAGAAATACACGCCTGCCACAATGACTGCGGCAGGTATCAAATAGAAAAATGACTGGATTAACCATAAAATTGCACGCTTCATTTACGTAAAATCTCATACAAAGCATCTGCAATTTTTTCTTCGTTATTATCTCCAGAATTCACCTGGTAAATTATTTCAGACATTTGGGGTTCAATAAGAAAGTAAAGCATTTCAAGGTTTTCTTTGCACAGAGCCTGATAGTATGAAGAATCCTGGAATTTAAGCCTGTTTGCAGCTGATGCGGCTACTTGTGCTTTGGCATAAAGTGTTGTTGCGTTCACAAACCATGTTGAGAAAGAATTAACAAGTTTGATATGGCTTTTTTGGAAGTCGGCGCTGCCAAGCACTAAGTTGGCAATTGTGAAGGATAGAGCCAGCTTACTGGCTTTAGCAGATGCATGCTCTGCCGCTTTGCCTAACAATTTTTGGATATGAGACACAAGATTATTGCTTCTTTCATCTCCAAGTCTTGTAAAGGTTTTACGGAAATAAATTTCGACCATATCCAGAGCGACATCATTTCTTCTATATATCTCACCCAAAGTAAGAACTAACCGTCGGTCCTCTCTCCACGTATCACGGCATGAACTACGATAATATTCATTCGGGACAAGGCATGAACCATAATTGATAAGCCGCTGCCCACCCAGCTTTACCTTTTCAATAGTAGATATATGATCTGCATGGATGTCATTAAGTGAATTTGTTAATGCAATAGCTAATTTCTTGTTGGCCTGCATCTTCAATTGCAAATAGGTTTGTGACATACCTTAAGTCCTTGTTGTATCATCTAACCAATTTTTGATCATGTTCGCCAACAAGGGCAAGAAAGAAGATGGAGAAAGCAAAAAAAACGCTAATTTATGTTCCGGTTGTTATTATTTTCTTTCTAATTATACCGGAGATCATTCTTCGTACATTGACGCCTGAGCAGCTCGCGAGGATGAGTGATTTTACGAGCTTAGGGGGAGTGATAAACCCTTTACTCTCGCTGATAATTTTTCTGGGCCTTTTCTCCGTCGTTTTGGCTGTTCTCACTGTCACCGCTGCGAGCAAAATCTGTCGATCAAGATCACGCTCTGATAGCTAGTGAAGACTGGCATTACCGATAATCAGCTTCATCAAAGCTATGCATGCATTGAGTGCATTATTCTGCATGCATTTCTGCCTCTCATTTTTGATGTTCCCGACTTGTTCTGACGCGGTTTCGATGGCTCGATGCAACTGCATTAAAAACGATGCACAAAGCGGGCAGCCGTGGCGGGGATAGCATTGCGCGCTGAGGGGGTAAACATATGCGCGACAGGCAGCGTCAGTGGCACAGAGGCCGGAGGCATAATGAGGTGTGGGTAATCGCGAGCGAAACGGGAGAGGCTCGCAGGATGCGTCTGATTGCGTCTGATGGAGTCTGGCCCTGACGGGAAATGATGTGGTAGTGTTTTAGGCGATAAAGTCACTTACTCAAGGGAATGATATGGATACTACAGAACAGCTGAATGGGACGTACTTCTACAAAGGGATGCATAACCTTACCGCCGGAGAGCTTTTTTTCTGGGTTTTTCTGGAGGAAGCCCAAAAACAGCTTGGGGTTAACGATGTGATAGCGCTGGCTCTTTTCATTCTTGGTCAGCCAATTAAATCTACAAGAGCAAAACCACGTGGGGCAACGAAGGGAACCAGTATCCTTAGT
This sequence comes from Erwinia sp. L03-1, assembly GCF_058686115.1. Lineage (NCBI taxonomy): Bacteria > Pseudomonadati > Pseudomonadota > Gammaproteobacteria > Enterobacterales > Erwiniaceae > Erwinia > Erwinia sp. L03-1. Next base: position 4,073,809 of record NZ_CM178762.1, on the reverse strand, counting down.
GAAAATCTGCGCCGCTGGATTAATATTGAAACACGCATGCAGTTACCAACCCTGACGAACGGTTCAATCAGAAGAAGAAAATTCAGTTACGTTACTAATTTAGGCGCTTTTGCCGGGCGCTGGATACCTATATTGGGCATCACATTTTTACTTAACGATGTAGCGACTATCGGCTGGAAAGCGACAACAACATATAACCATATTGCGCGCAAAGAGGATAAGTTTTGGAACTGAGCGACGAACTGGCCCGGAAGGTGTTTGGATGGTACGACAATAAATGGAATTTACCGACTCCCTTCAGTAAAAAGCGGCCACTGTCACTTGATACCAGTCTTTCTACCGGCGAATACCCGTGGGCCAGAGAAACCGGCGACGATATTATGAAAGAGTATTTTTCCCGCTTCAATGTTGATGATTCCAGCTTTGATTTCCTGAAATACTGGCCGGTCAGCAAAGGATTTATTCCTAACTTTATTCGACCGCGATCCATGCGTGTGGAAGAAAAGCGCGCTGAGCCATTAACCATCGCTATGCTGATTGAATCAGCTAAAGCGGGACGCTGGCTTTACTGATATGTAACAACACCTGCGAAAGCAGGCGCTTTATATTCAGTTTATCAACGTCGTTTCCAGTGAATAGGGCCGAAACGCGATCGCCTCCTCCCCCATCCACTCATTAATCTCCTTCAGCCTCTCCTGCAACGGCGTCAGCTCATTCCTCACAAATACCTGCGACGCCTTCACCGCATCCCCGAACCCGCCGGAGTTATCCGGGATAATCCCCATCATCTGCGGCGGCACGCGGTGCGCGCTTAACAGGTCGTCACAGCTGGCCTTCTTGATGTTAAAGAAATCATCTTTCGTCGCCACCTCGCTGAGCGGCAGAATTTTGATGCCGTCCGTCGCGTACATAAACAGGTGGTGGAAGTTGCCCAGGCCTTTTGTGTCGCGCATTGCCTGTCCGTGCCATCCAGCCGCGCCGCGTTTGCAGCCGCCGCCGTGAAGCAGGCCCAGAGCGAAGCAGGCGCAGCAGCCGGGCTTGACGGGCTGAAAGCGCTGCTGGCTGCATTTGGCCAGAAACGTGATGCCATGCTGACAGAGATTGCCGCAGGGCTGAGCGATCTGCAGGGCAAAAGCGCCCGGGCATGGGTGTTTACCGGCGGCGACGACGTGGTGACCACGCTCACGCAGCTGGAAAAAGATATTCCGCAGCCGTCCGCTGTGTATTCGGTGGCCATGATGCTGGTCGGTGACAATCTTGAAGGAATAAGAGGCATGATCCACGAGTACAAACCCGACGCTGGCGCTTAACGGTGAGGGCATCCCGCTTAAAAATATGCGGGTCACCGTATCAATGACTTTTCAGGACAAAGACCAGTCCGGGCAGACCAGTTCAACGGCTAAAGCAGAGCAGGGCATCAAGGGAAAAGAGCTGAGGATCAGCGGCGAAATCGGGTTCAGTGATATTGCGCTGCTGATACGCATTTTTGAGCTGGCGTCTGCAACTGATGCCAGTGGCCAGCGGCAGAAATACCATGTGGCGCATGAGGTGGCGCGCGCGGTGAGTTTTCGCGAGGCGATTTTCACCGGCAATGTGGACGCCCCGCAGCAGGAAGGGAAAATGTCCTGGCTGATAACGTTCACGCTAACCGAGCATGTAAGCGTTCAGGAAAAGCGCGAAGCACGCGCAAGCGGCAAAACCACGGCCAATAAACAGACCGGCAGCGGCAAAGGTGGGCCGCAGGCCGCAGGCGAGAGCGAAGAACAAATGACGTGGTTTGAGCGCAAAGTGCTTAAGCCGGTAAACGACGCACTGGAATAGCGATGAAACCTGTAACCCGACTTTACCTGTCAACGGATGAAGTGCATCTGACTGATGCCGCTCTGGTGTTGGAGCTTAGCAGCTGTGGCCGTGGCTTCATCACGGCAAAGACCAGCACTGATTACACCGGCAAAATGGTCCGCATTGATACCGGCTACCCTGACCGGCTGCTGCGCTGGTTTACCGGATACGTGGAGCGCTCGCAGCCTTCGGAAACCGGCTATCAGCGCCTTTTCATCCGGGAGCTGTGCGGCGTATTTGATCACGCATGGCCGTGCGCATTCCAGCACCCGACGCTTCGCCAGATTGCTGCCTGGCTGGAAGAACACAGCGGCCTGACCGTTACCGTGCCGCAGGCAGATTACAGCGACAGGCCGATCCCGCACTTCACGCACAGCGGCACAGGATTTCAGCTGCTGGCCAGTCTGGGGCGCGCCTTCGGGATTGCCGATTATCTCTGGTATCAGCTGCCTGATGGCAGCATGTATCTGGGCGGCGCTGAAAAGGCGCTGTTTGCCGGTAAGCCGGTGGACATTCCGCCGGAGTTCAGCCAGTCCACTGCCGGTGGCAATTCGATGACCGTACCTGTGATCCAGTCACTGCGTCCGGGCGTAGAGGTGAACGGCCAGCGCGTGACAAAGGTGCAGCTGAGCGGCGACACCATGACAATAACCTGGACGCCGCGAAACCGTATCACCGGCCAGCCGCTACAAAAAACACCGGTACAGCGGCAGGTTGAAAGCCATTACCCGGAGCTGGCCAGCGGCCTGCACCTGCCCAAAATGGCGCGCGTTGTTGCCCCGACTGAGGCGGTAAAAAGCGGAAACTTTGCTGACCCCTTCAGGCCGCGCTATGCCGTCGATCTGCAGCTGCTGGACGCTGACGGCAATCCGGACGGCAGTACGCCGGTTTATCCTGCTGTGCCGCTGCCCGTTCCGATGGCCGGTAATGATTCCGGCATGTTTCAGTTTCCGCCAGAGGGTACGCTCGTTGAGGTCGGTTTTACCGGCGGACGCCCGGACAAGCCGTTTGTGCGCCAGACCATGCCGGGCGGGACCAGCCTGCCGGACGTTAAGCCGGGCGAACAGCTGCAGCAGCAGCGCGCGGAAGTATCACAGCGGGTAACACAGGCGGGAGACTGGGAGCGCCAGACCGATCAGGCCATCCGTGAAACATCGATGACCCGTGAGGTTAAAGCCGATACGGAAACGCGTGAGCTGGTCAGCAGAGAAACGACAGTCAAAGCCACGGACAGGACCACTGTGCTCGGAACGGCGTCACTGATGGCCGGAGCAATTCAGCACGTAACTACCGGCAGTTACAGCGTGGCCGCACAAGAGAGTCAGCTGATTACAGTGGGCGGCAATGCGGAAACGGACGTCACCGGCAGCGCGGCGATAAATGTCGGTCAGGCGCTGACTGAAAAAATTGGTCAGCTGCGCCAGAGCATTGCCGGGACGCGTCAGGAGATTATCGCGCCGGTGGTGTGGATTGGTTCAGAGAAGATTAACGTGGCCCAGCTGATGCTCGATACCGTAGCGCTTGTGCAGCAGCTGGCTGACCAGCTGGCCAGCCATACACACCCGTCAACCGGCCAGCCCACGAACAGCAGCGCCATCGCACAGAGTGGCCAGCAGGCCGCTGCGCTCAGTACGAAATATTCCCCCGTCATCGGCAAGTAAGCCAGCACACTGACCCGCTATCACAGCGGGTTTTTTATTACCCGTCACCAGAACGCCTCAGACGCATGCTGCGCCTCGCACAGACGCTACCATCACGCATGATTAACCCTGACAGATCATTCGCAGAGCGTGGCACTGGCTGCGCGTCAGCCCCGGCAAAATAATCGCCGCGCAGACAAAATCGGCGCTACACCGCACCCGCCTGCAGGTTTTGGATCATAAAAATTTTTCAGTTTTATTTTTCTTCAAACCGGTATGTAAACACGCGCTGCCACTGGCTTTCTGCCGGAGTTAGCCAACTGAAAAGATTGAAAGGAATTTCAGTGCTTTTCAGTTTTGCGGATCTCGAATGGATCTCGATTAAAATTCAGGTCATTGAATATTAATGATATTAATTATTTTAGGTCATCTTCTGGATCTCAATCGGATCTCTATAAGAAGTTAGTGACCAATCACCAAACCCAGACAGGCCAAGGGCTGCAGAAGTGTTAGGTCATTTAGCAGGACTGAAAAACGCAGCAGGTAAAATGCTGTAATTATGTACAGTGTTGGGGGTGCAAAATGCGACGTTTTTCTATCAATGGCGGGCTATTTATGTTCTTTGAGCGTGGAGAAAAGCTAACTGACGATGCGATCTGGAATGACCGCTGGGGACCGGGTAACAGATACGTGCTATGGCCACGCGGGGAGCCCTGGGACGTCCGATTTAAGTAAATTAAAAATAATAAGCTGGAGTGGGTTCCTGTGGCAGATAAGTCATTTGTGAGTGAAAGTGAAGCCTGGCAAGCTGCTTATGCTGACTGGGAGCACAAACTTAAAAGAATAGAACCGTATAAGTAATATTCATCTCAATGCGGTTTTGGAGTACAAAGAAACTATTGTTTAGGTTGTGATTTTTTTTTCGTTTCGGCGAGGAACATGAGAAAGAAACTATATCCGTAAGCAATAATTGAACCTATGTAAGCCAACGCTATTGGGGCGGTAAATTCATTATAATCAGTCGAATACATTTTTAATTGTTCAGGTGAAAGGTTTAATTTGCTCACTGCATAACTGTGGCTTATGGATAAGCCAAGCCACAATGACCCTGAAAAAATAAATATGACACCAGCTAATGATGCAATTACTTTTTCAAGAAATCCCGTATAAAAATTAGGGTCAGAATATGCAACTTTTGTGAATACGGCCATTAGCACGAAGAATCCACCAATCAACCACATGTATACCGCTTCACTCATAACTACCCCAAAAATTTTCAACAGTTGAACAAAGTCAAAGGAGTTCTATCACTTACATGCCCGCCTGCGAAAACGAAGCTGGCTAAGCCATCAAAAATTAGTGAGGTACTTTTGCGCTCCTGCTGGGACTAAACCAGCTTTAAAGCGATTATGAGTAAAATTCCAATAAAACACTAGCAAAATCGCTGTCGCAATTTTGACAGTGTAAATTAAAATTTAAATAATTAATTGATTTCGCTTCTTTTTTTGCTGATTAAGTGAGTTTTAATACGTAAAATGAGAACTGCGTGGATTGTGTTATAAGTTATCTGAAAAATAAATAGACACATTGAATACCGACATGCTAAAAAATTATTTACTGTAAACGTAGCTGTGATTCAGGGGGCTATATGGCTAAAAAATTTAGTGACCAGATTGACCAACTCAAAAAGAACTTTGAAGCAGTTTCAGGAACGCAATCGATCCCTTTTAGCGAGCTTTTTAATAAGCAGTTTTTGGCTGAATGCTCCTCATTTACTTCTCTCGAAGATATGTTTCATAAATCGGGATTCAGCGTTGAAACAAAGGAGGATTTTGCCGCCATACCGGATCAAGCATGGGAAGATTTCATTACGCAAAACACTTCTTATAGCAGTTGGAAGGAAATGCAGGTTGATGCAGGTAGAAAGCACATAAAAAAATTGCTCAATAAGGGTATGTGATCTTCTGATCATGGCCCTCAGCTTTATGAAGTACCACAATCACACTGCTGGTAGGCTTCGCTAGGGGGACGAAAAGGGGACAGTTGCTAGTCAGATACAAAAAAGCCACTTTGATTAAGCGGCTTAACTGTTTGATTTAAAACATTAAATTTGGTGGCCCCTACTGGACTTGAACCAGTGACCAAGCGATTATGAGTCGCGTGCTCTAACCAACTGAGCTAAGGGGCCGAGGCGCAGGATTATAATGTAACTCAATGCTGCAATCCAGTAGAAAACAATCGCTTGTCGCTTTTTTAGACATAATATTAGTTCTCTAAAAAAGCTTACGGGGCCTCTATCCTTCCACACCCCCCGCCTGGCGCTGTAGTGCGGCCTTTATCAGCCGCTGATATCCGTCGAGATCGCCGTCGCCTTTTGCGCCTCGAGTGCGGTCAGTTTTTGCCGGAGCGCGGCCTGCACCAGCGTAAACGCATCGCTGCCTAAAAGCAGGCGACGAGGAGCAGGGGAGATATCGACAGAGGCAAGCATCTCGCGCACCATTTTTTTTACGTCGCTCCCACCGGGTACGCTGATATTGGATCATCTGGAACTGATGGCAGAGGCGGCCAGCAAAGGGCTGGGTATTGCTTACGTGCCGGATAGCGTGGCAGAACCCTGGCTTAAGCGAGGTGAACTTTGTGCCGTTCTGACAGAGTGGAGTCCGGTCTGTCCGGGTTTGGCGCTTTACTATCCGGGGCATCGTCACGTTCCCGCTGCGCTGCGTGCCTTTATCGATCTGCTAAAAGAGCAGGCGGCGGCAAAACCTGGCCCTGCCGGTACCCGGGAAGGAGCTCACTGATACAAGCCCGACTCAATATTCATCTGGTACTAACGCTGTGCTAAGGCGTGGACAGAATCCCGAAGCGGAGGCGCTCTTTCCTGTCGGGTCCGCAATGTTCCGGCTAATCCTGGGGTGTTTCGTCATCATTTTGTCATAAAACCCAGGTTAAGCTGCCAGCGGTCTGGGCCAGACATTTATCCGGCAGAAATTGCATTTTAGTGAAGACGCAGCACTGTATTCGTATGGATTTTATCCGCAATGAAAAAATATTTTTTAGCTAATATCATGTTATTTAAGGAAATGCAGGCTTTACCATCTTAATAAATGTGAAGCTGATCTAATTTATTTTCATTAATGTGTTGATTTATCTACGCGCGTAGATACAATGAAGGCGTTGTAAAAATTCACGGTGCTTGATGTAAGCCAGCTAAGTGAAGGTCTACATTGTTTCTCGTTAAAAATGATTGGTTAGTTAAAACCAACGGCCGGGAGACAAATGAAAACGATCCCCAACACCAGGGAACCTGTTACTGACCTTTGAACATGGCTCAGCAAAAGAACGTCCTCACTGGCGAATTGCATTCCGAATATCAGAACGGCCAGGGAAGGCGATAATAATCACTCCACACATCAGGGAATTTTTTTCATGTCCACATCGAAGAGCATTCGGCATGATGCTTCTCAGTCTGCCCATTCTGCGGCAGATGAACGACTGACAACCTCCGAAGGGCGCAAGGATTTCTGGCGGGCAACCGTCTCCTGCTGGCTGGGTACGGCAATGGAGTATGCGGATTTCGCACTCTACGGTCTGGCCGCTGGCATTATCTTTGGCGACGTTTTTTTCCCCGAAATCACCCCGCAAATGGCACTCCTTTCAAGTTTCGCAACCTGGTCAGTCGGTTTTATCGCCCGTCCAATCGGTGCGCTATTCTTTGGCTGGCTCGGTGACCGTAAAGGCCGCAAGGTAGTGATGGTCTCCACCATTATTCTGATGGGCGCATCAACCACGCTGATTGGCCTGATCCCCAGCTATGCTTCCATCGGCCTGTGGGCACCGGCCTGCCTGGTATTACTGCGTTTTAGTCAGGGGTTTGGCGCGGGCGCGGAGCTTTCCGGCGGAACGGTGATGCTGGGCGAATACGCGCCCGCGGAAAAGCGGGGCCTGGTCTCCTCCATTATCGCGCTGGGTTCCAACAGCGGAACGCTTGTCGCGTCGCTGGTGTGGCTGCTGGTGGTGCAGATGGATCAGCATGAGCTGCAAGCGTGGGGCTGGCGTATTCCCTTCCTGTGCAGTTCGCTGATTGCTCTGGTTGCGCTGTGGATCCGTCGCCATCTGAAAGAAACGCCGGTTTTTGAACGTAAAAAGGCCGATCTCGCCCTCCAGCGCCACAGTGCGCAGGTAGCCCAGCCGACCGCTGTCGATCACCGTGGCTTCTGGCGGCGCAGCCGCTCGTTCCTGGTGATGCTCGGCCTGCGCATTGGCGAAAATGGCCCGTCTTATCTTGCCCAGGGCTTTATGATTGGCTATGTGGTTAAAGTGCTGGCGGTAGACAAATCCGTCGCCACCACCGCCGTGTTTATTGCCTCACTGCTTGGCTTCCTGATTATTCCCTTTGCGGGCTGGCTTTCAGACCGCTTTGGCCGCCGCATTACCTATCGTTGGTTCTGCCTGCTGCTGATCCTCTACGCCTTCCCGGCCTTTATGCTGCTGGATTCCCGCGAACCAGTAATTGTCATCAGCACCATCGTGGTCGGGATGGCGCTTGCCTCGCTCGGTATTTTTGGCGTACAGGCGGCCTGGGGAGTAGAGATGTTCGGTGTAAATCACCGCTACACTAAAATGGCGACCGCGAAAGAACTCGGGTCGATCCTGTCCGGAGGAACAGCGCCGCTGGTGGCTGCTGCACTTCTCTCCTGGACCGGGCACTGGTGGCCGATTGCCGTCTATTTTGCGGGTATGGCGTCGATTGGCTTTCTTACCACGTTCGTTGCGCCGGAAACGCGCGGCCGCGATCTTAATGCTCCTGAAGATGCTATCTGATGGAGTGTCGCACCGACCGGCCTGCGGGCCGGTTAGTGATAATTACAGGGCAGCTTTTTGGCAAAGAATACACTCAATCGTGCCACGCGGTCCGATGTGGCGAAGGAGGCTGGCACCTCCGTTGCCGTAGTCAGTTATGTTATCAACAACGGGCCCAGGCCTGTTGCCGCTGCAACTCGCCTGCGTGTTCAGGAGGCGATCAGAAAAACCGGCTACCGACCTAACAGTCTGGCTCGTGCGCTGGCTTCCGGTACGACCAAAACCTATGGTCTGGTGGTGCCAAATATTGCCAATGCGTTTATTGCCTCTTTCGCTCACGCCCTCCAGCAGGAGGCGTTAAGCAACGGTATGGTAATGCTGCTCGGGGATGCAGGCGACAGCCGCATACGCGAGCTGGAACTGATCAATAACCTTCTCAGTCAACAGGTTGACGGGATTTTTTACAACAGCGTCGACCGCCATCCCTATATCGATGTGATTCAGGCCAGCGGTACGCCGTTTGTGATGCTGGATCGCGTTGACCCGGGTCTTAACGTCAATATTCTGCGGGTCGATGAGCAGGCGGCAGCGCATCAGGTGACGGCTCATCTGCTGAGTCACGGTTATCAGGATGTGGGGATCATCTGTGGGCCGCTGGAGATGCTCAATACGCAGGATCGTCTGGCAGGCTGGCGACAGGCGCTGGCCGAATACGGCGTGACCGAACGCCCGGAATGGATTTTTCCGGCGACCTATACCCGTGAGGGCGGCTATCAGGCAGCGCAGCAGATGATGCAGGGAACTGCCCTTCCCCGGGCGATTTTTGCATCGAATGAAACGCAGGCGATTGGCTGTATTCGGGCGCTGGCGGAAAACAATATTCCGGTTCCCTCGCAGGTGGCGCTGGTGTGCTTTAACGGCACCGAGCAGTCAGCCTTTCACGTTCCTTCACTGACGACCGTGCGTCAGCCGGTCAGTGAGATGGCGAAAAAGGCGCTGGAAATGCTGGCGGCGTCGGAGGGTAAAGTGCAGCTGAGTGAGTTTTTACATCGGCTTGAAATTGGTGAATCCTGCGGCTGTACGTTCGGCGAAGACCGGCACGGCAGTGCAGATACGATAATAAGAAAATGAAAAGACTGATTATTGATTGTGACCCAGGAAATGGCATCGTCGGTGCCAACGTAGATGACGGGCTGGCCTTAGCGATTGCGCTGGGATCGCCCCACCTCTCGTTAGAATTGATTACCACCGTGGCGGGGAATACGCCCGCTGAGGTGGGGTTTAACGTGGCGAAAGATCTCGTTGAGCGGCTGGGCGTCGCCGTGCCGGTTGTTAAGGGCGCGGTTCAGGCTCTGGCTGAACCCCCGGGGCCGTGGCGGGAAGCGCTGGATACGCGCGTTTATACCAGCAAACTGAGCCACCTCTGGCAGGATGTGCGGCAACCCGCGCATTATGCGCCACCGGAACAGGATGCTGCTGACGCCATTGGCCAGCTGATTTGCGCCAATCCGGGGAAAATCACCCTGGTTGCTATCGGTCCCCTGACCAATGTCGCGCGGGCGCTGACCCGCTACCCGGAGATGGCAGAGGCGGTGCAGGAGATCGCCATTATGGGCGGTGTCTTTGCGCTGGACGACTATATCAAGGACACCAATTTTGGCCTCGATCCTGAAGCCGCACATCAGGTGCTGACCAGCGGAGCCAACATCACGCTGGTGCCAATGGACGTCACGACTCAGACCATGATGACCCACAAGGATCTGGATCGCATTGCGGTCATCAATACGCCACTTGCCCGCTTTGTGACCGAAACCTTCCGTCCGTGGCTGGATTATTCGATCCATACCCGTCATTTGCCGGGCTGCTGGATCCACGACGCGCTGGTGGTTGCCTGGCTGTTAAATCAGCAGGTGGCGACGGCGGCGGACTATTTTGTCGACGTCGAGCTGCGGCCCGGACTGACGCGGGGTAAATCCTGGCGCTATCGCCAGCCGCTGCGGGTCAATGTCGGCATTGATGCGCCAACCGGCGGGCTGGTTCACGTGCTGCAAAAAGTGGATAACGCACGGCTGCTGTCGATGATTGAGCGTGCGCTGGCCAGATGAAAAGGGCGGCGACCCAGGCTTCCTGCCTTTCGGGAGGGCCGGGTTCGCCGCCGCATCCCTGCGGCATCCACGCGCTCTGATGATGCGGTGGCTGATGCTCTCCCTAATCTTCCGTTAACCCTGCGTCTTTACCGCCCGCTGCCAGATAGCAGCATCAATCAGCAACAGTATCACCAGACTTATGCCCATCACCGGCAGGCTTATTGCCAGCGTCAGCCCAATAGCCAGCAGGACGCATTTTGCACTCAGGTTGAGCTGCTGCCAGCAGTAGCGCAGAGTGTCAGCCGGATGCGGCCCCTTTCCGGCCTGCGGACGACGTAGCCACCACAGGCGATAGCCCAGCACAATCATTACGCAAAGCCCCAGGCCAAAGGCGGCCAGCAGCAGCTGATTAAGCAGGCCAAACAGCACCCCCATATGCGCATCCACACCCCAGCGCGTCAGCTTTGCCAGTAGCCCAAACCGGGCAAACTCAACCTTATCTACCACCCTGAAGCTATGAGGATCGACGGCAACGCTGTCAACCTGTGTTGGCCAGCTGCGATCGATTTCACTGACCGTCCAGGCTTTATTGATCTCACGGGCCGGACGAACTTCTATTTTGGCCGCGTCAATGCCAGCCGCCCGTGCCGCAGCCACCACCCTGTCAAACTGGGAGGCATTGATCTTCACCGCGAGCGCAGGATCGACAGGCATCGCTGTAATCCGGTGTTCAGCATGAGCGTCTTCAGCCATAGACATTGCATCATGTGCAGGCCCGGCTGCCATCCGATGTTCAGCATGATCGTTTTCAGCGGCGGGCATCTCAGATGCGGCATCATGCGCAGGCCTGTCTTCCATCCGGTGTTCAGCATGAGCGGCTTCAGCGGCTGGCATCGCAGATATGGCGTCCTGCGCAGGCGTAGTTGTCTGCGGCGGTAGCGCGGTATTAACCGATGGCGTTAGCCAGCCGAAATGGGCGCGCAGGGAGGCGATATTATCACCTGCCCAGCGTGACCAGGTCAGGCCGGTAGCAGAAAAGAACACCAGGCCCAGCAGCAGTATCAGGCCCGATGTGCTATGCCAGTGACGATGACGACGGATCTGTTGCCCGCGCTGACTTTCCCCTCTTTGCCGACGACGAGGCGCGCGCGAGGTGGCCCACAGCAGTACGCCACCGATAGCGGCAACCCAGAGCCAGCTGGCGGCCAGTTCGCTGTAGTTACGGCCCACGTCACCCAGCAGCAAGCTCCGGTGCAGATAATCCAGCCAGGTTCTCAGCGGCAGTACCCCGCTGGTGCCGTAAACCTTTAGCATGCCCCGAACCTCAAGCGTGACGGGATCGACAAACACGGCCATGCTCTCGGACGGCCCTGCATCAGCCGTTGCGAACATAATGCGGCTGGTTTCCCCCACCGCCGGTGCCGGGCGGACCGCCAGAATGCGCAGGTGACCGCCGGTAAAGTCCTGCGCCGTGCGTATCTGAGCGGACAGCGGTTCAGCAGGCCCGCGTGAGGAGGTATAAAGCTGATGCGCATAGAGCGCATTTTCCAGCTGGGGGGTCAGCACATACAGAGAGCCGGTCAGGGCCGCCATAAAAATAAAGGGGCCAACAAACAGGCCAATATAAAAATGCAGGCGACGTAGCAGCGGTAAAACCGCGCTACGGCTCTTTTCGGCGCGCGCAGGCACCGTCAGGTCTATTTTTGACATTATTATCCCATCCACCTGTTGCCAGGTATAAGCAGTAGGCCCGCCGGGTTAGGGCAGGCGCGGTGACTTAGTTATTCGCTCAACAAACGGAGCGATCGCGGCGGGGCGCGTGGATGGAAAAAAGAGGCGGCAGCGCGTGGAAAAATCGGCTGGAAGAGCGCGACCGTGGGTGCGCGGGCGGCCTGAAGAGCCGACCACAGCGGAGGTAAACTGGTGAGGTCCAGCGGCAGGTGCGCCAGTAGTACGCAGTAGCCGCAGGCGCTGTCATTCATCACTCCTCTGGCGTGGTGCGCTTTTTCTCCGGCAGTGTGTACCGCTGCGTTATCCCCCTCTATGCCGGGGCAATCGCTGGCGGGCATATCGGCCATTGGCTGATGCCGCGCGTCGCCTGCTGTCATGCCGGGCATATCGGCCATTGCCTGATGTCGCGCGTCATCTGCTGTCATGTCGGGCATTGGCTGATGCCGCGCGTCGCCTGCTGTCATGTCGGGCATATCGGCCATTGCCTGATGCTGCGCGTCATCTGCTGTCATGTCGGGCATATCCGTCATCGACGCCCTGGCGGCCGCGTCATGTTCGGGGAGCATCTCCCTTATCTGTCCGGCAGGAGAACCCGCCAGTGATTTAGAGATCACCGGGGCAATAAACAGCAGCAGTAGCGCAATCAGGGCCAGCCAGGCGGCAAGGCGGCTGGGGGCCTGATGCATCTGAATCAGCGACAAGCCGTTGAGACTCCTGGCAGTAATTAATGCGGTGCAGTGTAGCAAAAAATAATGCCTGTGAGAGTGATTAACATTCTTTCCCTTTCGTGCAGGGCTTCATGGCGGGATGGCCTGTCTGGCCGGGATGGGTGGGACGATCGGACTTATCAGGACTCCGTAGCCTGTGATCCACTTTATAACGCGAACAGAAACATTTTTTTACATGCAGAAGCGAAGACTGACAAATGACGCAGATAGTGTGGGTTGTCACATGCTATAAACAAATAGTTAACATCTCACCGACCCACTACCGGGACGCCAACTGCTGACAGACAGGATACCCCTATGTTCAACTGGACTTCGACCCAGCGCAATGTGGCGTTCGCCAGCTTTGCGAGCTGGACGCTGGATGCGTTCGACTTTTTTATACTGGTCTTCGTACTGAGTGATATTGCTGCAAATTTCCACACCGGCATTCCTACCGTATCCCTTTCCATTATGCTGACGCTGGCGGTGCGGCCCATAGGGGCGCTACTGTTTGGCCGACTGGCGGAAAAGTATGGCCGACGACCCATTTTGATGGTCAATATCGTCATGTTCTCCCTGTTTGAACTTCTGTCAGCCTGGTCGCCCTCGCTCGGTGCGTTCCTGCTGTTTCGGGTGATTTATGGGGTTGCCATGGGCGGTATCTGGGGCGTTGCTTCATCGCTGGCGATGGAGACCATTCCCGATCGTTCGCGTGGGATGATGTCCGGTATTTTCCAGGCAGGCTACCCCTGCGGTTATCTGCTGGCCTCGGTGGTCTTTGGCCTGTGCTATACGCTGGTTGGCTGGCGGGGAATGTTCCTGATTGGGGCGCTACCGATCCTGCTGCTGCCGTTTATCTATTTTAAAGTGCCGGAATCGCCGGTGTGGCTGGCGGCGAGAGCTCGCAAAGAGAGCGTCGCCCTGCTACCGGTGCTGCGCAGCCACTGGAAGCTGTGTGTCTATCTGGTGCTGCTGATGGCCTGCTTTAACTTTTTCAGCCACGGCACTCAGGATCTTTACCCGACGTTTCTGAAGGTGCAGCACGGTTTTGATCCGCACACCGTCAGTATCATTGCGATTTGCTATAACATCGCCGCCATGATGGGTGGGGTCTTTTTTGGCACGCTGTCGGAAAAAATAGGCCGTAAGAAAGCGATTATGATTGCGGCTTTTCTGGCGCTGCCGGTTCTGCCGCTGTGGGCGTTTTCAACCGGTTCGGTGATGATAGGGCTGGGCGCATTCCTGATGCAGTTTATGGTGCAGGGTGCCTGGGGCGTGGTACCCGGCTGGCTCACCGAGCTGGTGCCGGCCAATACCCGTGCGGTGCTGCCGGGTTTTGTTTACCAACTGGGGAACCTTGTTGCCTCGGTCAATGCCACGTTGCAGTCATCCGTGGCCGAGGCGCACGGCAATAATTACGGTCTGGCGATGGCTATTGTGGCGGGCATCGTTGCGGTACTGATCTGCATCCTGGTCTCCTTTGGTCGGGAAACGCGCGGCATTGAGATTTCCGCCGCCCCCGATGCACATACGGATAATCGTTTGAAATAGCTGTTCGCACTGATTCGCTGTTCCAAACAGCGTGAAGGTGAGCGGTTCTGTTTAGTGCTACAGCTGGCTGGCTCCTGTAACGTTTACTGTTGTTGCAGGGGCCAGGTGCAAAGCCCTGGCACCGGAGTGTGTATTGCCCTTATGGATTAGGCACCTGTGACGTTTACTGTTGTTGCGGGGCTGGGTGCAAAGCCCTGCGGGGACCGTTGTCACGCGGACACGCCGCAAGCACGTCCGTGTGGGCTCGGCTCGCGCATCCCTGCGCTCGACGGTCCGCTCAGCCAACGGTCCCCGCCTGGCCTCAGGCTACGTCGTCGCTGTTAAAAAGCTCTTCACGTTGTGCCTGACTTTGTGACGTTTGCTGTTATAGCGGTGATGCGGTGCAAAGCCCTGCGGGAACCGTTGTCACGCGGACACGCCGCAGGCACGTCCGTGTGGGCTCGGCTCGCGCATCCCTGCGCTCGACGGTCCGCTCAGCCAACGGTCCCCGCCTGGCCTCGGGCTTCGTCGTCGCTGTTAAAAACGTTCCCACGCCGAATTTTGGGCCCCGTAATTATCTTCAACTAATCATGTACCGACCAAAGGAGGAGCCATATTGCACGCTGCATCTGATGCGGGTTTGACCTTGATAGCCGTAAAGTCAGTGCCCCTGACGTAGGTTATTAGATCGCTCAGTGCCAGAATACTAACAGGCCACTCAGCGGCCAGAAGGCGGTGTTGCGGAGCAGATAAGCCGGGTCTCTGCCGCAGGGATGCGGCAGTGAAGCCCCCAGGGATGGGTTTACGGCGCCCCGGCGTTCTGACCCGCAACATAGCCTGATCACCGGAGCGGATTTTGACCTTAAGATCCACCCCAGATTGGGAACTGTGACTGGCATCTGTGATGTTTACTGTTGTTGCGGGGCCGGGTGCAAAGCCCTGCGGGGACCGTTGTCACGCGGACACGCCGCAAGCACGTCCGTGTGGGCTCGGCTCGCGCATCCCTGCGCTCGACGGTCCGCTCAGCCAACGGTCCCCGCCTGGCCGCTGGCTACGTCGTCGCTGTTAAAAAGCTCTTCACGTTGTGCCTGACTTTGTGACGTTTGCTGTTATAGCGGTGATGCGGTGCAAAGCCCTGCGGGAACCGTTGTCACGCGGACACGCCGCAGGCACGTCCGTGTGGGCTCGGCTCGCGCATCCCTGCGCTCAACGGTCCGCTCAGCCAACGGTCCCCGCCTGGCCTCGGGCTTCGTCGTCGCTGTTAAAAGCGTTCCCACGCCGAATTTTGGGTCCCGTAATTATCTTCAACTAATCATGTACCGACCAAAGGGGGAGCCATATTGCACGCTGCAACCCGACGCGAGCTCTGAGCTGACGGCCCATTACATAAGCATGCCCCTGACGTAGGTTCTGAGATCGCTCAGTGGCAGAACACTGGCAGGCTACTCAGCGGCCAGAAGGCGGTGTTGCGGAGCAGATAAGCCGGGTCTCTGCCGCAGGGATGCGGCAGTGAAGCCCCCAGGGATGGGTTTACGGCGCCCCGGCGTTCTGACCCGCAACATAGCCCTGTCACCGCAGCGGGTTTTGACCTGCTGGCATTTGTGATGTTTGCTGTTGTTGCGGTGATACGGTGCAAAGCCCTGCGGGGACCGTCGTCACGCGGACACGCCGCAGGCACGTCCGTGTGGGCTCGGCTCGCGCATCCCTGCGCTCGACGGTCCGCTAAGCCAACGGTCCCCGCCTGGCCGCTGGCTATACAGTCGCTGCAAAAAACCTCTCCACGTCCGGCTCGGGCCTACAAAATATTCGGCAGATAAGGCCGTCGTGATCGGATCAGGTTTTGACGTTCGCCACGGCCAGAGTACCAGCAGCCCACGCCGCAGCCAGAAGGCGGTGTTGCGGAGCAGATAAGCCGGGTCTCTGCCGCAGGGATGCGGCAGTGAAGCCTCCAGGGAAGGATTTACGGCGTCCCGGCGTTCTGACCCGCAACATAGCCCTGTCACCGCAGCGGGTTTTGACCTTCCTGCTAACAACATAACTGTGTCACCGGGCGGGTTTTGACCTTAGCCACTGCCAGAGTACCAGCAGCCCACGCCGCAGCCAGAAGGCGGTGTTGCGGAGCAGATAAGCCGGGTCTCTGCCGCAGGGATGCGGCAGTGAAGCCTCCAGGGAAGGATTTACGGCGTCCCGGCGTTCTGACCCGCAACATAGCCCTGTCGCCGGAGCCGGTTTTGACCTTCCTGCTAACAACATAACTGTGTCACCGGAGCAGGTTTTGACCTTAAGAACCACCCCAGATTGGCATCTGTGACGATTACTGTTGTTGCGGGGGCCGGGTGCAATGCCCTGCGGGGACCGTCGTCACGCGCATACGCCGAAGGCATGCCGGCGTGGGCTCAGACGGATTTTAGCGTGCAGTTTCCACAGCGCTGAACGTCCGGAAGCCGGTAGCGCTGACAGCAGGTGCGGCGCTGCATCTCACCCTCGCGCGGCAGCATCGTCCGGTAGAAAGGATTATCGGAACCGTCGAGCAGACTCTTGCTGAAAAACATGGCGTGCTCCAGTTCAGTACGCAGTTTTTCGCCCAGCATCGGCGTTAACTCATCCAGACAGCGGTAAAGCGAAAAGCCGGTATTACTCCAGATAAGCTTGCCATTAATATTACCGTGTCGCTCAATCCCTGCAACCACCGGCAGCAGGTGGCGCTGCACCAGCCTGTCCAGGCGACGGCGCGGGCTGAGGTGACGCGCATCCCGGTCTTCGTGCACGTCAAACCAAAATGTGGCCGGGCGACCGGTTTCATGGAAGGCAACATGGCAATAGGCTGGCGAACAGTCGAGGGCGCGGTCTTCAAGCAGCAGCGCCATCACCATCGGCGGCAGGATCAGTCCGAAATACCACTGCGCCCAAAGGGATTGCAGCGGCTTGTTTTCGCGCGCCAGATCGGGATGCTCACGGTAAATAAAGTCGCCGTAAATTTGATTCAGGTGGGCAAAATTGTCAGGCTCAGACCAGTGCGCAAGCGTCATGCTGGTAGCGGGTGGCGTCTCTCCCAGCCTTACGGTATCCAGAACATAATCCCGATGCTCGCTAAACAGCGCGCGCAACGATACCGCCAGCGGCTGGTTGCTCTGTAAAAAGATAGGCGGTAAGGAAACCCGCTCAGCTGCCTGACGAATACCAGGGGCCATGACCTGTCCTTTAAGATTTCTTGACTACGAATGATAATCGTTATTGATTGTATCTGAGCAAAAACGGACAAACAAGCATCATTTTTCTGCCGCCAGGCCAGCGGCACTCAGAGTGCAAAGGGAACACTTTTTGTAAGTGATTAAACGCAAATAATAACTCTTTATCCTTATTAATATAAGGGTAATAAAAGACGTTAAATGAGAATCCACCGCATTGTTGGTAAAGAATAATTCATGGGTAAATAATGAGATATGTAAAGGTAATTTCCCTTATGGGAAATAACGATGCACTTTTTCGGGGTAAAACGCGAAAGTGTGAACCGATTTTGCTCAACGGCAGAAAAGAATTTCCACCTGCGGATTCTTAATCTTCAGGCCTGTATTGTTGTTTATTATCACAGGTGAAATGATGCAGAGAGTCGATTGAGCCTGGGGTGAGAATTAATTTTTAGGTTTAAAACATGAATAATGTATTGGCCCGAATGTCGGGCCATTTGCGTTATTGCAGAGCATCGGCAGGCTGCGAAAGGGTGCTTCGGCCAACATCCTCATAGGAGAGGATCGTATTGCGTCCGCTATTTTTGGCCAGATAGAGCGCACGGTCAGCATTCGCCAGCGCGCCGTCAAAATCATTTTCAAAAAGCGGGGCGAAACCGGCGCTGAGGGTCACGTGGGTGGCGACCTGCTCGTTAAATCTGTGAGGGATCTCCAGATCCAGCACGTACTGGCGGATGCGATCGGAAAGCTTCATCGCAATGGATTCGTTCACGTTAGTCAGTAACACCAGGAACTCTTCGCCACCGAAGCGGGTCACGATATCGCGTGACCGTACCGCATCACGGATTGCTACGGAAACCCGCGCCAGCGCCTGATCGCCCATGGCGTGGCCGTAGTTATCGTTGTAAGCCTTGAAATGGTCAATATCCAGCAGCAGCACGTAGTGGCTGCCCGCATGGTTTTCAAGGATCACCTCCAGCCGGTTTTTCAGACCACGGCGATTATACAGGCCGGTTAGCGGGTCAAGCATACTCAGATCGCTGTAGGTCTCTTTCTCTACGTACAGCTGATGCATCAGACGACGGGTAAAGCGGTCACCCCGGCGCTGCATCAGGTGGTGCAGGGT
This sequence comes from Erwinia sp. L03-1, assembly GCF_058686115.1. Classification (NCBI taxonomy): domain Bacteria; kingdom Pseudomonadati; phylum Pseudomonadota; class Gammaproteobacteria; order Enterobacterales; family Erwiniaceae; genus Erwinia; species Erwinia sp. L03-1. The sequence continues at coordinate 4,055,158 of NZ_CM178762.1, read as the reverse complement.
AAAACCAATCAGCGGCAGGGCAATGGTAAACAGGATCAGCAGCGTATGCTGGCCATGATCCAGCACCAAAATAGCCAGCGAAGCGGGGCCGGTGTGCAGACAAAATGCCAGGAGGTGATCGCCGAGCGTAATGGTGCTGATAAAAAACACCCCCACCAGGCTTATAACTAAAAAACTGCCGTCAAAATAAAACACTAATGAATACTTAAGGACAATTTGCCACGTCCAGAGCAACCCCGTAATTAATGCCACCATATTTAATATCGGAAATTTGCCTGAGGGCTTTAATATCATCCAGAGCAATATAACTGGACCGATCGCCGCGATGATAACGGTGGGTAGCGTCAGTGCCAGGGGCATACTTTTCTCATTGCTGCATAAAAAAAAGAGAGAGGTTGCTGTGTTTAGAAAAAGAAATAGCATCAGCGACAGTCGATGCCTGCTGTGAAGCAATTCATCATAGCTTTGTAATTTCATTATTTTTCTACTCATGACTGCTTTGAAATAACAAACGTCGTTAACCGAAATTGACGGATTATTTCGATGCTGGAATAGTTTGTGGGCGTGACTATTTTAATTATCTTAATATTAATATCGCGTTAATTTAACATGCTGTGTGATGACTGTCACCCGCGACGGTGAAGTTTAGCGCACGACAGATGTAATTCTTGCTGCAAAGTGATAAGAGTTCTTATATGATATTGGTTATCATTATCATTTATAACGGTGCGGGTTACGACCATGGTAATAGCGATGATTGCGGCATGCGGGCTTTGGGGGATGAGTTTACTGCTGGGGAAACGGCTGGATAGTGCGTGGGGCGTATTGCTTCCCTGTGCGTTGATGCCGCTGATTGCACTGATGAATCTGACATTTTCCGGGTGGCGGATAGTGGTGGTCATCGCGCTGCTGTCGACCGTCGTGATGCTTTTTCACAAACGCCTGCGTCACTACCTGCTGCTGCCTTCATGTCTGGCGCTGGCGGGTGGAATGGCGGCAATTTCGCTTAATTTCGGGCTGATGTAATGCAATGGGGAAGAATAAAAGGAGGGGAAAACAGATTCAACGTGGTGCGAAGAGAGGGACTTGAACCCTCACGTCCGTTAAGACACTAACACCTGAAGCTAGCGCGTCTACCAATTCCGCCACCTTCGCATCTTTGTTGAATTTGTTTCTATTCATATCACCACACTGGTGCGAAGAGAGGGACTTGAACCCTCACGTCCGTTAAGACACTAACACCTGAAGCTAGCGCGTCTACCAATTCCGCCACCTTCGCGCATTGTGTGTTCTATGAATATCGTGGTTGTTGGTGCGAAGAGAGGGACTTGAACCCTCACGTCCGTTAAGACACTAACACCTGAAGCTAGCGCGTCTACCAATTCCGCCACCTTCGCATACCCGCAATACAACAATGCTGTATTGCAACCACGGAGGCGCATTCTAGAGATTTTCCAGGGGACGTCAACAGTTATTTGAGTCCCCTGCGGCATTTACCTGAAAAATTCCCTGCCTGCGGGCCTGTTGCGTATCAGCAACTTGCCGCTTTGCGGGCAGGGTGGGGCGCCAGTCTTCAGGCTATTAGCGTTTGGCCTTGCTGGGACGCGACAGCACGGCACGGTAGACCTTAAAGCGACCGTTCTGTACCAGAACCTCATGGCTGCCGAAAATCTCATCCAGCACCGCCGGGTAAGGCAGAAACGCATTAGCGACAATACGCAGCTCGCCGCCCATGTTGAGATGCTTTGCCGCACCGCGGATCAGCGTCTGGGCTGCATCCAGACTGGTTTGCATGCCATCATGAAACGGTGGGTTGGAGATGATCATGTCAAAACGGCCAGCGACGTCGGAGTAGACGTTACTGGCAAAGACCTCGCCTTCCAGACCGTTAGCCACCAGCGTTGCCCGGCTGGCCTCCACGGCGGCGGCATTCACGTCGGTCAGCGTCAGGCGGACTTTCGGTGAGAAGCTGGCCAGCATGGCGGACAGTACGCCCGCGCCACAGCCAACATCCAGTACCTTACCTTTGGTGTGCGGTTTTAGCGTGGAAAGCAGCAGATTGCTTCCCGCATCCAGACCGTCGCGGCTGAACACGCCCGGCAGCGTTTTCACCGTCAGATGCCCAAGGGGATACTCTTCCCACCACGCATCGGCATCAAACGCAGGCACGGCGTCAATCCGTCCATGATAGAGACCGCAGCGGCGGGCGCTGTCAATCTTGTTAAGCGTGACCCACGCTTCGACCATTTGCTCCGCGCTGCGCACGCCGCTGCGGTTCTCACCAACCACAAACAGCTCGCTGCCGACGGGCATCAGCGACAGTAAATTAGTCAGCTGGAACAGCGCCTCGGGCTTACTTTTTGGCCAGAAGTACACCAGCGTATCGCACTCTGCGGCCGACTCGGGCGTTGCCACCAGGCCGTAGCGGGCCTCTTCCCCCAGCACACGGCTAAGGATCTGCCAGTGATGATACTGTTGGGTATGTACCCGGCTCAGCGCGGTATCCAGTTGGGCGGGCAGGTCATCCTGCAGATCGCCAGCAAAGAGTACGCGGCGTTGAGAAAATTCATCACTGTGGCGCAGTATCACTTCACTGGCCGGGGTAAATGCAGACATCGGTGGCTCCTTACGAATCAGAGTGGCGATTATACGCAAATTTCAGGCAAGAAGGGGAGAGAGGTTTATTGGCGCAGCCCGGAGGGTTTGTTAGCATAGCGACGCAATCGGGCGACCAGACGGGAAAAATGATGTCTTCCAGACGTGACTGGTTATTACAGCAAATGGGCATAACGCAGTATACGCTGCGGCGTCCGCGCGCCCTGCATGGTGAGGTAGCCGTCTCTGTCAGACAGGAAACGCGCCTGCTGATCGTGGCCGCCGTCCCTCCGCCGCTGACCGACCCGCTGATTAGCGACGTACTCAGGGCGATGATGATGCACGAACATGAAGTGGTTGTGCTTACGCCCGACCAGAGTGCCATGCTGCCCGATGATACCCGCTGCGTTAGCTGGTCTCTTGGGCTGGATGCGCCAGCAGCCTGGGAAGGTTCACATATTGCTTCGCCCGCGCTTGCGGAGCTTTACGATAACGCCGGTGCAAAACGCGCCCTGTGGCAGCAGATCTCACACTATGAATCAGATTTCTTTATTGACCCCGACCGATCTTGAGCGGGCTTTTATTATTGAGCAGCGCGCCCATGCCTTTCCCTGGAGCGAAAAAACCTTTATCGCCAATCAGGGCGAACGCTATCTGAATTTCCGGCTGGATGTGGCAGGGCAGATGGCCGCCTTTGCCATTATCCAGGTGGTGCTGGACGAGGCGACGCTGTTCAACCTGGCGGTCGATCCCGATTTTCAGCGTCGGGGCCTGGGGCGCGAATTGCTCCAGCATGCGATCGCTGAACTGGAGTCGCGGGGAATTCAGACCCTGTGGCTGGAAGTTCGCGCATCCAATCGCCCGGCCCTTGCCCTCTATGCTTCACTGGACTTCAATGAAGTCTCGGTGCGCCGCAACTATTACCCCACGGCCGACGGCAAAGAAGATGCGATTATTATGGCGCTGACAATTTAGCGCCACTGCGTACCTGCCACATATTACCTCTTAAGGATTTATCACGATGTTGAAAGACTGGGACTGGATCTTATTTGACGCTGACGACACGCTGTTTCACTTTGACGCCCGGGCAGGATTAACGCACCTTTTTCGGCAGTATGGCGTTGCCTTTAGCGCCGACGACTACAGCGAATACCAGGCCGTCAATCAGCCACTGTGGGTGGATTACCAGAATGGCGCCATCAACGCGATCCAGCTTCAGCATCGGCGATTCCAGAGCTGGGCCGACAGGCTTAAGGTGACTCCGCACGATTTAAACAGCGGGTTTCTGCGTGCGATGGCCGAAATCTGCGTACCGCTGGAGGGCGCAGTCAGCCTGCTTAACAGCCTGCGCGGCAGGGTGAAACTGGGGATTATCACCAACGGTTTTACTGCGCTACAGGAGATCAGGCTTACGCATAATGGCATGCTGAACACCTTCGATCTGCTGGTGGTATCGGAGCAGGTGGGCTATGCCAAACCTCATCCGGGCATCTTTGATTATGCGCTCAGCCAGATGGGGGACCCGGCCCGTGAGCGGGTGATGATGGTGGGAGACAATCCTGACTCCGATATTCTGGGAGGGATCAACTCGGGCCTGGCAACCTGCTGGCTGAATGCCCACCAGCGTCCCTTGCCAGCAGAAATTGTACCGACCCTGGAGGTGAAAACGCTACGCGAACTGGAAGTGTTTCTAAATGCTTAAGTTTACTTTTTTACCTTTTTCATACATAAAGTAGGGCTTTATGCGGGATTAAGCTCTGCTTAATCCGCATTTAAAACGACATTTCGATACTTTATCCTGTAGACGCCAGTCTCTTTTTTTTATCCCATCTCATTCCCCCTCTCTCATACTCCTTTTGGGGTATCCATATATACGTATTGGTAATTAAAAATAGCGAAAATTTAGATAATTTAATCTAAAAAATTCTTTTCAAGCACTTTTGTTTAAGAATTCTCTGCCTTTTCAGGTCCAGTCTTAGAAAATTTAACTTATTTTTAACACTTAAGTATTTCTTAACTCACGCACCGTGAGACTTCAATGTTGAATAAATGCAAAGACGCTGTAAACTTGCCGAAAATTCTTAAATCAAATAATTCTTTAGTTAAGAGTCGCGACTGAACGCGCAGGCTCGTGCGGTAGCTATGCCAGAATTAAGCAGAAAACTTATTGATTTAACTACAATTAAGCGATTGGGTTATTTGTACGCCTGGTTGGGAATATAATGTTTTTAAAATGTGATAAGTTTCATTAAGGTTATTATCACTTAATATTATTGCGCGTTTCAGTAATTGGAATGGGTACAACGTACGCATTATTGTCGTTTTAGCTGGTTTTTTCCCAAAAAAAGGGTAAGGAGCTGGAATGGAAACGGTACTGCCTCCTCCGTTTTCCCGGCCTTCTGCCCCTTTATCTGTAGTTTACATTGGTAAGTATTTTTTATCGGGCTGTGAAACGTGCTTTCTCAGCTCGCCAGCGGCGTGCTTCTGCGTCGCTGCCGCGGACATACCCCCTTAATTCTGTTGATGGCGAAGCGCCAGACTGGACTCCGCCTTTTATTATCTAAACTTCATGAGGATCATGGTGAAAATTCGAATCGCGTTAAGTCTGCTGTTTATTTTGACCGTTGCAGGATGTAAGGCTCCACCGCCGCCCCTGACGGACGACACCCTCGTTTCAAGCACCGTTGACGGCGTAAAGCTGACCTACCGACACGCTGTGCAGCCGCCAGCCACCTTTACCCCGGTTAACGAAGAGTACCGCGCGCTGTATAACGCCTCGGTGATGACGCGTCCGGACTTTGGCGGCAAGCTGGTGAGCTATCTCGATAACGGCAAGCCTTACACCGTGCTGGGTACGGTGGAAAACAACTGGTTTGCCCTTGCCGAACAGGGTCAGGAGCAGCTGATTGGCTATGTGCCGTTACGCGCCGTGGTAAAAAGCGATCTCTACGATAAAACCGTAAAGGCCGATTCCCGTCGCAAACGCGCTCGCGCCCCCGCTAAAAAGACCTGTGTGGCCGTCGCTGGCGACAGCAAGGCCTGCCAGAACAGCAATGGCGGAACCTGGATCATCGACTGATAACGCGCTAATGGCCGCATCATTATGAACAGAATGGTATTTTTTCGCCTGGTCCTCCAGGCGTTTTTCCTGATGGCGCTAAGCGTCATAGCGGGCTGCTCCTCCTCTTCACACAGCGAACCTTCTCAATACAGCCTGCTTTTTCGGGCTAATCCGCAGATCAATGACCGCGCGCCGCTTAAAGTCCGCGTCATGCTGCTGAAATCGGACGCCGATTTTATGTCTGCCGATTTCTATTCGCTGCAAAACAATGCGCCCGCCCTGCTGGGTAATAACCTGCTTAACAGCGAGCAGTTCTTCCTGATGCCGGGACAACTCAATAAAAAAATCAGCGGGCAGAGCACGTCAGACGCGCGCTATATCGGCATTCTGGGCGAGTACCAGTCGCTGGACGGTAAAAAGTGGCGGATCTCACTACCGCTACCTACGCCCGGCAGCGGCAGCGCGTACAAATTCTGGCAGTCCTCGTCAGACGAACTGAAGGCCGACATCATTGCAGACGTAAGCGGGCTGCGCGCCGTCAGCGAATAAGCATTGACTGATAACGGAAGCCATTATGAATAAAATCGAAAAAGTGGTCTGGACCGAGGGCATGTTTCTGCGCCCGCATCATTTCCAGCAGTCAGAAAGCTATCAGCAAAGCACCCTGCGCAACTGGTCACTGACCCAGCGGCCTTATCTGTGGGGATTTCTTGATTTTGAGATCGATGAAGCCATGCTGCGTCAGGGCAAAATTGCGCTGGGCTCCGCCAGCGGGCTGCTGCCGGACGGCACCTTCTTCTCTTTTCGCGACGGACGCAACGGCCCGCCGCCGCTGGCAATCAGTGATAATCAGAGTGCAGAAAAAGTGGTGCTGGCACTGCCTGCCCGGCGCAACGGCCGTGAAGAGGTGATCTTCAGCGAAGCGGCAGACTCGCTGGCCCGCTACGTCAGTTTCGAGCAGGAGGTGGATGACTTCAACGCCCTGTCGGTAGGGTCGGCCACGGTACAGTTTGGTCAGCTTCGCCTGCGGCTGATGCTCGAAAGCGAGCTGACCGCCGAATGGACCGCCATGGCGGTGTTTCGCGTACTGGAAAAGCGCAGTGACAACCAGGTGCGGCTCGACAGCAGCTACATCCCGCCGATGCTCAACTGCATTGCCCATCAGCAGCTGTTCGACTACCTGAGCGATATGCTGGGTCTGTTAGAGCAGCGCAGCCAGCAGATAGGCCAGCGGCTGCAACAGCCTGGCCGTTTTAACACGGCTGAGATGGTCGACTTTATGCTGCTGGCGCTGGTGAATCATCATGTCGGCCACGTCAGCCATCTGAAAAACCTGCCGCTGCTGCACCCGGAACAGCTCTTTTCCACCTGGCTGGCCTTTGCCAGTGAACTGACCACCTACACGCCGCAGCGATCGCCGGATGCCGCCCTGCCGGTCTACAACCATGACGATCTGGCCTGGTCCTTTAGCAAGCTGATGCTGATGCTGCGCCAGGGGCTGTCGCTGGTGATGGAAGAGAACGCCATCCAGCTGCCGCTTACCGAACGCTCCCACGGCCTGAACGTGGCGACCGTACCGGATGCCGCCATGGTGCGCGATTTTGGTTTTGTGCTCGCCGTGCGCGCCAACGTGCCGGGCGAAGCGTTGCAGACCCATTTTCCGGCGCAGATGAAGGTGGCACCGGTGACCAAAATACGCGATCTGGTGCAGCTTCAGCTGCCGGGTATGGTGCTGCGTGCTATGCCCGTCGCGCCGCCGCAAATCCCCTGGCATGCAGGCTACAGCTACTTTGAGTTAGAGAAAGGCAGCGAGCTGTGGCAGGAGATGGAAAAGTCCGGCACCTTTGCGCTTCATCTGGCCGGTGATTTTCCCGGACTGGCGATGGAGTTCTGGGCCATTCGTAGTCAGTCAGCCTGACGCAGGGAGCAACAATCATGCACGAACGACAGGCTACCGCGCAGAACGATCTCTTTTCAGGCGCGAGCAGTAATAATCCGCTGGTGGCGGCGGCTAACGGGCTGCTTAACGCTATCCCACAAATACGGCACTCGGTCACGCATGCTGACCCCGCCGGGCTGCGCCAGCGGCTGATCGATGAGATGCGCCAGTTTGAAATGAACTGCCAGCGCGCCAGCTTACCCTATGAAGTGATTATCGGCGCGCGCTACTGCCTGTGCACCGCGCTGGATGAGGCCGCCGCGCTTACCCCGTGGGGAAGCCGCGGCGTGTGGCCGGGGCAGGGATTACTGGTCACATTCCACAATGAAACCTGGGGCGGCGAGAAGTTCTTCCAGCTGCTGGCCAGGCTCTCACAAAATCCGCGCGAGCAGATTGCGCTGCTGGAGCTGATCAACTACTGCCTGCAGCTGGGCTTCGAGGGGCGCTACCGGGTGCTGGATAATGGCCGCTCGCAGCTGGAAACCATCAAGCAGCGCCTGCTCCAGATGATCCGCTCGGTACGCGGCGGCTATGCACCGCCGCTCTCACCGCACCCCGAAGACCATCCGGTTACCCGGAAGCTCTGGCGTCCGGTGGTGCCGCTCTGGGCCTGCTGTGCGCTGGTCGGCTTTCTGGCCTGCCTGTTCTACATCCTGCTGAACTGGCGGCTGGGCGATGCCACCAGCCCGGTGCTGGCGGCGGTCTATCAGACGCCGCTGCCGGAAGTCACCATTCAAAATCCGGCCCCGCCGCCGCCTGCATCCCTGAATCTGAAGGCGTTTCTGCGTCCGGAGGTGGAGCAGGGACTGGTTGCGGTGAAGGATGAAGCCGATCGCAGCGTGGTTACCCTCAAGGGCGACGGGCTGTTCACCTCGGGCTCCACCGCCGTGCGCGGGCGCTATGAAGCGGTGCTGGATCGCATTGCTCAGGCGATGAATAACGTCAATGGCCGGATCCTGGTGGTGGGGTACAGCGATAACGTGCCTATCCGCAGCGCGCGCTTCGCCTCTAACTATGAGCTTTCTCTGACGCGGGCGCAGTCGGTGCAGACGCGACTGCAACAGCATCTGACCCAGCCGCAGCGCGTGAAGGCGGAAGGGCGTGGCGAAAGCAACCCGCTGGTGCCGAACACCAGCGCGGAGAACCGCGCGCGCAATCGCCGGGTGGACATCACGCTGTTGGTTTCACCCGATAACACCCGGGCAGAAATGAACGGTTTGCAGCAAGGAAATTAACGGATGCTGAATATTCTTTTTGCCATCATGACCAACCGGCTGATGTGGGGATTTATCGGTATCACCGCGCTCTCCTTCATCATCTGGGTGATTGGTCCGGTGTTTTCCATCGTCGACTCCAGGCCGCTGGAGCCGGAAGTTAACCGACAGATCAGTATTGCACTGCTGTATATCGCCTGGGGCCTGAGCAATCTGGTGCCGCGCCTGTACAACGCCTGGCTGAACCGCAAGCTGATGGGCAGCCTGAAAACCACCCCCGGCGACGAGAATGACCCCAACCGTCAGCGTCTGACCAGTGAGGATCGGGTGCTGGCCGAGCGCTTCTCTGAAGCCTCGGAGATGCTGAAAAAGGCGCATTTCAGCCGCAGCAGCAACCGCCGCTGGACCCAGCGCTTTAGCCGCCAGTATCTCTATCAGCTCCCCTGGTATGTGATCATTGGCGCACCCGGCGCGGGGAAAACCACCGCGCTGGTCAATTCAGGGCTGCAATTCCCGCTGGCGGATCGCTTCGGTAAAGCGGCGCTGCGCGGCATTGGCGGCACGCGTAACTGCGACTGGTGGTTTACCAACGATGCCGTGCTGCTGGATACGGCAGGCCGCTACACCACCCAGGAGAGCGAGCAGCAGCAGGACGCGGGCGAATGGAACAATTTCATCGGGCTGCTGCGTAAATACCGCGGACGTCAGCCGATCAACGGGGTGATTGTCACCGTCAGCGTTGCCGATCTGCTGACGCAGTCGGCAGAGGCGACCCGGCAGCAGGCGCTCTCTCTGCGCCAGCGGCTGACGGAGCTGCATGAACAGCTGGGGATTCGCTTCCCGGTCTATGTGATGGTCACCAAAACCGACCTGCTGAAGGGCTTTCGCGCCTATTTTGGCAACTTGGATAAGGCGCAGCGTGACCAGGTCTGGGGCTTTACCTTCCCGTGGGAGCATTCAAAACACGCCGACTTTGACCTGGCCGGCGCCTGCACCCAGGAGTATGCCCTGCTGCAACAGCGTCTGGATGCCGGACTGCCGGACAGGCTGCTACAGGAGAGCGATGGTAAAGCCCGCGCCGAAAGCTATCTGTTCCCGCAGGAGTTTGCCGCCCTGCGCCCGCTGCTGTTTGAGTATCTGGAAACGGTATTTGCCCGCTCCAATTTTGAAACGCAGTTTTCACCGCGCGGCATCTACTTTGCCAGCGGCACCCAGGAAGGGCTGCCGTTTGACCGGGTAATGGGTGAGCTTAACCGCGCGCTCCAGCTACCGCAGGAGGACGCGGGCACCAGCGGTGCCTGGGATAACGTCAACAAAGAGTCTCCTATCCCGGCGAACAAAGGGCAGAGCTTCTTCCTGAAAGACCTGCTGCAAAACGTCATTTTCCAGGAAGCCGGGCTGGCGGGCAGCAACCGCTGGTGGGAGCTGCGTAACCGGGCAGTACTCTGGTCGGGCTATCTGCTGCTGGTGGCCGCGCTGGTGATTGCCGGTCTGCTGTGGGCAACCAGCTTTAGCAACAATAAAGCCTATCTGAAAGAGGTGAACGCGAAGGTGCCGAAGGTGGTGGCGCAGAGCAAAAACCTCCAGGCCGGCGATTTGACTGACCTCTACGCGCTGCTGCCGTTCCTGAACGGCGTGCTGCACCTGCCGGACAGCGAATCCTTCGATCTGAATCATCCGCCGATCACCCGGCGAATGGGGCTGTATCGCGGCGTTGAGGTCAGCGATGCGACCCAGGCGCTCTATCAGAAATCGCTCCAGCAGCTGCTGCTACCTCAGGTCGCGCAGATGATCACCACCTGGCTGCGTAACGACAACGGCAGCGATGCCGACTACAGCTACGAGGCGCTGAAAGCCTACCAGATGCTCTACCAGCCGAAGCACTACGATGGCAAATTCCTGCATGCCTGGGTGATGCTGAATATCCAGCGTAACCAGCCGCAGAACGTCACGCGCGAGCAGATCAAACAGCTTGGCTGGCATCTGTCGCAGCTGCTGGAGACGCAGATACAGGCCTCGCCCTATGCGCGGGACGATGCACTGGTAAAGCGCGAGCAGGCGCTGATTAATCAGATGCCGCTGTCGCAGCGCGTCTATGGACGACTCCGGCGCCTGCTGGAAAAAAGCGACGGTCTGCCATCGGTATCGCTGGCCTCGCTGGGCGGTCCGCAAAGCGAGCTGGTGCTGTCGCGGAAAAGCGGTAAGGCGGTCAGCGAGGGCATACCCGGTCTGTATACGCCGGAGGGCTACTGGAACAGCTTCGATAAAAATATCGACAGCGTGACGGCGGCACTGCACGACGACGACCAGTGGGTGCTGGGTGGTCAGGTACAGGGAGAAACCAAAGCGCAGACCGACCTCGCGGTCCGTCAGCTCTATATGGCCGACTATATGCGGCAGTGGGATGGGCTGCTACAGGATATCCAGCTGAACAACAGCGCTGACCTCTCGCAGCGCATCAACGCCGCGCGGGTGCTCTCCGGCAACAATTCGCCGCTGCGTAAGCTGGTGATCAACCTCAGCCACTACCTGATGCTGGAGAAAGCCGCCCCGGCCGATGACAAAGCCCAGGCGGGCGAGGACAAGGGCAGCACCGCCCGCAACACGCTGGATGCGCTGTTCCGTTCGCGCGAGCAATCCACAGCCGCAAGCCAGCAGCAGCAAACGCCTGAGCAGTCAGTAACTGCTCACTTCGCACCCGTTATAGAGCTGGCACAGCCGCTGGAGAAAGGCGGTAAAACCATCGCCTTTGACGACTTCCTGAAGCAGATCGACGACCTCTATCGCTACCTGACGGCGGTGCAGGATGCGGCAAACAGCGGCATGCCGCCGCCCTCCGGTGATGCCATCAGCCATCTGCAGGCCAGCGCCGGTCGCCTGCCAGGATCGCTGCAAAATATGTTTACCAGCATGGCCGTCGGCGCCAGCAGCGACACCCAGCGCCGCGACCTCGACAACGTGCGCAAGCGCATTAACGTTGAGGTGGGCAGCTTCTGCCGCCAGGCGATTGCCGGGCGCTATCCCCTGTCGCGGTCGGGGCGTTCAGAAGTGACGCCGGACGATCTGGCACGGATGTTTGCGCCGGGCACCGGGCTGATGGACAGCTTCTTCCGCGATAACCTGGCGAACAAGGTCGATACCACCCAGGCGGCCTGGCGCTTCACCCCGGGCATTGATGGTAAAACGCTGCCGGGGGGCGAAGGGGTGCTGCGGCCTTTCCAGCAGGCGCAGAGCATTCGCGACGCCTTCTTTGCTAACGGCGCGACCACGCCGTCATTCCGCGTGACCGTGCGCACGGTGCGGATGGACAACGATATTCTGACCATGACGCTGGATGTCGACGGCCAGCAGCTGCGCTACAGCCACGGGCCGCAGGCGGTCCAGCTGATGAGCTGGCCAGGGCCGGGCGGCACCAGCCAGGTAAGAATGCAGCTCGGCCTGGCCGACGGCACCACCGCCACGCTGGTCACCAACGGTGCCTGGGCGCTAAACCGCTTCTTTGACCGCGCCGAGCGGTCAGGCGGCGGCAGCAGCCTTAGCAAACAGGCCGCTTTCAACGTCAATGGTCACCATATTACGCTGGAATTCACCCCCAACAGTATTCGCAACCCGTTTCAGCTTCCCGGGTTCTCATGCCCCTAACCGTCAGGAAATGATGATGAGCCAGACACCTGCGATTGGCTGGTACGGGAAATTGCCCAGTGCCGGAGACTTCTTAAAACGCCGCTTCCCCGATGCCATCTGGCAACAGTGGACCAACTGGTTCCAGGTGGGACTGCTTAACTGGCAGAAAAACGAAGAGCAGCGGCCCGAGGGCGAACGTAAGTTCAGTAGCGCGCCGGTGTGGAACTTTGTCGTGCCGCCGATGCTGGGTAGCCAGCTGGTGCAGATGGGCTGCCTGCTTCCAGCCTGCGACAGCGTGGGCCGCCAGTATCCGGTCTGCGCGCTGCTAACCTTTTCGCCGCAGAGCTGGTCACCGTCACAGCTGGCGATGGCCGGCGAATGGTATCAGCAGCTGGGGCGCGCGCTGCTTCATGCGGTGCGCAATGGCTATTCGGCTGAACAGCTCGACCGCTCGCTGCTGGCCATCCCCGCGCCGCCGCTGCCGACGGAAGAGGAACAGTCCGACATTCTGGACGTGATTGGCTACGCCGAACGGCCCACCACCCTGAGCTGGCGGCAGGTATCGGATTGCTTTGATCCGCAGCAGTACACCAGCTTCTGGTGGACCAACCAGACCGATGGCTACCCGCTCTACACCCAGGTGCACAGCGGCAACTTTACCGGCCAGCTATTTTCGATGCTGTTTGACCCGGCGGCAGGTGCCCGACCGGGACGCCACGGCCTTTATCCGCCGATGTTTGAGTAATGAGCAAGGGAGCACTATGAATATCGACGCGCTACTTACCCCGGTCAGCAGCGACCAGCCCTGCGGTGAGAACCTGGAATATGATGCCGACTTTATGGCGATGGACCAGGCCAGTGCGGGCAAAGCGGAACAGCAGTTTGGCGACACCATTATTCCTGCCGAACCGGCAGACTGGAACCGGGTTGAGCGGCTGGCCAGCGACCTGCTGACCCGCAGCAAGGATCTGCGCATTATGCTGGCGCTGACCCGCGCCTGGACCCAGCTAAAAGGCCTGACCGGCTACGCCAGTGGCCTGGCGCTGATCGAAAGATCGCTGGTGGCCTGGTGGGAGCCGCTGTGGCCGGTGCTGGAGGAGGACGGCGAACGCGATCCTTTCTACCGCATCAACGCGCTGGCGGCGTTAGGAGATAAGTCAGCACTTACTAGCGCTCTGCGTCAGGCACCGCTTCTGCGCAGCGCCTCCGATGAAATCTCCCTGCGCGACGCCTGTGCGCTGCTCGACGGCAGCAAAACCGAATGTCCCGACTACCCCGGCGGTCGCGCGCGGCTGATCGACGAGCTGGCGCGGGGTGGACAACCCGGCGTGGACGCCATTATTAAGATAAGTGAGCGTTTACAAACCATTCGCCAAACCCTGGTGCAGCACCTGGGTGAAACCGGCGTTCCCGAGATGGAGCAGCTAATAAAAACGGTCTCAACCGTGGCGCAGGCCTGCGAGGTGACCGACCTCTCAACGCTTATCCCTGCCGCATCCGCGCCAGGCGAGACCCCGCCCGTATCTGGAGCACCGGAAGTGAAAGCGGTCAGCGGCCACACCGACTGGCGCAGCGCACAGCCGGGTTCACGGGCCGATGCGCAGCTGATGCTGGAAAAAGTGAAGCAGTACTTTGTTCAGCACGAGCCCAGTCATCCGGCTCCGCTGATGATCGACCGCGTACAGCGGATGATCGAGATGGACTTTATGGACATCATTCGCGATCTGGCGCCCGACGGCGTCCATCAGCTGGAAAATATTTTCGGACGCCGCGACGGCTAAGTCGCCCGTTCATTTCTCTCTTTACCGCGCATACCAATGGAGAACACCATGGCAATCAGTAAATCCAGTGGGCAGAAATTCATCGCCCGTAACCGCGCGCCGCGCGTACAAATTGAGTACGACGTGGAGATCTATGGTGCGGAACGTAAAATCCAGCTGCCGTTTGTAATGGGCGTGATGGCTGACCTGGTCGGCAAGCCGGTTGAGGGCCTGCCGTCCGTGGACGAACGTAAGTTCCTTGAAATTGATATCGACAACTTCGACGAACGGATGAAATCGCTCAAGCCGCGCGTCGCCTTCCAGGCTGACAACACCCTGACCGGTGATGGCCGCCTGAATATCGATCTCACCTTCAATAGCATGGAAGACTTCTCGCCGGATGCGGTTGCCCGCAACGTTGAGCCGCTAAATCAGCTGCTGGATGCGCGGACACAGCTCTCTAACCTGCTGACCTATATGGACGGCAAAAACGGTGCGGAAGAGCTAATCTCGAAAATTTTGCAGGATCCAACGCTGCTGAAATCGCTGAGCCACCTGCCGAAGCAGGATGAATCAGCGGATAAAGGTCAGGAGGAGTAACCGATGAGCAATCCATCCCAACAGCAGCAGTCGCAGGAGCAGCAGGCCTGGAGCCAGGACGAGTTCAGCGCGCTGCTGAATAAAGAGTTCCGGCCAAAAACCGACTCGGCCCGCTCGGCGGTAGAGAGCGCGGTAAAAACCCTGGCGCAGCAGGCGCTGGAAAACACCGTCACCGTCTCCAGCGACGCCTACCGTACCATCCAGGCGCTGATTGCCGAGATCGACGAAAAGCTGTCGCAGCAGGTCAACCAGATTATTCACCATGAAGACTTCCAGAAGCTGGAAGGCGCGTGGCGCGGTCTGAGCTACCTGGTGAACAACACCGAAACCGACGAGATGCTGAAAATCCGCTTTATGAGCATCTCCAAACAGGAGCTGGGCCGCACCCTGAAGCGCTATAAAGGCGTGGGCTGGGACCAGAGTCCGATCTTTAAGAAGATCTATGAAGAAGAGTACGGCCAGTTCGGCGGCGAGCCGTTCGGCTGCCTGGTGGGCGATTACTATTTCGACCACAGCCCGCAGGACGTTGAACTGCTGAGCGAAATGGCGCGCATCGGCGCGGCCTCCCACTGCCCGTTTATCACCGGCACCGCGCCGGGCGTGATGCAGATGGAGTCCTGGCAGGAGCTGGCGAACCCGCGCGATCTGACCAAGATTTTCCAGAACAGCGAATACGCCGCCTGGCGCAGCCTGCGCGAGTCAGAAGATGCGCGCTACCTCGGCCTGGTGATGCCACGCTTCCTGGCGCGCCTGCCTTATGGCATTCGCAGCAACCCGGTCGACGCCTTTGATTTTGAGGAAGAGACCGAAGGGGCGAACCACGCCAACTACACCTGGACCAACGCCGCCTACGCGATGGCGGCCAACATCAACCGCTCATTTAAAGAGTACGGCTGGTGTACCTCTATTCGCGGCGTGGAGTCCGGCGGTGCGGTAGAAAACCTGCCGTGCCACACCTTCCCGAGCGATGACGGCGGCGTGGACATGAAGTGTCCAACCGAAATCGCCATCAGCGACCGTCGCGAAGCCGAGCTGGCGAAAAACGGCTTTATGCCGCTGGTTCACCGCAAAAACTCCGACTTTGCCGCCTTTATTGGCGCGCAGTCGCTACAGAAGCCTGCCGAATACCACGACGCTGACGCTACCGCCAACGCCCGTCTGGCCTCGCGCCTGCCGTACCTGTTCGCCTGCTGCCGCTTCGCGCACTACCTGAAGTGCATCGTGCGCGACAAAATCGGTTCATTCCGCGAGCGCGACGAAATGGAACGCTGGCTGAACGACTGGGTAATGAACTACGTCGACGGCGACCCGGCCAACTCCTCGCAGGAAACCAAATCCCGCAAGCCGCTGGCCTCTGCCGAGGTGCTGGTGGAAGAGATCGAGGACAACCCCGGCTACTACGCGGCTAAGTTCTTCCTGCGTCCGCACTACCAGCTGGAAGGCCTGACCGTTTCCCTGCGCCTGGTCTCCAAACTGCCGTCGCTGAAATCTAACGACGCCTGAGGCAATTCGCGGCGGTGAAGAGGGTTGTACGGGGCGGAGATGGCCCCGTGCACCAGACTCAATCAGTAGAGGAAGCCGAGTCATGCTGAAAAAAACAGGCTTAATCTTCCTGCGACTGGCCCTGACCTGGCTTGCAATGTTTATCTTTATTTGCTGCGTAGGTTATTACGGTCTGATCTTTAACTGGCATATCTCAGGCGCAGGCATTGCTGTTAACGCCGTAATAATTATTGTCGCTATTTCTGCGTCTGTTGTCATTTATGGCGTTGCAGAAAAAATGAAGAAAGTCATCAGTCCATTTACTTGATGTGAATGGCATTATTTATCTGAAAATCTCATGTAGCGATATTCAGAATAGAGGCAGAGGTAAAATATGGACTGTTTTATTCAGCCCCATGCTTTCCTGTTTGCCATATCAGTGCTTTATCTAAAGCAAATTTTTAACTAAACAAGAGTAGATAATCATGGCTATTGATATGTTTATGAAGGTTGATGGTGTCACCGGCGAGTCTAAAGACTCTAACCATACCGGCTGGACCGATATTACATCTTTCTCATGGGGCGCGACTCAGCCGGGCAATATGTCTGTTGGCGGCGGCGGCGGTGCGGGGAAAGTTAATTTTAATGACCTGCATGTAGAGGCTTTGATCGACAAGTCTACTACTGCGTTGCTTAAGAACAATGCCAGCGGTAAGCATATTGCTAAAGTTGAGCTTTCAGTGTGTAAAGCAGGTGGCACTCAGGTTGAGTACACCCGTATCACGCTGGAAGACGTTCTGGTCACATCAGTCCAATATAACGGCGCTGATAACGGAGATACCGTAGCAATGACCTATGGTTTCCAGGCTTCCAAAGTTAAACAGCAGTACTGGGAGCAGAGCTCATCCGGCGGCAAAGGTGCAGAAAGCAGCGCTGGCTGGAACATTAAAGAAAATAAAGAAGCGTAATTGGAACAAGCGATTTCCTTAACGGAGATTGCTTTTCTTTATTGATATTATCTGCAGGTAAGGTGTAAGTATGCCTGCAGATAATATATAGCAAAGAAGGGGGGGGGCATGAATATATCTGGGTCTGTGGGGCAGGGTGGTAAAAATAATCCTGCCGATGTAAAAGCGGTGCAAAAATTATTAAAACAAAACGGTTTTCCTCAGCTTCAGGATGATGGTGCTTATGGGCCAAAGACTCTTCAGGCAATTAAAAACTACCAGTCAAAATTCCTTAATAACCCAGATGGGTTGGTAGATCCAGGTGGCAGAACGTTTAGAAAACTAGCAGCAGGAAACTCGCAAGGTGCACCATCGGGCATTCCGCAGGAAAACAGACACCTGAACTCTGGTCGGTTAACGGTAAGTTTGGGTCAAGTTACATTTGATGCTGAAGGCAATGATAATCCTCACAGCCCTTCTTTCAGTCGCCACATTCACTGGCCTAAAGGTGTTTCAGGCGTCACTATTGGGCGTGGTTACGATATGGGGGGGCGTACACCGGATGCAATTTATCATGACTTGACCAGAGCGGGTGTTCCTTCAGATCAGGCTGAGCTGCTTTCCCATGCTACGAAACTAACAGGTACATCTGCCCAAAAGTGGGTCATTGAGCATAAAAATGAGTGCGGCCTTATAACTCGTGAAGCTCAGGCTAGACTGTTTGAACTTATTTATCCCGGTTACGCTTCAAGAGGAAAAGCAATCTATCTGAGTAAAACTGCAGAGTTTCCTGAGCGGACAGCCTGGGAAAATCTCAAAGCTCCGATCAGGGACATAGCTGTTGATTTTGTCTACCAGGGGCTCGGATTTGTTAGAACGATGAAGGCATGTATGAGTAATGATATTGACACGTTGATTCAGTTCATTGAACATAACGCTCAGGTACAGAGTTACGAAGGTGGGCGGCAACGTGCTAATTATCTTAGGAAAAATCGCTAAATTTAAGGTCAAAACGGAAATGAAAATTATATTACCCGCTATGGTAGCCTGTTCATTTTTCTTCATGTGCACAGCACAAGCAGCCGAAGATTGCTCAAAAAAAACAAGTGATCCTGAAGTATTTACCTGTGCTGAGCATAATCGAACCGTAGCTGAGAAAGCGCTAAATACAGAGTACTCTGCTGCTAAAAAAAGAATAGATGAAACATTTCCTGGTCAGGAAAGTGAAAGGAAAGACTATCTCGGGGTATTTCTAGATTCACAACGTGCCTGGTTAAAATATCGTGATGGTCAGTGCAAACTGTTTGCACATGTAGCAAATAAAAATAGTAATCCTTATATGGTTTTTACCAACAATTGTATCGCAAAACTTGATGAAGAAAGAACAAAGGAATTAAAGGAGATTCCGTACGATTAATTCACTTCCGCTAAAAGTAGATAAAATGGAGATAAGGTCATGGATAATCGCCAAAATTCGAATATTGACCCGGGCTTTTGTATTGCTCAGCACCCCGGGACTCTGGCATTTCAGACACAGCAGTTATTCCAGGGAAGGAATCAGGAGCTTGCGGATTTTTTTATGCACATTAATAATGGCACCCAATGGGTAAAACCTGGGCAAATGTTAATAATTGCGGACCCTAAAAATCAGAATCAATCTTATCAGTTAAAAAAACTCTACGATGCTAAAAAGAAGGTGGATAGTTCTCTTGCAACGGCAGATTTGTCGACGGCTACTTTCTTAAATGCTAACTATGGTACCATCGCAGCACTTACTTTTTTTATGGATAAAACAATTGGGATCGTTAGCGATGCGGCAGAAAGACATTTTTATCAGGTTGAAAAAACTTTGAAGCAAATAGAGTTAACTTATCAGAACCAGTTTAGAACACAAGGTTCTCTGATCAGTCAGCAGTTTTTCGCAGAACGAGCGAGGCTATTCAACATTTTAAATCAACACTTGGGGAAGATCTCAAAATTAGCTCTTAAAATGCGTCCGTATAACGATCTGAAAAAAGCTTTGAATCTGTCAAGTCGATCAATTGTACATGACTGGCAGTCATCCGGGGTAGGAGCTATTAAAGGTTATTCCTCTTACATAGATAGGGCTTCATCCGCAGCAAAGTATATGAAGCTGGGAGGATGGATCGCAATTGGCTTTTCGGGTCTGAATACAACAAATGAAGTTCATCATGCTTGTACTACTGGGCGGGAAAGCCAATGTAATAAGGTTGCGGTAAGAGAATACAGTAAGTTTGGAACCAGCACTGCTGCTAGTATTTATGGTGGAGCCCTTGGAGGATTAGGGGCAACTGCTTTATGTGTAGCAATTGGAGTACCCACGGGAGGATTAGGTACGCTTGCATGTGGTATAATCGGTGGAGTTGCTGTGGGAACAGCTTCAGGAGCTGTTGCTGAAAAAGGAACTGATTACCTTATGGATTTAATTTTATGAGTACAGAACATTTGTTTTTCTTCATAGTGCTGTTTCTTTTCTTAATTTCTATTTCTGCCACAATTGTTTCCTATTTTTCTTATAAAAAAAACTTAAGTAGATATGAGTTGTTTTTAGAGAATTATCAGCAGGCTGGCCTGTTTGTTGATACTGTAACCACTCTGGCGTCGAATCTTGGTTTTGTTTTCTTTTATTTTAAGATCGTCTTTTTTATTCGTCTGCTGCGCAGGAAAAAAATGTATTCTAAAAAAGGAGTGTTAGTAGATGAAAGGTGCTATCACTATATGCAGTCACTACCTAAGAATGAAATTGCATGGATGTGGGAATGGCGACGTAATTACTTCATACAAAGTTCATTTTTCATAATGGCAATGCTTATGGCTTATATTCATAGTGTTATATACCATTATTAATGATATGCAAAAATTGGAATGGAAAATTTAAGCAGGTGTGGGCTTTAATATTTACAATATCAAAATTTTAATCTCTCTTATAAATCTAATCATATTTTTAAAATTATTTATCGATTAACTCATAATAAAAATTTAGATTTAATATTTAACCTCTGGTTTTAGAGGTGTAATGCAAAAAGGTTCATTATGATAAAGTTTGTGCTGCTATTTTTTGCGTTGACTTCCTCTTTTATATGCTATCCAGCATCATCAGTTTCTACCATTATTTTTTAAGAGTAGCTGGGTTGTAAGCAAAGTGGATATCAACAATCTTACGGAAAGGACCTTAAGTTATCAATCCAATGATGATCGCTTAGTTGGTCGGTATATAAGTTTTGATACGAACTCCATCACATCAAATTTACCTGAAACAATTAATTGTCAACAGCCTCAGTATAAATCAACAATAAGTTCGATTGATAGTTTAATTCATGAAGCGATGGGGGGCGCTGACTCAGCCAGTGCCAAAGCTTATGACCTGGAGGTCGATGGCAAGAAAAATATTCCGGTCTTGAATCTCAGCTGTCATGTTGGTAGCTTTGGTGGAGGCGATACCGGAAAAAATTCATGGATTGGTTTCCCAGATAATAAAAAAATGCTGGTTAACTGGTTCGATGGGACCATTCTGACGCTTGTGCCGGTGAGTAGTAATGCAAAACCTGAACCATCATTCTCTTGCGCAAAAGCTTATACACCAACTGAAAAAACAATCTGTTCAGATTATAACCTTTCTTCCTTCGATAAAAGTGTCAATAAAGCATGGAAGTCTGCTCAGCATGGCGCCATTTCTGTTGGCGACCGGGCACTGGAGGAGAAAATCAAAAATTCTCAAAAAGCCTGGATAAAGACACGTAATTCTTGTGAGACAGATAAAGAATGTCTTAATAAAAGCATGGTTGAAAGGCTCAATGTTCTATTTTCAATAACAGACGGGCAGTAAAGTTAATGCCATTGTCTTCTTTATTGCGTTTAAAAATTATAACCGTACTCATGGTGTTTTTAATGAAAACGATCGCCTATCTGGTTTTATCTTTTTCTTTAATCAGTTCATCAGCTCTGGCAGATACAGTTCTAAAGATTTCAGGTGCCCCGGCTACCAGTAATGCTATAACAGAAAAAGCAGAGAGCAATGGACTTTCAAATGTTGAACTTGATTCAAAGCAGACTTTTGATGTCGTTAGTGATGGGTCTAAATTAGGGACTCTGGTGCAGGGAAGAGGCTGGATGAGAGATATTCATCCAGTTTGTTTTGTAGCCTGGTCAACCAATAATAAGGATGTTGATTTCTTTAAAACAACCATTGGAGTAGATGATTGGGAGACGGCTGACTGTGATAAGATTGACGCGGTTGGTTTAATATCTAAACCTGAAGAAAGTGATACGAAAATCGCAGTTGTCTATTCTGTTGATACCAGAGGGCAGGCATCGCATAACTATGTTATTTTCGGTTTAAGAAATAAAAATGAACTGTTTTATGACTTAAGAACAACAGCTCGCTTTGAAAACTCATACGTAAATACTATCTCTGAATTAAGGAAAAAATACCAGGTAGAATAAAGTTTCGTTCTTGGGATTAAAGTACGATAGCCTGCTTTTGATATATCATCTGGGTAGGCTGCTATAGTATTTTTGAAATCGAGACGGGCTTTTTTAAAGCTCTTAAAGTAATTATGGCTAATGTGGAAATAAATCTCAGGGCACTGGTGTTACATTGAGAAGTAGGCTTTGAATAAACTGTATTAGTAATCATTCTGCATAATGAATAAAAGAACATATACTTTGCTTTAGCCAGGGTTTATTTGTATAAGGATGATTTTTATAGTGAGATAAGGGTAATGAAAAATATTATAATTACTACAGCGCTTTTAGCTTTCATATTGGGCTGGTCCTCATTTTCGAGTGCAGATAATGTGTCAGTTTTCAATGGGAAAACCCTTCAGGGCGTATGGCAGATCCAGGAAGTACATATTAATAGCCTTCAGACGTACAGACCAGATATCATTACTAACGATCCTACATTGGTTGGAAGAACAATCGCCTTCACTAAGAATGATATATCTGGAGATATTTTAGTTTCCAGGGG
This sequence comes from Erwinia sp. L03-1, assembly GCF_058686115.1. NCBI lineage: Bacteria > Pseudomonadati > Pseudomonadota > Gammaproteobacteria > Enterobacterales > Erwiniaceae > Erwinia > Erwinia sp. L03-1. Next base: position 4,032,946 of record NZ_CM178762.1, on the reverse strand, counting down.
GTGCGGAAAACCTGAATACGCCTATTCGAATGCGATGAAATTTGACGAGCTGATTAAGAAAACATCTGGCTCTGACGGCAGCAGCATAGATAAAATCAGTGCCAAAAGTTATGGTTTCTCGTTCGCCGGAGATACAGTCGTTCAACCTGTCACTGTGTCATGCAGTCAGGGAATATTAGGCCCCAGAGGTCACGCAGTTGATAACTGGCTTGTGGAAACTGATAACAATACGATGATTACTAACTGGGATAGCGACTCTTATCTCACATTGAAAAAACTATCAAATAATCCTCAACCTGACCCGGGTTTTACGTGTGCGAGTAACAACAACGATGCCGAAAGAGCAATATGTGCCTCATATGAACTTTCTTCGTGGGATCGCAGTGTCAGCGATGCGTATAAAACAGTCCTTAAGCAGATAATAAATATCGGCGATAATGTTGAGACAAATGTCAGTAAGTTAAAAGCCGCGCAATTATCCTGGCTCCATGAGCGAAACAGATGTGCATCAGACAGTCAATGTCTCAAAAGCACCATGCGCAAACGTACCGAGTCACTGGTTGATCAGGCCAAATAATCTCTGGCGAAGTAACGCGCCACCCACACATCAACCTAATATCAATCATAAAACCCCAGGCGTAGTAAATGAATAAATGGCTGCTGATAATCCTGATGGCGCTTTCCTTAAATGCCAGCGCACTCACTCTGCTAACGCCGGAAAACAGTAAACCTTACGCCAATGCCGTCCGTGAGGAAGCCGCTAAATATTCTGTTAGCAATGGCGTGCCGCTGGATAAACAAAGCTTTTCGATTACCTCAGAGGGGAAAAAGTTAGGCGTGTTTATTTCAGGCCATGGCCAAAGCGAACAGGGTGCAGGGATCTGTTTTGCAACCTGGCGTGCTCAGCAAGGCCGGTTAACCACGGTTATCCCCACTATAGGTAAAGAAAACTGGCAGGGGCAGACCTGCAAGCGAACCCTGGCGGTTGGCGTTCTTTCTGAGGAGAACCCTGCGGAGATTAAGATCGGCGTAATTTATGAGGTGATTGCCTCTGGCGCTAACGCCTTTGCATCAGCGATCTTTTCCGTTGATAAAGCGAAGAGAACATTAAGCCTTGATCGGGATCTAACGTCCGGGATCGGATCGCAACATATCGCCAACCTTGCAGGTCTTAAACAATGGTACCAGGGTCATAAGCCACCAGAAGCGACTGCGCGTTTTAACGTGGTGCAACAGGTACAAAAAGCAGTTGAAGAGCAGAAGCTGGTTAAGGACCCTGCCTGCGTTGAGTACCAGCAGGCCAAAGATGGCGAGCCCGGTTTAACGCTTGTTGATGTGATGGAAAAGCACGGCGGCCACTGCCCCGGTGACATTCAGATTAAGCACCGCCTCTTCAGCATTTATGTCGATAACGTAACCCATCAAATGCTCACAGATAAAGATGACCCGGAAGAAGGGACCTTCAGCCTGCTGCCCGATATAAAGTAGAACACCGAATGAATAAATTAGTGTGACTTCTGCTGGCAAATACGACCTTTACCTCTCCCCAACGCTAATCAAGGGAGAGTCTGTTAATCCGCTTTTAGCGTTCAAACTCCACCCGTTTTCTGCTGGCTGTTAAAACGGGCGCGGCTTGAACGCCGAACGTCCTTCATCCCTATGGATGCTATTGGGACTCCCTCTAACGCAGGAATCCGTTATGCGATTTACGATAATAGCGACCAAATCTGGTCAGCAGCCGCCGCAGAGCAGCTGTGACTTTCTGCCGCCCGGCGGCACTATTGGCCGCGGTGCCGATAATAATCTGGTACTGCCGGACGACGACCGCACGATTTCCCGCCTGCAGGCGATTGTGCATATCACCGCCGATGGCGAATGCCGCATTACTAATCGCGGCACCGTGACGCTGGTACACCTTAATGATATTCCGCTGGAGCGCGGGCGTCAGGTCGAGCTACAGGACGGCGATATCCTGATCATTGATGATTATCGCCTGCAGGTAAGTGACCTCAACAGCGGGGCGCAGCCGGTTGCCGCTGCGGCTGTTGCGCGTCCTGCCGCGTCGATGGCTCGTCCTGCTGACACGTCGTCGGCTCGTCCTGCCGCCGCGTCGTCGGATCGCCCTGCTGCGCCAGTGGCTCAGCCTGCGCCGCCCGCAGAGGCGAAAGAAAATTCCCCAGCCGCGATCCCCAGCGAGATTTGGGAGAGCCTGGCGCAGGAGTTTTCCATTACCGACAGCCTGTCTAATCGCAGCAAACCCGCGCGTAGCAGCGCTAACCCGCTGACGGAAGGGCCGGCGCCCGAACGTAACCCTGTCGATCCGCTTGCGCAGTTTGCCAGCGGATCGGATGCGCTGAACTTTGATCGTCGTAACCCGACGCCGGACTCACTGTTTAACAACGACGAGCTGTTTAAGCAGGAGAGCATTTTCAACGACAGCACGCCCAGCACATTGCTTCAGCAGCAGGCGACAAAGCCGACCCCGTCAGGAAAGGATAAGGATGAAGTGGATCCGCTGGCGCTATTCGGGGGGGGAAGCGCTGCCGCGAAGGTCAACAGCGACGATCCGCTGGGGCTGATGATGGGTAATGCCGTGCCGCTTACGCCGCTGGACGAGCAGCCTGGCGATGCAGCTTACGCTGATTCGCCGCTGTCTGATGATTCGCCGCGTCCTGCTGCTTACGCTGATTCGCCGCTGTTTGATGATTCGCCGCGTCCTGCTGCTTACGCTGATTCACCGCTGTTTGATGAGTCACCGCGTCCTGTTGCTTACGCTGATTCACCGCGCCCTGCTGCTTCGCCGTCCGGGCAGCCCAGTCTGGCGTCGGAACCAGCGGCTTCTCAGGCTGAACGCTCGTCCGCCGATCGACCGGCTGACCCGACTGATGAATCGCCGGAGAGCAATCCCTTATCCTCTTTCGATGCGCGGGAAGATGATCTCTCGCGACTCGCCAGCTCGCCGCTGTTTGACGACGAGCCTGCACAGGCCCCGACGCAGCCCGACTACGGCGGCATTACGCTGCCGACGCCGCAGGCCGTGGCGCGCAACACTACGCCGCCGCCGAAGGGACGACTGCGTATCGATCCGGTGTCGAATACGGCCTCATCCTCCAGCGCGGCGGGAACCGGCAGCGGCGAGCTGCTGGACGGCGAACTGATGGATGCGCTTATCAGCGGCATGGGGCTGAACGATCTGCAACCGACCCCGCGCTTCGATCGTGACGCCATGGAGGAGCTGGGGCAGATGCTCGGCATGTTCTCGCAGGGCACGGTGGCGCTGCTCTCTTCGCGCTCGATCCTCAAGCGCGGCGTGAAGGCCGAAATGACGGTGATCCTCGACGAGGCCAACAACCCGTTCAAGCTGCTGCCGTCGGGCAAGTCAGTATTGATGCAGATGTTTGGCAGCCGGATGCCGGGCTTTATGCCGCCAAAGCAGTCGGTGCGCGATGCGCTGGTTGATCTGCAGGCGCACCAGCTGGGGATGATCGCCGGGATCCGCGCGATCATCGCCTCAATGCTGCAATCCTTTAACCCGCAGCAGCTGGAGGAGGAGGCGCGTCGGGAAGGGGCCACCTCGCGCCTCTCGCTCCCCAGCAGTCGTAAAGCCGCGCTGTGGGAACACTTCACTAAGCGCTACGGCGAAACCGCCGGAGAAATCGAAGATGACTTCCATACCCTGTTCGGCGAAGCCTTTTTACACGCCTACGATATGGAAGTGAACCAGTACAAAGACTCTCAAATCAGATCGGAAGAATGATGAATATCACCCTTGCCTCCATGTCGAATCAGGGCGACCGCGAAAGCAATCAGGACCAGACCGGGGAGAGCATCGGCGAGCGTTCGGCCTGCTTTGTGGTCTGCGACGGCGTGGCCGGTCTGCCCGGCGGTGACGTCGCGGCTGAACTGGCCCGCAACACCATTCTCGAACGCTTTAACGGCGATGACCACCTCGACGCGCAGTGCATACGCCGCTACGTCAACGATGCCAACCGCGCCATCCGTGAACAGCAGCAGGCGCACAGCGAATATAAGCGCATGGGCACCACCATGGTCAGCCTGTTTATCGATCGCGACTTTGAGCTGGCCTACTGGGCGCATGCGGGCGACAGCCGCCTGTATCTCTTTCGTCGGGGCTATCTCTATCACGTCACCACCGATCACAGCCTGGTGCAGCAGATGAAAGATGCCGGGCACCAGACCGAAGGTATTAACGGCAACCTGCTCTATTTTGCCCTCGGCATGGGCGATAAAGAGCGTGATGCCAGCTACAGCGACGTGGTGCCGATTGAAGACGGCGACGCGTTTTTGCTCTGCACCGACGGTTTCTGGCACGGGCTGTCGCAGCAGCATATGCAGCAGTCGCTGCATATGGTTAACACGCCCGATGAGTGGCTGACGCTGATGCAGGAGGTTATCCGTAAGAATGACCAGGCGTCAGGGGCCAGTCAGGATAACTACAGCGCCGTCGCCGTCTGGGTTGGCGACCCGCAGGATACGACGCTGCTGCATTCGCTTTCGGAAGCAGCCCAGTTTCTTCCCCTTCGTGATTAAAATAAGGCCTTCAAGGACTCCTATGAAATATTGGCTATCAGGTGCGCTCTCCCTGCTTATCGCGTCCAGCGCCTGGGCGCAGGATTATCGCGTGGTCTCTTCCCCCTCGCTTAAGCTGGATATCTGGATCGACAACATCAAAAGCAACGCGCCCTCCAGCTGGTGCGCCAGCGAACTGCCGCTGCGCATTGTGGCAAACGGCGAGAAAAACCCCAGCGTTATGAATACGTTTCTGCCGCGCGTCGGCAGCCTGCTGGCCAATCAGTGCGCTAAGCTGAGCGTTATCCACTGGCAGATGAACGACAGCACCGGCAAATCGCTGGCGAAGGGCAGCGCCCTGAAAGCGCACCGCTGGGCAGTACAGGTTGATCCTGCCGCCACGGCCAGCGCTACCTCCGGCGGAACGGCAGCCAGCGCCACTCAGGCCGCGACGGCCGGCGGGGCGGCGGGCAACGCCAGTCAGGCAGTGACCACCGGCGGCGCAGCAACCGCGCCGACCAACACCCACCCCGGCAGCACGACGCCAGCGACGCAGACGCCCGAAGCGCCTGCCGCCCCCCCGGTGGTCGCCGCTGAGGATCTCTCCCCGCCTGCCGACACGACGCCCTGGGTGCAGTTCAGCCTGATGGACGGCTGCCACTTCCGTACCTGGTGGCGCAGCGGCCAGACCAGCGCGCTGTTTGTCCCGGCGAAAGGGGGCGTAACCTGCGGCAGCGACGGCTGGCTGAGCGGCGCGAGCGAGATTTCGCAAAGCGGCAGGGGCGGCCCCCGCACGCTGCATATGACTTTTCTACAGGGATTCCCGGTCGCCGGGCTGAACGCGAAAGCGCTGGGCCGCGACCTGCAAATCACCACCGTGAATAACGAGCGAATGGTGCTGAGCGATGAGAAATCTCCCCAGAGCTGGATGCTGGTGCCCTGGGCGCCGGAGCTGAACGGCTGGAAAGTGAACGGCACGGTGGTGGTGCAGATTACCCGGAGCGAAGCCGACGACGACAGCGCCCTGAAGGCGCGCCTTAACGAAGTGCGTAAGGTCTGGTCGCCCTACCTGAGTAACGGCGGCTCGCTGACTATCCGCCTGGTCACGGCGCTACACCCGCAGCTGAAGGATCCGGCCGCCGGTGCATTCCGCACGCTCAACTAGTTCCCGCCCGTCTGAGGAAAGAACATGAATTCTCTGCATCAACTGATGGCCGGACGCACGCTGGCCGAGACCCTGGCGCGCGTGGAAGCCGATATCAAAAGCCGCCCGGCCGACGCCGATCTGCGCGCCGCCTTTGTTCAGCTGCTTTGCCTGGCGGGTAACTGGTCACGCGCGCAGATCCAGCTGAAATCCTGGCGGGCGCTTAAGCCGCAGGCGCTGCCTACCGTCACCCTGCTGGAGCAGGCGGTAGCGGGCGAAATAACGCGTGCGGCGGTGTTTGCCGGGCAGGCAACGCCGCGTATGCCGGGGGAGGCGTTTGGCTGGGCCGCGCAGCTGCTGGCCGCTCTCCGGGCGGATGCCGCCGGGGAGACAGAGCAGGCGGCAACCCTGCGCGCCGGAGCCTTTGATGCCGCACAGGTAAACCCATGCAGCGTTCAGAAGGAGGGGGATGAGCAGGCGCAGGCGGTGGAGTGGCTGATCGACGGCGATGGCCGTCTGGGGCCGATCTGCGAGCTGATCGTCAAGGGGCACTACACCTGGCTGCCGTTCAGCGCCATCAGCGAACTGCGCTTCCAGGCACCGACCAGCGTTACCGATCTGGTCTGGCGGCACGTGCTGGTGCGCCTGAGTGACGGCAGCGAAGAGGTGTGTCAGATCCCGGTACGCTATCCCTTCGACAGCGCCGCCGCCGATGCCGTGCGGCTGGCCAGCGTCACCGAATGGCAGCCGCTGGACGCTGACGGCGAGCAGTTTATCGGCCACGGACAGAAAACCTGGCTGAGCGCCGACGCTGACTTTGCCCTGCTGGGGCTGGAGCTGATCGCCTTTAGCGCCGCTGACGAGGCGCTATGAGTAACGACTTCGACCTGAACGGACAGCAGGGTAGCGATGCGCTGCGCGGCGGCTACCGCTTTCGCAACCGGCAGGATGCGCTAAACGCCCGCGATAAAATGCAGCCTTCGCTGCTGGATCGGCTGACCGATGACGCCCCGGATAAGCAGCAGGAGGCGGCCAGCAGCACGGTTATCTCCCACAGCGCGCTGCGGCGCAACGTCCTGCGGGATCTGCAGTGGCTGTTTAACTGCATCAACAATGAGGCCCAGCAGGATCTGACCCCGTTCCCTCAGGTTCAGCGCTCCACCTGGAACTTCGGTGTTTCACCCCTGGCCGGGCAGCGCATGTCAGATATTGAGTGGGGCGACATTCAGCGCAAGCTGACCCGTTCCATCCTCGACTTCGAGCCGCGCATCCTGCCCGCCGGGCTCCAGGTACGCTGCGTGTCGGACACCCGTTCGCTGAATCTGCATAACGTGCTGTCGATTGAGATTAAAGGGCGGCTGTGGTGCGTGCCTTATCCGCTGGAGTTCCTGTTCCGCACCGATGTCGATCTGGAAAACGGTCATTTTGAGCTTAAAGACGTAGGGTAATCATGGACAGCAAACTGCTCGACTATTACAACCGTGAACTGGCTTATCTGCGCGAAATGGGCGCGGAGTTCGCCGAGCGCTACCCCAAGGTGGCTGGCCGCCTGGGAATGCGCGGCATTGAGGTGGCCGACCCCTATGTGGAGCGGCTGATGGAGGGCTTTGCCTTTCTCACCTCACGCGTGCAGCTCAAAATGGACGCCGAGTTCCCGCGCTTCTCGCAGCGTATGCTGGAGATGATTGCCCCTAACTTTCTTGCGCCGACGCCGTCCATGGCCATCGCTGAACTGCATCCCGACGGCAAAAAAGGCGACATCAGCGGCGGCTTCCGGGTGCCGCGCGGCACCATGATGGAGAGCCAGACGCTGAAAAAGAGCGGCGTGACCTGTAGCTACTCGACGGCCCATGAGGTGATGCTCCAGCCGCTGCGCATTGAGCGCGTCGAGCTGGGCGGCGTGCCGGCCGATATTCCGCTGGCGGCGATGGGCCTCAGTCAGCGCGGGGCGGTGAGTGCGCTGCGGATCCGCCTCTCCTGCTATAACCAGGTGGTGCTGAATCAGCTGAGCTTTGACGATCTGATGTTTTTTCTCAGCGGCCCGGATATTCAGGCCCAGCAGCTGCTGGAGCTGATTATGCAGCATACCGTGGGCAGCTTCTGCCAGACCGTAGAGGCGAAGCCAAAGCGCGTGGTGCTGGGGGATGATGCGCTAAAGCAGGAGGGCTTTGCGCCCGAGCAGGCGCTGCTGCCTGACGACCTGCGCAACTTCGACGGCTACCGGCTGCTCCAGGAGTACTTTGCCTTCCCCGCGCGCTTTCAGTTTATCAGCATCAGCCAGCTTAAACCGCTGCTGGCCGCCTGCGGCACGGGCGTCGGGGCGTTTGAAATCGTCCTGCTGCTGGATAAGGCCGACGCCTCGCTGGAGCGGGTGATTGATAAAAGCCATCTGGCGCTGCACTGCACCCCGGTCGTCAATCTGTTTCCCAAAACGGCCGAGCGGCAAAAAATCAGCGACAGCGTGCATGAGTATCATCTGGTGGTCGATAACATCCGCCCGCTGGACTATGAGATTTTCTCGGTGCAGAAGCTCTACGCCACCGGCGAGAAGCAGCGCGACGAACAGGTCTTTCGCCCGTTCTGGAGCACCTTTAGCCGCGATGAAGGCGACTATGGCGCCTACTTCTCGCTGCGGCGTGAACAGCGCACCCTGTCCGAGCACGCCCAGCGCTTCGGGACGCGCACCGGCTACGTCGGTTCCGAGGTGTTCTTGTCGCTGGTCGATGAGCGACATGCCCCCTGGCGTGATGCGCTGCGGCACCTGACCGCCGAGGTGATGTGCACCAGCCGCGATATCCCGCTGATGCTGCTGCAACAGGATCAGGGCAACTTTATGATGCCGGACTCGATCCCGGTGGGCCAGCTGACGCTGCGCAAGGGACCGACGCCGCCGCGCGCCGCGCTGGCGGAAGGCATGGCCACGTGGCGGCTGATCAGCCACCTGCAAATGAACTACCTCAGCCTGATGGACGGCGATGATGGCCAGGGCGCGTCGGCGCTGCGTCAGCTGCTGAGCCTCTATGCCAACCTGGCGGATGCGCCCGTGGCCCGCCAGATCGAGGGTATCCGCCACTGTCAGCTTAAACCCGCCTATCGGCGGGTGCCGGAGCCAGGCCCGATTGTCTTTATGCGCGGCATTGGCATTGAGCTGAGCGTGGACGAGCAGGCCTTCTCCGGCGCAAGCGCATGGCTGCTGGGTAGCGTGCTGGAGCGCGTCTTTTCGCGGCTGGTGGCGATGAACAGCTTTACCGAACTGACGCTGACCAGCCAGCAGCGTGGCGAAGTGGGCTACTGGGCGCCGCGCAGTGGCAAAAGGGCGCTGATATGATCCATTCACTCCAGCGCCTGCCGGATAACTTCTGGCAGAGGGTGACGCGCACCCCCTGGCGCTACGATCTGTTTCAACTCCTGCGCCGGATGGATGCGCAGGGCGGGGAGCGCTATCCGCTGGGCCGCGCGCCGCTGCCGCGCCATGAGCCGCTGCGCATCGGTCAGGAGCCGTCGCTGGCCTTTGCCCCTGCGACGCTGGCCAGCGCCGCGCCGCGCGAGAACAGCCCGCTGCACGACGTCTCCATCTTCAGCTTTGGCCTGTTTGGCCCGAACGGTCCGCTGCCGCTGCATCTGACCGAATATGCCCGCGAGCGCATCTATCACCATCAGGACCACAGCCTGTCGGCCTTTGCCGACCTGTTTCACCATCGCCTGACGCTGCTGTTTTATCGCGCCTGGGCGGATGCACAGCCCACCGTTTCGCTGGACCGCGCCGACGGCCGACACTTTGAGCGCTACCTGGCCAGCCTGATTGGCATGGGCCAGCCGGGGCAGTTAAGCAAAGGCAGCCTGAGCGAACATGCGCGCTATGCGGTGGCGGGCCACCTGACGCGCAACGGTCGCGATGCCGAGGGGCTGGTAAAAATTCTCCGTCACTACTTTAAGGTGCCGGTCACCCTGACTGAAAACGTGCCCCACTGGCTGCCCATCGGTCAGCGCGAACGCGCCAGGCTCAGCGCCGGACGCCATATGCCGCGACTCGGCGAGTCGGCCTTTCTCGGCGTGGCGGTACGCGATGTGCAGCATAAGTTCCGCCTGGCGCTGGGACCGATGTCGCTGGCGGTTTACAACCGCTTTCTGCCCGGTGAGCCCTGGGCAGAGCAGCTGCGCGACTGGGTCAGGCAGTACCTGGGCATCGAGTTTGTCTGGGACGTCCGTTTAATTTTGCAGGCTGAGGACGTCAAGGGGGTCACGCTGGGCGGACCGTCCCGGCTGGGGCTGAGCTGCTGGCTGGGCAAAGCCGCGGTTCCCCAGCCGCGCAGCGAACTGCTTTTCAGCCCGGAACCCGCAGAAAGCGCGGGCGTTTGATCGCGAATAACGCGCACTAAAGCCATTTATTCTGTCAGTCATCTAACTCACTGAGAAAAATCATGTCAGAAATCAGCCGCGCCGTACTGTTCGGCAAACTGGACACGCTGTTATTTACCTCCCTGGAAAGCGCCACCGCCTTTTGTAAACTGCGCGGTAACCCCTATGTTGAGCTGGTGCACTGGCTGCATCAGCTGATGCAGCATCAGGAGGGCGATATACAGCAGCTCATCCGTTACTTTTCACTGGACGAAGACGCGCTGACGCGTGACGTTGTGGCCGCTCTCGACCGCCTGCCGCGCGGGGCCAGCGCGGTCTCGGACCTGTCAGAACATATCGACAGCGCCGTTGAGCGCGCCTGGGTTTACGGTTCGCTGAAGTTTGGCGTACAGCAAATTCGCGGCGGCCACCTGATTATCGGCCTGTTGAAAACCTTCAACCTGGCAAACCTGCTGAAAGGCATCTCCCCGCAGTTTGGCCGCATCAGCGCCGATACGCTGCTGGAGCAGTTCGATACTATCTTCGCCAACAGCAAAGAGGCCCAGTTGGCGGCGGCGGCCCCGGCGGAGAGTGCCGGGGCGGTGCCGCCGCAGAAGGGCACCCTGGCGCAGTATGCGCAGGATCTCACCGCCCGGGCGCGCGAGGGCAAAATCGATCCGGTGGCCGGGCGAGACGAAGAGATCCGCCAGATGGTCGATATTCTGATGCGCCGTCGCCAGAACAATCCGCTGCTGACCGGCGAGGCGGGCGTGGGTAAAACGGCGGTAGTGGAAGGCCTGGCGCTGCGCATTGCCGCCGGCGACGTGCCCGCGCCGCTGCAGGAGGTGCAGCTGTGGCTGCTGGACATCGGTATGCTGCAGGCGGGCGCGGGCATGAAGGGCGAGTTTGAGGCGCGGCTACAGGCGCTGATTAATGAAGTGCAGTCCAGCCCGACGCCGATTGTGCTGTTTATTGACGAGATCCACACGCTGGTTGGCGCGGGCGGACAGCAGGGGACCGGCGATGCGGCTAACCTGCTGAAGCCCGCTCTGGCGCGCGGTCAGCTGCGCACCATCGGCGCGACCACCTGGGCCGAGTACAAAAAATATATCGAAAAGGACCCGGCCCTGACGCGCCGCTTCCAGACCGTGCAGGTGCATGAGCCGGACGAGCAGAAAGCGCTGCTGATGCTGCGCAGCACCGTCAGCGCGCTGGAGAAACACCATCGCGTCCTGCTGTTGGATGAGGCGGTGGCGGCAGCGGTCACGCTCTCCCATCGCTACATTCCCGCGCGTCAGCTGCCGGATAAGGCGGTCGCCCTGCTGGATACCGCCTGCGCCCGCGTCGCGGTCAGCCAGAGCGCGCAGCCGCCGCAGCTGGAAGACTGCGTGCACCGCATTCACGCGCTGGAAATTGAAAAAGAGATTGCCGGGCGCGAAGCCAGAGTGGCAATCGGCGATGCCACGCGCGTGACATCGCTGGATGCGCAGCTGGCGGAACTGGCGACGCAGCGCGACCAGCTGACCGCCCGCTGGCAGCAGGAGCAGGGGCTGGTGGATGAGATTATCGCGCTGCGCGCGCAGCTGCACGCGGACGAAGCGGAAGAGGTCGGGACGCTTCATCAGACGCTGGCCGAACGACAGCAGGCATTGAAGGCCCTGCAGGGAGAAGCGCCGCTGCTGTTTGCCGCCGTGGATGCCAACGTGGTTGCCACGGTGGTGTCGGACTGGACCGGCATTCCGCTGGGACGCATGGTGAAAAACGAAATTGAGGCCGTGCTCAACCTGGCCGATACCCTCAACGAGCGGGTTATCGGCCAGCGTCACGGTCTGGATCTGATTGCTAAACGCGTTCGCACCTCGCGCGCGCGGCTTGACGACCCGAACAAGCCCGTGGGCGTCTTTATGCTGTGCGGCCCGTCCGGCGTGGGTAAAACCGAAACTGCGCTGGCGCTGGCCGAGACGCTGTACGGCGGTGAACAGAACATTATCACCATCAATATGAGTGAGTTCCAGGAAGCTCATACCGTATCAACCCTGAAAGGCGCGCCTCCGGGCTACGTCGGCTACGGCGAAGGAGGGGTACTGACCGAGGCCGTGCGCCGCCGTCCCTACAGCGTGGTACTGCTCGATGAGATCGAAAAGGCGCACCCGGACGTGCATGAGATCTTTTTCCAGGTGTTCGACAAAGGCTGGATGGAGGATGGCGAAGGCCGCCATATCGACTTCCGCAATACCCTGATCATCCTGACCTCCAACGTCGGCACCCAGCTGATTAGCGCGATGTGTGCCGATCCGGAACTGATGCCCGAGCCGGATGCGCTGGCCGCCGCCCTGCGTCCGCCGCTGCTGGAGGTCTTCCCGCCCGCGCTGCTCGGTCGCCTGCTGGTGGTGCCTTACTATCCGCTAAGCGACGAGATGCTGGCCAGCATTGTGCGCCTGCAGCTGAAGCGCATTCAGCGCCGCCTGGAGCAGAATCACGGCATTGTCTCGGAGGTCGACGACAGCGTTATCGCGCAGATCGTCCAGCGCTGCACCGAGGTGGAGTCCGGCGGCCGCATGGTCGATGCCATCCTGACCAATACCCTCCTGCCGCAGATGAGCCAGATATTGCTCACCGCCAGCGCGCAGGACCAACAGTATCGCCATCTGCGCGTCACGCTGCAGCAGGGCGAATTCCAGTGCCAGTTTGAGGCTTAAGGCCCATCACACTCAGAGAGTTGTCCAATATGTCAGAACACGATAATCCGCACGCGGTACCCAACGCTTTGCCGGTGGGCTACCGCTTTAACGAGTTTGAAATCAAGGAAGTGATTGGCGGTGGCGGCTTTGGCATTGTCTACCGCGCCTGGGATCATCAGCTTGAACGCACCATCGCTATCAAGGAGTTTATGCCCGCCTCGCTGGCGGTGCGTAACGATGACCTGACGCTGGTTCTGCGCAGCGATCGCTTCAGCAAAACCTTCCACGCCGGCCTGAACAGCTTTATTCAGGAAGCCCGGCTGCTGGCCCGCTTCAACCATCCGAACCTGCTGCACGTCCTGCGTTTCTGGGTGCAGAACGACACCGCCTACATGGGCACCGCGTTCTATACCGGCACCACGCTCTCTCAGCTGCACAGCCGGCGGCCGGAGATGATCAGCGAAGCCTGGATCCGCAGCCTGCTGCCGCCGCTGTTCGGGGCGATCAATACCATTCATCAGGAGGGGTATCTGCACCGCGATATCTCGCTGGATAACATCCAGATCCAGGAGAATGGCGTACCGGTGCTGCTGGATTTCGGCTCGGCGCGTAAGGCGATCGGTAACCTGTCCGATGAAACGGAAACCATGCTCAAACCCGGCTTCGCGCCGATTGAACAGTACAGCGACGATAACGAAAGCGAGCAGGGTACCTGGACCGATATCTACGCGCTGGGCGCGGTGCTGCATACGCTGATCGTCGGCTCACCGCCGCCGGTGAGCGTGGTGCGCAGCATTGAGGACAGCTACCAGCCGCTGGTGAAGCTGCGTCCGGCGGGCTACTCCCTGCCGCTGCTGAACGCGATTGACCGTGCGCTGGCGCTACAGCCGGAAGATCGTCCGCAGACTGTGGATGCGCTGGCGGCGCTGATGGAGCTGTCACCTACCGATATCAATGAGATCCACGAGGTTAAAGTAAACGGCCCGGGCACCATGCTGGTGCCGGTCGAGGCAGCGGCGGAGGCCTCGCCGCAGGCGACCACGCTAAAACGCTTTATCGTACCGGGACTGATTGCTGCCGGGGTGCTGGTGGGGATCGGCGTGGGGGCGATGATGGCCGGGGGCGGGGGAAGCGATCGGCCGTCTCAGGCTGAGACCACTCAGGCGCAAACCGCGTCTTCTTCCGCCCAGGCGCCCGCTGCGACGCAGCAGCCGACGGAACTGGCAGGCAATGCGGCATCTGCTGAGCAGGCCAGCCAGCCTGCTGAAGCGCCGGTGGCACCGCCACCGCCGGAGCCCGTTGCCCAGGTTTACATTAAGCTGCTGCCGGGCGACAAGGTCGCGATGAACGGTAACCCTCAGGCGCTGGTCCCCTCGCCGAATGGCTTCGCCATGCTGCAACTGCCGCCGGGTGACTACCGTTTCAGCATCAGCAACGAGGGTAAAACCCGCGATCAGCGCATCAGCGTCGATCGTGCAGGCGTATGGCTGCTGGATCCGCAAAGCTAATCACTACCGCGCCCGCGCACCACTGGCGGGCGCGGCCAGTCAGGGAAATCACTATGTTTGATCGTATCACCGTACAGCTGCCCGTCGCGGGCCTGCTGTTCTGGAAACTGAGCGGCAGAGAGGCCCTCTCGCACGCCTTTGAGATAACCGTGGAGCTGCTGAGCACCGATGCGCGCATTGAGCGCAAGGCGCTGCTCGGCCAGCCGCTTACCGTCTCCATCCCCACCCGGGGGCTGACGGGCGGCACCCGCTATCTGAATGGCAAAATCACCCGCATGGCGGTCAGCAGCACCGAGCTGAGCGGCACCCGCTACGCGGTCTACCGCCTGACCATGGAGCCGGACCTGTGGCCGATGAAGCGCGACCGCAACCTGCGTATCTTCCAGAACCAGACCGCGCCGGAGAGCATCAAAACGCTGCTGCGCGAGTACGGTGTGAACGTCGAGGACCGGCTGACCGGCAGCTACCGGGTGTGGGAGTACAGCGTTCAGTATCAGGAGAGCAGCTTTAATTTTATCAGCCGCCTGATGGAGCTGGAGGGCATTTACTACTTCTTCCGCCACGAAGCGGACAAACATACCCTGGTGCTGATGGACAGCGCGCAGCAGCACCAGCCGTTTGCGGGCTACGGGGCCATTCCCTATCACGTCACGCCCTCCGGGGGCAGCACCAGTGAGGAGGGGATAAGCCAGTGGAGCCTGGAGGATAAGGTGACGCCGGGGCTGTACAGCATCGACGACTACGACTTCCGCAAGCCAAACGCGTGGATGTTTCAGGCGCGGCAGAACCCGGCCTCGCCGTCGCCGGGGCAGATAGACGTCTACGACTGGCCGGGACACTTTGTGGACCACGACCACGGCGAGTTCTACGCCCGCATCCGTCAGGAGGGGTGGCAGGTGGAGCACCAGCAGATCGCCGCCCGCGGCACCGCGCTGGGGCTGGCGCCGGGTAACACCTTCACCCTGCTGAACGCGCCCTTCTTCAGCGACAACGGCGAATACCTGACCACCGAAGCGATCTACACCTTTGAAGAGAACCGCTACGCCAGCGGCGACGACAGCAGCACCACCCACAGCATTGCGGTGCAGGTTATTCCGTCGGACATCACCTTCCGCGCTGAACCGCGCACGCCGTGGCCGCGCACCCACGGCCCGCAGACCGCGAAGGTGGTGGGGCCGCAGGGCGAGTCGATCTGGACCGATAAATATGGCCGCATCAAGGTGAAATTTCACTGGGACCGGCTGGCGAAAGGGGACGACACCAGCTCCTGCTGGGTGCGCGTCTCCAGCGCCTGGGCGGGACAGGGCTTCGGCGGGGTGCAGATCCCGCGGGTGGGCGACGAGGTGGTGATCGACTTTATCAACGGGGATCCGGACAGGCCGATTGTCACCGGCCGGGTGTACAACGAAGCGAGCATGCCGCCGTGGGCGCTGCCTGCGGCCGCAACGCAGATGGGTTTTTTGAGCCGGAGTAAGGATGGGCACAGAGAGAGTGCCAATGCATTCCGTTTTGAAGATAAAGCAGGTCATGAACAGGTGTGGATCCATGCGGAAAGAGATATGGATACCGAGATTGAAAATTGTGAAAAGCATAGTGTCGGCGTCGATCGCAGGAAAACCATTGGTCGGGATGAGAAGACAGCTATAAAACGCGATCGGCTGGTTAACGTTGGAGTGAACGCCACCCATAATACCGGAGCAAAACACGTAATTAACGTTGGTGAAAGTCAGACCATGCTGACGATGGATAAGGATGGCAATGCGCTGCTGGAGGCCGCAACCAGTATAAGATTGAAGGTTAAAAATAATTATATTCTTATTTCCCCCTCAGCCATTGAAATTCAGGTGATTGATGGAAATCTTCAGGCGGAAAGTACGGAGGAAGCGTTGTTTAAGGGCGCGGATATCACAAAACTGGGTGGCGGAACGAACGCTGAATTAAAAGCCAGTGACGCTGTAAGTATCACCGGCACCAATACAACAGATCTCAAGGGTGCACTGGTCAAAATAAACAGCTAACGCTTTACGATAAGGATATATCGGCATGGGTAAGCCAGCGGCCAGAGCATTAGTTGATAAGAGTGCTCATACCGGCCCAATACAGTCCGGAAGCCCCAATGTTGTCATTGGCGGTTTTCCCGCAGCCAGAAAGGGCGATCCTATTGGCTGTAGTGAACATGGCAGTGGCATTATCGTTGGTGGATCTGGCAGCGTGCTCGTAAATGGATTGCCGCTGGCCAGATTAGGGGATAACACCCAGTGTAACCCTCCGGGTTCACCTGCCACTCCAGCCTCTGTCGCTGCTCCGCCACAATACTGGGGCGCTTCATTAGCTAAAAAAGCGGGTGAAGACGGCACCCTGACGGGTGCGCTTTTCGACGCCCGTGTACTGGGACTCTACGCCAGTAAAGAAGATAAAGCAGGCGATGGGCGTTACAATACCGCATCTCTTGGGTTCGCCGTTGAAGATCTCACGATGGGGAATATGAAAAGTGACGATCTTTTCAGGGGGGAGCTTCGCAATAAGATAGCTGTTGCAAACGCAACGGGTACGCTTTATGACGGAAACAGCGATATACACGGACTGAATGCTAACGCGACGGGCACTGGCGTACAGTATGGTGGTACTGCCGCAGCCGGAAAACAGGGCACGCTGTATGGCAGTGTAATCGGCGACGTCACCATCGGGACTGCTGAAGCAAAAGCGGTTCTTGAGAGGTATAACGGCAGCAAAGGTCGTTATGGATTCAGTGTTGAGGGTGGTGCTGAAGCCGCAGCCGTGAAGGGAGAGGTGACTGGGAATGTTGATCTGTATGGCGTGATTGTGGCCGATGCTAAAGTTGGTGGAAGTCTGGGAGCGATTGGTGCATCTGCTGGTTTGAGTGCATTTTTAGATGGAAGTGATGATTCTGCAAATCTCAGAATTACTGGTGAGCTGGCAATTGTATTAGGGCTTAAGGGAGATGCAAGTATCAAAATTGCCTATAGACCTATTCATGATTTGTTTTTTAGTAAACGGCAGGAAATGTCCAAAAGTATTGATGGCAAGGATAAAGGAAACGGAAGTATTATGAATGGCTGTGTTACGGTTTTAGTTGGAGATTGATAAATTATGCGTAAGGTTCTAATGAAATGAAAATCATAGCTTTTGTTATTTTCTTGATTGTAACGATAATGTATGTATGGAATGGTCGTGATAATTTTGACAAAAAAATGTGGTTAAAATTTGGCGTAAAATTTGTTCTTTTATTATTTGGGGTTATTATACTAGGTTTCACTCTTAAGTTATTGGTGAGTTTATTCTCTGGTTTCACCAATGAGATGGCGGGAAGGTTGATGATGCAAATTGCACTTTCATTCACCTTTATATTAGGAATGAAATTCCTTGTCGTTATGGCCTGCACGATGTTCAGCCGCATGATGAGTATTCATAAAACCTATAATACCGAAAATTATGGTAAATTATCGTCCCTGTCTAACCGTTTTGCGCCTGGCCTTCTGCTGCTTGCGAAAGTTATTGTATCATTAGGTAGTGCATTGATTTTTTATGGTATCTGGCTGGCATAATCACCCGCGTTTGAGGTATTTCTATGGATTTTGACATTAATTATAGCTTCCCTGTGACCTCTGCGTTCACTAAAGACGAAGTGCAGCAGCATTTCTGGAAGTGTATCTATACCTCCGCAGACAGGGAAATGCTGCATTATTGGGTGGTTTTGCCTCAGAGAGTTCAGCCTGCCGAGCTGCTGCCAGTTGACTTCCCCGAGGTCAGACTGACAAACGTTGGTCGCTATATCACAACGGATACGTCTCCTTATCTGGAGGTCTGGGCAGCGTTTGAACACTGTACATGGGAGATGAATGCCTCTGACTGGCTGTTTAACCGGCTCTCTCTGATGGGAGAGAAGGTGCTCAATCAGCGTATTATTAATAATCCCAATGGAAGTGGCGACTTTGCAGATGTTTTAACAATTAAAAAACATGAGTCTGGTGATGAAGTTATTTCGCGTTATTCCGTTCAAAAGGATTACAACCCCAGGGATAGCGGTGGCAACTACTTCTTGCTGAAAGCCTCCTGTGCCTCCCGGGATTATGCCTCGCTGGCAAATGAAATTTATTTTGTGGTGGCAAGCTGGGACCTACTGCATCGCAGTAACTTAGCGACTGCTGAGCTTTTATCTACGGTAAATATTAAAGAAAATCTCATATTTAAGGTTCCGGCTTCATGGCACGCTAAAGTTATCGCAGAGAACCGGCTGATTATTGAGCATACTATTGACAATATTAATCATGGGGTCATCAATCTGTATTTTTATCCCAGGGATCTCTATAAGTCACCTAATGAAGTATATAATCACTCCGTAGCACGATTTCATCAGAATGATAATTCCGTAACGTTGAAGGCGGGTGAAATGGATATCATCCCCAATGAGATTAATGATGCTTCAGGTTATGTGCTTTATACCTGCACAGGTGAAGTTTATAGCGCCAATGAAAATATGCGCGCCTTCTATCAAATGTATATCTTTACGCAGTCTGATTTATGGTGCTATTTTGAACTGGTCGGAAAGCACAGAAATTATAAGGACTATTATTATGAAACAAACAAACGCTGTCTGGAGCTAGTCCTTTCCACCCTCAACGTCACCCGGTCTTAAAACCCTATTTATACCCGTACTGTTTTCATCTCTGATACTGCTCTCTTTATCTGAACCCGGGCCTGAACCCATTCGGCTCCTTTCACGATCGGCGCATCAGCGTCGATCGTGCAGGCGTATGGCTGCTGGATCCGCAAAGTTAATCACTACCGCGCCCGACCGGTGGGCGCGGCCAGTCAGGGAAATCACTATGTTTGATCGTATCACCGTCCAGCTGCCCGTCGCGGGCCTGCTGTTCTGGAAACTGAGCGGCAGAGAAGCTCTCTCGCACGCCTTCGAGATAACCGTGGAGCTGCTGAGCACCGATGCGCGCATTGAGCGCAAGGCGCTGCTCGGCCAGCCGCTTACCGTCTCCATCCCCACCGGGGGGCTGACGGGCGGCACCCGCTATCTGAATGGCAAAATCACCCGCATGGCGGTCAGCAGCACCGAGCTGAGCGGCACCCGCTACGCGGTCTACCGCCTGACCATGGAGCCGGACCTGTGGCCGATGAAGCGCGACCGCAACCTGCGTATCTTCCAGAACCAGACCGCGCCGGAGAGCATCAAAACGCTGCTGCGTGAGTACGGTGTGAACGTCGAGGACCGGCTGACCGGCAGCTACCGGGTGTGGGAGTACAGCGTTCAGTATCAGGAGAGCAGCTTTAATTTTATCAGCCGCCTGATGGAGCTGGAGGGCATTTACTACTTCTTCCGCCACGAAGCGGACAAACATACCCTGGTGCTGATGGACAGCGCGCAGCAGCACCAGCCGTTTGCGGGCTACGGGGCCATTCCCTATCACGTCACGCCCTCCGGGGGCAGCACCAGTGAGGAGGGGATCAGCCAGTGGAGCCTGGAGGATAAGGTGACGCCGGGGCTGTACAGCATCGACGACTACGACTTCCGCAAGCCAAACGCGTGGATGTTTCAGGCGCGGCAGAACCCGGCCTCGCCGTCGCCGGGGCAGATAGACGTCTACGACTGGCCGGGACACTTTGTGGACCACGACCACGGCGAGTTCTACGCCCGCATCCGTCAGGAGGGGTGGCAGGTGGAGCACCAGCAGATCGCCGCCCGCGGCACCGCGCTGGGGCTGGCGCCGGGTAACACCTTCACCCTGCTGAACGCGCCCTTCTTCAGCGACAACGGCGAATACCTGACCACCGAAGCGATCTACACCTTTGAAGAGAACCGCTACGCCAGCGGCGACGACAGCAGCACCACCCACAGCATTGCGGTGCAGGTGATCCCGTCGGACATCACCTTCCGCGCCGAACCGCGCACGCCGTGGCCGCGCACCCATGGCCCGCAGACCGCGAAGGTGGTGGGGCCGCAGGGCGAGTCGATCTGGACCGATAAATATGGCCGCATCAAGGTGAAATTCCACTGGGACCGGCTGGCGAAAGGGGACGACACCAGCTCCTGCTGGGTGCGCGTCTCCAGCGCCTGGGCGGGACAGGGCTTCGGCGGGGTGCAGATCCCGCGGGTGGGCGACGAGGTGGTGATCGACTTTATCAACGGAGATCCGGACAGGCCGATTGTCACGGGCCGGGTGTACAACGAAGCGAGCATGCCGCCGTGGGCGCTGCCTGCGGCTGCGACGCAGATGGGTTTTTTGAGCCGGAGTAAGGATGGCTCGCCGGACAACGCCAACGCCCTGCGCTTCGAGGATAAAGCGGGGGAGGAGCAGGTGTGGATCCAGGCGCAGAAGAATATGGATACCCAGGTGAAAAACGATGAAACCCATTCTGTAGGCGGTAACCAAAGCATCACCGTTCAGAACAAACTGACCAGCATGGTGTACGGAACCTATGACCAGAGTACGCAGTTTACGCGTAGCGAACTGGTCGGCAGCGACTACGTCATGAAAGCCCAGGGCGGGATAGCGCTGGCATCGGGAAATGGCATCAGCCTGATCTCCGGCGACAGCATGCTGACGCTTAATCCGAACGGCACTATCTCGTTGCAGTGCACTCAGTTTGAGATCAACGCCAGTGGAAAAGGGCAAATCAATACCGGCGGAACCCTGGATTTGAATATTACTCAGCCAGCGAAAACGGAAATTAAGCCCACGCCGTCAGACATCCAGAGCGAAGTAACGAAAAAATTTAATGATAACGGGAGCAGCTCATGAGCGAGCCAATACATTACAGCCTGTCAGAAGGTACGCTGCTGCTGCCCGAAGCGATTCAGGAACAGAGTATCACCCTGCTTAAATTGCCAGAATCCCGTGCGAGCCTGGTAATTACGCGCGCCTGGGACGTAAAACCTGGTCAGGAGGAAGAATATCTCAGGCAGCAGCTGGCAAAAGTGAAACGCGATATGAAAAAATTTTTGGCCGAAGACGCTACAGAAACTTTTTTCGGCGGATTACGCGCTCGTGAAGTGAATATGCGCTTCGAAAACCAGGGCGTACTGGTCATGCAAAAGCTGCTGGTGGTAATGACTGCAACCCATCTGATGGCGCTAACCTTCAGCCGCGCAGCCGGATTTGACCCGGCATCCCTGACCGTCTGGCAGAATATCAAAGAAGGCTTTATTCCAGTCGCAGGTGCGGGGGCGTGATTTATGTCTGATTTAAGCGCGGCCCGGCTTGGCGATCCTTTAGTACACAGCTCTTTACTGGCCGATTTTGCCAGCGGGCTGGTGGAAGGAGCTATATATGGCGGCATTCTGGTTGGCGCAGGTCTGCTATTCGCCGCCAACCCGGTGGCCGGGATTGCCGTAGGGGCCGCCGCGATGGTAGGTGCGATGGCGCTGGGCTTTCCCGAAATCTTCGGGAATAAAGCGGGTGAGGCGGTGGACGGGCTACTCGATATGCTGGGCATGCGGGGACCGCCGGACGCGCTGATTACCAGTGGTTCTGATAACGTCTTTATTAAGGGTAAACCAGCCGCACGTGCAGCGGGCACGGTCAGCCATGCCTGGCTGAACTCTCCGTCTGCGGGCAGTGAAGATGAGCCGGGGTTCGTGGACATTGCAGTGGCGATGGTCGCTGCGATTGCGTCTGCCGTCAGCCATCCCGGCCAGACCGCCAGCGCGATGCTGGACAGCGTCAGCCATATCAGTGGAGACGCGGTTAAGCACTGGCTGGGCAATATGTGGAACGAAATGGTGCAGCCCGTAGTGGCCAGCGCCAGTCCGTACGCCACACCCGCGGATCAGGATACCGTTGCCTGTAAGAAAGGACACCTGGTAGAGGGTAAGAATTTTCTCGCCGAGGGTTCAAAAAAAGTTCTGATTAACGGCCATCCAGCGGCCCGCAATGGAGACCGCAGCACCTGCGAAGCAAAAATCGAAGTCAGGGGCAACCCACGCGTGCAAATTGGGGGTGACAGCGTGGTGGTGCAGGATATCCGCAGCGGTAAAAATATACTGGCGTATTTTATCGGCGGTGTGGTGGGCGGTGTCGTTGGCAAAGTGGGGGCAGAGCTGGTTAAAGCGCTGTTCTCCAGATATATGATCCGCCGCGCCCTGCGCCAAATAGCCTGTACACTTGCCGGGGAGGCGTCCAGTCAGGTTGGAGGGGCAGTGGCGGCAGGTGCGATTGCTGCTGTTGCCATGCAAAGCTCCCACCCGGTAAATTACGCAACGGGTGCAAAGATTCTGGCCGGGCAGGAGGACCTGGATTTTGTGCTGGAAGGTCGTATCCCGCTTTACTGGCAGCGTATCTACCACAGCCGCAATCTGACAACCGGTCTGCTTGGCACAGGCTGGATGCTGCCGTTTGAAACACGACTGATCCGCTTCAGGCATGAAAATGGCTCCATGCAGTTTATCTGGCGTGATATGACGGGCCAGGATTTGGGGCTGGGCGACGTCTCGCCGGGCGATGTTATCCGTTTTGATGAAGAGGGGTTCACGCTTTACTGCACGCTGCAGGGCGTAATCATTATGCAGACGGCGCAGGGTGAGTTTCATCTTTACGAGCCGGATCCACAGCACGAAGGTGAATGGCGTATTGGACGCATTTACGATCGGCATGAAAACGCTCAGCACTTCCACTGGAATGAAGCAGGACAGCTGGACGCCATTACCAGTGATAACGGGGCGCTGGACGTCAGACTGAGCTATGAGCCGATAAATGGTCGCCTCGCCGCGATTCATCAGCAGGTGTCAGAGAAGCTTCTGCCGCTGGTACGCTACAGCTATAACCCGCAGGGTCAGCTGGTGGCGGTTTATGACGCCGATGATATTGAAACCCGCCGTTTCAGCTGGGATCGCGCGAGTGATTTGATGGCCTCCCACAGTTATGCCACCGGGCTTACCGTGGTGTATCAGTGGCAGCCTTCAGTCGATCCACGCTACTGGCGGGTATCTGAGTTTCAGGTACTGGATGAAACCGAAAGATGTCTTGAGCACTGGCTGATCGACGCGGATGAACAGGATCGCAGTGCAACTGTCACCTGTTTTTCGGGCGGTACCACACATCATCGCTGGGATGAACTCTGCAGGATAACGGACTATACCGACAGCTACGGCGCACACTGGTCCTATCGCTGGGCAGAACAGGGTGAGCTGCTGATAGCGACCTGTGCGCCAGGTAACCGGATTTGGGAATACGGTTATGATGAGCGTGCGAACCTGACGATGGTGCGGGATCCGCTGGGCAGAACGACCCTTACTCTGTGGCATCCCTCCTATGCTGTGCCTGTAAAGCAGGTACAGCCAGACGGCGCAGCATGGGATTACCAGTATAACGCGCTGGGTGATGTGGTTCAGATAACCGACCCGCTGGGTGGCGTTACCTGCTTTACCTGGAGTGTACAGGGGGATTTACTAACCCGTACTGATGCCCTGGAAAACGTTCATCGCTTTTGGTGGAACGAACGGGGTCAGATTGAGCGCGAAGAGGACTGCTCCGGAAACCAGAGTTACCGCACCTATGATGATGCCGGCATGCTGCACAGCAGCTGTGATGCGGAGGGCAACACCACGCGTTATCGGTGGAGTATGGCCGGACGACTGCGGTGCCTTATCCGCCCGGACGGCCGTGAGACAGAATATGAGTACGATCGCGCCGGGATGCTGACGGGCGAAAACATAGATGGTTTTTCTGAACGTAAAGTGACCCGCAACGCGCGCGGGCAAATTACCTGTGAAATCGATCCAGCCGGTCATCAGGTGCGTTACCAGTACGACAGATTCGGCCGTCTGATTGTGCTGACCAATCAAAACAATGACCGCTGGCAGTTTGAATATGACAACAGCCAGCATCTGCTGGCGCAGACGGACTACGCGGGGCGGCGAAAGACATACCGCTACGACGCGCTGGGACAGATTGCTGAAATTGCGCAGTATCCGCTGAATACGGATGGCCGGGAGCGAGTACCGCAGATCCTGCAATTTGAGTACGACAGGGTAAATCGCCTGACGGCCAAAATGACTGAGCAGCACCGCACGGAATATCACTACCGTTCCGGCAGGGTGGAAGTCAGGAAAATGCCGCTTGAGAAATGGCGTCAGGCCCGGGCAGAAGGGACGGAGGTCAGCGATGCGGAGATTCTGCTATTCACCAGCGATGCCGCCGGCAATCTGGTCAGCGAGCAGAACGATGGTGGGCTGTTTTCGCATGAGTACGACGCGCTCGGCAATCTCAGCAGCAGCACGCTACCGGATGGACGTACCCTCGGCTATTTACGTTATGGTACCGGTCATCTACTGCAAATGGATCTGACGCATAATGGCAGAAGGTTTGATATTGCAGGCTATCAGCGCGACCGGCTTCACCGTGAAACCGGCCGGACGCAGGGGCCGCTGATCCAGCAGACCGGGTACGATCCGGCAGGACGCATTGTGATGCGGCGCAGCCATTTTGAGGACGGTTCTGGGGCGGTATTTGAGCGCCGCTACGGCTGGGATCGACTGGATCAGGTTATCCAGCAGCGGGTGATGGACAGCGCCACACAGCAGAACGAGTGGGCGCAGGCGCAGCAGCGATCCGGCTATGATGCGGTAGGCCAGATTACGCACAATGTGCGTACATTCAGGGAAGAGCATTTTCACTGGGATGCGGCCGGTAACCAGACGGACAGACCCGGACAGACAGTCTGGCAGAACCTGCTCCAGAGGCTGAGAGGGGCACGCTGGCGCTACGATGGTTTTGGGCGACTAATCTGGCGTAAGCCCGTGAATGAGGATGTGGAGCAGTCCTTCAGCTATGACGATGAGGATCGCGTGGCTGAAGTGCGCTTCACAGGCCATAAAGCCTACAGCCGCGTTGAATATCGTTACGATCCGCTGGGCAGAAGAACGCAGAAAATCCTCCACCATCATAATAAGGCTGCGGAAACCGTCACTTTTCTGTGGAGCGGGCTGCGGATGGTGGGCGAAAGCAGCAGCGCCGCGCCGGAGCGTGACACGCAGTACCAGTACAGCGAAGGAAGCTGGGAGCCGATTGCCCGGGTTGATACCCTCGGTGAACAGTCGGATATTTTCTGGTACCACACGGAGCTGAACGGGCTGCCGGAGCGGATGACCAACGATCGTGGCGAAGTGGTGTGGCGCGGGCGCTTCTCGACGTGGGGGATAACGGAGCAGGAAAGCACCACAGGGTATCAGTCAGTCCAGCAGAACCTGCGCTTTCAGGGACAGTATCTGGACCGTGAAACCGGACTGCACTACAATCTGTTCCGGTATTACGATCCTGAGGGTGGACGGTTTACACAGCTGGACCCTATTGGGTTGGCGGGTGGGCTGAATACTTATGCCTATGTGGTAGATCCTTTAACATTTGTGGATGCACTGGGCTGGAAAGGTTGTAATGTGCGTGAAGGCGATGGTTTAACTCATGACATTGAGCTTGTACTAACGCATAAAGAATATAATCAGGCGTTTGGTCATATTAAAGATGTCATTATAAGTGAGCAAAAAGATATATTTACGATACAGCGCACAACAGCAGCGGCCAATAGATCTGCATCTCTTAAAGGCATACCTACTTTAAAAGGGTATGACAGAGACGAATTCCCAATGGCGATGTTCAAAGAGGGTGGAAAAGGTGCAAGCATACGGTATATAGATCCAAGCGATAATCGTGGTGCTGGTTCGTCTATTGCTAATGCTTTGAAGCCATTCCCTGATGGGACTAAAGTCAAAATTGTTGTCGAATAAATAAGAGGGGCAAATGAAATTCATAAGTATCCTTAATGATATTGAAAGTAAGAATAACTCAATTAAGTTTAAGGTTGGAGGTATTTCATACAAAAATAAAAAAACCGATAAGGCGATTATCGAATCTTTAACCAGGCTTGCTTTTATTTTCTACGTATTTGACGATATGAGAAATGCAGAGCTGGTTACTGATAAGCTAGCTTCAATTCCATTTGAAAATGATTATGATTATTGGACATGGATAGAGTATGCAATATCACTTCGTGCAGAAATTTCGCAACTTGATGGAGATTTAGGTAAATTTAATAATTCCATAAAAAAAATAACAGATGTCTTAGGTTCTGGCGAGGGATTGCAAAAAAAGATAAGAAACAATGTACATAATCGTTTTATGGCTGGTGAAGGTATTGAGCTCGATGAATCAGTTCTATCTGGAAAAAAAGAGAGTTTTACCGATGTTTTTGATTTTAGGTTGATATACTTAATGAAGTTAATGAAAATAAAAGTGATGGGTGGTTCGAAGGAGTATTCTACAAAGTTAGCGGAAGATAATATTATAAATAATGTTGCGGAAATGAAGTCACTTTTTTTTAATATGGGCGAGCCTTTGGATGAAATACGTCCTTTTAAATGAAGTCTTACGATGTATTTTGAGTTTTTTTTAGTGTATTTGAGTAATGCAATGAAAAAATAGAGTATGTCTTTCTGTGAACAGAATGAGTGAGAAAAATTAACGGTTTATTTGAGCTGGGAGATATCCCATTCATTATAGTATTAATTTAGTCGTCATAATGAGAAGCGGGTTCCAAAAATACGCTTTGAACGACAGCCGAAGTTCAGCCGGGTAGACCTGTCGGTATGACTCGCTGAGTCCCCGTACTCAAAAAATCCAGCATCGGCATGGCAAATAAACGGAAATCGTCACTTTTCTGTGGAGCGGGCTGCGGATGGTGGGCGAAAGCAGCAGCGCCGCGCCGGAGCGTGACACGCAGTACCTGTACAGCGAAGGAAGCTGGGAGCCGATTGCCCGGGTTGATACCCTCGGTGAACAGTCGGATATTTTCTGGTACCACACGGAGCTGAACGGGCTGCCGGAGCGGATGACCAACGATCGTGGCGAAGTGGTTTGGCGCGGGCGCTTCTCGACGTGGGGGATAACGGAGCAGGAAAGCACCACAGGGTATCAGTCAGTCCAGCAGAACCTGCGCTTTCAGGGACAGTATCTGGACCGTGAAACCGGACTGCACTACAATCTGTTCCGGTATTACGATCCTGTGGGTGGACGGTTTACACAGCTGGACCCTATTGGGTTGGCGGGTGGGCTAAATCTTTATCAGTATGCGCCGAATCCGCTGGGGTGGATTGATGCGCTGGGGCTGACGAGATGTAAGCCCGGAACTGCCTCGGGAAAAGGCAGTAATATTGAAGGGAAATGGTTAAGAGGTACTCATGGTAATGCTGGCTTATTCCCATCATCAATAGCTGATAAATTACGTGGCAGACAATTTAAATCTTTTGACGACTTCAGAGAAAATTTCTGGAAAGAGGTAGGAAATGATTCCCACCTTTCTCAGCAATTTAGCCGTTCAAATATTACCAGGATGAAAGATGGCAAAGCACCAATAGCTCACGATACTCAATGGAATGGGAAAAACAAATCCTATGTTCTTCATCATCGGACGCCTATTCAACATGGAGGCGGTGTCTATGATGTTGATAATATTATTGTTGTTACCCCAAGATATCACCTTGATGTGTTAGATAGGGCTTATCATTTTTGAGGTTGAATATGCAAAGAAAAGAGCTTATCGAGTTAATTGAGAAAATACAGCGCAGTGAAGGTACTGAGGAAGAAGCTGATAATGATATTGACTTGCTTTGTAGTAGCGTTGTTGATCCTCAGGCTGCAAATTATATCTTCCAGGAAGATCTTAGCGCTGAAGAAATAGCCGATAAAATAATGGACTATAAACCGATCACATTATAAAAATAAAGCATGAAGCGATCATCAAGATCCTTCCGGCTTTTTACTTTCAGCCGCCAGTCTGCTGCTCCACGGTGAGGATCAGCCGGCCTTCATCGATCCTCACCGTTACTGGACAGCCGGTCTCAAATCCCGCCTCCCTGAGCCAGTCACCCTTCAGATGGAGACTGGGGCTGCGCGAATAGTACGTGGCGGTAATATCCCGGCGGCTCTCATGATAACTTAATTTCAGGAATATAAGAGGAATATATGTATTCTGGAATGGCTGTGTATAATACTGAGAATATAGACGCAAAAACTGCATGCGAACTAGGTGAGAAGCTACTTATCGATATTGGCATGCCTATTACTGGTGCCGGATATTATAAGATGTTAAAAAATGGTGATCATCTAAATAACTGCGCTTAATACCGCTTCACTTTCGTTAGCCCGTGTTTGTTGCCAGGGAAAGGTGAAGCGACTTCCATAAATTGTCTGACATTATTCAATAATTGCCACATTGTTTTGCAGCGATGATTGCGCGTGACGGTTTCGTGCAAGGCCAACCATAAGAGCTCTATTTTGTTTATCCACGGAGAGTAAATTGGCTGATAAATAACAATAAATTTCGGATTATCCTTCAACCATTTCAACGTTTTTTTGCTCTTGTGAATGATGTAATTATCAACGATTAGCGTAATTGTTTTTGCACTGCGGTATGTGCTTTTCAACTTACGTAACATATTGATAAATAAACCTGAGTTCTTACTTGTCCCGCTGACGTAGTCCACCCGGCCTGTTCCCGCATGAAGGGCTCCTGCAAGGTAATGCTTTTCATTTTTTCCCGGCGTAGGTATACGTTTTTGCTGCCCTTTTTTCTGCCAGTCAGCGCCGATTTTGGGATTCAAATCGATATCCACTTCATCCTCGTAAAAGACCGGATGGTCAGCGCAGTTTTTTTCTAATGCTTCATCAATCGCTGCCAGTTTTTCCTCTTTGTGAGGATCGCGAATATGCAGTGTCGGAGCCGCTCTTCGCCAGACAATTCCCGCCCCGGGTAACCAACGGCGAACTAAGCCAGGATGCAACGTTGAGTTAAATAACTTATTAAGTTCAATCGTTAACATCTCAGTGCTCCACCGTGACCGCAGATACCCGAAGTCCTGAGGAGAGCGCTGAATCAGTAAATCAAGCATGCGCAACATCGCTTCCACTGGTCACTTTTTTTGACGTCCGGCCGGAAGACTTTTTAGACCTTCGATACCAAATAATGTGAACCAGTTAATCCAGCGACCGACAGAGGAACGCGCTGCACACAGGGTTTTAGCGACATAACTGAGCGATTCACCACGATGCAACATCAGCATGGCCATAAGGCGTCTGGAATGGTTTTTATCTGTTGTTTTATGGACAATTTTTTCCATCTGGCGTCTTTCATTATTGGGTATCGGTGCTATGATCGGCATAACTCAGTCCGGTTGTGATGATTTGTGATGTTTGGCGATTGATCAGATCGCTCAAACCGGATTGAGTTCCCTTCAGTGATCTATTATTAAGCGCAGTTATTTAGATGAGCTTTATAATCTTGGGTGAGTAATATTAAATCAAGCCTTAAAAAGCTGATATAAGTAATTAGAACCACCTGACTGTATCAGAGGTTATCTGGCATAACCTGTTACAACGTCTTAAGGGCGCACGCTGGTCTTACGATGGCTTTGGCCGGATGATCTGGCGCAAGAGCGGCCCGGATGCCACAGAACAGCGGTTCAGTTATGACGATGAGCAGCGGGTGTCAGAGGTACGCTTTGAACTACATCCTTAGTTCAGCCGGGTGGAGTATCGTTACGATCCGCTGGGCAGAAGAACGCAGAAAATCCTCCACCATCATAATAAGGCTGCGGAAACCGTCACTTTTCTGTGGACCGGGTTGCGGATGGTGGGCGAAAGCAGCAGCGCCGCGCCGGAGCGTGACACGCAGTACCAGTACAGCGAAGGAAGCTGGGAGCCGATTGCCCGGGTTGATACCCTCGGTGAACAGTCGGATATTTTCTGGTACCACACGGAGCTGAACGGGCTGCCGGAGCGGATGACCAACGATCGTGGCGAAGTGGTGTGGCGCGGGCGCTTCTCGACGTGGGGGATAACGGAGCAGGAAAGCACCACAGGGTATCAGTCAGTCCAGCAGAACCTGCGCTTTCAGGGACAGTATCTGGACCGTGAAACCGGACTGCACTACAATCTGTTCCGGTATTACGATCCTGAGGGTGGACGGTTTACACAGCTGGACCCTATTGGGTTGGCGGGTGGGCTGAATACTTATGCCTATGTGCCTGACCCGATGGTTTGGGTGGATCCGCTGGGATTGAGTGGTTGCTCCACCACCTTGGGGAAAAATATGATGGAGTCAATGGGACTGCCGCGTTCAACAACATGGAAAGGGTATCAAGCTCATCATATTATACCAAAAGAATTGGCTAATCATCCGGCACTTAAAAAGATTAATTATTATATTGATGATGCGTCTAATGGGATATTCCTTCGTAAGGCTGATGATGCAACAAGTACAATGGCAAGACATCAAGGTAATCACCATGGTTACACTGATGCAGTTAGAGATGCATTAGATAGAATTGATTTGAGACAGTCGGTAAATGATATATCTAAGCAAGTATCAGCCATTCAGCGTACTGCCAGTCGTGGGATGATGGATGGCATCCCTATAAGATCGAAGGATATGTATAACGCTGATATTTTTGGTCGGGATGTGGGGCAGGTTGGCAGGCAGCGAGTATATAATTTGTGGTCAGATATATTTAGGTGATAATATGAATATTCAAAAAGATTTCTACATGGAACCAATCGTCTTTATCAATGATGCTAGTTTTTTATCAGGTACGGGTGAATCAATGGGAGCTTTTGATTTAATCATTGATCCCAGTGAAGCTAAAAGATTGCTTTTTGAGCAGAACTTACCCGCACCTTATGCATGTTGGAATGACTTTTTTTCTGCATTAGTATCTAATATAATGCTTGATAAAGATTATAATAATTCTCAGAAAGATATTCTTGCTAACTCTAAGGGCTTGAAAGGCGATGCACTTAAAGAAAATATACGCAAACGTAAAGCGTTTTTACTTCGTAAAAAAAATGGGTTGTCTGAAAACAAATTTTATGATGATTTTGTGAATGATGTGAGTGATGAGGCTATTTATATGTTAAATATGGTAGCTACTCAGAGGTACCTGTACGGACTTGAGGATAACTCTGTGCTGGAAGAAATTTTTAAAATATATAAAAAAGGTTGTTTGCCATGTGGATTCAATAGAGATGAAAATATACTGGCGGTATTCAACCCAATTAGTTTGAAGTAAGGGTTTTAATTAATAAAGCAATCAAATATGCTGTGGCTTTTGCGGCGGCATATAGGTGAAAGATAAGTGAGAAAATAATTTTCTGGACCAACGTATCCAAAAATTTGGCATCGGCATAGTTAAGAGTAGGGGGCCATCTCATAACTGTAGAGCAGTCTACGGCTTAATAGCTGTGCCTAATATCGAAACACTTAGCCACATCATGATGACCGTGAGGAAAGGGGGTGAACGTGCCCGTGGGTGGTGATTTTTTTTATGCATTTGGTACATGGAACAGCAATGATGTTTCCGAGTAACTGTTACGTATAATAACTGCCGGAGGCGTTCAACAAAATTGCCCCAAAGCGTGTAAAACTGCTGGTGATTCCCTCTGATTTTTGGCTTATTTCAGCTAACACAGCATTGCACGACCCCTGTGAATGATTTTTTACCGATCGTGAGCGTGATACTTTTTGTCCGCAATTATGTCGCTTTCATATGCTATAAAGGCATTATATATATAATGCTAAACTCTTACTAATTTATCGCGAGCAGTTGACCCTAACGGTGCCACTATGCATAGCGCCAGTCAGATAATACTTTTCATTCTGGTTGGGTAGAGTTTAACACTTATAATTACGTTAACAACCCGATGAAATTGGCGGACCCATACGAGTTAGCTGCATGCCCAATATGTTAGGTTAAGGGGGGGGGTTATATTCGGTAAGTACAAAAAGGATAGAACCACTGGTCACGATCCCTCTCGGAAATTATAGCTGATAAGCATTTTATTTGTGGTAAGTCCAAAGGGCTGAATTGAAATATCTTATATGCCATTTGCTAATGGAAAGGGTATGTTCGGACGGCGATCTGATATTATGGCTATTGATCTGAATGTCAGAGTTCATAGTCTAAAATTGACATCTAAAAAGATGTGGGTAAAAAAATCCCAACACTTACTAGCCGTGATTATACTGCAATGAGTAAATTACCAATGAAGAAGAAAGGGGATGTTATTTTTCTTGAATATCTATACAATGCGCGAGATATTACGTCAGCGTTAGATAACTTAACCCCAGGCACCTAAGGGACATATATGAGTTAGGAAGTGACGGTATATAACACCAAGAATATAGACTCAAAAACTACGTTTTTACCAAGTGAGAAAGTCTTTATCGGATCTAACATTCCTATTAGTAATGCAGGATATTATAAGATAATAAAAAATGATGTTCATTCTGGCGATCACGATATGATAAGAATATCACTTACTAAATTATACAAAAAATAAACACTTAGACTTTTGCTTTTAGAGTGTATCCTGAGCAGGAAGCTGCGCGGATGTAGCATGCCTCTTCATGTTATATGTCTAATGATTTCGGTGGATTCAATTATATTAATGTAAAAAGCCCCCGTTTAGTTGATGAGTCTGATCTTATAGTTGAATTTCTAAATTCACTTTTTGATAAGATGTCAAATTTATATTTATTAAGGGGTTTTCGTGGCAAAACTATCGAAGAATTCTATTAATCCAGTAGTGGTAATATGCTTGATCTTAATCAATATGAAAGCGTGTATTTTTTAAAAGAGGGCGGATGGGTAGGTAGGGTAAAAGGCTGGGATCTTTTTAAAAAAATTATACCAGGGGTATTGTATCAGGTTAGTATTAATAATAATCATCATCTCTGTAATATTATCGTGAGTGTTTAGTTAAAAGCGTTAGTTTCGAGTCGTGCAAAGCATTCTTGCATTGAGTAAAAGCATTTACATAACCCCAGTTATTTATTTGAAGAATTAAATGGCTGTTTAAAATAAATATCAATTTTATTATACTGTGAAGGATTAAGAGTAATGATTAAATATTTATTTCAAAATTCATACTTTGTGGTATTAATGAGTAAATTTGACTTTTTAATAAAAATCTTTCCGTGAAATTGATTATGACATTTCGCAACGCTGTGGATGCCGCCTTGCATCCTCAACAGCGCAATTCTGTTTGGTGCCTATAACATGGCCACAGCCACAGCCACAGCCACAGCCATCTGAGCAATTTATTATTTATCGGTATTTAATCAGCCAGTAAATTTTCCCTATAAATTACTCTTTCCCTTATCAACTAACTATTATATCCCGTTACCCATACCCAGCGTGAATTTCTACTCATTAGCCGCTGGTTGGTTTCTTCTGGTGATGGTTAACGTAGTCCACAAGCCAGCTTTGCCTCTAACCATCTTCAATTGAGGCCGGCTATAAGGGTAGATGATATTTTTGTTAAGAACCGGAAAAGAAACACTGGATTTTCCATATGAATTATCCCGGGCAAGAGACTACTCTCTGAATATTCCCCCCACTATTGCTGAACATGAATTCTTTAACTAATTTTTTATTTTTTTCAGGAGGTATCAGGTAGTATGGATTTTTTCATAATATTTATTTTCGTCTTTCTTGTTGGTTTTTATACAGGCCGTAAGTCGGGAAGAAAAAAACCACCCGTCGTGCATAGTAATGCTAATTTCCCTTCAACATATCCCCCTCTGTCCCGGCCCTATACACCACCTAAAAAATTCAGACGCTCACGGTGGGAGGACAGGGATGAATTATTTTGGAATATGCTTAGGGAGGGGGTTTATTTAAAGCGAAAAAGAAGTGGTTTCTTGTTAAGTGAAGTGGAGAACATTTACCGTGAGCAACTTGAAGAGTGGTTTGGACAGTATTGCTATAT
The DNA here is from genome assembly GCF_058686115.1 of Erwinia sp. L03-1. NCBI lineage: Bacteria > Pseudomonadati > Pseudomonadota > Gammaproteobacteria > Enterobacterales > Erwiniaceae > Erwinia > Erwinia sp. L03-1. The sequence goes on along the minus strand of NZ_CM178762.1, from coordinate 3,998,958 downwards.
TAATAGCCAGGTATCTTTGGGACAGCTGATTGATTTCCCTGAGCAGTCAGGTTTTTCAGAAGAGGAACGCAAGCGGTTTTTCTCTATTTTCAATGGAATGGCAATGGATTATGTATTGGTTTCAAAAAAAACTAACCGGATTGTATGTGTTATTGAACTGAATGATGCTTCGCATAATGAAGCTGGCAGAATTGAAAGGGATAAAAAGCTGGAGGCGCTGATGTCGACCTGCACAATACCTTTTATGCCGGTAAACATTCGGGATATACACAGAGAACCAAATATCTGGGAAGTAAGAGCTAATACATTAGCGGGATCTACCTGAATACGCATTGATAACATTCCTTTGATTTTTCGGCGCATCAGCGTCGATCGTGCAGGCGTATGGCTGCTGGATCCGCAAAGCTAATCACTACCGCGCCCGCGCACCACTGGCGGGCGTGGCCAGTCAGGGAAATCACTATGTTTGATCGTATCACCGTACAGCTGCCCGTCGCGGGCCTGCTGTTCTGGAAACTGAGCGGCAGAGAAGCTCTCTCGCACGCCTTTGAGATAACCGTGGAGCTGCTGAGCACCGATGCGCGCATTGAGCGCAAGGCGCTGCTCGGCCAGCCGCTTACCGTCTCCATCCCCACCCGGGGGCTGACGGGCGGCACCCGCTATCTGAATGGCAAAATCACCCGCATGGCGGTCAGCAGCACCGAGCTGAGCGGCACCCGCTACGCGGTCTACCGCCTGACCATGGAGCCGGACCTGTGGCCGATGAAGCGCGACCGCAACCTGCGTATCTTCCAGAACCAGACCGCGCCGGAGAGCATCAAAACGCTGCTGCGCGAGTACGGTGTGAACGTCGAGGACCGGCTGACCGGCAGCTACCGGGTGTGGGAGTACAGCGTTCAGTATCAGGAGAGCAGCTTTAATTTTATCAGCCGCCTGATGGAGCTGGAGGGCATTTACTACTTCTTCCGCCACGAAGCGGACAAACATACCCTGGTGCTGATGGACAGCGCGCAGCAGCACCAGCCGTTTGCGGGCTACGGGGCCATTCCCTATCACGTCACGCCCTCCGGGGGCAGCACCAGTGAGGAGGGGATCAGCCAGTGGAGCCTGGAGGATAAGGTGACGCCGGGGCTGTACAGCATCGACGACTACGACTTCCGCAAGCCAAACGCGTGGATGTTCCAGGCGCGGCAGAACCCGGCCTCGCCGTCGCCGGGGCAGATAGACGTCTACGACTGGCCGGGACACTTTGTGGACCACGACCACGGCGAGTTCTACGCCCGCATCCGTCAGGAGGGGTGGCAGGTGGAGCACCAGCAGATCGCCGCCTGCGGCACCGCGCTGGGGCTGGCGCCGGGCAACACCTTCACCCTGCTGAACGCGCCCTTCTTCAGCGACAACGGCGAATACCTGACCACCGAAGCGATCTACACCTTTGAAGAGAACCGCTACGCCAGCGGCGACGACAGCAGCACCACCCACAGCATTGCGGTGCAGGTGATCCCGTCGGACATCACCTTCCGCGCCGAACCGCGCACGCCGTGGCCGCGCACCCATGGCCCGCAGACCGCGAAGGTGGTGGGGCCGCAGGGCGAGTCGATCTGGACCGATAAATATGGCCGCATCAAGGTGAAATTCCACTGGGACCGGCTGGCGAAAGGGGACGACACCAGCTCCTGCTGGGTGCGCGTCTCCAGCGCCTGGGCGGGACAGGGCTTCGGCGGGGTGCAGATCCCGCGGGTGGGCGACGAGGTGGTGATCGACTTTATCAACGGGGATCCGGACAGGCCGATTGTCACGGGCCGGGTGTACAACGAAGCGAGCATGCCGCCGTGGGCGCTGCCTGCGGCTGCGACGCAGATGGGTTTTTTGAGCCGGAGTAAGGATGGCTCGCCGGACAACGCCAACGCCCTGCGCTTCGAGGATAAAGCGGGGGAGGAGCAGGTGTGGATCCAGGCGCAGAAGAATATGGATACCCAGGTGAAGAACGATGCTTCTCATAGCGTGGGGCAGAATCACTCTCACTATGTGGGGCGGGATGAATCGCACCGGGTGGAAGCGAACCGGACGCATAGCGTAAAAGTGAATGAAACCCTTCTGACCGGGAGCAAAAAAGAAGATGCGGTGGTGGAAGAATACGTTCTGGCGTCAGGGACTAAGTTACGCTTAGAATGCGGTGAGAGCGCTATTGAGCTGACGGCGGCGGGGCAGATCAATATGATCGGGAAAGGATTCAATATCTTTGTTAATGGTTCGGGCTATATCAACACCAGCGGCGGCAAGCTGAACCTGAATGACGGCACGGGAGCAGCCACTGTGGCACCCGGCGCTGGACACAAAGGGTATATCAAAAGCGCGGTGGAGGCGCAGTTCCCGGCAAAAAAGGGGAGTGAGGCGGTAGCGCCGTCTCCAAATCCGGCACAAGAGCATCAGGGTGCAACTAAAACGCCTGAAACGATGTTGACCCCTTTTGGCAAAGACGTAGACAATCTGGTCAATAAATCTCCAACTCTCAGCAAAGATCTTGAGACGCTTGATAAACAGAAATGGTCAATAAAAGAAGGTGCTGCCGGTAAGGGAACATTCGCCGATAGAAATAATAAAGTTATCAAGATCGACAGCAATAAAATTTCAAATCCTGAAAATGTTGTGCAGTCATTGTCTCATGAAACAGGTCATGCACTTTATACTCCCCGAACCGATCTCTCTTCGCGAGATGCTTACTTAAATAGTGCATTGAGTGACGAAGGAGCGGCCACATTAAAGAACATCGAAGTACAAAGGGAAATTCTGAAGAACGGAGGTAATGACATTGGCATAGCAGGAAACACTTCTAATCAGGCAAGCTACAATGAAATCTATGATCAGTTATCGGATAAGACCATCAGCAGAGTTACGGCAGAAGAGAAGATTGGAAGAATTTTTGGGAAAGGGGAAGTGACATCCACAACCAAAGAAAGTTATGAGGACTATTATGGAGGGTGGTATGATAAGAATTATCCGTCAAAGTAAGATGGTTTATGCAGCGTTTTTATGTATTTCATTCGTTAATGTGGCCTGGGGAGGGAATATGAAACATGTCAATTTTTGGACATTTGTTGATAACATGAAGGTTAACTTAATTAAAACTCAGGATGAGATAATGCGTTCCTTCAGTAATCCCTTATTACTTGAACATGAGACGGCACATACGCGTTTTTTCATCGGCGGGGGTTTTCCCCTACAAGATGGGATAAAAATTGATAGCGTAGATCTCAGAGTCAGTAAAGATACAGCGCCTACACCTGCTTTTCTCTCTTTTGAGGTCTCGGGAAAATGCATATCCAGAGAAGATGTGCATAAAAAGTATAAGGGATTAGTATTATCAGGCATGCCAACTGGCCGTTCTCTGGAAGAAACGACAAGTTTTTCATCTAATCCTGATGAAAAGGGGTTATTTGTAACTTTTAGCTTTTCTGAAGCGAAGCCTGACTGCCTTAAAAGAGTGATATTTGACTCTAAATAGACTAGTAATTTATAAATAAAATTTCAAAGAACGCCAGCAATGATCGATGCTACCTTTTCCCCCATAACATCACTGATTGCTCAAAAGTCATCATAAAATAAAACTGGTTTTTCCACTCTGCCCCTGCTGTCCGGCTTAGCCAGTCTCTATGCCAGTGCTGAGGGGCCATTTTCTGGTAGCTGGGAGGGCCAGAATTTGGCGGCGAATGGCGCCTTATTATCAACGCTGACCCTGAATATCCAGCTTTAGCTAAGGTACTAAAAACAACAGGGGTTGATTTATCATCAAGGAGTGCCGCAGTTCAGGATGCAGTATGGTCAACTTCGGTACAGCATGGTGGGGCGCCAAAGATCCTGGCAGACACTATTAACGATATAAAGTCGAAAACAAACGTGGATAGTCGCGACTTTGATCAGAAATTTATTTCTCAACCCTATAAAAACAGAACTGACTATGTAAATAATTTATCTTCCCTGGATGCCAATGGTAAGGCAGATTTGGCGGGAAGATATGTTAGTGAACAAAGTCGTGCGTTGGACATGTTATCCGGTGGGAAATGATATGAAATCGATTCACGAAGCATAGAAAACGGAGAGTAGTGAATTTTGGGTAAGAAGAGGTTTTTACCCGGCACATATTAAGCTTTCATTGACTTATCATAAATAAGACATATGCTCTGGTTCTGATTGTGATGAATCCATTCTAGCCCTTTAATAAATGTGAGTGAAACGCGATGGGATAGTGGCACCCATTTTTACTAAAGTAAAGTATATTTCAATATGCGCCTGCAATTATCGATGTTATATTTTTCCCCAATAACATAAATGATTACTTGAAGGTAATTATAAAATAAAAATGCTTTTTTCCTCCGAAGTGGTCAAAGCTCATCTTTACCTTAAAAAAAGCATGATATGGAAGCTTATTAAGGCACCTCAGCAGGAGAATGCTGTCGCCCCTGTCAGCTACGCGCTAAAACTGCATGAAAGCAATTAGGGGAAGTCACGAAAGATAGTCACTCCCAGCTTAATTATCACCATAATGAATAAATGTGGTAAATTTCTAGCCCCTGTAATTGCCTCTCCTGCCTCGCAATAAAGGAAAAAGACAATAGCGTCATGGCGCTGGAAAGGAAAAACACCCAGCATGATAATAAAGTAAGTGGTGCTATTTTTACGCAGGATAATATTACCTCTCCGGTTTCTTTTCACACGCCAGATATACGCGTAAGCCAGGGCAGTAAAGTTCAGGTTTAATAAAAAGGTGCGTGGATAGCAGACCAAAGACTATTTATTAACTGATAACCGTTGGCAATAAAAGCGCAATAAATATTTATTGCGCACCCTCATTATTTTTAAAGCGGACAATACCTATGCAATATCATCTGAATGAAGGATCTTTCTCGCTGCATGCCAGCGACTGGCTGGACAACAGTATGAACGTGCTGCGGGATGAGGCAAATGGCATCTCTGTGATCGTCAGCCGTGGGCCCGTTCCTGACGAAAGCGATTTTGAAAGGGAATTCCATCAGCAGTGGGATCGTATGCGCGCGCAGATGACCAGTCTGGTGCAGTCTGACTTTCGCCGGGTTAGCGTGGGGAGCGAGGGAAATATTCGCGGCGTGGAGGTGACCAGCCACTTTGAACGCAATGGCCAGCAACTTTACCAGCACCAGCTCGCCCTCCAGGCAAAGAACAATAATACGCTGATGGTCTTCACCTACTCTGCGCTGCGGCCTTTTACAGCAGAGGATGATATCCGCTGGAATACGCTGAAAAATACCCTGTCACTTACCCCTCCAGGACAGGATGCCTGAGTTATGAGTAATAAATCTGCTGCCCGGATAGGGGATGATCTCATCCACTCCAGCATCTTTGCGGATATCACCAGCATTGTGGTGGAAGGCGCTGCCTTCGCGGCCATTGGTTTTGCCGTTGGGGCCGCCCTCGTGGCCGCGGCCCCACTGGCTGGCGTGGCGGCTGTGAGCACTGCGGTAGCGGCGGTGGGCTCAAGCTGCGTGCTAACCGGGATTATTGGCGGCGCGCTGGCAAATGTGACGGGGGTCTCCGATAAGATCGCCCAGTTCGCCAGCGGCATGGGGGATTTCCTGTTCCCCCCTTCGGTCAGCGGCAAAATCACCAGCGGTTCCGAAAATGTTCTGACCAATAAAAAACTGGCTGCCCGAGCCGCCGCGAAGCTGCTTCCGCCCGCTTCGGTCGTACCCGAAAGCCAGTCTCCAATGAGCTTTATGGATTATGGCCGGGAACTGTTAGGGAGCGCAGGACAGATCGCTCACTCCCTCTGGCAACCCACGGTCGCCGGGCCCGTTGCCAATGCCGATCCCACTCAGCAGGACACCATCGGCTGTGATAAACACGCTGGCCCACAGTTTCTGGCAGAAGGATCCTCGTCGGTGCTGATTAACGGGCAGCCTGCCATCCGGGCGGGGGATCGTTCAACCTGCGAAGCAACGGTGGCAGACAACGTCTCGCCAGATGTGATTATCGGTGGGGAAAGCGTCATTGTCCGTGAGATAAAAAGTGGCAAAACGCCCGGGCTGGCGCTGGTTATGATGTTACTTCCCCTGCTGAGAGGGCGGCCCGGAGAAGTCATACGCAGTATGCCCTGTGTCGTTGCCAATGCGATTGGTGGTATGGCGGCTGATATGTTGATCAATGCCGTTTTTTCCTCCTCAAATCCGGTCCATGCTGCGACAGGCGCAAAGGTGCTTAATGACCAGACCGACCTGGATTTCACGCTGCCAGGACGCTTTCCCCTGCACTGGCAGCGTAACTACAACAGTCGCTCGGGACTCGAAGGCCTGTTCGGACGCGGCTGGACAACGATTTTCGATACCCGGCTTGAGGTAAATGGCAGCGACGGCCTGTGGTGGGATGAATTTGGTCGTGAATTACGTTTTTCCTTACCCCCTGAAAATGAGCCGCTCTACAGCCCCACCGATGGGTTGATCATCCGTCAGGGGCCGGGCGGGGAGCTGGCGATAGCGGATGATGACGGAAGCGTCTGGCGACTCTATCGTCCGCTGCGTGCCAACCCACAGCTGTTGCTGCTGGCCTCGCTCAGCGATGAGTACGGCAATATGCTGGAAATGGATTATGACGCAGAGGGCCGTCTGAACCGTATTTATGACGTACCCGGGGCTGTCGACCTTCATGTTCACTACGACGATATCCGTTTTGCTCAGCGGGTCACATCACTGTGCCATTTTGACGGCAGACAAAGCTGGCAGCTGATGACCTACACCTATGCGGACTCAGGCCAGCTGGCCACGGTGACCGATGCCGCCGGGGTTATTGCGCGAGAGTTCAGCTATAACGAACAGGGGCTGATGAGCGCGCATCGCCTGCCTGGCGGTATGCTCAGTGAATATCGCTGGCAGTACTTTGACGACTGGCGGGTAGTGGCAACGCGAACCAGCACCGGCGACAGCAGCGTCATGACCTATGACCTTGAGGCGGGCCTGACCTCGGTGGTTCACGCTGACGGTCGCGAGCACCGGCACTACTGGAACGAACAGGCGCTGGTTACCCGCTACATTGATGAAAGGGGGGAAAGCTGGCGCTTCGACTGGGATAAAAATCAGCAGCTGACTCGCACGGTGGATCCCCTCGGCAATGAGGTGAAGTTTCGCTATGACGAGGCGGGTAATCGGGTCGAAGAACAGGACGCGATCGGTAACGTTCGCACCACGCAGTGGCTGGAGACGCGTGCGCTGCCGACGGGCATTATTGAGGCCGACGGTTCAGGTACGCGTTTTATTTACGATGAACGCTACGGTCTGGCAAAGGTATTTTCTGCAGAAGGACTGAGCGAACAGCTGGAACGGGATGATTACGGCCAGGTTATCCGTCGCACCGATGCGCTCGGCGGTGTGAATCAGTATGCCTACAATGCTGCCGGTCAGGTTATATCGGTAATGGACTGCTCCGGTTTTACCACGCGCTATCTCTGGCACCCGCTAGGCTGGCTGATGACGGAGATCGCCGCAGACGGTGAAGAAACGCATTATCAATATGATGCCGCCGGTCGTCCCTTAGCACTCCAGCGCGCGGAGGGGTGGGAAGAGAAGCTGCGCTGGAGCAAACGGGGTTTACCCATCGCGCATCAGGCGGCAGATGGCCGCGAAAGCCAGTTCCGCTATGATGATGCAGGCAGGCTGATTGCCACACGCAACCCGCAGGGTGATGAAGTGGGTCGTGAATATGATGCCCGCAGTCGCCTGATCGGTCTGATTAATGAAAATGGTGAACGCTACGGTTTTAAGTGGGGAGCAGATTCCCTGCTGCTTGAAGAGCACGGGCTGGATGGCGTGGTTACACGCTATGGCTATGACGCCAGTGGCCGCGTGGCGGAGCGGACCTTCGCGGCGGATACCGCCCACGCATTTAGCCATCTGTTTCGTTACGATCCACGCGGGCTGGTTACCGGCAGACGTTCCCCGGACGGTGAAACACGCTTCAGCTATTCAAAGCCTGGGCAGCTGCTCCAGGCCTCATATCATCCGGCGCTGGATGATGAAAACGTCACCCACGAACCCGAGCAGGCGCTGGACTTCACCTGGGATAAGCTGGGGCGGCTGGTAAAAGAGACCGGTGAGCAGGGCATGGTGGAGTATGAGTGGGATGCGCTGGGCAACCGCACCAGCACCACGCTGCCCGACGGGCGCAGGCTGCGCAATCTCTACTACGGCAGCGGGCACCTGCTGAATATCGCGCTGGACAACCTGCCGATCACCAGCTTCCGGCGTGACAGCCTGCACCGTGAGACCCGTCGCGCCCAGGGCATGCTAAACAGCCATATCAGCTATGACCGGCTGGGGCGACTGCGTCAGCGAGACGTCTTTACCGATGGTCAGCAGCGCCCGGCACCGCGGCAGTGGTCGCGTCGCTGGGACTATGACTATCGTAATAACCTCGTGCGCGAAGAGCAGGACGATAACCCCTTTACCTGGCGTCAGTGGCAGTACGATGCTGCAGGCCGGCTGCTGAAACAGGACGGAAGCCTGCCGGACCACGAGCAGTGGCGCTGGGATGCCGCGTCGAATCCGCTGGATGCCGGGGCGAACAGGGTGTCGCATAACCGCGTCACCCACCTTAACGGCGCGACCTACCGCTATGATATCCACGGTCGCACGGTTGAAAAAATCCGCGATGGCGAGCGGTGGCGCTACCGCTATGACGGCGAGCACCGGCTCAGTGAGGTGATACGGGAAGGGCGGCACGGCACCCAGACGTACGTCAGCTTTCGTTACGATCCCCTCGGGCGTCGGATCGGCAAGACCAGCCGGACGGTGAAACAGGGAGAGCCAGCCGGTCAGCCCCGCACCACCGGGTTTGTCTGGGAAGGCCTGCGGCTGCTGCAGGAGATTCAGGACGACATCCCGCTGACCTACGTTTACGCGGATCAGGCCAGTTACGAACCGCTGGCGCGTATTGACGGCGTCAGCGATCCGGAGATTTACTGGTTTCACTGTCACCCCAACGGTACGCCGGAGAAACTGACGGACGAAGAGGGCGAAACGCGCTGGCAGGGTGATAACGGCGCATGGGGAAAACTGCTGCGTGAAGCGCGACTGAAAGCACCGGGCTTTGCGCAGAACCTGCGGATGCAGGGGCAGTATCTGGACAGGGAGACAGGGCTTCACTACAATCTGTTCCGTTATTACGATCCAGACTGTGGACGTTTTACGCAGCCTGACCCGATAGGGCTGGCGGGTGGGCTGAATCTTTATGCTTATGCGCCGAACCCGCTGAACTGGGTGGATCCGTTGGGGTTGAGTCGGTGTTCTTCAGATGCTTATAAGGGCGTTAAAGACGCTTCGGCTTATTTGAAGAAACAAGGTGTTCCCCGGAAATTCAGGAAGCAGATTTTAGAATCTTTTGAAATACATTCCCTTCGGGTTCGTAAAGCGACAGATTCAGAATATGGATTAAGATATTTCGATGGGGTAAATGCAAAGGCAAGAGGACGCTATATATTTGAAACATTCCCTGCGACAAGAGAAAGTCTGGCAGTAAAAACTGAATGGAATCAGATGACTAATTTTTCTCAATTTAAAGTTACGCCAGGTTCGGTCATTCTTGAAGGTAGAGCCTCAGCTCAAGGAGTAGGATTGTCGGGTGGCCAGATACAAAAATACATCTCTGACCTCAATAACTTAATAGATTTATAAATATGAATAATAAAGATAAAGCAATTTTTAAGTTGAAAAAAGCGATTGATGAACTGAACAAAGTTCTTGCTGGAAATAATATCAACGTTTTAGCTATAAGCTCACATCAACAAATAGGTGAGTTTATAAAAGTATTTGAAATTACTTTGCAGAAGGTATTATCGGATAGTATTCCCCCTAAAAATAAAAGGACACTTGGGATAGCACACTTAATCGCAGACCAATGGCCCTTTGACCTTGAGTTGGGAAGTATAATTATCGATGCAGAACAAGCCTATAAAGAATTATAGTTAAATAAGCCGGAAGCGATCCCGGTGATCCTTCCGGCTTTTATTTTAGCCGCCAGCCTGAGCCAGCAGCGCCAGCGCCTGTTGCCGGGTCTGCTCAATCTCCCGCCGCTGCTGCTCAAGCCGAGCCTGCTCCTGGCGCAGTCGCGTTTCCTTGCGGCTGTAGGGGATCAGCACCAGACAGCCGTCCAGTACCTTCAGGCTGACGCCGGTGCCCACCTCAAATCCCGCCTCGGCCAGCCACTTACCCGCAATGTTCACCTGCGGCGTGGTGCGGTCACCGCCCTTTGGACGGTAGCCCTCTTTGGAAGGATCGGTAATGGTGAATTTAAAAACTACGATCTAATTAAAGACTCTCCAGTATATATTGATGGGGTGCTAAAAAATGGTGGCTTCTAATATGATAAACTTTAATTCTGAAATAATATCTGGATGTTCGTTAGGTAATATTAGTATGAATGAAAATATATCTTCATTTATAGATGAAATGTATTCTTTTTTAAAGTTGAGGTTAAGGAGTACTATCTTCCTGATGGGAGTAAAAAGAATGCATATATAATTAATAAAACTATAACGATCGCCACTAATCATGAAGGTTTAATCTTCTCAATTGGTTGCAATCAAGAATATAAAGGGAAGTATAAAAACATATTACATACAGGGCAATCGATGAAAGAGGTTATTGCTTCAACTGAAAAGCAACGTATATTTAATGGCTCAGTCATTATTGACGATGATTTTGGCTTTTCACTTATATTGCCATCACCTTATGATGAAATCGGGGATGGCATGGAAAATATACCTGGTAATTTGATATTTAAAGAAATATATGTTTCTGATTTTTCTTCATGGCGATCAGGTTATTGAATGAGGCTGGATGTTAATCTCTTCGATACAGCTAGTCATTGAAAAGCACTGAGAAAACCACCATAAATAAAAGCCGTAAAAATCCTCTCTGGATCTTTACGGCTAATTTTATCAGTTGCTATTCCTGCATATTACCTCGTTGCACCTGAATCACCACCTTACCAGGCATCAAGCTGAGCGCTAGCGGTTGCCCGGTCAAGCCGCACTGTGTCAACCAGTCTCGTTTCAGGGAAGAGCATTTTCACTGGGATGCGGCCGGTAACCAGACGGACAGACCCGGACAGACAGTCTGGCAGAACCTGCTCCAGAGGCTGAGAGGGGCACGCTGGCGCTACGATGGTTTTGGGCGACTAATCTGGCGTAAGCCCGTGAATGAGGATGTGGAGCAGTCCTTCAGCTATGACGATGAGGATCGCGTGGCTGAAGTGCGCTTCACAGGCCATAAAGCCTACAGCCGCGTTGAATATCGTTACGATCCGCTGGGCAGAAGAACGCAGAAAATCCTCCACCATCATAATAAGGCTGCGGAAACCGTCACTTTTCTGTGGACCGGGTTGCGGATGGTGGGCGAAAGCAGCAGCGCCGCGCCGGAGCGTGACACGCAGTACCAGTACAGCGAAGGAAGCTGGGAGCCGATTGCCCGGGTTGATACCCTCGGTGAACAGTCGGATATTTTCTGGTACCACACGGAGCTGAACGGGCTGCCGGAGCGGATGACCAACGATCGTGGCGAAGTGGTGTGGCGCGGGCGCTTCTCGACGTGGGGGATAACGGAGCAGGAAAGCACCACAGGGTATCAGTCAGTCCAGCAGAACCTGCGCTTTCAGGGACAGTATCTGGACCGTGAAACCGGACTGCACTACAATCTGTTCCGGTATTACGATCCTGAGGGTGGACGGTTTACGCAGCTGGACCCTATTGGGTTGGCGGGTGGGCTGAATACTTATGCCTATGTGCCTGACCCGATGGTTTGGGTGGATCCGCTGGGATTGAGTGGTTGCTCCACTATTGGCGGGTACAATCACACAACTCAGCTTTGCCTCTATCCATCCTCAATTGAGGCCGGTTATAAGGGTAGATGATATTTTTGTTAAGAACCGGAAAAGAAACACTGGATTTTCCATATGAATTATCCCGGGCAAGAGACTACTCTCTGAATATTCCCCCCACTATTGCTGAACATGAATTCTTTAACTAATTTTTTATTTTTTCAGGAGGTATCAGGTAGTATGGATTTTTTCATAATATTTATTTTCGTCTTTCTTGTTGGTTTTTATACAGGCCGTAAGTCGGGAAGAAAAAAACCACCCGTCGTGCATAGTAATGCTAATTTCCCTTCAACATATCCCTCTCTGTCCCGGCCCTATACACCACCTAAAAAATTCAGACACTCACGGTGGGAGGACAGGGATGAATTATTTTGGAATATGCTTAGGGAGGGGGTTTATTTAAAGCGAAAAAGAAGTGGTTTCTTGTTAAGTGAAGTGGAGAACATTTACCGTGAGCAACTTGAAGAGTGGTTTGGACAGTATTGCTATATTAATAGCCAGGTATCTTTGGGACAGCTGATTGATTTCCCTGAGCAGTCAGGTTTTTCAGAAGAGGAACGCAAGCGGTTTTTCTCTATTTTCAATGGAATGGCAATGGATTATGTATTGGTTTCAAAAAAAACTAACCGGATTGTATGTGTTATTGAACTGAATGATGCTTCGCATAATGAAGCTGGCAGAATTGAAAGGGATAAAAAGCTGGAGGCGCTGATGTCGACCTGCACAATACCTTTTCTGCCGGTAAACATTCAGGATATACACAGAGAACCAAATATCTGGGAAGTAAGAGCTAATACATTAGCGGGATCTACCTGAATACGCATTGATAACATTCCTTTGATTTTTCGGCGCATCAGCGTCGATCGTGCAGGCGTATGGCTGCTGGATCCGCAAAGCTAATCACTACCGCGCCCGCGCACCACTGGCGGGCGCGGCCAGTCAGGGAAATCACTATGTTTGATCGTATCACCGTCCAGCTGCCCGCCGCGGGCCTGCTGTTCTGGAAACTGAGCGGCAGAGAGGCCCTCTCGCACGCCTTTGAGATAACCGTGGAGCTGCTGAGCACCGATGCGCGCATTGAGCGCAAGGCGCTGCTCGGCCAGCCGCTTACCGTCTCCATCCCCACCCGGGGGCTGACGGGCGGCACCCGCTATCTGAATGGCAAAATCACCCGCATGGCGGTCAGCAGCACCGAGCTGAGCGGCACCCGCTACGCGGTCTACCGCCTGACCATGGAGCCGGACCTGTGGCCGATGAAGCGCGACCGCAACCTGCGTATCTTCCAGAATCAGACCGCGCCGGAGAGCATCAAAACGCTGCTGCGCGAGTACGGTGTGAACGTCGAGGACCGGCTGACCGGCAGCTACCGGGTGTGGGAGTACAGCGTTCAGTATCAGGAGAGCAGCTTTAATTTTATCAGCCGCCTGATGGAGCTGGAGGGCATTTACTACTTCTTCCGCCACGAAGCGGACAAACATACCCTGGTGCTGATGGACAGCGCGCAGCAGCACCAGCCGTTTGCGGGCTACGGGGCCATTCCCTATCACGTCACGCCCTCCGGGGGCAGCACCAGTGAGGAGGGGATAAGCCAGTGGAGCCTGGAGGATAAGGTGACGCCGGGGCTGTACAGCATCGACGACTACGACTTCCGCAAGCCAAATGCGTGGATGTTCCAGGCGCGGCAGAACCCGGCCTCGCCGTCGCCGGGGCAGATAGACGTCTACGACTGGCCGGGACACTTTGTGGACCACGACCACGGCGAGTTCTACGCCCGCATCCGTCAGGAGGGGTGGCAGGTGGAGCACCAGCAGATCGCCGCCCGCGGCACCGCGCTGGGGCTGGCGCCGGGTAACACCTTCACCCTGCTGAACGCGCCCTTCTTCAGCGACAACGGCGAATACCTGACCACCGAAGCGATCTACACCTTTGAAGAGAACCGCTACGCCAGCGGCGACGACAGCAGCACCACCCACAGCATTGCGGTGCAGGTTATTCCGTCGGACATCACCTTCCGCGCCGAACCGCGCACGCCGTGGCCGCGCACCCACGGCCCGCAGACCGCGAAGGTGGTGGGACCGCAGGGCGAGTCGATCTGGACCGATAAATATGGCCGCATCAAGGTGAAATTTCACTGGGACCGGCTGGCGAAAGGGGACGACACCAGCTCCTGCTGGGTGCGCGTCTCCAGCGCCTGGGCGGGACAGGGCTTCGGCGGGGTGCAGATCCCGCGGGTGGGCGACGAGGTGGTGATCGACTTTATCAACGGGGATCCGGACAGGCCGATCGTCACGGGCCGGGTGTACAACGAAGCGAGCATGCCGCCGTGGGCGCTGCCTGCGGCCGCAACGCAGATGGGTTTTTTGAGCCGGAGTAAGGATGGCTCGCCGGACAACGCCAACGCCCTGCGCTTCGAGGATAAAGCGGGGGAGGAGCAGGTGTGGATGCACGCCGAGCGCAATATGGATACGGAAATCGAAAATGATGAGACAAGGTTCGTTGGCAGTAATCGAACCAAGACCATTTGTGGAAATGAAACCACTGAGGTTAAGAAAAACCGTACGGAAACGGTCGATCAAAATGAAACAATTACTGTTCATCAAAACCGCACCGAGACGGTGGATGGCAATGAAACCATTACCGTGCACAGTAATCGTACGGAAACAGTGGATATGAACGAAAATATTCGTATTGGCCAGAATCAGTCGGTCAATATTAATGGCAATCAGTCGCTGCAGATTGACCAGGGCAAGACGGAAACTATTGTCCTCGCATCTATGCTTAATGTTGGCCTGGCGCAAAATACCAATATCGGAGCGGCCTACGTACTTAACGTAGGTGCAGGCTGGATGACGAATACCGGCGCCATGCAGATGCACAACGTAGGTATGAAATATTCTGTTAATAGCGGCAGAGATATTAACCTTTCAGCGGGTACCACCGCTGATTACAGCGCAGAAGATAAGATTTCACTGGTTTGTGGCGAGGCGATGATTGTTCTGGAAAAGGATGGCACCATCACGATTAGCGGCACTAAACTCAAATTAGTCGGTGAAAAAGAAATCGACCTGGATGGCACAAAGATAGATATCAACTAATTATGGAAAACTTCAAGAATCTGACGGCATTCCCCGCCCTGATGTTTGACTCTTTAGATCCGCACGATCATGGCTTCTCCACCGTGGTGGCACGTCTCAGCTATGATATGGATATTCAGAGTGGTGGTCTGAAGCTATGCCAGGACCAGGGGGGACTGGTTGAGCAGGACTGCTACTTTGGAGAAATCGGGCGTAGCAGTACGCGCTTCGAAAGTGATTTGGCGCCTTTTAAACCTCGCCTGGACGTAATAATTAATGCTACCGCCTGGGCACCTGGTGATAAACCTGTAAAGACATTTACCGCTGGCATTCAGGTAGGAGACTTTACCCGACTGATTAAAATTACCGGGCCACGCGAGTGGCGAAAAATGATTACCAGCTGGCAGCTCAGTGATGCACAGCCTGTCGCTTCCCTTGATTTACGCTATGAATATGCTCCGGGAGGATTTTACCCTACAGAAGGTAAAGACGTTATTGCCTCCCCGGCTAATACGGTTGGTATGGGATGGTTTCCTCCTGAACTGCTAAAGAAGAGCAAAGCACAACAGCTGCCCGCTCCTCAAATTGAATGGGTTACTCATCCTGTCGAAAAGATTGATCGCGTGATGCAGCCCGCCGGATTTGGATTTTATGGGCGTGGATGGCAGGGGCGTATTGAATATGCCGGAAGCTACGACCTGAAATGGCAAAAGGAACGGCATCCTTTGTTACCAGATGATTTTACCTATGACTACTGGTGTGGCGCGCATCCATTTATGCAGTTCCCCTTTCCAGAACCACTCAAATCAGTACCGATCAGGCTTCGCTATCTGATTGCAGCCAGCGAAGTGGCTAATCAGCAAATCGACCTTAACGTAGCCGTAGAATCACTTTTTGTATTTGTCACAACAGAGAAGGGCGCTGGAGTGGCAAAAGATATGATTCTGGATACGCTGGTTATCGATCTGCCGTCACGAAAAGTGCACTGTAGCTACCGGGTGGTGATATCAGAACTTATGGCACCAGTAATAACCGAACTCCGGTTTATCGCATCCGATGAAAGGCAACAGCAACTGGTTACCGCAGCCCGGCTTAATAACGATCCTCACTCCAGCGAGTTTGTACCTTTACCGCCAGGCCTGACAGGCAAAATTAAGGAGGAAAAAACGCGTGGCTGAGAATTATGCTGCCCGTAAGGACGGGAGCTATAAAGTTGTGGGAATGGCACCGGATCTCTGTTTTACACCGGGTATACCAACTCCGGTTCCGTATCCGGTCACTACTACGCTTGCTCCTGCAAAAAGTACGGTGGATTCTGTGAGCTTCAATGGACACCCTGCTTTTGTTTATGATCAAAGCTTTATTCCCATCACAATAGGTGATGCGGCCGGAATCAACAAAGGTGTTGTTAGCGGCACGGTTGAAGGAGACTGCTGGCCAATAGAACACAGCCCGGATACCTGGATTGGTGGACATCCTTTAAATCGTGTTAGCGATCTTTTTGCCATGAATGGCAAAGCAACGGGTGGCCGTGGCGGGCCGCTGACAAAACATGAAGCATGGGAACGTCGTAGGGGGCTGATAGCGAAGGGAAAACAGAGCAG
The DNA here is from genome assembly GCF_058686115.1 of Erwinia sp. L03-1. Taxonomy (NCBI): domain Bacteria; kingdom Pseudomonadati; phylum Pseudomonadota; class Gammaproteobacteria; order Enterobacterales; family Erwiniaceae; genus Erwinia; species Erwinia sp. L03-1. Next base: position 3,982,382 of record NZ_CM178762.1, on the reverse strand, counting down.
CGATCTAAAGATTCGTGCCGCTGCAGAACGCCTTGAGCTGAATAACACTGGGATTGAAAAAGCAAAACTTGCAGATTATGTCTATGAACCACGCGATTCATCAAAACCTATGCCACCTATCCCAGAAGGTTGGAGTGATGTTAGTGAAGATCCTAAGGCTTTAGCAAAATTTAATTTAACACCTGAAAACCTGCAGATAGAGGGGCAACCCGGTTTTAGATCAAGAGTCTATGTCCCTGATGAAAAAGTTTTCGATAAGGATATGTCAGCCTCAGTCGTTTTCCGCGGCACACGCATGGAAGAAGTGGTGGACTGGAAAAATAACCTGCAACAGGGAGTGGGCACAAAATCAGAATATTACAAGCAAGCTGTGAGGATAGGTAACAGGATAGAACGTTCTTCAGCACCTGTAGATACTGTGGGTCATTCGCTTGGAGGAGGCCTTGCTTCCGCTTCATCCAGAGCAAGTGGCAAACCTGGCTGGACTTATAATTCTGCGGGATTAAAATCAACTACAGTTGAAAAATACGGTGGGAAAATAATCACACCGAAGCAGGGGGAAAATATCATCGCATATCGCGTGAAAGGGGAAATACTCACTTCCATCCAGGAACCAGGGTTCTGGGGAGGTGCAGCAATTATTACTGGTTTGGGCGTTATGGGATTAGGCGCAATGGGGGTAGGGATAGTAACGTCGCCAAAATCGGTTGGTATCCGCCATGATATGGAGGGTGGGACGGGCAGTAAAATTGATATGCACGATGCTAAACAAGCTATTCACTGCATTGAGCTGGAAAAAAAATCGGATGAGACGCTATTGATTTCTCAATAAGGGTTATTATGCTTAAACAATTAACCGGCATATTGAAAAAAATAAAAAAAAATCAGGTGTTGAGCGCTTTAATAATGTTTTTCTTAGTTTCAGGATGTCATGCAATGAAAAAATATCCACCGGAAAATTTTTTCCATGGAACACAGCTAACACTTGCTCAGGATATATATGACAGTAATGTTGATGCGATAAAAAAAGATGTCGAACAAACAGATTTAAATAAACCCGGCAGGCAGGATATGACATTGCTTTTCTATGCTTTACAATCAGCATCAGATAAAGACGCTTCCCGGTTGAATATTATTTCAGAACTTGTGAGGTTAGGTGCTAATCCACTACAACGGGTCCCTGATGTGGGTAGTGTTGCTGGAGTGGCTGCACGTGCAGATAGTCCTGTATTTATGCAGGCCTTGCTAAAGGGCGGCATGAGCCCAAATGTGAAAATAATGAACACACCTGTTATTATGGTTGCTGCTGATGATGAAAGAATCCCCACAATGGATTTGTTGTTGAAAAATGGGGCTGATGTTAATCAAAGAGATTCTCTGGGAGCTACAGCTTTGATGGCTGCACTTGATGGTATCCAGCTTGATGCAGTTAGCTGGTTACTGGATAAGGGAGCCGATCCGCGATTGACTGAGACGAATAGCGGTTGGTCTTTCTCTAAACAGCTCCTGTCAGCACAAAAAAAGTTAGGCGGTGATAAAAAAGTGGATAAAAAAATTCAAGAAATTATTGATAAAGGTATTGCGCATGGTATGGAGTGGCCTCCGTCAGCCCACTGAATATGATAATTTTCAATCCAAACTATTCACTGTGTCGAACCAAATAATGCGTAGGGATAAGTAGTAATATGCTTTACAGGACCATTCTTACCCTCAATGGGTGTGGGGAGTTAATCTCTTGATATCTCTGCATCAGTCGGCGTTCGTTACTGGGGATTAGCACTATATCGGTATTGCTCAGTCTGTTGATGATGATGGTCAGTTTAGTGATTGATCAGATCGTACAATTCGGAGGTGAGGTAATTTGAAGGGATATACTGTTCCGAACAGTTATTTATCTTAATTAAGAAGAGATCTTGCGTGAATAAAACACCTTACTTTAAGAATTTTTCTATATCCGTTTAATTTATTTTGTGATTGGCTGTATAGCTGGATGCAATAAAATGAAAAAAGCAAATCAAAAAGGTATTTTAGCGTAAGCCGATTAATATATACTCAGCAAATTGAGAGTGCTAATTTAAATGGAGTTGAAGAGCATGAAAAAACAACCTAATTAAATAATCCGGGTATCGATAACATCATATTGCTCTTCTATTTTTTTACATGCAGCGGGTGACAAAGGTTCTAAAAAAATCGAGCAGATGCGTTTGTTAGCTACAAAGAAAGGCATGCAATGGCCTCCAGCTAAACGTTAAGGATTTTTATAATTAACCTCCTCTAATTTAGTAAGCATATTACTCGCCTCATTGATGTCAATACAATGGATGAGAAGTGCCTGTCTTTGAATGGAGTTCAATCAGGTTAGCGATCGGGGTTAAGGGTGGGATTGGTAAACTGATACGACTTGAAGATTAATTTTAAGAGGTGTTAATGGATTTAGTGATTATTATCAAGAGAATGATAACCTCCACGATTGTTATCTCATCATTGGTCTTTATACTGGCATGCAATAAAATGACGAATAACTCCCCTGAGAGCTACTTTAATGGGAATGCGCTGATATTGGCGCAAGAAATTCAGAAGGGCCACCTGGATAATGTCCAAAAAATCGCTCCCGGTACGGATCTGAACAAGCCAGGGAAACAGGATATGACATTGCTTTTTTATACGCTGCAAACAGCTTATGGAGAAAAACAAAATCAGCTTAAAATTCTCTCAGAAATGGTTAAGCTGGGGGCCAATCCGCTTCAACTCGTGCCGGATATGGGCAGCGTGGCTCAGGTTGTCGCCCGATCTGACAGCCCGGCTTATATGAATGCTTTGCTGGAGGGTGGAATGAGCCCGAATGCTGTTGTGGAAGATACACCGATCATATTTGATACGGCAACTGCCCATAGCTTTAACGTATTAAAACTGCTTGTATCCCGTGGAGCTGATATCAATAAGAAAGATAGTCTTGGGCAAAATGTCTTAATTGAGGCCTTAGCAAGTATGCAGTTAGATCAGGTTGAATGGTTATTGAACCACGGTGCCAATCCAACCCTGAAAACAGTCAATGGCTGGCGTTTTGGAAACATGCTTGAAAAATCAATAAAAAGTGAAGGCTCCGTACATTCAAAAACAGGCGCTAAACTTGAAGAGATAAAAGATCTCGCGATAAAAAAAGGCGTGAAGTGGCCCCCTGCCTCATATTAGATTTCGTCTGATTTTTCCTCTAAAGATGTTGGTATGCTCATCGGTTATATTACCGGTGAGTAATATTAATAAATAACTTATAATCCTGTTGCTTTCTTTATCAGTGAAAGAGAGGCTGGTTCTTATTTTTAACTGTGCGGTGTGATTTTATCACCTTATTGTTTGAGGTGTGCCGGATAAGTATAATCTTTAAGTTGATCTGCTCCATCTTTTCAGTATGAGGTTATTGTTTTACCTCAAATAAACTGCTTACAGACATCAATAGCACTGACTTCTATTTAAAATTTGAGTTTTTATTTCAGCATCTATTAATCATATTTTCTATGATCTTTATAAATCTGTCTTTCAACATTATTTAACTAAACTGCATCGTAGCAGGGATCTCATATGGCGACAGGAAATACCATTGGTAAACTACAGTATGCCCCGGCACCGCAAGGTAGCGTTGAGGCGGGCAGCGCAAATCCACCCCAAAAGAAAAGTTGGTGGAGCGACTATGGGGACTGGGTTCACACCGGACTGGACGTTCTGGGTGCCGTTCCTGTTATCGGGGCGGTAGCTGATGGCGCTAATGCGGCTATTTACACAGCTGAAGGTGATTACGGTAATGCGGCGCTTTCTGCTGCCTCTGCGGCAGCCAACTTTGTACCGGGCGGCGGGGCGGCATTTAAAGCCGGTAAGCTGGCGGCCAAAGCGGGTAAAGCGATGGACGTGGCTAAAGTTGGGAAAACCGCTGCAAAAGAAGGCGCCGGAATGACCGGGCGGGCTCTGGCTAAATCCGAAGCCAAAACCGTAAAAGCTGAAGCCTCCACAACAGGACGAAAAGCCAAAAGAGCCGGTAGTGAAAAAGGCGGGAGTGACACGGGTAAAGGAGGCTCACATAAAACAGGGCCCTGCAAGACAAGTTTTGTGGTCGCTAATCCCGTTAATCCCGTGCTCGGCATCAAACTTCTTTTCGGTGACGAGGATAAAGATTTTGAATTTCCAGCTGCGGTTCCCCTCTCATGGCAGCGTAGCTATTTTTCAGATGAGACTGGCAACGGCTGGCTGGGGCAGGGCTGGTCGCTGCCGTTTTCTGTCAGTATTGAAAAAAAAGGCCGACTTGTTCTCTTTAAGGATGAGCAGGGACGTGAAATCGACTTCCCTGACGTTCAGCCGGGTTATCCGGCCTATTTCCATCGTTATGAACAACTCTCTCTTTCACAACCGGAAACCGGAAAGTATCGCCTTTCCGAGGCGGATGGAAGCCGCCACTGGATTTTCGGCGAACAGGTTGACTCACAGCGCTGGCTACTCAGTGCTATTGAAGATAGACATGGTAATAGTCTCAGGCTGACCTATAACGCGGTACAGCAGCCTGTTGAGATTACAGACAGCGCCGGGCGGCGGTTTCTTATCACATTCAGCCCGATAACTTTGTCTTCCGGAGAAATTATCAGCCGCCTGACGGAGGTTGCCTGCTGCCATCCATCTGAGCCACACCGTTCAGACCCGCTCTGTCATTATGATTATTCAGATGAAGGCGATCTGATTGCCGTGCGCAATGACAGGGACGAGATCGTCCGCGACTTTCGCTATCGTAATCATATGATGGTTGCTCATCGGTTAGCAGGAGAACTGGCGTGTTTTTATCATTACGACCGCTTTGACCCAAAAGGAAAGGTTATTGCTCATCGTAACAGCCTGGGGGAGGAATGGCTGTTTGAGTATCACGCGGACTCTACGCAGGTTACGGATGGGATTGGGCGTAAAACCCACTATGAATTTGACGAAAACCACGATTTGACAGGATACAGGAATGCAACAGGCGGCTACACGCGCCTTAAGCTGAATAGTCGTGGGCAGCCGCTGGTGATTACCGATCCTGCCGGGCGACGCACACGCTACCGCTATGATGAGCGCGGTAACATCACGGCGATGACCGCCCCGGATGGGCAAATGACCCGGGTTGATTATCATCCAGTATGGAATCTTCCTGTACGTATTACAGATATGCTGGGTAATCTGCGCGAATTTACCTATGACGTGGCGGGTAACCTGATCCGCGAAATGGATGAACTTGGGCGTATTACTGAATATAACCACGACGATGCCGGTAACCTGGTTCGTATCCGGGATGCAGCCGCAGGTATACAGCGTCTGCAGTGGAATGATGCAGGATTCCTGATCGCACATACTGACTGCTCAGGGCGAACCACGGGTTATGCTTACGATAAATATGGCTGGCTGAAAGAGCGGACCGATGCGGCCGGAAATCTGACATATTATGAGCATAATCGGGACGGACAGCCCGTGCATATTACGAAGGCCGATGGCTCAAGTGAAGCATTTGAATATGACCGCTGGCGGCGTCTGACAGGCTTTAAGGATGCAGCGGGACAGACTACGCGGTGGGAGCTTGCTCCGGATGGTATGCCGGTGGCGCGGATTGATGCGGTCAAACATCGGATCGGCTATTGCTATGATCAGGCACGCCGCCTGTCTATCCTGACCAATGAGAATGGCGCTCAGTATCGTATGGAATACGACGACAGGGACAATCTGATTGCTGAGTACGGCTTTGATGGACGCATTACGCGTTATGATTATGATGCGAGTGACCGGGTGATCTCGCGGAAGGAATACGGGGATGGCAGTGATACAGTCAGTGAGATTCACACGCATTATCAGCGTGATGATGCTGGCAGGCTGCTGGAAAAACTGGTGATGAAAGGGGGAACTCAGCGCTGGCGGCGCACGCGCTTCCGTTATGACGGGCTTGGGAGGTTAATCGCAGGGATTAATCATGGTGGGCGGGTGGAACTTAATTACGACGCCGCCGGACAGCTGCTGGAGGAAAAAACCCTGACCCGGGGCAGGGAGCAGACGCTGCGGCATCAGTATGACGAGCTGGGCAATCGGACAGTGACCACTCTGCCGGATGGCCGTGAGCTGAGGAATTTCTACTATGGTAGTGGGCACCTTATCCAGATAAACCTGGATAAGCGGGTTATCAGCGAAATCACCCGGGATGCGCTTCACCAGGAAGTGAGCCGCAGCCAGGGGGCGCTGAATACTGAATTTGTACGGGATGAAATGGGGCGTCTTATCACCCAGCGTGCGGGCCGGGGCGGTAAGCTGAAGGTGGCGAGAGAGTACGGATGGCGGCAGGATGGTCAGCTTCAGCAGATGGTTGACTTATACAGCGGCGATCATCGTTATCAATACGATGCCATTGGACGCCTGACCGGGGCGGGGGAAGAGAGATTTGCATTCGACCCGGCTCACAACCTGCTGTCGAAGGACTCAGAATCGTCAGTGAATGATAACCGCATCCGGGTGTATGAGGATAAACGCTGGAAATATGATACACACGGCAACGTAACGGAAAAACGGACCGGACGGCATACGGAACAGCAATTCATCTGGAACGGCGAGCACCAGCTGGAAGAGGCCCGCAGCAAGCGGCAGGGAATAAGACAGACTACTACCTATGGCTATGATGCGTTTGGGCGCCGTAGCTGGAAGAAAGATGGATTTGGTATCACGCACTTTGTCTGGGATGGTAACCGGCTGCTAAGTGAAATTCGCGGTGTGCGCAGCTTAACCTGGTTATACGATGATAAAGAATTTGTGCCACTGGCGCAGATAAGCACAACGGCAGGGGATCCAGCCGATCGTGCAGAGATCCACTGGTATCACACGGATCAGGTGGGTATGCCGCGTGAACTAAGCGATATCAGCGGAGAAATCAGCTGGCGAGCTGATTACCGCGTCTGGGGAAACACACTTAAGGTGTCATATCCGGACATACAGGCGGGAGAGGAGCCGGTTTATCAGCCGCTGCGCTTTCAGGGACAGTATTATGATGCAGAAACAGGATTGCACTATAACCGTTTCAGGTACTATGATCCTGATGTAGGGCGGTTTATCAGTCAGGACCCGATAGGGCTGGCGGGCGGGCTAAATCTTTATCAGTATGCGCCTAACCCGCTTAGTTGGATCGACCCGTTGGGCCTTACTAAATGCAAACCGTCATCACCAGGTGCAATGCAAAAAGAAGTTGAACGCGGGCAAGCCCCAAGGGAAATAGAGCGCGTTGACAGAGGCCATATTCCTGGTCAGGAAGCTCATGTACATTATTCTGACGGAACTTCTTCTAATGTGAGTGGCGGTATCCATGATGCGCATCGTGGTATGCCAAACCCTACCAAAAAAGCTCGTAAATGGCTGATTAGTCACGGTTGGACACCACCAGACTAAACATGAGAGGTATTATGAAAATCTACGGATATGAGAATGAAGACAGTGATTTAGTATCTCTTCAGGAAATATCGTTACAAGTGACTATCGATGAGTTAAAGAAATTATCAAGTTTTATCGATAATACAATTAACATGATGGAAAAATACGGAAATGAATTTGGGCATGAACATTTTTTAGACTTTATAAAATCAAAAAAGTACCCAGATATTATCATCACTAAATAAATTTAAGCCGGAAGCGATCCTTCCGGCCGTTTACCTTCAGCCACCCTTCAAGCCAATGAGGTACACATTTCAGCGTAAGGAACAGTGACTCCACATATGCATTATCATTACTGACGCGTGGCCTGCTGTTTGACGGCGAGATATTCAGTTCTGCCAGTTTGACTTGCAGAGTCTGCGACTTCATCGCCGCCCCATTATCCGCATGCAGCACCAGCGGCTGGCGATAACACCGTTCCCGCAACACGCTGCGCTGGATTAGTGCGGCCGCCTGTTCTCCGCTTTCGCTCTCATGCACTTCGTAACCCGTGATTTTTCGGCTGTACAGGTCTTCGATAAGATACAGATAAAACCAGCGCCCTTTCACCCCTGAGGCGAGCCAGGTGATATCCCACATCCACACCTGATTCGGCTTCGTCGCTTTCCAGGTGGTGGCTGGCCGGGCTTTCTCTCCCGTCCGCTGCCGCCCCCGTCGATGCGCTTCGCCATGCCGCCGCAGCACCCGGTAAAACAAGGACTCGCTCGCCAGATATCTCCCCTCATCCGCCAGTCGTGGCACGATTTGCGACGGCGGCAGGCTGGCATATGCCGGCTGATGACACACCGCCAGTATCTGCTGCTCTTCCTCTGCCGTTAAGCGGTTGCCCGGCGCCGGCCTTATTGCCCCCGGCCGCCCGTCTTCCGCACTCTTGTGCCATCGCCGCCAGGTGCGTTCACTCAGGTTGATTTCCCGCAGAGCAACGGACAGTCGCGCACCATTTGTCATGGCTTCGCGAACATAACCACTTAATGCCGCCCGTTCCGGGACCGGCGTCAGTCGTCCCCGTCCGTTTCCCCGTAATAGTCCTGCAACCGCTTTCGCAGCACCAGTATCGCTGCCGCCTCCGCCAGGGCTTTCTCCTTACGGACCAGTTCGCGTTTGAGTTGCTTAATCTCTTTCTGGCTTTGCCTGAGTGCGGCTTTATCATCAGGTGAAGACATCTGCAAAAAGCCTTGTTTCCACTGACTTATCTGCTCAGGGTGGAGGCCTTTTTTACGGCAATATTGTGCAAGCTCCGTTTCAGTGAGCGTGGCGGTTTCAACAATGACAGCCAGACGGGCTTCCGCTGGCCATTGTTCTGTGGTTTTGTCTGCGCCGGGCACCGGTTTCCCCTCTGCTTTTGCCTGATTACGCCAGTTATAGAGGGTAGCTTCCGATATTCCTTCCAGTTGAGCAACCGCCGTGACGGTCATGTTGTAAGGTGGCAGTAATTTAGCCAGTGCTGCTGATTTTCGTTCGGGCGAAATGCGTTTCATGGTGTTTCCCCACCGCCCCATTAGAGTTTTTGATGGGGGTGACAACTATCCTGACAGAGGGGGCAGGGAAGCCATTATGCCTGTCAGTTTTCTGACCGTTAAGCAGGCTTAAAGCTATGGCCGCTTCATCGGCGAGCCGGATGAGCTTCAGCTGGCACGTTATTTCCATCTTGATGAGGCAGACAAAGAATTTATTGAAAAAGCAGAGGCGATCATAATCGTCTGGAAATTGCCCTGCAAATCGGGTACGTGCGTTCTCTGGCCACCTTTCTTACCGACATGAATCATACGCCTTCCGTAGTCCGGCGATTTCTGCCAGAGCAAACATAGGCGGGCTGTAGTCGTTGATGCTTCACAGTATGAAATAATCTTTTTTTTAAAGAAAAATAAAATTGTAATGAGATAAGCTGCCTATTTCCCTTGGACTTTTAAGTGAATCGGCATGCCTAATATTAGTAATACTCATCTGACACCAACCCATTATCCCTTCGCCGTTATCGAGGCAAAGACTGACAAAGGCAGTGAATGTTTTGTTATTGATAAAAACAAAGGGACCGTTTACCAGTTATCGAGGGTTAAAAACAATAATTTGAAACTACAACCGGTGGCTTTGCCTTCCCTGGAGGCAATGGGTATCAAATTTATAGATAAAATCACAAACTGCGACGCAATGGAATTGATAAAAAATCCTTGCTTGATCAATACCGTTCTTAGCCAGTATAGCTTTAGTACCACATTGCCTGGCCGATTTAAGGCCATTAACGATTTGAGTGAGGTTGAAAAGAGCCAATACAAACAGTTATCAGAAGCCGGTAAAACGGCTCAACTTCGTCAGGATCTCCTTTCGCTCGTAGATGACGATCTGAAAGAACCTTTCAACACACTGTTAAAAGAGTGGGGAACCTATGGTGTTTCCGCCAGCGAGGTCGAGAAGGGTACCTATGCCGATTTTAAACAATTCTATGATGAAAAAATGGCAAGCCATGCCGTAAAAAAAGACGATTACGCAAAACTTGATTTCTCCACCCAAAATATTAAATCGCAGATTACCGACCCACGTTGTTTGAACGCAAAACTGACACCACTGCAACTGTTTAAAGCCGCTTTTCAGTTAGGCGATATCCCGGGAGTTTCCAATTTCCGTTTTATGAATAACCCAGCCAGTAAAAACGATGGGAAATACCGGGAGTGGATGTATCACTTTGACAATAGTAATTATGCCGCAGAGTATAAACTCATTACCACACGTATCGCAGATACCGAGCTTGCCAACAACGAACAGTGCCTGGCCGCGTTCCCCTACGATACAGAAAAAACCATCCGTTTTACGCAAAATGAAGCGGCAACAAAATTCCCCACCATGGACGACTTGCAAAAAGAATTTAGCCATATACCGGGAGCCCGCTATGTGGTTATTCGTAACCCCGACAGCACAACACCGATTGAAACGGGTATTCGTACCGAAATGATCGTGCACCACCGATCTGCAAGCAGCAAAGATGAAACGCAATCGCGCGATGCCGAATTAATGACATTCCATGGTACTGGCCGGTGTCAGCCTTTCCTTACCACCCGGGAACTGAATCAAGCCCCGCATCTCACGACATTACAACGTTTCGTATTGGGTGAATTCCGTGATTCGAACCCCCAACAATTTATCGAGGCATTAAAAGAACAAAAAGAAACCCTTAATTCGCAAATAAGGCAAAAGCTGGCTGCCAACGCGCTTATACCACTAGAAAAAATAACCGTGGCAAAATTCAGTGAGCAGGGGGTACAAATTACCAACGAGGCGTTATTCAATAAACAGACGTCAACTTATGATAACCTACCTGAAATTCTGGACAAGATCCCAAAACTGGACCTTTCATCAGCAGACATTCATGAAAAGGTGCTCACTGCTGTGCCCCTGTTAATGAATTATGATCAGAATGCACAATTGAAGCCAGATTGTTCCGAGAATAAGGCATTTCCTGCCAGAACCCAATTGCGGGAACGCACTAAGGAACAATTCAGGAAACCGCTGGAACGTGATTTGCAAGAAATCCAAATCAGCAACAACCTCCAACACCTGCTGTCGAAAGAGAAACTGAATGAAATCACCGCGAGCCTTAAACGTTTTTACACTGATGGTACCGAATCTCTCAAAGCGTGCAATGCGTCTCCTGAACTGACGGCGTTATTCAACAGCCGGGCAGAGTTGGCCGAAGAATATAATAGTCAGTTCTTTGAACGTGCAAACCACCCCGAAACCCATCAGGTGCTATCCCTCTTCACCTACTACATGATAGACGATCTGAAGCAGGCTGTTACCCTCCTGCATGAACACGGGGCCAGGGTTGATAGCCAATTGGTTACCACGATTAAAAAGCAACAGACGCCACTACTACAGCACTTCATTACTCATCGTCTGTTAAACGATCAATTGGCAGCCTGAACCCGGCTCCCTGGGGCCATGATGGCCCCTTTCTTCCTAAACGAATAAATATCCAATATGGTTAATCATAATTATCGGACCATGATTGGCCAATTTATGCCGCTCCGGCGAGAAAGCAATGAACCCCGTACAGCAAGTCTGACCCAGGGCAGAGCAGCCGGCGAGTTCATCAAAATGGATGACGTACCGGGCGATAGCTACAGTAGCATTGAGAAAATGACTCACCCTCTGGCAGGGCGCTGTGATACAGGGGGCATGTCACCCTATATGATCGTTCTGCTTGGCGACCAAAGAGCGCTGGATTTTGCCGAGAAAGTGCTTCAGGCACCGAGAAAGCGCCTGTTAGATAAACTGGGTATCGATGATGGTAACAAAACCGATCGCCGCGCCAGGCTATATGCCGATCTGGAATGCCTCACCCGCTTTTACCCAAATGATCCCAAACTTGAACCCAAAAAGCTTACATTGAACGGCCAAACTTTTATAGAGCAGGAGCCTACCAAACCTTATTTTTCTGGACAGAGAGTCATCACTCCAGATTTTACCATGTACCGTGCTACGCAAGAACAGCAAAGAAATAATTTGTTATTATGTAAAACGCGTGATGATAGCGAGCTATATTTCAATCAAACGCCGATCACCGAGCTAAAAACGTATAACGATGATGTTTTTGCCGAAGAGTCAACGTTGCGTGCTGGCGACAATTTTTTAAATAAAACGCAATATTTCACCACTATGGTCGAGTATTTAACTGATTTCAGTCAGGCTGGGGATATTTTGGTACAAAACCCATTGGAAACCAGCACCGATAAAAATACGCCGCATTTACAGTTTATTCCTCGCGATGTCCCTTTACCCTTGTTCTTTCAAAACTCTCAGGTTTTCGCTGGTGGAGAATACCAACAGGTTGACTGGCATTTACCTACTCTGGCTATGACCGTGGATAGCAGACAACATGACTGGCAAGTCCGGACGGAACGGGTACAGACAGCGTGCCAGGAGTTACTGGCTAATCAACATATCAGCACTACCCCGGTTTTCAGAAATCTGGGGGATGGCCTGACAAAAATGTATTTGATTTTCAAACAGAACGGTAGCGAGCTGGCACCAGAAATTATGCAACAGGCTCCTGGTTGGCTGGAATCATGCGGTATTTTCATTGCCAATACGCCAAAAGCAGTTAGGTTCAACACATTGGGTGCAGATCAGTATTACGCCCCCTATGGGGTCAAGGATAAGAAACAACCGCTGACAAATCTGGTAGATCGTCTCAGCAACTGAGCACAAATGCCTGAAAAGGTATAGCCTGGCGCCACAGCTGCCGTAGATCTTTTTTATTATTCGTTCTTAACCAGCCGTCAGACCCGGTTAACTCCGCTCTGTAGCCCGCTATCGCTCAGGGCCAGATGGATCTTGCGATAGTCATAAACGCATCCCGATCCCAACCAGAACTGCGTGATCTGCCCGGTGAGTCTCAGATCAACATGGTGGCGTCGCGCAGGGGGACGAGTAGGAGCAGTTGGTCGATGTCAATATCAAAGGGGTGTTGTACGGCATTGCCGCCGTGCTTATGCAAAAGTATTATCAATAACGTGGCGGCGGAAGCGATATCGCGCCATTGCGCTTCAGCCCGCGGCAATTGCAAGAGCCGTGCGCTACGCGATTGAGCAGCCAGAGGAGGTGGATATCAGTGAGATCGTGGTGCGCCCCACGCGGGCGCAGGCATAACATCCGCGCCCTCAGCGGGCGGTATGAAACCCTTCACGCCCGAGTGATAAAACCCGCCACCGGCGGGTTTTAATCGGCTTACTGTGCCAGTTTGTCCTGGGTTTTCAGATCGAAATCCGAGGCATCGTGGCGTTCATGCAGCTGTTCTGACGGATCGCCGTGGGTGCGGTTAACGATGCGGCCGCGCTGTACCGCTGGACGCTGTGCCACTTCATCGGCCCAGCGCAGCAGATTTTTATAGGAACCGGCATCCAGGAACTCCGCCGCACCATAAAGCTGCCCCTTCACCAGTGCGCCGTACCACGGCCAGATGGCGATATCGGCGATGGTATATTCCTCGCCCGCAATATAGCGGTTTTCGGCCAGCTGACGATCCAGCACGTCGAGCTGGCGCTTCGCTTCCATAGTGAAGCGGTCGATAGCGTATTCAATTTTGACCGGTGCATAGCTGTAGAAATGCCCGAAGCCGCCGCCCAGATAAGGGGCCGAGCCCTGGAGCCAGAACAGCCAGTTCAGGGTCTCGGTGCGGGCGGCCGCGTCCTTCGGCAGGAAGTGACCAAATTTCTCTGCCAGATAGAGCAGAATCGCGCCGGACTCAAATACGCGGGTCGGGGGCAGGGTTGAAACATCCAGCAGCGCCGGGATCTTCGAGTTCGGGTTGACCGCCACAAATCCGGAGCAGAACTGGTCGCCTTCACCAATGCGGATCAGGTGCGCGTCATACTCGGCATCGTTAACGTTCAGCGCCAGCAGTTCCTCCAGCAGAATAGTGACCTTCTGACCGTTAGGCGTTCCCAGTGAATAAAGTTGCAGAGGATGCCTGCCGGTGGGCAGCGTAGCTTCACTGCGCGCACCCGCAGTGGGTCGGTTGATGCTGCCCCAGGTGCCGCCCGCTTCTTTCTTTTCTGACCAGACTTTGGCTGGTTGATAGTCGTTATTGCTCATAACCGAAAGGCCCTTTTTTGTTGAATAAATGAGGCGTTATGCGGTATAGCCCCCTGACATAACGCCGCCGATGGACTAAAACATAGCGTTGTTCCGTGCAAAAACCCAGGCGCGGTTGTTACACCGGATGTCAGATATAGCATCGGTACGCGGGCGGCGCTTATCCTGAAAGAGCAATTATTTCCGCACAACCAGAGAGTGATATATGGACGAGCATTATCTTGAGGATCTGAAACAGGCCGGTCTGACCCTGACAGACGACGGGCGCGTCTGCTGCTACTGGCAGCCCTCGATGCCTGATTATCATGATAATGAGTGGGGCAGCCCGGTCGTGGATGACCGACGGCTGTTTGAAAAAGTCTGTCTGGAAGGTTTTCACTCCGGGATGTCCTGGCAGCTGATTTATAATAAGCGCGAAAATTTTCGTCGGGCATTTCTCGATTTCGACTTCCATGCCGTGGCGCAGTTTACCGACGAAGACGTGGCCAGGCTGATGCAAGATCCCGGCATCGTGCGCAATCGCGCTAAAATCCTCTCCACCATTAACAACGCCCGGCGCGCGATTGAGCTGGTGGATGAGGCCGGATCGCTGGCCACCTGGTTCTGGCAGTTCGAGCCCCGCCCGGAGGAACGTCCGTTAACGGTCGACCTTGCCTGGTGGAAGAATGCCAAAACCTCTCCGGAATCAGTACGTATGTCGAAAGCGCTTAAAAAGCGCGGCTGGACGTGGGTTGGTCCGGTTACCACCTATTCGCTGATGCAGGCGCTGGGGCTGATTAACGACCATATTGAGGGATGCCAGTGCCGCGATAAATTCAGCGCGCAGCGGGAAATGCTGATACGACCCGGTTAATGGCGTGGTAAACGCATTGTTTATCACTGCCGGATCGGCGAAAATGCCGGCCATTGATGATTAATCGCCTGTGAAGCTGGCCTGGCGCGTTATGCGCGGCAGCAGCACGGCATCCAACCAGAAGAACTTCCATGTCGAATGCACCCTTTATGCAAGAGGTGGCCCGCCGCCGCACTTTTGCCATCATTTCTCACCCGGACGCCGGTAAAACCACCATCACCGAAAAGGTGTTGCTGTTCGGACAGGCGATCCAGACTGCCGGTACGGTGAAAGGCCGGGGTTCCAGCCAGCACGCGAAATCGGACTGGATGGAGATGGAAAAGCAGCGCGGTATCTCCATCACCACCTCGGTGATGCAGTTCCCCTACCGTGAATGCCTGGTGAACCTGCTGGATACCCCAGGTCACGAGGATTTCTCGGAAGATACCTACCGCACCCTGACGGCGGTTGACTGCTGTCTGATGGTGATTGACGCCGCGAAAGGCGTTGAGGATCGCACCCGTAAGCTGATGGAAGTCACGCGCCTGCGCGATACGCCGATCCTCACCTTTATGAACAAGCTGGACCGCGATATTCGCGATCCGATGGAGGTGCTGGATGAGGTGGAGAGCGAACTGAAAATCGCCTGCGCACCCATCACCTGGCCTATCGGCTGCGGTAAGCTGTTTAAAGGCGTGTATCACCTCTATAAAGACGAAACCTATCTCTACCAGTCGGGTAAAGGCCACACCATTCAGGAAGTTCGGATAGTGAAAGGGCTGGATAACCCGGCGCTGGACGAAGCCATTGGCGAAGATCTGGTGGCTCAGCTGCGGGAAGAGCTGGAGCTGGTGCAGGGTGCTTCGCATGAGTTTGAGAAAGACGCTTTCCTTGCAGGCAAGCTGACCCCGGTATTTTTTGGTACCGCGCTGGGGAACTTCGGCGTCGACCACATGCTGGACGGACTGATGGAGTGGGCACCGTCGCCGATGCCACGTGAAACCGATCTGCGTACCGTCACGGCAGTTGATGAGAAATTCACCGGCTTCGTCTTTAAAATCCAGGCCAATATGGACCCGAAACACCGAGACCGCGTGGCCTTTATGCGCGTGGTTTCCGGCAAATATGAAAAGGGCATGAAGCTGCGTCAGGTTCGCCTTGGCAAAGATGTGGTGATTGCCGATGCGCTGACCTTTATGGCCGGTGACCGCTCGCACGTTGAAGAAGCCTATCCCGGTGACATTATCGGCCTGCATAACCACGGGACGATCCAGATTGGTGACACCTTCACCCAGGGCGAGAACATGAAGTTCACCGGGATTCCGAACTTTGCGCCTGAACTGTTCCGTCGCATACGCCTGCGCGACCCGCTGAAGCAGAAGCAGCTGCTGAAGGGGCTGGTACAGCTGTCGGAAGAGGGGGCGGTTCAGGTATTCCGTCCGGTACACAATAACGATCTGATCGTTGGCGCGGTGGGTGTTCTGCAGTTTGACGTGGTCGTCGCCCGCCTGAAGAGCGAATACAACGTTGAAGCAATCTACGAAGCGATCAACGTCTCTACCGCCCGCTGGGTCGAATGCAGCGACGTGAAGAAGTTTGATGAGTTCCAGCGTAAGAACGAAGTTAACCTCGCGCTGGATGGCGGGAATAACCTGACTTATATCGCACCGACCATGGTAAACCTGAATATTACCCAGGAACGCTATCCCGACGTGACGTTCCGTAAAACCCGCGAACACTAAGATTCGCCTGCGTTTCAATTACGCTACTCCCGCTAAGCGATGCCATCGGCATCGCTTTTTTTTGGCCCTTTTTTCTCTCTTTTTCAGCAAAAGTTACAGACTCATCTTAAAAAATCTCTTTTTTGCGCATTTATCCATCATATCAACCACAAGCGGCGGTGAAATCCTGATTAGCGACTATATTGATTTCAACAGGACGTAAAACATGGCGGCGCGGTTGCTGCAACGTCTTACCACTCAGGCCACGCCGTTTGTGGCTGAAACCTCACAGTTGTGAGTGCAATAATATGAGAAGGAACAAATCGATGAACAAGACTAAGATTACTAAGACCCTGATGGCTGTACTGGTTGGTTCAGCGCTGGTAGGCGGTTCTGCGATGGCTGCGGATACCTCAACCTCTTCTGACAGCACGGGTTCCAAAATCGATAGCTCTATGAACAAAGTCGGTGGATACATGGATGACAGCGGCGTGACTGCTAAGGTGAAAGCCGCACTGGTAGACAACGACGCCATTAAAAGCACGGATATCTCGGTCAAAACGCATCACGGCGTGGTTACGCTGAGTGGTTTTGTCCCGTCGCAGGATCAGGCCGAAGTGGCCGTAGCGGCGGCGAAGAAAGTCGAGGGTGTTAAATCCGTCAGCGATAAACTACACGTTAAAGACAGCACAAAAGCAAGCGTAAGCGGTTATGCCGGTGATGCGGCAACGACCAGCGAAATTAAAGCTAAACTGTTAGCGGACGACATCATTCCGTCGCGCCACGTGAAAGTTGTTACCACCAACGGTGTGGTTGAGCTTTCCGGTACGGTGAAAACCCAGGCACAGTCTGAACGTGCTGAAGGCATTGCCAAGGCTATCGACGGTGTGAAAAGCGTTAAGAACGACCTGACTGTTAAATAATACTGGCGGCTCGCCTGCATCAGCAGGCGAGTCAGCAGGATGAAGCTGTAACACTATAAATGCGTCATGCCGCGTGCGGCTGGTATGAATAACACAAGCAGTTCGATTTTCAATATAGGGTAAGGAGAGGCTTATGTTTCGTTGGGGTATTATCTTTCTGGTAATCGCGCTCATTGCAGCCGCGTTAGGTTTTGGTGGTCTGGCTGGTACAGCCGCATGGGCAGCTAAAATTGTCTTTGTTGTCGGTATTATTATCTTCCTTATCAGCCTGTTTACTGGCCGCAAGAAGTTATAGACCGCACCACTACAGAGTACTACGCTTTATCAGAAGACCAGCTCAGGCTGGTCTTTGTCATTTCCTGCGCAAAAAACGTCTGTAGCAAAAACCGCCAAACGGTTGAAACGCACCCAGCGTATCCTGATAAAAAATAATTCTCAGAGGTTCGCAACGTGGGTAAACACATTCCTGTTACACTCGGTAGCATTGAACCGCTTGCCCTGGCACCCTTTCATCCGGGCAGGCTGGCCCTGGTCTGCGAGGGCGGCGGGCAGCGCGGAATTTTTACCGCAGGCGTGCTGGATGAATTCCAGCGGGCGAAGTTTAATCCTTTCGATTTGATGCTTGGCACCTCTGCCGGCGCGCAGAATCTTTCCGCCTATATCTGCGGCCAGCCGGGCTATGCCCGCAGAGTGATTACGCGCTACACCACCAGTAAACTCTTTTTTAACCCGCTGCGCTTCGTGCGCGGCGGGCATCTGATCGACCTTGACTGGCTGGTGGAGACCACCTCGCAGGAGTTTCCGCTGGCGATGGAAGCCGGGGAAAAGATGTTCTCTTCCGGACGTGAGTTTTATATGTGCGCCTGCCGCAGCGATGATTATTCACCGGGCTATTTTGCGCCCACCGCCGCCAACTGGCTGAATATTATCAAAGCCTCCAGCGCTATTCCGGGGATGTACCGTCCCGGCGTTGATCTTGACGGCGCGAGCTATCTTGATGGCGGCATCAGTGATGCGATCCCGGTTCGCGAAGCGGCGCGACGGGGAGCGGAGACCATAGTGGTGATCCGCACGGTCCCTTCACAAATGACCTATACACCGCAGTGGCTGAAGCGTGTCGAGCGCTGGCTGAGTGACGGTGCGCTGCAACCGCTGGTGAATATCATGCAGCTGCATGAGGAGAGCTATCGGCAGACCCAGCAGTTTATCAATAACCCGCCGGGCAAGGTAAATGTGATAGAGATATTCCCGCCACGCGCGCTCGCCAGCATGGCGCTGGGCAGCCGCGTGGCGTCGTTGAATCAGGATTATCATCTTGGCCGTCGCTGTGGTCGCTATTTTCTGGCGACGGTGGGGCAATGGCTGAAAGAGAGTGATACGCGCCTGAGTCCGACATCGGTGGTGCCTGCTGCACCTGTTGCCAATCAGCCCGATCGTCGGGAGATTATTCTCGATCCTCTGGCAGGAAATGATGCAGATTACGATAATGAATCGCTGGCTTAGCATTATTCTGCGTGCCGCAGGGTAATGCCTTTTTTAGTGCGGGAGCGCGGACATGGCATCATTCGTTGATACGCACTGTCATTTTGATTTCAGTCCCTTTTGCGGTGATGAGGAGGGAAGTCTTCAACGGGCGGCAGAGGCAGGGGTTGAGAAAATCATTGCGGTTGGCGTGTCGGCAGACCGGTTTGCCGGCGTCATTGATCTTGCCGATCGCTATGAGCCTCTTTACGCGGCGCTGGGGATCCACCCGATGGCGATTGGCCATTTTCAGGAGGCGCATCTGGCCCAGCTGGAAGGCTGGCTGCGGCTGCGCCCGAAGAAGCTGGTGGCGATCGGTGAGATAGGGTTGGATCTTTATATGGAGGATCCGCAGTTTGCGCGTCAGGAGGCGTTGCTGGAGTCGCAGCTGCGGCTGGCAAAGCAGTACGATCTGCCGGTTATCCTGCATTCACGGCGTACGCACGATAAGCTGGCGATGCATTTGAGGCGCATTGCTCTTCCCCGTCGCGGGGTGGTTCACGGTTTTGCCGGGAGTGAGCAACAGGCGCTGGCCTTTATTCGCGCCGGATATGCCATTGGCGTGGGTGGCACCATGACCTATGCGCGGGCGACCAGGACGCGTAATACTTTTTCCCGCCTGCCGCTTTCATCCCTGGTGCTGGAGACGGATTCTCCCGATATGCCGGTGCAGGGTTTTCAGGGGCAGCCCAACCGGCCGGAGCGAATTAAAAATGTCTGGCAGAGTCTGTGTGAAATTCGTGAGGAGTCTCCAGAGGAGATCGCCGATACCATCCGGGAGAATACCCGCGCGCTGTTTGCGCTTTGAGCGCAGGGCGATGTCTGGCGGGCAACATCGGCTTTGCCGGAGGACTGTTCCAGCGTGTGCCGGTGAGTGGTGTCGGTGGAAACCTTAGCGTGTGACGGTTAATTGTTTGGGCTGTCATAGCTGCGGTGTCGGTGGACAATCCCAGCGGTTGCTGGTCAGTTGTTTGGGCTGCAATATCTGCGGTGTCGGTGGATAATCCCAGCGTTTGCTGGTCAGTTGTTTGGGCTGCCATCGCTGTGGTGTCGGTGGATAATCCCAGCGTTTGCCGGGCGTCCTCACGCCACGCTTCGCGTGGTGCCTTTGGCTCCGACTTCAGGCCGGACGGCCCGGTCGCGAGCGGGCGTCCTGCCCGCCGCTCCCTGAGTGCAGCATCCCTGCTGCCCTCGCCTGGCCCTCCGTCTGCGCCGCAGCGCTGCGGATTGCCCGTCAACCGCAGGGATTGTCCACCTCTCGGGCTTCGGAGGCGCTTCAAGTCAGGCCCTGTAAACTCGCAGGCTTTGGAGCTGTATTAAGCTATCCAAACCGCTCTTTCCTGCACACCCAACGTCCCCGGGATGTGGTCACCTGGCTGCAAAAATTTATAGGGGAAAATCCCAACGCTTGTCGGTTGGTTGTGTCGGCTGCAATATCGGCTTTGCCGGTGGATAATCCCAGCGGTTGCCGGTTAATTGTTTGGGCAATACCTGCGATGCCGGTGGACAATCCCAGCGTTTGCCGGGCGTCCTCACGCCACGCGTTGCGTGGTGCCTTTGGCTCCGGATCTAGGCCGGACGGCCCGGTCGCGAGCGGGCGTCCTGCCCGCCGCTCCCTGAGTGCAGCATCCCTGCTGCTCTCGCCTGGCCCTCCGTCTGCGCCGCAGCGCTGCGGAATGCCCGTCAACCGCTGGGATTGTCCACCTCTCCAGCTTCTAAGTTGCCTTTACCCACAGCCAGCACAAAGCAAAAGGAGCAGGCGGGTGAGGGCCGGTGACAGGCATTCCGACCCCCTGCCTGTTGGCAGGCCGATCGTGCAGGTGTGATATCTGCGATGCCAGTGGATAATCCCAGCGTTTGCCGGGCGTCGCAGCTACAGGCTCTGCCTGGTGCCTTTGGCTCCGACGTCAGGCCGGACGGCCCGGTCGCGAGCGGGCGTCCTGCCCGCCGCTCCCTGAGTGCAGCATCCCTGCTGCCCTCGCCTGGCCTTCCGTCTGCGCCGCAGCGCTGCGGATTGCCCGTCAATCGCAGGGATTGTCCACCTCTCGGGCTTCTGCGCTGCTTTTAGTGAAACTGCTCTTACCCGCAGCCAGCACAATGCAAAAGGAGCAGGCGGGTGGGGCCCGGTGACAGGCATTCCGCAGCGCTGAGTGCAGTAAGGAAGACCCGGATGGGCCAGCAGGGATGCTGGCACAAGGGTATGCCGGGACAGGGATGTCCCGTCATGCCCGGTCCGAAAGGTCGACGAGCGGAGCGAAGGAACCGCGCCACGCGCGGCGCGAGGACCGCCAGGCACCGGGCCCCACTCGTTGGCGACCACACGGGCCTTTGCAGCATCGGCCCCCACCCGCAGACGATGCCCCCCAGACCTAAGCCGCACCGGGCCCTTTAGCATTAAGCAACAATAAATGTTATAATTATAACATTATGCGCAACCGCCTAAACCAGGAAGGACAATATCGTTCACTATGCCCCATAAGGGCAATTCACAAGGATTTTTATGTGATATCAGTCACGCATAATATAGAATTAATGCAATGGCATTTTCATGGGTGTGAATTACATCACGGAAAATACGCCTCTGTAAGTGTTATTATTTTAACATAAAGACCTGCGGGTTTCTCTCTGGAGACAAACATGACTGACGTAACTTCTGCTGCCGTTCGCGCACTGAAACTGATGGACCTCACTACCCTGAATGATGATGACACCGATGAGAAAGTGATTGCGCTCTGTCATCAGGCCAAATCCCCTGCGGGAAACACGGCGGCTATCTGCATCTATCCGCGCTTTATTCCCATCGCGCGCAAAACGCTGCGCGAACAGGGCACGCCTGATATCCGCATCGCTACCGTGACTAATTTCCCACACGGCAATGATGATATCGAGATTGCGCTGGCAGAAACCCATGCGGCAATTGCTTACGGCGCTGATGAGGTTGATGTGGTATTCCCTTACCGCGCACTAATGGCGGGTAACGAAGAGACAGGTTTTCAACTGGTAAGCGCCTGCAAAGAGGCCTGTGCCGACGCCGATGTGCTCCTGAAAGTCATTATCGAAACCGGCGAGCTGAAAGATGCCGCGCTGATCCGCAAAGCTTCTGAAATCGCCATTGATGCCGGTGCTGATTTCATTAAAACGTCTACCGGGAAAGTACCGGTCAACGCCACTCCTGAAGTCGCTGAAATCATGATGCGCGTGATTGCCGATAAAGGCGTTAAGCATAAGGTGGGTTTTAAACCAGCCGGCGGCGTTCGCACCGCCGACGATGCTGCAATCTATCTCAAGCTGGCCGATGACATTCTGGGTAGCGATTGGGCTACCCCACGTCACTTCCGCTTTGGCGCTTCAAGCCTGCTGGCCAGCCTGTTGAAAGCCGCAGGCTATGACAGCACTGCGCCTCAGTCAGGATACTAAGTCGGGCATACGTCAGCAACCCGGTCAGACCGGGGATCGCGGGCTACGTCCGCACCCGGTGAGATCAGAAATCGCGGGCCGGATAGCATACTGGCGAGGCGGTTAGTGTACTGAAGTCGATATATTCATCCGTGGGCCGCCTCGTGTCGGCCCGGATAGTCACGCTCATACTCTCAGCCGGGCGACTCCCCGCCCGGCTGCTTAACATCAGGGGGCAACGTGTTCCTGCCACAAGAAATCATCCGCAAAAAAAGAGACGGCCAGACGCTGAGTGAAGAGGAAATTCGTTTCTTTATCAACGGCGTTCGTGACAACTCCGTCTCTGAAGGGCAAATCGCCGCGCTGGCGATGACAATCTATTTTCATGACATGACGCTGCCAGAACGTGTGGCGCTGACCATGGCGATGCGTGATTCCGGCTCGGTACTCAACTGGCAGGCGCTAAACCTCAACGGGCCGGTGGTCGATAAGCATTCCACGGGTGGAGTAGGGGACGTGACCTCGCTGATGCTGGGGCCAATGGTCGCCGCCTGCGGTGGCTATGTACCCATGATTTCGGGCCGCGGACTGGGTCATACCGGCGGTACGCTGGATAAGCTGGAAGCCATTCCCGGCTTTGATATCTTCCCCGAGGATGAGGCCTTTCGCAGGATGATCAAAGAGGTGGGCGTGGCGATCATCGGTCAGACCCACTCACTTGCGCCAGCCGATAAGCGCTTCTACGCCACGCGGGACATCACCGCTACGGTAGACTCCATTCCGCTTATTACCGCGTCGATTCTGGCGAAAAAGCTGGCCGAAGGGCTGGATGCGCTGGTAATGGACGTTAAGGTAGGGTCCGGTGCCTTTATGCCGACCTTTGAACTCTCTGAACAGCTGGCGCAGTCGATCGTTGGCGTGGCAAACGGCGCGGGCTGTAAAACCACCGCGCTGCTGACCGATATGAATCAGTTGCTGGCGTCCAGCGCCGGTAACGCGCTTGAAGTGCGCGAGGCGGTGCAGTTCCTGACCGGCGACTATCGCAATCCACGCCTGCTGGAGGTGACGCTGGCGCTGAGTGCGGAAATGCTGGTATCGGGTGGGCTGGCCGCAAACGTTGATGAGGCGACCCGTAAGCTCCAGGCCGTGCTGGATAATGGCCGCGCGGCAGAGGTGTTCTCCCGCATGGTGGCGGCGCAGAAAGGGCCAGCCGATTTCATTGAGAATATTGATAACTATCTGCCCGCACCGATGCTCAGCAAAGCGGTATATGCCGATAGTGTCGGGGTGATCGGCGCAGTGGATACCCGCGCGCTGGGTATGGCGGTGGTCTCAATGGGCGGCGGACGCCGTCGCGCCAGCGACAGCATTGATTACAGCGTCGGCCTGAGTGAGGTTGCCCCCCTGGGTGCCGCCGTTGACAGCCAGCAGCCGCTGGCGGTGATCCACGCCAGCAGCGAAGCCAGCTGGCAGGAAGCGGCGGCGGCGGTCAAAGCGGCCATTACGCTCAGTGAGACGGCCCCGGCAGAAACGCCAGTTATCTATCGCAGAATCAGCGGATAAGCGTCATACTACTCTGATCGATAAAATTTAAGCTAAGCGCCTAACAGACGCAGGAGACCAGGATGAAACGTGCATTTATCATGGTGCTAGATTCCTTTGGGATCGGCTCCAGCAAAGACGCCCATAAATATGGCGACGAAGGCTCTGATACCCTCGGACATATTGCCGAGGCCTGTTTTAACGGGAAAGCTGACACGGGCAGAAAAGGCCCGCTGCACTTACCGAATCTGACCGCGCTTGGCCTAGGCAAAGCGGCGGAAGGGTCTACCGGCCGGTTCCCGCTGGGGCTGGATAAAGACGCTGAGATAACCGGCGCCTGGGCCTGGGCCAGTGAGCTCTCCTCCGGTAAGGACACGCCGTCGGGCCACTGGGAAATTGCCGGGGTGCCGGTGCTGTTTGACTGGGGCTACTTCTCCGACAAAGAGAACAGTTTTCCGCAGGCGCTATTAGACCTGCTGGTTGAGAAAGCCGATCTGCCGGGCTACCTGGGTAACTGCCACTCTTCCGGTACGGTTATCCTCGACCAGCTCGGCGAAGAGCATATGAAAACCGGTAAACCGATTTTCTACACCTCGGCAGACTCGGTATTTCAGATTGCCTGCCATGAAGAAACCTTTGGGCTGGAGCGCCTCTACAAGCTGTGCGAAATCGCCCGTGAGGCGCTGACGGAAGGCGGTTATAACATTGGCCGCGTTATCGCCCGTCCTTTTACCGGCGACAAGGCAGGCAACTTCCAGCGCACCGGTAACCGACACGATCTCGCCGTGGAACCACCGGCACCGACTATCCTGAAAAAGCTGGTTGAGGAGCAGAACGGTCAGGTGATCTCGGTTGGTAAAATTGCCGACATCTACGCCCACGTTGGCATTACCAAAAAGGTAAAGGCAACCGGTCTGGATGCGCTGTTTGACGCCACGATCGAAGAAATGAAAATCGCGCCGGACAACAGCATCGTGTTTACCAACTTCGTGGACTTCGATTCCACCTGGGGCCATCGTCGTGACGTGCCGGGCTACGCCGGTGGGCTGGAGCTGTTCGACCGCCGACTGCCGGAGCTGATGGCGCTGGTGCAGGAAGGTGACATTCTGATCCTCACCGCCGACCACGGCTGCGATCCTACCTGGGAAGGCACGGAACATACCCGCGAGCATATTCCGGTGCTACTCTACGGACCCGGTGTAAAACCTGGTTCGCTGGGATATCGCGACACCTTTGCCGATATCGGGCAAACCGTTGCACGCTATTTTGGCCTTTCCGATATGGAATATGGCAAAAGCATGCTGTAAAGCGACATATAACTGGCCGGCGCTGACGCCGGCAAGATGAATATTGAAGATAAGGATAAAAGATGGCAACGCCTCATATTAACGCTGAAATGGGCGACTTCGCTGATGTGGTTCTGATGCCTGGCGATCCGCTGCGTGCAAAACACATTGCGGAAACTTTTTTGCAGGACGCAGTGGAAGTGAACAACGTACGCGGCATGCTGGGCTACACCGGCACCTATAAAGGGCGCAAAATTTCGGTAATGGGCCACGGTATGGGTATCCCATCCTGCTCGATTTATGCTAAAGAGCTGATCACCGAGTTTGGCGTGAAAAAAATCATTCGCGTTGGATCCTGCGGTGCGGTGCGCGCCGATGTGAAACTGCGTGATGTGGTTATCGGTATGGGGGCGTCAACCGACTCCAAAGTGAACCGTATGCGCTTTAAGGATCACGACTTCGCGGCTATTGCTGATTTCGAGATGGTGCGTAATGCCGTCGATGCGGCAAAGGCGCTGGGCGTGGACGCGCGGGTGGGAAATATCTTCTCAGCCGACCTGTTCTATACCCCGGACCCGCAGATGTTTGACGTGATGGAGAAGTACGGCATTCTGGGCGTGGAGATGGAAGCGGCCGGGATCTACGGTGTGGCAGCGGAGTTTGGTGCTAAGGCACTGGCGATCTGTACCGTTTCTGACCATATCCGTACGCACGAACAGACCACGGCAGAAGAGCGCCAGACCACCTTCAGCGAGATGATCCAGATCGCGCTGGAGTCGGTGCTGCTGGGCGATAAAGCCTGATAACCCCGCACCAGCCGCCAGTCTGATAGATTCGCTGGCGGCGCACTGCGTTGCCCGGTCGTCGCTTTTGCGTCTCCCGGGCATTATTCAGCATGAAGGCCCGTCTCCACCGTCGTTAATCACCTTCTCCAACATCAATGGACTTCTACCGCGTAGTCCGCCACCGGCGTCATCTTCTTAATCAGCTTATTATCAAACAGAAACTGTTCGTATGCCTGGTAACGGGCGGCGTCCAGCTTTGCCGGGTCTTTCGCGAACAGGGGCAGAGAGTTTTGCCAGGCAAGCTGATTCAGCGGCGTATTTAATTCCGGGTGGGCTTTGGCAAACGCCAGCCAGCTCTCCTGCGGATGAGCCAGCAGATAATCGGTGCCTTTTTTCAGCGCGCTAAGAAATTTCTTTATCCGGGGATCGTTGACCGCATCGCGGTTGGCGACGATCACCAGTTCGTCATAGGCCGGAACGCCATAATCTTCCACGTTGAAGACCACCGGATCTTTCCCCTTTAGCTTCAGTTCCTGAGCTTCAATATTGCGGTAGCCGCCAATCACGGCGTCAACCTGACCGGCCAGCAGCGCACTGACCAGCTGGAAGTTCACGTTAATTAACCGCACATTATCAGCCCTGAGGTGTTCATGTTTCAGCATGGTGCTGAGGGTTGCCTGCTCAATGCCGCTCACCGAATAGCCTATTTTCTTCCCGGCCAGACCGGCAGGGGAGGTGATGTTTTTATCCAGAGTGATAACCGTATTCAGCGGCGAATTGATCAGCGTGCCAATGCGCACCAGCGGCAGGCCCTGATCCGCAAAGAAGTGCAGCTGGGGCTGATAGGTAATGGCCAGGTCTGCCTGTTTTGCGGCAACCAGGCGCGGCGGCAGGGCGGCATCGGAAGGCGCTACTATGTTCACATCCAGCCCCTCGGCCCGGAACGCGCCGATCTGCTCAGCCACCATAATGGGCGCATGGTCAGGATTGATATACCAGTCGAGCACCAGGGTCAGCTTTTCCGCTGCCAGCGCATGGCCGCTCAGTGCCGCGGTCAGCAGCAGTCCGCACAGGGTATTTTTCATCGTTAATGATTCCTTGATTAGCTATTTTCGGGCGCCCAACGGATCAGGCGGTGGAGCAACGCATCAACCGCTACCCAGAGTAATACGGTCATCAGCACCAGAATGAACAGCGCGGCAAAGCAGATATCGGTCTGCATTCGGGCGTTGGCGTTAAGCATTACGTACCCCAGCCCTTCTGCCGAACCGACCCATTCGCCAATAATCGCGCCGATGGGGGCGACGGCAGCGGCCATCCGCAGGCCGCTGCCGAAGGCGGGTAGCGCGGCCATCAGCCGGACATGCAGCAGCTGCGCCCGGCGCGTGGCCCCCATCGTTCGGGCAAGGTCAAGCCAGTCATTGTTAACCCGACGGAGGCCGTCATAGAACGCGGAGGTCACCGGAAAGAAGATCACCAGCACGGCCATCGCCACCTTAGCGCTCAGCCCGAAGCCGAACCACAGCACCAGCAGCGGCGCCAGCGCGAAAACGGGGATGGCCTGGCTGGTCAATACGACGGGCATCAGCCAGCGCTGGAGCCGGGGCGAAAAGGTCATACAGAGCGCCAGCAGCGTGCCCAGCAGGACACCGAGCACTAAGCCGCTTAGCACCTCTGAGGCGGTGATCAGACTGTGCCAGGCCAGATAGCTCAGGTTGTTCCAGAGTGCGCAGGCAACCGCCGCAGGCGAGGGCAGCAGGAACGCCGGAATATTGCATAAGGTTGCCAGCCACCACAGCAGGATCAAACCGCAAAAGATCACACTTCCCCGCATCATTCTGCGGCCCTCACCAGCTGTCGCATCAGTTCACCCTGACTGGTTAACAGATTGGGGTCGTCCGGCGCGCGCGGAGGCTGCCCGACCAGGGTATGACTGTCATCAATGCGGGCCGGGGAACCCGCCAGCACCAGCAGGCGATGGCTGAGGCGGCAGGCTTCCATGGGATCGTGGGTGATCAACAGCACGGTATTATCCACCAGCAGCTCGGCGGCCAGCGTCTGGATTTTGGCCCGCGTGAGCGTATCCAGCGCGGAGAAGGGTTCATCCATCAGCACGACCGGGCGACGTTCATACAGCGTGCGCGCAATGGCGGCGCGCTGGCGCATCCCACCGGAGAGTGCCGCAGGCAGCGTTTTCCCGTGACCGCTTAA
Organism: Erwinia sp. L03-1; assembly: GCF_058686115.1. Lineage (NCBI taxonomy): Bacteria > Pseudomonadati > Pseudomonadota > Gammaproteobacteria > Enterobacterales > Erwiniaceae > Erwinia > Erwinia sp. L03-1. The sequence continues at coordinate 3,954,101 of NZ_CM178762.1, read as the reverse complement.
TCCCACCCGCTCCAGCAGATGAGTGGCCCATTCCCGATCGCCTTTTTCTCCCCGCAGACGTGCGCCCAGCATGATGTTATCCATCACCGTCAGCCAGGGATAGAGCAGATCTCTCTGGCCCATCCAGGCGATACGGCCCGCCAGGGGGAGCCCATCGCTGCCGCTGATCGTGCCTGCGTCAGGAGCCGCCAGGCCAGCGATGATTTTCAGCAGGCTGGTCTTACCGCTGCCGCTGGCACCGAGCAGCGCGACAAAGCTGCCGGGCGCAATATCAAAGCTGAGGTGCTGGAAAATGGTGCGCTGGCCAAAGCTCAGGCCAAGATCGCGACACGCAATGCCCGGTGGCCGTGCGCCGCTCACGTTTCTGACGCCGCGTTCAGCCCCATTTGCCAGAAGTTAGCTTCCAGCCGGGTGGCGGTAGTGAAAATTTCGGCGAGGCTGTTAAACCGGCACGCGGCACCATGCTGCTGACCGACACGCTCCAGCAGCGCCAGGGCCGCACCTACGCCGTTGAGATACTCCGCATTGCCATAGTTGCGTATCCATGAGGCCCAGGGATTTCCCTCCAGAAGGGTCTGCGTATTCTGGAGCAAACCCAGCCCGATTTCAGCATAGCCCGCTACACAGGGCATCAGCGCGGCCAGCAGATCCAGGGCGTCGCCTGAGTGGCCGATATCCAGCACGTAGCGGGTATAGTTCAGGGTTTCTGGCGCTTCGGTTTCATTCGCCATCTCCGTTTCATTCAGCCCCCACTGCTGGCAGTAGCTCACGTGGAGCGGGAGTTCACTGAGCAGGGTATTGAGAGACGTAGACGCCGCGCGCATCTCTGGCAGGGTGCGCAGTTTGCTGACCAGCAGGCCATAGGCACGGGCGAAGTGGATGAGGAACAGATAATCCTGCGTCAGATAACGGCGGAAAGCGGCATGGGGAAGCGTGCCGGAAGCCAGCTGTTGCAGGAAGGGGTGATTAACATAGTGTTGCCACTCTGCGCCCGCATGCTGGCGAAGACGACCATACAGGCCCTGGCTGAAATCAGGAATGGGTAGATGAGACACTGAACCTCCGAAAATAAGTGGAGATCCGGACACGCAGAAGTATGAACAGGCAATTGATCAGTGCCAACCCGTCCCTTCGCTGGCATGACCCAGATCAGGTTCAAAGGGTTCGGCTTGCGCCATCTCAGCCCATTACTGGACACCCCTCGGAGCAGACTGTTATACGATATTTTATTTTTGATTACAATGCTGTAACAAGGACAGTGACGCGGGGGTAACCTGTTAGTTAACGGCCCCGTACAGGCCCCATCTTGCTATTTTAGGTTCTCTGGCGGCGAGGAGCTTTCGCTGTTCTCATCCTCATCATCCTCTCTTACCGGATGGTTGGCGGTAAGCAGAAAGGGCGACTGCTGCCAGCGGGTGCGGCGGGTGCGCAGCAGCGTCCGGCTGAGAATAATGCCGATAGCCAGCGCCAGCAGCATCATCAGACGCAGAATATTGGTGGTGTTATCCACCTGACGGGATTCGGTGACCAGCACATGAGTGTCCAGCGTTACGCGCAGGAAGCCGCGCGGGCCATCGGGGGTATCCAGCGGCTGCACGATCTGATGATTGAAGTAGCTGCCCGCGCGATGGCCGTCCAGCGCCAGCCGATCGCGCACGTTAATGGTTTCCCCGCTGTGAGCCAGCAGCGCACCGTTATCGTCGTAGACCGAGGCATCAAGAATGCGGCTGTCCGTGGTCAGCAGCGCAATGGCCTCGGTAATTTTCTGCCGGTTATCATCGCTGTTTTCCATCAGCGGCGTCAGGCTCCAGGCTACCTGTCGCGTCAGCGTTCGGGCCAGCTCCTCAACCTGCGCTGAACGGGCCATCTGATGACCCAGACTGAACCATGAGGCCCCCTGCATCAGCATCACCAGCAGAGTGAGGCAGATCAGCACGATCGCCGTACGGTGTAGTCGGAATTTTAATCTGGCCTTTGCCATCTTCACCCTTCATATTTTTTCAACGAACGCCGTCCGCCTCTTCGCTTTATGTTGCCAGAACCGGGGCTGACAGGGTAGCCTCTTGCGTGGTTAATATGTCCCTACAGGAGCTGTAATGCCAAATAGTCTGACCTGGTGCGACCTGCCTTCCGATGTCTCTCTCTGGCCGGGGTTACCTCTCTCTCTTAGCGGTGATGAAGTCATGCCGCTGGATTACCGCGCTGGCCGCACCGGCTGGCTTCTGTACGGCCGCAAGCTTGATAAAGCCAGCCTTACGGCGCTCCAGCATCAGCTGGGTGCAGCGATGGTTATCGTCAGCGCCTGGTGCGTTGATCAGTATCAGGTCGTGCGCCTGGCGGGCTCACTGACTCCGCTCGCCACACGCCTGGCCTATGAAGCGGGCCTGGACGTCGCCCCGCTGGGAAAAATTCCGCACCTGAAAACGCCCGGACTGCTGGTAATGGACATGGACTCTACCGCGATAGAGGTGGAGTGTATTGATGAAATCGCTAAGCTGGCAGGCTGCGGTGAGCAGGTGGCGGAAGTGACCGAGCGGGCGATGCGCGGCGAACTTGATTTTGCTGCCAGCCTGCGCCAGCGCGTTGCGACGCTGAAAGATGCGGATGCCAACATCCTGGTTCAGGTGCGTGACCAGCTGCCGCTGATGCCGGGTCTGACGCAGCTGGTGGAAAAGCTCCAGGCGCTGGGCTGGCACGTGGCGATCGCCTCCGGCGGCTTTACCTTCTTTGCCGAATACCTGCGGGACAAACTCCATCTCTCTGCTATTGCCGCTAACGTGCTGGAAATCCGCGACGGCAGGCTGACGGGTGAGGTGCTGGGCGATATTGTGGATGCCCGCTACAAGGCCGATACGCTGCTTAAGCTGGCTGAACGCTTTGAAATCGCCGACGATCAGACCGTCGCCATCGGCGACGGGGCAAACGATCTGCTGATGATCAAGGCGTCGGCGCTGGGCATTGCCTATCACGCTAAACCGAAAGTTAATGAACAAACGGCGGTGACCATTCGTCACGCCGACCTGATGGGCGTGTTCTGTATTCTCAGCGGCAGCCTGATCTCTGATGAGCGTTAAGGAGGCGATTTGGCCAAAGCGGTGAAGCGCGCCTTTGTCTGTAACGAATGTGGCGCAGATTATCCACGCTGGCAGGGGCAGTGCAGCGCCTGCCAGGCGTGGAATACCATTACTGAAGTTCGCCTCTCTGCCTCGCCCACCGTGGCGCGTAATGAGCGCATGGGCTATGCGGGCAGCGCAGGCATCAGCCGCGTGCAGAAGCTGTCTGAGATCAGCCTTGAAGCGCTACCGCGCTTCAGCACCGGCTTCAAGGAATTTGACCGCGTACTGGGCGGCGGGGTAGTGCCGGGCAGCGCGATTCTCATCGGCGGTAACCCCGGCGCGGGCAAAAGTACGCTGCTGCTGCAAACGCTGTGCAAACTTTCTGAGGGAATGAAAACCCTCTACGTCACCGGCGAAGAGTCTCTTCAGCAGGTGGCGATGCGCGCCCACCGGCTGGGGCTGCCCACTGAAAACCTCAATATGCTGTCGGAAACCAGCATTGAGCAGATCTGCCAGATTGCCGATCAGGAGCAGCCGAGGCTGATGGTGATCGACTCCATTCAGGTGATGCATATGGCCGATATCCAGTCATCGCCAGGCAGCGTCGCCCAGGTGCGGGAAACGGCAGCCTATCTGACCCGCTTCGCCAAAACGCGCGGGGTGGCGATTGTGATGGTGGGCCATGTGACCAAAGATGGTTCTCTGGCGGGGCCAAAGGTGCTTGAGCACTGTATCGACTGCTCGGTACTGCTGGATGGCGATGCCGATTCACGCTTTCGTACGTTGCGCAGCCATAAAAACCGTTTCGGTGCGGTGAATGAGCTGGGCGTCTTCGCCATGACCGAGCAGGGGCTGCGTGAGGTAAGCAACCCGTCGGCTATTTTCCTGAGCCGCGGTGATGAAGTGACCTCCGGCAGTTCGGTCATGGTGCTGTGGGAAGGCACGCGCCCGCTGCTGGTGGAGATTCAGGCGCTGGTGGATCACTCGATGATGGGCAACCCCCGGCGCGTTGCCGTTGGCCTGGAGCAGAACCGACTGGCGATCCTGCTGGCGGTTTTGCACCGTCACGGCGGGCTACAGATGGCGGACCAGGACGTGTTTGTTAATGTAGTTGGTGGCGTTAAGGTCACCGAAACCAGTGCCGACCTGGCGCTGATGCTGTCGATGGTCTCCAGCCTGCGCGATCGTCCTTTACCTCATGACCTGGTGGTATTTGGCGAGGTCGGGCTGGCGGGCGAGATCCGGCCGGTGCCAAGCGGGCAGGAGCGTATCTCCGAGGCGGCGAAGCATGGCTTCCGGCGTGCGATTGTGCCCGCCGCTAACGTGCCGAAGAGGCCGCCGGAAAATATGAAAGTCTATGGCGTGAAAAAGCTCGCCGACGCGCTGGCGATACTGGACGACCTGTAACCGTTCGGGCCGGGATAATTCCCCCAGACGGCTGAACGTATTACTATCGGTCAGGCAGGTTCGCCTGGACAGTTGAACGTAATTGCGATCGGTGAGGCGGGTTCGCCCGGATAGCTGAACGTACTATCATCTGAGGGCGGAACTGATGCCGCCCTTTATGCAGGAGGCATTTGATGTCGTCATTTGATTATCTGAAAACCGCTATCCGTCAGCAGGGCAGCACGCTACAGCAGGTGGCCGATGCGAGCGGCATGACGAAGGGCTACCTCAGTCAGCTGCTGAACGCGAAAATAAAAAGCCCCAGCGCCCAAAAACTGGAAGCACTTCACCGTTATCTTGGGCTGGAATTCCCTCGTCGCGAAAAAACCGTCGGGGTGGTATTTGGCAAATTCTATCCGCTGCATACCGGGCATATCTATCTGATCCAGCGCGCCTGTAGTCAGGTCGATGAGCTGCATATCATCATGGGTTACGACGAGCCGCGCGATCTAAAGCTGTTTGAAGACAGCGCCATGTCCCAGCAGCCCACCGTCAGCGATCGCCTGCGCTGGCTGCTGCAAACCTTTAAGTATCAGAAAAATATTCGCATTCACTCTTTTAACGAAGAGGGGATGGAGCCATATCCGCACGGCTGGGATGTCTGGAGTCGCGGCATTACCGACTTTATGGAAAACCACGGCATCGTGCCAAATCGCGTATATACCAGCGAGGAACCGGACGCCTCGCAGTATCAGCAGCATCTGGGCATTGAAACCATTCTGATCGATCCGCAGCGATCCTTTATGAATATCAGCGGCGGGCAGATCCGCCAGGACCCGTTCCGCTACTGGGAGTATATTCCCACCGAAGTGAAGCCCTTTTTCGTGCGTACGGTGGCGATTCTGGGCGGTGAATCCAGCGGGAAATCGACGCTGGTGAACAAGCTGGCTAACATCTTCAATACCACCAGCGCCTGGGAATTTGGCCGCGACTACGTCTTTTCCCATCTCGGCGGCGATGAGATGGCCCTGCAATATTCCGACTACGACAAAATCGCGCTGGGCCAGGCGCAGTACATTGATTTCGCGGTAAAATATGCCAATAAAGTGGCCTTTATTGATACCGATTTTGTCACGACCCAGGCCTTCTGCAAGAAATATGAGGGACGCGAGCACCCCTTTGTTCAGGCACTGATCGACGAGTACCGTTTCGATCTGGTGATTCTGGTGGAGAACAATGTGCCCTGGGTGGCAGATGGTCTGCGCAGCCTGGGCAGTTCGGTAGATCGCAGGGAGTTCCAGCAGCTACTGATCTCAATGCTGGAGGAGAATAATATCCCATGGGTGCACGTCGAGCAGGATAACTACGACGAGCGGTTCCTGCGCTGCGTAGAGCTGGTGAAAGGGATGATGGGCGCCTGACGCGCCCGCTTTCAAAAGGCTGTGCCCTGCGCATAGCCTTTGCTGCGCGGGCCCCACCGGCAATGGGCTTCATTTTCAGGCCAGCGCGCGTAGGGCATTGACGCTTCGCTGGCGCACGAAAATCGCCAGCAGCAGCATGCCTGCCAGCGCCAGTACGCTGGCCAGCATAAAGGCCGAGGCGTATCCGCCGCCGTACTGAATTAAAAAGCCGGTTAACCCCGGTGAGAGTATCCCCGCCAGATTCGCCAGAAGGTGTACAAATCCGCCCGCAGTCCCAATCCGCTCTGCCGGAACAATGTCCTGCAGTAATGACCAACATGCCTGAGGCGTCATATACGCAAAGACGCTGGCAAGGGTAATCAGCGTGACCGCCATCGTCACGCTGCTGGCCCAGGCCGTCAGCATCACACAGAGTGCGGCGACGGCCAGCCCACAAAAAATGACCAGCTTGCGCGACTGCAAAAAGTTGCCGGTGCGGCGATACAGTGCATCTGACACCAGCCCCCCGCCGATAAACCCGATGGTCGCGCCCAGCCAGGGAAGGATGCCAATCAGGCTCATGCTTTTGATATCCAGATGCTGGAAGTCGGTGAGATAGCTTGGCAGCCAGGAGAGGAAAAAAAACTGGATGTAGTTAAAGCAGAAAAAAGCCGCCGCCACGCCCAGTACCGGCAGTGAAAAAACGTAGCGCCACAGCCGGACACTGGAAGGGGCACCTTTCTCCGTCAGCCGTGTCGCGGGACGTTCGGCGGTAATCAGCGTGCGCTCGGCTGCCGTAATGCGGGGATGCTGCTCGGGTTTGTCGCGAAACAGCCACAGCCAGAAGGCCAGCCAGACAAAACCCAGAATGGCGATAGCCACGAACGAGACCCGCCAGCCAAAATGTAGCCCGATAAGACCCACTATCGGCGCAGCGACCGCCGCGCCCAGCGGCTGGCCCGCATTGCTAAAACCGACCGCGCGACCCACCTCCCGACGGGGGAACCAGTTGGAAATCGATTTATTGGTGGTGGTTCCCATCGGCCCTTCGCCAATGCCGAACAGCACGCGCACAATAATCAGCTGGAAAAAGTTTCCTGCCAGCGCGGTGGCACCGCAGAACAGTGACCAGACGACGGCGGCCCAGCCAAAGACCTTACGCGGGCCGTAGCGGTCTGCCCCCCATCCGCCAAGAAAGCAGAACAGGCAGTAACCGATAAAAAAACAGCTAAACAGGATCCCCATCTGCGCATCATCAATATGCAGATCCTTTTTTACCAGGGGGGCCATAACCGATAGCGCGGCGCGATCGAGATAATTAAGCACACCGGCGAAGAACAGCAGCAGGGCGACGGTGCTACGCATATTTTTAAACATGGTGTACGCCCTCCGCATCAATTCGCCGATGGTAAAGGGTATGTTCTTTCATCACTGCGGCATCCGGTTCAAAGCCCAGCCCGGGGATATCAGGCAGGCTGAACTGCGGGGAGAGGTCGAGCTGTGGGTGAAGCCGCGCGGAGAAGTGAATAAAGGGGCATTCCAGCTGGACATCATCAGGCAGGGCGGCGACGAGATGCGCGGTAGCCAGCAGGCCCGCCCCGTAGTAAAAACAGTGGGGTACCACATCCACCTGATGCCGTCTGGCCTGTTCCGTTATCCGCAACACGGCGCTGATGCCGCCCACTTTTGCCACGCTGGGCTGTGCCACATCCACGGCCTGCTGGTTAAACAGGGCCGCAAACCCCTCTGCACCTGACGCGTTTTCACCGGCGGCGATCGGTGTGCCTTCTCGACGTACGCGCGCCAGCCCGGCTGCATCTTCCGGTGGCCACACTGGCTCTTCCAGCCAGGTCAGGTTCAGCGTCTTAAGCTCGCGCGCACGATGACAGGCCTCCTCTGGCGTCCAGGGACAGTTAACGTCCACCTTCAGCCGGGCCTCCGCTGGCAGCGCTGCGCGGGCGGCTGCAATGGCCTCAACGTGAGTTTCATGCAGCTTCAGCGAGCGAAATCCCGCCTGCCACGCCCTTTTCACCTGGCGCGCGACCTCGTCAGGCTGATTGTTATAGCTGACCAGGCTGGCGTAGCACGTAATATGCTGGCGTGTGGCACCCAGCAGCTGCCACAGCGGCTGTTCATGATGCTGCCCCAGTAAATCCCACAGGGCAATATCCATTGCAGACAGGGCAAAGCGCACCGGACCGTTTCCGCCAAAGGCATGGAGCGCTTTTTCTGCTCCCTCAACCAGAGTTGCCAGCGCTTCACGGCTGGCGGGGACGGTTTTACCCAGAAAGTAGGGGATCACCAGGTCCTGTAACGCCTGGGCGGTAACGGCATTGGACAGATGGCCGAATCCCTCCCCCCATCCCTGCCGTCCGCTGTCGGTGACGACCCGGATCAGTAGCGTTTCCATCTGCGTCAGCGCCGCTGATGCTGCGTTCCATGCCCGTTCGCCGCTCAGGGCCGGAGCGCGATCGCTGGCAAACGGGATGCTGAGGCGTATAACCTCCACATGACTGATTTTCATGCCATAAACCTCACAAAGTAGGGCGGCTGTACGCCTGTAATTAGCATAATGGGCGCGTATCAACCGGAGGAGATAAGAGGTGGATTGCTACATTCCCAGTATAAAAAGGGGCGCGGGGAGGTTCATCGTTCAGGCGCACAAGGATGCAGCCGGAACGGGCGGCAGATTTTGGCATTTGGATAAGGTGCAGCGGGGCGGGTCACAAAAGGAGAGAAAAGCGGCGGGCCAGAGTGCTCCCGCCGGAGACGGAGTTAGCGATAATTACGCTATAATCGCCGGATACTTAGCAAATGTTAATGACATTATGCTTGTCAGATATTCAGTAAGCGATAACCACTTTACCGCGCATATGACCTTCAAGTACCAGCCGGTGTGCCTCTGTCAGCGTCTCGACGCTCAGGCCCTGTAGCGTTTTGCTGAGGGTGGTGGTGATTTTTCCATCGTCGATAAGCTTAGCGGTCTCGTTAAGGATCTCTCCCTGACGGGCGATATCTGGCGTGGTGTACATGCTGCGGGTGTACATAAACTCAAAGTGTAGCGCCGCGCTTTTCAGCTTCAACTCGGTCATATCCAGCGGGGCTTCGTTTTCAACGATGGTACAGATCTGTCCCTGAGGCGCAATTAGCTTCGCCATTGTTGCCCAGTGACCGTCGGTATCGTTCAGGCAGAAAATATAATCCACCTGCTTCAGCCCCTGCTTTTCCAGCTCCGCAGGCATATCACGATAGTCGATGACCTTGTCGGCCCCGCGATCTTTACACCACTCTACCGAGTCAGGACGCGATGCCGTGGCGATGATAGTGACCTTGCTGTACAGCTTCGCGAACGGAATGGCCAGCGATCCCACGCCGCCCGCGCCGCCGACGATCAGCAGCGTTTTTCCCTCTTCCGCCTGGTCAATGTGCAGCCTGTCAAACAGACCTTCCCACGCGGTCAGCGCCGTCAACGGAAGCGCAGCGGATTCCGCCCAGTTCAGGGAAGCAGGCTTGTGACCAGTAATACGCGCATCGACCAGCTGGAAGGTGCTGTTGCTGCCTGGGCGGGTGATATCACCGGCGTAATAGACTTCGTCGCCCGGCTTAAAGCCGCTGACTTTGCCACCGACTTCACGCACTACGCCGCTGGCATCCCAGCCGAGAATACGCGGTACCTGAAGGCCATTTTTTTGCGCGCCTTTGTGGACTTTCGTATCCACCGGGTTAACGGAGGCGGCGTGAACTTCTACCAGCAGGTCGTATTCGCCCGGCGTGACTTTTTCCGGGTAAATTTCAATAAATTGCTGCGGATTTTCTGGATTAATCGCAATTGCCTGGATAGTCATGGTGCATCTCCTATAAGGTGTGACATTGAGTGTAGAAGCTAAGCACGCTGAAGATAAGTGGCACAATAACTAACTCAGCGTTCGTCTCAGGTGAACAATCATGTTTAAACAGCTCCAGGATATGGCGCTCTTTGCGCTGGTGGCCGAATGTGGCAGCTTTACTGCTGCCGCAACCCGAGCCAGATTACCGAAATCCAGCGTTAGTCAGCGGATCAGCCAGCTGGAACGTACTTTGGGCCTGCGCCTTATTAATCGTACTACACGGCAGCTTAATTTGACCTTTGCCGGGGAGCGCTATCTGGTCCACTGTCAGGAGATGCTGCTGGCCAGCGAGCGGGCAGGCCTGGCGATACAGCGCCTGCGGGATAATCCCAGCGGACGGTTAAGAATTACCTCGCCCGCGGGGATTGGCGCGACGCTGCTGGCGCGGTTCAACGCCGCCTTTCAGAATGAATATCCTGAGGTGATGCTGGATGTATCGGTATCCGATGAAATGAGCGATCTGGTGCAGGAGGGGGTTGATATTGCGCTGCGCACGGGGCAACCACACGATTCTTCGCTTATCGGGCGGCGGATAGGCTACTGCGAGCGCCTGCTGGTCGCTTCGCCCGCCTATCTGGCACGGAACAAGACGCTGCGGCATCCGGGTCAGATGGCTGATCACCGGTTCATCGCCCATCGCGCCTGGAGCGCGTGGTTGTTAAAGCGCGGCGAGGAGTATTTCCGCTGGCTGCTGCCGCCGGTCCATATGACGGATAATCTGGTTTATGCCCGGGAGTGCGTACTGGAAGGTGCGGGCATAACGCTTTTGCCGCGTTTTATGGCCGAAAGTTTCCTGGCGGAGGGATCGCTGGTCAGGGCGCTGCCGGAGTGGGAAGTCGAAGGTAATGAACTCTGGCTGGTTTACCCAAGCCGTAAGCTGAATTCGCCCGCGCTGGCGTGTTTTATTGATTTCGCGCTGCAATCGCCGATATTTAAAGAGTTTTATCGCTAAATTACCGTGCATATTATCGCGGTGTAGGCGGGTTTTGCCACGTACAATGCAGACCGGGCTGTACGGCGGGATTCAGGGTCAAAACCTGCTCCGGTGTCAGGGCTATGTTGCGGGATTCCAGGTCAAAACCTGCCCGGTGACGGGGCTGTTTCGCGGGATTCAAGGTCAAAACCGGCACCGGTGACAGGGCTATGTTGCGGGTCAGAACGCCGGGACGCCGTAAACCCCTCCCTGGGGGCTTCACTGCCGCATCCCTGCGGCAGAGACCCGGCTAATCTGCTCCGCAACACCGCCTTCTGGCTGCGGCGTGGTCTGTAAGTGGTCTGGCAGCGGCTAAGGTCAAAACCGGCTCCGGTGTCAGGGCTATGTTGCGGGTCAGAACGCCGGGACGCCGTAAATCCTTCCCTGGAGGCTTCACTGCCGCATCCCTGCGGCAGAGACCCGGCTTATCTGCTCCGCAACACCGCCTTCTGGCTGCAGCGTGGGTTGTAAGTGGTCTGGCAGCGGCTAAGGTCAAAACCGGCACCGGTGACAGGGCTGTGTTGCGGGATTCAAGGTCAAAACCGGCTCCGGTGTCAGGGCTATGTTGCGGGTCAGAACGCCGGGACGCCGTAAATCCTTCCCTGGAGGCTTCACTGCCGCATCCCTGCGGCAGAGACCCGGCTAATCTGCTCCGCAACACCGCCTTCTGGCTGCGGTGTGGATTGTAAGTGGTCTGGCCCTGAGCAATATCAGAACCTGCTTCAGTGGCACTGGCTTTATAGCAGGCCTCAAAACAATCATCTGCATCGGGATACGGTGAATAATAAGGTCAGAACCTGCTTCTGATCCTACCGGAATTATCTGTCGGTAGTTTTGAAAATTGATACTGAGGGTGAGAACGCTTTTAGCAGCGACAACAAAGCCAGAGGCCAGGCGGGGACCGTTGGCTTAGCGGACCGTCGAGCGCAGGGATGCGCGAGCCGAGCCCACACGGACGTGCTTGCGGCGTGTCCGCGTGACAACGGTCCCCGCAGGGCTTTGCACCTTATCATCGCAACGATAATAAACGTTACAGATGCCAGCCAGGTCAAAACCCGCCCAGTGACACGCCTGTATTATTTGCAGGAAGGTCAAAACCCGCTCCGGTGTCAGGGCTATGTTGCGGGTCAGAACGCCGGGACGCCGTAAACCCCTCCCTGGGGGCTTCACTGCCGCATCCCTGCGGCAGAGACCCGGCTAATCTGCTCCGCAACACCGCCTTCTGGCTGCGGAATGGTCTGTAAGTAGTCTGGCACTGAGCAATATCAGAACCTGCTTCAGTGACACTGGCTTTATAGCAGGCCTTAAAACAATCATCTGCATCGGGATACGGTGAATAATAAGGTCAGAACCTGCTTCTGATCCTACCGTAATTATCTGTCGGTAGTTTTGTAATCTGATACTGAGGGTGAGAACGCTTTTAGCAGCGACAACAGAGCCAGAGGCCAGGCGGGGAGCGTTGGCTTAGCGGACCGTCGAGCGCAGGGATGCGCGAGCCGAGCCCACACGGACGTGCTTGCGGCGTGTCCGCGTGACGACGGTCCCCGCAGGGCTTTGCACCTTATCATCGCAACGATAATAAAAGTTACAGATGCCAGCCAGGTCAAAACCCGCCCAGTGACACAGCTATGTTGTTTGCAGTAAGGTCAAAACCCGCTCCGGTGTCAGGGCTATGTTGCGGGTCAGAACGCCGGGGCGCCGTAAATCCCTCCCTGGAGGCTTCACTGCCGCATCCCTGCGGCAGTGACCCGGCTTATCTGCTCCGCAACACCGCATCCCTGCGGCAGAGACCCTGCTTATCTGCTCCGCAACACCGCCTTCTGGCTGTGGAATGGTCTGTAAGTAGTCTGGCCCTGAGCAATATCAGAACCTGCTTCAGTGGCACTGGCTTTATAGCAGGCCTCAAAACAATCATCTGCATCGGGATACGGTGAATAATAAGGTCAGAACCTGCTTCTGATCCTACCGGAATTATCTGTCGGCAGTTTTGAAAATTGATACTGAGGGTGAGAACGCTTTTAGCAGCGACAACAAAGCCAGAGGCCAGGCGGGGACCGTTGGCTTAGCGGACCGTCGAGCGCAGGGATGCGCGAGCCGAGCCCACACGGACGTGCTTGCGGCGTGTCCGCGTGACAACGGTCCCCGCAGGGCTTTGCACCGGGTCCCCGCAACAACAGCAAACGTCAAAATTGCCAGAACGTGCTTGCGGCGTGTCCGCGTGACAACGGTCCCCGCAGGGCTTTGCACCGGGTCCCCGCAACAACAGCAAACGTCAAAATTGCCAGAACGTGCCTGCGGCGTGTCCGCGTGGCAAGGGTTTCCGCAGGGCTATGCACCGGGCCCCCGCAACGACATAGGTGACGAAAAAACGGGTTTCGATGCAGCACAACAGTTGCACATCGTTCTTATTAAGAAAGAGAGTACGGCCTGGCAGGGAGAAATGTATGAATGGAAAACGCTATAAAAAATAAGGCGGCTTGCACCGCCTTATCATCACTTACTGGCTCGTACGCTTATTACTTACTCATACGCTTGTATTTGATGCGCTTTGGCTCCAGCGCGTCAGCGCCCAGCGTACGCTTCTTATACTCTTCGTATTCGGTGAAGTTACCTTCGAAGAATTCGATATTGCCTTCATCCTGATAATCCAGAATATGCGTGGCAATACGGTCCAGGAACCAGCGGTCATGCGAGATAACCATCGCGCAGCCTGGGAACTCCAGCAGGGCGTTTTCCAGCGCGCGCAGGGTTTCGATATCCAGGTCGTTTGTCGGTTCATCCAGCAGCAGCATGTTGCCGCCAACCTGCAGCAGCTTCGCCAGGTGCAGACGGCCACGCTCGCCGCCGGAGAGTTCACCCACGCGCTTGCCCTGATCCACGCCTTTAAAGTTAAAACGTCCGACATAGGCACGGCTCGGCATTTCCGTGGTGCCAATACGCATAATATCCTGACCGCCGGACACTTCTTCCCACACGGTTTTAGAATTATCCATGCTGTCGCGGAACTGATCGACCGAAGCCAGCTTCACGGTATCACCCAGCACAATGCTGCCGGAGTCAGGCTGCTCCTGACCGGACATCATGCGGAACAGGGTGGATTTACCGGCACCGTTGGGACCGATGATGCCAACAATGGCCCCCTTCGGCACTGAAAAGGTAAGATCATCGATCAGCAGGCGATCGCCATACGATTTGCGCAGGTTGCTCACCTCGACCACCTTATCGCCCAGGCGCGCGCCCGGTGGAATAAAGAGTTCGTTAGTTTCGTTACGCTTCTGATAGTCGGTGTTATTCAGCTCTTCAAAGCGCGCCAGACGGGCTTTGCCTTTGGACTGGCGGCCCTTTGCCCCCTGACGCACCCACTCCAGCTCTTTCTCAATCGACTTGCGACGAGCCGCTTCGCTTGATGCTTCCTGCGCCAGGCGCGCGTCTTTCTGCTCCAGCCAGGAAGAGTAGTTGCCTTCCCACGGGATACCTTCGCCGCGATCCAGCTCAAGGATCCAGCCCGCCACGTTATCAAGGAAGTAACGGTCATGGGTGATCGCCACCACGGTGCCTTCAAAGTCGTGCAGGAAGCGCTCCAGCCACGCCACGGATTCAGCATCCAGGTGGTTCGTTGGCTCATCCAGCAGCAGCATATCGGGTTTTTCCAGCAGCAGGCGGCACAGGGCGACGCGGCGACGCTCACCGCCGGAGAGGTTGGCGATTTTCGCATCCCAGTCCGGCAGGCGCAGCGCATCGGCAGCGCGCTCAAGCTGAGTATTCAGGTTGTGACCATCATGGGCCTGAATAATCTCTTCCAGGCGACCCTGCTCGGCAGCCAGCTTATCGAAGTCTGCATCTTCTTCAGCGTAGAGTGCGTAAACCTCATCAAGACGCTTAAGCGCGCCGACCACTTCCGCCAGCGCTTCCTCAACGGATTCGCGAACGCTGTGTTCCAGGTTCAGCTGCGGCTCCTGTGGCAGATAGCCGATTTTCAGGCCAGGCTGCGGACGCGCTTCCCCTTCGATATCTGTATCAATGCCGGCCATGATGCGCAGCAGGGTGGATTTACCTGCGCCGTTCAGACCGAGCACGCCAATTTTGGCACCCGGGAAAAAGCTCAGGGAGATGTTTTTAAGAATATGACGCTTCGGCGGAACCACTTTGCCGACGCGATGCATGCTATAGACGAATTGAGCCACGTAGGATGAGCCTCTTGGTGTCTGTGTTTGAATTGGGGCAGTATGCCGCCCGCTCAGACGGCAAGTTTAGCGGGTTTCCCGGGGTAATCACAGCCCGGGAGCCGGGGATTATCCCCCCTTGCCGTTCAGTATCACGATGCCCAGCTGTGCCAGCCGCTGATTCAGCCTCGCAGGCGGCGCTTCGTCGCTTACCAGCGTATCGAACGCGCTGAGTTCGCCAATGCGCGCAGGCAGCACTTTGCCAAACTTACTGCTGTCCGCCAGCAGGATTTTATGACTGGCCCGCTGTAACGCCTGATGCTTCATTGGCAGTTCATTCAGGTTATAGCAGGTGGCGCCCTGAACATCATCAATACCGGCGGCGGAGATAAAGGCCTTGCCCGGACAGAGACTGTCCATCACCGAACCCGAGCCAAGCGGCGTGAAGAGGGCGTTATCCGCGTGAAACTCCCCGCCGTTGAGGATCACCCGGCAGGCCGGTTTCTCCTTCAGCGCCAGGAAGGTGTTCATCGCGCAGCAGATGGCGGTAAAGGTCAGCTGGTTATCAATGGCGTCGACCACCCACGGCATGGTGGTGCCACAGTCGAAAAAGACCGTATCGCCCGGCTCAATCAGCGCGGCGGCCAGCTGTCCAAGACGCCGTTTCTTGTCGACATTTTGTGCCTGCTGATCGGAAACGAAGTAGTGGCCATGGTGACTTTTTGGATCGCTGACGATATAGCCGCCCAGCAGCACCACCATGGCGGAAGGTTCGCTGAGATCGCGCCGGACAGTCATCTCCGATACGCCCAGCAGCTGCGCTGCATCCTTAAGATGGATCTTGTCGGTCCGCTTTAGCGCCTGCGCCAGCCTGTTAATGCGCTCGTCACGCCGGGTTTCCATACTCATCACTCCTGGATCAATCAGTTAATGTCCTTCGCCACCGTGATGTGACCTTAAATGTTGCCACGCCGGAGCCGAAATCGGTGGAAGAGGACAAGAGCGCCCCTGAGATCGCGATAAATTTCCCATATTTTAAGGGGTTGCATCGCGTAGAGCAGACAGGCTGTCAATATTACCTTCAATGGGATCGCGCCGCAAACCTCACGAACTGACGACATTACCTTTTTTGAGACGAAAACGGGCCCGCAGGGGCAGGGTGGGCTGTGCGATCCCCGGCCCCTGGCCTGTCAGCTTGTTCAGATCGACGTATCAATTGTTAAAATAATAACATTTTCCCGACGACGGAAATGCCCATATTCTCAGTTTTATCCAGAATTTTCCGATGAGACGGGTGTCACATTTTTAACATATCTCGGTTGTTATTGTTAGTTTTACAACATTAAATGATCGTACTTTACAGGGGAGAAATGTGATGGATATTGCCGTCATCGGTTCAAATATGGTCGATCTGATTACCTATACCAATACGATGCCAAAAGCCGGTGAAACGCTTGAGGCCCCCGACTTCGCGCTGGGCTGCGGCGGGAAAGGGGCAAATCAGGCGGTTGCCGCTGCAAAGCTGGGGGCGAAAGTGATGATGGTCAGCAAGGTGGGCGAGGATCTTTTTGCTGAGAACACCATCAGAAATTTACAGCAGTATGGCGTGGATACGCAGCATGTCACCGTCGCACCCGCTACCTCCAGCGGCGTAGCGCCGATCTTTGTGGACGAGCAGTCGCAAAACCGCATTTTGATCATCAAAGGTGCCAACGATCGGCTAACACCCGCCGATATTGACGCCGCCGCAGAGGAACTTAAGGCCTGCCGCCTGCTGGTGCTCCAGCTGGAAATCCCGCTGCCGACGGTTTACTACGCCATTACCTTTGCGCGTCAGCACGGTATTCAGGTGATCCTTAACCCGGCACCCGCCGTGGCCGGACTGGATATTGACTACGCCTGTCAGTGCGATTTTTTTATGCCAAACGAGACGGAGCTGGAGATCCTCACCGGCATGCCGGTGAGCAGCGACGATGAGGTGCTGCGTGCCGGGCAGATGCTGCTTGGACGCGGGCTGAAGAACCTAATCATTACCCTTGGCAGCCGGGGATCGGTCTGGATGCAGGGTGACGAGGTTTATCGCGTTGCGCCGGTGCCCGTTCAGGCGGTCGACACCAGCGGGGCCGGTGACGCCTTTATTGGCTGCTTCGCGCACTTTCTGATCCAGCACGGCGATATTCCGCGCGCAATGCAGTCTGCATCGGCCTTCGCCGCCTGTAGCGTAACCGGTCGGGGCACGCAGCGGTCATACCCTGATGCCGACGCCTTCCACCGTTTTCTCACCGCTTAACTGAGGATTCGCCATGCACCAGAACATTGTCCAGCAGCCTGACGGCTACTTAAATAAAACGCCGCTGTTTCAGTTTATTCTGCTCTCCTGCCTGTTCCCGCTGTGGGGATGTGCTGCCAGCCTGAATGATATTTTGATTACCCAGTTCAAAAGCGTGTTCGCGCTGAGCGACTTTGCCAGCGCGCTGGTGCAGAGTGCCTTTTACGGCGGTTATTTCCTGATTGCGATACCAGCTTCGCTGGTGATCCGCAGCAGCAGCTATAAAGTCGCCATCCTGTTGGGACTGGCGCTCTATATTGCAGGTTGCGTGCTGTTTTATCCCGCCTCGCATATGGCGACCTATACCATGTTCCTGGCGGCCATCTTTGCCATCGCCATCGGGCTGAGCTTTCTGGAGACGGCAGCCAACACCTACAGCTCGATGATAGGCCATCGCGATCGCGCCACGCTGCGCCTTAACGTCAGCCAGACCTTTTATCCCGTTGGCGCGCTGATGGGCATTGTGCTGGGGAAATATCTGGTGTTTCAGGATGGCGACAGCCTGCACAGCCAGATGGCTGGCATGGACGCCGGGCAGCTGCATCAGTTCCGCCTGGCGATGCTGGAGCATACGCTGGCGCCTTACAAATATCTGGTAATGGTGCTGGTGGTAGTGATGGTGCTGTTTCTGCTGACGCGCTATCCGCACTGTAAACCGGCAAGCGTCGGCAGGGCGCGCCCCTCGCTGGAAGAAACCTTCCGCTATCTGGCGAACAATCGCCACTTTAAGCGCGGGATTATTACCCAGTTCCTCTATGTCGGCATGCAGGTGGCGGTGTGGTCGTTTACCATTCGCCTGGCGCTGAACCTGGGCGCAGCGAACGAACGTCATGCCTCTAACTTTATGATTTACAGCTTTATCTGCTTCTTTATCGGCAAGTTTGTCGCCAATTTTCTGATGACCCGCTTTCGCGCCGAGAAGGTGCTAATCGCCTATTCGGTGGTGGGCGTTGCCACGCTACTCTATGTGATGCTGGTGCCAAACTTTACCGCCGTTTATGCCGCCGTGTTTGTCAGCGTGCTGTTTGGTCCCTGCTGGGCGACGATTTACGCCGGTACGCTGGCGACGGTCGACAATAAATATACCGAGGTGGCCGGTGCCTTTATCGTGATGGCTATCGTGGGGGCGGCCTTCGTGCCCGCGCTACAGGGGCTGGTGTCCGATCGGCTGGGATCGATGCAGCTGGCTTTTGGCGTCTCGCTGCTGTGCTTTGCCTGGGTAGGCTTTTACTTCTGGGGTGAGCTGCGCTTCAAAAAACAGCCCGTTGCAGGCGGCGATCTGGCTAAGGGGGCGTTATGACCACACGTTTGCCGCTGACCCCCGCGCTGTTTTCCGCGACGCCGCGCGTGCTGTTGGAAAACCCCGCATTCACCGTTGAGCTGTTCCGCTTCCCCTCGGGAATTGAGGCGGTGAAGCTGGAAAACAGCCGGGGATCGCTTATCGTGCTGCCGTTTTATGGTCAGATGATTTGGGACGCGGTGTTTGACGGGCGCTCTCTGACCATGGGCAGCGGCTTTACGCAGCCGCTGCCGGGTAACAATATTATTGATACCTACGGCTGTTTTGCTTTCCATTCCGGCCTGCTGAGCAACGGCTGTCCGGCCCCGGAGGACCATCATCCCCTGCATGGCGAAATGGCCTGCGCGCGAATGGACAGCGCCTGGCTGGAGCTGGATGAGGAACGGTTAACGCTGCGGGGGGAGGTGGAGTATATCAAAGGGTTTGGACACCACTACCGCGCCGCTCCGGCGGTAACGCTGCTGGCCGGGAAGCCGCGCCTTGAGATAGCGATGAAGGTGACTAATCTCTCAGGCAACCCGATGCCGTTACAGTATATGTGTCATATGAACTATGCGTGGGTGGATAACGGCGTCTTTCGCCAGAGTATTCCGCAGGAGGCTTTTCAACTGAGAACCAGTATTCCGGGCCACGTTCACCCGACGGCCAGCTGGCTGGACTACACGCGACAGCTGGCGAGCGCGCCTGCGGAATTTGACGGGCTGAGCCGCCCCGAAATGTGCGATCCGGAGATAGTCTTCTTTGCCGATAATCTTGCGCAGTATGGCAAAAGCGCGGAGTTCAGCGTGCAATCGCCGCAGGGTTACGGCTTTAGCACGCGGTTTGCTACCGCGCAGTTTCCCCACGCGACGCGCTGGATATTGCATAACGCCGACCAGCAGGTAGCCGCCTTTGTGCTTCCCGCCACCTGTCGTCCCGAGGGGTTTCTGGCCGCGAAGCAGGCGGATACGCTTATTCTGCTGGCACCCGGCGAACAGCGGGACTTCAGGGTGGAAACCGGCATGATGGAGACGGCACCCCCCGCGATAAGTCTGCGCGCGCTTCACGTCTCGTAGCGCGCCGGTCAGCGCTGTCGTTTTTCACTGCCGGAAAGCGCCAGCGTCGGGCTGCCGTTCCGCGCCACCGCGTTAGTCGGAACGGTGATGCTTTGCGGCAGCGTTCCGAGCAATGCAGGGATAATCACGTCGTGGCGGTGAATCATCGAGTGATGGTTTTCCGCCAGCGGGATGACCCGTAGATGAGGGCAGACCTGGCCCAGACCGTTATCGCTGAGTGCCAGAACCTTACTGCCATCCGCCGTTCCCGATTCGCTGAGATCGACAAACTGGGTGGCTTTAAACAGCGTAACGCGGGTGGCGTTGAGGGGGCCGCTAAGTGCCTGAGCATTCATGTTTAACTCAGTCTCTTCCGCCTGAATCGCGCGTTTCACCGCCATCTCGTCCAGACCGATGGCCGAAAGTAAGGTCGCCAGCATACCGGGCGCAATCTGCTGATGTACATCGCAGCGATAAAGCGTATCCAGCAGGCAGACGTGAATATGGCGATAGCCGAGCTGTTCCAGCTGCACGGCCATCTCCAGCGCAATCAGGCCGCCCAGCGACCAGCCAAGCAGGTTTACCGGACGATCGACGGGCAGTCCCTGCTGCTGTATATGCTGTAAATAGTAACTGGCCAGTGCGGCCAGGGTAGGGATATGTGGCCGGTTAAACAGGTTGTAGTTGCTGACCCCGGTGACGTTCATCTCTCCCTCGAGGCGCGTAGCCAAATCCTGATAAATCTCGCAGCCGACGGCTGCCGGATGCACCGTCCACAGGGCATCCTTCGCCCGATGCTGATTCAGCGGCTGCAACAGGCTAAAGCCCGCTAAAGGCGGTGCGGGCTGCGGTGCGTAGTCATCGGCGCTGATGCCGCAGGCTTCCGGATCCTGCCCGTTCCGCGCCAGGAAAGCAGCCTGCGCGCGCAGGGTGGTATGGGCGTAAAGCGCTTTCATATCTATCTTCAGCCCCTGACGCTTAAGACGCATCATCAGCTGTATGCCATGCAAAGAGTGGCCGCCCAGCTCAAAGAAATCATCGTCAAGGCCGGGAGCGGGCACCTCCAGCAGATCGGCCCAGTGCACCGCGAGGATGCGCTCCTGTTCGGTGACGGCGGGCTGATAAACTTTTTTCTCCGCACCCGCGAGCGTGGGCGGGGGAAGCGCCCGGCGATCCAGCTTGCCGTTGGGTGAAAGCGGCAGCGCTGCCAGCGGAACAATGCAGGTCGGGATCATAAAGCCCGGTAGCGAGCGGCTCAGTTGCTCCCGCCACTGGCCTGGGTTCGCGGCTGCCGCCGTGGCCACCCAGGCCACCAGGCGCTTGTCGCCCTGGCGATCGTCACAAGCCAGCACCACCGCATCGTCAATGCCCTGACAGCCGCGCAGCGCCTGCTCGATCTCGCCCAGTTCGATGCGCAGCCCGTGAATTTTCACCTGAAAATCATTGCGCCCCAGGTACTCAATACTGCCATCCTCCAGCCAGCGTGCCAGGTCGCCGGTTTTATAGAGTCTTGCCCCGGCGGCGTCGCTAAACGGGTCGGGGATAAAGCGTTCCCGGCTGAGCGCTTCGCGGTTCAGGTAACCCCGTGCGACCTGGATACCGCCAATATGCAGCTCACCGCTGACGCCTGGCGGTACGGGCTGTAGCCGGGCATCCAGAATATAGAGGCGGGTATTGCCCACCGGTTTTCCTATTGGCACCCGTGCGCGGGGATCGTCTGACCGGCAGTGCCAGAAGGAGACGTCAACCGCCGCCTCGGTAGGCCCGTACAAATTGTGTAGCTCAGCCTGCGGCAGCTGATGATGAAAGCGCTTAACGGCAGCCAGCGGCAGCGCTTCCCCGCTACAGAAGACGCGTTGCAGTCGGGCGCACTCTGCCATCACACCGTGACGCAGAAACAGCTGGAGCATGGAGGGGACAAAATGCAGCGTGGTCACTCTGCACCGGGAAATTATGTCGCTCAGATACGCCGGATCCTGGTGGCCGCCCGGTTTGGCGATGGCCAGACGGGCACCCGCCATCAGCGGCCAGAAAAACTCCCACACTGAGACGTCAAAGCTGAAAGGGGTCTTTTGCAGCACGGTATCTTGCGACGTCAGGCGATAGGTCTCCTGCATCCATAGCAGCCGGTTCATGACCGCCAGATGCTCGTTCATCACGCCCTTTGGCTTGCCGGTCGAGCCGGAAGTATAGATAACATAGGCCAGCGATCGCTGCGAGTCCGGCAGGATATCGGGCAGGTTGGTCACCGATCTTCCCCGCCAGTTCTGTCTGTCTCTCTGCACATGCAGCGTCTTCAGGCTGCCATCCAGCAGACTGCTTAGCGCCCGTTGTCCGGCGTCGTCGATCAGCAGACATTTTGCGCCGCAGTCGGTCAGCATATGCTGGAGGCGATCCGCCGGATAATCGGGGTCGAGCGGGACGTAAGCGCCACCTGACTTCAGAATAGCCAGCAGCGCCACCACCATTTCTGTACTTCGCTCGACGCACAGCGCGACGCGATCGTCTGCCTTAATCCCGCTGTCGCGCAGGTATTCGGCCAGCTGGTTGGCGCGTTGGTTGAGGGCGGCGTAGCTTAGCGTTGCCACGTCTCCACAAAGTGCCACCGCCTGCGGCGTCAGTGCCGCCTGGCGTTCAAAATAGCGGTGAATACCCTGGGGAAAGTGCCACGGCTGCGCGGTGTCGTTCCACAGATTAAGAATGCTGTGCTGCTCCGACGGCAGCAGCAGGGGCAGCAGCGCCATGGGCTGCTCCGGCGGGGCATCCAGTATCGCCGCGATCAGGTGCAGCAGACGGTCGGCGATACGCTCACCTTCTTCCCGGCTGAACCAGGCCTCGTTAGCGTTGCACTCCAGCACCGGATCGTCACCGGGATGGTAGTGGCGTAGATAAACGGCCAGCGGCGTCTGCTCGTAGCCGTGTTGTAAGGCCTCGACCTTAAGTGGGCTACCATTCAGCTCGATGTCGGTGGGAAAGGTTTCCAGTGAAAAGCTCAAATCGTACAGCTGGCGCCGCCCCTGCTGACTCAGTCGCAGTTCGCGATTAAGCTCAGCGATCGGAAAACGCTGATGGCGATAGCTGCGCCGCAGTTCGCCTGCGACCTGCTTTACCAGCGTGGAAAAAGGATTAGCGGTGTTGGTATCCAGCCTTACCGGGATCATGGAGGAGAACATGCCCAGCGTCTGTTTGTGGCTGGCGCGGTTATGCACCGGCACGCCGAGCGTCACCGCATCCGTTTGCCACTGGCGCGAAAACCAGCAGGCGATCAGCGCACTGAGAAAGTGCATCGGCGAGGCGCCATACCGGTGTGCATACTCCGTCAACTGCTGATAACGTGCCAGGGGGAGTCGGCGGGTGATCTGCGCGCTCGGCCAGGCGTTGTTTTCCTCAAAGCCGCTACGGCGTTCCAACAGCGAGGGTGGAGCATTGTTAAAGCGAGTCAGCCACCATTCACGGTCACGCGCGTAGCGGGAGGAGGTGAGATAGGCGCCATCTTCAATAATAAATTGGGCATAATTTTTTGAATCATCTGCAAAAGAGGATTCCCCCCTTAGCAGCGCCTTATAGCGGGCAATAATTTTTTTGCTCAGCAGAGAAACCGACGTGCCATCCGCTATTATGTGATGGGTGTTAATAGACCATATAAATCCTGTGGTATTGGTTTTAATTAAACTCATTCGCCAGAGGCGTTGCTCATAAAGAGAAAAGGGTTTAATAAACGTTGCCTGCGTGAGCGACCATGCTACCTCTTCAGGATTATCATCCTGACTGACGTCATGGTATTCCAGATAAGAGGCGTCATTATGAATAAAGGTTTGGGTAACGCCGCTTTCACTTTCCTTAAGCGTAATTTGTAACGCATCATGCTGTTCTGCTACCTCCATTATTGCTTTACATAATAATGGGATATCCAGCTTGCCCTCAATAAGCCACCGGGCACCGATGTTGTAGCAGGGCGTATCGGATGTAAGCAGCTGATCCAACCATACAGCCTGCTGCACGGAAGTTAAAGGATAGTAAGACATAAGCGAACCTCCATTTAAGGATAGTAAAATAAAAGTGGTTACCGGCAGGCCAGTATATAAATACCTGGAAACTATAATACACATTTATAGGTATTTCGTTATGCGTTTATTTTAATTACTTTTAGGTATTATAACTTTTGTCTTGAGATAGTAATCTTAATATCTAAAACCCGCCTCCTGAATGGGGTTTTATTTTTTCATCTGCGGTCAGTATTTGTTTCTATTTAGAGATTGGCGTTCTTTTAAGAGATGGTAATTTAATTATCCCTGATAATTAACTTTTATTGTGTTAATTCATCTGTAAGGGCGATTTTATCCAATGAAATATCCGGGACAATTTGGGCAGTCCTCCGTCCGCACGACGGGGGGATCTTGCAGTCAGAAGGACCAGCTCTTCCTGAACTGGCCCCTTCTGCACCTGGTACACCAGACGCCCGCAGAAATGAGTAGCGTAAATTTTTCTGCATTACATAGCGGGACGGCTCCAGCCTGGTTAGCATGAAGGGAGCGATTCAGTGTTCAGGACAAAGAGAGGCGTAAACGTGAGGAAAGTCATGGTCGACAAATGGAAGTTTTGGATAGTAGGCGCCTGTTTAACCGCTATCACCGGCACGGCACAGGCGGATTCGCTGGATGCGCAGCGCAGCCGCTACCAGCAAATTAAGCAGGCCTGGGACAGCAAACAGATGGACAGAGTGGCGGAGCTGATGCCAACGCTGCGCGATTATCCGCTCTATCCCTATCTGGAGTACCGTGAACTGACGCAGAACCTGGACCAGCAAAGCGGCTTCGTCGTCGACGCGTTTATCAAAAAATATCCCACGCTGCCGCCGGTGCGTTCGCTTTCCGCCCGCTTCATCAACGAGCTGGCATATCGTCAGGACTGGCGAGGCCTGCTGGTGTTCAGTCCCGACGAGCCAAAACCGGTAGCGGCGCGCTGTAACTGGTACTACGCCAAATGGGCGACAGGCCAGCAGCAGGTGGCCTGGCAGGGGGCGAAATCTATCTGGCTGCGGGGAACCTCGTTGCCCTCCGCCTGCGACAAACTTTTTAGCGCCTGGCAGGCCGCAGGTGAGCAAACGCCGATTACCACCCTGGCGCGCATCCGCCTGGCGATGAAAGAGGGCAATACCAGCCTGGTGAACACCCTGGCGAAGCAGCTGCCTGGCGATTATCAGACCATGGCGAACGCCGTTATGGATCTGCAAAATAATCCTGCCAGCGTGGAAAGTTTTGCCCGGACGGTGGGTCCCACTGACTTTACCCGCCAGGCAACGGCCATTGCCTTTGCTCGCGTGGCGCGTGAGGATGCTGAAAACGCCCGGGCGATGATCCCCTCGCTGGTGCGCCTGCAAAAAATGAGCGAGAGCGATGAGCAGGATCTTAACGAGGCGGTTGCCTGGCGTCTGATGGGTAATGACACCACCTCTGAGCAGGCTCGCTGGCGGGACAATGTGGTGATGCGCAGCGAGTCTACCTCCCTGATTGAGCGGCGGGTCAGAATGTCGCTGGGCAATAACGACCGACGCGGTATGAATACCTGGATTGCCCGCCTGCCGCTGGAAGCGAAGCAAAAAGATGAGTGGCAGTACTGGCAGGCCGATCTGCTGCTGGAGCAGGGGCGGAAAGAAGAAGCGGAAACAATCCTGCATGGACTGATGAAGGCGCGCGGATTCTATCCGATGGTGGCCGCGCAAAGGCTGGGTGAACCCTACCCGCTGCAGATTGATCAGGCCGCCTCACCGGACGCTGCCCTGACCACAGGAACAGAAATTTCCCGCGTAAGGGAGCTGATGTACTGGGGGATGGATAACCTGGCCCGAACGGAGTGGAGCTATCTGGTGGCCAGCAAAAACAGCGGCCAGCAGCAGCAGCAGCTGGCCCGCTTTGCGCGCGAGCAAAACTGGTGGGATCTGAGCGTTCAGGCGACCATTACCGGCAAGCTGTGGAACAGCTTACAGGAGCGTTTCCCGCTGGCTTATCAGGAGCAGTTCCAGCGCTATGGGGTCGGCAAAGCGCTACCTATCAGCTATGCAATGGCGATTGCCCGCCAGGAGAGCGCGTGGAATCCTAAGGCTCACTCCCCGGTCGGCGCCGCAGGTCTGATGCAGGTTATGCCCGCGACCGCACAGCATACGGTGAAAAGCTACAGCCTGCCCGGCTACAGCAACAGTAGCCAGCTGCTGGATCCTGAAACCAGTATTCAGATCGGCATGCAGTATCTGGAGTCGGTGTATCAGCAGTTTGGTGAGAACCGGATATTTTCGTCGGCGGCCTATAATGCAGGCCCGTCCCGCGTCAGAACCTGGCTGGGGAACAGTGCAGGGCGGCTGGATGCGGTAGCATTTATTGAGACGATACCCTTTTCTGAAACCCGGGGTTATGTCAAAAATGTGCTGGCCTACGATGCTTACTATCGGCATTTGATGAGCAAGCCAGATAAAATCCTGTCGGACGCGGAGTGGCAGCGGCGCTACTGATCTGTAAAGGGGTATGTTATGCTGCTGTACTAGTTTATGAGTATGGGCCTGACATGACCGATTCTTCTGTTCCCGTTACGGCGGAGCCACATAACGAAGAGTGGCAGCGTTTCGTCGCGCTGCTACAGCGCGCCTTCAACCAAAATCTGCATTTGCCGCTTCTGCAGCTGATGCTGACGCCCGACGAGCGTGAGTCACTCGGCACGCGCCTGCGCATTATTGAAGAGCTGATGCGGGGTGAACTGAGCCAGCGTGAGTTGAAAAACGATCTGGGCGTCGGTATCGCGACGATAACGCGGGGATCTAACAGCCTGAAAAGCGCGCCCCCTGCGCTGAAGGGCTGGCTGGAGGCAGAACTGCTATCGGACTCAGATAAGCCCTGAGTCGGCATCTTCAGATGAGTTCTGGATTGGCATTTTCAGATAAGCCCTGAGTCGGCATCTTCAGATGAGTTCTGAATCGGCATTTTCAGATGATCTCTGAATCGGCATCGTCGGCGGGCTTCATTTGATAGACGTCGTTATGAAAAGGGCATAATGCCAGAATCAACGCCTGATGGTAGACGCTGGTTCTGCTCAGCAGTCCGGCGGTAAAAGCGCCAATCGCGCCGCCTTTTTGTTTGATATTATCAATACCCGTCAGACGGGCCATCTCCTCACCCAGTTCGCGACCCTGCGCAATCCCTTTCAGTACCACTGCTGGCAGGGTAAAGCTGGCTGAACGCGATTCGCCACGAAGCTTATGGTTTTCAATCACCATCCACGCGAAAGCGCTGTCGTCTTCTATTCCGGCCTCAATAGCGACCCAAAAATCGGCTTCAGGTCTGACCTGGCGGGCATTCATCACGCGATGACGTGCGCCAGTTCTCGTTTCAGCATTTGTAAGCGGCTGGGCAGCCACGCCGCTGTCGACCTCTACCCCTTCAATATGGCAGGATCCTTCACCGTAGATATCGCTGAATGCCTGAGAAATTGCCTTAATTTTTGCTGGATTAATGGTAGCGGCGACAACATGGTACATAATTGATTGAACCCTTTACGTAATTTTTTTGCAGTATAACGGAAAATAGCATGCTACAGGTTTATCTTGTTCGTCACGGAGAAACGCTATGGAATGCGGCGCGCCGCATTCAGGGACAGTCAGACAGCGCGCTGACGGATAAGGGAGAGTATCAGGCCCGCCAGGTGGGCGAGCGCGTCAAACACGTCGGCATCACCCATGTTATCGCCAGCGATTTAGGTCGTACTCAGCGCACCGCTGAAATTATTGCCCACGCCTGCGGCTGCGACGTTACGCTCGATCCGCGCCTGCGTGAGCTGAATATGGGCGTACTGGAGCAGCGCCCTATCGACCATCTGACGGAAGAGGAGGAGGGCTGGCGTAAAGCGCTGGTCAATGGCACCGTAAATGGCCGTATCCCCCAGGGGGAATCTATGGCGGAGATGGCGGCTCGAATGCATGACGCGCTTAATGCCTGTCTTGAACTGCCCGCCGGCAGTCGCCCCCTGCTGGTCAGTCACGGTATGGCACTCGGCGTGCTGGTCAGCACCATCCTCGGGCTGCCCGCGCATGCGGAGCGTCGGCTGAGGCTGCGTAACTGTTCAATCTCACGTGTCGATCATCAGCAAAGCGACTGGCTGGCATCGGGCTGGATTGTGGAAACCGCAGGGGATATTTCACACCTGGATGCGCCCGCGCTGGATGAGTTACAGCGCTGATTGATGGCGTGCGGTCAAAGATAACAGGGCGAATTATTTCGCCCTTATGCTATGCCGTTTGGGTTTCAGTGTGCGAACGGATAGGAATTAAGTATTCACAGCGTATATTTTTGGGCGGTTCTGACAGCTTCTTCCCGCCGTGGGTATAAAAGCGTTCGATATCCTGGCCGTGTCGGCGGGTAAGCTGTAGCGTAGGCATACAGGTACCGTAAATTAACAGGATAAACTCCTGTAAATTGCTGCGCGGGCCGTCGTAGGTAAACTGCACATATTCACCTGCTTCCAGCTGAACCTTTTGCGTAGACTGTAGCGGCTGCGACAGCTTGTCTGACGGCACCGCCGTGGTATAGAAGATCTCCTGCTCGTCATCCTTTTCAATACTCGGTCGCACCCTATGTAGCCCGTACAGGACCGGCGGCACCCTATCCGTTTCGGCCAGGAACTGACGCCAGAAGTGCGCGCGCATTTCGTCACGGTAGAAGGAAATTTGCTCCAGCGTACAGGTATAGCTCTGCGTCTGGCCGATAAGCTCTATGTCCGGCAGGGTAACGAAAGCGGCCTCAGGCAGGACAAAGTCGCCCAGCCGGATAGGCGGACGGAGGCCGAAAGCGTTCCAGTCTGCTGAACGGCGATACCAGGCTGGGGTCTGGTTAAACTGCTTTTTAAATGCGCGAGTGAATGTCTGCTGGGAGTCAAAGCGGTACTGAAGGGCAATATCCAGGATTGGCCGACTGGTCAGCCGCAGGGCAACTGCGGCTTTTGACAGACGCCGTGCCCGGATATACGCACCAATAGCGTGATCGGTAACGTCCTTGAACATTCTTTGCAGATGCCATTTCGAATAGCCTGCCTTAGCTGCAACATTGTCCAGCGACAGTGGCTGATCAAGGTGGCTTTCAAGCCAGACGAGCAAATCGCGAATGATACCGGCCTGATCCATATAAACGTCCTCATCCTGGTTCGGAGTAGTACTAAAGAAATGATGCGTTATGCCGCTGTTGACGCGCTATGCGTTGTTAATCGCTGCGGATATGCTATACCAGAGCGCGTCAGGTTTTGTGGGCTGTCCCAGGCAGGTAATTGCCTGAGCTGATAACTTACAATGTCATCTATTTTCAACGCAATGGTAACGTTATGACAATGAGAAAATTGTTAATTATCACGTCTGTGATTTTTTCATCCTTCGCCGCACAGGCGGAAGAAGTCGGGTCAGTGGATACGGTGTTTAAGATATTAGGCCCGGATCATAAAATCGTGGTCGAAGCTTTCGATGACCCGGATGTAAAAAATGTAACCTGTTATATCAGCCGGGCTAAAACCGGGGGCATTAAGGGCGGGCTGGGGCTGGCAGAAGATACCTCAGACGCGGCCATTTCCTGTCAGCAGGTGGGGCCCGTAGAACTCAGTGACAGCATTGCCCAGAATAAAGCCGAGGGCGAGGTGGTGTTCCGTAAACGAACGTCGCTGGTGTTCAAAAAATTACAGGTGGTGCGCTTTTATGACAAAAAGCGTAATACCCTGATTTATCTGAGCTATTCCGACAAGATCGTGAATGGTTCACCTAAAAATGCCCTGAGCGCCGTGCCTATTATGCCGTGGAACAAATGATCTGCAACAAAAAAAGGGCCGGATAACCGGCCCTGTTCATCGCTAAAAGGGGGGATTCAGTCCTGAAGATCGCCGCAGAAACGATAGCCTTCACCGTGGATGGTGGCAATGATTTCTGGTGTATCCGGCGTGGGTTCGAAGTGCTTACGAATACGACGAATGGTGACGTCAACGGTACGATCGTGAGGCTTCAGCTCGCGGCCGGTCATTTTCTTCAGCAGATCGGCGCGGGTCTGGATTTTGCCCGGGTTTTCGCAGAAGTGCAGCATGGCGCGGAATTCACTGCGCGGCAGCTTGTACTGCTCTCCCTGCGGGCCAACCAGTGAGCGGCTATTGATGTCCAGCTCCCAGCCGTTAAAGCGATAGCTTTCGACCAGCTTGCGCTCTTCACTCTGCGGCGCAAGATTCATGGTACGCGATAGCAGGTTGCGGGCGCGTATGGTCAGCTCACGCGGGTTAAACGGTTTGGTGATGTAGTCATCCGCACCAATTTCCAGACCAAGGATTTTATCGACTTCGTTATCCCTTCCGGTCAGGAACATCAGTGCCACGTTAGCCTGTTCGCGCAGTTCACGCGCTAACAGCAGGCCATTTTTCCCGGGGAGATTGATATCCATAATCACCAGGTTGATGTCGTTCTCGGTCAATATGTGGTGCATTTCAGCACCATCCGTAGCTTCATGAACCATGTAGCCTTCGGCCTCAAAAATACTTTTGAGAGTATTACGAGTAACTAATTCGTCTTCAACGATAAGTATGTGCGGGGTCTGCATGTGTTCGCTACCTAAAATTGCCAACAAAATCGAAACAGGGCATACAGCAGTTACACCGATCTGGATGTCGCACTCACGCTATCCGATGCATAACCTCAGCTGTACAGAATGATGTGCAGGATATACTCATCCTCATCAGCATCGACCGGTTCCGCTGCCCCAGTAAGATGTCAGACCCTGCCGTAGCGGGGTCTGAAAAGGCGTATATCCTAACTGCATTAACAGTAACATAACAGTACTGGCCACTAACAATATGTAATAAAACAACGCTTAGTTGACTTATATCAAACCAAGTGTAGCACGTTAACCCTTTTGTGAAAAACTCTTACCAGAATGCCAGCTTAGCTCACAATTATGCCTGTTTTTTCCTGATATCGGCGGCGGTGGCATCAGTCTGGCCCAATGACGTTTTAACATTTGCTATTACTTTGATTTATAAGAATTTATTACAATCTAACGTAGATTTATATATAAGAGTGGAACTAATTTAAGGCAGAACTGAGTTTGTTCCCTCACACGCATGCCTGCGGATGTTGTTGGCTTGTTATTTATCATCGCCTTTTATTTTAATGCGATCCTGTCACACTACTATTCCTGTTGGATGAACATTAAGGCCATTATGCATTTCCCTCTGATCCTTGTTTCCCCGGCCCGGGCTGAGAACGTTGGCGCTGCGGCGCGCGCCATGAAAACGATGGGTTTTGATACGCTGCGTATTGTTAATAGCGAGGCGCATCTGGACCCCGCGGCGCGCAGGGTGGCCCACGGTGCGGGAGATATTCTGGATAATGCCACCCACTGGGATTCGCTGGCGGCTGCGCTGCATGACATCGACTTTAGCGTGGCGACAACGGCCCGGAGCCGTGCACGATTCCACTATTACGCCACGCCTCAGCAGCTGCTGCCGCTGCTTGAGGAGAAGCAGCAGTGGATTAACAGCATGGCGCTGGTGTTTGGCCGCGAGGATACCGGCCTGACCAACGAAGAGCTGGCGCTGGTCGATGTGCTGACCGGTATTCCGATGGCAGCAGATTATCCCTCTTTAAACCTGGGCCAGGCGGTTATGGTTTACTGCTACCAGCTTTCCACGCTGCGTCAGGTCAGCGCCCGGCCAGAGATCGCGGCGGACGTGCATCAGCTGGCGGCGCTGCGGCAGCGCTGTGACGTGCTGCTTGAGCGGCTGGCGGTGAGCGACGATCGCAAACTTGCCGACTGGCTGACGCAGCGCCTTGGCCTGCTGGCCCAGCGCGACAGTGCCATGCTGCATCGTCTGCTGCATGACATTGAAAAAAATCTTACAGATAAAAACGCTGATTAATTTTGCATTACCAGAAGGTGCTGCTGATTTTTCCGTGCGGGTTGAAAGATAAGCGCTGAGCCTGGGGCAAATCCCTGTGGCCTCCTCTCGTTGGCTGGGATGAGGGAAAGATAAAAAAATTGACTTAGCAAGGCGATTGCTTTACTTCTGAAAGCCGACAGATTTTATAAACAGACAGATGATAAATCTATAATGCGTAACCACAGCCTGATGACAACAATCATTATTACCACCACCATTACCACGAGTAACGGTGCGGGCTGACGCATACAGGAAAAAATAAAAACAAGCCCGCACCTAAACAGTGCGGGCTTTTTTTTCGGCAAAAATTCAGGAGAGTTAGAATGCGAGTGCTGAAATTCGGTGGAACCTCAGTAGCTAACGCGGAACGGTTTCTGCGCGTGGCTGATATTCTGGAAAGTAATGCGAAGCAGGGACAGGTTGCCACCGTATTGTCCGCGCCAGCGAAGATCACGAATCATCTGGTCGCGATGATCGAAAAAACCATCGGCAATCAGGATACGCTACCGAATATGAGCGACGCAGAAGGCATTTTCGCCGCGCTAATCGAGGGGCTGGCCAAATCACAGCCCGGCTTCGATGACGAGGGCGTTACCCGTCTGGTCGCACAGGAATTTGCACAGCTGAAGCAGGTATTGCACGGCATCAGCCTGCTGGGGCAGTGCCCGGACAGCGTCAACGCGGCCATTATCTGCCGGGGTGAAAAGCTGTCGATAGCCATTATGGCCGCTTTGCTTCAGGCGCGCGGTTACGGTGTTAGCGTTATCGATCCGGTCGAGAAACTACTGGCCGTGGGGCACTATCTTGAATCAACCGTGGATATCGCGGAGTCGACCCGCCGGATTGCCGCCAGTCAGATCCCACCTGAAAATATGATCCTGATGGCAGGGTTCACCGCCGGTAACGATAAAGGCGAACTGGTGGTACTGGGACGTAACGGCTCGGATTACTCTGCGGCCGTACTGGCCGCCTGTCTGCGCGCCGACTGCTGTGAAATCTGGACGGATGTCGATGGCGTTTATACCTGCGATCCGCGCCAGGTTCCCGATGCCCGGCTGCTGAAATCTATGTCATACCGGGAAGCGATGGAGCTTTCCTACTTCGGCGCAAAAGTGTTGCACCCGCGCACCATCGCCCCGATTGCCCAGTTTCATATTCCCTGCCTGATTAAAAATACCGCTAATCCGCAGGCGCCCGGCACGCTGATTGGCGGCGACGGCACTGATGATGAAAATCCAGTGAAGGGCATCACTAACCTTAATAATATGGCGATGTTCAACATCTCCGGCCCGGGCATGAAGGGTATGGTCGGTATGGCCGCCCGGGTCTTTGCCACCATGTCGCGCAGCGGCATCTCCGTGGTGCTGATCACCCAATCCTCATCAGAATACAGCATCAGTTTCTGCGTACCGCAAAGCGACCAGGCTCGTGCGCGGCGGGTGCTGGAGGAGGAGTTTTATCTTGAGTTGAAGGATGGCCTGCTGGAGCCGCTGGACGTGATGGAAAAGCTGGCGGTGATTTCGGTGGTAGGGGATGGCATGCGTACCCTGCGCGGGATCTCAGCCAAATTTTTCTCTGCGCTGGCCCGCGCGAATATCAATATTATCGCCATTGCTCAGGGATCGTCAGAACGCTCTATCTCCGTCGTGGTCAATAATGACGATGCGACTACCGGCGTTCGCGTGGTGCATCAAATGCTGTTTGCTACCGATCAGGTGATTGAAGTGTTTGTTGTTGGCGTGGGGGGGGTGGGTGCTGCGCTGATTGAACAGCTGCACCGTCAGCAGGCCTGGCTTAAAAATAAGCATATTGACCTGCGGGTGTGCGGTATCGCCAACTCCAGCGCGCTGCTGACCAACGTACACGGCATCCCGCTGGATAACTGGCAGGATGCACTCAAGGAGGCGAAGGAGCCGTTTAACCTCGGGCGTCTGATCCGCCTGGTGAAAGAGTATCATCTGCTGAATCCGGTGATCGTCGACTGTACCTCAAGCCAGGCGGTAGCGGACCAGTACGCCGACTTCCTGGGCGAGGGTTTCCACGTGGTGACGCCGAATAAAAAGGCCAACACTTCATCATGGAATTATTATCAGCAGATGCGCGCGGCAGCGGCTAAATCGCGCCGTAAATTCCTGTATGACACCAACGTGGGCGCGGGCCTGCCGGTCATTGAAAACCTGCAAAACCTGCTGAATGCCGGGGACGAGCTGATTCGCTTTTCCGGTATTCTTTCCGGTTCCCTGTCGTTTATTTTCGGCAAGCTGGATGAGGGCGTCTCCCTCTCTGCCGCGACGAAAATGGCGCGTGAGCTGGGCTTTACCGAACCGGATCCGCGTGACGATCTGTCAGGCATGGACGTGGCGCGTAAGCTGCTGATCCTCGCCCGCGAGGCGGGATACCAGCTGGAGCTGAGCGATATTGAAATTGAAGCCATATTGCCAGCATCCCTTACCTCGCTGGCAGATGCGGACGCATTTATGGCGCGTTTGCCGGAGCTGGATGACGCCTTTACTGCGCGCGTCGCGGCGGCACGCGATGAGAATAAGGTCCTGCGCTTCGTGGGGGCCATTGAAGAAGGGGGGCGCTGCCGGGTGAAAATTGACGCCGTCGACGGTAACGACCCGCTGTATAAGGTAAAAA
Organism: Erwinia sp. L03-1; assembly: GCF_058686115.1. Taxonomy (NCBI): domain Bacteria; kingdom Pseudomonadati; phylum Pseudomonadota; class Gammaproteobacteria; order Enterobacterales; family Erwiniaceae; genus Erwinia; species Erwinia sp. L03-1. The sequence goes on along the minus strand of NZ_CM178762.1, from coordinate 3,919,990 downwards.
ATGGCGAGAATGCGCTGGCCTTTTATAGCCGCTATTATCAGCCTATTCCGCTAGTGCTGCGCGGATACGGCGCGGGTAACGATGTCACGGCCGCCGGCGTGTTTGCCGATCTGCTGCGTACCCTGTCATGGAAGTTAGGAGTTTAACGATGGTTAAAATTTATGCCCCGGCCTCAATCGGCAACGTCAGCGTGGGCTTCGACGTGCTGGGTGCGGCGGTTTCGCCAATTGATGGTACGCTGCTGGGCGACTGCGTGAGCGTGGAGGCAGCCAGTGAGTTCAGCCTGCACAATGGGGGCCGTTTTGTCAGCAAGCTGCCCGCCGATCCGCAGGACAACATCGTCTGGCACTGCTGGGATCGCTTCTGTGAGGCCATTGGCAAGCGGGTGCCGGTCAGGATGACGCTGGAAAAAAATATGCCTATCGGTTCAGGTCTGGGATCCAGCGCCTGCTCGGTGGTAGCTGGCCTGGTGGCAATGAATGAACACTGTGGCAAACCGCTTGGCGATACTGAACTGCTGGCGCTGATGGGGGAGCTGGAAGGGCGTATATCCGGCAGCGTCCATTATGACAACGTCGCGCCCTGCTTTCTTGGCGGTATCCAGCTGATGCTGGAAGCAAACGGCATTATCAGCCAGCCAGTACCGAGCTTTGACGACTGGCTGTGGGTGATGGCCTACCCTGGTATTAAAGTCTCGACCGCAGAAGCGCGGGCGATCCTTCCCGCGCAGTATCGCAAAGAGGATATTATTCAACACGGCCGTTATCTGGGGGGCTTCGTTCATGCCTGTCACACCCAGCAGCCGGAGCTGGCAGCGAAGCTGATGTGTGACGTGATAGCCGAGCCTTACCGCACTAAACTGTTACCAGGCTTTGCCCTGGCGCGGCAGGAACTTAAGAGTATTGGCGCACTGGCGTGTGGCATTTCCGGTTCCGGCCCCACGCTGTTTGCCGTCAGCAACCAGCTGGAAACGGCTCAGCGTATGGCTGACTGGCTCAGCCAGCACTATCTGCAAAATGATGAAGGCTTCGTTCATATCTGTCGTATTGATACGGCAGGCGCACGTAAACTGGGATAACGTATGAAACTCTATAATCTTAAGGACCATAACGAGCAGGTAAGCTTTTCACAGGCGGTCAGGCAGGGCCTGGGCAAGCAGCAGGGGCTTTTTTTCCCGCTTGAACTGCCTGAGTTTGAGCTGACCGATATCGACGAGATGCTGGAGATGGATTTCGTTACCCGCAGCAGCAAAATCCTGTCGGCCTTTATTGGCGATGAGATCCCCGCGCATCAGCTAAAAGAGCGCCTGGCAACCGCCTTTGCCTTTCCTGCACCGGTGGCAAAGGTCACCGACGATATCGCTTCGCTGGAGCTGTTTCACGGCCCAACGCTGGCGTTTAAAGACTTCGGCGGCCGCTTTATGGCGCAGATGCTCTCATATGTGAGCGGAACGGATGAAAAAATCACCATTCTTACCGCCACCTCGGGCGATACCGGCGCCGCCGTTGCCCATGCTTTCTACGGCATGGAAAACGTTCGCGTGGTGATCCTCTACCCTCAGGGCAAAATCAGCCCGCTACAGGAGAAGCTGTTTTGTACCCTGGGCGGCAACATTCAGACCATCGCCATCGACGGAGATTTCGATGTCTGTCAGTCGCTGGTTAAGCAGGCATTTGATGATGAGCCGCTGCGCAAAGCCATTGGCCTTAACTCGGCCAACTCCATCAATATCAGCCGTCTGCTGGCACAGATTTGTTACTACTTTGAGGCGGTCGCTCAGCTGCCGCAGGAAAAACGTAATCAGTTAGTTATCTCCGTGCCAAGCGGCAACTTTGGCGACCTGACGGCGGGGCTGCTGGCGAAATCCCTGGGGCTGCCGGTGAAGCGCTTTATTGCCGCGACCAACGCCAACGACACCGTTCCGCGCTTCCTGACCGGCGGCGAGTGGCAGCCTAACGTGACCGTTTCCACGCTGTCTAACGCCATGGATGTCAGCCAGCCTAACAACTGGCCGCGCGTCGAGGAGATCTTCCGCCGTAAAACCTGGCGCCTGACCGATCTCGGCTATGGTGCGGTGGATGATGAAACCACTAAGGCAACCATGCGCGAGCTGGCGGAACTGGGCTATATCTCTGAACCTCATGCCGCGATCGCATATCGCCTGCTGCGCGATCAGCTGCAGGAAGGGGAGTACGGTTTGTTCCTGAGCACGGCGCATCCGGCTAAGTTTATCGAAAGCGTGGAAGCGGTACTCGAGCGTAAGCTGCCGCTGCCAGAGGCGCTGGCCGAACGGGCCGCACTGCCGCTGCTGTCCCACAAGATGGCGGCGGACTTCTCCGCGCTACGCGAATTCCTGCTGCATAAATAACGCCTGCGGCCCCACTCCTTGCGGCCTTTCGCTGTGGCCCTTACTTCGGTAAGGGCCTTTTTGATTAACTCTCTTCTCCTTTCCTCCTTTCCTCCTCTTCATCCCCCACCCCGAGTTCCCTGTTCCCCCTTTCCCGGCGTGCCATCAGACGAACGCAGTCCGGCCACGGCGGGTTGCGCTGGCCGGGTGTTACTGGCGGCTTGCGATATCGGTGATTATGCTGGCCTGGGGATCACGGGTGCTAACCGGTGCCGGTGATTCTGCGGGTGCTGCTGTTGTCGATGGGGGGGCCGGTGATTCTGCGGGCGCTGCTGCAATAGCCCCGCGAACCTTACTGTGCGCCTGATAAATCTGGTTCACCATTTTATAGGTGAGGCCAAAGGCGGCCGCGGTCCCGGCGTTGTTGAACAGGCTGGAGAGTACCGGGGAGATAGGGCCTTTCGTTAGCGCCGTCAGTATCTGTTGCGAGGCCAGCGTGCTGCTGTTGGCAAAATTATTCCAGCTCAGTCGGGCGATGGAGTGATCGAGCAGACGGGCGTAATCCTTCATCGGCAGGGAAGGGGAGAATTTCTGCGTGTCACCCACCTGCTTGCTGTCGTAGTGCTTGCCGAGAAAAGCATCACCGGTTTCGATAAAGGCGTTACAGGCCGATCGCAGAGCCGATACAATAGCACCCATTTCATGCAGCGCTTTACCGGTCAGGCGCTGGCCTGCCGCATCGCGGATTTCCGGGCCGGAAACGCTATAGCCTTTTGGCAGCGCCTTCTGGATCAGCCCATCCTGTAGCATTCCCATTGCCAGCGTGTTTAACGTATACCAGGCCGCATTGGTACTCATATTGTCGTCATTAACGCCATAGCCTGGCGTGCCTTTACGTGAGGCCACCAGGCTTCCCGTCGCCTGCAACGACTCCCTGGCTCCCGCATAGATAACGTTGCGCAGCTGTGTACTCATTACGCGCGCTGTCAGGGCCGGATTCCCGCTGAGTACGCCCGCCAGCGACATGCCCACATTCAGCATTTCAGCCATAACCTGCTGACCGGAAACGCGCTTTGAATCTTTTACCGTTTGCTGACTCAGGCGAGCCCATTCAGCGGGTTTGTCGCGCTTTATCACGTTGGCCTGGTCTGGACTGAGACCAAACTGACCGCGCACGGCCACCTCATCGGGCTGTACGGTACCAGACTGAGGCTGCGCGTCCGGTTCCGTCTGCCGCATAAGACGAGGCTCACGAAGATGATGCTGTAGAGCAACGTTGGCAAGAGAGATAACGGCCTGTAGAGTCACGGCGACGGCAGGATGTTTTTCCACCAGATGGGGGAGCAGCTGGTTATAGGCCTCAATAAAGGCTTCTTCACGGGCCATTGTCGGCAGCCCGCAGGTGATCATTTGCTGGAGGGCATGACCACTTAGCGCCCCCCAGGCTTTGTTTTGCAGGGGAGCCAGCGTAAATTTCCCTAAATCGGCGGCGGAAGCTGCCGTCTCCTGCCACCCCAGCTTACCTGCGGTTTTGCTGCCGTCCCATAGTTTGCCTCCGCCCGTTTTTGTGCTCTTCCAGGCACTCTCACTGAGCGTTGAGAAAAACTGCCCCGCGCTGGCGGCTGCCCGGGCTGCGCGTCCCGGCGCAGCATCGGGGCGCGGCCCGCTCTCTTCATCGCCGCGCCCGCCCAGCCTGGGTATTTCATACTGGCCGGAAGCCGGCCGGATGGTATCGCTCATCATTATGCTCCGATTCAGGCTACGGTTTGTTCGCGACGGTCATGGCGACGCTGAGCGTCATAAGGTCGGCAAGCCAACTGGCGAGATCGGAACCGTCCAGCCCCAGAGTGTCCCAGCGGCAGACCAGGCACAGCGTTTCACCGCACAGCGCCAGCGAGCAGTTGGTCAGTACCATTAGCTCGCTGTTAGCCTGTAACAGGCGTTGCTGCGCGGAGCCGGGTGTGACATCCAGTGACAGGGGCGTTGAGATCAGGAGGTGGCGTCGATCGCCATCGGCAAGCACGGTGAACTGCCTTTCAGGGAAGTTAAGGATGCAGCAACAGCCCTCCAGCCGATAGCGGGAGGGGGGGAGGTCAAGCAGGGTGAGGGCCTGATGCAGCAGCGAATAATGCCAGCGATGGCTGATGGCCTGTTCGACAAGCTCATCCAGTCGCAACGACGCTGTTTGCCGCCACTCTGTCACCCAATCTTCAACGGGTGCAACAGCGTGGGTATTCGTGGAGGGCGGCTGCTCGCCTGCGGAAGAGAGCAGTAAGTCTGTCAGGCTTGAGGCCAGCGAATGGAGGTCGTTTAATCTCTCTGCCAGGGCTTCTGCGTCCTGCCATATATCAAAAGACAGCCGCAGTGTTAGCCGTGTCTGGCCCTTCTCATCCAGCGAAAGGGCGATGCCGCTCAGGCCCATGGCGACATCGCTCGCTCTGAGCAGCGCCTCCTGCCAGACCTCGGGATGGAGTGCAGCAGGGGGTTGCAGGAAGCCAACCACCAGCCACAGGGGTACAGGAGCTTCCCGCTGGCAAATGGCTACCACGTCCAGCGCATCCAGCCTCAGGCGTCCGGAGGCAGCAAACTGCTGCCGATCGACTTTTTTGACGCCGAGGTGTTTTGCCGCCGCGCAGAGCCAGGGCTTCGCGGCCGTCGGTACAGGATTGTCGAACGTGGCCTGAGTATTATCCGGCTGAAGATGCGTGGCCTGCCAGACCCGATCGCTTAGGTTTTTGCGCAGTGCGTGCTGATCCATACCTACCTCCCAATGGCTGATTTGCTGCAACAGGCCTTGGGTGGGCAATAAAGGATCGCGCGTTCGGTTTCTGTCACCGGTTATAACTAAAGGGTATGGAGAGGCAGGGAAGGGGGAAGAAAATACGGCTTTAGACTCGCAAAAGCCGCGTACGCATCATTTAAGGTTATGGATTCTCGCGGCGCTTAAAGACCAGATCGCTGTCATTGCTCTCTTCCGCTGCGAAGAAGTAGCCATCGACATCGAATTTTTTAAGCTGCTCCGGCTGGCTCAGACGATGCTGGATGATGTAGCGGCTCATCAGCCCGCGTGCTTTCTTAGCGTAAAAGCTGATGACCTTAAACCTGCCGTTTTTCTCATCAAGAAAGACCGGTTTAATGATGCGACCCGCCAGTTTTTTAGGTTTCACCGCCCTGAAATATTCGTCCGAGGCCAGATTAATCAGGATATCGTCGCCCTGTTCGGCCAGCGCGGCATTCAGCGCGTCGGTCAGTCGGTCGCCCCAAAAGGTGTAGAGATCTTTCCCGGCCGGGTTTTCCAGCTTGATGCCCATTTCCAGACGGTAGGGCTGCATCAGATCCAGGGGTCGCAGCACGCCGTACAGCCCGGAGAGCATACGCAAATGCTGCTGGGCAAAATCGAAGTCCTTTTCATGAAAGGTTTCGGCCTGTAACCCGGTATACACATCGCCTTTAAAGGCCAGAATCGCCTGACGGGCATTATCGGGGCTGAAAGGCGGGTGCCAGTCGTTGAAGCGTTCGGCGTTGAGGTGGGCCAGCTTGTCGCTGATGCTCATCAGCGTGCCGATCTGTGCGGGCGTCAGCCGGCGGGCTATTTCGATCAGTTTTTGTGAATCATCCAGCAGGGCAGGTTGGGTAAAACGACGGGTAGCCAGCGGGCTTTCAAAATCCAGCGTCTTAGCCGGAGAGATAACCATCAACATGCCTGTATCCTTATGTGAAACTGCCCTGACCGGGCGAAATAAACGAGACCGTTACTTTAGCAAAAAAGCGACGAGAAAGCGCAAATCACTGCCATAGCCGTCTCGCCTCTTACCCTTCTTATTAACACTTTTAGCACTACGTGGCCTGACGGAAACCTTACCTTGCATGGCCTGGTACGCGTGATATGATCGACGTAAACACGATTAACATCCCGATAACGCTACTCTGACGAGAATGACAATCATGACGGACAAACTGAGTTCCCTGCGTCAACTGACTACCGTTGTTGCCGATACCGGCGACATTGCGGCGATGAAGCTGTACAAGCCACAGGATGCTACCACCAACCCCTCGCTGATCCTCAGCGCGGCGCAAATTCCCGAGTACCGCAGGCTGATTGATGATGCAGTAAGCTGGGCACGCGATCGCAGCAGCAACAAGGATGAGCAGATCCAGCATGCGGCAGACAAGCTGAATGTGAATATTGGTCTGGAGATCCTGAAGCTGGTTCCTGGTCGTATCTCTACCGAAGTTGATGCACGCCTGTCCTACGACACGGAAGGCAGCATCAATAAGGCACGTACGCTGATCAAGCTTTATAACGATGCCGGGATCGGCAATGACCGTATCCTGATTAAGCTGGCTTCAACCTGGCAGGGTATCCGCGCCGCGGAGATCCTGGAAAAAGAGGGCATCAACTGTAACCTGACCCTGCTGTTCTCCTTTGCTCAGGCGCGTGCCTGTGCCGAAGCCGGTGCCTATCTGATTTCGCCATTTGTGGGTCGTATTCTGGACTGGTACAAAGCCAATACCGACAAGAAAGAGTATGCGGCGAACGAAGACCCAGGCGTCATTTCAGTGACTGAAATCTACGAATACTACAAGCAGCATGGCTACGAAACCGTAGTTATGGGTGCCAGCTTCCGTAATATCGGTGAAATCACCGAGCTGGCAGGCTGTGACCGCCTGACTATCTCTCCGGGCCTGCTGAAAGAGCTGGCTGAGAGCGAAGGAACACTGGAGCGTAAACTTTCGTACAGCGGCGAAGTGAAAGCGCGTCCGGCAAAAATGACGGAATCCGAGTTCCTGTGGCAGCACAATCAGGATCCGATGGCGGTTGATAAACTGGCTCAGGGCATCCGCAACTTTGCGCTTGACCAGGGCAAGCTGGATAAAATGATTGCCGATCTGCTGTAATGCATGCTCGCGGCCACTCACCTGGCCGCGTTTTTCCCCCGGCTGTACTTCCCGCCCTGCAATGTTTATTCTTCCCGCAAATGAACTTTAACCTGCGTCCGCGCTTTACGCCGTGGGCATTACGGTGACAACACGATGAACACACTACGTATAGGATTGATCTCGGTTTCCGATCGCGCCGCAAACGGCATCTATCAGGATGAGGGGCTGCCCGCGCTGGAGGCCTGGCTGACGCAGGCTCTGAGCACGCCTTTTAGCATTGAAAAGCGCCTGGTGCCCGATGAACAGTCGATGATCGAACAGACCCTCTGTGAGCTGGTGGATGAGCGATTTTGCCATCTGGTACTCACCACGGGCGGAACCGGGCCAGCGCGACGGGACGTGACCCCGGATGCCACGCTGGCGGTAGCAGACCGGGAGATGCCGGGCTTTGGTGAGCAGATGCGGCAGATCAGCCTCAACTTCGTCCCGACGGCCATTCTGTCACGGCAGGTGGCGGTTATTCGTAAGCAGTCGCTGATTGTGAATTTGCCGGGCCAGCCTAAGTCGATTAAAGAGACGCTTGAGGGGGTAAAAGCGCCTGATGGGACGGTGAAGGTGCAGGGCCTGTTTGCCAGCGTTCCCTACTGTATTCAACTGCTGGAAGGGCCGTGGGTCGATACCCATCAGGCGGTGGTAGCAGCATTTCGCCCCAAAAGCGCCCGGCGTGGGACAAACAGCTAAAAAATAATCTGATTCAGGCATAAACTCCAGGGCAGCTGGCGTAGCGGGAAATGGACGGTATAGTAAGGTTAGCTTTACAGCCATTACCTTACATTTTCCCCTCTACTTCTGGATGTTCGCTAATATTTATGCCTCCTCAAAGCCTGGGCCGCCTGAATCGGCGGGATTACAAAACACTGACTCTGGCCGCGCTGGGCGGCGCGCTGGAGTTTTATGATTTCATTATTTTCGTCTTTTTCGCCTCAGTAATAGGCGATCTTTTCTTCCCCCCCGATATTCCCGACTGGCTCCGTCAGCTGCAAACTTTTGCTATCTTCGCTGCGGGTTATCTGGCGCGCCCGCTGGGTGGCATTGTGATGGCCCATTTTGGCGACAGTCGCGGGCGCAAAAAAATGTTCAGTCTCAGTATTCTGTTGATGGCGCTGCCGACATTAGCGATGGGGCTGTTGCCCACCTACGCGACGTTGGGCATAACGGCACCCATTTTGTTACTGCTGCTGCGGATGTTGCAGGGCGCCGCGGTGGGAGGTGAAGTGCCTGGGGCCTGGGTGTTTGTTGCCGAGCACGTTCCGCAGACGCGTACCGGCTTCGCCTGCGGCATGCTGACGGCGGGGCTGACCGCGGGGATCCTGGTCGGTTCGGTGGTGGCAACGCTGATTAATCGGGCGTTTGGTATCGAAGGCATTATTGCGGGCGGCTGGCGCATTCCTTTCCTGCTCGGCGGCTTTTTCGGTTTTGTTGCGCTTTATCTGCGTCGCTGGCTACATGAAACTCCGGTCTTTAAGGCGCTTGAGGCACGTAAGACGCTGGCGGCGGAGCTGCCGTTAAAGGCCGTGGTGATGAATTATAAAAAAGAGGTCGCCGTCTGTATGTTGCTGACCTGGCTGCTTTCGGCGGGCGTGGTCGTGGTGATTTTAATGACGCCGACCTGGCTGCAAAAAAGCTATGGCATTGCGGCGGCAGAGGCATTGCAGGCTAACAGTCTGGCGACCCTTACCCTGATAGCAGGATGTATTAGCGCAGGCCTGGCCGCCGATCGCTTTGGCGCCAGCAAAACCTTTATTTTCGGCAGCCTGCTGTTAGCGGCGTGTAGCTGGATTTTTTATCAGGCTCCTGCCGCTTATCCTGAATGGCTTTTTGCCTGTTACGCACTGGTGGGTTACAGCGTGGGCGTCGTGGGGGCGGTGCCTTATGTGATGGTGCGGGCATTTCCGGCAGAGGTGCGTTTTACCGGTATTTCGTTTTCCTATAATGTCGCATATGCCTTTTTTGGCGGGTTAACGCCGATTCTGGTGACGCTGATGATGTCCATAACGCCGCTGGCTCCGGCTTATTATGTGCTGGCGCTTTCCGCCATGGGTTTACTGCTGGGGGTTTATCTCAGCCGCGATCTTTATTATCGCGATGCTGTCGTGCATGCCGATTTGTAGAGGTTGAATTCCGGGAGTCAGTGCATTGTTGCCCTTTGGCGTGGGGGTGAGCCCGGTTAGTTGTTTGGGCGGCCATCGCTGCGGTTTCGGAGGACAATCCTGGTGGTTGTCGGTTGGTTGTTTGGGCTGCCATCGCTGCGGTTTCGTTGGATAATCCTGGTGGTTGTCGGTTAGTTGTTTGGGCTGCCATAGCTGCGGTGTCGGTGGACAATCCCAGCGGTTGCCGGTTAGTTGTTTGGGCTGCCATCGCTGCGGTGTCGGTGGACAATCCCAGCGTTTGCCGGGCGTCCTCACGCCACGCTCCGCGTGGTGCCTTTGGCTCCGACGCCAGGCCGGACGGCCCGGTCACGAGCGGGCATCCCTGCCCGCCGCTCCCTGAGTGCAGCATCCCTGCTGCCCTCGCCTGGCCCTCCGTCTGCGCCGCAGCGCTGCGGAATGCCCGTCAACCGCAGGGATTGTCCCCCTCTCGGGCTTCTGAGTGGCTTTCAGTGAAACCTTTTGAATTTCCTAAGTATTTTTAGCTGCTTCTTAGCAAACCGTTTTCATATTTGCCTGGCCGGGTTCTTTTTCAGACCTACTGAAGAGTTTCCTGTAACACCTGAAAAAGCTTTTACCCGCAGCCAGCACAATGCAATAAGCAGGCGGGTGGGGCCCGGTGACAGGCATTCCGCAGCGCTGAGCGCAGGGAGGAAGACCCGGATGGGCCAGCAGGGATGCTGGCACAAGGGCATGCCGGGACAGGGATGTCCCGTCATGCCCGGTCCGAAAGGTCGACGAGCGGAGCGAAGGAACCGCGCCACGCGCGGCGCGAGGACCGCCAGGCACCGGGCCCCACCCGCAGGCGTCACCTCCAGCCTGTGCAGCACCGGGCTCCACCGCAGGCGACACCCCCAGGCCTTTGCCGCACAAGTCCCCACCCGCAGGCGACCCCCCAGGTCTTTGCCGCACCGGTCCTCACCCGCAGGCGACCCCCCATGCCTTTGCCGCACAAGTCCCCACCCGCAGGCGACACCTCCAGCCTTTGCAGCACCAGTCCCCACCCGCAGGCGACACCCCATGCCTGTGCCGCACCGGGCCTCCGGGCTACGCCTGACTCAACGCGCTGGCCAGCACCGACGCGCGGCGTGGTTCACCAGTGGGAAGCACCTGACGGTCCAGCTGCGCATTGATCACCTCTGCCATCGCCAGATAAATCGCACTGGCACCGCAAACTACACCCTCATAACCCGCGAACAACAACACGGCAGCATTGCCGGTAATATGGCCGTAGGCCAGCAGCGCAAACAGCAGCGTCAGGCTGGCAAACACAAATTGCAGGGCGCGGTTGGCGCGCAGCGTGCCAAAAAACATAAACAGCGTGAAAATACCCCACAGCGCCAGATAAATGCCCAGCGTAGTGGCGTCGGTTGGCTCGGCCAGCCCCAGCCTTGGCAGCAACCAAATGCCCACCAGGCTCAGCCAGAAAGCACCGTAAGAGGTAAAGGCGGTCAGGCCAAAGGTATTGCCCTTTTTATACTCCAGCAAACCCGCAATAATCTGCGCCATCCCGCCGAAAAAAATCCCCATGCTGATAATGACCGAGGTCAGAGGGAAAAAACCTGCATTGTGCAGATTGAGTAAAACAGTGGTCATTCCAAACCCCATCAGCCCCAAAGGACCGGGATTCGCCAGTGTATTGTTATGCATAAATCCTCAGTGATAGTAGAAATAATCATAATAATGAAACCATTAGTAAACGGGCCTCCACGGGAAAAAGACACCAGCGCGATCGGTCCGGACGGCATGGTAATGAGTCGGGGGCGAGGAAACATTGATCCTGACAGCGGTAAAATTGAAATTTTTTTGCTTACCCCCCTTGATGCCGTTGGCGATGGCCCCATCTTATTTGGCATCCGAGGTTATGGGCCTGGAAAAAAAGCGCGGTACTGGCAGTTGAAATGGCCAAAATAGCCCGCATTAAGTGTGCATAACCTGATTTGAAACAAATTTAAGTGGGAGACGTTTAGATGGGTAAGATTATTGGTATTGACCTGGGTACGACTAACTCTTGTGTCGCTATTATGGATGGCGGCAAGGCTCGCGTACTGGAGAATGCGGAAGGCGATCGCACCACGCCTTCTATCATCGCTTATACCCAGGACGGTGAGATTCTGGTCGGTCAGCCGGCTAAGCGCCAGGCGGTGACTAACCCACAGAATACCCTGTTTGCGATCAAGCGCCTGATTGGCCGTCGCTTCCAGGACGAAGAAGTGCAGCGTGATATTAAAATCATGCCCTACAAAATTGCCGGTTCAGACAACGGTGATGCCTGGATCGACGTAAAAGGTCAGAAACTGGCACCACCGCAGATTTCAGCAGAAGTGCTGAAAAAAATGAAAAAAACTGCCGAAGACTACCTGGGCGAAGCGGTAACTGAAGCCGTTATCACTGTACCCGCTTATTTTAACGATGCGCAGCGTCAGGCAACGAAAGATGCAGGCCGCATCGCGGGTCTGGACGTTAAGCGTATTATCAACGAACCTACCGCTGCCGCGCTGGCATACGGTATGGATAAAGGCCAGGGCAACCGCACTATCGCGGTTTATGACCTGGGCGGCGGTACCTTCGATATCTCAATCATCGAAATCGATGAAGTGGATGGCGAAAAAACCTTCGAAGTTCTGGCTACCAACGGTGATACCCACCTGGGTGGTGAAGACTTTGACAGCCGCATGATCAACTACCTCGTCGCGGAATTTAAGAAAGATCAGGGTATCGATCTGCACAACGATCCGCTGGCGATGCAGCGTCTGAAAGAAGCCGCAGAGAAAGCGAAAATCGAACTCTCTTCTGCGCAGCAGACCGACGTTAACCTGCCGTACATCACGGCTGATGCGACAGGTCCTAAGCACCTGAACATCAAAGTGACCCGTGCAAAACTGGAATCACTGGTTGAAGACCTGGTCGCACGCTCTATTGATCCACTGAAAGTGGCTCTGCAGGATGCGGGTCTGTCCGTTTCTGACATCAACGACGTTATCCTGGTCGGTGGTCAGACGCGTATGCCAATGGTTCAGGCTAAAGTGGCTGAGTTCTTTGGTAAAGAGCCACGTAAAGACGTGAACCCGGACGAAGCGGTTGCTGTAGGTGCTGCCGTGCAGGGTGGCGTACTGGCGGGCGACGTGAAAGACGTACTGCTGCTGGACGTGACGCCTCTGTCTCTGGGTATCGAAACCATGGGCGGCGTGATGACTGCGCTTATCACCAAGAACACTACCATTCCAACCAAGCACAGCCAGGTGTTCTCTACCGCTGAAGACAACCAGTCTGCGGTGACCATCCACGTTGTGCAGGGTGAGCGTAAGCGCGCAGCGGATAACAAATCTCTCGGCCAGTTTAACCTTGATGGGATCCAGGGCGCACCGCGCGGCATGCCGCAGATCGAAGTCACCTTTGACATCGACGCCGATGGTATTCTGCACGTGTCTGCTAAAGACAAAAACAGCGGTAAAGAGCAGAAGATCACCATCAAGGCCTCTTCTGGTCTGAACGATGATGAAATCGAAAAAATGGTTCGTGATGCGGAAGCTAACGCCGACTCTGACCGTAAGTTCGAGGAACTGGTGCAGGTTCGTAACCAGGCCGATCATCTGTCCCATAGCACCCGTAAGCAGCTGGACGAAGCCGGTGACAAACTGCCAGCGGACGACAAGGCGCCAATTGAAGCGGCCCTGACCGACCTGAACACCGCGCTGAAAGGCGAAGATAAAGCTGAAATCGAAGCCAAAATGCAGGCGCTGATGGAAGTCTCCAGCAAGCTGATGGAATTTGCTCAGCAGCAGCAGGCTGCTGGTGGCGCTGCGGATGCCGCTGATGCTTCAGCGAAGAAAGAAGACGACGTTGTTGATGCTGAATTTGAAGAAGTAAAAGACAACAAAAAATAATCGCCCTTGAGCGGGCACGGTGGCCTGTAGCTTCAGGCAAAACAATTCAGGCCACTGCATAATCCCACGGGCGTAGGAGTTAATCTCCACGCCCGTGCATGCATATTAAGGGCAGGACCAGCAGAATGGCGAAAAAAGACTATTACGAGATTTTAGGCGTTCCCCAGTCGGCGGATGAGCGTGAAATCAAAAAGGCCTACAAACGCCTGGCGATGAAACACCATCCTGACCGCAATCCAGGTGATAAAGAGTCCGAAGCTAAATTTAAAGAAGTTAAGGAAGCGTACGAGATCCTGACCGATGCGCAGAAGCGTGCCGCTTACGATCAGTACGGTCATGCAGCCTTTGAACAGGGCGGCATGGGCGGTGGCGGCGGCTTTGGCGGCGGCGGCGGTGCAGACTTCAGCGATATCTTTGGCGACGTGTTCGGCGATATTTTCGGTGGGGGACGCCGTCAGCAGCGCGCCGCTCGCGGGGCCGATTTACGCTACAACATGGAGCTGACGCTTGAAGAAGCCGTCCGCGGCGTGTCCAAAGAGATCCGTATTCCTGCGCTGGAAGAGTGTGACGTCTGTCATGGCAGCGGCGCGAAGGTTGGAACGAAACCTCAAACCTGTTCGACCTGTCACGGTCAGGGTCAGGTGCAGATGCGCCAGGGCTTCTTTACCGTGCAGCAGGCGTGTCCGACCTGTCACGGGCGCGGCTCGGTTATCAAAGATCCCTGTAATGCCTGTCACGGGCACGGTCGCGTTGAGAAATCTAAAACGCTGTCGGTTAAAATTCCGGCGGGCGTGGATACCGGCGATCGCATTCGCCTGACGGGTGAAGGTGAAGCCGGGGAGCAGGGCGCGCCAGCGGGCGATCTCTACGTTCAGGTGCAGGTGCGCAAGCACAACATTTTTGAGCGTGAAGAGAATAACCTCTACTGCGAAGTGCCCATCAACTTTGTAATGGCCGCGCTGGGGGGGGAAATTGAAGTGCCCACGCTGGATGGTCGGGTCAAGCTCAAGGTGCCTGCGGAAACGCAGACCGGTAAGCTGTTCCGCATGCGTGGCAAGGGCGTTAAATCGGTACGCGGCGGCGCGCAGGGCGATCTGCTGTGTCGCGTAGTTGTTGAAACGCCAGTCAGCCTCAGCGATAAGCAGAAGTCGCTGCTGCGCGAACTGGAAGAGAGCTTTGGTGGACCGAGCGGTGAAAAAAACAGCCCGCGTTCAAAAAGCTTCTTCGACGGCGTTAAGAAATTTTTCGATGATTTAACCCGCTAGCTTCACGCGGCAGAGAAATAAAGGGCAGCCTGCGGGCTGCCTTTTTTTTCGCCGCAGGGAGGTAAAGGAGCGTATAAAGGCTTCTTTAGCAGCAGCCGGAGCGGTTATGCTTGGGCTACGTCAGTCAAATTTGTAATCAGGAATGGAATCAATGAAATCAGCGCTTACGCGGCTACTGAAAAATGAAGCAACCGGCGGGGTAATACTGATTATCGCTGCGGCGGTGGCGATGTTTCTGGCCAATAATGCCGGAACCCAGCAGGCTTATCAGTCTATCCTCTCCATGCCGGTGGCGTTTCGTTTTGGCGCGCTGGATATCAGTAAAGATCTGCTGCTGTGGATCAATGATGCGCTCATGGCGCTCTTCTTCTTAATGATCGGGCTGGAGGTGAAACACGAGCTGCACTCCGGTTCACTGGCAACGCGTGAACGGGCGATGTTTCCGCTGATCGCGGCCATTGGCGGGATGATTGCGCCAGGTGCCATCTTTGCGCTGTTTAATCATAGCAATCCCCTGGCTATTCACGGCTGGGCAATCCCAACCGCAACGGATATTGCCTTCGCTCTGGGGATCCTGGCGCTGCTGGGCAGCCGCGTGCCGCCCGCACTCAAAATGTTCCTGATGGCGCTGGCGGTGATTGATGACCTCGGCGCCATTCTGATTATCGCTTTCTTCTATACCCAGGATCTGTCGGTAGCCTCGCTGTGCGTGGCTGGCGGTGCAATTGCGGTGCTGGCACTGCTCAACCGTTTTGGCGTGCGTAACCTGTCCGTCTATATGCTGGTAGGAATGGTGCTCTGGGTGGCGGTGCTGAAATCGGGCGTTCATGCCACGCTGGCAGGCGTTATTCTGGGCTTCTTTATCCCGTTGGAGAAACAGAACGGCCACTCCCCGGCTATCCATCTGGCCCATAGCCTGGCACCCTGGGTAAGCTGGCTTATCCTGCCGCTGTTTGCCTTCGCCAATGCGGGCGTCTCATTAACCGGCATATCGCTGAACGGCGTGTTTTCCTCCGTGCCGCTGGGCATCATTCTGGGTCTGTTTATCGGTAAACCGCTGGGGATCACGCTTATCTGCTGGCTGGCCGTCAAGCTTCGTATCGCCGCACTGCCGGAGAGTACGCGGATGCGGGACATCTCTGCCATCGGCGTTTTGTGTGGTATCGGCTTTACCATGTCGATATTTATTGCTTCGCTGGCTTTCGATGCGGCGCATCAGGAGATGGTGACGCTGGCAAAGATCGGTATTCTCTTTGGATCCGTCATTTCGGCGGTAGTCGGTTATATTCTACTGCGTATTAAACTGCGTTAGCATCAGATTATATTCCGGACTCCATTTTGCCTGGTGAATAATCTGATAATGATTAGCAGGCTATTTTTTATTTAATGCCAGTTATTCCTGTAATATCTGGCTTTATTATTTCTCCCTCCGCCGTAAAGTAATAGCGAAATTCTCAAAAAAAATGCGGCTATTTACTGTCACCTGAACCTCTCATACGCTGTCAGCTGAAGCCTCCTGAGGCTGCGTTCTTTCTAATCAATATGACTGAATGACTCTACTGATTCGTGTCACGAATGAGCAGTTAATAGTATTTATTTTTAGGGTAGTATATTGAAAATCAACAATAAAAGTATAGTAAGGGAGAGCGGTGCTGCGCTGGCTCCCTCTTACCCGAACCTGCGTTTATCCCTGCGATGGACCCCACTGAGTTATTACCAGCGGCTATTTCTGTTGGTCACGCTGGTCAATACCTTTTTTTTAATTTACGGGCTGACCTCAGGTCACTGGTGGTCTGAAAAAGGGATACAGCTGGTCGATATCAGTAATATGGTATTGGTTAATCTGGCCATCGCCGTATTGATCCGTCAGCAATATATTATCAATTTTCTCTTTCGTCTGGTGTGGCAGGTTCCGCTGAACTGGCCGTTATTTGTCCGGCGTCGGCTGGCTAAAGTATATCATTTTGGTGGCCTGCATTCCGGCTGTGCACTCTTTGCCTGTCTGTGGCTTATCGTATTCAGTGCTGCGGTTTATTATCATCATTGCCACGCCTTGCCCAATGTCTCTTCTGCGCTGGTAACGATCAATGCCCTGCTGGCCGCGCTGCTGGCAATCATTACAATAATGGCGCATCCGGCGATCCGCAGGCGATACCACAATCTGTTTGAGCACGTACACCGGTATGTCGGCTGGGCCGCGCTGCTGCTCTCCTGGGGGCAGGCGGCCTGTTTTACCCGCGACTGCAACGGCGGCCTGTGGTCATTACTGACGCTTGCGAAAACGCCGGCCTTCTGGACGCTTTTGGCGATTACCGGCAGTATTATTTTGCCGTGGCTGCGCCTGAGAAAAGTGCCGGTCACCATTGAGCGCCCGTCAGAACATGCCGCGATTGTGAGCTTTGATTTGCCGCGGGATCCTTTTGCCGGATCCTCTTTTGCCATCAGTCGCTCCCCGCTATCGGAGTGGCACGCTTTTGCTAATATCCCGTTCAGCGATCGTAGCGGCTGTCGTATGCTGGTATCGCGGGCCGGAGACTGGACCAGCCGCTTTATTGACTCGCCTCCTTCCCATGTCTGGTTTAAAGGCCTCCCCACCCCGGGGGTCGGCAGCGTCGGGAAAATTTTTCATTCGGTAATTTATGTCGCCACCGGTAGCGGCATCGGACCCCTGTTGCCCCACCTGATGACGTTAAACCGACCCCGGCGCTTAATCTGGTCGACGCGCAACCCGCGACTGACCTATGGCGACGAAATGGTGGACGAAATCATCCGGCTACAACCCGATGTGTTGATCTGGGATACCGATGCGCACGGCAAGCCGGATTTATTACAGCTGGCATTACAACTGGCAGACGAGAGCGGGGCGGAAGCGGTGATTTGCATCGCCAACCGTAAGTTAACCGATTATGTGGTAGAGGGATGTGAAGCGCATGGCGTAGCGGCCTATGGCGCAATCTGGGATTCCTGAACGGCTCACCAGATGACAGGCAAAAAAAAACCGGCTAAGCCGGTTTTTTTTTCAAAGCCAGATAACAGCGTGGCGATTAAGCCAGTTTGTTGATCTGTGCAGCCAGGTTTGCTTTATGACGTGCAGCTTTGTTTTTGTGGATCAGGCCTTTAGCTGCCTGACGGTCCACAAGAGGCTGCATTTCATTAAATGCATTCTGCGCAGCTGCTTTATCGCCAGTAGCGATAGCCGCGTATACTTTCTTAATAAAAGTACGCATCATTGAACGACGGCTAGCGTTGTGCTTACGACGCTTCTCAGACGTTACAGCGCGTTTCTTAGCTGATTTGATATTAGCCAAGGTCCAACTCCCAAATAGTTCTATGAGGACAATTCAAAGGCCGAGGAATATGCCTCTTTCGCCCATGGTTGTCAATGGATTTGTGCAAATAAGCGCCGCTAAAAAAACGACGCCTGGTTACGTTTCGATGGCGCAAGATTCTACCAGCTTCGGCCAGATGAATACAGCTTAATCACAATAAAAATAAGAATGCCGGGCGCAGGCCGCTTTAGGCAGGGAAAATGGCGGTAAGAAAGCGCTAAAGGGGCATTACCGGGTTAACCTTCATCGCTGTACAAGGTATAATCCGCCGATTTCCACCCATTTGAGTCAGCCATGAAGTTTATCCGCGGCATACATAACCTCAGGGAGCAGCATCGCGGCTGCGTACTGACTATCGGTAACTTCGATGGCGTACACCGGGGACATCAGGCATTGCTGGCACGACTCTGTGAAGAGGGGCGTCAGCGTCATCTGCCGGTGGTGGTCATGTTGTTTGAACCGCAGCCCCTGGAGCTGTTTGCGCCCGATAAAGCCCCGGCTCGCCTGACCCGACTGCGCGAGAAGCTTCGCTATCTCAGTGAGGCGGGCGTAGACGCCGTACTGTGCGTGCGCTTCGACCCTTTGTTTGCGGGGCTGACGGCGCAGAGTTTCGTTGCCGATCTGCTGGTGAAAAAGCTCGGTGTTAAATTTCTGGCGGTCGGGGATGATTTCCGCTTTGGCGCTGGTCGCCGGGGGGATTTCCTGTTATTACAGAAAGCGGGTGTCGACTATGGCTTCGATGTTGTCGGTACGCAGACATTTTGTGATAACGGCAGGCGAATCAGCAGCACCGCCGTTCGACAGGCGCTGGCAGAGGATAATCTGCCGCTTGCAGCCTCACTATTGGGACATCCCTTCAGTATTTCAGGCCGGGTGGTGCACGGTGATGCGCTGGGCCGGACGATAGGCTTCCCCACGGCTAACCTGCCTCTCCGACGCTTTGTGTCGCCGGTCAAAGGGGTGTATGCCGTTGAGGTCCATGGCATCAGCGAACGACCGTTGCCTGGCGTGGCGAATATCGGCACGCGGCCCACGGTGGCGGGAGTGCGTCAGCAGCTGGAAGTTCACCTGCTGGACGTTGCAATCGACCTGTACGGGCGCCATATAGATGTGGTGCTGTGCGAAAAAATACGTAACGAGCAGCGTTTTGCTTCACTTGACGCGCTGAAAGAGCAAATTGCTAACGATGTGGTGAGCGCCCGAAGGTTTTTTGGGCTGAAAACACCGGATTAACCAGAACCGAAACACGGAACCGAGAATCTGATGAGTGACTATAAATCTACCCTGAACTTGCCGGA
This sequence comes from Erwinia sp. L03-1, assembly GCF_058686115.1. NCBI lineage: Bacteria > Pseudomonadati > Pseudomonadota > Gammaproteobacteria > Enterobacterales > Erwiniaceae > Erwinia > Erwinia sp. L03-1. The sequence goes on along the minus strand of NZ_CM178762.1, from coordinate 3,900,776 downwards.
AACGGGGTTCCCGATGCGTGGCGATCTGGCCAAACGCGAACCGGGAATGCTGCAACGCTGGTATGATGATAATTTGTACGGCATCATCCGCGAAGCCAAAAAAGGGAAAAAAACCTTTATTCTGCACGACGGCCCTCCCTACGCGAACGGCAGCATTCATATTGGTCACTCAGTCAACAAGATTCTGAAAGACATTATCGTGAAGTCCAAAGGCCTGGCGGGTTTTGATGCGCCCTACGTGCCGGGCTGGGACTGCCATGGCCTGCCCATCGAGCATAAAGTCGAGCAGATGATCGGCAAGCCCGGCGAGAAAGTTACCGCCGCGGAGTTTCGTGCTGCCTGTCGGCAGTATGCCGCTGAGCAGGTAGAAGGGCAGAAAAAAGACTTTATCCGCCTGGGCGTGCTGGGAGACTGGGATCGCCCCTATCTGACGATGGACTTCAAAACCGAAGCAAACATCATCCGTGCGCTGGGCAAAATCATTGGTAATGGCCATCTGCACAAAGGTGCGAAGCCGGTGCACTGGTGTATGGATTGCCGCTCCGCACTGGCTGAGGCTGAAGTTGAATATTACGATAAAACCTCACCTTCCATCGACGTGCTGTTTAACGCCGTGGATGCCGAGGCGGTGCAGGCCAAATTTGGTGTTAGCAGCGTAGCCGGTCCCGTCTCGCTGGTTATCTGGACCACCACCCCCTGGACCCTGCCTGCTAACCGCGCGATCTCTCTGCACCCTGAGTTTGACTATCAGCTGGTGCAGATCGAAGGCCGTGCGCTGATTCTGGCGAAAGAGCTGGTTGAAAGCGTCATGAAACGCATTGGCGTAGCAGAGTGGCAGGTGTTAGGCGAAGTTAAAGGTGCGGCGCTGGAGCTGATGACTTTCCAGCATCCCTTCCTGGCGTTAACGTCGCCTGTGATTCTGGGTGAGCACGTGACGGTCGAAGCCGGTACCGGTGCGGTGCATACTGCCCCAGGCCACGGGCCAGATGACTATGTAATCGGCCAGAAATACGGTATCGACGTCGCTAACCCGGTCGGTCCGGATGGGCGCTACCTGCCGGGCACTTACCCTGGGCTGGACGGTGTTAACGTCTTCAAAGCCAACGATCTGGTGGTCGAGCTGCTGCGCGAAAAGGGCGCACTGCTGCACGTTGAAAAACTGCTGCACAGCTATCCGCACTGCTGGCGTCACAAAACGCCGATCATCTTCCGTGCAACGCCGCAGTGGTTTATCAGCATGGATCAGAAAGGCCTGCGCGCGCAGTCACTGTCTGAGATTAAAGATGTGCAGTGGATCCCTGACTGGGGCCAGGCGCGTATCGAATCCATGGTGGCGAACCGCCCGGACTGGTGTATTTCACGTCAGCGTACCTGGGGCGTGCCGATGGCGCTGTTTGTGCATAAAGATACCGAACAGCTACACCCTGACACCCTCGCGCTGATGGAGAAAGTGGCTGAACGCGTTGAGCAGGATGGCATTCAGGCCTGGTGGGATTTGGATGCGCACGAGCTGATGGGCGCAGACGCCGACAGCTACGTAAAGGTGCCTGATACGCTCGACGTCTGGTTTGACTCAGGATCGACCAGCTACTCCGTTGTTGATGCGCGTCCGGAATTTGAGGGGCATTCGCCTGACCTCTATCTGGAGGGATCGGATCAGCATCGCGGCTGGTTTATGTCCTCGCTGATGATCTCGACGGCGATGAAGGGCAAGGCGCCTTACCGTCAGGTACTGACTCACGGCTTTACTGTGGATGGTCAGGGCCGCAAAATGTCGAAATCCATCGGTAATACCGTGTCGCCCCAGGATGTCATGAACAAGCTGGGCGGCGATATTCTGCGCCTGTGGGTCGCCTCCACCGATTATTCCGGTGAGATGGCGGTATCCGATGAGATCCTGAAACGCTCTGCGGATTCCTATCGCCGTATCCGTAACACCGCTCGCTTCCTGTTGGCCAACCTTAACGGCTTCAACCCCGAGACCGATCGCGTTGAGCCGGAAGAGATGGTGGTACTGGATCGCTGGGCTGTGGGACGCGCCAGAGCGGCACAGGAGGACATTATCGCCTCTTACGCGCGCTATGACTTCCACGAGGTGGTCCAGCGTCTGATGCAGTTCTGCTCCATCGAGATGGGGTCCTTCTATCTGGACATCATCAAGGACCGTCAGTATACCGCCCGGGCGGATGGCCTGGCACGTCGCAGCTGTCAGACCGCGCTGTACTATATTGCGGAGGCACTGGTGCGCTGGATGGCGCCAATCATGTCCTTTACCGCTGACGAAATCTGGAATGAGCTGCCGGGCAAGCGTGAAAAGTATGTCTTCACCGGCGAGTGGTTCAGCGGGCTGTTTGGCCTTGCGGACAATGAGTCAATGAACGATAGCTTCTGGGCTGAGCTGCTGAAAGTGCGCGGCGAAGTGAACAAAGTTATCGAACAGGCGCGTGCCGACAAGCGGGTAGGCGGGTCGCTGGAGGCGAGCGTTACGCTCTATGCCGATGCGGCGCTGGCTGAAAAACTGCTGAGTCTGGAGACGGAGCTGCGCTTTGTGTTACTGACCTCCTCGGTACAGGTAGCCGATTACGCGCTGGCACCTGAAGAGGCTCAGCAGAGCGATCTGGTAAAAGGTCTTAAAATTACTCTGCATAAGGCGGAAGGTGAGAAATGTCAGCGCTGCTGGCACTACACTACCGATGTTGGACAACATGCTGCCTGGCCGGAATTCTGCGGGCGCTGCGTCACTAACGTAGCCGGTGACGGCGAACAGCGTAAGTTTGCATAATGCATAAATCAATTTTCTCGACCGGACTGCGCTGGCTGTGGCTGGTGGTAGTCGTTATCGCCATCGATTTTGCCAGTAAGCAGTGGATTATGAATACGCTGATGCTGCATGAGTCGATGCATGTGATGCCATTCTTCAACTTTTTCTATGCGCATAACTACGGGGCGGCCTTTAGCTTCCTGGCCGACAAAGGGGGCTGGCAGCGCTGGTTCTTTGCCGGTATCGCTACGGCGATTGTTATTGCGCTGCTGGTGATGATGTACCGTACCGCAGCCAGTAATAAGCTGAATAATATCGCTTATGCACTGATTATTGGCGGTGCGGCAGGCAATTTGTTTGACCGCGCGTATCACGGCTTTGTGGTGGATTTTATCGACTTTTATGTTGGCGACTGGCACTTTGCGACCTTCAACATTGCCGACTCCGCTATCTGTATCGGTGCCGTACTGATCGTACTGGAGGGTTTTTTCAGCCCGGCCAGCAAACGTGCTAAAAGCTAAGGGCAGGGCATGACTGATTCTGTACAGCGTGATAGCGCGGTGCTGGTGCATTTCACGTTAAAACTCGCCGACGGTTCCACCGCGGAATCCACGCGGGATAACGGAAAACCGGCGCTGTTTAGTCTGGGAGACGGTAGCCTGTCAGAGCAGCTTGAAGATGAGCTGCTCGGCCTGCACCCGGGTGATAAAAAAGCGTTCTCGCTGCAGCCTGAGGCCGCCTTTGGCTCCGCCAGTCCGGATTTAATTCAGTACTTCTCCCGCCGGGATTTTACCCAGGCGGGAGAGCCTGAAGTGGGGGCGATTATGCTGTTCAGCGGGATGGACGGGAATGAGATGCCGGGTGTTATCCGCGAAATTTCCGGCGACTCGATTACCGTGGACTTTAACCATCCATTAGCCGGGCAGGTCATCCATTTTGATGTTGAAGTGCTGGAGATCAATCCGGTACGGGAGGCGACAAATGCAAATCCTGTTGGCTAATCCTCGTGGATTCTGTGCGGGCGTTGACCGCGCGATCAGTATTGTGGAGCGCGCGCTGGAGATGTATGGCGCGCCTATTTACGTGCGGCATGAGGTAGTACACAACCGCTACGTGGTGAATAGCCTGCGCGAGCGCGGGGCTATTTTCATTGAGGAGATCGGGGAAGTGCCGGACGGTTCGATTCTGATCTTCTCTGCCCATGGCGTATCCCAGGCCGTTCGCGCAGAAGCCAGAGCGCGCAGCCTGACCATGCTGTTTGACGCCACCTGTCCGCTGGTCACAAAAGTGCATATGGAAGTGGCGCGCGCCAGCCGTAAGGGGACGGAGGCGATACTGATTGGTCATGCCGGCCACCCTGAGGTGGAAGGCACGATGGGTCAGTACAGCAACCCTGAGGGCGGGATGTATCTTGTGGAATCTCCGGCGGATGTTCTGAAGCTTGAGGTGAAGAACGATCAGAATCTGTGCTTTATGACCCAGACGACGCTGTCAGTTGATGATACGTCAGAGGTGATTGATGCACTCCGCGCACGTTTTCCGAAAATCATCGGGCCGCGTAAAGATGATATTTGCTATGCCACCACCAACCGGCAGGAAGCGGTACGCACGCTGGCAAAGGATGCCGAAGTGGTGCTGGTGGTTGGGTCCCGCAACTCCTCCAACTCTAATCGTCTGGCCGAACTGGCACAGCGGGCGGGCAAGCTCGCCCGTCTTATTGATTCTGCCGATGATATTCAGGAAGAGTGGATTAAAGGCGTGAGCTGCGTTGGCGTGACGGCGGGTGCTTCGGCACCGGATATTCTGGTGCAGGAAGTGATTCAGCGTCTGCGCGAGTTTGGTGGCGAAGCCGCCATTGAGCTGATTGGCCGCGAAGAAAATATTGTTTTCGAGGTGCCAAAAGAGCTGCGCGTAGATATTCGGGAAGTTAACTAATGTCGAACAGGCCGCTTTAATTCGCAACGTCTGAATTATTCAACTGGAATCTGGAATAGCGGTAACGTTATCTCTCCTTGTTTGTTCACTGGCGGCTCCAGGTACGACTACAGGGGGCGCCAGGGTGATAAACAGACTGGCGGGCGCAGGGACGCGCGCGCCTGGGGGATCCTTCTTATAACTCTAGAAATATATTTAAATTAGGGCGTGGCTATTATAAAAGCGTTTCACTTTATTGAAGTGTCGTGTTGGTTGCGTTATGGTTATTCTGTTCCCGACAGGGGAACGGGAAATTATTAAATACACGCTTCTTTAAGGTGATTAATAACCACAGGATGTTTTAAATAAATTTAAATGGAGTTAATAATGAGAGAACTCACGCTTTCGGAACTCAATAACGTTGGGGGAGGGGCATTAAGCGGCCCTGAGTTGCTGGGTATAGGCGGTGCTGGCCTGGTCGTAGGTATACCCATCATCGTCGGCGGGGCCATTCTGGGCGTACCCACTCTGGGATTGGGCTTTATAGGAATGACCGCGGGCATTGTGCTGACGGCCCTGTCCGGCGCAATGATGATTGTAGGCATCGTTAAGACTGCCATCAGTTGGAAGCATGGCCCGTTCAATCCCGATCCTGCTACTTTCTAACCCCAACCTAAGCTTATAAAGTTTATGGCGCGCTATAACACTGATATAGCGCGCGACGTCTTATAGGGTTTTCACCCTGATCCTGCCAGTGAAATACCCGTGTGCCTGTCTTTCACCCTGTCGTCCGTTTTCACGCCCTGATATTCTGATTATGCCGTTTCGGCTCTGGCTTCTGCCCCGGAGGCTGGTTAATCTGAAAGAGAGTTCAACGAATCAACCTTCGTCAGGAATGAAAAAATTATGAGTAGTGATATTCGCATTGCCGTTGTCGGCGCATCGGGACGCATGGGGCGTCAGCTGATCCAGGCCGTGCATGAGGCTGAGGGCGCCTCCCTGGGCGCCGCACTGGTACGCAAAGGTTCATCGCTGGTAGGGAGTGACGCCGGTGAAATGGCGGGCGCAGGCACGCTGGGCGTCACTATAGCCGACGATCTTACGGCGGTAGTGGATGACTTTGACATCCTAATCGATTTCACCCGACCAGAAGCCACGCTGGAGTATCTGAAATTTTGTCGCGAGCAGCATAAGGCGATAGTGATCGGCACCACCGGATTTGACCAGGCGGGTAAGGCAGCCATCAGCGAGGCGGCTCAGGATATTGGCATTGTGTTTGCCGCCAACTTTAGCGTTGGCGTTAACCTGGTCTTAAAGCTGCTGGAAAAGGCGGCAAAAGTGATGGGCGACTATGCCGACATCGAGATCGTGGAAGCCCACCACCGGCACAAAGTGGATGCCCCATCAGGGACAGCGCTGGCGATGGGTGAGGCGATCGCCGATGCCATGAAGTGGGAGTTGGACCAGCACGCCGTTTATGCCCGCGAGGGTCACACCGGAGAACGTAAGGCTCAAACGATTGGCTTCGCCACCGTACGCGCCGGTGACATCGTGGGCGAGCATACGGCAATGTTTGCCGATATCGGCGAGCGCGTGGAGATAACCCATAAGGCTTCAAGCCGCATGACCTTTGCTAAAGGCGCAGTACGCGCTGCTATCTGGCTCAATGCTCAGGATGATGGGCTTTATGATATGAGAAATGTGCTTAATCTTGAGGATCTCTGAAAGTGTAGTTCTCATTTTTCCAGGTTAATGATCGTAAATAATTGATATAAAGGAGGTAATAATGCCTCCTTTTTTTTAATGTGAAAACAGTGTTTTTAACCTGATTATGTCTTTAGTTGACTGTTTATCTATTTTAACTCGTTTTTATCCCCCTCTGTAATGCTATTTTTGACCATTTGGTCCACTTTTTAGTACAGCTAAGAGCATTATGACCCTTTCCCTCGCAGGCAATCGGTTTTCCAGCCTGGATATCTGCTCTTTTCAGGCGTAACTAACGCTTTTACCCATCAGTCGAATAAAAAACCATGAAAAATCGGGTTCCAGGGTGGACAATGGCCGGGGCGATCATTAGAATGCGCGCAATTTGCCAAAATCGGACGGTCAGACGGTTTTGCATTGATTTTAAGGTTCGTAATGAATTAATATGCAAATAATATGACTGTTTATTCCCTGGAGGGTGTTTTGATTAAGTCAGCGCTATTGGTTCTCGAAGACGGAACCCAATTCCATGGTCGTGCCATCGGGGCCACAGGATCGGCTGTGGGAGAAGTCGTTTTCAACACCTCGATGACCGGTTATCAAGAAATCCTCACTGATCCTTCCTACTCCCGCCAGATTGTTACCCTTACCTATCCTCATATCGGCAATGTCGGCACTAATGCCGCGGATGAAGAGTCCTCTAAGGTTCAGGCGCAGGGGCTGGTAATTCGCGATTTGCCGCTGATAGCGAGCAACTTTCGTAATGAAGAAGGTCTCTCTGCATACCTGAAGCGTCATAACATTGTCGCTATTGCCGATATTGATACGCGTAAGCTAACGCGGTTGCTGCGCGAGAAAGGTGCACAGAATGGCTGCATCATCGCCGGTGATGCACCGGATGCGGTGCTGGCGCTGCAAAAAGCGCAGGCGTTTCCCGGTCTGAAAGGCATGGACCTGGCGAAAGAGGTCTCTACAGCTGAAACCTATAGCTGGCAGCAGGGCAGCTGGACGCTCGACGGCCTGCCAGCGGCGAAAAGCGGTGACGAACTGCCGTTCCACGTGGTGGCCTGTGACTACGGCGTTAAGCGCAGCATCCTGCGGATGCTGGTCGATCGCGGCTGTCGGCTGACGGTCGTCCCGGCCCAGACCTCTGCGGAAGAGGTGTTAAAGCTCAATCCGGACGGTATTTTCCTGGCTAACGGCCCTGGCGATCCGGAGCCATGCGATTACGCCATCGCGGCGATTAATCGCTTTCTGGAAACTGACGTGCCGGTATTCGGCATCTGTCTGGGTCACCAGCTGCTGGCGCTGGCGAGCGGGGCAAAAACGGTCAAAATGAAGCTGGGCCATCACGGTGGCAATCATCCGGTAAAAGACCTGGACAACAACAGGGTGATGATCACCGCGCAAAACCATGGTTTTGCCGTCGATGGCAGCAACCTGCCGGATAACCTGCGCGTGACCCATACCTCGCTTTTTGACCACACGGTGCAGGGGATTCATCGTACGGACAAAGCGGCCTTTAGTTTCCAGGGACACCCTGAAGCCAGCCCGGGTCCGCATGATGCCGCCCCGCTGTTCGATCACTTTATCGAACTGATCGAAGCCTACCGTTCAAACGCGAAATAATCAGGAGCGAGAAAATGCCAAAACGTACCGACATAAAAAGTATCCTGATCCTTGGCGCAGGTCCGATCGTCATCGGACAGGCCTGTGAATTCGACTACTCAGGCGCTCAGGCCTGTAAAGCCCTGCGGGAAGAGGGCTATCGCGTTATTCTGGTCAACTCCAACCCGGCGACCATCATGACCGACCCGGATATGGCTGACGCGACCTATATTGAGCCGATCCACTGGGAAGTGGTGCGCAAAATCATTGAAAAAGAGCGCCCGGATGCGGTGCTGCCCACCATGGGTGGCCAGACGGCGCTGAACTGCGCGCTGGAGCTGGAGCGTCAGGGCGTGCTGGCTGAATTCGGCGTGACCATGATTGGCGCCACCGCCGATGCCATTGATAAGGCGGAAGATCGTCAGCGCTTCGATAAAGCAATGAAGAAGATTGGCCTTGATACGGCGCGTTCCGGCATTGCGCACACCATGGACGAGGCCCTCAGGGTAGCTGACGAGCTGGGCTTCCCGTGCATTATCCGCCCCTCGTTCACCATGGGTGGCACCGGCGGCGGTATCGCCTATAACCGTGAAGAGTTTGAAGAAATTTGCGAGCGCGGGCTGGATCTCTCTCCCACCAATGAGCTGCTGATTGATGAATCACTGATCGGCTGGAAAGAGTATGAAATGGAGGTGGTGCGCGATAAGAACGATAACTGCATTATCGTCTGCTCCATTGAAAATTTCGACGCGATGGGCATCCACACCGGCGATTCGATTACCGTCGCGCCTGCCCAGACGCTGACCGACAAAGAGTATCAAATCATGCGTAACGCCTCGATGGCGGTACTGCGTGAAATCGGCGTTGAAACCGGCGGTTCTAACGTGCAGTTCTCGGTGAACCCGGAAAATGGCCGCCTGATCATTATCGAAATGAATCCGCGCGTGTCGCGCTCCTCTGCGCTGGCCTCGAAGGCGACCGGCTTCCCGATTGCGAAAGTTGCTGCCAGGCTGGCCGTCGGCTACACGCTGGACGAGCTGATGAACGATATCACCGGCGGCCTGACTCCGGCATCGTTTGAGCCGTCCATCGATTATGTCGTCACCAAAATTCCCCGCTTCAACTTTGAGAAATTCGCCGGGGCGAACGATCGCCTGACCACCCAGATGAAATCCGTCGGGGAAGTGATGGCCATTGGCCGCACCTTCCAGGAGTCGATGCAGAAAGCGCTGCGCGGGCTGGAAGTGGGTGCCAGCGGATTCGATCCTAAAGTTAGCCTCAACGATCCCGAAGCCCTGACCCACGTTCGCCGTGAGCTGAAAGATGCCGGTTCGGATCGCATCTGGTATATCGCCGACGCGTTCCGTGCCGGAATGTCCGTTGATGGCGTTTTTAACCTGACCAATATCGATCGCTGGTTCCTGGTACAGATAGAAGAGCTGGTGCGCCTGGAAGAGAAGGTTGCCCGTGAAGGGATCAACGGCCTGACGAAAGAGTTCCTGCGGGATCTGAAGCGTAAAGGCTTTGCCGATGCGCGTCTTTGTGCGCTGGCTGGCGTAGCGGAAAGCGAGATACGCAAGCTGCGTGAGCGCTACAATCTGCACCCGGTCTACAAACGCGTGGATACCTGCGCCGCCGAGTTCTCAACGGACACCGCCTATATGTACTCCACTTACGAGGAGGAGTGCGAAGCGAACCCGTCTCAGGATCGTGAAAAAATCATGGTGCTGGGCGGCGGGCCAAACCGCATCGGGCAGGGCATTGAATTTGACTACTGCTGCGTTCATGCCTCGCTGGCGCTGCGGGAAGACGGTTACGAAACCATTATGGTTAACTGTAACCCGGAAACCGTTTCAACCGATTATGACACCTCCGATCGCCTCTATTTCGAACCGGTGACGCTGGAAGACGTGCTGGAAATTGTGCGCATCGAGAAGCCGAAAGGGGTGATTGTACAGTACGGTGGTCAGACGCCGCTGAAGCTGGCGCGTGAGCTGGAAGCCGCAGGCGTACCGGTTATTGGCACCAGTCCGGACGCAATTGACCGGGCGGAAGACCGCGAACGCTTCCAGCAGGCCGTGGATCGTCTGGGCCTGAAGCAGCCCGCCAATGCCACCGTGACCGCCCTGGAACAGGCCGTCGAAAAAGCGGCGCAGCTGGGTTATCCGCTGGTGGTTCGTCCCTCTTACGTGCTCGGCGGCCGGGCGATGGAAATCGTCTACGACGAGGTCGATCTTAAACGCTACTTCCAGACGGCGGTTTCCGTCTCCAACGATGCGCCGGTGCTGCTGGATCGCTTCCTTGATGATGCGGTTGAAGTGGATATTGATGCCATCTGCGACGGTGAGCGGGTGCTGATTGGCGGCATTATGGAGCACATCGAGCAGGCGGGCGTCCACTCCGGTGACTCTGCCTGTTCGCTGCCCGCCTACACGCTGAGCAAAGAGATCCAGAACGTAATGCGTCAGCAGGTAGAGAAGCTGGCCTTCGAGCTTAGCGTTCGCGGTCTGATGAACGTGCAGTTTGCGGTTAAGGATAACGAAGTCTACCTGATTGAAGTGAATCCGCGCGCCGCCCGTACCGTTCCCTTTGTGTCGAAAGCCACCGGCGTGCCGCTGGCGAAGGTCGCCGCACGGGTGATGGCGGGTAAAACGCTGGCCGAACAGGGCATAACCGAAGAGGTGATTCCGCCTTACTACTCGGTGAAAGAGGTGGTGCTGCCGTTTAACAAATTCCAGGGCGTTGACCCGATCCTCGGCCCGGAAATGCGCTCTACCGGTGAGGTGATGGGCGTGGGACGTACCTTTGCCGAGGCGTTTTCAAAGGCGATGCTGGGGGCGCAAAGTAATATGAAGAAAACCGGACGCGCCCTGCTGTCGGTGCGCGAAGGGGACAAAAAGCGCATCGTCGACCTGGCCGCTAAGCTGCAAAAGCTCGGTTTTGAACTGGATGCGACGCACGGCACCGCCGTGGTGCTGGGTGAGGCGGGGATCAACCCGCGTCTGGTGAACAAGGTGCACGAAGGCCGCCCGCATATTCAGGATCGTTTGAAGAACGGCGAGTATGCCTATATTGTGAATACCACCGAAGGGCGCCAGGCCATCGAGGACTCCAAACTGCTGCGTCGCAGTGCGCTTCAGTACAAGGTGCACTATGACACCACGCTGAACGGCGGATTTGCCACGGCGATGTCCCTGAACTCTGACCCCTGCGAGCAGGTGATCTCGGTGCAGGAGATGCACGCGCAGATCAACGCTCACCAGGCGTAGTGCCCTGTTGCCGCTGAGGGAGCCTACCCTCAGCGGCAGTTTTGGATCTGAATCCGTCCACGCCAGCCGGTATCTCCGCTAAAGGTTCCCGGTCACCTCTGCCGCCGTATCATTTTCATCCTCGCTGACCATAAACCAGGGCGTGAACAGCGTACGACGCAGCCAGCCTTTCGCCGTTTTTACCTGCCATTCACGGCCAGTCGGATCGTAGTAATGGGTATCGGCATAGAGATCCTTACGTGCGCTCACGTCGCTGACGTACTTCCAGTCATTCAGAAACCAGGGTTGAAAGGTGCGGATGGCCTGACCTTTGTTGTCATACTCGGTGCGGCCGGTTACCGCCCAGCGGAAGCGCGTTTCGGCCGCGATGGGCGCACCCTTTTTATCTACCACAAGCACACCATCGTCGGTTCGCTGCAAGGCTTCACCGTTTGCCTGACGGGCTGCGGCCTGGAGCACACGACCAAAACCATCGCTAAACACCACCTGCTGGCGGATCTGCTGTTCCGCATCGTTGTCATAACGGTCGGTCGTCAGGGTGACCACGTGCGGAGGTAATATCTCGGCGGTTTCTTCTGTCTCAGTCTTCCAACTGTCGGCGACGTAAATCATGCACTGCGCGACGGGAAGGGGCGCTTGCAGGGCAAACGCCGCTTCAGCACTCTCCGGCGGGGTAAAGGGGGCGTCACTGTAACCAGCGGGTTGTCCGTTTTCCGTGCCGCTAAATCGCACGGTGGTGACGCGCCCCAGCGCATCCAGCGTGACAGAGCGCACGTTGTCATTGGGATCGGTGACCTGCATCGGGGTCAGGAAGCGCCAGTCATACTCTGCCGTCGTGGTCAGGCCAGCCGCGTCCCGCTGTTGCACAATGACACAGTCCCAGGGATCCCAGGTGAAGCTGGCTGCGCCGGTCAGCAGGGTTTCACGCCAGGTCTGGGGCCGCCAGTAGTGCGCGGCGGAGGCGTAAGTCGCGTAACCCTGTCGCGCCGTCCACAGTTTTTTCCCGGATTCCCCCCTGCGGGCGAACAGATATCCGGCAGACAGATAGCCCGCCTCAGCCAGATGGGCGGGAGTGATGTCGGCCTTCAATGCACTGACTATCTCCTCATCCATAATGGCGGTTTCCATAAAGGCGACCCTGGGCGGCAGGGCGGGTGCATTGGTTGTCGCCCGGTTTTGACTATCGAGGTACCAGCACTGCTGTTGCCCACCAAAGATGTAAGGCTGGCTGTCCGCGATGGGGCCGCCCGCCTGTCGCAACCCTTCCAGCGTCAGCCCGTCTGAGGGGATGACATCGGCGGAGTGAATAGAGTGATCGGTCCGGGTGGCGTCGGCAATACCTAAGAGCCAGTTGCCCTCTGCCAGTGAGGTCACAACGTGCAGGCGGCTTTGCTGCAGGTCGAGGCGCAGCACCTTTTGCTGATCGTCATAGCTGCTGGCAAAGAGCGTGTCCGGCAGGGTATCCGGCCAGGGACTTTGTGCCGGCTGGCTGCGGCGCGGATAGCTGATATTCACCTGACGCAGAGGCTGTCCGTACTCATCGCTGGTCAGCAGAACCTGCTGGCTGCACTGCGGGTCGCTGCTGACCCGCTCGTAAGTATATGTACGGCTTTCCGCCAGGGCAGACCAGACCACCGGATAGCGTCCCGCTGGCTCGACCAGCCGCACCTGAGGACGGTTTTCCTCGACGCTATAGGGGATCCCGGCCTGGCTGCTGCCGTCTGCGCCATAAAGCTCACTGCGCAGCAGCAGGCCTTTTAGCCCCCGGTTCAGCCAGAAGGCGGTTTCATCCTGTGGCCTGGAGGCTTGTTCATCTTCGCCGCTTCCGGTGGTGAAACGGGGCGTGAAGCCGGGCCAGGCGGCTTTGTCGCCCTGCCAGAACTCTTCTGCAAGGCGGTTATCCACGGCGGGCAGACCGGTGGCATACCAGCTGCGGCCGATCGCAGGTATACCGATCTCTGCTGCTGTTCCCTGACTGGTCGAGGTGTCAGAGTCCGTCACTTCAACAAAGCCAAAGCCACGAAACTCGCGCTCCTGCCCGTCCCATACGCCGTGCCGATAGTTTATTTTGCTGGCCAGCCGGTTACCGGTGATCTCATCGGTTACCTCTGTGCGCCAGAGCGTATGCAGCGCAAAGGGCAGATAGCAGGGCAGGGCAGGGTTACCCGTCGCCGCCTTTTCATCCAGCCAGAACTGTGCCGAACTGCGGTAATGAAGTTCGTGCCGTGCGCCGAGGTGGTTGTCCATTTGGCTCAGTAGCCAGGGTTTCTCGGATGAGAGGTGGCACACCCAGTGCTGCGGTACCGGGTGGGTGAGGGTAAGGATCAGGCTGGCGATGCCCAGCCCCTGGATATCTGCCACCTGCAGGCTACAGGTGTGGTCAAAACGCACCCCCTGCGGTAGCGGTATGTTTAGCGGTTCAGCAAAGCGGTTACCACTCTGATTAAGGTAAAGCTCCAGGCGGTCACTGTGGGCATAGATCAGATCGCCAGTTCCCGATCCATCCGTATCTGCCAGGAAGAGCTGGTTCGGATTAAAGGTGGCGGCAGGCTGGCTGAAGCCGGGCAGGCCGATCGGGTGACCAAAGCGACCGTGGCCCAGATTTGGCCAGTAGCGAACCCCGCTGGCCTGCACCTCAACCAGATGCTGTTGCCCGCTGCCGGGCAGATCGCTGAAGGCGACCAGCACGCGTGCATCCGCGTCGGGCACGGCAAGGGTAATGTCCTCTGCCTGCCACACCGTCCGTGCTTTCTCCCACCCTTTACCGTTCCCGCTGTACAGGCGTACGCTGCGCGGACCAATTAGCACGAGGTCGGTCATGCCAGCACCGATAATATCGGTCAGCTGCGCACGTGGATGGGCATATTCCACCGGCAGCGCTGAGAGCGGCGTAAAATGCTGCCAGTTACCCTGCGGCGTGCGCTGATAGCTGCCTGCCACGCCGGGCGCCGTCACGACCCATTCCAGCTGACCATCCCCATTCAGATCGATCAACAGACCACCGCGCTGCAGCGAGGGGATCTGCGGTAGCGGCCTGGGCGCTCCCCATGTTATCGCGTCGATATCCGCCCCTGGCTGGCGTTCCGGCTGACGATACCACCAGGCTCCCAGGTCCTGATAGAGGATCCCGCACAGCCCCTCACCATTAAGATCGATAAGCTGGTAGGGCTGCAGCAGGTTAAAGCTGGCCATATCCTCCCGCCGCTGCCAGTTGAACGGCGTAAGCGAAGAGGGGGTAAAGGTTTGCCATTCAAATTCCAGCGGCGGTGCCAGGGAAAGACTTTTTCCGCCAGGCTCATAGGCGAGATGCCGGACGTTTTTCAGCATACTGAGTGAGGGCGTCTGGTCATAGTTTAGCTGCATACGAGCGATAAGCGTGGGCGCTTCACTCTCCTCCTGTGCCCCTGCCAGGGTACGCAGCCGGTGAAACAGCAGCACCTGGCGACAGAGGCGTCGGGTGCGCAGGTCGAATCCGTAAGCGAAGTCGGAAAAACAGTCCGGGCGGCAGGACCAGCTCCCCGTGCCGGGCATCTGCCAGCTGGGAATATCATAATCACCCTGCGCGCGTTCACCGTAGTCCAGCGTCACCGCAAACAGCCACGCATAGTCGGGCGGCGCAGTGGCCAGGGCGGGAAGGGTACGCCCGGGGTTTTTGTTGCCATAGCGTATCGCGACCAGATAACGCTGTGCGCCGCTGGACGGATGCGCCGCGCGTTCCATTTGATCGCAGCCCGTGTCATCTTCGCCCCGGTACTGGTAGTAAATCTGCTCCCCGGTGAGCGTCACCGACGATTCCAGCAGCCATACTGCCGTATGGGCTGGGTTTTCCGGGTGGCTGATGCGGGCCTGTGCATTTCTGCCTAATAGAAGGACTTCGCCATTTGGGCTGTACAGCACCCAGAAATCACTTTCGCTGGCCTGATCCGGTTGCCAGCGTTCCAGGCGACTGAAACTGCTTTCGCTACGTGAGCGGTAAGTGTGGACGCTGAAATTTCCGCCTGGCGCGACGCCCAACAGGCGACTGGCCCGCCGCGTTTCTGGCGCACCTGCGGCTGACAGTACCGGTACCAGCACCTCACCGTCCGGGCCAGTGAATTCATCCGTCTCATCCCAGGCGGGGACACCTTTACGGGTACGCCGCTGTACCCCAGGCAGATTGAGGTTCCAGCCCATACCAAACGGGCTGTTTCCACTCCGACTGTGGTAGCTGAGTGCAATAGTGGGGGCATAACCGCGCCCGGCGCTGACCGGCAGAGGGATGCTGAGCGTAGCGGCCCCGTCAGGGCCGGCCGCAGGCATATCACCTTTTAAACCGTTAATCGTCCCACCCCCGCTGGGCAGAGAGGGCGGCGACAGCTGCAGTTGTTCATTGGATTGCATGATAAGTCTCCCTGACAGGCTCCCGCAGGGAGCCTGAAACAGTTAAAGGTGTTAACCGGTGATGGTGTAGCGGATATGCAAAATAATGTCGCTCAGACTGAGTAACAGCGCTTTCTGCCTGCTGTTTGCATCCGGGAAGCTCAGGGTTAGCGTCCCGGCATCACTGACCGGAATCCCCTCAAACGGCAGCCAGCGGCCGTCATTAAAGTCCAGCTGGAACTGACCGCTGTCATTCATCCCATGGGAGACTGCCAGCGTTTTACACCCCTGCGGCATGGCCAGGCTGCCGCTATAGTTGAGTACGGCCCTGACATCCTGGTAGGGGCCAATCAGTGCGGGAAGCGTCACGCTGATTTGATTGATCCGCCGCAGACTGCCCAGCGACTCCGGATAATCTTTCTCTATGGCCAGGTCGGAGAGCTTGATCGTCGCCTGAAGCTGTTGACGGGTGACTTTAATGCCATTTTCATCCGTCCCCGCGCTGCCTTTCGCGGCTGTCACCAGTTCAGTCACTTTTTCCGCCAGCGCGAAAGCGCTTCCTTTGAGGCTTGCATAGAACTCAGAGAGACAGACCGTGCGCGTGACCTCCCTTCTCCGCTGATCGTGTTTCAGGTAGCTGTGCTCCATGCGGGCCAGATTAAGCTGCAGCGTTTCTCCAGCCATCATTCCCCCCCAGGAACCCTGCCAGGCGCCGGGCTTAATAAAGTTAGCGGCGCGCTCATTACGTTCATATTTATAGGCCTCCTGCGCCATCAGGCAGCGGGAGACGGCGAGGTCATAAAACTGGTAGTAGATCGCTGCCAGCTTGCCGCGCAGCCAGTTGTAAAGCGCCTTATTACTGAATTTGTTCTGCAGAAAGGTGATTTGTGCCTGCGTCTGGAGCTGCTGAGTTTGCAGGTAATTTTTTTGCAGCACCGCCGCTTCATGGCGTATGGCGTAGGTTTCCAGCTGGGCCGTTATTTGATTAACGTCGGATTCGGCGGCATTACGCTGGATGGCCCACTCTTCACGACGGCGACGATAGGATTCGGAGAGGCTTATCCGGTCAGCAGCAGTGCGGGTGCTGCCCGCCGCGATCTCAATGCCATAACCGACGGCCCGGGCGATGCTGCCGTAGTGTGCGCCGCCGACCGCCATACCGTAAATGTTGGGCACGGCATCCAGTGCGGCGCCGGTCATATAAGAGGCGTAGGCCGTGTTGGAGAGTACCGACGCGGAGAGATAGAGGTCCATGGCCTGGCCTTCACCGGTATTTATACCCTCATCATACAGGCGGCTGTAGCTGCTCAGGCGCGACTGTGCACCGTTCAGGCTCTGCTGCAGCGCCTGGCGATCCGCGGCAATTTCAGCAATGCTGGCATCCTGCAGGGCAATACTCTGCCGTACCAGCTCCACGCCCTGGGTCTGAAGCAGTCCTGAGAGCGCCTCTGCATCCTGACGCTCACTGATGCTGAGCAGGGTGCTGCCAAACTGACTGAGCTGGCTGACCATGCTACGGGCGCTTTCCAGCATGACTGGGAAACGGTACACCGGCATCTCAGCCACGGGCAGACGACTGCCGCCCTGAGAGGCATTGACGGCGGCACTGAGCAGGGCGGCCGGATCGGCCGGCGGCGCATAAATCGGCAGGGAGAGTGGCTGACCGTCAATGGAGAGATGATGACGCAGGTTATAGAGGCGCTGCGTCAGCGTCTGCCTGTAGGCCTGGAGCTTCTCGTTCTGCTGCGGCAGGAACAACGCGGTCAGGGAGTTTGCAGTGCGAGGCTCTCCCTTATCTGGAGCGGGTTCCTGCTCCGGGTTTTCCCGGACGGTCTGCTGTCGCACGGCCTGCATGGCCTGGCGGGTGCGAACCAGCCGGGTTTTATCGGCGGCAGCATCCAGCCGCGGTGCGGACCAGTTCGCCTCCGGCAGCCAGGCTTCCTCACCCAGGGTGGTTAACGCCTGCAGATACCACATTTTCGCTTCGTTAAGCGTATCCCGCTCCAGCAGCCGGTAAGCCGTATCGCCCCGGGCGATGAGCAGATCCAGCATCGCCATAAAAGTGGCGACTTTGTAATGCATCGGGTCGGCCTGCGCCACCGCGTCCGGATCCAGCGTATCCAGTGGGTTGGCATTCCAGGCGGTGTCCTCCTCCAGCGGTCGCACGTTCCACTGCCACGAGGCCGGCTGGCCATTTACCAGATACCCTTCCGGACTCCAGATATATTTTATCCAGCGCGTCGCGTCATCAAACTTCTGTTCCTGTAGCAGACGGCGGAATACCATCATGGGAACGTAGTAAAACATCTCCCAGAAATAGAGCGCATTGGCACCGTTAAAGTCCATGGGTTCGGTATAATCTTGCAGAATAACCAGGGTAAATGCAGGTTTTGGCGTTGGGATAAAATGGCTAAGGCTAATGCCACTGACAGAGTAATTAACCATAAGCGTACCTGCCTTCAGCCTGCCATTATCACAGGTCAGGTAAACGTCAAGGCCCGACGTAGTTGAATAAGGAAAGTTGATAATGTCATAGAAAGGCTTTTCCTCCCTGCTCAGGGGCACAAACAGCGTCACCGTCTGTTCAGTATCGGTTAGCGAACCCTGCCAGAAATCGAAGTAATCCTGATCCCGACCACGATAAAGGGTAATCCTCGCCCCTCGTGAACCCCCATGAACCACCGCATCATAGCGGGGCAGAACCACCTGAATATAGCCGCCCTGTCCCATCGCGGGTTCGGGAAGAAACTGGGAGTCCATGGATAATACGCTGCTCAGTCCCTGATTCGCGCGTGCTACCAACTGCTGGGCAAAGAGTGTGTTAACCCTGATTCGGTAAGGACCATATTGCAGATACTGGGCGTTATCCGCGCTGTGCTTAAGGGAGATCAGCGGAAGATTGCTGCTAACGACCCGGGTTACTATTGTACGGAGGGTTTCACTGCCCAGGAAGCGGCCATCAGGGGCAGAGGCCTGAAAAGTAAATTCCAGGGAAAGTTTATTATTGGTAAAAGCCTCAGGCGGAAGCGCTATTTCTTTATCACCGAAAGAAAAGGTTGATTCAGCAAGCGTATATTTACTGCACGAAGAGGCAATTCCTAAGTCCAGAGTGGAGTGGCTTCCCAACGCGACAGAAAGCTTTACGTGCCTTAGATTGACTGCGGTGTCTATATAAAGCTCATTCGCAAAAACAGTTGAATAAAAGTGTTGGTTTTCCCTTCCTGCTAGGTAATATTCTATATTTAGATCGTTAATGTCTTTTATAAAGTAATAAATATCATCCTTAAGGCGGCTTAATATAAAATCAAACGACGATAAGGGCATTGTTATTCCACGCATCAGTATATTTGTGTAGGGTGTTTTAACGAAGAAATGAGTAAACCTTTCTATTCTTTGTATAAATTCAACTTCTCTTATGCCGACATAAACATCCTTTCTCCGGTAGATGTTGAATTTATGATTTATCACTCCGCACTTTCGAATCAGATCCATTATTTCGTTAGCTCTTGTTCCCAATTTACCGTAACACTGAATATTGGCCACCGGTGTACATCGTAAGATCGCCTCATCTGAGGCGTCAGAAATACTGATATTCGAAACTGCGCTTAGATATAAATTTGTTAAATCCTCGACACCCCACACCTCCTTAACGCGTATCGGGGATGACGCTGAATACGTCGTACTGCCGCCCCCATATGGCGTGTTGAGTTTAAGTTCGGTTGGCGAATCCGCCTGCTTAGCAATATAATTAAACTGCGTAGTTGCCAGCGAGGGTTTTATTTCTTCCATGCTGCCATCGGCGCGTATCTGTACGCCGGATAGGCCTGTGTAACTTGCAGGGTAATCCTGACTTTTCTTATAGAATAAAACTTCGATCTGTTCAGTGCTGATATTCCGTGCGCAGTACATGCCCATATCAGTAATATCGCTCCCGGCGGGAGGGAATGTACCGCTTTGCCGGGTAAATGAGAGCGGAACGCTCCATGAACCATTGTGTAAAATATGCGCATATTTTAGCAGGTATTCCGTGGCTTCGCGGGTGCTGCTCTCGCCAATTTTTTCCGCTACCTGACGGCTTTCTGTCCAGACCAGGTAGAGTCTTGACTGGAAGATCACCGGGCGAACCAGATTGGTCACCGCAGCAATGGGTGCCGTGATTTTTTGCCATTCACTCCAGGCGTTGGCGGGCAGTTTTCCGGTGGAGATTTTGCCAATATCTGCCGTCCGCCAGTAGTACTCTCCGCTGGCCGACCGTCCTAAGAGATAAGTGGTGCCCTGTTTCTCGCTCACGTCATCATGATAACCGCTAACGATTTCCAGGTTGGCGATCTCCTCAAAGCGGGTCATATAGGTTTTGAAGGCGTCCTCAACCGTGTCACTGGTCAACTGGCTTTGGCTGAGGGATTGCAGCATCTCATTCATCATTCCGGTCTGACCGATCCGCAGGGTGGGATCAAGGTAGTTTTCCGGGTAGTAAACCAGCTGCGAAACGCCGGCCCAGCTGCTGTAGCGTTTGTTATACCTGTCCCAGTCGGTAAAGAACGCACGTGCTTTTACAGCGCTGTCCTCACCCTGTTCCTGGCTGCTGAGCGTCCGATTGACGTACAGCTGAATGCTGGTAATTGCCTCCGCCAGCCGGGTGGTTTTGACCTCAGCGGAAACCTTATTATCAATCAGCAGCCAGCTGTAGAGTGCCTCACGATCGCTGACCCACGCAGGGGTGATATTTTCTATAATAAAGGTGCTGACGGCGGCGCTGGTCCTTTCATCAAGATACGCCTGCAGGCATGCAGCCTGACGGCTGTCCAGCCCGGCCTGTAATGACGCGCTGACTGCTACCCACTCGCGGTAGGAGGGGGTATTATCAGTATGCGTATAATCCAGCGTTATTAGCGCGGCGACGCCCGCAGGGGTGATACCGAGCGTGGTGGCCATGTCCACCCACTGTAAGGTGGCATCTACCGCTGACCAGCTGCTGAACGTTGTGGTATCGCTGCTTTGGGCCAGCCCCTGAACCACCATCTGTTCATCCAAATCCAGCGCCAGCGCCAGCTGGGCCGGGGTAAGAGTCTGTTCGCCCAGCGCCTGCAGTATCCCGCTCGCGGCGGTGCCGCACTGCTGCAGAAAGCGATGAAAACGTGCCAGTCCGAACAGGGTGGTGATATTCTGTGGTAATGCTGTTACGTCACTCTGGAAAGCCTGCGGCTGCGCCACCGCCAGCGACAGTTCGCCGGCAGTCAGTGCCAGCTTCTGTGCAATCAGCACCAGCTGCCCCAGCACCTGACAGTAGATAACCAGCTTTTTTGTCTCCGTATCGGTAAGGTCATCTCTGGCAGCCAGCGTCAGAAAGGCTTTCACCGTCATTCCCTGCGGTTTTAACTGCTCCAGCCACATAAGAATGGCCAGGGCGAGTTCCCCGGATTCAAGCTGGGTCGCGGCGGCGATAAGCGGCGCGGTATCGCTCAGCAACCTGTCGTCATTATCACCCTGACTGGCGAGGCCATTATTCAGGGTCTCAATCAGGCTGGCGATTTCCGGCGTCATGCTGTCGCTGACCTGCGGGGTGGTCATCAGGAACAGCTCACCCGGGGTTAAATCCTGCGAATTCATCCACTCCGCGTAGCGTTCGACGAAGCTGACCAGCTCAGTAAACTCGCTGGCAGCGAGCTCACCGGGTTTACGACCGGACCAGGGCGAAACGGCTATCAGCGTGGCCAGCCCGCTCACGCTCAGGCCATTCACCCCGGCCAGCAGCGCTATCCGATAGAGCAGGGACACATTCTCAATTGTGCAGGTGAAGGTGGGGGGCGCGGCGCTGCCGCTGGCCAGCGACCACAGCTGATAAAGACCGCTATCGTTAACCTGGAAGGCACGTTTCATTACGCCAGTGCGAAAGGCATCGCTGCTATTGGCGGGGGAAAGATTGACCTCGCTGCCGTCGGCACTAAACAGCTGGCCGTTTAGCGGAGGGGTATTAAACAGCGTCGTAAAGGCACTGGGCCTGTTGCCTGAATCTTCCTGACTGACGGTGCCGCCGGAAAGTACCAGCGCCTCAGAAAGGGTGATGGCATAGCGTTGCATCGTATCCTGCGCCCAGAAAAGTTTGCCCAGCGTCTGTGGCGTTACGCCCTGATAGACACCTGACTTTTCACTGACTGAATAAATTTCAGTCGGGGTAAACCCGGTGGCCTTGCTCAGGCGGATCAGTTTGTTAAGTTCCAGCAGCAGGGGAGCGAAACCTGTATTTTCTGAAAGGGTGAAATCTGCATAACATATTACCGGACTGTAAGATGTAAGATAGGAGTAGGCATTAAGCCTAAACGTGCCTTTTAGGTCATTATCTTTCAGAGTGAAAGGAGTCGATCTATAATCCATACCAGGCGTAAGTTCATTATAATCTGCTAAATTACGAGCTTTGGGAAATTCTATTTTCAGGCTCGATTTTATAAAGCGGGTTTTGGTATTGAGATGCGCATAAAAAATGTTTTTATCTGTTCTTCTCAGATCAAGATAATTAATATTATCATGATAACCATATTCGCTGGCAGGTGCTCTGCGAAGCGTATATGTCTTAATGGCACCATCTGTGATACTAAAACCCGTTGTAATATGGTTTGTGTAGGGCCTTTCCTTCAGCACGCTGATAAACTCATCCAGCTCATCAGGTTTCAAATCATAAAAGGATGCGAGCTGGCTCAGGTTTTTAAATTTTTCGATATCCGTTGTACCAAAATTCCTCTCTATCAGCTTATCAGCGTTACTTTCGGTAATCTCCTCGGTAAGCAGGCTATATAACTCTGGCGAGATATCGGATTTTATCCCGAGCAGTGAGGCGGGATCGATGCGTTTTGCCACCTCCGGAATGCGCCGAAAGGCTGAAAAATCCTCATCCTGCAGAATAATGGCCTGACGGGCCGCTTCATAAGGCCGATGATAAGGCCCAGCACTGCCAGCGCGATAGGTGGAAAGCCGTTCAAATACCCCGTCCTCATCTTTACCTAACCAGGATCCAATCTTATCCAGAATGATTGCATTAGAGAGGGACAGGGTGGAGATCTCGTCGTCCATGTTTTCCTGTGACAGGCTGAGAGAGGCCAAATCGCCGCGGCGCTTAGCCAGATTGAAATCAGAATTAGCGGGATGGAGATCCCTGGCTTCGCGGTACAGTTCCGTCAGGTAGCCTGCCGGAGAGAACATGGAGGCAACCGCTCCCGGTTTAACGAACTGGCTGGCGCGATTGCCAAAGAGATCGTTATAGCTCCTCTGCTGCGCAGACTGACGGATACCCAGACGAATGGCATTTGCCAACTGGGGGTTTGCCCGGGTCAGAATGCGCGCTTCCTCCAGCTTGTTCTCTTTTAGCTCTTGATCGGCCTGCTGATGCAGGAACTCCATCTCACCCCATGTCAGCGTATTCCCGGACAGATTACGTATTTCAGGTAATGAGCGGCCCATCATATCAGCCAGGGTCCAGGGCGCGCTCTGAATACGTTTGGATTCAATTTCAGACTCATCTTTTTCAGACGTGTCGTCAAAAGTGTTCAGTTTTTTCAGAATATTATCAGTACTGTACATGCAGCTCTACCTCTTATTAACTGGAAATGATGGCTGACAGCCAACGCAGCGCAGTAAGCCCTGTGTGTATTATTTTGGAACGGGAAGTGCCTTTGCTAAATATTGAAGTTCATCAGTAACGGCTAAGCGGCCTGTTACTGATGTGAGTTCTGAAAGAATAATTGTGGTCGTAGCTGTTTTTCAGGTTTCAGGCTAATTAGCATTTTTCTTTAGCATAGTTCAATGTTAAGAACGGGTGAGTGAAGGTTAAGAAAAGGGAGGTGACTACAGTACGGATTAGGTATAACTCATTATATTTCAGTTGGGTGGATTTGTTTTTTTTTATGAATTATACTGATTTTTTTTGATTCACTTATTATTTGATGACTAATCGTCAATATAAGATTTCATTAATAAAATATTAATGCTCAAAAAAATGTAATATTTCCAGCGCGGTGTGATTTCTGTGAAGCGTTTACCAGAACCAAATTCTTACCTTCTGTATTCTCGCTTATCAGATAAGCCTGCCGCAGATAGGCGGCAGATAATGACGTACTGTCGAGTGATTCAGGGAGATAAGATGAAGAGAGTTCTGCTAGCCACGCTGATTTGTGCCGCCACTATACCCGCCACTATACCCGCCACTTTTGCTGCAAAGGATGTGACCACCCAACCCGATGTGTACTTTCTGAAAGAGGCACTGTCCCCTGATAGCCTGGCCTTACTGCCTCCTCCTCCGGCGATGGACAGCATTGATTTTCTCAATGACAAGGCGCAGTACGATGTGGGAAAAATGCTGAGAAATACCCCGCGGGGTAAACAGGCATGGCAGGATGCACACGTCTCAGGCGATGGTGTCCCCGAGGCGCTGTCGCCCGCTTTTGGCGAGCCCATTACCAAAGAAAAAACGCCTGAGCTGTTCCGGCTGGTTATGAAAATGCGTGAGGATGCGGGCGATCTGGCAACGCGCAGCGCGAAAGAACACTATATGCGCATCCGACCTTTTGCCTTTTACAACGAACCGACCTGCCGCGCGGATGAAGAGAGCACGCTCTCTAAAAATGGCTCTTATCCCTCCGGGCATACCACGATTGGCTGGGCAACGGCATTGGTACTGGCCGAGGTCAATCCGGCCCGGCAGGGGGAGATTCTTAAAAGGGGCTATGAGATGGGGCAGAGTCGGGTGATCTGCGGATACCACTGGCAGAGCGATGTCACCGCTGCCCGGATCGTTGCTGCCGCCATTGTTGCGCGGCT
Organism: Erwinia sp. L03-1; assembly: GCF_058686115.1. Taxonomy (NCBI): domain Bacteria; kingdom Pseudomonadati; phylum Pseudomonadota; class Gammaproteobacteria; order Enterobacterales; family Erwiniaceae; genus Erwinia; species Erwinia sp. L03-1. The sequence continues at coordinate 3,876,350 of NZ_CM178762.1, read as the reverse complement.
GCATGCCGATCCGGCCTTTAGCCAGCAGTTACAGAAGGCTAAAGACGAATTTAAGAAAGCGCGACCTTAATACCCAGCGCAATCAGTACGCCGCCCAGCAGTTTGTCGATAAGCTTCTGGGCTTTCGCCAGTGCACGCCGCACCGGGGCGCTCTGGATAATCACCACCAGCAGCGGCCACCACAGGGATGAGAGCATCAGGATAATGCTGGCGTACCAGATTTTCTCACCAAAGCTGGAGTGAACGTTAAGCACCTGCGTAAATATCGACAGGAAGAACAGCGTTGCTTTCGGGTTGAGCAGGTTGCAGAGATAGCCCTGAAGAAAGGCTTTCCTCAGCGAGGTGGTCTCCGGGGTCACATTGCTGAGGTCCATTTTGCTGCTGCCGCTTGACAGTAGCGCCTGGACACCGATAAAGATCAGGTATGCCGCACCAACGTATTTCAGCAGCATAAACAGCCAGGGGGTGGTAGTGATCACCACGGCCAGCCCGGCCACGCAGTAAATCATATGTGTGGCGACTGCGCAGTTCACCCCGAGCGCGGTAAACATCGCTGCCATTCGCGGATAGCGGGCGGCATTTTTGATAATAAGGAAGAAGTCAGGACCGGGGGAAAGCATTCCCAGGGCCGCAATAGTGAAGATAATCAGGCTGGTTTCTAACATGGTCGTATCCTGGAGTTGGGGCACAGATTTTAGCACGATCACCGACCTTTTGAGCAATCAGCCTGTGGCCTTTCAGGGTAAATATCACCCTTAAAAACCTTTACGTAAAACCCACCCGTTGGGTATCGACGAAAGTTTCACCTTTCCGTATGATGGCGCCAAATTTACTGCCTGTTGAGTGTCAATAATGATAAGCCTGATTGCGGCCATGGCGGCCGACCGCGTAATTGGAATGGAAAACGCCATGCCGTGGCATATTCCAGCCGATCTGGCGTGGTTTAAACGTAATACGCTGGGTAAGCCGGTTATCATGGGGCGCCGGACCTGGGAATCGATCGGGCGTCCGCTGCCGGGCCGTTTAAACATAGTTATCAGCCGCCAGCCCGGCAATGCAGAAGGTGCCACCTGGGTAACCTCTATTGAGGAAGCGCTTAAGGCTGCTGGCGACGCAGAAGAAGTGATGGTGATTGGCGGCGGTAAGATTTACGAGCAGCTACTGGCCCGCGCAGACCGACTCTACCTGACCCATATTGATGCCGAAGTGGAAGGGGATACGACTTTCCCGGACTACGAGCCGGATCAGTGGCAGTCGACGTTTAGCGAATTCCACGACGCCGATGAAAATAACTCCCACAGCTACTGCTGGGAAATTCTCGATCGTCGTTAACGAAGCGCGCCCCACAGCGTGGGGCGCACAGGCAGAAAATACCGTTACGGCATTCAGGGCGCGCTTAGGGGCATAAATACCGTCAGGCTACCGGGATGCGCTTGCGGTTTCAGGCCTCTGCTGCCCGCTTCCGGTTAGAGGGTTGCACGAACACCGCCTTATCCTCCCAGCGCAGCATCGTCATTACGCCCCCCCAGCAGCAGCCGGTATCCAGACCGATAATCCCTTCCGGGGTGCCCTGACCCTCCAGCGAAGCCCAGTGGCCAAACACAATGGTATAGGCTTTAGATACCGGTCCCGGGATGGTGAACCAGGGCTTCAACGGCGGTGGAGCGGATTCAGGCGTGTCTTTACAGATCATATCCAGCTGGCCGTTGGGAAAGCAGAAACGCATTCGCGTCAGCGCATTGGTGGTGAAACGCAGCCGGGCAAGGCCGGTAAGCTCCGGTGACCAGTTGTTCGGCATATCGCCATACATCGCATCCAGGAACAGTGGATAGGTATCGCTGGAGAGTACTGCCTCCACCTCTCTGGCGCAGGCCTTCGCCGTGTCGATATCCCACTGCGGCGTAATACCCGCATGTCCCATAACCAGCTTTTTCTCTTCATCGACCTGTAGCAGCGGCTGGCGTCGCAGCCAGTTAATCAGCGTGTCGGCATCCTCTGCTTCCAGTAACGCGGCCAGCCGATCCTTAGGCTTATTGCGACTGATCCCGGCATAGACGGCAAGCAGATGCAGATCGTGATTACCCAATACCAGACGCGCGGCATCCCCCAGCGATCGGACAAACCGCAGTACGTCGAGTGAGCCAGGACCGCGAGCCACCAGGTCGCCGGTCAGCCAGAGCGTATCCTGAGCAGGATCGAAGCTGACCTGCTGTAGCAGGGATTGAAGTTCATCATAGCAACCGTGAACGTCACCAATTAGATAAGTGCTCATTAAATCGCCCCAGGCGTTTACGATGAAGGTCACCGGCACCGATTATTGCTGCCCGTTAAGGGCGCACGGTGCCGGGCGGAAATTAGTGGATCTGCGTGGGAATGGCCAGCCGGAACACCGGGATTTCAACGCGAAAGGCATCGCCCCCTGCGTCAACCATCTCATAGTGTCCCTGCATGGTGCCTGGCGGCGTCTCCAGGACTGCACCGCTGGTATACTGAAATTCGCCCCCGGCCGCGATAACCGGCTGTTCGCCGATCACGCCTTCGCCCTGTACTTCGGTTTCATGACCGTTGCCATTGGTGATAAGCCAGTAGCGTCCGAGCAGCTGCACGGCGGCATGGCCCAGATTACGAAGGGTGATGGTATAAGCGAAAACGTAGCGTTCCTCCTCAGGCATGGACTGCGAAGGAATATACACACTCTGCACCTGGACGCTGACGCGGGGCCGTTCAGTCATAGAATCAGTTCTCCTGCGGCGCCTGTGGATGCGCAGTCAGCCAGTTAGCCAGCTGGCAGTACTGTGCTACAGAAATGTTTTCCGCCCGCAGCGTGGGGTCAATATTCATCTCCTGCAACACCTCTAACGAAAACAGATGACCCAGGCTGTTGCGCAGGGTTTTACGCCGCTTACCAAATGCTTCGGTGGTGATTCTGCTTAACGCGCGAATATCCTCCACCGGGTAGGGGATTTTCGCATAGGGCACCAGCCGTACCACGGCTGAGTCCACTTTAGGCGCCGGGGTAAAGGATTCCGGCGGCACTTCCAGTACCGGGATCACCTGGCAATAGTACTGCGCCATCACGGTAAGACGGCCATAGGCTTTGCTGCCAGGCCCGGCAACCAAACGGTTGACCACCTCTTTTTGCAGCATAAAGTGCATATCCCGAATCGCATCAGTATAGCTGAAGAGATGGAACATCAGCGGCGTAGAGATGTTGTAGGGCAGGTTACCAAATACGCGCAGGGACTGGCCCTGTTGACGCGCATAGTCGGCGAAGTCAAAGGCCATCGCATCCTGCTGGAAAATAGTCAGCTTCGGGCCAAGGAATGGATGGGTTTGCAGACGGGCCGCCAGATCGCGGTCAAGCTCAATCACCGTCATGGCATCCAGCCGTTCGCCAACTGGCTCGGTTAATGCGCCCAGCCCCGGGCCTATCTCAACGACGGCCTCACCTGGCATTGGGTGGATAGCGGAGACAATGCTGTCGATAATATAAGGATCGTTCAGGAAGTTCTGTCCGAAACGTTTGCGGGCGAAATGGCCCTGATGGACGCGATTATTCATTACTGCTCTTAATCATGGTGATGGCGAGGTTAAGCGCCGTAACAAAGCTGCCCGCATCGGCGCTTCCCTGGCCTGCCAGTTCAAGGGCGGTACCATGGTCAACGGACGTGCGGATAAAGGGCAGGCCGAGGGTGATATTCACCGCTCTCCCAAATCCCTGGAATTTTAGCACCGGCAGGCCCTGGTCGTGATACATCGCCAGAACCGCATCGGCATGCTGTAGGTATTTCGGCTGGAACAGCGTATCCGCCGGCAGTGGCCCGGTCAGCTGGATACCCTGCTGGCGCAGCGCATCCAGGGCAGGAACAATCACATCGATCTCTTCCCGTCCCATATGACCGCCTTCGCCCGCGTGGGGATTCAGCCCGCAAACAAAGATATGCGGTGAGGCAATGCCAAACTTTTTTTGTAGATCAGCATGCAGGATGTGGATCACCTCATGCAGACTTTCACGCGTGATAGCGGCAGAGACGTCCTTAAGCGGCAGATGCGTTGTGGCCAGCGCCACGCGGAGCTCTTCAGTCGCCAGCATCATCACCACGCGTGCGCAGCGGGCGCGTTCGGCAAAGAACTCGGTATGCCCGCTGAACGGGATCCCGGCGTCGTTGATCGCGCCTTTGTGTACCGGGCCGGTAACCAGCGCGGCGAATTCACCGCTCAGGCAGCCGTCGCAGGCGCGGGCAAGCGTCTCAAGGACGTAGTGGCTGTTATCGGTGCAAAGTTCTCCCGCCTTGACCGGCTGCGCGGCGTGTACCGGCAGTACGGTCAGCGTACCCGCCCGCTGAGGCACGGGCTGGCCCGGCTGGTATTCCCGCAGGATCAGCGGCAGCCCCAGCGTGGCGGCACGCTGGCGCAGCAGGTGCGGGTCGGCACAGACCACCAGCTCAACCGGCCAGTCGCGCTGGGCCAGCTGAAGGGTGACGTCAGGGCCAATCCCGGCGGGTTCGCCGGGAGTGATAACCACGCGGCTGTTACTGAGCATTAGCATCCAGAATTTTTACGTAGGCCGAAGCACGCTGTTCCTGCATCCAGGTCTGTGCTTCTTCCGCAAACTTGCGGTTGAACAGCAGGCGGTAGGCACGCTCTTTCTGCGCCGCATCGGTTTTATCAACCTGGCGGGTATCAAGCAGCTGGATCAGGTGCCAGCCAAAGGAGGAGTGCACCGGGGCGCTCATCTGGCCTTTTTTCAGCTTCAGCAGCGCGTCGCGGAACGCCGGGTCATACATCTCCGGCGAGCTCCAGCCGAGATCGCCACCCTGGTTGGCTGAGCCTGGATCCTGTGAAAGCTGCTTAGCCGCATCGGCAAAGGTGGTTTTGCCGCTGTGAATATCGGCAGCAACCTGGGTCAGCTTCTCACGAGCCTGCGCGTCGGTCATAATTGGCGAAGGCTTAAGCAGGATATGGCGGGCATGCACTTCGGTCACGGAAACGTTCTGCTTGTCGCCGCGAACGTCGTTAACCTTCAGGATGTGAAAGCCAACGCCTGAGCGGATTGGGCCGATGATATCGCCTTTTTTCGCGGTTGCCAGCGCCTGGGCAAACAGGGAAGGGAGCTCCTGAATCCGGCCCCAGCCCATGTTACCGCCTTTCAGCGCCTGAGGGTCGGCTGAATAGGTGATGGCCAGCTTGCCAAAATCGCCGCCGTTTTTGCTTTCGCTAACCAGCTGCTTCGCCAGCGTTTCCTGATCGTCAACCTGTTGCTGCGTCGGATTCTCCGGCAGCGGCAGCAGGATGTGGCTGAGGTTCAGCTCGGTCCCGGCATCGTTGGTGGTAGCAACCTGCTTCGCCAGCGAGTCGACTTCCTGCGGCAGAATGGTCACGCGACGACGCACTTCATTATTGCGTACTTCCGCAATGGTCATCTCTTTGCGGATCTGCTCGCGGTAGGTGGCGTAGTTCATGCCATCATAGGCCAGGCGGCTGCGCAGCTGATCGAGACTCATTTTGTTTTGCGCGGCAATATTGCCAATGGCCTGATCCAGCTGCGCGTCTGAGATCTGGATCCCAGCCTGTTTACCCATCTGCAGCAGGATGTTGTCCATAACCAGACGCTCAACGATCTGATGGCGCAGGGTTTTATCATCAGGCAACTGCTGACCCGCCTGCTGGGCCTGACCTTTCACCGACTGCATCATACCGTCGACGTCACTTTCCAGTACCACGCCGTTATTCACAACGGCGGCAACTTTATCAACAACCTGCGGGGCTGCAAACGCGGTGCTGGCTGACAGCGCTGCACCGAGGATCAGCATTCTCCAGTTCTTCATACTTTTTCCATTCTTCTATCCGCACTGCGGGTTGGCATAGTAATTATTACAACATCAGAAAGAGCGCTGATAAGGCAGTATGCCCTGACGCAGCATTTGACCGGTGCCCAGACTATACGAAGGACTCAGGCCACGAAGCTCAATGTTGAATGAGATTTTATTGTCGTACTTACTGCTGTCGTTTTCCCAACTGGTAATTTTACGCTCGTAGCCCAGACGGATTGCATAGCAGCAGGAGCTGTACTGCACGCCCAGCAGCTGATCGGCAGGCTGGCGGGCTTTAGTATCGTAATACCATGCGCCTACCACTGACCAGGCATCGGCCACCGGCCAGCTGGCCGTTGCCCCAACCTGCGATATCCCCTGCTGATAACCCGGGTTGGTTATCTGACTCAGCGTCTGCTCAATGTATTCCGGGCTGGTGTAGCGATAGTTCAGCTGCACCATCCGGTCTGCATCCTGGCGGTACTCCAGCACGGCGTTCCCCTGGGAAACGTTATCGAGGTGGGTGTCATACTGCACGCCACCGCGCGCGCCCCAGCGGTCGCTGATCTTCCAGTAGGTGTCACCTGCCCAGACCAGACTGCCGCGATCGTCGCTGTCCGCCGTCTCAAGACCGGTACGAGATGGGGTAAACGAGTAAATTTGACCTATCGAAGCGTTAAAACGTTCAACCAAATCGTTATCAAAAATTCGCGTGGTAACGCCGCTGGTCATTTGGTTGGCAGACGCGATGCGATCCAGGCCGCTGTAGGTGCGGTCACGGAACAGGCCGGTATAGTCACTTTGCAGCAGCGTGGAGTCGTAGGCGCGAATGTCGCTCTGGTCGCGGTACGGGATGTAGAGGTACTGAAGGCGCGGTTCCAGGGTCTGGGTATAGCCCGGCGACCAGTCCATATCGCGATCGAATACCATTTTGCCGTCAACCTTGAACTGCGGCATGGTGCGATTGACGCTGCTTTTAAGCTGGTTGACTTTGGTGGTATCAACATTCTTGTTGTAGTAGTCAATGCCATCCTGCTCGTAGTGGGTCGCCAGCAGTTTCGCTTCGGTATTCAGGCTGCCCCAACCGTTCGACAGCGGCAGGTTGATCGTTGGTTCAAGGTGCAGACGCGTAGCGTCAGGGTAGTTTTCGTTGACGTTAGTGAACTTCACCGCCTGGGCGTAGAGATGCGTATCGAACGGGCCGACATCGTTCTGATAATAGTTGTAGTCGAACTGCGGTTCAGCGCGATAGACATCGTTATTAGCGTTGGTGGAGAAGATCTGGAACTGTTTGGTCGACAGGGTGGCATCCCAGTTTTTCTCGGCGTAGCCGACGCTAAACTTCTGCGTCACGTAGCCGTCGGTGGAGCTACCGTAGGTCGAATCCAGATCGGTAAAGTAGTAGGGATCGCTAACCTTGGTGTAGTCAACGTTAAAGCGCCAGTTCTGATCGTAAACGCCGGAGTGCTTCCAGAAGAAGAGCCAGCGGTTAGAGTCTTTATCATCAGAGATATTGCGCGATGCGGCATCCCGGTTGTACTGGTCATCGGTGGGCAGGTAGTCGAACTCCATCAGGCCTGCACCGGCTTTGGTCAGATAGCGGAACTCATTCTGCCACTGCATGCCACGCTTGCTCATATAGTGCGGCGTGATGGTCGCATCCGCCTGGGGCGCGATGTTCCAGTAGTAGGGGAGAATAAATTCAAAGCCGTTTGAACTGCCGTACTTCGCATTAGGGATCAGGAAGCCGGAGCGGCGGCGGTCACCAATAGGCAGTTGCAGATAGGGGCTATAGAGTACCGGCACTGCGCCAATTTTGAAGCGGGCGTTCCAGATCTCCGCCACCTGTTCTTCGCGATCCTCAATCACCTCGGTTCCCGCTACGCTCCAGCTGTTATCGCCGGGCAGACAGGAGGTGAAGGTGCCGTTTTCAAGGATGGTATAGCGGTTTTGTCCGCGAAGCTTCATCTGATCGCCGCTGCCGCGGCCCTGACGACCCACCATCTGATAGGTCCCATTCCAGACGTTGGTGTCTTTGGTATTCAGGTTGGACCAGGCTTTCGGACCTTTCAGGATGACCTGATTGTCGTCGTAGTGCACATTACCCAGTGCGTCCACGGTGCGAACGGGCGTCGGCTGGCCCGGCTGCGGTTTCTGATGCAGCTGTACCTCGTCAGACAGCATGCGGCTATTGCCCTGCCTGATGTCAACATTGCCGTTGAATACCGCGTTATCCGGGTAGTTACCTTTCGCGTTGTCCGCGTTGATGGTGACCGGCAGCGCGTTGGTATCCTTCCCCTGCACCAGCGGGCGGTTGTAGCTGGGCACGCCCAGCATACACTGGGAAGCGAGGTCATCGGCCAGGCCTTGCTGGCTGTAAAGCGCTGTGCCGATTAGCGTGGCCAGCAAAGTAGGTAGTCGTTTTTTCATACGCGGTATCAAAATTCCGTGATAGCTGACATCTTGCCGAAAAACGCTCAGAGACTAACGTACTCAACTGCGTTGCGCTAGTGTTAATCCTGGTTGTTTGACCGCGTTGCCGTTAGGCTCTTGAGTAAATGACGGGTATGATAATGCAATTTTTAACCTTCGGCATGGCGAATTGAGGAGTATATGCGCTATTGGGGAAAAGTAATGGGTCTTGTGCTGGGTTTGTTAAGCGGCACCGGCTTTTGGGGACTGGCAATCGGACTGCTTATCGGCCACCTGGTCGATAAAGTACGAAGTGTACAGGGGCAGGGCTACTTCACCAATCAGCAGACCCGGCAGACGCTGTTTTTCCGTACCACCTTTCAGGTGATGGGGCATTTGACCAAATCCAAAGGGCGCGTCACCGATGCGGATATCCAGATGGCCTCGCTGCTGATGGACAGAATGCAGCTGCACGGCGAGGCGCGAACCTCGGCCCAGCGCGCGTTTCGCGAAGGCAAAGAGGGCAACTACCCTTTGCGGGATAAGCTCCGCGAGCTGCGCAGCGCCTGCTTCGGCCGTTTTGATCTCATCAGGATGTTCCTTGAAATCCAGATTCAGGCCGCCTTTGCCGATGGGTCACTGCATCCGAACGAGCGTCAGGTGCTGTACGTCATCGCCGAAGAGCTGGGGATTTCCCGCAGCCAGTTCGATCAGTTCCTGCGCATGATGGCCGGTGGACAGCAGTTTGGCGGCGGCAGCTATTCTGCCGGGGGCGCGGGTGCTCAGGGTGGTTTCAATCCCGGGCAGCGCGGGCCGACGCTGGAAGATGCCTGTAGCGTGCTGGGTGTAAAAAGCAGCGACGATGCCGCCACCATTAAGCGCGCCTACCGTAAGCAGATGAGCGAACACCATCCGGATAAGCTGGTCGCGAAGGGGCTGCCGCCGCAGATGATGGAGATGGCCAAACAGAAAGCGCAGGAAATTCAGGCCGCTTACGACCTGATTAAACGGGAAAAGGGCTTCCGCTAACCCTTCCGATCAGATTTCACGCCTGCTGCGCTTAAAAATCAGCGGGCTGCCGGAAGGTCATAGGCGAAAGGTATTTAGGGTGAGTGATGGTCAGCATTTCCGCATGCAGCTGCAGGCGCGAGGCCATCGCTCTCGCCTCGTCATGGGCGTAAAAATTATCCCCTAAAATCGGGTGGCCCAGCGCCAGCATATGGACCCGCAGCTGGTGAGAGCGGCCGGTGACCGGTTTCAGCTGCACCCGGGCGCTGTTATCCGCCGCGTACTCCAACACCTGGTACAGGGTTTGCGCCGCCTTCCCGGTCTCAAAACAGACCTTCTGCTTAGGGCGGTTTGGCCAGTCGCAGATCAGCGGTAAATCAACCACGCCTTCTTCCGGCTGCGGATGCCCCCAGACGCGCGCCACATAGGTTTTCTGCGGCTCACGCTCGCGAAACTGCCTTTTCAGCTCACGTTCGGCCTGCTTGGTCATGGCCACCACCATTACGCCGCTGGTGGCCATATCCAGCCGGTGGACCGACTCTGCCGACGGATAATCACGCTGAATACGCGTCATGATGCTGTCACGGTGTTCCGGCTGGCGACCCGGCACGGAGAGCAGTCCGCTGGGCTTGTTGACCACCATAATAAAGTCATCCTGATACAGGACGTGTAGCCAGGGCTCTTGCGGGGGATTGTAGGGTTCCATTCTGCTGCCTTAGCGGGGCGACCTGCGCCGCCCCATGCGTAATTACTGATGCGTGACGACGATCAGGCGCAGCGCATCCAGGCGCCAGCCTGCTTCACTCAGCGCCGACAGAACCTGCTCGCGGTTGCTCTCCAGCGCGTCAATCTCATCCTGACGGATGTTAGGATTGACGGCGCGCAGGGCATCCAGGCGCGACAGCTCCGCACTCAGCTTCTCGTCGGCTTCCCGGCGGGCAATATCAATCAGCGCGCGGGCTTCTGCGGCCGCCTGATCTTCCGCCAGCTTGAGGATCGCATGCACATCCTGCTGTACCGCATTAACCAGCTTGCTGCCGTTATGACGGTTGATGGCGTTCAGCTGGCGGTTAAAGCTTTCAAACTCCACCTTGCCCGCCAGGTTGGTGCCTTTACGGTCAACCAGCATGCGTACCGGCGTCGGCGGCAGGAAGCGGGTCAGTTGCAGATGCTTCGGCGCCTGCGCTTCCACCACGTAAATCAGCTCAACCAGCAGCGTTCCCACCGGCAGCGCCTTATTTTTCAGCAGCGACAGCGCGCAGCTGCCGGTGTCACCAGAGAGGATCAAATCCAGACCGTTGCGCACGATTGGATGCTCCCAGGTCACGTACTGCGCATCCTCACGCGACAGCGCCTGATTGCGATCGAAGGTGATAGTGCAGCCATCCTCCGGCAGCCCAGGGAAATCCGGCACCAGCATATGGTCGCCCGGCGTCAGGACGATCAGATTATCACTGCGATCTTCCTGATTGATGCCGACGATATCGAACAGATTGAGTGCAAAGTTAACCAGCTCAATATCATCATCCTGCGCGCTGATCGCCCCGGCCAGCGCCTGAGCCTGCTCGCCGCCGTTGGAGTTCAGCTCCAGCAGGCGGTCGCGGCCCTGTTCCAGCTGGGATTTCAGCGCATCGTGCTGGCTGCGGCAGTCGGCGATAAACGCATCCAGCCCTTCGGTGTTATCCGGCGTGGCAAGAAATTCGATCAGCCGTGAATAGACGCTGTCATAGATGGCGCGGCCGGTCGGGCAGGTGTGTTCGAACGCATCCAGCCCTTCGTTGTACCAGCGCACCAGCACCGCCTGAGCGGTTTTTTCCAGCCACGGCACGTGGATCTGAATATCATGAGCCTGCCCGATACGGTCCAGGCGGCCAATACGCTGCTCCAGAAGGTCCGGGTTAAACGGCAGATCGAACATCACCATCTGGCTGGCAAACTGGAAGTTACGTCCTTCAGAGCCAATCTCCGAGCAGAGAAGCACCTGCGCACCCTCTTCCTCAGAGGCAAACCACGCGGCGGCGCGGTCGCGCTCAATGATTGACAGCCCCTCATGGAATACCGCCGCCTTAATGCCTTCGCGCTCGCGTAGTACCTGCTCAAGCTGAAGCGCCGTGGCGGCCTTGGCACAGATCACCAGCACTTTGTGCTCGCGATGGCTGGTCAGGAAGCCCATCAGCCACTCCACGCGCGGATCGAAATTCCACCAGGTGCCGCTGTCGCCCTCGAACTCCTGATAAATTTGCTCGGGGTAGAGCATATCGCGAGCGCGTTCATCGGCCGTTTTCCGCGCGGCCATAATGCCGGAAACCTTGATGGCGGTCTGATACTGCGTCGGCAGCGGCAGACGGATCTGATGCAGCTCGCGCTTCGGAAAGCCTTTCACCCCGTTACGGGTGTTACGGAATAGCACGCGGCTGGTACCGTGGCGATCCATCAGCATGGTGATCAGCTCTTTGCGCGCCTCCAGCTTGCCTTTGCTGTCGCTGTTGGCGGTTTGCAGCAGCGGCTCGATATCCTGTTCGCCCATCAGATCGTTCAGCATGTTCATCTCCTGCTGGCTGATGGACTTATCGGCCAGCAGGCCGGTCACCGCGTCGGCGATGGGGCGGAAATGCTGCTGCTCCTCAACGAAGGCGTCAAAGTCGTGGAAGCGATCGGGGTCCAGCAGGCGCAGGCGGGCAAAGTGGCTTTCCATACCCAGCTGCTCTGGCGTGGCGGTCAGCAGCAGCACGCCGGGGATCTGCTCGGCAAGCTGCTCGATCACCTGATATTCACGGCTCGGCTGTCCGTCTTCCCAGGCCAGGTGGTGGGCCTCATCGACAATCAGCAAATCCCACTCGGCGTCTGCCAGCATCGCCAGACGCTGTTTATTGCGGCGCACGAAGTCGAGCGAGCAGATCACCAGCTGTTCGGTTTCAAAGGCGTTGTCGCTGTCCTGCTGGGCCTGGGTGTAGCGTTCGTCGTCAAACAGGGCAAAGCGCAGATTGAAGCGACGGAGCATCTCCACCAGCCACTGGTGTTGCAGCGTTTCCGGCACCACGATTAACACGCGCTCGGCGCGGCCCGCCAGCAGCTGCTGGTGAATAATCATCCCGGCTTCGATGGTCTTGCCGAGTCCTACCTCATCCGCCAGCAGCACGCGTGGTGCATGGCGTCGGCCCACGTCGTGAGCGATGTGTAACTGGTGAGGGATCAGGCTGGTGCGCATACCGCGCAGGCCGCTGACCGGCAGGCGGTACTGCTCGCTCTGATATTTACGGGCGCGAAAGCGCAGGGCAAAACGATCCATGCGGTCGAGCTGGCCGGCAAACAGGCGATCCTGCGGCTTGCTGAACACCAGCTTGCTGTCGAGCATCACCTCGCGCAGCAACACGCCGGTTTCGCCCGTGTCCAGCCGCGTCCCGATATAGTCCATCAGCCCGTTTTCGCTGAGGACTTCTTCCACCTCAAGCTGCCAGCCTTCATGGCTGGTAATGGTGTCACCCGGATTAAACATCACGCGGGTGATAGGAGAATCATTTTTTGCATAAAGACGGTTTTCACCGGTGGCGGAGAAAAGCACAGTCACCATGCGCGTATCGACCGCGACGATAGTTCCCAGTCCCAGTTCGCTTTCCGTATCGCTGATCCAGCGTTGACCAAGTGTAAAAGGCATAGATATTCGGCTCGATTCTCGTAGTGATAATTTCAGGCAATAGCACGACCGCCCGGCAGAGTCTGCCCGGCAGAAAAATTCAGATAATCAGGAAGGGCGCTATGGTACTGGAAGGTGGCGCGTTCGTCACCTGTCAAAACAAACCCAACTGACCTGTTACCAGTGTAGCAAAGTCATCCTGAAGGAAAGGAAGGATGCCGTCGGCAACCGGCTGTAGTTGACGGGAGAGATAGTGCTCATAGTCCAGCGGCGTGATACGGGCTTCCAGCGGCTCGGGGCCGGAGGTCGCCATCACGTAGCGGATGCGTCCACCGTTCTGATAGAGCAGCGGCCGACCCAGCTTCTGATTCTGCTCATCGGCGATCCGCGCCGCGCGCACGTGGGGCGGGACGTTGCGCTGGTAATCGTTAAGCGGGCGACGCAGGCGCTTGCTGTAGGTGAGCTGGTCATCCAGCTCGCCCTCCAGCAGCTGGCGAACGGTTTCGCGGATATAATCCTGATAGGGTTCACCCTTGAAAATTTTCAGATAAAGCGCCTGCTGAAAGCGCTGAGCCAGCGGCGTCCAGTCGGTGCGGACCGTTTCCAGCCCCTTAAAGACCATGCGCTCTTCCCGATCGTTGCGGATCAGCCCGGCATAGCGCTTTTTGCTCCCCTGTTCGGCCCCGCGAATGGTCGGCATCAGGAAGCGGCTGAAGTGCGTCTCATATTCCAGCTCCAGCGCGCTGTCCAGATTGAACGTCTGCCGCAGATGGTCGCGCCACCAGCCGTTGATATTCTCCACCAGGCGCTGACCAATGGCGGCGGCGCTGGCTTCATCATGGGGCGTTTTCAGCCAGACGAAAGTCGAGTCGGTATCGCCATAAATTACGGTGTAGCCTTCGGCCTCCACCCGCTCCCGGGTCAGACGCATAATTTCGTGGCCGCGCAGGGTGATCGACGAGGCGAGGCGGGGGTCGAAAAATCGGCAGGCGCTGGTGCCGAGTACGCCATAGAAGGCATTCATAATGATTTTTAGCGCCTGCGAAAGCGGTTTGTTACCCGCTTTTTTAGCGGCTTCACGCCCCAGCCAGATCTGCCTGACGATCTCCGGCAGGCAGTGGTTGGTGCGCGAAAAGCGCGCCTCGCGAAAGCCGCTCACCGAGTCTGCCTCATCGGGATGCGCCAGGCCCTCTACCAGCCCCACCGGATCGATCAGGAAGGTGCGGATAATCGACGGGTACAGGCTCTTGTAATCCAGCACCAGCACCGAGTCATACAGACCCGGACGGGAGTCCATCACGTAGCCGCCAGGGCTGGCTTCCGGCGCTACCTCGCCCATGCCGGGGGCAACAAAGCCCGCCCGGTGCATGCGGGGCAGGTAGAGATGGCTGAAGGCGGCCACGGAGCCGCCGTGCCTGTCTACCGGCAGACCGTTGACGGTGGCGCGTTCCAGCAGGAACGGCATCAGCTCGGTATGCTGGAAGATGCGCGTGACCAGTTCGCAGTCCTTCAGGTTATAGTGCGCCAGCGCAGGTTTATCCTCGGCAAAACGACGGTTGATCTCCTGCATCCGGTCCCAGGGATTATCAATCGCTTTGCCTTCTCCCAGCAGCTCGCGGGAAACGGACTCCAGGCTGAATGAGCTGAAGTTCCAGAAGGCGGATTTCAGCGCGTCAATTCCGTCGATCACCAGCCGTCCGCTCATCTGCGCAAAAAATATCCCCGGCTTAAAGCCGTGCTCGCGCCACTCCAGCGCCTCGCCGTTGCGCCCCAGCCGCAGGGGAATGCCGTAGCGCTCGGCGTGTTTTTGCAGCACGCGGAGATCGAACTGCACCACGTTCCAGCCGATCAGCACGTCCGGGTCGTGCCGGGCAAACCACGCATTGAGCTTTTCCAACAGCTGAGGGCGGCTGGAGACGTATTCCAGCGTAAAGTCCAGCGCGCTGGCATCGCCATTTTCTGGCCCCAGCATATAGACAACCCGCTCGCCGCAGCCCTCCAGGCCGATGCAGTACAGCTCGCCCTGGCGGGTGGTTTCAATATCCAGCGAAACCCATTTAAGCGGCGGACGGTAGTCAGGGTGCGGCTTAAGGCGGGCGTTCACCAGGCTGTCGCCAGCCGGTTCGCCGCTAAACCAGACCGGGGAGGTAATAAAGCGCTCCATTAAAAAGCGTTCGGGCGGGCGAATATCCGCCTCATACAGGGTGATGCCGTTTTCACGCAGCAGCTTTTCCAGCCTCTGAAGCTGACGATACTGTGTGCAATAGAGCCCGAAAACCGGGCGCTGGTGAAAATCTTTTAGCGTCAGTGAGGCCAGCCGAAAATGTCGCTCCTGCTTGAGCAGGGTTTCAACCCGCGAGCGGTATTCCAGCGGAATAAAGGCGACCGATTCCTGTGGCGGTAGCACCACGCGCTGCGGACCCTCGTCCGTGGCCAGCCAAAATACCACCTCCGTACCGGCCGACGTATCCCGCCAGTGGCGGGTGAGCAAGAAACCTGCGCGTGCGTTGTTCACCGGAACCCTTATTATTGCTTTGATGGCTAATAATAGCATGTTCAGGCATCACAACAGAGAGTCAGTCCGGGTTAACGGGCGGGGAGAGTCCGCGAACGCTTGCGGCTAAAGTAAAGGCTGGTAGGTCCGTAAATTACTAATACGTAAATAAAAAATAAATTTTGATAACTCTGTAATAATCATAATGCCTGCGCCTAAATATGTCTCACCCGCCTCTCTCAGGAGAATCACCATGAAGATGAGTCCCCGCTACTTATTCATGCTGTTTGCTTTCTCGCCGGGCGCTTTTGCCCATGTGAAATGGTTTGTGCAGTTTGATACCACTAAAGAGCCTGAGTCGATTATTGCCCTGCTCAGCGAACCGCAGATAGGGGTGCTGTTGTTACTGTCGGTGGCGGCAATTTTTGTCACTTCCTGGCTGGATCGCCGCTGGCCGTCGCCGGTTGACGTCCCTCGCTGGCAAAACCGACTCACGGCGCTGGAAAGGATGGCGCCCTATATCATGCGTTACGGTACCGGCCTTTTCTTTCTGACGCTGACGCTGCTGTTCCCCTACATTATGCTGACGCCAGAGTTGGTGACGGATAATCCGGCGCTGCGCTACGTGCATTTTCTTATCGCGCTCACCGCCTTTCACCGCAGAACCAGTATTATTGCCGGTGTGGGTATACTTTTTCTCTACAGCTATGCCGTGCAGCTGTACGGGACGTTCCACATGCTGGATTATCTGGTGTTCGTTGGAACGGCGGTCTACCTGATTATGCAGAGTTTTCGTCAGCCCGGTCAGCAGGGGGGAGAAATTGAGCTGCTGCGTCTGACGCTCTGTTACTCCTTCCTGTGGGGGGCCATAGAAAAGTTTATGCAGCCCGCGCTGTTCGACCAGTTGCTTACCGGACACCCCTATCTGACCATGGGTATCGACTGGGAATTTTTTGTTCGCGCCGCCGGATTCGTGGAGTTCTGTCTGGCCTGGCATATCCTGACCGGCAGGCTGGCGGGTTATATTTCGCTGGGCGCACTGGCCGTGCTGGTGCTGGCCGCTATCATCCCGTTTGGTACGGTTGATTTTATCGGGCATTTTTTGTTTGTCGTGCCGCTGATAGCCGTTGCCTTTACCCCCAGACGGCAGCCGGTATTTGCCACACCCCTGACCAATACCCTCGGATTCCTGGCCACGCTGGTGGTGCTGTTCGCCTTTGCCTATATAAGCTATTACATCCTCCATTACTCTCTGCATCCGCATCTGTTCCATTAAGCGTCTCCGATGGGGGGCCACCATGCCGACGGGCGAAGGGGCCCCGCCCGCCGGCATCCGCATTCGCATACAAAACAGCTCTTGACGGATCGGGAGAGGCTCAGGACAATCCGTCCTCAATTAAACAGAACGTGAGTTGTATGGAAGCCTGGCTGCAACACCTTGTTACGCAATCACTGGCCTTTTCGCTACTGGCTATTGGGGTGATCACCTTTTTCGAGTCGCTGGCGCTGGTCGGCCTGCTGCTACCCGGCACGGTCCTGATGGCTTCCTTTGGCGCGCTGATTGGCAGCGGGCAGATTGGGCTGTATCCCGCCTGGGCAGTCGGCACGTTGGGCTGCCTGATTGGCGACTGGATTTCGTATCTGATTGGCTGGCAGTTTAAGGGGCCGCTGCATCGCTGGTCGTTTATCAAAAGGCATCAGAAAATGATGGATAAAACCGAACATGCGCTGCATCAGCACAGCATGTTCACCATCATTGTGGGGCGCTTCGTGGGGCCGACGCGGCCGCTGATCCCGCTGGTGGCCGGCATGCTTGAACTGCCGGTTAAGAAGTTTATCCCGCCGAATATCATTGGCTGCGTGCTGTGGCCGCCGCTCTATCTGCTGCCGGGTATTCTCGCGGGGGTGGCGATTGACGTTCCTAAAGACACCAGCAGCGGCAGCTTTAAATGGCTGCTGCTGGCGGTTGCAGTGGTGGTCTGGCTGGGCTGCTGGCTGGGATGGCGCTGGCTGCGATCGAAAAAGCAGTCCGACTGGGCAACGCCCTGGCTGCCCGCATCCCGCCTGCGCTGGCTGGCACCGCTGATGCTGCTGCTTGCCGTCGCCAGCTTTACCGCTATCCAGTTCCACCCGATGATGCCGGTTTTCCGCCATCTGCTGTGGCACGTGTTTACCGACAACTGAGTGTGATACCGCTGCGGCAGGGAGTATTAGTGGCTGAGGGATTTGTCGGCTTTTCCGGCATCCCGTCAGCGCAGAGCAATACCTAATACCGCCGCCTCGGCGACCTCGCCGTTGAGCAGCGCACGGGTGCTGCCATCCCAGTAGATTTTCCCGTCCACCACCAGCACGCTGCGGGGGGCGATGCGCGCGGCGTCCCCGACGCTGTGCGACACCATCAGCAGGGTAATATTACGCTCAAGGCAAACCTCGTCCACCAGCTGGAGCATCTCTTTGCGCAGCGCCGGATCCAGCGCTGAAAAAGGCTCATCCAGCAGCAGCACCGGCTGCTGACGCACCAGGCACCGCGCCAGCGCCGCACGCTGACGCTGACCGCCGGAAAGCTCGCCGGGCAGACGTTGCAAATAATCCTGCAAACCGACGCGCTGCGCGATGTTGCGCAGCGCCTGCTTTTGCTGCTCATTCAGCCTCAGCCCCGGATGCAGCCCCAGCCCGATATTCTGCGCCACCGTCAGGTGGGGAAACAGATTATTTTCCTGAAACAGCATCGAAACCGGGCGTTTCGCGGGGGGCGCAAGGCGCTGTTCCTCGCCGTTAATCAGCAGGCTGCCACCGTCCACCTTAAGAAAACCGGCGATCAGGCTGAGCAGGGTACTTTTGCCCGCGCCACTGGGGCCAAGCACCGCCAGCCTTTCGCCCGCTTTCATACTGAACGTGAAGCGCATCGGCAGGTGGTCATAGAGATAGGTCAAATCAGTCAGCGTCAGCATGGCGTCCCGGCAGTTTTTCAATCAGGGTGAACAGCAAAAAGCACAGCATCAGCAGGAGCAGGGCGGTAACCGCGCCGTCTGCGCTACGGTAAGCGCCAATTTGCTGATAGAGGTAGAACGGCAGGGTGCGGAAATCGTCGTTGCCGAACAGCGCCACCACGCCAAAATCACCGACGGAGAGTACGCAGGCAAAGGCCAGAGCCTGCGCCAGCGGCACCCTGAGCGCGCGCAGCTCAATGAGCCGCAGACGATTCCAGCCGCGAATATCCAGCGACAGGCACAGACGGTTATAGCGTTCAGCGATATCGCGCAGCGGGTTTTCCAACACCTTCATCGCATAGGGGATCGCCATTAGCGCGTTAGTGAAGATAATAATGCCGTCAGCCTGCTGGGGCAGCCCGACCGTTTGGTTCAGCAGCAGAAAAAAGCCGGTCGCCAGCACGATCCCCGGCATAGCCAGAATCAGCATTCCGCTCAGTTCGAGTGACTCGCCCCATCCCGGATGCTGACGCAGGCGTAGCTCGCGGCTGCTCCACAGCAGCATCACCGTCAGGATCACGCTAAGCATGCCCGCGCCCAGCGCAATACGTACCGAGGTCAGGGTTGCCAGCCACAGCGGCTTTTGCCGGAGCACGGTCAGCAGGCCGCCGTTCAGCCCGTCCGCCACGATCGCCAGCAGCGGCGGAAGCAGCAGCAGCAGCGCCAGCCCGATAGCCAGCCCGTCACCCAGCTTTGCCAGCAGGCTGTCCTCGGGGTTGCGCCAGCCCGCAATGTTGTTGCTGCCGGAGGGCAGAGCTTTGCTCAACCGCTGGCTGAGTATCACCAGCCCCAGGCAGCAGACCATCTGAATCATCGCCAGCAGCGCCGCCCGGCCAGGATCGTAATCGAAGCTCAGCGCCTGAAAGATTGCCAGCTCGATGGTGGTCGCTTTTGGCCCGCCGCCCAGCGACAGTACGGTGGCAAAGCTGGCGAAGCAGAGCATAAAAATCAGCGCACCCGCAGGAAGGATCTGCCGACGCAGCCAGTACCACTCCACGCGATAAAAATGGTTCCAGCCGCGCAACCCAAGCTGTGCCGCGAGCTGCCGCTGCTCGCCGGGGATAAGCTCCAGCGTTTGTAAAAACAGACGGGCCGCCAGCGGCAGGTTGAAGAAGACGTGCGCCAGCAGGATGCCCTGCAGGCCATAGGGGGAGAAGTGGTAATTAACGCCAAGCAGGGCGCAGAGCTGGGCCAGCCAGCCCGTTCTGCCGTAGACGCTGAGAATGCCAAATACCGCGACCAGGACAGGCAGAACCAGCGTCATGGCGCAAAGGCGCAGCAGCGTACGTCTGCCGGTAAAGCGGCGGCGGTAAAGCGCACGGGCAAGGGGGATGGCGGGGATAACCGACAGCGCCGCCGACAGCAGCGCCTGCCCGAAGGAGAAGCGCAGGACGTGCCAGAGATAGTCATCATCCCAGATGTCACGCCAGTTTATCGCCGGAGCATTCTGCCAGAGCGCGGTAAAGGCCAGCAGCGCCGCTGCAACCAGCAGCGTGGCGGCCACACCGCCAGGCAGCAGCCAGCCGGTAATCAGCGGCTGACGGCGCGTTGCCATTCACTTATCCACTGGCTGCGCTGGCTGGCGACCTCTTCCGGCGTGAACGTCAGGGTCTTCGCCGGGATGGTCAGCGTATCAAAGCCGGCGGGCAGGGCGGTTTTCACCACCGGATACATCCAGTTGCCGGTGGGAATGCTCTGCTGGAAGGGTTTATCCAGCATAAACTGCATAAATTTCTGCGCCAGTTCTGGCTGTCTGCTCGACTTTAGCTGCCCGGCCACTTCGACCTGAAGGTAGTGCCCCTCCTGGAAGTTCGCCGCCGCGTACTGGCTCTTTTTCTCTTCGATCAGATGATAAGCCGGGGAGGTGGTGTAGCTCAGCACCATATCGCCCTCTCCCTTCAGGAACAGGCCATAGGCTTCGCTCCAGCCTTTGGTGACGGTGACGGTTTTTTGCGCCAGTTTCTGCCATGCCTGCGGCGCGCTGTCGCCATAGACCTTTTTCATCCACAGCAGCAGCCCGAGGCCCGGCGTACTGGTGCGCGGATCTTCATAGATGACCCTGAGCGGACGATCGCTGTCGACCAGTTCCCTGAGGCTTTTCGGGGGGTTTTGCAGCCGGGTCTTGTCATACACGAAGGCAAACCAGCCGTAGTCGTAGGGCACAAAAGTGCTGTTATGCCAGCCGCCAGGCAGGGTTATGCTATGGGTATCGACCCTGGCGGGCGCAAACAGGCCGGTTTTCTGTGCGGCATCCAGCAGGTTGTTATCCAGCCCGAGCACCACGTCGGCCTTGCTGTTTTTGCCTTCCATCCGCAGTCGGTTGAGCAGCGAGACGCCATCTTCCAGCGCAACATATTTCAGTTCGCAGCCGCAGCGCGCTTCGAAGGCTTTTTTAATCGCCGGGCCAGGGCCCCATTCGGCGGAAAAAGAGTCGTAGGTATAGACCGTTAGCTGGGGCTTTGCCGCAAGCGCAGGGAGGGAGATCAGGACCAGCAGGGGCAGCACTTTTTTTAACACTTTGCGTTCCTTAACAGGTTAGGGGGTCGCAAAGGATCTGAGCGGGAGAATACTCTCAAATCCCTACGCCGGTACAAGCCGGATCAGGTTCGACGGGTCTGTCTCAGCGAAAAAAAACGGCTGCGCGAGCAGCGTGATAATAGCGTGGTTTTTCGCACCCCGTTGAGAACGGACTATTCTAGTGATTTCCCCGCCCGGGCGAAAGCGTCATGATTCCGGCGGTGCAAACCAGGCAGACTTGAAGTCGAACCAGCCCAGCGTATTCATCCGTACGCCGCGCATACTGCGCTGGCCTTCCAGCAGCAGCCAGTGGTGAAAAAGGGGGTGCAAATAAGCGCTTGCAAGCAGCTGCTGGCTCCATTCGGCCAGCGGCAGGCTGTTTTCCCGCCAGCGCCGTACATCCTGCTGCCAGTTAAGGGGGATGCAGTGGTGCACCAGCGGGATCTCATACAGCAGGGCGAAGACCGAGAACGCCAGCGGCAGGGTGAAATTAGCACTGCCCAGCCAGATGTCGCTTTCGGCGTCTCCCCGGTGCCAGATGTCGTAATCGACCTGGCGGGTCAGCAGTTCAACGCCCTGTGCTGCCAGCAGCGGGGCCAGCGTGTTAGCGATGCCCTGGTGCTCAATGTGATCGTTGTACCAGGTGAGCGTCAGTGAGGTCAGCCCATCGGGCTTTGCCAGTGGTGCCATGTCGCGGCGATGATGCCAGCGTGGCAGCAGGCCGTAAGCCGGAAACCAGTAGCGCTGGTAGCCCGGTTCCGATCCGTTGAGCAGGGCGATCGGGTTTAACACACTGCTCACCCAGCGACGGATCTGCTCATCGCGGCCGTTCGCTGAACGCTGATCGAACAGCAGGAAGTAGCAGCCCTCCTCGAGGCGGCTCTCCTCAGATTTTTCGTCAAGCGTCGAACCCTGTAGCTTGACCCCTGAGTAGACCAGATCCTCGCTGATTTCCGGCAGTACCCAGATACTGACTTCATCAATCAGCGCCCGGTAGCCAAAGTAGTCGTCAAAGGCCTTAATGCGCAGCCGGGTCTGCTGATTGCCCACCACGGCATAGGGGCCGGTGCCGACCGGCTGGCGGGAAAAATGGGGCAGGGTGGGCCACTCGTTCGGCAGGATCATGGTACTGACGCTGCCCAGCAGCCAGGGGAGCCAGCTGTCGGGATAGGCCAGATGGAGATCGAGCGTCCAGGGCGTAGAGGATTCAATCCGCAGGATATGCGCGTAGAGCGGCTGCGGCTGTACCCGTTGCAGGGTGCCGATCACGTCCGCCATCTCCAGTTCCCGTCCGTGATGAAAGCGGATGGCGGGACGCAGGAAGAAGCGCCAGTGGGTTGGTGATACCTGCTGCCAGTGATGGGCGATATCCGGTTCGATTTCCCCATTTTCCTCATTTATCCGCGTCAGGCTGCTGAAGATCTGCCTTGCAAGGTGCGTTTCAGAACGACGCAGCGGCGTACCCGGCAATAAATTCAGCAGGGAGCGGTAATAGAGCACGCGCAGGATGTGTTTTCCCTGACGAAAGCTGCGGCCAAGGTGGGAGACAAGCATCTGACGCACGGTGTCTTTGTCGCCAACCAGCTGGACAAGCTGGTCGATACGATCCTGCTCCAGCAGCTCTTCTGCCCGCTGCCGCTGAAGCATCAGGCCGGTATAGAGAAAACTCAGGCGGGCGCGTTTTCCCCGTCCCGGCTCCGCCTGCCAGGCCAGCCAGCCCGCCTGCTGCATTGCATTCAGCAGGTTACGCATATGCCGGCGTGAACAGCTCAGCTGCTCCGCCAGTTCGCCGAGGGTGGTCGACTGCGGCTGTCCATCGCAGCTCTGCCACAGACGAATAAACTGCTGCTGTAAGCGGGGTGAAGACATAAAAGGGGAACTCTTGCCTGAAAGTTGTCTGTTTTTCGTGCCCTATATTAAAGCGATCATGGTTAAAGATGGAAGAGCGGGAGGCATTCTCTGAATGGCGCTCGACCATCTGTGAAATTTGAATCTGAGTATGGTGCAATTTCACCAGCCAGCGGGCTTTTAAAGCCGCTGGCTTTTTTCATTAGTGCCACTTTTAACCTATGCTTCCTGTTTGTCTGACGCGTGCCGCGTCGATCTTTAGTTGTTGAAGGACCAGGTATGAAATCGCTTCTCACGCGTCGTCGCGGTGTTAACCCCGTTTATCTCGCCTTTATGGCCGTCTCTTTTATGGTGGGGGTGGCGGGCGCGCTACAGGCACCGACGCTCAGCCTGTTTCTCAGTCGGGAAGTCCACGTCAGCCCGCTGTGGGTTGGCCTGTTTTATACCATCAATGCCGTGGCCGGTATTGCCGTCAGCCTGCTGCTGGCGAAACGCTCGGACAATCGCGGCGATCGGCGCAGGCTAATTATGTTCTGCTGCCTCATGGCGGTGGGGAACGCGCTGCTGTTCGCGTTTAACCGCCACTATCTGACGCTGGTCACCTGCGGCGTGCTGCTGTCGGCGATCGCCAGCGTCTCGATGCCGCAGATTTTTGCTCTCGCCCGCGAGTACGCTGATAGTTCGGCGCGGGAAGTGGTGATGTTCAGCTCGGTAATGCGTGCGCAGCTGTCGCTGGCATGGGTCGTTGGGCCGCCGCTCTCCTTTGCCCTGGCGCTTAACTATGGCTTTACCACCATGTTTATCATCGCCGCCGGGCTGTTTGTGCTTTGCCTGGCACTGATCGCATTTACGCTGCCCTCCGTCCCACGCGTTGAGCAGCCCGCAGAGGTGCCGATCACCCAAACTGGCGGCTGGAAGAATCTGGATATCAGGCTGTTGTTTATCGCCTCGCTGCTGATGTGGACCAGCAACACGATGTATATCATTGATATGCCGCTTTATATCAGCAGCATGCTGGGGCTGCCGGATCGCCTTGCGGGACTGCTGATGGGCGTCGCGGCCGGGCTGGAGATCCCGGCGATGCTGCTGGCGGGATATTACGTTAAGCGCTTCGGTAAGCGGAAGATGATGCTGTTTGCGCTGGTGGCCGGCATTGTTTTTTATGGCGGCATGGTGCTGTTTCAGTCGCGCACGGCGCTGCTGGTATTACAGCTGTTCAACGCGATATTTATTGGCATCGTGGCCGGGATAGGCATGCTCTGGTTCCAGGACCTGATGCCCGGCAGGCCGGGTGCCGCAACCACGCTGTTTACCAACAGTATCTCTACCGGGGTGATTATGGCCGGGGTGCTCCAGGGCGTCATGGCCGAAAACTTTGGCCACTACTCGGTCTACTGGGCGGCGCTTGCCCTGCTGCTGGCGTCGCTGGTGATGTCTGCCAGGGTGAAAGACGTGTAGCGCGGCCGGGCGCGCAGAAGCGTACCCGGCTGCATCATGCGCCAGTGAGTACGGCTATTTAGCGCAGAAAGGCCGGCTGCTGAGCTTCGTAAGCTGAAATTTCCGCGTCGTGCTGTAGCGTCAGGCCAATATTATCCAGCCCGTTGAGCAGGCAGTGGCGGCGGAAGCCGTCAATGCTGAAGGCATACTGCTGCTCCCCGGCAACCACCTGCTGCCGTTCAAGGTCAACGGTAAAGCGGATGCCGGGCTGAGCGGCAACCTGCTGGAACAGCGCGTCAACCTCTTCTTCCCTGAGCGAAACCAGCAGTAGCTGATTGTTAAAGGCGTTATTAGCGAAAATGTCCGCGAAGTCGCTGCCGATAATCGCCCGAATGCCATAGTCCGCCAGCGCCCAGGGGGCGTGTTCCCGCGACGAGCCGCAGCCAAAGTTTTCACGGGTTAGCATAATACTGGCACCGGCAAACTCGGGCTTGTTCAGCACGAAGTCCGGATTGGGGATCTGCCCGGCGGCATCCGTATAGCGCCAGTCGTAGAAAAGATTACGCCCAAACCCGGTCCGGGTGACCATTTGCAGAAATTGCTTAGGGATAATGGCATCAGTATCGACATTGGCGATATCGATCGGCACCACGACGCCGGTATGCCGGGTAAATTGAGTGGCCACTGTGCTTCTCCTTAAGGTAATAACTGCATTGGGATGGGCGCGGTTGCCGCAGAGCCGGGCAGGTCGCGAATATCGGCAAAGTGACCCGCTACCGCCGCCGCCGCCGCCATGGCCGGACTCAGAAGATGCGTCCGCCCCCCGCGGCCCTGACGCCCTTCGAAGTTACGATTGCTGGTAGAGGCGCAGCGTTCGCCGGGGCTGAGGCGGTCGTTATTCATCGCCAGACACATCGAGCAGCCGGGCAGGCGCCACTCGAAACCGGCAGCCAGAAAAATTTTATCCAGTCCCTCGGCCTCGGCCCGTTCCTTCACCGGTCCGGATCCGGGGACGACATAGCCCTGTACGCCCGGCGCAATTTTATGGCCTTTCACCACCGCGGCCGCCGCGCGCAGATCCTCAATACGAGAATTGGTGCAGGAACCGATAAAAACCTTATCAATACGCACGTCGCTCAGGCGGATGCCGGGCTTGAGGTCCATATAGGCCAGCGCTTTTTCCGCCGATGCGCGCTCGATGGGATCGCTAAACGTCGCCGGATCCGGGATGCATTCATTTACGGCAATCACCTGGCCCGGATTGGTTCCCCATGTTACCTGGGGGGCGATATCCGCCGCGTTGATCGTGACCACCTTGTCGAACGCCACGCCCGGGTCGCTTTTCAGCGTGCGCCAGTAGCTGACGGCCGCGTCCCACTGCTGTTCATCCGGCGCAAACTGGCGCCCTTTGACGTAGCGAAAGGTGGTTTCATCCGGTGCGACCAGGCCTGCTTTAGCCCCCAGCTCAATAGCCATATTACACAGCGTCATACGGCCTTCCATGCTGAGCCGCTCAACCGCCTCACCGCAGAACTCCACCACGTGTCCGTTACCGCCGCCGCTGCCGGTTTTGCCAATAATGGCCAGCGCAATATCCTTCGCGGTAATGCCCGGCGGCGTCTCACCGATCACTTCAATTTTCATTGTCCTGGCGCGCGCCTGCTTCAGCGTTTGCGTCGCCAGTACATGCTCGACTTCCGAGGTGCCAATGCCAAATGCCAGCGCGCCAAAGGCCCCGTGCGTCGAGGTGTGCGAGTCACCGCAGACAATGGTCATACCCGGCAGAGACATGCCCTGTTCAGGCCCGATAACGTGAACGATGCCCTGGAAGGGGTGATTCAGATCGTACAGCCGGACGCCAAATTCATTACAGTTTTTGACCAGCATCGACATCTGAATACGGGCCATTTCGCCGCTGGCATTAATGTCCCGCGTCTGGGTGGAGACATTATGATCCATTGTCGCAAACGTTTTTGTTGGCTGGCGGACGGGCCGGCCATGGGCGCGCAGCCCATCAAAGGCCTGCGCGGACGTCACCTCATGCACAAGATGGCGATCAATATAGAGCAGCGGCGTTTCATCAGGCGCGTCGTACACAACGTGCGCATCAAACAGCTTTTCATAGAGTGTTTTCATCGTCAGGTTCCGCTGATAAACCGGGCAATAAGGGTGCCCATTTCATCGGTGCCAATCGAATCGCCGTTCCCGGCTAAGTCTCCGGTGCGATAGCCTTCTGCCAGCGCGTGGCTTACCGCCTGTTCAATCGCATCCGCCGCGTCCCCGGCGTCCAGGCTGTAGCGCAGCAGCAGTGCCAGCGACAAAATCTGCGCAACAGGGTTGGCGATATTTTTACCGGCGATATCCGGGGCCGAACCGCCTGCCGGTTCAAACAGGCCAAAACCCTTTTCATTAAGGCTGGCCGACGGCAGCATCCCCATCGAACCGGTTATCATGGCGCATTCGTCGGAGAGAATGTCACCAAACAGATTTGAACAGAGCACCACATCAAACTGCGACGGTGCTTTAATCAGCTGCATAGTCGCGTTGTCGATATACATGTGGCTGAGCGCAACGTCCGGGTAATCCTTCGCCACGTCGCTGACAACTTCCCGCCAGAGGATAGAGGATTGCAGCACGTTGGCCTTGTCGATCGAGGTCACTTTATGACGACGCTTGCGGGCAGACTCAAAGGCGATGCGGGCGATGCGCTCAATTTCAAAGCGGTGATAGACTTCGGTATCCCAGGCCTTTTCGTGCGGCCCCTGTCCTTCGCGTCCTTTAGGCTGGCCGAAGTAGATGCCGCCGGTAAGTTCGCGCACTACCAGAATATCAAAGCCCTGGGCGGCGATATCGGCACGCAGCGGGCAAAAGGCTTCCAGACCGCTGTGCAGGCTGGCCGGACGCAGATTGCTAAACAGTCTGAAATGCTTACGCAGGGGCAGCAGCGCGCCGCGCTCCGGCTGTTCAGCGGGAGGTAAATGCTCCCACTTAGGGCCGCCCACCGATCCAAACAGGATCGCATCCGCCTGTTCGCAGCCGGTCACCGTGACCTGCGGAAGCGGCTCGCCGTGACGATCAATCGCAATGCCGCCGACGTCATATTCGCTGGTGGTAATGCGCATCCCGAAGCGCTGGCGAACGGCGTCCAGCACCTTTGATGCCTGCGCCATCACTTCCGGGCCGATGCCATCACCGGGCAGAACTGCAATATGGTAGCTCCTGGACATTACACCGCTTCCTTCTGGTCGTTAGTTTGAGATTTACGCAGCAGTTCCTGCTCCACCTGACGTGAGCGCCAGATATTGTTCAGCGCGTTGATCATCGCTTTGGCAGAGGATTCGACGATATCCGTTGCCAGCCCGATGCCGTGGAATTTCCGTCCGTTGTAGTTGACGACGATATCCACCTGGCCCAGCGCATCTTTACCGTGACCCTGCGCGGTGAGCTGGTAGTTGACCAGTTCTGCGTCAAACTCGGTAATACGGTTGATGGCCTGGTAGACCGCATCGACCGGACCGTTTCCGGTCGCGGCTTCGGTTTTCTGCTGGTCACCGCAGCGCAGCTGGACGGTCGCCGTGGCAATCACGCTGGATCCTGACTGAACGTTAAAGGTATCCAGTGAAAAGTATTCCGGCTCCTCTGACTGTTTATTGATAAACGCCAGGGCTTCCAGGTCGTAATCAAATACCTGGCCTTTTTTGTCTGCCAGGGCTTTGAATGCCTCGTACAGCGAGTCCATGTTGTAATCGGTATCGGCGTAGCCCATCTCTTCCATACGGTGCTTCACGGCCGCGCGACCGGAGCGGGAGGTCAGATTCAGCTGCACCTGCTTCAGCCCGATGGATTCCGGGGTCAGAATTTCGTAGTTTTCGCGATTCTTCAGCACGCCATCCTGATGGATGCCAGAGGAGTGCGCGAACGCGTTAGAACCGATAATCGCTTTGTGCGCCGGGATGGGCATATTGCAGATTTTACTGACGGTCTGGCAGGTACGGTAGATTTCCTGATGATTGATGCGGGTGTGAACATTCATCAGCTGGCTACGGGTTTTAATCGCCATAATGGTCTCTTCCAGCGCGCAGTTACCGGCACGCTCGCCCAGACCATTCATTGCGCCTTCAATCTGACGGGCGCCCGCATTGACCGCGGCCAGTGCATTGCCGACTGCCATACCCAGGTCGTCATGGGTATGTACCGACAGGATAGCTTTATCAATATTGGGGACGCGCTCGCGCAGTGCGCTGAAGATGCTGGCGTATTCCCACGGCAGGGTGTAGCCCACGGTGTCCGGGATGTTGATAGTGGTTGCGCCGGCGTTAATCGCCGCCTCAACTACCCGGCACAGGTCGTCAACCGGCGTACGCCCGCCGTCCTCGCAGGAGAATTCGACATCGTCGGTGTAGTTACGCGCCCGCCTGACCATTTTCACTGCACGTTCAATCACCTCGGGCAGGGTGCTGCGCAGTTTGGTGGCGATATGCATGGGCGAAGTGGCCAGGAAGGTATGAATACGAAAGGCGTCGGCTACGCGCAGGGCTTCGTAAGCGGCATCAATATCCTTTTCCACGCAGCGGGCCAGTGCGCAAACGCGGCTGTTTTTGATCTGACGGGCGATGGTTTGAACGGATTCAAAGTCGCCCGGTGAAGAGACAGGAAAACCGACTTCCATGACGTCAACGCCCATTTTTTCCAGCGCCAGGGCAATTTGCAATTTTTCTTTCACACTCAGGCTGGCCTGTAATGCCTGTTCGCCATCGCGCAGAGTGGTATCGAAAATAATGACTTGTTGGCTCATCGGATAATTCCTTGTCGAATTTGTTTTGCCGTTACTGCGGGCATAAAAAAACCCGCGCTGCGGCGCGGGTTTTTTAAGTCTGAAGTGTGAATCAGTGATTGATTCCGCCCACCAGGCTACCGCGCAATAAGGATGCGTTTAGTAGTAGACCGAGTAGGCGGGTAGAATAAATCATTGAATCAGACCTCAATAAATTGTGCTGTTGCTTTATTGATACTTGATCGGCGGGGGAGATGTCAACCCGGGATCTGAAATAACAGCGTAAAGGCTGGGGGGGAATATTCTGTCTGCGAGGATATTCGCAGAATAAATGGCAAACTGGTGAAACGCGGTATCTGCGGTGTTGGTGGGCAATCCTGGTGGTTGTCGGTTGGTTGTTAGGGCTGCCATAGCTGCGGTGTCGGAGGATAATCCCAGCGTTTGCCGGTTAGTTGTTAGGGCTGCCATATCTGCGGTGGCGGTGGATAATTCCAGCGGTGACGGTGGGTTGTGCTGGCTGCAATTTCTGCTGTGCCGGTGGAAAATCCCAGCGTTTGCCGGGCGTCGCAGCTACAGGCTCTGCCTGGTGCCTTTGGCTCCGACTCCGGACCTGTTGGCAGGCCGGTCGTGCAGGCGGCAATAGCTGCGGTGTCGGTGGACAATCCCAGCGTTTGCCGGGCGTCCTCACGCCACGCGTTGCGTGGTACCTTTGGCTCAGACTTCAGGCCGGACGGCCCGGTCACGAGCGGGCATCCCTGCCCGCCGCTCCCTGAGTGCAGCATCCCTGCTGCCCTCGCCTGGCCCTCCGTCTGCGCCGCAGCGCTGCGGAATGCCCGTCAACCGCAGGGATTGTCCACCTCTCGGGCTTTTGAGTGGCTTTTACCCGCAGCCAACACAATGCAATAAGCAGGCGGGTGGGGCCCGGTGACAGGCATTCCGCAGCGCTGAGCGCAGGGAGGAAGACCCGGATGGGCCAGCAGGGATGCTGGCACAAGGGCATGTCGGGACAGGGATGTCCCGTCATGCCCGGTCCGAAAGGTCGACGAGCGGAGCGAAGGCACCGCGCTACGCGCGGCGCGAGGACCGCCAGGCACCGGGCCCCACCCGCAGGCGACACCCCATACCTGTGCCGCACCGACCCCCACCCGCAGACGACGCCCCCGGCCTTTGCCGCACCGGGCCCCACATTTTACATAGAGCGATAAACCCGTACTAAAGGAATAACTTATGGTTAAGGTGCAGTGAAAATAACTACCTTTCAGGTGGAATATTTTGTAGAAATAAAATTAAAAAGCAGATAAAACTATAAAGAACGGAGGGTTTGAACAAGACGGCTTTTATTTCGCAACGATTGCAGATAACAACAAAACGATCGCTCTGAAATTAAAGTCATCAGCAGCGTAAACCACTTTCTTTTAACCCTCACTCCGGTTTAATTAACGTTAGCAACCGCCTGAAAGCAGTGGGCCAGGGGGAAGATATCCCCTCCGTAATTGGCGTGCTATTTGCCTGCTTACTTTTCTACGGTTATGGTACTTCAACCAATTTAAAGCAAAATAATAAGGGCTTCGCCCTGTACCCTGGATTTTGGAAATGCATTCCAATGTCTGAGCATAAACACAGGTATTGAGCTTATCCGGCAGGAATGTGAAGTATTACCGCTCACGCATTCAGCCTGCCGCAAGCTCAGCACCTTAAGCCTGGAGGCAAAAATGGAGATGTTGTCAGGAGCCGAGATGGTCGTTCGATCGCTGATCGACCAGGGCGTTAAGCATGTTTTCGGCTATCCCGGCGGCGCGGTGCTGGATATCTATGATGCGCTGCAAACCGTGGGTGGCATTGACCATATCCTGGTTCGCCACGAACAGGGCGCGGTGCATATGGCCGACGGCTACGCCCGCTCAACCGGGGAAGTTGGCGTGGTGCTGGTTACCTCCGGCCCCGGCGCAACGAATGCGATAACCGGTATCGCCACCGCCTATATGGACTCGATCCCGATGGTGGTGCTCTCGGGCCAGGTCCCTTCTTCCCTGATCGGCTATGACGCCTTCCAGGAGTGCGACATGGTCGGTATCTCCCGCCCGGTGGTCAAACACAGCTTTATGGTTAAGCGCGCCGAAGATATTCCCACGGTGATGAAAAAAGCCTTCTGGCTGGCAGCCAGCGGACGCCCGGGCCCGGTGGTCGTCGATCTGCCAAAAGATATGATGAGTCCGGCCAATAAGCTGCCCTATGCCTGGCCTGACGCCGTCAGCATGCGATCATACAGTCCGACTACGCAGGGTCATAAGGGGCAGATCAAACGCGCCCTGCAAACGCTGCTGGCCGCTAAGCAACCGGTCATTTATGCCGGTGGTGGCGTAATCAACGCTGAATGTCATGATGAACTCAGGCAAATAGCGGAAACGCTCAACCTGCCGGTTACCGCGTCGCTGATGGGCCTGGGGGCGTTCCCCGGCACCCATCGCCAGAGCCTGGGCATGCTGGGCATGCACGGTACCTATGAAGCGAACATGACTATGCACAACGCTGACGTTATTTTCGCCGTCGGCGTGCGCTTTGACGATCGCACCACCAATAACCTGGCTAAATATTGCCCGAATGCCACCGTGCTGCATATTGATATCGATCCGACGTCAATTTCCAAGACCGTGGCGGCAGATGTGCCGATCGTCGGCGATGCGAAGCAGGTTCTGGCGCAGATCATCGAGCTGCTAAACGCCGGTGACAACAGCCAAAACTTTGACAGCCTGCGCGACTGGTGGCAGAAAATTGACCAGTGGCGTGCCCGCCAGTGTCTTGAGTTTGATCGCAGCAGCCCGGCCATCAAACCGCAGGCGGTTATCGAAACCATCTGGAAGCTGACGCGAGGCGAGGCCTATGTCACCTCTGACGTGGGTCAGCACCAGATGTTTGCCGCGCTCTACTATCCGTTTGACAAACCCCGCCGCTGGATCAACTCCGGTGGTCTGGGCACGATGGGCTTTGGCCTGCCTGCCGCGTTGGGCGTCAAGCTGGCGCTGCCGCAGGAAACGGTTATCTGCGTCACCGGCGATGGCAGTATCCAGATGAACATTCAGGAGTTATCCACCGCGCTACAGTACGATCTGCCGGTGCTGGTGCTCAGCCTGAACAACCGCTTCCTGGGAATGGTTAAACAGTGGCAGGACATGGTCTATTCCGGTCGCCACTCGCAGTCCTATATGCAATCGCTGCCCGACTTTGTGCGCCTGGCTGAGGCCTATGGCCACGTTGGCATTGGCATTGAGCATCCTGAGGAGCTGGAGTCAAAACTGACCGAGGCGCTGGAGCAGGTCGGGAAAGGTCGCCTGGTCTTTGTGGACGTCAAAATAGATGATACCGAACACGTTTACCCGATGCATATTCGCGGCGGTGGGATGGATGAAATGTGGCTGAGCAAAACGGAGAGGACATAATTATGCGTCGTGTATTATCGGTACTGCTGGAAAACGAGTCCGGCGCATTATCCCGCGTGGTAGGGCTTTTTTCTCAGCGCGGTTATAACATCGAAAGTCTGACGGTCGCCCCGACGGACGATCCCACGCTGTCGCGCATGACCATTCAAACGGTCGGCGATGAAAAGGTTCTGGAGCAGATTGAAAAGCAGCTCCACAAGCTGGTGGATGTACTGCGGGTCAGCGAACTGGGGCAGGGCGCCTTCGTTGAGCGCGAAATCATGCTGGTGAAACTTCAGGCCACCGGCTACGGGCGTGAAGAGGTGAGACGCAGCGCGGAGATATTTCGTGGGCAGATCGTTGACGTGACGCCCTCGCTTTATACGGTTCAGCTGGCGGGAACCAGCGAAAAGCTGGATGCCTTTCTCAGCGCGGTACGCGACGTAGCGGAAATTGTTGAAGTGGTGCGTTCCGGCGTCGTTGGCGTGGCGCGCGGCGAGCGGATTATGCGTTAATTTTTCTGCGAGCAGAGTGAAAATCGAGCTAACCCGGCGTAACGCCGGGTTTTTTATTTTGTCTGAAAGCGATTGTCTGAGGCTAAAAGCGGTTGCTCGCTGAACTATTCTGCTGTTAGATGTAACAAAGTTATAATCCATAGCTGCGATGTGGCTATTATCTGCGCCCTCCCGGTGCCTGAAGTGTGGAGTTATTGTGAAACTGGATGAAATTGCGCGCCTGGCTGGTGTTTCCCGGACGACGGCCAGCTACGTTATTAACGGTAAAGCGAAGCAGTATCGTGTCAGTGATAAAACCGTTGAGAAGGTTATGGCGGTAGTACGAGAGCATAATTACCACCCGAATGCCGTTGCGGCAGGCCTGCGCGCCGGAAGGACGCGCTCCATTGGGCTGGTGATCCCCGATCTGGAAAACACCAGCTACACCCGCATCGCGAACTATCTTGAACGCCAGGCGCGTCAGCGCGGCTATCAGCTGCTGATTGCCTGTTCTGAGGATCAGCCGGATAACGAAATGCGCTGCGTTGAACATCTGCTTCAACGCCAGGTCGATGCCATTATCGTCTCCACCTCGTTACCGCCCGAGCACCCCTTCTATCAGCGCTGGAAAAACGACCCGCTGCCGATTATTGCGCTGGATCGTGCGCTGGATCGTGAGCATTTCACCAGCGTGGTAGGGGCCGATCAGGATGATGCGGAAATGCTGGCGGCTGAACTGCGTAAGCAGCCGGTAGAGAAGGTGCTATATCTGGGCGCGCTGCCAGAGCTGTCGGTCAGTTTTCTGCGTGAACTGGGCTTTCGTGATGCCTGGGAAGGAGACGCACGTCAGCCGGACTTTATCTACGCCAACAGTTTTGAACGCAGCGCGGCGGCCGCGCTGTTTGAAAACTGGCTGGAAACGCACCCGATGCCGGATGCGCTGTTCACGACCTCGTTTGGGCTGTTACAGGGCGTGATGGATGTCACCCTCAAGCGTGAAGGTCGCCTGCCGACGGATTTAGTGATCGCCACCTTTGGCGATCACGAGCTGCTGGACTTCCTTGAGTGTCCGGTACTGGCGGTCGCTCAGCGGCATCGGGACGTGGCAGAGCGCGTACTGGAGCTGGTGCTGGCAAGCCTGGATGAACCCCGTAAACCGAAGCCGGGACTGACCCGTATACGCCGGAATCTTTATCGCCGCGGACGTCTGAGCCGTAACCTGGTTTAGTATTTGCGTAAAAGGGCAGCGACGCTGCCCTTTTTTAATGCCACAGCGAACCCGTTCAGATTTAACCAGGTGTTCGCACTCAATACGTATATAAAATGCGGGTATTCGCCTTTGGGTAGCCTGATGTAAATAAAGGTAAAGAAGAGGCGCTGGCGCTTTTCGTTTAACTTGAGATTTTTCACTGGCGATAAATTACGCTTACCTCCCGTCAGGCCCGCTGGGGCTGGCAGGACAAATTTTAAGAAATACCTTAAAATGCCGCCTGTGTCGCAAACTGATGGATCCCTTAAGCGGGCCTTTCATCAGACATATTTTTGAGCAAATTAAATTGCGGCAGGAAATTTATGACAATATTCATTGGTTTATTTTTGAATTGTGTAAATATCCACGATATTTTAACTCTTACCGCGTTTTTTCCCTCTAATAAATAATCTCAATCGGCGTCTGCTGCGGCTTGACAATGTTTTCCTCCGCTCCGTAAACTCCTTTGGTGGGAATTTGTGGTGTAAAGTGGTGATGAGGGGTAACTGGGGAGTGAGACTGGCATGTTCCGTGGAGCAACGTTAGTCAATCTCGACAGCAAGGGGCGGCTTGCCGTGCCGACGCGCTATCGCGAAACGCTGATCGGGGAATCACAGGGGCAAATGGTTTGTACCATTGACCTTCACCAGCCATGCCTGCTGCTTTATACCCTGCCCGAATGGGAAATTATTGAACGTAAGCTGGCCCGCTTATCGAGTATGAACCCCGCAGAGCGTCGCGTTCAGCGTCTGCTCCTGGGGCATGCCAGCGAATGCCAGATGGATAATGCAGGGCGACTGCTGGTGGCAACGACGCTTCGCCAGCATGCGAACCTGACCAAAGAAGTGATGCTGGTTGGACAGTTCAATAAATTTGAACTGTGGGATGAACAGACCTGGTATCAACAAGTCAGGGAGGATATTGACGCAGAGCAGTCGACTCAGGAACCGCTTTCTGAGCGCCTGCAGGATTTGTCGCTATAGCTATGCAGGAAAATTACAATCATACAACGGTACTGTTGGACGAGGCGGTGAAAGGTCTCAATATCGATCCCAACGGTATCTACATTGATGGCACCTTCGGACGAGGTGGCCATTCACGACTGATTCTCTCTCAACTGGGCGAGCATGGACGTCTCTACGCCATCGATCGCGATCCGCAGGCTATTGCCGCCGCAGCCGCGATTACCGATACACGTTTTAACATTATTTATGGTCCCTTTTCCGCGCTGGCAGAGTACGCCGAGGCGCGGGGGCTGACCGGTAAAATCAATGGCATCCTGCTGGATTTGGGCGTCTCCTCCCCGCAGCTCGATGATGCCGAGCGGGGATTTTCCTTTATGCGTGACGGGCCGCTGGATATGCGCATGGACCCGGATAAAGGGCTTTCTGCTGCCGAGTGGCTGATGAAAGCGGGGGAGAGCGATATTGCTTTTGTCCTGAAAACCTTTGGCGAAGAGCGCTTTGCCAAACGTATTGCCCGCGCCATCGTTGAACGTAATCGTGAGCAGCCGATGACGCGCACGAAAGAGCTGGCCGACGTAATTTACGCCGCCACCCCGGTTAAAGATAAATTCAAGCACCCTGCTACCCGCAGTTTCCAGGCGATCCGTATCTGGGTAAACAGCGAGCTGGAGGAGATTGAGCAGGCGCTTAAGGGGGCACTCACCGCGCTGGCCCCAGAGGGCAGGCTTTCTGTTATCAGCTTCCACTCGCTGGAAGATCGCATTGTTAAGCGTTTTATGCGTGAAAACAGCCGCGGTCCCCAGGTGCCAGCGGGCCTGCCCATGACTGAAGAGCAGCTGAGCAAGCTGGGCGGACGCCAGCTTAAGGCGTTGGGAAAAATGATGCCGGGCGAAGCTGAAGTGGCAGAAAACCCCAGAGCCCGCAGTTCGGTACTGCGTATTGCGGAAAGATCGGCTTCATGATCGGTAACGAACGGCACAGTCTGCCGGGCGTGATTGCTGGCGATCTTCTCCGCCACGGTAAGATCCCGGTGATTCTGGCCGTCGCCGTGGTGGTGTCCGCGATACTGGTGGTGACCACGGCGCATAAAACCCGTCTGCTCACCGCCCAGCGTGAACAGCTGGTGCTGGAGCGCGACGCGTTAGATATCGAATGGCGTAACCTGATCCTGGAAGAGAACGCTCTCGGCGATCACAGCCGGGTAGAAAGAACGGCAACGGAAAAGCTGCAAATGCAGCATGTTGACCCATCGCAGGAAAACATTGTGGTACAGCCATAAGGGACTGAATGAAACCGGCAACCAAGACGCTGAAGTTAAAACGCCCGCACGATCAGGCCAGCTTTGTAAGCTGGCGTTTTGTGTTGCTGTGTGGCTGTATTCTTCTCGCGCTGCTGGGTTTGATCGCGCGGATGGCCTGGCTACAGGTCATTAACCCCGATCGGCTGGTGCGCGAAGGCGATATGCGTTCGCTGCGCGTACAGGCGGTGCCCACCGCGCGCGGCATGATTACCGACCGCGCCGGTCGTCCTCTGGCCGTCAGCGTGCCGGTTAATGCCATCTGGGCCGATCCGAAAGTCCTTAACGAAAAGGGCGGCATCACGACTGACAGCCGCTGGAAGGCGCTCTCCGAGGCGCTGTCCATCCCCCTTGACCAGCTCTCCGCTCGCGTTAACGTTAATCCTAAAGGGCGCTTTGTTTACCTTGCCCGCCAGGTGAATCCCGCCATCGGCGACTACATCAAAAAGCTCAAGCTGCCCGGCATCTTCCTCCGTGAAGAGTCGCGCCGCTACTACCCGGCAGGGCAGGTGACCTCGCATCTGATCGGTTTCACCAATATTGACGGTCAGGGCATTGAAGGCGTTGAAAAAAGCTTTGATAAGTGGCTGACCGGGCAGCCGGGCGAGCGCACCGTGCGTAAAGATCGCTATGGTCGGGTGATTGAAGATATCTCCTCCGTCGACAGCCGTGCCGCGCATAATCTGGCGCTGAGCATCGATGAGCGGCTACAGGCGCTGGTTTATCGCGAGTTAAACAATGCCGTGGCGTTCAACAAGGCGGAGTCAGGAACGGCGGTGCTGGTGGATGTGGGCACCGGCGAAGTGCTGGCGATGGCAAACAGTCCCGCCTATAACCCGAATAATCTGACCGGCGTAACCAAAGATGTAATGCGCAACCGCGCCATTACCGATATTTTTGAGCCGGGGTCAACGGTCAAGCCCATGGTGGTCATGACGGCACTGCAGCGCGGCGTGGTGAAAGAGAACTCCGTCCTCAACACCGTTCCCTATCGCGTAAATGGCCACGAAATCAAAGATGTGGCGCGCTATAACGAGCTGACCCTGACCGGAGTTTTACAGAAATCGAGTAACGTTGGTGTATCAAAGCTGGCGTTAGCGATGCCATCCTCCGCGCTGGTAGAGACTTACGCGCGCTTTGGACTGGGAAAGGCGACCAATTTGGGGTTGGTCGGAGAAAGCAGTGGCTTATATCCTCAAAAACAACGGTGGTCTGACATAGAGAGGGCCACCTTCTCTTTCGGCTACGGGCTAATGGTAACGCCGTTACAGTTAGCGCGAGTCTATGCAACGATTGGCAGCTACGGCATTTATCGCCCGCTGTCGATCACCAAAGTTGACCCGCCGGTAGGCGGGCAGCGTATCTTCCCTGAACCGCTGGTGCGCACCGTGATGCATATGATGGAAAGCGTTGCGCTGCCCGGCGGGGGCGGCGTTAAGGCGGCGATCAGAGGCTACCGCATTGCCATCAAGACCGGGACGGCTAAAAAGGTTGGGCCGGATGGGAAGTACGTTAACAAATATATCGCCTATACCGCTGGCGTGGCACCAGCCAGTCATCCTCGTTTTGCCCTGGTCGTGTTGATTAACGACCCGCAGGCCGGGAAATACTATGGTGGAGCCATTTCTGCACCCGTCTTTGGCGCGATCATGGGCGGCGTATTGCGCACCATGAATATCGAGCCCGATGCGCTTCCTTCAGCGGTTCCAGCGGAAAAAAACGAGATGGTAGATAACAGAAGTGAGGGATCGAGTGACCGATCGTAATCTGTCCGACCTGCTGGCTCCCTGGGTGCCTGGTGCACCTTCGCTGCCGCTACATGAAATGATTCTGGACAGCCGCATGGCGGCGTCCGGCGACCTGTTTGTGGCCATTAAAGGTCACGAGATGGATGGCCGCCGTTTTATCCCGCAGGCCATCGCGCAGGGCGTGGCGGCCGTCATTGCTGACGCCGACGGCGAAGCGGAAGATGGGCACATCACCGTAATGCACGGCGTACCGGTTATTTACCTTGCGCAGCTTTCACAGCGGCTCTCTGCCCTGGCGGGCCGTTTTTATCAGCAGCCGGGCGAGAAGCTTAAGCTGACAGGCGTAACCGGCACCAATGGCAAAACCACCACCACGCAGCTGCTGGCGCAGTGGGCGAACCTGCTGGGCGAAACCGGTGCCGTAATGGGCACCGTGGGTAATGGCCTCTATGGTCAGCTTGCGCCGACGGAAAACACCACTGGCTCAGCGGTTGACGTGCAGCAAACGCTGCACACGCTGGTTGAGAAAGGCGCGACGTTTGCCGCAATGGAAATTTCGTCACACGGACTGGTGCAGCATCGCGTGGCGGCGCTGCCGTTTGCCGCCGCTGCCTTTACCAATCTGAGCCGTGACCATCTGGACTATCACGGTGACATGACCCGCTACGAAGCGGCCAAATGGCTGCTCTTTTCCGAACATCTGGTGGGTCAGACGATTGTTAACGCCGACGATGAGGTGGGGCGCCGCTGGCTGGCGAAGCTGCCGGATGCGGTGGCGGTTACCATGGATAACAATTTGCAGCCGGGATGCCGGGGCCGCTGGCTCAGCGCAACCCGCGTGGACTACCACGATAATGGCGCCCGCGTCAGCTTCGATTCAAGCTGGGGGCCGGGCGAAATTGAAAGCCGCCTGATGGGCGCGTTTAACGTCAGTAACCTGCTGGTTGCCCTGGCTACGCTGCTGGCGCTGGGCTATCCGCTGGCCGAACTGGTTACCGCGGGCCACCAGCTGCAACCGGTGGCAGGGCGTATGGAAGTCTTTTCCGCGCCGGACAAACCCACGGTGGTGGTTGATTATGCTCATACCCCCGATGCGCTGGAAAAAGCGCTCCAGGCCGCGCGGCTCCACTGCACTGGACAGCTCTGGTGCGTGTTCGGCTGCGGCGGCGATCGCGATAAAGGTAAGCGCCCACTTATGGGAGCGATTGCCGAGCAGTTCTCTGATGTGGTGGTCATTACCGACGACAATCCGCGCAGTGAAGATCCCGGTGCCATCGTCGCCGATATTCTGAGCGGGCTGCTTGATGCCGGACGCGCGCGCGTGATGCCGGGACGTGCGCAAGCGGTCACTAACGCCGTTATGCAGGCGAAAGCGGGCGATATAGTGCTGATTGCCGGTAAAGGCCATGAAGATTATCAGATTGTCGGCAACCGTCGGCTGGACTACTCGGACCGTATCACCGTCGCGCAGCTACTGGGAGTGATGGCATGATCCCTCTCTCTCTTCAGACGCTGGCAGAAGTCACCAACGGAACGCTGGTAGGCGGCGATCTTACCTTTTCTGAGGCCGTCACCGACACGCGGAAAGTGAGCGCGGGCTGCCTGTTTATTGCCCTGCGGGGTGAGCGCTTTGATGCTCATGACTTCGTCGGTGAAGCGATTTCAGCCGGTTCGGCAGCTCTGTTGGTGAGTAAGCACTTACCAGTAGCGGTTCCCCAGGTGGTGGTAGCCGATACGCGTATCGCACTCGGCCTGCTGGCCGGATGGGTTCGCCAGCAGGCAACGGCGCGCATTGTTGCGCTCACCGGCTCCTCGGGCAAAACCTCGGTCAAAGAGATGACCGCCGCCATTCTCCGCCAGTGCGGTGAAACGCTCTATACCGCAGGCAATCTGAACAACGATATCGGCGTCCCCCTTACGCTGCTGCGCCTGACCGAACAGCATCACTATGCGGTTATTGAGCTGGGCGCAAACCATCAGGGTGAAATTGCCTGGACTACCGGCATCGTTCGTCCCGAAAGCGCGCTGGTGAATAACCTGGCCGCCGCCCATCTTGAGGGATTTGGATCGCTTGCGGGCGTGGCAAAAGCCAAAGGCGAAATCTTCCAGGGGCTGGCAGCCGGAGGCACGGCCATTCTTAATGCCGACAGCAACGACTGGCCTCACTGGCAGACGGCCCTGGACGGTAAAACCGTCTGGCGTTTCTCGGTCGAGGCACAGGCGGACAGCGATTTTACTGCCTCGGACGTCACGGTTTCTTCCACCGGTACGCGCTTTGTAATGTCCACGCCCGCCGGCGACGTAGCCGTCGAACTGCCCCTGCCTGGGCGTCACAATATTGCTAACGCGCTGGCCGCTGCGGCGCTGGCACTCTCCGTCGGTGCGCCACTCAGCGCCGTCAGTCAGGGTTTATCAACGCTTAAGGCGGTG
This sequence comes from Erwinia sp. L03-1, assembly GCF_058686115.1. Lineage (NCBI taxonomy): Bacteria > Pseudomonadati > Pseudomonadota > Gammaproteobacteria > Enterobacterales > Erwiniaceae > Erwinia > Erwinia sp. L03-1. Next base: position 3,835,824 of record NZ_CM178762.1, on the reverse strand, counting down.
CCGGGCCGACTTTTCCCACTGCTGCTGAGCGAGGGTAAGCTGGTGCTGGATGACAGCTACAACGCTAACGTCGGCTCTATGACCGCCGCTGCGCAGGTTCTGGCCGAGATGCCGGGCTATCGCGTGATGGTGGTCGGCGACATGGCGGAAATGGGTGAGGAGGCCGAGGCGCGCCACCGTGAGGTGGGGCAGGCCGCGCGCCAGGCGGGCATTGATAAAGTGCTCAGCGTCGGCACCTTAAGCAAACTGATTAGCGACGCCAGCGAAAGCGGCGAACATTTTACCGATAAGAGTGCCGCTACAACACGCCTGCGGGCGCTGCTGTCGGAGCATCCTCATATCACCATCTTAGTTAAAGGTTCACGTAGTGCCGCCATGGAGCAGGTAGTGCAGAGCTTACAGGAGAAAGGAACATGCTAGTCTGGCTGGCCGAACATCTGGTCACTTTTTATTCTGGCTTTAACGTCTTCTCGTATCTGACGTTTCGCGCCATTGTCAGCCTGCTGACGGCCCTGTTTATCTCTCTGTGGATGGGGCCGCGTATGATTGCGCGCCTGCAGGAAATGTCATTTGGTCAGGTCGTACGTAATGACGGCCCTGAATCGCACTTTAGCAAGCGTGGTACGCCGACCATGGGCGGCATCATGATCCTGTTCTCGATTACCGTTTCGGTACTGATGTGGGCTTATCCATCCAACCCTTACGTCTGGTGCGTCCTGTTCGTGCTGGTGGGCTATGGGATCGTCGGCTTTATTGATGACTACCGCAAAGTGGTGCGCAAAGATACCAAAGGGCTGATTGCCCGCTGGAAATATTTCTGGCAGTCGGTCATTGCGCTGGCGGTAGCCTTTGTAATGTACGCCGTTGGCAAGGATACGCCCGCGACCGAGCTGGTGGTGCCTTTCTTCAAGGACATCATGCCGCAGCTTGGGCTGCTCTACATTCTGCTGAGCTACTTCGTTATCGTCGGTACCAGCAATGCGGTGAATCTGACCGATGGTCTGGACGGGCTGGCGATTATGCCGACGGTATTTGTCGCGGCGGGCTTTGCGCTGGTGGCCTGGGCGACCGGCAACATGAACTTTGCTAACTATCTGCATATCCCCTATCTGCGCCATGCCGGTGAGCTGGTGATTGTCTGCACCGCCATTGTCGGGGCAGGGCTGGGCTTCCTGTGGTTTAACACCTATCCGGCCCAGGTCTTTATGGGCGATGTGGGATCGCTGGCACTGGGCGGCGCGCTGGGCACCATTGCCGTGCTGCTGCGCCAGGAGTTCCTGCTGCTGATTATGGGCGGTGTCTTTGTGGTGGAAACGCTGTCGGTGATTTTGCAGGTAGGCTCGTTCAAACTGCGTGGACAGCGCATCTTCCGTATGGCGCCGATCCATCACCATTACGAACTGAAAGGCTGGCCGGAACCGCGCGTGATCGTGCGCTTCTGGATTATTTCGCTGATGCTGGTGCTGATTGGCCTGGCAACGCTGAAGGTACGCTAAAAAATGGCAGACTATCTGGGTAAGAAAGTGGTCATTATCGGGCTGGGCCTCACCGGCCAGTCCTGTGTTGATTTCTTTTTAGCGCGTGGCGTAACGCCGCGCGTGATGGATACCCGTGTCGCGCCGGCCGGCCTCAACAAGCTGCCGGAAACGGTGGCGTGCTGGCTGGGTTCGCTTAACGACGAGTGGCTGCTCGATGCCGATTTGATCGTTGCCAGCCCGGGAATGCCGCTTGCGCACCCGTCTCTGGTCGCGGCAGCGGACGCCGGTGTGGAGATCGTTGGCGATATTGAACTGTTCTGCCGGGAAGCGCAGGCACCGATTGTGGCGATTACCGGCTCCAATGGCAAAAGCACCGTCACCTCGCTGGTCGGGGAAATGGCGCAGGCCGCGGGCTGGCAGGTCGGCGTGGGCGGCAATATCGGCCTGCCTGCGCTGATGCTGCTTAATCAGCCTGCACAGCTTTATGTGCTTGAGCTGTCGAGCTTTCAGCTTGAAACCACCCACAGCCTGAAGGCCGCCGCCGCGACCGTGCTTAACGTGACGGAAGATCATATGGATCGCTATCCGTTCGGCCTTCAGCAGTATCGTGCGGCTAAGCTGCGCGTTTACGAGCAGGCCAGCGTCTGCGTGGTTAACGCAGACGATGCGATGACCATGCCGGTACGCGGTGCCGATAAGCGCTGCGTCAGTTTTGGCGCGGACGTGGGCGATTATCACCTCAACCGCCAGCAGGGGAGCATCTGGCTGCGGGTGAAGGGAGAGAAAGTGCTCAACACCGATGAAATGTTGCTTACCGGGCAGCATAACTATACCAACGCGCTGGCAGCACTGGCGCTGGCCGATGCGGTTGGCCTGCCGCGCGCCACCAGCCTGAAGGCGTTAACCACCTTTGGCGGGCTGGCGCACCGGTTTCAGCTGGCCCACAGGCATAACGGCGTGAGCTGGATTAACGACTCGAAAGCGACCAACGTTGGCAGTACCGAGGCTGCGTTAAACGGACTTAAGCCCGCGGGCACGCTCTGGCTGCTGCTGGGCGGGGATGGCAAGGCCGCCGATTTCAGCCCGCTGACGCGCTACCTGACCGATAACGTCCGCATCTGCTGCTTTGGCCGCGATCGCGCTGCCCTGGCTGCCCTGCGCCCTGAGAGCGCCATGCAGATGGAAACCCTGGCTGAGGCGATGGGATATATCGCCGGACAGGTGAAGCCGGGGGATATCGTTCTGCTGTCGCCCGCCTGCGCCAGCCTCGACCAGTTTAAAAACTTTGAGCAGCGCGGTGATGCGTTTACGCAACTGGCTAAGGAGCTTGGCTGATGAATATTCGCGGCTTTGGCCTTGCCACCTTCTTTTCTAATCGCCTGAAAGAGTGGGTGATGGGCGCGCGCGAAAGCGACGCCAGCTCGATGGTCCTTTACGATCGTACGCTGCTGTGGCTGACCATTGGTATGGCGATCGTTGGCTTTGTTATGGTGACCTCGGCGTCTATGCCGGTGGGTCAGCGTCTCTCAGACGATCCCTTCTTCTTCGCCAAGCGCGACGCTTTCTATCTGGCGCTGGCGTTTGGTATGGCGCTGGTCACGCTGCGGGTGCCGATGGATTTCTGGCAGCGCTACAGCAACATCATGCTGCTGGTGACGGTGGTGATGCTGCTGGTTGTGCTGGTGGTGGGCAGTTCGGTAAACGGTGCCTCGCGCTGGATCGCGCTGGGACCGCTGCGTATACAGCCAGCAGAGCTGTCCAAACTGTCACTGTTTTGCTACCTGGCCAGCTATCTGGTGCGCAAGGTCGATGAGGTTCGCAATAACTTCTGGGGCTTCTGTAAGCCGATGGGCGTGATGGTGGTGCTGGCGGTGTTACTGCTGGCCCAGCCGGACCTCGGTACGGTAGTGGTACTGTTCGTTACCACCCTGGCGATGCTGTTTCTGGCCGGGGCGAAAATGTGGCAATTTCTGGCAATTATCGGCTCGGGCGTCTTTGCCGTTTGCCTGCTGATTATTGCTGAACCCTATCGTATGCGCCGCGTGACCTCCTTCTGGAATCCGTGGGAAGATCCGTTCGGCAGCGGCTACCAGCTGACCCAGTCGCTGATGGCGTTCGGCCGCGGTGAATTCTGGGGGCAGGGCCTGGGCAACTCGGTGCAAAAACTGGAGTATTTGCCGGAAGCGCATACCGATTTTATCTTCTCGATTATCGGGGAAGAGCTGGGTTATATCGGTGTGGTTTTGGCCCTGTTAATGGTATTCTTCGTCGCTTTTCGCGCGATGTCGATTGGACGCCGTGCGCTGGAGCTGGATCAGCGTTTTTCCGGCTTCCTCGGCTGTTCGATTGGCGTCTGGTTTAGCTTCCAGGCGCTGGTTAACGTCGGAGCCGCCGCGGGCATGTTACCGACCAAAGGGCTAACGCTGCCGCTGATCAGCTACGGGGGGTCAAGTTTGATTATTATGTCGACCGCCATCGTATTTTTGTTACGTATTGATTATGAAACACGTCTGGCCAGAGCCCAGGCGTTTACGCGAGGTAGTCGATGAAAGGGAAGCGACTGATGGTGATGGCTGGCGGAACCGGTGGGCACGTTTTCCCCGGGCTGGCGGTTGCGCATCATCTGATGGCTCAGGGCTGGCAGGTTCGCTGGCTGGGCACCGCCGACCGTATGGAGGCCGATTTAGTGCCGAAGCACGGGATTGAAATCGACTTTATCCGCATCAGCGGCCTGCGGGGCAAGGGCCTGAAGGCTCAGCTTAGCGCGCCGCTGCGTATCTTTACCGCCGTGCGCCAGGCCAGGGCAATCATGAAGGCTTACCGCCCGGATGTGGTGCTGGGAATGGGCGGCTATGTTTCCGGGCCGGGTGGCCTGGCGGCATGGAGCTGCGGCATTCCGGTCGTGCTGCATGAACAAAACGGCATTGCCGGGCTGACCAACAAATGGCTGGCGAAAATCGCGAAGAAGGTGATGCAGGCGTTCCCCGGCGCATTCCCACACGCGGATGTGGTCGGTAACCCGGTCAGAACCGACGTGCTGGCGCTGCCTCTGCCTGAGACGCGTCTGGCTAACCGCACCGGTCCGATTCGCGTGCTGGTGATTGGCGGCAGTCAGGGCGCGCGGGTGCTGAATCAGACCATGCCGCAGGTGGCGGCGAAGGCTGGCGATACTATCACGCTGTGGCATCAGGTCGGGAAAGGGGCGCTGGAGAGCGTGAATCAGGCTTATCAGCAGGTCAATCAGACGCAGCACCGGGTGACTGAGTTTATTGATGATATGGCTGAAGCCTATGCCTGGGCTGACGTGGTGGTGTGCCGTTCCGGCGCGCTGACGGTCAGTGAAGTGGCCGCAGCAGGTCTGCCGGCCATCTTTGTTCCCTTTCAGCATAAAGATCGTCAGCAGTACTGGAACGCGCTGCCGCTTGAGCAGGCGGGCGCGGCAAAAATTTATGAGCAGCCGCAGTTTACTGCGGATGCGGTAGCGGAAACGCTGGGTCAGTGGGATCGCCCTGAGCTTTTAAAAATGGCGATAAACGCGCGCAGCGTGGCAATCCCGGATGCGACCGAACGCGTTGCGGCAGAAGTCAGCGCCGCAGCGTTATAAAACACGATTTTCAGGGGCAGGACGACTCGGCCCGCAACATAAGGTGCGGTGACGTACCGACAGGCAAAAGAGATGAATATACAACAACTGGCAAAACTGCGTTCTATCGTGCCCGAGATGCGTCGCGTCCGGCACATCCACTTTGTTGGCATCGGCGGTGCTGGCATGGGCGGTATTGCCGAAGTGTTGGCCAATGAAGGTTATGAAATCAGCGGCTCGGACCTGGCGCCGAACGCAGTAACCCAGCATTTGAGCAAGCTGGGCGCAACTATTTATTTTAACCATCGCCCGGAAAACGTCAGCGATGCCAGCGTGGTGGTGGTCTCTACCGCCGTATCGCAGGACAACCCGGAGCTGGTTGCCGCGCGTGAAGCGCGCATCCCGGTTATCCGCCGCGCGGAGATGCTGGCTGAACTGATGCGCTTCCGCCACGGGATTGCCGTTGCAGGCACCCACGGTAAAACCACCACCACGGCGATGGTGTCCAGCATTTATGCCGAAGGCGGACTGGATCCTACTTTCGTTAACGGTGGCCTGGTGAAAGCGGCAGGCACCCATGCGCGACTGGGCAGCAGCCGCTACCTGATTGCGGAGGCGGATGAGAGCGATGCGTCATTCCTCCACCTTCAGCCAATGGTGGCGATTGTCACCAATATCGAAGCCGACCATATGGATACCTACCAGGGCGACTTTGAAAACCTGAAGCAGACGTTTATTAACTTTCTGCACAACCTGCCGTTCTACGGCCGTGCGGTACTCTGCGTGGACGATCCGGTGATTCGCGAACTGATCCCGCGCGTGGGCCGCCAGATAACCACCTACGGCTTCAGTGAAGATGCCGACGTGCACATCGCCAGCTACGAGCAGCACGGTGCGCAGGGGCATTTCACCCTTGCCCGGCTGGATAAGCCGCTGATGCGGGTGACGCTTAACGCGCCTGGCCGGCATAACGCACTCAACGCCGCTGCGGCGGTGGCCGTAGCGACGGAAGAGGGTATTGAGGACGAAGAGATCCTCAGCGCCCTGGAGAGTTTCCAGGGAACCGGTCGCCGTTTCGACTCGCTGGGGGAATTCCCCATTATTGCCGCAGACGGTACAGCAGGCACGGCGATGCTGGTGGATGACTATGGTCATCACCCGACGGAGGTTGATGCGACCATTAAAGCCGCCCGTGCGGGCTGGCCGGATAAGCAGCTGGTGATGATTTTCCAGCCGCATCGCTATACGCGCACCCGCGATCTGTACGACGATTTTGCTAACGTCCTGTCGCAGGTTGACGTGCTGCTGATGCTCGATGTCTATTCCGCGGGCGAGACGGCCATTCCGGGCGCTGACAGCCGCTCCCTGTGCCGAACCATTCGCGGTCGCGGCAAGGTTGACCCTATTCTGATCGCGGACCATGACGCAGTGCTGGAAATGCTGGCACCTAAACTCTCCGGCAACGATCTGATCCTGGTACAGGGTGCCGGGAACGTCGGGCGCATTGCGCGTCATCTGGCCGATCAAAAGTTACAACTACAGAATAAAGAAGGTGTTCATCATGGCTGAGAAAGTCGCCGTATTACTGGGTGGCACGTCGGCAGAGCGTGAAGTGTCGTTGATGTCCGGTCGCGCCGTTCTGGACGGGCTGAAAGAGGCCGGTATAGATGCCCATGCCGTTGATATCCGTGACTTCCCGGTGATGCGCCTGAAAGAAGAGGGCTTCGACAAAGCCTTTATCGCCCTGCACGGTCGCGGCGGTGAAGACGGCACGCTGCAGGGCGTACTGGAATTTCTCTCTATTCCCTACACCGGCAGCGGCGTAATGGCGTCGGCCATTACCATGGATAAGCTGAGAACCAAATTTCTCTGGCAGGGCTGCGGCCTGCCCATTGCCCCTTACGTGGCGATTACCCGTCGGGAGCAAGAAGCTGGCCTGACGCCGGAAACGGAAGCGCGCATCGCGGCGCTGGGCCTGCCGGTTTTCGTCAAACCCAGCTGTGAAGGGTCGAGCGTCGGCATCAGCCGGGTGAACGAAGTGGAGGCGCTACAGACTGCGCTGGATGAGGCTTTCCGTCACGATGATGATGTGCTGGTCGAGGCCTTTCTGAGCGGCCCAGAGTATACCGTGGCGGTTATCGGCGATGAGATCCTGCCTTCGATCCGCATCCAGGTCAGGTCGGAATTTTACGACTATGACGCGAAATACTTCTCTGACGAAACGGAATATTTCTGCCCAAGCGGGCTGTCGGTCACACAGGAAGCGGAGCTGAGCGAGATCGTCATCAAGGCCTGGCGCGCACTGGGCTGCAGCGGCTGGGGACGCGTGGACGTGATGATGGGCGGTGACGGTCGTTTTTATCTGCTGGAGGTCAACACCTCACCGGGTATGACCGGGCACAGCCTGGTTCCGATGGCGGCGAAGCAGGCTGGGATGAGCTTCTCTCAGCTGGTCGCCCGTATTCTGGAGCTTGCCGACTGATATGTCCCAGGCGGCTCTGAATGTTCGTAACCGTGAAGCGCAGGAGAAGGCGCGGTCCGGCCGCAGTAATGGTTCGCGGCTGGCCGGCATAATTTTTTTGCTGATGGTGCTTGGCGTGATAGTGGCCGCTGGGTTCGTGGTGGTGAAGTGGATGAACGATGCTTCTCGCCAGCCGCTTTCAAGGTTGGTGGTGACCGGCCAGACCCATTACACCACCCATGACGATATACGCCAGGCGATTTTATCGCTGGGCGCGCCGGGGACCTTTATGTCCCAGGATGTGGATGTGATTCAACAGCAGATTGAGCGTCTGCCGTGGATCCAGCAGGTGAGCGTACGCAAGCAGTGGCCTGATGAGTTAAAAATTCATCTGGTGGAGTATGTTCCGGTCGCGCGCTGGAACGATCTGCATATGGTGGACGCCACGGGTAAGTCGTTTAGCGTGCCGGCCAGCCACCTCGGTAAAGAGGTGATGCCGATGCTGTACGGCCCGGAGGGCAGCGAGTCAGAAGTGCTGACCGGCTACCACCAAATGAGCGATGTGCTGGCTGCCAGCAAATTTAAGTTGAAAGTGGCTTCGATGACCGCCCGGCGGTCCTGGCAACTGGTGTTGGACGATGATATTCGGCTTGAGTTAGGGCGCAATGAGGATATGAAACGGCTTCAGCGCTTTATCCAGCTTTACCCAACGCTACAGCAGCAGGCGCAGGCGGGAAACAAACGTATCAGCTATGTCGATCTGCGATATGACTCTGGCGCGGCAGTAGGATGGGCACCGGCGGTTGAGAGCACTGACAGTAAACAGCAACAGAATCAGGCACAGGTTAAACAACAATGATCAAAGCGACGGACAGAAAACTGGTAGTTGGACTTGAAATCGGCACCGCTAAGGTCGCCGCTTTGGTAGGTGAAATTCTGCCCGACGGCATGGTTAACATCATCGGCGTCGGTAGCTGCCCTTCCCGGGGTATGGATAAAGGCGGCGTAAACGATCTTGAATCCGTCGTGAAATGCGTCCAGCGCGCCATTGATCAGGCTGAGCTGATGGCAGACTGCCAGATTTCCTCTGTTTACCTTGCATTATCGGGTAAACATATCAGCTGCCAGAACGAAATAGGGATGGTTCCTATTTCCGAAGAGGAAGTGACTCAGGAAGATGTGGAAAATGTGGTACATACCGCTAAATCGGTTCGCGTTCGGGATGAACACCGCATCCTCCATGTGATCCCGCAGGAGTACGCCATCGACTACCAGGAAGGGATCAAAAACCCGGTGGGACTGTCTGGCGTACGTATGCAGGCAAAAGTGCATTTGATTACCTGCCACAACGATATGGCGAAAAACATTGTTAAAGCCGTTGAACGTTGTGGACTGAAAGTTGACCAACTGATCTTCGCCGGGCTGGCTTCCAGCTTTGCCGTGCTCACCGAAGATGAGCGTGAGCTTGGCGTGTGCGTCGTGGATGTCGGCGGCGGCACGATGGATATTGCGGTTTATACCGGTGGTGCACTGCGCCACACCAAGGTTATTCCCTATGCGGGCAACGTGGTGACCAGCGATATCGCCTACGCGTTTGGTACGCCGCCAACCGATGCCGAAGCCATTAAAGTGCGCCACGGCTGCGCGCTGGGCTCCATCGTCGGCAAGGATGAGAATGTTGAGGTGCCGAGCGTGGGCGGACGTCCACCCCGTAGCCTGCAGCGCCAGACGCTGGCAGAGGTGATCGAACCGCGTTATACCGAGCTGCTGAATCTGGTTAACGACGAGATCCTGCAATTGCAGGAACAGCTGCGCCAGCAGGGCGTGAAGCATCACCTGGCAGCAGGCATCGTCCTGACCGGCGGTGCAGCACAGATTGAGGGATTAGCGGCCTGCGCCCAGCGCGTTTTCCACACGCAGGTGCGTATTGGACAGCCGTTAAACATAACGGGATTAACGGATTACGCGCAGGAGCCATACTACTCTACGGCAGTCGGCTTACTGCACTACGGAAAAGAGTCTCATCTTAACGGTGAGGCAGATGTAGAAAAAAGAGCCTCGGTGGGCAACTGGTTTAAACGAATCAACAGCTGGCTGAGAAAAGAGTTTTAATTTTGATAAAAGGGGATCATGCTAGACTTATTTATGATCTCCAGGCAACAGGCACATAACGGAGAGAAATTATGTTTGAACCAATGGAATTAACCAATGACGCGGTGATTAAAGTCATCGGCGTCGGCGGCGGCGGCGGTAACGCCGTAGAACATATGGTGCGTGAGCGCATCGAAGGTGTCGAGTTCTTTGCCGTTAACACTGATGCACAGGCGTTGCGTAAAACGGCTGTCGGTCAGACTATCCAGATCGGTAATGGTATTACTAAAGGTCTGGGTGCAGGGGCGAACCCGGAAGTGGGTCGTAACTCTGCTGAAGAAGATCGCGAAGCGCTGCGTCAGGCACTGGAAGGTGCAGACATGGTGTTTATCGCCGCAGGTATGGGCGGTGGGACCGGAACAGGTGCAGCACCGGTTGTGGCCGAAGTGGCAAAAGACCTGGGTATCCTGACGGTAGCCGTGGTCACCAAGCCTTTTAATTTTGAAGGCAAAAAACGCATGGCATTTGCCGAGCAGGGTATCGCTGAGCTGTCTAAGCACGTCGATTCTCTGATCACCATTCCTAACGACAAGCTGTTGAAAGTGCTGGGTCGCGGTATCTCCCTGCTGGACGCATTTGGCGCGGCTAACGACGTGCTGAAAGGCGCAGTACAGGGCATTGCTGAACTGATCACCCGTCCTGGCCTGATGAACGTCGACTTTGCTGATGTGCGCACCGTGATGTCCGAAATGGGCTATGCGATGATGGGTTCTGGCGTGGCGTGCGGTGAAGACCGAGCGGAAGAAGCTGCGGAAATGGCGATCTCCAGCCCACTGCTGGAAGATATCGACCTTTCCGGTGCGCGTGGCGTGCTGGTCAACATTACGGCGGGCTTTGACCTGCGTCTGGACGAGTTTGAAACGGTGGGTAACACCATCCGCGCCTTCGCTTCCGACAATGCGACCGTGGTTATCGGTACGTCACTGGATCCTGAAATGAACGACGAACTGCGTGTGACCGTTGTCGCCACAGGTATCGGCATGGATAAGCGTCCGGAGATTACCCTGGTCACTAACCAGAAGCAGCAGACGCAGCCTGTGATGGATCACCGCTACCAGCAGCACGGCATGGCTCCACTGCCTCAGGAGCAGAAACCTGCGGCGAAAGTGGTCAACGATCCGACTGCGCAAACTAACAAAGAGCCCGACTATCTCGATATTCCTGCCTTCCTGCGTAAGCAGGCAGACTAGGAATAACCTGAGAATTGGGATTCTCCGCTCTTTGTGCTAAAGTATTCGCCCGTCAGTAATTTATACTGGCGGTCGGATGAGTAATTTTTGCGAGATAAAGCGATGATCAAACAACGGACATTAAAACGTATCGTTCAGGCGACGGGTGTTGGTTTACATACCGGCAAGAAAGTCACCCTGACGTTACGCCCTGCGCCGGCCAATACCGGGGTCATCTATCGCCGCACTGACTTGAATCCACCGGTTGATTTCCCGGCTGATGCTAAATCCGTGCGTGATACCATGCTCTGTACTTGCCTGGTTAATGAGCATGACGTACGTATTTCAACGGTCGAGCACCTTAATGCCGCACTGGCTGGCCTGGGTATTGATAACATCGTGGTGGAAGTGAACGCGCCTGAAATTCCTATTATGGATGGCAGCGCCGCCCCCTTTGTTTATCTGCTGATGGACGCTGGCATTGAAGAGCTGAACAGTGCGAAGAAATTCGTGCGTATCAGACAGCCTGTCCGGGTTGAAGATGGCGACAAGTGGGCCGAATTCAGGCCACACAATGGTTTCACGTTGGATTTCACTATCGACTTTAACCATCCGGCGATCGATTCCAGCTCACAGCGCTACAGCATGGACTTCTCTGCTGAAGCCTTTGCCCGTCAAATCAGTCGCGCGCGTACCTTCGGATTTATGCGCGACATTGAAGCATTGCAGTCCCGTGGCCTGTGCCTGGGCGGCAGCTTTGACTGTGCCATCGTGGTGGATGACTACCGCGTACTGAACGAAGACGGCTTACGCTTTGAGGACGAATTTGTGCGTCATAAAATGCTGGACGCCATCGGCGACCTGTATATGTGTGGTCACAACATTATCGGCGCGTTTACCGCCTTCAAATCGGGCCATGCGCTGAACAACAAGCTGCTGCAGGCCGTTCTGGCTAAGCAGGAAGCCTGGGAATGGGCCACCTTTGAAGATGAAGCCGAACTGCCGGTAACCTTCAGAGCGCCAAACCTGGTTCTGGCCTAGCGCCAGGCTACTTATTACGACTGGTTGAGCTGGTACTCTCTCCGGCTAGTGAGGCCAGTCGTTCTATAATCCTTTTCAGTTTCTCCGGGCTACGGCTCGCCACCCCCCTTAAGATTTCTGCGCTCTGTTGACTCAGCTCACGCCCACCCGTTTTTTCTTCTTTTACCGCCCGACTGCTGTTTTCCTGTACGCTTTCCTGTCCTTTTGCCGCCAGTGATGGATTTATCCTGATGTCGATTGCGGTCAATGATGGTAATATTTGCGCACGTAAAGCTGACAGCAGGCTGGATTGTTCATAGCGAAGACGCATCATCCAGCTGGCGTTAGCCGTTTCGAGCACCAGAATGCCCTGGCGAAAGTTCGCCACGCGGCACCAGGGATGAAGCTGAGCGGGAAGAACACCCCGTACTGCGCTATTCAGTTTGTTCAGGGCGATAGCACGCTGCTGAATGGATTGCAGCACCCCCTGACCTTCGGTGGCATCGAGTAAATGTTCAATTGATTGCGGGCGACTATCACGCATAGCGGGCTCCGGCGGAAAACAGTGATCGGTATTTTAAATTGTTGGCGACAATTTGGCAGACGTTACTTCTGGCCGCATCTCCTGTTGGGGATGGTCGCGGCAAGCCTTGGCCTGCCTCACGCGTCAGCCTGCGATCGTACAACTTTATCAGAATCCTCTTCCAGAAGCCTGAATATCAGCAACGGGGTGCGCGGTAACCCTCTCGCGCTGCTCCAGGAGAGCGTTCGCCGCACAAATTTTAACGTCGACTACTGGCATCAGCACGCCATTCGTACCGTTATTCGCCATCTCTCCTTCACGCTGACGCCAGCCAGTCTCCCTGCTACCGAGCAGGTATTGCCGCTTGAGGTCCACAAGCTGGCGCTGCTGGATACGCTTAATGCGCTACTGACGCATGAGGCCCGGCCACCGGTTATTATCCGGCAGATGGCGCGGCCAGTCCTGCCCTCCGCGCCCGGCTATCATCCCGGCCTCTGGCTGTCGCGCGTACAGGGTATTCGTGCCGGACCCGCTTCTCTCGCCTGATATCTGACGCATACCCATTACATTAAAAGCTAAATGCTAAACCGCAGATCGCGGTGGCTGAGAGAAATTATTTATTATGTTAATCAAATTATTGACCAAGGTTTTTGGTAGCAGCAACGATCGTACCCTGCGCCGCATGCGTAAAGTCGTTGAGCAAATCAGCAAAATGGAGCCTGATTTCGAAAAGCTGTCTGACGACGAGCTGAAAGCGAAAACCGTTGAGTTCCGGGCCCGTCTGGCAAAGGGCGAAGTGCTGGAGAATCTGATCCCGGAAGCCTTCGCCACCGTGCGTGAGGCCAGTAAGCGCGTGTTTGGCATGCGTCACTTTGACGTCCAGCTGCTGGGCGGCATGGTGCTGAACAATCGCTGCATCGCTGAAATGCGTACCGGTGAGGGTAAAACCCTGACAGCAACGCTGCCGGCTTACCTCAATGCCCTGGGCGGTGAAGGCGTACACGTGGTCACCGTGAACGACTATCTGGCCCAGCGTGACGCCGAAAATAACCGTGCGCTGTTTGAATTCCTCGGTCTGAGCATCGGCATCAACCTGCCGGGTATGCCTGCACCCGCCAAGCGTGAAGCCTATGCGGCCGATATCACCTACGGCACCAATAACGAATACGGCTTTGACTATCTGCGCGACAACATGGCGTTCAGCCCCGAAGACCGCGTACAGCGTAAGCTGAACTATGCGCTGGTGGATGAGGTTGACTCCATCCTGATCGATGAAGCGCGTACGCCGCTGATCATCTCCGGACCGGCAGAGGACAGCTCTGAGCTTTACATCAGAGTGAATAAAATTATTCCTAACCTGATCCGTCAGGAAAAAGAGGATTCAGACAGCTTCCAGGGTGAAGGTCACTTCTCGGTGGACGAGAAATCCCGCCAGGTGCATCTCACCGAGCGCGGTCTGGTGGCGATTGAAGAGCTGATGGTCAGCGAAGGCATCATGCAGGAGGGCGAATCGCTTTATTCGCCGGGCAATATCATGATGATGCACCACGTAACGGCTGCGCTGCGCGCGCACGTACTGTTTACCCGCGACGTGGATTACATTGTAAAAGATGGCGAAGTCATCATTGTCGATGAACATACTGGTCGTACGATGCAGGGCCGCCGCTGGTCCGATGGGCTTCATCAGGCTATCGAAGCGAAAGAAAGCGTCGACATCCAGAATGAGAACCAGACGCTGGCCTCGATCACCTTCCAGAACTACTTCCGTCTGTATAACAAGCTGGCCGGTATGACCGGTACGGCAGATACCGAAGCCTTCGAGTTCAGCTCGATCTATAAGCTGGAAACCATCGTCGTTCCAACCAACCGTCCGATGGTACGTAAGGATCTGCCGGATCTGGTCTATATGACCGAGAAAGAGAAAATTGATGCCATCATCGAGGATATCCGTGAGCGTACCGCTAACGGCCAGCCGGTGCTGGTCGGTACCATTTCTATCGAAAAATCAGAAGTGGTGTCGGAGGAACTGTCGCGGGCCGGTATTCAACATGCCGTTCTGAACGCCAAATTCCACGCCCGCGAGGCAGATATCGTGGCGCAGGCCGGGCAGCCGGGTGCGGTGACGATTGCAACCAACATGGCAGGCCGTGGTACGGATATCGTGCTGGGCGGCAGCTGGCAGGCCGAGATTGCTGAACTGACCGATCCCACCGCCGAACAGATTGACGCGATCAAATCTGCCTGGAAGATCCGTCACGATGCGGTGCTGGCCTCCGGCGGTCTGCATATTATCGGTACCGAGCGCCACGAATCGCGCCGTATTGATAATCAGCTACGCGGTCGTTCAGGTCGTCAGGGGGACAACGGTTCGTCCCGCTTCTATCTGTCCATGGAAGATGCGCTGATGCGTATTTTCGCCTCGGATCGCGTAACGAATATGATGCGTAAGCTGGGTATGAAGCCTGGTGAAGCGATTGAACATCCCTGGGTAACCAAAGCGATTGCTAATGCCCAGCGCAAGGTGGAAAGCCGCAACTTCGACATCCGTAAGCAGCTGCTGGAATATGATGATGTCGCCAACGATCAGCGTCGGGCTATCTACAGCCAGCGTAACGAACTGCTGGACGTGTCCGACGTGTCTGAAACCATCGCCAGCATCCGTGACGATGTCTTTAAAACCACCATCGACACCTTTATTCCCCCTCAGTCGCTTGAAGAGATGTGGGACGTTACCGGTCTGGAAGAGCGTCTGAAAAATGACTTCGACCTGCATATGCCGGTGGCAGAGTGGCTGGATAAAGAGCCTGAGCTGCATGAAGAGACCCTGCGCGAACGGATCATGGAACAGGCTAAAGCGCAGTACCTGCTGAAAGAAGAGGTTGTCGGTCTTGAAATGATGCGCAGCTTTGAAAAAGGGGTGATGTTGCAGACGCTGGATTCCCTGTGGAAAGAGCATCTGGCCGCGATGGACTATCTGCGTCAGGGTATTCATCTGCGTGGCTACGCCCAGAAGGATCCTAAGCAGGAGTACAAGCGCGAATCCTTTGCGATGTTTGCCGCGATGCTGGAGTCACTGAAATATGAAGTGATCAGCACCCTCTGCAAGGTTCAGGTACGCATGCCAGAGGAAGTGGAAGCGATGGAGGAGCAGCGCCGTGAAGAAGCTGAGCGTCTTGCTCAGCAGCAGCAGTTAAGCCACGTTGAAACCGAAACCGAGGCTGCGATTGAACTGGCCGATCAGACCGGTGACCGCAAAGTAGGGCGTAACGATCTTTGCCCGTGCGGATCGGGTAAAAAATACAAACAGTGTCATGGCCGTCTTGCCTGATCCTGAGTGAATAAAGTGGCACCCAGCCTTCAGGTGGGTGCCATTTTTTTCTTTTATACACCGGCCTGGGCAGCTACATGCAGGGAGCCGCTTCCGTTAATGAACGTTCGCCAACATATGTCCAGTAACTGTTACTTTGTTTACCACTAGGGAAATTTTTATTGCTCCACGAATCACTCCTCGCTGCCTTGAAGTAGCGTACGTTTTCCAGAAAATTGCCTCTGTCATCGGTTATCTGCCAGGTCTGGTAACTATTCTGCAAATCCAAAGGACGGTATGATCCGTTTACTTTTCGTGAGCGATTTGCATCTAACATTTTCCCGGTACCCATACTGACTAACTGAACTTTACTGCCATTGTCGAATTTGTCTATCCGCCAGTACTGATAGGCTCCCTGGTTCCACCATTTAGTATAGATGTCGCCATTTGCTGAGCCATCTAAAATTCTTCCAGTTTTATGATGAATAATCCTGAAATAGTGATCCCCGGTCTGATCTATATAGAGACGTTCTATCCGCCAGCGTTGCCATGGATTAAAGGTTTCCAGTGAATTGGTGTATACCTCGCCCTTAGCATTAGCGTCCAGTGCATTACCTGTAGCAAGCTGTTTCAGATAATAGACTTTAGTTTTATCGCCGAGAAAAGTGGTTTTAACAATTTTACCTACGGGCACTTTTTGGCTCGGGAAATAACATTTTTCAGGCGCTGCAGGTACGGCCATTTTTTGACGCTTAACGTATTCTTTAGCTACTCTGTTTTCTACTTTATAGGAGGTAACCTGAAACTCTGTACGTGATGCGTTAAGCACATCGAAATAGCCTGCATATAATGCGCCCGTAGTATAAACAGGGATATCGCCAAAAACGCTGTGCTTTTGAACTTTGGGGGAATGCGTATGGCCGACAAATATGGCAGAAACCTTATATTCCTTCATCATGGCTTTTAGCATCGCTTTTTCATGATTAGAAGCCTTATCAATCCACTCCAGCGCATGGAAATTGATAAATATATTGTCTACGCCACGGTTCCGGGCCAGCTCCAAATCACGACGTAGCCAGGTAAAAGATTTAGTAACGTTAATAACATTTGTATTGAATAAATCGTTTAGCCAGATGCCATAGTTTGGTGCGAGATGGAGCTGGACGAAATGGTTAAGGGTCCTGGAGTTGCCACTTGAGTCCCATGAGTAGGCAAGACTGCCATAAGTGGTTAAGCTGTCAAAATTTACAAGATCCCGGCTAAAATTTTTCAGTTTTTTGGTGTAATTATCCTGTTCACGTTTTATGGTATCCGCCATAAAGTGAGCACACTCATTAGGATTAAGCCACGCGTCACTCGGCCCACGGCAGTCATTATAATTCCTTTCATAATCATGATTCCCCAGACCAAGATAAAAGGGGAATCCTAAGCGATTATAAACCTTGCGAAAGGAGCTAAGCTGGTTCTTACGACCAAACTCTGTAATGTCACCATTGATGATTCCGAATTCAGGCCTTACCGTTGCCGATAGCGTATTAATACCATAAACAACATTGTGATTAAAGTTTTCCCACGTTGGTGCTGTATTTGAACTATTAGGATCGGGGGAGCCGGAACCCTGGCCCATTCGCCATGCCTGTGGGTCGGCCATAATAATATAATTTGATTCTTTTATCTCGCTCGTTCCAAAACTTGCGTGGGCACTCATATGAGATGAGGTTGCTGATATAAATATAGCTAATATCATTTTTCGTGATTTAATTAAATGCATACAGACATATCCAGAGATTAAATTTAAAGAAATTTGAAGTGCTGTTTAGGAATTTATACAACGACAGATTGCTGGTTGAAGAAGCAGGATCAGGGCTGTAGTATTCATTGACTCTTTTTTTTAAACTTGATGCAGAAATATTTTTACTTTTTTTAATGATGCCTGGCAATGATAATCGCCTTAAGCTTTACTTAAGCTACCCTGTGAAGCATCTTGAATAATTTTTTTTCGAAGGATATTGAGAGGTTAAGTAAGGATTTCAATCTATTTTCTTAATTGAGCAGAATGTTAAGAAGTGGTGGTGATGAAAGTAATGGGTTATCCTTTATGTATGAGTTAAATTGAGGGGGAGTGAAGATGAAATATTTACAGGTTGTTGTTGGAATTATTAAAGATAAGGCCGGCATGATATTTATTGCTCAGCGTTCAGCGGATTCACACATGGCCAATATGTGGGAGTTTCCTGGAGGGAAAATAGAGGTGGGCGAGACGCCTGAACAGGCACTAAGTCGTGAACTGCAGGAAGAAACGGGTATCTGCGTGGAAAATGCTACTGCCTATGATACTGCCGTTCATGCGGACAACAATCTGCATGTCACTCTGCATTTTTATATTGTCGAGCGGTGGCAGGGAACCCCTTATGGCCGTGAAGGACAACCTTTCCGCTGGCTGGCAGCAGAGGAATTACAGGCAGATGAATTTCCGCCTGCCAATAAACCCATTGTTGCCCGCCTGCAGGCGGAGGCTATTCAGCAGGCTGAATAATCTCGTCGGTAATCACGTGCCTTAAGAGAAAACTTTGGGTTTTCGGCCCTTAATGCTCATACGGTGGAAGCGAGTCTTCGCTCCAGTCTTCACTTTCGGAGATACCACCGCCGCTGGCGATACGTTTCTCTTCTGCCGCCCATTCACCCAGATCAATGAGCTGGCAGCGCTTGCTGCAGAAGGGGCGCCACGGGCTTAATTCGTCCCAGATCACCTCTTTGGCACAGGTTGGGCAGTTAACGCTGATAACTTCATCTTTATTCATTTGTCAGAACCTCAACAACAGGCGAGTTCAAAATCGAGCCGTGCCGGGACTTCGCCATTTTCACTGTCGAGCGGCAGGAAGCGGATGGCGAAACGACTTTTATGGCCGGAAACCTGAGGATAGAGCGACTCCTCTAACGCCAGCTGCAGGCGCAGCAGTTCAGCGCCTTCCGCGTTATCCTGGTAAAAACCGTTCAGGCTGGTTTGATTACGGAAACTTCCCGACTGACGAATCAGATCGAGTATGAGCATGAGCGCATCGCGGATCGGACTCAGCGACGCCATCCATATCCCGACCTGAGCATCACGTACAGGTTGTTCCAGGTGCAGCCAGATATGCAGAGTAGGAAGATCGAAGCTACAGCAGCCGCCCGGTATGCTCTGGCGTTGGCGAATCAAACCGATAAGCCGGTCGTCGCGCAGCAGCTGGCCCATCCGCGGCGCAGCCATCAGCACGGTTGACCGCATCTTCAGACGCTCGCGCAGCGCATTAACCCGCTCCATATCAACGCCGGGAACGTCGGCCCAGGCCTGTAGCTTTTGCTGCTGCTTTTCCAGCTCCTTGATGATTTCGGTGCGCAGCTCTCCGCGCTCAAAGACGTCCAGCAGCTCCGACGCATTGCGAAAGAACGTCAGCGCGCCATGATGATCGGTAATGGTCTGGCTTTGCTCCAGCTGCTGGATGAGAAACTCTATACGCAGCCACGTGCGCATTTTTTCGTTTAACGGATACTCAAATAAAACGGTTGTGCTCATACTGTTAATCCTGGTGTGTTGCCTGTGCCAGCTGCCTGTAGCGCCGATCGAGAAGGGCAACGCGGGCGGCCACTGCATCGGGCGAACCGCCGTTATCTATAATGTCATCTGCCACGGCAAGCCGCATTTCGCGAGTCGCCTGAGCAGCAAGAATATGTTCAGCCTGTTCACGGGTAATCCCGTCTCTGTGTATGGTGCGTGCAAGCTGAGTGTCGCGATCGACGTCCACAACCAGCACCCGGTTTGCCAGGTGCTGCAAATTATTTTCGACCAGAAGCGGTACCACCCACAGGCACCATTCTGACTGAACCTCACCAAGCTGGCGGCGGGTCTCAGCCTGAATAAGCGGGTGCAGCAGCGCGTTAAGCCAGGCTTTATCACCGGGTGTGCTGAAAATACGTTCGCGCAGCGCGGCACGGTTAAGTGAACCGTCCCCCTGAATCACTTCACCACCAAATTTCTGCTGGATGGCCCCCAGTGCTGCCTGTCCGGGTTCGACGACCTGCCGGGCAATGACGTCGGCATCCACGATATCCACTCCCCTGGCGGCAAACGCATTGGCAACGGTCGATTTGCCACTGCCAATCCCACCGGTAAGGGCAACAGTATAGCGCATAAGGCTTACCTCTCATGGCTTCAGCGACGCGGGTTGCTAATGCGTTAGACATTCCACGCGACGCCGGGCCAAAACTGCGGCACGGATCACATGACGGGGTTTTGGATAAATTTAGGGGATTGTAGCGTAAATAAAGCTGTTTTCGCAGTCTTGTCGTGGCGTTTTTAGCGCGTATGATAGCGTCACTGGAGCTGGTAGCAGCACCCAATCGACAGATTGCGCCATCAACCAGGAAACATCTCATGCGTATTGAAGAAGATATCAAGTTAGGCTTTAAGGATGTGCTGATCCGTCCTAAACGTTCCACCCTCAAAAGCCGCTCTCAGGTCGAGCTAACCCGTCAGTTTACCTTTAAACATTCCGGTGTTGCCTGGTCAGGCGTGCCGATCATCGCTGCGAATATGGATACCGTTGGCACCTTCAGCATGGCGGAAGCGCTGGCATCCTTTGACGTTCTGACCGCGGTTCATAAGCATTATAGCGTGGAGCAGTGGCAGGCGTTTGTCTCTCGCGTGCCTGATAACGTACTGCGCCATGTGATGGTATCAACAGGCACCTCTGATGCGGATTTCCTCAAGCTACAGCAGATTCTGGCGCTTTCACCGCTGCTGAACTTTATCTGTATTGATGTCGCGAACGGCTACTCAGAACATTTTGTTGAGTTCCTGAAGCGTGCGCGTGAAGCCTGTCCGGACAAAACTATCTGTGCGGGTAACGTCGTCACCGGTGAAATGGTTGAGGAGCTTATCCTCTCCGGTGCGGATATCGTCAAGGTGGGCATCGGGCCGGGGTCCGTCTGTACCACGCGGGTCAAAACGGGTGTGGGTTATCCTCAACTCTCCGCCGTGATTGAGTGTGCGGATGCAGCACACGGCCTGGGTGGCCAGATCGTCAGCGATGGCGGCTGTTCCGTTCCTGGAGACGTCGCTAAGGCGTTTGGCGGCGGAGCCGATTTTGTGATGCTCGGTGGCATGCTGGCCGCGCACGATGAGTGCGAAGGCACGGTTGTCGAAGAGAATGGCGAGCAGTTTATGCTGTTCTACGGCATGAGCTCCGAGTCGGCGATGAAACGCCACGTTGGCGGCGTGGCGGGTTACCGCGCAGCAGAGGGTAAAACCGTCAGGCTCCCGGTGCGAGGCCCGGTTGAGTACACCGCCCGGGATATCCTGGGGGGGCTGCGCTCCGCCTGTACCTATGTAGGGGCTGAACGTCTGAAGGAGCTGACTAAGCGCACGACCTTTATCCGCGTCGCCGAGCAGGAAAACCAGGTGTTTAACCGCTAAATCTGGTGGGCAATCCAGCCACTGCTGATATAGCCGTTACCTCTGGCCTGTCTGACATTCCCGCCACCGACGGCGGCGGGAATGTGCCTTATCTGCTTGCTTTAGCCGTATTTTACGTTCACTCTCCTCATGCCTCATGCCTCATGCCTCATGCCTCATGCCTCATGCCTCATGCCTCATGCCTCATGCTCCATGCCTTACACCCCACAGTATATGCCTCACTCCAGACGCTCCACACCCACACTTATTCAGGCTCTGTACTATCCCAACGCATCCCCGAGATTAAACACGGGCAGATACATGGCAATAACCAGCGTTCCTACTATCGCGCCGGTTACGATCATCATCAGGGGTTCAAGTGAAGCAGCCAGCGTATCTGCCAGCTCCTGAGTCGACTGTTCATGAAAATCCGCCAGCCGGGTCAACAGGCTGTCCAGCGATCCTGCTTCTTCGCCTACCTTAATAAGCTGGTAACAGAGCGGAGTGAAGAGAGCGTGCTGCTGTAATGCCTGATTGAGCGGCAGCCCTGAGGAGATATGCTGTTGGATGCCGATGATAGCCTCGCGCCAGAGGCGGTGATTCAGGGAGTGTTCCACCGCCTGCAGGCTTTGCAGTAGCGTCAGACCAGCCTGCTGGGTGAGCGACAGGATGGTAAATATTTTGCTGAGCTGGCCGCCCCGATAGAGCCTGCCGGTCAGCGGAATTTTCAGGAGGATCCGCTGAAAGCCCGTCTGCAAGGCAGGCGAGCGGCGGTTGTACCACTTCCAGCAAGCCGCGCCTGACAGGGGCAGGGGAATAAACAGCGCCCCAAAACGTCGGAGCCAGTCCGAAAGCGCGATTACCGCAGCGGTGAACCCCGGCAGCGGCGCATCAAATGCCTGGTAGACGGAGACGAACTCAGGCAGTACCCACACCAGCATTCCCAGGCTGACCAGCAGCGCAACGGCAAGAATAAACAGCGGATAGCGCAGTGCCTTAGCCACCTTTTTTTGCAGCTGCTGTTGCCTCTCCTGTTGCAGTGCCAGCTGGAGACAACACTCGTCCAGCTGGCCGGTCATCTCTCCCACTTTCATCAGGGCAGGGCAGAGCGCGGGAAACACGTCCGGCCAGAGCGCCAGTACGTCCGAAAAGGGCATCCCTTCTGATACGCGCTGCCGTATATGGACGAGCAGCGCGCACCACCCGGCCTCGGCATGGCCGTCCGCAATCAGATTCAGGCTGTCCGACAGCGTCAGCCCTGCTTTCAGCAGCGTAGCAAGCTGCCGGTAAAAGCTGGTTTTATGCTGCCACTTCCAGTCTCTGGCACGATAACGACGCCCGGAGGAGAGCCAGAACGGCTGATAGTTTTTTGCGACCAGCAAGTCCATCACCTCCTGTCTGGAGTGACAGAAGAAAGCGCCGCGCGTCATTTTTCCCTCTTCATCCAGTGCCTGCCAGCGAAACAGCTGTCGATCAGCCATTTTCCGGCCCTACCACGCGGTTAAGCTCCTCCAGGGTGGTTTCTCCACGATTAACGCAGTGTAATCCTTCCACAAACAGCGAGTTCATCCCCTGTTGTGTTGCTATGGCAGCCAGCTCGTCAGGTCCCTGCTCATTTGCGATCGCGTTCTGCAGGCGGGCTGAAACAGGCAGAAGCTCAAACAGCGCAAGGCGACCATAGAAGCCGGAGCAACAGTGTTCGCACCCGACTGCCCGCCAGTTTCGCACCGTACCCGGCCATATGGCCGGAGGGAAATGCCCTACGGCTTCGGCGGGTTCCCGGCAGTGAGGGCAGAGACGGCGCACCAGCCGTTGTGCGATAACCAGCTTGAGGGCGGAGGCCACCAAATAGCCCGGAATGCCCATTTGACCAAGCCGCGTCAGCGTTTCCGTTGTTGAGTTCGTGTGCAGCGTCGACAACACCAGATGGCCCGTCTGAGCTGCCTTAATAGCAATTTCTGCCGTTTCAGCGTCGCGTATTTCTCCGAGCATAATAACGTCAGGATCCTGGCGCAGCAGGGCGCGCAAAATACGGCCAAAATCGAGGCCAGCCCTGGGGTGGATCTGCGTCTGATTAACGCCGGACAGCGGGATTTCGATAGGATCTTCTACGCTGCATAAATTCCGCTGAGGGTGGTTAAGCCAGCTCAGGCCACTGTAAAGCGTGAAGGTCTTGCCGCTTCCGGTCGGGCCGGTAACCAGAATCAGCCCCTGCGGGCGCGAGAGTATTTCGCGAAAACGCCGCAGGGATGCTGCGGGCATACCGAGATTTTCCAGCATCACGGACTGATGGCTCCCCTGGAGCAGTCTGATCACGGCTTTTTCACCATATCGCGTAGGCAGGGTCGAGAGCCTGAATGACTCGGCACTGTCATTCAGGTCAAGGGTAAACTGCCCGTCCTGAGGCATGCGACGCTCGGCGATATCCAGACCGGCAAGGATCTTCAGGCGCGCGATTAGCGATGCACCCACATCCGTCGGGTGGGTGGGGAGACTTTGCAGCACGCCATCGACCCTGAGGCGAATGCGGATTTGGTGCGACTGTGGCTCAATGTGAATATCGGATGCCCGCCGCTGAATCGCCAGCTGCAGGAGCTGATCGATACGTTCCGGGGCGGCATCAGCAGGGCCAGCCTGCGCCGATTTTTCATCCTGCATCCCGGACTCCTGCGCCTGAACATATTGGTCCAGCCGCGCAGGAGGCCAGCTTTCAACCTCAATAGCGGCATGGGTGGCAAAACGCAGGGCTTCCATCATCTCCACCGAAGGATTTTCGGCGACGGCGATGTGCAGGCGTTCGGCGCTCAGCGCTAAAATGACCGCCTGATGCTGGCGACAGAGGGCTTCAATGGCGCTGCGGGAAGAGAGCGCCGTCATTTCAGCTCTCCCGCATCCTCATCATGGAAGCGGAACAGGCTTTCACAGGCTTCTTTGAGGGCTGACTGCTGACTGGTGCAGCTGCGACGCCAGTTCATCAGCCCTTCGGACTCCAGCCACTGTGGGCTCATTACCACGTTCAGACTGGAAAGGCTCTCCTGTCCGGTAAGGGTGATTGTACCCGCCTGAACCGCAACTTTAGCAACATAGCGCGAGCCTTTACCCGCGGGCACGCCATTAACGCCCTCCGAACAGTTAACGGGCCCGCCATGTTCAAGCGCACACAGCTCGACGGCGGTTTTATAAGGCATGGCGGTTTGCAGCATGTCGGTTAGCGCGGCTTTTTGCAGGTAGTTCTGATAAGCCGGTATGCCGATGGCACTTAAAATAGCGACGATAGCGATGACAATCATCAATTCTATCAGAGTAAATCCTTGTTGCTGTTCCATTGCATCTCTCCTTCGGTGGTGTGGAGGGAAGCGTAATCCCTGCAAAAAAGACTGACTACCTGAAGGTCCTGGATTCTGAAAGCGGGTCTGGATATGTTTTCGACGTTACATGAGGGTTCAAAAAAAAGGGAAGGCAGCGCGCAAAGCGGAGATTAAACAGGGCGCTCCCCTCTTCGGCGGCCCGAAGAGGGGTAGAATGCAGGGGTATTAACGAAAACGCATTGAGAGGTCGAGGGAGCGGATATGCTTGGTCAGTGCGCCAACCGAAATGAAATCCACGCCGGTATCGGCAAAGGCTTTAAGCGTTTCATCGGTGACGTTGCCGGACACCTCCAGCAGCGTCCGGCCGTCCGCCAGCTTAACCGCTTCACGCATTTGGTCGACGGTGAAATTATCGAGCATTACGATGTCCGCACCGGCCGCAATCGCCTGGTTCAGCTCATCGATTGACTCAACTTCAACCTCAACAGGGACGTCAGGATGCAGCCAAAACGCTTTTTCAATCGCCTCGCGAATCGAGCCGGTGGCGATAATATGGTTCTCTTTAATCAGGAAGGCATCGGACAGCCCCAGCCGGTGGTTCGATCCGCCCCCGCACTGTACCGCATACTTCTGTGCGGTTCGCAGGCCGGGCAGCGTTTTACGGGTGTCCAATAGCTGGGTGCGCGAGCCCTTAAGAATAGCCACGTAGCGGCTCACCTCTGTGGCGACGCCAGAGAGCGTCTGCACAAAATTGAGCGCGGTGCGCTCAGCGGTCAGGATCAGCGCCGAAGGGCCGGTGACCTCGAACAGCGTCTGGTTTGCCTGAATCGCATCGCCATCTGCTACATGCCAGATGATTTGGGTTTGATTACCAAGCTGAATAAAGACTTCTTCTACCCAGCGTTTGCCGCAGAAGATACCCGGCTCGCGGGTGATCACCACGGCGTGGGACTGGGCAGCGGCCGGCAGTAAACCGGCGGTGATATCTCTGCCAGGATCCACTTCACCGCCCAAATCTTCGCGCAGGGCTTGCGCAACAACGGGGGGAATATCATCCTCAATGCGGTTTAACAGCTCGGCTCGGCGGCTGTCAGGATCGTAGCGACGGGTCGTCATGATAAATCTCCGAAGATGCAGGGGGGAAGTCGTGCTCATGCTAGCCTGTTTGTTACAGGCTTGCCAGCCACCACCAGGCAGAGGTTTGCCATACATTGAGAGAGTCAGTCTCAGTTCAAGCCGGTTGTGCGCGGTGTCGGAAGGTTGGTTTTCGCAAAAAGAATCATGCTAATCTGGGCGTTACTGGATTAAAGGAGAGTCAGGTATGCAGCTGCAAGCGGGCTGGATCGCCGGAGTGAAGCGGGTTCCCTCGCCACATTTCAATGAACGGCCAGACCAGGAGGCGCCAACGCTGCTGGTTATCCATAATATCAGCCTGCCGCCGGGGGAATTCGGTGGCCCGTGGATAGATGCCTTATTTACCGGTACGCTTGATGCGGATGCACATCCTTATTTTGCCGGGATTGCCGCACTGAAGGTGTCGGCACACTGCCTGATCCGACGGGACGGTGAGATCGTGCAGTACGTTCCCTTTCACCTTCGCGCCTGGCATGCAGGGGTCTCATGCTATCAGGGACGGGAGGCCTGCAATGATTTCTCCATTGGCATTGAACTGGAAGGAACTGACGTGCAGCCCTATACCGACGCACAGTATGCGTCACTGCAGGCCGTGACGGCGCTGCTAACTGAACGCTACCCGGCCATTGCTGAAAATATTACCGGGCACAGCGATATCGCACCCGAGCGCAAAACCGATCCCGGTCCTGCGTTTGACTGGGCCAGATTCCATGCGACGCAGGTTAAGCGTTCCAGACATTTCCCTGTGGAGGAGTAACGGGCATGACGCTGTTTAGTTTGCTGTTGGTGCTGGGATGGGAGCGCATTTTCAAGATGGGCGAACACTGGCAGCTGGATCATTATCTTGCGGCGCTGTTCCGCGGGCGGCAGCGTTTTTCTCTGCTGCGAACGCTGCTGATGACCGTGGTTGCAATGGCGATTACCGCCGTCTGTTTACTGGGGCTGAAGGGGCTGTTTTTTGGCGTGCCGCAGCTGCTGTTCTGGATAGCGGTGGGGCTGCTCTGCATTGGTGCCGGTTCGGTGCGTCTGCATTATCATGCTTACCTCAAAGCCGCCAGCCGCAATGACACCACCGCACATAACGCGATGGCCGAAGAGCTGACGCTCATTCACGGTATCCCGATTGATTGTGACGAACGCGAATATCTGCGCGAGCTACAGAACGCGCTGCTGTGGATTAACTTTCGCTATTATCTGGCCCCGCTGTTCTGGTTTGTAGTAGGCGGCCCCTGGGGGCCGGTGCTGCTGGTCGGCTATGCGTTTCTCCGCGCCTGGCAAAGCTGGCTGGCCCGCCACCATTCGCCGCTGGAGCGATCCCAGTCGGGCGTAGATGCCATTCTCCACGTTGTTGACTGGCTACCGGTTCGCCTGGCCGGGGTCGCCTATGCGCTGTTAGGACATGGGGAGCGCGCGCTACCTGCCTGGTTTGCCTCCCTGACCGACAGGCATACGTCCCAGTACCAGGTACTGACGCGGCTGGCGCAGTTCTCCCTTTCCCGCGATCCGCACAATGATAAGGTCGAAACGCCTCGCGTAGCGGTATCCCTCGCCAAAAAGGTATCGCTGGTGGTGGTGGTGGTCGTGGCGCTGCTAACGATTTACGGCACGCTGGTTTGACGTGTCATCCGCAGGGGGAATGCCAAATACCGGCAGCCCGTTCTCCCAGCCGAAGCTTTTGATGCGCGTATGGCGGTTGGGATCGTAAAGCGGGTCGCCTTCAATTTCCGTATAGTTACGTGCGTGATAAACCAGCAGATCCTCGCCTGTTTCGGAAACGGTAAAGCTGTTGTGGCCTGGCCCGTACTGCTGGTTTTCCCAGCTGGTGGTGAAAACCGGAATGGGCGATTTCTGCCAGTTAGCGGCTATCAGGGGATCGGCCTCCGCGTCGATCCACAGCAGACCCATACAGTAATTTTCATCGGTGGCGCTGGCGGAGTAACTGACAAATAGCCGGTTGCCATGACGAATGGCCGCCGGTCCTTCGTTTACGCTGAAGCCTCTGCACTCCCAGTCATACTCCGGCTTGCTCAGCATGACCGGCTCGCCTTTGATTGACCAGGGGGAATCCAGCTCCGCCAGATAGAGGTTAGAGTTGCCGGGAATATGCGGATCTTTCTGTGCCCACAGATACCAGTTTTTCCCCTGATAAACGAAATGGGTGGCATCCAGCGCAAAGCTGTCGATCGGGACCCTGATCTGACCGCATTCGCGCCATTCCCCGCTGAGCGGATCCTCTGACGTACAGGCCAGAGCGAACATCCGGTGCTGAAACAGCCCGTCCTTAATCGTGCGGGTCGGTGCAGCCGCGAAGTAGATAATCCAGGTGCCATCAATTCGGTGCAACTCAGGTGCCCAGATCAACTCGCTCATTGGACCCTGAGAATGTTTGCGCCATACCACAACCGGTTCGGCGTCGGCCAGCCCGGTCAGCGTGCTGGCGCGGCGGATCTCCAGCCGGTCATACTCGGGAACCGAGGCGATAAAGTACCAGGTGTTATCGACATGCAGAATAAAAGGGTCGGCGCGCTGTTCTATCAGCGGGTTTGGCCAGCGGTTTAGCGTCATTATGCAGTTCCTTCCGGTTTAATCGTGGCTTTACCGTCGCGGTAATCGTTGAGTTCCTGAAAATTATGGCGGCGTTTTTCCAGCTCAAGCTGGATACGCTGCATCATTTTCCTGTCAACCTTCAATAACCTGACCACGCCAGCAGTAATAAGGTAGCCCACGCCTGGGATCACCGTGAAGAGCAGTACGATGCCGTTGAGCGCTTCCGGGCTTTGGGCTTTGGCGCCAGCGCTGTAGCCGTACCATGAAAGAAGGAAACCGACCATTGCACCGGCCACGGCCAGGCCAACCTTAAGAAAGAACAGGTTTCCCGAAAAGCTGATGCCGGTAATGCGCTTGCCGGTTTTCCATTCGCCATAATCATCCACGTCAGCCATCAGCGACCAGTGCAGTGGGGAAGGGATTTGATGCAGGATGTTCAGTACAAAGTACATCACCACCACCAGCAGGGTAGCCTGCGGATCGAGGAAGTAGAATCCGCTGGAGAAAATCGCCAGCACGATGTTGGTCCAGAAAAAAACCTTAAGCTTGCACCAGCGGTCCGTAAGGACTTTAGCCAGCGTGCTGCCGATCATCATGCCGATTACCCCGAGGCTGATAAACAGCGTAGCAAAGTGCGTACTCTGTCCCATAACCCAGGTGACGTAATACATGGTGGCCGCCATGCGGATAAAGCCGGGGCAGACGTTGCAAAAGGTCAGCAGCAGAATGCGAACCCACTGGTCGTTTTTCCAAACGTCCCTCAGGTCGGCCCGCAGATCGTCGTTGCTCGGCACTGCCGGGCGAATGCGCTCGCGTACCGTCGCGAAACAGAATAAGAACATGCACAGGCCAATGAGCGCCAGCACGCTCATCGCCATCTGATAGCCACGCGCTTTATCTTCGCCGCCAAACCATTCGGCCATCGGCAGCAGCGTCAGGGAGAGGATCAGGGTCGCCACGCCGACCATCACAAATCGCCACGACTGGCAGGAGACGCGTTCACCAGGATCGTTGGTGATGACGCCGCCAAGGGAGCAGTAGGGGATATTGATGGCGGTATAGGTGAGCGACATCAGGAAATAGGTGGCGAAAGCGTAAATAACCTTATTGTCATAGGTCCAGTCCGGCGTGGTGAACATCAGCACGCTGAACAGCACGTAGGGAAGCGATATCCACAGTAGCCAGGGGCGAAAGCGACCCCAGCGGCTTTGCGTACGGTCGGCAATAGCGCCCATTATGGGATCGGTGACCGCATCCACCACCCTGACCGACAGCAGTAATACCCCGACCAGCGCCGGTGCCAGCCCGAAAACATCCGTATAGAAATAGTTAAGAAACAGCATGATTGCGCCGCCGATCATATTACAGCCAGCATCGCCCATCCCGTATCCCAGTTTCTCTTTGATTGAAAGCGCCGTGCCATTCATGGATATTTCTCCGTCTGAATCTTAGCAGGCATTATTTATGCAATAGCACAGACTTACGCTGGCTGAATGCGTCACAGACATGGACGAAAAGGCTGTGGGCAGGAAAGTGTGAGAAGGATAACACTTAGCCGGGCGGGCGGTTCGCGAAGGGGATATTGATAAGCAGGGCAGGATAAAGAGCGGGAAATCAGCGTGCCGACGGGCGGTGTGAATCGCCGGGCCCGTCGGCCCGGCCGTGTTATATCATCCGGCTTTTTGCAGGCGGTTTTTCAGCATGAAACCTACCGCCAGAATAGCGATCCAGACCGGGATCAGCCAGACGGAAATCGCCATGCCGGGCGTTACCGCCATAATGACCAGAATTGCCGCCATAAATAGCAGGCAGATCCAGTTTCCTACGGGATAAAACAGCGCTTTAAAGCGGGTCTTAACGCCCTGTGCATCCTTCCTGCGGCGGAACTTAAGATGTGCCAGGCTGATCATCGCCCAGTTAATCACCAGGGCTGAGACCACCAGCGCCATCAGCAGACCAAAAGCTTCCCCCGGCATCAGGTAGTTAATCAGTACGCAAATGGCGGTTGCCGCCGCGGAAACGCCGATGGCGACAAACGGCACGCCGCGACGGTCTAACTTCATCAACGCCTTAGGGCCATTGCCCTGCTGCGCCAGTCCGAAAAGCATACGGCTGTTGCAATAGACGCAGCTGTTATAGACCGAAAGGGCCGCGGTCAGAATCACGACGTTAAGCGCATTGGCGACCAGGGAATCACCCAGGTCGTGGAAAATCATCACAAACGGGCTGGCACCACCAATCACTTTGGTCCAGGGATAGAGCGACAGTAACACCGTCAGCGAGCCAATATAGAAAATCAGGATGCGGTACAGCACCTGATTGGTGGCTTTGGGGATACTTTTTTCAGGATCGTCCGCTTCCGCGGCGGTAATGCCCACCAGCTCAAGCCCGCCGAAAGAGAACATAATTACCGCCATCGCCATTACCATGCCGGTGATGCCGTTCGGGAAGAAGCCGCCCCGATCCCAGAGGTTGGAAACGGAGGCATCAGGCCCGGCGTGACCGCCAAACAGCAGCCAGGCACCAAAGACGATCATGCCGATTACCGCTGCCACCTTGATGATGGAAAACCAGAACTCCATTTCGCCGTAGACTTTCACGTTAGTCAGGTTAATGGCATTGATGATAAAGAAGAATACCAGCGCGGAGATCCAGGTCGGGATCTCCGGCCACCAGTACTGGATGTATTTACCTACGGCGGTCAGTTCCGCCATGGCAACCAGTACATAGAGGATCCAGTAGTTCCAGCCGGAGGCGAAGCCTGCGAAATTGCCCCAGTATTTATAAGCAAAATGGCTGAAGGAACCGGCAACCGGCTCCTCCACGACCATTTCACCCAGCTGGCGCATGATCATAAAGGCGATAAAGCCGCCGATGGCATAGCCCAAAAGCACCGAGGGGCCAGCCATTCTGATCGTGTCTGCAATTCCCAGAAAAAGGCCTGTCCCGACGGCCCCGCCCAATGCGATAAGCTGGATGTGCCGGTTTTTAAGCCCGCGCTTCAGCGTCTCGCCCTGCTGTTGTTCCATAGTAAACCTCGTTATCCGTTATTTTGTTAACCTAAAGGCTAACTCTGTAATCCGTTGCTTACAGAGAGCGTATTTAAATTGATACAGTCTCATTCAAATTAAAATCAGCCTGATGCTACCGTGGCGACAAGAATAATGATAAGCAGCCGCCAATGCACTCGCTTTCTTTTGCGGTGAGAAGAAAGATCGCATCGAGAGCAGGCTCAGTCCCTTCGTTTCTGCCATAAACGGATCGAAATAACGAATAGCATTCCCTTATGGTCGATGAGGAAAACGAGACCAGGGTCCGATTTCGGGTGGATGCTATATGGACATCACGTGAATACTTTGTTACTTTACGAACACCTTTTTGCAATTGGTATTACCAATTTACTCCGGCAAATAGCAGATGAAGGGATGATGGCTTACAGCAAAATCCGCCAACCAAAGCTTTCCGATGCTATCGAGCAACAGCTTGAGTCCCTCATTATGGAGGGGACGCTGCGTCCGGGCGAAAAATTGCTCCCGGAGCGCGAGCTCGCTAAACAGTTCGATGTTTCCCGACCTTCTCTGCGTGAGGCCATTCAGCGTCTGGAAGCGAAAGGCCTGCTGCTGCGCCGACAGGGCGGCGGCACCTTCGTCCAGACCCACCTGTGGCAAAGCCTTAGCGATCCGCTTGTTGAGCTTCTGGCCGGTCATCCTGAATCTCAATTTGACCTGCTGGAAACGCGCCACGCGCTGGAAGGGATTGCCGCGTACTATGCTGCCCTGCGCGGCACGGAAGAGGATTTAGTGCGCATCCGCCACTGTCACGTGCAGATTCAGTCTGCTCAGGCCAGCGGCGATCTGGACGCGGAAGCCGATGCGGTGATGCAGTACCAAATTGCTGTAACAGAAGCCGCCCATAATGTGGTGTTGCTGCATCTGTTACGCAGTATGGGGCCAATGCTGGAACAGAACGTGCGACAGAATTTTGAACTGCTCTACTCCCGCCGCGAAATGCTGGCGAAAGTGAGCGGTCATCGCGCCAGAATTTTCGAGGCGATTGTGGCCCGCGAGCCCGAAAAGGCGCGCGAAGCTTCACATCGCCATCTGGCGTTTATTGAGGAAATATTGCTGGACAGAAGTCGGGAGCAGAGTCGAAGAGAGCGCTCCTTGCGACGTTTACAGCAACGTAAGGAATAACGCGTAAACATAACGCGGCACATAAAACGACGGACCTGTCTCCCTGTGCTTTGAAAACAGAGCACAGAGAGACAGGCTCCAGACAATTCAACGTATTAGACACAGATAAGGAATACCCCCATGTCAGAACGTTTACACAATGACGTGGATCCGATCGAAACCCGCGACTGGCTACAGGCGATCGAATCGGTCATCCGTGAAGAAGGTGTTGAGCGCGCACAGTTCCTGATCGATCAGGTAATGAGCGAAGCACGCAAAGGTGGCGTGAAAGTGGCTGCGGGCGCTGGAGCCAGCAACTATGTTAACTCTATTGCCGTAGAAGACGAGCCGGACTATCCGGGCAATACGTCGCTTGAGCGCCGCATCCGTTCGGCGATCCGCTGGAACGCGATTATGACCGTTCTTCGCGCCTCGAAAAAAGACCTGGAGCTGGGCGGACATATGTCCTCTTTCCAGTCTTCTGCGACTATTTATGAAGTGTGCTTTAACCACTTCTTCCGTGCGCGCAGCGAAAAAGACGGCGGCGATCTGGTCTATTTCCAGGGACATATCTCCCCCGGCGTTTATGCACGTGCCTTCCTTGAAGGACGCCTGACGGAAGACCAGATGAATAACTTTCGCCAGGAAGTTCACGGTAAGGGTCTTTCCTCTTATCCGCATCCTAAACTGATGCCTGATTTCTGGCAGTTCCCGACCGTATCAATGGGCCTTGGCCCGATTGGCGCGATCTACCAGGCTAAATTCCTGAAGTATCTTGAGCACCGCGGTCTGAAAGATACGGCCGAACAAACCGTCTATGCCTTCCTGGGCGATGGTGAGATGGATGAGCCAGAATCAAAGGGCGCCATTACCATCGCCACCCGTGAGAAGCTGGATAACCTGGTATTTATCATCAACTGTAACCTCCAGCGTCTGGATGGCCCGGTCACCGGTAACGGCAAGATCATCAACGAACTGGCCGGGATCTTTGGCGGCGCCGGTTGGGAAGTGATCAAGGTTATCTGGGGCGGTCGCTGGGATGAACTGCTGCGTAAAGATACCAGCGGCAAGCTTATCCAGCTGATGAACGAAACCGTTGACGGCGACTATCAGACCTTTAAATCCCGCGATGGCGCTTACGTGCGCGAGCACTTCTTCGGTAAATATCCGGAGACGGCAGAGCTGGTTAAAGATATGTCTGACACCGAGATTTGGGCGCTGAACCGTGGCGGTCACGATCCGAAGAAAATCTATGCAGCGCTGAAAAAAGCCCAGGATACCAAAGGCAAGCCGGTGGTGATTCTGGCGCATACCATCAAAGGCTATGGTATGGGTGATACTGCCGAAGGTAAAAACATCGCGCACCAGGTGAAGAAGATGAACATGGATGGCGTTCGCTACATCCGCGATCGCTTCAACGTGCCGGTGGACGATGCGGGCGTTGAAAAACTGCCGTACATTACCTTCGAGAAAGGCTCCGAAGAGTATAACTATCTGCACGGCCAGCGCGAGAAGCTGGGCGGCTACCTGCCAAGCCGTCAGCCTAACTTCAGCGAGAAGCTGGAGATGCCGACGCTGGAAGATTTCCGCTCGCTGCTGGAGGAGCAGAATAAAGAGATCTCCACCACCATCGCGTTTGTTCGTGCACTGAACGTGATGCTGAAGAACAAATCGATCAAAGATCGCCTGGTGCCGATCATTGCGGATGAAGCGCGTACTTTCGGCATGGAAGGTCTGTTCCGTCAGATTGGTATCTACAGCCCGAACGGCCAGCAGTACACGCCGCAGGACCGTGAGCAGGTTGCTTACTACAAAGAAGACGAGAAAGGCCAGATCCTTCAGGAAGGGATCAATGAACTGGGCGCAGGCGCATCCTGGCTGGCGGCGGCAACGTCTTACAGCACCAACAACCTGCCTATGATCCCGTTCTACATTTACTACTCCATGTTCGGTTTCCAGCGTATTGGCGACCTGTGCTGGGCGGCTGGCGATCAGCAGGCTCGCGGCTTCCTGATTGGCGGTACCTCTGGCCGTACCACGCTGAACGGCGAAGGGCTACAGCATGAAGATGGTCACAGCCACATTCAGTCGCTGACCATTCCAAACTGTATCTCTTACGATCCGGCCTATGCCTATGAAGTTGCGGTCATTATGCATGACGGCCTGGTACGCATGTACGGCGAAGCGCAGGAAAACGTCTACTACTACATCACCACGCTGAATGAAAACTACCACATGCCTGCCATGCCGCAGGGTGCGGAAGAGGGTATCCGTAAGGGTATCTACAAGCTGGAAACGGTAGAAGGGAACAAAGGTAAAGTCCAGCTGCTGGGCTCCGGCTCTATTCTGCGTCACGTCCGTGAAGCGGCACAGATTCTGGCAAACGACTACGGTGTGGGTTCTGACGTTTATAGCGTGACCTCGTTCACCGAGCTGGCCCGCGACGGTCAGGACTGCGAGCGCTGGAACATGCTGCATCCGACCGAGGCGCCACGCGTGCCTTACGTTGCCCAGATCATGAGCGATGCACCGGCCGTGGCTTCAACCGACTATATGAAACTGTTTGCCGAGCAGATCCGTACCTTTATGCCGGCCAGCGATTATCGCGTGCTGGGCACCGACGGTTTCGGACGTTCTGACAGTCGTGAAAACCTGCGTCACCACTTTGAAGTGGATGCATCTTACGTGGTGGTGGCGGCGCTGGGTGAACTGGCTAAACGCGGTGAAATTGATAAGCGCGTGGTGGCAGAAGCGATCACCAAATTCAATATTGATGCCGATAAAGTCAACCCGCGTCTGGCATAAGAGGTAAAGATTAATGGCTATCGAAATTAAGGTACCGGATATCGGTGCAGACGAAGTTGAAGTTACCGAGATCCTGGTCAGGGTGGGTGACAAGGTTGAGGTTGAGCAGTCGCTGATCGTCGTCGAGGGTGATAAAGCCTCGATGGAAGTGCCTTCTCCGCAGGCAGGCGTGGTAAAAGAGATCAAAGTGGCGACCGGCGATACCGTTGCCACCGGCAAGCTGATTATGATTTTTGACGCCGCCGAAGGCGCTGCTGATGCGGCGCCAGCACAGGCGGAAGAGAAAAAAGAGGAAGCGAAACCCGCCGCCGCCGCTGAGTCAAAAGCAGAAAGCAAAGAGGTCAATGTTCCCGATATCGGTTCTGACGAAGTAGAAGTCACCGAGATTCTGGTCAAAGTGGGCGATTCGGTCGAGGCCGAGCAGTCGCTGATCGTTGTCGAAGGCGATAAAGCGTCAATGGAAGTGCCTGCGCCTTTCGCCGGTAAGGTGAAAGAGATCAAAATCAGCACCGGCGATAAAATTAGCACCGGCTCCCTGATTATGGTCTTCGAAACGGCGGGTTCTGCTGCTGCCCCTGTCGAAGCGAAGCCTGAAGTGAAAGAAGAAGCGGCCGCTGCACCTGCTACGGCCAGCGGTTCAAAAGACGTTGCCGTACCGGATATCGGCGGCGATGACGTTGAAGTGACGGAAATACTGGTCAAAGTGGGCGATAACGTTGCCGCTGAGCAGTCGCTGATCGTGGTCGAGGGTGATAAAGCCTCAATGGAAGTGCCTGCACCCTTTGCCGGTACCGTCAAAGAGATCAAAATCAGCACCGGCGACCGGGTGAAAACCGGTTCGCCGCTGATGGTGTTTGAGGTGGAAGGCGCTGCACCGGCAGCGGCACCTGCGGCGAAGAAAGAGGACGCAGCACCGGCAGCCGCTAAGCAGGAAGCACCGGCGGCTCCTGCCCCGGCGAAGAGTGAAGCGAAAGGTGAATTTGCCGAAAACGACGCTTACGTTCATGCGACCCCGGTTATCCGTCGCCTGGCGCGCGAGTTCGGCGTTAACCTGGCGAAGGTGAAAGGCTCGGGCCGCAAAGGCCGCATCCTGAAAGAAGACGTTCAGGCGTACGTGAAGGACGCGGTAAAACGCGCCGAGTCTGCCCCAGTCGCTGCGGCCTCTGGCGGCCTGCCGGGCATGCTGCCGTGGCCGAAAGTGGATTTCAGCAAGTTCGGTGAGATTGAAGAAGTCGAGCTGGGCCGTATCCAGAAAATCTCCGGTGCTAACCTGAGCCGTAACTGGGTGGTTATTCCACACGTTACGCAGCATGACAAGGCGGATATCACCGAGGTTGAAGCCTTCCGTAAGCAGCAGAATGACGAAGCGGCGAAGAAGAAGCTGGATCTGAAGATCACGCCGCTGGTGTTTATCATGAAGGCAGCGGCGAAAGCGCTGGAGGAGTTCCCTCGCTTCAACAGCTCGCTGTCTGAAGATGCCCAGAAGCTGACGCTGAAAAAATACATCAACATCGGCGTGGCGGTTGATACGCCAAATGGTCTGGTTGTGCCGGTCTTTAAAGATGTTAACAAAAAGGGCATTGTCGAGCTGTCTCGCGAACTTTCTGTTATTTCTAAAAAGGCCCGCGACGGCAAGCTGACCGCATCCGATATGCAGGGTGGCTGCTTCACCATCTCCAGCCTGGGCGGTATTGGCGGCACGGCATTTACGCCGATTGTTAACGCGCCGGAAGTGGCAATCCTCGGGGTGTCTAAATCCGCAATGGAGCCGGTCTGGAATGGGAAGGAGTTTATTCCCCGCCTGATGCTGCCGCTGTCGCTCTCCTTCGACCATCGGGTGATTGATGGTGCGGCGGGCGCACGGTTCGCTGCCTATATCGCCACCATCATGGCGGATATCCGCCGTCTGGTGATGTAAGGAATTAAGGCCGGCTTTTGCCGGCCTTCTCATAGCCGACTTTCGATGCCATAAGTCGACAAGGTAGTTGAAGACGTATCGGGCAGGTTGTTTGCACTCTGTTAACAATTCTGTAAACTCTTGCCCTGAATACGAACCGGCGGATGAACATCCCCCAGTTAACTAAGAGGTCATGATGAGTACAGAAATTAAAACTCAGGTCGTGGTACTTGGGGCAGGCCCTGCGGGTTACTCCGCAGCCTTCCGTTGCGCTGATTTAGGTCTGGAGACCGTCATCGTTGAACGTTTCAGCACCCTCGGCGGCGTTTGCCTGAACGTAGGGTGTATTCCCTCCAAGGCGCTGCTGCACGTTGCTAAAGTGATTGAAGAAGCGAAGGCGCTGGAAGAGCACGGCATTGTGTTCGGCAAGCCGCAGACGGATATCAACAAGATCCGCAGCTGGAAAGAGAAAGTGATCACCCAGCTGACCGGTGGTCTGTCGGGTATGGCGAAGGGCCGTAAAGTGAAGGTGGTTACCGGTCTGGGTAAATTTACCGGCGCGAATACGCTGGTGGTTGAAGGGGAAAATGGGGCAACGACCATTAACTTCGATAACGCTATTATCGCTGCGGGCTCGCGTCCTATTCAGCTTCCCTTTATTCCTCATGACGACGCGCGCGTATGGGATTCCACCGACGCGCTGGAGCTGAAAGAAGTTCCTGAGCGCCTGCTGGTAATGGGCGGCGGTATCATCGGTCTGGAAATGGCGACCGTATACCATGCACTCGGCTCACAGATCGACGTGGTCGAAATGTTTGATCAGGTTATTCCCGCTGCCGATAAAGACGTGGTGAAAGTCTTCACCAAGCGCATCAGCAAGCAGTTCAACCTGATTCTGGAAACGAAAGTGACCGCCGTTGAAGCGAAAGACGACGGTATCTACGTTTCCATGGAAGGTAAAAAAGCGCCGACTGAACCTCAGCGCTATGATGCGGTACTGGTGGCTATTGGTCGCGTACCTAACGGTAAAGGCCTTGATGCCGGTCAGGCGGGCGTGGAAGTGGACGATCGTGGCTTTATTCGCGTTGATAAGCAGATGCGCACCAACGTGCCGCATATCTACGCCATTGGCGATATCGTTGGTCAGCCGATGCTGGCGCACAAAGGCGTCCATGAAGGCCACGTAGCGGCCGAAGTGATTGCCGGTAAGAAGCACTACTTCGATCCGAAGGTGATCCCTTCGATCGCTTATACCGAGCCAGAGGTTGCCTGGGTTGGTCTGACCGAGAAAGAAGCGAAAGAAAAAGGCATCAGCTACGAGACGTCGATTTTCCCATGGGCGGCCTCGGGACGCGCTATCGCTTCCGACTGTGCAGACGGTATGACCAAGCTGATTTTCGATAAAGAGACGCATCGCGTCATCGGCGGCGCCATTGTCGGCACTAACGGCGGCGAGCTGCTGGGCGAGATTGGCCTGGCTATCGAAATGGGCTGTGACGCCGAAGATATCGCGCTGACTATCCATGCGCACCCGACGCTGCATGAGTCCGTAGGCCTGGCGGCTGAAATCTTCGAAGGTAGCATCACCGACCTGCCTAACCCGAAAGCGAAGAAGAAGTAAGCCTCTTTGCTAATAAAAAAGCTCCGGATGGGGGCTTTTTTTGGCTGCGGGGTGGTGACTCGTCTCGCACACAGACAGTTACCTTCGAAATAAAGTGTTGGTAGCTCTAAACTCCGGCAAACAAACCACCGTTGGTAGCGGTGGTTTTTTGTTTGCGATGCGAGAGAGATTACGCGCTGATAAAAAAGATCTCAAGGATCATTTTAAACTTCGATATAACAACTCTTCTATTTGTTGTTATATCGACCTGTTAAAATTAAGGCATTTCTATTATTGTGATAATAATCACATTAATAGAAATGCCTTAATTTTAATATCCAAATGCCAACCATCAACAATAAGGAAATTGTCTATGCATAAGCTTAGTTTTCACGAAATAGATTTAGTATCTGGCGCTGGACTTGAAAACTGCAATATAAAAGATATGTCTAAGGAAGTTATTAGTGGTGCTATTACAGGAGGCGTCGGTGGAATGGCAGCAGGTAGTGTTGTTGTTCCGGGTTTAGGATCAATCCCCGGCTGGTTAGCTGGAGCCATTAGCGGTGGTAGCATAGGCGGACTTATCTATGGGGGAGCCTGTTGGTGGTAAACGTGGTGTCAAATAAGTTACTAAGAATAATAATCGGCTCAGCCATATTTTCCATTATTATATCTATAACAACTTATTATACCAGTTCAACATACCAGAATGGAAAGACATTCCTCGCTTTTCTTTCTGGAATTGTATTTTTTTATTTTTTCTATAAATTCAGAAAATAAAAAAATTCCTCATCCTAATTTTAGGATGAGGAATCAATATTAAAAAGTGAAAACTGGCATCATCAATAATATTAAATTCAATACAAAAACTGGACTGACCCCACCCCGCCAGACGATCCTGCCCTATAGTTGGACTGACCCCACCCCGGTAGTCGATCCTGCCCTATAGTTGGAGCATAGGAGGAACGTATGGGCAAACCACGATTTACACCTGAATTTAAGGAAGAAGCCGTCCGTCAGATAACGGAGCGCGGCTATTCCGTAGCCTGAAGTTTCTGACCGGCTGGGCGTTTCTGCACACAGTCTCTACAAGTGGTTACGGGCGATTAAACCCGATAACAGCGAGCAGCATGCCCGTGATTTACTGGAAGCAAAAAGTGAGATCCTGAAGCTTAGAGCGCAGCTAAAGCGCACTGAAGAAGAACGGGATATTCTGAAAAAGGCCGCGCGGTACTTTGCAAGGGAGCCCGACTGAAGTACCGCTTTATCAATGAACACCGCTCTGTATGGGGTGTCATGACGATGTGTCGGGTACTGTGTGTCGCCCGGGCCGGGTTCTATGCGTGGCTGCATAACCCGGTCTCTGCGCGGGATAAAGATAATCAGCGCCTGCTGGCTCTCATCCGTGACTCTTATTCACTGAGCGGGGGCGTGTACGGCTATCGCCGGGTTCATGGCGATCTGAATGAAATCGGGGAGCCATGCGGTAAAAACCGGGTTAGCCGTATTATGCAGTTGAACCGGATCAAAGCCGTGCGCGGCTATAAAGCGCCACGTCGTATCGCTGGCAGACCTTCAGTCGTTGCCCCGAATCGCGTGCAGCGGCAGTTTACCGTCGTACGGGCTAATCAGGTCTGGGTGATCGATATCACCGACATCCGCACCTGGCAGGGCTGGCTGTATCTGGCGGTGGTTATAGATTTGTTCGCACGTAACGTAGTGGGCTGGTCGATGAAACCGACACTCTCACGTGAGCTGGCGCTGGATGCGCTAATGATGGCCGTCTGGCGGCGAAAACCCGACGGCGAGGTTATCGTGCACTCAGACCAGGGCAGTCAGTACGGCAGTGACGACTGGCAGCGCTTCTGCCGGGCCAATAACCTGGCCCCGAGTATGAGCCGGCGTGGCAACTGCTGGGATAATGCGGTGGCCGAATCGTTCTTCAGTTCGCTGAAAAAAGAGCGTATCAGAAAACGTATCTATAAAACCCTGGATCTGGCCCGGGCGGATATCTTCGATTACATTGAAGTGTTCTACAACCGGGCGCGGCGTCACAGCCACCTCGGTGGCGTCAGTCCGGAGGCCTTTGAACAGGCCTCGTCGTGAGGACAGGATTTGTCTACTGATGTGGGGGCAGTCCAGTTTTTTGTGTTGGGGCAGTCAAACTCAGGTATATAAATCAGGATATATAAGGCCAGTTAACACGATTAATACTGAGCGGGATGCCTTAAAACCTGTTGATGACCTATTGGTTACGCTCAATGGCACTGTTATATCACTAATGTTATTGGTAAGTGTTATTAAATATTTTTAAAAATACCAGGTGAAGAATCGGAACAATATATTGGTAAAGATTCTCATCACAGTTGTGCGTCGGCATTTATCAACTGATGAGTTTTTCACTTAAGACAAAGTTTAATTAATTTCCTTGTTTAAGGTTGAATTTATTTATAACCTTACTGTAGTAAAAGGTCACATCAATGCCACGCGTTTCGACAATGCGTGCAGCGGGTCCTTTTTCGTTTTTTTTAGAATCCTTTAAGAGTTTGGGTTTTGATAATCAATCATAGCGAAGTTAAATTATAGTTTTTGCTATTTAACGGACTAACATAAGGGGGTTGTAAATTGAAATTATTTTTTTATTTTCTGCTGTTGATTGCCGGGGCTACCTCATCTTCATCCTATGCGCATGACTTCCGGGATGTAACCTCTAAAAAATGCTTAAGTTATGTTGAGCCCATGACTTATGCAAGTCGTGATATGAATTCAAGAATAACTATTTACGGCACTCCATGGGCCAGGATGCTATTTTGTAATAATAGTGAAGAGCAAAATCTTTTATATGATAATAACAAAATTAAACGTGCTGCTTTTCCTGGGGTCTGTCTAAAAGTTGACGTGAAAGCTATGGGTACATCGCGGATCAATGGGGTGTATTTTGGGCGCTGTAATGGCGAGAAGAATGAGTCTTTCACTGTATCAAATGGCTCTATCTATTCTGATGCGGCGCCTGGTTTTTGTCTTAATACTGATAAGAGTGGTGAACTTAGTTTGAGTCAATGCATCAGGTCTGATGCCCAGAAATTCAATATACCCAGGGTGTGTTTGTATCGAGATGTCTCGTACAAAAATAAAATGATATGTTCTAATGACAGTCTGCCTTTTCTTAAAGAACACAATGACATGATGTCTTCTTTAAGCGTCGTTAACTCAACAGCGATTGTATACGAACATGCATCCTATCAGGGTTGGCGTAAAAGGTATAATAAGAATATTTCATTCGTTGGTCACGAATATAACGATAAGGCATCAAGTCTGACTGTTCCAAATAAAAGAACCTTTCTGATTACATCAGACCCTCAGGTTTGGTGCGGCACCGGAAATTGCGGTGTAAATGATAAAACCTCCGAAGAAAATATTAAAGCACAATATAAAGGTTTTATTAGTGATTATCCAGCTGCCGAGGCAGTGATCATCAATGGCGACCTTACGGCCTTTGGACATAGAGACGAGTGGAATGCTTTTAACTCATTATTGAAAAACTTTGACACTAAAGGTGTCAGTCTACCTTATCATTATGGTTTAGGTAATCATGATATAGCGAATAATCTGGATGATTGTCATGAGAATAACTGTACAATCAGAAGTTTTATGAATTATTACGACCACGTTAGCAATAGCCAGAATATTCGTTCTTTTGATGCAGTTAAATCTGGTGGTTATGAATTTCCGTCAGTGAGAGTGAAACTCTTCGGAAGTCTGGCATACTCTGCTGACTATGGAGATGTATTGCTGATACAGATGAACTTCAGTACGTCAAAATATAACCCGTTGTCTCTGGTCAACTATAGCAGTGGAATGCATGGTCTGGGTGCGCAGACATATGACATAAATATGTATCAGGAGCCAGATTATCAATGGCTAGAGCATGAGCTTTATCAGGCCAGAAAAAAAGGGCAGGTTATTGTATTTAACCAGCATGCGTCCAACCTGTCACCGGATAAGTTATATGAATTATTAGATCGCTATGATGTTAAGCTTAGATTTTCTGGGCATTATCATTATCAAGTCGGTAAAGCCAGTAACGGATTTTATCAATCGGGTGCAAGCGCCAGAGGTGACTATCTAAAGCTGGAGGTGGACCCAGCGAATCAGAAGGCAAAGATATACGCTTTTGATAAGGTAAAAGGAAACTCTGAACCCTGGTTGATAGATGAACTCGATTTAAATTTAACCTACACGGGCCCAGATGTTGCTCCGATGGGGCCGCCAATTTCAATTTTGGTTAAAAATGAGGGCGGCTACGTTTCATATGTGAAATTAACTTATTATATTAAAGATAACGGTAAACCTAAGCTAATTACAGTCAACCCGGGGGGGCTGGCGCTGGGTAATGTTTTTAACCACATTGTTCCGGGGAACGCCACGCAGATTAACGTTGATGTTGAAAATTCGACGGGACTCGTCTGGGAACCGTTTAGGCGAATATTCAGGCTCACAGGTATAACCAAAAATCTCTGTACTAAAACATGGGGTACCACCTTAAATTCTAAATGG
Organism: Erwinia sp. L03-1; assembly: GCF_058686115.1. Lineage (NCBI taxonomy): Bacteria > Pseudomonadati > Pseudomonadota > Gammaproteobacteria > Enterobacterales > Erwiniaceae > Erwinia > Erwinia sp. L03-1. Next base: position 3,792,678 of record NZ_CM178762.1, on the reverse strand, counting down.
GACTATATTTCATGTAATTAGAGTCGTTTCCGTCAGGTTTTAGATAGTGATGTAAGAAGGAGAGCTGCTTTGGCAGCCCTCCTTCTTTTGCTCAAAAGACATTGATTTAATATGTTGCTTTTTTGTAAACGGATTAACATGTCATTGAAATCCTGCTATGCTGCCCCTCGCGGAACCGGGCACCATACCCTACACATGGACAGTCGTCACGTTACGGTGAACCTTCAGGGCGCCCGGTAAGCCATAACAATGTGAGCGAGGAGAACGTCGTGCTAGAAGAATACCGTAAGCACGTTGCCGAGCGTGCTGCCCAGGGGATCGTTCCAAAACCTTTAGATGCTTCCCAAATGGCCGCGCTGGTTGAACTGCTGAAAAACCCGCCAGCGGGTGAAGAAGAATTCCTGTCCGATCTGCTAATTAATCGAGTCCCGCCGGGCGTTGATGAAGCGGCCTACGTGAAAGCCGGTTTCCTGGCGGCGGTCGCCAAAGGTGAAGCGACTTCTCCTCTGGTTACGCCTGAAAAAGCGGTCCAGTTACTGGGCACCATGCAGGGTGGCTACAACATTCATCCGCTGATTGACGCGCTGGACAATGAGAAGCTGGCGCCAGGTGCCGCCAAAGCCCTGTCCCATACGCTGCTGATGTTTGACAGCTTCTACGACGTAGAAGAAAAAGCCAAAGCCGGTAACCCTCACGCTAAACAAATCATGCACTCCTGGGCCGATGCGGAATGGTATCTCTCCCGTCCGGAGCTGGCTGAAAAAATTACCGTTACCGTCTTCAAAGTCACCGGTGAAACCAACACGGACGATCTCTCTCCCGCGCCGGATGCCTGGTCCCGTCCTGATATTCCTCTGCACGCGTTAGCCATGCTAAAAAATGCCCGTGAAGGCATTGAGCCGGACGAGGCGGGTAACGTTGGCCCCATCAAACAGATTGAAGCGCTACAGGCGAAGGGGTTCCCTCTTGCCTACGTTGGCGACGTCGTAGGAACAGGCTCCTCCCGTAAATCGGCGACCAACTCGGTGCTGTGGTTTATGGGTGATGACCTGCCCTTCGTGCCAAACAAGAAAGGCGGCGGTGTGGTGCTGGGCGGCAAAATCGCCCCTATCTTCTTTAACACCATGGAAGATGCCGGTGCGCTGCCGATCGAAGTCGATGTGGATAACCTGAATACGGGCGATGTGATTGACATCTGGCCTTATAAAGGCGAAGTCAGAGATCACCTTACCGGTGAAGTGCTGGCGACCTTTGCGCTGAAAACCGACGTGCTGCTGGACGAAGTGCGCGCCGGTGGCCGTATTCCGCTGATTATCGGACGCGGTCTGACCACCAGGGCGCGTGAAGCGCTGGGTCTGCCGCACAGCACCGTATTCCGTCAGGCCAGAGACGTGGCGGCCAGTACCCGTGGATTCTCGCTGGCGCAGAAAATGGTAGGTCGCGCCTGCGGCACCGACGGCGTACGTCCGGGAGCCTATTGTGAACCGAAAATGACCTCAGTCGGTTCGCAGGATACTACCGGACCAATGACTCGCGATGAGCTGAAAGATCTCGCCTGTCTGGGCTTTTCCGCCGACCTGGTGATGCAGTCCTTCTGCCACACGGCGGCCTATCCGAAACCGGTAGACGTCTCGACTCACCATACGCTGCCTGACTTTATTATGAATCGCGGCGGCGTCTCCCTGCGTCCGGGCGACGGTATTATCCACAGCTGGCTGAACCGTATGCTGCTGCCGGATACCGTTGGCACCGGTGGTGATTCCCACACCCGCTTCCCGATCGGGATCTCTTTCCCTGCGGGTTCAGGCCTGGTCGCGTTTGCTGCCGCCACCGGCGTTATGCCGCTGGATATGCCGGAATCGGTGCTGGTGCGCTTCAAAGGGAAAATGGAGCCGGGGATCACCCTGCGCGATCTGGTGCATGCTATTCCGCTGTATGCCATCAGGCAGGGGCTGCTGACCGTAGAGAAGAAAGGGAAGAAAAACATCTTCTCTGGCCGCATTCTGGAAATCGAAGGTCTGCCGGACCTGAAAGTGGAGCAGGCGTTTGAGCTTTCCGATGCGTCGGCCGAGCGCTCAGCCGCGGGCTGTACCATCAAGCTGGGTAAAGATCCGATCATTGAGTATCTGAACTCCAACATTGTCCTGCTGAAGTGGATGATCGCTGAAGGCTACGGCGATCGTCGTACGCTGGAACGCCGTATCCAGGGTATGGAAAAATGGCTGGCGGATCCGCAGCTGCTGGAAGGCGATGCTGACGCAGAGTATGCGGCGGTGATTGAGATCGATCTGGCCGAGATTAAAGAGCCAATCCTGTGCGCGCCTAACGATCCTGATGATGCGCGTCTGCTGTCTGACGTGCAGGGTGAGAAGATCGATGAGGTCTTTATTGGCTCCTGCATGACCAACATCGGTCACTTCCGCGCGGCCGGTAAGCTGCTGGATAGCCACAAGGGCCAGTTGCCAACGCGTCTGTGGGTGGCTCCGCCAACCAAAATGGATGCTGCGCAGCTGACCGAAGAGGGGTACTACAGCGTATTTGGTAAAAGCGGTGCGCGCATTGAGATCCCCGGCTGTTCACTCTGTATGGGGAACCAGGCGCGGGTTGCAGACGGCGCGACGGTGGTTTCCACTTCTACCCGTAACTTCCCGAACCGTCTTGGCACCGGGGCTAACGTTTATCTGGCTTCTGCGGAGCTGGCTGCGGTTGCTTCCCTGCTGGGCCGACTGCCTGCGCCGGATGAGTATCAGCAGTTTATGGATCAGGTTGATAAGACGGCGGTGGATACCTATCGCTATCTGAACTTTGACCAGCTGAGCCAGTACACGGACAAAGCCGACGGCGTGATCTTCCAGACCGCCGTATAAAGGGGAAGTTACCCAGGCGCTGAAGTTGACCACCAAACCGGGGATGAGAAATCATCTCCGGTTTTTTTAGAAACTCACGGTTATTCCTGCCGCAATCCCCCAGTCGTCGATACCCTCTTTTTGCAGGTACTTCTGATAGTTCATCTGACCGGAGAGTTCAGTGTTTTCTACCAGCGGAATGCTTGCGTCCGTTTTGAGCGGAAAACTGTTGCCCCTCTGGCCGGATCTAAAGCCGGTGCTCGCGCTGCCATCCTTGAAAATACGCTTATGGAGGGCATATGCACTTAGCGTAAGCGGCGGCCGTTCAGAGAGCTGCCAGCTGGAGGGAGTGCTGAGGGGACGATAAGGCAGGGCTTCTTTCTCCCCGTTGTCACCCATCCCGTCAGAGCGATCGTCCTCAGCGGGTGCAGCCGGTTCATTACTGGAGAGCGGCCATATATGAGTCCCATCGCCCATTAACGTTTCTGCGGAAATATGATGGCTATTCCACCCTGGAAAATAATGGCCATTATTTTTAGAAATTTTATTATTTAAGGTACCGATCACTGATGGAGCCTGATTTATAACGCTATCCGCACCTGAATAATGGCCTGGCGGCATTTCAGAAAACGGTATATTTAACAGGTTGTCCGGGGTGTTTAATTCGGTCCGGTTATCCAGACTGACCCGATTGTAATGCAATGCCTCAGGTGGAGCGATGCGTTCAGACGAGGTAACCGGCGCACTATCAGCCCTTATCAGGGCAGCAGAGAGAAATAAGAGCAACGCCAGGGGGCAAAGCAGGACGGATTTATGGGTTAGGTTCATTGATCGTCATCCTTGATCATATACCAATGCATCATGCATTTCTTGCGGGAATTTTATCCTAAGGCGTTCGTTTTTACAAACGTCGTCTAATTAAGTTCCATACTTGATTTTTTATTTTGCGAACCAGGTTCATAATATGTTTTCACTTCACTTAAAGCGGTGAGGCTTTACAATTTTTTAAGTGCACGCGTAACGTGATGCAGATGAAGAGGACAATATTTTGCGGCCTCCTGGCGGCTCCCTCAATCGCAGTCGGCAATGATTTAACGTGGTAATGTAACCGGATCCTGTCAGAATGAGAGCATGGCTGAAGCATCAACTTCAACAGCTGCATGTATAAGGGTATTACCGTGGAATATGAGTTTTTACGCGACATCACCGGCGGCGTGAAGGTCCGCATGTCAATGGGCCATGAGGCCGTCGGTCACTGGTTTAATGAAGAGGTAGAGGGGAACCTGACGCTGCTGGATGAGGTCGAGGCCGCCGTACAGGAGGTGAAGGGCAGCGAGCGCCAGTGGCAGCGCATCGGGCATGAGTATACGCTGTGGCTGGATGAAGAAGAGGTGATCATCCGCGCGAATCTGCTCAGCTTTGAGGGGGATGAGATTGAAGAGGGAATGAACTACTACGATGAAGAGAGCCTGTGCTTCTGCGGCGTGGAGGATTTCCTTGCGGTGATTGCCGCCTACCGGGCCTTTTTGCAGGGGCGATAATCGGTCTGCACAGGTAAGATGGGCGTCATCGGCTGGCGGTCTCACGCTGTAGATAGCCCAGCTATGTCAGACCCGCCACTGCTGCTGAAACAAAACGGGCGGCACAGAGGCCGCCCGTATTTCGTCAACGGCAACAGGTTACGGTGTTTTCAGTCCAACGGACGGAATGTTGCGTCCGTAATAGATCTCACGCATCTCTTTCCACAGCAGATCGGTTATACGCTTGTGCTCATGCGGACTAAGATCTTCCGGTTTGGTGTTAAACAGGTAGTGTTTCAGATCGAACTCTTTCAGCATCATCTTGGTGTGAAACATATTTTCCTGATAGACGTTCACATCCATCATGTCGTACATCGACTTCATGCTGTCAGACATAAAATTCTGAATAGAATTGATCTGGTGGTCGATGTAGTGCTTCACGCCATTCACGTCACGGGTGAAACCCCTGACGCGGTAGTCGATGGTGACAATATCTGATTCAAGCTGGTGTATCAGGTAGTTAAGCGCCTTCAGCGGTGAAATCACTCCGCAGGTCGAGACTTCAATATCGGCACGGAAGGTGCAAAGGCCGCCCTGCGGGTGGCTCTCTGGATAGGTATGCACGCAGATATGGCTTTTATCCAGGTGCGCGACCACCGACTCCGGCAGCGGGCCAGGGTGCTCGGAATTATCAATATCCTTAGGATCAACCGGTTCCTCACTCACGAGGATGGTGACGCTGGCGCCCTGTGGCTCATAGTCCTGTCGGGCGATATTCAGCACGTTAGCGCCGATAATCGAACAGGTTTCGCTCAGGATTTCCGTCAGGCGGTTGGCATTATACTGTTCATCAATGTACGCAATGTATCCGTCACGCTCTGCATCTGTATTCGCGTAACAGATATCGTAGATACAAAAACTCAGGCTTTTGGTCAGGTTGTTGAAGCCATGTAGTTTAAGCTTTTGCAATTTCGTTCACCCCCTTAAAATACACCGTCAGTTAGCCAGCGCATTCAACAGATATTGCGGCAGGGCAAAGCTGCCGGTATGGATTGCCGGATTGTAATAGCGGCAATTCAGGTTGGCCGCATCAAAGCGCGCCTGTAGCGTGGCCGTATCAAGCTGGCGCAGCGCTGGATTATTACTCGCCCAGGCGAAGGTCATAATCCCGCCGTAGTAGGTGGGGATTGCCGCCTGGTAGAAGCTCACGTCGCCAAAATAATGGCTCAGCTTGCGGTGGCTGTTGATAGCCTCATCCTGCTGTAAAAAGCAGACCCCGTTTTGTGCCACAAAGATGCCATCTTCATTGAGGCAGCGGCAACAGCCTTCGTAAAATTCCGAAGTAAACAGACTCTCTCCGGGACCGATGGGGTCGGTACAGTCGGAGATGATCACGTCAAATTTATCCTGGCACTGGCTGACGAAATTCACGCCATCATCAATCACCAGCGTAAAGCGCGGATCGTCATAGGCACCCGCGCTATGGTTCGGCAGATACTGTTTGCAGAACGTCACGACGCCTGCGTCGATCTCTACCATGGTGATGTGCTCGACGCTTTTATGCCGGCTGACTTCGCGCAGCATCGCGCCATCGCCACCGCCGATAATTAACACCCGCTTTGCGGCACCCTGCGCCAACAGCGGGACGTGCGTCATCATTTCATGATAGATGAATTCATCGCGCTCCGTGGTTTGTACCACGCCGTCAAGTGCCATAACGCGACCTAAAGCGGCATTCTCGAAGATAACCAGATCCTGATGTCCGGTTTTTTCACGGTACAGGATTTTGTCGACAGCGAAATACTGTCCAAACCCGGCATGAAGCGTTTCATACCACATTTCTTTTTCGGCCATGGTGGGACTCTCCTTCCTCATAAACAGCCACGAAAAATGGGCGCGATATAATAGCTAACTCTGACCGCGGTTGCACGGTCAAATTATCAACAAAGCATAGATAAGAAAGAGGATTATTTCACCCAGGCGAGCAGGCTAAGAGAATCACGCGCGAGAGATTTGCATTTATCAGCGTTAGGCACCGCAATACCGCTCAGATCGCGATAGCTGTCTTCACCTAAGGCTTTCATATTAAAACTGTCGTAGTTAGCCAAATCCCAGCGATTTTGCTGGGCGAAAAAGGCCAGCGCCCGGCGGATCTGCGTATCAGGCAGATCCTGATAACCACAGTCATTCTTCAGATAAACAAAAACGGCGGTAAGATCCGCCATGTCTTCCGCTTCCGATTCGCTCAGGGCAAAACTGGCCGACGAGAAGCCGAAGAGGCCCAGTATCAACAGAGCCTTGATGCTTTTCTTCATACATTGTTCTCAGAGGTTGGCAATAGGCTGAACTTAGCACAGTTACGGGGCGGCTACAGACAAATTTGCCAGAGAAACGCGCTGAAAAGGCGTTTTAATGACGGTGGGTGGCGCAGAGGGACCGGCAAGGCTTGACCTTCCCGCAGGGTAAGGGTTTATGCTGCGTCACTGATACCGACCGCCAGCGTAAGGACAGGGTAATGCAACGTCGTGATTTTATTAAGCTGAGTGCCGCAGCAGGCGCAGCCAGCGCGCTGCCGCTGTGGAGCCGTTCACTGATGGCCGCGATGCCCCGGGCCGAATTGCCCATTCCCAGCCTGTTGACGCCGGACCCGCGCGGCGTCATGAACATTATCGCGCAGCAGGGTAAAACCGTCTGGCAGGGTCAGTCGGTCACCAGCTGGGGCTATAATGGCAGCCTGCTCGGCCCGGCCATTCAGCTTGAGCGCGGCAAGGCCGTCACCCTCAACGTTCACAACGCCCTGCCCGAAGCGACCACGGTTCACTGGCACGGGCTGGCACTGCCTGGCGACGTTGACGGTGGCCCGCAGGCGCTGATCGCGCCGGGTGCCAGCCGCAGCGTCAGCTTCACGCCCGATCAGCCCGCCGCCACCTGCTGGTTCCATCCTCATCAGCACGGCAGGACCGGCTACCAGGTCGCGCAGGGGCTGGCCGGACTGGTTCTGATGAATGATGAGGCAAGCGGTAAGCTGCTGTTGCCGAAAATCTGGGGGGTGGATGATATTCCAGTGATCCTTCAGGACAAACGGCTGAGCGCCGATGGCAGCCGGATTGATTATGAACTGGACGTGATGGGCGCGGCGGTTGGCTGGTTCGGGAATACGATGCTGACTAACGGGGCTATTTACCCGCAGCATGCCGTACCGCGCGGCTGGCTGCGCCTGCGCCTGCTGAATGGCTGCAATGCCCGCTCGCTTAATCTGACCGCCAGCGATGACCGCACCCTGTATGTCATTGGCAGCGACGGCGGCTTACTGTCCGAGCCGGTGCCGCTGAAGACACTGTCAATGATGCCGGGCGAGCGCTTTGAAGTGCTGGTTGATACCCACGATGGCAAAGCGTTTGACCTGCAGACGCTGCCGGTGCGGCAGATGGGCATGACGCTGGAACCGTTCAACCAGCCGCTGCCGGTACTGAGCATTACCCCGCTACGGGTTATGGCGAGCGGCACGCTGCCCGACAGGCTGGTTGAGCTACCGGCGCTGCCGGAGCAGGTGAACAAGAGCCGCTGGCTACAGCTGTCGATGGATCCGGAACTTGAGCGTCGCGGGATGCTGGCGCTCATCAAAAAGTATGGTGGTGCGGCAATGGCCGGTATGGGCGGCGATGCGCATGACCACGACGATAACGACGCGGCACCTGAGAAAAGGCGTGCGGATGGCGGCATGGCGGGTATGTCGCATCCGCAGCCTCAGCAGGATGAGTACGATTTTCATAACGGCAATAAGATCAATGGTGTGGCCTTTGATATGGCTAAACCCGCGTTCGATGTGCCGCGCGAAACGGTAGAAAAGTGGACTGTCTCCGGGGAAGGCGATGAGATGCTTCATCCGTTTCATATTCACGGCACGCAGTTCCGCATCCTCTCCGAAAACGGCAAACCCCCGGCGGCGCACCGCAGCGGCTGGAAGGACATGGTCAGGGTTGAGGGGTGGCGCAGTGAAGTGCTGGTACGCTTTGATTATGCCGCGACAAAAGAGCAGGCCTATATGGCGCACTGCCATCTGCTGGAGCATGAGGACACGGGGATGATGCTGGGCTTTACCGTCAGCTGAGGCCAGTCTAAGGCGGGCAGGGCCCCGCCTTTAACCCGTCATAGCCGACGGCAATGGGCTGGCTTAACGTTGAATCAGAATATCATGCTCCACAGCGCCGAGATGGGCATGGCCAGTACCAGGGCGGGCAGCATATTGGCCACCGGAAACACCTTGATACCGCAGATGCGAAAACCCGTCGCAAACATCAGTACGCCACCGACGGCTGCGAAATCCGCCTGCATGGCTGGCGTGGTCATCGGTATAATAAACACGGCACCGTAAGCCAGCAGCAGCTGGATAATCAGCTGGGGTATCGCCACAATGGCGACCGAAAACCCGAGCGTGGTAGCAAAAATGGCCGCGGTAAAGAGGTCGAGGAAAGACTTGGCAATCAGAATGCTAAAGTCGCCGGTCATTCCCTCATGCATGGAACCGAAAATCCCCGTGCCGCTGGCGCAAAACAGGACGATAATCGCCACGTAACTTTGCAGAAATTGCGCCTGTGACTCTTCACTGCCCGGCTCCGAACGCACCACCAGCTCTACCAGTCCGCGCGCCTTTGCACCCAGCTTACCGATTCCTCTCTCAAGATAAACCAGCTCGCCTAACAGGGCCCCGAGGATCACCGACAGCACCATCACCGGCATATGGGACACTTTATTGACCAGCACGATCCCCATGCACATTGAGGCTGCGCCAAAAATCAGCGGCATTGAGGTGCGTACCCGTTCCGGCAGTTTACTGCTCAGCAGGGCACCCGCAATGCCGCCAATCAGCACGGCGGCACCGTTGATATAAGGTCCAATAATCACGACTTGTCACTCCTTAGGCACCGCTGATACCGACTATCAGCCGCTGTTTTTTCAGCGAATTGACTGACCCTGACATACCTTCTCCTGTTTACTTTTTAAAGCCCGGAATAAAGCGGTTAACGTCAACCTCAAGGAACTGGCTGCGGATAAAGTTCTTTTTCAGATGATAAGGCACGGTACAGTCAAAAATGGCTTTACAGGCAATGCCATGGGCGCGGATGGAGGGGCTAAAAGCCGGATCCGAAGAGGGATCGAGCGGATGGCAGCGTACGCCTGGAATTAAGGTGGTGCTGACATCCGCCTGATAGCGCGTCGTCATTGCCCACATCACGTCGCTGAGATCGAAGATATCGACATCCTCATCCACCAGCATAATGTGCTTCAGTTCGGAAAAGGCGGAGAACGCCAGTAGCGCGGCCTGTTTCTGCCGTCCTTCATCCACCAGAGAACGTTTTTTGACCTGCAACACCGCCAGATACTTTCCGGTTCCCGGTGACGGGCAGTGCACATTCTGAACGAAGCCGGGCAGGGCGCGTTCAACCATTTGCAGAATACTGGCTTCGGTTGGGATCCCGGCCATATTGGTGTGTTCGTCGCTGGGGCCAATGCAGGTCTGCAAAATGGGATGGCGACGATGGGTGATGGCTTTCACTTTGATCACCGGCACTTCTGCCTGGGCGTCACCGGTGTAGCCGGGGAACTCTGGCATGGCTTTGCCGGTATTGGTGTTCTGATCTTCGCGAACCCGAACGTTAGGCAGTAATTCACCCTCAATCACCACTTCGGCGTTGGCGATACCGCGTGCTTTGACGCTGACGCAGTCCACAAGCTCAACCGCCTGGTTACGCAGGCTACCGGCAATAGACAGCTCATCAAAACCCAGCGGCGTGGTCGGCGGCTCAAAGCAGGCACCGATTTCAATGGCGGGATCGACACCAATGCTGATCGAAATAGGCAGGGGTTTACCCGCGGCTTCGGCTTTCTGACGGAAAACATCCAGATGGCGACCCGGCACAAAGTACATGGAGATCTCATCTTTACTCTGTACGCACAGGCGGTGAATGGTCACGTCATGTTCGCCGGTTTCCGGATCGGCCGCATAGCACATGCCCAGGGTAAAGTAGGGACCGGCATCGTCGGGGGTATTGGTCGGGGCGGGCAGCAGCTTAAGAATATCGAAATCGGGATCGGTTGCCAGATGCACCACTTCCTGACAGGCGGCTCTTTCACGCGGGATAACGACAGGGGCAATTGGCGTGTTGACTGAATCCTTCAGCATAAAGGCCAGCTTTTCGGGAGTGGTACCAAACAGGCGCGCCACGCGTTTACGCGATGACAGCAGGCCAATCAGGACGCGCATATCATCATAGCCTTTGATTTTATTGAAAATCATGGCTGGCCCGATTTGAGTAGGACGCTGCACGGTACCGTTGGCCCCAACGTAACGATAAACACCGGATAGCTCGGCAATGGGGTCGACGGGCTCATCGGTATCAATCAACTCGTCATCATACTGACTCAGTAGTGCCAGTGCGGAGCGAAGGTCTGTGACCTTTGGCTGGGTATCCTGTTTATTCTTTTCAGACATCTTAATGAACCTCAACGCATTTCATCACCATCACGCCAGCCCTGACTCTACTGACGCAGCCGTCAGCAGCCGCGAGGTCAGTCGCTGATGGCCCTGCCTGCCGCTGCTGTCCTTGCAGTTTCAGGACCCCGGTGATATATGTCCAATAATAAATAACGCCTTTCTGATAAGGAATTTTTATTACTGATGGACAATCGTCAACTGCACTCCTTTGTGATCCTGGCCGAAGAACTTCATTTCGGTAAGGCGGCGCTCAGGCTGAATATCGCCCAGCCAGCATTGAGCCAGCATATTAAGGCGCTGGAACAGGAGTGGGGGGTGATGCTGTTTTTACGTAACCGGCGCAGCGTGGTATTAACGCATGAGGGGGCGCAGCTGCTGACGGATGCGCGCCTGGCGGTCAGCCACTATGAAAAGATTCGTGAAACGGCGTTGAGCCTGCGCAAGGGGTTTAAAGGGCGGATCCGGCTGGGCTATGTAGGCTCATCTATTATCGATCCGATACTGGCAATGTTAATCAGCGGTTACCGAAAAGCCCGTCCCGAGATAGAAATTGCTATTGAAGAACATGATGTTAACCGACAATTAACCTTATTAATGAGTGATGAGTTGGATATTGCCCTGGTGCGTTCGCCCGTTCCCCGCCAGGCGCAGCTGGATTATCTGGACTTGACCACCCGGCCGCTGATTGCCGTGCTGCCGCACCATCATCCGCAGTTACATAACACGCGTATCAGCCTGAGCGATCTGGCAGAGGAGCCGTTCCTTATCCAGCAGGACCCACCGGGGGTGGGTCTGGGCTGGTCAACGCTTTCAGCCTGCCTGCGCGCGGGTTTTACGCCGCAAAAGGTTCAGTTTACCCGGGATCTTTCCGTCGCCATTGGTCTGGTGGCCATCGGCATGGGCGTCACGCTGGCACCGGAAACCCAGCTTTCGGTGAGGGTGCCGGAGGTGGACTACTGCCATCTGGATGACCCGTTAGCGACCACCACGCTGACGCTAAGCTGGCAGAAGCATATGCACAACAGCGCGGTGCGCGATTTTATCGCCTGTGCCCGCGAGCTGCTTTACTGAGCCAGGGTCAGAGCTGTTCCAGCGCCAGGCGCAGGTCTTCAATCAAATCGTCCCGGTTCTCTATCCCAATGGATACCCGAATAGTTGACTCACTAATACCGATGCGTGCGCGTACCTCCGCAGGCACGCCGGAATGCGTGGTGCTGGCCGGGTGACTGGCGAGAGACTCGGTACCGCCCAGGCTTACCGCCAGCTTAAACAGTTCCAGGGCATTAAGCAGCCTGAAAGCGGCGGGCTCACCTCCCACCACGTCAAACGAGAAGGTTGAGCCTGCGCCACTGCACTGTTTACTGAACGTCTGACCTGCCGGAGAGTCGGGATGCAAAAAGGAGAGATAGTGCAGCTTTTCGATTTTGGGGTGGTTGCGCAGGAACGCCGCCACGGCGGCAGCATTATCGTTCGCCCGCTCCATCCGTAGCGACAGCGTTTCCAGCGAGCGGCCAATCATCCAGCAGGAGTGCGGATCGAGCTGCGTGCCGATGGCACTCCGCAGCGCCTTAATCTGCCGGATAAGCGCTTTACTGCCCATTGCTGCCCCGGCGATAAGATCCGAATGCCCGCCAACATATTTCGTCAGGGAGTAGAGCGAAATATCTGCGCCCTGCTCGATGGGGCGCTGGAAAACCGGCCCGAGCAGCGTGTTGTCGCAGGCAATAAGCGGGCGATGCTGCTGCTGTTGCTCAATAACGTCTGCAACCCGACTAATAAGCGCAATATCCACCAGGCTATTGGTGGGGTTGGCAGGAGATTCAATCAGGATCACCGACACGCGTCCCTGTTGCATGGCCTCGTTTGCCGCCGCCTGAATGGAGGCTTCATTAACGCCGTCAGAGAAACCCACGGTAGCCACGTTGAGCTGACGGAACGTCTTCGTCAGCAGCGTTTCCGTTCCACCGTACAGCGGTTGGGAATGGAGAATGGCATCGCCGGGTTTAACAAAGGCCAGCAGGGTGGTGGAGATGGCTGACATACCGGAGGAGAAAAGCGCCGCACTGTCGGTTCGCTCATAGAGAGCCAGCCGGTCCTCGACGATTTCGCTATTGGGATGGTTAAAGCGCGAATAAACCAGCCCGTTGGCACCGCCCTCCGGCGGTTCCCGCCGCCCGGAAACGTAGTCAAAAAAGTCCTTCCCCTCCTCAGCGCTGTTAAAGACAAAGGTAGACGTCAGAAAAACCGGAGGCTTAACCGCGCCTTCTGAAAGGGCCGGATCGTAGCCGTAGTTTACCATTTGCGTTTCGGGCTGTAGCTCACGCATGCCGATATGCGTCTTTTTAGAATGGGGGGTAGCCATGCAATCTCCTGCCGATGTGGCGTGCTGAAAAGGGATAAATTCAGCGTACGTTATCATGCGCATAATCGCGGCTGTAAATGAATTAACGTTCTATCTATAGAAGCTTTTGCATTATAAAATTTCGTTAACATTGTATTTGGAAGTCTATACGTCTGTCTGGCGCAGGTGGGACATCGAACCCTCCAGCGTAAATCGATTCCACAAGGTGGGCCTGCTGCTTCAACCTTGTGCGGTCATAAGCCGGCATCCCTGATATAATCCCACGCTTTCTTTTGTCCATATGTTAGCGCAGGGAGCCAGGTGGCCAGCTACAGCGTTGGGGATCCGACGTTGTGGAATGGCGATTCAACGTGCTGGCATTGAGTTTTAACTGAATAAAATCAGTGAGATAAGTGATTTATGAAACATACCGTAGAAGTGATGATCTCTGAGGCAGAGATCGCCAAACGTATCGCAGAATTGGGCCAGCAGATCACGGAGCAGTACCGTGACAGCGGCAGCGAAATGGTGCTGGTCGGGCTGCTGCGCGGCTCTTTTATGTTTATGGCCGATCTCTGCCGTAAAATCGACGTGCCTCACGAGGTCGACTTTATGACCGCCTCCAGCTACGGCAGCGGTATGTCCAGCACCCGGGATGTCAAAATCCTTAAGGATCTGGATGAGGATATTCGCGGCAAGGACGTACTGATTGTTGAAGACATCATCGACTCCGGCAACACGTTGAGCAAAGTTCGCGATATCCTCAGCCTGCGCCAGCCGAAATCACTGGCAATCTGCACCCTGTTGGATAAACCTTCACGTCGTGAAGTCGAGGTACCGGTTGAGTACGTCGGCTTTACTATTGCGGATAAGTTTGTTGTTGGCTACGGCATTGACTATGCCCAGCGTTATCGTCACCTGCCGTACGTTGGCAACGTGGTGATGCTGGAAGAGTAAGGAACATTTGTGCGACGGGCCGGGCAGCCGGATCAGCGCACAAACGACTAAGGCCGGGTTTCCCGGCCTGTTATATGATGCGTCGCCTGCGATCAGTTGGGGCTTTCAAGCTCGTTAAGCAGGTTAGCTATACCGTGGCGATAGCGCTGCTCAAGGGTTTCGCGGCTGGTGGCGGTCACTTCCAGATCGCGCAGATAGCCGTCCTGAATGCCGTAAACCCAGCCGTGGATCGTGACTTTCTGGCCGCGCTTCCAGGCAGACTGCATCACAGTAGAATGCCCCAGATTGTAGACCTGTTCGATCACGTTGATTTCACAGAGTTTATCAAAGCGTTTTTCCGGCGGCAGCTCACCCAGTAACGAACTATGCTTGTACCACAGATCGCGAATGTGCAGCAGCCAGTTGTTAATCAGGCCCAGCTCAGGATTTTCCACCGCCGCCTGTACACCGCCGCAGCCGTAGTGACCGCAAATGATGATGTGCTCCACTTCCAGTACTTCAACGGCGTACTGCACGACAGAGAGGCAGTTTAAGTCCGTGTGAATCACCAGATTAGCGACGTTGCGGTGAACGAAGAGTTCACCCGGCTCCAGGCCGGTGAGGCGCTCGGCCGGGACGCGGCTGTCGGAACAGCCAATCCAGAGAAAGCGGGGCTTCTGGGCCAGTGACAGGCGCTCAAAGAAGCCCGGATCTTCCTCTTTCAGCAGTCGGGACCATTCGCGGTTGTTGCTGATAAGGGTATTAATGTCTTTCATAGTTGTGTCGACCGATACTCGAAATGCGTGGCGATAATATAGGTCAACACGGCGTGATTTAAAACGTCAAACAAGCAAACCACACAAAACAGGGCACTCTTTAACCTATGACTTATGCACTGGAACTTGAAAAACTGACCAAAACCTATGCGGGTGGCGTTCAGGCCCTCAAGGGAATTGATTTGAACGTGGAAGCGGGCGACTTCTACGCGCTCCTCGGGCCTAACGGGGCGGGGAAATCCACCACCATTGGTATCATCAGCTCGCTGGTGAATAAAACGTCGGGCAAAGTCCGGGTGTTTGGTTACGACCTGCAGCAGGATATGGTCAATGCGAAGCGTCAGCTGGGGCTGGTGCCGCAGGAGTTTAACTTCAACCAGTTTGAAACCGTGATGCAGATTGTGGTCAGCCAGGCGGGCCTGTATGGCGTGGTAAAAGCCGAGGCAATTAAGCGCGCTGAAAAATACTTAAAGCAGCTGGATCTGTGGGACAAGCGTGACGAACGTGCCCGTATGCTTTCCGGGGGAATGAAGCGCCGTCTGATGATCGCTCGTGCGCTGATGCACGAACCTAAGCTGCTGATTCTGGATGAGCCAACTGCCGGGGTGGATATTGAACTGCGCCGCTCGATGTGGACTTTCCTGCAGGATCTCAATGCCAGAGGCACCACCATTATTCTGACCACCCACTATCTGGAAGAGGCAGAGATGCTGTGCCGCAATATCGGCATTATTCAGAGCGGGGAACTGGTGGAAAACACCACCATGAAAGGGCTGCTCTCCAAGCTGAAATCGGAAACCTTTATTCTCGATCTGGCGGCGAAAAGCCCGCTGCCTCAGCTGGAAGGTTTTCAGTACCGGCTGGTGGATACCTCCACGCTGGAGGTCGAAGTGCTGCGTGAGCAGGGGCTGAATAGCGTGTTCAGTCAGCTCAGCCATCAGGGCGTGCAGGTTTTAAGTATGCGTAACAAGGCTAATCGACTCGAGGAGCTGTTTGTCGACCTGGTTAACGGTCGTACAGGAGATAAAGCATGACACATTTATACTGGGTAGCGCTGAAAAGCATCTGGGGAAAAGAGATTAACCGCTTTGCCCGCATCTGGATCCAGACGCTGGTGCCGCCAGTGATCACCATGACGCTCTACTTTATTATTTTCGGCAACCTGATTGGCTCGCGCATCGGCGATATGCACGGTTTTTCCTATATGCAGTTTATCGTGCCGGGTCTGATTATGATGGCAGTGATAACCAATGCCTATGCCAACGTGGCCTCGTCGTTTTTCAGCGCCAAGTTTCAGCGCAATATTGAAGAACTTCTGGTCGCGCCGGTGCCCACGCACGTCATTATTGCCGGGTATGTGGGCGGCGGCGTCGCACGAGGGATTTGCGTAGGCATTCTGGTTACCGCTATTTCGCTGTTTTTCGTGCCTTTTCACGTTCACTCATGGCTGATGGTATCGGTGACGCTGGTGCTGACGGCGATTTTGTTTTCCCTTGCCGGTTTGCTCAACGCAGTGTTTGCCCGCACGTTCGATGATATCAGCCTGATCCCTACGTTCGTGCTGACGCCCCTGACTTATCTCGGCGGTGTATTCTACTCGCTGACGCTGCTGCCGCCTTTCTGGCAGATGGTGTCGAAGCTGAATCCCATTGTTTATATGATCAGCGGCTTCCGCTTTGGCTTTTTGGGGATTAACGATGTGCCGCTGTTTTTCACCCTGGCCGTATTAGCGGGTTTTATCGCAGTATTTTATCTGCTGGTATGGGTGCTTATTGAGCGCGGCAGGGGATTACGGACGTAGTTTTTGTCCGTTTTGATGGTTGCAAAGGCTGGGGGCATCGCCAACGGGGGTGTCCTTGTGCCAGCATCCCTGCTGGCCCATTCGGGTCTTCCTCTCTTCACTCAGCGCGGCGGCCCGGCAGATCTTGCAGCCCACACAATAATTAACCCCATCTTTAGAGGTTGATCACTAAACATAACTAAATGTTATTGCTGAGCGACCTTATCCCCGCGCGCACTCACTTAGTCACATCGTGAACACGCTGTACTGGTATCAGCTATTACCGGATCTGGCACGATATACCTACTGGAATACAGGCTATCTGCGTAGTGCAGACCTGTTCATCTTCGGAGCGATTATTATGCCTGGTATTAGCCGATTACCTCCTGGTCATGTGGACCCACTCTCTTCCCGGAATGAAGAGAACGGGAGACCCAACGCTTCAAACGCCTCCGTGGTGTCTGGTACATCCCGGGCGTCTGGCGGATCGAGTTCAGCCCAATCCTTCTATAGCCTCCCAAACGGCTCGAGGGCGTCTGATGGATCGAGTACATCCCAATCCTTTTATAGTCTTCCAAACGGCTCCGGGGCCTCAATAGCATCTAACGCTACCCATTCGTCCCACGTATCTCCCGAGCCCAGTGCGCCGCATGAGTCTCACGAATCCAATGCAACCAATACCTCTCAGTCCTCCAGCGCGTCAAACACCTCTGATGCGCAGCGTCAGCAGCAGATAGCGCAAATCAGTACCCAGCTCCGGGAATACTTCCCCGGCAGCGAAGAGCTCAACGACCTGATTCAGAACCGGGCCACCGAACTGCATGAAATGGGGGAAACGCCGCAGAGCATTGCCGCGAATATGACGAAAGCACAAAAAATGGATTACATCAGCGATGCGGCAGGTGGTGCGGTGAAAGCCTTCCCCTTTGCTATTTGCGGATTTGCTTCCGGTGCGGTAAAGCTCGGTTTAGGCATTAATGGAACCACACCAGGTGCAGAGGCGCTGGCGGGGGCAGTAGACGGTGGAACCGCGATGGTGCTTAAATCGGTCGGCGATAAGGTTTTTGCCGACACGGTAAAGGATTCGCAGTGGCTCGCCGCTGATGCCGACAAGCTGGAACCCACTATGCAGAATGTGCTGAAGCAACGGGAAGGGCTGGGTGAAAGCATGAAGCTGGCTCCGCTGGGTGGGCTGGGCTTTACCGCGCGTAATCTCGTCACTTCTACCGCAGCGGTCGCCAGTAAAAACAACCCCGTCGTTATCTCAAACCTCAATAACGTATTGAGTTTGGGGGCTGGCGCGGCAGGAAACGTTCTGACTAATGCGGCCAGTTCAACGCGGGGGCCGGAGTTCCTTTTTGGACGCACCGACTGGAAAGAACGTTATACGGCGCTCAATAATACCAGCGTATCGCACCAGATGGTTTCGGGTGGGGTAGACAGAGCAAAAACCCTGGTGGGCAGCGTACTCACGCCGAAAAACTATGCAAAAGGGGCGCTGAACATCGCGTCCGGCAATATGGTATCCGAAATTGGTACGCTGGCAGCGGGTATTGCAGGGACCAATGCTGTGCGCAACATCTTTCGGAATTCACCCGCACATGGACCACTCAGCACGGCATCCTCAGCCACTATTGACGCCATTACCGGAAGACTGAGTGCGGCACAGCTAACCGCAAGAGGAGATATCGCCAAAGACGCGTATCCGAACGTGGGGTTATCGGGGTTGGCCTATGCGGCGCAGGGAGTGGCCGGTGCGCTGGCTGGGCCTGCGCCGACGCGTAATGATGAGTGGGTGGATAAAAAAGCCAGTGAGCTTGCTAACAGTAAGCTGGGGCAGGGCGTGGGAAAAGTCGTTGATAATATAATCGGAAGGGTAGCGACCAGCTCGCGGCAGTGGCAGGCTGAACAGCGCCGAAGTCAAATTGAGCGTGACACTGACAACATCGAAATGCAGCCTCAGAGCAATACGCCTACTGAAGGGTAATACACGTACTGAAGGGGAGTCCGGGTGGTTTTTGCCAGCGAAGGTCGTGGTGACCCCTCCTGGTCGTGTGCGCGCTGAATGATAACCGCGTGCGCGGTGTGCAGCAAAAAAGGGGCAGGCAACCCTCCCGCCCCTTTTATTCATACCACCTTTAGATTCAGAATGCTTTTTGTTCAGGCCACCTGAACCGGGATAGATTTCGCCAGTCGCTTCATCTGATTATCCCCTTCAAAGTAGGCAACTTTTGGCTGCCATTCGCGCGCCGCCGCATCCGTCATCTGCACGTAGGAGCAGATAATCAAAATATCGCCTTCGCAGGCGCAGCGGGCCGCCGCGCCGTTAACCGAGATAATCTTCGAGCCGCGTTCGGCGGCAATTGCGTAGGTGGAGAAACGCTGCCCGTTAGTCACGTTGTAAATATCAATGGCTTCGTACTGAAGAATGCCGGAAGCGTCGAGAAAGTCCTGGTCAATGGCACAGGAGCCTTCGTAATTCAGATCCGCCTGAGTCACCTTCACCCGGTGGAGTTTGCCCTGTAGCATGGTACGGTTCATAGCCTTATTACCCTAGTTACAAAAGTTACCAGAAACACCCGAGCCAGTATCCGCCGGGTATTATCACTTACTCCTGCGCCAGAATCAGCTGAGGATTATCAACGACTACTGCATCAGTATCAGCCGGCGTTATCACCCACTACTGCGCCAGAATCAGCTGAGCATTATCACCTAATCCTGCGCCAGCTTCGGCTGAGCGAAATCACTCACTATTGCGTCAGATCTACCTGCTGATTATCAATCAGGCGGGCTTTGCCGAGCCAGGCGGCCATCAGAATCACCGCGCGCTGGCTATCGACATTGAGCGGCAGCAGCGTATTCGCATCGCAGATAGCCAGGCCATCTGCCCGCAGCCCCTTTTCGGCCAGGGCGGTTTCAGCCTCGGCAATAATTTCTTCAAGGTGGCGATCCCCGTTAGCCAGCCGCTGCGCCATGTTGTTCATCACGCTGCTTACCGTCGGTGCCAGCTTGCGTTCATCAGCGGTCAGATAGCCATTACGTGAGCTGAGCGCCAGGCCATCCTTCGCCCGAACGGTAGGCACGCCAACGATCTGAATATCGTAGCCCATATCGGCCACCATTTTGCGGATCAGCGCCAGCTGCTGATAATCCTTTTCGCCAAAGCAGGCGAGATCGGGCTGGACCAGATTGAACAGCTTGCTGACGATGGTGGAGACGCCGCGAAAATGGCCGGGGCGGCTGGCACCCTCCAGCAGGCCGGAGAGGCCGGGAACCTCGACGAAGGTCTGCTCGCTCAGCCCTTCTGGATAGACCTCGCCAGGCGCCGGAGCAAAAACCAGATCCACCCTGCGGCGGTTCAGTTTTTCGCAATCTTCCTGCAACGTTCGGGGGTAGCGGGCCAGGTCGTCAGGGCGTTCAAACTGCATCGGATTAACAAAAATGGAGACCACCACAATATCGGCCTGCTCGCGCGCTTCGTCAACCAGCGTCATATGGCCGTCATGCAGGTTTCCCATGGTGGGGACCAGCGCAATGCGTTTACCCTCCTGCCGCCAGCGTCGAATCTCCCGACGCAGCATCGGCAGGGTTTCAATAATCAGCACGGATCTTCTCCTGAGTTAGTGGAAACTGTGTTTTTCAGCCGGATAAATTCCCGCTTCAACGTCCGACACATACTGCCTGACCGCTGCGCGGATATCGCCGGTATCGGCGAGGAAGTTTTTAGCAAAGGAGGGAACATGCCCACCGGTAATGCCAAAAGCATCATGCATCACCAGAATCTGGCCGTCGGTAACGTTGCCCGCGCCAATGCCGATCACCGGAATGGTCAGCGAGTCGGTAATGCGTTTTGCCAGCGCCACGGGAACGCACTCCAGCACCAGCAGCTGTATGCCGGCGGCTTCCAGCGCCAGCGCATCTTCCAGCAGGCCGTCAGCGGCCTCGCTTTCGCGGCCCTGCACCTTATAGCCGCCAAAGATATTAACGGACTGCGGCGTAAGGCCAAGATGACCACAGACGGGTACCGCACGTTCGGTCAACTGCTTCACCGTCTCGCTCAGCCATTTCCCTCCCTCCAGCTTGACCATATTGGCCCCGGCACGCATCAGCTGCGCGGCGCTCTCACAGGCCTGCTCTGGCGTGGCATAGCTCATAAAGGGAAGATCGGACATCAGCAGGGCCGCTGGCGCTCCCCGGCGTACCGCCTGCGTGTGATAGACAATATCGGACAGCGTGACGGGCAGCGTTGAGTCATGCCCCTGTACCACCATGCCGAGGGAATCTCCGACCAGCATGACCTGGAGGCCTTCGTCGCTGAACAGGCGGGCAAAGCTAAAGTCGTAGGCCGTTATGGACGCAAAGCGGCGTCCGTTTTTTTTCCACTGGCGAAGCGTCGTGATTGTTGTGGGTTTCATCGCAACCTCTTTAGGCATTTTATAATGGACGTATCTTAATGGATGGGGAAAGGGTTTGCACACGGCCAGGTGCAGCGGGTCAGGTCTTGCGATCCCGGGCCATCAGAACAGGCGCTATGCCCAGCGGCGGATCGCTGAGGTGTCCAGGCCCGCAAGCATATCGTTCAGGCGCTGACCGTCAGGGAAGGCGGCATCGGGGGCGATCTCAAGCAGCGGCAGCAGCATAAAGGCGCGATTGTGCATATCGTAATGCGGCAGTATCAGGCGCGGGGTGTGTAGCCGGAGGTGGCCAAAGAGCATGATATCAATATCAAGCGTGCGGGGACCCCAGCGGTCTTTTTTGCGCACCCGGCCCTGCTCCAGCTCAATGCGCTGCGTCGCGTCCAGCAGAGCCTCAGGCGTTAGCTGGGTATCCAGCGCGACGGCCGCGTTGAGGAAATCTGGCTGGTCGGGCGGCCCGTAGGGCGGCGTACGATAGAAAGAGGAGGTGGCGATGCGCTGGGTATGGGGCAGTCCGTCCAGCGCATCAAGTGCGTCATGCACCTGATGCAGCGGATCGGCAAGATTACTTCCCAGGGCCAGATAGACGCGGGTCATGCGTTGTTGCTGTTACCGTCGCGGCGCGGGCCCGGTACGCGCTTGCGTGGGCGACGGGTACGGCGGCGGGGAACGGGATCGTCGCCCAGCGTATTCAGCATGGTCTTTTGCTGCGGCGGTGCCGAGACCTGGAATTCATTCCACCAGGCGGAGAGGCGCAGCAGCTCCTGATTATTTTCCACCTCGGCACGCAGCGCCAGCAGATCGTAGGCCGCGCGGAATTTAGGATGCTCCATCAGCTTCCAGGCGCGTTTGCCGTGACGGCGGGAGAGCCGCAGCTGTAGCTGCCAGATATCCCGAACCAGCGTAGTGATGCGTTTCGGGATCGCCAGCGATCGGCAGGCTTCATCCAGCACGTCGTTCATGGCCAGCGCAAAGGCGTCGTAATAGGCCAGACCGCTCTCCTGAGCGATTTTCTGCGCCGCTTCCAGCTGGGGATACCAGAACATCGCGGCAAACAGAAACGCCGGATTAACGCGCATCTGATTATGAATGCGGTTATCGGTGTTTTTCAGCACCTGTTCGATCATCCGCTCCATATTGCTGTCGCCGTGCTCCGTAAAGTTACGGGTGATGATCGGGAACAGCGGCTGGAAAAGCTGGAATTCACGCAGTTTGACCCAGGTGGCATAGCCATAGCCCGTTTGCAGCAGCTTAAGGGTCTCTTCAAACAGGCGGGCCGCGGGAATATCATGCAGCAGCGTCGCCAGTCGTGGGATAGGCTCGGCGGTTTCCGCAGCGATCGACATGTTCAGCCTGGCGGCGAAGCGAATGACGCGCAGCATACGCACCGGATCTTCGCGGTAGCGCGTTTCCGGATCGCCAATCAGGCGGATGATGCCCTGTTGCAGGTCGCTCAGGCCCCCGACGTAGTCACGTACGCTAAAATCCGCCACGCTGTAGTAGAGGCTGTTGATGGTCAGATCGCGGCGCTGGGCATCGTCTTCAATGGTGCCGAATATATTGTCGCGCAGCAGCATACCGTTCTGACCGCGCTGGGAGTTATTGCGATCTTCTTCGATTTGCTCCGCTTCGTGGTGCCCGCGGAAGGTCGCGACCTCAATGATTTCCGGGCCAAACATCACGTGCGCAAGGCGGAACCGACGCCCAACCAGGCGGCAATTGCGAAACAGCTTGCGCATTTGCTCCGGGGTGGCGTTGGTGGTCACATCGAAATCTTTCGGTATTTTCCCCAGTAGCAGATCGCGCACGCCGCCGCCCACCAGATAGGCTTCATACCCGGCTTTATTCAGTCGGTATAATACCTTGAGGGCATTTTCACTGATGTCTTTACGCGAAATAGTATGACGATCGCGCGGGATAACGGTCATCTGAGGGACAACCTCAACCTTTGCTGGCGTTTCGTCTTCGCGACTCAAAACTTTTCGGCAAAAATTAGCAACTCGGGAAAAAATGGGACACCTCGATAGTGACAATTAATCTGGGCGAAAAAAAATAGCGGCTAATCATAGCTCAGTGCGGGGCGTTTGAGAATGCTCATATTAACTCCCCCGTCATCTTTCACGCTGTGGCAGGGTGCTTTTACCCTGATATTGCCTGCCAGAGCGTATCGGGCACGACGTTAACGGCGTCACTGCTTTCCACTATTCGTTGAGTATTGCACGTAGTTTGTTGTAGCCGTAAGCGGGACGCCAGACAAATCCCACTCCTGAACCGCCTGCTGTAGCAGTGCGGGCAGCGTCAGATCCTGCCACTCTTCACTCACCGGCTGGCCGAGAAAATGCAGCGCCTCTGTCAGCACCGGGCGCGGATCGCCCGGCGGCAGCGGCGTCGCGTGATTCTGCTTCGAGAGCTTATTACCGTCCGGCCCGGTCGCCAGCGGCAGGTGCAAATAGTCCGGCACCGGCCAGCCAAACTGTTGAAACAGCGTTATCTGCCGCACCGTTGGCTCAATTAAATCAGCCCCTCTGACCACCTCAGTAATACCCTGGTCGTGGTCATCCACCACCACGGCCAGATTGTAAGCGAACAGCCCGTCACGACGATGGATAATAAAGTCTTCCCGCGCCAGGGCGCTATTGGGGCGCACCTCTCCCCGCAGACTATCCTGGAAGTGGCAGGCGGGCTGCGTCGATTTCAGGCGGAGCGCCGCATTATCGGGACGGTGGTTCAGCTCACGGCAGTGGCCATCATACACGCCACCAAGCTGCTGGATACGACTGCGCGGACAGGTACAGTAATAGCTGAAGTGGCGCTCATTCAGCCAGCTTAAGGCCTCACGATAAGCATCATGACGCTGGGACTGCCAGAGAATGTCGCCGTCCCAGTGCAGGCCGTACTGCTCCAGCTGCTGCAAAATGCGCTGAGCGGCTCCCGGAACCTCGCGTGGGGGATCGATATCTTCGATACGTACCCGCCACAGGCCCTGCTGCGAACGCGCGCGCAGGTAGCTGCCAAGGGCCGCAATTAACGAGCCGAAGTGCAGTTCACCGGAGGGGGAGGGGGCGAAGCGCCCGATATAAGCGGAGGCGTGAGTCATAGAGAGAGGCAGTGAAGTGGCCGCAGGGCCAGCTTCACTGCACAGTCTTGCGGCCATTAACCGGCCATTTGTTTTTCGCGGATTTCTGCCAGCGTTTTACAGTCGATACAGAGATCGGCGGTAGGACGCGCTTCAAGGCGACGAATACCGATTTCAACGCCACAGGATTCACAGTAGCCGAAATCGTCATCTTCTACTTTCTTCAGCGTCTTCTCGATCTTTTTGATCAGCTTGCGCTCGCGGTCACGGTTACGCAGTTCAAGGCTGAATTCCTCTTCCTGGGCCGCGCGATCGACCGGATCGGGGAAGTTGGCGGCTTCGTCCTGCATATGAGAAACCGTACGGTCAACTTCATCCCGAAGCTGGTTGCGCCAGGCTTCAAGGATCTTCTTGAAATGCTCCAGCTGGGCTTCATTCATGTACTCTTCGCCCGGTTTCTCCTGATAAGGCTCCACCCCAGCGATGGCGAGAATACTCAGAGACGAGGTTTTACGGGTTTGCCCTTCTTGCATGTTGCTTCTCCTGGATAACACGCACTATCGATCCCCACTTGGGGAAAAAAACAGGTCGCTATAAATAACAGAAGCGATTGAGGTTAGCAATTATTCCTGAACATGCCTTGACAAGGCTGTGAGGAAAAGCGTATCTGGCCGCACCAGAAGTAATTTAATAACAGTCATTTGACCTCTGGTTTACGACGCCACCGGAATGGCCTTTTTTAACCCTATGCCGGTGGGCGACAGCTGCGCCTTATAACATAGCACCTCAACACCGCTCTGCTGTGCCTGTGCCAGTAGTTCTGCGTAGCGCGCATCAATATGACGCGCGGGGGAAACGTCCTCAATTCCCGAGTGCAAAACGGCAAAAAATAACACCGCGCGTGAGCCCTGTTCGGCGATCTTCGTAAGTTCACGAAGATGCTTCTGACCGCGCTCGGTGACCGCATCCGGGAAATACCCTTTACCCTGCTCCAGCAGCGTCACGGATTTGACTTCAATATAGCAGTTTACCCGACTATCTGCCTGCATCAGGAAATCAATACGACTCTTTTCGTCGCCATACTTCACCTCAGCGCGCAGGCTGGTGTAACCGGACAATTCTGGGATCAGCTGCGCCTCCAGCGCCTCCCTGACTAAGGTGTTGGCGCGCAGGGTATTCACGCAGATCCAGTCGCCCCATTGCGTTTCCGTCAGCTCCCAGCTGTGGGGATATTTTCGCGTCAGGCTGTCCGGGGTGGAGTACCACACCCGGTCACCCGGCGTGGCGCAGCCGGTCATCGCGCCTGTATTGGCGCAGTGCAGCGTCATCTCCGTTCCTTCCGGGGTGATCACGTCAGCCAGAAAGCGCTTATAGCGTTTAATCAGCGTCGCCGGACGCAGGGCGGGGGTATAGTTCATTTCTCTTCCTGTGACAGCGCCCAGGCGGCAACTTCGCTATAGCGCGTGCGGCCTTGCGCATAAATGGACTGAAACAGCGTGAAGCGTTCCACGCGAAACGGCCAGCTAAAATTGCGTGGCGGCAGCGACACGGGCTGGGTAGCCTGGCGCAGCAGGGTGACGTGCGGATGAAAGGGCATTGTGCTCTGCTGGCATCCGCTCCGCGCCGCCTGCGAACGCAGGAGTTCGGCCAGCTGTAGCAGCCCGCGCGGCGATCGTTTGGGACCAAGCCATACCACGCCCGATCGCGGCCAGTGCCCGGCATCATCCAGCGTCAGCGTGAAGGGTGCCTGGCGGATGCGGCTCGCCAGCCGCTGTAGCGCGCGGGATTTCTCTTCACTGACCTCGCCTAAAAAGGCCAGTGTCAGATGCAAATTAGCCGCGGCCACCGGGCGACCCGCGCCGTCGACAAAAGTATCGGCCCGCCACTGAATGATGCTCTGCCTGCTCTCTTCCGGCAGGCTGATGCCAAAAAACAGCTTTTTTTGCTCACTCATGGTGCTCTCCGGTATTCCATAAGCAGGAATGCTACAATGCCCGGCTGATTCAGACCACTACGTTATGGAGCTAAAAGTGAGTTCATACCCGGTCGGTGCCGTTTTACCTGAACTGCTTGATGCGCTGCGCCACTCGCCCCAGGTACTGCTTGCCGCCCCTACCGGCGCCGGGAAATCGACCTGGCTGCCGCTACAGATCCTGCAACAGGCTAACTTCAGCGGACGCATCCTGCTGCTGGAGCCGCGTCGGCTGGCGGCGCGTAACGTGGCTCAGCGGCTGGCTGAACAGCTTAACCAGCAGCCGGGGGAAACCATTGGCTACCGGATGCGCTCGGAGAGCCGCGTGGGGCCAACCACCCGTCTGGAAGTGGTGACGGAGGGCATCCTCACCCGAATGCTGCAACAGGATCCCCTGCTGGAGGGCGTTTCGCTGGTGATCCTCGACGAGTTTCACGAGCGAAGCCTGCATGGGGATCTGGCGCTGGCGCTGCTGCTGGACGTGCAGCAGGGGCTGCGGGACGATCTGAAAATATTGCTGATGTCGGCCACGCTGGATAATGCCCGTCTTCAGGCCCTGCTGCCGGATGCCCCGGCTATCGCTTCAGAGGGGCGCGCGTTTCCGGTCGAACGACGCTACGCCACGCTGCCGTCGCATCTGCGGATGGAAGACGCCGTGGCGCGTCAGGTCAGTCAGCTGCTGCGCGAGGAGCACGGCTCCCTGCTGCTTTTCCTGCCGGGCGTCGGCGAGATCCAGCGCGTGCTCACGCAGCTCTCTGCACAGGTTGCCACGGATGTCGATCTCTGCCCGCTCTACGGTGCGCTGCCGCTCGCTGAACAGCGCAAAGCGATCCTTCCCGCTCCCGCGGGCCGCCGCAAAGTGGTGCTGGCGACCAATATTGCGGAAACCAGCCTGACCATTGAGGGGATCCGGCTGGTGGTCGACAGCGCGCTGGAGCGCACGGCGATATTTGATGCACGCAGCGGGCTAACGCGCCTGCAAACGCAGCGCGTCAGTCAGGCCTCAATGACCCAGCGCGCCGGGCGTGCGGGGCGTCTGGAGCCAGGTATCTGCCTGCATCTGCTGGCGAAAGAGCAGGCAGAGCGCGCCGCCAGCCACGCTGACGCGGAGATCCTGCATGCGGATCTGGCCTCCCTGTGGCTGGAAATATTGCAGTGGGGCTGCCGCGATGTCGGCCAGCTCCAGTGGCTGGATCGCCCGCCGGAAAGTGGTATACAGCAGGCCGTGCGGCTGCTGCGGCTGCTGGGCGCCACCGATGCCAGCGGGCAGCTCAGCGCAAAAGGGCGGCGTATGGCCCGGACCGGCGCGGACCCCCGACTGAGCGCGATGCTGGCCGATGCGGGCAGCGATGCCGACAGCGTTGCTACGGCTGCGCTGCTGGTGGCAATGCTGGAAGAGCCCGCGCGCGGCAGTAGCGATCTCCGCGACAGCTTCCACCGCCGTCAGCCAAACTGGCTGGCACGGGCAAAACAGCTGCAAAAGCGCCTGAATCTGACCGGCGGCCTGCCGGACAGCGACAAAATTGCGCCTCTGCTCGCCGGGGCTTTCCCGGATCGGGTAGCGCGCCGACGCGGCGAGGCCGGACGCTATCAGCTGGCGAACGGCAGCGGGGCCATGCTCGAGGGTACGGATGCCCTTAACCGCTATGAATGGCTGATTGCGCCGGGTCTGTTGCAGGGCAGTACCGGCACCTCCGCCCGCATCCTCCAGGCGATGCCGGTTGAGCCTGAGCGGCTGATTAAGCAGCGTCCCGGCCTGTTGGAACAGCGTACCGAGGTGGAGTGGGATGAACAACGCGGCACGCTGCGCGCCTGGCAGCGGGAGCAAATCGGTGAGCTGGTCCTCAGGGCACAGCCGCTGAACAAGCCCGATGAAGCGGATCTGCATCCGGCGATGCTGCGCTGGATCCGCATTAAAGGGCTGTCGGTGCTCAACTGGACGCCGCAGGCAGAACAGCTGCGGATCCGGCTGGTGTGTGCCGCCCGCTGGCTGCCGGAAGAGGGGTGGCCTGCGGCCGATGAGGCCAGCCTGCTGGCCGGACTTGAGCGCTGGCTGCTGCCGATGATGAGCGGCGTGCGGGACGCCAAAGGGCTGCGACAAATTAACGCCGCCAGCGCTTTATTACAATTACTCACATGGTCACAGCGTCAGCAACTGGATACTGCTCTGCCAACTCACTACACTGTGCCCACCGGAAGTCGGCTGCCGATTCGCTACGACGAAGAGAATCCGCCGGCGCTGGCGGTTCGCCTGCAGGAGATGTTTGGCGAAGCGCAGAATCCGTGCGTGGCCGGGGGCCGTATCCCGCTGGTGCTGGAACTGCTCTCGCCCGCGCAGCGACCGTTGCAGATCACCCGCGACCTGGCTGCATTCTGGCAGGGTGCCTGGCGCGAAGTACAGAAAGAGATGAAGGGTCGCTACCCTAAACACGTCTGGCCGGACGATCCGGCAACGGCGGCGCCGACGCGGCGCAGCAAAAAATACTCTGCGCCCTCCTGACGGTGGCGCGCAGGCAGGCATTTCGGAAGGTTCCCGTTCCGAAGCGAGTTGAGTCATAACAGAGTAGTCGGCCTGGCCGACGGCTACCCCTGGAGAAAAGAAACAGATGTCTGACGATCGCGAACCCATTGGGCGCAAAGGCAAACAGCCCAAACCTCCGCGCAAGACGGCGGGCAGAGGTCGCCGCAGGGATGATGAACATGATGAATACGATGATTTTCAGGACGATGACAATGAAGACGAGGAGATAAAACCGGTGCCACGTAAAGGAAAAGGGCGTCCATCGCGGAAAAAAAGGGGCTGGCTAAGCCTGTTGATCAAGCTGCTGCTGATCTTTATCGTGCTGATGGCGGCCTACGGGGTTTACCTCGATTCGCAAATCCGCAGCCGCATTGACGGCAAAGTCTGGCAGCTGCCCGCCACGGTCTATGGCCGTATGGTCAGCCTTGAGCCGGGCATGTCCTACAACAAAAAAGAGATGATCGCGCTGCTGGAAGGCACACAGTACCGCGAGGTGACGCGCATGACGCGTCCCGGCGAGTTTACCGTGCAGGCTAACAGCATTGAGATGATCCGACGCCCGTTCGATTTCCCGGACAGTAAAGAGGGGCAGATCCGCGCGCGTCTGAGCTTTAGCAATGACACCCTGTCTGAGATCAAGAACCTCGACAGCGGCCGTGATTTTGGCTTCTTCCGCCTCGATCCGCGCCTGATCACCATGCTGCAATCCCCCAACGGTGAGCAGCGCCTGTTTGTGCCGCGCGCGGGCTTCCCCGATTTACTGGTGGATACCCTGGTCGCCACCGAAGACCGCCATTTCTATCAGCATGATGGCATCAGCTTCTACTCGATTGGCCGCGCCTTCCTCGCCAACATCACCGCCGGACGTGCGGTACAGGGCGGCAGTACGCTGACGCAGCAGCTGGTGAAAAACCTGTTCCTGACCAATGAGCGATCGCTGTGGCGTAAGGCCAACGAAGCCTATATGGCCCTGATCATGGATGCGCGCTACGGCAAAGATCGCATTCTTGAGCTGTACCTGAATGAAGTCTATCTCGGTCAGGCCGGCAACGATCAGATCCGCGGCTTCCCGCTGGCCAGCCTCTACTACTTTGGCCGCCCGGTCGATGAGCTGAGCCTCGATCAGCAGGCGCTGCTGGTGGGCATGGTGAAGGGGGCGTCGCTCTATAATCCGTGGCGTAACCCGAAGCTGGCGCTGGAGCGCCGTAACCTGGTGCTGCGTCTGCTACAGCAGCAGAAGGTTATCGATCAGGAGCTGTACGATATGCTGAGCGCCCGACCGCTGGGCGTCCAGCCGAAGGGCGGAGTGATTACGCCGCAGCCGGCCTTTATGCAGATGGTACGTAACGAGCTGCAGGCGAAGCTGGGTGATAAGGTTAAAGACCTGTCAGGCGTGAAAATCTTCACCACGCTGGATCCTGTCTCGCAGGATACGGCGGAAAAAGCGGTGGAAGAGGGGATCCCGGCGCTGCGTAAACAGCGGGGTATTAACGACCTGCAAACCGCCATGGTGGTTGTCGATCGCTTTAGCGGCGAAGTGCGTGCTCTGGTAGGCGATGCGGATCCGCAGTACGCGGGCTATAACCGTGCGCTACAGGCCCGTCGATCCATCGGTTCACTGGCTAAGCCTGCTACCTACCTGACGGCGCTCAGCCAGCCCGATAAATACCGTCTGAACAGCTGGATTGCCGATAATCCTATCGCGCTGAAGCAGCCTAACGGGCAGATCTGGAAACCGCAGAACGACGACCGCCGCTTTAGCGGTCAGGTGATGCTGGTGGACGCGTTAACCAACTCGATGAACGTGCCGACGGTGAATCTGGGGATGACCCTGGGCCTGCCGCAGGTGGTGGATACCTGGACCAAACTGGGCGTGCCGAAAGATCAGCTCCAGCCGGTTCCCGCGATGCTGCTGGGAGCACTGAACCTGACGCCAATTGAAGTGGCCCAGGCGTTCCAGACCATCGCCAGCGGCGGTAATCGTGCTTCTCTCTCCGCGCTGCGATCGGTGATTGCGGAAGACGGTACGGTGCTCTACCAGAGCTTCCCGCAGGCCGAACGCGTGGTGCCTGCGCAGGCGGCCTGGCTGACGCTCTATGCGATGCAGCAGGTTGTTGACCACGGTACCGCCCGTGCGCTGGGTGCCCGCTATCCGAAGGCCCATCTGGCCGGGAAGACCGGGACCACCAACAACCAGATAGACAGCTGGTTCGCTGGCGTTGACGGCAAGGAAGTGGCGATCACCTGGATTGGCCGTGATAATAACCAGCCGACGAAGCTGTACGGTGCAAGCGGTGCAATGCAGATCTACCGTCGCTACCTGGATAATCAGGCACCGATGCCGCTGATGGCGACGCCGCCGGAGGATATCGCACCGATGAACGTCGATTCCGCCGGTAACTTCGTCTGCGGCTCCGGCAGCAGCAGCTGGCGCACGCTGCCCGTGTGGACCACCGATGCCAACGCGCTTTGCCAGCAGCAGGCTCAGCAGGTGCAGCAGCAGTTGCAGCAGCAGAATGAGCAGCAGCAGGGCGGACAGCCGCAGGGTGAACAGAAGGACAGCAACGGCGTGGCGGGATGGATCAAGGATATGTTTGGTAAATAGCCCCGGCCCCGTCGCTGAAAACCGGTCCCTCAGGGGGCCGGTTTTTTTTTGCCTTAACTGTAAAGAGTGTAAGTAAGGTGAAAAAAGCGCGTTAGTACCAGAAGAGCACCGACACCCCCTTTTACCCCGAATAAACTCCGGTTACTTTCCCCCTCAGGCGGCAGAAATGTTGATGATTTTCGCTTGCGCGGATTCCGTCGTTTCGCATATTATCCAATCGTTATAATAATAATTATCGTTTACGTTTGCATTTAACTTATTACATCCAGAGAAAAGCACAATGGCGACCGAATTCCTGCTTCCTTCTTCATTATTCACTACCTCTAAACGCCGACTGGCCGTCCTGGTGACGCTGGCGGTTTCGTCCTCTTCTGCCTTCGCGGCTGAGCAGACCCTTACCGTCGACGCCAGCGCGGCGCCGCCGCAGCAGGAGAGCGCCTGGGGGCCTGCGCCTACCATCGCGGCTAAGCGCAGCGCGACCGGCACTAAAACCGATACGCCGATTGAAAAAAATCCGCAGTCGGTTTCCGTCGTCACTCAGGAAGAGATGGCGCTGCATAACGTCACTACGGTAAAAAGCGCCTTCAACTATACGCCGGGCGTGCTGACGGGCAACCGCGGCAGCTCCGACGTGATAGATGCGCTCTCCATTCGTGGCTTTAGTGAAACCAACACTAACCAGTATCTGGATGGCCTGAAATTACAGGGCGATAACTACTCTGAGTTCGCCATCGATCCTTACTTCCTGGAGCGCGCCGAGCTGCTGCGCGGGCCGGTGTCGGTTCTGTATGGAAAAAGTAACCCGGGCGGGGTGGTGTCACTGGTCAGCAAGCGTCCGACCACCGAAACCCTGCGTGAAGTGCAGTTCCAGATGGGTACCGACAACCGTTTCTCTACCGGCTTTGATTTCGGTGGCGCTATTGATGATGCGGGCGTCTACTCATACCGCCTGACCGGCCTGGCTCGCAGCCAGGATGCGCAGCAGGACATGCAGAAGGAAAAACGCTACACCATCGCGCCTTCCTTTAGCTGGCAGCCCGATGATAAAACCAATTTTACCCTGCTGACCTATTTCCAGAACGAACCACAAACCGGCTACTACGGCTGGCTGCCGCGCCAGGGTACGGTCGTGCCGATCGTCGATGCGAATGGCAATCAGCATAAGCTGGGCCGGGATTTTGATGAGGGCGAAGCCAGCAACAAGATCTCCCGCAACACCAAAATGATTGGCTATAACTTTTCGCACAGCTTTGACGATACCTGGACCGTGCGGCAGAACCTGCGCTATGCCGATCTGCGCACGAATTATCGCAGCATCTACGGTAGCGGTTTAGACAGCAGCACCAATACCATTTCGCGTGGCTACGCCGTCTCTGAGGAAAAACTGAATCAGTTTGCCGTTGATAACCAGCTGCAGGCGAAGTTTGCCACCGGGCAGGTGGATCATACGCTGCTGATGGGCGTCGACTATCAGCGCACCCGCAACGATATCAACGCCGGTTTCGGCTCGGCGACTTCGCTTAGCGCACTGAATCCGCAGTATGGCAGCGATCAAATGGTGCCGGGTTCGCTGTTTCCCTATCACTATCTGAACAAGCAGGAACAGACCGGCCTGTATACGCAGGATCAGATGGAGTGGAATCGCTGGGTACTGACCCTGGGCGGCCGCTACGACTACGCGATGACCTCTGCTTACAACCGCAGCGGCGACAGCCTGGCAAAAAACCACGATCAGGCGTTCACCTGGCGCGGCGGGCTTAACTACGTTTACGACAACGGCATCGCGCCTTACTTTAGCTACAGCGAATCCTTTATTCCGACTGCGGGCAGCACCCTGGACGGCGCGACGTTCG
The DNA here is from genome assembly GCF_058686115.1 of Erwinia sp. L03-1. Classification (NCBI taxonomy): domain Bacteria; kingdom Pseudomonadati; phylum Pseudomonadota; class Gammaproteobacteria; order Enterobacterales; family Erwiniaceae; genus Erwinia; species Erwinia sp. L03-1. The sequence goes on along the minus strand of NZ_CM178762.1, from coordinate 3,759,541 downwards.
ATCCTTCCCGCGCCAAACAGTATGAGGCCGGGGTGAAATATGTACCGAAAGATCGCCCCCTGGTGCTAACCGGTGCAGTCTATCAGCTGACCAAAACCAAAAACCTGACTGCCGATCCGCGCAATCTTAACTTCAGCGTGCAGGGCGGTGAAATTCGCTCGCGCGGCGTAGAGCTGGAGGCCAAAGCGGCGGTCAACGAAAACGTCAACGTGACGGCGGCCTACACCTATACCGATGCAGAATATACCCACGATACCCTGCTGAAGGGCAGGACGCCGGTTGAAGTGCCGAAAAATATGGCCTCCCTCTGGGCAGACTATACCTTCCATGAGACCGCGCTCTCCGGGCTGACCCTGGGCGCAGGCGTGCGCTATATTGGAGAGAGCAAAGGCCTGTACGCAGAGACGGTAAACAATGGCGTTAAGAGCAATCAGAACTTTGACGTCGCAGGCTACACCACGGTGGATGCGCTGGTTAAATACGATCTGGGCCGCTTTGGCATGCCGGGCTCGTCAATTGGCGTTAACGTAAGTAATCTGTTTAATCGTAACTACGTTGCCAGCTGCTACCGCGACTACGCCTGCTACTGGGGCGCTGAACGTGAGATCGTCGGCACGGCAACCTTCCGTTTCTAATCTTTGCACCCGGGCGCGGCTCTGCTGCGCCCACCAATCAGAAGACCGCTATGTCTCATCTGCATGCAACTGAAACTACCTTCTCGCTTGATAACGCCTCTTTTACCGTTCCTGGCCGTACGCTGTTGCAGCCGCTATCCCTGACCTTCCCTGCCGGGAAAGTCTGCGGGCTGATAGGTCACAACGGCTCGGGCAAATCGACGCTGCTGAAGCTGCTTGGCAGGCACCACGCGGCCACCGCAGGCCGGGTATTGCTCAACGATCGGCCGGTGTCAGAATGGAAGGGGAAAGCCTTTGCCCGTGAGGTAGCCTATCTCCCGCAGCAGCTGCCGTCCGCAGAAGGGATGACGGTGCGCGAGCTGGTGGCGATGGGGCGATATCCGTGGCACGGTGCGCTGGGCCGTTTTGGCTCGGAGGATTGCGATCGGGTTGATGAGGCAATTGCGCTGGTCGGGCTGGACGCGTTTGCTAAGCGGCTGGTTGACAGCCTCTCCGGGGGAGAGCGTCAGCGGGCCTGGATCGCCATGCTGGTGGCGCAGAATAGCCGCTGCCTGTTGCTGGATGAGCCGACCTCGGCGCTGGATATTGCGCACCAGGTTGAAGTGCTGGCGCTAATCCAGCGGCTGAGCCACGAGCGCGGCCTGACGGTCATTGCAATTCTCCATGATATTAATATTGCCGCCCGCTACAGCGACTGGCTGGTGGCGCTGCGGGAAGGGGAAATGATCGCCCAGGGAGATGCCGCAGCGATTATGCAGGCGGAATCACTTGGGCGCATTTACGGCATCCCCATGGGGATTTTGCCGCATCCTCACGGCGGTGCGCCGGTGAGCTTTGTATACTGAGGGATTGAGACGTCATGCCGGATCTTTTTCGCCGCCGCCTGCTGATGGCGATGGCGCTTTCACCCCTGCTGCCCGCGCTGCAAAGCCAGGCGGCACAGGACATTGATGTCAGCCGCATTATTACGCTTGAATGGCTGCCCGCCGAGCTGCTGCTGGCACTGGGCGTGGCACCGATGGGCGCGGCTGAAATTTTCAACTATCAGCAGTGGGTCGGCCAGCCTGCGCTACCGGCATCCACGGTCGATGTCGGCCTGCGTACTGAACCTAATCTGGAGCTCATAATCCAGATGAAACCCTCCCTGATCCTTTTCTCCTCGGGCTATGGCCCGGCGCAGGACAAAATCGATCGGATTGCCCCCTCGATGGGCTTTCCTTTCAGCGATGCCAGCGGGAAACCCCTGAGCATGGCGCGCAACTCCCTGATGCAGCTGGCCGGGCGATTAGGCCGCGTGCCGCAGGCGAAAGCCCATCTGGCACAGTACGACGCTTACGTGGCCGGGGCTAAAACGCGGCTGGCTCACCGCGCGAAAAGGCCGCTGCTGCTGATGTCCATTCTTGATCCCCGCCATGCGCTGGTTTTCGGAAAAGGCAGCCTGTTTCTTGAGGTGATGAACGCGCTGGGAATTGAAAACGCCTGGCAGGGGGAAACCAACTTCTGGGGCAGCGCGGTTATTGGTATCGAACGCCTGGCGACCATGCATAATGTAGAGGCGATCTGCTTCGATCATGAAAATGAATCGCTTATGCAGCAGGTCACCTCGACGCCGCTCTGGCAGTCGATGCCCTTTGTGCGTGAGAATCGCTTCCAGCGCGTACCGCAGGTCTGGTTCTATGGTGCAACGCTGTCTGCGATGCGCTTCTGTCAAACGCTTGAACGCGCGCTGGGGACATCATGAACGCCACTATTCGCTTCCCGGTGACCCTGCTGACGCTGTTATTTGCGCTGGCCGCGATGCTGACTTTTTATAACTTTGGTCAGCATCTGCCCCGCGACCAGTGGCTGAAGGCGCTCACTGCCCCCGATATAGATAGCGTCACGCAGATGGTGTTCCACTACAGCCTGCTGCCGCGCCTGGCGATGTCGCTGCTGGTGGGGGCCGGTCTTGGGCTGGTGGGGCTGCTGTTTCAGCAGGTGCTGCGTAATCCGCTGGCGGAGCCCACCACGCTGGGCGTCGCAACCGGCGCACAGCTGGGCCTGACGGTGGTGACGCTGTGGAGCCTGCCGGGCGGGCTGGCTACCCAGCAGATCGCCGCCATGAGTGGGGCGATTATCGTGGGGCTGATTGTGTTCGGTATCGCCTGGGGAAAGCGACTTTCCCCGGTAACGCTGATCCTGGCCGGGCTGGTCCTGTCGCTCTACTGCGGGGCGGTGAATCAGCTGCTGGGGCTGTTTAACCACGATCGTCTGCAGGGGATGTTTTTGTGGAGTACCGGCACCCTTAACCAGATGGACTGGCAAAACGTTATCTTCCTCTGGCCAAAGCTGCTGGTAGGCTTCCTGCTCTCCCTGCTGCTGCTGCGCCCGATGATGCTGATGGGGCTGGATGATGGCGTCGCTAAAAATCTCGGACTGGCGCTGTCGGCTGCCCGGATGGGCGTGCTGGCGCTGGCGATTATTCTCAGCGCCCAGCTGGTGAACGCCGCCGGGATTATTGGCTTTATTGGCCTGTTTGCCCCGCTGCTGGCGAAGATGCTTGGCGCACGGCGACTGCTCAGCCGTATGCTGCTGGCCCCGCTGATCGGGATGCTGCTGCTCTGGCTGGCCGATCAGGCGGTTATCTGGCTGACCGATAACTGGCGGGAGGTGTCAACCGGCACGGCGACGGCGATTATCGGTTCACCGCTGCTGCTCTGGCTGCTGCCGCGCCTGCGTACCACCTCGGTGCCGTCTGCGGCCAGCCAGCGGGAAGGGCTGACCGGTGAGCGGCATCGCGTGCTGCTGTGGGCGGCAGTGGGCGGGGTGGCGCTGCTGCTGCTGGCGACCCTGGCGCTGAGCCTGGGACGCGACGCCCATAGCTGGCAGTGGGCGACGGGCCAGCTGTGGGATCAGCTGCTGCCCTGGCGACTGCCGCGACTGTCTGCGGCGCTGGCGACCGGCATGATGCTGGGCGTAGCCGGGTGCATCGTTCAGCGGCTGACCGGCAACCCGATGGCCAGCCCGGAAGTGTTGGGCATCAGCTCGGGCGCGGCGTTTGGCGTGGTGGTCATGCTGTTTATCGTGCCCGGCGATGCCTTTGGCTGGCTGCTGCCAGCGGGTACGCTTGGCGCGGCCGCGACGCTGCTGGTTATCACCCTCGCCAGCGGAAGAGGGGGATTCTCACCGGAACGTATGCTGCTGGCGGGGATGGCGCTGAGTACCGCCTTTGGTACGCTGCTGCTGCTGCTGATGGCCAGCGGCGATCCGCGTATGGCCCGGCTGATGACCTGGATCTCTGGCTCAACCTATCACGTTGATGCCCTCCAGGCGTGGCGTACGGCCGTCACCGCCGCGCTGCTGCTGGCGCTGGTTCCGCTCTGCCGCCGCTGGCTAACTATTTTGCCGCTGGGCGGCGAGACGGCCCGTTCGCTGGGTATGGCGCTGAAATCCTCCCGGCTGCTGTTGCTGCTGCTGGCGGCAGCGCTGACTGCGGCCGCCACGCTGACGATTGGACCGCTGAGCTTTGTGGGGCTGATGGCACCGCACATTGCGCGGATGCTTGGCTTCCGCCGTACCTTACCCCAGCAGGTGATGTCGGCGCTGCTGGGCGGTGGGCTGATGGTGATAGCGGACTGGTGTGGTCGGATGGTGGCATTCCCCGACCAGATCCCGGCGGGACTGCTGGCGACCTTTATCGGCGCGCCTTACTTTGTGTATCTGCTGCGGAAAATGTAAACAGAAGTGCGGACAGGATGATTTACGCCAGCAGGCGAGGGCGAGGGCGAGGGCGTGGGCGTGGGCCTGCGCCGGTCTCCCGGGCAGGCTTTTTCGCGTTGGCTTCCCGTCAGGGAAGCCGGAGGGTTACGCGGATTCTCCCGATGCCGGATGCGTCATTCGCATTTGCGATCCGGGAGACAGGGTGATTCAGGCCAGCTTCGCGAAGCAGCGACGCGCAGCGTCGACGGTGAACTGGATATCCTGCTGGGTGTGCGCCAGCGACATAAAGCCCGCTTCAAAGGCGGAAGGAGCCAGATACACACCCTCTTCAAGCATCAGATGGAAGAACGTTTTAAAACGCTCCACATCGCACTCCATCACGTCCTGATAGCGGGTGACGGTATCTGCTGAGGTAAAGAACAGGCCAAACATACCGCCGACATGGTTGACCACCAGCGGGATGTTTTCTGCTTTTGCCGCAGCCAGCAGGCCTTCTGCCAGCTGGTCGGTCAGCGCCGTCAGTCTGTCATGAGCGCCAGGTTTAGCGATTTCGCTCAGGCAGGCGTATCCGGCGGCCATGGCGATGGGGTTACCGGAAAGCGTACCCGCCTGATAGACCGGACCGACAGGTGCCAGCGCATCCATCACCTCGCGGCGTCCGCCGAAGGCCCCGACCGGCATTCCGCCGCCGATGATTTTACCCAGGCAGGTCAGATCGGGCACCACGCCGTAGTGAGCCTGCGCACCGGCCAGCGCCACGCGGAAGCCGGTCATCACTTCATCAATGATAAACAGCGCGCCAAACTCGTCACACAGGGCGCGCAGGCCCGGCAGGAAGTCAGGCAGCGGCGGCACGCAGTTCATGTTGCCCGCAACCGGCTCAACGATAATACAGGCTACCTCATGGGGATACTGCTCAAAAGCCGCGCGTACCGAGTCCAGATCGTTATAGGTGCAGGTCAGGGTATGTTTGGCAAAATCAGCGGGAACACCCGGTGAATTAGGCTGGCCCAGCGTCAGTGCGCCGGATCCCGCTTTCACCAGCAGGCAGTCGGCGTGGCCGTGATAGCAGCCTTCAAACTTAATGATCTTGTCGCGGCCGGTAAAACCGCGCGCCAGGCGAATGGCGCTCATGGTCGCTTCCGTACCGGAGTTGACCATTCTGACCATATCCATGGTGGGTACCAGGTCGGTTACCAGCTGCGCCATTTTTACTTCCATCTCGGTCGGTGCGCCGAAGCTCAGCCCACGTCCTGCGGCTTCGATGACCGCATCACGGATGGCGGGGTGGTTATGGCCCAGTACCATCGGCCCCCATGAACCGACATAGTCGATATAAGCTTTACCGTCGGCGTCGTACAGCCTTGCGCCGTCAGCGTGTTCGATAAAGAGCGGTACACCGCCAACGCCGGTAAAGGCGCGTACCGGCGAGTTAACGCCGCCGGGAATTAGTTGCTGTGCCTGAGCATACAAATTTTCAGACTTACTCATGGTTCCGCTCCTGAGGATTTGCTAAGAAAACCCCGCCATTCTAAGGAACATGGCGGCGGGTTAAAAGATAAGACGCGCGTTAATGCGCAACGCTGTTGATTTTTCATAAGACATTGCGCGGATGCTGAGTATGATATCCCCTCTGTTAGAACAAAATGTAACCCCTATGAACTCAGCGTCCCCTTCTACCGATACGTTGTCCTCCGTTCCCGCCCGCCGCGGCGACTTTCTTCGCCTACTGCTCAAGCGCGATAAAACACCGGTGGCGGTGCTGGTTCTCGCCGGCGTGGTGGGAATGCTGGCTGGCCTGCTGGGGGTAGGGTTTGAAAAGGCCGTCCTCTGGGTCACGACCCGGCGTTTGTCTTTGCTGGCTACCCTTGATGCGCACTGGCTGCTGTTTCCGCTGGCTTTTATTCTCTCGGCGCTGCTGGCCGTGGCGGGCTACTGGCTGGTTCAGCGCTTTGCGCCTGAGGCGTCTGGATCCGGAATTCCCGAAATTGAAGGGGCGCTTGAAGAGCTGAGACCCGTACGCTGGTGGCGGGTTATTCCGGTCAAGTTTATCGGCGGTATGGGCACGCTGGGGGCTGGGATGGTGCTGGGGCGTGAGGGACCGACCGTACAGATGGGCGGAAATCTGGGGCGGATGGTGCTGGATATTTTCCGCATGAAAAGCGCGGAGGCGCGGCACTCTCTGCTGGCAACGGGCGCGGCGGCGGGGCTGGCAGCGGCTTTTAATGCACCGCTGGCCGGGATCCTGTTTATTATTGAAGAGATGCGGCTGCAATTTCGCTACAGCGTAATATCAATCAAAGCGGTGTTTATTGGCGTCATCGCCTCCAGCGTGGTTTTTCGTATCTTCAACGGCGAAGGAGCGGTAATCAACGTCGGCAAACTGGCCAGCGCGCCGGTCAATACGCTGTGGCTCTACCTGCTGTTGGGGATGATTTTCGGCATAGTGGGCGTACTGTTTAACGCGCTAATCTTTAAATCGCAGGCCCTGTTCCAGCGGCTGTATGGCGACAGTCGGCACAAGCTGTTGTGGGTTGGGGCTGCGCTGGGAGGCGTGTGCGGCGTGCTGGGGATGATTGAACCCGAGGCGGCAGGCGGCGGGTTTGCCCTGATCCCGATTGCAGCGGCGGGTCATTATACCGTGGGTATGCTGCTGTTTATTTTCATCGCGCGTATCCTAACCACGCTGCTCTGTTTTGGCTCCGGCGCGCCCGGTGGTATCTTTGCCCCGATGCTGGCGCTGGGTACGCTGCTGGGAACGGCATTTGGCCTGGTTAGCGCTGCGCTGTTTCCCGCTTACCATCTTGACGCGGGCACCTTTGCGATAGCCGGTATGGGCGCGCTGTTTGCCGCCTCCGTTCGCGCGCCGCTGACCGGTATCGTGCTGGTGCTGGAGATGACCGATAACTATCAGCTCATCTTACCCATGATTATCACCTGCCTGGGCGCCACGCTGCTGGCTCAGTTCCTCGGCGGTAAACCGCTCTACTCGTCGCTGCTGGCGCGTATTCTGGAAAGGCAGCAAAAGAAAGAGGATTGCGCACTGGCCGCACGGAATGCCACCCTGTCTGCGGGTAAACAGGCTGATACTTGATTGCTATACGGGTGTATTGGATAATGGTGCACATGATGGTCGATTTATGACCTGTAAGGCTTCCTGCCTTAATGCATACTGGAGTATTAAATGAGTGATGAAATGGCTCTGCCCCTGCAATTTACCGACGCAGCGGCCAGTAAAGTTAAGAATCTGATTTCAGATGAAGAAAATCCTGAGTTGAAGCTGCGGGTCTATATCACCGGTGGCGGCTGCAGCGGCTTTCAGTATGGGTTCACCTTTGACGATAAAGTGAATGACGGTGACATGACCATCGAGAAATCGGGTGTTTCACTGGTGGTCGATCCGATGAGCCTGCAATACCTGGTGGGGGGATCGGTGGACTACACCGAAGGGCTGGAAGGATCGCGATTCATCGTGACTAACCCCAATGCCAAAACCACCTGCGGCTGTGGTTCCTCTTTCAGTATCTGACTCTGCTTTGGTGCCCCGGAGAGATTGCTCCCGGGGCATATTCTTTCTTTGCCTTTCTGCATTTACCACTCAACCGTCATCAATGTTGTTCCGCTTTGAGAGGCCTCCGGTGAAATAACGGTCTGGGTCACTTTTGGCTGGGCGTCAAGTCGCCGACCACAGTTGACTGCGCGAGAAGATGCTGGCGTCGTGCTTTGCCCGTCAATGTAACACTGCGGGTAAACGGTCAGTTTGACCCCGATGCTGCCGGTAATGGATGCAGCGCAGGCGCGACCAGCCATAATCAGGCCAAGGGCCAGATAAACGGCTTTCATGATGGTTTATTTCCTGGTGTAAAAAAATCAGGGCTTATGCCCAAAGGAGCGCGCGGAAGTGAAAATACTCACCGGCTCTCTATGATGTTAACGACTCTATTTACCGAAGCTTTAACCGTTTTGATAACGTTTTTAAGCTGCACTTATCGCTCAGGATGCAGACTACTGCATAATTGTTGAGCAGCCAGGATGATACGCGGACCTGCCCGACTAAACCAGTCATCATTGATAACAATCACTGGCACGTTAAGCTGGGGTTGCCAGAAATCCTGAACCACCCCGGCCTGCGCTTCTTTTCCAGGGGTAACAATCGCCGCCGGATGTCGCAGCAGAACCTGCTCGCGACTCACCTGCGGCCATGCCACACGACTGTCAGCAAAGATATTTACGCCGCCGCACAGCGAAAGAATGTGGTTCTGCAACGTATGGCCGGAGGTGGTAAAGAGTGGGTGCTGGCCAAACTGCAGAAAGACGGCCCTGTGCGCCGCCCCCGTATAGCGCTGGCGCAGCCTGTCCCGCTGGCGCTCAAGCTGGGAGGCCGCCTGCTCCGCGCTTTCAGGGTGCGGGCTCCAGACCTTTAGCTGACGTACGGTGGCAATAATTTGATCGAGGCTAATGGGGTCAATCCACTCCACCCGGAGGCCAAACGCACGAAGCTGGTCAACCTGGCGCTGCGGGTTGCCGCCGCGCCATGCCAGAACCACATCCGGTTTAAGTGCAATGATGCGTTCGGTATTGATTCCCTGCCAGCTGGCAACCTGCTCAATGCCTGCCGCCGCCGGGGGATAGCTGGAATACGTGCTGACGGCCACTGGCGTAATACCGGCGGCAAAGGCCAGTTCGGTCAGATTCGGTGCCAGGGTTACCACCCTCGGCACCGGAGCCGCCGCTGCGGCGAATACCAGCCCGCACAGCAGCAGCAGTACGCGATAGTTAGCCACGCGACAGGTGCGTGAGCAGCGTTTCAACCATCAGCGATGACTGGGCTGCGGCAACGGAGAGGAACTCTTCAAAACTGACGTGGGATTCACGATCCGCCACGTCAGAGATAGCGCGAACCACGACAAAGGGTGTGCCAAACTGGTGGCAGACGTGGGCGATGGCGGTAGCTTCCATTTCAACGGCGATGGCTTTTGGAAAGTGGGTACGAATCTGCGTCAGCGGGCCGGCACCGTTAATAAAAGCATCGCCGCTGACGACCAGACCACGAACGGCATTCAGCCCGAGCTGGCTGATGCAGGCTTCTGCGGCTTCAATCAGCGCAGCATCAGCGGTGAAGGCCGCCGGGCAGCCCGCCATCTGTCCCAGCTCGTAGCCAAAGGCGGTGACATCGGCGTCGTGGTAGCGGACTTCGTCAGACACCACAATATCACCCACGTTCAGCGTGGGGGCCAGGCCGCCCGCAGAGCCCGTATTAATAATAAAGTCAGGTTTGCAGCGCTCAAGCAGCAGGGCGGTGCCCATTGCAGCAGAAACCTTGCCAATGCCCGATTTGAGCAGGGCCACCTCAACACCGTTCAGCGTACCGGTGTAAATTTCGCAGCCCGCCAGCGTCAGCGTCTGACGGTTTTCGATTTTGTCGCGCAGCAGGGTAACTTCCTGCTCCATTGCACCAATAATGCCTGCTTTCATAGAGATACTCGCTAATGTGGTGGAAATTTCCTGTCTTTTCAGCGCATAGTCTAGCATGGCAGGATACAGGACATAATCCACAAAACGCACCTCCAGCGGGTATCGGGTGGAAAAAGGGGACCCAGGCATGAACGATATCGACTTCAGGAAAAAAATTAATTATCAGCGCCGCTACCATCCCCAGACGGGGCAAAAAGACGAGCATGAAATTTTACGTATTTTCGAAAGCGATCGTGGGCGTATTATCAATTCTGCGGCCATTCGTCGGCTCCAGCAGAAAACGCAGGTCTTCCCACTGGAACGCAATGCGGCGGTGCGTTCCCGTCTGACCCACTCTCTGGAGGTGCAGCAGGTAGGCCGCTATATTGCCAAAGAAGTGCTCACCCGCTTCAAAGAGCTGGATAAGCTGGAGAAATATGGTCTTTCACAGCTGACCGGGCCATTTGAAAGTATCGTGGAAATGGCCTGCCTGATGCATGACATTGGTAACCCGCCCTTCGGACACTTTGGCGAATCGGCAATCAATGACTGGTTTACGCAGCGGCTGGATGCGACTCACCGGCCAGATAATGCACGGGCCGACCGCTGTGAACCCGAAGTGCTGCGTTATCAGACCGATGGATTTAACGATCTCCGGGCGAAGATCCGCCAGGACCTTTCACATTTTGAGGGCAACGCGCAGGCGATCCGCATGGTGCACTCACTGCTGAAAATGAATCTCACCTGGGCCCAGGTCGGCTGCATATTTAAATATACCCGCCCGGCCTGGTTCAATGGCGAAATACCCGCCACGCATGATTATCTGATGAAGAAGCCCGGCTATTATCTTTCAGAAGAGGAGTATGTCGGTCGGCTGCGTAAAGAGCTGGATCTCGAGCCTCACTGTCGTTTCCCTCTGACCTATATTATGGAGGCCGCCGACGATATTTCTTATTGCGTGGCGGATTTAGAGGATGCGGTGGAGAAAAAGATTTTCACCGTCGAACAACTTTATGAACACCTGTTTGCTCTCTGGCCGGATCACCAGCACAACGATCTGTTTCAGCTGGTGGTGACCAGCGCGCTGGAAAAATCCCGTAGCCAGCAGTTCAGCCGCAGCAGTGAGGATCAGTTCTTTATGTATCTGCGGGTGAATACCGTGGCCAGACTGGTCCCGCATACCGCCAGCCGCTTTATAGATAATTTGTCGGCGGTTTTTAGCGGTGAATTTAATGCGGCGCTTCTGGAGGATGGCAGTCCTCAAAACCAGTTATTGGAAATATTCAAAAAAGTCGCCTTCAGTCATGTGTTTAATCATCCTGACGTTGAGCAGCTTGAGCTACAGGGATACCGTGTTATTAGCGGCCTGCTGGATATTTATCGCCCACTCTTAGCGCTCAGCAGGGAGGAATTTTCCGAGCTGATGGAAAAAGACTACTTAAAACACTTTCCTATTGAAACACGTCTTTTCCATAAACTGTCGACGCGTTTTCGGCTTGCCTACAGTGAAGCCGTCGGGCGTCTGGATAAGCGGGGCAATGATATTGCCATCTGGGAATATTATTATCGGGCGCGTATGCTTCAGGATTACGTAAGCGGCATGACCGATCTGTATGCCTGGGATGAGTATCGTCGTTTAATGGCCGTCGAATAATAACGATGGGCGTTTAAGTTTTGTAAAGTCAAAGAATAAATTTTTACCTTTAGCTGAAACTTATACATGAACTTAGCGATAATAATTGAATCTTACCAACACGACCACAGCAATGGTTGCATTATTGGACACATAGAGAAAAGACGCATGAAAAAAACTATTTTAGCTGGCGCGTTGGCTCTGAGCCTGGGAATGGCGATGACCCCGCTGACTGCCTCCGCGGCAGAAACCGCTTCTTCTTCTAACCAGCAGCTTCCGAGCCTGGCACCGATGTTAGAAAAAGTGATGCCTTCGGTGGTGAGTATTAATGTTGAAGGGAGCACCACCGTTCGTACGCCGCGTTTGCCGCAGCAGTTCCAGCAGTTCTTCGGCGGTAACTCGCCGTTCTGTCAGGATGGTTCACCCTTCCAGAACTCACCCGTCTGTCAGGGAGGGGGTCAGGATCAGGGCGGCGCCGATACTCAGCAGGAAAAATTCCGGGCGCTGGGATCGGGCGTGGTGATTGATGCCGCCAAAGGCTATGTGGTGACCAATAACCATGTGGTCGATAACGCGACTAAAATTCAGGTCCAGCTCAGCGATGGTCGTCGGTATGATGCAAAAGTCATCGGTAAAGATCCCCGCTCCGATATTGCGCTTATTCAGCTTAAAGATGCGAAAAATCTTACCGCGATCAAAATGGCCGACTCTGACGATCTGCGCGTTGGCGACTACACCGTCGCGATTGGTAACCCTTATGGCCTGGGTGAAACCGTTACCTCCGGGATCGTTTCAGCGCTGGGGCGCAGTGGCTTAAACGTCGAAAACTATGAAAACTTTATTCAGACCGATGCGGCGATCAACCGGGGCAACTCCGGCGGCGCGCTGGTCAACCTTAACGGTGAACTGATCGGCATTAATACCGCGATTCTGGCACCGGACGGCGGTAACATTGGTATCGGCTTTGCTATCCCGTCCGATATGGTGAAAAACCTGACGGCGCAGATGGTCGAATATGGCCAGGTGAAACGCGGTGAGCTGGGCATTATGGGCACCGAACTGAACTCCGAGCTGGCTAAAGCGATGAAGGTCGACGCTCAGCGCGGCGCGTTTGTCAGCCAGGTGCTGGCTAACTCTTCTGCTGCGAAGGCCGGCGTGAAGGCAGGCGATGTGGTGGTTAACATCAACGGTAAGGCCATTTCCAGCTTTGCTGCCCTGCGCGCGCAGATTGGATCGCTGCCGGTTGGCACGAAAATGACCCTGGGCCTGATCCGTGACGGCAAGCCGCTGACGGTTAACGTTGAGCTCCAGCAGAGCACGCAGACTAAGGTCGATTCCGGCAATATTTATACCGGAATTGAAGGCGCAGACCTGAGCAACTTCGAGGCCAAAGGGGTGAAAGGCGTGAAGGTCGACAGCGTCAAGCCGGGTTCAGCCGCGGCGAATATTGGTTTGAAGAAGGATGATGTTATCCTGGGTGTTAACCAGCAGGCCATTGCTAACCTGGGCGAGCTGCGTAAAATCCTCGACACCAAGCCTTCCGTGCTGGCGCTGAACATTCAACGCGGTGACAGCTCGATCTACCTGCTAATGCAGTAGGTAGCGGTCGGGCAGTATTCGAAATAACGGCGTGTAATAGTGCCAGCAGGCAGGTGCCGGTGACCAACCGGCACCTGGTTTACCTTCAATTACTCTCCTGGCGTGCCCGCGATACCCGGCACATCTGCAATACCTGATACATCCGCTAAATCTGATACATCCGCGATATCTGATACCTCTGCGATACCCGGCACATCCGCGATATCTGATACCTCTGCGATATTGGACACTTCTGCAATACCTGATACATCCGCGATATCTGACATCACTGCGCCCCGGCTCCGGCGGCTTTCCTGGCCGCTCATTTGTGAACCTTGCCGCAATTTTCGTATAAGGCGCTGCACTTAGGGCAGTTGCACAATGGCAGGCCGGGATCTGCCCGTTATGCTGGCTTATCCAGGGTTTTTCAGGAGTGATTCATGTCCACCAGTCATCTCGATGCACGGCTGGCGCAGAAGATTGTCGCCCGCACGATGCAGATTATTGATAGCAACGTCAATGTGATGGATGCACGCGGCAGAATTATCGGCAGTGGCGACCATGAGCGTATTGGCGAATTGCACGAAGGTGCGTTGCTGGCGCTGTCCCAGGCAAGGGTTGTGGATATAGACGACGCGGTGGCGAAGCACCTGCATGGGGTGCGTCCGGGGATTAATCTGCCAATGCGCATTGCCGGTGATATCGTCGGCGTCATCGGTCTGACCGGGGAACCGGCCAGCCTGCGACATTACGGTGAGCTGGTCTGTATGACCGCTGAAATGATGCTTGAGCAGGCGCGTCTGCTGCATATTCTGGCGCAGGACAGCAGGCTGCGTGAGGAGCTGGTGTTAAACCTGATCCGCAGTGAAACGCTTTCGCCTGCACTGACGGAGTGGGCACAGCGACTTGGGATCGATTTAGACCAGCCGCGCGTCGTCGCGGTGGTGGAAGTGGACAGCGGCCAGCTCGGCGTGGAGAGCGCCATGTCTGAGCTGCAACAGCTCCAGACCTTGCTGACAACGCCCGAACGCGACAACCTGATCGCCATCGTTTCGCTGACGGAGATGGTGGTGTTAAAGCCCGCGCTTAACACCCATGGGCGCTATGATGCCGGGGATCATCGCAAACGCGTGGATCTGCTGCTGTCGCGCATGAAAGAGAACGGGCATCTGCGCATCCGCATTGCGCTGGGGAACTTTTTTACCGGCCCCGGCAGTATTGCGCGCTCTTACCGCACGGCGCGCACCACCATGCTGGTTGGCAAGCAGCGGATGCCTGAACAGCGACGTTATTTTTATCAGGATCTGATGCTGCCGGTGCTGCTCGACAGCCTGCGCGGAGGATGGCAGGCCAGCGAGCTGTCGCGGCCCCTGATGAAGCTTAAGGCAATGGACAATAACGGCCTGCTGCTGCGCACCCTCAGCGCGTGGTTTAGCCACGATGTTCAGCCTTCCGCTACGGCAAAAGCACTGTTTATTCATCGAAATACGCTGGAATACCGGCTTAACCGGGTGTCGGAGCTGACCGGACTGAATCTAAGTCATTTCGATGACAGGCTGCTGCTCTACGTGGCGCTACAGCTGGATGAGGAAGCCTGAACGCACCCTGGCCCGAAGCGCTACAGCTGGATGAGGAAGCCTGAACGCACCATGGCCCGAAGGGCTACAGCTGGATGAGGAAGCCCGATCGCTGCCAGGCGCGTGGCGTTACCGCGGGATAAGCAGGCTTGATCCTGGCTGAGGACTGGCATCGGGCATACCGACAGATCGGTTTGCCCGGAGGGGGCAATTAACGACCGCCGCGGGTCAGTTTTTCCAGATCGGATTCGATTTCAGCAATCTTATTCGTCACCACGTGGTCCAGATGACGCAGGTCTTCCAGGATTTTACGTTTCAGATCGACTTCGACCCGATCGCGCTGGCAGATCTGATCTAACTCATCAATGACGTAACGCAGATTGGGGCTGATTTCCTGAATTTCTTTGTAACCCTGGCCGACGTTATCGGCGACGATGGTTTTACGCTGGCGCGGATATTTAAATTTGACACTTTTGGCGAAGAACTCGCCGCGATCTTTGCGGAAATAGATTTTCAGAATATCGTTGCTGGCTTCCTGGCGCAGGCTGTAGCGATCGATATCGTCGGGATTACTGATACCCAGGCCTTTTAAATTGTCATACATGGTCACGTTTCCTGTTCGGGAGATAAGAGTTTTGGCTGCGCTGCAATGCAATGCTGGACTGCCCGGTATCCGCCATTCTCACGCAGGCTATGTCGGTGAGAAAAGCTAAGCAGTGAATCAGGTTTTGCCCGGCTCGCTCCTCCCGTACTTGTGAGTATATGTGAAAATCTAAAAAGCGGTCGGGGAGCGCCTGTGCGCTTAACGGCGCGGATTATCGCTTAGTTGTTGCGCAATAGCATCCGATTATTCACGGTAGGAAAAAGGTTTAGAGATGGGGGGTGTAAAATATAGTTTACGGGCCACAGAATGTGGCCCGTAGAAGATTAGTCGATGGTGCGCAGCAGTTCGTTAATGCCCACTTTGCCACGGGTTTTTTCATCAACCTTTTTCACAATCACGGCACAATAGAGGCTGTAGCGACCATCTTTCGACGGCAGGTTGCCCGACACCACCACCGATCCCGCAGGGACGCGACCGTAATGGACTTCGCCGGTTTCACGATCGTAAATTTTAGTGCTCTGGCCGATATAAACGCCCATCGAAATGACGGCACCTTCCTCAACTATCACGCCTTCCACGATTTCTGAACGCGCGCCGATGAAGCAGTTATCTTCGATAATGGTTGGATTAGCCTGGAGGGGTTCCAGTACGCCACCGATGCCTACGCCGCCGGAAAGGTGCACATTTTTACCGATCTGCGCGCAGGATCCAACGGTCGCCCAGGTATCCACCATTGAGCCTTCATCGACGTAAGCGCCAATATTGACATAAGAAGGCATCAGTACGGTATTGCGGGCGATATAGGCCCCCTGACGCACCGCAGCAGGGGGCACGACGCGGAAGCCCTCTTTTTTGAAGCGCGCGTCATCATAGTCGGCAAACTTCATCGGCACTTTGTCGTAAAAACGACTCTCAGCACCCTCAATCACCTGATTATCATTGATGCGGAAAGAGAGCAGCACCGCTTTTTTCAGCCACTGGTGCGTCACCCACTCACCGGCGATTTTCTCGGATACGCGCAGGGCGCCGCTGTCCAGCAGGGCGATCACCTGATTCACCGCTTCGCGGGTAACGGTATCGGCGCTGGCAGGCGTCAGCTCGGCACGGCGCTCAAAGGCGCTTTCAATAACACTCTGTAATTGTTGCATTAATCAAAATTTCCTGTGTCAAATCATCGTCAGGAGCGGGGAGATGACCGCCCGTTCAGGTCAGCAGCCAGTCTGCACCGATCGCTGAAAGATGGGTTAAAAAAGTAAATCCAGGTCACACTTTATCGTTTGGATTAAGGGCCTCTGTCAACCGTTGTTGTAACACTTCCCGCAATTCCGGGCTGAGCGCCCGTCGGTCGCCGTTGGCCAGAATAAACAAATCCTCTACCCGCTCGCCAATGGTACTGATGCGTGCGCCGTGCAGCGAGACGCCCAGATCGGCAAAGACTTCACCCACTCTGGCCAGCAGGCCCGGCTGATCCAGGGCAATCAGTTCCATATAGGTCCGGCGGTCGGTATGTGCCGGCAGGTATTTCGCTTCGGTTTCCACGCAAAAGTGCCTGAGCCTTGCAGACGGGCGGCGCGTTTTCGGCGGCTGCCAGCAGGTCTGAGCGATAGCCTGCTCCAGTGCCTGGCGGATCATCCCATGCCGATCGGCGGCCAGCGGGCTGCCGTCGGGCTCCAGTACGATAAAGGTATCCATCGCCATGCCGTCCCGGCTGGTGAAGATCTGCGCATCGTGTACGCTCAGATTTCGCCTGTCCAGCTCCCCGGCGACGGTGGCGAACAGGTAAGGCCTGTCCGGGCTCCAGATAAAGATTTCGGTGCCGCCCCGGGTCGCCTGGGGGCTAACCAGCACCAGCGGCTCGCTCAGGTCGTGCTCCATCAGATGGCGTGCATGCCAGGCCAGCTGATTGGGCGTATGCCGCAGGAAATAGTCTGCCCGGCAGCGCCCCCAAATGTTCCGCAGCGCCTGTTCGTCAATATTATCCATGCGCAGCAGTGCCAGCGCCTGGAGTCGGTGGTGCCGGACGCGCTCGCGCAGATCCGGGCTGTTTTCCATTCCGCGCCGCAGCTGCTTTTCGGCGGCAAAGAACAGCTCGCGCAGCAGGCTCTGCTTCCAGCTGTTCCACAGGTTTTCATTGGTGGCGCAGATGTCAGCGACCGTGAGGCAGACCAGATAGCGCAGACGATTTTCATTCTGCATGACTTCGGCAAACTGCTGAATTTCGGTGGGGTCCTGAATATCACGACGCTGTGCGGTAACCGACATCAGCAAATGATGGCGCACCAGCCAGGCGACCAGCTGAGCTTCGCGGGAGTTGAGTCCGTGCAATTCCGCAAATTCCAGCGCATCCTGCGCGCCCAGAATCGAGTGGTCACCGCCGCGCCCTTTGGCGATATCGTGGAAGAGGGCAGCCATTAGCAGTAGCTCAAGCTGGGGCAGGCGCGGCCAGATCTCCACGCAAAGCGGGTGACGCGGGCGCGTTGCTTCGCTGGCAAAACTTTCCAGCTTTTGCAGGACGCGGATGGTGTGTTCGTCGACGGTGTAGGCGTGAAACAGATCGAACTGCATCTGGCCGACGATGTTGCCCCACTGTGGCATATAGGCCCAGAGTACGCTGTGGCGATGCATTGGCACCAGCGCCCGACTGACGGCACCCGGATGTCGCAGGATCGACAGGAAAAGCTGGCGCGCCTGCGGAATGGTGCACAGGGGCTGCCTGAGATGGCGACGGGCATGCCTGAGCTGGCGCAGGGTGGTGGAGTAGATCCCGGTAATAGCGGGCTTACGCACCATGGTGTAAAACATGCGCATAATCGCTTCGGGCTGGCGGGCAAAAAGCGTTTCATCGATCAGGTCAATCAGCGAGCCGCGCAGCTGGAATTCATCGTCGATAGCGCGGGGTTTTTCGTCTTCCCCCAGCGCCAGAATCGCCTCGTCAAACAGCTGTAGCAGCATCTGGTTCAGCTCGCTGATGCGCCGGGTGACGCGGTAAAAATCCTTCATCATCCGCTCAACCGGCTCATTGCCTTCGCCCTGGTAGTCCAGCCGCTGGGCGACGTTCAGCTGCCTGTCAAACAGCAGACGATTATCGTAGCGGGTCAGGGTCAGATGCAGCGCAAAGCGGATACGCCAGAGGAAACTCTGACATTCGTTAAGCTCGTTGCGCTCGGCCCCGGTCAGAAAGCCAAAACCGACCATTTCATCCAGCGAGGTGGCACCGAAATGGCGACGGGCGACCCACAGCAGGGTATGAATGTCGCGCAGGCCGCCGGGGCTGCTTTTGATATCCGGCTCCAGGTTATAGCTGGTGCCGTGATAGCGCTGATGGCGTTCCTGCTGTTCCTCAATCTTCGCCGCGAAAAACTGGTCCGAGCGCCAGAAGCCGTCGCTGAAAATGTTTTTTTGCAGTTCAAGAAAGAGCGCCACGTCGCCGGTCAGCATTCGCGACTCAATCAGATTGGTGGCTACGGTCAGATCGGACAACCCCTCCAGCAGGCACTCTTCCAGCGTGCGTACGCTGTGGCCCACTTCCAGCTTGAGATCCCACATGAGCGTCAGCAGCTCGCTGGTACGCTGGGCGTCCTGCGCGGAAAGAGGGCTGCGGCTGAGGATTAGCACATCAATATCGGAGAGCGGATGCAGCTCGCCGCGCCCGTAGCCGCCCACGGCGACCAGCGCGATATCCAGCTGTTCAGGGAAGCCGTAGAAGCGCCAGAGCCGCCTCAGCAGGCGATCGATAAACAGCGTACGCGCAGCTATCAGATCTTCGGCGTCAAAACCGTTATCAAACGCGTCGGCCATCCCCTGCTGAAAGCGTTCCAGCTGCAATTTCAGCTGCTCGCGCGTCAGCTGGCTCTCTTCCCAGTCGGCAGGCGAATCGGACAGCCCGTAATTGATCAGTTTTTTGCTCACGCCTGGCTCCTGGTTGGTCTCTGTGACGATTATCACAGTGACAATAGCGCCACCGCCCACCACAGATCAAAAAAAACCGGCCTGCGCCGGTTTAAAAAAGTGGGATTCTTCAGCAAGCTGGAACCGGCTCTCACCGGCTTTTTTCGTCACCGCGTTAAGCGTCGTGCGTCAGGATGGCAGGAATGGTGTCATCTTTACGCAGCGTCATAATTTCGCAGCCGTTTTCCGTTACCACAATGGTGTGCTCGTACTGTGCTGACAAACTGCGATCCTTGGTTTTCACCGTCCAGCCATCTTTCATGCTGCGGATACGGTAATCACCGGCATTGACCATCGGCTCAATGGTGAAGGCCATACCGGCCTGGAGTACCACGCCACCGTCATCCGCATCGTAGTGCAGCACCTGCGGCTCCTCATGGAAACCTTTACCGATGCCGTGGCCGCAATATTCGCGCACCACGGAGAAATTCTGCGCTTCGACAAATTTTTGAATCTCACGGCCCAGGGTGCGCAGGCGAATACCCGGTTTTACCATACGCAGCGCCAGGTAAAGGCTCTCCTGCGTGATGCGGCAGAGACGCTCGCCCAGAATAGTGGGCTTGCCGACGATAAACATTTTGGAGGTGTCGCCGTGATACTCATCCTTAATGACCGTCACGTCGATATTGACGATATCGCCATCCTTGAGGATTTTTTCATCGTCCGGAATGCCGTGACAAACCACTTCATTGATGGAAATACAGACGGATTTCGGAAAGCCGTGATAGCCAAGGCAGGCCGAGATCGCCTGCTGGGAATTAACAATATGTTCGTGACACAGGCGATCCAGCTCACCGGTGCTGATACCCGGGCGGACGTGCTCTTCAATCATCTCCAGCACTTCTGCCGCCAGGCGGCCCGCCACGCGCATTTTTTCGATTTCTTCAGGGGTCTTAATTGTGATCGCCATTAATTTTGTCCGCAGATGTCGTTATTTTCGACAATAATAAAGGAAGTGAGGCAATGTTAGCAGCCTGCCCTGGCTCTGCCAATTGCAGTTTCTGCCTGGCGACGCTGTGATAACTAATATTGGCTTCAACCCGTGCTTTGTGGTATAAAGCGCGCCGACGATTCTTTGTGACAAACGTCACTGAGAACGCATAACTCTCCCGTGTAAATAACACACATGTATCGACACATACACCGGGGTGCCCCAAAGGCGACATAAGCGCAGACAGTTGAACGGCGAACCGCGCAGGATGAGCAACGTACATCAGTACGCTATTCAGACTAAGCGTTCAATGAACAACAGGTTCGGCGCCTGCCTTAGTGGGTCGGTTGTATGGGATACATGGAGGCCTAACCCCAACACATTTTATAGAGGTAATCATGGCAACTGTTTCCATGCGCGACATGCTCAAGGCTGGTGTACACTTCGGTCACCAGACCCGTTACTGGAACCCGAAAATGAAGCCATTCATCTTCGGCGCACGTAACAAAGTTCACATCATCAACCTTGAGAAAACCGTGCCGATGTTCAACGAGTCTCTCGCTGAACTGAGCAAAATCTCTTCCCGTAAAGGTAAGATTCTGTTCGTTGGTACCAAGCGCGCTGCAAGCGAAGCGATCAAAGAGTCTGCGCTGAGCTGCGATCAGTTCTTCGTAAACCATCGCTGGTTAGGCGGCATGCTGACCAACTGGAAAACCGTTCGTCAGTCCATCAAACGTCTGAAAGACCTGGAAATCCAGTCTCAGGACGGTACCTTCGATAAGCTGACCAAGAAAGAAGCGCTGATGCGTGCGCGTGAACTGGCCAAGCTGGAAAACAGCCTGGGCGGTATCAAAGACATGGGCGGCCTGCCGGACGCACTGTTTGTTGTTGACGCCGATCACGAACACATCGCTATCAAAGAAGCTAACAACCTGGGTATCCCAGTGTTCGCTATCGTTGATACTAACTCTGATCCAGACGGTGTTGACTTCATTATCCCTGGTAATGATGACGCCATCCGTGCGGTAAACCTGTACCTGACCGCCGTAGCGACCACCGTACGTGAAGGTCGTTCGCAGGACCTGGCTCAGCAGGCTGAAGAAACCTTCGCTGAAGCTGAGTAATCAGGAACGCTCCTCAGAGCGCCCTTACTACCCTGGTTCGCGGTAATCTGAGAATCCAGGGTATAAAGATCAGATGTTAATCTGTAAGGGGCCAGCTTGGCCCCTTTATTTTTTCGAATTCGCTTTGCCGCCTTACGGGGGGCGGGGCGGAATGTTTCTCCCGAAACCAGGCATTTGTCGCGTCAGCCCCCGGGCTACCGACAGGCGAATGCTGTGCTAACCGAGGATGAGAGAATGGCTGATATTACTGCTGCTCTGGTAAAAGAACTGCGCGAGCGCACTGGCGCTGGCATGATGGATTGCAAAAAATCACTGACCGAAGCCAACGGCGACATCGAGCTGGCGATCGAGAACATGCGTAAATCTGGCGCGATCAAAGCGGCGAAAAAAGCGGGCAACGTTGCTGCTGACGGCGTGATCAAAACCAAAATCGCAGGCAACTACGGCATCATTCTGGAAGTTAACTGCCAGACTGACTTCGTTGCTAAAGATGGTGGTTTCCAGGCGTTCGCTGACAAAGTGCTGGACGCGGCTGTTGCCGGTAAAATCACTGACGTCGAAGTGCTGAAAGCACAGTTCGAAGAAGAACGCGTTGCGCTGGTGGCTAAAATCGGCGAGAACATCAACATTCGTCGCGTGGCTTCCCTTGAAGGCGACGTGCTGGGCAGCTACCTGCACGGCGCGCGCATTGGCGTACTGATCGCGGCTAAAAATGCTGACGAAGAGCTGGTTAAGCAGCTGGCGATGCACGTTGCCGCAAGCAAGCCAGAATTTGTTAAGCCAGAAGACGTTTCTGCTGAAGTGGTTGAGAAAGAGTTCCAGGTTCAGCTGGACATCGCCATGCAGTCTGGTAAGCCAAAAGAGATCGCTGAAAAAATGGTTGAAGGCCGCATGAAGAAATTCACCGGCGAAGTCTCTCTGACCGGTCAGCCTTTCGTGATGGATCCAGCCAAAACGGTTGGTCAGCTGCTGAAAGAAAAAAATGCAGACGTGACCAGCTTCATCCGCTTTGAAGTGGGTGAAGGTATTGAGAAAGCTGAAACCGATTTCGCAGCAGAAGTTGCTGCGATGTCCAAACAGTCTTAATGCCCGATAAGAACCGCCTTCCGGCGGTTCTTTTTTGTCTGCCACCGGCAGGCGCCGCTCATTTTCAGTCTCATCCCAATAGTATTTCTCCGGTCCTGAAGGGATGATAGAGCAGATTTAACTCCCCTTATCGACGATAGCTTCCAGGAAAAAACACCATGGCGACCAATGCAAAACCTGTATATCAACGTATCCTGCTGAAATTAAGCGGTGAAGCCCTGCAGGGTGCCGAAGGCTTCGGTATCGATGCAAGCGTGCTGGATCGTATGGCTCAGGAAGTCAAAGAGCTGGTAGAACTGGGCATTCAGGTAGGTGTGGTTATCGGCGGTGGTAATCTGTTCCGTGGCGCCGGACTGGCGCAGGCTGGAATGAATCGCGTTGTTGGCGACCATATGGGTATGCTGGCAACCGTGATGAACGGTCTGGCGATGCGCGATGCGCTGCACCGTGCCTATGTGAACGCCCGCCTGATGTCCGCTATCCCTCTGAATGGCGTGTGTGATAACTACAGTTGGGCAGAGGCCATCAGCCTGCTGCGCAATAACCGCGTGGTGATTTTCTCTGCCGGTACCGGTAACCCCTTCTTCACCACCGACTCGGCGGCCTGCCTGCGCGGTATCGAAATCGAAGCTGACGTGGTCCTG
The DNA here is from genome assembly GCF_058686115.1 of Erwinia sp. L03-1. Lineage (NCBI taxonomy): Bacteria > Pseudomonadati > Pseudomonadota > Gammaproteobacteria > Enterobacterales > Erwiniaceae > Erwinia > Erwinia sp. L03-1. The sequence goes on along the minus strand of NZ_CM178762.1, from coordinate 3,736,628 downwards.
AAGGCGACGAAAGTTGATGGTGTTTACTCCGCCGATCCGGTTAAAAACCCTGACGCTACCCTGTACGATCAGATCAGCTACGCCGACGTGCTGGAGCGTGAGCTGAAGGTCATGGATCTGGCAGCCTTTACGCTGGCCCGCGACCATAAATTACCGATCCGCGTGTTCAATATGAACAAGCCTGGCGCATTGCGCCGCGTGGTAATGGGTGAAAAAGAAGGCACCCTGATCACGCAATAATATCCGTCGGCGTCGAGTTAGGGTATATTCTGCCTCCGTAGTGCACAGTTCGCGCTACACTCAGACGTAATGACTATTTTTAAACGGGTCCTGTTGTACAGGGCCTGCCTGGTAACCAGAATCCAAGGGTTCCAACGTGATTAACGAAATCAAAAAAGATGCAGAAACGCGCATGGACAAATGCGTAGAGGCATTCAAAAGCCACATCAGCAAAATCCGCACCGGCCGCGCGTCACCCAGCATTCTCGACGGCATTATGGTTGACTATTACGGCTCCTCCACGCCGCTTCGCCAGCTGGCCAGCGTCACGGTGGAAGACTCACGTACGCTGAAGATTAACGTGTTTGACCGTTCTATCAGCAGCGCCGTTGAAAAAGCGATTATGACCTCGGATCTGGGTCTCAACCCAAGCTCCGCCGGGACTGATATCCGCGTTCCGCTTCCAGCGCTGACCGAAGAGCGTCGTAAAGACCTGATCAAAGTGGTTCGTGGCGAAGCTGAACAGGGCCGCGTCTCCGTACGCAACGTCCGTCGCGATGCGAACGACAAAGTTAAAGCACTGCTGAAAGACAAAGAGATCAGTGAAGACGAAGAGCGTCGTTCACAGGATGATATTCAGAAAATGACCGACGTCTTCATCAAGAAAGTTGATGTTGCGCTGGCAGAAAAAGAAGCGGAGCTGATGGACTTCTGAGTTCGTCATGCGCCGATGAGACGCCGTACAGATTGCCGTTCTTTTGAGTGGTCAGTCTTACGGCGTTTTGCATTTATTCTCTTATCTGGCGAAGGCGGCAAGCAGGCCCATTTCGCCGTTCACTACGCAGAGCAACCTCATGAAGCAATTGACCATCCTCGGCTCGACCGGCTCTATCGGCACCAGTACGCTGGCGGTCGTCCGCGCGAATCCGCATCTGTTCTCCGTTAAGGCGCTGGTCGCCGGGCGCAACGTTGATCGCATGGCAGAACAGTGCCAGGCCTTCAGGCCCGCCTGGGCCGCCATGTCGGATGAACAGTCGGCCAGCGCTCTGCGGCAGCGTCTGAAAGAGCTGAACGTGGCGACCGGGGTGCTGAGCGGGGAGCAGGCGGCCTGCGATCTCGCCGCGCTTGATGAGGTTGACCAGGTGATGGCGGCCATCGTCGGGGCGGTAGGATTAATGCCCACTCTGGCCGCTATTCGCGCCGGAAAACAGGTGCTGCTGGCCAATAAAGAGTCTCTGGTGACCTGCGGCCAGCTTTTTCTGGAGGCGGTCAGCGCCTCTAAGGCCCAGCTGCTTCCCGTCGATAGCGAGCATAACGCGATTTTTCAGAGTTTACCCGCTTCCCTCCAGCAGCAGTTAGGGTACGCTTCTCTCGAAGATAATGGCATTGACAGCATTATCCTGACGGGGTCGGGTGGCCCCTTTCGTGACGTGCCGTTGGCGACGTTAGCGCATATGACGCCGGACCAGGCCTGTGCGCATCCGAACTGGTCGATGGGGCGCAAGATCTCCGTTGACTCGGCCACCATGATGAACAAAGGTTTGGAATATATCGAAGCCCGCTGGCTGTTTAATGCGACTGATGCCCAGATGGAAGTGATCCTGCACCCGCAGTCGGTCATTCACTCCATGGTGCGCTATCGTGATGGCAGCGTACTGGCTCAGCTGGGGTCGCCGGATATGCGCACGCCCATCGCTCACGTGATGGCCTGGCCGCAGCGCGTTCAGTCTGGCGCGACGCCGCTTGATTTTACGCGAATGGGGGCAATGACCTTTGCCGAGCCGGATTACGCACGCTATCCCTGTCTGAAGCTGGCGATTGATGCCTGCGAAGCAGGGCAGGCGGCCACCACGACGCTGAACGCCGCAAATGAAATTGCCGTAGCGGCATTTCTCGCCGGGCAGATCCGCTTTACCGATATTGCAGCGCTGAACACCACCGTACTGGAGACGCTGGCCCTGGCTGAGCCAGAGAGCGTTGAGGCGGTGCTGGAGATTGACCGACAGGCGCGGGCAGCCGCATCGGCCAGCCTGGCTCGCTACGCGGTCGGTCGTTAATTCGCGGGCATGCTCCTGCCGCTATTTGTGGGGCGGGGGCGGAGATGGTATAGTCTTGGCCCGCTAATTAAAATCTGCGTTGCGGTAAAGCAGGCCGTGTAAGACACGGCTTTTTTGCGTCGGGCGGGTAAGATATTTCAGAAGCCACATGATTTCTGAGTAAAGGAAATAATTACGCGTTATGTCGTCCGAAAATCGAATAAACAGCGATGAACTGCTGGGGGAGAACCCCCGTCACGTGGCCATCATAATGGATGGCAATGGTCGCTGGGCTAAGAACCAGGGAAAACTGCGCATTTCGGGCCACAAAGCTGGCGTAAAATCCGTGCGTCGTGCCGTGAGTTTTGCCGTCAGCAGCAAGCTTAAAGCGCTCACGCTCTATGCATTCAGCAGTGAAAACTGGAACCGTCCGCCGCAGGAAGTCATGGCGCTGATGGAGCTGTTTGTCTGGGCGCTGGACAGCGAAGTCAAAAGCCTGCATAAGCATAACGTCCGCCTGCGGATCATTGGTGACATTGGCCGGTTTAATGGCCGTCTGCAGGAGCGCATTCGCCGTGCAGAGGAACTTACTCAACAAAATGATGGACTCACTCTCAACATTGCCGCGAATTATGGTGGCCGTTGGGATATTATTCAGGGCGTCAGAAAAATCGCTGAGCAGGTGCAGGAAGGTCTGATTCGTCCAGACCAGATTGAGGAAGAAACCCTTAGCCCTCATCTTTGCCTTAACGAGCTGGTGCCGGTGGATTTAGTAATAAGGACAGGTGGAGAGCATCGGATTAGTAACTTTTTGCTGTGGCAGGTCGCCTACGCAGAGTTCTTTTTTACCGACGTCCTCTGGCCTGATTTTGATGAACAAGTTTTTGAAGGTGCACTGAATGCTTTTGCACAACGAGAGCGTCGCTTTGGCGGCGCAGCACCCGGCGGCGCCTGAGCGCACTGGGGGTAATCTTTGCTGAAGTCTCGCCTGATTACCGCGTTTATACTTATCCCAATTGTCATCGCCGCACTCTTTTTGCTGCCGCCACTGGGATTTGCGCTCATCACCCTGGTGGTATGTATGCTGGCCGCCTGGGAGTGGGGACAGTTCGCAGGCTTTGCCTCACGTTCCCAGCGCATCTGGCTGGCCGTGCTGTGCGGCTTGCTTCTCGCCTTCATGATGTTCACCCTTCCTGCTTATCAGCACTCTGTTCACCTTCCTCAGATTGCCGTTTCGCTATGGGCGGCGATGGTCTGGTGGGGGGTGGCGCTGGTGATGGTGCTCCTGTACCCCGGCTCCGCCGCCTTCTGGCGAACCTCCCGCCCGCTGCGCCTGCTGTTCGGGCTGCTGACCATCGTCCCGTTCTTTTGGGGCATGCTGACGCTACGCCAGTATCACTACGATGCCGACCATTTTGCGGGCGCCTGGTGGCTGCTGTATGTGATGCTGCTGGTCTGGGGAGCGGACTCCGGCGCCTACATGTTTGGCCGCCTGTTTGGCCGGCATAAGCTGGCGCCAAAGGTCTCCCCGGGTAAAACCTGGGAAGGCTTCCTGGGTGGTCTGGTGACGTCGCTGGTTATCGCCTGGCTATTCCGCCTGTGGACGCCGCTTAACGTGCCGATCGTCACGCTGCTGAGCTGTACGGTGGTCGCCGCGCTGGCCTCGGTGCTGGGCGACCTGACAGAAAGTATGTTTAAGCGCGAAGCGGGCATCAAGGACAGTGGGAATCTGATCCCAGGCCACGGCGGCATCCTTGATCGTATTGACAGCCTCACGGCTGCCGTTCCGGTGTTCGCCTGCCTGCTGCTACTGGTCTTTGGGACCCTATAGGGACATTATGCTAAGCATTCTATGGAGTTTGGGCGCATTTATCGTCGCGCTGGGCGTGCTAATTACCGTACATGAGTTTGGTCACTTCTGGGTGGCGCGCCGCTGTGGCGTTCAGGTTGAACGCTTCTCCATAGGTTTTGGCAAAGCCCTCTGGCGGCGCCGGGATGCGCAGGGCACCGAATACGTTCTCGCCCTTATTCCGCTCGGCGGCTATGTGAAAATGCTCGATGAGCGCATTGAAAGCGTGCCGCCCGAGCTTCGCCATCGCACCTTCAATAACAAAACGGTTCTGCAACGCGCGGCGATTATCAGCGCGGGGCCCATCGCTAATTTCCTCTTTGCCATCTTTGCGTACTGGCTGGTTTTTATCATCGGCGTTCCCGGTGTGAAACCGGTAATTGGTGAGATAGTAAGCAATTCGCCGGTTGCTGAGGCCCAAATTACACCTGGGATGGAACTTAAAGCCGTTGACGGTATCGAAACGCCAGACTGGGATGCTGTGCGTATGGCACTGATATCTAAAATTGGCGACACGGAAACGACGTTAAGCGTGGCCCCTTTTGGCAGCACACAGATATCGGAAAAGCGGGTCGATCTGCGCAACTGGCAGTTCGAGCCAGACAGGCAGGATCCGGTCACGTCACTGGGTATTCAGCCACGCGGCCCGCAAATTGAAACCGTACTGGCTGAGGTACAGGCCAACTCGGCAGCAAGCAAGGCGGGTTTGCAAGCGGGCGACAGGATCGTTAAAGTCGATGGTCAACCGCTGGACCAGTGGCAACATTTTGCCGCGCTCATCCGGGATAATCCCGGCAAAGAGATGGCGGTAGAAGTGGAAAGACAGGGCGGTTCGGTGACGCTGACGCTGACCCCGGAAGCCAAACCGGGCAATAAAGCTCAGGGTTTTGCGGGCGTTATCCCGCGTATCGTGCCGCTTTCGGCTGAATACAAAACGGTGCGTCAGTATGGCCCGTTTGCCGCGACAGGCGAGGCCAGCGCAAAGACCTGGCAGCTAATGAAGCTGACGGTCAACATGCTGGGCAAGCTGATTGTGGGTGAAGTGAAGTTAAATAATCTCAGCGGGCCGATTTCAATCGCCCAGGGCGCTGGGATGTCGGCAGAATATGGTTTGATTTACTACCTGATGTTTCTCGCGTTGATTAGCGTTAACCTCGGTATTATCAATCTGTTCCCTCTGCCGGTACTAGATGGTGGACATTTGTTGTTCCTGGCGATCGAAAAGATCAAAGGTGGGCCGGTGTCTGAGCGAGTTCAGGACTTCAGCTATCGCATCGGCTCTGTATTGCTGGTGCTGTTAATGGGGCTTGCACTTTTCAATGATTTCTCGCGGTTATAGGCGTTCAGAAATAAGCGAGCGAAGGCCAGAAAAGACGAAACCCGGTGCAAAAGCGCGGTCAGCCAGACGCGCATGTTGAGCAAGGTTTCAAAGCAGGATGGCCGATGTGTAGCAATTTCTCCTCTAAGCGACGGGAACCAGTTAGGAAGAATGCATAACAACGATGGCGATGAAAAAGTTGCTCATAGCGTCGCTGCTGTTTAGCAGCGCCACCGTATACGCGGCAGACGGCTTCGTGGTGAAGGATATTCATTTCGAAGGCCTGCAGCGAGTCGCCGTCGGGGCGGCATTGCTCAGTATGCCTGTCCGCGTGGGAGACACCGTCTCCGATGATGATATCAGTAGCACCATTCGTGCCCTTTTTGCGACCGGGAACTTCGAGGATGTTCAGGTTCTGCGCGACGGCAATACGCTGATCGTTCAGGTTAAAGAGAGGCCAACGATTGCCAGTATCACCTTCTCCGGTAACAAAGCGGTGAAGGAAGATATGCTGAAGCAGAACCTTGAAGCCTCCGGCGTGCGGGTAGGGGAAGCCCTCGATCGCACCACCATCTCATCCATTGAGAAAGGGCTCGAGGATTTCTACTACAGCGTAGGTAAATACAGCGCAAGTGTGAAAGCCGTGGTCACGCCGCTTCCACGCAACCGTGTAGACCTGAAGCTGGTATTTACCGAAGGTGTGTCTGCCAAAATCCAACAGATCAACGTGGTCGGCAACAAAGCCTTCAGCTCGGAAGAGCTGATCTCGCGCTTTCAGCTCCGCGATGAGGTGCCATGGTGGAACGTCGTTGGCGATCGCAAATACCAGAAGCAAAAGCTGGCGGGCGACCTTGAGACCCTGCGCAGTTTTTATCTGGATCGCGGCTATGCCCGTTTCAATATCGACTCCACTCAGGTTAGCCTGACGCCGGATAAGAAAGGGATCTACATCACCATTAACATCACCGAAGGCGACCGCTACAAGCTGTCTGGCGTGGTGGTGAATGGCAGCATGGCAGGCCACTCAGCGGAAATAGAAGCGCTGACCCGGATCAAACCTGGCGAGCTGTACAACGGTGCTAAAGTCACCAAAATGGAAGACGACATCAAGAAGATGCTCGGTCGTTACGGCTACGCCTACCCACGGGTGATGACGCAGCCAGAAATTAACGACGCGGATAAAACCGTTAAGCTGCACGTGAACGTCGATGCGGGCAACCGTTACTCCGTGCGCAAAGTCCGTTTTGAAGGCAACGATACCTCGAAAGATTCCGTCCTGCGCCGCGAAATGCGTCAGATGGAAGGCGCATGGCTGGGTAGCGATCTGGTTGAGCAGGGTAAAGAGCGTCTGAACCGTACCGGCTACTTTGAAACGGTCGAGACCGATACCCAGCGTGTACCGGGATCGCCCGATCAGGTCGACGTGGTCTACAAGGTTAAAGAGCGCAACACCGGCACCCTGAACTTCGGCGTGGGCTACGGCACCGAGAGCGGCGTAAGCTTCCAGGTTGGCGTAACCCAGGAAAACTGGCTGGGTACCGGTAATACTGTTGGCATCAGCGGAACCAAGAACGATTACCAGACCTATGCGGAATTCTCACTGACCGATCCGTACTTTACGGTTGATGGCGTGAGCCTCGGCGGACGCGTTTTCTATAACGACTTTAAAGCTGACGATGCCGATCTGTCTGACTATACCAACAAGAGCTATGGTTTAGACGGTACGCTGGGCTTCCCGGTTAATGAAAACAATACGCTGCGCGTCGGTCTGGGCTATGTCCATAACGACCTGTCCAATATGCAGCCGCAGATTGCGATGTTCCGCTATCTGCGCTCGGTGGGTCAGAACCCGGATCTTTCCGGTCGTGCCGACTATTCTGCCGATGACTTCACCTTCAACTATGGCTGGACGTACAACGACCTTGACCGCGGATTCTTCCCAACGTCAGGTAACCGTACCAATCTGAACGGTAAGGTCACCATTCCGGGGTCGGACAACGCCTTCTACAAGGCGACGCTGGATACGCAGCAGTACGTACCGCTGAACCAGGACCGCACCTGGGTGCTGTTAGGACGTGGACGCGTCGGCTATGCTGATGGACTGAATGGCAAAGAGATGCCGTTCTATGAAAACTTCTATGCCGGTGGTTCAAGCACCGTCCGTGGTTTCCGTTCCAACACCATCGGGCCGAAAGCGGCGTACTACAACAACAACTCGTCTACCTGCTCAGGCGCTGACGCCCTGTGTAGCTCTGATGATGCGGTGGGGGGTAACGCCATGGCAACGGCCAGCGCTGAGCTGATTACGCCTACGCCGTTCCTCAGCGAGAAGTACGCGAATTCGGTGCGTACCTCCCTGTTTGTGGATGCGGGTACGGTATGGGATACCAAGTGGGAAAACACCACAGATACGCGTGCGGCGGGTATTCCTGACTACAGCGATCCGGGCAATATTCGAATGTCTGCAGGTCTGGCACTTCAGTGGATGTCCCCGCTGGGACCCCTGGTGTTCTCGTACGCGCAGCCATTCAAAAAGTATGATGGAGATAAAGCCGAGCAGTTCCAGTTTAACATTGGTAAGACCTGGTAATCTGGCTTGCACGGAAGCGATTAAAGTAGCGCGCTGTTCACCGGCAGCCCTTGGGGCTGCCTAAACGCGCAACACCTGTGTCGAAGACACAAACGTTGATGGTAAGGAGTTTATAGTGAAAAAGTTGTTGTGTGCCGCAGGCCTCTCTATCGCTCTGGCGGTTTCCGCCGGCGCCCAGGCTGCTGATAAAATCGCAGTGGTGAACGTTTCCAGCATTTTCCAACAGTTACCGGCGCGTGCGACAGTTGCGAAGCAGCTTGAAAATGAGTTTAAAGGCCGTGCAACCGAGCTACAGGGTATGGAACGCGATCTGCAAACTAAAATGCAGCGCCTCCAGCGTGACGGCTCTACCATGAAGGCCAGCGAACGCAGCCGCATGGAAAAAGACGTTATGGCACAGCGTGAAGCCTTCTCGACTAAAGCTCAGGCTTTCGAGCAGGACAACCGCCGTCGTCAGGCTGAAGAACGTAATAAAATCCTGAGCCGTATCCAGGATGCCGTGCAGAAAGTGGCCGATAAAGAAGGCTACGACGTTGTTATTGATGCAAACGCTGTTGCTTACGCAGGTAAATCCAAAGACATCACTGGTGATGTTCTGAAACAGGTTAAATAATCAATGTCTTCAATTCGACTGGCTGATTTAGCCCAGCAGTTGGATGCAGATTTGCACGGAGATGGCGATCTCGTCATCTCCGGCATTGCTTCTATGCAATCCGCCCAAACCGGTCAAATCACTTTCCTCTCTAACAGCCGTTACCGCGAGCAGCTCGCAGCCTGCCAGGCATCCGCCGTGGTGCTGACGGAAACGGATCTGGACTTTTTCAACGGCGCGGCGCTGGTGGTGAAAGATCCCTATCTGACCTATGCCCGCATGGCGCAGATCCTGGACACCACGCCTCAGCCGGCTCAGGATATCGCGCCCAGTGCGGTCATTGATGCCAGCGCTCAGCTTGGCAACAACGTCTCCGTCGGTGCGAATGCCGTGATTGAATCTGGCGTTGTTCTGGGCGAGGGTGCCGTTATCGGCCCCGGCTGCTTTATCGGCAAAAACACCCGCATTGGTGCCGGCTCACGACTCTGGGCCAATGTATCGGTCTACCACGGCGTACAAATTGGTGAACGCTGTCTGATCCAGTCGGGGACGGTTATCGGCGCCGATGGTTTCGGTTATGCCAACGATCGCGGTAACTGGGTAAAAATCCCTCAGCTCGGTACCGTTATTATCGGCGACCGGGTAGAGATTGGTGCCTGCACCACTATCGATCGCGGTGCGTTGGATAACACTCAGATTGGGAATGGTGTTATCATTGATAACCAGTGCCAGATTGCGCACAACGTTATGATTGGCGACAATACCGCTGTTGCGGGTGGCGTAATCATGGCGGGCAGCCTGAAAATTGGCCGTTACTGCATGATCGGCGGTGCAAGCGTAATTAATGGTCATATGGAAATTTGTGACAAAGTTACGGTTACCGGAATGGGAATGGTCATGCGACCAATCACCCAACCTGGGGTATACTCCTCCGGGATTCCACTGCAACCCAATAAAACCTGGCGCAAAACGGCAGCGCTGGTGATGAATATTGATGAAATCAGCAAACGTCTGAAATCCATCGAACGCAAGGTCAATAAAGACTAAGCGGCTTATTGCCGGCTCAGGTCCAGCTTTCACTATCAATTTGGTCCGGCGCGAGTGCGTCAAATCAGAAAGATATAAAAAAAAATGTTAAGCATGGAAAGCCTGGCGCACGGAAACTGATTCGCGGCCTGCGTATGATCTGAGGATCTTTGCAGGCCGTGTTATTGATGCCATCAGAATTTTTTTTAGGACAGGAAGAGTATTTTGACTACTGAAACTCATACTCTGAAAATTGAAGAGATTATTGAACTGCTGCCGCACCGCTATCCGTTTCTGCTGGTCGATCGCGTACTTGACTTTGAAGAGCACAAGTTCCTGCGGGCAGTGAAGAACGTATCGGTTAACGAACCGTTTTTCCAGGGCCATTTCCCTGGTAAACCGATTTTCCCAGGCGTGCTGATTTTAGAAGCCATGGCTCAGGCGACCGGTATTCTGGCTTTTAAAAGCGTCGGTAAGCTTGAACCGGGCGAGCTGTACTATTTTGCCGGTATTGACGAGGCGCGCTTCAAGCGTCCGGTCGTGCCAGGCGATCAGATGATCATGGAAGTCACCTTCGAGAAAACACGTCGTGGTCTGACCCGCTTTAAGGGCGTGGCGACCGTTGACGGCAAAATTGTCTGCGAAGCAACGATGATGTGTGCCCGCAGCCGGGAGGCGTAATTCGTGATTGATGAAACCGCAGTTATCCATCCCTCTTCGATTATTGAAGAGGGGGCCGTCATCGGCGCCCGCGTTAATATTGGCCCCTTCTGCTTTATTGGGGCTAACGTGGAGATCGGAGAAGGTACCGTTCTTAAGTCGCATGTGGTGGTCAATGGACACACCCGTATTGGCAAAGACAATACCCTCTATCAGTTCGCCACCGTCGGTGAAGCTAACCAGGACCTGAAGTATGCCGGTGAGCCTACTCGGGTTGAGGTGGGCGATCGCAACAACATTCGTGAGAGCGTGACGATCCATCGCGGTACGACACAGGCTGACGGCGTGACGCGTGTCGGCAGTGACAACCTGCTGATGGTCAATGCTCACATTGCTCACGACTGCGTGATTGGCGATCGCTGTATTTTGGCGAATAACGCGACCCTTGGCGGCCATGTTACGGTGGATGACTTTGCCATTATCGGTGGGATGACTGCGGTTCATCAGTTCTGCATTATCGGTGCCCACGCGATGGTGGGCGGCTGCTCCGGCGTTGCGCAGGATGTACCGCCGTTTGTGATTGCCCAGGGCAACCACGCCACGCCGTTTGGTATCAATCTGGTGGGGCTACAACGCCGCGGCTTCACTAAAGAAGGGCTGCACGCGATTCGTAATGCCTACAAAATTCTTTATCGCAGCGGTAACACGCTGGATGAGGCGAAGCCTGAGATTGCCGACATCGCGCGTGAGCATCCTGAAGTCCAGCCGTTTTACGACTTCTTTGCCCGCTCGACGCGAGGTCTGATTCGTTAACTCATGCCCCAGCCATTAACGATTGCCCTTGTCGCCGGAGAAACTTCCGGCGATATTCTTGGTGCCGGTTTAATCCGCGCACTAAAACAGACGCACCCGGATACCCGTTTTGTCGGGGTGGCCGGGCCGCTGATGCAGGCCGAAGGGTGCGAAGCCTGGTACGAAATGGAAGAGCTGTCGGTGATGGGCATCGTCGAGGTGGTGGAACGTCTGCCGCGGCTGCTGAAAATTCGCCGCGACCTTACCCGGCGCTTTAGTGAGCTAAAGCCGGACGTTTTTGTCGGTATTGATGCACCTGACTTTAATATCACCCTTGAGGGGCGACTCAAAGCGCGCGGTATCCGCACCATTCATTACGTCAGCCCTTCCGTCTGGGCCTGGCGGCAAAAGCGCGTTTTCAAAATTGGCCGCTCAACCGATATGGTGCTGGCCTTCCTGCCGTTTGAAAAAGTATTTTACGACCGTTTCAATGTACCCTGCCGGTTTATTGGTCATACTATGGCTGATGCCATGCCGCTCCAGCCCGACAAGCTCGCGGCGCGACGGGCGCTGGGCATCGCCGAAGGGGTTCGCTGTCTGGCCCTGCTGCCCGGCAGCCGCAGTGCAGAGGTTGAAATGCTGAGCGCCGACTTCCTGCGTACGGCAGTGATACTGCGAAACAAATGGCCCGATCTGGAAATCGTGGTGCCGCTGGTGAATCCGCGGCGTCGCGAGCAGTTTGAAAAAATTAAGGCCGAGGTTGCGCCCGACCTGCCGATGCATCTGCTGGACGGGCAGGGGCGACAGGCCATGATCGCCAGCGATGCGGCACTGCTGGCTTCTGGCACCGCCGCGCTGGAGTGTATGCTGGCAAAATGCCCGATGGTGGTGGGCTACCGTATGAAGCCATTCACTTTCTGGCTGGCGAAGCGCCTGGTGAAAACCGACTACGTTTCGCTGCCGAATCTGCTGGCAGGACGCGAGCTGGTCAAAGAGCTGTTGCAGGAAGAGTGTCAGCCCGAGCCTCTGGCGGCGGCGCTGGCACCGCTGCTGGCGGAAGGTGAAACCCGTCAGCAGCTGCTGGCAACCTTTGCGGAACTGCACCAGCAAATTCGCTGGAATGCCGACGAACAGGCTGCCTCGGCCGTACTGGAGCTGTGCCCATGAGTGATTTTATCTACCCGCTGGCGACCTGTATTGCCGGCGTGGACGAAGTGGGGCGCGGGCCGCTGGTGGGCGCGGTGGTCACCGCCGCCGTGATCCTCGATCCGGCGCGGCCCATTATCGGACTGGCTGACTCAAAAAAATTATCAGAAAAGCGCCGTCTGGCGCTCTTTGATGAAATCTGCGAGAAAGCGCTGAGCTGGAGCCTGGGACGGGCAGAGCCGCAGGAGATCGACGAGCTCAATATTTTGCACGCCACGATGCTGGCGATGCAGCGCGCGGTGGCCGGGCTGCATATCACGCCTGATTATGTGCTGATTGACGGCAACCGCTGTCCGGCGCTGGCGATGCCCTCACTGGCCGTCGTGAAAGGTGACAGCCTGGTGCAGGAGATAAGCGCCGCCTCGATAGTCGCTAAGGTAACGCGCGACCGCGAAATGGCCGAGCTGCATCTGCAATTTCCCGAGTATGGATTTGCGCAGCATAAGGGCTACCCAACGGCGCTGCATCTTGAGAAACTACGCCAAAACGGTGCCACGCCCCATCACCGCCGCAGTTTTGCCCCGGTGAGAAATGTGCTGCTGGACGCCGACGTGGCGGCATCTGCCGGACGCGTGCGTTAATTTCCACTCCTTAGCTTTTGATGGGATCAACTATGGCCGAACCTCGTTTTATTCATTTACGCGTTCACAGCGACTACTCCATGATTGATGGCATAGTCAAAACGGCCCCGTTAGTGAAAAAGGCGGCGTCACTCGGCATGCCCGCGCTGGGTATCACCGATTTCACCAATCTGTGTGGCCTGGTGAAGTTCTACGGCACGGCACACGGGCAGGGCGTTAAGCCGATCATCGGCGCCGACTTCAACGTCGCCAGCGAGGCGATGGGCGACGAACTGTCACACCTCACCGTCCTGGCCGCCAACAATACCGGCTACCAAAACCTCACCCTGCTTATCTCACGTGCCTACCAGCGCGGCTATGGTGCTGCCGGTCCGGTCATCGACCGGGACTGGCTGATCGAGCTGGGAGAAGGATTACTTCTTCTTTCCGGCGGGCGTCGCGGCGACGTAGGCAAAATGCTGCTGCGCGGTAACCATGTGCAGGCCGCCGACTGTCTGGCGTTTTACCAACAGCATTTCCCGGACAGCTATTACCTGGAGCTGATCCGCACCGGCCGGCCGGACGAGGAGAGCTATCTCCACGCGGCCGTTGAGCTGGCGATTGCTCAGGGCATTCCCGTTGTCGCCACCAATGAAGTCTGTTTCCTCGAGGCAGGGGACTTCGACGCGCACGAAATCCGCGTCGCCATCCATGATGGTTTTACCCTGGACGACCCCAAGCGCCCGCGAAACTACAGCCCTCAGCAATACTTACGCACCAGCGAGGAGATGTGCGAGCTGTTCTCGGACATTCCTGAAGCGCTGGAAAACAGCGTGGAAATTGCTAAGCGCTGTAACGTCACCATCCGCCTGGGTGAATATTTCCTGCCGCAGTTTCCGACGGGGGAGATGACCACCGAAGACTTCCTGGTGATGAAGTCCCGTGAGGGACTCGAAGAGCGGCTGGCTTTCCTGTTCCCCGATCCTGAGGTTCGCGCAGAGAAGCGCCCTGAGTACGACGAGCGCCTTGAGATCGAGCTGAACGTTATTAACCAGATGGGTTTCCCCGGCTACTTTTTGATCGTAATGGAGTTTATCCAGTGGTCAAAAGACAATGACGTGCCGGTGGGGCCGGGGCGCGGCTCCGGTGCAGGCTCGCTGGTTGCCTACGCGCTGAAAATCACCGATCTCGATCCGCTTGAGTTTGACCTGCTGTTCGAGCGCTTCCTTAATCCCGAACGCGTGTCGATGCCCGACTTTGACGTCGATTTCTGCATGGAAAAACGCGACCTGGTGATTGAGCACGTCGCCGAAATGTACGGGCGCAAGGCGGTATCGCAGATTATCACCTTCGGTACGATGGCCGCGAAAGCAGTTATTCGTGACGTGGGGCGCGTGCTGGGCCACCCCTACGGCTTCGTGGATCGTATTTCCAAGCTGGTACCGCCCGATCCGGGCATGACGCTGGAAAAAGCCTTTGCCGCCGAACCTCAGCTGCCGGAGATCTACGAGGCGGATGAAGAGGTCAAAGCGCTGATCGATATGGCGCGCAAGCTGGAAGGGGTGACGCGAAACGCCGGTAAGCACGCCGGGGGCGTGGTGATTGCGCCGACGCAAATTACCGATTTTGCGCCGCTCTACTGCGATGAGAACGGCAACCATCCGGTTACCCAGTTCGACAAAAATGACGTTGAGTACGCGGGTCTGGTGAAGTTCGACTTCCTGGGACTGCGCACGCTGACCATTATCGACTGGGCGCTGGAGATGATTAATGCCCGGCGTAAGAAGCAGGGTGAGCCGCCGATAGATATTGCGGCTATTCCGCTTGAAGATAAGAAAAGTTTCGATATGCTGCAGCGCTCGGAAACCACGGCGGTTTTCCAGCTTGAATCCCGCGGCATGAAAGACCTGATTAAGCGCCTGAAGCCGGACTGCTTTGAGGATATGATCGCGCTGGTGGCCCTTTTCCGTCCCGGCCCGCTCCAGTCAGGCATGGTAGATAACTTTATTGACCGTAAGCACGGGCGTGAGGCGATCTCTTATCCTGATATCCAGTGGCAGCATGAATCGCTCAAGCCCGTGCTGGAGCCGACCTACGGCATCATCCTCTATCAGGAACAGGTGATGCAGATAGCCCAGGTGCTGGCAGGCTACAGCCTGGGCGGCGCGGATATGCTGCGCCGTGCGATGGGTAAAAAGAACCCGGAGGAGATGGCTAAACAGCGCGGCGGCTTTGAAGACGGCGCGAAAGCGCGCGGTATCGACGGCGAGCTGGCGATCAAAATCTTCGACCTGGTGGAAAAGTTCGCGGGTTACGGCTTTAACAAATCGCACTCCGCCGCCTATGCGCTGGTCTCCTATCAGACGCTGTGGCTAAAAGCCCACTATCCGGCCGAGTTTATGGCGGCGGTAATGACCGCCGATATGGACAACACCGAAAAAGTCGTCGGGCTGGTGGATGAGTGCTGGCGCATGGGTCTCAAGGTGCTGCCGCCGGATATCAACTCCGGCCTGTATCAGTTCCACGTCAACGATGACGGCGAGATCGTTTATGGCATTGGCGCGATCAAAGGCGTCGGCGAAGGCCCCATTGAAGCAATTATTGAAGCGCGTAACAAAGACGGCTATTTCCGTGAGCTGTTCGACCTCTGCGCCCGCACCGACACGAAAAAGCTGAATCGCCGGGTGCTGGAAAAATTGATTATGTCGGGCGCGTTTGACCGGCTCGGTCCGCACCGTGCCGCGCTGATGAGCGCGCTGGGCGATGCGCTGAAGGCTGCGGATCAGCATGCGAAGGCAGAAGCGATTGGCCAGGCAGATATGTTTGGCGTGCTGGCAGACGAACCCGAGCAGATTGAGCAGTCCTACGCCGATGTGACGCCGTGGCCAGAACAGATCCAACTGGATGGCGAACGCGAGACGCTTGGGCTTTACTTAACCGGGCACCCGATCAATCAGTATCTGAAAGAGATTGAGCGTTACGTAGGCGGAATGCGCCTGAAAGACATGCATCCGACCGACCGTGGCAAAATGACCATGGCCGTCGGTCTGGTGGTGGCGGCCCGCGTGATGGTAACAAAGCGCGGTAACCGGATAGGCATCTGTACGCTGGACGACCGTTCCGGTCGGCTGGAAGTGATGTTGTTTACAGATGCACTCGAAAGGTTCCAGCACTTGCTGGAAAAAGACCGTATTCTGATCGTCAGCGGACAGGTCAGCTTTGATGACTTTAGCGGGGGGCTTAAAATGACCGCCCGCGAGGTGATGGACATTGATGAAGCCCGCGAAAAATATGCACGCGGGCTTGCTATCTCGCTGACGGACAGGCAAATTGATGACCAGCTTTTGAACCGTCTCCGTCAATCCCTGGAACCCCATCGTTCGGGGACCATTCCGGTACATCTCTACTATCAAAGAGAGGATGCGCGGGCGAAGCTGCGCTTTGGCGCAGCGTGGCGCGTGTCGCCCAGCGATCGTTTATTAAATGAATTGCGATCGCTGATAGGGTCGGAGCAGGTGGAACTGGAGTTTGACTAAAACAGGATTATTATGAGTCTTAATTACCTGGATTTCGAACAGCCAATCGCAGAGCTTGAAGCGAAAATTGATTCGCTCAAGTCGGTTGGCCGTCAGGATGAAAAACTGGATATCAATCTGGATGAAGAGATACAGCGCCTGCGCGAAAAAAGCGTCGAGCTGACACGTAAAATCTTCTCCGATTTAGGGGCATGGCAGGTTGCGCAGCTGGCTCGCCACCCTTTACGTCCATATACGCTGGACTATGTTCGCAATGCCTTTACTGACTTTGACGAACTGGCAGGCGATCGCGCCTATGCGGATGACAAAGCCATCGTGGGGGGGATTGCCCGCCTCGACGGGCGTCCGGTGATGATCATTGGTCATCAGAAAGGGCGTGAAACGAAAGAGAAAATTCGGCGTAACTTCGGTATGCCAGCCCCTGAGGGTTACCGTAAGGCGCTGCGCCTGATGGAGATGGCCGAGCGTTTTAATATGCCGATTATCACCTTCATCGACACGCCGGGCGCTTACCCGGGCGTCGGCGCAGAAGAGCGCGGACAGAGTGAGGCCATTGCGCGCAACCTGCGTGAAATGTCTGGCCTGACCGTGCCGGTGATCTGCACCGTTATCGGTGAAGGCGGCTCCGGCGGCGCCCTGGCGATTGGCGTGGGTGACAAGGTTAATATGCTGCAATACAGCACCTACTCGGTTATTTCGCCGGAAGGCTGCGCCTCGATTCTGTGGAAAAGCGCAGATAAAGCGCCGCTGGCCGCCGACGCGATGGGGATCATTGCCCCGCGTCTGAAAGAGCTGAAGCTGATTGACAGCGTGATACCTGAACCGCTGGGTGGGGCGCACCGCAATCCGCTCGCTATCGGTGAATCGCTTAAGGCTCAGCTGCTGGAAGATCTGGCAGAACTTGATGAGCTGAGCAAAGACGAGCTGCTGGACCGCCGCTACCAGCGTCTGATGAGCTACGGCTACGCCTGATCCCGTAATCCGATGCGGTCAGCGCTTCTCTGACTGCATCGGTTGTCCGCCATTCACTTCTGAGCCTCCCCCTCTGCCTGCCACGCCTCACGGGGCAGGACAGAAAAACCTCTTATATTCAGCCCGTCCGCGAGAGCATGATTGCGGCGATCGCCGGTCACTTCGGCCAGCCCAACGCGCAGCGCCGCCACGCTTTCCGCCGGTATGGCGGGGGAGGCAATCAGCGGCAGGCCAGGTACGCTGGCGGTCTGACCGACGATCTTCAGCCCGCTTAGCTCACCGGCGAAATCCTGACTCAGCAGCGCCCAGCTCACGCAGTCGATTGCGGCAATATCTGCTTCCCGGTTTCGTAGCATAGCCAGAGAACGGCGGTGGCTCCCTGATGCCCTTACCCTGCTAAAAAAAGCTGAGCCTCCGGTTAGCCTCATCAGAGCGTGCCAGCCTGAGTGCGACTCCTGGCTGTTACAGGCCAGGATACGTCCGCGAAAATCCCGCAGTTCACGTTCCGCTTCCTCCTTACGCACGACTATCCAGCTACGATAATTCGCGCCCTCGCAGCCCGGCGCAGCATAGTGAAATGCACCTATGACCTGTACCTGTGGCAGTGCCGTCATAAGGGGATAACCGCAGGTCTGACTCAGCAGCAAATCGCTGCGCTGCCAGTGGGGGAGCAGCTCATCAGGCCAGCTCAGGGCGTACGGTAGCGGGATAGCAGCCGTGGCGGCCCTCAGCCGCTGCCAGAAAGCGTCCAGTTTCTCAGGACGGAAGGGATACATCGGCAGTGAGGCTATCATTATTATTCCTTACGCGTAGTACGTGGCGAAAGAGGGTCATAACCAAGGATAGCGCAGCGGGAGGGAGAGCCGCCTTATCAGGCGTAATCTTAGCGGCTGCGAGCGGAGGTGGGCCACTGATACCCGGGCATTAACCCGAAAATAAGCTGGCCCTCTTTGGCGTTGAATATCGCTGTCAGTCGCGCTGAGTGTAACCGGATATTACGCTGCCTGTTCGGATATCAATTAGCGATATTAATGGATTAAAGCGCGTCTGGTGGATGCCTCGGCAAAAGCGATACTAATAAGGGTAGTCTGCTAATTGTTAAGTGATTTAGCTTAATTCGTTTAATTGGTGTTAAGTTTATGATGAAAGCTGTTTATGGACTTTCCCTTACATTTCATGGAGGTTTACTGTCGGCTCAGCGGTGGTGCCGCTTCGGTGCATAGGTAATTCTATTAGTCGCGTTTACGGGCATAACGCAACGATGTTTAAGCCCCTACACAAGGAAGCTAAAGATGAATCCAATTACCCGTCGCAGTTTTGTCGCATTTGCCGCCGGTGGCACGGTCGCGCTGGCCGCAGGCAAGGTCCACGCTCACGATGGCACCGTCAACGCTCAACCCTGGACCGGCCAGATGGGCGGCAGCGATCCTGGTCCTCAGGATCCCATCCGGCAGGCAGAAAATCCGGATATTGTTAACCCGCCGGCGACCGACAGCGGTACCCTGCCAAATCTGCGCTTCTCCTTTAGGGGGTTTGAGGGCCAATGGAACGAAAACGTACGCTAAGAAGCTAACACATTGTTAATATTGATTTTTAAATAGCTAGAACTTAGCGAAATGAAAACTCACGCTATTGGCTCCTGATGATGCAATCCTAAAAAAGGATCCACCGGGGATCCTTTTTTACCGCTGCCAACACCCTACCAGCGGCCGTAGGGATATTTTTTCCCCTGTATGAAGTCCTTTATGTAATGATCATACCCATCCGGAATGCTGTAGTTAAAATCAATTCGTGAAGGTACATCCTTACAGGCATCCAGTTTATCCCCGGACAGCGTGGTAATTTTTACCGGTTCAACCGGCAGGTTGTCGCCTCCCGCGCTGTTCTGAAGCCAGATGCGCACTTTGCCTTCAGGTGCCAGACCAAACAGTAATGTTTTATACCAGGCTGTATTACCTCTTCTGTCCCTGCCGGTTGGCACCGACATTTTTTCCCGAAGGGCCGATGAGAAGGTGATGCGCGTCTCGTAAGTCTTTTTATCGATGACAGAATCCCAGCAGAACAGCATCTGTGCCGGTGGATGCCGGACCTTGTTGAACTGGATCCCCCCGTCATCCGTTCTGCTGTTCCAGGTACCCACTACATCGGGATCACTCTGCGTACTGTCCAGCGTCCGGAAGGTGGATACCACCTTTTCGTTGTCGATAATCAGCGCTTTCGTCACCACCGCCGGTAATGCCTGAGGGGTAAAAAATGCAAAACCAACCTCCCCGTAAGGCATTTCTCCGGTGTCTTCCGGCGTCTGCGCTTCGCCTGCACGGCAGCCGCTGACCAGCATCAGCATCAGCAGGGGAAAAAGTGTTTCCAGCCTCATACCTTCTTCCCGTCCATGCTGTAGACAGAGCGTTTCCACTGCTCATCCGGGCGGTTGATAAAGCCAATCAGCTCAGAGGGTGATGCGCCGCCGTGAATAAGGCCGTCCGTATTGACCACGATGGCATTCCAGTTGGCCGAACAGTGAATATACTTCTCCGCAATCACGTCCAGCTCATCCTGACTGAACGCCGGAGCCTTCTGGCCGCTGCGGGCAGCCTTGCCCATCGCCAGTGCTTTATCCCAGAGGGGCGCAAGCTCATCCGGAATGACGAGCTCTTTGTCTTTACTCAGAATGGGGTCAAACACCACGCCGGCCTCCTGTGCAGCCTCAAGCATCACCCTCAGCACCACGCGGGACCAGTCGTTTCTGACGGTCCGTCCGCGCATGGTCAGCGCCGCAAAGCTGCGCTTCTGCATCTGGCCGTACCGGTCCGGAGGAAGCCTGTCGTCATGCCAGGTTTCTGCCGAAATGTCATTTGTCCGCAACAGGGGAGCCAGGCAGGGCGATTTATCCAGCGTCTGCAACTGCGCCATAGCCTGGCGGTAGGCCTGCGTCTTTTCTCCCGGCTGGCTGTACGGTACGGTTTCCGTTGCAGGCCGCGTCAGAAAAAGATGCTCTTTCGTGACGGGCAGATACCCGCCGCCGATATCGGAATGCACGCCGGGCAGCGCCAGTTCCGGCCAGGCCGGTTTCACGCTGTTCAGCGCAAAGTTAAAGCGACACTCGTTCGCGGCGGTGATATGAAACACCTTCTCTGCCACGCCGGGACGCAGGGTGAGCTTCACGTCACCGGTATCCGCGCTGTGCGGATTCAGGCCGTTAACCGGCGTGCCAATGGCGGCAACGGTATCGAAAATGCCGATGAAGCGGGTTTTACCGGCAGGAGAACCATTGAAGGTCGTACCTGTCATGGCCTGCCGGATGGCGCTGATAATGGCCAGGTCTTCGGACTGGATGCGGTTGGCAAAATGCCGGGCGGCCGCCGCACCCCGACTGAAGCCAAAAATATCGAACTGCAGCGACCTGATGATGAACGTGCAGTCAGTCTGTTTTTTACTGACCGCGTCCAGCGCATCCTGAATACTGTCAGCCAGAATGGAAACCGCTTTATCCGTTTTGGCAACGACACCGGTATCAGAGATACCAAACCCCTGGCCCAGCTTGCTGTCAGGTTTTCCCGCGTCAGTGCCAATACCGTCAATATAAACAGCTCGCTGAACATCGGGGCTGTCTTCATTAAAGCGACGGCTGTAGAGCGTACTCAGCCAGTGTATATTGGTGTAGTACCCGGTATAGCTGGTTGCACCGCTGCCCGACACACCAAAATTTTCACGGGCGCATTTTGCCAGAATGGACTCGGCTTCCGGGTCATCCAGGTTGTAATGACCTGCGGTATACGCCTTCAGCATGTTCTGCGTGTTAACGGCATTGTTGCCGGTACCGTCGAAGAACACGCCTATCGTCAGCGTGATCTCCCGTTTCTTTTTCTTCGCCGCCTGCGCATGTTGTTCCGGCTCCGGAGCGACTACCGGGGCCATCCTGGCTTTTGCCTCTGAAAGCTGTGGGATCGTACCCGGGGCAATCAGAAAATTGGTCCCCTGCGGACACCCGCAACGGATCTTCGCGCCGTCCACCGCAACAGCGGCACTGTTTGAGCACCGGTGATCGCCGTCCACAATGACCCCCACTTCCCCACACTTCGGGCAGGGGGTAGTCTTGTCACCGATATAGAGTTTCAGCAACCCCATGACCGACATGCCGGGACGGGCCGCGATACATTGTGCTCCCGAAGAGGTTTTATCTCCGTGTAATCCGACATTCTTGCCGTGAACGCTACACCCTCTCATGATGGACATAATTCAGCCCTCTGCCGGTAAAAAATCAGCATCCATCGGCAAACCTTTCAGCTCATTCAGCGTACATCCCGCCTGTGGGGTGCTGATAATCACATCACCGTTGCTCAGCCTGCTGCCAACCAGCGCGATACTTTTACCGCCTTTCTGAAATTTCGACCCGCTGCCGGTAACAATACGGGCAGTGGTTCCGTCAGGGTAAACCACCTCATCCCCGACCAGCGCAATATTGACCTTCTGCCCGCCATCAAGCTCGATTTCAGCGCCATTCCACGCCGCCCGAACCACCCCGCCGCGCTGGGTCAGCGCCCCGTCAACCGCGATCCGGTAAATCGCCACCACCGGATGCTCCCGTAGGAATTCCTCCTGCTCTTCAACCGTCTGACGGGCACCTTCAGACATCCCGGCCTTTTTCTCCGCTGAGAACGGCGGACGCGCCAGTGAGGCGGCTAATTCCGGAGTCAGTTCGTTAGTATATTGCTGTTCCATATCAAATCCCTCTTTTTCCTGTGGGTTAAGTGTCTATAGTAACCAGATGGGTCACTTAACCAAAATTTAATGCTGCCATCAGCCTGGCTGAACTGTCTTCTCATCATCAAGTATTTTATAAACGGTGGAACGGGCAATGCCGAGTTGCCGGGCGATATCCGTTGCGCCAGTTCCTTTGTTGTGGAGTGCCAGCACACTGTTTCTGTCGATGGTGCGTCTGCGGCCAAACCGGATGCCTTTCAGCTTTGCTTCCTGTCTACCTTCATTCGTACGCTCCAGTATCCTGCGCCGCTCAGCCTGGGCTACAGCTGACAGGATGGTCACTACCATCTGACCCATTTCACCGTCAGTACATATCCCGTCATCAATGAAACGGACGGCCACGCCCTGAACATCGAATTCCTTTATCAGCTGGATCATATCGGCGGTGTCGCGACCAAGGCGGTCAAGTTTCTTCACCAGAATTGCATCGCCTTCCTCCACCTTCATGCGCAACAGGTCAAGCCCCGGACGATCAACTGAACTGCCGGATGCTTTATCAGTAAAGATGCGGTTGGCTTTCACGCCAGCGTCTTTGAGCGCCCTGATCTGAATATCGAGAGACTGCTGACTGGTTGATACCCGTGCGTAACCAAAAAGTCGCATAAAAATGTATCCTAAATCAAATATCAGACAGATGGTGTCTGTTATAACAAAAAATCGATCTAACGGACACATTAATGAAGCCGATTTTGGATGTCCGACAATTTATAATATTTCGGACGGTTGCAAAATTGTTAACATATAACCGTCAGGCAGGGAGGCCTATATGCCCGTCGATTTTCTGACCACTGAGCAGGAACTGAATTATGGTCGCTATGTTGCAGAACCTAATGACGTGCAGCTGGCGCGCTATTTTCATCTTGATGAACGGGATCTTGCTTTCATTAACCAGCGGCGGGGAAGGCATAACCGGCTGGGAATAGCGCTTCAGCTTACCAGCGCCCGTTTTCTGGGCACCTTTCTGACAGATTTAACCCGGGTTCTGCCGGGTGTTCAGCAATTTGTCGCGGTGCAGCTTAATATCCGCCGTCCGGAAGTCCTCTCCCGCTACGCAGAGCGGGATACCACCCTAAGAGAGCATACTGCGCTGATTAAGGAATATTACGGTTACCATGAATTTGGCGATTTTCCATGGTCTTTCCGCCTGAAACGCCTGCTGTACACCCGGGCATGGCTCAGTAATGAGCGACCCGGTCTGATGTTTGATTTTGCCACTGCGTGGCTGCTTCAGAATAAGGTCCTGCTACCCGGAGCAACCACACTTGTACGTCTCGTCAGTGAAATACGCGAACGGGCAAATCAGCGGCTGTGGAAAAAACTGGCCGCGTTGCCGGACAGCTGGCAGACCGCCCGCGTGACGGAGCTGCTGGACATTCCTGAGGGGCAGCGAATTTCACCGCTGGAGCAACTGAAAAAGGGACCTGTCACCGTCAGCGGCCCGGCTTTTACAGAAGCGCTGGAGCGGTATGTCCGGCTGCGAAACCTTGAGTTTTCCCGGCTGAATTTTACCGGCCTGCCCGCGATACAGCTGCGTAATCTGGCGCGTTACGCAGGTATGGCATCGGTAAAATATATCGCACGCATGCCAGAGCAAAGAAAACTGGCCATACTCACCGCATTCGTTAAAGCGCAGGAAATAACAGCGCTGGATGAGGCCGTTGATGTGCTCGATATGCTGATACTGGACATCACCCGCGAGGCGAAGAAAACCGGGCAGAAAAAACGGCTCAGGACGCTGAAAGATCTTGACCGTGCTGCGCTACTGCTGGCTCGAGCCTGTACACTGTTGCTGGATGATCTGGCTGATGATGCTCAACTGAGACAGGCCATATTCAGCTGCATACCGAAAAACAGACTGGCAGAATCCGTCAGCAAGGTTAATGAATTGGCCCGGCCTCAGAACAACAATTTCCATGACGAAATGGTAGAACAGTACGGCCGGGTTAAGCGTTTTCTTCCGGCGGTATTGCGGGACCTGCATTTCCAGGCTGCGCCAGCCGGAGAGCATACGCTGGCCGCGATTCATTATCTGGCTGAACTGAACGGCTCGAAAAAGCGCATCCTCGATGATGCGCCTGAACATATCATCACCGGCCCCTGGAAACGCCTCGTATACGATGCCGAGGGCCGAATACAACGCGCCGGTTATTCACTGTGTCTGCTGGAGCGCCTTCAGGATGCACTGCGCCGACGGGACATCTGGCTCGAAAACAGCGATCGCTGGGGAGATCCCCGCGAGAAGCTGTTGCAGGGTGAAGAGTGGCAGGCTCAGCGTATTCCCGTCTGTCGTGCTCTGGGACATCCCACCGATGGACATAAAGGCGTGCAGCAACTGGCCGTTCAGTTGGATGAGACCTGGAAAGCAGTCGCATCCCGATTTGAAGGGAATGCGGAAGTCCATGTCTGCAATGACGGTAAATATCCCTCCCTGACCATCAGTAGTCTGGAGAGACTGGAGGAGCCACCGTCGTTGCTTTGTCTCAACAGTCGGGTAAGACAGCTGCTTCCTCCGGTTGATTTGACGGAATTACTGCTTGAAATAGACGCCAGAACAGGATTTACACGGGAATTTATGCATGTCAGTGAGTCCGGAGCACGGGCGCAGGATCTGCACGTTAGCCTGTGTGCGGTTCTGATGGCTGAAGCCTGCAATATCGGACTGGAACCGCTGATAAAGCACAATATACCGGCACTGACCCGCCACCGGCTCAGTTGGGTTAAACAAAATTACCTCCGGGCAGAAACGCTGGTCAGCGCCAATGCCCGGCTGGTTGATTTTCAGTCCACGCTGGAGCTTGCAGGTCACTGGGGCGGTGGCGAAGTGGCGTCAGCTGACGGCATGCGCTTTGTCACGCCAGTGAAAAGCGTCAATTCCGGGCCTAACAGAAAATATTTTGGTTCCGGGCGTGGCATCACCTGGTACAACTTCGTCTCTGATCAGTACTCTGGATTTCACGGTATTGTGGTACCCGGCACATTGCGGGATTCCATTTTTGTGCTGGAAGGCCTTCTGGAGCAGCAGACAGGGCTGAATCCGGTTGAGATCATGACAGACACAGCCGGCACCAGCGACATTATTTTTGGCCTCTTCTGGCTGCTGGGATATCAGTTTTCCCCCCGACTTGCTGATGCCGGGGAAGCAGTATTCTGGCGGGTGGATAAATCGGCAAATTACGGTGCACTGGATGAGCTGGCGCGGGGATGTGCAGACCTGTCGAAGGCGGAGAATCAGTGGGATGAGATGATGCGAACCGCCGGTTCGCTGAAACTGGGCACCATTCATGCCTCAGAACTCATTCGCTCTTTGCTGAAAAGCTCGCGCCCATCAGGGCTGGCACAGGCGATCATGGAAGTGGGACGCGTCAACAAGACGCTGTACCTTCTTAATTATATTGATGATGAAGATTATCGTCGGCGGATCCTGACACAGCTCAACCGGGGGGAAGGCCGCCATGCTGTGGCGCGGGCGATCTGCTACGGACAACGCGGTGAGATTAGAAAGCGCTATCGTGAAGGACAGGAAGATCAACTGGGAGCACTGGGGCTGGTCACTAATGCAGTGGTACTGTGGAACACGCTTTATATGCAGGAAGCACTGAGCTGGATGTGCACTAATGGAGAAGAAACCGGGGATGAAGATATCGCCCGGTTATCCCCACTGATGCACGGGCATATCAATATGCTGGGGCATTATACGTTCACGCTACCGGAGGATATTTTGAAGGGAGAACTGAGAGCATTAAATTTCAGTTTAAACAATGAATTACCTTCTTAGCGTACGTTTTCGTTCCATTGGCCCTCAAACCCCCCATACGGAAGAACTTCTCCGGAATGTGCATCGCTAATCTGCCACTTGTTACCTGCCATACTTCGCCCTCAGAAACTACCGTGACGCATTATACGACAATCCCTTTTGGGATAGGCTCTAAGTGAAAATATTGACATAGGTCAACTTACCCTACCACTTTTACTGACATAATCCTGATAATGCGACAGAATCATTACGTCACCACCCAAAAAAAAGGAACCTTTGAGTAGCAAGTCATTAACTTTATTTAACCTGGACATATTAAATTTCAATTATTTTTTTCTGGTAACTGAATTTTCGGATGGGAATTTTTTTATAAAAATTCCTGTAAACTTTAGGCTGTAACTTATTTAGGAGGTATCCCTGTGAAATGTTGTTGTAATCGAGATGTAACGAAAACTGCCGGCGCGGCAAGTGTGTTTTTTAACCCCCGGCATCGAATGTTATCCGTTGATGGTGTTTCAGTTCGACTGAGAAAAAAAGAATCTGAGGTGCTTTCTCTGCTTTGCGAAAAATACCCAGATCCGGTAACGCATAACGATTTTTTTAAGTATATCTGGCGGGGGCAGGTTGTTACCGTGCAAAGTATTGCACAAAGTATTCGTTCTCTGAGAGTTATTACTGGAGATCATAGCAGAGATATTATTACGACTATCCCTAAACTTGTTAAACTTGTTAAACTTGTTAGTCAAACTTTCATAAGCGGTGAAAAATGTAAACTTTCGCTGTTCGCTCAAAGCAACCTGCCATGCCTTCTTAGAAAACAGGCTTAACGTAGGATATATTCCCTTTTCCAAGCGGACCCCATTGACGATAACCCATAAATAAATGATAATTCGCCCTACGAATTAACAGCGCTATGCAGAATAAATTTTTGCTTTTCCAGTGTGAGTATGGAAATCCTCTCTGAGGAATATATTATTCCTCAGAGATAAAGTGGGCGAATAACTGAGTAGAACTGATAACAGAAGTGATTTTGTCATTGCTGAGAATGAACTCGATCATGCCATTTCTGCAATCAAATTAATAAAATAAAAAATTAACCGTGTGGTTGCGCAATTTTTAATTCTCAACACGATTGAATATCAATGAGGATTTTATCCTCATTATATTTCTGTTTTGTTACATGTTGCTGTTATTTATCTGATGCCAGCAATAAATCAGGAAAAACCACGAGGATAATTCAGGTATTATATATGAAAAAAGTTATTTTAGCTTCATTCATGCCGGCACTGCTGGCAGGTTCTTTTTCTGCTTTTGCGGCAGAAACGCCTGTAACCGTTGACGGTGGAAAAATTCATTTCACCGGCGCTATTGTCGCGGCTCCCTGTGCGGTGGATAACACCTCTGACGGGCAAACCGTTACGCTCGGTCAGGTGCCTGTCAGCCGCCTTGCTGCAAAAGGTGATTCCAGTTCAGCGGTGCCTTTTATCATCAAGCTTACCGGCTGTGACCTCAGTGTAAATGCCACTGACCCGACGAAACCGGCCAGTTACACCAGCGCCTCCATTACCTTTAATGGTGCAACCACCGGTGATGACTCCACGCTGGCAGTACAGTCTGCTGCAAGCGGCGCCGGAGACACCACCGCCGCCGCACAGAATGTAGGCATCCAGATCCTGCAAAACAACACGGCGGTTAAAGTCGATGGCAGCACGCCAGCCGCCGCGCAGAAAATAGTGGCAGGCTCTAATGAAATCCCGTTCAGCGCCGCTTACGTTGCCACAGCCAATGGCGTGGTGGCAGGCTCTGCCAACTCAACCGTTAATTTCCAGGTGAGCTACGAGTAATTAGCATCAGTCCTGCCTGCTGCCGCTCCCGCAGGCAGGACTGCTCTCACTCCACTCATCTGCAAGCACGAGGAAAATATCATGTCAACGCATCTTTTTCGCAGCACCTTATACGCAGTCGTCATGTCTGCGGTCTGTCTGGCCCCATCTCTGGCACAGGCCGGAGGGATCACCCTTGGTGGTACCCGGGTTATTTATCCGGCCGGTCAGAAGCAGGTCAGCCTGTCAGTCCGCAATACGTCTGACCTGTCCAGCTTTATGGTTCAGTCCTGGGTGGAGCAGCCAGACGGGCAGAAAAGTCAGGATTTTGTCGTGACTCCGCCACTGTATGTCAGCGGGCCGGGTAATGAGAACACCCTGCGACTGATGTATGCCGGCAAACCCGTGAGAACCGACCAGGAAAGCCTGTATTACTTCAATACCAAGGCCATCCCTTCGATGGACAAAAAGAAGATGGAAGGTAAAAACGTCCTGATGCTGGCCGCCGTGAGCCGTATCAAGCTTTTTGTCCGCCCTGCCGGTCTTAAGCCTGCGGTGGAAAAAGCCCCGGCTGAGCTGACCTTCCACCGGTCCGGCGGGCAGATGCGGATTGATAACCCCACACCGTATCACATCACGCTGGCGCAGATGAAGGCCGGCGGACAGAAGCTGCCGGACACGATGGTCACTCCGCGGGGGAGTGTTTCACTTTCCCTGCCAGCGGGCGCGGGTAACACCGTTACCTTCCGCACCATCAACGATTTCGGGGCACTTACGCCAGAGCTGCGTGCCACGCTGAAATAATCCCTATGTAGGTTTGAGCTGATGACAGATCCAGTGCAAATGTGTAGCAAATCTTTTTATAAACGTGAGCGTCCCCATTCCGACGGAAAGTCCTGCCAGAGCTATAAGTTTTCCCTGATTGCTGTGAGCATCGGAATGGCACTTCTGCTGCCGGCTGCTGCACATGCTGAACTTTATTTTGCTCCGGAGCTTATCGCCTCCGATCCGCAGATGGTGGCAGACCTCTCCCGCTTTGAGAAGGCCGGGGCACAGATCCCCGGCAACTATCCGGTTGACATCTATATCAACGGCAAACAGGTGACCAGCCGTGACCTCCGGTTTGTGGATGCCGGCGGGGATGGAAACAATAATGAAAAGAAAGACGTCGCATCCCCGGACACAAAAACTGCTGCCGCAGATATCCGCGACGGCACCGGCCTGATGGCCTGCCTGACCCGTAAGGACCTGGACGGTCTGGGTGTGAATATAAAGGCCTTCCCGGCCCTTAATGATGTGGCAGACGACCAGTGCGTGTCACCGGGGAAATTCATCCCGGAGGCGTTTACAACATTTGACTTCCAGAAAATGCGTCTGGATATCAGCATTCCGCAGGCGGCCATGCAGAACAGTGCCCGGGGTTACATTCCACCGGAGCGCTGGGATGAGGGCATCAATGCCGCGATGCTGAATTACAGCTTTAACGGCAACACCAGCCACGGGCGTTACGGAAACAGCAGCAGTCATTATCTTAACCTGAACAGCGGCCTGAATGTGGGACCGTGGCGGCTGCGTGACGTCCGGACCTGGAATGAGTATGACAGCCGGTATTACAGCTACCGGAAGTGGCAGCACGTCAAAACGTATGCTGAGCGAGCGATTATTCCGCTGCGCAGTGAGCTGATGCTCGGCGACAGCACAACCAGTGGCGACGTATTCGATTCACTGGGGTTTCGCGGCATACAGCTGTCAACGGATGACAGTATGTTTCCGGACAGCCAGCGCGGATTTGCCCCGGTAATTCGTGGAACGGCCACCACCAATGCGCGGGTCAGTATCCGTCAGAACGGTTATACGGTCTATCAGGCCTTCGTGTCGCCGGGCGCTTTCGCGATTGATGACCTGTTTCCGGTGTATTCCAGCGGTGACCTTGAGGTCACGGTCACGGAAGCGGATGGCACCGTCCGGGTGTTCACCGTGCCCTATTCATCCGTGCCGGTACTGCAGCGTGAGGGACGTCTCAAATATACCCTGACCGCCGGGCGTTATCAGGCGGCCAGTGACCGCTATGACACCCCGGATTTTGTGCAGGGAACGCTGGTCTGGGGGCTGCCGCACAATATTACCGTTTATGGCGGGACGCAGTATTCTGAGAATTATCTTTCCGGCCTGCTGGGTGCCGGACTGAATATGGGAACGCTGGGTGCCTTCTCGGCTGATATCACGCAGGCGGACAGTACGCTGGCAGACGGCAGCCGTCACCAGGGGCAGTCGCTGCGTTTTCTTTATGCGCGCTCCCTGAACTCGCTGGGCACCACCTTTCAGCTGACCGGCTACCGCTATTCCACGCAGGGGTTCCACACGCTGGATGAAACCGCCCTGAAGGGAATGAAGGGGTGGCTTTATGATGTGGACTCGGTCGACGCCGATGGCAGACCGGTTAAGCGCCAGTACATCGACTACTACAACCTTTACAACAACCGGCGGGCAAAACTGCAGGCCAGCGTTTCCCAGCGTGTGGGTAAGCTGGGAGCGGTTTACCTTTCCGGCGTGCGGCAGACTTACTGGAACACGCAGGGAAACAGCGACTCACTACAGGCCGGCTTCAGCAGCACAATCGGCAGCGTTAACTACAGCCTGAATTACAGCTACAGCCGGCAGTCCGGCCAGCAGGGTTCAGACCGCACCGCTTTCCTGTCACTGTCGGTGCCGCTCAGTTCACTGCTGCCTGGTAACGATAGTGGTCGTCGTAACATGTATGCCACTTACAGCGCCAGCCGCAACACCGCCGGGGACATCACTCATCAGGCCGGCCTCAGCGGTACCGCGCTGGAAGGGAATAACCTGGGCTGGAACCTGTCTCAGGGGTATGAGCGTGATAACGGTAACAGCGGCAACCTGAGTACAAATTATCGCGGAACTTACGGTAACAGCAGTCTGGGGTACAGCTACAGCAGCGACTACCGGCAGGTGAACTACGGTGTCTCCGGCGGGGCGTTGCTGCACGGTGAAGGTCTCACGCTGGGGCAGCCGCTCGGGGAAACCAGCGTGCTGGTTGCAGCGCCGGGGGCTGCCGGTGTGGCGCTGGAAAATGAAACCGGCGTGCGCACTGACTGGCGGGGGTATGCCCTCAAGTCGTATGCCTCGGTATACCGGGAAAACCGCGTGGCGCTGGATACCTCGACTCTGGACGCCGGTACCGATGTTGATGAGGCGGTCACCCGCGTGGTGCCGACCCGGGGTGCCGTGGTCAAAGCATCCTTTAAGGGACATACCGGCAGCCGCGTGCTGATGACGTTAACAAACAACGGCAAACCGTTGCCTTTTGGCACCATGGTGACGGCAGGTGAACGTACAGGGATTGTCGGTGATGACGGTCAGGTTTACCTGTCCGGCCTGCCGGAAGCAGGCACCGTGCAGGCTGACTGGGGCGCCGGTAAGCAGTGTTCGGCCCAGTATCGTCTGCCGGCAGATGCCGGAAAACAGCCGGTGGTCAGGATTAACGGTACCTGTATATAAGTGCAGGTACGAAGTACCCCTTTACTTACAGTAATACGCCAGAAGCCACAGGAGCTGACTGGTTCTGATTTTAACAAATTACGGAGTCTGTAATGAAACAGCGACTGACAAAGCAAAAAATCCTGAAACGTGCCACAGTAACAACAGGTGTTATTGCAGCACTGGTCTGTGGCCTGTCGGCAAACACATACGCCGCCAGCGACAGTGCCATCATCACCATCACCGGCAAGGTGCTGGCAAACACCTGTACCATTGACGATGCTTCTGCGCAGCAGAACATCACGCTGTCTGATATCGCTGACCGGGACATTAAGGGCGTCGGCAAAACCGGCGGAGAAAAGAACATCAGTATCGTCCTGAAGGACTGTGGCGCCGCTGCGAGCAACGTGGTCGTTACGGCCTCGGGAACGCCAGATGACGATGACACCACAGCCTTCACCAACACTGTAACTGATGGCGCTGAAGGCGTGGGCCTGTACTTTTACCAGACCGATGGTTCGACGAAGTTTAAACCGGACGGCAGCGTGGAGGAAACCAGCGCCCTGACGCCGTCAGCGGATAACACACTGACCTACAAGGCCGCGTATGTCGGTACAAAAGACGCGGTGAAGGCTGGTGATTTCAGTACCGTGGTGAACATGAAGTTTGAGTATCAGTGATAATGCGGCAGACGGGTCATATGCCTGTTTTACTGCCGCGTATGACTGGCTGTGCCGGCAGCGAAAAAATGCCCCGGTAAACGCGGACATCTGGCATCTGAGGCGGCGCTGGTCTGAAACGGAGAAAGTTTTGTTCCGTACTATCACGGAAGGACGTTACCGTCTTTCACCGATGATGATATGCGGACGGGGGCGGGGCGCCAGGGCCATGTGGTCAGCGCGGGATGCACTGGTGCTGAAGTGGGTGGCGCTGCAGGTGGAGAATACGCTGCCCCGGCCTGAAGCCTGCCATCATCTGAAGGGGAAAGGCGTCAGGTACAGCCTGCGGGAAGTCAGTGAGGCACTCAGCAGTGGACGGCTTACGTTCGTGCACCGAACCGATATCCGGGGATATTATGAGCATATCCTCAGGGCTCGGCTCGTCTCGCTGGTTAACCGGTTCGTACCGGACCCCATTTACGCAGCGGTCTGTGACCTAACGAACAACGTAGCACGACCGGCACCGCAGACGCACAGATTGTGCTGGGGGCGGATCCAAGATCTCGGGATGTAAACCTGCGCACGACGGACCAGCCTACCATCCCCCGATGAGGAGTAATCGACAGCGTTGACAACAAAGCTGAATGACGAATGGTAGCGTGCAGGATATCATTCGTCGATGACCGGGAAAGAAGGGCTGGTCCATAAGGAAGTCAACGTCTGTCATCTACGCGGTCAAACCCATGGCTACCAGGGGTCAGTTTGGATATCGAAAATTATTGTACGTTAAGGCTAAAAAAAACGAGTTCTGTCTCTGCCAGCCCTTGGTTTACAGGGGCTCAAAAAGTTCGAAATTCCTATGCGTCAAGGAAGTCCTAATAATTAAAGTATCCCGTTCTACCACCACCCAATAGGAAGCATCACCTATGTTAGTACACCTTAAGCCACGTAAAAATTATGGCACAGTCATCCCAATAATCATAACTCTACTAACAAATGCATCATACGCCGCTACTTATACAATTTCCGCACAGACAGCCAGGGATAGTGTGGGAGCATCCTTAACCGTACCTAACCTTACCGACAACGTAATATTTTCATTTTCATGCACCACGGATACCCCTGACCAGATCGATAAGGTGATAGCCGAAACCAATGGAGCCGCCGGCTCTGGCTCCAGAGTCCAGATTCCGTGTGATGGTACCACACAAAAACTAGACCCAGTTGCCCCCTATCCTGGAGCGGGTTTTAACGCTACGGGAAGAATAACAGTTTATCCGAAGGTAAGTTCGGCTGGTATTCTTCTAAGTCACGTGAACATAACTTCTTTCAGGCTTGATGGCGGCTCTACTATGAATAAAGACCAAGACCTTAATCTACCAGCTGTAGAGTCTTGTTCCGCAACAGTATCAGACATAATCTTTGGAAACCTTGTGAATAACTCTAGCCCAACACAATCCTTTGTTTCCGAAATCACGGGGAACGGAACTATAACCTACGCACCTAAAAACGCGAGTGACAGTGGGCCGTACCTAGAAGGACCGGAAAATGCCACAATAGAGTATCGTGTCTCGCCGGGTACATGGTCTGCAGAACGTAAACAATACATTATCTCTGAGCCCAGCTCTATTACTTTGACTGTTCCATCTGAACCTAATCCAGGGGAATACAAGAGCTCAGGAACAGCTACTATTTCATGTCCGTAGTGAACGTAGCGCCCCGATGGGGCGAGCGTCACGGCTTCGCCGTCCCGGTGCTTTGCATGGCCGGTGCATCGCTTTATACGGTTTTGTCGCATTAACGACAGCGGGGTGACAAAAGTTATGTTGACTGTTTTTCATGCAGCCATCAGATAAAACTGTTCAGCCGGCGACAGCCCGTCCCCTGCCGGATGTCCGTACTGACCTTTACGTATCATGTGAGCCAGCTCAATTCCCGCCAGGAGGCACTGTGCTCGCCGGAACGATTTGAATCCCAGCATCAGCCGTGTTCGCCGTTTGATGTTTCGGTGATCCTGCTCAACCAGGTTATTCAGATATTTGCTCTGCCGGATGGCAATGGTTTCCTCATCAGACTTACCGGCATTGAGTGTGGCCAGCGCTGCGGTGTTGGCACCACTCTTATCGATAGTCACGACCTCAGGTGTACCGTGGTGGCGAATGGCTTTTCGAAAGAAACGCAGCGCTGCTGCGGCATCCCGCTTAGCCGTGAGCAGGAAGTCGATTGTCTGGCCTTCGGTATCGACCGCACGGTACAGATATTTCCACTGTCCCCTGACCCTGATGTAAGTTTCATCCATTCGCCACCGGCGTCCCACAGAGCGTTTATGCCGGCGGAAGGTTTTGTCCAGCAGTGGTACCAGCCGGATGACCCAGCGATGAAGCGTGGAATGATCGAGGGTGATACCGCGCTCAGCCATCATCTCCTCTAGTGAACTATAAACTTCCTTCGAACCAGGGCGAAGTGAACTCACTCTTCACCATGTACAATTATGACAACGTTTCGCACGATGCAACGATAACTATAGTAATAAACGGCAACACATTCTCTGCAACGAATCTCATCCCTGCAACATGATCATGTTCAGTTGATGTAGTGGATTATGTTGAATTGCCTGACCTTCATCCTGGCGCATCTGTGGAAGATATACCAATCACGTCTGTGGGTGCGGGAACACTTGCAAGTAACCTTACCTTCAGTCCTGAACAATATGAAACTAGCAGAGGGCAAGGTAATATCACCAATAATTCCTCGCATCTTTGATCTTACCCACGTAATGTGGACACCGCCCTAAGCGAGATTCTGGTTTTCAAATTGTTCTGGGCTTAGACCGCCGCACGCACTGTGGCGACGCCAGCGATTGTAATCACACTCGATATAATTAAACACCGTCGCCCGCATTATTTCCCTGCTGGCAAAGCGCTCTCCGTGGATACATTCCACCTTCAGTGAGTGAAAGAAGCTTTCCACGCAGGCATTGTCATAGCAGCAGCCTTTTGCGCTCATGCTCCCGCGCAGATTATGGCGTTTCAGCAAGCTCTGATAATCCGATGAGCAGTACTGACCACCACGGTCAGTGTGAACAATGACATTTTCCGGACGTTTACGCCGCCACAGTGCCATTTGCAGTGCGTCGCAGGCAAGCTGCGCTGTCATCCGTGGTGACATTGACCAGCCAATAACTGCACGCGACCACAGGTCAATCACCACTGCAAGGTAGAGCCAGCCTTCGTCCGTGCGAAGATACGTGATGTCACCTGTCCACTTCTGGTTTGGACCACTAGCGTAAAAATCCTGCTTCAGCAGGTTCTCAGACACGGGCAGCCCGTGTTCACGGTAGCTTACCGGGCTGAACCGGCGGGAGGCTTTTGCTCTCAGTCCCTGACGGCGCAGGCTGGCAGCAATGGTTTTGATGTTGTATTCCGGTAGTTCGTCAGCAAGACGAGGCGCACCATAACGCTGTTTTGCCTCAGTAAATGCCTTACCGACGGCCTCATCGCAGACGCGACGGAACTGCTGACGTGG
Source organism: Erwinia sp. L03-1 (assembly GCF_058686115.1). Taxonomy (NCBI): domain Bacteria; kingdom Pseudomonadati; phylum Pseudomonadota; class Gammaproteobacteria; order Enterobacterales; family Erwiniaceae; genus Erwinia; species Erwinia sp. L03-1. The sequence goes on along the minus strand of NZ_CM178762.1, from coordinate 3,701,252 downwards.
GCTTATCTGATGGCGACGCAGGCACCAGACATACCAGCCGCTGCGGGCAACCCGAAGCACACGGCACATGGCTTTGACGCTGAACTCAGCCCGATGTTTTTCAATAAAGACATACTTCATTTCAGGCGCTTCGCGAAGTATGTCGCGGCCTTTTGGATAATGGCCAACTCTTCTGCCTGTTCCGCCAGTTGTCGCTTAAGGCGGGCAATTTCAACAGACATTTCCTGCTCACGTTCGGAAGAGGAATGTGCATTTTTCAGCTTACCGCGCCAGGCATAAAGCTGCGATTCATACAGACTAAGTTCACGGGCAGCGGCTGCTACCCCGATGCGTTCAGCAAGCTTCAGGGCTTCGTTGCGAAATTCAGGCGTATATTGCTTACGTGGTTTTTTGCTGGTTAATGCTGATTTTGTCATGAGTCACCTCTGATTGAGAGTTTACTCACTTAGTCGCGTGTCCACTATTCGCGGGTAAGATCACTTTGGTATACCGTAAGCGATACGGTATGGGGGGGCTCCTCATTTAAAGGTGATTCATCAGTGGAACATTACCTAAAATTCGACCCCGTACCAAGCGATATTCGGCCAGGTGAATATAAAGGTACAATGACAGTGAAAATATCATGTTCTTAAAGGGTTCTGTCTTAATATCGAAAAGTCGGCAAATGTTGCTATGCAGACGATGGCTGGGCGGAGGCAGATAACAACATCGCTGAAAATGCCCTGCGGACGGTCAGTCTGGGGCGTAAAAACTTCCTGTTCTTCGGCTCTGACCACGATGGTGAGCGGGGAGCGCTGCTGTACAGCTTGATCGGAACGTAGCGCCCCTGCGGGACGAGCACGGCAGCACTGCTGCCTCTACCGTCTTTAAGCCCCAGCCTCACATCAACGCCGGCGCCGCCTGACGGCCCGGCAGCTCGCACGGTGGCGCATACCCCACCGCAGCGTTAACACCTGCATAAAATGAGCATGTCTGCGACGTGAGCCGGCTAGCGCCGACGCCATTTTCCTGTTTCCTGCCGCCCTGTAAACTCTGCTCTATGTATATTCCCCGACCGGCAAAGCTGCTGTTCCAGCACAATGATGGCTGGAGCCGCTATCTCGACAAACACGGCGACGCCCTCAGCGACTGGACCAAACTCGCCGTCGAGCGCATGCTCGCCTGCGGCACCTGCGCCATGGGCGTGCGCCGCTTGTTACGTTTATGTTTCGCGATATTTGCGTTATCGCTAATGCTTGCTAATAATTAAGAAAAACACATCAGTTTCAGGGGGCGCCATGCTGATTAACCTTTTTGGTGAGCTTTATGGCCCAGACGTTATTGCAGCCTTTTCCGACGCGCTGCTTTTCACGCTGGTGCAGTATCCCTTGGGGGATGCACAGGCTGCTTATCTTTCTGATTTCATTTCTTATCGGGGTTGTGGGGGAGGACACCACTCTGTCACTTATCAGCCACTGGCTTCCTGCTAAATATGTCATTTATGGTCATCTGGCAGGCGCATCAGAACGAAGCATTACAGGTCCTATATAACGTTACATGGCAGAGAAAATGCTCCAGTACCCTGTCCCACAAGGGCTGACCAACAGTGGAGCACTATTCCGCGCAGCTATTTAGGGCATGCATAAGCTTATCCGTCGCCGGGACTTCCGGCACACACAAGAGGTGATTATATGAGCGTATGGGATGATTTTAATAAGCTTTCGGTCCTAAAAGTTGAATTTTTGCAAAATTCAGCAGCTAAAAATGCCATCATTTATGGGAATGGTAATAATCAGGTTGCGGTTGTTTTGCATGCCACTGTTCTTGGGAAAGATAATAAGCCGCTGAATATCCCCCAAGATGAGATGCTCAACGCTACTCATCTGATTAATTATACAACAGGAGAGAAATTAAACTGGAAGGGAAATGTATATAATAACTCCCCCTGGGAATACTCCGATGTTGATAAAGGATATTCTAACCCTGTAAATTATGGTTCAGCGGTGGGGAATTCGCAGGAGAATAAAACAGAAGGTGCTTTTACTATAATTTACTACATTTCTTCCAGCCACCTATCATCAGGGCTGGATGTAGCTGCCGGTATAAATGTTCCTGGTGTGGGTGAGTTCAATACTACAGCAGACGGAACCAGCACTAAAAATAGCCCCAGCGGTGCAACAGGCTCAGTTTTTAAATCACCTTCATTTGTTCATGTTCAAGCCTTGGATAATATAGATTACAGCCTGAGTAAAAATGTAAGGTTAGAGAATAATACAACCAGTTTTAGTTCGTTTTATACCGTGCATGATAACATGCTGGTTGTTCATAATAACTGGGCGAGTGTTAATTATGACAATTATGAAGGAACGAGCAGTAAAGCTACAGCCACTATAACTCCTGCGCTAGACAATTTAAAATTCCGAAAAATAAATGTGTTATCCGCTTCTGTAAATTCCGGTTTCCATCTGCCTGATGGCGGATGTGATACCGTCTGGGGGGTTGGCGGTGCGCACTATGATACCACTTTTATCTTTGTTAACAGAAAACATTATGGTCTCCTGTCGAGCAATACCATTCATGCTAAATGTGGGGGGGAGGATTATTATTACACTATCGGCTCAGCAGATAATGGCCATCACTGGACAGAAGATTTGATCGATGGAGCCATTACCATACGTATCTGTAATCACCGCATCCCGCGCAACGATTCACATCAGAAGGGCTGGGGAGATAGCGGAAAAGACATCAGAGTTTACGTGACAGATGAGTATGGTAATTCGGGAACTGTCTCAATCACGGTCAACGATTCAAGCTGGCCGGCATTACATGTCAACGCCTGAGGTAAATGCATTATTCCCTCTCATAAGATAATTAACGCATCTGTATAAAATATAGTAAAGGAGAGCGCAGTGAGTACATCATGCTGCGCTCTTGCTTACCGATAAGGATAATGAGATGAACGAAACATTTTCAACGCAGGCGGGGAACTTTGTCAGCGCCCTGCAAACGCTGACCGATCCCCGCACCGGTCAGTTTATGGTTAATTTTCCTCTGGCGCATTTTGTAGGGAATAACCAGCTGGGACCTGAATTGTCGTTAGGGTTGAACTATTCCCCTCTGACCACAAAAAATTACGGATTCGGTACTGGCTTTTCTCTGGGAATCACCCAGTTCAATAACCAGACGAACTTGCTGGAACTGAGCAACGGTGAGAAGTATCGCATTGAGCCAGGTACTGACACCGTGCGTAACCAAAAACTCAATAACTTCCGCTTCGCCTATGCCAACGGTCTGGATGACGAAGAGGGATACACTGTTTTCTGGAAAGAGGGCCGCCAGGAATTACTGACCATGGCCGGTGACAGTACTTTTGTCACCTCACTGATTACATCGCCTCTAGGACGTACCCTGACCCTCGTCTGGGACTGGAATGGTCAGAATCCACTACTTTCAGAAGTTAAAGATGAAACAACACCGCTTTGTCAGTTCACTTATGACAATGTAGTGGTCATGACCGTCTGGCCGGATTCGGACGATGAATATCAGATTACCTTTTCCCTGATAAACGACAGCCAGCTTGGCACCGTTTCCCGCCAAGTCTCAGGCAGCGAGACGCTTGATTGGTCCTTTAGTTATGACAGCGTGGACGGTGCCGGACACCTGCTTCTAACCGGAGTGGACTACCCGACCGGCATGACAGATCGCGTGGAATACAGTCAGATTAAAGGGCTAGCATACCCGGATGCATCGAGCATGAGCAGTCGGCTTCCTGCCGTACTTTTCCACCGCAGAAACCCCGGCGCCGGCCAGCCTGAAATTGTGACCTACTACACCTGGACTGAACAGAACTTCCTCGGCTACAACGGCAATTTTGGTGACTGGTCGGCTGACAGCGACTATGTATATAACACGCTGACGGATTATACATATGGTTCGACTGAAACCGTGTCAGACGGCGACATAACTGTCACCACGGAAAGAACTTATAACAACTATCATCTGCAGCTCAGTGAGGAAACCACTCGTCAGGGATGTCGATACCGGACGGATTTTACCTACTACGCTGAGGCTGGCACCTTTATTGACGGGCAGCCTCCTCAGTTTCAGCTACCGAAGCAGAAAACAGAGACCTGGACGGACGCACAGGGAAAAAACCGGTCGCAGGTCACCGTAAGCGAATTTGATGAGAGTGGAAACCCGACCCGGCAGGTTTCTCCGGACGGCACGGAGACCGTCACAGAATGGTACTCTGCGGCAGGCGAGGCTGGTTGCCCGGCGGAGCCGCACGGCTTTGTGCGCTTTATGAAGTCACAGGCCACCACGCCGCGGGCAACGGAGTATGATGCCCCAGTGATGCAGACCCGTTACACCTATACCACGGTCGGCGATGCGGCTCATGTCGTGCAGGATACCTTATCCACGTTCACTGATGACGTGCTGCTGGGCCGCCGGGATTATGCTTACAACACCGCCGCGGGTGACGCTGAGTACGGGCGCATCACCGCCATCAGCGACACAAAATACGACGGCGGGGAAGGTGCGGACAGCTTTGCATCCCGTAAGGACTTTACCACCGCTGTCAGCGACGGCGTGATGCGTCAGACCACCGTTTTTACCGGCCACGACGACCTGCAGGCCTCGACAGTCCGCGTCCAGTCGGCGCTTTCGGGTCTGCTGCTCAGTGAGACGGATGTACAGGGCGTGACAGTCACCTATTCCTACGATAAAACCGGACGCCTGCTGGCACGGACGGTCGCACCGGGAACGCAGTATGAGAACACGGCCACCTGGGCGTATGCTATTACCGATAACGGCCCGGTGACCACGGAAACTGATACCTCCGGTAACCAGCTGAAAACGTATTTTGACGGGGCGGGTCGGGATATCAGCCAGCAGCGGTTCGACAGGGACGACACAGGGGAATGGTATGAGGTTTCATCACGAAGTTACAACGCGCACGGAGACGTGAATAACGGTGTCAGCCACGACTGGCTTTCCGGTCAGCAGTACAGCGTTGATATGACGACCGTTTATGACGGGTGGGGAGCAGTCGGCGAGCAGGCGTTTTCTGACGGTTCGAAGAACCTGCAGGAAACCAGCCCTGTGGCCCTGCTCAGTACCGTGTATGTACAGGGCCACTCGGACGATGAAAATCTGAGTTCAGGGAAAACAACAACAACGTATGATGTAAATAGCCAGTTGCCACTCACTGTAACCCGTCTGGACACGACCGGACAGGAGCAGGGCGTGCGTCGTTATTCCTGGGATGGTCTCGGCCGTCTGCGACTGGAAACGGATGAGCTGGATAACCAGACCGGGCGGACTTACGACGCATACGGTCGGGTGCTGACGCAAACCCTGCCGGACGGAAGTCGGGTCACACGGCGCTATGCCCCTCATCTGACCGATGACAGTGTGACCAGTATCAGCGTGACGGGTCCGGACGCAGGCGGGAACACGCAGACCTGGCTGCTGGGTACGCAAACCTTTGACAGTCTTGGTCGTGTGACAGAGAGGGTCTGCGGAGGACGCACCACAACGTATACCTATGACGGTTCCTCTGCGGTTCCCTCTTCGGCGACGCTGCCGTCAGATAATATACTGGAGTACAGCTATATTCCTGAGCTGGGTAATGTAGTCAGCAGCCTGACAGCGGGCAGCGTGATGCAGGCGTTCAGCTACGATAACGGCACTGGCGACCTGCTGACCGCGAAGGAAGGCAGTACGGAAGACCATCATTCCTGGAGTCCATCCGGCAGCCTTGCAGGCGAAACATTCAGCCGGGACGGCGAAAAGCGCCAGGCTGGATACACTTATACCCTGGCAGGGGAACTGACAGGCTGTACGGATATCTCCGGGGCGCGAACAACCAGTGTCCGCGATAAATATGGACGGGTTATAACCCTTACTGACGACGCCCTGACCGTCAGCCTCAAATACGATGTACTGAGCCGCCTGTCGGTACAGACGGTAACGGACAGCGCCGCTCAGGCCTCACTGACGACCGGACTGCGCTATGATGATTTTGACCGTGAAGTCACCCGCACCATCACTGACAGCAGCGGCGTCACACTTACGCTGTTCCAGACCTGGTCACCAAATGACCTGCTCACCACCCGCACCACGCAACGGAACGGCAGCGTGGTTAAAGACGAGGAGTACAGTTATGATACCCGCAACCGGCTTGTCAGCTATACGGTAACCGGCGACGCTCCGCCGGAGGATGCGTACGGTCATAAGATGAAGGCGCAGACGTATCAGTATGACGCACTGAATAATCTGTCCGTGGTCACCACCACGCTGGCGGACGGCAGCATTGATACTGCTACGTATCACTATGAAAATAGTAACGATCCGACGCAACTGAGTTCAGTGATGCACACCCACCCGGATTACCCACAGACCATCATGCTGAAATATGATGCCGATGGACGCATGACGCAGGATGAAGCCGGGCGTGCGCTGGGCTATGATGCTGTCGGCAGGCTGGTCAGCATCAGCGGAAATAATATCAGCGGGGGCGGTTACGGTTATGATGCCCTGAACCGGCTGGTCAGCCAGAGCGTTACTGACGGGGATACCCGGCAGTTGTACTACCGGGCTGATGAGCTGGTTAACGAGGTACTGGTACAGCAGAATCGGGCAACGCGGCTGATTAAAAATGGTCACACCTGTCTGGGGGTAAGCGACGGCAGCGCACTGACGCTGACCGCAGCAGACTGCAATGACAGCCTGCTGTGGTCGCACGATGGCAGTCAGAGAGAAGGGCTGCAGCACGACTGGTCGCCGTACGGTAATGGTGAGGCTACGGACCTGCTGCCGGGTTTTAACGGTGAACGCACCGACCCGGTGAGCGGGGCCTCTCATCTGGGCAACGGCTACCGGGCCTATAATCCGGTGCTGATGCGGTTTAACTGCCCGGACAGCCTGAGTCCGTTTGGTGCGGGGGGCATTAACCCGTACGCGTACTGCGCGGGAGACCCGGTGAACCATACTGACCCTTCTGGACACATCAGCTGGCAGGGCATACTGGGTACCGTGACCGGTGCGCTGGGGCTGGCGTTCTCGGTATTTACGGCCGGGGCGTCCATAGCGGCGGCTGGTGGGGTAATGGCGGCGCTAGGTGCAGCCTCCACAACTTCGCTGGTCGTGGGCGGTCTTGCCGTGGCGGCGGATGCCACTGCCATCGCCAGCGGGGCGACGGAGGGCAGTAATCCGCAGGCATCATCCATCCTGGGCTGGGTGTCGATGGCCACCGGGGTGGCAGGGCTGGGTGCCGGCATCGGGCAGGGGGTCAGGTCAGCGGCCCGTCGGTCTAAATCTGCATTGGGTAAAATGCAAGCCTGGAAAGTTACTGAGCTTGATCAGAGCATCGGCGGTCCAAGCGGCGATATATTTAGCCTGGGTTATACCAATAACTACCATAACCTGGGAGAGGAAGCACTTCTCATACACGGGGGCAAGAATATTGGTTTTTCTTTAGGAGGAAAGGTCACTAAAAGTTCTACCTATATAGAAGAGCAAAGATTTGGGAATTTTTATGTCAGGGGTGCTCAGCGTGTTAAACCTAATGGACTGAATGGAATACTTAAGCAGAAGTATGGGATAGACCTCAGCACAGGTACCGCACCACTGCATTTGGTCAGTTGCTACGCCAAAAGGGGGGCTGCACAATTACTTGCAGATGACCTGCAGCGCCCTGTTATAGCGTATTCAAAGCATATGGTGTTTAGTAACGCAGTTGATTATATGGAGTCAAACTCACATTCAGTATCAGCCGCTTATCGTAAACATGATATCAGGCGTCTGTTGACAGGCAGACCATATCACAAGGCCTCTCCACGTATTTATTACCCAGAGGGGGCAGCGATGGCATAACGAACGGGTGAGCGATGGAAGGTCCCTTTCTGAGGAGATCTGCAGTAAATTCCTGTACCATATTCAATGGCGTCTGCTGTTATGGCAGCAGACGCCGCACTTTAAAATCCAGTTGCTGCAGATGGAGTATATTCTGCCAGGAGATACATGACGCTGGCATCGCCACTGCCGAGCACCTGGAGCGGATTATTCGTTCAGCCGTACACCAGTTCGAAACAAAGCAACAAAACACCATATTTACCCGGCTCTCACTCAACAGTAAGGTTGCCATCAATCATTTACTGTCAGCCGAAGAACCGGGCACTGCCCGGGTAAACGAAGTCACATTCAGCGGCCTCAAAGCTGACCCGGGAAGGCCCAGTCTGGAGAATGTCCTTTCCGTCATCGCCCAGCTTAAATGTCCTGATAGTGTTGCGCTACAGCCGAATATTTTTCAGGGAATATCCCCTAAATTCATCGTGCAATTTCAACAACGGTGTGCCAGTGAATCGATCAGGGAGCTTCGTCGCCACCCTTCAGCGATCCGTTACAGCATGGTGGCTATGTTTTGCTGGCGTCGCTGCCAGCAACTGACCGATGCACTGATTGAGATGTTGATGGTGTTGATCCATAACCTTGGCACCCGGGCTGAAAAAAAGGTCGATAAAAAGCAGTTTGCGGCGTTTAAAAAAGTCAGGGGCAAGGCACGTCTGCTGTTCCGCATGGCCGAGGCCACTGTTGACCAGCCGGATGGCGTCATAAAAGAGGTTGTCTATCCCGTTGTCCCACAGAAAATGCTGCAAAATTTGGTCGATGAATTCAAAACGCTGGGGGTAAATACCGAACAGGAAGTACATGAATCCATGCGTTCTTCTTACGGTAGCCACTATCGCCGGATGTTGATGCCGGTACTGGACCGGCTTGAGTTTCAGTCCGGCAACGCCCTGTATCGGCCCGTTATTGATGCAATCCAGATTATTAAGGAAAACAGAACCAGCAATCAGCATTTCTATGCGGTGGGTGATGTGCCTGTTGACGGTATTATTCAGAAAAAATGGCGGGATGTTGTCATCGTACAGAGCCAGTCCGGTGAAGAACGCATTAATCGTATCAACTATGAAATTTGTGTTTTACGGGCTTTACGCAAAAGCCTGCGCAACAAAGAAATCTGGGTCTCCGGCGCTGATCGTTATCGTGATCCGGCAGAAGATCTCCCTGCCGATTTTGCCACTAACCGCGCATATTATTATTCCCTGTTGCAGGCACCTACTGATGCGACAACCTTTATTAATCAGATCAAAGGCAGGATGCGCCACTGGCCCGGTACGCTGAATGATGGCTTGCCGGATAATCCCAAACTTCGTATCAGGGAACAGGGGAAAAATCGTATCCATCTGACGCCGCTGGATAAACAAACGGAGCCACCCAACACCGCAGCGCTGAAGCAGGAGATTGGCCAGCGCTGGGCCGATCTGGAGTTGATAGACATACTCAAGGAGGTGGATTTACGGGAACATTTCTCGTCGCTATTTCGCACATCTGCCAGTCGGGAAGTGCTTGAACCTGATGTATTACAACGCCGCCTGTTGTTATGTCTGTTTGGCCTCGGTACCAATGTAGGCCTGAAGCGTATCGCCAGCCAGCAACCCCGCGTTAACTATGATGAATTGCGCTACGTTAAACGGCGGTTTATTCAGAAAGATGCTTTACGCTCCGCGATTTCATATATTGTGAACGGTATTTTCCGTATTCGTCAGCCCGCTATCTGGGGAAACGCGACGACATCCTGTGCTGCGGACTCCCGAAAGTTGGGTGCTTATGATCAGAATCTGATGACAGAATGGCATGCCCGCTATGGGGGGCGCGGTGTGATGATTTACTGGCATGTGGACATGCACTCCACGTGTATTTATTCACAATTGCGCCGCTGTTCCTCATCGGAGGTGGCCGCGATGATGGAAGGCGTTTTGCGGCACTGTACCGACATGGAAATTAACCACCAGTATGTGGACAGCCATGGACAAAGTGAGGTGGCCTTTGCGTTCAGTGATGTGCTGGGGTTCGATCTATTGCCGCGCCTGAAAGCTATCGCCCGACAGAAGCTGTATTTGTGCGAAAAGGAAGATGCCTCGTTGTACCCGCATCTTACGCCGGTTTTAACCCGGGGGATCTACTGGGAGCTTATTGCACAACAGTATGACGAGATAATCAAATATACAGCGGCACTTAAAACCGGAACCGCCGAGCCCGAGGCCATATTACGACGATTCACCCGCAATAACATTCAGCATCCAACCTATAAGGCACTCGCAGAGCTGGGCAAAGCGATTAAGACTATCTTCCTCTGCCGTTATTTGCACGATGAGTCACTGCGTTGCGAAATTAATGCGGGTCTCAACGTCGTTGAAAACTGGAACAGCGCCAATAATTTTATTTTTTATGGCGAACACGGAGAATTCACCAGCAACCGGCCTGCGGATCAGGAGCTGTCGATGCTCTCTCTGCACCTGTTGCAAATCAGTCTGGTCTATATCAATACATTATTGATCCAGAATGTGCTGGCAGAGCCGGTCTGGCAGCAGCGAATGACAGAAGAAGACTGGCGTGGTCTGACGCCATTGATATACCACCATGTTAATCCGTGTGGTCGTATCGAGCTGAACATGGATCAGCGGCTGGCGCTGGCCGCCTGATCGTGTCCAGAACCGTTCGGTTTCGTACACTGGGTCTCAATACTGTCCGAAAGTAAGTGAAATTAGTTTCGGATATGCATTATGATTCGTACATCCTTTTCGGACGGAAATTTTCATCATGTCACGCGTTTTTGCCTACTGCCGTGTTTCCACGCTGGAGCAGAACACGGAAAACCAGCGCAGGGAAATTGAAGCAGCCGGTTTTACCGTTAAATCCCAGAGACTGATTGAGGAGCACATCAGTGGTTCGGTTGCTGCCAGTGAGCGGTCTGGATTTACCCGTCTGCTCGACAGAATGGAAAATGGTGACGTGCTGATTGTCACCAAACTGGATCGTCTTGGACGAAATGCTATGGACGTCAGGAAAACGGTGGAACAACTGACGGCATCGGGTATCAGGGTTCACTGCCTGGCGCTGGGCGGAGTGGATCTAACCAGCCCGGCGGGGAAAATGACCATGCAGGTGATTTCGGCTGTCGCTGAGTTTGAGAAAGACCTGCTGATTGAGCGTACACATTCAGGGATTGCAAGAGCCCGGGCTTCGGGAAAACGCTTCGGGCGTCCTTCGTCACTCAATGGGGAGCAGCAGCGGGTGGTGCTGGAACGTCTTAACGCTGGAGTAAGCATCAGTGCTATTGCCCGTGAGTTTAGCACTACACGGCAGACCATTCTTCGCGTAAGGAAAGCAACCGGAAACGCGGATGCCGAGAACCATTTGGTGAAAGCAATATCGTGAAACAGCGTCTGCTACCAAAACCTTAACCATGCATTGCGGGAAGAAAAGGTTCCAGAGGATTAATTTTGCTTTTAATGACTAACTTGATAAAAGGACATATATATTGATGGAAATTTCAACACAAAAACTGTCTAACGGCATCGTTCTGACGCTTCGCTCTCCCTCCAACAGTACAAAAAAACCAGCGATCATTATGTGCCATGGCTTCTGTGGTATCAGAGAAATTCTGCTACCTGATTTTGCTGAAGCATTTACCCGCGCCGGATTTTCCACCATCACGTTTGATTACCGTGGTTTCGGGGACAGTGACGGCGAACGCGGACGCCTGGTCCCTGCTATGCAAATTGACGATATTATCTCTGTTGTTAACTGGGCAAAAGAACAGCCCTCCCTTGATGCGCAGCGTATTGGCCTGTGGGGAACATCATTTGGGGGATGCCACGTATTTGGTGCGGCGGTCAGAGACCCGGGAATAAAATGTATCGTCAGCCAGCTGGCTTTTGCAGACGGTGAAGAAATCGTCACCGGCAAAATGAATGATGAAGAGAAAGCGGCTTTTCTTTTAACACTGGATAAGATGGCAGAAAAGCAGAAAAGCACGGGCAAAGAAATGTTCGTGGGTGTCAACCGGGTACTGAGCGATGCAGAATCAAAATCATTTTTCGAAGAAAACAGAGCGCAGTACCCAAAGATGGACATTAAAATACCGTTTCTTACGGTGAGGGAAACCCTTCTGTACAAACCTGCATTGAATGCCTCACAGGTGACGTGCCCAACTCTGGTCGTTATTGCTGGTCAGGATACGGTTAATCCACCGGAACAGGGACGGGCATTATTTGACGCAGTAGGGGCCAAAGAAAAAAGGCTATATGAGGAAAGCAGTGCCCGCCATTACGACATTTATGCAGGAGAGCACTTTAAGCAGGTTATCAGCATTCAGACAGAATGGTTTAAAACATACTTGTAATTTTAGTTAATGACTAACGGCGGGTTCAATAGAGCCCACCGCTATGATAAACGTCAAATGTCGCATTTTGTAGCTTCGCTTCCGCTGGGCCTAATTGAAAGTAATACAGGCACGGATATGCAATTAAATCATTTTTACATGGAACAGGACTTAATCATGCCAGTATCAGCGTCGCAGCACAGAGTTTCAGCCGGAACTTATCAGAATAAGCTTCAGGATAATATCAGGGGAAGCTCCACAACACAGCCCCAAAGCCTAAACTCAGACCGTTCTGCCATCCCGGATGAGATACGCCATTTAGGAAGCAGCATTAACAGGGCAGTCAATTCTCACGAAGAACTGAGCAGACCATCTTACCAGATTACATCTCCGCGGCAAGGCCTGGCCGCACCGTTGCTGATGCTGTTGAGCCAGGTAAGACTTGATGGTATCCCTGTTTCATCAACAACTGATATCTCCGCATTCACCTCAGAGAGAAGCGTGTCTCCCCCAGTTTCCCGAGATACAGCGCATTCAGATAACAGCGGTAATGGCTTCAGTACCATGCTGAGTCCGGTTGCCAATGCTCTGTATGAAACAGGTCAGTTTATAGCCTGGTATGACCCACTGAGATTTCCGGGGGCAGAAGCGGCTGCTCTGAATAAAAATCAATACACAGGAAAAGAAGGCGATAGTGTACAAAATATTGAGGGTAATAAAAATCATTACAGCGTCGCCAGACAGTCTTTAGGGACTAATTTTATCGATAACGGTAAACAGGCACTGGTAAACTTCAATGAAAAATATGAATCAATAAATACTCATTTAAAAAAACTTGCCCACAACATTCTCAGGGAAAAGATAAAAACACGCTTTCATATGGATATCGATCCTGATAAAGTTAATTTTATTCATTTCGCTGAGGTATTATATGATGGTGACAAAAAAATCCAATCAGAACCTCGGGAAAACAGATCTCTGACTGAATATCTTTTTACAAATTTCGATAAAAATACTCAACTTAATCTTGTTGACATGGATGCAATGTGCGGCATCTATGATTCATCGATAAAAACGAGGGGTGAATATAAGGCAAAGGATGCTATAAATATAAAACCAACTCAATTTATTGACTTGGTGTGGGATATAGATTTTTATAACTACGCAAAAAAGAAAGCAATAGATTCATTAGATAACCATAAAGACACTCACATAAAAAAATATATCATTGATTTGATAAATGATCTTGATATTAGCTCTATTGACAATGACTCTGCAAGGGATATCCTCAGTGGTGTCGGAGTGCTAAATAATAATGTAAGTGTAACTCTTTTTGATATTAATGGATATACAGCAGCAAATGCTTTTGTTTTTAAAAACAATGACAACTGAAATGTGATATTATATTTACCTAATGGTGATGCTAAGTTTATAAAATTCCGTGGGGATTTTGAAATGCGATCGTGGGTAACGTACGCCTGTGATAACCAAGAGCGACGGGATGAAATAGCATCCCATTTTTCACTAGCCAATAGACAGGACGGAACATTTTACTATGGTGTTGATGAGTGGCTTAGGTCAATTTATAAAAACAATGACTATTATGATCGAGTGGCAATGAAGTCTACGCCAATTCCGTCTGAACATTTTTTCGATTTTTTGCATAACCAGATAAAGGATAAAACACTTTCCGACCTTGACTCATTGATCAAGTCTGATGATGAGGTTAGGCGAGATATGTGGGAAGATATTATTGATGCATCAAACATAATACCTAATCCGGTGTCACCATTTTTATCATTGGGAATACATATTGAACATTTAATAGATGCTGACACCTATGAGGAAAAAGTAAATGAATGGGAAAAAATAAAATATGATGCAGTCAATCTGATATCGATGGTACTCTTGGATAAAACGATAAAACATCCCTGATGTGGAAGGGTATGATTTCATAAAAGAAGTAAAATCTGGATTTGAGAGTGAAATCATGAGATATGAAGATCAATTTCTTGAAAAGAAAACTGACTTTGAGAGAGAAAAAATAATAGATGAAGGTGAAATAGAATATGAAAAAGAGAAAGATTGTTTTCGAGTGAAACGCGGGGGTGTTTTGGGAAAAATGTGTTCTGACAGTGTATCTCCGGAAGTGGAGATAATCGAATTTATATCTAACGAACCGTCTGATGTTTTTATGGAAGAAAGAGTTGATAATGAATGTAAAAGAATATTACAGCACTGGGAATATTCAGAAACTTCTTTGAATGAGTTCGAAGATAATGTTGAAAAATTATCATACCTGGCTTCAAATATGGTTGAAGATAAACCAGTTCTTGATGATTACATTGAGGCGGGGAATGATGGGGTGAACAATTACTTAAGATATGGTCAAGATACAAGCACTGGGGAATATGCAAGAGAGGCAGTGGAGTTAGGTGAAGCATACAATGAGCTGAATAGTTATGATGATTTTTCATATAGAATAATGGTCATGCCACGCGAAAGAGTAGAATCACTGGATGTTGGAGATATTGTTGCTGACAAGGGGTTTTCAAGTTCATCTGCGCTGCTTAATAATGCAAAAGATTGGATTAATTCAAACTATATCAAAGAGTATGCTGATATAGGAGATGATTTCATTTTAATCGTTTATGATAAAGACATTCCAAAGAAAATTGCAGGAAACCATTTTATTATCGATCATATACTGATTCATCCTAGTGAAAAAATAAAAATAATCACCAAAGCCACTATTAATACTCAAGGGAAGAGTGTCACTATAATAGGTGCTGTTAAGTATGAAGGAGATATTCCATCTTCTGATATTTATACAGGACAACTACATAACTGACCCTATATGGTTGGCTGTTCAGTTTAATATAACTCAGCCCTGCTGTTACAGTTATTGCAGAGATATGAAGAAACCAGTAACACCCGGACCTGCTTCTGGCTCGCCTCAGACAGATATCGCCGGTGGCCTGACAGCATGTTTTGATGAAAGGGCATTATACCTTTCAGAGCAGCAATGAAATTATTGTTCTGGGTGTTCTGGGTGTTCTGGGTGTTCTGGTTGACGGGTTGAAACTGGGGTAACGGAAATTTCGGCGGTTCCGGCGTAGAACCCCCATTAAATTTCAGTTTAAACAATGAATTACCTTCTTAGCGTACGTTTTCGTTCCATTGGCCCTCAAACCCCTTTAGCGATTCGCACGTACGCAAGGGGACCGGCGGCTGGACGCGACAGATAACCGAGCGTGAACTGGGGATATCTAAAAGCATCGCCGGGGTGAATATGCGCCTGAACAGCGGCGGCATTCGCGAACTTCACTGGCATAAGGAAGGCGAGTGGGCCTACATGCTCTACGGCAAAGCGCGTATTACCGCTCTGGACACCGAGGGTCACTGGTTTGTGGACGATGTCGGCGTGGGCGATCTGTGGTATTTCCCCCCCGGCGTGCCCCATTCTATTCAGGGGCTGGGCCCGGACGGCTGTGAGTTCCTGCTCGCCTTTGATAATGGCGGCTTTGATGAAGACAGCACATTCCTGCTCAGTGACTGGTTTAAGCATGTCCCTCCCGAGGTGCTGGCAAAGAACTTCGGTGTCCCGGTTGAAACGTTCAGCAAGCTGCCGTCCCCTGCGGATGAATACATTTTTGCCGCCCAGGTACCCGGCCCGCTCAGCGGAGATGCCATCGCTGGCGCAACGCGTTCCAGCACCGCGTTCAGTCACCGAATGATGGCGCAGCAGCCCATTACGCTAAAGGGAGGCACGGTACGTATCACCGACTCCTCGGTGTTCAACGTATCGAAAACCATCGCGGCGGCGCTGGTTGAACTGGAACCCGGTGCCATGCGTGAACTCCACTGGCATCCGAATACCGATGAGTGGCAGTACTATCTTGAAGGGGAGGGAAGAATGGGCGTTTTTGCGTCGTCCGGCCAGGCCCGCACCTATGATTTCCGGGCGGGGGATGTTGGGTACGTACCGTTCGCCATGGGCCACTATGTCGAAAACACCGGCACGAAACCGCTGCGCTTTCTCGAACTGTTCAAAAGCAGCTACTACGCGGATATTTCTCTTAACCAGTGGCTTGCTTCAACCCCACCGGCACTGGTAAAACAGCATCTGCATCTGGACGACACCTTTATGCAGGCGCTGGATAAAACCAAAAAGCCCGTCGTGGAATAGGCTTGCCCACAGGCAGGCGCGCTGCGCGTCTGCCTGAATGCCGGGGCGAATTGCGTCTGCTGATTGTGGGCGCGTATCGTTTCTGCCTCCAGTGTGTCATCCCTCTGTCATCTTTTAGCAGTAGCCTGGCCTGCGGCAAGGTATCCCTCATCTTAAAAAAAGGAACTGCAATGCGCATTCGTTACTCACTGCTGGCTGTTGCCCTGGCGGTCAGCCCGCTGACTCAGGCCAAAACGACAACCCTGACCCTGGACCACCTGCGTGCTATCGCCGATATGACCACCCCCGGCAGTGAAAATACGCAGTTTGTCGCCCTTGAGTCGGCTATCCAGCAATCGCTGATTGGGGCGCTAAAAGGTGACGCCAGCACGCTCACGCGTGACCAGCTTGAAAAGGTAAAGCAGGGCAAAACGCTGGCGGATAAAACGTGGCTGAAGGAAAGCGGTTATGACTTTGCGAAAAAGGAGAATCAGCAGGCGGGCATTGTGCTACTGAGCGCGTTCCCGGCCCTGCCGAAAAGTACCCTCGCCGCCAGCCTGCAAACGGTTGAAGAGGTTAACCTCAACGCAACTGCCAGTTTGCGCCATCAGGCGCTGGTGGATGCAGAAGGGCAGGATCACCTGTTCTTTCTGGCCGATGCGCTGGGACCGAAGCTGGGGCAGGCCTTTCTTTCCGCCTATAAAAAAGGTGAGCTGAATAAGGCGGCTGCGCTTATTAAAGCCAGCGAGGTCAGCACCAGTGCGGCGAAAAAAGAGTTTGGCAATCCGCGTCCGTTTCTGATCCCCGGAAATACCATTCACCTTGTGCCGGATACGGTGATAGTGAAAGACAATAAGCCCTATAGCGCGAGTGAGGGGTCTTATCCCAGCGGGCATACCAATACCGCCTATACCGATGCCCTGCTGTTGGGGGAGATGCTGCCGGAGCGTTTTGTGCCGCTGATGGATCGCGCGGCCCGCTACAGCTATTCCCGAATGGTGCTGGGCGTACATTATCCCATCGATCTGATTGGCTCACGCATGGTGGCCCAGCGCAACGTGGCGCATTATCTTAACGACGCGACGTATCAGGCGCTTTTCGTGCAGGCAAAGCAGCAGCTGCGGAGTGCGCTGGAAAAAGAGTGTGGTACCACGCTTGCGATCTGTGCAAAGCCGGCCGGGGCCGCCGACCCTTATACTCAGCCCTCGCTGCGGCAGTTTTACCGTTTCAGCATGACCTGGAACCTGCCACGCGAGCGGGTGAAGCCATCGCCCGTTGTGGTGCCGGCGGGTGCAGAAGTGCTGCTGGAAGGGCCTCTGCCACACCTGAGCGCGGCTCAGCGTCGTCAGCTGATGGTTTCAACGGCGCTGGCTGGCGGCTACCCGCTATCGGGAACCACGCCGGAACAGAACTTCTGGCAGCGGCTTAACCTGCCCGATGCCGTCAGTGCGGCGCAGTAATACCCGGCTTTCTGAAAAACAAAAACCCACGCAAGGTGGGTTTTACCGTTACCGATACCGCTAACCGGCCGCGCGCAACGGCGCGCCGCAAAAATCAGGCCTGGGGCGCGTTGCTGCTGCTCATTTTCATCAGATCTTTATCGACAAAGAACAGACCTTCGCCGCTGTCGCTCACCAGCGCCAGCTTGTCCAGAACGGATTTAAACAGCTTCTCTTCTTCGTGCTGCTCGGAGACATACCACTGCAGGAAGTTGAAGGTGGAGTAGTCCTGCGTGGTCATAGCGGCATGGACCAGCTCGTTAATTTTTGAGGTGATCAGCTGCTCATGCTCGTAAGCCTGTTGCAGCACATCATTCAGGGAGTTAAAGGTAACCGGCGGGGCAACGATAGTGCCCAGCACTGGCATGGCACCGGTATCGCTCAGATAGTTGAACAGGCGCTGCATATGCTGCATCTCTTCCACTGAATGGTCGCGCAGGAATGCGGCTGCGCCTTCAAATCCTTTATCGGCTGACCAGGCGCTCATCTGTAAATAGAGGTTGGCAGAATAGAATTCAAGGTTTAACTGATCGTTCAGTTTTGCAGTCATATCAGCAGTCAGCATGGTGGCTCCATTAGCAAAAGAGGGGGGTGAATCGGTAACAGGTGAATTGAGCGCATTATGCACGGGTGTTGCCGAAATAAAAACCGTTAGTTTTATTTTTTACCCTTTTTAGGAGTATTGATAACCTTATGATAGTTAACTGATAATTATTATCGCCCAGCTGTGAATAATTCCATTTTTTGAATGGGTCTGATAATTATTCTTATTGCGAACCTGGAGGGGAAATAATATCAGTTACCCATGTCAGTAAAGGGGCAACGGCTTATTTTAAAGGGAGAAAGTGTATTTCCCCCTTCGTCAGCAGGCAGGGTCAGGAGGCCGCGATCAGGCGGTCGAGAATCGCCTGAGCCGTAGTGACATCGGTCACCAGCGCGTTAATCATTTTAGCGCGAACGGCACCGATAATCCCGGCAGCCTTCTCCGGCGTGGCCGCGACGCCAATCGACAACGGCGTGTTGCGCAGCTGCTCCGGTGAGGCCGCAATCATCCGCGTTTCCCCCTCCCAGTGCAGTATGTCTCCGCTTTCAGTCACATAGTGGCGCAGGACATCCCCGGCCGCCTGACTGAGCGCCTGTTCGTCCGGCGTCGCCGTGGAGCTTTCCGCCGGATGGTGGGCGTGGGTAAGGCCTACGCCGACAATGGCGACGTCGAGCCTGTCCCACAGTGAAGTAATTTGCTGGACGCCGGGGTCGCGCAGAAACGCGTCACGAAGGGAAGATGAAGAGATATAGGGCGCATGCAGAAAATGCGGCGTCCCCCCCATCTGTCCTGCCGCCTGGCGAACAAATTCATTAATTTGAAAATGGGCTTCCGCCTGCTGCATCCCGCCGTTCAGCGCAACCGTCAGCACGCCGGGAAGGCGAGGCAGTCCGGCCAGCGTCACCTCGCGCACGGCACGTCCCCAGCCAATGCCGACCACCGAACCGGCCTGCGTCAGCAAACCGGCCAGCGGCGTACTCAGCGAACCCAGTACGTTAGCGGGCGGCGCATCCACCACGGCGGCGCGCTTCAGGCCCAGCTCCTGAATCAGCCTGGCCGTTAAATCCTCAGATGAGGTCAACTCGATAACCTCAATCCTGACGATCCCCGCTGCTTTTGCCTTCGTCAGCAGGCGCGAAATGGTGGCGGTAGACACCCCCAGCTTCTTAGCAATATCGACCTGTGCCATATCGGACTGATAGTGCAGTTTGGCCACCATATGCATCATCGCTCGCGTGGTCGCGGCGTCTTGTAAAAGAGGTTCTTTCAGCTTGTAATTCCTTTCTGCAATGTATTACACTCCGATCATCGATTGGAGGATTATTGCGCAACCCCTGTGAAATTGCAATGCGCTGAACGGGCTAAACCCTGATGGGACGCCACACGTCAGCATGAGCCCCTCAGGATTGTTGCAGCGGCAAAACGATTAAAGAGGCAGTAAACATGTAGTAAAACCCAAACCATCTAAGGAGTTTTTAATGTCCCACATGTCCACGTCAGAATTAAGAGGGTATCAACAAATCTGCGGCAGCAATGGTGCCATGCTGGTGATCGCCTGCGATCAGCGAGGCGCCATGCGCAGCCTGCTTACCGCCGACCCCGACCAGCAGAAAGCCATTTCCGAACGACAGCTCGGGCGTATCAAAGCCGACATTACGCAGTGTCTGGCCAGTCAGGCGTCGTGCGTACTGGTCGATCCGGTCTGTGCCGTCCCCGACCTGGTGGATCAGGGGATTATTGCTCGCGATACTGCGTTATTGATCGGCCTTGACGCCTCCGGCTGGGATACGACCGCCGCAGGCTACCGGAACTCCCGGCTGGTGGAGGGGATAACGGCACGACGGGTACGCGAGCTGGGAGGCAATGGCGGAAAAATCATGGTGTGGCTACGCGCCGATTGTCCGGACGCGAACGAGCACAATATTGCCCTCCTGCGCCAGTGCATTGAAGATTTTAGTCGTGAAGATCTGCTGCTGGTCGTTGAGTTCCTCACTTATCCGCTTGAAGGTGAAAGCGAGGCTGAGTATAAGAGTCGTATTCCCTCTTTGATCTATGAAGGCACGAAAATTTCGCTGGAATGTGGCGCAAAAGTGCTGAAAATCCCCTACCCTGGATCGGCGCAGGCCTGTGCTGCGATAACCCGTCTTGCCGGAGACGTGCCCTGGGCCGTACTCTCAGCCGGCGTGGATCACAGTACCTTTCTGGGGCAGGTAGCCGATGCTATGAGCAATGGCGCTTCCGGCGTAATCGCTGGCAGAGCCTTGTGGAAAGACTGTATTTCGCTGGACAGCAGTGAAACCCGAAATAAGCTGCAAACCGTAGCCGTGCCCCGGCTGAAAGAAATCCAGGCAGTGATTGGCCAGTATTTCCCTGAGAGCGATCACATTCCTGATAACCCAAAGGAGCCAGTAAATCATGTCTGAACGGCAGTTGGCGAACGCCCAAGACGGCAGCCCGCACAGTAAGCGTGTGGTGATGGTTAACGGTATTCCCGCCTCGGGTAAAAGCAGCATCGCCCGTGCCCTTGCCGACGCCACCGGCTGGCCGGTTCTTTCCGTGGACGGTATTAAAGAACCGTTTATGCAGCAGCTGGAAAACGTCGATCGTCTGCTTAACCGTCGTCTGGGTCTTGCCAGCTATCAGGCGATTTGGCATATCGTGGCGTCAGCGCCGCCGGGCTGCACCTTTATTGTCGATGCCTGGTTTGGGTTTCAGCCAGAACAGCGCCTGCGGGAATTTTTGCAGGAAGCCGGGGTAACGGCGCTGGCAGAAATCTGGTGTCATATCCCCGGTGAGCTGGCCGCACAGCGTTATACCTCGCGCCTGGCCCAACGGCTGCCCGGTCATCCTGGCGCGGAATATATTCCCGAGCTTACCGCACTGGCCGAATGGGCAGGCCCCATGAAAATAGGCCCCGTTTTTAATGTGGATCAAATGGGGGATATCGACATCAATGATGTCATTAGCTGGACAAAGGAGGCCTTAAATAAAAGTTATTAATTAATTATTTTTATTTATCAGGGCTATTAACCCCTCTGAGCATAATTAATTTATGTATTCACCTGGTTTTCATTTAATTGCCAGCATGATGTCGTGTGTTTAATTTGTAATTCTCTATTCGATACCGTTTTATTTACAAGGAGTAAATGCGTAAGTGGATCACGGTTTTAATTTTTTCAGATCCGTATATTAAATAACCCCTTAATTATATGAGTATAAAAAAGATGCTGACTGACTGGATTAATGAAAGCAATTTGAATATGTTCACGCGGGTTGACGACTGGCAGCAGGCCGTCGCGCTGGCCGTAGAGCCGATGATCGCCAGGGGGGAAGTGGAACCCCGCTACCTCAACGCCATTTATGAGATGCACCGGGAGATAGGGCCTTACTACGTGCTGGGCGAGGGCATTGCCATGCCCCATGCCCGACCGGAGGAAGGCGTGATTAACACCGCGCTTTCACTGGCAATCGTTTCTGAAGGCGTGAGTTTTAATAGTCCCGATAACGATCCGGTTTATGTCATTTTTGCGCTCGCCGCGAAAGACAGTCATTCCCATATCGAGATGATAGCCAGTCTGTCACAGCTTTTTTGCGAGGAGGAAACCGTAGAAAAAATGAGAAATGCCGTGAGCAAAAAGGATGTGCTGAAAATTCTTAGTCAATTTTAAACAGGCGTTAAAAGATAAAAGTTAAGCTTTAAATAATAATTGAATCCGCATTAGGTGGTAGCGGCAAAAAAACTGAAGACGAAACTACAAGGAACTTCTAATGAAAAAGTTATCTATTCTTGCAGTCTGCGGGGCCGGACTTGGCAGCAGTTTTGCCTGTGAGATGAGTATTGAGGCCGCGCTTAAAGATTTCGGTGTGGATGCGGAACTGTCGCACTGTGATATTTCAAGCGCCTCATCCTCAAGGGTCGATATTATTATGACCGGCGAAAATTTCCGCACTCAGTTTCAGCATTACACCATCAGTGCGACAATTATTTATCTCAAGCGTCTGGTGGATAAAAATGAAATAAAATTAAAGCTAGAGCCGGTGTTAAAAGAGAAGGGCTTTCTTAGCTAATGGTTTTTTAAAAAAATAATTTCCGTATGCCGTGAAAGTAAACAGGGGATTTATTTATGTCTTTCCTTACCTTTATTGTTCATGATGTGCTGGGTCAGGCATCAATATTAATCGCACTTATCGCCATGATTGGTCTTATCTCACTGAAAAAAAGTCCTGGTCAGGTTATTACCGGCACGCTTAAAACGCTGCTGGGGTTCCTGGTTCTGCTGTCGGGCGCGAATATTATCGTCGGGACGTTAACCTTTCTCGGGGAGATATTCCAGAAAGGTTTCAACATGCGGGGCGTGGTCACCGACGTTGGGTCGATTGCCGGTATTGCACAGCAAACCCTGGGGCGCGAGACGGCACTTATTATGGTGATTGCCTTTGTGGTTAATATCGCCATTGCGCGCTTCAGCCGCTTTAAATATATCTTTCTAACCGGGCAGGCTTCCCTGTGGATGGCAACCGTCTGTTCTGTCATTGGCTATATGGGCGGACTGCGCGGAGTGGAACTTATTGTATTGGGCGGTGTGCTCGCCGGGCTGATGGCCGTATTTATGCCTGCGCTTGCCCAACCCATCGTACGTAAAATTACCGGGGGGGATGACTTCGCGCTCGGGCACTTCTGTACGCTTGGCTACATCGTTCAGGCGGGGGTCGCAAAGGTCGCCGGTAACCCTGAAAAGAGCACTGAGGATCTGGCCTTGCCGCAGGCGCTCTCCTTTTTACAGGACACCTATCTGTCAATGATGGTGGTGATGATCCCCATCTATCTGGTACCCGCAATTGCAGCCGGACCAGAGGTCGTTGGCCTCTCGTCGAACGGCGTAAACTACCTGGTATATGCCTTTCTGCAGGCCATCCAGTTTGTGGTCGGGGTCTATGTGCTGCTTGCCGGGGTGCGCCTGCTGCTGGCGGAAATTGTCCCGGCCTTTCGCGGCATTGCACTGCGCATTGTGCCTGATGCCGTCCCGGCGCTGGACTGTCCGGTACTCTTCCCCTATGCGCCGAACGCCGTCATCATCGGCTTTATCTCCACTACCCTGGGGTCAGTCATCGGCATGTTCCTTTTTCCGTGGGTAGGTCTGGCGATGATCCTTCCCGGCATGCTGACCAACTTCTTTGCGGGCGGTACGGCAGGCGTGTTTGCTAACGCCGTGGGAGGACGACGGGGCGCGGTTATCGGCGGTGTTTTCCACGGGCTATTTATTACGCTCCTGCCTGCGCTGCTGCTTCCCCTTTTAGGTCAGTTCGGTATGGAAAATGTGACCTTTAGCGATTCCGATGTTATTGGTATCGGCCTGATATTTGGTCATATTCTTAACTTTTTCCACTGATGGTAACCTTCAATGGAGGCAAAATGAACGCAGAAATAAACGAGATTTTGCAGCGCGACCTGTCTGTTAAAGCCCGTGCAGAAGCGCTGAATGCGCTGGGTAAGCGCTACGCAGACCGTCAGGATACTGATGCAGCCATGCTGTGCTGGGAGAAAAGCGTCGAGTGCTACGGTAAGCCCGGCTTTGCGCAGGCCCAGCTGATGAAGGCCTATAATGCGAAGCGGCGCGCCTGCTCACAGGCAGGTGATGGTGCCGGCGTCGAGCATTACTCGGTTAAAATCGATGCGCTCATGCAGCAGAGTAAGGATGCTATTCGTTACGGATTCTGAAGTTTAATGATGCCGGGAGCCTGGCTGCCCGGTTTTTTTTGCTCTAATTTTAAATCTCAGCAGAATATTACCCTCTATTACCCGTTGTTTTTATACGTGTTAGTCGTTCTCTGGCCATTAGAAATATTTTTTAGGCGGGAAGGAATGCTGTGGATCAGCCAGAAATTAATGTGGATATAGGGTGTGTTAAATTCCTCGGCCCCGAAAAAACACCATAATTTCGTCGGGTGCAATAAAAGAAGCATTTTTTGCAAGAAGAGTGGGTTACAGGAGGGTTTTTATTTTCAATCTAATGATTAATTGAGAAATAAAATATGTATTAATTTAAAAGTTGTATCAGAATTCGATTAAATGCTTTATTTCCATTTCCAGCCCTCGCGCAATAATTGCGATAACTTCAAGGGTAGGGTTTCTTAAACCTCTTTCAATTCCACTGACATAGGTACGATCCAAACCACATTTATGTGCAAATGCTTCTTGAGATAAGCCTGCCTGTAGCCTGAGCTGTTTTACTCTTCGACCGAAAAGAACTTTAGGGCTATTTAGTGTTTCCATGTCCTCATCATCACCTTAAGGTGTCTATAAGTCCACGGACTATTAGTCACATTTAGTTAATGCCATGGTATAGTGTGTAGACCATAGTCTACACAATGGTTCTTTTTTAAAATAAACCCGAGGGAAATTATGAACAGAGAGGATTGGCACCCGGCAGACATTATTGCTGCGTTAAAGAAAAAAGGCACCAGCCTGTCCGCCTTATCACGAGAATCGGGGCTGGCCTCTTCAACGTTATCTAATGCGCTACGCCGTCCCTGGCCTAAAGGTGAAAAGCTTATTGCCGACGCGCTGAACGAAAGACCGGAAGCCATCTGGCCGACGCGCTATAAAAATAACCGGTGAAACGCTAGCGGTCAGCGTGCCGTATCACTGCCCGCAGGTCGCTCACGGAGAGGGCACTGACTGCGCCATCCCTGTGAGGGTGAAAACCGGGTCATCGGGGGGGGCGTTGGGCCGCGCGGGTACCGCCTGTCTCAGGGCGTTCCAGGAAAGTTGCTTAGCTGCCACCAGCAGTGCGGGTAGTGTGCCAGCTGGCGATAATACTTTTTGAGCGCGCAAGGTGACAGCTGCGTAAATGAATCTGCGGTTAAAACGGGCAGAGCGAGCTGTCTTTGCTGCCAGTCAGCCACGCAGTCTGCTGCATGGCGGAAGACGGCTTCGTGTAGCCCCTCGCGCAGCGGCAGGGAGGTATTCCTTATCGCTTCTTCGGTTAATCCGTCAATCTCCGCTGCCCTCTGCGCGATAAATTCCGCGATATAACCCAGCAGTTCCTCAACCGACCGCGATGGCGACTGTAGGGCAAACAGCAACCCGGCTACGCCTGCGATCTGATGAAAACGGCAGCTGACCACATAGCCAATATTTCTCTCCACCCGGTACTGCTGGAAAAAGCGGGGTTCAAAGAGAACGGCCATCAGCTGCCAGGCGGCCAGACCTGTCGCCGTCGGCTCCGTTAGCGGGCAGAAGACGATCACAGCGGCGTCCCGACTTTCGGTAGGGCATTTCAATGATTTCCCTGATGCAAAGGCAGCTGGAACGGGCGGCTCAGGGTTAAATTGTGCCGGAAAGCGGGACAGCAGCCTGGCAAGCGACAGGCTAAGCGCCTTATCCCCGCCGTAAAGCGTGGCAGACCAGTGGAGGCGGGGCAGATGGCCCTCACTTTTATCCACCGCTCCTTCTCCACGAATCAGGCCGGGAAGCTGCGCCAGCAGACATCGTACCGCGATATCCGAGGTCAGCTGTTGCCGCGCACGACGGGCCAGCCGCTCCCCTTTGTGGATATCAGAGGCAGTGGGGGCAATTAATTGCTGGATCACGGCATTTAGCGCGGACAGCAGCAGCTCAGGGTCTCCCCGCAGCTGGAGCAGCCAGATCCCCTGCCGACGGCTAAAGCTGAGTTCGCCGCCATTATGCAGGCAGTCGCCGCTTACCGTCTGGAGCGATGACTCAATAATGGCCGCCACGCGCGGTGACAGCGGCTGGTTGGGCAGTGGGCTGAGGAGCAGACAGGGTGTATCGCTGCCCGGGACGCTGTGCAGCGCGACCGGCTCTAATGGCAGGACGGACGGCGGGGGCAGGGACGCGCCGGAATAAAACGCCATCACCGGCAGGTTAGCTATCCCGGGCTCTGCGTCCATCAGCAGGTTAGTAACCCCACCAGGCCCTGCGTCCATTAGCAGGTTAGCACCCCCGGACCCTGCGTTCTCCTGTCGGCAGGCAATCCCAGGCCACTCAACCGCGTTGAGATCCAGCCAGAAGCCCTGAACCTCTCTCGGATCGGCGGTCACCGCGGGTGATACCCATAGCCGGGTCATCCGCTCCGGGCGCAGCTGGCTCAACAGATGTTGCCACCGTGCCGCAAGCCGCTCCGCTTTTGATTCGGGCGGCGGCAGGGAAAAGGCCCGCGCCCGCAGCTGATCGACAGGATCAAGCTGCCTGAAGCGCTGAAGGGCCAGGGCAGCATAGTGGCTTAGCCCGTCAGCGGGGAGATCCTGTAGCATCGCCAGCCAGCGGGTAAAGACAGCTTCAAGAGAGAGTCGAGGCGGAGTGCCTTCGTCAGCCGGTTCGCAGAGCTGGAACTCAATGGTCAGCACTGACTGAACCGGGCTGCGCCAGGGTTCCAGCAGCCGTACATCGTCGCAAAGCCCCGCCGCCCGTAGCGTAGCCAGCAGGCTGTACGCGGCGGTATCCAGCAGTAGCGCCTGCAGCAGAGAAAAGGTTTCGACGGCGGGATCGTCAATAACAAAGCTGAATAGCATCAGTCGGGCAGCGGCGTTATGCAGCGCGAACGCCCGTTGGGGCCGCAGCGCAAGCCGGGGTAGATCGTTTATCCGCTGAGGCCGTCGCGCACGGATATTTACCAGCCCATCTGCAGGATGACGAGCGCCCGGCGTAGCGGGGCGAAACAGATTGCCCCACCGTTCCGCCAGCGCGCGCAGCTCCGCGAGCGGCTGCGGACCCTGGAGCCAGAGCGTTAGCCTGCCAGCGTGGAAAAAGCGCTGGTGGTATGCGCGCAGCGCCCGCTGGAGCGCCACGTTATCATCGCCAAAGCTGGCCTGATTGCCCACCTGAAAGCGGTGAAGGGGATGCGGCTGCGCAAAGGCGTGGCTCAGCGCCGCCCCGGTCAGGGTCTCGGTATGAGAAGCCAGCATGCGGTATTCCGCGTCAATCACCGCCACTTCCTGAGCGATGGCTTCAACGGCCACCAGAGGAAAAGCCAGCATATCGACCAGCCTTGCCAGCGCCCCGTCCAGCTGCGCCGGATTGACCCCGACAAACCAGGCGGTGGAGGTGGCGAGGGTTGTCGCATTCAGCTTTCCGCCCTGCGCGGGCACCCAGGCCATCAGTCGGTCGCTTCCCTGAAAGCCTTCACTGCCGGTAAACAGCACGTGTTCCAGCAGATGGGCCAGGCCTGGCCACGTATCCGGCTCATGATGACTGCCCGCAGCAAGCTGTAGCAGCGCCGCCGATTGCGTGGCACAGGGATCCTCGATCAGCCTGACGCGTACGCCGTTAGCCAGCCGGATCCTCTGCTGCCTGTCAGCCGTGGCCATATTGCGCGATCAGCCTTTAAAGATCAGCTGGGAGTTGACGCGATTGCGGAACTGCAGCTGGTTGATCTGAATATTGGTACAGTTGGCCTGTTCGCGCGCCTCCAGGATTTTGCCATGGTGTGGCGATTTGCCACAAACCGGATCGGTATTGTCCGCATTGCCGGTCAGCATCCAGGCCTGGCAGCGGCAGCCGCCAAAATCGCGCTCTTTCTCATCACAGGAGCGGCAGGGTTCCGGCATCCAGTCAAAGCCGCGGTATTTGTTAAAACCGAATGACTCATACCAGATTTCCTGTAGCGAATGCTCCAGCACCGACGGGAACGCGATCGGCAACTGACGGGCGCTGTGACAGGGCAGGGCCATCCCCTCCGGCGTGACGCTGAGGAAAATAGCCCCCCAGCCGCCCATGCAGCCTTTTGGCCGCTCTTCGTAGTAATCGGGCGTCACAAACAGCAGGTTAGCCAGGTTGCCGCTGGTAGTCATGGTCTCGCGATAGCGTTGGACCACCGCCTCCGCGCGGGCAATCTGATCGCGCGTGGGCAGCAGCCCTTCGCGGTTAAGCTGCGCCCAGCCGTAAAACTGACAGGTCGCCAGCTCCACGTCATCGGCTTCCAGCTCAATGCTCAGATCGATAATACGGTCAATCTGGTCGATATTGTGCCGATGCAGCACGAAATTCAGCACCATCGGATAGCCGTGGGCCTTAACCGCTTTGGCCATCGCCAGCTTGGTCTGGAAAGCCTTTTGCGAGCCGGCCAGGGCCGCATTAAGCGTTTCATCGCTGGCCTGGAAGCTGATCTGAATATGATCCAGCCCCGCCTCAGCAAAGGCGTCAATTTTCTTCTCAGTCAGGCCGATACCGGAGGTGATCAGGTTGGTGTAGAAGCCCAGATCGCGCGCGGCGCGGATTAGCTCGGGCAGATCCTTACGCACCAGGGGTTCCCCCCCGGAGAAGCCGAGCTGAACGGCGCCCATCGCGCGTGCCTGCCTGAAGACTTCGATCCACTGGTCAGTGGTCAGCTCTTTTTCCTGCTGGGCAAAGTCCAGCGGATTAGAGCAGTAGGGACACTGCAGAGGGCAGCGGTAGGTCAGTTCCGCCAGCAGCCAGAGCGGCGGATTGACCTGGGGTTTAAGCAGGTTCACGGAAAATTATCCACTTTTGTTCAATGGCCTGAACGAAGAACTCTTTCACATCTTCATCCACGCCGCCGGCGTCAGGAAACTGGGCGTTAAGCTCGGCGATCAGGGTGGCCAGCGAACGCGCGCCGTCAACCCGCTGTAAAATCGCGGCGGCGCTGTCATTCAGCTTTGCCATCCCTTCCGGGTAGAGGATAACGTGGCATTCCTGGGTTGGCTCCCACTGTAGCCGATAGCCACGGCGGAAGGACGGGATGTGCTGTTCGTTAAGGGGCATTATGGCAGTCTCTCATTGTGCCAGACGATCTTGTCGGTCACGGTGTGATACGGAGGCCGGTTCATCTCATAGGCCATGGTCATGGCATCCAGCATGCTCCACAGGATATCCAGCTTGAACTGGAGGATCTCCAGCATACGCTGCTGTTTCTCAACCGTAGTGCACCACTCAAGCGCCAGTTGTAAACCGTGTTCAACATCGCGATTCGCCTGGCTCAGACGGCTGCGGAAGTAGCCGTAGCCCGCCTCTTCGATCCAGCTATAGTGCTGCGGCCAGCTGTCGAGCCGTGACTGGTGGATCTGCGGCGCAAAGAGTTCGGTTAGCGAGCTACAGGCCGCCTCCTGCCACACTGCCCGACGGGCAAAGCTGACGTAGGCATCCACGGCGAAGCGCACGCCCGGCAGGACCATGCGTTCAGAGAGCAGCACGTCGCGATCCAGCCCGACCGCCTCACCCAGGCGCAGCCAGGCTTCAATACCGCCTTCACTCCCTTCCTGACCGTCGTGATCGAGAATGCGCTGTACCCATTTACGGCGCGTCAGCGGGTCGGGGCAGTTTGCCATGATCGCTGCATCTTTCAGCGGGATGCTGGTCTGGTAATAGAAGCGGTTCGCCACCCAGCCCTGGATTTGCTCGCGGGTGCATTTCCCGTTGTGCATCGCAATATGCCAGGGATGATGGATGTGGTAGTAGGCGCCTTTCGCGCGCAGTGCCTGCTCAAAGGCCTCGGGGGTCATTGGCTCGGCAGGTAAGTTATCTGGCTTCATCTTCATCTCGCTAAAGGTCAATGCGCATACCATCCCAGCTTACCTCGATACCCAGCTGCGTCAGCGCCTGACGTTCAGCCGAGTCCGCATCAAGGATCGGGTTGGTATTGTTGATATGAATTAAAATTTTGCGCGCAGCAGGCATCGAGGCCAGCAGCGCAATCAGCCCCTGCTCCTCGGCCAGGGCCAGGTGACCCATGTCCTTACCGGTATTGCTGCCGACGCCGGTGGCGGCCAGTTCATTGTCGTGCCACAGCGTACCGTCAATCAGCAGGCAGTCGGCCTTTTTCATCCAGCCCAATAGCTCGCTGTCCGGTTCGCCCAGGCCGGGCGCATACAGCAGCGTTTTACCGCTGCGGGTATCTTCGATAAACAGCGCGACATTGTGGCCAGGCAGCGGTTTTCCCCGGTACTGCGAATAGGGCGGGGCGTTGCTCAGCAGGGGGATCGCGGTAAAGGTTAGCGCCGGGCAGACCGCCACGGAGAACGGTTCGCCGGGGGTGATCGCATGATGGACAAGCCCGCCGTTCCAGTGCGTCAGCATCGTGAAGACCGGGAAGCCCTGGGTCAAATCGTCATGGACTTCTGGCGTACACCAGACCTGATGCGGGCAGCCTTCGCGCAGGCTCAACAGCCCGGCGCTGTGATCGATCTGGCTGTCGGTCAGAATGATGGCGCCGATAGCGGTGCCGCGCAGTGCGCCCGTTTTATTGAGCGCCGGAGTGGCTGCAATTTGCCGGGCGATATCCGGCGAGGCGTTGCACAGCACAAAGTCTGTGCCGTCATCGCTCAGTGCTATAGAGGATTGCGTACGCGCCGTGGCGTTCAGGGTGCCGTTACGCACGCCCTGACAGTTGCTGCAGTTGCAGTTCCACTGGGGAAACCCGCCGCCCGCCGCAGAACCGAGAACGTTAATCTGCATGTGGTAACCAGAAAGAGAGTAGAAAAGAATGCCCACGGCAGGCCGCGGGCATAGGGAGATTAACGGTTAGAGATGTACAGCGTAACTTCCAGACCTAAGCGTAAATCAACAAATTTAGGTTTAGTCCACATGGTGAAGCTCCTCATGGTGTTAACAGATAATTAAGGTTCTGCGAAGGTAAGTTCAGCAGGGTTGGGCCTAATGTCAAATACCGAAATTCCGGCGGGGCAAATGGTGCGCCTATGCCAAAACGATATCAACCCTGTAAGCCGCAGGGGTATTTCCTAAGGATAGTGTAAAATGTCCCATTTGGTTCATTTTTCCCAGGTTTTCTTTAATACGGCCAGCCAGTTCCGCCAGCTGATTTTCTCAATCAGCGACTCAGCGTAGCCGGCAGCGCGCATCGCCGCGATCAGCTGCGGCAGTCCGGCCGCATCGCGAAGGGGATCCGGTACGCTGATGCCGTCAAAATCGGAGCCAAAGCCCACCCGATCTTCCCCGAGGATCGCCATCAGCCCCTCCAGGTGGCGGAGGATATCCCCCAGCGGGGTGTCGCCGTTGCGCTGGCCGTCCTCGCGCAAAAAGGCGGTGCCAAAGTTTACCCCGACAAAGCCATCGCTGTCGGCGATAGCCGCAAGCTGGGAGGCGAGTAAGTTGCGCGGCTGCGCACACAGGGCATGGACGTTGGAGTGGGTGGCGACCAGTGGGGCGGTACTGTGCCGGGCGGTCTGCCAGAAGGCTTTTTCATTCATATGCGACAGGTCAATCAGCAGCTTTTTCTGATTACAGACGCGGATCAGATTGAGGCCTTCCGCCGTCAGGCCCTCTCCGCTGTCGGGCGAGCCGGGGAAGTCACCGGTCACGCCGGTGCCGAACCGGTTTTGCAGATTCCACAGCGGGCCAATACTGCGCAGGCCAGCCTCAATCCAGCGGTCAAGCTGGCTCAGCTCGCCATCCAGCGCTTCCGCTCCCTCAATATGCAGCACCATCGCCAGCACGCCCTGGGTAATACAGAGCTCAATCTCGCTGGCGGTACGGCAGATTTTAGCCCGCCCGTTCGAGCGCGTTTCAATCGCCTGCAGCAGCGCGATCTGCGCATCCGTAATGGCCAGCGGGTCGTGCTGCCGTTCACCCTGGCCGGCCTGATGCTGTTTCGTATAGCTCGCGGGCGGCACGAAAACCGCAAACAGCCCACCCGCAAAGCCGCCCTGACGCATTCGTGCTAAATCAAGATGGCCGCTCAGCGAGCCGTCAAGAAACCGCGCGACGGGATCGGAGGCGGTATCCTCCAGCCACAGACGCAGCAGCAGGTCGTTATGGCCGTCGAAGACGGGCAGAGGTCGTGAGGCGAGGTTGTCAGTCATCATATTGAAACCCATGCTCTGTTAAATGCGAGACAGAAATTACGTGTAGCCGTGAATCATACCCTATCCGCGCGGGGAGAAGGGAGAAGCGACGGCTGTTCCAGCATCAGGAACAGCTTCTCTACCGGCTGAGGTGGGCTGAGCAGAAATCCCTGGAGCTTATCGCACCCGGCGGCGGCCAGCGCCAGCCGCTGCGATTCCGTTTCGACGCCCTCAGCGGTAATGCGCAGGCCCAGCGAATGTCCGAGGGCAATCACCGACTCCACAATAGCATTTGCCTGGGCCTGAATACCCAGCAGTTCAATAAAACAGCGGTCAATCTTCAGGGTATCGACGGGAAACTGCATCAGGTAGTTCAGGCTGGAGTAGCCGGTGCCGAAATCATCCAGGGCGATACGATAACCCGCGCTGCGCAGTCGCTGTAGCAGCTCCAGCACCGGCTGTTGCTCCCCAAGCAGCACGCTTTCCGTGATCTCCAGCTCAAGCTGGTGCGGGCTGATACCGTGCTGCCGTACCGTGGCGCTGAGATGCGTAAAAAAGCTGGCCGAGAGAAATTGTAGCGGAGAAACATTGATCGATATCGTCAGCGCCGGACAGCGCTGCGCTATCGTGCAGGCCTCGCGGATCACCCAGTCTCCGAGCGGTAAAATCAGCCCCGTCTCTTCGGCGACCGGGATAAAATCCCCCGGGGAGATATTGCCCCAGTCGGGATGCGTCCAGCGCAGCAGCGCCTCCACGCCGAGCATCTTCTGCCCGCTGCTATCCATAATCGGCTGATACCACAGCGCCAGGTCGTCGGATCTGTCCAGTGCCAGGCGCAGTTCCTCCGCCAGCAGCTGGCGCTTCTGAATGGCTTTCCCCAGCGGAGGAGCATAACGGCGATAGCATCCGCGGCCGTCAGATTTCGCGGCATAGAGGGCAATATCCGCCATGCGCATCAGTTCCAGCCTGTGCCTGCCGTGTTGCGGCGCCAGGGCAATACCCAGACTGGCACCCACCCACAGATGAATCCCCTGTAGCGTGACCGGTTCGGTGAGCAGCGTAATGATCTGTTGGCAGAGCCGGGTGACGCTCTCGTCGCCCTGCTTCAGGTCAACGACCATGACAAACTCATCACCGCCCAGTCGTCCAATCACGTCCTCCCGGGCCAGTACACCCGCGAGCCGCTGGCTAACGTTGATCAGCAGCGCATCCCCCATCTGATGGCCGTAGGTATCGTTAATCATTTTAAAACGATCGAGATCGAGCAGCAGCAGAGCAAACTCGCCGCGCTCAGCAGGCAGCGCTGCCAGCCGACTCTCCAGCTCCGCTTCAATGGCGGCTCGGTTTGGCAGTCCGGTCAGCCCGTCCCGCATGGCCAGCTGCTGCGCATGATATTCGCTGGCCCGTAGCCTGCTCAGTGAGACGGTCAGCCGCTGCTGCGAGTGCCACAGCCGCCGGGTCATTAAAATGCACATCAGGGTGATGGCCAGCACGGCCAGGCTGACCAGCGGCGCGGTCACCATCAGCATCTGGCTACCCGGCCGCATCGGCTGCCAGGAGACGTCGCTGACGGGCAGATTTTGCGCTGAGGTGAGGGTAAATCCGGCGCTGTTGGGCATATCGGGCGAACGGGGAGTAAAGCGAAAGTGGCTGACCACGCCGCGATGTTCAAGGAAATCGATAAAACCGTCGTGCAGATAGCGGATGAAAATCAGTTTCTGGCCGTGACCTGCCGGTATGACACCGGCGGCCATTTCGGCCACGCGCTGGCGAATACGGACCACGTCGCCGGTGAAAGGGGGCGCTGCCCCGGCACCGGGCGTACTCAGCTGCACCAGCCAGGGCGCCAGCGGGTCTGCCACCTCCTGATAGCGTTCGGCAGAGACGGGGTTTCCGGCCAGCCAGGCGGCCAGCGGGCGGTTCCGGGCATCCAGCAGGTAAACCTCATCGTCACCGGCGAGTCTGTAGAGCCAGCTTCCCAGTGAGAGCGGGGCAGATTGAGGTGAATGAAGCTGCGTGGGGAGCGCTTCCCAGTTAAGCAGGTGACGATGCTGTTGCAGGAATTCACTCAGATGTTGGGAGAATATATTATTTATGACCTGCTTCTGCTTTTCCAGAGCTTTAGCATTGCTCAGGGTGGTGACCCACCAGGCGGTAAATCCGCAGCCGATAAAGGAGAACAGCACGACGGCCACCATCGGCGAAACAACGCTGCGGATAAACTGGCGTCGTAATCCGGTAGCCTGGCCCTGATCATCCGTCATTTCTCATCCTGCACAGACATATCTGTAATCGCTTAACCCTGACCCAACATGATAATGACATTACCTTATTATGCACTTTCATTAAAGTGACCTGCTGTTAAGGCAGGTCACTCGCGGCCGGAGAGCCGCGGCAGAAGGAGGAGAGGGGGCGAGGGGCGGGCTTTAGTGAGCGGTCAGGTTGCTCATGGGATCGGCGGTGACCGGCATGGGGGCCACGTCCGGCGGCAGGAAGATGTGATCCATAATATTTCTGACCAGCGGGGCGGCGGTAACGCCGTTGATGCCGCCGTTTTCGAGGATCAGCGCCATCGCCACTTTAGGATCGTTAAAGGGCGCGAAAGCGGTATAAAAGATATGGTCACGCAGTCGCATGGGGATCATTTTCGCGTTGTAGATCTGGTTCTGCTTCAGCCCAAACACCTGTGACGTGCCGCTTTTCGCCGCGATGCCATAAGGGGCCGTATGGAAGTATTTATAGCCGGTGCCGTTGCTGGCATTCGCCATACCGAACATCGCGTGGCGCACCAGACTCCAGTAAGGCGATTTGGCATCGCCAATCTGCTGCGGCGGCTGGGTGGGTTTCCAGGGGATCACGGTGCTGCCCTGCTTTTCCTCGTACAGCAGATGCGGCTGGATCGCCCGACCATTATTAATGAGCGTAGCCATCGCCTTGACCATCTGTACCGGGGTGGCTATCCAGTAGCCCTGACCAATACCCACGGAGACCGTATCCCCCTGATACCAGCCCTTTTTATGTACTTTGAGCTTCCATTCGCGGCTTGGCAGCAGGCCGTTGTACTCCTCGTTGAGATCGATGCCGGTGGACCTGCCGTAGCCGAACTGGCTGAGCATGGTGTGGATACGATCGATACCCATCATAAAGGCGACCTGATAGAAGAAGGTATCCGCTGACTCCTCAATGGCGCGGGTGACATCCAGCGTGCCGTGACCGGTTTTTTTCCAGTCGCGATAGCGCCGTTCGGTACCCGGCAGCGTCCAGGTGGGCGCGCCAAAAAAGGTGGTTTGTGGGGTGATCACGTGATTCAGCAGGGCCGACATCGCCATATAGGGTTTAACGGTGGAGGCGGGCGGATACAGCCCCTGGGTAACGCGGTTAATCAGCGGCAGGTCTTTATTTTCCAGCAGCGCCCGGTAGGCCTTACTGCTGATGCCTTTCACAAAGGGATTGGGATCGTAGCTGGGGCTGGAAACCATCGCCAGTACGCCGCCGTCGCGGGGATTTTCAATCAGCACGGCCGCGCGCTGCCCGACCAGCTGAGATTCCACATACTGCTGGAGGTGCAGATCGAGCGTCAGAGTGATATTTTTCCCTGCTACCGGCGGCACTTCTTTCAGCACGCGGATGACCCGACCGTGGTTATCCACCTCCACTTCCTGATAGCCGGTTTTCCCATGCAGCACGGATTCGTAGTAGCCTTCAATGCCCTGCTTACCGATATTATGATCCGCCGCGTAGTTCTCGCCGACGCCCGCTTTATCCAGCCGCTTAAAATCATTGTCATTAATTTTAGAGACGTAGCCCACGACGTGAGCCAGGTCGGGCCCGTAGGGATACTGCCGGTCTTCGTAACTGTTGATCGTCACGCCGGTAAATTTGAACTGATTGACTGAGAAGCGGGCGACCTCTTCATCGCTCAGCTCGGTTTTCAGCACCACCGGCTTATAGCGGCTGTTGGCATGGAGTGCGTGGGTAAAGGTGTCGATGTCTTCGGGCGAGAGATCGATAAGCGGCGAGAGCTGCGCCAGCAGGGCCTGTATATTCTGGATTTTGTACGGCAGAACCTCAATGTCGTACCAGGTGACGTTTTTAACCAGCGGAATGCCGTTGCGATCGAAGATGATCCCGCGAGTGGGGGCGATAGGGATCATTTTGATGTCATTCTGGTTGGATCGGGTCTGATAATACTGATTTTGCTCGATTTGCAGGTGCCAGAGATTGACGACCAGCGCGGTAAACCCTGCCAGAACCAGGGCAAAAGCCACTAATGCCCTGCGAACAAACAGTTTTTCTTCTTCTGCAAAATCTCTGAATTTCATTACCCGGCAGTCGCATTATTCTTTATCGTTAAGCGGGCTAATGATAGAGATCCCCTCACAAATCACGACCTGAAAGATGCATATCCGGCCGCTAAAGTGTGTCATTTGTTATCCATGTTACAAATCAGACATGTTATTCGCGCCGCAGGGGCACATACGGTAAAACCCGGATCCCGTCTATGCTTTACCCTGGTCGCAATGACAACACCCGCAGCTGCGGTGGTGCATGCAGTTTTTCAATCCGAACATCGATCCAGAGGCTTTTATGTCTGCGCTTTTTACCCCGTTCAAACTTAAAGACGTCACCCTTCGCAACCGCATTGCGGTACCCCCTATGTGCCAGTACAGCGCCGTTGACGGCGTAAGCAACGAGTGGCATCGGGTGCATTACAACGCCCTGGCACGTGGAGGTGCAGGACTGGTGATCGTCGAAGCGACCGCCGTATCGCCGGAAGGACGGATCACCCCCGGATGCCTGGGGATCTGGAACGACGAGCAGGCAGAGAAGCTGGCGCAGATCGCGCGTGAAATTAAGGCCACGGGTGCGGTGCCGGGCATTCAGATTGCGCACGCCGGACGTAAGGCGAGCGCCAACAAACCCTGGGAAGGCGATGACCATATCGCTCAGGGCGATGCACGCGGCTGGGAAACCCTGGCGCCCTCTGCGGTGGCGTTTGGCGCTAATCTGCCTCAGGTTCCCCATGCAATGACGCTGGACGATATTGCCCGCGTTCGTCAGGACTTTGCGGATGCCACGCGTCGCGCACGTGAGGCTGGCTTTGAGTGGCTGGAGCTGCATTTTGCTCACGGTTACCTGGCCCAGAGCTTCTTCTCGGTCCACTCCAATCAGCGTCAGGATGGCTACGGCGGAAGCGCCGAAGGGCGCGGTCGCTTCCTGCTGGAAACGATGGCGGCTGCGCGCGAGCAGTGGCCGGAGGATCTGCCGTTCACCGCTCGCTTCGGCGTGATTGAATTTGACGGTCGGGATGAAGAAACCCTGTCAGAGTCGATTGCGTTGACCAAAAAATTCCGCGCAGGCGGGCTTGATCTGCTGAGCGTCAGCATTGGTTTCTCTACGCCAGACGCGAATATTCCCTGGGCTCCGGCCTTCCTGGCACCGATTGCCGCCCGCGTGCGCGAAGAAGCGCAGATCCCGGTCGCTACCGCGTGGGGGATCGATTCACCGCCGATTGCCAATCAAACCATCGAAAAAGGCGAGCTGGACCTGGTGATGGTCGGCAAGGCGCATCTGGCTAACCCACACTGGCCGTACCAGGCCGCGCTGGCGTTAAAGCAGGATCAGCCTTCCTGGGTTCTGCCTGCGCCTTATGCACACTGGCTAAACCGCTATCGCGTTAGCGAATAGTCGCAACACCGGCGGGGGCGTCGATCGCCCCCGCTATTGCCCGACCTAAATCTCCCGTCTTCCCCGTTCCGCCCATATCCGGCGTCAGTGCCTCTTTATACGCGCTGTTGGCCAGCACGCTTTCAATGGCTTTCACCACCGCAGCGGCGGCCATCACCCTGATGCCCTCCGGCATCACTTCTTTACCAATACCGTCTCCGGGAATAACGGCAATTTTGTATGTGGCAGCGATCATTGCGGGCTCCGTGATGCAAAATGTTCAATCTGAGTACGGATTATTATTATGCAGAAATCGCGCGGTGAGTATCGATGGGAATGTCGCGAAAAGTAGAAAATTCAGCCGTTTTCCGGCTCAGAACGGAATTTTATGCGCACCTGGCTCAGCCAGGGCGCAGAGGAATACCGCGTTACTTTTTAGCTTCGCCGGGCATAAAAACTTTCAGGCAGCGATCGACGCCCTGCTGCATTTCACGCTTCTGAGCGGCACTCATTTTCTGATAGTGGGCAATGGCGTCATTGGCGGAGGCCACATCAAACTCCACCTTATTCACCGCGTAAGAGGCGTTTTCATTCACGATCACCTCATTGAGCTTCTCTTTAAAGGCATCAGGCCCTGGCGGCACGCCAATATCATTGATCACCACGCAGGCGGCGGCGTAGTAGTGCGGATCCGGCTTATGGGGTCTGAAATTAACGTAAAGCGCGATGGCGACGGCAATCACCAGAATAAGGGTGCTGAGGGTACGGGTGTTGATCATAGCGGTGGTCCTGGGAAATGAAGCGGTAAAGCTTAGCGCTTCATGATGGGGGCAGCCAGTGATAATCACGCCGCTGTGCCAGCGGCATTCAGCGACCCGGGCGATTCATTGCACGGCGGCAGCCCGACCCGCGTTGCGCAGATGGCGTTGGCATGGATACGGGGTGAACCACCGTGCTGACAGGCTGCTTTATCAGCCCGCTGAGCGTAAGCGGGTCTACAGGCTGATATATTTCCTGAACAGGGCGCGGGTGCCATAACCAGGACCGGTTCCTACGATGGCATAAACCATTTTAATCAGGAACTGCGAGATGATAATCGACTTAATGACATCGGCGCTCAGGGTGTTATAAAAGGCCAGCGTACAAAATATAATGCTATCAAGCGCGGCGGCAACCGTTGAGCTGGCGATAACGCGAACAAACAGATAACGCGATTGCATCAGGGCTTTTATTTTGCATAACAGCCAGGAGTTGACGTTTTCAGAGACGATATAGGCCACGGAAGAGGCAATCAGAACGGCAGCGATACTGTCAACGATTTCACTCCATGCCGCGCCCAGCCGCCACTCCTGCAGGCCCGGCAGCGCGGCAGTGACCATCAAGCCCAACACAAATAATATATTGGCGATAAAGGAAAATATAATCGCTCTCCGCGCCAGCCGCAGGCCGTAAAATTCATTGAGGATATCTACCAGAATAAAAGTGAGCGGGTAAAGGAAAACGGCAGGTGGCACAATCATATGCAGCCAGGGAATATTGACGGGTTTTACGCCGGTGACCGTGCAGAAAATATAAATTACGCTAAGCGAGAGGGCGATAATCATATATGTAAACCATGAACGTTCACGCCGGTCCTTCATATCGCCAGCGCGTAACGCCAGTGAGGATTTATTCTCACCACGCTTTCTCATCATGTACTCGATATTACTAATAATATTAGATTTTCTTTTTAGTGCTGAAGTTTTCATCAGTGCGGAAGTGCTGTTTTGTAAACGCTGTAGCATGACACTACAGGATGCAAAAAGGGTTTTCCACGTTAAAATTTAAGGCGATACGTGCATCTCATTATTGATGTGCAAATAAAATAATTTAAAAACAATAAGTTAGTATTCTTGTGGTCATTTTACCATGCTTTTTGACCACTTTATTGTTGACCGGGTAATATGACTAATGCTTAACTGAATCATAAGGCACCACAAAACAGAACCAGTAATTACCCTAACTAAAATAACGACATATGATCGTAACAAGCAAAACTTTTTAGCCACACCAGGGAAATTTTTTTAAAGCCGCACTATTTAGCCCGACAGGCGGCGAGTGAGAATTCATTTGCGGTAGCGAAGCCGCGCAGGCCGCCGACCAGCACCGACATAAGCTGGGTACCGACCTGCTTCTCCGTCAGGCCAACGGTATCAAGCAAATCAAAAATCTCACGCGGATCAAAGAGGATATTCCACAGAAAAACCGCTTTATCCCCAATATCAGGAAGGTCCATTTCCCCCATGGCTTCCCTGAGTGCAGGGCGCACGGCATCAGCCTGCACCAGCAGATATTCAGCCCCTTCCCACAGCCGCTCGAGGTAGCCCCGGCGGTTACGCATCGGCACCATTGCGGCACCGCGTTCCCGTACCAGTTTTATCCAGTAGCGGCTGACGTTTTCCAGCTTCTCCAGCCCTGCACAGGTTTGTCTGCGGCTGAATTCCAGCAGTAGCAAACCCACATCATGACGGTAGGTGTTTAGCACTTCTTCAACAGAGGTAAACTGACGATAGGCGGTTGCGACGGAAACGCCCGCCTCGGCGGCAATTTCCGTCATGCTTATCGGATTTTCAGAGCGTTCAAAGAGCCTGGCCGCCGCCTGAATCAGGTTTTTACGATTTCGTTCTGTATCGCTGCGCATCATTTTTCCCGTCATTATCGATCCTTGTTAATCATCCCTTACTTAAGGCCAGCCAGCCCCCGTTTCAAACGGCGGACACCTTCGCTGATCGCCTCACTGCTGGCGGCATAGGAGAGCCGCAAATAGCCTTCGCCTGCGGCGCCAAATTCACTGCCTGGCCTGACGGCAATGCCCTGTTCACGCAGTAATGCCACCATATCAATAGCGGGTATCGGCAGCGAGTAGGAAGGAAAGCAGTAAAATGCGCCTTCCGGCTCGTTTAGCGCCAGCTCCGGGATGGCCCTCAAGCCGGTCATCATCAGCTGGCGGCGTTCGCGGTATATATCATACATACGTTTGACGTCATCTTTACACTCCCGGAGAGCAACCAGCGCGGCGCGCTGAACGGCACTGTTTACCGAGCCGTTTACGGTATTATGCACGCGTGCGGCGGCTTTGATCATCGCGGTGGGCCCCGCGAGGTAGCCGACCCGCCAGCCGGTCATGGCATAACTTTTTGAAAACGTCTGGCAATAGATCGTTCGGCCTCTAAATTCCGGCACCTGGAGCACCGAGGTAAAAGGGCGGTCGGTAAAGACCAGATCGCTGTAGGCTTCATCGGCAATCACCCGGGTATCGTGAAAGGCCGCCCATTTAGCCAGGGCCTCAATTTCATCGCGACGGTGTACGATCCCGGTCGGATTGCCTGGGTTACAGAAGATAAACAGCTTTGCCCCCTCCAGCACCTGGCCGAGACGCGTCAAATCCCAGTGTAGATCGGTCCGGCACGGCATGGGCACGCATATACCCCCCGCCATATTGACCAAATCCGCATACAGGGAGTAGGTCGGATCGGGAATAACCACCCGGTCGCCGGGATTAACCATGGAGAGTATTGCCGCGGCCAGCCCGGCAGTGCCGCCGTGAGTGACCAGAATCTCGCCGTCGCCCACCGGATTACCGCTCTGCGTCGCGACCTCTTCTGCCAGCGCCTGGCAGAGCGCCTTATCACCCAGCAGGGGAGCATAGTGCGTATAGCCGTCGTTCAGGGCATCTACCGCTGCCTGCACGATGCGCGGCGGCGTTGCAAAATCGGGTTCGCCCATTGCCAGCGAGATCATATCGCCGGTTGAGGCCGGCTGCTGTACGCGTAGCGAGCTACGTTCAATGCGAAGTACCGCCTCAGCGGCTTTAAAATCAGAAACGGACATGGTTTTTACCTCTGCGTAATGTCGGGTTCAGCGGGCCTTTTCGCGCTCTGCCTGGCACGAAGGGGGAGCATTTTTCCAGCGGCTCACCT
Source organism: Erwinia sp. L03-1 (assembly GCF_058686115.1). Taxonomy (NCBI): domain Bacteria; kingdom Pseudomonadati; phylum Pseudomonadota; class Gammaproteobacteria; order Enterobacterales; family Erwiniaceae; genus Erwinia; species Erwinia sp. L03-1. Next base: position 3,659,425 of record NZ_CM178762.1, on the reverse strand, counting down.
CGAGATCGCCGGAAATATCCCGCTGGTAGGTCGGTGCAACAATCAGTTCTTCAATGACCGTGCGTGACGGGAGGCTGGCGCAAAGCAGGATGGCTTCGGCGACATCCTCCGGCTGAACCATATTTTCGCGAATGTGCGCGTCGGGCGGATTGGCGCGGTTATCCATAATCGGCGTATTCACCTCGCCGGGCAGAATTGAGGTTGAGCGGATCCCCTCGTTGCGGAACGTGTTATGCAGATAGGTCATAAAATTTCGCACGCCAGCCTTGGCCGCACCGTAGGCTGCGCCGCCCAGCAGATTGGGTCTTAACGCGGCCAGTGAGGAGACGGTAATTATGGTGCCGTTCTGTTGACTGAGCATGGCGGGAAGGACCGCCTGGGTCAGCAGAAAAACCGCTTTCAGATTGACCTCCTGTACCTGGTCCCACTCCTCCTCTTCGATCCATCTGGCGTTAAGCGTCCTGCTGGCGCTGCCGGCGTTGTTAACCAGAATATCGACCCGGCCAAACTCGCCGATCGCCCAGCCAATCAGCGCGTCAACGTCGGACCTGCGGGCAATATCCGCCGCGAAGGCCCACAGCTGGCCCGGAGGGGCGTTATCGGCGCTGAACTCACTCTTAACATTATGACTATTATGACTGTTTAGATCGTTCTGCCCGTTCTGCCCGTTCTGTTTGTTCTGCCCGTTCTGCAAACCCTCGCTCAGTTCGGCCACCACCTCATCCAGCACCGCCTGTCGGCGTCCCACCAGTACCACGCGCGCGCCACGCGCCGCAAAGGCCGCTGCTGCCGCCTTACCGATGCCACTACCGGCACCGGTGATAATCACAACTTTGTCCGTCAGTGATTGCATACTCGTTAGCCCCTTTTTATGTCGTTGCTGTCCACGCCGTAATCCCGTCGTGCACCTTCGTCGGTAATGTAGCCCTCCTGGAGATCCCAGAGGATGGCGCTGTGGCAGCGTTCGGCCACCGGCATTTTCCCGCCGCCGCCCGGCATCTGGATGATCACCTCTTCGCCTGCGGGGATATCATGACGCCCGACCGGTTTGTCCAGCGGTTTACCGCCGATCGCCACATGGTTAGGGGCGCCGGGTGCCGCGCCAAGCACGCCCTCAGCGGGATGCCGCTGCCGTGAATAAAACATGCTGTGCGATACCGGATAGCGGCTGGTGTTGCGGATAACCATGCGCTGCGCCACGCCGCCCCGGTAGCGACCCGCACCGCCGGAATCGGGCACAATCGCTTTCTCCAGAAACAGCAGCGGGGTGGCGGACTCGATCAGCTCCACCGGCGTTGAGGACATATTGCCGGGGAACCCGGTCACGATGCCATCCGCCGCCGGACGCGCGCCGGTTCCGCCATTCACACACAGGCTTTCAACGAAGCGCTGCCCGTCGTCAAACTGCCCGGCAAACACGTCGCAGGTGACCGGCGCGCTGCCGGAGTGGCCCATGACGCGGTCAGGCATAATATCGGCAAGGGCAGAGAAGATGGCGGCATGAGCCATATGCCCCACGCGGTTACGCATTTCAACCGCGCAGGGCGGACGGGCGTTGGCAATGGAGCCTTCCGGTGCGGTCACGGTAATAGATTTAAAGCAGCCCTCGTTATTTGGCAGATTTGGCTCAAGCAGGCACTTCAGCGGATAGACGCTGTAGGCATAGGTGAACGACATGGGGCAGTTGCTGCCAAAGGGGGATTCCGCCGAGGATCCGGCATAATCAATCACGATCTCGCTGCCATTAACGATAACGGCCACGTTAAGGTGAATGTCTCCTTCATAATCACCGATATCGACTGCCGCTTCATAGCGACCATCCGGCACGGCCTCAATCGCCCTGCGCATGGCCTGTTCGGTCAGCGCATGAATCTTCTGTGCCAGCGGCGTAACCGAGGTGATATTCAGATCGTCCATCAACCCCAGCAGTCCGTTGGCACCCACCTGGTTGGCGGCCAGCATGGCATGCAGATCGCCCTCTACCCGATCGGGGGAGCGGACGTTAGCCAGAAAGAGATCGAGCAGCTGCTGGTTTACTTCTCCCTCGTGCATCAGTTTGCTGGGCGGGATCAGAAAGCCTTCCTCGAACATATCCCGCGATGAGCCCATATTCAGCGAGCCGCCGATATCCGACATATGCGCAGCCGACCCGGTAAAGGCGACCAGCTTCCCCGCGCGAAACACCGGGGTGACTACGGTGACATCATTAAGGTGACCCGTGCCCAGCCAGGGATCGTTGGTGATCAGGCTGTCCCCCGGCTTAAGGGTGTCGGCAGGGAATTTGGCCAGCAGATGCCGTACGGTGGCAGGCAGGGTGCCAATAAACACCGGGACGCTGGTTTTCGGCTGAGCCAGAGAGCTGCCGCTTTCATCCATCAGCAGGCAGGAGTAATCGCCCACTTCGCGAATGATGCTGGAGAAGGCCATATTGACCAGGGTGGCCGCCGCCTCTTCCGAAATGCTCACCAGCCGGTCCCAGGTGATGCGTAAGCCGATAGGATCGTCGAGAAACTGTAAATTATCAGGGGTTGCAGAGGTCATCAGTTCAGCTCCATCAAAATATTACCTTGCTCATCCAGCGAAGCCGTCGCGCCGGGACCAACATAAATCGCACACTCTTTTTCCTGGAGCAGCGCCGGGCCGGAGATGGCCTCACCCGCGACCAGCAGGCTGCGCGGGATCACGCGGCAGGGGCTGAACCCCTCCTCGCGACCGGAGTAAACCTGTAGCCTCTTCTCCTGCGCTTCGGGTTCCGCGTGATGCAGGCGATCGGAGGTGTTCAGCGCGGGCGGGGTCATCTGGACGCGGCCACGCCAGTTCACTACCTCCACCCCCTGACCGGGCAGGGTACGGCCAAAACGGGCGAAGTGCGCGGTTTCAAAGGCTTCGGTCAGCGCCTGAACGTCGCCGTTCTCCAGAAAGCCCGCGGGCAGGGGCACGGTCAGTTCCGAACCCTGGCCGATATAGCGTACCCCGGCCAGTCGCTGCTGGCTGGCGCTGGCCGGATCAACATTGGCCGCGGCCAGCGTGCTGAAGGCCTCGTCAAACCCTTCGGCAAATACGGCCCGGATACGGGCGATATCCACATCCTGCTGTAAAGGGCAGCGATCGCTGCGAACAAAATCCGCGCTCGGTGGGGCAGTCAGTAAACCAAACGCGGAGTAGACACCCGCGCCATTAGGGAAACAGACGCGCTTTATGCCCAGATGTTTTGCCAGTGACCAGGCGTGGCTGGGGCCTGCGCCACCAAAGGCCAGCATGGTCATTTGTGAAGGGTTAACATTTTTCTCAACTGAATGGGTGCGCAGCGCCTCAGACATTTTGCTGTTCGCTACTTCATGAATGCCCCAGGCCGCATCTTCAATGCTCAGGCCCAGCGGCTCCGCGATCCGACGCATCGCCTGGCGCGCCGCCGACACGTCAAGGCGCATCCGGCCACCGAGGAAGGCGTCGGGGTCCAGCAGCCCCAGCACCAGATTGGCGTCGGTGACCGTTGGGTGCTCGCCGCCGCGCCCATAGCAGGCCGGGCCGGGCCAGGCGCTGGCGCTTTCCGGGCCGATCTCCAGCAGACCCAGCGAGTCCACGCGGGCAATGCTGCCGCCGCCCGCGCCGATTTCAATCATATCCACCACCGGTAATTTGACCGGCAGGCCGCTTCCCTTAAGCAGACGGTCGGCGCGGCCCACCTCATAGTCGGTAGTAATCGAGGGTTCCCCGCCGTTAACCACGCAGGCTTTGGCGGTGGTGCCGCCCATATCAAATGCCAGCAGCTGTTTGATCTGATTACGACGGGCAAAGGCCGCGCTGGCGACGATACCGCCCGCCGGCCCCGATTCAATGATGCGGGTTGGGTAATCTGCCGCCACCTGCGGGGCCATCAGACCGCCGTTCGAGCCCATCACCAGCCACTCACAGGTGAAGCCCCCTTCGCGCAGCTTGTTCTCCAGGTTCGCCATATAGCGGCGGGCTTTCGGCTGCACGAAGGCGTTCATCGCGGTGAGTACGCCGCGATCGTATTCGCGGATCTCGCGGGAGACTTTATGTGACACCGAAATTGAGACGCCGGGCAGCGCGCGGCTGAGCAGCGATTCCAGCTGATTTTCATGTTCGGGCCAGGCATAAGCGTGCATACAGAGTATGGCCACTGCCTCATAGGCTTCTTCGCGCAGCGTGGCCGCCAGCGCCGCCACCTCTGCCGGATCAACGGCGGCGATGACCTCGCCCCGCGCGGTCACACGTTCGGTAATTTCATACGCCTGCGAACGGGGCAGCAGGGGCTGAGCGGGAGCGCCGTTCAGATCGTAGATGTCGTAGCGATATTCGCGTCCGAGCACCAGCACGTCGCGGAAGCCGCGGGTGACCACCAGGGCCGTTTTGGCGCCGCGCCGTTCAAGCAGCGCGTTGATCGCCAGCGTGGTGCCGTGCGTGAGGGTATGAATATCACTGGCTTTCAGTCCGGCAAGCGCTATCAGCTGCGTTAGCCCGGTATAGGCGCCTTCAGAGGGATCCTCAGGCGTGGTCAACGTTTTATGCCGGATCGTTTCGCCGTTACTGTCATTGATCAGCACCAGATCGGTAAAGGTGCCGCCGATATCAAACCCGATACGCCAGGGGGACGCATTTTTCATAATGACCTCAGAGTGCAGAGTGGATGCCGCAGCGTGCAGCCGTTATTCATCGGTAAGCGGTTTGCCGGCCGTTTCTTTCAGGTAGATCGCGCTGATTAGGGTCAGGGCAGCGGTAAATATCACCATATAGCTCGGAATGCTGGCGATGCCGGTCAGGCCAATCAGCCACGTCATCAGCAGCGGCGCCGAGCCACCGAAAATCACGGTGGAGAGATTGAAGCCAATGCTATAGGCGCTGTAGCGCACGTTGGTTGGGAACATCTCCGCCAGCGTGGCCTGAATGACGCCCGCATGACCGGCGAAGGCCAGCGCCAGCAGGATGGCCGCCATACAGGCCAGCGGCATCATACCCAGCGTCAGCAGCCAGAAGCACGGCCAGGCCAGCACCGCCATGGCGATGGCCGAGGCAATCAGCAGCGGACGACGCCCGAGGCGATCCGAGAGCCAGGCCATCATGGGAATAGCGGCGATGATGGTCAGCAAGCCGCAGGCGGTAACCATCAGACTTTGTACCTGCTGAAAATGCATCACTTTGTTCAGGTAGGTCGGCATATAGACAAACAGGATGTAGTATCCTGGCCCGTTAACGGCGGGCAGGGTGATGGCCAGCCCAATCGCTTTCAGGTGGCGCTTTGAGGTCAGGACTTCACGGATCGGGTTGCGCTTCACGCGCTGGCTGGCTTTCACCATCTGGAAGTGGGGCGTGTCCTGAATGCGGGTACGGATATAGACGCCGATCATCGCCATCGGGATCGCCAGAAGGAAAGGCACGCGCCACATCCAGCTGTTTACCGCCGCTATACCGAAAATATTGATCATGCTAACGATCAGCAGGCTGCCGAACAGCAGTGCAATAAAAGATCCCATCACCAGCGGCGACATCACCACTGCCCGTCGGTGATCCTCGGCGTATTCCGCCACAAAGGATCCGGCACCGGACACTTCGCCACCGGCAGAAAAACCCTGCACGATACGCAGCAGAATTAACAGCGCGGGCGCGGCCCAGCCAATGGTCTGGTAGCCAGGCAGCAGCCCAATGGCAGCGGTCGCCAGCGAGATCATCAGCAGCAGAATAGCCAGCAGCTTCTGACGGCCCAGACGATCGCCAAGGTAGCCACAAATCAGCCCGCCAAAGGGCCTGACCACAAAACTGACCGTGAACCCAAGATAGGTCAGCATCAGTCCCGCATCGGTCATGCTTTTATCGCTGGCGGAGAACACCAGCACCAGCGAGCTGACCAGTAACCCGTAAATGCCGTAATCGTACCATTCCACAAAAGATCCAACGCCGCCGGCGAGCGAGGCGCGGCGTACGACGTTATTTTTCGTCACTCCATTCCGTGGCAACGCGTAACGCATGGGTACTGCATGTGATTTATTCATCGTTTTGCCCTGTGTACGTGTTGAAAAGCGGCCGGGCCTGCTGTCGAAAGCCGGTCGTGGTGGTGTTGTTATTGGTATTGACGGGTCACTTCTGCCGTCATTTCTGCTTCACGTCTCGCGACCTCCTTCACGGCCAGCAGCACCGCTTCGGCGCGCCAGAGCGGGATAATGATGATGCCGTCATCGTCGCCAACCACAATGTCCCCGGCGGCGCAGACCACGCCACCGAGCGCCACGGGTTCACCGATGACGCCCGGCCCATTTTTAAACGGACCGGCGGGCGTAATGCCGCGGCTGTAGGTAGGAAGGCCGGTGGCGGCAATGACTTTGCGATCGCGTACCGCGCCGTCAATGACCTGAGCGGCTGCGCCTGCATGCTGGAAACGCTGCGTCAGCTGCTCACCTACCAGCGCCCGGTCGGTGTGACCCTGACCGTTGATCATCACGACGTCGCCCGGCTGGATAACATCCAGTGCTTTAATCACCGCGGCGTTATCGCCGGGCGTGACCAGCACCGGCAGCGCAAAGCCGACAAAATGCATGCCTTCACACAGCGGAACGATGCCGGCGTCACACATATTTAGCCGCTCCATCGCATCGCCGATGTTAGCGACGGGGAAATCAGCAAAGGCGGCCAGCCATTTTTTATCCGGGCGTTGCCAGGTTTGAGAAATACGAATTTCAGCGTTTTCCAGTGACATTTCTGTTGCCCTCAAAGTGAAAATAAATTATCAACTGAGAATCTTTTATCATTTTAAAAATTACAATTGCAACGTATTTTTTTTGACCGTTGAGGCGATAAGCGAGATGGGGTTTATTGAGGGTTGCGCTGTCTGGTTTTCCGCAACTCACTGTATTTTAATGATTAAATAATTTTAATTAAGTGGTTTTTTGCGGGCTTTCATATTTATTACCTTTAATTTATTAAAGTGATAACTCTCATAGTGTTTACTTATAATAACTTTTGATTCAGCGCACAAAATAAGTGCGAAAAAATCATTTATAATGATCCTTCTCACATTTATGGTGCAAAGAAAACCTGCCTTTAAATTAATCTCTGTGCGGTTCGCTATTTGTCGCAGAGAAGAGAATTTTTTTGACTCGATAATGGCACCAACATAGTGCATAGCCTTTGCCGCCGAAGATTTTCGCGCTGGTGGCATCAGGGATGTTTGCTGTCGTTGCGGTGATACGGAGGTTAGCCCAGCCTGGCATCAGGGATGTTTGCTGTTGTTGCGGTGATACGGTGCAAAGCCCTGCGGGGACCGTTGTCACGCGGACACGCCGCAAGCACATCCGTGTGGGCTCGGCTCGCGCATCCCTGCGCTCGACGGTCCGCTCAGCCAACGGTCCCCGCCTGGCCTCGGGCTGTGTTGTCGCTGCTAAAAATCTCGCCATGCCCAGCCTGGTAGCTGGGATGTTTGCTGTCATTGCGGTGATACGGTGCAAAGCCCTGCCTGGCATCTGGGATGTTTGCTGCCGTTGCGGTGATACGGTGCAAAGCCCTGCGGGGACCGTTGTCACGCGGACACGCCGCAGGCACGTCCGTGTGGGCTCGGCTCGCGCATCCCTGCGCTCGACGGTCCGCTCTGCCAACGGTCCCCGCCTGGCCGCTGGTTATACAGTCGCTGCAAAAAACCTCTTCACGTCCGGCCCCGGCCTACAAAATATTCGGCAGATAAGGCTGTCGTAATCGGAGCAGTTTTTGACCTGCCTGCAAACAACACAGCCCTGCCACCGGAGCAGATGTTGACCTTACTGCAAACAATATCGCGCCAGAAGACGGTGTTGCGGAGCAGAAAAGCCGGGTCTCTGCCGCAGGGATGCGGCAGTGAAGCCCCCAGAGAGGGGTTTACGGCGCCCCGGCGTTCTGACCCGCAACATAGCCCTGTCACCGGAGCAGGTTTTGCTCTTCCTGCAAACAACACAGCCCTGCCACCGGAGCGGGTGTTGACCTTCTTTCAAACAACACAGCCCTGTCACCGGAGCGGATTTTGACCTGGCTGGCATCTGTAACGTTTATTATCGTTGCGGTGATAAGGTGCTAAGCCCTGCGGGGACCGTTGTCACGCGGACGCGCCGCAGGCACGTCCGTGTGGGCTCGGCTCGCGCATCCCTGCGCTCGACGGTCCGCTAAGCCAACGGTCCCCGCCTGCCGCTGGCTATACAGTCGCTGCAAAAAACCTCCCCACGTCCGGCTCGGGCCTACAAAATATTCGGCAGATAAGGCCGTCGTGATCGGATCAGGTTTTGACCTTAGCCACGGACAGAGAACCCGCAGCCCATTCCGCAGCCAGAAGGCGGTGTTGCGGAGCAGATAAGCCGGGTCTCTGCCGCAGGGATGCGGCAGTGAAGCCCCCAGGGAAGGGTTTACGGCGCCCCGGCGTTCTGACCCGCAACATAGCCCTGTCACCGGAGCAGGTTTTGCTCTTCTTCTAAACAACATAACGCGGTCACCGGGGGTGGCTGCCGTTGCGGATATACGGTGCAAAGCCCTGCGGGGACCGTTGTCATGCGGACACGCCGCAGGCACGTCCGTGTGGGCTCGGCTCGCGCATCCCTGCGCTCGACGGTCCGCTAAGCCAACGGCCCCCGCCTGGCCTCAGGCTATACAGTCGCTGCAAAGAAACCTCCCCACGTCCGGCTCCGGCCTACAAAATATTCGGCAGATAAGGCTGTCGTAATCGGAGCAGGTTTTGACCTTAGCCACGGCCAGAGAACCCGCAGGCCACTCAGCGGCCAGAAGGCGGTGTTGCGGAGCAGATAAGCCGGGTCTCTGCCGCAGGGATGCGGCAGTGAAGCCCCCAGGGAGGGGTTTACGGCGTCCCGGCGTTCTGACCCGCAACATAGCCCTGTCACCGGGCAGGTTTTGCTCTTCTTCTAAACAACATAACGCGGTCACCGGGGGTGGCTGCCGTTGCGGATATACGGTGCAAAGCCCTGCGGGGACCGTTGTCATGCGGACACGCCGCAGGCACGTCCGTGTGGGCTCGGCTCGCGCATCCCTGCGCTAGACGGTCCGCTAAGCCAACGGTCCCCGCCTGCCGCTGGCTATACAGTCGCTGCAAAAAACCTCCCCACGTCCGGCTCGGGCCTACAAAATATTCGGCAGATAAGGCCGTCGTGATCGGATCAGGTTTTGACCTTAGCCACGGACAGAGAACCCGCAGTCCATTCCGCAGCCAGAAGGCGGTGTTGCGGAGCAGATAAGCCGGGTCTCTGCCGCAGGGATGCGGCAGTGAAGCCCCCAGGGAGGGGTTTACGGCGTCCCGGCGTTCTGACCCGCAACATAGCCCTGTCACCGGGCAGGTTTTGACCTCTCTGCAAACTACAAAGGTAAAACTATGATGGGGATGAATTGCTAAAAATATCTTTATAGTCACGATACTAAAATTTGTATTCCCAAAACTAAATCAACCGAATGATAATACCTTACGTGATTAGCTATGGCGTTAAATTATATTTTAATCAGTAACTTAATCAAAACCTAACTTCAATAGTTTATACCTCTTTCACTCATAGGTTTCCTGCCAGCTAATTAAAAAGCAAAAAAAATTAATATGTATTAATGTTTGCAGTGTCAGGCAAATATTCTAATTTCTTAACGTACCGGAGGTTCTCCATGTTTATAGATGATGATGATAAAAAACGGTACGTCATAATGGGTGAGGCAGCGATAAGCCTGCTCTCCTTTAAGGTAGAAATCAGCTTAACCGCGCTGCTCGGCAGGCTGGCAGAAATGGGTGAGAAGGAAGAGGATGATGAACGCCTGCTCGACATTTGGGCCACCCGGAGATGGCTGCAGCGTTTCAGACAGCGCGGCCAGGCGACAGAGACTCCTTCTGACGTACCCGACCGGGTTCAATGCTCCGGTAGCCTTAAGGGCCTGGCAGATTTCAGTTTGGATGAGGTCGCCATAGCGCGTAAAGCCTGACCAGAGGTAGTCATGCCTGAAAAACTGTACAGCCCGTGCTGAAGGTGGAGCCATATTGATAAGCGACCGTTGGGCGCACGGATGCGCGAGATAACAGAACCTGGAGTAACCCACGCCGCGTCTGCGCGGTGTAAGCCGCAGCCGGGGCGGACTTCCAGGCTAACAGGCCGATTGCCCAACCGCATATCTTCTTACCTGTACATAAAACTGATACCCGTCCTGTAACGTTCACACGTTGTATTGCTTTCTGCAGGTTATTTATAATTCGTTGATAAACAAGGCTAAGCATTTTTTGCAAAAGAATAAAGGTATCGTAAAAACGTTATCTCTGTACAACTTTAAAAAAGATGTATAACTTTAGCGCTCAGTAACATCAACACTTTCTAAACTTAACGACGTAGAGGCATTTACATGCGCCAGGACAGCTCAAATCCAGTAATTGAAGCCGATATCAGACGCTATTTTAATGAATCTGTAATGCCCTCGCAGCAGGAAACCATGGGACAAATCGTGGTTGAGATCCTGCGGGCGGGTGGAAATCTAAATCGTAAAGCCCTCTGTACCAAACTGCTGCGTCGTCTGGAACTCGCCTCTGGTTCTGAGCAGGAAAAGCATCTGCAGGAGCTTATTGGTATGCTTTTTGGCCGTGGAGAGTAAGTTTTACGTTCTCAACAGAATCCGAGAAGTGGCATGCTAAGAAATAAACAAGAAAAGCTGGCTGATATTTTGCTCGGCGAAGCCGTACTTGCACTCCTGCGCGGTGCTGCACCTGTCAGCACCACAGCGCTGCTGGAACAACTGAATGCAATGGCGGCTGCCGAAAAAGACGCTGAATTAAAAAGTGCCTGCAAATTCGCCATCAGCGAAATCAGACGTTACCTCGCGGCCGGGCGTTCTCAGGCGGTGCTAAATGACAGCGATCGCGACACTGTTATTCACGTACTAAATAACGACGGTCCCGCAGACGGCACGCGGAGGCACTAGGCTACATCCTCTCCCGCAGGCCGGGGGCGTCACAACGTTATTAATCAGTGCCTTCAGTCGGAGTATTATCCGGGAGGCGATTACCTCCTCCATTCTTATCCTCTGCTTTGTTTCCCTGTACGCATCTGGTGATGTTCCCTGTACACACCTGGACATTTTCCCTGTACGCATCTGAAAATTAAGGGTGATACTTTGCTCTGCCCGCCGGTTGCACCATGCATAACGCAAACAGGGCATGGACCGCTACAGGGCGCTCTGGTTAGCGCATCAAGCGCCTGAAGTTCTGCTTATTGGCAGGGCTCGACCCTTGATACTCAATAAAACACCTGCTGAGAAGCTCACTACCAATCCCTTGCTAAAAATATCCATTCAGATTTCCCCAGCCAGGGGTATTGCGCTGCTATCAAATGACAAAAGACACGCCTTTCATCACCCCGTGTAACAATAAAATAACCTTATAACTTAAGAAAAATTTGTATTTTAACCCATGGGTTGTGTAGGCTTATAGAAACCTGCTGACAGAACACATGATTGGGGAATTCAGGGAGAAATAATGACAGAACAGATGCATGGTGTGACTCTTTTCTTTGCGCTTATCCATTCAGCGATCCTGATCGTGGGCGGGGGTTTGGTTTATGGTTTGTTAAGACTTAAGATAAACAGATATGGTAGAAGCCTTCCCCGTGGTATTGCGCGGGTGCTGCTATTGCTGTGGTGCGTGACGTGCCTGATGCCCGTCGTTACCCATACCATGGCGTGGCGCGGTGCCGCAGGGGGCGAGGGATATAGCGACCTTACCATGCAGCTGATGATCTCCCTGGCCAGCCCGCAGAGTGAGGCGTTAATCGCCGTCGCACTTATCGCGCTGGGAGCACTTATGGCGAGCGTGGGGTTACGCCGGAGGCAGGCAGGGGCCAGGCCCTGAAATTTTTTCGCGTCAAACTGTGTATGGGTTTTTTCACGCGGGTTGCTGATAAACCAGCATAAAGTGTTATCTAATGCCTTTCTCCTGACGGAATGTACTGTCCTCTTACAATTTAATTTCCCTTCTCAATCAAATTTTTTAGCATTGCTGCCGATAACCGTAGCTGTACAACTATGGAAATTATTGTACAGAGCAGAAACGCACCAGAGGATAATGCAATGCTAAAAAATATAATGAGAAAAAAGGTCGCCAGAACCGTAATACACCCTGATATACCCGTCGTGAATGAATTACAGCCCGCCCGCTGTCAGGACAGTAAAGATCACGTTTTACTCCAAAGCCTGATGGCGATCTCCGGGCAAGGGGTATGGGCGATCGAGGGTGGAAATTATCAGCCAACGACCAGCGTCTGGCTCTCATCTAAAGCATGTGGGCTGCTTAATCTGCCCCCTACGGCCAGCATAACGTTGGCTGACCTGATTCAGCGGGTTCATGATGATGAGAGAGAGGCTTTCCGGCTGTTTATCCGGCACGCGGTGAATCATGCTTTCGGTTCAGAAGCAAAGCCGGGCAGGTATCGTTTTCTTGTAGAGGAGCAGGGCTGGCAGTGGTTTAGCGTCGCCGCTAAATACGTTTCCGGTGATGCACACTCTGCCGCCCTGCTGACCGGGATAATTGAAAATATTCAGGACGCTGTCGATCACAACACCGAATATGAGATCCTGTCTACCCGCTTTAACCTCTCACGAGAGATGTTGAACGATGGATTATGGGATCTGAATATCATCAATGGCAATCCAATGAACCCTTCCAACGTCTTCTGGTGGTCCCCACAGTTCAGAAGATTACTGGGCTTTGAAACCGTTGAAGAGTTTCCTGATGTGCTTGAAAGCTGGACTTCACGTCTGCACCCGGAAGATAAAGGGTTTACGCTGGATGCTTTTGGCGCCCATCTGATGGATAAAAGCGGTCAGACGGGTTTTGACCTTGAGTATCGCTTAATGCTCCGCAGTGGCGAATATCGCTGGTTCCGCGCCCGTGGGCAGACCCGACGCTCGGCGGATGGAACGCCACTGAGGGCGGTTGGCGCGCTGATCGACATCCAGTCCCATAAGGACCGTCTGGTTCACGACAAAATGGAAAAGAGCAGGCTGGAAAGTACCGCAGAAACGGCAAAAGAGATCGCCGAACTGGTCTCAGAAAATGGCAATATCGCGGCGCAAATCAAGCTTATATCACTCAATGCCAGTATTGAAGCAGCCCGGGCGGGGATACATGGGCGGGGCTTTTCTGTAATTGCCAGTGCGATACGAGGTCTGGCGGAACGTACGGCTGATATCACCGACCAGATTTCCCGACTTCAGAAAAGAATCAGTCATAAGCCCTGATTTTAAATTGCGGTTAAATGATGAGGAATTCATCAAAGGCGGCCAGGTTAAGTCCCGTAGGGGGCTTTTCTGCTGATTTTTTTGGATGCAGACATAAAAGGTGAGCTCGTCCCTGAGTCACCTGCACCTGGGTAGGCGCTTATGAGCTTTTAAAGCATATAACATACAGGCGCTTTGACAAGGCTGACCTTCAGTTTAAAATGCTTTTACATCAAATAGTTAGCTTGTTAAGTTTTTAAATGCGCGGTAAAACAATCACTTAAGTAAACAATATTCATTACTAAGAATCGTCTCATTTTAGGTCCAGACTAAATTGCGCTTTTGCTGCAAACTTTATCTTTCAGGCTGGCGAGCGTACGCGCCAGCGGCCAGAAATCGCATGAAAAGAGCGTACCCGTCGCGCTCAGCGTTTTTCTGAGTACTGTCAAATCCGCCAGATCCGTTTTGTCACTGCAGTACAGAACGACGTTCCCACTGGGTACGCGACAGTAGAGCACGGTGCGAAACTGATTTATCAGTGACGTAAACAGCGGGGAGTTTAAAGCGGGCATCTGATGGTAGTTCAGAATAAGCCAGCCGTCCGGGCGCAGGTTTCTGATACAGCTATCGAAGAAAAGCGTGTTTTCCTGCAGAGGAAGCATCGCATCGGCGGTGTACAAATCAGAAAATATATGGGAGTAACTTTTTCCGCTTTGCCGGGAGATAAAAGCTTCCGCGTCATCAATATGATAGGTAATATTATTATTTTCTGGCAGTGAGAAATATTTCCGCGCCACATTCAGCACTGTTTTTCTCAGCTCAACGACGCTGACTTTTAATGACGGGTCATAGTGATCCAATGCCCGAACCAGACTTCCCCCTCCCAGTCCAAGAATAAGCACCGAATCCGTCGGGCTTAGCGTAATACCCATCAGCATCGCTTTGATATAATTATGAACGGGTAAAAAGGGCGTATCAATCCGCATTCGGGTTTGTTCATATATGCTGTAAAAGCTCATGATGCGGTATTTACGATCGTCTGTTACCGTCACGTTGCCGTAGTCATCATATTCTTTACAGACCTGATCGCCTTTAATGCTGAAAAGATCTGTGTCGCCAAAAAAAATGCTTTTTTTCATTTTAAATCCAGGGCCAATCCTTTTGCGCAGCGTAAAGTGGTTAACGTGCGGGAGATGCATATAATGGTCACGCTATTCAGCGTAGTGAATCCCGAAGCTGCCAGTAAAGCCAACTTTCCAGTGCTTTTGGCTCAAGCGCCTTTGAGTAATAGTAACCCTGGGCCTGATCGCAGCCGTAACTTTGCAGCAGATGGTTGGTATCGGCATCCTCCACGCCTTCAGCAATGACAATATAGTCGAGGTTTTTAAGCATTTGAATGACGCTGCGGGCAATAATTCGCGTCGCGGTATTGCCAGATAATTCACGAATCAGCGACTGGTCGAGTTTAATAACATCAAGCGGCATTCTTCGCAGATAGCTAATATTGCTATAGCCTGCGCCGAAATCATCCAGGGCGATGACGAACCCGCGCAGCTTAAGCATCTCAAGACCATATAAGGCAGTGCGATTCTCGACAATACGATCGGTTTCCAGACACTCTATTCCCAGCAGGGAGGTTGGCAGGCCAGCCTGGAACATTTTATCCTCCAGCCTGTCGGCGAAGCCATCCTGAGAGAAATCGGCGATCCTGATATTAATGGAGACCGGCAGGAGCAGGGCGGTTGCCTGCCACATTGAGAGTTGCTTAATAACCCCGTGGATGACCCAGTCGGACAGCTTAGTCATAAGCTCGGTGTTATCGATCAGGGGTAAGAACAGTGAGGGAGAGAGTTCGCCATAGACCGGATGATGCCAGCGGATTAGGGCTTCCAGCCCAACGGGCTTACCGCTCGACATGCTAACTTTGGGCTGGTAGACAAGATAAAGCCCCGCATCCTGCTCCAGCGCGCGGGTCAGATCATCAACAAGCGAGACGGCCGCATATTTCCGCGAGTTGATGACATCATCAAAGGTACAGGCAGGGATTTTCAGGTTAATGCCTTCATTCAGCGCGCTGATACCCCTTCTGAGGATTTCATGGGCGGGTTGAGCGACCGGGTCGAAGGTGACTTCGCCGGTATAAACCGCCAGCTCTATAGAGATCGTTTCTTCGACGTGCGCGCATACGCCCTGTAGCTTTCGGCTAATCTCACTGGCGGTATACGCGCCAGACGCAGGAATGAGAATGGCGAACCGGCCGGTAGCAACCGTATAAAGCAGCTGGCTGGGTGCCAGCCTGAGCCGAAGGCGCAGAAGTATCGCCATATCGCGCAGAAGCGCTTCAACCGCTGCCATTCCTAATGATTTGGCCAGCTCATAGGCGCGAGACATCTCCATACAGTCAATCAGTACCAGACGGTATTCACTTTTTTGTCCCCCTGGTGCCAGCAGCTGGAGATCGCGCAATAACCGCTCTCTGTTTGGCAGGTCTGTCGCCGGGTCGACAAATCCGGCCGAATGCCAGGCTTCCAGGAAAGAGATCACCAGCCCCGCCAGGAGTTTTAGCGTTTTAATTTTCTCGTCACTAAAGGGGTGGGCGACGGTATCCGTTACACATAATGTGCCAAGCGTAACACCATCGCGGTTTTTAAGTGGAACGCCAGCATAGAACCGGATATAAGGATAACCCAGCGTGAGGGGATGCTTAAAAAATACCGGGTCGTTATAGGTATCTGGAATAATAAGTTCACGCCCGCTTTCAAAAACGAACCGGCAAAAAGCATCTTCTCGCGGGCCTTTACGCAGGGGGAAATTGTGCGCGGCTTTAATGTATTGGTTTTCATCATCCAGCACGGAGATGAAACTTCCCGGTATACCTAATGCCTGTCCGGCAAGTTTAACGAACCTGACCAGCACGTCATCCCGACTTTCATCGTGCATTATCAGGGCATTGATTGCCCTGCACTTATTATCTTCGCCAGTCAGATTGAACAGCATGCCCGCCTCCTCCCCTCACCCGGTGAGAGGATAATGACCAAAAAACCAACGCCTTGTTTTATAATATGAATTTATTAAATTCAGCTTTCGCTAATTCTATTCTTTTTTTTGGATTAAGTCATTAGGCAGATATGTAAAAAATATGCAATTTTTTCGGGTGATCGCTATTAATTGGCTTTAAGGAGTAAAACCGCTGTAAGGGGGAAACAAGATTTGGCTTAAAGGATTGTCTGCGTCTCAAAAATGCGTATTGAGATTAGCATTACACCTTTCCCTGGTCTTTTCCCCCGTACGAAAAAGTGGGTTAAAAATATAAAAAATAAATTAGCGGCTTTCTCTGGCAGTCGCCAACCATTTTCTAATATCACCGTTATCCGATCCCACTTCTTTAATGGCGCGATTAAGGTTGTCCTGCGTTGTATTAAGTTCATGTGTCCAGAAAGATATTTCCCACTGTTCATTAGCTTCAACAATCTGTCGATTGGTCGGTTCCCGGCGTTTAAAATATTTACTCATCGCTGCATTCTCCTGCGAACAGTACCTGATATTAATCGAACTGAGAGATTAATGGGTGAGCAATACTTTACATGAGAGCAGGAGAAGGGTGAGGAGATAATTCCTGAAAATAATATTTTTCTTTTTTTATGGAATAATCCTGGTTATGCCGCCAGTACTACAGAGTGAATAAATGCTTTTACTCTTTTGTAAAGAGGGTTTGATGCTTTCTATCCGATCCGTGAGCCCCCACCGTTATTAGGTTTAAGAAAAGGTTTAAAATTATAATGTTACAATTTAATTGACGGGAAAATGAAAAGGCGCCTGCTTGTCTCAGGCTGTTAACCCCCCCGGTTTATACCCGGTCAAACAGATGTTTATCAGGGGGTTATGTATTACAGCAAGAGAGCAGGGAAATGGGTTTCGTTATTTACCACTGGTCTGTTACAATCACAAAATAATTTTTTGTCTTTAATTTGCTAAATTTAACCGGGTGGATGCTATAAAATGAATCAGTACAGATATTACCAGACCTCACTGGAGAATAAACGGAGTTTGCATTATATCCATCATGAAGCTTGTCCATTGCTTAGAAAATGCAAAGACGCTTCATTTTTAGGCACTTTCTATTCAATGAAACACGCAAAGCAATATGCAACCACTCATCATTTAAGTGGTCATGCCTGTGTCGACTGTATGATGATTGAGATCGGCAGTGGTGCAAAAACAGCCTAAAAACGTACACTTTTTCTTCCTGGTAATACCTCATGCTGTGAGGTTTTATTCTCACCCCCGACCGCTTTTCGTCCATTCAGGCGTGCCTGAAGAGCAGCTCACGCCATCACAGGGTGCATCCTTTTAAACCTTTTGCTCGTGGGTACCCTGCAAACATGCACCTGGCTGCTTTTTATGCGCATTTATAAAAATAATATACGTTTTCTATTAAAGCCAAATTTAATGAAATTATCTGATGAATCAGGTAATTAGTTGTCTATTTCTGCCGATATTGTAGACAGTTATCGCCCGGCTGTAAAAAAACCCTACTAAAATTAATGATATAACGCTAACCTCTTAATTACCTCTAAAGCAAAGCTAATGTATTACTTCTAAGTGCCGATATTATTACTGATGAATTTTACGTGATGGATAAAAGTGCAAGCCTTTATCCCCTCTGGTTCAACAGGATGATGACATCATGCCTCTCTTACCTTTTTTTTATAATTTGAAAGTCAGCGCAAAACTGGGTTTTGGCTTTTTTATCGCCATTGTTGCGATGATCGCCATGGCCGTTATTACCGCCAGCTGCCTGAATACCATTCAGGACAACTCCAGCCGCCGCACCATTACGGTAGATATGGTCGGCACTTTTGATAAAGCCCGTCTTAACCGCACGTTGTATCAATATACTAATGAGCAGCAGTATGCGGATAAAAACGCGGAAGCATTGCAGGAGCTGAGAAAACAGTTTAGCCGGGTCAGTGCATTCAAATGGTTACCGGAGGGCAAAGAAGCCCTGCGCGGCGTAAAAGAGGCGATGGAGATCTATGTAAAGCAGCGAAACCTCCTTTTCGCGGATATGAAAGAGATGATGGATCGCAGCGAGACGCTGCAAATCCTCCCCTTTTATATTATCGCCAAACAGCTTGATAAGATCGCGCTTCGCCCGGACATGACCACCGATGAAGCGCTTAATCTGCAACGTCTTTCCTCAGAGCTGAAAGAAATTGCTATGCTGACGGCCTCCTTTTCCCGCCTGCCTGACAGTAGCTCGGCGGAACTGATTCAGGCGCTGGAGAGAGCCGCAGCTGATGCCGTGCCGATGGCGACCGATACCGGCGATATTGCCACGTTAAAAAATCATGCGATGGCGGCCCTACAGCAGGGCCAGCAAAGCATCAGCGCGTATATTACCATCTGGCATAATCATAATACTGCCGCCAAAACGCTGGTTCAGGATGGTCAGAACTTTGATGCCGCAATAGCCGTCCTTTTTGACTATCAAAAAAATATCTCCTCCCGCTTTGTCAGTCAGTCAAAATGGACCATTGGGATGGTGTCAATCATCGGCATGATCCTCAGTATTCTGCTTGCGTGGCAAATAACCCGTAGCATTACCCGGCCATTATCCGCCACGCTGGGCCTGGCGCTGAAAATCTCCAGCGGTGATTTAAGTCAGGAGATCGTTTCACAGCGCAAAGATGAGCCTGGGCTGCTATTGCAGGCCGTTAATGAGATGAGTCGTAACCTGAAGGACATCATTCTTAACGTCCGTAACGGGGTGGAGCATGTTAACCACGCCTCGTCAGAAATTGCCGCCGGCAATGAAGAACTCTCCTCGCGCACCGAAGAGCAGGCTGCCGCCGTGTCACAAACCGCTTCCAGCATGGAAGAACTCTCCTCAACGGTGAAACTCAACAGTGAAAATGCGCTGCATGCCAGCAGGCTGGCCAGTGACGCCACGCAGATTGCGACCCAGGGCGGCAATGTTGTTGAGGGCGTCGTGCAGACGATGGAGGATATCCGCGTAAGTTCGTTGCGCATATCGGAGATAACCTCAGTGATAAACGGCATTGCGTTCCAGACCAATATTCTGGCGCTGAACGCCGCCGTTGAGGCGGCCCGCGCGGGCGAAAGCGGCCGTGGGTTCGCCGTGGTGGCCGGAGAGGTCAGAAATCTCGCACAGCGCAGCGCCTCGGCGGCGAAAGAAATTGAGGGGCTGATTAAAGAATCGGTCCGACAGGTTAATGCCGGTAGCGCGCAGGTTGATAACGCCGGTAATACGATGAGTGACATTATCAAGGCGGTGGCACAGGTGAGCGAGATAATGCACGAAATCGCCTCGGCGTCGGATGAACAGAACCGGGGTATCGCCCAGATTAATCAGGCCATGGCGGAGATGGACACCACCACTCAACAGAACGCCTCCCTGGTGGAAGAGTCCGCTGCGGCGGCTGACTCTCTGCGTGAGGAAGCGGGTCGGCTCGACAGCGTTATCTCCGTTTTTACCACCGGAGAAGAGACGGCCGCGCGGAAAGTGGTGCCGGGTGCTACCCGCAGACCGCTTCTCAACGCTGACCTGCCCGCGCAGGCCGATGCGCGCTGGGAGTCCTTTTAAGCCCCAGGTTCCGACGGGTTTATAACCTTAAAGTTATGGCGTGTTTTGCCGATAACCCGCCATCAAAGAATAAGTCAAATAATATGAGCCTGCAGAGAGCCGTCCTATGAGTTCGCATACATCGCTACACTGTACGACTACGGAATATGTTCTTGATAATGACACCACGCTGATGACCACCACGGATCCTCACGGGAATATCACCTATGCCAACAAAAGTTTTGTTGAGGTGAGTGGCTATGAGCAAAATGAAATTGAAGGCCAGCCACATAATATGGTTCGCCATCCGGATATGCCTAAAGCCGCATTTCATGATATGTGGTTCACCATTAAGCAGGGGCTGCCCTGGACCGGGCTGGTGAAGAATCGCAGGAAAAACGGCGATTACTATTGGGTCCGCGCCAACGTCGTGCCCATTATCAGGAATAACACCATCACCGGCTATATGTCGGTGCGCATCAAGCCCGCAGTGGCAGAAATTGAGGCGGCCGAACGGCTTTACGCCAGAATGCGAGAAGGGAAATTGCAGCACCATCGGCTGTATAAAGGCTTACTGCTGAAAACGGGAATAGCAAAAGGTTTTTCGGCGTTAAAAGTGATGCCGCTGCGCTGGCGGGTCCGCAGCAGCACCGGCCTTTTCTGGCTGTTTACCCTGCTCAGTTATCTGATGACCGGCCTGCATGGCCAGGCGCTGGCCTTCGCTGCCGTCTCTTCCCTGCTGGCGGCCATCGCCGTCAGTGCCTGGCTTGAATGGCAGATTGTTCATCCGCTGGAAAAAATGAGCAGTGTCGCGCTGAAGGTCGCAACGGGCGCTGAGACCCAGGTCGATCCGATTGACCGCGTTGATGAGATCGGCATGACGCTTCGTGCTGTCGGACAGCTTGGGCTGATGTTTCGCTGGCTGGTCAATGATGTCCAGGAACAGGTGACTGACGTGCACCACGCCAGCGATCGGCTGGCAACGGACAGTGAAAAAATAGCATCGCGCACCGAACATACTGCCGACAGCGTGCAGCAGACCGCTGCCGCAATGGAGCAAATCACCCGGGCGGTGGAAAACAATGTCGCCAGCACCGATAAGGCAAACAGTTTCTCTGTTACCGTTAGTGATGCCGCGTTCAAAGGGCGGGAATCTATGCTCAGCGTGGTCGACACCATGAATAAGATAGCGGGCAGCTCAACCCAGATTTCGACGATGATTGCGCTTATCGACAGTATTGCCTTTCAGACCAACATTCTGGCGCTTAATGCTGCGGTTGAAGCGGCGCGCGCCGGCGAGCAGGGCAGAGGCTTCGCCGTGGTCGCCAGCGAGGTACGTAACCTGGCGAACCGCAGTGCATCGGCCGCGCAGGAGATACGCCAGCTGATCGAGGCCAGTACGCAAAACATACAGGCCGGCACCCGTCAGGTCAGCGATGCAGGCGAAGCGATCACTCAAATGGTGGATAAGGTGCAGAACGTTAAAGACCTGCTGAATGAAATTAGCCATGCGACGCATGAGCAGGGAGCCGGTCTGAGCCAGGTGGCGCGGGCGGTGGAAGCGCTGGATCAGAACACCCGACAGAATACCTCCCTCGCAGAGGAGAGTATGCGGGGAGCATCGGGCATGAAAACCCAGGCAAGACGCCTGGTGAATGCGGTTAAGGTCTTCAGCTAAGTCAGAACGCGGTGCCGCCCCCGGATAGGGAGGGCGGTGCCGCACGTCTTTACGGCGCGGTGCTGTCGGGCAGCCAGCGCACGTCCGTTGCCTCTTTATCGTAGTGCAGGGAAGAGGGCAGGGTAATAAGCTCTATCAGCACGCCAAAGGGCGTGTGGCAGAACCAGGTCTGATTGCCTTCACCCTCTTCCTGCGCAAAGCAGGGATTGGGGCCGTCAAACATCTCCCCGCCGTGACGCCGCAGCGCTTCCCCGGCCTGGTTGATATCATCCACGTAGATTGAGAAGTGGTTAACGCCCGCCTGACTGATATTGGCGGCTTTATCATCGACGCCGGGATCGATCTGAAACAGTTCGACATTGCAACCATTGCCAAGCCGCATCATCACCAGACCCACCACCTTCATCTGCGGCGGAAAACCGTTCAGCGGCGTCATATCTTTACCCTCTACCTGCTTGTCAGGCTGGCCTGGCGGCACGATACGGTACAACACGCTGGCACCCAGCGCGTTAATGAAAAATTGCTCGGCGGCGGGCAGGTCTGAAACGGTAAGGCCAATATGCTCGATTCCTCTGACAATCATAATCTTTCCCGGTAGTTAACGAATGACTACCAAGCATAGATAAGAATGGATAGCGTCGTGGAGCCTGTTCATGTCTCGTCACAAAATCGCTGCCCGCTTGCCACTGCGTGAGGCAGCCCGGTAAAGGGCCGCGGCCCGCTGAGTTAGCTAAATACCGCGACCGCCTTACCGAGGTTTTCTGCCTGCTCCTCAAGTGACTGGGCCGCAGCGGAAGCTTCTTCCACTAAGGCAGCATTTTGCTGGGTGACTTCATCCATCTGTGACAGCGCAACGTTAATCTGAGAGATCCCCATGCTTTGCTCCTGGCTCAGGGTGGAGATCTCCTTCGTCAGGTCATTCACTTCCTCGACAGAGTGTCTGACTTTCTCCATGCGCTCATTGACCTGCGTTGCCTGTTCTGCGCCGCGCGCGATCAGCTGGGCCGAACTTTCGATTAGCGCCTTAATCTCTTTAGCCGAGGTGGACGATCGCTGCGCCAGCGTCCGTACCTCACTGGCCACCACCGCAAAGCCACGGCCCTGCTCACCGGCTCTTGCGGCCTCGACGGCGGCGTTAAGCGCCAGAATGTTGGTCTGAAAGGCAATGCCCTCAATCACGCTGGTAATGTCGGAAATCCGCGTGGAACCCTGACTGATCTCCTCCATGGTGGAGAGCATGGTTTTGACGGTGATATCGCTGTTTTTAACCTGCTGTCCGGCCTGCCCGGCGAGCTGGCTGACGCGAAGCGTGCCTTCCGTGGTCTGCTTCACCGCTTCGGTCATAGTCTGCATGCTGGCGGTGGTTTGCGTCAGCGAGGCGGCCTGTTCCTCGGTGCGCGAGGAGAGATCAATATTTCCGGCCGCGATCTCTCGCGAGGCCACATTTACCGACTCGGCTGAGGTGATAACCGTCGCCAGCACTGAACGAAAGCGCCCGGTCAGGGAATTGAACGCCGTTGCGGCCTGGGCCAGCTCATCGCGCCCTTTAACGGGCATGGTACGGCTCAGGTCGAGTGAATCACTGATTTCAGCCAGGGTGTTTTTCATCAAATGCAGTCCACGGCGGATCCTGAACATGGTGATGAAACCAAAAACACCGGGCAGCAAAATACTGGCTAACACCACCGCCAGCATCATATGTAATGAGTGGTTGTACGCTTTATCGCCATTCTGCTTCAGGCGCTCGCCCAGCTGAACGTTCCAGGCGATCTGCTCCTGTAGATCCTTAACGACCCGGCCAATGGCCTGTGCCATGCCGTCCGGACTGTCAAAGCGGGCCAGCGCCTGGACATTGTTATCCTGGCGTGAGTAGGCATAAAAATCGGGCAGCATCCGCTCCACCGTGGCCAGATCCTCTGCGGTGTGCAAAGCCAGCTCGCCGTCATGCTGGTCCTTGAGGTTATTCTGGCGGTAGGCAGCGATTAACGCTTTCATCGTGGGTAGCAGCGTGGCGATACTGCTTTCTGACGCCGACCACTGCGCATCGTTATTACCCAGCATATGGCGGTTTAACTGCAGGCGAAGCGCGCCAGCCTGGCTAACAATCTTGTTGATATTAATAATGCTCTGAACGTTGTTATGCTCAACGTAAGTAAAGCGTGCCTGTGAGGCTGACAGATCATACAGGGCGTAGCCGGATAAAATAATTATCGCGGCCAACAGACAGCCAAAGGCGAGTGAAAGACGCTGAGTAATAGTCATAAAAGTTTCCATGGTGCTGGCAAAAAAAAATGTTAGAGCTTTGTGCCCCGGCATTTAAGGTGAACAGGCGGGGCGTGCAGGCCTTATAGATGACCCCTCCGCCTGAGGCGGATCGATCGGTCAGACTACTTATCGGCAATATATAGCGGTAAATTATATTGTGCGCGACTTAATAGTCGGTAAAATAGGTAACCCCATGTAACTGTCACCTTACCCGATCGGACACAAAGACGGAGAAAAGCGCCACTGAACGCTATACTTTGCCTGTGAATTAAGAGTGAGGGCCGTTGAAATAAGAGCCTTGCCCCGTTAACAAGGGGGGAGACCGCAGAAACACGTTTGTTCCTCCTGGATGGGCGAACAAACGTGCGCTGATGTGAAAGGAACTGTTAATAATGCTGTCGACGCTGATCTACCGAAGCCGCCTGAGTCCAGGCGTTACGCTGCCACGACTTTATCAGCTTGCTGATAAGGCACGAGTCAATAATGCCTCTCTGGAGGTAACGGGCATTCTTCTGTTTGACGGTGATTATTTCCTCCAGATTCTTGAAGGCCCGCTCAGCGCCGTGAATACCCTCTATGAACATATTTGCGAGGATCCCCGGCATTATCACATCGTCCAGCTGATGCGGGATTATGCCTCTGCGCGTCGCTTCGGTAAGTTGGGAATGGAGCTTTTAGATCTGCGCGACCATGCGCAGGAAACGGTGATGCAAACCGTTTTACAGCACGGGACCTCGAAATATCAGCTCAGTTACGACGATCGGGTTTTGAAGTTTATTGAAACTTTTGTCACCGGCGGCGGCAGAGATAACCGCCCGGAGAGCGACGACGCGCGTCACTGGCATCTGGTATCAGAGGCGTGTTATCAAACCCAGGACGATGCCCCTTCAGAAGCCGCACCCTGTCAGTTTGCCTTTCAGCCCATCGTGGAGCCGTTGAAGCGTACGATAAGCTCGCTGGAGGCGCTGATTCGCAGCCCCTCAGGTGGCCCGGCACAGGACTATTTTGCTTCGCTTCCTCCCGAAAAGCTGTATGAAGCGGATCTCCAGTCGAAATACTGGGCGCTGAAGCAGGCCAAAAAAATGGGTATCGGGCGTAATAAAATTTCGCTTAACCTGCTGCCTATGTCGCTGGTGGTGGTGCCGGATGCGGTTGATATCCTTCTCGATCAGATTGCCCGCAACGGGCTGATCCCGGATCAGGTTATCGTGGAAGTGACCGAGGATGAGGTGATATCCCGGTTCGACGAGTTTGAGCGGGCGATGCGTCAGCTGCGCTGCTCGGGGATTAGCCTGGCCATTGATGACTTTGGTGCAGGGTTTGCGGGATTGTCACTGCTGTCCCGTTTTCAGCCCGACAAGCTAAAAATCGACCGCAGCCTGATTACCGATATTCATCATGACGGACCGAAACAGGCAATCGTTCAGGCGATTATCACCTGCTGTTCGGCGATGGAAATTGGCATAGTGGCCGAAGGGGTAGAGAAGATTGAAGAGTGGCGCTGGCTGGAAGCGGCAGGTATTCAGCGCTTTCAGGGGTATCTGTTTGCCCGGCCTCAGCTTGGCGGTATCGCACCTGTTGCCTGGCCTTACCGACGAGAACCTTAATCCTTTATGGCCGTGGAATCGCTATCTGCGGGCGGCATGACATATAAAAAGAGCCTCCGAAGAGGCTCTTTTTACGGGCGGAAGATTACTTAGGAAATTCGCTCATTTCCTTCACTTCGCTTTTATTGATCTGCTGGTGCTTACCGTTAGCATCGGTATATTGGATCAGGCCCGTGTTGCTATCTTCCGCAGGCTTGCCATCGCTGACTAAAGTGCGTCCGTCATTGGTGTGAATAGCATAACTGCTACGCGTACAACCGGAGAGCGCGGCAATACAAACCAGCGCGGCAACAGGCAAATAGATCATTTTTTTCATGTGTTGCTCCTGCTTATTAGTTATTTAATTCACTCATGTTTTTAACCTGATTACGGTTAATCTGCTCGGTCTTACCCGTCTGGGCATCCTTATAGGAAACCAGTCCGGTATCGCTATCCACCTGCGGCTTACCATCGGTCACGATAGTTCTGCCATCGGTGGTCTTAATTGCCTGGTTTGAAGAACACCCGGCAACAAAAAGCAGTGATAACGCAGTCAGCGTTGCTACAGAGAGTAATTTTACGTTCATATGTTCATCCCAACATTAAGCACAGTGAAAAAGATAACTGTAAGGTATTAAGCGTAGACGATATTTTCATTTTGTCTTCCCATTACCATGCCATCCCGCAGATTTAGCACCCAATGCAAAACGGGCATAACGGACAGATCCTTCTTCCGCTGGCGGATCCCGACCGGTCAGTACCAGCAATTACGCGCACTCATCGCAGTCCGGACTTTATTCGCTATCGGTCTGCGGCGTCTCAACCGAACCGGCTGGCGGCACCCGCTTCGGGACGGCTTTTGCTTTTTGTTCCGCCTTAAGGAAGCCGACAATGTTGGCGTCCATCTTCTCCAGAATGTCGGATACCTGCGCAATCTCCTGGGATGAAATGCCCCGACAGGTGACCTCAAGCAGCCCTCGCATATCCGCGTCGAACTTTTCCAACTCCTGACGTGAGGTCGGAGTGAGAAAGAGATTCAAAATACGGCGATCCAGGCTGCTTTTACGCCGCTCAATCAGCGCCTGCGCTTCCAGATCGTTCAGCACGCGTGCCAGCGTGATGGGCGCAACATCCAGGATTTCAGCCAGCTCGGCCTGTTTGATACCCTCATTTCTTTCCAGATGAAAGAGTACGCGCGCCTGGGCGATGGTCAGATGCTCGTGATGAAAGAGCGTTTCACCCAGCTTAAGCAGGTTGCGGCGGATATCACCCAGTAAAAACATAAAATTCTGGGAGTTCAAAATAGTTCCTATAGTTTTTGATAATAATTATAAGCTATGCTTACAATCTTAACGTGAGAGGGCGTTCCACATGGTGGTGTACCCCGGCTTATTAACCCCACTATTGGCTCTTTTTAGGATGCAGTAAATCACCATGTCAGAACCTCAGCTGTTAAAACCGTTACCCGACTGGACGGATGATGAAAAACCGTCGATGCCAGGATCGCCTTCAACGCCCTCTCACTCGTTCCCCATCCGCATCGCGTACGGACTGGTGGCCTTACTGATTGGGTTAACCGGTGGACTGGGAACGGCCCTCGTCAGTGCCAATCTGCCTGCCATACAGGGTTCTCTGGGGCTGACTCCCGTTGAAGGAAGCTGGCTGACCGCCGCCTATCTGATGGTCAACGTCTCGGCAAACCTGCTGGTATTTAAGTTCCGTCAGCAGTATGGCATGCGCCTGTTTGCCGAGATCGGTCTGACCCTCTATGCCGTATTTACCTTACTGCATCTGTTTGTGGACAGCTTTGCCATGGGGGTGATGGTGCGTGCCGCCAGCGGTTTTGCTGGCGCATCGGTCAGTTCTCTCGCCATTTTCTATATGTTACAGGCCGTTGGCAAGGCGCGTATGGTCAATGGCCTTATTCTTGGGCTGGGTATCTCCCAGCTGGCTACGCCGCTGGCGTGGATCCTGTCACCCGCGCTGAGCGACGTTGGGCAGTGGCATGTGCTCTACCAGTTTGAAGCCGGCCTGGCAGTCTGTTCGCTGGCCGCCGTCGTTTCACTCAAATTGCCGCCGGGCATTCTGATCAAAACCTTTGAAAAAACCGACTTTATCACCTTCCTGCTGATTGGTTCAGGGCTGGCCCTGTTCTGCGCCGTGCTGATACAGGGCGTAAATCAGTGGTGGTTCAATGCCCGCTGGATAGGTCTCGCGCTGGCGGCAGGCTGGGTGCTTATTCTCGGCGGTGGCGTGATTGAACACTATCGCCGGGCGCCGCTTATCCAGACGCGCTGGCTGCTTTCCATTTCCACGCTGCGCTTTGCCTTTGGCGCGTTTACCATGCGTTTCCTGCTGTCAGAGCAGACTTACGGTGCGGTCGGGATGCTGCGCAGCTTTGGCATGGTTCAGGACCAGCTACAGATCCTCTATGCCGCCATTCTGGCCGGACTGCTGGTCGGTATTATCGGCAGCGCCGCACTGTTTAACCCTAAGACCATGGTGCTGCAAATTTTGCTGGCCGTGGTGCTGATTATCATCGGCAGTTCGCTCGATCATCTCTCCACCAATCTGACGCGTCCGGTCAATATGCTGTTCAGCCAGTTCCTGATCGCCATGGCATCCGGGATTTTCCTGGGGCCGATGATGCTGATGGGGGTAATGAGCGCACTGAAAAATGGCCCCGCCTGGATCGTCTCTTTTGCCGTACTGTTTTCGGTTTCGCAGAACTTCGGCGGCCTGGCCGGCCCAGCGCTGCTGGGAACGATGAAGGTTTATCGTCAGCAGGCTTACACCACCCAGCTGAATGAGGATCTACAGTCGACGCGGCCACAGGTGACCGAGCGCACCACCCTTTACAGTAACAGCTACGCGGGCACCCTGACCGATCCGCAGTTGCGAAATGCCCAGGGCGGCGCGCAGCTTTCACAGGTGGTGAGTCAGGAAGCCAGCATCCGGGCGTTTAACGATATTTTTGTCCTGACCGGCACGATGGCAATGGGCTTCCTCGGCTGGTCCCTTTTTCACGTGCTGCGGCTTGCCCGGCAGAAAAAAAACGCCTCCACCCCCTCCCGTCATGAACCCGATAAGGAAAAAAACTGATGCCTGATAGCCATCCTGAAGCGCCGCGCAAAGCATCGCCAGCGCGCGAAGACGTCAGCGCTGAACCTACCGCTCCGCCTAAAATCATTAAGCCGCAGCGGCGCACGCTGATTATTATGGCGTTTGTGGCGCTGGCCGGCGTGCTGCTTATCCTCTCTGCCTGGCGTATCTGGCCTTTTAATAATGGCCTGATGCGCACCGATAATAGCTACGTGCGCGGCAAAATGACCGTACTGGCACCCCAGGTCAGTGGTTATGTGACCGGGGTGCTGGTCAGGGATTATGAAACGGTCAAGGCAGGACAGCCGCTGGTACGCATCGACCCGCGAAACTACCTGACGAAACGCGATGAAGCGGCAGGTCAGCTAAAGAACGCGCGGGCAGAGCTGGCAAAATCCCATCAGACCCTGGCGCAAAACAGGGCGACCATTGGAGCACGGACGGCAGATTTGGAAGCGGTGAAAGCCGAAAACCAGCGTTCGCTGCTGGATGAAAAGCGCGTTCGTCGCCTGGCCGAAAATGGCTCTGTATCCACGCGTGAACGGGACCAGGCGGTGGCACAGGCGCGGCTTGCCCGGGCTAACGTCGCCAAGGCCGAGGCCGATCTCAGCATTGCGGTAGAGACTGAGAAGTCGACCCAGGTCGCGCAGGAAGGGCTGGCTGCGCAGGTTGAAATTGCCCAGGCGCGGCTGCGCCAGGCAGAAATCGATCTCGCCAATACCGTTATTGTCGCACCGCGTAACGGCACGCTGGGCGAGGCGAGCGTGCGTCAGGGACAATACGTGACCGCCGGTTCACAGCTGATGTATCTGGTGCCTGATGATATCTGGGTGGTGGCGAACTTCAAGGAGACGCAGATCCATAATATGCAGAAGGGAATGCGGGTGACCTTTAGCGTTGACGCACTGGGCGGCGCGACGCTGTCGGGGCATA
The DNA here is from genome assembly GCF_058686115.1 of Erwinia sp. L03-1. Lineage (NCBI taxonomy): Bacteria > Pseudomonadati > Pseudomonadota > Gammaproteobacteria > Enterobacterales > Erwiniaceae > Erwinia > Erwinia sp. L03-1. Next base: position 3,630,054 of record NZ_CM178762.1, on the reverse strand, counting down.
TTAGCGACTTCTCACCGGCGACCGGCTCTGAGTTCAGCCTGCTGCGCGCGGATAATGCGAGCGGTAACTTTACTAAAGTGGTACAGCGGCTACCGGTTAAGATTGTGGTTGATAAGGGACAGCCTCTCTTTGTCCATCTGCGTCCGGGAATGTCTGTCGAAACCAGCGTGGATACCCAGCAGCAGCCAGGAGAAAGCGGGAAATGAGTCAGCCTGCCCACCTTTTTCGTACCCTGCTGCTGGCTACTGCGACGCTGTTAAGTGGGTGCATTCCCGCTTATCAGGCGCCGCCCTCTGACGCAAAGGTCAATTTGCCCGCCGCCTGGCGCGATAATCCGGCGTTTTATATGACGGCACCGGGATCGCCCGCCTGGTGGACCGCCTTTAACGATCCCCAACTGAAGGCGCTGGTGACGGAGGCGCTGCAAAATAATGCCGATCTTGCGGTGGCTGCAACCCGGGTAAGAGAGGCACGAGCCTCCCTGAGCCAGGCGCGTTCAGGCTTTTTCCCCTCGGTTGATCTTGCCGCCAGCGGTCAGTCGGCCCGCAGCCTGACGGTGCTCGGCCCGGGTGAAAGTCGCTCGTGGCAGCCCCAGGCCGAACTGTCGTGGGAGGTTGATTTATGGGGCAAAACGCGCGCGGAAAATCGTACCGCCCAGGCACAGCTGGAAGCGAGTGAAGCGGCGCAGAAGGGGGCGATGCTCTCCGTCGCGTCGGCGACGGCGGAGTCCTATATTGGTCTGCTGGGCATGGATCAGCAGCTAAAACTTACCGAGGACACGGTGGTATCCCGCCGTAAGGCGCTGGATCTCATCCGTTCTCAGGTCGATGGAGGCTACGCTTCTGCGCTGGAGCTGACGCAGGCGGAGTCCGAATATCAGTCCGTGTTACAGTCTGTACCCCGTCTGCAGCAGGCCCTTCGCCAGCAGGAGAATGCGTTGAGCGTGTTAACGGGGCGGGTGCCTGGCAGCATCCGTAAGGGGAGTTTGCAGCATCTTGCCGTTCCAGCGCTGCCAGGAATTGTGCCGTCGGAGCTGCTTCGTCGGCGTCCGGATATTGTGGAAGCCGAAAAAAACCTTATGGCCTCTGATGAGACGCTTCGCGCGCGGCGGGCAGATTTCCTGCCACAGCTTAATCTGAGTGCTTCCATCGGGGAGGTGTATACCAGCGGACTGAATTACGATCCGGTGCGCATCTGGAGCTACGGCGGCAGCGTGCTGGCCCCGCTATTTACCGCCGGACGTTTACAGGCCCGCTATGATGTGGCGATGGCCCAGCGCGATCGCGCAGCCTGGAGCTACCGCGCCACGCTGTTGCAGGCGCTGGATGAGGTCGAGGATGGCTATGCCGCCCAGCATTTCTTACAGGCACAGCGGGCGCACAGCGACATGCGGGTTGCCACATTAATCCGCTCGCTCAGCGTGGCGCAGGACCGTTATCAAAACGGCTATGCATCTTATCTGACGGTGCTGGATGCGCAGCGGAGTTTATATAGCAGCCAGCTGGATAATATTTCTCTGCTACAGGATTATCTGGTGAGCTATGTGACGCTTTATCGCGCGCTGGGCGGGAACATAAGCCAGGCGAAGGGTAACAGCCAGCAATAGACGCGTGCGGAGCAGACCCGGACGGTTTTGCGGCTGGGGAGGTCACACGCGGTGAGGCTGCCAGGGCTTACCGCTCTTTGTCTGGCCCGACCCCAACGCTGAAGCCTCCCCCAGGGCCATCCCTTACGCCTCATCCGTGACCATCCCTTGCGCCTCTCCTGTGTCCATCCCTTACGCCTCATCCGTGACCATCCCTTGTGCCCCCAGAGTCTCCCTCCCTTATGCCCCGGCTCGCGCATCCATGCGCCCAACGGCCTGCCCGGCGACGTAGCGCCACCCGTTGCACTCCTGGGTACACCTCTTTCCCCGCCCGGTAAATTATTCCAGATCGACTTGTTGCGTGAAAATGCAATTTTCAATTACCGGGCGTAAATTAATCTTTAGTAAAGCTGGTGGTGTTTTAATATTGAACAGACAGACTTAAAATGTACAGCTAACACAGCCTTATACGGTTTATTAACCAGTCTTATCGAAATTAACTCAAAATAATAACGCTATATTTACGCTGCATTGCAGAATGTAAATATGAAAACGCGAACATAGCGGCTTTTAAATCGTCTCATTTATTTATCCTGAATTTAATCATCAATAAAAACCGCCTGCTGCCGATAAACAGGCGGACGGATGTGCCGCATCTTAAAAAAGTCATCAGTCAATTAACCAGATAATATATAGGGTATTTAATATCCTTTTGATATTCATCATGATTAAACAGAATTCACTTTTACGGGGTTACATGAAATATTTACGCAACATTAAAGTTAAAGTGATGATGCTCGCGGTGTTGATCGTTTTTACTGCGCTTTGGGGAGGCGTATCATTCTTCTCCCTGCATGCATTAAACGCACTCAGAGAAGAAGTGGACCTGACCAATGTTCAGCAGATGAACAGCGACATTATCAATGGCGCCAGCGACACCTATTACCAGATTAAGCTGGCGATGGATCGGGCCATGGTCGACCAGGCGGCTGGTGATACGCAGCATTATCAAAAGATGCTGGGCCAGATCAATGCGCATATCACTTTTCTGCAGGGCGGGCTGGATAAATTTAAGGTAACGAACCATGCCAATATCAGCAGTGGCTCGATTGACAAGATTTACACCAGTTCGCTGACCCTGTTTACCCAGGCGATTGTGCCGATGTTTGAGGCGGTCAAAGCCAATAACCAGCAGGCTTACACCGAACGGGTTGAGCAGGACTATTTTTCACAGCGTATTGATTTTACTCGAGCTATCACCGCCTACAATGAGGAAATTAACGATCTTAAAGCGACCGCCAACGATCGTATCAGCCACTGGGTTTCTCTGGCGAAGCTGATCATTATCATGGCGATGGTCGGTGGTGTGCTGATCCTGCTGCTGACGGAGCGCTATCTGACGCTGTTTATGGCACGTCCTCTCAACTGGGTGAAGCAGCATCTTCAGGTGCTTTCCGAAGGGCATCTGGATCAGGGTACCATTGCTCTGGGAAATAATGAGGTGGGGCAGCTGCTTCCGCTACTGGATATCATGCAGGCAAACTGGGTGAAGACGGTGTCACAGATCCGCCGTAGCGCTGAGGAGATCCATCAGGGCAGCAGTGAAATTGCCGCCGGAAATATCGATCTCTCCTCACGAACCGAGGAACAGGCCGCCGCACTGACGCAAACGGCGGCGAGTATGGAAGAGCTGAGCGCCGCCGTTCGTCAAAATGCCGATAACGCAGCAAAAGCCAGCGTGCTGGCGCAGACGACCTCCTCGGCCGCTAATGACGGAAGCGAAGTGGTGCAGACGGTGATCGGCAGTATGCAGAGCATTACCGGCAGCTCGCGTAAGATTTCGGACATTATTAGCGTAATTGACAGCATCGCTTTTCAGACCAATATTCTGGCGCTCAATGCGGCGGTAGAGGCCGCGAGGGCAGGTGAGCAGGGGCGTGGTTTTGCGGTGGTTGCAAGCGAAGTGCGCAATCTTGCCCAGCGCAGCGCCGCCTCGGCCAGGGAGATCAAGGCATTGATCGATGAGTCTGTTGCTAACGTTGATAATGGCTATCGGCAGGTTTCGCTGACCAGCGATTCAATGGACAATATCCTTAAGTCCGTGACCAGCGTGACCGCGATTATGGGTGAGATTGCTCTGGCATCCAGCGAGCAGAGTAAGGGTATTGCCCAGGTGGGCACGGCGATTTCGCAGATGGACGTGGTGACCCAGCAGAATGCCGCACTGGTCGAGGAGTCATCGGCAACCTCAACGCTGCTGGAGGAGCAGGCCCGGCATTTGACCGGTATTGTTTCTATTTTCAAACTTCCGGCTGATGCTTTTGCCGCGCGGGCGAACGGCAGGGCGTCTCTGTAGTTTCAGGCCGTTGATTCTGCTGCCGTATCTGCGGTGGCGGTGGCGGGGACGGGGGAGCATCCCTGCGCTTGCCGGGCGTCCTCACGCCACGCTTCGCGTGGTGCCTTTGGCTCCGACTACGGGCCGGACGGCCCGGTCGCGAGCGGGCATCCCTGCCCGCCGCTCCCTGAGTGCAGCATCCCTGCCCGCCGCTCCCTGAGTGCAGCATCCCTGCTGCACTCACCTGGCCCTCCGTCTCTGCCGCAGCGCTGCGGATTGCCCGTCAAGCGCAGGGATGCTCCCCCTCTCTGGCTTCCGAACGGCTTTGAGTAAAACCATTTAACTTCAGACGGGCTTCTGAGCGGCTTTGTGGGCGATCCTTGATTTACCCGTCTGAATCGCTATTAGTGCAACCGTTTGTCTGGCCGCAGAAATGTAAACGACTTCCAGTTATGTCCTGTTCTCACGCATGAAAGAGCCGCTTTAAGCACATCAAAGCCGCTTTTCCCTGTTACCTTTCAGTGTCACTGAATATGGCCGCCGGGCATCCTCTCGCACGCGTTGCGTGGTGTCTTTGGCTTCGATTCCTGGCCGGACGGCCCGGTCGCTAGCGGGCGTCCTGCCCGCCGCTCCCTGAGTGCAGCATCCCTGCTGCCCTCACCTGGCCCTCTATCTGTGCCGCAGCGCTGCGGATTGCCCGTCAAGCGCAGGGATTCTTCCCCTCTCTGGCTTCTTATTTGCTTTAAAGCACATCCGTTTTCCTGATTTTTAAATACAACTGTCCGCTTTCAAACCTGCCGAAGGACTTCCCGTTCCTGCCGGAACCGCATTATTCGAAGCCAGGACGATGCAAAGAAGAGAGGTGGGCAGATATTGGGTGTTTTGCTCGCCTGCCACCGGTAAGTACCCGGGAATGTGATGAGAGTCAGGGCTGAAGGTGGCCTCAATGACTACTTAATTTATTGAAAATAAATGGGTTATTAAATTTATTTGTTTTACCAGAATTTGACGTTGCATATGGGAATGATCATTTCCATAATAAGCATTAATATGGAAACGATTACTTCCATACTGGTCGGCGTCAGAGCTAAGGTTTGAAAGGCCATTAAATAACCCGGAGGATCACATGGTAGATCATGCATTTAATACAGAATTAACGCGGCTGTCAGGTTTCCAGCATCAATTTGAAACGGTACGCGGCGTACGTCTTCACTTCGTTGAGTCCGGCAATCCACATGGCGATACGCTGGTTCTGCTGGCGGGGTATCCTGAGAGCTGGTATTCCTGGCGCAAAGTCATGCCGTTGCTGGCTGAGAAATTTCGCCTGATTGCCATTGATTTACCGGGCCAGGGCGATTCAGATAAGCCGACTGACGGCTACGATACTGAGACCGTAGCCCGTTATGTACACGGGCTGCTTTCGCAGAGAGGGATCACGCATTATGGTCTGGTTGCGCACGATGTTGGCGCGTGGGTGGCATTTCCTTATGCGGCAATGTATCAGAATGAACTCTCCGGGCTGGTACTGATGGATGCCGGGATCCCGGGCGTTACTCTGCCAGAAGTGCTGCCCGCAGCCCCGGATCGTTCCTGGAAAACGTGGCATTTTTCCTTCCATATGTTGCCTGACTTACCCGAAGCGCTTATTGCAGGGAAAGAGCGGGTCTATCTCGACTGGTTCCTGCGCAGAAAAACGGCCAATCCCTTTAGTTTTAGCGAGGAGGATCTTGATGAGTACGAGCGTATTTTCACCCTGCCGGGTGCCCTGCGCGCCGGGCTGGCTTTCTATCGTTCTGCCGCTCATTCCGCAGATCAGAATAAGGTGCTGGCTGCGGGTGGGAAGCTGACCGTTCCGCTACTGGCGTTGAGCGCCGATCAGGGTTCGATTCCCGATATGAGCGTGCCGCTTAGCCCTTTTTTCGCCAATGTAGAAGGGAAAACCATTAGCCGCTGTGGTCACTTTATTCAGGAGGAGCAGCCTGTTGCCGCTGCCGCTGAGATAAAAAGTTTTTTTACCCCATAGCCTGGCGTTGTTACCGAAAGCGTCTTAGCCGAATGTCTCCTCGTTGAGTACAAAGACCCGGTGCCGCACAGGCCTGGGGTGTCGCCTGCGGGTGGGGCCTGATGCTGCACAGGCCTGTGGTGTCGCCTGCGGGTGGGGCCTGATGCTGCACAGGCCTGTGGTGTCGCCTGCGGGTGGGGCCTGATGCTGTACAGGCCTGTGGTGTCGCCAACGGGTGGGGCCCGGTGACAGGCGGTCCTCGCGCCGCGCGTGGCGCGGTGCCTTCGCTCCGCTCGTCGACCTTTCGGAGCGGGCAGTGACGGGACATCCCTGTCCCGGCATGCCCTTGTGCCAGCATCCCTGCTGGCACATCCGGGTCTTCCTCCCTGCGCTCAGCGCTGCGGAATGCCTGTCACCGGGCCCCACCCGCCAGCTCCTTTGCATTGTGCTGGCTGCGGAGAGCTAAACGGTTTTACTCAAAGCAGCTCAGCAGCCAGAGAGGTGGATAATCCCGGCGGGTGACGGGTAATCCGCAGCGCTGCGGCGAAGACGGAAGGCCAGGCGAGGGCAGCAGGGATGCTGCACTCAGGGAGCGGCGGGCAGGGATGCCCGCTCGCGACCGGGCCGTCCGGCCTGGAGCCGGAGCCAAAGGCACCAGGCAAAGCCTGGCGCGAGGACGCTCGTCACCCGCCGGGATTATCCACCGACACAGCAAATAGTGCAGCCCGTCACCCGCCGGGATTATCCACCGACACAGCAAATAGCGCAGCCCGGCACCCGCAGGGATTATCCACCGACACAGCAAATAGTGCAGCCCGTCACCCGCTGGGATTATCTACCGACACAGCAAATAGCGCAGCCCGTCACCCGCCGGGATTATCCACCGACACAGCAAATAGTGCAGCCCGTCACCCGCCGGGATTATCCACCGACACAGCAAATAGTGCAGCCCGTCACCCGCCGGGATTATCCACCGACACAGCAAATAGTGCAGCCCGGCACCCGCAGGGATTATCCACCGACACAGCAAATAGCGCAGCCCGGCACCCGCAGGGATTATCCACCGGCCCCCCGGAACGAGTTATTTTTGTTTGCTTTTGTTTTAACCTTTTCACTGGGAGTTCAGTCACGTTCCCCTAAACCAGAGTCTCATATTCTTTTGTGCACTAAGAGGTGGCCATGTTTACTGAAGAAAGACGAAATCAAATTCTGGCGTGGCTCGATGAGCAGGAGCGCGTCACGGTGAACGGACTGGCCAGCGCGCTGGGGGTGACAAAAGAAACCATCCGCACGGATCTCAATACGCTGGCCCGTCAGGGGCTTATCCAGCGCTGTCACGGCGGCGCAATCATTATCCGACGCAACATGCAGGCGCGTTTAATCAGTGAAACGGGCGGCGATTTTGAAGTGCTGCTCCAGCGCCTGGAAGGGCGCAGGCAGCAGCGACCAGTACAACCCAGGGGAAAAAAGATGCGCGGCAAGGTATGTATTTTAGGATCGTTTAACGTGGATATCGTGGCCCGGGTGGCGCGTTTTCCCAAAGGCGGGGAATCGCTGCTGGCATCAGGCAGCACGCTCGGGCCGGGCGGCAAAGGGGCGAATCAGGCCATGGCGGCCAGCCGGGCCGGTGCTCGCGTGCATTTTGTTTCCAAAGTCGGCACGGACCAGTTCAGCCAGTTTGCCTTTGACCACCTTTCCGCGTCGGATATTCACTCCTTTAAGCTGTATCAGACCGCCGATGAACCCACCGGCAGCGCAATCATTTACGTCTCGCAGGAAAATGGCGAAAACATGATTGCCATCTACTCGGGAGCGAATAAAACCCTGACGGACGGTGAGATCGCCGAGATGACACCCGAACTGTCGCAGTCCGACGTGCTGCTGGTCCAGCTGGAGAACAACTTCTCCGCCACGCTTAACGCTATCAAGCTGGCCCACACCCTCGGCGTACGGGTGATTATGAATCCGGCCCCTTTTTCAAACGATGTGCTGGCCTGCCTGGAATATATCGACGTGATTACCCCAAACGAAACCGAGGCATCGCTGCTCTCCGGCGTCGAAGTGGTGGATGTCGACAGCGCCAGGGAAGCGGCGCTGGCTATCGTGCGCCTCGGCGCTAAGCGCGTGATCATCACCATGGGATCGCGCGGCGCGCTGATCTGTGAGGATCAGCAGTTCCAGCATATTCCCGCTTTCCCGGCGGTCAGCGTGGATACCACCGGTGCAGGCGATGCCTTTAACGGGGCTTTCGCCGCAGCGCTGGCCGGGGGGGAGAGCATCACCCAGGCCGCCACGCGGGCATCAGCTTTCGCGTCGCTGGCCGTGGAACGGGAGGGTGCTTCTAATATGCCAGACCGGGAGCAGGTCGCCGCCCGTCTGAATCAACGCTGAAACCCGGTAATTATCACAGTGGCAAAGGCTGCTGGCAGGAGAAAATAATGAAAAAAATTGAAGGCATTGTGCCGGTGATGTTGACGCCGTTTACCCCCGATAACCAGATTGACTACCCGGGGATGACAAAACTGATTGAGTGGTACCTGACCCAGGGAGTGGATGCGCTCTTTGCCGTGTGTCAGTCGAGTGAAATGCAGGCGCTGTCGCTGGCCGAGCGAGTTGAGCTGGCGCAGTTTGTCGTCGCACAGGTAAAGGGACGGGTGCCGGTTATCGCTTCCGGCCATATCAGTGATGATATCGCCCGGCAAAAAGAGGAACTGCTGGCGATGTCCCGTACCGGGATAGATGCCCTGGTACTGGTGACCAACCACCTTGATCCGCAAAATCAGGGCAGCGACGTTTTTTATCAGACCCTCAATACCCTGCTGGACACGCTGCCCGCCGATCTGCCGCTGGGCCTGTATGAATGCCCGGCTCCATACCGCCGCCTGTTGAGTGATGAGGAGTTCCGTTTCTGTGCCGAAAGCGGTCGCTTTGTGGTGCTGAAAGACGTCAGCTGCGACCTGGAAACGGTAACCCGTCGCGTGGCGATGGCGGAAGGTACGCCGCTGGCGGTGATCAATGCCAATGCGGCCATTGCCTGGCCTGCCATTCAGGCAGGATCGAAAGGCTTCAGCGGCGTTTTCACCAACTTCCATCCTGAACTTTATCACTGGCTCTATCACCAGGGAGCCAGCCAGCCGGAAAAAGCCCATGAGCTGTCGCTGTTCCTCTCGCTTAGCGCGGTGACGGAAACCCTGGGGTACCCGAAAAATGCCAAGATCTGGCATCAGCGTCTCGGCACCTTCGACAGTGAATACTGCCGGGTAAATAAAGACAATGTACTGGAAAAATTCTGGGGACTTGGCGTGCTGCTGGAGCAGATCCAGCAGGGTACCGCGCTGTGGCAAAAGAAAATCGCGCAATAATCCGCGTACGGGATGGCGCAAGGCCATCCCTCTGATCCTGCTGCCCGCCAATAATAACGATACGGGGAACAATCATGACTCTTTGCAACCGCAATGACCGGGCGAAAGAAAGACTCGCTTTTGATCCAAATAACACCCGCGCATCTCTTTGTCCATTTCGACAGGGAGATGCATGATGAAAGCAGATACCACCACCGTTATCAGTACATCCCGTGCTGCCCGCGCATCAGCCCCGGCGATGACGCAGGCGCCCGCCGTCAGCCGCTTACGCTGGGGCATTGTGTTGATTCTGCTGCTGGCGGCGATCGTAAACTATCTCGATCGCGCTAACCTCAGTATCGCCAATACCACCATCGCCGCCGAGTTCGGCTTCTCGCAAACCGAGATGGGCCTGCTACTGTCGGCCTTTCTGTGGCCCTATGCGCTGGCTAATCTCCCGGCTGGCTGGCTGGTCGACAGATACGGACCAAAGCGCATGTTCGCCTGGGCGCTCTGCCTGTGGTCCAGCTTTACCGTGCTGGCTTCCTTCGTTAACAGCTACAGTTTCTTCTATGGCCTGCGTATGATGCTGGGCATTTCAGAGTCGCCGTTCTTTACCTCCGGCATTAAAATTACCCATCGCTGGTTTGGCGACCGCGAGCGTGGCCTGCCGACGGCGATTATCAACACCGGTTCACAAATCGCGAATGCCATTGCGCCGCCAATCCTAACCGTACTGCTGCTTACTCTGGGCTGGCGCGGCATGTTCGTGGCGATTGGCCTGATGGGGCTGCCGCTGCTGCTGGCCTGGTGGAAATTTTATCGCGATCCCGATGCGCGGGAAGATGCCCTGCTGCACGCCGGGCAGCGCAGCGTGGCGCAGCCGGAAGAGCAGGTTCGCACCAGCTGGGGCGCACTGTTTCGCTATCCCGCAACCTGGGCGATGGTCATTGGTAACTTCTCCATTATGTTCACCATCTGGGTCTATCTAACCTGGCTGCCGAGCTATCTGGAGAAATCGCTGGGCTTCAGCCTGAAAGCCACCGGCTGGATTGCCTCTATCCCGTTTTTTGCCGGGATCCTCGGCGTGCTGGTGGGCGGCATGCTCTCCGATCGTCTGGTGCGTCGCGGCGTGGCATCCATTACGTCGCGCAAGATCCCGATAGTATTGGGTGCGGCACTGGCGGCCTGCTTCGTTGCTCCTATCCCTTTTGTGAACAGTACGCCGCTGGCGATTACCCTGCTGGCGCTGGGCTACTTTTTCTCACAAATGCCTCAGGGGGCGCTCTGGACGCTGGCGAGTGATATCGCACCGAAAGAGCAGGTGGCATCCCTGGGGGCTATTCAGAACTTTGGCGGGTTCCTCGGCGCGGCCATGGCACCGATTGTCACCGGCGTGATCCTAGATATGACCGGTAAATTCACCAACGTATTTTTACTCGGTGCCGTCTTACTCGTTATTGGCGCACTCAGCTACGGCCTGTTTGTTCGCCGCCGCCTCCAGTCCTGATCGATAATCCTTAATCTGCAACAATAAATAGCGTTCGGTTTAAACACCGAACGCTATTATAGATAAACTGCGTCCGGCGATATGTGCAGGCGTAAAGGGCAATCCGAATCGTCCAGGCAGGATAAGCATTCTGTTATTTATGCCTGCTACAGGCGCCATTGCGACGCGGGAAGTGCGGATATAATTTCAGTTGCGAGGAGCAGGTAATGAGTCATAGCGGATCGGGTGAGGGCAGAGCAGTTGTATTAGGTGGCGGGGGCGTGGCAGGTATAGCCTGGATGACAGGGCTGCTGCTCGGTCTGCGGGACGAAGAGGTTGAGCCTGGGCACACAGCTGATGTGCTGATCGGCACGTCGGCAGGATCGACCGTCGCCGCACAGATTGCGTGCGGGTGCGATCTGGACGATCTCTTCCAGCGGCAGACCCTCCCCGAGAGGCAGGTGGCAGAGCTGGTGCCGAAACCGCATCTGCTTGAGCTGCTCGGTAATGCGCTACCGGTGCTGTTCAGGCTTACCGATGCGGTTGAAAGGACGCGGCGCATTGGCGAACTGGCGGCCAATAGCATAACCGTGGACGAGGCGCAGCGTCGCGCGGTCATCGCCGACCGGCTGCCCTCGCATCACTGGCCCGACCGCCAGCTCAGGATCGTCGCGGTGAATATCGCTACCGGCGAGCCGCAGATTTTCGATAAAGATTCCGGCGTCAGTCTGGTCGATGCCGTCGCAGCAAGCTGTGCGGTGCCGGGCATGTGGCCCCCGGTGAGCATAAACGGTCAACGTTATATGGACGGTGGCATTCACTCATCGGATAACGCTTATCTGGCGGCGGGCTACGCTAAGGTTTTGATTTTGTCCCCGCTGGGGACGCAGGGGATGACGCTACCCGGCAGTGCAAACCTGACCAGTCAGGCTGAGGCGCTGCGCCAGGGCGGGGCCGACGTTACCCTTGTTGAACCTGACGAGGCTTCTCGCGAGGCGATGGGCAAGAATCCGCTGTCGCCCGAAACTCGCCTTCCTGCTGCAATGGCCGGCCGTGCGCAGGGCCGTGCTATCGCCGCCCGCCTGGCAGATTAACCCCGCAGCCTGACGCCAGGAATCGGCAGGCGTGCTGCCTGCCGATTCCTGGGCATACTCAGTAACAATGCCACATTGCTCAGAGCCAGCTCCTGACAATTACCGGGGCTTACGCCATTGAACTCTGATACAGTTTCAGCGGGGTCAAGCGAGACGTTATTCATTTTTTTGTCCCTGTTACTCTCCACGCCCGTTCTGTTGAAGAAAAAATGATTGAGTTTATACTGTCGGGCAGGTCACATGAGAATTAAGAGAAATGAAAATGAATCGCGCGGCTTCTTTCTTTCAGCATAATGCAGTTTCCATCGCGCTGTGGATGATTGTTTACTATATTTCAGGCGTTATTTCATTAAAAGTCGATGCCATTGACGCACAAATTTCCATTGTCTGGTTTCCGGCAGGGGTGGCAACAGCGGCCTTCCTTTGCGCCAGGTGGCGTTTATGGCCGGTGCTGTTACTCTCCTTTATTATTATTAACGTTATTCTCGATAACGCATATGATAATAAGTTAACCCTTTCAATCATCTACGCTATTATCGCTATGCCGGCGAGTATGCTGATTGCCTGGATTACACGTTATTTTTCCCGTCCCGGCGACGATCTGCATATTATTCTCTTATGGCTGTTTGCTACTATTTTGGTCAGTTTTGTAGATGCGCTGCTCTTTTCAGCGGGGCTGAACTTCTTCAAAAATGCCAATTTCAAAGAAATTTTTTGGAGCGGGTTTATCGCCGATGCGACGGGGATTATATTTGCTACAACGGTGATCATGGGGTTTATGAACACCCGCCTGCGCACCCGCACCTCGATCGTTAAAAATATCATTCCGGGCCTGATGGCCTGGATACTATTATGCCTGAGCAGCCTGCTGATTTTTAATAATACGGCTAAAGCTTTTGCCCATAATAATCTTCATCTTTACAGTGACGCGCTGATTTTTTCACTGGCCTGCATACCGGTCATTTTTGCCGTCTTGATGTCACTGCTGTGGGGCAACCGGGGCGGCTCGCTGGCGCTGCTGTCGCTCTCCGCCATTGCGATGTATTTCACCAAAAACAAACTGGGTCCTTTCTTCATGAGAGGGCTGTATCCGCATGAACCGCTGATGCTGATTCAGGGCTATTTAACGGCAACCACGCTGCTAATGGTGTTTATCCGGGTCATTACCCGGGATATTTCTCATCTTGATGCTGCGGACGGCATTCAGACCAGGCAGTATGCCGTTTATCAGTTAAACCTGGCCACCGGCGAGATCGCCTGGGGCAATCTGATGGGGGAGTTAGACCTTATTGATGAGGACGTTTTTTCACACCGGGAAACACTCATGCAGCGGATTCATCCGGATGACCGGGACCTTCTTGCGGCTCACTGGGCAGGGACTTACAACCAGAACAATCTGCCGATTATCCAGTTTCGGCTAAGCACCGATGAGGGGGGCTGGATCAGAGTCACCGACAGCGGAAGCCTCTTTTTTAGCCAAAACACGCCGCAAATGATCGTAGGGAAATGGCGCATAACTAAAACCCTGCCGCTTTTCAAAACTGACCAGATGGATAAGTAAAAATGGTTCAGATCGCCTTATTACTCTTTGGTGCTGACTTTGTCAGAACTAAGTCAAAATATCTGTGGTTTATCGGCCTGCTGTGGGGCACGTTGGGCGCGCTGGTCTTTTTCGACGGGCTGGATGGTCAGCTCTACTTCCCACTGAAAACCTTCGGCTTTTTATTGATGGTCGAGAGCATTGTGACCCTGAGCGTCGCCTCCAGCGGGGCAGGGGCGCAAAAAGCGGTGCTCTATTTTAAAGGGGTGACGTTCCTGTTTTGTGCGCTGGTCATCATTATCAACCAGAAATACAGCAACCTGCTGCTGTCGGTTATGTTCGGTTTTTCATTCTTCATTATCGGCCTGTTTGTGGGCGTCTCGGCCTGGGTCGTGCGCTATCCGCGCTGGCATCTGAATATTTTTTACGGCCTGGTGCAGATGGCTTTCGCCTTCTTTCTGCTTATCCATAATCAGGCGGCCGTTTCATTTTTCCTCGGTTTTTTAATGGCTGGCAGCGGGCTAAGCTGTTTATTTACCGCCGTGCGGGCAAGACGTATCCGTCATGCCAGCTCGGTGTTTCAGCTGATACAGCCTCAGGATACCTTAGAGCACAGGGAGTGGACGCTCGAGGAGAGTGCTGCGCTTGCGGCACTGGCTGAAAAACAAACCGGCTTATCCGGGAATACGCTCATCGTGCATATCTGGACGCCGGAGGGATCGGCAGAACATACCCCGGTTTCCCGGCCGGTCATTAACCGCTATATCGCGGCCGTTGATGAGGATGGCGTGATCTCCACGGGGCATGCAGCTCTTGAGGTGCCCTCACTGCTTTACATCAGCCTCTATCCTGCCGAAGATATTGACCGCTCCCCTTCAGAGTTTTTCCGCGTATTGAAGGCCACCCACGACAATGACGTTAAGGGGTCGTTTCAGCCCAGCTACGAAACCGAAGCCGCCGACTGGTGTCATTCGGACAGGCGGGTTATGTTCACCAATTACAACGTAGCCTCGCTGTCGGCTTTCTGGCAGATCTATTCCCGGCATGAAATTTATAACCTGACCTACCGTAACTGCTCCAGCAGCGTGGCCTATGCGCTGGAGGCTGCCCTGGAGGGCGTTCTCTCATCACGGAGCAAGAGCTGGACCCATACTCTCAAAATATTCTTTATGCCTGAACTCTGGATTGCTTCCCAGGTCCGCAAGCGCGCCCTGATGATGGCCTGGACGCCCGGTCTGGTGATGGACTATGCGCGCGCACTCAGCGCGGTAGTCCATCCCGTTGCGCTGCCCTGGTCGCAGAGGATGCCGTGGAAGTGGCGCTACTCCCACCAGCAGGGCCGCGCTGGAAAATAGCCGCCAGCGGCCGCGTTTAGAAGGTCCAGACCAGCCCCGAGGTTAGCGTCCAGAAGTGGCTCTGGGAGACCATAGGGCTGTGGCGCAGGGGAGCTGGCAGGAAGGTGATGCGCGGTTGCAGGTAAAAATGCAGGTGCGAAGTGACATGCCAGTCAGCGGCCACCGCCAGCCAGGGTGAAAACGCCTGGCCGGGTGAATAGGCGGACATACCGGAGCGGGACGCTTCTTCCCGGCTAATGCCGTAGTAATAGCGAGCCTGCTGGGCATTAAGCCAGTCGACCCCGGCCTCAGGGTAGATATCCACTCCGGTGAGGGAAACCTGGCCCGCCCAGGCGAGGGTGCCCAGCAGGCCGTTACTTTCTCCCAGCGTGTCCGTTGAAAGCTCTGCCCTGAATGCGCCGACCGGGGTGATACGCTGGTAGCTTACTCCACCCATCATCGTTGCGTGACGGTTGTCCAGTTCGCGCATGCGGGATGCGTGACTTCTTTTCGGGTCAAATTCCATATCGAGATAAAAAAGCCGTGCCTTAAGCTGATTTACATCGTCATTAACGGCATAAACCCCCGCTTCCAGCCCATCAACATACCAGCGGGCGTTGTCATAGCCGACATAGGGCAGGGCAGACCAGGTGGTTTTATAATTACGCCAGGGCAGGGCGTTAGCCTCTCCCTGTACACCCAGGGATAAATCAGCGGCGCTGGCCCGCACGGCCAGGGCAGTAAAAATAATAAATAGCGTGATTAAATATTTAATGGCTGATTTCATTTTCAGTTGGGTTCTTATATTCAGTCCGAAAAAAAAGAGTGTAGTCGCGATAACCGCGGCGGTGATCCTTATCGGGTACATTTGGTCCCGGAACAATTTAAACGTAGAATAGCCGTTGAAGGTATCAATAATGCGCGTTCACTCGCGCCCAGACAGGATAAAGAAGGCACAATGTTTAATGTTTACGCAATTTTATTTATTTCTATTGTGGCCGAAACGCTGGCGACGACCATGATGAAAGCCTCCGAAGGATTTACCCGGCCCCTTCCGAGTATGCTGGTGGTTATCGGCTATTCGGTCTCGTTATACGGCCTGTCTCACGTCGTGAAATCGATGAACCTCGGTATTGCCTATGCCATCTGGGCCGGTATGGGCATTTTTCTGGTGTCAGTGATGTCATTTTTCCTCTACAAGCAGAAGCTCGATCTGCCTGCGCTGATAGGTATTGCCTTTATTGCTGCCGGCATCATTATTATCCAGCTCTTCTCCAAATCCGTCGCTCACTAATATTGAGTGCGAATAAACGGTTATCACAACTGCTGCCAAAACTTTAGCATTGGCTGACAATAACTGAGAATTAAAAGCGTAAGTTCTTTCCATCGCACTGATTCGAGAAGAAAAAATGAAGATTTCACGGTTTATTGTCGGTTTATTTCTGCTTGGCGTATCCTCGGTTTCACTGGCCCAGTCTGCACCCCTGACGCATCAGCCCTGTCAGGGCAGACCGGTGCCGCACCAGTTTACCTTCAATAGTGCGGACACGGCTGAATTGCCGGATGAGAATATTCATCTGCCGGAAAGCGTTTTCATACGCTCATTCGATAGCAAAGCGGGCTGAAGTGCCAGCCCGCTTTGCCGATTTCCGTACGGATAGCGTTTGTTTTCCCTTAATCCACATAGCAAACCGGGCAGCCGGGTGTCGTTTGGGTATGTGGACTATCATGGCAGCCGGTCAGCGCAAATATGGCCGGTATGACGAATGCAATTACCGGCAATAGCCCGGTAAAGCGTGCGGGCACAAAGAGATGATGAAAAACCTGCTGCGCATAATGAATGAATGTGTTGGTCATAGCCTGCATCCTCCGTTGAGATGCGGCTATTTCATCAAGAGAGTGTCAAGATTCCCTGTAGTTATTATCAAGAGATGGTCAAGTTTCGCTTTTTTTATCGGCGACGGCGGCGGTAACCGGTAAAAGCAGGGTGATTTGCAGACCTCCACCGGGCGGTAAGCTGGCGTAAACCGTACCGCCGCAGGCCTCACACACGGCTCGCGCAATAGACAGCCCTAAGCCACTGCCGCCAGAGTGCCTGGCGCGTGAAGATTCGGCACGGGTAAAGCGCTCAAACATGGTCAGTAAGAAGGCTTCCGTCACGCCCGGCCCCCAGTCCCTGAAGGTAATTTCACAGGCTTCCGGGCGACGGCTTACGGCAACCTCCAGCCGCTTGCCTTCACAGGCGTAGCGCAGGGCATTTTCCATAATAATCGTAAAGACCTGCCCAAGGCGAAAGCTATCGCCCATAAAGGGGACGGGGGATGAGGGGCTGATGGCGATCGCCATGCCAGCCGCCCCGGCCTGCGGTTTTAGCCAGGTAGCCCGCTCCTGGAGCAGCTCGACCAGGTCCAGTTTACTGTGGGTTAATAACAGGCGCCCGGCATCGGCGAGCGACAGCAGGTGCAGCTCATCGGTGAGGGTATTAAGCAGGATCAACTGTTTCATAACCATCTGCAACTGCGCAGGCTCGGGTTTAAACACGCCGTCAATCATCCCCTGTAACCGCCCGATAGCGGCCGTCAGGGGAGAACGCAGTTCATGGGCCATTGCCACATGGGAGGCGCGAAGCTCCCGATCGTATCGTTCAAGCTGGTGAGTCATGCTATTGAAATTTCGCGTAAAACGAGCAAGTTCCGCCGGGGCTTTGTCGACAATGCCCACCCGGGTGGAAAATTCCCCCCGGGCAATCGCACCCGCCGCCGTTGCCAGCCTGCTGAACTGCAAAGAGAGCGGGCGCGCAGAGCGCAGCCCTAACAGCACGATAAAGGGGATGGCAATCACCACCAGCACGCCCAGCATCAGCCAGTCTGCCGACGCAACGTTGGGGGCCGAGTAGCTGATCCCCCAGCCGGCATCCATCAGATGGTGAAAACGGGCCAGGTCGCGCTCCGGGTGCTCCAGCAGCAGTGCAAACTCCCTGCGCTTCGCCGGTGGCATATGGTGGAGCACCCAGAGATTCTGAATAACAAAGCGCAGCCACATACTAAAGGCAATCAGGACAACTGAACCAATGGCCAGCGTCAGTACCCGCAGACAAATCCAGCGCCAGAGCGTTTGCTGATGTGGCGTCTTCATGGCTGACGGAACCGGTAGCCGACGCCGCGAACGTTGTGTAGCACGTTAGTAATCCCCGCTGATTCTAGTTTCCTTCGCAGATTATAAACGTGGGTGTCAACCACGCGCTCCAGCGCCTCGCTGTCGGGCAGGCAGTGCTCCAGCAGCTGCTGGCGGGAGAAAGGCTGAGTCTGTGCCCGCATGGTAAAGGCCAGTAAGGCGAACTCGGTTGGCGTAAGATCCAGCCACTGCTGGCCCTGCTCCTCATCGCCGACCACTGCCGTCAGCGCTAGCGGGTCGACCTCAAGATTGAGCCAGCGAAGCCGCGTCGCGCTCTGCGCATGGGCCGCTGTGCGGCGCAGCACCGCCTGGACGCGGGCGACCACCTCTCCCGGATTATAGGGTTTGACCACGTAATCGTCGGCCCCGTAGCGTAGCGCACCGATTTTATCCGAAGGATCGCTCATCGCCGTCACCATAATAACCGGGATGTCGGTCCTGCGGCGCACGGCGGCCAGCACCTCGGTGCCGTTCATGCCGGGTAGCATCACATCCAGCAGAATGAGATCCGGCTTCCAGCGATGTGACATCTCAAGCCCGGCCAGCCCGTTGCCAGCAATGGACACCTGATAGTTTTCCCGCAGGAGGTAGGCTTCCAGTACGCCCGCAGCATCGGCATCATCCTCGATAATCAGTACGCGTTTCATCTCTGTTCCCTCTCCTGATGATGTTATGTTTTATCCCAAAGCGATAAAGGGGAGCCGGACTCTACCCTGCAATTCGGTGCCGATCGCAAAGAGGGCTGCGCTCCCGGATGGCGAGCGAAGAATGATAATCAAAATAAACATGGCATACATTAACCCTGCTACAACGGCAGGCCTGCTTATGACCGTGCCGGAGCCGAAGGCATTCACGGCTCAGGCTACCGGCGGCAGGTTTACGCCTGCGGGGATTTTTTTATTGGTCAGAGAGGGTCCGACGAGTGCAGAGGCTTAAGCCGGGTACGCTTTGCCACCGTCTGCCTGCTATGAACTATCCTGCCAATAATCACCACGCTCAGAGCCAGCACGGCGGTGGCAATCATCTCGGAGCGGTGTTCAACCGAGAAGATCATCACCGTCAGGATGGTAATGATAAACCCGATGGTCAGCCACGTTAGCCCCGGGAAAAGCCAGACCCGATAGGTGATTTTCTCCCCTCTCGCTTCGCGCTGTTTGCGCATCACCAGATGAGAGGCGGCTATCACCAGATAAACCAGCAGGGCAACGGCGCCTGAGCTGGCGAGCAGAAACTCGAATACGGCAGCGGGGGCGAGGTAATTCGCAATCACGGTAATAAACGCTGCCGCGGTGGAGAGCAGTACCGCCATCCGTGGCGTGCCTTTTGCGTCCGTCCGACCAGCGGCGCACGGGGCATCCTTACGGCGGGCCAGTGAATAGAGCATGCGTGAAGACGTATAGAGCGCGGAATTCAGACAGCTGCATACCGCCACTAACACCACCAGATCAACAATTAGCCGGGCGTGAGGGATATTCATTGCCTGCAGCACGGTCTGATACGAGCCAACCTTAGCCAGCGCGGGCGTATTCCAGGGAACCAGCGCGACGACAAAGAAGATCGAAAGAAGATAAAACAGGGCGATGCGCCAGATAACGGAATTGGTTGCTTTGGTGACCTCGGTCCCGGGGTTTTTTGACTCGGCGGCGGCGATGGTAACGATTTCGGTTCCCATAAAGGAGAACATGGTGGTCAGAATCGCGGCCATGACCGCACCCATACCGTTGGGCATAAAACCGTGCGTATCCCACAGATGAGAAACGCCGCTGACGCCGCTGTGGGGCAGCATCCCCGTGACCGCCAGCGCCGTGACAATAAGGAAAGCGATAATGGCAATAATCTTGATCAGCGCAAACCAGAACTCAAATTCACCATAGTTTTTTACGCTTAGCAGGTTGGTGCCAGTCAGGACAAGGGTGATCGCCAGGGTAAACATCCAGATGGCAATCTGCGGAAACCAGGCATTCAGAATGGTGGCGGCGGCGTTTGCCTCAAGCGGGATCACCAGCACCCAAAACCACCAGTACAGCCAGCCAATGGTAAAACCGGCCCAGCGGCCAAGCGCTTTATCCGCATAGGTCGAAAACGACCCCGTATCGGGGCTGTCGACCGCCATTTCGCCCAGCATACGCATAATCACCACCACCAGCACACCGGCTGCCAGGTAGGCAAGCAGGACGGCAGGCCCCGCAGCGGCAATGGCGTGACCGGAACCGACGAACAGACCGGCACCAATAACACCGGCAATCGACAGCATACGGACGTGGCGTGGTTTCAGGCCGTGTGACATTGCACCATTTTCAGACGGGAATGCTGACATGATTTTTCCTCCGGAACATCCAGAGCCTGCCGTAGTGGCAGACCCTGTTTGATGGGTAAGGGGGTCCGCACGGCGGACCCGGTATCAGGCCGTGACGGCAGGGCTTGCGCTGTCAGCGGTATGCATCCCCAGCATCTGGGACAGGATCGCCAGCGCCTGGGTAAACTGTTCGTCGGGGATGGTCAGTGGGTAAAGGAAGCGGATCACATTGCCGGCCGGGCCACAGGTCAGCAGCAGCAGGCCCTGATCCATGGCCTGCTGCTGCACCGCCTTCGCCGCGTCCGCATGGTAAAACTCCACGGCCACCATCGAACCGACCCCTCTGACGTCGCTGATACCACAGTCGGACTTCTGCGCCTGATGCAGGAACGTCATCAGCCGGGCGCCGAGATCCTGCGCCCGCTCACAGAGCTGCTCCTTTTCGATAACGTCGAGTACCGCGTGCGCGGCGGCAACGGCCAGCGGATGACCGGCATAGGTACCGCCCAGCCCGCCCGGCGTGGGGCTGTCCATCACCTCTGCACGACCCGACACCGCTGAGAGCGGCATCCCGCCCGCCAGGCTTTTCGCCATGGTGATCAAATCGGCTTTTACCGGATGATGCTCCATCGCAAACAGCCTGCCCGTACGGCCAAAGCCGCTCTGCACCTCATCGGCAATCAGCAAAATGCCGTGCCTGTCCGCCAGCTCGCGCAGGCGAAGTAAAAACTCCGTGGGGGCGATGCGAAAGCCGCCTTCACCCTGGACCGGTTCCAGCACGATAGCCGCCACGTCTTCCGGCGCGATATCCTGACTGAAAATGTCGTGCAGGCTGTTGAGAGCATCGTCTACGCTAATGCCATGCGCCGCGCTGGGATAGCGGCCATGCCACACCGAGGCGGGCATTGGGCCGAAATCGCGCTTATAGGGCGCGACTTTTCCGGTCATCGCCATGGTCATAAAGGTGCGGCCATGAAAGCCGCCGCCAAAGGTGATAATGCCGTGTCGTTTAGTGTGGGAGCGGGCTATCTTCACGGCGTTTTCCACGGCTTCAGCGCCGGTGGTAAAAAACGCCGTTTTGGCTGGCCCCGCGATTGGCACGGCGCGGTTAATACGCTCGGCCAGCTCAACGTAACTCTGATAGGGGGTGATCTGGAAGGCGGTGTGGGTGAAAAGCTGTAGCTGACGCGCAATCGCTTCTTCAACGTGCGGATGACGATGTCCGGTATTCAGAACCGCGATGCCGCCCGCAAAATCGATCCACGCCCGTCCGGTATCATCCCACAGGGTGGCGTTTTCAGCGCACTGGACATACCAGTCACAGAGGACGCCGACACCACGCGGGATTGCCTGCTCTTTTCTCTGCTGCATACTCTTTTTTTTAACGCTCATCGTACGTCCTCGCGATAATGTGTTTACAAAACGTAAATAACAGGTCTATTTACGGGTGAGTTGCCACCTGATACCAGAGCCATTTCAGCACGAAGGAGTAGAGCCAATTGCGTACGCTATACGCGGATCACATATCTGAACGCCTGCAGCTTATGCAGGGAGGAACACTCCAGCAGCGGCTGCTTAAGTGCCTGCAGGCCGCTATTCTGGAAGGGGTCTTCCCCCTTGAAAGCCGCCTGCCCGCCACGCGTGACATGGCGCGGGAACTGGGGGTATCGCGTAATACCGTGATTTTCGTCTATGAAAGTCTGACCTCTCAGGGGTATGTCACAGCCCGCACGGGCAGCGGGACGTGGATTGCCGCCACGCTGCCAGAGAGCTGCCTGCAAAGTGGCGAGACCCTTACCGCTGTCACGGCTAACGCCAACCCGCTCTCGAGGCTGTCAAAGCGAGGTGCCAGCCTTATCGGCCATGCCACCGCTTCCCCGCATCAGTGGGGGGCATTCGTCCCCGGCGCGCCGGACGTTACGGCGTTCCCTCACAAGCTTTTCAGCCAGATCCAGGCGCGGCTAAACCGCCAGCCCAGCGTTGACCGGCTCATCTACAGCAGCGACGGCGGCTGCCCGGATCTGCGGCAGGCGCTGGCCGGTTACCTGCGCATTGCCCGTTCAGTCAAGGCCGACGCCGACCAAATCCTGATAACGGAGGGCATACATCAGGCGGTCGATCTGGTTTCCCGCGTACTGTGCGATCGGGGCGACTGGGTATGGATTGAGGAGCCGGGATATTGGGGAACGCGCAATCTGCTGCGGATAAATGATTTAAAAATCCACCCGGTGCCGGTGGATGATCAGGGGCTGGTGGTTGACTTACCCGCTGGCACGCCGACGCCCAGAATGATATTCGTTACCCCTTCTCACCAGTATCCGCTGGGGGTGCATCTCAGCCCGGAAAGAAGGCTGCAGCTGCTGGCGCTGGCTAAGCGGCACAACAGCTGGATAGTGGAAGATGATTACGACAGCGAATTCCGCTTTTCCGGGCAGCCTTATCCTTCGTTGCAGGGCCTTAAGGCGGATGCGCCGGTGATCTACATGGGCACCTTCAGCAAAACGCTCTATCCGGCACTGCGCATCGGCTACATGGTGGTGCCTAAAGCGCTGATCGCCCCGCTGCGGGTAGCGGCCTCGGAGCTTTATCGCGGCGGCCACCTGCTGGTGCAGCGGGCGCTGGCAGAATTTATTGAAGAAGGACACTACGCGGCGCATATCCGCCGCGTGCGGCTGCTCTATCAGCAGCGCCGCCGTTTTCTCTGCCGACTGATCGGGCAATATCTCGGCGATCGCTTTCTGGCATCCTGCGATCATGATGCCGGGCTGCACCTGGTCATCAGGTTACCCCAGGGCAGCGACGATGTGGCTATCGCGGCGCTGGCCCTGCGGCGGGGCGTCAAGGTGCGGCCCCTTTCCCAGTACTATATGCAGCTTCAGCACGAGCGCGGCCTGCTGCTCGGCTATGCCTGTGTGAATGAAAAACAGGCTCTCAGAGCCTTTGGAATATTGAAATCCTGCCTGACTGACTCGGGGATTTCGCTATGTTGAGGCGTGATAATGACGGACGTTGAACAGTTGAAGCAAAAATACCCGGGGGCCAGCGCATGGTCATTTGGCAATACCCCGGAGCACTAACCGTGATAAACGTTGCTCGCCCTCAGCACTGTCACTGGCGATACCGATACGGGCGGGGTCCAGGCCTGGTTTAATGATCTTCGCTATAGCGCACATCTCCACCTAACCAGCAGCCTTCGGCTTCGCCCCGTGAATTAAAGCGGAAGGTCACCTCTATCTGCGACGGGCGGGCCATCGCCTGTCCCTGACGGATAATCACCTGCTTTTGCTGAGGGTCTATCTGCCCGCCGTGGCGCAGGCCAAATGCCAGTGCCGCAGCGGCAATCCCGGTCGCGGCATCTTCCTGGTAGCCCGATGATTTGGGAAACTGACGAGCAAAGAAGCTGCCCGGATTGTCCCTGTCGGGGGCGTAAGGATACAGGCCGGTCGAATCAAGATGCTGACAGAGTTCGGCAACAAGGCTAAAATTTGGCTGTAAATTATGTAAAGTCTGACCGTCTTTGAGTGGCACAAGCGTTTTAATCCGGCTGGTGCAGGCGTTGATGACAGGTGCATCTGCCAGCTGATCGGGTTTGATGCCGAGCAGCGACAGAATCTCTGGCTGTAATACTTCGCTACGGGGTATAGCTGAAATCTGCCCCGCGGGTTGGGTGATTTCAACCCTGAATTCATCTGCAATGGCACTGCGCACGATGCGGGCATAAACCTTGCCACTGCGCGTAAGAATGGTCGCTTTATCCCGCGTTAATATCCCCAGCCTGGTCATCAGCCACACCGTTCCGACGGTAACGTGCCCGCACATCTCCATTTCATGATTGGGAACCCAGAAATGCAGCGAAAAATCATAATCGCTGCCCGCCGGTGCCGCTTTAACAAAACCGCTTTCATGACCGGTTTGGCGAGCGACAGCCTGCATATCCTCGTCGCTCATCGCGCTGGCATTTAAGACGACAGGTGCCGGGTTGCCCCCATGAGGTCCGGCAGCAAATACATCGACCGTAACGACCTTTCCGGCGGGCAACGCAGCCAGCGACTGTTGTAAACTCATCATTCAGTTTTTCCTTGTTAAAGTCAGTTCTTATGGCCGGGCTGGCTCTCTTCTGGCTGACAGAAAAAGCAACGCTCAGCGCGGGCGAAGGTTGACGGCGGCGTTAACGCTGGCGCCCGGTAAATGCCGCGGAGAAGGAACAGTACCTCCGCGGCCGCTAATCATTACGATGCTTCCCTGGCCCTGCGCTATCATGCTCAGAGATGCCGATCGGCAAAACAGGCGAAGATGCGACCAGGTCTGATACCGGGGGTAGCCTTGCACTAATTCAACATTTTGCCGCCCCGATGTACAGATACTCGTTGAGCCGCAGCAGCCCTAAACACCGTGTCTTCGGTGTTGGAATCAACAGGTACAGTATTTAAGTGAATAAGAAAGATTTTTTCTTGAAGACTCTTATCAACATACCGCTTGCCCCGTAGTGAGTGGGTAAAGATTTTTTAATAAAAATTAAAATCAGATCATTCATACAGGTGACGAATTTTTTTACGATTTTTAACGCTAAGTCAAATTGATCATTTACCGTACATCCTTATTCCATAAGGATTAAAGGGCTTATGCTAGGAAAATTCCTATAAATCAAACAGATGGTCTTTTTTCACCAAACGTAGCGCCTGTAAAACTTTGTTACATATTTTTATTCACACTACCCTGGTTAACATTCTTACACTCGCGTCTATAGGTTTTTATCTGAAATTATTCGCTTTCAGATAAATACCCAAAATACAGTGTCAGCCTGCTGGTGAATGGATTGTGCTTGCTTTTAACTCCAGGGTTTGATTCATGTCAGATGACGTGATCAGGGAGGGTATTCTGGCCGGGTAAGCTTTTCTTAATTAATTTCTCACTGGCATTGACCGTTTCTATCACTCCATAGAACAGGGACAGTCATGTCTAACTCCTATCAGTCCGAAATCCCCAAAGCCCGCGTTAATATCCAGCTAAGCCTGCACACGGGCGGCGCGCAGAAAAAAGTCGAATTGCCCCTCAAGCTTATGGTGGTGGGGGATTACAGCAATGGCGCCGAGCAGCGCCCGGTGTCTGAGCGTGAAAAGGTCAGCATCAATAAAAACAACTTTGACAGCGTGTTATCCGAATTCTCTCCTTCAGTAAACCTCTCTGTAGAAAACACCCTGGCCGGTGACGGCAGTGAAGAAAACGTCAGTCTTTCCTTCAGTGAAATGAAAGATTTCGAACCTGAGCAGATTGCCCGTCAAATCCCCCAGCTCAGGGCCATGCTCGCCATGCGCAGTCTGCTGCGCGACCTGAAGGCTAACCTGCTGGACAACGCGACATTCCGCAAAGAGCTGGAAAAAATTCTGCTCGATGCGACGCTCAGCGCTGAACTCAGAGCCGAGCTGTCTGCCCTGGCACCGAAACAGCCATAAACGGTCACGATACTTAACGGATTAATGACGGATTAATGAAGGAAATGCTGATGTCTGTAAAAAATGAGAATGCTGCGGGTGGCGAAAGCATCGTGCTGGAACGTCCTGAAGTCGGTGGTGTGTATGCCTCCCTGTTTGAAAAAATCAACCTGAGCCCGGTATCAACGCTGAGCGCGCTGGATATCTGGCAGGACGCGCAGGCGATGTCGGATGCGACCGCGGATGAACGTTTAACGGCTGGCATGCAGGTCTTTCTGGAGTGCCTGACTAAATCGGGTGCAAAAGTCGAGAAGCTGGACAGGTCTCTGATTGACCACCATATCGCTGAGCTCGATTACCAGATTAGCCGCCAGCTGGATGCCGTCATGCATCATGAGGAATTTCAGAAAACAGAAAGCACCTGGCGTGGACTGAAATCTTTAGTCGACAAAACAGACTTCCGTCAGAACGTCAAAATCGAGCTGCTCGACCTGTCAAAAGAGGATTTGCGTCAGGATTTTGAAGACGCGCCGGAAATTATTCAGAGCGGATTGTACCAGCACACGTATACCGCAGAATACGACAGCCCGGGTGGCGAGCCGATTGCCGCGCTGATTTCCGCGTATGAATTTGATGCGTCTGCGCAGGACGTGGCGCTGCTGCGCAATATCTCCAAAGTGTCCGCTGCCGCTCATATGCCGTTTATCGGCTCGGCGGGTCCGAAATTCTTCCTCAAAGACTCGATGGAAGAGGTCGCCGCCATCAAAGATATTGGTAACTACTTTGACCGCGCTGAGTATATTAAATGGAAATCCTTCCGCGAGACGGATGACTCCCGCTATATCGGTCTGGTGATGCCGCGCGTGCTGGGTCGCCTGCCGTATGGCCCGGATACCGTGCCGGTGCGCAGCTTCAACTACATTGAAGAAGTGAAGGGGCCGGATCACGACAAATACCTGTGGACCAACGCCTCCTTTGCCTTTGCGGCCAACATGGTGCGCAGCTTTATTAACAACGGCTGGTGCGTGCAAATCCGTGGCCCGCAGGCCGGTGGTGCCGTTCAGGACCTGCCCATCCATCTGTACGATCTGGGTACCGGTAATCAGGTAAAGATCCCGTCTGAGGTGATGATCCCGGAAACCCGCGAATTTGAATTCGCCAACCTCGGCTTTATCCCGCTGTCGTACTACAAAAACCGCGACTACGCCTGCTTCTTCTCAGCGAACTCCACCCAGAAACCGGCCCTGTACGACACCGCCGATGCGACGGCCAACAGCCGCATCAACGCGCGTCTGCCGTATATCTTCCTGCTGTCACGTATCGCCCACTACCTGAAGCTTATTCAGCGTGAAAACATCGGCACCACCAAGGACCGTCGTCTGCTGGAGCTGGAGCTCAACACCTGGGTGCGCGGCCTGGTGACCGAAATGACCGATCCGGGCGATGAACTGCAGGCTTCTCACCCGCTGCGCGATGCGAAAGTGATTGTGGAAGATATCGAAGATAACCCGGGCTTCTTCCGCGTGAAACTGTATGCGGTGCCGCACTTCCAGGTAGAAGGCATGGACGTCAACCTGTCACTGGTTTCTCAGATGCCGAAGGCGAAAGCGTAAGGCGAGGGGTAATCAGGGATGAAGATTTATCGCCCGTTATGGAACGAAGGGGCCTTGCTGGCCCCGCAACAGTTTCAGCAGCAGTCTGAGTGGGACGCATTTTCCCGCGCGGGATTGTCCACGTTGATCAGTTCCTTTCCGTGGGGCGTTGAGCGGATTGAACTCAATGATGCCCTTCTGGCTTCCGGTCTGATTCAGGCGCAGGCGATGCGCCTGTGGTTACCTGACGGCACGCTGATTGATACCCAAAGCAGTGACCTGCCACCCGAGCCACGGGAAGTCATGCTGCCTGCTTCTGGTCGGGCAGACAGCGTGACCGTTCTGGTTGCTCTACCGGTAATGCAAGCCGGCATTGTTAATGTCCAGACGGAGACCGCTCAGGCTGAGCGCCCGCTGCGCTATCGCGAAGAGTGGGTAACAATTCAGGATGCTTTTGGTCAGGAAGAAGAGCCGATAGCCGTGGCCCGGTTTAATCTCGCCTTTCGTTTTGATCATGAAAGTAACGATGCCTGGCAGACCTGCGCGGTGGCTCGTCTGCTGCGTGATGGTAAGGGAGGCTGGCGTCAGGATCCTGAATTTGTGCCGCCGATGGCCCTGTTCTCAGCAAGCCACGTTTTGCACGAGCGGCTGGTACTGCTTAACCGGCAGCTGCGATCCCGTCGTCAGCGCCTGATGGCCATGCGCCGTGAAAGTAACGACCGGATGGCGGATTTTGCCGTGGCTGATGTGTCTCTGTTCTGGCTGCTTAATGCACTGAACACCCACGCCCGTGTCCTCTCCGAGTTTGAGCGTTACCCGGCCCGCCATCCGGAGCAGGTGTGGGCAGAGCTGGCGCGTCTGGCCGGTAGCATGCTGACCTTTTCTCTGGACCGTGACCTTGATGCCATTCCGGGCTATGACCATCAGGCTCTGGAAAACACCTTCCCGCCGCTGTTCGAACTGATCGGTGAACTGCTGGAAGCCAGCCTCCCATCACGTGTCGTGGCGGTGAACATGATCCGTCAGGACGAGCAGACCTGGAAAGCGGTACTGCACGATATCCGCCTGCGCGAAGAGGCAGATTTCTATCTTTCTGTCCGTTCAAATCTGCCTGCCTGGCAGGTGGCCGGGAAGTTTGCCGAAATGGCAATGGCGGGGACTCCTGATGACGTCGGGCAAATATCCGGTGTGGCGATGGAAGGGATAGGACTGATTCCATTGAGCCGTGTCCCTGCGGCATTGCCGATACGACTGGAAAACCAGTATTTCGTGCTGGATATGGAGAGCCGTGCGGCACACGACATGCTGGAGCAGGGCGTCTGTCTGTTCTATGTGCCGTCGCTGCTGGGTGAACTGGAGCTTGAACTCTTTGCGGTGCTGCGCTCATGAGAAACGATATCGATATCGACAGTCTTCTGGCGGACACCTGGCTTACCGTGGCGCAACTCCGCCACGGAGCCAGAGTGCCAGATGGTCAGGCGCTCTATAAAAACTGCTGTGCGCAGGTGGAAAGCGTCAGGGAAGCGCTGGAGCAGGCCGGGTATGACAGCGAAAGCATCACGCATATCTCCTATGCGCAATGTGCCCTGCTGGATGAAGCGGTGATGAACCGCAAACCGGTTGCAGTTTCGTCAGGATCCGATGCGCCCGATCCTGAGTCTGAACAGGCCGCCGAAACCGAAGCAGCGCAGAACGTAAAGATTGATGAAGGGGTGAAAGCCTGGCGCGCCGCGCCGTTACAGGCACGTTATTTCGGCTCGCTGCGTGCCGGGGGAGCCCTGTATGACCGTATCGCTGAGGTTTTACGTCAGCCCTCTCCGGTTCCGGCAGTTTTGGTCTGCTACCAGCGGGTGCTGGCGCTGGGGTTTCAGGGGCAATTCAGTCTGTCCGGGGTGGGACAGAAGCAGCGTGAAGAAACACTGGCCTCTCTGAATGATCGCGTTCCGCCACTGGAGCCCGGCGTGTCTCTGGTGGTCCATAAGACCGGGAAACGCCGTTACAACCTCCTGCGTTCTGTGTGGTTCTGGATAATCCTCGCCGTGCTGCTGACGGCCTCAGTCTGGGTCGGCGGCCATCTGTGGCTACAGGTTCTGCTTCATCAGCAACTGCCGGAGCTGCACTGATGCGAAGACCTGTACTGTTACGGGCGTTATTTCCGGTGCTGATTTGTCTGGCTGCAATGCTCTGGCTGATTTGGGGATTCCTGAATGGTGTCGGACTGCTAAAAGGCAGCCTGGCAGTTGCTGCCTGCATTACGGCGCTGGTGATTACGTGCAGGCGCTATGGGCGGCTGGGCTCTGTGAAAGCGCAGGAAGAAAGCGGATTTTATCCTCCGGAGGGGTTTACCGGTCCGGTTTTGCTGGTCTGTGGTGACCTCAGTGACAACCTGTTTTCTGCCGGACCCTGTCGCACCACCGCGCAGGGCTGCTATCTGCAGGTAGGTATACCGGAGAGTCTGAGCGCTTTTGCTGACAGATTACTGGTTCGTCAACCGCGCATGGCTGGGCAACTGGTTGTCATGTACCGGGTTATGCCTGATTTACATGATGATAAAGGGCTACTGTGCGCCTCCCTGAAAGCTCTGCGTCAACAGGTGAAACAGCTGAAGAACCTTTCCGGCCATACGCCACCGGTGGTGCTGACGGGGGAGTTTTCAGGCCCGGAAACGCCATGGATTGTGCTCAGGGGACAAATGTCTCTGGTCTGCCTGGTGGATGAGCCTGCCCTGACACTGGATGAATGGCAACGGCTACCGGAGAGCGTGACCTGTTTGCCGTATCTGACTCAGATGATAAGCCTGCTAAAGCAGGTGGTTTTGGATGAGCTGTCGAAACCAGACCGGCTCTGCCCGCCAGTAGTACCGCTAGCAGTGGTGCTACGCAGTGGCGCAATCAGAACCCTCTCTGGCGCCATGTGGCCGCAGTGGCTTTACCGTCATTCAGCATTGCTGCCACCGCCGCAGGTCATCTCTTATCCCGCGTTGTGGCACTTTGCCGATCCGGTACTGCCGCTGCTGGCGCCTTTTTGCATGCCGTTGCAGGGGGGCCAAACCGGGCGCCGGGTGGTCATTGTCCTGTTTCTTTGTACGCTGGCAGCAACAGGCTTGTCCGTCATGCATAACCAGTCTCTCATCGGCCGGGTCAGTTCGGACCTGCAGCGCTGGTACGCCATCCCGATGACGCATTACGTCCCTAAAGCTCAGTCACTGCATGCCCTACAGCAGGATGCACTGTTGCTGGAACGCTGGCAGCGGCAGGGTGAACCGCAGCGGTATGGTCTGGGTCTCTATACGGGTGAGTACTTGTGGTTGCGTGTTCAGCAGGCGATTGACACCTGGGCGCCGCCGCCGCCGCCGCCAAAAACCAAACCGAAGCCGGAACCGAAAATTATCCGCCTCGACAGTATGTCGCTGTTCGATTCCGGCAAAGCGGATCTGAAAGATGACTCGACCAAAATGCTGGTGAACTCCCTGGTCGGCGTTAAGGCGAAGCCGGGCTGGCTGATAGTGGTGGCGGGTCACACCGATAACACCGGCAGCCAGCAGATCAACCAGCCGCTGTCCCTGAAGCGTGCCGAAGCGGTGCGTAACTGGATGCGCGACACCGGCGACGTGCCGGAAAGCTGTTTTGCGGTGCAGGGCTATGGCGACAGCCGCCCGGCAGCGACCAATGACACTGCGGAAGGCCGCGCGCTTAACCGCCGTGTTGAAATCAGTCTGGTTCCACAGGCCAACGCCTGTCGAATGCCAGGCAACACCAACGCGCCATCGCAGGATGATGGCGTGCACGACCATGAAATGGAGAAATAACACATGGCTATTCCTGTTTATCTTTGGCTGAAAGACGACGGCGGTGCGGACATTAAAGGTTCCGTCGATGTTAAAGATCGTGAAGGCAGCATCGAAGTGATTGCGCAGGATCACTGCCTGTACATCCCGACCGACAATAATACCGGCAAGCTGACCGGGACCCGTATTCACACCCCGTTTCTGTTCACCAAGGAAATCGACTCCTCCAGCCCGTACCTGTACAAGGCGGCGACCACCGGTAAGACCCTGATGTCTGCCGAATTCAGGTGGTACAAGATCAGCAATGCGGGCCAGGAAGTGGAGTATTTCAATACCAAACTGGAAAACGTCAAGCTGGTGAAAGTCGCGCCGAAAATGCACGACATCAAGGATCCTTCCTTCGAGAAGCATAATCACCTCGAAGCCATCGAGCTGCGTTACGAAAAAATCACCTGGACCTACAAAGACGGCAACATCGTTCATTCCGATAGCTGGAACGAACGCGCCACCGCCTGATTACGCGTCATATTTCGCGCCACAGGTGCGTTGGCTGCATTCATTCGCCCCGGTCACATAGTTATCTATGCTCCCGGGGACTCATGACCTTGCCGCCTTCCTGTGACGCGAACTATTTAGCGTAATCGCTTAGTGCGTCATATATCGCGTAATCCTCGTTCTTAAGCGGAGGGGGTGACCTTTCCGCTGTTCTTTGCTGAACCTCTGCCCGGGCGGACGTTGAGCAAAGAAACCCACAAACTGCCAGCCCGACCGCATGCGCTCTGGTCCCCTTCACGGGAAACAGCGATGGGCGGTAGCGTGTCCAGGAACCGACAAAGAGAGAACTTCATGGAAAATCCCGCCATCCTGCTGCGACGTCTGAACCCTTACTGTGCCCGTGCGATGGAAGGCGCGGCTTCGCTTTGCCAGACCCGCGCGCATGCGGAAATTTTGCCGGAGCACTGGCTGCTGAAACTGCTGGAGCAGGGCGAAGGTGACCTGACGGTGCTGGCGCGTCGCTACGAGTGGGATATGGATGCGCTGTGGCAGGATTTGCTCGGCTGGCTGGATAATCAACCGCGCTCCGTGCGCGGCCGCCCGCAGCTGTCTGCCGATATCCAGAAACTGATGCAGGAAGCCTGGATGCAGGCCTCGCTGGCCGGAGAGAAGAGTATCCGCAGTGTTCACCTGCTGATGGCGCTGACGGAAAACCAGCGACTTGCCCACTGTGATGGTCTGTGGCCACTGCTGACGCTCGGGATGAGCCAGCTCTCCCGCCTGCGTCCGCTGCTTGATGCGCAGTCTGACGAGCGGCCGGATTTGCAACTGGAAGCCGAACTGACCCAGTACCCCGGCAGCGAGGTGGAATTTGTCGGCCGTCCTGCCGGGGCAGAGCTGAAAGAGGGCGAACTGAACCCGGCCCTGCAGAACGCGCTGGATAAATTCACTCTCGACGTTACCACCAAAGCCAGAGAGGGCAACATCGACCCGGTGTTTGGCCGCGATACGGAAATTCGCCAGATGGTCGATATTCTCTCCCGTCGCCGTAAAAATAACCCGATTCTTGTCGGTGAACCGGGCGTGGGTAAAACTGCCCTGGTGGAAGGTCTGGCCCTGCGTATCGCCGAAGGCAACGTTCCGGAATCGCTGAAAACCGTCAGCCTGCGCACCCTTGACCTCGGCCTGTTGCAGGCGGGCGCGGGTGTAAAAGGTGAGTTCGAACAGCGGCTGAAAAACGTCATCGATGCGGTACAGCAGTCGCCCACGCCCGTGCTGCTGTTTATCGACGAGGCCCATACCATCATCGGTGCGGGCAATCAGGCGGGCGGCGCAGATGCCGCCAACCTGTTAAAACCTGCTCTGGCGCGGGGCGAACTGCGAACCATCGCCGCGACCACCTGGAGCGAGTACAAGCAGTATTTTGAGCGTGATGCGGCGCTGGAGCGTCGCTTCCAGCGGGTGTTGGTCGATGAGCCGGACGACGAGATGGCCTGCCTGATGCTCCGGGGCCTGAAATCCCGCTATGCCGAACACCATGGCGTGCATATCACCGACGCTGCCGTGCGCGCCGCCGTCACGCTCTCCCGCCGTTACCTGACCGGGCGTCAGCTGCCGGACAAAGCGATCGACCTGCTCGATACCGCGGCGGCACGCGTACGTATGAGCCTGGATACCTTACCGGAAGCGATGGTTCATCTGAAAGCGCAGCTAACGGCGCTGGAGCTGGAAGAGAAGGCGCTACTGGAGGATATGTCGGTCGGTGGCAATACACACAGCGACCGTCTTGCCGTCATCGAACAGCAGCGCCAGGAGAGAACCGATGCCCTGGAGCAGCTTGAAACCCGCTTCACGGAGGAAAAAGGCCTCAGTGAACGGCTGATGGCCTGCCGTCAGGCTGTCCGTTCAGAGAAGGGGCATCAGGCCGATATCTACAATCTGCAGGCGCAGCTGGATACTCTCCGGCAGGATAATGCGCTGGTACAGCTGGATGTGGACACCCGCACCGTCGCCAGCGTGATTGCCGACTGGACCGGGGTGCCGCTCTCCTCACTTATGAAGGACGAACAGACCGAACTGCTGACCCTGGAAAGGGAGATCGGCAAGCGCGTCGTGGGCCAGGACGTTGCGCTCAACGCCATCGCCCAGCGTCTGCGCGCCGCCAAAACCGGGCTGACGTCCGGGCGCGGCCCGCAGGGCGTGTTCCTGCTGGTTGGCCCGAGCGGCACCGGGAAAACCGAAACCGCACTCACACTCGCGGACGTGCTGTACGGCGGCGAAAAGTCGCTGATTACCATCAACCTGTCTGAATATCAGGAGCCGCACACCGTTTCCCAGCTGAAAGGCTCACCACCGGGCTACGTCGGTTACGGCCAGGGCGGCATCCTGACCGAAGCGGTGCGCAAGCGTCCGTACAGCGTGGTGCTGCTCGATGAAGTGGAAAAGGCGCACCGCGAGGTGATGAACCTCTTTTATCAGGTCTTTGACCGCGGCTTTATGCGCGACGGGGAAGGGCGCGAAATCGACTTCCGTAACACCGTTATTCTGATGACCTCCAACCTTGGCAGCGATCATCTGATGCAATTGCTGGATGAGCAGCCGGATGCCACCGAAGGCGATCTGCACGAACTGCTGCGTCCGATCCTGCGCGACCACTTCCAGCCCGCACTGCTGGCCCGCTTCCAGACGGTGATTTACCGCCCGCTGGCCGAAGCGGCCATGCGTAACATCGTTGAAATGAAGCTGGCACAGGTCAGCAAGCGCCTGAACCGTCACTACGGCCTGAAAACTCATATCGGTGAGAGCCTGTTTGACGCCCTGACCGCCGCCTGCCTGCTGCCGGATACCGGCGCGCGCAACGTCGACAGCCTGCTCAATCAACAAATCCTGCCGGTACTGAGCCAGCAGCTGCTGACGCACATGGCGGCAAAACAGAAACCGCAGACACTCACCCTGGGGTGGGATGAAGACGACGGGATTGAACTTGTATTCGGTCATGATGAAGCAACTCACAAGCAATAAAATGCAGTTTTAATGAAAAATAAAAGGGAGATGAAAATGATGTTCAGAAAATTAGCCTTATTGGTTGCAGTTGGTGTGTTCTCCAATGCGGCAAATGCCGGGTTGTTTGATTCCAATGATTTTAAATGTGGAAGAGTTGATGCAGTTAAAGCGCTTTCTGATTACATCAGGAATGATGCATCAGGTTTGCTTCAGAGTGATTTTTTGACCAAAAATAAATATGGATATGACAAGCCTGTTTCAACATATCAGAGCGCGCTTAACAGCATCGTCTTAAATATTACAAATGTGTCGACGGATGGGAGTCGGAGCTATGGTCTGAATTGTAGAGCGACCATATCACTGAAAATCCCTCTGGAAACACTGGATGTAGTCAGTAACGCCCCTGGTTATTTACGTTCTGTCACGGGCGCGTATGGGAAAATCAACAATGGTAGCGTGGTCTGGAACGATGTTAGCTATAACGCGAAGCTTGCAGACAATAACAAAGACATCATTTTCAGCAATTTCAGCAGAAGTGATATTTCCGACGTGATGTTCAATGTCAGCGTGTTAGCTGAAAATAAAGAGCGAATCGTCAAGGCCCTCTCTCAGAGTTCCCTGGGCCATGCACAATCAAATTATAAAAACGCGGACAGAGAATTGAATGCACTATGGAAAGAACTCCCTGACTC
Source organism: Erwinia sp. L03-1 (assembly GCF_058686115.1). Lineage (NCBI taxonomy): Bacteria > Pseudomonadati > Pseudomonadota > Gammaproteobacteria > Enterobacterales > Erwiniaceae > Erwinia > Erwinia sp. L03-1. The sequence continues at coordinate 3,594,863 of NZ_CM178762.1, read as the reverse complement.
AGCAAGAAATGCACTGAAAAATGAGCAGTTGACTTGGATTAATGACAAAGTAAAAAAATGCGGAAAGATTTCTGATGCATCTTCAGAAACGATGGATGTCAGCCAAAGAACGGGCATTTATCAATGTCAGGCTAAAATGACAAATGAACGCATTTCTTATTTGAGCGGAAATAATAACTAAGCTGCGTGAGAGGTATATTTTTCAGTATTAAAAATATACCTCTGAGAAAAAGCGGGAGTGAGGGAGAGAGGATGAATGATTCTGTAACTGCCCTGGCAAAGGACAAAATAGATGCGCTTTTGGGGATGTCCCGCTACAGGCTGGATGTTCATGCGTGTCCGCATTTTCTCGATGTTTTCAATTTTCGGGGTGAAGAAAAACTCAGTGAGCCCTGGCACTATACCGTCAGGGTGACCTGTACTGCGGGTGACATTGCCAGTGACGGCGTGCTGCTTAAACCGGCGGCGTTTACATTCCAGATACCGTTGTATAACGGAATGCCCGCCACGCCAGTGCGCACCGTCTATGGCGTGGTCCACACCTTTCAGCGTCTTTCAACGTCGGCTGATGAGACCCACTACACGCTCAATATTGTGCCGCGTATTGCGCTGCTACAGCATACCAGGCGTAGCGAGATATATCTCAATCAGTCCGTAACGGAAGTGGTTGAGAAAATCCTGCGTTTACACGGGCTGGAAGGGCCCGATTTTGAATGGCGTCTGTCGCAGTCTTACCCGGTGCGTGAGCTCATCACACAGTGGCGTGAAACCGATCTGGAGTTCATCCAGCGTCTCCTGGCCGAAGTGGGTATTTTTTGGCGCTTTGAAATGGATGGCCGCCTGGAACAGGACGTGGTGATTTTTCAGGACAGCCCGGCACAGTATCAGTTTGGGGTGATTCTGCCGCTAATCCCGCCGTCGCGCACCAGTGATAACGGCCAGCTCAGCGTCTGGAATATCAAAACCCGTCAGCAGGTTGTCTCCGGGAGCGTGGCGACCCGGGATTACAACTACCGTCAGGCACTGACGCCGTTGGACAGCTCCGCGTCAGTCAGCAGCATCGAGGGCATCACGACGGGTGAGGTTTATCACTATGCAGAACCTTTCCTCAGTGAAGGTGACAGGGATACCCCGGAAAGCGGCGCGTATTACGCCCGGCTGCGTCATGAACGCATTCTGAATGCGCAGCAGGGGGTTGTCGGAAAAACAACCAGTCCGGTGCTGGCACCGGGTGAGGTGCTTGAACCGCAGGGTTCGCTTCCCGCCAACCTGAAAGACGGTATTGTCATCACAGGTGTGCAAAGCAGTGGTTCGCGTAAGCAAAGCTTTACGATGACCTTTACCGGGATCCCCTACAGTGAAGCCGTGTGCTACCGCCCACCGTTACATAATCGCCCGGTAATTGCCGGTACGTTGCCTGCCCGTGTGGAAAGCACCGAGAAAGGCGATATCTATGCCTGGCTGGACAGTCAGGGGCGTTACCGGGTGAAGCTTGATTTTGACCGCAATGGCCGTGAACAGGGCTATGCCTACCTCTGGCTACGGATGGCGAAACCCTACGCGGGTGATAAATACGGTTTCCATGCCCCCCTGCTTGACGGTACCGAAGTTTCGGTGATGTTTGATGCGGGTGATCCTGACCGCCCGTATATCGCCTATGCCCAGCACGATTCTGAACACCCGGACCCCGTCACCAATGATAACCACACGCGTAACGTCCTGCGTACACCGGCAAACAACAAACTTCGCCTGGAAGATAAGCGTCAGGAAGAGCACATCAAGCTCGCAACTGAATACGGCAAGACTCAGCTGAATATCGGCCATCTTGTGGATGGCCAGCGTGAACAGCGTGGTACCGGCTTTGAACTGCGCACCGACGAGTTTGGCGTCCTGCGTGCGGGCCGCGGCGTTTATCTGACCGCAGATGCGCAGATAAAAGGCCAGGGACAGATGCTGGAAATGACGCCAGCCGTCAGCCAGATAACTCAGGCCAATAGCGAGATGCAGGCGCTGAACGGCGCTGCCGAACAGGCGAAAGCCCTGACCTGCGATATTCAGACGCAGAATAATCTGGTGCAGAGCCGACTGAAAGACTTGCAGTCGGCGGTTGTGCTGGCCTCTGCCCCGCAGGGAATGGCGTTCACCTCAGGCGAGCACCTGCAGCTGACCAGTGCACAGAACATCATGATCACCGCCGGTAAGCATGTTGATATCGGGGCAATGAAAAATGTCACGGTCAGCGCGGAGCAGTCACTGGGGTTATTTGCGCATAAAGGTGGGGCAAAAGTCATTGCCAACCTGGGTAATGTCGAAGTGCGCGCCCAGCACGGCACGCTTGAAATGAGTGCCGACCAGCAGTTCACGGTCACCAGCAGCAAGGATGAAATTATTATCAGTACGCCGAAAACCCTGACGCTTAACGGTGGCGGCTCATACCTGAAGCTGAGTGAAAGCGGTATTGAGCACGGGACTCATGGGGACTTTACGACCAAAGCGGTGAATTATCTCGTTCCTGGTTCCGGGAATACCCTCCCCGCAGAAACACCTGATTTCAAAAAAACTGATATTAGCATTACCGGGAAAAACTCTGCCAAATGGACCAGTGAATAACAGGGAGCAACAGCAATGGCGTTAATACCTAAAATCAGTTTCCCAATACCTGCCAGTGGAACAGGCAGGGCGTTCGGTAATGCAGAAGAACTGCTTGGCCTTATCGAAGGGGAGAGTTCAGGTCTTTATCTGGTGGGCAGTCAGGGCATGTGGCACGGGGGGATCCACATAACGGACACCACTGCCCCATGGTGTGCATTAACCGGTGAAAATTCGTCAGAGCTGGCGTATGTCAATAAACCTTATCCCGGTGAGCAGGCTGTCAGCTGTATGGCCGATGGTAAAGTCGTGGCTTACCGGGTTTGTGAAGATTATGACTTTATCGCCTGGCGTGGCGATAAGCTTTATTTCTCAACATCGTTTGTGCTGGTTAAACACTATATCCAGCCGGGTGAAAACCCATGCGGCGGTCTAACCTTCCATACTCTGTACATGAATCTGGCCCCGATGTCTGCCTATGGACAAACTGATGCCAGTCTCAGGGAAACAGCGAAGGGGCAGCTTTATTACAGCTCGCAGGACGAAGTGAATACCGGAAAGGCAGCGGGGACGTTAATCGCGGGCACCCGCGTAAAACTGAGCGGGCAGGTGATGACCTCCGCCAGACATCATCGCCAGTTCTGTGAGGTGGCGGTGGTGAATGATACGGGGTCACTGAAGGCGGGTGATAAAGTCTGGACAGTATCAGACCGGGGTTGGCTGAAGCCGCTTTCTGTCAGGGCAGAAACGCCATCCTGGTGGGCGAAGTGCTCCCCGGCCTGCCAGACTGGAACCGGGGAACAACAGGGCTATAAAACCAGCAGGGTACTTAAAACATATTTAAGTTCTGAGGATATCAGCGCGGGGAAAAACAACGGTAAGCTGCCAAAAGATATTCCAGTGACGGTTGATGCGCGTGTTCCTGCGTTTACCCGCACCCCGGATAACCGTATTTTCAGCCTGGTCACGCTTGGCAAAGATAATCTCCCTTTAAAGAAAGGTGATCGGGTCTGGGTGGTGTCGGATAATGACAATCTGATTGCCGTGCGTGCACCATCAGCAGGGGAAGGAAAATACGGGGAGGTGGTTGTGCCGGAAACGGCAACAGCCATCAGCGCCGGAGACCGCATCGGGCACCTGGGGTTTTACGAGCTGCCGGAGGAAAACGGGAAACGCTCGCGTTACCAGGTGCATATTGAGTGCCTGAGCGCTGACAGTAAACTGCCGGTTTTTCTGACTAACCCGGATAAGGTGGGTGAGCACAATCCGGTATACCTGAAGTATGCGGAAGGCACGGAGCTTTATATGCCGGATGCTGCGGGTAAAATGGTCAGTACCACGCGAAAAAGTCGTGCGCCCGGCATTCTTACGCGTGTAAAAGTGCCGGGTGTGGACGCAGACGGCAAAGCATTAACAGACAACCTTAGCGCGGCATATTACCAGGTACGACCGGAAGGCGGCTGGATGGCGGCGGCCAGCATGAAGAAGGTGGCGCAGTCTGACCTGGCCTCTCTGGGATTTATTACCCTGGATAAGACACCAGAGAGTTTTGACCTGATAGACGGTATTCATCATCCCGATAATGTGGTTAAAGGCATACTGGAAGAACTGCACAAAGCTGCGCAGAATGAAACGGACACCAGCCGTGCACTGAACCAGTATAATTACGATCGCCTGCTGAAGCAGATAGACACGAATAATGATGGTCAGTATTCGGAACAGGAGTATTTGCAGGCGGTGCATAATCCTTCGTACCGGGACCATCTTTACCGGATAATAGTGAAACACCCGAGTGAGTGGTATTACGGCAAGGATGATGGATGCTGGAAGAGCTATCTGAGCACGCTGTCGCAGGATCCGTCACTGGGGGTCTGGAAGGCGTATACGGAAGCTTTTATAGAGAAAATGAAGTGGATGAAGCAGGTGACGGGGATGGTGGGGGACCCGTGGCATATGCATCCGGTGGTGTTTTTGGATTGTCTGCGTACAGTGAATAAACAATGTTATTGCTACAAACAAGGGATTGTTGATCGTCCATGTCAGTCAGGTGCACAAGATGTTACTAAGGCTGATTTTGAAGTGCTAGCAGACCAATTAGGTGTGGAACGAGAAGTATTAAGAGCGATTGCTGTAGCTGAAACGGGGGATAAGGTGCCATTTAAGCAATATGTAAGCGGCGTGAGGCATGCAACGATTCTTTATGAAAGACATTTCATGAAAAGATTAGCTGCAATTCAAGGTGTAAAGCCTGAAGTAATAAGAGAGGTTGAATCCTCTGAGCCTAAGATTATTCATTCCTATGATAGTAGCTATACTTATGGTTCGGATAGTGAACAATATGAAAGGTTGGTAAGAGCTAGAGTAATTAATTACGACGCTGCAAATATGTCTTGCTCTTGGGGGAAATTTCAAGTCATGGGTGAGTATTATTACCATTTATATAAATCCACTAAAGAATTAGTTGAGGCACAAAATTATTGTGCAAAGCAGCATCTGCAATTTTTCAAAATATTTTTGGTTAAGGAAAAAAGAATGCTTCAGTCAATGATTGATAAAGATTGGCTGGAAATTGCCAGAAAATATAATGGGGCCGGACAGGTTGGGTATAATGAAAAAATTGAAAAATCGTATAAATACTTGAAAAGTAAATGGTGAAAAATGGACGCTCTTAAAATATTGTTTCTATCTGTTATAGTGATTTTTTTTTCAAACTCTGTGCTTGCAAAAAATAATGCATTGCTTAGTGAAGTTAAAAATGAAGACGGGAGTGTATGGATAATAGAAAAAAGCGATGAAGGCTATAACCTAAAATATACAAATACAAAAGGGGAAGTCTTTTGTAATAGTAAAATTATTACATCCTCCATTGAGGAAAATAGTTTGTATTTAGATGCAACATCAACAGGTGGTGTTTCTCTGGTCATGGCTTATCCAAGGGATTCTTACATATTTAATTTTTCTTCTGAATATACTCCAAGTATGATATCCGCTTGTAAAGAAATAACCTTGCCTTCTACTGAGCAACAACACGCTGCGGTCTTACTGACTCTTTGTACTAAAAAACAAGTATTACAAGGTATGACGTTAGCTAATGCGGATACGGAGAGCTTACTTGCATCTAATAATTTGATGCTTAGTGGTAATTTTAAAACTTTAATCGGGAGTGAGAAGTCATATTTATATAATGAAAATAAAATACAAAAGCGAGGTAAGCCCTACTTAATAAAGGGGGATGTTGTTGAAGTTCAAGGGTATGAAAATTCAATGCTAAAGATTAAATACGTGAAAAAATCAAAAGTCATCGTTGCATGGATTAAATTTGTAGATATTTTGTAACTGTTACAATTATCTTTTCCGAAACCCTTTAAAGAAAGGTGATCGGGTCTGGGTGGTGTCGGATAATGACAATCTGATTGCCGTGCGTACACCATCAGCAGGGGAAGGAAAATACGGGGAGGGGGTAGTGCCGGAAAAGGCAACAGCCATCAGCGCCGGAGACAGCATCGGACATCTGGGGTTTTACGAGCTGCCGGAGGAAAACGGGAAACGCTCGCGTTACCAAGTGCATATTGAGTGCCTGAGCGCTGACAGTAAACTGCCGGTTTTTCTGACTAACCCGGATAAGGTGGGTGAGCACAATCCGGTATACCTGAAGTATGCGGAAGGAACGGAGCTTTATATGCCGGATGCTGCGGGTAAAATGGTCAGTACCACGCGAAAAAGTCGTGCGCCCGGCATTCTTACGTGCGCAAAAGTGCCGGGTGTGGACGCAGCCGGCAAAGTATTATCAGACAACCTTAGCGCGGCATATTACCAGGTTCGACCGGAAGGCGGCTGGATGGCGGCGGCCAACATGAAGAAGGTGGCGCAGTCTGACCTGGCCTCTCTGGGATTTATTACCCTGGATAAGACACCAGAGAGTTTTGACCTGATAGACGGTATTCATCATCCCGATAATGTGGTTAAAGGCATACTGGAAGAACTGCACAAAGCTGCGCAGAATGAAACGGACACCAGGCGTGCACTGAACCAGTATAATTACGATCGCCTGCTGAAGCAGATAGACACGAATAATGATGGTCAGTATTCAGAGCAGGAGTATTTGCAGGCGGTGCATAATCCTTCGTACCGGGACCATCTTTACCGGATAATAGTGAAACACCCGAGTGAGTGGTATTACGGCAAGGATGATGGATGCTGGAAGAGCTATCTGGGCACGCTGTCGCAGGCTCCGTCACTGGGAGTCTGGAAGGCGTATACGGAAGCTTTTATAGAGAAAATGAAGTGGATGAAGCAGGTGACGGGGATGGTGGGGGACCTGTGGCATATGCATCCGGTGGTGTTTTTGGATAGTATTCGTGATTCTGAAAGCGATGAAATGGATACTAAATGGCTAAAAGTGCCCAAAGGACAACTCACGTTCAATGCAGAGGGAAATGATATCGAGAACAGTATTTACTTTTCTCGTCACCCGCACGTCCCGAATAATAAAGGTGTTGTGATTGGGCTCTCAGGGATTACATTTGGGCGAGGATTGGATTTTGGTCAACAGTCAAAAACTTATATCCAGACCTTTTTTAAAGACATGGAAAGAGATGCTAAACCATTACCTTCAACGTTAGAAAAATGGCTTCTTGGTAGCGTAGGATTCAAAGGGACGGCTGCACTGACCTACTGTCTTGGTATCGATAAGCATGTGCCTAAACACGAACAATATTTAACCAGGAAGCAGCAGCACTTCCTCTTTAATGCAGTTTATAAGCATTTGTACAACGTAACAAAACGGGTGATATCCAAAGGCGCAAGTATAGATGGTGTACAAATTTCAGCTGAATTGGGATCATACAGTCAGAACGTTCAGGATATATTAGTTGATTTAACGTTCCGAGGAGATAACTCTCCGAGAACAAGGCAATATTTCATGAAAGATCTTAAATCTGGAGAAAGTCAATTTAAAAGCAATATGTCAAACTCTCACTGGAGGGCTTCTTTTGGTGTACCAGTACAGAGATTCAATGAACGGAAAGGATATTTATAATGAATAAGTATTTTGCATTGATGCTGGTTTTTTCTTCATTTTCAGCTGTTGTATATGCTGACTCTTCAAATGAACAGGATAATTATCTAAAAATTAAAAGTGAATATGCTAAAAAAGATGGCGTGCTAAATTATATTTATAAAAAGCAAATTCAAGAGTATAAGGAAGAAGGTGCTGATTTTTATGGGCAGAGTAAGTCAAAAGATATTTATCTGAAAAAATCTCAACTCGCGTGGATAAAAATGAGAGATGCCGATTGTGATTATGAAACCTACGAATCGAGAACTGGAACTGCATTTTCCAGTATATACCAGCAATGTTTGCTGGATAAAACCAATGGGCGAATTAAATATCTAAAGGAAAAAAAATAATATTATCATCAAGCAGGAAATAAATTATTTATGAATCATTAATAGGGGGCGTTGGATTAAATTTGATGATTATTGAAGGTTTTTATCGATATAACACACGTAGCATTCAACTAAAGGGAAAAAGTTAATCCAACTATGAGCTAAAAGGACTATCAAAGAATAGGGGTAAGGCCGGTGAGCACAATCCGGTATACCTGAAGTATGCGGAAGGAACGGAGCTTTATATGCCGGATGCTGCGGGTAAAATGGTCAGTACCACGCGAAAAAGTCGTGCGCCCGGCATTCTTACGTGCGCAAAAGTGCCGGGTGTGGACGCAGACGGCAAAGCATTAACAGACAACCTTAGCGCGGCATATTACCAGGTACGACCGGAAGGCGGCTGGATGGCGGCGGCCAGCATGAAGAAGGTGGCGCAGTCTGACCTGGCCTCTCTGGGATTTATTACCCTGGATAAGACACCAGAGAGTTTTGACCTGATAGACGGTATTCATCATCCCGATAATGTGGTTAAAGGCATACTGGAAGAACTGCACAAAGCTGCGCAGAATGAAACGGACACCAGCCGTGCACTGAACCAGTATAATTACGATCGCCTGCTGAAGCAGATAGACACGAATAATGATGGTCAGTATTCGGAACAGGAGTATTTGCAGGCGGTGCATAATCCTTCGTACCGGGACCATCTTTACCGGATAATAGTGAAACACCCGAGTGAGTGGTATTACGGCAAGGATGATGGATGCTGGAAGAGCTATCTGAGCACGCTGTCGCAGGATCCGTCACTGGGGGTCTGGAAGGCGTATACGGAAGCTTTTATAGAGAAAATGAAGTGGATGAAGCAGGTGACGGGGATGGTGGGGGACCCGTGGCATATGCATCCTGTGGTGTTTTTGGATGCAATAAAATCAATGCCAGATTTTGAAATTACTGTTGAATTGATTGAGAAATTATTAGGGCATACCAATCCTTGGTTTACCGGAAAAAGAGGGGGGAAGGCCTTTGCGAATTACTTCAAAAGTAGTTACCCTGAAGTTTATGAATTTGATAAGCATAGTTTTGTAAATCAATTTAATGAGAAATTAACTGAATATGGTATTACAGGTGCTTATCACAAGGCTCATTTCCTGTCTCAATGCTTACATGAATCTGCTCATTTCGATACAACTTTGGAGTTTGGTTCGGGGAATAATTATGATCCAGGACAACATCCGGATGCGATTAAGAATGGGAATACGGTTGTAGGTGATGGTCCCCGCTATAAAGGGAGAGGGTTGATACAGCTAACTTGGAAAAAGAATTATCAGCGTTTATCCAGTTATTCAGGCGTTGATTATGTTACTGACCCTGAACTAGTGGCCTCTGTAATGAGCAATGCAATTGAAGCATCTTGCTGGTTTTGGCGGAATAATGGCGGCATTCACAGGAAATATGATGCCAAAGGCGATATTAATGTGCTAATTGACAAAGAAAAAAATAATGTTGAGCTGATCACCCTTGCTGTCAATGGGGGGGGGAATGGATTACCTGAAAGAGAATCATATTTCAAAGTAATCAAAAAAGAATGGGGGTTGGAATAATTTTATTTAAAGGTGCTGTAATTATTTTTGCGCTGGGTCTCATTTTAGTAACTGTAAATGGGTACGCAGCTGACTGCAATATAAAATCATGTGATGGGCTGACGTTACCTGAATCTGTACATAATTTCATAGCAAAAGGCTATGCAGATATTGAAATTATAACATTGAATAATAATAAATATATTTCTCTAAGCAGTGAAAGTGATGTTAATAAATGCGTGGTTATTTTTAATGTAAAAGGTAACAAAGTAGAAAAAAAACCTTCTGCTGGCGAAGATGGGAAGTTATGCAATCTATCAGATGTTAATGGCAATGTTGTAAGCTCTTATCGAGATCAGGGGGTGTGGTTTAATGATGTTTACCAGATTTCATCAGAAAAAGCATGGGATTTGTTGTTATCTGATTCTTGTGCTGATTGCCAGCAGGTAAAGAGAACGTATTATACAAATGGTGTGAAAAACCATGTGGAGTTAATATCTGAAGGTGGTGATTACTCTACTAGAAAACCATTGAGTGGTGTAATTTTGGCTCAAAAGGCCACCTTGTATTCCATGCCAGATGAGAAAAAAAAATTAAAAGAATATTTAGTGAGAGGTGATTTATTTAAACTTTTGGATATGTCGAATGATGGGGCATTTTATCAACTTGAATATACACCTTCATCAGGTAAAAAAAGAGTATATTGGATTAAATCAGATGATTTTGACCTGAAATAATCACCTTTTTAATTTGATGTCTTTGTATGAAAAAGATGAAATGAAAAGGAAGGCCAGGTGCGACCGGAAGGCGGCTGGATGGCGGCGGCCAGCGTGAAGAAGGTGGCGCAGTTTGACCTGGCCTCTCAGGGATTTATTACCCTGGATAAGACACCAGAGAGTTTTGACCTGATAGACGGTATTCATCATCCCGATAATGTGGTTAAAGGCATACTGGAAGAACTGCACAAAGCTGCGCAGAATGAAACGGACACCAGCCGTGCACTGAACCAGTATAATTACGATCGCCTGCTGAAGCAGATAGACACGAATAATGATGGGCAGTATTCGGAACAGGAGTATTTGCAGGCGGTGCATAATCCTTCGTACCGGGACCATCTTTACCGGATAATAGTGAAACACCCGAGTGAGTGGTATTACGGCAAGGATGATGGATGCTGGAAGAGCTATCTGAGCACGCTGTCGCAGGATCCGTCACTGGGAGTCTGGAAGGCGTATACGGAAGCTTTCATTGAGAAAATGAAGTGGATGAAGCAGGTTGCAGTGTTTTAGATATGCGTAATGGGTGTGTAGTCAGTGATTGGGATGGTGAAGCGTTTTGATATAATTGGAAAAAAGGAAAAGATGTATTAGCAGAGTCTAATAGTAAAGACTCTGAAAAGTTTGATTTTATATCTGCGACACCTTCCATAACTAAAATTAGAAAATCATTATCACCTCTTGATTCATATGAAGTTAATAATATTCTACGCTGTGATCGGCTTAATGATAAAATATCCCCATGTATCAAAGGCTGATTAAGGAAAATACAGGTTCCAAAGAAAATATTTTAGTAGGAGTTGTGAACTATCTAAAGTCATTAAAAAATAACTTTAGATAGCAAGAGTCCCCTTTAATACATCACCGAGTGATGACGGTAAAATAAAAGAGTATCTGATTTCGACTTATAAAGGGGAAATATTGTAAACTACCCAGGAGGGTTAGCGAATGTTGGTTATGAAAATGATAAGGGCGCGACTTTATTTTTTTAGTGTAAAAATAGCTTGATGAATTTACTTATTAACTAAGTGAGTTAAAGTAATTTAAGGATAAATAACTATGTTAGCGATCGTCCGAATAGGTGATAAAACAACACATGGCGGAGCTGTATTAACGGGTTCCGGTACGATGAAATTTGGAGGTGTTGGCGTTGCTCGTAAAGGGGATAAAGTCTCATGTCCGATAATAGGGCATGGACCTACTACAATTATTGAGGGCAATCCGAATTATCTTGATCAGGGGATCCCCGTTGCATTTCATGGACATAAATGCGCATGTGGTTGCACTCTAATCAGTTCATTCTCGGCGGCGAAGGTAGGGTAAATATGCCGGTATTTCTGGATGAAGTGCCTGATAAAGCCCCCAAAATAAAACGGCCTGATACACTTAAGTGGTCAGGCCTACTGGTATTGCTCCTGATTATTGGCTGTACATTATCCTTTTTATTTTGGACCTGCGAGAGACAAGGGCTGTTTTTCTGGTTTACTGCGCTTGGTGTCCCGACTTGTATGTGGGGGATATTATTTGGGTTACGTCGCATTGCTTATAAAGCCGACCAGGTTTGGGCGGAATCCTGGAATACCAACCGTAATACCCTGTGGAGTAAAGAGGTTGAGCGTGGGCAACGAGCGGCCTGGCTTGTTGCTTCAGGTGTCATAACTCAGGCTGGAAGTGGAAGCGATAAAATCTTATCGGCAATAAAATCCTCATCGCCAATAGTGCAGGTACAACAGACCCGCGAAGGAAGACGCATCATTCGGCATTCAAAGTTATCTGGTTTTGAAAGTGTGTCTCAAACGGAACAATTTAAAGAGGTACTTAAAACACTCATTGCACAAATTGAACCGGTACTCACAAAAATTCCTGAGAACATAGCATGTTTGTTAGTAACTGACTTCGATACTCCAAACATCCCGGATATTACAACAATAGCATCTGCCGTGTTAATGACTGAAACAGGGCGCTCGTTCACCTTGCTCCAGGATAAAGGTTTTGAGGCGCTTGACTGTTGGCTTGATAGCGCATGGCGTAAGCCTTCATTGCTTTTGGCTCTGAGTGCTGAGATACGTGAAATGCCCCAAGAGAGTGAGGGTGAGGCAATAACATTAACTTTAATGTTAAACCGAAAACATCCGGAAATTCCTGAGGCAGTGCAGTTATCCCGGCCTGAAAAAAACAAAAATGACTCTCTGACTAAAACGCTCTCACGTGCATTGATGTGGGGAAATTTATCACCTCAAGAGGTCAAAGGAAGCTGGGTAACAGGACTGGAGTTTTCACAAAGTGGAGAGTGGTATTCTGCATGTGAAGAAAATGGATTAACGCTCAACATGACGGAAGAACATACAGATATCGACGAATTTATTGGTTATGTTGGCGTTTCAGCACCCTGGCTTGCTGTAGCGATATCCTCACTCGCCACCCGCTCTGGCACAGCACAAATAATAGCCATCAAAACTGTTACAAATGACGTATGGATTGCCGGCGTGAAACCCGGCGATAACACAGGGATACGACAGGACAAAATGTGAAAGTAAAAACACTTATCGGGAGTATCGTTCTTACACTTATCTTTATAATCGCCATTTTTGTGTATTTGTTCATGGCCCTACCTGAAAAGATGGTGGTCTGGACCGGCATTGGCCCACTTAATAATACTCAGCTGCAGATATGGTGTCTGGTATTAATTCTCGTTGTTGGCCTCCTCGGATGGCTAATCGAACGGTTATTTGATCGTGCAGGGAGATCAGGTGTCAGGACTGTTTTTGAAGAAAACAAAAAACGGTTAGTGGGAACTCAGTCTCCTTTGATTCTAAAAGATCAAACTGGCAGTGGATTTTTCAATAGTTCTGATCTCATCGATCACCTCCGCCTGCGCTACAGCCGCCGCTGGAAATCAAAAGTTCGTCTGCTGCTGGTCCAGGGCAGCGATGAACATATTGCGAAAGTGGTTCCGGGGCTCAAACGCGACCACTGGCAGGAAAATGACGGCATTGTCCTGATCCATGCCGGGCAGGCAAAAGCCACACCGGACCCTGAGTTTGTTGCGGTGCTCAATCAGATTCGCCCGCAGCGCCCTGTCGACGGCATTGTGCAGGTTATGGACTGCGCAACACTTCCGGATGCCGCCGCGCTCGATACGCTGGTGCGCAGCCGTCAGAAAGCTGACGTGATGCTGGGCTGGCAGGCACCGATCTGGCTTTGGTTTATTCGTGAAGAAGCCTGGAGCCAGGAAGGGGAGGGCGTTCCGACAACCGGCGCTTTGTTTGGTCCGGGGGCCGCACCGGAGGCGGCCGTTGCGTCACTAACCTCGCTTTCATCACGTCTGCGCCGGGCAGGCATGCCGGTCCTGCTGAATGATACCCGCCATGACTGGATGATGAAGCTGTCCGATCAACTGCGTGGCCCTCTTAAGCAGGAACTGATCCCGTTACTGACCAGTCTGATGAGCGGGCCCGCACCTTATCGCCTGCGTGGCGTGATGTTCAGTCCTGCGCTTGTGGCAACTGCCACGTTGCCGCATGCACGCTTAAGCCATCCTGCGTGGCAGGCGCTTGAAGAAGACTGCCTGCAGGTGCATCCCCGTAAAATCGGCTTTCACTGGCAGCGCGTACTGCGTCTGGTCCTGCTGACGCTGGCTCTGCTGTGGGGGGCAGGGACGTTGCTGTCTCTGGTGGTCAACCGCGCTCAGATTTATCAGGCGCAGGATACCGCTGAGATTGCGGCCGATACCCGACAACCTCTCACGGAGCGTCTGCGTAACCAGCTGGTGTTGCAGCAGGCGATCGCCCGCCTGCAGGACCGGGAAGCTCACGGTGCGCCGTGGTATACCCGCTTCGGTCTGAATCAGGACCGCGATACCCTGACTGCGCTCTGGCCGCTGTATGCCCGTAATAACCAGGCGCTGATGCGTGATGCACTGGCAGACGAACTTCACCGCCAGCTGAATGCCTTTGTGCAGCTGCCGCCGGCCAGTGATGCGCGAACCGCGGCGACCCGGAAGACCTATAACCTGCTGAAAGGGTACCTGATGCTGGCTCGCCCGGATAAAGCCGATGCATCCTGGCTTGCTGCAAATATGCTGAAGGCCTGGCCGGGACGTGTCGGTGTGTCTGTCAGCGCCTGGCAGACACAGGCCCCGAAACTGCTGGGCTTCTTTGCCCAGAATCTGCCTGCTCATCCTGAATGGAAGATAAAGCCTGATGCAGAACTGGTTGGCACCGTACGTCAGATATTGCTTAAACAGATTGGACAGCGTAACGCTGAATCAGGGCTGTATCAGGACATGCTTAAGCGCGTTGCCAGTAACTGGCCCGATCTGACACTGGCTGATATGACCGGCGGTGCCGATGCCTCGCTCCTGTTCAGCACAGAGGAGGTGGTGCCGGGGATGTTCACCCGTCAGGCATGGCAAGAGCAGGTGCAGAGCGCCATTGATGCGGTGGTGGAAACCCGGCGTGACGAAATTGACTGGGTGCTGACCGATAAAACCTATCAGCCAGGCAGTGATATCTCACCGGAAACCCTCAGGCGGCGGCTGACTGAACGCTACTTCACGGATTTTGGTAATGCCTGGCTGAACATGGCCAACAGCATTCAGTGGCAGGAGGCCAGCTCGCTGTCCGAAGCGATTGCGCAACTGAACCTGCTGGCTGATGTACGCCAGTCCCCCCTGGTGGCCCTGATGAACACGCTCGCCTGGCAGGGGCAGACCGGCGCTAAAGGACAGGCACTGGCTGACTCTCTGGTGGATTCGGCCAAAAGGCTGGTCGGCAGCAAAAAGCGTGCGCAGCAATTTGCGACTGAGGCACAGGGGCCAAAAGGTCCGCTGGATGCGGTGTTTGGCCCGCTGAATGGCCTGATGGCTGGCAAGGATGGCACCGGCAGCAACGGTAACCTGAGCTTTCAGTCCTGGCTGGCGCGCGTCACTCAGGTTCGTTTGAAACTACAGCAGGTGACCAGCGCACCGGACCCGCAGGCGATGGCGCAGATGCTGGCCCAGACGGTTTTCCAGGGCAAAGCCATCGACCTGACGGATACCCGTGACTATGGCAGCCTTGTCGCCGCAAGCCTGGGTCAGGAGTGGAATGGATTTGGTCAGGCGCTATTCGTTCAGCCACTGGATCTCGCCTGGCGTCAGGTGCTCGCCCCTGCGGCTGCCAGCCTGAATGCCCGCTGGCAGAGCACCATCGTCTCGCAGTGGAACACGGCATTTGCCGGGCGTTATCCGTTCAAGGCCACGGGAAGTGATGCCTCACTCCCGCTGCTGGCGCAGTTCCTGCGTGGGGACTCGGGTCGTATTGCCGCCTTTTTGAAAACCAATCTCGGTGGGATCCTGCATCAGGAGGGTAGCCACTGGGTGGTGGATCCATCGGCCAGTCAGGGTATGACCGTTAACCCGGCGTTCCTGGCTGCTATCAACCAGCTGGCGGATATCTCAGACATTATCTTTGCCCAGGGTGACGCCGGTGTTCACTTCGAGCTGATGGCACGGCCGTCGCGTAATGTGGCGCGTGTACAGCTGACGCTGGACGGTCAGAACCTGGATTATTTCAACCAGATGGAGAGCTGGCAAAGCTTTATCTGGCCGGGGAATACCTACTATCCCGGTGTGGATATGAGCTGGCGGTCGGTGAACACTGAAATGCGGCTGTACGAGCATATCCAGGGGAACTGGGGCTTTATTCGACTGCTGGGTAAAGCGCGGATCACCCCGCTCGACAGCAGTCGCACCCAGCTGGTGTGGATCGCTTCAGACGGCAATCCGCTAAAATTTATACTGCGCAGTGAGCTGGGCGAGGGTCCTCTGGCGTTACTAAAACTTCAGGGGTTCCGCTTACCGGCGTCTGTCTTTTCGGTGGAGGCTGATGCCGTGAACAGCCACCAGGCCTTCACGGAGGGGGAATAACATGGCAACGGCAAAAACACTTCTGGCACTCTGTCTCCCTGATGAAGCGCAGCAATCTGCACGGCTTACACGCCAGCAGAGCAGCCTGTCTCAGTGGGATAACTGGCTGCAACCGCTGACTGACGCTGAAGGGGCGGGGGAAGACCCCGCCTACGACGACGACTTCCAACTGATGCGCGAGGAAATCAACAAGCTCTCCGGCACCGATAGCGACATGCTGTGCCGACTGGCAGAAAGCATTCTCAGCCATCACGCCCGGGATATTCGGGTAGTGACCTGGTACTGCTTTGCCCGCCTGCAACGCGACGGCGAGCAGGGGTTATGTGAGGGCTTGCAGCTACTGGCGGCTCTCCTGACCCGCTACGGAGAGCACTGCCATCCGCGTCGCGCCAATGCCCGCAAATCGGCACTGGAATGGCTGAACAGCACGAAGATAAAGGACACGCTTTCCCGCTGGCCGGATACCACCCGCGAACAAACCTCACAAACCGCAGCGGTGCTCTGCCTGTTGGACTCGCTCCTGGAGACCTGGCCAGAGAGCGTACGTCCTTCACTCGATGGATTATCCGGCATGCTGGAGGCCCGGATTGCGGGTTCCGGCGGCCTGGAGGGATTGATGCCGCAGTCGGCCGGCAATCCGGAAAACTCTCCGGCATCGTCTGTCAGACTGTCAGCGCTGGCAAATGCAGTGAAATCGGAAGGTGAGTTTCTGAGCCAGTCGAAAGTGCTGGCAGGCTGGCTGGCCGAACAGCCTGATGGCTGGCTCGCATCACATCGCCTGATGAAAGCCGTACGCTGGGATACGGTGGGCCAGCTACCGGCTTTGGATGCCAGTGGTCGGACCCGTCTTTCGCCCCCTAAACCCGATTACCGCGCACAGCTTAAACGTCTGTACCTGCAACAGAGCTGGACTGAGCTGGTGGAGCAGGCAGGCACCATGTTTTGTGAGGGAGGCAACCGTTTCTGGCTCGATTTACAGTGGTATCTCTGGCAGGGCCTGACCCGCGCCGGGCAGCCCAGAGAGGGCTGGGCCGATTACATCACCAGTGACCTGAAGCTGTTGCTGGCCCGCCTGCCGGGTCTGGAACAGCTCGCCTGGAGCGACGGCACTCCGTTTGCGGACGAAGTGACGCTCAACTGGATAGCGGAAAAGGCGAATAACGATGTGGTGGGGTTCGGTGATGAATCCGCAGTCGTTGCGGGTGGCGGGCAAACGGATGACATTCTCGCGCTGGAGGCAGAAGCGATGGCCAAAGGCGATAGCGAAGGTCCGGAAGCGGCGCTGGGCTGGCTTCAGACCCGACCTGGAATGAACTCTCCCCGCAGTCGCTGGCTGCAACGCCTGCTGATGGCCAGAATTGCCGAACAGTTCGGACGCAATGAGATGGCACTTCACCTGCTTGGCGAGCTGACAACCCGCGCTCCACAGTTGACGCTTAACGACTGGGAGCCTGCACTGCTGTTTGAAGTGCAGGCCAGGCGTTTGAAATTGTTACGGCTGAAAGCCGGTAGAGGTGAAACGGATAAAGCCCGTCTTGCCCCGGAAATGGATGCGCTGCTGGCCGGACTGATTGCTATCGATCCCGCCCGGGCGATGGTGTTGTGCGGCTGAACAGGCTGCGCCTGATAACCTCTTTTTGACAACCACGACATTCAGGAATCCCGTGCATGGATGATTTAACCCTGCGTTATTACGAGGCAGAAATGCGCTATCTGCGCGAAGCCGGTAAAGAATTTTCCCGCGCCCACCCTGACCGTGCCGCCATGCTCAACCTCGACAAGACCGGTGCCCGTGACCCGTATGTGGAGCGGCTGTTTGAAGGATTTGCCTTCCTGA
The DNA here is from genome assembly GCF_058686115.1 of Erwinia sp. L03-1. NCBI lineage: Bacteria > Pseudomonadati > Pseudomonadota > Gammaproteobacteria > Enterobacterales > Erwiniaceae > Erwinia > Erwinia sp. L03-1. The sequence goes on along the minus strand of NZ_CM178762.1, from coordinate 3,576,788 downwards.
TGGGCCGTCTGCGTGAAAAACTCGATGATGACCTGCCGGAGCTGACCGAAGGGCTGGTGAGCCTGCTCTGGCCGCATTACATGCGTACCATTCCGTCGCTGTCGGTGGTGACGTTCTCGCCGGAGTGGCAACTGCTGAAACAGGCTGAGGTCCTGCCGGAAGGCTTCCCGGTGTTGTCACGCCCGATTGGGCCGGGTAAAACCGTCTGCCAGTACCGTACTACCCGCGATATCCCCCTGCAGCCACTCCATCTGGCTGACGCGCGTTTGCAGACTGAGCCGGACGGGCGTGCGGTCATCCGCCTGCGTTTTGAGTGTGCCAGCAAGGTGAACTGGGCGAAAAGCGGGATCGATAAAGTCGCCATTTATCTTGATGCCGAAAGCCCTGTCGCGTCGGCCCTGCATTTGGCGCTGACCCGCCGGGTGCAGGCAATGTATGCCCGGCATGCCGACACCCACACCGAACGTGTACGCTTTGATGGCTGGTGTAAGCCGATGGGCTTTGACGATACTGAGCGACTTTGGCCGAAAGGCGAATCGGCGTTCAGTGGCTACCAGCTGCTGCTGGAGTATTTCAGCTTCCGCCAGAAGTTTATGTTTGTGGAGCTGCGTGGGCTGGAACTGACCGGACTTAATCAGGACACCACCTGGTTTGAAACCGATATTGTGCTCGATGGCGGCTGGCCATCCGATATGCCTTTTGAAACCGACAATTTCCGCCTGCATTGTGCCCCGGTGATTAACCTCTTCACCCTGGAAGCCGACCCGCTGACCATTGACCCGCTGGAAAATGAATACCTGCTGCGTCCGCTGCGCATCCAGGACGGTCACACGGAAATCTACAGCGTCGATAACATCCACGGCGCGGTAAAAAACGGTAAGCATCCCTACGTACCCTTCACCAGTTTTCGTCACCGTGGCGGCATGATGCGGCATGATGCGCCAGAGCGTTACTTCCATACCCGCGTAAAGCGCGGCCCATCGGGACTGTATGACACCTGGCTTATCCTCGGCGGGCGGTCATTCGAGATAGAGCAACTGGCGGAAAAGCCAGAGTCGTTATCCATGCGCATCACCGGTACCAACGGGCAACTGCCCCGTAAGGCGCTGGAAAGTACGCTGCTCGACCGGGTGGTGAAAGCCGGTAAAGTGCCGGTCAAGGTTCTGAACCTGAATGCGCCGACGCTGCCGCTTTATCCACCGGCCAACGACCGTTTTCACTGGCGGGTGATGAGTCATCTGGGCTCCAGCTTCCTGAGTATGATGGATAACCCGGAAGTGCTGCGCGGTACGCTGGCGCTGTATGACTGGACCGACGATGAGATGAACCGCCGTCGTCTGGAGGCTATCGTCGCCGTGAAGCATACGCTGATACGTCGTTTCGAACGCGGCTATATGCTGCGCGGGGTGGATATTGAAGTCACGCTGAATGCGGACAACTTCGCAGGCGAGGGCGATGTGAATTTGTTTGGTGAAATGCTGCATCGTTTCTTTGCGCTGTATGCTGATGTTCACCTTTTCAATCAGCTGACGCTGGTACTGCAACCGACAGGGAAACGACTGCAATGGAAAGAGAGCCACAGCCAGCACGTACCAGGCTGACCGAAGACCTCGGCCAGGATATCTGGCGGGTTAACTTTTACCGCTTCTGCCAGCTGCTTGAACAGGAATCGCCCGGCAGGCCGCTGCTGGGCACCGCCGATAGGCCGACCTGCGATCCGGTGCGTTTTCGTCCCTGGCCGGGGATGGGCTTCCCGGCAAGTGAACTCTGTGCGGTAGAAACAGACGAAGATCGCCCGGAACTGCCGCCGACCGTACGTACCACGTTTATGGGGATGTACGGCGTGGACTCACCGCTACCGACCGCGTATCTGGATGATATTGCCCAGCGTCGCGAAGGGGTTGAGGCGACTACGGCCTTTCTCGATATCTTCAGCCACCGTATCACCACCCAGTATTACCGTATCTGGCGTAAATACGCGTACCCGGCCACGTTTGAGCCTGGCGCGACGGATGCCACCTCACAGTGTCTGCTGGGGCTGGTGGGCCTGGGGATTCCCGGCACGGCAGAGAATGTTGCCACCCCGGTCTCCCGTTTCCTCGCGCTGCTGGGCACCATGCGCCTGCCGACCCGCAATGCCGAAGGTATTCGCCAACTGGTGAGCCTGCTGGCGCCAGACACCACTGCGACGGTTACCAGCCCGGACCCGCTGAAGGTCCAGGTGTCGCAGCGCAGCGGTCTGGGTAAAGGCCACCGCATTGCCCTGTCACAGCGGGCGACGCTGGGTAAAACCGGGAAAGAAGCCTGCAGCCGCATCTTACTGATGCTTGCCACCCACAATCAGCAAGAAGCCGGGGGCTGGCTGCCCGGCGGGCAACTGCATACGGATCTGATGGTGCTGCTGCGGGTTTACCTGGGCTATCGCTCGGACGTGCGGCTGCGGTTGACCGTCCCGGTGAGTGCGCTATCAGAACCCCGCCTGGGGCAAAAACGCCGCGTCCAGCTTGGCCGTACCGGTGTGCTGGGACTGAAAAACGACAGGCCCGGTAAACGTACCCATCTGACCGTCAGCCTTGGCTGTTACGAAGGGCTGGACTGCAAGCCGCTTCCTCAGGCACAGGATGGCGGTTACCGCTTCGATTAGTTCTGCTGTTTATTCTGAAAGGAACCTCTGAATGACATCCGTTTCTCTGCGACAGGTCGTCCTGCTCGCGCTTTGTGGTGTGCTTGCCGGCTGTGGCCTGACGCAGACCGTCACCGATGGCACGGTCAACGTGACCAAATCCATTTTCTACAAAAAGATAAAAGTGCTGCATCTCGACTTTGAACCGCGCGCGGCGGTCAACGCCGATGACGCGCAGACGCCGCTGGCAACCATGATCCAGGTCTGGCAGTTAAAGGACCGCCAGAAAGTGGATGCTGCCGACTATCAGACGTTACTTCGTGCCGCCGACAGCGTGCTCGAAGAGGATATCGTCGCGAGCAAATCCCTGCTGGTGATGCCCGGAGGCAGCGTCACCCTCAACATACCGATGGTCGAGGAGGCGAAGTATGTGGCAGTGGTCGGACTGTTTAACCGCCCGGAGATGAAGAACAACGCCTGGCGGTTGGTGCTGACTCGTGACGATCTCGACCCCGACAAACCCCGTACCATTGAGCTGGGGAGTGGTTTTCTGACCCTGCTTCCCGTTAAGGAGTAACGTTAATGGCAATGGACAACTGGCTGGCGCTGTTTGACGGAAAAAAGCGCTACACCTTTGAGATAAACGACAGCCGGGTAAAACCGGACGTACTGAACTTTCACGGTCGTGAGGCGCTGAGTGCGCCGTCGCAGTGGCGTATTGAGTTCACCACGCCACAGAGCGATGTGACCGCCGAAGAGGTATTACTGAAGTACGCGACGCTCAACATGCTCAGTGGCCGGGTCGTGCAGGGAATACTCACCGCGTTCGAATGGCTGGGCACCACCGCCGACCAGACGCACTACAGCGTGACGCTCTCGTCCCGTCTGGCGCTGCTGGGGTATACCCGGCGCTGCGCGGTATACCAGAATATCTCTGTGCCGGAGCTGGCAGAGCAGGTGTTGCGAGAGCACAGCCTGGAGGGGGCGGATTTTGAGTTCCGGCTGGAGAAAACGTACCCCCAGCGTGAGCTTATCACCCAGTGGCGCGAAACCGACCTGCAGTTTATTCAGCGCATCCTTTCTGAGGTGGGTATCTGGTTCCGCACCGGCGTCAATGACGTGACCGGGCTGGACACGCTGACCTTTGCCGACAGCCAGCAGTTTTATCAGTTTGATGTTCATGTGCCGTATCAGGAGCCGTCGGCGCTTTATGACGGCGCAGCGGAATCGGTGTGGGACCTGCGCAGCTGGCACAATACGGTGACGGGTCTGGTGCGCACCCGGGACTATAACTACCGCACGGCGAGCACGCCGATGGACGCCGCGGTCGCCGTCAGAAACAGCGCCACCACCACCGGGGAGCACTGCCGCTACGGCGGCCCATTCCCCGAGGCGGGCGACGACAGCACCTCTGAGCCGGAAACGGAGAGCGGGGCGTTTTATGCCCGTATTCACCACGAGCGCGAGCTGAATCAGTCCGTCCGTCTGCATCTGTTCAGCAACGCCGCACATCTGATGCCGGGGAGGGTACTGGAGACAGACGGCAGCACCCTGAATGACCTGCAGGACGGACTGCTGATTACGCTGGCCACATTTAGCGCCGCCCGAGACACACGCCTGCATGTGTCGGTATGGGGCATGCCTTACAGCGAACAGTTCTGCTTTCGTCCGGCTGAACTGCCCCGACCAAAGATACACGGCACGCTGCCGGCCCGTATCGAGAGCCGGGAGAAGCACGACATCTACGCGCATCTGGACAGCCAGGGTCGCTACCGGGTGAAGCTGGACTTCAGCCGTGAAGACGCAGAGCCGGGCTACCACTCTCTGTGGATACGCCAGGCCAAACCCTGTTCAGGCGACACTTACGGCTGGCACACGCCGCTTATCGATGGCACTGAAGTGGGCATTGCGTTTGACGACGGCAACATCGACCGGCCGTATATCGCCCACGCGTTTCACGACTCAGAGCATCAGGACGTTGTTACCCGTGACAACCGCAGCCAGAACGTTCTGCGCACCCCTGCTGCCAATGAACTGCGGATGGAAGACCAGCGCGGGCAGGAGCATATCGCGCTGACCACCCCTTTCGGCAGTACGCAGCTGAACCAGGGGCATATCGCTGACGGGCAGAATAAACAGCGGGGCACCGGCTTTGAACTGCGCACCGACGAGTACGGCGTCATCCGCGTGGCAAAAGGGCTGTTCATTACCGCAGACGGGCAGAGCAAAGCGGCAGGTGAGGTACTGGACATGGAAACGGCGCTGAAGGAAATCGACGTCTGCCAGCAGCAGATAAAGGCCCTGGCGGCCGCCGCAGAACAGGCGCAGGCGCTGGAGGCGGATATTGCCAGCCAGATAGCGATGTTCGATAAACGCCTGAAGCCGCTGAACGGGATGATTCACTGCCACGGCCCGCAGGGCGTGGCGTTCACCAGCGGTGAGCATATGCAGCTGGCCGCCAGTCAGAACGTCGCAATGAATGCTTCGGGGGATTTCAGCAGCGGGTCGATGGGTAACACCGCCATTCTGGCGGGTGAGCATACTGGCCTGTTTGCCAGAGCGGGCAAACTCAGCCTGAACGCCAGCGAAGGCCCGGTGCAGCTACAGGCGCAGAACGGTGCAATGCACATCAGTGCGGAGCAGAAGCTGAGCCTGATATCGGCCAGCGATATGCTGTTTGCGGGTAAGAAGAAAGTGACGCTGATAGGTGGCGGGAGTTACCTCATTATCGAAGGCGGGAAAATAGAGTACGGGACGGACACGACCTATACGCGGAAGATTAAGCGTTCGGCGACGACGGGTAGCACTTCACTGGATGCAAATTTGCCAGAGATGCCATCGATTCTGCCAGCATTGTCATGTGGCCCGAACGCTGCCTGTTTCAGAGTTTCAGATGCATTTACGGGAGCTGAAGATATGGAGTTCGCCTACCAGATTCAGACTCCGACAGGGGCAATACAGGGAAGAACAGACTCTGCCCTGACGCATACGGTGAATTCAGACGCAGAAGAAAGCGTGGCTCTGGATTATGTGTACCAGATAAGGGTAGGGACAAGATAATGGCAGTATCATCGACGAGCACAACCAAAGAACAGGAACAGCAGGAAAAGAAAGTCAGTGTGGATTTTTTCCATATTGATATGATTCCGGATGCAATGGATAAAATGAAATGGACAGTGGCTGCAAAATTAATGCGGCATTGGTTTAGTATTAAACCTGCTTATGGGTTTACTGCACAGTCCAAACAAGCAGCACTTAATGTTGCTGCTGCAACGCTACCAGAGTCTCAGATTGATTGTGATATTATCAAGATGTCCTGGGCCATACAGTTTGAACAGGTAAAAAACGGAATAAGCGAACTCAGTCGTGTCTGGAAGAGCGTAAAAGGAATTAGGCGTTTAAATGATCAATTGAATAAGATTAGTAATGATGCTAAATGTGAAATATCGCTTGGTTATACCGAGGATGTCAGAATACTTGATGCAAGCGCTCAGGTAAACATTCTGCCAGTCGGTAGTAAAATTGATACCGTAAATGAATGGTATGGGGCAATGGGAAATTCAACACTGAAAGTTTGTGTACGTGGAAAAACTAGTAAAGTTGATGGAAAAAGAGTTTTTTTAATCGAAAGGATCGGCTTTTATCTTAAGGATACATACGATTTTGTTGATGAAGGGACAACACCTGAGCCATTAGGTATTTGGAGTAACGACAGAATTTTGGACAAAAAATCTTCAGCGATTTATATGTCGACCTATCTTTCGGGCGTGTGGGGAGTACTGGCACGAGAATACTCAGGTTTTGTGCCTGTATTTAACTCGGATTTTCGTCGTTGGCAAAGAAAACATAATACAGGTGGTGATTTTATTGTTCTTTCTGATGTCATGTGGATTGAACCGCTACCCAAAGATAAGGTGGTGGGCTTATGAGTGTGCTAAAGATAAAATGGATGGTTGTAGCCTTGCTTGTTGTCGCATGGACTTTATTTCCATCAACTATTTTGAGCGGGACTTACTCAAAAGTATTTGAAAGCTATAGTCCCGACAAACAATACAAAGTTGTCATATACCTGTCAAAGGTTTTATCACCCATGTCTCTGTATAAGTATTTAAAAAATGAGAATTATTTTTTCGTTTTATATGATAAGCAAGGGGGTGAAATTTTTAGACCCTCTCCATTCTATGGAATATCTGATATAGCTGCTTATGATTCAATAGAGTTTGTTCCTGGGAAAGGGGCGTCTTTGTTCTTCCCAACTGCAAAAGGTTATGATTCATTCGAGTTACCGAAGTAGTATGCCTGTGTTGATCCGATGGACAGTGAATGTAAAGGATAACAATGATCCTACCCACGTAATGTGGACACAGCCCTAAGTGAGGTTCTGGTTTTCAAACCAGAGAAAGATCACGAAAAGTACAATTTCTGCACTACAATCTTGAGTGTTTTTAGCTTTAAAAATGAACTAACTGTGACATGAAAAACTATAAATCTGCTGCAGAATGTGATCAAATATCTCCGATTAAAATAATGAGATCGAATATGGATATTGAAAAACTAATGGTACATATCTCAATTATTCCTGATTACAGACAATCCTGGAAAGTAGAACATAAATTATCAGATATTTTACTTCTGACAATTTGCGCAGTTATTTACGGGGCCGAAGGATGGGAGGAGATCGAGGATTTTGGTGAGGCTCATATTGATTTTTTAAAACAATAGGGTGATTTCGAAAATGGTATTCCTGTTCATGATACAATTGCCCGGGTTGTGGTCTGCATCAGCCCCAAAAAAATTTCATGAGTGTTTTATTAACTGGATGCGTGATTGCCATTCATCAGATAATGGCGATATTATTGCTATTGATGGGAAAACCCTTCTTCATTCTTATGACAAACGTCGCCTTCGGGGCGCGATCCATGTAATAAGTGCATTTTAAACCATGCGCAGTCTTGTGCTGGGACAGATAAAAACCGATGAGAAATCCAGTGAGATCACAGCCATACCAGAACGGGTTAACATGCTGGATATCAGGGGGAAACTGATCACGACGGATGCGATGGGATGTCAGAAAGACATTGCGAAGAAAATACGTGCTCAGGAAGGTGATTATCTTTTTTCAGTGAAGGGTAATCAGGGTAAATTAAATAAAGCATTTGAAGAGAAATTTCCCTTAAAAGAAATAAACAAGCCGAAGTATGACAGCTTTGCGACAACAGAAAAGAACCACGGCAGAGAAGAAACCCGGCTTCATATTGTCAGTGATGTTCCTAATGACCTGATTGATTTTACGTTTGACTGGAAAGACCTGAAAAAATTATGTGTGGTAGTCTCATTTCGTTCAGAATTAAAAGAAAAAAGGAAAGAACAGAAAATGCAGATCCGGTATTATATAAGTTCAGCACATTTAACGGCAGAGAAGTTTGCCACAGCGATGAGAAATCACTGGCGCGTGGAGAACAGACTGCACTGGTGCCTGGATGTGGCAATGAATGAAGACGACAGTAAAATAAGAAGAGGGAATGCTGCAGAGCTATTATCAGGGATAAGACATATAGCGGTAAATATTCTTACGCAAAACAAAGAATTCAAAGCAGGATTGAAGCGAAAAATGAAAAAAACCGCGATGGACAGGACATATCTGGCGTCAGTCCTTGCGGGCTGCGGGGTTTCGCAATCTTGCCCTGCGCCTGGCGGTTGGTACTGACTCGTGACGATCTCGACCCCGACAAACCCCGTACCATTGAGCTCGGGAGTGGTTTTCTGACCCTGCTCCCCGTTAAGGAGTAACGTTAATGGCAATGGACAACTGGCTGGCGCTGTTTGACGGAAAAAAGCGCTACACCTTTGAGATAAACGACAGCCGGGTAAAACCGGACGTACTGAACTTTCACGGTCGTGAGGCGCTGAGTGCCCCGTCGCAGTGGCGTATTGAGTTCACCACGCCACAGAGCGATGTGACCGCCGAAGAGGTATTACTGAAGTACGCGACGCTCAACATGCTCAGTGGCCGGGTCGTGCAGGGAATACTCACCGCGTTCGAATGGCTGGGCACCACCGCCGACCAGACGCACTACAGCGTGACGCTCTCGTCCCGTCTGGCGCTGCTGGGGTATACCCGGCGCTGCGCGGTATACCAGAATATCTCTGTGCCGGAGCTGGCAGAGCAGGTGTTGCGAGAGCACAGCCTGGAGGGGGCGGATTTTGAGTTCCGGCTGGAGAAAACGTACCCCCAGCGTGAGCTTATCACCCAGTGGCGCGAAACCGACCTGCAGTTTATTCAGCGTATCCTTTCTGAGGTGGGTATCTGGTTCCGCACCGGCGTCAATGACGTGACCGGGCTGGACACGCTGACCTTTGCCGACAGCCAGCAGTTTTATCAGTTTGATGTTCATGTGCCGTATCAGGAGCCGTCGGCGCTTTATGACGGCGCAGCGGAATCGGTGTGGGACCTGCGCAGCTGGCATAACACAGTGACGGGTCTGGTCCGCACCCGGGACTATAACTACCACACGGCGAGCACGCCGATGGACGCCGCGGTCGCCGTCAGAAACAGCGCCACCACCACCGGGGAGCACTACCGCTACGGCGCGCCGTTCCTGGACGCCGGTGACGACAGCACCTCTGAGCCGGAAACCGAAAGCGGGGCGTTTTATGCCCGTATTCACCACGAGCGCGAACTGAATCAGTCCGTCCGTCTGCATCTGTTCAGCAACGCCGCACATCTGATGCCGGGGAGGGTACTGGAGACAGACGGCAGCACCCTTAACGACCTGCAGGATGGGATGCTGATTACGCTGGCCACATTTAGCGCCGCCCGAGACACACGCCTGCATGTGTCGGTATGGGGCATGCCTTACAGCGAACAGTTCTGTTATCGGCCAAAAGAAGAACCCCGCCCGAAGATAAACGGCACGCTGCCAGCGCGCATCGAGAGCCGGGAGAAGCACGACATCTACGCGCATCTGGACAGCCAGGGTCGCTACCGGGTGAAGCTGGACTTCAGCCGTGAAGACGCAGAGCCGGGCTACCGCACTCTGTGGATACGCCAGGCCAAACCCTGTTCAGGCGATACTTACGGCTGGCACACGCCGCTTATCGATGGCACTGAAGTGGGCATTGCGTTTGACGACGGCAACATCGACCGGCCGTATATCGCCCACGCGTTTCACGACTCAGAGCATCAGGACGTTGTTACCCGTGACAACCGCAGCCAGAACGTTCTGCGCACCCCTGCTGCCAATGAACTGCGGATGGAAGACCAGCGCGGGCAGGAGCATATCGCGCTGACCACCCCTTTCGGCAGCACGCAGCTGAACCAGGGGCATATCGCCGACGGGCAGAATAAACAGCGGGGCACCGGCTTTGAACTGCGCACCGACGAGTACGGCGTCATCCGCGTGGCAAAAGGGCTGTTCATTACCGCAGACGGGCAGAGCAAAGCGGCAGGTGAGGTACTGGACATGGAAACGGCGCTGAAGGAAATCGCTGTCTGCCGCAATCAGCTTCAGCAGTTAGCGGCGGCGGCAGAACAGGCGCAGGCGCTGGAGGCGGATATTGCCAGCCAGATAGCGATGTTCGATAAACGCCTGAAACCGCTGAACGGGATGATTCACTGCCACGGCCCGCAGGGCGTGGCGTTCACCAGCGGGGAGCATATGCAGCTGGCCGCCAGTCAGAACGTCGCAATGAATGCTTCAGGGGATTTCAGCAGCGGGTCGATGGGTAACACCGCCATTCTGGCGGGTGAGCAGACAGGCCTGTTTGCCAGAGCGGGCAAACTCAGCCTGAACGCCAGCGAAGGCCCGGTGCAGATACAGGCGCAGAACGATGCAATGCACATCAGTGCGGAGCAGAAGCTGAGTCTGATATCGGCCAGCGATATGCTGTTTGCGGGTAAGAAGAAAGTGACGCTGATAGGTGGCGGGAGTTACCTCATTATCGAAGGCGGGAAAATAGAGTACGGCACGGACACGACCTATACGCGCAAGATTAAGCGTTCGGCGACGACGGGGGCTGCCGATCAGCCACTGGAATTCCCGGAAATTAACCCGGTGATCATGGATAAAATCTGTATTCCGTGCCTGCTGAAAGCGATTCAGGCCAATGATGCCATTGTGCAGGGAGCATAACGATGGACACCACAGTGCTACTGGCAGCATTACCCGGCAGGTCAGAAGAAAATATTTGTCTCTTGTTTGAGGCGGGGGCGCAGTCGGAAGAGAATTTTCTGGTGTTTAAGGCCAGACATGAAAACAGGCTGCATTCGCTGTATATCCATCCGCAACTGACGGAGTTTCAGAACTACGGCCCCTGGCTGCTGGAAGTGGATGATAAAGAGCAGCTAAAGGGGTATCTGGATAAACTGTCTGGCTGTGTTGCCGTGATTATCTCAGTACGATATCCACCTTCGCTGGCCGTGCAGCTGTCCCATGGATGTACCATCGTGCCCCCGAAGGGCCCGACAGCGCTGGTTCGCTTCTACGCAAATCATGTGATTGAAGTGCTGGCGGGATGCGCTAAAGAGGGCTGGCATGCTTACCTGTTAAACGGCATAACACAGTGGTGGCTACCTGGAGAAACGCAGTGGCAGCGGCTCAGCATTACACCATCAGAGGTTAAAGGCCCGACAGATCACATCATCCGGCTGGATAAGCTCGCCTGGCAGCAGATTGCGGATAAGCCAGAAGTGACCCTCGTATTGAACGAATGGCAGAAAATGCCGACCAGCAAGGCGTTTCCACCCTGTGCGCAGCGTTTGATGGTTATAAAGGCGCTGAAGAAGAGTGAAGCTGTGGGGCTCCTAACCCCGGTGGATAAGAAAGTCTATGCGCTTTATTACCTTAATGGTGGGAGGTCGATGCTGGAATCGGACTCACTGAGGGCTGCACTGCCGAATGTGGTGAGTGGAGTGCGATCGCTGGCAGATGTGCTGATGCACTTTACAGCTTAAAAATGTTGAGCATCGGCACAGATATTTAAACCCATAAAGTAAGGGTGTTCGACTAACACGGGATATAAATGATGGGATTTTTTAAAACCTATAACAAAGTTGATGGTGCCGTAAATCGCGGCTATGCCCGTTGGGGAAAATGGATTTGGGGAAGCCTGCTGGGAGTGGTTCTGGCATACGGCAGTTGGCTAATCTGGGCATCAATCTGGGGGCCGCCGATGGGTCCAGTAACATTGATCATTCACAGTGAAATTGACAGGCCGATACTGGGGTTTAGCGTGAATGGGGTGGCGGGTGCGAATGCCTCGGCATATAACAAAAACAACCCGTATGGGAAGGGGGCAGGTAAAACAACCTGCTGTGGCAGTATTAACGGGAAAACTGCCGAGGTTATCTGGACGCTAAGCACAACCCGTGCTCAGTATGATGCGGGACTTCGTAAAGAAACGCGGCGTGTTGTTATGCCAATGCCAGAGAGAAAGTGGGGAGAGAATGATCTACATGTCCACTTTTTACCCGGGGATAAGGTGCTACTGGGCTGGAGTGATAACGCCTGGTCTCCGTATGAAAAACACCCTGATATATCTGGTAAAACTGCAAAGCAGGAGCATAAGTGATGGATATTGAAAGTATCATTTCTGCTGCAAACCGTGCTCAGCAGGCTGAGGATGCTGAATGGGGCAATTGCTCACGCGTATGGCATGTCGGTTTCTTTTTTGATGGTATCCATCGTAATATTGACCAGGATGCTCCTGAGCAACGTCTCAGTAATGTTTCACGATTATTTAGAGCATTTCCCAGTATTCAACAAAATACTTCCCATGAAAGTTTTGATGCATTTTATTTTTCGGGGCTCGGTACCCCTTTTAATGAAGAACTCTCTGAGAAACTGCATACCATTATGGACAGTGCTCAAGGCTCTGCACTGGATGATTTGAAAGATCAGCCAAAAAAAATGGCAAAAAATGCTGGCCTGAATTATTTGAAAAGTGGTAACTGGTGGGAGGTTTTAAAGGGCTCGGGGAAAAAGCTGATAAGCCCTTCGGAATGGAAATCCCTGACGGGAGATGTAGCTAAAAATGCCGCAAAGAAATCAGGTATCGAGGCAACACCCTGGTTGCGTGATAATCCCGTTATTGCAGATATGTTAGTTACCGGTGTCGATACGCGAATAAATTCGGCTAAATTACGTTTTGAGCGTTTCTTTGAAAGAACCAAAACAAATAGCCCGGTACCGGTAAAACTGATCTCCATTTCATTATTTGGCTACGATGTCGGAGCAACTCTTGCACGTAAATTTATTGATATGCTGCTTGATGATATTTGTCAGAAGCAGGGTGATAAATATACTTACCAAGGGATCCCCGTAGAGATTGTTTTTGCAGGCCTGTTTGACTGTACTCGTCATACCCCTGCCAGTAATAATAACGGAGTGGACTGGTTTATTTCTGCTTTTGGGGGGCCAGTAAAAGGCATTAGCGTGCTGATGGGCGATAAGTCTGTTGATCAGGAATCGGCATTGCCGGATACGGTTAAAAATGCACTACATCTGGTCGCTGCCCATGAAAACCGGCCATGGCGTAGCGTCTATTGTCTTGGTGGAAGTAATAATAAGCACAAGGAAGAGCTGTTACCCGGTTGCGCGGAGGATGTAGGGGGAGGCCTGAAACTAAATGAACAAAAACCGAGTGCAGAACTTTGCCGGGTGGCCCTTCACCGGATGTACCGGTCAGCGACGATGGCAGGTGTTCCATTTCCAGATTTACAAACACTAGATCAGACGGATACTGATGTTGCTGCCTATTTTATCATGCAGGATAAGGTTAAGAACAAGTCTGTCGCTCAATGGACAAAGCTGTATCAGCAAGCGGTGCCTTTTAACGCTGTCAGTATCGGTGCACAGAACCGTCATCTGGACAGCTATATTGAGTGGCTTGGGCGACAATACTATCAATACCGCTGTGAGTGCATGAAGTATGAAAAACAACGTGGCGATATTTTAGCCTCCGCCGGTGCTTCTGCCGGGTTATTTGGGATTTCACCACAGGCAAAAGAAACTTCAAGACACTACCAGAGTGAACTTGATGTGTTGCACAAAAATTGGGGTTGGCTGGACGATGTCCATGATGCCGCAATAAGAATGAAGAACAGTATGGAAAACGATCCTAATGATAAGCGTATCCAAATCGTGCCTGATATCTACAGGCCTGCATTGAGGCGAGCGAGACGTTTTCTCGATTATGCCCATGCAGCTTATCTTGGTCAGCCTCAGCCTTTCCCCGAAGATAATGCGCCCTCTGATATGTATGCCTGGTTTATTCATAGCAGACAAGCAACGGGAAAAGATGTTGGCATCTCTCAGGATTTCCTGGTTATTCGTTCGATGGAAAAACCTGAAACATAGCCTGTTGAGCAACGCGGCGCACCTGACGCCGGGGATGGTTCTGGAAGCCGACGACAGTGAGGTGCTGGAACTTCACCTTTTCCTCTTTCCGTGCCGCCCGCGACACACGCCTGTATGTGTCGGTATGGGGCATGCCTTACAGTGAACAGTTCTGTTATCGGCCAAAAGAAGAACCCCGCCCGAAGATAAACGGCACGCTGCCGGCCCGTATCGAGAGCCGGCAGAAGCACGACATCTACGCGCATCTGGACAGCCAGGGTCGCTACCGGGTGAAGCTGGACTTCAGCCGCGAAGACGCAGAGCCGGGCTACCGCACTCTGTGGATACGCCAGGCCAAACCCTTTTCAGGCGATACTTACGGCTGGCACACGCCGCTTATCGATGGCACTGAAGTGGGCATTGCGTTTGACGACGGCAACATCGACCGGCCGTATATCGCCCACGCGTTTCACGACTCAGAGCATCAGGACGTTGTTACCCGTGACAACCGCAGCCAGAACGTTCTGCGCACCCCTGCTGCCAATGAACTGCGGATGGAAGACCAGCGCGGGCAGGAGCATATCGCGCTGACCACCCCTTTCGGCAGCACGCAGCTGAACCAGGGGCATATCGTCGATGCGCAGAACAAGCCGCGCGGCACCGGCTTTGAACTGCGCACCGACGAGTACGGCGTCATCCGCGTGGCAAAAGGGCTGTTTATTACCGCAGACGGGCAGAGCAAAGCGGCAGGTGAGGTACTGGACATGGAAACGGCGCTGAAGGAAATCGCTGTCTGCCGCAATCAGCTTCAGCAGTTAGCGGCGGCCGCAGAACAGGCGCAGGCGCTGGAGGCGGATATTGCCAGCCAGCAGGCGATGTTTGAGCAGAGGCTGAAGCCGCTGAACGGGATAATTCACTGCCACGGCCCGCAGGGCGTGGCGTTCACCAGCGGTGAGCATATGCAGCTGGCCGCCAGTCAGAACGTCGCAATGAATGCTTCGGGGGATTTCAGCAGCGGGTCGATGGGTAACACTGCCATTCTGGCGGGGGAGCAGACAGGCCTGTTTGCCAGAGCGGGCAAACTCAGCCTGAACGCCAGCGAAGGCCCGGTGCAGATACAGGCGCAGAACGGTGCAATGCACATCAGTGCGGAGCAGAAGCTGAGCCTGATATCGGCCAGCGATATGCTGTTTGCGGGTAAGAAGAAAGTGACGCTGATAGGTGGCGGGAGTTACCTCATTATCGAAGGCGGGAAAATAGAGTACGGGACGGACACGACCTATACGCGGAAGATTAAGCGTTCGGCGACGACCGGAGCTGCCGCTCAGCCAGTGAAATTCCCGTATCTGGCGGGTGATGGAAAATATGATCTTGCCATAAATTTCTTAGACAAGACGGTTCCCATTCCCGAAGCGCCTTACACGATCCACTTCGAAGGGGGCAGTGAGCTGACGGGTGTTGTGGATGAACAGGGATATGCCCTGCATAAGAGTGTACCGTTTGAAGCGGCTACCGTCACGTATCAGTTACCCCAACCGGAGCCAGAAAAGCCCTGGGAACCATGGGATTCACTACTGGCAAAAACCAGTAACAGGGAAGTTTAAGCATGATAGATCAGGAACTTCAGAATGCGCTAGCCTTCTACCAGCCACCACCGCAGAGCTGGTATGACGAACTGGCCGATAAAGCAAAAGCCGCAGGTGAATGGCTGTGGGAGACGCTTCAGGGTGACTTTAACGAAAAGCAGACCACCGGACAAATCGTCACGGGAACCGTTATCTCGATGATCCCGCTGGTAGATCAGGTCTGTGATGTGCGCGACCTTATCGCCAACTGTAAGAAGATAAAAGAAAACGACAGTGAAATCTGGCCGTGGGTGTGCCTGGGACTGACGCTGGTCGGTTGCTTCCCGACGCTCGGCTCGCTGGTTAAGGGCAGTGCCAAAGTGATGTTTCTTTCAGTGCGCAAGGCTCACTTTAACGAACTGAGCAAGGCCGGGAATTACAGCCGCCTGCTGGACGGGAGCATCACACAACTTAATCGTTTTCTGGATACACCTGCGGTGCGGGACACACTGCGAACGTTGAGGATTTATAACCCGTACCACTTCCTGGCCGGTAAAGTCGACGGACTTAAAAGTATGCTCAGTACATCAGAACTGCTGGCAGTAATGGACAAGCTAATGAAAGTCACCCGCAGCCTGTTTGACACCGTGACGAACTGGGGACCGGTATCGCTCCAGCGCCCGGTAGCAGCATTGTGGGAAACGCTGGTTTCGGTGCGCAATAAAGCCAATACCATGCTGGCGAAAGCACTGCAGCCACTGAACGACATTCTGGAACATCTGGCAAACCGACTGAGAGTCGAAGGCGACAATGCGTTTCGTGCTCATGTCGGTAGTAATACTCACCTGTATGGTGGGGCCAGGGCCAGTGAGGAACTGGCTTATTTCAAACGGGAGAAGCCGGAGTGGGTGGATGTTGGTAATAAAGAAAAGGCATATCCTGCTCTGACCAGATTTGAAAATAGGGGCGCTATAACTGACGGGTGGCCGGACATCAGTAAAACCAGCAAAAATCCAGCATTGAAGGGTAAGTTTGATACTTTCGATGATTCTATGCGAGCAGTTGAAGTTCCGCCTGGCACTGTACTCTATAGAGTCGTTGACCCTTCCTCTAGTGATAACAACATCTGCTGGATGCGTAAGGCTGAGTTTGACAAGCTGACCAGTAAAAGTGACTGGCGACGGCGCTTTGCTGTGTGGAAGAGCTGGAATGAAAACGGTGAGTATGTAACCTATACCATTCCGCCAGGGCAGCCGATGAAGGTCTGGGAAGGTCGGGCGGGTACGCAAATTAATATAAACGCTCCGGAATACTCACTTGAAGGCGGCGCGGTGCAGATTGTACTTGACCCCTCTCAGTTGAAAAAGGGCTACACTGGCCCGCGTCAGAAAACAGGATGGGGTTATGGTGATGCAGAGAATGATCCAACATATCCGTATCTGGGATTGCCGAAACTGGAAAACACCCACAACTGGTATGAACCAAAGGATAAAAAATAATGGGCGTGTTACACCCGCAGGAATGCTATCTGCTGGAGAAATTTATCTCTCCCGAACATTACGCATCAACCCGTGATGCGATAATTGCCTATATTGATGCACATGAAGCCGCTTTTGCCCGCTACCTGCGGGAAATGCCCCGGAATAACCGTAAGCTTCCGCTCTGGCAACAGGCGGATATGGTATGGGGAAACAGAGTGCTTCCTAATATTCGCCCGGCAAGAGAACGATACATAAAAGCTTATATCCTACGGACGCATAATGATATCCAGGCATTTAATATTGGTCATGCAATGAGCTATATCAGCAAGGGTATCACCGAATGCTGGAACGGTTGGATGACAGAAGACGAAATAGAAAGGATATCTGAGCTGGAAGGTATTGCAGCAGAGTTAGATCGAAGATTATCTATTACATTGGATGCCACTTGGCAAGAAGGAAACTTAACATATGACGGTAACGGTGTTTATGCCAGCGGGGATATTCCCTCTAAAATCTCCCGGTATGAACTTGATCCATCCGTCCGCATAGAATTAGGTGAAACTCCAGTTCAGACAGGCATCTATCTGCCTGATGTTGATTTTGCACCAGCACGATTTATCCCTGCTGACTATGGGCAGCCCGCATCAGCACGACGGGGAGTAAAACGGACTGACTATGTCGGCAAAAGTGGAGAGCAAAGCTATAGCTGGGATGAGTCCGAATGGGCTAAAACCGGCTGGACGCTTATTCGACGTGTGGAAGGTCAGTACATCGACGTGCCACGTGAAGGTTTCTTCCCTGATGGTAAACCCGAAGAACTTTATAACTGGTCGAAGCGGGAACAATTGCCTCCGCAAGAAAAAATGGTGCGAATCACCCGTTGGGATGGCGATTTAGCGCCCTTTGATGGACGCTGGGCAACTATTGTTAATGGTACGACGCAGTACCTTCAGACCCGAGAAGGACAGGTTCTACCGGAATTTGAAGACAGGCACGGCAAGAAATACCGTGCCTGCTGGTCGCTGCTGGAGCGTGACGATAAAGGCAGCGTGTTCGTTATTCCTGTTTAAATTGGTGAAGGTTCCGATCTGGAATTTGCCCGATAGCGCAATGCTGGGTCTGCAAGGACTGCTCCCCGTTGCCATAACTGGGCATGTCGCTGATGATCGCGAGAATGCCGTCAGTATCTCAGCGTTCGCTTTGTTATTCCGTCTGTTATAGCGCCCGTTCTGCCAGTCGGCATAACGGTTAACGTTCAGCCGCGAAGACGCAGAGCCGGGCTACCGCACTCTGTGGATACGCCAGGCCAAACCCTTTTCAGGCGATACTTACGGCTGGCACACGCCGCTTATCGATGGCACTGAAGTGGGCATTGCGTTTGACGACGGCAACATCGACCGGCCGTATATCGCCCACGCGTTTCACGACTCAGAGCATCAGGACGTTGTTACCCGTGACAACCGCAGCCAGAACGTTCTGCGCACCCCTGCTGCCAATGAACTGCGGATGGAAGACCAGCGCGGGCAGGAGCATATCGCGCTGACCACCCCTTTCGGCAGTACGCAGCTGAACCAGGGGCATATCGCTGACGGGCAGAATAAACAGCGGGGCACCGGCTTTGAACTGCGCACCGACGAGTACGGCGTCATCCGCGTGGCAAAAGGGCTGTTCATTACCGCAGACGGGCAGAGCAAAGCGGCAGGTGAGGTACTGGACATGGAAACGGCGCTGAAGGAAATCGCTGTCTGCCGCAATCAGCTTCAGCAGTTAGCGGCGGCCGCAGAACAGGCGCAGGCGCTGGAGGCGGATATTGCCAGCCAGCAGGCGATGTTTGAGCAGAGGCTGAAGCCGCTGAACGGGATAATTCACTGCCACGGCCCGCAGGGCGTGGCGTTCACCAGCGGTGAGCATATGCAGCTGGCCGCCAGTCAGAACGTCGCAATGAATGCTTCGGGGGATTTCAGCAGCGGGTCGATGGGTAACACCGCCATTCTGGCGGGTGAGCATACTGGCCTGTTTGCCAGAGCGGGCAAACTCAGCCTGAACGCCAGCGAAGGCCCGGTGCAGCTACAGGCGCAGAACGGTGCGATGCACATCAGTGCGGAGCAGAAGCTGAGCCTGATATCGGCCAGCGATATGCTGTTTGCGGGTAAGAAGAAAGTGACGCTGATAGGTGGCGGGAGTTACCTCATTATCGAAGGCGGGAAAATAGAGTACGGGACGGACACGACCTATACGCGGAAGATTAAGCGTTCGGCGACGACGGGAGCTGCGAGCGCTGAGGCCGATATGCCCTGGCTTGCTGATCCGGCGAAGAGCCGCAGCAGTGCGTTAATGCAATATCGCTATCACGACGATGCGCCTGTGGTGGGGGCGCCGTTTACGGCAACACTGGCGGATGGGTCAGTACGTACCGGAAATCTGGACGGAGCGGGGTATCTGCATCTGGACGATATTCCGGCAGGAAGTATGCAGGTGGAGTTTGGGCCGGATACACGGCGTTATATGCGAAAAGGCACCATAAATAATCAGCAATTTACGGGGTCATCACTGAGTGAATCTGATATCGATGCGCTGATAGCGAAACACAGCGGAGGTGTGGAATGAGTATACCGGGTGTTGCCTGGTTTAAGGAAACCAGCCTGGAAACCGGGCAGTGGATCTGGGGTACGCTTCAGGGCGCGTTTAATGAAAAACAGACTATCGGGCAGATCATTGTCGATGCGGTGACTGGCATGATCCCGCTGGTTGGTGATGTGACTGCTGTACGCGATCTGATTGCGGTATCCATTGGGCTTGCCAAAGAACCAAAGAAGCGGGAAAGCGTTACTGAATGGGTATTTCTGGTTATTTTACTGTTTGCGCTGATCCCGGTAATTGGTGGGGTGATTAAAGGGGTCGGACGTCTGGCGCTGCGTGTCACAACCAAAGCGGCAGAGAATGTGGAAACGCTTGGTGACGTGATTAAGTTTCTGAATCGTGTAGGCGAAGGCGATGCGGTGAAGTGGCTGAATAAACTGAACGTGGTTGAGTATCAGGCACAGCTGATTGAGAAGATGAGCGACTTTTGCACCACGATGATCACCGCGATAAACCAGATTTTGAAAGCCAGAGTGGGGCGGATATTGCCGGAGAAATGGCAGGCCGATTTACTGCGTGTGCGGGATGGATTTGCCGCCCTGCAACCGCTGGCATCCAGGATGATCCCGCAGGCGCTGAAGGAGCTGAATGCGAAACTGCGGGTATTGCAGGCGCTGGTGTATAAAGGTGAAATCCATACGGTGGCTACGGGTAAGGGCAGGGCTGAAGTGCGGCATGAAGCGGAAGCCTATCTGATAGAACGCCCGCTGCGGGATGCGCCAAAGCAGGGGACGCGATTTCCGAGTATTCATGCGGAAAAATTTCATGAAGATAGGTTACGGCGTAAGTATTCAAAAAAAGGTTATCCAGATATTGTTAACTGGAAAGGAGAAAGCCCAGCATTCGTTAAAGGACAACAGGTCTTTACAGATATCGCTTCTTTTAGCGGTGAAATCACTGCTAAAAGTGCCCGGGAGATGGCAGGCAGTACGATTTTCCGGGCTTTCGGAAACGAGACTGCATTGGCAACTAAGTCCGGCGGCTCCTGGGCGGCAGGGGGATTTTGGGGCTATCAAAAAGTGCCTGGTGACGCAAATGAATGGCGACAATTATCGGCGGTACTGGATGAGTGGAATGGCAATGGTTTTCTGGTGGTACTGCATCTGCCGGAAGACCTGGCTGCAAGAATGCCCGGTACTAACGCCTGGCACGGCAGAATTGCGGAACAATTTGGGAACGAGGTTCCTGCTCAGTATCTGAAAGGTGGTGGTGAGCAGGTCATTATTAATCTGGATGAACTGCTAAAAAAAGAACTGAACAGAATCGGGGAGCAGGTAAAAGCGACCGGAAAACCGGCCAGTGTTGAAATTAATAGCGTCAGAGCGGAATTTTATCCTTCCGGCTGGAAAGAGGTTGAAGGTGTGCATGGTTATACCCGGCCAGAGGGGATTGAACCGCCATATGCCACCTATACCCGGCAACTGCATGACGATGAGCTGCGCAGCAAAGTGAAGGACCGGATGATGATTAACGCGACCCGCATTGAACACCAGACCACCACAGGAAATGAACCATGATGTCCATTGAAAAAACCAGATATCCGATGACCGATGATGTTGTGAGGCGCAGGTTATTTTGGCTGTTACAGCGCCTAAGCAGCTATGCATTGTGGCAACGCAAACGGGATAACTGGGCTTATTTTACACAACTCTATGAACAGGCGCTGAAAACCTGGCCGGAGGAAATAACCAAGGGTTTTCATCCTAAGGTTATTATCTGGGCATACGATGCCCTGCGTCTTTATGATGAAGGGCTAACGGAACTGGCGGCGGGAAATCGGCAGGTATGGCAAATTAAAACAGGTGAGTTCGATCAACTTTTTCGGCCGGTTAGTTTAATAAGGGCTTATTTTTACTGGCCCTGTCATAGTGAACGGGG
Source organism: Erwinia sp. L03-1 (assembly GCF_058686115.1). NCBI lineage: Bacteria > Pseudomonadati > Pseudomonadota > Gammaproteobacteria > Enterobacterales > Erwiniaceae > Erwinia > Erwinia sp. L03-1. Next base: position 3,555,265 of record NZ_CM178762.1, on the reverse strand, counting down.
CGGGCAACGGGAGCCCTATCCTCCGGAAATAGAAAAAATTAATAAGTGGCGGGTTGCGGCAGAATTTGAAGGCGATAATCTGCTCTATCCACCACAAAATAACGTTTGTAATTTTTTTGATGCAGCGAGCTTACTGGACCCCAGTAATTATATTTATAATTTAAGCCACTTAACCTATCCGGTATTCCCGAAAAATCTCCCGCCCGTACCGGAGCGTAGCGACATTGTTATCGAAACCGACGATCCGGTACCCTGCGATGGTATCTGGGAGCCAGTCAAAATTCAGTACAATCATAAACTGCTGGTAATTAAAGATGGTATCAGCGGGTTTAAAAATCTCGGAGCCTATAACTATTTCATTCGTGGAATGAATGCACCCCGCCAGGTTTATTATGATGTTTTAATGGAAAGTGCTACGGAAATGCTGATAACCGACGATCCCATTCGTTATCGCGATGTTCACTGGCGCCTGGTCTGGGAGGACACCCGTTATTGTGACGGGATTATCCCTGATGAATCGGAATACTTTCTGGATGATGCGCCGGGTAAACGCATTACCTGCCAGAGCGGGGAGCGTTGTCTTCACTCCGGCCAATGGGCAACCATCGCCGGAGGGCATCAGCAGTTTATTGATGTTGAGGCAGGGACGTTGATGCCGGAGGCGACGAAATATCAGAGTGATATGTACGCGCCTGAAATACGTATTCCGGCAACATGGAGCCTTTTGCAAAGGGAAGATGAAGGCAGTGTTTATATCAAACCGGAAGAAAATTAATCAGTCGCCTGTTTCTGGGACAACTATCTCATTGCGTAAGTCAGAGACCAACAAACAGACTGAGAAATAACATCGATTGCATAGATATCTAAATGGATTATGAATAAGAAATATTCCGGTGGGCAGCATCAGAAGCGATATGTTATTGAGGGCTATCTTAATGAGGAAGAGTCGATAAACTGGCAGGTAATTTACATTAACAAAATTAGGGGGTGTCACAAAATGTTAAGTAAAATTAAACATGCAATTCTACTTCGCAAAAGAGTAAGGTTGAGTTATTTTTTTAACAGCCTCATGGTTCATATATTAATTTTTATAACTATTAATACAGCCACTTCAGTTTACGTAAATATTTTCCCTGCCATTAAAATCAAACAACCAGTAGGCAGGTTGCCTGATTTTGGGTTTTCTATATCCCCATGTTATGGATTTATTTATTCGACGATTTTAATCTTTGGAGTAGGTGTTTTAATGATTCTTGATATCCAGCGACTGCGAGATATGGGATATCGGTATCCGGGAGTAATCAGCATTGTGCTGATTTTATTAGCATTGTTTTCGGAGATGCTTAGTATCATGGTAAGAATAAATTTAATATCATTCATAATTGATGCTGGACTATTAATATTTTATATATTAATGCTTTTCAGTGCGTCGAAGCCAGCTATTGAGAGGAGAACCACTCATGTCGCATAGGAATCCCTCACTATGTGAAATACTTTACGGCAATTTTACCGGTGGCCTCGACCTGCATCAGGTCAGTGAAGAAAATCAGGTCATTTTGTCGGTTCTGGACAACATGCAACGGATCCTTAACAGCCGAGCAGGCACACTGGCGCATTTGCCGGACTACGGCCTGCCGGATATGACCAAAATCCTGCAGGGAATGCCGGGGACCGCACACCAGATGATGGGTACGCTTTCAGAGGTACTGCTGAAGTATGAGCCGCGCCTGAAAAACATTGATGTGGTGATACTGGAGCAGACGCAGCCCGGTGAACTTCGTTACGACATTGATGCCGAGCTGAAAGATCTCGGCCTCGTGCGTTACGGAACTGAATTTATGCCTCAGGGGAAAATTCTGCTGCGGCATCTAAAGCAACAACAATTCCTTGATCCTCTGACGTCAGCATACTGACTGGCAAAAACTTTTATTTTTTTACTTTCTTGAGCTATCCCTATGCCGCATTTTTCTGAACGTTATCTTAAAACCGGCGGCGACCCGCGCGCGCTACCGGATTATACCGCCCTGCGCGATGAGCTGAGCAAACTGTCACATCCGGCGCGCCCGGATGTGAACTGGCAGTATGTCGAAAAACTCTGTCTTTCGCTGTTTGAGCAAAATGGCGTGGAGCTGCAGACGGCAGCCTGGTACACGCTTGCCCGTACGCAACTGGCTGGGTTGTTTGGCCTGACTGAAGGCTTGTCCATCCTGGAGGCGTTGATTAGCCTTCAGTGGGGCGCGCTCTGGCCGCAGCCGGTACATGCGCGTATGGAAATCCTCAGTAACCTGAGCCAGCGTCTGCAGCAACGGATGCGTACACTCCCGCTAAACTACAGCGACCTCAGCCAGCTTTATCTTGCGGAGCAGCAGTTGACCCGCCTGGGCGCGGTGTTACAGCGTCTGGAGCTTAAGCATCTTAGTCAGTTTGATGCGCTGCGTACCCTGATGTACAACAGTGCGGCTCGTCTGGAAAACAGTGACAGTACATCCAGCCCAGGGACTGCCATTGAGCCCGGGATGGTGCTGCCTGCTACGGCAATGAATGGCGCGGGCACGTCTGCGGATACTCTGTCCGGTATTCCCGCTGTAGGGAAAAACGAATCGGTTAACACGGTGAAATGGGTGTATGTGGCGCAGCCGGAACATCAGCCGAATGTTGAAGTGTTGACGTCGGTATCGGCGCCGATAAAACCCTGGAAATCCTTCGCCGCCGGGATGTGTACCATGCTGGTGTTGAGCGCGGGAGCAGCATGGGGCTGGCATGCCTTACACCGACCTGACCCGCTATATACGCAGTTTGCCGCATCCCTCACACCGATACCTCAACTACTCACACCCGCCCAGCGGGAAACGTTGCGCCAGCAATCGCCCTTATCGCAGGCCTTTATCACGCAAACAGAGCAGCAGCTAGCCCGTCTGGGTCAGTTACCCCCTGACTGGAGTATCGACTACAGTCGTCAGCTGGTTGAACAGGCGTTCGCACTCTGGCCGGAGCAGGCTAAGCCTCTGGTAAAACAGTGGCAGCGGCAGTTAAACGCTGCCAGCATACCGTCGGAAAACCTGAATGGCTGGCATCAGGGGATGATGAAGCTACAGCAACTGAGCGACCGGCTGAGCAAGCTGGATGAGAAGAAGGGGAAATACATGACGGTTAGTGAGCTGAAATCAGTGGTATTTTCCACCATGCAGTCATTTAATCACTCTATACCGGCTGAAGAGCACCTGCGGATATTGTCACAAAACCCTGCAGGAGAACCTTTACCTGTTGCTGCCAGGGCTCAGCTGGAGATGCATCTGAAGCAATTAACGGCCCGTTACGCTGAAATAAAACAGAATACACCTAAATAAAACGGTGCTAAAAATTATGAGTGATTCAGTTTGCCACCATAATAATCGTCCCGGACGTAATGAAGACATTACTAACATCGCGGTGTGTTAATCAACAGGGACCAGGTCTCTTTCGCCTGGCCCCTCCCGATCAGAATGTCCACCTTACGCCAGCGTTGTAGCCCCAGCCCTTAGCGCCGTTACTGTCAATCTCTTTGCGGTAGTCCGCTTCGGCATAGAGCGACACATCATTTCTAAAGGTAGCGGTGCCGCCGATGCCAGCTTCCCACATCTGCCCGAACTTGCCGCTGGTGAAGGTGTGATCGAGCCCGTCGATATCCTTCGCGCCAACGGTCGTTTTCGCATTGCCGCCCCAGCCTTTAAAGTAATTAGCACGCAGATATGGCGTGTACTGACGGCCGCCGTCATCGCTCCAGCTACGATCAAGCTTCGCGCCAATGCGTCCAGCGGTCTGGTTATAATCGTTGTAGCTGACAGCAAGGTTCTCCTTATCGGTAAAACTGTCCATCGCCAGATGCATGTAGATCAGCTGTACCTGCGGCTCCAGGCGCACGCCGTTGCCCAGCGCAAAGGGATAGCCGCTCTGCAATGAGGCGCTCCAGCCCTTGCCTTTGATCTTCGCCACGTCTTGCTTACGACCAATGTCCGTTTCGCCACGGTGCCAGTGATAAGCGAGCGTGCCGTCCAGATAGAGGCCACTGTCCCGTAGCCAGCTGCTGTAAAGCGCGAGGCTGTCGCTGTTGAAAGTGGTGCTGCTATAGCCGTCAGCCGCATCAGGACGCAGGCGAGTATTGCCGCGCGTATAAGCAATGCCGCCGCGCAGGCTATCTTTGTCGCCGTCCAGCCGCAGGAGATTCCCGCCCACCTGTAACGCGCTGTAATCCAGATCGAAGTTGTAGCCGAAGTCATTGAAGCTCTGGCTGGTCTTATAGCGCAGGTTCGAGCCGGTATAGCGCACGAACATGTCGCCGCCGTCTCCGGCAGGCAAATCCTGCTGATGGCGCAGCTCGCCCAGGCGCTGTTGCAAATCGCCGAGGACAGCGGCGGTGTAATACATCAGCCCGACCGGTGCGGAAACGTAAGCTGGCACCTGTGGCACTACCGCAGCGCGGGAGGAGGCACCGCGGGTGACGAAGTCGTTTGCCAGGCGATAGTCCCAGAACTGGTTACCGCTGCCCGCCACCAGCCGCTGGTCGGCCTCGCTGCTGCCCGGCGCAAAGCTGTAGAGCGCGTACCTCCACGGCCCGGCTGCCAGATATCCCCCCTGCAAGGCGAAGCTGTCGGCACTGGCGTTACCGGCGACCTGCGCCAGCGATACGCCTTCATTCGCCTCGATAACCGCGTTATGGTTAATATCGCTCAGCAAGCCGGTACTGGTCGCCGCTGGCGTGACTTCAATTAGCGCGGTGCCGTTAGCATCGCCGGTCACGCGCAGGGTATCGCTGCTCTGGTTGCTTAACGCGCCGCCGCCGTTTAACACGCTGTTAAGCCGCAGCCGGCCGTAAAGCGAATTCAGCGTGCCGTTAATGGTCAGCGTATCGCCCGGTAATCCGCTGCCGTTGGTCAGATCCAGCGTTCCGGCGTTGTTCACCACCAGCGAATCGCTGGTTGCGCCCGCCAGTACCGGATTGACGCCGTTCCCGGCAAACAGCGTCGAGCCACCGTCGATATTGATAGTGCTGTGCGCCAGCTTAAGGCTGTCGGTCAGGGTCCAGTCGGTGTCAAGGAAGTTGATGGTGCTCCAGCCCGCGCCCAGATTGACGCCGCGGCTGAGATCGTCGCGGGTGAAGGAGCCGCCGCTGGCCGCGATATCGCTCAGGCTCAGCGTGCTGCCTTCGCCGCCCGCCGTGGTGATATGGCTGACGTCCTTCAGGCTGACATTCTGTACGTAAGCCTGATTATTCACGCCGCTGCCCATGGTCAGGCTGCCGTTAATGGTGCCGCCGGTTAGCATCAGCGTATCGGTGCCGTTACCGGTATCGACATCGCCATTGACCGCGCCATCAATTAACGCGATCCGATCGTTAGTGGCCCCACCAACCACCAGCGGCGTCTCGGGATATTGCGTGCCGAGGGTCCCTTCGTTGATAAAAAGCGTGCTGCCCCCGCGCAGATCGATAACGGGCGCAACGGTACTCCAGGAATAAATATCCCCCCGGTTAATCACTTCGCTGGCGGTGCTGGTGACAATCGCCGAGCCGCCACTCTCGGTAGTAACGTAGATATTGCCCTCTGAAATAACCTGCCCGCTGGTGTTCGCCCGCACCCCCGTGCCGCCCGATCCCACCAGTATGGCGATGCCGCGCGGTATAACCATATCATTGCGGGTGGTAGAACCGTCGGCATTAGCAAAGGTGTAGCCCGTGGCGCTTCCTGACGGTTCGATGGTGACGGAACCCTGCGGATTAAACGACGTGGCGGAACGGATGCCGCTACCGCTGCCTCTGGCGTAAATATAGGTGTTGGTCATGGCGATATTGCTGGTTTCGGCCAGGTTATTAATGGCGCTGCCGCTGCCCATAGAGGTCAGGGTGGTGCCATCAATCGCCAGCCCCGTCGCCCCTTTATCCAGCAAAATAGCATCGGCGCTGCCGTCACCCTCGATTGAGTTGCGGAAAATGCCGTCGCCCAGCACCCTGAAGCTGGCGTTATTGTTGACCCGCACGGCGGCGATGCCGTCTGAGGCAGCAAGCTGCGCACTTTCAGGGAAGTAGGTATTCTCACCCTCGCTGGCCTCTATACCTATTCCCGATGCCACTTTTATCACGCCACTGTTATAAAGCGATCCACCATGCAGGCGGACAGCGGTGCTGTTCACGCCCGTCAGGTCGATGGTCCCGCTGTTGGTCATGCTGTAGCCCACATCGAAGCCGGTAACATTATTACCCGCCCCCTGAACCACGGAACGGTTATCAAAGTTGCTAAAGGCCGCGTCGCTGAATCCGCCAAGCGTATTGTTGCCGTTCAAAGTGATGGGGCTGTTGATCACCGCGCTGGCGCCGTTTTGCAGCCGGATTGCCGTTGCGCCCTCGCCGTTAACGATGAAACGATCGGTGCCCTCCACGTAAGCGCCGTTGAAGGCGGCAATCCCCACGGAATTCTCGCCGCTCAGGGTGACCTCCGCCGGATTGATCTGCTGCAGCCAGGCGTGGTCGTTCAGCCAGTAAAGCGTTGAGTTCGCCGTGCTGACATCGGTACTGCCGCCATTGCTGACCAGTCTGGCTTCCCAATCGCCTGCCACATACCCCCTCTGGCGCGGATCGTGGAACACCACCGAGCCGCCGGTAACAATCGTGCCGCCGTCAAGGACCTGCCCGGCGATGGAGTTGGTACCATACAGATTAACAATGCCGTTCTGGTTGACGCGGGCCAGTTCTCCCCGGGCGATCGCCCCGTGCGTCGAGGCAAAATCGGGAGCATTGCCTGCCGTTACGTTCAGCGTACCGCTGTTGGTAATGGTGGTTGACGAGTCGTCGCTGGGAAACCAGAATCCTTCGGCATAAAGTGCCGTGCTGCCATTGCTGACATCAATGGTGCCGCTGTTATCAACTGAGGCACTGCTTAGCGCCCTGATACCCGATACCTCTTCTCCCTGCAGGCTGATATTGCCGGTGTTGGTTATCTGGCCTTTATTTTGCGCCGTCAGGCCCACTTCACCGTTGAAAAAACCGCTGATGTCGGCATGGTTGGTTAACCGCGTGCTGTCGCCATCCACCGCTGCGCCGGTGGCATTAAAGCTGGTGAGATTAAGTCGGGTCGCCTCATCAAGGGTACCCTGCGCGCCGCCGCTGAGGTTGATACCGGTTGAGTACCGCCCAACGTTAATTATCGCGCCCCTGGTGTTGATCCCGGTTCCGCTACCGCTGCCGGCAATCCCGGTTGAAAAAGAGGCGTCCGGCGTGATGGTCATACCCGCGCCATCAAACTTCGCGCCGTTCTGATAGTTGAAAATTGTGGAGTACCAGGCGGTATCGTAAGCGCCATAGCGACCGTTTACCGGAAGATTGATTTTTGCCTCTGGCCCAATCACCAGATAGCCGGTTTGATACTCGCCGCCGCGGATATTGAACAGGCTTTCGGTATCCACCGTCGCATTGCCTTCCGCGCGGATACCGACGGCCCCTTTACCACCAAGGTTTATCGGGCCGGTGATATTGGCATAAGCGCTACCGTCCTCCTCGCCTTTTACCCACACCGCCGTGTTGTAAGTGCCGTTGAGCGGATCGGCGCTGCCGTTAACGTTTATGGTGCCGTCCGAATACGCGCTGGCGCGGTTGCCGCTGGTGGCAAGGACTTTAATCGCCGTGCTGTTATCGCCATTCAGATTGATGGTGCCCGCGTTGCCGACCAGCCCGCCGCTGCCGGAGTCATTTACCGACATAGCAATATTTTCATCCGGCCGGAAATCTGCATGGCCATTGACATCGATGATACCGTTATTTTGCAAACGGGCATTCGGACCAGCATCCACCCGCATTGCGGTACTGCCCTGAGTCAGTGAGCCAATCACGATATGGCCGTCATTGATGGCGCTGCCGTCTCCTCCCACGCGAATACCAAGCGAATCGTTCAGCCTGACGTCCGCCGCCTCATCCGTCAGGCTGTTCTGCAGTGCACGTCCGAGATAGAGCGTGCCGCCCGCGGCATTAGCAAAACTGGCCTCTTTGCCATTAACAAAAATACCATCCGCCGTCGACCAGTTCGCTACGCCGACGTTGATATTGCCATTATTAATGGCGCTGCCAGCAAAAACGCCCAGCGCGGTGCCGTTGCCTGCCGTGTTTATCACACCCTTGTTGCGAAAACGGCTGTTATCTCCCATCAGCACGGTGTAACTGAAAACGGAGCCGTTTACCGTGGCGCTGTCCACGCCGGTGCCACCCGCCAGGTTGAGGAAGCTGCCATTAATGACACCATTATTAATGCCGGTAGCACCGCTTTGCAGTGTAAGCGCGCTGCCGCCAGGGGTACCCGTACTGATGCTCGAGACTTTACCGTTAATCACGGCGCTACCGCCATTAGCGGCCAGTACGGCGCTGCTACCGTTGATCACCTCCAGCGTTTTATTCACCGTCGCGGTCGCTTTTGCCCCGTCGGCGCTGAGCACCACCAGTTCGCCAATATCCTGTGCGGCCTCATCGCCAGGGTCCTGCGCTACCCTCCTGTAGACAATTTCGCCGCTGGTGATCGAAACCGCCTTATCCAGCTCACTGCTGTAGCTGTCCGGACTGAGCCTGCCAATTTTTAACTGATTTATCAGCCAGTTATTGTAATTTTGAAAGTCGCTGAAGCGGGTGACGTTAAAACGGGTGGTCTCGTTATCCCTTGTGGTGACGCTAAACTCGCCTTTATAGGTCGCCACGCTGTCGGCAGGAAGGGTCAGATAAGGCTCGCCGTCGGGCTGCAGAATGGACGTGAAGGTAATGCGGTTGTCGCTATTCCAGTTCATATTCCCGCTGCCGGTGGCGGCAAACAGTCGGCTCTGCTTAGCAGCCATACTCCAGCCGTTGGTTTCAGCGGTAGTTGTCGCGCCTTTTGCGCCAATATCAACGTTGATTGTCCCTTTACTGACCTGCGCCACGCGGGCATTGATATATTGTCCGCCTTTAACGTCAATGTAATTGGGCACTTGCGTATCCAGCCCGACGGGTGGCAAATCGATCATATTGGCTGAATTATAGACCTCGAAGGTGTCGGTGTCGCCGTTGGCAGCGGGGATGCTAATAGGGTAATCCTTATTTCCCGGATCGAGACGCGGTTTACCCACCAGAGAGTAATCCGTGCTGCCGCCAAGGTTTTGTAGCTCGCCCAGCGTGAAGCTCTGCGTGCCGCTCAGTCCCGAGGCAAACCGCTGCACGCCGCTCAGCGTTTGCGTTGAGCCATTACAGACGCAGAAAACACCCGCCTTGTTGTCATTAAGATAAGGCGAGAAAGGTTTCAGCGTGGCCGCCGAGGTTTGTGAGACAGGAATAAGGATTCCCTGCGCCGCAATAAGGCTCAGGAAAAGGGGATGTAATTTAAACAAGGATGTATCCTCCAGAGAGAAAAATTCATGCCTTAAAAAAATCCCGCCGTAATACCAGGGCGATGCCCGCTTTTCAGCAGGCCTTCACGCAGCGCGGCATAAGATTAATACTATTAATGGCATTATCATCACTGCCCGGAGAAAAGATCCATATAAACTTAACGCGGGAGATCGCGTTCATAAAAAAATAAGAATATTACCAGGCCGTTTCTAAATTAAAGTGGACCTTAAATAATCGGTACGACATTGATGAACTGAGAATTAGCCCTCAATTTTAGTCTTAACCTAAATTACATCTTTCTGTGGTTTGTTTTAGTGTTGAAAGCGGGGTTCTTTGTGAATTACGCGAATCGCTTTACTCACCATGATGGTTTTTTCTTTTTGTGTAACGGCAAGAATGATAATCGTCGGGGAGGTTAAATTCCCTGCGCTAAAATAATCCCTGAACCCGCTGCGAAATAACTATCAAATAATTGATCTTGACTGCTCGATAAATCGTCCTTAGCATTTAGTCACATAAAATACAGGGATAATAAGTGGTTTATGGCGTTAAATAGGAAGATGCTGCTGAATAGTGCTGATTACGCACCTTTCAATCTGTACGGTGTAGGTGTGTTTATGGCCTTTTCTGGTAAAGGTATGTATCGCAACAAAGGAGCATGCGGGGCTATCCCGAGTGATGGCCCATTCCCGCCGGGAAAATACTGGATTGTAGAAAGTGGATCTGGAAGATTAGGTTCGTGGGCAAAAGCTAAAGCTCAAGACCTATTCAACAAGATGTATTATGGTGCTGAATTCGGTCGCGATGAATGGTTTGCTTTATACAAGGATGATTGGGGTATTGATGACGGCACCTGGTTTGATGGCGTTTATCGCGGGTTATTCCGACTTCATCCGGGGCGAATGTCTGAGGGATGTATAACTATCGCACATAATTCAGATTATGCATTAATCAGAAATGCGCTTATGAATACAACCCCGATTCAGGTTCCTTGCATGCGTTCACTTATGGCTCGTGGTTGGGTTGAGGTGGTGGCTAGTGACTATAGCTCGAAAACTTGTCCGTAAAATTGCGAAAGTCGCATTCTACATCTTTCTTTGGCTATAGGCCGGACATTGGGAAGCCCTGAGATCTGGATAAGTGATCGCTTTTCTTCCTGGCTTGGTCATTTCATATATGGCCCGGGGGAAATAGGTGCTGATAACTATTATGATCTCTATTTTTACATATCACTAATGACTGTTTTTTCTATAACTACAGTAATTTATTTCATTGTAATGCAGTTAACCGATAAAATAAGGAAGAGATAATAGAATTAAGTCACGGTATTAATTTACTAGTAGATAATGTTAATAGTAAGATTACAGGAACTCGTCAACATTCGTCGATGATCCTTGAAAAGGAAGTCGATAGTTCTACTCCTTATCTTTATAAATCTGCTGCTACAGGCCAGACACTGAAAAGTGCAGAAATAAAATTTCATCACATTAGCGATGCAGGACAAGAGGTTTATTATTATACCGTGTTAATGGAAAACGTAAAAATCACAGGTGTTAACTGTGGTATGCCTAATGTTAAGTTAGCTGGTAATGATAAAATGAATCATGTTGAAAGCATCAGTTTACAGTATGAAAAAATCACCTGGCGAATTGTAGATGGCAACATTCAATATACTGATGCCTGGAATGAACGAGCAACTGTTTGAGAAACCATTTCTAACAACAGCAGCAGGAGTCTTTTTTTCCTGTTGCTGGCTCCCGGTAACCCTCCCAAAAAACCGGTGTGTTGATCTTAACCGCGTAATGTGGACACAGCACTAAGCGAGGGTCTGGTTTTCGAACTGTTCCGGGCTGAGGCCACCGCAGGCACAGTGGCGACGCCAGCGATAGTAATCACACTCGATATAATCAAACACCGTTGTCCGCATTATTTCCTGGCTGGCAAAACGTTCTCCGTGGACACATTCCACTTTCATTGAATGGAAGAAGCTCTCTGCGCAGGTACGTGATGTCACCGCACCCTTTCTGGTTCGGACCGCTGGCGCTGAAGTCCTGCTTCAGCAGGTTCTCTGACACCGGCAGCCCGTGCTCACTGTAGCTGACCTGGCTGAACCGCCGGGAGGCCTTTGCATGCAACCCATGCCGCCGCAGGCTGGAAGCGATGGTTTTAACATTACACGTCAGACCCTGCTCCCGTAGTTCATCTGCCAGGCGCGGCGCACCGTAGCGCTGTTTCGCCCGGGTGAAGGCGTCACTGACCGCAATGTCGCAGTCCTGCCTGAAGCGCTGACGCGCATTGATAACCCGGCACCGGTTGCACCAGGCCTGCCAGCCACTTCAGGACACACGCAATACCCGGCACGTGGCTTTGATGCTGAATTCAGCCTGATGTTTTTCGATGAAGACATACTTCATTTCAGGCGTTTCGCGAAGTATGTCGCAACCTTTTGGAGAATGGCCAGCTCCTCGTCCCGTTCCGCCAGCTGGCGTTTGAGGCGGGCAATCTCTGCCGCCTGTTCACTCTCGCGCTCAGAGGAGGTTGCCTGATGCTGCTGTTTGCTACGCCAGTTGTAGAGCTGTGATTCATAAAGGCTGAGTTCGCGGGCTGCGGCGGCCACACCAACGCGCTCAGCCAGCTTCAGGGCTTCACTGCGGAACTCAGGCGTATGTTTTACGGGGCTTTTTGGATACTGCTGGTTTTGTCATGTGAGTCACCTCTGGTTGAGAGTTTACTCACTTAGTCACGTATCCACTATTGCTGGGTAAAATCACAGTTCTGTACATGGCTGTCGACGACGTTGGATACAGCATCTGCCATGCTCAGGGCCGGCTCTCTATAGTTCATCATTTATACTTATCCTTTAAGCATGAGGTTTATCTTAAAAAAAGAGAAGTCGCCCATGAGAGGAAAGTGTGTTTTTTAATCAATCTCGTGAGTTTCCTAATAAATTCGTTCGCAAAATAGCCTTTTTAAATAACTTTCAGTTATATATAAATCCTGTTAGGCATAACGCATCGACCTTATAACAAAAAAGCAACTTTAAGTTACAAACAAGCAATAGATTATTAGATTAACTTAGCTATTATTAGCGCCCGCTTAGACACAACTTTACATTTAATGATAAAGCTGGCCGCAAAAAAATGGTTAACTCAATGAAATATATTGAATTTATTGAATCAAGGATTTCTGATCTTAAGGCTAGTGGACAGTATCGCACGTTTCAAACCATCAATCGGATTAATGGTTCGTATCCAGAAGCCTATACCGGCGATGATGACCAGAAGAAAGTGGTAGTCTGGTGCAGTAATGACTATTTAAATATGTCACAAAATCCCCAAGTTATTGAGTCCATGCATCAAGCAATTGAACAGTATGGCGCGGGATCGGGTGGTTCCAGAAACATTGGCGGTACGCACTCCTATTTTGAAAAATTAGAAAACGCTATTGCTGACTGGCATGGTAAAGACGCGGCCCTGGTATTTCCCACTGGCTACAGCTCAAATGATGCCACCATTCAGTGCTTGCTCAGACTCTTCGATGACTGCGTTGTCTTTTCCGATGCTTCGAATCATGCATCAATAATCAATGGTATTCGCAGTACTGTTATTGAGCGAAAGATATTCCGTCACAATGACGTTAAAGATCTGGAAAGACTACTTTCAGAGCAGCCTGTTGACCGTCCTAAAATCGTTATATTCGAATCCGTTTACTCAATGGATGGTGATATCGCGCCAGTTAAAGAAATTGTCGCGCTAGCAAAAAAATATAACGCGCTGACCTATATTGATGAAGTTCATGCCATAGGCATGTATGGCCCCAACGGAGCGGGTATTGCTGCCGGTCTTGGTATAGCCGACCAGATAGATATTATCCAGGGAACAATGGCGAAAGCTATCGGCGTTATCGGCGGTTATATTACTGCAAGCGCGCTGATTATCGACGCTATCCGCTCTTTTGCCTCTGGGTTTATATTTACAACTTCATTACCGCCGGCAATCACTGCCGCCTGCTATACGAGCATTCAATACCTGAAGAGCTCGAACGCAGAGCGGGATGAGCTGCATAAGAAAACAGCACTGCTCAGGAAACTCCTTCTGGAAAAAAACATCCCGGTAATGCCGATCAGTACCACTCACATCCTGCCGGTACTAATAGGGAGTGCGGATAAATGTAAAAAATCGGCACATTACCTTCTTGAGAAAAAAGGCATTTATCTTCAGCCTATCAACTTTCCTAGCGTACCGGTTGGCACAGAAAGATTTCGAGTAAACGTGACGCCAGGCCATTCTGAAGCACAAATCTACGCTTTGGCAGATGCTCTGGAAGAGGTGTTCCGCATAATGGACGTGCCTTTTATTCAGAAATCATCTCAGGAGTTAAAGACTGTCGCATGAAAGTTTTGGAAACCAGAGCCCCCTTCAGCGCAACATGCGTGAAAGCAGGAACAGCGGATATTGAAGGATTAATTCGTCTTCGGAAGCTGCTCCTCAGCGACGGCGACGCCCACTATTCTGCGACCTCATCCGAGGAAGACTTAGCGTGGCAGCTGCACTACCAAAAGTGGCTTCTTCAGAAGCTTAATGAACCCACAGGTAATGTGAGGGTTGTGGTTATACATGACGAAGCGGGCAACATAATTGCCTGCGCAACGGGCATTCTGGATGAACGAGCGCCTATGCCTGGCATTTTGAACGGCGTGCAGGGATGGATTCAGTCTGTGGTAGTGGCACCAGAATGGCGAGGTAACGGCCTCGCCAGCCTTCTCCTTTCTGCTTTATTTTCATGGTTTAGCGCCAGGGATGCTGGAAAGGTAGTGCTGCAAACAACGCCAGCAGGTAATGCGCTGTACAGAAAACTTGGGTTCAAAAATTCAGGTGAAGATCTTCTGATCAAAACACTGTGAGGAAAAATGGCCGCGTTAAATGTTCTTATTATTGGTCCCGGCTATGCCGGGAAAAGGTATATCAACGCTTTTCAGTCCTTAGAAGGGGAATTCAAGGCTACTGAATTTAACTATGCTTATGTCGCAGTAAGTAAGAAAGATCTGCCGTTCACTTACTATTCTTGTATTGATCAAGCGCTTAAGCAGCATCTCCCGGATGTTATTGTTGTGGCGGTCTCAGATGGAAAACATGCTGAAATCCTTTTCCAGCTGGAGGGCTATAGCGGTTTTATTATCTGTGAGAAACCGCTGGTTAATTCGGCAGACGATCTTCATCACATCCGTCAGGCGCTCGTCAATACGCTTGGATTCTGTATGGATATGGTTGAAAGGTATTCTGAAGCCACCGACTATTTAAAAAATTATATTCGCGACAACAGCCTCACTCTGCTACGGGTAAACTTCATTTGGGGAAAAGACAGGATACACGACCACAGAACTACCTGCGGCGTACCCAGTGAAATTATTCATTCCCTTGATCTGGTGGAATGGGTTGCGGGCATAAATGAGCATCTGGAGCTTGATGCCGCTATTGGGATAGAATCTAACTTTTCCATATCTGGCGATGACATCCTTGATAGCGTGTCGGTTACTGCCCGGCTTGGAGAAGCCCTTATCACCGGCTATAGCAGCTTCACCAATATAATTCGTCAGCGTACGCTCGATTTTATCTTTTCATCGCCAGAAAAAGAGCTGGTGTATGCCCGGCTGACGTTTGATACGCCTGAGTGGGACAATGACCATCTTAGGCTATGGAAGCACACAAAGAAGGGTGACGAATTGATTCAGGCATTTACCACCTCTTTCGATGAGTCTGAACAGGAGTTAAAAACTATTCAGAAGCTCAGGAAACAGGTGCGGGAAGTCATTCATTATATTCTGAATAACTTACCGCCTGAACACGCTTTTGCCGATCTCGATACTTCGCTGAGATTGCAGAGTCTGCTTAACACGATTGAGCATAAAGCGCGCCGACTTGGCCCGGCAAACTATGTCCTTAAAGATAAAAGGGAATTGTTCACTGAAGATGGCAGCCTTGAGCAATTAGGCTAGGCGGTTTCACCATTGTTTGAAGGTTCTATGAAAAAAATTATTTTCTTATCCATAGGAATGTTCGCTTTAGGTCTGGATGCGTATGTCATCGCCGGTATACTGCCAGCAATCGGGCTCACCTATGGTACCAGTGAAGCTCAAAATGCCCAGACCGTCACTGCGTTTACGCTTTGTTATGCTGTTGCCGCCCCTCTGTTTTCCGCCCTTCTGGCCGGAAAATCAGTTCGTAAAATTCTTAGCGTCGCGTTAGTGATTTTTTCCGCTGCGAATATCGGCAGCGCATTAAGTCCCGACCTGCATACTTTATTATTCTTCCGGGCGATTGCAGGGACAGGGGCGGGGCTTTTCTCACCGGTTGCAGCGGCAGCAGCAGCAGCCCTGGTTAGTCCGGAACGTAAGGGCCGCGCGCTGAGCATGATCCTGGGCGGTATGAGCACCGGAACGGTAATTGGCGTGCCTTTGGGTCTAATCCTCTCCTCACACTTTGGATGGCAAAGTACCTTGTGGCTGGTAACCGTTATTGGTGTCGTTGGGCTGATTGGCGTGGTGGCGGGCTTTCCTGATATCACCGTTTCAGCACCGCCTTCATTATCGGCTCGCTTTAGGATGTTAGGCAATCGTCAGGTAGCAGCAACAGTTGGTGTCACCTTTCTGACGGCACTCGCCAGTCTTGGCCTTTATACCTTCATTGCGCCCGTGCTTAAGGAAGTCTCTGATGTGAATGCTATTACGCCTTACTTATGGGCGTGGGGCATTGGCGGGATGATAGCAAGCTTCAGTGTGGGCCATGTGATCGACTGGTGTAAAAAACCCGCCATTTTGCTGGTCTTCATTTTGCTGATTATGACCCTGTCGCTGTTGAGCATACCGATTACTTCTCAGTATGGGCCGGCGTTCGCCTTTCTCTCTTTCATCCTCTGGGGAGCTACAGGCTGGTCATCGCTTGCTCCTCAACAGCACAGTTTGCTCAGAATGCAGCCTGAGCACGGCGCAGCTGTGGTAGCGCTGAACAGTTCCAGCAATTATTTAGGCGGTGCGGTAGGGACTATCTGCGGTGGGTTACTGATTTCTTACGGCATCCACGCCAGCAGCCTGCCTTATTTCGCTGGCACAGTGGCAGCACTGGCCCTAGTGAGCCATCTGGGGATTCTGGCATCACGACGGACTGCGGCTCGAGATAACTCTTTCAATAACTAAATAGATTAACAGGGGCCAATTCAGGCCCCTTTATTTTACAGCGTTTGCGGCCTTAGTGACTGATCTGTTCAAACCATACCGACTCTGAATCATATACACAGCACGCTTAAATCCTGCCGCTATTTTAATCTATTGAAGAGTAATAACAATTTTGCCCGTGTGTTTTTTCCCCTGCATAAAGCGCCAGGCTTTTACCGTATCGGCAAACGTAAAAGTCCTACTAATTAAAGGACGGAGTTGTGCCTGAGAGATAGCTCTGTTCATGTCCTCAAAGTCTTCACGCGAGCCCACACTCATCGGCATAAGCACTGCGCCACTTGCATATATATCCATAAAGTTCAGCATGCTGTTGCCCTCGGAAGCAAATCCAAGCAGAATAATTTCGCCACCCTGCGTACAGGACTTTATGGAGTGAGCTATGGTTCCTGGCCCCCCAACTTCTACAATACGATCCACGCCTCTGCCTTCCGTCAATTCTCTGACCTGGTGATACCAGTCGCTATGCTGTGTGTAATTAATTATATGGTCAGCGCCCTGCTCACGGAGTAGCTGCTCTTTTTCCTGAGTTGAGGTCAGTGCAATCACTTTTACGCCCAGTAGCTTTGCAAATTGCAATGCGAACAACGATACTCCGCCGGTGCCCTGTATAAGAACCGTCTGGCCTGCTTTAAGCTGTCGCGGTTTCATCAGGCTGTTCCACGCAGTCACTGCCGCACAAGGCAAGGTGGAAGCCTCTTCAAAAGAGAGATGTTGCGGAATGGAGACCAGCGCCTCCTCACTGATAACTTTATACTGAGTCAGCCATCCATCGTCTTCCAGCCCCCATGCCCCTCTTCCGGTATCCTGAGTTAAGGCGCCAGCCTGCCAGTTAGGGAAAAATATGCCTGCGACCCTGTCTCCCTTACGGAATCTGCTCACATCATCACCTGTCTCGACGATTTCACCGGCCCCGTCAGATAGCGGAATGAGGCCTTTGCGTGGAGAAAGGGTTCCTTTTCCAAAGAGCATTGAGAGATCGCGGTAGTTAAGGCTACAGGCTCTGACTTTGACCAGCACTTCTCTTCGGGATGGTTTCGGCTCGTCTTCAATACGCATATTAAGGGCGTCCAGACTACCAAAGCTGTTGATGCGAAAACATTTCATAATAAAATCCTGTGCTTAATATTTGCAGCATTAACTTTAGACGATTCAGCGAAGAAGAAAATGATATGTACTGTATATGCTGAAGATATAATCAGCTCAGATAGAGCAGTTACTCTGTCAGGAGAAATTTGAAATCAACGCACTGAGCATTTACCGATCATATGAAAGGCGACGTTTCTTTAGGCTCAATATTCGTAACCAGCAAGCGTATACCCTGAATCACCTAATAGCGTAAGTTTCAGGGTATGAAAGTCTATATTTCGCTCATTTCTGACTGAAAAGACCTTACATAAAATAAAACTCGGCCATGGCGGCCGGCATCAAAAAATATCATTTTCCTCTTATTATCAGGCCCTTGCTGAGGGCCAGTCTCTGTTCTAAACAATCAGCCCGTTTATCCACAGCATCAGATACACCAGGTCAGCCGAATCCGGCACCGTGATATACCAGCGCGGATGCGCATACTCATCTTCCTGCGGCCAGCTTGTCTGCCCCGTCACGGTGATAAGGATGTTCACCGCCTGCTTCAGCTTTCCCTCAATATAGATTGCCACGCTGCTGCTGAGCCCCACCCGGTGCGGGTGACAGGTCATTTTCACCGGCCCGGACAGGCGCTGTCTTATCTTTGCCCGCAGCCTTACAAGGTGCTGATGCGTCGCCGGGAGCACGCCGGGCTCCCCCTGAGGCGACAGGGTAAAAAGCGCGCCGCCACTGTGCTCATTAATAGCCGGTTCAGGGTACTTCAGTGTCATCATACCGTGGCAGGCTCCCGTTTTTTTCCGTCAGACCGCGCAGACGGTCCAGGTTCAGCGCGACGCGTTTTGCCGCCTCCAGTTCGCTGCAGTTAAACTGATTCATTAGCGCCCGGCGTTCGGCTTTCTCCTCTTTTTCCCTGATTCCCAGTGCCAAGAAGAGACTTGGGGGCACGGCACGAAACAGCGCTTCAATCCGTTTCGCCAGCACCACGCCTTCCGTATAACAGCCCGAGAGTTTACTGGCGGGAAGCAGCACCGACTCCTGCTCCGGCGTGAGCGCGCGGAAACGGCTGATGTCTTTCACCTCCTCCGGGGGCAACCGTCCTGGATACGCTCAGATATACGGGAATGAGGCAAAATCAACTGCTGCATATTCAACTCAGGGACGTCAATCTGACAGAAGGCTATATAGACCTGCGCCTTGAGGGGAGTAAAACGCATAGGGAATGGCGCGTTCCCGTTGTTAAGCAGCTGCGTTTGCGGCTACAGCTTCTTCTTACACGGGCAACGGAGGCTGGAGCTGGGCCAAAAGATAACCTCTTCGATATCAGTTTTTACATTGCCGGGAAAAAGGCAAAATTTGACAGGAATGATGTGACAGTGATGCATCAAAAGATCCGCTCATTTTTCGCCGTCTGTCAAAGGAATGTGGTTTTGCCGTTTCACCGCACCGTTTCAGACATACCTTGGCTACAGAACTGATGAAAGCACCGGAAAGGAATCTTCAGCTGGTTAAAGATTTACTGAGTCATCGTAGCGTAAGCACAACAATGGAATATGTGGAACTCAAGATGGACATTGTGGGAAAAACACTGGAAGAAGAATTTTCGCTGCACCCAGATCTCTGTGTAGAAAGGGAATTACAACTATTGACACAAAACTGATTGACTGGGCTTGTTGCCAGTTATCGAGAGAAGGGAGCCTGCTGTAACAGGCTCCCTCACTTGATGGACTGATTCAGAAACGTTAACCAGTGCCGATACGCTTACACCGGAGGACATTCCGTAATGACCGGCCCCTGTATGAACCGCCCGTTAAGATTCTCATCTCTTAACCAGCGTGTTTTGATGCAAAATTAGTGGTGCCCGGACTCGGAATCGAACCAAGGACACGCTTCCTGACTCGCTAACTCGATGATAGTTAATCAGTTAGTCTTACGCTTCGATTGCGAATGTACCACTTCGTTGTACCATTAAGCAAGACCTCATCAGTCTACCAATGAAGAACATATGGCTATCTCTCATAACAAAAATCGTATAGAAGTGATCACAATTTTTTCTACCATTACTCTTTCGCGGCTTGAGTGTAAACCTTACTTTGATGATACATCTTGCTTAACATTTTGAATATTCACTGCAACCAAATCCTGTTTAGCGGCTTTCAAAATTCTACTGAAATGTATTGCCTTCGATTTGATCCTTGGATCTATCTGACCTGCTGCGTGAAGCCTTCCTGTCAGTTTCTCCAATGCTATTATCCGAGAGGCATCTGAAGTTTCCATAGCCAAAGTATCAAACCCTGCTTTGATCATTCTGCTATGCTTCCACCTTGTTTTCAGGACTCCATCAGAAATAATTACCCCAGTTAGAAGCTTTGCCTGATTCTCTTGGTAAAACATTTCTTTCCGTGATTTTGATTGCATTCCATGCTTTGAAATACATGACTTGGCACAACTTGAAAAACCTTTTGGGATTTTTTCCCCTGAAAAAGCAACATCATCTACATATACTGAAAAATCTAAGCCATTATCATTTGCTAACCGATATAGCTCATCAAACATTGGTTTATTGGCCCAGTAAGCCAATACCATGCTAAGAGGGCTCCCAGTTGGGACACAATTGTTGTAGGTAACTAAATTAGTTATCATATGTGCGACATCAGGTTGCATCAGAAAGTCATTAACGAATAACCTATAGATCTTTGATCCTGAAGTTGAAGGGAAGAACTTATGAATGTCTAATTTCAATAATTGAAAAGAGCTCTGATGGACTCTGGCGTTGGTTATAATGGATCTTTTTTTTCTACCCGAGTGAACGTATTCTGGTTGCTCAATCCTATTAAGTAAATTACCTATTTTTCTATGGATTATTTTCAGTTGTAATTTTGGTTCTTGTACGCATCGCCCACTGGGGGTGAAGAAAACTCTGTATGAGGTATCTCTGGATAGCTTTTCAATTTGCGGGAGGCTGAATCCCATTAACGCCAGAAACTTTTTTTTAGTTGTCAACTTGAAAAAAGGGGATTGGTTTAGTGGGTAATTTTTCCTTGATTCGAAACTACTTGAGGAACGTGTTGCATTTTTCATTGGCTGTTATCCTTTTCATTATGGCCTCCAGCGGAAGCACTGCTTCACCAAGGACCACAAGGACGCAAGCCCTTCAGAGTGAAATACTTCTGACACTATCTCTTTGATCAATAAAGTAATAAATATCTTTATTGAACCCTTCAACAGGTCTTTCAACTTTCCACTCACACAACACGTTTGCTGAACACTAGTTTGGTTCTTTTTGCGTGATTTATTACGCATATAACAACTCCTTCTCAGTTCCCAACAGGTCGGAATGACCCGCTAGCCTCGCATGAACTGATAGGATTGAGAGTTGTTCAGCAACTAACCCCAATAATCCGACGTCATTTATGACGTCGTGCCTCGCACACATCTGGATATCCAGTACGTCGGCAACACGGCATAACGGTAACCCGGTACGGCGGCGGCACGGCATAGTGGCAATCCGGTACGGCGGTAGCACGGCATAGCGGTAGCCCGGTAGGTCGGCAGCACGTCATAACGGTAACCCGGTACGTCGGCAGCACGGCATAGCGGTAACCCGGTACGTCGGCAACCCGGCATAACGGAAACCCAGCAACAGCGGAATCAATGCCACGGGATGCACATTGTACCAGCTGCTCTGTGTGGAGAGCCTTTAGAAGCCTGAGCTTCCACGATGCCCAAACGTCGGGCGTCAAGTTTTCACGAGGATGTCTCTCCTTAACTAGCAAGAAAACTTTATGATCTATTGGCTCAATTTGCAACAGGTGATCGTGTCTAACGAGATGGAATACACGCGAGCGCCAGATTGACGGATGGCCTATAGGCCACCTCTCTTTGGATTAAGTTCATCGCCAATTGGCAAGACTGCATATCTTTAGTCTTAGTTCTCGCCATTGGACCACCATACTGAATTCGATCTCCTTCTAAATACCCTTGTATAAGCGTGAAACTAGTTAACTCATTGAAGGATCCGATTGATTCACTTTTTTTGGAGGTTTCAACACACTCACTTTCAAATCTCGCCCAGCGAATTGATAATTCTTGCATCGAGTCAAGTGCCTTGGTGCATTCCTCCCGTCCAACATACTCGTATGTATATTTACCCATATCAGCAGACATATCTCCTGAGCCAACCATCAAGTGAAGTACTAAAGCAAACACCGTTGTCATATCAAAATCCTTTTTCAGTGTTAGAGTTCCTAACAATTCGATAAATGCTTGTAATACCTATACCTAGCTCACGCGAGATCTCTGGCTTGGTAAAACCTTTTTCGACCATCTCAACAACTTCTTTTGTCTTGCTTAGAGCCGTTGCCTTCCTACCTTTGTATTTTCCTTTGAGTTTTGCAATTGCTATACCTTCGGCTTGGCGTTCAAGCATCATTTCGCGTTCAAACGTAGCAATTGCTCCTATCATGGTGAGCATAAGCTTACCTGTCGGGGTAGCTGTGTTAATGCCAATATTGAGAATATTGAGTGCTACGCCTTTGCTGTGAAGATACTCCGATATCTCTAGTAGATGCCGAGTATTACGGGCGAGTCGGTCAAGTTTTGTGACCTGTACGAAGTCACCTTCTCGGACAAACTCTAGCATTGCTTGCAGCTCTGGTCGGCAATCTTTGGCCCCGCTGATTTTCTCCCTGAATACTTTTTCGCAGCCTGACAGCGCTTCGAGTTGAGTATCGAGATTTTGCCCGGTAGTAGATACACGGGCGTAGCCTACATTTGCCATATGGACTCCTTAAGCCTGCCAATAGACCATGCTACGCTGCACAGACCTGCCAAAACGCTAAATCAACCCTGTGGCATGGCCTGAACGGTCATTCCAGCGTTGCAGCGATGGCAGATCTTTAGGGCATGGTTATTGGCAGGGGGCAATTAGTGAACTGTTTATAACAGCGGGAGGTTAGGGAGCTTCCTGAGTAGGGAAACCTGTAGATACTGCTTTAAACATTACTGCTATGAATGCTGTCAGTGCTGCCCATAAAGCTCGCTTGAATAACACCACCCAATTCATCTCAGCGCTCTCGTAATGGTAGGGGAGGGGTAACCCTGATCTTACCCGCGAATAGTGGACACGCGACTAAGTGAGTAAACTCTCAATCAGAGGTGACTCATGACAAAATCAGCATTAACCAGCAAAAAACCACGTAAGCAATATACGCCTGAATTTCGCAACGAAGCCCTGAAGCTTGCTGAACGCATCGGGGTAGCAGCCGCTGCCCGTGAACTTAGTCTGTATGAATCGCAGCTTTATGCCTGGCGCGGTAAGCTGAAAAATGCACATTCCTCTTCCGAACGTGAGCAGGAAATGTCTGTTGAAATTGCCCGCCTTAAGCGACAACTGGCGGAACAGGCAGAAGAGTTGGCCATTATCCAAAAGGCCGCGACATACTTCGCGAAGCGCCTGAAATGAAGTATGTCTTTATTGAAAAACATCGGGCTGAGTTCAGCGTCAAAGCCATGTGCCGTGTGCTTCGGGTTGCCCGCAGCGGCTGGTATGTCTGGTGCCTGCGTCGCCATCAGATAAGCCCACGTCAGCAGTTCCGTCGCGTCTGCGATGAGGCCGTCGGTAAGGCATTTACTGAGGCAAAACAGCGTTATGGTGCGCCTCGTCTTGCTGACGAACTACCGGAATACAACATCAAAACCATTGCTGCCAGCCTGCGCCGTCAGGGACTGAGAGCAAAAGCCTCCCGCCGGTTCAGCCCGGTAAGCTACCGTGAACACGGGCTGCCCGTGTCTGAGAACCTGCTGAAGCAGGATTTTTACGCTAGTGGTCCAAACCAGAAGTGGACAGGTGACATCACGTATCTTCGCACGGACGAAGGCTGGCTCTACCTTGCAGTGGTGATTGACCTGTGGTCGCGTGCAGTTATTGGCTGGTCAATGTCACCACGGATGACAGCGCAGCTTGCCTGCGACGCACTGCAAATGGCACTGTGGCGGCGTAAACGTCCGGAAAATGTCATTGTTCACACTGACCGTGGTGGTCAGTACTGCTCATCGGATTATCAGAGCTTGCTGAAACGCCATAATCTGCGCGGGAGCATGAGCGCAAAAGGCTGCTGCTATGACAATGCCTGCGTGGAAAGCTTCTTTCACTCACTGAAGGTGGAATGTATCCACGGAGAGCGCTTTGCCAGCAGGGAAATAATGCGGGCGACGGTGTTTAATTATATCGAGTGTGATTACAATCGCTGGCGTCGCCACAGTGCGTGCGGCGGTCTAAGCCCAGAACAATTTGAAAACCAGAATCTCGCTTAGGGCGGTGTCCACATTACGTGGGTAAGATCACCCATGGATAAGCTGGTTGCTTGCCTGTAGAGCCTCTGACGGCGTTTAAATAACAGTGAAAGAGTATCATGATGAATCATATAGTTTATCCTCTTGGTTGATAACAACTTTCTTATACCCAGGTTGTGATAATCCATTGATTCATAGAGTTTATTTTTAGTTGTGAAGTGATGCTCTGCTGCAATTTTTTATGGGGGGAAGGCTTCGACGAATTCGCTTAGGCGACAAGGAATCTTTGAGATGCTTTGACAAAGGGGAAGGGAATTTGAGTAATAAAAGTATGTATGGGTATGGTTGAACTCTATAAGTATGTGTTGGGGGCCGTTTCAGGCGTATAAACGTACCAAAATGCCGATTATCTTTATACGGCAATAAATATTTTGGTACGTCTTTGGAACATCTTTATCCTTGGAGCGTTACAACGACAGCCTCCGGAGGTGAGCACGTTTAAAACTGACACTCCTGCCATCGCTATAGGGAATTTCAAGCCTTTGCAATATGGCCTTCATCTCCCTCAGCCGCTGTAATGGACGCCTAAGCAGAAAATGGCATTCATTCAGCTCAGAGTTATAGGCTAAATCAGATGAATTGCTGGTAATCAGCAGTTCGGTCTTAGTCAAAGTGCTACAAGCTTTCCGGAGGCAGTGAGCGTAACAATCTTCCAGGTTTACCAGCCGCTTTAAATGCCTGATTGTGTCGAACCACAACTCCTGTTCTTCATGTCGGACTCTGATCAACTTGATCTCAGGGCGATTTTGACGAAACCAGCGATCTCGACGTTCATCATTTTGCTGATATCGTTTCTTTCTATGGGCTACTTCATCAAATTCGATAATAAATTGTCGCTTAACTGTTTCACCATTAGTGAGGTCGGTATAGCGTTGTTCAGTAATGAGAAAATCCACTCGGAAGCTGCCTATTTTCTTCTGACTTACGATTTCGTAATGAGTATTGGCAGCAAGCCGGGCATATCCTGCTAATACATCACGCAAGCGTTGTCCAAATTGACCTTCCAGCTTGCTTTCACCGGCGGTAACCGGAAGTTGAATGCCTGATTTAGACTCAATTGCGTTGATTAAATCGGCATTTGTACTGCTGTGAACGCTGTATGTAAGCAGAGCCAGTGCATCACCAGCTGAAACCCAGCCGTCGACGTCCGGAAATTTACCCTCGATTAGGTCATAAGTGCAGTAACTAAGAACATTCTTGGGAGCCCCCAAGAGCTTGGTATGAGTTCGCTGTACCCATTGTGTAAATCTCTTCGCCTGTGGAGTGAATTTCCGCAGAAATTGGACGGCTATCTGGGGGCCCCCGGCAGTGATACGCCATGCTGAATCAGGTATACGTAACATTATGATGATCTCCAATTAATCACTATGACTTATACCGCTGGAAAGTCTTTTTCCCGTCGTACAAGGTCTAGTCTTGGGATTTGCTCAATAACATTACGCTGGGCTTCTACGGTCTTCTCTCCATATCCGTGGCTGGCCTTTTCCCTTGTGGGTGAATTGTCGTTATGTCCGAGAATGCTGTCCTGAATTTCTTCACGGATGCCCAAATCTCGGCACAAAGTGACGAGCGTGTGACGGAAGCTGTGGGTAGGTTTGATACCTTCCCTTGTCAGCCCGTGTTCGCGAATGTAGTTGCCCCACCAGCGGCCATAGTTGTAGGAGTATGAACCGTTCACTTCCGATTTTTCGGTAAAAAGCTGGTAGGTTTTGGACTGCACAAAATCAAGGAAGCCCAGTTCAAGCAGGTGGCTGTGTATCGGGAACTGACGTGTATTACCTGTCTTGATCGACTGGCCTTCACCCATAGACAGCCTGAAGCAGGGGGTGCCGTCCACTTCTACGATGTCCCCTTTACGGAGCTGGGCGATTTCTTCAACGCGAGCACCTGTATAGTAAAGGATTATTGGTATCCAGTACGCCATCACGCCGTGTTTGGTTTCTTCGCCCTGAAAAACAGGCAGGAAGAAAATTTGGCGGATTTCATCGTGGCTGAAAGATCTCACGACTGTCGGCATGGATACCGTTTTGCGTTTCTTAAGCTTGCTGAGCGGATTTTCGATAAGCCTGCCGTCTTCGACCGCGACTCTGAAAACAGATGACAGCTCCTTAAGGATATTTTCGACACGAACCTGGCTGATTTTCTCACCTTCGGCCTCCACTTGTTTTTGTAGAGGAAGCAGCCGCACAGCTTTCGATGGGCGGGATGGCAGTTTTTCCAGCAGATTACGGAAGTTGGCCAGGTCGGCGACAGAGATATCTTCGATAGCTTTCTGCCCGACAAACTCGATGAAACGATTTGCCGATGTCATGTAGGCATCAATCCTTTTTTCCGCCCGCAACGGTTCATGATGTCTGACGTGCTCTTTGTAGCGTTTCCATAAATCTGCAAAGGTGAGACTTTTAGTTTTTTCTACAGGGAGTGAGTCCAGACCTTTCTTTCGGGCGTAGGATCTGGATTGTAAGCTGAGGAGATAAGTATTTGTCAGCTCGCTACGCCGCTCTGCAAGCCGCCATGCCAGTCGGTTACGCCATAGTGGCGTCAGAGTTACAGGCGTGTACTCGAGAGCCTCATCCAGTTCGACAGCCAGCAGTTTGCAGATGGCAACATCTCGCTCTTCTTGACATGTCTGCGACTTGAAACGGGGTTTGTGTTCCCTGTCTTCCAGGTAAGTGTGGATGATGTCATTTTCGGAGGAGTGGAACAGCCCGATTTTACCATCAAGTTCATCTTCTGCGATGTAACGTTCCCGTATAAGCTCATCCTGCTGCATGGTCTTTGAGGCCCATACACCAGCAATAAGTTCAATATCGGCATCAGTGAGTGTCTGCTCTGCGGCCAGCTGTTTTTCAGCCAGCCTGAGCATGAGGTCAATCTGGATGATTTTGGCAGGCGCACGCTCTCTGGCCTCCTTCACGTCTTTCGTATCAAGAGTAAACTTGATTTCACGTTTACCAAGTATGACGACCAGGTGTTTGGGTACGGCTTTACGGACGTGGTAAACGCCGAATCTGTTCTTAGTTGGCTGTATCATAATGCCCATTTTGTACCACCTTTCTGTACCACCGGGAAGCGGGGCCGGAGGAAGATTTAGATAGGTAACTACTGACAAACCAACAAGTTATTGAGTCATAACGCAAAAACCCCCGCATAAGCGAGGGTTTGGAATAGTGGTGCCCGGACTCGGAATCGAACCAAGGACACGGGGATTTTCAATCCCCTGCTCTACCGACTGAGCTATCCGGGCAACGGGGCGCATTAAACCCTTTTGGAGGAAAACCGTCAATGGCTTTATTGTGGAATTTGAACCGATTGCACTCTTTTCCATCAATGCGGGCGGTAAACGACACTTTTCTGTGCACTACGGCGAAATTTTGACAGGCTACCTGCCCGAATCCCCGAATCCCCGAATCCCCGAATCCCCGAATCCCCGAATCCCCGAATCCCCGAATCCCCGAATCCCCGAATCCCCGAATCCCCGAATCCCCGAATCCCCGAATCCCCGAATCCCCGAATCCCCGAATCCTGTGGCCTCTGGAGATAAGCGCCTTAGCTCATTAAACTCACCTGGGCGGCGACAATGCGCCATCCGCAGGGGAGTTTGACCCAGGTCTGCTGCTGGCGGCCCACCCGGTCGCTGCTGTCACGGGTAAATTCCGTGCTGCATACCGCGAAGTCTTCGCCAAAGGTGGTAATAACCGTATTGCGCAACTGGCGATCCAGCCCGGCGGCAGGGCGCGAGGCGCGGAAGGCCCGGATCGCGTCTATGCCATACAGATTTTCTCCGGCACCCAGCCGCACGGTGCGGCCGTCGTGCCAGAACAGCTCGTCGAGCACCACCGTATCGTTGCTGATTAGCGCCTCTTCATAGCGGTAAAAGGCGGCGGTGACCTCCGCCAGAATCACCGGGCGGTCGATATATTCGCTCTTCATAGCGTGGCTCCCATTGTTGCTGGCAGTGCGGTGGTGATGCCCATCTGCTCCAGCGCCCAGGCGGCGCGCAGGCAGGCGTCTTCTTTAAAGGGGGCGGCAATAAGCTGTACGCCAATCGGCAGGCCTTCCGGCGTGCGCAGCGGCACCGTGGTCACCGGCAGCCCGAGAAAGGAGATGGGCTGGGTGAGCATGCCCATACTGGCGCGAATGGGCAGGTCGGTATCGTTAATGCGCAGGGTTTCCTGACCAATCAGCGTGGCGCTGTCCGGCGTGGCCGGGGCGATAAGCACGTCAAACTGCTCAAACAGCGGCAGCGTCTGCTGTTGAAAGCGGCGGCGGAAGCGCTGTGCCTGCACGTACCAGGCGGCGGGGATCATCGCCCCGGCCAGCAGCCGCTCGCGCGAAAGGGGCTCGAAGCGTTCGGGTTGGCTGCGCAGCGCGGGCAGGTAGAGATTACCCCCTTCGGAGGCGGTAATCAGAAAGGCTGCATTACGTGCCAGTTCAGCGTCCGGCAGGGTAACGTTATCCTGCGCGTTAAGCGCCCGGGCGACCGCGGCGACGGCGGTACGCGCGTTTTCGCTGCACCAGGTGTGAAAGTAGCCATCCAGTACTCCCACGCGCAGCCCATCAGCGCCGCGTTCCAGCTGGTTAAAGACCGGGTGCAGGGCTTTATCGGCCTGAAATCCGTCCTGCGGATCGCGGCCCTGGAGGGCATCATATACCCAGGCCAGATCCTCCGTGCTGCGGGCAAAGGGACCAATATGGTCGAGGCTAGCAACAAATGGCTGGCTGCCGCTGCGGGAGAGGCGGCCAAAGGTTGGCTTCAGGCCGAAAATGCCGCACAGCGAGGCGGGCACGCGGATCGAGCCGTTGGTATCGCTGCCCAGTGAGAAGTTAACCAGCCCGGCGGCGACTGCCGCTGCCGATCCGCCCGAGGAGCCACCGGCGATACGCCGCAGATCGTGCGGATTTTTCGTGGCGCCGTAGTGGCTGTTCTCAGTGGTGAAACCATAGGCATAGGCGTCCATATTCAGCATGCCGGAGAGCAGCGCACCCGCGTCAGCCAGCCTGCGCACCGCCCAGGCATCCTCTGTGGCCGCCGGGCGATCGTTAAACAGGCTGGCTCCCGCCAGGGTGGTCTGCCCGGCCACGTCAAACAGGTTTTTTACCGCATAGGGTATCGCTGCGAGCGGCGGGAGGGGCAGGCCGGATTTTCGCCGGGCGTCAAGCCTGTCGGCCTCGCCGAGCATGCGATCGCGGGTGATATGCGTCCAGGCGTTAAGGGTCGGATTGTACCGCTCAATATCAGCCAGGGTCTGCCGGGCAATATCGCGGGCGCTCAGTTCGCCACGGGTTAGCGCCGCCCGCACGGCGGCAATGGATAAGGTCACGCACATGCTTTATACACCCCCGCCACGTCCAGACGCTCATCGAGCGGTAAGGCCATCAGCGGCTGCGCCATGGTGGCTATACGCGTAAACTGCACCCGCAGCGCGTCGCGGCGTGCATCGTCCAGCGTCACGCCCAGCACCTGCTCCATCTGTTCCAGCCACACTGCCCAGTCAGGCTCGTTACTCATGATGTTCTCCTGTTAAAAACCGGCTGCGCTGCCGTCGCTGCGGGGATCGCAGGCACCTTCCAGCATGCCGTTGGTATGCCGGACGATGGCACCTGCATGGCCGACGGCCTCGCTGAAGTCAGGGAGCTTTTCGACCTCATGACCCAGCGCCCGCAGGGTATCGAAGGTTGCCTGGCAAAAGCGGCCCTCCAGCTTCAGGGAGTCCGACGCCTGGCCCCAGGTGCGTCCCAGCAGCCAGCGCGGGGCGCTAACGGCCTGCTGGAGCGGCATGCCCTGTAATACATGGCGGGTAAAGATAGCCGCCTGCGTCTGCGGCTGGCCGTCACCGCCCATTGATCCGTATACCAACGTGCGGCCATCATTCAGGCGCGCGGCTGCGGGGTTAAGGGTATGAAAAGGCTGCTTGCCCGGGGCCAGCGCCAGCAGATGCTGTGGATCGAGGCTGAAAGCCGCGCCGCGGTTCTGCCAGGTAATGCCGGTGCCGGGTAGCACCACGCCGCTGCCAAATTCGTGATAGATGCTCTGAATAAAGGAGACGGCCAGGCCGCTGCTGTCCATTACCCCCATCCACACCGTATCGCCCGGGCCTTTACCTTCTCCCCATGGCGCAGCGCAGCGATCGTCAATGCTGTCTGCCAGCCCGTCCAGGATGTTGCCGTCCAGCAGCGCCTGCATCTCTTCCTGCATATGCAGCGGATCGGTGATGTAGCGGTCACGCAGGCCAAACGCCAGCTTGGTGGCCTCGACAATGCGGTGAACGGTCTGCGCCTCATTCGCAGCGGGCATATCCAGCCGATCGGTGATGCCCAAAATGGCCAGCGAAACCAGCCCCTGGGTGGGGGGCGTCATATTGAAAATGTCGCCGGACTGATGGCGGAGACGCAGCGGCGCGCGCCGCTTCGCCCGATGATTATTCAGGTCTTCCAGGGTGATCGGCATGCCCAGGCGGGACATCTCTCCCGCCATATGGTTTGCCAGCGGGCCGCGATAGAAGCTCTCCAGCCCCTGTTCGGTCAGTATGCTGAGGGTGTTCGCCAGCGCCGGTTGAGTAAAGCGGCTGCCCGCTTCAGGCACCTCGCCATCGGGCAGAAAGGTGGCGGCAAAACCGGGCTGATCGGCCAGCTCATGATATTTAGACCGGGTGGCATCGGCCTGAGAACCTGTTACCGGAATGCCGTCTGCGGCATAGCGAATAGCATCGGCCAGCAGGCGGGAGAGGGGCAGGGCTGCGCCGCCCATCCCGGCAGAGACGTTTAGCGCTTCGGACCAGCCGCTGACGGTGCCGGCCACGGTCAGCGCCGCCCTGGGTCCGCGGTGCGGGATAGCCTGCGCCGGTTCATAAAAGGCCAGGCTGGCGAGGGATCCGGCCGCGCCGCTGGCATCAATGGCAATCGGGTCGCCCTTTGGCGGCACGATCAGCCAGAAGCCATCGCCCCCCAGTCCGTTCATATGCGGATAGACCACCGCAATGGTGGCCGCAGCCGCGACCATCGCTTCAATGGCGTTGCCGCCATCGCGCAATACGGCCAGCGCACTTTCGCTGGCGAGGTGGTGAGGGGCGACGGCCATGCCGAGCGGGGCGATATGACTCTGAATCATTTCAGTCTCTTTTTATCGGGTACATAAATGAAGTAAAGCAAGAGATGTTCCAGGTTGCCGCCGGCAATGTTTCGCTGCCGAAAAATTTTTCTCCTCAAGGGCGATAATATTTGGTTATGCTGGGAAAAATGAAACGAAAGTTACAAGGTAAGCGATGAAACAGCTTGATGAGCGCCTGAAAAGTCACTATCCCCAGCTCTCCCCGCAGGAGCAGCGGGTCGCGGATTTCGTTTTCGATCATTTCGACGATCTGATCGGCTATAACAGCGCAGAGCTGGCGCGGCTCAGCGGCGTCTCAAAGGCGACCGTCAGCCGCCTGTTTAAGCGGCTGGGCTACGAGAAATACAAGGATATGCGTGACGAGCTGCGTACTCTGCGCCAGAGTGGAATGCCCCTGACCGACAACCGCGATGCGGTTCAGGGCAACACGCTGCTCTCCCGACACTACAAGCAGGAAATGGCCAATCTGACGCAGTGGGTTAGCGCGATTGATCCCGGGCAGTTTGGCGAAGTGGTGCAGCAGCTCGCCCGCTGTAAACGCATATTTATCATTGGGATGCGCAACGCTTATCCGGTCGCGCTGCACTTTCGTCAGCAGCTCCAGCAGGCCAGAGGCGGTGTGATGGTACTGCCGCAGCCGGGACAAACGCTGGCAGAGGAGCTGGTGGAGATGACGCCGGATGATACGGTGGTGGTGCTGGCGTTTCGCCGACGTCCGCGCATTATCAAACCCCTGATGCTTGCGTTACAGGGCCGCGATATTCCCACGCTGGTCATCTGCGAGCCGCAGGCACAGGCGGTTATCGCGCTGGCCCGCTGGCAGCTGTGCACCCCGCTGGACAGCGTCTCCGCCTTTGACAGCTATGCTTCGGCAAACAGCCTGATTAACCTGCTTGCCAATGCGCTGCTGCATGAATCACTCAGCGAAGGACGGCAGCGGATCCATCATATTGCCGATCTCTACGGGCAGCTTGACGAGCTGGAGCGGCGCTAGTGGGGCACTGTTTTGGTGCTCTGCCTCTTTATGGGGCGCTTCCCCGCATCACTCTTTATCTCCCTGATCTGCGACGAGTGCGCTAAAGAAATGCCTCTCACGGCTGTAACCCGGTCATAACCTCTTAAATTTCGAATAAATCGCGCTTTTCTGCTGCTACTGCTCCGCGCTCTTCTGGCGGAGCAGTAGCGAAAAGTAATTATCTGTCGCGCCCGATGATGGCACATTAGTTGCAAATAAATTCTTTAAGAATCTTTCGTTTCATGTTTTATTAACCGGGGTAGATAAGAATGAAGAGAGCATTTTTGGCAGTGTTGGGCGCAGCTTTGATGTTGACTCAGGTCACCCAGGCAAGGGCGGATCGGCTACAGGATATTGAAAAAAGAGGCGTTATACGCATTGCCGTGCCGCAGGACTTCCCGCCGTTCGGCTCGGTAGGGACTGACCTTCAGCCGCAGGGTTACGACATTGATATGGCCACGTACCTGGCGAAGCAGATGAAACTTAAGTTGCAGCTGGTGCCGGTCTCCAGTGCCAACCGCGTGCCTTACCTGCAAACCGATAAGGTCGATCTGGTGATCTCCAGCCTGGGGAAAAATCCGGAGCGGGAAAAGGTTATCGCGTTTAGCCGCGCCTATGCGCCATTTTTCCTCGGCGTGTTTGGTCCAAAAGAGGATGACCTTAAGAGCGCGGCCGGGCTGGCCGGTAAATCCATCGGCGTGACGCGCGGGGCGGTTGAGGACATGGTGCTGAGCGATATCGCGCCGAAGAACGCGCAGCTGAAGCGGTATGAGGACAATAACACCACGCTCTCTGCTTACCTGTCGGGCCAGGTGCAGTACGTGGCGACCGGCAACCTGGTGGTCGCCGCCATCACGCGTCAAAACCCCGGTAAGGCGCCGGTCACCAAATTTATGCTAAAGGACTCGCCGTGCTTTATCGGTATGCGTAAGGACGAACCCGCCCTTAAGGCGAAGGTGGATGCGCTTATCGCCCAGGCGCTGGCGGACAAAACGCTCAACGGCCTGTCGCAGCAGTGGCTGAAAGCACCGCTTCCGGCCGATTTCGGCGCCTGAGGGAGCAATGATGGGACAACTTAATTTCCCTGCGCTGTGGCCCTTCTGGCCTGAACTGCTGGCCGGACTTTGGGTTACCGTCCAGCTGACGGTGCTGGCCACCGTGGGCGGGGTGGGGCTGGGGATCCTGGGCGCCGCGCTGCGTAGCGGCAGGCCCACGCTGCTCAGCCGCCTGTGGGGTGGCTACGTAGAGCTGATCCGCAACACGCCGTTTGTGGTTCAGCTGTTCTTTATTGTTTTTGGCCTGCCGAATCTGGGGTTGAAAATGACCGCGGGCGAGGCGGCGCTGCTGGCGATGCTGATTAACCTCGGGGCCTACAGCACGGAAATTATTCGCGCCGGGATCCAGGTCACCCCGCAGGGGCAGTGGGAAGCCGGGCGCGTGCTGGGGCTAAGCCGCAGCCAGACGTTTCTTCGGGTGGTGCTGCCGCCCGCGCTACAGCGCATTTATCCGGCGCTGGTCAGCCAGTGCATTATCGTGATGCTGGGGTCGTCGGTGGTATCGCAGGTTTCGTATGAGGAACTGACCTTTGCCGCCAGCCTGATCCAGTCGCGGACCTTTTTAAGTTTTGAGGTCTATCTGGTGACCACGCTGATTTATCTTGCGCTGTCGGTGGCGATGCGGCAGCTGCTGCTGGCCGCCGGGCGTAAATGGCTGAGAGGAGCGCAGAGATGACCACTTTTACCGACTGGGATATTGTTCGCAATCTGCTGCTGGCCGCACGCTGGACCCTGCTGCTGTCGCTGACCGCCTTTTTCGGCGGCACGGTGGTGGCGCTGCCGCTGGTACTGGTTCGCCTCAGTCGCCGACGCTGGCCGACGCGGCTGGTGCGCTGTTACAGCGAACTTTTTCAGGGGACGCCGCTGCTGATGCAGCTGTTTCTGGCCTTTTTCGGCGTGGCGCTGTTTGGCATTGACGTCTCGCCCTGGACCGCCG
Source organism: Erwinia sp. L03-1 (assembly GCF_058686115.1). Taxonomy (NCBI): domain Bacteria; kingdom Pseudomonadati; phylum Pseudomonadota; class Gammaproteobacteria; order Enterobacterales; family Erwiniaceae; genus Erwinia; species Erwinia sp. L03-1. Next base: position 3,521,106 of record NZ_CM178762.1, on the reverse strand, counting down.
CCTCGCTGGCGCTGACGCTCTATACCAGCGCCTTTCTGGTGGATATCTGGCACGGGAGCATCAGCGCGCTGCCGAAAGGGCAGTGGGAAGCCTCACGCTGCCTGGGACTGAATACCGGGCAGACGCTCTGGCGGGTGGTGCTGCCGCAGGCGCTGCGCATCGGCATTGCCCCCACCGTGGGCTTTGCCGTACAGGTGGTGAAAGGCACCGCGCTGGCGTCGATTATCGGCTTTGTCGAACTAACCAAAGCCGGCACCATCCTGAATAACGTGACCTATCAACCTTTTAAAGTGTTCGGGCTGGTGGCGCTGGGCTACTTCCTGATGTGTTATCCGCTGTCCCGCTACAGCCAGTATCTGGAGAAGAAATTCAATGCCGCTCATCACCATTAATCAGGTACAGAAATACTACGGTGATAACCACGTCCTTAGGGGTGTGGATCTCGACGTCGATATGGGCGAAGTGATCTCGATTATTGGCCGCAGCGGCTCCGGCAAAAGCACCCTGCTGCGCTGTATGAATGGCCTTGAAGCCTATCAGGAGGGCAGCATCAAGCTGGGCGGTATGACCATCACCCACCGCGACTCGCAGGCGCGCGAGATCGGCCGATCGGTCGGCATGGTTTTCCAGAACTTCAATCTGTTCCCGCACATGACCGCGCTGGAAAACGTCATGCTGGCGCCGCGCCGCGTGCTGAAAAAGAGCGAAGCCGCGTGTCGCACGCTGGCGGCGCAGATGCTGGAAAAGGTCGGGCTCGGCGACCGGATGAACTACTACCCGGCAAACCTCTCTGGCGGACAGCAGCAGCGGGTGGCGATTGCGCGTGCGCTGGCGATGTCGCCAAAGGTGCTGCTGTGCGACGAAATTACCTCTGCGCTCGATCCCGAGCTGGTCGGCGAGGTGTTAAAGGTGCTTGAGCAGCTGGCCCGCGAGGGCATGACCCTGATTCTGGTCACTCACGAAATGAACTTCGCCCGGGAAGTGGGCGATCGCGTGGTGTTTATGCATCAGGGCCGCGTCTGGGAGCAGGGAGACAGCAGGACGGTATTTGCCAACCCGCAGACCCAGGAACTGAAACAGTTTATCTCGTCCGTGCGCGGCCTCGGCCAGGCGCAGGGCGACTGACAAAGGAGAGAACAGATGGAATTAAGCCACTACCCGCAGATTAACCCGCCCCCGCGCCTGCTGATGGGCCCCGGCCCGATCAATGCCGACCCCCGCGTGCTGCGCGCGATGTCCAGCCAGCTGCTCGGCCAGTATGACCCGGCGATGACCCATTACATGAACGAGGTGATGGCGCTGTATCGCGGCGTGTTTCGCACCGAAAACCGCTGGACGCTGCTGATTGACGGTACTTCCCGCGCCGGGATCGAGGCGATTTTACTGTCGTCGATCCGCCCCGGCGACAAAGTGCTGGTGTCGGTATTCGGTCGCTTTGGTCATCTGCTGTGTGAAATTGCCCGCCGCTGCCGCGCGGAGGTGCACACCATCGAGGTGCCCTGGGGCGAGGTCTTTACGCCGGACAGGATCGAGGACGCGATCAAAGCCGTGCGCCCGCGCCTGCTGCTGACCGTGCAGGGCGATACCTCCACGACGATGCTTCAGCCGCTGAACGAGCTGGGTGCCATCTGTAAAAAGTATGGCGTGCTGTTCTACACCGATGCCACCGCGTCGCTGGCCGGTAACGTGCTGGAAACCGATGCCTGGGGGCTGGACGCGGTCTCCGCCGGGATGCAGAAGTGCCTTGGCGGTCCGTCAGGCACCTCGCCTGTCACCCTCAGCCCGCAAATGGAGGCGGCGATCCGCCGGCGTAAATGCGTGGAGCAGGGGATCCGCACCGCCGATCACCAGCAGGGTGAAGAGGAGATGATCTGGTCGAACTATTTCGATCTCGGCATGATCATGGACTACTGGGGACCGGAGCGGCTGAATCACCATACTGAGGCCACCAGCGCACTGTTCGGCGCACGCGAATGCGCCCGGGTGATTCTGGAAGAGGGGCTGGAAAAGGGGATTGCCCGCCACCAGCTGCACGGCGATGCGCTGCTGAAAGGCATTCAGGGTATGGGGCTGGAGGTCTTTGGCGATCTGCAACATAAGATGAGCAACGTGCTGGGGGTGGTGATTCCAAAGGGGATCAACGGCGACCAGGTGCGCCATCTGATGCTGGAGGATTTTGGCATTGAAATCGGCACCTCGTTTGGCCCGCTGCACGGCAAGGTGTGGCGTATTGGCACCATGGGCTACAACGCGCGCAAAGCGTGCGTGATGACCACCCTGAGCGCGCTGGAGTCGGTGCTGACGCATCTTGGCTACCAAACGACCCAGGGCGCGGCCATGCAGTCGGCGTGGGATCGCTATGCGCAGGAGAACGGCTGATGAGTGATTGCCAGATGAGCGAAGCCAGCGCCACGCTGGCCGCTGCACGGGTGATGGCACGCTGTGACGTACTGGCTGAAATCAGTGAAACGGCAGGCGCCCTGACCCGCGTCTATCTGTCGCCCGAGCATCTGCGCGCCAATGCGCAGGTGGGGGCATGGATGGCAGCGGCGGGCATGCGCGTCTGGCAGGACAGCGTCGGCAATATCTGCGGTCGCTACGAGGGACAAAGCGCAGACGCGCCTGCGCTGCTGCTGGGGTCGCATCTTGATACCGTGCGTAATGCCGGTCGCTACGATGGCATGCTGGGCGTCCTGACGGCAATAGAAGTTGTGCAGGCGCTGCATCAGCAAAACCAGCGTCTGCCGCTGGCGATTGAGGTGACAGGCTTTGGTGATGAGGAAGGCACGCGGTTTGGCATTACGCTGCTGGGGAGCCGGGGGCTGACCGGCCGCTGGCCGGAGAGCTGGGTTAACCATCCTGATGCTAACGGAGTCACGGTGGCGCAGGCGATGGCTCAGGTCGGCCTGGACGGGGCCGCGGTGCAGAACGCCGCGCGCAGGGCAGAGGATATCGCTGCCTATCTCGAACTGCATATTGAACAGGGGCCATGCCTGGAGCAGGCAGGCCTTGCGCTGGGGGTCGTGACCGCCATCAACGGTGCCCGTCGTCTGAACTGCCGGTTTACCGGCGAGGCGGGCCATGCCGGAACGGTGCCGATGACGCACCGTAAGGATGCGCTGGCCGCCGCCGCCGGATGGATGGTATTTATTGAACAGGCCACGCAAAAACGCCATCCGCAGCTGGTCGCCACCGTCGGTACGCTACAGTGCCAGCCGGGCGCGGTAAACGTTATTCCCGGCGAGGTTCAGCTGACGCTGGACGTACGCGGGCCGGACGATCGGGCGCTGGCCGAGCTGCTGGCGGAATTACTGCACGAGGGTGAAGCGATTGCGCTGCGCCGTGGGCTGACCTTCAGCGCCGATGAGTATTATCACATCCCGGCGACGGGCTGCGATGAGAAACTCCAGGCGGCGCTGAGCCTCGCTGTGGATCGGGTTCAGGGTCGCAGCCTGTCGCTGCCCAGCGGCGCGGGCCATGATGCAATCGCCATCGCGGAGCGCTGGCCGGTGGGAATGCTGTTCGTGCGTAACGACCGGGGGATCAGCCACCATCCGGCGGAATCGGTGATGGAAAGCGACGTGGCGCTGGCGCTTCAGGCGTATCAGCAGGCCGTATGCAATGTGGCGCTATCATTAAGTGAGTAACGGGATGGGCAGGTTTAGAGGAATCTTATGACGCTGGAATATTTTAATCAGGCGACGGCTGATGAGGCTAAAAACCAGATTGCACACTGCGTGGCGCTGGAGGCGTGGGCCGCCGCACTGGTCGCGGCCCGCCCCTTTGCCTCGCTGGACGATTTACTCAGGGCCGGAAGCGAGCTGGCCCGTCGCTGGGATGAGCAGGCGTTAAGCCTTGCGCTCTCTGCGCATCCGCGCATTGGCGAAAATGCCTCGGGGAATAGCAAAGAGGCGAGGTTGTCCAGAGGTGAGCAGCAGCAGGTCAGCCGCGAGGATAGTGAACTCCGGCAGGCGCTGCGGGCAGGGAACATGGCCTATGAGCAGCGTTTCGCACAGGTATTTTTAATCCGCGCCAGGGGCCGCAGTGGCGAAGAGATCCTGACCGAGCTGCATCGCCGCCTGCTTAATACGCCGCAGCAGGAACGCCAGGAAGCGCTCGATCAGCTGCGGGAAATCACCCTGCTGCGCCTGAAGGAGACGTTTAATGAGTACGATTAGCACGCATGTATTAGATACCGCGCTGGGCAAACCGGCGGCTGGGGTAGCTATTGCGCTGGAACAACAGGAGCAGCGTGGCTGGCGGGCGATCGCTCAGGGCCATACAGATGGTGACGGGCGACTGAAGGCTTTAACCCCGAACCCGCTGCCGCCGGGGCGCTATCGCCTGACGGCAGAGATTGGTGACTACTTCGCAGCCAGCGGGCGCGATGCCCTTTACGTCAGCGCACAGATTGATTTTGTCCTGCCTGAATCGGGCAGTCATTACCATCTGCCATTTCTGATCTCCCCCTGGTCATGGTCCACCTACCGGGGCAGTTAAACCGGCCGTGAACCCACCTCATCCGCCCCGGCTTGCGCATTCCTGCCGATCCCCTCAAATAATGAGGGGTGATGCTCAGCTATTACAGATGCAATGACTGGAATGCTGAAATATTACTGAAAATAAAAGAGCGGGATTTTTATAATTCAGACGTGCCTCTCATTTTATGAAATAAATGCTCATTTACTCATCAGTACCTAAGGCATATACTCTCCGAAAGGGATGAATAAAAATTATCACGGAGCGATAATGTATTACGGTAATGAAATTATAGGCTTTTTACAGTCAAATAAAATCCTCGCACTGAAGCTCGACCACGCCTTTACAGGCGTCGGCAAGGTGGTATCAAAGAAGGTGGATACAATAAGCGCAGGTGCAAAACGTGCGCTGTATTACACATCCTGCTTTACTGACGAATATCAGGACGTCTGCCAGCAGCAAAAGATCGAAGATATTCGATTTGCTAAAGGGGTATATTATCTTCTGCGACATGAAGATGTTGTATATGAAATGCTTAAGATTTACTTTGAAGAACTCTTCCGATACAGGACCTCAGAACAACTTGAGCATATCAAAAAAATGCTTATGGCAGTGAATGTCCATATGGCCGCCAGCTCACTCACCAACGCCGGATTCGCCTTAGCGGCAGCATCGTCCGTCGCCGTTGGTTTGAACCTAAGCTTTGATATGAGTGCTTTAGCTGGACGTGCGGCGGGGATGGGGATCGGGATGGCTGGCCTCTATGGCGTTGTTCAAAGGGCTGCCGATAGCGCCCATCGACTTCATTTTATCTGTCCAGCCTATTACGCTGCACTGTACGCTCATGAACTTGAAATGATGTACTTCCTGATTGAGCCATTGTTTGAAAAAGCGGGAGCGCTTAAAGCAAAGTGGGCGTCGGATGATGACATTAAAGATATCATTATCAACATGATTAGATAGCCATGATGAATCTTATCCGAAGGTTTTTTAGACGACTGTTCAGGTCATTGTTTTCAATGTACGGCCCCGCAGTGCTGACACTGATTTTTGCCGTCGTTCTGGTGCGTTTTTTTCCTGATGGCCCGATATGGCCGGTAGGGGTATTCGCTATATTTATTATATATATATTTTCACGTTACATAAAATGGTAATCGTGTGGATATTAGCGCTTTGAAACCAATTTATAAGGAAATAACATGTCTGCTCCCGCACATTTGTGGCTTGAAGATGAAAATGGCTCTCCTGTTGTTGGCAGTTGTTTAATTCCACAACGCTTAGGCTCGATCGAATTAAAATCTTTTTCGCATGGTGTAACCATTCCTGTAGAGTCGGGCTGGGGAAAACTTACGGGCACGCGCGTTCATCGGCCTGTCGTAATAGTGAAAGAGTTCGATCAGACAACGCCACTCCTTTATCGCGCTGTATGTGAAGGTCGCACACTGAAAAAAGCCCTGGTCAGGATGTACCGAATTTTAGAATCAGGCATTGAGTCTGAATATTTCAATATCATCATGGAAAACGTCAAAATTACCACGGTTTCGCCTTATCTTGCCCCTAACGGCATAAGTAGCACCCACCTTGAAACGCTTGAAGTGCGTTATGAGGCGATCACCTGGACGTTTACGGAAGGAAATATTATCTACCGCGACGCATGGAACGATCGCGTCTGTGCCTGACGACGGCGGGCATCGGTAGAGGCCATCCTTTAAAGAAGAGGGTACTGAAAAAATCACCGTCCGGAAATTTCAGCGGTTCCGGCATAACACTCTCTGTCGCGTGCCGACCACGTCACAGCACAATCGCGACCAGCACCGCCAACAGCAGGGCAATATAGACGCGGGCGTGCAGGGCATCCGGTACGGCCGGAACCACGCGGCGGGTAAACAGAATGCCCAGCCAGCCTGCCAGCGTCAGCAGCGCCAGAATTTTCAGATTGATAAAGCCGAGGTAGCCGGGGGCCTTGACCGCCTGTAGCCCGCTTAGGATATAGACAGCCGCGCCGCAAACGGCAACGGGCAGGGAGAGCGGATTCGCCGCGCTTACGCAGTCACGCATTGTGTAGCCATGTCGCCTGAGCAGCGGTACGGTCATCACGCTGCCGCCCACGCCAAGCAGTGCCGCCACCAGGCCGATCGCCACCCCGCCGACGCCAGAGGTTAAGGCCGAAAGCCTGCGCCGGGCGGGACGCTGTAGAAAGCCTTTACGCATCAGGCAGTCTGCCAGGGTAACCAGCATATAAATCATAAACAGTACCCGGATGGTCCGATCGGCAATCTCTCCGGCAAGCAGCGATCCTATTACAGCCCCTATCGCGATGTACCCTGCCAGCGGAAACAGCGTGGCGGCTGACAGCCTGCCCGCCCGCCAGTTCTGCCAGCTTGCCCAGCCGGCGTTAAATATCATCACCGCCGTGGAGGTCGCGACGGCAATATGCATGGCGCTGTCGGTCAGGTCGGGCTGGCGCACCAGCATCTGATAGACAAAAGGCACCACCACAAAGCCGCCGCCAAAGCCAAAAAGCACCGTGGTGATGCCGGTGGCAAAACCCGCGAGTAAAATCGTGATTAACTCCACCATTCATTAATTCCATCAGATGCGTTAAGCGACGATCCTAACGTGGGAACCTGGCGCTTCCCATTTCTGCGGCGCTCATTTACCCTTGCGAATCGGTCAGGCTGGGTGGTGACGGTGTAGATGCGTAACGTGCATATTGATGATTATGATGCGCTCGCCCGCGAAGTGGTGGCGGTGGGTAACGACTATCCGCAGGGGTATCGGCTTCCCACGCACCGCCACCGGCGGGCGCAGCTTTTATATGGCGCTACCGGGCTGATGGAAGTCACCACGGATATGGGGCGCTGGACCGTGCCGCCGCAGCATGCGGTATGGGTCCCGCCGCAGATGGCGCACAGCGTGAAGTTTACCGGCGTTTCAACGCGCAGCCTCTATATCGAACCCGCCAGCGCCAGCAGGCTGAACGTCGGGGAGGCGTGCAAAATTATCAGCGTGTCGCCGCTGCTGAGGCAGCTACTGATTGAGGCGGTAATGCTGGATCCGCTCTACGACTCGCCGCGCGATCGCCTGCTGATCTCGCTGCTGCTGGAAGAGCTGGCACTGATGCCCTGCCGCCAGTTTGATATCCCCCTGCCACGTGAGGAAAAGCTGTTGAAGCGGTGTCAGGCCTTTCTGGCCGCGCCGGATATCCACGATGCGGCAGATGACTGGGCCGCCATGCTGTTTATGAGCCAGAGCACCTTCCGGCGCTACTTCCTTAAGCAGACGGGGATGTCGTTTATGGCCTGGCGGCAGCGGGCCTGTGTGGTTGTCGCGCTCAGCAGGCTGGTGGAGGGAACGCCGGTATCCGGGGTGGCGCTGGCGCTGGGCTACGACAGCGGATCGTCGTTTTCCACCATGTTTCGCCGGGTCACCGGCCAGCCGCCTTCGTTTTACCTGCCTGGCGGTCAGCTGGCGCGAACAGAACACCCGCTCAGAGGCTAAAGGTATCCGCATCGCGCCACGCCGGGAAGCGCTCGCGATAGTCGCTCAGCGTTTCCAGAGACAGTTCAGCATTTAACACGGCGGGCTGATGCGGCTCGCCCGCCGCCAGGATCTCACCCTGCGGGCTGATAATTCGGCTGTCGCCGCTGTAGTGATGGTGGTTGCCGTCGCTGCCCACGCGGTTGCACCCGGCGATGTACGCCTGATTCTCAATGGCGCGGGCCAGCAGCAGCGCCTGCCAGTGGGCGGTGCGCGCGTCGGGCCAGTTAGCCACGTAAAGCGCCAGATCGTAATCATTGCGACTGCGTGAGAACACCGGGAAACGCAGGTCATAGCAGACCTGCGGCAGGATCCGCCAGCCGCGCCACTCGATTATCTCCCGACGATCGCCCGCCTGGTAATGGTGATGCTCATCGGCCATGCGGAACAGATGTCGCTTATCATAGCGATGCACCTTACCGCCCGGCTCCACCAGCAGAAAACGGTTAACCGCGCCTTTGGCGGTCTGAATGGCGGCACTGCCGCCGACCAGCGCCCCGGTGGCCTTCGCTTTCTCATGCAGCCAGTCTGTCACCCGCGCTTCCGGCAGGGAGCTTTTCGCCGCCTCCATGGCAAACCCGGTGGTAAACATCTCCGGCAGCACAATCAGATCGCGCCCCTTCAGGTCGGCCAGCAGCGTATCGAAAAAGCGCAGGTTGGCTTCGCCATCCATCCAGACCAGCGGCTGCTGGAGAACGGTCAGATTTAAAGTTGACACAGGCGCTCCGCGGCAGCATCCAGCGTGGCTTCCTGTTTGGCAAAGCACAGGCGGATCAGTTTATAAGGGAAAGGTCCGGCGCAGAATACCGACAGCGGAATAGCCGCCACGCCCACCTCTTTCGTGAGCCACTGGCAGAACGCCACGTCATCCAGATCGGAAATCGCGCTGTAGTCGGCCAGCAGAAAGTAAGTTCCCTCGCAGGGCAGCACCTTCAGGCGGCTTGATTCCAGCGCCTGAATAAAGCGGTCGCGTCGGGCACGATAAAATTCGGGCAGTTCGCGATAGTGTTCCGGCTCGGCATTCAGCATATCGGCCAGCGCCAGCTGGGCCGGCGTATTTACCGCAAAGGTCAGATACTGATGTACCTTGCGCACCTCAGCCGACAGCGATGGCGGCGCTATGCAGTAGCCCACCTTCCAGCCGGTCATATGGTAGGTTTTCCCGAACGAAGAGACGGCGATAGCGCGCTCGCGCAGCGGAGCATGGGCCAGCACGCTGGCGTGGCCCGCCTCCGCGAAGCAAATATGCTCATACACTTCATCGCTTAACACGTAAATTTCCTGCCCGCGAATGGCCTGCCACAGGGATTCAAAATCGCTTTTCTGCCAGACGGTGGCAGAGGGATTGTGCGGCGTATTCAGAATAACCAGTCGGGTACGCGGCGAGAGCAGGGCGGCAAACGCCGACCAGTCGACGTGAAACCCCGGCGGCTGGAGAGTCACGCGCCGCATGATGCCCCCCGCGAGGGTGACGGCAGGCGCATAGCTGTCATAGCTGGGATCGAAGCAGATAACCTCATCACCCGGCCGCACCAGGGCGGTAATGGCGGCGAAGAGCGCCTCGGTAGCACCGGCGGTGACCGTGATTTCGCTGTTGCTGTCGGGCTGGTGGCCGTAAAGCGCCGCTGTTTTCGCGGCAATGGCCTCGCGCAGCGGCTGCACGCCGGTCATGGGCGCATACTGATTTGCGCCCGCGCTGACGTGGTGGGCCAGACGCGCTTTCAGGTAGTCCGGCCCGTCGAAATCGGGAAAGCCCTGAGAAAGGTTAATGGCGTTGTGCTGCTGCGCCAGCGCGCTCATCTGCGAGAAAATAGTGGTGCCCAGAGCGGGAAGTTTGCTCTGCGGTGTCAGTGACGTCTGGCTCATTATCGGTAACCCTTGCGAAACGCTTATCCCGGACTGGCACCCTGTGACTGTTGCGGCAGAGTGAAATCCGTTGGGAATTAATGATGTGTTGGAGGTGTCTTGCTGCCACTATAGCCTCGATGTTAATATTTGGCAATCGAGACGCTTAGACGTCTAAACGCTAATGTTATGCTCGCCGATCCGGCAGAGAAAAGGAAACCTATGACCCTCACTCCGCAGTTAGATCAGTTGGTGGCCGCCTGCCACTGGATCGGTGCCAGGGGCTGGGCACCGGCCACCGGCGGCAATATGTCGGTACGTCAGGATGCTGAGTTTTGCCTGTTAAGCGCGTCCGGCAAAGACAAAGGCGCGCTGACCCGCGATGACTTTATTCAGGTTGAAATTGCCAGCAACCTCGTCCCCTCTGGCCGAAAGCCGTCGGCAGAGACCGGGCTGCACACGCTGATTTACCGGCTGTTTCCCGATGCGGGCGCGGTACTGCATACCCACACCGTCAATTCGACCGTCCTCTCACGTATTGCGAAGGGGGCCGCAGTAGAATTGGAGGGCTATGAAATGCAGAAAACGCTGGCCGGACAGACCTCGCATCTTGATCGGGTATCGGTTGCACTGTTCGATAACGATCAGGATATTGATGCCCTGGCGGGCCGTATTGACCAGTACGCTCAGCATCAGCCGCTGCGCTATGGCTTTCTGCTGCGGGGACACGGGCTGACGTGCTGGGGACGGGACGTCAGTGAGGCAAGACGCCATCTTGAAGGGCTGGAGTTTCTCTTCCAGTGCGAACTACAACGTCGGCTATTGGAGGCCAAATGATCCGCGCAATTGTTACCGATATTGAAGGAACCACCAGCGATATTCGTTTTGTTCATGAGGTGCTTTTCCCCTACGCGCGGGAAAACCTCGCGGCCTTTATTGCCGCCTTTCAGCATCGTGATGAGGTGGCCCAGGCGCTGAACGATCTGCGCAATGAGATAGCCCAGCCGCAGGCCACCACGGAAGATTTGATTACCGTGCTGTTCGCATTTATGGACGAGGATCGCAAGTCCACCGCGCTGAAAGCGCTCCAGGGCATGGTCTGGCGCGACGGCTATGTTAACGGCAGCTTTACGGGTCATCTCTATGCGGATGTCCTGCCCGCGCTGGAAAAGTGGCGACAGCAGGCGATTGATCTCTATGTATATTCCTCAGGCTCAGTCGCTGCGCAAAAATTGTTATTTGGCTACAGCGACGAGGGTGATATTACTGGACTGTTCAGCGGCTACTTTGACACCCACGTGGGAGCCAAGCGCGACACGCTCTCCTACCGCAATATCGCCGATGAGACCGGCTTAAAGCCGCACGAACACCTGTTTTTATCCGATATTCATCAGGAGCTGGATGCCGCGCAAGACGCGGGCTGGCAGACCTTACAGCTGGTGCGTGACGGGGCAGACACACAGAGTCGGCACCGTCAGGTAAACCGTTTTGATCAGATTAACCTGGAGTCGTTTTCACTATGAGTGCACTGACCCTGTTTACCGACAGCGAAGCCACCAGGCCGGTGTGGCACAGCACCGATGCTGACGAAATCCGTCAGCAGCTAAATGCAAAAGGCGTGCGCTTTGAGCGCTGGGAAGCGGATCGCGATCTGGGTGAAAACCCCGATGCTGACACGGTGATTAACGCGTATCAGCATGCGATTGACCGGCTGGTGGCGGAGAAAGGCTATCAGAGCTGGGACGTTATCAGCATGCGTGCCGATAACCCGCAGAAGGAGGTGCTGCGCACGAAGTTCCTGTCTGAGCATACGCACGGTGAAGATGAGGTGCGTTTCTTTGTGGAGGGCGCGGGTCTGTTCTGCCTGCATCTGGATGGCCATATTTATCAGATCCTCTGCGAGAAGAACGATCTGATTTCCGTTCCGGCAGGCACGCCGCACTGGTTTGATATGGGCTCGTCACCCCACTTTACCGCTATCCGCATTTTCGATAATCAGGAAGGCTGGATTGCCAACTTTACCGGCGACGCGATAGCGGATGCTTATCCGCGCCTGCCGTAGAAAGCGCCTGCGGCAACCTCTGCCGGGGTGACCACGCCGGTATCCAGCACCCAGCCGCTAATCAGGGCGGCGGGCGTGACGTCAAAGGCGGGATTATAAACCCGGGCGTTTTCCGGGGCCCACTGCACGTCACCAAAGCTGCCCGCCACGCCGGTCACTTCACTGGCGGCGCGCTGCTCAATAGGGATGGCGTTACCGTCAGGACAGCTGCTGTCGAGCGTTGTGTGCGGGGCGGCAACGTAAAAGGGAATGCGGTGATAGTGAGCCAGCACCGCCAGGCTGTAGGTGCCAATTTTATTGGCAACGTCGCCGTTGGCCGCAATGCGATCGGCACCGACCCAAATGGCGTCAACCTGCTGCTGCGCCATCAGGCTGGCGGCCATGCTGTCGCAAATCAGCTGGTAGGGCACACCCAGTTCGCCCAGCTCCCAGGCCGTCAGGCGTCCACCCTGAAGTAGCGGGCGGGTTTCGTCCACCCAGACGTTTTCGACATTGCCCTGCTGCCAGCCGCGCGCAATGACCCCCAGCGCGGTGCCCACACCGGCAGTCGCCAGCCCGCCGGTATTGCAGTGGGTCAGCAGGCGGCTGCCCGGTTCGATCAGCGCAGCCCCCGCCGTCGCAATACTGTCGCACAGCGCCTTATCCTCACCGACCAGGCGCAGGGCTTCCCTGCTGAGCGCGGCGGCTACGTTGTCCGGTGCCTGAGCCAGTACCTGCTTCATGCGGTCGAGATTATTCATCAGATTGACGGCGGTGGGGCGGGCGGCCCGCAGCACCTCCAGCGCCGCCGCCAGTTCGGCTTTTGGCAACCCGTTCTCCGCCAGCAGCGCCAGCAGCAGGCTGGCAGAAAGGCCAATGAGCGGCGCACCACGCACCCGCAGGGCTTTGATATGACCCACCAGCGAGGCCACATCAGGCGTCGGGCACCAGTTTTTTTGCTGCGGAAGCGCCTGCTGATCGAGGATCCAAAGCTGATTGTCACGAACTTGTAAGCTGGTTGTGCTCAGTGTCTGCATGAGAAGTAAAATCCTGGTTGCGTCGTCAGGCGATATTGTGCCAACATGCCTGACGGATGTATAGACGTCTGCACGGCTTGTTTGCAACAAATTAACGTCACGCGAACGTTTCTGTGAGGCAGCGGGCAGACAGCAATGGGCTAAAGAGGGTGAGTTGATGTCGCAATATCGTACTTTCACTGCAGCGGATGCCGTGGAATATGCCCGCCAGTATGGCGGTGTTGAAAATCCGGACAGTCTGGTTGAGTCGCAGGAGATCGGTGACGGCAACCTTAATCTGGTATTTAAGATATTCGACCGCGACGGCAACAGCCGGGTCATTGTCAAGCAGGCGCTACCCTATGTGCGCTGCGTGGGTGAATCCTGGCCGCTGACGCTCGATCGCGCGCGCATTGAAGCCGAGGTATTGCAGATCCACGGTCAGTATTGCCCGGAATATACGGTGAAGATCCTGCATCACGATCCCGAGCTGGCGGTGATGGTGATGGAAGATCTCTCCCACCTGGCGATCTGGCGCGGCGAGCAGGTTAGGGGGCGGGACTATCCGCAGGCATCCGCGCAGCTTGGTGAATATCTGGCGCAGACGCTGTTTCATACCTCTGACTTCTACCAGCATCCGTATCAGAAAAAAGCGGAGGTGATTCGCTTTACCAATCCCGAGCTGTGCGACATTACCGAAGAGCTGTTTTTCAACGAGCCGTACGAAGTGCATGAGCGTAACGGCTATCCGCGCGCCCTGGAGCCGCTGGCCGCCTCGCTGCGGGACGACGACGAGCTTCGTCTCAAGGTGGCGGCGCTTAAGCACCGCTTTTTCTCTCATGCTGAAGCGCTGCTCCACGGCGATGTCCATAGTGGTTCAATCTTCGTGGGTGACAATACGCTGAAGCTGATTGATGCAGAGTTTGGCTACTACGGCCCGATCGGGTTTGACGTGGGTAGCGCGCTCGGCAATCTGCTGATTAACTACTGTGCGCTCCCGGGGCTGCTGGCCCCCCGAGAGGCGGCAGACGCCCGCGAGAAACGCCTGAACGACGTACGTGTCACCTGGCAAAGCTTTGCGGATCGCTTCCTGACGCTGACCGCTGAGAAATCGCGCGATCGCGCGCTGGCCTGGCCGGGCTACGGCGCGGCCTTTTTGCGTAAGGTGTGGTGCGATACCCTGGGATACTGCGGTACCGAGCTTATCCGCCGTACGGTAGGGATGTCGCAGGTGGCTGATATCAAAACGATTGAAGATGAGGTGATGAAGGTGGAGTGCGTACGCCAGGCGATCGCGCTGGGCAGAACGCTGATTCTGGCCGCGGATCATGTGGAGAATATCGACGCGCTGATCGCTCGCGTGCGGCAGAACGGTTAACGCTATGCAACTTTCCTTTTGGCGGGGTATGAGTTTCCGTTAACGGCGTGCCCTTCCCACCGGCGGTTATTGGCCCGGTGGATTTTCAGCTTTCGTTCGTCGCTATCCTCTCCCTTCAGCCGCTGATTTGCCGCTGAAGGGGAAGGGAGGTTGAGTCAATAACGTCAGGCTATGGCCGTTTTTCTTGCATCATCAGGTATCTTTTGCAATGTAGCCTGCTCCTGCTCCTGCTCCTGCTCCTGCTCCTCAGACGCAGATGGAGGCTGAGGCCCGGACGTCCTGCTAAGCGGCTGGCTCGCCAGCGCATCGGCCTCAAACTCATCAACGTTAATCGAGCGCAGGCGGCTGGCTTCGGCGCGGGTCAGGATGGCGGCTTCCTCTTCATTCAGCCACTGCTGCGCCAGCCCCTGCTTCGCCAGCGCGTCCAGGCGGGTAAAGGGCAGGTTTTTTTTCTGCTCTTTGCACAGGCGGTCGTGAATGATTTCGGCTGCCATTATGTCCACCAGGGCCTCTTCCAGCTGTCCGGCCGGGTTATGCTCTGACGCGGTCAGATACTGGCCGCGACCAATGCGGCTGCGGGTCGCGGACGGCACCTGAAGGATGCGCGCCAGCTGGTGATCCAGCCGGTCTGACGGCGCCAGGCAGCGGCGGCCCAGCGGGAATATCGTCAGGCGAAGCAGACCCGCGACGGCGCGGTTAGGAAAGTTCCTTAACAGCGCGTCCGTGGCGTCTTCTGCCTGCTTTAACGCATCCTGCACGCCCCAGTGCAGCAGCGGCAGATCGGCCTTATTACGGCCTTCATCTTCAAAGCGCTTGAGTGCCGCAGAGGCGAGATAAAGCTGGCTGAGCACGTCGCCCAGACGGGCAGAGATACGCTCACGCCGCTTCAGGCTGCCGCCCATTACCGACATCGAGACATCGGCAAGCAGCGCCATATTGGCACTCACGCGGTTAAGGTGCTGATAATAGCGGCGGGTGGCATCGCGGGTTGGCGCGCGGCTGGTGCGCCCGCCGGTGATACCCAGCCACAGGCTGCGCACGGTGCAGCTGCCGACGTGACCGATATGGCTGAACAGCGCACGGTCAAAAGTAGCGAGGTCGTGATTTTGTGCCGCCGCCATTTCGGTCAGTACATACGGATGGCAGCGAATCGCCCCCTGGCCGAAGATAATCATGCTGCGGGTGAGGATATTTGCCCCTTCCACGGTGATGGCCACCGGCGCACCCTGATAGGCACGGGCAATGAAGTTGCCCTTGCCGAGCATAATCCCTTTGCCACCGGCGATATCCATCGCATCAATAATCGCCCGCTGCCCGCGATGGGTGCAGTGGTATTTCACAATGGCAGAGAGCACCGCCGGTTTTTCACCCAGCACAATACCGTAGGTGATCAGCGAAGCGGCGGCATCCATCATCCAGGCATTACCGGCGATACGCGCCAGCGGCTCTTCAATACCTTCCATTTTGCCTATCGGCAGGCGGAACTGGCGGCGAATATGGGCGTAGGCCCCGATAGCCATTGCAATGCTTTTCAGGCTGCCCGTTGAGTTGGAGGGGAGGGTGATACCGCGTCCCACCGAGAGACACTCGACCAGCATACGCCAGCCCTGTCCGGCCATCTTCGGCCCGCCGATAATGGTATCAATGGGAACAAAAATATCCTTGCCGCGCGTCGGACCGTTCTGGAAAGGCACGTTGAGCGGGAAGTGACGTTTACCGATCTCCACGCCCGGCGTATGGGTAGGGATCAGCGCGCAGGTAATACCCAGCGACTCCGTATCGCCCAGCAGATGGTCGGGATCGTAAAGCTTAAACGCCAGCCCCAGCACTGTCGCAATCGGCGCAAGGGTAATGTAGCGCTTATTCCAGCTGAGGCGCATACCCAATACCTGCTGTCCCTGCCAGTCACCCATGCAGACAATGCCGGTGTCGGGAATGGCGCCGGCATCGGATCCTGCTTCCGGGCTGGTCAGGGCAAAACAGGGGATCTCCTCTCCGCGGGCCAGACGCGGCAGATAGTGATTTTTCTGCGCATCAGTGCCGTAATGCTGAAGCAGCTCGCCGGGGCCAAGCGAATTGGGCACGCCCACGGTGATCGCCAGAATGCCCGAGACGCCCGCCAGCTTCTGCAATACCAGCGCCTGGGCGTAAGCGGAAAATTGCAGGCCGCCGTACTCTTTCCTGATGATCATCGCGAAGAAGCGGTGCTCTTTCAGAAAGGCCCACAGCTCGGGCGGCAAATCGGCCATTTCATGGGTAATCGCGAAGTCGTTTGCCATACGGCAGGCTTCCTCTACCGGCCCGGACAGAAAAGCCTGTTCATCGGCGGTGAGGCGCGGCTGCGGGTAGTCATGCAGCTTCTGCCAGTCGGGGTTGCCGCGAAATAGCTCGCCTTCCCACCAGGTGGTGCCCGCCTCAATCGCCTCTTTTTCGGTACGCGACATCGGTGGCATCACCTTTTGAAAGGTGCGCAGCATCGGCTTAGAGAACATCGCCCGCCTTACGGGCAGCAGGTTTAATGGCAGCAGAATCACCGCCAGCGGAATTAGCAGCCACGGCGTCCAGACGCCACCTGCGGCCCAGGCAATGCACCATACCAGCAGGGCGAGACTGCTTAACGGCAGGTTTACGCGATGATAAAACAGGGCGGCAATCAGGACGATCGTCGCAAGGCAGCTAAGAGCCAGCATAAAATTTCTCCAGAAGTAAGAGGTCTGACCTGTTAGGAGTATATGTAGTTGAGATGGTTTTTATTAGCAATCTGGTTACATAATAATTACAACCTGGCTCACACTCCGCGTGTATCACGCGTGAAACGTCTGGACCGGCAGGAAGGGTGCTGTTCCCCCCTCCTGCAAGTTGATAAACTGGCGGCGACCTCACTTAAAAGGATCTCTCTATGTATCAGGACATCATTCGTGCAGAACTCAATGAAGCCGCCGAAACGCTCACCCATTTCCTGAGCGATGACGCCAATATCCATGCCATTCAGCGCGCGGCCGTGCTGCTGGCAGATGCATTTAAAGCGGGGGGCAAAGTCCTTTCCTGTGGCAACGGCGGATCGCACTGTGATGCGATGCACTTTGCTGAAGAGCTGACCGGACGCTACCGGGAAAACCGTCCGGGCTATCCGGCCATTGCCATTTCGGACGTCAGCCATATCTCCTGCGTCAGCAATGACTTCGGCTACGACTATGTCTTCTCTCGCTACGTTGAGGCGGTAGGCCGCACGGGCGACGTGCTGTTTGGTATCTCAACCTCGGGTAATTCGGCCAACGTCCTGAAGGCGATTGACGCCGCGCGTGCGCAGGGCATGAAGGTGATCATCCTGACCGGCAAAGATGGCGGCAAGATGGATGGCCTGGCTGACGTAGAGATCCGCGTGCCGCACTTCGGCTATGCCGATCGCATTCAGGAGATCCACATCAAGGTTATTCATATCCTGATCCTGCTGATTGAAAAAGAGATGGCGAAGTAACCCTTTCCCGGCCCTGGTAGCAGGGCCTTACTGCGAGGTAGTCGCTATGTGTGAACTGCTCGGGATGAGCGCCAACGTTCCTACGGACATCTGTTTCAGCTTTACCGGTCTTGTCCAGCGCGGTGGGGGAACCGGTCCGCACAAGGATGGCTGGGGGATTACCTTTTATGAAGGAAAAGGCTGTCGCACATTCAAGGATCCCCAACCCAGCTTTAATTCGCCTGTCGCACGGCTGGTGCAGGAGTATCCGATTAAATCGCATTCCGTGGTAGCGCACATTCGCCAGGCGAACCGGGGCGAGGTGGCGCTGGAAAATACGCATCCCTTTACCCGCGAGCTGTGGGGCCGCAACTGGACCTATGCGCATAATGGGCAGCTGAAAGGCTACCGAACGCTGGATACCGGTCCCTTTCGGGCGGTCGGCGAAACCGACAGCGAACAGGCATTTTGCTGGCTGCTGCACAAGCTGACCACGCGCTATCCGCGTACGCCGGGCAACTGGCCTGCGGTATTTCGCTATATTGCCGAACTGGCGACGGAGCTGCGGAAAAAGGGTGTATTCAATATGCTGCTGTCGGATGGCCGCTATCTGATGGCTTTTTGCTCGACGAATCTGTTCTGGATAACCCGTCGGGCACCGTTTGGCAAGGCTACGCTGCTGGATCAGGACGTTGAGATTGATTTTCAGAAGCAGACCACGCCGAATGACGTGGTCACGGTGATCGCTACCCAGCCCCTGACGGGCAATGAAACCTGGCACAAAATTGCGCCAGGCGACTGGGCGCTATTTTGTCTGGGTGAGCGCCAGCGATGAACCGGTAGCCGGGGCGCTAAGCAGTGACCCCGGGCTATTCAGCACGTAGTGACCGTCGCTGACGCTGACCGAAGGCGGCAGGTGGGTCTGCACAAACTGGGCGTAGCCCGGTTGCAGCTGCTGCCAGAAGCTGTAGTACACCGAGTTACGGTGACGCTGCATATTGCTTTCGGTCATGCGGAACGGATAGATGCTTAATTCGATACGTGGCTGACCGTTACGCAGCGCGGCTTCCACAAAGCGATAGATATCCTGAATATTGGTATCGGTCATCGCATAACAGCCGATAGACACGCAGCTGCCGTGGATCATCAGATATTTCCCTTCATATCCCTGCTGACGATCGTAGGCGTTAGGGAAGCCGACGTTAATCGCCCGATAAAAGCGGCTGTCGGGTTTTAACTGGGAAAGCCCGACGCTGTAAAACCCTTCCGGACTTTTAAAATCTCCCTGACGGCGCTTAGGCCCCAGGCCACCAGAGAAATTACAAATTCGATAGCTGTCTATTAAACGATAATCGTTGCCAATTTTGCCATAAAGCTCAAGCGTGCGTTCTTCTTTGAATATCTGAATATACACAGGCGTGCCAATTAGATGTTTCTTTAATTCTTTGCTTACCGGTGCCAGCGGCAGTACCGGGGTGGTGGGTACGCTGGCGAAAACAACGGCTGGCAGAAAAAACATCGCAAAAAGGAGTGCGATTTTGCCCATTCTGGTTCCCTTGAAAAAGGAGGGGTGGATGCGGCGTCCGGGACGCGTTTACAGGCAATATCAGTTGATAGCCGCTATTGCTGCGTCACATTAGCATTGTCTATTTTTTTATCAAGAGAGCTGAGTATAAAATACTGAATAAAAATGTGGCTCAGCCCTTTGCCGCTGTGCTTTGGCTAAACGGGTAATATTGTCATTCGCTTATTTCGCTGTATACTTATCCAGTACAGTTGGAGGGGGATATGCGGAAGATCATTCACGTCGATATGGACTGCTTTTATGCCGCAGTAGAGATGCGCGACGATCCCAGCCTGCGCAATATCCCGATAGCCATCGGCGGCAGCCATCTTAAGCGGGGGGTGATCAGCACCGCTAACTACCCGGCGCGCAAGTTTGGCGTACACAGCGCCATGTCCACCGCGATGGCGCTTAAGCTCTGTCCGCATCTTAAGGTGGTGCCTGGCCGTTTCGAGGCCTACAAAGAAGCCAGCGCCCATATTCGTGAAATATTCTCGCGCTATACCTCCCTGATTGAGCCGCTCTCTCTGGATGAAGCCTATCTTGACGTCACCGACAGCCTGCACTGCCACGGGTCGGCCACGCTGATGGCGCGCGAAATTCGCCAGACCATCAGTCGGGAGCTGAATCTGACCGCCTCGGCAGGCGTAGCGCCGGTGAAATTTGTCGCCAAAATTGCCTCCGATCTGAATAAACCCGACGGGCAGTTCGTGATAACCCCTGATGAAATGTCGCAGTTTCTGCTGACGCTGCCGCTGGCGAAGATCCCCGGCGTCGGCAAGGTGACGGCCAAAAAGCTGGAGGAAATGGGGCTGATGACCTGCGGCGACGTGCAGAAAACCGATCTTGCCGCGCTGCTCCGGCGCTTTGGCAAGTTTGGCCGGGTGCTGTGGGAGCGCTGTAACGGCATTGATGAGCGGGAGGTGGTGACCGATCGCCTGCGCAAATCCCTCGGCGTTGAGCGTACCCTGTCGGAGGATATCCACAGCTGGGAAGAGTGCCTGAAAATTATCGACTTCCTCTATGAGGAGCTGGAGCGCCGCCTGATCAAGATCAAGCCAGACCGGCTGATTGCCCGCCAGGGCGTCAAGCTTAAGTTTAATGATTTCCAGCAGACCACGCAGGAGCACGTCTGGCCCGAGCTGAATAAAGACGACATGATTGCGGTGGCGAAGAAGGCCTGGGAGGAGCGGCGGAGTGGGCGCGGCGTCAGGCTGGTCGGACTGCACGTGACGCTGCTCAATCCCCAGATTGAACGTCAGCTGCTGTTGGGTTTATAGCGGGTAAGAGCGGGCAGCAACAGGGGCAGGCGCACGGCCCGCAGGGAAGCAGCAGGCGGAACAGGGTCCGCCTGCCGCTCAGGCTTACTTCGCCGGGATTGCCTTAAGCAGCGCCGTCAGCAGCTGCCAGTAGAGGCCCACGCTGGCAATATGGACCTGCTCATCCGGCGAATGTGGCCCGGTAATGGTTGGCCCGATGGAAACCATATCCATGTCCGGATAGGGCTTTTTAAACAGACCGCACTCCAGACCCGCGTGGATCACCTGGATGTTTGGCGTTCTGCCAAACAGCTTTTTGTAGGTCTCCCCCACCAGCGCCATCACCGGCGAGGTGGCGTCCGGCTGCCAGCCAGGATAGCTGCCTTTCGCCCGCACCGTGGCACCGGCCAGTTCGGCCAGCGCGGTCAGGGTTTCCACCACGTACTCTTTACCGCTGTCGATCAGCGAACGGATCAGGCTGTTGATCACCGCTTCGTTTTCGCGGATCGCCACCACGCCGACGTTCAGCGAGGTTTCGACCACGCCTTTCACTACGTCAGAGTTGCGAATAACGCCGTTTGGCGTACTGTTCAGCAGCGCGATAAAGGCGTCGCGGCTGGCTGCGGTCAGCGCCGGGCCACTGGCCGCCACGTTCTCCACCACCAGATTAATGTTCTTCTCTTTCAGCGCCAGCTCGCTTTTTAGCGTCTCCAGATAGTGCAGCGCCTGGCTTTTCAGCACGTCCAGCCTGTCTGCCGGGACGGCGAGCGTCGCCGTGGCCTCACGCGGGATAGCGTTACGCAGCGTACCGCCGGTAAAGTCGACCAGGCGCAGATCCAGTGCCTTAGCCTGGGTGAACAGAAAGCGGGCCAGCAGCTTGTTAGCGTTACCCAGGCCGACGTGAATATCACAGCCGGAGTGGCCGCCCTTCAGGCCCTTAAGTTGGAGCTGAATATGCGCGAAGCCTTCGGGTACCGCTTCACGGTCGATCGGCAGCGTCGCCGTAAAATCAATGCCGCCCGCGCAGCCCATATAGATTTCACCCTCTTCTTCCGAATCGGTGTTAATCAGGATGTCTGCCTGCAGCCAGTTGGGCTGAAGGCCAAACGCACCCGCCATGCCGGTCTCTTCGGTCATGGTCAGCAGCACTTCCAGCGGGCCGTGCTCAACGTTTTTATCCGCCAGCACCGCCAGCGCAGAGGACAGACCAATACCGTTATCCGCGCCCAGCGTGGTGCCGCGCGCCTTAACCCATTCGCCGTCGATCCAAGGCTGGATGGGATCTTTCGTGAAGTCGTGAACCGTGTCGTTGTTTTTCTGCGGCACCATATCCAGGTGCGCCTGCAGCGCCACCGGCTTCAGATTTTCCAGCCCGGCGGTGGCAGGTTTGCGGATCAAAATATTGCCCACTTCATCGCGTTCGGCCCAGAAGCCCTGTTCTTTCGCCCAGCCCAGAATGTACTGCGCCAGCGCTTCTTCATGATAAGAGGGGTGCGGAATAGAGCAGACTTTGGCAAAGATATCCCACAGCGGCTGTGGTGACAGTTGAGATAATTCAGACACGATAACTCTCCTGTGCCAGCACCATCGTTCAGCATGAGCCGTGGATGGCGAGCAAGATTAGCGGTTAAACAGCTCGCGTCAGCGGATCTGACGCTGTTGGCAAAGAATATCATCGTTTCAATGGGGATGCTTACTTCGCAACAGCAAAAAAGCGGGCTGGAGGCCGATCGGTGCTGGTTTTTAGCGCCTCAGATCTCTATAATTCCGCGCAACCTCACCCATAGTACATTTTTAAGCCAACACCATTGGTCGGGACACCTTTATGAGCGAAAAATACATCGTCACCTGGGACATGCTGCAGATCCATGCCCGTAAACTGGCTCAGCGCCTGCTTCCCGTTGAGCAGTGGACAGGCATTATCGCGGTCAGCCGCGGCGGACTGGTTCCCGCTTCCCTGCTGGCCCGTGAGCTGGGTATTCGCCATGTGGATACCGTGTGCATCTCCAGCTACGATCACGACAATCAGCGTGAAATGAAAATCCTTAAGCGCGCTGAAGGCGACGGTGAAGGTTTTATCGTCATTGACGATCTGGTGGATACCGGCGGTACCGCGCAGGCGATCCGCGAGATGTATCCGAAAGCCCACTTTGTGACCATTTTCGCCAAGCCTGCCGGTCGCCCGCTGGTTGACGACTATGTGGTTGATATTCCGCAGAACACCTGGATTGAACAGCCGTGGGATATGGGCGTAGCCTATATTCCGCCCATTGTTAAAGGCTGATTGATCCCGGTCAACGCAACGCCCGGTTCTGCCGGGCGTTGCTGTTTTTACGGTTAGCGCAGCCGCAGGGCCTGGGGTAGACTGGTCCCATGCCCTGTGCGCCGGAGGACCGCCACGCTATGTCACCGAAAAATCTGAGCGAAGAGCTGTTCAAACCGCGCTTCAAACACCCTGAAACCTCATCCTTAGTGCGTCGCCGACATCTGCATAAGCCGCTGCCGGTTCATTCGGCGCTGGAGGGGGAGAGTCACGCTGGCTGGTACCGGATGATTAACCGCGTATTCTGGACGTGGCGCGGCCTGCCGCCGCTTGAGATCGGCGAGGTGCTTGCCAGAATCGCCAACAGCCGCGCGGAGCACACCGATGAAAGCCTGCTGGATACGGTGATCGGCTATCGCGGCGGCAACTGGATTTACGAGTGGTCTTCCCTGGCGGCGCAGTGGCAGCAACGGGCCAGCGCGGCCACCCGCGATGAAGAGGCAGGGCGCTGCTGGCTGCATGCCGCCAATTTGCTCGGCGTGGCGGGCTACCCGCATTTGAAAGGTGATGAGCTGGCCGACCAGGCGCAGCTGATGGCTAACCGCGCCTACGAAGAGGCAACGAAACGCCTGTCGGGCGAGCTGAGAGCGCTGACGTTTGCTATCCCCGGCGGCAGCCCGATTGAGGGCTTTCTGCATATGCCCGCAGGCGTCAGTGCGCCTTATCCTACGGTGCTGCTGTGCGGCACGCTGGACGCGCTGCAAACCGACAGCTATCGCCTGTTTCATGACTACCTTGCCCCGCGCGGGATCGCCATGCTGACCATCGATATGCCTTCAGTGGGGTTTTCATCGAAGTGGACGCTCACCCAGGACACCAGCTTTCTGCACCAGCAGGTGCTGCGTCAGCTGGAAAATGTACCCTGGGTCGATCACACCCGCGTGGCGGCCTTCGGCTTCCGCTTTGGCGCTAACGTGGCGGTGCGGCTGGCCTATCTTGAGTCACAGCGTCTGCGTGCGGTCGCCTGCGTCGGCCCGGTGGTGCATCATCTCCTCAGCGATAGCGTGCTTCAGGACCAGGTGCCGGAGATGATGATGGACGTGCTCGCCAGCCGCCTGGGCATGATGAACGCGGCGGACTCAGCCCTGCGCGCCGAGCTGGGCCGATACTCCCTGAAAACCCAGGGGCTGCTGGGCAGACGCACCACCACGCCGCTGCTTTCCGCCTTCTGGCCGAACGACCTCTTCAGCCCGGAGGAGGAGTCGAAGCTGATTGTGCAATCCTCCAGCGACGGCAGGCTGCTGCCGGTATCGCTGACGCCGGCGATGCGTAACTTCGATAAGGCTTTACGTGATATTGTTGACTGGATAGCAAAGCGGTTGCTGCGATGATTTGCTATAGTTCAGCACTTTCCTGCTCCTGAGCGGGGTGATAACAGGCTCAATGATGGAGGTTTTACAATGACGTTACCAAGTGGGCATCCTAAGAGCCGCTTAATGAAGCGCTTTGGTTCTCTGGGACCCTATATCCGTGAAGCTAAGTGCGAAGGCGATCGCTTTTTCTTTGACTGCCTGGCCGTTTGCGTCAATGTGAAACCGGCACCGGAGCTGCGTGAGTTCTGGGGCTGGTGGATGGAGCTGAATGCTGAAAGCGACCACTTCACCTACGAATACTACTTTGGTCTGTTCGACAAAGAAGGAAACTGGAAGCCGTGCGCCATTAAGGGTAAGGAAAACAACGAGCGACTGGAAGAGACGCTGCGTAATTTCCACGTGCGTCTTAAAGCGCTGCTGGAAGAGCTGGAGCTGGGCCTGAAGCCCGCCGAAGACTTTGCGGATGAACCGGTTAAGCTGACCGCCTGACGAGGAAACAGGGCTGGACATTGCCAGCCCTTCGATGTCTTTACCTTTGGTCTGTACCCCGGTCACCAAATCGTTAATCTGCGTCTGGCCCTTAAAGCCCATGCGCACGTAGGATTTGTCACCGCTGTATTTTTTCTATCAATCCCGAATGCCTGAATATTATTTTGGCTTCCAGAGCGCTCTGAACGCAGAGACGTTCTACAGGATGAAGATGATATTTTTACTACATATTTACACATTTGGAATTAAACTGAATTACTTAACGGGTTTGAAATAAGGCTGTTTTTTGCCTTTTTCCCGCTCCCCTGTTGGCTTCCAGCACCACACCTGATAAAACGTCTTCTTGCAGACCTCTCACGTAACGGCAGGAAATAATGAGCAGCAGCCAGACCCTGGTAGTGAAACTGGGGACCAGCGTATTAACCGGCGGATCGCGTCGGCTGAACCGGGCACATATCGTCGAACTGGTGCGTCAGTGTGCGCAGCAGCACGCGGCGGGCCACCGCATTGTGATTGTGACCTCCGGGGCGATGGCCGCCGGACGTGAGCATCTTGGCTACCCGGAACTGCCGCCGACCATCGCCTCAAAGCAGCTGCTGGCTGCGGTCGGGCAGAGCAGGTTGATTCAGCTGTGGGAGCAGCTGTTCTCTATTTACGGCATCCACATTGGGCAGATGCTGCTGACCCGCGCCGACCTTGAAGATCGCGAACGCTTTCTGAATGCGCGGGATACGCTGCGGGCGCTGCTGGATAACCACATCGTGCCGGTGATCAATGAAAACGACGCGGTTGCCACGGCGGAAATCAAAGTGGGCGATAACGATAACCTCTCAGCGCTGGCGGCGATTCTGGCCGGTGCGGATAAGCTGCTGCTGCTGACCGATCAGCAGGGGCTGTTTACCGCCGATCCGCGTAACAACCCGTCAGCGGAGCTGATCCGCGACGTGCACGGCGTTGACGATGCGCTGCGCGCGCTGGCGGGTGACAGCGTTTCTGGTCTGGGCACCGGCGGCATGACCACCAAGCTACAGGCAGCGGATATCGCCTGCCGGGCGGGCATTGATACGATTATCGCCGCCGGTAGCCGTGCAGGCGTCATTGGTGACGTCATCGCCAGCAACCCGGTCGGTACCCGCTTTCACGCGCTGGAAACGCCGCTTGAGAACCGCAAGCGCTGGATCTTCGGCGCGCCGCCAGCGGGCGAAATCACCGTCGATGACGGTGCGCTTTCGGCGATCCTCGAGCGGGGCAGCTCGCTGCTGCCAAAGGGCATTCGCGATATCGGCGGCAACTTCTCACGAGGCGAAGTGATCCGTATCCGCAGCCTCCAGGGGCGGGATGTGGCGCACGGCGTCAGCCGCTACAACAGCGATGCGATGCGCATGATTGCCGGGCATCACTCCCAGCGAATCAGCGAAATTTTAGGTTATGAATATGGTCCGGTTGCCGTTCACCGCGATGATATGATCGTCAGCTAAGGAGCAGGGCATGCTGGAAGAAATGGGTAAAGCCGCGAAAGCGGCATCTTATGCGCTGTCGGTGCTCTCCACCGCAGAGAAAAACCGGGTCCTGATGACCATCGCCGACCGCCTGGAAGCGCAGAGCGCTGAAATCCTCACCGCAAATGAGCGCGATCTGGCCGACGCGCGCCAGAACGGCCTGAGCGAAGCGCTGCTGGATCGCCTGATGCTCAACCCGGCACGGCTGAAAGCCATCGCCGACGATGTGCGCCAGGTCTGCCGCCTGGCCGATCCGGTCGGCGTGGTGCTGGACGGCGGCCTGCTGGACAGCGGCCTGCGCATTGAGCGTCGCCGCGTGCCGCTGGGCGTGGTGGCGGTTATTTATGAAGCGCGCCCCAACGTCACCATCGACGTCGCCGCGCTCTGCCTGAAGACCGGCAACGCCTCTATCCTGCGCGGTGGGAAGGAAACCTGGCGCACTAACGGCGCAACGGTTCGCGTTATTCAGGACGCGCTGCGTCAGCATGGTTTACCGGCCGGGGCCGTCCAGGCGATTGAAAGCCCCGATCGCGAATGGGTTAATCAGCTGCTGAAGCTGGATCGCTATGTGGATATGCTGATCCCTCGCGGCGGCGCGAATTTACATAAGCTGTGCCGCGAACAGTCGACCATCCCGGTGATCACCGGCGGCATTGGCGTCTGCCACATCTTTGTCGACAGCGATATCGAGCAGCAGGCGGCGCTGAAGGTGATTATCAACGCCAAAAAACAGCGCCCCAGCGCCTGTAATTCACTGGAGACGCTGCTGGTTCATGCGGACGTGGCAGAAAGCTTCCTGCCCGTGTTGAGCCACAGCATGGCGGAGGCGGGCATCAGGCTTCATGCCGACCCGCGCTCGCTGACGCTGCTGCAAAACGGCCCGGCCGACGTTACCCCGGTCACCGACGCCCAGCTGCGCGACGAATGGCTGTCGCTGGATCTGAACGTGGTGCTGGTGGACTCTCTGGATCAGGGCATCGCGCACATTCGCGAATATGGCACCCAGCATTCGGATGCGATCCTCACCCGCAGCCTGCACAACTCAAACCGCTTTGTGAATGAGGTCGACTCCTCGGCGGTGTACGTTAACGCCAGCACCCGCTTCACCGACGGCGGCCAGTTTGGCCTGGGCGCAGAGGTGGCGGTCAGCACGCAGAAGCTGCATGCGCGCGGCCCGATGGGTCTGGAGGCGCTCACGACCTATAAATGGATAGGGTTTGGCAGCGATACCGTGCGCGGTTAACGCTTTAGCATCATAACCACCGACGCCAGGTGCGCAGGGAGAGTTAAGTATGGTGACGTTTTCACAGCTTTTTCCCTTCGCCGCCATCGCCCTTGGGCTGGTGCTGACGCCGGGGCCAAATATGATCTACCTGATTTCCCGCTCGCTGTGCCAGGGCCGCCGCGCAGGTTATATCTCGCTAAGCGGCGTGGCGCTGGGCTTTATATTTTATATGCTCTGTGCCGCAATGGGCATCACCGCGCTGATTATGGCGGTGCCGCTGGCGTACGACGCGCTGCGCATTGCCGGGGCGCTTTACCTGCTGTATATGGCCTGGCAGGCGGTATTCGGCGGCAGATCGCCCTTTCAGCTGCGCAACCTGCCGCCCGACAGCGATCCTAAGCTCTTCACCATGGGCCTGCTGACCAACCTGTTAAACCCCAAAACCGCCGTCATCTACCTCAGCCTGCTGCCGCAGTTTATCCGTCCCGAACAGGGGCAGGTGCTGATGCAGTCGCTTATACTCGGCTTCACCCAGATTGTGACCAGCATTATCGTCAACAGTATGATTATCTTCGCCGCCGGCACTATCGCCACCTTTCTCGCCCAGCGCCCCGGCTGGCAGAAGCTCCAGCGCTGGATAATGGGTACGGTGCTGGCAGGCCTGGCGGTCAGAATGGTTAGGGAGGGAAGGAAGTAGGGTAGTGAGTGGGGGAAGTAAGTTGGGAGCAGAGAAAGAGCAGCAGGTGAGTGGGGGAAGTAA
This sequence comes from Erwinia sp. L03-1, assembly GCF_058686115.1. Classification (NCBI taxonomy): domain Bacteria; kingdom Pseudomonadati; phylum Pseudomonadota; class Gammaproteobacteria; order Enterobacterales; family Erwiniaceae; genus Erwinia; species Erwinia sp. L03-1. The sequence goes on along the minus strand of NZ_CM178762.1, from coordinate 3,492,918 downwards.
GTTGGGGGTAGAGAAAGAGCAGCAGGCTAGGAAAGGAGGAGAATCACCCGAGGTTTGCCTTGCCGCCAGATGAAAAAAGCGGCGACTGATTCGCGCCCCCTTGACTCCCCGGGCATTTTTTCTTAACGTAACGCCCCGTAGTTCACCTCCCCAAGCCGATATAGCTCAGTTGGTAGAGCAGCGCATTCGTAATGCGAAGGTCCCAGGTTCGACTCCTGGTATCGGCACCAGTAAAATCAATCAGTTACGAAATCCTCTGTCATAAGGCTTCCCATTTTTTCTCTCGCATATTTACTGGCGTACTTATTTAGCACGGTACAGACCCCTTACCATAACCTCCCCTGAAAGCGTTAGCCTTTGACCATTGGCTAATTGTTGATGTTGCATATAGTGGTGTAACGACATAAAGACCGGGCAACATAATGACAAAAACAGAAAAAATGCTGGCGCTGAGAAAGCGGTTCAACCCTGATAGCAATGACGCCTTGCTGGATCTTAACGTAGATGAGCTTTGCCAGAAGTTCAGGTACAGCCAGCAAATATATTTAAATTTTGAGTCAACCATTGAACAGCATTTTGCAACGCTTAACCAAAATCAGGAAGAACAGATATTCTCAGGCCACCCGATACTCACCGCTTCGTTAGGTGAGAACAAGCCTGCAATCGGAGAGCATAATCTGGAAAGCGATTACCACATTAAACATTTTCAGGTTAGCAGGCTCTTTCACCTCCGGGACATCATACAGTGCAGCAAAATCGTGCCTTTCACTGACCGTGAAACTCCTGAACCCGACTATTTCTAAAGCCCTATTTTTTCGTGAATAGAAATTTAATAGAATAAGAAATAATCCTATAAGCAAGAAAGTAGATGAGTCCAGAACTGTAGCTTAATTAGTTAACTATCTAACTTTAAAGGTACAGTCCAGGTTATCGGTATAATTATCTGATTTTATTTTGAATAATGTTATCTACATAAATGCGGTTTCGCTGCTACCGATTTTCTCTATGTTTTCTCCTTTCAATTTCACGCCAATTCCATGTTCTCTATCAATTGTTGTGGAAAACATAAAACCATATTCATTTTCTTTATCTGGGAATACGTACAGTTTTATAATTTTAAGGTCTGGTAATTCTTGATTGTAAGTTTTAATGCAATATTCACTGACCCCTTTTTGGATCTTTTGTAAAAATTCATTTTGGTGAGAAATTAAGTAAGAAATATCATCTTTCATCTTTTGATCTGGTGATTCAGACTCAAGATTAACACACTGTATTTCATCCGAACCGAATGCTTTTAAGATCAAATCGACAGCAATGCCTTCATCATCTTCATAAAATTTCAAGTCTTCTGAGTACATAATGCTCCTCACTATTTACAATTCAATGATTTTGCAATTTTTTTGGCTTCAAGTGATTCATATTTTACAACATGATACTGTTCGTATTGGCTTACTGAACCGGAGTGAGGGAACGTGGCTTCGTGAGCGCTTGTCTCTACAAGTTGCATGGTAGAAGTATTCGTTAGGGGATCATAATCATTTAAATGGTGCCAGGTATAGCCATCTGGATGTGATTTACCTGTAACATTCCCAACTGAGTTTGTGTAATTTGCCAATTCATTTGCTGCTTTAAAATCGCCATAACGACTACCTGTCATTGGTATTTTTACAATATTCTCACCATGCGGATAAAGTGCATCACTTCCTGAGAAATCCACCCCGGGATATCTTGATAGCCCCCACGGATCAATCCACCCCAGCGGATTCGGAGCATACTGATAAAGGTTCCAGCCACCCGCCAGCCCAATCGGATCCTGTACCGTAAAGCGTCCAATCTGCGGATCGTAATACCGGAACAGATTATAGTGCAGTCCGGTCTCGCTGTCAGCGTACTGCCCGGCATAGCGGAGTGGCTGATGGTGCAGGGCAGTTTGCTGCGCGATTTTGTGAAAACCTTCCGTCTGCCGGGTGACGTCACCGAAGCTACCGTAGTGCCCACTCCAGCGCAGTTCGCCGCTTTCATCGATAATTTCCAGCGGTGCACCGTTAAGGTCGGTACTGAACCAGAGAATATCTCCATGACTGTCGTCGCGTAAATGATCAACCCGCGCCAGCGGGCTGTATGCTTCATTCGGGTCGTAAATACAGGTCTGGCACTGCCCATTCTGCTGCTGCTCCTGTAACAGACGGAAGCCCTGCCACAGGAAACGGGTTTCAGTAGTGCCACGCTGGGTGGTGACGGTTTTACGGGTACGACGACCCAGGGCATCATACTGGTAGTGCGCCGTGAAGCCACCTTCCGGTCCGCTGCCTTCTGCCTGTATCAGCCGGTTTTCCGCGTCGTATTCGTAATGCTGTTCATACAGGCCGCTGCGGCGACTGACCAGGTTTCCCCACCCGTCGTATTTCATAAACAGATTTTGCCAGTGCGTCAGGCGGTTATCCGTCAGCGGCAGGGCAGACAGGTCATTATCCGGCAGGAGGTTATCCGCGGCGTCGTAACGGAACGTCCTGGTGCTGTGGTCCGGGCGGGCTTCGTAGTGCCTGAGAAGACGACCTTCCTCATCATAGCCATAAATCGTGCTGCCACGCAGTGTGTCGCTGACGTCAGAGAGTTCTCCCCGCCCGGTGTAGTTAAAGGCGCGTTCGAAGATTGCCTGTTCCGGCAGGTTGGGTGCTAAGCCGCCGATACTGCGTTGCAGGGTACGTCTGCCCATACTGTCATACTGGCGGGTCTGTTCACGGGTTCCCTGAGTGCGGGACACTTCCCGGTGCAGGCGGTCGCGGGTAAATTCAGAGATGATTTGCTGATTAAAGCGGAGGGCACTGACGTGACCGGAGCCGTAGTGCAGCCAGCTTATCTGCTGCCCGCCGGGCAGGGTCAGCGCGGTGAGGTTGTCCAGGGTGTCATAGTCGTAATGCAGTTCACCGTTCACCCCCTGTTCAGTGAGCAGTTTTCCTGCTGCATCAAAGGTAAACTGAATATCATCTGCTTCAATTCCCAGCGCCACGCCTGCTGCGGTCGGCGTGCGCGTCAGGCAGGTGAGCTGCCCGCTGTTGTTACGCTGGTAATGGTACCGGGCATCGCGGGTTGTCCGGGAGGTCAGCAGGCCGCTGCTGTCATAGCTGAACTGCTGAACACGCCGGGGAATGCCGCCATCGTTGTCCGGTCTGCCGCTTTCCAGCAGGGTGGTGAGCAGTCCCCGTTCGTTCCATTCCATCTGCCGGGTTGTGTTATCCGGGCGAATCTCATTTAAAGGACGTCCTGAGGGGTCATAAGTAAACCGGTACTCACCGCCGTTGCCGTTTTGCAGACGCAGCAAATTGCCTCTCGGGTCATAGTGCCAGCGTCGGCTGACGCCGTTGCTGCCGGTCTGACTGAGCGGCTGGCCCAGGCGGTTATACTGTAAGTATCCCACCTTAATCGGCCAATTCGCGGTAATGATAAAATGTATCACGTGAAACGCCCATGATTTTACAGGTTTTCGATACATTGCTGGATTCTTCAGCCAGATTAAGCAAACCAGCTTTATATTGACTGAAATCGCCGCTGTGGGGATTATTTATAAATAAAAAATTCACAGGTTATTTCATTGAAATCATAATCTATTTGAATGTAAAATGAAAAGTCTTCTGCTATTAGTCTTATTTCATCTGACTCCATTTTTTCAAAATCATAATGAGAGTTAATATATATTATACCATCAACTTTGTAAGCTCCAAGAAATTTCCATTCTTCATCTAATAGCATGTAACATTTTTTTGTGGTTGTTTTTTCTCCCGCTGAATTAATTAGAGTGTACATATTTTTCAGTTCTATTTTTTTTCTTGATATTTCTTCTTTTTCATTTAGTTTTTTTATTATTAAGTCAGTATCTTCAAGACTCATGAAGTTTGAGGTGTTTACGGGGTTAAGTGTTAAAGACTCAATTTTTTTATAATACTTATCCTTGAGTAAATTGCCTTGTGCTTTTCTATATAAAAAATCTTTTTTTTGTTTTAGTTCATTCATTTACATGTACCTTTTGCATAATAAGCTTTACCCTTTCCGTTACGGAGTTGTGGGCGACCATATTTATTAATTCGCGGGTTGCCAGCATCATCAGTTTTTACTGCTCCCGCTTCCCAGTGCGGTTTATCAGGGTGGCTGATGTCCATCGTTTGCTCCTGGACTGATGTCATTCCTGTGCCTCCCCCGGTTTTTGAGCTTCATAGGAATAATCTCGGCCAGAGTTATTTATTGACTGACTAAGGGGCTGCTGGCTGGTTGGAATACCACTCTGCCTCATTGCTTCTCTTCGCGCAGCTCTTGAATCTGGACTTTATATTCAACGGTGACCGCCTGTCATTTGTTAAATTCTGTATTTTAACAGAATCGAAGCATACCAAGATGATAAGTAGGAGAAGAAAACGGAGTTAAAAATATTAAAACATAAAAAATGTAACATTTTATAATTATTATTTTTGAGAAAATGCTACATTGAGATCGTTGACAAAATATCAGCGTTCGTTAGATCTTGGTGTAACCGACCACCAAGGAGGCTTTCAGTGCTCTAATTGTAATAATCGCTGGTAGTTCGATGTTAGTTGACGATTTACCATTTGCTGAGTATGAACTGGCGCAATTCCCTAACGCACCAGTTTCGGATAAAAAATCAATTATCGTTGTTTCATTCTGATGATGATGCTATGTATTTCATCATAGTTAACTCAACCCAAAGGGGCTTTCACACTTGCATTTCCTAAATCTCTACCCATTGACTTACTGTGGTCAAATTTAAGGCCTAGAATGTCAATATGATATTTTTAAAATATTCATTTTATAATTAATCTAGTGCTGCTATTTTTGAATATATCACGTAAATATTGTGACACTTTGAATTTGTCAATGGGATGTTTAAATATAGCATGGAAATTCCTGGCGCCTGCTTCACTAGACGCTTTATCATTAACTGTAATTACCAGTTCTACATCGTTTAGTTCAACATATTCTATTGCTGAGGGGATTTCATATTTAGTAGATTCATTCTGAAACCCAATACATTCATCAACAGATAAACTATCTTCGTCAAATCTGCCGATGATTAAGAAATTTTTAGGGTCGCTTTTGTCATCACCGACAGCCAGTGTAAGCACATCGTCTTCATCAATGCAGTTAACACAAACAGCTTCGATTTTTTTAGTAGAATTCATTGATTATTCCTTAACCAGAACAACTTCTGGCTCTTGTTGATTTTTTACCAGCAGCAGACCAGACATTTCTTTCACCGTTTTCGTCAGGCCATGTATAAACGACATCTGAACCAGTATTCAATTTAAATGTGTTCATTTTTCCCCGGCATGAAGTACAGGGAGGGTATTGGCCATCAATAACCAATTTATCTCCCGGCAAAGCAATCTGATCTAACTCGCGTGTTATCCGCGCTTCTGTATGAGTCGCTAGTGAACTTTGTGGGAAGCCAAGAGCCTTTTCTTCTGGTGTCATATTGCCACTTTGCCATATGCCCTGGGCTTTTACATTGCCATCAGAATCAAATAACGTGGCATTGGCGGTATGTGTACCTTTACCTGAACCAAATGATAGCCCCCACGGATCAATCCACCCCAGCGGATTCGGAGCATACTGATAAAGGTTCCAGCCACCCGCCAGCCCAATCGGATCCTGTACCGTAAAGCGTCCAATCTGCGGATCGTAATACCGGAACAGATTATAGTGCAGTCCGGTCTCGCTGTCAGCGTACTGCCCGGCATAGCGCAGCGGCTGATGGTGCAGGGCAGTTTGCCGTGCAAGTCGGTGAAAACCTTCCGTCTGTCGGGTAACCTCACCAAAGCTCCCGTAATGTCCGCTCCACCGGAGCTGGCCCTGCTCATCAGTGATATCCAGCGGTGCACCGTTAAGGTCGGTACTGAACCAGTAAATTTCACCCCGGTTGTCGTCCCGCAGGTGGTCGATACGCGCCAGCGGGCTGTATGCTTCATTCGGGTCGTAAATACAGGTCTGGCACTGCCCATTCTGCTGCTGCTCCTGTAACAGTCGGAAGCCCTGCCACAGGAAGCGGGTCTCAGTGATGCCACGCTGCGTGGTGACGGTTTTACGGATGCGACGGCCCAGGGCATCATAATGGTAGTGCGCGGTAAAACGGCCTTCCGGTCCGCTGCCTTCTGCCTGTATCAGCCGGTTTTCCGCATCATATTCATAATGTTGCTCATGCAGGCCGCTGCGGCGACTGACCAGGTTTCCCCACCCGTCGTATTTCATAAACAGATTTTGCCAGTGCGTCAGGCGGTTATCCGTCAGTGGCAGGGCAGACAGGTCATTATCCGGCAGGAGGTTATCCGCGGCGTCGTAACGGAACGTCCTGGTGCTGTGGTCCGGGCGGGCTTCGTAGTGCCTGAGAAGACGACCTTCCTCATCATAGCCATAAATCGTGCTGCCACGCAGCGTGTCACTGACGTCAGACAGTTCTCCCCGCCCGGTGTAGTTAAAGGCGCGTTCGAAGATTGCCTGTTCCGGCAGGTTGGGTGCTAAGCCGCCGATACTGCGTTGCAGGGTACGTCTGCCCATACTGTCATACTGGCGGGTCTGTTCACGGGTTCCCTGAGTGCGGGACACCTCCCGGTGCAGGCGGTCGCGGGTAAATTCGCTGACCGTCTGCTGATTAAAGCGGATGGCACTGACGTGACCGGAGCCGTAGTGCAGCCAGCTTATCTGCTGCCCGCCGGGCAGGGTCAGCGCGGTGAGGTTGTCCAGGGTGTCATAGTCGTAATGCAGTTCACCGTTCACCCCCTGTTCAGTGAGCAGTTTTCCTGCTGCATCAAAGGTAAACTGAATATCATCTGCTTCAATTCCTTTTTCCACGCCTTCAGCGGTCGGCGTGCGCGTCAGGCCGGTAAGCTTCCCGATGTTGTTACGCCGGTAATGGTACTGAGCATCGCGGGTTGTCCGGTTGGTCAGCAGGCCGCTGCTGTCATAGCTGAACTGCTGAACACGCCGGGGAATGCCGCCATCGTTGTCCGGTCTGCCGCTTTCCATAAGAGTGGTAAGCAGTCCCCGTTCGTTCCATTCCATCTGCCGGGATGTGTTATCCGGGCGAAACTCATTTATAGGACGTCCTGAGGGGTCATACGTAAACCGGTACTCACCGCCGTTGTCGTTTTCCAGACGCAGCAGATTGCCTCGCGCATCATAGTGCCAGCGACGCATGATACCGTTGCGGCCGGTCTGACTGAGCGGCTGGCCCAGGCGGTTATACGTCCAGGACACTTCGCTTTCCAGCGGGTCACGCCAGGCGTTGAGCTGTCCGTGTTCGTTCCACAGTAGCGTTTCCCTGCTGCCGTCGGCACGGATAATCGCAGTAAGCTGACCGGCGTCGTTCCATTCGCGGCGTGTGATGTTACCTTCCGCATCCTCACTGCTCAGGAGCTGGCCGAAGCGGTCATACGTAAAACGGGTCATGCTGCCGGAGCAGTCGGTGCGTTGCGTCAGCAGTCCCTGGCGGTTCCACACCAGCAGCACGTCACCGCCACTGGCATCGGTGATGCGTTCCGGCAGCGTTTCTTCGTCGTCAGGATAGTGGTAAGTGCTGGAGTGATTCAGTGCGTCGGTTTCCGACAGCAGGCGACCGTTTAAATCATATGTCGCCTGTGTGGCTGTTAAATCCGGGAAAACCGTGCGGGCGATGCGGTCAGTGTTGCGAAACCAGTAATACTCTGTGGTGCGGCCTGCCGGGTCAGTCTCTGACGTCAGGCGACCGTAGCGGTCCCACTGGCTGCGCCGCATGGCTCCGTCAGTAAGGATGACATCGCACAACTCACCGTCGCGGTAAACGAAGCTGGTCTGGCGACCGTCATAATCTGTGAAACGGGCGACGTTATTATCGTCGTCAACCAGCCAGTGTGCCTGTGCGCCATCCTCGCGGGTAGCGCGGCGGGTGCCGTTTATAAAATCGTATTCAAAATCAAGCTGCTCACCCGCGCTGTTGCGGTATGCCACCACGCGCGGCAGACCATCAATGTTCTGCCACAGATATTCATTCACAAGCCCGTTGCTGTCCTCATGGCTGCGCAGTAAATCCGTGCCATGCCCGTCGTCATACCAGCTGAAACGCCGGCGTACCTGACCGCCGCGTCCGGTGACGCTAATCACCCTGGCCTTATCATCGAAGCCGTAGCTGACCAGGCAGATTTCATTATCCAGCCAGGCCCCGGTCAGGCGAACCTGCCCGCTGACGGTTTTGTAGCGGCAGACTACACTTTGCCCCGCGCTGTCGGTGAGTGAATGCAGGGTATGGGTCGTCGTTCCATGCAAACAGGATATCGTTACCACAGGATTCAGTGAGGCGTAGCGGCAGGGAAGGGGAATTGTCCCGCAGGGATGAGTAATGCCAGCGCTCGCCGCTGATATCATACACTGACCATGTATCGTCCTGATGATGTTCCAGCCAGCGCTTCTCCGGTTCACAGAAGGTACGCTCTCCTTTCGGCACGGGAGGAAATGACACGTAATCGCCGGACGGTGCACGCCATACCAGCCCGTCCTGATACCGTTCAAGGCGGGTTTCCCAGAAAAGTGACCAGCCACGGCCCAGCACGCTGTCGCCGGGATTGCCACTGCGCCAGTAACGCTGCCAGACCACCGGCAGACGGGAAGGCAATACGAAATCCAGCTCGTCATCACCTGACAGAAACTTCTGCCCACTGACGATATCCACCGGACGCGCGATGATGCCCACGGCAGCGACACCGGTCATCAGCATGCTGGCGCGGCAGGCGATACGGGCCAGCTTGTTGATACCCGGAATTTTACTGAACAGTCTGCCCAGTGCACCGACTTTGCCAGCCGCTCCACCTGCTCCGCCGAGCAGTCCTGCAAATAACAACGTCAGGTCAGAGGCTTTATACAGTTTTTCAGGGACTTCAGATTGTATGGGCAGGGTCGGCTGCGGCTCACCGCCAATGCGCACGTTCCCTGAACCCGTCATCACTTTGCCGCCACAGGTGGTCTGGTCACCGATGCGGCCAGCAGGCAGGCCGTTAATAAATACGCGTGAGGAGCCTTCGGCCATCTGCTGTGAGCCACCGTCCTTAGCGCATTCCACCATGCTGTTGGTCGCAATGGCGGCAGGTCTGCCGTTAATGAACACGTTATGAGAGCCGGTGGCGATAACGCCTTCCTTCTGCATGCTGGCCGCGCCCGCATCCGCGATACCGTCCCGTGCTGCCGTCGCCAGTTCACCTGTCAGGTATCCCACCGCCAGGCTGGCCCCGACCAGAAGGACGCCAATGCCGAGACAGGACGCACCGAGACCGGCAATCATCATTGCCCCGGCGGCAATGCCACCGGCAGCCGCAATCAGTCCACCGACAATCGTTCCGGCAATCATCCCTGCCAGCGCGTGAGAATGGCCGATATCATCGCCCACGCGTGCCGCTTCAAACATAACAACGTTCCTTAATTGTCAGGTGTTAAACCGAAAACTGCCGAGGAGTGCCTGAAAGCACTGGCTGTCCATGTCCCTGATTTTTTCCACACGGGACATAGTGAACACCAGAATATGCTTCTCCGCTGTATTAAAGACGGCCTGCTGCTGAAAGACCTTCTGGTTATCACGAAAGTAGCTGGCATGCACACATTCACCGTGTGCAATATTTTCCCCCAGCACGGCTGCTTCGCGCAGAGACAGTTTCCATCCTTTAAGATGTTTATCCATGAGCGCTGTCTGGCGGTCAATATAGTCTTGCAGCACCTCTCCATTACTGAGGGTATCTCGTGAGATGTTAAATGCGGGGGCGTTCTCGCCGGGTAGAGTAAAAACATTAACCGTGCGGTCCTGATACTGGTCAGGAAGCGTTATCCGGCCTTCTGTGAACAGACAGGTAGCATGGCTTTCGGACATTGAGCAGATTCCCTGTGCCTGAGAAAACGTAAGTTTGCCACAGGGTATGCCCGCTGGCTATATGCGCAACCGGGTTTTCACTAACCCAAAGCGGGACATAAAAAGACTGACTTCCAGAGAGCAGTGGGTCAGCAAGCATCCTTTTCCCGTCTCACAAATCTATTAATTGATTAAAATCTCTTTGAGTTATTGATCTGTAAAATCGAAGAATGTAGTTAAATTGATAGTTATGGCGACTGATAATCTCATGTCGATTGGTAATTAATTGTCTAAATCGATCGATAAATTAATATCGATATTTTATGACTGCTAACTGTTGTGAATTTTATCGATAAAACCGCTCTGACAGGCTCTTTCTTCAGATCAATTAATTAGATGATATTTGGTGGGGGGTTATGTCAGCATGTCCGTTTGGTGATACAGGAATCCAGGAGCATCTGTCAGTTTGTAAAGGTTGTGGAGCTGAAAGAGTAAAAGGCCACGTCGCCAGCAGACGATGAAGGAGCTGGCAAAAGACATCTGGAACCGACCGTGGAGTACTGAACGGCGAACGGACTGGCAGCAATGGATAGCGCTGGCGAGAAGTTGCGATGTACCGGTAATGAGAAACATGGCCGGTACAATCAGCAAAAGGTTATACGGGATACTGAATGCCATGCGGCATAACGTCTCAAATGGCAATGCTGAAGCCCTGAACAGCTAAATAAGGTTGCTGAGAATAAAAGCCAGAGGTTACCGGAACAGGGAGCGCTTTAAGCTGGGAGTAATGTTCCATTACGGTAAGCTGAATATGAGCTTCTGCGCGTTTTGATTAACCGCTTATTTCTTAATTGGAATATCTTCGTTGATTGAGATTGCCTGTTCTCTTGGATTATCGTAGTTGGTTGAGATCGCATGTTCTACAGAAAATGCAGATCTTTCGGATTGCTTACTTGCTGGAATAGCATCCGAATCGGACGGGGTTGTACTTACTTGATCTTTTAATCGCTGCAAACGCCATTGCTCAAACTCTTCAAATAGAACGAAATCAGTATCATTGTCATCTACAGTGCTGATGGGGGCGGTTAACGGTTTATGGGTATCAGATACATCATGAGAGGCACTCTGTTTCCTGGACGGGACATCATCAAAGTGAACTTTTTTATTCGATTCTCCTACTGAAGCCATGAGTTCTTTGAAGTGAGTATATTATTCAGCACTCATTCTTAATTTGGGATGCAAAGACGAACATCGCGGCTTGATGTCTGAGGCTTTAACGTTCGTACTGGTTGTAACATATCCGCCAGATGAATGGATATTTTGAGTTGAATTCTTTGAGGTGGATGAGGTATCGACAAAGGAATCGATACTTAAGGTTGAATTACATAAGCATGAATTGATATTAAAAGGCATACGCCCTCCTGATAAGACTGACTGTAAATGAAGGGGGAATAATATCAAGAAACAGAGTTTATCTTATAAGTGTTTAACCCCTATAAAGACAATATGAGCGAATTTTTCACACCATAATCGGAGAAGACCCATTTATATACAGTTTTTTGTTGGCCCGGTCGGGAGAACAGTGGGATCAATGCCCAGGATGACACGAAAACCCCTTAAAATGCTATTATCCACACCAGCCGACTGAGGCAGTAACTGACACCCACCTTAACTCCCGGGGATGAATGATGAGCAATGACGTACCGCTAAAATTTTATGACATCGTAGATGAGTATTCGACGGAATCTGCAAAGCCGGTAAGCGACCTGGAGCGTGACCCTCTGGCGCGTTATTTCCAGCTGCTAGTCACCCGCTTAATGAATAACGAAGAGATCAGCGAGAGTACACAAACTGAGCTGGCCAGGGAGGCGGGCATCGACGCGCTTCGTATTGATGACATTGCGACGTTTCTGAATCAGTGGGGCAATGAGTAGCTCTTTTAAGACAGCCGATTTTTCAATCCTTTACCCCGCACCCTCAACGCTTTAGATAATACCCCCCACAGCAATGTCGCCCGCCGTGCTCTCCGTTACCCCCGGGCGCACTGGCGGATAAATGCGCTGCGCGCGATATCATATTCTTGCAGGACATAAACGCCGCAGGATAAAGATGATGACAGCGACTGATATTGGTTTGACCCACGTTGCCTTTGAAGTGAAAGATATCGCGAAAAGTATCGATTTTTATCAGCGCTATGCCGCGATGAAGGTCGTTCATCAGCGTGAGCCGGGCGTACCGGAGGCTGAGAAGGTGGCATGGCTCAGCGATCTTACCCGGCGCTTTGCCATTGTGCTGGTGCAGACGCAGGCGGGAAGGGATACGCCTCTTGGTCCGTTTGGGCACCTGGGCGTGGCCTGCGCAACCATTGATGAAATTGATATAAAAGTGAGCATGGCCGAACGGGAAGGCGTGCTGCGCAAGCCACCACAGCAATCCGGCCCGCCAGTGGGCTACTGGGCGCTGTTTGCTGACCCGGACGGTAATACGCTTGAACTCTCCTGTGGGCAGCAGATCGGCTTTACGATCGATGAAGTCTGATCCCGCCATAACGACCTACGCCAGCCCCGTTCCTTTTCAGGAGCGGGTGGGTAGAAATATCAATTAACAAACTTAATGAGTTATCACGGCCTCAGCGCTTGCGATTTTACCGGTAACATTCTAACTTTTCAGAATGTTCTTTAACCCTGTAAACGTTGAGGTGCTCGCCATGAAGTTAGCAAATGTATTTGTATTGTTTGAAAAAATTGCGTTGTTAGTGTTTGTTATTCTGCTGGGCTATCTGATAATAACAGGCGTTTTTTCTGCAACAGGCGTCGATCATAGCTGGCCTTACCCACATCGATAGCTGAGAGATTCACCAGGGAATACGCAATATAATTAATAAAAAAACGATAAAAACCTTTTCGCACCTGCACTTACCGTTAAACCTTCCGTTCAGCACACGTCAGCTTTGCTCGCCATAAGCGGGTAGCCTCTTTGGCACAACTCCCCCAATTTTAAGGTTTTCTCTGACCTTCGCGGTTAGCGTTCCCCCATTCGCCGTTAAGTCACGCAGTTAATTCAGCGTATGGCTCTGCCGGGCTCAGAAACACAGCGTTAATTCAGTAAAACTCAGTCGTCAGGCATTTTATCTATTAAGCTTACTGCCATCGAACCGGAGAAGAGCGAATAAGATGCAGCTGTTGTACAACGCATTAATCGTGCTGTTTACCATCATCGTGATGGAAGTGGTGGCGGCGCTGGCCCATAAGTACATTATGCATCGCTGGGGGTGGGGCTGGCATCATTCTCATCACCGACCACATAAGGGCGGGCTGGAGTTAAATGACCTTTATGCGATGGTCTTTGCGGTGCTTGCCATTGTGCTGATCTATCTGGGCAGTACCGGCGTCTGGCCACTCCAGTGGATGGGTGCGGGCATGACCGCTTATGGCGCGCTCTATTTTATCGTTCACGACGGGCTGGTGCACCAGCGCTGGCCGTTTCGCTATATACCCCGGCGCGGCTACCTGAAGCGTCTCTATATGGCGCATCGTCTGCATCACGCCGTCCGGGGGCGCGAGGGCTGCGTCTCTTTCGGATTCCTGTATGCGCCGCCGCTGTCGAAGCTGCAAAAAACGCTGCGCCAGCGGCACGGTAAGCCGGTCAGCGAGGACGCTGCCAGAGCGAATCGGGACGCGGGCCCGGCTTCGCAAGACGAGAAGTAAGCGCCAGCCCAGCCCCCGAGAGCAGCAGCCCCAGTTTCTCGCCTTTGCTGGTGCCCTGACGCCGGTCCCAGGCCTGCTCTCCGGCGTTACTGACCTTGACGCCGATCTCCCGGTAGACGCCGCGGGCGGTAGCAATCGCCCAGGCGGAGCGAAGTGGCAATCCGGGCAGGCCCGCCCGGGCCGACTGATAGTAAGGCTCGGCGGCGTCGACCAGCCGCCGGGCTATTCTTGCCAGCGCGGCCCGGTTGACTGGGCTGGCATAGTTCGCCCTGTCCATACCCTCTTCAGCCAGCCAGCGAGCAGGCACATAGCAGCGCCCGCCGTGGGCATCTTCCACAATATCACGCGCAATATTGGTGAGCTGAAAGGCCAGCCCAAGATCGCAGGCCCGATCCAGCACGGCGGGATCGCGCACGCCCATCACCTGCGCCATCATCAGCCCGACGACCCCGGCTACGTGATAGCAGTAGCGCAGGGTGTCATCAAGGGTGTAATAAGCCTCGCCCCGCACGTCCATGGCGTAACCTTCAAGGTGATCGAAAGCCAGCCGTTCTGGAATGGCGCTGGCCAGGGCTACTTCCTGAAAGGCGGCAAAGGCGGGTTCCGACACAGGGGCGCCGCTAAGCGCCTGATGGGTAAGGACTTTAAGCCTTTCCAGCCGCTGCTCCGGGCTGCTGTCAGCGGTTACGTGGCCCGCGCCCGCGTCCGGGCTGTCAGATAGCGGGTTGCTAAACGCAGCGTGCGGACTGTATTCCGCCCCGTCGCGGCGAAAACCCAGCTCCTGGCCATCAATAACGTCGTCGCAGTGACGACACCAGGCATAGAGCATCAACGCGCTGCGTCGCGTCTTTGCGTCAAACAGCTTCGAGGCGGAAGCAAAGCTCTTTGAACCGACCGCCATCGTCTGGGTAGCGTGAGTAAGTAAAGGCTGATTCAAGGGGCTAAATCCTCCAGCATCAGGCCGGCGGTGGCCCTGGCGGAGCCGATCACGCCCGGTACGCCTGCGCCGGGGTGTGTGCCGGCGCCCACCAGGTAGAGGTTAGTAATGTGACTGTCGCGGTTATGTGGCCGGAACCAGGCGCTTTGGGTCAGAATCGGTTCTACCGAGAAGGCCGAACCAAGATGTGCGCCCAGTTCGTCGCGAAAATCGAAGGGGGTAAACATCCGGTGGGTGACCAGCTGCTGGCGCAGGCCAGGCATATAGCGCTCCTCCAGATAGTCGAAGATGCGATCGCGCAGGCGCGGCCCTTCCACGTCCCAGTCGAGATCGGCAGTACCCAGGTGCGGCACGGGGGCCAGCACGTAGTAGCTGCCGCAGCCCGGCGGGGCCAGCGACGGGTCGGTGACGCAGGGGGCATGCAGATAGAGCGAAAAGTCGTCGGCCAGGCTGTTGCGGGTAAAAATATCGCTGATCAGCTCTTCGTAGCGCGGGCCGAAGCACACCGTATGGTGCGCCAGCTGGCTGTGATGATGATTAAGCCCGAAGTAGAGCACGAACAGAGAGTTGCTCATGCGCTTACGTTTAAGAGAGGTCGCGCGCGCCGCACCTCTGGGGTGGTGGCCGAGCAGCTTTTCATAGGTATGCACTACATCCGCATTTGAGGCGACGGCGGGCGTATCAATACGGCGACCATCGGTCAGGTGAACCGCTGAAATCTTATCGCCCTGGGTTTCCAGTCGATCAACCTCCGCGTTCAGCTCAATTTTTCCGCCGAGATCCTCAAACAGCTTCACCATGCCCTGCACCAGCGCCCCGGTTCCGCCCCGGGGGAACCACACGCCCCATTCCCGCTCCAGGGCGTGGATCAGGGTGTAAATGGAGGAGGTGGTAAAGGGGTTGCCGCCGACCAGCAGCGAGTGAAAAGAGAAAGCCTGACGCAGGTGTTCGTCCTCAATAAATGAGGCAACCATGCTGTAGACGCTGCGCCAGGCCTGGAGGCGGGCCAGCTGAGGCCCGGCACGCAGCATATCGCGGAAAGAGAGAAAGGGGACGGTGCCGAGTTTCAGGTAGCCCTCTTTAAACACCGCGCGCGAATAGTCGAGAAAACGCTGATAGCCCGCCACATCGCGGGGATTGAAGCGGGCGATCTGCGCCTCCAGCGCGGGCTGATCGTTATCGTAGTCCAGCACCCGGCCCGTTTCCCAGCAGAGGCGATAAAAGGGTTTAACCGGCAGCAGTTGGACGTAATCTGCCATGCGTTTACCGGTCAGGGCAAACAGCTCCTCAATGGCGGTGGGATCGGTAATCACCGTTGGCCCGGCGTCAAAGGTAAAACCCTGATCCTGGTAGACGTAAGCGCGCCCGCCGGGCTTGTCTCGCCCTTCAAGCAGCAGCGTGGGAATGCCCGCCGACTGTAGCCGGATGGCTAATGCCAGCCCGCCGAAGCCGGCTCCTACAACAATTGTTCTTTTCATTTAAGGGCTCGCAGCCTGGGGTGATGTTTAAGGATGGCGCGCAGGGCTTCGCCTACCGGAACCGGCGGCTTGCCCGACAGGATCCGTACCCGGTCAAAGTGGGTAGGGTGACCGGCATAGAAGCGGGCAATCAGCCCGTCGCTAAGGCCGTAAAAGCGTTGCATGACGCGCCAGCGCCCGGCCGGAGGACCGGCCAGGAAAAGCATGCGGTTTAGCAGGCGGAAAAAGCGCTGATGCCGCCACTGACGTAGCGCAAAATCCTGAATGAGTCGGAACAGCTGGGCGCTATCCGGCGAGGGCTGGCTGGCGATCAGATCGGCCAGCTGAACAGCCAGCGGCAGTGAGTAGCCGGTGGTCGGGTGAAAAAGCCCGGCGCGCAGGCCGCTGCACGGCAGTCCGTCGCGCTGTCGCCAGAAAGCCCCAGGCTGACCCGCCAGCGTAATGGGCAGAATGCCCTGCTCCTCGCGTTCCAGCTCCTGTAACAGCCAGCCTTTTTCGGCGGCATAGTCTGCAATACGCTGCCGCGCCCGATCGGCGTCCAGCGCCGCGCTGTCAATATAGTGCGTATCCTCAATCAGCAGCGTATCCGGCGTGAGTGGCAGGGTATAGACAAAGCGATAGCCCGCCAGCTGATCCACCGTGGCATCCATCAGAATGGGGCGGGTCAGGCCATGTGGCGTGGCCAGCCGCCACTGCTGGCCCAAAAAGGCCTGACTGCCGACCGTCAGCGCGGGACCGGGCTGGTAGCCACGGCCATCTATTACCGCTTTTGCCCGCAGGATCTGCCCGTCAGCGAGCTGGACGCTGTTCGCGGAGAGCGGGATGGCCGGACACGCCGTCAGCAGATTGTCGCCCAGGGCCTGTTCAACAACCCCGGCGAAGCGCCCGGCGGTCACCGTCATATAGCCGCCGGACAGGGTGCGGGTCAGCTGCGGAAACTGCACGTCATAGCCGGCCCAGCGGTGGGCGACCAGCGGGTCGATCCACTCCTGCTGTTCAGGCGTCAGGTCGCTTTGATGGAAGGACCAGGTGTGGTTACCGCCGCAACGCGCGCTCTCCTCCAGCATTAACACGCGGAGCGTGGGCTGACGCTGCGCTAAGCGCAGGGCGATAAGGCCATTGGCCAGGCCGCCGCCCAGCAGGATCACATCCGATTTCTTCACGGTGCCACCTTATCCGCTGTGGAAAAGCGCGGGCTTAACGCCTGCTCGACGATGAGTGCGGCGGCAGACGCGCCACCCGCGCTGCTGAGCTGAGCCTGCATGGCTGACAGGTTTTCCCGATAGCGATTGTCGTTTAACAGCGCGTCGAGATGATGCGCCAGCGTTTTGCTGCTGCTGAAACGAGAGGCGCGCCGCCCAGTGCCGCTCCAGGCGACGCGCGCGGCAACGCCGGGCTGATCGAAGGCGATCGGAATGGCAAGGATCGGCGTGATATTTTTCACCGCGTCGGCCACGGTATTCAGCCCGCCGTGCGTTACCACCGCCTGCGCCTGACGCAAAACGGCATCCTGATCGGCAAAGTCTGTGACCCAGCTGGCACCGGCGTGACGTAATTTTTCCACCTGGCGCGAGTTCAGGCCGCCGCAGTGGGCGATCAGCAGCTGGGCGTCCAGGCGGCGGCAGGCGCGGGCGATAGTATTGAAAAGACGGAAACGATGCCCCTGCAGGGTGCCGAGTGAGGCAAAAATAAAGGGACGGGCGGGATCCAGCGGCCAGGCTGCCTTACCGGTTTTGCCTGGGGATCGCAGCGGTCCGACGGCGTGAAATCCGGCGGGCAGCGCGCGACGGGGGAAATCCAGCGCGGGCAGGGTCTGGCTGATTTGCGCCAGCGGCGACAGGCAGTCGTGCAGTCCCTGGCGGGGCGTCAGGCCAAAGGCGCGCGCATGGCGGTTGATGATCCTGGTATGGCCGCGCATCATCCAGTCGTAGATCTGCTGGCTGGAATGATAGAGTTTTTGCGCCCGGCGATCGGTGCCCCAGGCAAACGGCATAACCGGCAGCGGCAGGCCCGCCTCGCGGTTAACCGGCAGGGCGCAGGCAACCGAGACGAAAGGGAGCCCCAGCGCGTCGGCGACCAGCCCACCGGCAGGCTCCATCTGGTCGACGATCAGGCCGTCCACCGCCAGTCTGTTCAGGATGGCAGGCAGGGCGCAGCAGAGCCGATCGGTGGCGTGGGCCATATCATCAATCACGCCGAAGAGGGAGAGGCTACGCGGGTTAACGGTCAGCCTGAAGGCGCGGGTGGGCGTGCCCGCAGGCAGGTTCTCTACCGGCTCGAAAGCGATGTTCGCGTCGCTGAGCAGGCTTCGCGCTTCGGGCGGCTGAATAAAAGTGATGCGATGTCCCCGCGCCATCAGCGCCTGCGCCAGGGCCTGGAGCGCGCGCACGTGGCTGAAAAGCGGCGGCGCAACCACGGCGTAGTGGCTCATGCTCCGCTTCCTGCGTAGTGCATCGGCGCGTGACGCAGCTCGCGCAGGTTACTGCTGCCGGTGCAGAAGCAGGCGGTTTGTAGCTGCGCGATCAGCGTCTGGAAAAATGCCGTGACGGCCTGTTCTGACGCGGTGGCGCTGGGGAGTATCGCGGCGGCAAGGCCGACCACATCCGCGCCCAGACCAATAGCTTTGGCAATATCAATGCCGTCGACAATCCCGCCCGAAGCGATCAGGGTCAGGTCGGGCAGGGCAGCGCGTATTCCCCGCAGCGCCTCGCTGGTGGGAATGCCCCAGTCGGCGAAGGCCATGGCGACGGCACGCTGCTGTGCGCTGTTGGCGCGCTCGCCCTCCACCGCCGCCCAGCTGGTGCCGCCCGCGCCAGCCACGTCCAGCAGGGTCACGCCCGCCTCTGCCAGCCGACGGGCCACGTCAGGCGAGAGTCCCGCACCGACCTCTTTGACCACCACCGGCACCGCCAGCTGCTTAACCAGCCCGGCAATGGCGGACAGTACGCCCCGCCAGTCGCGGTCCCCGCCGTTTTGCAGCGCTTCCTGGAGCGGGTTGAGATGCACGATCAGGGCATCGGCCTCAATCATCTCTACCGCACGACGCGCATAGTCCAGCCCGGTTGGGCCGACGATCTGCGCCGCGCCGAGGTTAGCCATCAGCGGGATGTCCGGCGCAATAGCGCGTAAATTTTTGTTCAGGCCGAAATTGACGTCGCTCTCCAGCGCCACCCGCTGCGAGCCGACGCCCATCGCCAGGCCCAGCGTCTGCGCCGTGGACGCCAGGTGAAGATTAATCTCCTGGGCGCGACGGGCTCCCCCGGTCATTGACCCGATCATAATCGGCGCTTTCATCGGCCTGCCAAACAGAGAGGTGCTGAGATCGATACGATCACAATCAATTTCGGGCAGGGCGCAGTGCTCAAAACGCCAGAGCTCAAATCCTGTACGGATCCTGCTGACGGCGCGCGCCGGGTTAAGCACGATATCCAGGTGATCGTTTTTACGCTGAATCAGATCCGCGTCCTTCATGGGTACTCCGGTGAATCCATTATTCGGTCATTTGCAGGCGTCACTACGGCGGGCGGTTTCTGACAAACCGCAGGCGTCAACACCCGCGCAGGCACCCGTTTAAACAGACGTTAACGCAACGTGGCCAGCTGCTGGTTGAACCAGCGGTGCATAAAGCGCCGGGTCGCCAGCCCCTGATGACAGACGAAGGCAAAGTGCCGATCGGCACTGTGCAGGTGATTTTGCAGGCGGCGGTGTACCTCTTCGGCCCCCAGCAGGGCCACCAGGGTCGATTTGCCCGCATCCTGATTCAGATCCTTGCCGGAGCCGCTATGGCTGTCGGCCAGATCGTCAAGGAGCTGGAACGCCTGCCCCAGATCCTGCGCGAAGCCGCGCAGCTTCTGGCGCACGACAGGGGGCGCATCGGCGGCCAGCGCCGCCATCTGGATGGTGGCGTCAAACAGCATGCTGGTTTTCAAATCATTTGTGGTGGCGATAGCTTCACTGCTGCGGCACGCACCGCCTTCATTAAGATCCTGAAACTGGCCCTGAACCAGCCCCTGCAAACCGACGGCGGCAGAAAGCTCCGCCACCGCCTGCGCGCGACAGTTTCCTGATAACCCTTCTGCGGCCGCGACGGTGCCAAAGGCGCTGCTTAGCAGGGCAACGGCAGCCAGCACGGCCACGTCCTCGCCAAACTGGCGATGAATGGTGGCCCGGCCACGGCGCAGCAGGGCGTTATCCATGCAGGGAATATCATCAAGGATCAGCGAGGCGGCATGGATCATCTCCACGGCGCAGGCTAAATCAATCAGGCCGGGGTGGTTTTTATCACACCCCAAATCACAGGCGGCCAGCAGCAGCAGCAGGGGACGCATGCGCTTTCCAGGCGTCAGCGTGCCTTCGCGCATAGCAGCCCTTACGCGGTCCCGCTCGCCACCGGCAGGCAGCAGCGAGTCGAGTCGCCGCTCCAGGGCTTCACGCAGCGCCAGCAATTCGGTATCCATATCGGGGGATTTTTCTGCTAACACTGTCATGGTCACTCTTAATCGAATCAGTAAATTAATGGGCCGGAAAACGAATGGACGCTACAGGAATAAATGCACGGTCCTTGTTGATAAGGCTAGAGTATTATTAAGAAATTGCGCTGATAAACGATGAAAAAAAGCTTAACTGATACAGGATGGGGGCCGTATGGAGCAATCCGTGCCTGCGTTTCAGCGACTTATTGCAGCAGTTGGTGCAGCAGCGACAAAACCTGATTGATCTCCGCAGGCGTCAGCGCGCCCTCTTTGGCAAAGCGAATGAGGCCAGCGCTATCGACCACCACCACGGCTGCGCTGCCGGGGGTCAGTTGCCAGGCGCGCTTCACCGCCCCGCGATTGTCGATAATAAACTGTGTCGAGGGCGACTCGCGTTTGGCGGACCGCAGGCTGGCGCGCACAAAAACGGCGCTGCCGGGGATGGCATCGTCTGCGTTAACAATAATCGACGTCTGAAAGCGCGTCGGGGGCAGGTGAGCCGCCGCTAACGCCGCACTCAGCGGCGCGTTTTCGTCTCTGGCAGAAAGCCGTCCGGCCAGATGCATCACCACGCGCACCCTGCCGGTTAACCCGACGCTGTTCCAGGGCTGGTAGTCCGTTTCTCCGCCGCTGGCGATCACTTCGCCTGCATCATATACGCCTACAGGAGGAAGGCGCTGGCCAACCGTAAACAGGTTTGCCAGCGCGGAGAAGGGCAGAAACAGAACAAGGGCGACAAACAGTAGACGAGCCGACATGCATCTCTCCATTAAGCCGCCCTGAACAGGGAAGACGGGCTTATGCCTGCTTAGGCTGTCCGTTTGAGGCCGTGATGCCGCCGTCTACCGGCAGATTGACCCCGGTAATGTAACGGGCGTCATCGCTGGCGATAAAGGCAATCGCGTTAGCGATATCTTCCGGCTCACCCGCGCGGTTCAGCGGGATACGCTCATAGAATTTATTCAGCAGCTGCGGGTCATCCTTCATCCCTTCCGTCAGATCGGTCATGGTCAGACCGGGACAGACGGCATTGACGCGTACGCCGTCTGCGCCGTAATCCATTGCCAGCGAACGGGTAAAGTTGGTCACCGCGCCTTTCGCTGCGTTATAGACGCTCATGCCCCAGTCGCCGCCCAGGCCGGAAACGGAGGAGATATTCACGACGTTGCCTTTGGTTTTCAACAGCGCGGGCATAAAGTAGTGAACGCAGTGGAATACACCGTTCAGATCCACCCCCATCAGCTTTTTCCAGTCTTCAAGCGCGATTTCATGAATGCGCCCCTGAACGATAATGCCGGCGTTATTCACCAGCACGTCCACCCGGCCATACTTGTCCTGCACCTTGCGCGCAAGCGCCTGGACCTGGCCTGCGTCGGCGACGTCACAGGGGGCAACCAGATGATCGCCCTGGGTCAGCGTGGCCAGCGTTTTTTCCAGCTTTTCAGCCGTCCGGCCTACCAGTACCACCGATGCGCCTTCGCGGGCAAAGCGCTGCGCCGCGGCTTCGCCAATACCTGAACCTGCCCCGGTGATGACGACTACTTTTTGCTGAAAACGTGCCATTTTGAACTCCTGTTCATCATTATTACCGAATTAAATCATGGGTGTAAGCCTGGCAGGCTTAGCGTGAAGTGCAAGTGAAGACGGGGCGCGGGAGGGCTAATTAGTTGTAATTGCACAGGGTTTTTTGCATAAATCATGCCGGGCAGCGGGCAGCGGGCAGCGGGCAGCGGGCAGGACTACCCCTGGGCGGGCTGACCATTAGAGGCGGTAACGCCGCCATCAACCGGCAGATTGACGCCGGTGATATAGCGCGCATCATCGCTGGCGATAAACGCAATGGCACTGGCGATATCCGCGGGTTCCCCTGCGCGATTTAATGGGATGCGCTGGGTGAACTTTTCCAACAGCTGTGGCGCGTTCCTGATCCGTTCGGTCAGGGCCGTCATGGTCAGGCCGGGGCAGATAGCATTGACGCGCACGCCGTCTGCGCCGTAGTCCATCGCCAGCGCGCGGGTGAAGTTGCTAACGGCCCCCTTTGCCGCATTGTATACGCTTATGCCCCAGTCCCCTCGCAGGCCAGAGATGGAGGAGACATTGACCACATTACCTTTGGTGATAAGCAGGGCGGGCATAAAGTAGTGTACGCAGTAAAAGACGCCGTCCAGATTGATGGCCATAAGAGTTTTCCACTCCTCAGGCGCGACGTCGTGAATGCGTCCCTGAACAACGATGGCCGCATTATTCACCAACACATCGACCCGGCCATACTTAGCCCGGACGTTGTGCGACAGCGCCTGCACCTGGTCCGCCTGCGAGACGTCACAGGGGGCAACCAGATGGTCGCCCGGCGCGAGGGTTGCCAGCGTGCTGTGTAGTTTCGCAACCGTGCGGCCTGCCAGCACGACCGACGCGCCCTCAAGGGCAAAGCGCTGCGCCGTGGCCTCGCCAATACCTGAACCCGCCCCGGTGATCACCACGACCTTCTGCTGAAAGCGTGCCATCTGAACCTCCGCTTAACGCGATTAGTACATTAAATCATCAATATAAGCCTGGCAATTATGAAAATAAGTGCAAGGTCTGCCCCATCCTGTTGATAACCCGTTGTTACATCAGGCGCATAATTTCAAATTGTGCATCTGTCGGATGACTCACCGCGCCGATAGGGCTATGTTAGTTCCCGGCTAAGTGAGTGGTGAGGAAGCAAAGTGGAAAGACTGGATTGCGACAGGATGTTTATTGGCGTGATGGAAACCGGAAGTTTTACCGCTGCGGCGCAGCGTTTGGGCACCAGCCACGGCCAGGCGTCAAAGCTGATCTCACGTCTGGAAAAGGAGCTGGGCGTGCAGCTTTTCCGGCGCAGCACCCGGGCGCTGACCGCTACCGATGTCGGCAGAGCCTACTACGAAAAGGTCAGGGTCCTGCTGGCTGAGTACGATGCCCTGAATGATTCCGTGCGCACCACCTCAGACTCCCCCTCTGGCAGGGTGCGCGTCTCCGCGCCGGTGACCTTTGGCACCACCCAGCTTACCCAGCCGCTAATCGACTTTGCCCGGCGCTATCCGGGTATTGAACTGGACGTCAGCTTTGCCGATCGGGTGGTTAACGTGGTGGACGAAGGATTTGACCTGGCGCTGCGCATCGGCAAGCTAAACGACAGTGTGCTGATGGCCAGAAAGCTGTGTGATATCCGTATTATCGCCGTGGCCTCGCCGGACTATCTTAAGCAGCGGAGCACACCCTCCCACTGGGGCGAACTTTCACAGCATGACTGTATAATCGACACCAACTTCCGCGATCCTTTCCGCTGGCCTTTTTTACAGGGTGAGCAGATGGTTCAGGAGCCGGTCAACGCCCGCCTGAAGTTTTCAAACGCCGAGGTGTGTTTGCAGGCGGCATGCGCTGGACTGGGCATCGCCCGTCTGCCCGCCTTTGTCGCGGGGGAAGCCCTGCGCAATAAAACCATTGTGCCGGTACTGGCATCTTATGAAATCCCGCCGCTGGGTCTTTTCGCCCTCTACCCGCCGGCAAAATACCTGGCGCACCGCTCCCGCACCCTGATCGATTTCCTGGTCGAGGCGTTCGCGGGCGAGCCGGGGTGGGAGAAAGGCTGGTGATTATTTCCAATATGGAACAAAACATCCCCTTTTTGAGGGGATAATCATCTCAGCGGAAATAAGGTACTTTTCTCTTATCAACTCACTGAGAGGAAAGACCATGACTGACAATCGTACTGCACCCTGGGCTGCTTTGATCCTGCGCCTCGCGCTGGGCATCCTGTTTCTGGCTCACTTCAGCCTGAAATTTTTCGTTTTCACGCCCGCAGGCACCGTAAAGTTCTTTGCCTCGCTCGGACTGCCGGGCGGTCTGGCCTGGCTAACGATGGCCGTGGAGCTGGTGGGGGCTATCGCCCTGATTTTAGGCATCTATAGCCGCATCGTCGCCGTGGTGCTGATCCCCATCCTGCTCGGGGCCATCTTCACCGTTCACGGTCCGGCGGGCTTCTTCTTTACTAACCCTAACGGCGGCTGGGAATTCCCGGCATTCTGGATAGTGGGCCTGATTGCGCTTGCCCTGACCGGCGACGGAAAGTATGCCCTCAGGCCCACCCCCGTCAGAAGATAAGGAGCAGACCCATGCTGGTAAATGGACAATGGACCGCCGACTGGCATCCCGTTCAGGCAAAAGATGAGAAGGGCGGCTTTGTCCGCCAGACCTCCAGCTTTCGCAGCTGGATAACCCCGGACGGCGCGCCGGGGGTGACCGGCAAGGGGGGCTTTCAGGCCGAAGCGGGACGGTATCATCTCTATGTTGCGCTGATCTGCCCCTGGGCCTCACGCACCCTGATCGCCCGCAGCCTGAAAGGACTTAACGAGGTCGTCAGCGTATCGGTAGTCGAGCCCTGGCTGCTGGATCAGGGCTGGCACTTTGGTGACTATCCCGGCGCTAACCGGGATACGCTGAATCAGGCCGAGTGGATGCATCAAATCTACACCCGTGCGGATGCGGACTATACGGGCCGGGCCACCGTGCCGGTGCTGTGGGATAAAAAGACCCAGACGATCGTGAGCAATGAATCCGCGGATATTGTGCGGATGTTTAACAGCGGCTTTGGTGAGCTGGCCAGTGCGG
Source organism: Erwinia sp. L03-1 (assembly GCF_058686115.1). Classification (NCBI taxonomy): domain Bacteria; kingdom Pseudomonadati; phylum Pseudomonadota; class Gammaproteobacteria; order Enterobacterales; family Erwiniaceae; genus Erwinia; species Erwinia sp. L03-1. The sequence goes on along the minus strand of NZ_CM178762.1, from coordinate 3,467,818 downwards.
AGTTTGACCTCTTCCCTGCCAACCTCCAGCAGGAGATTGCGTCCCTGAACGCGGAGATTTATCCGCTGCTGAACAACGGCGTTTACCGTGCGGGCTTCGCCACCACGCAGATAAGCTATCAGGAAGCCTGTCGCGATGTGTTCAGCATGCTGGATAAGCTGGAGCAGCGTTTGAGCGACGGACGCCGCTTTCTTACCGGCGAGCGATTCACCGAGGCGGATATTCGCCTGTTCGTGACGCTGATTCGCTTTGATGCGGCTTATCATGGCCTGTTCAAATGCAATATCCGTCAGCTCCGGGAGTATGCCTGGCTGCATGCCTATACCCAAAGCGTGCTGGCGGTCGCGGGCGTGCGCGAGACGGTCAGTATCGATCACATTAAACAGGGCTATTACTCTATCAGGGCGCTGAACCCCACCGGCATTGTGCCCGTTGGGCCAGACCTGAGTGACTACGGCCTGCAGGAGAGTCTGTAACCGTGAAAAAACTCCTTATTTTGCTGCATGGCGTGGCGGTCAGTACCCTTTTTGAGCCGGGCGTGCCCCATACGCTTAGTACGAATGGCGTTCAGCGAGCGGTGGCGTTTATCGGACAGCGATTCGATCTGAATTGAGAACGCATGCAGGTGGGATTTCTCTGCAAGCTTGCCTGCGTTGCCAGATTACGTCTATTGTTAACGGCTAAGAGTAGTTTTCCCGGAATACGCGCGACAGGGAGCCGTCATGAAGAAAGTGCTGGGTGCTTTTTTACCGTTATATACCACCACGCTGTTAATGCTGCTGGGCTCTGGCCTGCTGACCACCTATGTCTCGCTGCGGCTTGCCCATCAGCAGGTGAGTGGCGCGGTGATCGGGGCGATTATCGCCGCGAACTATATTGGCCTGGTCATCGGCGGCAAGGTTGGACATAACCTGATTGCCCGCGTCGGGCATATTCGCGCTTACGTATCCTGCGCCGGGATCATCACCGCCTCGGTACTGGGGCACGGGCTCACCGACTTTTTGCCGATGTGGATCTTTCTGCGGCTGATTATCGGCCTGTGCATGATGTGCCAGTATATGGTGCTGGAGAGCTGGCTTAACGATCAGGCCGAGCCGGGGCAGCGCGGCATGATATTTGGCTTCTATATGGTGGCAACCTATCTGGGGCTTTCTGCGGGGCAGATAATCCTGATGACGCAGATTGGCTCGGGCAGCAGCAGCCTGCTGATAGTCGCCCTCTGCTTTGCACTGTGCCTGGTGCCCATCGCTCTGACCACCCGCACCAACGTACAGCCCATGTCGCCGGCACCGATGGAGCTTGGCTATTTTTTTAAAGCCATTCCGAAAATTCTGTTTATGACGCTGGTCATTGGGATGGCGGTCGGGGCTTTCTACGGGATGGCCCCGGTTTACACCAGCCTGCTGGGATTCAGCACGCAGCAATCCGGGCTGTTTATGGGCATTACCATTTTCGCCGGGCTGATTTCGCAGTTTCCTCTCAGCTGGCTTTCTGACCGCGTAGATCGTCACCGCCTGCTGTTTTTCACCGGCCTGCTTTATGCCCTTGCCGCACTGCCGCTGACCCTGCCGTTGCATTTTCACTACCTTACCGTGGTCTGCGCCGCCTTTATCGCCAGCATGATGCAGTTTTCACTTTATCCGCTGGTGGTGGCGATGGCGAATGACAGCATCGTGCCCGAGCGCCGGGTATCGCTCACCGCCTGCCTGCTGATGGCCTTTGGCGTGGGAGCCTGTATTGGGCCGCTGGCAATTGGGGCCATAATGCAGCCGCTGGGCGGCAATATGCTCTACCTCTTTTTCTGCCTGTGCGGGGTGGTAATTGCAGGAATGAGTTGGTATCGCAGCACCACGCATCAGGAGAGCAGCGAACCGCCGGTTCCTCATGTGCCGATGCCGGATACGATGGCCAGCTCGCCGCTGGCTGCCGCACTTAATCCGACCAATACCGAAGAAGAGATCCAGGCGGTAATGGTCAATACCGACGAACATGCTGCCGGGGCCGACAGCGCTGAAGAGAGCGAACAGCAGGCATCCTGATGCCTGTCTTACCCTCTGTAACCCTTCTGTAACCTGAAACGAAACTGGATTAACACCCAGGTAAACCGTTTTTTTTCCCACCGGGCGCTGGGCGTACGCACAGCGCCACCCGTCGCGCTATCCCAAAGAAACAGAACAAAATTCTTAAATGGCTGCCGTTGTCCCTAGGGATAGTCTGAAAGTTGATCGATATTTTTGATTGTTTATACTGTGGTGACATTAAAAACAGGTAAGGAATCCGTATGAAGTGTCGTTTATCCCGGAGAGGGAAAACCTGGCTGGTCATCATTGCCTGTTGTTTTATTTTTTGGGGGGTAGTGGCCTGGGGAGTGTGGTCATGAATAAAGCTGAAGAGATTGTGAATGAAAATGGCCTCCTGATTAGCGAGGCGGCCGCAGAAAACAGTAACCCTCCCGGCGTGAATAGCGACGGTAAGCCACTTAATAACAAGAAAATACTGGATGGCTGGGAATTGAGTGCCGCGCAAACCGCTTTTATCGAATCACTCCTGCCGGATGATGACAGCGGCTGCTGATCCGCTGCCAGATCCGGCGCTGCCCCCGCTGAAACCGGCAGCGACCCTAACTTTTTCCACCTTATGCTTCTTTTGCTGGCGTTTCTACCTGCAGCGCCCGCTCGGCGTGACCAGCGCCTGCCTCCGCGTTAACTTTTTATCACCTGCCGCCGGGTAAAGAGGCGGGTAAATACGATGGCAACCAGCGCGAAAATCCCACCCAGCGCGGTGGCCTCCAGTCGGTGAGTGGCTACGCCCGCCTGAGAAACGCCCAGGCTTGCGATCATAAACACCACCATCAACGTGACGAAAAAAGTAAACACAAAATACGATTTTGAGATCAGCGAATAAGAAAAGGTAAACGCGATATAGCCGGCGGTGATAAAGCCGCACACCAGGAACAGCGGATTATGCCAGGTGGAGATCAGCGAAGCGGCCAGGATGCTGCCCATCAGCGTTCCCAACACTCTGGCCTGAACCCGCGACAGCGTATCGCGGTAGTTATTACGCAGACAGAGCAGCAGGGTCATTCCCGCCCAGTAGCCATTTTTCAGGTGCAGCAGCTGGACCGTACTCAGCGCCAGTCCCATCGTAAGCAGCGCCCAGAAAATGGACCAGCGCAGGTGGATTTTGCGTTTATAAAGCTGCCGGGTGGTGTTGAAAAAAGTGAGCCACGAGCGGGGGTTAATATCTTTTAAATGAAAGGGGTAGCGACGGAAAACGCCATACAGAAAAAGCATCTGTAACAGACCGCCGCAGCCGGTGAGCGCCGCGCGATCCAGCGCATGTTCCAGGGGGCCCGCATAGTAACCCGACACCAGATAGGCAATTGACCACTGGAGCACCATCCACCAGGCGCTGCTGTCGACGTCCGCCAGCGCAACATAAATCCCCGCGTAGAGCATGGCTCCCGCAATATAGATCGGCAGCACGTTGCCGGTCAGGCAGCCAAGCCAGGAGGAGAAAGCCAGCCCGAGCGTGGTAGTGAGCAGCAGAGAAAAGGAAGAGTCGCCCCAGGTTTTATTCGCGCCAAAGGCCAGCGTCAGGGCGCCACCGGCAATTACGCTGGCCACCGGCACGCGATCAAAGGTGAAGCCGGCCAGATAGATAGCGATGATAGCGGGCAGGCAGCACAAACCCAGCAGCATGTCGTGTTGCAGTTCGTCAGAAAGGCGCATCGGTTTACAGCTTCTCCTGTCATTCGCAAAGATTAATGATAGCTTTCAATAATATATTGTTGTTAACAGGGTAGCTTATTCTTGCATTGCACGACGGCGATGATTAGGCTGAAACCACTTTCCTGCTGCGTATACCGCACGTTTTCTCTTTGAGGGCGTTATGATCAAATCACTGGTCGCCGTGGCCGTTGGCGGCTCCATCGGCTGCATCATTCGCTGGCTGCTGGCGGTTCGTTTGAATGCACTTTTCCCCAACCTGCCGCCCGGCACGCTGGTCGTGAACCTGGTCGGGGGCTTTATTATCGGCGGGGCGATGGCCTGGTTTATGCGCAATCCGCATCTCGACCCGGCCTGGAAACTGTTGATTACCACCGGTCTCTGCGGAGGCATGACCACCTTCTCAACCTTCTCGCTGGAGATCGTTACGCTGCTACAGGCGGGTAACTATGCCTGGGCGATGACCTCGGTGCTGACCCATGTGCTGGGCTCGCTACTGATGACCTTTGCCGGATTCTGGCTGGTTTCGCTGGTTCTCTGATTCACTCGCTCTACGGCGCCGACTCGCGCATCCATGCGCCAGGTGGCAAAGCGGTGTTTTTAGTGCGGGGTGCCACCCTTCATCAGATCGATCGCGCTGGCGCTGGCTGCATCAAATAGCGACAGGCTCTCAATCTGATCAACCATGATGACCTTACGGAAGGCCATGGCTGACTTAGGCTCGGAATCCAGCGTAATGCCGTGATCGGCGTACCATTTGCTGTAGTTATGCTCGATGCGCAGATCCAACGCCGTGCCCTCGCGGTAGCCGCTTAGCATTGGGATCATCACAATATTGCAGACGGCAGCATTCTCAAAAGAGGCGGTATGGACCATTCCGATATAGATACGGCGAGACTTCAGCGTGATCCACGCCAGCTCTCCCTCTTCCATACACTGAAACAGCAGCCCTTCAACCCCATTGGAGCGGGACAATTTTTTGTAGAGTTTTTTTCGTCCGCTGCTGTCGAGCCGCGCGCTGCCTGACCAGCTTGAGCGATAAATACAGAAAACGACGGCGAAGGTCAGCATGATAACGACCGGCGCCTGTATGCCGAGGAAACTCCAGGTCATAAATTCGACCTGCCAGTGGTGGTGCAGGCCATCACCGAGCTGCGGAATGGCGTTCATAATACCTGATGCGGCCAGCAGAATCAGCCAGACGATACCGGTGGCAATGACGCCCTGGAGAACGAAAATGCAGCCATACAGCGCCACCAGGAAATAGACGTCCCAGCCAAACGAGCGTTTGATTTTGAAACGGGTTGAGAGGTCGCGGCTGGTATACCAGTACCCACACACCATCAGCACCATAAATATTGCCGTACCCATCTTATGCCCTCTTCAACGCATTGACGTGACGGGCAAAATCATCTTTGACTTCTTTGCTGCACAGATTGACCGCAGCGGTGCCGTCTTCGTCGATCAGGATGCGTTCGCCGTCTTCAATCGACTCTTCGATATCGCGCTGACTCATCACCTGAAGTAACAGTTCCGGACTGGAAAAAAGAGCGCGTAAAAATTTGAACATGGCTTTCTCCATCAATAAGATAGGATAATTCTGGCACTATAATAGCGACTTCGCCATGAGACGAGTATGAAAGGGGGAAAGTGATGGGTGCGCGTCCCTGCGCACGGGCGATTAGCTGCCGCTCTGCGGTGCCGGATCGTCCTGTAAATGCTTTTTGAAGTGCTTCTCAATCTGCTCCAGCGTCTTGCCCTGGGTTTCGGGGGCGAAGAAGATAGCAAATATCCCTCCGGCCACGCCTATCGCCGCAAAGGCAAAGAAGGTGAAGGTCAGGCCAACGTGCTCCAGCAGGATCGGGAACATAAAGGCAATCGAGAAGTTTGTCATCTGCATGGCAAATACCGAGATACCGTTAGCCATGCCACGGATGCGCATCGGGAACATTTCGGACAGCAGCAGCCAGGTGACCGGCGACAGCGCAGCCTGCTGAAAGCACAGGAACACCAGCATACCGCCCAGCACCATATAGCTGCGCACCGTATCCGGATGGCCGTTGACCGTTTCCGGCATCAGCCAGGTGATAAGCCCAATGGCCAACACCGTACAGGTACAGCCGATTTGCCCGGTCAGCAGCAGCGGACGGCGGCCAAAGCGGCTCAGCAGCATAATGCCGACAAAGGTCATGATGACGGAAATCACCCCGTTGGCGATGGTCGCCAGCAGCGAAGCGTTAGTGCCAAGCCCGGTAGACTGCAACATGGTCGGCGCATAGAACATAATGGTGTTCACGCCGGAAAGCTGTTGCAGCATGGCAATACCGATCCCCAGGGCCACCAGCCGCTTCATCCATACCGAAATGGTTTTCTGACGGCGAGCGTGTTTTTCACTTTTCGATGACATCGATTTGCGAATTTCGCCCAACTCTCTTTCGACCATGCGTGATTTGCGGGTGCGCTCAAGCACGTCACGCGCTTCACTGTAGCGACCATGCATCGCGTACCAGCGCGGCGTATCGGGCAGAAATAGCATGCCGACCCACAAAATAACCGCCGGAATACAGGCTACGCCCAGCATCCAGCGCCAGGTCGTTTCACCCCCCCAGACTTCATTGATGGCTGCGTTACTGGTATAGGCGATCAGCTGACCGGAGACGATCATCAGTTCCTGAAGGGTAACAAACTGCCAGCGCCGATTTGCCGGGACGATTTCGGCGATATAAATGGGAACGATGGCAGCTGCGCCGCCTACCGCCAGTCCAAGAATAAAGCGGAAGGTAATCATCATCACGACGTTCGGCGCCATGGCACAGCCAAGCGTACCGACAATAAAAATAAGCGCCATGGCCAGAATGATTTTTTTACGGCCAAAGCGGTCTGCAACCCGTCCGGCGGCAATGGCACCAATAGCCGATCCCAGAATCAGGAAGCTGGTGACCATACCGGTGGTCAGTGAGGTCAGATGCAGGTCGTGCTTCATAAACAGCAGCGCACCGGCAATAACACCGGTGTCATAACCAAATAGCAAACCACCCAGAGTGGCAATAAAGGCAATTACTTTGACCAGCGGTTCCGTCGACTGCGGCGTTTTGGACGCCTCGCCGGTGGTACCGCCGTATGATTTGTCTGTCACTTGCTACTCCCCGAATAGTGCTATTTTGTGATTTTCATGTGACTAAGATCACACGCACCCTAAATTTACTCTACGTTGACAAATTTGGTAGGAAAAGTACGAAATATAATTTTTTTATTTGTCAGCAGAGGGGAGCGGGGGAGGTAAGGACTGCCGGAGCGTACTCCGGCAGGGGGACTAGTGCTGAACATTATGAACAGATTTGGCTGCGGCATGCGGCCAGCTGGCGGCAGCGAGGCGCGCCACCCGGTGAGGCGTGCCACCGGTGCGTGCACGCTGAAGCGGCGCGTTTTCCTGCGACCCTAAACGCCGATCGGGGGCAGAGAGTTCATGGTACTCATTCAGCCAGCGCAGATATTCTTCCCTGACCTGCGTGATATTTTCGCCACCCTGAGTGGTACGAATATAGAGCTGCGCGCAGGTGCGTGATTTGTCCTGTATGTAAATTTCGTACTTTTTATCCCATGCTGGTGTTTCTGGTCGTTCACGTACAATAACGTCGTTAAAGCGCAGATGCTGCCAGCGCATGAGTCGTTGATAAAAATGTGTTTTATCCATGACGGATTAACCTCTCCGTTTTTCTAGTCATAATTTGGGCGTTCCACTAAAAATACAGCGCCCGGGGCCTCTCAGGGCGGCATAACGTTGTGACACGTTAATCAAGTAGAGGAAGTGAGCCAGCGCCCTGCCCGTTGGGGCCGGCTGGTTAAATCTAGACGAAATCCCCCGCTTCGCCAGCAGCAGGATATTTTTAGGAACATTTCCTGGCCTGGAAATCTCTGTATTTAAAATAACTAGTTGATTTTAATGTTTTTAATGGGTTTTATCGCGAATCACGGGAGTGCTTATTTTTGTCAGTTTATATTTACTCAACGCGCTGCGAGATGGTAATTTCTTACCAAAATAATTTGGGGGCGTAACATGAAGCAGTTAGTGATCGATATTTTGTTAAAAATGGCCAATATCGAAGTCGGTGCTAAAGAACTGACGGCACAGGTTGAGGCCCAGTCGCTGCTGTTGGCGGCGCTGATGATCACCGCCAGTAAAGAGGGGAGCTCATCCATTTCGGAAAATATTCACAATGCTATCGCCACCGCATCTTCTGCTGGCGAGCAGGTGATGCAGTCGGATGTCGATCTGCTGTTAACGCATGTCAACCGCCTGCTGGCCGTCACCAGCTGGGTTGATGAAGTGGCGAAGAGCACCGAACAGGAGTAGCACACTGACCTGATGCGATTCCTCAGTGTCCGGGAGTTGGCGAATTGCATGTTTGCCCAGAGTGAAAAACGCCCGCCATTACTCCCTGTAAGGCTTTGCGCTTTAGCCATGGCTGGCCCCACACCTGAAAGTTTGGTGCGTCAACGTTGCTGGCCGGCTTCGGACGTCTGGCGATCCCGGTACACTTCCCCACACAGCAGCACCGCATTGGGCCGACGCTGATGGATGCGATCCGCCATCTGCTCACAGGCTTTTTTGTCAGGGAAAATATGCTCGGAAACGGGCAGGGCGTCACAGGCATCATGCCCGCAGGCGCTCACAAGTAAAACAAAGCCAATCAACATAGCTCACTCTTTTAAAGATGGTCATTCAGCGTTGAGTATAGCCGAAGCGAGCAACACTGTGACGTTGCGGGGCGGCGAGGTGAAGACGGGTAACGGCCATCGCGCTGTTCGGCACACCAGGGGACAGCTATCAGGGCGCTGTTGCTGAAGAGGCAGCCGGCAGGTAGAACAGCGTGGCTGATAATGCAGGTTTCAAAGCCTGCCAGCAGGTAAAACGCGTCGCGGAGGATAGCCATAAGCATGCCGCCCGCGACGCTCACCCGGTCAATAAAATTACCCGCTGCCTGCTGGCGGGGAAATTCCCCGTTACCCGCAGGCGGGCGGAATTAATGCGCCATGGTCGCGGTAGTGGTGGTCGCCGTGCCGGTACTGGAACCTTCACCGCCGCCGCCCATCGTGGCCAGCGCCACGCCGAGCAGGGCGGCAATGGCCCCAACGCCCATGGCGTTTGAGTTACCCTGAGCCATCGTGGTGGCCTCGCTACCTGCGGCTACCCCGGTTTCAGGTGCAGCAAATACGCTGCTGCTGCCGGTAAGCGTCACAAACAGGACAAGGGCGGTTATTTTTTTCATTTTTTATTTATCCTCAGGCAGTGGTGGGGGTAAGAGCGGCTGAAGCATAAATTTAAATGCAGATGTTTGAAACAGGGGGGGAAATCGCTTTTTGATGCTTTGCTGGTGGAGGGATGAAATAAACAGATCCGGTTAATAGCTGGAGTTTCTACGCGGTCGATCCGTGAATAAAGCCTCTCTGTCACGCCAGGGAAGCCTGCCGCTTCGTTATCCCGGTTTATTTATCGGATTACCCTCAGAGCAGGTGCAGGGTAATAGTCTCAGGGCCAACACATCCGGCTGGCTATAAATAAGAGCCAGGGAAATAAAGAATCGGGCTTCTATTTTAGGAATAAAACCGGTCACAATTTTAGTCTGTTTCCAGGTGGATTTTACTTAACTCAAATCCCGTCATCGCCAACATGCGTTGTATGCTGATATGTAAGCACGTTACAGGATGTGAACTTTCAACGCTGCACTGACATACTTAATGCGACTAATCCGAGTTTTCTGTTTAATTCCCTGACTTTTAAGAACTCATTAAGCTTACTGTGGCCTACTGAACGAACTTATTTCATTCAGGGAGTTAGTATGCTGTTGTCTGCATTTTCCTATATCAAAGATAAGACCGGTTATTTGCAGGAGTTTCTCACCGATCCGCGTAAAACAGGCACCATTGCGCCCTCATCCGGTTTCCTGTGCAGAACCATGTCCGATGCCGTTGAGTGGGGAAGCTGTCAGCGCATTGCGGAACTGGGGGCGGGTGATGGCGTACTGACCCGACACCTGCTCTCCCGGATGCGGCCTGATGCAGAGCTGCTGGCCTTTGAAACGAACCCCCGGTTTATTCCCAAGCTTCAGGCGATTGACGATCCGCGGCTGACCATCACCACGGCATCGGCAGAGACGCTGAGCCACGAGTACGATGCTATCTTTTCTGGCCTGCCGCTGCTCTCCCTGCCCCAGAAGGTACGTGACACCATTCTGGCGCGTGCGGCCTCACTGCTCAGCCCCCACGGCGTATTCGTTCAGTTCCAGTACACCTCCCTCTCTGAGCCGCTGATATCGGACCATTTTGCCTGGCAACGTACGCGAGTACTGTGCAATCTGCCGCCCGCGTGGGTCTATCGCTGTCATTCCCGGGGCGCTTATTCTGCTGCGCGTGATGCGAATGGCTGAGCCGGCGTGGCCGGGGGGAGAATATGAGATGGCAATCTCCGCATTCTCTGCCAGGCTTAAATTTCACCCATGACAGGAGGAGAAGATGAGTAATGCAATCGATATACCCGATTCAAGCGATGAGGAAGTCTGTAACATCATTGGCAAAGCGGTAGTGGATCTCAGCATTACCGGCCAGCCCGTCAACAAAGCTACGCTGGCATTGAAGCTGCTGGCGATGGCGGATCAGGATAATGACGAAGAGCGAATTTTGCTTTACTGGATTGCGCGTAAAGCAATCAATCAGCCCCACAGATTTGCTTCGGCTCTTTACTGACGGTGGCGATGCCCGGCCAGGATTGCCGGACGAGCGGCCGCTTATGCCAGCGGCCGTTTTTGTTGGTTGCTCAGATGATCCTGCGCAGCCAGGGAACAAGACGCAGTAGCCAGCAAATAGCGGCAGAAATAATATAGCAGATCAGCGCGACCGCCGGGATCGTCAGCGCCGAATAGTAACCCTCAAAGTTAATATCAAACAGGCGCAGTAATAATTCCAGCACCATCAGGTGGACAAAGAATATTCCCAGGCTTAAACGCGATAGCGTTTTAATAAGGGTAATGCTCCGTCGGCTATAGTTTATTGGCGCGTTGAGTAACATAAAGAAGCAGGCAAGCGACACCACGACAAGGGTCGGCGCAGAATAAAAGAGGAAGACTTCATTCGGCTTAAAGGTGCTGATTGAGAGCGAATAGGTCATGACCGCCGTCAATACGGCAGAAAGAATAAAGATAATCGCTGAAATTATCACCTTGGGGTTGATGTCAAAACGTCGCGCAACGCCGCCGATAATATAGAACCCTGAAAGGTACACCACCATATCAATATTACTCGGCGTGGGAATGGCATGCCCCTCCAGTAAATTGGCCTTTACGTTATCAAACAGCATATAGACCGAGGCCAGCACAAACCACACGGTGAGCGTGTAATTAACCCGCGGCTGGCTGCCATTTTGAATAAAGGTATTCAGCAGGGGGGTAACCAGGTACAGCAGGATCAGGGTATAGATAAACCACAGATGCGGATACGCAGGCGTACTGAGCAGTTCCAGCAGGCTGACCGGTGTGGTATCTCCCTTAAAGGAATGGCTGTAGATAATGTAGATTACGGACCAGGCGACCAGCGGAATAACCAGGTTGAGTACGCGTGTTTTTAGCGTACTGAGCAGGGATTCATTTTTATTCAGAGAAATATAGCCGGTAATGAGCAAAAACAGCGGAAACGCGATACGCCCCAGCGCTTCATACATAACCGACACGGACCAGGCTAAATGGAAGTAGCTAAAAGGTATCGCTGCCGTATGCAGCAAAATAACCAGAAAGGTAGCTACCAAAGACAGCAGCTTAATATTCATTATTTTCAACGCCTAACTCCCCGTTAAGAAGCCTCATCTGGCCAAAAGCCAGACGATCGCCAATACGCTAAAGGTATCATACTCCGTCGTGCTGACGAATCGCGGGGCGCAAAAATAACCCTGGATTTTCAGCCGGGCTGGGAAGCGCGTTCAACGGTGAGGGTAGCCGGGCAGACTTCATTGGCCTGAACCACACGATACTCCGCTTTTCCCTGATGGATATACATGCAGGCGCGACCCGCCTCTCCGCCGTCCTGCTCCTGAGAGAGTCTTAGGGTAATTTGTTCCGCCCCGGCGGCGTTCACCAGGGGAATGAAGGCGAGGGCAGACACCATCATAATTTTCAGCACAGCGACACTGCATAATTTATTCATAGTAAACATGGCCAAAAGGAGAAAATGATATGCCAGCAGCAGGCAATTCCGATCGGAACATCGGATCGTTTAGTTTGTATACCGCCATTGCTCATGCTAACAGAGTGCAAACGTTGCTGAAATATCGGATGAAGCCGACATTCCTGCCACCAGAGTTTTCTTATTTATTGTGGATCTGTTCGGGGATTGCGATCGCGGATTGATTCTATCGCGATGCTGGAAACCTTCTTCGATTTTACGCAGTATTTCTGAGAGGTGACCTGAGGAATTCAACATACGCCGCAAAAAAGTGCCTCGGGAAGTGGGAAACCCAGCAGCACTTCCCGAGGCCGTGCAAATGCATAATTCGTTACCTGATGAAAAATAGTCGTTTTTTTACTACCACACAAGTTTTTTGTTATTTCTCAATTAAGTGCGGGTTTTCTGGTCGAATAGGAGCGGCAATTCGGTTATTTCTCCTTGACCTTCCCCCTGCTGGAAGGTAGAGGATACGCCCTACCATTTACTCAACGTCGAAAGGGAATAGTTGATGAACATTGTCAAAATCGCAGTTATCTCCACGCTTCTGCTGTCCGCTGCCGCCATGGCGGATGACACGATGTCTATGCCTGACCGCCAGGCTCAGGGAACGGCTGCTCAGCATAGCTATCAGAGCGGGATGGATAAAATGCATCACAGCATGCAAAAAGGCATGACCTCGCACGATCCGGACGTCGCCTTCGCTAACGGTATGACGGCCCATCATCAGGGCGCCATTGATATGGCGAAGACCGAGCTGAAATATGGCAAAGATCCTGAAATGCGCAGGCTGGCAGAGGCGATTATTAACGCGCAGCAGCCAGAAATTGACCAGATGCAGGCGTGGCTGAAAAAGCAGAAAAAATAGCCTTTCAGTGAGGCTGATGCTGCTTAATAAGGCGATAGGGCAGGCGTGAGAGGATATTAACGTGGGCGAAGGAAAAAACTCACCCGCTGAGGCGAAAGTTGTTAAAATTAACTTCTTTCTCAAACTCATGGAATACATTATGTCATCGGAAATTGCACATCCCTCTACCAGCCCAAAGCAGGCTGCACTTCAGCTGGTTATTGAACTGGTCCGTGCGGGTAAGCTCAGTCCATTACAGGGCGACGCCTCCAATATGATCTCTATTTATGAGCAGTTCAAAGCCCACTTTGAAGCGGATAAGCAGAAAAAAAGTTCGGAATCTGCCATCTCATAAGTGTCGGGCGGCGTTTCGCCGCCCGTGCTTATCCCCCGGCGTCAATTTTTACTCACTCGATCGTAGTAGAGCATGCTGGTGCCGATCCCCTGCTGCGCCCCCTGAATATTACTGCGCAGGCCCACCAGCTTTTGCCCCTGTAGCGTGACGACGTAGGGAGAGTTTTGCTGAATCTCCGTCTGTAGCTGCTGATAGAGCGCATTGCGGGTTTTCACATTGCTCTCAGCCGCCGCGGCACGCGTCTGCTCACTGAGCTTTGGAATGGTCCAGCCCAGCCGCCATGCCAGGGTTTTCGGGCCATTCGGCACGTTGTAAGCAAAGGTGCTGGCGTTGGTATTGGGGTCAACATAGTCCGCCCCCCAATAAATAAAGATCGACTGAAAGTTACGTCCGCGCATTTTTGCCCACAGCTCCGCTTCCGTCACCGGCTGGATATCAATTTGGATATCGGCTTTGGCAAAGCTGGCCTGGAGAGCCTGTGCGATATCGGTGTAGGGTGGCTGGTTTACGATGGTCAGTGAGAAGCGCGTGCCGGGCCTGATCCCTCCCTGCTGCAAAATCGCTTTTGCCTTGTTCAGATCGTAGTGGAAAGGCTGACTGGTAAGGGCCCCGTCGAAACCCTCAGGCAAAAATGTCTGATGCACCTGAAACTGGCCCTTCAGCAGATCCTTTGAAATCCCATCGTAATCAACCAGCCAGCGGGCGGCCTGCCACAGCGCCGGGTTACCCAGCGCACTTTGCTGTTTGTTCTGCGTGTTGAAGCCCAGATAATAAATCAGGCTGGACGGAAAGCTGGCAACGTTCACCCCGGACACCTTTTTGAGCGCATCAAACTGATCGGCACCCAGCTCATAGGCGACATCGGCATCCCCCTGCTGCAACAGCAGGCGGCGGGAGCCGGGATCGGACACTCCCTTAAGAATGACCCGCTTCAACTTCGGCAGCGGCACCGCGTGAGGGTTCTCCTCCAGCACCAGCGCCTGCTGAGGGACAAAGTTGCGAATGGCGTAGGCCGCGCTGCCCGCCGAGTGGTTGCGCAGCCAGCCGTTGCCAAAATCACCGTTGCTGGCATGCTGCTGCGCCAGCTTGCTGTCCACCACCGAGGCCACCGGCGCGCTGAGCAGCCGCAGCGCCAGATCGCGGCCAATCGCCGAGGTCCAGCGGATCTCAATCTGATGGTCACCCTGTGCGATCAGCTGGCCGTCGATATTTTCCGGCGTCCAGCCAAATTCACCGAGAATAAACGCCGGCGTCTTGTTGAGCTTTACGCCCCGGCTCAGCGAATACACCACGTCCTGCGCGGTAACCGGATTTCCGCTGGCGAACGTGGCATCAGGGCGCAGGGTGAAGAGCAGACTGCGATCGGTGGCGCCCGGCTGCCAGGCGCTGGCAAGTGCGGGATCCAGCCTGCGCGGATCGGTGCGATCGGTGGCGACCAGCCCCTGATAAACGTTAATCAGGCTGCTGGTGCTCACCGTTTCAAAGCTTTCAGCGGGGTCGAAGCTGATAATGCCGTCCAGCGGTATGGCAACCACCAGCGTATCGGCTGGCGTAGCGGCATGAGCCAGCTGGGCTAAGCCCAGCGTGACCGCTGCGGTAAGCGTAAGAATTTTTCGCATTGTGGAGTCCTGGAATGGTAGCATTATCAGGACTATAGGGGGAAACGCAGCGGGGGGAAATGCTGATTCCGGCAAGGGTTAGCTGATTAACAGATTAAGCGTTTCCCTCAGGGCACGATGTAGCCCCTATCCATATGCACCGCGCGATCGCACATATGATCGATCACCTGCGGATCGTGACTGACCAGCACCATGGTCAGCTTATCCTCCTGCTTCAGGCGGTTCAGCAGGTTAAGGATCTCTGCCTGCACCGACATATCCAGCGCCGAAGTGGGCTCGTCCAGCAGCAGGATCTTCGGCTCCAGCAGCAGCGCCCGCACGATAGCCACGCGCTGGCGCTGGCCGCCCGAAAGCTGGTGCGGATAGCGGTCGGCCAGTTCAGGATCCAGACCGGCATGGCGAAAACCGGCGTCGATGCGCAGATTGATATCCTTTTTCTTCAGCAGCTTCAGCGGCTCTGCCAGGGTGCGCCGCAGGCGATGGCGTGGATGCAGTGAGGCATAGGGATCCTGAAAGACCATCTGCACGTCCTGACGAAGCTGGCCGGTAAACGCGCTCCCCGGCCTGGCCTGATGGCCTGCCAGCGTCATCTTTCCCTGCCAGTGGGGATTTAATCCGGCCAGCGCCCACAGCAGCGAGGATTTGCCGCAGCCCGACGGGCCGACCAGACCAAAGCAGGAACCGGCCTCAACCGTCAGAGACACGTCGTGAACGACGGTACGGGTTTCATAGCCCAGTCGGTGAGAAACGCTCAGGTCGCTCAGCTCAATGATGTTCACGGTGTGCCTCCAGTGCCGCGCGGTCAAGCACCGGCAGCGGTTGTCCTTTGGTTGCCAGGCTGGGGCGGCATGACCAGAGCGTGCGGGTATAGGGGTGGGTCGCGCGCGGCAGATCGGCCGCGGGTAGCCGGTCAAGAATTTCACCCTGATACATCACCATCACCCGTTCGCAGTGTTCGGCAACCTGCTGAAGATCGTGACTGATCAGCAGCAGCCCCATATTTCGCTGTTCCACCATCCGGCGGATCAGCGCCAGCACCTGATCGCGCATGGCGTGATCCAGCGCCGAGGTCGGTTCATCCGCGATCAGCAACTGGGGATCGGCTATCAGCGCAATGGCCAGCATCACCCGCTGACCCATTCCGCCTGACAGCTGGTGGGGATAGCGGCTCATGAGCTGGCGCGGCTGAGGCAGGCCGACCGCGTCGAGCATTTCGCAGACCTTCTCTTTTATCTCCGCCCGGCTGAGCCTCGCGTGGAGCTTTAGCGGCTCCGCCACCTGCCAGCCGATGGTGCGCATTGGATTAAGCGCATATTTCGGGTCCTGCATCACCATAGCGAGCTGGCCACCACGCAGCGGTGCCCACTGGCGTTCGCTTAGCGTCAGGGCATCTTCACCCACCACGTTCAGCGTCTGCGCATTCAGCCGCAGCGAGGGGGAAAGCAGCCCCATCAGGCTGCGCGCGGTTAACGATTTCCCGGAGCCGGATTCGCCCACCAGCGCCACGCGCTCGCGACCCAGCGTGAAGCTGATATTGTTGACCAGCGTGGCACCGCTGGCGCTGGCGATACGCAGGCGGTCCGCCACGATCAGAGGAGAGTTTTCAGTTGGCATGTCGGGTATCCAGTCGGTCACGCAGGCCGTCGCCCGTCAGGTTAAAGGCGAGGCTGGCGAGAAGGATCGCGCCGCCGGGCGCGGCAGCCACCCACCACTGATCGAAAATCACTTTGCTGCCCTCGGCCACCATCGAGCCCCATTCGGCGGTCGGCGGCTGTACGCCCATGCCCAAAAAGCCCAGTCCGGCGGCGGAGAGAATGATACCGCCCAGGCTGAGCGCGGCGCGAACCACCGCACCGGGCATACAGAGCGGCAGGATATGGCCAAACATCAGGCGCAGGCCGTTGATGCCCTGCATGCGGGCCGCGGCCAGATAGTCACTACGGCGCAGCGCCAAAGTTTCCGCGCGCGCCTGTCGGGCGAACGGGGGCCAGCTGGTTAACGCCAGCGCCAGTGCGCCGTTCATCAGTCCCGGACCCAGCATCGCCACCAGCGCCAGTGCGATAACCAGATTCGGCAGCGACAGGAAAATATCGGTAATGCGCATCAGCACCCGTTCGGTCCAGCCGCCTAAATAGCCCGCACAGATGCCGATCAGCATGCCCACCGGAATGGTCAGTACCAGGATCAGCGCGACCAGCAGTAGCGTCGGACGGGCACCGTAGATCACTCTGGAGAGCAGATCGCGGCCAAAGCCGTCGGTTCCCAACCAGTGAGCGGAAGAGGGCGGTAGCAGACGGGCCGTCATCAGCTGTGCGTTGGGGTCGAAGGGGGCCAGCAGCGGCGCCAGCAGCGCGGCCAGCACCAGCACTGCAACCAGCGTACCGCCGATGGCCAGTGAGGTGACGCGGGGGCGTCGGCGTCCGCGAGGCGGGACGCTTTCAAGTTCAGTCAGGTTCTGCGTCATCGGGTTCTCGGATCGGTAAGATAAGTCAGCGCGTCCGCCAGGGCATTTAGCGTGATAAAGCAGCCGCCAATCAGCAGCGTTGAACCCAGGATCGCTGGCGTATCGGAGGCAAATAGCGCGTTAGTCATATAGCGCCCCACGCCCGGCCAGGCAAACACCGTTTCCGTCAGGACCGAGCCTTCCAGCAGCGTGGCATAGGAGAGCGCCAGCACGGTTATCAGCGTACCGCGGACGTTAGGAAAAACGTGCAGCAGCAGGATACGACCCCGGCTGGCGCCTTTGGCGCGCGCGAGAGTGACATACTCTTTACTGCTCTCTTCCAGCAGCGCCGCGCGCAGTAGTCGGGTTATGCCCGCCATTGCCAGCAGCGCCAGCACCACCACCGGTAGCCAGAGATGGGCGATGGCATTGCGGAACATCTCCGGGTCGCCTGAAAGCCAGCTATCAATCAGCACCAGGCCGGTTTTAGGCTCCAGCGTATAAATCCAGATGTCATCCAGCTGCCCCGGCCCGGCGGACCAGTGAAGGACTGCATAGAACAGCAGCAGCCCGAGCAGACCGAGCCAGAACACCGGCACCGAGTAGCCCAGCAGTGAAACCAGTCGCGCCAGGTTATCCAGCAGGCTACCCGGCTTCCACGCTGCCAGCAGCGCCAGCATAATCCCCAGTGTCGCACCGAGGATCATCGCACAGGTCGCCAGCTCGAGGGTGGCGGGAAAGGTGCGCAGCAGATCGGCTGCCACGGGCTGGCTGGTGAGGCGGGATATCCCCAGGTCGCCGTGCACCAGATGCGTCAGATAGTGCCAGAACTGCATCAGCACCGGCTGGTCCAGCCCCAGATCGCGCCGCACCTGGGCATAGGTCGATTCGCTGGCGTGGTCGCCCGCAATTTGCAGCACCGGGTCGACCGGCGACAGGTGCGACAGCATAAAGGTAAAGGCCAGCAGGCCAAGCAGCGTCACCGCCAGCGAGGCGATGCCGGTCAGCAGCCGTCCGCCCCGGAGCCAAAACACCCGCGCAGATGCGCGGGTCACCGCAGCGTCTGCCATTATTTACTGACCTGGCCGTAGTAGACCATATCCGGGTTGATACCCTGCACGTAGCCTTGCAGATTGTCGCGAACGGCGATCAGGTTGCGCGCCTGTAAGCCAATCACGTAGGGCGAGTTCTTCTGCACTTCACGCTGCATATTCTGATAAAGCGCAATGCGTTTGGTCTTGTCGCTTTCTGCGGTAGCGGCCAGCGTCTGCTTGTTCAGCTCAGGAATATGCCAGTTTGAACGCCAGGCCAGCGTGGTGCTGCCGTTTTCCGGGTTATAGGCAAAAGCCGATGCGTTGGTATTGGGATCGAAATAATCGGCTCCCCAGGCATTCAGCGTGGCGTCATAGTGATGCGCCTTAACGGTGGTGGAGACTTCGCTGCTGATCCCGGGGATTAGCTCAACCTTCACGCCGCCTTTGGCAAAGCTGGCCTGGAGCGCCTGAGCGATATCAAGGTAGGGCGGCTGATTGCTGACGATCAGCTTAAAGCTGACATTTTTTAGCCCGGCCTTGCTCAGAATGGCTTTGGCTTTGTCCGGGTCATAGGTATACGGATTGTCATTCAGCGCACCGAGGAACCCTTCCGGCAGAAACGCCTGATGCACCTGGAACTGACCTTTCAGCAGCTGGTCAGCAATGCCGTGATAGTCGAAGAGGTAGCGCGAGGCCTCCCACAGCGCCGGATTTTTCAGTACCGGATTGGCTTCGGTATTGAACTGCATGTAGTAAAGCGAGGCCATAGGGATCGCCAGCGGCTTCACGCCGGGTTTATTCTTCAGCGCGGCCATCTGATCGGCACCCAGGTTGCGGGCAATATCCGCATCGCCCTGCTCAAGCAGCAGGCGGCGGGCTGCCGGCTCAGGCACGTTTTTAATCAGGACGTTTTTCAGCTTTGGCGCACCGCCTGGTGAGCTGGCGTTGGCAGAGAGCAGCAGCACCTCGTGCGGAATATATTTGCGGATCTGGAACGGACCGCTACCCGCCGAGTGCATGGCCAGCCATTTATTACCGAAATCGCCCTTCTGCGCGTTGGCCATGGCGGTTTTTTCATCAATAACCGAGGCGACCGGCGCGGCGAGCAGGCTGAGCACATAGGTGGGGCTGACATTTGCCGTCCAGCTAACCTGTACGTGTTGGTCATCCACTTTTTTCAGCTGCGCATCGATATTCTCTTTGTTCCAGCCAAGCTGGGTAAGAATAAAGGAGGGATCGAGGTTCAGCTTCACCACGCGGCTGAGGGAGAAGATCACATCTTCCGGGCGAACCGGATTGCCAGAGGCGAATGTTGCCCCCGCGCGCAGGGTAAATGTCAGGCTGCGATTGTCACTGCCGGGCTGCCAGGCGCTGGCCAGCGTAGGCCTCAGCTCGGTCGGGTTCTCAGGATTGGACTGGATCAGACGTTGATAAAGGTTAGTAAAAGCCTGCACCGACGTGAGCTCGAACCCTTCAGCCGGGTCAAAACTGCTGGCGTCATCAATAGACTGGGCAATAACCAGCGTATCCGGTGGCGTGGCGGCAGAGGCGTTAAATGAGGCGGCCAGCGCCACGGCGAGAATTGATGGAACCGCAATCTTCATGGCTTTTTTTACCTTTTAATGTTTTGCGCGAGTGTAGATGACCCTTGTGTCAGATAAATAGTAGATTATTCGCTATAGATATGTGTTTTGGTTATAAGAAAATCGTACTGGTTATAAAAGCTTAACCTTTGTCTGGTGGCTAGCGGGTTGCGGCAATCCACAGCCAGGGAGAGACGCCAATCAGATTGTTCAGCATATGGAGCAGGATGGGCAGCTTAAGTCCATTTGAAACGAGGCGGGCGTAGCAGAGCAGCAGTGAAAGCGCTGTCAGGGCAATAAGCGTCTGGGGATGGGTGTACTGCATATGGCAAGCGGCAAAGATCAAAGAGGCGATCAGGGCGCAGGCCAGCCGCTGCTGTGGTGCCCATAGCAGTAGCCCCTGAAGCAGAAAGCCGCGAAACACCATCTCTTCAAAAACCGGGGCCAGCAGCACGACCGCCAGCGCAAAAATCACCACCCGGCGATGCCCGTCGCCAAGCTGGCTACCGGTCCAGCTTTCGTGAGACAGGTAAAACGACTGCGAAAGAATAAGCATCAGCAGTAGCGCGATGAAGATAAGAAGCTGGCGAAGGTTGAGCTTGCTCTGCGGAATGAGGGGGTAGCGGCGTGAAGTCCAAAAATAGAGCGGCACCAGCACGGCAAACTCCAGCGCACAGAGTACCGGCACCAGCATCCCGTTTTGGCGCAGGGCGGTGAGGTCGGACAGTACGCTTACCACCAGGGTAAGGGTGTACCAAACCAGACATATACCTGCGCAAAGCAGCGTGCGGGTTATTCTCTCATCAGGATTGTTCATCAGATACGCCCAGGGCCAAAGTCTGCTAAGGGTAACGGATTTATCCTGTCGCTGCGCGCCAGCCCGTCACGTTGTCGTGTACGCGAACAGGGCCAGGGTCAAATTCAAAAGCCTTTCTCAATTGTTGCGAAATTCTGCTAACCTGCCGCTTAATCGCCACAGTTAATTGCAAAACAGGAGTGGATAAATGAACCGTTATGGAAAAATCGCGATGGGTATCATGCTGGCTGGGCTGGCGGGTTGCCAGTCGTCTGGAAAACAGGGCGCAAAGGATACGCAGGTTGATCCGGAGATGGACCGCTGCGGCGCGTCTGAGTATCAGCAGTTCGTGGGTAAGCCCCTGTCCTCAGTCGACGCGCTCAGGTTTGACCATCCCGTGCGGGCCATCCCCTATAACTCTGCGGTAACGATGGACTTTAACCTCAATCGACTTAACTTTATGGGTGATGCCCAGGGCAATATTGCCCGCGCCTACTGCGGCTAACCCTCAGGCCGGCAGATGGCCGGCCTGAGCCTAACGATGTGATTTTTTTGCCCACCACAGGCGCAGGCGTATGCCCCATTCGCTGGTCCAGCCCGTCGTGGATGAGACTATTTTCCCCTTCGAGAGAATAAGGATGGCGGGCAGGGTGTCGATCTCCCAGTCTGCCGTTAGCGTGCCTGCAGGATCGTTCACTACCGGCAGCGCCAGGTTTTTACTCTGCAACTGGCGAATAACGTGAATATCATCCCCCGATTGCCTTACCAGGATAACGACACTCCTTCCCTTATCGGCAAGCGACAAGACTGCAGGCAGGGTAAAGGGACAGGCACCACACCCCGTACCCCAAATGAACAGCAACAGGGGTTTTTTTTCACTCAGGTTGGCCAGGGTGACGCTTCTGCCGTCGATGGTGTGCATCAATACCTCAGCAAAACCTGCAGGGGGATGCGGCGCGCGCTGTGCGGCTAACAGATAAAGTCCGATAACCATGATTATCATCAGCGGCAGCAGCCAGGCGGGTCGGTAGGGTTCATCCCGAAACATACTTACCTCGCAGAGGCCAGTAGCAGAGTTGAGGTGGGGCAGCATAGAAGAGGAGAGGTAGTGTTTTCATATTCATTTCCCTTGAAGTTTATCCCTGTGTCCAACAGAGCTGCCTGCGCTGTTTTCGGAAAGGCAAGGCTATGATAACCCGATAATTTCCCCTCGTAACTATTGCTACTGTAAATTTGGGTAAGGTCGGGTGCGGCCAGGGGGGCAGGCCGCAGGTTAGGAACGGGCAGCGTGTGGGGGGAGAGAGGGGGGATTAACCGCGTGCGGCGGGTTTGATAATGCGATTACCTGTTCTCATCCAGCAGGCGGTACAGCAGATTGCGATATCCCTGGAGTAACGCCTCATCCGCTTCGCCCTCCAGCCTGGCGATCACGCTGCTAATGATCGCTTTTCGGGTGGCTGGCCTGCCGCTGCGTAGCAGTTCGTTCATGATCACCGCCAGCAGTTCACCTTCGGCCGGTGCATGGAAGGCCGGACTGTTAAAGTAATCGGTGATGGCGCGTCCTGCACCCGCTGATTGGTGGCTCATAGCCTGCTCCGGATAAACGGCACCGAACCCCCGGCGGCGTACCAGTAGGTTGGGTAATCATTCCCACGCGCGCTCCGCTTAGCTCATTACGCAGGCCCCTCTCTATGATTAATTATCATAAAGGATATTAATATTTTGGATGGGGAAGGCAGGAAGTCCAGCAACAATCAGAAATATTTTCTCTCACCTTCCGTGGCCCACTCAACTGGCGGGATAGGTTCTGATCACTTCCAGCGTACCGTTAATAATAAACTGAACGCCCATGCACACCAGCAGGAACCCCATCAGTCTGGATATGGCTTCGATGCCACCTTTGCCGACCAGGCGCATAATCGCACCTGAGCTTCGCAGGCAAATCCACAAAATCAGGCTCACCATAAAGAAGGTCAGGACGGGGGCAACGGCCAGCACCCAGGGGGTAAATTCACTGTTGTGATGAACGGTAGAGGCCGCACTGATAATCATCGCAATGGTGCCCGGCCCGGCGGTGCTGGGCATGGCCAGTGGCACGAAGGCGATATTGACCGTCTTACTTTCGCTCAGCTCATCCAGCTTATGTTCCGCCTCAACCGAGTGGCCCGCCTGCTGCTGTGGAAACAGCATACGGAAGCCAATAAAGGCCACTATCAGACCACCTGCGATGCGTAATCCCGGAATAGAGATACCGAAGGTATCCATAACGGCGTTACCCGCATAAAAGGCCACGGTCATGATGATAAAAACGTAAATGGATGCCTGCAGCGACTGCCGGTTCCGTTCGCTAAAATTCATATCTCCCGCCAGCCCCAGGAACAGGGCCACGGTGGTTAAAGGGTTGGCGAGGGGCAGAATCACAACTAATCCGAGGCCCACGGCCTTCATCAGTTCAAACATGCTTTCTTTCCTTGAGATATCAGACAGACAGAGTGATGCCGTTATGATGCCCTGGCATCCTTTTCCTGCGAAGTGTTAAAGGGAAATTATCCTCATAAAGGGACCGGCATTAAGGTTAAAAAATGCGGAATTTAGTGATGATGAAGTTAATGGTGTGTGTATTTAGGGATAACAGAATGAGGGGTTAAAAAATAAACAAAAATAAAAACATTATATTTCAAAGTGTTATGTGCGAACCCTTTTTTTTTATCACTGAGTGCTTGTGCTGACTTCTTCATTGTGAGTAAATGCACCGTCGGTTTTGAAACAGACAACGTATGCGAGCAAATTTATTAAAGCAGTTATCAGTTAAAGCGCTATCTCAGATATCTCTTCTTCCTGACTTCCTTCTTAAGTGCCTCATAAGTCCGCCCTGTTGACAAACCCCGTGCCCTTGCGGCTTATTACATTTTTTGAAGGAAAGACAAATGTCTAACAAAATGACTGGTTTAGTAAAATGGTTCAACGCTGAGAAAGGTTTCGGCTTTATCTCTCCAACCGACGGCAGCAAAGATGTGTTCGTACACTTCTCTGCAATTCAGAACGGCGGCTTCAAGACGCTGGAAGAAGGCCAGAAAGTTGAGTTCTCTATCGAAAACGGCCAGAAAGGCCCAGCTGCAGCTAACGTAACTGCGCTGTAAGTTTTCAGAGACTCCCACTTGCAGCGAGCAGTAAGGGTTTCCCGATATTGCTCATGCTGAAAGTGAATAAAAACCCGCCTTATGGCGGGTTTTTTGCGTTTATCATTCAGCATAAACGCGGTTTAATAGGAAACCCTACGCTGTTGCCATAAGGTTATGTTTACCCGCCAATGGAATCCTGGAAAGTTAACCTCATCTCAGTCTGGTTTGGCTGTCTGTTTACCGGACTGGCTATCAGTCAGATCATTCCTTTCCTCCCCCTTTACGTAGAACAGCTTGGCGTGACCGATCCCAGGGCGCTTACCCTGTGGTCAGGGCTGATTTTCAGCATCACCTTCCTGATCTCCGCTATTGTCTCGCCAATGTGGGGCAGCCTGGCTGACAGAAAGGGGCGAAAGCTGATGCTGCTGCGCGCCTCGCTGGGCATGGGCCTGGTGATTTTCTTACAGGCTTTTGTCACCAACGTCTGGCAGCTATTTTTGCTGCGGGCGCTGATGGGACTGACTTCCGGCTATATTCCCAACGCGCTGGCGCTGGTGGCAACCCAGGTGCCACGCGATCGAAGCGGATGGGCGCTGAGCATGGTGTCAACGGCGCAAATTTGTGGGGTGATCATGGGGCCGCTGATGGGCGGTTTTCTTGCCGACTGGGTGGGGCTGCGCGCGGTCTTTTTTGTCACGTCGGCGTTGTTGCTTACCAGCTTCCTGATCACCCTCTTTCTGATTAAAGAGGGTGGGGTTAAACGGGTGAGCCGTGAGGAGAAGCTGAGCGGGAGCGGAGTGTTTCGATCGCTGTCGCACCCCGGCCTGATTATCAGCCTGTTTGTCACCACGATGGTTATCCAGCTCTGCAACGGTTCCATCAGTCCAATATTGACGCTCTTTGTCAGGCAGCTCGCGCCTGACGCGCAGAATATTGCCTTTATCAGTGGGATGGTGGCGGCAATTCCGGGCGTATCTGCGCTGTTATCGGCTCCCCGGCTGGGTAAGCTTGGCGACAGAATCGGTGCCGAGCGCATTCTTTTTGCCGCTCTGGCACTGACCATCATACTGTTTATCGGGATGTCATGGGTAAATGGTGTCGTTCAGCTGGGCATACTGCGTTTTCTGATGGGCTTTGCCGAAGGGGCGATGATGCCTGCGGTACAGACCCTGTTACTTCGCTACACCAGCGACAGGGTGACAGGGCGCATCTTCGGGTATAACCAGTCATTTATGTACCTCGGCAACGTGGTGGGGCCGCTCATTGGCGCTGGCGTTTCCGCCGTGGGAGGATTTCGCTGGGTTTTTGCGGCCACCGCCGTCGCGGTACTGGCGAATACGCTACAGCTACTCTGGCACTGGCGCAGGTTTACGCGCGGTCAGGCCGCCCGTTAAGCGACACTCCTGACGGCTGACAAAGGCCGCTCGTTAAGCGACATTCCTGACGGCTGACAAAGGCAGGTGTGCGCGAACAGGCAGGTTTTTCCCGGCTTTTTGACAGCAAAGCGTTAAGCGTCGTTACCCTGGGTAAAAATGGCCCTCAACCGGATGATTCCGCATTGTGGGGAGTGACGCGGCCGCTTACTATCACCGCCAACGCTACCATGAGGTGATAATAATGAGTCGTTTAATTAAAGCAGTAAGTGTGATTGCACTGGTTACCGCTCTGAGCGGTTGCCTGTTCCCACCTCCGGGCGGTGGTGGTGGTGGTGGCGGCGGCTGGGGCGGCGGCGGTCCACGCGGTGGCTTTGATATGGGCGCTGGCCGCTAAGCACGACTAAACCAGAGGCGTTATGCCTCTGGTTTATCGCCCCCGTCACTACCCGGTATCCCGCCATTTCCCTCCTTCGCCTGTTAACATCCGTTTTAGCGTACCCTCATCCCCAGGTTGTTGATTAGATTATCTTATAAGGCTTAAAAATACCTATTGTGGCTTATTCTCTTTTGCCGGTGGTGGTGGTAACGTTCCGCCTTTAACCGCTGAGACATTCGCATGAAAATCCTTATTTCAGAACTTTTAGTCAGACTGGCGGAAAAAGAAGAAGAGTCCAAAGAGTTAGTGGCACAGGTAGAAGCACTGGAAATAGTGGTTACTGCCCTGCTGCGTAAACTGGATGGCGACCATCTTCAGCAAATTACCGACAGCGTCAGTACGGCGATGAAACTCGCTTCGGATGAGCATGCCGCGCCCGGCAGCGATGCTTCCCTGCTGGAAAATTATATTCAGCGACTGCTTATCCACCCTCGTCACTAAGCGCCTCTGTCGTCCGGGAGCATCCCGCCCATGGTGCTCCCGGGCAATGGGCCCCTCACAGACAGTTTTGCGATCGCCGCAGCGTATTTATGCCTGAATTTTTTGCGTGAGAAGAAATCCCTGCCAGAATTAATACGAAATTAATCGTTAAGAGGTAGCAAATGATCAAGATAACCTGCCTTGCCGCCACCCTGGGGCTTGCACTTTTAGCCAGCGGATACGCTAATGCGGCAGAAAAAACCGTACAGCAGCAAAAAATGACCCTTTGTAACCAGCAGGCGGGTGAAAAATCGCTGAAGGGGGATGCCCGTAAAACCTTTATGAGCCAGTGTCTTAAAAAGGACAGTACGGCGAGTAACATGACGCCACAGCAGGCAAAAATGAAAACCTGTAATGCACAGGCCGGTGAGAAATCACTCAAGGGAGCCGAGCGTAAAACTTTTATGAGCAGCTGCCTGAAAAAGAGTTAACAGCGATGGGCCTCACGAGGCCCATTGATCGCCCGCGCTTAACATTCATATTTCCTTAAACTTTTAAACTCCCCGAAATACAGCTATTTAGCCATCAATTTACGCTTTGATCCTGCCAGTTTCATTAAAAATACCCTCCTCGATGCCAGGCTTAACCTGCATGTCATAAAATTACAGCGCAAATAATTTCGCGCGAAAATAATAAGGAGCATTGTCGTGAGCTATCAAAATGCAATCGTATTACAGGATCTTCCCGAACTGGAGCCGGTAAGGGTACCGATCGGTGATACCGACATACTTCTGATCCGCGAAGGCGAAGCGGTTAAGGCCTTTCAGGCAAAATGTCCGCATTCAGGCGCGCCGCTGGAGCAGGGGGCAATTTACAATGGCAGACTGGTTTGCCCCTGGCATAAAGCTAACTTCAGCCTGGAGGACGGCAGCCTGTGTGAACCCCTGGCGTTAAGCGATTTACAGCGCTACCCGGTAAAAATTGAAAACGGTATGGTGCAGATTGATCCCGAGCCTCTGCCCCCGCTTTATCCCCTGGCGGCACCGGCAGAGAAGGACGCGCCGGTTTATGTGGTATTGGGCACGGGGGCCGCGGGAAGCGCCGCCGCCTGGACGCTACGCCGGGAGGGTTTCAAGGGCACGCTGGTCGTCGTCGATCGCGAGTCGGAAGCGCCCTATGACCGCACCGTACTGACTAAATTTGTTCCCTCCGGCAATATGGCTATAGATGAGGTTCCGTCCCCGCTGGATAAGAACTTCTTCGCCTTTGCTGAGCAAAAAAAGGGCGATGTCGAGCAGCTTGACAGCCGCCAGCAGATCCTGCGTTTTGCGGACGGCAGCCAGCTCCGCTATGACAAACTGCTGATTGCCAGCGGGGGCATTCCCCAGCGCCCGGATCTCGAAGGCAAGGCGCTCGCCGGGGTGCATGTCCTGCGCAGTATTGAGCAGGCGGACACACTGCTGCAGGACGTGGATAGCACGAAGAAACTGGTGATCGTCGGTAACAGCTTTATTGGTATGGAACTGGCCTCCGCGCTGCGTAGCCAGCAGGTGGATGTTCAGGTCATCGCCCGCGATCCGCTGCCATTCAGGAAGCCCTTTGGCGAACAGTTGGCAGCCTGGTTTCGCCAGCTACATGAAAGCAAGGGCGTCCGGTTTATCGACGGCGACGTCGCGGGCCTGGAGGGAGACAATGGCAAAGTCAGTGCCGTGATGTTAAAAAACGGTCAGCGGATAGTGGCCGACGTGGTGCTACTGGCAACGGGCGTTGCACCGGGCACGCAGTTTATTCACGATATCCCCCTGCGTGACGACGGCAGCCTGACCGCCAACGATATGCTGGAAGTCGCGCCAAACGTCTGGGCTGCGGGGGATATCGTTAGCTATCCGGTCTCTGAGGGCTACCAGCGTATTGAGCACTGGCGCGTGGCTCAACAGCAGGGCAGGACGGCGGCAAAGAATATGCTGCAACGGGGTGAAGCCTTTGATCGGGTGCCTTTTTTCTGGACCGCACAGTTTGGGACGCGCTATGAGTACCTTGGGCACGCCAGCGAGTGGGACAGTTATCAGCTGGTGGGATCGTTAGGGGATAAGTTTATTGCGCTCTATGGGCAGAAGGGCCGGCTGGTGGCCGCGGCGTCATGCGGAATGTACACCTTTACCGCCGAACTGATCAAAAGAATGGAGAAGCCGATGAGCATACAGGAAACCGCAGCGCTGGCAGAAAAGGCGCTAAGCGAGTAAATACGGCCGGTCTGGCCGATGCCGCGACAGGCCATTCATTCTGATAACCGGGAAGTTATGCGCAGGGGGAAGAGAACCTTCCCCCTGCCTGACGGAATCGCGTTTATTTACTCATGCTGTCCGATTTCGCCATGCAGCTCTGCATTGCCTCTATCACTGCCGTGCGAAAGCCTTTCTCCTCCAGCACTCTGACCGCTTCAATGGTGGTGCCGCCCGGTGAGCAAACCATATCTTTCAGTTCGGCAGGATGCTTACCGGTTTCCAGTACCATCTGTGCGGCGCCCTTCACCGCCTGCGCTGCAAACTCATACGCCTGCGCGCGGGGCATGCCGCCCAGTACGGCTGCATCGGCCATCGCTTCAATAAACATAAAGACATAGGCCGGCGCAGAGCCGCTCACGCCCACGACGGCGTGGATCATATACTCCGGCACCAGCGCGGCTTTACCAAAGCCGCGGAAAATGGCCACGATCTCGTCCGCTTCCTCTTTCGTCACCAGTACGTTCGGCGTAACAGAGGTCATTCCTTCATTGACCAGCGCAGGCGTATTTGGCATCACGCGGATCAATTTGCGATCGTGACCCAGCACGCCAGCCAGGGCATCCAGCGTGATACCCGCAGCAATGGACACGACGACGGTATCCTTGTTCAGGCTGCCCGCCACGTCGTTCAGCACGTTAAGGATAACGTTAGGTTTGACGGCGCCAAAAAGGATATCGACCTGTTTTGCTACCTGCTCAGCGCTGTCGGCGGGCGTGATGCCATACTTCTGCTGCATGGCCTGATTGGTTGCGGGCTTATGGTCGAAAACCCAAATGTCCTCAGCTTTTATCTGACCGGACGATAACAGTCCGCCGATAATGGCCTGCGACATATTGCCACAGCCGATAAAGCCGATTTTCTTATCCATCATCCTGCTCCCTTAATTATCTGGTTTACGCTGTAAACAGCTTACTGCATTCACTACCTTAATTCAGCGTGGATCGCGAGTCAGTAAAAAGAGGGCGCAACGCCAGCAGATTACATTTGCCATTTCTGAAAAGAACGGCAAGATCGTGCTTAATCTTGTCATTATGTAAAAGGAAAGGGCGATGCCAATCTGGGTAGATGCCGATGCGTGTCCAAAAGTGATCAAAGAGGTACTTTATCGTGCCGCCGAACGCGAGCAGATGATGGTGACGCTGGTTGCTAATCAGTCGCTAAGCGTGCCGCCGTCGCGCTTCCTGCGTACCCTGCGGGTTGCAGCGGGGTTTGACGTCGCGGATAACGAAATCGTACGGCGTGCTGAGCCGGGCGATTTGGTGGTAACGGCCGATATTCCGCTGGCGGCGGAGGTAATGGAGAAGGGCGCCGTGGCGCTGAACCCTCGTGGGGAGCGCTACAGTGAGGCCACGATTCGTGAGCGGCTGACCATGCGTGATTTTATGGATACGATGCGCGCCAGCGGCGTACAAACGGGCGGGCCAGCGGTGCTCAACCAGCGCGATCGGCAGCAGTTTGCAAATGAACTGGATAAATGGCTAAGGTCGCAAAAAAATAACGGCTGAGGGGAAGCGTAGCGGGGGGCATATCGCCGCCCGCCGGCAGGATCAGAGGAAGCTGTCGTCGTCTCCGAAGTCGTCATCGTCATAGCCGTCATTGCCGAAGCCAGCAAAATCGCTACTACCGTTATCCTGCTGTAGCCCGGCGTCCTGATTCAGAAACTGCCCGTCGTTACCGTTAAAGGTATCAAGGTTATTATCGAAGCTCTCCTGCGGCATGGCAGGCTCATTGATAATATTCACAATCTCTTCCGGCTGTGATTTATGGAACATGCTGGTCAGCATATCCGCCATCACCACGCCACCGGCCACGCCAACTGCGGTTTGCAGCGCACCGCCCAGAAATCCGCGCGAAGCGGTAGGGGCCGCTGCGGGCTGAGGGGCGTATGCCGGCTGCTGCTGAGGCGCAGGTGCACTGCTCCAGGCAGACTGCTGAGGTGCCTGCTGTGTCGGTTGTTGCTGACGCTGGCCGCCGCCGAACAGGCCGGAAAGAAATCCGCCGCTGCTCTGCTGAGGCTGCTGTTGCGCCAGCTTCGCTTCCAGTTCGCTGACGCGATTGTTCAGTTGTTTCATGGCCGCTTCCTGAATCAGGATAGCCTGAGCCATATAATAAGGCGCGCCCGGCTGCGCTTGTAGCTGCTGCTGAATCAGCTTTTCAGCTGACGCGTCTCGCGGGCCCGACTGAGTTTCAGCCTGCTTTAAACGGCCAAACAGACTTTCTATTAACTTTTGTTCTTCGATCTGCACAGGTAATCCTCCGAAACGGGCAATAACGCTATTTTGAGCCACCCGTAAGGAAAGTAAATGTCCTTCGGGTAAGGAAATGTTGCCAGCAACACGGGCTGACAGGGCGTTTATGTACAGAAAAGTTTACATCAATTAACCTTATGTAAAATATCGGCTTTTATGCTTTATACTGCACTGGTAGTGTAAGGAAAACGTTACTACTGGTGGTGCAGGAATTTTATCGGTATCATGCGGTGCAAAGTTAATCATTATCGGCCTGATGTTGCGGTGTGTGCCGCAAACGGGTGAGGAAGTGCCAGCTATGTCGTTACCCCTATATCTGATCGGCGCACGCGGATGCGGAAAAACCACCGTCGGTCAGGCATTAGCCTCTGCGCTGGGCTACACCTTTCGTGATACCGACAGTCATCTCCAGCTTATCACGCAGCGTACCGTCGCGGAGATCGTGGCGGAAGAGGGATGGAGTGGCTTTCGACAGCGTGAAACCCAGGCCCTTAAAGATGTCACCGCACCCTTTACGGTGATCGCCACCGGCGGCGGCATGGCGCTGGCGGCGGAAAATCGTCGGTATATGCGCGAACAGGGAAGGGTGCTTTATCTGCACGCTGACGCGGGCGTGCTTGCCGCACGTCTTGAGGCCTATCCAGAAAAGGACCAGCGCCCGACGCTTACGGGGCGTCCTATTGCTGATGAAATGATCGAGGTACTGGCGGCTCGCGATGGCCTTTACCATGATGCGGCCCATGGGATAATCAACGCAATGCAACCGCCAGAAAGCGTGGTGGAAGCGATTATTCACTCACTCTCACTGGCGCGCGCGGTTTGATTCTTCCCGAAAAATGTCAATAATTGTCTATACTTAATTCAGACCTGATGGTGTCCGGCTTCACCGGCGGACAGAATCTTATTGATAAAGGAAGGGGAGTTATATGCCAACAAGACCACCGTATCCTCGTGTCGCAACGATTGTCCCGGTAGAAAAGGGTGTATCAGGCAGCACGGTAACCTGGTATGAACTGCGTGCTGATCATCCTAAGGCGGGTACGCTTATTAGCGAACATGAATCAGAGCAGGAAGCGCAGGATGCCAAGGCGCGCTACGAAGATAAAGAGAAAGAGTGACGCCACCGGCAGGGATGCCGTAATGCACTGCGTTTTTTTAATTCCGTCAGCCCGGGCATGTTCAACTTCGGAATATCCCCCGGCATTTAGCTTATCTGGCTGATAATTCGCGCTTATGCCGCTTATTGTGCAAAGTTAACGAAAATAACTGGATCTAAATTGGGGGGCAGGCGATGTTTCTGACATATTCTGCTGGCTACTCTGGGCTGTTTAATCGGATACTCGCTTGACCCGGCAGCGGCATCCCCTTATTTTCGGCTGAGTGACACCCGCGTTATTTACCGGCTGCGCGAACGCGTATGACCGAAATTCTACTGGACAGAGCATTGATTGATTATTTGACCGATCCCCTTTCATCACCAGAGACCTTGTCCACGACCGGGCAGGAGACGCTCACTGTACCGACCACGCCCCCCGAAGTTGACCGGTTCCAGCAGCCAGCGGTGAAGCAGGCTGCCCCCACTGAGGCGGCTGCCACGGCGAAACGGCTGGTCGCCCTGACCCTTGGCCCGGCATCGAGCAGCGATTTGCGACCGTTACTAACCGAACTGATGCCCGAGGATCACATCGTTCACGTTGGCCTGCTGGATAATCTCACCGCTGCGGAAATCGAAAGCCTGTATGCTCCCATCGACGGTGAGAGCATCGTTATGGCGCGTCTGGAAGATGGCAGTCACCTGATATTGTCCGCTGCGCGTGTGGAGGCTGCACTGCAAAAGCGCATTGATGGGCTTGAGCAGCAGGGATATGAAACCCTGCTCCTGCTCTGTAGCGGAGAATATAAAAACCTCGTTACCCGCAGCGCCGCCCTGCTTGAGCCTTACAGCCTGCTCCCTCCGCTGGTGGAGGCGATTACTGCCGGACATCAGGTCGGCATTGTCGTTGCGCGGGAAGAGTTTCTTACGGAACAGGCGCGTAAATGGCGTAGCCTGAGCCAGCGGCCTCACTTTGCCGTCGCCAGCCCGTGGGCGCTGAGCGACGAGGAGCTGATCGATGCGGCGCTGTTGCTCCAGGAGAAAGGGGCAGACGTCGTGGTACTGGACTGTCTTGGTTATCATCAGCGGCATCGTGATTTTTTACAGAAACTACTTGGGATCCCTGTAGTACTGTCAAATATGCTTATTGCAAAACTGGCGGTGGAACTCCTGGAGTAAGTGAGGAAGCCTGGCTTTTTTGCCCGCCACAATACCTGTGTCTTTCAATATAATGTAAGGATAGTGATATGCTCAACGTCAGTGAGTACTTCGACGGAAAGGTGAAATCAATTGGTTTTGACAGCGCCAGTACGGGCCGTGCCAGCGTCGGTGTAATGGCAGAGGGAGAATATACTTTTGGCACCGGCCAGCCGGAAGAGATGACTGTGGTAAGCGGTTCGCTGAAAGCTTTACTGCCGGGTGAAACCGAATGGAAGCTGTTTGAGCCAGGCCAGGTCTTTAACATTCCGGGCCACAGCGAGTTTCACTTACAGGTGGCTGAACCCTCTTCTTACCTGTGTCGCTATCTGAAAGATTAAGATTATCAGGGGCGGTGTCACCGCCCCTGTTACCCTCACGGTTTAACGCTGAGCTTCCCCGCCTAACGCCTCGACGGTATTTACGATCAGAGCCGCCAGTTCGCTGGTCATCAGGATAAAATCTGCATCAAAGCGCGCCGCGACATCTTCACGATCAATATCATCATTCTGCTCGCGCAGCGTATCTGAAAACTTCAGGCGCTTTAGCGATCCGTCGTCAGAGAGCAGCAGCTGTACGCGCTCCTGCCAGTCGAGCGCCAGTTTGGTCACCAGCTTGCCGGCCTCAATATGGTTAGCGATTTCATCGCAGACCAGGTCCTGTTTCTTACAGCGGATAACGCCGCCATCTTCCAGCAGGGCTTTGAGTTCGGCTTCATCCATCAGGGCGAATCCGGCTGGCGTTTCACCTGAGCGCACCCATTCGGTCATGGTCAGTTCAATCGGGCTTTCCATCGTCAGCGGGACCACCGGCAGCGAACCCAGACATTTGCGCAGCAGCGCCAGCGTGTCTTCGGCCTTTTTTGCGCTGGCGCAGTCAACCATAATCAGATTGTTGACGGTGTCGATCCACACGAAGGTCTGGCTAAAGCGGCTGAAGGCACGGGGCAGCAGGCTGTGCAGCACTTCATCCTTTAGCGAGTCCTTCTCGGTTTTTTTCAGCTTACGCTGCTGCTCGGCTTCGAGCTTGCCAATTTTGGCTTCCAGTGCCTGTTTAATCACTGGCGAAGGCAGTATTTTTTCTTCTTTACGGGCACAGATCAGGATTTGGCCTTTATTAACGTGGGTCAGCGCGTCGCCGCGCGGCCCCATTGGCGATACCCAGCCGGTTTTCGCCATATCCTGACTGCCGCAGGGAGTAAAGGTGAAGGCCTCAAGCTGTTTTTCCATCTCGTCAACCGCCAGCGGGATCTCACGATTCAGACGATATACCATTAAATTTTTAAACCACAGCATTATGCTTTCCCTCTCCATGCGCGCATCAGGCGCGCGAATTCAACGACAGCGCGCATGATAGCGAATCGGCGGCAGCGTTTCATTGCCTTTAGGTTAATGCCTCTCTAAGGTTAAGGGGCGGGCGCTAAAAAATGAGGAATAACAGTGCGTATTGGAATTGATTTAGGTGGAACGAAAATCGAAGTGATTGCCCTATCCGAACAGGGAGAAACGCTGTTTCGCCATCGGGTGGACACCCCGAGGAATGACTACACCAAAACGCTGGAGGCCATTACCGGGCTGGTGAACCTGGCCGAGGAAAAAACCGGACAGCGTGGCAGCGTGGGGTTAGGTATTCCAGGCACTCTTTCTCCCTTTACTCATCGGGTCAAGAATGCCAACTCTACCTGGCTTAACGGGCAGCCGCTGGACAAGGATCTGCACAGGATGTTGCAGCGCGAGGTGCGTATTGCCAATGATGCTAACTGCCTGGCGGTTTCCGAGGCGGTGGACGGTGCGGCTAAGGGCCAGCAGACCGTCTTCGCCGTGATTATTGGCACGGGCTGTGGGGCCGGTGTGGCGCTCAACGCGCAGGCACATGCGGGCGGCAACGGCAATGCCGGGGAGTGGGGGCATAATCCGCTGCCCTGGATGGATGAAGATGAGCAGCGCTTTCGTGATGAAGTCCCGTGCTACTGCGGCAAATCTGGCTGTATCGAAACCTATATTTCCGGCACCGGTTTTGGTACCGACTATCATCGCCTGAGCGGCATCAAACGCAAGGGCGCTGATATTATCAGCCTGCTGGAGCAGCAGGACCCGGTGGCCGAACTGGCGATAAGCCGCTATGAATTGCGGCTGGCTAAATCGCTGGCGCAGGTAGTGAATATTCTCGACCCGGATGTGATCGTGATGGGGGGCGGGATGAGCAACGTAGATCGTCTCTATCAGACCCTGCCGCCGCTTATCAAAAAGTGGGTGTTTGGCGGCGAATGCGAAACGCCCATTCTCAAAGCCCGACACGGAGACTCCAGCGGCGTACGTGGCGCGGCGTGGCTCTGGCCAGCTGAGTAAATAACTGCGCGTAAAGCCTTTTTACGCGCATGACCAGGACGGTCCAGGCGTTATTCACCAAACAGCATGGCGTCGCGCGGGGCGCGGTCACGCTGTTTTTTGGTCATCAGGAAATAGAGATAACCGACCGCCATAAAGGCGACAAACAGCCCACCTATAACCGGGTTAAACCACAGCATCGCGACCAGACAAACCAGCGCCAGCACCAGTGCAATCCCCGGTACAATCGGATATCCCGGCGCGCGAAAGCTACGCTCCAGCTCGGGAGCGGTACGGCGCAGGCGAAACAGACTCAGCATGCTCATTACATACATGACAATTGCGCCGAACACCGCCATGGTGATCATCGCCGCCGTCAGCGTCATGCCCTGCAAATTGATCCAGCCGTCGCTGAAAATGGCGGCGATGCCAATCAGCCCGCCCGCGATGATGGCCCGATGCGGCGTCTGGAAGCGGGAGAGCTTCGCAAGGCCAGCGGGAAGGTAGCCCGCGCGCGCCAGGGCAAAAAACTGACGCGAGTAGCCCAGAATAATGCCGTGGAAGCTGGCAATCAGCCCAAACAGGCCAATCCACACCAGCATATGCATCCAGCCCGAATGCTCGCCCACCACCATTTTCATTGCCTGCGGCAGCGGATCGTTAATGTCCGAAAGCCTGCGCCAGTCACCCGCGCCGCCTGCCATCAGCATCACGCCCACGGCCAGTACCACCAGCGTCAGGATCCCGCCGATATAAGCGCGCGGAATTGTCCGCTTCGGATCTCTGGCCTCTTCGGCGGCCATCGCGGCGCCTTCAATCGCCAGGAAAAACCAGATCGCGAACGGAATGGCGGCAAAAATTCCGGACACGGCGGTCATACCGGGATGATCGCTGCCCGCCCAGCCGTGGGCGACGAAATTCGCCATGCTGAAACCGGGAGCCACCACGCCCATAAAGACCAGCAGCTCCATCACCGCCAGCACGGTCACCACCAGTTCAAACATCGCTGCCAGCTTAACCCCCAGAATATTCAGCAGCATAAACAGGATATAGGCACCCACGGCGGCATATTTGGGATTAAGGTGCGGATACTGCACGTTAAGGTAAGCCCCGATCGCCATGGCAATGGCCGGGGGCGCGAAAACAAACTCCACCAGCGTCGCCATACCTGCAATCAGGCCGCCGGTTTCACCAAAGGCGCGGCGACTGTAGGCAAAGGGGCCGCCAGCATGAGGAATGGCCGTGGAAAGCTCGGTAAAACTGAATATAAAGCAGGTATAGAGGGTGGCGACCAGCAGAGTCGTGACCAGGAAGCCCAGCGTCCCCGCTACGCCCCAGCCGTAGCTCCAGCCAAAATACTCGCCGGAGATAACCAGACCTACCGCAATCCCCCAAAGATGTATGGTGCCCAGGGTGGGCTTTAACGTGCTTGTCATACCGATATCCCCGTCAGAAGCGTGTCTGTCGATAATGCCGTCAGGAGCGCTGAATAAACTTGACGCTGCCGTGATCAATTTTGTGCTCTGAGGTCAACTCCCTGCCGTCTAAAACGCCGGATGCACGCTAAAGTCAAAAGAGAGTCGTCCGTCGTCAAGCCTGTCCGATTTCAGGTTGCCATGCTGGTCTCACCACGCCGGATAACCCACACCCAACTACAGGGGAGCCACACTATGACAGCCAGGCAATCAGAACATCTTGATAACAGCGCGCTGATGGCGCTGGCCCGACGGGCGATTAGCCGTTATCCCTTTGCCAGAAGGGGCAAGCTGAGCCTGCTGTGCCGCTCTGAAAATGCCACCTTTCTGCTGGAGGTCGCCGGGACGCGCTATGCCCTGCGTCTGCATCGCGGCGACTATCATCAGCGTGGCGATATTGAGAGCGAGCTAAACTGGCTGGATGCCCTGCGCGAAACCGGGATTGTTGTACCCCAGGCCGTGCCGGATGAAACAGGGCAGCGGGTGCAGTCGCTGCCGCTTGCTGACGGAGGCGAACGCCATGCGGTATTATTTCACTGGATCGACGGCGAGATGCCCGGGACTGATGTCGATCCCCGAGCCTTCCAGCAGCTGGGAGAGATTACGGCCCGGCTGCATCAGCACAGCAGGCGCTGGCAAAAGCCAGCCGGCTTCCAGCGCATTATCTGGGATCACCAGACGATGGTCAGTCCACAAAGCCACTGGGGTGACTGGAAAGACGCGCCCGGCCTGCGCATGGCCGATCATCAAACGGTGCAGCAGGCTATCACGCAGGCGGGAAACGCGCTGGAGCGTTTCGGTAAGGCGGGATCGCGCTACGGACTGATCCACGCCGATCTGCGCCTGACCAACCTGCTGCTCCATAAGGGTGAAACGCGGGTGATCGATTTTGACGACTGCGGCTTTGGCTGGTATCTCCACGATCTGGCGGCGGCGATCAGCTTTGTTGAGCATCATCCCCGCGCGGCCCAGTGGGTGGATCACTGGATAACCGGCTACGAGCGGGCAGCGCACATCAGCGATGAAGAGATGGCGCTGGTGCCGACGCTGCTGATCCAGCGACGGATCCAGCTGCTGGCCTGGGTAGGATCCCATGCGGAGACCGAGATGGCCCTAAGTCTGGGGCCGCAGTGGGCAGATCACAGCGTGCGTTTGTGCCGACGCTATCTGGAAACCGATGCACTGCCCGTTGGCGCATGAGACAGGCCCGAGCTCCGCGTGGGCAGAGGCTGACAGTCGGGCAGGGTGCTGCTAATGCTGCCGCATACCTGATTGCTGAGCGAATTGATGCGGGTGCTGTGCTGAGAGCTGATTGCTCAGTGAAACGCTGCTGATACTTTGCTGAGAGCTGATTGCTCAGTGAAACGCTGCTGATACTTTGCTGAGAGCTGATTGCTGAGTGAATTGATGCGGGTGCTGTGCTGCATACCTGACTGCTGCCTGCGTTGCTGATGCACTGCTGGTGAGCAGAACCCGCGCCAGGGCAGTGCCGCCACCGATGGGGAGCGGCGTAAGCGACTGTTTTCGCGTAGTTTGCGCATTGGTACGATAATTGCTGCACCCTCAGTCTGTTCCTGACGCTGAGGCGATGATGATGGAAAGTGGCCTGATTAAACAGCCCGCCGTGATGAAAGCGCTGAACGCCAGCGAGGCCTGCAACCGGGGCGTGCTGGCCGCCGCCAGCGGCCTGAGCGAATTTATCAGCGAGAAGGGTGGCGACGCCGACCGTATCTTTGGCATGAGCGGCATTGACCCTGAACAGCTGGCCAGCCCGACGCTAAGCCTGGGGTTAGTTAACTACTGTCGGGTGATGGAAGAGGCCGCGCGCGCCTCGGGGTTTGACAACTTTGGCCTGCACTATGGCAAACAGTTTAAGCCACAGTCGCTGGGGCTGATAGGCTACGTGGGACTCTGCTCCGCAACCCTGGAGCAGGCGCTGCATAATGTGGTGAACGCCTTTCCCTATCATCAGCATAATACGCTGACCCGTCTGGTGGATAAGGGCGACTGCTGGCGTCTGGACTATCAGGTACGCCACGGCGCGATACTCTGCCGCCGTCAGGATGCCGAGCTGACGCTGGGCATGTTCCTGAATCTGATCCGCCACGTTGCCGGTAAGCACTGGGCACCGCGTGAAGTGCATTTTGAGCATCCCCGTCCGGGGCAGTGGCATGAACACTGCAAAGTATTTGATGCACCCGTCTGGTTTGATCAACCCTATAACTCGCTGCTGATCGCCAAACAGGATCTCACCCGGGCGATGCCGGACAGGGATCCGATGCTGCTAACGGTGATGCAGGATGCGATTCGCCGTCTGAACCGCGCCACACCGCAGCAGAGCCTTGCCGATCGTGCCCGTACCCAGGTTCATCTGCTGCTGCTGGGATACTCCGAAGTCAGCGCCTTCTCTCGTGCCTTTCGCCGCTGGTTTGGCATCAGCCCCCGCCAGTGGCGTCAGGATGAACTGGCCAGCTAAATAGCGCTCTCAGGCAGTGCAATCCGCGTACGTAGCAACGTGGCGCGGTATAGACAGGATCCAGGAGCCGCAGTATTCGCGCAGCCAGCCAGGCGAGCACGCGACAACGTATGATACCTGCGCGGTCAGCCATCCCGGCGGTCGTATTCATCAGCGCGGCGCGATTGTGACAATATTTTTGCCTGACAGGGCGGGCGGCGGTGGCGGCAGGTTGCCGTTACTGCTGACCAGGCTCCAGGCTTTCAGGCAGAGCGCTTCGTCGCCCGCGGTGCTTAGCACGCTATAACGGTGGTTTTTGCCATACTCTACTTCCAGCGTGCATTGACGGCCTTTATAGCGGGCGGCTTCGGGAAATTCAGACTGGATCCCTTCACGCATAATGTCGCTGTACACGCACGCATCCTGCGGAATGCTGCTGCGGGTTGCACAGATTTTCTTTCCCTGAGCCTGCCAGTCTGCCAGCGACGATCTGTCTTTTGGCGCTGACTGGCATCCCGCCAGCAGCAGCAACATACCCGCCATTCCCGCCGCGATAAGTGCGGACCGGTTCCCGTTTGATACCATTGTTAACCCTGATAGCAAAATTTCGATGTTATCCGCCAGTTTACCGCGTTAGCGAGGGGCTGACAGGGGAATCCGCGGCTGTCGGGGGATTTACAGATTATTCGCGGGTCGCACCGGGAGGACGCACGATGAACAGGATGCAGGATCGCCCGGCATGATTGCGATCCTGATGAAAAGAAGGATCGCGCGAGGAGCGATCCTTTACCCGACATGCGCCGTCAGTTACAGGTGCTTATTGAACCAGTCGAGCTGAACCTGGATAACGCTGTCAAAATGCGCGCCGCTGTAAATGTCATAATGGCGGGCGTTTTCTTCACAATAAAACTGCTTATCGGTCGCTTTTACCGCGTTATACAAGGCCTGCCCCTGAGCGGCAGGGTTAACGTTATCCTTGCCGGCCACCACGACCAGCGTCGGGCAGGTGACGCGCGCGGCGTTTTCCGCGGGTTTATACTGGAGCGTTTCCCGGACGGTGAGAAAGGGGATCTTGATATCCATCGCCGGATAGCGCGTCTTATTCTGCTCGAAAAATGCCTTTGATTCCTCATCGCTTAGCACGCGAGTGATGTTAACGAACATCTCTTTACCCGTAGCGCGCTTTTTATCTGCCATTTTCGTTAGCGTGGCGATAAACCCTTCCTTCTCCTCCGCCGACATATGCCCGGTAACGATATCCTCGCCGTCGGCAAAAGCCAGCTGGCTGACAATACAGCGGATATCGGCGTTATCCGCCGCCGCGGCAAATACGTGGCAGCCGCCGAAGGAGGTGCCCCACAGGCCGATACGCTGATTGTTAAAGAAAGGGTGTTGTTTCACCCAGTCGGTAACCGTAAGAATATCTTCGATCTGCATGGCGGGCTCAAGACGCCCACGCTCGCCTGCACTGGCCCCAAAGCCCCGGTAGTCAAAGGTTACGGTGCAAAAGCCTGCCCGGGTAAAAGCTTCAGCAAAAGGCGGTAACAGGATCTCCTGAATGCCGCAAAAGCCGTGGCACAGGATAATGACCGGCAGATTACCCAGCGTAGAAAGGGGTTTTCTGAGCGTCAGGGCAATGCCGTTGTCGAGCTGATGACTGATGGTTTCCATGGTTTACTTCTCCTTAAGTGAACGCTGTCTGACCCGCCGACGCAGTATTAATGCGAGGGGGTTTCCAGCTTACTGTAGCCCAGTCCGTTCATTTTACGTACTTTTATCTGAACGGGAATACGTTCTTTCATCGCCTCGACGTGGCTTATCACGCCAATGGTTTTGCCGCTGGCATTTAGCGCATCCAGCGCATCCAGCGCCGTATCAAGGGTTTGCGCATCCAGGGTGCCAAAGCCTTCGTCGAGAAACAGCGACTCAATGCGCGTTTTGTGGCTGACCAGGTCGGAGAGCGCCAGCGCCAGGGCCAGGCTAACCAGGAAGCTCTCTCCGCCGGAAAGGGTGCGGGTGTCGCGCAGGGCGTCGGCCTGCCAGGTATCCACCACCTGTAGCTCCAGCGCTTCACCTGCCTTGCGTTGTAGCATGTAGCGTCCGTGCAGACGATTAAGCTGGTTATTTGCCAGCCATACCAGGTGATCCAACGTCAGCCCCTGGGCGAAGCGGCGGAATTTGTCGCCGCCGCTGGAGCCAATAAGGTCATTAAGGCAGCCCCAGTCTTCAACCTGGCGTTCGCTGACGGCAATCTCACTCAGCATCGCCTGCTGCTGCTGTCGGCGGGCCGCGTCGCTGTTGAGCTGCTGGCGCGCTTCGCCCTGGCGCTGAGCATTTTCCCGCAGCCCCCGTGCCGTGCCGTCGACCGCGCCCTGCAGGCTGCTGGCATCCTCTGGAAACGCCTCCGGCCGGGTCTCAAGCCACAGCGCCAGGTTTTTCTCTGCCTGTTGCAGCAGGGTGGCGGTCTGTTGTAGCCGTGCCTGATGCTGTTTATGCTGGATCTGCAACCGCTGGATATGTTCTTCGTCCAGCAGGGCGGCAGTAAACTCAGCTTCGTCGCTAAAAGGGCTGGCCGCCAGCGCCATATTAAAGGCCTGCTCCCGCTGTGCCAGGCGTTCGGCCAGCGTAGATAACTGCTCAGTCAGTGAATTATGCTGTCCGGTCAGGGTATTTAACTGGTTTTGCTGCTGCTGCCACTGTTGTTGCAGAACCTGACAGGCTTCCGCTCGCAGCGTTGACGTAAGTCTGAGCTGCTGTTGCACCTCCGCCGTCTGCTGCTCGCCGAAGGCACGGTGACGCTGCTGTTTGACTTCAGTCAGCTCGGCAGTTTTTGCCTGAAGGCGCTTTTCCAGCCCCTCCAGGCTGGCCTGCCTGTCATCGATGGCTTCGGTCAGCGCCTGCTGCTGGGTAGCCAGCGCGGCCAGCTCAGGGCCAAGGTGAGTTAGCGCCTGCTCCGCCTGTTGCCACTGCTGCCACTCCTCTTCGCGGCGTGTTAGCCAGCGTTGATGCTCGCCGTTTTCTGGCGGCGTTAGCCCACATTTACTGAGCGAGGCGGCCAGCGTAGCACGCTGATGGTCAAGCTGTTGCTGCGCCTGCGTCAGGCGCTGCTCGCGCTCATTCAGCGTCTGGGTCGCAGTAAGCTGCTGCTGTTCGGTAAGCTGCCGCTGCTGCTGGAGAGCGTTAAGCTGGTTCTGCTGCTGAATCAGCGCATCCTTATGCTGCTGCAGCGTTCGGGCAGCCTGCTGAAGCTGGGTGAGCTGCGCCTGAAGCGTGATTTCCTGCTGCTCCTCCTCGTCCAGCCACGCTGTTACCGACGGCTGCTGTTCCGGTGCCAGTGACAGCGAAAGCGCGTCAGCGGTCGTCTGCCACTGGCTGTGCAGGCGGGTGGCTTCGGCCTCTGCCTCTTCCCGTTCCTGTTTAAGCCGTTCGGCCTGCTGCGTCAGGTTTTTGACTTCCACACCTTTCGCCG
The DNA here is from genome assembly GCF_058686115.1 of Erwinia sp. L03-1. Lineage (NCBI taxonomy): Bacteria > Pseudomonadati > Pseudomonadota > Gammaproteobacteria > Enterobacterales > Erwiniaceae > Erwinia > Erwinia sp. L03-1. The sequence continues at coordinate 3,425,298 of NZ_CM178762.1, read as the reverse complement.
TCCCCTGGTCGTGCAACAGTTGCACGTCAGCGCTGAGCTGCGCGAGGCGCTGCTGTGTTTCAGAGGGTTGCAGGGCCTGATAATCGGCAATGGCGGGATGCTCGCAGGCCCCGCACAGCGGACAGGGCTGCCCGGCAGTCAGCTGCGCGCGGTGCTGTTCCAGGCTGACGATACGTTGTTCAAGCCTGTAGCGCGTATCCAGATCCTGCTGGTGCTGATGCTTCTCTTTCCAGTCGCGGCGTAAGCGCTGTAGCTGCTGTTCTGCCTGCTCCAGCTGCTGCCGCAGGGTCTGCTGCGCGTCATCCGTTCGCTGACGACGCGCGGCGTGCTGCTGCCACTGCTGCACCAGCAGCGCCAGGGTTTGCCGAAGTGGGCGCTGCTGATTGAGCGTAGTCAGTTTGGCCTGGAGTGTCGTTTCGGGAAACTGCTGCTGAAGAGTGGCGCAGTGCTGCTCAGCTTCGCTGACTTTGCGCTGGGCGAGTTCGCTTTGCTGTTGCAGCGGGCGAAGTGTGAGGTCCAGCCGATCGAGCTGCTGCTGCAGGGCGGCAACGCTATGCTGCTGTTCAACCCGGCTCTGCTGTAACGCAGTAAGCGCCTGCTCACTTTGGTGCTGCTGCTCAAAGTGCATCCGCCAGGGTTGCAGGGATTCCCCCCAGTCAGCCAGTCGTACATGATCGGTCCGCCACTGCTGATACTGTGCCTGCTGGGCGAGTTTATCCTGCTGCGCCTGATGATTGGTTTGCAGGGCTGCGCGACGCTGCGTCAGCGCGTGTTGGTACTCACTGACTTCTTTTGTCAGTTCTTCCTTTTGCTGACCCAGCGTCGCTAAGCGGTTATCCAGCGGCACGACCGTCTCCGTAATCAGCGTCTCCTGCTGCTGACGCTGCACTTCGTGCTGTCGCTGAGCTTCTTCGGCTTTTTGCAGCGCCTGAGTGCTGCTTTCCAGCTGTTCGCGAGCCTGCTGCTGCCGGGTGGACAGCACCTGCAACTGCTGTTGCAGGCTGCCTGCATCCTGCCTGAACTGGTTACGCTGCTGCCAGAGGGGCCGTAGCTTTTCCGCTGGCTCCGCGAGTGTGAGCTTACCCATCTCGGTCTGGGCCGCCAGCCAGCGATCTTCAGAGAGCTGGTGCTCAGTACGGGCGGCGGTAACGGCATCCGTTAGCGCGATCTGCTGGCGGTGCCAGTTAAGCAGATGCTGCTGCTGGTGCGAAAGTGAAGTGAGCGCCTGCTCATCTGTCTCAAGCTGCTGTAACTGCCCGGTTAACTGCGTAACCTCATCCTCCGTCAGCAGGGACAGGCCGCTGGCTCTGGCGAGAAGGGTATCAAGCGCGGCGCGGGCGCGCTTATGGTGCTCAAAGACGCTGACCGAAACCCGACCATAGATCTCCGTGCCCGTCAGTTCTTCCAGCAGCTCTGCGCGTTTATTGGCTGGGGCGTTGAGGAAGGCGGCAAACTCCCCCTGCGAGAGCATCATTGAGCGGGTAAAACGTTCGAAGTCCAGCCCGGTGAGGGCGGTGAGCATCTCAAGCTTATCCTTCACCTTATCGGCAACGATGGTGTTATCGTCGCAGCGGGCCAGCTCGACGCGGGGCACCTGGAGGTTTCCCTCTGCTGAGCCGCGCGCGCGGGTCTGGCTCCAGAACGCACGCCACGCCACACCTTTGACTTCAAACTCCACTTCGGCAAGACACTCCGCCGTATCGCGGGTCATCAGGTCGTTTTGCGCGTTAGATAACTTACCCAGCCGGGGCGTTTCGTGATACAGCGCCAGGCAGATGGCATCCAGCAGGGTGGTTTTGCCGGCACCTGTCGGGCCGGTGATGGCAAATAAACCGTTGCTGGCGAACGGCTCGGCGGTGAAGTCGATTTTCCACTCGCCCTTTAGCGAGTTCAGATTCTTAAAGCGCAGCGTCAGGATTTTCATAGCATTCCCCGGTGACTTATTTTGGCCAGCGTTAGCGTTTTCATAGCGATTCCCGGTGACTTATTTTTGGCCAGCGCTATCGTTTTCATGACGGTTCCTGGTGACGGAGTTCAGCCAGCCTCAGAGTTTTCATGAAGGCTCCTCATTTTCCATTTCTGCCAGCGTCTGGCTAAACAACAGGCTGGCGCGGGCCAGCTGCCCGGGGTCTCTCCCTTCCTCTGACGCCAGTCGGCGGGCGAAAACCTCCTGCACGCTGAGTTCGCTGAGCGTTTCGTTATCCTGGCGGGCGAGGGTCTGCTCGCGCTGCTCGCGGCTGCGGCGAAGCAGCACGACGTCAACCGGCAGCTGTTCGGTTAGCGCCTGGATACGGCGCTGCAGGTCATTCAGCCAGTCCTGGGTAACAATCTCGATATCCAGCCACACCTTTTTGCCATCCTCGCGAGGTTCAATTGCTGCCAGCTGGTGCTCAATCTCTTCCAGCGTGCCTTTGATCATCTGCATAGGTTGAAACAGCGGGATGGTCAGCGGTTCAACGCGGCTCAGTTTCCCGTCGGCGAAATCGACGATAAAGACGCTTTTTTCCTTACCCAGCTCATCAAAACTGAGAGGGATAGGTGAGCCGCTATAGCGAATGTGTTCGGTGTTAGCGATGCGTTGTGCACGGTGGATATGGCCCAGCGCGATATAGTCAGCGGGGGGGAAAGCCTGCGCTGGAAACGCATCCAGCGATCCAATATAGATGTCGCGTACCGCGTCGCTTTTAGTCACGCCGACGGTCGTGAGGTGTCCGGTGGCAATAATCGGCAGCGACAGGCCAAGGGCTTCGCGCTGTGCCCGCGCCTCTTGCCAGCACTGCTGATAGTGCTGAGTGATGGCCTCCAGCAGAGAGTGCTGTTTTTCATGGCCCGACTGCCCGGCCTGGCTGAGGGTGATATCACGAGGGCGTAAAAAAGGGATGGCGCAGAGTAGGGCGCCTGGCTGGCCGTCGCGGGTTTTCAATAGCAGAACCTGCTCACCTGGGGTATCGCTGGCTGCTGCGATAACGGTGGTGTTCAGGCAGGCGAGCAGTTCGCGGGACTCATTCAGGGTGGCAACGGAGTCGTGGTTTCCCCCCACCACCACCAGCTGGCAACCCGCCTGTTGCAGCTTCACGACGAAGCGGTTGTAGAGTTCACGCGCATAGCTCGGCGGCGATCCGGTGTCGAAGATATCGCCAGCGACAATAATAGCATCAGCCTGCTGTTCAACGGCCTGTACCAGCAGCCAGTCGAGGAAGGCCTGATGTTCGGGCGCACGGCTTTTCGTATAGAAAAACTGTCCCAGATGCCAGTCGGAGGTATGAATAATGCGCATGAAAATCCTTTGGTCAGCAAACCCGATGCGCCGATTATAAACGTCGCGCGGCAAAACCCCAGCCCGAAAGGGATAACCCGGTTGATAAAGCGGTAATTTACCGCGTCAGGGGCGTAATGCATTGTGTTACGTGCCCCTTGCGCCAGAGGCTCAGTGCCGTCGCCTACGGGTGGCCCGGCTCGCTACAGGCTCAGTGCCGTCGCCTACGGGTGGTGCCCGGTGCCTGGCGGTCCTCGCGCCGCGCTCGGCGCGGTTCCTTCGCTCCGCTCGTCGGCCTCTCGGACCGGGCATGACGTGACATCCCTGTCCCGGCATGCCCTTGTGCCAGCATCCCTGCTGGCCCATCCGGGTCTTCCTCCCTGCGCTCAGCGCTGCGGAATGCCTGTCACCGGGCCCCACCCGCCGGCTTATTGCATTGTGCTGGCTGCGGGTAAGGGCGGTGTCGGAGATTCCCGGAAACTCTTCGCCAGATATGAATGCGTGCAGGAAGTATGCAATGACCAAAATAGTTGGGATATGAAGAAAATCAGAAGACTGAGAGTGCACAGTTTATTGTGACTGGTTTTTTTGTGATGCAGATAAATGACCTAAATAGCGGCACCAAAAACTAAATCGAAAAGTGAGCCGAATCCTGCCCGAGAGCAAACCTTAACGGGGATAGGCTATGAAATCTGCGGACAGATAAACGGTTTTACCGGAGCAGCTCAGCAGCCCGCGGACAGATAAACGGTTTTACCGGAGCAGCTCAGCAGCCCGCGGACAGATAAAAGGTTTTACTGGAAGCAGCTCAGCAGCCTACGGACAGATAAACGGGTTTACTTAAAGCGGCCCAGAAGCCTGAGAGGTGGATAATCCCTGCGGGTGACGGGCAATCCGCAGCGCTGCGGCGAAGACGGAAGGCCAGGCGAGGGCAGCAGGGATGCTGCACTCAGGGAGCGGCGGGCAGGGATGCCCGCTCGCGACCGGGCCGTCCGGCCTGAAGTCGGAGCCAAAGGCACCATGCGAAGCGTGGCGCGAGGACGCCCGTCACCCGCAGGGATTATCCACCGACAAAGCCGACATTGCAGCCGACACAACCAACCGGCAAACGTCGAAACTGTCCACCAGGCAAAACCTGTAGCTGCGACGCCCGGCACCCGCTGGGATTATCCACCGGCACAGCAGAAATTGCAGCCAGCACAACCCACCAGTAACCGCGGGGATTATCCACCGACACAGCAAATAGTGCAGCCCGTCACCCGCAGGGATTATCCACCGGCGGCGCAGATATCCATCCCATGCAGCATAATTGCGTCTGGGGCTGGGGCTTTTTTCATAAATATGTCATAAAAGTGACGCATAATAACGCCGCGAGTCTCAATGACATCCCGTTACCGCAGCAGGAGTAATAATGGCTAAGCGCATTCTGGTGGTTGAAGATGAAGCCCCCATCCGTGAAATGCTCTGTTTCGTTCTGGAACAAAATGATTACCAACCGATTGAAGCAGAAGACTATGACAGCGCCATCAACCTGCTCATTGAACCCTGGCCCGACCTCATACTGCTGGACTGGATGCTTCCCGGCGGATCGGGCATTCAGCTCATCCGGCACTTGAAGCGTGAAGCCATGACCCGACATATACCGGTCATGATGCTCACGGCGCGCGGCGAAGAAGAAGATCGCGTTCGGGGCCTTGAGGTGGGAGCCGATGACTACATCACCAAGCCATTCTCACCGAAAGAGCTTATCGCCCGCATCAAAGCGGTCATGCGCCGTATTTCACCGATGGCGGTGGAAGAAGCGATCGAAATGCAGGGACTGACACTGGATCCCTCATCCCACCGGGTGATGTCCGATACCCAGCCCGTTGAAATGGGGCCGACGGAATATAAGCTGCTGCACTTCTTTATGACCCATCCCGAGCGGGTTTACAGCCGTGAACAGTTGCTTAATCACGTATGGGGCACTAACGTTTACGTCGAAGATCGTACCGTTGATGTGCATATTCGCCGACTGCGCAAAGCGCTCGAACTTACCGGGCACGATCGCATGGTGCAAACGGTGCGCGGCACAGGTTACCGTTTTTCCTCACGCTACTGATCTCGCAACGGAGTATCCACCGTGCTGGAACGCCTCTCCTGGAAGAGATTACTGCTTGAACTGCTGCTGGCGTGCCTGCCCGCGCTGGCTATCAGCCTGCTGATCGGCTATCTGCCGTGGCTGCTGCTGCTCTCCGTGCTGGCCCTGCTGGGCTGGCATTTTGCCAACATCCTTCGTCTTTCTCACTGGTTGTGGATCGACCGCAGCATGACGCCGCCAGGTGGGCGCGGCAGCTGGGAACCCCTTTTTTACGGTATTTACCAGATGCAGGCGCGAAACCGCCGTCGACGTCGCGAACTCGGCCATCTGATCAAACGCTTTCGCAGCGGCGCCGAATCACTGCCTGATGCGCTGGTGCTGACCACCGAAGAGGGCAGCATCTTCTGGTGCAACGGCCTCGCCCAGCAGATGCTCGGTCTGCGCTGGCCCGAAGATAACGGACAAAATATCCTCAACCTGCTGCGCTATCCTGAGTTCACCCGCTATCTGCGCCAGCGGGAATTTTCCCGCCCGCTGATGCTGGTGTTAAACAGCCAGCGGCACCTTGAATTCCGCGTAATGTCCTACAGCGAAGGGCAGTGGCTCCTGGTGGCTCGGGACGTCACGCAGATGCACCAGCTTGAAGGCGCGCGGCGCAACTTTTTTGCCAACGTCAGTCACGAACTGCGTACGCCGTTAACGGTGCTGGGGGGCTATCTGGAGATGATGGAAACGTCAGAGATGGAAGGCGTGCGGCGGCAGAAAGCATTACAGACTATGCAGGACCAAACCCGCCGTATGGATGGGCTGGTGAAGCAGCTGCTGACGCTGGCCCGTATCGAAGCCGCACCGACCCAGGGAAGGGATGAGCAGGTTGATATACCCGCGATGCTGCGGCGGCTGGAGGTGGAAGCCGCTACGCTCAGTCAGGGACGTCATCTGTTGCAGTTCTCCACCGATCCTCATCTGTGGGTTTACGGTAATGAGGAGCAGCTGCACAGCGCATTTTCTAATCTGGTTTACAATGCGCTAAACCATACGCCGGACGGCACACGGATTGACATTGCATGGCTGAAAACTGCGAAAGGGGCTGAGTTCAGGGTGAAGGATAACGGCCCGGGCATTGCGGCAGAGCATATTCCGCGCCTGACGGAGCGCTTCTATCGGGTGGATAAAGCCCGATCGCGACAAACCGGCGGCAGCGGTCTGGGCCTGGCTATTGTAAAACATGCGCTGAGTCATCATTACAGCCGTCTGGAAATACGCAGCCAGCCGGGAGAAGAGACCTGCTTCAGTTTTGTCCTGCCGACGGAGTTGCTTGTCAGCGCTGAATCATCACAGAATGCGCTTCATCACTGATGCGGATAACAATAATGAAAAAGCTGATTATTGCCGGGCTGCTACTGTTTAGCCTGCTGGCCCGGGCAAACGAAGGAATGCTGGCGGGTAATTTGAGCAGTGTAGGTTCGGATACGCTGGGTAATTTGATGGCGCTGTGGGGAGAGAGTTTTAATCGTCAGTATCCCGGCGTGAACGTGCAGATTCAGGCAGCCGGTTCCTCAACTGCGCCTACCGCGCTGGCAGCCGGGGCGGCTCAGCTGGGGGCAATGAGTCGCCCAATGCAGCAGGGAGAGCGTCAGCTGTTTGAAACCCGCTACGGCTATCCGCCCCTTGCCGTGCCGGTTGCCATGGATGCGCTGGTGGTGATGGTGAATCAGGATAATCCGCTGGCCGGGCTAAATACCCGCCAGCTCGATGCAATTTTTTCCATTACCCGCCGCTGTGGCGATACTGCAATCATCCGTCAGTGGGGTGATCTCGGGCTGACCCAGCCCGGCTGGCGAACGCGGGCGCTACAGCGTTTTGGCCGCAACTCCGCCTCGGGAACCTGGGGTTTTTTCAAGCAGCAGGCGCTCTGCCACGGCGATTTTCGCAATGATGTCGGGGAGTATCCTGGTGCGGCGGCGGTCGCGCAGGCCGTTGCCGCCACGCTGAACGGTATCGGCTATGCCAGCATGGGGAGCCATATCAGTGGGGTTAAAACGCTGCCCATTGCCCGTGAGGGGAATGACTGGATCCCGCCTGACGCAGAGAATATTCGCAGTGGGCGCTACCCCTGGGCCAGACCGCTCTATATCTACGTCAATAAGGCGCCAAGCCAGCCGCTGGCACCGCTGACTGCCGCCTTTGTGCGGCATATTCTTTCACCGCAGGGACAGGCGCAGGTGAGTCGGGCTGGCTACCTGCCGCTTTCTGACGCACAGCGTCTGGAAGCGCTAAGGCTTGCCGGGCTGGCCACAAAGTAAAGGTTATCCCCGGCCACCCCCAACGTGAATTTTTTTCACCTGTGATGAATTTTCCTCGTTTGCGCCTGAAACTTTCTCATGACATTCTTGCGTCTGGACATATAGACATCCAGAAGTCTAAAAATAACCCGTTGTAACTATTTCACCGGTAAATTATGCGCCCTGCGCGCAGGCCAGGAGTAACCTAACATGCAAAGAGATTCCGCTCAGTACCGTGCCGAAGTGGTCGGCAGTTTTCTGCGTCCCACCGCAATCAAAAAAGCACGTGAGCAGTTCCAGAACGGTGAAATCAGCGCCGAAGAGCTGCGTCGTACTGAAGATAAGGCCATCCGTGACGTCGTGGAACATCAGCGCGCCAGCGGCCTGAAGGTGGTGACCGACGGTGAATTCCGCCGTGCCTGGTGGCACTTCGATTTCTTTGATGGCCTGGAGGGCGTGGAGCTTTATGAATCAGAGCAGGGTATTCAGTTTAACGGCGTGCAGACCAAAGCACACAGCGTACGCGTCACGGGCAAGCTGGGCTTTGGTCAGCATCCTATGCTGGAAGATTTCCGCTTTCTGAACAGCATCAGCGGCGATGCCATCGCGAAAATGACCATTCCCAGCCCAAGCGTGCTGCACTTCCGCGGCGGCCGTAAGGCGATAGACGCCACCGTCTATCCCGATCTGAATGCCTATTTTGACGATCTGGCGCAAACCTATCGCGATGCGATTCAGGCTTTCTATAACGCGGGCTGCCGCTACCTGCAGCTGGACGATACCGTCTGGGCGTATCTCTGCTCCGAAGACCAAAAGGCGCAAATCCGCGAGCGCGGCGAAGACCCTGAAGAGCTGGCGCACATTTATGCGCAGGTGCTGAATAAGGCTCTCGAAGGCAAGCCTGAGGATCTCACCATCGGCCTGCATGTCTGCCGGGGTAACTTCCGATCGACCTGGATTTCGGAAGGCGGTTACGAGCCCGTGGCTGAAATTCTGTTTGGCAGCGTAAATGTTGATGCGTTCTTCCTGGAATACGATAACGAACGCTCCGGTGGCTTTGAACCGCTGCGCTTTATCAAACCGGGCAGGCAGCAGGTAGTGCTGGGGCTGATCACCACCAAAACGGGTGAGCTGGAAGATCCGCAAACGGTAAAAAAACGTATTGCGGAAGCCGCGCAGTTCGTCAGCCTCGAGCAGATTTGCCTCAGCCCGCAGTGCGGCTTTGCCTCTACGGAAGAGGGGAACAGCCTGAGCGAAGCGCAACAGTGGGAAAAGCTGCGACTGGTGGTCGATATCGCTAAAGACGTCTGGTAAAACACCGCAAAGGGTCATAAAGGCGCGCCCGGGTGCGCCTTTTGTGCATTGAAGAGGGCGGTAATACAGGAAAACCCCCTGGGCTGCATGCAAATCATACAAATCATGTAAGGCAACCAGCCGATAAACTGAACTGATTCACTGGATAATCTTTTTTTTACGCTATATCACTCTGCATTCCCGATCCCGTATTGCCTTTCTCCGCTATAAACGGTTTACTTAGCGCCGTTTTTACATTATCCCCCGTTAGAAAATCAAAATCAGCGTACATTCGCTGCCAGAGCGACGTTGGGTCAATATATTTCCCTGTATCGGTTTGATAAGGCGGTGTTTTCAGCGCACACGGGGCGATATTTCTGACATCACGATTCCACTTAACACCAGTACAGGCAGCTTCGCTGATTATGACAAATCGATTATCTTCTAAAGACATCCTCGCGCTGGGCTTTATGACCTTTGCCCTGTTTGTGGGGGCAGGTAATATTATTTTTCCACCTATGGTGGGTATTCAGTCGGGCGCACACGTCTGGATCGCAGCAATAGGCTTTCTGATTACCGCCGTCGGCCTGCCGGTGGTTACGGTCATTGCGCTGGCGCGCGTGGGCGGCGGCATCGACGCACTCAGCACGCCGATTGGCAAAGCCGCCGGTTTGGTACTGGCGACCGTGTGCTACCTGGCCGTCGGTCCGCTGTTTGCCACACCGCGCACCGCTACGGTCTCTTTCGAGGTGGGTATCGCCCCGCTGACCGGTGACGGCCCGCTACCGCTTTTTATCTACAGCCTGATCTATTTTGCGCTGGTTATCGGTATTTCTCTCTATCCCGGTAAGCTGCTCGATACCGTCGGTCATGTCCTCGCGCCGCTGAAAATTGTGGCGCTTGCCATTCTGGGAATTGCAGCGCTGATCTGGCCTGCCGGGGGGGTGGCACCGGCGACGGACGCTTACCAACAGGCGGCCTTTTCCACCGGCTTCGTCAATGGCTATCTGACCATGGATACCCTCGGTGCGCTGGTGTTCGGCATTGTGATTGTCAATGCGGCCCGCTCGCGCGGCGTCAGTGAAGCTAAGCTGCTGACGCGCTATACCGTTATGGCCGGTCTTATTGCCGGCGTGGGCCTGACGCTGGTCTATCTGACGCTGTTCAAGCTGGGTTCCAACAGCGCGGGACTGGTTGAGCAAAGCGCTAACGGTGCAGCTATCCTTCACGCCTACGTGCAGCAGACCTTTGGCGGCATGGGAAGCACCTTCCTGGCGGCGCTGATCTTCGTTGCCTGTATGGTGACGGCAGTGGGTCTGACCTGCGCCTGCGCGGAGTTCTTTGAGCAGTATCTGCCGCTGACCTATCGTCAGCTGGTATTTATTCTCGGCCTGTTCTCCATGCTGGTATCTAACCTTGGCCTGAGCCATCTGATCCGCATCTCTGTCCCCGTGCTGACCGGTATCTATCCGCCCTGCATCGTACTGATCCTGCTGAGCTTTACCCTGAGCTGGTGGAACAAAAGCAGCCGCATTATCGCGCCAACGATGCTTATCAGCCTGCTGTTCGGCATTATTGATGCCATGAAAGCCGGTGAGCTGACGTCCATGCTGCCCGCTTTTGCCCAGCATCTTCCGCTGGCAGAGCAGGGGCTGGCATGGCTGCCGCCTTCACTGGCTATGCTGGTCGTGGCCGCTATCTATGACCGCGTACGCGGTGGCCAAACCGCTAACGTGCCGCAACAGTAATCGATCATCCGTCTTCCCCGTCGTCAATGCGTCGGGGAGGCAAATGTAGCAGGATCGGAAGTAGAGAAATGACAAAAAATACGCTCAAGAAGGGACTGAGTACCCGACATATTCGCTTTATGGCGCTGGGATCGGCAATTGGTACCGGGCTTTTTTACGGCTCGGCTGATGCAATGAAAATGGCCGGTCCGAGCGTTATCCTCGCCTACATCATCGGCGGGGCTATCGCCTATATTATTATGCGCGCGTTGGGCGAGATGTCGGTGAATAACCCACAGGCCAGCTCTTTTTCACGTTACGCGCAGGACTATCTGGGGCCGCTGGCTGGCTATATTACCGGCTGGACCTACTGCTTTGAAATCCTGATTGTCGCTATTGCCGACGTGACCGCCTTCGGCATCTATATGGGCGTGTGGTTTCCGGACGTCCCGCACTGGATCTGGGTACTGAGCGTGGTGCTGATTATTGGCGCCATCAATATGGCGACCGTAAAGGTATTTGGCGAGGTGGAGTTCTGGCTGTCGCTGTTTAAGGTTGCCACCATTATCATCATGATCGTCGCCGGTATCGGTATCATCTTCTGGGGTATTGGTAACGGCGGTCAGGCGACTGGCATCCATAATTTATGGACTAACGGCGGCTTCTTTGCGCACGGCGTGATCGGTATGGTGCTGTCGTTGCAAATTGTGATGTTTGCCTATGGCGGGATAGAAATAATTGGTATCACCGCCGGTGAAGCGAAAGATCCTGAAGCCTCTATTCCCCGTGCGATAAACACCGTCCCGCTGCGTATTCTGGTGTTCTACGTGGGTACGCTGTTCGTGATTATGTCGATCTTCCCCTGGAATCAGGTCGGCACTAACGGCAGCCCCTTCGTGCTGACCTTCCAGCATATGGGTATCGCTGCCGCTGCGGCTATTTTGAATTTTGTGGTGATCACCGCTTCGCTGTCGGCCATCAACAGTGATGTATTCGGCGTGGGCCGTATGCTGCATGGTATGGCTGAACAGGGGCATGCGCCAAAAATGTTCGCCACGGTTTCGCGGCGCGGCATCCCCTGGGTAACCGTGTTGGTGATGATGTTAGCTATGCTGATCGCGGTCTATCTTAACTATCTGATGCCGGGCAAGGTGTTTCTGGTGATCGCTTCACTGGCGACGTTCGCCACCGTCTGGGTATGGATTATGATCCTCTTCGCTCAAATTGGCTTCCGCCGGACGCTGAGCAAAGAGCAGGCGCGGGCGCTGAAGTTTGCCATGCCTGGCGGTACGTTCACTGCGATGGTAGGCGTGCTGTCGCTGGCCTTTATTATCGGGCTGATTGGCTACTTTCCCGATACGCGCGTGTCGCTGTATGTTGGAGTAGGCTGGATCGCGCTGCTGCTGGTGAGCTGGCTGTTTGTGAAGAAGAAAGTCAACGTTCAGTAAGTTTTTAGCTTATGAAGAGGGCCGGATAAAATGAATCGCACTCCTTCAAAGGAGGGCCATTCAGATTATCCAGCCCTTTTTGATATTGCGGTTTAGCAGGCGTTATCAGGGGGGTATTCCTAACGCCTGATGTTAAACCCTTTATCAGAAGCGATAGCCTGCGCCGATATTGAAGCCATTAAGCGAACGCGTCCTGACATCATCATTGAAGCTTGACCCTTCATAGGCCACATCAATAGTCCAGTTTTGTACAGGGTTTATCTGCAGGCCTGCGCTATACATAAACGACGTCTTCTTACCGCTGTATTTGTTGATATAGCCCATATCTCTGTAGCGATCATGCTCATAATTACTCCAGTGGGTTTTGGAATCAGCCTTATTATAATTCAGGCCAGCCAGCCCATAGATACTGATGTAATTATTGAATCGGTATGCCGGGCCGATGGCCAAAGAGTAATAGGTTAATTTGTTTTGACTTTTCATCCTGTCTTTTACAGCGAGCCAGGATTCATTAAATTCATTTCCCATATAGGTAAATGAACTAATAATACTGAGCGGAGTATCCCACTCGTAGCGGTATTTCAGGTTAACGCCCTTAATTTCTCCAACGTTCTGGATTTTGCTTTGGGCGTAGCCAAGTGTCACAGTCTGATGATCGGCAGAAACCAGAGGGGAAAGGGTAACAGAGGCAAGTATAAGAGTGCTAAGCATTAATTTATTCATTACATCATCCTTAATGAAAAAAAGCAGACAGTAACTGAAAATACCATTCGGTCATAAAATTATGACAGCAGCACGATCCATTCGTGCTGGTTAACATGTCTGTGCGGGAATTATAATGAATTCAGACGAGATTAAAAGTATTTTTCAAGGAGAAGTATAGCGAAGATACATAATAAGTTTGAATCAGATCGATGGGGTAGATTATTGTCTGGTTGTGTAAATAAATCAATGTTGAGGTCGAGTCCGTGTAGGCTTAATAACAGAGTAAGTCATTTGCTACTATCAAGGGATGATTTTTCTGTTTATTCTGGCTGGCCTCTGCCAAAAGCTTAATAAAGAGCAGGCGTGAGCGCCCGCATCTCTATTCTATTATCGGCAATCAGGATTTCGGGTAGCTCACCGGGACCATCACCGCCGGATCGATATTCTGCTTTATGCGCGTTAGGGCTGCATCGTAAGGGCAGAGCGTACCCACCGCAGTAGTTTTACAGCCGGGGAACTGCCACTCGGTGATAAGCAGCGGATTGCTCTGGCTGAGCGGCGTGAGCTGGCGTAGCTGATCGAGGCTCTGGGCCTGAAAGGTCACCCGGATATAACGCTGCTGATGGCTATCACGCCAGCGTTCGAAGACCAGGCTGCCGCCGGGCGGGATATTGCCAGGCGGATATTCACCCTGCTGCCAGCTGAAATTAAGCAGCGTGCGCAGATACGCCAGATTAATATCGCTTGCCACATACAGCAGCCAGCGAACATTCGGTGGCCCATCAGGCTGCGTATTATTATCCAGCGCAGCGGCTATCTGCCCCATCAGTATCGATCCGCCGCGACGCGCGGCATAAGGCAGATCGTTGCTGTAGGTGTATTTGGCGCTTAACAGTGGCAGAAGTCTGGCGATCCCGGCGGTGGTGCTTACCTGACCAAAAGCCACCCGCTCGACAGGCAGATTTTCACTCCACGCCAGCCGAAGGGTTTCCGCCATGGCGCCCAGGCTGTCCAGACCGGTAATACCTATGCGGCCGTTCGACCAGACATGGAGCGACCAGGGGCGATCGAAATCAGGGCAGGCGCTTCCCGGATGACATAAGGCGCGCTTCAGGGCCGCGATCTGTGGCTCCAGGCGCTGCTGCGCGCGGCTAACGTCGCCTCCGATTGCCTTAAGTGCTTCTTGCTTCGCTATTTCCTTTTCTGCCGGGCTGGCATTGCCTTCGGGATACTGAAACAGAGGGTCCCTGCCCGACAGCGCATGGACGGGCACACCGCAGCCGGGAAAAGCAGCCGATGACAGCGCAGCGGCGGTAGCCTGCGTACGCTGTAGGGTACTGGCGCGGATATAAACCTCATCTTCAGACGGGCAGCCCGCCTTTAGCAGGCCGAGCTGGCGATAGCGCTGGCTTTCAAACTGGCCCTTAAGCCAGGCCCCGGTATAGCCGTGCCCGGTTAACTCTCCGTCGGCTGTCTGCCATACGGGCCAGGAACGCTGTGTGATGGCTTCAATCTGCTTTCGGTTACCTGGGGTAGGTGGGCGCACGCCGTGGCGGCTGACCTCAACCACTTTTTCCAGCTGGTATTGCGTGCTCTCCGCACAGGCATTAAGCGTGAACAGGGCGGGCAGAATAGCGCTGATAAGCGCAGACAGAACGGGCGTTTTCACCAACATCGGATCCCTGTGCGTTGTCATCATTGGGGGAAGAGCAGACTGGCTCCAGTTTGCGAAACAATAGCCTGATTGCAGCACTAATGAAACCTTAAGGCCCCAGGTGTAAGGCCTTAACACGATGGAATTACGTGAGATGAGCGGAGTTAAGCCATCCAGCGCTGGATCAGCAGAGCTTAAGGGAAAGATGATGCTGGCTTAGGCGGCGATTAATGAGAGGGATGATGCTGGTTAAGGCGGCGATTAATGAGGGGGAGTGATGCTGGTTAAGGTGGCGATTAATGAGGAGGATTTATGCCGGTGACGGGCCGCTGAGGGGCTGCCGTATCAGCACAGCTAAAAAAAAAGGCCCGCCGAAGCGAGCCATTGCAAAACGCGGGAATTACAGGTTATTTGCGTTTGCGGACAGGTATTTAGCTACGCCGTCTGGAGACGCGCCCATACCTTCTTTGCCTTTTTCCCACTGAGCCGGGCACACTTCACCGTGCTCTTCGTGGAACTGCAGCGCGTCTACCATACGCAGCATTTCGTCAACGTTGCGGCCCAGCGGCAGATCGTTAACAACCTGGTGGCGAACCACACCGGCTTTGTCGATCAGGAATGAACCACGCAGCGCAACGCCAGCATCCGGGTGTTCAATACCAAACGCTTTCTGTACTTCGCGTTTGATATCAGCAACCATCGCATATTTCACTTCGCCGATGCCGCCTTTATCAATTGGGGTTTTACGCCAGGCGTTATGAACGAACTCGGAGTCAAAAGAAACGCCCACAACTTCCACGCCGCGCTTCTGGAACTCTTCGTAACGCTTGTCGAAGGCAATCAGTTCAGAAGGACACACGAAAGTGAAGTCCATTGGCCAAAAGAACACCACGGTGGCCTTGCCAGCGGTGTGTTTTTTGAAGTTGAAGTTTTCAACGATTTCACCGTTGCCCAGCACGGCAGCAGCAGTAAAATCAGGGGCTTGACGAGTTACCAGGACCATATGTACTCCTGTAAAAGTGAGTGAATTAACGTTAATTAGACGCAGTATAAAGGTGGCTTCCGCGCGTGAACCAGCGCAACAGGCCGATTAATGAGATAGGCTAAAGCTATCAAAAGGTGTTATTCCTTCAGGCAGTCCACCACAGTAGTCTATTCCTGCAAAAGGGCAACGCTTTTCATTATTCAGAGGGCTTTTTGCGAGGCAAGTTCCATCATTCGCGGATATAACTGCCAAAAATAGTCGCTAAATGTTTGATAGTTATCAATGAAATCATAATAGGACGGCGCCAGCGTGGCCAGCCGGGGCCTGCTTCTGGCCATGCCGTTCAGCACTCTCTCAAGCCAGGCCGGATCGGCATACCTCTCCATCCAGCGCTCGCGCCACAGATAGCGGTTAAGGCTCTGAAAGCGTTCCGGCGTCCCAGCCAGGTGAGGCGTAATTTCATCCTCAGCAAGGGTTAAAAATTCGCTAAGCGGCCTGTCGGGATGCAACCGGCCCCAGTTAAGGGATAAGAAGTGATCCCAGATAACATCAAGCGTAATGGGTGCCACCCGGCGCGTTTCATCACGAAAAAATGCTTTTGCCGCGCGAACCTCAGGTAAAGCGTCGGTCATCGCATCAATCCGGCGGTGCAGCAAAATACCCTCAGCAACGGCATCCGGCCAGTCGTTACGCGGATTACCGCGAACATAGTCAGCCATAAGATTACCCAGCAGGGAGCTGTCGGCCAGCGTGGCGAGGTGGAGATGAGCGAGATAGTTCATCCCCACAGTATACCGCCTTCGCCCTTGACGCTGTAGCGGTGTTTGCGGCGTTCGCTCACCCGAATCACTTACTTGTGTAAGCTCATCGGGATTCACTCTCTTGCAGCCTTGCTACAGCGCCAATGGCTTTGGCGGTTTATTGCCTTCGCCCTTGACGCTGTAGCGGCGTTTGCGGCGTTCGCTCACCCGAATCACTCCCTGTTTAGAAATGGTCGGTTTTCAGCTAGACTGTGCGCCCTGATTTCCCTGACAGTGAATGACCATGCGCGTTGCCGATTTTTCCTTTGAGTTGCCCGAGTCCCTGATTGCCCACTATCCGCAGGCCCAGCGCAGCGGATGTCGTCTGTTGACCCTGAATGGGGCTGACGGCACGCTGACGCACGGGGTCTTCACCGATTTGCTGGATATGCTCAACCCCGGCGACCTGCTGGTGTTCAACAATACGCGGGTGATCCCCGCGCGCGTCTTTGGTCGCAAAGCCAGCGGCGGTAAAATTGAAGTGCTGGTCGAGCGTATGCTTGACGACCATCGCGTACTGGCGCATGTCCGCTCCTCTAAGGCACCTAAACCGGGCGCTGAACTTCTGCTGGGTGATGACGAAAGCGTCAAAGCCACCATGGTCGCACGGCACGATACGCTGTTTGAGCTGCGCTTTGAGGATGAGCGTGCGGTAATGGACATCCTGAACGCCGTGGGGCATATGCCGCTGCCGCCTTATATTGATCGCCCGGATGAAGACGCGGACCGCGAGCTTTATCAGACCGTATACAGTGAGCGTCCTGGTGCGGTAGCCGCGCCGACCGCTGGGTTGCATTTCGACCAGCCGCTGCTGGATGCGCTGCGTGAGAAAGGTATTGAAACCGCTTTTGTGACCCTGCACGTTGGCGCGGGCACCTTCCAGCCGGTGCGGGTAGAGAGCATTGAAGACCACATCATGCATGCCGAATATGCCGAGGTGCCGCAGGAGGTGGTGGACGCGGTACTGGCCTGCAAGGCACGGGGTAACCGCGTGGTCGCGGTAGGCACAACCTCCGTTCGTTCTCTGGAGAGCGCGGCGAAGGCGGCACAGGGCCAGCTGATTGCACCCTTTTTCGATGACACGAAAATCTTTATCTATCCCGGCTACCATTACCAGGTTATTGACGCGCTGGTAACCAACTTCCATCTGCCTGAATCAACGCTGATTATGCTGGTCTCCGCCTTTGCCGGTTACCGCAATACCCTGCATGCCTATCAGCAGGCGGTTGCTGAACAGTACCGTTTCTTTAGCTACGGCGACGCCATGTTTATCACCCAAAATCCGCAGGCCGCAGATGAACAGGTGGGCGGTTAACGCGCTCGCTTGTATCGCAGCTGCCTGGGTTGGTAGAATGCGCTCCTTTTTACTGATCATCAGACTGTATATCTGGTGGAGGCAATGTGAAGTTTGAATTAGATACTACCGACGGGCGCGCACGCCGTGGCCGTCTGGTCTTCGATCGCGGCGTGGTTGAAACCCCTGCATTTATGCCGGTGGGCACCTATGGCACGGTAAAAGGCATGACGCCGGAAGAAGTGCAGGATACCGGTGCGCAGATTATTCTCGGCAACACCTTCCATTTATGGCTGCGCCCTGGCCAGGAGATCATGAAGCTGCACGGCGATCTTCACGATTTTATGCAGTGGAAAGGCCCCATTCTTACCGACTCCGGCGGTTTTCAGGTCTTCAGCCTGGGTGACATCCGCAAAATTACCGAAGCGGGCGTGCATTTCCGTAACCCGATTAACGGCGATGCGATTTTCCTCGACCCGGAAAAATCAATGGAGATCCAGTTCGATCTCGGCTCCGACGTGGTGATGATTTTTGACGAGTGTACTCCTTACCCTGCCGACTGGGATTATGCTAAGCGCTCAATGGAGATGTCCCTGCGCTGGGCCCAGCGTAGCCGCGACCGCTTTGATTCTCTGGGTAATAAAAATGCGCTCTTTGGCATTATTCAGGGCGGGGTTTACGAAGATTTACGAGATGTCTCGGTAAAAGGGCTGGTGGAGATAGGCTTTGATGGTTACGCTGTGGGCGGCCTGGCGGTAGGTGAGCCAAAAGAGGATATGCACCGCATCCTGGAGCATGTCTGCCCGCAGATCCCGGAGGACAAACCCCGCTATCTGATGGGCGTGGGCAAGCCGGAAGATCTGGTTGAGGGCGTACGTCGTGGGGTCGATATGTTTGACTGCGTGATGCCGACCCGCAATGCCCGTAACGGACATCTTTTTGTGACCCGCGGCGTGGTAAAAATCCGCAATGCGAAGTACAAAGATGACGTCTCGCCACTCGATGCTGACTGTGATTGCTATACCTGTCGTCACTACAGCCGCGCCTATCTGCATCATCTCGATCGCTGCAATGAAATCCTGGGCGCGCGTCTGAATACGATCCATAACCTGCGCTACTATCAGCGCCTGATGGCAGGTTTGCGGCAGGCTATCGAAGAGGGTAAATTAGAGCGCTTCGTTACCGAATTCTATGAACTGACGGGTAAAGCGGTTCCGCCGTTGAACGTCTGATAATTAAACAAAGAGGGAAATTAAATGAGTTTGTTCATATCTGACGCAGTGGCTGCCGCAGGCGCGCCGTCTCAGTCAAGTCCTTATTCACTGGTGATTATGCTGGTGGTATTTGGCCTGATCTTCTTTTTCATGATCCTGCGTCCGCAGCAGAAACGTGCGAAAGAACATAAAAAGCTGATGGATTCCATCTCTAAAGGTGACGAAGTGCTGACCACCGGTGGTCTGGTAGGTCGCGTAACCAAAGTGGCTGACACGGGCTACGTGGCCATCGCGCTGAACGAGACCACGGAAGTAGTGGTTAAACGTGATTTCGTGGCTGCCGTCCTGCCGAAAGGTACGATGAAAGCGCTTTAATTTTTTGTCTTCCCTAAGGGAAATGCCGTGTTAAACCGTTATCCTTTGTGGAAGTACATCATGCTGGTCGTCGTGCTTATCGTCGGCCTGCTGTATGCGCTTCCTAACCTTTATGGTGAGGATCCGGCTGTTCAGGTCACTGGTGCGCGCGGAAGCGCCGCCAGTGAGCAAACGCTGGTCCAGATCCAGAACGTACTAAAACAAGACAATATTCAGAGCAAATCCATCGCGCTGGAAAATGGCGCTATCCTGGCACGTTTTGCCAACGGTGATGCCCAGCTGCGCGCGCGTGATGCGATGATCAAGGTACTGGGCGAAGACTATGTCGTTGCGCTCAACCTGGCACCGGCGACGCCTGAATGGTTATCCCTGCTGGCTGCTGAACCGATGAAGCTGGGTCTGGATCTGCGCGGTGGCGTGCACTTCCTGATGGAAGTTGATATGGATACCGCCCTGGGCAAGCTCCAGGAGCAAAATATTGATAACCTCCGCAGCGACCTTCGCGATAAAAACATCCCCTACACCAACGTGCGCAAAACGGATAACTACGGTCTGGAAATTCGCTTCCGCGATGCTGCGGCGCGTGATGATGCCGTCAGCTATCTCTCTGGCCGCCATCGCGATCTGGTGATCAACAGCAGCGGCAGCAATGCGCTGCGTGCGGTCATGACCGACGATCGTCTGCGTGAGGCTCGCGAATACGCCGTACAGCAAAACATCACCATCCTGCGTAACCGCGTTAACCAGCTCGGCGTGGCCGAACCGCTGGTGCAGCGTCAGGGCTCCGATCGTATCGTGGTCGAGCTGCCGGGTATTCAGGATACGGCGCGGGCGAAAGAGATTCTGGGCGCGACGGCGACGCTGGAATTCCGCCTGGTGAACACCTCTGTTGACCCTACCGCCGCCGCGAATGGCCGCGTACCGGGTGATTCTGAAGTCAAAAAAACCCGTGAAGGCGAGCCGGTAACGCTCTTCAAGCGTGTGATTCTGACCGGCGATCATATTACCGATTCCACGTCCAGCCAGGATGAGTACAACCAGGCGCAGGTGAACATTTCACTGGATAGCGCGGGCGGTAACATCATGTCCAACTTCACCAAGGATAATATCGGTAAGCCGATGGCAACGCTGTTTGTTGAGTATAAAGACAGCGGTAAGAAAGATGCCAACGGTCGGGCGATTCTGGCGAAGCAGGAAGAGGTTATTAACGTGGCGAATATCCAGTCCCGACTGGGTAACAGCTTCCGTATTACCGGTATCAGTAATCCTAACGAAGCCCGTCAGCTCTCGCTGCTGCTGCGTGCGGGTGCGCTGATTGCGCCTATTCAGATTGTTGAAGAGCGTACTATCGGTCCAACCATGGGCCAGCAGAACATCACTCAGGGTCTGGAAGCCTGCCTGTGGGGCCTGATCGCCTCTATCGTGTTTATGGTGGTTTACTACCGTAAATTCGGGGTGATTGCGACCACGGCGCTGGTCGCTAACCTGGTGCTGATCGTGGGGATTATGTCCCTGCTGCCGGGCGCTACCCTTACCATGCCGGGCATCGCCGGGATCGTACTGACGCTGGCGGTTGCGGTGGATGCAAACGTACTGATCAATGAGCGTATTAAGGAAGAGCTGAAGAACGGTCGTTCCGTTCAGCAGGCGATTCATGAAGGCTACAGCGGTGCGTTCTCCAGTATTATCGACGCCAACGTGACGACGCTGATCACCGCGATTATCCTGTACGCGGTCGGTACGGGTTCGATTAAAGGCTTTGCTATCACCACGGCAATCGGTGTGGTGACGTCTATGTTTACCGCCATTGTCGGTACCCGCGCCATCGTCAACCTGTTGTACGGCGGCAAACGCATCAACAAGCTGTCTATCTGAGGAGTGCGTTGTGGCACAGGACTATAGCGTTGAACAACTGAACTACGGCCGTAAAGTCTATGACTTTATGCGCTGGGATAAACTGGCCTTTACCCTTTCCGGCCTGTTGCTGATCGCCTCTTTTGCAATAATGGGCGTGAAAGGGTTTAACTGGGGTCTGGATTTCACCGGTGGTACGGTGATTGAAATTACCCTGGAAAAACCAGCCGATCTCGACAGCCTCCGCGGTGCGCTTGAGAAGTCTGGCTTTGTGGACCCACAAATCCAGAACTTCGGCAGCAGCCGTGACGTCCTGGTCCGTCTCTCTCCTCATGAGGGGAATGCGGGCCAGGAGCTGGGTAACAAGGTGGTCACCACCATTAATCAGGCCAGCCAGCAGCAGGCTACCGTGAAGCGTATTGAGTTCGTCGGTCCCAGCGTGGGCAGCGATCTGGCGCAGACCGGCGGTATGGCGCTGCTGGTGGCGCTGATCGCCATCCTTATCTACGTTGGTTTTCGCTTCGAATGGCGACTGGCGTTAGGGGCCGTACTGGCGCTGGCGCACGACGTGATCATTACTATGGGCGTGCTGTCTCTGTTCCATATTGAGATAGATTTGACCATTATCGCGTCGCTGATGTCGGTTATCGGCTACTCGCTGAACGACAGTATCGTGGTATCGGACCGTATTCGTGAGAACTTCCGCAAAATTCGTCGCGGAACGCCTTACGAGATCTTCAACGTCTCGCTGACGCAGACGCTGAGCCGTACCATCATGACCTCTGCGACCACGCTGATGGTGGTGCTGATGCTGTTTATCTTTGGCGGTGCGCTGTTGGAAGGCTTCTCATTGACCATGCTGATTGGCGTGTCCATCGGGACCATCTCTTCAATCTATGTTGCCTCGGCCCTGGCGCTGAAGCTGGGAATGAAGCGTGAGCATATGCTACAGCAGAAGGTTGAGAAAGAGGGTGCCGATCAACCTTCAATCATGCCGTAAGCGGGAGAATTGCCGTTCTCAAGTCTGAGCGGCAGTTGAAAAAAACAACCCCACGCTAAGGTGGGGTTGATTGACCGTCAGAAGCGCCGCTCATGCGGCGCTTTTTATTTGGCTGGTGTGGAAGGCTGCCCGGAATTATTTGGCGGGTGTTGCCAGCTGTTCGGTAGGAGCCAGCTGGATATCATGAATGCGCACATAGCCTAACTGCTCGGGTGACACATTTTTCAGGCTTAGCGAAACGGCTGCATCACGTCTCGGCAACAGCGCGTCCGTCAGGTGAAGGGTCTGACTCTGACTGCTGGCCTCCAGTGGTTTACCCGTTGCGTTATCTGTTTCACCCCATTCAACCTGCGCGCTCAACGCCGGAATCGGCTTGTCTGACACCGCATGGATATGCAACATCACCCGCGTGCCGTCGGCTTCGCTTTGTAGCGAACCAAGCGACAGTCGAAGGTCCCCCGCCTGACTTTGCAACACCACTACCGTGTGGGTGGATGGCAATAGCCACGCACCCTGTGCGGCACCGCCGTTAAGGCTATTTTGCTGCTCCAACAGCGAGGCCTGTGCGGTAAGCTGCTGCATCTGATTGTTTAGCTTACCCACCTCATGGTGCAATTTGTTCAGCTGCGGCTGCTGCGCGGGGGTGGCACAGCCGGCTAACAGCAGGGCTGCTGTTACCAGCAGAGGGGCTTTTACTCTGTCCTTTACCATTCTGTTCCGGGCTCCTTGCAGCCAGCTTACTCAGGGATACGCAGCGTCTGTCCGGGATAGATCTTGTCCGGATGAGAGAGCATTGGCTTGTTCGCTTCAAATATTTTGTTGTACTTGTTCGCGTCGCCATAGACCTGTTTAGAGATGGCGCTCAGGGTATCGCCTGACTTAACGGTATAAAATTTCGCTTCTGTGGCAGGCTCGGCGACTTTCACGTTGTCATCAACTGCGGTAATGCCCGCTACGTTACCTGCTGCAACGAGGATTTTCTCTTTCAGTTCCTGCGAAATAGCGTCACCGCTGATGCTGGCTTTGCCATCATTAACCTTCACATCGACCTTATCACTGCCCGGCAGGCCCAGTTTGTTGATATAGTCGTGCAGCTTTTTACTCTGGTCCTCACCGGTGCCTGAAACGGAATCCCACAGTTTTTCACCCGCTTCTTTTACAAAGTTGAAAAGTCCCATATAACCTCCGGTTAATTGTTGCTCACTGAATGATTTATTTCACATCAGGGGATAATTATAGCGGGAAAAACGGGAGCTGCTTTCAGGGGAGGTCTGAAAGAGGCCTGAAGGCTAAGGGATAATCGCGGTCAAAAGGTCGGTACGTTATTTTGTTCACTTTGACTTCGCGCTACACTGTATGTCTATTTCCAGACTATCAGGAAGCATCATGCACTGCCCGTTCTGTTCTGCTGTGGATACCAAAGTGATCGACTCCCGCCTGGTGGGGGAGGGAACCTCAGTGCGTCGACGTCGTCAATGCCTGGTGTGTCATGAGCGGTTTACTACCTTTGAGGTGGCCGAGCTGGTAATGCCGCGGGTGGTGAAAAGCAATGATATTCGCGAGCCGTTTAATGAAGATAAGCTCAGCAGCGGTATCATGAAAGCGCTGGAGAAACGCCCGGTTAACTCCGATGACGTGGAAAACGCCGTCAGCCATATCAAAAGCCAGCTGCGCTCGACCGGTGAGCGTGAGGTGCCCAGTAAAATGATCGGTAACCTGGTCATGGATGAGCTGAAGAAGCTGGATAAAGTGGCCTACATTCGCTTTGCTTCGGTTTATCGCAGTTTCGAAGATATTCGCGAATTTGGCGAAGAGATTGCCCGCTTACAGGACTAACTCATGCGTGATGAAATCTATATGGCGCGCGCCCTGGAGCTGGGCCGCCGGGGACGCTTCACCACGACGCCCAATCCTAACGTGGGCTGCGTTATCGTACGTGCAGGCCAGGTGGTAGGGGAAGGCTATCACTACCGTGCGGGTGAGCCGCACGCCGAAGTCCACGCGTTACGCATGGCGGGTGACAAAGCGCGCGGGGCGACGGCTTACGTCACCCTGGAACCCTGTAGCCATCATGGGCGAACGCCGCCCTGCTGCGATGCACTGATTGCCGCGGGTGTCAGCCGCGTGGTGGTAGCGATGCAGGATCCTAACCCGGAAGTGGCGGGGCGCGGACTTTACAGGCTGAAACAGGCAGGTATTGAGGTCAGCCACGGGCTGATGATGCAGGAAGCGGAAGCGCTAAACCGCGGATTTCTGAAACGGATGCGTACCGGCTTTCCCTGGGTGCAGCTTAAAATGGGCGCGTCGGTGGATGGCAGAACGGCGATGGCCAACGGCGAAAGCCAGTGGATTACCTCACCGGAAGCCCGGCGCGACGTGCAGCGGCTGCGCGCGCAGAGTTCCGCTATTCTCAGCAGCAGTGCAACGGTGCTGGCGGATAATCCCTCCCTGAATGTACGCTGGGACGAACTGTCCGGCGAGAGTCAGGCGCTGTTCCCGGAAACGGATCTGCGGCAGCCGATACGCGTGATCGTCGACAGTAAGAATCGCGTCACGCCCGAGCACCGCCTGATTAATCAGCCCGGTGCTACCTGGCTGGTGCGCGAGCAGGCTGATACGCAGAGCTGGCCCGCGAACGTAGAGCAATTTACCCTGCCGCTGCATCGTCACCAGACGGATTTAGTCTCGTTACTGCTGCTGTTAGGCCGCCGTCAGATCAACAGCGTCTGGGTGGAAGCGGGTGCGGGCCTTGCCGGCGCGCTGCTTAGCGCGGGCGTGGTTGACGAGCTTATTATTTATCTTGCGCCCAGGCTGCTGGGCGATGCCGCCCGTGGTCTGTGCCATTTGCCCGTCATCGCACATCTTGCTGAAGCGCCAGCGTTTTCATTCAGCGATATTCGTCAGGTCGGGCCTGATTTACGTCTTACGCTCACGCCGACTGCATCTTAATTAGCATTATTGATGCTGCGACCCGCCGTCTGCGCGAAAGCGGAAGCAGACCGGTGAAGAGTGTGATAGAATCCGCCCCCCTGCGGGGCCTCAACAGAACCCTTAAAGGAAGATTATGAACGTAATTGAAGCTGCTGTTGCTACTCCTGACGCGCGCGTGGCGATTGTTATCGCGCGTTTCAACAACTTTATCAACGACAGCCTGCTAAGCGGTGCCCTCGATGCGCTGAAGCGTATTGGCCAGGTCAAAGATGAAAACATCACCGTGGTCTGGGTGCCGGGCGCCTATGAAATGCCGATGACCGCACGCGCGCTGGCTAATGCCGGCAAGCATGATGCCGTGGTCGCCCTGGGAACGGTTATTCGCGGTGGCACTGCCCACTTTGAATACGTCGCGGGTGAAGCCAGCTCTGGCCTGGCCAGTGTGGCAATGAACAGTGATATTCCGGTTGCTTTCGGCGTGCTGACGACTGAAAACATCGAGCAGGCCATCGAACGCGCCGGAACAAAAGCGGGTAACAAAGGGGCGGAAGCTGCCCTGACCGCACTTGAAATGATTAACGTATTGAAAGCCATCAAAGCCTGATTTAAAGGGGAATTTCGTGAAACCTGCTGCTCGTCGCCGCGCCCGTGAATGTGCTGTCCAGGCGCTTTACTCCTGGCAGTTGTCTAAGAACGACATCTCTGATGTCGAATACCAGTTTCTGGCGGAGCAAGACGTCAAGGACGTTGATATCAGCTATTTCCGCGAGCTGCTGACCGGGGTTGCGACCAACAGCGCGTATCTCGATGGCCTGATGAAGCCCTGGCTGTCTCGTCAGCTGGAAGAGCTGGGTCAGGTTGAGAAAGCGATTTTGCGGATCTCATTATATGAGCTGAGCAAACGCGCCGACGTCCCCTATAAGGTGGCCATCAACGAGGGGATCGAGCTGGCGAAAATATTTGGCGCCGAAGACAGCCACAAATTTGTCAACGGCGTGCTGGATAAAGCCGCTCCCACTATCCGCCCCAATAAGAAGTAATCCTCCCAGGCCGGTTTACCGGCCTTCTTCTTTTTTAACCCCGGAACGCAGCGTATGGCATGTGGCGAATTCGAACTTATCACCGGTTATTTTGATCGTGTGACCAGCTCCCGTCGCGATGTGGAAAAAGGCATTGGCGACGACTGCGCATTACTGACCGTCCCCGAAAAGCAAACCCTGGCTATCAGCACCGATACGCTGGTGGAAGGCGTGCATTTCCTTCGTGATATTCATCCTGCCGATCTGGGCTACAAGGCCCTGGCGGTTAATCTGAGCGATCTGGCTGCCATGGGTGCTGACCCCGCCTGGCTGACGCTGGCGCTGACGCTGCCGGAAGTGAATGAACCCTGGCTTAAAGCGTTCAGCGACAGCCTGTTTGAGCTGCTGGACTACTACAATATGCAGCTTATCGGTGGCGATACCACGCGCGGACCGCTGAGTCTGACGCTGGGCATTCACGGCCTGGTGCCGCAGGGCAGGGCGCTGAAACGGTCGGGCGCACGGCCCGGCGACTGGATTTTTGTCACCGGCACGCTGGGCGACAGCGCCGCGGGTCTGGCGCTGCTCCAGCACCGGGTGAAGATTGGCGACCCGGTCGCCCATGAGGCGCTGATCAAGCGTCATCTGCGTCCGATGCCGCGTATCCTGCAGGGGCAGGCGCTGCGTAATCTTGCCAGCGCTGCCATCGATCTCTCTGACGGCCTGATCTCCGACGTGCAGCACATTCTGAAAGCCAGCGGCTGCGGCGCCCGGCTTAATCTGGATGCGCTACCGCTGTCGGAGGTGATGAAGCAGAATATTGACTCCGGGCAGGCCCTGAGCTGGGCGCTGGGCGGCGGAGAGGATTATGAACTCTGCTTTACCGTGCCTGAGATAAATCGCGGTGCGCTGGATGTCGCTCTCAGTCATTATGGCGTTCCGGTTACCTGCATCGGACAGATTGCGCCGCTCTCAGAAGGGTTGGTCCTGCTGCAAAATGGCAAACCGGTAGAGAGTCACTGGAAAGGATTTGACCATTTTGATCGCAGATAAATACGCGGCCAAAGGCCGTTTGAAAATGAGTAACCCCTGGCATCTGCTGGCAACGGGCTTCGGTAGCGGGCTTAGTCCCTACGTTCCTGGCACGGTTGGCTCGGTTGCCGCGCTGCCCTTCTGGTATTTGATGACCTTTTTGCCGCCGGATATTTACTCGCTGGTAGTGATGTTCGGTATCTGTATTGGTGTTTATCTCTGCCACCGCACGGCGAAAGATATGGGCGTGCACGATCACGGCAGCATCGTCTGGGATGAATTTATCGGCATGTGGATAACGCTGATGGCGATTCCGGTGAATAGCTGGCAGTGGGTGCTGGCAGGATTCATTATCTTCCGCATTCTGGATATGTGGAAGCCCTGGCCGATACGCTGGTTTGACCGCAACGTGCAGGGCGGTATGGGCATTATGGTAGATGATATTGTTGCCGGGATTATTTCGGCGGGGATCCTTTACTATGCCGGGCATTATCTGGCGCTGTAGCCGTTAGGATGAGCGGCCGTACACAAGCCAGCTTACACGACCGATCACGCTGTCTGACCCCAGACCCGCGTAAGCATAAAAAAGCCTGACGTTAAATAACGACAGGCTTTTTCGTCTACTGTGCGGCAGGCTTATTCGTCCGGGTTTTCAGCACGCCCTGAGATTATTCAAACCCTACGAGATTATGCGGCTGATAGGCGCTCTCTAACTCGGCGATATCGGAAGGCGTTAGCTCAACGTCAACGGCCTTAACCAGATCGCTTAATTGCTCAGCCCGCGATGCGCCGATAATAGGTGCGGTAACGGCGGGTTTAGCCAGCATCCATGCCAGCGCGATCTGCGCCCGGCTGACGCCTTTATCTTCGGCAAGCGCAGCGACGCGCTGCGCTATCGCGCCGTCGTTCTCTTCGGTCTTATCATACAGGGTGCTGCCATATTCGTCCGATACCGAGCGCGCGGTGGCTTCACCCCACGGCCGGGTCAGGCGTCCACGCGCCAGCGGGCTCCACGGCAGCACAGCAATACCTTCTGCCTGACAGAGCGGATGCATTTCGCGTTCTTCTTCACGCTGGATCAGGTTGTACTGGTCCTGCATGCTGACAAAGCGCGTCCAGCCGTGAAGGTCAGCCGTGTACAGCGCCTTCGCGAATTGCCAGGCGTACATGGATGACGCGCCAATATAGCGGGCTTTGCCTGACTTCACGACGTCGTGAAGCGCTTCCAGCGTCTCTTCCAGCGGCGTTTCGTAGTCCCAGCGATGGATTTGCAGCAGGTCTACATGATCCATGCCAAGGCGACCCAGGCTGTC
The DNA here is from genome assembly GCF_058686115.1 of Erwinia sp. L03-1. Taxonomy (NCBI): domain Bacteria; kingdom Pseudomonadati; phylum Pseudomonadota; class Gammaproteobacteria; order Enterobacterales; family Erwiniaceae; genus Erwinia; species Erwinia sp. L03-1. The sequence goes on along the minus strand of NZ_CM178762.1, from coordinate 3,397,033 downwards.
ATCAATGGATTGCAGAATATTTTTGCGTGACAGGCCGCCTGAGAGATTGCTCATCGGGAAGTAGACTTTGGTCGCCACCACGATGTCGTCACGGCGGGCGTACTCTTTCAGCGCGCGGCCCACAATCTCCTCGCTGCTGCCGTCGGAATAGCTGTTCGCGGTATCGAAAAAGTTGATCCCCGCGTCCAGCGCCTGCTTGATCAGCGGCCTGCTGCTCTCTTCGGGCAGAGTCCAGGCGTGGCGGCCACGGTCAGGCTCACCATAGGTCATGCAGCCCAGGCAGAGGCGGGAAACGGTCAGGTCGGTGCTGCCTAATTGAATAGTCTTCATTCGTGCTCCTGCATAGCGGAAATGGCGGGTAGCCGTTTATTCCGTTAAGCATAGCAGTTCAGATGCTCCCCGGATGGGGAGCATCGTGCGGTTTACTGTGCCAGCCAGCGGCTGATTTGTTGCTCAATGCCCTCTGCATCCAGCTGATAATCATGACGGATCTCATCCTGCGTGCCCTGCGGAATGAATTCATCGGGAAGACCCAGCGTCAGAACCGGCACCAGCAGTCGGCGTGTCATCAGGGTTTCGATCACTCCGCTGCCCGCTCCTCCCTTGATTGCGCCTTCTTCCAGGGTGATAAGCGCCTCATGGCTGGCGGCCAGCTCTGCAATAAGCGACTCATCCAGCGGCTTAACAAAGCGCATATCTACCAGCGTGGCGTTCAGCTTATCAGCCACCGCCGCCGCTTCGGGCAGCAGCGTGCCGAAATTGAGGATCGCCAGCTTTTCACCTTCACGCTTCACAATGCCTTTACCCAGCGGCAGCGAGGCGAGCGGCTTAAGCTCGGACCCGGTGCCGGTCCCTCTCGGATAGCGCACCGCGCTCGGCCCTTGGGAGTAGTGATAGCCGGTATAAAGCATCTGCCGACATTCGTTCTCATCGCTTGGCGTCATGATCACCATATTCGGAATGCAGCGCATAAAGGCGATATCGAACGCACCCTGATGAGTCTGACCGTCTGCGCCGACAATACCGCCACGGTCAATCGCGAATAGCACGGGCAGCTTCTGGATCGCCACGTCATGGATCAGCTGGTCGTAGGCACGCTGCAGGAAAGTAGAGTAGATCGCGACAACCGGCTTATAGCCGCCGATAGCCAGGCCCGCAGCGAAGGTGACGGCGTGCTGTTCGGCAATCGCCACGTCGAAATACTGCGCGGGATAGTCGCGAGAGAAGCTTACCATGCCGGATCCTTCGCGCATCGCGGGCGTCACGGCCATGAGCTTAGCGTCATCGGCTGCCGTTTCGCTCAGCCACTGACCGAAAATTTTAGAGTAGGACGGTAAGCCCTCTGCGACTTTTGGCAGCAGGCCGCTGGCGGGATCAAACTTTGGCACCGCATGCCAGGAGATCGGATCTTTTTCCGCCGGGGCGTAGCCTTTCCCCTTTTTGGTCATGATGTGCAGAAACTGCGGGCCCTTCAGGCCGCGCATGTTTTTTAGCGTCTGCACCAGCGTCAGCACGTCATGCCCGTCAACCGGCCCAATATAGTTGAAGCCCAGCTCCTCGAACAGGGTGCCGGGCACCACCATACCTTTCAGGTGTTCCTCGGTACGCTTCACCAGCTCTTTGATGGGCGGCAGGCCATCCAGCACTTTCTTGCCACTTTCGCGCAGGCGCGAATAGGTCTTGCCGGATAAGATTTGCGCCAGGCGGTTGTTAAGCGCACCCACGTTCTCCGAAATGGACATCTCATTGTCGTTAAGGATCACCAGCAGGTCGGACTTAATATCCCCGGCATGGTTCATCGCCTCGAACGCCATGCCCGCAGTAATCGCACCATCGCCAATGATACAGGCGGTACGACGGCCTTTGCCTTCCTTCTCAGCGGCAACGGCCATCCCCAGCCCGGCGCTGATTGATGTGGACGAGTGACCCACGTTAAGCACGTCATACTCACTTTCGTCGCGCCACGGGAAAGGGTGCAGGCCATTCTTCTGGCGGATAGTCCCGATGCGATCGCGGCGGCCGGTCAGAATTTTGTGCGGATAGGCCTGATGACCGACGTCCCAGACAAGGTGATCGAAAGGCGTATTATAAACGTAATGCAATGCAACGGTGAGTTCCACCACGCCCAGCCCGGAGGCAAAATGACCGCTGGAACGACTGACGCTGCTGAGTAAATACTGGCGCAGCTCGTCACAGAGTTTTGGCAGGCTCTCTTTAGGCAGAGAACGTAATTCTTGTACCGAGCTGGCCAGCGCCAGCGTCGGGTATTTTGCAGTATCAAAACTCATCAGAGACTCATTGTAGAGGTTATTTGTCGCGTTCAATTATGTAACTTGCCAGCGCCTGGAGTGAGGTTGTGTTACAGGATTGCGCCGCCAGAACGTCTAATGCGCTGAGGGATTCCTGATAGAGATCCCGCGCCTTCTGCCGCGCGCCGTCAAGCCCCAGCAGAGCAGGATAGGTACTTTTGCCCAGGTCCTGATCGGCCCCCTGACGTTTCCCAATGATGGCCGTATCACCGACCACATCCAGAATATCGTCCTGCACCTGAAACGCCAGGCCAATAGCGCTGGCATAGCGGTCAAGCGCTGGCAGCGCCTGGCGGCCGCGCTCACCGGCCGCCAGTGCGCCGAGACGTACGGCTGAGCGAATGAGTGCGCCCGTCTTATGACGGTGTATTTGCTCCAGCGCTGCCAGATCTGTCTGCTGACCTTCAGCCGCTAAATCCAGCGCCTGGCCGCCGCACATACCGGCTACGCCGCTGGCGTGGGCAAGTTCTGAAATCATCGCAATCCTGTTTGCTTCAGGGACGCCCCGCATTGGCGTATCGGCAAGTATAGTAAAGGCCAGCGTTTGCAGGGCATCGCCCGCTAAAATAGCCGTGTCTTCACCAAATTTAATATGGCAGGTTGGCTGCCCACGGCGCAGGCTGTCGTCATCCATAGCGGGTAAGTCATCGTGAATCAGCGAATAGGCGTGGATGCACTCTATCGCCGCGGCAGGTGCGTCCAGCGCCTCGCCGTTGGCCAGCAGCATTTCACCGGTGGCATACACCAGGAAAGGACGTATGCGCTTGCCGCCTAATAATGCACCATATTCCATGGCATTCACCAGAGGAGAACTCTGAAAGGGCAGCGGCGAAATAAAGCGCTGTAGCGCCTGGTTTACGCGTGCGTGGTGCGCCGTCAGGAGAGCAGCGAAATCCATCAGTCATTTTCCGGTGTGAAAGGCGTTAATTCGGCGTCCTTATCATCACTGAGCAGGATCTGCACGCGCTGTTCGGCCTGTTGCAGCGTTTGCTGCCCCGCGCGCGCCAGCTGGACGCCACGCTCGAATTCGGTCAGCGCCTCTTCCAGTGGAAGCTCACCGCTTTCAAGGCGTGAGACAATGTGTTCCAGCTGCGTAAGCGAGGTTTCAAAGCTGGCTGGCTGTTCGGCTTTTTTTGGCATAATGGCTTTCGACCCGGTCGTTTTGTTGACGTGGAAGTCGCTCATGTTAGCCGACTGGAAATGATTAGCAAAATAATGATCCTGTTAACGGATGAAGAAGCGGTCGGTCAACGGATGTGGTAGACTGCCGTCCTGGATGTAAAGGGCGCAAGCTGCTTTGCAATACGATGATTTTATCAGCTAAGTGCGTACGCTTTCAGCACTTAATTGCCCAACGAACCCATGCCGCCATGAAGTTTATCATTAAGCTGTTCCCCGAAATTACCATCAAAAGTCAGTCTGTTCGCCTGCGATTTATCAAAATTTTGACCACGAACATCCGTAACGTGCTGAAACAGAGCGATGAGACGCTTGCCGTCGTTCGCCACTGGGACCATATCGAGGTTCGCTCAAAGGATGAGAGCAAGCGCGCCGTCATTATTGATGAGCTGACGCGTATCCCCGGTATCCATCATGTTCTGTCGGTTGAAGATCGCCCCTGGACCGATATGCACCATATTTTCGAGCAGACGCTCGAGCTGAACCGTGAGCGGGTGGAGGGTAAGACCTTTGCCGTACGCGTTAAGCGTCGTGGCAAGCATGATTTCAGCTCCCAGGACGTTGAGCGTTATGTGGGCGGCGGTCTGAATCAGCACGTTGCCTCTGCGCAGGTGAAGCTTAACCATCCGCAGGTAACGGTCAATCTTGAGATCGAAGACGATCGCCTGATGCTGATTACCGCCCGGCATGAAGGTATCGGTGGCTTCCCGATTGGTACGCAGGAAGATGTACTGTCGCTGATCTCCGGTGGATTCGATTCCGGCGTATCCAGCTATATGCTGATGCGTCGCGGATGCCGCGTACATTACTGCTTCTTTAATCTGGGCGGTGCAGCGCATGAAATTGGTGTCCGTCAGGTGGCGCACTATCTGTGGAACCGCTATGGTCGATCGCATAAGGTGCGCTTTGTCGCCATCAACTTTGAGCCGGTGGTGGGTGAAATCCTCGAAAAAGTTGAGGATGGTCAGATGGGCGTGGTGCTTAAGCGCATGATGGTTCGTGCGGCCTCTAAGATAGCGGAGCGTTATGACGTTCAGGCGCTGGTCACGGGTGAAGCACTGGGCCAGGTGTCCAGCCAAACCCTGACTAATCTGCGGCTGATTGATAATGCTTCAGACACGCTGATCCTGCGGCCGCTGATTTCCCATGATAAGGAACACATCATCAATCTGGCCCGTGAAATTGGTACCGAGGATTTTGCCCGGACCATGCCGGAGTATTGTGGCGTCATTTCAAAAAGCCCGACGGTAAAAGCGGTTAAAGCAAAAATTGAAGCCGAAGAGCAAAATTTTGACTTCGCCCTCCTTGACAGGGTGGTGGCTGAAGCAACCAACGTTGATATCCGGCAAATTGCGGAAGAGACCCAGCAGGAAGTGGTAGACGTTGAAACCGTGATCTCCTTTAGCAACAATGATGTGGTGCTGGATATCCGCTCTCCCGACGAGCAGGACAGCCATCCTCTTATGCTGGAAGGCGCGGAGGTTAAATGCCTGCCGTTCTACAAACTCAGCACGCAGTTTGGCGATCTGGATCAGAGCAAAACCTGGCTTCTCTACTGCGATCGTGGCGTGATGAGCCGCCTGCAGGCGCTCTATCTGCACGAGCAGGGATTTACTAATGTGAAGGTTTACAGACCTTAACCGCAAAACGCGGATGGCTGCATTATGCAGCCGTCCTGCGCTCGCTTCTGGCTTGTCCCTCTGAGAGGGTACGAACCTGTCCCAGGCCTGCGATCGTGCGGATACCCTTAGTAGCCATACGAACCCCTCCTGCGCCTGAACCCTGGCTGCCCTTCAATGGCCATACGACACTGTTCTCACCGCATCAAGGTGCCTGTTCTACTGTTTTGTCCCAGATTCTTTCACAGGCTGCGCCTCGTATAGCTGACTGGTCAGCATAGTTTGCCAGCGCTCTATTGCGCTCGACAGATTCTTCGAGCAGCTGGGCAAGCAAAAGGGAGGAGCGGGTCTCTGTCTGGCATTTTCCGGCAGCGGGGGCATTCTGGCGGGCATGACCGACGATAAGCTGCTTACGTAGTTTACCGATGGTGAGCTGCAACTGCTCAGCAGAAGACTTAGCATTAGCGGTCTCAGCATGCGCCTGTTCAAGCTGTTTGCTGGCATTATCGTTTACCTGTCCGATGATAGTTTGACGGGCAAATTCTTTACTGCGCTCTGCCGCCTCTTGTTGTGCCCTGGCACGCAATTCTGCCACATCTCTCTCGTGCCATTTACCCATCCACTCCCTCTCTGAGGCACGAAACCCGGAGTAATAAATGCCTGCGCCAACGCCAAGGAATAATAAAATAACAGCCACAGGTTTCCAGTAATTAATGGCCAGGTTAATTGCTTTCATTATTGCCATTTTAAATTTCCAATCTTATCAATGCCATTAATCACAATTTCCTGACAGCATGCGCCACTCCGTTGATGAAGGTTAGCTGGCATGAAGACACTTTTATTATAACGATTTGTTGTCGAGTCAGAAGTCTCTGGAATAATTATTTTTTAATGTGAAAAACACATTATGTAATTTTTTGAAAATGGTGCGTGTTTTCTTAATTAGGATGTTGACTAAAGAATAATAATGAATGGCTTTTTATTATGGTTTTTTTTGGTTGCACCATGGTCCTGATTTTTACAGACAGGCAGGCAGTCAATTCTCATCATGCTCGTGTAAGTCCACGTACATTTAATGCCTTGATTTTAAGTGGTTATTTCATTTTCAGCTGGAACTAATAATTACCTTCTGCCACTTAATGCGGTTAAGAAGTGAACGTGTTTTTTAAAAATTGATTTTTAGAAAATAGAAATTGATTCGTAAAAAAGCTGAAAATTACTTAATTATTCCTTATTTTTAACTGGCGAAGTAAATAATTTTCTTCTCTGAATTTAGGATGAGTTTTTATTTAATTTTTAATTAAGGCAAATAAAAATCATCAGTGCCACGGGGTACGAAATTTTTTACATTGAATTTTATTATCTTTACCTTTTTAGACACGTGAAGAATGTTTTAGTTTAGAATTAATGGCACTAACGATCAGGATTTTATCTGAATGGCATTTCTCCCTGAATAAAAGGACAGGCGCATGTTTATAAGTAAATCTATGCAGGTTTTTATTACATTATACAGGCAGAAAAACCTTAAGCAGGCGGCCGACCAGCTCTGCCTCACCGTACCGCCCGTCTCGCGTATGTTAAAAAACACCGAGGAATGGCTTGGGGTTAAGTTATTTATAATCGAACGTAATAAAGCCATCCCTACGCCTGCGGCAGAAGCGCTTTATAAAAAACTGATGCCACACTACTCGCTGCTTAATGAGATACTGAATGATAACAAAAATCATCAGTTTACCATTTCATCATCGCTGACACATTCCTCCTTCTTCAGCTATGTCATGCAGCCCTTTATAAAAAAACTGTCCACGATGCCCAGGGTGAAATTTTCCAGTCGTATTTATCACGAGGATGATGTTTACGTTTCTTTCTGCCAGATGCAGAGTTCAGATGATTTTTTACTGCATCACTTCCTTCTTCCCTGCGTCGTCTGCTGTACGCCTTCCGTGCGGGAAGGGTGGAAGCAGCTGGATTTAGTGGTCGATCATAGTTTGCTGGATACCGACGAGTTTCAGAACATCGTTCTTGTTCTGCGCAATGAGGGGTTTGAAGGTAAAATAAAACAGATTGATAATGCGGATCTTCAGCTCCTACAGTTCAAACAGGGTGAGTGCATTATGCTGAATGTAAATGCCACGCATCCCGATGCAGAAACCATCCTGCCGTTTAACTTTTCACTCTCGCTTTATATTTATATTAATCAGGCCAGAAAAATGCCCAGTTCGGAACTTATGCTGGATTACCTATCCCATGAGATCGTAGGGCTTTAAGGTTTATCAATGGTCATTTCTTAAAGAAACTACCCAGCGATAAAATGAAAAGACCAGGTTAAGCACCGCGAAATAGGTTATTACTCTCCCTTTTTATCAACCGCAGCTTAGCGGTTGATGTCATCTGGGGCGAATCAGGTTGGCAATGCCTCAGGGCGAGACTGTTATTTTTAAGACGCTTAGTACGCCTTTTTCACCTTGTCTGCTTCCGGCCAGCTAACCCTGGCCTTACTCTGACGGCTTGACCTCACCTGAAAGCTTACGCTTCCCAGTCGCAATAGTCGTAAATGCCAGCGGCCAGCACCAGTTGTCCAGCCACCTCCTGTGCCTTATCCTTACCGACCAGCAGGTCAATAAGCTTCAGCGCAAAATCTATCGTGGTACCTGGTCCCTGGCTGGTCAGTAAATTCACTCGCGGGTCCCAGACAACGCGTTTATCCACCCATTTCTCCTCAGGGATAGTTGCCTTCAGACCCGGCGAGCCGGTCATATTACCCACCGGAAACAGATTGTGGGGAATAAGTACGGTGCCGGGCGCCGCGCAAATGGCGGCGACAATGCGCCCGGAAAGATGAAACTGACGAACGGTCTCGACCACCAGGGGACTGTCACGAAACGCTTCAGCACCCCGCAGGCCGCCCGGCAGAACGACAGCGGCAAAATCGTTATCAGCAACCTCTATTAGGGGGGCATCGGCCAGTAGCCGCACTCCGCGGGAGCAGACAATTTCTTTGCTCCCCTCGTCCGTGACGCTGGCAGTGGTGACGCTAATCCCGCCGCGTACCAGTAAATCAATGGTGGTAACAGCTTCAGTTTCCTCACTGCCAGGTGCCAGGCAGACCAGTACCGATACGTTCGCGGTCATAATTTTGCTCCTTTCGTTTCACTATTTCATAAAGTCGGCTGTTCTGTGGCGTAGACAGGCCCTGTGCACGTGCGCGACGGATAATGTAACCGGTAATGTATTCAATCTCAGTACGGCGTTCGGCCCGGATATCCTGTAGCATGGAACAGGTATTTGCAGCCGTGCTGTGAATCACATCCATCACCACGGCGAGCAGCGACGCTGTCGAGGTGTGCTGGCCTTCACGCGCCATGACCATGGCTAATTCATCGCAGAGGACGGTAATTTCGTCACCATAGTTTACCAGCTCACCGTTGGTACAGTCGTACAGTACAGCCAGCGGGTTGATCACGCAGTTGACCGCCAGCTTTTGCCAGGCGGCAGAGGCCACGTTATTGTGCCAGGCAACGTCGGGCAGGGCATGATGTAGCGTCTCGGCAAGGCCGCTAAACTCTGCCGCTTCGGGAGACGTGGGGCCAATATGCGTCACCCCGGAAGCCACGTGAATCACTCTGCTGCCGTCACGTTTGGCTGCGTGAGTCGTTACTCCCCGCAGGAGCGGTTGTCGTAGCGCACTGAGCTCTTCCAGCGTGCCCATGCCATTGTGCAGCAGCAGGATTGGGCACGATCCCCGTAGTGCAGGCTGTAAATTTTTAACCGCTTCTGAAACCTGCCAGGCTTTAAGCGTAACCAGCAGCAGACTGCTTTCTGACAGAAACGCGGCGTCGTTAGCAAGGTAGCGTTTACCGATCGTCTCCCCTGCAAGCGTAACAACGTCAACAGAACAGTGAGACTGCGGCACACGCAGCCATCCCTGCACCTCATGTCCCTGCTGGTCGAGGGCTGCAAGCCAGATCTGCCCTAACGCGCCGCACCCCAATACGGTTATTTTCATTAATCCTCCCCGCCTGCGGATGGTATTCAGTGATGCTGGGTTATGGTAGTCAGCCAGCCAGGCCAAAAATTACCACCAGGCACACTGCGTGTAACTCCCCCTGGTATAGCTTTCGACAGCGGTGGTTTTTTTACCGTGGCGAAGTGGGTATTATGCACGTCACTTTAGATTCAGGAGAATACATCATGCCATCTTTCGATATCGTTTCAGAAATTGACATGCAGGAAGTCCGAAATGCCGTTGAGAATGCTAACCGTGAGATCTCAACGCGCTTTGATTTCCGCAATGTCACGGCCAGCTACGAGCTTAACGAGAAAAACGAGTCCATTAAGGTGCTGAGCGAATCTGACTTTCAGGTTAAACAGCTGGTGGATATCCTGCGCGAGAAATTATTAAAGCGCGGTATTGAAGGTGCAGCGCTGGAGGTGCCAGAAGAAATTGAGCACAGCGGCAAAAGCTGGACCGTCGAGGCCAAAATGAAGCAGGGCATTCCGACAGACGTGGCGAAGAAGCTTGTTAAGCTGATTAAAGACAGCAAGATAAAGGTGCAGTCGCAGATTCAGGGAGAAGAAGTGCGGGTTAACGGCAAATCTCGCGACGATCTGCAAAGTGCGATGGCGCTGGTTCGTGGGGGTAATTTAGGTCAGCCTTTCCAGTTTAAAAACTTCCGCGACTAATCCTTCGTGGAGCGCCTATGCGGAGAATCGCTCTCCGCATAGGATATTCATTTTACAGCAGCAAACCCTTCAGGCCGAGGCGACCAGGGCTTCAAGCTCCACGCGGCTGGTCACTTTACTGTCAATTTTCACGTAGGCACTTTTCTCCTCCGGAACAATAAACACCGCCGCGACGCCGGGCTGGGCCTTTAAGCGTTTTTCCAGCTTTGCGCTGTCCTGATGATGATCGCCCAGCATAATGCGCAGGCTACTGACATAAGGTGGCTCTTTCATCGTACAGCTGACTAACAGCCAGACTGCCGCCACCATCGCACCGACAAGAAATACCGTCTGGGCATCAAAATGGCCAAACAGCCAGCCACCCAGGCTACCACCGATGGCAACGCCGATAAACTGGCTGGTTGAATACAGCCCCATCGCCGTGCCTTTATAGCCAGGGGGGGACTCTTTGCTGACCAGCGAGGGGAGGATAGCTTCCATCAGATTGAATCCGATAAAGAACAGCTGTACGCCGACCACCAGCGTCCAGAAGTGCGCACCGGCACCCCACAGCACAATTTCGGCAATCAGCATCAGCGCGACACAGCAGATAAATACCCGCTTCATACGGCGCTTCACTTCGGCATAAATAATAAAAGGAATAACGCTGCAAAAGGCGATCAACATCGTCACCAGGTAGACTTTCCAGTGCTGTTCAGCAGGGAATCCTGCCTGCTCAAACTCGCCCGGCAGCGCGACAAAGCTCGACATCAGCAGGATATGCAGACACAAAATGCCAAAGTTAAGCTTGACCAGCCGACCGTTGGATAACACATCCCGAAAGCTCCCCTTAACCATCCCCGACTCACGGTTGAGAATATGCACCGGCGTGGAAGGGACCACCAGCAGGGTAATGATAATGCCGCCCGTAGCCAGCAGGGCAATCATCCAGAACAGCGCATGCAGACCCAGCGCGTGCGTAATAATGGGCCCCAGCACCATCGCAATGGCGAAGGTCACACCGAAGCTGATGCCAATAAACGCCATCGCCTTGGTTCGGTTTTGTTCACGGGTGAGGTCGGAGAGTAACGCCATCACCGCTGCCGCAATCGCCCCCGAACCCTGTAGCGCACGCCCCAGGATAACGCCCCAGATGGACGTGGTGCAGGCGGCAATCACGCTACCGAGGACAAATATCAGCAATCCGCCGACAATTAACGGTTTGCGGCCGATGCGATCGGACAGCAGTCCGAAGGGGATTTGAAAAATGGCCTGCGCCAGACCGTAGATACCGATAGCGAGTCCAATCAGCGCCTCGCTTGCTCCCTGGAGTGCCATCCCGTACGTGGTCAGAACGGGTAACACCATAAACATTCCCAGCATTCGCAGGGAAAATACCGTGCCTAAACCCCATGTCGCGCGCAGCTCGACTGGAGTCATTTTATTATCGTTCATTACTACCTCAGTTTATCTGGTCGACATATTTTAGGCGGCGGGGCAGGGCGGGTAAAACGATACTTCATGCGAAGTCGTAACAAAAAGAAAGGGCGTGCGATACCCTGGGTAGTTAGCGCTGTAGCTGCGACAGCGCCAGTTACTTCAGGTATCGTCACGCCCCTGACGATCGGAGTAGTGCTACCAGACGTATGTCAGCAGATCCTTTGAAGCCGGCGTCATGAAGTCGACCGACATCATCACGCTGAGTGCTGTAATCGCCACGATGGAGAAGACAAACAGCTTACGCGCCCAGACGCGATCGTTCTGCGTCTTGTAGCCCGAAAGTGCCATCCCCAACCACCACACGCTTACGGCAGCAGCCACAACCAGATATTTGTAGCCTGCATAGCCCACCAGCGTCAGCATCAGCGTGGCAACCATAAAGGCGATGATGTACACCGTAATATGGTTTTTTGCCACAGAGATACCTTTTACCACCGGCAGAACCGGGATATTCGCTGCCTGGTAATCTTTGAAGCGGAAGATGGCAATCGCATAGGAGTGCGGCATCTGCCACAGGCTAAAGATAGCCAGCAGGATCAGCGCGCCTGCATCAAAATGGCTGGTTACCGCGCAGTAGCCAATGACCGGTGGCGCGGCGCCAGAGAGACTGCCAATTAAGGTGCCATAGACGGATTTGCGCTTCATATACAGGCTATAGACGCCGACATAAACCACAAAGCCCATCACCGCCAGCCACATGGCCAGCGGGTTTGCTCCGAAATACAGCAACGCGAATCCAGCAATACCCAGAACGGTTGCATAAACCAGAGAGACAGTCGGAGAAATGAGGCCTTTAACCAGCACTCGATTTCTGGTTCTCTCCATTTTTACGTCGATGTCACGGTCGATAAAGTTGTTGTAAACACAACCCGATGCGACCACCAGCGAGACGCCGACTAAGGTGGAGAGAAACAGGGCATAGTCGATGCTGCCTTTAGAGGCCAGCAGGAATCCCCCGATGACAGAAATTAAATTCCCGAAAATAATTCCTGGTTTCGTTACTTGCAGGTATTGCTTAATCATCACAGGCAGCTCTTTAGTGGACCATCATGTTGTAATTGAGGTTCCACATAATCCATATAGAGCCCACTACAACAATTAGAATGATGACGGCGGAAAAGATAATCGCCACCAGATTCCAACGCTGATCGGTAGAGGTGCTGAGGTGCAGGAAGTAATAGAGATGCACCAGCACCTGAATGACTGCGGTGACAATCACAACGGCGAGAATAGTCGATTTAGCCGCGCCGCCGTGCATCACCATCCAGAAAGGAATGGCAGTCAGGATGATCGACAGAACAAAGCCGATCATGTAGGTCTTCACGCTACCGTGGGAGGTACCATGATCGGTTAATGTCTTACTCATTACATGGCCCCCAGCAGATAAACGATGGTGAATACACAAATCCAGACCACGTCAAGGAAGTGCCAGAACATGCTCAGGCACATCACGCGGGTATGGTTAGTGGATGTCAGGCCCTTAGTGGCAACCTGATACATCAGCACCAGCATCCAGATCAAACCAGACGTCACGTGCAGACCGTGAGTGCCGACCAGCGTAAAGAATGCTGACAGGAAGCCACTGCGCTGCGGACCGAAACCTTCGGTGATCAGATGATGGAACTCATAGATTTCCATTGAGATAAAGCCCGCACCCAGCAGGAAGGTCAGCGCCAGCCAACCTAAAACGGTGGCTTTGGTGCCTTTTTCCATGCTGATAACGGCAAACCCGTAAGTAATGGAGCTGAACAGCAGCAGTGCTGTCTCGCCCAGTACGAAGGGTAACTCAAAGATATCTTTCCCTGCCGGGCCACCAGCCGTGCTGTTGACCATAACTGCATAGGTCGCAAACAGCGTTGCGAAGATAATGCAGTCACTCATCAGGTAGATCCAGAAGCCAAAGAGTTTATTGGCTCCTGCATCGTGATGCCCATGCTCCGCATGGGCGTCGTGGTGTTTAGTCAGAGTTTCAGTCGACATTTTTCAGACCTGCTTTGCTAATTTCGTCAAAGTGCTGATTCTCGATTTTTTCGATCTCGGCAACGGGAACGTAGTAATCCACGTCTTCGTCAAAGCTTTTGATGATCCAGGTTAAGATCATACCGAGGAACGATAAACCTACCAGCCACCAGATGTGCCAGATAGCGGAGAAACCAAACACCAGGCTGAATGCACCGATTACCACGCCAGCACCGCTGTTTTTCGGCATGTGGATTTCAGTGTAGTGAGCAGGCTGTTTATACGCTTCACCTTTTTCCTTCATTTCCCAGAACGCATCACGCTCATGGATAACAGGCACTTCGGCAAAGTTATAGAACGGTGGTGGTGAAGACGTTGACCATTCCAGCGTACGCGCACCCCATGGATCGCCAGTCAGGTCACGGTTCTGTTCACGGTCACGGACCGATACCCAGAACTGAGTTACCTGGCAGATCACGCCACAGGCAATCAGGGCAGCACCGAAGGCAGCAACGACCAGCAGTGAGTGGAAGCGTGGATCAATGTCCTGAGACAGACGACGCGTCATACCCATGAAGCCCAGTGCGTACAGCGGCATAAAGGCAACGAAGAAACCGATAATCCAGAACCAGAATGCACGGATGCCCCATTTTTCGTTCAGGGTAAAGCCGAAGGCTTTCGGGAACCAGTAGGTCACACCAGCGAAGCAACCAAATACCACACCACCGATAATTACGTTATGGAAGTGAGCAATCAGGAACAGGCTGTTGTGCAGCACGAAGTCTGCGCCCGGCACCGCCAGCAGAACACCGGTCATACCGCCTACGGAGAAGGTGACCAGGAAGCCAACGGTCCACAACATAGCAGAGTGCATCTGAATGCGGCCCTGATACATGGTGAATAGCCAGTTAAAGATTTTAACACCGGTCGGAATGGCGATAATCATCGTCATAATACCGAAGAAGGCGTTAACGTTCGCACCGGCCCCCATGGTGAAGAAGTGGTGCAGCCACACGACAAAGGAGAGGATGGTGATAACAATCGTCGCCCAAACCAGTGAGGTGTAACCAAACAGACGCTTTTTAGAGAAGGTTGCAACCACTTCGGAGAACACACCGAAGACCGGCAGCACCAGGATGTACACTTCCGGATGACCCCAAACCCAAATCAGGTTGACGTACATCATCATGTTGCCGCCCATTTCATTGGTAAAGAAATGGAAGCCCAGGTAGCGATCCAGCGTCAGCAGCGCCAGCGTCACGGTAAGAACCGGGAAGGAGACGATGATCAGAACGTTAGTACAAAGCGACGCCCAGGTGAAAACCGGCATCTTGAACATGGTCATGCCAGGAGCACGCATTTTCAGGATAGTAACGAAGAAGTTAATCCCGGTTAATGTCGTACCAATCCCCGACAGCTGCAGACTCCATATCCAGTAGTCAACGCCGACCCCCGGACTGTATTCCGCGCCAGAGAGTGGCGGATAAGCCAGCCAGCCGGTCTGAGCAAATTCGCCCACACCCAGTGACAGGTTAACCAGCACCACACCCACAGCCGTGAACCAGAAGCTCAGGTTGTTCAGGAAAGGGAAGGCCACGTCGCGTGCACCAATCTGAAGCGGAACAGCAATGTTCATCAGACCGATAACAAACGGCATCGCTACGAAGAAGATCATGATCACGCCGTGGGCGGTGAAGATCTGATCGTAGTGATGAGGTGGCAGGAATCCGGCTTCACCTGCCGAGGCCAGCACCTGCTGGCTACGCATCATCACCGCATCGGCAAAGCCGCGCAGCAGCATAACGAATGCCACGATGATGTACATGATACCGAGTTTTTTATGGTCAACAGAGGTTAACCATTCGGACCACAGGTACTGCCACTTACCGAAGTAAGTGATTGCACCTGCAACGGCCAGACCACCAAGAATGATGGCGGCCACCGTAATCACGATAATCGGCTCGTGATACGGTACTGCATCAAGGGTTAATTTTCCCAACATCGTATTATTCCTCGGCTCCCGCGTGTGAGGCTTCGCTCATGTCCATACCTTCGTGTTCAGGCATGGCCATTTTCCCGTGGTTCATCTTGAATTTGCCAATAATCTGCTTGAACAATTCAGGATTCGCCGTCGAGAAGAACTCAACCGGATGATTTTCGCTTGGCGCAGCCAGTTTGTCGAAATCGTCCATCGTCATCAGGGTGTTTGGTGACTGTTTGGCTTTCGCTACCCACTGATCAAATGTTGCATTGTCAGGGGTGGCGATCGCTTTGAACTTCATACCAGAGAAGCCGCGACCACTGAAGTTAGAGGAGATACCGTCAAACGTGCCGGGTTCATTCGCAATCAGATGTAATTTAGTCTGCATGCCCGCCATAGCGTAAATCTGGCTACCGAGGGTAGGAATGAAGAAGGAGTTCATAACGGAGTTAGATGTAATCTTAAAGCTCACAGGGGTGTTTGCCGGGAAGGCAATCTGGTTAACTGTTGCAATACCCTGTTCCGGGTAGATAAACAGCCATTTCCAGTCCAATGCAACCACATCGATCTCCACAGGCTTCACGTTAGAAACCAGCGGTTTACTTGGGTCAAGTGCATGGGTGGATTTCCACGTCAGCACGCCAAGGAAGACGATAATCAAAATGGGAATAGTCCAAACTACGGCTTCCACTTTATTCGAGTGTGACCAGTTAGGGCTGTATTTTGCATTGGTATTGGATGCCCGATATTTCCAGGCGAACACCACGGCCATTAAGACTGCTGGGATAACGACGATCATCATCAAGCCGAAAGCTGTCAGAATCAGCGAACGCTGGTCCATTGCAATCTGTCCTTTGGGATTCAATAATGCACTATCACAGCCACTTAACAATAAAGTGCCTGCAAACAGTGACAAAATCCCCAAACTTTTATTGTATTTCCTGAGTCTCATTTAACGACCTCAATGACAAGGGCTCTATTGTCGTTTAAGTGTGGCGGCATTTTACGGGAAGGTTTCAGTACTGTAAACCAGCAACATGTTGTGTCAGCGCCGTGTTGACACCATTTGCAAAGACTGTCACATATGTTGCCAAGGGTGACAAAATATTAAGGATAGCAGGGGTTTGCCGCTAATATAACAAAAATAGGTGGAAAATTTGTAAGGGGAAAGCGCATTGCTATAAATAGCAAGTTTATGACTCAAATATTTAACATTCCGGCATCATTTTATTGATGTTATTAGGGCGGTAATAATTACGCACCGTTTTTTAATATCGGTCAATAAAGGCGCTTAACGATGAGAATATTTTATGAAACTTATTAAAATCTGCCGGAAGCGTAGCCGCAAGGTTGTTGAAAAAAAAGGAGGCTTCTGAAGAAGCCTTCAGGATAAATCGGCATCACAGATCCCGCGAATTTTAACACTTCTCACCGCTAAAGGCCGCGGTCACATCCCGGGCAATAATTATCCCAGCGGGTAACTTTTACGCATGGCGATGAAGTCCAGCAGGCTTCCAGCCACCACGCCCAGCAGAACGAAGGTCAGCCCGGCGATAAACAGCGTATTGATGACGGTACCCGCGTCAGCGAGGCCCGTTGACCTTAACGCCAGCAGCAGTAGCCAGGTGGCAATAAGCAACGCGCCCATCATCAATCCCCTTAGCGCCCAGCGGTATCCTTGCTTGAAGCGTACGCGTGGCAAAAACGTCTGATAATTCTGCGCATGTTCCAGCGTTTTACGGCAGCCCGCCAGCAGCAGCAGCCCCGGCAAGCCGGCAACGACGGAGAATGCGTAGAACGTGGGCCATCCCCAGGCTTCGACAAACCATCCCGCGACCGGGCCGACGTAGACCCGACCCACGGCAGACAGCGCCGAAAGCAGGGCAAACTGGGTGGCTGAAAACGATTTATTGCACAGCGTCATCAACAGCGCCACGAAAGCAGCGGTGCCCATTCCCCCGCAGATGTTCTCAACAAAGACGGCGGCGGCCATGCTATAGAGGTGTTTATCGGTTACCGACAGCGCCCAGTATGCGAGGTTGGAAACGGCCTGCAGGATGCCAAACAGCATCAGAGCACGGAAAAGGCTCAGCCGCTGCATCAGCATGCCGCCATAGAGTGCGCCGATGATGGTGGCGAGCAGACCGAGCGTTTTATTTACCAGCCCAACGTCGCCCGCATCGAATCCAACGCCGCGGATGAGGAAAATGGTGGTCAGACTGGCGGCAAAGGCATCGCCAAGCTTATAAAGTACGATCAGCGAGAGGATAAGCCAGGCGTTATTCCGGTTAAAAAAGTCGCGCAGCGGGGCCACTACCGCCTCCTCAAGGGTATGCGGCCTGGCAATGATATCCGTTGGCTCCTTTGCTAACAGCGTGGCGATAACGCCGGGGATCATCATTGCCGCCATCAGCCACCAGATCGCCTGCCACCCCAGAAACCTGTCTGCCAGCCATAGCGCCAGCCCGCCCGAAACCAACATCGCCAGCCGATAGCCCAGAACGCTAATGGCCGCGCCGCTGCCGCGCTCGGCGGGCGACAGCACGTCCGTTTTCCACGCATCAAACACGATATCCTGGGACGCGGAGCAAAAAGCCACCACCACTGCCAGGGCGGCAAGCAGGGTGAGGTCGCGCGACGGCTGCATAAACCCCATTAGCGCAATGCCCAGGATTAACAGCAGCTGCGTGAGCAGCAGCCAGCCGCGACGGCGGCCCAGAAAAGAGGGGGTATAGCGGTCCATCAGCGGGGACCAGAGGAATTTAAAAACGTAAGCCTGACCTACCAGCGAAAAGAAACCGATGGTTTTAATATCGACGTTCTCAACGGCCATCCAGGCCTGAAGCGTACCTGAGGTGAGCGCCAGCGGCAGGCCGGATGAAAATCCCAGCAGCAGCAGCAGCGCCGCATTACGCTGAGTGAAAATTTGCAGATATTGGCTGGACATACAAACCTTAAAACGACGCCCGCCGGTTAACCGACGGGCTGAGGCAAATTAATGAGCGTTCTGCTTAATAAACTCGTGGATGCTGGTGTCCTGAGCCATATCGCCAATAACGTCACTTAGCGTCGCGTTGACCGCTTTGGTAATTTTGTCATTGGTTGCGTTGAACGCACCCTCAACGCTGTAGGTCTGGCGATAATTTTTCACCTGCTTGCTGCCATTTTTGGCGGTGGCGATAATGGAGATATCTGCTTTAGTGGTAATGCTGTAGCGCACGCTGCCCTGGGTAACATCGGCATAGAGGTTATTAACGACAATTTGCAGGTCAACCGCACCGTTTGGACCAATCATATAGCCCCGGGCGCCCATCTGTTTCTCCAGCACTTCCTGCAGCAGGAAGCGCAGGTCGCGGGACGGGGTCAGCGTGACCAGCTGGCCATCGCGGTTAACTTTTGCCAGCGCCTGATCGGTACGCTGGTCTGCGCCGTTAATACTGAGGGTGATGCCTGTCAGGCTGGGATCCTGCTGCGGCAGCTGAATTTTTGGGGAAACGTCAAGCGTCGTGCTGGTCGTTGCACAGCCAGCCAGAATCAACACGGCCATGAGAGGTAAAATTAATTTTTTTAACATGCTTATTATCTCGTTAACGTGAGGTGTGTAGTGCCGACAAAACTGCGCTCATCATAACATCGCCTGTGGCAAGAGGAAGTCCTGATCGCGCGTAAATTCATCGTGTTGCAGTTTTATCATGCTACCGAACGGTCTCGCTTTTCGGCTTACCGATTATGACCTTTTTAATTGCCCGCGGTTGCAGTCCCCCAGCAGAAAATGCAAAGTAGCCCCGACAGGCGCCGTGATAATTTATTTCCCCTTATCGTCAAAGGAAAAAACCAGCTAATATTTAAACAGATGGGGCGAAGAGGCGGTCGAGGAGCGTGGTTATGATCCGTGAACAGATAGAAGCAAAATTAAGAGCGGCGTTTACACCCGTACATCTGGAAGTTCATGACGAAAGCTATCGTCATAACGTGCCTGCCGGTGCAGAAAGCCACTTTAAAGTTGTGATCGTCAGCGACAGCTTTGTCAGTCAGCGCTTCCTGGCGCGTCATCGTGCCATCTACAGCGAACTGGCCGATGAGCTGGCGGGCAGCGTTCATGCCCTGGCGTTACACACCTACACGATTAAAGAGTGGGAAGGGCTCCAGGATGCCGTTCCGTCCTCTCCTAACTGTCGGGGGGCGGGTACGCTGGCCTGATTGTAACCTGTTTTATTTGAGCGGCCTGCGGGCCGCTTTGTTGTTTATGGCCTAAAAGAGTGAACCTGACGACGCTTTTGGCGAATTACTGGCAAAAAGGAGATAAGTTAAGGGGCGGCAATGCGGTGTAGCCTCGACTCGCTTTAATGTTACCGCTATAATGCTGCGTCTATTTTTCCTGAATGTCTTCGGGACGCTTCTGGCGAAAGGGAATGCGGTTCTGCCATCAGAGGCCGTCCCGGTTCTTAGAGCTCTCCTCGTTTCTTGCGGAGCGGGGTAGGTCTGAAGTTGACCGAGCACGTGATTTTTTGAGGTAACAAGATGCAAGTTTCAGTAGAAACAACTCAGGGCCTGGGCCGTCGCGTAACGATTACCGTAGATAAAGATGTGATCGAGAATGCGGTAAAAAGCGAACTGCTGAGCGTAGCGAAAAAAGTGCGCATTGACGGTTTCCGCAAAGGGAAAGTGCCAATGACAGTGGTTGCACAGCGTTACGGTGCTTCCGTTCGCCAGGACGTTCTGGGCGATCTGATGCAGCGCAACTTTGTTGACGCCATCATTAAAGAGAAGATCAATCCGGCTGGCGCACCTAACTACGTGCCGGGCGAGTACAAAATGGGCGAAGACTTCACGTTTACCGTAGAGTTTGAAGTCTATCCGGAAGTTGAGCTGAAAGGGCTGGACGCAATCGAAGTTGAAAAACCGATTGTCGACGTCACTGACGCAGACGTTGATACCATGCTGGATACCCTGCGCAAGCAGCAGGCAACATGGAAAGAGACCGATCGCGCTGCTGAAGCTAACGACCGCGCCACTATCGACTTTAGCGGCTCCGTTGACGGGGAAGAGTTTGAAGGCGGTAAAGCTTCTGACTTCGTTCTGGCCATGGGCCAGGGCCGTATGATCCCAGGCTTTGAAGAGGGCGTTGTAGGCCACAAAGCGGGTGAAACCTTCACTATCGACGTAAACTTCCCGGAAGATTACCACGCTGAAAACCTGAAAGGGAAAGCAGCGAAGTTTGAAATCGTGTTGAAGAAAGTGGAAGAGAGCGAACTGCCAGAATTCACCGAAGAATTCATCAAGCGCTTTGGCGTGGAAGATGGCAGCGTAGACGGCCTGCGTGCTGAAGTGCGTAAAAACATGGAGCGTGAGCTGAAAGGCGCCGTGCGCAACCGTGTTAAAACTCAGGCTATCGACGGTCTGGTGAGCGCGAACGACATCGACGTACCGGCTGCACTGATCGACGGTGAAATCGATGTACTTAAGCGTCAGGCTGCACAGCGTTTTGGCGGTGATGAGAAGCAAGCGCTTGAACTGCCTCGCGAACTGTTTGAAGAGCAGGCAAAACGTCGCGTTGTCGTCGGACTGCTGCTGGGTGAAGTCATTCGCACTCACGAGCTGAAAGCAGACGAAGACCGCGTTAAGGCGCTGATCGAAGAGATGGCTTCTGCCTACGAAGATCCGTCTGAAGTCGTTGAGTTCTACAGCAAAAACAATGAGCTGATGAACAACATGCGCAACGTTGCACTGGAAGAGCAGGCGGTGGAAGCCGTGCTGGAAAAAGCTAAAGTGACCGAGAAAGCCACTAACTTCCAGGAACTGATGAACCAGACCCAACCGGCCTGATTGATCTGATTCTGAAGAGTTAATCAAAGCCCGCGGCCACTGTGACCGCGGGCTTTTTGCTTTTTATCCCTCGGGCCGATGTGCCTTAATGTGTTTATTCGCCCATTGAAGCGGTAAATTTTCAACTAAGCTACTTTTCCAGGTTAGCAGTTGATAAAAACGTTGTTATGCTTGAATCAGCGGGGCACGATCCCCAAATAGAAAGCTATAGCAATATCTGCGCGTGGCAGGGTGAGTCCCAAAGGACATCGGGAGAGGGGTTGGAAACGTAGTGTTCCGAACCACTCTCAAGTAGAATTGGTACAAAGTATTGCCAAATGAAATTTATCAGGAGACGGTAATGTCCTACAGTGGCGAACGTGAACAAACGGCACCTCATATGGCTCTGGTGCCGATGGTGGTCGAACAAACCTCTCGCGGAGAGCGTTCTTACGACATTTTTTCTCGTCTGCTCAAGGAACGTATTATCTTCCTGACGGGGCAGGTTGAGGACCATATGGCGAACCTGATCGTCGCACAGATGCTTTTTCTGGAAGCTGAAAATCCGGAAAAAGACATCCACCTTTATATCAACTCTCCTGGTGGCGTGATTACTGCAGGGATGTCTATCTACGACACGATGAAATTCATCAAGCCTGACGTCAGCACCATCTGTATGGGTCAGGCGTGCTCGATGGGGGCTTTCCTGCTTACCGCCGGTGCGAAGGGCAAACGTTACTGTCTGCCTAATTCACGGGTAATGATTCACCAGCCTCTGGGCGGTTACCAGGGACAGGCGTCGGACATTGAGATCCACGCGCGTGAAATTCTTAAGGTGAAGCAGCGTATGAATGAGCTGATGGCCGAACATACGGGCAAAACTCTTGAAGAAATAGAGAGAGACACCGAGCGTGACCGTTTCCTCTCCGCGAGCGAAGCTGTAGAGTATGGTCTGGTTGATTCCATCCTGACGCATCGTACTTAAGCTCAGCGCCCGCGTCGTCTATAGTTAGTAAGGGTATGAGTGATATATCAGGGTGCCGCCGGGCGGTGCCTTTACCGCAACCGAGTGCGGGCGAAGATAATAGAAGAGGTAACTGATGACAGATAAGCGCAAAGACGGTTCAGGAAAGCTGCTGTACTGCTCTTTCTGTGGCAAAAGCCAGCATGAAGTGCGCAAGCTGATTGCCGGCCCGTCAGTGTATGTCTGCGATGAGTGTGTCGATTTGTGTAACGACATCATCCGCGAAGAGATTAAAGAAGTATCACCGCATCGCGAGCGCAGTGCGCTCCCCACGCCACATGAAATTCGCCATCACCTTGATGATTATGTTATCGGTCAGGAACGGGCGAAGAAAGTGTTGGCCGTAGCGGTCTACAACCACTATAAGCGCCTGCGAAATGGTGATACCAGCAACGGTATTGAGCTGGGTAAAAGTAACATTTTGCTGATTGGCCCAACCGGTAGCGGCAAAACGCTGCTGGCAGAAACCCTGGCTCGTCTGCTGGATGTTCCCTTCACCATGGCGGATGCCACCACACTAACCGAAGCGGGTTACGTAGGTGAAGACGTTGAGAACATCATCCAGAAGCTGCTGCAAAAATGTGACTACGATGTGCAGAAGGCGCAGCGCGGGATCGTTTACATCGATGAAATTGATAAAATTTCCCGCAAATCGGATAACCCTTCTATCACCCGCGACGTGTCGGGTGAAGGTGTACAGCAGGCGCTGCTCAAGCTGATTGAAGGCACCGTTGCGGCCGTGCCACCTCAGGGTGGGCGTAAGCATCCTCAGCAGGAATTCTTGCAGGTTGATACCTCTAAAATCCTGTTTATCTGCGGCGGCGCGTTTGCCGGCCTGGATAAGGTCATTTCCCAGCGTGTTGACACCGGGTCAGGTATCGGTTTTGGCGCCACGGTGAAAGGCAAGGCGCAGAAAGCGACCGAAGGGGAACTGCTGGCGCAGGTTGAACCGGAAGATTTGATCAAGTTTGGTCTCATCCCGGAGTTCATCGGTCGTCTGCCCGTGGTGGCAACGCTGAATGAGCTGAGTGAAGAGGCGCTGATTCAGATCCTGCGTGAGCCGAAAAATGCGCTGACAAAACAGTATCAGGCATTGTTCAACCTGGAGGGCGTTGAGCTGGAATTCCGGGATGAAGCGTTAACCGCAATCGCCAAAAAAGCGATGTCGCGTAAAACCGGCGCGCGTGGTCTGCGTTCTATTGTTGAGGGCGCGTTACTCAATACCATGTACGACCTGCCTTCACTGGATGATGTGGAAAAAGTCGTGGTGGATGATTCGGTGATTGAAAATCAAACTGACCCGATGCTCATCTATGTTAAACCTGAAGCTCAGCAGGCTTCCGGTGAATAAATAACCGCATCTTTCCAGCGAGTTACCTTAAAAAGGGGGGAATTATTCCCCCTTTTGCTTTTCTCTTGCACATATCATTGAATGTCCCGTATTCATCCCCATATACTCAACTACCTGTGGGTAAAACTGCACTTTAATGGTCTGTTGCGGTTCCCATCACCCTGGCGGAAATTAAACTAAGAGAGAGCTCTATGAATCCTGAGCGTTCTGAACGCATTGAAATCCCTGTGTTGCCGTTGCGTGACGTAGTGGTTTATCCGCACATGGTAATTCCGTTGTTTGTCGGTCGTGAGAAATCGATTCGCTGCCTTGAAGCCGCTATGGATCATGATAAAAAAATCATGCTGGTCGCTCAGAAAGAAGCTTCAACGGATGAACCTGACATTAACGATCTCTTCTCAGTAGGGACCGTCGCCTCTATTCTGCAAATGCTGAAGCTGCCTGACGGCACCGTTAAAGTGCTGGTTGAAGGCTTACAGCGTGCGCACATTACGACGCTTGGCGATAACGGCGATCATTTTACGGCCCAGGCTGAATATCTTGCTTCGCCTGAGATTGATGAGCGTGAGCAGGAAGTGCTGGTGCGTACCGCTATCAGCCAGTTTGAAGGCTATATCAAGCTGAATAAGAAAATCCCACCGGAAGTTCTGACCTCGTTAAACAGCATTGAAGATGCTGCGCGCCTGGCAGATACGGTGGCAGCGCACATGCCGCTTAAGCTTGCGGATAAGCAGTCCGTGCTGGAAATGTCCGACGTGAATGAACGTCTGGAATATCTGATGGCGATGATGGAGTCGGAAATCGACCTGTTACAGGTTGAAAAACGCATTCGTAATCGTGTCAAAAAACAGATGGAGAAAAGCCAGCGCGAGTACTATCTGAATGAGCAGATGAAGGCTATTCAGAAAGAACTGGGCGAAATGGATGATGCGCCGGATGAAAATGAGGCGCTGAAGCGTAAAATCGACGCGGCTAAAATGCCGAAAGAAGCGCGCGAAAAAACCGAAGCCGAGCTGCAAAAGCTGAAAATGATGTCCCCGATGTCGGCTGAAGCGACCGTGGTTCGCGGCTATATCGACTGGATGGTCCAGGTTCCGTGGAACGCTCGTAGCAAGGTGAAAAAAGATCTGCTTAAAGCTCAGGAAACCCTGGATACCGATCACTTCGGACTGGAGCGGGTCAAGGATCGTATTCTTGAGTATTTAGCGGTACAGAGTCGCGTCAGCAAAATTAAAGGCCCGATTCTGTGCCTGGTTGGACCGCCGGGCGTGGGTAAAACCTCGCTGGGCCAGTCTATTGCTAAAGCCACCGGACGTAAATATGTCCGTATGGCGCTGGGCGGCGTGCGCGACGAGGCGGAAATTCGCGGTCATCGCCGGACCTATATTGGCTCGATGCCCGGCAAACTGATTCAAAAAATGGCCAAGGTTGGGGTGAAGAACCCGCTGTTCCTGCTGGATGAGATCGACAAAATGTCTTCGGACATGCGCGGCGATCCTGCATCAGCGCTGCTGGAAGTGCTCGATCCGGAACAGAACATCGCCTTTAACGATCACTATCTTGAAGTGGATTACGATCTGTCAGATGTGATGTTCGTGGCAACGTCCAACTCGATGAATATCCCGGCACCGCTGCTGGATCGAATGGAAGTAATTCGTCTGTCCGGCTATACCGAAGATGAAAAGCTCAATATCGCTAAACAGCATTTGTTGTCGAAGCAGATTGAACGTAACGCGCTGAAAAGCAGCGAAATCACCGTTGATGATAGCGCGATTGTGGGCATTATCCGTTATTACACCCGCGAAGCCGGTGTGCGTAGCCTTGAGCGTGAGCTGTCTAAACTGTGCCGCAAGGCGGTGAAGACGCTGCTGATGGACAAAACCGTCAAGCACATCGAAATTAATGCTGATAACCTGAAGGATTTCCTTGGGGTGCAGCGCTTCGATTACGGTCGCGCCGACAGTGAAAATCGCGTAGGTCAGGTGACCGGTCTGGCATGGACGGAAGTGGGCGGTGATCTGCTGACCATCGAAACGGCCTGCGTACCCGGGAAAGGTAAGCTGAGCTATACCGGTTCGCTGGGCGAGGTGATGCAGGAGTCGATTCAGGCTGCACTGACCGTAGTGCGTGCGCGTGCCGAAAAGCTGGGGATCAACGGGGACTTCTACGAAAAACGTGATATTCACGTTCACGTACCCGAAGGTGCCACGCCGAAGGATGGCCCAAGTGCGGGTATAGCGATGTGTACCGCGCTGGTCTCCTGCCTGACGGGTAATCCGGTTCGTGCGGACGTTGCGATGACAGGAGAAATTACCCTGCGTGGCCAGGTTCTGCCAATAGGCGGTCTGAAGGAAAAACTGCTGGCTGCCCATCGCGGTGGTATTAAAACGGTCCTGATCCCTGACGAAAATAAGCGTGACTTGGAAGAGATCCCTGATAACGTCATCGCCGATCTCGACATTCATCCGGTTAAGCGTATTGAAGAAGTCTTAACGCTGGCCCTTGTGAATGCGCCTTACGGCATGCAGGTAGCCACGGCTAAATGATGATTTAAGACAAAAACAGGACGAAACAAGGGCTGGCAGGCAAATTGGGGCTTGCCAGCTTTTTTTTGTGCCGTTAATTTAGATAGCTGTCTGACTCGGGCTGGCAAAATCCACTGGATGACTGTGCCCGAGACAGGTTAACGCTATCTTAATAACTAACGCGCGTTTGTTGTCGGCGGGAAGCCCGAACGCGATGTAAATAATAATAGAGGGGATGATAGAGTGAATAAGTCACAGTTGATCGACAAAATCGCTGCAGGTGCTGACATTTCTAAAGCCGCAGCAGGACGTGTATTAGATGCATTTATGGACTCTGTATCAGAATCTCTGAAATCTGGCGATGAAGTGGCGCTGGTCGGTTTTGGTACCTTCTCCGTGCGCGATCGCGCAGAGCGCACCGGCCGCAATCCGCAGACGGGTAAAGAGATCACTATCCCAGCGGGTAAAGTACCTGGCTTCCGTGCCGGTAAAGCGCTGAAAGACGCGGTTAACTAACTGCGGTATGCACCACCAGAGCATTTTCTTTGGTGGAGTGAGGATTGTCATTGCGTTCTCATGTACCATACTGGGCACATCACCATTCTGATGTGCCTTTTTTTATCTATCAATGACAAACGCATAGCGCGTTGGTCAACATGGCGTGAAGGAGCAGGGCTTAATCACGCAGTGGCGCGAAACGTCCCCGGGAATGTGGGTCGTAGCGCTAACGGTTTATATTCACACTACAGCGGAGTGTTGTCACACCATGATGGACAATTTACGTGCGGCATCGAACCATGTCGTGCTCAAAATTATACTGGGTTTGATCATCCTTTCTTTCGTCCTGACCGGGGTGGGCAACTACCTGATCGGCGGTAACGGTGATTTTGCTGCAAAGGTCAACGGTGACGAGATCAGCCGGGCGCAGCTTGAAAGGGCTTTTTCCAGCGAGCGTTCACGTCAGCAGCAAATGCTGGGCGAACAGTTCTCAACCCTGGCCAGCAATCCAGGCTATATGCAGCAGATTCGTCAGCAGGCGCTTTCCCAGCTGATTGATGAAAAGCTGCTGGATCAGTATGCGAAAACGTTGAAGCTGGCTATCAGCGACGATCAAATTAAGCAGGCTATCTTTTCTCAGCCCGCTTTCCAGACTGACGGTAAATTCGATAACGCCAAATATCTCGGCCTAATCAATAATATGGGCTTCTCTGCCGATCAGTATGCAGAAGCACTGCGCAAACAGCTGACCACACAGCAGCTGATCACCTCCGTTACCGGCACTGACTTTATGCTGAATGGCGAAACGGATGCGCTCGCGGCGCTGGTGGCTCAACAGCGCCAGGTTCGCGAAGCGACAATCAACGTGAGTGCGCTTGTAGCAAAGCAGCCCGTCACTGACGAAGACGTTAAAAACTATTACGAGCAAAACAAAAATAGCTTTATGTCTCCTGAGCAGTATCGGGTGAGTTACATCAAGCTGGATGCGGCATCGCTGCACGAAAACGTCAGCGAGAGCGAAATTAAGAGCTGGTACGATCAACATCAGTCTGACTACACCCAGCCTGAGCGCACCCGCTACAGCATTATCCAGACTAAAACCGATGCTGAAGCACAGGCACTGCTGGCCGAGCTTAAAAAGGGTGGTGATTTTGCCGCGCTGGCGAAAGCGAAATCCAGCGATCCTATCTCGGCTCGTCACGGCGGAGATATGGGCTGGCTTGAGCCGGATACCACGCCAGATGAGCTGAAAAGCGCCGGTCTGAAAGAGAAAGGCCAGCTTTCTGGCGTCATTAAATCGTCCGTCGGTTTCATTATTGCCCGCCTGGACGATATCCAGCCGCAGCAAATTAAGCCTTTCTCTGCCGTTCACGAAGCTATCGCGGCGAAGGTGAAGCAGGAAAAAGCCATTGATGCTTACTACAAGTTACAGCAGAAAGTAAGCGAGGCGGCCAGCAACGACAACGAATCTCTGGCGGGTGCTGAAGAGGTTGCGGGCGTTAAGGCTGTTGAAACTGGCTGGTTCAGTCATGACAACGTGCCCGCTGAACTTAACTTCAAACCCGTTCAGCAGGCCATCTTCAATGGCGGCCTGGTAGGGGACAACGGTGCGCCGGGAAGCAATTCTGACATCATCACTGTTGATGGCGATCGTGCTTTTGTCCTGCGTGTGAGTGAGCATAAGGCTGAAGCGGTGAAACCGCTGAGTGAAGTGACCGCACAGATTACTGATACGCTGAAAACTGAGAAGGCTCAGCAGGAAGCGAAGGCGCTGGCTGACAAACTCCTGACCGCGCTTAAAGCCGGCAAAGGCGAGCAGGAAATGAAAGCGGCTAACCTGAGCTTCGGTCAGCAGCAAACGCTTAGCCGTAACGGGCAGGGCGCGATCACTCAGGCGGTCTTTGCTATGACGCCTCCTGCGAAGGATCAACCGTCATGGGGCGTCAGCGAAGATGGTCAGGGCAATGTCGTCCTTATCGCGCTCGACAGCGTGAAAACGGGCACCATGCCGGACGCGCAGAAGCAGGCCATGGTTCAGGGCGTCACGCAGAATAATGCGCAAATCGCGTTTGAAGCATTGCTGAGTAACCTGCGCAAAGAAGGTAAAATTAAGTACGGTGCAGCGGCACAGGCTCAGTAAGCCTCGCAGTTTTTTTGCAACGTACTGAAAAAGAAAAGGCCGCATTCGCGGCCTTTTCCATTTCTGTTATCCGCCGTTTGTATCCGCACTGACTCTGGCTTAGCCTGGACGTGCTGTCAAATACACGGAGGAAAACAGCATGAAACACCTTTCACTGTCTGCACTATTTTTTGCTTTAGCCTTTAACCCCCTGGCTCTCTCAGTGGCTCAGGCAGAAACCGCGACCAACCGGGGCACTGAGCCGGGCCTACAGATGGAATCAGGCCGGCCGGCTACGGACGGGCAAATCAGTATTAATCACGCCACTGCGGAAGAGTTTGCCGCGGCGCTTAACGGGGTTGGCCTGAAAAAGGCAGAGGCCATTGTCAGCTACCGCGATCGCTACGGAGCCTTTACGCAAATCGAACAGTTAAAGGAGGTTCCCGGTATGGGTAACGCCCTGGTGGAGCGAAACCTGTCGCGGCTTAAATTGTGATCGACTTCGCGGGATCCACCGCTTTCCCGTCAGGTGTTCTGACTGCCTGCTAATCTTGAGGAGGTCATACCAGTGGGTATGGCCCTCTTAATGGCTGAGTGATTATGCACACAACAATAAAAGTACGTGGTTACCACCTCGATATTTATCAGCACGTCAACAATGCCCGCTATCTGGAGTTTCTGGAGGAAGCGCGCTGGGAATGGCTGGAGAATCTGGAATCGTTCCACTGGCTTAACGATAACCATCTGGCTTTTGTGGTCGTGAACATCAACATCAACTATCGGCGGCCCGCCGTTATGGGTGACGTGCTGAAGATAGAGAGTCAGCTTGTACAATTGGGAGGAAAAAGCGGGGTCATTGGTCAGACGGTGACGCTGGCACCGAACGGCGAGGTAGTGGCTGACGCCACGCTGACCTTCGTTTGCATCGATTTGCGCACGCAAAAAGCGCAGCCGATGGAGGGCGATTTAAAGCGCAGGATGGAAGCAATGTTTACAGCCCCGGTCGACCAGTAACAGATGCCTGCATCCCGGGCCGACCAGAAAGAGGTGTCAGCATCCTGAGCCGGCCAGAAAGAGATGTCAGCATCACGAGCCGACCAGAAATAGAGGCTTTCAGCTTAAGCCAGTTTTACGCTTCATCTCCTGCCTAATGGCATCTTTTTGATCGAGATATTCCTGCAAACCACGGGCCCTCAGGTTGCAGGCAGCGCACTCTGTGCAACCTGCACCTTTAATGCCGTTATAGCAGGTTAGGGTTTCGCTGCGTACTAAAGGCAAGTGCTGCCAGTAGTCGGCGAGCGCCCAGGTTTCTGCCTTATTCAGCCACATCAGCGGCGTTTCAAAGCGAACGTTGCGAGCCATGCCCAGGGTAACTGCGTGATTGAGGGCCTTAACAAATTCATCCCGGCAGTCGGGATAGCCAGAAAAGTCAGTTTCACAGACCCCGGTGATCACGGCTTCTGCTTCTACCTGATAAGCATAAATTGCTGCCAGAGTTAAGAACAGAATGTTGCGACCCGGTACGAAAGTACTAGGAAGACCCGTGGCATCAGGGTTCCAGGCAGGGACAGGTATGCTGTCGCGCGTCAGGCTGCTGATTGCCAGCTCATTAAGGAGCGTAACGTCCAGCACCTTATGCGCCCGCGCGCCCAGAGATTGAGAAAGCGCTGCCGCCACCTCAATTTCTTCCCGGTGGCGCTGACCGTAATCAAAGGTGACACAGTGCACTTCGTCATACTGTTTCAACGCCTGTATCAAACAGGTGGTTGAATCCTGACCACCGCTAAAGACCACTACTGCGCGTTTCATACTTTTAACCTTATTCATTTATTGCGGCCTATAGTAATCCCTGCCGGAGCAGAAGGGTAGCCTCAGCGCCAGGCCAGTTGGCGAAACGGCGCAGGCCGGGCAAAAATGGGCTACATCTTCTGCAAATTTTTGACGGATTCAGCGTCGCATGCCATTTTTTCCACTGCGGGCGAACGTTTGAACAGCGTCAGCAGTATTCCGCTAAGGAACGGCAGCATGAGCCACAGCGACTGCGGAGAGATGGGGTTGCCGTTTATTGCGGCTTCCAGCGCAATGGCGATCAGCGGGAACACAAGGAAGACCAGTGATGCCTGAAAGGCTCTGGCCAGCTTTTGCAACAAAAAATAGCACAGGATTCCGGCTACGCCTGCCACCACGCCAAGATAGACGATTGCCATTAATGCACTCTGAGTAAAGTCCGCCACGCTGGGTTTTTCAACCAGCCACCCCGTTGCGGTAAGCATCATCCCGGCCATCAGGCAGGGCAGGGCGTTATAGGTCATGACGGATACCTGATGGCAGCGCTTTTTACACTGCACGTACATAATCGCATGCAGACAGACTGCTGCGATCAGTGCCAGCACGCCTGTAAAAAGGCTACCCTCATGCTGGTGCGATTCCAGCCAGATAATAGCGGCCAGCGCAGTCAGACTGATCGTTAACCCACAGACCTGCTGCAGCGAGGTTCTCTCTTTGAGAAAGATAATGGAGGCGGCCAGTACCGCCGCAGGCATGGTTGAAAAAATGATGGCGGCAAGGCTGGATGAGGTATACCGCTCCCCAAATATCATCAGGGTAAAGGGGATCGCAAAGTAGAAGATTGTGACGGCAGCCTGAAATAGCCGACTGCCGCGAGGAAACAGAAATGGCGCCTTCATTATCCAGCACAGCAGTAGCAAAAAAGGGGCAGCCGAAAGAAAACGTAATCCGGTGGCGAAAAGCGGAGGTACCGATCCGACGGCTATCTTCATGGCCATCCACGTTGTTCCCCATGTTAATGAAACGACGATAAACAGCAGAACAATAATTAATTTTCTATAAGAGTGCGTTTGCATAAATGATCCCTCAGTAACCGTTGGCACAGGTTAGCGAATTATCCTGAGCAATTTTTGCTATACTAATGGCGTCAATTTGGGAATGCGGAGAAAAAATGCCTGATTCAGCGCTGGATAAGAAGGATTTTTTACTCCTTTCACTGCTTCAACAGGATTGTACGCTCTCTTTGCAGGCGCTGGCAGATGCCGTACACCTGACCACCACACCCTGCTGGAAGCGCTTGAAACGCCTGGAGGATGAAGGCTATATTCGCGGACGGGTGGCGCTGCTTAATGCGGATAAACTGGCACTGTCATTAACCGCCTTTATGCTGATTAAAACGCAGCAGCACAGCAGCAGCTGGTACCAACAATTCGTTGAGGTTGTGAAGGCGATGCCGGAAGTGATGGGCTGCTACCGTATGGCGGGCGAATATGACTACCTGCTGCGGGTCCAGGTCGCCGATATGAAAACCTATGACGCTTTTTATAAACGTTTGGTGAACGGTGTTCCAGGTTTACATGCTGTGACTTCGAGCTTTGCCATGGAAGAGATAAAATACACCACGGCACTTCCGCTAAGCTGATGGTTGCGTATTGATGTTGAGGCTCACCCCTATCCAGGACGGTTTTTGTGCGATTGTTTAAGCAATTAAGCTGGTATTTTATTCGTGAATGGCGGCGCTATTTGGGCGCGGTGTTCCTGCTAATCATCATTGCTCTGCTGCAACTGCTGCCGCCCAAAATCGTCGGTATCATTGTTGATGGTGCCACAGCGCATCGGATGCATGCTTCTGGAATTATCATGTGGGTTGGCGTGATGCTGCTCACCGCTGTGGTGGTATATCTTCTCCGCTACGTCTGGCGCGTACTGCTGTTTGGCGCTTCCTATCAGCTTGCAGTGGAGCTTCGGCAGGATTTCTACCGTCAGCTTAGTCGTCAGCCGCCAGAATTTTACTTGCGACACCGTACCGGCGATCTGATTGCCCGCGCGACCAATGACGTTGACCGGGTGGTATTTGCGGCTGGCGAAGGCGTGCTGACGCTGGTTGATTCGCTGGTAATGGGCATGGCGGTGCTGATAGTCATGAGTACCCAAATTAGCTGGCAGCTTACGCTGCTGGCACTTCTGCCCATGCCAGTGATGGCGGTGGTGATTAAGCGCTACGGTGACCAACTGCATCAGCGATTCAAGGCGGCGCAGGCGGCATTCTCTTCCCTTAACGACCAGACGCAGCAGAGCCTGACCAGTATTCGTATGATTAAGGCGTTCGGACTGGAAGACAACCAGTCCGGGCAGTTTGCCGCGGCCGCGCGTGATACCGGGCAAAAAAATCTGCGCGTCGCCCGCGTGGATGCCCGCTTTGATCCCACCATCTATATTGCCATTGGTATGTCAAATCTGTTGACGTTCGTCGGGGGAAGCTGGCTGGTCTGGCATGAACAGCTGACGCTGGGGCAATTAACCAGCTTTGTGATGTATCTTGGCCTGATGATCTGGCCAATGCTTGCCCTGGCGTGGATGTTCAACATCGTCGAGCGCGGAAGCGCGGCGTGGAGCCGTATACGCTCCCTGCTGGCAGAGATGCCGGGCGTTGAGGATGGCACCAACATTCCCCCGACGGATCGCGGTCAGTTGCAGATCGCCGTGCGGGAATTTAGCTATCCCGGCGCAAATCGCCCCTCGCTAAAACATATTAACGTCAGCCTGAAACCGGGCCAGATGTTAGGGCTGTGTGGCCCAACCGGCGCCGGGAAAAGCACGTTACTCAGTCTTATTCAGCGACATTTCGATATTGCGCAGGGCGATATTCGCTTTCATGGCATTCCACTGACGCAGCTGCGGCTGGATAGCTGGCGCAGCCGATTAGCCGTGGTCAGCCAGACGCCGTTTCTCTTCTCTGATTCGGTCGCCAACAATATCGCGCTGGGCAGGCCGGGTGCCAGTCAGAGCGACATTGAGCAGGCGGCGAAGCTGGCCTGGGTTCATGAGGATATTCTTCGCCTGCCCCAGGGCTATTCCACGGAGGTCGGTGAGCGCGGCGTTATGCTTTCCGGTGGTCAGAAGCAGCGTATTTCAATTGCCCGTGCGCTGCTGCTGAATGCTGAAATCCTGATTCTGGACGATGCGCTTAGCGCAGTGGATGGCCGCACCGAACATCAGATATTGCAAAACCTGCGGCGCTGGGGCGAGGGAAGAACCATTATCATCGCTGCCCATCGCCTGTCTGCACTCAGCGAGGCAAATGAAATACTGGTTATGCAGAAGGGAACGGTCGCCCAGCGTGGACAGCATGAGGCGCTGGCCGCAACGCCGGGATGGTATCAGGAGATGTACCGCTATCAGCAGCTTGAAGCAGCGCTTGATGAAGATGAGACCCTGAAGGAAACAGGCAATGAATAATCTTGCACAGCTCTGGCCGACGCTGAAGCGTCTTCTGTCTTATGGCTCACCGTGGCGCAAATCAATTGGGCTGGCGGTGCTGCTGTTATGGATTGCCGCAGGTGCAGAGGTTATTGGTCCCATACTGGTGAGCTATTTTATTGACAACCTGCTGGCAAAGCACAACATGCCACTGGGGATTGTCACCGGACTGGCGTTTAGCTTTCTGTTATTACAGGGGCTCGCTGCCGCGCTGCATTACTGGCAGGCGCTGCTTTTCAATCAGGCAGCGGTAGGCGTTGTACAGCAGCTGCGGACTGACGTAATGGATGCCGCTCTGCGTCAGCCGTTGAGTGCTTTTGATACGCAGCCCGTCGGTCAGATTATCTCGCGGGTCACTAACGATACCGAAGTCGTGCGGGATCTCTATGTGACGGTAGTTGCCACCGTCCTGCGCAGCGCGGCCTTAATCGGGGCCATGCTGGTAGCGATGTTCAGTCTGGACTGGCGAATGGCGCTGGTTGCTGTCACCATTTTCCCCGCGGTGCTGACGGTGATGCTTGTCTATCAACGCTACAGTACGCCAATTGTACGGCGAGTCCGAAGCTATCTGGCCGATATTAACAATGGCTTCAATGAAGTGATTGGCGGCATGAGCGTTATCCAGCAGTTTCGTCAACAGGCCCGCTTTGGTGAGAGGATGGGGGAAGCCAGCCGATCGCACTATCTTGCCCGTATGGAAACGCTGAGGCTGGATGGCTTTCTGCTGCGTCCACTCTTAAGCCTCTTTTCAGCGATTATCCTCTGCGGCCTGATGATGCTGTTTGGCTTTTCATCGGTGGGTTCCGTTCAGGTCGGTGTGCTTTATGCCTTTATCAATTATCTCGGGCGGCTTAACGAACCGCTGATAGAGCTAACGACCCAGCAGTCGATGCTGCAGCAGGCCATTGTGGCGGGCGAGCGAATTTTCGAACTGATGGATGCGCCTCGCCAACACTATGGCGCAGACGCAAGACCGCTTGTAACGGGCAGCATTGAGATTACCGATTTGACCTTCGCCTACGATGACCACCGGCCCGTGCTTAACGACATCAATATCACAATACCCTCCCAACGTTTTATTGCGCTGGTGGGACATACCGGCAGCGGCAAAAGTACGCTGGTTAACCTGATGATGGGGTATTACCCGCTGACGCAGGGAGAAATTCGCCTTGATGGGCGGCCGCTTGATTCTTTAAGTCATGATGCACTGCGGCTGGGCGTGGCCATGGTTCAGCAGGATCCTGTGGTGCTGGCTGATACTTTTTTTGCCAACGTTACGCTGGGACGTGATATCAGCGAAGAGCAGGTCTGGCAGGCGCTGGAAACGGTACAGCTTGCTGAACTTGCCCACAGTCTCTCCGACGGTATTTATACCCGTCTTGGTGAGCAGGGTAATAATTTGTCGGTTGGACAGAAACAGCTGCTGGCCATGGCGCGCGTTCTGGTGGCCTCTCCGCAGATTCTAATCCTCGATGAAGCCACGGCTAATATCGATTCAGGCACGGAGCAGGCGGTTCAGAAAGCGCTGGAGATCGTGCGACAGCAAACCACGCTGGTGGTGATCGCCCACCGGTTATCCACTATTACCGAGGCGGATGAAATCCTGGTGTTACACCGTGGTCGCATCGTGGAACAGGGTACCCACCGACAGCTCCAGGAGAAGAAGGGGCGCTACTGGCAAATGTACCAGCTACAGCAGGTAGGGCAGGATCTTGAGGCCGGTAATGTGCTGGCCAGCTAACTACTATGCTGACTGTTGGCTGATAACTGGTAACGGGTAACGGGTAACGGGCAACGGGTAACGGGCAACTGATAAATGATAACTGGTACTAGTAACTGTTAGCTGACAACTGACAACTGATAGCTGGTGACAGCTAACACCTTATTAACCTGCCGCTTCGCTGCACTATTTTCTGGCGTCGGGTTCCTCATTTCAGCCCCGCCTGCACTCACCTGAGGCGCTACGCACCCTAATGGTGCGTTTTTTTTGCCCGCAACCGGCCGCTATAAAGATTCCGCCATTCTGATAAGCAGACAATACCTGGCCCAGCTAGTTTAGCATCTGAAACAGACCACTTTCAGATTTATGGCACAGGCTTTGCTTTATTTAGCCGGTGTCGGGCGAATCAGTCATTTTCAATACCTGGAGGGGATCGTATGAAGCTGGTTACCGTGGTAATCAAACCGTTTAAACTGGAAGATGTGCGAGAAGCACTCTCCTCTATTGGTATTCAGGGGCTTACCGTAACTGAAGTAAAAGGGTTTGGTCGCCAGAAGGGCCATGCAGAACTCTATCGCGGTGCTGAATACAGCGTGAACTTCCTGCCAAAAGTAAAAATAGATATTGCGATTGCAGACGATCAGCTCGACGAAGTGGTTGATGTCATTGGTAAAGCCGCCTATACCGGCAAAATTGGTGACGGCAAAATTTTTGTTGCTGAGCTGGAGCGTGTGATTCGAATCCGTACCGGTGAAACGGACGAAGCGGCACTGTAACCCCGGGGCTAAGAATTGTGATGGGATGGGATAAAATGAATAAAAAAATTGCTAAATTGGGCCTCGCAGGCCTGGCAATGTTACCGTCGCTGGCGATGGCAGCATCGCCACCGGTCGCGGATAAAGCTGACAATGCCTTTATGATGATTTGCACCGCCCTGGTGCTTTTTATGACCTTACCCGGCATTGCGCTGTTTTACGGTGGTCTGATCCGCGCCAAAAATGTGCTCTCCATGCTGACACAGGTTTCTGTCACTTTCGCCATGGTCTGCGTACTGTGGATGATTTACGGCTACTCTCTCGCCTTTAGCGACGGTAACGCTTTCTTCGGCGGTTTCAGCATGGCGATGCTGAAAAACATTCAGCTCACGTCGCTGGTGGGCACTTTCTATCAGTATATCCACGTCTCTTTCCAGGCATCATTCGCCTGCATCACCGTGGGACTGATTGTCGGTTCAATTGCTGAACGCATCCGCTTCTCTGCCGTGCTGATTTTTGTCGCTATCTGGCTGACCTTCTCTTATTTACCTATCGCCCATATGGTCTGGTCGGGTGGCCTGCTGGCGCAGGATGGAGCACTGGATTTTGCGGGTGGCACTGTGGTGCATATCAATGCCGCAGTGGCGGGACTGGTAGGCGCTTACCTGGTGGGCAAACGCGCGGGCTTTGGTAAAGAGGCATTCAAACCGCATAACCTGCCCATGGTTTTCACCGGTACGGCAATCCTTTATGTGGGCTGGTTCGGCTTTAATGCGGGCTCGGCCAGCGCGGCAAACGAAATTGCGGGTCTGGCATTCCTGAACACCGTGATGGCGACAGCGGGTGCGATGCTTAGCTGGACGTTCGGCGAGTGGGCCCTTCGCGGCAAACCTTCTTTACTGGGCGTCTGTTCCGGTGCCATTGGTGGTCTGGTCGCGATCACGCCTGCCTGTGGTTACGTTGGGGTCGGCGGTGCTCTGATTATTGGTATCGCGGGTGGTCTGGCAGGCCTCTGGGGCGTGACCATCCTGAAGAAATGGCTGCGCGTTGACGACCCCTGTGATGTGTTCGGCGTCCATGGCGTTTGCGGGATTCTGGGCTGTATCCTGACCGGCGTATTTGCCTCCTCCTCACTGGGTGGGGTGGGTTACGCCCAGGGCGTAACCATGGGGCATCAGATTGGCGTACAGCTATTCAGCGTAGGCGTGACCATCGTCTGGACTGGCGTAGTCGCCTTTATCGCCTTCAAAGTGGCGGATATGACGGTTGGGCTGCGCGTACCAGAAGATCAGGAGCGTGAAGGTCTGGACGTTAACAGCCATGGTGAAAATGCTTACAACCAGTAAACGTAAAGCACGAGATTGACAACAGCCAACGGCTCCCGGTAAGTGGGAGCCGTTTTTTTTACGAAAACAAATCATTCTCAGGCCTGGCGAAGACGCATGACGCCTTCCTGAACGGTCGATGCCACCAGCGTGCCGTCGAGGGTATAAAATTCCCCACGAACAAAACCCCTGGCCCCGGATGCCGAGGTACTTTCAACGCTGTACAACAGCCACTGATTTAAATCGAACGGGCGGTGAAACCACATTGAATGGTCGATGGTGGCAACCTGCATGCCCGGCTCAAGAAAACCTTTCCCATGCGGCTGAAGAGCAACCGGCAGAAAGTTGAAGTCGGATGCGTACCCTAGCAGATACTGATGGATCCGCTTCTCTTCCGGCACGTTGCCGTTAGCTTTTATCCAGACGTAGCGCTGAGGTTCCTCTACGTGCCCCTTAAGGGGGTTATGGAAGCTAACCGGACGGAACTCAAAGGGCTTTTCCGCCAGAAACTTCTCTCTCACCTTTTCGGGGATAAAAGGTGCGAGCTGTGCTGCAATTTCACTCTCACTGGCTAAGTGTTCCGGCCCGGGAACATCTGGCATGGTCTTCTGGTGCTCAAATCCGCTTTCAGGTGCCTGGAAAGAGGCGGTCATAAAAAATATAGGCTGACCGTTTTGCACGGCGCTGACGCGGCGAGCGCTAAAACTCTGCCCATCGCGCAGCGTTTCTACCTCATAGACGATAGCTTTCTGGCTGTCGCCCGGTCTGAGAAAATAGCTGTGGAAGGAGTGGATAACGCGTTCGGCGGGTACCGTCTGCTTGGCGGCACAGAGAGCCTGACCTACCACCTGTCCGCCAAATACCTGACGAAGCCCCAAATCTTCGCTCTGCCCTCGATAAAGCCCTTCTTCGAGCTTCTCGAGATTAAGCAGATTCAATAAATTTTGTAATGCCTGGCTCATTATGACCTCTCTGTGGTGTTTTTTTAGTTTTTCAGTCGGAGTCGTCAGCGCAGCATGCAGGCTAACAATCAACATAAAAGGCGGTTAAACGGCAGTAACAGGAAAAAATCAGTAACTTGTGCCAGAATAAACTCAACGGGTTAGTGTTGCACTACTCCCGGTGACTCACCGAGATCACGCTATTAACATTGATCATAAGGAGAATAAGTCAATGAAAGTTTTACCAATATTAACGGGCGCCGCACTGGCTGTCGCATTATCCGGATGCGCTCAAAAAGGTCACGATGTGCCTACCGCGACGCTGGCATCACAGGTAGCCGGTCAGCAGGCTACTCTTCGCCAGCCCAACGTCAGCGGTAGCATCTACATCCGCCAACGCATTGCATTACCGCCGGATGCCGTTTTAACGGTAACGCTCTCTGATGCGACCGTGGCTGATGCTCCTTCGAAAGTTATTTCACAGCGCGTCGTTCGCACGGATGGAAAACAGGCACCGTTCAAATTTATCCTGCCATTCAACCCGTCTGATATTAAGCCTGACGCGCGTATCCTGCTCAGCGCCGCCATTACTGTTAATGGCAAGATGATGTTTATCACCGATAGCGTCAAGCAGGCGGTTAATACCGGTGGTCATAAACAGGATTTGGTATTGGTTCCGGTTCCGTCCATGGCTCTGCCAACACAGAGCGGGGCGGCGACAACCCTGCCGTCGACTTCTCCAACGCAGGTTAGTCCTTCATCTTCCGTACCCGCACCTACCTCAATGTAACGTTTTCCCGCCTCTTTCGGGGCGGGTTATTCTATCCAGCGATATCGCCGTAGCGAAACTTTCCCCTCACGACTGACTTCTACTCCGTCGCGCATGAGTGCATCGCGCTGACGCGTGAGGTCATCCCCGGTCATTGAAATCGCGCCCGTGCTATTAATGACGCGAAACCAGGGGAGGGTGCTCCCCTCCGGAAGGCGTTTAAGCACGCCACCCACCTGGCGCGCAGCGCGTGGGGAGCCAGCCATGCGGGCAATATCCCCATAGGTGGCGACTTTACCTGTCGGTATTGCAGCAACGATCTGCCAGATGCGCTGCTGAAATGAATCATGCTCATGCATATTTTTGCCCTCTCAGCGGAACTGTAATAAAAATTGGGCAAAAATTGAAGGGATCGAACAAGAAAACAACGGTCACCGCACGATAGGTTGCAATTGAGGAGGGGTTCATTGATAATGCCTTCGCTCCATAACATGGAGCTTGTCAATGGGGGCCCGGTTGGTTCTCCCGCAATGCTAACTTGTGAACTCGGTCAGATCCGGAAGGAAGCAGCCGCAGCAGGTGACGCGTGTGCCGGGATGTGGCTGGCAGGGCCCCCACCCAATTCCCCCTCCAGCCTTTCTTAACTCGCTTACTTTTAATCGTATATTTCTGATTTAACGAACGAATTTCCATACCGCGACCGGGACTTTATCGTAGAGTTTATTCATTGTCAGTTCGGCAAGGCGATGATCGGCAGCGGAATAAAATACGGCCAGCTCGTTTTCAGATAATTCGTATTTATTCTTTTCTATTACACGCTCAAGGGTGTCGATTGACCGACAGCGCCTCAGGCGCATCAAATAATCAGTTTTGGTTAGAAGTTTGTCTGTCATTGTTAAACCGTTGAAAAAATAAAGGGTTGCTAAAATGAATGGCTTGCCTGCGAGACGACCTGAGCACATTCCTCTATGAAAATATTAAACAAACGCTTCGATGTTTTTTGCCAGCGCTGTAAATCCTGAACGTTGATTCCGTAATTACTGAAGAGCATAAACGTATCATCCAGGTATTCATCTACCTGACTTATGAGTTCATCGTCTTCAATATGTTTAATTTTGTAATTCATGGTGAATCCGGCAATATGCTCGATCAAATCGTTAAGCTGCAAATTGATTGCCGAAGTAGGATCATTAACCCATCCATGATGGCTATCACCTAAAGTAGCCATGCTTTCATCATACAAGTTTTCACACAAGAATTTAAGCTGGGCGATATCATGCCTTTTTGGTGAGTATTCGTCCATCTTTTTCCCCTCCATAGCTAGTGAAAGATGCCGCATGTGCGGGCTTTTCAGCGAGTTGTGTGCCAGGAAGTGATAAGGGTTATCTCGTTATTAACCCCTACTAAAATATAACGTAGATAATAGGTCTTTTTAATAACAGTTTTGTAAATCAAAATTCGTCTGCGGCTGGTGCTGGTTCAGTATCAATAAACTCAAAAACGAGCGCATCGCCTGTGTGATGAAAATTGACCGTTTCGCTTAGGGTTTCCTCAGCATCAATATCGAGGCAGGCGTTGAACAGGGACCACCGAAAACTATAGGCCATCTTATAACGTGATTCACCTAAATATTCTATAGAAATAATTTTGATACTCTCGGGAACATATTGGGCATTTTGTGAATACCAAATCAATGATCCTGTAAGTTCATCCGCTATTTTGGGAATAATCCGCTGAATAACCTCAGCCAATGCCGCCGGGTTACCCTCAGTTTTTTCTAAATTACATGAGATGGTTTTGCGCACTTTTTCCCCATGAGTTAATTAATGCTTATAGAGATAATTAGTCTTAAGAGGCTGTTAATCAAGTCCCTAAACAGTGCTGTTAACTATCTTGATGATTTGGCTATTATTTATCTTAGTAGATAAAACCATTTACTGCGATAGATAAAAGTCGGAAGTTGAGTTTTTTTTATATAACCGCCCATGCCTCAGCCCTATTTTGGAAATAATTGGATACATTTTGCCGATATCTTCTTAAATAAAAAATCCGGTATATTGTTATGTTATAACATATCTAAAAGGTGTCATGATGAGTTCACACTCCACTGTGTCGCAGCATGCGACACTTTTTTGCCGCTCGTCCGGGCTGCGTCTGATGCCTGCCGCAGGGCTGGCATTTATTCTGCTGCTACTCACCGGGTGGGCGTTGGCCGGATGATTACCTTCAAACAGCTTACCGTGGGCTACCAGGGCAGGGCGGTGACCCCGGCGTTGGACGGCACCTTGTTGACGGGCTCAATGACCGCCCTGGTTGGCGCTAATGGTTCCGGAAAATCAACCTTACTGAAAACGCTGGCCGGTTTATTGCGCCCGGTCAGTGGCTCACTCAGTCTGCCTCGTTCATCCGTCAATATCGCCTGGCTGCCGCAGCAGTCTGAAATTGACCGCAGTTTTCCCATAAGCCTGTTCGATCTGGTGGCGATGGGATGTTGGAAAAAATGCGGTTGGTTCGGTGGTATAGATAAGGCCATGCGGCGAAGCGTTATGTCAGCGCTGGAAAAGGTCGATATGCTCGACTTTGCCTTCGCTCAGCCAGGCACGCTCTCCGGTGGGCAGCTACAGCGCGTGCTTTTCGCGCGTTTATTAGTGCAGGAGGCCAGCCTGCTGCTGCTTGATGAACCCTTTACGGGTATTGATAGTCACACAACCCAACAGCTGCTATCGCTGCTCAAAGAGCGCCACGAAGCAGGCTGTACGCTGATTGTCGTTCTCCATGATATGGCAACGGTGGAGAACTATTTTCCACAGCGTATACGCCTGCAGGAGCATCATGCCGAATGGTCCGTTTCCGATAGCGTGCTGTCCCGGCAGCATTCCCGACGTTCTGTGGGGGCGTAATGATCCTGTCCGTAATGCATCCCTTTATTGAATTTGGTTTTATGCGTCGCGCGCTGGTGGCCTGCATTGCGCTTTCGCTCAGTGCCACGCCACTGGGAATATTTCTTCTGTTACGCAGAATGAGCCTGGTGGGCGATGCACTCTCCCATGCTGTTTTACCCGGTGCAGCAATTGGCTATCTGATTTCCGGGCTGTCTCTGGTCGCAATGGGCACCGGCGGGGTGATTGCCGGATTATCCGTTGCGCTGCTATCAGGGGCGGTGAGCCGCTACACCCCGCTGCGGGAGGATGCCAGCTTTGCGGGATTTTACCTTGGATCGCTGGCGCTGGGCGTTACCCTCGTTTCGCTGCGCGGATCCAGCGTCGATCTGCTACATGTCCTCTTTGGCTCCCTGTTAGCCGTAGATAATCCCTCCATTATGTTGGTGAGCGGTATCGCCGCCGGGTCATTGCTCATACTCGCAATAATTTACCGCCCGCTGGTCATTGATGCCTTTGATCCCACTTTTTTACGCGCTCAAAACCGCTGGGCCGCCCCGCTGGTACACGGCATTTTTCTAATACTGGTCGTTATCAATCTGGTCGCGGGATTCCAGGTGCTGGGCACTCTGATGTGCGTGGGGCTGATGATGCTCCCTGCTGCCGCCGCCCGTTTCTGGAGCCTGACGCTACCGGGCACGATTTTCGCAGCGATGATCCTGGCCGTTGCGGCCAGTTTTAGCGGCCTGATGGGGTCATTTTACCTCTCTCTGCCAGCGGGGCCGGCGGTCGTGCTCAGCGCGGCCATGCTGTTTTTTATCTCAATTCTTTTGGGACCCTGCGGAGGCCTCTTCCGTTCGCGCGGTCGTTTTTCTGGTGGTAAGGAGAAAGCATGAAAAAGTTACCCGTCTCGCTGGCGCTGGCATCATTACTGGTCGCGCCCCTGACTATGGCTGAAACCGTCAACACGGTAGCCAGTTTTTCAGTACTGGCTGATATCGTGAAGCAGGTGGGAGGCTCACACGTTAACGTTAAAAGTCTGGTGGGTCCGGATGGCGATCCGCATAGTTTTGAACCCATACCCCAGGATAGTCAGGCGCTGGCTAAAGCCGATGTTGTGTTCGTCAGCGGCCTGGGCCTGGAAGGGTGGATGGATCGCCTTGTTAAGGCATCAGGCTATAAAGGCGAGGTGATCGTCAGCTCTGAAGGGATCGCCACGCGTTCCATGGAGGAGGAGGGGAGGGCCATGACCGATCCCCATGCCTGGAATAGCATGAAGAACGGCGTGGTTTATGCCACTAACGTAATGAACGCGCTGATCAAAGCCGATCCGGCTGATGCGGATTATTTTCGTCAGCAGGGATCGGCCTATATTGCGCAGCTTAAGAAACTGGACCGCTGGGCGCTATCCAGCTTCGCGGCCATTCCTCTGGAAAAACGCAAGGTGCTGACCAGTCACGATGCCTTTGGCTACTTCGGCCAGCGCTACGGCGTGAGCTTTATGTCGCCTGTTGGTTTCTCAACCGAGTCTGAGGCCAGCGCATCTGATGTCGCGGCGCTCATTACCCAGCTCAAAAGCGAGCATATCCACACCTATTTTATTGAAAATCAGACGGATCCTCGCCTGGTGAAGCAGATCGCTGCCTCCTCAGGCGCTCAGCCCGGTGGGGAACTCTACCCGGAAGCGCTAACCCGCAAGGGGGGAGACGCGGCAACCTATGCCGCGGCGTTTACGCATAATGTCAATGTCATGGTCGCCAGCATGAAATAACGAAGATAAGGGCGCTGATGTGAGCTGAGCAAGCGTCAGCGCCAAAAAAACGGGCCATCAATTAATGGCCCGTTTTTTTTAAGCGGAGATTAGCGTTTCTTTTTTCTTCCCTGTACTGCCTTGAAACGTGGATTGCTTTTACAGATGACGTAAATTCGCCCCTTACGACGCACCACCCGGCAATCCTTGTGGCGTTTTTTAGCTGAAGCCAGTGAGCTTAAAACCTGCATGATACGACCTTACTGAGTTTTAGAGAAAAACGGCCAAAACGCTCATTAAACCGATGCGCGCTGCCCTCTTTGGCAAAATCTTTCTGCTTGCCGGTATAGTGCGGATGAGAAGCTGAAGAGGTATCCAGCGGCACATAAGGCCAGGTTTTGCCATCCCGCTCCACGGTACGGTCCGTTTTAATCGTCGAGCCCACCATAAACCAGGCATCGGCGCTGGTGTCATGGAA
This sequence comes from Erwinia sp. L03-1, assembly GCF_058686115.1. Taxonomy (NCBI): domain Bacteria; kingdom Pseudomonadati; phylum Pseudomonadota; class Gammaproteobacteria; order Enterobacterales; family Erwiniaceae; genus Erwinia; species Erwinia sp. L03-1. Next base: position 3,352,617 of record NZ_CM178762.1, on the reverse strand, counting down.
CGCGACGGTGCGGTAGGCCGGATGAATATTCGATTTCATAAAGTGCATCCCTTTTTTGATACGTTATAACATAACATTAATTATGCCCCCACCATTACGTAATTGCAAGTGCAGCCGGAGGGAAGACCAGCGGAGGAAATAACGTCAGCGCTCAGGGCGCTGAAACAGAGTGGGTGTAAAGATGGAGACGCTCAGCAAGGATGAAGGAGGCAGGGAGGACAGGATGGAGGAAGAAATTATCAGGGGAAGGGCAGCGAGGACGGGGTAAAGGGAGAAATTCGCACGGGAATGGCGGGGGGAAGATAGCAGGAGAAAGTGGCAGGGAGTTGACGCCGCGGGGGGGTCATTCCAAAAAAAAGAGGCCGCGGGCGGCCTCTTATATGCTTCATTCAGGAAGGGTTAGTGCTGATGCTGGTCGTCGGGATGACCGTGCTCAAGCTCTTCTTTGTTTTTACTGAAGCGGCGGCGGACCACCACAAAGAATACCGGAACAAAGAAGATGGCAAGAATAGTTGCGGTCACCATCCCGCCCATCACGCCAGTCCCTACCGCATTCTGCGCACCGGACCCTGCACCGGTACTGATAGCCAGCGGCAGTACGCCGAGAATAAAGGCCAGAGAGGTCATGAGAATCGGACGAAGACGCATACGTACCGCCTCAAGCGTAGATTCAACCAGCCCTTTGCCCTCTTTCTCCATCAGATCCTTAGCAAACTCAACGATCAGTATGGCGTTCTTCGCTGACAGGCCAATGGTTGTTAACAGCCCCACCACGAAGTAAACGTCGTTACTGAGCCCGCGCAGCGCGGTGAAGAGCAGCGCCCCGATAACACCTAACGGCACCACCAGCATAACGGAGAACGGAATTGACCAGCTCTCATACAGCGCCGCGAGGCAGAGGAACACCACAATCAGCGAGATAGCGTAGAGTGCGGGTGCCTGGTTACCGGATAAGCGTTCCTGATAGGACATACCGGTCCAGTCAAAGCCAATGCCCTGCGGCAGCTTCGAGGCCAGCTGTTCCATCAGGTTCATCGCTTCACCCGAACTTTTGCCTTCCGCTGCCTGGCCGAGGATCTCCATTGACGGCAGCCCGTTGTAACGTTCCAGACGCGGTGAACCATACTGCCATTTTGCGCTGGCGAAGGCTGAGAAAGGCACCATCTGGCCGTTAGATCCGCGGACGTACCACTTATTGATATCATCCGGAAGCATACGGGAATCGGCCTGGCCCATTACATACACTTTCTTCACGCGACCACGGTCAATAAAATCATTGACGTAGGAACCGCCCCAGGAGGCACCGATGGTGGTGTTGATATCAGAAATCGATACGCCAAGGGCTTCGGCTTTCTCCTGATCGATCATCAGCTTGTACTGCGGCGTATCTTCCAGACCGTTTGGACGAACACCCACCAGCGTATCCGAATGCTGGGCAACCATGCCTAACAGCTGATTACGGGCTTTGGTCAGTGCATCGTGTCCAAGGTTAGCCTGATCGATGAGCTCAAAGTCAAAGCCTGTTGCATTACCCAGTTCGATAATCGCTGGCAGGTTGAACGGGATGACCATGGCATCTTTGATCGCGCCGAAGGCCTGCATCGCGCGGCCCGCTATACCATCTACTTTGTTTGCCGCCCCGCTACGATCGTCCCAGGGTTTGAGACTGACGAAGGCAATACCGGTATTCTGTCCGCGACCCGCAAAGCCGAAGCCGTTAACGGTAAAGACCGAATTAACGTTAGCCTTCTCTTTGGTCAGGAAGTAGTCAGTCACCTGATCGAGCACTTTTTGCGTACGCTCCTGCGTTGCGCCAGCAGGTAGCTGTGCCTGCGCCAGCAGCAGACCCTGATCCTCTTCCGGCAGGAAGGAGGTTGGTAGCTTAACGAAGATCACCGCCATCAGAGCCACAATCGCCAGATAGATCAGCAGATAGCGGCCCGTGCTGCGGATGATATGGCCCACGCTGTTGGTGTAGTGATCGGTGCTCTTTTCAAACATGCGGTTAAACCAACCAAAGAAGCCGGTCGTGATACCGTGATCGCCCTTTTTGACAGGTTTTAGCATGGTTGCGCAGAGTGCTGGCGTCAGTACCAGTGCAACAATAACTGACAGCACCATTGCCGATACGATGGTGATAGAGAACTGACGATAGATAACGCCGGTTGAACCGCCAAAGAACGCCATCGGAATAAATACCGCCGACAGGACCATGGCGATACCGACCAGCGCGCCCTGGATCTGCTCCATCGACTTACGGGTCGCTTCCTTCGGCGGCAGGCCCTCTTCGGCCATAACACGCTCGACGTTCTCTACCACCACGATGGCATCATCGACCAGCAGGCCTATCGCCAGCACCATCCCAAACATCGTTAGCGTGTTTATGGAATAGCCAAAAGCATTGATAATCGCGAACGTACCCAGCAGAACGACCGGCACCGCAATCGTCGGGATCAGCGTTGCGCGGAAATTTTGCAGGAACAGGTACATCACGATAAACACCAGCACAATCGCCTCAATCAGGGTTTTCACCACTTCATTGATGGAGATTTTAACAAACGGCGTTGTATCGTAAGGGTAAACCACCTTCATCCCTGCCGGGAAGAAAGGCTCCAGTTTGCCCAGTTCTGCTTTTACTGCGGCGGCGGTATCCAGTGCGTTAGCGCCGGTCGCCAGCTTGATACCGATACCGGAGGCCGGTTTACCGTTATAGCGTGCGATGATCTCGTAGTTTTCACCTCCCAGCTCAATTTTCGCCACGTCCCTGAGCAGTACGCGCGATCCATCCGTATTCACCTTCAGCAGAATTTTGCCGAATTCGTCGGTTGAGGTCAGACGCGTTTGCGCGATGATTGAGGCGTTGAGCTGCTGGCCCGGTACCGGTGGTGAACCGCCTAACTGACCGGCCGCCACCTGGGCATTTTGCGAGGTAATGGCGCTAATCACGTCCACCGGCGTTAGCTGATAGTTGTTCAGCTTGTGCGGGTCCATCCAGATACGCATTGCATACTGCGCACCAAATATCTGGGTGTCACCCACGCCCAGCGTACGGCTGATGGGGTCTTTGATGTTGGAGGCAACGTAGTCCGAAATATCGTTCTGCGTCATACTGCCGTCCTGGCTAACAAACCCGGCTACCATCAGGAAGCTGCTGGAGGATTTTTGAACCTGAATCCCCTGCTGTTGCACTTCCTGCGGGAGCAGAGGCGTAGCCAGCTGCAGTTTGTTTTGCACCTGAACCTGTGCGATATCGGGATCGGTACCTGACTGGAAGGTCAGCGTGAGCTGCAACGTACCGGATGAATCGCTGTTTGATGACATATACATCAGGCCATCAATGCCGTTCATATTTTGTTCAATTACCTGGGTAACTGAGTCCTGTAGCGTTTTAGCATCCGCACCCGGGTAAGTCGCTCGAATCTGAACTGACGGCGGCGCAACATTGGGATATTGCTCAATCGGCAGTTTTAGAATCGACAGCACACCCGCCAGCATAATAATGATGGCGATGACCCACGCAAAAATGGGGCGATCGATAAAGAACTTAGCCATGTATCAGCGGCTCCTGTTTAAGACTTAGGTTGTTCAGACTTCGCCTTATCGGCATCATCTGTACTGACTTCCTGTGGCGTAACCTGAGCGCCAGGTTTCGCACGCTGAACGCCAGTCGTAATGACTTTATCGCCAGGTTTCAGTCCGGCAGTCACCAGCCACTTATCACCAATCGCCTGCTCGGCTGTGATCGTACGGGATTCGACTTTGTTATCTGCTCCAACGACCAGTGCGGACGCTGCGCCGGTTGGCGTGCGGGTTACGGCCTGCTGCGGCACTAACAGTGCATCAGGATTGGTGCCCTCTTCCAGACGCGCGCGAACGAACATTCCGGGCAGTAAGGTCTCATCAGGATTCGGAAAAACCGCGCGCAGCGTAATGGAACCGGTGCTCTCATCGACGGTAACCTCAGAAAATTCTAATGTTCCGCTCTGCGGATATTCTTTACCATCCTGCGTTAACAGTTTGACCTTAGCTTTACCGTCAACCTGCTTTAACGTGCCCGATCTCAGTTCGTTACGCAGGCGCATAAAGTCTTCACTGGACTGGGTGACATCAACATAGATGGGATCGAGCTGTTGCACCGTTGCCAGCGCGGTCGTTTGTCCACTCTGCACCAGCGCGCCTTCCGTTACGGAAGATTTACCAATGCGCCCGCTGATAGGAGAGGTGACACGCGTATACGCCAGATTGATGCGCGCGGTTTCGACATTCGCCTGTGCCGCCTGAACGGCTGCCGATGTCTGACCCTGGGTGGCCATCGCCTGATCGTAGTCCTGCTGGCTGATGTATTTGGTGCCCAGCAGCGGCTTATAGCGTTTCACGGTCACTGCGGCAATATTCGCATTGGCCTGAGCCTGAGCCAAATCGCCTTTCGCACTGTCCCATGCGGCTTTATAAGGCGCAGGATCGATCTGGTAGAGAGATTCCCCCGCCTTGATATCCGTACCTTCAGCAAAGTTGCGCTTCAAAATGATGCCTGAAACCTGTGGGCGAACTTCAGCAACACGGAACGACGAGGTACGACCGGGAAGATCGGTAGTAATGGTGAGCGGGGAACTTTTCAGCGTCACCACACCGACTTCAGGTGGTTTCTGTTGTCCAGTCTGCTGCTCTTTGTTATCACATCCTGTTAGCACTAAGCTGCCTGAAAGCATCAGAACGGCCGCCAGAGGCGTTAACCCTCTGTTTTTGTTCATAAATAAACCTCGAGTGTCCGATATCGATTGTTCAATGGATCACAAACCCATAAACCCATTGCTGCGTTTAAATTATGGTCGTGCTATGGTACATACATTCGCAAATGTATGTAAGTCCACCTTTTTGTAAAAAACTCCTTATGGCACGAAAAACCAAACAGCAGGCGTTAGAAACGCGAAATCACATCCTTGATGCAGCTATAGAAAGATTTTCCGAGCACGGTGTGTCTAAAACGTCACTGGCTGATATTGCGAAAACAGCAGGGGTGACGCGTGGTGCAATTTACTGGCATTTTAGAAACAAAAGCGATTTACTGAATGAGATTTGGGCTCAGTCCGAATCAGGATTGAAAGACTTAGAGCATGAGTATCAGTTAAAATATCCTTCTGATCCACTATCCGTTATGAAAGCGATGCTGACGTATGTCCTTGAAGCCACAGCCAGGGACAGGCGGAGACGTTCGCTTATGGAAATAATTTTCCACAAATGCGAATTTGTCGGCGAAATGGCGACTTTGCAGTTTATCCAACAGACGCTGTTTCTGGAATGTTACGAAAAAATCGAAGATGTCCTGCGGGAGTGTATGGCAGCGGGGCAGTTGCCGGACAATCTGGATACCCGCCGCACCGCGATTGTGCTGCGCGGTTATATGACGGGGATCATGGAGAACTGGCTGTTTATGCCTGACAGCTTCGATATGGCGGCCGATGCGCCACAGCTGATCGACGTCCTGATTGATATGATGCAGCACGGCCAGACGCTTCGTGTACCGCAGATGCAACCCGTTTAATCGCCTGGGACCAGCTTTTTTTCAAAATCCTGCTGTACAATCGCCAGCGCGGCCAGCACCGTTTGTGGCGCAATATTGTTTTCCTCCAGCAGCATAATTAAATCCACGGCCAGCCTGACCTCTTCGGGAGCGGTTTCCAGCGACATCGTTATCTCCTTGATCTCTATCTTCAGGTTATATGCGCAGCTTTCTTACGACCAGCAGCATGACAAGTGCGCCAGCCAGCGCCGCAAGCAGCCCCTCAGGCGACAGTTCTGCCAGCATCGCATCATTTAAGAAAGCGCTAATATAGCCGCCAATCAGCGCGCCCACGACGGTAAGCACCAGGGCGGGGACCCGGCCGCCGGGGCGGCCATGCGAAACGATACGTGAGGCAAGGCCGGTCAGCAGCCCGATGATAATCCAGCAGAGAAGCCCCATCCTTACTCTCCAGTCAGAAATTTAACACAGTATATACGACACAGACGAACCGGTAGCCGCCTAGCGTTCCCGATACTCAATCGCCCGCTCGATTCGCTTCAGTGCCTGCAGGCAGCGCTGCAATCTGCCTTCCAGCGCGGCGATCTCGCGCTGCAGGGTTTGCTGCTGGGCCAGGGTTTCACGCGTCGCAAGCTGGCTTTCTCGGTCCGCTACCATGGCGCGCAGGCGGCGCTCATAGTCCTGGTGCTCCGCCAGCTTCTCATAAAGGTTTACGCTGATGGGTTCCTTTTGCGCTTCACCTTTGCGCAGGCGCTGGGTAGCCAGCTCGCGCTGGAGTGCACCCATTTGCAGTACGATCCGCTCGGCCATCCAGGCGACGCTATCGGTGCGGCGATCATCGACGCTCTGCCTCAGCTGCGCGAGGCTTTGCCGGACTTCCAGCAGATAATCCCCCAGCCGGGTGGTATGACAATAAAACAGCTGGTGGTCAAAGCGGGCGCTGGGGGTGCGTTTATTCGCATGGGGTGCCACAGCCTGGGCCAGAAGGTCGAGTTTTTCTTCCAGCTGTTGCAGCAGAAGGGCACTTTTCATCTTGATTCTCTCCGGTGAGCGCATCGTTATGATACCCTCATTTCAGGGGCTTCCCGCTTCAGTCTTCTATTCTACCGATTATTGTCGTCCAGGGCTGTTACTTCGCAGGATGACATGCTTTTCTCCCCGCGGCGACGTGCAGCGGCGGTTGATACCGCGCAACAAATGCCGTGATTTTTCTTACCATGGTTGCATTTGTCCAGGAGTTTGCATAGATTTGGTCGTTTTCGTGCGCGGCTTCCCCTGACGTTATCGTTTTGTTCTGCGAAGGTCTTCGCAAGAGCAGCCGGAGCTGCGCGAGTCAGATTTGTATTTACCAGGCATAACACTATGACCGCGACTGCGCAGCAGCTTGAATTTCTTAAAAACAGTATCAAAAGTATCCCGGATTACCCTAAGCCGGGCATCCTGTTTCGTGACGTAACCAGCCTGCTGGAAGATCCTAAAGCGTTCGCACTCAGTATTGAACTGTTCGTTGAACGCTATCGTGATGCAGGTATTACCAAAGTTGTGGGTACGGAAGCCCGGGGTTTCCTGTTTGGCGCGCCGGTGGCCTTAGGGCTGGGCGTTGGCTTTGTACCGGTGCGTAAACCCGGCAAGCTGCCGCGTAAAACCTTCGCTGAAACCTACGAGCTGGAATACGGCAGCGATCGACTGGAACTGCACTGCGATGCGATTCAGCCCGGCGATACCGTGCTGGTGGTGGACGATCTGCTGGCAACCGGCGGCACCATTGAGGCGACGGTTAAGCTGATCCGCCGCGCGGGCGGCACGGTTAATCAGGCCGCATTTGTGATCAATCTGTTTGACCTGAGCGGTGAAGAGCGGCTGAAAGCTCAGGGCATCGAATCGTTCAGCCTCGTGAAGTTCCCGGGACACTGATCCCTTCTGCGTTCAGCCTCGCCGTCAGGGTGGGGCTGTGATAGCATTACCCTCCGGTCCACCCAACACATTCTGCGAATTAATGAGCTATCAGGTACTGGCCCGCAAGTGGCGTCCACAAGCGTTTACTGATGTTGTCGGTCAGGAGCATGTCCTGACAGCGCTGGCGAATGGCCTGTCGCTCGGCCGCATCCATCACGCCTATCTTTTTTCCGGCACCCGAGGGGTCGGAAAGACCACTATTGCCCGTCTGCTCGCCAAGGGGCTGAACTGCGAAACTGGCATCACCGCCACCCCCTGTGGGCAGTGCGATAACTGCCGTGAAATCGAACAGGGGCGCTTTGTCGATCTGATCGAGATTGATGCCGCCTCGCGTACCAAAGTTGAGGATACGCGCGATCTGCTGGATAACGTGCAGTACGCCCCGGCGCGCGGTCGTTTTAAAGTCTATCTGATTGATGAAGTCCATATGCTCTCCCGTCACAGCTTTAACGCGCTGTTGAAGACGCTGGAAGAGCCGCCGGGCCACGTAAAATTTCTGCTGGCGACCACCGATCCGCAAAAGCTGCCGGTGACCATCCTCTCCCGCTGCCTTCAGTTCCACCTGAAGGCGCTGGATGTTGAGCAGATCCGTGGGCAGTTAGAGCATGTCCTGCACGAGGAGCAGGTTGACGCGGAGGCGCGCTCGCTCCAGCTTATTGCCCGCGCGGCTGACGGCAGCATGCGTGATGCCCTTAGTCTGACCGACCAGGCTATCGCTATGGGGCAGGGGCAGGTGACCACCGCTACCGTCAGCGCCATGCTGGGTACGCTGGACGACGAGCAGCCGCTGGCGCTGATTGAAGCCCTGGTGGATGCGCAGGGTGAGCAGATGATGTCGCTGCTCAACCAGGCGGCCTCGCGTGGCGTGGAGTGGGAAGCGCTGCTGGTAGAAATGCTGACGCTGCTGCATCGCGTTGCGATGATTCAGCTTCTGCCCTCGGCGCTGGGCGACGATTTTGCCGCTGTCGAGCAGCGTTTGAGGGAGCTGGCCCGCGTGATTCCCCCGGCGGAGGTTCAGCTTTATTACCAGACGCTGCTGGTTGGGCGCAAAGAGCTGCCGCTGGCGCCGGATCGCCGGATGGGCGTCGAGATGACGCTGCTGAGAGCGCTGGCATTCCACCCCCGCGAGGTGATCGCCGAGCCGGTAGCTCGCCCGGTGATGACGCCACAGGCCCAGCCGGCGGCCGTTCAGCCCGATCCGGTACGGGCGCCTGGCGGTATCGCACCGCCGCATACGGTGCAGCCGGGTAACGCTTCCGGCGGGTCGCCCCCGGCGCAGCAAAATGCTGCGCCGGGGGCGGTATCCGCATCCGCTGAGGCCAGCTCACCCGCGCCGACGCAGCAGGATGCCCCTCCCGCCTCGCTGCCTGAAAGTACCAGTCAGCTGCTACAGGCGCGTACCCAGCTGATGCGTCAGCAGGGAGTAACCAAATTAAAAAAGAGTGAGCCGGCAGCGCTAAGTGCGCGGCCGGCAGCTTCAGCGCTGGAGCGACTGGCCTCCGTTACCGAGCGGGGTCAGAAGCGGTCAGCGGCCGCAGCGCCGTCCGCCCCGGTAAAAAAAGAGGCCTATCGCTGGAAAACGCAAAAGCCGGACGAGGCTAAACCGGCCCCGGTAGCTACGCCAAAAGCGCTGCGTACCGCGCTGGAGCATGAGAAAACGCCCGAACTGATGGCCAGGCTGGCGGCTGAATCGCTCCTGCGCGATGCGTGGGCGGCAGAAGTGGCGACCCTGACCCTGCCAAAGCTGGTACAGCAGCTGGCGCTGAACGCCTGGAAAGAGGTCAGCGAAAGCGGCATCTGCCTGCATCTGCGGTCCAGCCAGCGCCATCTGAATTCACCCGCAGCGCAGCAGGTGCTGAGTGAAGCGATGAGTCAGGCGGCGGGTCAGCCGGTTGAACTTACACTCGTAGAAGACGATAATCCTGCGGTGTTAACGCCGCTGGAGTGGCGTCAGGCGATTTATGAAGAGAAGCTGGCGCAGGCGCGCCAGTCGATTAGCACGGATAATCATATTCAGACCCTGCGTCAGTTTTTTGACGCCGATGTGGATGAAGAGAGTATTCGCCCCCTTTGAAACGCTGCATCACTGCTCTGGCATGATTGCGGCCCGATCCGAGAGAGAAAACTATGTTTGGAAAAGCCGGACTGGGTAACCTGATGAAACAGGCCCAGCAAATGCAGGACAAAATGGCTCATGTGCAGGAAGAGATTGCTGCCATGGAAGTAACCGGTGAGTCAGGCGCTGGCCTGGTGAAAGTCACCATCAACGGTGCGCATAACTGCCGTCGCGTTGAGGTTGATCCAAGCCTGCTGGAAGACGACAAAGATATGCTGGAAGACCTGGTGGCAGCCGCCTTCAACGATGCGGCACGTCGCGTTGCCGAAGCGCAGAAAGAAAAAATGGCGGCCGTTTCCAGTGGTATGCAGCTGCCACCTGGCTTCAAGATGCCGTTCTGATGCAGACCAGCCCGCTCCTCGAAAGCCTGATGGAGTCGCTGCGCTGCCTGCCGGGCGTTGGGCCAAAGTCGGCCCAACGCATGGCGTTCCAGCTGCTACAGCGGGACCGTAGCGGCGGCATGCGCCTGGCTCAGGCCCTGACGCGCGCCATGTCAGAGATTGGGCACTGCGCGGACTGCCGGACCTTTACCGAGCAGGACGTGTGTACCATCTGTGCAAATACCCGTCGTCAGCAAAATGGCCTGATCTGTGTGGTTGAAAGCCCGGCCGACATTCATGCCATTGAGCAAACCGGGCAGTTCGCCGGACGCTACTTTGTGCTGATGGGCCATCTTTCTCCGCTGGACGGCATTGGCCCGAACGATATCGGGCTGGATCGGCTGGAACAGCGGCTGGAAAAAGAGACGATACATGAAGTCATTCTGGCCACCAATCCGACGGTAGAAGGTGAGGCGACCGCTAACTACATCGCCGAACTGTGCGGACAGTATGGCGTTGACGCCAGCCGCATCGCCCACGGCGTACCGGTCGGTGGCGAACTGGAAATGGTGGATGGCACCACGCTGTCACACTCCCTTGCCGGACGCCATAAGATTAGATTCTGACCAATCAACGGCACGATCGCCTGTGCCGTCTTGAAATCCCCAGCATTGCCCCCACCTTACTTCTCAACGTAGATCAACCTGAATCAGTTGAGGTAGAAATGACCATGAAAGGACAAGAGACGCGTGGCTTCCAGTCAGAGGTAAAACAGCTTCTGCACCTGATGATCCATTCCCTCTATTCAAATAAAGAAATTTTCCTGCGGGAGCTGATTTCCAACGCCTCCGATGCTGCCGACAAGCTGCGCTTTCGTGCGCTGTCCGTGCCGGATCTCTATGAAGGCGACGGTGAACTTCGCGTACGGGTTTCGGTTGATAAGGAAAACCGGACGCTGACGCTGAGTGACAACGGCATCGGTATGAGCCGGGACGAAGTCATTGAGAACCTGGGGACGATTGCCAAATCTGGCACCAAATCCTTCCTCGAGTCGCTGGGATCGGACCAGGCAAAAGACAGCCAGCTGATCGGTCAGTTCGGCGTTGGGTTCTACTCGGCCTTTATCGTTGCCGATAAGGTGACGGTTCGCACGCGTGCCGCCGGCGCCAGCGCCGATCAGGGCGTATTCTGGGAATCAGCGGGTGAGGGCGAATATACCCTTGCTGATATCACCAAAGAGGATCGGGGAACGGAGATCACCCTGCATCTGCGCGAAGGTGAAGATGAGTTCCTGGATGCCTGGCGCGTGCGCAGCATCATCAGCAAGTATTCCGACCATATTGCGCTGCCCGTTGAGATCGAAACGCATAACGAGGAAGAGAACACCACCGCCTGGGAGAAGATCAACAAGGCGCAGGCGCTGTGGACGCGCAATAAGGCCGACATCAGCGACGAAGAGTACAAAGAGTTCTATAAGCACGTCTCGCATGACTTCGCCGACCCGCTGACCTGGAGCCATAACCGCGTTGAGGGCAAGCAGGAGTATACCAGCCTGCTCTATATCCCGACCCAGGCTCCCTGGGACATGTGGAATCGTGACCACAAGCATGGCCTGAAGCTGTACGTCCAGCGCGTGTTTATCATGGACGACGCTGAGCAGTTTATGCCGAACTACCTGCGCTTCGTGCGCGGTCTGATAGATTCCAGCGATCTGCCACTTAACGTCTCCCGTGAAATCTTGCAGGATAGCCGCATCACTCAGAACCTGCGGAACGCACTGAGCAAGCGTGCGCTGCAGATGCTGGAAAAAGTCGCGAAGGATGATGAAGAGAAGTACCAGCAGTTCTGGCAGCAGTTCGGACTGGCCCTGAAAGAGGGGCCGGCAGAGGACAACGCAAACGCGGAAACCATTGCTAAACTGCTGCGTTTTGCCTCTACCAGCAGCGAAGGCCCGGCGCAGACCGTGTCGCTGGAAGACTACGTTAGCCGCATGGTCGAAGGGCAGGAAAAAATTTACTACATCACCGCTGACAGCTATGCCGCAGCGAAAAGCAGCCCGCACCTTGAGCTGTTCCGTAAGAAAGGTATCGAAGTCCTGCTGCTCTCTGACCGTATTGATGAATGGATGATGAGCTACCTGACTGAATTTGATGGTAAATCATTCCAGTCCGTCAGTAAGGCAGATGACGAGCTAAGCAAGCTGGCCGACGAAGAGAGCGAAGAGCAGAAAGAGGCCGAAAAGGCGCTGGAACCCTTCGTGGAACGCGTGAAGACGCTGCTTGGCGACCGCGTGAAGGAAGTGCGTCTGACGCATCGCCTGACCGATACGCCAGCCATTGTCACCACCGAAGCCAATGACATGAGTACCCAGATGGCGAAACTGTTTGCGGCAGCGGGGCAGGCAGTGCCGGAAGTGAAGTATCTGTTTGAGCTGAACCCGGATCACGCGCTGGTCAAGCGTGCGGCCGATACCGGGGATGAGGCCCGCTTTGGCGAATGGGTTGAGCTGCTGCTGGATCAGGCGATGTTTGCCGAGCGCGGTACGCTGGACGATCCGAACCAGTTTATCCGCCGTATGAATCAGCTGCTGCTGGCGTAAACCTTAGCGCTACAGCATCCTGCCCACAGGCCCCGCCCGCATTCGCTGGCGGGGCCTTATTGTTTGTGGGCTGCCTTATCATCATCCGACGCTGGCCGCCTCCTCCAGCAGCCAGCGACGAAACAGTTTGATCTCCCGCTCCTCAATACGCGACGCCTTTACCATCATCCAGGTCGCCCGGTCGACTTCTGCGAATCCTAATGGCGCTATCAGCGTGCCTTCACGGATCTCTTTACGTACCAGAATCTGCGGCGTCATGATGATCCCCAGCCCGTTTCGCGCGGCCTGAATGGCCAGCGTCAGATTATCAAAATGCCTTCCCGCCCAGAAATCCCCCTTTGCGCCGGTTTTTTTTGCCCACTCTGCCCAGGCGTGCAGCTTGGTATCGGCATGCAGCAGGGAAAGGGTGGAAAAGTCCGTTTCATAGGTGAGATTCCGGGCGACCCCGGGCGCACAAACCGGGCCAATATAATCAACGGTAATCAGCGTGGCGGCGATGTCATCCTGTACCGGCTGCTCATGGCTGAGGATCAGCACGTCAGACTGCTCGTTTCTGACGCGCTCGATATCAACATGTGTCTGAAAAGTCAGGGCTATATCGCTATGAAGTGCCGAGAAACGGCTAATGCGCGGGATAAGCCACTGGGCCAGAAAGCTGGGGGCGCAGGAGACGGTCAGGCTGTTGATATTGCGGGCGCGAATTTTCTCACAGGTGGTCTCAATTTCACGAAAGGTTTGCATGCAGCAAACCTTCAGCCGCTCACCGTCTGAGGTGAGATGCACCCTGCCGTTGGCGCGATTAAACAGCGGTTTCCCCAGCCACTCTTCCAGCAGCTTGATCTGATGGCTTACCGCGCTGTGGGTGACGTTAAGCGACTGCGCAGCCTGGCTGAAGCTCTGATGCAGCGCTGCCGAATGAAAATAGCGCAGGGCGCGCAGGGAAGGGAGGCCAGTCATAAGTAAACCCTGTTAGTAAAACTAACAGCCAGTGTCTGTTTATATCATTTTAATGTCCAGCGCGTTTTCCATAATCTGATTTCAGAGGCGAAACGGCACAGGCTCATTAACGCTAAGCGCCCCTTCAGGGAAGACGCATTACAGCGCGGTTCCTCCTTATCCAGTCAGCGATGACGACTATCAGCCATGTGAAGGACAGGAAAATGACCATTCAGCATACAGCAAAAACACAGCTCGTCATGTTTACCGGTGGCCGGGACAGCACGCTGGCAGCATGTTATTTAATGTTACAGGGGATCCCCGTTCACCTCTGGTCAGGCAACAGCGGATGTTCACTGCACCGCGGCATTTTGTCGCATCGCGTTGAAGAGCTGAAATCCCGCTTTGGCGAGCTGGTTGTCGATCATACCGTGGCTGATATCAGCGGTGCATTCCGCTCCATCGCCATCGAACACCTTGAAGCTGACATTCTGAAATACCGCAAAAATCTGGTTTTGCTGGGCGAAAAGCTGGCCATTCACGCGCATCTGGTCGACTTCTGCCGCCGCAATGACATTAACACCATCAACGATGGCATTACGCATTACCAGATGGAGTTTCCCGAGCAGCGTCCGGTTGCCAAAACCTTCCTGATGGAGATGATGGCGCAGTTTGACATCAACTATCAGTCACCCATCTATGAATTTGCGCAGTCGGCGGATGACGTAAAATATCGCCTGCTACAGCTGGGGATCTCAACCAAATCGCTGGAAGGCATCAGTATTTTCGCTGACAGCTTCTCGACGCCGGGCGATGACACCATTCTCGCCTACCTGAAAGATAAAACGCCGCTGGCCCTGAATATCGTGCGCTTCCTGGCCGGAGAAACGCTGATGACACCCGTGGAGAAAACTGCCAGTGCCGCAGCCTGATCGCACATGTACCCCCGACGTAGCCGAGGGGCTACGTTCTCCCCGGGAGGCTGATATGAACGTGATCGTCAAGTGCTCGGCGGTGATTATTCATCAGCGTTCACTGCTGCTGACGCGAAAATGCGGTACGCGAATCTTTATTTCGCCCGGCGGTAAACCCGAACGAGGGGAAGACCACCTGAGCTGCCTGAAACGGGAGCTCCAGGAAGAGCTGGGCGTGCAGATCAAGTCCTTCCGGCCCTTTGGTCTGTTTCACGGCAGGGCGGAGTTTGAATCCATGGCGATTGAGAATCACGTGTATCACGTCGAGATCGTTGGCCAGCCCCGCGCGGGCGCGGAGATAGAGGAGATCGCCTGGGTTAACTACCGCCGGCCGCCCTGTGAAATCGCGGTGGGATCCATCTTTCGCGACAACGTCATGCCACTGCTTTATCAGCAAGAGTTAATCAACTAATGGATGCTTCTTCGTTATCTCCCGACCTACAAAAACGCCACGGCGAACAATTTTATAAGCGAGCGCTTATGCAGCGAGATGAATTACGGGATGAATTAACCCGCATCTACCATCTGCAGGATTATGAGCTTTACTTCGTTCAGTCCGTGCGGGTTGGCCTGGTTATTCTGTCGCATCTTTTCTATAAGCAGGAGACGACGCTCTGTCTGGCTAAGCAGGCGCATTATCAGCCGGTCAGCGAGCTTTTCCAGCGTCCGACATCGCTCTGTACCGGGCCGGGCAATGTGCCGATTATCACCCATGTCAGCCCCTATACCGGCGAGGTCAATCCGCTGACCGACTGTAAAGGCAAGGGAGTGGTGGATGCTTCACACAGCTTCGCAACGAATCTGCACGATGAGCTGATTGCGTCGAGCTCAATCTTCGTCGCGCCGCTGCATAAGCATGCTTCGCTGACCATCGGGCTGGCGGTTATCGCGCTGCGCCCTGAGCACTTCAGCACCCTGTTGCGCAGTGAGCTACGGCTGTTCGAAGGAACGACGGCCTCCGCAAAACCCCTGGAAGAGGCACTGCATAACATTCGCAGCAGCGACTGGCAGCCCTATAACGTGGCACAGGTGAATAGCATTGCACTGAAGGATGTCGCGGGCAGGCATTTCACCTCAATGAGCGATACCCGCTTGCCGTTCAGCTGTTTTGAGGTGCCACCACTGAGTGCGGCGCTGCAAAAGCAGGTCAAAGCCGCAGGTGCCAGCTACTTCCCCCATGTTAATACGCTGCGTATCTCCGGCTGGGCCAGGGGCGACGGCAGAAGGGGGATTGATGTGACCGGGCAGATAAAACAGAACCTGATTGACTTATGGGAGCAGCAATGAAACAAACCAAACCGCTTAACGGCAGCCTGATCGGCATTCTGGGTGGCGTGATCCTGAGTTTTGACTCGGTGTTCATTCGGCTGATGGGCATCCATGACTCATGGACGATTGTCATGCTGCGCGGTTTTTTTATGTGGGCGGTCTGTCTGCTGGTGTGGGCGCTGTGGCGGCGGAGTCGTTCCACGCTCGGTAAGCCGTGGCTGACCCGGGAGAATGCGCTGCCAACGTTGTTTTTTGCCATTGCTTCCGCCTGTTTTGTGAACGCGCTGAATCGCGGTAACGTGGCGACGGTGCTGGTGATTATCTCCTCCACGCCGTTTGTTTCCGCGCTGATTTCCCGCTTATTCTTTCAGGTTAAGTGCGATCGCAGCGTCATGGTTGCCGCTCTGGCGGGGATTGCCGGAGTGGTCATTGTGATGTCAGGACGTTCGGCGGGTGACTCCGCCGTAGCTAACGTCTATGCGCTGGCTACGGCGGTATCTATGGCGCTGGCGTTTATCTTTACCGCTCGGGTGGAGGGAGGGACGCTGGCGCTGCCGTCGCTGGGTGGGGTCGTGGCGTCGGTGGCAATCCTGCTCTGGTCAGGCGCGGATATGTTCACTACGCTCAGAGAGCTGAGCCTGGCGCAGTATGGCTGGTCGCTGGCCGAGGGGATGCTGGTGATGCCGCTGGCGATGGGATTAATCACATTATCGACCCGCTACGTCTCACCGGCCAATGCCGGGCTGTTTCTGCTACTTGAAACGGCGCTTGCCCCGCTGTGGATGGCGATCTTTCTTGCTGAAATGCCAACCCTCCATGCGGTGGCGGGTGGGGCAATTATCGTGGTCGCGGTCATCTCGCAAACGCTGTACGCGCGGCGACAGGTCTCGTCCGCTCGCTATGCAGACGCAGGTTAACCACCGCGTTCCTTGTGGAGAAAGAGCCATAATGGTATGGTTTCAGGCTGGACAAATTTAAAATTTAAGCGATTCGCAAGGGGATTTACGCAATGCGTATTATTCTGCTCGGTGCACCGGGTGCAGGTAAGGGAACTCAGGCTCAGTTTATTATGGAGAAATACGGTATTCCGCAGATCTCTACGGGCGACATGCTGCGTGCAGCCGTTAAAGCAGGTAGCGAACTGGGTAAACAAGCCAAAGCGATCATGGACGCCGGTAAGCTGGTGACCGACGAGCTGGTTATTGCGCTGGTCAAAGAGCGTATCGCTCAGGAAGACTGCCGCAATGGTTTTCTGCTGGACGGCTTCCCGCGTACCATTCCTCAGGCGGATGCGATGAAGGATGCCGGGATCAAGGTAGACTACGTGCTGGAATTCGCGGTGCCGGACGAGCTGATCGTCGAACGCATCGTGGGCCGCCGCGTTCATGCGCCTTCTGGCCGCGTTTATCACGTTAACTTCAACCCGCCGAAGGTCGAAGGTAAAGATGATGTGACCGGCGAAGAGCTGACCACCCGTAAAGACGATCAGGAAGAGACCGTGCGCAAGCGCCTGGTTGAATACCATCAGCTTACTGCTCCACTGATTGCTTATTACAGCAAAGAGGCCGCAGCGGGCAACACCACTTATCATAAAATTGATGGCACCCGTAAGGTGACTGAAGTGCGTGACGAGCTGGCTGACATTCTCGGTTAATCCCTTCCGGGCCAGGCATTCCTGGCCCCTGTTACAGCAATTGGTTCTCACCCCGCATTTTTCCGCTAGAATAAGCCTTGTTTTCTTCTCCACAGCTGCCCTGATAAGGAATAACAATGAGGCAAGAAAAACCCGGCGTGCTGCTGGTGAACCTTGGCACACCCGATGCGCCGACTACCCCCGCAGTGAAACGCTACCTGAAACAATTCCTCAGTGATAAACGCGTCGTGGATACCCCACGCTGGCTGTGGTGGCCGATCCTCAACGGCGCTATTTTGCCGATCCGATCGCCACGCGTCGCCAAACTCTACGCATCGGTGTGGATGGATGAGGGCTCGCCGCTGATGGTTTACAGCAAACGGCAGCGGGAGGCGCTGGCCGCGCGCGTGGATATGCCGGTAGAACTGGGTATGAGCTACGGCAGCCCGAGCCTGAAATCCGCGCTCGACAGCCTGATGGCGCAGGGCGTCACCCGCCTGATTGTGCTGCCGCTCTATCCACAATTCTCCTGTTCAACGGTGGCCGCCGTGTGGGACGGTATTACTGAGGTTTTTGCCGGCTACCGCAGCCTGCCATCGGTACACTTTATCCGTGATTACGCCGAACATCCGGCCTATATTGCCGCGCTGAAGGCCTCCGTTGAGAAGTCCTTTGCCACCCACGGCCAGCCGGATCTGCTGGTGACGTCTTTCCACGGTATTCCGCAACGCTTTGCCGATCAGGGCGATGACTATCCTCAGCGCTGTTACGCCACCTTCGAGGCGCTGAAGACCGCGCTGGGGCTGACCGATAAGAATGCGATGCTGACCTTCCAGTCACGTTTTGGCCGGGAACCCTGGCTGACGCCTTATACCGATGAAACCATGAAGTCGCTACCGGGTAAGGGCATTGAATCCGTGCAGGTGATGAGCCCGGGCTTTTCTTCCGACTGTCTGGAAACGCTGGAAGAGATCAGCGAAGAGAACTGCGAAATCTTTATGCACGCAGGCGGCAAAAGTTTTAACTATATTCCTGCGCTTAACGCTGATGCACTGCATATTGATATGATGGTTGAACTGGTTAACGAACACCTGTAACCGGTTTGAGTAACGGGGATGCGCGCGCTGTCGGGCATCCCTGTGTTATCCTTCCCCGCCTGACCCCTTTCTGAATTTTGAACGATGAAATTTCCCGGCAAGCGTAAATCTAAACACTATTTTCCCGTAAGCGCCCGTGACCCTCTACTTCAACAAACGCTGCCCGAAAGCGACGTTGCCACCAGCTGGATCGTCGGCATAGACCAGACGCTGGTGGATATTGAAGCCAAAGTCGATGATGACTTTATCCGTCGTTTCGGGCTGAGTAGCGGGCACTCGCTGGTGATTGAGGATGACGTAGCCGAAGCGCTTTATCACGAGCTGATGAAGGAAAATCTGATTACCCATCAGTTTGCCGGGGGAACCATCGGCAACACGCTGCACAATTACTCGGTGCTGGCAGACGACCGCTCGGTGCTGCTGGGCGTGATGTGCAGCAACGTGCAGATTGGCGGCTACGCCTATCGCTATCTGTGCAATACCTCCAGCCGTACCGACCTGAACTATCTCCAGGGCGTGGAAGGCGCGATTGGGCGCTGCTTTACGCTGATTGGCGATCGCGGTGAGCGAACCTTTGCCATCAGCCCGGGGATGATGAACCAGCTAAACCGGGAAAGTATTCCCGAAGAGGTGATTGCCGGGGCATCCGCGCTGGTGCTGACCTCCTATCTGATCCGCTGTAAGCCGGGCGAGCCGATGCCGGATGCCACCATGCAGGCCATTGCCTTTGCGAAAAAGCATAACGTGCCGGTGGTGCTGACGCTGGGAACCAAATACGTGATTGGGGATAATCCTGAGTTCTGGCGGGCATTCCTGCGCGAGCATGTCTCCATCGTGGCGATGAATGAAGAGGAAGCCGAGGCGCTGACCGGTCTCAGCGATCCGCTTCAGGCGGCCAATATGGCGCTGGACTGGGTGGATCTGGTTCTCTGCACCGCCGGGCCGCACGGGCTGTATATGGCTGGCTTTACCGAAGACGAAGGGAAACGTAAAACGCAGCATCCTCTTCTGCCGGGGGCGATCCCGGAGTTTAACCAGTATGAGTTCAGCCGCGCGATGCGGCATCAGGACTGCCAGCAGCCCGCCAGAATATTTTCTCATATCGCCCCTTATATGGGCGGGCCAGAAAAAATCATGAATACCAACGGCGCGGGTGATGGCGCGCTTGCGGCGCTGCTGCACGATATCACCGCCAATAACTATCACCGTTCAAACGTACCTAACTCCAGTAAGCACGGGCGGGAGTATCTGACCTACTCCTCTCTGGCGCAGGTATGCAAATATGCCAACCGGGTCAGCTATCAGGTACTGAACCAGCATTCACCTCGTCTGACGCGAGGTCTTCCCGAGCGGGAAGACAGCCTGGAAGAGTCCTACTGGGACCGGTAACGCGTGGGCTACCCTGCGAGGGGGGAGCCCAACCGGTTATACCGGGCGGGACGGGGGTATGGCGGGTGCGATCTGCATCAGTTGGAGCATGCTGCTGGCGATTTCCCGTTCTCCCATCACCACCTCGTTCGCCCCGCGCTCGGTGATATAATCCACCTCATCGTCATAGTGGGCGCGGGCGATAATTTCAATGCTGGGGTGCTTTTGCCGCGCCGCCGTGACAATTTCACCCGCCTCATAGCCATTGGGTATGGTCAGCAGCAGCCAGCGCGCGCATGCCAGAGAGGCCAGATCCATCGTTTCGGCGCGCGCGGCGTTCCCCAATACCGCCAGAATTCCCTGCTCCCTGAGCGCTTCCACCCGGCTGCGGCTATTCTCCACCACTACAATGGGAATGCCCTGTTCAATCAGCCGCCGACCCAGCAGGCTGCCGACCCGGCCAAAGCCCACCACGATGGCATGATGGCAGATATCCAGCGGCAGCTGCTCCTCTTCTACTGTCGCGTCCTGCTGCTGGCGGGCATCCGCTTTATCCAGGTAACGTTGCAGCAGGGCAAAAAGGATCGGATTAAGCATGATCGAGAGGATCGCGCCGGCCAGCACCAGATTACGCCCCTCTTCAGGCAGCAGATTGAGTGAAATCCCCAGCCCGGCGAGAATAAAGGCGAACTCTCCGATCTGCGCCAGGCTGACGGAGATTGTCAGGGCGGTGCGCAGCGAATGGCCAAACAGGCGAACCAGCGCCAGCGCCGCCACCGATTTACCCAGCACAATAATCGCCAGCACGCCCAGGACGGCCAGCGGTGCCTTCAGCAGGATGGTCGGGTCAAACAGCATGCCGACGGAAACAAAGAACAGCACGGCAAAGGCGTCCCGCAGCGGCAGCGTATCGTGCGCGGCGCGATGGCTGAGTTCAGACTCATTCAGCACCATACCGGCGAAGAACGCACCCAGCGCGAACGAGACGTCGAAAAATTCAACGGCGCCAAAGGCAATTCCCAGCGCCAGCGCCAGCACCGAGAGGGTGAAAAGCTCCCGCGAGCCGGTGGCTGCGCTGCGCGCCAGGATCCATGGCACCACCCGGCGGCCGACCACCATCATCAGCACCATAAAGGCCGCCACCTTGCCGATGGCAATCAGCAGATCAAGCAGCACCAGACCCAGGCTGGCGCTACCTTGTTCAAACATCCCTGCAATGGCGGGCAGCAGTACCAGCGCCAGCACCATCACCAGATCCTCAACAATCAGCCAGCCAATGGCGATTTGCCCGCGCTGACTGTCAATCATCTGCCTGTCCTCCAGCGCGCGCAGCAGCACCACCGTACTGGCCGTGGAGAGGCAGAGTCCAAAGACCAGCCCGGTCAGCCAGGGCCAGCCCATCACCGTTGACAGCCCCATGCCGAGCAGCGTGGCAACGGCGATCTGCGCGATCGCGCCAGGGATGGCGATGGCTTTGACCGCCATCAGGTCTTTCAGAGAGAAATGCAGCCCGACGCCGAACATCAGTAGTATGACGCCCAGCTCGGCCAGCTCCGGGGCCAGATTCTGGTCGGCCACGTAGCCAGGCGTAAAGGGACCGGCGCACACGCCCGCCAGCAGATAGCCTACCAGCGGAGAGATTCTTAACCGGTTGGCCAGCATACCGAAAATAAAGGCCAGAACCAGGCCTCCCACAAGGGTGGTGATAAGCGGGGTAGTGTGGTGCATGCTCTCCTCCTTATGTATGCAAATGTATCCACTTGTAATTAATGATTGTAAGATATAATGATATTTTTATCGCGGTTTAATCGACTTTAATCAGGGAAAAAATCGCTCACCGACCTGAAAAAGTGCATAAAGCGTTTTTCTGTTATTTTGATCCTTATGCGGCTGATTTCTCATTGGGATTTCGTAACCGGCGGGCAATCATACCGCCCGGTTAAGAGAAAGAGAGGCAAGTTAGCTGCCCAAAATTCGCGTGTTTAAGGTTTTGTGAGACAGAGGCCGGTATGCATGGGTCGCAATGGATAATAATCAGCAAGGTCCGATCACTTATTTAACAAGGAGAATTCACTGTGCCATCACTCTTAAGAACAACGCTGACGCCATTAGCGCTAACGCTAACGATTCTGTGCGTATCACTCCCGGCACAGGCCTGGGTAAAAGATCGCGTCTATAAGTTCACCGTCCTTCACACCAACGATCACCATGGACATTTCTGGCCGGATGAACACGATCAGTATGGGCTGGCAGCGCAGAAAACCATGATGGATCAGATCCGCTACGATGTGCAGGCCCACGGCGGACAGGTACTGATCCTCTCCGGCGGTGACATCAACACCGGCGTGCCGGAATCCGATCTTCAGGATGCCGAACCTGATTTTCGCGGCATGAATCTGATTGGCTATGATGCGATGGCGATTGGCAATCATGAATTCGATAACCCGCTCTCCGTCCTGCGCCAGCAGCAAAAGTGGGCAAAATTCCCGCTTCTTTCCGCCAATATTTATCAAAAAAGTACCGGAACACGCCTTTTCCAGCCCTATGCGCTGTTTAACCGCATGGGGCTGAAAATCGCGGTCATTGGGCTGACCACCGATGACACCGCCAAAATCGGTAACCCGGCGTATTTCACCGACATGGAATTTCGCCCACCCGCTACCGAGGCTAAGGCCGTGGTTGAGACGCTGCGAAGTAAAGAGAAGCCGGACGTGATTATTGCCGCCACCCATATGGGACATTACGACAACGGGCAGCACGGTTCTAACGCGCCGGGCGATGTGGAGATGGCCCGGGCGCTTCCGGCAGGCTATCTGGACCTGATTGTAGGCGGCCACTCGCAGAATCCGGTGTGTATGGCGAAGCCCAACGTCAGGCAGGTCGATTACGTGCCGGGTACGCCCTGTCAGCCCGATAAGCAAAACGGCACCTGGATTGTCCAGGCGCACGAATGGGGCAAATACATTGGTCGTGCAGACTTTAGCTTTCTTAACGGCACGCTGACGCTTGAACACTATGAGCTGGTGCCGATCAATCTGAAGCATAAGGTCGCCAATGCCGACGGCAGCACCAGCTGGATTAACTACACCCCGGAGATTGCGAAAAATCCTGCCATGATGAAGCTGCTTACCCCCTTCCAGAAAAAGGGCGAGGCGCAGCTTGGGGTGAAAATTGGCAGTGCAAACGGGCACTTCGAGGGGGATCGCAGCAAGGTTCGCTTTGTACAGACAAACCTGGCCAGGCTGATGCTGGCCTCGCAGATAGCTCGCACCGGCGCCGATTTTGCAGTGATGAGCGGCGGGGGCGTGCGTGACTCTATTGAGTCGGGCACCCTGACCTATAAGGATGTGCTGAAGGTACAGCCGTTCGGCAACACGCTGACCTGGGTGGAGATGAAAGGGCGTGACGTTGAAAAATATCTGGCGGTGGTGGCGAATATCAAACCGGATTCAGGCGGCTACGCGCAGTTTGCCAACGTTAGCCTGGTTGCCGACGGCACGGGCGTCAGCCAGATCACAATCAAAGGCCAGCCGCTGGAAGCCGACAAAACTTACCGTATGACCACCCTGAGTTTTAACGCGTCGGGCGGGGATGGCTACCCGGCCATAGACAAGTTACCGGGCTACGTGAATACCGGTTTTGTCGATGCCGAAGTGTTAAAAGAGTATATCCAGAGCCATTCACCGCTTGACGCCGCAGCGTATGAACCAAAAGGCGAGATTGTCCACAAGGCAGAAAATGCGCCCCCTGCACAGCCGTCAGATAAGCCGAAAAAGTGGCGACTGCCGACCTTTCTGACGGCGATGCTGGAGTAGGCCCGGTTTTAATAGCAGGCTCTGCGCCCGACCCAGCGCTTACGCAGCGTATCGTATAGCCAGTTATAGAAGAGGGTATAGGGCAGATAAAACAGGAAAAAGGCGATCTCAATCATAAAGGCCTGCTTCAGGCTTGTCTCCAGCATAAAGGCGGCAACCGGCAGGCCAATGGCGATAAACCCGCCTTCAAAGCCCACGGCCTGCACGATGCGCAGCGGCAGGCCCCTTTTAACGCTCTCTCGCGGGAACAGCCTGTCGAAAACGGCGTTATAAACCATGTTCCAGACCATCGCCAGGGTCGAAAGCACAATTGCCAGCGCGCCCATCTGAAACAGGGGTTTGTCCAGCGCCCACGCCGCCACCGGGGCGACCAGCATAAGTGCCAGACCTTCATAACCTACGGCATGGAAAAAACGTTCTTTCAACGTCCAGTGACGCATAGTTGCTCCTTATTTGATATGAGCGCCATTTTCCGTCGTCCATCTGATAAGATGAAATTAGAAAGCATCGATAAAAGCGATACATTAATGCGTTATTCACCGGAATCATTGGAAGCTTTTGTGCAGACCGTCGAGAGCGGCTCCTTTTCGGCCGCCGCGCGCGCCCTGCGTAAAAGCCAGTCAACCATTAGCACCGCCGTGGCGAATCTTGAGGCCGACTTAGGTTTTGCGTTATTCAGTCGGGAGGGACGTTCGCCGGTGCTTACCGACAACGGTAAGCGGGCGCTGGCACAGGTCCGGGAAATCCTCTCTGCCAGCGGGAAGCTGGATGAGCTGGCCGTCAGGCTGGCAGGAGAGGTAGAGCCCTGCCTCAGTATGGCTATTTCTGATTTCTGGCAGGCGGATTATCATGAGTCACTGCTAAAGCGCTTTGCCGCTCGCTACCCCAATATCGAATTTGAATGCATGATCGCTGAAGATGACGATGTGATAGATCTGCTGCAAACGGGCAGGGCACATATTGGCGTGATCCGCGTGCAGCCAGAGTACCCACCGGAGATCGCCACCTCCCGCCTGCAGGTAGAGGCAGAAATGGGCATCTTTCTGCATCAGGACAATCCGCTGGCACAACAGTCGTTGGTCAATGAAGAGGAATTGAGGGAGATGCGTCAGCTCAGCCTGAATACCTGGATTGAAAAGGAACATTATCAGCCTGGTAAAGTCTGGACCGCGCCATCTTACCTGCTGCTGCTGGAGATGGCCGAGCAGGGGTTTGGCTGGAGCGTTTTGCCGCGCTGGATGGTAGAGCAATTTGGTCATCAGCTCTTACTTGAGCTGCCGGTTAAAGGTTGGCCAAGGAAGATTTCGGTGGATGCCTGCTGGTCCCGACGAACGCCACCGGGACCGGCAGGACGCTGGATGCTCGACCAGCTCATGGCCCAGCAGGCGGGCTAAATATCTGCGCATAATACCCTGACATTTTGCCTGTCCCGGTTGTGCCCTGCATAACGCAGATGCCGCGGGGTTCCCTCCCTGGCACCTGGCTACTCATCGCGTCGGGAAATATCGGCGAAGCTGGCGTTCAGCTGCCCAGCCAGATCCGCCGGGGCAAGCTCAATGTCTAATCCGCGCTTGCCGCCGGACACAAAAATGGTGGCAAACTGCCGTGCGGGCGCATCAATAACGGTAGGCAGGCGCTTCTTCTGACCCAGCGGGCTGATCCCCCCGAGCAGATAACCGGTAGTGCGCTGCGCGATCTGAGGATCGGCCATCTCCACTTTTTTTGCACCTAATGCCCGGGCGACCAGCTTCAAGTCCAGCTTTCCCGCCACCGGCGTAACCGCTACCGCCAGCGTTTTGTTATCGCCATTCAGCGCAACCAGCAGCGTTTTATAAACCCGGTTAGCATCAAGATTGAGTTTACGTACCGCTTCATCACCAAAGTTCGATTCACCCGCATCATGCTCGTAAGCGTGCAGAGAAAAGGTGACCTTTTGTTTTTCGAGAAGTTTTATTGCAGGCGTCATTGATCCCGTCCTTAATGCGTGCCAGTCGCTACAGGTTGCGGCTAATTAATTAATTAACAATAATGGTGGCGAAAAACCAGGCTTTAAGCGACAATTCGCCCCTCACCGACAACCTGATTGTCAGTGAATAACTAAAATCATAAAAACTTCCTTATTGACGGGCCGATAATAATATTGGCCCTTTTTTTTATCTCTGATTCAATAAATCGGGCAGATTTCCCTCACCATAAAGATGCAGGGCCCCCACCGCAACGACATATTTCCCAGCAGGCAGCGCCCTGAGCGCGTCATTCCAGCGCTGATTACGCTGTAGCATCAGAACGTCATTCAGGGCGCTGTTAAACGTCCCGGGAAGCTGGGACTGACCGGTACGCGGCGGCGATTCAAGCCACCAGCCGATCATCGTCTGCAACAGACGTGCGTTAGTCTGCCAGTGTGTTAGCGTGTCCTGTAACAGGGACAGGCCATTATCGGGCAGCGCGCGCAGCAGGGCCAGCTGAGTTTCCGGACCTTCCAGCTCAATGACCCGCTTTTCCTGCTTTTTCGCCGCATTAAGTAGTTGAAAATCAATGCCGTAGTCGGCCCGCAGGCCGAGAATCTGCGCCTGCTGGGCCTGTAACATCAGCGCGACCTGCCAGGCAGGCAGAATATCCGCGGCCTCCGGGGAGATGGCGACCTCGTCACACAGGCGACAGAACCGGGCGTATTCCTCGCGGGTCAATCGTTCGCTCAGGGGTGAACAACGCTCACTTTCCGTAAACGGAGAGGCTCCGGCGGTAATATCGGCTTCCACGATTAACGCGTCTGCCTGCGCAAGCCGCGACTGCAACACGGCAGGCAGCGGCAGCATACCCTGCGTTCCCATATGGATACTGCCCACCAGGTGAAGCTGCCTGTCACCCAGAGTGATGTCCTGTGCCGGATAGGCATAGTGGCGCGGCGACAGCACCTGCCAGAATGCGCTTATCAGGTGCAATAATTTTCCCATGCTCTCTGTCTCCTGCCCGTTATCATTCTATGCTAACGGTTTAGCGTATCGGGCGACAGAGAAAAGGGTCACTTCCAGACTGGACTGAGGGAGATTACGCGGAGGGCAGACGATAGCGGATCAGGCGATTTGCGTTGCTGACTACGGTGATGGACGAGAGCGCCATGGCCACGCTGGCAACCACCGGGCTGAGCAGGGTGCCGGTTAGCGGATACAGGACGCCCGCCGCGATGGGAATACCAATAGCGTTGTAAACAAAGGCGCCCAGCAGATTCTGCTTCATATTTCTCAGCGTGGCTTTAGCGATCGCCAGCGCATCCGTTACGGCATTCAAATCCTGGCGCATCAGCGTGATGGCCGCTGTTTCAATCGCCACATCGCTGCCGCTGCCCATGGCAATCCCTACGTCAGCCTGGGCCAGCGCCGGGGCATCATTAATCCCATCGCCAATCATCGCCACCCGATGCCCCTGCTGCTGCAGGTGCTGAATAGCCTCCGCTTTTCCCTCGGGCAGTACGCCCGCTATCGCCCGATCGATACCCGCTTCACGCGCGACCGCCCGTGCGGTTTTCTCATTATCACCGGTCAGCATGACTAACTGATAGCCCTCCTGACGCAGGCGTTTCAGCACCGCGCTCGTCTCAGCACGCAGCGGATCGCGGATTGACAGCATTGCGGTCAGCCTGCCCTCTGCGGCCAGCAGTATCGGCGTGATGCCCTGGGCGGCCTGCGTGGAGATCAGATCGTCGACAGCCGAAATATCAATCTCCTGCTGCGCCATCAGTGCGCCATTGCCCAGCAGCATCGGCACGCCGTCGAGATTGCCGCTCACGCCGAAACCGGGCAGCGTACGGAACTGGGTGATGTCGGGCAGACGAATATCACCCGCGCGATCGAGGACCGCCCTCGCCAGGGGATGCTGCGATCCCTGTTCCAGCGCGGCCGCCCAGCTTAACGCCTGCTGCTGCGAAGCGCCGTTAAACAGCTGGATATCGACCACGCGCGGTGCGCCTTCGGTCAGCGTACCGGTTTTATCAAATACCAGCGTCGTTAGCGTACTGGCTCGCTGTAGCGCATCGGCGTCGCGTACCAGCACGCCAGACTCAGCAGCCCGGCCCACGCCCGCAATCACCGACATTGGCGTGGCCAGGCCCAGCGCGCAGGGGCAGGCGATAATCAGGACGGTGGTGGCAATCACCAGCGTATACACCAGCTGCGGCGCCGGTCCAACCGCGTACCACACCGCCGCGCTCAGCAGGGCGATAGCGACAACCACTGGCACAAAAATGGCGGAAATTTTATCGGCCATCTGACCAATTTCCGGCTTGCTGCTCTGGGCCTGGCGAACGCGATTAATGATGCGCGACAGGGTGGTATTTTTCCCGACCGCTTCGGCGGTAAAAAGCACGCTACCATCCTGCACCACCGTACCGGCATGCACGGCATCACCGCTGGCTTTCTGCTGCGGGATGGCTTCACCGGTCAGCATTGCCTCGTCCAGCCAGGCCTCGCCACGGGTAATGGTACCGTCGACCGGAACCCGATCGCCGGTGGTCAGGCGCAGGATCATTCCCGGCATGACATCACTGAGTGCAAGGGTCTGTTCGCCCTCATCGGTGACCACGCGGGCGGTGGGCGGGGTAAGGTCAAGCAGGCGTTCCAGCGCCTGGGAGGCACGCTGGCGTGCGCGCTGCTCCAGCATATGGCCGAGATTAATCAGACCAATAATGGTGGCGCTGGCTTCGTAGTAAAGATGTCTGGCCTGCGGGGGGAAAACGTCGGGCCAGAGGTTAACGCTGACGGAATAGAGCCAGGCGGCACCCGTACCCAGCGCCACCAGCGTATCCATGGTGGCAGTGCCCTTTAGCAGGCTTTTTACCGCGCTGCGGTAGAAGTGGCCGCCCGCCACGATCATCACCAGCAGCGTCAGTATACCGACCACCAGCCAGCCGCTGCGGTTGCTGGCGGTCAGCATCATATTATTGCCGATCATCCCCCAGATCATTAGCGGAATGCCCAGCGTCAGGGCCAGTATGGCCTGCCAGCGAAAGCGTCGCGTCGCCTGCTCCGCTTTCTGCTGCTGTTTTTCACGTCGCGCGCCGTCATCTTCGATGATTTCTGCGGCATAGCCCGCGTTTTTAACCGCGTCGATTAGCGTCTGTGGCGGCACGGAGCCCATCACCAGCGCACTGCGTTCGGCAAGGTTAACGCGGGCCTGACTGACGCCCTGTACCTGCGTCAGCGCGTTCTGCACGCGGCTGACGCAGCTGGCGCAGCTCATGCCATCAATCAGCAGATGAAAGCTGTCGATGTCCTGTGCCGGAAGCTTTGCAGGGGCCGCTGTCAGCGCTTCCGGCTGGGTCTCTGTTACTGTCAGCGGTTCAGGCTTTGGGCGCGCGTTGCCCTGGTTAAGGCTGGCGTGATAACCCGCCTGCTCAACGGTAGCGATCAGATCGTCGGCACGGGCGCTGCCGCTGATGCGGGCTTCGGTAATTGACACATCAGCCTGTTCAACATCATCGCGCTTTTCGAGCGACTCTTTCACGCGCTTCACGCAGTGGCCACAGGTCAGGCCGTCCAGCGTTAGCAGAGTGGTTTGTGACATAGTAAAGCCTCCTGATAGTTCGGTTTGACCGGAAAACGAATTTCCAGTAGATAAGAAGGGTAAACCTTCCATCAAGGGGAAGGTCAAGGAGCACACCATGAATATCAGCGATGTGGCTAAAAAGACCGGATTAACCAGCAAAACGATCCGTTTTTATGAAGAGAAGGGGCTGGTAACACCTCCGCTGCGTAGTGAAAATGGCTATCGCAGCTACAGCAGTAAGCACATTGAGGAGCTCACGCTGCTGCGACAGGCACGGCAGGTTGGATTTAATCTTGAGGAGTGTCGTGAAATGATCGGCCTGTTCAATAATCCTCAGCGGCACAGTGCGGATGTGAAAGCCCGTACGCTGGATAAAGTGGCGGAAATTGAGTCGCATATCCATGAGCTTAACCTGATGCGTACGCGCCTGCTGGCCCTGGCAGAGAGTTGTCCCGGCGATGATAGCGCCGATTGCCCGATTATTAACAACCTTGCGGGCTGCTGCCACCGTTAAGCCGCATCGGCCAAATCCAGCAGCACCGGCAGCATCGCAGCAAGGGTAGCATTATCAGTATTGGCAGCACTGTTAGCTTCAGCCGCATCGCCGTATCGCAGCAATGTAGCATTGGCAGCATCGCATCCCGGCAGGCCAGTTTAGCGTATAACCCGGGTGTCCGACCCTCCAGCATTGGCTGGGCGTCTGATTATGCGCAGGGTAATACCTTCTACGGCAACCACGGTAACGGGCGTACCGGCAGGAAAGTCTTCCCCAGCCTGAACGCGCCAGCTACTGTCCCCAATCCGCACGTGCCCAAAACCATCTGACAGCGCTTCGTCGAGCGTCAGCTGTCGGCCAATTAGCTGACTACCGCGCTGGTTGAGGGTGGAAATGGGCTTTTTGCGGTCCTGACCTTTCAGCCAGTGGTTCCACCACAGCGCCGACAGGATTGTTAGCAGAGCAAAACTGATCCCCTGCCACTCCCAGGGCAGTGGTACCAGCCACACCAGCAGGCTGACCAGCACGGCGGCAACGCCGCTCCACAGCAGGTAACCGCTGGCACCAAGCATTTCGGCCGCCAGCAGGACACCGCCCAGCGTCAGCCACATCACCCAGGGTGTTGCTAACAGATCGCTTATCATCAGATTTTCCGATCCTTCTTGCTCTCATTGAGTAGCTCAGAAATACCGGCGATGGAGCCCATCAGGCTGGTGGCTTCCAGCGGCATCAGCACCATCTTGCTGTTACTGGACGTGCCAATTTTTTGCAGCGCATCAGTGTATTTTTGCGCGACGAAATAGTTGATGGCCTGAATATCACCCGCGGCGATAGCCTCCGACACCATTTTAGTCGCCTGCGCCTCCGCTTCGGCGCTTCTTTCACGCGCTTCCGCCTGTAGAAATGCCGACTGCCTTTCGCCTTCAGCCTTCAGGATTTGCGACTGCTTTTCCCCTTCGGCGCGCAGGATCGCTGCCTGCCGAACCCCCTCAGCTTCCAGGATATCCGCGCGTTTGGTTCGTTCGGCTTTCATCTGGGCATTCATTGAGGCGATCAGCTCGGCAGGGGGACGAACATCGCGGATCTCAATACGGGTGATTTTGATGCCCCAGGGGTTGGTGGCCTCGTCGAGAATGCGTAACAGGCGGGTATTAATGTTGTCACGCTGTGACAGCATTTCATCCAGCTCCATTGAACCGAGCACGGTACGCATATTGGTCATGGTCAGATTGATGATTGCCAGTTCCAGATTACTCACTTCATAGGCGGCGCGAGGAGAATCGACCACCTGAATAAAGCACACCGCATCAATGGTGACGCTGGCGTTATCGCGGGAGATAATTTCCTGCGAAGGAATATCGAGGACCTGCTCCATCATATTGATTTTACGGCCTACTCTGTCCATAAAGGGCACAATCAGGTTAAGGCCGGGCTGGAGCGTATTGGTATAGCGGCCAAACCGCTCTACCGTCCACTGATAGCCCTGTGGAACGATTTTGATGCCTGACCAGACGACGATCAACGCCAGGATGATAATGACAGGAATAACAGTAAGCATAAATTAACCTCCGGATTGTTGCTGCCAGGGCCGAATCATTCGGCCCGTACCCGTCATTCTACAGCATGTCGGGCGGTTAGCTGCTTCTTAATGGTACAGAAGCAATCAGTAAAGCAGGGAGTAAAGCTGGCGGCGATACCTGGCTGCCAGCGCGTCGCCGGTGCCCAACGCCGCAAGGATGTCCTGCAATATTTTACGTACCTGGCCGTTAGCCGCGCCGAGATCTTTTTTCAGATGACCAAACAGCAGCTCAAGCGCTTCTTCATTGCGTCCTACCTGATGCAGCTGCAAAGCCAGCTGCGTTGCCAGCTCAGCGTTGTCCGGCTGGGAAGCAATCTGCTGCTGGAGCTGCTGAATTTCCGGCGTATCGGCGGCCTGTTTTAACAGATCGATTTGCGCAATAAGCCCCTGATAGCGCGTGTCCTTATCCTGGAGCGGCACGACTTTGAGCACCTCTTCCGCCTCTTCGCTGCGGTTGAGGGCTATTAGCGCTTCGGCCAGCAAAAAGCCCATTTCGCTGTTCTGATTACTCAGCTGCCAGGCTTCCTTAAGCAGGGGAAGGGCATCCAGCACTTTGCCTTCATCCATCAGGCGCATACCTTCCTGCGCTTTCAGCTCCTCTTCCTTAGGCAGCACCTTGTGCAACAGCGCGCGGATAGCTTCTTCCGGCTGTGGGCCCTGGAATCCATCCACCGGCTGACCATTCTGGAACAGATAAACGGTCGGGATGGAACGCAGGCCAAACTGCTGCGCAACGGCGGGTTGTGCATCGCAATCCAGCTCTGCCAGGACAAACTGCCCGGCATACTCCTGCGCGAGGCGCTCCAGCACCGGCGTTAATTCCTGACAGTGCTGACTGCGTGCAGACCAGAAATAGAACAGTACGGGTACCTGCATAGACTGCTCAAGCGTCTGCTGCAGGTTAGTTTCGTCAATCGTAATAATGCTAGCTTGTGGTGACATGAATTCGTCTCTTTTCAGTGTTTCTCATTGTATTGGGGCGACCGCGTGCGCTTCAAGGCCTGATATCACCGTAAGGCTACTTCCCGCGCAAAATGCGATCCAGTATCCAGCCCGGAAGTAAGCGCCGTAATACCGTCATGGCGTGCGCGACCAGCGTCACGGGATAGCGCAGCCGTGGATGTTTGCTCTCCAAAGCATGGCGCAACCTGGGTAATATTGCTTCCGGCGGCAGGGTAAAGCGTGCGGCAATACCGGGATTTTTTACCGGCTTATCGCGCTCGGCCTGGCTAACGTTGTCGGTAAAGCGGGTGCTGATTGGCCCGGGTTCAATCAGGCTGACGCGAATGCCGCTGCCGTGCAGCTCCATGCGCAGCGCATCAGTCCATGCCTCCAGCGCATACTTGCTGGCCGCATAGGCACCGCGTCCGGGCGTGGAAATCAGCCCCAGTACCGAGCTGGTATTAATGATGCGCGCATCGCCGCTGGCGCGCAGCGCGGGCAGCAGAAGCGTAGTGAGCTGATGTGTACCAAACAGATTGGTGGCAAACTGCTGCTCCAGCTGCTGGCGAGAGATGGAGGCCAGCGGCCCGTACACGCCATAGCCGCCGTTATTAAAGAGCCCATCCAGGCGGTTATCGCACAGCGCGATAATTTCCGCGGCAGCCCGCTCCACGCTGATACTGTCGTTGAGATCGAGCTGGATGCCGGTAAAACCCAGCGCGTTCATACGCTGTACATCCTCGGGTTTACGACAGGCCGCCAGAATTCGGTAGCCACGACGTAGCAGGTCGTTGGCAGCGATAAAGCCTATTCCACTGGAACAGCCGGTAATAACGATATTTTTTTGCATAGAGTTACCTGTGAGCGGTCATCACAACCGGTCATTATTGCTTAATCAGCGGAGCCAGCTCGCTGGCCATCAGCCCGGTAATAAAGGGCTGGGCATCAGGGTTAGGATGAATACCATCCTGCTGCATCCATTCCGGCTTCAGGTAGACCTGCTCCATAAAAAAAGGTACCAGCGGAATGGCGTTCGCTTTCGCCAGCCGGGGGTAAATGGCACCGAAGGATTCGGTATAGCGTCGGCCATAGTTGGCAGGCAGGCGAATTTGCATCAGCAGAGGCTGAGCATTGGCCGCTTTGACCTGGCTGATAATCGCGCTAAGATCCTTCTCGATAGCCTGTGGCGGGAAGCCGCGCAGTCCATCATTTCCACCCAGCTCAATCAATACCCACCGCGGCTGATGCTGTTTAAGCAGGGCTGGCAGGCGAGCCAGCCCCTGCGCCACGGTGTCGCCGCTTATGCTACCGTTAACGATAGCAGGCGAACTATGCCACTTATCATTGAGTTGCGCGGGCCATGCGGCGCTGGCGGACATGCGATAACCGGCGCTCAGGCTGTCACCGAGCACCAGCAGCGTATCTGCCGCCGCCGCGCGTAGCGATATCAAAGCCAGTAATAAAAGGACAGGGTAATGCCAGCGGAAAACATTCTTGAAGTTCATCGTCTTAGTAAGTCCGTCGGTCAGGGTGAGCATCAGCTCTCCATCCTTACCGGAGTTGAGCTGGTTGTCAAACCAGCTGAAACCCTCGCACTGATTGGCGAGTCAGGCTCCGGCAAGTCAACCCTGCTGGGTATTTTAGCCGGGCTTGATGATGGGACCGAGGGAGAGGTTACGCTGCTGGGTTCGCCGCTTCACCAGATGGATGAAGAGCAGCGAGCTGCGCTGCGGGCGAAGAGTATTGGCTTTGTTTTTCAGTCTTTTATGTTGGTTCCCACGCTCAACGCACTGGAGAACGTTCAGCTTCCGGCGCTGCTGCGCGGCGATAGCGACAGGCAGAGTCGTGCTCAGGCGCAGGAATTGCTAACCCAGCTTGGCCTGGCCGCGCGCATGACGCACCTGCCCGCACAGCTTTCAGGCGGTGAGCAACAGCGCGTAGCGCTGGCCCGCGCGTTCAGCGGACGTCCGGCGCTGCTGTTTGCCGACGAGCCTACCGGTAACCTCGATCGTAAAACCGGCGATCGCATTGCCGACCTGCTATTCGGACTCAACCGCGACTTTGCGACCACGCTGATTCTGGTCACGCATGATGAACAGCTGGCCGCCCGCTGCGATCGGCGGCTACGCGTGCGTGACGGTAAACTGTGGGAGGAGGCATGATCTGGCGCTGGTTTTGGCGAGAGTGGAAGTCCCCCTCGCTGCTGATTGTCTGGCTGGCGCTCACGCTGGCGGTGGCCTGCGTACTGGCGCTCGGATCGCTAAGCGACCGGATGGAAAAAGGGCTGACTCAGCAGAGTCGCGACTACATGGCAGGCGATCGCACGCTGCAAAGCGCCCGCGAGGTACCTCAGGCATGGCTTGATAACGCGCACCAGCTGGGGCTGAGGGTGGGGCGGCAGCTCACCTTTATGACCATGACCTTTGCCGGTGATACGCCCCAGCTGGCTTCGGTGAAGGCCGTAGACGACGGCTACCCGCTGGCAGGACAGCTGGCTACCGAACCTGCGGCACTTAAACCCACTGTGGGGACGGTGCTGGTGGCACCGCGCCTGCAGGCGCTGCTTAACCTGCCCGCAGGCGGTCATCTGGACGTCGGGGATGCGACGCTGCGCGTCGCGGGCGTGGTCGTTCAGGAGCCGGATGCGGGTTTCAATCCGTTCCAGACTGCGCCACGGCTGTTAATGAACCTGGCCGACGTGGAGAAGACCGGCGCAATTCAGCCTGGCAGCCGGGTGACCTGGCGCTATAAGTTCGCCGGTACGCCCGCCCAGCTCAGCCGGTATGACAGCTTCATTGCCGCGCATCTCCAACCCGACCAGCGCTGGATAAGCGTTGAAAACTCAGAGGATGCCCTGGGCAAATCGATGCAGCGTGCGCAGCAGTTCCTGCTGCTATCGGCGCTGTTAACGCTGATGCTGGCCATTGCGGCAGTCGCCGTTGCGATGAGCCACTACTGCCGCAACCGCTACGATCTGGTGGCGGTGCTTAAGACGCTGGGAGCGGGCCGCACCGCCCTCAGAAAGCTGATTGTCGGCCAGTGGCTGGCGGTACTGCTGCTGGCGGCAGCAGGCGGCAGCGCGCTGGGGCTGGCCTTTGAGGGCATTCTGCTGCATATGCTCGGGCCGGTTCTTCCGGCGCAGCTGCCGCCTGCGAGCGGCTGGCCGTGGCTCTGGGCGCTGGGTTCGCTGTTTATTATTTCACTGCTGGTGGGGCTGCGCCCCTATCGTCTGCTGCTGGCTACGCAGCCGCTGCGGGTTCTCCGGCAGGATGCTGTCGCCAACGTCTGGCCCCTGAAGTTCTATCTGCCCGTCATGGGGCTGGTGGTGGTGGCACTGCTGGCCATACTGGTTGGCGGCAGCGGCCTGCTCTGGGCGCTGGTTGCGGGTATTGCGCTGCTTTCACTACTGCTGGGTGCAGTCGGCTGGGCCGGGCTGATGGTTTTGCGTCGACTGACCGGACGGAGTCTGCCATTTCGTCTGGCGATAAACCGATTGCTGCGCCAGCCGTGGACGACCTTCAGCCAGCTGGCGGCCTTCTCACTTTCATTTATGCTGCTGGCGCTGCTGCTGATTATGCGCGGAGATCTGCTGGATCGCTGGCAACAGCAGATGCCGCCCGGCAGCCCTAACTATTTTCTGCTGAACCTGACGCAGGATCAGATCCCGCAGGTCAGGACATTCCTGGAACAGCATCAGGTCCAGCCACAGACCTTTTATCCTATCGCCCGGGTCAGGCTGACGGGGATCAACAACCAGCCTGCCGATCCGACGCGCGATAATGCTCTTAACCGCGAGCTTAACTTAACCTGGCAAACGCAGCTCCCCGATCACAACCCACTGGTCGCGGGTAGCTGGCCACCAAAAACGGGAGAGGTGTCAATGGAGGAGGCGCTTGCCGGTCGGCTGGGGATAGGGCTGGGTGACACGCTGACCTTCACCGGTGACACTCAGGCTTTCTCAGCCAAAATTACCAGCCTGCGCAAGGTGGACTGGGAGAGCCTGAAACCTAACTTTTTCTTTATTTTCCCGCCAGGCGCGCTGGATACCCAGCCGCAAACCTGGCTAACCAGTTTTCGGCTTGAGGGCAACACGGCGATGCTGGCCCAGTTAAACCGCGCGTTTCCTACTCTCAGCCTGCTGGATATCGGTACGCTATTGCGCCAGATTGGGCAGGTTCTTGCCCAGGTCAGCAGGGCGCTGGAAGTGATGGTTATTCTGGTGACCGCCTGTGGCATCCTGCTTCTACTGGCGCAGATTCAGGTTGGAATGCGCCAGCGCAGACAGGAGCTGGTGGTCTGTCGTACGCTGGGAGCCGGCAAAAAACTCCTGCGGCATACGCTGTGGTGTGAGTTTGCGCTACTGGGTGCCGTATCAGGACTGGCCGCCGCATCCGGTGCCGAAGCGGCCCTGTGGGGCCTGCAACGCTACGTATTTGACTTCCCGTGGCAGCCTGACCTGCTGATTTGGCTTGTACTGCCGCTTGCAGGGGCGCTACTGCTGTCATTGTGCGGAGGATGGCTGGGCGTGCGGCTGCTGAAAGGGAAAGCGCTGTTCAGAGGGTATAACGCAGCGTAGGTAATCAGGCTGGCTGGCGGGGGTCCGCTCGGTAGCCAGCCTGGTGGTTAAATGGCGTAGTGGGGTCGGATGATATCTAATTCTACACCCAGCCTGATGGCGTGTTTGGCGTTGCTCACCCCTAACTTTCTGACTACATTACCGATATGAAATTTCACTGTTGTCACTTTGATCCCGAGGATTAATGCTATTTCCTGATAAGACTTTCCAACACTTGCCCAGTAAAAAATTTCGTTCTCTCGTCTTGATAGAAGCTGACCCGTCGTCATCTTTTTAGCTGGCGCTTTACTTTGTTCCTGATAAAGCGTTATTAACTGCTCATGTGCTGTAACCAGGAGCATTTGAACCCGGTCTTTATTGCAGTGCAAAGCATTCTTAAGTTGACTGTCACTGTAGGGATTAAGGAAAAGAGACAGCACTACCAGGTTATTGTGCTGGTCATGGACAACGAAGGTACAGCCACTGGTGATATTATGATGACATGCCATATCAAACAGACGTGGTATCTGGACCCCTCGCTGCATAAGGCTTTTTTCATCCCAAAAAAAGGGGGTGAGCCTTTGCTGGGCACGACTCAGGACAGGATCGATATGGTGAAAGCTATTATCGATATAGACCTCGAACCATTCGCGCCTGTTTGAGATAATTGAAAAGTCGGCTGGATTATTTTTATTTCGGATTGCGTATGCGTAGTTAATATTTTTAAGCGTCTTCAGTTCCACTTCCAGATAGTCCTGGATGACGGTATTTATAGCTTCCTTATTGAACAAAGGCTGAATCATATCATTTCCTCGCAAAACCCTGCCTGATTTTATAAGAAAACCGACCGGGAACACCGTTACCTGTCTTTAACGCAGGTTTAAATTAATTCAGAAGACACCATCATTAAGTGAGTGGGTTTTATAACGTTATAAAAAAATATCCCTGTGTGTTGGCAATTAAAAATATCGGATCACTGATTTTGTTTGGCTCTAAGATAAATTTTCTTTAGCAAAAATGATAGCTCTACTTAAGTACAGTTAGTGGCGTTTTTTTAACCCTGTCACTCGTACGGTAAGATGCAGTCTGCGGATCAGCCCGCAGGCTGCATCTGATTCTTCTTGCCTGAACTTAACCCTCTAACCTCTCAATCGCCCAGGCTATCCCACTGGCGTACTCTTCCGGCAGCAGCGGCACCAGGTTATGCAGTGCCACCTGTAGCGATTTCACGCTGACATCGTTCAGATTGAGATGTCCAACCTTCCGGCCCGCGCGAACCTCTTTTTCGTACCAGTGCAGATGCACCAGCGGCAGATCTAACCACTGCACATTAACCCCGGTGCCGATCAAATTGATCATTACTGACGGCGTGCTGACCACCGGCTTCGGCAGAGGGAGGTTCAGGATTGCGCGCAGATGCAGCTCGAACTGGCTGATGGAGGCGCCGTTTTGCGTCCAGTGCCCGCTGTTATGCACGCGCGGGGCCAGTTCATTGATCAGCAGACCTTCCGGCACCACAAAGCACTCCATCGCCATCACGCCGACATAGTTCAGCTCATGCATAATGGCCGACAGCATCGTTTCTGCCTGCTGCTGCCGGGCCTTATCCGGCTCCGGCAACGCCACGCTGGTGCGCAGAATGCCGTCCTGATGAAGGTTATGCGTCAGCGGATAAAAAACCGTACTGCCATCAGATGCCCGGGCACCAACCAGCGACACTTCGCCGGAGAAGTTAATGCCCTGTTCCACAATGCATTCACCGTAGCCGTCAGCGGGCAGCGCATCGGTTTCGCCCTGGCGTAAACGCCACTGGCCCCGGCCATCGTAGCCGCCGGTGCGGCGCTTAACGATCGCCAGCTCGCCCAGAGTCGCAAAAATTTGCGGCCACTCGCTGGCTTCGGCCAGCAGCTGCCAGGGCGCAGTGGCCAGGCCCAGCCGATCGAGGAGCTGTTTTTGCGTCAGCCGATCTGCCAGCAGCGGAAAGATATCGCGGTTAACAAAAGCAGTATGGCTGGCCAGCTCGCGCGTCAGCGCCGTTTCCGGCCAGCGTTCAATCTCAGCGGTGATCACGCTCTGCTGAATGGGCAGCGCTTCTGGCTCGGCGTCAAGGCCAACAGGATAGACAGCAATGCCCAGCGGCTCCCCGGCCTGACGCAGCATGCGCCCCAGCTGTCCATTACCCAGTACGCAGACCGGCTTCATGGGTTCACCTGTGGGTCTGGATTATTTAGCACCTCGTCGGTCTGGCTTTTGCGCCAGTCGGCGAGGCGTGTAGCCAGGCCTGCATCATGCAGCGCCAGGATCTGCGCAGCCAGCAGCGCTGCGTTTGCCGCGCCCGCCTTGCCGATGGCCAGCGTACCGACCGGGATACCGCGCGGCATCTGCACAATGGAGTAAAGGCTGTCGACGCCGCTCAGGGCTGCACTTTGTACCGGAACGCCGAGGACCGGCACCAGCGTCTTCGCGGCCAGCATACCCGGAAGATGGGCCGCCCCGCCCGCACCGGCAATAATCACCTGAAAGCCATTTTCCTGCGCCTGTTCGGCAAAGCTAAAGAGCTTGTCCGGCGTGCGGTGGGCCGAAACGACTTCGCAGTGAAAAGGGACGGCCAGGCTGGTGAGAATTTCCGCAGCAAGCTGCATGGTTGCCCAGTCACTTTTGGAACCCATAACAATAGCAATGCGGGCCGATGCGGCGTTGGAAGACATGCGGGTCTGACTCCTGTGATTGTACATACGTCATCGGAAGGCCTGCACCTGCTTGAGCGGGCCGCCGGATGGGAAGGGCTGAGAGAATAACATGACTGGAGGGCAAGGAAAACGGTTGCGTATGCCCTTCATCCGCAAAAAAACTGCATTTAACCGCCTAAAAGGGGAAAGCGATCAATGCCGTTTCATCGGGGCTGACGCGGATCATCGAGCCTTCGGTGTGCCATGCGCCCAGCACCAGACGCTCGGCGGGCTGGCCGTTAACCTCGAGCTGATGAACGGCGGGTCGGTGGGTATGGCCATGTATCAGGCACTGCACCTGATGATGCGACATTGACTCGCTGACCGCAGCGGAATTGACGTCCATAATCGCGACATCTTTACTGCTGTTAGCCTGTTTACTGCCGGATCGCATACGCGCGGCAATCCGCTGGCGCAGAGAGAGGGGGAGGGCAAGGAACAGTTTTTGCAGCCAGCGCTGATGAACCCGGCGGCGAAACTGCTGGTAGCCTGCATCGTCAGTGCAGAGCGTGTCACCATGCATAATCAGAATGCGTTTACCGTACAGTTCCAGCACCGTCTCCTGGGGCAGGAGCGTCATGCCGCAGGCGGCGGCAAAGCGCTTACCCAGCAGGAAATCACGGTTGCCATGAATAAAGTAGCTGGGAATGTCACGCTGCTTTAGCGCGTTAAGGGCAAGGGCGATTTCTGCATGCAGCGGCTGAGGGTCGTCGTCGCCGATCCAGGCTTCAAACAGATCGCCGAGAATATATAACGCATCGGCGTGGAAAGCTTCACGGCGCAAAAAAGCAAGAAAACCGGCAGTGATTGCCGGTTCTTCAGTGCAGAGATGCAAATCTGCGATAAACAGCGTGCAGGACATTATTCGCTAACGATCACGTTCTGAATGATAACGTCTTCTTTTGGCACGTCCTGATGCATACCGCTGCGACCGGTGGCAACGGCTTTGATCTTCTCAACCACATCCATACCTTCAACCACTTCTGCAAATACGCAGTAACCCCAGCCCTGCAGGCTTTCGTCGCGGAAGTTCAGGAAGTCGTTATCCGCCACGTTGATAAAAAACTGCGCGGTCGCGGAGTGAGGAGCCTGAGTACGGGCCATGGCCAGCGTACCTTTGGTGTTCTTCAGACCGTTGCTGGCTTCGTTGCGGATCTCTTCTTTGGTATCTTTCTGCTTCATGCCCGGTTCGAAACCGCCGCCCTGAACCATAAAGCCGTTGATAACGCGGTGAAAGATGGTGTTGTTATAAAAACCTTCACGGCAGTATTCCAGGAAGTTTTTAACGGTAGCTGGCGCTTTGTCATCAAAGGTTTTGATAACGATATCGCCATGATTAGTCTGGAAAGTAACCATATTATCATCCTGTAGAAATTGAAGTATTTATCGGTAAGCAAGTGCCGGTGCCCTCAGGGCATTCGCACGCTTTTGGCAGACCGCTTTTATATCACAAATTGTCATGTCGAGTCAGCCCTGCTGCATAACGGGACCGCGCTAGCGCCTTGCTTTGCGTGGCGGTTACGTTAACAATACGGCAGAATACCAAACTGGTTTATCCCGCACACGTTAAAAACGGAATGTCTCAATGCTAAAGATTTACAACACCCTGAGTCGTCAAAAAGAGGAATTTAAACCCATTCATGCTGGTGCTGTTGGCATGTACGTGTGCGGCATTACCGTTTATGACCTCTGTCACATTGGACACGGACGCACGTTTGTTGCTTTTGACGTGGT
The DNA here is from genome assembly GCF_058686115.1 of Erwinia sp. L03-1. NCBI lineage: Bacteria > Pseudomonadati > Pseudomonadota > Gammaproteobacteria > Enterobacterales > Erwiniaceae > Erwinia > Erwinia sp. L03-1. The sequence goes on along the minus strand of NZ_CM178762.1, from coordinate 3,311,437 downwards.
GGCACGCTACCTGCGCTATCTGGGTTACTCGCTGAAATACGTGCGTAACATCACCGATGTTGACGACAAGATCATCAAACGTGCCAACGAGAACGGCGAGTCGATAGAAGTGCTGACCAACCGGATGATTAGCGAGATGCATGCAGATTTTGCTGCTCTCAACATCCTGCCGCCGGATTGTGAGCCACGCGCCACGCGCCATATCGTCGAAATTATTGAAATTGTCGAAAAGCTGCTCGCGCGCGATCACGCTTATGTTGCCAGCAACGGTGACGTGATGTTCTCGGTGGATAGCGATCCGAATTATGGCCAGCTCTCCCGTCAGGATCTGGATCAGCTCCAGGCCGGTGCCCGTGTGGACGTGGCGGAAGACGTCAAGCGCAATCCGATGGACTTTGTGCTGTGGAAGATGTCGAAAGCCAACGAGCCGGGCTGGGATTCACCCTGGGGCGAAGGCCGTCCGGGCTGGCACATTGAGTGCTCGGCGATGAACTGCAAGCAGCTGGGCGACCATTTTGATATCCACGGCGGCGGATCAGACCTGATGTTCCCACATCACGAGAACGAGATCGCCCAGTCCAGCTGTGCGCACGACGGTCCCTATGTGAACTACTGGATGCACTCCGGCATGGTGATGGTAGACCGTGAGAAAATGTCGAAGTCGCTGGGTAACTTCTTCACTATGCGCGACGTGCTGGCACATTATGATGCGGAAACGGTGCGTTACTTCCTGATGTCGGGCCACTATCGCAGCCAGCTAAACTACGGCGAAGATAACCTGAAACAGGCGCGATCGGCGCTGGAACGCCTCTATATTGCCCTGCGTAATACGGATGCGTCGGCGTTACCCGCGGGTGGTGAGGCATTCGAGGCCCGCTTCCGCGAGGCGATGGACGATGACTTCAACACGCCGGAAGCCTACTCGGTGCTGTTCGATCTGGCGCGCGAAGTGAACCGCATGAAGGCTGAGAATGTTGCCGCCGTTGACGGTCTGGCCGCAACGCTACGTTCGCTTGCTGGCGTACTGGGCCTGCTGGCGCAGGATCCGGAGCTATTTTTGCAGAGCGGAGCACAGGACGCGAATGATAACTCGGCGGAAATTGATGCGCTGGTGCAGATGCGAATTAACGCGCGTAAAGAGAAAAACTGGGCGCAGGCGGATGTTGCGCGCGACAAGCTGAATGAACTGGGCATTGTGCTGGAAGATGGCCCGCAGGGCACCAGCTGGCGTCGGAAGTAGTAAACAGCGTCAGGGGCGCTCGCTCCTGACGCTTCTCCCGGTGCTCAGCCCGCGGGCGGGGCACCGGGAAGAGGTAATCTTATTCGGTCACCGTAATGCTGTTACCGTCGAACTCCACCTTCTGGCCGGAGACGATTTTGCAGCGCTTACGGATTTCAACCTTGCCATCAACGGTGACATAGCCTTCGGCTATCAGCGATTTCGCCACCGCGCCGCTTTCTACCCAGCCTTCCAGCTTCAGCAGATCGCAGAGATCGACGTGCGGATGCTTACCTAAAGAGAACGTTGCCATTACTGTGCTGCTCCATCATTAAATTCTTCACATGCCTGAAGGGTATTCTGGATAAGCGTGGCGACCGTCATCGGGCCAACGCCGCCAGGAACCGGCGTAATATACGACGCGCGCGCGGAAGCGGCTTCAAAATCCACATCGCCCACGACCTTGCCACTCTCCAGGCGGTTAATGCCCACATCTATCACAATCGCACCGGGCTTAATCCAGTCGCCGGGGATAAAGCCGGGCTTGCCGACGGCAACGACCAGCAGATCCGCATGCTCGACGTGACGACGCAAATCTTTGGTAAAACGGTGAGTTACGGTTGTGGTGCAGCCCGCCAGCAGCAGCTCCATACTCATCGGACGGCCCACGATATTGGATGCACCAATCACCACCGCATTAAGCCCGAAAGTATCAATATTATAGCGCTCAAGCAGGGTAACGATGCCGCGAGGCGTACAGGGGCGAAGCTTAGGCGCACGCTGGCACAGGCGGCCAACGTTATAAGGGTGGAAGCCATCCACGTCCTTGGTTGGCGAAATATGCTCCAGCACCTTAACGTTATCAATGCCTGCCGGCAGCGGCAGCTGCACCAGGATGCCGTCGATTTCACCGTCGTTATTCAACTGCTCAATCAGCTCCAGCAGCTCTGCTTCGCTGGTGGTCGCGGGCAGGTCGTAAGAGCGGGAGATAAAGCCCACCTCTTCGCAGGCGCGACGCTTGCTGCTTACGTAAATCTGCGAAGCCGGGTTCTCACCCACCAGAACCACGGCCAGCCCAGGCGCCCGTTTTCCAGCGGCCAGACGCTGCTGCACTTTCTCAGCAACCTCCTGTCGTACCTGCTGCGCAATCGTTTTACCGTCAATAATCTTTGCTACCATCAGAGAGGGGATCCATCTGTGTTGAGTTAAAACGGGGAATGGCGCCTATTTTGTCAGAAGCGGCGGCCGCTGTCAGGCACAGTTTTGCCGGCTACTGTGCAATAGTGCAGCAACAGCGCGCCGCATCAGGTAAAATCGTTGACTCAGCAGCCCTGCTCCGTATAATTCGACGCAGTTCACTATGCGCCCTTAGCTCAGTTGGATAGAGCACCGGCCTTCTAAGCCGTAGGTCACAGGTTCGAATCCTGTAGGGCGTACCATTTTGAAGTAAATAGACGTCAACCGACGTCTTTTTTTATGCCTGAAATTCAGTGAGTTGGTTGATTTCAGCGCGTCGAAACTCTCTCAGTATCTACCTACATCTACCAGCATCAAGTAATATCTGTTGGTATATGTGATGGTACATCCCCGTTCAATGAAATCTTGTACCAACAGCCAGCAACGGAGAGCCCCAAATGGCATTAACCGATGTGAAGGTAAGAAGTGCAAAGCCTACCGACAAGCCTTATAAGCTTACCGATGGTGAAGGCATGCATTTAATGGTTCATCCCAATGGATCTAAATACTGGCGCTTACAGTACCGCTTTGACGGTAAGCAAAAGATGTTGGCACTGGGTATCTACCCTGAGATTTCGCTATCTGAAGCCAGGCAGCGGAGAGATGAAGCTAAGCGGCAAGTCGCTAACGCTATTGATCCCAGCGAACAGAAAAAGGTTGAGAAACAAGCTCGCAAAGCGACAGTGGAAAATACCTTCAAAGCTATCGCATTGGAATGGCATGAGTACAAACGCCCTAACTGGTCAAAGGGTTACGCTGAAGACATTATGGAAGCGTTTGAAAACGATATCTTCCCGGATATTGGTAAACGCCCGATTGCAGAAATCAAGCCTCTGGAGATCCTCAGCTCACTTCGTAAACTCGAAAAACGTGGTGTTCTCGACAAGCTGCGTAAAATCCGGCAGGCCTGCAACCAGGTGTTTCGTTACGCCATTGTTACGGGTCGCGCTGAATCTAACCCAGCATCCGAGCTGGCAAGTGCACTAACTCCGCCAAAATCTGTGCACTATCCGCACCTGTTAGCGGATGAACTTCCTGCTTTCTTAGAGGCTCTCGCCGCTTATTCCGGTAGCCCAATAACTCGACTGGCGACAAAGATTCTAATGTTAACAGGAGTTCGTACTGTTGAACTCCGTATGGCCGAATGGCAAGAGTTCGATTTTGATAAGCGAGTTTGGGAAGTTCCGGTAGAAAGGATGAAGATGCGCCGCCCACATCTGGTGCCATTGTCCGATCAGGTTGTGGCAGCACTACGTGAAATCCAGGATATAACAGGCCGTTATAATCTGGTATTTCCTGGGCGTAACGACATCACCAAGCCAATGAGCGAAGCGAGTATCAATCAGGTACTAAAAAGGATTGGGTATCACGGGAAGGCGACAGGTCATGGCTTCAGGCACACCATGAGTACTATCTTGCATGAACAAGGCTATAACACGGCTTGGATCGAGTTGCAGCTGGCTCATGTGGATAAGAATACCATTAGTGGCACGTATAACCATGCGCAGTATCTGGAGCAGCGTAGGGAGATGTTGCAGTGGTATGGGGATTATGTTTGTGAGTTGGATGGCCAGGGAACAGGGAGTGTGGTTGGGTTTCGTACGAAATAATGTTATAAAAAAGTAAAGTTAATACGAGCTTCAGTAATAATATTACGAAAATTAACGTTCACAGATGGAATGATGACGGTGTGTACAATGCACCGTTACCCAAACTCATTTGCCACAAGGTAATTTTTCCAAATCGGCTCGAGACCAGCAAGTATGTAAAAAATTGCAAGCTTGGCAGCAAATTCGTTCGTCTATTTCTAATAAATAGCATTTTGTTTTTTTTCTATCAAATACAGCTTGATGAGCGCAGTGATGATTTTCAGAGTCTATAAATATTATTCGTGGGTTAGTTGAGCGAGTATTAATAGCAGATATCCCATTAGCCTGATTTTCCGTTAGACACTCTGCCCATGCGTGAAAACGGCATGGTTCAATTAGTGGCTTATCGGAAAGATAATGTTTTTCTTTTCCTGTGACAACAAACCATTCATTATAAGAATTTTTTATTTGCTTAATAATCGCCGTGGAATTTAGAGGGTCGAATGATTTCGTTGGAAAACCCGGAAATTTATTTAGAGGGGATATTTCCAAGGTGAAACTTAATTCACCTCCACACCTTTGATAAAGTTCATCCAAACAAGAAGATACAGAGTCTAAATGTTCACTGAGATCATTTGTATTTCCGTTGCTATTTTTAATATAGTCCACTGGAAAGTTTTCGCCCGAGTTACTTACTATCGCAAATATCCCATCACTCCGTTGGAAAATTAGAATTGGATAAATTAGAATTTGTGGTTTTGGCCCATGAAATCGACTTCCTGTCACTTCATAATGTACGTGAACGCCATAATAAACTGAGTCAATTGAGTCAGCGCTAATATATTCATTTAGTTGGGTTGAGCGTAAAGGATATGGGATTTCTTTTGCAAGCCGTGAGCGATGTAGTAAATCAAATAATGAATCAGCATTAGTCTGGTATGTTTCTAGATCGAAAATGTGAATATCTCTAGAGCTTACTTTACCACTAGTAAATGTTAGAGTTGGGTTTGTAAACACAACAGTCCATTCGCCATTGGATAGAACTGCGCATGGAGTATCATGCGTATTCTTCTCTTTCATCGTTTGTACGTAGCCAATTATTTGCCTTATATAGTCATGCCATAAATTTATAACAGGAGAACTATCCTCTGTATTCCCATCGAGCACATGGCATACTGCCGCAGCAATTAGTTCCTCATTTATTCTTCTGTCGTCTGGTTTCCGTGCTGTAACAAAGGGTTTACCCCAAGCTTTAGCTTCAAAAATCATCAACGGCGCATTTGTATCTTCATTTAAACCAACATAATCCATGAAGCGTGTGGTTTCTGCTTTTATTCTGGCTTCTTCTGTAACATTTCCTTTAGGGCCAAGACTCCAACCTAGGATTGTTAATAGCCGATCGAGAAAAAACACTCGCGTATTGTGTTCATGCAGCACATCAGCACATTTTCGTGCATAAGGATTGGGATTTCCCTGCGTAATAACATATTCGATATCTATTAATAGTTCAGATAGCCCCTCTTTAAATCGATTTCGCAGCTGGTAGTCGTTCACTGAATAAACTCCGGCAAACGATAGAGTAGGCGCCTAGCTGCGGGCCAACCTGCTGCCATAAATATATCCAGACTGTCAATCAAGCGTTCACGCCTGCATTCCTTTTCAAAAATTATTTTATAATCAGCAAGGAAAATTCCCATCATTTTTACCAGTTGATCCATTCCCATTGATTCGTTTTGGAAACCGGTTTTAGTTCCATGACGCAATGCATGAGCCATAAGGTCAAAACATTTCTCAGGATTTACAGGAATGAGTGTTTCAAGTAATTCTAAAAGATAGTAGATGGTGTGTGGTGTACCACAATCGCCTATACGTCTCAGGTGTCTTTCTGTTTCATTTAGGAATATTTTTAATCCGCTATGATTTAATGACGATATACTCGCATTGAGTTTGCCTTCACATGCAAAACGAAGCTGAGAGCAAGCTGTGTCTATAATTTGAGCACATAACTTTGCATTTTCTTGATCCGTATCTGACATCTTACTAAGAGAATAATATTTTTCTAGATTTATTCCAGCTGAATCAATAATTTCAAATGCCATATCAGATATTCGTTGTCTAATAGCCGAGTCTTTAGGTGCTGCTTGGTCAGAGAGCCCAAGAACGAATCCTTCTCTTGAAGCTACTAATATGCTATTTAGCTCATTTTTATATATCGTTGGGTTGACAATCCAGTGTTGCAATATTTCATAGGCTTCATTGATATTATGTACACACCAGAGGATGGCCAGATCACTGCTGACTATATTTCGAATGCGTTTCTGATGTTCAGGGTTATCATCAAAACGATTCAGTAAATTACTGATCATCTCGAAAACACGTTGAGGGTTCGTATGCAATAGTCTTCCGATACCGTCTCTAACCATGTGTTCAATAATACCTGTGTTACTTTCTTGCTCTAGGCGTTTGCTCAGGTATTCCCATGCCGTTTCCTGATCAAACTCCCATAGGTGTAATAGGCGAGCTGATATCTGAAAACGCACTGCGGGGTGAGGATCATTTAGCATCTTTTTAATGTCAGGTTTAAGTCGAGCATAAAGATCTGGTCGCAGAGGCATTACATCGATAAGGATTTGTGCTGCATCAATTCTTGGTGCTGGAGAACGCCAACCAACACTTTGAGCAAAATTTTCCTCAGTATCCTCATCTACAGTAGGGTCTGTAGAGTTATAAATGATTTGTAGTAATTCTAAAAAATGCCAAGTTCGTTCCTCAGCCCTATCACTATGTTCAAGTGGCAGCATTTTTTTGGAAATAATCGCGGAGCACCCTTTGGCAATAACGTCTTCTGCTAATGTTCTGACATATGAATGAATATTTTCTAAGCTAAGTTTATCCCGCACGGTTTCGAGAGCACTAAAGATTTCATCTATTGATAAATTAGACGAAAGTTCCCTGTTAGAGTCTAAACCGAGCGTTGATTTGGCTGTTTCTATAGTTTTGATAAGATCTTTATTATCTGGCTCATCTATGTTCAAGCCATCAATATAGTGATATGGCATATCGCTACTAATAGTTGTATGTAATCTAAAAATCCTGTCATTGTGTAACGATTCGTTATCAGTAATGGTATTTTTTAGTAAAATTCTAGCTGCATCAGTACATAAATTATCTGAACCAATTGTATTGAATAGGCGACATAGTAGCCTATTCTTTGCTTCTTCTTGATAAGGATGTTCGGAAAAGTCATACATAAAAGCTGTTTTTTCCAAATTATATCGTTCAGATTTCGAACGACGTTCAATCCCTTTGCTTACTAGATCGATAGCATCTTTACGAGTATCACTGTTGCGGATGAAAATTTCTTGAGAAGCAATAGGCCAAATAATATCAATAAGACTATCATCTCTTTCATTTGCTGCAAGGAATAGCCTAGCCCAGAATATAGCCAGCGATGCTTTTTCACCGATAAGTTGCGCGAGAATAATAGCATCTGGCTCAGGGGCTTCTCTCAGGCACTGAAGTAGCTTTTTAATCAGTACTTCACCATCATGGCCGTAGTTACTATCAGGATCGTGTGCCCATATGTGGCTACGATCAGTTTGAAGATTAATATCATAACCAGAAACTGATAAATGTTCTCCAAGAGTATCCAGAGGGTGCTTTCTTGCTACGAAGCCATGCATTGCCCTAACTACAGCTTCAATTGCTTGCGTCGGATGTTGTTTGAGAAAATTGGGAAAATACTCACCGAGTGAATAACGAGCTGATTCATAATCCTGTCGTGTATTTGACCTCAGCGGTAGAATTCTGCTACTTCCCAGATTAGTTTCTCTTTCCTCCACGTCATCATGGCTATAAACAAAATCAAAAACCTTAATAACAAAATTTGGAGCTTTCTTCCCGATTTTCTCGATATTGTAACAAAGAGCAGGAATCTCCTCTGACCCAAAATGCTGTAACCTTTCAGGGTCGAGGATACTTTCGAGTAAACGAGAAGAATTAGAAATGTCGGTATCGATAGTGTCAGCAACGAAGGGAATTGAGCTTCTGACTAAGTACCCTGGTTCATCCAGTGTGAGGCTGTATGAAAGCAATACACGGCTCGATACACCAAGCATCTCACGTAGGGAATTGTTATCGGCAACTCTTTTAATCAGTTGGTACAATAAAAAACGTAAAGTCTCCGGTATATACTTTACTTCTGGCGTCAGGGCTGCTGCCAAATGTACCCATGGAAGAAGAGGAATCTTCGTCTCATCTTCAAAACGTATTGCTAATGCACCACAAATATGGCCTAGACTATCGATGGCTATCTTGTCATTAATAGCAACTCGTTTTGCGAGCCAAAGTAGGTCATTTTTTTCTGTTGGATACTCTGCCGCGATACGACCAGCATAGCTACGCATGATTGGATCACATTCTTTATTATTTAGCAGGTGACCTATAGCACGCCAAAAGTGATGGTGATCATCGCTGTACTCCCAAATTTCCTTAAGAATGAAGCCTAGGGCAGGAGACAAGATTAACCCCTGAGCTTGTTGTTTAGGAAAATGTTGCGTTCCATTAATTAGTGAGTCTGGATCAAATGCAGTTTGTGCAGCCGCGTAGTCAAATAAAAGATGGTGGCGAAACTGTACCCAACGATCATTGCCTTCTCGTGTTAATACCCCTTCTCGACACAGTATGTCGATCATTTCTGCATTAGTCTGAGAAAGAAGTGACGGTGCCTTGAGAGATCGAGAGGTGATCATTGCATCTACAAGTGCTTTAAGACACTGAATTGCGTTAAGGCCATGTGCTTCAACACGGTATTGCCAATATATTTTTAACAATTCAGTCTGGGATGAAACATTAAGCAAGCTAATGTGTGAGTTCTGAGAGATTAACTCTGCAAGAAGCCTCGTATTAAAAGGCACTTTAGCTAGATCGTACAGCCTTTCAGAGACACCGTTCAGTGATGTAGCTAACGCAGGAGACTGTTTTAATAGCTGCTTGAACTCGTTATCTGACCAACGAGGGATGACTATATGACGAACAGCTGAAAACATAGAGTCAGATAGTTCAGCAATGGGAGAGTGCCCTTTAAATAACTCACGAAGTTTAACACCCATCCTTAGATCAAAACTGCGGATTGAAGCAATCACACGCCATCGACCAGCACGTTCCATTATTTTTTCAATTAGAGGACGAAAAACTGCTTCACCTTTTCCTCCCCTAGTAGCATCTAGCGCATCAATAATCAGCCAACCTTGTGATGGGCCATCCCATGCTTCGATAACTTCAGTTAGACTATGTTCAAGCCTGAGCTCGCGGCTAAGTCCCTCTAATGATTCCACTGAGTATCGATCAACCGCTAGCTCCAACACATCATCGCCTCTTTGACGAAGATTGCGGGCGAGAGTATTAAGCACACCACTTTTACCGGCTCCAGGTTCACCGATAATCAGCAGAGAACCAGTTTGTACTGCCTCTTCAACGGCATTTTGGCACTCTCTGGTTATGCTTACCGGATGTCCAGACTCGCTTTCGATGATTTCGTATCGCTTAAGTGAGTTACCAATTTCCAAGGAGTGCTGACGAAGCCGGGCAATATCATTGAGGTATAGTGGGGGAGCTGCCAGTTTTATGCCTTTCCCCATAAGTTCATTACGCAGTAGTGCGCTATCTCCACCGCCACGGCGAGACATCATTTTGCCACAGATTTCTGCAAGCACACTTAGAGCTGTCGCTGGATCTGTATCCTGTTCAAGGCTCCGCGTAAGCTTGGAGGTGATCACCGAGTCCATGCTTTCAAAATCGACAACCAACACAGCTACGAGCCGAGAAAGTTGGGTTAGTAAATGAGGTGGTTGAGGGGCCGATGTTGAGCGTTTCCATGCGTTAAAAACGCAGCGTTCAAAAATATCGAATGCCTGTTGCTGACTCTTATTCATGGCTCCGCTACCATGATGAGAAAAAAGTTGCAGGGTAGTTGGAAGAGTTGTGCGAACAGTTACGGGGGCTTTAGCGCTAACAGCTAAAACGAGGCGATCTTTATCTGGGTCTAGAGGCCTATTCCATTCCAAAGAACCATTACCATTCTCGGATGTCAGCCAGTATCGAACAAATTGCTCCACCGTTCGGTAAAATGGGCTGTTTTCATCATCTGAAAGAGAAACTGTCGTTTTGGCTTGAATGGCTACAAAACCATCAGCGGAAGTTGCCACCAGTATATCGTCTACAGGCGCTTCAGTTTCAAAACGTAACCAGATAGGAACTGCACTCCCTAATCCAAGATGTGCATCCAGTCTGTCGCCATTGAGAATTTGTGCAGCAAAATAAGCGCCTAGCTTTTGCTCGAATAAAATACCGCTACTGGTTGCCGCACCACCACCGTTCGCTGGGCCATTCAGATTCGTATCAGACAAATTCCACCTTCACATTTCTTTTGGAGTGCCGGATGCACATTTGACCTTATTATAAGCATTATTATGTTAATAAAAGTCTTTTATAACAATGGATAATGTAGGCTCATTTATTGATTTCATACAAGGCATTTTCTCATCACTAGGTCGGGTTTGAGTCAAAGGTCACATAAGCCTGTTTTTCATAATTGGTACTAAACGTCATGTAGTTCTTGATGTGATAATTACTACTTTGTAGTGGTTTGGCATTGCTGACCTGCTCCCCTCTGGTTAATCCATCGCCAGGCTAGTAATGTTTATCATTGAACGATGAGGACATTACCCATGAAAAAGCGTTTCTCTGAAGAACAGATCATTGGCATCCTGCGCGAAGCTGAGGCCGGCATGACAGCTAAGCAGTTGTGCCGTAAGCATAATATTTCCGATGCGACATTTTATACGTGGCGAAAAAAATTTGGCGGTCTGGAAGTCTCCGAAGTCAAGCGTCTCAAAGCGCTTGAAGATGAAAACGCACGTTTGAAAAAATTGTTGGCTGAAACCATGCTGGACAAGGAGGCCCTGCAGGCAGCGCTTGGGGTAAAGTATTAACACTGTCTCACAAGCGCAATGCGGTTGCTCAGATGTGCCAGCAATCAGGTATTTCAGAACGTCGTGCCTGCCATCTTGCCGGGCTTTCCAGAGCAACTTGTCGTTATCGCTCTCTTCGGGCACAACGAGATGAAGCGCTGTCGGAACAGATAAAAGCGCTGGCGCATGAGCGCCGACGCTTTGGTTACCGTCGTATCTGGCAACTGCTGCGACGCGATGGCGTCGACGTAAACCATAAAAAAGTCTACCGTATTTATCATGAAAATGGATTGGCTGTTCACCGGAGAAAGCGTCGTAAAGGGCTGTCCGTGGAGCGTCAACCTCTTGTTCGGCCCAGTGCTCCAAACATGACCTGGTCGATGGATTTTGTCATGGACGCTCTCGCCGGTGGCAGAAGGATAAAATGCCTGACGTGCGTGGATGATTTCACCAAAGAGAGCCTCGATATCGCTGTTGCGCACGGGATCTCTGGCGAACAGGTGACGCGGATACTCGATAATGTGGCGTTATTCAGGGGTATCCCAAAGCGATACGCACCGATCAGGGGCCAGAATTTACCGGCCATGCGCTGGACCAATGGGCTCATTATCATGGCATTGAGTTAAAACTTATCCAGCCGGGAAAACCGACACAAAATGGTTTTATCGAAAGTTTTAACGGGCGGTTTAGGGATGAATGCCTGAATGAACACTGGTTCAAGGATCTTGATCAGGCACGCGAGATCATCAGCGACTGGCGACAGGACTATAACGAGCGAAGACCACATTTTGCGCTTAATTACCTGACGCCGTTGGAATTCGCTGCAAACTATCGCAGTGGCAAAAATGATACGGCTCAAAACGATGTTACTAGTTAAGTGTCGGCTTAATTATTGGGGGCAGGTCATGTGCTGATTCGTTCGTATCCATTCGGCTTCGTTTGACATCGCTGCATTTATAGTTATGATTGGGTCATAACATAAACGGATGACTCTATGGAAAGAGATGACGGTTTAGACTATTTACTTTCACTACATGGCTCGACAGTGTACCGGGATGATGGGTATTGGTGGAAAGTCGAGGTATGGGAAGTTAAGCCAACATCTTTCATTCCGCATGGTATACGTTACACCTTAACGCTACATGACAAATACAACACTCGTGTCTTTGGCATAGACAATGCTCACGGGATAAAATCGCCTAAAAAAGGCTGTTACTCAGGCAGGTTGGTTTATGACCATATGCATCGTACCCCCTATGATAAAGGGTACCCGTACGAGTTTGTGTCAGCAGCGCAGCTTATTGAAGATTTTTTCATAAAATCAGACGAAGTCATCGCGCAACGAGAAAACCGAGGTTAACAATATGAAAGCTCTCATTGGTATTATGCCTGAAGAGCACATCCGTCAAAGGATGCTTGCGATCGTTAAAGGCGAGTACAACCCTGAGCCGGGGGAACCAAGAGTCTGGTTTACATCAGTAAATGCACTGGCTCAGGTCCTTAGTAACGAGAACATTGAACTTCTAAGACTAATGGAAGAGCAAAAGCCAGAAACTATTACCGAACTGGCTGAGATGTCTTGCCGTCAGAAAAGCAATCTTTCCGTTACTTTAAAGACCCTTAGCTCTCGCGGTTTTGTTCGGCTTGAGAAGCAAGGGAGAGGCATTAAGCCTGTGGCGCTTTTTACTGAATTTGACATTCAGGTCAAACAAGGATTCATTACTAAGTTTGGGCCAAAGGCTGCTTGATTGTGATCGACTTAAAGCAACAATAAACTCACCACCCGGCAGGTTTTGCTATCTGTAATCAGCCCACTCAGGTGGGCCTTTTGTGTTCCAACAAAATCAATATGTCGATGACGCGATGAAGACATCACTTACATCGCGATGTATTAATCAACGGGTAGCAGGTCAGCCGGGCATTCTCACGCTGCCCTTTCTTTCTAAGTTTGTGAACCCCCTCACGTCCCCTGGATCTATATCTAAGAAATTCTATTGTGAAATGGAACTAATATAAACATAGTATTCCTGCGGATGAAGCCGCACTGGGAACACTATGGCATCGTAACAGAGCCAACTTAAAAAGGATAAACTGCTATGCCCAAGTCCGATCGTAAGTTTGTCAACACTGGCAAAGAGCAGCAGTATGAATTAAGGGACTGGCTGTACCGCAATAGTTTCTCAACGAAGCAAAGTAATATTGATGCGCTGAGAATCATCATTAACGTTGAGGTAAAGAAAGGCATCACGGCGGATAATATTACCTGGAGTGAGCTTGATGCCGCGCTAAGGGATAACCCGGCGTGGTTTAGTTCGCTGGATCCAGTCGGCAAGTAATATTACAGGGTTAACTTACCGCCACTGCCTGCGTGGCAGTGAAAATCGGTAAGGCTGGGGCTGCTTTGAAGCCCCAGTGTGACTGCTATTGACGGGGCAGGGTGAAGCTCACAAAACCTCTGTTTGCTGGCGCGACCGGGGTGTCCGTCTGGTAATAACCTAACGAGAGCGGTATAGCCTGAATAACTGTGTAATCCCGCTCCACACTGTCAGGTATCACGGTATCCAGTCCACTGCCGAAATGGCCCGTGAAAACACACGGCAGACATCAGCTCTCTGATAAAAGTGGTTCATTCTCTCTTGGTGCCCAGTCTTTCTCGGAAAAATCATCCGTTGGGCAGGTTCGTGCGCTCAGGCCACACTTTAAAATAAAATCGTTCGCGCCGGCTGGCAGGTTCTCTTCCCTGAAAAGTTCGGCCAGTACAAACAGGCTGTCGTTAAACGATAGCGATCTGATCTCGACGGGCAGCCAGCCGGTGCGTTTGAAAATCAGATGGTGCAGGGCATCCTCGCCTGAAAGGGGGAGATAGCGGGTTGAATAGGTTTTGCGGTGTTTGGCCAGCAGCACCTCAAGGATAAAAATCTGCGCAATACGCTGTTTTGCCGCGTTTCCCGCTGCACTGTTGCTGTCGCTGATCTCCGCAGGCGTTATACCGCTATTCTGGCAAACTCTGGCAGCGATAACGTCCCACAGAACATTGTAATGACTCATTGGATGGCCTTATCTGATATTCCTGTACGAATGAACATATCAGACCTCTGTCGGACCTGCCAGAGGCCTTCGGGCAATAATTTCTACCCTTGCCCGTCAGCGCGTACGGGGATTAATGGCGACTGGCGCAGCCGCATTTTGTCATTGTCCCATGGACCTCTTTTCCCAGATGTGAATGCCTGATTTGCAGCTCGCTTTTACGGCGTGCATCGCTCTGTATGGCACTGCCGCCCAGCAGCTGATCCAGTGCTTCGGCAATCTGCTGGTCGCAGGGCGGTGCCCAGCTGGTCAGGTGCCAGGTAGACGCGCGCGCTTCATCCACGTCGGCAAATCCCACCACGCCAATGTGCACTCCCTGGCCGAAATCACGAATCGCCTGCATGGCACCAAATGCCAGCAGATCGTTTTCACAAAACAGGGCATTAATGCGTTCGGATGCTCGCGTCTTTTTCAGGTAACCGAGCATCGCCTGATACGCCAGCTCACGGTCAGCGCCGCCTGCCGTCAGCACCTTGTTCAGCGTTTTATCCTGCTGGATTAAGGCATCGGCAAAGCCTGTCATTTTCTGGGCAGACGCGGGATTGCTCTCCCGTTCCTGCAGGTAGCCAAAGCGCTGGAATCCCTGCGACAGCAGCAGGCGTGCCGTCTCCGCACCTGCCGCAGCGTAGTCAGCGCCCGTCCAGGTTGTGCTGGCTTCGCTGATGCTGCCCGGGCAGACGACGGGAATATCCGACAGCGCTTTGAGGGTGCTGATTAGCGCGTCGCGGTGATCCGTCCCGATGATAATCAGCCCGTCGGGCAGTGAACGCTGTGCCGCCTTCAGCACCGATTGCCAGTGATTATCAGATTCAACGTTCAGCAACAGCGTCAAAGCGCCGCGGTTATTAAGTTGCCTGGTAACTTCACCCAGCATGTTCAGGGTACAGGGATGGGTCAGCCCGTTAATGACCACGCCGACAGTTCGGGTGTCAGGGGACTTCACCTGATGCTCATTTATGGCGTTATTCATTATGGTTTATCCGATTTCACGTTGGACAGAACGACATATCAACAGGTTACAAAGTAAAGGAATCAGTCCGCTTACGACAGTCTGGCGTCTGAAATTTGCGGTACATCTCGATTTTTAAATCCCGCTGCGGCCTAAACCAGGCTGTAGCCGCGAGAGCACATCGACTTTTTTGCAGAATTAAATGGCCGCTTTTAAGATTTTATAGCATTGTGACTGAGGCATTACTGAGTAGAATCCCCTTCACTGAAAGAGGGTAATTTATGAAAAATGTCATACTGAGCATGCTGGCAAAGATATCCCGACTGGATGCGGAAACCAAACGGCTAACCGCCAGAGTGGAAGCACAGTCTCTGCTTATCAGCGCGCTGGTGTTAGCCGTCGGAAAGAAGGGCGGGGTGACACGCATGATTGAGAGCGCGAATAAGGCCATAAATACGGTGATTGAAACGTCTCAGGCTGATGAACTCCTGCGCTCCGACGCGGCACTGCTGCTTGCAGAATTTCAGGATTTACTGTTGATCGCTAAACTGATCGAAACGGCTGATGCTGAAATTAACCACGACGATCTCTCTAAGCTCATCAACTCGCCCGGCGGCCAGCTGGATAATAAAGGCGAATCTGATAGTAAAATATAATGTTCAAATAACGTTGTTGTTGATTCAAACAGCCGTGGTCAATAAACGTCATGTCTGATTATTCACAGACCCGCCCGTAATCTCCCGCTAAAGGGCGGTGCGCTTGCCCCTTGCTACCTTCCCTCTGCCCATACGGTAATAATGGTATCAATCAGCCGGTCTGAGATGCCCATACAAAAAACAATCAGGTGCCCGAAGGGGCCACCGCACGCTGTCGCGACGGCTCTTACAGTTTTAGTCGCCATCATCGGGGAACCTGTTCGCACCATGGCGGCGTAGCGGAGTGGCTGGACCAGGAGTAAAGATGACATCACCCTTGTCGCTGGTATGATGATAGTTTGATACCGAACTCTGCGGCACTTTATGCACTCACTTGACGATCTCTTTCATCGGCTTTCGCACTCCCCCTTTCGCCGGCGCTTTAAGCTCGGTAGCGCAGAGTACCAATACTGCCTCAGTAAAGGGGAAGAGGCGATCGGACAGCATGCGACGGACTTTATCAGCGCGCGGCTGGCACCGGCAGAGCCGCCAAATGATGGCCGTCAGACACCGATGCGTGGCCACCCGGTATTTATTGCTCAGCATGCGACAGCAACCTGCTGTCGCAGCTGTCTGCATAAATGGCACGGGGTTAATCAGCACCAGGAGATGACCGCTGAACAGCAGGCCAGGGCAATAGCGGCTATTTTGCGCTGGATCGGGCAGGAAATGCAGCGTCCCGCTCCCCTGACCAAACCCCGAAAGTCTCAAAAATCCCGCCCGAAAAAAGAGGGATCCCTTCAGTCGCAACAGCTCGATCTGCTCTGAGTGATTATTAATGCTAAAGATTTCCAGTTTACAGCGGGTATAAAGCCCCGACATTTTTCCTGCAGGAAGGCCTGAATTCAACTTATTTGCCCACCTGTAAAGATTTAACCACCACGACAGCAGGTTTTTTTTGGTAAAAATTCTGAATGTAATAGGAAAGTGTATGTTTCGTTATATCCTCCCTATTTGAAAGTGTATTATCCCGTCGTTGTATAACGTGACAGCTATAGGATCATGATGGGCGATTATTACTATCTGGAGCAAAAACCGCACCAGCAGACTCTTAATGTAGTTCACCGCAACGGATGCCAGAAGCTAGGGATCCTCAGACGGCAGAGAGAGTTTTTAGGTACTTTCTACACCTCAGCAGATGCGTTGTTAATAGCGAAAAAGCGTTATGGTCGCAGTGGGCTTTGTCCTCTCTGCTGCCAGGAAAAGCGCTAAATTGCGGCCGCAGGCAGCGCGTTCTCCTTATTGCCTGCCTGCGGTACCGCTGATACTCTGTCGCCGAAAGTCTTACCCTCTACAGGACAATGAATGATCTGGCTGATGCTTGTAACGCTGGTGGTGGTGTTTATTATTGGATTTCGCGTCCTTAACTCAAAGGTGCGCCGTGCCACTAAGGCATTAAACCGACGGCTGAATCTCGATCCTGTCTATGTGGAATCACTGATAAGTCAGATGGGTAAAACCGCAGGGGGGGAGTTTGTCGACTACCTTTCCGCTGACGATGAGGTCCATAGCGTCAACGCAGCCAGCGTGCTGCTTATCTATCAGGTATTTATTCTTGATGAATCGGATGAAAGCCTCACTTTCTGGCACGGTGTGCTGCGTAAAGCAAACATTCCGGTTGAAATAACGCATGAGCAGGTCAGGCTTGCGCTCGAATATCTTCGTGAGACAGAGCCTGATGCGCAGGAAATGCAGGCCTTTCGTCTGCGGTATAACGCCCGATTCGCGCCGGAAGCGATAGTCATAGAGGGTGAGTACAATAATGTCTACTTTCTCAATAGTCGCTCAGGACGCCACTGATCGGCCCCCCCCCCCGTTGAAAAAAAGGGTATTTTTTAGACGAATTTTTCCCATTTATTTACTGGGGGTATGATTTCATTTCCATATTAATTTCCGGTACTGTCTGCCGTAATTTTGGGGTTTTGGGCACAAATAACGCAGGAAGCGGAGCTTTTCCACATATTTGATGCGGAATACCTGTTACTGCCTCCTGCAATAACATGAGCAACGCTTAACAAATATATATTTCCTCTTCAAATATTACATTCTGTAACTCTTGTTTCCATAACATTACGAATAGATCCGTCGATAACTATTTTAATTAACTCAAATTACATTTCATTAGCATGTGAGAGTCGTAATGTTATGCTTCTTCAAAAAGAAACTACCCGTCGTAAGTTTTTACTAGGGTCGCTATTGGCCTTGCCATTAAGTGACATGGTATTTAAAGGATTAACCGCAGCGCAGGCTGCAGAAATGGCCGCACCCGAGCTGGTCGACTATAAGCCGATTTTCTTTTCCGCAGATGAGTGGCAGTTCATTATGGCCGCCTGCGATCGTCTGATCCCGGCGGGCGGCCAGGGTAAAGCCCCAGGCGCGCTGGAAACCAATGTGCCGATTTTCATCGATCAACAGATGCATGGCGATATCGGCGACGAAATCTATATGCAGGGGCCATTCGATGTTCACGCACCCGCAACAATGGGCTATCAGATCCCTTTCCGTCCCCAGCAGATCTATAAAACGGGCATCCGGCTGATTGACGGCTGGTGTCAGCAGCATCATCAGCAGCCTTTCCATGCGCTGTCGACGGCCGATAAAGACGCGGTCCTGACCCAGGTGCAGAAAAACGATATTAACTTCGCCGAACTGGGCGAAGACTCACTGAAGGGATCGCAGTTCTTTAGCGAACTGCTTTCGGATACCAAACACGGCTACCTTTCCGACCCGATGTACGGCGGCAATAAGGGGATGAAGGCGTGGATCGCCATCGGCTTCCCCGGCGCGCGCGCCAGTTACACCGAGTGGGTCAAGCAGCATAACGTGCCCTATCCGCTGGGCCCGGTCAGTCTTCTTGGCCAGCGTGCCTGAATTCACTGAGTACTTTCCCGTTTTCTGATACTGGCAGGATTTAAGATGGCATTGGTAAATAAAGAAGAAGTCGACGTCGTTGTCGTCGGCCTGGGCTGGGCTGGCTCGCTGATGAGTATTGAACTGGCGATGGCCGGGCTGAAGGTGCGTGCGCTGGAACGCGGCGGCGATCGCGATTATGCTGATTTCGCCTACCCGAAACCGGCAGACGAATACGCCTATGCGGTGCGTAATAAGGTGTTTGCCACACCTGCAGAGGCGGCAGTAACCGTACGCTATAATATGAGTCAGACAGCACTTCCGACCCGCAAATGGGGCGCATTCTGCCCGGGTAATGGCGTCGGGGGATCGGGTCTGCACTGGACGGCGGTATTGATCCGTCCAACGCCAACCGATCTGAAGCTGAAAACCTATGCGGACCAGGCTTATAAGCCGGGTATTCTGCAGGACGATATGACTATCGGCGACTTCCCGTTCACCTGGGAAGAGATTGAGCCGTACTATGAGAAATTTGAACATATCTGCGGGCAGTCTGGCCTGACGGGTAACCTTCGCGGCCAGATTATGCCCGGCGGCGATCCTTTTGAAGGCCCGCGCGCGAATCCTTATCCGCTGCCCCCGCTGGAGGATACGCTCAACAACACGATGTTTGTTGATGCGGCAAAAAAGCTGGGATACCACCCGTTCCCGAACCCATCCGCCTGTGTGTCTCGCGCATGGACCAACCCTTACGGCAACCAGATTGCACCCTGCAACTACTGTGGCTACTGCAGTAAATATCCCTGCCTGAACTACTCCAAGGCGTCGCCGCAAACCGCCGTCATGGACTCGCTAAAACGTATGGATAACTTCTCATATGAAGTTCATGCCAACGTGATGAAAGTTGTGCTGCACGACGATAAGAAAACCGCCAAAGGCGTTATCTATATTGATGCCCAGGGCAATGAGTGCTTCCAGCCGGCAAAAATCGTGGTGCTGAGCAGCTTCCAGTTCTGCAACGTGCGCCTGATGCTGCTATCCGGTATTGGCCAGCCGTATAACCCGATTACCAACGAAGGGGTGATCGGGCGCAACTATGCGTTCCTGAGCAACGGCGGTGCCACGCTGTTCTTTAAGGATAAAAACTTCAACCCGTTTGCTACCGCAGGCGCCACCGGCCAGATGTTTAATGATATCTCCCCGGGCAACTTCGACGGTCCTTCACTGGGCTTTATCGGCGGGGCAAAAATTCACAGCTCGCAGGCGACCGGTACGCCAATCAGCACCGCGCTGCCAAAAGGCACGCCGACCTGGGGTGCGGGCTGGAAAGAGGGGATGGAGGAGTGGTACGGCCACTCAATGAAAATCAGCATCACCACCACCTGTATGTCATATCGCGATATCTATCTTGACCTTGATCCAAACTATAAGGATGAGCACGGCTACCCGCTGCTGCGCATGACCTTTAACTGGAAAGAGAACGAACTGAAGCTGCAACAGCACCTGAAAGGGATCGTGGGTAACATTACCAAAGAGCTGAACCCTGATAGCTACAGTGAAAGTTTCCTGCCAATGGATGCCAACTTCGACCTGACCAAATATGTCTCCACCCACAACGTGGGCGGCGCAATCATGGGCGACAACCCGAAAACGTCTGCGCTGAACCGCTACCTGCAAAGCTGGGATGTCCACAACGTCTTTGTGCCGGGCGGCAATGCTTTCCCACAGAATTTCCAGGCGAACCCGACCGATACTATCGGCGCGCTGACGCTGATGGCTGCGCAGGCCATTAAGGATATGTATCTGAAGAACCCCGGCCCACTGGTACAGGCATAGGCGATATGAAAAAAATGACACTGAAGGGATTGTTACTCGCTAATGCTTTGCTGATAAGCGGGGGATATGCGCAGCTGGCGCAGGCCGATGATGCCGCCCTGATCAAGCAGGGGGAGTATATCTCCCGCCTGGGTGACTGCGGCGCCTGCCACTCACTGCCTGGCAAACCGGCGTTTTCGGGAGGGCTGGCGATTGAATCCAATCTGGGCACCATCTATTCAACCAATATCACCCCGGACAAAGAGCACGGAATCGGGCGCTATAGCGAGCAGCAGTTCTCTGATGCGGTACGTAAAGGCGTGTTACCCGACGGTAAGCGTCTTTACCCGGCTATGCCTTACCCGGATTATGCGAAGATCAGCGATGCTGATATGCATGCCCTTTACGCCTACTTTATGCAGGGCGTGAAGCCCAGCGCTGAGCAGCCGCCAGAAACCGATCTGAGCTTCCCGTTCAGCCAGCGCTGGGGAATGCGCTTCTGGAACTGGGCGTTTACCTCTGATAAGCCCTTCAAGCCATTAGACGGGGCGTCTGACGAGGTTAACCGTGGGGCTTATCTGGTTGAAAGCCTGGGCCACTGCGGCAGCTGCCACACGCCGCGCGGGCTGGGAATGAACGAGAAAGCCATGGACAGCAGCGATGCGAAATTCCTTTCTGGCGGTAGCCTCAACGGATGGGAGGTGCCTTCGCTGCGCGGATTGCCACGCTGGACCGCGCAGGAAACCGTGGATTACCTCCAGACCGGGCGTAATGATAAAGCGGCTACTGGCGGGGAGATGACCTCCGTGGTGGAGCACAGCACCTCATGGATGACGCCAGCGGATCTGCAGGCGATTAGCGCTTATCTTAAATTCCTCGGCGGTAATCCTGCCGTCCCGGCTACGGACGACAAAGCCGCCAGCGCGACGGAAGCGAAGCTGACCACAGCGAAAAACCTGTCGGAAGGCGAACGTCTTTATCTGGATAACTGTGGTGCCTGCCACTTTGTCACCGGTAAAGGCGCGCCGGGCGTTTTTCCACAGCTTGATGGTGCCACCATTGTTAACGCGTCGGATCCAACGGGTTTGATCCACACGATTCTGGCTGGCGCACAGCAGCCCTCAACGGCGAAAGCGCCTTCTACGCTGGCGATGCCGGGTTTTGCTCACCGTCTTAGCGATGATGAGGTCGCCCAGCTCGCGACCTTTATTCGTCAGGGCTGGAGCAACAAGGCCGATGCCGTCACGGCCAGCCAGGTGGAGAAGGTAAGAAAAACCCTCCAACACTAAGAGGACACAGAAAGGGGGGGAAACCCCCTTTCTGACCTTTCCAGCCGTTATGACTCTCCTCATCCCTTTCATCCTCTCTGTCGCGTCCGCTGTACCGGCGGACCCACCGGCTTACCCTAAATTATTGTTCTTAATCGATGGCGGGGAAATAAATCCCCCCTGGCTGGGAACATCGACGGATCCAGGACCACGTAATAACTAAGCTTTGATGTGAACCTTTTTAGGAGAAAAGCCCATGTCTTCGGTAACCCAAAAACTTGCCTCGGCTTTCAGCCTGCACAACACCCAGCGATCGGCAGCCGTACAACGTCCTCAGCAGAGTCGTCCTGCCCTGGCTCAGCGTCCGGCAGCAGCCAGAATTACCGGCAGCGATACGCTTCAGAGCGTCGCGCAGGAGCAGGGGGAACCGACGCTGGACCTGGTCCAGGGAGAAGCCCGGCCAACGTCATCGAACAGTCGCTTCAGGGCATTCAGCGGGTTGCCGTTATTTAGCCGCAATGCTGCATCTTCCCGTAAATCGCCGGGGCAGGGTGCAGCGTCCTCCCGTATATTGCCGGGGCCGGGAGCAGCGTCCTCCCGCATATCGCCGGGGCAGGCGGCAGAGTCAATCGAAATGGTCGGGTTAAGCGGCCAGCGCAATGCACCGCAGATCGTGCTGGAGCACGAGATCCCGCATACCTCACCCGGCTCTCTGGAGCAGGACATTAATCAGGCGCTTGCGGCCGGGCAGGCTCACCCACCGCGCGCGGAAGCGGAAAGAGAAAAGGTCAGCGGGGCGGTGGTGCACAGGCTACGGGAGAGCCAGGGGGAAGCCGGCGTTACGCTAAGTCTGGACGCGCACGGGAAGCCGCAAATCACGGCACCCGCGCTGCGCCACACGCTGCTGAAACTAACGCTCGGACAGGCTACACAGCACTATCAGAGCGCGGTGTCCAGTGCCAGCGGAGAGCAGCATGCCCTGCTGGAAGAGAGCGGTCGCCTGCTGGCGCTGCACTCGTCGCCTGAAAGCCTGGTGGGCGTGTCGGGCAGCGCCGCTAAGCCTGAGTGGAAACACACTCAAGCCGTGAAGGAGAGTCGCTGGTCAGGCACCAGTGGTAAGGCGGCTCTCCCGCACAGGCTTACGCTGGATGCGGCAGAAAATGAAGTCAGCGTCAGTCGAACCGACACCCCGGCAATGGCAGTGGGCAGAATGAAATTACCCGATGCAACCCTACTCGGGCAGATTTCGGGCATATACCCTGAACAGACCGACGCGGGTAAGCAGTCATGGCGAGTACATGAAGGTAAACTCTATCGGCTGAACGATCATCAGACCGGCTGGCAGCCAGCCTTGCTGCCCGGTAGCAGGCAACATGCAGCACAGCAGGGCGAATCCAACGAGGAGAAGTCGTACGGGCAGCTCTCCAGACAGGGTGATAATCAGCTTTACTGTGTTTATGACGACAGGCAGCTGCACAATGTGTCCACGTCGGGTCATAGCGAGCCGCTGGAGGATAAAATCAGTAAGGTCTCGGTCGCCGAAGAGGGGCAGACGCTGCTGTTGCTTAAAAATGAAAAAACGCACCAGCAAAGCATCAAACTCCTGCCGCAGCCCGATGCAGCCGTCGACAGCCACAGAACCCTCAGCGTTTCCCCTCCTGACATCCGGCTGGCTGCCCTGGCGCAAACGGCGCAGCACGTTATTGCCGCCGATTATCAGGGGGAAATTCGGGTTGCCAGCCGCCCTGGCCCTGAGCAGAGCGATCTGGATTTTGCTGCGGTAGAGAATCGCAGCCTGCAACAGCATCTGCACGACCAGATAAAAGCGGTAGTGGGCGATCGCTTTCACCTGGAGGATATTCTGAATGGTGAAAATGGCCAGCTGCACGCGGTGGTAAAAGACGGGGCGGACCGCCAGCATGCCATTGCGCTTAATACCTCGGGCAGCGCCCGGCAGGCTCCTTCGCACTGGAACCTGAGTGACAGCATGGTAATGAACTATCAGAAAGGATTGCCGGTGGTGACGCCCTCGCGCCACGAAATTGTCGATCTGGGTACGGGCGGTCATCTGGCGCTGAAAGAGGGAAAGGTTCACTTTTTCAACGGGACGACGCAGAGCTGGGAGGCCTCTGACGTTAAGGCCGACCAGCTCCGGCTCGGGCAGGACCGGCAGGCCTGGGTATTAAAGGATAATGAACTCAAGCGATTGAAGATAAACGTCTCCAGCAACAAGATTAACGCCGATCGCAATGTCTTCGCCCTGCCGCAGGTTAAGAAAAGCGTCAGCGACGACCTGGCCCTGCCGGGGATCAACAAAGACAACACGCTCACCTCGGCCGCCGTGCTCGATAACGGTCGATTTATCACCCTGGATGAAGGGGGCGATCTGCGTCTTCACCATGTCAACGGCGAAACCCGGCGCGATATCAGGCTGCCTGTCACGCTCAGTCGCGCGTCGCTTAACCAGGCTAT
Organism: Erwinia sp. L03-1; assembly: GCF_058686115.1. Lineage (NCBI taxonomy): Bacteria > Pseudomonadati > Pseudomonadota > Gammaproteobacteria > Enterobacterales > Erwiniaceae > Erwinia > Erwinia sp. L03-1. The sequence goes on along the minus strand of NZ_CM178762.1, from coordinate 3,287,286 downwards.
CCAGCAGGCTATCAGGTCACATTCTCCCGCAGTTGGCACATCGGAGGAGCAAAAAGTCATGGACGTGGCCATTGGGCCGGGGCGCAATCTCTTTTTACTGACCGACCGGGGCGAAATGTACCGCGTACCGGAGCAGAGCTGGATGAAGGGAAACATGGCTCAGATGCGCCAGGTCCAGCTGTCCGCAAAACCCGCAAAGCTGTATAACGACCGTAATAATCATCTGATGCTGGAACTGGATAACGGCAAGCTTTTGTCGCTCAGGGATGATCTCTGGCACCCGGTGGCGGCGGTGCCAACTTCGCCTGCAAACGAGGTCACCCCGCCCGGCGGCAAAGAGAAGAAAAATATGGCCGATAAGCACTACGGTCGGCTGATGAGCGCCACCCGAGACTCCCGCCTTGGCCGCACCGGCATGACCTATAAGCGGGAGGTGAACACGTTCGGGCAAACGGGCCACGACGGTCACAAAGTGCATACGCCGTTTCGCACCCGCCTGAGCACCTTTGTCTTTCGCCCCACGCTGCAAACGCCAAGGCCATTGAAAAACCTTAGCTACCTCGTTCAGCATGGTCATCGCGGGCGAAACGGGCTGGCGCATATTTATGAACTTCAGAGCGATCAGCTCACTCAGCTCAATCAACATCTGGAGAAGCCCGCTGCCGGTCAGGGCCCGGCCGAGCCACTTAGCCTTAAGCTAAAAACCCTTGCCGGTCAGGGGGACCTGCCTGCCTGGTTTGAGGATATGCAGAAATTTAGCGTTCGCCTGGCCGACAGTAGCGGACACAAAGCGGATCAGCTTAACCAGCACTATTCACAGCAGGGAGAAGTAAAAAAACAGCTTAATAATCTGACCGGAAGCCTCAACCCGGCCATGACGCGCGACGGCGATTTGACGGCGAAGCTGAAACAGATTTTTTCACGCTACCCCACCGGTAAGGGAAATACCGCGCTGCTGGCGCTTGCGTCGCTGGAAGAAAACGGCGTGAAGCTCTCGCATCAGAAGGCGAGTGAAGCGATCCCGCTGGGTAACCGCCGTGATAAACACGATGAGATGGGGCTGGCGAAATCACGTCTTATTATTGATGGCTTAGCCCACGTAAAAATGCATGACCTTATCGATCGGTTAACCGCAGCGACGGCACTCCCGGAGGATGAAAAGCGCCAGGCGCTGGCAGCCATTGAAACCGACTTTCATACGCTTTATCAGGATTGGGATGACAACCCGCTTCGCCAGGTGACCAGTTTTGGCTACAACAGCATTAGTGCCCTTGAGGCGTCCTATGATGCGGTGAAATCGCTAACAAAAGCCTTCGCTAAGGAAAACCACAGTATCAACGTCACGGCGCGGACGGTGATGCATGCGAAGGATCGGTCGGTACTGGCGCAAAAGCTGGAGGACACGGTCAGGTCGATGGAGAAGGGGGAAAGTCTCTCTTTCAGCCGCTCTTATGGTGCGGCAACCACGGTGTCAGGCATTCCGGGAACCCAGGTGATTGCGGGCGTCGGGGGACGAGGCAGTCTGGATCGCACCTATAATCTGAGTTTCACCCGGGGAGAGGGCGGCGTTAACGTTAGCTTTGGCCGCGACGGGGGCGGAACCTTCACACCCTTTGTGGGGATGGGTTATAACCTGCTTACCGACTATTTAGAAACGCATAAAACTCATCTGGACGATCGGCGCGATCTTGCGCCTGCCGCGCGCCTCGGCGCGGTGGTTTCCGTCACCCCGCTCGATATTAAAAAACAAAACGGCGTCAGCTTTGATATTACCGATGCCGAACTGCCGCACTTTATTGCCGGGCTGACCGAGGGGACACTTGACCCGCTGGCGCTGATTAACCGCGGGAATCAACACAGCGTCAAACAGGGCAACGTGATGAACGTGAGCCTGGACGTCAACGCTGCCGCGCTGGCCTCGGTGGGGTTTCCGCTCACCGACAAAAATGCCGGACAGGCGTCAGCCAGTTCGCGGATAGGCGGTGGCGCTTACGTGGGGGTTAACCTGATATCTGGTACCCGCGAGCGCGGCAGGGCTACCACCGAAGAGAGCACGACCCTCAGCCAGAGTAACAACCGCCTGCGAGGGCTAAATAAAGCCTCCGTCGGCGCAAACCTGGCGCTACCGATAGGGACGATAACCAAAAGCGATGAGGGGCGTTTTGCGCTATTCGCCGGCCCTGCGGCCACTTTCCAGCTCTCGATTGATGATCGAACTCGCCAGAGCCTGTCGCTGCAAACCAAAAGGGCACAGCTGCTGGAACCCGCGCATATGGCAAAGCTGATGGAGTCACTGGGCAAGAGCTTCAGCGATCCTGAAACCAGCGCGCTGCTGGCGTCGCTGAAAAACGAAGAAGAGAGCGAGCCTCAGCAGGCGTCAGCCGCTGAAGAGGGGCAGAGCACAGCCCGCCCGGCCCGTCAGAAACTCAATGCGCTTGACGCGCATTTTGAAAGTCGACGGGGGGAAGAGGGGACTAACGGGCAGAAGGCCGCTCTGCGCGAGCTGGATAAGCATCTGCGCCAGCAATATGCCGCTGAGCGGGGGCTAACGCTGCTGCAAAATGGTGAATATCAGACGACCTATGCGAATACCTCTAAAGTGGATAACAACGGGCTCTGGCATCAGTTTTCTCACTGGTTAGATGGTGAACTCAACGCCAGTAATGCCACCCGAATTCGCCAGCTGATGACGGACGATCACCGGCTGCAAACGCTGATTGCCCGGTTGAAAGATAATGTCAGCACCGATGCTACGGTTACGCTCGAGCTAAAAAATGATGTTCGTGAACGGCTGGAGCAGCGCTGGCTGAAAGAGGGGATCGGGGCTGATGAATTAACGGCTGAGCTAACGGATCGTAATAATCTCAGGCTTAAAGCGATTGGTTTTAGCAAGGGCCAGTCAAAAAGCGATGGTTTTTCAACCCCGGCGTTCCTTCTGGGCGGCGGAAACAGCGCAGCGGTGGCGATGAAGCGAAATCTGGGGAAAATCAATTTTAGCTACGGTGAAGATGAGGACAAACCGACCGGATATACCCTGGATGGCCGCATCGCGAAGATAAACGATGAGCTGGCTGCTGCGCTTTTGCATGGGCAGCAGGCACACTATCAGTTGAAAAGTTAAGGGGTCACGATGTCAGCAACCGAACAGCTTAATCACCTGCTTGAGCACTATGGCCGGCAGCATAATAGTACACTCACGCTTAAAGATGGCGTATGCGCCCTGGTTGACCGCGATAACCGCGAGGCGGCAGTTATCGAGCTGCCGCCGGGCAGCGACAGCCTGATCTTTCACTGCAAAATAGAGGATCTTCACGAGCCGTGCAGCGAGCGTTACCTGCGAACACTGCTGTCCCTGAACTTTGAAATGAACGCCATGCGCGGTTGCTGGCTGGCACTGGACAACGAGGAGAGCCTGAGACTCTGTAGTCAGCTCTCCGTCAGCGGGCTGGATGCTGCGGGATTTCGGATGGCGCTGAGCGGCTTTATGACCCAGGCGCGGGAGGTCAATGAATTTATCACCTCACTGCGCGAAGCGGCCTGAGGCACAGCGGGATGCTCTTTAACACAAATTTTGCGCAGGCGGAAGATGCTTAATTCCTTCACACTGTTAAGAAAGCGAAAGTCTTGGTTAAGCTACCGCAAAATAAGGGGTTTTAGGATAGTTAGAGATTTGTTTACCGTCGGGTTTCGTCGATAGTGTCCTTTAGCGGCGGATGATAAGCCGTGCGCAAATGAGAGGATGTACCGATGAAAAAAACGACTCTGGCACTTTTAATGACCGTCTTCACAGCAAGCACCCTGTTTTCCACCGTCTCGCAGGCAGATGGCCCGCCGGATCAGCAGTGGCACCAGCAGGGTGGGCATGGCGACCACGGTGATGGGCCGGGGCGTGGTCCGGATCGTGGGCCTGGCGACCACGGTGATGGGCCGGGGCGTGGTCCGAATCGTGGGCCTGGCGATCGCGGCCCTGGCCATCAGGATTTTCACGATCGTGGCGATTATCACGACGGTCATGGTCCCGATCGCCACTTTGAAGAGCGCGATCGCTTTGCCTGGCAGGGGCACGACTTCCGCAGGGGACGCCCGTTGCCGCCGGATTTCCGCGGTGACGACTACCGGGTTAACGACTGGAATGACCGCGGCCTGCGCGAGCCACCGCGTGGTCAACACTGGGCTTATATTGACGGTAACTATGTGCTGATTGCAGCCGCTACTGGCGTCATCACCTCAATCCTGTTGAACAACGCTTTCCACTAATCCCTGTTCTGCTGCGGGTCCGTCAGGGCCCGCATCTTTTCCAGCAATTATCTCTGTTAGCTCCGATTAGACCGGGCACAACCCCGATACAGGGCCAAACCTAATCTGACAGATTGGTATGTGCCAGTTGCAGGTGTGGCTAACATTAGTTCGTGCTGAACAATGGGTAGCACATCAACACAATGCCTTTGCGAAACAGACTGCCTCTTCTCTGCCTATGTATGGGCCATAATTCTCAATACGGGCATACCCATTTTTCTCGTAAAAATATACGGCCCGATTGTTGATATATCGGGTTTCTAACCTCAGCTCGAGATATCCCATTTCTTTGGCGGAGTTTTCCAGAAAAGTGAGTAAAGCGCGTCCAACTCCGGGCACACTTCGGTCTGAATACATTCTTTTAAGCTCGGCTACATTTTGCGTTAATGGCCGAATAGCGCCGCATCCTATCGGATCACCATGGGCATTTTTGCCAATACCCATAACGCTTTATCACTATTCAATGCATCAACAGTGAAATTGCTTTTGCCGTCATCACCAGTAACAGCGGCAAGTTCTACTGACAGCATTTCGATTAAGCGATGGGATTCTAAAGAAAATGGATCTGATTTCTCTACTGTTATCATGGTCATATTCTACAAAGAGATTATGGCCAGTATAAAGTATACTGCCTGTAAAAGCTCAATACTGTAACGGGTGATGGGACACCTCTGATTCCTGTCTGTCCTGAGGATGTGATGTTCGCTGTTCGCTCACTGCGGCCCGCTGGATCTGTCTGATGTCCGCCGTGCCAAAAGCGGTGTCTATCCATATTGATAATGTCACCCTGACTTTTTGTCCCATTCGGCGTGGGTCAGTGTAAACAGCATGCTGGCGGGCGCATTTTTCACATCATGAATGTCCCGTATATATCTGAGTCCGGCATTCGTCAGGACTTTCTGTGATGCCTGGTGATTTGCTCTTACTACTGCAGATATCTCAGGCAATTTGAGCTCACCAAATCCATAGCTGACCGCATGTTTAGCAAACTCTGTCGCCAGGCCTTTTCCCCATGACTCAGCAGAGAAGCGATATCCCAGGTTATTGATGGAGGCATCGGCATAACTGCGGATACTTAGCCCACCAAAACCGATGATCCTTTCGGGATTATCACTCAATGAGATAGCCCAGTTTCCAAAACTGTAATCTTCCCAGTGTTTAAGCCAGCGAGCCAAAACATCGCGGGCATAATCAGTATCAGGATACGGGCCTGCAGGATTAAACGTATTCGTGGCAGGATCGCCATAAATTCTGAAATGGTCATCTGCTTCTGAGTTGATTACAGGCCGAAGATGCAGTCGAGAGGTAATTAGCTGCAAAGTGTCTCCTGAGTTTTTGATTCATTCTATGAGTTATCTTTCTGTTTTATAGCCAAAAACCTCCAGGTTTACAACAGCACTTTTATGTAAAAAGCGTGATGACTAAATAACTGCGCTTAATAGTAGATCACTGAAGGGAACTCAATCCGGTTTGAGCGATCTGATCAATCGCCAAACATCACAAATCATCACAACCGGACTGAGTTATGCCGATCATAGCACCGATACCCAATAATGAAAGACGCCAGATGGAAAAAATTGTCCATAAAACAACAGATAAAAACCATTCCAGACGCCTTATGGCCATGCTGATGTTGCATCGTGGTGAATCGCTCAGTTATGTCGCTAAAACCCTGTGTGCAGCGCGTTCCTCTGTCGGTCGCTGGATTAACTGGTTCACATTATTTGGTATCGAAGGTCTAAAAAGTCTTCCGGCCGGACGTCAAAAAAAGTGGCCAGTGGAAGCGATGTTGCGCATGCTTGATTTACTGATTCAGCGCTCTCCTCAGGACTTCGGGTATCTGCGGTCACGGTGGAGCACCGAGATGTTAACGATTGAACTTAATAAGTTATTTAACTCAACGTTGCATCCTGGCTCAGTTCGCCGTTGGTTACCCGGGGCGGGAATTGTCTGGCGAAGAGCGGCTCCGACACTGCATATTCGCGATCCTCACAAAGAGGAAAAACTGGCAGCGATTGATGAAGCATTAGAAAAAAACTGCGCTGACCATCCGGTCTTTTACGAGGATGAAGTGGATATCGATTTGAATCCCAAAATCGGCGCTGACTGGCAGAAAAAAGGGCAGCAAAAACGTATACCTACGCCGGGAAAAAATGAAAAGCATTACCTTGCAGGAGCCCTTCATGCGGGAACAGGCCGGGTGGACTACGTCAGCGGGACAAGTAAGAACTCAGGTTTATTTATCAATATGTTACGTAAGTTGAAAAGCACATACCGCAGTGCAAAAACAATTACGCTAATCGTTGATAATTACATCATTCACAAGAGCAAAAAAACGTTGAAATGGTTGAAGGATAATCCGAAATTTATTGTTATTTATCAGCCAATTTACTCTCCGTGGATAAACAAAATAGAGCTCTTATGGTTGGCCTTGCACGAAACCGTCACGCGCAATCATCGCTGCAAAACAATGTGGCAATTATTGAATAATGTCAGACAATTTATGGAAGTCGCTTCACCTTTCCCTGGCAACAAACACGGGCTAACGAAAGTGAAGCGGTATTAAGCGCAGTTATTTAGCTCACAACTAAAAAAACCCTGATGGGGACGTCTGGTATAGCGTATTACATCCAATTCTTGTTGCTGAATCAGATAGTCAGCCACTTTTTTGCCAATAAAACCGGTGGCGCCTACGATCAGGATCTTTTTCATTTTTCCCAAATCTCCGCAGTAAAACAGCCCTGTTTAAACCTGTCTTTGACGTGGTAGCGATTTTTTTTCAAATGCTTTTTCAGGTAGTGCAATAGATAACTGTGTGAAACAATTGCCACATCGTCATGCTGTTCAAGAAAAGGAAGCAGTGCTTCAGAGCGTTGTAACGCATGCCCTATTTTTTCCTGTGCATGGTTCATTCTAAACAGCCAGGCTAATCGAGACAGTAAAAACCACGTCCTGATTTTCATTTTTAATAGCGGTAGTGGAGTGATTTCAAGCCCAACTTCCCGCAGTTCAGAATGAATTGTATAGCCATCAATGTGTCCAAAAACCAATTGAGAGGTACGCTCTGCTCTACCCACTGGTGAACTGTAAACCACCGGACGTCTTACCTTGATCTGTTGGAAAAGTGCAGATGAAAGAAACGTTTCTATTTCCTGCTCTTCCACATCTTGTGTTTGATTATATTCCCTCAGCCGTTGCTGAGCAGTTTGGTAATTACATGATGAATAATCAATTTTAGGTGTTGCATGCCGGATTAATACAATCATATTAAATACGCATAAGTAATAATTAAATTGCCGACAAAGAACAGGAATGGCGTATCCCAAGTGTGTGGGGATTTCGCTTCTGTCAACGTCATCGCAAGTGGAAAAAGGAGCACCATTAACGCCGTCCCGATACTGTGAAAATTGTGCAAAAATATCAGCGATAAAATTAGTGCAGTCAAAAAAACGACCAGGCTACCTTCATAGCTACGATAGAATGTTTTATCTATAAATAAACCTTTAACCGCATATTTATGTTTACCAAAGCGTACGCCCACCGGCTCCGCCAAGCCATCACCCAGCGTAGTGGTTAAAATGGTCATATACATCAGTTCCTGAGGAATATGCCATTGGTTCCATACCAGGCTGTATCCAGCAAGGATCAGGAAACCGACAAAGGTTTGTGAAAATATCCATAGTAGCGTATAAGGGCGATCCTCTGGACGGTCAATGGCATGAAAAGATAATGATAAATATCTTAATTTATTCCGAAAAAAACCCAGCAAGCTTAAGAAAAAGAACACGCTGGATACGGATGCAATAACGATTTTCTCGGTTGGGTTACTGATGTTAAATAAAAGATAAATTATCCCAGGAAATATAAACATTGAGAAATGGCCAATTTTCCGGGTGTAATTTATTTTTACATTATAAATGCTTGCCAGCATACCCAGTCCGGAGCAAAGAAACCAATAACTACAGACCAATACTATAATGGGTAAAACGACATCCATAGACATTTTAAATCACGCTCTCAGATAATATTGGTGATTGCTTTCTCTAATGCCTCAACAAGTAAATCAATATCTTCACAGGTATTATTACTGGTGAGCGTAATGCGCAGTCTGGATTTGTTTTTTTCAACATAAGGCGGAACAAAAAACGAGGCCATAATGTTTTTTTGCCGAAGGTAATCGTTGACTGCTGCGGCCTGTTCTGCTTTTTCAAAAATTACTGGGATAACCGCCGATACTGAGTACTGTTTATTGACTTTTGTTTGTTCAAGACGACGATGAGCGTAGTTAATCAGTTCGGCCAGCAGTGCCCGACGCGCTTTACCTTCTTGCTTATTGATCTCCAGAGCCATGCAGGAAGCGGCTGCTACGCCTGGAGAAACAGCGCGTGATGCATTATAGGTGGCACTCTTGAATTTCACTTTTTGCGCCAATGTGTCATCTTTTATGATGCAGAAACCGCCCGTAGAGCCAAAAGATTTGCTCATCGTACCGATAATTACATCCACTTTTCCCAGACAACCGCTAGCTTCAACTAGGCCACAGCCCGTCTCGCCCAGAGCGCCTACGCCGTGCGCATCGTCAATATATAAAATAATGCCTGGCCAACGTGCTTTCAGATCGCACAGTGCAGCCACATCACAAAAGTCGCCATCGGCAGAAAAAACGCCGTCGGAAACAATCAGAATTCTTTTTCCCAGATTATTTTTTACAATATCCGCAAGTTTTAAAATGTTATTATGCTGATAAACCCGGAATGGCTTTCCACTTAATTTAACTGCATCATAAAGTGAAATATGACAAAGTTTATCCATCACGATCAGATCAACCTCTTCGCCGATAACCGGTAGCGTACCAATATTGGCTTGATAGGAGGTCGTATACATCAAGGCATGATTAACACTATACATTTCAGAATAGCGTCTTTCGAGTTCTTCATGATGTTCAGTATAACCACAAAATATCATCGGACCACTTATGTTAGTGCCGTATTTTTTGATAGCCTCAATAGCCGCGTCTTTCATTCGCGAATTATCGGCCATGCCTAAATAATCACAAGAGGAGAAGTTGATATTTTTATCGCCATTGGCCAGATCTAAATGCCGTCCACAGGCAGAACGTACACGTGGGAAGTAGTGCAAGTTGACGTTGTCATTTTCGGCATTGACCAGTTCATACAAACTCATTGCATTTTCCTTAGATAATTTTCTGAATAGAAAAAATTCTATAGCGCCTGAGCTGGCTTTCACCATGGCGAGTGAGTTTTTGCATTGTTCTGACAATCATTTTATTATCTTCAAGCATCCAGGATATACTAAAATTACTAATATCTTGTTGGATTGCTATCGAAGAAAGCTTTGAGGTCAGTACCACGGAAAGTCCGCGTTGACGATATTCTGGCAGTACACCAGAAAAAAAAGCGCGTCCTACTTTATTTTCCGAAAATTGCATCATGGTGAAACCAATAATCCGACCATCTTTACGTGCAATCATCCCCATGATGTTTTTTACATTCTCAGTTGCAATTGCTATCTCTTCGGAAGTGGTCGGACTAAAACCCCAGTTATCCTGCCAGGCGATATTATAAACCTCTGCAATCTCCTGCTGGTTTGCCGCTATCTCATCTTTTTTTACGTAGTCGAAATCAATACCAGATAGACGATTCAGTAAACGCTCGTCCGTGTGTGTTAATAATATATCTTGTGGGTCGTATTGATAAACGATCTCCAGAAGGTCTTTTTCTTTCACACATCCTGCCTCCATTAACCAATCGCAAAGCACGGGATCGTTATCCGGCATTTGCCAAGTGAAAGGTGCACCTGAAAATGTTCGGTAGCCCCGGTTAACCAAGATGGAATTATGCACGGGGCCATAAATCACCGGATCGTTTGATTGCAGGTAGTCACGTTTCTTAGCCTCGATAATAATGGCGGAAAAAATATTTTTAAGTGCTAACACATCACCGTTTGAAATTAGTATTGAAAAGATGAGAGTTCCAATAAACCGTATTTTTTCCTGTCTGAAAAAATGAACCAGACAAAGGCTGCTATCTCATCATACCGATAAACGACCAGCGGAAAACTGATGTCTGCATTTGAAAAATCAATAGCATTATTAATCTGTTCATTCAGGCGGAGTGGATCCATCACAACATTATGTTGCGAATTATAAATATTTAACAATGCATCTTTCTGACTTTCCTGAAGGGTACAGCTGTAGCGATACATTTCCTTTCTCTCGCCCAAAAGTAGATAATATAAATTTATCTTTCCACGCATTGCAATCTTTTGTCAATAGTAAAAGATCGATAATCCAATGAGTTGATATGTTAATTTTTAATGAAAAAAACACAACACTATTATTTTGATGATTTTTTTTACATTGTTTGTTTCAATGTTGGGGGGCTCTCTAAATGATAAATGAAGTGTATCTTTCGGTGAGATTGATTGATTTGGGTTTCTAATTGTTTCCTGTGGGGTTGGGGCGGTGCAATTCAAAATGGTAATTATCGGCTTATTAATAGATAGCTATCTAGTTACTGCGATATTTTCTCGTTATATTTTTTAATTTATGGCTCGTCATGCTATTCGAGCGCACCTTCCCCCCAAGCTTTATCTGTTTTTTTTGAGCACAGCTTAATTCTCTTTGGTAATTAATAACTATAGCTGCCATTTTCGTAAGGAGGAGTGCACTAACACACACCGCCTGTTGTTGCCTGTTGTCACCATTGTCGCGAGCAGCTGCTCCTGCGCAGCCGCCAGCTGCTCGCGGTCGATAAACTCCGTCGTCTGCTGCGAATGCAGGCCGATGCCGCCGAAGGCGGGGGTGAGAAAATCCGGCTGTCTGCCGCGTTCGCCGCTGAATACCCCGTCGGCGGCAATGGCGATATACACCGGCTTGTCCTGAGTGAGGATGAATGATGCAAGAAACTATTCCATTGAATATTACGTCGGCAAGTCCTATTACTAAGGCACTGCCTTATTTTTCTCGGTATGTAGTGACACACTGAATTTGGCCACCTGAACAGAGGTGATATGCTCACCTCAGAACAACACAGGTGTTCCAATGAAAAGAAGAAATTTTAGTCCTGAATTCAAACGCGAATCTGCTCAGCTGGTTGTCGACCAAAATTACACCGTTTCTGACGCCGCTAAGGCTATGGATGTGGGTCTTTCCACGATGACTATTATCCTGTGGCCACACTCTGCCATGTGTTCGGGGTTCATCGCAGCAGCTACAAATACTGGAAAAACCGTCCTGAAAAGCCTGACGCCAGACGGGCTGTATTACGCAGTCAGGTTCGGCCGGAGCAAGAAGCATCGCCACAATGGCAACCGAGAGGGAGCCTGTAATTTAAATTGTGTATCTGCCTGTTTTTGATATCTTCACTCCAACAACGGAGACAGGCAAATTATGGACGAAAAGAAACTCAGGGCCCTTGCGACTGAACTGGCTAAAGGCCTTAAAACCGAAGCCGATCTCAATCAGTTTTCCCGTCTGCTGACAAAGCTTACCGTTGAAACAGCGCTCAATGCTGAGCTGACTGATCACATCGGCCACGAGAAGAACGCCCCCAAAACAGGCTCCAATACCCGTAATGGCTACTCGTCAAAAACCTTGCTTTGTGATGATGGTGAGATTGAAATCAGTACGCCACGCGATCGTGAAAGCACCTTCGAACCGCAACTGATAAAAAAAACCAGACGCGTATCACCCGGATGGACAGCCAGATTTTGTCCCTGTACGCCAAAGGCATGACCACGCGAGAAATCGTCGCCACCTTCAAAGAGATGTACGACGCGGATGTTTCACCCACGCTGATTTCTAAAGTCACCGATGCGGTTAAAGAGCAGGTCACAGAGTGGCAGAATCGCCCCCTGGATGCACTTTATCCCATTGTTTATCTTGACTGTATTGTTGTAAAAGTTCGCCACGGTGGTAGCGTGATTAATAAAGCCGTCTTCCCCGCACTGGGCATTAATACCGAAGGCCAGAAAGAGCTCCTGGGCATGTGGCTGGCAGAAAACGAAGACGCAAAGTTCTGGCTCAGCGTGCTGACAGAGCTTAAAAACCGGGGCCTTCAGGATATCCTGATTGCCTGCGTGGACGGTCTGAAGGGCTTCCCGGATGTGATAAACAGCGTTTATCCCCAAACGCATATCCAGCTGTGCATTATTCACATGGTGCGTAACAGCCTGAAATACGTGTCGTGGAAGGACTACAAAGCCGTGACTGGCGGGCTGAAAGCGGTATATCAGGCTCCAACAGAAGAGGCGGCGTTAATGGCTCTGGAGCAGTTCGCAGGGGGCTGGGACGATAAATACCCGCAAATCAGTAAAAGCTGGTATGCACACTGGGAAAATCTCAATACGTTTTACAATTACCCACCGGATATCCGTAAAGCTATTTACACTACGAACGCCATCGAATCGATGAACAGCGTGATCCGTCAGGCAATAAAGAAACGCAGGGTGTTCCCGACGGATGACCCGGTGCGGAAAGTCATTTATCTGGCGATCAGGGATGCTTCAAAAAAATGGAATATGCCGATCCGAAACTGGCGGCTGGCGATGAGTCGCTTTATTATCGAGTTCGGTGACCGCCTGAGCGATCACCTTTAATGTGGTGGCAGTTACACAGAATTATTTACAGGGTCTCTTAAGGCTTCTCACGGCGACCTCTCAATTCCTGTGTTGTATGACGTCGATATTGGTCACATTCCACCACAGATTTCAATTGTTAACGGCGCTAAAGCGACAATAACCTTTACTGAGGGTTCAGGATCTATCACTCAGCAACTGTAGTCATATCGTATTACTCCCCCCGGATGCGCCATGCATAATTCATTATCAGACCAGGTTGCATATTTTTCATGCAATTTCTGGAGGTGGCCTCGCAGGAAATCGTCGCCTTTTAGCTGACTCGTATTTGTTGATCGGGTATCGTTTAGTTGAGAATTTGAACATGTCGTTAAAAGGAGAAAACGATGATTGAACGCGTTACGCTGCTGGAAAGTAAGGTGGAAAAGCTGTTGATTGACGTTGCCGTTATCAAGGCCAACTACGCCACCCGGGAAGATGTCGAAAGCGTCAGAATAGCGCTCCACTCTTCGCTCTCTACGCTGACTAAATGGCTGGTAGGGGTATTACTGGTTGTACCGGGTGTCTGGCTGGGTCTGGCCCGGTGGCTGAACTGAGGGTACCCGTGGCTGAATAATGTCAGTGGGTACATTGTCGTATGAAGCACCTGGCGAAAAGAGGCTTTCACCAGGTGAGTGACTTTAGTGGTGGGTGATTACGGAGGTGATAACGCCCGTTGCGACGGCTATCAGCACGTAGTTACCGTCAATATTCTGCCAGCGGTGACCGGCAGGAGGTGCCTTCAGACCGCGCTGATGCCAGTCATTGACCTGGTAGCCTTCACCCCGGTATTTTTCCGGTAGCGGTCGACCCTGACGGAAGTCGGGCTGTGCATGACGGGGTTGCTGGTGGTGACGCTGCCCCGGTGCGCGGTCTGCCTGAGCCATATGCTGCGGCTGCTGGCGTTCGCCACGCTGAGGCTGAGAGTGCTGTGCCTGCCCACTGCGCACGGGCTGTGAGTTCTGCTGTACCCGATCACCCTGTCCGGGCTGTGAGTTCTGCTGTGCCCGATCACCGCGCCCGGGCTGTGAATTTTGCTGCGCCTGCCCGCCGTGCTGCGCCTGTGCATTGTGTTCACCGCCACCCTGCTGGCGTGCGTTGCCATTCTGTTCGCCCTGAGGCGGACGCTTTAGCGGTGACTGCTGCGTGTTACCCTGTCCCGGCTGGGGGCCATCGGCAAATGCGCCGGTACTGGCTGTCGCAAACAGCAGTGCGCTGAGGGCAATAATGCCTGATTTTTTCATCATGGTTCCCTTCTGGTGTGATTCATTTGCTGACGGACAGGCACAATCTGCGGGCGAAGCTGGCGTATAACAATGTCAATAATCCTAAGCCGGGCGACCTTAACGTAAAATTTACGCTTCGCTTGCGAAAATCGCCCACTATCCCTGTACAGCCAAAGGGTTACGCCATCAGTATTCACACCAGGGTAAATGCCGCCTCGAGCATCTGCCGCTGCTGCTCCGTGCTGTAATTCACCAGCGAGTTTTTGCTACCCGAACGGGCCAGGATCCACTGCATCTCATCCTCCGTCAGCGTCGGTGGCTCCTGCCAGAAGGGCATAATGGCATTGTCCTTCAACCACTGGGCCAGCTGCCGTGCAGGCGGGAGCGTAAATCCGGGGAACAGCGCGTCGCCCAGCGCGCTCATCAGTTCCTGCTGCTGGGTGTTTTCACTCCGTTCCAGTATGGTCAGAAAGGGTAGCAGCAGACGGCCACAGACTTCACCGTGGTGGTAGTCTTTGATCGCGCCCAGCTCGCCGGCAAGGCCGTGGATAACGCCCAGGCCCGACATGCTGAGACTTAATCCTCCCTGCCATGACGCAAACAGGATCTGCTCACGCGCGCTATCGCCCAGCGCATCAGTGCGGTTGAGATGGGGCCAGGCGCTAATAAATGCACGCATGCCGTTCAGCGCCGTCAGGCGGGTAAGCATGTTCCCCTTGTTGGAGAAGTAAGCCTCAAACAGATGGGTAAATGCATCAATGCCGCAGCAGGCAAGCACGTGGTCGGGTGCACCGCGCAGCAGGTCAGCATCGAGGATGGCTATTTGTGGCACAAAATTAGCGTGGCGCAGCGAGGCCTTTACCTTAATCTCCGCCTTATCCGTGACGACGGCATTCTGCGTCACTTCGCTACCGGTTCCCGCCGTGGTAGGAATGGCGATCAGCGGCAGCGTGTCACCGCTCACCGGCGTATCGCCCACCTTCTCCAGATAGCGCAGCGTATTAAGCGGATGCTGGCTCAGCGCAGCAAAGGCTTTTGCCGCATCCAGTACGCTTCCTCCGCCTATCGCCACCACGCGCCGGGCATCGCCGCGCCAGCGGCTTACCCAGGCGTCAATCTCATCCGGAGATGCCTCATGGCTGACAATTTCATGTCCGATAAGGAGCGGTTCCAGCTCAGATTTCAGTGTCTGCCACGCTGTACCATTCAGAAAAGAGCGTCCGCAGAAGAGTAGCGTGGGCATCGGTGCCGCGCGCAGTATCGGCAGCAGCTGCTGCAGGCTGCCGCGACCAAAAAAGGTTTGTCGGTTATTGATCATCTGGCTGGCGAACATGAGCATTATCCTCAAAGGAAGAGTTAAAAGGGTAAAGGTCAGAGCGCGCGGGCAGGGCAGGACAAAATTATCATCCTGTCCTGTGGCGCGCCGATAACGCTAAAGCGGGTGTCGGAAAGCCTCTGCGCCAGCCAGCCCTCTTTGGTTACCGCCGAGGGAATATACTGGCGTGGATCGCTGCTCTTAAGCGGCCCGCTTTCCAGCGCGAGTTCAGGCTGCGACAGGGTGAGTTTGAACGAGGTGAAGCGATCGGTGACCCTTCCTTCAACGTTGCCTAACGGCGCACCGGCCAGCGTTTCCATTTTCCCGTGGCAGGCCATGCTGTGGTTATCTGAAGAGCAGCCGCTCAGCAGCATCAGCGCAAGGAGAATCCCCCCGCCAATGATACGGGCGGGTGAGCATAACTGCATAAGCCTGTTGGTGGCATTCCTGCGCATAGCCGGTCCTTTTTTGTAGGTGTAAGTTGATTATAGTCGCTACTCCTGTACGGATGAGTCTGAAAAAAACCGCTTATAAATCATGGTTAAACACACCTTATATATTCTATTTCACACCCTTTTTACCATTTTGTGGCTTTTAGTAAATCAAATGGGCGAAAATCATAACAACGATTCGCAAAGTCATTATTGAGTGCTACACTTTTGCCGCCTTTAATACCCCCGTCTCTTATTCGGTGGCCTGATATGCACGCCGCTGCCCCACACTTTGGTGGCCTGAAATGCGTACCGCATGGCCCACTGGACAGGCGCTTTTTTGCTCTTTTTTTATCAGCAAAGCGGGGCAGGCGGGCAAGTTTTCAAACTGCTTGTATACTTTCGCTGCAATGATGCGCACGGGCTTTTCGCGCTGGCGACCGGGCAGGAGAAGGATTTCTGCTGCCGGGCTTCAGGCTGAAATGGCTAAATGACGGATGACTCTTTAGATATTGAATCGACCCAGTGAAAAACAAAACCTCTGCTTTTCTGCTAACGCCGCTACTCTGCCTGCCCGCTTTTGCAGCCAGCTCTGCGCCGAACTCATCCGCTCAGGCACAGGCTGCGGCGGAGGGATCCCTTATTGTCATTCGGCAGCGCAGTGGGGTATCCGAACTGGATACGCCGGCTGCGGTCAGCGTGTTGAACGGCCAGGATCTGCGTAGCAATAATGCCCAGGTCAACCTTTCCGAAGGTCTGGGGAGCGTACCCGGTCTGCAAATCCAGAACCGCCAGAATTATGCGCAGGATTTACAACTGTCGATACGTGGCTTTGGCAGCCGCTCCATGTATGGCGTGCGGGGCGTGCGGGTTTACGTCGATGGTATTCCAGCCACGATGCCCGATGGGCAGGGGCAAACCTCGAATATTGATATCAATTCAATTGAGCGTGTAGAAGTGCTGCGAGGCCCCTGGTCAGCGCTCTATGGCAACGCTTCCGGAGGCGTGGTCAACATCGATACCGAAACCGGCAGCCAGCCAGCCACCCTTACCGCCGGGACATACTTTGGCAGCTACGGCAGCTGGCGAAACAGCGTCAAAGCCAGCGGCGCAACGGGGGATGGCACGCACGTCGGCGACGTGAACTACACCCTTTCAGCTTCGCGCTTTACTACTCACGGCTATCGCGATCATAGCGGAACGCAAAAAAGTCTCGGTAACGGTAAATTTGGCGTGCGCCTGGATGAAGCCAGCACGCTGACGCTGATGTTTAACACCGTCTCCGTGGATGCCAACGATCCCGGTGGACTGACGAAAGCGGAATGGCAAAATAATCCCCGTCAGTCTCCTCGCGGCGATAGTTTTAATACGCGCAAAAGTCTCGATCAGACCCAGGTGGGCCTGCGCTACCAGCGTGAACTGACGGATAATGACCAGTTAACCCTGACCACCTGGCACGGTGAGCGGCACACCACCCAGTATCAATCTATCCCGCGGGCACCTCAGTTAAAGCCCGCCTATCCCGGCGGCGTGATTGTGCTGGAGCGGAAATATTCCGGCATTGATACCCGTATCAGGCATGACGACCAGATAGGTACCGTGCCGTTCTCGCTTACTGGCGGTCTGGACTATGAAACCATGACCGAACGCCGCCAGGGTTTTGAAAACTATCAGCTTGTTAACGGCGTGCCGGCGTTTGGCGAGAAGGGCCGCCAGCGGCGCAATGAAAGGAACCAGATGTGGAATCTGGACCCCTATCTGCAAACGCACTGGGCGCTAACGCAGAAGTGGGCACTGGACGCGGGCGTGCGCTACAGTACGGTGAGCTTTGACTCACAAGATTATTACGTGACCACCGGTAACGGCGATGACAGCGGCAGCAAACGCTACCATAAATTGTTGCCGATGGGATCGCTGAACTATGCGCTGACCGATGCGTGGAACCTCTACTTCTCCGCCGGACGCGGCTTTGAAACGCCCACCATTAATGAGCTCTCCTACCGCTCCGTTGATGGCAGTCAAACCGGACTTAATCTGGGACTAAAACCTGCGACCAGCGACACGTTCGAGCTGGGAAGCAAAACCCGCCTCGGCTATGGACTCCTGACCGCCGCGATTTTCCAGACCAACACCGACAATGAGCTGGTGGTGGCGGACAGCAGCAACGGGCGATCGGTCTATAAAAACGCCGGTAAAACACGTCGCCGGGGTATTGAAACCTCGTTTGATCAGCAGTTCGCTGAAAACTGGCAGATGAAAGCGGCCTGGACGTATCTTGATGCCACCTACCGCAATGAGTCCTGCGACGACAGTGGTAACTGCACACCCGCTGGTAATCGCCTGCCGGGTATTGCGCGTAATATGGGATACGCCTCGCTGGCCTGGGCACCGGAGCAGGGCTGGCACGCGGGCGCGGATATCCGCTATCTCAGCAGCATTCAGGCCGATGATGAAAATGATGCTAAGGCGCCCTCCTGGACGGTGGTCAGCCTGAATACCGGCTATCGCTTCAACTGGGACAAGTGGTCGCTCGATCTGTTCAGCCGCGTCGATAACCTCTTCGACAGGGCGTACGTGGGCTCGGTTATTGTCAATGAGGGCAATGGCCGCTTTTACGAACCCGCACCGGGCCGAAATTATGGTGGAGGAGCAACCCTCACCTATGCTTTTTAATCAGATATCCACAACAGTCTGCCGCTCTGGCGTAGGCCAGCGGGCAGGGTAAAAACACCGGCATGGATAAGCAGTAAGAAACCGGGTGTTTTAAGCGGTTAAGATCCCGATCTAAATCGAAGACGTTAAATATTGGTAAGGTTCATACTATGCAAACTAAAGCACCGTTATCACGGAACCTCGTGATCCTCACGGCTGTGTTTGCCGCCCTCAGCGGGTTATACCTGCTGATTGGCGGTATCTGGCTGGCTAAGCTGGGTGGTTCAGTCTATTACATCATCGCTGGTGTGGTAGAGCTGGCTGTCGCCTGGCTGCTGTTCCGTCGCCGCTCATCAGCACTGTTGCTGTATGCGGTGTTCCTGCTCGCGACCCTTGTCTGGTCGCTCTGGGAAGTCGGGACCGACTTCTGGGCCCTGACGCCACGTCTGGACGTCACCTTCTTCCTCGGCCTGTGGATGGTTCTGCCATTCATTTACCGCGACCTGAGCACGGGGCGGTTTGCACGCGGTGCGCTGGGCGTGGTGCTGTTGGTCACGGTGATTGCCCTGGGCTGGTCGGTCTTTAACGACCCGCAGGAAATTAACGGTTCGCTTAGCCCGGCACAGGCGGCGAACGTGGAGAAATCCGCTGACGGCGTTGCAGCCGGTGACTGGCCAGCCTATGGCCGTACCCAGGCGGGAACGCGCTACTCACCGTTAACGCAGATTAACGATAAGAACGTGGGTCAGCTCAAAGAAGCCTGGACTTTCCGTACCGGTGATATGAAGCGCCCAACCGATCCGGGTGAGCTGACGGATGAAGTGACGCCAATCAAAATTGGTGATTCGCTCTATCTCTGTACCCCGCACCAGATCCTGTTTGCACTGGATGCGGCTACCGGTAAAGAGAAATGGAAATTTGATCCACAGCTGAAAACCGATCCCTCTTTCCAGCACGTGACCTGCCGTGGTGTCTCTTATCATGAGACGCCTGACGCCGCTGCAACGCCTGCGGGCGGTAAGCCTGCGCTGTGCTCACGCCGCATTATCCTGCCGGTGAACGATGGACATCTGTATGCGCTGGATGCTGAAACCGGTGCGCTCTGCCCGGGATTCGGCGATAACGGTAAACTGAACCTGCAGCAGAATATGCCTTTTGCACGCGCAGGGGCCTATGAGCCGACTTCACCTCCCGTCATTACCGATAAAACTATCGTTATTGCCGGTGCGGTAACCGATAACTACTCGACCAAAGAGCCATCCGGGGTCATCCGTGGTTTTGATGTGAACAGCGGTAAGCTACTGTGGGCATTTGATACCGGTGCGAAAGACCCTAACATCCTGCCGCAGGGCGAGCAGAACTACGTTGCCAACTCGCCTAACTCCTGGGCACCTGCCGCCTATGACGCGAAGCTGGATCTGGTGTATCTGCCTATCGGCGTTGCTACGCCAGATATCTGGGGCGGCAACCGTACGCCAGAAATGGAACGCTTTGCCAGCGGCCTGCTGGCACTGAACGCCACCACCGGCAAACTGGCCTGGTTCTACCAGACCGTTCACCACGATCTGTGGGATATGGATGTACCGGCACAGCCAACTCTGGCCGATATCAATGACAAAGACGGCAACAAAGTTCCTGTCGTTTATGTTCCGGCCAAAACCGGGAATATCTTCGTGCTGGATCGCCGTAACGGTAAGCTGGTTGTGCCTGCGCCAGAAACGCCGGTTCCACAGGGCGCCGCTAAAGGTGACCATGTTTCCCCAACTCAGCCTTATTCAGAGCTGACCTACCGTCCGAAGAAAAATCTGACCGGTGCGGATATGTGGGGGGCAACAATTTATGACCAGCTGATCTGTCGCGTGATGTTCCATCAGCTGCGTTATGACGGCCCGTTCACTCCGCCATCCGAGCAGGGCACCCTGGTATTCCCGGGTAACCTGGGCATGTTTGAATGGGGCGGTATTTCTGTTGATACCGACCGTCAGATCGCCGTGACTAACCCAATGGCGCTGCCGTTTGTTTCCCGTCTGATCCCGCGTGGTCCAAATAACCCACTGTGGCCAGGTGAGAAAGATAAAGGCGGTAGCGGCACTGAAACGGGCGTACAGCCTCAGTACGGCGTACCGTTTGGCGTGACGCTGAATCCGTTCCTGTCACCGCTTGGCTTCCCCTGCAAGCAGCCGGCATGGGGCTATATCTCCGCCGTTGATCTGAAAACAAATGATATCGTGTGGAAAAAACGCATCGGTACCGTGCGTGACAGCTCGCCGGTTCCTCTGCCGTTCAAGATGGGTATGCCAATGCTGGGTGCGCCAATCTCGACTGCCGGTAACGTGATGTTTATCGGGGCAACGGCAGATAACTACCTGCGTGCGTTTAACGTCACCAACGGTAAGCCGCTGTGGGAAGCTCGCCTGCCAGCGGGTGGTCAGGCCACGCCAATGACTTATGAAGTGAATGGCAAACAGTATGTGCTGATCGCTGCCGGTGGCCATGGCTCATTCGGCACTAAGCTGGGCGACTATATTGTGGCTTATGCACTGCCGGACGACGCTAAGAAGTAACGCCTGGCGCCGGCTCCTGCCCGGCGTCAAACGATAAAAAAAAGGGCAGCCCATGGGCTGTCCTTTTTGTTTTTTTATCCGGTATTAAGACCCCATTCCATATACAGCCGCTCGATCTCTTTGACCGATCCCGCCCGTACCCTGGGTAACCGCACTTTCGGGCGATGGCCGTTGCAAGTGTGGATTTCCCGCTATTTGAAGGACCGAGAATGCAAATCCGCGGGCCCAATGCGTTCAGATTCATATTCTTCCCGGAAGAGAGAGTGCAGCGGGCCACTATAGCCTGGCGATCAGCCGCCCGGGAATCGGGCACTACTGTCCATGGAACCGTTGGTGGACAAAATGTGATCTGGATCGCACAAATGGTTAAGATGCTAATAGTTAGCAGGCTTATTATAAGTGCATCCAAGGCGAGCTGCCTTGTCCCAAACATCTCAAAGAAGGAATTTGACCATGAAAACCATCAAAACACTGAGTATTGCCGCCGTTGCCGCGCTCTCTATGATCTCTTTCGGTAGCTTTGCTGCCCAGAGCATTTCGGCTCACGGCAGTACGCTGGACAGCGCTCAGGCGCACATCGCCGCCCAGGCTAAAGCGGCCGGTGCCTCCAGTTATAAAATCACCAGCGCCCGTGCCGAAGATGGCGTCTATATGACCGCCGAAATCTATAAATAAACCCGGGACGTACCGTAGCAAATCAGAACAGGCTGCCATCAGGCAGCCTTTTTTATTGGGTTCTTGTCCCGGGCAGGGCAAAGCGCCGCGCTGAGCGCGCCTGAGTCGTTTCGGGTCCTGTCACAAATATGAAACATTTCTTAAGTTTCAGTGTTCCCCTCCATTTTCCAGTCCCATCCCCTCTCAAACATCCTCTAAGAGTAAACCGATTCTAAATCATCTTTAGATAATTTCCGATTCGACCGCATTTATCGGGAGTTCTTAATTTTCAACTAAGAATTGTTGTTTATCGTTCATTAAGCATTGAAATTTGGCCTTTTTGCTCATGCGATAATGCCGCCGCTGAAAAGTTAGCCATTTATGGCCTGCGCGGAGAAAGAGCGCCACCGATGAGAAAATTCACAGCACATCATATGTGATGGCTGTTTTTCAGCGCATAACAGTTGCCAGTGGACTGGAAATAGCACACTCTGCTAAAGTTTATTTTGGTTACAATTAAGGAAATTTTAATGATGTCGGATTTTCTTCCTTTTTCGCGCCCCGCCATGGGGGAAGCTGAGCTGGCAGCGGTCAGGGACGTGATGAATTCCGGCTGGATCACTACCGGACCTAAAAATCAGCTACTCGAACAGGCTTTTTGCCAGTTAACGGGCAACCAGCATGCAATTGCCGTCAGTTCGGCAACGGCAGGCATGCATGTGACGCTGATGGCGCTGGGCATCGGTCCCGGGGACGAAGTTATCACCCCTTCACTGACCTGGGTGTCCACCCTGAATATGATTGCGCTACTTGGCGCAGAGCCGGTCATGATTGATGTCGATCGTGACACGCTGATGGTGACCCCTGAGCTTATAGAAGCCGCGATTACGCCGCGTACCAAAGCCATCGTGCCCGTACACTATGCAGGCGCTCCGGCGGATATTGATGCCATTCACGCCCTGGGTAAGCGCTACGGCATTCCGGTCATTGACGACGCCGCGCATGCGGCCGGAACCGGATACAAAGGCCGCCAGGTGGGGGCATCCGGCACGGCTATTTTCTCCTTCCACGCCATTAAAAACATGAGCTGTGCGGAAGGTGGCCTGGTGGTAACCGATGATGAAATCCTGGCGAGCCGTATCCGCAGCCTGAAGTTCCACGGTCTGGGTGTCGATGCCTTTGATCGTCAGACCCACGGCCGCGCCCCCCAGGCCGAAGTTATTACCCCCGGCTATAAATATAATCTGCCCGACATCAGCGCCGCTATTGCGCTGGTACAGCTGGATAAACTTCCCGAACTGAACGCCCGGCGTGCGGAGATTGCCGCCCGCTATCTGAAGGCGCTGGCGGATACGCCGTTTTTACCGCTGTCCGTACCTGAGTGGGCGCATCAGCACGCCTGGCACCTGTTTATTATCCGCGTTGATCCTGAGCGCTGCGGGCTGTCCCGTGACGAACTGATGCAGGCGCTGAAGGATCGAAATATTGGCAGCGGCCTGCACTTCCGAGCGGCGCACACCCAGAAATATTACCGTGAACGTTTTCCAGACTTAACCCTGCCTGAAACCGAATGGAACTCCGATCGCATCTGTTCGATACCCCTGTTTCCAGGTATGACCGACGGCGATGTCAGCCGCGTCATTTCCGCCCTGCGCGACATTGCCGAGAGATAACATGACACCCGAACAACCTATCAATAAAGTTTCTATTGTCATTCCCGTTTACAACGAGCAGGAGAGTCTGCCCGAACTGCTCCGCCGCACGACAGCGGCCTGCGACGAGCTGCCGATGGACTATGAAATCCTGCTGGTCGATGATGGCAGCAGCGATAACTCTGCCGGGATGCTGGCGAGTGCCGCATCCGAAGAGGGCAGTCATATCGTTGCGGTATTGCTTAATCGTAATTATGGCCAGCATTCGGCCATTATGGCTGGCTTCAGCCACGTCAGCGGCGACCTTATCATCACCCTTGATGCGGATTTACAGAACCCACCTGAAGAGATCCCGCGACTGGTTGCGGTGGCTGCCGAGGGGTATGACGTGGTGGGGACCGTGCGGCAAAATCGCCAGGATAGCTGGTTCCGCAAGCGCGCCTCGCGTCTGATCAATCATCTGATCCAGCGCACCACCGGTAAAGCGATGGGTGATTATGGTTGTATGCTGCGCGCCTATCGCCGCCATATTATTGACGCCATGCTGCACTGCCATGAGCGCAGCACCTTTATTCCCATTCTGGCCAATACCTTTGCCCGCCGGGCCATTGAGATCCCGGTTCATCACGCCGAGCGCGAATTTGGTGATTCCAAATACAGCCTGATGCGCCTGATCAATCTGATGTATGACCTGGTGACCTGCCTGACGACCACGCCGCTGCGTATGCTCAGCGTGGTCGGTAGCCTGATTGCCCTGGCCGGATTCGCCTTCTCACTGTTTTTGATCGTCGCGCGGCTGTTTTTCGGTTCGCACTGGGCTGGCGACGGCATGTTTGTCCTGTTCGCCGTGCTGTTTATTTTCATCGGTGCACAGTTTGTCGGAATGGGTCTGCTCGGAGAGTATATTGGCCGCATTTATAACGACGTCCGTGCCCGCCCGCGCTACTTCATCCAGCGCGTTGTCAACTCATCCGTTTCTGTTTCCGAATCCTCAGAGGATAACAAAGAATGAAAGCTGTTGTTTTTGCCTACCACGATATGGGATGCGTCGGCATCAATGCGCTGGTTGAGGCCGGCTATCAGATTGAAGCCATCTTTACCCATCCTGATTCCGCCAATGAAAACCACTTTTTCGGTTCGGTCGCGCGTGCGGCAGCGGAGCTGGGTATCCCGGTTTTTGCGCCGGAAGACGTTAATCACCCATTATGGGTCGATCGCATTCAACTGATGGCACCGGACGCTATCTTTTCGTTCTATTACCGTAATCTGCTGAGTGACAAGATTCTGGACTGTGCTCAGCATGGCGCATTTAACCTGCACGGTTCTCTGCTGCCGAAGTATCGTGGCCGCGCGCCGCTGAACTGGGCGCTGGTCAATGGCGAAACCGAAACCGGCGTTACCCTGCATCGTATGGTCGCCCGCGCGGATGCCGGTGAGATTATGGCGCAGCAGAAATTGGCGATCGCGCCAGAAGATAACGCGTTAACCCTGCACCGTAAGCTGACCAGCGCGGCTACTCAACTTCTTGCCGACGCGCTGCCCGCGCTTAAACTGGGTAAACTTCAGGGACGGGCGCAGGATGAGAGTCAGGCGACAACGGTTGGACGCCGGTCGCCGGAGGATGGCTGTATCGACTGGTCGCTGCCCGCAGAGAAGGTTAACAACCTGGTGCGTGCGGTTACCGATCCCTGGCCCGGCGCGTATGGCTACGTTGGCTCGGCAAAATTCATCGTCTGGAAAGGGAAGGTTCATCATGACCTGCCTGCGGCCAGAGCCGGTATGGTACTGTCGGTCGCGCCATTAATCATTGCCTGCGGTGAGGGTGCGCTGGAAGTGATGACGGGGCAGAGCGAAAACGGCGTGTATATGCAGGGTTCACAGCTCGCGCAAACGCTGGGCCTGGTTAGCGGTGCGCTACTGCACAACCAGCCGGTATCGGCAGTTAAGCGCCGTACCCGGGTACTGATCCTGGGCGTTAACGGATTTATCGGTAACCACCTGACCGAGCGGCTGCTACAGGATGATAACTTCGATATCTTCGGTCTGGATATCGGTTCAGATGCTATCAGCCGCTTTGTTGGTCATCCGCGCTTTCAGTTTGTTGAAGGGGATATCAGCATTCACTCGGAGTGGATTGAATATCACATTAAAAAATGTGACGTCATTCTGCCGCTGGTGGCCATTGCCACGCCAATTGAGTACACGCGCAATCCACTGCGGGTGTTTGAGCTGGACTTTGAAGAAAACCTGAAAATTATCCGCGACTGCGTGAAATATAAAAAGCGCATTATTTTCCCGTCGACTTCCGAAGTGTACGGCATGTGTACCGATCCTAATTTCGATGAAGATAGCTCAAATCTGGTGGTCGGTCCGATCAACAAACAGCGCTGGATTTACTCGGTCTCCAAACAGCTGCTTGACCGGGTGATCTGGGCTTACGGCGATAAAGAAGGACTGCGGTTTACGCTGTTCCGCCCGTTCAACTGGATGGGGCCGCGTCTTGATAACCTTAACGCCGCGCGTATTGGCAGCTCCCGCGCGATTACCCAGCTAATCCTGAATCTGGTTGAAGGGTCGCCCATTAAACTGATGGACGGCGGGCGGCAGAAGCGCTGCTTTACCGATATCAGCGACGGGGTAGAGGCGCTGTTCCGCATTATTGAAAACAAAAACAATAACTGCGACGGCCAGATTATTAATATCGGTAATCCCGACAACGAGGCGAGCATCAAAGAGCTGGCACAGCAGCTGCTGGAGAGCTTTGATCGCCATCCGCTCCGCAGCCATTTCCCTCCTTTTGCCGGCTTCCGCGACGTTGAAAGCAGCAGCTATTACGGCAAGGGCTATCAGGACGTGGTGCATCGTAAGCCCGCCATCCGCAACGCCCGCCGCCTGATCAACTGGACGCCGGAAGTGAAGATGGAAAAAACCATCGATGCTACGCTCGATTTCTTCCTGCGCACGGTTGACGGCGTGGATACGGAAAAATGAAAAAAGTCGGCCTCCGTATAGATGTCGATACCTGGCGGGGGACGCGTGACGGCGTCCCCCGGCTGCTGGAAACGCTCAGTTTACATCGCACTCAGGCCACCTTTTTCTTTAGCGTAGGGCCGGATAACATGGGGCGCCACCTGTGGCGCCTGATGAAGCCGAAATTTCTGTGGAAGATGCTGCGCTCGGGCGCGGCCTCGCTGTATGGCTGGGATATTTTGCTGGCCGGTACGGCCTGGCCCGGGCGCAACATTGCTAAGGGCCTGTCAGAAACGATCGCCGCCGCAACCGAACATCATGAAGTCGGTCTGCATGCATGGGATCACTTCGCCTGGCAGACCTGGGCAGGCGTATGGCCTGAGGAGACGCTAAAAGAGCAGATCCGCCGGGGGCGCGATGCGCTGCAAAACGTGACCGGGCAGCCGGTGACCTGCTCAGCGGCCGCGGGCTGGCGGGCAGATGGTCGGGTGATTCACGCAAAGGAGTCTTTCGGCTTTCACTATAACAGCGACTGCCGGGGGACGACGCCTTTCCTGCCCCTATTGCCGAATGGCGCGCTAGGTACGGTGCAGATCCCCGTTACGCTGCCCACCTGGGATGAGGTCGTCGGTTCGGTGGTCAGTAAAGAGGCGTACAACGCCTTTATCCTGGAGAAAATTCACCAGGATAAAGGTACGCCCGTTTACACCATCCACGCTGAAGTTGAAGGTATCGCCATGAGCAGCCAGTTTGATGAACTGCTGCGGCTGGCCGCAGAGCAGGGCATTCAGTTCTGCCCGCTTGGTGACCTGCTGCCTGAGGACCTGTCTGGCCTGCCGACGGGAAAAGTTGTCCGGGGAACCCTTCCCGGGCGTGAGGGATGGCTGGGATACCAGCAACTATCTGAGTAAGCCAGTATGAAAATAATGAGAAACGGTGCCCTGCTGCTGGCACTGTTTGCCCTGTACTACCTCGTTCCTCTTGAGTTCCGCGACCTGTGGCAACCGGATGAAACCCGCTATGCCGAAGTCAGCCGGGAGATGCTCGCCAATGGCGACTGGGTGGTGCCACACTTTTTTAACCTGCGCTATTTTGAAAAACCCATCGCCGGTTACTGGATAAACAACCTCAGCCAGCTACTGCTGGGCCATAACAACTTTGCCGTGCGCTTTGGCTCCGTTTTTTCCGTCACGCTGACCGCGCTGATGGTCTACTGGCTGGCGCTACGCATCTGGCGCGAACGCTACACGGCGATAATGGCCAGCGTTATTTTCCTGACCAGCCTGCTGGTGTTTAGCATTGGCACCTATGCAGTGCTCGACCCGATGATTACCCTGTGGCTGGTGGCGGCCATGTGTAGCTACTGGCTGACCATCGCCGCGTCCACCAGTAAAGAAAAGGTGCTGGCCTGGCTGGTGATGGGGCTGGCCTGCGGTATGGGCTTTATGACCAAAGGCTTCCTCGCGCTTGCCGTACCGGTGATCGCCATTGTGCCCTGGGCGATTCATCAACGGCGCTTCAAAGAGCTGCTGCTCTTCGGCCCGCTGGCGGTGATCGGTGCAGCGGCAATTAGCGCGCCCTGGGCGATAGCGATTGCCCAACGCGAACCCGACTTCTGGCACTACTTTTTCTGGGTGGAACATATTCAGCGCTTCGCCGATGAGAGTGCACAGCATAAAGCGCCTTTCTGGTATTACCTGCCGATTATGGCAATCGGCTGCCTGCCCTGGCTGGGACTGTTACCCGGCGCACTGAGCACCGGCTGGCAAAAGCGCAAAGAGAACGGTGGAAGCCTCTACCTGCTAAGCTGGACGGTAATCCCCCTGGTGTTTTTCAGCATTGCTAAAGGCAAATTACCGACCTACATCCTTCCCTGCTTTGCCCCGCTGGCTATTTTAATGGCGAAACGGGCCACCGATCTGATGTTGGTCAGCGGCAAAGCCCTTAAAGTGAATGGCTGGATAAACTTTGCTTTTGGGCTGCTGTGTACCCTGGCGATTATTGGATTTCTGGCCCCCTGGGGGCTGGCACGACATCCTGTATACGGCCATAGCGAGCTGCTCAAGGTCATATTGAGTGGGGCCGCCTTTCTGCTGTGGGGCATTACAGGCTGGCTGACGCTGGCATCACCCGCGAAGCGCTGGAGCTGGGCAGCCTGCTGTCCGCTGGCACTGGCTCTGGTGGTCGGAATGGTTGTCCCCAATCGGGTCATTGACTCCAAGCAGCCGCAGCAGTTTATCCGTGCCATTAAAAGTGACATCGCGCCGAGCCGGTTTGTACTGGCAAATAACCCGGGGATCGCCTCCGGGCTGGCCTGGGAGCTTAAGCGCAGCGATATCAAGCTTTATGACCAGCCGGGTGAGGTGCAGTACGGATTAAGCTATCCCGACGCAAAAGGGACATTTATTTCCGGGGCTGAGTTCGCCGGCTGGCTGGCTGCGCATCGCCATGAAGGGGAGGTTTCACTGATAATGCTGCTGTCGCACGATGAGAAGTTTACTCCAGGCGATCTGCCCGAAGCGGACCGGGTACTCCGTCGGGGACGGCTGGTGATGTTCCAGTACAGACAGCTGCCATGAACATCCTGTTTATCGCCTTTGCCAGCCTGTTAAGCTGCGCCGGCCAGCTCTGCCAGAAGCAGGCCGCACAGCATGGCCTGCTGAAGGGGCGATGGCATTTACTGTTCTGGCTGGGACTTAGCACCATACTGCTTGGCTGCGCCATGCTGGTATGGCTGATGGTGCTGCAAAAGGTGCCGGTAGGCGTGGCGTATCCCATGCTCAGCCTGAACTTTATTTTTATCGTGCTGGCGGCCCGCTGGCTATGGAAAGAGCCGGTTACCCTCCGTCACTGGCTGGGCATTGTGCTGATTGTGGCTGGCGTGATGGTCATGGGTGTGCGGGTATAATGGCCAGGTATGGGCGTGCGGGTATAATGGCTATGTACCGATGTTTACAGGCAGCAAAATGACCAGAGGTAGCGTCTGATGGGTATTGTACTGGCACTTTGTAGCGTCCTGCTGGTCAGCGGCGCACAGCTGCTGATGCGCTGGGCGATGATGAACCTGCCGTCGGCCAGCGATCCGGCCCGGCTGTCTAACGCGCTGCTCAGCCTGCCGCCGGCTGCTCTGGCGCTGCTCGGCGGCCTGTTTGCCTATGCGTTATCAATGCTGTGCTGGTTTCTGGCGCTGCGGAAAATACCGCTGAGCAAGGCGTATCCGCTGTTAAGCCTGAGCTATGTGCTGGTGTGGGGGGCAGCGCTCTGCCTGCCCGCGCTTGATGAAATCTTCGTCTGGAGTAAGCTGGCCGGGGTAGTACTGATTTTTGGCGGCCTGTTGCTGATCTGCTGGCCCTCGCGGGTAAAAGGCTGAACGCCTCCTTCTTCTTCGCCTTCTTTATTCCTTTCTGAGCCGTTATCGGTCCAGCCTAATGTAATGCTAAGTTTCCCCCGGCAAACTGAGTTCATCTCTGTTTTCCTGGAGGGGAACGATGCATTACGCCATTGGGCTAGCGGCGGCAAGCCGCAAAAACGTCAGGTTCACGCAGTTAACACCTGTTAACCGGAGGGGGGATGAGAATTCTGCTGACTGAAGAGAATTGCCTGCAAAGTGAAGCAATTCTCCCCCCGCTCAGAGAGGCAGGCTACGCCCTGGAGTGCATAAAACACCCGACGGGGGGGCTGCTGGCGGATGGCCATTTTGATATTGTCATTCTCAGTGCCGGACTGCCGCCAGGTGAGAGGGACAGCCTGAAGGATCTGCTGCGCGTGACGGGCCGTGAGTTACCCCTGCTGATTATGATGACCTGTTCGGAGACGACAGGCGAACGTTCAGGCTGCACAGATACCGACATTGACGGCTACATTGCCACGCCCTTCGATGCCGAATCGCTGCTTGCCTGCCTGCATAATGCCCGGCGACGGCGGGAGGGGCAGGGCGCACCGCTGGTAAGCAATGGCGAAATGGTGCTGGATCCTGCCAGCTATCAGGCTATAAATCTGCTTAACGGCGAAGTGCACCGCCTGTCTATCCGCGAATTTACATTAATGCAGGCACTGATGTCCCAGCCGGGCACGCCGCTTTCACGACGTGAGCTTGAGTCAAAACTCTACGGCTGGGGAGAGGGGATTGAGAGCAATGCGGTTGAATTTTTTATCTATTCGCTGCGAAAAAAAATGGGCAGTGGCGCCATTAAGAACATTCGGGGCGTGGGATGGATGGTATCATCATAAATGATTCTTGCTCTGATTCTTATTCTCATGGAGACAATTAGTGAAAACTCGTTCGTGGCTGTTATTGGGAACCATGCTGGCCAGCGCAGGCTGTGCCGCCACCACCTATCCGGTGCAGATCACCGATATGGACAATCAAAAAATCACCCTGAGTAAGGAGCCACAGCATGTGATCCTGCAGGATGGACGGGATGTGCTTTCTCTGGCCCTGCTGGACAGGGAAGATCCCTTTCGGCGGGTGGTCGCATGGAATAACCTGCCGAAAAAACAGGATACCCAGACCTGGGATTTGCTAAAGAAAACCTGGCCGGAAGCGACGAAAATTATCGATATGGGCTTTAGCGACCGCGGAGAGGTCAATCTTGAAAGCGTCATTGCTGAAAAGCCCGACCTGATGATTGCGCAACTGCGCGCAAAGCCTGCTCTTAAGCAGACGGGCGTGCTGGACCAGCTGCAAAAGCTGCATATCCCGGTGGTGTTCATCGACTATGAACTGCACCCGGCGCAGAACACGGCAAACAGCATCACCCTGCTGGGAACCGTTCTGAATCAGGAATCCAGGGCAAAAGCGTATACCGACTTCTACCAGGCACATTGGAACAATCTACAGCAGAAAATTGAACCGATTAAGCCTAAGCCCACGGTGTTTATCGAACCTATTGCCGGGAATTCAGATGGCTGCTGCTTTACCCACGGACACAACGGCTGGGGCGGTCTGGTCGAGGCGGTGGGCGGGAAGAATATTGGCTCCAGCCTGCTGCCCGGTGCTTCAGGGTTTGTTGCGCTTGAGAAGATCATTGCGATGAAGCCTGACGTCTATATTATGACCGGATCAAAACGCCCGGATAAAAACGTACTGCCGTTTGGCTTCGGCGTGGCACCGCAGGAGGTGACGGCCCCCTTTAAGAAACTGATCGAACGCAATGGTCTCCAGCAGATAGCGCCGGTCAAAGCGGGGCGTGTCTACGGGGTTTATCACCACTTTTACAACCATCCGTACAATATTATCGGCATGGAAATCCTGGCGAAGGACCTCTACCCGGCGCAGTTTAGCGATCTGAATCCAACGGCAGACTTCCATCAAATCCTCACCCGCTTCACTAAAATCCCGGATGGACCTGTCACCATGAGCTATCCCTCAGACAAGCCGTAAACTAAAGCCATACCAAATTCATTTCATCCTTGAAAAGGCGACATTTTGTTGCCTTTTCGCGTTATGATCGGCGGCATAAATAATTTGCAGGACGCCACTATGTCGACCCATCCTCCCCTGCTGGACGTACAGGGTGTGAGCTATGCACTGGCCGGAAACACGCTGCTGGCTCCCGTATCGCTTACGCTTAACGCCGGTGATTTTCTCCTTCTGACCGGACCGTCCGGCTGTGGGAAAAGCACGCTATTAAAAATTATCGCTTCGCTACTCGATCCCACGCACGGCAGCGTGCTGTTCAAAGGTCAGCCCGTCAGTGAACTGAGGCCCGAAACCTACCGTCAGCAGGTCTCCTGGTGCTGTCAGACGCCCGCACTGTTTGGCAAAACGGTATGGGATAACCTGGCGCTGCCGTGGGAAATCCGCCACAAAAAAGCTGAAAGAGAGGGACTGCAACGCTGGCTGCAACGGGTTAATCTTCCGGCAGAGATGCTGGACAAAGAGATTGAGACGCTTTCCGGCGGGGAAAAGCAGCGGGTGGGGCTACTGCGTAATCTGCAATTCTTACCTGACGTGCTGCTGCTGGACGAAGTCACCAGCGCGCTGGATGATGAAAACAAGCAGGCCATCAATGGGCTGATCAACGAACTGATGGCTGAAAAGGGCATGGCCGCCATATGGATCAGTCACGATAGCGCCGAAATTCATCGGGCGCAGCGGGTATTGACGCTCAGCCCATCCTCAGCCGGGAGTGCAGATGAACCAGCATAACATTACAAACGAATCCCTGGGGCTGGCGCTGATGCTGGTGCTTATTGCCCTGCTGGTCAGCAGGAAAGAGAAGCTGGGGCTGGAAAAAGATATTATCTGGAGCGTATCGCGGGCCGTCGTCCAGCTGATTATCGTCGGCTACGTGCTGAAGTATATCTTTATGCTCAACAACGGCTGGCTGACCGTGCTGATGGTGCTGTTTATCTGTACCAATGCGGCGCTGAATGCCCGTAAGCGTAGCCGCAATATCGACAGGGCGCTGGCTATCTCTTTTGTCGCCATCACCCTGAGTACCACCCTGACGCTGACAATTCTGGTGCTGTCCGGCTCCATTGAGTTCCTGCCGATGCAGGTGATTCCGATATCAGGCATGATCGCGGGCAATGCGATGGTGGCCGTGGGGCTGTGCTACAGCAACCTGAATCAGCGTTTTGCCGACAACCGCCAAAAAATTCTCGAAAGGCTCAGCCTCGGCGCGTCAATTAAAGTGGCTTCCGGCTCGCTAATCCGCGACAGCATTCGCGCCGCGATGATCCCCACCGTCGATGCAGCGAAAACCGTGGGCCTGGTGAGTCTGCCGGGCATGATGTCCGGGCTGATTTTTGCCGGGATCGATCCGGTTAAGGCGATTAAATACCAGATTATGGTGACGTTTATGCTGCTCGGTACCGCCAGCCTCTCGACTATTATTGCCGGATACCTCGCCTATCGGCGTTTTTATAACGCGCGGGCGCAGTTAAAAGCGGGAATTTGAACAGGGCCGGGCCGCATTGCGGCCCGGACTGTGGGTCAGAAGTTGATGTTGGCGCTAATACCGCCGATAAAGGCATCTTTCACTTCGCCTACCGCACCTGGAGAAGCAATGTACTGCAGGTTCGGACGCAGGTTCAGCCAGCTGGTAAGATGGGCATTATAGTAAATTTCATAGTCATACTCCGATCCGCTCTGGATCGGCAGATAAGTCGGGTTATTGTAGTCATTTACCCCATTATCCCGGTTAGTCTGACGCAGCATATTGCCGTAGTCATCGTTGACGTGAATGCGCGCCGCGCCGATGCCAATCTCATCTTTAGCACGGGAAACAAACGGGCCTTTCCAGACGAAAGAGACCGACTGATAGTTGTCCGTTTTAGAGGTTTTGTGATCGTTCATCACCGCCTGTACGATAACGCCCAGACCCCGCTGATTGTCGCCGTCCATTGAGGTCAGCTGTTGTTGCAGCAGCAGATAACCACCGTAGGCGTGATTCTGTTCGCCGTACTGTCCGTCACGGTATGAGCTGTAGTTATCGCCTTTCACCGACGAGTAGTACATCCCTACGCGGTAGTTACCCGGCAGTTTGTCGGCGCCAAAGGCTGGCTGCCAGCCCAATTCAACCGGAACCATATTCCCTTCGGTGTGGCTGGTATCCAGGCGAAAGCCGTTACCGGTATCGTAGTTCGAGGCAGTTTGGTTATAGAAGCCAACCTGTAAGAACACTTCAGGCGTGAAGCTGAATTTTACCCTGCCGCCCCACTGAGATACCGGCCAGTTATACCAGCGATCGCCCCGCCAGTTACCCGCCTGCCCGCTACCGAACGCGAGGTTCTGGAAGTTACTCTGAAACGCGTCGAAGTCTTCGCCAACGGTAACCCGTCCTGCCTTCACTTCAACCGCATGGTCAAAAAAGCCTTTATTCAGCCAGAACTGAGTCAAACGCCAGGTTTGTCCGCGTCCCCAGACTTCCTGCACGGATGAGAGCCCACCGGATCGCGGGTCATTAATATAA
Organism: Erwinia sp. L03-1; assembly: GCF_058686115.1. Classification (NCBI taxonomy): domain Bacteria; kingdom Pseudomonadati; phylum Pseudomonadota; class Gammaproteobacteria; order Enterobacterales; family Erwiniaceae; genus Erwinia; species Erwinia sp. L03-1. The sequence goes on along the minus strand of NZ_CM178762.1, from coordinate 3,252,970 downwards.
TCCGACAGGTTTTGCCCATTACGGCTGGTGATGGTGGTCTGGAACTGCGTGTCATTCCAGTTGAGGAGTTTTTCCAAATCCAGCGTGGTGCCGAATGCCCACTGGTCCGTGTAGCGGGCGGTAGTTGAATGGTTATATCCACCGGAGAAGTTGCTGGCGGATTCCATGGTGTAGTTGACCTGGAAATCCACACCGTCATTTTTTAACTGGGTTCGAGAGCCACCCCAGTCGCCAAAAGCATAGGGGGAATCAATGCTGAGCGGGGCATAATCTGCCAGTGCAGATCCTGATGCCAGCATTAATCCCAAACCACAGAACGCCACCGATCTTTTTAATGTGGTTTTAGGGAGCTTGCTTTTCATTTTGGAACACCTTCTTGTTATTGGAATAATTTTTTTCTGTTGCCTGTCAGGCAGGAGGGTCTGGGCCGTTGCGCCTGAGGTCAGTTTTTTCTCCGGCTTATCAGGCGCGGAAAAGGGAAAATGCCTGACATGAGCGGGTTTTACGGTCCGTACGGACGGCATGAAACCACCATTAGCGGAGATAGTTGTTATAAATAGTGCTGAAATGATTTGGCTGCTAATTGAAATTGCTGGATTTGAAATGTCGATCACATATTTAAGCGCGCAGGCACAGGAGGGGGCGTCAATTAATTCGGTTTATTTCAAATACGAGGTGTGTCGGGAGCAGGGCGGGTCGAATTAAGGGTATTAACCGGGGCACGGAAGCCGAAGTGAGTAAGGGGGTGCAGCAGACAGAGATTTAGCAAAAAAAGAGGGGAATGGCGAGGTAACCGATCGGTACTAATGCGACGATAAAGGCGATAAAGGCGATAAAAAAGGCCGACGATGTCGGCCTTTCAGGGGGGGGCGCTTGCAATTAACTTAGCGCCTCGGGCTTAGCGACGGCCGAAAATCTTCGCCGCCAGGAAGCCAACGCCAGCGGCAATCGCCAGCGAAACAAATGGGGCATCCTGCGTTTTGGTTTTCACACAGTCCAGCGCATCATCAACAGCGTAAGATGCTTTGGCCGCGCCCTGACGCACTTTACCTTTTAACTCATGCTCGGGAGAATCAGTCGCTTTACCGAGCTGCTCCTGGCCTTTACCCAGTGCTTCGTCAGCTTTGTCACTCGCTTTATCTAACAGACTCATAATATCTCCTTCTTAGTGGCATGATTTCCTCATAGGGAACATTAAGAGTAGACCATCCCGTACGAGTTGCCGCTGCGGTTGTGTGAAAAAATATGACGAAGGTAAAGAATTTGGCAGTTGGGGTGTTTTTTTAGCCTCGGAATGTCTACCTCGTGAATTGATGGGTGTTTGGTACTGCACAGGCCTGGGGTGTCGGCTACGGGTGGGGCCCGGTGCTGCACAGGCCTGGAGTGGTCGCCAACGGGTGGGGCCCGGTGCCTGGCGGTCCTCACGCCGCGCGTGGCGCGGTGCCTTCGCTCCGCTCGTCGACCTTTCGGACCGGGCATGACGTGACATCCCTGTCCCGGCATGCCCTTGTGCCAGCATCCCTGCTGGCCCATCCGGGTCTTCCTCTCTGCGCTCAGCGCTGCGGAATGCCTGTCACCGGGCCCCACCCGTCTGCTTATTGCATTGTGCTGGCTGCGGGTAAGAGCGGTTCCGGGGGTTTCAGGAAACTCTGTGGCCGGGTTTATTGAAGAAAGAACTCTACAAATAAGAAAACTGCTCTGCTAAAGACTCAGTGCCGTCGTCAGCTGATCGTATCTGGTATGCGGGAGACCTGGCGAATGTCGCCTGCGTATTGAGCCCATTGCTGTAAGGGCAGGGGTGGTCGCCTACCGTTGGGGCCCGGTGCTGCACAGGCCTGGGGTGTCGCCAACGAGTGGGGCCCGGTGCCTGGCGGTCCTCACGCCGCGCTTCGCACGGTGCCTTCGCTCCGCTCGTCGACCTTTCGGACCGGGCATGACGTGACATCCCTGTCCCGACATGCCCTTGTGCCAGCCTCCCTGCTGGCCCATCCGGGTCTTCCTCCCTGCGCTCAGCGCTGCGGATTGCCTGTCACCGGGCCCCACCCGTCTGCTTATTGCATTGTGCTGGTGCGGGTAAGGGCGGTTCCGGGGGGTTACATAAACTCTTTTGGCAGGTTTGGAAGAGGAAGAACTCTGCAATTAAGAAAACCTTTGTGCTAAGACTCAGAGCCATCGGCTGGGCAGGCGCTGTCAAATGCACATTACCGAATTACCTGCTAATGGGCCGGGCGGGCTACAAAGCCTGAGTGTTATTAGGGCTAAACTTGAAGTCGTGCTGATGATGCCTGCGGATAGACAAACGGTTTTACTGGAAGCAGCTCAGCAGCCCGCGGACAGACAAACGGTTTTACTCAAAGCGGCTCAGAAGCCTGAGAGGTGGATAATCCCAGCGGGTGACGGGCAATCCGCAGCGCTGCGGCGCAGACGGAGGGCCAGGCGAGGGCAGCAGGGATGCTGCACTCAGGGAGCGGCGGGCAGGGATGCCCGCTCGCGACCGGGCCGTCCGGCCCGGAGTCGGAGCCAAAGGCACCAGGCAAAGCCTGGCGCGAGGACGCCCGGCAAACGCTGGGATTATCCACCGGCAAGCCGGCATTGCAGCCGACACAACCAACCGGCACACATCGGAACTGTCCACCGGCAAGCCGGCATTGCAGCCGACACAACCGACCGGCACACGTCGGAACTGTCCACCGGCAAAGCCGGCATTGCAGCCGACACAACCAACCGGCAAGCGTTGGTTTTTTCCACCATACACAGTCATTTTCGCAGCCAGGTGACCACATCCCGGGGCCTTGAGTGTGCAGGAAAGAGCGGTTTGATTAGCTTAATACAGCTCAAAAGCCTGCGAGTTTACAGGGCTTAATTTGAAGCGGCTCAGAAGCCTGAGAGGTGGATAATCCCAGCGGGTGACGGGTAATCCGCAGCGCTGCGGCGCAGACGGAGGGCCAGGCGAGTGCAGCAGGGATGCTGCACTCAGGGAGCGGCGGGCAGGGATGCCCGCTCGCGACCGGGCCGTCCGGCCCGGAGTCGGAGCCAAAGGCACCAGGCAAAGCCTGTAGCTGCGACGCCCGGCAAACGCTGGGATTATCCACCGGCAAGCCGGCATTGCAGCCGACACAACCAACCGGCACACATCGGAACTGTCCACCGGCAAAGCCGATATTGCAGCCGGCACTACCAACGGGCAATCGTTGGTTTTTTCCACCATACACAGTCATTTTCGCAGCCAGGTGACCACATCCCGGGGCCTTGAGTGTGCAGGAAAGAGCGGTTTGATTAGCTTAATACAGCTCAAAAGCCTGCGAGTTTACAGGGCTTAATTTGAAGCGGCTCAGAAGCCTGAGAGGTGGATAATCCCAGCGGGTGACGGGTAATCCGCAGCGCTGCGGCGCAGACGGAGGGCCAGGCGAGGGCAGCAGGGATGCTGCACTCAGGGAGCGGCGGGCAGGGATGCCCGCTCGCGACCGGGCCGTCCGGCCCGGAGTCGGAGCCAAAGGCACCAGGCAAAGCCTGGCGCGAGGACGCCCGGCAAACGCTGGGATTATCCACCGGCAAAGCCGACATTGCAGCCGACACAACCATCCGGCACACGTCGGAACTGTCCACCGGCAAAGCCGATATTGCAGCCGGCACAACCAACCGGCACACGTCGGAACTGTCCACCGGCAAAGCCGACATTGCAGCCGACACAACCAACCGGCATACGTCGGAACTGTCCACCTGCACCGAAGATATCGCAGCCTGCGCAACAAACCTGCGCTGTGGGCCAACCGCCACCCGCAGGGATTATCCACCAACCCACAACGAAAAAAGCCCGGCAGACACTTATGTCTACCGGGCTTCGATGTAAATTTATTAGCGCCAGAACCTGTCCAGCGGGCGGCATATTGACAGCCTTTTAACGACCGGGCAGCCCTCCGGACAACGTGCGATTAGTGTGATTTCATACCGGCCGCGGTCATCATCATACGGAACAGCGTTGCCACCACGCCCAGCGCCATAACGCTGCCTGCATAAATGACCGCCATCCACAAAATGCGTTTCCACACCGGTGAAGGTGTCGCCTGCTGTGTTTCAATCATACTCATCTCCCGTTCACTCAATCAGTGGTAGCCTTCATCCGGATTGATTTTCCCTCGGAACACGTAGTAGCTCCAGAAGGTATAAACCAGGATAACCGGAATAATCAACAGCCCGCCGACCAGCATAAAGCCCTGACTCTGCGGCGGTGAGGCAGCCTGCCAGATAGTGATGGACGGTGGAATAATATTCGGCCAAATGCTGATCCCAAGGCCGGTAAAGCCCAGGAAAACCAGCGCCAGCGTCAGCAGGAACGGGGAGTAATTCGCATGGCGCTTGAGGGCGCGCAGCAAACTCCATGCAGCCAGCAGAACCAGCACCGGTACTGGCAGGAACCAGAACAGATTTGGCAGGGTAAACCAGCGATGCATAATGTCCGCGTGGGCCAGCGGCGTCCAGACGCTGACGATGGCAATAAACACCAGCAGCACCAGCAGCAGAGGCTTCGCCAGCGCGGTCATTTTGCGATGCAGCTCGTTCTCGGTTTTCATAATCAGCCAGGTACTACCCAGCAGCGCATATGCCACCACCAGACCCAGACCACAAAACATCGAAAACGGCGTCAGCCACAGCAGTTCCGGGCCACTATAGGCACGATTCGTTACCTGGAAACCGTTGATAAAGGCGCCCAGCACTACACCCTGGCTAAACGTCGCCAGAATAGAGCCCACGATAAAAGACTTATCCCAGAACGGACGATGCTCCTCGGTCGCCTTAAAGCGAAACTCAAAGGCGACGCCGCGGAAAATCAGGCCAATGAGCATCAGCGTCAACGGCACCGACAGGGCGTCGAGGATCACCGCATAGGCCAGCGGGAAAGCGCCGTACAGCGCCGCACCGCCCAGCACCAGCCAGGTTTCATTACCGTCCCACACCGGCGCAACGGTATTCACCATCATATCGCGCTCGGCTGCATCTTTATTAAATGGAAACAGCAGACCAATACCCAGGTCGAAGCCGTCCATCACGATATACATCAGCGTTGAAAAAACAATGATGCCAAACCAGATGACAGAAGTATCAATGACCACGTTATTTCTCCCCCTTCTGCGCGTTTAACTTTTCCTGCACGGCAGACAGCGGACGTGAAGGGGTATGTTTGGTGCCAGGGCCACCATCCGGATCGTCATTACCTTCACCCTGTTTCGGACCCTTCTTGATCAGGTTAAACAGATAGATGTAGCCGACGCCGAACACTGACGTGTAAACCAGAATAAAGGCGATCAGGCTCAGGCTCATGTGCAAATCGCCGTGAGCGGATACCGCATCCTTCGTTCGCAGCAGGCCATACACCACCCAGGGTTGACGCCCTATTTCAGTGGTAAACCAACCGGCCAGAATGGCAATCAGACCCGACGGACCCATCAGCAGTGCGAACCACAGGAAGGGACGACAGGTATAAAGGCGATTGCGTATGCGCAGCCACAGGCTGACCACGCCCAGCAGCACCATCAGCATGCCCAGGCCTGCCATTACGCGGAACGACCAGAATACGATAGTGGAATCGGGACGATCTTCTTTTGGAAAGGTTTTCAGCGCCGGAACCTGCTTATGCAGACTATGGGTCAGGATCAGGCTGCCCAGATATGGGATCTCCACCGCGTAGCGGGTTTTTTCCTGTTCCATATCCGGCAGACCAAAGAGAATAAGCGGCGTGGCTTCGCCCGGCTTATTCTCCCAGTGGCCTTCAATTGCCGCGATTTTGGCAGGCTGGTGTTCCAGCGTATTCAGACCGTGTGCATCGCCCAGTCCCGCCTGAATCGGCGATACGATCAGCGCCATCCACAGTGCCATCGACAGCATTTTGCGAATCGCTGGGGTGTCATTGCCGCGCAGCAGATGCCAGGCCGCAGAAGCGCCAACAAAGAAGGCGCTCGCCAGGAAAGCGGCGGTGGACATGTGCAGCAGTCGGAATGGGAAAGAGGGGTTGAAAACAATCTTAAACCAGTCAACCGGGACCACCAGGCCATTCTGAATCGCGTAGCCCTGTGGGGTCTGCATCCAGCTGTTAGAGGCGAGGATCCAGAAGGTTGAAATGATGGTGCCCAGCGCAACCATGCAGGTCGCAAAGAAGTGCAGGCCACGGCCCACACGATGCCAGCCAAACAACATAACGCCAAGGAAGCCAGCCTCAAGAAAGAAGGCGGTAAGCACTTCATAGGTCAGCAGCGGGCCCGTTATACTGCCGGCGAACTGGGAGAAGCCGCTCCAGTTGGTGCCGAACTGATAGGCCATCACCAGGCCTGATACCACGCCCATGCCGAAGTTAACGGCAAAAATTTTCGACCAGAAATGGTAGAGGTCGCGATAGTCCTCATTTCTGGTTTTCAGCCACATCCCTTCCAGCACTGCCAGAAAACTGGCAAGCCCGATGGTGATAGCCGGGAAAATGATATGGAAGGAGACGGTAAAGCCGAACTGTATCCTTGCCAGGTGGAATGCATCTAATCCGAACATTGCTTACCTCGATCTAACATAGACTGCCTTTTCTTATTAATTAACTCGCACCTGACAACAAGGCCACATTTGATGTGATGGGGCGATCGTCAGGCGAGTATTTCATCGAAGGATTGATCCAGAGACCAAATCATTAGAAGGAGTGACAACAGTAATAGCGATTACGGCAATAATAACGGGGTTCTTTGCGATGAATTGTTTCACCGCTGCGTTAAATCGGTTGTCCATACTGTTAAAATGGGATCTGGGAATGATGCTGTTATGTAAAAATAATGTATCCGCATAGCCCTAAAGGTTTTTTTCGCGCCGTGGGCGTCTCCTTCCGTCATACCGATCCCCATTATCCGATGTAAGAATTATTTATATCGCGGCGGGCGGCTATAACTATTTGGTTGTTTTAGCTGTCGATTAAGGCACAAATTGGAAATTATTAGGCGTAATGGTGTCATGGGCAGGTGTGTTGTTGTTTAATTGTTGCATTAAGGGTCGCAAGCGTTTAATTAAAATTAGATTTAATGTTATCAATGATTTCGTTACCCCGGCGGATAACCCAGCCGCAGTAAGCGCATGTAAATGTTAAACCATAATGACACATTTTGCTTCTTATAGAATTACTTGGTTACATTTACGCTCCTAATTTGTCGCGATTTTATGTCGAAGGTCAAAGCTAATGTCACTTTACTGTGAGTGCATCGTCAATTGCCTGTATCCCGGCGGGAACGAGATGACCTGAGGCAAATGCGTGACAGTAATGGTCGCGCCGACGGGCGTTATTCTTTGGCGCACCCGACTTAGGGATAATTTTTTAAGCGGCTAAAATCCGAATTTTAGCGGCAGGGTAATCCTGCGGCGTCGCCCCGATGAAGGAGATTTAACGCTTAAATTTAAACGAATTAATACGGTCGGCCAGGGCAAAAAACAGCGAACCAGAGGCAGGGAGAAGTGCGTCGTCAGGCAGGAAAAGCGCAGACGCTATTGCACTGAATAACACTTCATAAGTATACTATCACCTTGAAAAGCTTTGATTTTTTTGACTAAAGTCAAATTCACTACCGTTTGAAATCACTGTCTTCTATTGAATACTTGCCACATTTAGGCGTACGCCATCCAACACCCTGTTACTTATTTATCGCTGTATTACCTTAGCGGTATAACCCTTTGTCGCTTAAATCTTGTTTGGGCCGTTGCCTTTGGGGATACGCAGTATGGAACATGAAGAAAATAACGCAGCGCCGGTACCGGAACTGGCGCTGGACGGTATTCCGCAGGCCATCCTCCGGTTGGGTAAACGCCTGGCTGATACTAAATATCAGATAGATACGTTGGGTAAAAACGGCTGGGGGGATTTGACCGGGAATCTGCACGGTCTTGAGGCGAGCGGCGAATGGAACGGGCCGGATGATGCGCTGACCTTTTTTAGCAAAATATTCCCCTTTGCGCGCCTGCCTGCGGAAACAGAATCCCTTGGGATATTCCAGGTGCCAACCGAGCGCGTTATCGGCCGCAGCTGGCGCTGGTGGCCTGAACATCTTAGCGCCAACAGCGAAGCGCGTCTGAAAGAGCATCTGGAGAGCCCTTTTGCCGCCAGCGGTACCTCGTTCTACTTTTTACCTGCGTTAGGCATCCTGCTGGCGGCGCAGGGGCAGGGACGGGTAAACTACTGTCGCCAGCATAATATTCCCTTTATCACCGCCCACGTCAGTCACCTGAACTACCCCCCGGCCGACCGGTTCCGCCTGTACCACGTCACGCGGGGGGAAACGCGCCAAAGCTGGATCGTGCTAAACGATCGCTATTTGCAGCCCGTAACATGGCCGCGGATAACGCTCCCTGCGCTGACCGCCTATGGTGTGCATACCGGCAGCTGGTCGCTGCTATTCCCGCCGGTCAGCAGAGTGTTTGACGAGCTGTACACGCCGGTGGCGGCTGAGGATTTTATTGCGCCCTGTGTTGATCTGCTTGCCGTAAAAGAGCGGATGCGCGCCGAGCAGGAAGCCGCAAGACAGGCGATTAAACCGGTAAAAATGGCGCTGAGCGATATGGATATCACCAATATCTGGCCGGTCAGCCTGACGCTCTCCTTCTGCTTTATTTTGTCGCTGGTTGTGGCTGGCGTCACGGCTGGCAAGGGCTGGACGGGCAGTATCAGCCTGCTGGTCTGCGGGATGGCCGGTAGCCTTTTACTGTTTATGGCAACGCCGGTATTCCTGGTCAGTAAGCGGATGCGCCGCCGCTATGATGCAATAGCCCCGATCGCGCCAGCCAGCACCACCGATGAAAAGCGAGAGCAGGACGACAGGCTACCGCCATCCTGAGGATCACGCACGGGGCAAGGGAGAGTATGCATTGCGGCAGCGAGCCGCCAGACTGAATTTACTGCACAAGATGATGGCTTATCGCGTACTTCACAATATCGGCGTTGCTGCTGAACTGCATTTTGTCCATCATGCGTGACTTATAGGTACTTACGGTTTTATTGCTGATTGAAAGCGTCTGTGCGATGGCGTTGATCGTCTCACCGTGTGCCAGCAGCATCAGAATTTGCCGTTCGCGGGTGGTCAGCGTCTCGTGTAGCGCCCGGTTACCGTTCTGGTATTCAGCAAAAACGATCTCCTGTGCGAGGTCGTGATCGATATAACGCGATCCTCCCGCCACGCTGCGGATCGCGGTCAGCAGCGCATCGGGATTTTTATCCTTAGTGATATAGCCCAGTGCGCCACAGTTCAAAACCCGGCGGGCGATCTGCGGCTCATTAAACATACTGAGCACCAGGATCGGCAGGTTCTTGTATTGCAGGTGAATGCGTTTGATCAGTTCCTCACCGCTGATGCCGGGCATAGAAATATCCAGCAGCAGCAGATCCAGCCCGCCGAGGCGCAGCCGCTCAAGTACCTGACCGCCATCTCCCGCTTCACCCACCACGGAAAGGCGTTTATCCAGAGCAAAAATTTGCTTTAATCCTTCACGCATCAGCGCGTGGTCATCGGCAATGACCAGTCGTATCACGTCATTCATTCGGTTTCCCTCGTCGATACTGCCTTATTAAGCCCGGCGCAGCCGGCGATCATGGCTTTTTTGCCGGCAGAGGGAGGGTCAATTCCAGCTGGGTGCCTTCACCGGGCTGGCTATTGATAGTGACCTGACCATCAAGCATATCCATCCGTTCCTGAATGCCCAGCAGGCCAAAAGCATCGCTACGCACGGATTGCATCTGGAAACCCCGACCATTATCGCGGATCTGAATCAGCAGCGCGTCACGCGAAGCCTGCACAATAATGGATACCTTACTGGCCTGGGCATGTCGGGATATATTGGTTAGCGACTCCTGGACGACGCGAAATATTGTCGTTACCGCGCGATCGCACAGCGTGACCGGTTTCGTTTCCGGAACGAGCAGCATGCAGCTACAGCCGCTGGTTTTTACAAACTCGTCGCGCAGCCACTCCAGCGCGGGCACCAGCCCCATATTCAGCATATTTGGCCGCAGGCGGGTGGAAACGTCGCGTACCACCTGAATGGTGCTGTCGATGAGCGTCATCAGGTAGTCTACCTGCTGCGTCACCTGTGATGGGCTGCTGGCCTGCATGCCAATCAGCGACAGGCCGGCCCGCAGGCTGGTCAGGTGCTGACCCAGCTCGTCATGGATTTCGCGTGCCAGATGTTTACGCTCATCCTCGGACTGCTGCTGCTGCTTACTGGCCAGCAGTCGCAGCTGATAGTGCGCCGCCCGCACTTCATTTTCGACTTCGCGCAGACGGCTGATGTCGCGACCCACAGCTAAAACTGACACGATATCGCCCTTAAGATCGTATTCCGGCACGCAGCGAACGTGAAGGACCATCGAGCGTTTACCGTAGTGGGCTTCCAGCTCGACCTCGCTCTTTTCTCCGCTGGCCAGCGTGTTCGATACCAGACGGAACAGGCGCATCCCCACCTCATCAAAGGGAATGGAATCTGTCAGGCGCCACCCGCGCGCACGCTCTTCGCTACAGCCAGTCAGTTCAAGCACCAGCGGGTTAGCATACTGACAGCGCATCTGGGTATCAAAACGCGCAATCAGGTCCGGTGAGTTTTCCACCAGCGAGCGAAACTGCTGCTCCTGTTGCAGATAGCGCTCGGTCCGCTGCCTGAGTTCGCGAACATCGCGTACCACGCAGAGTACCAGGTTTTGCCCCTGATGCTCATACACGCTGGAGCTGACCTCGACCGGGATAATCTCACCGTTTTTCATCCGGTGTTGAGAGGTGAAGCGGATACCTTCAGGACGCAAACTCAGTTTCCACCATAGCGCGGCGACATCGGGATCCTGGAGTTCGCCCTCAACGTCGGAATAGCTTAAACGTATCAGCTCCTGATATTTATAACCTAACATCTCGCAGGCTTTATTATTGATATATACCAGCCTGGAGTCCTGACCGACTAAATAAATAGCGTCATTCACTTTGTCAAGTGCAAACTCGGGCAGGATAGCCCGCGCATCAAGCGAATTTTTACTCACATTGAGACTGAATATTTCAGATGAAAGCATGGCTCTCTCTGTATGACAAATAGAAAAGAAAATTCAGGCATAACTATTACCACTCAGTTACATTAACTAAGATTCTACACCTGAGAGACTAATTACAACAAATATTTACTACAGTGACTACCTGAAATGATCTGAATGTTGACCCAGCGCCAAATATAAAATTTTCCTCCCATGTTTCCGCTAAAAAGTTAGCTTTAGTCAGCTTATTGTGCTTTTAAGCGTCTCACGAACGCGTGACAGACGCGATTTCACCGTGCCGAGCGGGATATCGAGCGACGTGGCGACATCCTGGTAGCTGCCATTGCGCTCGACCAGGATCGTGAGCATTTCACGGGTATCCGCAGGGAGTTTATCAATGGAGGCCGCCATCACGCTAAGTAGCTGATCGTTGGCAATAATATCGCTTGGATCGCACTCCTGGACCAGCTCAATCACATTATCTTCATTCAGGCTGTCGAACAAAAAACGATTCTGATGCGTTTTATAGTAGTTGCGGATGAGGTTGGCGGCAATACCAAACAACCACGTCTCAGGGCGCGATGCGCCGAGAAACTTATGGCTGTTACGCAGCACTTCCACGCAGGTCATCTGGGCAATATCCTCAACGTCTTCGCGGTTGGATACGCGCTTGCGAATAAAGTTAATCAGCTTGCGATTCTGCTGGCAAAGAATATCCTGCCATAAAACGGGCATGGGTGCTTCAGACGTATATGACACTTCGGCTATTGAGGTCGCTAACATTGCATCACTCCTGAAATAATGAATAGGGGTTTCCGTAGACATTGCAAGGAGTGTGCCAGACCGGTATTTTTTGCTCAGGCCTTATTATTGCTACGCAGGGATCTTTGCTTAAGAATTATCTGAGACAAAAGTCTTACTTTTGGGGGAAATACCTGTGCCATAATTTTCACTAATAACGCGCGGGTAAAGTTTCCCCCGAAAAGACTTATTTTTTTTGCAGGGAAGGGGTAACGCGGTTGGGAACTTATGGTCATTTTCGACCACGTAATGGCATCGTGTTCACCACATTGAGTTTGCCATGATCAAAATCCAGTCCACTTTTCATTCTCAGCAGGCACTGTCTAGAATGCTGCTGAAACAGGATACCCCGTCCGCGGCTAAGAGTGCCGTGGCCGGGGCGAATACGCAGACGCGAGCGGTGAATACCCGCTCGGCAGCGGATTCCCTGTCAGACTCGCTGGAAGAGATTGGTATGTTGTTCAGCGAGAAGATGGAGAAAAGGAGCAAAGGACTGGCGCGCCGTCAGATTAATACGGCGCACCTGCGCAGTAATCGCGGTGCCGTAGAGCGCATTGAGCGGCTGGGTGAGCTTTATCAAATGCTCGATGGCCAGCAGCAGGATCGGCTGGAGACGCGCCTCAGCGCGCTGAGCAGCGTATTACGCGGCGAAGGGGAGCCGGAAGCGAGTGCGCTGGTCGAAGCAGCGGAAGGGGATCCGGCCCGCTGTGACCTGCTGCTGCGGATGACCCTGCGCGAAGCCGACCGGGCCGGTGACCATCAAACCGCCGCCGCCGCCAGCAGCAGCCTGGATAAGCTGCATGCCCGCTACGGCGATGAGATCAGAGCCGGTCTGAATACCGCGTCCGCCATCGCCAGCTTTACTACCGACCCCACCGAAAAGCAGTCGATGCGGAACCTCTATTATCGCGGCATTGTGAAACACCAGTCGGCGTCGGTGATCCTCGACAGCCTGCTGGAACGTTTTGGCCACGAGCAGTTTATGCCGGGGCTCCGTACGCTTCAGCGGGCGCTGTCCGAGGATATCGCCTCGCTGACGCCCTCACTTTCCTCCCAGTCGTTGCACAAAATCCACACGGGCCTCAGCGAGGCCGGACAGATAAGCCATGTCCTCGCGGGCAGCGGCAAGCTCCTCGAACGGCTGCGCACGGGGGGGAAAATCCCCTTCGCGTCGCTGGGTGCCATTGATTTGACCCGCAGCCTGCTCGGCTTTGCTCATAACGGACTGACGGGGCGGGATATCCAAAAAATAGGTAAGGACTATGCAGGCACGCATCCGGCGGCCCAGATGCTGTTCTTCAACGGCCTGCTGCCGCTGGTGCACGAGATGCCCGTCATGCTGTGGCAGGACCGTAAACAACGCTCGCCCGCGATGGATATGCTGCGCGATACGATCAGGGTTCTGGTGAACAACGAGAATAACGCAGCGGCTAAAGGCTAGCAGGGGAAAGCGATGAACGGCATCTTTTTGATATTAAATCGCATTGCCCTGGCAGCGATGCAGCGTTCTGAAATCATTGGCGCCATGTTTGCGATGGCCATTGTTTTCATGCTGATCATTCCGCTGCCGCTGGGGCTGATTGATACCCTGATTGCCGTTAATATCTGTATTTCTTCTCTGCTGGTGGTGCTGGCGATGTACCTGCCACGACCGCTGGCCTTTTCAAGTTTCCCGGCTGTGCTGCTGCTGACCACCATGTTCCGCCTGGCGCTGTCGATCTCCACCACCCGTCAGATCCTGGTACAGCAGGATGCGGGTCATATCGTGGCGGCGTTCGGGACCTTTGTGGTCGGCGGTAACCTGGCCGTGGGCATGGTGATGTTTTTAATCCTCACCGTAGTGAACTTTCTGGTTATCACCAAGGGGTCAGAGAGGGTGGCCGAGGTTGCCGCGCGATTCACCCTGGATGCGATGCCGGGCAAGCAGATGTCAATCGACAGCGATCTGCGTGCCGGCCTGATTGACGTCGGTACCGCTAAACGCCGCAGGGTGGATCTGGCCAAGGAGAGCCAGCTGTTTGGCGCAATGGACGGGGCAATGAAGTTTGTTAAAGGGGATGCGATTGCCGGGCTGGTTATTCTGTTTATCAACCTGATTGGTGGCTTTAGCATTGGCGTAATGCAGCTGGGAATGCCAGCGGGCGATGCCATGCAGACCTACTCGGTACTGACCGTGGGTGACGGCCTGATCGCGCAGATCCCGGCGCTGCTTATCTCGCTGACCGCCGGAATGATTATCACGCGTGTCTCATCGGACAGTGATAACAGCGTTGATAACAATATTGGCCGTGAGATAGCCGAGCAGATCACCAGTCAGCCGAAAGCCTGGATCCTCTCCTCCATCGGCATGTTCGGCTTTGCGCTGCTGCCGGGTATGCCCACCGGCGTATTCGTGGTGCTGTCGGTACTGACGCTGGCGACCGGCAGCTTTCAGGTATGGCGGGCGCGGCGCGAGCTGGTATCAAACCAGCCGCAGATGGAGAACGAGGTGGTACCGCCCGAACTTAACGGCACCGAGGATCTGCGCCAGTTTAATCCCACCCGGCCTTATCTTCTGCAATTTCCCAGCGACGCGCGCGGGACGGCAGAGACGCTGGAGCTGGTCCAGGCCATTCGCCGGATGCGCAACAGCATTGTTTATAACTACGGCTTTACCCTGCCCGCGTTTGATATTGAGTTTCAGGATCAGCTGCCTGCCGATGAATTCCGCTATTCCGTGTATGAAATTCCCCGGGTGATCGGCACGTTTCGGGTGCCCCTGCTGGCGGTGAGCCGTAAAGAGCACGAGAGGCTGGCAGAGGAGGAGGGGGTGATCCCCGGCAGCGATGCCCGGCGGGAGGGCGACCTGCTGTGGCTGCCGCCCGACCATCCCCTGTTGCAGAGCGATGAACCGGCCCGTTGGGGCTTTCACGATCTGCTGATGAAGCGGATGGAGAATGCCATCCACGCCAGCGCACCGCATTTTATTGGACTCCAGGAGACGCGGGCGCTGATGGGCTGGCTGGAGACGGAGCAGCCAGAGCTGGCACAGGAGCTACAGCGCGTAATGCCCATCGCCCGTTTCTCTAACGTGCTGCAAAATCTGGTTTCTGAACGCATTCCGCTGCGCTCGGTGCGGGCGATTGCGGAGGCGCTGATCGAGCATGGTCAGCATGAGCGTGATATCAGCCTGCTTACCGACCTGGTTCGTATCTCATTGAAAGAGCACATCTGCTATCAGTACAGCCAGGAGGATGGCCTGCACGTCTGGCTCCTTACGCCGGAAATGGAGGAGCAGCTGCGTGACGCGCTGCGCCAGACCCAGAGCGAAGTCTTTTTCGCCCTGACGCAGGAGCAGAATATGGCCATTCTCGCCCAGATGCATAACGCTTTTGCGCCTGGAAATGCCGCCTCCGCCGTGCTGCTGGTCGCACAGGATTTGCGCAGTCCGCTACGCGGTCTGATTCAGGATGAATTTCATCAGGTACCGGTGCTGTCTTTCGCCGAACTGCAATCAAATCTGTCGATTAATGTGGTGGGTCGCCTGGACCTGGACGATTCAGCCGAGTCCTTTGATGCTTAGGAGCTGAAAAATGTTTGAGCTACGCGTGTTAACAGGCCGTCACCAGGGGGCGGCACTTCCCGTCACCGGGGGAGAATGGACCCTGGGACAGAGTGAGGACGCCGGTCTGCAACTGACGGATGCGGGGGTGGCCGCACGACATGCGACGCTGATTTTTGCGGAGGATCGCTGGCTGCTGCAGGCAGTGGAAGGCAAGGTGCGTACCGCAGCCGGAGAGAATATCGACCTGCTGGATCCTCTTCCTGCCGACCAGCCGTTCGCACTGGGGGAGGTCTGGCTCAGCCTCTCACCCGCAGACAGCCCGTGGGAAGCCATGACCGCGGCGCCTCAGCCGGTAGCACAATCGGTCGCACAACCTGCCTCCTCAGAGGCGACACCCGTACCGTCACCGACCTTCTCGCGCGGGGTTCAGGTGCTCTCCATCAGCCTGATCCTGCTGCTGAGCTTTACCATTATTAGCTGGATCCTACAGCCCACCGTGGCGCAAACCTCTACCGGCGGCTCTAACCGTAAGGTGCTGGAGACGTTACAGGAAGTTCGCCCGCCACTGGTGGCGATGCTGCGCGATCGTGGACTGACGCCCGGCGTTAAAATTGATATGGGCAAAGGCACGCTGATTCTGAAAGGAGAGTTAAACAAAGAGCAATTGCAGATCCTGGAAAGAATGCTGGTGCGCTTTGAAGCGCAGTACAACGTGGTGCCAAAACTGGTCAATACCACCCGCCTGCGCAGCGCCAAACTGCCGTTCCGTATTGTGCAGATAACCACCGGCAAACGGGCGAACGTGGTGACCGACGCGGGACAGCGCCTGTTTATTGGCGATCAGGTCAAGGATCTGCGGCTGGTGGCCATTACTTCCAGTGAAGTTGAATTCGCCGGCAGTGAACATATCAAGGTGAACTGGTGAGGCTGGACGTCAATGGGATCATCCGCGACTGGACGCAGCGACACCAGCAGCGGCTGGCAAACTTTGCGCCGGTTAGCGTCTTTGGTCGCATTACGGGCATCAGCGGCATTCTGCTTGAAAGCAGCCTGCCCGGCGCACGGATTGGCGACCTGTGCCGCATTGAGGGCAAAAATAACCGCCGCGTACTGGCCGAGGTGGTCGGCTTTAACCCGCAGCACACCTTGCTTTCCGCGCTGGGTCAGCTGGATGGCATCGCCCAGGGCGCGCGAGTGACGCCGCTCTATCAGCCCCACAGTATTCGCGTTTCAACGCAGCTGTTAGGCAGCGTGCTGGATGGTTTTGGTCGTGCCGTTGAGACGGGCGGCATCAGCGCCTTTGCCGAGCCGGAAGAGGGCTACCGTGACGGGATCAAACCCGTACTGGGGGATGCGCCTCCGCCCACCGAACGCCCCCGCATTGATACGCCGCTGCCGACCGGTATGCGGGCCATTGATGGCCTGCTGACGCTGGGGGTCGGGCAGCGCGTGGGGATTTTCGCCGGCGCAGGCTGTGGTAAAACCACATTGCTGGCTGAGCTGGCGCGCAATACGCCCTGTGATGTGATTGTTTTTGGCCTGATTGGTGAACGCGGTCGTGAACTGCGCGAGTTTCTTGACCACGAGCTGGACAGCGAACTGCGCAGCCGCACCGTGCTGCTGTGCGCCACCTCAGACCGCAGCAGCATGGAGCGCGCACGGGCGGCCTTTACCGCCACCGCCATTGCGGAAGCCTTTCGTGACGAGGGGAAAAGTGTGTTGCTGATCCTCGATTCCCTGACGCGTTTTGCCCGCGCCCAGCGAGAAATCGGTCTGGCCCTGGGCGAGCCGCCCGGTCGCGGTGGCCTGCCGCCTTCGGTCTATACCCTGCTGCCAACGCTGCTTGAGCGCGCCGGGCAGACCGCCACCGGCGCAATTACGGCCCTTTATTCGGTGCTGATAGAACAGGACTCCATGAACGATCCGGTGGCCGACGAGGTGCGATCGCTGATTGACGGGCATATCGTGCTCACCCGTAAGCTGGCGGAGCGCGGCCACTATCCTGCGATTGACGTGCTGGCCAGCCTGAGTCGAACCATGAGCAGCGTGGTGGCGCGGCAGCAGGTGAGCGAGGCGACCGACGTGCGTCGTCTGATGGCCGCCTGGCAGCAGGTAGAAATGCTGATCCGCCTCGGCGAATACCAGCCGGGTAATGACAGCCTGACCGATGCGGCAGTGCAGGCTCAGGATGCGATAAACGGTTATCTCCAGCAGCCGATGCGCGATCCCTCCAGCTTCGATCTCACCTGTTCTCAACTTGCCGAGGTAAGCCGCCATGCGCCGCCACGCTAATCCCGAACCCGAACTGACCGCCGACCCCTCGGCGGTCGAGCTACAGCATACCCTTAACCTGCTGCTGCCCATCCGGCGGCAGCGCCTGAGCCGCAGCGAGCGTCAGCAGCGTGAGCAGGAGAGGGCGCTTCGTACCCTGATCGATAAAAAGGCCGAGGCCGACGAGCGGCTGGCCGGGCGGCAGCAGGATTACCAGCAGGTGCGTCGGGCGTTTGACGGGCAGAACTGCGGTGTACGCCAGGAAAAATTTCGGCTGGAACGTGCGCTACAGCAGGAGCAGCAGGCGGCAGAGCGGGTGGATAAGGCGCGGATGAATATTAACCAGCTGGCGCAGCAGCACGGCGAGCAGCAGGTAAAGGTGGAGCAGGCACAGCAGGAGACGCGGCGTCGCCTGCGGGAAGTAGAAAAGCTGGAATATTTGCTACAGCAGGAGAGGTTGGCATGATCCGTACTCTTTCACAATCGGCCATTGCGCATCAGCTTCGTCAGGCCTCTGAGCGCCAGGCGCAACAGCAGCGTGAAAATCAGCGGCGGGCGCAGGCGCATCCGGCCCCGGCGGGAAGAACCGCGCGGCCCGATGCGCGAGCCGCGCGACTGCCGGAGCCTGCCGCTGGGCAGAAGCGTGGCGCCCCCTCGGCTGCCAGCCGTAGTCAGGAGCGTGCCGCATCCGGTCGGCCTGCTTCGCACAGCGAGGTCAGGCGGCCTTCAGAGGAGGAAGACGATCTGTTTAGCGCCCTGCTGGAAAAGGGTGACGATGTGATGATGCCTTTACTGACGCTCAACGGGGGCGGTTCGGATCCGCAGCAGAATTTTACCCCGATGGCGGAGACGGCGACGCCGTCTGCTCCGCCTGCGATGGCCCTGTGGCAGGAGATTGAACCGGCGCTGGCTTCGTCGCTGACCGGGATCCCACCGGGTGAGATGATGCTGACCCTGATGCTGCCGAAGCTTGGCAACGTTGACGCGCAGATGGCCGCGCTGCCCGGTGGCGGCTGGGATATCGCGCTGCGCCTCGAGTCCGGGGCCTGGCAGGCGCTGCTGCCTCATCAGGAACGGTGTCGCCTCTCACTTCGCCAGCGCATGGCCTGCCGGGTGCGATTGCGCGTTGAGCGTCGTCAGCCCGATGACTATCAGGCGATTGAAGCATGACGGCCCTGTCATTGCGGCAGGTCCCTGCCCAACATGCCCGTCTGCGGCAGCGCATCGGTGCGGGCTGTTCATGGCCTTTTACGCTGGCAGGCCAGTCCGGCGTAATGCGGCTGACGCTGGCGAATGAGCCTTGTCCCGAAGGGATGAGCCACTGGGTCTGTGACGCGGGTTCGCTACAGTTTTCTGACGCGGAGGCGGTCTGTTCGCTGATGTCCACCTGTCCGCTATTTGCCCTTGAGCCGGAAGCGCCCGAGCAGGCCTGGTACTGGCCGTGGTGGCAACAGCAACTTTCTGCCGAACTTCTTGCGCTGTTCGGCCACTTATCTCTTACGCAGTCTGTTGCCGAACCCGCTGACATGCTGCTGACGTTAACGCTGGTGCGGGGGGAACAGCAGGCTGAAAGCCTGCTGGCGCTCAGCACCGCGAGCCTGGAACACCTTATTAATAAAACCGGATGGCAGCAGGACGCGCAACCTTTACCGGATAGCATGATGCTTAGCCTGCCGATTACCGTCGGCGAATTAGTGCTGTCGCCTGCCGGGCTACAGTCCCTGCGCTGCGGGGATGTATTGCTGCCTGAGACGCTCCACTTCACCCCAGAGGGGCGGGGAACGATTCGCAGCGCTGGCTGGCAGCTGCAGGGCGAATTGCAGCTGCAGCCCGGCACGATGGCCCATTTTTATCTTACCGAGATGGAGAGAAGTAACGTGACCCTTACCCATGACGAGTATGAGCAAGAGAATCTTACCCCACCGGATCCCAGCCGGGACGCCGAACCGACCAGCGGGGCAACAGACTTTGCCCCTCTGCCACTCGCTCTGTCGGTTCGCTGCGGCCAGCTGAAACTGACGCTGGGTGAACTGACTCGTCTCAGCCCCGGCGCGATGGTGATGATTGATAACGTGAAGCCCGGCGAGGCGCTGCTCTGCCACGGCGACTATCCGCTGGCCAGGGGGGAGCTGGTCGACGTAGAGGGCAGGCTGGGCCTGCAAATCACCCACCTGCTGCCCGCCAGCAAAGACCCTCTGTGCGGGAGCGTTTGATAATCAATGGATTCACTTTCGCTCAACCCGATGACGCTTGCCCTGTTTCTTGGGGCACTGTCGCTGATACCGATTCTGATGATTGTCTGCACCTGTTTTTTAAAAATATCCATGGTGCTGATGCTCACCCGCAACGCGATGGGGGTTCAGCAGGTGCCGCCAAATATGGCTATCTATGGCATTGCGCTGGCGGCCTCGCTCTTTGTCATGGCACCGGTATTTAATGAGATGAGTCAGCGGGTTAAGGCACTGCCGATCGATACGCAGTCGACCGAACGGCTGGATTATACGGTGAGCAACGGCGTGGAGCCGTTGAAGCGATTTATGGTGAAGAACACCGATGCCGACATTCTGACGCATCTGCAGGAAAATGCGCAGCGCATGTGGCCAAAAGAGATGGCACAAAGCGTGCAGCACGACAGCCCGCTATTGTTAATTCCCTCCTTTGTGCTTTCGGAGCTACAGAACGGCTTCAAGATTGGCTTTCTGATCTATATCCCCTTTATCGTCGTCGATCTGATTGTCTCCAACGTCCTGCTGGCACTGGGGATGCAGATGGTGTCACCCATGACCATCTCCCTGCCGCTGAAGATCCTGTTGTTCGTGCTGGTCAGTGGCTGGACACGGCTGCTTGACGGCCTGTTCTACAGCTATATGTGAGGAACAGATGGATATTCTAACGCTGTTTCGCCAGGCGATGCTGCTGGTGGTGGTGCTCTCCGCGCCGCCGCTGATTGTGGCAGTCATTGTTGGCGTGATCGTCTCGCTGCTCCAGGCCGTGATGCAGCTTCAGGATCAGACCCTACCCTTCGCCATCAAACTGGTGGCGGTGGGGCTGGCGCTGGCGCTGAGCGGGCGATGGATTGGTATTCAGCTGATTGAGCTGACGCAGAACGCGTTCGCCATGATGCCCTACGTGAAGTACTGATATGTGGAACAGTGTCCTCTACGATGGCTACCACTTTATTCTTGCGATCACGCTCGCCATGGCCCGCATTTTCCCCTGCCTGCTGCTGTCGCCGGTTTTCTCGTTTAATGTCATCAAGGGTGGCCTGCGATCGGCCATCGTGCTGGCACTGGCGCTGTTCCCTTCGCCGATGATCCAACAGCAGCTGGCGCTGGAGGATCCTTCCCTGTTCCTGCTGGCCGCGCTGGTGCTGAAAGAGATAGCGATCGGCGTGGTGATCGGCCTGCTGATGGCAATGCCGTTCTGGCTGTTTGAATCGGTCGGCGCGCTGTTTGATAACCAGCGCGGCGCGTTAATGGGCGGACAGCTTAATCCGCAGCTTGGCCCGGATGCCACCCCGCTGGGGGTACTGATGCAGCAGTCGGTTATCCTGCTGCTGGTACTGGGTTTAGGGCTGTCAACGCTGACGCAAATTATCTGGGACAGCTACCGCCTGTGGCCGGCGATGCAGTGGCTCCCCTTTCCCGGCGAAGCGGGTTTCAAGGTGTATCAGACGCTGCTGGCGGGCGTGTTTACGCACATCGTTCTCTACGCGGGTCCGCTGGTGGCCCTGCTGCTGCTGCTGGTTGATTTTAGCATTGGCATCCTCAGTATCTACAGCCCTCAGCTCCAGGCGACGGTGCTGGCCATGCCGGCAAAATGCCTGCTGGGGATGCTGTTTTTCGTACTTTATCTGCCGATCCTCAACTACGTTGCAGGCGAACGCCTGTTTGAACTCAAAGACCTTATTCCACAGATGAGCCAGATTTTGCGCGGGGTGACGCGGTAATGGCCGAAAAAACCGAAAATGCAACGCCGCAAAAGCTAAAGGAGTCGCGTAAAAAAGGCCAGGTCGGTCAGACGCCGGATATCCCTAAACTGCTGATCTGCATCGGCGTTATGGAGACGATTTTTGCGCTGGTACAGGGCGGTATGGCGCGGCTGGAGTCGATGATTATGCTGCCTCTTGCCCGACTGAACGATCCTTTTGGCCATGCGATGGAGGAGGTGGCTACCGACGGGTTAATGGTGCTGCTCTATTTCTGCGGCATTGTCTGCGCGCTGATTTTCCTGCTGCGTATTATTGGCGGCTGGATCCAGTTTGGCCCGCTGTTCGCGACCGAGGCCATCAAACCTAAGTTTGACGCCATCAATCCGGTGGGCCAGCTGAAGAACATGTTTTCTGCCAAAAAATTCACCTCGCTGCTGACCAGCGTGTTGAAGTCAGTGGCTATCGGCGTGGTGTTCTATCTGGCAATCGAACCCGATCTCGGCCCGCTGGCACAGCTTGCTTACAGTGACGATCTCAACGGCTTCTGGCAGTCCATTTTGGCGCTGTTTATGAAAATTGTCCGGGAAACGCTGGCCCTGCTGCTGGTGATGAGCTCGCTGGATTTCGGCCTGCAAAAGTACTTCTTTCTTAAGCAGCAGCGCATGAGTCATGAGGATATCCGCAACGAGTTTAAGCAGAGCGAAGGCGACCCGCATATGAAGGGGCACCGTAAATCCATGTCGCAGCAGATCCTTAATGAAGCGCCGAAACCAGCACGGCGGGAAGTGGCGGTCGAGGAGGCGGATATGGTGTTAATCAATCCGACGCATTTCGCGGTAGGACTCTATTATCGCCCCGGTGAAACCCCCTTGCCGAGACTGCTCTATAAAGCAGAGGGCTACGAGGCGCAGGATATTATCGCCTATGCACAGCGGCAAAATATGCCGGTTATCCGTTTTGTCTGGCTGACCCGTACGCTGTTCCGCACGGTGAAAGAGGGCGAATACATTCCTCGCGAAACGCTGAAGGCCGTGGCGCAGGTTTACCGGCTGCTCAGGGAGCTGGAGGATCAGGAGCTTGATGAGGTGCTGGAGATGGATGACGTTTAATTTTCTTACTGCCTAGCGTAAATCCCCCAGCGAACAGAGTGTGGTAATGAGATCGTGCGGGTCATCATCGTCAGTGGGAAAACAGATCAGGCTAAGGGCGCCCCCGGCATCCATACTGATATAGCACCCTTCGTAGCGGTCGGAATGCTGGAAGCGCCAGGTTAACACCTGGCGCACGAGGTCGTCACGGCGTGAACCCGGCAGAATGCGTAGCGTCAGCACGGGAGCGGGCAGGGGGGCAAAGATTAACGCGTTTCCGGGCTGTAAGGCCCAGCAGCAGGCCTCACCCTGCTGCCAGGCATACATAAAGGCCGCTATGCTATCAACCTGCGTCATTCATTCACCGATGCCCGGGAGTAATCGAATGGCCCGTTGCGCATATCCGGCTGCCACCAGATGGTCATGGCATGATCGTCAGAGACCGGCCTGCAGGACACATCGTTACAGCCAGCAAATTTCGGGTGGGCGCAGGCCGATAATAAGGTGACCAGCGCCAGAATCCCCAGCGGCTTTTTCATACTTTTCTCTCCCTCTCTTTTACCGCGACAGTAAGCGATCCGATGAACGGACAGGTGCGGAGACGGCAGGCATATAGCCGTCGCTGGATTTGAGCAGTGATACCCGGGCCGGACGGGCGGGTATCTGTGTATCGTAAGCGACATACACCTCGGTCGACTCGCCAGGTTTCAGCTTACTGTGTGGCCATGCCGACACGGCAAGCGTGCGATCGCTGCGGCAGGACGACTCATCGAAACGTGCTTCCGCGCCGCTGGTATTGGTTATTACGCCGACGGCAATCTGCATTGAGCTATTGCCGTACCACTGATGACGCGCGCTGCTGCGAAAGGTCAGCGGAATATTACACAGCGTACCCAGCGGCAGGCCGGTTTGATTAGCCTGTAAACCGCCGGGCAGCCGGTCTTCAGCCAGATCCTGCATCGCGCTCTCAATGGTGTGTTTCATATCGCCAAACTGATGACGGCGATTGATATCCCGCAGCGTATCGTTCACCTGATCGCGGTTTTCCGCGTCCACATAGCGTGAAGGATCCACCTGGTCACCAATCAGATGCGGCGTAATAATAAACAGTCGCTCGCGCTGGGAGGTGGTGTGATTATTTGAGGTAAACAGTTTGCCGATAAAGGGTATCCGGCCCAAAATCGGTATCCGCTGCTCATCATCCCCGCTCTGCCGGGTATGAAAGCCGCCCATCACCAGCGAACGTTTTTCCTGTACCAGCGCCTGCGTGCTGATGATGCCATTTTCCGTCCCCTGGGCGCTGCCGTCCTGATTTTTGTCCAGCCGGCCATCCTCAACGTCCACCACAAGCTGTACCGCCGCTTTACCGGGGTTATCGCCAATCGAGCGAGGCGTAACGCGCAGGCTGGTCCCGGCGGTGACTTCGCGGATATCCGCTACCCGCTCACCAATTGCGGTGATATAAGCGGTGTTGCTAAAATCAATAACCGCAGGCTGATTTTCCAGCGTCAGCACCGAGGGGTTAGCAATGATAGAGGCGGTGCCTTCCCCTTCCAGCGCCTGAATATCAGCATAAAAACGACTGAAATCGGTAACAAACAGGGTGCTCGAACCATTAAGCATGTTTGACCCACCGGTCACGTTGCCAGCCTGTCCTCCCCAGCTTGAGGAGAGACGCGCCAGCTCGTTACGATCGATATCGACAATGACCGCGTCAATCTCAACCAGCTTTTGTGGCACGTCAATCATCTTCACCAGGGCGGCATACTCGCTGTGAAGCTTTTTATTGTCGCGCACCAGCAGGGTGTTATTCCGCACGTCGGCGGAGACTTTGCCCTGTAGATCTTTACCCTGGCTTTGGTCCTGGGCGTTGCTGCGGCCCAGGCGGGTATTGCGGCCAATCATCTGCTCCATAATCCCACGGCTTTGCTCCTGCATGGCCTGATAAGGATCGCTCCCGCCGCGTCCATCCTGCGAGGTGGTGGTGCCACTGGCCGTTCCGCCGCGGTTTTGCCCAAGGAGTTCATTCAGCATGGTGGCCACGCCGGGCACCACCAGCGTCTGATCGCGAAATTTAATGGTGCGGTCTGCCACGTCGGCATACTTCAGCGGGAATGCCATCATCTGTTTATCTTCGCTGGTTTCCGGCTCGGATTTTTTACTGAACTCGGCAATCATATCGACATATTTCGGCGGACCGGTGACCAGCACCACGCCCTCGTCGGGCAGCTCGCCCCAGCCAAAGCGGGATTCAAGCAGGCCTACGCCCTCCAGCGCCTGTTTCAGGTCTGGCGCGGCATCGGGGCTGATTTTAAGACGGCGTGAGGTTTGCTCAGACTGCGGGCTGACGTAGAGCGTGTTGTTATAGACAAACCACTGGAAGCGATACTCGAGCGCCAGCCGGTTCAGAAAGGCCTCGGCATTATCGGAACGCAGGCGTGCGGTAACAAAGGTATCCGGCAGGCCGGTCACGTTGGCATCCACGCCATGACTGCTGGCGAAATCCTGGAGTATCACGCTGAGCGGCGTATTGTCGGCAGAGTAGGCGTAGGCCCCCTCTTTCCATTCGTCGGGCGTACTGGCATAGCTGTGTGTTACGGATAAACCGAGCGCCAGCGTTAACAGTAACGGGCGAAACGGCAAAAAAGTCGTCAGCGGTCGGGGCACGCTTCTCTCCTTATTATACGGGCATTGCAATGCGCTGCCGCGTTAACAGACTCAGCAGGGTTTCCTGCCAGACTTCACACTGGTTACAAAGGCTTTCCAGCAGGATGACGGCATCTTCGGTCCGATCGTTTTTAAGACGGACAAGTAAATTCAGTGACTCATTTTGTGGGTTAAGGCACAAGGCTGCCGTGCGTTCGCCAAAATGCTCGAGCGCGGGGCGGGTAAGCCGAAGTGCCATGTCAAGGACCTGCTGATTAATCTCCAGAGCCAGGGGGATCTCTGCAAGATAAAACCAGCCACCGGGACGGCGCTGTAGCCTGACTGACATATCATCAATCCACAGCGCCAGTTCACCGTTCGTCTGTTCAAAACGGTGTTCAATCAGTGCCGCAACATCAGTTGATGGCATCAATAATTGCCTTACGGATGCCGTGCTTGTACTGGGTATATTGTGAACTGGCCCAGTTAGCATTGGAGAGATCCTGCATTTCATTCTGGAAGGCATACATATCGGCGGCATTATAGGGCTGGTCCTGACTCTCCTTTGCAGACTGGTACATATCCTTTTGCGCATGAACCACCTGACTGGTTAAGCGGCGCTGGATCGGGTCATTACTGCTCATGATAGGGGTCTCCTGTAAGGGTGCCTGGATTATGTGGCGCGCAACGGCTTAGGGTTCCGCTGAGGCGAAAAAATAGTGGCAGGATACCAGGGTCAGGAGAGGATGCCCGATTATCGGTGTCAGGAGTCAGGTATCAGGAATCAGGAATCAGGTATCAGGAATCAGGAATCAGGAATCAGGAATCAGGTATCTGGTATCGAGAATCAGGTATCTGGTATCGAGAATCAGGTATCAGGGCCGAGCAGATCTGCGCCCAGCTCAGGTGGAGTTCGCCCTGCGGCGTGGTGAGGATCATGCTGTCCGCTGCCAGCGAGCCGTCGCTGCTAACCTGCCATTCAAGCTGGGGACGGGCCGCCAGCCAGCGTTCAACCGCCGGGTGTTGTTCACTGGCGCACAGCAGGGTGGCGGGAGCGGGACGCCCCTGCGCTTTCAGTAGCTGCTGCAACAGGGCCTGGACGTGCTCTGATGGGGGAAGTTCGGCGATCAGCTGCGCCAGCGCCTGACTGAGCAGGGCTTCCGCATTGGGCAACAGGTTTGCCTGCCACTGCTCCTGCTGCTGCTGCCATTCAGCGAAAAATTGTTCAGCCTGATGCAGAAAATCCTGCTGCTGCTGAGCGAGTTGTTCAGCCAGCACTTGTTCGTGCTGCTCACGCATCTGTCTCTTGAGCCGATCCGCCTGATGACTGGCGTCGTTAAGCCGCTGCTGCGCCTGTTGCTCAGCGGCCTCAAGGATCGACAGCGCCTGCTGATGTTCAGCAATAGCCTCTCGGGTGATGATGCCACCCGATAACAGCCGTGGGTCACTCAGTAAGGGGATTTTCTTGCGGATCCACATGTATCATCTTCTCCGGTTGCTGGCTTTGCCAGATTACGGCATCCCACAGGGCGGCCAGCCGGGATTCAGGCAGGTCAGGCACAGGATACTCACTGACCTGTTTGACCCATTCCCGCGGAAACCGCAGTCGCAGCCGGGGCCAGCAGGCGGGCGACAGCGTATGCAGTAACAGCAGGCTACCGGTGGTATAAGGGTAAAAACAGTCCTCACCCAGCCAGCTTTCACAGCGCAGGGCCTTAGTCAGGCGTCTGCACCAGATACGGTTGGCGGGGCTCAGTTCATCAGGGGCCAGGTGCGGTGCGCAAACGCCCGCCAGCAGCGTCAGGAGACGCGCCCAGCAGGCATCGGGCAGACTTACCAGCGCGAGTAACCGCTCCTGAGGGGCCGGGGGCAGGGCAGGGCGAATATCAAATCCGGCGGCGACCGCGAGGGGATGCTGCCATGCCAGTGCCTGCTGCTGCGCGGCAGGCAGCGCAAAGAAGCCGTTAATATGCCAGCTCTCATCCGCCTGCTGCCAGTATCCCTGATGCCACCACTGTAGCCAGCGCTCAGCCTGCTGTTCGCTCACCTCCATCGGCTATTTCCCCGCTGCGGCAGCAGCATTTTTCGCTTTACCGAGCCTGAGCTTTTTGCCAGGTCTGAACAGCGTCAGGCAAACGGCTGCCAGCACCACAATGGCCAGCAGTGAAAAAATCCACTTGACGGTCGAATAGCTTCCCGGTGAGAGCTGGAAAGGCCCCATCTGCACCACCTCAACGCGATCTTCATAGGTTTGTGCCGGGACAAAGACAATCGCGAGGTCTTTATCGCTTTTTCCGGCCAGCCCCGGAATACTGGTGGCGACCATCTGACGAATTCGTGGCTCAATGCTGTCGGGATCAAGATTGTTGTGATACTTAATAAATACCGAGGCGGAAGCCGGCTGGACAGGCTCGCCGGGTGCGAGACGCTCTGGCAGAACGACGTGTACGCGGGCAACAACAACGCCATCAATCTGCGCCAGGGTGGATTCCACTTCCTGAGAAAGCGCATAAATATAACGGGCGCGTTCTTCCATCGGGCTGGAAATCACCCCGCTTTTCTGAAATACCTCACCCAGGTTGGTTCGCGCCTTACGCGGCAGCCCGGCAGAGTCCAGGATCTTTACGCTGCGTTCAATATTCTCTGCATCCACCGCGACGGAAATACCTGATTTCTCAATCAGCTTTTGCGCGGCAATCTGATGCTGATTCAGCTCGGCAATAATGTCATTTGCGTCATTTTCTGCCAGCCCGCTAAACAGCACGGTTTTATCGCCGCAGCCCGCAAGCAGCAGCGCCAGCGCCAGGCACGCCAGCCATTTCAGCAAAAGTGTTTTCATTACGTCGCTACTGTAGGTTGGTCAGTTTATCGATGCTTTGCACGCCCTTGGCGACAATTTTCGCATTCATCAAATTTTCAATATAATAGTTCGATAAAGCCGAATTAGCCTGGCTAAATTCCAGTAAATTGGATGAGCGTGATGCTTTCTGTAAATCCTGAAAGGTCTCTTTTCTTTGCCGCTCGCTATTACTAAAGGAGCTGGCAAGGCCATTCATAAAGTGACTCACGCCATTAGGTGCGGAAACTTTTTCAACCTGTGGGTCTTCTTTTAGCTGGGCAGAAAAAAAATCAACGTCATTTTGTTCAGGCTGTGGCAGCAGGGACTTGTCATTAAGCTCGGTATGGCCTGGCCCTGATGGCAATTGTGATATTTTCATGGCTGTTGGCTCATCGTTGAAGGGTAAAATAGTGCGGTGAAGGTAGCACAGGCATCAAAGATGCCCATGCCCTAGCGTATCACTAATACTGGATTTTAACCTGGGAAGCCGCAGAGCCGGCCTGGGCTGCACTGTCCGCAATACCTTTGGTCTTACTATTCTGTCTATCCAGTTCGGCTTTTTCTACGGAGTCCTGCTGCATCTGTCCCTGGATCGCCTGCATCTGGGACATAAAATCGTTGCCATCAGCTGAGCTTTGGAGTTTGGTTGCTGACGAACCCAGTTCAGTATTTAACTGGCCGCCATCACTTGAAACTTTGCCTAATAAGTCTGAGATCAGGCTAGTAGCGCCACCACCAACTTTGAGACCTGCCATAATTTAACTCCTGATTTAAATGGATAGGGATAATTAACATCAGCGTCTTCATTTGTTAAGTGGGAGCGCGACGTAAAGGGTTCCAAATTAATTTTAATTTTTTCTGCAGAGAGTTAATCCCAAAATAACTGAATGAAAAATGTTCTCAGGCAACGATATTCAGGGACTTGATGCGATGATAAAGCGTACGACGGGGAATACCCAGTTCATGCACCACATCATCAATTTTATGGCCGTGTCGGTTCAGACAGTCTTTAATCAGGCTGCGTTCGATGCGGCGCAGACGATCTTTTAACAGGGTCGCCTCGCCATCGCCCGCTGAAATATTGCACAGCGGCGGCAGGCGTAATACGTGACGCTCGGCGGCCGCTTTCAGTTCACGGATATTTCCCGGCCAGCTATGCAGAAGCAGCGCTTCGTCCAGCGTTAACGATGAGGGAGGCACGGACTGCTTCAACCGCATGGCCGCCTCCAGCGTAAAGCGGCGAAACAGCGGAATAATCAGCTCGGCGTGAGAACGCACCGTTGGCGTCTCAATTTTGATGGTCGAAAGGCGAAAGTAAAGATCCCGTCGAAAACGCCCCTGCTCAACCAGCTCCGCCAGCGGCGTCTGCGAAGCGGCGATCACCCGCAGGTCGAGGGGCACGGGCTGAGTCGACCCCAGCCGCTGAATTGAACGGGTTTCCAGTACCCTCAGCAGCTTCGCCTGCAGAGTCAGCGGCATGCTGTCTATTTCATCCAGAAACAGGATGCCCTTATCCGACACCTCAATATAACCTGCGCGCGAATGGCTGGCCCCGGTATAGGCGCCGGCCATCACGCCAAACAGTTCGCTTTCTGCCAGATTTTCAGGGATAGCCGCGCAGTTTACCGGCACCAGCGGCCCCGTCACGCCAGAGAGCTGATAGATGCGGCGGGTTAACGTGTCTTTGCCTGTGCCGGTCTCACCTTCCAGCAGCAGATCGACCTTCAGCGGAGCGAGCGTGTTAACCATGGGATACAAATTGGCATGAATATCCGCCATCGTGGGTCCAATAACGCCGGTTGACGCTGTCACATCCCCCGTTATGGGAAACATTTCCTTACACCGTCCGGCAACATCGTGACAGATAATCCTTTTAATTGGCTGCTTATCACTATCTGTAATCATAATTTCTCCTGGATTCCCTCAGACGAATTTGAAAAATTCTGTTAGCACCCTGATACGAAATAAGAGATGGAACGGCATCTGCTGCGAGGCACGCTTTCAGCATCAGATTGTTCCGTAATGATCCTTAACTTTCGTTCACTATTTACCAGCCCGATGCAGGCGGCTATCAGTTTCCTCTGAACTTGTTGTGGGGATCTCCGTGCCATAAAGTAAGGAAATCCCTACATGACGGGTCGTTTCTGATGATAAGTTCATGTAAGTAATTGCATTATTATTGTTATTAATCGTTAGGATTTCGTAATTATAATTGCGAGATTTGTGTCTTAAATTTCTTTCGCTGGAACCTTTCTGGCTAGTTTCCCACCAAAAAAACGCGAAGAAGCCGGAAAGTTTCCAGGCTATTAGGGTGCGCTGTTTCACAGTGGCACTTATCTCATTCACTGGAGGTACTCATGAATCCCATGAATAGCGTAAATATGGGTGGTCAGTTAGGCGGTAGCAGCACAGCAAATAACAGCCCTTTTTTAAGTCAGATGGAGGCGATTAATCAGGCTAAATCTGAGCGCGCAGGGCAGGGCGTTAACTTTGGCACGCAGGGGGGCAACGGTACGGCGAACAGTGCGCTGGCCATACCGCTAAAAAATAGCCAGAGCGGTCAGGAAGTGAGTGAGGATCAGGATAGCACCAACGCGATTACTCAGCTGCTAAACGCGATTATTCAACTGCTACAGGGGCAGGGAAAAACGGGTGATAGCGGTAAAATCGCCAGTGAAGCCAGCGACGGTAGTAACGCCAGCGCTAACGGACCAACGGCTACCCAGAATGAGCAGGGCAGTAGCGACATGCTGACTCAGCTAATGGACATGATTAAGAAGATGCTGGGCCAGTCCTCTGAAGGCAGCGATAGCGCAGGCCAGTCAGCGAATGGCGACAGCGCTGCCGCACCCGCCTCGGCACAGAGCAGCAATGGCACTCAGGATAGCGGCTCGGAGAGTAACGGTATTGCCGGTAAACTGGGCGCCGCCCTGCAGATGTTGGGTCTGGGGGCTATCCTTTCGGCTCTTCAGGGCAGCGGAGCCAGTGCGCAGGGCAGTGGTGATGTCAGCAAGTGAATATGTGCTTTAACTGAGAAAAAGGGGGGCCGCTCCCTTATTTCAGATGGGGGAATAAGCCGCGTAACGCTTATTCCCCGGCTTATTCAGCTACCTGATGTATCGGACAGGCGCGAAGTCAACCGCGCTTCAATTTGTCTGGCGCCCCAGTCAACGGCTTTTGGCAGTGCTTTCTGCAGCGCTTTGCTGGCACGTTCTGCCGCGAGGGGGGCAAGAATTTCAGCGGCCGGCACCGAGGCAAAAACGGGCATCGAAAGAGCCAGGTTGGTCAGGTGATTCATCGCTGCCGTAGAAGCCGCATTGAATCCTTTGCTCGACATTGCCTGACTGACGGCCGTACGCGCCGAAAGCGTAGCCGCAAATCCGCCTGCCAGCAGGGCATTTTTGGTCATCCCGCTGGCCGTTAATACTTCACGACCCGCGCGAAGCGATTCCGTTGCCACATCAGCGGGGAATTTAGCCAGGCGTTTACCCGCGCCCTGTAATGGCGCAGTCAGGCCGTGGCTATTTTTCAGTGCGCGGTAGCGTTGCTTCCAGTCCACCCGGCCAAAAAGGTATTCAGCGCCCTCGCGGCTATATTTGCTGTTGACCGCATGGGTCACGGCGGACATCGCTCCACCGGCCGCCAGGCCGCCTCCCGCAGTAAGCCAGCTGTCTACCGCAGCTGCCGTCTTAGACCCTGCGGTTGCCGTTACGGCGGCAGCGGTTCCCAGACGCACCACATTTCGCACGCTGTAGGCCTGGATAGCGGCGGCATATTCCGCTGCCAGTCGCCCGGTTGTGGGTTTTTTGGCCTCAGCCGCCTGCTGCATTACCGGTTCAAGCTCGTCGTGTTCAGCGGCCAGCCACTGCGTATCTGCCGTGGCTTTATCAAGTAACGCGCAGCCGAAGGTGTCGGCAATCCCCGACTGTAATCCCGCATGCATACCAAGCTGAGCAGCGCCATGGGCAAAGGCGCTGAGCTGAGGGATCCGGTCAAAGGCGACCGATGCCACAGCAAACGGGATGGCGCGAACAGCGCCTCGGGTAACCTGTGCCACGCGGTCAAGCCGGCTACCTTTTGTGAGTACCGCTTCAATTGATTCGGGTGTTTCATTCATTGCATGAAGCTGGCGGGTGCGATCTTCGATCAGCTGGTGAAAATCAGCCTGATTATCGCCGTCAGTGTGATGCTCAAATAGCGCTGCCAGCTTGTAATGAATGGCCGCTTCGTTAGCAGAGTGATACTCAGTGCCCTGAATATGATAGACGCCGCGCTGGGTTGCGGCTTGGGTCTGGCTGGCATCGCTGTGTGTTGACGGTGAGGATGCCTGGGGATGTTCCGGAAGGGCATCATGAATGTCAGGTATCATGCTGTTGCGGGATGACGGGAGAGCAGGTGTGACCATGGGTTTACCTTATCGATACAGACGAATAAGGCTAAGTGGTAAAGAGCAGGCCAGGGTTCCCTCAGGCAATAAAGCGAGACGGCAAAAGCACATCCTGAAATCTTCATCTATACTCAAGCCACTACATCGTAGTGACTTTTTAATTTTGTTTGAGGGAAATGGAATGAAGATTATTCTCTGGATTATTGCCATCATTTTTATCGTGGGTCTGCTAACGCTTACTGGCGTGTTTAAAATACTGTTCTGATGGTAAAGGGACGACGGCTGCGCAAACGCGGCTGTCATCCTTTTCGCTTCGACTCAATGAATCGCTCCCCGGATGACGTCCAGCACTCATTATTTACCTGATGAAGTGAGGTTAAGCGTCCCTCCTGCGTTACGTCTCCACCTGCTAAAGTCTTATAGTAAGGGGTATCTGACAGCGTAAGAGGCCTGATGCAGTCCGCGCAAACCGCACCATAATGCCCCCCGTAACGCTTCTGCCCACTGGTAAAGATAAACTTCCCGCAGCCACATTTCGCGCATTTTAATACCATCATGCTTCTCTCGAATTTCAGGACTTATCCTATTTACTTGAGGTGATATTATCAAAGATTACCAGGATATCCATAAGATATGTTAATTTATTCTTGCTGAGCATTGTTTTTTAATGAAATTAATTTTCAGGAAACTTAAGATGTAGGTTACTGAAAATGCTTTAATAGAGTCTGAAAGGCGTAAAATAATTTTAAATTGATTGAGATCAAATTTTAGTTAAGACGCAGGAAATAAAGACAATATCGGTGTGCTGTGCTTATCATTTTTCTGACTCGCCCCGGAAGGGGCATGACGGGGAGTTTCAGGCATGTGCCTGGATCTGAAACAGCGGCGTGAATAATAATGTGTCAGCAAAAAAGGCGATATTTATCACTTTTTCGCGTTTCGCTACTGGACAAAAGGCTCGGCAATTGCTGTACTAACCGTCGACACAGTTTTGTGTCCATTTTTCATGTAAAGGTAATATAGATGTCTAAGATCAAAGGTAGCGTTAAGTGGTTTAATGAGTCCAAAGGATTCGGTTTCATTACTCCTGAAGATGGTAGCAAAGACGTGTTCGTTCACTTCTCTGCCATCCAGAGCAATGGTTTCAAAACTCTCGCTGAAGGTCAGCGCGTAGAGTTCGAAATCACCAACGGTGCCAAAGGCCCATCTGCTGCTAACGTTGCCGCTATTTAAGTTATCAGACAGAATTTTTAAAACCCGCCGATCGGCGGGTTTTTTTTTGTCCCATTCACCCTTAATTAAGACGCGTTGCGATAACCGCGATGGCTTATCGGGCAAAGAACTGCTGAAGCCACAGTACGGCAATCAGGACGCTTATCATTACAGCAACGGCTTCACTTACAGATTTAGGTAATGCGCTCATTCTGCTTCCTTCTGTCTTTATTCTTAAGTAAGAGTGTGACCAGGGATTATGAAGGAAACATTAAAACGCCCCGATTGACATCCCACCCAGTATTGCAGGCTTAACGTGGAGCAAAAGTATGATAATTCGACTCGCCGCAGAAAAAGACAGTTTTGCCCTTAGCGCCCTGTTAACCGAATTAGGTTATGAAGGTACCCATCGCTTTATTGAGCGGCGGCTGGCGCAGTTAATTAACGATGATACCGAACGCCTTCTGGTGGCTGAACAGGATAACAGCGTGCTGGGCTTTCTTTCGCTGCATTTTATTCCTCAGCTGGCACTGGAAGGTGATTTTGCCCGGGTCAGTTACTTTTGCATCGCCGATGGCGAACGCAGTAAAGGCGCCGGTCAGCAGCTGCTGCAATATGCTGAAAATCTGGCTCAGGCGCGCGGCTGCGATCGGATGGAAGTGCACTGCCATGAACACCGTATTAAAGCCAATGCGTTTTATGCCCGCGAAGGCTACACCGAATCACCCTGCTATATGGTTAAACCTCTGCTGATAGCGGGCTGAGATCCGCAGGGTTAAACCTCTGCTGATAGCGTGCTGAGATCCGCAGGGTTAAACCTCCGCTGATAAGGGGCTGAGATCCGTACCACTGGCCAGGATCAAGGCATCAGCGATGGGAGCAATATCTTCATTGGCTAGCCTGGACGTGGCGACGCGAATAAACTGTACGCCGCCGCTGCGGCAGCGTTCGCCTGGCAGGACGGCAATCCCCCGTGCCGCGAGGGTAATCATCGCAAACTGCTCTGACTGCACCGGCACAAAAAGGCTTAAGCCATCTCTGTCCGGCAGCGACAGCCCGCGTTTTTCCAGCGCCTTCAGCAGCAGACGCCGCCGCGTGGCGTAGACGACTTTCGCCTGCTGGATCAGCTGCTGGGTATTGCGGTCATCGAGCATCCAGGCGACAGCATGCTGGAGGATCCTGCTGGTCCAGCTGGCACCAAAATTACGCCACGAGTGGATGCGTTTAATCAGCGGTTCTGGCCCTGATAGCACTGCAAGCCTCAGGTCCGGGCCATAGGCTTTAGAAAATGAGCGTACGTGCAGCGTCCTCTCCGGATAGTAGCTCCCCAGGCTCCATACCGGATGGGCAGAGAGTTCCCCAATCCCATCATCTTCAATAATCAGCGTCCGCGTTCCCAGCAGCACTTTTGCCAGCGCCTCGTTGCGGGCTTCACTGACTCTGATACCGGTGGCGGAATGCGTTCCCGGCTGATAAATCATCGCCGTCGCACCCTTAGTCAGCAGCTTTGCCAGTGCCCCCGGCAGCGGTCCATGCTCATCACAGGCAAGCGGCAAGACATCGGCACCGACATTGTCCAGCATATCCAGCAGCCGGGCCGCACTGGGATCTTCTATGATCACTTTCTCTCCTGGGGTGAGAAGCGTCTGCATAATGCAGTTCATGGCATCAAAGCCGCCATCCGTCGCCAGCCATGCCTGGGCAGGGAAGGGCCAGCGGGGTTTTACCGCAGCCAGCAGCGCAGGTGCGATAGGTTCGCGCTGGTAGCTATTGAGCTGCGGGCATGCAATACCCTGCATCATCGCTTCCTGCAGATTGGGTAGCAGAGCGGGATCGGGCGAGGCCATGGCGAGATCGGCGCGGATGGCATCGCCATAGTTGCCGATCTTCTCAAAACGCACCGGACGCGGCGAGATGTTGTCGCCACATACCCAGACGCCGCTTCGTCCTTTTCCCGCAATGACCTTTTGCTTCCGAAGCTGCCCCCAGGCGGCAGAAACGGTAGCCGGGCTGACTGCCAACGCTTCGGCCAGCCCGCGTACCGAAGGCAGGTGGGTACCCATCGGGATCTCCCCATCGCGGATCAGCGCTGACGTCACTGCCGCAATGCCCTTTACGCTGGCGTCGGTAATCCGTTCTGCCAGCCAGTTTACGTCAAGCGATCCGGTCATAAGAATTCCCTTTGTTCAGTAACAAAGTAAAGATTGTACAGCTATTATTCTCGATCTAGTATCGAATTCAAGCAAAAAGTGAACGCTTTTTACACGGTTTAGCGGCCGATCCCTGATACAGAGAGAATGTCATGATTACCATCAGACTGGCAGTACGCGACTGGGACTACTTTACCCCGCTGGCCCTGGGCGATATTAAGCCGCAGGGCTTTAGGCTGGAAGTTCACCGCGTGGGAACGCTGGTGGGCGATCTGGCGAACAGCCGCGACTATGATGCGGCTGAGATATCCTTCAGCCGCTATGCTCAGAGCAGGGCCAGGGGAGAAGACCCGGTGCTGGCGCTACCCCATTTTCTGATGCGCGGCTTTCGTCAGCGCTGCATCATTACGACCGAACACAGCCCGCTGGTATCACTGGATCAGCTCAAGGGGAAAAAAATAGGCGTTACCGGCTGGCAGGATTCAGGCAATACCTGGACCCGGGCGCTGCTGCGTGAGGCCGGCGTTGATATCGGGAGGGCTTACTGGTTTGCCGGCCGCTTAACGGCGGACCATCCTGTAGAGGATCGGCTCGCCGGGTTTGGTCGTCCGGGATGCATTGAAGCCGCTCCGGGAGAGCGCCCGCTGATTGAGCTGCTGAGGGCAGGTGAACTGGATGCGGTATTTACCCCTTTTATGCCGCAGGGCTTCTTCCTGAAAGGGTCGGGCCTGCGGCAGTTGCAGACTGATTTTCGTCAGGCCGAACGCGAATATTTTGATCGGGTGGGTTATATCCCCGGTCATCACCTGCTGGCCTACAAACACGAGATCGCTAATGCCCACCCTGACATCGTGAAGGAGCTGAGTGAGCTGATCGATCAATCGGCCAGACTGTGGCAGGCAAAACGTGAGAAATATGCGGATACCACCCCCTGGCTGCTCGATGATTTGCGACGCACCGCGCAGGATTTGCCGGCCAGCTGGAATGATAACGGTTTTGACGCTAACAAAGAGATGATTGCTGCGTTTGGCAAAGAACTTTTCGAACAGGGCATTATCCCCACCTGCCTGACGCCCGCCATGCTATTTCCGGCAGTAACCTGAGGAGCACTGAAATGAAAGTTGCATTAGGACAGTTTGCGGTCAGCCGCGAATGGCAGGAAAACGCCACGATTTGCACCGATCTGATGACGAAGGCTGAAGCTGGAGGTGCTGATTTGTTGGTGCTGCCCGAGGGCGTACTGGCGCGGGATATTGCTGACCCGGATCTGGTGCTAAAGGCCGCCCAGCCGTTGGATGGTCCCTTCCTTAGCGAAATATATGCCGCCAGTCGTGGAAATACGCTCACCACCATGATGACCGTACATGTGCCCGCGGACGAAGGTAAGGCACTGAATGTTTTGATCGCTATTCGCAATGGGGAAATTATCGCCCGTTATGACAAGCTGCATCTTTACGATGCCTTCGCGATGCAGGAGTCGCGCAATGTTTCTGCGGGTCTGACCGTGCCCCCGCTGGTGGACGTGGCCGGAATGAAAGTCGGCCTGATGACCTGTTATGACGTGCGTTTTCCCGAGCTGGCCCGCCGCCTGGTGCTCGATGGAGCCGATGTTCTGGTCTTGCCCGCTGCCTGGGTCAAAGGCCCGCTGAAGGAAATGCACTGGGAGGTGCTGGTAACCGCCCGTGCGCTGGAAAATACCTGCTATCTGGTGGCCGTGGGTGAGTGTGGCCCGCGCAATATTGGTAACAGCCTGGTCGTGGATCCGCTTGGCGTGTCGATAGCGAAAGCCGCAGAAGCGCCGGCGCTGGTTTTTGCCGAGCTGGATCCGGCCCGTATCGCCCACGCGCGCAGCGTTTTGCCGGTACTCGAAAATCGTCGTTTTGATCGTCCTGAACTGATCCAACCCTGAGATAAAGGGCGTGGCAGGCTATCCACCATTAAGACACCGGGGAAACGAACAATGAAAAAGATTGCGCTGGCACTGGCTCTGGGCTTATCCGCTAGCCTGGCACAGGCCGCAGAGGCCATTCCTGTACAAAAGGTCGACCAGGCACTGCATGACCGTCTGCCGCCTGATATCCAAAAGGCGGGCAGGATGATTTCGGTGAATAATGGCTCCTTTCCGCCCTATGAAATTGTAGAAGGGCCCTCTTCGATGAGCGGTGCATCAGCCGACCTCACCGGGGCGCTGGCGCAGCTGCTGGGTATCAAAATCGAGCATGCTACCGTCAGCGGGCTGTCGGGCGTGCTCGCCGGCATCAAATCTGGCCGCTATCAGCTGGCGATTGGCCCCATTGGGGATTACCCGGAGCGCCAGCAGAAAAATGATTTCATCGACTTTGTGCAGGAGTTCGTGGTGTTTGCCGTACAGAAGGGCAATCCGTTGCAGATTAACGATCTGGAGAGTACCTGCGGTAAGCGAATTGCGGTGATGGCGGGAGGGTCGGCGGAACAGGTCATTCGCAGGCAGTCTGAGGTCTGTACCGGGGCGGGTAAACCAGCGGTGGTTATCCAGTCATTCGCCGATCAGCCCTCGTCGATTCTGGCGGTGCGCTCTAAGCGTTCGGATGCCTTTTTCTCGTCGCAGGCACCGCTGGTGTGGTTTGTTGACCAGGCGAACGGACAGCTTGAGCTGACCGGCCAGGGCAAGGAAAATGGCTTCGGCGATATTTTCCAGGGCACCGTGGTGCCGAAAGACGCCGCGCTTGGCAAAGTGGTGCTTGCGGGGTATCAGAAGCTTTTTGCTAACGGCACCTATGCCGCCATTATGAAGAAGTGGAAGCTTGAGGGGAACGCGCTAACTGCCCCGGGGATTAACCTGGCGCAAGGAGCAGCAAAATGACCCCAGGCGGCAGCGATCCGCGCGCTGGGGGCAGTGCGAGCGCTGGCGAATGGGCTGACGTGCAGCTGCGCGATGTGGCCTGTGCACGCAGCGCCCCGCGCTACGGACGGCTGGTCAGCTGGGTCCTGGTACTGGCGATCGCCGCTAACGTCCTGTGGCTGGTGGCTACTAACCCCAATTTTGAATGGGGCGTGGTGGGCAAATGGTTTACCGAAGGCTCGGTGCTCAGGGGCTTGCAGGTCACGCTGGGGCTGACGGTCGTCTCCATGATCCTGGGCACCCTGCTGGGGCTGCTGCTGGCGGTGGCGCGGCTGGCGGATAATCGCCTGCTGAGCGGACTGGCCAGATTGTATATCTGGTTTTTTCGCGGGACGCCGCTGCTGGTACAGCTCATTTTCTGGTACAACATGTCGACGCTCTTCCCGACGGTTACCCTGGGTATTCCCTTTGGTGGGCCAGTACTGGCCAGCTGGAATACCAACTATCTGATCACTCCCCTGACGGCGGCTATTGCAGGCCTGGCGCTGAATGAAGCGGCCTATATGGCAGAAATTATTCGCGCAGGTCTGCAATCAGTCGACAGCGGGCAGGTGGAAACCACCCAGGCTTTTGGCATGAGCCGCGCGCGTGCGCTGCGCCGTATCATTATTCCCCAGGCCATGCGGTCAATTATTCCCCCTACCGGCAATCAGCTGATCGGTATGATCAAGGCGACCTCGCTGGTGAGCGTGATTGCGATGGGCGATCTGCTCTATTCCGTTCAGTCGATCTATAACCGCACCTTTGAAGTTATTCCGATGCTGTTGGTGGCCGTTATCTGGTATCTGCTCATCACCTCTGTACTGAACGTCGGACAGTCGGCGATTGAGCGCTACTTCTCACGCAGCGTCCGACGCACGCTGTCGGCAACCCGTCGGCGATTACCCGCAGCGGACAGCAAAGCCACTCCGATGGTTAACCGTCCTTTTATGCATAAGGAGGATCTGTGAACGAGACTCAGCCGCTGGTGCGGGCGCGAAACGTGCAGAAAAGCTATGGCGATAATGAAGTGCTCAAAGGGGTGGATCTGGATGTTATGTCGGGTGAGGTGGTGGTGATCCTCGGGCCGTCCGGCTCGGGAAAATCGACCTTTCTACGCTGCATTAACCACCTTGAAGAGCTAAATGCGGGTTCGATTATGGTGAGCGGTAGCCAGCCCGGCTATACCCTGAAAAAAGGACGGCTACAGCGCCTGCCGCCGCGTAAAATCGCCCGGCAGCGGCAGAAAATTGGCATGGTGTTTCAGCAGTTCAATCTTTACCCGCATATGACCGTTTTGCAAAATATCATCGAGGCACCGATTGGGGTACACAAGGTGCCGCGTGATGAGGCTACGCGCTATGCCAGAGAGCTGCTGGCCACGGTGGGACTGAGTGACAAGGCGGATGCCTGGCCGGGGAATCTCTCCGGCGGTCAGCAGCAGCGCGTTGCTATTGCCAGAGCGCTGGCGATTCGTCCCGAGCTGATGCTTTTCGATGAGCCTACTTCGGCGCTGGATCCTGAGCTGGTGGGCGAAGTGCTGGCAATCATGCGCAATCTGGCTGACCAGGGACTGACAATGATTGTGGTGACGCATGAGATAGGCTTTGCCCGTGAAGCCGCAGATCGGGTGGTATTTATGGATGGCGGGGTAGTAGTTGAGCAGGGGCCGCCAGAAGACGTTTTGGTTAATCCGCGACATCCCCGTTTCCAGACTTTTCTCAGCCGTTTTATCTGATATCATTTAGCGCTCAATCTGTGCAGATATTACTCTGTTACAGATTGCGGTTGTATTGACCGGCGTTCTGCGCGTTAATACACGTTATCGTTATTGGCCGTAACACGGGTCAGATTAGAAAAGAAGGTGTGTATGGAAGGTATCAGTATTGCGAAGCTGCTGATTATCGGTGCTCTGATCGTATTATTGTTCGGAACCAATAAGTTGCGTTCTCTCGGTGGCGATCTGGGGTCGGCGATCAAAGGCTTCAAAAAAGCCATGAGTGACGACGATTCTTCCGCTAAAAAAGCGCCGGTTGCCGAAGAAAAGCCCGCAGAGCAGGTTATTCACAAAGATTAAACGCCGTTGGGTGAATAAAAAAACGGATGACACAGTCATCCGTTTTTTGTTTGTGTTGCATGTATGTAAATAAATATGACAAATGGGCGGGCTGCCGCACGCCCGTCAACTTATTTCACTTCCAGCCCTTTTGCCTGCATATCCGCATGATACGACGAGCGCACAAAGGGACCGCACGCGGCATGGGTAAAGCCCATTTCCATTGCGGCTTCTTTCATTTCATCAAATTCCGCCGGGCTGACGTAGCGCTGAACCGGCAGATGATGGCGGCTGGGCTGGAGATACTGGCCGAGCGTCAACATGGTCACGCCGTGACGTCGCAGGTCGCGCATCACCTCAATAATTTCTGCATTGGTTTCACCCAGCCCGACCATCAGACCTGATTTGGTCGGCAGTTCGGGGTGGGCCTCTTTAAAACGCTCCAGCAGCTTAAGCGACCAGTCGTAGTTTGCACCGGGGCGAACCTGCCGGTAAACGCGCGGCACGTTTTCCAGATTGTGATTAAAGACGTCCGGCGGCGTGGCGTTGAGGATCTCCAGCGCACGATCCATACGGCCCCTGAAATCAGGCACCAGCGTTTCAATTTTGATGGTCGGGTTTTTAGCGCGGATAGCGCTAATGCAGTCGGCAAAGTGCTGAGCGCCGCCGTCGCGCAGATCGTCGCGGTCTACGGAGGTGATGACCACGTAGCGTAACGCCATATCCGCGATGGTCTGTGCCAGCTTTTCCGGCTCATTCATATCAGGGGCAACGGGACGGCCGTGGGCGACATCACAGAAGGGGCAGCGGCGGGTACAGATGGCGCCGAGGATCATAAAGGTGGCGGTGCCGTGGTTAAAGCATTCTGCCAGGTTAGGGCAGGAAGCCTCTTCGCAGACGGAGTGCAGGCCATTTTTCCGCATGGCCGCTTTGATACCCTGGATGCGGCTGGAATCCGCGGGGAGCTTGATCTTCATCCATTCCGGCTTGCGTAAAATTTCCGTGCGCTCGGTGACGACGGTTTTTACCGGGATCAGCGCCATTTTGTCTGCGTCGCGGTATTTTACGCCGCGTTCCATCTGAATGGGTTTACTCATAATCTAGCAGGTTCCAGGTTGGCATGCGCCGGGTGCGCATAACACTTAATGAGTTGTTTAACCATCATCCTTCAGATAATCAGCGGGGCTGTTTCCTGAAGGCCAGGGGTGAGGCTCAACTTTTTTGATAAAAGCGCGAAAATTATATCATCCCGCCCGCCGCTTTTCAGCCAGGTCGCCGCATTAAATGTGACGGAATTGTAAATTAACTCGCGCTTATACGAGCGGCAGACTGTCGCCTTCCAGCCAGATAATCTCGGAGCAGCCCAGCTGCCGGGCGAAGTTTTCAATCAGCAGCGGGCCAACCTCAGCAGGCTGAACGTCCGGCTTAAGCGCGCTAAGCTGCGTCATTTCCAGACCGGCATAGCCGCAGGGATTGATGCGCAGGAAAGGCGAGAGATCCATCGCGACATTTAGCGCCAGACCGTGGAACGAGCAGCCTTTACGGATGCGCAGTCCCAGCGAGCAGATCTTTTTGTCATCCACGTACACGCCCGGTGCATCGGGTCTTGCACAAGCGGAGAGAGAAAAGCAGGCGAGGGTGTCGATAACCGTTTGCTCAATAGCCGTCACCAGCTGTCGCACGCCGATTTTTCTGCGCTTGAGGTTAACCATTACGTACATCACCTGCTGTCCGGGGCCGTGATAGGTTACCTGACCGCCGCGATCGCTCTGAACGACAGGGATATCCCCGGTCATGAGCAGATGTTCCGCCTTACCCGCCTGTCCCTGAGTGAATACCGGCGGATGCTCAACCAGCCAGATTTCATCGGGCGTCGCGTCGTCGCGTCGATCGGTAAAGGTATGCATGGCCTGTGAAACAGGCTCCCAGGGCTGGAAACCCAGCTGGCGAATAAGCAGCGTATCTGGTGACAAAACGAGTGGTCCGTTCAATATTCGGCAGGGGAGTATAGCGTTTGCGGCGGGCAACAACCAGTTACCCACCGCAGTTTGGCGGGATTACAGCACCATGCGAACAATTTCAATCTGGCCCAGTTCGTCATAAAGCGTTTCTACCTGCTCAATGTGGGTCGCATTAATGGTGATAGAGACGGAGTGGTAATTGCCTTTGCTGCTCGGCTTAACGTCCGGGGAGTAGTCGCCTGGCGCATGACGCTGAACCACTTCCACGACCTGATCAACCAGCTCTGGCTGTGCCAGGCCCATAACTTTATAGGTAAAGGGCGTGGGGAATTCGAGCAGTTCTTTAAGATTGGTTTTCATTGGGGGGCTCCGGTAACGCAAAATCAAAGGTTCCCGCCTGAGCGGGAACCTGAACATCCTTCAAATATGGGGGGCTTTCGGGTCGAAATCAAGGGGCAATATGACACTGTATAAGGCAGGCCGGGGTGGCCTGCCCGGAGCGATTAGCCAAACCAGTGATGGAACATTAGCTTAATATAATCGACGATGCGACCCAGGAAGCCACCTTCCGGCATATCATTCAGCACCACCAGGGGATGCTGCTCAACGGTTTTGCCATCCAGCTGGAAGTTGATCGTGCCAACGACCTGGTTTTTGGTCAGCGGGGCATGTAGCTCAGTGTTGCTAAGCGTGTAGCTCGCCTTAAGATCCTTCATGCGTCCGCGTGGGATGGTCAGATAAACGTCTTTTTCCACGCCCAGCTGGACGCGATCGCTGTTACCAAACCACACCGGCTCAGAAGCAAACTCTTTACCTGCCTTCAGCGGCGCGACGGTTTCAAAGAAACGGAAACCCCAGGTCAGCAGCTTTTTACTTTCGGTTTCACGGCCTTTATAGGTGTGACCGCCCATTACTGCAGAGATCAGACGCATCTGGCCTTCGGTAGCGGAAGCAACCAGATTGTAGCCCGCTGCCTCAGTGTGTCCGGTTTTAATCCCATCGACCTGGAGGCTGGTATCCCACAGCAGACCGTTGCGGTTGGTCTGACGAATATTGTTAAAGGTAAACTCTTTCTCTTTATAAACCGCGTATTCATCCGGGACGTCACGGATCAGCGCCTGGCCGATCAGCGCCATGTCGCGAGCCGAGCTGTATTGTCCCTCAGCGTCCAGGCCGTGTACGGTCTGAAAATGGGTATTTTGCAGACCGATGGCTTTAACATAGTTGTTCATCAGGCCAACAAAGGCGTCCTGGCTGCCGGCAACGTAGTCTGCCATGGCCACACAGGCATCGTTACCTGACTGGAGCACAATACCGCGGGTAAGCTGTGAGACAGGTACGCGGTCACCCGGTTTAAGGAACATCAGGGACGACCCTTTAAATACCGGGTTACCGGTTGCCCAGGCATCTTTACCGACGGTAACGATGTCATCCTGATGGATTTTCCCGGCTTTAACTGCCTGACCAATAACATAGCTGGTCATCATTTTTGTCAGGCTGGCTGGATCGCGACGCGCATCGGCATTTTTTTCTGCCAGTACTTTGCCCGAGTTGTAGTCGATAAGCACATAAGCTTCAGCGTCGATATCGGGTACGCCGGGGATCATGGTCTTAATATTTACGTCGTCTGCGTGAGCAAAGGAGGTCAGGCTGAGTGCAATCAGCGAACCCGCCGTCAGGCGCTTAATCAGGTGGTAGGAGGTAAGATTGTTCATATTAAGGACTACAACATCCATGGGCTAAGTTAGAAAAAGTGACTCACTATAGCAAAATCAGTCCTGCCCGGCATCCGTCTTTACCTGCTGACGGCTAACGGATTTAATCGGTCCGCTAGCCGTCATACGCCTGCCAAACAGCTTCAGGTTTCGTTAGTGGGCGACGGTTATAAATGATTGCTGCTGCGCTTCGCTTAACAACCTGCGTTGCAGTTCGCTGGCCTGCTGGCGTGAATTGAAATGCCCCAGCTGAACCCGGTAAACCTTGCCCTGGTTACTGACGGTACCGGG
Organism: Erwinia sp. L03-1; assembly: GCF_058686115.1. NCBI lineage: Bacteria > Pseudomonadati > Pseudomonadota > Gammaproteobacteria > Enterobacterales > Erwiniaceae > Erwinia > Erwinia sp. L03-1. The sequence continues at coordinate 3,208,195 of NZ_CM178762.1, read as the reverse complement.
AACGCCGAACTTCCTGCTCAGGGCGTTTTTCAACTGTTGAGCCCGCGCGCTGTCGCTCAGTGCACCGACCTGAACAGCCCAGCTGCCACCGCTTGCAGCGGCGGGTGCAGAAGCGGCGGCGGCTGGTGAAGTGACCGGTGCAGCGGCGGCCTGCGAGGTGACCGGAGAAGGTGCCGTTGAAACTGTGGCGGAGGAGGCGCCGGAGGAAGCGGTCGATCCCGCAACCGCGGCCGCTTCACTGCCTTCCAGTACGCCGTTGCGCAGTGGCTGCGGCGCACCCAGGAAGCCGTTGCTGCGCACCGGCGCACCCAGGTTATCATCACTATTCAGACTGCTGTTATCTACCGGGTGGGATTCAGTCTGCTGTGCGGCGGGCTGCTGATAACCCGACTGCTGGGTATCCTGCTGCTGCGTTGCGGGCTGCTGATAACCCGACTGCTGGGTATCCTGCTGCTGCGTTGCGGTCTGCTGATAACCCGCCTGTTGGGTATCCTGCTGTTGAGTTGCAGACTGCGGTGACGCCGCGCTGGCCGCTGCGCCTGCGCCCATTACCGTCATGCCGCCGGCAATATCCGGACGCGGTGGCAGCGCGTAACTCTGTTTCGCCACGGTGGTCCCGATGGTGCCAGGGCCGGAAAGCGAGCCGTCCGGAGCCACGGCAATGTAGTCCACCTTGACGCGGGTATTGTTGGAAATATTCAGACGATCGCCCGCCGCCTGCGACAGGTCAATAATGCGGCCAGGTATATAGGGACCACGATCGTTAACGCGCACCACAATCATCCGGCCATTCGCCAGGTTAGTGACGCGAACATAGCTGGGGAGCGGCAGAGTAGGGTGGGCGGCGGTCAGGGCGTTAGCATCAAACTCCTCACCCGTTGCGGTACGGTTACCGCTGGCCTCACTGCCATAGGCGCTGGCAAGCCCGGTTTCACTGAAATTCGACGGGTCCTTAATAATGTGCCAGGTTTTTCCGTTGACCGTGTAATCCTGACTGGTTGCAGGATTGATCGGTTCGTAATGCGGATCTGCGCCGCTAATTTCGACTACCGGGCCGTTGTAGGCTGGCGCGTGTTGCTGCACCGGTGCCTGCTGGTCGGTGGTGGTACAGGCTGCCAGCAGAGCCGACGCCAGGCCAATCCAAAGCCAATCCTTACGCATTTTCCAAGCCTCTTTAAACGCTTTTCGACAACAGTTTTCGATGAGTGTGGATTGACATAATAATCCCAAACCCGGCCATCAGGACGATCAGTGCCGAGCCGCCGTAGCTCACCAGCGGAAGCGGAACGCCCACCACCGGCAAAATGCCACTTACCATGCCAATATTAACAAAAACATAGACAAAGAAGATTAGCATCAGTCCGCCCGCCATCACCCGTCCAAAGGTCGTTTGTGCGCGGGCGGCCATCACCAGGCCGCGCATAATCAGCAGCACGTAGAGTACCAGCAATACCAGCACGCCGACTAATCCTAACTCTTCAGCCAGCACGGCAAAAATAAAGTCGGTATGCCGTTCGGGTAGAAACTCCAGCTGCGACTGGGTGCCGTGCAGCCAGCCTTTGCCGCGCAGGCCGCCGGAGCCGATGGCAATCTTGGACTGAATAATATGATAGCCCGCGCCCAGCGGATCGCTTTCCGGATCCAGCAGCATCATTACCCGGTCCCGCTGATAGTCATGCATCAGAAAGAACCACAGGATAGGCACAAAGGCTGCCACTAACAGGAGCGCCACGAGGATCAGCTTCCAGCTCATGCCAGACAGAAACAGGACAAACAGGCCGGAGGCGGCGATCAGAATCGCGGTTCCCAGGTCCGGCTGTGCGGCCACCAGCAGCGTGGGCATAAAGATCAGCACCAGCGCGATGGCGGTGTTTTTAAGCGTGGGGGGGCAAACATCGCGATTAATAAAGCGGGCCACCATCAGCGGCACGGCAATTTTTGCTATCTCCGAGGGTTGGAAACGCACGATCCCCAGGTCAAGCCAGCGCTGGGCACCTTTACTGATATGACCAAAAGCGTCAACGGCAATCAGCAGCACCACGCAGAGAATATAGAGATAGGGTGCCCACCCCTCGTACACCCGGGGCGGGATTTGCGCCATAACCATCATCATGACAAAGCCCATGGCGATTTGGCCAATTTTTCGCTCCATCATGCCGGGATCCTGGCCGCTGGCGCTCCAGATAACCAGAGCGCTGTAAACCAGCAGGGCCGAAATCAGAATAAAGAATGTCGGATCGACGTGTATTCTGGTCCAGAAAGTACGCTTCTGATGACGATCGTTCATGTCACTCACCTTCATAGCCCGACGGGACGGGTGCCGCATCGGGCAGATTGGTATTGTTGTCGCCAAGCATGATGTGGTCCAGAATCTGTCGCATGATGGTACCAACCGCAGGGCCAGCACCGCCGTTTTCCAGAATCATCGTCACCGCCACGCGAGGATTATCATAAGGGGCAAAGGCGGTCATCAGCTTATGATCGCGCAGATGCTCGGCGATCCGGTGCGCATTATAGGTTTCATTCGCCTTCAGGCCATAGACCTGGGCGGTACCTGACTTCGCGGCGATTTTATAAGGCGCATCCTGAAAGCTTTTACGCGCGGTGCCGTTAGGACGGTTAGCCACGCCGTACATCCCGTCTTTCGCAATCTCCCAGTAACCGGAATGAATATCCGCAATGGGAGGCGTCTCGGGCTGACGATAAGGGACTTTGACGTTGTCGACGACGTTCGCCATCATCAGATGAGGCGTTTTTACCACGCCGTCGTTAATCAGCGTCATCATGGCTTTATTCATCTGAACCGGCGTCGCGGTCCAGTAGCCCTGACCAATGCCGACCGGAATGGTATCGCCCTGATACCAGGGTTTTTTAAACCGCTTCATTTTCCATTCGCGGGTAGGCATATTGCCCGGCGTCTCTTCCACCAGGTCAATACCGGTCAGGTGACCGTAGCCAAATTTATTCATCCATTCCGACAGACGATCAATGCCCATATCATAGGCAACCTGATAGAAAAAGGTATCTGCCGATTCCTCGAGAGACTTGGTGACATTCAGACGCCCATGCCCCCAGTGTTTCCAGTCGCGAAAGCGTTTCTCAGAGCCGGGAAGCTGCCACCATCCCGGATCGAACAGGCTGGTATTTCTGTTAATCACCCCGCTGGTCAGTGCGGAAACGGCGATATAGGGTTTTACCGTCGAGGCAGGAGGATAGGCTCCCTGCGTGGTGCGGTTAATCAGTGGACGGTTGGGATCGTTGAGCAGCATGTTGTAATCCTTACTGCTGATGCCATCCACAAACAGATTAGGATCGTAGCTGGGCATGGAGACCAGCGCGAGAATGTCTCCGCTGCGAGGATCGGTGACGACCACCGCCGCGCGACTGCCCGCCAGCAGGGTTTCGATATACTGCTGGAGCTTGAGGTCGATGGTCAGGTAAATGTCCTGTCCCGCCTGCGGTGGCTGCTCATGAAGCTGGCGAATAACCCGGCCGCGGTTGTTAACTTCCACCTCTTCATAACCGGTTTTACCGTGCAGCATCTCTTCGTAAAAGCGCTCAATCCCCAGCTTGCCGATATCGTGGGTGGCCGCATAGTTCGGCCATTTCCCCTCTTTATCCAGCCGGTCAACGTCGCGATCGTTGATTTTGGATACATAGCCCAACACGTGAGTAAGTGCGGAATTATAGGGGTAGTAGCGGCGCTGATAGCCTTTGACTTCCACACCTGGAAAAGCGTACTGATTGACGGCAAACCGGGCAACCTGAACGTCGTTCAGGGCAGTTTTTACCGGAATAGAGGTAAAGCGGCGGGAGCGTTTACGCTCCGCTTGAAAGGCTATCAGATCTTCATCGCTCAGATCGACAATGGGTCGGAGGGCCTGAAGGGTTTTTTCAAGGTCTTCCACCTTTTCCGGCACCAGCTCAATCTGATAAATGGTTCGGTTTAATGCCAGAGGAACGCCGTTGCGATCAAAAATAATCCCGCGGCTGGGGGCGACCGGCACCAGCTTGATGCGGTTATTGTTAGAACGGGTACTGTAGTCACCGTAGCGAATAATTTGCAGGTGATACAGGTTGACCACCAGTACGCCGGAGAGCAGTAAAATGCCTAAAAAAGCGGTCAGCGCCCGGCGGACAAACAGCGTCTGTTCGGCGGTGTAGTCACGAAAAGAGTTGCGTTGTAGTTTCATCCGCTGTTTTAGTGTATCCGGTTGATCCTATCGCCTATTCGCGGTGATAAGGATGATTCGCAGTAATGCTCCATGCACGATACAGGCTCTCAGCCACCAGCACGCGAACCAGCGGATGGGGCAGGGTAAGCGCGGAGAGTGACCAGCTCTGTTCTGCCGCCGCTTTACAGGCGGGAGACAGCCCTTCCGGCCCGCCGATCAACAGGCTGACGTCCCGGCCATCCTGCTTCCAGCGCTCCAGCTGGGTGGCCAGGTGTGGGGTTTCCCACGGCTGACCGGGAATATCCAGCGTAACGATACGATTTCCTTTCCCCATCGCTGCCAGCATCAGCTCACCCTCTTTATCGAGGATGCGCCTGATATCAGCATTTTTGCCGCGCTTGCCTGCCGGAACCTCAACCAGCTCCAGCGGCATATCTTTCGGAAAGCGACGGAGATATTCCATAAATCCGCTTTGCACCCAGTCCGGCATTTTCGTGCCGACGGCGACAAGCTGCAGCTTCACGTCTTAACTCCAGAGCTTTTCAAGTTCGTAGAGGAGGCGGCTCTCTTCCTGCATAACATGTACAATAACGTCACCGAGATCGACCACGACCCAGTCGGCGGTCGCTTTGCCATCGACGCCGAGCGGCTTCAGGCCTGCGGCACGGCTTTCCTGTACCACATGATCGGCAATGGAGGCGACGTGACGCGTTGAGGTGCCGGTGCAGATAATCATGCAGTCGGTGATGCTGGATTTGCCCTGAACGTTAACAGAAACAATATCCTGGCCTTTTAAATCGTCGATCTTATCAATGACGAAGTCTTGGAGTGCTTGACCTTGCAAAAGGTTCCCCCTTGGGTTTTAAGCCTGACAGTGATTTTTTCCGGTGGATCCGGAAAATTTAGCGGCGAAGTATACCATGAGCTTAGGGGTTGCGATATAAACCCGCATCATTGATGAATGCCAGCACGGCGGCGGGAAGAAGCCCGTCGCAGGATTGATTATGATGGCGCCGCTCGCGTATTTCCGTTGCTGAAATTGCCAGCAGCGGGGTGGCGGCCAGATAAATAAGGCCTGCCGGAGATGCATGCAGCTGCCGGGGATCGGTGGTCAGGTGTTTTGAGAGCCACTGTTGCAGCTCAGGCGTTTCCAGCTGGCTATCGTAGCCCGGACGCTTAAGCACCAGCAGATGCGTCAGAGAGAGCAAATCCTGCCAGCGATGCCACTTATGCAGACTCAGCAGTGAATCCTGGCCAATGATAAATGCCAGGGATTGTTGTTCACCGCGCTCCTGGCGCAGCACGGTGAGCGTTTCAAACGTCCAGGAGGGCGTTTCACGCTGCATTTCGCGCAGGTCAACATCAAAAAGCGGATTACCGGCAATCGCCAGCCTGACCATCGCGACCCGCTGGGCCGGTGTAGCTTCAGGCTGAGGGCGGTGCGGCGGTACGTTATTAGGGAGCAGCGTAATTTTACTCAGGCCGGTCAGCGCCGCCAGCGCCTCAACCGGTTTCAAATGGCCGTAATGGATGGGATCGAAGGTCCCGCCAAAAAGAGCATGCAGCCCCGGGTTATCAGACATCGCAAAAATGCTCGGGGAAGGTGCTGCTGCACAGCAGCAGCGACAGCGTTTCCAGATCGGGCCAGATATCCTGACCGTAATCCTGTTTAAGCGTCAGCTCAATACGCGTTAGCAGGCTGAAAGCCTGAGCGAGCTGCCGGGCAGAGAGTCTCTGTAGCGCTTCGCCGTACAGCGCCCGCCGGTTTTGCCAGACGCGATGCTGATCGAATAGCGTACGCAGCGGCGTGCCTGCCATCTGACGCTGCAAATTCAGCAGCATCATCAGCTCCCGCTGGACGGTACGCAGCAGAATAACCGGCTCGCTGTCTTCCGCCTGCATCTGCCTGAGAATGTGCCGGGCGCGCTTGTTCTTGCCCGCCAGTAGCGCATCCACCCAGTGGAAAGGGGTAAAGTGTGCAGAATCATTGACTGCTTCCTCAACCCTGGGCAGCGTTAGCTTGCCGTCCGGCCACAGCAGCGACAGTCGCTCAAGTGCCTGAACCAGCGCCAGCAGATTACCTTCGTAGCAGTAGCAAAGCAGCTGCGTTGCCGCGTCATCCAGCGTTAGCTTAAGACTTTTTGCCCGGGCGGATACCCAGCGGGGGAGCTGCGCCTGCTCTGGGGTCTGGCAGGGCACCACAACGGCATGGGCACTCAGGGCTTTATACCAGGCGCTATTCTCCTGGGCTTTAGTCAGCTTTGTGGCACGCAGGATCAGCAGGATATCGGCATGAAGAAGCGTGGACAGCGTGACCAGCTGCTCGCCGATCGCCGCATTCGGGCCGTTTTCCGGCAGGGTAAGAAGCAGTGTCTGGCGGCTGGCAAACAGACTCAGCGCCTGGCAGGTAGAGAAAATAGTGTCCCATTCGGTATGGGCATCAATGACAACGCTGAAATGTTCGGTGAAATCCTGCTGCTGAGCCGCTGCACGTATGGCGTCCTGAGACTCCTGAAGCAGCAGGGGTTCATTACCGGTAAGGATATAGCAGGCGCGCAGCCCCTCATGGAGCTGCGCGCTGAGCTGTTCAGGATAAATCCTGATCATTTCGCCAGAGAACTGTCAGGCAGGACAGAACGTGGGGACATCTGATCGATCGCGGACGGGGAGGCGTTCAGCGTATCAATCGCGCTGTCGTTTTCCGCCGCATGCACGGTCAACAGCTTACGCACCAGCTGCTGGGCCGCCTGGGTCCGCATTTCGGTGATGATTATGTTCTGCTCTGAGTCTTTTGCCAGGGCCGCCAGCGGGTTATCGAAGAAGGAGCGATAGACCGTTGCGCTGATCGGGTAAATCCCCTTGTTCGGGATCAGCACCTGGGCATTGACCGTCATCATCAGTGAGTACTCGGCGGTTTTACCATCCTGGAAGATCGAGGCGGTATCCCGTCCCTGCGTTTCACCCTGCAGGCGCAGCGACGGAACGTCTTTACGCAGGCCGGGTTTTTCAAGGATGGTTACGTTATTCAGACGGAGCTGTTCGCGCACGGCGCGGGCCAGCGGACCGTAGGGGTCTCCGGTGTCGACGATCATGGTTTTCATCTCCGGTGGGACCGAGGTGGTCCCGCGCAGATGATAGCCGCAGCCCGCGGTGATCAACACCGCCAGGCCAACTAACAATGACATTACTGGATTTCGCACAATTCCTCCTGACATCAACCCACGACCAGGTTAAGCAGCTTGCCCGGTACGTAAATCACTTTACGAATGGAGACGCCATCAAGATATTTGGCGACCAGATGCTCCTGCGCTGCCCGCGCCTGAACCTGTTCCTGTGTGGCATCAGCCGGAACGGTAATTTTGCCACGTACTTTACCATTAACCTGGACGACCACCAGCAGAGAATCTTCGACCATCGCCTCTTCATCCGCCTGCGGCCACGGGGCGTTATCTACCTCGCCAGCACCACCCAGCGCCTGCCACAGCACGAAGCTGGCGTGCGGGGTGAAAGGATAGAGCATGCGCACAACCGCCATCAGCGCTTCCTGCATCAGGGCGCGGTCCTGCTCGCTCTCCTGCGGAGCGCGCAGCAGCTTGTTCATCAGCTCCATCACCGCCGCAATCGCGGTATTGAAGGTCTGACGGCGACCAATATCGTCGGAGACTTTAGCAATGGTCTTATGTAGATCGCGACGCAGCGCTTTCTGCGCATCATTGAGGGTGGCGATATCCAGACTCGCGCATGCGCCTTTTTCCGTATGCTCAAAGACCAGCTTCCACACGCGCTTCATAAAGCGGTTGGCGCCTTCCACGCCGGACTCCTGCCATTCCAGCGTCATGTCGGCCGGAGAAGCAAACATCATAAACAGACGGACGGTATCTGCGCCGTAGCGCTCAACCATCACCTGCGGATCGATACCGTTATTCTTCGACTTGGACATTTTACTCATGCCCGCGTAAGTCAGCTCGCGGCCAGTGCTGTCGGTTGCCTCGGTGATGCGGCCTTTCTCATCGCGCTGGAGGGTGACCTCAACCGGTGAAACCCAGTTGCGTTCACCATTTTCGCCGGTGTAATAGAAGGCATCGGCCAGTACCATACCCTGGCACAGCAGGCGTTTGGCGGGCTCGTCTGACGTGACCAGACCCGCGTCGCGTAGCAGCTTGTGGAAAAAGCGGAAGTAGAGCAGGTGCATAATCGCGTGCTCGATGCCGCCAACGTACTGGTCCACCGGAAGCCAGTAGTTTGCCGCCGCCGGGTCCAGCATGCCTTTATCGTAATCCGGGCAGGTGTAGCGGGCGTAGTACCATGACGACTCCATAAAGGTGTCGAAGGTATCGGTCTCACGCAGCGCGGGCTGACCGTTAACGGTGGTTTTCGCCCACTCCGGGTCGGCTTTAATCGGGCTGGTGATGCCGTCCATCAGGACGTCTTCCGGCAGAATGACCGGCAGCTGATCTTCAGGCGTTGGCATAACGGTGCCGTCTTCCAGCGTCACCATCGGGATTGGCGCACCCCAGTAGCGCTGGCGTGATACACCCCAGTCGCGCAGGCGATAGTTTACCTTGCGCTCGCCAACGCCTTTCGCCACCAGATTGTTGGCAATGGCGTTAAAGCCCTCTTCAGAGGATAACCCATTGAATTCACCAGAATTGAACAGGGTGCCTTTCTCGGTCATGGCCGCAGAACTTACGTCGGGTTCATTGCCGTCGGCGTTCAGGATAACCGGTTTGATCGACAGGGCATATTTGGTAGCAAACTCCCAGTCACGCTGGTCGTGGGCCGGAACGGCCATCACTGCGCCGGTACCGTACTCCATCAGCACGAAGTTTGCCGCCCATACCGGTACTGTTTCACCGGTCAGCGGGTGCTGGGCGTACAGACCGGTCGGCATGCCTTTTTTCTCCATCGTGGCCATTTCAGCCTCGGCAACCTTGGTGTTGCGGCATTCAGCGATGAAGTCTGCCAGGGCAGGGTTAGAGGCAGCCGCCTGGGCCGCCAGCGGGTGACCCGCGGCAACGGCCAGGTAGGTCACACCCATAAAGGTGTCCGGGCGCGTGGTATAAACGCGCAGCGTTTCGCTACTGTTTTCGACCTTAAAAGCGATCTCGACGCCTTCTGAGCGACCAATCCAGTTACGCTGCATGGTTTTGACCTGCTCAGGCCAGCTCTCCAGCGTATCCAGATCGTTCAGCAGCTCATCGGCATAGGCAGTGATTTTCACGAACCACTGCGGGATCTCTTTGCGCTCAACCTTGCTGTCGCAGCGCCAGCAGCAGCCATCAATAACCTGTTCGTTAGCCAGCACGGTCTGGTCGTTCGGACACCAGTTAACCGCCGAGGTTTTTTTATAAACCAGGCCCTTTTCATAGAGTTTGGTAAAGAACCACTGCTCCCAGCGATAGTACTCCGGCTGACAGGTCGCCAGTTCACGATTCCAGTCATAGCCAAAGCCCAGCAGCTTCAGCTGCTTCTTCATATAGTCGATATTTTCGTAGGTCCAGGGGGCGGGAGCCGTCTTGTTTTTGACCGCCGCGCCTTCAGCGGGCAGGCCGAAAGCGTCCCAACCAATAGGCTGTAATACGTTTTTACCCAACATGCGCTGGTAACGCGAGATCACGTCACCGATGGTGTAGTTGCGCACATGGCCCATATGTAGGCGACCAGAAGGATAGGGCAGCATGGAGAGGCAGTAGTACTTCTCTTTACCTGTATCTTCGGTAACGCTGAACGTTTGCTTCTCATCCCAGTGCTGTTGAACATGGGATTCTATCTCTTCCGGGCGGTATTGCTCTTGCATGGCAGCCAGTGGTCCTTTGTAAACTTTATGATTTCGTTTAGATCGGCATAGCATAGCTGATAAGCAACCAGCGCAACAATAGTAACTGGCCGCCCGGGTGGCATTTCTCTGCAAGCTGGAAGACGGCAGGCAAATTTTGCTGTCGGTGGAGGACTTCTACGCGCAATTTCTGGTTTCAGGCTAGACTTTAAAGCGAAACGCTTTGGAACGTTCAGGAGAGAAAATGAACAAGGTTGCTCAGTATTACCATGAACTGGTCGCTTCGCTGACCGAAAGAATTAATCAGGGCGAGCATAATATTGATGCGCTGGTCGAAAGCGGCAGGCAGCGGATGATCAACCGGGGGGAGCTGACTCACGCACAGATTGACGACGTAACCCGGGCAGTTCGCCGCGATTTACAGGAGTTCGCCCGTAGCTATACCGAAAACACGCGCGACAGCAGCGACAGCGTTTTTATGCGGGTAATACGTGAAAGCGTCTGGAAGGAGCTGGCAGACATCACGGATAAAAGCCAGCTCGAGTGGCGCGAGGTCTTTCAGGATCTCAACCATCATGGGGTTTATCAAAGTGGTGAGGTTGTCGGACTGGGAAATCTGGTTTGTGAACAGTGCCACTTTACCCGCGCAATCTATACGCCAGAAGCGCTTACCCGCTGCCCGGAATGCGGCCATGACCGGTTTAATCGCCAACCTTTTGAGCCGTAATTCCTTAAAGGGCGACGCGAGTCGCCTTTTAGGTTTCCACCAGACAGCGAGCTTAGCTTTAGCCAAAGCCACGCAATCTCAGGCTTTAGCCACAGCCATGCAAGCTCAGGCTTTAACCAAAGCCACATTAGTGCAGTATTTTCGCCAGGAAATCTCTGGCGCGATCGGATTGCGGGTTATTGAAGAAATCATCTTTTGGCGAGTCTTCCACGATTTTTCCCTCATCCATAAAGATAACCCGGTTAGCCACCTTACGTGCAAAACCCATTTCGTGCGTGACCACCATCATGGTCATCCCCTCATTAGCCAGCTCCACCATCACGTCCAGCACTTCGTTGATCATCTCGGGGTCCAGCGCCGACGTTGGCTCATCGAATAGCATGGCGATCGGATCCATACAGAGCGCGCGGGCAATGGCTACGCGCTGCTGCTGCCCCCCCGATAGCTGGCCTGGGTGCTTGTTGGCATGAGCTGAAAGGCCAACCCGGGCCAGCAGCTTCAGTCCCTTCTCTCGCGCTTCGTCTTTGTTGCGTTTCAGCACCTTTACCTGCGCAATGGTCAGGTTTTCGACAATCGTCAGATGAGGAAACAGCTCGAAATGCTGGAAGACCATGCCGACATGAGAACGCAGCTGGGCCAGATTGGTACGCTTGTCGTTAACGGCGGTGCCGTTGACTTCAATATTGCCTTTCTGCACCGGCTCCAGCCCGTTGACCGTTTTGATCAGCGTGGACTTACCCGAACCTGACGGGCCGCACACCACCACCACTTCGCCTTTTTTGACTTCGGTAGAGCAGTCGGTCAGCACATGAAAGTGACCGTACCACTTAGAAACGTTTTTCAGGGTAATCATTTAAACTGTCCTTTTTTTCTTTAAGTAGCTGACCAGCAGTGAGGCGCTAAGGCTGATAACGAAATAGACCGCACCGGCAAACAGCACCATTTCAATCTCCGTGCCGTTGTTGATACCGATGGTATCTGCGGTTCTGAAGAAGTCTGCCAGGCTAAGCACGTAGACCAGGGAGGTATCCTGGAACAGCACAATCCCCTGAGTAAGCAGCAGAGGGATCATGGCGCGAAAGGCCTGCGGCAGTATAATTAGTTTCATTGACTGCCACGGCGTCATCCCCAGCGCCAGCGCGGCTTTCCCCTGTCCGCCCGCGATACTGATAATCCCGGCGCGAATAATTTCCGAATAGTAGGCCGCCTCAAACAGCGAGAAGGCCACCATCGCCGAGATCAGACGGATATCGGTCTTTGGCGAGATGCCCAGTACCTGTTGCAGAAAGCTGGGGACTACCAAATAGAACCATAGCAGCACCATAACCAGCGGCACCGAACGGAACAGATTGACATACAGTTTCGCAAACCAGCTGACGGCTTTGATGCTGGACAGACGCATAATCGCCAGCAGCGTCCCCCAGATAATGCCAAAAACAATGGCCGTCACGGTGATTTTCAGCGTGATGACCAGACCTTTCGCCAGATAAGGCAGGTTAGGAACGATGGTGCTCCAGTCAAATTCGTACATTATTTGCCTCCCATGCCGCCGGGGAGCCGCACTTTGCGCTCAACCAGGCTCATCAGCAGCATCACCACCACGTTGATCGCGATATAGGCGACGGTGATAGCGGTAAAAGATTCATAGGCATGTGCGGAGTAATCCAGCAGCTTGCCCGCCTGCGCGGCCATATCGACCAGCCCGATGGTTGAGGCGATAGCGGAGTTCTTGACCAGATTAAGCATTTCTGAGGTCATCGGCGGCACAATAACCCGATAGGCATTAGGCAGCAGAACGTAGCGATAGGTCTGCGGGAGCGTTAGCCCCATCGCCAGCCCGGCATTTTTCTGACCGCTCGGGAGTGACTGGATTGCGGCCCGCACCTGTTCGCAAACGCGGGCGGCGGTAAACAGTCCCAGGCAGATGACCGAGCAGCTAAAAAACTGAATATTGGGATTGAGCTCCGATTTAAACCACATGCCGATACTTTCAGGCAGCAGTTCCGGCACCACCAGATACCAGATGAAGAACTGTACGATCAGCGGAACGTTACGAAACAGCTCGACGTAGCAGGTGCCGAGGGAGGAAAGCAGGCGATTGGGCACGGTTCGCAAAATGCCAAACAGCGAGCCGACCAGGAAAGCAATTATCCATGCACAGATTGAGACGGCAATGGTGACCTGAAAGCCGGACCACAGCCATCCCAGATAGGTGGTATTACCGAATGGGGCCTGTTGCAGAAAAATTCCCCAGTTCCAGTCGATTGACATAAATGGCTCCGTTAAAAAAAGGGTAGCGAGGCTACCCTGAAGATTGATGAGAGGCTCTTTCAGTGCGCCGTGGGGAACGACCACGTTACACTCTTCGCCTGGTACGGCCGTTACGGTCACGACCGGGCAGGCTGTTGTCTGTCCGGGCCTGTTTTCAACAATCAGAGGGCGAAGATGAACGCCCTTATTTTCATTATTAGTTCAGAACTTTGTCGTTTGGCGTTTTGAATGTCGCTTTCATATCATCCGACAGGCTAAAGTTCATATTGAGGTTTTTAGGAGGAATGGGCTGGCTGAACCATTTACCAAACCATTTTTCTGCCTCGCCGGACGTCTGGGCTTTCGCGATGGTGTCATCCATCAGCGTTTTGAAATCGCTATCACCCTTGCGCAGCATGCAGCCATAGGCCTCTTTCGACTGAGGCGTACCCACGATTTCCCAGTTATCCGGTTTTTTCGCCTTGGCTCGCTCACCGGCCAGCAGGGCATCATCCATCATAAAGGCCACCGCACGGCCGCTTTCGAGCGTACGGAAAGAGTCGCCGTGGTCTTTGGCGCTGATGATGCGCATGCCCATTTTTTTGTCATCATTGAGCTTATTCAGCAGAATTTCGGAGGTGGTGCCGGAGGTGACCACCACGGTTTTGCCTTTAAGATCGGGGAAGTCTTTAATCGGGCTGCCTTTTTTCACCAGCAGACGGGTGCCGATAACGAAAATGGTATCGGAGAAAGCGGCCTGCTGTTGGCGTTCTGCGTTGTTGGTGGTTGATCCACACTCAAAATCGTAGGTGCCGTTTTGCAGCAGGGGGATACGGTTTTGTGAGGTGATGGGTAACATTTTCACCTGTAAATCCGGTTTATTCAGTTTGGCTTTGATCGCCGCAACGATGGCGTCCGAGTAGTCCTGTGAATAACCGATAACTTTTTGCTGGTTATCGTAATAAGAGAAAGGAACCGACGATTCGCGGTGGCCGACAACTACCACGCCATTTTTGGCAATTTTGTCCAGGGTGGTGGTTTGAGGTGCATCTGCTGCGTGGGTCATCCCAACTGCAAGGCCAGAAAGTGCAAGGCATAGCCCAAGCTTCCGAAATTTCATCTCCAACTCCTTCATTTAGTGCGCTCAATAAAGCGCGCCGATTATGATGTTATGGTTTTTGACTGCTTGCTGCTTTTCTTTATATCCCAGGGCATAGCCGCACGGTGGACAGCCCTAACATAGCCGAATGTTAACGTAATGAAACAAAAAAGTTTCCTTTTTGCGAACTGTGCCGCACCAAAGAGGGGCATCTTTTTTGCGCTGCGCCGCCGTGGGGCGGGAAATGAACCGTTACAGTGCGGACACTCTGTTTTAAGAGGAATGTTGCAGGCCGGATACAATTTCTGCGTAATATTTTGCAATCATCGTGCCAAAGTGTGTGTGTTGAAACCGTTGTGGACACAGGAGGTTAAGTGGGGCAATTGGGTTGGGGGTTCCAAAAAAAATCAGCGGGGGATGTTGTTCTGTTTTTAGATGGCACGACGTTGGGTGCGATAAGACCGGGAGTGTCGTCTGCGGCTGGTACCTGGTGCTGTAAGGGCTGGGATGTCGCCAATGGGTGGTGCAAAGGCTGGGGTGGTCGCCAACGTGTGGGGCCCGGTGTGACAGAGGCCCTTGTGGTCGCCAGGGGGTAGGGGTGTGGTCGCCAACGGGTGGTGCCCGGTGCCTGGCGGTCCTCACGCCGCGCGTTGCGCGGTGCCTTCGCTCCGCTCGTCGACCTTTCGGACCGGGCATGACGTGACATCCCTGTCCCGACATGCCCTTGTGCCAGCATCCCTGCTGGCCCATCCGGGTCTTCCTCCCTGCGCTCAGCGCTGCGGATTGCCTGTCACCGGGCCCCACCCGCTGGCTCCTTTTGCATTGTGCAGGCTGCGGGGGGTAAATAATCTCTTTAGGCAGGTTTGAAAACTGAAAGAAGTCTGCAAAAAAACAAGAAAACTCCTCTGCTAAAGACTCAGTGCCGTCGCCAGCTGGTCGTATCTGGTATGCGGGAGATCTGGCGAATGTCGCCTGCGTATTGAGCCCATAGCTGTAAGGGCAGGGCCTGGTCGCCTACGGGTGGGGCCCGATGCTGCACAGGCCTGGGGTGTCGCCTACGAGTGGTGCCCGGTGCCAGGCGGTCCTCGCGCCGCGCGTGGCGCGGTGCCTTCGCTCCGCTCGTCGACCTTTCGGACCGGGCATGACGTGACATCCCTGTCCCGACATGCCCTTGTGCCAGCATCCCTGCTGGCCCATCCGGGTCTTCCTTCCTGCGCTCAGCGCTGCGGATTGCCTGTCACCGGGCCCCACCCGTTTGCTTATTGCACTGTGCTGGCTGCGGGTAAGGGCGGTATCGGAGATTCCCGGAAACTCTTCGTCAGATATGAATGCGTACAGGAAATATGCAATGACCAAAATAGTTGGGATATGAAGAAAATCAGAAGACTGAGAGTGCACAGTTTGTTGTGACTGGTTTTTCGTGGTGCAGATAAATGACCTAAATAGCGGCACCAAAAACTAAATCGAAAAGTGAGCCGAATCCTGCGCGAGAGCAAACCTTAACGGGGATAGGCTCGGAAATCTGTGGACAGATAAACGGTTTTACTCAAAGCGGCCCAGAAGCCTGAGAGGTGGATAAT
The DNA here is from genome assembly GCF_058686115.1 of Erwinia sp. L03-1. Taxonomy (NCBI): domain Bacteria; kingdom Pseudomonadati; phylum Pseudomonadota; class Gammaproteobacteria; order Enterobacterales; family Erwiniaceae; genus Erwinia; species Erwinia sp. L03-1. The sequence goes on along the minus strand of NZ_CM178762.1, from coordinate 3,192,588 downwards.
CCCTGCGGGTGACGGGCATTCCGCAGCGCTGCGGCGAAGACGGAAGGCCAGGCGAGAGCAGCAGGGATGCTGCACTCAGGGAGCGGCGGGCAGGGATGCCCGCTCGCGACCGTGCCGTCCGGCCCGGAGTCGGAGCCAAAGGCACCAGGCAAAGCCTGTAGCTGCGACGCCCGGCAACCGCAGGGATTATCCACCGACACAGCAAAAATCCCAGCCTGCACAACTCACCGGCAATCGCCGAGATTATCCACCGGCTTCTCAGATATCGCCGCTGTATGAGAGACCCGCACCGCAGCCCCAACAGTCAGTCGAAACCAAAGGGACCAGCAAAGCCTGTAGCTGCGATGGCCAACAAACGCTGGAATTATTAACCGGCCAAACAAATCCCGGCCGGTTAAACCGTTCGACTAATACCGAAATCAGGCGCGATGGCGATTTCTGATACCGAGAACTACGGCGATGAAACCAAACAACAGCGTGATAACCCATACAGATGCGTTACCGAAGCGGGCATAAGGCGTCAGACCCTGAGTGGGTACCACCTGCATCGCCAATACGCGGGCGGTAAACTGTGGGATCATCTCCTCCGCATCGCCATCGGCATTAATCACCGCCGTTACGCCATTATTGGTGTCGCGAAGCAAAGGGCGGCCCAGCTCAAGCGCCCGCATTCTGGCCATCTGGAAATGCTGCCATGGGCCGATTGAGTGGCCAAACCAGGCATCGTTAGAGATGGTCAGCAGGAAATCCGTATCCGGACGGAAATTATCCCGGACCTGCTGCCCCAGCACGATCTCATAACAGATAGCCGCGGTCAGATTCACCCCAGCCACCTTCAGCTGGGGTTGAATATAGTCACCCCGGCTGAAAGAAGACATCGGTAAATCGAAAAAGGGTGCCAGCGGTCGCAGCAAACTCTCCAGCGGGACAAACTCCCCAAAGGGCACCAGATGATTTTTCTGATAGCGGTTCTTACTGCTATAGCTATAGGGCTGCTCACCGCCTAACACGATAATCGAGTTATAGTCATGATAGCGATTATGCTCCAGACGGGAATCAACGATGCCGGTCACCAGGCTACTGCCCTGAGAACGTAACTCCTCATCGACCGACTTCAGGAAAGGCTGCTGATTGCTCTCAAGATCCGGAATGGCCGATTCGGGCCAGATTATCAGCGGTGCTTTGCCCACAAACGGACGGGTGAGCGCAGTATAGGTTTTCAGGGTATTGATCAGCTGGTTAGGATCCCATTTCAGCGACTGAGGAATATTCCCCTGCACCAGCGCGACATTAATGGCGCGCTCTGGCATTGCCTGATACCAGCTAAGCTGACGCAGCGGCCAGGGAAGCAGAAGCAAAGCCAGCGCCACGACGGCGGCTATCCAGTGGCGCTTCACCACGGCGTAAACCGCCAGCCCCGCGACCATCATCAGCACAAAGGTAATGCCTTCAACGCCCAGTAATGGACCCAGTCCTTTGAGCGGACCGTCAATCTGGCTATAGCCGAACTGTAGCCATGGAAAGCCCGTCAGGATCCAGCCACGCAGAAACTCGGTGACCTGCCATAGCGCCGGCGCCGCAATAACCAGGCGAACAAACGTGGTTCGGGGAAACAGGCGGTTAAGCACGGCGGCAAATAGCAGCGTGAACAGCGAAAGCCAGGCGGCCAGCAGGATAACCAGGAAAACGTTGACCGGCCCCGGCATTCCCCCGAAGGTGGCGATACTGACATAGACCCAGTTAATACCACTGCCGAACAGGCCCATCCCCCATACAAAGCCTATCGCCGTGGCCTGACGGACCGATCGATTAAGGGTAAGGGCCAGCAGGCCCACCAGCGACACAATAGCCGCTGGCCAGAAATCATAAGGCGAAAATGAAAGGGTGCCACAGGCACCCGTCAACAGCGCTAAAAGCAGGCGAACCCGCTGGCGCTGATAGAGTGAAGCAATAGCCATTGCGAATTATTCTTCCAAAATCGGTTGCGGCGAATTTTCCGGAATTCTGACGTGAACCTGAATGATACGACGGCTGTCCGCCATGGCGACTTTGAACTGATAGCCGTCAATTTCGATGCTTTCACCGCGCGCAGGCAGGTGACCAAACGCCTGCATCACCAGACCGCCGATGGTATCGACCTCTTCATCGCTGAAGCTGGTGTCGAAAATGTCATTGAAATCTTCAATCGGCGTCAGGGCGCGCAGGGTATAGGTATGGCGACTCAGCTGACGGATATCACGATCTTCTTCATCGTCATATTCATCTTCGATCTCACCCACAATCAGCTCAAGGATGTCCTCGATGGTCACCAGCCCGGAAACGCCGCCAAATTCATCAATGACAATCGCCATATGATAACGCTGTGAGCGGAACTCCTTGAGCATACGGTCAACGCGCTTGCTCTCAGGCACCACCACGGCCGGGCGCAAAACCATCTCCATGCTGAACGGCGCCGATCCGCTGGTCATAAAAGGCAGCAGATCCTTTGCCATCAGGATACCTTCAACGTGATCTTTATCTTCGCTGATGACCGGGAAACGGGAGTGGGCCGACTCTATAATGGTATCCAGACAGGTTTCCAGCGTCTGATTACGCTTCAGAGTGACCATCTGTGAGCGGGGGATCATGATGTCCCGAACGCGCTGCCCGGCAATATCCATCACGCCTTCAAGCATGTCCCGGGTATCGGGATCGATCAGCTCGTTCTGTTCGGAGTCGCGGATAAGCTCTAACAGGTCATCACGGTTTTTAGGCTCACCGTGAAATAGCTGGTTGAGGAGAAGGGTAAAGAATCCCTTTTTACTACTGGGACTGTCATTATTCTGTGAATGGTCATCGCTCATGGCGTTTTTGTTTCTGTCACTCTTGTCGTGAGAAGAAGATATCCCTGCCGCGACAGGCGAGGCAGGGATGGTATCAGGCCAGCTGGCCTGCTTAGGGTAACGCTTTCTCCGAAATGTACGGGTCGTCATAGCCAAGAGCAAGCATTATCTCGGTCTCGATCGACTCCATCTCTTCGGCTTCGTCGTCTTCAATGTGGTCATAACCCAGTAAATGCAGGCTACCGTGAATAACCATGTGCGCCCAGTGGGCCAGCAGCGGTTTTTCCTGCTCAGCCGCTTCCTGCTCCACAACCTGGCGGCAAATGATCAGATCGCCAAGCAGCGGAAGCTCGATACCCGGCGGGGCTTCGAACGGGAAAGAGAGGACGTTAGTCGGCTTATCTTTACTTCTGTAGGTGTGATTCAGCATGCGGCTTTCCGCATCATCAACCACACGAATTGTCACTTCACTCTCTTCCTGGAACTGAGGCAGAACCGCCTCCAGCCAGCCCTGAAAATCAGATTCAGCCGGCAGGCCCTCCACCTTTTCGCAGGCAAGCTGCAAATCAAGAATTACGGTACTCATTTTGGCTCCTGCGCGGCGAGCTGAAGCGCCAGAGCTTCACGCTTGCGCTCTTCGGCCTGTGCGTCACGGCGTTTTTGATCGGCCGCTTCCCAGGCTTCATAAGCGATAACCACGCGGGCAACCACCGGATGGCGTACCACGTCTTCGCTGTGGAAGAAGTTAAAGCTAATGTCGTCCACCTCTGAAAGCACCTCAATGGCGTGGCGCAGGCCGGACTTGAGGTTACGCGGCAGGTCAATCTGCGTCACGTCGCCGGTGATGACCGCTTTAGAGTTAAACCCGATGCGTGTCAGAAACATTTTCATCTGTTCAATGGTGGTGTTCTGGCTTTCATCGAGAATAATAAAGGCGTCGTTGAGCGTACGACCGCGCATATACGCCAGCGGCGCAACTTCAATCACGTTTCGCTCAATCAGCTTTTCCACGCGCTCAAAGCCCAGCATTTCAAACAGCGCGTCATACAGGGGACGCAGGTAGGGGTCTACCTTCTGGCTGAGATCGCCCGGCAGGAAGCCGAGCTTTTCACCGGCCTCGACCGCAGGACGCGTCAGCATGATGCGGCGCACTTCCTGGCGCTCCAGCGCATCAACGGCGGCCGCCACGGCCAGATAGGTTTTACCCGTACCCGCCGGACCGATGCCAAAGGTGATGTCGTGATCGAGCACGTTGGCAACGTACTGCGCCTGGTTGGGCGTACGCGGCTTGATTACGCCGCGTTTGGTCTTAATATTTACCGCCTTGCCAAACTCAGGCACGTGGTCATCAGCCTGCTCCAGCACCCGATTCTCTTTAATCGCCAGATGGATCTGTTCCGGATCGATATCCGGAATATGGCCCCGCACCGGTGCCGTATCCACATACAGATCGCGCAGAATAGTTGCGGCAGCATTGACGCACAGGGCTTTGCCGACCAGCTTGAACGCGTTGTCACGGCGGTTGATTTCAATGCCTAACCGACGCTCAAGCTGCTTGATATTGTCGTCAAACGGGCCACAAAGGCTCAGCAGACGGTGGTTATCAGCGGGATCTAAGGTAATTTCGCGTGTTTCGATATTCAAACTAATCCTTTGGGTCGCTCAGGGCCAGTTGAGGACGGTGTATTATGGCAGCGCCGCACTGTTTAGCGGCAATAGCATAAGAGAATTATTTATGGCTGCACATGAATGTGCAAGCGTATAAAAAGATATTTGGGCGACGGTTCCGGAAACCAAGGGCGCTGCGCGGGAATTCATGCGGCAAACCCGGAGGCCTGCCGCAAAAGGGTAGGATCAGGGCTGGAAGGAGCCTACGCCCAGCTCGTTCTCTTTACGCGTACGCGCAATGACGGAAGCCGGGGATTCAATGCTGCGCAGGTCCATTTGATCTTCCGTCCGCACCACCACGCCGCGCAGGGAGTTGGTATAAACGTCAACAATCTCGACATCGACAAATTTGCCAATCATCGCTGGCGTTCCTTCGAAATTCACCACGCGGTTATTTTCCGTACGGCCGGACATCTCCATCACGTTTTTACGTGAGGTGCCCTCCACCAAAATACGCTGTACGGTGCCCATCATCCGGCGGCTCCATACCATTGCCTGCTGGGTAATACGCTCCTGAAGACGCCACAGGCGCTGCTTTTTCTCCTCTTCCGGTACGTCGTCCGGCAGATCGGCTGCCGGGGTGCCGGGGCGGGCGGAGTAGATAAAGCTAAAGCTCATATCGAAATTCACATCGGCAATCAGCTTCATTGTCTGCTCAAAATCCTGTTCGGTTTCGCCAGGGAAGCCGATAATGAAATCGGAGCTAATCTGAATGGTGGGGCGCGCCGCAATCAGCTTGCGAATAATCGCCTTGTATTCCAGCGCGGTATGAGCACGCTTCATCAGGGTCAGAATACGATCCGCACCGCTCTGCACCGGCAGGTGCAGGAAGCTCACCAGCTCAGGTGTGTCGCGGTAGACATCAATAATGTCGTCGGTGAACTCAATAGGGTGGCTGGTGGTAAAGCGAATGCGGTCGATGCCGTCAATGGCGGCCACCAGACGCAGCAGATCGGCGAAGCTACAGATTTCACCATCAAAGCTCTCACCCCGGTAAGCGTTCACGTTCTGACCGAGCAGGTTAACTTCACGCACGCCCTGGGCAGCAAGCTGGGCTATCTCGAACAGAATATCATCGCAGGGGCGGCTGACTTCTTCACCACGGGTGTAGGGCACCACGCAGAAGGTACAGTATTTGTTGCAGCCTTCCATAATGGAGACGAAAGCCGATGGCCCCTCTGCGCGGGGTTCGGGCAGCCGATCGAATTTTTCGATTTCCGGGAAGCTGATATCCACAACCGGGCTTTTCGAACCGCGTACGGTGTTGATCATCTCCGGCAGACGGTGCAGCGTTTGGGGTCCAAAAACGATATCAACATAGCTGGCGCGTTGACGGATGTGCTCGCCTTCCTGCGAGGCCACGCAGCCGCCGACGCCAATAATCAGGTCAGGGTTGCTCTCCTTCAGCGTTCTCCAACGGCCAAGCTGATGGAACACTTTTTCCTGGGCCTTTTCACGAATCGAGCAGGTGTTAAGCAGCAGAATGTCGGCCTCTTCCGCGACGTCGGTCAGCGTGAAGCCATGCGTGCTGTTTAACAGGTCAGCCATCTTGGATGAGTCATACTCATTCATCTGACAGCCCCAGGTTTTGATATGCAGTTTTTGGGTCATCTGGTTGCCATTTATCATGCAGGAAGGAATGCAGGGCGCGTATTGTAATGCTTTGCTGCGGTGGTGACCAGCATACAGGCTTTTACGTTTACGATTTCAACTGGCCCCGCAAAATCCGATACACTAAGGGTAACAAATTGTCCCTTACAGGTGTAGAGGTAAGGGCACCGTAGTCCACCGGTAAAGGATAAAATAATGACAGGACATACGCGGAACGAGGATATCGTCATTGTTGGCGGCGGGATGGTGGGAGCCGCGCTGGCCAGCGGACTGACGACGCAGGGATTTAAGGTGGTGGTGCTTGAACAGCAGGCACCTGCCCAGTTTGATCCACAGAGCAATCCCGACGTCAGGATTTCTGCCATCAGTGCAGCCTCGGTAGACCTGCTTAAGCAGCTTGAGGTCTGGCCTCGGGTGCAGCAGATGCGCGCCACGCCCTACCGCCGGCTGGAAACCTGGGAGTGGCATACCGCACAGGTGGGATTTGACGCGCAGTCGCTGGGGCTGCCGGAATTAGGTTTTATGGTGGAAAATAGCGTACTGCAAAGCGCGCTCTGGCAGCGGCTCACGCAGCAGGATGTGAGTCTGATTGCGCCTGCCCGCCTTCAGGACCTGCAACCCTGCAACGGCGGCTGGCGTCTGCGCCTAGAAAGCGGCGAGGAGATCACCGCCCGGATGGTGGTGGGTGCCGATGGTGCTAACTCTCAGGTGAGGCAGCTGGCAGGAATGGGCATTCACGGCTGGAATTATGCACAGTCCTGCATGCTTATCAGCGTCCGCTGCGATCGGGATGCCGGTGACTGTACCTGGCAGCAATTCACACCGAATGGCCCGCGCGCATTTTTACCGCTGTCCGACGGGTGGGCTTCGCTGGTGTGGTACGACAGCCCGGCACGTATTCGACAGCTCCAGGCCATGAGCATGCAGCAGCTGGAGCTGGAAATTATCAAACATTTTCCGGCAAGGCTGGGGCACGTTAAGCCGGTTACCGCCGGATCCTTTCCTCTGGTGCGCCGCCACGCGATTCGCTATGTGCTACCCGGACTGGCGCTGGTGGGCGATGCCGCACACACCATCAATCCGCTGGCAGGGCAGGGCGTTAACCTGGGCTATCGCGACGTGGACGCGTTGATTAACACGCTAACGGCTGCGCGTGATAAAGCCGAGGACTGGGCATCGGCGGGCGTACTGCGCCGCTATCAGCGTCAGCGGCAAACCGACAATATGCTTATGCAGAGCGGGATGGATCTCTTTTACTTCGCCTTTAGCAACCAGTCTGCGCCGCTGCGCGTTATGCGTAATCTTGGGCTGATGATGGCCGAGCGCTCGGGCGTATTGAAGCGCCAGGCGTTACGCTACGCGCTAGGCCTTTAAATCGCTCTCCCGCTGAATGGCGGTCTCAAATAGTGCTACCGGTGGCGGCAAAGTAACAGGCAGACCACCGGACGCAGGGATGCGCGAGCCGGGGCTCCATAGAGAGATTCTCACCCTACCCGCGTTGTGCATGGCGCAACCTGGTCAGGCAACAGTATGGTGCAGTGTTCTGCTCAGTTATTGGTATGTTGCGGGTAGTCAGGATAAGACTTGCGCGGTATGGCCGTGAGGGGGAGGCCCTGATAAACAGCAGACGTAAAAAAGCCCGCAAAAGCGGGCTTCTTTACTTAATGGCTGGGGTGCAGGGATTCGAACCCCGGAATGCTGGTATCAGAAACCAGTGCCTTACCGCTTGGCGACACCCCAATTTCTTGGGTGCGATTCGCAATGCAAATCGTCTTTTTTATGGCTGGGGTGCAGGGATTCGAACCCCGGAATGCTGGTATCAGAAACCAGTGCCTTACCGCTTGGCGACACCCCAATAAAATTGGTGGCTACTACGGGAATCGAACCTGTGACCCCAGCATTATGAGTGCTGTGCTCTAACCAGCTGAGCTAAGTAGCCTAATTTTACTGCGTTACTACACTAACATATTTCTTAATGGCTGGGATACCTGGATTCGAACCAGGGAATGCCGGTATCAAAAACCGGTGCCTTACCGCTTGGCGATATCCCAATGTCCGTTTCACTCAGTACAGCGACCATCAAGAAAACTGGCTGGGGTACCTGGATTCGAACCAGGGAATGCCGGTATCAAAAACCGGTGCCTTACCGCTTGGCGATACCCCATCCGTGCAAAACCGCGATGATAATGGTGCGGGAGGCGAGACTTGAACTCGCACACCTTGCGGCGCCAGAACCTAAATCTGGTGCGTCTACCAATTTCGCCACTCCCGCAAAAAGATGGTGGCTACGACGGGAATCGAACCTGTGACCCCAGCATTATGAGTGCTGTGCTCTAACCAGCTGAGCTACGTAGCCATCTTTATTTCGCGCTACCTTCATCGGCGTTGCGGGGCGCATTATGCGGAGTTGACCTGAAAGCGTCAACAAGTTTTTTCCCGTTTTTGCCCTGAAATGCTTCGTTTGTCTGGCTTATAACCAGCCTGATGATTAAATCAACAAATTCTGAAGGTAACGTGCGCAAAACAAACGGTAAGGGGCCGGTAAGGCCTCGTTTTCACAGATAAAGTGTTCGCTTATTTATAGGCTGACTGATGCACGCCCACGGCACGACCGGATGGATCGTCCATGGTTTTGAACGCTTCATCCCACTCAATGGCTTTTGCCGATGAACAGGCGACCGAAGGACCGCCGGGAACGCATTCCGCCGCGCTGGGTAAAGGAAACAGCTCTTCAAAGATTTCACGGTACAGGTAGCCCTCTTTAGAGGTCGGCGTATTGTACGGAAAACGGAAGTGCGCCGTTTGCAGCTGCTGATCGGAGATCTGCTGTGCGGCCACCTCCTTCAGGCTGTCGATCCAGCTATAGCCAACGCCGTCAGAAAACTGTTCTTTTTGGCGCCATGCCACGCTTTCCGGCAGGTAAGAGGAGAAACACTCACGCAGGATGTGTTTTTCCATTTTGCCGTTGGCACCGCACATTTTATCTGCCGGATTGATGCGCATCGCCACGTCGAGGAATTTTTTGTCCAGGAAAGGCACGCGTGCCTCGACGCCCCAGGCTGACATCGCTTTGTTGGCACGGGCGCAGTCAAACATATGCAGGGCCAGCAGTTTGCGCACGTTTTCTTCGTGGAACTCTTTGGCATTCGGTGCCTTATGGAAGTAGAGATAGCCGCCAAATACCTCATCGGCCCCTTCGCCCGACAGCACCATTTTAATGCCCATCGCTTTGATTTTGCGTGACATCAGGTACATTGGCGTTGAGGCGCGAATGGTGGTGACGTCATAGGTTTCGATATGGTAAATCACGTCGCGGATGGCATCCAGACCCTCCTGCACGGTGAAATGAATCTCGTGGTGGACGGTACCAAGATGGTCAGCAACGGTTTTGGCGGCTTTCAGATCGGGTGAGCCTTCCAGACCGACGGCGAAGGAGTGCAGCTGTGGCCACCAGGCCTCGCTCTTATCCTGATCCTCAATGCGCTTCGCGGCATACTTTTTGGTCACGGCAGAAATAATCGAGGAGTCCAGCCCACCCGACAGCAAAACACCATAAGGCACATCAGACATCAGGTGGCTTTTCACCGCTTCTTCCAGCGCCTCTTTCAGCGCTGGTGCATCGGTTTTGTTGTGTTCAACAGCCTCATAGCTGAACCAGTCGCGCTGCCAGTAGCGGCGGATCTCACCGTCGGTGCTGGAGAGGTAGCTGCCCGGCGGGAACTCTTTCATGGTGCGGCAAACCGGCACCAGCGCTTTCATTTCCGAGGCAACAAACAGGTTACCATGCTCATCGTTACCCATATAAAGCGGGATAATACCGATATGATCGCGACCAATCAGCCAGGTGTTTTTAACGCTGTCATACAGAATAAAGGCGAACATGCCCTGCAGCTCGTCAAGGAAGTCGACGCCTTTTTCCTGATAGAGCGCGAGGATCACCTCGCAGTCGGATTCAGTCTGAAACTCGTAGCGGTCGCTCAGTTCGGCCCGCAGTGCCTGGTGGTTATAGATTTCACCGTTCACGGCCAGCACATGCGTATGGGCGGCGTTATACAGAGGCTGTGCGCCGTTGTTTACGTCAACAATTGACAGGCGTTCGTGTGAAAGAATCGCGTGCTCGTTGGCATAAACGCCGGACCAGTCCGGGCCACGGTGACGCATCAGACGTGAAAGCTCCAGAGCTTTCTTACGCAGTTCGGCAGAATCAGTTTTCAGATCCAGCACGCCAAAAATTGAACACATAGCTAACTCCCTCTCGACATCCCTGAACGGTGATGATGGTAATGTGAATCGTCAACGGCGACAGTTTTCGCCCTGTGACTATGAAAATGCGCTATCTGGCCCGGATGATGCAAGCGTTTTAGCCATTCTCTGAAAAATAGTCTGTTGCACTGCGGAGAATATTGATGGATCACCAGTAAACTGCGATTAAAATTGCATAATCGTCAATTTACGGGTGATTGTGTTTAAAAGATGAGCGGGGGCGGGAGGATGAGCCCGAATCAGATAATATCGATATCGGCCACTGACGGATAAATCCAGCTGGGACGGAAAGGCATAGCGTCAACATCGCTCATCGTCGAGACGCCTGACAGCACCAAAATTGTCTCCAGCCCGGCCTGGAAACCGGCCAGGATATCGGTACGCAGATTATCACCGACGATAACCGTCTCTTCCGAATGCGCCTGCATTTTATTGAGCGCGGCGCGAATGATCCATGGGCTTGGCTTGCCGACGTAAAAAGGCTTACGCCCGGAAATGACTTCGATCCCAGCGCAGAGGGCCCCGCAGGCTGGCACAAAACCCCTGGCGTGGGTGTCCGGATTGGTGGCAATAAAGCGGGCGCCGTTAGCAACGAACCAGGCCGCTTTATGCATCATGTCCCAATTGTAAGAGCGGGTCTCTCCGACAATGACAAAATCCGGGTTGATATCGGTGATGGTAAAGCCCGCTTTGTACAGTTCGTGGATCAGCGCGCCTTCGCCGACCACATACGCCTTTTTCCCCTCCTGACGCCGCAGAAAATCAGCCGTCGCCATGGCGGAGGTATAAAAGACGCTGTCCGGCAGATCGATTCCTGCCGAGGCAAAACGGTTGGAGAGGTCAAGCGCGGTCTGCGACGGGTAATTCGTCAGCACCACCAGGGGTAATCCCCTGGCTAAAATGCGTTGCAGAAAATCGTTGGCACCCGGCACCGCCGTATTATCGTGCATTAACACGCCATCAATATCGCAGATGACATTTTTAATCGTACTGCTTTCGCTGTTCATCAGGGTTAAAGCGCTCATCAACCTTCCAGTAAGTGTTGTAATAAGATGCCGTTAAGCATGGCACGTTTCGCCAGAGCGAAAGCGCCGATGCCTGAACGATGGTCCAGTTCGGAACGAACGACCGGCAGATTTTTGCGAAAGGCTTTCAGCACCTGCGTATTAATGCAGCCCTCAATGGCCGGCAATAACAACTTTTCCGCCTCAGTAATCTCACCGGCAATCACCACCTTTTGTGGGTTAAAGAGGTTTATTGCAATGGCAACGGCTTTGCCGAGATAGCGGCCAACGTGTTCAATGACTTCGGTCGCCAGCGCATCTCCACGGTTAGCAGCCTGACAGATCTGGTGAATACCACACTCCTCGCGCAGGACGCTGGCATAGCCCTGGGACAACAGGTGACGTACGCGTTTTTCAATCGCGCTATTCGCCGCAATGGTTTCCAGACAGCCGAAATTGCCGCAGTAGCAGCGCTCCCCCAGCGGATCCACCTGAATATGACCCAGCTCGCCAACGTTGCCATTGCTGCCGAGAAAAATATGGCCATTGGCGATAATCCCGGCCCCGGTACCGCGATGCACGCGCACTAAGATGGAGTCAGCGCAGTCGCGGGAGGCACCAAAGTAGTGCTCGGCCAGGGCCAGACTACGAATATCGTGGCCGACAAAGCTGGTGACGTTAAAACGTGCCTGCAGGTTTGCGACCAGCGGCCAGCAGTTGACGTTGATATGTGGCATATAGCGGATAATCCCGTTAACCGGGTCGACCAGCCCGGGTAAAATAACGGCAATGGCAATCAGCTCACGCAGCTTTCGCTCGTACTGTTCCATAAAGCGGGCGATGGCGTTAAACAGGGCGTGTTCCAGGGTCTCCTGGGTGCGTTCTGGCAGGGCATAATCTTCCTGAGCCAGGGATTTTCCACTGAGGTCGAAAAGGGTGAGTGTGGCATCGCTGCGTCCCAGACGGATGCCGATAGTGTTGAATCCCCGCGTTTCGGTAATGATTGAGATGGCGCGGCGGCCTCCGGTAGAGGCCTGCTGATCCACTTCTTTGATCAGCCCGCGTTCAATAAGCTGACGGGTAATTTTGGTGACGCTGGCGGGAGCAAGCTGACTGTGCTCGGCAATCTGAATACGTGAAATCGGTCCTTGCTGATCGATTAGCCGGTATACGGCTGCGCTATTAAGCTGCTTAACTAAATCAACGTTTCCTATCTGAGCCTGTCCGCCGCTGGTCATTCCGTATCTACTCGCTTAAGACCTCGTCACCGTTAACGATAGTCTGGATTATTTTATAATCACGGGTGAAAACGGTCAGGTTCGCCACTTTTCCGGCTTCAACTGAACCTAACGTGTTCTCAATTCCCATTGCCCGGGCCGGATAAAGCGTTGCCATGCGGAGCGTCTCATCGAGAGAAATACCGACATGTTCGACGCAGTTCGCCACCGCTTCGATCATCGTCAGTGCTGAACCACTCAGCGTGCCCTGTTCGTCAACGCACAGCCCATTCCGATAGTATATTGTTTTTCCTGCGAAAATAAATTGGTCAATATTAGCCCCGGCTGGCGCGGTGGCATCCGTCACCAGTATTAGCCTGTCACCCTTGATACGCTTAGCATTGCGAATATTTGCGTAATGCACGTGCAGGCCGTCTGCGATAATCCCGCTGTAGACCTCCGGTGCGTCAAACAGGGCACCGATCAGGCCCGGCTCGCGTCCGGTGAGGGTAGGCATTGCGTTATAAAGATGGGTGGAGAAACTGATCCCGGCGTTAATGCCAGTACGGGCTTCATGATAGGTGGCATGAGAATGACCGCTGGACACCACAATGCCCGTACTGACCAGCTGACGGATAATCTCGGGTTCCACCTCTTCCGGCGCGAGGGTTATCTTACTGATAACATCGGCATTCTCACACAGGAAATCGACCAGCGCCTGAGAAGGGCGACGGATCAGGGCCGGGTTATGGGTGCCGGGTTTGCGTGGGCTGAGCCACGGGCCTTCCAGATGCAGGCCCAGAGCCTGGTGGGTATTTTGCGCCAGATAAGCCCGCATCACCTCGACGGCACGCTTCATCATGTCGTCAGTACTGGTAATAAGAGTTGGCAGAAAACTGGTACAGCCCGCTTTCTCATTGGTTTTCTGCATGGTGTTCAGGGTGTCGACGCTAAGTGCAGCCATATCATCATTAAACTGCACGCCGCCGCAGCCGTTAAGCTGAAGATCGATAAAGCCGGGAGCAATAATCGCGCCGCCCGTATCGCGCCTTTCAATGTCTGCCGGAAGTTCATCGGCGGCGCAAACGCGTTCAATCAGGCCATTTTTGATGACAACTGCATGATTTTCGAGTATCTCATAGCCGGTAAAAACGCGGCCATTGGTTAAAGCGTACATATTTTCTCCCGGCATATCCGGCTTAATGGCTAACGCTTTGCCGGGCTGGGGGCAGTCACCCAGCCCGGCCGTGTACGCTGTGGTACAGGCGAAAGCCACTTTGCCGCTCTGTGTTGAGCTGATGATTTACAGACTTTTCACGCTTTCCGCTTCCATTTCGCGGAAGTATTTAACGGTTTTGACCTTCAGTTCCATTGTTGCGGGTTCATCACAGACCACGATGGAGCGGGCATGAAGCTGGAGACAGCTGATGGTCCACATGTGGTTGACGTTCCCCTCAACGGCAGCCTGCAGCGCCTGGGCCTTAGCGTGACCGATGACCAGAATCATCACTTCCTCCGCGTCAAGCAGAGTGCCCACGCCGACGGTGAGGGCATATTTAGGCACTTTTTCCACATCCCCGCCGAAGAAGCGCGAGTTAGCCACGCGGGTTTCATGCGTCAGGGTTTTGATACGGGTACGTGAAGCCAGGGAAGAGGCCGGTTCGTTAAAAGCGATATGGCCATCGTTGCCTACGCCGCCCATAAACAGATGGATTTTACCGAGCGCACGGATCTTCTCTTCATACTGACGACACTCCAGGTCAATATCTTCTGCATTACCGTTCAGAAGATTAATGTTTTCCGATGGAATATCAACATGGTCGAAGAAGTTGCGGTACATAAAGCTGTGGTAGCTTTCGGGATGTTCCTTTGGCAGGCCGACATACTCATCCATATTGAAGGTGATCACATGCCTGAAGCTGATCTGGCCCGCTTTATGCATATCAATCAGATGGCGATAGGCTTCAAGCGGCGTACCACCGGTGGGCAGGCCAAGCACAAAAGGGCGGTCTGCCGTCGGGTTAAAGGCATTGATGCGATCGACAATATGGCGTGCGGCCCATTTGCCCACCTGCGTGGGGGTTGCGAGAGGAATCAGTCTCATGTATCACCTCATATAAATATTGAAGGGGGTCAGCGGTGTAAGGCGCATAGCAGTAAGCAAGCGTAACGTGTTCCGGGCATCATCCGCGAGGGATAAATCCGTGCTGATATTTCGGATCATAAAATAAGTGGCTACATATGACCAGACTATTGTGAGCTTATCTGCATTTATGGGTGATAAAAGTCACATTACGGCGCTTTTAATTTGCGAAGCGAATTAATTTTTTCTTACACTCCGTCAGGTGATTTTACTATGATGCAAAATCAAACTGGCCGTTATAAAAACGCAAAACGGTAATCGGTGCCTTAACGGGTCTTTAGGGGGAAGGATGAATATTTTAGGATTTTTTCAAAGGCTGGGGCGATCGTTGCAACTGCCCATCGCGGTGCTGCCTGTTGCGGCCCTTATGCTGCGCTTTGGGCAACCCGATTTACTGAATATGCCGTTTATCGCCCAGGGCGGTGGGGCAATTTTTGACAACCTCGCGCTGATTTTTGCTATCGGCGTCGCATCTACCTGGTCAAAAGACAATGCGGGCCCCGCGGCGCTGGCCGGAGCCGTGGGTTATTTCATTATGACCAAGGCCATGGTGACCATAAATCCGGCCATTAATATGGGCGTACTGGCGGGGATCATTACCGGGCTGGTGGCCGGAATGACCTATAACCGCTGGTCGGATATTAAACTGCCGGAGTTCCTGAGCTTCTTTGGTGGCAAACGCTTTGTGCCAATAGCGACCGGGTTCTTCTGTCTGATTCTGGCGGCGGTATTTGGCTATATCTGGCCGCCCGTTCAGGCCGCCATTCAAAGCGGGGGCGAGTGGATTGTCTCTGAGGGCGCGCTGGGTGCGGGCATATTTGGCTTTGTTAACCGCCTGCTGATCCCAACGGGTCTCCATCAGGTGCTGAATACTATTGCCTGGTTCCAGATTGGTGAGTACACCAATGCGGCGGGCGCGGTTTTCCACGGCGACATCAACCGCTTCTATGCCGGTGACGGCACCGCGGGCATGTTTATGTCAGGCTTCTTCCCCATTATGATGTTTGGTCTTCCCGGTGCCGCGCTGGCAATGTACCTGGCTGCACCTAAGGCTCGCCGTCCCCTCGTTGGAGGGATGCTGCTGTCGGTTGCGGTCACTGCATTCCTTACCGGTGTGACCGAGCCGCTGGAATTCCTGTTTATGTTCCTTGCGCCGCTGCTGTATCTGGTCCACGCCATCCTGACCGGCATCAGCCTGTTTGTTGCCACGGCACTGAACATTCACGCGGGCTTCTCCTTCTCGGCGGGGGCAATTGACTATGTGCTGATGTATAAGCTACCCGCCGCCAGCAACAATGTCTGGATGCTGCTGGTGATGGGGGCAATCGCCTTTATCGTTTACTTCGTGCTCTTCACCGCGATTATCAAAATATTCAATCTGAAAACGCCGGGGCGCGATGACGGCACGGATGATCAGTCTGCCGGAGAGAGTGCTAACAGTAATACCGAAGAAGGGATGGAAACGCTTGCCCGTCAGTACATTGGCGCGGTTGGCGGCAGTGATAACCTCAAAATTATTGATGCCTGTATCACCCGTCTGCGCCTGTCGGTGAACGATTCAGCCATGATCAATGATGCAGCCTGTAAGCGTCTCGGCGCGTCTGGCGTCATCAAGCTGAACAAACAAACGGTTCAGGTGATTGTGGGTGCCAAAGCGGAATCTATCGCAGAAGAGATGAAAAAGGTCATCGCTAAAGCGAGCATTGCCCCCCTTGCTTCCCACGATGTAGCTGAAAAGGCCAGTGCTTCTGCGCCGCCGCAGGCGGTGCCGAACGCGGCGAAAGGTATCGTGGCGACGCTGGTGGCCCCGGTTAGCGGTGAGGTGGTTGCGATTGAACAGGTACCGGATGAAGCCTTCGCCAGCAAAGCGGTCGGAGACGGACTGGCTATCAGACCGACCAGCAGCATCGTGGTTTCACCGGCCGCGGGTACGGTGGTTAAAATCTTTAACACTAACCATGCGTTCTGCCTTGAAACGGAGAAGGGCGTCGAAGTGGTGGTGCATATGGGACTGGACACCGTGGCGCTGGCAGGGAAGGGCTTTACCCGGCTGGTTGAAGAGGGCGCGGTCGTCACTGCCGGGCAGCCGGTGCTGGAGATGGATCTGGCCTGGCTGAATGCCAACGCCCGTTCGATGATTAGCCCGGTTGTGGTGAGTAATATTGACGACTACAGCAGCCTGCAACTGGCGGCGGGTGGAACGGTGATTGCAGGTGAGACTCGCCTGTTTGACGTCCACGGCTAGCCTCTGAAGAGATAGCCGATCAGGGCGGGAAGAGATCCCCGCCCTTTTTTTTGCCTCGCCGCTAACAAACGGTTGTTTCCCTTCCCTGCTTTGTGGATCATACTCCGTTATTTCACGTACTAATTTACGCTAAGCATCCCTGAGGACATTGAGATGAGTGAGGCAGAAGCCCGCCCAACTAACTTTATTCGTCAGATTATTGACGAAGACCTGGCGAACGGTAAGCACAATAGTGTTCATACCCGCTTCCCGCCCGAGCCTAACGGCTATCTGCATATTGGTCATGCCAAATCAATCTGCCTGAATTTTGGCATTGCTCAGGACTATCAGGGTCAATGTAACCTGCGCTTTGATGACACTAACCCGGTGAAAGAAGATCTGGAGTTTGTGGAGTCAATTAAGAAAGATGTGCAGTGGCTTGGTTTTGAGTGGAGCGGCGAGGTCCGTTACTCATCTGATTATTTTGATCAGCTGCATCACTACGCCGTTGAACTCATTACTAAAGGCCTGGCCTACGTTGATGAGCTGTCGCCGGAGCAGATCCGCGAATATCGTGGGACGCTAACGTCGCCGGGAAAAAACAGTCCGTATCGCGATCGCAGCGTGAGCGATAACCTCGCGCTGTTTGAAAAAATGCGTAACGGCGGCTTTGCCGAAGGAACCGCCTGTCTGCGCGCCAAAATCGATATGGCCTCCAACTTTATCGTTATGCGCGACCCGGTGCTGTACCGCATTAAATTTGCCGAGCATCACCAGACCGGTAAAAAGTGGTGCATCTATCCGATGTATGACTTCACCCACTGCATTTCCGATGCGCTGGAAGGGATAACCCATTCACTCTGTACGCTGGAATTCCAGGATAACCGTCGCCTCTATGACTGGGTGTTGGATAACATCACCATTCCTGCCCACCCCCGGCAGTACGAATTTTCCCGTCTGAATCTTGAATACGCCATTATGTCCAAGCGTAAACTGACCCAGCTGGTCAGCGAAAAGATTGTTGAAGGGTGGGACGACCCGCGCATGCTGACCGTGTCCGGCCTGCGTCGTCGTGGCTACACTGCAGGCGCTATTCGTGAGTTCTGCCGCCGCATTGGTGTGACCAAACAGGACAACATTGTTGAAATGGCCTCGCTTGAGTCGTGCATCCGTGACGATCTTAATGAAAATGCGCCGCGCGCTATGGCCGTGCTTGATCCGGTGAAGCTGGTGATTGAAAACCTGCCGGCTAATCACGAAGAGATCCTCACCATGCCTAATCATCCGAATAAGCCGGAAATGGGAACGCGTGAGGTGCCGTTCAGCCGCGAAATTTACATTGACCGCGCTGACTTCCGTGAAGAGGCTAACAAGCAGTATAAGCGTCTGGTGCTGGGCAAAGAAGTGCGTCTGCGCAATGCGTACGTTATCCGGGCTGAGCGCGTGGCGAAGGATGAAGCGGGTAACATCACCTGCCTGTTCTGTACCTGCGATACCGATACACTGAGTAAAGATCCCGCTGATGGCCGCAAGGTGAAAGGCGTTATCCACTGGGTGTCGGCTGAGCATGCGCTGCCCGCCGAGTTCCGCCTCTACGATCGTCTTTTCAGCGTGGCCAATCCGGCAGCGGCAGAAGACTTCCTGACCACCATCAATTCTGAGTCGCTGGTTATTCGTTCAGGATTTGTGGAACGCAGCCTGTCGGGTGCACAGGCAGAAAGCCCGTATCAGTTTGAGCGTGAAGGCTACTTCTGTGCCGACCGCACTTCAGGCGTTAACGGGCTGGTGTTTAACCGTACCGTGGGTCTGCGTGACACCTGGGCGAAGGCGGGAGAGTAATCTTTCGCCCTTGCGGGTAAGCGCTGTGCGCTGAAATAACCCTGTGGGTTAAGAATTGGCCGGGGGGAATCCCCTGGCTGATTCTTGCAGCAAAATGGATTACCGCCGGGTTTACATCGTGAGTTGCACTTACCATTACGTTCCACTGCCCATTACGTTCCACTTCACCTGACGTTACCCTTCCATCACATTTCGCCCCTCATCCGTGTAAACCTGTTTTAAGATGTGCTGCGGCTTATCGTCGAGACAGCATACCTCTTATTCGCTACCCCTGTTCCCGCGACTAAAAATAATTGCGGCGTGAATCGCGTATCCGCTCTTGATTAATTGGATAAGCGCGGCACAAAGCATTACAGCCTGCTGTTAATTAATTCCGTAATGACTAAATTCGCCTTTATTATTCCAATAATGGCCAGAGCAGTCGATATTATGTGTCGACGATCATACTTTGGCAGATGCCTTTATTTATATATTGATAATTCGCGTCGCGAAAAATATTATCCATACAGCATCTGAAGGGTGCCTGTCTTTATAAGAAATATTATTTTTACTGTTTCAGGATTGTTAAATTTACAATGAGAGGGATTTCTCAATGCATATCTCTGACCCGGCGCGTCGTGCGCTGACGCTATCCGTTGCCGTTATTTCTACTCTCTCCACGCTGTCAATAAGTCCTCAGGCCAGCGCCACGGGATTTATCGAGGATTCTACCCTGAGTGGTGGAGTTTATTACTGGCAGCGACATCGAGAAAGAAAAGATCTTGACCCCGACAGCGATAAATACGGGAACTATCAGCAAAACCTCCATCACTCGACATTCAACGGCAGCCTGGATTTTTCATCCGGCTATCTGGCTGATTTTATTGGTCTCGATCTGGCCGTCTTTGGCGCGCTGGAGATGTCAGGCAAGGGGCCTGCCGCACCCAACGAAATAGGCTTTAGCGACGCGAAAACGCGCTGGGATGAAAAGTGGGGCGGGGATAAAAACGGCGCGTCAATATATAAAGCGGCGTTAAAGTTTAAGCAGGGTGATTACTGGCTACGTGCTGGCTATTTACAGCCCACCGGTCAGACGCTGATGGCATCGCACTGGAGTTTTTTACCCGGTACTTATCGTGGCGCTGAAGTTGGCTTTGATCGTGATTTCGATGAGGCGGGCGCGTTCTCGATGTCATGGATGTGGAGCGACCGATATAAAGCACCCTGGTATAGAAATACCTATCATTTTCGGCAGGCTGATGGAAAAACGCCCGTGCGCTATCTGCATTCAATCGGCATGAAATATGATTTCAAAAATCAGCTGGTGCTGGAAGCTGCATTCGGGCAGGCCGCGGATTACATGGATCAGTATTTTACTAAAGTCTCTTATGATTTTCCGGTTGCCGGAAATAATCTCAGCACCAGCTGGCAGTTTTATGGCGCAAAAGATAAGGCGCACGGCGGCGTTGCAAACGTTAATGATGTGTATGACGGCCTGGCCTGGCTACAGGCGCTGACGCTGGGCTACACCCTGGGAGCCTTTGATTTCAGACTGGAAGGCACCTGGGTGAAGGCCGAAGGGAATCAGGGGTTTTTCCTGCAACGGATGACGCCAGGCTATGCCACGTCGAACGGGCGGCTGGACGTGTGGTGGGATTCACGCTCTGACTTTAATGCCAACGGTGAAAAAGCCCTGTTTGCCGGGGTGAGCTGGGATTTAACCAACTGGTCGCTCCCCGGATGGAGCCTTGGCACCTCCCGTGCCTGGGGATGGGATGCCAAACCTGCCAGCAACGCGGCCTGGGATCGCCACGCTCGCCTGAAAGAATCAGCCTGGAATCTCGATCTGATGCACACCGTGCAGGCGGGCTGGGCCAAAGGCACGTTGTACAAACTGCACTATACCCGCTACGACAACCACTCCTCGCTGCCCAGCTTTAGTGGGGGATACGGCAATATCTTCCAGGATGAGCAGGACGTGAAATTTATCGTCATCGCACCATTCACTATTTTTTAACCATTCCGCAGGCGGGGCAGAGGCCCCGTCCGAAAACCACGGAGGTGTGAAATGAATAAAATATTACTGCTCATCGCCAGTGTGCTGGCGTTAGTCGCCTGCTCGTCAGGCCCTGCGTCGCGCCCTGAGCGTATACCGGCGCTGGACTATCAGCATTGCCTTGATGCAGAGCAGATGGGCGGCGGCGATGAGGTTCAGGATCGCTGTGGCAGGCTGTCTGAAGAGATTGAACAAAAAAACCAGAAGGAACAGGTGAAATAATGAAAATGTACAAAAGTGCGATTGCGGCGGCGCTGATATCGGCGCTCGGCAGCACGGGTGCGCTGGCGGATCAGCAGCTGGTCGACAGGATCAGTCAGTTTGGCGTTAAGTATAAGGTGACCGATAACCATGCTGCCTGGAATGGCGTGGACTGCGCCGCGCTGGGCGCTGACTGGGCTTCCTGCAACCGGGCCACCCTCACCTTAACCAACCCGGGCGAGGCGCTTAACAGTAAAGACTGGGCCATTTACATGTCCAACGTGCATAAAACGCTTAAGGTCGATAGCGATCAGTTTCGCATGGTGCACGTCGTCGGCGACCTGACCCGGCTTGAGCCGACGGATAAATTCACCGGCTTTGCCGCCGGAGCATCGGTGGATATTCCGATTATCAATGAGTACTGGCAGTTGTTTATCACCGACGTAATGCCACGCTGGTATGTTACCTCCAGCAACGCCAGCCCAAAAATCATCGCCATAACGGATACGGAAGAGCTGTCCCGCTTCGTTGAACCCTTTGGCGATCAATGGCGACGTACGCCGGATGACAAAAACGTGCTGATGAACGCGGCCAGCCGCTTTGCTAAAAACAGCGATGTGGCCACGCTCCCGGCGCAAACTCTGCGTGGGCAGATTGTACCTACGCCGATGAGCGTGGAGATCTACAGTGGGGACGCCGACCTGTCATCAGGCGTAAGGTTCGATTTCACCACGTTATCGGCCGATCAGGCCGATGCTCTGCGTCAGCGTTTCAGTTTACTGGGCGTTCAGGAACGGGCTAACGGCTATACCATCAAGACCCGGATTGCTGCCAGCGCGCTGGGGAAACAGCAGTCCATCCCGGGCGGCTATCAGCTAACCATTGGCGAAACCCAGGCAGAGGTGACCGGCTTCGATCAGCGCGGCGTGATGAATGGCGTACAGTCGATACTTTCACTCATCCCCGCTGACGGCCTCAAAATTGCGACGCTGAAAGCAGCCGATGCACCGCGTTTCCCTTATCGTGGGGTATTCCTCGATGTTGCCCGTAATTTTCATAGCAAAGAGGCAATTTTACGGCTGCTGGATCAGATGGCGGCCTGGAAGCTGAACGTCTTTCACTTCCATCTTTCTGACGATGAAGCCTGGCGCATTGAGATCCCCGGTTTGCCAGAGCTGACCGATGTAGGAAGTAAACGCTGCCACGATCTCACCGAGAAAACCTGCCTGCTGCCACAGCTGGGATCGGGGCCTTTCAGCAATAATAACGGCTCGGGGCATTTCAGCCGCCAGGACTATATTGATATCGTCAAATACGCAGGGGCCCGGGGTATTGAGGTGATCCCGGAAATTGATATGCCTGCGCATGCCCGGGCGGCGGTGGTGTCGATGGAGGCACGCTATGCCCGCCTGATGGCCGGGGGGAAACAGGCCGACGCCGAGGCATACCGGCTGGTGGATCCCACCGACGACTCCAATACCACCTCCGTCCAGCTTTACGATCGTACCAGCTATCTCAATCCCTGCCTGACATCCTCGCTGCGCTTTACCGACAAGGTGATTAGTGAAATCCAGGCGATGCATCTGGCGGCGGGACAGCCAATGAAGGCCTGGCATTTTGGCGGTGATGAAGCGAAAAATATTCGTCTTGGCGCAGGCTATACCGATAAGACGAAGCCCGAAGAAGGTAAAGGCAGGCTGGATATGCGCCAGGAAGATAAACCCTGGGCAAAATCTTCCGTCTGTCAGGCGATGATCAAAGCGGGAAAAATAGCTGACCTTGATCACCTTCCGAGCTATTTTGCGCGGGAAGTTAGCAAGCAGGTCGATGCGCACGGCATCGAGAAAATGCAGGCGTGGCAGGATGGCCTGAAGGATGCTGAAAATGCGGGTGCCTTCGCCACGAAGCGCGTGGCGGTGAATTTCTGGGATACGCTTTACTGGGGAGGGTATGACAGCGCTAACGACTGGGCCAACAAGGGCTACGAGGTGATCGTCTCCAACCCGGACTACGTCTATCTCGATTTCCCCAACGAAGTTAATCCGCTTGAGCGGGGCTACTATTGGGGAACCCGTTTCAGCGACGAGCGCAAAATGTTTAGCTTTGTGCCGGATAACCTGCCGCAGAACGCAGAAATGTCGTTTGATCGCGATGGTAAAACATTTACGGCAAAATCCGACAAGCCCTGGCCTGGCGCCACCGGACTCTCTGCCCAGCTGTGGAGCGAGACGGTACGCACTGACGGACAGATGGAATATATGATGTTTCCGCGTCTGCTGGCCGTGGCCGAGCGAGCATGGCACCGCGCGGGCTGGGAGCAGGATTACCAGCCAGGAAAAGCCTTTACCCGGGGCGAGACGCATTTTGTCGATAGTAAGGCTCAGTTGAAAGAGTGGCAGCGTTTTGCCAACCTGCTGGGTCAACGCGAGCTGTCGAAGCTGGATCGTCGGGGAATTGAGTACCGCATCCCGGTACCGGGCGCGCGTATTATTGGCGGAATGCTGGAGGCGAATATCGCGCTGCCTGGCATCGCCATTGAGTACAGCGTTGATGCAGGCAGAAGCTGGCAGCGCTATGAGGCCACGGCTAAACCGCAAGTTGAGGAGGAGGGTAACGTCCTGGTGCGCGCGGTCAGCGCCGACGGCAAGCGCTACAGCAGGGTGGAGGAAGTCTGAAAAAAGCGTAAAAAAAAGCCGGTGATGATCACCGGTTTTTTATGTTGGGCAACGCGGAAGATTATTTGTCGTGAAGCGTTTCGTCTTCACGGCAGTCACCTGTGGTGCAGTGGCCGTAAAGATAAAGACTGTGGTTGCTGAGTTTAATACCGTGGCGGGTAGCGATATCACGCTGACGTGTCTCGATAGACTCATCGCTGAATTCAATCACTTTTCCGCAGTCCAGACAGATCAGGTGATCGTGATGCTGCTGCTGGGTCAGTTCGAATACGGACTTGCCGCCTTCAAAGTTATGACGCGTTACAATCCCTGCATCATCAAACTGGTTGAGTACGCGGTAGACCGTTGCCAGCCCAATCTCTTCGCCCATATCAATCAGGCGTTTATATAAATCTTCCGCACTGACGTGATGGCTCTCTGGTACCTGAAGCACTTCCAGAATTTTCAGTCGGGGAAGCGTGACTTTCAGGCCGGCCTTCTTTAATGCGGTATTGTTGTCAGTCATGCGGATATTGTCCTGTTACTTTGCTAGTCACTAAGTGGCTGAAAAGCCTTAAACATCGGTCGACGCAGAAAGCTAGGTGCGTCTCATTATAGAACTGATACTTCAAAATGGAAACCACGAGTGGGATGCGCACCGCTGTGGGATGTAAAGTTGAGAACCCGATACGTCCAGGAAAGCAAACGCCCAATAAAAACGGGATTAACATTTTGCTCAGCACTCTTATCGCTCGTTGAGCGAGGAACGCTGAATAAGTGAGGTGACCGATGGCGATATTTTACAGATTTGCAGATGAAAATTACAAAGATGTACCTATTACTTCTACAGGTAAAACCACTGGCCCGATATGAGACATCGCCCACATCAGGCCGCTGCACTCAGGCTTCAAGAATCTCTTTCAGCTGCAGCTCGTCAAAAATCTGTTTAACCCATTGTTCGGTACGTTGCTGGGTCAACTCAGGCTGACGGTCTTCGTCAATGGCCAGACCGAGGAAATGGTTGTCATCCGCCAGCCCTTTGGAGGCCTCGAAATGGTAACCCGCCGTTGGCCAGTGCCCGACAATCACCGCGCCCCTGGGCTCAATGATGTCGCGGATGGTGCCCATGGCATCGCAGAAGTACTCGGCATAGTCTTCCTGATCGCCACAGCCAAACAGCGCCACCAGCTTGCCGTTGAAGTCGATCTCTTCCAGGGTCGGAAAGAAGTCGTCCCAGTCGCACTGCGCTTCGCCGTAGTACCAGGTGGGAATACCCAGCAGCAAAATATCAAAGGCTTCAAGATCTTCTTTGCTGCTTTTAGCGATATCGTGAACGTCAGCAACGTCAGTGCCAAGCTGCTTTTGAATCACTTTTGCAAGATTTTCGGTATTGCCCGTATCGCTGCCAAAGAAAATGCCTACGATTGCCATGAGTTTAATAACCTCTTGAAACTTAATGATATGAGATGGCTAACTTAAAAAAGATAACGGCAATGATAGCAGACAGCCACAGGGGGATAAACGAGTAATCCTCCTGCTTTTGTCGCATTGTGCTGTGCCCTCAGCTGTCCCTGACCGCGAAATAACCACCGCTTCAGGGGTTCTGGCTGGCTAACTGCGCCATCACCATCTCTTCAATCAGCTCGCTGCGGCTCATATTACGCTGGTCAGCAAGGTGATTAAGGGCATCAACCGCATCGCTATTGATTTTCAGCTCGACGCGCTTAAGCCCGCGCACTTTATCACGCTTAAGCTGATTGCGTTTGTTGATGCGCAGCTGCTCATCACGCGTCAGCGGATTAGTTTTAGGTCGTCCCGGACGGCGTTCGTCTGCAAAGAGATCGATCGTGGTGCGGTCCGTGTTTTCTTTTGCCATAGAATCGTGGTACTGAAGGCTGGAGTTCTGATGGATTGAGCCATGTTGCCAAAGGGATTTTCACCCGCGACAAAATTTTAGCGCGCCATCATACCCCAGTGAAAGTCGAGACGACAACGATTTAACAATTTGAGGGAGCATTTGTTTCTAACGCGCATAAAAACGGCTAATTGCGCGCAGAACCGCATCAGGTTTCTCTGCATGTACCCAGTGTCCGGCACCGGCAATCACATGTGCGCGTGCCTGGGGGAACTGCGCCAGCAGGGCGTCACGCCACCTGTCGTCAAGGTAGGATGAGCGTTCGCCGCGGATAAAAAGCGCCGGATGCGGCCAGGCGGGGATCGGCTGCCAGTCGATGATCTCTGGGTACCGGGCCTCCAGCGCCCTGACGTTAAAGCGCCAGCTCCCCTCGTGAAAGGACTTCAGCAGAAACTGAATCACCCCTTCTTCCTCTATTGTCTGGCGCATCAGCGCGGCGGCTTCGCTGCGGGTGGTTATTCCCGCTGCCGTCACGGCGTTCAGTGCGGCAAAAATGGCGTCATGATGGCGTTCAGGGTAAGCGACGGGCGCAATATCAATCACCACCAGCTTGCCTGCCCGCTCCGGCGCAGCCGCCGTCAGTGCCATGGCGATTTTTCCGCCCATCGAATGGCCTGCAAGGTCAAAACGCGCAATCCCCAGCTCATCAAGCGTCTCCAGCACGTCCTGCGCCATCGCCGGATAGCTCATCTCATCCGATCGCGGGGAAAGACCATGATTGCGTACGTCAATCTGGACCACCGGACGCGTCTCCTTCAGCTTTCTGGCCAGTACGCCAAGGTTATCCAGGCTGCCAAACAGGCCGTGGATCAGTACGGTGGGTAGATTCGCGGCAGCGGATTGTTCGGTTTGCAAGCGGACATTCAATTTCATAGCAAAGTTCTTACAGTTGAAACGAGGGGTTAGGGTATCATGGATCCACATTTTTCTGCCGAAACGATAAACGGCTTCCAGGCCACCTTTTTGCGGCATAGTCTGACTTTTGCCTGTATTGGGGTCTGGCGCTACACCCTGGCAGGATTTAACTTTATAATCCACATGTTAGAGCTGGTCTGTGAACCGTGCTGCGTAACCGAACCCTGTAACACGGCACCGGGCGGCTCTTATAAGCAATAATCGTACTGGATCATGATGAAAACTATCGAAGTCGACGAAGAGCTGTACCGTTATATCGCCAGCCACACTCAGCATATTGGTGAAAGTGCCTCTGACATTTTACGGCGTATGCTTAAATTCTCAGCCGGTCAGCCGCTGCCAAAGGGCGCAGCAACGCCGCCAGCGATGGCGAAAAGTGCTGCACCTGCGGAAGTACAACCGCGTCCTCAGGATCGCGTCCGTGCCGTACGTGAGCTGCTGCTGTCCGATGAGTATGCCGATCAGAAAAAAGCGGTAAATCGCTTTATGCTGATTCTTTCGACGCTGTACAGTCTTGATCCCAAAGCATTTGCTACAGGCACCGAGTCACTGCTCGGTCGTACGCGCGTCTACTTTGCGGGTAATCAACAAACCCTGGTACAGAACGGCACCCATACCAAGCCGCAGCATATTCCGGGCACGCCGTATTGGGTGATCACCAACACTAACACAGGTCGTAAACGCAGCATGATTGAACATATCATGCAGTCGATGCAGTTCCCGGCGGAGCTGATCGACAAAGTTTGCGGCACCCTCTAACTGATAACCTGATAATCAGGGAGAAGCGCCCATGGCTAATCACCCCCGTGCCGGGCAGCCGGCCCAGCAGAGCGATTTGATTAACGTTGCACAATTGACTTCACAGTATTATGTCCTGCAACCCAACCCGGGCAATGCGGAACATGCGGTGAAATTTGGTACCTCAGGCCATCGCGGCAGTGCAGGGCGTCAGAGCTTTAACGAAACACATATTCTGGCGATTGCGCAGGCGATTGCTGAAGAGCGTACAAAGAATGGTATCACCGGTCCCTGCTACGTAGGGAAAGATACCCACGCGCTGTCTGAACCCGCCATCATTTCCGTACTGGAAGTGCTGGCGGCTAACGGTGTGGACGTTATCGTGCAGCTGGATAATGGTTATACGCCAACCCCTGCAATCTCTAACGCCATTCTTGAGCACAATAAAGCGGGTGGTGCACAGGCAGACGGTATCGTGATTACGCCGTCACACAACCCGCCGGAAGATGGGGGTATCAAATACAATCCACCGAACGGTGGACCGGCCGATACCAACGTTACCAAAGTCGTTGAGGACCGCGCCAACGCGCTGATTCAGGACGGACTGAAAGGCGTGAAGCGTATCGCACTGGATGAAGCATGGGCCAGTGGGCACCTGCAGGAAAAAGACCTTATTCAGCCCTATATCGAAGGTCTGGCACAGATCATTGATATCCCGGCCATTCAGAAAGCAGGCCTGAAAATTGGTGTCGACCCGCTGGGCGGCTCCGGTATCGCTTACTGGCAGCGTATTGCCGAGTTCTACAAGCTGGATCTGACCATCGTGAATGATTCAGTGGATCAGACCTTCCGCTTTATGCATCTCGATAAAGATGGCGTGATCCGCATGGACTGCTCGTCTGAAAGCGCGATGGCGGGCCTGCTGGCGCTACGTGATAAGTTCGATCTGGCGTTTGCCAACGATCCTGATTATGACCGCCACGGCATTGTTACTCCTGCAGGGCTGATGAATCCGAACCATTATCTGGCCGTCGCGATTAATTACCTGTTTCAGCATCGTCCTCAGTGGGGCAGCGATGTGGCCGTCGGCAAAACGCTGGTCTCCAGCGCGATGATCGACCGCGTGGTCAATGATATTGGCCGCAGGCTGGTGGAAGTGCCGGTCGGCTTCAAATGGTTCGTCGACGGACTGTTTGACGGCAGCTTTGGCTTCGGCGGCGAAGAGAGTGCAGGGGCCTCCTTCCTGCGCTTTGACGGTACGCCGTGGTCAACGGATAAAGATGGCATCATCATGTGCCTGCTGGCGGCAGAAATTACCGCGGTAACCGGTAAAAACCCGCAGCAGCATTACGACGAACTGGCACAGCGGTTTGGCGCACCCAGCTACAATCGCCTGCAGGCATCCGCCACGTCGGCGCAAAAAGCGGCGCTGTCGAAGCTTTCTCCTGAAATGGTCAGTGCCGATACGCTGGCCGGTGACCCGATCACCGCCCGCCTGACGGCAGCGCCGGGCAACGGTGCGTCAATTGGTGGTCTGAAAGTGATGACGGAGAACGGCTGGTTCGCTGCGCGTCCTTCCGGTACGGAAGATGCGTACAAAATCTACTGTGAAAGCTTCCTCGGTGCTGAGCATCGCGAGAAGATTGAAAAAGAAGCGGTTGAGATTGTCAGTGAAGTGCTGAAAAACGCCTGATTATTCAGGGTGGAACCGCAAAAAAGGCGCTATTCGTAGCGCCTTTTTTTCGTTCAGGGCATAAAACGGTAGCCTATGCCGGTTTCGGTGATCAGATAGCGCGGCCTGGCCGGGTCGGCTTCCAGCTTCTGGCGTAAATGCCCCATATAGATGCGCAGATAATGACTGTGCTCCACGGCATTCGGACCCCATACCTGATTCAGCAGCTGACGCTGCGTCATCACTTTACCGGCGTGATTGAGCAGGCTCACCAGCAGGCGAAACTCAATCGGCGTCAGGTGTAAATCCTGCTGGTTCCGCGTAACCCGGCGATCGGCGATATTGACCGTGACATCGCCAAAGCTCACTTCCGGGCTGAGTGCAGACGGACTCGGATCTGCGCGATAGCGCAGTGCGACCCGTACCCTTGCCATCAGCTCGCCCACTCCAAAGGGTTTAGTCAGGAAATCATTAGCACCCGCATCCAGCGCGTCGATTTTGTCCTGTTCATTACTGCGGGCAGAGAGCACCACGATCGGGGAGGCGCTCCACTGGCGAAACTCACGAATAAACTCTCCGCCATCACCGTCAGGTAAACCAAGGTCGAGAATAACCAGGTCGGGTTTGCGGGTGGCCGCTTCAATCAGGCCACGCTGGAGCGTATCGGCATCGTAAACGCGCAGGTCTTCACCCTCCAGCGCGAGGCGTAAGAAGCGGCGGATCTCTTTTTCATCTTCAATAATCAGGATCGTGGTCACGCTGTCTCGCTCAATAAATACATTCGTATGCCAACATTCTGCGGCTTAGCTATAGCTCTCAATCTACCAAATTATTCCCGGCGCTGCACAGATGCCCGTAAAGGCAGACGCGGCACGTCATACTGCCGAAAATAATGGATTATGGTCTTTAAGTTAAATTAAAGTTAATAGGATGTAGCTAATTAACCTTAATGTAACTTTATTACGGTTCAGAGAGGATAAAAGAGAGGATTTATCGCTGAAAGTGGTCAGATGAGATGAAAAATTACACTATAACGCGTATTATTTTCGGCAAATCTTCTCTTATTTTGCTGGCCT
Source organism: Erwinia sp. L03-1 (assembly GCF_058686115.1). Classification (NCBI taxonomy): domain Bacteria; kingdom Pseudomonadati; phylum Pseudomonadota; class Gammaproteobacteria; order Enterobacterales; family Erwiniaceae; genus Erwinia; species Erwinia sp. L03-1. The sequence continues at coordinate 3,162,591 of NZ_CM178762.1, read as the reverse complement.
GTCGGGAGGGCTTATGCTGCTCTATCACGCTTACTCTTTACATCGAATAATCCTGCGCCGTATCGCGGTGGTTATCATTGGGTTTATCGCACTGCCGGTCATGCTATTTCGTCATGACCGCCCGAGGTTTTACAGCTATCTCCATCGCGTCTGGTCTAAAACCAGCAGCCAGCCGGTCTGGCTGGCGAACTCAGAAGCCGCTGGCTGCGAATTCTATTAATCTCACCCGCTTCGGCGGGTTTTTTTTCCCTTCATTCAGTTTTTCTTAATATTCTCGCCTTTACTGGTACAACTGGGCTACACTTAAACTTCTACAAGAAGTTAGAGGTTGTACAACTATGAGCGAGAAAATTCCTGTTGGCATCAGTGCCTGTCTGCTGGGCGACAAAGTCCGTTTTGACGGCGGACATAAGCGATGCACCTTCGCTACGGATGAACTCGCTCCCTATATTCATTACGAGCCGGCCTGCCCGGAAATGGCCATTGGTCTGCCTGCTCCCCGCCCGGCGCTGCGGCTGATCGATACCGCGGAGAGTAAAACGGAGCTGGCATTCAGTAACGGCCACGGCGAGCCGGTTACCGAAAAAATGCAGCACTATTCCGAACAGCGAGTGGCTAACCTACAGCACTTATGCGGCTACATCGTCTGTGCCAGGTCGCCGACCTGTGGCATGGAACGCGTACGGGTTTACCAGCCGGACAGCAATAATAATCGTAAAGAGGGTGTCGGCGTCTTTACGCGTGAGCTGATGCGCCAAATCCCCTGGCTGCCCGTTGAAGAGGATGGGCGGTTACAGGATGCGCCGCTGCGTGAGAATTTTGTCGAACGCGTATATACCCTCCATGAGTTTAATGCACTGTGGCGGAGTGGGCTGACCCGCGGCAAACTCATCGCTTTTCACAGTCGTTATAAGCTGTCACTGCTGGCACATTCTCAGGCGGAATACCGTGAACTGGGGCGGTTCGTTGCGGCCATTGAAAGCTGGAGTTCACTGGAGGAGTATGCCCTTGAATATCGCCAGCGGCTGATGGATCTGCTGAAACATCCGGCCACGCGGGGCAACCACACTAACGTTCTGATGCATGTTCAGGGCTATTTTCGGCCCCAGCTGAGTTCAAGGCAGCGTCAGGAGCTGGCTTCACTGATTGATCACTACCGACAGGGGCTTCAGCCGCTGCTGGCACCTATCACGCTGTTAAAGCACTACATGTCTGAGTTCCCCGATCCTTATCTCGCGCAGCAGCGCTACTTTGAACCCTATCCGGAAGCGCTTCGACTGCGTTACGGTCACTAAATTTATCAGGGAGATTCATGGTCACCCATCTGGTCTGGATGCGTAACGATCTGCGCATCCACGATAACTACGCCCTAAATGCGGCCTGCCGCGATGCTGATGCCAGGGTTCTGGTGCTGTTTATTGCCACGCCCGTCCAGTGGAAATCACACTCAATGTCCCCCAGACAGGCGGCGTTTATTTTCAGCAGTCTTCAGGACGTGCAACGATCGCTGGCTGAAAAGGGCATACCGCTACACTCTGTCGAGTGCGATGACTTTACCGCCTCGATTGAGGTTCTGAAATCCTTTTGCCAGCAGCATCAGGTCGGACGCATGTTTTACAATTATCAGTACGAGGTTAACGAACGCAACCGCGATGCGGCGGCCGAGCGTGAGCTGTCTGATATTGATGTGGTTTCACAGGGGTTTGATGACAGCCTGCTGCTGCCTCCCGGTAGCGTACTGACCGGCAATCGCGATATGTATAAGGTGTTCACTCCCTTCAGTCGTGCCTTTGTCAAGCGTCTGCATGCTGGCCTGCCGGAGTGCGTTTCCGCACCGGCCGCGCGCGCGGGTGCGCCGCTGCGGGATGTGCCCGCGCTGACGCCCTTTAACTACCCCTTCGAGGAGGTTGATGAAACCCTTTTCCCCAGCGGAGAGGACGCCGCGATTGCGCGCCTGCGCCATTTCTGCCAGCAGACGGTTACCGATTATGCCGATAACCGGGATATTCCGGCGGTGGATGGCACCAGTCGCCTGTCAGTCTATCTGGCCACCGGCGTACTTTCTCCCCGCCAGTGTCTGCACCGCCTGTTGACGGAGCACCCGCAGGCGCTTGACGGCGGCCGGGAATTTGTCTGGCTGAACGAGCTCATTTGGCGTGAGTTTTACCGCCATCTGCTGGTCGCTTACCCTTCACTGTGCCGCTATCAGCCCTTTATTGCCTGGACGCGCGGCGTCAGGTGGCAGAATAATCCCGCGCATTTTGCCGCCTGGCAACAGGGAAAAACCGGTTATCCAATTGTTGACGCTGCCATGTGCCAGCTGAATAAGCTGGGCTGGATGCATAACCGCCTGAGAATGATCGTCGCCAGCTTTTTAATCAAAGATCTGCTGATCGACTGGCGGGAAGGCGAGCGCTACTTTATGTCGCAGCTGGTTGATGGCGATTTGGCCTCGAATAACGGTGGCTGGCAGTGGGCCGCGTCGACGGGGACCGACGCCGCACCCTATTTTCGCATTTTTAATCCCACCACCCAGGGAGAACGCTTTGACCGGCAGGGCGAATTTATCCGTACGTGGCTGCCCGCCCTGAAAGAGGTGCCTGACGAATGGATCCATCAGCCACACAGCTGGGCGGAAAAGAATAATGTCACGCTGGATTATCCGGTCCCGATTGTTGATCATAAAGAGGCGCGCAGGCAGACCCTTGACGCCTATGAGGCCGCGCGAAAATAAGATAATCGGGAATGACTATGCGTAATACAGAGCTTGAACACCTTGTTAATCAGAAACTCAACGCTGCGAGCTTTAGCGACTATGCCCCCAACGGGCTTCAGGTTGAGGGGCGGAAAGCGATCGCTAAAATTATCACCGGCGTGACCGCCTGCCAGGCGCTGCTCGACGAAGCCGTGCGCCTTGGTGCCGACGCGGTTTTGGTACACCACGGTTACTTCTGGAAAAACGAAGCGCCAACCATCAAAGGCATGAAGCGAAACCGCCTGAAAACGCTGCTGGCGAACGATATCAATCTCTATGGCTGGCATCTGCCTTTAGATGCGCATCCCGACCTGGGGAATAATGCACAGCTGGCGAGGCTGCTGGGCATCACCGTCAAAGGCGATGTTCTGCCGCTGGTTCCCTGGGGTGAATTGCAGGATCCATTGACCGGAGAGCAGCTTGCTGCCCGCATCGCTCAGGTGCTTGGCCGTGAGCCACTTCACTGTGGCGATAATGCGCCCGCGCTTATCCGCCGCGTGGCCTGGTGTAGCGGCGGCGGGCAGGGATTTATCGACGATGCCGCCGCCTTTGGCGTGGATGCATTTATTAGTGGGGAAGTGTCGGAACAAACCATCCATAGCGCGCGTGAACAGGGCCTGCACTTCTTTGCTGCGGGGCATCACGCGACGGAACGTGCAGGGATCCGGGCGCTGGGTGAGTGGCTTGCAGAGGCACATGGCCTGGACGTCACCTTTATTGATATTGCTAATCCCGCCTGATAAAACCGGGCGGCGTGCCGTCGCCCGTTATATGCCTCAATGCTCCGCGCAAAACCGCTTATCTCACCCTCATCGCAGTAACGACAGATACACGCCTTGTTGACACCTTAATCACATTTACGCATAACTGTTTGCCTTAATGAGAAAAAAAGCCGCATTGCGGGTCAGGAGGGCGTTTTGCAACAAGCACGTTGTTACCTGTTAGGCGAGCGCGCGGTAGTGCTTGAGCTGGAGCCGCCGGTTTCACTCGGCAGCCAGCAGCGCATTTGGGGGCTGGCGGCAACGCTCAGCGCTCGCCCTGAAGTCACAGAGGTGATACCGGGAATGAACAACATTACGGTACTGCTTAGCGACCCACAGAGCACGGCGCCGGATGCGACTGAATGGATGCAATGCTGGTGGGAGAAGAGCGAGGCGCTGGAGCTGGCAACCCGTCGAATCGAGATCCCGGTGGTCTATGGTGGCCAGGCTGGCCCCGATCTCGAGGTGGTGGCGCGCCACAGCGGCCTTAGCCCGCAGCAGGTGGTGGAGGCGCACGCCGCTGCGGAATATCAGGTCTTCTTTATCGGTTTCCAGCCGGGCTTCCCTTATCTCGCCGGGCTGGATAACCGGTTGCATACGCCGCGTCGCGCCGAGCCGCGCGTGGCGGTTCCGGCCGGTTCGGTGGGTATTGGCGGCAGTCAAACCGGCGTCTATCCTCTGTCCGCGCCGGGCGGATGGCAGCTGATTGGCCATACCTGGGTGGCGCTGTTCGATCCGCAAAACCGCCCGCCGACCTGGCTCAGGCCTGGCGACAGCGTGCGATTTATCCCGCAAAAGGAGGGCATATGCTGAAGATTATTCGCGCCGGAATGAGCACAACGCTACAGGATGCGGGACGGACAGGCTGGCGGGACGCTGGCATCAGCGTCGGAGGCGTATTAGATCATCCAGCAATGGAAACGGCCAATATGCTGGTGGGCAACCCCAGGCAGAGCGCCGTGCTGGAGATAACCCTGGGGCAGTTTTGTGCAGAGTTCGGGCGCGACGGCTGGATGGCGCTTACCGGTGCGGGATGCAGTGCGGATATTGACGGCCAGCCGGTGTGGACCGGCTGGCGTACGGCGGTAAGTAAGGGTCAGCGCCTGACGCTAAAAATGCCGCAGCGCGGTATGCGGAGCTATCTGGCGCTTGACGGCGGCTTTGACATATTGCCGGTACTGGGTTCGTGCAGCACGGATGTTAAAGCGGGCTTTGGCGGCTTCGGGGGGAGAAAACTCGAAGAGGGCGACCTGCTGCCGCAGGCCGTACCGCAGCAGCGCTTTAGCAAGCCTGTTGGCGTTCGTCAGCTGCTGTTTGGCAACCGCATCCGCGCCATGGCTGGCCCTGAATTTCATGAGTTCAGCCCGGAGAGCCGGGCGGCCTTCTGGCGGACCGGCTGGCAGCTTAACCCGCAGAGTAATCGTATGGGCTATCGCCTGCAGGGCAGGGCGCTTAAACGCATCGCCACGCGGGATATGCTGTCGCACGGACTGATGCCCGGCGTCATTCAGGTTCCACCCAACGGTCAGCCCATTGTGCTGATGGCCGACGCGCAGACCACCGGCGGCTATCCCCGTATTGGCTGCGTGATCGAGGCCGATCTTTATCACCTTGCGCAGATCCGGCTGGGTGAACCGATCCACTTTGTTCACTGCACGTTAGAAGAGGCGCTACAGGCAAAACGCGAACGTCAGCGCTCACTCGATCAGATGGCCTGGGGGTTAGCACATGAAGGTTGATTTAAACGCCGATCTCGGCGAAGGGTGCGGCAACGACCACGCCCTGCTACAGCTGGTCTCCTCTGCCAATATTGCCTGCGGTTTTCACGCGGGTGATGCAGAGACCATGCTGCAAAGCGTGCGCTGGGCGCTGGCCAGTGGCGTGGCGATTGGCGCCCACCCCAGCTTCCCCGATCGTGAAAATTTCGGCCGCACGCGTATGACGCTGCCGCCCGGGGTCGTATACGCCCAGGTGGTTTACCAGATTGGCGCACTGAAGGCGATGGCGGAGAGTGAAGGGGGAAGTCTGGCGCACGTTAAGCCGCACGGGATGCTCTATAACCAGTCCGCGCAGGATCCCGCGCTGGCCGACGCCATCGCCCGTGCGGTGAAAGCGGTGGATCCCAGGCTGGTGCTGGTAGGGCTGGCAAACAGCGAATCAATCCGCGTGGCGCAGGCTCTGGGGCTGAGCACCCGGGAAGAGGTGTTTGCCGATCGCGGCTATCAGTCAGATGGTTCACTGGTGCCGCGCGCTCAGCCTGGCGCGCTGGTCGACAGTGACGAACAGGCGATAGCCCAGACGCTGGGCATGGTCGCGCGTGGTGAGGTGCAAAGTCTGAGCGGCGAGTGGGTGCGGGTGCGGGCAGAAACGGTTTGTTTACACGGGGACGGCGCACATGCGCTGGCCTTTGCCCGCCAGCTGCGCAATGCCTTTGCCGAACAGCATATCCTTGTGACCAGCGAACGCTAATTTAAAAAGCGGGCAGGGTGCAATATTTTCAGTTTCCCGGTACGGCGCGGGCGATATTCAGAGAAACCAGGAGAAGAGATGGAAACTGTAGTGAATTTGTGGCCGCTGGCCGGTATCGCAGCGATTATTGTGGGTTTTTTACTGCGCTTTAATCCGGTGGTGGTGGTGCTGATTGCCGGCTGGATCACCGGGCTGGCAGCCCATATGCCGATCGGCGATATCCTGGATAAGATCGGCTCCGGCTTCCTTAATACGCGCAATCTGGCGCTGATCCTGCTGCTGCCGCTGCCGATTATCGGACTGCTTGAGCGGCATGGCTTGAAAGAGCGCGCACAGGCGTGGATAGCCCAAATCAAAACGGCGACGGCGGGGCGTCTGCTGATAGTTTATCTGCTGGTTCGCGAAATCACCGCCGCCATGGGGCTGACCAGCCTGGGCGGGCATCCACAGATGGTGCGCCCGCTGCTGGCCCCAATGGCCGAGGGCGCAACGGAAAACCGCTACGGCGAGCTGCCGCCTGAGGTGCGCTATCGGCTACGCGCGATGGCGGCGGCGACCGATAACGTCGGGCTGTTCTTTGGCGAGGACGTATTCGTTGCCTTTGGGGCCATCATATTTATGCATAATTTTATGCAGGAATCGGCGGGGATCCAGACCGAGCCGCTGCATATTGCCGCATGGGGTTTACCTACGGCACTCTGCGCTTTTCTGATCCATGCGTTCCGCCTGCGGCGTCTGGATAAGTCCCTGGCGGCCGAACTCTCGGCGCTGAACGGCACGGCCCTGAAAGCCAAAGGAGAACGCTAATGTTTCAACAGCACTATCTCTTCTGGCTGGCGGGTATCATTCTGCTGGTGGTCGCGGGCATGTCATGGCGTGATAAGGCTAATCCCCGCCGTCTGACGACCGGACTGTTTTGGGCGCTGTACGGCGCGATCTTTTTTATCGGGGACGGCGCGGAAAACCTGCTGGGGGCGCGTAACCTGCATATCCTCACCGGCGTTCTGGTGGTGATCACCGCGCTTATTGCCGGGCTGGGCGGCGTAAAACTGGGCTCTTATCATCAGCGCAGCCAGCAGCAGCGTGATGAGAGTGCCGCACGGCTGCGTAACCGCCTGTTTCTGCCCGCGCTGGCAATTCCGGTCGTGACCGTAGCAGGGGTAGTGGCGTTTAATAATCTGCCCGGCCTGCAAAACGCCGTATTTGGTGCGGGTAATCATGCCACCCTGGTCACGCTGTTTAGCATGATGGTCGGCTGCCTGACGGGCTGGCTGATTGCGCTAAAAATGACCCGGGATACCCCGGCGCAGTCGGTTCAGGAGGCGCGCCGCCTGCTGGATGCCATCGGCTGGGCCTTTATACTGCCGCAGCTGCTGGCGACGCTGGGGCTGCTGTTTACCAGCGCGGGCGTGGGGACTGCGATTGCGCACCTGACGGAAACCTATCTGGCCGTTAATAACCGCTTTGTCGCCGTCGCCAGCTATGCCATCGGCATGGCGCTGCTGACCATGGTGATGGGCAATGCGTTTGCCGCCTTCCCGATTGTTACCGCCGGTATTGGCATTCCGGTCCTGGTGCTCCAGCACCACGGCAATCCGGCGGTGATGGCGGCAATAGGGATGTTCTCGGGCTACTGCGGCACGCTGATGACGCCGATGGCGGCTAATTTCAATATCGTCCCGGCTGCGCTGCTGGAGCTACCCGATCGCAACGCGGTGATCAAAGCTCAGGTGCCGACCGGCGTGCTATTGTTAATAGTGAATATTTTCCTGCTCTGGTATCTGATGTTTCTGTGAGGCTTAGATGAAAACGGTTCTGATTACTGCCTTCGAACCTTTTGACGGCGAGCGGATGAATCCCTCATGGGAGGCGGTCCGCCACCTGCATGAGCGAATGATTTGTGGGGCGCACGTCGTGGCTAAACAGCTACCCTGCGTATTTGATGAGTCTCTGAGGGTGCTTAATGAGACGCTGGATGCACTCAAACCTGACCTGGTTATTGCCGTCGGCCAGGCGGGAGGACGGACCGATATCAGCGTTGAACGGGTGGCAATCAATATCAATGATGCGCGCATTCCCGATAACGCCGGCAATCAGCCGATTGATGAGGCCATCGTCGATGGCGGTCCGGCAGCCTATTTTTCTACTCTGCCTGTAAAGGCCATAGTGGAAGGGATCCGCGAGGCGGGTATTCCGGCAACGGTGTCGCAGACTGCGGGTACCTATGTCTGCAACCACGTGATGTATGGCCTGCTGCACGCCCTGGCTAAGCAGAAAGACCCGGTGCGCGGCGGCTTTATCCATATTCCCCTGCTGCCTGAGCAGGCGGTTAAGCATCCAGGCCTGGCGAGTATGCCGGTGCAGACGGTAGGCCTGGCGCTGGAAATGGCGATAAGTATTGCCCTGACCGTTGAGGAAGATCGTCGTCTGGAAGGCGGCGCAACGCATTAACCTGTTATCTGGAGGGCATATTTGATGCCAGAAGGACCTGAAATTCGCCGTGCGGCCGACACGCTGGAAAAGGCAATTAAAGGCAAAACGCTGACCGACGTGTGGTTCGCGTTCCCTGAACTGAAAGTGTGGCAGCCGGTGCTGCTTGGTGAACGCATCGAGGCTATTGAGACCCGTGGTAAAGCGATACTCAGCCACTTTTCCAGCGGTCAGACGCTCTACAGCCACAATCAGCTTTACGGCGTCTGGCGCGTGACCGACAGCGGTAAAACGCCTGACTCTAATCGCGTACTGCGCGTCAGGCTGGGGGCGGAGGATAAAACTATTCTGCTCTATAGCGCCTCGGACATTGAGATGCTGGACCGCAATTCGCTGACAATGCATCCTTTCCTGCAGCGCGTGGGGCCAGACGTACTGGATATGTCGCTGACCGTGGCCGAGGTGGCGGGCCGCCTGCTTTCAACGCGTTTTCATCGGCGTCAGTTCAGCGGTCTGCTGCTGGATCAGGCTTTTCTGGCCGGGCTTGGCAATTACCTGCGGGTTGAAATTCTCTGGCAGGCGGGGATTGCCGCACACCATCGCGCTCAGGATTTGTCGCCCGAGGCGCTGCAACGACTGGCGGAGGCGCTGCTGGCGGTGCCGCGCCTTTCGTATCAGACGCGGGGCGTAGTCAGTGAAAAACGGCATCACGGCGCATTATTTCGTTTTAAGGTCTTTCATCGCGAAGGGAAGGCGTGCGAGCGCTGCGGCGGCATCATCGAGCGTACCACGCTTTCATCGCGGCCCTTTTACTGGTGCCCGGGGTGCCAGCATTAAGGGGGGCTGTGCTGAGGGTGAGGCGCAGCCTAAGGAAGTAAGGCCAGCGGCTGGGATCTGTTTCCCCGCCGGGTTCCTCCTTTTTGGCCGCAGACGTTTGCATATATGGGTGGAAAGGTTGTCTGCGCTCCCCGCCTGTCTTAATCTGTTTATACACCCTGGCGGTTATTCAAGACGTCTGTGCAATGGATATTTTTATCAATACCCTAACATAGCGAACTTTCTGCTACGCGCCTTTTTATTAAGGTTTGGTGAATATGAAATAATTGATTTGTATTTTACAACGACTAAAGGGTTGATTGGGCAATTTCAGTTAAGTCACTAAGTCAGTCATATACATTTCATTTTTAGAAGTTTTATAGAGAAAACGTCACTTTAAAACCGAAGACGTCTCGTATTATGACACTGATGAAGTGTAAAAAGCTTTATAGTAATGTTATGTAAAATATTGAGCCATGTTACAGAGTTGCTTTTTTAAATAATTTATTGGCAGCAGCGTACAGGCTGGAAGAACGAGATAATCAAACCTTAGCCAGAAGAGAATAGATCTCCCTCACACTTTATTGCCCTTCCAATTTACTTCATCATTATAAGTAAGTACCCTTTCGCTGCTAAATAACAGGAGTAAATACTGTGCATGGATCGGATTATTTGAGGATGAAGCTACAGAGTGACAGGCAGCTCTCTATCTATACTCAACAGGGATTCAGCTCATTTTCGCAAGCAACCAAAAACGCATTATCCGATATCTCTGCGGGCATAGAAAGGGTTAGCTGGTATTCATCCAGGTTTTAGGTATAGATCATAAGGCAGCTTTAGCTGCCAGAAAATTAAAAATATTTGCACCTCGCTACTTTGCCATCCTGTATACCGCACAACTGGAAATGTTGTATTATTTTATTGAACCTGTGCTGGAAGAAATTATCAACACAGCACAAATGAAAGCCAATCTGGTTCCAGATGAATTGTACAGAGAGGTGAGAAGTAAGTTCAATGTTTAAGAGCCTGATTTCAATTTTTCTTTCTGACCTGATTTTTCCTGTTGTTATCATTGGTAGCTGGTGTATCTGTGTGCTTTATATCCCCTCTTATGGTGTACTGTGCGGATTCATATTCACTATTATATGGATAACTGTGTTTGCAACTTTCACGAAAAAGTTTGATAAATATAAATAGCATAAGGAGTTATCGTGTCCAATCCCGCTTATTTATGGCTAACAGATGAAAATGATTCCCCTGTTACTGGAGGTTCACTTGTTAGTGGTCGAGTCGGTGCTATAGAATTAAAATCTTTCACACACAATGTGAGCATTCCTACTGATAGCCAGACAGGAAGACTGACAGGAACCCGTGTGCACAGTCCTATACTATTCCAAAAGGAATTTGATATAGTTACTCCTCTCTTATATAAAGCCCTTAGTCAGGGGGCTACGCTGAAATCAGCTATCATCAGGATGTATCAAATTCTTGATGCTGGAATAGAGCAAGAGTATTTTAATATCATTTTGAGTAACGTTAAAATTACTTCGATTACGCCAGATCTTTACGCTGGTGCGATGACTGGCACGCATCTTGAATCAATAATGCTACGTTATGAATCCATCTTATGGAAACATGTTGATGGAAATATCCAGTACAAAGATGAGTGGAATCACAGGGCTACTTACTAAGCGTAGGGCGCTAACCGGTCCGACTTTTCCAAATGCGAGAGATTTAAACTGATAAATACAACGATTTTCGGAGATTACCCTAAACGGTGAGCATAGCCCACCGTTAAGCTTAAGCGCGAAGGCTTCAGCCCGCCCGGACGGTTTCCCGCCCGCACGGAAAGTGTTACTCCGCGGTCTCTGATTTAAAATCGCGCTTATCGTAGCCGGTATAGAGCTGACGGGGACGGGCGATTTTAACGCCGTCATCGTGCATCTCTTTCCAGTGCGCGATCCAGCCCACGGTACGCGCCATAGCGAAAATCACCGTAAACATAGAGGACGGAATACCCATCGCCTTCAGGATAATACCGGAGTAGAAGTCGACGTTAGGATAGAGCTTACGCTCGATAAAGTACGGGTCGTTTAGGGCGATATGCTCCAGCTCCATGGCGACTTCCAGCAGGTCATCCTTCATGCCCAGTTCGTTCAGCACTTCATGGCAGGTTTCACGCATCACGGTAGCGCGTGGATCGTAGTTCTTGTATACGCGGTGACCAAAGCCCATCAGGCGGAAAGAATCATTTTTGTCTTTCGCACGCTTCAGGAACTCAGGAATATGCTCGACGTTGCTGATCTCCTCCAGCATCCGCAGGCAGGCTTCGTTTGCCCCGCCGTGTGCAGGTCCCCAAAGAGACGCAATACCGGCAGCGATACAGGCAAACGGATTGGCGCCGGATGAGCCTGCGGTACGGACGGTAGAGGTAGAGGCGTTCTGCTCATGGTCTGCATGCAGAATCAGGATGCGGTCCATGGCGCGTTCAAGGATGGGGTTAACCACATACTCTTCACAGGGCGTCGAGAACATCATGTTCAGGAAGTTACCGGCATAGGAGAGGTCGTTGCGTGGATAAACGAAAGGCTGACCAATCGAATACTTGTAACACATCGCCGCCACGGTAGGCATTTTAGAGAGCAGGCGGAATGCCGCGATTTCACGGTGGCGTTCAATGTTAACGTCCATGGCATCGTGATAGAACGCGGCCAGCGCGCCCGTCACCCCACACATGACCGCCATCGGATGAGAGTCACGACGGAAACCCCGGAACAGGTGATGGATCTGCTCATGAATCATGGTGTGGCGGGTAACGATAGTGCGGAATTCTTCAAACTGGGTTTTGGTCGGCGCTTCGCCGTTCAGCAGGATGTAGCACACTTCCAGATAGTTGGAGTGCAGGGCCAGCTGATCAATAGGGAAACCACGATGCAGCAGAATACCTTCGTCACCATCAATATAGGTGATTTTCGACTCACAGGACGCAGTAGAGGTAAAACCCGGATCGAAGGTGAAGTATCCCTGTGAACCCAGGCTACGGACATCAATTTCTTCCTGGCCTAACGTACCTTTCAGCACATCAAGTTCAATAGGAGCTTCGCCTGGTAGGGTTAGCGTTGCTTTTTTATCAGCCATTTACAGTCTCCTTAGCGCCTTATCGGTGAACCTTTGACAACGGAAATGCCGCTGTATCCGCGGTTGATACTGGTGCGCAGGTAATCGACTCTGTGGCATCTTTTATCGTGCAGGGTACAGAGCGATGGGCGCGTGCAGGTCGGCGGGTACAATCTGTCTGCGTTTCGCGGTTGTTAAAGATCCGTTCTGGTAATAACTTGTCGGTGATTATTATCGGGTTCTTTAAGTATAGTTGAAGCCAATGTTACATAACTTGTTATGAGGGGGAAGTGTATCCCCTTAACTTTTGTGCATCATATAAATTTCGATCGCTAGTTTGTAACAGGAATGTTGAACTTTTGTCAAATCAGATAATTAAATTTGTATAAATTGTGAAAAATGTGATGATGATCACTGTTCCACCTAAATGTGACAAGGATGTATGTAGGGGAATTGTAATGAGTTTGTGAACCCCCTATACTTCGGCCAGGTCTCCGGAAAACCCTGCTGTAGGAGCCACCCAGCGTTTTATACGCGTCGTTTTGACACTGGACGTTGAAGTTCTGGACGTTGAAGTTTTAGTGCCTGGCGCAGTGCTTGATTAAACGCTGTCTGACCCGCCCTCAGGACCGGAGGAAGCAAAATAAGAAAGGCTGTGTGGGCAAAACCGTGAAAAAACAAAGACCTGTCAACTTGGATCTCTCCACGATCCGGTTTCCCGTTACTGCAATAGCGTCTATTCTCCACCGCGTATCTGGCGTCATAACCTTTGTGGCCGTTGGAATTCTGCTTTGGTTACTGGGCCTGTCACTCTCCTCTCCCGAGGGCTTCCTGCAAGCCTCAGCCGTTATGGGCAGCTTTTTCGTCAAATTCATCGTTTGGGGCATTCTGACCGCACTGGCGTATCACATCGCCGGCGGCATTCGCCACATGCTGATGGACTTTGGCTATCTGGCTGAAACAATGGAGACGGGTAAGCGCTCTGCGCACATTACATTTGTTATTACTGTCGTGCTTTCAATTCTGGCTGGAGTCCTCGTATGGTAAGCAACGCTTCTGCACTGGGTCGTAACGGCGTTCATGACTGGCTGCTGCTTCGCGCCGCTGCCATGATTATCACCCTGTATGTTCTGTATGTTCTCGGCTTTATCGTTATGTCTGGCACGCTGACCTATGAGATCTGGCGGGGCTTTTTCGCCTCTCCGTTAACCAAGGTCTTCACCCTTTTAACGCTGTTCTCCATTCTGGTGCATGGCTGGATCGGGATGTGGCAGGTATTAACAGATTACGTCAAGGCCGTGGCTACACGCCTGATACTGCAACTGATTGTGGTCGTTGCGCTGTTAGTGTATGCAATTTATGGAACCGTTGTTGTGTGGGGTGCGTAATGAAGTTGCCAGTAAGAGAATTTGATGCCGTGGTTGTCGGCGCAGGTGGTGCGGGCATGCGTGCGGCGCTACAGATTTCACAATCAGGACAGAGCTGTGCTCTGTTATCCAAAGTTTTCCCTACCCGTTCCCATACCGTCTCTGCGCAGGGTGGCATCACCGTTGCCCTGGGCAATACCCATGAAGATGACTGGGAATGGCATATGTATGACACGGTAAAAGGTTCCGACTATATCGGTGACCAGGACGCCATCGAATACATGTGTAAAACCGGCCCGGAAGCGATTCTGGAGCTTGAGCATATGGGGCTGCCTTTTTCCCGTCTTGATGACGGTCGCATTTATCAGCGCCCCTTCGGTGGACAGTCGAAAAACTTCGGCGGCGAGCAGGCTGCACGTACTGCCGCTGCGGCTGACCGTACCGGTCATGCCCTGCTGCACACGCTTTATCAGCAGAACCTGAAAAACAAAACCACCATCTTCTCCGAATGGTACGCGCTGGATTTGGTGAAAAATGCCGACGGTGCGATTGTCGGCTGTACCGCGCTCAATATTGAAGACGGTGAAGTGGTCTACTTCAAAGCGCGGGCGACGGTGCTGGCTACCGGTGGCGCAGGACGCATCTATCAGTCCACCACCAATGCGCACATCAACACCGGCGACGGCGTGGGTATGGCGCTGCGCGCGGGCGTACCGGTGCAGGATATGGAAATGTGGCAGTTCCACCCGACCGGTATTGCCGGGGCGGGCGTGCTGGTGACCGAAGGGTGCCGCGGCGAAGGCGGTTACCTGCTGAATAAGCACGGCGAACGCTTTATGGAGCGCTACGCCCCTAATGCGAAAGACCTTGCAGGACGCGATGTGGTTGCCCGCTCAATGATGATTGAAATTCGTGAAGGGCGCGGCTGTGAAGGTCCGTGGGGACCGCATATCAAGCTCAAGCTGGACCATCTGGGCAGCGAAGTGCTGGAAGCCCGTCTTCCTGGCATCCTTGAGCTGTCGCGCACCTTCGCACACGTTGATCCGGTAAAAGAGCCGATCCCGGTCATCCCGACCTGTCACTACATGATGGGCGGCATTCCGACCAAAGTGACCGGTCAGGCGATTACGGTTAACGAACAGGGCGAAGACGTGGTGGTGCCGGGGCTGTTTGCCGTGGGTGAAATTGCCTGCGTCTCCGTGCACGGCTCTAACCGCCTCGGCGGTAACTCACTGCTGGACCTGGTGGTATTTGGCCGCGCTGCGGGCCTGCATTTGCAGGAATCCATTCAGGAACAGGGTGAACTGCTGGAAGCGACCGATGAAGAGATCGACGCCTCGCTGGCACGCATGAACCGCTGGAACAACAATACCACCGGGGAAGATCCCGCCGAGCTGCGTAAAGCATTGCAGACCTGTATGCAAAACAACTTCTCCGTTTTCCGCGAAGGCGAGGCGATGGCGAAAGGGCTGGCTGAGCTCAAACTGCTGCGTGAACGCCTGAAAAATGCCCGTCTGGATGACCGTTCCGCCGACTTTAATACCCAGCGTATAGAGTGCCTTGAGCTGGATAACCTGATGGAAACGGCCTACGCCACTGCGGTTGCGGCTAACTTCCGTACCGAAAGCCGGGGCGCACACAGCCGCTTCGATTATCCTGAACGTGACGATGCAAACTGGCTGTGCCACAGCGTGTATCTGCCGCAGAGCGAAAGCATGACTCGCCGTGAGGTGAACATGGCGCCGAAGCTGCGCGCGGCGTTCCCGCCAAAAGCACGTACTTACTAGGTTGCGGAGATAAAACGATGAGACTCGAATTTTCTATTTATCGTTATAACCCGGACGTCGATGACGCGCCGCGTATGCAGGATTACAGCCTGGAATCGGATGAAGGGCGCGACATGATGCTGCTGGATGCGCTGATCCGCCTGAAAGAGAAAGATCCGACGCTGGCGTTTCGTCGCTCCTGCCGCGAAGGGGTATGTGGCTCCGACGGCATCAATATGAACGGTAAAAATGGCCTGGCCTGCATTACACCGGTTTCGGCGCTGGGCGGCGGTAAGAAAAAGATTGTTATTCGCCCGCTGCCGGGGTTACCGGTAATCCGGGATTTGGTGGTGGACATGGGCCAGTTCTATACTCAGTATGAGAAGATCAAGCCTTACCTGTTGAATAACGGGGAGAAACCACCGGCGCGTGAGCATTTGCAGGCACCGGAACAGCGTGAAAAACTGGATGGTCTGTACGAGTGTATTCTCTGCGCCTGCTGTTCCACTTCCTGCCCGTCATTCTGGTGGAATCCGGAGAAATTCATCGGCCCGGCAGGCCTGCTGGCCGCCTACCGTTTCCTGATTGACAGCCGCGATACGGAAACCGATGCGCGTCTGGATAATCTGAATGACGCATTCAGCGTTTTCCGCTGTCACAGCATTATGAACTGTGTGAGCGTGTGTCCGAAAGGGTTGAACCCGACGCGCGCCATCGGCCATATTAAGTCGATGCTGTTGCAGCGCAGTGCCTGATTAGCCGTAAACCGGGGACCGAAAGGTTCCCGGATCGCAGGTATCAGGTGGCCCTGATGAAAGGTTTCGACAACGCGTAACAGAAACTTTTCACCAGGGTTCCCTTACGGGCCCGGGCGCCAGCAGTTGCGCACAGCGCTCGTATCGATGAACTTTCAGGCCGCGTCCCGCAGCACGTTGCGGAACACGACCGAGGGCAAGCCGCCTGTGCGGCGTGGGAACTGTAAAGCTCCCCTTTAAATAAATCACGGCGAAAGAAAGCACAAATGCTTAAGGGATCACAATGCAGAACAGCGCGATGAAACCCTGGCTAGACTCATCCTGGCTGGCCGGCGCGAACCAGACCTACATAGAGCAGCTCTATGAGGACTACCTGACCGATCCTGACTCTGTTGATGTTGCCTGGAAATCGCTGTTTGAACAGCTTCCAGGTCAGGGAGTCAGACCTGAACAATTCCATTCGACCACCCGCGAGTACTTCAAGCGCCTGGCGAAAGATGCCACCCGCTACACCGCTTCCGTTAGCGATCCCGATACCAATGCCAAACAGGTGAAGGTTCTTCAGCTGATAAACGCCTTCCGTTTCCGCGGCCATCAGCTGGCTAACCTCGATCCGTTGGGCCTGTGGCAGCAGGAATCGGTGCCCGATCTCGATCCGGCCTTCCACGATCTGACCGAAGCGGATTTCCAGGAAACCTTCAACGTGGGGTCCTTTGCCTTTGGCAGGGACACGATGAAGCTGGGCGACCTGTTCGCGATGCTGAAGCAGACCTACTGCGGTTCGATTGGTGCGGAATATATGCACATCACCAACACCGAAGAGAAGCGCTGGATCCAGCAGCGTATCGAATCGGTGGCGGGCCAGGCTTCCTTCTCAACCGATGAGAAAAAGGGCTTTCTGAAACAGCTCACCGCTGCGGAAGGTCTGGAACGCTACCTCGGGGCTAAATTCCCCGGCGCGAAGCGCTTCTCGCTGGAAGGGGGCGACGCGCTGGTACCGATGCTGAACGAAATGATCCGTCACGCCGGTAAAAGCGGCACCCGTGAAGTGGTGTTGGGGATGGCTCACCGTGGCCGCCTGAACGTACTGATCAACGTGCTGGGTAAAAAGCCGCAGGATCTCTTCGATGAGTTCTCCGGCAAGCACAAAGAGCATCTCGGCACCGGCGACGTGAAGTACCACATGGGCTTCTCGTCCGATGTTGAAACCGAAGGCGGCATGGTTCATCTGGCGCTGGCGTTCAACCCGTCGCACCTGGAGATTGTCAGCCCGGTAGTAATGGGATCGGTACGCGCGCGTCTGGACAGGCTGGACCAGCCGGGCAGCAATCAGGTATTACCGATTACTATTCACGGCGATGCCGCGGTAACCGGTCAGGGCGTGGTTCAGGAAACGCTGAACATGTCTCAGGCGCGCGGCTACGAGGTGGGCGGCACGGTACGCATCGTGATCAATAACCAGATTGGCTTTACCACCTCCAATCCGAAAGATGCCCGTTCGACGCAGTACTGTACCGATATCGGTAAAATGGTGCTGGCACCGATTTTCCACGTCAACGCTGACGATCCCGAAGCGGTAGCATTTGTTACCCGCCTGGCGCTGGACTTCCGCAACACCTTCAAGCGCGATGTGTTTATCGATCTGGTCTGCTATCGTCGTCACGGCCATAACGAGGCCGACGAGCCAAGCGCCACGCAGCCGGTGATGTATCAGAAGATCAAAAAGCATCCTACGCCGCGTAAGATCTATGCCGACCGCCTGCAGGAAGAGAAGGTTGCCAGCCTGGAAGATGCGACGGAAATGGTAAATCTCTACCGCGATGCGCTGGATGCGGGCGAGTGCGTGGTGCCAGAATGGCGCCCAATGAGTCTGCACTCTTTCACCTGGTCACCGTATCTGAATCATGACTGGGATGAGAGCTACCCGGAAAGCCTGGACTTTCAGCGCCTGCAGGATCTGGCGAAGCGCATCAGCACGGTGCCGGAGTCGATCGAAATGCAGTCGCGCGTGGCGAAGATCTACAACGATCGCGCTGACATGGCAGCCGGTAAGAAGCCGTTTGACTGGGGCGCAGCGGAAAATCTCGCCTATGCCACACTGGTCGATGAGGGCATACCCTGCCGTCTCTCCGGGGAGGATATGGGGCGCGGCACCTTCTTCCATCGTCATGCGGTGATCCACAACCAGGCGAATGGGTCCACCTGGACTCCGCTCCAGCACGTTCATAACGGGCAGGGCACCTTCCGGGTATGGGATTCTGTCCTGTCGGAAGAAGCCGTGCTGGCCTTTGAATATGGCTATGCGACGGCTGAGCCGCGCACCCTGACCATTTGGGAAGCGCAGTTCGGCGACTTCGCCAACGGTGCGCAGGTGGTGATCGATCAGTTTATCAGCTCCGGTGAGCAGAAGTGGGGCCGCATGTGTGGGCTGGTGATGCTGCTGCCGCACGGCTATGAAGGGCAGGGGCCGGAGCACTCCTCCGCCCGCCTGGAACGCTATCTGCAACTCTGCGCCGAGCAGAACATGCAGGTTTGCGTACCCTCCACCCCGGCGCAGGTCTACCACATGCTGCGCCGTCAGGCGCTGCGCGGGATGCGTCGTCCGCTGGTGGTCATGTCGCCGAAATCCCTGCTGCGCCATCCGCTGGCGGTCTCTTCTCTTGAAGAGCTGGCGAACGGCGGCTTCCAGCCTGCGATTGGCGAAGTCGACGACCTCGATCCGCAGGGCGTGAAGCGCGTGGTGCTGTGTGCCGGTAAGGTTTATTACGATCTGCTGGAAAAACGCCGTAAGAACGAGCAGACCGATGTCGCTATCGTGCGTATTGAGCAGCTCTACCCCTTCCCGCACAAAGTGGTACAGGAAGTGCTTAAGCACTATAAGCACGTCACTGATTTTGTCTGGTGTCAGGAAGAGCCGCAGAACCAGGGCGCCTGGTACAGCAGTCAGCATCATTTCCGCGAAGCCGTACCCGCTCAGGCTTCATTACGTTATGCCGGCCGTCCAGCTTCGGCCTCGCCGGCAGTAGGTTATATGTCCGTTCACCAGCAGCAGCAGCAAGATCTGGTTAATGATGCGCTGAACGTTAATTAATTAAAGGAAAAATAATGAGTAGCGTAGATATTGTCGTTCCCGACCTGCCTGAATCCGTTGCCGATGCCACCGTGGCGACCTGGCACAAAAAACCGGGCGATGCCGTGCAGCGCGATGAAGTCCTGGTAGAGATCGAAACCGATAAAGTGGTGCTGGAAGTTCCGGCCTCCGCAGACGGCATACTGGAAGCCATTCTGGAAGATGAGGGCGCAACGGTGACCTCACGCCAGCCTCTGGGCCGTCTGAAAGAGGGTAACAGCGGTGGAAAAGAGAGTTCAGCGAAGTCTGAAGCCGCAGCCTCTACGCCTGCGCAGCGCCAGAGCGCGTCCCTGAGTGACGAGAGCAATGACGCACTCAGCCCGGCCATTCGCCGTCTGATCGCCGAACACGGCCTCGACCCGGCTGCCATCAGCGGCACCGGCGTGGGTGGCAGACTGACGCGTGAAGATGTCGAAAAACATCTGGCGAAAAAACCTGCTGCGGCTCCGTCGGAAGCGAAAGCGCCGGAAGGAGCAGCAGCACCCGCGCTGGCCGGACGCAGTGAAAAGCGTGTGCCAATGACCCGCCTGCGCAAGCGCGTAGCGGAGCGTCTGCTGGAAGCGAAAAACAGCACCGCCATGCTGACCACCTTTAACGAAGTCAACATGCAGCCGATCATGAGCCTGCGCAAGCAGTACGGCGAGTCGTTTGAAAAACGTCACGGCGTACGCCTGGGCTTTATGTCTTTCTACCTGAAAGCGGTAGTGGAGGCGCTGAAGCGCTTCCCGGAAGTGAATGCCTCAATCGACGGCGAAGACGTGGTGTACCACAACTACTTCGACGTCAGCATTGCCGTATCCACCCCGCGCGGGCTGGTGACGCCGGTGCTGAAAGATGTGGATGCGCTGGGTATGGCCGACATTGAGAAGAAAATCAAAGAGCTGGCGATCAAAGGCCGCGACGGCAAGCTGACCGTTGACGAACTGACCGGCGGTAACTTCACCATTACCAACGGCGGCGTCTTTGGTTCCCTGATGTCAACGCCGATCATCAACCCACCGCAGAGCGCCATCCTGGGAATGCATGCCATCAAGGATCGCCCAATGGCGGTCAATGGTCAGGTGGTTATCCAGCCGATGATGTATCTGGCGCTCTCCTACGATCACCGCCTGATCGACGGTAAAGAGTCGGTCAGCTATCTGGTCGCCATTAAAGAGCTGCTGGAAGATCCCACTCGTCTGCTGCTGGACGTCTGAACCCTGTCGGGCGCGGTGAATGCCGCGCCCACCCTATGAGAGCCAATACTCTGGCACGCTGCCGGATGCGGCTGAGTTTATCCCGACTAAATGGATTAACATCATGAACTTACACGAATATCAGGCAAAACAGCTGTTTGCACGGTATGGTTTACCGGCACCCACCGGTTATGCCTGCACCACACCACGTGAAGCAGAAGAAGCCGCCTCCAAGATTGGCGCCGGTCCGTGGGTAGTGAAATGTCAGGTTCATGCCGGAGGCCGCGGTAAAGCGGGCGGTGTGAAAGTGGTGAAAAGCAAAGAAGAGATCCGCGCCTTTGCCGAGCACTGGCTGGGCAAACGCCTGACCACCTATCAGACCGATGCTCAGGGTCAGCCGGTTAACCAGATCCTGGTGGAAGCAGCGACCGATATCGACCAGGAGCTGTATCTGGGCGCGGTCGTGGACCGTGGCACCCGTCGCGTGGTGTTTATGGCCTCTACCGAGGGCGGCGTGGAAATTGAGAAAGTCGCAGAGGAAACCCCGCACCTGATCCACAAAATGGCGCTCGATCCGCTGACCGGTCCGCAGCCGTATCAGGGCCGTGAGCTGGCGTTTAAGCTTGGTCTGACCGGCAAGCAGGTAGGGCAGTTCACCAAAATTTTCATGGGTCTGGCAAATCTGTTCCTGGAGCGCGATCTGGCGCTGGTTGAGATTAACCCGCTGGTTATCACCAAAGAGGGCGATCTGATCTGCCTGGATGGCAAGCTGGGTGCCGACGGCAATGCGCTGTTCCGCCAGCCGGATCTGCGCGAAATGCGCGACCCGAGCCAGGAAGATGCCCGTGAAGCGCAGGCTGCGCAGTGGGAACTTAACTACGTGGCGCTGGAAGGGAATATCGGCTGCATGGTCAACGGTGCCGGTCTGGCGATGGGTACCATGGACATCGTGAAGCTCAGCGGCGGCCAGCCTGCTAACTTCCTCGACGTGGGCGGCGGTGCGACGAAAGAACGCGTTACCGA
Organism: Erwinia sp. L03-1; assembly: GCF_058686115.1. NCBI lineage: Bacteria > Pseudomonadati > Pseudomonadota > Gammaproteobacteria > Enterobacterales > Erwiniaceae > Erwinia > Erwinia sp. L03-1. The sequence goes on along the minus strand of NZ_CM178762.1, from coordinate 3,141,027 downwards.
AGCGTTTAAAATCATCCTCTCCGACGACGCGGTCAAAGCGGTTTTCGTTAATATCTTCGGCGGTATTGTTCGCTGCGATCTGATCGCAGACGGCATTATTGGCGCCGTTGAGGAAGTGGGCGTTAACGTACCGGTCGTGGTGCGTCTGGAAGGAAACAATGCCGAACTGGGTGCCAAAAAACTGGCAGACAGCGGCCTGAATATCATTGCAGCAACCAGCCTGAGCGACGCGGCGCAGCGCGTTGTGGCCGCAGCGGAGGGTAAATAATGTCCATTCTGATCGATAAAAACACCAAAGTAATCTGCCAGGGCTTCACCGGTGGCCAGGGGACGTTCCACTCTGAACAGGCGCTGGCCTATGGTACGCAGCTGGTAGGGGGCGTAACGCCGGGCAAAGGCGGCACTGAACATCTGGGCCTGCCGGTCTTCAATACCGTGCGCGAAGCCGTAGAAGCGACCGGTGCGACCGCATCCGTTATCTATGTTCCGGCTCCTTTCTGTAAAGACGGTATCCTGGAAGCCATAGAAGCGGGGATTAAGCTGATCATCACCATTACCGAAGGTATCCCTACGCTGGATATGCTGACGGTGAAAGTGAAGCTGGACGAAGCGGGCGTGCGCATGATTGGCCCTAACTGTCCGGGCGTTATTACCCCCGGCGAATGCAAAATCGGCATCATGCCGGGCCATATTCATAAGCCAGGACGTATCGGTATCGTTTCCCGCTCGGGTACGCTGACCTATGAAGCCGTTAAGCAGACCACGGATATCGGCTATGGCCAGTCAACCTGCGTCGGTATCGGTGGCGATCCGATCCCCGGCTCTAACTTTATTGATATTCTGACCCTGTTCCAGGACGATCCGCAGACCGAAGCGATTGTGATGATCGGCGAGATCGGCGGCAGCGCTGAAGAAGAGGCAGCCGCCTTTATCAAGGCAAACGTCACCAAGCCGGTGGTGGGGTATATTGCCGGTGTGACCGCGCCAAAAGGCAAACGTATGGGCCATGCGGGCGCGATCATTGCCGGTGGCAAGGGCACTGCGGATGAGAAATTTGCCGCGCTGGAAGCCGCAGGGGTGAAAACCGTGCGCAGCCTGGCCGACATCGGCGAAGCGGTGAAAGCCGTTCTGCCTCGCTAACCCGACGTATTGCATTACTGTGCCGCCGTCCTGAGCTAAGCCAGCGCAGGGGAGGTTAAACGGGCAGCACCCCCGGCCTGAGTTCGCCACATCGGTGGATTCAGGCCTTTTATATGGCGGGCTGGGCCGTATCCTGTTCAGCATAATCCTGGTCCTCCGTGCTTCAGCCTCTATTATTCAGTTACCTCGCTTCCCTCTCGCCTGCCGCTTCGGTTAAATAATCCAGGTGATTATTGTTTTATTATTTCTAGTACCGGCCAGAAAAATACAATAAATTAACAATAAAACCTCGCTAGCATATAAATCAACGTGCACACTTTGATTAATATCAAGAAAGTACAATCTATTTAAATTGTTAGTTCTGGATTAGATGCAGCCTTTTGGATTAAATTGCGTTACATCAAAATGCACCTGTCGGGTGCCTATTTTGAAGAATGATCTTCACGCTGAAATTTATAATTCTTAATAATTAAGTTTTATTTATCATTAAAGGTGGCCGCTTTCACTTTTTGCCACGGATATCCCTTTAAGCGCGGGTATTTCTAATAAAGCGCGCTGAAAAGAGATTAATTATCTTTATTTTACTCACCCGTGGGATCTTTTTTAGTTACTGGCATTGGCCCACCGCCCCGCCTGGCAGGGCGCATCTCAAGGGCCAACACCCTCGAACGAGGAGCAAGGAGTCAAGATGTTTGATATTGTCGAACTGTCGCGCTTACAGTTTGCTCTGACCGCTATGTATCACTTTCTGTTTGTGCCCTTAACGCTGGGAATGGCGTTTTTGCTGGCGATAATGGAAACGGTTTACGTGCTGTCAGGTAAGCAAATCTACAAAGATATGACTAAATTCTGGGGCAAGTTATTTGGTATTAACTTTGCCCTGGGCGTGGCTACCGGACTGACCATGGAGTTTCAGTTCGGGACCAACTGGTCTTATTATTCACACTACGTCGGGGATATATTCGGCGCACCGCTGGCGATTGAAGGTCTGATGGCTTTCTTTCTGGAATCGACCTTTGTCGGGCTGTTTTTCTTCGGCTGGGACCGACTGGGAAAAGTCCAGCATATGGCGGTGACCTGGCTGGTGGCATTAGGCTCAAACCTTTCTGCGCTGTGGATCCTGGTCGCGAATGGCTGGATGCAGAACCCCGTCGCCTCTGACTTCAACTTTGAAACGATGCGCATGGAGATGGTCAGCTTCTCAGAGCTTATCTTCAATCCGGTCGCTCAGGTGAAATTCGTCCATACCGTGGCAGCGGGCTACACCTGCGGCGCGATGTTTATTCTGGGTATCAGCGCCTTTTACCTGCTGCGCGGCCGCGACGTGGCCTTCGCTAAACGCTCCTTTGCGATTGCGGCAAGCTTCGGCATGGCGGCAATACTGTCGGTTATCGTGCTCGGGGACGAGTCAGGTTATGAAATCGGCGACGTGCAGAAGACGAAGCTGGCCGCGATTGAAGCCGAATGGGAAACCCAGCCTGCGCCGGCTCCTTTTACGCTGTTTGGTATACCCGATCAGCAGGCACAGGAAAATAAATACGCTATTCAGATCCCCTGGGCGCTGGGGCTGATTGCTACCCGCTCACTTGATAAGCAGGTGACCGGGCTGAAAGAGCTGATGGGGCAGCATGAGGTGCGCATCCGTAACGGGATGAAAGCTTATCAGCTGCTGGCCGAGCTGCGATCCGGCAACGATGACGCTCAGGTACGCACCGCCTTCAACGCGGTGAAAAAAGATCTGGGCTACGGCCTGCTGCTGAAACGCTATACGCCAAACGTCAGCGATGCCACTGAAGCGCAGATTGCCCAGGCGACCAAAGACTCCATTCCTCAGGTCGCGCCACTTTACTTCTCATTCCGCATCATGGTCGCCAGCGGCATCCTGATGCTACTGATTATCGGCGCTGCGTTCTGGGCGGTAGTCCGTAACCGCATTGGCAAAAGTACCTTCCTGCTTAAGTGCGCGCTTTACGGCATTCCTCTGCCGTGGATCGCCATCGAGTCCGGCTGGTTTGTCGCGGAATATGGCCGTCAGCCCTGGGCCATCGGCGAGGTGCTGCCGACGGCGGTGGCGAACTCCTCACTGACGGTTGGCGATCTGCTGTTCTCGATGATTCTCATCTGCGGGCTTTACACGATGTTCCTGGTGGTTGAAATGTATCTGATGTTCAGGTTTGCCCGACTGGGCCCAGGCAGCCTGAAAACGGGTCGCTATCACTGCGAACAGTCTCCCCTTACCACACCGGCAGCACGCTAAGACAGGAGTCTTCTGATGATCACTTATGAACTGCTGCGATTTGTCTGGTGGGCGCTGATCGGCGTACTGCTGATTGGCTTCGCCGTGGCGGACGGATTTGATATGGGCGTGGGCATGCTCTCACGCATTCTCGGGCGGACTGATACCGATCGACGCATTATGATCAACAGTATCGCCCCGCACTGGGACGGCAATCAGGTGTGGCTGATCACCGCCGGGGGAGCGCTGTTTGCCGCCTGGCCAATGGTCTATGCCGCGGCCTTTTCCGGCTTCTATGTGGCGATGATCCTGGTGCTGGCCTCGCTGTTCTTTCGCCCGGTGGGTTTTGACTACCGTTCGAAGATTGAAGACCCACGCTGGCGTCGTACCTGGGACTGGGGCATTTTTATCGGTAGCTTCGTGCCGCCGCTGGTGATTGGCGTCGCCTTCGGCAACCTGTTGCAGGGCGTGCCTTTTCATACCGATGAATACCTGCGTCTGTTCTATACCGGCAACTTCTTCCAGCTGCTGAATCCGTTTGCGCTGCTGGCGGGTATCGTCAGCGTCAGCATGATCCTGACGCAGGGCGCCACCTATTTACAGATGCGCACCACCGGCGAACTGCACACCCGTGCTCGCGGGGCCGCGCAGATTTCAGCATTGGTGATGATGGTGTGCTTTGTGCTGGCGGGCGTGTGGGTGATGAAGGGCATAGAGGGTTACGTGCTGAGCTCTGTACTGGATCACAATGCGCCATCGAATCCGCTGGCTAAGGTGGTGACGCGTGAAGCGGGTGCCTGGCTGGTGAATTTCAACCATGCCCCAATACTCTGGGCTATCCCGGCGCTGGGCGTGGTACTGCCGCTGCTGACGGTGCTCTGTTCGCGGCTGGAGAAGGGCGCCTGGGCGTTTTTCTTCTCTTCCCTGACGCTGGCCTGCGTGATCCTGACGGCGGGGGTGGCGATGTTCCCGTTCATTATGCCATCCAGCACGGTTCCGAATATCAGCCTGACAATGTGGGACGCGACCTCGAGCCTGCTGACGCTGAAAATTATGACCGTGGCCGCCATTATCTTTGTGCCGATTATTCTGGCGTACACAACCTGGTGTTATTACAAAATGTTCGGTCGCATCACGCGTGAGCAGATTGAAAATAACACCCATTCACTCTACTGATCGAGGAGCTGCACAATGTGGTATTTTGCCTGGATACTTGGCACGCTGCTGGCCTGCGCCTTTGGCATCATTACGGCGCTGGCGATAGAGCATATCGAAGAGAGCGAAGTGAAAAACGAACGCTGATGACAACGGGAATTTTTCGTGCGCTTAAGGTGATGGACAGCAGCCCAATACGGGCGCTGTCCCTGCTGATGGCACTGCTACTGGCGGGCTGTATCTTTTGGGAGCCCGCCCGCTTTGCGGCTAACAGCGGTGAGCTGGCGGTCTGGCAGGGGCTGATATTCTTTTTTAAGTGAGCGTGTCGGGCGGCTTTACGTCGCCCTTATCCCGGCTGCGTCAGGTTAGGTTTACCCCTCTCTATCTGCTTCAGGCACTGTCATGTTCTGTCTGAAAAGTCTGTCAAAAACAATCAAGTTGTTTCCAAACGATAATTATTTTCTCTCCCCTCTGGCAACCCATTCCCAAGGGCATATCTCTTGCGTATAGTACGGCAAGCGTTACGTTAATTTTAAGCCGTTACGCGGGGAGTTATTGCCTCAGCCGTCTCTACGCTAACGCCAGAGATAGCAACAACGCTACGTCCCCTGGGGATGCAGCCTGACTTTTTAAAAGCCATACCGGGATATAGAAGTGAGTACAACGCTGTTTCGATGGCCGGTGCGTGTTTACTACGAAGACACGGACGCCGGTGGTGTGGTTTACCATGCCAGCTATGTCGCTTTTTATGAACGGGCACGAACTGAAATGCTGCGCCAGCGCCATTTCAATCAGCAGACGCTGCTGGAACAGCAGGTTGCGTTTGTCGTGCGTCGCCTGACGGTTGACTATCTTGCCGCTGCGCGCCTTGACGATCTTCTCGAGGTGCAGTCGGAGGTAGTAAGGATGACCAGAACGACGATGACTTTCGCACAACGAATTGTGAATGCAGAGGGGCAGACGCTGAACGAAGCGGAAGTCCTTATCGCCTGTATTAATCCACACCTAATGAAGCCAATTGCGCTTCCCAAGTCTATTGTCGCGGAGTTCAAGCAGTGACTGACATGAACATTCTTGATTTGTTCCTGAAGGCGAGCCTTCTGGTCAAACTTATCATGTTGATTTTGATTGGGTTTTCTATCGCCTCCTGGGCAATCATTATTCAGCGTACCCGCATTCTGAATGCGGCAGGGCGTGATGCGGACGCATTCGAAGATAAATTCTGGTCGGGAATCGAACTCTCGCGCCTTTATCAGGAGAGTCAGGCGCGTCGCGACGAGCTGGGGGGATCTGAACAAATTTTCTATGCGGGCTTCAAAGAGTTTGCCCGCCTGCATCGCGCCAATAACCATGCGCCTGAATCGGTGGTGGAAGGGGCGACGCGCGCCATGCGCATTTCAATGAACCGCGAGCTGGAAGCGCTGGAAAACAATATTCCATTCCTCGGCACCGTGGGGTCGATCAGCCCCTATATCGGGCTGTTTGGTACGGTCTGGGGGATTATGCATGCCTTTATCGCCCTGGGCGCGGTTAAACAGGCCACGCTACAGATGGTGGCACCGGGCATCGCAGAAGCGCTGATTGCCACGGCGATCGGTCTGTTTGCGGCGATCCCGGCGGTCATGGCGTATAACCGCCTGAATCAGCGCGTGAACCGGCTGGAACAGAATTACGATAACTTTATGGAAGAGTTCACGGCCATTCTGCATCGTCAGGCGTTCTCCAGCGACGTCAGCAAGTAACAGCGGAGGCTCTATGGCCAGAAAGCGTGGTCGCAGCGGTCGCCGCGACATGAAGTCCGAAATCAACATCGTGCCTCTACTGGACGTGCTGCTGGTGCTGCTGCTGATCTTTATGGCAACGGCTCCCATCATTACCCAGAGCGTGGAAGTTGACCTGCCGGACGCAACGGATTCAAAAACCGTTTCCAGCGATGATAATCCACCGGTGATCGTGGAAGTGGCGGGAGTAGGGCAGTACAGCCTGGTGGTCGATCACGACCGCATGGAGCAGCTCCCTCCTGAACAGGTCATTGCTGAAGCGCAGCGTCGTATCCAGGCGAATCCGAAGACGGTTTTCCTGATTGGCGGTGCGAAGACCGTGCCCTATGACGAGATCATCAAGGCGCTTAACCTGCTGCATCAGGCAGGCGTTAAGTCTGTTGGCTTGATGACGCAGCCGATTTAATTCATTCGAACCGTTTTTGGGAACCGAGAGTGTCGAAGGCAACCGAGCAAAACGATAAGTTAAAACGAGCGATTATTATTTCAGTTATTCTGCATATCTTTTTGATTGCACTGCTGATCTGGAGCTCTTTTGACGAACATATCGAAGCCAGCGGCGGCGGCGGCGGTAGTGATATTGATGCAGTAATGGTTGATCCTGGCGCGGTGGTTGAACAGTACAATCGTCAGCAGAATCAACAGAGCGACAGCAAGCGTGCCGAGCAGCAGCGTCAGAAGCAGGCAAAACAGCAGGCGGAAGAGCTACAGCAGAAGCAGGCGGCGGAACAGCAGCAGCTAAAGCAGATGGAAAAAGAGCGTTTGCAGGCGCAGCAGGAAGCGAAGCAGCAGGCGGCCGAGCAGGCAGCAGAACAGAAGCAGGCGCAGGAAGCGGCAAAGCAGGCCGGGGAGCAGCAGAAGCAGGCTGAGGCTGCTGCGTCCCAGGCTAAGGCTGACGCAAAGGCGCAGGCGGATGAGCAGGCTAAGGCGGCGGCAGACGCGCAGGTAAAGGCCAAAGCTGACGCGCAGGCTAAAGCTCAGGCTGACGCAAAGGCGAAAGCTGACGCGCAGGCTAAAGCGGCGGCTGATGCGCACAAGAAAGCGGAGGCTGAAGCCAAAAAAGCAGCCACCGAGGCTAAAAAGCAGGCAGAAGCCGAGGCCAAAGAGGCTGCGGCTGAAGCCGCTAAGGTGAAGGCTGCGCAGGAGGCAAAAGCCAAAGCCGCCGCCGATGCGAAAGCGAAGGCCGCCGAAGAGGCCAAAGCGGCGCAGGAAGCCAAACAACAGGCTGCGGAAGAGGCGAAAGCGAAAGCAGAGGCTAAGGCGGAAGCGAAAGCGAAAGCCGAGGCTCAGGCAGAAGCGAAAGCCAAAGCAGAGGCAAAAGCGGAAGCGAAAGCCGCCGCTGCTGCCAAAGCAAAAGCCGCGGCCGATGCGAAGAAAAAAGCAGCAGCTGAAGCCGCGAAAGACAGCAGTGATGTTGACGATCTGCTGGGCGGACTCAGTTCTGGCAAGAATGCGCCAAAGCAGGGTAAATCCGGTGGCGCGGCGGGGCAGGGTAACCAGAAAAAATCCGGCGCTTCCGGCGCGGCCATTGACAGCTATCTTGGCCAGGTGCAGGGCGCAATTCAGAGTAAGTTCTATGATTCAGATACGTTCAAGGGCAGAACCTGCGACGTTCGCATCAAACTTGCACCTGATGGTTTGTTAATTTCGGCCGTGCAGTCGGGGGGCGATCCGGCGCTGTGCCAGGCGGCAATCAATGCAGCCAGAATGGCGCGGATACCGAAGCCGCCAAGCGCGGATGTTTATCAGGCGGTGAAAGACGCAACGCTGATATTCAAGCCATAATAAACCGGTATGTTCCGGCAGGGGGAACCAAAACTCCCGTGCCGGACTCTACATATGCATTCACGGTTCTTTGAAACACTGCTAATTATCGTGGACAACGCGTTCAGGTAAGGGAGAAAAGATGAAGCAGGCATTTCGTGTAGCACTGAGTTTTTTACTGCTGTTTGTCGCGGTCGCGCATGCAGAAGTTCGTATTGAAATCACCCAGGGGGTGAACACCGCGCGTCCAATTGGCGTCGTGCCTTTCAAATGGGACGGTCCGGGTGCCGCACCTGAAGATATCGGCGGCATCGTGGCGGCAGACTTACGCAACAGCGGGAAATTTAATCCGCTGGATCGCGCCCGTCTGCCACAGCAGCCGACGACGGCGGCGGAAGTCCAGCCTGCGGCGTGGACCGCACTGGGCATTGATGCCGTGGTAGTGGGTAAGGTACAGCCGGGAGCTGACGGCAGCTATCTGGTCTCTTATCAGCTGGTGGATACCTCAGGGAATCCCGGTGCTATTCTGGCGCAAAACCAGTATAAGGTCACCAAACAGTGGCTGCGTTACGCCGCGCACACCGCCAGTGACGAATCATTCGAAAAGCTGACCGGCATTAAGGGTGCATTCCGTACGCGTATCGCCTATGTCGTACAGACTAACGGCGGTCAGTTCCCGTACGAACTGCGCGTCTCCGACTATGACGGCTATAACCAGTTTGTCGTTCATCGTTCACCGCAGCCGCTGATGTCTCCGGCCTGGTCAAAAGATGGCAGCAAACTGGCCTATGTGACCTTTGAAAGCGGTAAATCAGCGCTGGTCATTCAGACGCTGGCAAACGGTGCTATCCGTCAGGTGGCCTCATTCCCACGCCATAACGGCGCACCGGCCTTCTCACCGGATGGTACTAAGCTGGCTTTCACCCTGTCGAAGACCGGCAGCATGAACCTGTACGTGATGGATCTGGGTTCCGGTCAGATCCGCCAGATAACGGACGGTCGCTATAACAATACCGAACCTACCTGGTTCCCGGACAGCCAGACGCTGGCCTATACCTCCGATCAGGCAGGTCGTCCACAAATTTATAAAATCAGTGTTAACGGTGGCGCAGCCCAGCGTCTGACCTGGGAAGGTTCTCAGAATCAGAATGCCGACATCAGCACTGACGGTAAATCACTGGTGATGGTTAGCACCAACGGTGGTGCGCAGCACATCGCCAGGCAGGATCTGGAAACGGGAGCCGTGCAACAATTAACGGACACGTTCCTGGATGAAACGCCAAGCCTCTCACCAAACGGCACGATGGTAATCTACAGCTCTACACAGGGTATGGGTTCCGTACTGCAGCTGGTTTCGACTGATGGGCGTTTCAAAGCGCGTCTTCCGGCAACCGATGGACAGGTAAAATCACCTGCCTGGTCGCCGTATCTGTGATGCATGTGTAAATATGTATGGCAAACAATAATAGGATTGTAGAAATGCAACTGAATAAAGTGCTGAAAGGCTTAATGCTGGCACTGCCAGTAATCGCAGTGGCTGCTTGTAGCTCACACAAAAACAACAACAACGACCAGACCAGCGGTATGGGCGATGGTGCAAATAGCGGCATGAACAGCGGCATGAACGGCGGCGGCAACATGTCTTCTGACGAGCAGGCTCGCCTGCAGATGCAGGAACTGCAGAAAAACAACATCGTTTACTTCGGTCTGGACAAGTATGACATCCAGTCTGACTTCGCTCAGATGCTGGACGCGCATGCGACTTTCCTGCGTAACAACCCATCATACAAAGTGACCGTAGAAGGTCATGCGGATGAGCGCGGAACGCCAGAGTACAACATCGCCCTGGGCGAACGTCGTGCGACTGCGGTTAAAATGTACCTGCAGGGCAAAGGCGTTTCTGCCGATCAGATCTCTATCGTCTCCTACGGTAAAGAGAAGCCAGCGGTGCTGGGTCATGACGAAGCGGCTTATGCCAAAAACCGTCGTGCCGTACTGGTCTACTAAGAGAATCACATGATTAGTAACTTCAGACTTCACCTGTTGGGTCTGTCGTTACTGGTTGGCGTAGCGGCTCCCTGGGCCGCTAATGCCCAGGCGTCAATCAGTAACGTTGGCTCAGGCTCGGTCGATGACCGCGTCACTACCCTTGAGCGTATCTCGAATGCTCAGGGACAACTTCTCCAGCAGCTTCAGCAGCAGCTCTCCGATACCCAGCGCGATATCGATTCCCTCCGTGGACAGATTCAGGAAAATCAGTATCAGTTGAATCAGGTCACCGAGCGTCAAAAAAACCTTTATCAGCAGATTGATACGCTAAGCAGCAGCGCTGGCAGCGCTAATGCCTCTGCTGGTGCTAATACAGGTTCTGATGCTCAGGCTCAGCCGACCGTATCGGGTGAGGATGCCGCAGCAGCCTCAGACGGCACGCACGCGAACGGCGGCGCGGCTGCGGCTGGCGTGCAAAGCGGAGATGCCAATACCGATTACAATGCGGCGGTCGCCCTTGTTCTGGAGAAAAAACAGAACGACCAGGCGATTACTGCTTTTCAGGCATTTGTAAAAAAATACCCGGATTCAACCTACCAGCCAAATGCGAACTACTGGCTGGGGCAGTTGAATTACAACAAAGGTAAAAAAGACGACGCGGCCTATTATTTTGCCACCGTGGTCAAGAAATACCCTAAGTCACCGAAAAGTCCTGACGCACTCTACAAGGTTGGCGTGATCATGCAGGAGAAGGGCGACACGGAAAAAGCGAAAGCCGTCTGGCAGCAGGTGGTCAAACTTTATCCGAACAGTGACGCGGCAAAAAATGCGCAAAAACGGGCTGGCGCGCAGTAAGTGTCACGCTTTGACCTGTTATCGCGTGATTTCTGGTCCATACGCGCGAAAGGTAGTCAGTTGAACGGGTTAGTTTAAAATAGTGGTTGCGCTGAATCGGTAAATCAGTAATATATGCCGCCGTTGCCGGGACATATGTTAAAACGTTCTGACAGCACGAAAGTGGGTCGTTAGCTCAGTTGGTAGAGCAGTTGACTTTTAATCAATTGGTCGCAGGTTCGAATCCTGCACGACCCACCACTATCAGATAGTAACAGGCAGTACACCGCTTCAGCGGGTCGTTAGCTCAGTTGGTAGAGCAGTTGACTTTTAATCAATTGGTCGCAGGTTCGAATCCTGCACGACCCACCACTATCAGGTAGTAACAGGCAGTACACCGCTTCAGCGGGTCGTTAGCTCAGTTGGTAGAGCAGTTGACTTTTAATCAATTGGTCGCAGGTTCGAATCCTGCACGACCCACCAATGTCAAAAGGCGCCCTAAAGGCGCCTTTTTGCTTTTCTGCATTCGTGCAGGGTGCGAAGCTACAGCAGGTCGGGTCTGATAACGAAGCGCACGCTCAGGGCGCCAGATTTTTCCAGATATGCATAACGGCATAGCCGCGCCATGGACGCCAGACTTCCGCAAGCGCCTCCGCCTCTCTGGCGGTGACGCCGCCCAGATTCTTCCTCACGACCACATCCTCTTTGACAAAGGCATCCGGCCAGTGCAGCGCGCGCATGGCGATATAGTGTGCGGTCCAGGGGCCAATACCCGGCAGGGCAGTCAGTGCGGCAATAGCCTGCTCCGGATGCGCTATGGCATCAAACGTCAGCGCCCCGCTGTCACAGGCCTGGGCAGCGGCGATAAGCGTCCGTGCGCGTGCGCTGATAATGCCCAGGCGGGCAACCTCATCCAGGCTGGCCTGCGCCACGTCTGCCGCCCGCGGCGTCAAATGCGTAAGCGTCGGCAGCGGGGTGGCGAACGGCTCGCCAAAGGCTGCGGCGAAGCGCCCACCGAGCGTGGTAGCGGCCTTAACCGTAATCTGCTGGCCCAGAATGGCCCTGACCAGCGTTTCAAAACCATCAAACGCGCCGGGAAGCCTGAGCCCCGGGTTTTTTTGCAGGCTTTCCCGCAGCAGCGGGGATTGCTCAAGGTGGGTGGTGATGCGATCGGGATGAGCGTCCAGATCGAATAAATGTCTCAGCCGCCGGAGCAGTACGGGCAGGACCGGTATCAGGGAGTGGGTAAACTCCACGCGCAAACTGTTCTTATGCGGCTGATGTGACAGGCGCACCCAGCCCGTATATTGCCCCAGACGCACCGTACGGGCATAACTCTCGTGATCCACGGTCTCTATGCCTTTTAGGGCGCGAAGGCGCAGGAAGTCAAGCAGGGACGCCCAGTCATAGGGTGGGCGATAGCTCAGCAGCAGCGTTGAGGTTTCCCCCTGGACTGCGGATCCGGTTTCGCGAACGGTTTTACGCAGGCGCCCAGGGGGCATCCGGTACTGCCTGCTGAATACCTCGTTAAACCGCCGCAGGCTGGCGAAGCCGCTGGCATAGGCAATTTCGGTGATCGACAGTGCCGTTTCGGTCAGCAGCTGCTTTGCCAGCAGCAGACGCCGGGTTTGCCGCAGCTCAACGAAAGAGACGCCGAGTTCTTTATGCATGATGCGTCGTAGCTGCCGGGAGCTAAGCGCAAAGCGGGCGGCAATCTGCTCTAATCCTTCTGCCGCATCGATCTGGCCGTCTTCAATACGCTGGATAAGCAGATTAGCAATTCGCTGGCCGTTATCGATCGGCGCATTACCCGGTGCCAGCTCAGGCCGACAGCGCAGGCAGGGGCGAAAGGCGGCTTTTTCTGCAGCTTCGGCGCTGTCAAAAAACAGGCAGTTCTGCTGATGGGGCGGTTTGACCGGGCAGACAGGCCGACAATAAATTCCTGTCGAGGTGACGCCAACATAAAACACGCCGTCAAAGCGGACGTCGCGTGAGGTCAGGGCACGCCAGGCTACGGTACGATCGATCATTCTGCTGCCTTATTGCATCGGGTGGAGGGGAAGAGCATGCAGGTTTTCTGCTGTCCGGTGGGCATCGCCTGACACCGAAGATAGCAATGAATCATTTTCATAACTGGCGGTTTTCGGACGGCTAACCGGTTTATTCCCCTGTCCGAAAACGGCTGGCAGACCCTGCTGGATTAAGCATAATAAGCGTTATTGTTTCTACAAGGCGTGACGCAGGGTGAGTATGATGAATTATTTCTTTAAAAGGATATCTTCGCCGGTGGGCGAGCTGACGGCGATTGCCAGCGACAGAGGACTGGCGGCGGTGCTGTGGGAGAATGAAAACCCTGAGCGTGTCCGTCCGATGTCGCCGCAGGAGGATCCAGCGCATCCGGTGCTGCTGGAGACGGCGCGTCAGCTTAACGCGTATTTTTCCGGCGAGCTTACCCGTTTTAGCCTGCCTCTCGATTTTGTCGGCACCGATTTTCAGAAAAAGGTGTGGCAGGCGCTACTGGAAATCCCCTTTGGTGAAACCCGCAGCTATGCGCAGATTGCCCGCCAAATCGGCCACCCTGCGGCGGTGCGCGCAGTGGGCGCGGCCAATGGAAAAAACCCGATTTCAATCATTGCCGCCTGTCACCGTGTGATCGGTTCCAATGGCAAACTGACGGGTTTTGCTGGCGGGCTTGAGGTCAAGGCGCTGCTGCTACGACTTGAAGCTACCCACTATGGTGATTCAGGCAGCCTGCTGAACCCTGCCCATACCGGCGAATAGCTTATTGCGAGCGGGAAGCAGTCCATCACCGGCGAATAATGCATTGCGAGCCGGAAGCAGCCCACATCGGCAAACAATGCATTGCGAGCGGGAAACTGCCCACAGCCGCGAATATTTCACCGAGAGACGGAGCCGGCCCCTCTCGCCACAGATGAAAAAACCGACGACAGGGAAAAAAAATTCGGCTATCTTGTTTAGCATATCAAACAAAAATCCGAATTTAAGCGTAATGAAGCCTTAATTCTGCTGAATGGGTTAAGTTCCAGAAACGAGAGTCGCGATATGAGCCTGATGTTCAATCCTGAGACGGCCTGGTCTTTACCGGCTAAACCCGCACGACTGACTGCCGGGGAGAAGGCTTTCTGCCGGGAAAAAATCAAAGATTTACTGAAAAAGCGTGATGCGGTGATGGTGGCCCACTATTACACCGACCCTGAAATACAGGCGCTGGCGGAAGAGACCGGCGGCTGCGTAGCCGATTCGCTCGAAATGGCGCGGTTTGGCAGCCAGCATAGCGCCTCAACGCTGCTGGTGGCGGGCGTACGATTTATGGGGGAGACGGCTAAAATCCTCAGCCCGGAGAAAACCGTCCTGATGCCCACCCTTGAAGCGGAGTGTTCCCTCGACCTTGGCTGCCCGGACGAAGCATTTAGCCGGTTCTGCGATAATCATCCCGAACGCACCGTCGTGGTCTATGCCAACACCTCTGCGGCCGTCAAAGCCCGCGCTGACTGGGTGGTGACCTCCAGCATTGCCGTAGAACTGATTGATTATCTGGACGGTCTCGGTGAGAAGATCCTCTGGGCGCCGGATCGTCACCTTGGGCAATATGTCGCCAGGCAAACCGGAGCCGATATCCTTTGCTGGCAGGGAGCCTGTATCGTCCATGATGAGTTTAAAACCCAGGCGTTGCATCGTATGAAGTCGCTCTATCCGGCGGCGGCGGTGCTGGTACACCCTGAATCGCCACAGGCCATTGTTGATCTGGCTGATGCAGTAGGCTCCACCAGCCAGCTTATCCAGGCGGCTAAAACGCTGCCGCACCCGCAGCTTATCGTCGCCACCGATCGGGGCATATTCTACAAAATGCAGCAGGCCTGCCCTGAAAAAGAGCTGCTTGAAGCGCCGACGGCAGGCGAGGGAGCCACCTGCCGCAGCTGCGCGCACTGTCCCTGGATGGCCATGAACGGGCTGAAAGCGATTGCCGACGGGCTGGAACAGGCGGGCGACACGCACGAAATTCAGGTGGCGGCTACACTGCGTGAAGCGGCGTTGATCCCGCTGAATCGTATGTTAACCTTCGCAGCGGGTTTAAAAAAATAAACGGGCCTCCTTACTGCTCAGCAAAAGGTGTCAATATGGATTTTTTCAGCACGCATAATATTCTGGTTCACATTCCCCTCGGCGCAGGCGGTTACGATCTCTCGTGGATTGAAGCCACAGGCACGCTGGCAGGGCTGCTCTGCATCTGGCTTGCCAGCCAGGAAAAAATTATTAACTATGCGTTTGGTCTGGTAAACGTCACCCTTTTCGCGGTGATCTTCTTCCAGATCCAACTCTACGCCAGTCTGTTGCTCCAGCTCTTTTTCCTGGTAGCCAATATTTACGGCTGGTATGCCTGGAGCAGGCAGACGGCGGATCATCAGCAGGCGCTAAAAATCCGCTGGATGGGACTGCCGAAGGCGCTGGCCTGGCTGGTGGTCTGCGTTGTCGCTATCGCGCTGATGACGCGCTATATCAATCCGGTATTTGCCTGGCTGACCGCCATTGCGGTGGAAGGCATGCAGGCGATGGGGCTGGCGGTGACGCAGCCGACGCTGCAGCCGGATGCGTTCCCGTTCTGGGACTCCTGTCTGATGGTGCTATCCATTGTTGCGATGATCTTAATGACGCGGAAATACGTCGAAAACTGGCTGATTTGGGTGGTCATTAACGTGATAAGCGTAATGATTTTTGCCCGGCAGGGCGTCTGGGCGATGGCGGTAGAATATGTCATTCTGACGCTGATTGCGCTCAATGGTAGCTGGCTGTGGATCCGGAGCGCCCGGCAGCAGGGCGAGCGGGCGCTCTCGTTATAACTTAGTGGTGATGGTGCGCGTGTCCGGCTGACTCTGCGCTTAGCGTACAGTCAGCCTCCTCGCAGTGCTGATACTCCATCTGCACCGTGGCATGGGCTATCTGATAGTGTTCGTGCAGATACTCATGAATGCGGTGCAGCAATGCATCGTGGTCGCGTGGCGGAATAACCTGCACATGCAGCGTCATGACCGGTTTTTCACCCACCTGCCACAGGTGGATATGATGCACATTGCGCACTTCCGGGATACCGCGCTTCAGCATCTTCGTGAGCTTTTCCACATCCAGCCGTGAAGGCGCACCTTCCAGCAGTTCATGAAGACTCTCTTTCAGCAGTGCCCAGGCGCTGCGCACCACCAGCAGGGAGACCAGAATGGATAACAGCGGATCGATTGGCGTCCAGCCGGTATACATAATCACCAGCGCGGCCGCGACGGCGCCGACCGAGCCGAGCAGGTCGCCCAGTACGTGCAGCGCAGCCGCCCGTACGTTGAGGTTTTTTTCTTCGCTGCCGTGATGCAGCAGCCAGAAAGAGAACAGGTTGGCAAAGAGCCCGGCCACGCCAATGACCAGCATGACGCCGCCGGCGACAGGCTCCGGATGCATAAAGCGGCGAATCGCTTCCCAGACAATCAGTACGGTGATCACCAACAGGGCGATGGCGTTAACAAAGGCTGCCAGCGTGGTCAGACGCAGCATACCGAACGTGTGACGCGCGCTCGGTTTACGCCGGGCGAAATGCACCGCCAGAAGCGCCATCAGCAGGGCAGCCGTATCGGTCAGCATATGTCCGGCATCGGCCAGCAGCGCCAGTGAGCCTGAAAGCAGGCCACCCGCAATTTCTGCCACCATAAATACCGCAGTGACAATAAACGCCGCCAGCAGGCGGTTTTGGTTGCCCTTATCTTCAGTGTGGGTGTGAGCCATAAATTTCCAGTTCCGTCAGTATACTTCTGCTAATGATATCAATAAATTCAGCGCGGTCATATCCGGCGGTCGGGCTTTTAGCCGTTGTGGTCCGCGAGGGTTGGCTGGGTCAGGTAGAGGTGAAAGCGTCTGCTTACTCCGATGTCGGGTCCGAAGATAAAATCGCTAAAAAAGAAAAACCCCACCTGAGAGTGGGGTTTGTCGGCCAACTAAAGGGAGTATGCAGCGCCCCCTTTTGTCATAAGGACGAATTAATTGGTGGTGCCATCGGTTTTAGTATCCGCGCCTGGACCCACTTTTTTGTTCATGTCCGGGCATTTGCCGTCTTTACACTGGGCGTTTTTATCCATCTGGTCAGCGGTCATTTTTTTATGATGCTTAGCCTTTTTATGATGCTTTTTCACCGGCTGCGTGGTGGTTTCGCTCCCGGTGTTGATTTTGTTGTTATCAACGTTGTTAGGTGCAAGGTTATCTTTTGCGCCACCGGCTACCGCGCCCGCTGCGGCGGCGTTGTTGGAATTACCTTCGCCGCTGCCTGCAGCCATTGCTGCGGTGCTGCCGAAAGTCATTGCGGTTGCCAGAAGTACGATTGCGATCTTATTCATCATTTTGCCCCATTCATTTTGTGTAGTGCCGAAAAGTCGGCATAAAAGCAGTCCAAATAACGCTGAGTATGGTGATAAATACCCAGACGCATAACGTTCGCCCGCCTGAAGCTGGTGATCTTTATGCGTTTTTTTTAGGTGTATGCACAATAAAGTGTAGTTAAGGATGGAAAAACGGCAAATATCCTTATCAGGAATTTCTCTCCGTCGATTTACAGCAACCTGTGCACGCGATAAATTGGGCGGGATGCGCCAGGTGTGCAGTACTGCGACTACGATACTGGAAAGATTATGAACTATCAGAATGATGACTTAAGAATCAAAGAGATAAAGGAACTTTTACCCCCTGTAGCTCTGCTCGAAAAGTTTCCGGCCACGGAGTTGGCGGCACAGACCGTAGCCCGCTCCCGCCAGGCCATTCACGCTATCCTTAAAAAAGAGGACGATCGCCTTTTAGTGGTGATTGGGCCGTGCTCCATCCATGACACGGCGGCGGCAAAAGAGTATGCCGGACGCCTGATCAGCCTGCGCGAGGAGCTGGGTGATGCGCTGGAAGTGGTAATGCGGGTCTATTTTGAAAAGCCGCGTACCACCGTAGGCTGGAAGGGGTTAATCAACGATCCGCATATGGATGGCAGCTTCCAGATCAACGACGGGCTGCGCATAGCCCGTAACCTGCTGGTGGAAATCAACGATTCCGGTTTACCCACCGCCGGTGAGTTTCTGGATATGATCACCCCGCAGTATGTCGCCGACCTGATGAGCTGGGGGGCAATCGGTGCCCGAACCACCGAATCGCAGGTTCATCGCGAACTCTCCTCCGGTCTCTCCTGCCCGGTAGGATTCAAAAACGGTACCGACGGCACCATCAAGGTGGCGATCGATGCCATTAATGCGGCCAGTGCGCCGCACTGCTTCCTGTCGGTGACCAAATATGGCCACTCAGCCATTGTCGAAACCAGCGGAAACGCTGACTGCCATATCATCCTGCGCGGCGGCAAAGAGCCAAACTACAGCGCTGAGCATGTGGATACCGTTAAGCGCGGTCTGGAGCAGGCTGGACTCACCCCGCAGGTGATGATCGACTTTAGCCATGCCAACAGCAGTAAGCAGTATCAGAAGCAGATGGACGTTGCCAGTGACGTTGCTCAGCAGATTGCTGGCGGCGAAGCGGCCATTATGGGCGTGATGATTGAAAGCCATCTGGTTGAAGGCAACCAGAGCCTGGAGAGCGGTGAGCCGCTGGTCTACGGCCAGAGCGTGACCGACGCCTGCATCGGCTGGGACGATACCACTAAGGTGCTTCGCCAGCTGGCCGAGGCCGTCAGAGTCCGTCGCGGCTGATGGCAGAAGGGGGCGCCAGCTGCGGTTGCCCCCGGAACAGGCATAAAAAAATCCGCCCGGGGGCGGATTTTTTGTTCCCAAAAGGGAAGGGGGCAAGCCTACTTCGCTTTACCCTGGTTAGCCACGGCGGCTGCCTTAGCGGCAATCTCGTCGGCATCGCCAAGATAGTAGTGTTTGATCGGCTTGAAGTTTTCGTCAAACTCATACACCAGCGGTACGCCGGTCGGGATGTTCAGCTCGAGGATCTCTTCTTCGCTCATGTTATCCAGGTATTTCACCAGCGCACGCAGTGAGTTACCGTGAGCAGCGATGATCACTTTCTCACCTTTTTTCATGCGCGGCAGAATGGACTCATTCCAGTAGGGCAGCACGCGATCGATGGTCAGCGCCAGGCTTTCCGTGGTCGGCAGCTGCTCAGCGGTCAGGCCCGCGTAGCGTGGATCGTGGCCCGGGAAACGCTCATCGCTGCGATCCAGTTCCGGTGGCGTAACGGCAAAGCCGCGACGCCACTGCTTAACCTGGTCGTCACCGTATTTCTGTGCGGTTTCAGCTTTGTCCAGCCCCTGCAGCGCACCGTAGTGACGCTCGTTTAGACGCCATGATTTTTCAACCGGCAGCCAGACCTGATCAACTTCGTCGAGAATAGCCCACAGGGTATGGATGGCTCGTTTCAGCACGGACGTGTAAGCAAAGTCGAAGGTAAAACCTTCTTTCTTCAGTAACTCACCTGCTGCTTTGGCTTCGGTACGGCCTTTATCGGACAGGTCAACATCGTACCATCCGGTAAAGCGGTTTTCGTTGTTCCACTGGCTTTCGCCGTGACGTACCAGAACCAGCTTAGTTACAGCCATAGCTCAACTCCTTAATCTGACGTTTCTATGATATTGGTAAACTGCAAATTGCCCTGGCAATTTGATTGTGACCTACCATAGCGGAAATCTTCACGGCACGTAAGCCTGAAGCACTCAGGATGCACGTTTTCATGCGCTTAATCAAACCGCCGTCAGCCGGTAGCGGGTGACAGACTGAAACGATTCACCCGGTTTAATCCAGCAGTCCGGCTGCGGCCATTCAGGATGATTCGGCGAATCGGGTAAAAACTCGCTTTCCAGCGCAATACCCTGGTGCGCCGCGTAGACGCCCTGCTCACGCGCGGGCGTGCCTGCCAGATAATTACCGCTATAAACCTGTAGGGCGGGAGCAGAGGTAAATACGCTTAGCATTAGCTGCCCATCGGCCGAGCAGAGCTGCGCGGCAGGAGTGGCCGCGTCGCGCGCGTTCAGCAGGAAGGCGTGATCGTAGCCCTTCACCGCGCGCTGATCATCATCCTGCATAAAGTCCTGCGCCAGCGTTTTTGCCTGGCGGAAATCAAAGCTGGTGTGGGCGACGGGCTTCAGATCGGCAGTGGGGATCCCCTCGCTGCTGACCGGGAGATAACGATCGGCGCTGACCTGGAGCCGGTGCTCACGTGCATCGCCGTGGTAAGCATCAAGATTAAAATAGGCATGGTTGGTCAGATTCACCGGACAGGGCGCATCGACCGTCGCGTGGTAGCTTATCGTCAGCGTATTATCGTCCTCCAGACGGTA
Organism: Erwinia sp. L03-1; assembly: GCF_058686115.1. Classification (NCBI taxonomy): domain Bacteria; kingdom Pseudomonadati; phylum Pseudomonadota; class Gammaproteobacteria; order Enterobacterales; family Erwiniaceae; genus Erwinia; species Erwinia sp. L03-1. Next base: position 3,120,806 of record NZ_CM178762.1, on the reverse strand, counting down.
GACCAGCGAGGCCAGCAGCCGTCCCGGATAGCCCTGATCGCCCGCTGGCGAGTCCAGGCGATACTCCACTTCCTGCTCAGCCTGACGCACGATTTGCCAGCGACGATTATGAAAGCCATCGGGACCGCCATGCAGCTGGTGGGCGCCCTGATTCGCCACGAGCTGCACCGTCCTGGCGCCTGCGTGAAGCGTCGCATTGGCGATGCGATTGGCATAGCGGCCCACGGTCGCGCCCAGATAGGCCGTCTGGCTGAGGTAGTCTGACGGTGTGGCGCAGCCGAGCAGTGCTTCGCGTACCGAGCCATCTTTCATCGGCACCCGCGCCGACAGCCAGGTCGCACCCCAGTCCATGAAGGTCGTGACCATGCCACCCGCATTACGCAGGTGGGTGATCCGCCACGGCTGGCCGTCAGGAGCATGAGAATGCGGTTCTGTTAGCATTGACCGGCTCCCGCTGAGGCTTTACAGACGTAGAAGGTCTCTTTGATGCCGGATTTCGCCTCGTACTGTTCTGCCACCGCCGCCTGCACGGCATCCACCAGATCCAGTGGCACCAGCGCCACCACGCAGCCGCCGAAACCGCCGCCGGTCATGCGTACGCCACCGCGTTCACCAATGGTCGCTTTGACAATTTCTACCAGCGCATCAATCGGCGGGACGGTAATTTCAAAATCATCGCGCATAGAGGCATGTGACTGTGCCATCAGCTCGCCCATCCGCGCCAGATCGCCCTTCGCCAGCGCGTCTGCGGCTTCCAGCGTACGGGCATTTTCAGTCAGCACGTGACGAACGCGTTTCGCTACCTGCGGGTCCAGCTCATGCTCCACGGCTTTAAACTGGTTAAGGTCGACGTCACGCAGCGACGGCTGGCTGAAAAAGCGTGCGCCGGTTTCGCACTGCTGGCGGCGGGTATTGTACTCACTGCCCACCAGGCTGCGGCGGAAGTTGGAGTTGATAATCACCACCGCCACGTCCGCTGGGACCGGGACCGGGCGCGTTCCCAGGGTGCGGCAGTCCAGCAGCAGCGCATGGTCTTTCTTACCCAGCGCGGAGATAAGCTGATCCATAATGCCGCAGTTACAGCCGACAAACTGATTCTCGGCTTCCTGTCCGTTCACCGCGATCTCGGCGCCGTCGAGCGGCAGATGCCAGAGCTGCTGGAACACCGTGCCAACCGCCACTTCCAGCGATGCCGAGGAGCTCAGACCGGCACCCTGTGGCACATCACCCGTAATCACCATATCCACGCCGCCAAAATCTTTATGGCGCTGCTGAAGGTGTTTCACCACGCCCCGGACGTAGTTTGCCCACATCCAGTCGCTGTGGCTGAGGATCGGCTCATCGAGTGAAAAAGTATCCTGCTGATTTTCGTAATCGGCGGCAATCACCCGCACCTGGCGGTCATCGCGGCGTGCGCAGGCAATCACCGTCTGATAATTGATGGCGCAGGGCAGGACAAAACCGTCGTTATAATCGGTATGTTCACCTATCAGATTGACGCGACCCGGCGCCTGAATGTGATGGTCGGCCGCGTAGCCGAAATTGTCCTGGAAGATCTGTTGGGCAGAGGTCTTTAACGTCATGGTTATGCTCCCGTCTCGCGGAAATGGATATCACTGACGGAACGCAGGCGCTCGGCGGCCTGTTCCGCGGTTAAATCGCGCTGGGTTTCAGCCAGCATCTCGTAGCCGACCATAAATTTACGCACCGTCGCGGAACGCAGCAGCGGGGGATAAAAGTGCGCGTGCAGCTGCCAGTGTTCGTTAGCTTCCCCGTTAAAGGGCGCGCCGTGCCAGCCCATTGAATAAGGGAAAGAGCACTGGAAAAGATTGTCATAGCGGCTGGTCAGTTTTTTCAGCGCCAGCGCCAGATCCTGACGCTGCGCGTCGGTCAAATCCACCAGGCGGCGAACAGGCGTTTTGGGCAGCAGCAGGGTCTCAAACGGCCAGGCGGCCCACCAGGGCACCACGGCCAGCCAGTGCGCCGTTTCCACGACGGTGCGGCTGCCATCTTTCAGTTCGCGGGCGGCGTAATCCACCAGCATGGGCGATCCGTGCTGCTGATACCAGCGGCGCTGGAGATCGTCTTCGCGTTTGGCTTCATTCGGCAGAAAACTGTTGGCCCAGATCTGCCCATGCGGGTGCGGATTGGAGCAGCCCATCGCCGCGCCTTTATTTTCAAACACCTGCACCCAGGGATAGTGCTGACCGAGATCGGCGGTTTGCTCCTGCCAGGTTCTGACTATCTGCTCAAGGGCGGGAAGCGACAGCTCCGGCAGCGTTTTACTGTGATCCGGGGAAAAACAGATCACCCGGCTGGTGCCGCGCGCGCTTTCACAGCGCATCAGCATATCGTCACTTTCCGGCGCGTCCGGGGTGTCGGTCATCAGTGCCGCATAGTCATTGGTGAACACCCAGGTGCTGGTGTAGTCCGGGTTTTTGTCACCCGTTACTCGCGTGTTGCCCGGGCAAAGAAAGCAGTCCGGATCGTGGGACGGGAGCTGCTGCTGAGAAGGCGTCTCCTGCGCGCCCTGCCAGGGGCGTTTAGCGCGGTGAGGAGAAACCAGAATCCACTGGTCAGCCAGCGGGTTATAGCGGCGATGGGGGTGATCGACCGGATTAAATTTTTGCATGTTGCGTCCTGATAACCTTCTCTCTGCGTCGGGAGCCTTAAAGAAAAATAGCACAGTGTGAAAAAACAAAGCGTGATCAAGTCTGGATAAATGGAATCGTTTACACAAGCTGATAATTCCGAACTTTCGGTGGATAGCTCAATATATTTAGCGAGGCGATCGTTAAAAAATGCCAATAAGTGGAAGCGATTACAAAGGTATTTCACCCGCATCCATCGCCCCCATAAGGGAAAGCGTGAGCGTGCCTTTCAACGTCATAAACGCAACCAGGAGGGAGGGCATAAATTTTGAGCGGTCATCTTTTCAATTGATTGCTTAAAAATTGCAGTCTATTCTGCATGCATTCACCGTCACTTCAGCCCCTGCCCGAAACCGAAATGGGCTATTCAGAGTGACAGGACAGGGACATTCAAAAAGATACTGGCAAGGATCGCCATGAACAAAAATCTCTACAGAGTCATTTTCAATAAAGCCCGTGGTATGCTGATGGTGGTGGCCGAGACCGCGACGTCAGCTCGCGGGTCCACCCCATCTTCTCAGGGGCTGAGACCGATACAACGCCGGATGTGCAGACTTTCTGCGCTGCACTTTGCACTGCTGGTCGCGCTGGGATGCGTCAGCCTTGCTTCCGGCGCGGCTGTCGTGGCCGACGGACAGGCGCCAGGTCACCAACAGCCCACCATCATCAATACGGCAAATGGCACGCCCCAGGTCAATATTCAGACCCCGGGTAGCGGCGGCGTATCCCGTAATATCTACAGCCAGTTTGACATTGATAGCAAAGGCGCGGTGCTGAACAACAGCCACGCTAACACGCAGACCCAGCTGGCAGGCATGGTGACCGGCAACGGCATGCTGGCCAGGGGGGAAGCCCGCGTCATTCTCAATGAAGTAAACGCGCGCAACGCCAGCCAGCTGAACGGCATGATTGAAGTTGCTGGTCAAAAAGCCCAGGTCGTCATTGCCAACCCCGCCGGTATTACCTGCAACGGCTGCGGCTTTATCAACGCGCATCGTGCCACCCTGACCACCGGCAGCGTACAGATGAACCAGGGGCTGATCGCGGGTTTTGATGTGAGTAACGGTGAAATCGTGGTTCGGGGCGCAGGTATGGACAGCAGCCGACAGGATAAAACCGACCTGATTGCCCGTGCGGTTAAGATCAATGCCGGGATCTGGGCCAGGGAGCTGAACGTCACTGCCGGTCGTAACCTTGTGGATGCGGATCATCATCGGGTCACGGCCAAAGCTGCTGATGACAGTCTGGCCCCTGCTCTGGCCATTGACGTCGCGGCGCTGGGCGGCATGTATGCCAACAAAATCCGCCTGACGGGCACTGAAAAGGGCGTGGGCGTTCACAATGCCGGTCATATTGGTACTGCCGCCGGTGATGTGGTGATCAATGCCGATGGCAGAATTGGCAACAGCGGCAGCATCAATGCTTCACAAAACCTGCGGCTTACGTCGCAGGGGCAGATGGACAATAGTGGCAGGATTTACGCGGCAGCCAGTACGGATGTCACAGCCAGTGGCACACTGAACAACAGCGGAATTATCGCCGCCAGTAATCACTCCACGCTCAATGCGGCGTCACTGGTCAGTCATGCAGGTGCCGTGCTGGCCGCCGGGATCAACAGCGATGGCAGGCCGGGAACGGCCGGGAATTTAACTCTCAGTAGCCTGGGGGAACTGAGGGTCCACGGGCAGGCTTTTGCAGCAGGCCAGCTTACGGCAACGGGGACCACGCTTGACCTCAGCGGTAGCCTGACAACGGGCCGCAACATTGCGTTGCAGGCCCGCTCGGGCAGCCTCACCACCTCAAATGCCTCCCTGACGGCCTCGCAGCAGATTACCGCCTCAGCCCGGACGGCCATCAACAACCATGGCGGTATCCTCTCGGCGGATGCGTTCAATCTCAGCGCCAGCACCTTCTCAAATCAGCAGGGACGGTTACAGCAGCTCGGAACTGACGATCTGCACCTCTCCTTTACCGGTAGCCTGAACAATTCGGACGGGATTATTGCCAGCAACGGCCTGAACCTGACGTTAAACACCTCCTCATTCAGTAATCAGCAGGGAGCCCTGCAGCACTATGGTACGGGCGATCTGACTATCAGCAGTACCGACGTAAACAGTACCCGGGGCAGGCTAAATACGCAGGGACGTCTGAATCTGAGTGCCAGTCAACTGGTACTGGATGAGGCAAGGGTTGAGGCTGATCAGCTGTCGATAACGGCAGATTCGCTTTCCCATCGTGGCGGTAACATGGTGCAGACCGGCCGCGGCGATCTCTCCGTGACGGTTAACGCGCGGCTGGACAATCAGCAGGGCAGCATGGCGACAAACGGTAATCTGCTGCTGAAAGCAGGAAGCCTGAATAACCAGCAGGGGCATCTGATCGCCGCACAGCGTGGCGCGATACGGATTGAGACGCAGTCGTTGCTCGACAACCAGCAGGGTAGCATGGCAGCGGCAGGTAGCCTGTCGCTGCACAGCTCGGGTTTAAATAACGTGGGCGGCCTGCTCCAGTCTGGCGCAGAGATGACGGTAGCGTTAGCGGGCGACCTCATCAACCGCGACAGCGGCAGCAACGGCGGCATTCTCAGTCGCGGCTCCCTGATTGTCAGCAGCGGCAATATTGATAATACCGCCGGGTTTATTGCCGCAGGCGGCGATGCGTCACTGACCGGATGGCGCCTGAGCAACCAGCAGGGTACGCTAACAAGCGACGCGGGTCTGAAACTGGTAACGCACGCCGTGAATAATCATTCTGGTCGCGTGCAGGCGCGCACCCGTCTGGATCTGAACACAGGGGGTAACATACTGACCAATACCCGCGGGGTGTTCAGCGCGGGTGAGACGCTGACGCTGCTGACGGGCGCACTGCTTAACGCATCAGGGCAGTTAATCAGCACGGGTACGCTGAAGCTCAATACCCTGTATAAGCAGCTGGATAACCACGGCGGGACGGTTGCCTCGGCCGGGGATATGCAGCTTGACACCGGGATGCTGTCGAATACTGGCGGGCAGCTGCAGGCAGCGGGTAATGCGCAGATCAACACGGCAGACGCTGGAATAGACAACACGTCAGGGCTGATCCGCAGTGGCAGGAGCCTGTCGCTGACGACGGCGATGCTTTCCAACCGCAATACCCTCAGCGGGGACACCGGCATTGAGGGGCAGAGGGTAACGATTACCAGCGCTTCAACAGACAACCTGGCGGGCGCCATCAGGGCGAACGATCGGCTTGATATTGCCAGCAGCCACGCGCTGAATAACAGCGGCGGCCTGATCTCATCGGCCTCCCGGCTGAACATTGACGGCGGCCAGTCTCTGACCCTGATCAATACCGCAGGCACGCTGACGGGCGGTGGCGTGCTCAGTCTGACCGCGAACGCACTGAGCGGCGATGGTCGGGTAGCATCTCAGGACGGGATGACGCTGGATTTACAGCAGGCCTTTTTCAATCAGGGTGAGCTGATCACCAACGGTGATATGAATTTTACCCTGGGCAGCACGCTGGTGAACCAGTCGCTGATCCGTGCCGGTGGCGTACTGACGCTGCATGCCACAGAACTGGATAATCAGGAGATGGCAGAAATCAGCGCCGGAGAAAATCATCTGCTGATCGCCGGTGCCGTAACGAATCGTGGCCTGCTTGACGGCGGACTGACGCACGTCACCGCCTCCATCCTGAGCAACACCGGCAGCGGGCGCATTTATGGCGATCGTGTTGCGCTGCAAAGCGCTACGCTGAACAACCGGGCTGAAAATGGCCGGGCCGCCACCATTGCTGCCCGCGAGCGGCTGGATATCGGCGCAGGTGAGGTTAACAATGCCGATCATGGACTGATCTACAGCGCAGGGGATATTGCCGTCGGCGGCACGCTGAATGCCAGCTGGCGGGCCAGCGGCAGGGGGGCAGCATTCAACAATCACAGCGCCACGCTGGAAGCTGTTGGGGATATTACGCTCGATATCCGTGAAATTAACAATATCAATGATCACCTGGTCACCGAGGTGGTGGAGGTTGAACACTCCTCACATCATGAGGGCGTCCTGAAAGGATCTATCAACCGGTTTGACTGGGCCGATATCGATCTCAGCTATAAGAATAAATACGGCGTGCGGGACGCCATTATGCCCGACGGTACGCGCGACAATGATTTCTACGAATATCAGTACCAGCGCACCATTACCGAAACCCGGGTGAAGGAGAGCGACCCCGGGCAGCTTATTGCTGGCGGCAATCTGACCCTTAACAGCGACCGGGTGAATAACCACGACAGCCGCATCGTTGCCGGTGGCCTGCTTGGCGGGATCATTGGCGAGTTAAACAACATCGCGACCACAGGCAAACGGGTAATCACCGATATTGGTACGCAGACCCGCTGGTATGCCAAAAAGTCAGGCAGTGGCATGGGGGGAACAACCACGTCGCAGGGCAGGGATCGCAGCAACTACCGTCCTGACGCCATTTTTCAGACCGTCGATCTGCACACTATGGCCTGGCAGGGCAACACCGCCACCGGCCCGGGTAAAAGGCCCGTTGCTGAACGTGACAATTCAGGCAGTGATATCACCATCATCCACGCCGGTGATATCACTGCTGATACGGGCCAGATACCCCTGAATCCCCCCCCGGGGCAGCTGGTTGAAATCGTTCAGCCAGACAGCGACGATACCCTCATCAGAACCATCGTACCCGACCTGACGCTCCCGGATAACAGCCTTTATCAGCAGATCCCCGGTAACGATGTGCCCTTCCTGATCGAAACCGATCCCCGCTTTACCGATAAGAAGCGGTGGCTGGGCAGTGATTATATGCAAACCTGGTTCACTCAGGATCCGAATAATACCCTGAAGCGCCTGGGCGATGGCTTTTACGAGCAGCAGCTGATCCGCCAGCAGGTGGTCGCCCTGACGGGGAGCCGCTACCTGAGCGGTCACAGCAGTGATGAAGCACAGTTCCAGGCGCTGATGGATGCCGGTATTACCTTTGGTAAAGCATTCGGCCTGAAAATCGGCGTGGCACTCACAGCACAGCAGATGGCGCAGCTCACCAGCGACATGGTATGGCTGGTGAAGCAGTCTGTCACTCTGGCAGACGGCAGCACCCAGGAGGTGCTGGTGCCGCAGCTTTACGCCCGGTTAAAATCCGGCGACCTTGACGGCAGTGGTGCGCTGCTGGCCGGAAATAACCTCTCCCTGAACGTCAATAGCGATCTTACCAACAGTGGCCGTCTTTATGGCCGCGAGACCGCGCAGCTGTCGGCTGATAACTTACTGAATAGCGGCTTTATTGGCGGTGATAACGTCGCTTTGCGGGCGCGCACTGATATCGACAATATTGGCGGAACAGTGCGGGCTGGCAGCAGCCTGAGCGCCACAGCAGGCCGCGATATTAACAGCATCAGCACGGCAGCCGGCAGTCCGGGCAACATCACATTTGATCGTCCGGCAGTTATTTACGTGCAGAACGACAGCGGTACACTCAGCCTGCAGGCGATGAATAATATTAACCTGACCGCGACGCACATCAGTAATAGTGGCGAAGGCAGCCTGATGCAGATTGTTGCCGGAAACAATCTCAACCTGACGACCCTGACCACCACCCACAGCGAAAGCGGTAGCTGGGGCAAAGGCAATGACCGCAGCCTGACGCAGAGCACGGAGGTCGGCAGCCAGATTACCGGCAATGGCGATATTATGTTGTCGGCAGGTCATGATTTTAACGCCCGGGCAGCCACGGTTAATGCAAAATCCGGCCTGAGCGTGGTGGCGGGCAATGACATAACGGTCACCAGCGGTAATGCCTCTTACCACCTCACCGAAAACAGCCATCAGACCAGCAGCGGTATGCTGTCGAAAAAATCTGTCACCACCCATGATGAGGTGCAGAGTCAGCGCGCCGTTGGCAGCAGCTTCGGCGGCGACCATGTAACACTGGAGGCGGGACACGACCTGAACCTGAGTGGCAGCAACGTAGTGGCCACTCAGGACGTGTCGCTGGTGGCAGGTCACGATCTGACCCTCACCACGGCTGATGAGACCCGTCGGGAAAATCATCTGCATACAGAGAAGAAAAGCGGCCTGTCGGGCACCGGTGGCATTGGCTTTACGGTCGGCAGCAGCTCACTGAAAATCCGCGACGGGTCAGTGACGGAAAGCAGCCTGGGCAGCACCGTGGGCAGTACGCAGGGCAATGTCAGCCTGACTGCAGGCAACGCCCTGACGGTGAAGGGATCTGACGTGCTGGCAGGGAAAGATCTGAGCCTGACCGGTAAAGAAGTGAATATCCTGGCGGTTGAAAAGCAGAGCAGCCAGACCCGCACGGTGGAACAGAAACAGAGCGGCCTGACGCTGGCGCTCTCCGGCACCGTCGGCAGCGCCATTAATTCGGCGGTGACGACCGCTAACGAAACCAGTAACGAGAGTCACGACAGGCTGGCTGCCCTGAATGGCATAAAAGCCGCGCTGACGGGCGCCCAGGCTTACCAGGGTGCACAGCTGGCCGGTGCGGGCAGTAGCGAAGGCAGCGTCATTGGCGTTAATCTCTCTTATGGCAGTCAGTCATCCAAATCTACCCTCACCGCGACGCAGACCCATAATCAGGGTAGTACGCTGACCGCAGGCAATAATCTGAGCATCAACGCGACCGGGACGGATATCAACGTGCAGGGCAGTCAGCTGCAGGCCGGTAATCATGCCAGCCTGAGCGCCGCGCGGGACGTTAACCTTATCTCAGCTCAGGACAGCCACCGGCTTACGGGGAAAAATGAGAGCAAAGGCGGCTCAGTCGGTGTCGGCATCAATTTCGGTCAGGGCGCGAACGGCCTGTCGCTGAATGCCAGCATTAATAAAGGTAAAGGCAGTGAGACCGGTAACGGCAGCTCGCAGACTGAAACCACCGTGAACGCCGGAAATAACCTGACCCTTAACAGTGGTCGCGACACCACCCTGACCGGTGCGCAGATTGGCGGTGAAAAGGTGATGCTGGAGGTTGGTCGTAACCTGACGCTGACCAGCGAGCAGGACAAAGACGTTTATGACGCGAAGCAGCAGAATGCCAGCGCGGGCGGCAGCGTCAGCATGAATGGCGGCAATGGTTCGGTGAATCTGAGCCAGGATAAGATGCACAGTCGTTTCGAGAGCGTGCAGGAGCAGACGGGCATCTTTGCCGGCAGCGGCGGCTTTACTGTCACCGTGGGCGAGCATACCCAGCTTAACGGTGCGGTTATCGGGTCGACGGCAGCATCAGAGCGGAATAAACTGGACACCGGCACAATCGGCTGGAGCGATATCCACAACAGTGCGGAATATGAAGTTGAGCATCAGAGCGTGGGGGTCAGTACCGGCGGCAGTCCGGGCGGTCAGTTCGCGGGGAATCTGGCCAACGGCCTGCTGACCGGGGTGAACGGCTCGGGCAGCGACAGCTCCACCACGAAGTCTGCTGTGTCAGAAGGCTCAATTATCGTTCGTGACCAGGATAAGCAGCAGCAGAACGTCGATGGGCTGAGCCGTGATGTTGAGCATGCGAACCAGACGCTGTCGCCGATATTTGATAAGGAGAAGGAGCAGCGGCGGTTGCAGGAAGCGCAGCTGATTGGAGAGATTGGGTCACAGGTTGGGGATATTGCAAGAACTCAGGGTCAGATAGAAGCCACAAAAGCCGGTAAGGCAGAGCTGGCGGCGAAAGGCGTTAAAGAACCGGGTGAGAATGCCACGAAGGAAGAACGTGCCGCCTGGAATAAAGCCCTGACGGAAACGGACGGCTATAAAACGGCTCAGCAGAAATGGGGTACCGGCAGCGCCATCCAGCAGGGTATCCAGGCGGCCACCGCTGCGGTACAGGGTCTGGCGGGGGGTGACCTGAAAGCAGCGATAGCCGGAGCCTCAGCGCCCTATATCGCAGAGGTTATTAAGCAGTACGCACCGGATGAAGCCAGCCGGGTAATGGCCCATGCGGCAGTAGCGGGCGTTATCGCCGCCGCTCAGGGTAACTCTGCGGCAGCTGGCGCGGCGGGCGCAGCCACCACGGCGATAATGGGTGAAGCCATCAAAAATGCGCTGTACGGTGACGTACCGGTCAGCCAGCTGAGCGAGGAGCAGAAACAGACGCTGGTTGCGCTGGGAAGCCTGGCAGCAGGTCTTGCGGGTGGTCTTGTCGGAGACAGCACGGCGGACGCCGTAGCCGGTGCGCAGGCAGGTCAGAATGAAATCAGCAATAATATGGTCAGTATGGGCATGCTCCAGATGATGCAGGCCAAATCGTTGCTGGATGCGGCAGCGATGGCCGAAGCGGGCCAGGGCGGAGCCAATGAACAGGCAGCGCTGGCACTGACCAAAGCGGTTAAGCAGGGTCTTGATGCGGCCTGTCTGGCAAACACCAGTTGTGTCATGATGGCGATAGCACAGAGTCAGCAACACACAGACGGTGCAGGAAGCAAAACAGAAACCGTGCCGGTGAATGACGATCTGACCGGAGGAAAACTGGTTAACCCGGCTCAGGATGAAAGTAAAGGGATATCGTTGATCACGCCGGATCAGTCTGGCAGTAACAGTTCCATTATTACTATATCTCCTGAAACCCAGCCGGGAAAAAATGACGGAATATTTATCAATCCGAAACCAGTTGAAAATACTGGCACTGGTTATATCTCTGAGTCATCTGACAAAAATAGCTCTATTAGTGCAGGTGACTTCTTTAAAGGGACGACTTATACAGATAAAGTCAAACAGCAAGCGTCCTCGGGCGATTTCCACTCGTTCCCAGAATCTGTAGATGGTCATTCGGATCAGGGCACAATATCAGTGATTACAGGTGGCGATGGTGTGGAACGTCTTAAGTTAGAAATATCTGGTAGTTATCGCGGTAAAGAAGGTGTGTTTGAATTTATCCGGGAGCCAGATGGCACTATAAATCACCGCCTTTTTGTTCCTAACCGATAAGCTGGAGTAATTAGAAAAATGATCAATAAAATATTAGAATTATATGCGCGGTTTGGAAAAAGCCTGTTAGATAATGGGATTAATGATGCAGTGCTACCAATATCCGTAGCTGATGAAGCCTTAGCCCTATTCGCAGAAGCTAAATGGATAGTGCTTGGAGGTGATGTTTACCAATATGAAAATAATGTAATGAAGAATTTCTACGCAGACTGGTACTGTAATCTTATCGTTCCCTCCGAAAGCTGCGATTACGCCAAAGAACATTTACAAAAGTTAAGAGGCGATAATATTTATATCTCCTTTACAATAAGAAACTAAAAGATATCCCGGCCCAATCGAGCCGGGATCTTCTCACCCGCCTATCACTCCTCAGCCAGCCGGATGATCAACTCGCCCTGCTCACACAGCACCTCAACCTTCTTCCCCGTCTCAAACCCCATCTCCTTCAGCCAGTGGCCCTTCAGGGTGACGGCGGGCATGGGCTGGTACTTCGCGTCACTGACATAACCCACGGTATAACAACGGGTTGTGGGCATGCCTGTCTCTGGCTTATGATGTGTCTCAGCCATAATTAACTCCCTAACAGTTAGTTGTGGTCAGCGGGTTGTCGGTGTTAGCGCACCTTCAGCCCGCACTTGTATTAACTCTCTTCTTTAGCTGCTCCCTGAGCCACGCGGGCCATCGCTCCTGCGACCTGGTTCTTGATAATCATCGCGTCCAGCAGTTCCCGGATCACGTCCTGTTCATACTGAGGCATACGTGAAATGGTCTCGAACTGGTAGCGAAGCTGCTCATCAGGGCCGCGCTCCTGCTCATCAAATACCAGCATATCGGCGCTGACAGCGAGCGCAATTGCCAGTCTGCGTATCACATCTAAGGTAGGTTGTGAGTTGCCACCTTCATAGCGCCGTATCTGTAAAACTGCCACACCGGCCATATCGGCCAGCGTCTGCTGGGTGAGTCCGCGCGCCTTGCGCAGAGTGGTAAGCCGCTCAGGGAACTGCATGTTAAGAAACCAGGTTGTTGAACTTGCTGTCACTATACGTCCCCCATCTTAAATGCTTGCTTTAAGATATCGTATCAGATATTTTATAAATATCAATATAGCATCTTGACAGGTTTTTGCAGGAGGCAGAAATGGGCAACGGACGAATAACCCCGGAAGAACTGGAGCAGCTGAAGCGTAACGTGTCGCTGCTGAAGGTGGCGCAGGATCAGAACCGCAAACTGACGAAGCAGGGAAAGGACTTCGTGACCCTCTGCCCGTTCCACCATGAGAAAACCCCGTCCTGCGTGATCAGCCCGGCCAAAAACCTGTATCACTGCTTCGGCTGTGACGCGGGCGGTTCGGTGCTGGACTGGCTGCTCCGCACTGAAAACCTGGGCTTCCCGCAGGCTGTGCTGCGGCTGCGGGCACTGGCCGGCACCACGTATGTACGGCCTGCGTCACCTTCTTCTTCAGCCGCCGCCGTTCCCGCCCCTTCTTCACCGCCTGCCCGTCAGACCCTGACCGATCTGGATGATGACGGCCAGGCGCTGTTACGTCAGGTCACGGACTTTTATCACCAGAACCTGCTGAGCAACCCGGATGCACTGGCCTGGCTGGAGAAACGTGGGCTTAATCATCCTGAACTGGTCAGCCACTTCCGCTTAGGCTTCGCCGGGGCGCACGGCGTGGCGGGGGCGCTGCCGTCGCCCTGTTGCAAGGAGGGCAAGGCGTTACGCACACGCTTAAAACAGCTCGGCGTGATCCGTGAATCCAACCGCCAGGATCACTTCCGGGGCTGCCTGGTGGTGCCGGTGACGGGCTGGTCTGAAAGCTACGATCCGGCAAGCCGTGGCCGCGTGTTGCAGCTCTACGGGCGGCGCACGATGGCCGATCACCTGATCATCAAGGGATCGGCAAAACACCTCTATCTGCCCTCGCCGCTGGCCGGGATCTGGAATGAGCAGGCGCTGGCCACCGCAACGGAAGCGATCCTGTGTGAAGCACTGATCGACGCGATGACCTTCTGGTGTGCCGGTTACCGCAACGTGCTCGCCGCTTACGGTGTGAACGGCTTCACCGCATCCCATCTGGCGGCGTTGCAGTATCACGGCGTGAAGCGGGTGATGATCGCCTTCGATCGCGACGAGGCCGGGGATCGGGGTGCTGATGCGGTGGCGGCTGAACTGGCCGGTGCCGGGATCGAGACGTGGCGGGTGCGTTTCCCTGCCGGACTGGATGCCAATGCGTATGCGGTGAAAAGCGGCAATCCTGAATCTGCCTTCGCGCTGGCGCTGGAGCAGGCTGTGCGGATGCAAAGCGGCTCTGCTGTTACATCCAAAACCGTGACGGCCAGCGGTGAAATAACGTCCTCTTTAGCCGCCCAACCAGGCGTTCAGACGGCAACCGTTGCTGCTGCAACCGCCGCCATCGCCTGCGAAATCACGCCAGCCGGTGAACTGCTGCTTAAGTCCGGCCCGCGCGTGTGGCGGGTGCGCGGCTGGCAGAAAAACAGCCTGGCGGAGGTGATGAAGGTCAACGTGCAGGTGCTGGATGAATCGACCGGCGCGTTCCACGTGGACCAGCTGGACATGTACCACGCGAAACAGCGTCAGGGGTATGTGAGCACGGCGGCAAACGAGCTGGCCTGTGAACTGGCGTTGATAAAGCGGGAATGCGGGCGGGTGCTGCTGGCACTCGAAGCCCGCCAGGACGAACGGCTTAAAGCAGCGAAGACTGAGCAGGCTTCCGGGGCGGTGACGGTATCGGGTGAGGATGAAGCCGCAGCCCTTGCGCTGCTGAAATCCCCTGACCTGGCAGAGCGCATCGTCAGTGACCTGGCATCCTGTGGCGTGGTGGGTGAATCGACCAACCTGCTGACCGGCTATCTGGCGGCGACGTCCCGCAAGCTGGACAGGCCGCTTACGGTGCTTATCCAGTCTTCCTCGGCGGCGGGCAAGTCGTCGCTGATGGACGCCGTGCTCGGCCTGATGCCGGAGGAGGAGCGGGTGCAGTACAGCGCCATGACCGGGCAGAGCCTGTACTACCTGGGTGAAACCTCGCTCCAGCACAAAATCCTGGCGATAGCAGAGGAGGAAGGGGTGCGCCAGGCAGCGTATGCGCTGAAGCTGTTGCAGAGTGACGGGGAGCTGAAGATAGCGTCAACCGGCAAGGATGAGTCCAGCGGCGAGCTGGTGACGCGGGAGTACAGCGTGAAGGGGCCGGTGATGCTGATGCTGACGACCACGGCGTCTGACGTGGACGAAGAGCTGCTGAACCGCTGCCTGGTGCTGACGGTGAACGAGTCCAGGGAGCAGACGCAGGCAATACACGCGCTTCAGCGCAGGGCGCAGACGCTGGCCGGGTTACTGGCGGTGAATGAAAAGCAGTATCTGACCCGGCTGCACCAGAACGCGCAGCGGTTGCTCAGGCCGTTAAAAGTGGTGAATCCTTATGCTGAACAGCTCACCTTCCTCAGTGATAAAACCCGGACGCGGCGCGACCATATGAAATACCTGACGCTGATACAGAGCGTTGCGTTGCTGCACCAGTATCAGCGGGAGGTTAAGCGGGCTGAGCACCGGGGTTCGTTCATTGAATACATCCGGGTACAGCCGTCAGACATCCGGCTTGCCAACCGGCTGTCACATGAAATACTGGGTCGCACACTGGACGAGATGCCGCCACAGACCCGGAAGCTGTTGATACTGTTACGTGAAATGGTGGAGGCGATGGCCAGCGTGCA
Source organism: Erwinia sp. L03-1 (assembly GCF_058686115.1). Taxonomy (NCBI): domain Bacteria; kingdom Pseudomonadati; phylum Pseudomonadota; class Gammaproteobacteria; order Enterobacterales; family Erwiniaceae; genus Erwinia; species Erwinia sp. L03-1. The sequence goes on along the minus strand of NZ_CM178762.1, from coordinate 3,105,491 downwards.
AAACTGTCCGGCTTCAGAAATACGCTTCACGCGGCGTGATATCCGGGCGTGGACGAACTGGAGCGACAGCCAGCTGAAGAATCACTGCCTGCGCCTGACGGAGATGGAGTATCTGCTGCTGCACGGCGGCTGTCGCGGGCACCTGCTGCGCTATGAGCTGCTGTGGGACGGCGGTAACGGTGAAGAGGCGCACCTGTGCGGGCTGCTGGATGTGGAGAATAACGAAGGCGACGAACGCAAGTCTGGCTCTGATAAAGGCAAGTCTGATAAAGATGAAAGTAAGTCTGCCTTAAGTCCGGGGCAAGTCGGGGCTAAGTCTGACCGGCAAAAAGTGGCCTCAGAGCAGATGACACAGGGGCCGGGCGCTCCGCAAGTCTGCCCTGACGAAAACGCAGTAATCAGGAAGAAAAATAAAATCGTGCTGCCACCTTCGCCCTCGTTACCCGGAACCTCTTCTTAGCCGCCAGCCCTGACACCGGAGCGTCAACATGGCCAACCGCAAACCCACCTCAAACCGCCTTCTCAGCGTTGATGATGTGTACCGCCAGCCGGTTGGCCCGGCAACGCATCCGAAAAGCCTGTACGCGCTGCTGCTGCGGTTCGTGAAGTGGCGCAGGGAGCGCAACTGGTCGGAGACGACGCTGAAGACGCAGACGCATCACAGCTACCGCTTTATCCTGTGGGCCGCCGAGCGTGGTATCCACTACGCGGCAGAGGTGACGCGCCCGGTGCTGGAGCGTTACCAGCGTTACCTGTACGGCTACCGCAAAAGTAACGGCGAACCGCTTACCAGCCGGACGCAGCGCACCACGCTCCAGCCGCTTCAGGTGTGGTTCAGCTGGATGGCGAAACAGGGGCTGATACTGGCGAATCCCGCCGCCGACCTGGAGCTGCCACGACTGGAGAAACGTCTGCCCCGGACGATACTGAGCGTGGAACAGGTGGAAGAGATAGTGAACCTGTGCGACCTGACCACGCTTCAGGGCATCCGTGACCGGGCGCTGCTGGAGCTGCTGTGGTCAACGGGTATCCGGCGCGGTGAGGTCGCGAACCTTGAGATATACAGCGCGGACTTCAGCCGTAAAATACTGACCATCGTGCAGGGAAAAGGACACGAAGACCGCATCGTGCCGGTGGGAGAACGTGCGCTGTGGTGGCTCAACCGCTGGCTGTATCATGTGCGGCCAGAGCTGCTGGCGGTAGCGGACTGTAAGGCGCTGTTCCTGGCCATGGACGGTCTGGCAGGTCTGACGGCCAGCGGCATCACCATGGCCGTGGTGCCTTACTTAAGAGCGGCGGGTATCGACAAAGGGAGCTGCCACCTGTTCCGCCATGCAATGGCGACGCAGATGCTGGAGAACGGCGCGGACCTCAGATGGATACAGGCGATGCTGGGCCACCGGAGCGTTGAATCAACCCAAATCTACACGCAGGTGAGTATCCGGGCGTTGCAGGCGGTGCATGCGCGTACGCATCCTGCGGAGCAGGGGGACAGCGAGAAGCCAGACAATATGGAGTAAAGGTAATGATAAGGTATATACTTGGTCAGTACTTAAGCGGAATGAGAGAAAGAACCATGCCTAAAGAAGCGGTGTTCACGATGAAGCTGGAAAGCTCGCTGCGGGAAGACTTTATCGCCGCAGCGAAAGCCAGTGACAGACCAGCCTCGCAGGTAATACGCGAGCTGATGCGGGACTACATCCGGCGCCAGACCGAGAGCCGGGCTTACGATGCTTACCTGGCGCAGAAAGTGGAGCGAGGGCGCCAGGACATACGGGCAGGTAACGTTGTGGGCAATGAAGAGGTTGAAGCGCAGTTCGCCGCGCGTCGTGCGAAACTGACGGGGAAAGCATGAAGGTGCTCTGGGCGCAGGAAGCGCTCAACAACCGTACAGCAATATGGGATTACCTGGCAGAACGAAATCCGCTGGCTGCGATGGAACTGGATGAACGGTTCAACGAAGCAGCAGCCAGGCTGGCGGAGCATCCGCTGATGGGTGTAGCGGGGAAAATAGCCGGTACGCGAGAGCTGATACCGCATGAGCATTACCGGCTTGTGTACGAGACGGATGAAGAGGCCGGTATCGTCTGGATAGTGACGCTGATCCACACAGCCCGGTGCTGGCCGCCGGTATCGCCGGAAAGCCCGTAAGCCCTCTGTGAGCCGGGTTGTTCCGTGCACGGCAGAGCGCCGCATCCGTGCGGCGATCTGCCTTCATCGCGTCCCGTATGCGCGGGGGTAAACGGCCGCCCGGCCAGCGCTAAGCGGTGACGTTCTCTGCGTTCATGCTGCTGGCCGAACGTCCGTTCAACATAATGTGCAGGTATTATACGCAGTCGTCCCGCAGAGCCCCTCAGCCCGGCCCGCCCTCAACGAGCGGGCCGTCTTCGTATAATACACATTATGTCGTGCGCCCCCGCGTTGTGGGCCGGGGTGGGGCCGCCCTCCCTGGCGGCGTCAGCAGCAGTGCAAACCCTCAGCAAACAGCAATAAGGCAGGCCGGCCCCAGGGCCTCCGCTGAAAGGCTTCATGCCCGCCCGGCTGCGTCTGGCTGCACGGGGTCGCACTGCGCTTCGCTCCGTTGCTCCTTCCCCGTTCGCCCGCTTCCGCTGCCCGCCCCGGTCCGGTGTGGTCATGCAAAACCGTGCGTTCCCTCCAGCGTCGGCGCTTCAGAGCGCTGTCCAGCGCTGCGGGCCTCGCCAGCCCGCGCCCGGCAGACGGTTCCCCGGGCCACAGCGAGCTGTGACCCGGCTCCCGCCGCGATGTAAAAGCGGTAATGACAGACGGTCTGAAGTTGTTAAAATACGCGGGTGCAGGCGTGATGCCACGGCATGGCGGTAGCGTGTCCGGGGGCTGAAAAAGCGCGTCGGGGCAAAAAGTTGGCGTCCCGGAAGTGCGACAGGGAAAACAGCCTCTAACCCACGGAAAGCACAGGGAAAAGTCGGGTTCATCGTCAGGCTGTGCACCGGATAAAGTTGTTGTTGAGAATAACTCGCTGAGTGGTGACCAGGCCCGCGCGACGGTGAAACAGGCCGCTGAATCTCTGAAGGATCAGGTGAGGAATAAGCTGGGTGACGGCACAACCTCTTCCATAGCGAACGCAATTATTAACGGCCTGGCTGATACCGGTGATGCAGCATTGGGTGGAGCGGATTACGCAGCCGATGCTGCTATGGCGCTGGCGGCCTGTGCAGCCGGAGACAGCTACTGTAGTACGGCGTTGAATGATCTGTCCGGTAAGAACCAGGCGGTGGCTGACAGCGTTAAGGCGCTGATGCAGAGTGAAACCTGGTCAGCGGTAGCCGACACCATCAAACAGGCTTCTGAAGGTAATCAGGCAGCGCTGGAAGCCACGGGCGGAATGCTGGCCGGGATTATATTACCGGGTAAGAAAGTTCCGCATGTACCTAATGCCGGAGCCGTAGGGAATATGGGTGAATTCTTTAAAAAGCCTGGTTTTGGAAGTGAAATTAAAGAGATATCTAAAAAAACCAGTAAGCAATATCAGGGGCAAAGCGTTTACCAGGCAAATAAACCTGTAGGTGATTATATTCAGAAAGGTGATCAATTCTATTTAGATGCTAAACATAAAGACCATATCGAAGTTTTTGATAGTACAGGGACAAAGGTAAGGGCGGTTCTTAATCTTGACGGTTCCTTTAATGACGCAAAAACCAAGGCCGCTAAAGCTGAAGGTAGAAGGTTGCTAAAATGATAGATATTAGTATGTTAGATAAATTTAAAGATGCTTACTTGGAGCTGTTAAAGCAGCGGTCGGGTAAAGAGCTTGATATGGATGACCTTTATTTGGAGAAAGATTATTCAATAGTAGATAGCATCCAAGAGAGCATGAGAAATCTTAATTTAACAATCGAGTTGTTTTTTGATGCGCAAGAAAATAACGATGAATTAGCAATGCAAGCAGCCTTGCTACGTATATCAGCTTTTTTATCTGGGATATACGGGGTTTTTTCTCAGACGACCGAGGATATTGACCGTTTTTTCAAGCTTCCTGATGATATATCTTTCCCGGAAGATTATAAAATACCTGAGTATTACAACTATCCTATTAAATAGAACCAATCCCGGCCAATCGAGCCGGGATTTGTTTACCCGCCGCTTACTCCTCAGCCAGCCGGATAATCAGCTCTCCCTGCTCACACAGCACCTCAACCTTCTTCCCCGTCTCAAAACCCAGATCTCCCATCCAGTGGCCCCGCAGCGTGATCGACGGTGACGGCCGGTGCTTAATGTGATCCCGGATATAACCCACGGTATAACGTCTTGATTTAGTTGTGGGTGTGGTGGTGCCTGACTTATGATGTGTCTCAGCCATAATTAACTCCCTAACAGTTAGTTGTGGTCAGCGGGTTGTCGGTGTTAGCGCACCTTCAGCCCGCGCTCGTATTAACTCTCTTCTTTAGCTGCTCCCTGAGCCACGCGGGCCATCGCTCCTGCGACCTGGTTCTTGATAATCATCGCGTCCAGCAGTTCCCGGATCACGTCCTGTTCATACTGAGGCATACGTGAAATGGTCTCGAACTGGTAGCGAAGCTGCTCATCAGGGCCGCGCTCCTGCTCATCAAATACCAGCATATCGGCGCTGACAGCGAGCGCAATTGCCAGTCTGCGTATCACATCTAAGGTAGGTTGTGAGTTGCCACCTTCATAGCGCCGTATCTGTAAAACTGCCACACCGGCCATATCGGCCAGCGTCTGCTGGGTGAGTCCGCGCGCCTTGCGCAGAGTGGTAAGCCGCTCAGGGAACTGCATGTTAAGAAACCAGGTTGTTGAACTTGCTGTCACTATACGTCCCCCATCTGAAATGCTTGCTTTAAGATATCGTATCAGATATTTTATAAATATCAATATAGCATCTTGACAGGTTTTTGCAGGAGGCAGAAATGGGCAACGGACGAATAACCCCGGAAGAACTGGAACAGTTGAAGCGTAACGTGTCGCTGCTGAAGGTGGCAGAATCGCAGGATCGTAAGCTGACGAAGCAGGGTAAAGACGTCGTGACGCTGTGTCCGTTCCACCATGAGAAAACCCCGTCCTGCGTGATCAGCCCGGCCAAAAACCTCTATCACTGCTTCGGCTGTGACGCAGGCGGTTCGGTGCTGGACTGGCTGCTCCGCACTGAAAACCTGGGCTTCCCGCAGGCTGTGCTGCGGCTGCGGGAACTGGCCGGCACCACGTATGTACGGCCTGCGTCACCTTCTTCTTCAGCCGCCGCCGTTCCCGCCCCTTCTTCGCCGCCTGTCCGTCAGACCCTCACTGACCTGGACGATGACGGCCAGGCGCTGCTGCGTCAGGTCACCGACTGGTATCACCAGAACCTGCTGAGCAACCCGGATGCACTGGCCTGGCTGGAGAAACGTGGGCTTAATCATCCTGAACTGGTCAGCTACTTCCGCTTAGGCTTCGCCGGGGCGCACGGCGTGGCGGGGGCGCTGCCGTCGCCCTGTTGCAAGGAGGGCAAGGCGTTACGCACACGCCTGAAACAGCTCGGCGTGATCCGGGAAAGTAACCGTCAGGATCACTTCCGGGGTTGTCTGGTGGTGCCGGTGACGGGCTGGTCAGAGAGTTACGATCCGGCAAGCCGTGGCCGGGTGTTGCAGCTCTACGGGCGGCGCACGATGGCCGATCACCTGATCATCAAGGGATCGGCAAAACACCTCTATCTGCCCTCGCCGCTGGCCGGGATCTGGAATGAAGCGGCGCTGAAAGCCGCATCAGAAGTGATCCTGTGTGAAGCGCTGATCGACGCCATGACCTTCTGGTGTGCCGGTTACCGCAATGTGATCGCCGCTTACGGCATCAACGGCTTCACCGCATCCCATCTGGCGGCGTTGCAGTACCACGGCGTGAAGCGGATGATGATCGCCTTCGATCGCGACGAGGCCGGAGATCGAGGCGCGGATGCAGTGGCCGCTCAGTTGGCTGGTGTCGGGATAGAGGCCTGGCGGGTACGCTTCCCGGCCGGACTGGATGCCAACGCTTACGCGGTGAAAAGCGGCAATCCTGAATACGCACTGGCTCTTGCGCTGGAACAGTCGGTCAGAATGGCAGCTGCGGCCGGGGCAGGCAGCCCGGTCTCTCCGGTGCAAAGCGACACCGCTGTTACATCCAAAACTGTGACCAGCAGCAATGAAAAACCCTCATCTTTAGCCGCCTGCCCTTCCTCACAGCCAACTCAGCAGCCCGCCGCCATCGCCTGCGAAATCACGCCAGCCGGTGAACTGCTGCTTAAGTCCGGCCCGCGCGTGTGGCGGGTGCGCGGCTGGCAGAAAAACAGCCTGGCGGAGGTGATGAAGGTCAACGTGCAGGTGCTGGATGAATCGACCGGCGCGTTCCACGTGGACCAGCTGGACATGTACCACGCGAAACAGCGTCAGGGGTATGTGAGCACGGCGGCAAACGAGCTGGCCTGTGAACTGGCGTTGATAAAGCGGGAATGCGGGCGGGTGCTGCTGGCACTCGAAGCCCGCCAGGACGAACGGCTTAAAGCAGCGAAGACTGAGCAGGCTTCCGGGGCGGTGACGGTATCGGGTGAGGATGAAGCCGCAGCCCTTGCGCTGCTGAAATCCCCTGACCTGGCAGAGCGCATCGTCAGTGACCTGGCATCCTGTGGCGTGGTGGGTGAATCGACCAACCTGCTGACCGGCTATCTGGCGGCGACGTCCCGCAAGCTGGACAGGCCGCTTACGGTGCTTATCCAGTCTTCCTCGGCGGCGGGCAAGTCGTCGCTGATGGACGCCGTGCTCGGCCTGATGCCGGAGGAGGAGCGGGTGCAGTACAGCGCCATGACCGGGCAGAGCCTGTACTACCTGGGTGAAACCTCGCTCCAGCACAAAATCCTGGCGATAGCAGAGGAGGAAGGGGTGCGCCAGGCAGCGTATGCGCTGAAGCTGTTGCAGAGTGACGGGGAGCTGAAGATAGCGTCAACCGGCAAGGATGAGTCCAGCGGCGAGCTGGTGACGCGGGAGTACAGCGTGAAGGGGCCGGTGATGCTGATGCTGACGACCACGGCGTCTGACGTGGACGAAGAGCTGCTGAACCGCTGCCTGGTGCTGACGGTGAACGAGTCCAGGGAGCAGACGCAGGCAATACACGCGCTTCAGCGCAGGGCGCAGACGCTGGCCGGGTTACTGGCGGTGAATGAAAAGCAGTATCTGACCCGGCTGCACCAGAACGCGCAGCGGTTGCTCAGGCCGTTAAAAGTGGTGAATCCTTATGCTGAACAGCTCACCTTCCTCAGTGATAAAACCCGGACGCGGCGCGACCATATGAAATACCTGACGCTGATACAGAGCGTTGCGTTGCTGCACCAGTATCAGCGGGAGGTTAAGCGGGCTGAGCACCGGGGTTCGTTCATTGAATACATCCGGGTACAGCCGTCAGACATCCGGCTTGCCAACCGGCTGTCACATGAAATACTGGGTCGCACACTGGACGAGATGCCGCCACAGACCCGGAAGCTGTTGATACTGTTACGTGAAATGGTGGAGGCGATGGCCAGCGTGCAAAACTGTCCGGCTTCAGAAATACGCTTCACGCGGCGTGATATCCGGGCGTGGACGAACTGGAGCGACAGCCAGCTGAAGAATCACTGCCTGCGCCTGACGGAGATGGAGTATCTGCTGCTGCACGGCGGCTGTCGCGGGCACCTGCTGCGCTATGAGCTGCTGTGGGACGGCGGTAACGGTGAAGAGGCGCACCTGTGCGGGCTGCTGGATGTGGAGAATAACGAAGGCGACGAACGCAAGTCTGGCTCTGATAAAGGCAAGTCTGATAAAGATGAAAGTAAGTCTGCCTTAAGTCCGGGGCAAGTCGGGGCTAAGTCTGACCGGCAAAAAGTGGCCTCAGAGCAGATGACACAGGGGCCGGGCGCTCCGCAAGTCTGCCCTGACGAAAACGCAGTAATCAGGAAGAAAAATAAAATCGTGCTGCCACCTTCGCCCTCGTTACCCGGAACCTCTTCTTAGCCGCCAGCCCTGACACCGGAGCGTCAACATGGCCAACCGCAAACCCACCTCAAACCGCCTTCTCAGCGTTGATGATGTGTACCGCCAGCCGGTCGGTCCGGCAACGCATCCGAAAAGCCTGTACGCGCTGCTGCTGCGGTTCGTGAAGTGGCGGCGTGAGCGGAACTGGTCAGAGACCACGCTGAAGACCCAGACGCATCACAGCTACCGCTTTATCCTGTGGGCCGCCGAGCGTGGTATCCACTACGCGGCAGAGGTGACGCGCCCGGTGCTGGAGCGTTACCAGCGTTACCTGTACGGCTACCGCAAGAGCAACGGTGAACCGCTCTCCAGCCGGACGCAGCGCACCACGCTCCAGCCGCTTCAGGTGTGGTTCAGCTGGATGGCGAAACAGGGGCTGATACTGGCGAACCCGGCGGCAGACCTGGAGTTACCGGGACTGGAGAAGCGCCTGCCGCGCACGATACTGAGCGTGGAACAGGTGGAGGATATCGTGAGCCTGTGCGACCTGAGCACGCTTCAGGGTATCCGTGACCGGGCGCTGCTGGAGCTGCTGTGGTCAACGGGTATCCGGCGGGGTGAGGTGGCCAGCCTTGAGATATACAGCGTGGACTTCAGCCGGAAGATACTGACCATCGTGCAGGGCAAAGGAAAGCAGGACAGAGTGATACCGGTGGGTGAGCGGGCGCTGTGGTGGCTTAACCGCTGGCTGCATCATGTGCGGCCAGAGCTGCTGGCGGCAGCGGACTGTAAGGCGCTGTTCCTGGCCATGGACGGTCTGGCAGGTCTGACGGCCAGCGGCATCACAATGGCGGTGGTGCCTTACTTAAGAGCGGCGGGTATCGACAAAGGGAGCTGCCACCTGTTCCGCCATGCGATGGCGACGCAGATGCTGGAGAACGGCGCGGACCTCAGATGGATACAGGCGATGCTGGGCCACCGGAGCGTTGAATCAACCCAAATCTACACGCAGGTGAGTATCCGGGCGTTGCAGGCGGTGCATGCGCGTACGCATCCTGCGGAGCAGGGGGACAGCGAGAAGCCAGACAATATGGAGTAAAGGTAATGATAAGGTATATACTTGGTCAGTACTTAAGCGGAATGAGAGAAAGAACCATGCCTAAAGAAGCGGTGTTCACGATGAAGCTGGAAAGCTCGCTGCGGGAAGACTTTATCGCCGCAGCGAAAGCCAGTGACAGACCAGCCTCGCAGGTAATACGCGAGCTGATGCGGGACTACATCCGGCGCCAGACCGAGAGCCGGGCTTACGATGCTTACCTGGCGCAGAAAGTGGAGCGAGGGCGCCAGGACATACGGGCAGGTAACGTTGTGGGCAATGAAGAGGTTGAAGCGCAGTTCGCCGCGCGTCGTGCGAAACTGACGGGGAAAGCATGAAGGTGCTCTGGGCGCAGGAAGCGCTCAACAACCGTACAGCAATATGGGATTACCTGGCAGAACGAAATCCGCTGGCTGCGATGGAACTGGATGAACGGTTCAACGAAGCAGCAGCCAGGCTGGCGGAGCATCCGCTGATGGGTGTAGCGGGGAAAATAGCCGGTACGCGAGAGCTGATACCGCATGAGCATTACCGGCTTGTGTACGAGACGGATGAAGAGGCCGGTATCGTCTGGATAGTGACGCTGATCCACACAGCCCGGTGCTGGCCGCCGGTATCGCCGGAAAGCCCGTAAGCCCTCTGTGAGCCGGGTTGTTCCGTGCACGGCAGAGCGCCGCATCCGTGCGGCGATCTGCCTTCATCGCGTCCCGTATGCGCGGGGGTAAACGGCCGCCCGGCCAGCGCTAAGCGGTGACGTTCTCTGCGTTCATGCTGCTGGCCGAACGTCCGTTCAACATAATGTGCAGGTATTATACGCAGTCGTCCCGCAGAGCCCCTCAGCCCGGCCCGCCCTCCCTGGCGGCGTCAGCAGCAGTGCAAACCCTCAGCAAACAGCAATAAGGCAGGCCGGCCCCAGGGCCTCCGCTGAAAGGCGTTCATGCCCGCCCGGCTGCGTCAGGCTGCACGGGGTCGCACTGCGCTGCGCTTCGTTGCTCCTTCCCCGTTCGCCCGCTTCCGCTGCCCGCCCCGGTCCGGTGTGGTCATGCAAAACCGTGCGTTCCCTCGAGCTTCGGCGCTTCAGAGCGCTGTCCAGCGCTGCGGGCCTCGCCAGCCCGCGCCCGGCAGACGGTTCCCCGGGCCACAGCGAGCTGTGACCCGGCTCCCGCCGCGATGTAAAAGCGGTAATGACAGACGGTCTGAAGTTGTTAAAATACGCGGGTGCAGGCGTGATGCCACGGCATGGCGGTAGCGTGTCCGGGGCTGAAAAGGCGCGTCGGGGCAAAAAGTTGCTGCACCGGACGTGCAACAGGGAAAACAGCCTCTAACCCACGGAAAGCACAGGGAAAAATGTTGTTCGTCGGCAGGATGTGCACCGGATAAAGTTGTTGTTGAGAATAATGCGCTGGGCGCTATGGCTGGCTCAGATCTTGGATTCTGGCTGGGTAAAACCCCGGATGCTTCGACAGAAGATAAAGCTAAATTGGCGGGTGATATAGCGAAGGGTAATGCAATTGTCTCCGCAGAGCTGGCCGGGACAGTTGGATTAGGTGTATTGCCGAAAGGCGCGCTAATTACAGCGGTAATCGGTGGTGGCGCTAATACTATTATTCAGTATGTGGTAAATGGTAAAGTAAATTATACCGATGCGCTGATAGCCAGTTGGGTCGGTGCGGCCACATCAAATACCGGACTATTAGGAACAGTTGGCTGGAATGCGGCGGGCGGAGCCACTTCAAACTATATTAAAGGGGATGATCCTTTATCTGGGGCAATCATAAGTGGTGGCTCCGCTGGAATAGGATATGGCTTAGGCCAAGCAGTAAAAGGTCCTCTGGACAAAGTAATTAATCCTAACTGGAAAAACTGGGAGTGGGTTGATATGGGGATGGGGGTGAGCAAACCAATGCCTTTAGACCCGCGCCCTGCCGTGATAGGAAATATTATCTCCTCTGGTTCAACGGAGGGTATTGGTCAGGGTGGCCCTAAAGCAGCTAAATAACTGCGCTTAATAGTAGATCACTGAAGGGAACTCAATCCGGTTTGAGCGATCTGATCAATCGCCAAACATCACAAATCATCACAACCGGACTGAGTTATGCCGATCATAGCACCGATACCCAATAATGAAAGACGCCAGATGGAAAAAATTGTCCATAAAACAACAGATAAAAACCATTCCAGACGCCTTATGGCCATGCTGATGTTGCATCGTGGTGAATCGCTCAGTTATGTCGCTAAAACCCTGTGTGCAGCGCGTTCCTCTGTCGGTCGCTGGATTAACTGGTTCACATTATTTGGTATCGAAGGTCTAAAAAGTCTTCCGGCCGGACGTCAAAAAAAGTGGCCAGTGGAAGCGATGTTGCGCATGCTTGATTTACTGATTCAGCGCTCTCCTCAGGACTTCGGGTATCTGCGGTCACGGTGGAGCACCGAGATGTTAACGATTGAACTTAATAAGTTATTTAACTCAACGTTGCATCCTGGCTCAGTTCGCCGTTGGTTACCCGGGGCGGGAATTGTCTGGCGAAGAGCGGCTCCGACACTGCATATTCGCGATCCTCACAAAGAGGAAAAACTGGCAGCGATTGATGAAGCATTAGAAAAAAACTGCGCTGACCATCCGGTCTTTTACGAGGATGAAGTGGATATCGATTTGAATCCCAAAATCGGTGCTGACTGGCAGAAAAAAGGGCAGCAAAAACGTATACCTACGCCGGGAAAAAATGAAAAGCATTACCTTGCAGGAGCCCTTCATGCGGGAACAGGCCGGGTGGACTACGTCAGCGGGACAAGTAAGAACTCAGGTTTATTTATCAATATTTTACGTAAGTTGAAAAGCACATACCGCAGTGCAAAAACAATTACGCTAATCGTTGATAATTACATCATTCACAAGAGCAAAAAAACGTTGAAATGGTTGAAGGATAATCCGAAATTTATTGTTATTTATCAGCCAATTTACTCTCCGTGGATAAACAAAATAGAGCTCTTATGGTTGGCCTTGCACGAAACCGTCACGCGCAATCATCGCTGCAAAACAATGTGGCAATTATTGAATAATGTCAGACAATTTATGGAAGTCGCTTCACCTTTCCCTGGCAACAAACACGGGCTAACGAAAGTGAAGCGGTATTAAGCGCAGTTATTTAGCTCTTCAAAAGGAGGTGTGAAATAATGCATAACCTTCTCAGGTTAATTACTACCATATTGTTTGTCATATTAATCGTCACCATTGGGATTTTTATCAGTCGAGTTTTATTTTATTTTATTGAAATTAGAAGCTTTAACATACCTTTTATTGAAATATTAAAGGTTAGTCTTAAAGCTGGTGTGGCAGGAGGATTAGTCGGTGGTGTAGGCATTTATCTTATCCCTTATTTTGCTACAAAAATGCCCAAACGATAATATAGATATAGTTGAATCCCGGCCTTAGTGCCGGGATCTTTTTATCTGTCTTATGGCTTTGTTGAATAAATCAGATTTAGATCGAACCTGTCTGTAGTGAGTTGGGTTTTCAGGCGATACGCACGCTTTCTGGCATTCCGGCCTTCGTCATTTTGTTCAACGCACGCACTATGGCCAGAGCCTCTGCTACCTGACCATCATAGTCACGCAACGTCAGTGAACCTCCGAACAGCTGCTTCACCCTGTACATCGCCGTTTCCGCTATAGAGCGACGGTTATAATCTGTGCTCCATTTCCACCGGGCATTGCTCCCGCTCAGACGCTGATTCGCAACGGCACGGTTGCGGTCTGCGTATTCACCGGGCCAGTAACCCGCTCCCTTTCGCGGAGGGATGAGGGCGCTGATTTTCTTACGACGTAGTTCATCGTGACATAACCGGGTGTCGTAAGCACCGTCCGCTGCGGCTGACCTGATTTTTCGATGAGTCTGCCGGATTAGAACCGGGAAGGCCTCTGCATCAGTCACGTTGTTCAGCGACAGGTCAGCACAGATGATTTCATGCGTTTTCGCGTCAGCGGCCAGATGTAGTTTTCGCCAGATACGCCGGCGTTCTTTGCCGTGTTTTTTGATTTTCCACTCACCTTCACCGAAGACTTTCAGTCCCGTGAAATCAATAACCAGATGCGCTATTTCACCCCGGGTTGGCGTTTTGAAACTGACATTAACTGACTTTGCCCGTTTACTGACGCTGCTGTAATCAGGACAGCGTAACGGAACGCCCATCAGGGAAAAAATGGAATCAATGAAGCCCTGAGCAGCCCGCAGGGTGAGCCGGAATACGCGCTTAATCACCAGGACGGTCGTAATGGCAAGGTCGGAATAGCGCTGAGGCCGCCCACGTGATGAAGGCGTTGCTGAGTCATACCATGCCCTGACAGCTTCATCATCCAGCCAGAAAGTTATGGAGCCTCGGTTGATAAGGGCTTTGTTATAAGAGCGCCAGTTGGTAATTCTGAACTTCTGCTTTGCCATGGGACTGCCGGTGTTGTCAGGATGATGCGTGATCTGATCCTGCGATTGAGCAAAAGTTCGATTTATTCAACAAAGCCCCTGTAAAGCCCAGACGCAGGCGAAATGGACGGCGATAGACCTGCGCCAGGATGGCAGCTTTGCGGCGGGAATGGTCGCGGGGGTGCCAGCGGGGCTGTATGATGCCGTTGACAGCATCGTGAAAACGGCCAGCAGCCCGGTGGAAACTTACGAAGCACTGAAGACGCTGTTTAACAGCGGTGATGTGCTGGGTAACGTTTCGGATGCGGTGAAGCAGTACTATATTGACCGTAGTGGTCAGTACTGCTTGTATCCACGGAGAACGCTTTGCCAGCCGGGAAATAATGCGAGCGACGGTGTTTAATTATATCGAGTGTGATTACAATCGTTGGCGACGGCCCAGTGCGCGCGGCGGTCTAAGTCCGGAACAATTTGAAAACCAGAATCTCGCTTTGGGCTGTGTCCACATTACGTGGGTAAGATCAGACAGGCTAAATCCCTTCTTCATACCGCGATGAAATTACCGGGCAAACTGTGCCGGCGGCCAGGCTGTTACCAGACCACCAGACCACCAGACCACCAGACCACCAGACCACCAGACCACCAGACCCTCAGACCACGGCAGCCAGCCGCTTAGATAAGCGATGTCTGCTCGTAGCGGTAGCTCTCCCCGTCCGGCACAAAGGTCAGGCGGTGGGTAATACAGCGTGGCGCATCTTCAGCATGATGAGAAACAAACAGCAGCTGGGTGTCGCCTTCGCCGATTAGCACATCAATAAACCGCCTGACCAGCTGTCGATTAATCGGGTCCAGCCCCTGCAAGGGTTCATCAAGGATCAGCAGGGCCGGGTGTTTCACCAGCGAACGGGCAATCAGCACCAGCCGCTGCTGACCCCAGGAGAGTCCATGAAACGGCGCATCGCCCGCCGCAGGGCTCATTCCCAGCAGATGGAGCCACTGGCCGACAAGCTGTTGCTGGCGGTCGGATACCGCCTGATAGAGGCCGATGGAGTCAAAGTAGCCCGAGAGGATCACGTTGCGGACGCTACTGCTAACGCGATATTCAAGATGCAGGCTGCTGCTGACGTAGCCGATATGCTGCTTGATATCCCAGATAGTTTCCCCGCTGCCGCGACGGCGGCCAAACAGGGTGAGGTCGTTGCTGTAGCCCTGAGGATGATCGCCCGTCACCAGGCTCAGCAGGGTCGATTTCCCGGCACCGTTGGGGCCGATAATCTGCCAGTGCTGGCCCGGCTTCACCTCCCAGCTAAGATGATTGAGGATGGGCTTATCGCTGTAGCTCACCACCCCGTCGCGCAGCACGATGGGGGAGATATCGCCCGCGAGGCGTGGCGCTTCGCTGTCAACGCCGTCCGCTTCCGGCAGGGCCATGCCCTCCAGCTGTTCGCTATGGGCCAGCTGGGCGACCAGCGCCTGGGCCAGAATCTCCTGCCGCGGCCCGACGTGGGTGAGGGTACATTCTGCCAGTACGCCGACCTTATCGACAAAGTCGGGAATATCGTCGAACCGGTTTAGCACCAGCACCAGCGTATGGCCGTGCCGATGCAGCGCGGCCAGCACCTCTGCCAGACTGGCGCGGGAAGCCACGTCAAGCCCGTCAAAGGGTTCATCAAGGATCAGCAGGTCCGGCCCGGCCATCAGTGCCTGGCAAAGCAGCGTTTTACGGGTTTCGCCGGTCGAGAGATATTTGAATCGCCGATCCAGCAGGTGGGTTATCCCAAACAGGCCGGCCAGATGCTGGCAACGGCTGGCATCGCTGACCGTTTCCTGAATAATTTCCGCGCTGGTGCGACCGGTATCATCTTCATCCGCACTCAGCAAATCGGTGTTGTTACGCTGCCACTCTTCGGATACCAGCTTCTGGAGCTGTTCAAGCGAAAGACGAGTGGGACGGGCAAAACTGTTCAGGTAGTCCCCTTTGGCGATGCTAAGCTCGCCAGACAGCGCCCGGGCAAGCGATGATTTACCGCTGCCGTTGGCCCCAACGAAGGCCCAGCTTTCGCCGGCCGCAAGCGTCAGCGCCGGTAGTGAAAGGGAGCGGATTGCGCTGAGGTGAAACGTGCCTTGCGAAATATGCAACGATGTCATTATTTATTCCATTTTGTGCAGGGTACCCACACTAATAATCGTCAGCCGGACTAATGTCAAATCCCTGCATCCCGATCAGAGCAGCGTCGCGATAATCACCTTATCTGCATCAAAATGTGCTGTTACCGGCAGGCCAGGCTGCAGTTTTTGCTGGTCTGCCGTTTCATTACTGAGCGTGGCACAAAGTGTCTCCCCGCCCGGCAGGGCGATCAGCACCTCGCTATGGGTTTCGCCGCGCAGCACTCCGGCGAGGGTACCGCGTAGCTGGTTATCTGCCGTACTGGCCTCCTGCGTGACCTCAATCCAGGGCGCTTTGATCAATACCAGCACCTCTTTTCCGGCGCTCAGCGCCAGGCGATTGGCACTTTGCTCGGTGATTGCCGCTTTTATACGGGTCTGGCCGTCGGCAAGCTGCACCTCAACGTGCTGTTGGACGCGCATATGGTCACGCCCGACCACCGTTCCCGAAAGCTGATTGCGCGCGCTGGTTTGCAGTGAAAAGCGCGCAATGGCACCCAGCAGGCTGCCGAGCGGCACGTCATCCTGTAGCACGTCGAACGCCTTCTGCTGAATCTGCTCCATCAGCGCAAACAGCTGCACCAGCCGCTCGCCGTAGGCGGTCAGCTGCGTGCCGCCTCCGCCTTTACCACCGGTAACGCGCTCGACCAGCGTGCGATCGGCCAGCTGATTCATCTCGTTGATGGCATCCCAGGCGCTCTTATAGCTGATCCCGGCCAGCTTCGCGCCCTGGCTGATAGATCCGGTATGCTGGATCTGCTTTAGCAGCTCAATGCGGCGCGGATCGGCAAACAGGCGCTGCTGCAATTTAAGGGTTAGAGAAATTTCGGCCTGCATAGCGGCTCCTGTTAAAAACGACGATCTGCAAAGTGTACACCGTCAGGCGACCGGGGCGTAAATTGTGCGGAAACGCACAAAAGAACAGTGCACTTTTCGGCTTGCTGGTTACAATGGCTTTTTTATTCAGTAAGGGAGGCTTCAATGCTGGAGTTATTAAAAGGCCTGGCCGTCGCGATCCTGATGGTTCCGGTGGTAATGGCGATAATCCTTGGCCTGATTTACGGTCTGGGTGAAGTCTTTAACGTTATTTCTAAAATTGGTCATCGCCGGGATCGGCAGGCTAAAAACCCTCAGTAACGTCTCTCGCAGCGCCCGGCACCCGCCGGGCGCGCTTTTTCCTGCGCCTGCTCAACTTCTTTTCACCTCTGCCGATAAATTTCATGACAGTGTTTTTTTTCTCGTTATATTATCAGCCATATAACGAAATCCTCTGGAGAACATCATGTCCGTAAAACTACGTCTTTTCTTTGCCGGTGCGGTACTGAGCGCCAGCGTGGCGGGGCAGGCCGTTGCGGCGGAGAATATCACCGTCTTTGCTGCCGCCTCGTTAACCAATGCCCTGCAGGCCATTGCTGAGCAGTATCAGCAGGGCAAAGAGGTGAAGATTGTCTCGTCATTCGCCTCGTCGTCCACCCTAGCGCGGCAGATAGAACAGGGTGCGCCAGCGGATCTGTTTATCTCTGCCGATCGGCAGTGGATGGACTACGCGGCGCAGAAGCAAACGATTGATGAGGCCAGCCGCTTTACCCTGCTGGGTAATCAGCTGGTGCTGGTGGCGCCGACGGAAAGTCATGCGCCGCAGGTGGCGATTTCTAAAACTACCGACTGGAAAAGCCTGCTGAAAGGGCAGCGCCTCTCCGTGGGCGACCCCGACCATGTACCTGCGGGGATTTACGCCCAGGAGGCACTGGAGTCGCTGGGGGCATGGTCAACCGTTTCCCCGCTGCTGGCACGCGGAAACAGCGTCCGTGCTGCGCTGGCGCTGGTCGAACGTAACGAAACGCCGTATGGCATCGTTTACGGATCTGATGCCGTCGCCAGCAAGAAAGTGACGGTAGTCGGCGTTTTCCCTGAAAACAGCCATAAGCCGGTGGAGTATCCGATGGCCATTGTCAAAAATCATAACGGCGCCAGCGTAAAGGCCTTTTACGACTACCTGAAAGGCCCGCAGGCGGCGGCTATCTTTAAACAGTATGGCTTCACGCCTGCCTCATGATCCTTAGCGAGCCGGAGTGGCAGGCCGTCGCCCTCAGCCTGAAGGTCTCGTCGGTGGCGGTGCTGTTTAGCCTGCCGTTTGGGATACTGATGGCCTGGATTCTGGTTCGCTGTCGTTTCCCGGGAAAAGCGCTGCTCGACAGTCTGATCCACCTGCCGCTGGTGCTGCCGCCGGTGGTGGTGGGGTATCTGCTGCTGATAGGTTTTGGCCGACGCGGCGTGATCGGCGCCGCCCTGTATGACTGGTTTGGCTTTACCTTCGCTTTCAGCTGGCGCGGCGCGGCGCTGGCGTCGGCGGTGGTTGCTTTTCCGCTGATGGTTCGCGCCATTCGCCTGTCGCTGGAAGGGGTGGATGCCGGGCTGGAAATGGCGGCGCGCACCCTGGGGGCCGGACGCTGGCGGGTGTTCTTTACCATCACGCTGCCGCTGACGCTGCCGGGCGTGATTGCCGGAACGGTTCTGGCCTTTGCCCGCTCGCTGGGCGAGTTTGGTGCGACCATTACCTTCGTCTCCAATATCCCGGGTGAAACCCGCACGCTACCTTCCGCCATGTATACCCTGATTGAAACGCCCGGTGCGGAAGACGCCGCCGCGCGGCTGTGCATCATTGCTATTGCGCTGGCGCTGGGCTCGCTGCTGATTTCCGGGTGGCTGGCCCGCTGGGGCCGGAAAAAACTGGGGGGAGCATGTTAGAACTCTGCTTCAGCCAGCGTCTTGGCAACCATCAGCTTGAACTGGACGTTCAGCTCCCTGCGCAGGGGATCACCGCTATCTTCGGCGTGTCCGGCGCGGGAAAAACCTCGCTGATTAATGCGATTGGTGGTCTGACGCAACCGCAACAGGGGCGCATCGTACTGAATGGCCGGGTGCTGAGCGATGCCGCCGCCGGGGTGCATTTGCCGCCCGAGCGGCGGCGCATCGGCTACGTGTTCCAGGACGCGCGCCTTTTCCCGCACTATCGCGTGCGCGGAAATCTGCAATACGGTATGGCGAAAAGTATGCGCGCCCAGTTTGATGCGCTGGTCGGGCTGCTGGGGCTGGAGGCGCTGCTGACGCGCTATCCGGCATCGCTCTCCGGCGGCGAAAAACAGCGCGTGGCCATTGGCCGGGCGCTGCTCACCGCCCCGGAGG
The DNA here is from genome assembly GCF_058686115.1 of Erwinia sp. L03-1. NCBI lineage: Bacteria > Pseudomonadati > Pseudomonadota > Gammaproteobacteria > Enterobacterales > Erwiniaceae > Erwinia > Erwinia sp. L03-1. Next base: position 3,086,677 of record NZ_CM178762.1, on the reverse strand, counting down.
TGCTACTGATGGATGAGCCGCTGGCCTCGCTGGATCTGCCCCGCAAGCGTGAGCTGCTGCCCTGGCTCCAGCGGCTGGCAGGGCAGGTGGCTATCCCGATCCTCTACGTCAGCCACAGCCTGGATGAAATCCTCCAGCTGGCCGATAACGTGCTGGTGCTGGATAATGGCCGGGTTAAGGCGTCGGGCCCGCTGGAAAAGGTGTGGGCCAGCAGCGCAATGCGCCCCTGGCTGCCGCGTGCCGATCTGAGCAGCGTGCTGCGCGTCCAGGTTCTGGAGCAGCATCCCCGCTATGAAATGACCGCGCTGTCGCTGGGCGATCAGCATATCTGGGTCAGCCGGGTAGAGGCCCCGCTGAAAACGCCCCTGCGCATCCGCATTCAGTCCGCTGACGTCTCGCTGGTGCTACAGCCTCCGGTTAACAGCACGATCCGCAACGTCATCCCGGCGCAGGTGACCGAGCTGCTGACGGTGGAGGATCAGATTGAGGTCAAACTGCGCATCGGGCAGAGCGAGCTGTGGGCGCGGATCACGCCCTGGGCACGAGACGAACTGATGATTAAAACGGGCATGTGGCTGTACGCGCAAATCAAAAGCGTCTCGCTCACCACGGATTACAGCACTTCGCGATAGATTGTCTCGGCAATGCCCGGTTCCAGGTTGGTACCAATGACCCGGCCCGCCCGGGCTTTAATCGCCTCGTCGACGTTACCCATCGCCACCCCCAGCCCCGCCGTTTCCAGCATGCTGAGGTCGTTGTAATTATCACCAAACGCCAGTACGTCGCTCATCTGGTAGCCCTCAGCGGCAACCCACTGCGCCAGACGGCGGCCTTTACTGTTGCCCGCCTGGGCAATATCCACCTGATCGTGCCATGACCATTCACAGGCCAGGCCCAGTTCCTTTTCCACCCGCTGCGCAAACTGCTGGAGCGCGGTGGTGTCGGCGTGGGAAAGGGCAAACTTCCAGATTGACTGCGCCTCCGCTGCCGCCTGCGCCAGGCTGGCCACCTGCCTGAAGACCGGACGCTGCGCTTCCGGCAGCGACAGCCCCCAGTTAATGGTGCGGCTTACATGCCCGGTTTCGTGCTGATAAAGCATCGCATCATCCACGTAGAGCAGCCCATGGATGGCGGCCTCATTCAGCATCTCAGTCACCCGCAGTGCCTGAGCGGTAGGAAGCGGGTCGGACTGCAAGACCTTTTTCGCATGATAATCATACAAATAGGCACCGTTGCAGCAGATTGCAGGTGTATCAAGAGCTAATGCCTGATAAAAAGGATGGATAGCCACGTGGTGGCGTCCGGTAACGATAACCACCTTTGCTCCTGCCTGCCGGGCCTTGTTTAACGCGTCCAGCGATTCGGGCAGAATGGTTTTTTGTGGCGTCAGCAGGGTGCCGTCCAGGTCCAGCGCAATAACGCGATAGCTCATAATCAGTTCCGAATGGGGGTTAAATAAACGCCAGTAGTCTACACCCTGTGCCGTCCGCCACAAAATCACACGCCCCGCAGAGGGGATCGTCGCGTTATTATTTCCTGAAAATACGCTACGCTTTGCGGCAGCCAGGTTTCCCACTGAAAGGAGAATTTATGCAACAGATCGTCTATACCGCCAGCCCGGAGAGCCACCAGATCCACGCGTGGCAGCTTGACAGTGAGGGTGCGCTCACGCTGCTCCAGGTCGTGGATGCCCCAGGCCAGGTGCAGCCGATGGTGGTCAGCCCCGATAAGCAGTTTCTCTATGTGGGCGTGCGCCCGGGATTTCGCATCGTAGCGTACCGCATTGACGCCGGGGGTAAGCTGACCGAAGCCGGACAGGCGCCGCTGCCCGGCAGCCCAACGCATATCTCAACCGACAAAGCGGGGCGCTTTATCTTCGTTGGCTCTTATAACGATGCCTGCGTCAGCGTGTCGCCGATCGGCGCTGATGGCCTGCCGGGCGAGCCGCTCCAGGTGATTAAAGGGCTGGAAGGCTGCCATTCAGCCAATATCGATCTCAGCAATAAAACGCTGTTTGTTCCGGCGCTGAAGCAGGATCGTATCTGCCTGTTTGACCTGCAAAGCTGCGGTGAGCTTCAGCCGCACCGCCAGGCGCAGGTGACTACCGTGGAAGGTGCCGGGCCGCGCCATATGGTTTTCCACCCCAATCAGCAGTACGCCTACTGCGTCAATGAGCTGGACAGTACCGTGGACGTGTGGCAGCTGGCGAATGCGCATGGCACGGTCGAACGCGTGCAGAGTCTGGACATGATGCCTGCCGGATTCAGCGACACCCGCTGGGCGGCGGATATTCACCTGACGCCGGATGGCCGCCATCTGTACAGCTGCGATCGCACCGCCAGTATCCTGACGCACTTTAGCGTCAGTGAAGACGGTGGGTTGCTGACGGTAACCGGCTATCAGCCAACCGAAACGCAGCCGCGCGGCTTCAACATTGATCACAGCGGGAAATATCTGGTGGCGGCCGGGCAGAAGTCACATCATATTGAAGTGTTCAGCATCGACGGCGAGCAGGGCGCACTTACGCCGCTGGCACGCTACGCGGTTGGCCAGGGCCCAATGTGGGTGGTGATTCACCGGCTTGACTGAGAAAGGAAACAGGGCAGATATCTGCCCTGTTGAAGCGCCCTGTTGGTTACGCGTAAAGCGCGGTTAGCGAGGCGCTGCCCAGCTTGTGGAAATGGACGTTGAAGCCGAGCATCGCGCCGCTGGCATGTTCATCCACCCCGATGTTATCCACGTCCAGCGCATAGACGGTGAAAATATAGCGGTGGCTCTCGCCTTTTGGCGGCGCCGCGCCGCCGTAGCCCTGGCTGCCGAAATCCGTACGGGTTTGCACCGCACCGGCGGGAAGCGCAGCAACGCCTGAACCGGCTCCCTGCGGCAGCGTGCGGGTATCGGCGGAAAGATTCGCCACTCCCCAGTGCCACCAGCCTGAACCGGTAGGCGCATCGGGGTCAAAGCAGGTAATGACAAAGCTTTTGGTGCCTTCCGGCACCTCGTCCCAGGCTAAATGTGGGGAGAGGTTATCTCCCTGGTAGCCCATGCCGTTAAACACATGGCGGAGGGGCAATTTATCGCCATCGTTGAAATCCTGACTGGTCAGTTTCATTCCATCTCCCTGTTATTATTTGTGAAGCAGTTTTAATAGCTCTTCGGCGGCGGCGGCCGAGGACGCGGGATTCTGACCGGTCACCAGATGCCCATCCGTCAGGGTGAACACGCCCCAGTCATCGGTTTTTTCATAGTCCGCGCCCAACGCTTTCAGCACATCCTCGACCAGAAAAGGTACCACATTTGTCAGGCCGACGGCTTTTTCCTCGCTGTTAGTAAAGCCGGTGACCCGTTTACCGGCGACCAGCGGGGTACCGTCAGGTTTTTTAACGTGGCGCAGTACGCCCGGCGCGTGACAAACGGCACCGACCGGCTTGCCGTTGGCATAAAAGTTCTCTATCAGCTCAATGCTTTTACGATCCTCTGCCAGATCCCACAGGGGACCGTGTCCACCGGGGTAGAACACCGCATCGAACGTGCTGCTTTCGATATTGGCCAGCATCTGCGTGTTAGCCAGCGCCTGCTGAGCCACGAGATCCTGGCGAAAGCGTTCGGTGTCCAGGGTCTGGGCGTCTGGCTCGTCGCTTTTTGGATCGAGCGGGGGATGTCCTCCGGCAGGCGAGGCCAGCACCACGTTTATCCCCGCATCACGGAAGACATACCAGGGCGCGGCAAACTCTTCCAGCCAGAACCCCGTTTTTTTACCGGTATCACCCAGCCTGTCATGCGAAGTCAGCACCATTAATACTTTCATTTTTCTATCCTCAGGGTTGGTCACCGGCCACGCGAATCAGTACCTTGCCGAAGTTTTTACCTTCAAGCATGCCGATAAAGGTCTCCGGCGCATGGTCCAGACCCTCCACACTATCTTCACGGAAAACAAAGCGATCTTCTGCCACCCACTGACTCATCTGGCTAAAGAATTCGCCGAAGCGGTGGCCATAGTCCTGGGTAATGATAAAGCCCTGAACGCGCAGGCGTTTGCGCAGGATAGTTCCCTGAAACTGTGGCAGCTGGTTGGGGCCGGCGGCAGGTTCGGTACTGTTATAGTCGGCAATCAGCCCGCAGACCGGTATGCGTCCCTTTGTATTCATCAGCGGCAGTACCGCACTGAATACCTTACCGCCAACGCTTTCGAAGTAGACGTCAATCCCTTCGGGACAGTGGCGCCTGAGGGATTCCGCGAAATCGCCGGCGCGGTGATCCAGACAGCGGTCAAAGCCCAGCGACTCTTCTGCATAGCGGCACTTATCGGCGCCGCCCGCAATGCCCACCACGTAGCAGCCTTTCAGTTTCGCAATCTGCCCGACGATGGATCCTACCGCGCCGGTGGCGGCGGCAACGACCACGGTTTCACCCGGCTGCGGCTGACCGATATCCAGCAGCCCCATATAGGCGGTGAAGCCCGGCATCCCGAGCATCCCGAGTGCCCATGAGGGGTGCTTTAATACCGGGCCGCTCAGCTTAAACAAATCCTTGCCGTCAGAGAGTGCGAAGTCCTGCCATCCGCTGTTGCTGACCACCCAGTCACCTTCGGCATAGTCAGGGTGGTCAGAGTGTTCGACAATGGCGACGGTGCCTGCGCCCATAACCTCGTTGATCGCCACGGGCGGGACATAGGAAGGGCCCTCGCTCATCCGTCCACGCATATACGGGTCCAGCGAAAGCCAGACGGTGCGCAGCAGAATTTGTCCTGCCGCTGGCGTCGGAACGTGCCCGGTTTCAAGCCGGAAATTAGCGTCTGTCGGTGCGCCGTGCGGGCGGGATGCCAGTACGATGCGGCGATTAGTCTGTTTATCTTGCGGCATAATTTTCTCCTTAATGCGGAATGCGGCCTGGTAAAAGCGTAGTGCATCAGCGGACCTGATGCCTGGCGCCCTGTGCCATTACCGCATCAGAGACCCTCAGGCCCCGATAAAGTGGCCGGGCTTTTCCAGCGCCCCGGTAATGGCATCCGTCAGGCGCTGCAATGCTTCAGGGCTGATAATATAAGGCGGCATCAGATAGATCAGCCGGCCAAACGGGCGTATCCACACGCCGCACTCGACAAAAAATGCCTGCAAAGCGGCCATATTGACCGGCTGATGAGTTTCAATCACCCCAATAGCGCCCAGTACGCGCGCATCTTTTACTGCAGGGTGGTCGGCAAGGGGCAGAAGCGAGCGGCGGAGCTGCGCTTCAATATCCGCGACCTGCTGCGGCCACTGGTTCTCCTGGAGTATCGCCAGGCTCTCGCTGGCGACGGCGCAGGCCAGAGGGTTACCCATAAAGGTTGGCCCATGCATAAAGCAGCCCGCCTCGCCGTTGCTGACGGTATCGGCGACGTGACGGGTGGTCAGCGTGGCTGAGAGCGTCATGGTTCCGCCGGTCAGGGCCTTACCCACGCAGAGAATATCCGGCGCGATATCAGCATGTTCGCAGGCGAACAGCTTACCGGTGCGGCCAAAGCCGGTGGCAATCTCATCGGCAATCAGCAGGATGCCGTACCTGTCGCACAGCGCCCGCACGCGCTGCAAATAGCGCGGGTGATAGAACCGCATGCCGCCCGCGCCCTGAACCACCGGCTCCAGGATCACCGCGGCGACCTCGCCAGCGTGATGCGTTATCAGCCGCTCAATGTCATCGGCATCGCTGTCGCGCCACGCTTCATCAAAGCGGCAGGCGGGGGGGGCGGCGAACAGATGGCTGGGCAGGTAGCCCTGATAGAGGCTGTGCATCGAATTGTGCGGATCGCACACCGACATGGCAGCAAAGGTATCGCCGTGGTAGCCATTTCGCAGCGTCAAAAAACGCTGCCGCTTCTCGCCGCGTGCCTGCCAGTATTGCAGGGCCATTTTCATGGCGACTTCTACCGCTACCGATCCCGAATCCGCCAGAAACACGCACTCCAGCCCGGCTGGCGTCATGTCGACCAGCCTGCGACAAAGTGCGACCGCAGAAGGATGAGTAATGCCGCCAAACATCACGTGCGACATCTGTGCTATTTGCGCGGTCATCGCCTGATTAAGCCGGGGATGGTTATAACCGTGAATCGCAGCCCACCAGGAGGACATGCCGTCCACCAGCGTTCGGCCATCGGCCAGCTGAAGCGAGGTGCCCTGGGCACCGACCACCGGGTAGACCGGCAGCGGCTGACTCATTGAGGTATAGGGGTGCCAGATGTGGCGGCGATCGAAGGCGAGGTCTGAAGGGATCATAAAATTACTTGTAAACCAATTTCAAAAAAATTAGTTTACAAGTATAACCGGGCAACGACCCGACACGACAGTACTTTTTTGGAGCAAGCAATGGCAACTCGCTGGACGGTCTCACAGGCTCAGGCCCTGTTTAATAAGCCTTTTCTCGAACTGATGTTTGAAGCGCAGCAGGTGCATCGTCAGCACTTCGACCCGCGTCAGGTGCAGGTCAGTACGCTGCTGTCGATTAAAACCGGGGCCTGCCCGGAGGACTGCAAATATTGCCCGCAGAGCGCGCGGTACAAAACCGGGCTGGAGTCCGAACGGCTGATGGAAGTGGAGGAGGTGCTGAGCTCCGCGCGTAAGGCGAAGGCCGCCGGCTCCGATCGCTTCTGTATGGGGGCCGCCTGGAAAAACCCCAACGACCGCGATATGCCTTACCTTGAGCAGATGGTAAAAGGCGTGAAGGCGATGGGGCTGGAAACCTGTATGACGCTGGGCATGCTGAGCGACGGACAGGCGCAGCGTCTGGCAGAAGCGGGGCTGGATTTCTACAACCATAACCTGGACACCTCCCCGGAGTTTTATGGCAGCGTCATCACCACCCGCAGCTATCAGGAGCGTCTGGATACGCTGGGCAAAGTCCGCGATGCCGGGATAAAGGTGTGCTCCGGGGGGATTGTCGGGCTGGGTGAAACCGTCAGCGACCGCGCCGGGCTGCTGGTTCAGCTGGCAAATCTGCCCACGCCGCCGGAAAGCGTACCGATTAATATGCTGGTCAAGGTCAAAGGCACGCCAATGGCGGACAATGATGACGTCGATCCCTTCGATTTTATCCGCACCATTGCCGTCGCCCGCATCATGATGCCAGCCTCGCACGTGCGTCTCTCTGCCGGGCGTGAACAGATGAGCGAGCAGACCCAGGCAATGTGCTTTATGGCCGGCGCAAACTCTATCTTCTACGGCTGTAAATTGCTGACTACCCCCAATCCTGAAGAGGATAAGGATATGCTGCTCTTCCGCAAGCTGGGCCTCAATCCGCAGCACACCACCACCGAGGCGGGCGATAACGAGCAGCAGCACTCTCTGGCCGGGCAGTTGCTGAACGCCGATACCGGGCAGTTCTATAACGCGGCGGTCTGAATGCGTCCTGGATGTGCCTTAAATTCGCGGTGGCCTGTATGAGCCAGACAGGCTGTCGTTTAAATCTGTGGTGGACCCTATGAGCTGGCAGCAACGGATCGATCTCGCCCTCGCCGAACGCCGGGAGAAGGGGCAGTTTCGCCAGCGGCGGATCAACCAGCAGGGCGATGCGCGGACATTACAGATCGACGGGCGTCGCTATCTCAACTTTTCCGCCAATGACTACCTTGGGCTGAGTCACGAGCCGCGCATTATTCGTGCCTGGCAGCAGGGGGCGGAGCAGTATGGCGTGGGGGCCGGCGGCTCCGGCCACGTCACCGGCTACAGCGCCCCCTGTGCGGCGCTGGAGACGCAGCTGGCCGCGTGGCTGGGCTTTCCCCGCGCGCTGCTGTTTATCTCTGGCTTTGCCGCTAACCAGGCGGTCATTACGGCGATGATGGCGAAAGGGGATCGGCTTTTCGCCGATAAGCTTAGCCACGCTTCGCTGCTGGAAGCCGCGGTGCTCAGCCCGGCGACGCTGCGCCGCTTCGCGCATAACCAGCCTGACGTACTGAACAGGCTGCTGGCGGGCAACGCAGCGGGGGAAACGCTGGTGGTCACCGAGGGGGTGTTCAGCATGGATGGCGACAGCGCGCCGCTGGCACCGATCCATCGGCTGACCCGTCAGCATGGCGGCTGGCTGATGGTGGATGACGCACACGGCATTGGCACCGTCGGAGAGCAGGGGCGCGGCAGCTGCTGGCAGCAAAACGTCCGTCCCGAGCTGCTGGTGGTGACCTTTGGCAAAGCCTTTGGCGTCAGCGGCGCGGCGGTACTCTGTCAGCAGGACACCGCCGACTACCTGCTGCAATTTGCCCGCCACCTGATTTACAGCACCGCCATGCCGCCCGCGCAGGCCTGTGCGCTGACTGCCGCACTGACCTGCGTTCAGCAGGGGGACGATCGCCGCCAGCGACTGGCGCAAAATATCCATCAGTTCCGCGACGGCGCGCGCGCGCGCGGCCTGACGCTGTTTCCCTCTCTGACCGCTATCCAGCCACTGGTTGTCGGTGATGAACATCGCGCGCTGGCGCTGGCAGAGAGGCTGCGCCAGCTTGGCTGCTGGGTGACGGCCATCCGACCGCCCACCGTTCCCCCAGGCACGGCGCGGCTGCGTATTACGCTCAGCGCGGCGCATCAGGCGGAGGATATTGAACAACTGCTGGACCTGCTGCATCAGGCGACTTGTCCGGCGGACGGGTTACCGACTGACGCCGCGCCTCACCCGGCGTGCGGAGGAGGAGCATGACGCACGCTGTCGATAAACAGGCCATCGCCCAGGCCTTTGGTCGCGCCGCAGAGGGTTACAACCAGCATGCCGAACTTCAGCGTCTGAGCGGCGAGGCGCTGGCCGGTTTTGCCACCCGCCAGCGGGATTTGAACGTGCTGGATGCCGGTTGCGGCACCGGCTGGTTTAGCCAGCGCTGGCGCGAGGCGGGAAACCACGTTACCGCGTTCGACCTTTCCGCCCAGATGCTGGAGCGGGCGCGAGCCGAAAAGACCGCCAATGACTACCGCCAGGGCGATATTGAAGCGCTGCCCTTTCACGCAGCAGAATTTGATCTCTGCTGGAGCAACCTTGCGGTGCAGTGGTGCAGTGATTTGCGCCAGGCCCTGGCTGAACTGTGCCGGGTGACCCGCCCGGGAGGACAGGTTCTGTTTTCCACCCTGGAAGCGGGTTCGCTCGGCGAAGTTCAGCTCGCCTGGCAGCATCTCAACCTTCCCGCGCCGGTTAACCGGTTTTTATCCACCGGGCAGATTGCCGAAGCGGGAGAGGGGACAGCGCTAACGTTACACCGCCAGACGCTGACGCTGGCCTTCCCCGACGTGCTGAGTGCGCTGCGCTCGCTGAAGGGGATTGGGGCAACGCACCTGCATCAGGGGCGGCATGGCGCACTGCTGACCCGCCGTCATCTTCAACAGCTTGAGCAGGTCTGGCCCCGCGACGCGCGCGGCTGCCTGCTGAGCTACCATCTGATTTATGGAGTAATTAACCGTGACTGAACGTTGGTTTATAACCGGAACGGACACCGAAGTGGGGAAAACCGTCGCCAGCACCGCCCTGCTACAGGCGGCCAGGCAGGCGGGTTTTCGCTGCGTGGGATACAAGCCCGTCGCTTCCGGCAGTGAGATCACGCCACAGGGGCTGCGCAATGAGGATGCGTTAGTCCTGCAAAAGGCGTCCGCCGTGGATCTCCCTTACGACAGCATTAATCCGATGGCGTTTGTGGAGCCTACCGCTCCGCATATCCTCAGCGCGGAGGAGGGCAGGCCTATCGATTTTCAGCAGCTTTCTGCCGGGCTGAAGGCCCTGACGCAGCAGGCGAACTGGGTGCTGACCGAGGGGGCTGGCGGCTGGTTCACCCCGCTCACCGACAGCGCAACCTTCGCCGACTGGGTGCGGGCTGAACAGCTGCCGGTTGTGCTAGTAGTGGGGATCAAGCTGGGCTGTATTAACCATGCGCTGCTGACCGCGCAGGCGATTCTGGCCAGCGGTCTGCGGCTGGCAGGGTGGATAGCAAACGCTGTTCAGCCGCCGGGCAAGCGGCATCAGGAGTATCTGGCCACGCTGGCGCAGCGGCTCCCGGCGCCGATGCTGGGCGAAATTCCCTACCTGACCGAGGCCGGGGACTTTGAGCAGCTGGGGCAATACGTCAGGCTGCCGGTGTGAATCGCGGCGCCAGCCAGCGCAACCGGGGCTGGCAGCATGCTGGAGCGGTATGACGCGCCGCTACCGGGCGCTCAGACCGCCAGCCAGGTATTAACCATATTCTCATCAAGCTGAGCAACGGTGCCGTGCGCCACGTTGCGCCCCTGGTGCAGCAGGAGAAAGTAGTCGGCCACCCGGCGGATAAACGAGATGCGCTGTTCAAGCAGCAGGATGGTCAGGCCGAAGTCATGGTTAAGGCGGTGGATAAGATTGCCCATCTCCTCCTCCAGCCAGGAGGACATTCCCTCCATCGGTTCATCCAAAATCAGCAGCCTGGGCTCCAGCACCAGCGCCCTCGCCAGGGCCAGCTGTTGCTGCTGATCGGCGCGCAGATCGCCGCTGCGCTGGTGGCGCAGGGACCAGAGCGCCGGAAAGAGATCGTACACCACCGGAGGGATGGCCCGATGCCTGTCGGGACCCGCACCGGCAAGCAGCGCGATTTGCAGATTGGCCTCCACGCTTAGCTGTGAAAAGAGCTGACGCCGCTGCGGAACATAGCCTATCCCCAGCGCGGCCCGCTGTTCTACGGGCTGCAGCAGCAGATCCTGCGGCGGCAGGCTCCCCTCCTGCCAGATAATCGAGCCGCTGTTGATGGGCAGATTACCCATAATACAGTTAACCAGGGTGGTTTTGCCCATGCCGGGGCGGCCCAGCACGCCGGTGCAGGTGCCAGGCGGTAATTCGAGATCGACATCCCACAAAATATGGTTTTGTCCGTAAAACTGATTAATTGAACGTAAGCTGAGCATCTGACACTCTCCTTCAGACAGTTATCGATCGCACCTGATTGCATCCGCTCTCCGTCGTCTGTCAAACAGTCTTCAATGCCTTGTATAAGAAACCTGCGGCTCTGAGCTTCGTTCTGGTGTAAGGAGCGCGCCGGGTGCTGACCTGCTTCCCGTAGTGTCTTGCAATTGACAGGCCAGGTTGTTAAGTGCTGCACGCAATCATGATACCGACAGGCATTTTGCTGCGGTTATTGGTAATGTTTATTTAATAATTACCGGTAGTGATTTGGTGCTGCACTGCGGCGGTGCCCCGTGCAGGCTGGTGATGGTGCAGTTGCCTGTCTGAGAAGCAGTGAGAGGGGAAAGGATATAAGTAAATAAGGGGTAACCAGGGCTGGCGGCGGCACCAAAACTATGCTTTCTCATCATGCCAATGCTGAAGATTGACAGTGAAAAAAAGCAAAAAAAAATTTTTAGCATCCTTTTTTACCGGCAGCGCAGCTTTATACACAGCAGACGGTTCGGGCGCTCAAATCAGTTATCCACCATTCCTGTGGATAACCATGTGCATGAGCGGCTTAAAACTCACGCCAGGCGAGAGCCAGCGCGGCCTGGGCACGAGTTGCTGTGAAACTCATCTTACGGTGAATGCATAACACTATCAACGACTTGATGAAAATCAAGCAGGATAAAAAAACCGGTCGCGCGCTTCCCGCATTTTGTCAGCCACGCTTGACAAATGTTAAAGTGGCAGACCCTTCTGGGGATAACCTCACTATTCCCTGTTTGATTAAGTATTTAACCGGTTATCTATAAGGACTTAACAACAGGTTCACTTCATCATGCAAAATAACTGTGGATATATCCAGTCTTTTTTGCTGGCAAAATCGCCACGGCAGAGTAAAATTAATCTCCTGTCCGCGAGCATTTATCATCAGGTAGCAATCCAATGAGCAAAGTCTTTAAACTCAACTCCGATTTCCAGCCAGCAGGTGACCAGCCTGAGGCTATTCGCCGTCTTGAAGAGGGGCTGGAGGATGGGCTGGCTCATCAAACCCTGCTGGGGGTGACCGGATCGGGCAAAACCTTCACCGTGGCCAATGTCATTGCCGATCTGAACCGCCCGACTATGGTGCTGGCACCTAACAAAACCCTCGCTGCGCAGCTTTACGGCGAGATGAAAGAGTTTTTCCCCGATAACGCGGTGGAGTATTTCGTCTCCTACTACGACTATTATCAGCCTGAGGCCTATGTGCCCAGCTCCGATACCTTTATTGAGAAAGACGCCTCGGTGAATGAGCACATCGAGCAGATGCGCCTGTCAGCGACCAAAGCGCTGCTGGAACGTCGCGACGTGATTGTGGTGGCGTCGGTGTCGGCCATTTACGGTCTGGGCGATCCCGACCTCTATCTCAAAATGATGCTGCATCTGACGCGGGGTATGGTGATCGACCAGCGCTCGATCCTGCGTCGGCTCTCCGAGCTGCAATATACCCGCAACGATCAGGCTTTCCAGCGCGGGACGTTCAGGGTACGCGGCGAGGTGATCGATATCTTCCCGGCGGAGTCCGATGACTATGCCCTGCGCGTAGAGCTGTTTGACGAAGAGGTGGAACGGCTGTCAATATTTGACCCGCTGACCGGGCAGATCGAATCGGTGATCCCTCGCTATACCATCTATCCCAAAACGCACTATGTAACGCCGCGCGAGCGCATTTTGCAGGCGATGGAAGAGATCAAAGTGGAGCTGGTTGACCGCAAACGCGTTCTGCTGGAAAACAACAAGCTGCTGGAAGAGCAGCGCATCACCCAGCGTACCCAGTTCGACCTTGAAATGATGAACGAGCTGGGCTACTGCTCGGGGATCGAAAACTACTCGCGCTATCTCTCCGGGCGCGGTCCGGGCGAAGCGCCCCCGACCCTGTTTGACTACCTGCCTGCCGACGGGCTGCTGGTTATTGACGAATCACACGTCACCATTCCGCAGATCGGGGGGATGTATCGCGGTGACCGGGCGCGTAAAGAGACGCTGGTGGAGTATGGTTTCCGGCTGCCGTCCGCGCTGGATAACCGCCCAATGAAATTCGAAGAGTTTGAGGCGCTGGCACCGCAGACCATCTACGTCTCTGCCACGCCGGGCAATTACGAGCTGGAGAAATCGGGCGGTGAGGTGATCGACCAGGTGGTGCGTCCTACCGGGCTGCTCGACCCCCTGATTGAGGTGCGCCCGGTCGGTACCCAGGTTGACGACCTGCTGTCTGAAATCCGCAAGCGCGCTGTGATCAATGAGCGCGTGCTGGTGACGGTACTGACCAAAAGGATGGCGGAAGACCTTACCGAGTATCTCGAAGAGCACGGCGAGCGCGTTCGCTATCTGCACTCGGACATTGATACCGTGGAGCGCGTGGAAATTATCCGCGATCTGCGGCTGGGCAAGTTTGACGTGCTGGTGGGGATCAACCTGCTGAGGGAAGGACTGGATATGCCGGAGGTGTCGCTGGTGGCGATACTGGATGCCGACAAAGAGGGCTTCCTGCGCTCCGAGCGTTCGCTGATCCAGACCATCGGCCGTGCCGCGCGAAACCTTAACGGTAAGGCAATTCTGTATGGCGATAAAATTACGCCCTCCATGGCGCGGGCGATTGGTGAAACCGAGCGTCGTCGGGAAAAGCAGGAGCTGCACAATAAGGAGCAGGGCATCGTACCCCAGGGTCTCAACAAGAAAATCGCCGATATTCTTGAGCTGGGGCAGGGCATTAACAAGACCAAAACCCGGGGGCGCGGCGGCAAAACCTCCCATCCTGTTGTTGAGGACGACAGCCCTTACCTGGCAATGACGCCGCAGGCGCTGCAAAAGAAGATCCACGAGCTGGAGTCGGAGATGCAGCAGCATGCGCAGAACCTGGAGTTCGAGGAGGCCGCGCGCGTACGCGATCGGCTACACGAGGCGCGCGAGCTCTTTATTGCGGCTTCCTAGCCGCGCGTTTTCGCTTAAACCATTGGCTGATAAGTATGCTCCCGCTTTTCGCTTAAACAATCGAATGAATAGCATGCTTCCGCTTTCCGCTTAAACAATCGACTGAATAGCCTGCTCCAGCGCAATATGGAGCAGCTGTCGGTCGTGCCGGTAGCGAATATCTGCCGCCTCAAGCGGCTCCTGGATAATCAGGCGATCGGTGATATTGTGGGTATCGGTACCGGGGCCGACGACAACGGCATCAATGACCTTTTTACCGATGTACTCTTCCATAATTGCCAGCTTGTTGGCCAGCGTGAGCTGAGCGGCGGCAGGGCTCAGCTCTTTACCCAGATTTCCGATAAACACCATCGTGGCCGGCGTACGGCGCAGCGCCTGTGCCATATCGGGCATCAGCAGCACCGGCATCAGGCTGGTGTAAAAACTGCCCGGCCCAATCAGGATAAGATCGGCCTCGGCGATGGCCTCAACCGCTTCGCGGGTGGCCGTCACCGCAGGAGAGAGCATCAGCTCGCAGGGGGGGCGACACATCCGATCGATTTCCGTCTCGCCGTGCACCCGTTGCCCCTCTTCATCAATGGCTTCCAGGTCCACCGGCTGCTCTGACATGGGGATCAGAAACGCATCTACCTTGAGCAAATTGCGGATCAGATTAATGGCCTCAATCGGGCGCACGCTGAGGTTATCCAACGCTACCAGCATCAGGTTACCGAGGTTATGTCCGGCCAGCTCGCCGTTACCGGCAAAGCGATACTCAAACATGGCAGAAGCCACGCTCGGTTCGGTAATCAGCTGATTCAGGCAGTTACGCATATCGCCCCAGGCAATGCCTCCTTCGTCACGACGAATGCGCCCGGTTGAACCGCCATTATCGGTGGTGGTGACGATGCCGGTAAGCCGCGATCCAAGTGGGGAGAGCGCAGACATTACGCGACCCAGACCATGCCCGCCACCGATAGCCACCACGCGATCGAGATCGGCCAGTGTGCGATTACGCATAAAATTCCTTCTGTTTTGAAGCGGTTTATTGACCCGAAACGGGCCACATGCATTTGTGCCATTTTACCCTAAACTGGCAGGGAACAGGCGGCTAAAATACGTTATATATCAAAATACATAGCGAAAGATGATGTTGGAATCCCGGAGGGTTTAGCGGTAGAATTTACAAACCATGGTTTACCGGTGTCGGTAGACCACACTTAGCCCTGGCACCTACGTCTTTGGATAGGGTGCCCTGGCCGCAACGCTACGTTGCCAGGGTGCAGAAAGAAATGCCTGCATCTCCCGAATTGGAAAGGTGTTCTGGTGCAACAATTTACTGATAGCTTCGACCGCAGCTTTTATTATCTGCGTCTGTCGATCACTGACGTCTGCAATTTTCGTTGCAGCTACTGCCTGCCCGACGGCTATAAGCCTCAGGGTACAACCAACAAAAGCTTCCTTACGCTGGATGAAATCCGGCGGGTGACCCGTGCCTTCGCGGCAGCCGGGACGGAAAAAGTCCGCCTTACCGGCGGTGAGCCTTCGCTGCGCCGCGACTTCACCGACATTATCGCTGCCGTTCGCGAGAACGCCGCCATCCGCCAGCTGGCGGTCACCACCAATGGCTACCGGCTGGCCCGCGATGTCGCTGCATGGCGCGCCGCCGGGCTGACCGCGCTCAACGTCAGCATCGACAGTCTGGATGCCCGCCAGTTTCATGCCATTACCGGGCAGGATAAATTTCATCAGGTGATGAGTGGGATTGATGCCGCCTTTGATGCGGGATTCAGCAAGGTGAAGGTGAATACCGTGCTGATGCGCGATATCAACCATAACAGCCTGGAGACATTCCTCAACTGGATCCGTGACCGGCCCATCCAGCTGCGGTTTATCGAGCTGATGGAAACCGGCGAGGGCGGGGCGCTGTTTCGTCAGCACCATATCTCCGGCGAGGTGATCCGCGACCGTCTGCTGCTCCAGGGCTGGGTTCGTCAGTCGCGCGCGCGAAGCGATGGCCCGGCGCAGGTCTTCACCCATCCCGATTATCAGGGTGAAATTGGCCTGATCATGCCTTATGAAAAAGATTTCTGTGCCAGCTGTAACCGCCTGCGCGTCTCGGCGGTCGGTAAGCTGCATCTCTGCCTGTTTGGCGACGGCGGCGTGTCGCTGCGCGATCTGTTGCATAGCGACGATCAGCAGGATGCATTGCAGGCGCGTATTGCGGCCAGCCTGCGAACCAAAAAGCAGACGCACTTCCTGCATCAGGGCAACACCGGTATTACGCAGAATCTCTCATTTATCGGCGGTTAAGTAAGGAGCTCAACATGGGTAAACCCACAGCAGAATTCATCCCGCTTAACGCAGCGGTCCTCACCGTCTCTGACAGCCGCGACGCCGCCAGTGACACCTCCGGGGACTATCTGCGTGAGGCGCTGACCGGGGCAGGCCATCGCGTCTGCGATCGGGCCATTGTAAAAGACGACCGCTACCGCATCCGCGCGGTGGTCTCCAGCTGGATCGCCAGTTCGGACGTGCAGGTGGTGTTGATCAACGGCGGCACGGGCTTTAACAGCAAAAACAGCACCCCGGAAGCGCTACTGCCGCTGTTCGATCGCGAAATTGAAGGCTTTGGCGAGCTGTTTCGCATGGTCTCCTGGGAGGAGATCGGCAGCTCAACCATCCAGTCGCGCGCGGTCGCGGGCATGGCGAATCAGACGCTAATTCTGGCCATACCCGGCTCGACCGGGGCCTGCCAGAGCGCCTGGGAACGGATTATTCAGGATCAGCTTGATGCCCGCACCCGTCCCTGCAACTTTGTTTCACACGTAAAGAAGCCCTGAACAGATGTCACAACTCACACATATTAATGCCGCCGGTGAGGCGCATATGGTGGATGTTTCCGCCAAAACGGAGAGCGTACGCGAAGCCCGGGCAGAGGCCTTTGTGCTGATGCATGCCGATACGCTACAGATGATTATTGATGGCAGCCACCACAAGGGCGATGTCTTTGCCACCGCGCGCATTGCCGGTATCCAGGCGGCGAAACGCACCTGGGAGCTGATCCCCCTCTGCCATCCGCTACTGCTGAGCAAGGTTGAAGTCACCTTAACGGCTGACGTTGCCAGGCAGCGGGTGAGAATTGAATCCCTTTGCCGCCTGACCGGTAAAACGGGCGTAGAGATGGAAGCGCTCACTGCGGCGTCGGTCGCCGCGTTGACTATCTACGACATGTGCAAAGCGGTGCAGAAGGATATCTCCATCGAGCATTGTCGACTGCTGAGTAAAAGCGGCGGCAAGTCGGGTGACTTCAGGGCGGCTGACTATGATTAACGTGCTGTTTTTTGCCCAGGTCCGCGAGTTAACCGGCACCGACAGCCTGAGCCTGCCGCAGGAGTACGCCACGGTTGAGGCGCTGCGGGCTGCGCTGGCTCAGCGCGGCGATCGCTGGGCGCTGGCGCTGACCACCGGTAAGCTGCTCTCCGCCGTGAATCAAACGCTGGTGGCGCCTCAGCATCCGCTTCAGGATGGTGATGAGGTGGCTTTTTTTCCACCGGTCACCGGAGGATAAATGGAAACGCGGATCCGGGTCGGCCAGGCCCCGTTTGATATGGCAGAAGAGTACCGCTGGCTGGCAGCCTGTGATGAAGATGGCGCCGTAGTGACCTTTACCGGCAAGGTGCGCAACCATAACCTCGGCGATAACGTCTCGGCGCTCACGCTGGAGCACTATCCCGGGATGACGGAAAAGGCGCTGGCAGAAATTGTCGCCGAGGCGCGTGAGCGCTGGCCTATGCAGCGCGTAACGGTAATTCACCGCACTGGCGAACTGTTTCCCGGTGATGAAATTGTGATGGTAGGGGTAAGCGGAGCCCATCGTGGCAGCGCCTTTGCCGCCGCCGAGTTTATTATGGACTATCTTAAAACCCGAGCGCCTTTCTGGAAGCGTGAAGCCACGCCCGGCGGCGACCGCTGGGTTGAATCCCGCGATAGCGACCACCAGGCTGCCTCGCGCTGGAAATAAACCACAAGGAAAGTCATGATCCATTCCCCCCTGAAGCGCGGACTGCTGCTGGCACTGCTGGTGCTGGCAGGCTGTAGCAGCCAGCCGCACAAAAACCTTCCCGAGCGCCGGCCCGCCGACGTCAAAGCGCAGATTGTCCGGCTGATCCCCGCCGGAGTGAACGACAGGCAGGGCTGGGCAAACGATATCTTTGCCGCCTTCAACAGCCAGGGCATTGATGCCTCTTCCGAAAATCTCTGTGCGGTCATTGCGGTGACCGATCAGGAGTCCAACTTCAATGTTGATGCCACGGTGGCGGGCTTGCCTAAAATCGCCTGGGGTGAGATTGACCGGCGCGCCGCCAGCCTGCATATTCCAGCCTTTGTGGTCCGTACCGCGCTGATGATTAACTCACCCAGCGGAAAAAGCTACGCCTGGCGGCTGGATCACGTGCGCAGTGAAAAAGAGCTGAGCGCCATTTTCGATGACTTTATCAATATGGCTCCGATGGGACAGAGGCTGTTTGGCAATCTGAACCCTATCCACACTGGTGGGCCGATGCAGGTGAGTATTGACTTCGCGGAGGCGCAGTCAAAAGGCTACCCTTATCCGGTCGACGGTACGCTGCGCCATGAGGTATTTACCCGGCGCGGCGGAGTCTGGTTTGGCACCCGCCACCTGCTGGGGTATCCCACCCACTACAGCAGGCCGCTTTATCGCTTTGCCGATTTCAATGCGGGCTGGTACGCCAGCCGCAACGCGGCTTTCCAGGCCGCCGTGGCGCAGCTCACCGGCATTAAGCTGGCGCTGGATGGCGATGTGATCCGCTATGGTTCAGACACGCCGGGCGCCACTGAGCTGGCCGTCCGCACCCTCAGCAGGCAGCTGGACATGAGCAATAGCAGTATCCGGCGCGCGCTGGAGCAGGGGGAAACCCTGGCATTTGAGAAAAGCGCGCTATGGGAGAAGGTGTTCACCCTGGCCGATAAAAATGCCGGCGTGCGCCTGCCGCGTGAAAGGCTGCCCGGCATCCAGCTGGAAAGCCCGAAAATCACCCGTAATCTCACCACCGCCTGGTATGCCCAGCGGGTCGACGGACGCTATCAACGCTGTCTGACGCGGGCGAAATAGCGCAGTGACACGTCCGGCCACGAGCGGGCGAAATAGCGCAGTGACACGTCCGGCCACGAGCGGGCGAAATAGCGCAGTGATACGCCCGGCCACAAGCGGCCGGACGTGGTCACCCGCAGCTAACCCGCACCCAGCTGAAAGCGTTCGACCGTCTCCGCCAGCTGCTTCGCCTGATTTTCCAGCGAAGCAGCGGCGGCCGACATTTGCTGAACCAGCGCCGAGTTCTGCTGGGTAGCGCCATCCATCTGGTTAACCGCCACCGTCACCTGACCAATACCCTGCGACTGCTCGTCAGAGGCGTGGACAATTTCTGTAATAATGGTTTTTACCGAGTCCACCGCCGCGCTCATCTCCTGCATCGTTTTACCGGCATCCTGCACCAGAGAAACGCCCTGGCCCACGCGCTGGGTTGATTCGCCAATCAGCGCGGAAATATCCTTTACCGCATTGGCACTCCGCTGGGCCAGGCTGCGGACCTCGGCGGCCACCACGGCAAAACCACGGCCCTGTTCTCCGGCGCGCGCCGCTTCTACCGCCGCATTCAGCGCCAGAATATTGGTCTGGAAAGCGATACCGTTGATGATGCTGGTAATAGCGCCAATTTTACGCGAGCTGTCGTCGATCTGCTGCATAATCTGCACCACCTGAAGTACCAGATCCTCGCCGCGCCTGGCGATATCCGTCGCGGTGCTGGTGAGGGCGGTCGCCTGATGCGCGTTATCCGCATTGAGCTTCACGGTGGCGGTGAGCTGTTCCATGCTGGCAGCCGTTTCTTCCAGCGCCGCGGCCTGCTGTTCGGTCCGCGAGGCGAGATCCAGATTACCGGTGGCAATCTCTCCGGCACCCTGTCTTACCGCGTGGCTGGCGGAGATAATTTCCCCCACCATGGTACGCAACTGCTGCTGCATGGTGTGCATGGCGAAGAAGATGCTCTGCCGATCCTGGGCCGCAACCGGAATGGCCGCGCTCAGGTCCCCCCGCGCGACGCCCAGCGCAATCTCTGCCGCCTGCAAAGGTTCCCCGCCAATCGGCCTGGCAACTTTACGGCTGAAAAGCAGACCCAGTACGGTACAGACGATTATGATGCTGAGCAGCATCATAATTAGCGCAGAGTAAAGCTGACGGTTTGCTTCCGCCATCACCGCGCTCACCGGCGCGACAATCCCCAGATACCAGGGGCTGTCGCTGTTACCAATGGTCACCGGACGCCAGGTCTCCAGCACCTTCTCCCCCAGCGCGCTGTCGTAATGCTCCACAATAGCCTGCGTTCGCGGCCCGCGACTTCCGGTATAAGGCTTCCCGGTCTGCGCTTTATCGGTGCCGGAGACCACCAGCCCACCATGAGAAATCAGCAGCGCATAGCCGGTTCCCCGCCAGGGGTGAATGGCCCCGATGGTTTTTTGCAGCGAGGCGAGAGAAATATCTGAGGTGACCACCGCTTTAAGCCTGCCATCGTCGACGATCACGGCGGCAACGGAGGTGAGCAGGGTATCGACGCCGTTGTAGGCGTAGGTATAAGGTTCAATTAACACATCTTTCTGGCGTTTTTGCGGGATAAGGTAGTAGTCCCCCTGGCCTGGCGTGAGAAAAGAGTTCAGATTATGCATCGCAAAGTTACCGGACTTATCGCGATCGACAAAGCGTGCAAAGCGGCCCTGCGGCGCGGCACCGGGCAGTTTGGCGATCTCTGCATCTTTTCCATCCCAGGCGTTCGCTTCAAAGATCACCGACATCGAGAGGTAGTCGGGATTCTGCTTAAGCGAATATTTCATCACATTTTCAGCAGTGGCACGGTCGGTTATGCCGGAGGGCGGCAGGGCAATCAGGCTTTGCCCGAGGTCTTTTGCTACCGTGCGGGCATAATCCAGCTCTTTTTGCACGCTGAGGGCCTGGCTTTCGGCAATCTGCCCCAGATACTCTCCGGCCAGCATGCGCTGCTGCCTGGCTGACTGCCAGCTCAGCAGGCCAATGGTAATGGTAAAGCCGAGCGTGATGGTCAGCGCCCCGGTCACGAGCATCAGCGTGCGGGTGCTCATCTTCCGTTTATGGTTTGATTGCGTTTTCATTCAGGTTCCCCGGCGTAAAAAGGTGCAGCATAAGCAGACTTCCTGTTTAGCGATCTCCCTGTGTACGTTCTATCGGCATAAACTGGCGCTTCTTTAAGCACGGCGGAACCGATTTTGCAGTCTGACCGTACGGCAGGGGTTCCAGGGTAAAGAAAAAGGTGAGTGCGGGGCTGGCTTAATCTCCCCGGACTGTGCCAGACTTGCGGTTACCTTGTGGTAATTCCGTTCACGTGAGAATAAGGAGAAAATCATGGATCGATACCCACGCTCTAATGGGTCAATCGTATCGCAGGCCAGCAGTGGCGTTCAGACCTACATGGCGCAAGTCTATGGCTGGATGACCTGCGGCCTGCTGCTGACGGCGTTTGTGTCATGGTTTGCGGCCAATACGCCTGCCGTTATGGAACTGGTTTTTGCTAATCGCATTACTTTCTTTGGCCTGATTATTGTCCAGCTTGGCCTGGTGTTCGTGCTGTCAGGTATGGTGCACAAGCTGAGCGGAGCGGCGGCAACCGGGCTGTTTATGCTCTATTCAGCGCTTACCGGGCTGACCATGGCGAGTATTTTCCTGGTCTATACCTACTCTTCCATCGCCAGCACCTTCCTGGTAGCCGGTGGTATGTTTGGTGCCATGAGCTTCTGGGGCTACACCACTAAACGCGATCTGAGCGGTATGGGCAGCATGCTGTTTATGGCGCTGATTGGTATTGTGCTGGCGTCGGTGGTGAATATCTGGCTGAAGAGTACGGCGCTGATGTGGGCCGTCACCTATATTGGCGTGCTGGTGTTCGTGGGTCTGACCGCCTATGACACGCAGAAGCTAAAAAATATTGGTGAAGGCATCAACGTTGAGGACAAAGAGAATCTGCGTCGTTACTCAATCATGGGTGCGCTGACGCTGTATCTGGACTTCATTAACCTGTTCCTGATGCTGCTGCGTATTTTCGGCAACCGTCGCTAAGACGGCACCCATGCTGCCTGAGCAGGCGCTGTTCTGTTAGCGTTAGCATGGTGTTGCTAAGGTAAGAACCTGCTGCCTGAGGCAGCGTGGTAATAAAAGAGGTGTCCGCCTTGCAGCTGGCACCTCTTTTTTATCGCTTATCGTGCGGCCATCATCCGGATATCAGGCACGTCTTTTCTGTGTATCAACGCCCCGACAGGTTTGTACCTGCCGATGGCGATGACTCTTCCATTCCCGCGTCAGGTTTTTTGCATCGCCTGCTGGTTCTTTTGCCGCAGGGCTTTCGCGCGGCTCTCCAGCCACAGATAAAGCACCAGCGCCAGCAGCAGTGGGGCGATAAAATAGAGCACCCGGTAGGCGAGCAGCGCCGCAATAATCGCGCCGTGCGTAAGGTGTTCACCGCTCAGCAGCGCCAGGAATACCGCTTCCAGCACGCCGATCCCGGCTGGGATATGAATAATCACCCCCGCGATACTGCTGATGAGCAGCACGCCCAGTACCTGCGGGTAATCCACTCTCTGCCCCAGCAGGAGCCAGATAATAGCGCCCATGACCAGCCAGTTTGCGCTGGATACGCTGAACTGTAGCAGTGCCATACGCAGAGAAGGGAGTGCCAGCGTATGGCCCTTTACCGTCCAGCGCCGCCGGCGTGAAAAAGCGCAAAATGCCAGATAGACCAGCACAAACGCCAGCAGGCAGACGCCTGTCGCTCTAAGCGTGCCTTCCCCAATAAACCAGCCTGACGGGACAGGCACCAGACCCATACTGAACACCACGCCCGCCACCAGCACGTAGCCCAGCCAGTTGGTGGCGATGCTGAGCGAAAAAATACGCGTAATAGTGCTGCCGTCCAGCCCCAGCCGTGAGTAAAGGCGATAGCGCATCGCCACGCCGCCAACCCAGGTACTGAGCGTCAGATTAAAGGCATAGCAGATAAAGGAGACCAGCATTACCTGGCGCTTTTGCAAACGATGCCCGCAGTAGGCCTGACCAATCAGGTCGTACACGCCGTAGGTCAGATAGCTGACGATCACCAGCGCGACCGAGGAGAGAATGGCCAGCCGGTTATAGTGGGTGATCACCTCTGCCACATCGTGCCAGTTGACCTTACGGGCATAAATCACCAGCAGCACAACCACGGCGACAAAAAACAGCCCGGTAAGGATCTTCTTTATCCATCGCCAGCGAGGGTGCGATTGCGGCATCAGCGTTTTACCTTTTCGTTCTCAGGCTTCACAATCTCATGCTCATGCTCATGCTCATGCTCATGCTCATGCTCATGCTCAGGCTTCACAGTTTTATGCTCCAGTTTGATGGTTTCATGCTGCGGTCTGATGGTTTCATGCTCCGGTTTGATGGTTTCATGCTCCGGTTTGACGCGATCCTGGGTTTCCAGTTCGCTTTGTACCGGGGAGTCAGCCTGATCCGATTTCACAGGCGCGGTAACCTGCGCCAGCTTTGGCGTATGGGCGGGCAGCCAGCCTGCAATCGCCGGGAAATGGCGCAGGAAGTGAAACACCAGCATGCTCTTCATAAACTGCCAGCCGTTTTTCTTCGGCAGTTCGCTTTTCTGCACGCGTCGGCAGTCCTGCGTCAGCAGATGATTCAGCGTGCCGCGCATGACTTCGTTAAAGGTGTGGTCGTGGATAATCAGGTTGGCTTCCAGATTCAGAGACAGGCTTAGCGGGTCAAGGTTGCTGGAGCCAACGGTAGACCAGTGGGTATCCTGCACGGCAATCTTGGCGTGCAGGGGGCGCCGGGTGTATTCATAAATCTCCACGCCGCCTTCGACCAGAAAGTTGTACAGCAGCTCGGCACCCGTCTTCACAATCGGCATATCCGGCTCGCCCTGCACGATAAGCTTAACGGAAACGCCGCGCTGAGCAGCGTTGCGCATCTCGCGCAGCAGGCGGTAGCCGGGAAAAAAGTAGGCGTTAGCGATAATCACCTCTTTTTTGGCCTCGCGCAGCATATCAATATAGTGCTGTTCTATATCGTCACGATGCTCGTCATTGTCGCGCCAGACAAACAGGACCTGAGCGTCGCCGGGTGTGGTGTTTTGGGCCGAACGATGGGAGCGCCCCCCCCACCAGCGGCGCGTGACCTGTTCGCTGTTGATAGCCTGCTGCACAAACAGGGCAATGTCCTCAACGATCGGACCTTTCACCTCAACGGCATAATCCTGCTTGGCTGCCGGACCATAGCTGGTGTTATGCTCCGAGGAGAAATTGATACCGCCGACGAAGGCAATCTCATTATCGCAAACGACGATTTTACGGTGCAGGCGTCGGAAGATGTTAGTGCGCATGCCTAGCACCAGCGGGCGGGGATCGTAATAGATAAAGCGTACGCCCGCGGCGGTTAGCTGGTGGGTAAAGTTTTCCGACAGATTATTGGAGCCATAGCCGTCCAGCAGCATTTCGACTCTCACGCCGCGTTTTGCCGCATCATAAACCACCTGATGCAGTTCATTACCCACCTCATCCTCAAAGAGGATAAAGCTTTCAAGCAGCACGCTGTTTTTCGCCCGACGAATAGCCTCAAACACGCGGGGAAAATAGTTTTCACCATTTTCCAGCAGTTTCAGACGATTACCTTCACGCCAATGCATTTTCATAAATGAATCTCCACGGCCAGAGGGGCATGATCGGACAGGTGCGACCAGGGCCGGAGCGGTATAGTCTGTGGGTGGCTGACCGCGGCATTTTTCACGTAAATGCGGTCCAGCCGGAGCAGCGGAAAGCGGGCGGGAAAGGTTCGGACCGGGCGACCATAATGCCGGCTAAATACCTCCTCCATGCCCGCCTCCCGATGCAGGATCCTGTTAGCCTTTTGCTGCCAGTCATTAAAGTCACCCGCCACAATGACTGGCGCATCGGCGGGAAGGCTGTTAATCAGTTCAGACATCATCTTCAACTGCGCATGACGGTGTGCCTCCCGAAGCCCCAGATGCACGCAGATGGCGTGCAGCGTCATATCGCGATGGGGGAGGGTCACCTTACAGTGCAGCAATCCGCGCTTCTCCGTACCCTCGACGGAGATATCCCGGTTCTCATACTCCACAATGGGAAAGCGGGACATCACCGCGTTACCGTGGTGTCCCTCGGGATAGACGGCATTGCGGCCATAGGCAAAATCATTCCACATGGTATCAGCCAGAAATTCGTAATGAGGTGTGTCAGGCCAGTTTTCAATCTGCAGCTGATTGACGGCGTGACTGCCCATCACCTCCTGTAAAAAAACAATATCCGCTGAGGTGGCCCGAACGGCATCTCGCAATTCTGGCAGGATAAAGCGACGGTTGAAGGCGTTGAAACCCTTATGCGTATTGATCGTCAGGACTTTTAATGAAAATCCTTGCGGTTTTTGTGACATACTGTGCGCGCTCTCCTTTTCGTCGTGCGAAGAATAAAGTGTAGTCTTTGTCACAAAATAGTGCCGGGCAGCCTCATTATTTGCGGCATTATCCGAAAAGTGGGGTAGTCTGAAGAATGCGCTATCGCTTACTGTGATAGCCAAACTGGGCGACCGATGTTGGGTGTGCCAGGAGAAGAAAATGAAATGGTCTAATCGTATCCAGATTGTCACCGGACAAGCCTGCGTACATATCATGTTGCACCTGCTGCTGATTGCAGCGCTGGTGTGGGGATGGAAACACCAAAGCCTGCTGCATGTCACCATGGTTTTACTGGCGCTTTATGCCTGCGTATTTACCGCCATGTTGTTGACCCAGCGTCTGCCGCATCTGCGCCGCGTTGGCGACTTCCTTGAGGATGTCACCACCACCTACTATTTTGGGGCGGCCATGCTGGTACTCTACCTGCTGTCACGCGTTGTTCACCATAACCTGCTGCTGGGCTGCGTGGGGGTGCTGATGCTGACCGGGCCCGCGCTGGTTTCACTGCTGGCGAAAGAGCCGGTTCGTCGTGCCGTCAGGCCACGCCACCGCTGAGACGAAACGGGCCGCATACGCGGCCCGTTTTACTAAAGCCATTATACGACTTCATGCTACCGCATCAGACGCAGAATGCGGGTTCGCCCTTCGGGGGCCGGGGCGTTCCCGGTGTAAAAACACCGTTTTTATCCGCTCGCAAAGAAACGCTCTCTGTGTGGGGATAACATCTGTTATAATCTGCCGCTTACGCACCGTGGTTTGTGCTCCCTTTCAAACGTCTGGCGAAGCCTGACGTCATATTCTCCCCCTGGAAACTACACCCTTAAATGCGGTCAGGGCGGATCCGGAGTCAGTCAATTTTATGTCATTTGATTCTCTCGGCCTTAATGCCGACATTCTGCGTGCTGTTGCAGAGCAGGGTTATAACGAGCCAACGCCAATCCAGCGTCAGGCGATCCCGGTTGTCTTAGCCGGTCGTGACCTGATGGCCAGCGCCCAGACCGGTACCGGTAAAACGGCCGGCTTTACGCTTCCCCTGCTGCAAATGCTGAGCAGCGCGACCCCCCATCCTAAAGGGCGTCGTCCGGTTCGTGCGCTGATTTTAACCCCGACCCGCGAACTGGCGGCTCAGGTGGGTGAAAACGTGCAGGACTACAGTAAATACCTTGATATTCGCTCGCTGGTGGTTTTCGGCGGCGTCAGCATCAACCCGCAGATGATGAAGCTGCGCGGCGGCGTTGACGTACTGGTCGCTACGCCGGGTCGTCTGCTGGATCTGGAACATCAGAATGCGGTAGACCTGTCTCAGGTTGAGGTTCTGGTCCTGGATGAAGCTGACCGTATGCTGGATATGGGCTTTATTCACGATATCCGTCGCGTGCTCTCCAAACTGCCTGCTAAGCGCCAGAACCTGCTGTTCTCCGCGACCTTCTCTGACGAGATCAGAGGTCTGGCAGAAAAGCTGCTGCATAACCCGGAGCAGGTCTCCGTGGCGCGCCGCAACACCGCCTCCGAGCAGATTTCTCAGCACGTGCATTTCGTTGATAAGAAACGTAAAAGAGAACTGCTGTCGTTCCTGATCGGCCGCGATAACTGGCAGCAGGTTCTGGTCTTTACCCGTACCAAACACGGTGCCAACCACCTTGCCGAGCAGCTGAATAAAGACGGCATTGGCTCTGCGGCTATTCACGGCAACAAAAGCCAGGGTGCCCGTACCCGTGCGCTGAGTGATTTCAAAGAGGGTAAAATCCGCGTCCTGGTGGCGACGGATATCGCCGCGCGTGGTATTGATATCTCTGAACTGCCGCACGTAGTGAACTATGAGCTGCCAAACGTGCCGGAAGACTATGTTCACCGTATTGGTCGTACCGGCCGCGCTGCGGCAACGGGCGAAGCCCTTTCGCTGGTCTGCGTGGACGAACACAAGCTGCTGCGCGATATCGAACGCGTGCTGAAGCGTGAGATCCCGCGTATCGCCATTGACGGCTATGAGCCGGATCCGTCTATCAAGGCCGATCCGATCCAGAATGGTCGTCAGCAGCGCGGTGGCGGCGGCGGTGCAGGCCGTGGGCGCGGCGCGCCGCAGGGCAACCGCGGTGGCGAACGTGGTCAGGGCGGAAATCGCGGCAATGGTGGCGAACGCAGTGCAGCCTCAGGTGAACGCAGCCAGGGTAACGGCCAGCGTCGCCAGGCCAACGGCAGTGGCCGCAGCGCCAGGCCAGAAGGCGGAAGCGCCGCACCGCGTGGCGTGACCCGCCAGCGCCGCTCTAATCCGAGCTGATATTAACGCGCTTAATCCAGGCTGGGTTTCATGCGCGTAATGTAAGCAGGCATTAACGCTTTCTAACCAGGGGGATCGCCCGGATCCCCCTTATTAACGCAATGGGTTGTGACATGCGTGTTCTACTGGCCCCGATGGAGGGCGTGCTTGACTCGCTGGTACGCGAACTGCTTACCGAAGTTAATGACTACGATCTCTGCATCACTGAATTCTTGCGGGTTGTTGACCAGCTACTCCCGATTAAATCCTTTTCTCGCCTTTGCCCCGAGCTTAATCATGCCAGTCGCACACCTGCGGGTACGCGCGTACGTATTCAGCTGTTAGGCCAGTCGCCTGAATGGCTGGCGGAAAACGCCTTTCGCGCGGCGGAGCTGGGTTCGTGGGGTGTCGATCTCAACTGTGGCTGTCCCTCGAAGACGGTCAACGGCAGCGGCGGCGGCGCCACGCTGTTAAAAGATCCTGAGCTGATATATCGCGGCGCGAAAGCGATGCGCCAGGCCGTACCTGCGCATTTACCGGTGACGGTGAAGGTGCGTTTGGGATGGGCTTCCGACGACCAGCGATTTGAAATAGCCGATGCGGTACAGCAGGCCGGTGCCACCGAGCTGGCCGTGCATGGGCGAACAAAAGAGGATGGCTACCAGGCCGATCGCATTAACTGGCAGGCCATTGGCGAAATTCGCCAGCGGCTGACCATCCCGGTGATTGCTAACGGGGAGATCTGGGACTGGCAGAGCGCGCAGAACTGCCTGGCGGTGACCGGCTGTGATGCGGTGATGATTGGTCGCGGCGCGCTAAACGTGCCAAACCTGAGCCGGGTCATAAAGGATAATGTGCCGCCCATGCCGTGGCCGGAAGTGGTCAGGCTGTTGCAAAAGTATGTCCGGCTGGAAAAGCAGGGTGACACCGGTTTGTACCACGTGGCGCGCATTAAGCAGTGGCTGGGATATCTGCGTAAAGTGTATCCGCAGGCCGATATGCTGTTTGCAGACATCCGACCGCTTAAGCGCTCCGTTGATATTGCGCGGGCGATTGAGGCGGCGGCTGTCACATTTCCCAATATTCTTAACGGGATCTCTTAGTCTGCTAAGGGTATGATGTGACTCACATCACACCTATTTCTGGTCCCGTCATGTCCTCAGCAGCTTTATCCAGCGCCCAGCTCAATAAGCGTATTATCTCGGTCGTTATATTCACCTTCTTTTGCTACCTCTCTATTGGCCTGCCGCTGGCGGTACTGCCCGGCTACGTGCATAACGATCTGGGCTACAGTTCGTTTATGGCCGGGTTGATTATCAGCCTGCAATACTTTGCCACGCTGATCAGCCGACCGCAGGCGGGGCGCTATGCCGATCTGCTCGGCCCCAAAAAGGTGGTGCTGATGGGGCTGCTACTCTGTGGAGTTAGCGGCCTGTTCACCCTGCTGGCGGTGACGGTCCACGGCAGTGCGCTCACCAGCCTGCTGCTGCTGGCTGCCGGAAGGATCGCGTTGGGGCTGGGGGAGAGCCTGACCGCAACGGGTTCGATTCTGTGGGGGATAAATATTGTCGGCACGCTACAGAGCGCGCGGGTGATCTCCTGGAACGGTGTGGCAACCTACCTGGCGATGGCCCTGGGGGCACCGCTCGGCGTGATGCTCAACTCCGCGTTTGGTATCCCCGGCTTTGCGGTGTTGATTATGCTGATGGCGATTTTTGGCTTCTGGCTGGCGACTCGCCGTCCGGCGGTAGTGGTGGCAGTGGGGCAGCGCATTCCTTTCACCCAGGTGTTCTCGCGGATCTGGCTGTATGGGCTTTGTCTGGGGCTGGGGACGGTTGGCTTCGGAACCATTGCCACCTTTATCACCCTGTATTTTTCCAGTCACGGCTGGCACGGGGCGGCTTTTTCCCTGACTCTGTTTAGCCTGGGCTTTGTGGTGATGAGGCTGATTTTCAGCAGCTTTATCGGGCGGTTTGGCGGCATCCGGGTGTCGCTGTTTTCCTTTGTTATTGAGTGTATTGGACTGCTGCTGATCTGGCAGGGCCACTCATCCTGGATGGTGGACGTGGGCGCATTCCTCACCGGTTCCGGCTTCTCGCTGGTGTTTCCCGCTCTTGGCGTGGAGGCTATTCGCCGGGTGGCTCCGCAGAATCAGGGGTCAGCGCTGGGGCTCTATTCCGCATTTCTGGATTTTGGCCTGGGTATTACCGGCCCGGTGGCCGGGCTGCTAATCGGGCGCTGGGGCGTGGATTCAATCTACCTGGCGGCGGCCCTGGTAGTGATGGTGGCGCTGTTTATCACCGTGCGGCTTCGACTGATTACGCCGCCGAACGAGAATACCGCCTAAGCCAACCTGCTGACAGCCAGCACCGGGAACGGGCGCATCGGATTTAACCGGGCTGGTAGCCGCAGATGCGCCGCCTGGGGCGTTGCACCAGGCGCAGCGGCTCAATTGGCTTAATAGTGCACATTTCAGCCCAGCCGATGAGCGCTGGGCTATGTCAGTTTGCCGCGACGGGCGTTCGCGTAGCAGTCATTATCTTTGGGCGCCGCCGTATATATAGAGCAGATAACAGTAACAGGCTCAGCGGCCTGATGATTGGTTTTGCTGACCGTAGCTGCCATAGCTTTCTATTAATTCCTGAACCTTTCGTGCGCAATAAGCTTATCTATCAGACCTTTCCCTCTCACTCTGTCCAGCCCGATCCTGTACCCTGGAAAGAAAAATGGTCCTGATGACGTAAGTTGAGGAGTTAACTCACCACTATGCCCCACTCAATTCGCGGCGGCCCTGCGCGAGCTGGTCTGCTAACCTGCCTGCTGGTCTCTCCGCCTTTTGCCATCGCTGATACCGTCTGGATGAAAAATGGTGACCGGGTCAGCGGCACGGTGCGCTCGCTCAGCGACGGCAAGCTGGTCATAGACACCGGCTATGCGGGAACGGTATCGCTAAACTGGAATGCAGTGAGTACCCTGTCCAGCGAAAAGGATTTTGACGTCCGCAACGGTAAAAGCAGCAAAACCTTTAAAGCCCGCCTTGAAGCCACCGATGCTGGCTACATTATCGTGCATCAGGGAGAAAGCCAGCAGCGCGTGCCCGTCGCCCGATTTGAAGAGTTCCTTAAGCCAAAGCCGAAAACGGCTGCGCTGAGCTGGACGGGGAATATTGATGCGGGTGTCAGCCTGAAAAAGGCTTCTACCCGCACTCAGGATTACAATCTCGCCTATAACAACAAAGTGAATGTCGGTAAGTGGCGTAATGACTTTGGCGGAACTTACAACCGCGAAGAAGAAGACGGTACGATGAATACCGATAATTATAGTCTGCGCTATGCGCTGGACTATATGTTTCGCGATCGGTATTTCTGGCAGGGCAGGGCGAGCTATAAGCGTGACTGGGTAGAGGATATTTCCCAGCAGGGTTTGATCGGCACCGGTCCCGGCTACCAGTTTTGGGATGATGAGCTGGGTTCATTTTCGATGTCGCTTTTGGGCGGTGCTTTTGCCTACAGTTACAGCGATGGCAGTTCGGATAGCCATTTGGGGGCTTCAGTACGCTGGGACTATCAGCGTTTCCTTCGGGGCAGGACGCTATCGCTTTTCACGCACGGTGAAGTGGGTCATTCGCTGGATGACGATGCTATTTTCAGTATGGATGCGGAGGTGGGATTGCGTTATCAGCTCACCAGCTGGTCATCGCTTAATATCACCTACGGTCATAATCTGATTAGCGGCACGCGTGATACGCTTAACGAGCGGAGTTTTATTACCGGGCTGGGGGTTAAGTGGTAAGTCTTTTTTTCGCAGAGGGCATACCATTCCGGCGTGAGTGTCGCCTGCGGATGGTGCCCGGTGTGGCAGAGGCCCGTGCCGTCGCTTACGGGTGGGGCCCGGTGCTGCATAGGCCTGGGGTGTCGCCTACGGGTGGTGCCCGGTGCTGCACAGGCCCGTGTGGTCGCCAACGGGTGGGGCCCGGTGCCTGGCGGTCCTCACGCCGCGCGTGGCGCGGTTCCTTCGCTCCGCTCGTCGACCTTTCGGACCGGGTATGACGGGACATCCCTGTCCCGGCATGCCCTTGTGCCAGCATCCCTGCTGGCCCATCCGGGTCTTCTTCTCTGCACTCAGCGCTGCGGATTGCCAGTCACCGGGCCCCACCCGTCTGCTTCTTTGCATTGGACTGGCTGCGGGTAACAGCGGTTTCGGGGTTATATGAAACTCTGGATCAGGTGTGGAAACGGAAAGAACGCTGTAGATAAGAACCATCTTTGCCAAAGACTCCGTGTTGTCACTGGAGCCTGATGCTGCAAAGATGTTGCCTGTGGGGGCGCATGGTGTATGAAGGTTACGATGAATGTCGCCTGCGGATAGTGCCCGTTGCGCTAGAGGCTTAGTGCCGTCGCCTACGGCTGGGACCCGGTGCCTGGCGGTCCTCGCGCCGCGCGTGGCGCGGTTCCTTCGCTCCGCTCGTCGACCTTTCGGACCGGGCATGACGTGACATCCCTGTCCCGACATGCCCTTGTGCCAGCCTCCCTGCTGGCCCATCCGGGTCTTCCTCTCTACGCTCAGCGCTGCGGAATGCCTGTCACCGGGCCCCACCCGTCTGCTTCTTTGCATTGTGCTGGCTGCGGTTAAGGGCGGTGTCGGACAGGCAATCCCAGGCAGGTTTGAATGCGTACAGGAAGTATGCAATGACCAAAATAGTTGGGATTTGAAGAAAATCAGAAGACTGAGAGTGCACAGTTTGTTGTGACTGGTTTTTTCGTGGTGCAGATAAATGACCTAAATAGCGGCACCAAAAACTAAATCGAAAAGTGAGCCGAATCCTGCGCGAGAGCAAACCTTAACGGGGATAGGCTGGGAAACCTGCGGACAGATAAACGGTTTTACTGGAAGCAGCTCAGCAGCCCGCGGACAGATAAACGGTTTTACTGGAAGCAGCTCAGCAGCCCCCGGACAGATAAACGGTTTTACCGGAAGCGGCGCAGAAGCCTGAGAGGTGGATAATCCCTGCGGGTGACGGGCATTCCGCAGCGCTGCGGTGAAGACGGAGGGCCAGGCGAGGGCAGCAGGGATGCTGCACTCAGGGAGCGGCGGGCAGGGATGCCCGCTCGCGACCGGGCCGTCCGGCCTGGAGTCGGAGCCAAAGGCACCAGGCAAAGCCTGGCGTGAGGACGCCCGGCACCCGCAGGGATTATCCACCGGCTCCTCAGAGATCGCAGCCAGCACAACCCACCGTCATCCGCAGGGATTATCCACCGGCTCCTCAGAGATCGCAGCCAGCACAACCCACCGTCATCCGCAGGGATTATCCACCGGCTCCTCAGAGATCGCAGCCAGCACAACCCACCGTCATCCGCAGGGATTATCCACCGGTTC
This sequence comes from Erwinia sp. L03-1, assembly GCF_058686115.1. Lineage (NCBI taxonomy): Bacteria > Pseudomonadati > Pseudomonadota > Gammaproteobacteria > Enterobacterales > Erwiniaceae > Erwinia > Erwinia sp. L03-1. The sequence goes on along the minus strand of NZ_CM178762.1, from coordinate 3,053,680 downwards.
CTCAGAGATCGCAGCCAGCGCAACCCACCGTCACCGCAGATATCACAGCCTGCTACCCACAAAAACTCGCCACCAAATGCCGGAAATAAAAAAGGGCTCATGATCAACATGAACCCTTCCATTCAAAGCTGGCGAAACGCTGCCCGGTAGCTGAAGCAAATTACTACACCCTTAGCTCCAGCAACTCGCCCGCTTTACCACAGGTTAAAACTATTAACCCGCCGCTACGCTACCCGGCGTCGCGGTTTTCACGGACGTTGACTTATTGTCATAAATTGGGCCTGGCTGAGCAGGTACAACAAACGAACTTTTGCCGTCGGCCGGAGCCTGCTGAGCCGGTGCTGCACTGCCGTCGGCCGGAGCCTGCTGAGCCGGTGCTGCACTACCATCGGCCGGAGCCTGCTGCGCCGGTGCTGCACTGCCGTCGGCCGGAGCCTGCTGAGCCGGTGCTGCACTACCATCGGCCGGAGCCTGCTGAGCCGGTGCTGCACTACCATCGGTCGGAGCCTGCTGAACCGGGGCTGCGCTACCGTCTACTGTCGGCGTGGCAGATGCTGCATCCTGATTAACCACGTTGGCACCCTGCTGCGTCGCAGGGGTCATGGGTTCTTCCTTCGGCAACGCACCACTCATCTCCTGCACGGCGATCGCAGCAGGGGCCGTATAGTCGGCACCGCCATTGACCCGCGTTGGAATGCCACTGCGCCTCTTCATGGCGGCGTCCATGGCGTTACTGTCAACGCTGGCATCACTAACCACTTTACTGACCACTGGCGTAATGGTCAGCGGCACCGGTTCACGAGAGTTAAACTGCTCCTCGGTCTGTGAAAGCGGGTTATGCACCTCAACCATACGTGAACCATCAGGCTCCACGCTGGCTTTAATCGGCTGATTGATAAACTGTACGCGCGTACCTACCGGCACGTTATCGTAAAGCCATTTAATATCGTCAGCGCGAAGACGTACACAGCCGTGACTCACCCGCAGGCCGATACCAAAGTTCGCATTGGTTCCGTGGATCGCGTAAAGACGACCAATATAGAGGGCATACAGCCCCATAGGATTATCCGGGCCAGCCGGGAAAATCGTTGGCAGCGGCGAGCCATTAGCTACCGAATCTTCGTGCATTTTTTTGGTTGGCGTCCAGGTCGGGCCGTCTTTTTTACGCTCGACCGCCGTCGTCCAGTTCATGGGGGTGTCTTTTCCCAGTTCACCCACGCCAACCGGAAGCACAACTACCGTTTTGGTGCCTTTAGGATAGTAATAAAGACGCATCTCAGCGCTGTTAACCACAATACCTTCACGCGGGGCATCAGGCAGGATTAGCTGCTGAGGAATAATCAGTTTGGTGCCGGGCCTGGGAAGATAAACATCGACGCCCGGATTGGCTTCAAGCATGTTACTCAGGCCCATCTGATACTGTGCCGCAAAGGCTTCCAGCGGAAGTTTGCTGTCCTGAGGAACGGTAATTTCCAGGTTTTGACCAATCAGACGGCTGTTTGCCGCAGGCAGCGGGTAAACCACGGCAAAGGCTGAATGGCTGTATGCCGTAACGGTCAGGACTAAAGCGGCTAATGCGCGGATGCTCTTTTTCATATTTTCTAAGATGTTGCGCCATGTAAACGGTGGATAGATGAACCTGTGCCGCTTAGTGTGAGCGGCTGCACATTATATGGTCATAACCCCGGGGAATAAACCGGGATTTTAACTATTGCGGTAACTTTACGTATATTTCCCGGCCCTGACTGACAGCAAATGGAAAGCCGTTTTGTGGAAGGCGGTTGGAAGCAACGATTTCACCGCTCTTCAGGGAGCGATCACGGCTGCCAGAGCGGGTCTTCACCGCTCAGCTTGCGATTCAGGAAAAATGCCGCGCTAATCAGCGCCAGATGGCTCAGGGCCTGAGGGGTATTACCCAGTGCATAGCCCTGACTGTCAAACTCTTCGGCGTATAGCCCCAGCGGGTTGGCGTAGCTCAGCAGCTTCTCAAATTCAAAGTGGGCCTCATTCACCCGACCCGCCCGCGCAAGGCACTCCACGTACCAGAAAGAGCAGGCGACAAAGGACCCTTCGGTTCCTTGCAGCCCGTCAGAAGGGGTCTCCGCCAGATTGTAGCGGCGCACTAATCCGTCGCTGACCAGCTTCTCTTTGATAGTATCCAGCGTTGACAGCCAGTCAGGATCGGTTGCGCCCACAAAGCGCACCAGCGGCATCAGCAGCATCGAGGCATCAACATAATCGCCGTGGCGCGTGGCGACAAAATGACCGCGATCCTCGTTCCAGAAATTGGCCCAGATATCTGCACGAATCGCATCCCGGGTCTCCGTCCAGCGCGTCCAGGGCACCTCAAGCGAGCGTTTCTCTCCCAGCCTCACCGCCCTGTCCAGAGCAACCCAGCACATCAGGCGCGAATGAAGAAAATGCTGCGGCTCGCCGCGCATCTCCCAGATCCCGGCATCCGGCTGATTCCAGTTGTCACAGAGATAATCGATCATGGTGGTGACGTGCATCCAGCCGCGGTGGGAGATCGCTTCACCGTACTTATTCGCCAGATAAATGGCATCCATCAGCTCGCCATAGATATCCAGCTGCGACTGATTCCATGCACCATTGCCGATCCTTACCGGCGTGGAGTTGGCATAGCCGGACAGATTCAGCAGCTCGCTCTCCTGCAACTCGGTGCCGCTGTCCAGCCGGTACATCACCTGGAGCTTTTCAATATCCTGATGGCTGTTTTCAACGCAGCGTCCCACCCAGTGGGTGAAATGTTTGGCTTCATCGACATAGCCAAGACGCATCAGGGCATACATGCTGAACGATGCGTCGCGCAGCCAGGAGGCGCGATAGTCCCAGTTACGTTCGCCGCCCAGCTCCTCAGGCAGCCCGAAAGTGGCCGCGGCCGCAATAGAACCGTGCCTGCGCGACGTCAGCAGCTTAAGCGTCAGCGCCGAGCGGTTGACCATTTCCTGCCAGCGGCCATGGTAGGAGCTTTTTGCACTCCAGCGACGCCAGAAGTTCAGCGTTTGCTGGAAACAGTTCAGCGTGGCCTCATCATCAAGCGATTTGTCATCGGCGCTGCCGAAGATAAATTCGCGGTGCTCGCCCGCCTTAAGAGTGAAGCGGGCGGTGGCCGCGCTGCCGTCCAGGGTAAATTCGACGTTGCCACACAGCCTCAGGGTGGGCTGATCGGCGGCAGTAAACAGTACGCTACCTTCGCTCAGGCTGGCCGAGGTGGTCGCGCGGGCATAGTCGTGAACGGGTGCGCAGCGCAGATTGATAGTGGCTTCGCCGTGCAGCACCTTTATCCGCCTGATCAGGCGCGGGCGATCCTCGTCTTCCTGGCAGACGGGCATATAGTCGGTGATCTCCGCCACGCCCTGACTGTCCAGCCAGCGGGTTTGCAGCAGGGTGGTATCGGGCAGGTAGAGCTGCTGACGGCGGGCATCTGGCCAGTCGGGCTGAATGCTGAAAACACCCGCCTCGTCGCCGTCCAGCAGGGCGGTGAAAACGGAGGGGCTGTCGAGATCGGGCCAGCAGAAATAGTCAATGGTGCCGTCGTTGGCAATCAAGGCACAGGTACGCAGGTCACCTATCACCCCGTGATCTTCAATCTTTCGCTTAATCTGACTCATTCTGCCTCTTTCTCGCGCGCCGCGCGCCGCTTAAAGTAAATTCGCACCGCCCAGACCAGACCGAAAATCAGCACGACCCAGAAAATTTGTTTCAGATGGCGATCCAGCGTATGCAGCCAGGGCGCGATGACCTCGCCGCCAAGGTAGCCCAGTGAGACAAAAATCACCGCCCATAGCATCGCGCCAATAATGTTCAGCGCCAGGAACTTCTGAGGTTTCAGCTTGCTGGCGCCGATAATAATCGGCCCCACGATGCGCAGCCCGTACATGAATCTGACGCCAATAACGAACAGCACGGGCCGTTTGCGGATGAGCCGGTTGGCCTTAGCAATCTGTTTCTGATGCTTTTTAAAGCGTTTAAGGATTGCACTACCGTAATAGCGGCCAATAAAGAAGAGTCCGGTGTCCCCCAGGATGCCGCCGAGCATCGCCACCAGTAGCACCCAGCCGTAGTGTAAAAGTCCCTCATGAGCCGCAACGCCGCCCAGCAGGGTGAAGGTTTCCCCTTCGGCGATACAGCCGATAAAAAGCGCCAGATAACCGTATTGTGATATCAGCCCGTTAACATCCATATGCGTAATCTCCTGCGGTTGATGCGCGTAAACCCTTAAGTCTAACCGCTATGGAATAAACCGCCGCGAAAGTTGTGATGAATTGTTTTTTATTCGCTGAATAATGAGGCAATTAAGCGAAACAGACCCTGCCTGGAAAATAAACAGTTCAACAGCGCTTATACTCAATAGCATCCACCGCCTGAACGTCTCAGGCTCGTCGAAGCGTCATAGCAGAGGAATGAAAAGATGAACCATGTCTGGGGACTTCTTGCGCATCCCGATCGTGAGATGCGTGATATTAAGCAAGAGAACGAAACGATCTCTCACCATTACACGCACCATGTTTTGTTAATGGCGCTGATCCCGGTTATCTGTGCGCTGATTGGTACCACGCAGATTGGCTGGGATCTCGGCGCGCGACATACCATTATGCTCTCGCTGGCCACCGCCGTCGGGTTGGGGATCCTTTTCTATGCGCTGATTTTAGGGGGCGTGGCGCTGATGGGACGGGTGATTTACTGGATGGCGCGGGAGTATCCTCAGCGCCCCAGCCTGCAGCGCTGCACGGTGTTCGCAGGCTACGTTGGTACGCCGCTATTTATCAGTGGCCTGGTGGCGCTTTATCCGCTGGTGTGGCTGTGCGTACTGGCGGGCGCGCTGGCGCTGCTCTATACCGCTTATTTGCTCTACGTTGGCATTCCGTTATTTTTGAATATCGATCGTGAAGAGAGCCTGCGCTTCTCTGGCTCCACGCTGGCGATTGGCATCCTGGTTTTTGAAGTGTTACTGGCCCTGACCGTGGTGATCTGGGGTTATGGCTACCGGCTGATAGCATGATTTCGCCGCCGGGCGTCCGGCGGCTATTCGGTAACGCCCGGAAACGAATATCCTGTAGTAAATTTTCAATCCTGCAGAGTATGATGCGCGGGCCAGCTCCCGCCGAGTGCCGTTGCGCGGGGGCGGCGTACGGACTCTCCGTACCAGAATCACCTTTCGATTAAGTTTTTAACGATGCCTGCGAAAATCCGCTTATCTCTTTTGACGTTAGCCCTACTTTTTTCTGGTCAGGGCATCCTGAATCAGGCCGTAGCCCGTCCGCTTCAGGCCGATGCTGTGCCTGTAGCGCAGCCGCAGATCGCCTCGGGTAGCGCGATGATAGTCGATCTTAATACCAACAAAGTGATTTACGCTAACCATCCGGACCTGGTTCGGCCGATGGCGTCGATAACCAAGCTGATGACGGTCATGGTGACGCTCGATGCGCATCTGCCGCTTGATGAGAAGCTTAATGTCGATATCAGCCACACGCCTGAGATGCGCGGTATCTATTCCCGCGTGCGCCTGAATAGCGAAATCAGCCGCAAAAATATGATGCTGCTGGCGCTTATGTCTTCGGAAAACCGTGCGGCCGCCAGTCTGGCCCACCACTATCCCGGCGGCTATGACGCCTTTATTCGCGCGATGAATGCGAAAGCGCGCGAGCTGGGCATGATGCACACCCATTATGTCGAGCCTACCGGCCTGTCGACGCAAAACGTCTCCACCGCCCGCGATCTCACCCGGCTGCTGATCGCCACTAAGCGCTATCCGCTGATTGGCCAGCTGAGTACCACACATGAAGAGATGGCTACCTTTAGCAATCCTCCCTATCAGCTGCCGTTTCGCAACACCAATCACCTGGTGTATCGCCCCGACTGGAATATCCAGCTGACCAAAACCGGCTTCACCAATGAGGCGGGACACTGCCTGGTTATGCGCACGGTGATCAACCGACGTCCGGTGGCGCTGGTGGTGATGGATGCGTTCGGAAAATATACCCATTTCGCCGATGCCAACCGCCTGCGTACCTGGGTAGAAACCGGTAAGGCCTCGCCCGTTCCTGCCGCTGCGCTAAGCTATAAAAAGCAGAAGGCGGCTGAAATCGTCAGCAATGGGGCAGCCGGCAGCGAGGTCGAGTAGGGCATCAGCCTTCCTTGTGCTGCGGGGAAGGCGTTAAGTTTTTTGCATCAGCAGGGTGTTACACAGCCGCCTTTTCGTGAGTAATCCTATAGTGCCCGTTTTGGCAAACGCATAAACTGGCGCGGGTTTTAACGGGTACTGTCTTCGGTGCCATCCATTGTTTGATATCTGGAAATTTTCATGTCTACGTTATTAACCTGGTTTCGCATATTTTTGCTGGCGCTGGTGACACTCTCTCCGGTACTGGCGCAGGCAGCCGATGACGCATCCGGGCAGAGTCAGGACGCGCCGGTGAAGGTCAATGCCGCCGTTGAACTGCCAAAGATGCAGAAAGTCCTCGATAAAATTAAGCAGCAGGTGTCGGGGGAGACCAATGACAGCAAGCTGAGCGCCCTCAATGATATGGCGCTGGAGCTGTCCAGCGACGCCGATACGCTGACGCAGGGGATCACGCCACAGCGCGCCCAGCTGGTGGCGCAGCTGGCGGTTCTCGGCCCACCGCCGAAACCGCAAAGCGGCGTAAAAGAGACCAGTGAGGTCACCAGCAAGCGTAGAAATCTGGAAAACCAGAAAGGCAAAATTGACGATCAAATCACCCAGGCCGAGTCGATTAAAAGCAGCGCCATTAATCTTTCGGCGCAGATCGTCAACCTGCGCCGCGATGCGCTGAAAACGCAGCTGGCGCTTAACGCGGGCAGCATCTTAGGGCCACATTTCTGGTCGCCCCTGTTTACTCCGCAGAGCGATGACAATCAGAAGGTCAGGGATTTTTGTGACGAACTGGCGCAAACGGCAGCGATGTCATGGGAACCCGGCTGGCGCCTGGGCACCGCGCTATGGATCGTGCTGTCGGTGCTGGTCGCCACGCTGGGACGCCGCTATCTGGAGCAGTTTCTCGCCTGGGTGGGGATTAATCTCTTACCCGAAGGGCGCCTGCGCCGCAGCTTCCTGGCCGCCGCGACCGCGCTGACCAGCCTGCTGGCTATTGTGCTGGCCTTTAACTTCCTTGACCTGGCCTTTACCCGCCATGACAACGTGGTGGACGACGTCAGGGATTTTGCCGACAAGCTGGTGAACCTGAGCATTTTATGCGGGCTGATTGCCGGACTGGGCAGGGCATTTTTATCCACCCGCCGTCCCTCATGGCGTTTACCCAATATCTCTAACGAAGTGGCCCAGGCTTTAAAACCCTTCCCGCCGCTGACCGCCGTGCTGGTGTTTGTTTTCCAGACGATCGAAATTCTTAACAGCAGCGCCAATACCAGCGTCAGCACCACCGTTTTTGCTAATGGCCTGACCGCGCTGCTGATTGGCGCAACGGCGCTCTCCATCAGCCTGCGTACCAATCGCGTGCGCCGCAAAATTATCCTCTCCGGCGCACAGCCGGAGGCGAAATCGACGCTGGTCGGTCTGATCCAGATGGCGATAACCCTGGTAGGCGTGGCGATTATGATCACCCTGCTGATTGGTTATATTACGCTGGCCCGCTTCCTGAGCTATGAGCTTATCTGGATTGGCATTGTTTTCGGCTCATTCTATATTCTCAGCCAGCTGGTGTCCGACGCCTGTGAAACCTTCTTCTCAACCAATACCTCTACCGGTAAAAGCATTCAGCGATCGCTGAACATTGATGAACGCCATCTGGCGCAGGTTTCGACCCTGCTGGGCGCCATCGGTAAAACGTTCCTGGTGCTGGCCGCCGCAATGGCCGCGCTAAACGGCACCTTCGGCAGCGGAACGCCGATTGAGCTGGTGCAAAAAGCCATTGAGTTTTGGGGCGGGAAGGGGCTGGAGTCTCTGAATATTGTCCCGGCGCACGTACTGAATGCGCTGCTCAGCCTGGTGGTTGGGATTTACGTCCTGCGCTCGGTGAAGCGCTGGCTGGAACATGACTTTCTGCCGAAGACCACCATGGACGTGGGGATGCGCGTTTCGCTGATCACCCTGTTCAGCAACCTGGGCTACGTGGTGGTGTTCCTGCTGGCACTCTCCATTATGGGTCTGCAATGGAACAAGCTGGCGTGGATCGTCAGCGCCCTGTCGGTCGGTATCGGTTTCGGCCTGCAGGAGATTGTGAAGAACTTTATCTCTGGTCTTATCCTGCTGACCGAGCGTCCGGTGAAGGTGGGCGATCTGGTGAGTATCAGCGGGATAGAAGGGGATATCCGCCGCATCAACGTGCGCGCGACCGAAATCCAGCTGGGCGATAAATCAACGGTGATTGTGCCTAACTCACAGCTGATCTCGCAAAACGTGCGTAACGCCACCATGGGCAATGCGCAGGGCGTGGCTACCATTACGCTCACCTTCCCGCTGGATATCGATCCTGAGAAAGTGCGGGATCTGCTGCTGGACGTCTATAACGAAAATGAGCGCATTCTGGATACGCCTGAACCGTCGGTCTCCTTCAAGGATTTGACCTCGGCTGGGATCGTGCTGGCGGTAACCGGTAACGTCGCCAGTCCGCGGCAGGTATCGGGTGCCAAGAGCGATCTGCTGTTTGATATTCTGACCCGTTTGCGCAAAGAAGGGGTGGTCCTCTCTACGCCGCAAACGATGATCGTCGAGCAGCGTAACGGCAATCTGGTGGTAAAAGAACCCGAAGGATCAGCGACTGAAGGGTAATAGGGCTTCTGGCTCTGGCCCGGCGTCGTCGCTGAATCGGGTTTATAAGCTGACTCTGGCTCAAAATGAGATGCTGATGCTGATGCTGAGTCAGCGTCAGCATACTTATCTCACTTCTGGTGACTGTCGCAGCCACACGCTGCCCAGTGCTTCGCTTTAGTGGTTTTGCCAATTCCCGGATTAAAACTGTTGGTCGGGTCGAGCTGCTGATAAAATGCCCTGAGCTGCGGCTTCGCCTCGTAGAGGTGGCCGACGTTGTGCTCGGCGGGATACTCAGCGCCGCGCGCCGCCAGAATAGCCAGCATCTTCTCTTTTAGCGCGTGGGCGTCCACGCCCTTTTTCACAATATAGTCCTGATGGAATACGTGGCAGAAAAAGTGGCCGTAATAGAGGCGGTGTACCAGCGCATCGTCGAACTCTGCTGGCAGGCGCTCGAACCAGTCGCGATCGTTGCGCTTAAGGGCGATGTCCAGCGCCAGAATATCCTCAACCTCATCGTGATGGACCGCATGATAGCGAACCGCCGCACCGGCTGCGGCAAAACGGTGCAGAAACGCCTTCGCTCCCTCTTCTTTATCGCATTCAAAAAAGGCGCCGTCCGCCTGCTGGAAAAAGGCATCAAGATAGCGACGCGCTTCCTCAATACCTTCACCGGACATTTTCAGCATCAGGTGATGCTCAAAGCGGTCGCGATACTGCTTAAGTCGCTTTGGCAGCGGAGAGGGAAGCAGATTAGCAAACTTCTGTAGCAGCCGATCGGTGAAGTTGGGTTTAACAAACGAGAGTTTTTTCAGCAGCGCGTCGGCGCGTCCCTTCAGGCTGAAGAACAGCGGCATTTTGTCGGTGCCGAGGCGGTCAATCATCATAAAGGTGTCTTTGCCATAGACTTCGGCAATATCGAAGATATCGCGATGCAGATACTCCCCGGCGACGGGCAGTTCGCGAAACTCACTGAGGATATGGCGGCGAAGCGTATCCAGCACGGCTGTGTCGTTGGTGCCAATGTAGAAAACCTGCTGAGTCGTATCAGCGGGGAAGGTATCCAGCCGCACCGCAAAGAGCGCCAGCCTGCCTGCACAGCCGGATGCCTCGTACAGGCGTCGGCCATCGGCATTAAAGCGCGAGGGGGTATCAGCTTCGATATCGCGCACGCGTTCGGCATACTCATGGTCGGAGGCGTGGCGCGTATCGTAGCGGACATCGCCCGGCTGCCAGGTTTCATCATCCAGCCGGCTGAGGATCTGTTCAGGACTGTTACCCAGTTCGATACCCAGATGATTCACCAGCTTCAGTGCGCCCTGCGCATCAATCTGCGCGTAGAGCGCCATTTCGCTGTAGGCGGGGCCACGACGGATCAGCGATCCGCCTGAGTTATTACAGACGCCGCCCAGCACCGACGCGCCGATGCAGGAGGAGCCGATCACCGAATGAGGCTCGCGACCCAGCGGCTTTAGCAGCTTCTCCAGCTGATAGAGCGTGCTGCCCGGCATCGCCAGCACCTGTTTTCCCTTATCCAGCAGCTGAATTTTGTCCATTCTCAGCGTGCTGATAATCACGATATCGCGGTCGTAGTCGTTGCCGTTCGGCGTGGAGCCTTCCGTCAGGCCGGTATTGGCCGCCTGCATCAGGATAATCACGTCTGCGCTGACGCAGGCCTGTAGAATGCGCCACTGTTCCAGCAGCGTACCGGGAAAAACCACCGCCAGCGCGTCACCCTCGCCGGAGCGAAAGCCGCGACGATAGCGTTCAGTGTCGCCGGGATCGGTAAGAAGATGCGCGCGTCCGACGATGCGCTTCAGTTCTGCTACCAGCTGCTGAGGGTCCGGGCGTGAAGAATTAAGCATAGACGTTGTCCTTTTCATTATCACCGCTTAACCTTAGCACCACTCCGCGCGTGCCGGTGGGGTAAAAAAGTCGATCGCGATCCCGTCAGTGGGTTGAATACTATCTGCTATCATCAACTTATGGCACACTGGCGTACCCGTGTCCTGTCGTGCAATCACTCACTGCTCCGCAGTTATTAAGAGAAACCAACCTGATGAAATGGATGTGCTCTGTCAGCCTTGCTGCCGCCCTGGTGCTGCACCCGGCTTTAGCTGAGGACCTTAAGGCTCCCCATGCCTTAACGCCGCAAGCCCGCGATGCTTTCGTGACCGATCTGCTGAACAAGATGACGCTCGATGAAAAAATTGGTCAGCTGCGACTGATTAGCGTCGGGCCGGATAATCCGAAAGAGGCTATCCGCGATATGATCCAGCATGAGCAGGTGGGGGCGATTTTCAATACCGTGACCCGACAGGATATTCGTGCGATGCAGGATCAGGTGATGCAGCTCAGTCGCCTGAAAATCCCACTCTTTTTTGCCTTTGACGTGGTGCACGGCCAGCGCACCGTTTTCCCCATCCCGCTGGCGCTGGCGGCCAGCTGGGATCTGGCGGCGGTGGCTGACGTGGGGCGGATCTCGGCTTATGAAGCCGCAGATGATGGCCTGAACATGACATGGGCGCCGATGGTCGACGTCACGCGCGAGCCGCGCTGGGGCCGGGTTTCCGAAGGGTTCGGGGAAGACACCTTTCTGACCTCGGCAATGGGGCGGGCGATGGTTGAATCCATGCAGGGTAAAAGCCCGGCGGATCGCTATTCGGTGATGACCAGCGTAAAACACTTTGCTGCGTATGGCGCAGTAGAGGGCGGCCGCGACTACAACACGGTCGATATGAGCCCGCAGCGTCTGGCGCAGGACTATCTGCCGCCTTATAAAGCCGCGCTGGATGCGGGGAGCGGGGGCGTGATGGTGGCGCTTAACTCGCTAAACGGCGTGCCCGCCACGGCAGACGGCTGGCTGCTAAAAGATCTGCTGCGCGACGAGTGGAAGTTTAAGGGCATTACCATCAGCGACCACGGGGCGATTAAAGAGCTGATCAAGCATGGGGTGGCCAGCGATCCGGAAGACGCGGTGCGCATTGCGATTCAGTCCGGCGTCAATATGAGCATGAGTGATGAATACTACAGTAAGTACCTGCCGGGCCTGGTAAAACGCGGGGCGGTAAGTGAAAACGAGATCGACGACGCCGTCCGCCACGTGCTGAACGTCAAATATGACATGGGGCTGTTTAATAACCCTTACAGCCATCTTGGGCCCAAAGAGAGCGACCCTGCCGATACCAACGCCGAAAGCCGTTTGCACCGGGCAGAGGCGCGTGATGTGGCGCGTAAAAGCATCGTGCTGCTGAAAAACCGTCTTGATACGCTGCCGCTGAAAAAGTCCGGTACCCTTGCGCTGATTGGGCCGCTGGCCGACAGCCAGCGGGACATTATGGGGAGCTGGTCGGCGGCGGGCGTTGCTGCACAGTCGGTGAGCGTGCTGCAGGGGCTGAAAAACGCGACGGCTGGTAAGGCAACGGTCCTGTATGCCAAAGGCGCTAACGTGACCGATAACAAAGGCATCCAGGATTTCCTCAATCTGTATGAAAAGGCGGTGACGGTCGACGCGCGTACCCCGCAGCAAATGCTGGATGAGGCGGTTGCCACCGCGAAGAAAGCGGATGTGGTTATTGCGGTGGTCGGCGAAGCCCAGGGCATGGCGCATGAGGCCTCAAGCCGCAGCGACATTACCATTCCCCCCAGCCAGCTGGCGCTGATCGATGCGCTGAAAGCGACCGGCAAGCCGCTGGTGCTGGTACTGATGAACGGTCGACCGCTGGCGCTGGTGAAGGAAAATATGCAGGCCGATGCGCTGCTGGAGACCTGGTTCAGCGGCACCGAGGGCGGAAATGCCATCGCCGATGTGCTTTTTGGCGACTACAATCCCTCTGGCAAGCTGCCGATGTCGTTTCCCCGCTCGGTGGGTCAAATCCCGATTTACTATAATCACCTTAATACCGGGCGTCCTTACGACGCCAACAAGCCGAATAAGTACACCTCGCATTACTACGATGCGGCTAACGGTCCGCTGTTTCCGTTCGGCTATGGTCTGAGCTACACCACCTTTACGGTGTCGCCAGTGGTGATGTCTGCGCCAACCCTGCCGCATAACGGTACGGTGAAAGCCAGCGTGACGGTTACCAATACCGGTAAGCGTGACGGCGCCACGGTGGTGCAGATGTATCTGCATGACGACATCGCCAGCATCAGCAGACCGGTCAAAGAGCTGAAGGGCTTTAAGCGCATCATGCTGAAGGCGGGCGAATCACAACGGGTGACGTTCCCGATCGACGTGCAGGCGCTGAGCTTCTGGAATGCGAAGATGCAGTACGTTGCTGAGCCAGGCAAATTCGGCGTGATGATCGGACTGGACTCGGTTCGGACGCAGGATGCAGAGTTCACTTACCCGTAATCTCTGCGGGTAAATCAGCCATAGCACAGCGTTTATGGCCGGGGTAGGGGCGAAATTTTCGCCCCTTATTATTTCGACTCCGCATTAATCAGGAACCCCTATGCTTTCGGTTCGCGACAGGATCCAGCAGCAGGTCTTTCGCCTGAACGGGCTGGCAATGAATGAATTTGATCTCTCTCAACCGGCTGGCGACCCGGGCCTTTACGGCCCGGACAGCGTAATCTGGCGCGTTCACGGCGACTTCTCGTCAATGCTCTGCGGCGGCATATCAGCCCTGCTGATGCAGATGCTGCATCCGCTGGCGCTGGCGGGCGTCTGGGATCACTCCCGCTTCCGGGAGGATATGATGGGTCGCCTGCGGCGGACCAGCCAGTTTATTGCCGTGACCACCTTTGGGAACACCCAGGACGCCGCTACGCTGATTGAGCGGGTGAAGCGCATCCATTTCCAGGTGACCGGCGTAGACGCCGCGGGTACGCCCTACGCTGCCAGCGATCCGGCACTGCTGACCTGGGTTCACGTGGCTGAAACCAGCCGCTTTCTTGCCGCCCATCTGCGCTATAAAAATCCGCAGCTGAGCCTGGCAGAGCAGGACTGCTACTATGCGGAAGCGGCGAGGGTAGCAGAAGCGCTGGGCGCGGAGGCGGTGCCGAAAACGGTCGCGGCCGTAGAGGACTATCTGGGGCGAATACGACCCCAACTGCGCTGCGACGCGCGTACCCGTGAAGTGCTTGCGCTGCTGATGAATGCCCCGGCACCCAGCTGGCAGGCAAAGCCCGCGATGCACGCGATGATGATGGCCGGTATTGAACTGCTTCCCGAATGGGCGCAGCAGGCGTTTGGCTTTCGCTTCTCGCCGCTGCGGCATCGGTTGATTCGCCAGCGCCTTGTCCTGCTTGCCGGTGTTATGCGCTGGTGTATCCGTCGCGGGGCCTATCATCGGGCAATGCAGCGGATGGGGCGTGATTAAGCGATACATCGGGCGCTAAGGACGACTTTGAGACTCTTCCTCTTGTTGTGACGTGGCGTAACAGGACATCCTGCTCTATTCTCCGGAAAAGGGAACCTTCCCACCATCGTCGAGGCTATATGAGACCGTCGTACCTGATTGCTGAAGTGGCTAATCAGCAACAAACGCTGATCGCCAGGGTTGAACAGGATGAGCGCACGGCTTATTTCTACCTGTGGCCCGCCGAGTCTTTTCGCAGTCAGTTTGCCGTACGCGGCTGCTGGCTACGTAATCTTCTGCCTGCACCTGCCCGCGAAGACGTAGAGGCCATGGAGCAGGGGATAGCACCGCTGTTAAGCGCCAGCTTCTGTCGCACGCTGGAAGCGGAACCTGCTTTGGACCCCGCTGGTTTACAAATTATTTGGGAACCGTCCGATGACGGTGCGGCGCTCTGGTATCAGGGGCAGCTGCTGGCCGTGATCCCGGGCTGGAGTCTGTACCAGAATAAGCAGGTGAGCTTTTCGGCCGGATGCATTAAGGAAAACCGTCTGACCGCGCCGCTGGGGTCGGCTTCGACCAATGATAATTACGCCCAGGCTGAAAAAAACCGCCTTTTCTGGCGTGACTGGCACGACGCACATCTGTGGGAGCCTATGCAGCGCGATTTGCTTAAGTGTTACGAGTCCCACTACGGCGAATCCCTTAAGTATTATGCTATCGATCAGGGGAGCTGGCCGCCGATGGCCATTTCCCAGCACTACCATCAGGGGAGCTGGTTTTTCCTGACGCTGGGGATGAGCATTCGCCCCATGCCCTGGGTCGATTATCTGTATCAGGAGCTGGCCCCACAGTATCGCCGCGCCGAAATGGCGATGGCGATTGATGCCGGGGTGATGACCGAGGAGAACGCGGTGCAGATGGCCAGTGCGCTGGCAGGTTTCGCACATTTCCCCTGGGCACGGCTTAGCTGGCTGGGGGAGGGGCATACGCTGGAGTCAGCGGTCGCGCCGGTGGGTTTTGAAGGTTTTCTGCTGTCGGGTGAGCTGGGGCGTGAGGAGGGGCAGTTTGCCTTACCTAAGCGCGAGGGTGATAAGGTTAATTTGTTTTGGGCAACGCCGGTGACCACTGCCGAGCGTGAGTTCGCGCAGGCCGATGAGAATGGGGGTTATCAGCTGCTTGAGCGGCTGATGCAATCCGGTGCCGGTCATATTTTCCGCCCCCGCCAGCAGATTGTCGATCCAGAGAGTTAAGCACGGGCATTGCCTTGCGCGGCAAGGCTGGGGTAGTCGCCAGCGGGTGGTGCCCGGTGCCCGGTGTCTGGCGCGGCAAGGCTGGAGTAGTCGCCAACGTGTGGTGCCCGGTGCCAGGCGGTCCTCGCGCCGCGCGTGGCGCGGTTCCTTCGCTCCGCTCGTCGACCTTTCGGAGCGGGCATGACGGCACATCCCTGTCCCGGCATGCCCTTGTGCCAGCATCCCTGCTGGCCCATCCGGGTCTTCCTCTCTGCACTCAGCGCTGCGGATTGCCTGTCACCGGGCCCCACCCGCCTGCTTATTGCATTGTGCTGGCTGCGGTTAAGGGCGGTGTCGGACAGGCAATCCCAGGCAGGTTTGAATGCGTACAGGAAGTATGCAATGACCAAAATAGTTGGGATTTGAAGAAAATCAGAAGACTGAGAGTGCACAGTTTGTTGTGACTGGTTTTTTCGTGGTGCAGATAAATGACCTAAATAGCGGCACCAAAAACTAAATCGAAAAGTGAGCCGAATCCTGCGCGAGAGCAAACCTTAACGGGGATAGGCTGGGAAACCTGCGGACAGATAAACGGTTTTACCGGAGCAGCTCAGCAGCCCCTGGACAGATAAACGGTTTTACCGGAAGCGGCTCAGAAGCCTGAGAGGTGGATAATCCCTGCGGGTGACGGGCATTCCGCAGCGCTGCGGCGCAGACGGAAGGCCAGGCGAGGGCAGCAGGGATGCTGCACTCAGGGAGCGGCGGGCAGGGATGCCCGCTCGCGACCGTGCCGTCCGGCCTGGAGTCGGAGCCAAAGGCACCAGGCAAAGCCTGGCGTGAGGACGCCCGGCACCCGCAGGGATTATCCACCGGCACAGCAGAAATTCCAGCCAGCACAACCCACCGGCACAGCAGCAATTCCAGCCAGCACAACCACCCAGATATAATGCAATTCAGTGCGGTTGATAATTATATTGCCCTGACCCATCAGCCATATTTTTTGGCGAAATTCTCATCAGATGTGCAAAGGTAAATAATAAACTCAAAAAAGGCGATCAGCGCCGGAATGAACGTCCAGCAAAAAATCAGATAGAGAAACCCCTGCCCAACACGGCCAAGATAAAACTTGTGAACGCCAAATCCGCCGAGGAAAAAGGCTAACAGCGCTGCTGCAATTCGGCTCTTTTCTCCTGTCACCGCACCCTGCGTTGCGCCACACTGTGGACAGGCTCTGGCAGAACTGTGAATTTCCTTACCGCAACCCCGGCAAAAAACCATCCCAGACATATAAACCTCCATTTAATAAATAAAAATTAACTTTCCCGTTATCGGCACCTACCAGAAATTACTTAATACCGACAGGACAAAAAAAGCCTTATGTATTTTGCCCCGGGAGTCATTCGCAGACAATGGGCATTATTCTACTTATCCTGCCCGGCTAAATTATCGGCAGCCATCATATCAAAATGGCAATCGATGCAAATATAAATATTGCAGGACGCGATAAAAAACCTCCGGTATTATTCGTGGATCTGGAGATGATCCTGCCTGTGGAATGACACACGTGCAGCAATACTTTACGGTGATCGGATTCACCATCCGCCTTCTTGCGATCGGCGTCTCTACCCGCCCAATCCTGTTAAAGTTGCGTAACCTTTCTCATTTCGCACGAATTTTACGTCATCAGGTTAAAAAGATGTGCCACACTAACTGGGAATTATCTTAAGGAGGGCGAATGTCTGCAATCGAAGTGATACTGGTCGATCGTCACGATCGCCCTACCGGCCGCATGGAAAAGCTGGAGGTGCATGAAAAGGGACTGCTGCATCGCGCGGTGACCGTCTATATCTTCAACTCGCGTCATCAACTGCTGCTACAGCAGCGCGCCAGTGGGAAATACCACTGCGGCGGGCTGTGGAGTAACACCACCTGCGGTCATCCTTACCCGGAAGAAGCGACCCGCCATGCCGCCGAGCGACGCCTGCGCGAAGAGATGGGCATGCGCCTGTCGCTGGAACCGGTATTTGAACTGAGCTACAACCTCCCGCTCAGTAACGGTCTGACCGAACACGAGTACGGCCACGTTTTTTTCGCTATTAGCGACGAGCTGCCCCAGATGAATGCCGATGAAGCGGAAGCCTACCGCTACATCTCACTGAACGAGCTGGAAAATGAGATGGTGCAACATCCCGAGCGCTTTACGCCGTGGTTTCTGCACACCTTCTCCCGTATTCCCGCCCAGTTTCAGCAGTTCAGCCAAAAACAGATGGCCGGATAACATTCCGGCCCTCCGCTTCCGTTCCCGCGCCTGCGCCAGTCAGTAGATGACCAGCATCACTGGCTGGCGGAACTGAAATCCTCCGCATCCACATCATAGCCCGACGGCTCCCAGCGAATGAACAGTAACGCCAGCAGCCCTGCCAGCGGTGCCAGCGCAATAATCCAGAAGACGCGGGTGCTGAGGGCGGCGGCCAGCAGCGGGAACAAAAACAGCGAAACCGTCGAGCTGGCGCGCATCAGCGTCTGGTTAAAACCGACGCCCACGCCGCGCAGCGAAGTGGGATAGCTGAGTGATGCGAAAGTCATGGTATGGGAGCCCGGACCAACTCCCTGGCCCAGCAGGAAAAGCGCCAGCATGGCAACAGAAAGGGCCGCCTCTGCGCCGCTGCCCGGCTTGCCCACCAGGGCCAGACCGACCAGCGCCACCAGCTGAAAAACGTAGCCCAGCACGGTCATCTTCCAGGCACCAAAGCGTGGGACCAGCCGCACGGCGAGCAGCCCGCCGGTAAAGGCAAAAAGCAAATTTAACGCCAGTGAAACCAGAATGGTGGTCAGCATCGACTGCGCCAGAAAGCTGGAGATAATCACCGGCAGGCCAAAGGCTACGGCGTTATAAGCGAAAGCCGAGGCGACCGCCGTGACGGTGGCCAGAATCGTCCGGCGCAGGTAAATCCCCTTCAGCAGTTCACCGTAATTACGCCAGCTTGCCGCACGCACGGGCTTAACGGGCGGTCGTTCCGACGCCTCCGCCACCTGGGCGTTAATGCCCCAGGCATTGCGCAGGATCGCCGCGGCCCCTTGCAGATCGCCCTGATTGGCCGCCCAGACGGGCGACTCGCTCATATAGCGACTGCGAATAGCAATAATCAGCAGGGCAGGTACTGCGCCAAAGCCGAGAATGATACGCCATAGCCAGCCGGCATACTCATCGGGCAGCACCGCGTAGAAAAACAGCACCAGCAGCCAGGAGATGGAGATCGCGGCGTACCAGGTGGGGCACCACATAGCGATACTGGAGGCTTTATTTCCCCGCCCCCTGAGCTTCGAAAATTCGGCCAGAAACGCCATCGCGACCGGTAAATCAATCCCGACACCCAGCCCCATCACAAAGCGCGCCCCGGCCAGCACGTACTCGTTGGGGGCAAACGCACAGGCGATGGCGGCGACCACAAAGAAGAACATATCAGCCATAAAGACGCGATAGCGCCCGATTTTGTCGGTCAGATAGCCCCCCGCCAGCGCGCCGACAATGGCCCCGAAGGCAATGGCCGACGCCACCATCCCCGCGCCACCCGGAGAGAGGCCAAACTCCCGCGTAATATCCTTCATGCCGAAGGCTAGCGAGCCTAAATCATAGGCATCCAGAAAAACCCCGCCCAGTGCGATACCAATCACAATGCGCGCATTATTTCGCGACTGCGTACTGGTATTGATCAGATGCGAAACATCGGCTGCCTCGCGGATAATAACGGGCTCGCCCGTCGGGATATTCCCTGCCATGGCGACGTGCGCCGACGTGGTTGAAAGCGTCATAATGTTGTGTTCAGTTTTATTAGAATAAGCGCTGAGAATACACGCGAGCGGTACGGAGGGAAATAGTTCGTACCTCTGACCTTATTGGCTTCAGTTAACAAAAATTCGCCGCCGGGCGACAGCAGGGTGATGACCCGCGCGCTTTTTTGCCGTCCGGCTTCATCCGTTAATTTATTAGGCTACGCTTGTTACTAACCTGACGAAAAGGAAAAGAAAATGGCAAAGGTAACCGCGCGCGGCGGCGTAATGACGCTGGCCGTTCTACTGGCACTGGCAGGATCGGCGACGGCCGCCGATCCGGTCAGGGTGGGATCGAAAATTGATACGGAAGGATCGCTGCTCGGCAATATTATCCTCCAGGTTCTGGATAACCACGGTGTAAAAACTATCAATAAAGTCCAGCTGGGCACCACGCAGGTCGTTCGCGGTGCAATTACGGCGGGCGAACTGGATATCTATCCGGAATACACCGGGAACGGCGCCTTCTTCTTTAATGACGAACAGGATCCGGCCTGGAAAAATGCGCAGGCGGGCTATGAAAAAGTAAAAAAACTGGATGAGGAAAAAAACCATCTGACCTGGCTTACCCCCTCACCGGCGAACAACACCTGGACCATTGCGGTCAGCGGCGATCTGGCGAAGAAAAATAATCTGAATTCACTGGACGACCTGAGCGCCTGGCTGAAAAAGGGCGGGGAGTTCAGGCTGGCGGCCTCGGCCGAATTTATCGAGCGCCCTGATGCGCTCCCGGCCTTCCAGAAAGCCTATGGGTTTACGCTTAAGCAGGACCAGCTCCTGTCGCTGGCCGGAGGCGATACGGCGGTCACCGTGAAGGCCGCTGCGCAACATACCTCTGGCGTTAACGCCGCAATGGCTTACGGCACGGACGGCCCGGTAGCCGCACTTGGCCTGCAAACGCTTAGCGATCCTAAAGGCGTGCAGCCGGTCTATGCGCCCGCCCCGGTGATACGTGATGCGGTACTGAAAGCCTATCCGGACATTGCGGAGTGGCTGAAACCCGTCTTTGCTTCACTCGACGAAAAAACGCTGCAATCGCTCAACGCGAAAATAGCGGTAGAGGGGCAGGATGCTAAGAAAGTGGCTGCGGACTATCTGCAACAAAAGCAGCTGCTACAGGCTAAGTAAAGGCCGGTTTGATGGCCGGTTATCGCGGGGAAACTGTGCGCCTTACTATTTATAATCGCGTATTGCTGATGCTGGGCGTACTGCTGGCCGCGGCGCTGCTTCTGCTGCCGTTCCTTAACTACGCGCCCAATCGGCTGGTATCCGGTCAGCCTTTTGCCCTGTATCAGCTGATGCCCGGTGGCGGAGAGGGGTGGCTGCTGCCGGTGCTGGTGCTACCGCTGCTGGCATTTCTGCCGCTCTCCCGACGTAATCTGCTGCTGACGCTGTTACTGAGCGAACTGCTGCTGGTGGGGCTGATCGCGCTGGGAGGCGAACTGGCCGCCCGGCTTTCGCAGCAGGGCAGCCCGCTGGCACGCAGCGCCTTCGGCAGCGGCTGCTGGCTGGCGCTGGGCCTCTGTCTGCTGGCCGCAGCGGATGCCGTAACCCGGCTGACGAAAAACCCCCTCTGGCGACTGCTGCTGAACGGACAAATCTGGCTCCCGGTCATCGTTTTAATCCTGAGCGGACAGCTCGATCAGCTGGCGCTGCTGAAGGAGTACGCCAACCGCCGGGAGGTCTTTAATGAGGCGCTAAGCCGCCATTTGCTGTTGCTGCTGGGTACGCTGTTGCCGACCCTGCTTATCGGCATTCCGCTGGGCTGGCTGTGTTACCGAAAAAAATCGGCGCAGTCCCCGGTCTTCGCGGTGCTGAACATTATTCAGACCGTACCCTCTATCGCGCTCTTCGCCCTGTTGATCGCCCCGCTGGCCGGGCTGGCAAAGGCCTTTCCGGCGCTTTCTGACATAGGCATCAGCGGTATCGGGGTAGCGCCCGCGCTGATCGCGCTGGTGCTGTATGCGCTGTTGCCGCTGGTGAGAAGCGTGGTAGCGGGTTTACAGCAGGTACCCCGGGAGGTGGTTGAAACCGCGCGTGGCATGGGCATGACCCCGGCACAGATTTTCTGGCATGCCGAAGTGCCGCTGGCGCTGCCGGTACTGCTTTCCGGGCTGCGGGTCATTTCGGTTCAGACCGTGGGCATGGCGGCGATTGCCGCGCTGATTGGGGCCGGTGGGTTTGGTGCCATCATCTTTCAGGGCCTTCTCAGCAGCGCGCTGGAACTGGTACTGCTGGGGGTGATCCCGGTCATTGCGCTGGCGGTGGTGGTTGATGCCTTGTTCAAATTTCTCCTTTCGCTGACCGAGGCAAAGCGCTAATGATCAACTTTAACGGAGTGAGCAAATATTTTGACGGAAAACCGGCCGTCAGCGATCTGACGCTAAATATTGCCGACGGGGAATTTACGGTGCTGATTGGCACATCGGGTTCGGGTAAGTCCACCACTCTGAAAATGATAAACCGCCTGATTGAGCATGATGAGGGGTCGATTCTGTTCGCCGGAGAGGAGATCCGCCAGTTCAACCCTCAGGTGCTTCGCCGACGTATGGGCTACGCCATCCAGTCAATAGGACTTTTCCCTCACTGGACGGTAGAGAAGAATATCGCCACCGTGCCCGCGCTGCTTAACTGGCCGAAGGCGCGCATCGCCGGGCGGGTCAGCGAGCTGCTGGCACTGCTGAATCTCGAGGATCATTTTCGTCACCGCTACCCTCATCAGCTTTCCGGCGGGCAGCAGCAGCGGGTGGGAGTAGCCCGCGCGCTGGCGGCCGATCCTGAGGTACTGCTGATGGATGAGCCTTTCGGTGCGCTGGATCCGGTAACGCGAGCCGCGCTCCAGCAGGAGATTGTGCGCATTCATCAGCTTTCTGGCCGCACTATCGTGTTGGTGACGCACGATATTGATGAAGCCCTGGCGCTGGCGGACCGTCTGGTGCTTATGGACGGCGGTAAAGTGATTCAGCAGGGTACGCCGCTGGAGATGCTGACCCGACCCAAAAACGCCTTCGTGCAGGACTTTTTTGGCCGTAGTGAGCTGGGCGTCAGGCTGTTGTCACTCGGCAACGCCGGCGCGGCGGCGCGGCGGGGAGAGTGGCTGGATGAAGAGGCCATTCCCGAAAGTATGACCCTGCGCGAGGCGCTGTCGCAGTTCATTGCCCGACAGACCGATCGGCTGGCGGTGACAGATGCGCAGCATCGCCCGCTTGGCGTGCTGTATTTCGCCGATCTGCTGCGGCAGAAGGGGGCTTAAGATGCGCTGGCTCCGCGATCCGCTATTATGGCTGATTCTGTTATTTGTGGCTCTGCTGCTGCTCATGCCCTTAAGCGGCCCGCTGTTTGCCCGGGCCTTTCCGCAGCTGGAGCGCCCGCTGTACCAGCAGGACAGTTTTGTTCAGCTGGCCCTGTCACATATCAAACTGGTGGCATTTTCCAGCTTTTTTGCCGTCATTATCGGCATGGGGGCCGGCGTACTGGTTACGCGCCGGGCCGGGAAGGAGTTTCGATCGCTGACTGAAACGCTGGTCGCGGCAGGTCAGACGTTTCCACCGGTAGCCGTATTAGCCATTGCCGTGCCGGTGATGGGATTTGGCGAAGCGCCGGCGATTATCGCGCTGCTGCTGTATGGCCTGCTGCCCGTTCTACAGGGGACGCTGGCCGGTATTGATGCGGTGCCTGCCAGCGCCAGAGAAATCGCCGAAGGCGTAGGCATGAGCGCGTGGCAAATTTTGTGCAAAGTGGAGTTGCCACTGGCCGCACCGGTGATTCTGGCAGGGATCAGGACATCGGTGATTATTAATATCGGTACGGCGGCGATTGCCTCTACCGTGGGAGCGAAAACGCTGGGAACCCCGGTGATTATTGGATTGAGCGGATTTAACACGGCTTATGTTATCCAGGGCGCCTGCCTGGTCGCCCTGCTGGCGATCGTGACCGATCGACTTTTCGAGCGGTTAATGCGGCGGTTTAAGAACGGATAAGGATGGTGTAGCCGGTCAGCATCACGCCGCCAATGCCACCGAGGGCCATCATCAGGAAGATAATAATTACACCAATTTTTTGCCAGTTCATGCCGTTGCCCGTTTGTTGAAGCGCTGAGGGCACGAGTATATCGCCTTTCCCACCCTCGCGTTAAGCCTTTGCTGGCTTTTTAACGACGTTCGCTAATGACCGATATGTGAGACGGTAAATCCCTGCTCCTGCCAGTGATTCATCATCTCCTGCTGCCGGTGGGTTAACGCTTTTCCAGTAAAAATGAAGATCTTCTGGCCAGGAAACAGCTCCGGGCGGGGCATCTCCAGCGGCTCGGCCATCACGTCCATCCGCCAGCCCTGCTGTGATAACCGCCATGCTTCAAGCCACAGCCGCGTACGGTCCTCCGTCCCCCAGCCCATTAGCAGCGCATCCTTACCCGCTTTCTTGCGCGAGCCGGTAAGACAGAATGCCACATAGTCGATTAGCGCGCCGTCCAGCAGACTGCACATGGCACGCGCGGTATTTTGATCCAGGCCGAGCCGCTGCCGGATGGGCAGAAAAACGTTGTCTATCAGCACATCCGCCGGATTTTCCCGGCCAATGGTGGCGATTTTATTCCTGATTTTTGCCGGTTTAACGTGACGAAGAACGGTCATCATCTCTTCTTTGAGAGTGGACCAGGCATCATCCACGCTGATATTTTCCCCCTCCAGCAACGCCTTGACTTTGCCAACGGGAACACCGCTTCCAATCCAGCGCTTAATTTCTTCAATGCGCAGAATATCGTCTTCATCAAACTGTCGGTGACCCCCTTCAGTCCGCTGAGGCTTCAGTAAGCCATAGCGGCGCTGCCAGGCACGAAGCGTAACGGGGTTGATCCCGCAGCGTTCGGCAACGTCACCAATACTGTACAATGCCATGCAATTCCTCTTATCTTTCTTCTCTCACCCTAACCGTAGCGGACTCTACCCGCCTGTACAACTATTTTTTTATTGTACAAGTTGAGGCAGAATAGAAAATCAGCTATATCTCATATAAGAGATTATTTCCCATATTAGAGAAAATTAAGTGCACATATCACTCGCTGAACATCGCCTCGCTCAACGCCTGGCTCAGCTTCGTCTGGAGAGGAACTGGTCGCTGGAGGCACTGGCCGAACTGACAGGTATTAGCCGCGCATCACTTTCCAGGATCGAACGCGCGGAAACCAGCCCGACCGCCTCGCTGCTTAACCGACTGTGCATCGCCTACGGTTTAACCCTGTCGCGGTTGCTGAGCGGCGTTGATGAGGAGGGGCCTGTGCATCTGCGTTTGGCGGCGCAAAACGTCTGGTGCGATCGCCAGAGCGGCTTTGAGAGACGCAGCGTTTCGCCTCCCGCAACAGGCTTTCTGGGCGAGCTGGTGGAAGCACGGCTCAAGGCGGGTGCACTGATCAACTACGATGCCCCGCCAGTCGCCGGAATCGAGCAGCATCTCTGGATACTGGGCGGCGTGCTGTTATTCAACATGAACGATCGGCAGTGGCGTCTGGAAGCGGGGGACTCTCTGCGATTTCATCTCTCCGGGCGCTCTTCGTTTCACGCACCCGAAGCAGAAGGGGCACACTACGTGCTGGTCGTCTGCCGTGCTTAAAAACTTTACCCGCAACCGATCCACTGAACACAACTAAGGTAATTTTTATGACGCTTTCCTGGGATTTGCTTACTGCCGATCTGGCCTGCGCTGAGCATGCCTGTGTAATGTGCTGAGCGCCTGCGTAGCGCAGGGTGCCAGCGTGGGCTTTGTCAGTCTGGATCCTGAACCCATGCGCCATTTCTGGCACGGGGTCATCGCCAGCCTGAAAAGCGGCGATCGCCAGCTGATGGTTGCGCGCCTTGACGGCAGGATAGTTGCGACGGTTATCCTGGTGTTGGGCATGATGCCCAATGGCGCACACCGCGCGGAAATCGCTAAGCTGCTGGTGCATCCGGAGGCCAGGCGGCGCGGCATCGCCCGTCAGCTGCTGTCCCGTGCCGAGCAGCTTGCCCGGCAGGCAGGCAGAACGCTGCTGGTGCTGGATACGCGCAGCGGCGATGTGGCAGAACAGCTTTATCTGACGCAGGGCTGGAAAATAAGCGGACAGATCCCGGGGTATGCGCTTTCCACCGACGGCGCACTTTCGCCCGCCGCGTTTGCACCGAGATAAACTCGTCTCATTTTATTACATCTTTGATTGAATATTAAACGGGCAACGAATAGAATGCCGCGCGTAAACGGGGTTGATTAAGGATTAATTAACGCCAATAACGGACTTAGCCAACAGGGAAGTGAAAGGTGAAAAGGGATTTTTTACAGCGTTGCCGCGCGGCAGCCTTGCTGAGCGCGCAGGCGCTATTCTTTAGCAGCGCGGCCATCGCCGCGCCTGAATCTGAAGCCATTATTCACCAGCAGGAGCGGCAGAGGGCGCTTGAACAACAGCTTCAGCCCGCTACGCCTGACGTACGTCTTTCGCCACCCGCTACGGGCAGCTCCAGGCTGCACTTTCCCGATGAGACTCCCTGCTTCCCACTCCAGCAGATCCTGCTAAAGGGGACAGAGGACTTTCCCCACTGGCTCCCGCTCCAGCGCCTGGCAAATCAGGCCAGCGGCCGCTGTCTCGGCGCGCAGGGCATCAACCTGCTAATGAGCGCCCTGCAAAATTTGCTTATCGATCGCGGCTATGTCACCAGCCGGGTGCTGGCACCCGCGCAGGATCTGACTCAGGGTTCGCTCACCCTCCAGCTGTTTGCCGGCAAAGCCAGTGCCGTCAGCCTGACGCCGCAAAGCGGGCGCTACGTTAACCTGTGGACCGCGCTGCCGGCGCGCGCGGGAACGCTGTTCGATTTGCGCGATGTCGAGCAGGGACTGGAAAATCTCCAGCGGCTTCCCACGGTGACGGCAGAGATGTCGCTGTCACCCGGCGCTAAACCCGGCGAGAGCGACGTCAGCATTGACTGGCAGCAGCGCAAAATGTGGCGGCTGGGCGCCTCTCTTGATGATGCGGGCGCGACCGGCACCGGACGCATTCAGGGAGGAGTGACCTTCTATCTGGACAATCCGCTGTCGCTCAGCGATCTGTTCTATGTATCGGCCAGCCACGACCTGGCGCGCGGCAGCGATAAAAACAGTAAAAATCTGACCGGCCACTACTCCGTGCCGTTTGGCTACTGGCAGCTTGGGATGACCGCCAGCAAATACCGCTATCTTCAGACGGTGGCAGGACGCTACGCCGATGTGCGCTACAGCGGGGTTAGCCAGAGCCTGAACGGCCAGCTCAGCCGCGTTCTGCACCGCACCGGCAGCCAGAAAACCACCCTCATCTGGGATCTTCTCACCCGCCAGACGCGCAGCTACCTTGATGACACCGAAATCGGCGTCCAGCGCAGCCATACCTCCGCGTGGCGACTGGGTCTGCAGCATCGACACTATATCGGTGCCGCGACGCTGGATGCGGGCGTCAGCTATCAGCGCGGAACGCGCTGGTTTGGCGCCATCCCGGCACCTTCCGAAGCCTGGGGGGAAGGCACCGCGCTGGCGAAAATTCTGCAGCTAAACGGTCAGTTTTCCGTGCCTTTTACGCTATCCGCGCAGCGCTTCAGCTTCACCAGCCAGTATCTGCGCCAGATGAGCAGCACGCCGCTGACCCCGCAGGACCGCTTCTCTATTGGCAGCCGCTGGACGGTACGGGGTTTTGACGGTGAACGCTCGCTTAGCGCCGACAGCGGCTGGACGGTACGTAACGATATTGGCTGGGCAACGCCCGTCCCGGCGCAGCAGCTCTATCTGGCGGTGGACTACGGTGAAACCGGCAGCCGGGGGAGCGATCTGCTGGGCCGACATCTGGCCGGTGGCGCCGTCGGGCTGCGCGGTAGCGCCCTGAATACCGGCTATGACCTCTTTGCCGGGGTGCCGCTGGCAAAACCCGCGGGATACCACACCAGCGGCGCAAGCTTCGGCTTCAACCTGAACTGGAATTACTGAGCGCATCGTACCCGACACGTACTGACCGCTTAGCACTTTAGCTCTACTGATAAGGACATCATCATGAACACGCGCTGCTTTCGCGTTATTTTCAGTCAGGCCCGCAGTATGCTTGTGGTGGTGGCCGATATCCTCCCGGCGGGCCGGGGCCGACGGAGCTGCCGTCGCAGTGTGACTCGCCCCCGGGAACTTTTTGCCCCCGCGCTCTCTACGCTGGGCTTTGCGCTACTGCTGGCGACGGGCGCGATTATGCCCGCATCGGCAGGGGTGGTTGCCGACGGCAGCGCGCCGGGTGGGCAGCGCCCGACGGTGATCAACAGCGCCAATGGCACGCCGCAGGTCAATATTCAGTCGCCCAGCGCGGCGGGCGTGTCGCGCAATCAGTACAGCCAGTTCGACGTGGATCAAAAAGGCGTCATCCTGAATAACTCGCGCACGGCGGCACAAACGGCGCTGGGCGGCAGGGTCGCGGGCAATCCGTGGCTGGCGCAAGGTGAGGCGCGGGTGATCCTCAACGAGGTTAACTCACGCGATCCGAGCCGGCTTAACGGCTATATCGAGGTGGCCGGGCAGCGCGCGCAGGTGGTGATTGCCAGCCCCGCCGGGATCAGCTGTAACGGCTGTGGCTTTATTAATGCCAGCCGGGCCACGCTCACCACCGGCCAGGCGCGGCTCAGCAACGGCCAGATCGCCGGGTACGACGTCAGCCAGGGCACGATTACCGTTCACGGTAAGGGAATGGACAGCAGCCAGCAGGACAGCACCGACCTGATCGCCCGGGCAGTGCATATCAACGCCGGGATCCAGGCCAGGGAGCTGAAGGTGACGACCGGCCGCAATCATATTGACGCCGCGCACCAGACCGTCAGCGCAATGGCCGGTGAGGGCGAGGCGAAGCCGCAGTTTGCCCTTGACGTTGCGCAGATGGGCGGCATGTACGCCGGTAAAATTCGCCTGATCGGCACCGAAGGTGGCGTTGGCGTACGCAATGCCGGGCATATCGGCACCTCGGCGGGTAGCGTGGCGATCACCGCCGACGGCCATATTGCTAACAGCGGTAGCATCAGCAGCGCGAACCGTCTGGATGTCGCCACGCAGGGCGACCTCACCAATAGCGGGACGCTCTATGCCAGGGAAAGTTCTGCCATCTCCGTCGCGGGGCGGCTGACGCACAGCGGCACCATCGCCAGCGGGCAGCAAACCCGCGTACAGGCCGCCACCATTGAGGCCAGCCGCAAAAGCGTCTTTGCCGCGGGCGTTGACGATCGCGGGCAGCCTAAACCTGGCGGCAGCCTGACTCTCAGCAGCAGCGGCGCATTACGCGCGCAGGGACAGCTGCTGGCGACGGAGCAGCTCAGCGTTCAGGGTGCCTCGGTGGATCTCAGTGACAGCCAGACGGCGGGCCGCGATATTGCCGTCACCGCTTCCTCCGGCGATATCAGCACCGCCCGCGCGGTTATCTCCGCTACCCAGACCCTCAGCCTGAATACCCGGGGGCAGCTAAACAATGATGGCGGCAGCCTGGCCGCTGACCGACTCAGCCTGACGGCGCTTCAGCTCTCTAACCAGCAGGGAAAGTTGCAGCAGCTGGGCCAGGCAGACCTGACGCTGGCGCACCAGGCGGGCATTAATAACGCCGGGGGGAGCATCGCCAGCAATGGCGCGAACCTGACGCTCAGCACCGCCAGCCTGATTAACAGCCAGGGTCAGATAACCCATGCAGGTGAGGGACAGCTCCGCGTCAGCGCGGCAGCGCTGGCGGGCAGGCAGGGCAGCCTGTTGACTAATGGCGCCCTGCTGCTGGAGGGCGGCACGCTGACGCTTGACCAGGCTACCACCCAGGCCCGGCACATCTCCGTAAACGCGGGCAGCCTCTCCGGTCGCGGCGGAGAGGTTATCCAGACCGGCAGCGGTGAGATGACCTTCAACCTGAACGGCACGCTGGATAATTCCGGTGGACTGATCCACAGCGGCGGCAGCCTCATGGTGGATACCCACGGCGGCCTGCTGCTGAACCGCGACAGCGGGGCGCAGGGCGGCATCCTCAGCGCGGGTGCCCTGTCGCTGCGCAGCGGCGCGGGCGATAATCGCAGCGGCCTGATCCTCAGCGGCGGTGATGCGCGGCTGGAGACCGGGCACTGGGACAACCGCAGCGGTACAATCCAGTCCGGCTCTTACCTGCACTGGCATACCAGCGGGCAGGCGCTGATTAACCGGGCGGGCGTTATCAGTGCGCATACCGGCCTTACACTGCAAAGTGGTGATATCAATAACCAGCAGGGCACGCTGGCCGCGGGCAGCGAACTGACGCTGAGCAGCCATGCGCTGGACAACAGCCAGCAGGGGCAGATTATAAGCAAAGGCAGCCTGCGGCTGACCACAGTCGGGCTGACTAACCAGCAGGGGCGCATTCAGTCGCTGGGCGATATGGTGCTGAGCGCAAAGGATGCGGTGATCAATAATACCCGGGGGCTTATCCACAGCGCCCAGACGCTGCTGCTTAGCGCCGCACAGGTTGTGAATCAGGATACCCGACGCAGCGATCGTACCCTCGGGCTGCAGGCCGCCAGGCTGCGGGTTACGGCAGAGCAGCTGGATAATCACCAGGGTGAAGTGCTGGCCGATGAGGATCTGACGCTGACGCTCACCGACAGGCTGAATAACAGCAGCGGGCTGATCTCCTCGGTTAAGAAAGCCTCACTCAGCGCTGCCACCCTGACCAACAGGGCGGGGGATATCGAAGCCGGACAGGGGCTGAGCCTGCGAAGTGACTGGCTCGGCGGGGAGGGGCGTCTGCTGTCGCTGGGCAATATGTCGCTCAGCCTCAGCCGGGACTTTATTAACAGCGGCTCACTGGAAGCGGCGGGGGCGCTCTCGCTTACCACGGCGGGTCAGCTCGCTAACCACGGCCTGGTGCAGGCGGGGGGCACCCTCGCGCTCCGGGCCGCTTCGCTGCTTAACAGCGCCACCGGGGAGATCGCTGCCGGACTGTTACAGGCGGAGATCGCCGCCACGCTGACTAATTATGGCCTGCTCAACGGCATCTATACGCGCCTGAACGCGCAGATTCTGAACAACGTTGCGACCGGGCGGATCTACGGTGACTGGCTGGCGATAAAAGCCGGGACGCTGAATAACCTCGCCGCGTCGGGCCATGCCGCCACGCTTGCGGCCAGGCAGCGGCTGGATCTGGGCGTTGGCACGCTGAATAACCGCGAGCACGCGCTGATCTACAGCGGCGGCAGCCTGGCCCTGGGCGGCACGCTCAGCGACGATTACCGGGCTGTCGGACAGGGCGGTACGCTCAACAATCACAGCGCCACCCTTGAGTCGGCGGGGGATATGACGCTGAATATCGCCAGCATCAATAACCACAATGACCACTTTCGTACTGAAAACGTGCTGGTCTCGCAGGAGCAGGTTTCTGAATACCAGGTGGACCGCCTGAATAATGGCGTGCGCTATAACGTCAATGACTACGATATCAGTATGTATAAGGACGAGACGTGGGTTATCTGCATCGTGGGCGTGATTTGCCATAACACCGACGGCGATAAGTTCACCCACTACGACTACACGCGCACCATCACCGAAGATCGTATCGCGCAGAGCGATCCGGGGAAAATTATTGCCGGTGGCAGTATGACCGTCGGGGCTGAGCGGCTGCTTAACGACAAAAGTCAGATTATCGCAGGCGGTACGCTGGCGATAACGGCGGGACAGATAGATAACATTGAACCGGTCGCCGCCCGCCAGATAAAAGAGGAGGGCGTGACCCGGCGCTACACCCGTAAGCAGCACCACGGCGGCGGCGATTCACCGCGGGTAGTAACCGAAGCGTGGAAACCAGCGGTAGTGATTCAGGACATTGCCCTGCGTCCTGGTAACATCAGCGGCAACACCACGGGTGAGGGCAGCGGCCTGACGCCGGATAATCAACCGGAGAGCCACCTTAGCGGCAACCCATCGGGAACCGGCGGCGTCAGCATCGCGCCAATCGCGGGGTCAGACGACCTCTCCTTCGGCAAAATTCTTGAGGTCTCCCGGGAGGGGGTGGACAGCGTAGTACGCACTACCGACCCCGATACCTGCCTGCCTGACAGCAGCCTGTTCCATATGCGACCAGAAAGCGACAGCGCCTGGCTGATTGAAACCGACCCACGCTTTATCGGCGAAAAGGCGTGGCTCAGCTCGGACTGGATGTTGCAGGCGTTCAAAACCGATCCGGCTAACGTTCATAAGCGGCTCGGCGACGGATGGTACGAGCAGCGGCTAATCCGCGAGCAGATCATCGCCCTGACCGGGCAGCGCTATCTGGTCGGTCAGCAGAACGACGAAGATCAGTATAAAGCGCTGATGAACAATGGCATCGACTTTGGCAGGAAACATAACCTGACGCCCGGCATTGCCCTGACGGCGAAGCAGATGAGTGAGCTGACCAGCGATATCGTCTGGATGGTCGCCCGGCCCATACAGCTGCCGGACGGCACGATGCAGCAGGTGCTGGTCCCGCAGGTATACAGTCTGGTCAGGCCCGGTGACATTGACGGCGGCGGGGCACTGCTGGCGGGTAAAAATGTGCAGCTGGCGCTCAGTGGCGACCTGACCAACCGTGGAACGGTCAGCGCGCAGCAAAGCATGCAGATGCTGGCGGATAACATCAACAACCTGGGCGGCACCCTCAGCGGGCAGGATGTCTGGCTACAGGCACGAACGGATATCACCAATACCGGCGGCCACGTACAGGGCGGCGACAGGCTGACGGCGATAGCGGGACGGGATATCAACATCACGACCACAACCCGCAGCAACGACAGCTTTAACGGCGATTCCGCCCGCACGGCGATCAACCAGACGGGCAGCTTTACGGTCACCAATAACGCAGGTTTACTCGACATTCAGGCCGGGCGCGACGTAAATCTTAAGGCGGCTATTGTCGCCGCCAGCGGCGACAATAGCCGTGCCACGGTGACGGCGGGGAATAATCTGAGCCTGACCACCGTTGAGACCGCCAGCCGGGACAACCTGAGCTGGGGCAGCGATGACACCCTGCGTCAGGCGCAGAGCCGGGAGGTGGGCACCCTGATCCAGGGCGGCGGCGAGGTGACCCTGCTGGCGGGGAATGATCTCAGCATGACGGCGGCAAGGGTATCAGCAAACCAGGCGCTAACCGCACAGGCGGGTAATGACCTGAGTATCCACAGCGGCACGGCTACGGAAAGCTTCGATCAGTATACCAAATCGACCAGCAGCGGGTTTCTGTCCGGTAAGACAACGGTAGATCACAACAGCTTCAGCGACCGGACGGCGGTAGCCAGCCAGCTTGACGGCCACAGCGTCACGATGCTGGCGGGGCACGATTTGCAGGTGCAGGGCAGCAGCGTGGTGGGCACGCAGGACGTGATGCTCCATGCCGGTAACAACCTCAGCCTGACCAGCGTGGACGAACAGCATGAGGTGCGACAGATCCACGAGGAGAAAAAAACCGGCTTCTCCGGTACCGGCGGCATTGGCGTCAGCTACGGTAAACAGAGCGTGAAGACCACCGACACCCTCAGCAGTCGCACCAGCGCGGCGGCGACGGCAGGCAGCGTGGACGGTAACCTGAGCCTGACGGCGGGCAACGTCCTGCTGATCGGCGGCTCTGACCTGCTGGCCGGACAGGATCTGCGGCTGAGTGCGAAGGAGGTGAACATTGAGGCGGCAGAAAACCAGCGGTCGCAGAAGCAGACCACCGAGCAGAAAAGCTCCGGGCTGACGCTGGCCCTCTCCGGCACGGCGGGCAGCGCTCTGAACACGGCGGTCACCACGGCGAAGCAGGCCAGCGAAAGCAGCGGGCGACTGGCGGCCCTGCAGGGCGTGCAGGCGGGGCTTAACGGCGTCAGTGCCGGGCAGGCCCTGCAGATGGATGCGGCGAAAGGCAGCGATCCGGCGAACGGCAACACGGTGGGGGCGAACCTCTCCTGGGGGAGCCAGTCATCGACCTCGGAGAGTCGCCTTGAGCAGACCACCCAGCGTGGCAGCAGCCTGACGGCGGGTCACAACCTGAGCATCACCGCCAGCGGCAGCGGCGTGTCCGGCGCTGACGGGGATATCCGGGTGCAGGGCAGCCAGCTTCAGGCGGGGCATGATCTGCTGCTGTCGGCGAACCGCGATGTCAACCTGCTGTCGGCCGCAGAGCAGGAAAGCACGCGCAGTAAAAACAGCAGCAAAGGTGGGTCGGTTGGCGTCGGCTTTGGTGTGGGGACCGGCGGATCGGGCTTCAGCGTCTCGGGGAGCGTTAACAGCGCGAAAGGGCATGAAAACGCCGACGCCCTGAGCCACGCAGAAAGCCAGATTAACGCGGGTAATCAGGTGACCCTTATCAGCGGGCGGGATACGACGCTGACCGGCGCGCAGGTGGCGGGGGAAACGGTGACGCTGGAGGTCGGTCGTAATCTGACGCTGACCAGCGAGCAGGATAAAAACCACTACGACGCGAAGCAGCAGAGCGCCAGCGCGAGTGGCAGTGCGGGGGCAGGCGGCGGCTCGGCCAGCGTTAACGTTTCTCAGGAGAGCATGAACAGCCGCTGGGAGTCGGTCACCGATCAGACGGGCATCTTTGCCGGCAGCGGCGGCTTTGATATTACCGTGGGCGAGCATACGCAGCTCAACGGGGCGGTTATCGGCTCGACGGCGGCGTCAGAGCGGAATAAACTGGATACCGGTACGCTGGGGTTCAGCGATATCGAAAACAGAGCAGACTACAGCGTTGAGCACCAGAGCACGGGCGTCAGCACGGGCGGTAGCGTGGACGGGCAGTTCGCCGGAAATATGGCGAACACGTTGCTGACCGGGGTGAACGGTTCAGACAGCGCCAGCTCGACCACCCACGCGGCGGTGAGTGAAGGGACGATTATTATCCGTGACCAGGCGAAGCAGCAGCAGGACGTGAGTGAGCTGAGCCGCGACGTGGAAAATGCGAATCCGGGCCTGGCTGAGATATTTGATAAGGAGAAGGAGCAGAACCGGCTCAGGGAGGCGCAGCTGATAGGTGAGATAGGGTCACAGGTCGGGGATATTGCACGGACGCAGGGGGATATCAACGGACTGAACGCGGCAAAAGAGAAGTATGGCCCGCTGAAGGAGAACGCCACGGAGAAAGAACGTGCGGCGTATCTGGACATGCTGCGCAACTCGGATGAGTACAAAGCTGAGATGCAGAAGTTCGGCACCGGCTCGGCGCTCCAGCAGGGTATCCAGGCGGCCACGGCGGCGGTGCAGGGTCTGGCGGGTGGTGACCTGGCAAAAGCATTAGCCGGAGGTTCCGCGCCGTATATCGCCGGGGTTATCGGCAGCAGCGGGCTGGACGATACCGGTAAAGTGCTGGCCCATGCGGCAGTCAACGCGGCACTGGCGGCGGCGCAGGGTAACAGTGCGCTGGTCGGTGCGGCAGGTGCGGCCACGGCGGAAATGGTCGGGATGATCGCCCTGAACGCCTACGGGAAACCGGTCAGTGAGCTGTCTGAGAGCGAGAAGCAGACGGTGAGCGCGCTGGCGACGCTGGCGGCGGGTCTGGCCGGTGGGTTAGCCGGGAACGGCACGGCAAATGTTGTTGCCGCAGCCCAGGCAGGGCAAACCACCGTGACCAATAATCTGCTTGGTGCAACCTCCTCCGATAAGCTCGACAAAGTCGTGGAGAAAATCAAACAGGGCGACAGGTCTTTAGCCGCCGCTAATGAACTGATCCAGCTGGAAAACGCCGATAAACGCAGTGATGCACTGGTCTCGAAATTTACCTCCAATCCTTCACAGATGAACAGCTCAGAACAGGCTGAACTGGCCGCTTATCTCCGCGTTTATGCTTCTGAAATGGAACGGACATATGGCACAGCCGTGGCACAGGAGCTGGTAAAAGGCCTGCTGTCGGGCCAGGATTATATAAAACGGAATCCTGACTCGGAAGCCATGTCGCAGGCACAAACTATTATGAATACCTGGGGTTATCATAAATCCAATGCCAGTATCGGCGACTCCGCGCTGATATTTGGCAGCAGCGTACTTGGCACCACAATAAAAGAAGGGATGGCGCTGAACGCGGCGATTGGTGTGGGCGTAAATACCGGAGTGCAGCTTAGCGGAAATGATCCGTTCAGCTATGTTGATGCAATTATGGCTGGCGTGACGTCTGCTGCTACTACCGGGAAAGGTCTTATCCCATCAGCCGGGATCAATATGGGCGGAGCAGCGATAGGCAGTGGGATAAAAGGAGAAGATCCGACGAATTCGGTGGCAGGTGCTGGCGCGGGTACTGTAGCTGGAGGTATTGGTGGCACCATAATAAAAGGCGTAACGTCGAAAGTTGCAGAAGAGGCTGTTTCTGATTTAACAGGCGCTATTGGTGGTAGCTATATCAGTGAGGAAACAGGAAGTTTTGTAAAAGTTCACTTAGATGAAAAGGGAAAAAATGAAAATGAAAAGTAATTTTTTCCTACTAATCAAACTGATGCTTATGTGCCTGATATTATTTTTATTTTTTAATTTTATATCAGTACTTCTTGCGTCAGTGATTATTTATTTAAAAAAAGGTTTTTTCCCATTCAGTTGGGAAAGTGTTTTTGCATCTTTCTTTAAGTCCGGTTATGTTGGCGGCCTTATTTTGGGCTTTGGAATCTGGATAAAAATTTGGTTAAAGGAAAGAAAGAACCAGAAAGTTCCACCTGAATAACTCACCAATCCCAGCCCTATCGGCTGGGATTTTACTTTATAACCCGTCAGTTACCTTCACTTCTCAGCCGCCTCTGCGGCGCGGCAACCAGTTCAATAAACGCCGCGATCTCCCGCTGTTTACGGTCGGATAGCTTCCTGCAGGCCCGCTCTCAGCTACATCACCGTCTGTAAGAACCCACCTCAGCATCGTTCCTGTCTGTCAGTCACCACAACAGGGTTGTCGGCCTGCGGCCTCCGCTGAAAGCAGTTAATGTCCGCCCGGCTGCGTCTGTCTGTGCCGGGTCGTGCCCCGCAAAAGGCGCGAGTCACTCCTTGCCGTCACCGCCAGCTTCCGCTACCCGCCCCGGTCCGTGGTGGCCATGCACAGCCGGTGTTCCCTCATCGTTCCGTGCTTCGGGCGGCTAAAGAGGAAGGTACAGTGATCTTACCCACGTAATGTGGACACGGCCCTAAGCGAGGGTCTGGTTTTCAAACTGGGCCGGGCTGAGACCGCCACAGGAACTGTGACGTCGCCACCGATTGTAATCACACTCGATATAATTAAACACCGTCGTTCGCATTATTTCCCGGCTGGTAAAGTGTTCCCCATGGATGCATTCCACCTTTAGCGAGTGGAAGAAGCTTTCCGCACAGGCATTGTCATAGCAGCAACCCTTTGCACTCATGCTGCCATGCAGATTGTGTCGCTTCAGTAACGCCTGGTAATCCGCAGAGCAGTACTGTCCGCCACGATCGGTGTGAACGATGACATTTTCCGGACGTTTTCGCTGCCAGAGTGCCATTTGCAGTGCATCGCACACCATCTGTGCCGTCATCCGTGATGACATTGACCAGCCGATAACGGCACGGGACCACAGGTCAATAACCACCGCCAGATACAGCCAGCCCTCATCCGTGCGAAGGTAGGTTATGTCTCCCGCCCACTTCTGGTTCGGGCCGCTGGCGCTGAAGTCCTGCTTCAGTAAATTCTCCGATACCGGCAGGCCGTGCTCACGGTAGCTGACCGGGCTGAACTTCCGGGAGGCTTTCGCCCGCAGCCCCTGACGACGCAGGCTGGCGGCAATGGTTTTGATATTGTACTCCGGCAGTTCTCTGGCCAGACGAGGCGCGCCATAACGCCTTTTTGCCTCAGTGAATGCCTTACGGACGGCGGCATCGCAGATAAGACGGCATTGCTGGCGCGGGCCTGGCTGATAACGGCGCAGACGCCAGGCATACCAGCCGCTGCGGGCAACCCGCAGCACCCGGCACATGGCTTTAATGCTGAACTCAGCCTGATACTTTTCGACAAAGACATACTTCATTTCAGGCGCTTCGCGAAGTATGTCGCGGCCTTTTGGAGAATGGCCAGCTCTTCCGCCTGCTCAGCCAGTTGCCGCTTAAGGCGGGCATTTTCAGCGGCCAGTTCACTTTCACGCTCTGACGCGGTCACTATCTGCTGTTGTTTGCTGCGCCAGGTATAAAGCTGTGATTCATACAGGCTGAGTTCGCGGGCTGCGGCAGCAACACCAATTTGCTCAGCAAGCTTCAGCGCTTCGTTGCGAAATTCATGCGAGTGCTGCTTACGGGGCTTTTTGCTGGTCGATGTTGGTTTTTTCATGAGTCACCTCTGGTTGAGAGTTTGCTCACTTAGTCGCGTGTCCACTATTGCTGGGTAAGATCACAGAGTCGTCTGGCGGTGAGTGGCCCGGTGATACACCGAGTCGCCTGAAGAGCGCCGTTCCGTCGCCTGCGGGCCTCGCCAGCCCGTACCCGGCAGACGGTTCACCGGGCCACAGCAGGCTGTGACCCGGCTCCCGCCGCAATGAAAACCGCTAATGACAGCGGGAATCATGCTGTTAAAATGCGCGGCAGGATAACGCAGGGAAAGCGGGATGAAACGGATAACAAAAGCCCTGGCATGGCTGTTGTGCCTGGTGATGTTCACCGGTGCGGTAGCGTGTCCGGGCGAAAAAAGCGCGTCGGGGAAAATATCCCCGGACACGGAAATGCCTCAGCAAAATCTCTTCTTAACTGACTGTCTGCACAGGGAAAATCACTGTTCTTCCACCAAAGGCTCGTCAGACCTTGTTAATGAGCTGAGCCGTGACGTGGAGAATGCGAATCCGGGGCTGGCTGAGATATTTGATAAGGAGAAGGAGCAGAACCGGCTCAGGGAGGCGCAGCTGATAGGTGAGATAGGGAGTCAGGTTGGGGATATCGCGCGGACGCAGGGGGATATCAACGGACTGAACGCGGCAAAAGAGAAGTATGGCCCGCTGAAGGAGAACGCCACGGAGAAAGAACGTGCGGCGTATCTGGACATGCTGCGCAACTCGGATGAGTACAAAGCTGAGATGCAGAAGTTCGGCACCGGCTCGGCGCTCCAGCAGGGACTCCAGGCGGCCACGGAGGTGGTGCAGGGGCTGGCGGGTGGAAATATCGGCCAGGCCATCAGCGGCGCGGCATCGCCTTATCTGGCCGAGCAGATCCACAAACTGACCGAAGGCAATCCTGAAGCGCAGGCAATGGCCCACGCGGTGGTCGGTGCGGTCACCTCGTATGCGTCAGGCAACAATGCCCTGGCAGGAGCCGCCGGAGCGGTCAGCGGCGAACTGATGGCGCAGCTGGTGATGAGTCAGCTGTATCCGGGCAAGTCAGCCAGCGAACTGACAGAAACCGAGAAACAGACCATCAGCGCGCTGGGCACGCTGGCGGCGGGTCTTGCCGGTGGTGTTGTCGGTGACAGCACGGCGGATGCGGTGGCCGGAGCACAGGCGGGCCAGAACTCGGTCAATAACAACTTATTTGGTGGTAACGAAGAGGCACAGGCAGAAAAAGCCAGGCAGCATGGCGCAGACGTACTGTCCTGTACCGATAATCCTTCCGGTGAAGCCTGCCAGCGAGGTCTGGCGGAGAATAAAGCCTATGCGGCCGCACTGGCAACGGGTGGCGTGGCATCCTTAACCGCTCCCGCCCAAGTCATGTGGGCGCTGGGTGCCGGAGTTAACGCAGGTGTTCAGTATGCTGAAGATGGCAAGGTGAATCCGGTTAACTCTGTTGTCGCTGGCTGGACTAACGTTGTCAGTATGGGGAATGGCTTCTGGGGAACTGTAGTCTGGAATGCTGCCGGAGGAGCCTTAACCAATCAGATCAATGGCTATGATCCTCTGACTGGTGCCATAACTAATGGCGCAGGATCGACGTTGGGTTATGGAGCCGGTAAATTGATCTCATCAGGGACAAATGCGGCGGGTAAATGGATCACCGGTGGCTGGG
This sequence comes from Erwinia sp. L03-1, assembly GCF_058686115.1. NCBI lineage: Bacteria > Pseudomonadati > Pseudomonadota > Gammaproteobacteria > Enterobacterales > Erwiniaceae > Erwinia > Erwinia sp. L03-1. Next base: position 3,014,624 of record NZ_CM178762.1, on the reverse strand, counting down.
ATCCCAAGTTCAATCCTGATCTGCTGAAATATACTGAAGTTAAAGGACAACTGGGGCTATCTAAGGAAATGCTGCCGAGTAAAATCCCCAGTAACGTAGGTAATATAGGTGCTTCAGTAATTTCAGAGGGTAGTGGAAAAGCAGCGGAGCAGGTGCTCAAAAAAATAGGGGATGGAAATGAAAAGTGATCTTCATCGCAGAATCTTCCAAGCCCTATTCATTTTAGCCGCCACTGTTTTGTTTATGATCGTTCTATCTGTATGTGGAAAAATTTTTTTCTCATCACTACTTTGGATGCTTGGAGATGGGTTTAACACAACCTGGCAGGATATTTTACATGGAGCAAAAATTGGACTTTATGGCGGAGTGATCGGAGGTATTGGCCTTGCATTACTTCACTTTTTTAAAGTGAAAGGCTTTTAACTTTCACTGAGAAGATCTAGGCCAAGTAGTGCCGGGATCTTCTTACCAGTCGGTTACGCTTGCCAGCCGGGGAGCTTCAACGTCATCTATACAATAGATGGTGGTCGCCCCAAAGAACAAGCCTTCATGAATGCCCCCGAAGGGTTCGGTGCTGGACTGGGTGCAACATGCCGAACGGCTCACCTATCCGCAGGCGCTGGTAAAACTGCGTGAGCTGGCCGGATCTTCCTCTGCGCGTCCTGTGTCACCCTCTTCTTCAGCCGCCGCTGTTCCCTCTCCTTATTCGCCGCCTGCTGCGCGTCAGACGCTTACCGATCTGGATGATGACGGCCAGGCGCTGCTGCATCAGGTCACCGACTGGTATCACCAGAACCTGCTGAACAGCCCGGATGCACTCGCCTGGCTGGAGAAACGCGACCTGAATCATCCTGAGCTGGTCAGCCACTTTAAGCTGGGGTTCGCCGGGGCGCACGGCGTGGCGGGGGCGCTGCCGTCGCCTTACTGCAAGGAAGGTAAAGCGTTACGGACACGCTTAAAACACCTCGGCGTGATCCGGGAAAGCAACCGTCAGGATCACTTCCGGGGCTGTCTGATGGTGCCGGTGGTCGGCTGGTCTGAAAGCTACGATCCAGCGCAGCGTGGCCGGGTGTTGCAGCTTTACGGGCGGCGCACGATGGCCGATCACATGATCATTAAAGGATCGGCAAAACACCTCTATCTGCCCTCGCCGCTGGCCGGGATCTGGAATGAAGCGGCGCTGAAAGCCGCATCAGAAGTGATCCTGTGTGAAGCGCTGATCGACGCCATGACCTTCTGGTGCGCCGGTTATCGCAACGTGATCGCGGCTTACGGTGTCAACGGCTTCACCGCGTTCCATATGGCGGCGTTGCAGTATCACGGCGTAAAGAGGGTGATGATCGCCTTTGACCGGGATGAAGCCGGAGATCGGGGCGCGGATGCGGTGGCGGCTGAGCTGGTCAGCGCCGGGATCGAGGCGTGGCGGGTACGCTTCCCGGCCGGACTGGATGCCAACGCTTACGCGGTGAAAAGTGGCAATCCTGAATCCGCGCTGGCTCTTGCGCTGGAGCAGTCAGTACGGATGGCGGCGGTGGCCGGGTCCGGCAGCCCTGCCTCCCCGCTGCAAAGCGACACCGCTGTTACAGCCGAAACTGTGACCGGCAGCAATGAAAAACCTTCCTCTTTAGCCGCCTGCCCTTCCTCACAGCCGACTCAGCAGCCCGCCGTTATCGCCTGCGAGGTGACGCCAGCCGGGGGACTGCTGCTTAAGTCCGGGCCGCGTCAGTGGCGGGTGCGCGGCTGGCAGAAAAAAACCCTGGCGGAGGTGATGAAGGTCAACGTGCAGGTGCTGGACGAGAGCACCGGCGCGTTCCACGTTGACCAGCTGGACATGTACCACGCGAAGCAGCGCCAGGCCTATATCAGCTGTGCGGCGAACGAGCTGGCCTGTGAACTGGCGGTGATAAAAGGCGAGGCTGGCCGGGTACTGCTGGCGCTGGAGCAACAGCAGGATGAGGCGCGGCGGACGGCGGACGCGGATCAGGCTTCCGGCGCGGTCAGCGTGTCGGGCGATGACGAGCTGGCCGCACTTGAATTGCTGAAATCACCCGACCTGGCAGAGCGCATCGTCAGTGACCTGGCCGCCAGTGGTGTGGTCGGCGAGTCGGCCAACCTGCTGACCGGCTATCTAGCCGCCACCTCGCGCAAGCTGGATAAGCCGTTAGCCGTGCTTATCCAGTCGTCGTCGGCGGCGGGTAAATCCTCGCTGATGGATGCGGTGCTGTCGCTGATACCGGAGGAAGAGCGTATCCAGTACAGCGCCATGACCGGGCAGAGCCTCTACTACCTCGGCGAGACCTCGCTACAGCATAAAATCCTGGCGATAGCCGAGGAAGAAGGCGTCAGGCAGGCGGCGTATGCGCTGAAGCTGTTGCAGTCGGATGGCGAGCTGAAAATCGCCTCAACCGGCAAGGACGAGTCCAGCGGCGAGCTGGTGACGCGCGAGTACAGCGTCCAGGGGCCGGGGATGCTGATGTTAACAACAACCGCGTCAGACGTGGACGAAGAGCTGCTGAACCGCTGCCTGGTGCTGACGGTCAACGAGTCGCAGGCGCAGACCGAGGCGATACATGCGGCGCAGAGGCGCAGCCAGACGCAGGCAGAGCTGCTGGCACAGTCGGAGAAGCAATATCTGACCCGTTTACACCATAACGCCCAGCGGCTGTTGCGCCCGCTGAAAGTGGTCAACCCGTATGCGGAGCAGCTCACCTTCCTGTCGGACAAGACCCGCACCCGCCGCGACCATATGAAATACCTCACGTTAATCCAGGCGGTGGCGCTGCTGCACCAGTACCAGCGCGAGGTGAAGCGTGCCGGGCATCGCGGTTCGGTCATCGAGTATATCGAGGTGACGCGGGACGACATCCGGCTTGCAAACCGGCTGGCGCATGAGGTGCTGGGCCGCACGCTGGATGAGATGCCGCCGCAGACGCGCAAACTGTTAATCCTGCTGCGGGAGATGGTTACCGGGCTGGCCGGCGTGCAGAACTGCCAGCCTTCAGAGGTGCGCTTCACGCGGCGGGACATCCGCGAACGCCTGCACTGGAGCGACAGCCAGCTCAAACACCACTGCCTGCGGCTGGCAGAGATGGAATACCTGCTGGTTCACGGCGGAAGCCGGGGCCACCTGTTGCAGTACCAGCTACTGTGGGACGGCGGTAGCGGTGAGGAAAACCACCTGTGCGGGCTGCTGAACCTGGATGAACATGAAGGCAGTGAACGCAGGTTCGGGTCTGAGGCGGGCAAGTCTGCCTTAAGTTCGGGTCAGGTTCGGGCTGAGTTCGGGCAGGAAAAAGCGGCCTCAGGCCAGGCGGCAGAAGGCTCAGAGCACGAAGCGGTTCGGGTTGAGCCGGACGCAGTAATCAGGAAGAAAAAAGCGAGGGTACAACCGCCTTCGCCTTCGTTAACCACACAGGGAGGAAATACATAATGGGACGGCGTGACAAAAAACGGATACCGGTACTGGTTGCCGGACGGGGGCCACACGACGGACTGGCGCACCGGATGGTGCAGTACCTGGAATGGATGCGTGAGCGCAACAGCACGGAACAGGGAGTGAGCGGCTATGAATACCGGCTGACGCGGTTCCTGCTGTGGTGCGAGGAACGCGGGATGGAACGACCGGAGAGCATCACGCTGCGGGTGCTGGAGCAGTATCAGCGACACCTGTATCAGATGCACAAGGCGAACGGTGAACCGCTGTCAGTAGTGACGCAGCACAGCCGTCTGAGCACGGTAAAAAGCTTCTTCAGCTGGCTGACGCGGCGTCACTGGCTGCCCTCAAACCCGGCCTCAGAGCTGGAGATGCCAAAACAGGGCGTACGGTTGCCGAAAGACGTGCTGAGCGTTGAAGAGATGGAGCAGCTGCTGGCGTGGCCGGATACCACCACCACGCAGGGACTGCGTGACCGCGCCATGCTGGAACTGCTTTACAGCAGCGGGATGCGGCGGGGAGAGCTGGCCGTCCTGACCCTGCACAGCATCAGTTATGAGCAGGGAACGGTGATGATATGCCAGGGAAAGGGACGTAAAGACCGGCTGATCCCGGCAGGGATGCGGGCATGTGGCTGGGTGAGGCGTTACGTGGAACTGGCGCGGCCACAGCTGGCAGGCGTGCCGGAGAGCCGGAGGCTGTTCCTGGCGAAAGACGGACAGGGGTACAGTCTGGACGGCCTGAGCAATCATATCGGCAAACTACTGAGTCAGTCAGGTGTGCGGGAGTCAGGCAGCTGCCATCTGCTGCGCCACAGTATGGCAACGCATATGCTGGAGAACGGCGCGGACACGCGCTGGATACAGGCAATGCTGGGCCACAGCAAACTGGAAACAACGCAGATCTACACGCGGGTGAGCATCCGTGCGCTGCGGGAGATCCACAGGGCCACGCATCCGGCGGAGCAGCGGGAGCCGGACGCAGCAGCGGAGCCGCCTTCAGCGCCGCAGGGTTAGCCGGTTCCCCGGGAGTGCGGTTGTTCCGTGCACGGCAGAGCGCGGCGTCCCTACCGCGATCTGCCTTCATCATGTGTTGTGTGCGCGGGGGTTAATGGCCGCACACGGCCCGTCCGGTGGCGTCCTCTGCGGGTTCAGCGTGGCCGCGCCGCTGCCATTCAACATAATGTGCGGGTGTTATACGCAGTCGTCCCGCAGAGCCCCTCAGCCCGGCCCGCCCTCAACGAGCGGGCCGTCTTCGTATAATACACATTATGTCGTGCGCCCCCGCGTTGTGGGCCGGCGTGGGGCCGCCATCCCTGGCGGCATCAGCAGCAGTGCAAATCCTCAGCAAACAGCAATAAGGCAGGTCGGCCCCAGGGCCTCCGCTGAAAGGCTTCATGCCCGCCCGGCTGCGTCAGGCTGCACGGGGTCGCACTGCGCTGCGCTTCGTTGCTCCTTCCCCGTTCGCCCGCTTCCGCTGCCCGCCCCGGCCCGTTGTGGTCATGCAAAACCGGTGTTCCCTCATCGTTCCGTGCTTCGGGCGGCTAAAGAGGAAGGTACAGAGTCGTCTGGCGGTGAGTGGCCCGGTGATACACCGAGTCGCCTGAAGAGCGCCGTTCCGTCGCCTGCGGGCCTCGCCGGCCCGGACCCGGCAGACGGTTCACCGGGCCACAGCAGGCTGTGACCCGGCTCCCGCCGCAATGAAAACCGGTAATGACAGCGGGAATCATGCTGTTAAAATGCGCGGCAGGATAACGCAGGGAAAGCGGGATGAAACGGATAACGAAAGCCCTGGCATGGCTGTTGTGCCTGGTGATGTTCACCAGTGCGGTAGCGTGTCCGGACGAAAAAAGCGCGTCGGGAAAAAACTCCCCGGACATCAAAACGACTAAGCAAAATCTCTTCCTAACTGACTGTCTTCACAGAGAAAATCACCGTTCTTCCTGTAAAAGCACTTCAGACGTTGTTAAACAGGTTGGGGATATCGCGCGGACGCAGGGGCAGATAGAGGGGCTGAAAGCGAAGAAAGATCCGGCTGCCCTTCAGGCCGCCAGAGAACAACTCGCTGGTCAGGGTAACCTGAATCCTACCGATAAACAGATAGCCGATCAGGCTTACAACACGGCGATGGCCCCTTACGGCACCGGCAGCGCGTTGCAACAGGGACTCCAGTCGGCCACGGCGGTGGTGCAGGGGCTGGCCGGTGGAAATATCGGCCAGGCCATCAGCGGCGCGGCATCGCCTTAACTGGCCGAGCAGATCCACAAACTGACCGAAGGCAATCCTGAAGCGCAGGCAATGGCCCACGCGGTGGTCGGTGCGGTCACCTCGTATGCGTCAGGCAACAATGCCCTGGCAGGAGCCGCCGGAGCGGTCAGCGGCGAACTGATGGCGCAGCTGGTGATGAGTCAGCTGTATCCGGGCAAGTCAGCCAGCGAACTGACAGAAACCGAGAAACAGACCATCAGCGCGCTGGGCACGCTGGCGGCGGGTCTTGCCGGTGGTGTTGTCGGTGACAGCACGGCGGATGCGGTGGCCGGAGCACAGGCGGGCCAGAACTCGGTCAATAACAACTTATTTGGTGGTAACGAAGAGGCACAGGCAGAAAAAGCCAGGCAGCATGGCGCAGACGTACTGTCCTGTACCGATAATCCTTCCGGTGAAGCCTGCCAGCGAGGTCTGGCGGAGAATAAAGCCTATGCGGCCGCACTGGCAACGGGTGGCGTGGCATCCTTGCCTGGTTCTGTACAGGCAATGTGGGCTCTGGGTGCCGGAGTTAACGCAGGTGTTCAGTATGCTGAAGATGGCAAGGTGAATCCGGTTAACTCTGTTGTCGCTGGCTGGACAAACGTTGTCAGTATGGGGAATGGCTTCTGGGGAACTGTAGTCTGGAATGCTGCCGGAGGAGCCTTAACCAATCAGATCAATGGCGATGATCCCCTGACGGGTGCAATAACTAATGGCGCAGGATCGACGTTGGGTTATGGAGCCGGTAAATTGATCTCATCAGGGACAAATGCGGCGGGTAAATGGATCACCGGTGGCTGGGATCCCAAGTTCAATCCTGATCTGCTGAAATATACTGAAGTTAAAGGACAACTGGGGCTATCTAAGGAAATGCTGCCGAGTAAGCTACCGGGCATAATAGGAAATACAGGTTCATCGATTAGCTCGGAATACGGTACTGGCGCGACACAGAAAATTATCGGCGAGGTAAGTAAAAATGATAAATAATAAGCAATTACAGTGCAGAAAGGCTGTGCTGATGTTACTTATTTTTGTCATGATAGTTTTAGGTGTGATCGCTACTGCTTTATTGGGACGATTACTCCTGTCAACTATATTGTGGTTTTTAACTGGCACATTTGATATGTCATGGAACGACGTTTTACATGGAATTAAACTTGGTTCTGTTGGCGGATCAGTATGTGGAGCGGGGATAATTTTAGCCCGAATATTCAAAATAAAAGGCTTTTAACTTCCACTGAGAAGAGCTGAGCCGTGACGTGGAGAATGCGAATCCGGGGCTGGCTGAGATATTTGATAAGGAGAAGGAGCAGAACCGGCTCAGGGAGGCGCAGCTGATAGGTGAGATAGGCAGCAAGGCAACGGATATAGCGCGGACGCAGGGGCAGATAGAGGCAACAAAAGCCGGTAAAGCAGAGCTGGCCGCGAAAGGTGTTAAAGAACCGGGTGAGAATGCCACGAAGGAAGAGCGTGCGGCCTGGAATAAAGCCCTGACGGAAACCTCCGGCTACAAAACGGCCCAGCAGCAATGGGGAACCGGCAGCGCCATCCAGCAGGGTATCCAGGCGGCCACGGCGGCGGTGCAGGGTCTGGCGGGTGGCGATATCGGTGCAGCATTAGCCGGAGCCTCAGCGCCCTACATCGCAGAGGTCATCAAACAGTACGCACCGGATGAAGCCAGCCGGGTGATGGCCCATGCGGCGGTGGCGGGCGTTATCGCCGCCGCTCAGGGCAACTCTGCGGCAGCAGGTGCGGCGGGCGCGGCCACCACGGCGATAATGGGTGAAGCCATCAAAAACGCGCTGTACGGTGACGTGCCGGTCAGCCAGCTGAGCGAGGAACAGAAACAGACGCTGGTTGCGCTGGGAAGCCTGGCGGCGGGGCTTGCGGGCGGCCTTGCCGGAGATGGTACGGCGGATGCCATCGCCGGGGCGCAGGCGGGCCAGAACGAAATCAGCAATAATATGACCAGTATGGGCATGTTGCAGATGATGCAGGCCAAATCGTTGCTGGATGCAGCGGCAATGGCTGAAGCAGGCCAGGGCGGCGCGAATGAGCAGGCGGCGCTGGCGCTGACCAAAGCTGTTAAGCAGGGTCTTGATGCGGCCTGTCTGGCGAATACCAGCTGTGTCATGATGGCGATAGCACAGAGTCAGCAACACGCAGGCGGAGCAGGCAGCAAAACCGAAACCGTGCCGGTGAATGACGATCTGACCGGTGGAAAACTGGTTAACCCAGGCCAGGGTGAGAGTAAAGGGATATCGTTGATCACGCCGGATCAGTCTGGTGATCAGGGTGCCAGCAATACCGGAAATACGGATGGTGCGCCGGATACTGGCGGGAATACCACGGTTACCCCGATCCCTGAGCAAAATAAAGATGATCTGGCTTATTCATCAGAAATACAATTAGGACGTGGTTCAACTGGAAGGACAGAAGCTAATACCTTGCAAGAAAAATTGGCAATCGAACAAGCATTGTCAAACCCTGGAGCTGGACGTCAATTACCAATACCAATGACAGATAAACGATGGCCTCGCGAAGAAGGTTGGGTAAAAATGGCGCAAAATATCAATGGCGTAGAAATCCACTATGTTCGTAATACGAAAACTGGTCAGGTAGATGATTTTAAATTCAAATAGGTGGCTATGAATGTTGGTTTTATGCAACTCAACGTCAGGAAAAAATTTACCCGATAATGTAAGAATTATGGGGGAAACTGACGAAACGCTGTTTACTCCATTAGAAACAGGTGTGGAGTATAAAGTATACGGTATCATGTTTTATCCGACACGGACTGACTTATTGCTCTGTCCTGAAGGTAGCAGCCCCTTGTGGGCACCATCAAATATTTTTGATGTATTAGATAATACATTGCCAGTTGATTGGGGTTGCGTCATTGCTGAGAAAGCAGAAGGTTATTCTGATTTACATGAATCATTTGGAATTAATGCCATATGTGGCTATTTGGAATTAACAAAATCTTATCAACATTATATCGGCATTCTTGAAAGAGATGCAGACGAATTACAAAAATTTTATACGTACAAGCTAAGCTGTGGAGCTATTTGATAAGGAGAAGGAGCAGCAGCAGCGGCGGGAGGCGCAGCTGATAGGGCAAATAGGAAGCTAGGGTGGGGATATTGCGCGCACCCAGGGGCAGATAGAGGCAACGAAAGCGGCGAATGAGAAGATGGCTGGTGCGACGCAGCAGGACCGCGACCAGGCCAGAGCCGACTGGATGAAGGCGAACCCCGGAAAAACGCCGTCCGACGGTGATATCACCGGTCAGGTTTACCAGAACTTCTATCATCAGGCGTTCACTGAGAGCGGGTTCGGCACCGGCGGTAAGGTGCAGCAGGCTATCCAGGCGGCCACTGCGGCGGTACAGGGGCTAGCGGGTGGCGACCTGGCGAAGGCCGTTGCGGGTGGAGCCAGTCCGTATCTGGCGGAAGTGATCCATAATATGACCACCACCAAAGGCCCGGACGGTAAGGATGTGGTTAACACCGAAGCCAATCTGATGGCTCACGCCGTGCTGGGCGCGGTGGTGGCGCAGATAAACGGCAACAGCGCGTTAGCCGGAGCCGCAGGGGCAACCACGAGCGAGTTTATCGCGCAGCAGATGTATCTGGGTGTTGACCGGGACAAGCTGACAGAGGACCAGAAGCAGACCATCAGCGCACTGGCCACGCTGGCGGCAGGTCTGGCAGGCGGGTAAAACTCATCCGAGAACAACAACCTCGGCGCAGCTGCTGGTTCAGGCTTAGGACTCTGGTTTGGCAAAACACCGGATTGTGACACAGCATGTAAGGCTGAGCTGGCCGGAGATATAGCGAAAGGAAATGCAATTGTATCTGCGGATCTGGCCGGAACGGTTGGGCTTGGTGTTTTGCCCGGTGGTGCGCAAATAGCAGCGGGTATTGGTGACGGAGCCAACGCGCTGATTCAGTATGCGGTTGATGGCAAAGTTAATTATACCGATGCGCTGATAGCCAGCTGGGTTGGTGCGGCAACAGGTAACAGTAAACTGGCGGGAACCGTTATTTGGAATGCGGCAGGCGGTGCAACTTCAAATATATTAAAGGTGATGATCCGCTGACTGGTGCTATCAGTAGCGGGGCGGGTGCATCTCTTGGTTATGCAGGTGGAAAAATTATTCAGGGTCCTCTGGAAAAAGTGGTTAATCCCAACTGGAAAAACTGGGAGTGGGTTGAAGTTGGTATGGGAGTTAGTAAACCTTTGCCATTGAGTCCAGTACCGGGTATCGCAGGAAATGTAGGCTCCTCTATTGGTTCCGAAGCATCAAATGCTCTCATTCAGTAACAGCTAAAAAGCAAACAGGAGAATAAGTAATGCAATCAAAATTTCGCCTGTTACGTTTTCTAGCGACAAAAATTATATGGATAATTGCTATATTTATTATGGCGACATTGATATTTTTCATTATGAGAGTTGTTGCGTTTTATTGGATAGGAGGAGAGTTTTTATTCTCCTCTAATGATATATTTAAATCATTTAAAATTAGTATGTTATGTGGACCACTATGTAGCATAGGATCCTGGTTTTTATACTGGCACAATAGTAAGTTCATCAAATAATTTTAAATATCCCGGCCCAATCGAGCCGGGATATTTTTACCCGCCGATCACACCTCAGTCAGCCGGATAATCAACTCGCCCTGCTCACACAGCACCTCAACCTTCCTGCCCGTCTCAAACCCCAGATCCCCCATCCAGTGGCCCCGCAGCGTGATCGACGGTGACGCCCGGTGCTTAATGTGATCCCGGATATAGCCCACAGTATAGCGCCGGGCTTTGGTTGAGACGTGTTCAGGTTGGGGATATTGCCAGGACGCAGGGTGAGATAGAGGGGCTGAAAGCGAAGAAAGATCCGGCTGCCCTTCAGGCCGCCAGAGAACAACTCGCTGGTCAGGGTAACCTGAATCCTATCGATAAGCAGATAGCCGATCAGGCTTACAACACGGCGATGGCCCCTTACGGCACCGGCAGCGCCATCCAGCAGGCTATCCAGGCTGCCACGGCGGCGATACAGGGCCTGGCGGGTGGAAATATCGGCCAGGCCATCAGCGGTGAGGCATCGCCTTATCTGGCAGAGCAGATCTACAAACTGACCGAAGGGAATCCTGAAGCGCAGGCGATGGCCCACGCGGTGGTGGGTGCTGTAACATCATACGCGGCCGGTAGCAGCGCCCTGGCAGGCGCAGCCGGAATCGCCTACTCTGTAAGACCCTCCCTTTACTTTGCTTCCCCGGGCCCGTCACATGCTCTATTTGAAGATATTTATTATTGGTTTTATCTGCCTGCTGCTGCTGTCGTTTGCGCAAAGTTATCTCAGTGCGAGCCACAGCGGCGTGGCGCTGAGCGGACAGAGTTGGTCTGGCGCCCGTCGTGATTCTGCCGGAATTGCCCCGGACGCGGCCGCTTTTCGCAACAGTGCGATAGTGCAGGTTTATACCGCGCCGACCTTTGGCTGGCGTGGCCTGGTGGCCGTTCATCCCTGGATTATCTTCAAAAAAGCAGGGGAAACGGTATTCACCCGTTACGAGGTGGTCAGCTGGGGCAGCAGCAACGTGGTGCGGCGTAACTACGCGCTTCCCGACGGCTACTGGTTTGGCGCTACCCCTCGTCTGCTGGCAGACCATCGCGGCAGTGCGGCCGAGGCGATGATCCCGCATATTGAGGCCGCCATCAAAAGCTATCCCTGGCCTCATACCTATCGCGTCTGGCCCGGCCCAAACAGCAACACATTTCTGGCGTATATTGGCAGGAAAGTGCCTGCGCTGAGGCTGGATCTGCCCGCGAATGCCATCGGGAAGGATTACCGCCCGCTGCATAATCTGGTTGGCCTGCCGCCGTCGGGCAGAGGCGTGCAGATCTCTCTGCTGGGGGCTTTAGGCCTGACGCTGGGCGCGGAAGAGGGAATTGAGTTCAATATTTCCGGCCTCAATTTTGGTATCGACGTTAAGTCGCCTGCGCTGCGTCTGCCCTTTATTGGGCGGATGGGGGCGAGTAAAGTCATTACCGACGCGCCTGCGGGGGGGTGAGGAGTGCTTCCGGGACCTTAATGAGCGCTTCTGGCAAGGTAGCGTCAGTCAAAGTCGAAATGATATCGGGGATCGGGCGAATGATTGCAGAGGAGAGCTGACGCCGACCGAATACTGTGTAAAAATACAGGCCATTCTGAACAAATGTGGTTGTCATGGCGCTAACAGTCGCGTTAAAAGCGCAAATTGCGGAGTGGTACAAGGCCCTCCAGCAGCAAATACCTGATTTCATCTCCCGCGCTCCTCAGCGGCAGATGATCGCTGAAGTGGCGAAAACGCTGGCGGGTGACGATGGTCGTCATCTGGCCATTGAAGCGCCAACTGGCGTCGGCAAAACGCTCTCCTACCTGATCCCCGGCATTGCCGTCAGCCGGGCTGAAGAAAAGCCGCTGGTGGTCAGTACTGCCAACGTCGCCCTTCAGGATCAGATATTCAGCAAGGATCTGCCATTGCTGAAAAAAATCATCCCCGACCTGCGTTTCACCGCGGCCTTTGGCCGCCGACGCTATGTCTGCCCGCGCAATCTTTCTGCCCTGGCCACCGACGAAGAGAAGCAGGGCGATCTGCTGCTGTTTCTTGATGATGATATGACCGCCAGCAAGGAGGAGCGGGCATTCTGCACCGGGCTGGAACAGAAGCGTAACCGCCATCAGTGGGATGGTCTGCGCGACCACTGCGACGATACCATCGAAGAGTCGCTGTGGCAGCGTTTGAGCACTGATAAGGCCAACTGTCTTGGTAGTAACTGCCACTGGTATCGCGAGTGCCCCTTTTACGTTGCCCGCCGCGAAATTGAGCAGGCAGATGTCGTCGTCGCTAATCACGCGCTGGTGATGGCGGCGCTGGAAACGGAATCGGTGCTCCCGCCGCCCAAAAATCTGCTGCTGGTGCTGGATGAAGGACACCATTTGCCGGACGTCGCCCGCGATGCGCTGGAAATGAGCGGTGATATCACCCCTGGCTGGACCACGCTCCAGCTCGATCTTTTTTGCCGTCTGGTTGAGCAGTGCATGGCGCAGTTCCGTCCGAAAAGGCCGCCGGCGCTAAGCAATCCGGAGCGGCTTAAAGCCCACTGTGAAGAAGTGCGTGAACAGCTCCAGCAGCTGTCACATTTGCTGGCGCAGTTTCTGCCGCCGGGTAATCAGGAGGGGGAGTACCGCTTTGAAATGGGTCTGCTGCCCGAGGAGATCCTCACCCTGTGCGCGCGGCTGTTTAAGCTTAGCGACGGCCTGCGCGGGCTGGCAGAGGCGCTGCTGAACGATTTAAGCGAAAAGTCCGGGCAGTATGATGTCGTTCGTCTGCACCGAACGCTGATCCAGATGAATAAGGCGCTGGGCTGGTTCGAGGCCAGCAGCAAGCTGTGGCGGCTGGCGGCAATGGAGCGGGCGTCGGGTGCGCCGGTGTCGAAGTGGGTGACGCGCGACCTCCGCGAGGGCAGCGCCCACCTGACCTTTCACTGTGCCGGGATCCGCGTTAGCGAGCAGCTGGAAAAGCTGCTGTGGCGTAAAATTCCTCATGTGGTGCTGACCTCGGCCACGCTGCGCTCGCTGAACAGCTTTCAGCGGCTACAGGAGATGTCCGGTCTGAGTGAAAAGGTGAGCGATCGCTTTGTCGCGCTGGACTCTCCCTTCAACCATATTGAGCAGGGCAGGCTGGTGATACCGCAAATGCGCTACGAGCCGATGCTGGCTACCGAGGTCGAGCATCTGGCGGAGATGGCGCACTTCTTCCGCCAGCAAATTAAAGAGGCAAAGCACAAAGGACTGCTGGTGCTGTTTGCCAGCGGGCGGGCGATGCATCAGTTTCTGGCTTATCTGCCCGAGCTGCGGTTAATGATGCTGGTGCAGGGGGACAGACCGCGACCGGCGCTGGTGGCGCTGCACCGTAAGCGGGTTGAGCAGGGTGAAACCAGCGTGCTGGTTGGGCTACAGTCCTTTGCCGAAGGGCTGGATCTGAAGGGCGACCTGCTTTCTCAGGTGCATATTCATAAAATTGCTTTCCCACCGGTGGACAGTCCGGTTATTTTGACCGAGGGAGAGTGGTTGAAAAGCCTGCGCCGCTATCCGTTTGAAGTGCAGAGCCTGCCCAGCGCCTCGTTTAACCTGATTCAGCAGGTCGGCAGGCTGATCCGCAGCCATACCTGCTACGGTGAAATCGTTATCTACGATCGGCGTCTGCTGACGAAAAGCTACGGCGCCCGCCTGCTGGGCGCACTCCCGGTGTTCCCGATTGAACAACCGGCGATGCCCGAGGGTAAGCTGCCCACGGTCAGCCCGATGCTGAGCGGCAGGAAATCGACCACGCGCCGTAAACGTTAATGAATCAACAGAGCAACCGCATGGACTACAAACAGATTATTAAAGAGATTGGGCGCGGGAAAAATCATGCCCGTGATATTGATTTTGCTACCGCGCGCGATCTTTATCGACACATTCTGGCGGACGAGGTGCCCGAGCTGGAGCTGGGCGGCATGCTTATCGCACTGCGCATTAAGGGTGAGGGCGAAGAAGAGATGCCGGGATTTTATGCGGCGATGCAGGAGCGGGTGACGCGTCTCACCCCCCCGGGCGGGCGGCCCATGCCCGTGGTGATCCCAAGCTACAACGGCGCGCGCAGGCAGGGGAATCTGACGCCGCTGCTGGCGCTGCTGCTTTCGGCGCTGGGGTTTCCGGTGCTGGTGCATGGGGTGAGCGACGACCCTACCCGAGTGACCAGCGAAGCGGTTTTCCGGGCGCTGGGCATTGATGCGGTAACGGATGCGGCCCAGGCGCAGGATAAACTTAATCGGGGGGAACTGGTGTTTATCTCCGTCGGCACGCTCTGCCCACCGCTGGAAAAACAGCTCTCTCTGCGCTGGCGGATGGGCGTACGTAATAGTGCGCATACCCTGGCGAAGCTGCTCACGCCCTTTGCCGAAGATGCGGCCCTGCGCCTCTCCAGCGTTTCTCACCCGGAGTATATTCCCCGGGTGGCGAAGTTTTTCCACGCCACTGGCGGCAGGGCGCTGCTGCTTAACGGTACGGAAGGTGAGGTATATGCTAATCCGCAGCGCTGCCCGGCTATCAGCCTGATCGCCGGTGCTGAGCCGGTTGTTCTGCTGCCGCGTCAGGAAGAGAGTGGGACTGGCCGCGATGCGCTGCCGGCAGAGAAGGACGCTGCCACCACGGCCGCGTGGATCGCGCGCTGTATGCAGCGTGAAATCGCGATACCGCAGCCGCTGCGTCAGCAGATTGCCTGCTGTTATGTGGCAACCGGGCGAGCGAGAGATGTTGAAAGCGCGCTTGTGCAGATTGAACAGGCCGGCTATTAAGCTGAATGCTGACTAGCTTGCCGGCAGGAGCTGCTCAGCCAGCGTACTCCACAGCGCAATGCCTTCGCCAATCATCTCATCGTTGAAGTCGTACTGCGCGTTATGCAGCGGAGGCGAAGCCGTCGCGCCATCTGCCCCAATCCAGAAATAGGCGCCGGGGCAGGCTTCCAGCATGCAGGCAAAATCCTCTGACGCCATTGAGGGGTTGACCTCCCAGTGTACGTTCTCCGCCGGAAGCAGCGACAGCGCACACTGACGCACCTTTAGCGCCTCGGCCGCGTTATTGGTGGTCACCGGATAGTCCGTCAGGTACTCGATCCGCCCTTCGATCCCCAGCGGGACGGTAAAGGTGGTGACGAAGGCATCGATCATCTCCCTCACTTTTGCCCGCACATCGGCCTGAAGACAGCGTAGCGTACCGCGCAGCACCACGGTCTCTGGAATAACGTTGATCGCCTCGCCGCCGTTGATTTGCGTGATGCTGACCACGGCGGACGCGAGGGGAGAGAGACGCCGGGCCGGAATGGTTTGCAGCGCCAGAATTAGCTGGGCAGCCGCGACCACCGGGTCGGCTCCGTTTTCCGGCATGGCGGCATGGCAGCTTTTGCCGTGCAGGGTGATTTCAAACGCGTCCAGCGACGCCATCATCGCGCCGCTGTTTACGGCCATATGGCCGACGGGCAGACCCGGCCAGTTGTGCATGCCATAGATAGCCGACATTGGAAACAGCTCAAACAGGCCATCGGCCACCATTTTACGCGCGCCGCCAAGATTCTCTTCGGCAGGCTGAAAAACGAAATGCAGGGTGCCGCTAAAGCGCCGCGTCGCGCTGAGATGCTTCGCCGCCGCTACCAGCATCGCGGTATGTCCATCGTGACCACAGGCGTGCATAACGCCCGGCTGCGTCGAGCGCCAGGCTGGATTGCCCGATTCGGTGATCGGCAGCGCGTCCATATCGGCCCGGAAGCCAATGGTGGGGCCGGGGCCATTTTCCAGCGTACCGACCACGCCTGTCCCGCCCAGGCCGGTATGCACCTGAAGCCCGGCAGCGCGCAGCTGTTCGGCCACCCAGCCGGAGGTTTTAATCTCCTGGTAGCCCAGTTCGGGCTGCGCATGCAGCTGTCTGCGCCAGCCGATAGCGTCTTCAATGAGCGAAACGGGGATAGCCATATCGTCCTCTCCTTCCGGGTGTTAGTCCTGTCATCTGGCTGATGTAAAGTAGCATAAAATGACTGCCCGCACCGTGCGCCTACAGCAGCATCCTCTCAATATCCTGCCAGCTATCTGCCCGACGATAGCCGGTCACCTGCAAATTGTGCGGGGCAGTATACAAAATGCCTTCACCGCAGAAATTTTCAAAGTTAAAGGCATTATCGTCGATCATGTAATCGGCATTGATAACGCTTTTAAGACCGCAGAACACAATATTTGTGGGCCTGATGGCCGGGAAATGCCGCTTAAGCCAGCTGAACTTGGCGTTAAATGAGGTGGGAACTTCCATTGCCGCCGTGGTAATGAATATCTCATAACGCTTGCTCAGTTCCGCAATCACCCGCTGGCTGTCGCCGATGACATCCAGGTCGGCAAAAAAGTCTGGATCGCTGGCCAGCACCATCATCTCATTGAGCATCTCAGGGTTTTTATGGCGCAGGTCGAAGAGGTTCAACTCGCTGGCGGTCAGCGACAGAGAAAAATGTGCGTTGACGGTATTGAGCATTTTAAGGTGGAAATCGGCAATAACTTCATCCATATCGATGGCAATTCTTTGCATTGTCACTCTCGTTCACTCCTGTTGTTGAAAGCGGCCAGACATTGTAGTGCCTGACCAGGATACAGCAGTTGCCTCCCGGCTACCACCCGGCGGCGCAGCCGGGCAGGTTAAGCGCCATCCATTTACTGACGGTTAACCCGCTACTTTCTGGCGTCCGGGCGCACCAGGTCAAAACGCAAATCGTCACTGATGGCGTAATAGGCGCTCGGGCCGCCCGCGCGGAGGATAGGATGGGCTTTAGCCGTCTGATAAATCCCCTCTTCCAGCAGGTCGTTATCGATATGAATGGCAACCACTTCACCCAACACCATCCACTGCTGGAGCTTCGCGCCGTCTGCGCCCTCCAGCTGAAGCACCTGCGTCAGTTTGCATTCAAAATTCACCGGGCTTTCCGCCACCATACTCACCGCCACCTGCGTGCCGGGGATGGCCGTCACGCCAGCCAGGGCGAACTCGTCTTCACCGGGCGGCACGCTGGCGGAGCTTTCATTCATTGCCACCGCCAGCTCGCGGGTAGCCAGGTTCCAGACAAACTCGCCGGTCTCGACAATATTGGCCACGCTGTCCTTCCAGCCCTGACTGGAAAAACCGATAATCGGGGGCTGGTAGTTAAAGCAGTTAAAAAAACTGTAGGGGGCGAGGTTACGGACACCGACGGCACTTTGCGAGCTGATCCAGCCAATTGGACGCGGGCCAACGATTGCATTCAGCGGGTCGTGCGGCAGGCCGTGGCCAAGCCGGGGTTGGTAAGAGTGGCGGGTACGCGACATGGTATCTCCTCAGAAAATGAATGACTCACTATAATAGCCGCTCCCGCAGGGAAAAAAGCCGGGAATGGTTTACGATT
This sequence comes from Erwinia sp. L03-1, assembly GCF_058686115.1. Lineage (NCBI taxonomy): Bacteria > Pseudomonadati > Pseudomonadota > Gammaproteobacteria > Enterobacterales > Erwiniaceae > Erwinia > Erwinia sp. L03-1. Next base: position 2,996,950 of record NZ_CM178762.1, on the reverse strand, counting down.
TTTACGCCAGCAGGTATCTTACGCGCCTTAAGATAAGAGAGCCGCCCATGAAAAATACCACCGTAAAAACTCAGCTACACCCACGTAACCGCCATCGCGGACGCTATGACTTCCCCGCGCTGATCGCCAGCCATCCGCCGCTGGCGACCTTTGTGTCGGTCAATCAGTACGGTGATGAGACGGTGGACTTTGCCAATCCGGCGGCGGTGAGAGTGCTCAACCAGGCGCTGCTCCACCACTTTTACCAGATTGAAAGCTGGGCGATCCCGGAAGGATTTCTCTGCCCGCCGATCCCAGGCCGCGCCGACTATCTGCATTATCTGGCGGACCTGCTGGCCGAAGATAACAAAGGCGTTGTGCCACGCGATCTCACCCTGCTGGATATTGGCTGCGGGGCTAACTGCATTTATCCACTGATCGGTCACCGTGAATATGGCTGGCGCTTTACCGGCAGTGAGGTCAACGAAGAGGCGATGCGGGCGGCCAGCGCGATTATCACCGCCAACCCGGGGCTGAACCGTGGGGTTCGTCTGCGTCGGCAGAAAGATCCCCAGGCTATTTTCAGCGGTATCATTCACAAAAACGAACAGTATCACGCGGTGATGTGTAATCCACCGTTCCATGCTTCTGCCGAAGAGGCGCAGCAGGGTAGCCAGCGTAAAGTTCGCAATCTGGGCCTGGATAAACATGCGCCCCTCAACTTTGGCGGCCAGCAGGAGGAGCTGTGGTGCGAAGGCGGCGAGAAAGCCTTTATCAGCCGGATGATTGATGAAAGCGTGACCTTCTCCCGCCAGTGCATCTGGTTTACCTCGCTGGTCTCACGCAAGGAAAATCTGCCAGAGATCTGGCGGGCGCTGGAAAATGTCGATGCCGCTGCGGTGCGCACGATTGATATGGCACAGGGACAGAAGCAAAGCCGGTTTATCGCCTGGAGCTTTATGGATAAACCGCTTCGGGAACGTCAGATGAGCCGTCGTTAGGCCAGATGATGCTATTCCGGTGCGGGCAGGGACTGGAAGCTGGCCGCACCGTCAACTTCTGTTCCGCTTTGCATCACCTGGAGCCGCTGGTGCGGTGCGCTAATACCCGCCGCATCGAAATGCTTTTTGACCTTATCGTCCAGCGCAAAGCGCACGGTCCACTGCTTAAGCGGCTGGGTGGTGAAGGAGACGCGAACGGTAAAGCCGTGGTCGGTCAGGCCGACCAGCCCGGCGAAGGCGGGTTCACCAATCACCATTCCTCGAATCTCCTTATCCTGCATCAGATCCGTCACCGCCGCCTGTAGCGTCGCGTTCACGCGATCGCTGTCCTCGCTGCGATCCACATCATAGTTCGCCACAAAAGAGCCGATGCCGCGTACGAAGTTGGCAAAGGTGGTGATCGATGACCAGGGAATAATATGGTAGGCCCCGGTATCCTGGCGTACGCCTACCGAGCGGATTGACATCCGTTCTACCGTGCCGGTGATCGCGCCAATGGTGACCAGGTCGCCGGTATTCATACCGTTCTCAAACTGGATGAAGATGCCGGTGATAATGTCCTTTACCAGCGTCTGCGAACCGAATGAAACTGCCAGGCCCAGCGCGCCCGCCCCGGCCAGCAGCGGCGCGATATTCACGCCAATCTCTGACAGCAGAATCATTATGGTGATGGTGCTGATTATCACCGCCAGCGCGTTGCGAAACAGCGTGAGCAGCGTGCGGGTGCGCGCGCTCGGCATCGGTCGTCCGTGGGAGTCGGAAGCGAGCCGACTCTCAATCAGGCTGGCCAGCAGCGTCCAGCCGACGGCAGAGAAGAACAGGATCATCACGATACGAATAATAATATCGACCAGCTTCACTCCCGCGCCCTGGGTCAGCCAGTGCCAGAAGTCGAACAGATTCCAGGCGCTTAGCAGCATCAGGCTGACGGTGAACACGGTCAGGATGCGCGCCAGCTTCAGCATCACCGAAATCCAGTCGTTGACGCGCTTTTGCAGTTCAGGATAGTTGCGGCGCAGATCGGGCGAGAGGGTGATTTTCTTCGAGATCCAGCGGGTCAGAATACCCGACACCAGCGCACCAATGCCGATAATTGCCAGCGATCGGACGGTAGCGGCCATCATAAACTTCAGGCTGTCGCCGGGATTAAACATGGAAAGCAGAAAGAGCGCGATAAAATACGCGCTTGCCAGCCAGTGCCAGACCAATGCGAAGGCGCGAATAAACAGCGCAAAGAATGACAGGGAACGGTCAGCCAGCCGCTGTAGCTCAAGCTGAATATTGCGGCGGTTATGAAATATCAGATAGAGCGCCCAGACGGTCATCAGCCCCATCACCACCACGTTCACCAGCGCGCCAACCTGTAGATTAACCTGATTCGAGACGATAGGCACCACCACCAGCAGGCCATAGCCGATAACGCCGCTTAGCCAGCTCAGCCGTCGGTTCCAGTAGTTCGCGCGGTTATCCGGCAGGTGAAAAAAGCGAAGCTGCGCGTAGCGCGGGCAGAACATCAGCCTGAGGATTGCCTTGAAAAACTCTATCAGCGCGAAGGCGTTAAGGAAAAGTCCCTGCTGATAGGCGATGGTGCGGCTGCCGCCGTTCAGGCTGTCGCTTAGTATTTGTCCAAAAAATAGCGCAATGCCCAGCAGCAGCAGATCGATAACAAATGCCCCGACGATCATCGCAGGCAGATGCAGCCAGCTGGTACGGTCACTGTTTTTCTTTCTTCCCCACTCCCCCATGCGGCGGTAAAGCGGCGTCATCAGCCACCCCGTCACCTCATAGAAGGTGAACAGCGCGACAGCCAACATAGCAAAGTGGCTGACCGCATTGAAAAAAGTGTGCTGATTAAATGACTTATGAGGCGCATCGGAGATATTGCGCTGGAGTTCCTGCACGCGATAAAGAAACTGGCCACCAAAATGGCGACTGACGTCGGTGACGCTCTCAAGGACGGTTTTGTCCTCAGTGTCTTCCGGTGGCGTCAGGGTGGGCGTTGCGGCGGATGAAGGGCTTTCAGACGCGTGATTAAGCTGGTCGATCAGCGCCTGGCGGGACTTGTCATTTTGTAAAATGGCGGCCAGCGCAGCCCAGGCGGCCTTTTTCTGATCGCTGCTGGGCTCACTCTGCTGGTCGGTAGTGGACGACTGAGATTGTGAAGCGGCAACGGCGGCGGCGGGCAGGGTGACGGCCTTTGAAAGTTCAGGTAGGCAAAACAGCATAAAAATCAGCAGCCACCGGCCAATGAAATGCCAGCGAGGGGGAGTAACCAACATCTTTATCTTCCTTTGTGGCGCAAACAACAGCGTCGACCAAAAAGTATAGACTGCTCAGCGCCTGCCAGAGGCGTGCACCGCATTTAAGGATCAAGGAGGGAGCAGGGCGGACGCGCGTCCACCCTGTGTCTGTTACGAAACGTGCTGCAAAAACTCGCGCAGACGCGGGCCAGGCGGGTTATCAATCAGTTCATCGGGCGCACCGTCTTCAGCAATGCGACCCTTGTCGATAAAGATCAGACGTGAAGCGACCTTTCTGGCGAAGCCCACTTCATGGGTTACGATAACCATGGTCATGCCCTCTTCGGCCAGATCCTGCATCACCTTGAGGACTTCATGGCGCAGTTCCGGGTCCAGCGCAGATGTCGGCTCGTCAAACAGCATCATTTTTGGCCGAACTGCCAGGGCGCGGGCTATCGCCACGCGCTGCTGCTGTCCGCCGGATAGCTCAGAGGGAAAATGGTGTGCCCGCTCGGCCAGACCCACCTTGGCCAGCAGCACTTGCGCCTGCTGGCGCGCTTCTTCCTTGCTGACGCCGCGTACGCGGATGGGGCCAAAGGCGACGTTATCAAGAGCATTCATCTGCGGAAAGAGATGAAACTGCTGAAATACCATACCCGCCTCCTGGCGGATCAGGCGTTCATCGACCTTCGGGTCGTTGACTTTCAGGCCGTCGACAATCAGTTCGCCTTCGGTTATCTCTTCCAGCTTATTGATACAACGCAGCAGGGTTGACTTGCCGGAGCCGGACGGTCCAATAATCACCACCACTTCGCCCTGCTTAATGGTCAGATCGATGTTATGCAGCACCTGAGTCTGGCCGAAATGCTTGGAGACGTTTTTAAATTCGATCACAGGATTTTCATCCTTTTTTCAATGCGACGCAGAACAAAGCTCAGCACCAGCGTGATAAACAGATAGATAACGGCCACGGCGCTCCAGATCTCCAGCGCGCGGAAGTTCCCGGCAATAATTTCCTGACCCTGGCGGGTGAGCTCAGCCACGCCAATCACGATAAACAGTGAGGTATCTTTAATGCTGACAATCCACTGGTTACCGAGTGCGGGCAGCATCCGGCGCAGCGCCAGCGGCATAATCACATAGCGCAGCGTTTCCCGGCGGGACAGCCCCAGCGCCAGGCCCGCTTCACGAAAGCCGTTGTGGATGGAGAGCACCGCACCGCGCGTGATCTCTGCAATATAGGCGCCGGAGTTGATCATAATCGTCACGACCGCCGCGCTAAAAGGGTCAATGCGTAAATCGGTAAAGGCCATCGGCAGCGCAAAGTAGATAAACATGACCTGCACGACAATCGGCGTACCGCGAATCAACTCAATAAAGACCAGCGCCACGTTACGGGACAGCCAGCCGCCATAGGCACGGGCAAATCCGGCGACCAGGCCGATAATCAGGCCGCCAATCAGTCCGAGGACGGAAATCCACAGGGTCAGGCGGGCGCCTTCGAGCAGGGCCGGAATTGATGGCCAGATGGCGCTCCAGTCAAACTGCATGATTTATTCTCCGGATAAAAACCCGCTAAGGGGGAGTAAAGACGCGGGCAGCAGCATGGCTGTACCCGCGTAAAATTGCCAAAAGGCCGTCAGCTTATTTTGGCTCGCTACCGAACCATTTTTTATACAGCTGGTTATAGGTGCCGTTTTCATGCAGCACTTTCAGCGCACCGTTCACTTTTTCACGCAGTTCGTCACTGCCTTTCGGGAAAGCAATTCCGTACTGCTGGGCTTCGATGGAGTCGCCAACGGCCTTAAAGCGGCCTTTACCGGCGGTGTGAATAAAGTAGAGGATATTTGGCGTATCGTGCAGCACGGCATCCGCACGGTTGGTTCCCAGCTCCATATAGGCGTTATCTATATTGGGAAACTGACGAAGATCCTTCGATTTGATGTGCTGTTTGGCGTAATCCACGGAGCCGGTGCCGCTTTTAACCGCGACGACTTTGCCCGTCAGATCGTCAATGCTTTTGATCGAATCGTTGTTGGCATTGACCATTACCAGCAGGCCGCTTTTGTAATAGCCGTCGGAAAATTCGATGGCCTTTTTACGTTCGTCGGTAATAGTAATGCCAGCCAGCGCCAGATCGATATTATGGGTTTGCAGGGCGGGGATTATGCCGCTGAAATCCATGGGTTTCAGCTGATAGTCAATATTGAGTTGTTTAGCGATAGCCGCCCACAGGTCGACATCGAATCCGACATACTTGTCACCCTGTTTAAATTCAAACGGGACAAAAGCGGTATCGGTCGCGACAATCAGTTTTTTTTCTGCGGCGGTAGAAGAAACGGCAAACGCCAGCGTCAGCGCAGCCAGGGAAAACTTAACAATCGACTTCATCATTTTATCCTTATTGCAGTCGGGCAAGCTCTTTACCCAAACGTATGCCAGCTCCCATATGAAAAAACTATGCCAGGTTTACTAATATTATGTAAATCAGCGTATTAATGTCGTTTTAATCATCAGAAGAGAGGAAAGCAAAGTCACCGCACCACGCCGGTGCATTATCGTGGTGCGGCTGATGCTTTATGGTGCAGGATAATATGTAGCAAAGCGGCGCGGCAAAACAACAGACGCAGCGGCATGCAGTAGCAGAAATGCTAAAGCGATCGAGGTTTTAGAATATTTATCTTAACTGGCTGTCTTTACTGCCGCGTCGGTTATATAGGGACGTAGCGGTTTGATGTTCATCCCGCGCCTGCTGACACTGCACACAGTACTGTACGCCAGGCAAAGCCAGACGGCGGGCTTCGGGTATGGGTTCGCCACACTCCTCACAATACTCCGCGCTGGGGCCATGGTGTATCGCCCGGCGTACCCGGCTGACTGCATCATCAATGGTGGAGTCGATCTGTTCCTGTACGGCGTCGTCGTGCGCCCATCCGCTTGCCATGTTTGCCTCCAGACGTGAAAAGAGCAGATGAAAACTCATCTGCTCCTGAATGACTTGATGTTAACCGTGCCGGACGCACGGTGACCGAAAGTTATTCGATATTAGACTCGATAAACCACAGGAATTTATCCAGATCGCGCGACGCGGCGGTGAAGATATCAGCCGTATCCTCATCTTCAACTTCGGTGATGGCTTTACGGGTGTCATTTGCCACGATGGCGTAACGTTCTGCCAGTGCTTTAAGATGATCCTGTACGCTGTGGATGTTCAGCGGATAGCTTTTCAGTGGCGTTCTGTCGTTAACAATCTGGGTGGTCCCCAGTGCGACGCCGCCCAGCTGAACAACACGTTCGGCAATGGTATCCTGATGGTCAATGATGGTGGTACGGAAACCGTCAAGCATTTCGTGTACACCAATAAAGTTCGCACCGCGCATATTCCAGTGCGCCTGCTTGGTAATCAAAGACAAATCAATAAATTCGGTAACCAGACGATTAAGCACCTCTATGGTGGCTTTTTTCTCGTCGTCAGCCACATCGTTACGGGTGAAAATCAGATCAGAAGATTTCGTTTTTACCAGTTTAGCGGTACTCATCATTAATATCCTCTTAATGTTGGTTGTCCTAATTAAGTACGGAACTAAGTATAGCACCGGTTTTTAACCCTGCCGGAAAGGTGATGCCTATTGGTCGAATAGCATACGCCTTACACCTCCCGGGTCGGCTGATAAGCGAGCCTGGCTACTTACTTACCGACCCGGATAATTTTCTGCTTTGGCGGACGCAGCGTCAGCGTGGAACCGACGGAGGCCAGAATTATCGCCAGCAGGCCCAGCCACTGCACCAGCGATAGCACCTCGCCAAGAAACAGCATGCCCGACATCGCCGCCATCGCCGGTTCCAGACTCATCAGGGTGCCGAAAGTTTTCGCGGGCAGACGCGTGAGGGCTACCATCTCCAGTGAGTAGGGCAGGGCGCTGGAGAGAACGGCGATCGCCAGTGCAACCGGAACGATCGACAGGCTCCAGATACCGCTATGCGCAAAAGCGAGTCCGACGGGAACAAATATCACCGACGCGATCAGCGATCCCATCGCCACGGTCGCCGGACCGTGATGAGCGCCGGCCCGTTTGCCCGCGAGAATGTAAACTGCCCAAAAGCCGCCTGCCAGCACGGCCAGCATCGCACCTTTAGGATCCACCCCTGAAATATCCTTGCTGAGTGGCAGCAGGAACCATAGCCCCGCAAGCGCCAGCACCACCCACAGAAAATCCAGCGGCCGGCGGGAGCCAGCCAGCGCCAGCGCCAGCGGTCCGGTGAACTCAAGCGCCACGCCCACGCCCAGCGGGATGGTGCGCAACGCCAGGTAAAACGAATAATTCATTCCACCCAGCGCCAGACCATAGAGCAGCAGGGGCGTAATCTGCTGACGGCTGAACTGCAATCGCCAGGGTTTAAAAATAACGCAGAGGATAACGGTGCCGAAGGCCAGGCGCAGCGCGGTAATACCAGTTGCACCTACGTCAGAGAAGAGCGTTTTAGCCAGCGCGGCCCCGCCCTGAATTGAGGTCATCGCAATGAGCAGCACCAGCACCGGGAGCCAGGGCGGGGTTGTACCAGAAGATGAAGGTGAAGCGGCAGACATCCTGTGACCATCCTTGTTCATGTAAGTGAAGCGAGGTAAACGTTCACAATAGTCTACTTGATGGGCAGTGATAGCGGTAAAGAAGGGTGAAAAAAAGTCGCGATAAGGCCAGTCGAGTGTGTAGTTATGTCAGGAAAGGGCCTTTTTAATTAGGAATAATCTTAATGAGCAATTTTTTTTCGCCTTTACGGAACTTTGGTTTGAAGGGGGTATTTATAAGTAAAAAGAATGACATAGGTTACTCCATTAACCTTCTGTTACACCAAACATTGTGTTGGACAACAAAATCAGGGCAGAGTTTCTGGCTAAGTTTTGTTATATTTCCAGCGTTGTCAGGAGAGAAGTACTTTCACATTTGAGGTGGTTATGAAAAAAATTGCATGTCTTTCAGCACTGGCTTGTGTACTGGCAGTTTCTGCTGGTTCAGCAATGGCGCAAAGCACCGTTACCGGCGGTTACGCTCAGAGCGATTATCAGGGTGTAGCAAACAAAGCTAACGGTTTTAACCTGAAGTATCGCTATGAAAACGGCAGCGATCCACTGGGTTGGATCGGTTCTTTCACTTACACCGAAAAAGATCGTACCGATGCAGGCGTTTATAACAAAGGCCAGTACTACGGTATCACTGGTGGTCCTGCTTACCGCCTGAACGATTGGGCTAGCATCTACGGCGTTGTGGGTATTGGCTACGGCAAATTCCAGGAAAACGACACTACCGTACGTGACAAAGCTGATTCAAGCGACGTAGGTTTCTCCTACGGTGCTGGTCTGCAGTTCAACCCAATCCAGAACGTTGCTCTGGATGTAGGTTACGAGCAGAGCCGTATCCGTAGCGTTGACGTTGGCACCTGGATCGCTGGCGTAGGTTACAGCTTCTAAGCTGCTACTGCCACAGCCGGTCCGGCTGGCACGAAAAAAATCCGCCCTTCGTGGCGGATTTTTTTATGGCTGTTTAAACACTCATTTAGAGGGAGCAGGCGTTTGATGCGTCAGCATCTCCAGCAGCATCAGCCGCAGCGTAAACGGTGAGCGGCAGAGCAGCTTTAGCAAAAGGGGTGTTTTCATCAGATGGGCCTCCGCAGTCATACGTACGCTTTATAGACAGTTATAGCATGAGCTATAATTCGTAGCCAGTGCTATGTAGCGAATATTTGTGCTTCGTCGTGCTTCGTTTACAATGTGGCACACACTACTGAGGCTGAAGCTACGCGTCAGGAATACTTAAGAGGAAGCTGAATGAGTCGTCGCGCAAAAAGTGCAGTGCCCGCGCAACTGAAAGAGATCGAAGAGCATGTCGAAGGCTTCCGCCAGGTACGTGAAGCCCATCGTCGTGAGCTGATTGATGACTACGTTGAGCTTATTTCAGATTTGATCCGTGAATTTGGTGAAGCGCGCCAGGTGGATATGGCCGCCCGCCTGGGCGTCTCGCAGCCCACCGTTGCCAAAATGCTGAAAAGGCTGGCGGGTGGGGGTCTTGTCGAGCAGGTTCCTTACCGCGGAGTGTTTCTTACCGCAGAGGGTGAGGCGCTGGCGGAAGAGAGCCGCGAGCGACACCATATTGTGGAAACCTTTTTGCTGGCGCTCGGTATCAGCCCGGAAACCGCCCGGCGGGATGCCGAAGGTCTTGAACATCATGTGAGTGATGAGACGCTGGCCATTTTTAAGCAGTTTTACGAAAACCAACAATAACGCTGTCCTCTTTGTGAGTCTCTATGGCAACGCTGCTCCGGCCTTTTCTGCAGGATCGCTTACTGCATCTGTTAATTTTGCTGGGGCTGCCGCGCTGCTGTCTACCGTGCTAACCAACGGTGTCGGACTCTTTATCCTGGTGCCGCTCACCCCGACCCTTAAGCGCTACTCCGCGCTGCCCATAAATCGTCTGATCATCTTCGAGGCGCTGGCGGTAAATGCCGGATCGCTGCTGGCATGGGCGCTGTTTTTAGGCATTCATGCGGTATAAAGTCAGCCTGGTCTGACTTCGTAAAGAAACGCTGGCATTTGTCAATTTACGTCCTATTGTTATAGCAGAATGAATCCTCCGGGCCCGAACTGGGCCCGCTGTAAACTGATGAGAACTATGGCTAATCAATCAACTTCTTCCTCAGATGATGACCTGAGTCGTCGCAATAACAATCAGCAGCAAAATCAACCCTCACAGGCTAACCAGAATTCACCGGATAACGGGCATTCTCAGGGTAACCAAAACCAGCAGAACAACGGTAATGCGCAGGGTAACCAAAACCAGCAGAACAACGGTAACCCGCAGGGTAATCAAAACCAGCAGGGCAACGATAACCCGCAGGATAACCAGAACCCGCAGGGCAACGATAATCAGCAGGGTGATGGCGACCAGCAGGATAACGGTGAGCCTGAGCGCAAGCGCCCGGGCAAGAAGCCGCTCATCATTCTGGGGATAGTGGTGGTGGTGATGATCATTGTCGGGCTGTGGTTCTGGCTAACCAACCGCAATATCGAAACCACCGACGATGCCTTTACCGAATCGGATGCGGTCACTATTGCCCCGAAAGCCTCTGGCTACGTAACGGAGCTGCGGGTGAAGGATAACCAGCGGGTGAAAAAAGGCGATCTGCTGGTGGTGATTGATCCGCGTGATAACACCGCCCAGCGCGATCAGGCTCAGGCCCAGCTGGGGCTGGCGGTTGCACAGCTTCATCAGGCCCAGGCTTCACTGGAGCTGTCCCGCGTACAGTACCCGGCGCAGAAAGACCAGGCCCTGGCGCAGCAGGCGAAAGCCGAAGCGAATATGCTTAACGCCCAGGAAGATTACAAACGTCAGCGTGGTGTGGATCCTCGCGCCACCTCACAGCGTAATATTGATGCGGCCAGCGCGCAGTTAAGAAGTGCGCGCGCTGAACTGGAGAGCGCAAAGGCCCAGGTTGAAGTTGCCTCGCAAATCCAGCTGCAAATTCGTCAGCAGGAAACCAACGTCGAAGCGCGCCAACAGCAGGTGGAACAGGCTCAGGCGCAGCTTAATACCGCTAACCTGAACCTCTCCTATACCGAAGTCCGCGCCCCTTACGATGGCTTCGTGACTAAACGTAACGTTCAGGTGGGGACGCTGGTGCAGGCAGGGAGTGCGCTGTTTTCGCTGGTCTCACCCGACGTATGGGTCACCGCCAACTTCAAAGAGTCTCAGCTTGAGCGCATGAAACCGGGCGATAAGGTTGATATCACCGTTGATGCCTGGCCGGATATGAAGCTCGAAGGGCATATTGACAGCGTCCAGATGGGCTCCGGCTCACGCTTCTCGACCTTCCCGTCAGAAAATGCCACCGGCAACTACGTGAAAATTGTCCAACGCGTCCCGGTTAAAATCATCATTGATAAAGGGCTGGACGCGAACAAACCGCTGCCGCTGGGCCTGTCAGTTGAACCGAAGGTGACGGTGGAATGAGTCACAGCCAGAGCTGGCAGCCAGCCAGTAACCCCTGGCTGGTTGCCATAACGGTGACGCTGGCGGTATTCATGGAGATCCTGGATACCACCATCGTCAATGTGGCGCTGCCTCACGTCGCCGGTACGCTCTCCTCCAGCTACGATGAATCGACCTGGGTGCTGACCTCTTATCTGGTGGCAAACGGTATTGTGCTGCCAATTTCGGCCTTCCTCAGCCGTATGCTTGGTCGCAAGCAGTTCTTCCTGATCTGTATCGTGATGTTTACCATCTGCTCTTTCCTGTGCGGTATCGCGACGGAGCTGTGGCAGATCATTCTGTTCAGGATATTGCAGGGGTTCTTCGGCGGTGGACTCCAGCCAGTACAGCAGTCCGTGCTGCTGGACTACTTTAAAGCAGAGGATCGCGGTAAGGCGTTTGGCCTGTCCTCAATCGCGATCATTGTGGCACCGGTCCTCGGTCCGACGCTTGGCGGCTGGATCACCGATAACTACAGCTGGCGCTGGGTTTTCTTTATCAACATTCCGGTTGGAATATTCAGCGTGCTGGCTATTTACCATCTGCTGGAAGATCCGCCGTGGGAGCGTAAATGGGCGAAAGGTAAGCTTAGCATCGACTATATCGGGATTGGGCTGATTACGCTGGGGCTGGGCTGCCTGCAGGTGATGCTCGATCGCGGGGAGGATGATGACTGGTTTAGTTCACCCTTCATTGTCACCTTTGCCCTGTTGACCGCCATCGGGCTGGTGGGGGCGGTCTACTGGCTGATGTACGCGAAGAAGCCAGTGGTCGATCTTCACTGTCTGAAAGACCGCAACTTCGCAATTGCCAGCCTGCTGATGGGGGGGATGGCGATGATCCTCTATGGCACCTCCGTGGTGATACCTCAGCTGGCACAGCAGGATTTGGGCTACACCGCCACCTGGTCCGGGCTGGTGCTCTCGCCAGGCGCTCTGCTGATCGTCCTGACCATCCCGCTGGTGATAAAGCTGATGCCCATCGTGCAGGCCAGGTGGATCATTGCCTTCGGCTTCAGCTGCCTGTTCGTCTCGTTTCTCTACTCCGCGACGCTGACGCCGGATGTGGATTTTACCACCCTGGTGCTGATGCGTAGCGCACAGACTATCGGGCTGGGCTTCCTGTTTGTGCCGTTAAGCACCGTCGCCTTTGTCACCATTCCGCAGCGCCTTAACGCGGATGCCTCGGCGCTGTTCACCATGTGCCGTAACGTGGCCGGTTCGATTGGGATTTCGCTCTCGACAGCGATGATCACCGAGCGGGAACAGACGCATAGCGCCAATATGGTGCACAACATGTCAGCGTTGAATGAACCCTTTAACCTGACGGTTGCACGCTGGGCGCAGGGGGTGAAAGATTTCACCTCGGCGGTAGGCGATCCGGTTACGATAGCCACCGGCCAGCTGTATAAAGAGATGATTGCCCAGGCGCGCATTCTGGCCTATATCGACGTCTTTTTGGGCATGAGTATCGTTGCCCTGATCCTTATCCCTTTTTGTCTTCTGCTTGCGCCGATTAAGAGCGAGGGCAGTGCTGGAGCACACTGACATGAACGTTTCTCCTTTATTCCGGCATTCGCGGATAGCGACGCTAATGGTTACTCTGCTGGCGCTGTCGGGCTGTTCCGTCGGGCCAGACTATCAGGCGCCGAAGCCGGTGACGCCAGTGGCCTTCAACGGTATGCAGGGCGATGGCGGTTCCCGCCCACAGGCGACGCAGACCAATGCCAGCTGGTGGAAATCCTTTCGCGATCCCCAGCTCGACAGCCTGATCGATCGCGCCATTGCGGGCAACATCAGCCTGCAACAGGCGGTGCTGCGCATCGCTGGCTCGCGACAGCAGCTTAATCAGGCGCGTGGAGCCTGGTTCCCGTCGGTGAACGGCAATGCCTCACTCAATCGTGAGCAGCCTGGTCTTAAGGGTGAGCTGGAATCGAACGGCGTGTATGACCAGGCCGATCAGCTCAACCCCCAGGCCCGTTCGGCCCTGGATGGCCTGAACAAGCCGGTTACGCTTTACCAGGGGAGCTTTGACGCCTCATGGGAGATAGATCTGTGGGGCAAAGTGCGTCGTCAGGTTGAGATGGCGAAGGCGCAGCAGCAGCAGTCGATCGAGAACCGCAACGATGCGCTGGTTTCTCTGGAAGCCGAAGTTGCCCGTACCTATTTGCAGCTGCGGGGCGCGCAGTCAATCAGCCAGACGCTGCAAAGCCAGATTGACGTGGCGCAGCAGACGCTGGAGCTGACCCAGAGTCAGCAGCGTAACGGTCTGGCCCCACAAATGGATGTGGAAAACGCGCGCGCGCAGCTGAACTCACTTAAAGCCCAGCTGCCGCAGTATCAGGCGCAGATGCGTCAGGCCATGAACGGGCTGGCGGTGTTAATCGGTAAGCCTCCGGGCGCGCTGGATGCTGAACTCACTCAGTCTAAGACCCTGCCACCGCTGCCGCAGGTGGTGCCGGTGGGTATTCCCTCCACGCTGGCCCGCCGACGGCCTGACGTCCGTGAGGCGGAGGCGCAACTCCATGCCGCCACCGCTAATATCGGCGTATCGGTAGCGCAGCTGTTCCCCGATCTCTCGTTAACCGGGCAGTTTGGCATGCGTAATACCGATGCCAGCTACCTGGATAACTGGAGCAGTAATTTCTATAGCTTTGGTCCGTCCCTGTCGATTCCCATTTTCCAGGGGGGCAGGCTGGTTTCCAGCGTTAAGCTGGCTCGCGCCGAACAGGCTAATGCCGCCCTGGGCTACCGACAAACGGTCCTGACCGCCCTGCAGGATGTGGAAAACGCGCTGGTCAGCTACCGTACCGATCAGCAGCAGGTGGAGGGACTGGATCAGACGGTCGATGCGCTACAGAACGCCTTTAATCTGGCTAACGACAGCTATCGTCAGGGGCTCTCGACGTTTATTGATGCGCTGGATGCCCAGCGTCAGCTGGCTCAGGCGAAGCAGCAGGCCGCCTCGGCCAGGGTGCAGACCAGCCTGGATCTGGTTGCGCTTTACAAAGCCCTTGGCGGGGGCTGGGAGCTGTATCAAAACGTTCAGCTGCCAAATTATTCGGTCTTCGGCCCGGCCGTGAGCGGCAGTAAAACACCTTAGGATCACCTTATAACCGGCGCGCGCCAGACGAGGAATGTACCTCCATAGCAACGGCGCGCGCCAGATGAGGGATGTGCCTCCCTTGCGACAGCCTGCGTCAGACGAGTAACCGGGCGGCCGTCTTCCCGACTGCCGCATCCGGTTAGTGGTTGATGCGGGCGACAGGCCATCACCGCATCCTGCCGATCCTTGTTTCGCTCGCCCGTTGAGACGTTCGCATCCTTTCCGAATATACGCTGTTATCGATCTATGCGAATAAGGGCTTATCGCGACTGTCTTTGGCCTTGCTTCCACTGCCTTCGCGACCACTTCTCCTGCCTTCGCTTTCACTCAGCCTGTCTTTGGTGCTCATTTCTCACGCTTTCGCTTCACTCATTCCTGTCTTTGGCGCTCATATCTCCCGCTTTCGCTTTCACTCCCTTTGTCTGATGTCGCGCGGCTTCCCGGATCGGTGATAAGGCGGAAAAATCGAATAATAATTTTACAGACTGCCCGCCTGAGGGTTTTATAGCGGGTAAAAGTGAAATATTCAGGCCAAAAAAACACTTTATTGGTGACTCTGTTCCATAGCATGGCATGGGAATTGAGACAACCGTATACGCCGCTCTCTGTGCTTTTTGTCACAATTTCAAGCTGATGATGGGAGCTGTGTTGCAAAATTTAATTTTCATGGTTAATTAAAATGAAAGAAAAGGTCTAAATTAATGCGGTAGCAGACTATTGTCGGACAAGACGTTTCATTCTCCGACATCCCTTTACATCAGGTTTAGAAGACGAGGTTAGGATATCACTATGTCGAAAGAACAATATCTCACGCCCAGCCGGGCCTCTGGCCCCAACAGTACTTCCAAAACGGAACCCTTTGTTAAGGTTGTCGCCTGTATCGCCACGCTGGGCGGTCTGCTTTTTGGTTACGACACCGGCGTTATCTCCGGTGCGCTGTTGTTTATGGGCGATGAGCTCCATCTGACGCCGTTTACTACCGGCCTGGTGACCAGCTCGCTGCTGTTCGGTGCCGCTTTTGGCGCACTGATTTCGGGTCATTTCGCTGCCTCCGCCGGGCGTAAGAAAATCATCATTATCCTCGCAGCGATTTTTGCCGTGGGCGCAATGGGGACCTCGATGGCACCCGATGTAAACTGGATGATTTTCTTCCGCCTGGTGCTCGGCGTTGCGGTAGGGGGCGCGGCCGCGACGGTGCCGGTCTATATTGCTGAAATTGCCCCGGCGAACAAGCGTGGTCAGCTGGTGACCCTTCAGGAGCTGATGATTGTTTCCGGGCAGATGCTGGCCTATATCTCGAATGCCGGTTTTAACGCCGCCTGGGGCGGCCATGAAACCTGGCGCTGGATGCTGGCCATTGCCACTATTCCTGCGGTGGCGCTGTGGATCGGTATGATGTTTATGCCTGACTCCCCGCGCTGGTATGCCATGAAGGGCAGGCTGGCGGAAGCGCGTCAGGTGCTTGAACGTACCCGCGCCAAAAGCGACGTGGAGTGGGAACTGACCGAGATTGAAGAAACCCTGACCGAGGATGAAAATAAGGGCAAGCCGAGCCTGCGCGAACTGAGAAAGCCGTGGCTGCTGAAGCTGTTTTTTATTGGTGTAGGGATTGCGGTGATCCAGCAGCTTTCCGGCGTGAATACCATCATGTATTACGCACCTACCATGCTGAAAGCCGTAGGCATGAGTACCGATGCGGCGCTAATCGCCACCATCAGCAATGGGGCGATCTCGGTGATAATGACCTTTGTCGGTATCTGGCTGCTGGGCAAGCTGGGTCGCCGCACTATGGTAAAAATAGGTCAGTTTGGCTGTACCGCCTGTCTGCTGTTTATCGGCTGCATCAGTTATTTTATGCCTGAAACAATTGGCGGTCAGCCTGACGTGATGCGAGGATATTTGGTGCTGCTGGGTATGCTGATGTTTCTGAGCTTTCAGCAGGGTGCGCTGTCGCCGGTCACCTGGCTGCTGCTGTCGGAGATCTTCCCGACCCGCCTGCGCGGGATCTTTATGGGCGGTGCGGTCTTCGCCATGTGGATTGCTAATTTCCTGATCTCCCTGGCATTCCCGATACTGCTGTCGACGGTAGGCCTGGCGGGCGCATTCTTTATCTTTGCCCTGATCGGCCTGTTCGGCGCGGTATTTGTGGTGAAATGCATACCGGAAACCCGTAATCGCAGCCTGGAACAGATTGAGCATTACCTGCACGACTGGCTCAGCAATGACGTGGAAACGCGTCCGATGCCCGCGCCGAAACGCGAGATAAAAAGCCACTAACAAGCGGTAAACAACGCGGGAGGGGCGGTGGAGTATTCGCCGCCCCTTTTTTTTGGCATAATGCGCGCTGAATCACACCCTCACATCGCAAACGAAAGGCAATCCTGTGCTAGTTTCCAGTAACGTCACCATGCAGTTTGGCAGTAAGCCGCTGTTCGAAAATATCTCTGTCAAATTTGGCGGCGGCAACCGCTACGGACTGATCGGCGCCAACGGTAGCGGCAAGTCCACCTTTATGAAAATCCTTGGCGGCGATCTGGTTCCGTCAGGCGGTAACGTCTCCCTCGATCCGAATGAGCGTATCGGTAAGCTACGCCAGGATCAGTTCGCCTTTGAGCAGTACACGGTACTTGATACGGTGATCATGGGCCACGGTGAGCTGTGGGAAGTCAAAGAAGAGCGCGATCGCATTTACGCCCTGCCGGAAATGAGCGAAGAAGACGGCTATAAAGTGGCCGATCTGGAGTCGAAGTACGGTGAAATGGACGGTTATACCGCTGAAGCGCGCGCGGGTGAACTGCTGCTGGGTGTGGGTATTCCGCTGGAGCAGCATTACGGCCCGATGAGCGAGGTTGCTCCCGGCTGGAAGCTGCGCGTGCTGCTGGCGCAGGCGCTGTTTTCTAACCCGGATATCCTGCTGCTCGACGAACCGACCAACAACCTGGACATTGATACCATTCGCTGGCTGGAGCAGGTGCTGAACGATCGTAACAGTACCATGATTATCATTTCGCATGACCGTCACTTCCTGAACATGGTCTGCACGCATATGGCCGATCTGGATTACGGCGAGCTGCGCGTTTACCCCGGTAATTACGACGAGTATATGACTGCCGCGACCCAGTCGCGCGAGCGTTTGCTGTCTGATAACGCCAAGAAGAAAGCGCAGATTAACGAATTGCAGTCGTTTGTTAGCCGCTTCAGCGCTAACGCCTCGAAGTCTCGCCAGGCGACCTCGCGCGCTAAGCAGATTGATAAGATCAAGCTGGAAGAAGTTAAGGCCTCAAGCCGTCAGAACCCGTTTATCCGTTTTGATCAGGATAAGAAGCTGTTCCGCAACGCGCTGGAGCTGGAGGCGGTGAGTAAAGGTTTCGACCAGGGTCCGCTGTTTAAGAACGTTAATCTGCTGCTGGAAGTGGGTGAGAAGCTGGCGATTATCGGTCCTAACGGTATCGGTAAGACGACCCTGCTGAAGACGCTGGTGGGTGAGTTGCAGCCTGATACGGGTTCAGTGAAGTGGTCTGAAAATGCGCGTATCGGCTATTACGCTCAGGATCACGCTCATGATTTTGCTGACGATCTGACGGTTTTCGACTGGATGAGCCAGTGGAAGCAGGAGAGCGATGATGAGCAGGCCGTGCGTGGCATTCTGGGTCGTTTGCTGTTTAGTCAGGATGATATCCGTAAGCCCGCGAAGGTTCTTTCCGGTGGTGAGAAGGGGCGTATGCTTTTCGGTAAGCTGATGATGGAAAAGCCGAACGTACTGATTATGGATGAGCCAACCAACCACCTGGATATGGAGTCTATCGAGGCGCTGAATATGGCGCTGGAGATGTACGAAGGTACGTTGATTTTCGTTTCTCACGACCGTGAGTTTGTCAGTTCGCTGGCGACGCGGGTGATTGAGATGGTTCCCGGCAAGATCAACGATTTTACCGGCAATTACGAAGATTATCTGCGTAGTCAGGGTATCGTCTGATTTAAGAAGCCCGGCGGCAGGCTTATGGAATGGGGGGCCGGGCTGTGATATCTGCTGTGTCGGTGGATAATCCCAGCGTTTGCTGGTTGGTTTTGCTGGCTGCAAAATCTGCGGTGCCGGTGGATAATCCCAGCGGTTGCCGGGCGTCCTCACGCCAGGCTTTGCCTGGTGCCTTTGGCTCCGGCTCCAGGCCGGACGGCCCGGTCGCGAGCGGGCATCCCTGCCCGCCGCTCCCTGAGTGCAGCATCCCTGCTGCCCTCGCCTGGCCTTCCGTCTTCGCCACAGCGCTGCGGAATGCCCGTCACCCGCAGGGATTATCCACCTCTCAGGCTTCTGGGCCGCTTTGAGTAAAACCGTTTATCTGTCCGCGGGCTGCTGAGCTGCTTCCAGTAAAATCATTTACTTATCCGGAAAGTTTTTGAGCTACTTCAAGCTAAGTAAGCCACTTTTTTGCAGTCCGTGAGCCCACAGGAGTGGCTAACGGGCTGCAATATGTGTTGTGGCGGTAGACAATCCCAGCGTTCGCTGGTGAGTTGTGCTGGCTGCAATATCTGCGGTGCCGGTGGATAATTCCAGTGTTGGCCGATTGGTTGTGCTGGCTGCAATTTCAGCTGTGCCGGTGGATAATCCCAGCGTTGGCCGGGCGTCCTCGCGCCAGGCTTTGCCTGGTGCCTTTGGCTCCGGCTCCAGGCCGGACGGCCCGGTCGCGAGCGGGCATCCCTGCCCGCCGCTCCCTGAGTGCAGCATCCCTGCTGCTCTCGCCTGGCCTTCCGTCTTCGCCGCAGCGCTGCGGATTACCCGTCACCCGCAGGGATTATCCACCTCTCAGGCTTCTGGGCCGCTTTGAGTAAAACCGTTTATCTGTCCGCAGGTTTCCGAGCCTATCCCCGTTAAGATTTGCTGTCGCGCAGGATTCGGCTCACTTTTCGGTTTAGTTTTTGGTGCCGCTATTTAGGTCATTTATCTGCACCACAAAAAAACCAGTCACAATAAACTGTGCACTCTCAGTCTTCTGATTTTCTTCATATCCCAACTATTTTGGTCATTGCATACTTCCTGCACGCATTCATATCTGGCGAAGAGTTTCCGGGAATCTCCGATACCGCCCTTACCCGCAGCCAGGCACCGGGCCCCACCCGTAGGCGAATGCAACAGGCCTTTAGCGAACCGTGCGCAATCCCCAGGCTACGACCCTGAAGCTTTGGCACGGAGGTTGTCTTATTTGCAGAGTTCTCTTTGCTTTAAACCTGCCCAAGAATCGCCTGTGACTCACGACACCGCCCTTAACCGCAGCCAGCACAATGCAAAGGAGCAGACGGGAGGGGCCCGGTGACAGGCATTCCGCAGCGCTGAGTGCAGAGAGGAAGACCCGGATGGGCCAGCAGGGATGCTGGCACAAGGGCATGCCGGGACAGGGATGTCCCGTCACTGCCCGCTCCGAAAGGTCGACGAGCGGAGCGAAGGCACCGCGCCACGCGCGGCGCGAGGACCGCCAGGCCCCGGGCCCCACCCGTTGGCGACACCCCAGGCCTGTGCAGCCCCGGGCCCCACCCGTTGGCGACACCCCAGGCCTGTGCAGCCCCGGGCCCCACCCGTTGGCGACACCCCAGGCCTGTGCAGCACCCGTAGGCGAATGCAACAGGCCTTTAGCGAACCAGGCCCCATTGTCGATGGCACTGAGCCTTTTACCTGGCAAGGCACAACCCGCTGGCGACACTCCAGGCCTGTGCAGCATCAGGCACCACCCGCAGGCGACTGCACCGAGTCAATGCCGCATTGGCACTGTCACTACATAATTTACGACTACGCCTCACCGACCCGGTTTTTCCCCGACGCCTTCGCCTTGTAAAGTGCTTTATCCGCCAGACCGATCAGCGCCTGACGCGTGGCATCACCGCTGCTGCCCCCGATAACCTGCACCCCAACGCTCACGGTAACCCTCTTACTCTCTATATCAGTACTGGAATGCGGAATCGCCAGCGCTGCGATAGCGTCAACGGCCTTATGGGCATTGCGCAGCGCCTCCTCGCGTTCGCTACCGGGCAGAATGACCGCAAACTCCTCACCCCCGTAGCGCGTAACGAGATCTTCAGGACCTCGCACCAGCTGCAACAGGGCGCTGCCGACCTGCTTCAGACACTCGTCTCCGGCCAGGTGCCCATAGGTATCATTGAAACGCTTGAAAAAATCGACGTCGATCATCAGCAGCGCAATCGGCGTTTTCAGCTTGTTAGCCCGCAGCAGAGCGCGATCCAGCCACAGATCGAACCTGCGTCGGTTGGCAAGCCCGGTCAGGCTATCGACCAGCGCCAGCGTTTGTAGCGTATGATTCATTGCGGTGAGCTGATCGCGAACCTGTGCCAGCTCCATTTGATCCTGAATATGCTTGCTAAGATTGCGTAGCAGAAGATAGCCCATCGCCACAATCACCAACAGCAGCATCACGCAGAGCACAAGATATATCAGCAGATTGGCCATCAGGGCCTGCCGCAGCTGTGCACTGCCGTAGGCAACGGTCACCACCAAAGGGTACCGCTTCAGCGTGGCATAGCCAAATATACGCTCTACGCCATCCAGAGCAGCCTTATAAGTGGCGGTGCCGCTGGAGGCGCTTTTCAGCAGTCGGTTAAACAGCGGACTGTTGGAAATATTGAGGTTGATGGTATTGTCCGGGAAAGGACGCGCATATAACACGGTGCCATTGTTAAGCATCAGCGCCATCAGCCCCTGGTCGCCTATATTGTAATAGCTAAATATCTGCCGAAAATAGTCAATACGCAGCGTGGCCAGCAGCACGCCGCGAAAGGAACCGTCCAGATTACTTAAGCGCATGGAGAGGGGGATAACCAGGTCGCCCGTCGAGCGGCTGCGAATAACCTTACCAATATGCATTCCGGGATCGGTACTGTGTCGGTGGAAGCGAAAGTATTCACGATCGCTGTTGTTACTGTGCTGCTGTAAAATCCCCTCGGAGGTTACCAGCCAGGTGCCTGTGGTATCGTAAATAAACAGGCCATGCAGCTGAGGCAGTGAATCTTTACGCTCACGAAGCAGGCTGGCAATATTTCTTTGCCGATCGGGATCCAACCCCATCAGGGTAATGCGGTCGCGCAGATCCCCGAGCGTCAGCTCTACCTGCAGAAAGGAGTCTTCCGACTGTTTTGAGACGGACTGGGAAAGGTTCCGTGCGTCATTTTCCGTCTCCCGTAACCCGCGCTGCCAGGTATCCATCACCATCCAGCCGTTCACCAGGATGACGGCCAGGCTAACAATCAGCAGAAAGGCGATCATCAATGTTCGCAGGCTGCTCATGCTGACATCCGGTTGCGATCGGGGTGGCGAAAACATTAATAAAACTCTCCAATTCCTCAGGGTGTTACCGCTTAAATATAGTGCCAGTGAGAGGAAATGTTCTGATTACGCCTGAATTAGCTGAGAAATGCAGCAGTGATAACAAAAAGGGCCCTGCTCAGGGCCACAGACTGGGTTATATATGATGACCACAGACTTCGCAGGCCGGGTCCTTAGCCACTTTCATGCTGCGGAACTGGAGCGTCATCGCGTCATACATCAGCAGCTTAGCCGCCGGACGCGCGCCATAATCGGCCATAATGCGAATGGCCTCCATCGCCTGCAAGGATCCAATAATGCCAACCAGCGGTGCCATAACGCCAGCCTCCACGCAGCTCAGGGTTTCCGCTCCGAACAGCCTGCTGATACAGCGGTAGCAGGGCTCGCTCTCCTGCCAGCTGAAAACGCTGAGCTGCCCCTCCATCCTGATTGCCGCACCGGACACCAGAGGGACTTTGCTGGCATAGCACAGCCGGTTGAGCTGTTCGCGGGTCTCTACGTTGTCGGTGCAGTCGACCACCACCTGATGCTCTGCAATCAGCGCGGCCATTTCTGCGTCATCTAAGCGGGCATGAATGGCGCGCAGGCTGATATGAGGATTCAGGGCGCTAAGACGCAGGCGAGCAGAGTCAACCTTCGGCTGACCGATATCCGCATCGGTATGCAGCGTCTGTCGCTGCAAATTGGAAACGGAGACGGTATCAAAGTCCAGCAGGGTCAGATGCCCGGTTCCGGCGGAGGCCAGATAGGGGCTGGCCGCGCAGCCGAGGCCGCCCAGTCCGACTACCAGCGCTTTTGCGGCCTTCAGACGCTCCTGCCCGTCGAAGTCAAATCCCCGCAGCACAATCTGGCGGTTATAACGCAGGATCTCATCGTCGTGCAGTTCGGGCAGCATCCTATCCCTCCAGCAGCGCGTTAAAGGGTTCAACCTCAACCCATTCGCCATCCTCTACGCTGCCGCGCTCGCGCTCCAGCACGATAAAGCAGTTGGCCATACTGAATGAGCTGAAAACATGCGAACCCTGGGGACCGGTGCTGCGCACTTCAGGCTCGCCGCGATCGTTGCGGCTAAGGATCCCGCGCTGGAAATCCAGCCTGCCCGGCGTTTTTTTCAGCCTACCGGCCAGCTTCACCCGCTGGCGCGGCGGCAGGGCAGCGGTCTGCTGGCCGCTTAGCTTCGCCAGCAGCGGCTGGACCAGCTGATAAAAGGTCAGCACGGCGGATACCGGATTGCCCGGGAGTCCGCAGAACCAGCTGTTTTTGAGTCGTCCAAATGCGAAGGGCTTGCCAGGCTTAATTGCCAGCTTCCAGAAGGTGACTTCGCCGAGTGTTTCCAGCATACGTTTAGTGTAATCGGCCTCGCCAACGGACACGCCACCGCTGCTCAGGGTGACGTCGGCACGGCTGTCTGCCTGGTCAAAGGCCGCACGAAGCGCATCGGGGTCATCGCGGATAATGCCCAGATCGATAACCTCGCAGCCCAGCTTAGCGAGCATCAGCTTTACCGCCAGGCGGTTGGTGTCGTAGATTTGGCCCGGTGCCTGCGGCTGGCCCGGGGTTTGTAGCTCGTCACCGGTGGAGAAAACGGCGACGCGAAGCCTGCGCAGCACCTTAACTTCCGGTACGCCCAGCGAGGCCAGCAGCGGCAGCTCCGCCGCGCCCAGGCGCGTACCCGCACGCAGCACACTGTCACCTTCGCGGATATCTTCCCCCGGCAGGCGGATATTTTGCCCGGCAGTAACGGTTGCTGTCAGACGGATCGCTTCGCCCTGCCGTTCGGTCTCCTCCTGCATGACCACCGCATCCGCACCCTCAGGAACGGGAGCGCCGGTCATAATGCGTATGCAGCTGCCTGCTGGCCAGCTGCCGCTAAACGGCACCCCGGCGAAGGCTTTTCCGGCGACAGTCAGCGTGTCGGCCTGCGCATCGGCCAGGCGAAGGGCATAGCCGTCCATCGCCGAGTTGGCGAAGGGGGGAACGTTTACCGGTGAGACCACGTCGGCGGCGGTAATGCGGCCAGCGGCCTCAATCAGAGGCAGCGTTTCACTTTCGCTGACCGGGGTAATTTGTGCCAGCATGGTCGCCAGCGCATCGTCCAGGGAGATCAGTCCCGCAGTAAAGGATTCCATAGTGTCTCCGGCACACCCCATCGGGGGCGGCAGTAAAAGCAGAAGGCAATATTATGGCGCGAATCCACGCCAGGGTCACGTAAACGGCGGAAAGGATATGCATCGCCCGGCAGCAGTAAGCGCACCGGCAGTTATGAGATAGAACTTTTCGTTATTATCAGCCAGCAAACATTCCGCTTTACATCACTTTATTGCCTGCCTATAGTCAAAAACGTCCTAATATTAAATAAAATCATTCTAACTCAGTGTTTTCCATGCTGATTTGGCACTCAGGGTAAACCGGCTATGGTCAGAGCAGTTATCGCCATCCACGGCGGAGCAGGAGCGATTGCCCGCGCCAGTATGCGCGCAGAACAGGAACGTCATTACACTCAGGCGCTGGCAGATATCATTGCCCGTGGTCAGGCGGTGCTGGCCGCAGGAGGAAGCGCACTGGATGCGGTGACCGAAGCGGTACGTCTGCTGGAGGAGTGCCCACTCTTCAACGCGGGCAAAGGGGCGGTCTTCACCCACGAGGGAACGCACGAGCTGGACGCCTCTGTTATGGATGGCCGCTCGCTTGAGGCTGGCGCCGTTGCCGGCGTTCGCCATATTCGTAATCCGATCCTCGCCGCGCGGGCGGTGCTGGATAACAGCCCGCACGTTCTGCTTATTGGGGACGGGGCAGAGACGTTTGCCGCCGGGCAGGGGCTGGAGCAGGTTGCGCCTGACTTCTTTTCCACCGCCGCGCGCTGGGAACAGCTTGAGCGTGCGCGCAATACCCATCAGCTGCTACTCGATCATAGCGGTGCCGCAGCGGGTTATCGCGAGTCTGACGAGGGCGGAAAAGCCGCCTGGCCGCGCGACAACGCAGTCGTGGCCGGAGGCGCTGGAGACGTGGCGGGAGAAGCGGGCGCCATGGCCGCAGGCGCGGGCGAGCCGCTCGACGCGGATCGCAAATTAGGCACCGTGGGGGCGGTTGCGCTCGACCTGGCAGGAAACCTCGCCGCCGCCACCTCAACCGGGGGGATGACCAATAAACAGGCGGGCCGTGTAGGTGACTCGCCGATTGTCGGGGCGGGCTGTTATGCCAACAACGCCACCGTTGCCGTTTCCTGCACCGGCACCGGTGAGGTCTATATGCGGCTGCTGGCGGCCTATGATATTGCCGCGCAGATGGAATATGGCGGGCTGACGCTGGCGCAGGCCAGCGATCGCGTTATTCTGCACAAGGTTCCCGAACTCGGCGGTAGCGGCGGCGCGATAGCCATTGACCGTACCGGTAACGTCGCGCTGCCGTTTAACTGCGAGGGAATGTATCGCGGTTACGGCTATGTCGGCGAGGCGCCTGTTACCGGCATCTATCGGGAAGAACCTGGCGCGGAGAACAATAAGGAGCAGGAGGATGACGAATAAAGCAGCCGTTGCCGCGAACCAGGTTCTGTCCGTCAGGGATCTGAGCGTCAGCTTCCGTCAGGAAGGAGACGTGACGCGGGCGGTCAAAAACCTTTCGCTGGACGTCCAGCGCGGTGAGACGCTGGCGATTGTCGGCGAGTCCGGCTCCGGGAAGTCCGTTACCTCGCTGGCGCTGATGCGGCTGATAGAGCAGGGCGGCGGCAGTATCGACAGCGGTGAAATATGGCTGCGCCGCCGCAATGACCAGCTGGTTGAACTGACGTCCGCGCCCCAGTCCCAGCTGCGCCGCATTCGCGGGGCAGACATGGCGATGATATTTCAGGAGCCGATGACCTCGCTGAACCCGGTGTTTCCCGTCGGTGAGCAGATCGCCGAATCCCTGCGCCTTCATCAGGGGAAAAGCCACCGCGAGGCGCTGAAAGAGGCGGAGCATATGCTCGATCTGGTGCGTATTCCCGACGCGAAAAACGTGCTCTCCCGCTTTCCCCACCAGCTGTCGGGCGGCATGCGCCAGCGCGTGATGATTGCGATGGCGCTCTCGTGCCGACCGGCGCTGCTGATTGCCGACGAGCCGACAACCGCGCTGGATGTCACCATCCAGGCGCAGATCCTCCAGCTGATCCGCGTACTGCAAAAAGAGATGCAGATGGGGGTGATTTTTATCACTCACGATATGGGCGTGGTGGCTGAAATGGCCGATCGCGTACAGGTGATGTACCGTGGCGACGTGGTGGAAACCGGCACGGTTGAGGATGTTTTTCAGCGTCCTCAGCAGCCCTATACCCGCGCGCTGCTGGCCGCTGTCCCCAAACTGGGTGCCATGACCGGCACCCCTTTCCCGCTGCATTTCCCGCTGGCGGGCAGCGAGGGGGAATCCGCCCCGGCCGTACCCCAGGACACCGTGGTAAATGAGGGGGAGCCGGTCCTGCAGGTCAGGGATCTGGTGACCCGTTTTGACATCCGCAGCGGCCTGTTCAACCGCGTGACTCGCCGGGTCCACGCCGTAGAAAAGGTCAGTTTTGATCTGCATGCGGGCGAGACGCTGGCGTTGGTGGGCGAATCGGGCTGTGGCAAATCCACCACCGGGCGGTCGCTGCTGCGGCTGGTGGAAAGCCAGGGCGGTTCTATCACCTTCAACGGCCAGCGGATTGACCAGCTAACCGGCTCGGCGCTTTCGCATCTGCGGCGCGACATCCAGTTTATTTTTCAGGATCCCTATGCCTCGCTCGATCCGCGGCTGACCGTCGGCTTTTCAATTATGGAGCCGCTGCTGGTTCACGGAATTGCTAAAGGCCAGGCGGCAGAAGATCGCGTGGCCTGGCTGCTGCAGCGCGTTGGGCTGCTCCCTGAACATGCGCGGCGCTATCCGCACGAGTTTTCAGGCGGCCAGCGTCAGCGTATCTGTATTGCCCGTGCGCTGGCGCTTAACCCGAAAGTAGTGATTGCCGACGAATCGGTTTCCGCGCTGGACGTCTCCATTCAGGCGCAGATCGTGAATCTGATGCTCGACCTGCAGCGGGAATTTGGCATTGCCTTCCTGTTTATTTCACACGATATGGCCATTGTTGAGCGCATCAGCCACCGCGTCGCGGTGATGTACCTTGGGCAGATTGTGGAGATTGGGCCGCGGCAGTCGGTGTTTGAAAATCCGCAGCACCCCTATACCCGCAAGCTGATGTCTGCCGTACCGGTGGCCGATCCCCGTCATCGTCGACGCGAAAGGCCGCTGCTGGTGGATGAAATTCCCAGTGCGGTTCGTGCGCTGGGGGACGAGCCGGAGGTGGCTCAGCTGGTTGAAGTGAGCGCCGGACACTATGTAGCCCGCCATGCCATCGGCGGTGCCTGAATTGCAGCACAACAATAAGAAGGGACAGGAGATGAATGCAAAATGATGATAACCCGCAAACGTAAAATACTGTTAACTGCCGGACTTCTGGGCAGCCTGGCGGCGCTACCGGCCTGGGCGGCAAAAGATGCGGTGATTGCCGTGGGATCGAACTTCACCACCCTCGACCCCTACGACGCCAACGATACGCTGTCCCAGTCGGTTGCAAAATCCTTCTATCAGGGCCTGTTTGGCTTCGATAAAGAGATGAAGCTGACTAACGTGCTGGCCGAGAGCTACCAGGCCAGCCCCGACGGCCTGACCTATACTATCAAACTGCGCCCGGGCATTAAATTCCAGGACGGCACCGACTTTAATGCCGAAGCGGTGAAGGTGAATCTTGACCGCGCCAGTAACCCGGATAACCATCTCAAGCGCTACAACCTGTTTAAGTCGGTTGGCACCACGGAAGTGGTCGATCCCACCACGGTTAAAATCACCTTAAAACAGCCGTTCTCCGCCTTTATCAATACGCTGGCCAGCCCGGCGGCAGCGATGATCTCGCCCACCGCCCTGAAGAAATACGGCAAGGATATCGGCTTCCATCCGGTGGGTACCGGGCCGTTCGAGCTGGAAACCTGGAATCAAACCGATTTTGTGAAGGTGAAGAAATTCGCGGGCTACTGGAAGTCGGGCTATCCGAAGCTGGACACCATCACCTGGCGTCCGGTAGTGGATAACAACACCCGCGCGGCGATGCTGCAAACCGGCGAAGCCAATTTTGCCTTCCCCATTCCCTATGAGCAGGCGAAGCTGCTGGAGAAAAATCCGAAGCTGGATCTGGTGACCTCGCCGTCCATTATGCAGCGCTATATCAGCTTCAATGTCACCCAGAAGCCGTTTGATAATCCTAAAGTGCGCGAAGCCATTAACTACGCCATTAACCGTCAGGCACTGGTGAAGGTAGCTTTCTCCGGCTATGCCACCCCGGCTACCGGCATTGTGCCGCCTGCCATTCAGTATTCCCAGGCCTATCCGGCCCCTGAGTACAACCCGGCTAAGGCGCGCGAACTACTGAAGGAAGCGGGCTTCCCGAACGGGTTTACCACCACGCTCTGGTCTTCACATAACCACAGTACCGCGCAGAAGGTGTTGCAGTTTACCCAGCAGCAGCTGGCTCAGGTCGGTATCAAGGTTAATGTTGTGGCGATGGATGCCGGGCAGCGCGCGGCGGAAGTGGAGGATAAAGGTCAGAAAGAGAGCGGCGTACGCATGTTCTATACCGGCTGGTCTGCCTCTACCGGCGAAGCTAACTGGGCGCTGACGCCGCTGTTTGCCACCCAGTCCTGGCCGCCAACCATCTTTAATACCGCTTTTTACAGCAATCCGCAGGTGGATAAAGATCTGACCGATGCGCTGAATACCACCGACGGCGATAAAAAAGCGTCGCTGTATAAGGATGCGCAGGATCGTATCTGGAAGGATCAGCCCTGGGCCCCGCTGGTGGTAGAAAAGCTGGTTTCAGCCAATACTAAAAACCTGACGGGTTTCTACGTCATGCCTGACACCTCGTTCAGCTTTGACGACGCCTCTCTGAAGTAACCCGCCGACACACGCCCGCACCTTCCACACCGGAAGGTGCGGCTGTCTGAGGCGCAGGATAACGCATGCTCAATTATTTTATCAGACGTTTACTGGGACTGATCCCCACGCTGCTGATTGTGGCGGTTCTGGTGTTCCTGTTTGTTCATATGCTGCCGGGCGATCCGGCTCGCCTTGTGGCAGGGCCGGAGGCCGATGCGACGGTGGTGGCGCTGGTGCGCCAGCAGTTAGGGCTGGATCAGCCGATTACCCATCAGTTCTGGCACTTTATCACCCACGCGCTACAGGGCGATTTCGGGCAGTCGATGGTGACTAAGCGGCCGGTGTCCACCGAAATCGCGCAGCGCTTCTTCCCCACGCTCTGGCTGACGTTAAGCAGTATGGTCTGGTCGGTGATTATTGGTATGGCCATCGGTATTACGTCGGCGGTATGGCGCAATAAATGGCCGGATAAACTGGGCATGACGCTGGCCGTATCGGGTATCTCCTTTCCGGCTTTTGCCCTCGGCATGCTGCTGATGCAGGTATTTTCCGTCCAGCTGGGCTGGCTGCCAACGGTGGGTGCTGACGGCTGGCGGCACTATATTTTACCGTCGATAACCCTGGGCGCGGCGGTCGCTGCTGTCATGGCGCGTTTTACCCGCGCATCCTTTGTCGAGGTCATGCAGGAAGACTATATGCGTACCGCGCGGGCGAAAGGCGTGCGGGAGACGTGGGTGATTGTTAAGCACGGCCTGCGCAATGCGATGATCCCGGTGGTGACGATGATGGGTCTGCAGTTTGGTTTCCTGCTGGGGGGATCGATCGTCGTCGAGGTGGTGTTTAACTGGCCGGGCCTGGGACGGCTGCTGGTGGATTCGGTTGAAATGCGCGACTACCCGGTGGTACAGGCCGAAGTGCTACTGTTCTCGCTGGAATTTATTCTGATTAACCTGATTGTCGATATGCTCTATGCCGCAATCAACCCTGCGATTCGCTATAAATAAGGACCCGCGATGAAAAACTGGCGACGTAACGCGGCGCTGTCCGCGATGCCGACTATAACGCAGCATCGCGTGCGCACCCCCTGGCATGAGTTCTGGCGGCGCTTCCGCCGTCAGCCGGTGGCGATAGCGGCAGGCCTGTTTGTGCTGCTGCTGATTGTGGTGGCGGTGCTGGCCCCCTGGCTGGCCCCGTTTGATGCTGAAAACTATTTCGACTACGACAGGCTGACGGAAGGCCCCTCGCTGGTGCACTGGTTCGGCGTGGACTCGCTTGGGCGCGATATTTTTAGCCGGGTGCTGCTGGGTACGCGGCTGTCGCTGATTTCCGGGTTCGTCTCGGTGGCGATAGGTGCTGCGATCGGCACGGCGCTGGGCCTGCTGGCGGGTTATTACGAAGGCTGGTGGGATCGCATTATCATGCGCATCAGCGATGTGCTGTTTGCCTTCCCCGGCATTCTGCTGGCGATTGCGGTGGTGGCGATCATGGGCACCGGCATGTCGAACGTGATTATTGCCGTCGCGATCTTCAGCATTCCGGCCTTTGCCCGCCTGGTGCGGGGCAATACCCTGGTGCTAAAGCATATGACCTATATTGAGTCGGCACGCAGCATCGGCGCATCGGATCTCACCATCCTGGTTCGCCATATTCTGCCCGGCACCCTCTCTTCGATTGTGGTCTATTTCACCATGCGAATCGGCACCTCGATCATTACGGCGGCCAGCCTGTCGTTTCTGGGGCTGGGCGCGCAGCCGCCAACGCCGGAGTGGGGCGCGATGCTTAATGAAGCCAGGGCGGATATGGTAATGGCGCCACACGTGGCGGTATTCCCCAGCCTGGCGATATTTCTCACCGTTCTGGCCTTTAATCTGCTGGGTGATGGCCTGCGTGATGCGCTGGATCCTAAGCTAAAGAGCTGATTTGATGAAAGAATTCGATTACGAACAGGACTTTAAGAGCATTGATTTCCGCCAGCATCCTGAGCTTTATCAGGTAGGACGCGGCGAGCAGGGTGTGTTGATGGTGGAGCCTTATAAGGGTGAGATCCTCCCCCACTGGCGCTTTCGCACGCCTGAAATCGCCCGCGCCTCGGCTGACGAAATTATGAAACTGTTTGAGGCTTACCGCGCCAGCGATGATTTTGTCGGCATGGATATGGCGCGTAAGTTTATTCAGATGGGGTATACCCGCGCCAGACGCTATGCCAATCACAAGGGCGGGCGCAAGTATGATAAGGATCGCCTGGTACTTCCGCGTGAGCTGAACGAAGAGAAGGCTGCGGCGGCTGCTATTTTTAAAGCGGAGTGGGACAAGCTGCGGGCCGATGCGGATTATCTGGCCCGGAAGAAAGCGCACCAGGCGAAATATGGCTGAGCCTGGCCGCGTCAGGTGTAATGGGCTAAATCCTGCCGCGTCATGTGTAGCTGGCTTAGCCAGCTACACATGACGTTGTCGATACAAAAAACCGCCGGTCGAAACCGGCGGTGAGCAGGGGAATAGAGGCTAGATTTTAGATGCCCACAGATCGTATTCGTCGGCGTTATCCACCTTCACGCGGATAATGTCACCGGGTTTCACGTTAAACTCTCCGTTCAGATAGACCGCGCCGTCGATCTCAGGGGCGTCGGCCATGCTGCGGCCAATCGCGCCTTCCTCATCCACTTCGTCGATAATCACCAGAATCTCACGACCAATTTTCTCCTGCAGACGCTCAGCAGAAATAGCCTGCTGTAGCTGCATAAAGCGATCGTAACGCTCCTCTTTTACCGACTCCGGCACCGGGTCCGGTAGCTGATTGGCCGTAGCGCCTTCGACCGGGCTGTATTTGAAGCAGCCAACGCGATCCAGCCGCGCTTCCTTAAGGAAATCCAGCAGCATCTGGAACTCTTCTTCCGTTTCACCGGGGAAGCCGACAATAAAGGTCGAGCGAAGCGTCAGTTCAGGGCAAATTTGACGCCAGCGCTTGATACGTTCCAGCGTACGCTCTACGGCACCTGGTCGCTTCATCAGCTTGAGAATGCGCGGGCTGGCATGCTGAAGCGGAATGTCGAGATAGGGCAGCAGCTTGCCTTCCGCCATCAGCGGGATCACGTCGTCAACGTGCGGGTAAGGATAGACATAGTGCAGTCGCACCCATACGCCCAGCTTCGCCAGCTGTTCGCACAGGCTGACCATACTGGTTTTAACCGGCTGACCGTTCCAGAAGCCGGTACGGTGTTTAACGTCGACGCCATAGGCCGATGTATCCTGCGAGATCACCAGCAGCTCTTTCACCCCGGCTTCCGCCAGACGACGGGCCTCGTCGAGCACCGAGCCGATAGGGCGGCTGTCCAGATCGCCACGCATAGAGGGGATGATGCAGAAGGTGCAGCGATGGTTGCAGCCTTCGGAAATTTTCAGATAGGCATAATGGCGCGGCGTCAGCTTCACGCCCTGTTCAGGCACCAGGCTGGTGAACGGATTATGCTGTGGCTTAGGCACGTAGCGATGCACGTGGGACAGCACCTGCTCATAGCTGTGAGGGCCGGTAATTTCCAGCACTTTCGGATGCACTTCCCGGATCTGGTTCTCCTTCGCGCCCAGGCAGCCGGTCACAATGACCTTACCGTTCTCATTCAGCGCTTCGCCAATCGCTTCCAGCGACTCCTGCACCGCGCTGTCGATAAAGCCGCAGGTGTTAACGATAACGATTTCCGCATCGTCATAGCGCGGCACAACTTCGTATCCTTCCGTACGCAACTCGGTGAGGATCCGTTCAGAGTCGACCAGGTTTTTTGGGCAGCCCAGCGAGACGAAACCGACCCGTGGTGCCATTGTTGTAGTTTGCGACATAGCTCATTTCCAGTTCAGCACAGCAATTTGCGCGGGATTTTACCGGGGTCGAAGCAAAATTTATACAGCAATGTTAATAACAAAGGGGATTAAAGGGGCCAGAGTCCTTCAGGGAGGCTTAGAATTGCTATGGCCTTACCCGGCAATAGTGGATACGCCGCTAAGTGAGTAAACCCTCGATCAGACGTCGCTCATATGACAATGTCCGTATCAACTAACAGGAAGCCAGGTAAACAGCACAGGGCCCAGTTTCGTCAGGAGGTACTGAAGCTTGACAACAGCATTGGGCAGTTCAAAGAGTCTTATTTCTGGCAAATAGTTACAGCTGCTTTTAAGCAAAGAGAAAGCTTTATTTGTGGCGCTATCTCGTTTTTCCATCCAGGCTAAATCCTTGATCGTAGTTAGAATGAGTGTGTATACTTCCTTAAGTGTTGGTATTACAGGGAAGGAATACTGAATGATTCAAATGAGTATGACCTATGATGATGATGCCAGACGTTCAGGCAAGGCAGTACTTACAGTGTATGGGATAGGTACATTCTCAGTACTTTCTGGACGTGAGAAATTCATCAATAACATTAATTGTTCCTATATTACTGATTACGGTTCGATCCCAGTTGGGGATTACTGGATAGTCAAAATGCCGTCCTCAGGTTTTGCCAACACGGTGCTACGCGAGTTAAAGGATCTTGTTAACCACACAAACCACGATGAATGGTTCGGCCTGTTTAGTGCTCAAACCATGTCAGATAGCGTTTTTGTAAATGGCGTAAAGCGTGGGCAGTTCAGACTACACCCGTTAAGGCCAGATGGCTCAGGTGAATCATGGGGATGTATAACTTTCTTCAAGGTTAGTGATTTTCAACAAGTCAGAAGAGCATTACTTCGTACTCAGCAATGTAAAGTACCTGGATCCCGTTCAGGTTTGATGGCTTACGGAAAAGTATCTGTTAAAGGAGTGCCAGATTTTGCGAAGTGTAATGTTTAGAATAATTACCGCGATAGTATGTTTAATATTGGCATTCTGTGTTACCGCATGGATCAAACCAGTAAACCAACTTTATCTATGGTCTTCTTCAGAACTGTTTGATGTCTTGCGATCAAATAATATTATTACAAAGGACTATGAATGGGGTATGGACCCGGCAAGCAATATCATGCTGGTAATCTTCATTGTCGTTATAGCGATAGTACTTTCAGTCCTATTCGGATTTGTTCGAAAAAAAATATGAATGTCGCGAGAAACAGGATAACGACCTTTAGTACTTACCAGACGCATTCTAACGGCCTGGAATGTCAGTGCAACCGTTATTTTTAACTACGTAGAATGCGTCTTATGAAGCTTATTCGCGGTTTTCTTTAATGTTCCAGCTTGATTGGGTTTCCGGTCCTTTACCGCCAGCAGTCGATTGTTCCCAGTACTGAGTTTTGACCTTCGCAGCCTGGAACTGGTAAGTCATACCAACAAGATCACGCTGACTTGCACCATTGAACATTGCATCAACGATTAGCACATCCTCAAGAGTAATACGGCAGTACTCAATCTGAGTTCCTCCGGCCTTACAAATTGCCAGCTCAACCTTGCTTATGTGTTTACCGTTGGAGACATAACGCATAATTGCAGGGATAGCCTTGTCGATGCTGGTGTGTACCGTAAGATCACGGTACTGAACCTTTCCAGCTCCGCCACCACTGCCCACACTCATGTTTCCTGCCTGGCTTGCCCCCCAGGAGAAGGAGTCAATATTGATCCAGCCCTTATGGTTAGAATCCTGTGACTCGCCGTTGATGCCATCAATTCTCAGGTAAAGATCGGTACTCATATTCAAAACTCCCTTTGATTACTCAATACTATCTGTTTAAATAAAGTACTGATCATATGATGACACAAAGGTACGGTTATGGACAACTACGTGAATCCCAGAAGGTTTTCAGACTACTATCTGACGATGGCAAACCTTCAGGCAAATCAATTGTATAGCATTGCTAATACACTATCCTTGCTGCATATCCAGGACGCGCTGTTAAGGATAAATTTTAAAGATGAAATTCAATCATTTATCACTCTTCAGCTTGATGTTATTCGCTCTGCGAGTACCGATAATGAGTGCCAGGCTTGCATACAGAATCTCAGGCAAGAGCATGAATATTTGACCATACAAGACAGGATGCTACGTTCAGGTCATGCAGTAGTTTCTGCTTCTGTTCAGTTCTACCATGATCATGAAAAAATCATCGGTTATGTCATAGATGGTATAGGTGTTGTACTGGGTGGGTTGCAGATGGTTGCAGGTGCGACTTTAATTGCAGGCTCTGTAGCGACTGGGAATGTAATCGGAATTGTAGCTGGGGGTAGTCTGGTTCTGAATGGTGCTGGTTCAGCTATAGAAAGTACGGAAAAACTTCTTGGACGTGCTAATCCAACAAACTTCATGCGAAATGCATATGAAGATGTGGCTGAATTTATGGGCTTTGACAAAAGATTGGGGTTTTTAGCTTATCAGGCCATTGATTTTACAACATCGTACTATGGGGTTTTGAAGTTAACTTTGAAACCTGAGTCCTGGAGACTATTCAACTATCTTCCTTCCGACTATTACAGGAAAGTTCAGACAATGAGTAAACCAGCTCTCATACTCAAAGGAACTGGTGCAGCAAAGAAAGGTATAGATATTGGAAAAAATCTTAACGATATGAATACTGACCACAAATCATTTTTACTTTTTCTTAGCCATATACCGATGTGCTTTCCATGCCAATTTAATTGGGGTAACGATATAAATAACCGTCACTCCAAAACAAATAACTAACAGGTAGATGAAAAAGTTTTCCGCTGTGTCATATATTCTGCCAAACAAGGCAATAACTACCATTAGTAACATCCCAATGACACCACCCCAAAAACGCCTGCTTAGGTCAAGTACTATGGAAGCTAACGTCTGATCCTTCGTTGGAACACTCTCAACTATTGCTCTTAAGCGAGTTATATCTTTCTCAGTGAAGCCGTTCGCCTTAAGATCACTTACAAAATCCATATCGTTCAAAATTGACCCCACTTATAAAATTTAACCAAATAGTGTCATTCTAACATATTTTTTCAATGTAGAAACCTTAAATATATAATCAAGATGCGCATTATGTGGCTAAGATTACGATTGGTATGGGTGGGAATATTAATCTTGAAGGCGTGAGTCTTAGATAATATATATCACATCGCCCTGTATGCTCTTCGGGAATTATTCTGCAAACATTTTTGCATCAGGGTAACCTGAGCTTACCCGCATAATGTGGACACAGCACTGTTTTACTTTTTGAGAACAAATCAGTTTATCATGAGGGATTACGAATGGGGTATGGAACCTGCAAGTAATATTACGTGAGTCATCTTCGTTGTGGTTATAGCGGCAGGAATTTCTTTACTTTTTGGTTCGTTAATAAAAAGATATGATTTCCATCTAATCAAATTAAAATAATGAGATGTGATGATTTATCTAAATAACTGCAAATAGGGGGTAAATTTTTTATAGCATGCCGATAAAGATAAATCCCAAACAATAATCCTCGCTGGGCTATAAAATGTGAGCTTATGGGGGATCGGGTGATATGGGCATCGGATAGTCAAAGTACTTATCCGCTCCCAAACTCCCCCGACGGCCCCTGAATCCCAGATTAATGTTTTGTAAAACTTCCACGCGTTCTGACACCTTTTACTAGATTTATCTGGTGCTTCCCATCAGGAGAAAGGTATGTCCCGATTCGTTAAACTGAGTTTGCTGGCCGTCGCGCTGACCCTGAGTCAGGGGGCAGCGGCGCAGAAAGTGACCGTAGAAGAGCTGCAGAAAGGATTGGATCACCCCTGGGCGCTGGCGTTTATGCCGGATGGCCAGAGTATGCTGATTACCGAACGTGCGGGACAGCTGCGCCTCTGGCAGCCCGGAAAGGGGTTGTCACAGCCGGTTAGCGGCGTGCCGAAGGTGTGGGCGCAGCGTCAGGGTGGCCTGCTTGACGTGGCGCTGGCGCCGGACTTTACGCAGAGTCGTCGCGTCTGGCTCACCTGGACCGAAGCGGACAGTCAGGGCAGGGCAGGTGCTGCGGTGGGCTACGGGTCGCTAAGCCAGGACAGCCGCCAGCTTACAGATTTTCGGGTGGTCCTTCGCCAGCAGCCGAGGCTCTCCAGCGGTGCTAATTTGGGATCCAGGCTGGCCTTCGATGATAAGGGATATCTCTATATTACCTTTGGCGATAATTTTCACGCTGAAACGGCTCAGGATCCCGCGTCACTGACCGGCAAAGTCATACGGCTGAATGCCGATGGCAGCGTGCCGAAAGATAATCCTTTTGTCGGCAAAGCCGGGGCGCGGAGCGAAGTCTGGACCTGGGGGATGCGTAATCCTCAGGGGCTGGCGCTAAACCCCTGGACGCATGAGATGTGGGAAAGTGAGCACGGCCCGCGCGGCGGAGACGAGGTTAATATCCTCAGCAAGGGCAAGAATTACGGCTGGCCGCTCGCCACCTGGGGCATTGACTACAGCGGGGAAAAAGTCCCGGGATCGAAAGGGGGCAGGGTGGCAGGCACCGAGCAGCCTGCGTTTTGGTGGAAGGTGTCACCTGCCATCAGCGGCATGGCGTTCTATAACAGCCCGCGCTTTCCGCAGTGGAAAAATGGCTTATTTATCGGCGCGCTGAAGCAGCAGAGCCTGATCCACCTGACGGTGGACGGCAACAACATTGAGGAAAAAGAGCGCCTGCTGGCCGATCGTAAGGAGCGCATCCGTGACGTGAGAACGGGGCCGGATGGCTACCTGTATGTGCTGACGGATGAGCGTGACGGCAAGCTGCTTAAAGTTGGTCTGGCGGAGTCATCCGGCCAGTAGCGCGCTGTGGAAGCCGCTTTCTCTGACCCAGCGTTACATTTCTCCGCTATGGTCCTGAGAAGCAGTTCTCTGACCCAGCGTTACATTTCTCCGCCATGGTCCTGAGAAGCGGCTCTCTGACCCGGCGTAATATCTCACCGCGACGCCCGGCAGAAGGGGTTATCTGACCCAGTTGCACACTTCCCAGCCACGCTGCTGTGCCAGGGTGTGCAGGGGCTGGGCCGGGTTTATAACCCAGGCGTGATCGGCGTGTTCCAGCATCGCCAGGTCATTTAACGAGTCGCTGTAGGCCCAGGTGCGGTTAAATTTCCCTTTCTGCTGGCCGTTGAGCCACTCCTGCAGGCGGGTGACTTTGCCCTCTTTATAGGTCATTGTGCCGTAGGTTTTTCCGCTGTAGCGGTCATCCACAATTTCAACGCCAATGGCCAGTGCATCATGAGCGCCAAGCTGCTGCGCGATAGGCGTCACCAGATGTTCGCCGCTGGCTGAAATGACCAGAATGGTATCACCGCGCTGCTGATGCCAGCTCATGCGCTCGCGGGCAGCGGGGTAAACGCGGGGAAGGATATCGCGATGAACAAACCGACGAACCCAGCCGGAAACGGTTAACGTACCCATGCCAGCTAGCGGTGCCAGGATGGTCTGCATATAGGCTTCTATCGACAGCGAGCCCGCATAGTATTGCTCCATCAGTGCCTGCTCCTGCTCGATCAGCTCAGGTGGAGCAAACCCCTGGGAGACCAGCCAGCGCAGCCACAGGCCGGTGCTGTCTTCACTAATAAGGGTTTCATCAAGGTCGAAAAGGGCTAAATCCATGGTGTTGCTCCTAAGGCAGATTGACCTCAGGGTAACGGAATTATGTGATGCACTTAACTGTTTTGGAAAAATTCGGAATTTAGCCTGGTTTCGCTGGCGGTGAAGGCGAAAAAACCGCCACTTCGATGTCATTGTCAGGTTATTATCTAATAAACTCTAAATATCTTTACTCTACTGCTGTTCAAATTTGGGCATAGAAACGATAGCGTAGCAGGACATGTGCCCGTCATCGCTGTGAAAATTCTTACCTTTCAAATGGATATCTGGTCCCACCATGAAGAAATCGCTCATCTCCGTAAGCTACACGCTCTCCGCCTCCGCGTCACTAATGCTGCTAACCTTATCTTTTGCCCATGCAGAAGAGGCACCTGCTCCGCCGGAAATCAATGCGAAAGCCTGGATCCTGATGGATTACAACAGCGGCAAGGTGCTGACGGAATCTCATGCTGACGATCGTCTCGATCCCGCCAGCCTGACCAAAATGATGGCCAGCTATGTGGCCGGACAGGCGCTCAGGTCGGGCAAAATTACCAACGACGATATGGTCACCGTGGGCAAAGATGCCTGGGCAACGGGCAATCCTATCCTGCAGGGCTCGTCGCTGATGTTTCTGAAGCCGGGCGATCGCATTCCGGTCTCCGAGCTGAATAAGGGCATTATTATCCAGTCCGGCAACGATGCCAGCATTGCGCTGGCCGACTATGTGGCGGGTAGCCAGGATGCATTTGTCGGGCTGATGAACAATTACGTTAAGGCGCTGGGCCTGCAAAATACCCATTTCAAAACCGTGCATGGCCTGGATTCTGACGGGCAGTACAGTACCGCGCGCGATATGGCGCTGATTGGCCAGGCGCTAATTCGCGACGTTCCGGCAGAGTACGCCCTGCATAAAGAGAAAGAGTTCACCTTTAACCATATTCGCCAGTACAACCGCAATCGCCTGCTGTGGAGCACTAACCTTAAGGTAGACGGCATTAAAACTGGCCATACCAACGGCGCGGGAAATAATCTTGTCGCCTCGGCGACGGATGGCGATCAGCGACTGATATCCGTGGTGCTGGGCGCGGCGACCGACGGTATTCGCTTTCGTGAGAGTGAAAAGCTGCTGACCTGGGGCTTCCGTTTTTACGAAACCGTTACGCCGATCAAGGCCGACAAGCCTTTTTCCACCCAGCGGGTCTGGTTTGGCGATAAAAAAGAGGTCAATCTCGGCGTTGCGAAGGATGCAGCGATTACTCTGCCTAAGGGACAGATGAAAAAACTGAAGGCCAGCTTTACGCTCTCTCAGCCGCAGCTCACCGCGCCGCTTAAGAAAAATCAGCAGGTTGGCGTCATCGACTTCCAGCTCAACGGCAAGACGATTGAACAGCGGCCGCTGGTGGCGATGGAGGCAGTCGAAGAGGGGGGCTTTTTCAGTCGCGCCTGGGATTTCGTAATGATGAAACTGAGTAGCGTGTTTGGGAAGTGGTTTTCCTGACCGGCAGCAATAATGGTGAGTAAGAAAGAGCGGCCTGCGTGGCCGCTCTTTTGTTACAGCTAAAACAGGTCCCAGGCAATGGCAGAGATGGCAATCAGACCCACCAGCACCACAAACAGGTTGCTGATTTTACCGCTGTACTGGCGCATGGCCGGCACCTTATGGATGGCATACATCGGCATCAGAAACAGCAGAATCGCGATAATCGGGCCGCCCAGGGTTTCAATCATCCCCAGGATGCTCGGGTTTAGCGTTGCCACCAGCCAGGTGGTCAGCAGCATAAAGAGGGCGGTGATTCTGTTCAGCTTATGCTCGGAAAGATCCTTCCCTCGTTTGCCAAGCGATTTTACCATCAGGCCGTTAAAGCCTTCCCGCGCGCCAAGATAGTGCCCAAGAAAGGATTTAGTGATTGCCACCATCGCAATAACGGGCGCCAGCCAGGCCATCAGCGGGGTATCGAAATGGTTAGCCAGGTAGGAAAGAATCGAAATATTTTGTGCTTTGGCTTCGGCAAGGTTCGCTGGTGACAGGCTGAGCACGCAGCTGAAGACGAAAAACATCACCGTTAGCACCATCATCAGATGGCTGCGGGCAAGAATGCGCGAACACTTCTTCTCAGCGTAGTCGCCATACTCTTCACGTTTTGCAACGGCGAAGGCGGAGATAATCGGCGAGTGGTTAAAGGAAAAAACCATCACCGGAATGGCCAGCCACAGCGTCATCCACAGCCCTTTACCGCTGCCCGCCATGCTGACATGCTGGAATATAGAGCTGTTCCAGTGCGGGATCAGACAGAGTGCCAGCGCCATCAGCACCAGCACAAAAGGGTAGACCAGCACGCTCATGGTCTTCACGATCATCTCTTTACCAAAGCGCACGATGGTCATCAGCCCGACGATCAGGATCAGCGCCAGCAGCGCCCTCGGCGGAGCCGTTAGGTGTAGCTGGTGGGTGAGAAAGCTCTCCACGGTGTTGGTGATCGCCACGCTATAGACCAGCAGGATAGGGTAGATGGCAAAGAAATAGAGCAGGGTCAGCAGCTTCCCGGCACCGGCACCAAAATGCTCTTCCACCACCCCGGTGATGTCTTCGCCGCGGCTTTTACCGGAGAGAACAAAGCGACACAGGCCGCGGTGAGCAAAAAAGGTCATGGGAAATGCCAGCAGCGCCATGATGACCAGTGGGATAAGTCCGCCAATACCGGCGTTGATCGGTAGAAAAAGTACGCCTGCTCCTATTGCCGTCCCGTACAGGCCCAGCATCCACATCGTATCGCTTTTGCGCCAGGCCGCAGCCTCTTCTGCTACCGGCACATTAAGCGTGGCCGCCTTAGATGATTCCATAATGATCTCCATATTAAAAACAGTGAAGTAAACCGCTCCTGCCTGCGATATCACCTGATGCGGTCGCGCAATTTAGTTCACTCTTTTCCCGAGACGGCGACACTCTACCACCAGAATGAGAAGAAGGAAGAGGGCAGAAGGGAGTTTCTGGCGATCCTAATCACAGTTATGACAATGTTTCTGGGGTTATATACTGGTCGCGCGTTATTGATGGGGTTTAATCGCTGGCTGGACGGGGTTTTACTGGTATATAAAACTGAGTTATCGACGGGTTTGATTGATTAAATCGTGGGCTGTTTGCGGATTTTATCAGCGGGCTACATCGTAACCCGCTAATATCATGCGGAGAAGAAAGCTGAGGGTGAAAGCCTGTTCCACCCTTTTTTATCACGTTAGTCGCGCACCCAGCCTTTACGGATAGGGAACGCAAAGACTACGCGATAGAGCCAGGAGATATTTTCCAGCAGTCGTCTGCCGCAGAAATACCAGGCCACCTGAGCAAACAGGCAGGAGAGCATGCCAACCAGCAGGCCGCCGAGCATATCCATCGGCCAGTGTACGCCGAGATAAATTCGTGACCAGGCGATGGCCGCCCCGATCAGCATCAGCATGATGCCGGACCAGACGCGATGCCAGCACATAAAGGCAATGGCAAAGGTAAAAATTGCCGTGCCGTGATCGCTTGGATAAGAGTCATCGGGCGCATGATGCAGAAACTGATAGCCCAGGCCGATCATAAAGGGACGCGGATGCGGGTACAGATTGCCAATACACCATGAGATAGTGAGCGCATAGCCCAGTGCGATACCGGTTTTCAACACCAGTTCGCGCTGAGAGTTCAGCTGGCCTTTGGGCCCCCAGAGCCACAGTGCAACGATAAGCACTGGCACGATTGCAATCAGATCGCGGGCAATAAGGGTTGCCAGGGTAATCAGCCATCCGGGCGACTCTGGTGTGGCGTTGATCCAGAGAAACAGCGTCCGGTTTAGCTCTTCCATCATGATTATTTCCTCGTCATATTAAGCAGATACGAAACGCATCCGAAAGTAAAACACTGGCTTAGCCAAACCCACCAGCCAGCCCATAAATTGTGAGACAAAAAGTGCGCGCCGCGCATAATCTGACCAAAACCCATTAGCATCCCCAGCGCAGCGCCGACAAAAAAACAGAGCCAGGCCAGTTTTGGCCGCTGTGGCCAGAACCAGAAAAATAGCGCCATCACGCCAAAGCCGCTTGACGCATGACCGCCCGGGAAACAGTCACCCGGGCCGCTCCCCGGCGGTATGGCCGAAAACAGCGGGTAAGAGACTGCCTTGCCGCCAAATTCGATCAGATCCCAGGGGCAGGAGTGCGCGCTGGTCGCTTTAAGGATCCCGACAACCAGCGGGCCGACGCCGATCAACACCGTGACCAATATCAGTCTGCTGTTCCGCCTGACGATACCCGCCATCAGGGCCACCACCGCCAGCACAATCACCGTATCCTTCAGCAGCGTATGGTTTATCAGATTGAGCCAGCGATTCTCCTTTAGCGGAAACTGCTGCGTGAGCGGGTCGAACCATTCACGACTGATAGCCATATCCCAGCGGCCATCTCGCGATATCCACGTAAACAGGACGGCGGCAATCGCGAGCCATAACAGCTGGATAAGGTAAAAGCGAACAGGTAAAAGGTAAACAGACCTATTCCTAATTGGTAAAGCGGTTGTGCGTTTGTTAAGGATCAAGGGCAGTGACATAAGCGAGTTTTTCATGAAGACAAAAATTCATGGTGCTGAAATGCGATTAAGGAAACATTAAGAACAGGGAGGGGGATGAGTGGCAGAAAGAAAAAAACCCGCTAATCATTCGATTAACGGGCTCCACAATTTGGGGATTTCAAAGAAAAGCAGTGGCACTAATTAGGACTGCGCGCTTAATTAAAAGTTCTCAGAAATTCCTAAATATTTTTTAACCGCCTGCCATTGGCCAGATTATAACGATTAGCGTCCCGGCTAAGGTGAGCAAAACGTTAGCAATGGCATAGGTACCGGCGTAGCCAAGGGCAGGAATGTTACTGCGGGCGGTATCACTGATAATTTCCATTGCCGGGGCGCAGGTGCGGGCGCCCATAATGGCACCAAATAGCAGGGCGCGGTTCATTTTAAGCACCCAGGCGCCGAACATAAAGCTGATAACCACCGGCAGCAGACTCACCACCAGGCCCGCCCCGAGCATCAGCAGGCCGGTATCTCCCAGGCCATGCGACAAGCCGCTTCCTGCACTCAGCCCCACGCCCGCCATAAAGACCATCAGGCCAAACTCCTTCACCATCGTCAGCGCCCCCTGCGGGATATAACCGAAGGTGGGATGGTTGGCGCGCAGAAAGCCGAGCAGGATCCCGGAAAATAATAACCCGGCGGCATTACCAATACTAAAATTAAAGTTACTGAATTGCAGAGTGATCATACCAATCATCAGCCCGATAATAAAAAAGGCGCAAAAGGCGAGAAGATCGGTGACCTGACTGTGAATTGAGATAAATCCTATGCGGTCAGCGACGGACTTAACGCGTCGTGCCTCACCGCTTATTTGTAAGACGTCGCCTTTATTCAGAATAATACTGTCGTCTATTGGCATTTCTATCTGACTGCGAATAACCCGGTTAAGAAAGCAGCCGTGATCGGTTAGCTTGAGCTGGCTAAGACGTTTATTCACCGCATTATTATTTTTAACCACGATCTCTTCATTAACGATCCGCATGTCCAGCAGATCGCGATCGAAGACTTCTTTGCCATTGCGAAAGCTGGGATCAAGGCGGGAGTGCGCATCGGGATAGCCTACCAGAGAGATCTCATCGCCCTGTTGCAGCACGGCGTCACCGTCCGGACTGGCGAGAATGCCGTTACGTCTGATGCGTTCGATATAGCAGCCCGTATGGCGATAGATACCGAGTTCGCGCAGATTTTTGCCATCGGTCCAGGCGACCAGCTCAGGGCCGACGCGGTAGGCGCGGATGACAGGCAGATAAACTTTGCGCTGACTGTCAGGGTCCAGGCCGCGTTCGCGGGCAATCTGCTGAGCACTGGTGGGAAGATCCTGATGCTGCATCTTCGGCATATAGCGTGCGCCAACGATCAGACTCACCAGCCCCACCAGGTAG
This sequence comes from Erwinia sp. L03-1, assembly GCF_058686115.1. Classification (NCBI taxonomy): domain Bacteria; kingdom Pseudomonadati; phylum Pseudomonadota; class Gammaproteobacteria; order Enterobacterales; family Erwiniaceae; genus Erwinia; species Erwinia sp. L03-1. The sequence continues at coordinate 2,952,862 of NZ_CM178762.1, read as the reverse complement.
GTGAGCGCGTAGCCGAGGCTAAGATTATTTTGCGCCTGAGTCAGCAACGGTCCGGCGTGCAGCGTTTGTCGCAGCGTATCGCCCGCGCCGACCAGCACCGGCGTGGAGGTCATTGAGCCTGCCAGCATGCCGGCAGTCAGTCCGATGTCCCAGCCAAACAGTTTTCCCAGCCCAAGCGCAATAATGACTGCGCTGCCAACCATCACCGTAGCCAGCATCAAATAATTTTTGCCGTCGCGGAAGAAAATTGAGAAAAAGTTAGGTCCGGCTTCGACGCCAACGCAAAAAATAAATAACATAAAGCCCAGATTAAGGGCGTTGGTATTGATACCAAAATGCTGCTGGCCGAGCAGAAGAGAAACCACTAAAACGCCAATGGAATTGCCCAGTTGGACAGAGCCAAGCCGCAGTTTACCCAGGCATAGCCCAAGAGCCAGAACGACAAATAATAACAGAATGTCATTTCCACTTAACAACTCTGCGACGTTTATATTCACGGTTTAACTTCTTATTTACTAGTAACGTGTTGAAAAAAAGGGTTTTTTGCGCTAGATTTAACGCGCTGCCGTCAGAGCAGCGGCAACGTTCAGGATTATCCGCGTATTACAGTTCAGCATCTGTAAAACGGTCGCCATTTTAATCGCTTCACTCTTTTTCAGCCAGTAAAAGCCGCGCTCATTTACGCGGTTCTTTGTAACTTCTTTAACAGAGACAAGGCGGTGGACTATTGTGGCCAGCATACGAGATAAATTGCCGGGAGAAGATCCTGTGGTGTTTAAAGGTGTGTCCTGGATGGGCGTGGCAGGCTGTTTTATCCTTTATTGCGTCATCTTTCTGGCGGTTCGTTATGAAATGGGTAGCGAAACGCACGCCTATTCTCATGCGCAGCTGGGTCTGCTGATGTTTGCTATCCCCGGTGCGATTGCAGCGCTAACCACCAAAGAATCTCCGCTGACGGTAGCCCTGTTAGGCCCGCTGCTGGCGACGCCATGCTGCCTGCTGATTCTGCATCTGCGCCTTTTTAGTGGGTGCATCGCGCTGCTTCAGGAGCTGGCGTTTATGACCAGCGGGGTGTTTTGGTGTGGTTCCGGGGCGCTTGTCGTGATGCTGTGTCGTTCATTGATTACGCATCAGCACGATTAACCGTCCCGGACGGGCAAAGATATGCACTCAGGGCAGTTAAGGCGTAAAAAAAGAGGGCCGATACGGTATCGGCCCTCTTTTTATGGCTGCCCCCTCAGCGCGGGGCGCAGCGGAATTCTGCGTGATTACTGGAACAGGCCCAGGTTCTCTTTGGCGTAGGCTTCAAACTCTGTGCAGCCGCCGATATGGGTCTGATCGAGGAAAATCTGCGGCACGGTTTCAACCGGCTTACCCACGGTTTTCTCCAGGTCGGCTTTGGTGATCCCCTCAGCATGGATATCCACATAGCGGAAGTTGAAGTCTTCACGCTCTTCGGTAAGTTTCTCTGCCAGCTCTTTCGCACGTACACAGTATGGGCAGGCCGGGCGTCCAAAAATGACTGCAAACATGTGTTTCTCCTCAGGGTCGAAATTTTATATGTGATGTAGATCACATCTTATAGGTCGCTGGTGCCTATGATGCCCGCATCAAATGGATAAGGGAAGAAGGTATTGCCTGTCGCATTGATTTGCACAGGCTATAGGGCGATTGGCGGGGGCTGCGGCGGTTTGACAAGGAATTATACATTTTCAACGTTACCCGTAACCGCTGCACCTGCTACCCTTGGTCTCCTCAGTGTATCAACGCTTTCACTACGCCGTCGGGCGTAAAACAGGAGTGCACCATGACGCCAACCATCGAGCTGCTTTGCTCCCACCGCTCAATTCGCGCCTTTACGGACAAACCCATTGCAGATGACCAGCGCGAGGCGATTCTTAATGCGGCACAGTCGGCTTCAAGCTCCAGCTTTTTGCAGTGCTCATCGATTATCCGTATCACCGATCCGCAGCTGCGCGAACAGCTGGTTACGCTGACCGGCGGTCAGAAGTATGTCGGCCAGGCAGCGGAGTTCTGGGTGTTCTGCGCCGATTTCAATCGTAATCAGCAAATTTGCCCGGACGCGCAGCTGGGGCTGGCTGAGCAACTGCTGCTTGGCTGCGTCGATACCGCCTTGATGGGGCAAAATGCCATGGTCGCCGCCGAGTCATTAGGGCTGGGCGGCGTATTTATCGGCGGCATTCGCAATGCCATCGCCGAGGTGACCGAGCTGCTGGGCCTGCCTAAATATGTTCTGCCGCTATTCGGTCTCTGCCTCGGCACCCCGGATCAGGCTCCGCAGCATAAACCACGGATGCCGACGGCGATGCTGGTCCATGAAAACCGCTATCAGCCGATCGATCCTCAGGTGCTGGCGGACTACGACAACGCGCAGGAAGAGTATTACCTCACGCGCGAAAGTAACCCGCGTCGCGAGAGCTGGAGCGAGCATATCCAGAAGACGATTATCAAAGAGAGCCGTCCGTTTATGCTGGCGTATCTGCATCAGCAGGGCTGGGCAACGCGCTAGTAGTGAAAATCGTCTGAGAGGAGCGCCCTGGTTTCTGTCTGAAAACGCGCGAGCGAGTGCTTATTTACGTCGCAGTCGTGGTGTTTGACCGCATTTTTCCGTAAGCTAGGGCGCAATTTTAAGGCGGTATGAGACAAATCACATGGATTCACTCGTCGTTCCAGATATTGACGTAATACGACGTTGGCTGGATCAGCAAAGCATCACCTGGTTTGAGTGTGACTCATGCCAGGCGCTCCATCTGCCGCATATGCAAAATTTTGATGGGGTATTTGATGCCAAGCTCGATCTGATGGATGGCGTCATCCTGTTTTCCGCGCTTGCAGAAGTTAAACCGACCGCGCTTATCCCGCTGGTAGGCGACCTGTCACAAATCAATGCATCCTCGCTGACCGTAAAGGCTTTTGTCGATATTCAGGATGATAATCTGCCCAAGCTGATTGTCTGTCAGTCGCTGAATGTCACGGCGGGGGTGACCTATGGCCAGTTCGCGCACTTTATGAAGCAGAGTGAAGAGCAGATTTCAATGGTGGTGCTGGAAGCCTTTGCTAATCAGCTACTGGTGGTCGGCGATGACGACGAAGAGGATCGCAGCGCGATTGTCAGCTCACACGCGCTACTACATTAACCGGTCCGCTTAGTCATCCTGTACGCCTTACTCTCTGTCTAACCGCCTTCTTTTAGCAGGCGGTTAACTCTAATCTTCACGCCACCCTGCACCGTTCCTGCCTTAAACCCTTTTTTATCCTGCCGAATGCCCTTTACTACCAGATATTTATCGTCACTCAGGCCGGGTCTGGCCGATCCCGTAGAGGGAAAGTGCATGAAAATTCGATAAATGCTGTTTTTTACGCCAGGGGCTGGCCTCCAGTGCCACTGAGGACTATTCTTGCGAAGCAACGTTATATGCATGACGTGGACTGGGCTGGCGTTTTTCATCCCGGCGGCAGAGTGAATAAACATTCACTGATTGCCCCTGCCGTGCCGGGCGTCTGCCGTTTTGCTTGTTTGAAAAAGCTGTGGTTACCTTGGTGCGGAGAATGGAAAATATGCTTAATCAACCTAAAAAGTGGCTGTCGGGCGTGGCGGCTGCCGTGCTGCTGGCCGTTTCAGCGGGTGCTGGCGCGGCCGATAAGACGCTGCACGTGTATAACTGGTCTGATTATATTTCACCCGATACGGTTCCCGGCTTTGAAAATCAGAGCGGGATCCACGTGGTGTATGACGTTTTTGACTCTAATGAAGTGCTGGAAGGCAAACTGATGGCGGGCAGTACCGGCTACGATGTGGTGGTGCCTTCGTCCAGCTTTCTCGCCCGTCAGCTTCAGTCCGGGGTATTTCAGCCGCTGGATAAAAGCAAGCTGCCAAACTATAACAACCTCGATCCCGATTTGCTGAAGAAGCTGGAACAGCACGATCCGGGTAATAAATTCGCCATTCCCTACCTGTGGGCGACCACGGGCATTGGTTACAACGTTGATAAGGTGAAGGCCGCGCTGGGTAAAGATGCGCCGGTTAACAGCTGGGATCTGGTGCTTAAGCCGGAAAATCTCGAAAAACTGAAAAGCTGCGGCGTCTCATTCCTGGATGCGCCGGAAGAGATTTTTGCCACCGTGCTTAACTACCTCGGTAAAGATCCTAACAGTAGCGATGCCAAAGATTACTCGGGGGCGGCAACGGATCTGCTGATGAAACTCCGGCCTAATATTCGCTACTTCCACTCGTCTCAGTATATAAACGACCTTGCCAACGGGAATACCTGTGTGGCGATCGGCTGGGCCGGGGATGTATTGCAGGCGAAGAAACGCGCGGCTGATGCGAAAAACGGCGTCAATATTGCCTACAGTATTCCAAAAGAGGGGGCGCTGGCCTTCTTCGATACCCTGGCTATTCCTAAAGATGCTAAAAATGTCGATGAGGCCTATCAGTTCCTGAATTATTTACTGGAACCAAAGGTCATTGCCGACATCTCCAACAAGGTGTTCTACGCTAATGGTAATAAGGCATCGCTGCCCTTTATCAGTGCGGATATCCGCAATAATCCGGGCATCTTCCCCACGCCCGAGACGATGGCGAAACTCTTTGTGCTGAAGGTACAGGATCCGAAACTGGACCGCGTACGCACCCGCGCGTGGACGCGCGTTAAAAGCGGCAAGTAAAGGCCGCCCGGGCAACGCTCATATAACGCGGCAGATAACCGCCGCCAGCGTAAAGCTCACACCGCAGAGGCGTTAAATAGCCTCTGCCCTCTCTTTCATACGGCGTACTGGCCGTAATCCTCAGAGTGCCGGAGAGTTAAGTTAGTGAATGAGGCTATTGTCCGTCCGCAACCTAAAGCAGCCAGGGCCCTGACCCCGCTGCTTGAGATCCGCAACCTGACTAAATCTTTCGATGGGCAACACGCGGTAGATGATGTCAATCTGACCATTTATAAAGGCGAAATTTTTGCACTGCTCGGCCCGTCTGGCTGCGGGAAATCAACGCTGCTGCGGATGCTGGCGGGCTTTGAACCGCCGACCTCCGGCCAGATTGTGCTGGACGGGCAGGATCTTTCACACGTACCGCCCTATCAGCGGCCGGTTAATATGATGTTTCAGTCCTATGCGCTTTTTCCGCATATGACCGTTGAGCAGAACATTGCCTTCGGCCTGAAGCAGGACCGCCTGCCGAAAGAGGAAATTGCCAGCCGGGTGGCAGAGATGCTGGCGCTGGTGCATATGCAGGAGTACCGCAGCCGCAAGCCGCACCAGCTCTCAGGTGGACAGCGTCAGCGGGTCGCACTGGCCCGCAGCCTGGCTAAGCGGCCTAAGCTGCTGCTGCTGGATGAGCCAATGGGGGCGCTGGATAAAAAGCTGCGCGACCGTATGCAGCTTGAAGTGGTTGATATCCTTGAGCGCGTGGGCGCCACCTGCGTAATGGTCACCCACGATCAGGAAGAGGCGATGACCATGGCCGGACGCATCGCGATTATGAATCGCGGCAAGTTTGTGCAGATTGGTGAGCCGGAAGAGATTTATGAGCACCCGACCACGCGCTTCAGCGCCGGATTTATTGGCACGGTAAATCTGTTTGAGGGCCTGCTCCGCGAGCGCCAGTCCGATGGTCTGCTGATCGACTGTCCGGGGCTGCTTTCACCCTTAAAAGTGAGCTCCGATGTTTCGGTGGTGGATGGCGTGCCGGTTCACGTGGCGCTTCGCCCGGAAAAAGTGATGCTGTGCGATGAGATCCCGGCTGAGCAGAGCAATGTGGCAGTGGGGGAGGTGGTACACATCGCTTACCTTGGCGATCTCTCGGTCTATCACGTCAGATTGCGCAGTGGCCAGACCGTCATTGCCCAGCTACAAAATGCCCATCGCTTCCGCCAGGACGTTCCGACCTGGGGCGATGAAGTGCGTCTCCGCTGGGATGCGGACAGCTGCGTCGTACTGACGGTATAGGGGGGCGCGATGGCTGAACCTGAGATGAAACACGCCGCCCGTCCGCAGGGCCGCTTCGGCATTGTCGTTGATCGCCTACAGAGGCGGCAGGGGCGACGGCTGGTAATTGCCCTGCCGTGGCTCTGGCTGGTGCTGCTGTTCCTGCTGCCCTTCCTGATCGTGCTTAAAATTAGCTTTGCCGATATCGCCCGCGCGATCCCGCCCTATACCGATCTGGTCACCTGGGCAGACGGCCAGCTCCAGATGGTGCTGAACGTTGGCAATTATCTGACCCTGACTGACGATCCGCTGTATGTGGATGCCTATCTACACTCATTGCAGGTGGCGGCGGTATCGACGATTATCTGCCTGCTGATCGGTTATCCGCTGGCGTGGGCTGTCGCACATAGCGCGCCAGGCACCCGTAATATTCTGCTGCTGCTGATTATCCTGCCCTCCTGGACCTCCTTTCTGGTACGGGTATATGCCTGGATGGGCATTCTGAATAATAATGGCATTCTTAATCGTTTTCTTATGTGGACAGGTATTATCGATCATCCGCTGGCCATTCTTTACACCAACCTCGCAGTCTACATTGGCATTGTTTACTGCTACCTGCCGTTTATGGTGCTGCCGCTGTACACCGCGCTCACGCGTATCGACTATTCGCTGGTGGAAGCTTCCTTAGATCTGGGCGCCCGCCCGCTGAAAACCTTCTTCCAGGTGATTGTGCCGCTGACAAAGGGCGGCATTATTGCCGGATCGATGCTGGTATTTATTCCCGCCGTTGGTGAGTATGTGATACCCGAACTGCTGGGCGGCCCTGACAGCATAATGATTGGGCGCGTGCTCTGGCAGGAGTTTTTCAACAATCGCGACTGGCCGGTCGCCTCCGCACTGGCGGTGATTATTCTGCTGATCCTCATCCTGCCTATCATCTGGTTTCACAAGCATCAGAATAAAGAGATGGGGGAAAAGGGATGAGCAGCCTGCCAACAATCCGCTCGCCGTGGCGTACCGCGATCCTGATAGTGGGCTTTTTTTTCCTGTATGCGCCGATGGCACTGCTGGTCTTCTATTCGTTTAATTCATCGCAGCTTGCCGCCTGGGAGAGTTTCTCGCTGCACTGGTATCAGGTTCTGTTTCACGATGACGCGATGATCGATGCCGTGGCGCTAAGCCTGAGCATTGCCGCGCTGGCGGCGACGGCGGCGCTGCTGTTAGGCACCCTTGCTGCCGTGGTCATCGTGCGCTTTGGCCGCTTTAAAGGGTCTACTGGCTTCGCCTTTATGCTTACTGCACCGCTGGTGATGCCGGATGTGATAACCGGCCTGTCGCTGCTGTTGCTCTTCGTGGCAATGGGACATGCTATTGGCTGGCCCGCCGACCGCGGGATGCTGACCATCTGGCTGGCCCATGTGACCTTTTGTACGGCCTATGTGGCGGTAGTGATCAATGCCCGCCTGCGTGAGCTGGATCGCTCGATTGAGGAGGCCGCAATGGACCTGGGCGCCGCGCCGCTTAAGGTTTTCTTTGTAATAACGCTGCCTATGATTGCGCCAGCGATGGTAACCGGCTGGCTGCTGGCGTTTACGCTGTCGCTGGACGATCTGGTGATCGCCAGCTTTGTCACCGGACCGGGGGCGACCACGCTGCCGATGCAAATTTTTGCCACCGTGCGCCGGGGCGTGAACCCGGAAATTAATGCGCTGGCGTCGCTGATCCTGTTTGTCGTCGGCATCGTCGGTTTTATCGCCTGGCGATTTATGGCATATGAAGAGAAGCAGCGGCTGAGGGATATTCAGCGGGCGCGCAGGGGCGGGTAAGTGCAGGTACGGGTAACCGCAGGGACGGGTAAACTGTAGGCGGGCCGCTGCTACTCCTGCTGCGCGGGCTCAAACCAGTGCAGCGCCAGCCGCTGTACGGTACCGTCCCCGGTCAGGCTCTGGAGGGCCTGATTCAGAGCGTTTAGCAGTTCGTCATCCCCTTTGCGCACCGCGATGCCCATGCCGTTATCGAAGTAGCGACTGTCGGAAATCTCCCCACCCACCGTCGCCAGCTGCGGATGCGCTTTCAGCATGCTTCTGATCACTACCGTATCACCGATGATCCCATCCAGCCGATGCTTACTGATATCCAGCAGAGCATTCTGGTAGCTATCGTAGGTCACCGCAATAATCTCAGGCCATCTGTCCCGCAGGTAGGCCTGCTGCGTGGAGAGATTGCGTACCCCCACGCGTTTGCCTTTGAGCTGGGCAATTTGCCAGAAGCGTCCTTTTGGCACGACCATCAGGCTTGAGTTACCTATATAGGGCTGGGTAAAGTCAACCTCGTTCTGGCGCTCATCGGTTATATCCATACCGGAGATAATGGCATCATCGTGATGATATTTAAGAGAAGGCAGCAGGCGGTCAAAGGTATTATTGGTAAAGAGGCAGCTTCTCTTCAGGCGCTGACAAAGCGCGTTTGCCAGATCGATATCAAATCCCACCAGCTGATTATGGTCGTTCAGATACTCAAAAGGAGGGTTGTTACCGGAAGTCGCGAAGCGCAGAGAAGACCCGGCTTCTGCCTGGATGCTGAGACAGGCAAGCACCAGGGCCAGAGCGATTTTAAGCATGGGGTAACGGTCCTTGCGTTATTTCAGCGACCCAGTATGCCGCAGGCGGAAAGGGAGCTATCCCAGGATTAGCCCACAAAGAAGGGCTTTTACCCGACGATTCCCGGTGGCTACCCACCGGGAAGGTTAGTTACGGTGTTCAAAGTCCAGCGCGCGATGCTCGATAAACCGCATAAGCAGCGTCAGCAGGCCATTGACACACAGATAAATCAGGCCCGCTGCGGCAAACACAGTGACGTCATAGGTGCGACCATACAACAGCTGACCCTGGCCCATGACCTCCATCAGCGTAATGGTATAAGCCAGTGACGTCCCTTTGAATACCAGCACCACCTCGTTTGACCAGGAGGAGAGGGCGCGTTTCAATGCATACGGCAGCAAAATACGCAGCGTATTTTTGCGATCCATTCCCAGCGCCGCGCAGGATTGCCACTGACCGGCGGGAATAGCGCGTACGGCACCATAAAACAGCTGGGTGGTGTAGGCCGCACTGTTGAGAGAGAGTGCCAGCAGGGCGCAAAGCCAGGGCTGGGACAGAAAATGCCATAGCCAGGGGATTGACTGGAGTGACGGGAACTGACCGGGGCCGTAGTAGATCAAAAAGATCTGCACCAGCAGCGGTGTACCGGTAAAGAGAGTGATATAGCCGCGCACCAGCAGGCTTAGCACCGGTGTTTTAAGCGCAAGCACCACCGTAAACAGCAGGGCTAAAAGCAGCGCCAGCGCCAGCGAGGCGGCGGTTAGCGTCAGGCTGGTATGCAGTCCTTTCAGCAGGTCAGGCAGATAGCTCAGCATTAGATATTCCCCTGCTCAAAACGCGTGGCGCGCGCATCAAGGCGTTTCAATACCTGCTGACTCAGCAGGGTCACCACCAGATAAATTGCTGCGGCAACCAGATACCAGGTAAAAGGCTGCTGCGTGCGGGCTGCAATACTTTTGGTCTGCAACATAATGTCATTGACGCTTATCAGCGAAACCAGCGCAGTATCCTTCAGCAGCACCAGCCACTGATTGCCCAGGCCCGGCAGCGCATGTCGCCACATTTGCGGCAGGATCAGCCGGAAAAAAATCGCCGCTCTTTTCATGCCCAGCGCCTGACCCGACTCCCACTGCCCCAGCGGTACCGCTTTCAGCGCGCCGCGCAGGGTCTGCGAGGCATATGAGGCGTAGAGCAGGGAAAGCGCAATTACTCCGCAGAGAAACGGACTGACGTCGAAATTCTCAATCTGCACCTGGACGGGCAGCCTGAAGAAGCCAAAATTGAGCGTAAAGCCGTCCGACAGCGTCAGCAGCAGCTGGGAAGCACCGAAATAGACAAACAGCACGACCAGAATCTCTGGCAGGCCACGAAACAGGGTCATCAGCCCCGTACCGATCCAGGCGAAAGGACGCCAGCGAACCGATTCCCAGGCAGCAAATAGCATCGCCAGTATCAGACCGAGGATCAGCGCAGAAACGGCAAGGCCGACGGTCATACCGGCGGCGCTTGCGAGAGGATAGAGTTCGCTCATTCAGGAATTACTGCTGGAACCATTTGCTGTAGATCGTCTTGAAGGTACCGTCGGCTTTGATTTTCTCGAGCGCGGCGTTGAATTTACCCTGTAAGTCGGTATTCCCCTGGCGCACGGCAATGCCGAGACCCTTGCCGAAATAGGCTTTATCAGTAACCTTATCACCGACCGCAGCCAGGTTGGCATTCTGCTTCAGCCACTCATTTACCACGGCGGTATCACCGAATACCGCATCAATGCGACCGTTTTTCAGGTCGAGAACGGCATTCTGGTAGCTGTCGTAAGGAACGGTGGTGACGCCGCTCATTTTATCTGCCAGATAGCGCTGATGGGTGGTGCCATTCTGTACGCCAACGCGCTTGCCTTTCAGAGCGTCAACGGAAGCCACTTTGCCTTTCTGCGCAATAAACAGCGCAGAATTATCGTAATACGGCTTAGTGAACAGCACCTGCTTTTCGCGCTCGGCAGTGATGTCCATCCCGGCCATTACGGCATCAAAACGGCGGAATTTAAGGCTTGGGATCAGGCTGTCAAAGGCCTGATTGGTGAAGGTGCAGGTCGCGTCCATTTCGCGGCAGAGTGCGTTTGCCAGATCGACGTCAAATCCCTGGATCTTGTTATCAGAGTCGACAAATTCAAACGGAGGGTAGGACGCCTCAGTAGCAAAACGAATGGTTTCTGCGGCGGTGGCACTCAGGCTTAAACCCGCTAATAGCGCGGCAAGTACGATTTTTTTCATTATGATGTCCTGCATTAATGCGAGAGATAGTGGGCAAACTCATCGGTCTGCGGCTGTGAAAAACGACTGGCATCACCCTGTTCAACAATAAAACCATTTTCCATATAGACCACGCGGGTGGCGGTTTTACGGGCAACTTCAACCTCATGGGTCACAATCACCTGAGTGATCCGGGTCTGTGCCAGCTCCTGAATGATGGAGACGATTTGCGCGGTAATTTCAGGATCCAGCGCGGCGGTCGGCTCGTCGAACAGCAGCACGGCTGGCTCCATCATCAGCGCCCGGGCAATGGCTACGCGCTGCTGCTGGCCGCCAGAGAGGTGCAGCGGGAAGCGATCGGCAAATTTTGTCAGGCGCAGGCGCTCAAGCAGCTTATCCGCCCGGGCTCGCGCTGCGTCTTTACCCAGCCCCAGCACGCGGCAGGGGGCTTCAGTCAGATTCTGCATCACCGTCAGATGCGGCCACAGATTATATTGCTGGAATACCATTCCCACATTCTGACGCAGCTCGCGGATAGCATTCTCAGACGGGGGTTTACTGAAGTCGAAGTGATTACCTGCAATGCTCAGGGTGCCGGAACGGGGCATCTCCAGCAGGTTAAGCACGCGCAGCAGGGAGCTCTTACCGGCACCGCTTGGACCCAGCAAAACCAGCGTCTCGCCCTCGGGGCAGGTGAGCTGAATGTCGAACAGTGCCTGGTGGGCACCGTAAAAGCAGTTAATTCCGTTAAGTTGAATACTCATGCGCAATAAGTGAATAGCAATTGATTCTGCGAATCTTAACGTTGACGGCATAGTTATGCAATCATTGTGCAGATATAGAGTTAACATCCGCTATAAAAGGGCAGTCATTTAGAGCGAATGCCCAGGCAACGGATGAGGGCAGGCAGGGGGCAGCCGCAGTAGACTGGCGAGGCCAGGCAGGGGACAGACGCAATAGACTGGCGGAGGAGCGGGGCTGAAATATCCATGCCGCCAGGGAGCGGCATGGAGCAGAACTATTTCAGCAGTCGCTGGCTTAACGATCCGCCATCCAGGTGGGGAGCCTGACTGGTATAGCGAATATCATCAACCGCCCAGCAGGTGCCTTCACGCACCATCAGCACTTCATCCTGCCATTCGACCGGCTTGCTGCCGTTGCGGCTAAGTGATACGCGCAGCGGAATATTACGTGCATCAGTATTCGGGATAGTAGAGGCATCAGCCACGCTGGCAGAATCCGGTCCGGCTGGCAGACTGGAGAAGATATCTCCCTGCATCAGGGCCGGATCCCTGCCGTTTTCACCACTGGCTTTCAGCAGCGTCTGATACAGCTTGTCACTGAGATAGGGGCGATATTTTGCCAACAGCTGGGCGTCAGGTAAGCCCTGGGTTGGCTGCCCGGTGCGCAGGTCATAGAATTTCTGCGCTACGGTATCCGGGCCACCATCAACGCAGGGACTCATCCGGGTTCCGATATCCTTGTACGCCGGTTGTACCGTGGTACAGGCACTCAGCAGCAGCGCCAGCGGAGCCAAAACGGCGATCGCCTGGTATTTCATCTTATTTTCCTTATTGTTTCGGGATGACGTTGTTTTAGCATAAAGTATAGACGCTTACGAAGCCGCTGGGTTACCGCCGGAATCAACATCCTAAGGTAGAGAAAATGAAATTTTTAACGCCCCTTTTGCTGACAACTCTGGCCCTGCTGCTGAGTGCCTGTAGCCCGACGGGGCTTGAGCGGCACGCGGGATACGTGGTGGATTCGCGTCAACATGCTTTGGGGGCACGGCCGCGTATCAAAATGCTGGTGATCCACTATACCGCGCAGGATTACCCCACTTCACTGGCTATTCTGACCGATCGCGAGGTCAGCGCACATTACCTGATCGCTGCGGCTCCGCCACGGAAGGGGGGGCAGCCCACCGTATCCCGACTGGTTCCTGAAGAGCAGCTGGCATGGCATGCGGGCAGCAGCTACTGGCGCGGAGCAACCCGCATAAACGATATCTCGGTGGGGATTGAACTGGAGAATCAGGGCTATCACCGCTCGGCGCTCGGCGGACGCGAGTGGTATCCGTTCGCTGCCCCGCAGATCGCGGCGCTGGCGCCGCTGGCGCGGGATATCATCCTTCGCTACGGCATTTTGCCGCAAAACGTGGTGGGCCACAGCGATATTGCCCCGCAGCGCAAGCAGGACCCCGGCCCGCTGTTTCCCTGGCAGTGGCTGGCGAGCCAGGGCGTGGGTGCCTGGCCAGACGCCGGTCGGGTCGCGTTCTGGCTTGCCGGCAGGCCGCCTGAACAGGCGGTTGATGGGGGGCAATTGCTGACGTTACTGGCGCGCTACGGCTACCAGGTCACGCCCGGCATGTCAGCACAGCAGCAGCAACAGGTGATTGCTGCCTTCCAGATGCACTTCCGGCCGGAGGACTATCGGGGCCTGCCGGACGCCCAGAGCGAAGCCATTGTTAAGGCGCTGCTGGATAAGTATGGCTCGGAGCAGGCGTAGCGGGGTGGACAGTTTGTCCCGGAGGCTGCTGCGCCAGGAAAGCATGCCAGTGGTCTGTCAGCTTCTCCAGGGCGGGACGATCGATATTCAGATGCGTAACCAGGCGGGTGACCGGCCCGGTGCTTAGCACAATGTCGTGATCGCGCATCCAGCTTTTAAGCGGCGCCACCTGTGCTTCCGGCAGGCGGACAAACACCATATTGGTATCCTGACCCATCACGTTTACGCCGATCCCCCGCAGCTGCTCAGCCAGCCAGGCGGCATTATCGTGGTCCTCCCGCAGGCGCGTGACGTTATGTTCAAGCGCATACAGGCCCGCCGCCGCCAGAATCCCCACCTGACGCATGGCGCCGCCGGTCATTTTGCGCCAGCGGCGCGCGCGTTGAATATAGTCGGCGCTGCCGCACAGCAGCGACCCGACCGGGGTTCCCAGCCCTTTCGACAGGCAAATGGTCAGCGTATCGCAGTAGCGGGTAATGTCGGTCAGCGGCACGTTCAGCGCCACGCTGGCGTTGAAAATACGTGCGCCGTCGATATGCAGCGCCAGGCGGTGACGTCGCGTAAATTCCCAGGCCTGCGCCAGATAGCTTAGCGGCAGCACCTTGCCATTATGGGTATTTTCCAGGCTGAGCAGTCGGGTGATAGCAAAGTGGAAATCATCCGGCTTGATAAACTGCTCCACTACATCGAGTGGCAGGGTACCGTCGGCAGCGGCCAGAATGGGCTGGGGCTGAATACCGCCCAGAACGGCGGCTCCACCCGCTTCATACTTATAATTATGCGCGAGCTGTCCGACAATATACTCTTCCCCGCGCTGACAGTGGCACAGTAGCGCCACCAGATTGGCCTGGGTTCCGCTGGGCATAAACAGCGCGGCCTCTTTCCCGCTCATCGCGGCGGCTTTCGCTTCCAGCGCACGCATCGTTGGGTCATCGCCGTAAACGTCATCGCCGGTTTCGGCGGTCATCATGGCAGACAGCATCGGCTGGCTCGGTTGGGTGACGGTATCACTGCGTAAATCAATCATCTGTGCGTTCCTCTTATGAAAACGGACGCCGTAGCGTCCGTATAATAAAAGACCTGCAAATGTTTTACCGCAGCCAGTTGGTTTTAGCCAGTTCTACCACTTCATCGCCGCGACCATTAATGATGGCCCGCAGCATATAGAGACTAAATCCTTTTGCCTGTTCCATTTTGATCTGCGGCGGCATCGCCAGCTCTTCCTTCGCGGTGATGACATCCAGCAGCACCGGGCCGTCAAAGGCCATCGCTTCCTGAATGGCGCCGTCAAGGTCAGAGGCGCGCTCCACGCGGATGCCTTTGACGCCGCAGGCCTGGGCAATGGCAGCAAAGTCAGGATTTTCCAGCGTGGTACCATCGGTCAGGTAGCCACCGGCTTTCATCTCCATAGCGACGAAGCCGAGCACGCTATTGTTGAAGATCACCAGCTTCACCGGCAGCTTAAGCTGCGCAACGGTGAGGAAATCGCCCATCAACATGCTGAAGCCGCCGTCACCGCACATGGCGACGACCTGACGCTGCCTGTCAATAGCCTGTGCACCGAGTGCCTGCGGCATGGCATTGGCCATTGAGCCGTGGTTAAACGAACCGATAAGGCGGCGCTTTCCGTTCATTTTCAGATAGCGGGCGGCCCAGACCGTTGGCGTGCCCACGTCGCAGGTGAATATCGCATCGTCGTCGGCGTAGCGGCTGAGCTGCTGGGCCACATACTGCGGGTGGATCGCCTGATTATCATTGGCGTTAGCCAGGCTGTCGAGATCCTTTCGCGCATCGGCGTAGTGCGACAGCGCCTTATCCAGGAAGCGGCGGTCACTTTTGATCTCCAGCTGGGGAAGCAGGGCGCTCAGCGTCGATTTAATGTCCCCCACCAGCGCCATATCCACGTGGCAGTGCGAGCCAATACTGCCAGGATTGATATCGATCTGAATAATTTTGGCATCGGCAGGGTAGAACGCGCGGTAGGGAAACTGGGTACCGAGCAGAATAAGCGTATCGGCGTTCATCATGGCGTGATACCCGGACGAGAAGCCAATCAGGCCGGTCATGCCGACATCGTACGGGTTATCATATTCCACGTGCTCTTTCCCGCGCAGCGCATGCACGATGGGTGCCTTCAGCGTTTCGGCCAGACGGACCACCTCGTCGTGCGCGCCCGCGCAGCCCGCACCGCACATCAGGGTGATGTTTTCGGCCTCGTTCAGCAGTGCGGCCAGCTTATCCATTTCGCCTGCGGGCGGCTGAACAACCGGCAGCTGTGGCGGATACCAGTTAGCGGTCGCCCCTTCCGGTGCGGCCTGCAGAGCAATATCCCCCGGCAGCACCACCACGGAGACGCCCCGATTCAGAATGGCTTTGCGCATGGCGATTGCGAGCACCTGAGGCAGCTGCTCAGGATTTGAAACCAGTTCACAGTAATGGCTACATTCGCGGAACAGCTCCTGAGGATGCGTCTCCTGAAAATAGCCACTGCCGATCTCGCTGGAGGGAATATGTGCGGCAATGGCCAGCACGGGAACGTGATTTCGGTGGCAGTCGAAAAGACCGTTAATCAGATGGAGGTTACCCGGCCCGCAGGAACCCGCGCAGACGGCCAGCTCGCCGCTGATTTGTGCTTCTGCGCCGGCGGCGAAGGCCGCAACTTCTTCATGACGCGTGGGCATCCATTCGATGGTCCCCATGCGATTCAGGCTGTCGCTCAGGCCGTTCAGCGAGTCGCCGGTCACGCCCCAGATACGTTTAACGCCGGCATTTTCTAATGTTTTAGCCACGAGGGCGGCAACGGACTGTTTCATCTGTAGCTCCTTTCTGGTGTCAGCAGGTCACGTTCTGACAAATAATAAATACTGGAGCATAGTCGACAGGAGGCAAAGTGGCGTCTCAGCACACCGGAAACCGCACGAATACGCCTGAGCGGTCACTCAGGCAGAAAAGAAAGCGATCAGTACCGGGGCTAACAGGCTCAGCACAAAGCCGTGGACGATAGCCGCAGGGACTATCTCGTTCCCGCCGCTGCGCTGTAGTACCGGCAGCGTAAAGTCCATTGAAGTTGCCCCGCAGAGCCCGAGGGCGCTGGAGCGATGGTGAGCGATCAGGGCCGGGATCAGCATAATTGCCAGCAGCTCACGCAGCAGATCGTTAAAAAATGCCGCACTGCCGATAACCGGTCCAAAGGATTCAGTCATCAGAATGCCCGAAAGCGAGTACCAGCCAAAGCCGGAGGCCATGGCCAGTCCGGTTTTTATCGGCAGGCCGAGAATAAGCGCTGCTATTGCCCCGCCAGCCATCGCGCTGACGAAAACGACGAAGGCGACAATCGTTCCACGGCGGTTAAGCAGGATCTGGCGCAGCGTCATTCCGCTGCCGCGCAGCTGAAGCCCCACCAGAAAGAGCAGGAAGAGCAGGGCGTATTCACTGGCCTGGCTGGCGAATTTCAGCAGCGGCCAGTGGCACAGTCCCAGCAGAAAGCCAGCAAGCACCACGCCGCACAGCTTGAGCGATTCCAGCGCCATATGCACACGCGAGGGCAGGGCCTGGCTCCGATGCGCGTGCTGCCAGGGCCGACGTGATTCAAGCAGCCGCAGCGCCAGCAGATTGCAAAGCAGAATGGCGGCGGCGCTGACCAGGCAGTAGTGGAAGATAGCCAGCAGATTGGTACCGAGGTTATCCAGAAAGGCGAGGCTGATGCCCATAAAGAACAGGATGATGTAAACCATCCAGCCCAGTAGTCGGTTGACCCCTCTTATCACTGTTGGGTTTTTTGACGGTAGCAGGTAGCCAGCGATGAGGGGCAGCAGAATTGTTAACAATCCGGAGTAGATCACCTGGTCATCCATGAGGAGAAAATATGGCGTTAAATTAGCTAAATTTCTATGTTGAGTAAAGCGCAGGACCAGATGGAAGTGGCATCAGGAAAAATAGCGGAAATAAGTCTGATTTCGCGGCCTTGAAATATGTCGCGGCATCCCAATCTTAGTAAAGTCGGTAAACGTAACAGATAGAAATGCCAGCCTGAGTTGCTGGCATTTTATTCAAGGGTTAGTCAGAATGTGTTAAGGATAAGGTCAGGCATCGACGGCCATCGCTTCTTCTACAGGAACGATCAGGCTGGCGTGATTGCCTTTTGGCCCCTGATGCACATCAAACTGGACTTGCTGTCCGGCTTTCAGCGTTCTGTAACCGTCCATCTGAATGGTTGAGTAGTGTGCGAAGATA
Organism: Erwinia sp. L03-1; assembly: GCF_058686115.1. Classification (NCBI taxonomy): domain Bacteria; kingdom Pseudomonadati; phylum Pseudomonadota; class Gammaproteobacteria; order Enterobacterales; family Erwiniaceae; genus Erwinia; species Erwinia sp. L03-1. Next base: position 2,935,326 of record NZ_CM178762.1, on the reverse strand, counting down.
TCCTCGCCGCCGCTGACCGGACAGATAAAGCCGAAGCCTTTGGCATTATTGAACCATTTAACAGTACCCGTCTCCATGCTTCTACATCCCTCGCAAGACAATCAATTGAGTGGGGTGGTGAGGCAGATAGCCTCAAAGCTGGTTAAAACGCATCCAGCTTATGCCTGTACTGTAGATAAATGGCTTAATGCGTCAAGCATCGGGGACGTTATGACGGCAACAAAATCATCAAAATATGAGGCAGTTAACGCTATTGACGATTTTGTGATGAAGGTCGCTAAGCACTATTTTGCGACAAAAACGCATCGGGCCGGGGCAAAATTCTGAGTGTGTTAAACTTACTTTGAATGATGCCGGGCTGGCGTGAGCAGACAACGTTTACAAACCGGGTACGTATGGGAAAGACTAACGACTGGCTTAATTTTGAACAGCTTGCAGATGACAAATTGCGTGAAGGCCTCAAGCCACCTTCGATGTATAAAGTTATTTTAAACAATGACGATTATACACCTATGGAATTTGTTATTGACGTACTGCAAAAGTTCTTTTCTTATGATGTAGAACGTGCAACGCAACTGATGCTTACGGTTCACTATCAGGGAAAGGCGATCTGCGGTGTTTTTACTGCTGAAGTGGCAGAAACCAAAGTCGCTCATATCAATAAGTACGCCAGGGAGAATGAGCATCCGTTGCTGTGTACGCTGGAAAAAGCCTGAATAAGGCGATCTATTGGGGGAGGTGCCTATGCTCAATCAAGAACTGGAACTCAGTTTAAACATGGCTTTCGCCAGAGCGCGCGAGCACCGTCACGAGTTTATGACCGTCGAGCATTTGTTACTGGCGCTGCTCAGTAACCCGTCGGCCAGAGAGGCACTGGAAGCCTGTACGGTAGATATTGTGGCTCTCCGGCAGGAGCTTGAAGCCTTCATCGAACAAACCACCCCGGTCTTGCCGGTCAGCGAAGAAGAACGTGATACCCAGCCTACGCTGAGCTTCCAGCGTGTACTGCAACGGGCGGTTTTTCACGTCCAGTCATCCGGCCGCAGCGAAGTGGCGGGGGCAAACGTACTGGTCGCTATTTTCAGCGAGCAGGAATCCCAGGCTGCCTATTTGCTGCGTAAGCATGAGGTCAGCCGCCTTGACGTGGTTAATTTCATTTCACACGGTACGCGCAAAGACGAACCTGGCCAGGCGCCGGGTGCGGAAAATCCCGTTAACGAAGAGCAGGCAGGGGGGGAGGAACGTATGGAGAACTTCACCACCAATCTTAACCAGCTTGCTCGCGTCGGCGGAATCGATCCGCTGATTGGACGCGATAAAGAGCTGGAGCGTACCGTTCAGGTGCTGTGCCGCCGTCGCAAAAATAACCCGCTGCTGGTGGGTGAATCCGGCGTAGGTAAAACCGCCATTGCTGAAGGGCTTGCCTGGCGTATCGTCCAGGGCGAAGTGCCGGAAGTGATGAAGGATGCCACCATCTATTCGCTGGATATCGGCTCTCTGCTGGCCGGGACTAAGTATCGCGGCGACTTCGAAAAACGCTTTAAGGCGCTGTTAAAGCAGCTCGAGCAGGATAACAGCAGTATTCTGTTTATCGATGAGATCCATACGATCATCGGGGCGGGTGCCGCATCGGGTGGGCAGGTTGATGCCGCAAACCTGATTAAACCGCTGCTTTCGAGCGGGAAAATTCGGGTAATGGGCTCCACCACCTATCAGGAGTTCAGCAACATCTTCGAAAAAGATCGTGCGCTGGCGCGTCGTTTCCAGAAAATCGACATTACCGAACCGTCGGTGGATGAAACGGTGCAGATCCTTAACGGACTGAAGCCGAAGTATGAAGCGCACCATGACGTTCGCTATACGGCGAAAGCCGTACGCGCCGCCGTGGAGCTGGCTGTTAAGTATATCAACGATCGCCATTTGCCCGATAAGGCCATTGACGTCATTGATGAAGCGGGCGCGCGGGCGCGTCTGATGCCGGTCAGCAAGCGTAAGAAAACGGTTAACGTGGCGGATATCGAATCGGTGGTGGCGCGTATTGCGCGTATTCCTGAGAAGAGCGTATCCGCGACCGATCGCGACACGCTGAGAAACCTCGGCGATCGCCTGAAGATGCTGGTATTTGGTCAGGATAATGCCATTGAAGCGCTGACCGAAGCGATCAAGATGAGCCGTGCTGGCCTGAGTCAGGACCGTAAACCGGTGGGTTCTTTCCTGTTTGCCGGGCCGACCGGCGTCGGGAAAACCGAAGTGACGGTACAGCTGGCGAAGGCGCTGGGTATTGAGCTGCTGCGTTTTGATATGTCCGAATATATGGAGCGTCATACCGTCAGCCGACTGATTGGTGCGCCTCCGGGCTATGTCGGTTTCGATCAGGGTGGCCTGCTGACCGATGCGGTTATCAAGCATCCGCATGCGGTTGTGCTGTTTGATGAAATTGAAAAAGCGCACCCGGACGTGTTCAATCTGCTGCTACAGGTCATGGACAACGGTATGCTGACCGATAACAACGGTCGTAAAGCCGATTTCCGCAATGTGGTCGTGGTCATGACGACTAACGCTGGCGTGCGGGAAACCGAGCGTAAATCCATCGGTCTGATCCATCAGGACAACAGCACCGACGCGATGGAAGAGATCAAGAAGATCTTTACGCCGGAATTCCGCAACCGTCTGGACAACATTATCTGGTTCAAACATCTTGATACCGAGGTGATTCATCAGGTAGTGGACAAGTTCATTGTTGAACTTCAGGCGCAGCTGGATGCGAAAGGCGTGTCGCTGGAAGTCAGTGATGAGGCCCGTGACTGGCTGGCGGTGAAGGGGTATGACAAAGCGATGGGCGCGCGTCCGATGGCGCGTACCGTGCAGGAAAACCTCAAGAAACCGCTGGCGAACGAGCTGCTGTTTGGATCGCTGGTAGACGGAGGCTCTGTCTCTGTCGCACTGGACAAAGAGAATAACAAGCTGACTTACCACTTCCTTAGCGCTGAGAAGCGTAAAACGGAAGGGACAGTTCACTAACAGCGCGCGAACTGCATTAAATGCAGATAAATAAAAAGGCCGGTTTAAACCGGCCTTTTTTTATGGGCGCTGCGGCAGAGGCGGCAGCACGACTGAATGCGTATTAGCGACTACGGAAGACAATGCGGCCTTTGCTCAGGTCGTACGGGGTCAGCTCTACAGTGACTTTGTCGCCCGTCAGGATGCGGATATAGTTTTTGCGCATTTTACCGGAGATGTGAGCGGTAACCACGTGTCCGTTTTCAAGCTCAACGCGAAACATGGTGTTGGGTAACGTATCCAGTACGGTTCCCTGCATTTCAATATTGTCTTCTTTGGCCATCGAATCCTCTGGGTGTTACAACCTTAGTTTGAACCGGCAAGATAATGCCGAATTTCAAGTATTATGTAAAGAATTGTTGGTGAATTCACCAGCATCAGCCCCTCTGCAGCGCGGCTGAGAGAGGAGCTCACGATTAATTCTGAGTAGTGTATGGGTGTCAACGCGTGAGGGAATTGCGGGCTAAGAATGCGTTTTTCAACCGCTTCTGCGCGGGCTGAAAAGCGTAAAGACAAGTTGCGTTAATATTCCCTGCCAGGCCAATCCCGGCTCGCCAGTGATGTAAGGCGAAGGGCGGACGACATACCAAACGCGCATATTATACCACTGTTCTCGCCGGTTGCGTGTAAAACATCAAGAAATAGCATCAAAAAAGGGTCTGCTGCTGCCAGCAGCCTTCAGCAAGTGAACGATCGGACAATGCTTGAACAATTTGCAGGTAGTCGGCACGGGGGATCTCCTCCGCACCCAGCGAGGCGGTATGCGGATTCAGCACCTGACAGTCAATCAGCTGGCCGCCCTGCTGTGCAAAATAGTGGCTGAAGACCAGCAGCGCGGTTTTCGACGCATTCTCACGCAGGCTGAACATTGACTCGCCGCAAAAAATCTGACCCAGCGCCAGGCCATACATGCCGCCAACCAACTCCCCGTCGAGCCAAACTTCCACCGACTGGGCGTGGCCCATCTCAAACAGACGTTGCCAGGCGCGCTTCACTTCCGGGGTGATCCAGGTGCCTTCTTCACGATCGGTGGCGCAGCCTTCGATCACCTCAGCAAACCGCTGATTCAGCGTCACCCGATAGGGCGATCGCAGGTGGAAACGCTTCATACTGCGGCTGAGGTGAAACCGTCCGGGATAGAGTACCGCGCGCGGGTCGGGTGACCACCAGAGTATCGGATCGCCAGGTGAGAACCAGGGAAAAATACCGCGATGATAAGCGTTGAGCAGGCGAGGGGGGCTAAGATCCCCGCCCATTGCCAGCAGGCCGTTGGGCTCGCGGAGGGCCATTTCAGGAGGAGGGAAGTTAAGCGACTCCCTGGAAAGCTGGATCAGACGCATGATAAAGTCTCTGTCGAACGAGAGGAGAAACTATAGCGCAATCCGCTGGTGAAAATCCCAGTAGCGTCCGCGTTTTGAGATTAATTCGTGATGATTTCCCTGCTCAGCAATGTCACCGCTGTCCATAAGACAAATTTTATCGAAATGCTCCAGCCCCTGCAATCGGTGGGTGACCATGATCAGGGTTCTGTGTTGAGCTATCTGGCGCAGCAACAGGAGAATATGCTGCTCTGTTTCCGCATCCAGTCCCTCGGTTGGCTCATCAAGCAGCATTAAGCCACCGCCGTGCAGCAATGCACGGGCGATGGCAAGGCGACGCAGCTCCCCGCCAGAAAGCGCTCTCCCTCCTTCACCCAGCCACGCGTTCAGGCCCTGATCGTCGTCGAGCAGGCCAGCCAGGCCAACCTGACGAAGCGCATCGCAGAGCCGGGCATCGGTTGCCTCAGGCGCCGCCAGCAGAAGATTGCCGCGCAGCGTGTCGCTAAACAGGTGAACACGCTGCGTGACCACGCTAATGGCGCTGCGCAGGCTCTGCTCACTCCAGGCAGAAAGCGGCTGGTCATTGAGCAGGATAGTGCCCTGCTGAGGATCCCAGGCACGGGTAAGCAGCTGAATCAGCGTCGACTTGCCACAGCCGGTACGGCCAAGCAGCGCGACATGCTCACCTTTGGCAAGAGTCAGCGACAGGTTTTGCAGCGCCTGATGCCTGCCGTCGTAGCTGAAGCTAACGTTTTGCAGCTCAAGCTGTACATGTTCGCCAACGGACGGGCCGGCAGAGGGAAACTGGACGGCCGGCCGCTGACTGACAATCTGGGTCACGCGGCGGGCAGAGGCCATTACCTGCCCCAGATGCTGGAACGCGCCGCCCACGGGCGCCAGTGCCTCGAATGCCGCCAGAGTGCAGAGGACAAACAGGGCGATGGGTGCGCCCGGCAGAGCGGACTCGCCGGCGGCCAGCCAGAATATCAGCACCAGGGTGAAACCGGTTATCAGGGTGAGCAGGGCAAGGGAGAGCCCGGAAAGACTGGCCTGACGACGCTGTGCGCGTAGCCATGCCGCTTCGGTGGTATCCAGCCTGCTGCGATACGCGGCCTCGCCGCCATAAAGCGTCAGCTCTGCCTGCCCGTTGAGCCAGCTGGTGACCTCGGTGCGATAGCGGCTGCGCAGCTGGGTCAGCGCTTCTCCGGTGGGGCGTCCGGCACGGTAAAATAGCGGCGGAAGCAGGATTAGCGTCAGCAGCATCAGGCCGCCCAGCGTCAGCGCCAGCCTCCCGTCCAGCCAGCTCAGCCCCCCCGTGACGGCGATGATAACAAAGAGTGCGCCAATAAGCGGGGAGATAACCCGCAGGTAGAGATGATCGAGGGTATCGACATCAGCAACCAGGCGATTCAGTAAATCCCCCTGGCGGAACGGAGCCAGCCCGGCGGGTGAAAGGGGGATCAGCCTGCTAAAGGTATAAACCCGCAAATGCTCAAGCACTCTGAACGTGCCATCATGACTGACCAGCCGCTCAAAGTAGCGCGCGGCCGTGCGGATGATGGCCGCGCCGCGGACCCCCGCCGCAGGCAGCATATAGTTGAAGCTGTAAAGTCCGGCGCTGCCCGCCAGGGACGAGGCGGCCAGGAACCATCCGGAGAGCGTCAGCAGGCCGACGCTGGCCAGCAGCGTGAGGATCGCCAGCACAATACCCAGCGACAGACGCCAGAAATGACGACGATAAAGCGCGAGAAAAGGGGCCAGGGTAGTCATTGAACGCGCTCCTGTCGGTGTGACGCCAGTTCCGTGAAGGCACCCGGATACTGAACAAGCTGACCATGGGTGCCGCGCTGAATAATTTTCCCTTCACGCATCAGCCAGATTTCATCCCAGCGATTCAGCTGTTCAAGCTGATGGGTGACCAGTAGCGTCGTCTGGTTAAATGACGCGTCGTAGAGCGCCTGGTTGACCTGCTGTTCACTGTGGCTATCCAGGCTGGCACCCGGCTCATCCAGCAGCATCAGGCGGCAGGGTTTATACAGCGCCCGCGCGACGGCAATGCGCTGGGCCTGGCCTACAGAGAGATGCCGGGCGTGTTCACCGGTTTCGCTCTCCAGCCCGGCGGGCAGGTGCGGAAGAAACTCATTAACCCCGGCAAGGGCGGTAACCTGACGCAGGCGATCCGGATGGTCGCTGCCGTCCATAACAATATTTTCGCGCAGCGTACGGGCAGGGAGGTGAGGGTGCTGTCCAACCCAGGCAAGCTGCTGCTGCCAGAAGCCTGGCTCGATGTCGCGCAGCTCAACGCCGTTAATCAGCAGTGACCCCTGATAGGGTAAATGACCGAGAATAAGACCCAGCAGGGAGGTTTTCCCCGCTCCGCTCTGGCCGATTATGGCAACGCGCTGGCCCGCCGCAAGGGAGAAATCCAGCGGACCCGCCAGAATCTTACCGCTGATGCTGGTAATCACTACATTTCGCGCCTCAAGAGCGATGCCCGGTGAAGGGTCAATGAAGGTTTTCCCCTGATGGGCCGGGAGGGTGCCCGCGTTGCTGAGGAAGGTTTCCAGCGCGTCAGCCCCGCCTACCGCCTGCGCTTTCGCGTGGTAGAAGGTACCCATATCCCGCAGGGGCTGAAAGAACTCGGGTGCCAGTATCAGCGCCAGAAATCCGGCAAAGAGCGTAATACCGGTGCCGTAGTGACCAAAATTAAGCTCGCCGAGGTAGGAAAAACCGAAATAAACCGCGACCACGGCGATAGAGAGCGAGGCGAAAAATTCCAGCACCGCCGAAGAGAGAAAGGCCAGGCGTAATACATCCATGGTGCGCCGGCGAAAATCGGCGGAGGCCTCACGAATCTGAGCGGTTTCGGCCGTTGCCCGATGAAACAGGCGCAGCGTTTCCAGCCCGCGCAGGCGGTCAAGGAAGTGACCGCTCAGACGAGCCAGCGCGCTAAAGTTGCGCCGGTTTGCCTCTGCCGCGCCCAGGCCCACCAGCGCCATAAACAGAGGGATAAGTGGCGCGGTAGCCAGCAGGATCAGCGCGGCGGCCCAGTTAACCGGGAACAGGGCAATCAGAATTGTGAGCGGGATAAACACCGCCAGTAACATCTGCGGCTGATAGCGGGCGTAATAATCCTGCATATCCTCGATTTGTTCCAGCAGCAACGTTGCCCAACTGCCCGCGGGTTTTCCCTGGATACAGGCCGGGCCGAGCTGATGCAGCCTGTCCAGAATGGTACGACGAAGGCGTTGTCGAATGGCTTTGCCATACTCGAAGCCAACTTTTTCACGCCCCCAGGCCAGCAGGGCGCGCAGAAAGAAGCAGACCAACAACAGCATAAAGGGGATGACCAGCGTGTCGCGTGGCTGGCCCGTCACGATCAGGGCCTGCAGCAGCGTAGCCAGCAGCCATGCCTGCCCGACCACCAGCACGGCGCTCAGCATGCCCAACAGCATGGAAAGGCGCAGCCAGCCTTTACCCTGTGCGCTCTGACTTCTTAGCCAGCGTAATAGATGTTGTTGCCTTGTTTTGTTCATGACCTGCCGGTGCGACGGGAGGAGGGCAGACCTGCACTCCATATCCCGGTAATAAACGGGGGAAATTGTCTGGGATTTTACCGTGCACAAAAAGAAAAGGCGACCTGCAAAGGTCGCCTTCCGGAAAATTGAAGCAGTGTTTTAACAACTTACTGAGAGTTTTTAACCAATCCGTCGAGATAGCGTTCTGCATCCAGCGCGGCCATACAGCCGGTTCCGGCAGAGGTGATCGCCTGACGATAGATATGGTCCATCACGTCGCCCGCAGCGAACACGCCTGGAATGCTGGTCTGGGTCGCATTACCCTGCAGGCCAGACTGGACTTTCAGATAACCATTTTCCAGTTCGAGCTGGCCGTTAAATATGGCGGTGTTTGGGCTGTGGCCGATGGCAACAAACAGTCCGGCGACCTGCAACTCTTCCGTTTTTTCAACGTCATCCGTGGCGCGCAGGCGCAGCGAGCTAACGCCCATCTGATCGCCCAACACCTCATCCAGCGTGCGATGCGTATGCAGAACGATATTGCCGGTGCGGACTTTCTCCATCAGACGGTCGATTAGGATCTTCTCTGCGCGAAAGCTGTCACGTCGATGGATCAGATGAACTTCAGCGGCGATATTCGCCAGGTAGAGTGCTTCTTCAACCGCTGTATTACCGCCGCCGATGACCGCAACTTTCTGGTTACGGTAGAAGAAACCATCACAGGTTGCACAGGCTGACACGCCGCGTCCTTTGAACGCGTCTTCTGACGGCAGGCCCAGATAGCGGGCGGAAGCGCCGGTGGCGATAATCAACGCGTCAGCCGTGTATTCACCGCTGTCGCCGGTCAGACGGAAGGGACGGTTTTGCAGGTCGACGGTATGGATATGATCGAAAATAATTTCCGTATTAAACTTTTCGGCATGTTCCTGCATGCGCTCCATCAGCAGCGGGCCGGTCAGACCGTGGGGATCGCCGGGCCAGTTTTCCACTTCAGTGGTGGTGGTCAGCTGACCGCCTTTTTCTAAACCGGTAATTAATACCGGGTTCAGGTTCGCTCGCGCAGCATACACCGCAGCGGTGTAGCCTGCCGGGCCGGAACCCAGGATAAGTAATTTACTGTGTTTGGCCGTGCTCATAAGCCCCTCTTTTTTTAACTGGCAAACTTTTTCCGATTGTAGGGAATTTAGCGCAGCAAAAAAAGCGTTCTGCAATTTTGTTAACAATAGATGTAAAAGCTTTAACCATTCAGGCTGCGCCATTATCGGGAGCACTGCCCCAAAATGGGGCACCGAAGGCCATTTTGTGGTGCAGAAAGACAGAAATATTCATTTAAAAACAGTCATGCAGTCACGCGTTTGGCATGTTGTACTGATTTTAGTTGTTTTACTTTGACAATCGGCTGGTCTTTTGCGAAAACAGTAATGGAAGCAGAGGGTATTCTGGCCGACGGAACCGGGTTTATCCCGTGTTTTAGCCGTTACCGGATAAACTCAGTCTGTCATTGGTCATGACGCATGGTGTGGACAGACAGCATGCGTCATACGGATGGGCGTTTTAAAATCGCAACAGGCGCCAGACTTCACTTAAACAACTCTGTAACAGCGGCATTGTTCAGGGTATGGCAGGTAAAGGGAAGGCATTAAGAGAGACAATAATAATGGTAGACAATAAAAAACGACCGGGTAAAGACCTCGACAGAATCGACCGCAACATTTTAAATGAACTGCAGAAAGATGGCCGAATTTCAAACGTCGAGTTGTCTAAACGCGTGGGGCTATCGCCGACGCCATGCCTTGAGCGTGTTCGTCGTCTGGAAAGGCAGGGATTTATTCTGGGCTACACCGCTCAGCTCAATCCCCACTACCTGGATGCCTCGCTGCTGGTATTTGTTGAGATTACTCTGAATCGTGGTGCGCCTGACGTATTCGAACAATTTAACGCCGCCGTACAAAAACTTGAGGAAACTCAAGAGTGTCATCTTGTTTCCGGCGATTTCGACTATCTGTTGAAAACGCGTGTGCCCGATATGTCAGCCTACCGTAAATTGCTGGGTGAAACCCTGCTACGCCTGCCGGGCGTGAACGATACGCGGACCTACGTGGTGATGGAAGAAGTGAAACAAAGTAACCGCCTGGTCATTAAGACGCGGTAACACAGGGCAGGTGCAAATTCTGTCGGATTTGGGTACACTCCTGTGAATTCATACAGGTTCAGCGTCGGGCTTGCCCGGCGTTTTTTCCTTCATAGTTTACGGGCACCTGGAGAGAACTCTTGAGCCAGGAATACACAGAAGATAAAGAAGTTTCCCTGCAACCTCTGAGCAGCGGGCGTCGCCTGCTGGAAGCGTTGCTGATTATTGTCGCTCTTTTCGCCGTCTACCTGATGGTTGCGCTGGTGAGCTTCAATCCCTCCGATCCCAGCTGGTCACAGACCGCCTGGCATGAACCTATCCATAATCTGGGCGGCGGTATTGGCGCATGGCTTGCGGATACGCTGTTCTTTATTTTCGGCGTAATGGCCTACGCCATCCCGCCGGTGATACTGGGCCTGTGCTGGATAACCTTTAGTCAGCGCCACTCTCAGGACTATATTGACTATTTTGCGGTCGGCCTGCGCTTGATTGGCGTGCTGGCGCTGGTGATCACCACCTGCGGCCTGGCAGCGCTTAACGCGGATGATATCTGGTACTTTGCCTCCGGTGGGGTCATTGGCAGCCTGATTGTCAATGCAATGGCGCCCTGGTTCAACGGCGCTACCGGCACGTTGACGCTGCTCTGCATCTGGGCAGCTGGGTTAACGCTCTATACCGGATGGTCATGGCTCACTATTGCCGAGAAAATTGGCGGCGTGGTGATGGGCGTGCTGACGTTCGCCAGCAATCGTTCTCGTGACGATCGCCGCTGGCATGAAGACGACTATGATGACGAAGACGCGGAGGAAGCGTCATCAGTCGCTGCCCACTCACCAGCCGATCGACATGACGACGTGCTGCTGGGTTCCGCTGGCCGCCAGCCATCCGGCCATGATGACGACGTGCTGCTGGGTTCTTCTGCCCGCCAGCCATCCGGCCATGACGACGACGTGCTGCTGGGTTCCGCTGCCCGTCAGCCATCCGGTCATAATGATGACGATGTGCTGCTGGCTTCTGCTGCCCGTCAGCCATCTGGCCATAATGATGACGACGCGCTGCTGGGTTCCGCTGCCCGTCAGACGTCCGTGCGAAATGATAACAATGCGCAGCTGGCTTCGACCGCAGCAGTAGCATCCGGTGCAGTAGCTGCTGCTGGGTCTACAGGCGCCGCGACCTTTGCGCCTGTAAGAGAGGGCGCGTCCTTATACGACACAGGTTCTGCCTCTGCTGCACAGGCAGAACCTGATCCAGAACTTTATCGCTTCGAGGTTCCGGCCGACACCCCAGCACCTTCAAGACCGGTAATGGATGAAGACGATGGGCCGCAGATGGGTAACTGGCGTGAGGCTTCCTCTTCTTCACCCTTTGAGTTCACGGCCTCACCTGCCGTCCAGCCCGCTGATATCGCTGCTGGCCCGGCGGCGAATAATGCTGCGCCGCTGGCTACAACGGCAGCTTCGGCGGCAGCATTTATGCCCGGCTTTAGTGCCACCAGCGAGGGTCGCAATCCGCAGGTGAAGCAGGGGATCGGACCCTCACTGCCCCGGCCAAACCCGGTTAAACTGCCCACGCGGCGTGAACTGGCTTCCTATGGCATCAAACTGCCTTCTCAGCGTATTGCCGAGGAGAAAGCGAGAGAAGAGGAGCTGCGACAGCAGCAGGTTGGGACCGACTCGCAGTATGCCGCTCCCCAGAGTGAGGAAGCGATGCAGGAGGAAGCACACCTGCGCGAAGCCTTTATGGCGCAGCAGCAGGTTCGCTATGGCGAAGAGTTGATCGGGGAGGATGAAGAGTCACAGCAGCAGGCCGCGCTGGCACGTCAGTTCAGTGAGCAGCAACAGCAGCGTTACGGTGAGGCTGCGGAACATCCGCAGTCGACCGCTAAGCTGAATACTGCTGGTGCCTTTGATTTCTCTCCGCTTGACGATCTGGTGGATGATGGCCCACGCGAGCCCCTCTTCACGCTCTCAGCCATGCCGGAGTCAGAGCAGGAACAGCCGGCGGAACAGCCCCAGTGGCAGCAGCACAGTCAGCAGCCCGCTCAGCAAACCTCGGTTCCCTCGTGGCAGACCGCTGCCCCACAGGCTGAACCTGCTGCGCCACAGCCAGCGGCCTCGGTTCCCTCGTGGCAGACCGCTGCCCCACAGGCTGAACCTGCTGCGCCACAGCCAGCGGCCACGGTTCCCTCGTGGCAGACCGCTGCGCCACAGACTGAACCTGCTGCGCCACACCCGGAGCCCGTGGCGAAAGCGCCTGACAGCCTGTTCCATCCATTTTTGGTTCGCCATGAACAGCCGCTGGAGAAACCTACCACGCCGCTGCCGACGCTGGATCTGCTCTCGGCTCCGCCCGTTGAGGCAGAGCCGGTTGATATGTTCGCTCTCGAGCAAACGGCGCGGCTGGTTGAGGCACGTCTTGCAGACTATCGCGTCAAGGCAGAAGTGGTGGGTATCTCTCCTGGTCCGGTCATTACCCGTTTCGAACTGGATCTGGCGCCGGGCGTTAAAGCGGCGCGTATCTCTAACCTCTCCCGTGACCTGGCGCGCTCGCTCTCTGCCGTTGCGGTACGCGTGGTTGAGGTGATACCGGGTAAACCTTATGTCGGCCTGGAGCTTCCTAACAAGCATCGTCAGACGGTTTACATGCGTGAGGTGCTGGAGTGCGCTAAGTTCCGCGATAACCCTTCGCCGCTGGCGGTGGTGCTCGGTAAAGATATCGCCGGCCAGCCGGTGGTCGCCGATCTGGCAAAAATGCCGCACTTGCTGGTCGCGGGTACCACCGGATCGGGTAAATCGGTTGGCGTTAACGCCATGATCATCAGCATGCTGTATAAGGCCACGCCGGAAGAAGTGCGCTTTATTATGATCGACCCGAAAATGCTGGAACTGTCGGTCTATGAAGGTATTCCTCATCTGCTGACCGAAGTGGTTACCGATATGAAGGATGCGGCTAATGCGCTGCGCTGGAGCGTTGGCGAGATGGAACGCCGCTATAAGCTTATGTCAGCGTTGGGCGTACGTAACCTGGCCGGGTATAACGAGAAAATCGAGCAGGCAGAAGCGATGGGCCGACCGATTCCCGATCCGTTCTGGAAGCCGGGAGACAGCATGGATATAACGCCGCCGGTGCTGGAAAAACTGCCCTACATCGTGGTGCTGGTCGATGAATTTGCCGATCTGATGATGGCGGTGGGTAAGAAAGTTGAAGAGCTGATTGCCCGTCTCGCCCAGAAAGCCCGTGCGGCAGGTATCCACCTGGTGCTTGCCACGCAGCGTCCGTCGGTTGATGTGATTACCGGCCTGATTAAAGCCAACATTCCGACCCGTATCGCCTTTACCGTCTCCAGCAAGATTGATTCGCGCACGATCCTCGATCAGGCGGGCGCGGAATCCCTGCTGGGTATGGGGGATATGCTCTATATGCCGCCGAACTCATCAATGCCGGTGCGCGTTCACGGCGCTTTCGTCCGCGATCAGGAAGTGCATGCGGTGGTGCAGGACTGGAAGGCGCGCGGTCGTCCTCAGTACATTGAAAGCATTACCGCCGGTGAGGAGAGTGAAAGTGGTGGTCTGGGTCTGGACGGTGAGGAGGAGCTGGATCCGCTGTTCGATCAGGCCGTGCTGTTTGTGGTTGAAAAACGCCGGGCCTCTATCTCAGGCGTCCAGCGTCAGTTCCGCATTGGCTATAACCGTGCTGCACGGATCATTGAACAGATGGAGGCACAGGGCATTGTTTCTTCTCCGGGCCATAACGGCAACCGCGAGGTGCTCTCCCCGCCGCCTCATGAAATGTAGTCGTCGTTTTTAACCTTTTTGCCGCTACAGACGGGCCAGGAAAACCTGGCCCGTTGAGTTTCCTGCAGACGCCCCCATAACACTATTATTGCCAGCGACCAGAATAATCTCCTGTTGTAATCCTCCGGCCCTGGCTACAGTTATCCACGAATGCTTCCCCGCTTATGGGATAAAAAAGTTTTAATAAGGATGCCGTAATGAAAAAACTGATGATTTCCTGCTGTGTGATGGCTGCTTTTGCATCGGCCAGCGTCTTCGCCGATGCTTCTTCTGACCTGCAGCAGCGTCTGGATAAGGTCAAAAGCTTTCACGCCAGTTTCACCCAAAAAGTGACCGATGGCAGCGGCCAGTCGGTGCAGGACGGCGAAGGTGAACTGTGGGTCAAGCGGCCAGATCTGTTTAACTGGCATATGACGGCACCGGACGAAAGCACCCTGATTTCTGACGGTAAAACCCTGTGGTTTTACAATCCGTTCGTGGAGCAGGTAAGTGCATCCTGGCTGAAAGATGCCACCAGCAACACGCCCTTTATGCTGATTGCGCGTAACCAGGGCAGTGACTGGAAGCAGTACAATATTAAGCAGCTGGGTGACAACTTTGAGCTGACGCCAAAATCTGCTGATGGCAATCTGAAACAGTTCACCATCAACGTCTCCACCAACGGTACAATCAATCAGTTCAGCGCGGTGGAGCAGGACGGTCAGCGCAGTAGCTACGCGCTTAAGAGCCAGCAAAATGGCGCAATCGCTGCCGATAAATTCCGTTTTACGCCGCCGAAAGGCGTAACGCTGGACGACCAGCGTAAGTGAGGTCAGCGTGAGCACTCTGTCTCTGGATTTCTCCCATAATGAATTTCAGCCTCTGGCCGCCCGTATGCGGCCACGTACGCTGGCTGAATATATCGGCCAGCAACATCTGCTGGCGACGGATAAGCCGCTTCCCCGCGCCATAGAGGCGGGTCATCTGCATTCAATGATCCTGTGGGGGCCGCCAGGTACGGGTAAAACGACGTTAGCCGAGATTATTGGCCATTATGGTCAGGCCGATGTCGAGCGCATCTCTGCGGTGACGTCCGGGGTCAAAGATATCCGCGAGGCGATTGAACGGGCCAGGCAGAACCGGAATGCCGGGCGACGCACGATCCTGTTTGTTGATGAGGTCCACCGCTTCAATAAAAGCCAGCAGGATGCCTTCCTGCCGCATATCGAAGACGGCACCATTACCTTTATCGGTGCCACCACCGAAAACCCCTCGTTCGAGCTGAATTCAGCGCTCCTGTCCCGTGCCAGAGTGTATCTGCTGAAATCACTCACCGATGAGGATATCGAAACGGTGCTGACCCAGGCGATGAACGACAGCGAACGCGGCTACGGCGCGGAAAATATTGAACTGCCGGAGGCAACGCGGCGCATGATTGCCGCGCTGGTGAGCGGCGATGCACGCCGTGCTCTCAATACGCTGGAGATGATGGCCGATATGGCCGAAGTCAACGCGCAGGGCAAGCGTGAGCTGACGCCAAAGCTTCTGAATGAGGTCAGCGGTGAACGCAGCGCCAGATTCGATAACAAGGGCGATCGCTATTACGACCTTATCTCGGCGCTGCACAAATCGATTCGCGGTTCCGCCCCCGATGCGGCGCTTTACTGGTACGCCAGGATCATCACCGCCGGTGGCGATCCGCTGTACGTTGCCCGTCGACTGCTGGCTATTGCGTCGGAAGATGTCGGCAACGCCGATCCGCGCGGCATGCAGGTGGCGATTTCGGCATGGGACTGTTTTACTCGCGTCGGCCCGGCAGAAGGCGAAAGGGCGATCGCGCAGGCGATCGTCTACCTGGCCTGCGCGCCAAAAAGTAATGCCGTCTACACCGCATTCAAGTCAGCGATGCGCGATGCGCGGGAAAATCCTGATTATGATGTGCCGGAACATCTGCGTAACGCCCCCACCCGACTGATGAAAGAGATGGGGCTGGGCGCGGAGTATCGCTATGCGCATGATGAACCCCATGCTTATGCGGCCGGAGAGGACTATTTTCCGGAGAAAATGGCCCACACTCGCTATTATCAGCCGACCTCTCGCGGTCTTGAAGGTAAAATTGGTGAAAAGCTCACCTGGCTTGCTGAGCAGGATCAAAATAGCCCGACAAAACGCTATCGTTGACAGTGGCGTTGCGGTAAGGTTAGCAAGGAATTCAACGCATTCGCTGATCGAATGCGTCCCGCTTTTATTCACTCAATCATATTAAGCACAGGACTAGCATGCTCGATCCCAATCTGCTGCGTAATGAGCCAGACGCAGTCGCTGAAAAACTGGCACGTCGGGGCTTTAAGCTGGACGTTGATACGTTACGCGCTCACGAAGAGCGTCGTAAAGTTTTGCAGGTCGAAACAGAAACGTTGCAGGCAGAACGTAACTCCCGATCCAAAACGATCGGCCAGGCCAAAGCGCGTGGGGAAGATATTGAGCCGTTGCGTCAGGAAGTGAACGCACTGGGTGAACGTCTTGACGCCGCGAAAGCTGAACTAGAGACGCTGCAGAACGCGATTCGCGACGTTGCGCTGGCGATGCCGAATATACCGGCTGATGAAGTGCCTGACGGTAAAGACGACAGTGAGAATCTGGAAGTCAGCCGCTGGGGAGAGCCTGCAAACCTGGCCTTTACCGTGCGCGATCACGTTGAACTGGGTGAAATGGCGGGTGGTCTGGATTTTGCCGTTGCGACTAAGCTAACCGGTTCGCGCTTTGTGGTGATGAAAGGGCAGATAGCCCTTATGCATCGTGCGCTCAGCCAGTTTATGCTGGATCTGCATACCGAGCAGCACGGCTACCTTGAAACCTACGTACCCTACCTGGTGAATCACGCATCGCTGTACGGGACGGGTCAGCTGCCCAAGTTCGGTGAGGATCTGTTCCATACCCGGCCGCTGGAAGAAGAGGCCTCCAGCAGCGACTACGCATTAATTCCAACCTCGGAAGTTCCGCTGACCAATCTGGTTCGCGATGAAATTCTGGAAGAGGAGTCGCTGCCGCTGAAGTTTACGGCCCATACGCCTTGTTTCCGTTCTGAAGCGGGCGCTTACGGTCGTGACACGCGCGGGCTGATCCGTATGCATCAGTTCGACAAAGTGGAGATGGTCCAGATCACGCGTCCGGAAGACTCCATGCAGGCGCTTGAGGAGCTGGTCGGTCACGCCGAGAAAGTCCTTCAGCAGCTTGAGCTGCCGTATCGTAAGGTGCTGCTGTGTACCGGTGATATGGGCTTTGGTGCCTGTAAGACCTACGATTTGGAAGTGTGGCTTCCGGCGCAGAATACCTATCGTGAAATCTCTTCCTGCTCCAACATGGGTGATTTCCAGGCGCGTCGCATGCAGGCCCGCTGCCGCACCAAAACGGAGAAGAAGCCACGTCTGGTGCATACCCTGAATGGTTCAGGTCTGGCCGTTGGGCGTACGCTGGTGGCGGTGCTGGAAAACTATCAGCAGGCCGATGGCACTATCAGGGTTCCTGACGTGCTGCGCCCTTATATGAAGGGCCTGACCTCAATCGGCTAACAGGATTAGCCTTGTTTAAAAGCCCGCTGGCAGCGATGCCCGCGGGCTTTTTTATTGGTGGTTTGAGGCGTCCGCTGGCAAATCGTGCTGAGCGTGATTTAAGCCCATTGACATTAATTATGCCGGTGGCATTATGCGCGCAAAATCTCCCATATTTCTGGTTATTAACTGACAATGTCCACCTGGTCCCGCCCTGTCATTGTGCTGCTTTGCGGCCTGCTTTTGATGACCATTGCCATCGCCGTACTGAATACGCTGGTGCCGCTGTGGCTCACGCATGATGCCTTAACGACCTGGCAGGTAGGCGTGGTCAGTTCGGCCTACTACACCGGTAACCTGGCGGGCACGCTAATTGCAGGGATAATCATTAAGCGGCTGGGATTCAACCGCAGCTACTATCTGGCTTCGGTGCTGTTCGCCATGGCAACGGCGGCGCTGGGGCTGGAGAGTGGCTTCTGGGCCTGGACGCTTTGGCGCTTCGTCGCCGGGATAGGCTGTGCCCTGATCTGGGTGGTGGTGGAGAGCGCATTGCTGTGCAGCGGTACCCTGCGCAATCGCGGCCAGCTGCTGGCCGCCTATATGATCGTTTATTATATTGGCACCGTTGTCGGACAGCTGGTGGTCAGCAAGGGAGGCACGGCGCTGCTAACGGTTCTCCCCTGGGTCACCGCCCTGGTAATTTCTGCCATGCTGCCGCTGGTATTTACCCGCATCACGGCGAAAGGGGATGATGAAGAGGCCGCTCCCGGACGTATGTGGCCGATGCTGCGTCGTCGCAGCGCGCGTCTCGGCATCAATGGCTGCATCATCTCCGGGATCCTTCTCGGTTCGCTTTATGGCCTGATGCCGCTCTATCTTTCGCATCAGGGTATGAGCGATGCTACGGTCGGGTACTGGATGGCGCTGCTGGTCAGCGCCGGAATTGTCGGGCAGTGGCCGGTGGGCCGCCTGGCCGATCGCTATGGTCGCCTGCTGGTGCTGCGTGTGCAGGTATTCGTGGTGATCCTTGGCGCGCTGGCGATGATGAGCCACGCCGCAATGGCGCCGGCCCTGTTTATCCTCGGATGCGCCGGGTTCACCCTTTATCCGGTCGCCATGTCATGGGCCTGTGAGACCGTGGCGCATCATGAACTGGTGGCGATGAATCAGGCGCTGCTGCTGAGTTATACCACTGGCAGCCTGCTCGGCCCGGCAATGACCTCGGTGCTGATGCAAAACTATTCGGATCGCGTACTCTTCGTGATGATTGCAGCCGTAGCCCTGGTCTATCTGGTCATGCTACTGCGTAAAGAAGACAAGCAGGCTACGCCGGTGGCGCATGCCTGAGAAGGGCAGATAACAGAGAGGCCGCAGGCTGACTGTTCGTTCATGGTTAGAAATTTCAATCGCTTCTTTTGAGAGTATCTGACCATGGATATCAGCACGAACCATCCGCTGATGGCGCGGCCATGTGTTAGTTTATGTGTACAAATGCCTTTTTAATTGTATTTTAACCTTAAATCCATTTTTCAGGCACACTGATCCAGCATTCGTAGCCATCGCTTTTTCTCCATACCCCGTAGCCTTTCCAACAGCGATTCCATCGCATGCGCACAGGCCTGGGTGCCGGCTAAGGGGGCTGAAGCCCATCCGTACGATAACGTACGCTAAGTGCGTTTTCATACAATCACGCATTCTGGTTTCACACAATTATAACCGTCACAGTGGCCATTCATCCGTTTCTTCTGCTTGCCCTGCTCATAAAGACCAGCTTCAACTGGTTTATCACGCATTCCTTGCCCCAACATATCAGGATATGCTACACAAAATTTTTGCTATGAGTCTCAACTAACCCATTAGTGAGCCATGAATTTCCATCCATCAGCAAGCCATGTAATAATAGTAAAAGAGGACCATTCTATTTTGTTATATAATATAAATGACCATTTTTTCCATTCGTATTCATATAATACTTTCAATAAAAAAATTTAATTAACAGGTCTAATTCCGGTTGAGAAGTTTTATTCCGTCAGAACGCAGTTGACCATCAGGGGATCTACGTCTGTACAGCGTTCGCCGGGTCATAGTGCTTTCAGACAGGCTACTAGCCCAGGGTGATCTTCGCGTTTGCCTGATGCCCGGTCCTCATAAAGATGAGCAACCATAACACCAGCGGCAATCAGCGCATCACGCTGTAAATTATCCGACTGCGAACCATCTGTTTTTGACACTCGCATATATCCTGTTAACATTTTGCACCTGTCACCTGTCACCTGTCACCTGTCACCTGTCACCTGTCACCTATACGGTCGTTTTCTTTACTTCTGTTTTCCGCTTTGTGCTTAAACAGAACGACTGAAGAGCGTTTGTTAATATACCGGGTAAGTTAAACGATGTTAACATCGAGGTCACAGTAACGAGTATATTGACAATATGTGGGTGAAATCATGTTAATCGGATATGCCAGGATCTCAACCGATGACCAGAACCTGAATTCGCAGAGGGATGCACTTCAGTTGTCAGGATGCGGAAAAAATTTTTTTAAGACCCAGGCTATTATAAGAATAATTCATTAGTGATTTACATTTGAAAAAATAAGGCCTGTCATTATAGGCTGCCACGATAATTTCAGTCAAAATGAATATGTATACAAGGAGAAATTAGTTATGAAGTTAACACATTCATTAGTAAATGATCAGCAAAATAATTTTGCTTGCCTTCCGCCAGATAGAGAAACTGCAAAGGGAATAAGTAACACCATGAAATATTGTATTTCTATACAAAACTCTCCGGATACAATTTTTAAGAGTAGTGATTTAAAGAACAGAAGTGCAGATGTAATAAAAGCGTTTTTTAAGAAAGTAGTGGCCGCTCAGAGCTATCATAGAATGTTTTCTAAAGGTTCTAACTTCAGAGAATTAGGCATCGCTCTGACAGATTCATCAGCACGGAAAGCTTCATTACACTCACTACAGCATCTTAATAATGTATCAAAAAATTATTTAACTAAAATAAAAGAAAAAATCCAAAATATGACCGCGCAGGAAAAGGTTTTGCTAAGTAAAGTGGTAGATGCCAAAATCCATTTCAGACATCAAAGTAATTCAAATTTGGTAGATTCCGCTGGAATACTTAACATTATGTCGTTGAATAAGTTGCAATCTAGTGAGATTAGCACTGCAAAAAATACCTACCCAGAAGATATAAAATGTTTAAGTAATCATGATTTTGTTTTTTTTGGCGTCGAATTTTCTGGCGATAAAGCTCAACTCCCTCTCAATACCCGCCATTCAACTGTAGATTTTGGAGCCAATGCTTATATAGTTGATGAACAGTTTTCTCATGGGTATCTGACGTTGACTGATCATTTTAATAACAGAATACCACCGGCATTTATGCACGAACATAAGAAATTCATAGGTCAATTCTCTGAGGTAAGAAGTGAAATTGACCGTAATGTTCATGGGGAAAAAGGTATAAAAGATGTTCCTATCTTTAATACTAAAGACATGAGGCTTGGACTGGGGTTACACCTCATAGATTTCCTTAGAAACAGCAATGATACAGAGTTTAAAAAATTTGCTATGAATAAAAACCTGGATAGCGAAAATTTAGATAAAATTCTGAACTTTGTATTTCAACCAGAGTTTCATGTCCCGAGAATGGTTAGCACTGATACTTTTAAAGAAGTAAAGTTACGAGAATTAAGTGCAGAGGATGCGGTTAAAGTATCTAATTTTGAAGCTCTTTCAGTACATATTAGAAACAAGGATGAAGCATGTAAAGTTATGAGGCTTGCTATAGAACACTCTAAAAAAGATGTTGTCGATTTGTTATTATCAAAATTCAGATTCACTGGAAGGGATTTAATTAAAATTTCAAATTTTCTTTATGATATCTAGTTTTTACTAAGCGGTCACTCTGCGGATGAGAAAATTCTGAAAGATTTTTTGGATCCTGGGCTAGTAGAACCGAATAAGGCATTCAGGAAAGTTAATTCTGCTGATGCAATGTTAGATAATGCGATAAAATACAATAAGAAAGAAATGATTGGTATATTACTTGAGTGGGGCGCTATTCGTGGAGAGGAAATTAATAACTACAAGTAAGTAAAATGTAAGCGGGAACATATACAAAGGCTGGTAATTGTTTATCAAGTGAGACATACCAGCCTAAGTGGGCTTGCAACTTAGTAATCCTAATACTATGAAAAAATGCATTTTTATTAGTATTGATTTGTGATGGCAGATTAAATGCCGCACTTAGCAAACATTTGCGTACGGTTGGGCCTCAGACCCCGCTAAACGCAGCCTGTCCCTGCACAAAAAACATTGGTACGAATTAGTACCAATAAACGCTTTCATCAGCCCCGTTAATCCCGGACGTTTGGGTATCTCCCGCCCAGTCACCGACAGCGTTTCGGAGATCTTTGGAACAGCTTCCCCCGTTTGCGGTTAGCCAGAAAATCGGAGTAATGTACCATCTTAAAATGGCGTGCCGGAACGTGGCTGAAAAAACGTCCGATCATCTCTTCCTGGCGCAGCGGAACAATCTGTTTGGTAGTGGCCAGTTGTTGTTAAAGAAGGGCCACAGCAGGTATGGTAAAGATGATGTGCTGCTGCTCAGCAATCCACTGCTCCAATGATTTCATGCCGCAGGCACTGTGCAGGCCTTTATATTTACAGCTCTGGCAGTAGACACGGGAGTGGGCACAGTCCGGTGAAGAGCAGTTTGGCGGGTCGCGGTATATAGATGGGGCAAAGTATAAGACGGAGCAGAAGTCATGATAACCCCCGAAGCTGCGCCGCTCACGCCGAAGGCGTACTATGTTCAAAACGGCGGCAAAGCCTTGCGGCCATAACAAACAGCCGTTCGGCCCAACCGGCTTTTTCTGTCAGTACATGACCTTGTGGCCGTAGCCTTCAAGTATATGTTTTACACGGTCCATGGTCTCTGCTTTCGGTGGATGAACGCCATCAAGCTTATACTCTTCACCCATCGCAACCCATTTATGCTTGCCCAGTTCGTGATAGGGCAGCAGCTCAATCTTCTCCACGTTACCCATGTCGCGGGTAAATTCACCCAGGCGGTGTGCAGAGTCATCATCATCCGAATAGCCGGGCACCACCACGTAGCGGATCCAGGTGCGGATTTTCTTCTTCGCGAGGTAGCGGGCAAAATCAAGCGTGCGGTGGTTGGACACACCCACGAGGATCTGGTGCACGTCATCGTTCATCTGCTTCAGATCCAGCATCACCAGATCGGTGACCTCCAGCAGCTCATCAATGACCGGATCGTAGCGGCGAACGAAACCGTTGGTATCCAGACAGGTATTAATCCCTTCAGCATGGCAGGCGCGAAACCAGTCGCGCACAAACTCCGCCTGCAATATCGCTTCTCCGCCCGATGCGGTTACGCCGCCGCCGGAGGCATTCATAAAGTGGCGATAGGACACCACATCCTTCATCAGCTCTTCAACGGTTATCTCTTTACCACCGTGCGTATCCCAGGTATCGCGGTTGTGGCAATAGAGGCAGCGCATCAGGCAGCCCTGAAAGAAGGTGATAAAGCGGATGCCGGGGCCGTCGACGGTCCCGCAGGATTCAAATGAATGGATGCGACCTTTTACTGACATTGCGATGAATTCTCCACGTTAGTCCCGCGCGGTGGCGGGCCGCAGTCTGTAAGCTGCGTTAAGTCTGTTTTGCCCGCAGCCCGAAAGGGTGTGAACCTGAAGACGGCTGGCAAAGAAGACTGGAAAAGGCTCCACCGATGTGGAGCCTTTGTTATCAGCGTAAACGTTACAAAGATTTAGTAAAGGTACGCGTAATCACATCCTGCTGCTGCTCTTTGGTCAGCGAGTTGAAACGTACCGCGTAACCTGAAACACGGATGGTCAGCTGTGGATATTTCTCCGGGTTGTCCATCGCATCCAGCAGCATTTCACGGTTCATCACGTTAACGTTAAGATGCTGGCCGCCTTCAATGCTGGCTTCATGGTGGAAATACCCGTCCATCAATCCGGCAAGGTTGGCTTTACGTACGTCATCATCTTTGCCCAGTGCGTTAGGCACAATGGAGAAGGTATAAGAGATACCATCTTTCGCATAGGCAAACGGGAGCTTCGCCACCGAGGTCAGGGAGGCAACGGCACCTTTCTGATCGCGACCGTGCATTGGGTTAGCGCCGGGTCCAAACGGTGCGCCTGAGCGACGACCATCCGGGGTATTACCGGTTTTTTTGCCGTAAACCACGTTAGAGGTGATGGTCAGCACGGACTGAGTGGGCACCGCATCGCGATAGGTGTGCAGCTTCTGAATTTTCTTCATAAAGCGCTCAACCAGGTCACAGGCGATATCATCGACGCGGGAGTCATTGTTACCGAACTGCGGGTATTCACCTTCAATTTTGAAGTCGACCGCCAGGCCGTCTTCATCACGAATGGTGGAGACTTTCGCATATTTAATGGCGGAGAGTGAGTCAGCCGCCACCGACAGACCCGCGATACCACAGGCCATAGTCCGGTAGACATCACGATCGTGCAGCGCCATCAGCGAGGCTTCATAGCTGTATTTGTCGTGCATGTAGTGAATCACATTCAGTGCGGTCACGTACTGTTTAGCCAGCCAGTCCATAAAGTGATCCATCCGGGCCATCACTTTATCGTAGTCCAGCACCTCATCCATCATCGGGGCTTCTTTTGGACCGACCTGCATTTTCATTTTTTCGTCCATGCCGCCGTTAATCGCGTACAGCATGGTTTTTGCCAGGTTAGCGCGGGCGCCAAAGAACTGCATCTGTTTACCGACGATCATTGGGCTCACGCAGCAGGCGATAGCATAATCATCGTTGTTGAAATCAGGACGCATCAGGTCGTCGTTTTCGTACTGAACTGACGACGTGTCGATTGAGACTTTCGCCGCATATTTTTTGAAGTTAAGCGGCAGCTTCTCAGACCACAGAATGGTCATGTTCGGTTCTGGAGATGGCCCCATGGTGTAGAGCGTATTCAGGAAGCGGAAGCTGTTTTTGGTCACCAGGGTGCGACCATCCACGCCCATACCGGCCAGCGACTCCGTTGCCCAAATTGGATCACCTGAGAACAGCTCATCGTATTCTGGGGTACGCAGGAAGCGCACCATACGCAGCTTCATGACCAGGTGGTCGATCAGCTCCTGTGCATCCTGCTCGGTGATTTTACCGGCCTGCAGATCGCGTTCGATGTAAATATCCAGGAAGGTGGATACGCGACCAAAGGACATCGCTGCGCCATTTTGCGACTTCACCGCCGCCAGGTAGCCGAAGTAGGTCCACTGTACGGCTTCCTGTGCGTTGGTTGCAGGGCCGGAGATATCGCAGCCGTACTTAGCCGCCATCTCTTTAATATGCTGTAGCGCCTGATGCTGGTCAGCAATCTCTTCACGCAGGCGGATAGTGGCTTCAAGATTGACGCCGTTTTCCAAATCGCTTTGCAGCGAGGTAAACTGAGCAAACTTGTCCTTCATCAGCATATCAATGCCGTACAGCGCCACGCGGCGGTAGTCACCAATGATGCGGCCACGTCCGTAGGCATCGGGCAGACCCGTCAGTACGCCAGATTTACGGCAGCGCAGAATGTCAGGGGTATAAACATCAAATACGCCCTGGTTGTGGGTTTTACGGTACTCGGTAAAGACTTTTTTCAGGCCCGGATCCAGTTCACGGCCGTAAACTTTACAGGAACCCTCAACCATTTTGATGCCGCCGAACGGAATAAGTGCGCGTTTCAGCGGAGCTTCAGTTTGTAAACCAACAATTTTCTCGAGCTTTTTATTAATGTAGCCCGCGTCATGTGAGGTAATGGTAGAGGCCAGGTCGGTATCAAAATCTACCGGCGCATGGGTACGGTTTTCCAGCTTAATGCCTTCCATGACCTTGTCCCACAGGGCAGTAGTGGCTTCAGAGGCACCGCTCAGAAAAGATTCGTCACCCTCATAAGGCGTGTAGTTTTTCTGGATGAAGTCACGAACGTTAACGCTGTTCTGCCATTCACCTTCTGCAAAGCTCGCCCAGGCTGCGGCCTGTTTTTCATTGTGTGTGCTCATTTGATACCTACCTTAATTACGTTGAGTTCTTCCGTCCCGCCAGCCCTGGCCGCGGGAGCTAAATGAATGTCGGCGATCAGTGATGGTCGCCATCTCGCAGATAGATGACCCAGTATGTCAGGCCTACCAGCAAACCGCCGCCGATAATGTTGCCGAGAGTGACCGGGATCAGGTTATCAGTAATAAAGTCTTTAACGGTGAGGTGCGAAAACTGGGCCGCCGTTGCGCCCGTTGCATGCCAAAATTCAGGAGAGGCGAAATCCCTGATAACGATAGCCATTGGGATCAGGAACATATTCGCGATGCTGTGTTCAAAACCGCTGGCAACAAACATCGCGACGGGCAGCACCATCGCCAGCATTTTATCGGTCAGCGTACGGCCCGAGTAGCTCATCCATACCGCCATGCAGACCATCAGATTCGCCAGGGTGCCAAGACAGACGGCCTCGATAAACGTATGGTGCATTTTGTGGTCGGCCGTTTGCAGAACATTCAGGCCCCACGCCCCGTTGGCCGCCATATGCTGGCCCGCGAACCAGATCAGTCCGACAAAGAAAGCGGCGCCAAAAAAGTTACCGATATAAACATTAATCCAGTTACGCGCCAGCTGCCCCCAGGTGATGCGGCCGCTGGCCTTAGCCACCATGGTCAGCACCGTAGAGGTGAAGAGATCGGCACCGCAGACAACAACCAGCATCAGTCCCAGTGAAAAGCAGATACCGCCTACCAGCTTCGTCATGCCCCACGGAAGGGCCTCGGCACCGGTCGTAGCCGTAATGTAAAAAACAAAGGCGATTGAAATAAATACGCCAGCGGTAATCGCCAGAAAAAAAGTGGTGAAGGGGTGTTTGGATGCTTTATAGACACCGGCTTCCTCGGCAACTTTTGCCATTTCAGACGGTAGAAGTAGGTCGAACGGGTTGCCAGCTTTCACACTAACGTCTCCCAAAATTAGTCAGCGATGAAATAGTAACAAAGCCCAGGCAGTAAGAAATTGACCTGGATCATGCCGCACCCTGTGCGATCGGGCTTAAAGCCCTGTTTTTAATGATGTTATTCGCATTAAGCTACTGAATTATATGAAATAAAACTTTTTTAATTGGCTAAAATAAAGTTGAAAGTAGCACGTTTTGTCTCTTTTACTGCGGGCTATTCACAAGGATATTTATTTAACGAGAGGAGGATACGGCTGAGAGGAGAGGCACGGTAAAATCGGAATTAATTGGGCAGCAGCTACGCCATTTGCTGCTGCCCTTTGGCTACGTCAGAATTATCGCCGAAACGTCAGGCGTTAGTTCTGCTGCCACCAGGTGCGCTTAGCACGCTGTAGCTTTTCATATGCGGCGAGCAGGGACTGGTGGGCCGGGAAGGCCAGCAGATCCTCATCAACGCTCTGAAGGCCATAGAAAGGGGCTTCTCCGCTAATGGCGGCGGAGGCGGCCTCTACGGTGTCCTGTCCATACATGCGAACAAATGCCGTATGATACTGGAGCGGATCGCGTTCATCTTCCTGACTGAGCAACAGCAGCGTTTGCAGGCAGCGGTAATAGTTCGCGCGGGCAGGAGAGAAGGTCGAACCATTAAAATCGGTGGTCCACTCGGTCCAGATCAGCGCCTGATCGAGATCGCCACCGG
The DNA here is from genome assembly GCF_058686115.1 of Erwinia sp. L03-1. Taxonomy (NCBI): domain Bacteria; kingdom Pseudomonadati; phylum Pseudomonadota; class Gammaproteobacteria; order Enterobacterales; family Erwiniaceae; genus Erwinia; species Erwinia sp. L03-1. The sequence continues at coordinate 2,908,255 of NZ_CM178762.1, read as the reverse complement.
CAAGCGCCAGCATCGCTTTCAGTTCACCAATACGCAGGGTATACCAGCCGTTGTCCTTCCCGGTTGCCAGACCCAGCAGTTCGCGCACGCGGGTAAAATCATCGTGACCATCCTCGTCCAGACGCTCGATCAGGGCCAGATAGTCCTCTTTTTCCCACTGGCTTGCCGGCAGGGAAAGCAGCGTGCCGCGCAGCGGAGCGCCCATGCTGTTATTTGCCAGCAGCAGATCTTCGGCGGGATAAATATCAGACATGCCCGGCACAATGATGCGGCAGGCGTAAACATCAAGATGCTGATAATCGGCGATATAAACTTCTTTATCTTCCGCTTTGAAGATTGCCATCAGCGTGGCGAACTCTTCCTGAGTGGAACCCTCAAAATGCCAGTCGACAAAGGGATAATCCGCATCGTCTTTAAACAGGTCCCATGAAATCAACCCACTGGAGTCGATAAAATGCGTTTCCAGATTGGTGTGTTCAGCCACTTCTTCGTCATCAAAGGTTGGTGGCGTAAAGACATCAAGATCCTTCAGGCTGCGACCCTGTAGCAGTTCGGTAACCGTACGCTCCAGCGCCACGCCAAAGTCAGGGTGCGCGCCAAACGAGGCAAAGCAGGTGCCGTTTTGTGGATTAAACAGCACCACGCAGATAACCGGATAGTTGCCGCCAAGAGAGGCGTCATAAGAGAAAATAGGGAACCCTTCTGCCTCCAGCTTTTCAATGGATGCCACAACGCCCGGATAGCGGCTGAGCACGTCTTCGGGAATGGCAGGCAGGCTGATTGACTCGGCGATAATGCGGTTTTTCACATAGCGTTCAAAAACCTCCGAGAGACCCTGCACGCGAGCTTCATCAGGCGTATTCCCTGCCGACATCCCGTTAGAGACGTACAGGTTGCCGATAATATTCATCGGAATGTAGACCGTTTTCTGGTCTGACTGACGGGTAAAGGGCAGGGCACAGATACCGCGTTCGGCATTACCGGATTGCAGATCGATCAGATCGCTGGCGGCTACGTCATTTTCCGGATCGTAGAACGCTTTCAGACGCGGGTCGAGAATGCCTTCCGGCAGCGCGTCATCGTCGGTCAGAGGAAACCATCTTTCATTGGGATAGTGCACAAAATCGCCCTGAGCAATTTTATTACCCAGCCAGAAATCGGCAAAAAAGTAGTTGGTCGACAAACGCTCGAAATACTCTCCCAGCGCAGAGGCCAGCGCCGCTTTCTTCGTGGCACCTTTACCGTTGGTAAAGCATAGCGGGCAGTCGCGGTCGCGAATATGGACGGACCAGACGTTCGGCACCGGATTCAGCCATGAAGCTTCTTCAATATTGAAGCCCAGGTCCTGCAGTTTTAGCTGAAAGCGCGCGATGGAATCTTCCAGCGCGGCGTCTTTGCCTGGAATAAATGTTTGCGTCATAGTCCCACTCTTTTTGGGTTGTGCAGAAAGCGCGTAATGATACGGGGTTTCTTAATGAATCGCTATATCGCTCTCCGTCGGGGTAATGATAACGCGGCGGGAGCGGGTCGGCTGTCAGGATAAAACATTGCAGCAGCGGGGAGGCAATGATAAAACCGATAGCAGAAGAGAATCGTTTGAACTGAAAGTGGTGAGGGGAAATGAGTCAGGTATTCAATTTTAGCTCCGGCCCAGCAATGCTGCCGGTGGAAGTGCTTCGTCGTGCCGAACAGGAACTTCGTAACTGGCAGGGCTTAGGGACGTCCGTTATGGAGATAAGCCACCGCAGTAAGGAATTCACTCAGGTCGCGCAGGATGCCGAAAGAGACTTTCGCGATTTGCTAAAAATTCCAGCCAATTACAAGGTGTTGTTCTGTCACGGCGGCGCGCGCGCGCAGTTTGCGGCGGTTCCACTTAACCTGCTGGGTGAGCACGGCACGGCAGATTATATAGACGGCGGGTACTGGGCGCACAGCGCGATCAAAGAAGCCTGTAAATACTGCACCCCGAACGTGATTGATGCCAAAACCACCGTTGATGGCCTGCGCGCGAATACGCCGATGAGCAGCTGGAGGCTTTCCGATGACGCGGCCTACGTTCATTACTGCCCGAACGAAACCATCGACGGCCTCGCGATTCATGAAGAGCCGGACTTTGGTGACAAAGTGGTGGTCGCCGATCTCTCTTCAACCATTCTTTCACATCCGATTGATGTGTCCCGCTACGGCGTTATCTATGCGGGGGCGCAAAAAAATATTGGTCCGGCTGGCCTGACGCTGGTGGTGGTGCGTGAGGATCTGCTGGGTAAGGCCAGCAAAGTGCTGCCCTCGGTGCTTGATTACCAGGTGCTCAGCGACAACGACTCCATGTTCAACACGCCGCCGACCTTTGCCTGGTATCTTTCCGGACTGGTGTTTAAGTGGCTGAAGGAGCAGGGCGGCGTCTCTGAGATGGATAAGCGCAACCAGGCGAAAGCCGATCTGCTCTACGGGACCATCGACAGCAGCGCGTTTTATCGTAATGACGTCGCCACTGGCAACCGCTCGCGGATGAATGTGCCTTTCCTGCTGGCCGACGCGTCGCTGGACGACCTCTTTATTGAGGAGTCACTGGCGGCGGGTCTGCATGCGCTGAAGGGGCATCGCGCGGTAGGGGGCATGCGCGCCTCAATCTATAACGCTATGCCGCTGGAAGGCGTCCAGGCGCTGACCGACTTTATGCAAGACTTTGAACGCCGCCACGGCTGAACCGCCCTGCGCAGCAACGGCGTGACTCATCCTCACTGAAACCTCGCGAAGCTGCGGGGTTTCACCGTATTTATTCTGGAGAAAAGCTCTTAAATGGATTCCCTGACCTTACAACCCATTGCCCTGGTAGAGGGCACCGTCAATCTGCCGGGTTCTAAAAGCGTGTCCAATCGCGCCCTGCTGCTGGCCGCTCTGGCGTCGGGCACGACGCGTCTGACCAACCTGCTGGACAGCGATGATGTTCGCCATATGCTGAATGCCTTACAGGCGCTTGGCGTAAACTATCAGCTTTCCACCGATCGTACCGTTTGTGAGGTCACCGGTCAGGCTGGCCCGCTACAGGCTCAGGGATCGCTGGAGTTATTTTTGGGTAATGCCGGAACGGCGATGCGACCGCTGGCCGCCGCACTTTGCCTGGGGCGTAATGATATCGTGCTGACCGGCGAGCCGCGCATGAAGGAGCGTCCGATTGGCCATCTGGTTGACGCGCTGCGTCAGGGCGGAGCGGAGATCGACTATCTTGAGCAGGACAACTATCCACCGCTGCGCCTCAGAGGCGGTTTTAACGGCGGCGAGGTGTCAGTGGATGGCTCCGTCTCAAGCCAGTTTCTGACGGCGCTGCTGATGACCGCACCGCTGGCGAAAAGGGACACCAGGATCGTTATTAAAGGCGATTTAGTGTCCAAACCCTATATTGATATCACCCTTAATCTGATGGCGACCTTCGGCGTGACCGTGAAAAACGATCATTACGGCGTGTTTCATATCACCGGCAATCAACGCTATGTCTCACCGGGCGATTACCTGGTCGAGGGAGATGCCTCATCCGCCTCCTATTTTCTGGCTGCCGCCGCCGTTAAAGGGGGAACCGTTAAGGTGACCGGCATTGGGCGCAACAGCGTTCAGGGCGATATCCGGTTTGCTGACGTACTGGAAAAAATGGGTGCCGTTATTGAATGGGGCGACGACTACATCGCCTGTACGCGCGGCGAACTGAACGCAATCGATCTGGATATGAATCATATTCCCGATGCGGCAATGACCATTGCTACCGCCGCACTGTTCGCCAAAGGCACCACGGTATTGCGCAATATCTACAACTGGCGCGTCAAGGAGACCGACCGTCTGGCCGCGATGGCCATCGAGCTGCGTAAGGTCGGTGCGGAAGTGGAGGAGGGGAACGATTACATTCGTGTGACGCCGCCCGCCGCTATTCGGTATGCGGAGATTGGCACCTATAACGATCATCGTATGGCGATGTGCTTCTCCCTGGTCGCGCTTTCCCCTTCGCCGGTTACCCTTCTCGATCCGGGCTGTACCGCCAAAACGTTCCCGGATTATTTCGAGCAGCTTTCCCGCATCAGCACGCTGGCATAAATCTGTAAATCCGCTGCTGAAAGTGCAGCGGATATTCAGCCTCCTGCCAGCGAGCGCCTGATATTCTCTGACGACATTTTGCGCATGTCGTGCACTTTTTTGGAAGCGACTATGCTTAAGGGGTAACGATCCTGGCGTAAGGTGCGTATAATGCGCGGCGATATTTGCCTGAGGCGTTTTTCTCAGGCATTACAGCTACAGGAGAACGACATGACGGCTATAGCTCCGGTGATCACGATTGATGGTCCAGGCGGTGCCGGTAAAGGGACCTTGTGTAAAGCGATGGCAGAGGCGTTGCAGTGGCATCTGCTGGATTCTGGCGCAATATACCGAGTGCTGGCGCTGGCGGCGCTTCATCATCAGGTGGACATTACGTCTGAAGAGGCCCTTGTACCGATTGCCGCTCATCTTGACGTTCGCTTTGTCTCTACCGAAGGTGAACTGGACGTTATCCTGGAAGGTGAAAACGTTTCGGCTGAAATCCGTACCCAGGAGGTGAGTAATACGGCATCAAAAGTCGCCGTCTTTCCACGGGTGCGCGAGGCGCTTCTGCGCCGTCAGCGGGCGTTTCGCGAGGCGCCTGGCCTGATTGCCGACGGCCGCGATATGGGAACCGTGGTTTTTCCGGATGCCCCGGTAAAAATCTTCCTTGATGCCAGTTCAGAAGAGCGCGCTCAGCGGCGTATGCTACAGTTGCAGGAGAAGGGCTTTAGTGTTAACTTTGAGCGCCTTTTATCCGAGATAAAAGAACGTGATGAACGCGACCGTAATCGCGCCATTGCGCCACTGATACCGGCAGAGGACGCGCTGGTGCTGGATTCAACCAGCATGACGATTGAGCAGGTTATTGAAATTTCGCTTAATTATGCGCGTGAGAAACTTTCTTTGCCGCAGTGATACCCGGGCCCAGCTGGCCCGAAAGTTTATCTAACCCTGTGATATGGACGTCATGGGGCATGTGAAACAACCCCACCCGTCAGGATGTCAGGTGGACGTTAAATTGAAGAATCCATAAGATTATCAATATGACTGAATCTTTTGCTCAACTATTTGAAGAATCCCTAAAAACAATCGAAACCCGTCCGGGTTCCATCGTTCGTGGCGTTGTTGTCTCAATCGACAAAGACGTCGTTCTGGTTGATGCGGGCCTGAAATCTGAATCTGCAATTCCTGCAGAGCAGTTCAAAAACGCAGCCGGCGAACTGGAAATCCAGGTTGGCGACGAAGTTGACGTTGCTCTGGATGCAGTGGAAGACGGCTTCGGTGAAACCCTGCTGTCCCGTGAGAAAGCTAAGCGTCACGAAGCATGGATCACGCTGGAAAAAGCTTACGAAGACGCTGAAACTGTTACCGGTGTTATCAACGGCAAGGTTAAAGGTGGCTTCACTGTTGAGCTGAACGGTATTCGTGCGTTCCTGCCAGGTTCACTGGTTGACGTTCGTCCGGTACGCGACACGCTGCACCTGGAAGGCAAAGAGCTTGAGTTCAAAGTAATCAAGCTGGATCAGAAGCGTAACAACGTGGTGGTTTCACGTCGTGCCGTTATCGAATCCGAAAACAGCGCAGAGCGCGATCAGCTGCTGGAAAACCTGCAGGAAGGCATGGAAGTTAAAGGTATCGTTAAGAACCTGACTGACTACGGTGCATTCGTTGATCTGGGCGGCGTTGACGGCCTGCTGCACATCACTGATATGGCCTGGAAACGCGTTAAGCATCCAAGCGAAATCGTGAACGTTGGTGACGAAATCAACGTTAAAGTGCTGAAGTTCGACCGCGAGCGTACCCGTGTTTCTCTGGGTCTGAAGCAGCTGGGCGAAGATCCATGGGTTGCTATCGCTAAGCGTTACCCGGAAACCACTCGTCTGACTGGCCGCGTAACCAACCTGACCGACTACGGCTGCTTCGTTGAAATCGAAGAAGGCGTTGAAGGCCTGGTACACGTTTCAGAAATGGACTGGACCAACAAAAACATTCATCCGTCTAAAGTTGTTAACGTTGGCGATGTTGTTGAAGTTATGGTTCTGGATATCGACGAAGAACGTCGTCGTATCTCCCTGGGTCTGAAGCAGTGTAAAAACAACCCATGGCAGCAGTTTGCAGAGACCCACAACAAGGGCGACCGCGTTGAAGGTAAAATCAAGTCAATCACTGACTTCGGTATCTTCATCGGCCTGGACGGCGGCATCGACGGCCTGGTTCACCTGTCTGACATCTCCTGGAACGCTACCGGAGAAGAAGCGGTTCGTGAATACAAGAAAGGCGACGAAATCGCTGCTGTGGTTCTGCAGGTTGACGCAGAGCGCGAGCGTATCTCCCTGGGCGTTAAGCAGCTGGCAGAAGATCCGTTCAACAACTACGTCTCTCTGAACAAGAAAGGCGCGATTGTTAACGGTAAAGTGACTGCTGTTGATGCTAAAGGTGCTACAGTTGAATTAGCAGACGGCGTGGAAGGTTACCTGCGCGCTTCTGAAGCTTCACTGGACCGCGTTGAAGATGCGACTCTGGTTCTGAACGTCGGCGACGATGTTGAAGCGAAATTTACTGGCGTTGACCGTAAAAACCGCGTTGTTAGCCTGTCTGTTCGTGCGAAAGACCAGGCTGACGAGAAAGAAGCCATCAACACTGTTAACACCAAACAGGAAGAAGGTAACTTCTCCAGCGCTATGGCTGAAGCATTCAAAGCTGCTAAAGGCGAGTAATAGCTTTTGCCATCAGGGCGGCACAGGTCGCCCTGATAACCGTTACTGTCAGAGCTTTTCCAAGGATTAACCGGAGGTTTTATGACCAAGTCAGAACTTATAGAACGACTTGCTGGCCAGCACTCTCATATTCCGGCGAAAGTCGTTGAGGATGCGGTAAAAGAGATGCTTGAGCATATGGCTACTACCTTAGCCGATGGCGAACGCATTGAAATCCGGGGTTTCGGCAGTTTCTCTTTGCACTATCGCGCTCCGCGTACCGGCCGTAACCCTAAAACGGGTGACAAAGTAGAGTTGGAAGGGAAGTACGTTCCACACTTTAAACCGGGAAAAGAGCTGCGGGATCGCGCAAATATCTACGGTTAAGGCTTACAGCATTACAGCGATAAAACGACACTTCGGTGTCGTTTTTTTTTGCCTGCAATAAACGTCTGCCAGACGCATCCTCTATTCCGGAAATACCAGTGTCCATCTTTCATAGTTGTATCCTGTTCACCGGGCAGTAATGGAAGCGGTCGCGCAATTATCCCCCATTAGCTGTAACACGCCCAAATAGTTTGCGGTGCCTGCCCCAGCCCACTGATTCCGCCGCTGATTTCCTTCCCTGATACATGGACACTGGTATTCCCGGAATAAAGGAGTGCCGACATGCCTTATTCTCTTACCCGATTGTCTGTGTGGGTCATTATTGCCACATTGCCGCTGACGATCCTGCCATCGCTGCCGGGGAGCAGATTTGACGCATTGCTGATGATTACGGCGGGCCTGCTGCTGATTCTGCGAAGGTGGGGGGCAAGCGATCTGGCAATGATTATGCTGATCGTTGTCTGGTCGGTCAGCGCAGGCCGCAGCATCGGGCAGCAGATAACCGGGTTAAGCACTGGCCCGGTTGACGCGGTGGTGCGTATCGAACAGCTTCTGCCCCAGTCAGAGCGGGTGAAGTTACGCCTTCTACAGGTCGGCGGCAGGCCGGTCTTTCCGCCCATTTATGCACTGGTAAAAGCACAGAGTGAACCTGTTACTTACTGTGCAGGTCAGCGCTGGCAGATGAGGCTCAGGTTGCGACCCGTTCACGCGCGGCTGAATGAGGGCAGCTTTGATGCACAGCGTTTCGCTCTGGCTAACCAGACGCCGTTGACGGGAAGAATTCTCGCAGCGGCTCTCGTAACACCGGCGTGCAGCTGGCGGCATCGCGTCATAACCGCAAGCAGGGAAAACTACGGGCATTTAGTCTGGCAGTCAGTAATCTCGGCGCTGGCCTTCGGTGAGCGGGGCGATATCAACCGTGAAACCAGCCAGCTGCTGCGGGAAACCGGCACGGCACATCTGATGGCGATATCAGGAATGCATATTGGCCTTGCGGCCAGTCTTGGCTGGGTGTTTGCCCGACTGATGCAGCTGGGGTTTGCCCCGCGATGGATTGGCTACCGCTTCCCTGTGCTCCTCAGCCTGCTGGCAGCGCTGATATACACCTGGCTTTCCGGCGGCAATCCTCCTGCAATTCGTGCGATGCTGGCACTCAGCGCCTGGAGTCTGCTCCGACTGGGTGGGATCTGTTGCAGCAACTGGCAGGTATGGTGTATGTGCATTGGTTTGATACTGTTCTTTGAGCCGCTAAGCATGCTGTCTGACAGCCTCTGGCTCTCGGCCGTGGCGGTAGCGGGCCTGTTGATTTGGTTTCACTGGTTTCCACTCCCGGCCAGGTTTATGCGGAAAAAACGCTGGCTGCTGCTGCGGCTTTTGCATGTGCAGTGTGGCATGTTCCTCCTGCTGTTACCGATTCAGGTCGTCATTTTTCACGGCTTTAGCCTCAGCGCGCTGCTGGCGAATCTCTGGGCCATACCAATTATTACTCTGCTGACCGTCCCTCTTTTGCTGTGTGCCATCATTGTTACTCCCCTTACGTCCTTAAGCCAGCTGCTGTGGTGGGGCGCGGACAGAACGCTGGCAGTGACATTTCTGCCCCTGAGGGCGCTGCCGACGGCCTGGCTGGACGTTAATACGCTGGCGCTATGGCTGAGCGGGCTGGCATGGCTGCTCATTCTCGCTGTACGCTTCGGCAGCTGGCGAACCTCACCCCTGACGCTGGTGGCCTTTACGGTATCGCTGCTCTGCTTTCGTCTTAATACGACCCGAGCGGACTGGCGGGTCGATATGCTGGACGTGGGGCATGGGCTGGCAGTGGTGATATCCCGAGGAGGGCAGGCTACGCTTTATGATACCGGGAATCGCTGGGAAAGCGGCGACGCGGCACTCAGCCAGATCCTGCCCTGGCTAAAGTGGCAGGGCCTGACGCTGGATCAGGTGATTATCAGCCACCAGCACCTTGACCATATGGGAGGGCTGGCCAGTATCCAGCGCGCGTTTCCGGGTATCCGCGTTCGCAGCAATCCCGGTGCGGAGGGGCATTTGCCCTGTCACCGGGGCATAGTCTGGCAGTGGCAGGGGCTGAACTTTCGGGTACTGTGGCCTGAGGAGGGGGAGAAGCGGGCCGGTAACGATCACTCCTGCGTGGTTTCTGTGAGCGACGGGAAATGGCGTGTGCTGTTAACCGGCGACATTGAGTCAAAAACTGAGCATCACCTGGTGAGGTTTTATCCCGCCGAGCTACCCGCTGACGTATTGCAGGTGGCGCATCACGGCAGCGGCACGTCATCTTCGCCGCCTTTTCTCAGAACCGTTTCCGCACGGGTGGCACTCGCCTCGGTGGCGCGCTACAGCGCCTGGCGACTCCCCGCCAGCCGCGTGATGATGCGCTATAAGCAGAATTGCTATCAGTGGTATGACACGGCGGTTGAGGGGCAGGTGAGTATTCATTTTTTTGCTGAAAATTGGTTTGTCAAAGGGTTAAGAGCGCAAATAATGCCCCGTTGGTACCATCAGTGGTTTGGCGTACCACGTTATTCCAGGTAGAATAAGCGGCTATTTCATTTAAAGCTGGTTAAATAATGCATCAGGATAAAGATCTCTCCACCTGGCAGACATTCCGTCGCCTCTGGCCGATGATCGTGCCGTACAAAACGGGTTTGATTGTGGCAGCGATTGCGCTGGTACTCAACGCAGCGGGCGATACCTTAATGCTGTCACTGCTGAAACCGCTGCTGGACGACGGTTTTGGCAAGGCGAACTCTTCCGTACTGATTTGGATGCCGCTGGCCGTTATCGGTCTGATGCTGATCCGCGGCGTTACCAGCTACATCTCCAGCTACTGTATTTCATGGGTGTCAGGTAACGTGGTGATGGGCATGCGTCGTCGGCTTTTCAGCCATATGATGGGCATGCCGGTGGCCTTTTTCGATCAGCAGTCTACCGGGACGCTGCTTTCCCGCATCACCTATGACTCCGAGCAGGTGGCCTCGTCGTCATCAAGCGCGCTGGTGACCGTGGTACGCGAAGGCGCTTCGATTATTGGCCTGTTTATCATGATGTTTTACTACAGCTGGCAGCTGTCGCTGATTTTGATTGTTCTGGCGCCTATTGTCTCGTTAGCCATTCGCACCGTTTCAAAGCGCTTTCGCAACATCAGTAAAAATATGCAGAACACCATGGGCCATGTGACGGCCAGCGCTGAACAGATGCTGAAAGGGCATAAAGAAGTGCTAATCTTTGGCGGTCAGGAAGTGGAAAGTGAGCGCTTTGGTCGGGTGAGTAACCGCATGCGCCAGCAGGGCATGAAGCTGGTTTCAGCCTCTTCTATTTCCGATCCGATTATTCAGCTTATTGCCTCCCTGGCGCTGGCGTTCGTGCTTTATGCCGCCAGCTTCCCCGGCGTGATGGCAACGCTGACGGCCGGTACGATCACCGTGGTATTCTCATCCATGATCGCGCTGATGCGTCCGCTTAAATCCCTTACCAACGTTAACGCCCAGTTCCAGCGCGGTATGGCCGCCTGCCAGACGCTGTTTTCTATTCTGGACAGCGAACAGGAAGTGGATACCGGCACCCGTACCCTGGAGCGTGCGAAAGGCGACGTTGAGTTCCGCGAGGTCACCTTCACCTATCCTGGCCGTGAAACTCCCGCTTTGCACCGTATCAATCTTGCGATTCCGCAGGGCAAAACGGTCGCCCTGGTCGGACGCTCAGGCTCGGGTAAGTCCACTATCGCCAGCCTGATGACGCGCTTCTACGATATTCAGCAGGGTGAGATTTTACTGGACGGTCACGATCTGCGTGAATATACCCTCAGCTCCCTGCGCGATCAGGTGGCGCTGGTGTCGCAGAATGTGCATCTGTTCAATGACACCGTCGCCAATAACATTGCCTATGCGCGCAGTGAGAAGTACAGCCGTGCTGACATTGAGAAAGCCGCTTCAATGGCCCATGCAATGGACTTTATCAACAAAATGGATAAGGGCCTGGACACCATCATTGGCGAAAATGGCGTTCTGCTTTCCGGTGGTCAGCGCCAGCGTATTGCTATCGCCCGCGCGCTGCTGCGCGATTCGCCGATTCTGATCCTGGATGAAGCGACCTCGGCGCTGGATACGGAATCAGAACGCGCGATCCAGTCCGCGCTGGACGAATTGCAGAAAAACCGCACCTCACTGGTTATTGCCCACCGCCTCTCTACCATTGAAAAGGCCGATGAAATTGTGGTGGTGGAAGATGGTTACATCGTTGAACGTGGCAGCCACAGCGATCTGCTGCTGCATAAGGGCGTCTATGCTCAGCTGCACAAAATGCAGTTTGGTCAATGATTGAACGTCTCTGGAGCGGCAGGTCGCCGCTTTACCTGCTGCTCCTGCCCCTGAGCCTGCTGTACGGACTGGTCAGTAACCTTATCCGGCTCAGCTACGTTTGGGGCTGGCGGCGTGCCTGGCGGGCACCGGTTCCCGTTGTGGTGGTGGGGAATCTCACCGCCGGGGGAAATGGAAAAACGCCGGTGGTTATCTGGCTGGTGGAAGCGCTGCAAAAGCGTGGCTTCCGCCCCGGCGTGGTATCGCGCGGTTACGGCGGACGCGCAGCGCATTACCCGCTGGTGCTTGACTCTTTTACCTCCACCCAGCAGGCGGGCGATGAGCCGGTGCTGATCTATCAGCGCACCGGCGCTGCCGTGGCGGTCTCACCGGTCCGGCGCGACGCGGTGCAGGCGCTGCTGGCGAAGGGCGAGGTTGACGTGATTATCAGCGATGATGGCCTGCAACACTATGCGCTGGAGCGTGATGTTGAGATTGTGGTGGTGGATGGACAGCGTCGATTCGGCAACGGCTGGTGGCTGCCTGCCGGGCCGATGCGCGAACGCGTTTCCCGCCTGCGTGGCGTTGATGCCGTTATTACCAACGGCGGTGAGGCGCAGGCGGGTGAAATCGCGATGACGCTGCTACCCGGCCTGGCGGTGAATGTGAAAACTCATGAGGTACAGCCGCTCTTTGCGCTTAACAACGTGGTGGCGATGGCCGGGATTGGCCATCCGCCGCGCTTTTTTGCCACGCTGCGCCAGCAGGGTGTTTGCCCGGTCAGAGAAGTCCCCTTTGCCGACCATCAAAACTACACCGCTGCACAGTTAACGGCGCTTACGGAACCCGACCAGCTGCTGCTGATGACGGAAAAAGACGCGGTGAAAGCACGCGCCTTTGCCGCCGATAACTGGTGGTATCTGCCGGTGGAGGCCCAGATCCAGGCATCACAGGCAGCCACGCTACTGGATCGCATCACCGCGTACCTCTCCCGCTAACGACGTGAAACGCGGTGCCTCCTGAGCCACGAGGCGCATCATTCACTCGCTCGTAACATTCATGCGAATTACGCTAAACTCAGTGCATCTTTTGCCAGGGGATGCCTTATGTCCACCCTCCAACTCTCTCTTAAACAGGCTCGCCAGCTCCATCTTGCGGCGCAGGGTTTACTGCGCCCCCCGAAGTGCAAAGCGCAGTTTTGCGACCTGCTTAGCACCCTGCGTCAGATGTCTCTGTTGCAGATAGATACGATTAATGTGGTTGCCCGCAGTCCTTACCTGGTCCTGTTCAGTCGCCTGGGTGACTACCCGCAGGCCTGGCTGGGCGAGGCACTCTCCAGCGGAAAACTGTTCGAATACTGGGCGCATGAAGCCTGCTTTATTCCGGCAGAAGATTACCCGCTGCTGCGCCACCGGATGCTTAGTCCGCACCGTCTTGGCTGGAAATACAACAGGGAGTGGATGCAGACGTGGCAGCAGGAAATCAGCCAGCTTTTACAGCATATTGAGAAAAACGGCCCGGTCAGATCGGCTGATTTCACCGCGCCTGCCGGACAAAAGCCAGGCTGGTGGTCATGGAAGCCGCATAAAAAACACCTTGAAAATCTGTTCAGCGCAGGCGAGCTGATGGTGACCGAGCGGCGTAATTTCCAGCGGGTCTACGACCTTCGCCAGCGCGTATTGCCAGACTGGGACGATGCACAGCATGCACTGAGTGAGGAGGACGCGGTGGGGCAGATGCTGCGCAATACCGCCGCCAGCCTCGGCCTGTTTAAGCCCGGCTGGCTCGCGGATTATTATCGCCTCAAGCGCGCGCCGGTTACTGAAGCCCTGGCCAGCTGGCTGGACAACGGCGAGGTAGTGGCCGCAGAGGTTGAGACCCTGGGACGCTGCTATCTCCATCAGTCGCTGTTTCCCCTGCTGGAAGCCATTCCACAGCCTACTCATACCGCGATACTTTCTCCTTTTGATCCGGTCGTGTGGGATCGCAAACGGGCGCGGGAGCTGTTTAATTTCGATTACCGGCTTGAGTGCTATACGCCAGCCGCAAAGCGCCAGTTTGGCTACTTTGTGCTACCGATCCTCCATCGCGGCGCGCTCAAAGCAAGAATGGATGCCAAAATGCTGCGTAAAGAGAAAGTCCTGGTCGTCAGGCAGCTCTGGCTGGAGCCAGGGGTGAGTATGACTCAGGGAATGCTGCACGATTTCCGACAGGCCCTCTCCCGCTTTGCACGCTGGCAGGGGGCAGAGTCGGTATTGCTGGAAAATCTTCCTGCCGCGCTGGCCGGAGAATGGGGCAATGGCTGGATGCTGTAAGTTTGACGTCAGGGGGTAACTGCTCTGCGCCGTGCTATGATATTCTGACCATCCTGTCCGATCGGGTCCACCAGGGAGATACCATGGATCACCGTTTACTTGAAATTGTTGCCTGTCCTGTTTGCCACGGCAAACTCTATTACAGCAAAGCTAATCAGGAACTTATCTGCAAGCCTGATGGTCTGGCTTTCCCGGTGCGCGACGGCATTCCGGTATTACTGGAAACCGAATCGCGCGCGCTGACGCTGGAAGAGATTCATCCATGAGTTTTGTGGCAATCATTCCTGCGCGCTTCGCCTCCACGCGCCTGCCGGGTAAACCGCTGGTCGATATCCACGGCAAACCGATGGTGGTTCACGTTATGGCCCGTGCGCTGGAGTCGGGCGCAGAGCGGGTGATTGTGGCGACCGACAACGAAGAGGTCGCGCGCGCGGTCGAAGCCGCAGGGGGAGAGGTCTGCATGACCCGTGCCGATCATCAGTCCGGCACCGAACGTCTGGCGGAAGTGATCGAACGCTATCAGTTTCCTGACGAGACGATCATTGTCAATGTACAGGGCGATGAGCCGCTGATCCCGCCGGTTATCATCCGTCAGGTGGCGGATAATCTGACTACTAGCGAAGCCGATATGGCTACGCTGGCGGTACCGATCGAATCCGCGGAGGAAGCGTTCAATCCCAACGCGGTGAAGGTGGTGCGTGATGCGAAAGGCTACGCGCTATACTTCTCCCGCGCGCCGATCCCGTGGGATCGTGAGCGCTTCACGGCCTCACGCGATACCATCGGCGACGGGTTTCTTCGCCATATTGGCATTTACGGCTATCGTGCAGGGTTTATCCGCCGCTACGTGAGCTGGGAGCCGAGTCCGCTGGAGCAGACTGAGCTGCTGGAGCAGCTGAGAGTGCTGTGGTACGGCGAAAAGATCCACGTTGACGTTGCCAGAGCCATTCCCAGCGTGGGCGTGGATACACCAGAAGATTTGGCGCGCGTCCGGGCGGCCATGCAGTAATTTTTCGGGGCCAGCCCAGGCCCCGCAGATTTTTTCCGCTCACAACTCTGCCTTGTCGCCGCCACGGCCTGCTTACCCAATAGCCTCGTTTACACCGCTAAGGAGGAGTAATGGAACAGCTTCTTTCAGAACTGTCGCTGGTACTGGGCGAGCATCTCAGTCGCCTGGAGCGCATTAGCGAACAGCCTTACGCCAGCCTGTACTTCCTGTATGACCGGGAGGGCCACTCGATGCCGCTGGTGGCGAAATATTTCACCGTCAAAGAGATGGCCGCACAGGAAGCCGGTAAGCTTTCGGTGCTGGCGCAGGAGAGTAGCGTACATGTGCCGCGGGTCTGGGGGCTGGTGACCAGTCAGCGGCCACCGCAGCATGAGGTCCTGCTTCTCGAAAGGATGGACGGCGTATCGGTAGAGGCCCCTACGCGCTCCCCGGCACGCTGGCATCAGCTACAGGATCAGATCGTCGATGCGCTGCTGACCTGGCACCGGGTAGAGAGCAATGGTCTGGTGGGCAGCGTCGACAGCACGCAGGAGAACACCTGGCCCACGTGGTATGCGCAGCGCGTCTCGGTGCTGTGGTCCACGCTGGGATTTATGCAGCCGAAGATGCTGTCGCAGCAGGACTACGCCGTGCTGAATCGCAGTCGTAAAGGCCTTGCCGGCCTGATGGCCGACTTCAAGGATCCCTGCGTACTGGTGCACGGCAATCTCAGGCTGCGCAGCCTGATTAAGGGCCGGGACGATCGACTGCTGTCGATCTGCGATCCCGGCCGGCTGCTCTGGGCCCCACGTGAGTACGACCTGACCCGCCTGTGTGAGGAAGGGCCGGCAGAATCGCTGTTATATCACTATCTTCAGCGGGCGCCCGTAGACGAAGGCTTTATCGCCCGGCGCTGGCTCTATCTGATGTGGGATCAGATTGACAGCCTGATGCATTTTGGCCAGTTCGATCGGGCGACATTTGACCGCGCCGCGCGTTCACTCCTCCCCTGGCTTAGCTGAGTCCGGATCACTGCCCGCCGTGATCCGCTGCCAGAGTCGACCCATCGTTTCGTACAGCGCCCGATCGCTGTGCCCCAGCCACTGCGGAGAGGGCAGCACTTTCTCCCAGATATTCAGCGGAGAGTGGATAGCCAGCTGGTTCGCTGGCGCAGGCAGAGGATGCAGCCCCTGCTGATGAAAGAAAATCATTGCCCTCGGCAGGTGTGACGCTGAGGTCACCAGCAGGAAAGGGCGGTCGCCGACCACTTTTGCCACTTCCCGAGCCTCCTGGCGGGTATCCCGCGGCTTATCCAGCCGAATGATATCCGCGTCCGGCACTCCCAGCGACTGTGCAACGCGGGCAGTGACCTCAGCGGAGCTGACCGGATTGGTCTGTGCAGCCGCGCCGGTAAAGATCATCTTCGACCCCGGATTCTCCCGCCACAGCCGGATCCCCTCAGCCAGCCGGGGCAAACTGTTATTCAGCATATTGGCGCTGGGCGCCCACGCGGCATTCCAGGTGTAGCCGCCGCCCAGGACCACGACGTAGTCGACCTTCTGCTGGTTCCTCCAGGTGGGATACTGGTTTTCAATCGGTGCCAGCAGTGAATCCGCCACCGGCTGCAGGCTCAGCGCTAACAGCAGCAGCCAGGCAACGGAGAGGGTAATTTTGCCCGTTTTCTGCCAGCGGCTGAACCAGAGTAATAAAATTCCTACTGCCATGAGAATCAGCAGCACGGGCAGGGGCAGCAACAGCCCGCCAGTCGCTTTTTTTAACGCAAAAAGCATGGAAAAAAGCTCCATTTGTCCGAAAAAACGCCACCCAAAAGCGAAGCGGCGACTGAAAGGTTCATTCTCCGCCAGTGTATGTCAAAATAGCGCCCTGAATCACCTACTGAGCCGCCGGAGCCAGAACATGCAGCAGGATCGCAACTTTGATGATATCGCTGAAAAATTTTCTAAGAATATTTACGGTACCACAAAAGGCCGCATCCGGCAGGCCATCGTCTGGCAGGAGCTGGAGGATATTCTTGCGTCGCTGCCGCCGGGACCGCTACAGGTTCTTGACGCGGGCGGCGGCGAAGGGCAAACCGCCTGCGGCCTGGCTGCCAGAGGCCATAACGTGCTGCTTTGCGATCTCTCCGGCGAGATGTTAACGCGCGCGCGCTGTCATGCCGAAGAAAAAGGTGTGAGCGACAACATGCAATTTAAACAAATTAGCGCACAACAGGTCGCTCAACATTTGGATAAGCCCGCCGATCTGGTATTGTTTCACGCGGTGCTGGAATGGGTGGCGGATCCCGAAGCCGTTCTTGCGGCACTCTATGACACGCTGGCCCCAGGCGGCGTACTGTCGCTGATGTTTTACAATCTCAACGGCCTGACGATGCAAACCCTGGTGCTGGGGAATTTTGGTTATATGCAGGCAGATTTGCGCAAGCGTAAGCGAAAAACGCTCTCTCCCGATTTTCCCCGTGACCCACAGCAGGTTTATGGCTGGCTGGAGAATGCCGGGTTCAGCATAGAAAACAAAGCTGGCGTACGCGTGTTTCATGACTATATGCGCGATAAAAATAAGCAGACTGAGCGATTTGACGAGGTTCTGGCGCTGGAGAAACGTTTTTGCCGTCAGGAACCCTTTTTAAGTTTGGGCCGTTACATCCACGTTACCGCGCGGAAACCCACAAACAGGACGAACCATGAGTGAACTTTCCCAGACCGTACCGGAGCTGGTCGCCTGGGCGCGAAAAAATGACTTTTCCGTCTCACTGCCTACCGAAAGGCTGGCGTTTTTGCTGGCCATTGCCACCCTCAACGGGGAGCGTATGGATGGTGAAATGAGCGAAGGTGAACTGATTGATGCTTTCCGTCACGTCAGTGAAGGATTTGAACAAACCAGCGAAACGCTGACCAGTCGTGCTAATAACGCTATCAACGACATGGTACGTCAGCGCCTGCTTAACCGCTTTACCAGTGAGTTCTCCGAAGGCAACGCTATCTACCGGCTGACCCCGCTGGCCATCGGTATTACCGACTACTACATTCGCCAGCGTGAGTTTTCCACGCTCAGGCTGTCAATGCAGCTCTCTATCGTCGCCGGCGAACTCAAGCGCGCGGCGGACGCGGCGGCGGAAAACGGCGATGAATTTCACTGGCATCGTAACGTCTTCGCCCCGTTGAAATACTCCGTGGCGGAGATTTTTGACAGTATCGACATCACCCAGCGCATCATGGATGAGCAGCAGCAGGCGGTGAAAGACGATATCGCGCAGCTGCTGAATAAGGACTGGCGCGCGGCCATCTCCAGCTGCGAGCTGCTGCTTAATGAAACCTCAGGTACGCTGCGTGAGCTACAGGACACGCTGGAAGCCGCAGGCGACAAACTACAGGCTAATCTGCTGCGCATTCAGGATGCGACGATGAACAGTCCCGATCTGGGCTTCGTCGACAAGCTGGTGTTCGACCTGCAAAACAAACTCGACCGCATTATCAGCTGGGGCCAGCAGGCCATTGACCTGTGGATCGGCTACGACCGACACGTCCATAAATTTATCCGTACCGCCATTGATATGGATAAAAACCGCGTATTTGCGCAACGATTACGCCAGTCGGTACAGAACTATTTCGACCAGCCCTGGGCGTTAACCTACGCCAATGCCGATCGCCTGTACGACGTGCGTGATGAAGAGCTGACGCTGCGCAATGAAGAGGTAACCGGCGAGCTGCCTTCCGAGCTGGAATACGAAGAGTTCAGCGAGATCCGCGAGCAGCTGGCCGCCATGATTGCCGAGGCGCTGGCCATCTACAAGGCGCAGCAAAAGCCGCTTAATCTCGGTGCGGTAATGCGTGATTATCTGGAGCAGTATCCGCGCGCGCGCCATTTTGACGTGGCGCGAATCGTTGTCGATCAGGCCGTGCGCTTAGGCGTGGCTGAAGCAGATTTCTCCGGCCTGCCCGCTGAGTGGCAGGTCATTAATGATTACGGAGCCAGGGTGCAGGCGCATGTCATCGATAAATATTGAACAAGTAATGCCGGTTAAGCTGGCGCAGGCGCTGGCTAACCCACTTTTCCCGGCGCTGGACAGCCAGCTGCGAGCGGGTCGACACGTCGGGATTGAGGAGCTGGACAACCACGCTTTTCTGATGGATTACCAAGAGTATCTGGAAGAGTTCTACGCGCGCTATCACGTTGAGCTTATCCGCGCCCCCGAAGGTTTTTTCTATCTGCGTCCGCGTTCGACCACGCTGATCCCGCGCTCGGTGCTCTCCGAACTGGATATGATGGTAGGCAAGATCCTCTGCTACCTCTATCTCAGCCCGGAGCGATTAGCCAATGAGGGAATTTTCACCCAGCAGGAGCTGTATGACGAGCTGGTGACGCTGGCAGATGAAAGCAAGCTGCTGAAGCTGGTTAACCAGCGCTCGACCGGTTCCGATCTCGACCGCCAGAAGCTACAGGAAAAAATGCGCGCGTCGCTCAATCGCCTGCGACGCCTCGGCATGGTGTGGTTTATGGCCAATGACAGCAGCAAGTTTCGCATTATTGAATCGGTATTTCGCTTTGGTGCCGACGTGCGCAGCGGAGACGATGCGCGCGCAGCCCAGCTGAGAATGATCAGGGACGGTGAGGCGATGGCGATTGATGGCGGCCTGATGCTGAATGATGAAAGCGATGGGGAAGGAGAGGCGCAGAATCGCCCATCCGACAACGCAGAGGATGAACAGGAATGATTGAACGCGGAAAATTTCGCTCGCTGACGCTGGTCAACTGGAACGGTTTTTTTGCCCGAACCTTCGACCTCGATGAGCTGGTCACCACGCTTTCCGGCGGCAACGGTGCCGGTAAGTCCACTACCATGGCCGCCTTTATCACCGCGCTGATCCCCGATCTGACGCTGCTGCACTTCCGTAATACCACCGAGGCGGGGGCAACCTCCGGGTCCCGCGACAAGGGTCTGCACGGTAAGCTGCGTCCCGGCGTCTGCTATGCAGCACTGGATGTGGTCAACTCGGTGCACCAGCGGGTGATCGTTGGCGTACGCCTGCAACAGGTTGCCGGACGCGATCGTAAGGTCGATATCAAACCTTTTAGCATTCACGGACTGCCGACCTCCATTAACCCGACGGAAATCCTTACCGAAACCGTTAATGCGCGTCAGGCGCGCGTGCTGCCGCTCAGCGAGCTGAAAGAGAAGTTCGAAGCGATGGAGAGCGTCCAGTTTAAGCAGTACAACTCCATCACCGACTACCACTCCATGATGTTTGATATGGGGATCGTGGCCCGACGCCTGCGCTCAGCGGCGGATCGCAGCAAATACTATCGCCTGATTGAAGCCTCGCTTTACGGCGGTATTTCCAGCGCCATTACCCGCTCGCTGCGCGATTACCTGCTGCCGGAAAACAGCGGTGTGCGTAAGGCATTTCAGGATATGGAAGCCGCCCTGCGCGAAAACCGCATGACGCTTGAGGCTATCCGCGTTACGCAGTCTGACCGCGACCTGTTTAAGCATTTGATTTCTGAGGCAACCAGCTACGTTGCCGCGGACTATATGCGCCACGCCAATGAGCGTCGTATCCACCTTGATGGCGCGCTATTGCAGCGCAGTGAACTGCTGAGCAGCCGCAAGCAGCTTGCTGCCGAGCAGTACCGACACGTTGATATGTCGCGCGAACTGGCTGAGCACAGCGCAGCGGAAAGCGATCTTGAAACGGACTACCAGAGTGCCAGCGATCATCTTAGCCTGGTGCAGACCGCGATGCGTCAGCGGGAGAAAATCGAACGCTATGAAGGCGATATCGACGAGCTGACCTTCCGGCTGGAGGAGCAGAGCGAGGTAGTGGCCGAAGCGCGTGAAGTCCATGAGGACAATGAGGCGCGCGCAGAGGCAGCGGAGCTGGAGGTTGATGAACTGAAAAGCCAGCTTGCTGACTACCAGCAGGCGCTGGATGTGCAGCAAACGCGCGCAATTCAGTATCAGCAAGCGCTACAGGCGCTGCAACGCGCGCAGCAACTCTGTCAGATCCCCGCACTGAGCGTGGACAACGCGGAAGAGTGGCAGGAGACGTTCCAGGCAAAAGAGCAGGAGGCGACCGAACGCCTGCTGATGCTGGAACAGAAAATGAGCGTGGCCGGGGCGGCGCACAGCCAGTTTGAACAGGCATTTGAACTGGTGACCCGCATTGCCGGACCCGTCAGCCGTAGCGAAGCGTATCAGACCGGGCGCGAGCTGCTGCGTGATGCCAGTAATCAGCGCTACCACGCCGACCAGCTTCAGTCCCTTCGCGGGCGCCTGGCCGAAATGGAACAGCGGCTGCGCGAACAGCAGGACGCGGAGCGGCTGCTTAATGATTTCTGCAAGCGTCAGGGTCAGCAGGTCGATCCGCAGGAGCTTGAAGGATTGCAGCACGGCCTGGAGGCGCAAATCGAGTCGCTGGGCGAAAGCGTTGCGGATGCCGGTGAACGCCGCATGGAGATGCGTCAGGAGCTGGAACAGGTGCGTGAACGCATCGCCCGCCTGACGCGTCAGGCACCGCAGTGGCTGGCCGCGCAGGATATTCTCAGCCAGCTGAGCGAACAGTCCGGGCAGGCGCTGGAAAACAGCCAGCAGGTGACTGAATTTATGCAGATGCTGCTGGAGCGCGAGCGTGAACTCACCGTTGAGCGTGACGAGGTTTCCAGCCGCAAACGCAGGGTGGAGAACAAGATCGAACGTCTCAGCCAGCCGGGAGGGGCCGAAGACGCCCGCCTGAATACGCTGGCCGAGCGCTTTGGCGGCGTGCTGCTGTCCGAGATTTACGACGATGTAACGATCGACGATGCCCCGTACTTCTCTGCGCTTTACGGTCCTGCCCGCCACGCCATCGTCGTTCCCGATCTGTCTCGGATCCGTGAACAGCTGGACGGGCTGGAAGAGTGTCCCGAAGATCTCTATCTCATTGAAGGGGATCCGCAGTCGTTTGACGACAGCGTATTTAACGTCGAGGAGCTGAATAAAGCGGTGGTGGTGAAGTCTGGTGAGCGCCAGTGGCGCTACTCCCGCTTTCCAAAAGTGCCGCTGTTTGGCCGCGCCGCCCGTGAAAATCAACTTGAACTCCTGCATGCGGAGCGTGAGACGCTGGCAGAACGCTATGCCACGCTCTCCTTTGACGTGCAGAAAACGCAGCGACTGCATCAGTCGTTCAGCCGCTTTATCGGCACCCATCTCGGTGTGGCCTTTGACCCGGATCCGGAAGCGGCTCTGCGCCAGCACAATGCGCGTCGCGCGGAGCTGGAGCGCGCAATAAGTGCGCATGAAGAGGAAAATCAGCAGCAGCGTCAGCAGTTTGAACAGGCGAAGGAGGGCATTTCGCAGCTGAACCGTCTGATGCCTCGCGTCAGCCTGCTGATGGATGAAACGCTCCAGGATCGCTACGACGAGCTGCTGGAGCGGCTGGACGAAGCGCAGGAAGCGGCGCGCTTCCTGCAACAGCAGGGAAGCGCCCTGGCGAAGCTTGAGCCGCTGCTTTCTGTACTGCAAAGCGACCCCGAGCAGCACGAGCAGCTCAAGCTTGACTATGCCCAGGCCAGTCAGGTGCAGCGCGATGCGCGTCAGCAGGCGTTTGCCCTGACCGAAGTCGTCCAGCGCCGCGCGCATTTTGGCTATGTTGATTCGGCGGGTATGCTGGATGGCAATAGCGATCTGAATGAGAAGCTGCGTCAGCGTCTAGAACATGCCGAAGCTGAGCGGGCGCGGGCGCGCGAAAAGCTGCGTGGTCATCAGGCGCAGTTTACCCAGTATTCTCAGGTGCTGGCGTCGCTGAAAAGTTCTTACGACGCTAAGCGCGATATGTTGAAAGAGCTTCAGCAGGAGATGCAGGATATCGGCGTTCAGGCCGATGCCAGCGCCGAGGAGCGCGCGCGCCTGCGCCGGGATGAACTCTATACGGCCCTGAGCAACAACCGCGCACGGCGCAATCAGCTGGAAAAACAGCTCACCTTCTGTGAAGCAGAAATGGATGCGCTACAGAAAAAACTGCGTCGTGTCGAACGTGACTACCATCAGAGCCGTGAGCAGGTGGTGAGCGCCAAGTCTGGCTGGGTGGCAGTATTGCGCCTGGTGAAGGATAACGGCGTTGAGCGCAGGCTGCATCGCCGCGAGCTGGCCTATCTGGGCGGAGATGAGTTGCGGTCCATGTCGGATAAAGCGCTGGGTGCGCTGCGTCTGGCGGTGGCAGACAATGAACACCTGCGGGACATCCTGCGCCTGTCGGAGGATCCTAAACGTCCTGAGCGCAAAATTCAGTTCTTTATCGCCGTTTATCAGCACCTGCGTGAGCGTATCCGGCAGGATATTATCCGCACCGACGATCCGGTCGAAGCGATTGAGCAGATGGAAATTGAGCTGGGCCGTCTGACCGAAGAGCTGACGGCGCGCGAGAAGATGCTGGCAATCAGCTCGCGCAGCGCGGCGAACATTATCCGCAAAACCATTCAGCGCGAGCAGAACCGTATTCGCCAGCTCAACCAGGGGCTGCAAAGCGTCAGCTTTGGCCAGGTGAAAAGCGTCCGGCTCAACGTTAACGTGCGGGAAACTCATGCGACGCTGCTGGACGTGCTGTCGGAAGAGCATGAGCAGCATCAGGATCTGTTTAACAGCAATCGCCTGACCTTCTCAGAGGCGCTGGCTAAACTCTACCAGCGCCTGAATCCGCAGATTGATATGGGACAGCGCACGCCGCAAACCATTGGTGAAGAGCTGCTGGATTACCGTAACTACCTTGAAATGGAAGTTGAGGTTAACCGCGGTTCTGATGGCTGGCTACGTGCGGAGAGTGGGGCGCTGTCAACCGGTGAGGCGATCGGTACCGGGATGTCTATTCTGGTCATGGTTGTGCAGAGCTGGGAAGAGGAGTCACGACGCCTGCGCGGCAAGGATATTTCTCCTTGTCGACTGCTGTTCCTTGATGAAGCCGCGCGCCTTGATGCGAAATCCATCGCGACGCTGTTTGAACTGTGCGACCGCCTGGGAATGCAGCTGATCATCGCTGCGCCGGAAAACATCAGTCCGGAGAAGGGAACCACCTATAAACTGGTGCGTAAAGTGGTTAATAATGTCGAACACGTTCATGTAGTGGGGCTGCGCGGTTTTGCTGCGGAACCGACTGCCGCGAATACGGCAGACGAGACGCCTGAGCACCAGGCCTCGTCCTGATAACAGGTGAAATTTTCCGCCGTCAGATATAGATAAAAAACTGACGGCAGATTACTCTACCTGGGGCATTAGCGGTTCACGCTGATGCCGTTTTCTTTTCTACACTTATAATAATCACCACGAAGTGATGGCCCGTCCGTTCAGACATTGCTCAGGAGGCAAGGGATGTTGCTGGCAAAATCGTTTACTGCAAGGTTATCCCTGTTGGGTTGTTGTCTGGCGCTCTCCCTGGTGGGGAGTCACTCCGCAGTGGCAGGTATTCCCCCTGTTTCCGCGCCGGTTAACGTATCAGTGAGTCACTCACAGGCACAGTCACAGCTGCTGGCCCATCTACCGGCGGGCTATCGCCCCTTTTATCTGAGCCAGCTGGCGTCGCTCTATGCCAGTCATGGTATGCGCCCGATGTGGCAGGATCGTCAGGCCGTCAGGCAGTTCCAACAGCAGCTGGCCGAAGTCGCCATTTCAGGTGTTCAGCCGCAGTTTACACAATGGATAAAACTGCTGACCGACCCCGCCGTTACGGGTCAGGCGCGGGATGTTGTTCTGTCGGATGCCATGCTGGGCTATCTGCAATTCGTCTCGACTGTCCCGCTTAAAGGTGAGACCTGGCTCTACAGCAATGTGCCTTACAAGATGGAGGCACCTGGCCAGTCGGTGATTAACCAGTGGCAAAGAGCCGTAGCAGCAAGTCGCGATGAGGCCTTTATCGTCTCGCTGGCGCCGCAGCACCCTCAGTATCCGCGTATGCATCAGGCGCTTAAAACGCTGCTGGCCGATACCCACCCCTGGCCTCAGCTGGCGGGTCGGGAAACCCTGCGTCCGGGCCAGATGAGTGACAGCGTCCCAGCGCTGCGTGAAATTTTGCAGCGCACCGGTATGCTTTCTGCCGATGCGCAGGCACCGAGGCCAGATGAGGATGCCGTGCCAACCTCGAACGTGCCAGTCAGCGTCAGCGACGTCAACGTGGCGGTTAGCCCGTCCGCAACGCCGCAGTCTGAGAGTGTAAAAGCCGACACGCCTAATGCCGCCGGCGATCTTCAGGTCGCGACGCCGCCCGCTAACCCGACTCTGGTCTATAGCGAGGATTTAGTTGCCGCGGTGAAACGCTTCCAGCGCTGGCAGGGGCTGGAAGCCGACGGCGCCATCGGTCTGCGTACCCGCGAGTGGCTGAATGTTTCGCCGCAGCGGCGTGCGGCGCTGCTGGCGCTAAACATTCAGCGCCTGCGGTTGCTGCCTGATGATATGCACAATGGCATTATGGTCAATATTCCCAACTATTCGCTGATCTACTATCTCAATGGGAATCAGATTCTGGCTTCAAGGGTGATAGTTGGACGCCCGGATCGCAAAACTCCGCTGATGCGCAGCGCCCTGAATAACGTGGTGCTGAATCCGCCGTGGAATGTGCCGACCACCCTGGTGCGCAAGGATATTGTACCTAAAGTCAAAGTTGATCCCTCCTATCTCTATAAGCATAACTACCAGCTGCTTTCGGGATGGGATAGCGAGGCGCAGGTTATCGATCCCACGACTATTGACTGGAATATGATTTCCGCGGCCTCTTTCCCTTATCGCATCCGCCAGGCACCGGGTGCAACCAACTCACTTGGCCGTTACAAATTCAATATGCCCAGTTCTGATGCTATCTATCTGCACGATACGCCGAACCATAATCTGTTCCAGAAGGATATTCGCGCGCTCAGCTCAGGTTGCGTCAGGGTGAACAAGGCTTCCGATCTCGCTAATCTGCTGCTGCAGGATGCTGGCTGGAACAATGTGCGCATCTCCAGCACCCTGAAGGAGGGCGACACCCGCTATGTTCCTATCAGGCATCGTATTCCGGTCAATCTCTATTATCTGACCGCGTGGATAGCTGACGACGGTGAGCCGCAGTATCGTACAGATATTTACAATTATGATAATACCGTCCGTTCCGGTGCGCAGGCACTGGCGGCCGCTGGTCAGTTATTGCTCTAATGACTGATTAAACAGGAGTAAAGGTTTTTCGCAGTGAAGCGATACGCCCCTTTACGCAGCAGGAGTTTCTTACTCTTGCTGCGTTGCTCACATTCCTCGGGTTGACTCCCCTCAAGGCCGCGGTTATGGTTGCGAACATTAACTATTTCGCACTCTATCTAACCATTTATGCTGGGTAATACTGAATGATGGATAAATTCGACTCTCAACGCCGCAGATGGCTGACGCTGGGCGGTGCAGCCCTCGGTTGCGCACTGCTTCCCGGACAGGCTTTCGCCTCGCTTTCCACCTCCCGCCCCCGTATTTTGACACTCAATAATCTCAACACGGGTGAAACGCTCAAGACTGAGTTTTTCAACGGCAAAAGCTACGATAAAGATGAGCTTACGCGGCTAAATCATTTTTTCCGCGACTACCGGGCAAATCAAATTAAGAGTATCGATCCCCGCCTTTTTGATCACCTTTATCGTCTCCAGGCGATGCTCGACACCCGCAAACCTGTACAGCTCATCTCGGGTTATCGTTCCCTGGCGACCAACAATGCCATGCGCACTCACAGCAAAGGGGTGGCGAAGCACAGTTTTCACACGCTCGGACAGGCAATGGATTTCCACATTGAAGGTATTTCATTAAGCAATGTTCGCAAGGCAGCGCTTTCCATGCGCGCGGGTGGTGTAGGATACTATCCGAGAAGTAACTTTGTGCATATTGATACCGGCCCGGTACGGAGCTGGTCGTAATGAAATCCCGGTAAGTCCTCCGATGAGCCGGTAATGGAGCGTTATGAATTATCAAACTATTCCGGTGACGTCGTTTGAGCAGAACTGTTCATTAATCTGGTGCCCGGAGACCAATACGGCGGCGATTGTCGATCCTGGTGGTGATGCCGGGAAAATAGAGGCGCAGGTGGCGGAGCAGGGCGTTACCGTCAGCCAGATCCTGCTGACGCACGGTCATCTCGATCACGTGGGAGCCGCCGCAGAGTTGGCTAAGGTATACGGCGTACCGGTAGTTGGCCCGCATAAGGCGGATGCATTCTGGCTTGAGGGGTTGCCCACACAGTCTCAGATGTTTGGTTTTCCCCACTGCGCTCCGCTGACGCCTGACCGCTGGCTGGAAGAGGGCGAGACCGTGCAGGTGGGTAATCTGTTACTTGAGATCCTGCTTTGTCCCGGCCATACCCCCGGCCATATTGTCTTTTTTGATCGCACTTCGCGCCTGTTGATTTCGGGCGATGTGATTTTCAATGGTGGCGTGGGACGTACCGATTTCCCGCAGGGCAGCCACAGCGATTTAATCAAAGCCATTAAAACTAAGCTTTTGCCGTTAGGTGATGACGTAACCTTTCTGCCCGGGCACGGACCTAAGTCCACTTTGGGACGCGAGCGTATTTCAAACCCTTTCCTTCAGTAGTATTTCCGGCGGGTGGTCAATCCCAGCGGTTGTCGGCCAGATGTTTAGGCGGTGATATCTGCTGTTCCGGAGGGCAATCCTGTTGATTGGCGTTTGGTTATACAGGCTGCGATATCTGCTGTGCCGGATGATAATCCTATGGTTTGTGGGTTAGTTTTGCAGGCGGTGATACCTGCTGTTCCGGTGGATAATTCCATGGTTTGTGGGTTAGTTTTGCAGGCTGTGATATCTGCTGTTCCGGTGGATAATCCCTGCGTTTGCCGGGCGTCCTCACGCCACGCGTTGCATGGTGCCTTTGGCTCCGACGCCAGGCCGGACGGCCCGGTCGCGAGCGGGCGTCCTGCCCGCCGCTCCCTTAGTGCAGCATCCCTGCTGCCCTCGCCTGGCCTTCCGTCTTCGCCGCAGCGCTGCGGATTGCCCGTCACCCGCTGGGATTATCCACCTCTCAGGCTTCCGAGCCGCTTTGAGTAAACCCGTTTATCTGGCCAGCTATCTGATCGATTTCCAGTTAAGCGCTGTTCGTGCGCAGGCTTTTGAGCCGCTTTAAGTTAACAACGTCGGTTTTTTGTGCCACCCGTTAGCGCACTGTAATGAGGCTGGCGAGCCGCAATATCCGTTATTTCGCGGGCAATCCCAGCGCCCGCTGATCAGTTGTATCGGCTGCGATACCTGCTGTGCCGGAGGACAATCCTGGTGGTTGTCGGTTGGTTATACAGGCTACGATATCTGCTGTACCGGATGATAATCCTATGGTTTGTGGGTTAGTTTTGCAGGCGGTGATACCTGCTGTTCCGGTGGATAATTCCATGGTTTGTGGGTTAGTTTTGTAGGCTGTGATATCTGCTGTTCCGGTGGATAATCCCTGCGGGTGACGGGCGTCCTCACGCCACGCGTTGCGTGGTGCCTTTGGCTCCGACGCCAGGCCGGACGGCCCGGTCGCGAGCGGGCGTCCTGCCCGCCGCTCCCTGAGTGCAGCATCCCTGCTGCCCTCGCCTGGCCCTCCGTCTTCGCCGCAGCGCTGCGGATTGCCCGTCACCCGCTGGGATTATCCACCTCTCAGGCTTCTGAGCCGCTTTGTTTGAAACCGTATGACTTTCCGCAGGCTACTGAGTCGCTTTTGGTGTACACGTTCAAATGTCTACAGATATCTTAACCACTTCCAGTTAGGCCGTACTAACGCGTAGGCTTTTGAGCCGATTTTAAGCAAACCGGCTTTCTTGTTTGCCTGGTCCTATTCTTTTTCTAACCTGCTGAAGGGTTCCCTGTAACACCCTAAACCGCTGTTGCTCTCAACCAGTACAATGCGAAGGAGCAGGTGAGTGGTGCCCCAATCTTTGTCGCACCGGACACCGTCCGCAGGCGACGGCTCTAAGCCTTTAGCACGGAAGTTGTCTTACTTGTATAGTTATGTTTGTTTGAACCACAGGCGAATGATCTCCTGTAACACCTGAAACTGCCGTTACCCGCAGCCAGTTTAGGCAAAAGGAGCAGGCGGGTGGGGCCCGGTGACAGGCAATCCGCAGCGCTGAGTGAAGAGAGTAAGACCCGGATGGGCCAGCAGGGATGCTGGCACAAGGGCATGCCGGGACAGGGATGTCCCGTCATGCCCGGTCCGAAAGGTCGACGAGCGGAACGAAGGAACCGCGCCACGCGCGGCGTGAGGACCGCCAGGCACCGGGCCCCACCCGTTGGCGACACCTCCACCCGTTCGCGATCCCCCCAGCCTTTGCAGCCCTGAGCCCCACCCGTTGGCGACACCCCCAGCCTTTGCCGCGTACCGTAATGCCCTTACAGAACCGCCACGATGGCTTCGCAAAGCGGTGACATATTATCCGGCGTCATCCCCGCAACGTTAACGCGGCCGGAATTAACCGCATAAACACCAAACTCCTCGCGCAGGCGAATCACCTGATCTTTACTCAGGCCGCTGAATGAAAACATACCGTTCTGGCTGATGATAAAGCGGAAATCACCTTTCGCGCCTTTCTCCTGCAGCGTATTCACAAACAGCTGGCGCATACGGTGGATACGCTGGCGCATATCGGTCAGCTCCTGCTCCCAGATGGCACGCAGCGCCTTATTGCTCAGAATGGTGGCTACTACCGCTGCGCCGTGTGCTGGCGGGTTAGAGTAGTTAGCACGGATAGTGTATTTAACCTGGCTAAAAGCGGTAGTGGCAACGGCGGCGTCGCTGGCGACAAGGGTCAGTGCCCCGACGCGTTCATTATACAGGCCAAAATTCTTCGAATATGAGCTGGCGACCAACAGCTCCTGATGGCTGGCAGCGAAAATACGCAGGCCTTCAGCATCTTCCTCCAGACCACGGGCAAAGCCCTGATAGGCGAAGTCAAACAGGGGCAGCCAGCCACTGGCCTGGGAAACTTCAGCCAGTGTTGCCCACTGTTCGGCGGAAGGATCAACGCCGGTAGGGTTATGACAGCAGCCGTGGAAAAGTACGATATCACCCGCTTTTGCGCCACGCAGCGTGCTTAGCATACCGTCGAAATCGAGCGAATGTGTGGCCGCATCGTAATACTGATATTCGCAGACCTCCAGACCAGCAGCCTCGAAAACATTTTTATGATTCGGCCAGCTTGGATTGCTGATCCAGATACGCTTTGCGCCAGTCTGGGTCGAAATAAAATCGGCTGCTACGCGAAGCGCACCGGTGCCGCCGGGTGTCTGCGCGGTTCGCGCGCGCTGGCTGCTGATGACCGTACTTTCTTCGCCGAAGAGTAGCGCCTGGGTGCTGCGGGCAAAATCGGCCAGTCCATCAATGCTCAGATAGTTTTTAGTCTTTTCGTTTTCCAGCAGGTGCTGCTCCGCTTTTTTTACGCTGGTCAGCACGGGCGTATTACCGGTTTCGTCTTTATAGACGCCAATGCCGAGATTGATCTTATTTGGACGATCGTCGGCGCGAAAAAGATCGGCTAAACCAAGGATGGGGTCGGCGGGTGCTGCTGCAATGCGTTCAAACATAGTCAAATTCCGTTAGCGTCATCTGAAACGAAGTGTGCATCCAGATTACCGCCTGAGGGCACAAAATGCCAACCGTTTGCAGGGGAAAAACAGGGGAAGTAAATTTATTCATGTCAGCACCAGCGGATAATAAATTGCCCACTTTTCACGGTAGGCTGACAGATATCGGGCGATGGGCTGGACATGTTGTGTTTAATTGAAGCGGAATGATGTTGAGTGAAGGAAAGTGATTTGAAGTGGAGGGATGCAAAGTGGAAGGATTCGAAGCGGTTGATGTGGAGCGGAATAGCGCGAGCGTCAATTCTTCTGTCTTGCGGAACACATAAAAATGGGGCCGAAGCCCCATTTAATGACAGCGCGGAGATGAGCAGGCCATCCCGCAGAGCAATTAGAACTGGTAAACCAGGCCTACTGCTACGGTGTCATCGGTGTTCAGACCCAGAGGATTGTTGTCTTTCAGCAGGTTGATCTGGTAGTCAACGTAGGTAGACATGTTTTTGTTGAAGTAGTAAGTCGCACCAACGTCAGCGTATTTGATCAGGTCAGCATCGCCAATACCGTTGCCGATGTCTTTGCCTTTAGACTGAACGTAGCCCAGTGAAGGACGCAGGCCGAAATCGAACTGGTACTGTGCAACCAGCTCAATGTTCTGTGCTTTGTTAGCAAAAGAACTGATGCTGCCAGTCTCAGCGTTGTTGAACGTTACCTGAGAGCTGGTAAACGGCGTAGCGTTACGCGTTTCACCGTACATTGCAGCCAGGTAAACGCTGTTAGCGTCATACTTGATGGCCGTTGCCCATGCTTCAGCGCGCTTGCCTGCACCATTGTTAATGGTGACGTCATTGCCATTTGCGTCAAGTACCGCATTGCCGCTGCTGTCATTCAGAGTACGCACGCCAGAGGCCTGAGCGTTGGTACGGTCATAGGAACCATAGGCACCGGACACGCCCAGACCCACAGGTGAGGTGTAGCTGGTAGAGATGGCGTAGCCATCACCGTTTGAACGACGGGTATCGTCACGGTCGTTTTTACCCTGATACTGGAGAGCGAAGTCCCATCCATCTACCAGGCCAAAGAAGTTAGTATTACGGTAGGTCAGGACACCAGTGGTACGGCCACCCAGGATACCTTCGTCGGTATACGCTGAGTCACCGCCGAATTCTGGCAGCATATCCGTCCA
Organism: Erwinia sp. L03-1; assembly: GCF_058686115.1. Taxonomy (NCBI): domain Bacteria; kingdom Pseudomonadati; phylum Pseudomonadota; class Gammaproteobacteria; order Enterobacterales; family Erwiniaceae; genus Erwinia; species Erwinia sp. L03-1. The sequence goes on along the minus strand of NZ_CM178762.1, from coordinate 2,876,752 downwards.
GCCCATTGGATCGTACAGCAGGCTGTAGTTACGACCATAATCGATTGAACCGTACTGAGCGAATTTCAGACCGGCGAAGCCCAGACGCGTTTTGTTACCCGTTTGCGCGTCAGAACCTTCAGAATTGTTGGCGTTAAAGTTGTATTCCCACTGGCCATAACCGGTCAACATATCGTTGATCTGCGTTTCGCCTTTAAAACCAAAACGAACGTATGACTGATCGCCATCATTGCTGTCGTTATCAGAAAAATAGTGCAGACCAACCGCTTTACCGTACAGGTCCAGCTTGTTGCCGTCTTTATTATAAATTTCTGCTGCATTGGCTGCACCTGCTGCTAAAAGTGCCGGGATAACCAGTGCCAGAATGTTGCGCTTCATCATTTTTATTACCCTCATTGGAGTTATTTGGACACCTGCCACTGCCGTCAACAATTCTTTACAGAACCCCGAAGAGAGTTTGGTGTCTTCCTGTGTCTGCACGCATCTTTCCATTCGTAGCGCGGTTAATCTAGCCCGAAAATGCTACTAATATCGTATTCTGGTTACAATTAGAAAATATGTATTACAAGATGTAAAAAACACTGAACTTTGTGAAGCATCTCATGATTTACAAAAATAAAAAAAGGCCAGCGAAGCTGACCTTATTTATATATATGAATTTCTTATATTTAATGCTGAAATCAGAAGCTGGCGTTGCGCGGCGTACGTGGGAACGCGATAACATCTCTTACATTTTGTACGCCAGTGACATAAGCGATTAAACGTTCGAAACCTAATCCGAAACCTGAATGCGGTACGGTGCCGTAGCGACGCAGATCGCGATACCAGGAATAATCTTCTTTATTGAGTCCCATTTCGGCCAGGCGCGCATCCAGAACGTCCAGCCGCTCTTCACGCTGTGAACCCCCGATGATTTCACCAATGCCCGGAGCAAGAACGTCCATAGCCGCAACGGTCCGTCCATCATCATTCAGGCGCATGTAGAAGGCCTTAATGTCTTTAGGATAGTTTTTGACGACTACCGGGGCTTTAAAGTGTTTCTCAGCCAAATAGCGTTCATGTTCGGAGGAGAGGTCAATGCCCCAGGAAACGGCATTCTCAAACTTCTCGCCACAGGCAATCAGAATCTCTATGGCGTCGGTGTAATCGACCTGAGCAAAATCCGTCGTTACAAATTGTTGCAGGCGAGAAATGGCTTCTTTGTCTACGCGTTCTGCGAAGAAAGCCATATCATCGGCACGCTCATTCAGGACCGCTTTAAACACGTATTTCAGCATCGCCTCAGCCAGCGCTGCGTTATCTTCCAGATCGGCAAACGCCACTTCCGGCTCCAGCATCCAAAACTCGGCCAGGTGGCGGCTGGTATTGGAGTTCTCCGCGCGGAAAGTTGGGCCAAAGGTGTAGATTTTGGAAATCGCACTGGCGTAAGTCTCGCCATTAAGCTGACCGGAGACGGTCAGAAAGGCTTCTTTGCCGAAAAAGTCTTCGTCGAAATTGACTTTACCTTCTGGCGTACGCGGCAGGTTTTCAAAGTCCAGCGTCGATACGCGGAACATTTCACCGGCACCTTCGGTGTCAGAAGCGGTAATCAGCGGGGTGGAAACCCAGAAAAAGCCCTGCTCATCAAAGAAGCGATGCAGCGCCTGGGCCAGGGTATGGCGAACGCGGGCTACGGCACCAATCAGGTTGGTGCGTGGGCGCAGGTGGGCGACTTCGCGCAGATACTCAATACTGTGACGTTTTGCCGCCATGGGATAGGTATCAGGATCGTCAACCCATCCGACGACCTCAACGGCAGTGGCCTGGATTTCAAAGCTTTGACCTTCACCCGGTGACTCAACAACTTTTCCGGTGATCGCCACCGAACAGCCGGTAGTCAGGCGCAGGACTTCATCCTGATAATTATTCAACGCATTATTGACGACAGCCTGGACGGGATTAAAGCAGGAGCCGTCATACACGGCAATGAAGGAAATACCGGCTTTTGAATCTCTTCTTGTACGCACCCAGCCGCGTACGGTGACTTCACTGTCAACCGCGACCCGGCCATGCAGTACATCCGCTACAGGCACAACGCTCATAAAAGTCTCTCACTATTATTCAGAAGGGGAAGTTATTACCCTAAATTGGGGTGATGCTATGTTACTTGCCGACTGGCGAGACACAAGAAGAATGTGTTATCGGGTGGGAGATTTCTTAACGAAAGAGAGAAGGATAAGAGAAGAGGGGAGACCTCTTCTCTTAGTTACGCAAGGGTTAACTGGCTTTCTTGACCAGCGGCAGATCAAACGCCTTGCGCAGGGCGCGAACGAAGGCTTTATCCTGACAAATTGTTTTGCCCGGGCTGTCGGAGAGCTTAGCGACCGGTTTGCCGTTGCACTCCACCAGCTTGATAACAATATTCAGCGGCTTAACCTGAGGAATGTCGCAGGTCAGGCGGGTGCCGATGCCAAAGATGACGTCTGCCCGTTGCCCAAAATACGCATAGAGATCGACCGCTTTTGCCAGATCGAGGTTATCCGAGAACACCAGCGTTTTGGTTTTCGGATCGATGCCCAGCGTTTCATAATGGGCGATCGCTTTTTCACCCCATTCCACCGGGTCGCCGGAGTCATGGCGCAGGCCCTGATAACGGTTGGCAAACGTCTGGCCAAAGTCGCGCAAAAAGGCATCCATGGTAATGCAGTCGGTCAGTGCGATACCCAGATTATCAGGGTACTCATCAAGCCAGGCCTGGAGAGCCGCGCGCTGGCTGTTTGCCAGCACCGGGCTAATCTGCTGATGGGCCTGAAACCATTCATGCGCCTGGGTTCCCACCGGCGGTAGCGCCAGACTGCGCGCAACATCATAGTTGCTGGAGCCGACCAGCCAGGGGACGTTCTGCTTAAGCGTGCTGACAATCGCGCGCTGCACGTCACCCGAGAAGCGGCGGCGCGTGCCAAAATCCATCAGCTTAAAGCGCGACATATCCATCGAATCGGTCAGTCTGCTGAAATCAGCCAGCTTGCTGTTCAGACGGTCAACCGCCATGGCGGTCTGCACCCCAGGGGATCGGTGGCGATGGACCACTTCGCTTATCAGCGCCAGCAGGGGGACTTCCCACATGATGACCTCAAGCCAGCTTCCGCTGATGCGGATATCCAGCTTGCCGTGATGGTTGTTAACGCGTACCTGGCTGGGATCGTAACGAAACTGCTTTAGCCAGGTGAGATAATCCATTTTGAAAAAAGGCAGTTCTGCCAGATAGTTTGCTTCGTCGCCGGTCAACGCCAGCGTGCGCATCATGTCGATTTGTTCTCTAATTTCATCGGCATAAATACCCAGCAAATCGTCACCCCGGCAGCGGAATTCCGCCACTACGGGGACGTTCTGGTAACGATGGAACACTGCCTGTTGCATGTGCAGCTTGTAGGCATCCGTATCAAGCAACGTCGTCAATATCGGGGAATCATGTCGTGTCATGGTGCGTTTCAGCATCCTCTGGCGAAGAGCGTTATCCCTGGTTCAAAATAGTAAAGACGCAGGAGTATAACGTGAATCCTCATTTATTGAACTCAATCACAGCATAAATCATCGGTTCAGGTCGAGGGCAATCTGTGCGCTTGTTAATGAAATGTGTATTTAGGGCGCATTATTTCTGTCGGGACAGGATTGTACGTGGCAACATGTCGCTAACAGGAATAGACTTGAAATGATTAACTAATTGTCGACGTGAGAACGCCCTATGACGCAACTGCCGCAAGCCAAAAATCGCCATGATTACCGTGCACCCGATTATACCATCACCGATATTGACCTGACGTTTATCCTGGATGCCAGCACGACGCAGGTCACCGCCATCAGCCAGATCAAACGGCTGAATCCGGCGGCGGGTGAATTACGTCTTGATGGCGAGAATCTGACGCTCGTTTCGCTGACGATCGACGACACCCCCTGGCCGCACTATCGCCAGGAGGCGGATGCGCTGTATATCAGCCAGCTTCCCGACGCGTTCACTCTGAAAATTGTCAATGACATTCATCCGGATCAAAACACCGCGCTGGATGGCCTGTACAAATCGGGCGATGCACTCTGCACCCAGTGCGAGGCCGAAGGCTTTCGCAATATCACCTGGTATCTTGACCGGCCGGACGTGCTGGCGCGTTTTACCACCACTATCATTGCTGAAAAAACACGCTATCCCTTCCTGCTCTCTAACGGTAACCGCGTAGACGGCGGCCAGATGGAAGACGGGCGTCACTGGATGAAGTGGGAAGATCCTTTCCCTAAACCCTGCTATCTGTTTGCGCTGGTCGCGGGCGATTTCGATGTGCTGCGCGACAGCTTCAGAACGCGCTCTGGACGCGACGTCGCGCTGGAGATCTTTGTCGATCGCGGTAATCTCGATCGCGCCGACTGGGCGATGACCTCGCTCAAAAACAGCATGAAATGGGACGAGGAGCGTTTCGGTCTGGAGTACGACCTGGATATCTTTATGATCGTCGCCGTCGACTTCTTTAATATGGGTGCGATGGAAAATAAGGGCCTCAACGTCTTTAACTCCAAATACGTGCTGGCGAAGGCGGAAACGGCAACCGATAAAGACTATCTCGGCATTGAAGCGGTGATCGGTCACGAATATTTCCATAACTGGACCGGCAACCGCGTCACCTGCCGCGACTGGTTCCAGCTCAGCCTGAAAGAGGGGCTGACGGTGTTCCGCGATCAGGAGTTCAGTTCCGATCTGGGGTCGCGTGCGGTTAACCGCATCGACAACGTGCGCATCATGCGTGGCGCCCAGTTTGCTGAAGATGCCAGTCCGATGGCGCATCCGATCCGCCCTGAGCAGGTTATCGAAATGAACAACTTTTACACCCTGACGGTGTATGAGAAAGGTTCAGAAGTGATCCGCATGCTGCACACCCTGTTGGGTGAAGAGAACTTCCAGAAGGGCATTCAGCTCTACTTCGAGCGCCACGACGGCAGCGCAGCTACCTGCGATGAATTTGTGCAGGCGCTGGAGGACGCATCCAACGTCGATCTCTCCCAGTTCCGTCGCTGGTACAGCCAGTCCGGCACGCCGGTGCTGACCGTGCGCGATGACTACAACCCTGAACTGGAGCAGTATACGCTGCACGTCACCCAGGTGACGCCGCCGACGGCCGATCAGAAAGAGAAGCTGCCGCTGCATATTCCGCTCGATATTGAACTGTACGATGCCGAGGGCAGGGTGATCCCGCTTCAGCACAACGGGCATCCGGTGCATCACGTACTGAACGTGACGGAAGAGTTCCAGTCATTCGTTTTCGATAACGTCTACTTCCAGCCGGTACCCTCTCTGCTGCGCGAATTCTCTGCGCCGGTGAAGCTGGAGTATAACTGGAGCGATGCGCAGCTCACCTTCCTGATGCGTCACGCCCGTAACGACTTCGCCCGCTGGGATGCGGCACAGAGTCTGCTGGCGATCTATATTCGTCTCAACGTTGCGCGCTATCAGCAGGGCCAGCCGCTCTCTTTGCCGCTCCACGTTGCCGATGCTTTCCGCGCCGTGCTGCTGGAAGAGAACAGCGATCCGGCGCTGATGGCGCTGATCCTCTCGCTGCCGGGCGAGAATGAAATTGCCGAGCTGTTCGAGATAATCGATCCACAGGCAATTTCCGACGTGCGCGCCGCGATGGTGCGCCTGCTGGCAACCGAACTGGCTGACGAATGGCTGGCGATTTATAACGCGCACCATACTCTGACGTATCGGGTTGAACATGCTGACATGGCGAAGCGCGCGCTGAAAAACGTCTGTCTGGGCTATCTGGCCTTTGGCGACGAGGCGCTGGCGGAAAAAGTGGTTACCGCGCAGTTTGAGCAGGCGAATAATATGACTGACTCGCTGGCTGCTATGTCGGCGGCGGTGGCAGCCGGGCTGCCCTGCCGGGATGCGCTACTGGAAGCCTTTGACAACCGCTGGCATAAAGATGGCCTGGTGATGGATAAGTGGTTCGCCCTGCAGGCGACCAGCCCCGCGCCGGACGTCTTAAGTCAGGTTAAGGCGCTGCTCGGACATCGATCCTTTACCCTGAGTAATCCAAACCGTATTCGATCGCTGATCGGCGCATTTGCTTCCGGCAATCCGGCGGCGTTCCATGCGGCCGACGGTAGCGGCTATCAGTTCCTGGTTGAGATTTTAACCGATCTGAACACCCGTAATCCGCAGGTGGCCTCCAGAATGATTGAGCCGCTGATCCGTCTTAAACGCTACGATGCGTCGCGTCAAACGCTGATGCGCCAGGCGCTGGAACAGCTACAGGGGCTGGAGAAGCTCTCAGGCGATCTTTTCGAGAAGATAACCAAAGCGCTCAATGCCTAAAGGTCGGCGCTAGTCGACGGCGGAATTCACTAAAAACGCCCCAGACCGCCGCTTCCCTGTCAGCATGACTGACCGGGAAGCGGCGGTTTTTTTATTTAAGGCGGGATTGGGTGCCGTGTGAGACCCGCTCGCGACCGGATAAGATCCTAATCCTCACGACTGTCGTCCTGCTGCCCGGGCGTGGCATCAAAGATGCGCACGCTTTATCGCTGTGCGTAATGCTTTTCTGCTTCCGCGGGCGAGCGCTTCATCACCCGGTCCAGCACCTTCGCTTCCAGCTCTGCCAGCCTGACGGAACCTTTACGGCGGGGGCGGGGCAGATCGATGGTCAAATCCAGCCCAATCTCTCCCTCTTCGATCAGCAGCACACGGTCAGCCATTGCCACCGCTTCGCTGACGTCGTGGGTAACCAGCAGCACGGTAAAATGGTGCTTCTGCCACAGGGATTCGATCAGGTCCTGCATTTCAATGCGCGTCAGGGCATCCAGCGCCCCCAGCGGCTCATCCAGCAGCAGCAGACCGGGACGGTGGATCAGCGCACGCGCCAGCGCCACACGCTGCTTCTGGCCGCCCGACAGTGCCGCAGGCCACTCTGCTGCGCGCTCTGCGAGACCCACAGCCTCCAGCGCCTGCCGCGCCGCCTCTTTCCAGGCACGCCCTTTAAGGCCCAGCCCGACGTTATCAATTACGCTTTTCCACGGCAGCAGGCGCGCATCCTGAAACATCAGCCGGGTGTCGTCTTTCGCCTGGCTAAGCGGCGCGCTACCCGCTAACAGTGCGCCGGTCGAGGTCTTTTCCAGTCCGGCCAGCAGGCGCAGCAGGGTGCTTTTACCGCAGCCGCTGCGTCCGACTACCGCCACAAACTGGCCGGAAGGGATATGCAGATTAATGTCATTCAGCACCGTACGACCATTGTACTGCTTGCTTACGCCGTTAATCGCCAGAGGCGTTCCGGCATTAAGACGCGCGGGAGAGGTGTTAACGTCACTCATGCGAAATCCTCCTTCAGTTGGTAAGCGGGATGCCAGCGCAGCCACCAGCGTTCAAGCAGCAACGCGCTGACGTCGGCCAGCTTGCCAAGCAGGGCGTATAAAATAATGGCGACCACCACCACATCGGTTTGTAAAAACTCACGGGCGTTCATGGCCAGATAGCCAATGCCGGAGTTCGCTGAGATGGTTTCAGCCACGATTAGCGTCAGCCACATCAAACCCAGCGCGAAGCGTACGCCAACCATAATTGACGGCAGCGCGCCCGGCAGCACCACCTGAATAAACAGACTCCAGCCAGAAAGCCCATAGCTGCGTGCCATCTCCACCAGCCCCCGGTCAATGTTGCGGATGCCGTGGTAGGTGTTGAGATAAATGGGGAACATGGTGCCGAGGGCCACCAGGAAAATTTTGGCCGATTCGTCGATGCCGAACCAGAGGATAACCAGCGGGATCAGCGCCAGATGCGGAACGTTACGCAGCATCTGAATTGAGGTGTCCAGCAGACGCTCCCCCAGGCGGGACATGCCGGTTATCAGGCCAAGAATCAGCCCGATGGATCCGCCGATGCCGAAGCCAACGGCGGCACGCCAGCTGCTGATGGCCAGGTGCTGCCACAGTTCACCGCTGACCGTCAGGTGCCAGAAGGTCACCACGATCGCCTCCGGCGAGGGTAAAATCCGGTTGGAGAGCCAGCCGGTTTGTGAGGCAATCTGCCACACCACCACCAGCGCGATCGGCAGCGCCCAGGGAATAAGCTGATTGTTGATACGCTTAAGCTGCTTGTTCATGGCTACCTCAGCTCTGGGAGACTTTTTGTGGGGCAAAATCATGGGCTACCGCTTCGCCGTGAGCGACAACGGCCCGGGGCTGCGGGATCTCAGGCACCGCTAAATCCAGATGCGGGAACAGCAGTTCCCCCACGCGGTAAGCTTCCTCAAGATGCGGGTAGCCGGAGAGAATAAAGGTTTCAATGCCCAGGTCGGCATACTCCTGCATCCGGGCGGCAACCGTTTCGCCATCGCCCACCAGTGCCGTTCCGGCACCGCCGCGCACCAGTCCAACGCCGGCCCAGAGGTTGGGGCTGATTTCCAGCTTGTCCCTGCGCCCTCCGTGCAGGGCCGCCATACGCTGCTGGCCGACGGAGTCCGTTCGCGCCAGCGCGGCCTGCGCTCTGGCGATGGTGGCATCATCCAGATGGGAGATCAGGCGGTCGGCGGCGCGCCAGGCTTCTTCATTCGTCTCGCGAACGATCACATGCAGGCGAATGCCAAATTTAACGCTACGGCCCTGCGCCGCCGCTTTGGCGCGGACCTGCTCAATCTTCTCTTTAACCTGCGCGGGGGGCTCGCCCCAGGTCAGATAGACATCGACCTGTTCGGCGGCCAGATCCTGGGCTGGCGCTGAGGAACCGCCAAACCAGAGTGGAGGACGCGGCTGCTGTACTGGCTTAAACATCAGGCGCGCACCGCGCACCCTGACGTGTTTACCTTCATAGTCCACCGTCTCGCCCTCCAGCACGCGACGCCAGATGCGGGTAAATTCCGCCGATTCTTCATAGCGCTCACGATGATCGAGGAACACGCCGTCACCGGCCAGCTCGTCGGCATCGCCGCCGGTGACCAGGTTGAACAGCGCACGACCATTCGATAAACGGTCAAGCGTGGCGGCCTGACGGGCGGCCTGGGTGGGTGAGACCACGCCGGGGCGCAGCGCCACCAGAAAGCGCAGCCGCTGGGTGACCGGGATCAGTGATGCCGCGACCAGCCAGGCATCTTCACAGGAGCGTCCGGTAGGGATCAATACCCCGCCAAAACCCAGCCTGTCCGCAGCCTGCGCAACCTGTTGCAGATAGCCGTGGTCGACCGGGCGTGCCCCTTCGGCGGTACCCAGATAGTGACCATCACCGTGGGTAGGAAGAAACCAGAAAACGGAAAGACTCATCGCGTAACTCCTTAATCAGTTCACGGTGGGGGCGTGCCAGATGCGGCTGGAAATATCCACCTTCACCGGCATTAAATGGTTGGCATAGAATAAATCGGCGGTCTGCTGCTGCGTTTTTTCCGTTTTGTCGCTGACGGGGGTAATGGTCGTTGGCGGACGGTGATCCAGATAGCTGGCGATGACCGCTTTAGGCAGGCCCATGGTGCTGGACAGCAGGGCGATACTGTTATCGCGGTCGCTTTGGGTCAACGCATCTGCCTGGCTGAACGTCTCCAGCACCTGGCTGATAAACGCGCCGTGGGCCTCGGTAAATGAACGCGTAGCCAGATAGAACGAACCGGTTTGATTAAGCTGGCTGCCGTCGGTAAGCACCCGCACGCCGCCCTGCAACAGCGCGGCGGAGTAGTACGGATCCCAGATGGCCCAGGCATCGACATCGCCCTGCTGGAAAGCCGCGCGTGCATCGGCGGGCGTTAGCCAGACGGGTTTAATGTCGCTGAATTTCAGGCCGGCTTTTCCCAGCGCCCTGAGCAGCAGATTGTGCGAGCTGGAGCCTTTCTGTAGCGCCACTTTATGGCCTTTCAGATCGGCAACAGTTTTATAAGGGCTGTTTTTCGCCACCAGAATCACTTCAGCCCTGGGCTTGGGGGGTTCCTGGCCGACGTAGAGCAGGTCGGCCCCGGCGGCCTGGGCAAAAATGGGTGGAATATCGCCGGTACTGCCGAGATCGATACTGTTAACGTTAAGCGCTTCCAGCATTTGTGGCCCCGCAGGGAATTCGACCCATTTGAAGTGCGTGTCAGGGAAGCGCTTTTCCAGCAGCTGGTGCGATTTTGTCAGCACCATACTGACCGACCCTTTCTGATAACCAATCCGGAAGGTTTCAGGGGCAGGGGAGTCGGCCGCCAGCGCGCTATGCAATATTATGACGACGAGCATCAAGGTGCCCGTTACTTTTGCAAACAGCTTCACGATCGGGTTCCTTAATCAGACGGCAACGGCCAGCGGCTGATGGCGACGAGACAGCGCCTGCCAGAAAGTTTCAATGGACTCGGCAATACGCGCCTCAAGCACCGGAGACAGCTCTGGCTGGCGATCGTAATGGGTCACCTGCGTATCATCGGCGAACACGCCGTGCAGGACTTCCTGCGCCTTAAGCGCGCTCAGTACGGGCTTAAGGGCGTAATCCACCGCGAGCATATGTGCCACAGTGCCGCCCGTTGCCAGCGGCAGAACCACTTTATGCTCAAGCGCCCGCTCGGGTAGAAGATCGAGAATGGTTTTCAGGGCACCGGAAAAAGAGGCTTTATAGACCGGGGTGGCAACGATCACGCCATCGGCACCCGCAAGGTCTTCCTTAAATGCCAGCAGCGCAGGGGAATCAAAGCGGGCATTAAGCAGATCTTCCGGAGGGAAATTGTGCAGATTCCACGGAATAACGTCCACGCCGCGTTCCTCAAGCGCATGCTGACAAAGGGTCAGTAACGCCGTTGAGCGTGAGGGATAGCGAGGACTTCCCGCCAGAGTAATAACGCGCATCGCCTCTCCTTATAACTAAAAGTTATTGATTAAACATATTAGATAACGAACAGGCTTATCCTGACAGAGTGAGGAAACAGGCTTAAATGATTTATCCGGCATTTATAAGTTACTTTCCGAATAAGAGTCGCCCGTGGATTTAGGGCGGGATGCGCGCAATCGTTTTACATTAAGTCAAAAGGACTTTACCATTTTGCCCCGCGCACAGCGTCACGCCACTGACATGCAGTTCGGCGTATACCTTTTTAATCAGCCCCACTGCTGGGGTCATTCAGGAGCCTTTATGTATTACCCTCTGGTCCGTAAGGCGCTTTTCCAGCTTGATGCTGAGCGCGCGCATGAGTTGACGCTCCGGCAATTGCACCGCATTACCGGGACGCCCCTGCTGCCTTTGATCCGCCAGTCGCTGCCTTTCAAGCCCGTTAACTGCATGGGGCTGACGTTCAAAAATCCGCTGGGTCTGGCCGCAGGACTGGATAAAAATGGTGAATGTATAGATGCACTGGGCGCACTGGGCTTTGGCTTTATAGAAGTGGGTACGGTGACCCCGCGTCCGCAGGCGGGAAACGATAAGCCAAGAATGTTCCGCGTGCTGGAGGCTGAAGGCATCATTAACCGTATGGGATTCAATAATCTCGGTGTCGACCAGCTGGTGGAAAACGTTAAAAAGTCGCATTTTGACGGCGTGCTGGGGATCAATATCGGTAAAAATAAAGACACACCGGTTGAGCAGGGTAAGGAAGATTATTTAATCTGCATGGAGAAAATTTATCCTTATGCAGGCTACATCGCGATCAATATATCTTCTCCCAATACCCCTGGCCTGCGTACGCTGCAATATGGCGAAGCGCTGGATGATTTGCTAAAAGCGATTAAAGAGAAGCAGAAAGATCTTGCCGCGCGCCATCATAAATATGTTCCTCTGGCGGTAAAGATCGCCCCGGATCTTTCCGAAGAGGAGCTAAGCCAAATTGCCGACAGTCTGGTGCGCCATAATATTGAGGGTGTTATTGCCACCAATACGACGCTCGATCGTTCTCTGGTCGCCGGATTAAAACATGCCGACGAAGCGGGAGGGCTAAGCGGTCGTCCCGTTCAGTCACGCAGTACGGAAATCATTCGTCGCCTGTCGCAGGAACTCCAGGGGCGGCTACCGATTATCGGCGTTGGGGGCATAGATTCACTGGTCTCAGCGCGGGAAAAATTAGCGGCTGGCGCTTCGCTCATTCAGGTGTATTCCGGGTTTATTTATAAAGGCCCGCCGCTGATAAAAGAAATTGTGAACCACCTCTGAGGGTGAATGCCATCCCGGCGCCTGTCCCGACGGCGCTATTTTATTGGAAAGGATAAATCGGACCCTCTCCGACATTTCACCCGTCGCACTGCCGCTTTTATGTGCGATATCCTGCCGGAATTATCTCGAAAATATTGCTTCGGGTCCCAGGTTATCTGCCTGGGGCTTTATTTTCCCCGCTGGCTCGTTTATATTTTATCCTGTTTAACCGCAATGCTTACTCTCAGGACGCGATGGACTCTATTTATTGCGGTTTCGCCCGACGTTCTTATGCTAATTTTGCGTCCGTAATGTAAATAAGTATTACAATGGAATACATCATGAGAAATAAACCTGACGACAGCTGGCGCTGGTATTTCGATGCAGAGCAGGATTGCATGATGCTGGATTTTGCGGACGGCTCGATGTTCCGATCGCGCTTTACGCGCAAGGTATTGACGCCGGATGCCTTTAGCGCCGCAGGCTTCTGCGTTGACGATGCCGCAATGTTTTTCAGCTTTGAAGAGAGCTGTCGGCGCTGCAACCTGGATAGCGAACAACTCACGCAGCTGGTGCTGAACGCGCTGGTGGCCTGCCGCTTCCTTAAGCCCCTGATGCCCAAAAGCTGGCATTTTGAAACGCATCCAGGCCACTGCCATCCGGCAGAGGGCGAGCTGGTGAGTGTGAAACTCTGTGAAACCGGCGAGTGGGCGACGCTGCTGGTGGCGGAAGCGGGCGAAAAGGCTGCGCTTTGCCTGCTTGCGCAGCCTGAGCTAACCGTGGCCGGTCGCAGCATGGCGCTGGGTGATGCAATTAAAGTGATGCACGATCGCCTTATTCCGCTGGCGAAAGAGTCCGCCCACAGCTTTGCCAGAGCCGTCTAACGCCTGAGATTAGGCGCTATCATCCGGCAGAACGCAGCACCAGGTCGCCTGCAGGAATGCAGCTGCAGCTGAGGATTGTGCCATCGTTGCGCACTGCGCCTTTTTTAAGCGGCGTGACCTCTCCGGCGACCAGCCTGACTTTGCAGCTGCCGCAAATGCCCGCTCTGCAGGAGTAGGGCACCCGATAGCCCTTCATCTCCAGCTGTTCCAGCAAAACCTGCTGGTTATTGCCGGTAAAACGCTCATCCTCCCAGCTTACCGACAGGCTACCTTCCGCAACCGCGGCCACATCAAGCGTCTCAATCACTTCGCCGGGCCCATAGCGGCGGGCAGGTTTGCTCGACAGCACTTCCAGCTCGTCTCCGACGCGAAGGATGCCGCTATTTTTGGCCAGTAAGTTAAGGCCAAAATCAATATCGCCGCTGCCGTCGGTGGCGCTGCGGAACGTTTGCAGCGTGGCCAGAGGCTCTCCGCTCGGGTGTTTGCGACCTCGCTCCGGGCTAACGGTCGTGAGTACGCAGCGGCTGCAGGGCTTTGGCACTTCAAAAATGATTTCGCCAATGCGCAGCGTTGACCAGCTGTCTTCCGCCCAGGCGGCGGCACCGGTCACCACCAGGTTAGGGCGAAACTGCTCAAGCCTGACACCTGCGGGGCAGCGCTGACGCAGATCCTGTAGCGAAGCCTCATTAATCAGTAAAAAGGGAAAGCCATCGGCAAAGCTCAGCGGCACCTGCGCAAAGTCTTTTACCCGCCGGCTCATCTCAGGCCCTACCCAGCGTAGCTGTACCGGGCGGGGGAAAAAGCCGCTCAGCCACTGGTTAATAGCCTCGGGGGCAATCTGCGAGGTAAAGGTATTGCCCCAAACCATCGTCGTTGCGGGAGTCGGCTGAAAATCCGCCAGGCGGATACTGGCGCTGCTGCCATCCGGCGCAGAAAGAAATAGCCCATCCGGCGTCAGTGCAGGTGTGAACAGCACCATATCCGGATACTGACGTGCGGTGATAAAGGTTCCGTCCGGTTCGGTTATCATAAAGCTACGATCAAATACCAGACCGCTTTCCCGCGCCTGGGCCAGGGAAACCTGCGTTCCACGCATTGATTTTACCGGATGGATAAACAGGCGGGACAGGCTCAACATAATGCACTCCAGGCATAAACGGTTAAATAAAGGCGTCAGATAGCCGGGCAATTCACCTGGCGCAAACGAAAAGAAGCTAACTTTATGACATGGGCCTGTGATTAGCTATAATGCGCAGCAATTTTCTGAAGACGACAAGTGACACTATGAATTCTCTGTTTGCCAGTACGGCGCGTGGGCTCGAAGAGCTATTAAAAAGTGAACTGGAAACCCTGGGGGCCGAAGGCTGCCAGATTGTCCAGGGCGGCGTACATTTCCAGGGTGACGATCGTCTGATGTACCAGAGCCTGATGTGGAGCCGCCTGGCATCGCGCATCCTGCTGCCGCTTACCGAATGTGCTGTCTACAGCGATCTGGACCTGTATCTGGGCGTCCAGGCTATCGACTGGCCTGCGATGTTCGGCAGCGATAAGACCTTTGCCGTTCACTTTAGCGGCCTGAATGAGGTTATCCGCAACAGTCAGTACGGCGCGCTTAAGGTGAAAGACGCCATCGTTGACAGCTTTACCCGTAAAAACCTTGCGCGGCCGGATGTGGATCGCGAGCAGCCGGACATTCGTGTCAATGTCTGGCTCAATAAGGATACCGCCAGCATTGCGCTCGACCTGAGCGGTGAAGGGCTGCATCAGCGCGGCTACCGTCAGCAAACCGGTCAGGCTCCCCTTAAGGAAAATCTGGCAGCCGCCATTGTTATGCGTTCCGGCTGGCAGGCGGGCACACCGCTGGTCGATCCGCTGTGTGGTTCTGGGACGCTGCTGATTGAAGCAGCGATGATCGCCAGCGATCGTGCGCCGGGTCTGCACCGTACCCACTGGGGATTCACCGGCTGGGCTAAATTTGATGAAGCGCTCTGGCGTGAAGTCAGCAGCGAAGCCCAGGTCCGCGCGCGGCGTGGCCTGCAGGAAACGTCCTCCCGCTTTTACGGCTACGACAACGATTCCCGCGTTATCGAACGGGCGCGGGCGAATACCCGCCGCGCCGGACTGGCCGATATCATCAGCTATACCGTGCAGGATGCGCTTAAGCTGCAGAATCCTCTGCCGGATGGCCCAACCGGCACCGTGCTGAGCAACCCGCCCTACGGCGAGCGCCTGGAAAGCGAACCGGCGCTGATTGCGCTGCACAGCCAGCTGGGTCGCATTATGAAAAACCAGTTTGGCGGCTGGAATCTCTCCCTGTTCAGTGCTTCACCCGAGCTGCTGAGCTGCCTGCAACTGCGTGCCGATCGCCAGTTTAAGGCGAAAAACGGCCCGCTGGACTGCGTGCAAAAAAACTACGCGCTGGCGGTTAACACCTCGCCAAACGCGGTGGGGCAGATTGCCGAGGATTACGCTAACCGCCTGCGTAAGAACCTTAAGAAACTGGAGAAGTGGGCGCGCCAGGAAGGCATTGAATGCTACCGCATTTACGACGCGGATCTGCCAGACTACAACGTCGCGGTAGATCGCTACGGCGACTGGGTGGTCGTGCAGGAGTACGCGCCGCCAAAAACCATTGAACCGGCGAAGGCGCGTCAGCGTCTGTTTGACGTTATTTCTGCCACCCTCAGCGTATTGGATCTGCCGCCTAACCGGCTGGTTATGAAAACGCGCGAGCGGCAGAAGGGTAAAAGCCAGTATCAGAAGCTGGGCGAGAAAGGCGACTTTTTTGAGGTTACCGAATATAACGCCAGGCTGTGGGTGAACCTGACCGACTATCTGGATACCGGACTGTTCCTCGACCATCGCGTGGCACGAAAAATGCTCGGTCAGATGAGCAAGGGCAAGGACTTTCTCAACCTGTTTGCCTATACCGGCAGCGCCAGCGTCCATGCGGGCCTGGGCGGTGCACGAAGCACCACCACGGTGGATATGTCACGTACCTATCTGGAGTGGGCAGAGCGTAACCTGCGTCTGAACGGGCTAACCGGCAGACAGCACCGGCTGATGCAGGCCGACTGTCTGAACTGGCTGCAAACGTCAGATGAACAGTTCGATCTGATCTTTATCGATCCGCCAACCTTCTCCAACTCCAAGCGAATGGAAGAGAGTTTTGACGTGCAGCGCGACCATTTGTCGCTGATGACCGATTTGAAACGGCTGCTGCGGAAGGGCGGTACCATCATGTTTTCTAATAATAAGCGTGGGTTCAAAATGGACCACGATGGGCTGGCAGGGTTGAACCTGGCCGCGCAGGAAATCACCGGCAAAACGCAGTCTCAGGACTTTGCCCGTAACCGTCAAATTCACAACTGCTGGCTGATAACCCACGCCGGTAAGGAATAAGTTTTATGTCTCTGATCAGTATCCATGGTGCCTACCTGTCATTCAGCGATGCACCGCTGTTGGACAACACCGAGCTTCACATTGAAGAAAACGAGCGGGTCTGTCTGGTCGGCCGTAACGGCGCGGGCAAATCCACGCTGATGAAGATCATCAACCGCGAGCAGCCGCTCGACGATGGCCGCATCATCTATGAGCAGGATCTGGTTGTGGCCCGTCTGCAGCAGGATCCGCCGCGTAACGTAAAGGGGTCGGTGTATGACTTTGTCGCGGAAGGCGTTAATGAGCAGGCCGAGTACCTGAAGGCTTATCATGCCATCTCACATCTGGTGATGACCGATCCGAGCGATAAAAACCTGAATGAAATGGGGCGCCTGCAAAGCATTCTGGATCATCAGAATCTGTGGCAGCTGGAAACCCGTATTCACGATGTTCTTAAGCAGATTGGACTTGACGCCGATGCGCCACTTTCATCGCTTTCAGGCGGCTGGCTGCGCAAAGCGGCACTGGGACGCGCGCTGGTTAGTAACCCTCGGGTACTGATGCTGGACGAGCCAACTAACCACCTGGATATTGAAACCATTGACTGGCTGGAAACCTTCCTGAAAACCTTCCAGGGCAGCATTATATTTATTTCCCATGACCGCTCATTTATCCGCAATATGGCGACGCGCATTGTCGATCTCGATCGCGGTAAGCTGGTCTCATGGCCGGGAAATTATGATGAGTACCTGCTGGGTAAAGAGGAAGCGCTGCGCGTTGAAGAGATGCAGAATGCCGAATTCGACCGCAAGCTGGCCCAGGAAGAGGTGTGGATCCGTCAGGGCATCAAGGCCCGCCGTACGCGCAACGAGGGCCGCGTACGCGCGCTTAAGGCGCTGCGTAACGAGCGCTCCGAGCGGCGTGAAGTGATGGGCAAAGCCAACATGCAGGTCGAAGAGGCGAGCCGCTCCGGTAAAATCGTCTTTGAGCTGGAGAACGTCAGCTACCGCATGGGTGAGAAACAGCTGGTGCGCGACTTCAGCGTCCAGGTTCAGCGCGGCGATAAGATTGCCCTGATTGGCCCTAACGGCTGCGGGAAAACCACGCTGCTGAAGCTGATGCTGGAACAGCTTAAAGCCGACAGCGGACGCGTGCATATCGGCACCAAGCTGGAAGTGGCCTACTTTGATCAGCATCGTGCCGAACTCGATCCCGATCGGACGGTAATGGATAACCTGGCCGAAGGTAAGCAGGAGGTGATGGTTAACGGTAAGCCGCGCCACGTACTGGGTTACCTGCAGGAGTTCCTGTTTCACCCCAAACGCGCCATGACACCGGTTCGCGCACTTTCGGGTGGTGAACGTAACCGTCTGCTGCTGGCGCGCCTGTTCCTTAAGCCCAGCAACCTGCTGATCCTCGATGAACCGACCAACGACCTGGATGTTGAAACGCTGGAACTGCTTGAAGAGCTGATTGACGGCTATCAGGGAACGGTACTGCTGGTCAGCCACGATCGTCAGTTTGTGGACAATACCGTAACCGAATGCTGGATTTTCGACGGGCAGGGTGACATTGGTACCTTCGTGGGCGGATATCACGATGCGCAGCGTCAGCGCGCGGCCTGGAAGCAGAATCGCGCGGCGGCGAAGGCCGTGGCAACGACTTCGCGTCAGGAAAGTGTAAAAAGCGAGCCGGCAAAGCGCGGAGCCAGTAAGCTAAGCTATAACGTCCAGCGAGAACTGGAACAGCTACCGCAAAAGATGGAAGATCTGGAGCAGCAGCTTGGATCCCTGCAGGCTCAGGTGGCCGATGCCAGCTTTTTCAGCCAGCCCCATGAGGTGACGCAGCCAGTTCTGGATGCGCTGTCGCAGGCGGAGCAGGCGCTGGAAGTGGCCTTCGAGCGCTGGGAATATCTTGAATCGTTGAAAAATGATTAATTAAGTCACTCAGAGGTCAACAATGTGTTCGAATCACCACGCTGAACGATGGATGCTTTGCCCGCAGTGTGATCTGATGACGCAGTTACCGGAACTTAAGCCGGGCAGCAAGGCCAGCTGCCCACGCTGCGAGACCACGCTGGTCTCGCGCTGGGTGGAGCCGCGAAAGCGGCCCACCGGCTATGCGCTGGCTGCCCTGTTTATGCTGGTACTGGCCAACCTTTTTCCCTTCATCAATATGAATGTTTCGGGTCTAAGCAGTGAAATAAGCCTGCTGCGCATTCCCGAGGTGATGGTGTCCGAAGACTACAGCAGCCTGGCGACGCTGTTTATTCTGTTTGTGCAGGCGGTACCCGCCCTCTGCATGATCATCATCCTGCTGCTGGTAAATGCTGTTCGCCTGCCGGAAACGTTCAGGCGGAGCATGGCACGCATGCTGTTCCGGATGAAAAGCTGGGGAATGGCTGAAATTTTTCTTGCCGGGGTGTTAGTCAGCTTTGTGAAGCTGATGGCCTACGGCAGTATTGGCGTGGGCACTAGTTTTATCCCCTGGTGCCTGTTTTGCATTATGCAGCTGCGGGCGTTTCAGTGCGTCGATCGCCGCTGGCTGTGGGGGGAAATTGCCCCGGTTCCTGCGCTCCCTGCCGCGCCGGAGGCCGGTATCAGCGGGCTGCGTCAGGGCATGCGCTCCTGCCGCTGCTGTACGGCCGTGCTGGCCGCCGATCGTTCGGTCTGTCCGCGCTGCGGCACGCCAGGGCATGCAAGGCGGCGGCACAGCCTGCAGTGGACCATGGCATTACTGGTCACCTCGGTGCTGCTTTATATCCCCGCCAACCTGATGCCGATTATGATCACCGAAGCGCTGGGCAGTAAGATCACCTCAACCATTATGGCGGGCGTCGTGCTGCTGTGGGGCGAGGGGTCCTATCCGGTCGCGATGGTGATCTTCATTGCCAGTATTATGGTTCCCTCGCTGAAAATGATGGCGATTTGCTGGCTGTGCTGGGATGCTAACCGGCAGGGGCCGGGGCGTCACGACAGTGAAAAGATGCACAAGATTTATGAGGTGGTGGAGTTCGTCGGTCGCTGGTCAATGATTGACGTCTTCGTTATTGCCGTCCTCTCCGCACTGGTCCGTATGGGGAGATTGATGAACATCTATCCCGCGCCCGGCGCGCTGCTGTTTGCCATGGTGGTTATCCTGACGATGTTTGCCGCCATGACCTTTGACCCCCGTTTGACCTGGGATCGTGTACGAGAAAAGAGTCTTGAGGAGCCTGCAATTGAAGGAAAATAATCACGACGTGGCGACGGTTGATCAAATCAAGCGCTGGTCACCCGTCTGGATAATCCCCATCGTCACCGTGCTGATTGGCGCGTGGATCCTTTTTTATCACTTCAGTCATCAGGGACCGCTGGTGACGCTGATAACCACCAATGCTGAGGGGATTGAAGGGGGGAAAACCACCATCAAGAGCCGCAGCGTTGACGTGGGTGTTGTGCAGAGTGCGGTACTGACGGACGATCTGCATCACGTTGAGATAACCGCCCGCCTCAATTCCGGAATGGAAAAACTGCTTAAGGATGACAGCGCCTTCTGGGTGGTCAAGCCGACCATCGGTCGTGAAGGCGTGACTGGACTGGGTACGCTACTTTCCGGGGCCTATATCGAATTACAGCCCGGCAATAAAGGTGAAAAGAAGCAGGAGTATCAGCTGCTTGATGCACCCCCGCTGGCGCCACCCGATGCGAAAGGGATCCACATTACGCTTGATAGCATCAAAGCGGGCCAGCTTAATCCGGGCGATCCGGTACTGTTCCGGGGCTATCGCGTGGGTTCGGTTGAAACCAGCCACTTTGATGCCGATAAGCGCATGATGACCTACCAGCTTTTTGTCGCAGCGCCTTACGATCGGCTGATTACCACCAATGTGCGTTTCTGGAAAGACAGCGGCATTGCGGTTGATATGTCAGCGTCGGGGATGCGCGTGGAAATGGGGTCGCTGACCACGCTGTTTAGCGGCGGCGTAAGCTTTGATGTGCCAGACGGCTGGGAGCTGGGCAAGGTCGCCGAGAACAAAAGCGAATTTACCCTGTTTGACGATCAGCGGAGTATCCAGGATTCGCTTTATACGGTGCATAAAGATTTCGTGATGTTCTTCAGCGATTCGATTCGCGGCCTGCAGGCGGGCGCCCCGGTTGAATTCCGCGGCATACGTCTTGGAACCGTGGCTCAGGTGCCGTTCCAGTCGAAGGAGATCGCTCAGCGACTGAATAACGACTATCGCATTCCGGTGCTGATCCGTATCGAACCAGACCGCTTCCAGAGCATGCTGGGCAAAGACTTTGATATTGAGCGTCATCTTAAAGACGGCATCAAAAGCGGCCTGCGCGCATCGCTTAAATCGGCGAACCTGATCACCGGCTCGCTCTATATCGACCTTGATTTTTACAATAACGCCAAACCTTTCACCGGTCCGGACTCCTTTGCGGGTTATGAACTCATTCCAACCACCAGCGGCGGCCTGGCGCAAATCCAGCAAAAGCTGATGGATGCACTGGAT
This sequence comes from Erwinia sp. L03-1, assembly GCF_058686115.1. Taxonomy (NCBI): domain Bacteria; kingdom Pseudomonadati; phylum Pseudomonadota; class Gammaproteobacteria; order Enterobacterales; family Erwiniaceae; genus Erwinia; species Erwinia sp. L03-1. The sequence continues at coordinate 2,855,901 of NZ_CM178762.1, read as the reverse complement.
AAGATCAATAATCTGCCGCTGAATCCGATGATTAATCAGGCAACCGGCACGCTGAAGGAGAGCCAGCGGACGATGCGTGAATTGCAAAAAACGCTGGATAACGTTAATCAAATCACCAGCAGTCAGTCGATGAAGGATCTGCCAGCCGATATGCAGAAAACCCTTCGCGAGCTGAACCGCAGCATGAAGGGCTTCCAGCCTGGCTCACCGGCCTACACCAAAATGGTTGGCGATATGCAGAGGCTCGATCAGGTGATGCGCGAACTTCAGCCGGTCCTGAAGACGCTGAACTCGAAAAGTAACGCGCTGGTATTTCAGGCTAAACCAGGGCAGGACCCACAGCCGAAGAGGGCGAAACAATGATGAAATGGATCCCCATTGCGCTGGCGCTGACGCTGGCCGGATGCAGCAGTACGCCGGAAACGAACTACTACCAGTTGCCGTCGGCCAGTAAAAGTACGGTGGTAAGCAGCCGTGAAGATGCCAGCCGCCCGGCGGTTTGGGTTGAGCACGTCGCCGTGCCGGACTACCTTGCGGGCAACGGCGTGGTGTTTCAGCGCAGCGATGTGCAGTATGTTATCGCCAGTAATAACCTCTGGGCCAGCCCGCTGGACCAGCAGCTCCAGCAGACGCTGGTAGCCAATCTGGGTGAAGCACTGCCCGGCTGGCTGGTATCTGCTTCACCGCTGGGACAGTCGCAGGACAAGCTCAACGTCAACGTTACCGGTTTCCACGGTCGCTATGACGGTCATGCGGTGATTAGCGGGGACTGGATCCTTGAGCATCAGGGGCAAATCATCAAGCGCAGTTTTTCTCTGACGCTGCCGCAAAACAAAGATGGCTATGATGCGCTGGTGAAAACCCTGGCGGCAGGATGGCAGCAGGAAGCACGGGTTATTGCTAATTCGATAGTTAGCAATAATTAAAATAATTTAATCTTTGCCCTTAAGCCTTTGATCTTTGCAAGCGGATGTTTGCCAGGGTCGAAGGCTTTTTTAATGTTTAAACAGCGCCTTAAAGCCTTAAAGTGCCAATTTTAAGGTGTTCTCATTCCCGGCTGACGTGTCATTTTGATGACGCTGGCGTGAAAATTGCGCATTGATTTTTGTCTCTGATGGCGATAGAACTTAAGGGTGGTTGCGCAGTAAGTAACCGCTGATTTCTTTCCACCAGAATCCACCTGACCTGAAGAGGGGACAACAGGCATGATGAAGAGACAGAAACGAGATCGACTCGAACGGGCACATTCACGCGGTTATCAGGCCGGTATTACCGGACGGTCCAAAGAGATATGTCCCTATCAAACGATAGAACCGAGGTCTCACTGGTTGGGAGGGTGGCGACAAGCCATGGAGGACAGGACGGTTTCGGTATAATCATCCTGTTTAACCAACGAATAACCTCCGCCCGGGCGGAGGTTTCCGTTTCTGCATCTTAGAAAGCGTTGGTGTCTTTAAACAGGCCCACTTTCAGATCGCTGGCGGTATAGATAACATGACCGTCGACCAGCACTTCACCATCCGCCACGCCCATGACCAGCTTGCGATTAATCACCCGCTTGAAATGGATACGGTAGGAAACTTTCTTAGCCGTGGGCAGTATCTGACCAGAGAATTTCACTTCGCCAACGCCCAGCGCACGGCCTTTACCTTCGGCCCCCAGCCAGCCCAGATAAAATCCTACCAGCTGCCACATGGCGTCCAGGCCCAGACAGCCTGGCATAACCGGATCGTTGATAAAGTGGCAGCCGAAGAACCAGAGGTCAGGACTGATATCCAGTTCGGCTTCAACAAAGCCTTTACCGTAGTTGCCGCCGTCTTCGGTCATTTTGACCACGCGGTCCATCATCAACATGTTGCCCGCGGGTAACGGTGGGCCTTCAGCCCCAAATAATTCTCCGCGACCAGAGGCAATGAGGTCTTCTTTTGTATAGGATTCGCGTTTATCTACCATGTTGTCAATAAGCCTTATTTTAGTGAAGCACGAAGTTTAGCGAACAGGTGTACGCTGAACAAGCCCAATCAGCTCTGGTTAAACCAGTTCAGCCAGCGCAGGGGCCACGGGCGATGATGGCGCAGCTCCTGCTGATTAATTTGCGCAATGCGCTCCTGTATGGTCCGTAACAGGCAGGGGCCTTCTTCTTTGTCCCATTCTGCGCCGGTCAGTAAAGGCAGGGCTTCATCCACGCTGGCCACTGCCCAGATATGAAATTTTTCTTCCCGTACTGCATCCACTACGTCCTGCTGCAGGGAGAGATGACGCACGTTAGCGGCGGGGATAATAACCCCCTGCTTGCCGTTAAGGTCACGCTGATTACAGATATGGAAGAAGCCTTCAATCTTTTCATTCAGTCCGCCGACCGGCTGTACGCGACCAAACTGGTCGACCGAACCGGTAACGGCAATTTGCTGAGTCAGCGGCTGGCTGGAGAGTGCGCTGATTAACGCGCAGAGTTCAGCCAGGGAGGCGCTATCGCCGTCAACTTCCGAGTAGGACTGTTCAAATACCACTGACGCAGAAAAGGGCAGCTGCTGCTCCAGTTCCAGCTCTGCAATCAACCACGCCTGCATGATCATCATGCCCTTCGCATGAATATTGCCACCCAGTTCGGCTTTGCGCTCGACGTCGGTGAACTCGCCGTCGCCAACATGAACCACGCAGCTGATGCGCGACGGTTCGCCGAAGGCACGGGGATGGCCAGGAAACTCAATCACTGACAGGGCATTGATCTGCCCAATCATTTCGCCTTCCGTCTCTATGAGTATCTGATCGAGAAGAATTTCATCCCGCACGCGCTCGGCCAGAAAGCCTTCGCGCCACTCGCGCATTTCCAGGGCGTTAAGGATATTTTCCCCGCTCAGGCTGTTATCCTCGCTGTACATCGCTGCTTCATGGAGCTGGCGTGAGATCCAGGCCGGACAGAGCGGTAACGTGTCCTGATCGCCGGTATAACGTACGGCTTCACGGATCATTACCGGCCAAAAATCTTCTTTAATCGGCCCATAATCATGACTGACGGCGATGTCACTAAACCATCTCAGCCAGAGGATGAACTCTTCGGCATCGACGATTTGAATATTATCTTCAAATTCGCCATACAGCGAGAGAGCGGCGAGTTCTGGCTCCATTTCCTGGAAATCTGCCAGTACATCGCGGTCGCCGGTGAGGACCAGACGGAACTGCATCGGCATTGAAGGAATAGCCGCGGGTAACGGGCGGGTTTCATCAGGAGAATGCCAGTCGAACTGACCGGTGGCCATGATCTTTTTCAGTCGGAGCCAGAGCAGCGGCTGAGCCAGCAGTGCGCGCAGCGAGAGAATCAGCGTGCCGCCGTTAGCCTTGTGAACCAGGCCGGGTTCTGGAATGAGGGTAGTCTGCTGCAGACGAATGCAGCCAAAAAGCTGTTCAGCTTCAATCCAGTCTGCACGATGAATACCGCCCGTGCTGGCGAAATTATCTTCAGGTGTGACGGCAGTCTGCCAGCTGACTGACATCCCCTCAACCTGATAGTGACCGCCATAGAGCGAATCGTCATCCTCCTCAGCGAGGCGGGTGAGCTCGTCCTGCAGGAGTTTTTGATATTCAATATTTTCTGGCGTCTTGATTAACATCAGCGGAAATGCCGCTGGCGTTTGCAGAAGCAGGCTCAGACCGTTAAACAGGCGCGCTTGCACCAGAGCAAAACAGCTGCCGTCGGCTTCAAAAGCCTGCGAAAAAAGGGGCTGGACGCTTTCGATATCGGGCTGTAAAGCACGCCATTCTAATCTGTTATTGGTCAAAGTTATCGTATTTTTCTAAAATGAGTAAAAGCGGCATTATACAAGATTTCAGCCTGTTAAGCACCGGGGACATGTGTTTCACCTGATGTTCAGATCGCAATGGCGCGAACATCCTTGTTTTGTGTGCGGCTGCGCGATAAAAACTGTTATTCTTAACCCGTTATATAGTCAGCATGAGATTCCGATGAAATATCAGCAACTGGAAAATCTTGAAAGCGGTTGGAAATGGAAATACCTGGTAAAAAAACACCGGGAGGGTGAGGCGATTACGCGCTATCTGGAAAACAGCGCGGCACAGGTTGCTGTCGACGAACTTCTGGCTATGGAAAACCGACCGGTGGATGTGCTTATCTGGATAAGCAAGCATATCAATCCTGCGCTTGAAAACAGAATGAAGCAGACCATTCGCGCTCGTCGCAAACGGCATTTCAATGCTGAGCATCAGCACACCCGTAAAAAGTCGATCGATCTGGAATATCTGGTCTGGCAGCGACTGGCGGGGCTGGCCCAGCGGAGAAGCAGCACGCTTTCAGAAACCATCGTGCAGCTGATTGAGGATGCAGAACGAAAAGAGCAGTATGCGAACCAGATGTCATCTCTCAGGCAGGATCTTAAGGCCATATTAGGTAAGCCAGACTGAATTCCAGCAAGAGTTCTAAAAAGAAAACCCCGCCGGAGCGGGGTTTTTTTATCAAAGAAAGAACTTAGCTCTGTGGCTGAGTTACAACGTCTTTGATACCTTTAACTTCGATTTCTACGCGACGGTCCGGAGACAGGCAGTCGATCAGAGCCTTACGGCCTTTCACGCTGTCACAGGTGTTGCCGGTAACTGGGTTAGATTCGCCCATACCGCGTGCAGAGATCTTGTTAGATGGGATGCCTTTAGAAACGAGGTAGTCAACGACGGACTGAGCACGTTTCTCAGACAGTTTCTGGTTGTACTGCTCAGAACCGATGCGGTCTGTGAAGCCCAGAACGACGACTGAACCGTCTTTAGGATCCAGTGAGCTCAGCTGGGTGTACAGCTGATCCAGAGCCTGCTGACCTTCTGGCTTCAGAGTAGCCTTGTTGAAGGTGAACAGAACGTCAGACTTCATGGTGAAACGCTTGGTTTCAACAACTGGAGCCGGAGCAGGTGCTGGAGCCGGAGCTGGAGCAGCATCATCCTGACCGAAACGGTAAGAAACACCAACGCTCAGCATGGCGTTATCAGGACGCGTACCAACGGTACCTGCATCACCGATGTTGTTAACCCACTGGTAGTCCAGACGGGTTGCCCAGTTTTTGGTCAGTGCGTATTCAACACCAACAGCTGCCAGCGGAGAAACGCCGGTGTCGTGGTCGCTGATACGGTTGCCAGTCAGGGTGTTCTGCTGAGTAGAGTCTGCACGCCATACCATACCACCCAGACGTGTATAAACGTCCAGATCGTCAGCAATTGGGTAGCTCAGTTTAGCAGCCAGCTGAATGCCCTGTGCTTTGAATGCGCCGTTTACGTTGTTGCCTTTGTGAGGCATACGACCCAGCCAGTCATAACCCAGTTCGAAGCCCAGGTACTGATTAGCCTGATAACCACCGAATGCACCAGCGCCAAGCTGGCTCTCGTGAGTTGGGCCATCATTGTTGGAATAACCGTTACCGTAGTAACCAGTGTCGTGGTACTGAGACCAGCCCAGTTTAGCACCGGTGTACCAGGTGTTATCTTTCGGGGCGGCCTGCGCTACGGTAGCGAAGCCAGCCAGTGCCACTGCAATTGCGATAGCTGTCTTTTTCATTTTTGCGCCTCGTTATCATCCAAATAGGCAATGAGCTTTCATTAGCTCTTTGATTAAATCCTTCGCCGGGTTATGAAGCTCGATTGTGACTCATCCAAAAAATGGTGGTTATTGAGCACCCTGGCGACGTAAAGTCTACAACGTACCAGCAAAGTTACAAGTATGATGTGAGCGACAACAGCAAAAAAAGTTCCTTCCGCACACAAATTTTCACATTTGTGGACAGGTTTCATCCTAAAAGAAGAGGTTTTAAGAGCTGCTAAACCATTGTTGTGCCGCGCCAGCCCATTATCAGCCGCTATTCGCGGGCCTGATGGAAAATAATCATGAGAAAATTCTTATTTTTACTTAATGATACAAAGTAGAGTGAATTTTTATCCCGTTGCACGGTCTGGAGATAACGATTTTTGTCCGATCGGGCCGCATGATCAATCCCAGAGCATTTCCTGCAGAAGCCGCATGCTGAAGTCTGAGGCGATCTTCCAGCGTAATTTCACCGGGCAACCAGCCCAGAACCACACTGTAATTGCCGGTTTGCAGCGCTTTAATCATCGCTTCAACGGTAGTGATAGCGCCTGACTGACTCACCTGCATGACTTTATCCAGCGGTAAACCCGATTGCATTAGCCAGCTGCGGCTCAATTTTTGCTGAGGCGTTAGCCATAGCTGCCAGCGCGATTGCGTACCAAGCTGCTGAAGCAGAGGCAGTAACAGCATTTGCGTCATGCCTGGCTGGTTTTCACTGTAGTTCAGTTCGCTGATCAGGCCTGTTGCGCCCTCAGTCTGAGATGTGTCACCGGCACAGGCTGAAGTTGAATTAAAAGCAGCGGTGCGAACACGTGGCTTCAGAGAATGAGTATACATAATGGCTTCGCTCTCAGGGTTACTGTATGAATATACAGTATAGGCAGGGTGGGTAAAGATCAACCTTATTTTTTTGAAAATGCCTCGCAAAAAAGAAACGTAAATGTCCTTCCAGGCAATTATTCATTGAACCCTTAACGTCGATTGCATACTTTCTACAGCGCAGGAAAGAAAAAGTTTTACGTAAGGACGGCTTTGGCACAAGGAGAGAGAAATGCATGATTCAAAAGTAAAAATTGAGCAGGCTAAGCGTGACCTGGCCGCATTAGGACATATCGACAGTCGCAGCCAGTTTGGCGGTTACAGTCTGTCAGTGGGGAAAGTGGTTTTTGCGCTCATCGCCGAGGGGGAACTTTATCTGCGTGCCTGTGAACAGGCTAAGCCCTATCTGGTTGAGCGCCAGATGGAACCTCTCTGTTTCAACAAAAGAGGAATACCGGTGACGCTGGATTATTATCGCGTTGATCCGGCGCTCTGGTGCCAGCAGGAGCAACTGATCGCTTTGTCCAAACTTTGCCTGCAGGGGGCGCGTAAGCATCGGGAAGGGGTTTTACAGAACCGGAGACTGAAGGATCTGCCCAACCTGAGCTTACGTCTTGAACTCGAACTGAGAAGGGTAGGGATCAGCAGCGTACAAATGCTGAGGGAACAGGGGGCTAAGGAGAGCTGGTTAAAGCTCCGGGCCTGTAATAAGAACCTCAGCATCAGCGTCCTGTTTGCGCTTCAGGGGGCGATACTGGGGCGTCATCATCAGGCGCTGCCTGATGACATTAAAGAAGAACTTCGGGAGTGGCACCGGATGACGCTCCGGTGCTCACAATGAAGGTACGGATACCCCTAAATCTTATTAATGAGGACCTGCTTTCTCAGCTGCGCTAGTTCGGGTAGGAGCGCAATAAGTAAGCCGACCTGTTGCAGAATGAGAGGCTCTTTCGTCTCCGGGTCGGCTTCCATGGTTTCAATTCGCTCAGAAAGGCATGCCAGTGCGTCTGTGGCTTTTACCTCATCAACGCTTTTAACCTGTAGCACGTCGTCAACATAGCAGACAGCATCCTCCAGTACTTTCAGCATCAGTTCATGCTGAATTTTTTCCCGGTGAGCGCCCAGCGCCGAGATATAGCTGAGAAAGGAGTGATTCAGACACATCAGACGAAAGGCCGCTTCCCGCAGGGGGGCATCCGCATTTTTCTCGGCAGAAATCGCCGACACGACAGATGCCAGCTCAGCGTCGCTGTTATGCGCATCACGGCGCGCAATACGATAAGCAAGGCGATTATCTTTACCCTGATGGTATTGCACCAGGATGGCATCAAGATAGCGACAGTTGGCGCTCACCGCCTGCTCAGCGACGGCGGAGAGCCGCCTGAAGCGCCAGTCGGGCCAGATAAAGGCAACAGCCAGCCAGGCGAGCGCGCATCCCAGCAGCGTATCAATAATTCTCGGCAGAGCGACTTCATATCCCTCACCCAGTAGATTGAAGCAAAACAGTACCAGTAAGGTAATAAACATGGTTGCATGGGCATACTGAGACTGGCGGAAGGCGAAAAACAGTACGCCGGTCACCACGATAAGGATCAGTTGCCCCTCAACCGAAGGCACCAGCCACAGCAGCGGCAGGCCGATGATGATACCGATAACCGTGCCCGCGATACGCAGAGCCAGCCGTCTTTTGGTGGCATTGTAATTAGGCTGGCAAACAAACAGACTGGTTAGCAGTATCCAGTAGCCATGTTGAAGTCCAGTTACCTGAATAAAGGTATAACCTGCGCAGAGCAGAAGTGACATGCGAACGGCGTGTCTGAATAAAGGCGATTCAGGGGAAAGGTGTCGACTCAGCCGCAGCCTGATATCGGCCCAGCCCGTGAGCCCTTCACTGGAAAGCGTGCTGTCGTGGCTTTGCGTGCCAGCAGCCTGAAGCTGTTCGGATTCGATTGTGGCCAGCTGTGCGTCGACGGCCCGCAAATTGTTCAGCAAATAGTGCATGGCTTTCACTTCACCACTGGCGGGCTGTGTGTTCTTTAGCCTGTCCAGCGCGGCCTGAAGATGAACAAACACCCGCTCAAACCGGCCATCGTGCTGGTAAGTTTCCCGCATCAAAATGCAGTTGGCCAACTGACGGCAGGCACCGGCCTGCATGGATAGCAGGCGCTGAAAGCGGAAAAGAATATCGCTGTAGCGATACTCCTGACGCAGCGCGTGATACTGGACGTGCGAGGAACTGGCGCGTTCATGGATATCCTGAGCCACAAAATAGTAGTGCAGCGTCCGACGCGTACCACGCTGCCCCCGGTCTCCCCGCAGGCGGGACTGGATTGAGATTTTTGCCTGATTCAGCGTGGCAACCAGCTGACTGTTTGCCATTGCAACCTCTATCAGGGTGTCGCTGTCGCCCTCTTCGGCATCAGGATCGAACAGGCCTGCCTTGGCATCAAGATAAAGTGCCAGCCCCTCATAGCATCGGGCCATATTCTCCTGGAGCGGACGAATAGGGAAAATGACGTGGCCGGTCAGCGTTAACAGGTTGTACCAGGCAGCGCCCACCAGCAAAAGCACGGGCTGGAGATACCACTGGGGGAACAGACCTATCCCTAACAGGGTATAGATAGCAATGAGCAAGGCACCAAACGCAATGGTGGCGTAGCGCTGGCCAAGCGCTCCCAGCAAAATAAACCCCCAGGTTGACACCGCCAGGCCAGCGGTAAACAGCCAGGGCTGGGGGGAAAGGAGTTCGACGGAAACCGACGCTACGCAAAAACAGACCAGGGTGATAAGCAGGTTTCGCAATCTGCCGCTCAGGCGATCGTCCAGATCGGCCAGCGCAGCGGCGACCACGCCAAGGGTTAGCGGAATGGTCCAGGTTATTTGATTTAACCACCAGGGTAAGCCGGTGGTCCCCGCAAGGGCGATAAATATCCGCAGGTTGTAAAGCAGGGCACTATTGTAGGCATAGCGCCGAAGGCCGCGCGTAAGCGTGATTTGCATAGTCAGTTAAAACGGCGGCGGGCATTGGCTTCACGGGCAGCCTGAGCCACTTCAACCGGAACCACACGGCGGCCCACTGGCCAGAGCGCGATAGCAGCAATCTTAAAGTTGGCAATGCCCAGAGGGATGCCAATCAGGGTGATGCATTGAGCAATGCCGGTCAGAACATGCATCACGCATAGCCACCAGCCGAAAAGAATAAACCACAGCACATTTAGCAGTGTTCCGCCCGAGTTCAGCACCGCGCTCTTCCGGTCAGGATACAGCTCGTCAACGTGCACCGCTTCATTGCCAAAAGGCACAAGGGAAAGTCGGGTGATTTCCCAGCAGGAGCGGGTTAACGGCAGCGTGACGATAAAAACCACGCTCAATACCGTGGCCAGCAGCCAGCTGAGCGTGGTGAGAAAGCCACCTAAAACAAAGTTAAGAATGTTTAAAACAGTACGCATGGGGACAATCCTTAGGGTAAATACGAGTCGCATAGCTTAATGGACTGATTATACCGTTTTTTAACTCTGGAGCGGTACACCCCCGCCGGGTAAACTACCGCCTGGAGAATTCAACAGTAGCCAGGGTCTCGTCATGGAACTGAAAGCAACGTCGCTGGGTAAACATCTGGCGCAACATCCCTACAATCGGGTGCGGCTGCTACGCGCCGGCGTCGAGGTCAGTGGCGAAAAGCATGAATACCTTATTCCGTTTAATCAACTGTTAGCCATCAAGTGCAAGCGAGGTCTGGTCTGGGGGGAGCTTGAGTTCTCACTGCCGGATGACAAAGTGGTGCGGCTGCATGGCACCGAATGGCAGGAAACCCAGCGCTTTTACCATCATCTCAGCCACGCATGGCAGCTCTGGAGCGAAGAGATGAGCCTGGTCGCTGCTGACGTACTGGAGAGTCTGGTCGAAAAACTCCACACCTTTGAACAGCAGGACAAATGGCTGAAGCGCAGTGATGTGGCTGACTGGCGCAGCGTGATTACAGAAGCCTTTTCCTCTTTACCGCTACCCGTTGCGCGATTAGAAGAGTTTGATAACTGCCGGGATGCGGCCCTGTTTTGTTTGCGCTGGCTGGAAAGCGGCGATGCACAGCGCCAGCAGCGCAATACCAGCTGGACAGAAAAAATGCTGGAGCAGTATGCAGACTTTTTTAACAGGGTTGAAACCTCTCCGCTCAATGCTTCTCAGGCGAGGGCGGTGGTCAACGGTGAGGATTCACTGCTGGTACTGGCGGGAGCAGGCAGCGGCAAAACCTCAGTACTGGTCGCGCGAGCGGGATGGCTGTTAATGCGGCGACAGGCCGCGCCAGAGCAAATCCTGCTACTGGCCTTTGGTCATCAGGCCGCTGGTGAGATGAACGATCGCATCCGAATACGGCTGGATGCGGAAGGCATAGAAGCCCGTACTTTTCACTCCCTGGCACTGAATATCATCAGCCAGGGGAGTAACAAATCTCCGACGATAAGCAGGCTTGAGACCGACAGTGGCGAGCGGCATAAGCTGCTAATTGCGGTTTGGCGTCAGCAGTGCAGCGAGAAAAAAGCGCACGCGAACGGCTGGAGACAGTGGCTACAGGATGAACTGGCGTGGTCGCCTGGCGAAGGGGAATTCTGGCAGGATGACCGACTGGCTAAAAAGCTGGCGGGCCGGCTGGAACGTTGGCTGGGGTTAATACGTATGCACGGCGGGGCGCAGGCGGAGATGATTGCATCCGCACCGGAGGCGATACGTGACGTTTTCTCTAAGCGTGTAAAACTGATGGCCCCCCTGGTTAAGGCCTGGAAAAGCGCGCTGAAAGAGGAGGGCGCTATAGACTTCTCTGGCCTGATCCATCTGGCGGTGAATATTCTGGATAAAGGCCGTTTTATTAGCCCCTGGAAGCATATTCTGGTTGATGAGTTTCAGGATATCTCGCCGCAGCGTGCTGCGCTGCTGGCCGCACTAAGAAGGCAAAACAAACAAACCTCGCTCTTTGCCGTTGGCGATGACTGGCAGGCGATATATCGGTTCAGTGGGGCAGAAATGACGCTGACCACCGCGTTCCATCACCATTTTGGTGAAGGCGATCGCTGCTTCCTTGATACGACCTACCGCTTTAACGATCGCATTGGTGATATTGCAAACCGCTTTATTCAGCGTAATCCCCATCAGCTTAAAAAACCGTTGAACAGCCTGAGCAAGGGGGGCAAACGCGCCGTTTCACTGCTGCCAGAAGGACAGCTGGAGGCGTTGCTGGACAAAATGAGCGGCTATGCAGCGCCGGATGAGCCGATTTTAATCCTTGCCCGCTATCACTACCTGCGTCCACAGCTGCTGGATAAGGCGAAAACCCGCTGGCCGAGGCTGAAGATAGATTTCACCAGCATCCATGCCAGTAAAGGCCAGCAGGCAGACTATGTGATTTTACTGGGCCTGCAGGCGGATAAAGAGGGCTTTCCCGCCGAGGCAAGAGAATCGGTGATTGAACAGGCGCTGCTACCGCAGCCAGAGGCATTTCCCGATGCCGAAGAGCGGCGACTGGCCTATGTGGCCCTTACCCGCGCGAGGCAGCAGGTCTGGCTGCTGTATGAAAAAGAAAATCCGTCGGTCTTTGTGGAGGAGTTCAGAGAACTTGGCGTGCCGGTATTGCGTAAGCCATAACGGTTGCAGCGGCTACGATGGGCCGCTGCAACACAATCAGTCCAGGCGTTCCTGCAGATAGCGCTGGTAGTCGGGGATGATAATCTCGACCGGCCCGGTAAATAGGGGCGAATGGATAATGAAATCAGCCGTTGCGCGATTCGTCGCTACCGGAATATTCCATACGGTCGCCAGGCGCAGTAATGCTTTTACATCCGGATCGTGGGGGACGGCGTTTAACGGATCCCAGAAGAAAAAAAGCACGTCGATTTTAAGTTCTGCAATCAGTGCGCCAACCTGTTGATCGCCGCCCATTGGTCCGCTAAGCATCGCCGTTACCGGAAGTCCGGTCGCGCGCTGCACCAGGTTACCCGTAGTGCCGGTAGCGTACAGCGTGTGTGCGCTGAGTATCTCTTTATGGATACCGACCCACTCCATCAGCGACGTTTTACAGTGGTCATGCGCGACCAGCGCAATATGTTTTTTTTCCTGAATAGTGCGAGTGGTTTGTTCCATGCCGGTTTCCTGGTTTCACAACAATAGGTGAGGGAGATAACCCTGTACCTGCCGATTTTAAGCGGCAGGGCAGCATACATCAACTGGTACGCAGTGCCTGCATGAGGACCATAAATCGCTGACGCGTAGCAGAGTCAACCTGCTGATACCAGAGATAGAGCAGCCGTCCACCGGGATGTTGACTGCTGGCGAGATCGTCCGGACTTTCGCTAGCCGCTGCGCCCGGCTTTGGCTGACGGGCAAAACGCGCGACCGACGCGACGTTCCCTTTCAAATTGTAGATAACCATCGCCTGTTCAAAATCCATACTGCCCGCCGTGTTCAAGCGGTCGCGCTGACTCTCAATCAGTACCCCCTTTTCATCGACCAGCTGAAAATCTGCATTTTTGTCAAAAGCCTTCCTTAAAGGATGGCTGGTCAGAAGGGGGAGTTTGATAGTGACCGAACGGGCATGCACCGTGTTGAAGGTGACGATCATCGGGGCCGAGAGCCACATCTCATTTTGCTGTGGCCCTTTTTGCAGATTTTTTTCGACTCGAAACAAAAACTGGTGCTGACCGCGTTCCAGTTCAAGGCCCTCGGCACCTTTTAATAACGAACCCGATATTTTATGACCATCAAGAACCAACAGATCGATATCAGGCGAAAGCTTCAGGGTGGTGGCCTGCGTGCTTATCGCAACCAGCATCGCCAGTAGCCCTGTCAGGGACAGACGCAGCTTCATTCTTTCTCCAGCCGGCGGGAATGCGAGTACAGTGAATGTATCAAAGTCTTTCATTATGGCACAGCATTAACATTTTTACATACTCTTAGTGCGGTTTAGTCCAGCCAGTACGCAATAAACCGGCCCAGTCATTAACGAAGTACTCAGAAGGGCATAAAATAAGAGGATTAAATAATGAGGAGGATGCTATGCAGGATAAAATGATTGCGGAGATTTTAGGCGGTACGCAGCATATTGCGCTGGTGGGTGCGAGTGATAAACCCGCGCGTGCCAGCTATGGAGTCATGTCCTATCTGTTATCTCAGGGCTATAAAGTGACGCCGGTCAGTCCAAAACTTGAGGGGAAGGTTCTGCTGGGCCAAAAGGCTTATGCATCGCTTGAAGACATTCCCGAACCGGTAGACATGGTGGATGTTTTTCGCAATTCGGAAGCCGCTTACGGTGTGGCGCAGGAGGCGATTGCCATTGGGGCGAAATCGCTCTGGCTCCAGCTCGGGGTGATCAACGAGCAGGCTGCGGTGCTGGCAGAGAGTGCTGGCCTGAAGGTGGTGATGGATCGCTGCCCCAAAATTGAAATACCGCGCCTCGGCCTGGAAAAAGCGTAACAGGAGCCGCGTCCGGCTGGAAAAAATAAAAGCCCGCAGCACGGGCTTTTAAGGGGAGTAATGGTCTCTGCACGACAGTTAATTTCTCAGGCGCGGTGCCTGGAGCTGCTGGCGTATAGAGGCGGCCAGCTCGTCCATGGAGGGCTGTTCGGGGTGATCGCCGGGCAGCGCCCATGAGAGCTGCGCCTCAGCGAGATAGGTGTGTACCGTTTCCCCCTCTTCATTTTCCATGACGACATGGTACCAGGGCGCATGCCGAAGCGAGCCGCTGGTGGTGGTATCATCGACCTCCTGATCCTCCAGAGAGTATTCGGGGTCGACATCAACTACCACGCCTAAGAATCCATGCAGCTGATGCCGCACCTGCTGACCGAGTCCAAATTTGCTGGCAATCATCGTAATCTCCTGAGAAACATGCCCTGTTAATAACATGGGGGCAGGGGCGATGTTTTCAAGTCACAGTACGTGGCAGGCAAAACCCTTCAGATACATTCCTTCCGGGTAGCTGGCAATCACCGGATGGTCGGCGGCCTGACGGAACTGCTCGATAAACTGAACGTCACGCTGCGCATCAAGCGCGGCATCGGCGATAATTTTCTGAAATAAATCAGTCGGCATCAGTCCCGAGCAGGAGAAGGTGAGCAACATGCCGCCGGGGTTCAACAGCTGCATGGCCAGCATATTGATATCTTTATACCCCCGACAGGCACCCGCAAGCTGATTTTTGTTTTCAACAAATTTCGGGGGATCCATTACGATAAGATCAAATTTCTCTCCCTCATCGCGATAGCGCCTGAGCAGCTTGAAAACGTCATCACGCAGGAATTCGGCTTTTGACACGTCAAGGCCGTTGAGTTCGATGTTCTGACGGGCCACGTCCAGCGCACCCTGTGAGGTATCCACGCTAATGACCTGCTTACAGCCTCCCAGCAGCGCTGAAACCGCGAAACCTCCGGTATAGGAGAAGCAGTTGAGCACGCGGCGATCCTTTGCGTAGCTCCGCGTCGCGAGGCGGCTGTCGCGCTGATCGAGATAGTAGCCCGTTTTATGGCCGGTCTGGATATCAACCAGCAGCTTCATACCGTGTTCAGTGATCGGCAGCAGGTCGGGAGGCGTGTCGCCCAGCACCGTACCCTGCGTCAGAGGCAGACCCTCTTTTTTACGCACGCTAACGTCGGAACGATCGTAGATAGCACTGCTGGGGTAGCAGATTTGTAACGCGGAAATCAGGGCAGCACGCTGGTATTCAGCCCCGGCTGAAAGCAGCTGAAGCACCAGGAAGTGGCCAAAACGATCGATGGTGACACCCGGTAAACCATCGGACTCGCCCGCAATCAGGCGGTAGCTGTCCAGATTATCGCGTGCAGCAAGCCAGTCACGCAGCTGCTGAGCGGCGTTAAGGCGACGGACAAAAAAGTCGACATCAATGACTTCGTCCTGCTGCCAGCTCCATACGCGGGCGCGGATTTGTGACGAGGGTGACCAGGCCGCGCGGGCCAGCCATTTCCCCTGGCTGTCACAGACATCGATGGTTTCGCCCGACTGGGCTTTTCCTTCCATTTTGGCTATCGCGCCGGAAAAAACCCAGGGGTGACGACGGAGCAGTGACTTTTCACGCCCTTTGGCAAGAATTAAACGAACACTCATATTTGCTATGCTTACAGTCAGAAAAACAGCGTTTATTGTCCGGTGCCAGCCGGGAAAATGCAATCTGCGTCTTTACGGGAGGGAATATGGCGATAGTGTGTACACGAGCCTGGGTTCATGGCCTGGTACAGGGGGTAGGTTTCCGATACAGCACCCAGCGTGAAGCGAAGGCGCTTGGCCTGAAAGGATATGCAAAGAATCTGGATGACGGCAGCGTTGAGGTGGTTGCATGGGGAGAAGAAGAACGGGTTGAGGCGTTGTTGACCTGGTTAAGAGCAGGGGGCCCTCGCAGCGCACGCGTGGATAAGGTGCTCGCTGAACCCTGCCCGCCGGGCGACGAACCGGGCGGTTTTACGACAAATTAGTCATTACGCGCCTGCGGACGCGGGTGTGAATATTGCACGCCTGTGGATATCAAAGGCATCTGGCGGGTTTTGGCAGGCCCGCTATTTTAGTGGCCTGTTTTGCCGGACCCTGAGGGAAAAGGCGGAAGAGATAACGGCTGTTGCCCTTTTCTTCACCGTACTCTTTCGCCATCGCTTTCACCAACATACGGACGGCAGGGGAGGTGTTGAACTCCAGATAGAAGCTGCGCACCAGCCGAATAACCTGCCAGTGGGCCTCAGTGAGTACAATCGCCTCCTCAGCGGCAAGCAGGGGCGCTAACGCCTCATGCCAGTCACTCGTCGATTTCAGATACCCCTGCGCATCGCGCTCAATTTCTTTACCTTCAAAAAACACCCTGTAACCTCTCTCTGGTTGATCGGCGGCCAGTGTAGCAAATTTTCCGGGTAAAAAATAAAGCCCGGGGCGCGATGTAAAGGGGTTTAGCTTCGCTGCCCGCTGCCCGCTGCCCGCTGCCCGCTGCCCGCCACATGATGTCTGGAAAGAGATCTGAATTCTGGCCGTCAGATATATTGAAGGGTTCACAGGGGAGGACGCGAGCCGCCAGCACGATTAATTGCTGGTTTAGTGCGCACTCTGGCGGTTTTAGCGGCAAATGAAAAGCGAATGACTGTTTTTAAAGCAACTGGATTAAAACCTGCTTTACATCGACAAGGCGGATGTTTATAGTGCGCGTCATTGCGGAGGGGTGGCCGAGTGGCTGAAGGCACCGGTCTTGAAAACCGGCGACGGGAAACCGTTCGAGAGTTCGAATCTCTCCTCCTCCGCCATCAAATTTAACGGGTCAGCGAAAGCTGGCCCGTTTTGCGTTTATAACCGCATACCTTATTGATGCCAGACTCCAGACTCCAGACTCCAGACTCCAGACTCCAGACTCCAGACTCCAGACTCCAGACTCCAGACTCCAGACTCCCGTATTCCCCCTCATTTTAAAATTAATTGCATAAAAGCGCATAATTTCAACAAAATACGAAAAAAAAGCTTGGCAAGCTCGGTAACAATCCCTATACTGCGCCCCATCAGTTGCTCAGGACGTTTTCTTAAACCGAATGAGTAAAGGATAAAGTGCGGAGGGGTGGCCGAGTGGCTGAAGGCACCGGTCTTGAAAACCGGCGACGGGAAACCGTTCGAGAGTTCGAATCTCTCCTCCTCCGCCATCAAATTCGACGGGTCAGCGTAAGCTGGCCCGTTTTGCTTTTATCTCCCTGCGCCATCCGGTGAAGCCCACATTCCGTTCTGCACTTCATTATCCTCCCGAAATGATTAGAGCATTCCTAAAACATCTTGTATCTTTTCAATCTCCTGATGCGTCTTAAGCGTAAAAGCGATAGTCTGCTATAAACTCAACACGGTTAACGAATGCCCATGCCTGCCTGTGTTCTGGTGGGTGCCACTGCGAGTGACGTCTGCGCTGTTGGCGTTTTCAACCGCATCGCCTTAAACGGCTGGGCTAAACACCCTTGAATTGATGGAAAAAACATGATTAAAAAATTTAGTCTCTGCGCGTTAGCAGTTTGCTCGGCACTTACCGGGGTGTCAGCCTTTGCAGCTGACGGTGACTACCAGCTTGAACAAGTCCTGATGATGAGCCGCCATAATCTTCGCGCGCCGCTGGCCGATAACGGCAGCGTACTGGCGCAGGCAACCAAAAAAGCCTGGCCAAAGTGGGACGTTGCTGGTGGTCAGCTCACCACCAGGGGCGGCGTGCTGGAAGTGTATATGGGGCGCTACACCCGTGAATGGCTGGCGCAGCAGGGCCTGGTGAAGGATGGCGAGTGCCCGGCAAGCGATGATATCTACGCCTATGCCAACAGCCTACAGCGAACCGTCGCGACGGCACAATTTTTTACTACCGGCGCCTTCCCTGGCTGCGATATTCCTGTCACTCACCAGGATGCGATGGGTGAGATGGATCCGGTATTCAACCCGATCATTACCGACGGCAGTGATACCTTTAATAAGCAGGCGCTGACCGCGATGAATAGCGCAGGCGATAAGCTGGCGCTTAAGCCCGCCTTCCAGCGTCTGGAAAAGATCATTGATTATAAAAATTCACCGGCCTGTCGTGATAAAAAGCAGTGTGACCTCGCTAGCGACAACCAGAATAAATTTACCGCTGAAAATGGTAAAGAGCCGGGCGTCTCCGGGCCGCTGAAAGTCGGAAACTCTCTGGTCGATGCTTTTACCCTGCAATATTATGAAGGCCTGCCGCTGGATCAAATTGCCTGGGGACAGATCAAAACGCCTGAACAGTGGAAAGAGCTGTCGGCCATCAAGAATGCCTATCAGGATACGCTCTTTACATCACCTGAAGTCGCTCGTGATGTAGCCGCTCCGCTGGTGGACTACATTCGCAGTATGCTGGTGGATGAAGATAAGGCGAGTGCGCCTAAGGTCACGCTGCTGGTGGGGCACGACTCCAACATCGCGTCTTTGCTGACCGCCCTGGATTTCAAACCCTATACGCTGCCCGGTCAAAACGAGCGCACGCCGATTGGTGGGATGATTCAGTTCCAGCGCTGGCATGATAAGAAAAATAATCAGGAACTGGTGAAGGTGGAATACGTTTACCAGACCAGCGATCAGTTGCGTAATGTCACCCCGCTCTCGCTGGACACGCCACCCCAGCGTGTGACGTTGCAGATGAACGGCTGTACGACGGATGCTAATGGCTTCTGTCCATGGGATCAGTTTACTCAGGTCCTGAATAAAGCCATTCAGGGAACGCCAATGGCAGCCAGCGCTGCCCAGTTGGCCGCCGCTCCCGCCGCCCCAGCAGACAAAGCCGAAGCGGATAAGGCTGCCGCCGATAAAGCGGCTGGCGAAAAAGCAGCTGGCGATAAGTCAGCGGGCGATAAGTCAGCCAGCGATAAAGCCGCTGTGACAAAATCTGCTCCTGCGAAAGCCTCTGCTGAAAAAGCAGCTAAAGAGGGTGCAGCAGGTGACAAGCCTGGTAAGGATAACCTGACGTCTGACCGCGCCGCCGCCGATAAAGCGGCTGAGGATAAGCGCGCCGCAGATAAGATTGAGAAGGCGAAGGCCAGCGAGAAAGCAAAAGCCGATCAAAAGGTTAAGGCTGACGAGAAAGCCAGTGCCGATCAGAAAGCCAAGGCTGATGATAAAGCCAGTGCCGATCAGAAAGCCAAAACTGATGACAAAGCTAAGGCGGATGATAAAAATAACGCGGCACCATCAGATGCCGTTACGCCAGCGCAGCCAGTGCCACAGACTGATAAAGCGTCCTGATTCACAGTTAATGGCGTAAAAAAAGGCCGACGATGTCGGCCTTTTCTCTGTCTGTCAGTCTGTCGTCTGTCAGCGGGGCGGGATGCCAGTTCGACACGCTGACATTAACGGTCAGTCAGCGCTGACGACAACCAGCTTCTGATTCACAAACTCTTTAATTCCCAGATCGGACAGTTCACGCCCAAAGCCAGAACGCTTCACGCCGCCAAAGGGAAGCTCAGCAGAAGTATCGGTAGCGGAGTTGATATACACCATGCCGGTTTCAATCTGCGAGGCCAGCTTCTTACCGCGTTCGATATCACGGGTAAATACTGCACCGCCCAGGCCATAGTGTGAGTCATTCGCCAGCTTCACTACTTCCTCATCATCTTTTACGACATAAACCTGCGCCACCGGGCCAAAGAACTCCTCGAACCAGGCAGGATTATCACGCGTAATGCCAGAGAGAATAGTTGGCTCGAAGAAACAGCCTTTGCCATCTACTGCCTTGCCGCCCACGTGCAGTTTGGCCCCTTTTGCTACCGCTTCATCCACCTGTTTCACCAGGGTGTCGCGCGCAGAAGAAGAAGACAGAGGGCCAAGCGTGGTGCTTTCGTCCAGCGGATCGCCGATTTTAACGTCACGGAATGCCTGAGTGAATTTTTCAAAGAAAGCGTCAGCTACTTTCTCCTGAACGATAAAGCGTTTTGCAGCAGTACATACCTGACCACAGTTATTCAGACGCGCACCGACACCTGCCTTAATCGCTTTATCAAGATCGCAGTCATCAAGCACCACAAAGACATCATTACCGCCCAGCTCAAGGGTGGTTTTCTTCAGGTATTTACCTGCCTGTTCGGCAACGGCACTGCCTGCACGTTCTGAACCGGTTAGCGCGGCACCCTGCACGCGGTCATCGGCAATCAGCTCTGCCACCTGATCGCTGCTAATAAACAGATTTGTCCAGACGCCCTCAGGCGCGCCCGCTTCGTTAACCAGCTGTTCAAACAGAGAAGCACAGTGAGGCACGTTTGAAGCATGCTTAAGCAGTACAGGGTTACCTGCGGCCAGGTTAGGGGCCAGCACGCGCATCAGCTGATAAAACGGGAAGTTCCACGGTTCAACGGCCACCAGCACGCCAATCGGGTGATTTTCAACCCAGGCTTCGCCCAGCTCACTGGGATAACGCACCGGCGCAAGAAAGCGTTCAGCATTTTCAGCATAATAGCGGGCAATCTGCGCACACAGCTGGACTTCGCTGCGGCTCTGACCAATGAGTTTGCCCATCTCGACGCTTGCCGCTTTGGCCAGCTCTTCAACGCGGCCTTCAATCAGTTCTGCAAGCTTCTTCAGCACCTGCAGACGCGGCTGGATGGGGCCTTTCGACCAGTTGGAATGGTAGAGATCGTCGGCGGTAGATAATGCCTGCTCGACCTGATCGGCACTGTGGGCGGGCCAGGTTTTGATAAGTTCGTTACTGGTGGGATTAATTGTCTGATAAGACGACATATTGCGCTCCTTTACGAATAAGCTGCCTGGCTCTCAGGCCTGAAATGTGGATTAAGCGTAGTCGAAAGAACACTAATTTCACAACGTTATCAGTTGACAGAAAAAGCCGGAATATTCCGCTTTAATGCAGCAAAAAGGGCGGTAAAACCCGCCCCGGGATGATTTAATGACGTTATACGTTTTTTCTTTCGACGGTTTTGTTGTCCCAGGTGAGGACGTCTTTATCGGTTTTTTCAAAGGCGCGAAGTAAAACATCATCGCTCCCCTGTTGCTCCCAAATCTCCTCGGCCAGCTTTTCGTCGTAGTTAGCCACTTCGAATATGGCTTCAGCAATCTCCGGAGAGGTTGCGCGCAGGCTTGCCCATTCTCCAACGTGATGTTCTTTCGATTGTTGCGTTGCCATGTTTACTCTCCTGTGAAGTGTGTTATCCGTTCAGCTTAACGGCCAGTCCGGCGACGTATTCGCCCTGAAAACGCGCTATATTCAGCTCGGTTTCGCTGGGCTGGCGGGAGCCGTCCCCGCCCGCAAGGGTGGTTGCGCCGTAGGGGGTACCACCACGCACCTGTGAAATATCAAAGAGTTCTTTCGCCGCATACCCAATCGGCACGATAACCATGCCGTGATGAGCGAGGGTGGTCCAGGTAGAGGAAATAGTGTGTTCCTGACCACCACCGGTACCTGTGGATGCAAAAACGCTGCCTAATTTGCCGTGCAGAGCACCCGACGCCCAGAGGCCGCCCGTTCTGTCAAGAAAGGTGCGCATCTGTCCCGTCATGTTGCCGAAGCGTGTCGGCGTACCAAAGAGAATGGCATCGTAATTTACAAGCTCATCGGGGGTGGCAATAGCAGCAGACTGCTGCGTTTTGCCGCCAGCCTGAGCAAAGTGTTCGTCATCCATCGTTTCAGGTACGCGACGTATAGTCACTTCGGCACCGCTGACGCGTTTTGCCCCTTCGGCAACCGCATTTGCCATGGTCTCAATATGTCCATACATCGAGTAGTAAAGCACCAGTATTTTGGCCATTGACTCCCTCCTTGATAAAATTAAAGGCACTTGCCGGGCGGCTTAAGCCGGGCCAGCCTGTAAAAGAACCGGAAAGCTTGCCAGCGTACTCACAACAAACTTCCTTTCTTATCTTCAATGAATTGTCAGGGAATAAGTATAGAAGAGGATCACAGTTTTGCTGGGATTTGCTTGTTTCAGGCACCCGGCGAAGAGGTTTGTGTCATCACGGGGAACTAATACATTAGACTATTTTATACTATTTGCTGGCGCTGATTAATAATTGCGTCGTAATTAATTTATCTTAAATCTCACCATTGAGTATAAATATTCGCCAACTTTACCCGGTAATCTATGCTTAATAACGCGGCGGCAGCAAATAAACGTCGTCGTCCCTGGGCAGCTTTCAGCCGGGTGAAATAATCAACGCAGTATGATGGCTTAACTATAGCGGAGGTAAAAGATGGCAGAGCATCGTGGTGGATCGGGAAATTTCGCTGAAGACCGTAAACGCGCATCAGAAGCAGGCCGTAAAGGAGGGAAAGCCAGCGGGGGTAATTTTAAGAATGACCCTAAACGTGCCTCCGAGGCGGGCGAGAAGGGAGGCCGCAACAGTCACGGTAATCGGGCAAAAGCTGATGACGCGTCGTAATCGGCAATGATCCAGCGTGCAGACCCCGTCAGGCCGCCGGGTTCACCCGGCGGCGATAACCTTTAGTGCTCCGGTTCAACCGCCGGGCTGTCAGCCAGTGACGCCTTACGTTGATGATTTAACAGGGCATTAAGCAAAATAGCGCCAAAGGTCGCGGTACCGATACCGCCGAGGGTAAAGCTTCCAATCCGCAGTGAGAAGTCCCCCGCACCGGCCACCAGCGTGACGGCAGCCATGATCAGATTGCCGTTCTGACCCAGGTCGACGCCATTTTGTACCCAAATTCTTGCGCCCGCGACCGCAATAAGTCCGAAGACCACGATTGACGCTCCACCGATCACCGGGCCTGGGATAGTGTGGATCAGTGCGCCAAACTTAGGTGAAAACCCGAGCAAAATGGCAATCACTGCCGCAGCCACAAAGACCAGCGTCGAATAGACCCGGGTCACAGCCATCACGCCAATATTCTCGGCATATGTCGTGACTCCGCTGCCGCCGGATGCCCCTGAAAGCAAGGTTGCCAGACCGTCACCCACAAAGGCCCGCCCCATCCAGGGATCCATGTTTTTACCCGTCATCCCCGCCACCGCTTTAATATGCCCAAGATTTTCTGCTACCAGAATCACCGCCACCGGTGCTATCAAAAATATGGCATGGCTGTCGAATGAGGGGGCCGTCGTGGCAGGCAGACCAAACCAGGGGGCATTCTCGATCAGAGAGAAGTTTACCGGTTGCCCAAGCCCCAGGCCGTTGGTTAACAGCATATCAATCGCACAGGCAGCAATCAGACCGACCAGAATCAGCAGCCGCTGCACCATACCCCGGGTAAAAACGGCGACAGCGCCAATGCAAACCAGCGTGATCACCGCCATCCAGCTATCAAACTGGGAAGCAGACACGCTGCGAATCGCAATGGGCGCCAGATTCAGCCCGATGGCCATCACTACCGCGCCGGTGACCACCGGCGGCATCATCTTTTCGATCCAGCGCGTACCCGTTTTCATCACCACCAGGCCAATCACGGTATAAATCAGGCCGCAGGCCATAACGCCCCCCAGCGCCACGCTAAGGTGGGGGTTAATTCCCTGTCCCGTAAACCCGGTGACGGTAATGACCACCCCGACAAAAGCCGCGCTGGAACCCAGGTAGCTGGGAACGCGGCCCCCGGTGACCAGGAAGAACAGTAGCGTCCCCACGCCCGACATCAGCACGCAGAGATTGGGGTCAAGCCCCATTAATAGCGGCATCAGTACCGTCGCACCAAACATGGCGACCGCGTGCTGAAGTCCCATGATTATCGTCTGACCCAGCGGTAGCGTTTCATCCGGGGCTACCACCCCCTGCGCCGACGCGGAATGTTTCTGCCATTTTGGAAACCAGGAAGCTGCCATCGTTTTCTCCAGTAGAGTGAATAGTGCCGTGACCGCCGGGCGCAGGGATCAGACGAGCTGTCGCCGTAAAGGGTGATAGCGCCGATCGAAGTAGATCAGACCGTGCGTATCATCATTTGAGATCAGCGCCTGAACTTCGCAGATCAAAATGTCATGGGTGCTGACATTCATGACCTGAGAGACGCGACAGTCGAAAGAGGCGACGGCACCGGTGAGGATCGGCGAACCCGTTATCAACGTGGTCCAGTCGGCGGCGATAAAGCGCTCTTCCATCGGCGTTTTACCACCAAACAGGGTAGAGAGATCTTCATGATCGGAGGCCAGCGTATTGATGCAGAGCTGCTGATTTTTTCTAAAAATCTCATAGACCGAGGCGGAACGGTTCAGGCAGACCAACAGCGTTGGAGGCGTATCGGTCACGCTGCAGACCGCCGAGGCGGTAAAGCCCGCCCGGCCAGCCGGACCATCGGTGGTGATAATATTGACCGCAGCCCCAAGGCGGGACATGGCATTGCGGAAATCCTGTTTTTCAACCCCGCTGATAGCGGCTGTTACGGGCGTAGCCAGAGTCATATTGTTTCCTTTATTCACAGGGAGAGCGATGGTGATGTTCTGCTATCACTCCAGGGTACAGGCGGTAGCGAAATCCAGCCGCGGCAGACGGGGATAAACACTGTCCGGGTCGCCGTAGCCGATGTTGATCAGCAGGTTACTTTTCCAGCCACTCTCTGCGAAGAAGGCCGCATCCACCGCCTCGCGGTCAAAGCCGGACATGGGACCGGTATCCAGGCCGCTCGCTCTGCATGCCGCGATTAAATAGGCCGCCTGCATTGAGCTGTTGCGAAAGGCGGTCTCCACGGCAAGTTCAGGACTGCTGGTGAACCAGGCGCGGGCATCCGCATAAGGAAAGAGTTCCGGCAGCCGGTTATAGAAAAGCGGATCCCAGGCAACAATGGCCGTGACCGGTGCGGTCATGGTTTTTTCGAGGTTGCCGCTGGACAGCGCAGGTTTAAGGCGTGCTTTACCGGCCTCGCTGCGAATAAAGGAAAATCTTGCTGGGCCACAGTTAGCCGAGGTTGGGCCCATCTTCACCAGGTCGTAAATCGCCCGGATCTCCTCGTCGCTGACGGGGCGATCCTGCCAGCCGTTACAGGTGCGGGCGGCGGTGAACAGCGTTTCTAATACCATCGTATTCAGCTTCTCTGCCATCGTGGCTCCGGTTATGCGTTTACATCGTGAGTCGGTCTTTCCTGCAGCCAGTTCAGCAGCAGCAGATTGAATTCATCGCGGGCGGTAACGCTCATGGCATGACCTCCCCAGGGCATTTTGACCACGCTTGCGTGGGGGAGCGCCTGCTCCAGCTTCTGCGAACAGGTCCAGGGCACCAGCAGATCGTCCTGTGAACAGATAAGCAGCACGGGCTGGGTAACAGACCGCGCCTGCATCGTAAAATCACAGGCCATCAGGGCGTGCAGGCGGCGCAGAAGATTGTCGCGGCCCTGAAAATGCGCCACGTGCAGCGCATCCTCCGCCTCAATGCGCGCCTGGTTCTCCGACAGCCAGTCGGCAGGATAGAGGAACAGCGGCTGGGCCTGGACAAAGCTCTCCACACCCGCCCTGAGCAGCAGAGTCTGACGGACGTCAAAGCAGCGGCGGGTATGGGCATCCAGCCGAAGCCAGCCGTTAACAATGACCAGTCCCTGCACCCGATCGGGAAAGTCGAGCGCCATCTGCATGCCGATTGCGCCGCCAAGCGCATGACCGATAACCTCATAGCGTTCAACGCCTTTTTCAGCCAGGGCCTGCGCAAGTTCTGCCGCCATATCCTTTATGCTGTAGCCTTCTGGTAGCGTATCGGCACTGCGCCCCGTGCCACGCTGGTCATACACAGCAACCTGATAGTCACTCGATAACGCAGCCATTTGCGGGCGCCAGAAGCTCCCTAAACCGCCGAGTCCGGCAGAGAGAACCAGCGTCCTGACGCCGGCATGCGCCGGCCCGGTCAGTTCAATATGCATGCCTGTCTCCGCCTCCGATATGCGCCACGCTGGAGATTTCAATCAGCGCATCCGGCTTGACCAGCCCGCACTGGATGCAGAACCGTGCCGGTTTCTCGCCGGGAAAGTAGTCGGCATAAACCTGATTGACTGCCGCATAGTTGCTCCAGTCGGTAATAAAGATGGAGTTGAAGGTGACGTCATTCAGCGTCCCTCCGGCGGTTTCAATCACGCTTTTTATGCTCTCCAGAACGTGACGCGTCTGGGCAGCGGCATCGCCGATGTGCACCACGTTGTTATCTTTATCAAACGGCAGCGTGCCGGAGACATAGACGATGCCGTCGGCCAGCGTACCTGGCACAAAAGGGGCGATCGGATTGCCGCTACCCGGCGGGGTGATAATGGTTTTTGGCATGTGGGGTGCTCCTTTATCGGGCGAATTTACGCCGACTGTTCTACTGAAAGCGTTTCAGGCTGAAGCGCGGAGCAGAAAGCGTTGACATCCGACACCCAGCCAAAAAAAGTTTCTATATTGAAAAGCGCTGCCTGCTGGGCAAAGGCAGGCCCGGCCTGGTGAGTGGCGTCCGCCAGCACAATGCCGAAATACTCCAGAAAGAAGCCGTCGCGCAGCGTGGCTTCAACGCAGACATTGGTCGCTATCCCGGTAAAGACCAGATGGCGGATACCGCGGCTGCGTAACATGCTGTCGAGCGACGTATTGAAAAAGCCGCTGTAGCGGGACTTAGGCAGCACAATGTCATCCGGCTGGGGCTGGAGCCGATCGACCAGCGCATAATCCCAGCCGCCTTTAGCGAGCAGCTTACCTTCCAGTTCGGGACGCGAACGCATCGTTTTAAGCGCGTTAGACTTGTGCCAGTTTGGCGAGCCGGGGCCACCTGCCTCCACATAGCGGTCATCCCAGCCGTTTTGAAACCAGATAATCTGGATACCCGCGTCACGGGCGGCTTTCACGGCGATATTGATATTTTCTATTACCGGGCGCGTGCCGGAGACGTCAAAGCCAGCGAGGTCCAGATAGCCCCCTTCGGTGGCATAGGCATTTTGCATATCCACCACAATCAGCGCAGTCTGGCCGGGAGGGAAAACGATGGACTCCGGGCGTGCCTTAAGGGTGATGTTATCGAGGTTTGAGGCGGTAGTGCAGACGACCGTTTCTGAACTGTTCATTATGCCACCTCCTGCGTAGCGTTAAGCAGGGCGTGACGACAGGTCATGAGCGGCTGGATACGCTGACCAAAGTTTTCAATTCCCTGAAGGAAGTCATCAAAGGTCAGCAGCACGCCCTCTGTGCCTTCAACCGCCGCCACTTCATCCAGCATACGCGCCACATGGGCATAAGAACCGACCAGCGTGCCCATATTGATGTTGACTGCCGAGGTAGGATCGGCCATTTGGCGTACGTTGGTATCGCTGCCGGAACGTTTGTCCTGCTGACTTTGCGTCGTTAACCAGGCGAGCGCGTCCTCATCGGCACCGGCTTTATAGTGCTCCCATTTCGCGCGCGCGGCCTCGTCGGTTTCATCGGCAATGATCATAAAAAGGACATAAGAACCGACATCCCGGCCTTCTTTATCCGCAGCAGATTTCATGCGTGCTGCGGTGGGGGCAAAGGCTGCGGGCGTATTGACGCCTTTACCAAAGCAGAAATTATAATCTGCATGCTTTGCCGAAAAAGCCATTCCGGCATCGCTCTGACCGGCGCAGATCACCTTCATGGGTTTTTGCGGCTGTGGGCTGAGTCGACAATCGTTCATGGTGAAAAACTCCCCCTTCAGGTCGGATTTACCGTTCCCCCAGAGATCGCGCAGCACCGACACATACTCGGTCAGATAGTCATAGCGTTTTGAGAAGTATTCATCGCCGGGCCAGAGTCCCATCTGATCGTATTCCGGTTTTTGCCAGCCGGTTACCAGATTGACGCCAAAGCGGCCATTGGAAATGGAGTCGATTGTTGAAGCCATGCGTGCCACGATAGCTGGCGGCAGGGTTAGCGTGGCCGCAGTAGCGTAAATTTCGATGCGTGAGGTCACGGCCGCCAGGCCAGCCATCAGGGTAAATGACTCAAGGTTATGGTCCCAAAACTCGGTTTTACCGCCAAAGCCGCGCAGCTTAATCATCGATAGCGCGAAGTCAAAATGATAATGCTCCGCCTTAAGCACAATCTCTTTGTTCAGCTCAAAGGTGGGTTTGTACTGGGGGGCATGAGTTGAAATCAGCCAGCCGTTATTGCCGATAGGGATAAATACGCCAACTTTCATAAAGATACCTCGTATTTTGCATAAAGGATGTTGTACGCGCTGCGGTGCATCCTGCAGTTCCCGTTTCGGCGGCGCATACTGATGAAGTAGCAAAGGCTGTGCCAGGTTAGTAATACGCTATATATTCAGCAGGTTGAGAAATTTTGTTAAAGTAAAGTAG
This sequence comes from Erwinia sp. L03-1, assembly GCF_058686115.1. NCBI lineage: Bacteria > Pseudomonadati > Pseudomonadota > Gammaproteobacteria > Enterobacterales > Erwiniaceae > Erwinia > Erwinia sp. L03-1. The sequence goes on along the minus strand of NZ_CM178762.1, from coordinate 2,827,771 downwards.
AGTGTTTGGTCCGAAATGGACCATTTGGTAAAAAGAATGTGCACAGAAAACAGGCAGGTCTGTTCCATGTCGGTGCAGGCCACCTGTTTTTTCCGGTGAGGGCGGTCCAGGCTGGCCTGCGAAACAGATGATGGAGTCACGGTGAATTCAACAGATAAATTACCGCTTAAAACGGCTACGCGTCGTTCCAAAGCGGTGGCCGCGAAGCGCACGGCGATTGTAAATGCGGCACTGGCGCTCTTTTCTCAGTTTGGGCTACACGGAACAACGCTGGATAAAGTGGCGGAGGGGGCGGACGTGTCGAAAACTAATCTGCTTTACTATTACCCCTCAAAAGAGGCGCTTTATATTGCCGTGCTGAAGGATATTCTCGACGTCTGGCTGGCACCCCTTCGTGCCCTCAACAATGAGCAGCAACCACTGGAAGCGATTCGCGATTATATTCGTCTCAAGCTCGAGGTTTCCCGCGATCATCCCCAGGCATCGAGGCTGTTCTGTATGGAGATGCTGCAGGGGGCGCCATTGTTAAAAGGCGAGCTTGAAAGTTCACTCCGGGCGCTGGTGGAGGAGAAGTCGTCGGTGATTGATGAGTGGATCCGACAGGGCAGACTGGCACCCGTTCAGCCGGATCACCTGATCTTTATGCTATGGGCGGTCACGCAGCACTACGCGGATTTCGCCACTCAGGTAGAGGCCGTCACCGGCAGGACCTTAAATGATGAGAGTTTTTTCAGGCAGACGCTGGAAAACGTGCAGCGGATGGTGATTGAAGGCATTCGGGTACGCTAACCGGCGGGCCTGTTCGGCCCGCCGCTAACATCAGCTGGGCCTGCGGCGCTGGCGAAGCCACCAGCCAATAGCCAGCAAAATAAACCACACCGGGGTCACCATAAGCGCTTGCCGTGTATCCTCCTGAAGCGTAAGCAGGACGAGAACAAACGCAAAAAAGGCCAGGCAAACCCAGCACATTACCTTGCCAAGGGGCATCTTATAGATGGACTCTGCGTGCAGCTGCGGTCGCTTTTTGCGGTAGACCAGGTACGAGCAGAGAATAATGCTCCAGACAAACATAAACAGAATGGCCGACACGGTGGTGACCAGCGTAAAGACTTTCATCACGTTGGGGATCAGGTAAATCAGCGCCACGCCGCCCAGCAGACAAAAGCAGGAGAAGAACAGACCGGCAGTCGGCACCGCACGGCGTGACAGTCTGCCGAAACTGCGATGCGCGGCTCCCTGTTGTGCCAGGCCGTAAAGCATACGGCTGGTGGAGAAAATACCGCTGTTAGCCGAGGAGGCCGCCGAGGTCAGCACAACGAAATTAACGATACTGGCCGCAGCGGGCAGACCGATAAGCATAAACATTTCCACAAACGGACTGCGATCGGCGACGACCTTATCCCACGGCGTGACCGCCATAATGACTACCAGCGACAGCACATAAAACATAATAATGCGCAGTGGAATGGCGTTGATGGCCCTTGGCAGCACCCGTTCAGGGTCCTGCGTTTCTGCCGCTGCGGTACCCACCAGTTCAATGCCGACAAAGGCGAAAATCGCTATCTGAAAGCCAGCAAAAAAGCCGCTCAGGCCTTTAGGAAACATCCCGCCGCGATCCCAGAGGTGTGTCAACGAGGCCGTTCCGCCGCCGGGGGAAGGGTAGTGCATGGCAATGAGTACGATGCCGGTAACGATCAATGCAACAATGGCGACAATTTTGATAATCGCGAACCAGAACTCCATTTCACCAAACAGTTTGACCGTCGCGATATTGAGCGACAGGAAAACGAAGATACAGAGCAGGGCGCTCATCCAGATTGAAAAGTCCGGGAACCAGAGCTGAAAATAGGCGCTGATCGCGACCACATCCGCAATTCCGGTCACCACCCAGCAGAACCAGTACGTCCATCCGGTAAAAAAGCCCGCCCAGGGCCCGAGCAGATCTGCTGCGAAGTCGCTAAAGGATTTGTACTCTAAATTGGAGAGCAGCAGTTCGCCCATGGCGCGCATCACGAAAAACAGCATAAAGCCGATGATCATATACACGAAAATGATCGACGGACCCGCCAAACTGATGGTTTTACCGGAGCCCATAAACAGGCCCGTGCCGATGGCACCGCCGATGGCAATGAGCTGGATATGTCTGTTGTTGAGGTTACGCCGGAGCTCGCCCGGCGCCTCTGATGCCTGGGGCGCGTCTTTAGATTGGTCAACCATAACGAAGTTATTGTCCTTTAGTGATGTTGTCTGAGCTCTGTGGGCTCTTAGTGGGTCGTTTAAACAGCGAATGCAGCACTACCTTAAGGTAACTCAGCTTCAGGTCGCTAATATTTTTTCATCGCGGTCAACCACGTACTGGATTCAGGGAAGCTGAATTCCGGCCTGACCTGCGTTTTGGGGCGCAAAGCTTAACGTAAAAGCGACCCGGATACAGGGAAAGTTCAGTTAAGCCCCTCCCAACTGCGCAAAAACGAAACGACACCGCTAATCCCGTGTCGCAGCTTACTGTGCTGCAGCATCTGTTCGTGACTGACTGGCTGGAAGATAGCTCGCGATGACCACCCGCGAAACGGAAAGGGCACAGCCGCCATTGTTAACGGTCAGGGAAGGTGACAAAATTTCACTATAAATTAACCTTCGATATCATTAAGGCAGGGTAACGCGCCTGAGAGAGCGCTAACTGTATAGCTATTATTAAGTAAAATTAATATTATATTACCATTGGAGTAAAAGCCAAATTAGCCATTTTTTAGTATTTAATCTATTTATATCAGGCAATTAAAAACGTGTTTTTTGCTTTTATTACGCTTTCATCCGCGTTAACCATGAGTAAAAATAAAAAATTTTATATTAATTTTTGGTTTATGGCTGGGTCAAAATTATTGAATGTTTCCAGGAAAAATCCTATTCTAGGCGGGATGGCAGGTTTTTGAAAACAGGTTGGCAAGCTGAACAGCTCGGGTAGAGTGAAAGACTGCAAGGTCTTTGCCGGTCAATAATCCAGCGAAGCGCGCTGCATAAAAATGTTCATTCCGGGGTTATTATCACAGTTGTGGTTTTTATGGGATTGCAATGCGGTCTTGCTCTTTTTTATTCATTTTTTTACCCCATATTACTGTAAATAACCGGAGCAGGAGGGGATAGCGACTCTCCTCCGATGAGGCATTAATGATTGGCAGTAACTATTTTAGCTGGCGTAATGAAATGCGAGCAGCTCTGGATGATGTTAGCGATGCCGCCGAAATAATGTGCGTCATTGAGCAGCAGGCGATTAAGCTGGGACTTAAGTTTTACGCGTTGTATATCCGACATCCCATACCTTTTACCCGACCCAAGACCTTTATTTATAGTAATTATCCCAGGAAGTGGGTCAGGCTATATGAGAATGAGGATTTTGCGGCCATAGACCCCGTCATCAATTACTGCAAGGTGCCGGGGAAAATATTTTTATGGAACGATCGTGTCAGCTGCGGAGATAGCAGAGTACTGATGACCGCGCGGGAGTACGGGATTTGCTCAGGTTTTTCCTGTTCCACCATGGCACTAAACAGAGCCACAGGGATATTATCTATGGCTTCGCATGAACCTGTTGAAAAAATAAGATTAGTGCAGGAAGATCAGCTAAAGCTCCAGCATTTAGTGGTCCTGGTGCTTGAAGCGTTACAGCGTGTAAAAGATATTTCGATGTCGGTTATGAACATGGAATTAAGCCAGCGTGAGCTGGAGATTCTAAAATGGACGGCAGAGGGTAAAACTTCAGCGGAAATATCCCTCATACTCTGTATTTCGGAAAATACCGTTAACTTTCATCAAAAAAATATGCAAAAAAGGTTCAATGCACCTAACCGAACCCAGGTGGCCTCCTACGCGGCTGCGATGGGATTAATCTGAGGGGTAATACAACTACTAAATTTGGTAGTTTCGAATTGCTAATAGGTTGTCTACCCTGCGCTCAGGGTAACAACCCTGAGCGGGCCGTCAGGAGCGGCATCCACGAGGGAATGCGTCAGGGGAATAATGATGAAAATTATACAAACAAAACTTAAGGACATGCCTTCCTCCTTACTGGTTGAATTGGGAAGCTACCGCTACAGCGTTTTTGCCAGGGGGGAAGGGTGGTCGATTCCATCACGACTCAGTACGCCAGGTCAGGAGTACGATCGCTTTGACCGCTCAGACGTGACATGGCTGATTGCCTGGACGGCTCAGCATGGCATTTGTGGCTGCGCACGACTGATGGAGTGGCATGAGCCAGAGGCCAGTCTGGCCTCGGAGAATCGAAGCAGTAAAAATCAGCTGCCTGCGTGGGAAATGTCGCGCTTCTCAGCCCGACTGGAAATCGATTCAGAGCTACCGCTGAGTATTTTGTGGCACTGCGTCCAGCTGGCAGAACAGTCAGGGATCCGCTTTCTCTACAGTGCGGCAACGCCGATGCTGGAGCATATGTTCGAAAAAAATCAGGTGGTCTATGAGCCACTGACGGCGGGTGTGATTCAGTCTGAAGACAACCTTTTCGCCGTACGCATTCCCGTGCAGCAGCCCCACCTTGCGGAGAAGTTTCGCGGCGCGCGGCGCTTCAGCCCGGAGGAAGTACTGCCCACGCTGGGCGTTTCCGTTAGCTGGGGTTCCAGGGGGCGCTAGCCCTGGAATTTTGCCCACAGCGAAATCAGCACGCCGGCAGCCACGCACCAGCACAACACGCCGCTGCCTAACGCCACAGGCAGCCGCATGACTCCCACAAAGTACCAAAGGGAAAGCAGATAGATAAAGTAGGGAATAATCGCCCACATGCCAAATATCAGGGTAGTGCGCAATGCCTGAACACCACGTTCACTGCCCACGATATAATGTGCAATCAGCGCAAAGGTAGGAAAAAGAGGCAGGAGCCCTGCAATATAATAGCTGCGCGTTTTAGACAGGATGCCGATCAGCACCACGACCAGCGCACCCAAAAACGCCTTAAAGAGTAAGCCCATTGTTTCCTGTATTCTCTGTGGAAAAAACCCACAATCTAACATTCGTGGGCGAAAATCAATGGGCTGAGAATAGGATTATCCGTTACTGGCGATAAGCCTGCTTGATCTGCTTAATCGTGCCGCTGAACACTTCAGCCTGCTCTTCATCGGTTAACTGATTAATGTACCTTTCCATATTGATAATGACTTTACCGGCATCAGCCTGGCCCATACCCTTTAACATAAATGTCACCAGTGCTTTCATACATGCCACTTCTTTGGCCAGAGTTTCAGTTTCTTCGCTGGTTGAAAAGTCTGTATTGCTCATGATTTTTCCTTATAAGTCATCTCAACTTCACCGGCCCGACAGCTGCCGCTGGTACTGTAAACTGGTAACAAGTATACCACAGAAGAAACGCCCGCGATCGCCTCGGGGAGCGGACCGCCGTAAATTTCATCCGCGGGATATGTCAATTTTTTCTGTTCTATCGGGGGTTAAAAGAGGTAAGATCGTCCATCGGAAAATCCCTAAATGCCGTAGCTGATATCCCCTTTTGGAGAGAACCCTTGATAAGCGTTCTGCTTGTAGATGACCATGAACTTGTCCGCGCGGGCATCCGCCGCATACTGGAAGACATCAAAGGTTTTCAGGTGGTGGGTGAATCCAACTGTGGCGAAGATGCGGTGAAATGGTGCCGTGTAAACAGCGTAGATATCGTGCTAATGGACATGAATATGCCTGGCATCGGCGGTCTTGAAGCCACACGTAAAATCGTGCGCTACAATCCCGATATCAAAATTATCATGCTCACTATTCATACCGAAAACCCTCTGCCCGCGCGAGTCATGCAGGCCGGGGCAGCGGGCTATCTGAGTAAAGGTGCGGCCCCTCAGGAAGTGGTCAATGCTATTCGTTCCGTCAATGCCGGGCAGCGCTATATCGCCTCTGATATTGCCCAGCAGATGGCGTTAAGCCAGATTGAACCGCAGAAAACGGATTCCCCCTTCGATAGTTTGTCGGAACGTGAATTACAGATTATGCTGATGATCACACGGGGTCAAAAAGTGGCAGATATTTCAGAGCAGCTGAGCCTGAGCCCCAAAACAGTTAACAGCTACCGCTACCGGATGTTCAGTAAGCTCAACATCAGCGGTGACGTAGAGTTAACGCACCTGGCCATTCGCCATGGCCTGTTTAATCCGGAGTCGTTGATCAGTAGTGAATGATGTATTTGATGCTAAAACCTTCCTGAAGTCTGTGACCAGCCAGCCAGGCGTCTACCGTATGTATGATGCAGGCGAAACGGTTATCTATGTCGGAAAAGCCAAAGATCTTAAAAAGCGTCTCTCCAGCTACTTTCGCGGCAACCTCGGGAGCCGTAAAACGGAAGCTCTGGTTGACAGCATTCGTCAGATTGATGTCACGGTAACGCACACAGAAACCGAGGCGTTACTTCTCGAACATAACTACATTAAGCTGTATCAGCCTCGCTACAACGTGCTGCTGCGGGATGATAAGTCTTACCCCTATATTTTCCTCAGTGCGGATGCCCATCCACGTCTGGCCAGTCATCGCGGTGCAAAACATGCGAAAGGTGAATACTTCGGCCCTTTCCCTAATGGTTACGCGGTGCGTGAAACCCTCTCGCTGCTACAGAAAATATTCCCGGTCAGGCAGTGTGAAAACAACGTCTACCGCAATCGCTCCCGTCCCTGCCTGCAATATCAAATCGGACGCTGCCTGGGGCCGTGCGTGGCAGGCCTGGTGTCGGAAGAGGAATACGCGCAGCAAATTTCCTGGGTGCGGCTCTTTTTATCCGGTAAGGACGATCAGGTTCTTAATCAGCTGGTCGGACGGATGGAGCAGGCCAGCCGCTCCCTCAAATTTGAGGAAGCGGGGCGGCTACGCGACCAGATTCAGGCGGTGCGACGCGTCACCGAAAAGCAGTTCGTCTCCAATAATGGCGACGATCTGGATGTTATCGGCGTGGCTTTTGACTCGGGTATGGCCTGCCTGCACGTCCTCTTTATCCGCCAGGGTAAGGTTCTGGGCAGCCGCAGCTATTTTCCGAAAATACCCGGCGGCACCGAGCTGGCCGAAGTGGTGCAGACATTTGTTGGACAGTTTTATTTGCAGGGGAGCCAGGCCCGCACGCTCCCTTCCGATATCCTGCTGGACTTCACCCTGCCTGAAAAGGATCTGCTGGCCGAGTCGCTGACCACCCTTGCCGGACGGCGGGTGACCATCCAAAGTCGTCCGCGAGGCGATCGTGCCCGCTACCTGAAGCTGGCGCGCACTAACGCCAGCACCGCATTGGTCAGCCGCCTCTCGCAGCAGTCGACGATTCATCAGCGGCTTCACGCGCTGGCGACGGTGCTTAAGCTGCCGGAAATTAACCGCATGGAGTGCTTTGATATCAGCCACACCATGGGCGAACAGACCATTGCCTCCTGCGTGGTTTTTGACAGCAATGGTCCGCTGCGTGCGGAATACCGCCGCTACAATATTACGGGCATCACACCGGGCGATGATTACGCGGCAATGAATCAGGTGCTGCGTCGGCGATACGGTAAAGCCATTGAAGAGAATAAAATCCCGGACGTGATCCTTATCGACGGCGGCAAGGGTCAGCTAGGACAGGCCAAAACGGTTTTCGCGGAGCTGGATGTGGAGTGGGATAAGAGAAAGCCAATTCTGCTGGGGATTGCCAAGGGAACCGATCGTAAGGCCGGGCTGGAAACGCTGTTCTTCGAGCCAGAAGGCGAGGGGTTCTCTCTGCCTCCTGACTCTCCGGCGCTGCACGTGCTTCAGCATATACGTGACGATTCTCACAATCATGCCATCACCGGGCATCGTAACAAGCGTGCTAAGGTCAAAAATACCAGCGCACTGGAAACGATTGAAGGTATTGGCCCGAAACGCCGCCAGCAGCTGCTGAAATACATGGGCGGCCTCCAGCCGTTGATGAATGCGTCGGTGGACGAAATCGCCAGGGTGCCGGGGATTTCGCAGTTACTGGCGGAGAAAATCTTTTATTCGCTGAAACACTAAGCATTGCAACGGTCCGGGCAATGTAGGAACATAGGGACAAATTCTACCCTGCCCAGACAGTTAGCGTACCTATGCATTTTAACATTCCGACCTTACTTACTCTGTTTCGTGTCGTTTTGATTCCGTTCTTTGTGTTGGCATTCTACCTGCCATTTCAATGGGCTCCGCTGGCTTGCGCGCTTATTTTTATCGTGGCGGCCATCACTGACTGGTTCGATGGCTACCTTGCCCGACGCCTGAAACAGACCACTCGCTTTGGCGCGTTCCTCGATCCCGTGGCGGATAAAGTGATGGTGGCAATTGCCCTGGTGCTGGTTGCCGAACACTTTCACGCCTGGTGGGTTACGCTGCCCGCAGCAACGATGATCGCACGTGAAATTATCATCTCTGCCCTGCGCGAATGGATGGCAGAAATAGGCAAACGCAGTAGCGTGGCCGTTTCATGGATCGGTAAAGTCAAAACCACCGCCCAGATGCTCTCTCTCTTTGCGCTGCTCTGGCGCTATGACAGCACCGTTATTGGCATTGGCGTGGTCGCGTTGTATATCGCTGCGGTGCTGACTTTTTGGTCGATGTTCCAGTATCTCAACGCTGCGCGCGGTGATTTGTTCGAACGGTGATCGATACGATTTAAAAAGCAGCAAACGGATAAAATATGAGGATAATTTTATTGACTCATTTCTCCAGGTCAGTAGAATGCAACGCATCGAAAGGCAGTCAGGCTGCCAGAAGATAAAATAAATCAGCATGTTCTGTGAAGCTGGCAGAAATGATGAAAGCGGGAATAGCTCAGTTGGTAGAGCACGACCTTGCCAAGGTCGGGGTCGCGAGTTCGAGTCTCGTTTCCCGCTCCAAATTCAGTTTATCAGGCAGAGCCTGGTGGCTAAGCAAGATTAAGGCGCGTTGGCAGAGTGGCCATGCAGCGGATTGCAAATCCGTGAACCTCGGTTCGACTCCGGGACGCGCCTCCACTTTACACCCTGCCCGGGTGGTGAAATCGGTAGACACAAGGGATTTAAAATCCCTCGGCTTATGGCTGTGCGGGTTCAAGTCCCGCCCCGGGCACCATACTTTTACTACCGATTAAACGAATAAAATCAAAGCAATAAGCAGTGATGTCGTAACCGCCCAAGGGCGGTTTTTTTGTGGTTATAGTAAGTTTCAGAATACCCCTTCAGAATATTTTCCCCACCTTACTGGTTGCCAACGACCGGAACTACAGCAATTATCCTGTTGTACCTAACAGTGTGCTCGACATTTTTATGCCCGGAAATTGCCTGTTTGTCGTAGATGTTACCGGAAAGATCGGAGATGCCTTTTGCCTTCAGGTCGTGAAATGTGAAATCAAATTCCAGGTTTGGGAATGCCACCTTTGCATCTTGCTTTGCCTTCATCCATCGACTATTGAAACCATCACGCCTATAACTGGCACCGGATTGCTGATGAATAACAAAAATCGAACTCATCCCTTTATTGAGAGGAAGGGAAGTGGAAGCATGTATTACGCCTTCCAGTCTCGGGCTCCAGCCTTTGATTTGAGAAACGCTGGTTTTGCTTTGCTTTATTAATATGCCGTTTTTAATGATCTGGCTTTTCTTCATATCCAGAACATCTGCCTGCCGCGCACAGCAAAGATATGCCAACTCCATAGAGATCTGGACGATTGGTGGTGAAACGCTGTAGAGGGCTGCATATTCATCATCGGTAATGTAGCGATCGCGTGCTTTTCAGTAAACTACTTGACCCCTTTGGAAGGGTTAACTGGCCAAAGCATCACATTGAAAGCGAGGTAGGCTATTCCTCGATTGCTGCCGGTTTCAAAGGTCTGCTTCCCGAAAGCGCCAGCGGCATTAGTTGCACAGAGAACGACGCACTCATCATTGATACAAGCGTAGGTCGGCTGAAGCAAAAACGTCCGGATGAGTACTCCTTGCTGGTGGATCACTATATTAAGGATATTTCAAAGCGGGCGCTGGTCAGAAAGCTGAAGCTGTCAGAAGGTATGATCCGGATAAAGTTTCAGATGGCCGAGGGATTTATTGAAGGCTGTCTGTCGATGCTGGATGTCAGGCTGGAAATGGATAGCTGAAACTGAGATGACAGCCCGCGATAGGCGGGCATAAGATTAATGATCCCTATTGAGAGTCACCATTGCTCTGTTCAAGAAACTACGCCATGTTTCGCCCCAAGGTTCGGGGCGAAATTCATCACCAGCGATTGCTACCATGACAGCGCTGAGCTCATTATCTTTCTCGATCTGCAGCAAGCGGTTTATTTCATTCATGGCATCAGTAACAGGCATCTGATGGTCAATATAGTTTTTAAGAACTTCCTCAATAGAGTTGCCGAAGTCGTCGTGATGACAGCTTAAAAATACCCTCAGCATCCCGGTTAGGGCCGGGTATTCTTTTTCGGTTTTTTTACCCCATCCAGGGATAAGACGTGAGAACATAATAAGGCTTCCCGTTATAAGTTTGCTTAAGCAACACCACACGCGCAGCGTAACAGGTTTCTTTTACCGATTTACCCTGTCTGAATCCGTAGCCTACTGCGGAACCACTACGATATACCAGTTCAAGAGGGCCGGAGTTTTTACCCCAATTCGCCCAATGAATAATTTTAAGTCGGTTAGCTTTCAGGGCTGAGCTTATCGCTTTCTCTGCATGCTGGAGTGAATAATATGAAGAGACTGACTGCATTTGCGGACTACGCGCCAGCCTGGCAAGTAAATCATTATCAGCAATTGCCACGTGCTTAGCTACTGTGTGTCCGCCAGCCTTTACAGAGCGCATTGCCTCATGCTCGGCAATTTTAAAAGTCCCGGCACGGACATACACAATACGGGCAGCACCAACGATAAGGCCAAACGCTGCAGGTACGCCAACATCTACAGCCAGACCAATATTCCAGGCTGTTTTGTCGTCAGCACCAAATTGTTTGGCGAGAGCAACGGCTGTCTGATATGTCGCTGTGCGGGTGTCCTGACCGGTTAGCACCCGGTTAGCCGCTGCGTTAATGCTATCCATGCTATGAGCACCGACCACAACACACGCCGCTTTGGTTAATCCGGTAGGTTCCGGCACCATACAGAGTGCTAAGAAGGATCAAATGCTTTCCGTGAGGATCAAACCGGGCGGCACCGTATTATGTCAGTTGTGGCGAAAATTTGGCGGAGGCCAGAGTGGGCGGGGGATGCCGGGAGGTTTACACTCACTATGATAATCGCAAAATATTGCATAAAAGATCAAACTGTAGATCCACTGCGGTATACTAGCCCCTCGCGCGCAAAGTTACTTTTGTGGACAAGGACGAATTTTATGATTAGTGCCAGAAAACTTGCAGATGAGATGGCTAATGCGATTCATGTAGATGGAAATTTTTTCCGTGGATTTCTCAAGGGTTTCGTGAATTGGCCGGTAGACATTTATTATCTTGGTCGGGATTATCTTGATACAGATAACAGGAATATCAATTCCTATGATAAAGAGCGAATAGCCAGGATGGTGAAGCATGGGATGGCTTCAAGACGGAACCTTGAAAAAGTCCTGCATCTGTTTATGGATAATTTCTTTAAACATGTTGATTTTAATAAAGTAAAAGAACTTTCTGCTAAAGGAGGTGGTAACTTCCTGGGTAAGATGGCATTCAATCAGTTAGCAACTGCTAATATGGGCTACGTCTTTTCATCCAAATTGATCCCTCGAATGATAACTGGCATGACAATAGGTAGCATCCTGTCGATAGGGGCGGCAATGTCTCGTTCAGTTTATGCTTCAAGAGAGTTACAGCGCCGCAATAATAATGCCTACAATATGCTTCGGCGGCTGGGAGATTTGGATCTTCTATACTTCATGGTTGAAGAGAAAACGAGGCCTTTTGAAGACGCTGCTGCATTATGGTACACAGATCGCAATAAATTTCACCAGACTTGCTGTTACTTTTTCGAGAAAGTTTAGATATGAAGAAATTACTGCTGGCATCATTTTCACGCATCATTCAGGGGATTGGAATGGGTGTATGCGGATTATCACTAGTCTGTATGGGATGGTTCGTGTTTTTCTCATTCAGCGAATACAGATACTACCTGGCAGCTTTAACCGTTTTGGGGTTGGTATCGGGCTACTACATCTTCAAGTTTGCTGTGCGTAAAATCTATGATGAGAGTCCCAGCGATTGGTGATCTGGATGGCGATGAAATCACGCTACAAGCTTGAATACGCAGATATACGCAAATTAAAAAGCCTTGCAGCTCATAACATTATGATTTGTAAGGCTCACTGATAGTTTTTAAACCCCCCTCGGCTTATGGCTGTGCGGGTTCAAGTCCCGCCCCGGGCACCATACTTTTACTACCGATTAAACGAATAAAATCAAAGCAATAAGCAGTGATGTCGTAACCGCCCAAGGGCGGTTTTTTTGTGTCTGAAATTTGGCAGGGGTAGGGTGAAATGACGCTGAGTTGGCAAAGACTCCCCAAAAACAGACCTGCATTCAGCCCTAAGCTCGACGCACAGGTGTATTACCCATACTGACTCCAGGGTATTGATCGTTGGTAACGATCAATACCGCTAAACCGATCGTTTTAAGTGATTGGACTATTAAGGGGCCAGGAAATAGGGTGAACGGGTTCCCGGAACTGGGCGTAGTGATAACCTGATGAAAATTTTAGCCATGAAATATTGCACGGATTGCGGAATCAAACGCCGCCTGACAGCACGCCTGTTCGCAATCGATGATGAACTTTGCGACGACTGCTACTTTGCATTTGTTAAATCAGTGCGTGAAAGGTACGACTGAGCAGTACCATTAGAAAGTGCTAACCCGCCTGTGGACTAATGCTGCTCTCCCTTAAGCGACCGGGGTTAGCCACCGTCCTGATTGTATGGCGGCACAAACTTTGCCTGCAGGTTTGCAATCCTCTTCCCATCTTCTGCCATCCATGATTATAATTACCGCAACTGTATAGTTAGAACCCTAATCATCAGGCGTCTACATGTCGAATGTCTCAGAACTTAACTTCTCCCGGTTGCTGCATATGACTGCCCATGCGTGGCGGCAGGCTATCGATCGCCGTATGAAGGACAGTGGTCTCAGCATGAGTAGCTGGCTGGCGGTCGTGGCAATCGCGGCTGAAGAGGCACCGATGAGCCAGAAAGAGCTGGCGCATCGGCTGGGGCTTGAAGATGCCAGCGTCGTACCGCTGATCGACAGACTGGTCAGGCAGCAGCTGGTTGAGCGCATCCAGCCTGAAGAGGATCGCCGTAAGCGGCTGCTGCACTTAACGTTTAAGGGCGGAAAGCTGTACGAAAAGTTGAAGATTGAGGCGGATAATCTGCGCAGTGAGCTGCTGACCGATATCAATCCGCAGGATCTGGCGGTTGCCGAGCGCGTGCTACAGCGCCTGCTAATCGCAACCGAGGCCAAATAGTATGCGTGGCACTTCCCATGACCCCTTCGCCCCACGGGAGTGGGCACCCGGCGAAAAACCGACCCTGCCGGGATCGCCCTCCACGCCGCTGCATCCCACTCACAGGCGTATCGCCTTCGGGATTATCGGCCTGCTGATCTCGGTCACCGGCGCGCTGAGCAATGCGCTGGTGACCGCCAATTTAACCAATCTGCAGGGCGTGTTCGGCGCGTACAGTAATGAAATCGCCTGGCTTCCGGCGGTATATGTGATGGGAAATATCTCCATCAACCTGCTGCTGGTAAAGTTTCGCCAGCAGTTTGGACTGCGTGCCTTTACTGAGGCATTCCTGGTGCTGTACGTGCTGGTCTCTTTTTTCCATTTGCTGGTAAACGATTTAAGTTCCGCCATCGTGGTGCGCACCGCGCATGGAATGGTGGGCGCCGCCCTCAGTTCCCTGGGTATCTATTATCAGATTCAGGCCTGGCCCGCTAAGCATCGGCTTAAGGCGATGACCATCGGCATCGGCGCGTCACAGCTGGCCATTCCGCTTGCCAGGCTCTTTTCAGACGAGCTGCTACAGCTGGAGGAGTGGCGGGGGCTTTACCTGTTTGAACTCGGCCTGGCAATGATCTGTCTGGGAGCGGTACTGATACTTAAGCTGCCGCCCGGCGAACGGATGAAGGTTTTCGAGAAAAAGGATTTCCTGACCTTCCTGCTGATGGCACCGGGAATGGCGCTGTTTTGCGCGGTGCTGTCACTCGGCCGGGTAGAGTGGTGGACCAGTACGTCCTGGCTGGGGATCTGTCTGGCTCTCGGGCTGGTACTGGTCATAGCCGCCATTGTGCTGGAACATAACCGCAGCAATCCGTTGATCAATACCCGCTGGCTGCGCACCGGATCAATAATACGACTGGGTATTGTGATGATAATGCTGCGCGTCACGCTGGCGGAGCAGAACACGGGCGCGATTGGCTATCTGCAACAGATGGGGCTACTCAACGATCAGATGCATGGACTGGCGCTGGCGATTCTGGCTGGCGTAGTCGCTGGCATCGTAATCAGCGCACTGACTATTAATGTTAAGCACCTGAGCTGGCCTATTGTTGTCTCTCTGTTGCTGATTATTGTGGCATCGCTGATGGATGCGCAGTCCAGCCCGCTGACGCGCGCGAACAATATGTATTTCAGCCAGTTTTTGCTGGGATTCAGCAGCACCTTCTTCATTGCACCTGCGCTACTGATGAATATCGGCAGCGTGGTCACGCAGCCTAAAAACCTGGTGAGTCTGGTGGTCCTCTTCGGCATGAGTCAGAACCTCGGCGGATTGATGGGCTCTGCGATCCTTGGGACGTTTCAGACCTGGCGTGAGAAGTTTCACTCCAGCCTGCTGGGTGACCAGCTGTCGACGCTCGATCCAAACGTCACCGAACGGCTGAGCCAGTATACCGGCCTGTTTAGCAGCCAGATTAGCGATAGCGCACTGCTGGCCGCTCAGAGCACCACGCAGCTTCAGAGCGTTGCCACCGTGCAGGCTAACGTGCTGGCCTATAACGATACTTATCTGCTTACCGCTGGTATGGCATTCGTCACCCTGATTTGGGTGCTTTGGCGACTGTCCCGTCAGCGTTACCTTAACTGGCAACAGGCAAAACGTGAGGCGGAAGCCGAACGTCGGGCAATGCTATCACCTACCACTTCAATCAGTCCGGGGAAAGAATGAGTCAGCAGGAACAGAACCCGCTTTCGGAACGAGAAAGAAATAATAAGCTGCGTATATTATCCATCGCCTTCGGCGCTGGGATTGCGATTGTTGGCGTACTGGTTATCCTCTATGCGTGGCAGCTTCCTCCCTTCACCAGTCAGATCCAGTCGACGGAAAACGCTTACGTTCGTGGTCAGGTGACGTTTATCAGCCCTCAGGTGAATGGCTATATTACCGCCGTGAATGTGCTGGACTATCAGCCGGTGCACCGGGGCGATGTGATTATGACCATTGACGATCGTATCTATAAACAACGGGTTCACCAGGCGCAGGCGCAGGTGGCGATGAAAAAAGCCGCTCTGGCAAACAATATCCAACAGCGTCGCAGCGCTGAAGCGGTGATTGAGCGCAATAAAGCGATGCTGGCCAACGCCAGGGCACAGGCGGTGAAAAGCGCGCTGGACTTGAAGCGCGTGGAGAATCTGGTGTCGGACGGTTCGCTGTCGATTCGTGAACGGGATGCGTCCCGCGCCAGCAACAGTCAGACACTGGCCGACGTGCAGCAGACGCAGGCCACGCTGGATGTCTCCCGTCAGGATCTGCAAACCGCCATTGTTAATCGCGCGTCACTGGAGGCCGATGTGGCCAGCGCGGAGGCTGCACTGGAGCTGGCGCAGATCGATCTGGATAACACGCGCATTATTGCCCCCCGCGACGGGCAGCTGGGCCAGATTGCCGTCCGTCAGGGTGCCTACGTTACCGCCGGCACGCGTCTGACGTCGCTGGTTCCGGAGCAGATGTGGGTAGTGGCAAACATGAAGGAAACCCAGATGGCCCGTATCCAGCCCGGCCTGCCGGTCACCTTTACCGTCGATGCGCTCGATGGTGAGAAATTCCAGGGTAAAGTGGAATATATCTCCCCGGCGGCAGGCTCGGAATTTAGCGCCATTTCACCCGACAATGCCACGGGGAACTTTGTCAAAATTGCCCAGCGCATCCCGGTGCGTATCAATATCACCAGTGATAACGCCGGGCATTTACGTCCGGGCATGTCCGTCGAAGTGAGCATTGACACCTCTGCGTCGTCGTCCTCTCAGGAGAAGAAATGATGCGCTGGAAGCTATCGCTGCCGCTGATGCTGGTGGTTACAGCCCTGACCGGATGTGCAACGCAGGTCGAAAAGGCGCCCGGGGCGCTCCCCATCCCTCAGCAGTGGCGTAACCAGGTGGGGCCCTCATCGCCAGTGGAAGCGGGCTGGTGGCGCAACTTTAACGACGACAATCTCAACCGGCTGGTTAGCCAGGCACTGCGCAACAACCTGGATATCCTGACGGCGCGATCCCGCGTCGAGCAATATCGTGCCCAGCTGCGCGGGGCTGAGGGCGATAATCTTCCCACGCTCAACGCTGGCGTCAGTGCCACCCATGCTCGCGCGCTCTCCTCGGTAAGCGGACAGCCTTATGAGTATGCCGTTTTTCAGGGTCTGTTGCAGGCCAGCTATGATGTTGATATCTGGGGCGCACGCAGCAGCAGCATTGACGCCGCCACCGCCTCACTTGCCGCTCAGCAGGCCGCCGCCTCGGCCGCCGAGCTGACGGTGGCCAGTTCAGTGGCCTCAGGCTATATGACGCTGGTTGCACTGGACGAGCAGCTAAGGGTGACAGAATCCACGCTGGCTTCACGCGCTAACTCGCTTAAGCTCGCCCAGCGGCAATATGAGACAGGCTACACCTCAAAGCTGGAGTGGGTGCAGTCCGCGTCGGAGTATCAGACGGCGAAAGCACAGATCCCGGTGCTACAGCATCAAATCGCCCAGCAGGAAAATGCGCTGAGTATTCTGGTGGGCATGAACCCCCGCGAAATTGCCCGGCGACGTGAGTTTGAGCAGGTTGCCCCGCAGATGCTGCCTTCGTTGCTCCCATCAGAGCTGTTACAGCGTCGCCCGGATATCGTCCAGGCTGAGAGGCTGCTGCTGGCGGCGGATAGCTCCCTTGCGGCATCCCGCGCGCGGCTGCTGCCTTCGCTGAACCTGACCGCATCCGGTACGATGCAGAGTTCTGCACTCCACCAGCTGCTGGATAACCCCTTCAGGTTATGGAGCATTGGCGGCAGCGTGCTGGCCCCGATACTCAACCGCGAAGCGCTAACGGCGCAGGTGGATGTGTCCATGGCCAGCCGCAATCAGGCGTTGTACAGCTATGAAAAGGTGGTGCGTAATGCCTTTAGTGAAGTTAACAACGATCTCGACGCGATTGAACGCTACCAGCAGCAGCTGGTGGAGCTGCAAAAGCAGGCGCAGGTAGTGAGTGAAGCGCTGCGTATTGCCAGCAATCGCTATCAGAATGGCTATGCATCCTATCTGGATGAACTGGATGCCCAGCGAACGCTTTACAGCACCCAGCTCAACCTTGTACAGGTAAAAAATAACCTTCTCCAGGCGCAGATTGATCTCTACCGGGCGCTGGGGGGCGGCTGGAAGGAGGCGTAGTGATGCACAGGGACGACGAAATGGTCGTCCCTGTGAGGTTATTCAGGCTGAAGTTAAACACCGTCGGTCATATAAATGATTATTTCCATGAGTGATCTGAACCATTGATAACCTGCCTTCCGAGGCTAAGCATGTTCTGCCTGGGGTGGAGAAGCTGGCCGTATTGTTCATCGCTAAAGCCTTGAGTTTTTCGCCTTAAAATTTTATCTGGTAGGGTTTTTAACGTCGCAACTGCTTTCTTATCCCAGTCAATAACCGCCTGGGTATTTGACAGCTTGATTGTGCTGTAAAGCGCCTCGGTAAATACATCAGGACCGGCAAGTTTAAATACGTTAGTTTCACCCCGCTGATAATTTTCCACTGCCATATCCAGTGTCCGGTTAATTACCCTGTTCTCCCGGGTTGCGCCAATAGGGGTATTGGGCACTGCCTGCTCTTTTTCTCCTTCTTTGGCGATATATTCTTCTTTAAAGCCTATCCCGCCATAGAGAGACAAATCGCCAAACGGCGCTCGCTGCGTATCGTCGACATCCTTATATATCCCACCTTCGTGTTTTAATACTAACAGGCGTAACAGATCGCTTGCCTGTGCATATTTTTTTTCGCGGGTGGTATTAGTATAATACTTAAAAGCAGGGTGAGACTGTATTGCTGAAAATGAAGGTAATGTTCTGAGGTCGGTAACATTAACGTTACTTCCGCGAAATCTTTCAACTAAATCAGCGCTTGCTCCATTGTAACCCTCAATACCGCTGTCATAGATAAGTTGCGTTTTATAATCCGGGTTCATACTGGCAGTATTAAGCGAAAGCTCGACATTCTTATCCGATATTTTGTTGGTGCCAATCCAGATCATATGAATGGATTTTGGAATGTCAGCATACTCATGCGCGGAAATCTCTGCCTGGACTTCTTTATTGATATTCTGTCGCAATGAGGATTTTTTGCCGGAAAAAAAAGGCATTCTTCCGTCGGAATCACTGTAAGAAAGTGGGTTATTCCTGACCATCCGAAACAGGTTGAGGCCATCCACCGTGCCTGCCGGATCCGAACTCAGCCAGCGCGCCGCCCAGGGCTGATAGTAACGGTAGCCATAGTAATATAACCCCGTAGCATCGCGCTCTTTGCCCGCAAATCTGATGGTTTTATAGTGAGATTCTGTCTGGCTACGGGCTGTCCATAAGGCTGTACCGCCAAAGGGATAGTATTCCTCAAGGCTAATAACATTGCCGTCATCGTCCACTTCCAGAGCGCTGCTCCCTGAAAGATTGTCGTAACTCCATCGCGCCATATTATTACCAATACCGTCTGGCTTGCCGCTCTCCCAGTGCAGTATGCGCAGCTGTGCCCCCCCCGACGCATCCAGAGTAATGACCTGCAGATTTTCCGTTAACGAACTGCCCGTTGAGCGGGTACGCAGCTCCAGCCCTGGCAGGTAAATAACCTGCTGTTTTTGCGTGCTGTTGCCCGTTTGCTGTCTGGTCACCTTGAGCAGACGCTGGCTGGTACTGTCATAGCGGTACATTTCACTGTCATTTGCCCCAGCGTCACGGACTATGGGCATCACTTTTCGCAGCTCGCCCCGGGGTGTCCAGTCCAGCATTTGTCCAGGCTGTAACTGTTTTTGCTGGCCAGCCGCCGTAAACAGGGAGTCTACTATGGTCGGGTTCGTCGTCAGTGCGCTTAAGACGCCACGGTTGCTACGATTGCTGATGGTAACGTCAGTGGTATAGGTATTTGAGGTGGCAGGCGCAGCGTGCCGTATTTGCGTCAGGTTTCCGGCATTATCGTACTGATAAGATCGGGTATAAGGCGTAAAGGCTGAACTGTCGGTGGGGAGGGGGATGATGGTAGCGGAAGAGCCAGTGTTCTGTTGCATATTAGCCATTTCGCGCCCGGTGGCGCTGACCAGTTGGTACAGGCTGTCATAGCGACAGGTATTCTCCGGCACCACTTTCTGATTGCGCCAGAAGCGGGTTTCTTCTGCATCGTTACGGATACTTAGCACATTGCCTACCGGATCGTACTGATAACGCAGGTCCTGCAACACTTTTCGCCCTGCGTGATGCCCGGCGGGGCGCTCAGTTTTGATACCTGTCAGGCGTTGTGTTTCCGGCTCGTAGTGGTAGAGCGTCACAACGCCATTGCCATGCTCTTCACGCAGCTTCTGCCCGGCAGCAGACCAGGTCAGAGATTTAACAACCACCTGCTCCGGCTCGTTCCTGATTGTCAGCCAGCTGCCTGAAAGCAGGCCGGATACGTCGTAGACGACACGCTGCTGATTGCCGCTGGCGTCGGTGGCGATGAGTGTCGAGCCTGTAGCATCCACGCGGGTCAGAGTGGTATACGACCTGTCGTCCAGCCGGTCGTCCCAGGCAGAAATAGCGTCCCCCTCCCAGTTAACAACGATCTCTTCGTTATCCATGTCCTTAAGCAACTACCGGGTCACCGAGAGCGACCCGCCGCTCAGGGCGATACTGCTTGTCTGAATCAGGCCGGCGGTGTCGTAATGGCTGACGCACTGACCCGTGAGATTAAAGGCTTTCTCCTCTTTTGAGCGACCAGACCAGATAAAACGATCCGTAATGCGCACGGCCTGGCCCACCTGTTCAGTCGTGCTGAGCAGGCGTCCCGCCAGCGAATGATGCTCATACTGCCAGGTGCGGATTAAGGTCTGGCTTTCATCCCTGATGCCCTCATCAGCGTTGATGTTGGTTACTGCCCGGAAAGGGCGCCCGGCGGTATCATGCAGGGTAACCGCGATCCCGGCATCAACGCTCTGCGTGTGCAGGACATTGCCGGTCAGATCTGTCACACAGGTAAGATTTACCAGGCTGGCTTTAGACAGGCGCGGGTCTGCGCTCTGCGTCATAAAGCCGCGTGGATGATACTGATAATGGGAGATACGCTCATCCGTTAACGACGGTGCGTCGGGATGGCGGTGATAAGCGATGTTGCGAACGGTCAGCGCACGGTTATCAAATACTGCGACCGAGGGTGTTTTACTGAATAGCGTTGTACTCATATTTGCTCTCCATCAGAGGATTAAACGGTCAGAGTTGCATCAATAACTATAAGGCAAAAATGGCCATGAGTTTTGCTGGTAGAAATAAAGGCGCACTGACGGGTGAGGGCGATCGCGTGTCGCCCATCCTTTACAGCGCAGGCTGGGCAGCAGATAATACCCGCTTATGAATGAACATCCTGAATATGAACCCGAAAAAGAACCGCGTTTCCGGCTGGACGATGCTCATTTTGCCATAGTGGTACTTGCAGTCACTTCCGTTACCCTTATAATCTTTGTCCTGATCCTTACCCTGCTAATGATGTAATAATTAACCGGCCACGGTCCGCACGGAGTATGCATAATATGGGATCCAGAGAGGATAAACTTCTGGCGCTGGTGGGGTTACTGTCGGCCTGCCTGATTGCGGTTATGGTTCTGTTCACCCTGACCCTGCTGTCGGACGCGCGTCATCCCTCTGACGATACCATTTTGCCCCAGTCATGCTACGCCATGCCGCCTCACTCCGGCTGATTCGCACTTTTTAATTTGATCTGCTGACTGCGTACTGCCAGTGCATAGGACTCAAAAACCGGTCGGGTGCCGTTCGCATCCGGCAGGCCAAACAACCCGTCAGGCGAACGACGGCTGTCAGCCCAGGCCGGATAAGCCACCACCGGATAAACGGAAACACCTTCTATCTGTACGCCGCGCTCCATTGCTATCCCGACCTGTTCCATCACCCCGGTAAACCAGGGGGCGCATTTATCACCCTCCGCACCGGTCTCGGCAATCAGCATCGGGCGCTGATAGCGCTGCCAGACCTCCTGAAGCAGGCTGGACAAATCGCGATAGTCAGGGTGCGGCGGTGCTATGGGGGTACCGTCCACCCGCCACTGGTTATCCGGATAATAGTTCAAACCCACGATATCCAGCAGCGACGCTTCCCCGCCTAATTCCGGCTGCACCCGACCGCTCAGCATATCCCATGCCTCAAACTGTGCTTCGTGTTGCCTTAAGGCTGTCTGGCGGGAAGCCGCGGTATCCTCTGCGGGGGCAACGTTCACCAGCGGGTCGGTTAATACAAAGCGTGCGCCGGGCAGCACGTCCCGGATGGCCCGCATTGCGGCGAGGGAGGCTCTGACCAACTGCTGCTTTAGCTCGCGCCCGCGCCCGGTCACACCGGGGTTAAACAGGGCTGCGTCAGCGCCGGCCCAGGACCAGAAGGAGATCTGATTCATCGGCGTAATAAAAGGGTGGGTATAACCTTCCTGCTGCATGACGTGAGCCATTGCCCGGGCAAACGCGGCAAAGCGGTCAACAAAGGCAGGCTGCCAGATATCCAGATGGGATGGCCAGCCGAAATGGGCCAGCTCCCAGATCATTTCCAGCCCCTGATTTTCGGCAGCGTGCAACATGGGCAAAAATGTTGACCAGTCATACTCACCCGGCGTCTCTTCAATCAGATACCAGCGTGCGCCGTCGCGGGCGGTAAGCAGTTTTTCCGCTGCCAGCAGGGCATAGTCTTTTTCCAGCAGCGTATCGTGACCGCTATTGATCACCAGATCGAAGCGTTTGCCTTCGGCACGACGGGCGGTGGAGCAGGCAAAGCTTCCCTGAAAGAAACTTTTAAACAGTGTTGGGCTGTGGGGCTGGCGTGACACATCAAGCATTCCGGTTTTCATGCGCGTTCCTCACTCCATTAACCTGACGCAACTCTCTGCGCTAAGTTTAGCCTATCCGGGGTCACCGCATTTAATCAGAACAGTCGCATCACATTTAGGCCGCTGCGCTATTAATAAAACCGCTAGAATAGAGCGCTTACGCTGATGATCTGAGGATAACGCATGGCCGAAGCTTTTACGCTGGATGAGGATGCAACCCCGGGTATACCGTCGCGACTGACGCGCGCCGTCTCCCCGCGGGTGGATATGCACCCTGACCATAGCGGTATTCATCCGCTGGAAGAGGGACTGGACGCGTTCGCCGCGCGCTATTTGTTAACGACGATGGCGGAATACAGTCTGGATATTCAGTACTACATCTGGCAGAACGATATGTCAGGCAGGCTGTTGTTCAGTGCGGTACTGGACGCGGCGGATCGCGGTGTTAAGGTGCGCCTGCTGCTGGATGACAATAATACCATGGGGCTGGACGACACGCTGAGCGAGCTGGCTCGCCATCCTAACATCGCGGTCAGGCTGTTCAATCCCTTCTCTTTTCGGACGCTCAGGGCGCTGGGCTACCTCAGCGATTTCGCCCGTCTGAACCGCAGAATGCACAATAAAAGCTTTACGGTCGATCGGCAGGCGACGATTGTCGGCGGTCGCAATATCGGTGATGAGTACTTTGGTACGGGTGACGAGCCGCTCTTTTCCGATCTTGACGTACTGACCATCGGGCCGGTGGTCAAAGAGGTCACGAAGGATTTCGAACGCTACTGGCAGAGCAGGGCCGTTGAACCTCTGAATGCAGTGGTTAAGCGTAAAGAGGGGCACGGGCGAGAAGACGTCCAGCTGCCGGATATGTGGCGCAACGATCCTAAGGTGATGCGCTACCTGAATAAGGTCAACGCGTCGACATTTGTGACTCAGCTTGAGAGTGGTACGCTGCCGCTTACCTGGGCTAAAACGCGACTGCTGAGCGACGACCCGCGCAAGGGGCTGGGACGTGCGAAAGCCAGCACGCTGCTGCCTCAACGGATGCTAGAGGTGATTGGCAAACCGCAGGTGCAGTTCGATATCATTTCGGCTTACTTTGTGCCGACCCGGGCGGGTGTTGCCCAGCTTCTGTCGCTGGTGCGCCAGGGGGTGAAAATTGCCATTCTCACCAATTCGCTGGCGGCAAACGACGTCTCCGTCGTCCATGCGGGCTATGCCAAATGGCGTAAAAAGCTGCTGCGGCACGGTATTGCGCTCTATGAGCTCAAGCCCCATAGCGACACGCGCGAGCCGAGCCACGATCGCGGGCTAACCGGTAATTCCGGTGCCAGCCTGCATGCCAAAACCTTCAGCGTGGACAATGAAAAAGTCTTTATCGGCTCATTTAACTTCGATCCGCGTTCGGCGATGCTGAACACCGAAATGGGGCTGGTGATTGAAAGTGCAACGCTGGCGACCAGCGTTCATGAGCGATTTATCAGCAGCATGCGCGATCGCGCCTGGACCCTGCGGCTGGATAAGTGGGGGCGGGTTAACTGGGTAGAGTATCCCGGAGAAGGGGATAAAGAGCGGGTACATAAGCACGAACCCCGTACCCGCTTCATCCAAAGGCTGCTGGTGCGCCTGGTCTGGCGGCTGCCGATTGAGTGGCTGCTCTAAGCCAGGTAGCGCCCTGCGGGGCGCTACCGCTGCGGCTTCCCGGAGAAGAGAAAGCGCAGAACCGGAATACGTAAATGGATTTCATACAGGATAAAGGCAATGCCAAATACAAATACCAGCCCGGCAAAAAAGCCGAGGGTATTGTTGCCGATCTCGGGCACAAAGAAGATGCCGTACAGAATAGTCAGCGGATGGTGCACCAGATAAATAAACAGGGAAGCATTCACCAGGTAGGTCACCCGGGGCGAATGAGAATTTAACAGACGATGTCCCAGAGAGAACACTACGTTAACCATCCACAGGCCCATCATCATGGATACAACCGCATCAATTTCATACAGCCAGCCGTCGCCCTTGCTGTAGGTCTGGTTAGCCACGTAGGCAATAAAGGCCAGCAGCGATCCAATAAATGTCCAGGGCACCGGGCGCACGCACAGCGCTTTAATCGCCGGATATTTCCAGGCCATTGCGCCCAGGACAAAGAAAGGCAGGAAGAACAGCGATTGCATGACGGCATAGTTAAAGAATCCATTCCCGAGCAGCTGCGGTTCAAAATGAAACAACAGACGGCGAATCGCGCCCCAGGCCAGGCTGCAAAGCAGGATCGCCAGGCTTAATTTCCCCCATGTCAGGTCAGAATAATCTGTTTTTGCGGGCCTGCTGTCCCGCAGCCACTTAAACATCCAGACACCCGCCGTGGTCAGTACTACCAGCACCAGCAGGAACCAGAGGTGGGAGATCAAATCCCATGTCAGGGCATTAAACTTTTCATACAGCGAAAGGTTATGCCAGTCACCAATTTTAGTGGTCCAGGCTTTGATCATAAAAAACTGGGGAAGCGTCAGCAACGGGACAGCGGCGAGCATCGGGATGCCAACGCGCTCAAGGCGGACCTTAAGCCAGTGCTGCGGCGTGTATCGCAGAAACAGCATATAGGAAAAATAGCCGGAAATGACGAAGAAAACCTGCATACGGAAGGCATGAATAAAGTCATTAAAAAGGGTCAGCCATTCGGAGGGGGTCGCACTATTGACCGACCATGACTGGGTCGAATAGATCAGTGAAACGTGAAAGGGGACGCCAAGCAGCATCAACCATGCCCTGATAGAATCGAGGAAGTACTCTCTTTGCTGCGTTTTTCTAGTCATATTCATCCAAAAATCAACAAATTAATGCAGTAGTTCGCCCTGAACCACGCTAAAGCTTATCGCTTACTTTAGTTGAACGTTCATGGGTATACTATCAGGGGATTCTGTATCCGCTAAGCACTTGAGAATAGGGCGCTAACGCCGCCAATACCGGGGAACTAAAAGTGGTGTCAGGCTGTCGGAATGCTGAATTATCCATTAAGATGGATGGAATTAATTTTGGTACTCGAAAGGGGGGGATGTGCTGATTAAAATGAAAAGTAAGCCACAACAGATGACATTGCGCTTACTTGGCGCTGCGGTCTTATTATCAATGTATGCCAGCTCAAGCTGGGCTTTCAGCATTGATGATGTGGCAAAACAGGCAAAAGAGCTGGCAGGAAAAGGGTATGAAGCCCCAAAAAGCAATCTGCCTTCTCAGCTGCGCGAAATGAAATATGCTGATTATCAACAGATTCAGTTCAACCGGGATAAAGCCTACTGGGGTAAATTAAAGACGCCATTTAAGCTGGAATTCTATCACCAGGGCATGTATTTCGATACGCCGGTACAGATCAATGAGGTGATTGCCTCTTCGGTTCGCCAGATCAAATATTCGCCTGATTACTTTAACTTCGGCAACGTTAAGCACGATCCTGATACGGTCAAAAACCTTGGTTTTGCTGGATTCAAAGTGTTGTACCCGCTTAACAGCAAAAACAAAAAAGATGACGAAATCACCAGCTTCCTCGGTGCCAGCTACTTCCGTGTGATTGGTGCGGGCCAGGTTTATGGACTCTCCTCGCGCGGGCTGGCCATTGATACGGCGCTGCCCTCGGGCGAAGAGTTCCCGCGATTCAAATCGTTCTGGATCGAACGGCCTAAGCCGTCCGACAAGCATCTGGTTATTTACGCGCTGCTTGACTCTCCCCGCGCGACCGGGGCCTATCGCTTCCTGATTACACCGGGTAAAGAGAGCACCGTAGACGTTCAGTCTAAGGTCTACCTGCGCGATAAAGTGGGCAAGCTGGGCGTTGCCCCGCTGACCAGCATGTTCCTGTTCGGACCTAATCAGCCGTCGCCGATGGTTAACTATCGTCCCCAGCTGCATGACTCCAACGGTCTGTCCATTCACGCCGGAAACGGCGAGTGGATCTGGCGTCCACTGAATAACCCGAAACATCTGGCGGTAAGCACCTTCACCGTTGAGAGTCCAAAAGGCTTCGGTCTGCTTCAGCGCGGGCGCGACTTCAACCAGTATCAGGATCTGGACGATCGTTACGATCTCCGCCCGAGCGGCTGGATTGAACCGCAGGGCGACTGGGGTAAAGGGCACATTGAGCTGGTGGAGATCCCTACTGCTGACGAAACCAATGACAATATCGTTGCCTTCTGGACGCCGGAACAGCTGCCGGAACCGGGCAAAGCAATGAGCTTCAACTATCGTCTGCACTTCACCCGCGACGAAAGCCAGCTGCATTCGCCGGATACTGCCTATGTAAATGATACGCTGCGCTCCACCGGCGACGTGAAACAGTCTAATCTGGTTCGCCAGCCCGACGGCACCCTGGCCTTTATCGTTGACTTTACCGGTCAGGATATGAGCAAGATGCCGGAAAATACGCCGGTTACGCCCCAGGTGAGCATCGGTAACAACGGTGAGCTGGTGGAAAACAGCGTACGCTATAACCCGGTCACCAAAGGCTGGCGTCTGCTGATGCGTATCCGCGTCAAAGATAATAAACAGCCTACGGAAATGCGTGCGGCGCTGCTTAACGGCGACAAAACGCTGACGGAAACCTGGAGCTATCAGTTGCCTGCCAATGAATAAGTCTACTGTTATACCTACCGAGTATATCGATGCGCTGCCCCTTTCGCCGGAGCGAAAGGGTGAGCTGCGTGAATCGCTGCCACTCCAGGGGGATGACGCCTTTAGCCAGCTGCACCAGAATCTGGCTGAGGGCGAGCCCCTGGCTTCCCGTCCTGACGACGCGCCCCTGTCGTCGGTTCGCACGCGTATTGATCACACCTGGCCGGACTCCGTGGGCGAACAGGGTGAGCAGTTCGATAAGGATGCACTGGATCGCACTACGCTGAAGGCGATGCCTCCCCATACGCGCTCCTCTATGTATCCGGAAGCCTGGCGCACCAACCCGGTTGCGCGCGCATGGGATTCGCTGCGTGGCCGTAAAACCGTTCCTCGCTTTACCAGTGCGGAAGAGAGAAGGTCGGAAGAGAAGTGGCGACATGTTGGCTCAATCCGCCGCTATATTCTGCTGATCCTCACCATCGCGCAGACGGTCGTCGCTACCTGGTACATGAAAACCATTCTGCCGTACCAGGGCTGGGCGCTGATCGATCCTATGGATATGATCAACCAGAACTGGCAGCAGTCGCTGCTGCAAATCCTGCCGTACGTGCTACAAACCGGGATACTGTTCCTGTTCGCCGTGCTGTTCTGCTGGGTGTCGGCAGGATTCTGGACGGCTCTGATGGGCTTCCTGCAACTGCTGATCGGCAAGGACAAATACAGTATCTCCTACGGAACGGTGGGGGATGAGGCGATCGATCCGGCGCACCGTACCGCGCTAATTATGCCTATCTGTAATGAAGACGTGGAACGCGTCTTTGCCGGGCTGCGCGCGACCTGGGAGTCGGTAGTGAGAACCGGGGAGCAGCAGAACTTTGATGTCTATATTCTGAGTGACAGCTATAACCCGGATATCGCCCTTGCCGAGCAGAAGGCGTGGATGGAGCTGGTGCGCGATGTGGGTGGCGAAGGGCGTATTTTCTATCGCCGTCGCCGTCGCCGCGTCAAGCGTAAGAGCGGCAACATCGATGACTTCTGCCGCCGCTGGGGCAGCCAGTACAGCTATATGGTTGTTCTTGATGCGGACAGCGTGATGAGCGGTGAGTGTCTGACCGGCCTGGTGCGTATGATGGAAGCGAACCCCAATGCGGGGATTATCCAGTCATCGCCAAAGGCATCCGGTATGGACACGCTGTATGCACGCTGCCAGCAGTTTGCTACCCGAGTTTATGGGCCGCTGTTCACCGCCGGTCTGCATTTCTGGCAGCTGGGGGAGTCTCACTACTGGGGACACAACGCCATCATCCGCGTGAAGCCCTTTATTGAACACTGCGCGCTGGCACCTCTGCCGGGGGAAGGCTCGTTTGCAGGATCCATTCTGTCGCATGACTTTGTGGAAGCCGCGCTGATGCGCCGTGCAGGCTGGGGCGTCTGGATTGCCTACGATCTGCCTGGCTCATACGAGGAGCTGCCGCCTAACCTGCTGGATGAGCTGAAGCGTGACCGCCGCTGGTGTCACGGTAACCTGATGAACTTCCGACTGTTCCTGGTCAGGGGCATGCATCCGGTTCACCGCGCCGTGTTCCTGACCGGGGTGATGTCCTACCTCTCTGCGCCGCTGTGGTTTATGTTCCTCGCCCTGTCGACGGCACTGCAGGTGGTGCATACGCTGATGGAGCCGCAGTACTTCCTGCAGCCCCGACAGCTGTTCCCGGTCTGGCCGCAGTGGCGTCCCGAGCTGGCGATTGCGCTGTTCTCTACCACCCTGGTGCTCCTGTTCCTGCCCAAGCTGCTGAGCGTGGTGCTGATCTGGTGCAAAGGCGCTAAGCCCTACGGTGGTGCGCTGCGGGTCTTCGCGTCTCTGTTCCTCGAGATGCTGTTCTCGGTACTGCTGGCGCCGGTGCGTATGCTGTTTCACACGGTCTTCGTGGTCAGCGCCTTCCTCGGCTGGGAAGTGGTCTGGAACTCTCCGCAGCGTGATGATGATGCAACGCCATGGAGTGAGGCATTTAAACGTCACGGTTCACAAATGGCGCTGGGTATTGTCTGGGCAGCAGGAATGGGCTGGCTTGATTTGAACTTCCTGTGGTGGCTGGCACCTATTGTCTTCTCGCTGATCCTTTCACCTTTTGTGTCAGTATTTTCCAGTCGTTCGACGACCGGGAGAGCGTCACGACGGGCGAAACTCTTCCTTATCCCGGAAGAGTACGATCCGCCAAAAGAGCTGCTGGATACCGACCGCTACGTGCAGATCAATCGCGAACGTGCGCTGAAAGATGGCTTTATGCATGCGGTGTTTAACCCATCGTTTAATGCCCTGGCAAGCGCGATGGCAACCTCACGTCATCTCAAAAGTGAGATACTGGAGTTTGCCCGCGATCGTCGCGTTGAACAGGCGCTGAGCGAGTCACCGCTTAAACTGGATCGCGACCGTCGACTGGCGCTGCTTAGCGACCCGGTGACGCTGTCAAGGATGCACTACCGTCTGTGGCAGAATGCGGATAAGTATCATGACTGGTTTGATTACTATCAGTCGCTGAAAATGAATCCGCTGGCTATTCAGAAAGCGAAATAAATAGCGCTGTAATGCTCTGCGAAAGCGGGGTAACGGCAGCAGAGGCCGGGGATTTTCCCCGGCCTTTTTTTATGCTATTTACGCCAACCTTACGTTTTTAACAGGGTTTATAACGGACGGCGCGAACGTGGGTAGGATAGAATATGCGGTAAGTATCGCTCTTTTACTTAGCTTTTGGTCAGAAGGTTATGATGAAGAAAATAATATGCGGGTTACTGCTGGGTGCCAGCGTGCTGGTACTGAGTGGCTGTGGCAGCATCATCAGCCGCACGCTGCCCGGACAGGGTCACGGAAAGCAATTTTATCCTGGGGTGCAGTGGGACATTCGCGATACGCCCTGGCGGTTTCTGACGATTATCGACCTGCCGCTGTCGCTGGTGGTTGATACGCTGCTGTTACCGGTGGATGCCAGCCACGGACCCTATCAATAGCGCACCCTAAAGGGGTGCGCCGTCTTGCATGACTCAGGCCCAGCGATCGGATTCGCTGTTGTCGTCTTCCCACTCCTGCGCAGCCGCTTCACCCTCTTCGGTGTCTGCAGGCGGCTCAAGCTGGAATTCACCTTCATCCCATTCGTGCAGGGTATTTTCCGGCATCCACTCCTGACGCAGTTCAATCTCGTCGAAATCGCCATCAAAAATAGCCTGGGCCGCTTCACCACTGCGCAGCGACAGGCATTCGCCTTCATCGCCCTCGTTAGTAAAGAACTCAGCCTGCCACATGATATCGCCATCCTGCATAACGTATTTTTGCAGATTGAACTGGCTGACGGAGGCATCATCCTCTTCCAGCTCTGGATTCGCAGCCAGGTACTCTTCACGAGCGGCGTCGATGGCTTCTTCCAGCGTTGCGTATAATGACATGCTATTTTCCTTTCCCGGTTAAGACTATCAGCAAAGGATAGTCTAAGTTTTGCAGGGGTAAACCCGTCTCAGGAAAAAAATCGTGCTGTTTTGTATACGCGTATCAGTGTGTTACAGAAAAAAGTGATGAAGGATTAAAAAAACTTCTGTGACATTCATTCTAATTCAACAGCGTAACGCGGTTGCCGCCTGGCTTTATATGCACCCGTTCAAAGGCAATACTGCGCCCGTAACAGCCAGCCTTCATTCCTCTGCCCGCGCGGGGAGTACGGCCCGACGGCGCAGTACCCGCCACGAGTAGACTGCATTGAACAGCACGACGGTTGCCGTGACCACGAATACCGCGCGAAATCCCCAGTGGGCAGAAACCAGCGCACCCATAAGCGGGCCGGTAACATTACCGATGTCGCGGAAAGACTGGTTATAGCTGAAAATACGCCCGGCGACCTG
Source organism: Erwinia sp. L03-1 (assembly GCF_058686115.1). NCBI lineage: Bacteria > Pseudomonadati > Pseudomonadota > Gammaproteobacteria > Enterobacterales > Erwiniaceae > Erwinia > Erwinia sp. L03-1. Next base: position 2,797,015 of record NZ_CM178762.1, on the reverse strand, counting down.
GTTAGAGGCGTTATAGATGAGCAGAGTCTGTACTGCCGGCAGCAGGGCACCGTCAGCCGCGCCGAGCAGGAAGCGCAGGATGCCCAACTGCCAGGGATTCTGCACCAGCGACATCGGAATGAGCAGCAGAACAGAGACCACCAGCATGGCGATCAGAATGCGTTCGGGACCAATGCGGTCGCCCAGTTTGCCCAGCCTCGGCGCGCTGATAAGCGCTGCCACGCCGGGCACGGAAGCGATAAGCCCGGCAATAAACGCCAGGTTTTGCGTAGTACCGTTCAGTTCACGGACATAGAGCGTGAGAATGGGGGCAATTGAACCGGTAGCAATCTGAATAATCAGCGTGGTGACGAACAGCGCCAGCACCAGTCTGGGATTTTTAAGTGAGGTGAAGACCTGGCGCGCGTGCAGCATGTCTTTCTTTTTAACGGGTATAAAGGTTTCTTTGACGGCGAGCAGGGTCATAATAAAGCAGATAAACAGCACGGCGGCGGTAATAAAAAAGACCGGCCGCAGGCCAAAGCTGTCAGCCAGCAGGCCGCCGATTAGCGGCCCAATCAGCGCGCCGCTCACGGCACCGGTAGAGAGCCAGCCCAGCGCCCAGCCGCTTTTATTACGCGGCACCTGGGTCGCGATTAACGCGTTAGCGTTTGGCACAAAGCCGCCCAGCAGGCCCAGCAGCGCTCGCAGGGCAAGAAACTGCCAGACGGACGTTGCCATGCCCATCAGCAGCATCACAATCGCCATACCCAGGGCGGAGCGCAGCAGCATAATTTTTCTGCCTTTGCGGTCGGCCAGGCCGCCCCAGAAAGGGGAGGCAAAGGCAGAGAACAGAAACGTGATGCTAAAGACCGCACCTGACCAGAGCGTGAGCGCATGGGGATCGCTCACGCCAAGCAGCTCAACGTAGAGTGGCAGAAAAGGCATGACCAGGCTGAACGCCACGCCGGTCAGAAAACAGCCGCACCAGGCGACAAACAGGTTTTTCCGCCAGTTCAGTTGTACCAGAGTCACTTCTGAGGGGGTAGACATAGGGGCGCAGGTAACCTGTCGGCAGTAAATGTTTAATTAGCTTGCTAATTATGCGCTTAAAAAACAGTCATGAACAGGGCGGGACAGAGATATTTAAACGAGCAGGGAGTATCAGGAAGTGGGACAGTCCGACCGCTATCGGACTGTCCGTGGGCTTATTTGTAGAGAGAGGGCTCGCCTTTGGGGCGTGTTTTAAAACGGCGATGCAGCCACATATACTGCTCAGGCGCCATCAGCACGCCGTTCTCCACCACCTTGTTCATCCTGGCCGCCGTGGCCGCCTCGTCATCAAGGGGGATGGCTGTCTCTTCTGGCAGAATAACCATTTCATAGCCTTTGCCCTGCGGCAGGCGGCGCGGAACAAAGGGGATCACTGCGGGCTGGCCGCTGCGGATCAGCAGGTAGCTCCCCCGGGTTGACGCGGCTTTTTCCACGCCAAAGAAGGGCACGAAAACGCTGCTTTTTGGGCCGTAATCGTGATCCGGGGCATACCAGATAATATCGCCATTTTTCAGCGCCCGAATCATACCTTTCACGTCGCGGCGGTCGAGCATACTCTTATTGGAACGCATCCGCCCCCAGGTTTGCAGCCAGTCCAGCAGGGCATTGTCATTAGGGCGGTAAACGCCGATGCCGGGGTTATGGATGCCGAATATTCGGGCACCCAGCTCCAGCGTCAGAAAATGCATGCCAATCAGCAGTACGCCTTTGCCATCCTGATGCGCTTTTTCAATATGTTCCAGGCCACTGACCTGAAACCATTTCTTAATGCGCCAGTCGGGCCAAAACCACGCCATGCCGGTTTCGATTAGGCCCATGCCAACAGATTCAAAGTTTCGGACCACCATCGCCTCGCGCTCGGCTTCCGGCATGGCGGGAAAGCAGAGTTCAAGATTGCGGCGCGCGACCCAGACGCGGCGACGCAGAAAGCGCATGGAGAGCCGGCCAAGGCCGCAGCCTGCGTAATAAAGAACGGGGTAGGGCAACAGTACCAACAGGTAAAGTAAACCGATACCAAACCAGGTAAACCAATAACGTGGATGCAGCAACGCACGCGAAAATTGAGGCAGCTGAGTCATGAGTTTCCAGAGTAAAATAAAGGGGCACCATTATGCGGGCCGGGGATGAACATTTATGGCCTATTGTGCCATTTTTTAAGAACAAACTGAAATTATCACGGTGTCGTTAAGGATGGGGTTACTGTCCCACCGCAGTGGGACAGTGATGTCGGTCAGGATTTAAACAGACCTTTTACTTCATGTGGCTCACAGCGCCAGTACTGCTCGGGCGCATTAACTTTTGCACCCAGCTTCGCGGCGGCGTGCCACGGCCAGCGCGGGTCATAGAGCATGCCCCTGGCAAGCGCCACCATATCCGCCTGATTATCGGCCAGTACGGCCTCGGCCTGCTCAGGATCGGTGATCAGACCAACGGCGATAACCGGGATAGCCACGGCCTGTTTGACCGCCGTCGCAAAAGGCACCTGATAATTGGGGCCGACCGCAATCTGCTGTTTCGGCGACAGGCCGCCGCTGGAAACGTGAATGTAAGCACAGCCTTCCTTCTCCAGCGCCTGACTCAGTGCCACAGACTGTTCTGTATCCCAGCCACCTTCCACCCAGTCGGTAGCAGAAATGCGTACGCCCACCGGTTTATCTGCCGGGAACACGCGACGGATCTCACGGAAAATCTCCAGCGTCAGGCGCATACGGTTTTCAAGCGAGCCACCGTACCGATCCTCGCGCGTGTTGGAGAGGGGCGAAAGGAACTGATGCAGCAGATAACCGTGTGCTGCATGTATCTCGATCAAATCCAGCCCCAGCCGGTCGGCGCGAATGGCGCTGTCGATAAAGCCCTGCTTAATCTCCTCAATACGCGCGGTGGTTAAGGCAACCGGGGGGGTATCTGTCTCATTGAAAGGCACGGCTGAAGGGGCAGAGGTCTGCCAGCCTCCCTGCTCAGGCTGTAAAAAGCCGCCACCGTGCCAGGGAGCGTCAGTTGACGCCTTACGACCCGCGTGTGACAGCTGGATCCCCAGCGGAATTGAGGAGTACTGACGCACATCCTTTAACACATCCGCCAGCGCCTGCTCGGTTTCATCGTTATACAGCCCCAGGTCCTGCGGGGTAATGCGGCCAGCAGCCTCAACGGCGGATGCCTCAAGGATCAGCAGTCCTGCACCGGAAAGCGCGAGGTGGCCCAGATGGATGCGGTGCCAGGCGGTGGCCCGGCCCTGGTCGGCAGAATACTGGCACATCGGGGCGATGGTGATGCGGTTTTCCAGGGTGAGCTTACCCAGCGTTATCGGGGTGAAAAGGTGACTCATGAATTTTCTCCGGTATTAATCACAGTTCTGAACTGAACAGGCTAACTATAGGCGGTTATTTCTGTGATGTTGATCAGGCTATGCTGTTAAGTGCCAAACATTACCTTTTAAAGAACCCGGCAACGACTGACAAATCTGGTTTGATTTCCGAATGATTCAGGTATCATAGCCGCCGCAAAATTTCTCTCTTGAATGCAGGAACGAACACCATGCCAGTGTTACATAACCTTGTTTCCAATGAAGAGCTGAGGGCGCGCATGCTGGCCGAAACCGAGCCGCGCACCACCGTCTCTTTTTATAAATACTTCACTGTTGACGATGCGAAAGCCTTTCGTGACGCGCTCTATGTTGCGCTGACCCGACTTAAGGTTTTTGGCCGCGTCTACGTTGCGGCCGAAGGCATCAACGCCCAGATTAGCGTACCTGCCAGCCAGTACGACGCGATGAAAACGATGCTCTATGCCTTCCATCCGGCGCTGGATAACCTGCGGATGAATATCGCGCTGGACGATGACGGTAAATCGTTCTGGGTGCTGCGCCTGAAGGTGCGCGAACGTATCGTAGCGGATGGCATCACCGATGATTCCTTTGATGCCAGCGATGTGGGTGACTACCTCAAAGCGAATGAAGTGAACGCCATGCTGGACGATCCCGAGGCGATATTTGTTGATATGCGTAACCACTATGAGTACGAAGTGGGTCATTTCGAGAACGCGCTTGAGATCCCTGCCGATACCTTCCGCGATCAGCTGCCGATGGCGGTCGATATGCTGCAGGACAATAAGGACAAAAAAATCGTCATGTATTGCACCGGGGGCATTCGCTGTGAGAAGGCCAGCGCCTGGATGCGACACAATGGTTTTGAGAACGTTTATCACGTGGAAGGCGGGATTATCGAATATGCCCGGCGCGCGCGTGAGCAGGGGCTACCCGTGCGCTTCAGGGGCAAAAATTTTGTTTTTGACGAGCGGATGGGGGAGCGTATCTCCGACGAGGTGATTGCGCACTGCCATCAGTGCGGCACGGTGTGCGATAACCACGTCAACTGCAAGAACGATGGCTGCCACCTGCTGTTTATCCAGTGCCCAGCCTGTGCGGAAAAGTACCAGCACTGCTGTAGTCCGCTCTGTATGGAAGAGCTGGTCCTTACGCCGGAAGAGCAGCGCGCGCGTCGCGCAGGCCGTGAAAACGGTAATAAGGTGTTTAATAAGTCGCGTGGCTTATTGAATATGACCTTAAAGATCCCCGAGTCAGATCGCTAACTTAACGATCCCCAATCCGGACCGTCAGCGTAACGTTGACGCTGAAAGATCCCTCAGTCGGATCTGCCCGCGTGGGGGCCAGTCCGATTTGTCCGCGTTCAGGGGCCAGTCGGACGGCTGGCCCTGTTTGACGCTTACACAGTTTTTTCCTTTCTGCTTTGTCCTCTCTGTTTACGCTGCCCGCACTTACGCCAAAAATGCCTTCATTAAAACGATAGCTATCACAAACTTGAAAAAAAACGGGTCGTCTACTAAAGTAAATATCCGTAAAGAAAAGTTGCCCACGCGTATTAACACCTTCGCCCCGTCGCAATCCGCTGCTTTATAGCTTTCTTTCCCTTTAGTTCGTTTTTCACCGGCAACGAAAGCTATAACGCTGCTCACCCTTACTCATGGAGATTGTATGAGCAACACAGAAAAACAGAAGAAGCATTTCTGGCAAAAGCCAAAGAAGCCAAAAGAGCTGACCTTCGAAGATATTACTATCGTTGATGGCGACATGCTTAAGCGCGCCGTAGGTGCTGCAGCCCTGGGTAACGCCATGGAGTGGTTCGATTTTGGTGTTTACAGCTATCTTGCCGTTACCATTGGTAAGGTGTTCTTCCCCGGCGGCAGCGCGGCGGCACAGCTGCTGGCGACCTTTGGCGCCTTCGCGGCGGCCTTCCTCGTGCGTCCGGTGGGTGGCCTGGTGTTTGGTCCACTCGGCGATCGAATTGGTCGTCAGAAAGTGCTGGCGATCACCATGATCATGATGTCCATCGGGACATTTTGCATCGGTATCATCCCCAGCTATGAGAAGATTGGTATCCTGGCACCGATCCTGCTGCTGGTCGCCAGACTGGTACAGGGCTTCTCTACCGGGGGGGAATACGGTGGCGCCGCGACCTTTATCGCGGAATATTCTACCGATAACCGTCGCGGCTTTATGGGCAGCTTTCTGGAATTCGGCACGCTCGGAGGTTATCTGTTGGGAGCGGGCCTGGTCACGGCGTTGACCGCCTTTATGCCGGAACAGACGCTGTTGGACTGGGGCTGGCGCATTCCTTTCTTCATCGCCGCGCCACTGGGCCTCTTTGGTCTGTATGTGCGTCTGAAACTGGAAGAGACACCCGCTTTTCAAAAGCATATGGAGAAACAGGAAGCGCTGGAGCACAGCAAACCCCGCCTGACGTTGTTTCAGATGTTAAGCAAGTACCGCGCGCAGATGCTGAAGTGTATTGGTCTGGTGCTGCTGTTTAACGTCTCTAACTACATGCTCACCTCCTATATGCCAAGCTATCTGACCGGGATTCTGGGGCTGAGTGAGATGAGCAGCCTGCTGCTGATCCTGGTGGTGATGTTTGTCATGATGCCGCTGACGCTGTTCTGGGGGCACTGGAACGATCGTCTGGGCCGTCGTCCTGTTATTTGGGGCGGCGCAGTGGCCCTGATAGTGATGGCGATACCCTGCCTGATGCTGATTGGATCAGGCAATATGCTATGGGTATTCGTGGGCCTGATTATCCTTGGGGCGATTCATACCTGTTTCAGCGGCTCAATGCCCGCAACGCTTCCGGCACTGTTTGCCACTGATATTCGCTACAGCGCGCTGGCGATTGGTTTTAACCTGTCCGTTTCGCTGTTCGGGGGTACCACCCCGCTGATTACCACCTGGCTGGTCAGTACAACGCACAATCTGATGATGCCGGCCTACTATTTAATGGGCGCAGGGGTTATTGGCGTGATTACCGTATTTACCATGCGTGAAACGGCGCGGAAGCCGCTTAATGGATCGGCACCGGCGGTGGCGAATGAGGCAGAAGCCCATAAGCTAATTAACAAGCTTCGTCTGCGACAGAAAAAGAAAGACGCCGCGCTTAATACGCCAAAGTAACGGCACGTAGATAAAAAAACCGGGCGAGGCCCGGTTAAATAAGACGGTAAGAAACGCCCTGTAAGCGATGCGCTGGCAGGGCGTTTTTAATAATCGTTACCAGGCTAATCATAAACGTGAAAGACTAAATGGCGATAAATCAAATTGAGAGGATTTACCCTGAGCAAAATCTGCCGCTATTTCGCCTAACACGGTTGAAAATTTAAAACCATGTCCGCTCAGGCCGCTAATAATAAGTCGGTCCGGCGAACCGGGTAGCGTATCAATAATAAAGTTTTCATCCTGCGTATTATCGTAAGTGCAGGCCTCTCCCCGCAGACAGACCCCTACGCCCGGTAAGAACTGGCGCAGAAAAGAGAAGAGCTCACTGCCATCTTCGGCGACAGAGCCAAAAGGCTTACGTTGTTCAGGCGATGTGATGGGCTGGCCGCCGTTGTGTTTACCTATCTTAATGGCATTGTTATCAGCCGGGAAACCGTAAAACTGCCCGCCGTCAGGCGTTTCAGCGGTAAAAGCGGGGAAGCGGTTATTTTCGCTGTAGCGCCCATCGGCCTGATGCCAGGCGAAGACTTTCCTGACCGGCGTGATGGGCAGGGAGGGGAGCAGAGATTTCCCCCAGGTTCCGGCGCTAAGCAGCAGTTTTCGCCCGCAAAAGTCGCCATCGGCGGTGCTAACCCATTGCAAACCGTCGCGCTCCTCAAGCGAGTCCACGCCGCAGTTAAACAGCTGCGCACAGCCTGCCTCTTTCGCCAGCCGAATCATATGGCGGATCGCCAGCTCTGATTTCAGGTAGCCCGAGCGGGGTTCGAAAATGCCGGTATAGCCAGGTGGAACGCTGAGCTGAGGCCAGCGGCGAGTCACGTCATCACCGCTAAGCGTTTCTGTTTCAAGTGTAAACTGACTGACGCTGTGGCGGATATTGCGCATAAAGGCTGAGTCGTCGGGAGCCAGATTAATCACGCCGCAGCGATGCATAATGCGCTCGCCGCAGTCGGTTTCCAGCTTGTCCCACAGCTGCTGTGCGCGCAGTATCATCGGGACATAGTACGCGCCTTCGCCATAGGCATGGCGGATCAGTCGCGTTTCACCATGATGGCTACCCTGCTGGTGGGGAGGATGATGCCGGTCAATCATCAGAACTTTCAGTCCGGCCTGCGTAGCGTATAAGCCCGCAGCCGCGCCAACCGAGCCGCTGCCCACTACGATTAAATCATAAACCATCTGCATCCGGGTCCTTAGTAATCAGGTGAGGCATGCAGAATAGCAAACTGTCGCAGTAATGAAAAAGGCACCCTGTTGGGTGCCCTTAAGATAAAGCCAAAACGGACTAATGCTTTTTGTAATCACGATCCTGATATTCCGTGGCTTCTATCTTGGCAATACCGGCTTCGAGGATAGAGATAAATTGTCTGGCAACATCAGTGGTTAACCAATAGGTCTGCCCCACTTCAGCCTCTTCGGACTGCTGCTCGTTTGAGGTAAGGGAATGTAGCCGGATCATCATTGCATCGTAGCTGTCTACGGTACTGATATCCCACCCAACGAGGGGATGTGTCTGGATAACATCTTTGTTTCTGTCCATTATGATCCCCTTATTATTCGTGTTAATGATGACAACGAAGTGATTTATCGAGGTTCAATGCGGTCTTTTTTTCACAGAGCCGTTTAACTATAACAGGGATTTTGAATTTGGCTGAATGAAATTTACCCACAGGATGAATGGGTGTTTTATTTGGTTATTATTTCGTCAGGGCGTATTAAGGAAATTAATCGCGCCGGCGCGTTTAAAAAGTGGGGATCACTCACCATTTTTAAGCGGTATATTGTTCGGCGCACGATGCTTTTCAACTTCATCAGCCAGGCGGGAAAAATGCTGCTGCATATTTTCATCACGATCATGATTTTGCGCCTCAAGCCGCAGACGCTGCGTCAGTAATAAAACAGCCTTCTCATCCAGGCAAAATGAAAGGGAGGAAAAAGCAATTTCTAATACGCTGAGGCGTCGCTGCTGGTCGGCAATCAGTCCCAGTAATTCACCAAATGTCATCGCTTCTTCGGGGGTTTCAGGCGTCATGATGGGTTCCTCAGCTGAGCTTGTGTCAGGGACAGGTAATCTAAACCAGTCTACAACGGCAGAGGCATTACGGCGAGGGGGGCGGGGATGAAAAACAAAAAGGCCGGATGGCAAAACCCGGCAAGCTACGGCACAAAATAGAATCAGTCAGTGATAAACCAGTCGTCAGCGCTTTCCCAGGTTTCCTGGAGGATTTCGGTAACGCGGTCTTTGGCTTCTTTGCCTCCACCCATGACGGTCAGATTATTGGACCCGGCATAACGGACGGAGACGCTGTTTGGCGATTCCGGGAACTGCTTATCAATGCGCTTGATCAGCTCATTTGAGAGCGCATCGATGGCACCGGCGGGAAGAGAAGTAGTTTTTGCAACGGTAACTTCAACACGCATAACAGCCTCCGATTAAGTTACTGTGAATATATACAGTATTTAACGCAGAGGCAATCACTTTCTGAAACGAACCCTGGCCGGGGCGTTAACGCTCTACCGTCCAGTTAAGCGTCTCGCCCGCCAGGAAGGGGATCAGGCGGTCATTACCCAGCGCAATGCTTTCGGCTACTTTCCAGGGCTTGCGAACCAGCTTTACTGTCCCCTCGTTTAGCGGCAGGCCGTAGAAACGCGGCCCGTTTAGCGAACAAAATGCCTCAAAATGCGCAAGGGCGCTCATCTCCTCAAACACTGTCGCATAGGCAGACAGCGCGGTTGGCGCATTAAATACCCCGGCGCAGCCGCAGCTGGACTCTTTACGGTGTTGCAGATGCGGAGCCGTGTCGGTGCCAAGGAAGAAGCGATCGTTACCGCTGGCTATCACGTCACGCAGCGCCTGTTGATGAACGTTGCGCTTCAATATCGGCAGGCAGTACAGATGGGGCCGGATGCCGCCAACCAGCATATGATTACGGTTAAACATCAGGTGCTGGGGTGTGATGGTAGCCGCCAGCAGGCTATCGCCCTCCTGGACATAGGCGGCGGCTTCCCGGGTGGTGATATGTTCCATCACCACTTTCAGCGCCGGAAACTGCCTGCGCAACGGGATCATCACCGTCTCAATAAAACGCGCCTCGCGATCGAAGATATCAATATCTGCACCGGTCACTTCACCATGGACCAGCAGCGGCATACCGATTTTCTGCATCCGCTCCAACACCGCGGCAATGCTGGCGATATCCGTTACGCCGTGGCTGGAGTTAGTAGTGGCATGGGCGGGATAAAGCTTCGCGGCAGTGAAAATACCGTCGTTGAAGCCGGTTTCCAGTTCACTGGCGTCCAGCGTGTCCGTCAGATAACAGGTCATCAGGGGGGTGAAGTCGTGCCCGACAGGGCGAGCAGCCAGAATTCGCTCACGGTAGGCCACGGCAGCCGCCACGCTGGTGACCGGCGGGACCAGGTTAGGCATCACAATGGCCCGACCACAGACTTCACTGGTATAGGGCAGCACGGTTTGCAGCATCTCGTCGTCACGCAAATGGATATGCCAGTCGTCAGGGCGGCGGATCAGGAGTTGCTGGGGAAGTGTTGTCATCATCGTGCTCCGGCAGAAGTGAAATCAGTCAGTGATGGCTGGATTTGGCCGGGTATCAAGCATAGGGATAAAGCGGGCTGAATGCACCAGGTTTGTTTACCGTCGGAAAAAAAAGATTTCAGCGGGTAAGCGTAGTCTGGCCGTTAATCGCGCCGGTGGCGGCCTCAGAGAGGGGGGAGGGCGCGCGGTGGAACAAGAGGCGCGACCATCAACAGGGGCGCACAGCGCGCCTCTGAAGTCGCTTAACGTTCGGTGAAGGGAATAACCAGCTCGCCGGGTTTCACTTCCAGTCCTTTAGCAAAACGTTTTGCCAGCGACTCAGCCTTACTGCGATCGGTACTGAGCACCCAGGCCGGTTTTTGATTGAAATAGTCCTTCAGCGACTGATTCAGATAAGGCGTTAGGGTCTTAAGCACACCCTGCATTTTTTCAGGCTCGACCTGTACGTCTACCAGCTCCATATCCTTTAAGAATACCGCGCCCTGATCTTTGTCGTAGAACGGCAGCGCCTTCATGGTCAGTTTCATGGTGGCCTGCTGCGGGCCGAACAGCGAGCTGATATTGACCTTTGCATTGCCGGAGAGCGTCACTTTATTCGGTTCTTCACGACCAATCTGACTGCTGAGATCGGTCAGGACAATATGCGCGTCAATCAGCCCGGCAACGCCAATCTGCTTTTCATAATTATTGTGTTTCTGCAGGGCCTGATTCACTTCCTGCTCACTAATCGTGTACTGCGTAAGCTGATTACAACCAGCCAGCAGACCGGTCAAAAAAAAGGCGCAAAGCGCCAGAGTCACCTTTTTCATAGCTATCCTCCTGGGAGCGTGCAGCCAGTACCTTCTGGCGCAAAACAATAGCTTGCACGACATTCAGTCCGGAGTCACCAGGAGAACCGATAAAGGGAGGGGAAACAGGTAACAAAATGACGCAGGACCGCACGGCGCGGCCCCGATCGATCAGGCGGCTATCGAAGATAACAAATTGATTTGGGTCTGTTTGGCCATATTGTCGCGGTAATCTGCCACGCGGCTGGGGTACTCAATCCCGGCGATAAGGCTGAGCGAACGCAGCACCGGAAACAGGTGAATATCATCCAGAGAGAGTTCACCGTTTACCGCATTCGGCTGGACAATGAGCTTATCGAGCTTGCGCAGATCGTCGTTGACGTTTTTGATATAGCCGTCAGCATGCTTTTTGAGTTCATCAAAGCTGCCCTGGCTGGCTTCCTTTTTAGCATGAAAGTAGCGGCGCGCCTCGGGCGTCGCGAATTCGGCAAAGGAGGCCGCAGCAATACGCGGCAGCAGCAGTTTGTTGAGATAGCCATTCACGCGGCGCAGCCATTCGCTAATGGCGGGATTGGTAGAGCCGGTCAGGAGAGGTTCGCCATCCCGCTTATCCACCCATTCAACGATATCCAGACTTTCGGGCATGCAGCTGCCATCTTCTTTCATCAGGATCGGTGCCATTTTCTGGCCAATCAGCTTCTCAGGCGTGGCCACATCGTCACTGAGCATCACTATCAGCTCAACAGGGATGTTTTTCAGGCCGAAAATCATGCGGGCTTTTACGCAGAACGGACAGTGATCGTAGATGTAAAGTTTCAAGAAACCCTCCTCGAATTATTCTGAGTTTACAAAGGGTAAGTATGGAAGAGATTAGCGGGCAGGGCAAACCGACGGCGGTATTTAGCGGCAAATGTAAAAGTTTGAAGGTTTTTAACGGGATCCAGTTACCTGTCGCGCTGCGGGCGGCTATAGTGAGGTCAGTCATCTCCCTCCCTGAATGCGGCCCTGAGCGGCTCAGTGGGTGTGAGCGAGGGATGTCGTGAAAAATGTCATCTGGCCATTTCAGGAGAAATGATGTTTGGCTATCGATCCGCTGCGCCCAAAGTGCGCCTGACTACGGACAGACTGGTTGTTCGCCTGGTCCATGAGCGCGATGCATGGCGTCTGGCAGACTATTACGCTGAAAACCGCGCTTTTCTTAAACCCTGGGAGCCGGTGCGGGACGAAAGTCACTGTTACCCCTCCGGCTGGCAGGCCAGGCTCGGTCTGATCACCGAAATGCACCGACAGGCCAGCGCATTCTATTTTATGGTGATGGATCCGGAAGAAAACGCGGTTCGCGGCGTGGCGAACTTCAGCAACGTGGTACGGGGATCCTTCCATGCCTGCTACCTGGGCTATTCGCTGGGGCAGCAGTGGCAGGGGCAGGGAATGATGTTTGAAGCGCTACAGTCGGCGATTCGCTATATGCAGCGCCAGCAGCGCATCCATCGCATTATGGCAAACTACATGCCGCATAATCATCGCAGCGGCGATTTGCTGGCCCGGCTGGGTTTTGTAAAAGAGGGTTATGCAAAGGATTACCTGCTGATTGATGGTCGCTGGCAGGATCACGTGCTGACGGCCCTGACCGCCAGCGAATGGACACCCGAACGTCGGGGATAACACCTCCTGACGAACATAACCGAGACGCGACGTAATGAGTCAACTTCGTATAGGCATTGTCGGATTGGGTAATATTGCGCAGAAAGCCTGGCTACCGGTGGTGACGCAGACCACGGGCTGGCATATCGCCGGGGCCTTTTCTCCCAGCCAGCAAAAAGCCAAAATCCTCTGTGACAGCTACCGTATACCGCTTTTCTCGCAGCTGGATGCGCTGGCCGCCAGCTGTGATGCCGCGTTCGTTCACACCTCAACCGAGACGCATTTCGCTATTGTTAAACAGCTGCTGCTGGCGGGCGTGGATGTCTGCGTGGATAAACCGCTGGCGGCAACGTTAGATGAAGCGGAACAGCTGGTGGAGCTGGCCCATCGCCGGGGACGCAGGCTGATGGTGGCGTTTAATCGCCGGTTTGCGCCACGTTATCTACAGCTAAAAGCGCAGCTCAGCCTGCCGCCGGTGTCGCTGAGAATGGATAAGCACCGCAGCAATAGCGTCGGCCCGCGCGATCTGTTCTTTACCCTGCTGGATGATTATTTGCACGTGGTGGACACCGCGCTGTGGCTAAGCGGCGGCGTTGGCAAGCTGCAGGGCGGATGTTTGCTGACCAGCGATTTGGGCGAAATGCTGTATGCGGAGCATCACTTTACGGTGGGGCAGGCAAGGATAACGACCAGCATGCACCGCCGGGCAGGAACCGATCGTGAATCCGTCATGGCCATTACGGATGGCAGCGTCTGGAACGTCAGCGACATGCGCAACTTTCAGCAGGAGAGCGGTGGCCAGCTAATTACTGACCCTGTGCCCAGCTGGCAAACCACGTCGCAACTGCGTGGTTTTACCGGCGCGGCGCACCATTTTATCGACTGTGCGCAGAATCAGACGCCGCCGCAGACCTCGGGTGATCAGGCACTGATGGCACAGCGTATCGTTGAGAAACTGTGGCGTGAAAGCGAGCGCGAATAATTGACTGTAACAAACGAATGTGGTTATTTCCTTCAGCATCAGTAGACTATGCCGGCCCGAGCGCGAAAGACCTGTGCTCAGTCGTGTCTTACGTCGTCATTTATCACCAAGAACCAGGAAGACCATGAACCTGTTGAAATCGCTAGCGGCGGTCAGCTCGATGACCCTGTTTTCGCGCGTGCTGGGATTTGCCCGCGATGCCATTGTGGCAAGAATATTTGGTGCCGGGATGGCAACGGATGCATTTTTTGTGGCGTTTAAACTGCCCAACCTGCTGCGGCGTATCTTTGCTGAGGGCGCGTTTTCTCAGGCGTTTGTACCGATCCTGGCGGAATACAAAAGTCAGAAGGGGGAAGAGGCGACCAGAATCTTTGTTGCCTATGTCTCCGGCCTGCTCACGCTGGCGCTGGCACTGGTCACGGTGCTGGGCATGCTGGCCGCACCCTGGGTTATTCTGATTACCGCGCCGGGATTTGCCGATACGGCGGATAAATTTGCCCTGACCTCGTCCCTGCTGCGCATCACCTTTCCCTATATCCTGCTGATTTCCCTGGCATCGCTGGCGGGTGCGATCCTGAATACCTGGAACCGCTTTTCGGTACCTGCGTTCGTTCCGACGCTATTAAACGTCAGTATGATCGGTTTTGCCCTGTTTGCCGCACCGCATTTCCATCCCCCCGTGCTGGCACTGGCGTGGGCCGTGGTCGCGGGCGGCGTGCTACAGCTGGGTTATCAGCTGCCGCACCTTCGGAAAATTGGCATGCTGGTGCTGCCGCGACTCAATCTTAAGGACGCGGGCGTCTGGCGGGTGATGCGCCAGATGGGGCCAGCGATACTTGGCGTATCGGTCAGCCAGATATCACTGATTATCAACACCATTTTCGCCTCGTTTCTGGTCTCCGGTTCAGTCTCCTGGATGTACTATGCCGATCGCCTGATGGAGTTCCCCTCCGGCGTTCTGGGCGTGGCATTGGGCACTATTCTGCTGCCCTCCCTGGCGAAAAGCTTTTCCAGCGGCAATCATGACGAATATTCCCGCCTGATGGACTGGGGGTTAAGGCTCTGCTTCCTGCTGGCGTTACCCAGCGCGGTCGCGCTGGGGATCCTGGCAAAACCGCTCACCGTGGCACTGTTTCAGTACGGCAAGTTCACCGCCTTTGATGCCTCGATGACCCAGCGGGCGCTGGTGGCGTACTCAGTTGGCCTGATGGGACTCATCGTGGTGAAGGTACTGGCTCCCGGTTTCTACTCACGTCAGAACATCAAGACGCCGGTTAAAATTGCCGTTGTCACCCTGATAGTGACGCAGCTGATGAATCTGGCTTTTATCGGTCCGCTTAAGCATGCCGGACTGTCGCTGTCGATTGGGCTGGCGGCCTGTCTGAATGCCTCGCTGCTCTACTGGCAGCTGCGTAAGCAAAAAATCTTTCAGCCCCAGCCGGGCTGGACAAGCTTCCTGGTACGCCTGCTGCTGGCGGTAGTCGCGATGGCCGCTGCGCTGGTCGGTATGATGATGATTATGCCTGACTGGGCGAGCGGCAATATGCTCTGGCGGCTGGTGCGACTGGCGGGCGTCTGTGCGGTGGGCGGCGGCGTCTACTTCATCGTTCTGGCGCTGCTGGGCTTTCGCGTGGGCGATTACGCGCGGCGTACGGCATCATAAAAAGACCCCGGCGCAACGTTTGCTGCGCCGGGGTCGGAAGCGGTTCGGAAAGGCAGGGCAGAAACGTTAATCAGACTTTACGACTGATAAAACCGCTCGAGGTTGCCTGACCGTCCGGGCCATAGAATTTTTGCGTCTGGTGGGGCTTAAGCACCTCCAGCGCCTGCTCGGTAAAGCCAATCTGATGATTAAGCAGCAGTCCGTTGTGCAGGTTGGTATCACGCAGCTTAACGGTCTGCTCCTGAATAGCGGCCCAGCGCTTCGCCATCTCCGGCTGAAGGCTGTAGGGCGCATGTAGCCCGGCCTCTTTTTCCGCATCGCGCCGCAGCTGCTCAATAAAATTGAGCGTGGCCAGCAGGGAGCTTTTATCTTCGGTAATACGCTGGAGCAAGCTGCTGTTGACCTGTCCGCCTGAGAGCTGTTGCTGCTCTGCCATCATGACGTCGGCCAGGTTCGATAGCACTTCAAGCATTTTATCAAGCGCGTTCAGCAGCTTATCCATCCGGTTAGTTACCTTCTATCGAATCTTTTGCCTGTTGAATCAGGGCATCAGCGATTTTACCGCTGTCCATTTTCAGGTCGCCATTGCGAATGGCGGTTTTCAGCTCTTCCACGCGCGCGGTGTTAATATCCTGCGAGCTGGATTTGGTCAGCTGTGACTGCGCGCCGCTCAGTACAACCTGGGTAGCGGACGGGGTAGTTTTCGTCTCGACCTGACGTGCCTTCGGTGCTGCCGTTTCGTTAGTATCACGCGTCTGAACGGTAGCCGCTGGGTTCAAAGGTTGAGTTCTGTCGATGCTCATGTCTGGCTCCTGTATGCTCAGGCCTGAAAGCGGCCAGATAAGATAAGTGTACTATGTCTGTTAATTACACTATCGGCAGAACTGAAGCCATCTTTAGTCCTTTATAGCGTTATCAGAATATTCCCATCCGCGCCAACTTTACCATTCACAATCTGCCCTGAACTCATTCTCACGCGCACCAGCTGGGCGGCGGTGGCATTATTCATGGCCTGCCCCTCGCTGGAGACGTTAAAGCCCTCGCCGCTGGCGGTTACGGTCACGTTCTGACCCGCCTTAACCCGCCAGGGCTGTCTGACCATCATCAGCGTAACCGGCTGTCCTGGCAAAAAGTCGCGCAGGGTGACCGCATCGGCAATCTCATCCGCTGACATCACCGCACGGGCGGGCAGGGTATCCAGCCGACCGTGCTCAATTTTGACATCGGCGGGCGTGAGGGCGGTACCGCGAGCCACCTGGCGGGCAGCGACGATATAATCGCCGGTCACCTGAACCTGGACCTGAATATAGCGACGGTTCTGTCCGCAGTTTGCGGCGACGCTCATGCTACCCCACATCCGGCTGTTACCGGGGAGTGAGAACTGCGGGGCAGTGCAGTCTGGCCACTGTGCCTGCGGCGTTTTTACTACCACGCTAAGGGTATCGGCACTCTGGCCGTTTTCCCCATAGCGGGATTTAAAAAATTGATTTAACTGACCGGTCAGGTCTTCGGCGCCGGCCGACAGCGTGAGCAGTCCGGTCAGGCACATTACAAGCAGGCTTAAGGCGCGCATTTTTTCTTCCCGCATCTCAACATGAAAGCCATTGTACTGACTGTTGCCCCAGGTCAAGGCGCAAATTAGCAACGCTTTTAGGCGCTATTCTGACGATAAGTCTTCCCCTCACGCGCTTATGCTGTCAGCTCTAAATTCTCATTTGCGGAGGACGCATGCTCGACAAACTGGACGCGGCACTCAGGTTTAATACCGAAGCGTTAAACCTGCGTGCCCAGCGGCAGGAAATCCTGGCATCTAACATCGCCAATGCTGACACCCCTGGCTATCAGGCTCGCGATATTGATTTCGCCAGTCAGATGAACAAGGTGATGGAGCAGGGGCGGGCACAAGGATCGGGGCTGTCGCTGGCGGTTACGTCGGCACGCCATATTCCCGCAGAAACGCTGCAACCCGCCTCCATGGACCTGATGTACCGCATCCCGGATCAGCCGTCGATGGATGGCAACACGGTTGATATGGACCGCGAACGTACGCAGTTTGCGGACAACAGCCTGAAATATCAGACCGATCTGACCGTTATCAGCAGCCAGATCAAAAGCATGATGTCCGTGCTACAGGGGCAATAATCGATGTCTTTACTCAATATTTTTGATATTGCGGGATCGGCGATGAACGCACAGTCGCAGCGGCTCAACGTCAGCGCCAGTAACCTGGCTAACGCCGACAGCGTTACCGGGCCTGACGGTCAGCCGTATGTGGCAAAGCAGGTGGTCTTTCAGACCAATGCTGAGCCCGGCTCACCCACCGGCGGCGTACGTGTTTCCCAGGTGGTTGACGATCCCACACCAGCAAAGCTGGTCTATGAACCGGGCAATCCCATGGCGGATGCGAAAGGCTACGTAAAAATGCCTAACGTTGACGTAGTCGGGGAAACGGTGAACACCCTTTCGGCCTCACGCAGCTACCAGGCTAACGTCGAAGTGTTAAACACCGTTAAGCAAATGATGATGAAAACCCTGACGATGGGTCAATAAGGAGCTCGCTAATGGGCATTGCTGTAGGCGTAAATGAAAAGCTGGATAACAGCTCAATTACCACCACCTCGACCACCGATACGTCGTCTGCCGATCTTCAAAGTAACTTTTTAACGCTTTTGGTGACACAGTTAAAAAACCAGGACCCGACTAATCCGATGGATAACAGTCAGCTGACCACCCAGCTGGCGCAGATCAATACCCTGAGCGGTATTGAGAAACTGAATACCACGCTGGGATCGATCTCCGGGCAGATCAACAGCGGGCAGTCTCTGCAGGCCTCCGCGCTTATCGGTAAAGGCGTGATGGTTGATGGTTCGCAGGTCTTAGTGGGCAGCAGTCAGACCACGCCATTTGGCGTCAGTCTGGAGCAGGCCTCTACCGCCACCACGGCTACCATCAGCGATTCGACAGGCAAGGTGGTGCAGACCATCAATCTGGGTGCGCTGACTGCGGGCGTGCACACCTTCTCATGGGATGGCTCGTCATCCGATGGCACGGCGGCGGCAGATGGCAAATACAACGTGTCAATCAGCGCCAGCAACGCGACCGGTCAACTGGTTGCGCAGCCGCTGAATTATGCACTGGTTAATGGGGTGACTAACGACACGAGCGGTGCCGTTTTAGACCTCGGTACGATGGGCACCAGTACCGTCGCGAACGTTCGTCAGATTATTTAATTAACCCTTTCCAGGAGATTACACATGGCATTTTCACAGGCAGTCAGCGGTCTTAACGCCGCCTCCAGCAATCTTGACGTAATAGGTAACAACATTGCGAACTCCGCGACCGTGGGCTTTAAATCCGCCACCGTCTCCTTTGCGGATATGTTTGCCGACTCCAAGGTTGGGCTGGGCGTCAAGGTGGCTGCGGTTACGCAGGACTTTAACGACGGTACAACCACGTCTACCAGCCGCGGGCTGGATGTGGCGATCAGCCAGTCAGGTTTCTTCCGTATGACCGATACCACCGGTGCGGTCTACTACAGCCGTAATGGCCAGTTCACACTGGATGAAAACCGCAATATCGTTAACGCAGCGGGCCTGCAGCTGACCGGCTATCCGGCAACCGGCACGCCGCCAACCGTCCAGACCGGCGCTACGCCGGTGGCGCTGAGCGTACCGACCACCGCGATGTCAGCAAAAGCGACCACTACAGCGGCACTGGTGGCTAACCTCAACTCTACCGACAGCGTCCCCACGACGACGCCTTTTGATGCAACCAACGTTGACACCTACAACAGCAAGGCATCAATGACCACGTATGATTCACTGGGTAACGCCCACACCATGAATCTCTACTTCGTCAAGTCGAGTGATAACAACTGGACCGTTAACGCGCAGGATGCCAGCACCGGTGCTGCCGCTGGTTCGTTTAACATGACCTTTAACAGCAGCGGTCAGCTGACTTCCGATGCTAACCAGACGCTGAGCATGGCGTCCCTGAATGGTTCCGCAGCCCAGACGTTCTCGCTGAGCATGTTAAACAGCCAGCAGCAGAACACCGGTACCAGCACCTTTGGTAACCCGACTCAGAACGGTTATAAGCCGGGCGAACTGACCAGCTATCAGATTAACAACGACGGCACCGTAGTCGGTAACTACTCAAACGAGCAGTCCCAGACGCTGGGGCAGATTGCGCTGGCTAACTTTGCCAACCCGGAAGGACTCAAGTCAGAGGGCAACAACGTCTGGTCTGCGACGAACTCGTCCGGTCAGGCACTGGTAGGGCTTGCCGGTACCGGTAACCTCGGCACCCTGACCGCAGGCGCGCTGGAGTCATCCAACGTCGACCTGAGTAAAGAGCTGGTCAATATGATCGTCGCCCAGCGTAACTATCAGTCTAACGCCCAGACTATCAAAACTCAGGACCAGATCCTCAACACCCTGGTCAACCTGCGTTAATTCGGCTAACAGGATCGTCTTATGGATCACGCGATATATACCGCCATGGGGGCTGCCAGTCAGACCCTCGAACAGCAGGCAGTGACGGCCAGTAACCTGGCTAACGCCTCAACCCCCGGCTTCCGTGCGCAGCTTAACGCGCTGCGGGCGGTGCCGGTGCAGGGTCTTTCGCTGCCAACGCGCACGCTGGTCACCGCATCAACACCCGGTGCCGACATGTCGCAGGGCTCGCTGGACTATACCGAGCGCCCGCTGGACGTCGCCGTGCGTGAGGACGGCTGGCTGGCCGTGCGTGCGCCCGATGGCAGCGAAGCCTATACGCGCAACGGCAATATGGAGCTCGACCCGGCCGGGCAGCTCACCATCCAGGGTAACCTGGTGATGGGCGACGGCGGACCGATTGCCGTGCCGCAGGGGTCTGAGGTGACCATTGCGGCTGATGGCTCTATTACCGCGCTGAACCCGGGCGATCCGCCGAATGCCACTGTCCAGCTGGGACGTCTGAAGCTGGTGAAAGCCACCGGCAATGAAGTGACTCGCGGGGATGACGGGCTGTTCCGTCTGACCGCGAGCGCGCAGACGCAGCGCGGTGCCGTCCTGCAAAGCGACCCGACCATACAGGTGATGCCAGGCGTACTGGAAGGCAGCAATGTCAAACCGGTTGAAACCATGGTCGATATGATCGCCAACGCACGCCGCTTCGAGATGCAGATGAAAGTGATCTCAAGCGTCGATGAGAATGAACAACGCGCTAATCAGCTGCTGTCAATGAGCTAAGTGCAGAGGAAACCTAAATGATCCGTTCCTTGTGGATTGCCAAAACTGGCCTTGACGCCCAGCAAACAAATATGGACGTCATCTCGAACAACCTGGCCAACGTCAGCACCAACGGCTTTAAACGCCAGCGTGCGGTGTTCGAAGATTTGATGTACCAGACTATTCGCCAGCCTGGCGCGCAGTCCTCTGAGCAGACAACGCTGCCCTCAGGCATGCAGCTGGGTACGGGTGTGCGCCCGGTCGCCACCGAGCGCTTACATACCCAGGGTAACCTGAACAAAACCGATTCGTCGAAAGATGTGGCGATCAGTGGTCAGGGTTACTTCCAGGTACAGATGCCCGACGGCACGCTGGCCTATACCCGCGATGGCTCCTTCCAGACCGACCAGAACGGTCAGCTGGTGACCAACGGCGGCTTCCCCGTGCAGCCTGCAATTACCATTCCGGCTAACGCCCTGAGCATGACCGTGGGGCGCGATGGCGTGGTCAGCGTCACCCAGCAGGGCCAGACGCAGCCGGTGCAGGTTGGGCAGCTGACGCTGAGCACCTTTATTAACGATGCTGGCCTGGAAAGTAAGGGTGAAAACCTCTACCAGGAGACGCAGGCCTCCGGTGCGCCAACCGACAGTACGCCCGGTAACAACGGCGCGGGCCTGCTCTATCAGGGCTATGTCGAAACGTCCAACGTTAACGTTGCGGAAGAGCTGGTCAGTATGATCCAGACCCAGCGCGCTTATGAAATCAACAGTAAGGCCATCAGCACCTCCGATCAGATGCTGGCTAAGCTGACGCAGCTGTAATAGTCGCACTGCACAACCCGCCTGTTCCGGGTCGAAATTTTAAGGTTATGGCGGCCGGTTTTCCCGGCCGTTAATAAAAGAACTTCTGATGATTAAAGGTAGTGATTCCATGGCGAAGCAAATTTCAGTGCCTGGACGTTTGTTGGTAGCAACGCTGCTCCTGACGCTTAACGGTTGTGCTTTGGTTCCCCGTAAGCCCCTGGTCGATGGGTCGACAACGGCCCAGCCGCTGCCTGCTTCGCCAATGGTGGTTAACGGTTCTATTTTTCAGGGCGTGATGCCGATGAACTACGGTTACCAGCCGCTGTTCGAAGATCGACGCCCACGTAATATCGGCGATACGCTGACCATTACCCTGCAGGAAAACGTCAGCGCGAGCAAAAGCTCGACCGCGTCAGCAGGGCGTGACGGCAGCAGTACGCTGGGCCTGACCGCATTACCAAGTGCCCTGACCGGGCTGCTGGGTGGCAGCAAAACCAATATTGACGCCAGCGGTAAGAATGACTTCGCCGGCAAGGGCGGCGCGACCGCGAATAACACCTTTACCGGCACCATCACCGTTACCGTTAATCAGGTATTGCCAAACGGTAACCTGAAAGTCGTCGGTGAGAAGCAGATCGAGATTAACCAGGGGACGGAATTTATCCGCTTCTCGGGCGTCGTTAACCCGCGCACCATCAGCGGCAGCAATAGCGTGGTGTCGACGCAGGTGGCGGATGCCCGCATTGAATACGTCGGCAACGGCTATATCAATGAAGCGCAGACCATGGGCTGGCTGCAACGGTTCTTCCTGAACCTGTCACCGTACTAAGAGGCTACAATGCGTAAGATTATTTTTCAGTTTGCCCTGCTGCTGCTGGCGGGTATCAGCACCCTGGCTCAGGCGGATCGCATTCGCGATCTGACTACCGTGGGCGGCGTGCGTGATAACTCGCTGATTGGCTACGGGCTGGTCGTGGGCCTTGACGGCTCCGGTGATCAGACAACCCAGACGCCCTTTACCACGCAGAGCCTGAACAACATGCTCTCGCAGCTCGGGATCACCGTGCCTGCGGGCACCAATATGCAGCTTAAAAACGTGGCTGCGGTAATGGTGACCGGGAAGCTGCCCGCCTTTGGCCGTCAGGGTCAGGTGATTGACGTAGTCGTTTCCTCTATGGGTAACGCCAAAAGCCTGCGCGGCGGTACGCTGCTGATGACGCCTTTAAAAGGGGTGGATAATCAGGTTTACGCGCTGGCGCAGGGGAACATTCTGGTCGGCGGTGCGGGTGCCTCCGCGGGCGGAAGCAGCGTAACCGTCAACCAGGTTAACGGTGGCCGCATAACCGGCGGCGCGACCATTGAGCGCGAACTGCCGACTAACTTCGGCACGCAAAGCGTTATCAACCTGTTTTTGAATGATGAAGACTTCAGCATGGCGCAGCGGATCAGCGATGCGATTAACGCCCATAGCGGCTACGGTTCCGCTCAGGCGCTGGATGGTCGTACGGTGCAGGTGCAGGTTTCTGCCAACGGTACCTCGCAGGTTCGCCTGCTGGCGGATATTCAGAATATCGACGTCTCAGTGCCGATTCAGGATGCGAAAGTGATTATCAACTCGCGGACCGGTACGGTGGTAATGAATCGCGAAGTGATGCTCAGCAGCTGCGCCATTGCCCAGGGCAACCTGTCGGTGACGGTGAACCAGCAGCAGAACGTTAGCCAGCCGAATACGCCTTTTGCCGGGGGCCAGACGGTCACCACGCCGCAGACGCAAATTGACCTGCGTCAGAGCGGTGGGGCACTGCAAAGCGTGAACGCCAGCGCGAACCTGAACAGCGTGGTGCGGGCGCTTAACGCGCTGGGCGCAACGCCTATCGATCTGATGTCTATTCTGCAATCCATGCAGAGTGCCGGCTGCCTGCATGCCAAACTGGAAATCATCTGATGAGCGATTCTCAATCTCTGATGGGGGCGGCGTACGACAGCCGCTCGCTTAACAACCTTAAACGGCAGGCCAGCGGCGACCCGAAGGCGCATGCCCGGGAAGTGGCTAAACAGGTGGAAGGGATGTTCGTACAGATGATGCTGAAAAGCATGCGTGAGGCCCTGCCGCAGGATGGCCTGCTCAGCACGGAGCAGACGCGGCTCTACACCTCAATGTACGATCAGCAGATTGGGCAACAGATCGCCTCTAAGGGGCTGGGTCTGGCTGATATGATGGTTAAGCAGATGGAGCAGGCGCAGCCGCTGGATGAAAAAGCGGGCACCGTGCCGATGATGCTGGATAAAAACTTCATCAACACGCTGCCGCCGCTGGCGATGGAACAGATCGTTCGCCGTGCGGTGCCGCGTTTACCCTCGTCCGAGACGCCACTCAGCGGCGACAGCAGCGATTTCATCGCCCAGCTTTCACAGCCGGCGCAGCTGGCCAGCGCCCAGAGTGGGATCCCGCATCACCTGATCCTGGCGCAGGCCGCGCTGGAGTCCGGCTGGGGGCAGCGGCAGATCCGCACCGCCGAGGGCAAACCGAGCTACAACGTGTTCGGTATCAAAGCGGGTGCAAACTGGCAGGGCAAGAGCACCGAAATTACCACCACTGAATATGAGAACGGCGAGGCGGTGAAAGTGAAGGCCAAATTCCGCGTCTACGACTCCTATTTCGACGCGCTCAATGATTATGTCAAGCTGATCGCCAATAACCCACGCTACTCCGCCGTGACTACCGCCTCCACCCCGGAACAGGGGGCGCAGGCCCTGCAGGCAGCGGGCTATGCTACCGATCCAAAATATGCCCAAAAGCTGGTGGGGATGATCCATCAATTCAAAAGCATGGGTGAAAAAGTGGTTAAAGCCTATACCCAGGATATTGGCGATTTGTTCTGATTAATTGCTCAAGTTTGTCGCGGTTTAACCGATAACTCTAACAAGCCGGATTTGCGTTAAGCGCAGCCGCAGAATCTTCTTACCTGCCCGTGCCGTGGCCTGGGTACAAAAGGAACCGAGATGTCTAATTTAATCAATACCGCGATGTCCGGGTTAAGCGCCGCTCAGGCCGCGTTAAACACCACCAGTAATAACATCAGTAACTACAGCGTTGCCGGTTATTCGCGTCAGACGACGATTCTGGCGCAGGCAAACAGCACGCTGACCGGCGCGAGCTATGTGGGTAACGGCGTCTCCGTTTCCAGCGTCAACCGGGAGTATGATGCCTTTATTACTAATCAGCTGCGCAACGCCAGCACGCAGTCCAGCGCGCTGACCACGCAGTACAATCAGCTGTCTAATATCGATAAAATGTTCTCCAGCACCACCAACACCTTATCGACCAATATGCAGGACTTCTTCTCCTCGCTACAGACGCTGGTCAGTAACGCGAGCGATTCGTCCGCGCGTCAGACCGTGCTGGGCAAGGCCGACGGCCTGGTCAATCAGTTCCAGGTGACGGATACCTATCTGCGTAATCTCGACAGCAGCCTGAATACGTCCGTTTCCTCTACCGTCGACCAGGTAAACAGCTATACCAAACAGATTGCGAATATTAACCAGCAGATCACCAAATTAAAGGGTGCGGGCGCGGGCAGCGAGCCGAACGATCTGCTGGATCAGCGCGATCAGCTGGTCAGTTCTCTGAATAACCTGGTGGGTGTGACCGTCAGTCAGCAGGATGGCGGCAGCTACAACATCAGCATGGGCAACGGTATCTCACTGGTGCAGGGCGACAGCGCCAGCCAGCTGGCCGCCGTGCCATCGAGCAGCGATCCAAACCGGACCACCCTCGCCACCGTTGACGCCGTCACCGGCGCCACCACCGAAATTCCTGAAAAGCTGGTGACCACCGGCTCGCTGGGTGGCCTGCTGTCGTTTCGCACCGATCTGGATAATACCCGTAATCAGCTGGGGCAGCTGGCGATGACGCTGGGCGACAGCTTTAACACCCAGCATGAAGCGGGCTATGACGTGAACGGCGACAAGGGCGAGGCTTTCTTTAAACTCGGCAGCCCGTCAGTCACGGCCAATACCAAAAATACCAGCACCGCCTCCGTCAGCGCCGCGTGGACCGATACCAGTAAGGTGCAGGCCTCCAATTACAAGGTGAGCTACGACGGGTCAAACTGGAACGTAACGCGCCTGTCGGATAATGCCAGCGTAACCGCCACCTCTGGCACCGACAGCAGCGGTAACTCCACGCTGGCCTTTGACGGCCTGCAGCTGACGGTCAGCGGCACCCCGGCGGCGAAAGACAGCTTTCTGGTGAAACCGGTCTCTGACGTCATAGTTAATATGGACGTGAATATTACCGATGAGTCTAAAGTTGCCGCCGCCGGTGCCGATGATGGAGTGAGTGATAACACCAACGCTCAGTCGCTTTTAGATCTGCAAACCAAAAAGGTCATCAACAGCAACAGCACCCTGACCCAGGGCTATGCCAGCATGGTGGCGAATATTGGTAACAAAACCAGCAATCTGGAAGCGACCAGTACCACCCAGACCAATGTGGTAACTCAGCTGACCAATCAGCAGCAGTCGGTTTCCGGCGTTAATCTGGATGAAGAGTACGGCAATCTGACTCGCTATCAGCAGTATTACTCGGCTAACGCCCAGGTCCTGCAGACTGCCAGCACCATTTTCAATGCGCTTATCAGCGCCATTAGCTGATAACTGAATTAAGGAATCCGTCATGCGTCTCAGTACTTCCATGATCTACGATCAGCAGATGCGCGGCATCAGCAGTTCGCAGGCGAGCTGGCTGAAGGTCGGTGAACAGCTCTCTTCCGGTAAGCGCGTGGTGACCCCGTCTGATGACCCGGTTGCGGCAGCCCAGGCGGTCGTGCTGGGGCAGGCTCAGTCCCAGAACACGCAGTATAAAACCGCGAGAACCTTTGCGACTAACGGGATCTCGCAGGAAGAGACCACGCTACAGCAGGTGACCAGCGTCATTCAGCAGGCGCAGACCGTGGTGGTTGCGGCGGCTAACGGCACGCTGTCAGATGATGACCGCGCATCCTATGCTACACAGCTGACCGGGATCCGCGCGCAGCTGCTCAACCTGGCAAACTCTACCGATGGCAATGGCAGCTATATTTTCGCTGGTTATAAGACCAACAGCGCGCCCTTTACCACCGATGCCAGCGGCAGCGTCTCCTATACCGGCGGCACTACTGCAATTACGCAGAAAGTGGATGCTAACCGCACCATGGTGACCAGCCATACCGGTAGCCAGGTCTTTATGTCGCTGACCAGCAACGCTAAAGCGGAGCCGGACGGCAGTACCAGCGAAGGGAATATCTTCAACACCCTGGATACGGCGATTGCCTCGCTGAATACGCCGCTGGCCAGCGCCGATGATGCGGCAACTACGGCAGCCAGCGCTGCGATTGACAAAACCAGCCGGGGATTAAGTAACTCGCTAAACAACGTGCTGAAAGTGCGTTCCGAGCTGGGTACGCAGCTTAATGAGCTGGATAACCTGAATTCAAAAGGTGACGACACCGCCACCAATCAGGCAACGGAAATGAGCGGGCTGGTTGACGTGGATTACACCAGCGCTATCTCGTCCTACACCATGCAGCAGACGGCCCTGCAGGCCTCTTATAAAGTCTTTACCGACATGTCCAGCATGTCCCTGTTTAAACTGAACGGCTAGTCACTTTAATTTGAACGTGCTTAAACCGGGTACGTTCACCTTCTCCCGCTATTGGGGCTAACCATCCGATAGCGGGTTTTTTTTGTCTGCATTATCCCCGTTTAGCGATTCAGCATGGCTTCATCTCTGTCTCTGTTTGGAGTGGCTTTTCGTTCAGCCAAATCAGCGCATTAAACCTACTCAGCCCGACACCTCTAAACCTACTCAGCGACACCTCTGTTCAATGACATGCTGTAAACCCAACTCAACACCGGCACCCGCACTGTTGGCCGGATAGCAATGCAGTCGGTCGTGCAGTATCAGTATCAGTATCAGTATCAGTATCAGTATCAGTATCAGTATCAGTATTAGTATCGGTATCGCGACGGGGAAGATAAAAAAAAGCCCCGGTCAACTGACCAGGGCTTTTATTAGCAGAGAGGGTTAATCCTGCGGGCGCGTTGCAGGCGCGGTGGCCTGGTGCGTTGCAGCATGTCCACCCGCTGCACCTTTACCGTCAAAGTTATAGGCCGGACGTACCCAGTCACCCTGGCGTGACGAGTCGGACTCAGGCGTATAATCAGGCGCAGGTGCTTTGGTCATTGGCGCGGCGGCATGATGCTTCCAGGCGGAAACCGGCGCATTCTCAGCCACTACCGCTTCGCTGGCGACCGGCGCCGCCGCGGCAGATTCTGCATCGGGAGCGCTGGTAACAGTAGCGGGCTCTGCGGCAGGGGACTGCGCAGGGGCAAATGCACTGTTGCTTTCGGCCACTGGCTGACTTTCGCCAGCCTGCGGAGCGGAAGCTGACGCCTGAGTTACCGGCGCGGATTCATGCTGAACAGCGGCAGTTTCACCCTGCGCTGGCGCGGATTCAGGCTGTGCAGCAGGCGTTTCAACGTGCGCAGGCGCGGATTCAGGCTGTGCAGCAGGCGTTTCAACGTGCGCAGGCGCGGATTCACGCTGTGCAGCAGGCGTTTCAACGTGCGCAGGCGCGGATTCACGCTGGGCAGCAGGCGTTTCACCCTGCGCAGGCGCGGAGTCACGCTGGGCAGCAGCGGCTTCAGCCGGGGCCGAAGCAGGCTCGTCACGGGCCGGAACCGGCGCATGGGGCTCAGAGGTCGCTTCCAGCGCAGCGGAGCGTGAAGGCACGTCTTCTCGCGTCCCGGCGTTCACATCAGCGGCACTGTCGGCAGCCAGCTGGCTGGCGGCGTCGGCAATACGCGTTTCTGATGACGAACGGTCGGTGGGCTCTACAGACGGACTGACCGATGCTTCTACAACGGGTTTGATCTCATTAGCAGCAACGGCCTGTTCAGAGATGCTTTTCGCAGTCTGTTCATCAGCGGCCGAAATCACCGAAGGCTGCTGATTTACCGGCGCGTCAATCGCATCCGTTTCGTCGGTATTAACCAGCGTCACCTGCGGCTTCTCTTCCGGCTGAGGTTCGGCGATATGCACCGGCTCTGCCTCACCCTGATTCAGAGCTGACTGATCGGCACCCTCTGCAACGGCGAAAGCGTCTGCCTGATCCTGATGGCCATACTCAGGCACAACAGACTGCTCGGGCTCAGCGTGCTCATCAGTTACCTGCGCAACCGGGTAGGAGATCCACACTTTACCTGAAGCCATTTCCGGGGAAGCGGCTGCGAAAGTCAGTGGCATCGGCGACTGATTTGGATAGCGCTCGTCACGATAGCGACGACGGCGCTGTCCGCTGACGCGCAGATGGCGAGGCGAACGACGTGAGCGACGCGGCATGCTGTCACGCTCGTCTCCCTCATCGGCTTCGGCCACGGGTTCTACAGCGACAGGCTTTTCTTCGTCGGAAGGTTCTGACGTGCTCTCTTCGGTGTTGAAAGAGCGCGCAGCAGTCTGCTCAGCGGTTTCGATACGCACTTTTTGGTTTAGCTGGCGCGGTTTACGGCGCGGCATCACCTCAACGGTGTCGTCGCTGGTTTCAGCAACCTCTTCCAGCACTGCCGGTTCTTGCAGCTGATCTTCCTGCACCGTCGGACGTTTATCATCCTGGCGGCGGCGTGAACGATCGTTGCGTTCGCGACGCGGTTGCTGCTCGATGGCGGCTTCGTCAGTTAACTGAACCTCTTCGCGGACCTCATCCTGAACGACGACGTTGCGCTTGTTACGACGGGTATCTTCGCGGCCTTCAGCAGCAGGATCGCGATCGCGGACCATACGTTCGTTGCGGTTCGCGTTACGATCCCCACGGTCATTATTGCGTTCGCCACGGTTGTTATTGCGCTCACCACGTTCGTTACGGTCGTTGTTACGCTCGCCACGGTCGTTATTACGTTCGTTACGGTCGTTGTTACGCTCGCCACGGTCGTTATTACGTTCGTTACGATCGTTGTTACGCTCGCCACGGTCGTTGTTACGTTCGTTACGGTCGTTGTTACGTTCGTTACGGTCGTTGTTACGCTCGCCACGGTCGTTGTTACGTTCGTTACGGTCGTTATTGCGTTCGCTGCTGTTGCGATCGCCGTAGCGTTCACCACGCTCACCGTTACGGTCGCGACGATTATTCTGTCGGCGATTGTTACGGCGCTCACCGCGCGGGGCGGCTGGCGCGGCGACGGGCGCCTTCTCTTCCACGACTTCTGGCTGAGCCTCAGCGACCTGCGGCTTCTCTTCGCCCGCAAACATCTTCTTCAGGCCACGGACGAAGCGGCCCAGCAGGCTACCTTCGGACGCAGCAGCAGGGGCTTTTGGCGCGGCTGTCGCTTCAGGTGCAGCGATTG
Source organism: Erwinia sp. L03-1 (assembly GCF_058686115.1). Lineage (NCBI taxonomy): Bacteria > Pseudomonadati > Pseudomonadota > Gammaproteobacteria > Enterobacterales > Erwiniaceae > Erwinia > Erwinia sp. L03-1. Next base: position 2,767,455 of record NZ_CM178762.1, on the reverse strand, counting down.
CTGGCGCTTCAGGGACTTTTTCCTGCGGCATTGGCGGAGCATCAGGCATGACAAAGGCCGCCAGAGCAGGTTGCTCCGGGCGCTTGCGCTCAGCGTGATCTTCTTCAGACGGCAGCGCCATCTCGGCTTCATGCAGCTTCGGCAGGTGGTAGCTGAGCGTCTGCGTCTCTTCGCCCGTACGTACGCGCAGGACGGAGTAGTGCGGCGTCTCCATCTGATCGTTTGGCACGATGATGGCGCGAACGCCGCCCTGGCGCTTTTCAATCGCGCTCACCGCTTCACGTTTCTCATTAAGCAGGTAAGAGGCGATTTGCACCGGCACGATGGCGTGGACTTCTTTGGTATTTTCCTTCAGCGCTTCTTCTTCAATCAGTCGAAGAATAGAGAGCGACAGGGACTCGTTATCACGAATGGTTCCGGTACCGCTACAGCGCGGGCAGACGTGGTGGCTTGACTCACCCAGCGACGGGCTGAGGCGCTGGCGTGACATTTCCAGCAGGCCGAAACGTGAAATATGGCTGATCTGAATGCGGGCACGATCCTGACGGACGGCGTCACGCAGACGGTTTTCAACCGCACGCTGATGGCGAACCGGCGTCATATCAATGAAGTCGATAACGATCAGCCCGCCCAAATCGCGCAGGCGCAGCTGGCGGGCGATCTCGTCGGATGCCTCCAGGTTAGTATTAAACGCCGTTTCTTCAATATCGCCGCCGCGGGTAGCGCGTGCGGAGTTAATATCAATGGCGGTCAGCGCTTCGGTAGTATCAATAACAATCGACCCACCGGAAGGCAGGCGAACTTCACGCTGGAAAGCGGATTCAATCTGCGATTCAATCTGGTAGTGGCTGAACAGCGGGATTTCACCGGTATAGAGTTTAATCTTGCTGCTGAAGTCCGGACGGCCAAGCGCAGCGATATGCTGACGGGCCAGCTCCAGGACTTTAGGATTATCAATCAGGATTTCGCCGATATCCTGACGCAGGTAGTCACGGAAAGCGCGCACGATAACGTTGCTTTCCTGATGGATCAGGAATGGGGCAGGGCGGTTTTCAGCGGCTTTTTTAATCGCTTCCCAGTGCTTCATGCGGAAGCTAAGATCCCACTGCAACGCCTCGGCTGACTTGCCAACGCCGGCGGTGCGGACAATCAGACCCATCCCTTCCGGCAGTTCCAGCGCGGAAAGCGCCTCTTTCAGTTCGGTGCGGTCGTCTCCTTCGATACGGCGAGAGATGCCACCCGCGCGCGGGTTATTTGGCATCAGCACCAGATAGCTACCGGCCAGACTGATAAAGGTGGTCAGGGCTGCGCCTTTATTTCCGCGCTCTTCTTTATCAATTTGAACAATGACTTCCTGACCCTCACGCAGGACTTCCTTAATATTAGGGCGACCGTGAGAGGCGTAGTTACTGGGAAAGTATTCGCGAGAAATTTCTTTGAGGGGGAGAAAGCCATGTCGCTCAGCGCCGTAGTCGACGAAGGCGGCTTCAAGACTGGGTTCAATACGGGTAATTTTGCCTTTATAGATATTCGCTTTCTTTTGTTCGTGCCCCGGGCTTTCAATATCCAGGTCGTACAAGCGCTGACCATCCACCAGGGCAACACGCAACTCCTCTTGCTGAGATGCGTTAATTAACATTCTTTTCATCGTAACTTACTCATTATTCTTGCATTAGTGACAAAGCTACGGGCAATAGTAACGCTGGACGCGATCGACCGATGACCCCGAGACTCATCGCAGCGCCGCCAACCTCACGGGTGTCGGCGTCTCCAGGGGTGCTAATTCTCGGCAGCCTGTTTTTCATTTGGAAAAACAGCGCTTTTAAAAGGAGGAACTGCCAGCATCAAACCGCGTGAACCAGTCCCGTCTTGTCGTCCAGGCTGCAACCCGCAGCCCGCTAAATGCCTGATTACCCAAAACGTCTTACGCCATTGCTGCGTGTAAGGGCTATCCGGCAAAACTTATTATTACACTATATCCTTCCTATCGGATAAGGCCCGGAGCGGGTCGCGTTAACTCACCCGACTTGCTTACCCTGTAAGCTCATCGCGCTGTTCGCACTCGCCGTCCTTAAGACGTTCCCGATAATTTGGTTATATTTACTTGTTTCACAAGGTTTAGCGAGGAAACGATTCTCATTATTCCATCGCCAACCCTGTGTTAGCAAGGTGACTTTTCCTGCAACAGGCAGTTTATTGTCCATTTAAACGCGATTTGCCTCACACGAATGCAAATTGCCTAAAAACTGGACGAAAAATTCCCTTACATAAAGAGTCACTGTCAGTTAAGCACAGAAAAAGAAGTGGCGCTATGGTGGCGCGGTAATTAGAATCGCCGACCATGAAAACCAATACTCCAGCAGTACGCATCGTGACCATTACCGTCGATGAGGCTGAACAGCGCATTGATAATTTTTTACGCACTCAGCTTAAGGGCGTGCCGAAAAGCATGATTTACCGCATCTTGCGTAAAGGCGAAGTGCGGGTGAACAAAGGTCGAATTAAACCCGAATATAAGCTACAGCCGGGGGATGAGGTTCGCATTCCTCCCGTGCGGGTTGCCGAACGTGAAGATGCGGCCATTTCGCCGAAGCTGGATAAGGTTGCCGCCCTCGCCAGCGCTATCCTTTATGAGGATGATTATCTCCTGGTGATCAACAAACCGTCAGGCACGGCGGTACACGGCGGCAGTGGCCTGAGCTTCGGCGTAATTGAAGGCCTGCGCGCGCTGCGGCCCGAGGCGCGGTTTCTTGAGCTGGTACACCGTCTGGACCGCGATACCTCCGGTCTGCTGCTGGTCGCCAAAAAACGTTCCGCCCTGCGCGCGCTGCATGAGCAGCTGCGTGAGAAAAGCATGCAGAAGGATTATCTGGCGCTGGTGCGTGGCCAGTGGCCTTCGCATATTAAATCTGTCCAGGCGCCGCTGCTTAAAAATATTCTGCAAAGCGGTGAGCGGATTGTTCGGGTTAACAGCGAGGGTAAACCCTCAGAAACCCGATTTAAGGTTGAAGAGCGTTTCGCCTGTGCCACGCTGGTGAAGGCCAGCCCGGTGACCGGCCGTACCCACCAGATTCGCGTACATACGCTGCATGCCGGGCATCCGATTGCCTGTGACGATCGCTATGGTGAACGCGACTTTGATCAACATTTAGCCCCAACCGGGCTGAAAAGACTGTTTCTGCATGCGGCCGCGCTTAAGTTTACCCATCCTGACACGGGCGAGGTGATGCGGGTTGAAGCGCCGCTGGATGGCGAACTAAAACGCTGCCTTGACGTGCTGCGCAAAACTTCTCCCGCAAGATAATCCTCATTTTCAGGGCAGGAGAGGCCTGCCCTGAAGCTACCCAAGCGGATCCATGCCTGCCTGACGCAGCATGTCGCACAGCGCGATCAGCGGTAATCCTATCAGCGCATTGGGATCGCGTCCCGACAACCGATCAAATAGCGTAATTCCCAGTCCTTCACATTTAAAACTGCCCGCGCAGCTTAGCGGCTGCTCTCTGTCGATATAATTTTCAATTTCGCGGTCGGTTAACTCCCTGAAATCGACGCTGAAGGGTTCACAAATAACCTGTAAGCGATTATTCCGGCTCTCGAACAGCGCCAGTCCGGTATAAAAGACCACGCTATGGCCACTGGCACGCCGCAATTGCTGACGGGCCTTTTCCGGCGTATGGGGTTTGCCGGTTATTTTTCCGTCAATAACGCAAACCTGATCGGAGCCAATAATCAGATGGTCAGAATAGCGCCCGGCCAGCGCCCGGGCTTTCGCTTCGGCCAGACGCGTTACCAGCGCAGTGGCCGATTCACCGGGCTGCGGCGTTTCATCCACCTCAGGTGCTGCGGTAATAAAAGGCAATGCCAGCTTCGCTAACAGCGCCTGGCGGAAAGGAGAGGTTGAAGCTAAAACCAGTTGGGTCATATTTTTTTCCGGAATAGATAGCGGATCTGAGCGGCGCATTTTAAACTGTGCGCCGCACTGGATGCGAATTATGGGTGAAAGATGTCGTAAAGCGGCCTTTTTCTTTGACTCTATCTCGTTACAAAGTTAATATGCGCGCCCTATGCAAAAGGTAAAATTACCCCTGACTCTCGATCCGGTTCGTACCGCTCAAAAGCGCCTGGACTACCAGGGCGTTTACACCCCTGAACAGGTGGAGCGTATTACCGAATCGGTAGTGAGCGTGGACAGTGATGTTGATTGTAAGATGTCGTTCGCGATTGATAACCAGCGTTTAGCGGTACTTAAGGGTACTGCTGCGGTCTCCGTTACGCTGTGTTGCCAACGCTGCGGTCAAACTTTTCCGCAACATGTCCACGTGACGTACTGCTTTAGCCCTGTCGTTACTGACGAGCAGGCTGAAGCACTGCCGGAAGCGTACGAGCCGATCGAGGTCAACGAGTTTGGCGAAATCGATCTGCTGGCGGTGGTTGAAGATGAAATTATCCTCGCCCTGCCTGTCGTTCCGGTGCATGATTCTGAACACTGTGAAGTGTCCGAGGCGGACATGGTCTTTGGTAAGTTGCCTCCCGAGGCAGAAAAACCAAACCCATTTGCCGTATTAGCCAGTTTAAAGCGTAAGTAATTAGGAGTAAGGTCCATGGCCGTACAACAGAATAAACCAACCCGTTCCAAGCGTGGCATGCGTCGTTCGCACGATGCTCTGACTACAGCAACTCTTTCCGTAGATAAAGTTTCTGGCGAAACGCATCTGCGTCACCACATCACTGCGGATGGTTACTACCGCGGTCGCAAGGTCATCGCTAAGTAATTCCTGCGGAACAGCGCGGCGATACTTTGACACGTCTGACCCTGGCACTCGATGCCATGGGCGGGGACTTCGGTCCCTGCGTGACAGTGCCTGCTGCAATGCAGGCACTGGCCTCCGATCTGCATTTGCATCTTCTTCTGGTCGGCGATCCCGACAAAATCAAGCCATTACTTGCAAAAGCTGATTCAGCCGCACTCGCGCGCCTGCAGGTTATTCCTGCCGAGTCGGTTATTGCCAGTGATGCCAAACCCTCCTGGGCCATCCGACACAGTCGCGGCTCCTCCATGCGCGTGGCGCTGGAGCTGGTTAAAGAGGGGCGGGCAGCGGCGTGCGTCAGTGCCGGGAATACCGGTGCGCTGATGGGGCTGTCAAAACTGCTATTAAAACCGCTGGAAGGCATTGAGCGTCCGGCGCTGATGACCGTTCTGCCCCACCAGAGGCAGGGCAAAACGGTGTTGCTGGACCTGGGCGCGAATGTGGAGTCGGACAGCGCGATGCTGGTGCAGTTTGCCATTATGGGCGCGGTGGTGGCAGAAGAGTTACTGACCATTACTCACCCACGCGTAGCGCTGCTGAATATCGGCCAGGAAGAGAATAAAGGTATCGCCAGCATCCGCGATGCGGCTGATATACTGCGTGAATCGCCAGATATTAACTATATTGGTTACCTTGAAGGTAACGATCTTCTTACCGGTAAAACGGATGTGCTTGTCTGCGATGGATTCGTGGGCAATATCACGCTAAAGACCATGGAGGGCGTGGTAAGAATGTTTCTTTCGCTGTTGAAATCACAGGGCGAAGGTAAAAAGAGGGTATGGTGGTTGTCGCTGCTGGGGCATTTACTTAAGAAACGCCTCGCCAGGCGCTTCGGCCATCTCAATCCCGACCAGTACAATGGCGCCTGTCTGTTAGGATTACGCGGTACGGTGATAAAAAGCCATGGCGCGGCCAATCAAAGCGCGTTCGCTGCGGCGATCGAACAGGCAGAGCAGGCGGTGCGGCGGCAAGTTCCGGAGCGGATTGCTGCCCGCCTTCAGGCTGTATTACCTAAGAGTGACTGAGCGGAAATGTATACGAAGATTATCGGTACGGGCAGCTATTTGCCCGAACAGGTGCGGACTAACGCCGATCTGGAAAAAATGGTGGATACGTCGGACGAGTGGATTGTCACCCGAACCGGTATCCGTGAGCGTCGTATTGCCGCGCCAGACGAAAATGTCGCAACCATGGGATTCCAGGCCGCCCGGCGCGCGCTGGAAATGGCCGGTATTGATAAAAACGATATCGGGCTGATCGTAGTCGCCACCACCTCATCCAGCCATGCCTTCCCCAGCTCGGCGTGCATGATCCAGCAGATGCTGGAAATTGATGATGCCGCGTCGTTCGACCTGGCGGCTGCCTGCGCAGGCTTTACCTACGGTCTTAGCGTTGCCGATCAGTACATCAAAAACGGTGCAGTGAAGAATGCACTGGTCATTGGCGCCGACGTGCTGGCGCGCATGCTCGATCCTGAAGATCGCGGCACAATCATTCTGTTCGGCGACGGTGCCGGTGCCGTCGTACTGGGTGCCAGCGAGGAGCCGGGCATCATCTCTACCCATCTTCATGCCGATGGCCGCTACGGCCAGCTGTTAACGCTGAGCAACCAGGATCGTGAGCATCAGGAACAGCCTTCCTACGTTACGATGGCGGGGAACGAGGTGTTCAAAGTAGCGGTTACTGAACTGGCGCATATTGTTGAAGAGACGCTCCAGGCCAACAATCTTGATCGCGAAGCCATTGACTGGCTGGTCCCCCATCAGGCAAATCTGCGTATTATCAATGCCACTGCCCGCAAGCTGGGCATGGGGATGGAAAAAGTGGTGGTGACGCTGGATCGTCATGGTAATACCTCTGCGGCCTCGGTCCCGACAGCGCTCGACGAAGCGGTGCGCGATGGTCGTATTCAGCGCGGCCAGCTGATCCTGCTGGAAGCCTTCGGCGGTGGATTCACCTGGGGCTCGGCGCTGGTTCGTTTTTGATTAACAGGAAATGACAATGACGCAATTTGCAATGGTTTTTCCCGGTCAGGGCTCACAGACGCCTGGCATGCTGGCTGAACTGGCAGCGGAAAACCCAACAGTTGAAAAAACCTTTGGCGAAGCTTCTGCGGCGCTGGGCTATGACCTGTGGGCGCTGGTGCAGAATGGGCCTGCTGAAGAACTGAACAAAACCTGGCAAACGCAGCCCGCGCTGCTGGCTGCATCTGTTGCTATTTTCCGCGTTTGGCAGGAAAAAGGCGGCAAGATGCCAGCAATGCTGGCGGGACACAGCCTGGGCGAGTATAGTGCGCTGGTTTGTGCAGGCGTGCTTGAGTTTACTGATGCTATCAGGCTGGTAGAGCTGCGCGGAAAACTGATGCAGGAAGCGGTGCCGGAAAGCACGGGTGCCATGCAGGCCATTATTGGTCTGGACGATGCCTCTATCGCAAAAGCCTGCGAAGAGTCTGCCCAGGGCCAGGTTGTTTCACCGGTTAACTACAACTCGCCAGGGCAGGTTGTGATTGCCGGAAATAAAGAAGCCGTTGAGCGTGCGGGTATCGCGTGCAAGGCCGCTGGCGCCAAACGTGCGCTACCGCTGCCGGTCAGCGTACCTTCACACTGCGCGCTGATGAAGCCCGCCGCGGACAAGCTGGCGATAGCGCTGGAGAAGTTGACCTTCAACGCCCCGACTGTACCGGTCGTGAATAATGTTGATGTCAAATGCGAGACCTCGGCTGAGGCTATCCGCAGTGCGCTGGTTCGTCAGCTGTACAGCCCGGTTCGCTGGACCGGCTGTGTGGAATTTATGGCAGCCCAGGGCGTAACGTCGCTGCTGGAAGTGGGGCCGGGTAAAGTGCTAACTGGCCTGACTAAGCGTATCGTTGATACCCTGACGGCGGCACCGGTGAACGATCCGGCCAGCCTGTCCGCTGCGCTTTAACAGTTATACGAGGAAGATGATGAGCTTTGAAGGAAAAATTGCGCTGGTAACGGGCGCAAGTCGCGGAATTGGGCGCGCTATCGCTGAAACGCTGGCCGCACGCGGTGCAACAGTGATTGGCACCGCCACCAGCCAGAGCGGCGCGGATGCAATCAGTGCTTATCTCGGCAGCAAGGGCAAAGGCCTGTCGCTGAACGTGACTGAAACGGCTTCTATTGAGCAGGTGCTTGAAAATATTCGCGCCGGGTTTGGTGAAGTCGACATTTTAGTCAATAATGCAGGCATCACGCGCGACAATCTTCTGATGCGGATGAAGGATGATGAGTGGCAGGATATCCTGGAAACGAATCTGACTTCCGTTTTCCGCCTGTCAAAAGCGGTAATGCGCGCTATGATGAAGAAGCGCGCAGGCCGAATTATTACCATCGGTTCCGTTGTCGGAACGATGGGTAATGCGGGCCAGGCAAACTATGCAGCAGCAAAAGCAGGTTTGATTGGCTTTAGCAAATCACTGGCGCGTGAAATCGCGTCACGTGGTATTACCGTTAACGTTGTGGCTCCTGGTTTCATTGAAACCGACATGACGCGTACGTTGACTGAAGATCAGCGTACGGGCATTCTGGCGGAAGTGCCTGCGGGGCGCCTTGGCGACCCACAGGAAATCGCCAATGCCGTTGCATTTTTAGCCTCCGACGAGGCGGCGTACATCACTGGTGAAACGCTTCACGTCAACGGCGGAATGTATATGGTCTGATAATCACGAAATTATTTGCGTTATTTGCGGCGAATCCCGCAAAATAACGTAAAATCGTGGTTAGACCAGCCGGGATTTAGTTGCATCTTTTTCAACATTTTATACACTACGAAAACCATCGCGAAAGCGAGTTTTGATAGGAAATTTAATAGTATGAGCACTATCGAAGAACGCGTTAAGAAAATCATTGGCGAACAGCTTGGCGTTAAGCAGGAAGAAGTTGTAAATACTGCCTCTTTTGTAGAAGATCTGGGCGCTGATTCTCTTGATACCGTTGAGCTGGTTATGGCTCTGGAAGAAGAGTTTGATACCGAGATCCCGGATGAAGAAGCTGAGAAAATCACAACTGTTCAGGCTGCTATTGATTACATCAATGGTCACCAGGCTTAAGTGAGCATCTCCAGGCGGTCACTCGACCGCCTGAATTTTATCTGAACGTCCCACACAGTGTCATTTTTTCCCTCCCTGGAGGACGAACGTGTCTAAGCGTCGTGTAGTTGTGACTGGTCTTGGCATGTTGTCTCCTGTCGGCAATACCGTAGAGTCTACCTGGAATGCTCTTGTTGCCGGTCAGAGTGGCATCAGCCCGATCGACCATTTTGATACTAGTGCCTACGCAACGCGTTTTGCTGGCTTAGTAAAGGATTTTAACTGTGAAGAGTTTATCTCGCGTAAGGATCAGCGCAAGATGGACGCCTTTATTCAATATGGAGTTGTCGCTGGCATTCAGGCCATGCAGGATTCTGGCCTGGTCATCACCGATGAAAACGCCGACCGTATTGGTGCCGCTATCGGCTCTGGTATTGGTGGTCTTGGTCTGATCGAAGAGAACCACACATCTCTGGTCAACGGCGGTCCGCGTAAGATTAGCCCTTTCTTCGTGCCTTCTACGATTGTAAACATGATAGCCGGTCATCTGACTATTATGTTTGGCATGAAAGGTCCCAGCATTGCTATCTCTACCGCCTGTACGACCGGTGTGCATAACATCGGACAGGCAGCGCGCATCATTGCTTACAACGATGCCGATGTCATGCTGGCGGGCGGTGCAGAGAAGGGCAGTACCCCTCTGGGGATTGGCGGCTTTGGCGCGGCCCGGGCACTGTCTACCCGCAATGAGGATCCTCAGTCGGCAAGCCGTCCCTGGGACAAAGACCGCGACGGCTTCGTGCTGGGCGATGGCGCGGGTATCGTGATGCTGGAAGAGTATGAGCACGCGAAAAAACGCGGCGCGAAAATTTATGCTGAGCTGGTGGGCTTTGGCATGAGTAGCGATGCTTATCATATGACTTCTCCGCCGGAAAATGGTGCGGGTGCAGCACTGGCAATGGTCAATGCACTGAAAGATGCGCAGCTTTCACCGGAACAGATTGGCTATATCAACGCGCATGGCACCTCAACGCCGGCCGGTGATAAAGCGGAAACGCAGGCGGTGAAGAGCGTCTTCGGCGCAGCTGCGTCAACCGTGATGGTCAGTTCAACGAAATCGATGACCGGGCATCTGTTAGGGGCCGCTGGTGCGGTTGAGTCAATCTACTCGATACTGGCGCTGCGCGATCAGGTTATTCCACCCACCATTAATCTGGATAACCCGGATGAAGGCTGTGACCTTGATTTCGTGCCGCATACCGCACGTCAGGTCAGTGGACTGGAATACGCATTGTGCAACTCCTTTGGCTTTGGCGGCACGAACGGCTCGCTGATCTTCCGACGGATCTAATCCCGCAATGTGGTATCTGAAGCCCCGCCCCAGCGGGGCTTTTTCATTTCTGGCTGCCGGCGCATCCGCATTTTTTAATCTTTATACAATTTAGTCCTGGCGATCGGATGAATCCGTTCGGGCTTACAGGTAATCTTTACCCCTATGTTATCGTCACCGGAGGGATGAATGGCCTGGATAAACGGCGAGTCACAAAACAGTCTTGCAGCAGCAGACCGTGCCGTGCATTTTGGCGACGGGTGTTTTACGACGGCGCGTATTGTTGAGGGTCAGATCGTTGCGCTGGAAGCCCATCTGCAACGGCTTGCTACAGGTTGTGATCGTCTGCGCATTGCGGCAGTTGACTGGGGCGCGCTGCGCGCTGAAATGATCTATGCGGCATCGCAACGCAGCGGTGGCGTCCTGAAAACGATTATTTCACGCGGCTCAGGTGGGCGCGGGTACAGTGCTGCGGGCTGTGACAGCCCGACGCGGATCCTCTACCTGTCACCCTATCCGCAACATTACGCCCAGCTGCGTGAAACCGGCGCCAGGCTGACGCTAAGTTCAGTCCGGCTGGGGCAAAATCCCCTGCTGGCGGGTATCAAACATCTGAATCGCCTGGAGCAGGTACTCATCCGTACAGAGCTTGAGCAGACCGAAGCCGACGAAGCCCTGGTGCTTGACACCGAAGGGTTGCTGGTGGAATGCTGTGCGGCAAATTTATTCTGGCGCAGGGGAGAGCAGGTTTACACGCCCGACCTGCACGCGTCTGGCGTTGAGGGTATTCAACGTCAGTGGGTTATTCATCAGTTAAAAGAGCGGGGGATCGCGCTGCATGAGGTCAGAATGCCGCCCGATACGCTTGCCAGTGCGGATGAGGTGTTTATCACTAATGCACTGATGCCCGTGGTGCCGGTCCGTCAGATCGACACGTGGCACTACGCTTCCCGCCAGTTGTTCAATTTGATTACTGCCAGAAACGTTTAACATGGACATTTCATGACACCTACGCGAAAAATTATTACCATCCTGGCGCTGGCCGCCGTGGCTGCTGTTGCCGTTTGTTACTGGCAGGTGCGTCAGTACGCGGATTCCACGCTGCCCATTCACGATGAAACGATATTCACCCTCCCGGCGGGCTCGGGCAGAGTGGTGCTGGAAGCCGAACTGAATAAACAGCATGTGGTGGCCAGTACCCGGTGGTTTGGCTGGTTACTGAAGCTGGAACCGGATCTGGCCAAATTTAAGGCGGGCACCTATCGCTTTACGCCGGGGATGACCGTCCGCCAGATGCTGGCGCTGCTGGCCAGCGGCAAAGAAGCCCAGTTCCCGATACGTTTTGTTGAGGGGACGCGCATGCAGGAGTGGCTGGCCGCACTGCGCACTGCACCCTATATTAAGCATACGCTATCGGCTGACAGTCTGACGGTGGTCGCCGCTGCCCTGGATCTGAAGGAGCAGGATGTTGAAGGCTGGTTTTATCCCGACACCTACTCCTATACGGCTAACACCACCGATGTTGCATTGCTGAAGCGCGCCCATGAGCGGATGGATCGTCTGGTTGATCAGCTGTGGCAGGAAAAAGCTGACGGCCTGCCCTATAAGGATAAGAACGACCTGGTGACCATGGCCTCGATTGTTGAAAAAGAGACGGCGATTGGAACAGAGCGAAGCCAGGTGGCATCGGTATTTATTAACCGTCTGCGTCTGGGCATGCGTCTGCAAACTGACCCAACGGTGATTTACGGTATGGGCGATCGCTATAAGGGCAGTCTGACGCGTAAGGATCTCGAAACGCCCAGCGACTGGAACACCTATATTATCCCTGGCATGCCGCCAGGACCGATTGCGATGCCGGGCAAGCCCTCGCTGGAAGCGGCGGCGCATCCGCTGAAAACAGACTTCCTCTATTTTGTTGCGGATGGTAAGGGAGGACATACCTTTACCACTAATCTCGCCAGTCATAATCGGGCGGTTCAGGCATGGCGTCTGGCCGTTAAGGAACAGAAATGAGCGGTAAGTTTATTGTGATTGAAGGGCTGGAGGGCGCAGGGAAAACCACCGCCCGTGACGTGGTGGTCGCTGAGCTAAGGCAGCAGGGGATCGCTGAGATCGTTTTTACCCGCGAACCGGGGGGAACGCCGCTGGCAGAAAAACTGCGCGATCTGATAAAGCAGGGCGTCGGGAATGAACGGATCACTGACCGGGCAGAATTATTAATGCTCTATGCCGCCCGGGTCCAGCTGGTGGAGAACGTCATTAAACCTGCCCTTGCCCGCGGCGCGTGGGTGGTGGGCGACCGTCACGATCTCTCCTCGCAGGCCTATCAGGGCGGTGGGCGCGGCATGGACAGCAACCTGATGGCGCAGCTGAAAAGCAGCGTGCTCGGTGATTTTGCCCCCGATATGACGCTCTATCTGGACGTCACACCTGAAATCGGCCTGCAACGTGCCCGGGCAAGAGGCGAGCTGGATCGTATTGAGCAGGAGTCGCTCAACTTCTTTACCCGCGTTCGCGAACGCTATCAGTCGCTGGCGGCCAGCGATCGGCGCATTACCACCATTGATGCCACCCAGCCACTGGAGCAGGTCACCCAGGCCATACGTGCATCGGTCGCGGGCTGGCTTAAGGCGCAGCTTTGATCTGGTATCCGTGGCTGAATCAACCCTACCGGCAGCTGGTCAGCCAGCACCAGGCGGGCAGAGGGCATCATGCCCTGTTATTGCAGTCGCTTCCCGGTATGGGCGATGCCTCGCTGGTGTGGGGGCTAAGCCGCTGGCTGATGTGCCAGCGCCGCGATGGCTTTAAAAGCTGTGGCACCTGCCACGCCTGCCAGCTTATGCAGGCGCATACGCATCCCGACTGGTATCAGCTTTCGCCGGAGAAGGGCAAGCAGTCACTGGGAATTGATGCCATTCGCGGCGTGACGGAAAAACTTTACCATCACGCCCAGCAGGGGGGCGCGAAGGTTGTCTGGCTGCCCGATGCGTCGCAGCTGACCGAGGCGGCGGCGAATGCTCTGTTAAAAACGCTGGAAGAGCCGCCCAAAAATACCTGGTTTCTGTTAAGCAGCCACCAGCCTGCGGATCTGCTGGCCACGCTGCGCAGCCGCTGTCAGAACTTTCATCTGGCACCGCCGCCGGAGGAGCCGAGCCTGAGCTGGCTGCAAAAACAGGTCGGGGCGCCTCAGGAGGCCTGTATCACCGCCCTGCGCCTGAGTGGGGGAGCACCGGGCGCAGCCCTTGCGCTGCTGGAAGAGAAGAGCTGGGCAGCGCGGGAAGCATTATGTCACGCACTGCCGGAGGCGCTGCAGTCGGATATGTTGCGCCTGCTGCCGGTTCTCAATCATGATGACGCGGCCAGGCGCATTGGCTGGCTGTGTGCGCTATTGGTGGATGCCCTCAAGTGGCAGCAGGGCGGTGGGGCTTTTATTGCGAACGCAGATCGCCAGCCGCTGATTGCCGGAATGGCGTCACAGCTTCCCGGCAGCGCGCTGGATCTCAGCCTGCGGGAATGGATTATCTGTCGCGATCGGCTGCTGCATGTCTCTGCCGTCAATCGCGAACTGTTATTAACCGATCGGCTGTTGGGCTGGGAGCAGATGCTGCACACCCCTACGGTCGGGTAAACGAACCCGAGAGTTATTATGTTTTTAGTCGATTCACACTGCCATCTTGATGGCCTGGATTATGAAAATCTTCATCAGGACGTCTCCGACGTACTGGCTAAGGCCGCCGCCCGCGACGTGAAGTTTATGCTGGCCGTTGCCACCACGCTGCCCGGCTATACCGCCATGAGGCAGCTGATTGGCGACAGGCCAAACGTGGCATTCTCATGCGGCGTACACCCGCTCAACCAGGAAGAAGAGTGGGATTTCGCCGATCTTCGCCGGCTGGCGGCCGACCCTCGCGTGGTGGCGATGGGAGAAACCGGGCTGGACTATCACTACCAGCAGGAAACGAAAGCGCAGCAGCAGGCCTCTTTCCGCGAGCACATCCGCACTGGTCGCGATCTGAATAAGCCCGTTATCGTCCATACGCGCGCCGCGCGCGAGGATACGCTTTCCATCCTGAAAGAGGAGCAGGCAGAGGCATGTGGCGGCGTATTGCACTGCTTTACCGAGGATCGTGAAACGGCGGAAAAACTGCTGGATATGGGCTTTTATATCTCTTTCTCCGGCATCGTCACCTTCCGCAACGCTGAAGCGATCCGCGAGGCGGCACGCTATGTGCCTCTCGACAGAATGCTGGTGGAGACTGACTCACCTTACCTGGCACCCGTTCCCTACCGCGGTAAGGAAAACCAGCCGGCCTGGACGCGCGACGTTGCGGAGTATATGGCCGTATTAAAAGGCGTGAGCATTGAGGAAATGGCTGAAGCGACCACGCAAAACTTCTCTACGCTGTTCCACGTCCCGCTCTCTGAGCTGTCAGACCGCTAAATAATTTTACTGCTCGTAATAATTTGTTGCCGATCGTAATGTGCATCGCCTTCACAGGGCGGTGCCGTTTTTTTATGGTCAGGAATTGGCGGTTACCAGAAAAATACGCTACGAATGCAACGAATGTTAGATGAAACGTGACAATCATCAAACAAATCATGACCGATTTATTTTACAGTTCGTAATAAATATTGAGAGCGTAACAACGCTCCTTCGGCAGTGGGACCTCCCCCCATTGCCACGCGTACCGCGCGGATAAAAGCACTCATACTCAGGAGTTTGACACTATGTTTAAAAATGCATTTGCAAACCTGCAAAAGGTCGGTAAATCGCTGATGTTACCGGTATCGGTCCTGCCGATTGCCGGTATCCTGCTGGGCGTCGGTTCGGCTAACTTCAGCTGGCTGCCTGCCGTAGTTTCTCACGTTATGGCTGATGCGGGTGGCTCCGTCTTTGCCAATATGCCGCTGATATTTGCCATCGGCGTGGCGCTGGGGTTCACCAATAATGACGGCGTTTCGGCGCTGGCTGCGGTAGTCGCCTACGGGATTATGGTTAAAACCATGGCAGTGGTAGCGCCGCTGGTACTGCATATTTCTGCGGCGGAAATCGACGCTAAACACCTGGCCGATACCGGTGTACTCGGGGGGATCATCGCCGGTTCCATCGCTGCCTATATGTTTAACCGCTTCTATCGCATCAAGCTGCCTGAGTATCTGGGCTTTTTTGCCGGTAAGCGTTTTGTCCCGATTATTTCCGGGCTGGCGGCTATATTCCTGGGCGTCGTGCTCTCATTTATCTGGCCACCGGTGGGTACCGCCATTCAGGAGTTCTCACAGTGGGCCGCCTATCAGAATCCGGTGGTGGCTTTCGGCATCTATGGCCTGATTGAACGCGCACTGGTGCCGTTCGGGCTGCACCATATCTGGAATGTTCCTTTCCAGATGCAGATTGGCGAATTTACTAACGCGGCCGGCCAGGTGTTCCACGGTGATATTCCGCGCTATATGGCGGGCGATCCAACTGCCGGTAAACTGTCAGGCGGCTTCCTGTTCAAAATGTACGGACTGCCTGCTGCGGCGATTGCTATCTGGCACTCCGCTAAGCCTGAGAACCGCGCGAAAGTGGGCGGCATTATGATCTCCGCCGCGCTCACGGCCTTCCTGACCGGGATCACCGAGCCGATTGAATTCTCATTCATGTTCGTGGCGCCGATCCTCTATGTGATTCACGCTATCCTTGCCGGGCTGGCATTCCCAATCTGTATTCTGCTGGGCATGCGTGATGGCACCAGCTTCTCCCACGGGCTGATTGACTTTGTGGTACTGAGCGGCAACAGCAGCAAAATCTGGCTGTTCCCGATTGTCGGCATCATTTATGGTCTGGTTTATTACACCATCTTCCGGGTAGTGATTGCTAAGTTCAATCTGAAAACCCCGGGGCGTGAAGATGCAACCCGCGATCAGGCTACGGGTAACGCCAGCGAGATGGCGGCTAATCTGGTGGCGGCCTTTGGCGGTAAGGAAAATATTACAAACCTGGATGCCTGTATCACCCGTCTGCGCGTTAGCGTGGCCGACGTGTCTAAGGTCGATCAGACCGGCCTGAGAACGCTGGGGGCCGCAGGGGTGGTCGTGGCGGGTTCGGGCGTTCAGGCCATTTTCGGTACTAAATCCGATAACCTGAAGACCGATATGGATGACTACATGCGCAAGCTGTAACCGTTAGTCAGTACCACTGAGGGCGCGAAAGCGCCCTTTTTTTATCTCTGTGGGGCTGAAATGCTGCAAAGGCGCGCATTCAGGGAAAGAAAAGTGACGGTAAGGTTGAATGAAATTGAATTTCTCGCTCATACTGCGATAAATCAATCTGCCGCTCAAGGATATGCACCATGGCTGAAGAAACCCTGTTCAGTAAAATCATCCGCCGCGAAATTCCGGCTGACATCCTCTATCAGGATGAGCTGGTTACCGCGTTTCGTGATATCTCTCCCCAGGCGCCCACCCATATTCTGGTGGTGCCAAACATCCTGATCCCAACCGTGAATGATACGGTAGCGGGCCATGAGGCTGCCCTGGGTCGAATGATTACCGTGGCGGCTAAAGTGGCAAAACAGGAAGGTATTGCAGAAGACGGCTACCGGCTGATCATGAACTGCAATCAGCACGGTGGGCAGGAGGTGTATCATATCCATCTGCACCTCATCGGGGGCCGTCCTTTAGGGCCAATGCTGGCAAAGTAAATGCACGTTTAACGCGGATACCTACTCTATGATGCGCGCTCTTGCTACGGGCATGACGCTGATTGCACTCCTCAGCGGATGCAGCAGTGATACCACCACCATTAATACCTCACAGTCGCTGGTGATGGAGTCGTCGGTGCTCTCAGCCGGGATAACCACCGATGAGCCGACCCTGTCGGAGCATGAGGGGCAGCAGCGCGCCTCTTCGGTACTGTACAATCAGCAGGAGAGGGCGGTAACGCTCCACTATCGATTCTACTGGTATGACGATAAGGGGCTGGAGATACTGCCCTTCGAGCGTCCGCGTACCGTCACCGTCGCGCCACACGACAAAATTGAAATATCATCGCAAACCGGTAATCTGACCGCCAGTAAGGTCAGGCTCTATTTGTATCTGTAAGAGGTCATTGCGTGGAAAGGAAAATAACCAAACGTTCGGGCGTGCTGTTACTGGCACTGATCCTCAGCGGCTGTATCAGCCATCAACAGCAGCAGACGCAGCCGCCTGCACCGGTAGAACCGGCCCAGCCAGCCCAGCCCGTACCGCCGCCACCCCAGCCGGGGCCGATCGAGACGGTGCCGGTGCCGCCTAAAATGCAGTCCATCAACTGGGACGCCAGCGTTACCCCGCTGGTGGCGCAGATGCTGAAAGCGGATGGCGTCACCACCGGCAGCGTACTGCTGGTAGATAACGTCAAAAACAGTACCAACGGTAGCCTGCAATCGTCTAAGGCGACGGGTGCGCTGCAAAATGCCCTGGCCAACAATACACAGTTTACCCTGGTCACCCCACAGCAGCTGGCAACGGCTAAGCAGACGCTGGGCCTTTCCGCGGAAGACAGTCTTGGCTCACGCAGCAAGGCGGTCGGTCTGGCGCGCTATGTTGGCGCACAGTATGTGCTCTACAGCAATGCGGAAGGGGACGTGAAGTCACCCACGCTGCAAATGCAGCTGATGCTGGTGCAGACCGGAGAAATTATCTGGTCGGGTAGCGGTGTCGTTCAGCATTGATCCGTCGCTAAGCCAGCTTATTGCACACCAGTTTCCGGCGGTTAAACCCGCCGGTTCTTTTTATCCGCTGCCGGGCCTGACCGGCCTGAGTGGAAAATTGCAGGTGGGTGATGTGACGCTGCTGGCGCGTCAGCAGCAGGAAAGCACGCCGATGCCGGGCATTGACCGTCGGCGTGAATATCATATTCTGCGTGGGCTTAGCGGCAGCGGTCTCGCGCCTGTCGTGCAGGGTTATAACCGGCGCTGGCTACTGTTGCACTGGCAGGCGGGAAGGACGCTTACCCTGGATGAGTTTTCGCAGCGGCTACCCGATATTACGGCGCAGGTGTCGGCGCTGCATCAGCAACCGCTGAGCGGCTTTCGCCTGCTGCTGCTGCCGCTGCTGGAAAAGTACTGGCTGTTAAGCCACGCGTCGCGTCGGCATATCCGCTGGCTGAACGCGCTGCGCCGCTGTCAGCGGCAGGGCGAGCCTAAGCCGCTGCGGCTGGCGCTGCTGCATATGGATATCCACCCGGGCAACATCGTGACGCAGACCGGGGACGACCTGCATCTGATTGACTGGGAATATGCCAGCGACGGCGACGTCGCGCTGGAGCTGGCAGCGATGATCGCGGGTAACGATCTCTCTCTGGCACAGCAGGAGAGTCTGATCGCAGACTATGCGATACGGCAGCAGCTTGATCCGGCGGTGCTGCGCCAGCAGATCCGCAGCTGGGCGCCGTGGCTGAGGCTACTGATCGCCTGCTGGTATGAACGACGCTGGCAGCAGAGCGGTGACAAATTGTATGACGGGCTGGCGACAGAAGCCTGGCAGCAGATCTAATCGAAGAAGAGGTGTGAAGTGGGACCGGTAATGTTAGACGTGCTCGGCTACGAGCTGGATGCGGAAGAGCGTGAAATTTTACAACATCCACTGACGGGTGGGCTGATCCTGTTCAGTCGAAACTACCACGACCCGGCTCAGCTGCGGGAGCTGGTGAGGCAGATTCGACAGGCTTCCCGTCATCGGCTGATCGTGGCCGTCGATCAGGAAGGCGGACGCGTTCAGCGCTTCCGCGAAGGCTTTACCCGCCTGCCAGCCATGCAGTCATTCGCGGCGCTTCACCCGCAGGCGGAAGCGGTAAAGCTGGCGGAGCAGGCGGGCTGGCTGATGGCGTCGGAAATGATCGCCATGGACATCGACATTAGCTTTGCGCCAGTGCTGGATATTGGCCACGGCAGCGCAGCCATTGGCGAACGCAGCTTCCATCAGGATCCGGCCATCGCGCTCATTCTGGCGCGCCATTTTATCAGTGGTATGCGCAGCGCCGGTATGAAGACCACCGGTAAGCATTTTCCGGGCCATGGTGCGGTCAGCGCAGACTCTCATCTGGAGACGCCGCGCGACAATCGCAGCGAAGCGGAAATCCGCCAGCATGATATGCAGATATTCCGCCAGCTCATCGACGAACAGGCGCTGGATGCCGTGATGCCCGCCCACGTCATTTATACTCAGGTGGACAGCCGACCCGCCAGCGGCTCGCCACACTGGTTAAAAACGGTGCTGCGCGGTGAGCTGGGCTTTAAGGGGGTGATTTTCTCCGACGATCTGTCGATGGAAGGCGCGGCGATTATGGGCAGCTATGCGGAGCGAGGCGAAGCCTCGCTGGCTGCGGGCTGCGATATGATTCTGGTATGCAACAATCGCGACGGTGCGGTAAGCGTGCTCGATAATCTGTCCCCGATCAATGCTGAGCGCGTCACCTCCCTTTATCATCAGGGCACTTTTACCCGCGAGCAGCTGATGGCGTCTGTCCGCTGGAAAGAGGCGCATCAAACCCTGAGCGCACTGCAGACGCGCTGGCTGGCGCATAAGGGTAGTTGACCGGCTAACACCACAGAGAGGATGGCAGACGATGATAATCTACTTGCACGGTTTTGATTCAACCAGCCCGGGTAATCATGAAAAGGTCCTGCAACTGCAATTTATTGATGCGGATGTGCGGCTGCTGAGCTACAGCACGCTGCATCCTAAGCACGATATGCAGTTTCTGCTGAACGAGACGGATAAGCTGCTGCAAAGCAGCAGTGACGACAGGCCCCTCATTTGCGGCGTGGGTCTGGGCGGTTTCTGGGCGGAGCGCATTGGCTTTCTTAGCGATATCCGCCAGGTGATGTTTAACCCCAATCTGTGGCCTGAAGAGAACATGGTAGGGAAGATCAATCGCCCGGAGGAGTACGTTGATATCGCCAGCAAATGCGTGAGTAACTTTCGTGAAAAGAATCGCGATCGCTGCCTGGCGGTGCTTTCCCGTCAGGATGACGCGCTGGACAGTCAGCGTTCCGCGGCCGCGCTGCAAAGTTTCTACGAGATTATCTGGGACGAAACCGAAGGCCACAAATTTAAGAATATCGCGCCCCATCTTCAGCGTATCAAAGCCTTTAAAACGCTGGGTTAACCGTTCAGGCAGCGTGGACGTTGCTCCGCTGCCTGAATTTTACCTGCGCCTCTTAGTACTATTCTGAGTTCACCAGACAAAAATTGACCTGTATCAATTTTTGCACGACCCCTGATTTTCCCCGTGCTATTCTGCCAGCAGATAGCGAATTAAACTCGCCAACCCTATGTTAATTAAGGATATTAATTTAACCTTTAGTTAACGATTGGTTCACATTTTAAGGGGGTCGTTTGACTACACCAATGAAGAAGATCGTTATTGTCGGCGGAGGTGCTGGTGGTCTGGAGCTGGCCACGCAGCTTGGGCAAAAACTGGGGCGGAAAAACAGAGCGGAAATCACGCTGGTCGATCGCAACCACAGCCACCTGTGGAAACCACTGCTGCATGAAGTGGCGACCGGATCGCTGGACGAAGGCATCGACGGACTCAGCTATCTGGCCCATGCCCGCAATCATCACTTCCACTTCCAGCTGGGGACGTTAACCGCTATCGATCGTGAAAACAAACGACTGCATCTGGCGGAGATCCGTGATTCGCACGGCGAGCTGCTGGTGCCGGAGCGTGAGATCGCGTGGGATACGCTGGTTATGGCGTTGGGCAGTACCTCTAATGACTTTGGCACGCCGGGCGTCAAGGATAACTGTATCTTCCTGGACAACCCACACCAGGCGCGTCGCTTCCATAATGAAATGCTTAACCTGTTTCTCAAATTCTCCGCCAGCGAAGGGGTGAAAGAGAAGGTGAATATCGCCATTGTCGGCGGGGGGGCTACGGGCGTTGAGCTTTCAGCTGAACTGCACAATGCGGTTAAACAGCTTCACAGCTATGGCTATAAGGGGCTGGATAATAAGGCGCTGAACGTGACGCTGGTCGAGGCGGGTGAGCGCATTTTACCCGCGCTGCCGCCGCGCATTTCCACCGCGGCCACCCACGAGCTGACCAAACTTGGCGTGCGCGTACTGACCCAGACGATGGTGACCAGCGCCGATAAGCAGGGGCTGCACACGAAATCGGGCGAAGTGATCGAAGCCGATCTGATGGTCTGGGCGGCGGGCATTAAGGCTCCGGACTTTATGAAAGAGATTGGCGGGCTGGAGACCAACCGTATCAATCAGCTGGTGGTTGAACCGACGCTCCAGACCACACGTGATGCGACTATCTATGCCATCGGTGACTGCGCCTCCTGCGCACTGCCGGAAGGGGGATTTGTCCCGCCACGCGCGCAGTCTGCTCACCAGATGGCGTCGCGGGTGATGGACAATATTCTTGCAGAGATGAAAGGCAAGAGTCAGAAAGCCTACGTCTATAAGGATCACGGTTCGCTGGTTTCGCTTTCGCGTTTTAGTACCGTGGGTAGCCTGATGGGAAATCTGATGCGTGGCTCGATGATGGTAGAAGGGCGCATCGCGCGTTTCGTCTATATCTCACTTTATCGTATGCATCAGGTGGCGCTGCATGGTTATTTTAAAACCGGTCTGATGATGCTGGTAGGCAGTATTAACCGCGTTATCCGTCCCCGCCTGAAGCTGCACTAGGCCCTGTTTCGGTCCTGTTGCTGAACGCGATGTAGTAAAACTCAGGGTGGCGCGTCCACCCTGAGCCTTTCAGATTCACCTATTCCGCGCACCTGCCAGTCAGAACACTCTTAAAAGCTTTTACTTATGTCAAACCGTTACTTTTCGTCCGGTATTCTTATTGTCACATCTGGTCCTGATGCGCACAATTCAATGCAATACCACGGCGCGTCGCGCACGCCGAGTACAAACTCCTGCAACGAGATTGTGCAGAAGGAAAGAATGCGCGGTAACAATTTCAGGAGGGTGTCCTGTGAATAAATCAATGTTGGCGGGTATCGGGATTGGCGTGGCGGCTGCGCTGGGTGTGGCAGCGGTAGCGAGTATGAACGTATTTGAACGTGGTCCTCAGTACGCACAGGTGCTTTCTGCTACCCCGATTAAAGAGACCTCTAAAAACCCACGTCAGGAGTGTCGGAATATTACGCTGACCCACCGTCGTGCGGTTCAGGATGAAAACCGCATTGCCGGTTCCGTTCTGGGCGCCGTGGCCGGTGGCGTGCTGGGTCATCAGTTTGGTGGCGGTCGTGGCCGCAGCGTGGCAACCGTTGCCGGTGCGCTGGCGGGTGGCTATGGCGGTAATCAGGCGCAGGGTGCGCTGCAGGATCGGGATACCTATACCACTACCGAGCAGCGCTGCAAGACGGTTTACGATAAGCAGGAAAAGATGATGGGTTATGATGTGACCTATAAGATCGGTAGCCAGCAGGGCAAAGTCCGTATGGATAACGATCCCGGTACGCGTATCCCACTGGACAGTAATGGTCAGCTTATCCTGAACGATAAAGCGTAATAACGGCTCAGAAACTGGCTGTGCAGGCTGGGATACCTGCTGTGTGGGTGGGTAGTCCCGGCGTTTGCAGGCTGGTTATGTGAGCTGCGGTGTCTGCGGTGTCGGTAAGTAATCCCGGCGTTTGCAGGCTGGTTATGTAAGCTGCGGTGTCTGCGGTGTCGGTGGATAATCCCAGGCATTGCCGGGCGTCCTCACGCCACGCTACGCGTGGTGCCTTTGGCTCCGACTTCAGGCCGGACGGCCCGGTCGCGAGCGGGCATCCCTGCCCGCCGCTCCCTGAGGGCAGCGTCCCTGCTGCCCTCGCCTGGCCTTCCATCTACGCCGCAGCGCTGCGGAATGCACGGCAATGGCTGGGATTATCCACCTCTCGGGCTTTAGAGCCGCCTTTATAAATAAAACAATAAACAAAACTATATAAATAGAACGATAAAAAAACTATATAACGATAAGCAAAACTATTTTTAAGTTTAGCCCCAACGCAGCTTTTAGCTAAAATGTTACTGTTTCCTGAGGGCAGCATTTTGCGGCTTTGTGAGAGGGTTTCCGTTAAATCGATTTAATCGGCAGTTTCCCAGGCTCCTGCCCGCTAATACTTCTCCTGTTACTGTCCTCCGATTGGGCCGCTGCTATCCTCATCCATTTTGATTATTCAGCCAGGTATTCTGACTGGAGCTGTTAATCACAGTCAGCATTGTGCATAAGCGTGTAGGAAGGGCGGCGCTTTCAGACATATTCGCCTGGCTGGCTTATAAGTAACAGCAACGTGGGTAGTGATGGAATATATCGCCCAGATTGAAAGCAAAGTAATCATGCAAACCAGATGAAAAAAGTATGACTGAGAGTCCTCTGGCTTTCTTCGGGGTAAGTCATGGACAATTAAAGCGACTCAGAGGCCTGCGTATTAACAGGGTTTGACTGATATAGCGCAGGTGCATGGTAAAGGCCGGGATTCTATTGAAAGCGACTCTGTAGCCTGAAAGGTGGGTAAGCCCTGTGGTTGACGGGCATTCCGCAGCGCTGCGGCAGAGACGAATGGCCAGGCGAGGGCAGCAGGGACGCTGCCCTCAGGGAGCGGCGGGCAGGGATGCCCGCTCGCGACCGGGCCGTCCGGCCTGGAGTCGGAGCCAAAGGCACCAGGCAAAGCCTGGCGTGAGGACGCCCGGCAACCACAGGGCTTACCCACCGGCAAAGCAGAAATTGCAGCCCGCACAACTAGCCGGTAAATGCAGGGCTTACCCACCGGCAGAGCAGAAATGGCAGCCCGCCCAATTAGTCGGCAACCACAGGGCTTACCCACCGGCAAAGCAGAAATTGCAGCCCGCACAACTAGCCGGTAAATGCAGGGCTTACCCACCGGCAGAGCAGAAATGGCAGCCCGCCCAATTAGTCGGCAACCACAGGGCTTACCCACCGGCAGAGCAGAAATTGCAGCCCGCACAACTAGCCGGTAAATGCAGGGCTTACCCACCGGCAAAGCAGAAATTGCAGCCCGTACAACTAGCCGGAGCATCAGCTCCAATCAGGCTGCATTCGCCAGAATCTGCCCCATAAACTCCCGCACCCACTTCATTCGTGCCTTACGCTCGCCAAGATCGCGGATAAACTTCAGCTTCGACGGGCCATCCAGCTGCCAGTGTTTTGGTTCCTTCTGCAACAGCCCAATAAGCCAGCCGGGATCGGCCCGGTTCTTCTCTGCAAACTCGATGAAACCGCCTTTCTCGCTCGCCTCAATGCGACGGATACCCAGCTGCTTCGCCACCATACGCAACGCCGCAATGTCCAACAGATTACGGGCGGCATCCGGCAGCTGACCGAAGCGATCGATCAGCTCCACCTTCAAATCTTCCAGATCGCCTTCTTCCCCAGCGCTGGCAATGCGCTTATAGAATGACAGACGGGTACTGACGTCGGGAATGAAATCATCCGGCAGCAGAGACGGCATACGCAACTCGACCTCCGTCTGGCCGTTGGTCAAATCCTCCAGCGAAGGCTCCCGGCCCTCCTTCAACGCATCAACGGCGTTCTCCAGCAGCTCCATATACAGAGAAAAGCCAATGGTTTCCATCTGGCCGCTCTGATCCTCGCCAAGCAGTTCGCCCGCGCCGCGAATTTCCAAATCGTGGGTAGCCAGCGCAAAGCCCGCCCCTAAATCCTCCAGCGAGGCGATGGCTTCCAGCCGCTTCTGAGCATCGCCGGTCATCGCTTTTGGATGCGGCGTCAGCAGCCAGGCATAGGCCTGATGATGTGAACGACCTACGCGCCCGCGCAGCTGGTGAAGCTGGGCAAGACCGAAGCGATCGGCGCGCTCGATAATAATGGTATTGGCGGTCGGAATATCAATTCCGGTCTCAATGATGGTCGTACAAACCAGCACGTTAAAACGCTGATGGTGAAAATCATTCATCACGCGTTCCAAATCCCGCTCGCGCATCTGGCCGTGCCCGATGGCAACGCGGGCTTCAGGCACCAGCTCCGACAGACGGTTCGCCGCTTTCTCGATATTCTCAACGTCGTTATACAGATAGTAAACCTGACCGCCGCGCAGCACCTCACGCAGAATCGCCTCGCGCACGGCTAAATCGTCATACTGTCGCACGAAGGTTTTTACCGCCAGACGACGGGCCGGAGGCGTGGCGATAATCGAGAGGTCACGCATGCCGCTCATCGCCATATTCAGCGTACGCGGGATCGGCGTGGCCGTCAGCGTCAGAATATCGACATCGGCCCGCATCGCCTTAATGCGCTCCTTATGGCGCACGCCAAAACGGTGCTCCTCATCGACAATCAGCAGCCCTAAATCGCGCCACTTCAGTTCGCTGGCCAGCAGCTTATGGGTGCCAATCAGGATATCGATCTTGCCTTCCCGCGCCTCTTCCAGAATCTGCGTCTGCTCCTTAGCGGTGCGGAATCGGGACAGCATCTCTATGCGTACCGGCCAGTTGGCGAAGCGATCGCGGAAATTATCATAGTGCTGCTGCGCGAGCAGGGTGGTGGGGACCAGTACCGCCACCTGCTTGTGGTTTTCAACCGACAGGAAAGCCGCACGCATGGCGACTTCAGTCTTCCCAAAGCCCACGTCGCCGCAAACCAGCCGATCCATTGCCAGCGGCTGACACATATCACTGAGCACGGCATTGATCGCCTGAGCCTGATCGGGCGTGGTTTCAAACGGGAAGCTCTCGCAGAACAGCTGATACTGCTCGCGGTCATGTTTGAAGGCAAAACCCGCTTTCGCCGCGCGCAGCGCGTAGATGTCGAGCAGCTCTGCCGCCACATCGCGGACTTTTTCCGCCGCCTTTTGCCGTGCGCGTGACCAGGCATCGCTGCCCAGCTTATGCAGGGGTGCATTTTCATCGGCGCCGCCCGCATAACGGCTGATCAGGTGCAGCGAATTAACCGGTACATAGAGCTTCGCATCGCCGGCATAGGTCAGAATCAGATACTCGGCGGTAATTCCGCCCGTTTCCAGCGTCGTCAGCCCCATATAGCGCCCGACGCCGTGTTCCAGATGCACCACCGGCTGACCGGGATGGAGCTCGGCCAGGTTGCGGATCAGCACGTCTGGATTGATGGTGCGGCGGCTATCCTGACGACGGCGACTGACGCGCGCGCCGAGCAGGTCGCTTTCGCAGATCACGGCCCGCTGGCGCAGGCCGTCAATAAAGCCGTGCTCGCTGGCCCCGATCATCAGATAGTGCCCGCCCGGCCCGGTTTCACTCAGCGCAGCGATCGCGCGTGGAGAAATTTTGATACGGGCCAGCAGCTCCTGAAGCGCTTCGCGACGTCCTTCGCTCTCCACGGAAAAAATCACCGGGCCGCTAAACGACTCCAGGAACTGACGGAGCGCATCGAGCGGTGCTTTAGCCTGGGCCTGCACCGCGATATCGGGCAGCGTCTGATAGTTCAGGTTCGTATTGGCGGTTTTTTCCGGTAGCGCTTCGCTTTTGAACTGCATGCGCGGCCATTTTTTTAGCTCGCTGAACAGCTCATCGGTACGCATCCAGAGCGATTCGGGCGGCAGCAGAGGGCGCATTGGGTCTACGCGACGGTTTTCAAACCGGGCCGTTACCTCATGCCAGAAACGGTCCGCACTGCCTTCCAGGTCGCCGGTATTGATCAGCAGCGTCCCGGCGGGGAGATAGCTGAATAACGGCGGCAGCGGCTGCTCGAAAAACAGCGGCTGCCAGTATTCGATCCCGGCGGGAAGCGTGCCTTTACTGACCTGCTGATAGATATGCTCAGCTTCACGCCTGACGTCAAAATGCTCGCGCCACTGGCTGCGGAACCGTTCAATGGCCGCCTTATCCGTGGGGAACTCATGAGCAGGCAGCAGGTTAATCGCCGCGACCTCTTCCAGCGTGCGCTGGCTGTCGACGTCAAACAGACGCAGGCTGTCGATCTCGTCATCAAAGAAATCAATGCGGTAGGGCTGTTCGCTGCCCATCGGATAGAGGTCGAGGAGTGCGCCGCGAATGGCATATTCCCCGTGCTCCATCACCTGATCAACATGGCGATAGCCCGCCTGGTCCAGCTGACTGCGCAGCGTATCGCGTGAAAGCTGCTGCCCTTTCTGCATTACCAGCGCGTGACCGTGCAGAAAACTGTGCGGGCAAACGCGCTGCATCAGCGTATTGATCGGCAGGATCAGAACGCCATGGGTCATGGCAGGCAGGTGGTACAGGGTGGAGAGCCGCGAGGAGATAATATCCTGATGCGGAGAAAAACTGTCGAAGGGCAGCGTCTCCCAGTCTGCCAGGCTGATAACCGGCTGGTCGGTGAACTGTTTGATCTCATCAAGCAGGCGCAGGGCATTTTGCATATCGGGTGCTATCAGCACCACCGGGCCAGCATGACGTTCAATAATTTCTGCGCATTCTACTGCGCAGGCGGCACCGGTAAGTTGACCCAGTTGACGCTGGTCACCGGCTTTCGTGGGCAGGGTATATCGACTCTGTTCAGGCATAATCTCTCAGGCAGTCTCTTCGCAGTAGGGAGAGCGGGACACAGGCAGTGTTCCCGATTCAGCTCACCGGAGTATACCTCTATTTTGGAGATTGTTGGGTGTAGTGCATTCTGGGTCGGTCAATATTTGCCCACATCAGTTCATTTTCGGCATGATAGCTGTGGTTCCCATCGTCCCATTTAACGTAGTAGCCCGCCGGGGCGGCACCCTGTTCAAAGACGTTAACCACTAATCCCTTAATTTCTCCCGTTTTATGCCTGACGATGCTGCCTTTAGGATATTTTGACATCTTTACCCCTCACCATTCCGCTCTTCGACCCCGTTTTCCGCTCGCGTCATACCCTCTCTTTCAGAGGGGTTTTATAAGTTTACGCTGGTTATTGCTGGTTAATCACGCAAATAGCGCATAATTTTTGTTCGTCTGGCGTGTGCCAGACATCTCTGTTGTTTTTGCTGACAAAACAAAGCAGCCCGCTCAGCGGCTTAGAGGTTCCATAACGCCCGGCTAACCTTTATTATCTTCGATCACTTTTCGCCATCGATTCGCTAAAAGACGGAATACATGTATCAACCTGTCGCGTTATTTATTGGCCTGCGCTATATGCGCGGACGAGCTTCAGACCGCTTTGGGCGGTTTGTCTCCTGGCTTTCGGCCATCGGCATCACGCTGGGGGTGCTGGCGCTGGTCACCGTACTCTCGGTGATGAACGGATTTGAGCACGAGCTGGAAAAAAGCACCCTGAACCTGATGCCGCAGGCGCTCATTGCGTCCGACACGGGATCGATCAATCCCCAGCAAACGCCCGCCAGTGAGCTAAAGCTACAGGGCGTCAGCCGCATCGCGCCGCTCACCACCGGTGACGTGGTCCTGCAAAGCGCCCGCAGCGTCGGCGTGGGGGTGATGCTCGGTATCAATCCCGATGAGCCGGACCCGCTGACGCCCTCGCTGGTTAACGTCAGCCAGACCGTGCTCCAGCCCGGTCAGTACAACGTCATTATGGGTGAGCAGCTGGCGAACCAGCTCGGCGTGAAGCGCGGTGAGCAGATCCGTCTGATGGTGCCTTCGGCCAGCCAGTTTACGCCAATGGGCCGACTGCCCAGCCAGCGCCTGTTTACGCTTGCCGGCACCTATGCGGCGAACAGCGAGGTCGACGGCTATCAGATTCTGGTGAACCAGCAGGACGCATCGCGTCTGATGCGCTATCCGGCAGGAAACATCACCGGCTGGCGCCTGTGGCTGGATAAACCGCTACAGGTGGATACGCTCAGTCAGCAAACGCTGCCCAAAGGTCTGGTATGGAAAGACTGGCGCGAGCGCAAAGGCGAGCTGTTCCAGGCCGTGCGCATGGAAAAAAATATGATGGGGCTGCTGCTCAGCCTGATTGTCGCCGTGGCCGCCTTTAACATTATTACCTCGCTGGGCCTGTTAATTATGGAGAAGCAGGGTGAAGTGGCGATCCTGCAGACCCAGGGGCTGACCCGCCGCCAGATTGTGATGGTGTTTATGGTGCAGGGCGCAACGGCAGGCATCGTTGGCTCGGTACTTGGCGCGCTGCTTGGCGTGCTGCTGGCCAGCCAGCTGAATAATCTGATGCCGCTGATTGGCGCGTTCCTCGACGGCGCGGCGCTGCCGGTGGAGATCTCTGTTCCGCAGGTGGTGACCATTGTGATTTCCGCGATGGTCGTTGCCTTGCTTTCAACGCTTTATCCTTCCTGGCGCGCGGCCGCCGTTCAACCCGCAGAGGCTTTACGTTATGAGTAACCCGATGTTGTTGCAGTGCAAAAACCTGTGCAAACGCTATCAGGAAGGAACGGTTCAGACTGACGTACTGCGTAACGTTTCATTCAATATGGCTCCCGGCGAGCTGATGGCGATTGTCGGCAGCTCCGGCTCCGGTAAAAGTACCCTGATGCACCTGTTGGGGGGGCTGGATACGCCCACTTCGGGAGAGGTGATCTTCAATGACCGCTCACTGAACGTGCTCTCATCTGCGGCAAAGGCGGAATTACGCAATCGCGAACTCGGCTTTATCTATCAGTTTCACCACCTGCTGCCGGACTTTAGCGCACTGGAAAATGTCGCCATGCCGCTGCTGATTGGCAAAGCCGGCAAGAGTGAGGCCGAGGGTAAGGCGCGCGAAATGCTGGCGGCCGTTGGCCTGGAAAAACGTGCGGCGCATCGCCCCTCTGAACTCTCCGGCGGCGAACGTCAACGGGTGGCGATTGCCCGCGCGCTGGTTAATAACCCACGGCTGGTTCTGGCGGACGAGCCGACGGGTAACCTGGACGCGCGCAATGCCGATGCCATTTTCGACCTGCTGGGCGAACTGAATGTGCGTCAGGGGACTGCGTTCCTGGTCGTCACCCACGATCTTAACCTGGCGAAACGCCTGACCCGCCAGATGGAAATGCGCGACGGTGAGCTCAGCGAGCCTGTCACGCTGGCAGGAACGCGCTGATGGGATCGCTCTCACTTCTTCTTGGACTGCGCTTTAGCCGTGGTCGCCGCCGTAGCGGTATGGTTTCGCTGATATCGGTTATCTCCACGGTCGGCATTGCGCTGGGCGTGGCGGTACTGATTGTCGGGCTGAGCGCGATGAACGGCTTTGAGCGGGAGCTCAACAACCGCATTCTGGCGGTGGTGCCCCACGGTGAGATCGAGCCGGTGAATCAGCCCTTTACCGGCTGGCAGAGCCTGCTGCCGAAAATCGCTGAGGTGAACGGCATTGCCGCCGCAGCGCCCTATATTAACTTTACCGGTCTGATTGAAAGCGGAGCAAAGCTACAGGCGGTGCAGGTTAAAGGCGTCGACCCGCAGCAGGAGAGTCGGCTGAGTGCGCTGCCCGCCTATGTACAAAACAATGCATGGAGCAGCTTCGCGGCGGGTAAGCAGCAGATTATTCTCGGGCAGGGCGTGGCAAAAAGCCTGAAGGTTAAACAGGGTGACTGGCTCTCGATTATGATCCCTAACAGCGATCCCGGTCACAAGCTGTTGCAGCCTAAACGCGTCCGTTTACAGGTCAGCGGTATACTGGCACTCAGCGGCGCGCTCGATCATAGCCTTGCGCTGGTGCCGCTGGCGGATGCCCAGCAGTACCTGGGAATGGGTGACAACGTCACGGGCATTGCGCTTAAAATGGATAACCCCTTTAACGCTCAAAAGCTGGTGCGCGACGCGGGGGAGGTGACCCACTCCTACGTCTATATTCGCAGCTGGATTGGCACTTATGGCTACATGTACCGCGATATTCAGATGATCCGCGCTATTATGTATCTGGCGATGGTGCTGGTGATTGGCGTGGCCTGTTTTAACATCGTCTCCACGCTGGTGATGGCGGTGAAGGATAAGAGCGGGGATATCGCCGTGCTGCGCACCCTGGGCGCAAAGGATGGTCTTATTCGGGCAATATTTGTCTGGTACGGTCTGATGGCCGGGCTGGTGGGCAGCGTAAGCGGCGTGGTGGTCGGCGTGTTGGCCGCGTTTAATCTCACGCCGATTATTCGCGGGCTTGAAACCTTAACCGGTTATCACTTTCTGTCAGGCGATATCTATTTTATCGACTTTCTGCCCTCCGAGGTTCACTGGCTGGATGTGGCTATTGTGCTGGTCACCTCGCTGGTACTCAGCCTGATTGCCAGCTGGTATCCGGCCCGACGCGCCAGCCGCATCGACCCCGCCCGCGTGCTGAGCGGTCAGTAAACGGGAATCAGGCATCAGACGTACGCGGTCGCGCGTACGTCTGCACGTTAAGGATCAAGAAATTATGATGCGAACACCCCGTCGCCGGCTGAGGCTGGCACGTTACAAGAAAACCCGACGTCAGGTGCACCAGCGCTTTCGCCAGCGCATCTTTGAGCGCGATCGCACGCTGGAAATCGCCCGTCATCCTCTGCCTCGCGTTGTGGTTCTGACCGGCGCCGGGATCTCCGCTGAGTCCGGTATCCGCACCTTTCGCGCTGCCGATGGCCTGTGGGAAGACTACAGGGTGGAAGATGTGGCCACGCCGGAGGGCTTCGCCCGCGATGCGCAGCAGGTGCAGAATTTCTACAACACCCGTCGTCGCCAGCTCCAGCAGCCTGAGATCCAGCCCAATGCCGCTCATCTGGCGCTGGCCGAGCTGGAGGCTGCGCTGGGGGACAATTTCCTGCTGGTCACGCAGAATATTGATAACCTGCATGAGCGGGCGGGCAACCGCAATATCATTCATATGCACGGCGAGCTGCTTAAAGTGCGCTGCGTCAGCAGCGGCCAGCTGCTGCACTGGGCTGAGGACGTCAAGCCTGATGACCGCTGCCACTGCTGTCAGTTTCCTGCCGTGCTGCGCCCGCACGTGGTGTGGTTTGGTGAAATGCCGCTGCAGATGGATGAAATTTACGACGCGCTGGGTAAGGCGGATTATTTTATCGCCATCGGTACGTCCGGTCATGTCTACCCGGCAGCGGGATTTGTGCACGAGGCGAAACTCCAGGGCGCGCACACCGTAGAGCTGAACCTTGAGCCAAGCCAGGTGGGAAGTGAATTTCAGGACAAAGAGTATGGCCTGGCCAGCGAGGTCGTACCGGCTTTTGTCCGTAGCCTGCTGGACAGGATCGGCAAATAATTCGGCTTATTATACGCGGCAGGCTGGACCCCCGATAATGCCAGCCCGCTGCGCTGCCGTTTGAGCGCGTAAAGGCAGGTTGCTGCCTGAGCGCTCACCCGCAGGTTGCCGCGTATCAATGCCCGAGCCGGGGCGCCAGTTAGGGGCGTCACGGCTTATCTGCGCGCTGTATCAGGGCGTGGTGTATCAGGCAACCCGGTTAAGCAGGGAACCTTAGCGGTCGGGAATACTAATGGTCAGCCCGGCTTTATCGGTACAGGGTTTTGTGACCCAGCGTTTTTTCTTATAGTCATACTCTGTCTTGTTATATTCGCGTTCAGTATAGGGCTCAACGGTAATATCTGAAGATGAACGCATGGCTTTGTGAGAGAGTAGGTAACATTTTTCCGAACTGATTTTATCTCCCCGCTTTTCAATCTCCTCTGTTATCCTCAGCACCTCAGATCCGCTATTATTTCTTTCGCCCAGGGCGATGCATAAATCAGTTTCTGAGAGTGCGGAGAGCTTTTTCGTTGATACGCTATAGTGGGAACAGCCTGAAAGACAAACAAATATAAAAGCGAGAAGGGCGGAGATTTTTTTATTCTTCATCGTAATGATCCTTATTTTGATGTCAGGGAATAAATTATAATTAACAGTTAACCTCAATGAATTTGATTAATCTGCCGTACAGGCTGAACAACCTCTCAGGCCAATCGCTTACAGCGGGACAGGGCTTTCCATACGGAGTGTTAGAGTAAATATTCCGCTGTTATGATGCAAAAAAATGCGGCCCTGTGTTTAGCGTGCATATACTCTTTCCGGCAATTTTCTCCCGCAAAAGAAAGGCAATTAACTGCGGTGTACCCAGGCTTTAGCATGAATTCAGCATTGCTTTGCCACCTATTTACTAAGGATATATTGCTATAAGTCATACGCTTTCGTTGTTAGACAGGAACGGGGGCGACTCTTATCTTTCGTCATTATTTGTCATTTCAACAGGCAATTATTTGATGAGGGAACAGTTTTGAACGGGTTACTAACCAGATTAAAAATAAAACCTGCGGGCGTAACGTCAGCAATGAATGTCGCGCTGTTCAGCGGCATGATGGCTTTCTCTTACCTGGCAAACGCCGATGAGATACTCAGGGAGGGGGTCACGCCTGCAACGGACGCCAGCCAGATCCCGGCGGCGGCAGAGCAGCGTAAAGATACCGTGGTCGCCGGTATCTCCGAACCTCAGGGGATTTTTAATCCCTACTTTTTTGTTAACGGCTGGGACGAGAACGTCACCAACGTGATTTTCTCCCGTCTGATTGACTGGGACAGTCAGGGTAAGCTGGTGCCGGGGCTGGCGGCAAGCTGGACCGTCAGTCCTGATAATAAAGTCTATACCATCAAACTGCGCCCGAACCTGACCTTCAGCGATGGCTCACCGCTCACCGCTGCCGACGTCGCCTTTACCCTCACCGTGCTATACGATCCGCACTATGATGGGGATACCGATATCACCCTCGCCAATATTGCCGGTGGCGCCGGGTATAAAGCCGGTAAGGCCGACAGCGTCAGTGGCCTGAAGGTGATCGACCCGCTGACGTTACAGGTCACTACCACTCAGCCGGGTGCTACCACGCTCGCAAAAATCGGCGGGCCGGTGCTGTCCAAAGCCTGGTACGGCAAAGGTTATCAGCGCGGTAATCTGGATTATCTGCGGACTCTACACGGCAAACCGCTGGGCAACGGGCCTTACGTCTACGATAAATACCTTCCCGGTCAGGAGATCCGCTTTCACGCCAATAGCCATTTTTATCGCGGTACGCCACCCACGCCGCGCTTTATCTATCGTGTTACGAATCCCTCTACCAACTTCCAGCTGTTCCAGACTGGCGAAACCGACTACGACGCGTTCACATCGCGTCCGGATGATATAGAGCAGCTGAAGCTGCTCGGCTTTGCCAATATAAATCTGTACGGCTCAAGTGATTACAGCAAGGTGGAATTCAACGTTCGACGTCCGGCGCTGCAGGATGTGAAAGTGCGTCAGGCGCTGATCTACGGGCTGGACCGTCAGAAGCTGATCGATGTGGTGTATCAGGGCTACGGCAGGGTCGCTAATGAACCCATTGCGCCGATCTCCTGGGCTTATGACACCCAGGGGGTAAACCCCTATAAATACGACCCGGCGCAGGCCAGCAGGCTGCTGGATGAGGCGGGCTGGAAGCCGGGACCCGACGGTATTCGCGTTAAAGCGGGTAAGCGGCTGGAACTGACGCTGCTGGTGAGCAAGAAAGTGCTTAATGATGCGCTGATCCCTATTGCTAAAGAGAACTGGCGGCAGATTGGCGTGCTGCTGAAGCCGCAGGTGGTGGATTTCAATGCGCTGATGGCGCAGCGCAAAGCGGGTAACTATGACCTGGCCTCTTTCAGTACCAGTACGCTGAACGACCCCCACGACGGCGTCTGGGACTTCTACAGTACCGAGGCGAAAGAGTCCGGGTATAACAATCCGCAGGTCGACAAGCTTATCGGCGAGGGTAATGCGGTGCTGGACGTTGATAAACGTAAACCCATTTATCATCAGCTATACCAGGTGCTGGCAGCCGATCCGCCGGCGATCCTGCTGGGCTACCGGCAGATCCTCTCGGCAAGCAGCGCCAGGGTCAGCGGCTTTAAACCCGATATCTATAACGGGCTCACCGGCAGCCTGCCAGATGTGAAAATTACCCGATAACCCCTCTCTGTCGCGGCCGCCGGGCGTTCCGGGGCTGTTGGAAAACGTGATGAGAAATTTTATTCTGCGGCGACTGCTGCAAACGCTGCCGATGCTGCTGCTCGCCTCATTTATCATCTTTATGCTGTTTGCGAAAACCCCCGGCGACTTTATTGATGGCAATATTACGCTTACCGCCGCCCGCGCCGCAGAGCTGAAGGCTATTTATGGCCTCGACCAGCCGCTGTTCACCCGCTATCTGCACTGGCTTGCTCAGCTGGTACGCGGGGATCTGGGCTTCTCGCTGCAATATCAGATCCCGGTCAGTCAGCTGCTCGATCAGTACATCTGGAACTCCTTCCTGCTGGCGATCGTTGCGCTGGTGCTTTACTGGGGCATCGGGCTTACGGTCGGCGTTGCCTCGGCGATGAAACCCAATTCGCTGTTCGACCATCTGGTCAGCATCCTGGTCTTCGCCGCCATGTCGTTCCCTACCTTTTTCCTCTGCCTGCTGCTTATTAAATGGTTTGCCGTCGATCTGCACTGGCTGCCGGTGGGTGGCATGACGAATACCGGCAGCGACGCGACCGGCTGGGCGTGGGTCATGCAGGTGGCTGCACACCTGGCGCTGCCGGTGGTGGCGCTGGTGATGCTTCAGGCGGGCAGCCTGACGCGCTATTTTCGCGCCAGCATGCTGGACGTGGTGAAGATGGATTTTATCCGCACCGCCCGCGCTAAAGGACTGCGCGAACGCACGGTGATCTTCCGTCACGCGCTGCGCAATGCGCTACTGCCGGTGATTACCCTGCTCGGGTTTGAACTGCCCGGACTCTTCTCCGGCGCCATTATTACGGAAAAGGTCTTTAACTGGCCCGGTGCCGGGCATATCCATATCGACTCGCTGGCCGCCCGGGATTACCCGGTGCTGATGGGCTTCACCCTCTTTCTGGCGGTATTAACCATTCTCGGCAACCTGATTGCCGACGTGCTTTACGCGTGGGCTGACCCGCGTATTCGGGTGAGGTCGTGATGCTCAGTTCGTTATTTTCAACCGGTCGTCGCCTGCGTAAAGCGGAAATACCGATGCTGGCACAGGTGACGCCCTCCCCATGGCATCAGGCCTGGCACGCGCTGTGCCGGAACCCGCTGGCGATGCTGTGCCTGTTGTTACTGACAGTGATGGCCGTCTGGTGCGTACTCGGCCCGCTCTGGTCACCGTGGCAGGATGATGCCACCGATGCGCTAATGATCAATAAACCGCCCGGCGCCGCGCACTGGCTTGGGACGGATTTTCTCGGCCGTGACGTGTATACCCGTCTGCTGATGGCCGGCCGCATCTCGCTGATTATCGGCCTGCTAACTATGCTGCTCTCCGTGACGCTTGGTTATCTGCTCGGCGCGGTATCAGGCTATGCGGGTGGTCTGACCGATAAGATTATTATGCGGCTGGCAGACCTGGTGATGACCATTCCCGGGCTGCCGCTGCTGATTGTGGCCGGAGCGATGCTTTCGGAACTCGATTTCTCACCGGATTCGCGTATCTATATGGTGGTGGTGATGTTAAGCCTGCTGGAGTGGCCAAAGCTGGCGCGGCTGGTGCGCGGGCAGATCCTCTCCCTGCGCGAGCGCGATTTTATGCTGGCGACGCGCATCCTTGGCCTCTCATCGCGCCGCCGTCTGTTTGGGCATCTGCTGCCCAACACTGTCCCGATTCTGGTGGTCATGGCAACCATGGCGGTGGCCAATGCTATTCTTAGCGAATCCGCGCTGAGCTATCTGGGGCTTGGCGTCGTGCCGCCGATGCCTTCATGGGGCAATATGATGGATGCGGCCAACAGCCTGATCGATTTTCAGCGCCGCCCGTGGCTGTGGATGCCGCCGGGGATCGCCATTTTTATCACCGTCATCGCCATCAATGTGCTGGGCGATGGCCTGCGCGACGCGCTGGATCCGAAGATGAAAAGGAGTCTGAAGTGAGCGCGCCGCTGATCGCTTTTGACCGGTTATCCGTCTCGTTTGCCGCCGGGCAGGGCCGCGTACGGGCGGTGCAGGAGGTCTCCTTTTCGCTCAATGCCGGGCAGACGCTCGGCATTGTGGGTGAGTCGGGCTGCGGTAAGAGCGTCACCGCAATGTCACTTATGGGTCTGCTACCGCCCCAGGCGGCGCGCATCGACGGCGGCGAGATTCGCTTCCAGGGCAGCGATCTGCTGCGGCTTAAATCTACAAAGATGGCCGATCTGCGTGGCAACGAGCTGGCGATGATTTTTCAGGAGCCGATGAGCGCCCTGAATCCGGTGCTGACGATTGGCGAACAGCTGTGCGAGCCGCTAATCCGCCACCGCGCAGCGTCGCCCAAAGCCGCCTGGCAGCAGGCGACGCGGCTGATCTCTGAGGTGGGGCTGGCGGGGGCGGAGAAGCTGATGCGCGACTACCCACATCAGCTATCCGGCGGTATGCTCCAGCGCATAATGATCGCCATGGCGCTGAGCTGTAAGCCGAAGCTGCTGATTGCCGATGAGCCGACCACCGCGCTGGATGTGACCGTGCAGGCGCAAATCCTGCAGCTGCTGCGAGACCAGGCGCGGGCACACCGGATGGCGCTGATGCTGATCACCCATGACTTAGGCGTTATCGCACAGATGGCGGAGCAGGTAGTGGTGATGTATGCCGGACGTATCGTCGAGCAGGGACCCACCGCTGAAGTACTGCGTAACCCGCTGCATCCTTATACCCGGGGGCTTATCGCCTCGCGTCCGGTGCCGGGAGAACGGCGGCGGCGGCTCTACTCGATCCCCGGTCAGGTGCCGGATCTGGCCGCACTGCCGCCTTACTGCGCCTTCGTGGACCGCTGCGACCGGGCAACCGCGCGCTGTCGTCGCGGCATTCCCCCTTTGGTTGGACAGGCGCCACCGTCGGTCGGGCAGGTGCGACAGCCGGGCGGAGAGGTGCAGGGGTCGGTCAGACAGGTGCGACAGGCAGCCTGTTTCCACAGTGCGTTAGCGGAGCCAGCAGAATGAACGCCGAGTATGTTATTGAAGTGGAAGGGCTGAAAAAGCACTTCCCGCTGCGTGATGGGCTGTTTGGCCGGGAAACCGGGCAGCTCCGTGCGGTAGATGGTGTGAGTTTCCGTATCCGGCAGGGGACGATTTTTGGGCTGGTGGGGGAGTCAGGAAGCGGTAAAACCACGGTTGGCCGCACGCTGCTGGGGTTGTATGACAAAACGGCGGGCAGCGTGAAATATCGCGGGCAGGAGACAGAGACGCTGTCGCAGGCGGAGCTGCGCGCGCTGCGGCCAAAGATACAGCTGGTGTTTCAGGATCCTTACAGCTCGCTGAACCCGCGCATTCGCGTCGGCGACGCCATTGGTGAAGCGATGCTGGAGCACAAGCTCTGCACCCGTGCGGCACTGTATGACAGGGTGATTGATGTCATGAAAGTTTGCGGCCTCGCCCCCGAACATTACGACCGTTTTCCGCATGAGTTCTCCGGCGGTCAGCGTCAGCGCATCGGCATTGCCCGTGCACTGATCCTCAATCCGGATTTTATTGTTGCCGATGAGCCCATTTCGGCGCTGGACGTTTCGATTCAGGCGCAGATTATCAATCTGTTTTCCGATCTGCGCGATGAGCGCGGTGTAACCTTTCTGTTTATCTCCCACGATCTCGGCGTGGTCGAGCATCTGTGCGATGACGTTGCGGTAATGTATCTTGGCCAGCTGGTGGAGACCGCCAGCCGTGACGCGCTGTTCAGTCAGCCGCTGCACCCCTACACGCAGGCGCTGCTGGCGGCGGTACCCACGCTGGACCCGGGGAGTGAACCAACAGCGATAGTCCAGGGCGAGATCCCCGATCCTTCACGTCCTCCCTCCGGGTGTCGCTTCTCTGCCCGCTGCCCACTGGCAACGGCTCTCTGCCGTCGGGAACCTCCCGTGCTGCGGCAGGTTGCGCGTGAGCACTTTGTCGCGTGTCATTTGGTGGAGTAGAAGGCAGGGCAGCGAATGGGTGGATTAATTCTGACCTCTCCCGAGGCCGGGGAGGGAGAAGATCAGATGGCACAGCACGCCGCCGACCAGCCCCCAGAAGGCCGCGCCTATTCCCAGCATTGTCAGACCGGAGGCGGTGATCAGAAAGGTAATCACCGCCGCTTCACGCTGTTTCTCATTCGCCACGGCGCGCTGCAGGCTGCCTGCCAGGGTACCCAGCAGCGCAAGCCCGGCAAGGGTATGAATCAACGCGGGCGGCAGCGCACTAAACAGCTGCCCGATGGCCGCGCCAAATAGCCCGGCCAGCAGATAGAAGAAGCCCGCGCAGGCGGCAGCCCAGAAGCGGCGCTGCGGATCGGGATGCACATCCGGGCCCATGCAGATTGCTGCGGTAATGGCTGCGATGCAGACGGTAAAGCCGCCAAACGGGGCAAGGAGCAGGGCGGTCAGGCCGGTCCAGCTCATTAATGAAGAGACGGGAGCCGGATAGCCCGCAGCCTGGAGGGTAGCGATACCGGGCGCATTTTGCGAGGCCATGGTGACCAGGAAAAATGGGATGCCGATACCCAGCAGCGTCGACAGCGTAAAGTGCGGCGCGATAAACTGCGGCATGGCTAAGCGAACCGGCTGAGAAGAAAAATGGATCTCGCCGCTCGCCGCCGCGATCGCTAATCCCGCCAGCAGGGTTATCACTATCGCATAGCGGGGCAGGTAGCGTCGTGACAGCAGCCAGACCAGGCACATGCTGGCGGTCAGCGTAAAGTTCAGCTTCAGCGCCCCCACGGCGTCCAGCCCAAATCGCAGCAGGATCCCCGCCAGCATGGCTGCTGAAATGGCCTGTGGGATATGACCGATCAGCCGGGCAAACAGACCGGTGACGCCGCAGAGGAAAATTAATCCGGCAGCAAACACAAATACTCCAACGGCCTGGTCGAGTGGCGTTCCCGGCAGACTGGTGACCAGCAGGGCGGCCCCCGGCGTCGACCAGGCGGTAAGGATCGGGGCGCGATACCAGAGTGAAAGCCCCAGCGACGTTACACCCATTGCCAGCCCCAGCATGGTCAGCCAGCCGCCGGTCTGGAGTTCGCTGGCACCCGCCGCGCCTGCGGCCTGGAAAATAATAGCAGCGGAGCTGGTATAACCCACCAGCACGGCGACAAACCCGGCACTCATCGCCGGTATCGTCAGGTGGCGAAGCGACAACTCTGGGCGCATGTTGACCTCGTATTAGCACTGGGATGAGACACAAGCTATCATTGTGCGTTATAACGCACAAGATTAACGCACAAGATTAACGCACAAGATTAACGCACAAGATTAACGCACAAGATTAACGCTCATTCAGGTCATTGCGGCGCGGGTGGCTTGACCGAATAAATTTTTGACCTGCAATAAAATCATTTCCCTCAGAGAGGCGTCCCCTTTAGTCTCAGGTGAAATAAAGAGGACGTGACAGCTTAACCGTGCGGGCGATGCCGCTTAATCGGGAAGGCGACGTGCGCCAGCCCCGGG
The DNA here is from genome assembly GCF_058686115.1 of Erwinia sp. L03-1. Lineage (NCBI taxonomy): Bacteria > Pseudomonadati > Pseudomonadota > Gammaproteobacteria > Enterobacterales > Erwiniaceae > Erwinia > Erwinia sp. L03-1. Next base: position 2,727,020 of record NZ_CM178762.1, on the reverse strand, counting down.
AAGCCGTTATGCTTTTGCCCGATCTGGAAGAGATGTGGAAGAGTTGTGGAGGAGAAATGGACGAGGGCTACCCTGAACCCGGTCAGACGCTAAAATCCCTGCGCACAGAACGTGCATGGAGTCTCAGCGAAGCCGCGCTGCGCACCGGCGTCAGTAAAGCCATGCTGGGCCAGATAGAGCGGGGTGAATCCAGCCCCACGGTGGCAACCCTGTGGAAAATTGCTACCGGCTTTAATGCGCCGTTTTCGCTGTTTATTTCAGGCATCGGGCCCTGCGCAACGCCCGCGACGGTGCTGCGCAGTGAGAAATTACCGTTGTGGCAGCAGCGCAGCGCTACCATGCAGGCTGCCTCCCTGTTTCCTTACGACAAAACCCTGGGATTAGACATGCTGACCGTTGAGCTGGCACCGGGCGGGATCAGTGAATCGGCGGCTCACGAAAGGGGGGTAATTGAGCATGTGGTGGTGACGGAAGGGGCGCTGATGCTTAACGTTGATGACCACGGGTACAGGCTGGTGGCCGGTGAGGCGCTGCGCTTTGCGGCTGACCGACCCCACCGTTATCATAATCAGACGCAGGCAAGGGTGCGCTTTTACAGCCTGATACACTATCCGCTTCGCTTAGATAGCCCGGAATAAGGGTTTAACCGGCAAAGGTGTTACGGCAGGCGTGAATATGAAGAAATAAACTCACCCCCGGCTGACCTGACGCAATACTTTGTAAAATAAGTTTCCGATAATAAGCACTGGCATTCAGAGGGACGGCAGATGAACAGATTACTCGATCGCTTTTTAAATTATGTGTCCTGTGACACCCAGTCAAAGAGTCACGTGCGGCAGGTTCCCAGCACGGAGGGGCAGTGGACGCTGGCGAGGGTACTGAAGGATGAGCTGGAGGGGCTGGGCCTGAGCAATGTCACCCTTAGCGAGCACGGCATTGTTATGGCCACTCTGCCGTCTACCGTTTCCTGGCCCGTTCCGGCCATTGGCTTTATCGCGCATATGGACACCTCACCGGACTTCACGGCTAAGAACGTTAATCCGCAGATTGTTGAGAACTATCGCGGGGGCGACATTGCGCTGGGTAACGGCGAAGAATCCCTTTCGCCGGTGATGTTCCCCGTGCTGCACAGCCTGATCGGGCATACGTTAATCACCACCGACGGTAAAACGCTGCTCGGCGCCGACGATAAAGCCGGCGTGGCAGAGATTATGACCGCGCTGGCACGCTTGCAGGGTGAGAATATTCCTCACGGTGATATCTGCGTGGCCTTTACCCCGGATGAAGAAATCGGGAAGGGCACACGCTGTTTCGACGTGAATGCCTTTGGTGCGCGATGGGCCTATACCGTCGACGGCAGCGGTATTGGCGAATTTGAATATGAGAATTTCAACGCCGCTTCTGCCACGGTAAAAATCACCGGTAACAACGTTCATCCCGGTACGGCAAAGGGGGTGATGGTCAATGCGCTGGATTTAGCGATGCGTTTTCACACCGCCATGCCGGAGAAAGAGGTTCCCGAGCATACCTCAGGCTATGAAGGTTTTTACCATCTCCACGGCATTAAAGGGGGGGTGGATAAAGCCGAAATGAACTACATCATCCGTGATTTCAGTCGCGACACGTTTAAGGCGCGTAAAGCGGTGATGAAGGAAATTGCGGACAGATTAACGCAAACGCTGCATCAGCCCTGTCATATTGAAGTGTCATTTGACGACAGCTATTACAATATGCGGGAAAAAGTGGAGGCGCATCATCATATTATTGATATCGCGCTACAGGCGATACGCGATTGTGATATCGAACCCGATGTTAAGCCCATTCGCGGAGGAACCGACGGCGCAGCCCTGTCCTTTATGGGCTTACCCTGCCCGAATCTGTTTACCGGTGGCTATAACTATCATGGCAAACATGAGTTTGCTTCGCTGGATAATATGGAGAAGGCGGTAACGGTCATTACCCGCATCGCCGCGTTGACCGCAGAAAAGTATGCCGGGCAGTAGCGCCCAACCTGTTTTAGGACTCCCGTTTACCGACGGTGCTGTGTTGCGCCGACGGTAAATCGGCTGCTTATACGCTGAGAACGCCTTATGGCCGGGATGCTTAATTCAGGGCGGCGGGTACCCAGACCGCCGTTATAGCCGGAAGGCGTGATATCAACGCGGCGGGTACCCCAAACTGCCGTTACTCTTCTTCGCCAAAGTACCAGTAGCCGCAGTTGACCAGTGCGGAAAGCTGGGCCAGGAACGAGGGATCGTCGAGTGCGGCTCCGAGCGCTTCAGCGCTAAGGGTATGCTGACTGGCCAGTACCTTTAGCGCCTCGCGGTGCGGCGATTCAACCTTTTCACCGTTCACAAAGACCGCATGCCCAATCTGTACTACGCGCAGTCCACCCAGGCGGGAAAGAGAATCGCCCTGCTGCAGCGCATCATAAATTTCATCAGGCTGATACGGCGGCTCCGGCGGGGCAACATCCAGCTCGTGGCGCGACTGGGAGATAAACTCGCCAAACCACTGATTGAACTGATCCGGCTGATTCACCACATCCAGCATCATTTTACGGATACCATCAATCTCTTCCGGCAGGATCTCTGCCTGGTTATCACGCGCCGGGACATCAGGGTCGGTAAAGCGATAGCTGCCAAGCTCATTTGACAACACATAATCCGCGAAACCGCTGATCAGCTCACGGCCACTGGGGGCGCGGAAGCCAACGGAGTAGTTGATGGCGTTTTCGAGTGAGTAACCTTCATGCGGGAAACCCGGCGGGATATAGAGGATATCACCCGGCTCCATCTCTTCATCAATAATGGCGTCGAAAGGCTCGACCTGGAGCAGATCGGGATGCGGGCAGTGCTGTTTCATCGCCACCTTCTCGCCCACGCGCCAGCGACGGCGGCCGGTACCCTGAATGATGAACACATCGTACTGGTCAAGATGGGGGCCGACACCGCCGCCGGGGACGGAGAACGAAATCATCAGATCGTCGATGCGCCAGTCGGGCAGAAAGCGAAACGGGCGCATCAGGGCGGCAGAAGGCTCATGCCAGTGGTCGACGGCCTGTACCAGCAGCGACCAGTTGTTTTCACCCAGATGATCGTAGCTTTCAAATGGACCGTGACCCACCTGCCATTTCCCGTCCTGATGACTGACCAGCCGGCTGTCAACGTCACTTTCCATCGCCAGGCCTGCCAGTTCATCCGGAGAAATCGGGTCAACAAAGTTTTTGAAGCCGCGCTTAAGCACAACCGGGCGTTTCTGCCAGTAGCGTGCAATAAAATCGGGCCAGTTGAGGTCGAGCTGATACGCCATAATGACATTTCCTGAGGGGCTGAATTTGTTCGATTATAACAGCCCCGGGCAGGGGCGGGGAAACGCATTTGCCACCGCGCGGGGGGAGCAGCAACTATTCATCATCATGCAGCACTTCCTGCCGCTTGAAGATCACTTCCATGCGCGCGCCACCCAGTTCACTGGTGGTCGCGATAATGTCTCCGGCATACTGCTCCAGTATATCCCGGGCGACCGAGAGGCCCAGCCCCTGGCCGGGACGCAGGGTATCCGCCCGCTGACCGCGAATAAAGATCAGCGAGCGCTTGCTTTCGGGGATCCCTGGCCCGTCATCGTCAACAATCAGATGCAGCTGGTCCTCGGTTTGCATCACGCTGATTTCCACAAACTCCAGGCAATATTTGCAGGCATTATCAAGGATATTGCCCATCACTTCCATAAAGTCATTTTGTTCGCCAATGAACGTGACCTCGGGGGAGATATCCAGCGTTAGCGACACGCCCTTGCGCTGATAAACTTTATTCAGTGCAGAGCAGAGGCTGTCCAGCAGGGCAGGCACCGAGTGCAGTTCACGCTTCAGCACGTTGTGGTCGGCCTGCATGCTGGCGCGGTGCAGGTAGTAACCAATCTGCTGGGAAATACGGCTGATTTGTTCCAGCATAATAGGTTCGGCCTGCTCAATCGTCAGGTTGCCGCGCAGCGAACGCAGCGTGGTTTGCAGCACCGCCAGCGGGGTTTTAAGACTGTGCGTCAGGTCGCTTAGCGTGGTGCGATAGCGCGTGTAGCGCTGATGCTCATTGTCCAGCAGCAGGTTCAGGTTCCTCACCAGGCTTTTAAGCTCCTGCGGCGGCAGTGGGTCAAGCGTATCCCGATTGCCGTTCTCCAGCTCCCGAACCTGACTGGCAAGTGTGCCAATAGGACGCAGGCTCCAGTGGGCGGCCAGCCACAGCAGGGGAATAACCAGCAGCAGGTTGACCAGCAGCACATAGCTGAACCAGGACCAGACGACGTCGGAATGCTGAAGCTCCTGTGGAATCGAGTCCACCACTACGATGGTCAGTGCGGGCAGGGTTGGCGTCGCCTCATAGCGGTTAACCGCCACGGAGTGGGTAAAGGTGTCGTTATTATCGTCATCATAGGCGGTCAGTTTGTTCTGCGCTTCCTGGTTATCGCCTAATGCCTGACGGCTGGTGCTGTTATCGGTATCAATTTCATAAAAGTCCGCGCGCTTAAGCCATTCGCGTTTGATTTTATCGCGGATTTCAGGCACGTCGCGCAGCTGCCAGAGCAGCTTGCCCTTCTCATTGTAGATAAACACCAGGGTGGGGAAATTCAGAGAGAGGGTCTCCGGCTTAGCGATGGTCAGTTTGCCATCGTGCCACTGCGCCAGGGTGAAAAAGAGATTACTTTCACCGCGCATCACCCGATAGGTATTTTTATCGAAGCTCACCACATAGCCAAACACCGCCACCATTCCGTAGGAGAGCGAGAGGATCAGCACCACCGCTGCGGTAGCCATCAGAAAGCGCGCCCGCAGTGAGAAAGGTTTTTTAGGACGAAAGTGGGTCATCGGCTTAGAGATCGAACCGGTAGCCCTGGCCCCGGACGGTCGTTATCACGTCGGTCGGATGCTCTGCCTGCATCTTCTTACGCAATCTTCCCATCAGAACGTCGATAGTATGGCTCTCACGCAGTTCGGCATCAGGATAGAGCTGGAGCATCAGCGAGTCTTTGCTGACCACCTTGCCCGCATTCCGGATCAGCGTTTCAATAATGGTATATTCAAAGGCGGTCAGCTTAATGTACCGATCGTTAATGGTCAGTTCACGACGCGAGAGATCGACCTGGAAAGGGGCGAGGGTAATAATCTGCGACGCCAGCCCGCTGTTACGACGCATCAGCGCCTGCATGCGGGCGACAACCTCTTCAATATGGAAGGGCTTGGTCACGTAGTCATCGGCACCGGCTTCCAGCGCTTCAACCTTCGCCTGCCAGCCGTCACGCGCGGTCAGTACCAGAATCGGCTGCTTTACCTCTTCTCCCCGCCAGCGGCGAATCAGCGTCATGCCGTCTTCGTCAGGTAATCCTAAATCCACCAGCGTGATATCCGGCGTGTGTTCACTGAGGAAATAGTCCGCCTCTTTGGCATCTTCTGCCGCATCAACCTGGTGACCCAACTCCCGCAGCTGGACGGCAAGATGATGACGGAGCAGAGGGTTATCTTCCACGACCAGTACGCGCATAACGGGTATCCTTTTCTTATGATGTGAGCGGCCCCAGAGCCATATTTTAGTCTTTGAAGAGTATAGGTGAAAGCGAATAAACAGCAGGTTAACGTGGGCCGACCTGAGCCGGCCCGAAAAGTAGGCTTATTTTAAATCATCGACCATCTGAATGGCACGACCAAGGTAGTTGGCTGGCGTCATGGCTTTGAGGCGGGTTTTCTCCTCTTCCGGCAGCGCCAGGCTGTCGATAAAGGTTTTCATGCCTTCGGCATCAACGCGCTTGCCACGCGTCAGCTCTTTGAGCTTTTCATAAGGCTTTTCAATGCCATAACGGCGCATCACGGTCTGAACGGGCTCGGCCAGCACTTCCCAGTTATGGTCCAGCTCATCCAGCAGCCGGTCGCGGTTGACTTCCAGCTTGGAGATGCCTTTCAGCGTCGACTGATAGGCTATCAGCGCATAGCCGATGCCCACGCCCAGATTACGCAGAACGGTAGAGTCGGTCAGATCGCGCTGCCAGCGGGAAAGCGGCAGTTTGCTGGCCAGGTGCTGCATCACCGCATTGGCCAGCCCCAGGTTGCCTTCGGAGTTCTCGAAATCGATTGGGTTAACCTTATGCGGCATGGTGGAGGAGCCAATTTCACCCGCAATGGTTTTCTGCTTAAAGTGATTCAGCGCGATATAGCCCCAGACGTCACGATCGAAATCGATCAGGATGGTATTGAATCGCGCCATGCAGTCAAAGAGTTCCGCGATGTAGTCGTGCGGTTCGATCTGCGTGGTGTAGGGGTTCCAGGTAATGCCCAGTGAGGTCACAAAGCTTTCGCTGAGCTGGTGCCAGTCCACTTCCGGATAGGCGGCAATATGGGCATTGTAGTTGCCGACCGCGCCGTTGATTTTGCCCAGTATCTCAATGCGTTCCAGCTGGCGCAGCTGGCGCTCAAAGCGGTAAGCAACGTTGGCCATCTCTTTGCCCAGCGTTGACGGCGTGGCAGGCTGACCATGGGTACGTGAGAGCAGGGGGATATCCCGGTACTCGACGGCCAGCGCCTTCACGGCGGTGATAATCTGCTGCCAGTAAGGCAGGATCACCTCGCGGCGCGCGGTTTCAAGCATCAGCGCGTGGGAGAGATTATTAATATCTTCGGAGGTACAGGCGAAGTGAATAAATTCGGATACCGCATGCAGGGCGGGCTGAGAGGCCACTTTTTCTTTCAGAAAGTATTCAACCGCTTTGACATCATGATTGGTGGTGCGCTCGATGGTTTTGATACGTGCGGCATCATCTTCACTAAAGCTGGCGACAATTTCATCAAGGAAAGCGTTTGCGTCGCCATCAAATGCAGGAACTTCTCCAATTTCTGCACAGGCGGCCAGCTTTTGCAGCCAGCGAACTTCAACCTCTACGCGAAATTTCAGCAGGCCGAATTCGCTGAAAATGCCGCGCAGCGGGCTGACTTTGTCGCCATAGCGGCCATCCACGGGTGAAACGGCAGTCAGAGAGGATAATTCCATCAGTGCAACTCCTGAAAAGGTTAACAAAAAATTTAGAGTGAAGACTCGTTCATTCGGGACAGCATGCGCTTTGCCTCACTGGCAAGGCGATTGCGTGAAAACATCAGCTGCAGCCTGCCGCCGCCGACCTGATGCCACAATACGGCAGCACGGATACCGGCCAGCAGCGCGGCACGTACTTTACTCTGGATCTGGCTGTTTTGCAGAACAGCCGGGGAGCCGGTGACCTGAATACGCGGGCCAAGCGGGCTTATCACGTCGACGTAAATCGCCGCCATCGCACTGAGCAGCGTATCAGAGGTTAACTCGTAGTGCGCCAGCTGGCGGTCCAGCTGTGCGATACGTGAAGCCAGCTCGTCGAGTGCATTTTTGTTGGCGCTCAGCTTGCGCTCAAGCACCATCAGGCTAAGCAGGTAGCGGGTAAGCTCCGCGCCTGCGCCCTTGCGGCTGCTGCTGTTCAGTACCGCCAGTAGCGTCTCTATACCGAAGCGCAGATTGGATTCATCATTGCCGAATACCGCCAGCGTGGAGCCCGGATTCATATCCACCACGCTTCGCAGAGAGGTATCCAGCGCCTCAGCCGGACAGTTCCCCTGATGCGCCAGCTGCTGCACCAGGTGAGCCGACTGGCAGATACCTGCCAGCGCCAGCGTAATATCGTAATAGTTTTTCACCAGGGTCACTCCTGTTTGTACCCGGCTGCCCGGTCAACGCGTCGGGCAGCATATTGTCGCCGCTAAGCCGTTAAAGCAGCGGCAGGCGCGCTTCGATAATACCGCCGCCCAGGCAAATTTCATCAAGATAAAATACCGCTGACTGGCCTGGCGTCACCGCGGCAACCGGCTGGTCGAAGCGAACCTCCAGCCGATCGTCACCCAGCGGGGTGACCGTACAGGCGATATCGGCCTGACGATAACGCGTTTTCACCGTGCAGCGCAGCGGCGCGCGTAACGTCTCGCGGTCAACCCAGTGCAGCTGCTGTGCGACAAGCCCCAGCGACATCAGGCGGGGATGCTCATGGCCCTGCGCAACCACCAGCAGGTTATTCGCCACGTCTTTGTCCACCACATACCAGGGATCTTCACTGCCTTCGCGGGTGCCGCCAATCCCCAGGCCTTTACGCTGACCGAGGGTATGGTACATCAGCCCCTGATGCTCGCCGACCGTTTCGCCTTCGGTGGTGACAATGGCGCCCGGCTGTGCGGGGAGATAGCGGCCAAGGAAATCGCGGAATTTACGCTCCCCGATAAAGCAGATGCCGGTAGAGTCTTTTTTCGCCGCGGTCACCAGCTCCAGCTGTTCCGCCAGACGTCGCACCTCCGGCTTGGAGAGTTCGCCTACCGGGAACAGGCTCTGCGCAATCTGCTGGTGGCTAAGCGTGTAGAGGAAGTAGCTCTGGTCTTTATTGTCGTCCAGCCCCCGCAGCAGGCGGCTTTTACCGTCAACGTCCTGACGCCGCACGTAGTGACCGGTGGCGATGTAGTCCGCGCCCAAGTCTTCTGCGGCATGCTCGAGGAAGGCTTTGAATTTAATCTCTTTATTGCAGAGAATGTCGGGGTTAGGGGTACGGCCCGCCTTATACTCCTCCAGGAAAAGTTCAAACACGTTGTCCCAGTACTCGGCGGCAAAGTTTACGGTGTGCAGCACCATGCCCAGTTTGTCACAGACCGCCTGTGCATCAGCCAGATCCTCAGCGGCGGTGCAGTATTCCTCACCGTCGTCCTCCTCCCAGTTTTTCATAAACAGGCCTTCAACCTGGTAACCCTGCTGTTGCAGTAACCAGGCAGAAACGGAGGAGTCGACGCCGCCGGACATGCCGACGATCACTTTTTTCTGGCTTTGAGACATGAGAAATACCTGACGTTAGTGGCGATGGAAAAGCGCCCCGTAAAATTGCGGCGTAGTTTACCACGCGTCCGGGGCGGGCGCATCCTCGCTAAACGGCCACTGGAAGGCGCTCAGCACCTCTAGCGGATAGCGCGTACCCTGCTGATAAATAACAATGCTTTCTGCAACCAGCGGAGAACGCAGCTTTTTCGCGCTCAGAATTTCTTCGGCAGGCAGCCACCAGCAGCGTTCAATATCGCGATCCTGAGGATAGGTGGGCAGCACTTTCGGTAAATCCAGCGCGAATAAAAAACGTAAAAACGGCGTGTTATCGGGCGCGATCCACTGATGCAGACGGAGAAAAGCCTGAGGAACGCCCTCAATGCCGGTTTCCTCATAGAGTTCGCGCGCGGCGGCCTGAAGCAGCGTCTCGTTCGCTTCGAGATGGCCTGCCGGCTGGTTCCAGGTGGCGCGACCGCGCACCATCTCTTCCACCACCAGATACTGACCTTCAGCCTGCACCACGGTGGCTACGGTAACGTGCGGTTTAAACATGCCTGCCTCCTTGAAAAGAGTGATAACTCATAGCGAACACGCGTCGGTGATGTCGCGCCATTCGCCGGGAGCAAGGTCCTGCAACTGTAGCGGACCCATGGCAAAACGTATCAGACGCAGCGTTGGGAAGCCAATATGCGCCGTCATTCTCCGGACCTGACGGTTACGCCCTTCAAAAAGGGTAATCTTAAGCCAGCGGGTGGGGATTGCTTTGCGCTCGCGAATGGGCGGGTTGCGCGACCACAGCCACTCAGGCTCCTGCACCCGCGCCACCTGAGCAGGCAGCGTGGGGCCATCTTTCAGCGTCACGCCATTTCGCAGCACCTGGAGATCGTCGTCGCTGGGATCGCCTTCGACCTGGACAAAATAAATTTTACCGGTTCGTTTTCCCGGCTGCGTTAGCCTGGCCTGAAGAGGTCCGTCGTTAGTCAGCACCATCAGGCCCTCGCTGTCACGATCCAGGCGACCCGCCGCGTAGACGTCAGCCACCGGAATAAAATCCTTTAGCGTGCCGCGGCCCGCGTCGTCGGTAAACTGGGGTAGCACGTCGAAGGGTTTGTTAAAAATTATGATACGTCGGGGCCCCTTAGCGGCAGCGGGCGCAGAGGGGCGTTTAACGCGGTGATTCATAAGGGAAGATTTACGCATAGTCTTTGCACTGAGTGATAATGAGCGCATTATACCGCAAACCCGAGATGATTGGCGCGACGTCAATATTCAAGTAGTATTGACGCGCATCTTACAAATCATTAACAAAAAAGCGTTCGAAGGAGAGGTTAATGGAAAGCAAAGTAGTTGTTCCGGCGGAAGGTCAGAAAATCACCCTGGATCAGGGAAAACTGAACGTACCAAACAACCCAATCATCCCGTTTATTGAAGGTGATGGTATTGGCGTTGATGTGTCACCCGTAATGATCAAAGTGGTCGATGCCGCTGTACAGAAAGCTTATAACGGTGACCGTAAAATCTCCTGGATGGAAATTTACACCGGCGAGAAATCGGTCGCGCTCTATGGCCAGGACGTCTGGCTGCCGGAAGAGACGCTGGATCTGATTAAAGAGTATCGCGTGGCGATCAAAGGCCCTCTGACCACCCCGGTCGGCGGCGGTATTCGTTCACTGAACGTGGCACTGCGCCAGCAGCTTGATCTCTACATCTGCCTGCGTCCGGTGCGCTATTACACCGGTACGCCAAGCCCGGTTAAACGCCCGGAAGACACGGATATGGTGATTTTCCGCGAGAACGCTGAAGATATTTATGCCGGTATCGAGTGGAAGGCGGGTTCTGCCGAAGCGGATAAAGTGATCAGGTTCCTGCGCGACGAAATGGGCGTTAACAAAATTCGCTTCCCAGAACAGTGTGGTATCGGCGTGAAGCCGTGCTCAGAAGAGGGGACTAAGCGCCTGGTGCGTGCGGCGATCGAGTACGCGATCGCTAACGATCGCGACTCCGTGACGCTGGTGCACAAGGGCAACATCATGAAGTTCACCGAAGGCGCTTTCAAAGACTGGGGATACCAGCTGGCGAAAGAAGCATTCGGCGGCGAGCTGATTGACGGTGGTCCGTGGATGAAAATTAAGAATCCAAACACCGGTAAAGAGATCGTTGTTAAAGACGTGATCGCCGATGCGTTCCTGCAGCAGATCCTGTTACGCCCGGCCGAGTACGATGTGATTGCCTGTATGAACCTGAACGGTGACTACATTTCTGATGCCCTGGCGGCGCAGGTGGGCGGCATCGGTATTGCGCCTGGTGCGAACATTGGCGACGAATGCGCGCTGTTTGAAGCGACCCATGGCACGGCACCTAAGTATGCCGGTCAGGATAAAGTGAACCCAGGTTCCGTTATTTTGTCAGCGGAAATGATGCTCCGTCATATGGGCTGGACCGAAGCCGCAGACCTGATTATCAAAGGTATGGAAGGGGCGATTGCCGCCAAAACCGTCACCTACGATTTTGAGCGTCTGATGGACGGCGCTAAGCTGCTGAAATCGTCAGAGTTTGGCGATGCTATGATTAAGCACATGTAAGTTACACCATTGTAGCGAATGTTAACGGGGGCGATATGTCCCCGTACTTTTTCCGACCTGAAAAATTTCTTGTGCCACCGTTTTCAGTGCTCAATGCCCGCGAGGGCTGGTGGCAGTAACCTAAGCGAAGCTGGATCTCCCTTGGCATACAGTCAGAATCGGGTCGTGATAGCGAACTGCTGTTCAATAAATCTTCACAAAGCGGCGCGGTTTACGATAAGAAAAATACGTATGAGGCAAAAATTGGCAGAACGATACTGCTGTGCCGGATATTAGCGACGAATTTCAGGCAAAGATTGAAACCCTGAAAGCCCTGATTGAAGAACGTGACGCGACCATCCGCAGTCTGACTTCACAGATGGACGAGCAAAAAGCGCAAACTGAAGCGCTGAATCAGCAGATAGCGGAACTGCTTGCCGGAGGTGATGGCGATGGCAAAAAACCAAATCCTTCCAACAGTAAGTGATTTTCGTACCGTTTTCCCGCAGTTCTCCTACACCACCCGATACCCCGATGCTCAAATACAGTTTCGCCTGAACCTGGCTGATGTGCTGCTCAGTGAGAAGATCACGGGTAAGAATCTGCTTCCTTACTTTGTTGAGCTTTTTGTCGCGCACTACATGGTGCTGTGGGGGGCTGACAGCAGAGCGATAGCTACCGGCGGTTCCGGGGGCGTATCTGGCGGCATCCAGTTATGAAAAGCGGCGTCACGATGAGAGTTGACAAGGCGCAATCTGTTTTAGATGCACTAAAGACTATCGGTAACAGGGATGTGTTGGTTGGCATCCCTGTTGAAGACTCCGCGCTGGATGATGCGCCTTTCGGCAATGCTGGCACTGGTTATATCAATGAAATCGGCTCTCCTGCGCAATATATTCCGGCCAGGCGGAAAAATTTTACAGGGTTGAAGACGAAAACTAACTACACGTCAAAACGAGCGCGTTTTACATTTGCAGGGTTATGAGACGATTGCAAGTAATTTTCTATTCTGCGGGCGGCCTTTCTTGTAATCTGTTTATTCTTATCATGCTCAGCTAATCGTAGTTTATGCTCAGCTAATCGTAGTTCTGGTAGCATTTTTTTACCTGTGGCTTTACTAAAGCAGATGTTGCCAGTATTTTTTACTGAGCTAATTTTTTCCGCCAATGGTTTTGCGTGAACCTTATTAGTAACGCTACTACGATAGCCAATAATTGAAGCCATACTTGCAAAACTAAATTCAACCTTCATAAATCCTCCTCTTTTTTTTCAAAAAAACAATTTTTTGTTTAATTAAATATAAAAAATCGCTTTTTTTGGTTCAGGTTTTTTTTAGGACCAAAATCATGCCACAGAACTGGATAAGAAAATGTTCGCTGATCGTTGCCGATGAAAAAGGCGAAGGGCTGGAGCTTTCTTCCTTTCGCTGTACGTTCAGTATTTCGTGGCCGGGCACACGCAGGCCGAACAGCACGACCGGAGTGGCAGGCGTAATCATGGAGCAGGTGAGTCGATTCCCGTTCTTCGCACTTAAATCCGCTTGCGCTGAGTTCTCAGGCTGTACTTTCCTGAGGCGCGGTGAGCGGATTTGAACTACATTCTGCTCTCTTTAGACATGCCGCTAATGATAGCTATCCGTTAACTTGTCTTTTGAAGCGTGTTATAGCACAGGGGCACCCTGACACTGATTATCGTTCAGTTAGAAATTAGTCCCTTAAGCTGCACTGTAATACTCCAGGCAGCATTGGTTCTCATTTCTTAAAGTAGTCTCAAAAAAAACCAACGATCTCTAAAAATCATTGTCGTCATTACCCGAGCTATTAACTGAGCGATTGATTGCTTATGGGTTTAATCAGTTTCCACACTTACCGTGAAATGCTATAAGTCACGCGGTTGACTATATCACTATTAAATTTCAGGCCATTTAAAAATATAGGGAAAGGTGGTTTTGAGATTAAAAAAAATATTATGTTAGTTATTCATGTTTTGTAGAGGCTTGTAGTGGTAATTGCGCTTTTATGCAGGGTTATTTAGCATATTGCACTGGTAAAAATCATTTTTCGGCATTTTACTGCCTTGTTGCTCAAATTGGGAGCGAATGAGGATTGCTAAGGCGGGGTGTAGTATATAGTCTACAGGTTCTCCTGTGATGGGTTGAAAGTGATTACATGTCTGGCATAAAAAGGGACCGTCACTAAAAAATAAACCTTAGTGATAAACTCCATGTTTACCATCTGTATAACGCATAATAAAGTAACCAGTAAATACAGTACCACTTATTATTAATTTCTTTATAAGGAAATTCTCAAATAATATCTCAAGTCGTCTGGGGGTTAAAATGGAAAAAATGCAGTTTTTCTCACTTTTATCACGCTGGCCTTTGGTTGAATTCAACCATATTAAGGTTGTTGAATATTATGAAGAAGAGAGCGTTGTGCCCAAAAAGGATTTATATATACATCACTTAACGAAGCATGATGCTCAGCTCTTTCTTTGCCATGTCCCGCCGCACAGGGATGTTGATGATATGCTGGCCGTCTACACGGATTGGCTGAAAGACTATGGTAAAGTCAGGCGGGTAAGTACCGATCCGGGCAAGCCATATCACTATCATACTGTGCAAGCTGAATCAGAGGAGCGGGTTTCAGAAAAGCGGTTCAGTAACATTCTGGAGGGCTGATCTTCTTCCCGACTCCCTGTCGTTAATTGTGACCCATTTTTACTTTGATTCAGCTTGCTGTAATAGCGATTTGATTGATTAAAGATTGTCGTACTTAATCAGGTTTTGCCTTAAATATTCTCAGTGAATGTTAAATTTGGAAAACCCTATGTACAAATCTCTGCTGCTGAGAGTGGGCGTGACGATACGTCAGCTCAGGCGACGAAAAGGGCTGAGTCAGCTGGACCTCAGCCACCTGGCACATATGGACAGAAGCTATCTGAGTGAGGTTGAGAACGGCAAGCGTAATATTAGCCTTTCGAGCCTGGTGCGCATTGCGCAGGCGCTGGACGTTTCTGCGGAAATCCTGATTGACAAAGGCTAATGTAAAATTAAATTTTTCAAAGTAGTTTAACAACAGATCGTGTCGTTCGGGCTATAAAAGATTTTGGCCTGAACTTAAACGCTTTGAATGGCTTATTAGATTGTTAAATAACGTCTGGCATTCTGTCTTTATGCATTTTCTTATCACGATTATCGTGGGAAGTTCAGCTGCTGGGTCTTTACCCTCCCGGCAGTTTTTTTTTATTACTCTTTTCTCCTTTTTTCACATCCGTCCTCTTCTGGTTGAGCCCGCACGACAAGGTTAACGTAGCCCGCTTCAGGCCTTTTCCCTTCAAAAAGGGGATAGCTGCGTCAGCTATCCATTCCACCTGACCCGCGCAGCAGCAGCAGGCATCGGGCTGAATTGCAGTCCAGAATAGAAATATCACCGCTGTTTGGCTGTATTCCCCCAGGCCATATCTTGCGTGCTTGACCGGCGTGAAAAGGGTCTGGCTGCGGCTTTTCTACCCAGCTGTTAAGCCGCAGGCCGTGCCCAGGCATTGCGGATAACAATGCAATCGTCGTGGTGACGTGGGCGCGATCGCTCAGCTGCAGGCAGTTGCGACGTAAAACCTCAATTACCGGTCCGTGGTGATAAACAGGGCAGCGAATACAGGTTCCTGAAATGACTTTCCTGTCACGATAGCCGTACGTCCTGCGTGTTGATTGCGCCGCTGATGTTAACTCTTTTTTGGAGACGGTAAGCAAATGACAACACTTTCTCAGCTGTATAAATCTTCTGACCCGCATGGTCTGAAAGCCAGTGCGGTCCCAACCTGGCTGGTGCCCATTGCCGAACTCTATGCTGAGCCGGGTTACAACATTCGTGACATTGACTGGGATCAGATTCAGTTTTTTCGCGACGCTTTTCTCGCCGGGGAATCTGTACCGCCATTGTCCGTGCAGGCCACTGCCAAAGGGGTGAAGATCGTTGATGGGCATCATCGCTATTACGGGGCGGTGATGGCCATTGAGGCGGGTTTCAATATAACGCATCTTGCCTGTGAAGACCTGAGCGGGACGGAAGCCGATCGTCTGGTCCTGATGCTGTCCCGCATCCAGAGTAAACCATTGAGCGCACTGGAGCGGGCGGTCGCTTACCTAAGGCTGCATAACCTTGGTCTGAGCAACACGGAAATAGCCAGGCGCGTTAACCGCTCCAGGAGCGATATCAGTCGGCATCTCACGCTTTTAGCCTGTGATGAAGAGTTGTTAGCCATGGTGCGAACGGGCGATATTGCCGCGACAACCGCCCTGGCACTTTCGCATGAGTACGGTAACCTCGCGGTAAGCATTGTCAGGGCGCGACTAAAAGCCGTAAAGGCGATGGGTAAAAAAAAACTTACCCGTAATGATTCCATTCTCAGGTTTGACGCTACCCGGGCCCGACGGTTGATGGAGCTGATTGCTGAGGCTGAGGTTAAGCAAAACTCCGCTGGCTCCAGGACGCTGGTGGTTTCTGAGGAAAAACTCAGGGAGATCCTGATCATCGTTGGACAGTACCGGATGGCCGCCGGAAAGGGCAGCACGTCAGGCGCGCACGCTGTGCAGCCTTATCCGGCTTCTGAATACCCTGTAGCCAAGGCCGACATGATCAGAAGCAGCGGCATTAAAGTGTGGGCCTGCGCCGCAGCGGCTTTTGGCGATAAGGCTGAATATACGCTGCTGGAGTCGAAGTATGCCCATCTGTGGGCTGCGGATGACGTGGAACAGCCGGAAGTTGTGGTGGTACTTCCGCCTAAGCGGGCTCGAGTCGTGCAGAAAAGAGCCAGCGGCGATTCAAAATCGCTGCGGCGATGGCTGGATGGCTGGTTTGGCGATGCGGACGTTAAGGAAGAGATGTTTGAGCGTTTTAGTACCGTGGCGGCCGAAACCCGTGAGGAGCGGGGGATGAGCATGGATGAGTTTTTAGCTGTCGCTGGGCGCACCCGAAGTGAGAGCTGGGGAAATATCAGGCTGTTGCGCACTGAGATTCGGGAGGTATTAACGCTTGAGGATAAGGGTAAGCAGGAGTAACGTCGTCGAGATTGGTCAAGTACAACTACGGATATCCGTTACGGTTGAGTCACGGATATCCTTTATTACGCCTGTCAGCGCGATAGACTCATCTCAGCCTGTGTCTGACTACCAGAACCATGAAGACATGGCAAAGCAGTAGACCAGCGTGAGGGTCAGCAGGGCGAACTCGATGGGTTTGATGAAATACACGGCATCATGTCAGCATTAATGATAAGTAGAATCTACATCGGTTTGATTTACGTGTACTAGCTCAGACCTGATCTGACAGTTACCGGTTATTTATACAGGTGTCTGTCAGATTAAATCTGGTTCAGATTCTTTTCTGCCCAGACCCGTTTTCCATCAAGTAATGTGGCCATTGGCGTACGCCCGCAGCACATTTTCCCCTGATGAGTTCGCTCATTATTGTAATGCCACAACCACTTGTCCAGATCCATTTGCAGGCTCTCCAGGTCTGCATATAGCTTCTTGCGGAACGTAACCTGATAAAATTCCTGCAAAATGGTTTTATGGAAGCGCTCGCAGATACCGTTCGTCTGCGGGGACATTGCCTTCGTTTTCGTATGGTCGATATCGTTGATGGCCAGATACAGCTGATAATCATGTTGCTCTACTTTACCGCAGTACTCTGTGCCCCTGTCGGTCAGTATTCTCAGCATCGGCAGCCCCTGAGCCTCATAGAACGGCAGTACCCGATCATTAAGCAGGTCGGCTGCAGTGATCGGCGTTTTACTCGTATACAGCTTGCAGTGAGCCATTTTCGTGTACGTATCCACGAACGTCTGCTGGTAGATGCGGCCCACGCCTTTCAGATTGCCAACGTAGAAGGTGTCCTGCGACCCCAGATAACCCGGGTGAGCAGTTTCTATTTCACCGCAGGCTTCGTCATCGTGCGCCTTCTTCTCCAGCGCAACGATTTGAGCATCGGTAAGCACAATGCCTTCTCTGGCGACCTTTTCCTCAAGCGCCTTCAGCCGCTTACGGAAGTTCTCCAGGTCATGTCGTTGCCAGATGGAGCGCACGCCGCTGCCGGAGATAAACACGCCTTTTTTACGCAGCTCATTACTGGTCCGGTGCTGACCGTGGGCCGGGAACTCAACGGCGTACTCAACAACCGCCCGTTCAGTGGCTTCATCGGCCCGATTCTTCAGGTTGGGCACCCGACGATTTTGATTAACCAGCGCGTCAATGCCGCCTTCTTCAGCCAGCTCCTGGTAGCGGTAGAATGTGTCGCGTGACACGCCCATGATTTTACAGGCTTTTGATACGTTACCGAGTTCTTCGGCCAGATTGAGCAGGCCGGCTTTGTGTTTGATGATAGGATTGTTAGTATGAAGCATGAGAGTTACCTCGTGTTTTGTATAAGGATTCGACACCCATATCAAAACCGGTAACTCTCAACCTTTCAAGGTCCAGTGTCAGATCAAGTCGCGACTAATACAATTTACGGAAACTTTAATCTAAATTTTTATCCTGCTGCTAACGCCTCACTCCTTCAGGTCGCAGGCCATCTCCACGCTGCTCAATTCGCCTGCCGTCGGAGAGTGATAGATACCTTTACGCACCACGCGAAACCCATGCCGCTGATAGAAAGTACAGGCATTCGGCGTTGAATCGAGCGTCAGCCTGCGTATCCCCCTTTTCAGGGCTTCATCTTTGATCGCCTGCAGAATGCGACCGGCCAGCCCTTTGCCCATAAAGTCCGGCAGCGTAAAAATCGCTTCCACGCTCTGTCGTTTCAGATCCAGAAAGCCGGTGGCAACCGGAATCCGTCCCCCGGGAGCATCGATGACATAGAAAGGATTATCTGCAATGGTGCGTGGGAAACCGGCGGGCATGGCGTCGGGCGTCCAGGCACCGATCGTCGATGCGCCGTAAACCTCTTTGCATCCATGACGGATGGCAAGGTTACGAATGCGCCAGAGCGCGTTTGCCTCGTCGGGCGAGGCCAGTCTTATTTCCATTTCCTCTCCTTATTTTATCAATCCGCAAGTTTTATCATTCAGATTTTAGATATACCCGCCCCGCGTGATGGGGCAGGGGGGATCGGTTGGTGACATATCCATCCTCGCTCGCCGGATGCGGCATCAAAATGATTTCCTCCCCGGCTTTCAGGATATTATTTCGAGGGGGAACAACGCGTTAAAATTATCCGTTTCTCACGCTCACGCGTACGCAATTATCGATCTACATTAAAAGCATGCTAATTAAGCACGCGCAGGCCATTCCCCTGACGCTTACTTTATATATCACATCGTGCCTTATTACACATTTCCTAACTATGCGTCGAACTAACGAATCTGGCGTAGCGTGACGTTCCTGTCCCGTAAGCGTTTTGTCAGATGACAGCCTTAAGTCATTACCATGACGACGCCAAACTGGGTATTTATCTCTGGCATCCAGGGCATTGCAGTAACAAGGGGGGCAGTATGATCGGGCATTTTATAGCAGTTGGTACTGGCGCGGCTGCGGTCGCGGGAACGGGTTTGGAAAGTCATCCGGGGTTGGTGAACTACAGCGTGCTGTTCGGCGCTTTTGCGGGCGCGGTTTTTTATGTCGCCAGCGCATCTGATATGCGACTTCTGGTGCGTGCCGCCTACTTTTTGGTTTCAATGATCGTAGGGGTGTTTGGGTCAGGGCTGGCGGGCGCAAAGCTGGCACAGATATTAGGTTACAGCGATCGTCCGCTGGATGGGCTGGGCGCCATTCTGCTCTCGGCCCTGGCGATTAAAACCCTGACCTTTATTAATCAACAGAATCCGGTTATCTGGCTGGCTCGCTGGCGAGGAGGATATCATGGTAATAAGTGATCCGTTGGTCATTGCCAATGTGGTGATCTGTATGGCGATTGTGCTACGGCTAATGTCCTTTCGCAAAGAAGGGTCTTCATATCAGTGCTGGGCTTCCTGGCTTGCTTATCTGATGATTCTGGCCTACGCGTCGGTGCCTTTCCGATTCTTCTTCGATCATTATGAGCATACGTCATGGGCAATCATCACCATTAATTTGCTGATCTGCGCCGCGGTATACCGCGCCAGCGGCAACGTTGCGGTGGTATTTGCCGTATTCAGGCATCATAAATAGCCCTGATTAAAACCTTATCCTGTCGCCTCAGCCTGTTGGCGACAGGTTTTTATTATTTTTCCGGGGGAGGCAGATTCAGGGCCTTATAAATGCGGGGCGAGCATCCGGTTAGCGCCTGCGTCATTATTCTGTCTAGCCGTTTACATTTTTCTTTGTAGCGCAGTGCGCGGCGTTGGCGTGAGTTCATCGGCAAGCTCTCTTTTTGGGTGAAGGTAGGATAAGCCTGGAAGCTGAATTGATATGCGTCAAGCGCATATTTAGAGGGGGATATAAAGAGGCCCGTTTACCGGGACCTCTGTGGGGGGTTAACCATGGCGCCGGAACTGCTGTGACTGACTCAGCAATACGCGACCCGCTACGTTCAACATCGCCATTTCGTGATGAGATATGGTCCACTCTTTATAACGGGGATTGTCGGATATGACATAAAGTTCCGTTTTAACTTTCTGTAAACGCTTAACAAAAGTGTCTCCGTTGAAGTCGAAAACGTATATGCCATCCCCGTCAAAGGATGACACGCTGATATCAACAAAAATCAGATCGCCTGGCTCAATTGTGCCTTCCATACTGTCGCCACGAACATTGATTAATTTAACGTACGCTTCCGGTTTATTGCCAAAAATTACGCTTGCCTCATTTCTGACATATTCAATGGATTTAATGACTTCTACCACTTCTCTGGCGGGTGGATCCACGCCTTCGCTGGCGGCAAAATCAAGAACATCAACACGATACACATCACCTCTCCTCACGCTGGTTAACGAATCAACACTGGATAAAACCCCAGTATTGTTTAGTTCTCCTGATGAGAATAGCTCAGAAACGGGCACGGTGAGGGCATCGGCAATTTTTTGTAGCAACGCATCACTGTAACCCTGACGGCCACGCTCAAGGCGGGACAGGTTACCCACGTCACTTTCAACCCGCAGGGCAAGCTCATGCAGGGTCATGTTATTAGCTTTACGAAGCTGTCTGATTCTTTCTCCAGGTTTCATCGGGTTATTACACCTTTTTTATGCGTATCACGCAAAGCGCCTTGCGCATTTTTAAGGGGCATCCTAATATGCGTATAACGCATTATTTTTCTTGCCCGTAAAATGATGCGCCGTATTATCCCGCTCTTTAACAGCCTGAACGCGCCGATACAGGTGCCCGAAAAATGCTACCGGTTATCTTTCACGTTAAAGAGGGGGTTCATCATGAGCCAGATTGTCTCCATTTTGAAGTATGAAGAGGGCTACCGGGACGAACCGTTTATCGATTCGTTAGGCTATCCCACCGTAGGTTGTGGCATCAAAATCGGTCCGAAAGGCGCCTCTCTGACCAGCTATATCTTCAAGGTTCCCCGGCAGGTCGGAGAACTGTGGATGCAAACGCTGGTTGAGGGGAAGATTTTTGCGATGCAGCAACGTCCCCTGCTGGCCAGTGCGCTGGATCAGTGTAACGACGCGCGTTCAGACATTCTTTACAGTATGGCTTATCAGATGGGAGTGGAGGGCCTGAGTGGCTTCAGTAATACGCTTGCCGCCATTGCCCGGGGGGACTTTTCGTCCGCTGCTGATGGTATGTTAAACAGCCTGTGGGCCAGGCAGACGCCCGCCAGAGCGAAGCGACACGCGGACGTGATGCGCAGCGGCAGCTATGAAAGCTATCGGGGGTTGCTATGAAATTTTCCCTTTATCTGAGCGGCGTAATAAGTGCGCTGCTGCTGCTGCTGGTTATTCGTCGCTACAGCTCCGTGGAGTTTGTACGGCATGCCAGGCTGCTTTTTAAAACCTGGTCGGTGTGGCTGGCTTCACTTGGCTCCGCGATAAGCGCATGGGTTCACTCTTTTCCTGATTCTGCCATGCAGGCCTGGCAGATGCTACCCGCTGACGTTAAGAGCGTTATCCCCCCAAATTATCTTGGCCTGACTGGCGCGTTTATGGTCGCCATGGCGGTGATGGCGCAGTTTGTTCGCCAGCGGACGCTGGCTGATGAGCGTCAAAAGCTCGACTGTCATCACTGATACTCCTCGTTTCACCGCGTTCCATCTGTTCTCAAAACCTGCCCCCGTGGGCACCCCTTGCACAACTATTCCTTTTATCTGGAGGTTTTTATGATCGAAGTG
Organism: Erwinia sp. L03-1; assembly: GCF_058686115.1. Classification (NCBI taxonomy): domain Bacteria; kingdom Pseudomonadati; phylum Pseudomonadota; class Gammaproteobacteria; order Enterobacterales; family Erwiniaceae; genus Erwinia; species Erwinia sp. L03-1. The sequence goes on along the minus strand of NZ_CM178762.1, from coordinate 2,705,342 downwards.
AACTGCTTTGCCGATCTGCGCACCACTGCACCGACGAAAGCTGGCGACATCGCCGCCCTGAAACGCTATTACGACAAAGACTCGTCATTTCACGGCGGCGGCGACTTTGTCGGCTTTCTGGGCACCACCACGCTGACTGATGACGGCGGAACGGTGGCGAAGGGCAGCAGCTTTTACTGGAAGCGTATTATTAACGATCCCGTGCAGGTGAATCTCTATCACTTTGGCGCACGCGGCGACGGCGTAACCGATGACGGCGACGCCTTCAGGCGGATGTTTAGCTGGTCGCAGAGCTACGATATCAACGCAAAAGATATTGGCGTGCGTTTTCCGCCGGGGAAATTTTTGATTTCGCCCATCGACCTTTCGGCCAGCGAAATACCTTATTTTGCGCTTTATGGTGACGACAGCCCTTACGGCGTGTCTCCGGGCACGGTGATTATCTCTGATAAGTCGATCAATACGGTGTTTAAGGTCAATGCCCGGCGCACCGTGATTCGGGGTATCAGCTGGAACGGGCAGGCCAGCGCGGATATCACCGCTACCAGCGGGGCCATTACCGCCGATATGCTCTCCAACGTGCAGCCGTTTTTTGAAAACACCACTATCGAGGGCGAGTTCGTGCATATCCGCTGCTTTCGCGTGCAGTATAACGGCGGCACCGTCATCAAGCTGCTGGACACCCTGGATACCCGCTTTGATCAAATCTACAGCCAGAATACCTATGCGCGGGTTTTTGAAGTGGGCTGGTCTAACTCGCCGAACGGCGTCTGGGATCACGCAACGGCAATTGAGCTGAGTAATGCCAATTTTCAGACCGGCTATGGCGATGCCACCCTGTATATGCCACGCATGACCCAGGGGATCATTCGCAACGTCTGGATTGAGCATACGCGGTTCCCCGGCGATCTGACTAACGGGCAGTGGATTGTCGATGCATTAAGCGTGGAGGATTGCGCTAATCCGCTGTTAATGAACAACAGTCGGGTGCAGTTTCGTCAGCTTAATTTGCAGGCGGGTGCAAAGGTCAGCATGGAGACCACCAGCGACCGCTGGCTGTCAGGCTACGAGTCTGGCTGGCGGCGGGAGGAGAACTTTGGCACCACGATGACCGGCTCCATGAAGGCCGGCTGGTACAGCGGCTACCGGCTGAATAATATCTCGGACAGTGATAAATGGTTCCGCATTGGCAAATTCGTCTTCCCGAAGGTCAATCAGCAGTGGACGCTGGAGTTCGTGGGTAAGCTGACGAATACTAACCCGGCGGGCACGGCAGCCAGCCCGGTGCAGGCTGTTTCATCCGGGGTGACCTGGCTGAACCTCCAGCGATGCGTCAGTTCTGTCTGGGCAGATATGTTTCATCGCGGTTCGACGTCGGTGATTGATGTCAAATATAAGCGCAGCTATGAAAACATCGTTGAGGTATGGGTAAAACTCAAAGCCGGCAGCGGGGATACCATGTTTAATCTTCGTTCCACCGGCCCCACGCGATTTGATTCCGGCGAATGCTCCTTGTTTACCCCGGACCTGAGTGAGGTGACCGATCTCACTACGTTGGGCACCGTTACCCCCAGCGCAAGACTCAGCCTGCATAATGGTTTAGCGGGGATAGGCGCTAATGAAAATGGCGTAGTGACCCTGGCGACTGCGGATGCTGCGGTACCTGCCAGCACCGCACCGGGCGGTTACATTACGCTCAACATTAATGGTACCGATCGCAAGTTCCCCTACTATAACTAAGTCTGTTGACCCGAACCTGACCGCCCACGCCGGGCGGTTTTTTTTTGCATCGAATAAAGCTGCGGTGCGCAAAAAGTGTTGGCGATCATAGCAGAAGAGTGAAATAGTACGGAATCACCCTCCAGGAATAATCCGTTTTTAGTGGAAGGAATTTCTGTTTCAGGGGGAAATTGTGTGGTTTTTCTGCCAGAGGCGTTTATAAAAGTGGCAGCCTGGCCATTAGGGTAAATCAGGGGTTGAGCCAGATGAAAAGGGCCGTAAAATAGGGCCATTACTTAAATCAGGAGAATGATGTGTCAGAAGCTGCGTCTGTTGAAAACCACCCCGATCGGCTGGAAGAGGCAAAAAATATCGCGCTGGGATGGCGTATTGTCGGCCAGATGGAACCGCATACCTTAGAGGATGCGATTCAGATGCTTCGTGACAGCTCCGCCCATGCGGCAAAAGTCTATGACCTGATCTATGCGGAAATCGCTGAGCGTAACAAAGACCAGCCGCGCTGAGCGGAGTACCAGGACTCACTGCACTCAACGAAATCAGGTATCCGGGCTGCTGCGTACTGAAGGGCAGGCCGGGTCCGTTAGCTGTCGTTGCGGATCGCTTCTGCTGGTTAATATTCGCCTGTTACCAGCCACTGATCGGCTTCTTCGAACATCTCTTCTATGAGTCTCATCATGACGGCCTTATCGCTTTTGCTGGCATCGGTTTTCACGCTATTAGCCTGCATCGGCTTGACCCGGACGTCCGCCTCTGGAAAAACCCGCTGAATGCGTTTCTCAAGCTCGTCCAGAATCATCTGTTGAGCATTGGGTAAACCCGCTACGTTGCGCTTATCGTAAATCAGTTCAACAAACATGTACTTATCCTGGTTAACTGTGCTGTATAAAAATACAGTTATTTTAACCATCCTTCAATCAAATTATGATAGAAGCGGGATAACGCATAAACAGGAAATGAAAAAATGAAAAAAATGCTGTTACTGGCCAGCGTTCTGATGGCCGGCACGCTGCTGGCAGGCTGTACGAACAATCATATTCTGCATATGAACGACGGGCGCACGCTGGTGGTACAGGGCAAACCGCAGGTCGATAAAGCGACCGGTATGGTGCTGTACACCGATGAAAACGGCAAGCAGCAGGCGGTAAATCAGGCTGATATCAAAGAGATGAGCGCGCTGGACAAGTAGAGGGTGCGGACAAACCAGGAACACTCCTGGTTTGTCCCTTTTTACGAAGGTGACAGTGTCATGTGACGGACTTTTCCCTCATAGTATTTGCGTTAAGTGAGAACATTTCCGGAGAACGCTGCTCATGTTTCGCATTTTCGCCGCGGGCTGTCTGCTGGTCAGTGCCACCTTTGCGGCGCGGGCCACCCCCGATGCCCAACCGATGAACGCTGAGTTTCAAATTACCTGCCCTGGTCGTCAGACCATGACCGTAACCGAAGCACAATATGGCCTGACCACCCTGATGTGGCCGGGTAATCATTTTCAGATCGCCGCAGGGCAGCAGCAGTCGAGCACCGACAGCGGTACGCGGGTGTCGATTGTGCTGTTTCGAAACGGCGATCAGATGATCATTAATAAAGCGGATCAGGAGACCTTTTTCTCCTTCGAAGGGGCCAAAAAGCTGGTGCCCTGCAGCCGCAGCAGTGAACGGGAGAACGGTGCAGTCACCCTGCAGCGCACCGATGCGACCGGAAACGTTGAATCCTGACCCCTCAGTCAGTTAACGACCCTGCCCGGCTACTCGATAATCCGCTGGCGACAATCCCGCGGCTGGTGCTCGGCTTCATCCAGCAGTGCCAGCCACTCACGTACGGTCACCTCGCACCAGCCCGGATGGGCCCGTGTCACGCTCATCAACACCACGTCTGGCCTCAGCGCCCGGTAGAACTCCAGCGATTTAAGCAAATCGGCCTCGTTGCTCTCGGGTAACTGCAGCGTCACCCAGCGATTGCCATCCCGTACCAGCGTGCCCCCGACAAACAGATAGGTTTTGCCGAAGGGGGAGGCATAAAGATAGGTGGTACTGCCTGGCGTATGGCCCGGCGTCGGAACCAGGTGGAAGCTGCCGCAGTGTACTTCTGCCAGGTTGAAGGTATCATCGGCTTCGACAAAGGCGCTTACTGGGCCGAGCGCCCGGGTATGGCAGTAGAGAGCGGAGTTAAACCGCTGTTGCAGCTGTCGCGCCCCGGGTCCGGCCTCCTGCCAGCCACTCAGATAATGACGGATTATCCCGCCAAGACCGGCAATCGTCTGGTGATCGTCAGCATTCTCAACGCGGGAGATCAGCATGTTGCCTCGCTCATGCTGCAACAGAAAACCATGCATCATCCACTCTGATTCTGTCTCACAGGCCGCCAACTCCGGCGTGGAAACCCAGAGGTCCTCATATAACTGCTTCATAGGGGCTCCGGGAAGTTAACGCAGCGTAGGGTGCCCTGATAACCTTAGCGAAGCCTGGTTACCTTCTACTTTTAAATGGCCGTGGGCGCCTAAAGGTAGCGTGACGGTATCGCGATCGTGACCAAAAGAGAGGCCGGTAACCAGCGGCAGGCCGGTTATCTGACGTATTAGCGTCCAGACGCTGTCAAAGTCGTAGCCATTATCGTATGCGCTCAGGTTTGCCGCGGTAAAACTGCCGGTCACTATGGCTTTCTGTCGGGCCAGAATGCCGCTCTGGGCCAGCTGTAGCAGCATGCGCTCAATCTTGTAGGGATGCTCATTCACATCTTCAATGACCAGGATGCCGTCAGAGAGGGCAGGTAGCCAGGGGGTACCCACGAGGGAGGTCATCATCGCCAGATTTCCTCCCCATACCGTCCCGCTAACGTCAACATCCTGCGGTGGCGTTTGCCAGCTGAGGGTGAATTCCGGCGAGGTCAGCGCCCGCCAGAAGTGGTCGACGGTGAAATCAGAGAGCACCTCCGCACCAAAATTACCCGCCAGCAGCGGGCCGCTAAAACTCTTTACGCCGTGGGTCAGCAGGGCCAGCTGGATCGCGGTGAAATCGCTGTGGCCGCAGAGCGCTACGGGCTGCTCCCGAAGACGTGCGGCCAGACCCTGATAATCAAGGTGGGGCAGAAGCCGTGACGCGCCATAGCCACCGCGTACCGCCAGCACAATATCCGGCAGCGTCGCCAGCGCGGCCAGAGCGTTCACATCCTGCAGGCGCTCTTCGTCAGTCCCGGCAAAACGGCGATCGCGTCGGGGAATAATCGCCGTCTGGCTCACCTGATGCCCCTGGGCACGCAGCCGATCGACGGCCAGATGGGCGGCAGCCTGATTAAGGCAATAGCCGGAAGGGGCAATCAGATGAAAAGAACGCGGAGTAACGGACATAATCTTCACTTTAATCCTCTAACGGGTGGAATAAATGGCGCATTTCAGTGTGCTACGCTTACCGCTGGCGGTCGGGTTGAGCCTTGCGCGGCATAATGTTTGCTTTTTATACCGACTCCAGTGAATTTTTTTGGCAGACCGGGGGTCCAATAACCCGATAATGACTAAAAGCCTGTCCTAAGTCACCCTCTGACCCGGCAAATTCAGAGTTACGGTAATTTTCCACAGGTCAGTGGCGGGTATGATAGGGCGCAGGCTAAGGCGCAAAGGATAATGAAAACGTGAGAAGCGTTAACTACGTTGCAATCGCAGGGGTGCTCCTGCTGGCAGGCTGTGCCAGCAAACCCCATAAACAGACCGTCACCGTACAGCAAACACCATTAACCAAGGCCCCACCGCAAAAGGTGGCGCAGGCGTGGTCGATCTTTACGGAGAATGCGGCCCACAGCTACGGAATCGATCAGAAGCTGGTGGATGCCATTATTTCAGTGGAATCGGGCGGCAATCCAACGGTAGTCAGTAAGTCGAATGCCATTGGATTGATGCAGATTAAAGCCTCTACGGCCGGCCGTGAAGTCTATCGCGTACAGGGGCGTCGCGGTCAGCCAAGCAGTTCGGAGCTGCGCGATCCGGTGAAAAATATTGATATCGGTACCGCCTATCTGAAAATTTTGCAGGATCAGTCGCTGGCGGGCATTCGCGACCCTGAAACGCTGCGTTACGCGACGATCGTTTCCTATGCCAACGGGGCCGGCGCGCTGCTGCGTACCTTCTCTCCCGATCGCGGCCGGGCAATAGCCATGATCAACGCGATGACGCCGGAAGCGTTCTATCATCACGTTCAGAGCAAGCATCCCGCTGCGCAGGCACCGCGCTATTTGTGGAAAGTCACCACCGCCTACCGGACTATTTGAACCCTGAGTTGACCGGCGAGAAGGGGAATCTCGCCGGTTTAACCCTCACAGATTGATAACAGCTACTGAAAGCGGGTCGCTTTATCGCGCGCCAGGCGCTCAAGTGAGAAAATGACCTGCTGGAGCTGACGCTCCTGGTCGGCGCTAAGTTTCTGGAAGCGAAAGCTTAAACGTGGCGTGATAACGGTTTGATTTTTGCTGCCGACCACGCTGCGCTGTCCGATGTTCACTAATCTGGCATTCACCTCGAAACGACCATATTCCCCCATCTCCAGCCGCATGTTCTTAAACAGCTCACCTTCTGCCAGACCTGGCGGCAGCGGGCATTCTGCCAGTACGCTAATGCCCCCCAGCGAGATGTCCTGCAGGCGCAGGCGTCCCAGTCCGCTACCGTCGGGCCAGCCCACGTAACAGGTGAACAGCGGCGAGAGCGGCGCGGTTACGCGAAAAAACTCTCTGCGCTGAATCATCATCAGGTCATCAGGCAGGCCGGAGGTAAAGGCGGGCAGGCCGGTATGGCTGGTGATACTCAGTTGAGAAACGGCAAATTCAACTTTCGCCCCGGCGGTTTCCGCCGTCATATTCAGCAGCCGGGCCTCAGCGGCGAGCTGATTGTCATAATCATTACTGCCATAATCGACAATAAACCTTTCGCGATCCGCACACAGCAGCCGGGTAATAAACTGGCCGCGTTGATGAGTCACCATTACCGGGGTCTGATTTTTGACCAGATCTTTCAGAACGCCCAGCACGGCCAGCGGGCCGCGTTTGAGGTACTGCTCGTTATCTTCCTCTTTCACATCCCTCTCCTGATGAATGTTGAAACCAGATTTGAATAGTGCTGCGGCAATTTATCGGCAGATTCTGATGACTTCTTAGCACCTGTTATAAAAAAGTTGGAAAAAACTTTAGATTTAAATCACAAGGTTAGAATCTTAGCCTATACTTACGCGGTCTAAATGTCGCAAGGGAAGGAGTAGGAAATGGGTATTATATCGTGGATCATTTTTGGTCTGATCGCAGGTATCATTGCTAAATGGATTATGCCGGGTAAAGACGGCGGTGGTTTCATCATGACCGTTATCCTGGGCATCGTGGGTGCAGTGGTCGGCGGCTGGATCAGCACCACGCTGTTCCATATGGGCAAGGTTGACGGTTTCAACTTTGGTAGCTTTGCCGTGGCGGTGGTAGGCGCAATTGTCGTGCTGTGGATCTACCGCAAAGTCAAAAGCTGACGCATACGCAATTGAATGAAAAAGGGAGACGGAAACGTCTCCCTTTTTTTGTCTGTCTGCGAAGGATCAGGTTTCCAGTGGCTTCAAATGATCGTCTGCGCGCAGGGTCATAATGGCGATGGCGCTGATAATACAGGTCAGCGTCACGTACCAGGCGGGGATAAACACATTGCCCGTCCGGGCTATCAGACCGGTAATAATCAGCCCGGCACAGCCGGAAAACACCGCGTTAGAGAGCGAATAAGCCAGCCCCAGTCCGGTATAGCGTACCCGGCCAGGAAACATCTCTGCGAGCATGGCAGGGCCAGGCCCGGCGATGATACCGACCACCCCGCCCGCCATCATCACTGCCAGGGCTTTCAGCCAGACTGACGTGGTGGGCTGCTGGAGCAGCGCCAGCAGCGGAAAGCTGAATATAATCACCGTTACCATCGCCAGCAGCATTATGCGGCGCCGACCAAAGCGATCGCTCAGCCGTCCGGCGGGCAGGATAGTGAGGGCAAAGCCCACATTACCCAGCACGGTCGCAGCCAGCGCCTGCTGAAAGCTGGCGTGTAATGACGTCTGCAGCCACGAGGGCATAATCACCAGGAAGGTATAGCCCGCCGCCGACCAGCCCATCATTCTGCCAATGCCCAGCACGATGGCTTTCACCACCACCGGTAAGGGCGCAGGCACCGTATGCTGCGCGGCAGCAAAGGCCGGCGGTTCCTCCAGCTGAGTGCGCAGCCAGAGCGCCACCACGCCAAGCGGCAGGGCAAGCAGAAACGGCACCCGCCAGCCCCAGCGCGTGAGCTGATCGCCGGTAAGCACGGCGGCCAGAACCGCCACCGTCGCCGCGCCCGCCAGCAGACCCAGCGCCACGGTAAAGGACTGCCATGCGCCGTAGCGCCCACGCTTGCCCGGTGGGGCGAGCTCGGTCATCAGCGCCACCGCGCCGCCAAATTCACCTCCGGCGAACAGGCCCTGAAGCATTCTCAACAGGGTAAGCAGCAGCGGGGCGGCAACGCCTGCAACGGCGTAGGTGGGCATCAGGCCAATCAGGAAGGTGGCAGAGGTCATCAACAGCAGCACGGCAATCAGCGTGGGCTTTCGACCAATGCGATCGCCAATACGACCAAAAATCATGGCGCCGATGGGCCGACAGAAAAAGGCCAGCGCAAAGGCGGCATAGGTCAGGATCAGGCCGGTCAGTTCACTTTCTCCCTCAAGCTGGAAAAAGTTTTTGGCAATAATGGTCGCCAGAAAGCCATAAACAGCAAATTCATACCACTCAATAAAGTTGCCCGTTGAGGCGGCAATCAACATTTTCTTATCTGGAACGGGCGCAGTTGCGTTATGCATGATTAATGCCTGGGAAGGTGAAAAGAGAAAGAGTGACAGAAAAAAACGCTGTTGGGTAACAGGAAGCCGTTATGACGGCAGCGCCTGAGGTCCGCGCTGCCGAAGCCGGCTTATTGGATATCACCCACGTTATTGCAGGTGATGCCTTTTGGACAGTAGAGATCCATCAGTTTCAGCGTGACGCCGTTGGTCCAGCCGAAGCCGTCCTGCAGCGGATATTCACCGCCGCCCCCGCCGCCGAGGCCTTTTCCTTCCACCACGTATTTCTCAACCAGCTTGTGCTCTTTGTCATAGGTGGTCTGAACATTTTTCAGGAAGCGAATGCCGATATCCTTCGCCAGCGCCTGCTGACCATAGTTGTTCAACCCCTCTACGGCCGCCCACTGAAGCGGTGCCCAGCCGTTCGGCGCATCCCACTGCTGGCCGTTGTTAATGGTGGTCGTGACCAGTCCACCCTCTTTCAGCAGCCGACTCTTCACCACGGCTGCCGTGCGGCTGGCCTGCTTATCGGTCGCGACCTGAAGGTAGAGAGGGAAGAGCGTCGCGGCGGTTAACTGCGGACGTACGGCGCTTTTCTGCCAGTCGTAGTCCGCGTAAAAGCCCTGTTTCTCATCCCACAGATAGCGATTGATCGCCTGCTGACGTTTTTTCGCCAGCGCGTCGTAATGCCTGCTGGCGCCAGGCAGTTTCGCGACCTGATTTGCTTTCGCCAGGGTCTTTTCGAGATGGAACATCAGGGCATTCAGGTCGACTGGCACAATGCGCGTGGTCTGAATGGTGGAGATATCGTTCTGGGTGCCGAACCAGCGGGAGCTGAAATCCCAGCCGGAGGCCGCGCCCGCGCGCAAATCGCGATAAAGGCCTGCTTTCTCACGATGGTTAGCTTTCTCCGCCGTGTTGACGTCATCCAGCCAGGATTCGGTGCGCGGTACGTCGCGGGCATCCCAGTAGCGGTTAAGCAGCGTGCCGTCCTTCAGCTTCACCACGTTTTTACTCGCGTCTCCTGCCTTAAGGTTGTCCGCGCCCGCCATCCAGTAGTCGTACTCTTTCTGTAGCTGCGGCAGGTATTGAGTGTAAACGCCGTCGCCCTGATGCTGCGCCAGCAGATCGACCATCAGGCTGAAGAAGGGCGGCTGTGAGCGGCTGAGATAGTAGCTGCGGTTACCATTAGGGATATGACCATATTTATCCAGCAGGGAGGCGAAGTTATTCACCATATCCTCGACCCGATCCCAGTGTCCGCTCTCTGCCAGGCCCAGCATGGTGAAATAGCTGTCCCAGTAATAGATCTCGCGGAAGCGGCCGCCGGGCACCACGTAGGGTTTTGGCAGCGGCAGCAGGGAATCCCAGCGCGCGGGCTGGCTGGCGGAGCGGGTCAGTACCGGCCACAGGCCATTAATATGTTCGCGCAGGCTCTGCCCGGCGGGCGGGACATATTTATCGCCGTCGACGGGAAGGGTGAAGTTGGTGTCAACAAAATGGCGTAAATCGAAATTACGCTGCTTTTTCTGCATCTGCCAGTCGGCAAGAATGGTCGAGGGATCGCTCTTCGGGATCGCATCCGCAAAAGTTTTCTGATCGGAAAAAAGCTTCGCCGACTGCACGGCCTGAAACAGCGGGCCCAGGCGGATATCCGGCGGCTGGGGGGACTGACTCAGCATAGATTGCTGCGCGTCGCTTTGCTTTGCAAAAGCGGTATCGGCCAGCGTGGAAGAGAGAAGCAGTGGCAGTACCAGCATGGCCCGCCATTGACGTTTTTCGACTCGTTGCATTGGTTGTTCTCCATGTCCAGACCAAATCCAGTCTGTAAGTAGTTGACCCTGAAAAGAACTTTAGTCGATATTTCGCATTCCTTCCGCCACGAAGCCGGGAAGTGTGAAGCCGTACGGCTTTTCGTCAGGTGCAGTACCAGCAGGTCATACGGTCAGCGGGCAGATGGACTATCCCGGGCGCTATTTTTTCTTTAATCTGAAACCATTCATCAGCATATTACCGAAAATAATGAGGGTTCTGTCATGACGAATTCCGCCTTTCCCCTGACGACGGGTGTTCCCCCGGCAAACCTGGTTGACCGCGTTCGCGGCGTCGTGCAGCAGGCGCTGGACGAGCGACGGCTGGTTGGCGCGGTGGTGCTGGTCGCCCACAATGGCGAGCTGATCCACCAACAGGCCGCGGGCCTTGCCGATCGCGAAAGCGCGCGACCCATGACCCTGGAGACGGTATTTCGGCTGGCGTCAGTCAGTAAGCCGATTGTCTCTACCGCGGCAATGGTGCTGGTGGCGCAGGCGCGTCTGGATCTGGACGCCGGCATTGAACGCTGGCTCCCTGAATTCCAGCCACGTCTGGCCGATGGCGCACCGGCCTCCATCACTCTGCGACAGCTGCTGTGCCATATGGCCGGGCTAAGCTACCGCTTTTCCGAGCCTGATAACCAGGGCCCCTGCGCGCGCGCAGGGGTGTCCGACGGCCTGGATGCCTCCGGCATTAGCCTTGATGAGAACCTCCGCCGGCTGGCCAGCGTACCGCTGCTGTTCAGGCCGGGTACGGACTGGCGTTACTCACTGGCGACCGACGTACTGGGTGCGCTGATCGCCCGCGTTCAGGGTACGACGCTGGATGTGGCGGTACGGGATCTGGTGACGGGTCCACTGGGTATGACCGATAGCGGATTTGTGATGCACGACACCCAATCTGTCGCCACCCCCTACGTAAACGATACGCCGCAGCCGCACCGGCTGGCAGAGGGGGAAACCGTTCCTTTTGACGATGAAACTCTCGGCGTACACTTTAGCCCGGGGCGGATCTTCGATCCGTCCGCTTTCCCCTCGGGTGGAGCGGGTATGGCGGGCACCGCAGGCGATGTTATGCGCCTGCTGGAAACGCTGCGCCAGCAGGGCGGAGAGCTATTGCCCGCCGATCTGGTTGCAGAAATGGGCCGCGATCAGACCGGCGGCATAAACCTCCCCGACAATCCGGGCTTCGGCTTCGGCCTGGGGTTTGCCGTTCTGCGTGATCCTCAGCAGGCCGCCTCGCCGCAGTCAGCCGGTACCTGGCGCTGGGGAGGCGTTTATGGTCATTCGTGGTTTGTGGATAAGGAGCAGGGCTTAAGCGTGGTGGCATTAACCAATACGCTGTACGAAGGGATGTCCGGCAGTTTTGTCACCGAGCTACGGGATGCCGTTTATGCCGGGTTGGAGCTGGGGTAAGGCTGGGGTAAGGCTGGGGTAAGGCTGGGGTTGTGGAGGGCTGGGGTTGGCGTTTGGCGGGAAGTGGGGGGAACGGCGTGGGTGTGAGGGAGCGGGTGGATGGGGCGAAGGGAGGGGCGATTCGGGGGAAATAAACCTTACTAAAAATCCACGCATGTGCGTGGATTTTGAAGGTTTTTTTGATGTACATGAGGTGCAGTGAAACCCCATAAGACCGCAAACGCGATAGACGTTGAACCGTGATTTTAATTATATTTTATTGATATTTATGTTTTATTTAAAAATTAGTCTTCAGAATACTCATTCTTGTACTCATTTTGGAGTTGGCTTGCTTTCGTAAGGCGAAGGTCGTAGGTTCTACTCCTATTATCGCACCAATCAAGTATCTCTCAAAGTCTACTCCAGTTCACTGAAAACCCTTATAATCAGCATGTTCCAGCTCTCGCTTGTATTCTGACGTCTACTGACCCCCCCCAAAATCTACATGCATATGGGGGTACATTTGGGGTATGTGCTGTTCGGTCTTATGGATATACCCCCAGTGAAACTTAACGCCCGTCAGGTTGATACCGCAAAGCCAAAAGATGAACTTTACAAACTCTCTGATGGTGGGGGACTTTACCTTTTGATTATTGGCGGCTTAAGTACCGTGTTGCTGGCAAGGAGAAGTTGCTTGCTCTTGGGGTTTATCCCGACGTGACTTTGGCTGAAGCTCGTAGTAAACGTGAAGAGGCTAAAAGGGGCATTGCTGTTGGGATTGCCCCCAATGTAGCGAAGAGAGAAGAGAGAAGAGAGAAGAGAGAAGAGAGAAGAGAAACTAGCCCGATGCCCTCATTGCCGAATCAGCCTACCGAGAATTTATGCAGAGAAATCCGACGCTGCTAACCAATCAGAGACAAAAGGAACAGGAGGAAATCCGCGCTCAAGAAATTGAACGTCACCAGCGTAGGAATTTTATACAGAAACTTGCTGTGTGGTTTGTTCGTGTTACTGGAGCATGAAATGCATTCTGCACGGTTCGCCGTCGGTGAGCTCATTTCCCCTTAGCAGGGTCAGTTCTGACAGCAAATAGATAAAGATAATTGCCGCCAGTTCTGCATCCATGTAACAGCTACTCGTATGTTTATGCAGAACCAATTCAACTTCATTCTGATACGAATGACCCACAAGCATTCGCATGCCTTCAAAATTTCTGCTTGAAAAGCATGCTTAATCAATAATTATTTTCCTTTAAATCAATAAATTAATTTTGATTGCATTTTGGTTTGAACCCTTGTGATTTAGACGTATTATTTTGAGATTAATCTACTTGCCCAACCTTCATTGCTGCTTGTGAGTGTGCGTGAAGAATGATTTTAAGGTTATATATCATGGAGTTATTGAAGTTTCTGGCGGCGATTTTAGTCATTTACTTGTTGTTTTTTAGAAAGAAAAAACGTAAATCTCCAAAGTCTTATGCTTCAAGCCCCGTGAAAGCACCGCCAAAAGAATGGCTCGCTGACATCAAGAAAAAAGAGGCGGTTGTGCGAAACGATGATAGTGAAGACGATAACCTTGCAACTTTTACATTGAGCGGTGGCCGGGGTGTTGAACTTCGGGTGACAACCAATCATTACCGGAACACCTCAAAGTCAGCAGGTGCACTAGCTCGATGGGTACTTCCGGGTGAGATGATAACTGTAGCTGGTGTAGCAATTAGCGGTGGCCACATTTACGTGGGGCAACGTATGAAGCCCTCCGGTCAGGAATCCGGCGGCTATTATGACGATGGAAGTGAGGCATCATTAATTGATGACACATGTAAGATAAAACCCACTTCTTATCTTTACGAGGACGGTTCATTAGGATACTGGCCCAGTTTTTCCTCTCTTTCCCCAGAAGCACGCGGTGCGTATGTCAGTTGGCTCGCCAGCGATAGGTCTGATCCATCGTGTCCTATCGGCTATGTTTTTATCTACCTCTACGGCCTGGAAAGAAAAGCGCTCGTAGATTCCACTGACCCAAAATTCCCTGATGCTGAGTTCCGTAATCTGTTCAATGAAGTCGCTCGGTTAAGATCGGTTTTCATTGAAAACCGCTCATTCCGTGGATATTCGGCCCAATTACTCGAAGCCATGTCTATTCTGCGCCCGAACATGGGCTTAGCCACTGAGCTCGATAGCGATTCAGGTTTCAGCAACAGCATGCAATTTAAGCTGGCTCTGGCAAAAACTGTACATGAAGGAGTTCCTGTATCAGCTGAACTGGCGTTGAACTGGGTAATAAACCATACCGAGTATTCGCTGCGTACCCCGGCTCGCCGCTGTGCTAAAGAGTTTGCTGCGCTTTTCAAACGGCGTTACACCCTCAAATATGGTGAAGGGATGGTCGTTAAGGCGAATAAAACGCGCTTACGTTTAGATTACACACCTGCAAGTCCTAGTTTACGAGGCGTCCGACTTCCAGTTCCCGACCTGCCTGATCCAATTGCATTGAAGGGACCTGTCCAGAAAATTATTACTATTGCCGACATATGTACGGATGAACTTGATGCTTACAGTCGCTACCTTGGTAGGAGAGGTACGTCAGTAAATGATACTGCTGCAATTATGTTGCTGCCTTCAGAGATCGTTAATGAAAGCGCAGAAAAAATATTAAGCTCATTCAAACATTGGGCTGATGAAGCGATCCTCAATAAGGGTGGCTTCGCCTCGGTTGCTGACTATTGGTCACATATGAATTCCAACTGTCCGGCGAAGATCAATAAAAAAGAGGCCGACTTGATGCAGGCCTTTGCACAGAAGATGGGCTACAGTCTGGCACCTGACCCGTATTATCACCATGTTAAGGCGGATGTAGATGGGACACTTGTGCTATTCCCTGCCGCCGAAGGTGGACGCTTCTCACCTTCTCCTGAATTTATCTCAGCTGTAATGACGCTTAGATTAGGGGCGATGGTCGCCTTGATTGACGATTCTCTTGATCAAGCTGAACAGAAAGTGCTTGAGAATGCCATCAACAACAATACTGGCTTCACCGATGATGAAAAACGCTCTCTACATGCGTATTTAAAGTGGCAACTTCATACCCCAGCCAATATGACAGGAATGAAAAGCAGGATTGAGTTGATGGGGGCCGCGGAAAAAGCTGCTGTGGGTAAAGTTATCGTTAGTGTTGCCTGTTCGGATGGAACAATAGCGCCTGCCGAAATCAAACAGCTTGAGAAGATTTATTCAAGTTTGGGATTGGATCCCTCATCTGTCTCGAGCAATATCCATCAGCATTCCGCAACTGAACATGATCTCGTCTCGTCTGTACCAACTGATCAGCCAGCAGCAGGGTTCACACTGGATGCTAATGTACTTGCCCGCCACGAATCTGCCACGGATGATGTTCGTAAATTGCTGAACACAATTTTCACCGAAGAAGAACCGGAAGAGCCAGAAAGCGCTCCCGCCTCATTAACGGAGGCAGGGGGGCTTGACTCCGCACATAGCCAGCTTTATCGCAGTTTGCTGGAGAAAGAACAGTGGTCCCGAAAAGAGGCGACAGAATTGTGCGGAAATTTGAATTTGATGCTCGGCGGTGCGCTTGAGGTGATCAATGACTGGTCCTATGCGGTGGTTGATGCTCCAGTACTGGACGATGCCGATGATGATATCTGGGTTGACCTGGAAATTGCCAAAGAATTAGAGGGATAGTGAATGTCTGTAACACGTATAAGAGTGAAAGAACGTGACGCTATTATTCAGTCACTTAAGTCAGGTGTAACGCCAAGGATAGGCATTCAGCATATCCAGGTTGGCCGCGTGAATGAGATCACCGCTCTCCACCAGGATATTGAGAGGATTGCTGACGGTGGTGCAAGCTTCAGACTTATCATCGGTGAATATGGTTCTGGTAAAACGTTCTTTCTGAGTGTTGTGCGCTCTATTGCGCTAGAGAAGAAGCTGGTGTCAGTCAGTGCAGACCTTTCTCCTGACAGACGCATTCACTCATCGGGAGGTCAGGCTCGTAATCTCTATTCTGAGCTTATGAAAAACATGTCCACCAGAAACAAGCCGGATGGTAATGCGTTACTTAGCGTTGTTGAAAGATTCGTTACGGAGGCAAGAAAGGAAGCGGACACGGACGGCTCCGAGGTTTCATCAGTAATTCATAAACGCCTAGCAGCTCTGTCAGATATGGTGGGTGGATATGACTTTGCGAAGGTCATTGATGCATTCTGGCGCGGGCATGAGCAGGATAACGAAACGCTAAAATCCAATGCTATTCGCTGGTTGCGGGGAGAGTACACCACCAAAACTGATGCCCGTAACGATCTCGACGTTCGGACTATTATCTCAGACGCTTCATTCTATGATTCTTTGAAGCTGATGAGCCTTTTTGTCCGCCAGGCAGGCTATGCCGGTCTTTTGGTCAGCCTCGACGAAATGGTGAACCTCTTTAAGCTGAATAATACGCAAGCAAGAACAGCGAACTACGAACAGATTTTGCGGATCCTAAATGACTGCCTGCAAGGCTCAGCCGAGAACATTGGTTTTATCCTCGGGGGGACGCCAGAGTTTCTTTTCGATCCGCGTAAAGGTCTTTACAGCTATGAGGCGCTCCAGTCGCGTCTGGCGGAAAACCGGTTCGCGCAAAAAGCAGGAGTGATTGACTACTCATCCCCCACTTTGCATCTTGCCAGCCTCACCCCTGAGGAACTGTATATTTTGCTGAGAAATCTTCGTCATGTTTATGCGGGTGGAGATCCAGAGAATTATCTGGTGCCAGATGAGGCACTGACTGGATTCCTGCATCACTGTAGTAAAACCATTGGAGACGCTTACTTCCGTACCCCCCGTAATACCATAAAAGGTTTCCTGGACATGCTGGCCGTGCTGGAACAAAACAGAACGATGAACTGGCAAACACTAATCGGGGGTGTGGCGATTGAAGAGGACAGGCCCAGCGATATGGATGACGCCACTATGGAGGAAAGCGATGACGACGACGGACTGGCGAACTTCAAACTATGAGCAGTGCCTATGATAGTCTCGATCCCCGCGTCCGTAAGTGGGTTTACAAGCAGGGGTGGTCTACATTAAGGCCCTTGCAGGAGAGTTCTATCCCGGCAATTTTAGCCCGTGATCGAGACGTGCTAATCAGTGCAGGTACAGCAGCGGGTAAAACAGAGGCTTTCTTTCTTCCTGCCTGTTCGGCAGTTGCAGATCTCACTAATGGATTTGGCATCGTCTATATCAGTCCGTTGAAGGCATTGATTAACGATCAGTACCGTCGTCTTGAGAGCCTTGGAGATGCATTGGAAATGCCAGTGACTCCCTGGCACGGGGATGTACCACAAAGCAAAAAGAAGAAGGCTCGGACGAACCCTGCTGGCATTTTACTGATTACACCTGAGTCACTTGAGTCTTTGCTCATAAATTCAATGGGCTGGCTCAAACAGGCGTTTTCTTCAGTCGCATACATCGTTATTGATGAGTTTCATGCTTTTATTGGCTCAGAGCGTGGTGTACAGCTGCTTTCTCTGCTCAATAGAATTGACCATGTGCTAGGACGCCAGGTAAATCCAATTCCCCGCGTTGCGTTGAGTGCCACGCTGGGGGAACTGGAGAAAGTGCCAGAACTATTGCGCCCGGACAAACGACTCCCCTGCGTAACTGTTACAGATAGTAATAGCACGGCCACTCTTCAGGTACAGGTCAAAGGGTACCTGGAGCGAGTGATCCAAAAAGAGGAAGAACTTCGGAGTTCAGCTGAACATGACGTTTGCGCTGACATTTTTAGGCTGTGCCGTGGCGATTCTCATTTGGTCTTTGCAAACAGCCGAAAGCGCACTGAAAGTATTGCGGCAACTTTGAGCGACATGTGTGAGGAACATATTGTTCCGAATGAATTCTTTCCCCACCACGGTTCCCTTGCCAAGGAATTACGTGAGGCGCTTGAAGCTCGTCTTCAGAAAGGAAATTTGCCCACAACAGCTGTTTGTACAATGACGCTCGAGTTGGGCATTGATATCGGTAAGGTTAAGTCGGTTATACAAGTTACGCCTCCGCATTCTGTTTCCAGTCTGCGTCAGCGTATGGGACGTTCTGGGCGACGTGACTCCCCATCAGTTCTAAGAATGCTAATTACAGAAAATGAGCTTACTGTAACTAGCAGTATCGTTGACCACCTACGGCTGCAATTGGTCCAGTCGATGGCAATGATCAGATTGATGATCTCTAAACAATGGTTTGAACCAGCTGATGCTCAACAGATGCATTACTCCACGCTGCTACACCAGATTCTTGCTATTACGGCGCAATGGGGGGGAGTTCGTCCTGATCAGCTCTGGTCACAACTATGCCAGACAGGGCCGTTTAAAAATGTAGATTTAAATGATTTCAAAAGTCTGCTTAAACACATGGGAACCTGTGGCCTGCTCACTCAACTTGCTAGCGGCGAAATGGTTGTTGGGGCAGAGGGGGAGAAACTGACTAACCATTACACTTTTTATGCCGTGTTCAATACACCGGAAGAGTTTCGTATTGTCACCGGAAACAGAACCCTTGGAACAATACCTGTGGACTCCCCACTGCTACCAGACCAACACATCATCTTTGGTGGGCGGCGCTGGAAAGTGACAGAGATCGAGACAGAGAAAAAAGTTATTTATGTTGAGGCGACCAAAGGCGGTCAGCCACCACAATTTAGTGGTGGAGGAATGTCTGTTCATGATGCCGTTCGTCAGGAAATGCTCGTTATCTATAGGGAAAGTGATTACCGCATAGCGATAGGTAGCAAGAGAGTAGATTATGGCGATGCTGCCGCCAGAAACCTATTTACGGAAGGCTGTAGTAACTTTCAGCGTTATAACCTGCGAAATGAGTGTTTTATTACGAGTGGGCAACACTGTTACGTAATTCCCTGGATGGGGGATAAAGTTGTGAATACGATTACAGCCTTGCTCATACGTTGTGGTTTTAAAGCTAATTCTTTGGCAGGTGTTATCGAGATTGATAATGCAAGTGTAGCAACTGTCCAACAGGCGCTTAAAAAAATGCTGTTGTCAGGCTTACCATCTGCATTTGATCTTGCTGAAGATGTTCCAGAAAAGTACTTGGATAAATATGACGAATATTTACCTGAGTCCCTGCTTGCTAAGGGATTTGGGCAAAAAGCGTATGACATTGAAGGTACTCGTATTTGGTTGAAGCAGCACCTTCAGTAAACTGGTTACGTAAAAAGGGGGAGATGCCCCCTTAGATTGAGGCCGATTGATTATATTAATGTTCGCTCTTGGCTCGGATCTGCCAGAAATCGAGGTCATAAGGTCTGCTTTGAGCGAGAAGAGGACATTTCGATATCATTAACTTGTGAAGTCTGTTTAGCCTTATTCACTCAGAAAATCGTAAACGGATATAGACAAATATGCTAGTGTCATGAAATAAAAATCAAATAGTTCATATGCAATGATTGGGAGACAATGATGGCAAGAGATATAATGATGGATTATCCGCTGCCCGCCTACTGGCAGGACTTTGAAAGACTGACATGCGAATTGTGCCGTGCGCTATGGGATGATCCAGGCACGCAGCGGCACGGAAGAGCTGGGCAGGCTCAGGGAGGAATTGATATATCTGGTCGTGATAATAATCATAATGGTCAGAGAGTTGTGGTTCAGTGTAAAAAAAGGGTGTGGAAAACTGTAGCTTCAAAGGAAACACCAGCTAGCTCTCTTACAATTCAAGAAATTAATGATGAAATAAAAGAATTCATTAATTCAGGGAAAATAGCTGATCGTTATGTTATTGCAATTACTGGGTTGCGGGATAAATCACTTCAGAATCATGTTGACTCCATAAATGACTCTAAAGTTAATACTTTTGAAGTAAATATCTGGTTCTGGGATGAATATTGCGAATGGCTAAGTGAAAACCCTAAAATAGAAGCAAAATATTATCACGATATTGTTAAGTTCCGCAGTGAATATAGCTCTGAAGAATTGTTCTGTGAAATGCTCCATTCTGCTTTTGATCGACCTGCCTTTCATACTGAATTCTATTGTGAAAACAATATAGACAACTTTTTGCAGGCACTTGAGAGTATTCAACAAGCATTAACTACAGGAAATCTTGTGAACCGAGAGGGGCATGTACAAAATCAGGTTCGCATACCCGATAAAAAAACATTACCTCTTGAATATCAACAACTAAAGAAAAAAATTCAAAATCTAAGGGATTATACTGCGCAGGAGGTACGTGCAGGCGCTATCATGCAACAGAATGAATGGTTAATCATTAGTAATAGTGTCATTATAGAAAAGATGAATGAATTTAGAATAGAAATCATACATCTACTAAACAATATTCTAGACCATTATGGGGTTGAATTTTTTTCATTAGAAGCATATTAATTTGTGGCTGGTTTTTAGATTCTTTGGGGCAGCAATGTCAGCAATGTCCGCTTCTTGCACGACGTGGACGATTGTGTAGAGCCTGATGGTCCGTTTTGAGCGATGAGCGGACCTTAAGCTTCAACTATTACAGACCTGAAACCCGAACTACAACATCAATTATTATTTCCTTATGTCCGCAACCCCTATATTATACGGTCAAAAGAACTCTTCCATTATCATAAATGATAACTGAGTGCCTAGTCTTTCAGGTTTTAAATGTGGGGCTATATGATTATCAAATAATTTTTTGCAATCTGCTAATTCGTTATCTGGGTAAATTAATGTATAAACACCATGCTTATTAAAATACTCTCTATGTTTAGACATTTCCTTTGAAAAATTATCAGCGGCCATTTCATTGATTTCTTTTTGTGTTAGGCCTTTTATCTTATGAAGATAACCGTGTGAAGACCATGGGGATAACTCAAACCCTACACGACTTAGTGTATAAGGGTTAGTAATCATGAAGTCTAAACGATATTTATGTTGTTTCTCCCGCCCACGATACCTGAACTCTGGAATCATCAAAGGAACAGATAATTGATCATCTGAGTTTCTAACAAAGTCATTATAATAGCCGGAAATCTCATACTCATATTTAGATCCAGAATTGCGAACTAATACATTACGGAAAAATGTTAGGTATTCTTCAACACTATCGAATTCGATCTTTTCGTTTTGACCGGGGATAACTAACCCAGTGGTTAATACATGACCTATCGTCCAGTAACCCTGATTAAAAGCTCTGATCTCACTCCGATCATTTTCCCACTCCCCATTCCTGAATCGTGGCGTAACCAATAGGCCATAATTTGCATTTTGCTGACCAATCCATATTTCTGAATCATCTTCATGTGGACGATTCTTTGATAACTCATCAAAATGTTTTAAGAAGCTTCTTTTAAGAAATAGTAATAAGTAATTTTTAAAATTAACACTACTTTTGGATTGTTCATCAATCCATTCATAAGCAGGCCCTGCACCATCTTCAATTGCTTGTTTTAATCCGCTTAGCCACTTAATAGTAAACTCATTGTCAGAGTGAATTATTTCCGTTTTTAAATCAAAAAAATCATCTGTTTTACTGCCTATTTTGGCATTTAGTGAAGCCTCATTTTCTACACCTGTATCATTCAAAACAGATGGAAGTAAAACTCTTAGCTCATTCTTGATTTTTAGAATTATTCTATTGCGCGCAGACTTGTTTGGATCTCTTCTAGCCATTGATGCTACATTCCTTTTTCAATGATATAGATTGATGAACTGAACTCTCCATTCTTTCGTGTTGGGAAGGGCGGTCATCACTTTTTACATTCCTTTAAATTATCGGATTTATATAATTTTATCAATAGATTATACAATTAACGAGAGAAGAAAAATCCCAGATAGTTATGAATTCACAATAAAAACCATTAGTAACCTAGTTCGGCTAATGTCTGCATGTGGCACATACCGGCCAGCCCATTACTGAAGTAAGCCAAAAATGAGTCGCGATGCGCCCTCAACAGTGAGGGCCACCTTGGAGATTGTCAGGCTGATTGCGCCAATTGCCGATGCAGGACCTGCAGACTAGTTCCCGCCCCAGCCCATGCAGTAGCCGAGCCGACCACATACAGGTTTTGCTTGGCGCGTGAGACGGCTACATTGATTATGTTTGGCGGGCTGGCCGCCCACTGACGCGCCCTTTGCTGACTCGCTTTCGGAGCACCCAGTAGTAGGATGACCGTGTCCGCTTCTCGGCCCTGGAACGTGTGGATCGTGCCTACACGATCACGGCACCACTCATCCAATTTTGCGCCGAACGCCCGCAGTAGATCGGTCTCTCTGTCGAGACGCCGACGCATGTTCTGCTCTACGATCTTGAATGGTGTAATGATAAATACGTCCGGATTTGTAATGCCCGATGCTGCCAGCTCTTTGAGCATTCGTACAACCGCTTCGCCCTCGTCGGGGCACCATTTCGTTTCAGCATCGCCATTGATATCCACCCAGCGAGATCTCCCCAAAGCCGAGCCGATCGATCCTGGGCTTTTAGGCCCGACAGCATGGACCATCTGCCCGGCATAGGCGATGGAGTTAGAAACATCGAACATTGGGTTCTGGCAACGCCTGTGAACGAGGAGTGGCAGCCCGACTTCTCGATCGCCTACGTCCATGACGAAGGTGGATTTGAAGCGCGATGCCTGATCAGCAAGGGTCTGCGTAGATGCTGCGGGGGCAGACCATTCGATTTGGTCAATGTCAAAGAACTTGCAGATTTCGGCGTTCAGCTTTTCAGGAAGTGAAACTACAGGTGGGATTTGCAACGGGTCACCTACCACGATGGAGCGCTTTGCTCGCATGATAGCTCCAACTGCTGCCTGAGGAACGGCCTGGCCCGCTTCATCTACCAGAAGCCAGCCAAGGCTCTCTGGTGGCAGATCCCCGAACATCCCCCGAACAGAGGCGAATGTCGTGGACACGGTCGGCACGACCATGAAAAGGCTCGACCAAAGGTCGGGGAGAAGTTCACGGTGAGCGGAAGACTGGAAGGTACCAGCCACCATGCCCGACATCAATAGCCCAAGATTGTGTTGCAAGCGGCTGGCCGAAGCATCGATGAACGTTTTATGCACAGTCAGGGCAGCAGCGAAAAGATCCTCCCGCAGGCGATGAACCTCATCGGGAAGCCATGGCGCAGTCAGGTGGATAGCCTCGTGCTCGCGCTCGAAGAATCTCTCATCAACGACCCTGTCTCCCATGCGGTTTCGTGCCTGTTCCTCGGTCGTCTTCAATTTCGAAACAGCCTGATATTTGCTGGAAATTTCCTGGTCGAGTTGCTGTAACTGGGACTCAGTATTGCTCCATTTAGTCCTTGCAAGCTCCAGGGCACCGTCTGTCTCCTGCGCCTTTAAGACTGATTGCTGCAAGGTCGCTGAGAGCTTCTGAAGTGTCGATCTCCACGACTTCCAGGCCGCAGTCGCGAACAAGCGGGAAAAGAAACCTGGACGGCCAGCAAGATGGCTATCAAGCAAGATCTTGTCCTGCTCGATCTGCGACTTTGCCTTCTCATGCTCCTGTTGGCAGGATTCAGCAATCTGGTGTGCCTCTTCGGCGGCTTCATTCAGACTCGGACGACGCTGTTCCACCCTTTGAAGTTCGTTGGTCGCTCCCTTGAGCGCCTGAATATCCCGTCGCATCTCTTCGATGCTGGTGATTTCGGCGTCTACCGTCTCCTTGAGTTTAAGAAATGCGGTTCGCGCTTTCAGCCAGGCCGCAGCAGCATCCGCTTCGTTGGTGCTGGGCCGCTCCTTGACAACCACGCTGGGCATCACGCGATCGATGATTTCGCCAGTTTTTTCGTCCTTGATCTCACGCATGACGTTTATGCCGCGAGCTGCTTTCAGGTAGGTAAGGAAACCGCCGTCCTCATTCCACCAGAAACCTTGCTGGAACGCGCCTCGGTTGCTGCTCTTGCCGAGTGCTGCGGCAATCAGTCCCCAAGTTTCGACAGGGTCGGAGGGGATGTCCCCCTCGGCCTCGGCTTCGAAATAGCCAGCGCGTTTGGGGTTCGCAATCAGGTCGCTGATGGACCGGAAGTAGGCGATCTGTTCATGGCGACCATTGGCTTCCTTGAGAGGAAGCTCTTTACTAACGTTTTCGACCGCTTTGTTATTGGAGGAGGCTACGACGATCTCATGGCCCCTCAAGGATGCATGTAACTTGTAGAAGTGCAGGAATGCATTGGAACCGAATGCCAGCTTCTCGCCTGTTGTGGAAAAGGCATCCTGCGGTTTGTTGAAGCCGCACATCGCCGTGGCCCGATCAAGAATGCACCCAACGACAATATCTCGCAGAAGAGTGGTCTTTCCAGTACCCGGTGGCCCATTGACACCGATGATACCTGGAGCATCATTCAGCTCAGCACGCGCCGCATTCACGGCAGCCTGTTGAAGCAGTACCAATGGATGGCCGCCTTTCGAAGGCCAACGAGCCTGCGGTATGAGCGACGGTGCGACGAAAGGCTCAACTGCGGAAATGGGCGATAGCACGTCGATTTTTGGGTCAGGCCTGCCAATTCCCATATAGCGGCGCAAACCGGTTCCGGCTTTGCCCGCCTCGAGCAATTTGGTTACTTCACCGAGATCTTCAAGATAGAAGGAATTCAGTAACGAAGGTTCTGGCGGCGCCTTGGCCTTGAAATGATGAAACACCTTAATCGCGAATGTGGGTGGCTCAACCAAATGTTCGGGTACACCGAACTGAGATGCAAGCCATTTATAAGCGTTAAGAACGACATCCAAATCGATCGGTATTGGTTCTCCATCCTCGTTGTGGCGGCGAACTATTCGATCCAGATGCTCGATAATGCGAGGCTCAACATTCGGCCAATTCCCTAAGCTCCCAAGCTTCAGATCGAGAGCCGGCTTGAGTGCCCAGGCAAAACTGGAAACGGCAACGCCTTTGTCCTCAAGCACATAGCCTTCTTTGTCGATCAGGATCGAGCCGATGGCCGCTTTCTTACCGTCCGGGCGTGAACGCTCCTCATCCTCGCCAAAAACCTTGACCAGCTCGTCCGTCGCCTTGTCGAGAGCGATGGAGCCGAGGACGACCTCGAAATAAAGCTTATAACTGGGCTTGCTGCGGGCATTTGGTCCCCATGGAACACCACGCTCCAATAGAGCAACCCTGGAGCGGTCGCCGGTTGCCATATCCTCTGGGCGTTTATAACCTTGAGGCGACAGTGCTTCGAGGGCTGTCCATGCTGCCAGTATTGCTCGCGCATCATTCGCCTTATCTGACGGAGAGAAAGACGGGAGTGGGCCTAGATCGATTTGGTCTTTGTCGAATTGCTGTCGCATGGCAGTGTCTGGGATAGCCTTCGGTTGCAGTTGCTCTACAGCTGCAGGTGCATTGTGGGGCACAGCTTGAGAAAATTGTATGGACGCCGAATCGGGATTACATGTTGATGGGCTGGAAGCCGACATGGCGACCTCGCTGCGGTCGCTGAGTGCAGTTAGAGATTGCTCGATTTTAGACGTCAGCGTCCGCGCCCTGGCAGTGTTGCGAAAGGTCAGCTCGCTCAACAGCTGTTCAAGTTCACTAACACTGTTGCGGGACTGTTCGAAGATTGCTTCCAGATCGAAGATAGATTTTTGCGCATACTGCCGTGTCTTCATTTATTTCTGCGGCTCCATATCCCTTCAGTTAAGAGATATTATGCTAATTAGCTTGATTTCTAAAACTATTAACTTGCGCTAATGACGTAGATCCCGATCTCGGTGGGATGCTTAACTGGCTGCTTACGTGCGAAGACGCATTCTGTGCAAATCTATATAATGCAGGTTCGTTGGTATGACTTGATGGTTGAGGGATAGCCAAAGGTTATTACCTGTGAGCTTGAGGTACAGTAATAAGTTTTCGACATCTAGATAGATTTTCATTCTCGTGTCTATGAGCACATTGACTTCGTCCCTGCACATTAATGATATGCGACATATTGCCCTGGCCCTCTATACTCTTTGGCCTCTTGTTAGTAAGTAGATTTCCTTTTTCCCATTAGCTAAACTGTGCGGCTGGATTCCTCCCAGCGACCACGCGCAGAGCGAACCATGATCTACAGAAACAAACCATTTAATACTCTTTCCCGCCGTCGGCGTCGTTCCCGGACACAACACGTCAAGAATCTGATCCACTGCGAGCGTCACCGCTGCGGAGGACTGCATTATGATGATTGCGATTCTGAAAATGCAGAGGCCATTGCTGCGGGTTGGGTGTGGACCTGGAGCGATGTTATATTCTTGGGTAATTCGCCAGATGTGTACTGGAACGCGGAGATCATTACCATTGACGTAGCGCGTGCGGATATTGTGGAAAATCTGGTGTTTGAAGAAGCTCATGCCATGTTGAGCCAAAACCAGCAGGAAGATGAAGCCCGCATGGATACAACACCAAACTACAATGCGAAAGGGAAGGTGGTTAGCCATACGGTGGTAGAACGTACCCGCGTTTCTTATCCTCAATTCGGTGGATTAACCTATTTCGACTACATTGATAAACGCTTGGCCGAAGTCATGCGCGACAATCCGCCTGTAGTTACTCCTGGCTATCGCATTCAATCTGGCTATCGTAGCGGCATTGGTTTGCAAGTCATCGTGGAAGACTCGGTGCTCACTCGCGAGATAATCGACAGTGCGATCCGCTCATTTTTGGCTGGGGATATGCCCCTGGCCCCTAAGTAAACAAGATGATGAAGCAAACTCTTTGTATAGCAACTCAGCAATAAACGCTGGAATGCACCCGATGAAATCTATGGCGGCCGCATGAACGTGTGAACGTGAATTCGACCCAGTAGTAGCCCCGGATGCCACAGGAATGATTCCAGATATCAAGGCTGATACCTGATACTTTTGAATGCCACTAAAAAAAAGAACTGTGCGGCATACTGACATCTGGGGGTACTTATTGGGGTATGTTAAAAGATCGAATAAAACAAAACTATTAAAAATCAAGGTCTTTGTCCAGGTTGTTTTATTCCCATTGTCACCATTAAATTAATAATTTATAGTTTTTCATCTGCATATAATCCTGCTGCTTTCTCTCCCGCGTACTTACTGGAGTACTTATTTAGCATGACATAACTAGTACTATGTACCCGCTCTCATACAAATTCAAACCTTACAGACGTTCATTCCGTCCAGAGGGATGGGTAAGGTTCGGTTGCTGTTTTAGGTACTATAGGCAAACGTATTGCGTCTGTTCCTCTGAACGGGGGCCTTCGATTTTGAAAAAGGCATCATTCATTTACCATCTGCGAGAAACCAAAACAGGGATAGAGCGCTACGTACAGTTATCTGATCAGGCAATCGACTTTCTCAAAGTACTACGGCTTACCTCCGACAAATATCTGTTTCCTTCGCAAGCCACTAAGAAGCCAATCCAGCAGAAGTATCTAACTGAAAACTCATGGCGTTTACGTGAAAGCGGTCAAATGCTTGATATACCTCATTGGACGCCGCACGATCTGCGTCGTACAGTACGAACGGGGTTGTCTCGTTTGTAGTGTCCCAATGAGATTGCTGAGGCCGTATTGGGGCATACACGTGGCAGCGTTGAAGGGATTTATAATTATGATGCTGAGTGCCGAGAGTGGTTGCAGGTGTGGGTTGATTATTTTGATTTAGGAGATAGAATTCGTGTCAGTGCAAAGACAAAGTAAAAATCATCATTACATTCCAAAATGTTATTTAAGATCTTTCTCTCCGGATAGCTCTGAAAGTGTGTTCTATATCGACTTGATTGGTAAGGAGAAAAAGGACCCAAACATTCCAAAATATATTCCGCCCAAAGCTTGTACCTTAAGAAATGTTGAGAAATTTGGTTTTGAGGTGCATAGAAATACTGTTTTAGACTTGGAGACAGAAAGGAACGACACACGACTGATTGAGGATTTATTTGGTAAGGTTGAAGAGATTTACCCTGAAATTATGGAGTGCATTCATGATGTTACAATTGATGATTCATCCATAAATGAAGTTGATGATGATGATTTGATTCGAATGATAAATATCCTCTGCTCAATAATGTTATCTAGATTGCCTACTGTGGATGCTAGATTTTTGAATTTAAATAATGAACTACATGAATGCATGGATTATTTAAATGAACATGGTGAAAAACTCTATCATTACATGGGTGATTCGGAGAGTTTCTCTCCCCTTTTAGTTGATGAGAATTTCTTAGAACTGGCAGAATTCCTTTCTGCTGATGCTGATGCTGATGCTGATGCTGATGCTGATGCTGATGCCATTCGGAATCTTATAAGTAAGTCAGTAGTGAAGCTAGTTAAAAGGGCTGCTAGTTTTATGCCTATATTAAATGAAATGGAAATGGATGGGTTTAAGACGTATATATTAAAGTCAGATTCATCATTGCCATTCATTACCGGTGATTTTCCATTTGTGATTAATGGCGATAAAAATGCTTTATCGAATGGTTTTATCTTTGTCTTATCACCTTCATTAGCTTTGTGTCGTTCAATTAATCCCCTTGAAGATTTTAACTCTTTGAGTTTTGCAAGATATGTTAATGATGAGATTAGATCGTCAGCTAAACGGTTTTTGATATCAAATAATAAAGATGTTCTTGATGAAGTTATCGTGGAATGGCATTTGGATAATCCATTATCCTAACTGACAAAAAAGCGAGTTCAGGGATGGCGTTCTTATTAAGAGAGCGTCATGAAAAATTTATGTCAACTAAGTTAATATTTTTTGAACTTGGACCTGTAATGATGATATTAGCATTATGTCATGGCAGCCATGAAAGGGGTAGTTAGTTTCTTAGAAAGGATTTCCTTTTGGAATAAAGCATGAGTTACTTCACCCAAAAGGAACCTTCAGCTAAGGTGATTATAAGCCAGATACGTTTATATAGAACTGACCTTTCCCCTCATCAGTTTTTTGAATTTGGTAAGTTATTGGTAAAGAGTTTTGCAGACCCGGCTTTGTGAACGTTAAATCAGCAGCGCACTGATAAACATCCAGACCTGATTCATGGCTTATTGTTCTGATGTTTTCAACAGAAATACGTACATCCTTATCCAGTGTCATACCTTTCTCGATTGTCTTTCTGGTAATATCTATGACCAGATTTTTAGCATCATCACTACTGCATTTTGGCGTTTTCTCGCCACAGCCAGCCAGTAAACCAGCCGCTATTAATACCAGAAGCATTGTTCTTTTCATCTGTAGTTCCTTCGTTAATTAACTATACTTTTATTTCTTATTAAACAGACCATCCATTGCACCTGTTGCAGGGGCTCCGCAGTAAACTTCGCAACCACGTGTTATAACGCTGGTCTTGCCGTTATTCAGTTCACTGATTATTGCGACACACTGGCTGGCATTGTCATTCCAGACCCAACGATGCTTCTGTTTTTCTCCGGAAGCTATTTTCTGTGCTGTCCCATCCATATTGCATACGCCCGAACCATCCCCTGTTGAGGCATTAATGTTGAATTCAGCATTGCCTTTACCCTGATTCAGGGTTAGTACTGCTCCGGGTTTTACGTACTGCGCTGCCGCGGCAGGAAGAATTATAGCTGCCATCAATAAGGCCATCAGTTTTCTGTTCATTATTTAAATCCCTGTTAAGTAATACGGATGTTTTTGGTGATTTTTCCCAGTGCCAGCGGCCTGCGTTTTTCCACAAAGAAATAGACCACATTGAAAGCTGATTTACGGTGATTCCCTCGACCGAGAGAGGGCCAGTTACGGAAGGATTCAATCTGTTTTTCTGAATAGGGCGTGTCAGAGAAGTCAAACAGCACAAGCAAGGCTTTGCCATTGTGCTGCATCAATTTCTTTACTTCTGTACTGTTAACGGTCGCAGAGACATTGGAACGTGTAGCAGTTGGTTTACGTACTGCAAATTCAACGGCTACATCATCAATGACAAAATCAATGTAACCGTGCCCGGATACAGTTTCTGGCAGCTTGCTTATGACTTCCGGTGAGACATTATCTGCAAACCAACCCAGCAAATAGCAACGTACCAGAGGCAGTAATTCCCGCTCGCTACATTCGTTCAGACGCAGGGTTTTGACAAATTCTCGCCGGTAAAGAGAGCTGAAAAAGTGCTCAAAGCAATCCGTTAGCTCAGTAATGGTGGTTCCCACAATGTTCTCCTTTTTGCCCACCTTTGCTCTGCTGCTCAACTGAGTGGGCTTCCAATCCAGCTTAGTTGATCGGTCGCAGCTATTCTTGTCTATAAATGACGTAATAGTTAATTTTATGTCCATTAGTGATGTTCATGCAAGAGTAAAAAAGCCCCAAAATTCCTCTTATGGACGTTCTGGAGATAAAATGATGGTTAAACTGATGGCAGATTCAGCTGATAAGCTGGTAGGGCAGCGTATTCAGACCAGACGTAAAGAAGCAGGGCTAACTGCTGCCGATCTTGCAGAGACTATCGATATCTCTCAACAACAACTTTCCCGCTATGAACGCGGAACGAATAAGATCAATATTGCTCATTTAGTCAAAATTGCTGTTGCTTTAAAAACTCCAATAAGCTGGTTCTTTATTGATTGTATGGAGGATTTAAATGTTTCTGATATCCCGATTAACTATGCCACTGGGCTTGATGTTGAATTAAAACAACGTCTCGAGCAAGTCTGGAATAAGTTAGATAACCCTAAGAGGAAAAGCTTAATTATGTTTTTAGATGAGTTTATAAAATGACAACCAAAATGGTTTCTGGGTGAAATTATTTGCTTAAAAAGCATGTCCCTGGTAAAATAACATTGCTGGATAGTGTCATATTGTCCAGTAGCTGATACAAACTGATTGCCAACTTAGCATTTAATTTTATTATCCCATCGTGATGGGAGGACTTCTATCGTCTAAACAGTCAGTATGGGCAATGGTCAATTATTGGTTTTTATCATCAATTCAAATGCATATTTACCGGAATAAAAACGATGAGTGTTATCCGTCAGGAAGGGCTAGCTATGCCCGTCGATCAGGAATTAATCAATATCATATTAAATGAAGCGGGAAATCCACCGACGCATAAAGCCAAAATTATAGCCCTCAGTCTGTTATTTAAAGACCTAAGTTACAGCGCTGAAAAGGGCGGTTACCATCCTATCGAAATACGTCTTATTTCACGCAATGATGAATGGTATTTCGATTACATCACCGACTTCAGTTATATGGGGACAGTATACCCCGAACTGGAAAAGGAAATTGATATCAGCTGGAGTCAGCAATATGTCTTTCTTGCTCATGTTGGTGATCTGCCTGTTAACGCCGGAAGGGAGTTGTTTGAACTCTGGCAATCCAACTTTATTCAGTATCACGCCATGAACATCTACAACATTACCGTTCTCTGGGAAAGTTAATCCCTCCGTATTAATCATCACTACTGACATGGAGAATTATCTGTGACTGTTAACAGAGGGATACGTGCGTCTCAGCAGGGCGAACTGGACTGTCTTTGCGGTGCTTATTGCATTGTTAATATGCTGAGCTGGCTGTATGACGGCAGGGTGAAACGACGCCCGCTAATGAACCGGCTTATTCAGGCTTACCAGCAGCGCTGGCCTTTGCATGAATGGCTGACTGAAGGGATTGAAGAAGACCGTTTAGACTGGCTGATGGCGCAGGTGTTGCAGAAAGGGCATTACAGCCGCCAGTTCCCGGTTCAAATCACCAGACCCTTTGCCGGGAAGCGGGGATTAACAGATGGTCGGCTTTTCGGGGAAATGCAGCGGTTTCTTGACGTCACTGACCATTCCCGCCTGATTATGCTCAGCGACCAGTTTCACTGGTCCCTTCTGGTCAAAATAGATGAAGAAACGCTTTGTTTTTTCGACAGCAACGGGCGAACCACCATGCCCCGTAAAGCTTTCTCCCTGCGTACTGGCGTAACCCGCCGCCAGCTGTTTCCCGACGCCATTTACTTCATTGAACGGGAGTTCTGACATGACCATGTTTACTCAGCGTGAAACCCGTATCCTCGACCAAGCACGTGACATCATCTGTAGATACTACCAGCGTGGGGTTCAGCTCTGTTCCCCTGATGATGTCCGGCGGTGCGTAATGGTTGAGCTGGCACCGCTTGAACATGAAGAGTTTGGCATCATCCTGCTCGATAATCAGAATCAGCTGCTGCACCGCGAAATCCTGTTCAGGGGGACGTTAAACTCGGTCAGCGTTCACCCCCGAGAAGTTATCAAACGTGTGCTGAAACATAACGCCGCCGCAGCCATCCTTGTCCACAACCACCCCAGCGGCGAGCCTGAACCCAGCCGTTGCGATATCAAGTTGACTAAAAAGCTTCAGGAACTGCTCGAAATGCTGGATGTACGGTTGCTTGATCACTTTATCGTGGCAGGGGCTGAAACGGTGTCGATGGGTGAGCGAGGGCTGGTGTGATGCTGAAAGTTACCTGGTTTAATGTACGTTATCACGGGTTACGCGCATGAGCAGGAGTGCGTTACGTCAGGTCGTGCCGGTGGTGCAAACCACCGTCCTGGATGCGTATATTGGCGGTCTGGCTCCATCGGGGCGGCGGGGCATTACCAGCCTGTTAAACCGCAGCGCTGGCATACTTAAGCGCGGTGTGGATGCAGCAGGTTATCCATGGGAACAACTTAACTACGCCGCTGTTGCCAAAGTACGTGCGGCACTGCTGGATGACGGTTACGCCGTGTCGTCGGTGAACATGGCGCTGTCAGCACTGCGGGGCGTGGCGCAGACGGCCTTTAACCTTAACTGCATGGATGCCGAAACGCTGGCACGTATCCGATCAGTGAAGCGCGTGAGCGGCGATATCCAGCGTAAAGGAAGGGCGTTAGACAAGTCGGAAATCCGGGGGCTGATTCAGGCTGCAAAACAGCATCCGCAACCGGTACGGCGCTGTCGTGATGTCGCTATTGTGCTGACGCTTTGTGGAACGGGGCTGCGGGCAGGGGAAATGGTCAAACTTGAGCGCCGGGACTATGACAATGGCATCCTGATGGTGCGTCAGGGAAAGGGACGTAAATACCGTCAAATCCATGTGGCGGATGCAGTGGATAAGGCCATCCGCAAATGGCTGAAAGCCAGCGCAAACGAAGCTGAAAACGCACTGTTCAGCCGTATTCAGCGCAACGGGAAGACCGCCACCCAACCTCTGACAACAACCGGGTTAACGGGCATCCTAGAGCAGTTACAGCATACGTCAGGCATAGCTCGTTTTACCCCACATGATATGCGGCGCACCTTCATCACCCGCTTACTGGAGCAGGGCGTGGATATAAATACCGTACGTCAGCTGGCAGGCCACAGCGACATATCCACGACGACGCGCTATGACTACCGTGGTGATAGCATGAAAATCAGTGCCAGCAAACGGCTTGAGTGCTGGTAATTCATAATAGTCGATATCAGCGCTTCTGAAGGTCATCAATATCTTGATTGAGGATTTCTAAATCCAGCAAGTCTCTTACCTGCTGCTCCGTCCAGACCGATAAACGACTCCCCGAACCATTCAGCGTGAATGTATTAGGGGCAGGATACCCGTCAGCATGCATTTTCATTCTGATTTTAGCGATGCTTAGCCCCTTACTTTGCATGAAGCTCACAGCCTGGTAGAGATCGTATAGTTCCTGGCTTTTTGCGTTTAAAGCGGGAGTAACATCAGCTAACTGACCACCTTTCTTTTTGATATGCACTTCTTTGTAAACCTTATTGATGCAGTAGCTGACAACCCGGCTAAGTGAATCAATGTCTTTACGCCCCCCAATGTTGAGTACACCTCCCCGCTGGTCTTCGAATATTGCGGCAAGTTTTTCATAAGTGTCCTTACCTAAGTATATCTTTGTTCTTGAAAATCCCGCGTCTGTATATTTTTTCTCTTTCCTGGCTTTGTTAGCGGCATCCCTTTGGCGTTTGATGTCATAAATGTCCACGTGAACAGCATCGTATGCTGTAGTCTCGGTTTTGTTGCTGTCATTTGCCATCAATGGCCTCTCAGTACATGAATTTCTTACGAAATATTGACTATTAATTGAGCTTTTTAGAGTCGAGGACTCCTCAATGATGAGAAGCGGCTCTTAGGATTCAACTATCAGGGTTTTAGCCGGGAAAATCCAAGGATTTGTTCATTTTTAAGAGCCGCTTCTCCTGTAAACCTGATATTTCGAGTTTGATAGAATGGCGCCATCAGCTAACGGGGAGGCAAACATGAAAGAGAGCAAGTTAATTAAGATTCAAGAGGTATTAAAGCGCTGTGCCATTAGCCGGGCAACGTTATATCGCCTGATGGCCAATAAAAACTTTCCAAATCAGGTTTCGGTAACTGGAAATCGTTCCGTTGCCTGGCGAGATGAGGATATCCAGCGTTGGATTGAAGAGCGCCCAACCATAAATCAATAAGGAGAGTAATGAAAATACCACTGGCAAGGTTAAGTGATAAGAATGAAGCATTAGCCGAAGTATTACCGAAATTTGAAACAGTGGAGAAGGCCCGGGCGGAAAAGTGTCTCAGGGAAAAATCATTGCAGAAATACCAGGAGGAAATTTACAAGGATCTCTTTACAAAACTTAAAGAGTGCCATCAACTTTATCCTTGCGGGAGTGCTGCATGTCCTGAATGCTTCAGGAAACACCGACTGGAAATGATTGGAGAAGTACTAAAAATATGTAAGAAAAGCAAAAAATGGCGAAGCATCACCTTAATATTCTATCAGGATGCATTTTATGACAATGAACTGCTTCACTGGCGGCCAGATACATTAATAGCACGGCTTCGTCGCTGGTTAAATGAATGTGGCTTCTCTGGAATGGTGATCGGTGGGTTTGAAATGGATTACCACATAGATATTAAAAAGTGGATGCCCCATTTTCATCTTATCATTCCCAATGACAAGAAGGCTATAAAAAGGCTACGTATCAAGATGAAGAACAAGAACAATATGAATACGCGGGGAAATGTAATAAATCGCCCCATGCTAGTAAGTAAGTTAAAAGCCCCATTACGACAGATAAGTTATCGGTTTAAAGCTATTTGGGGGCGAATTGAGTCAGTTCAGTATGCTGAAGGTTATTTACAGGGGAGCAACGAAATAAAAAGGAAGCGATGGACTAAAAAATATCGTCTACTGAGTAAGCAATATGCTGATTCTCTGGTTAAGTTAGATTCTATTGGGGCAGCAGGATTAACATTTATGTATAAGGTAAGGAAGTATGGTGACCATTTGATATTAAAATAATGTCATGATCTATTAGCAATATGTACCAGCTGTAAACTGTTTCTGCAATTTTAAATAAAATAATAGTGTTGTGTGAGAAATCATACAGGGGAACTCTCACGCCTTAATTCTGATGTTCATTACTGCAACTATTATGTGATCTTTAAATACGATAAGGAACTATAAATGAAAGAATATAAAGAGATGTTAAATAATAAAAAAGAAAAATTACTTGTTACATTGTTGGCTCGTACAAAAATTTCAGAATTGTGTCCAGTTGCATACCGACTTATTAAAATCACTGATTTCCAAGAGATGGAGTCGACCCGTGTGCTTGTACCAGCCAAGGCACTTTTCAGTGTATTAGAGTTAAAAAAAACGTTATTAACGTTCGGGCATAATCCCAATGTGACTAAAGAATACTGGATTCAAGCTCATCAAGAAGTAATTAAGGAAACCGATAAGATAATCACACTGTGCTATAAGCCAGGTTTTTATGGTGATGTTTATTTGCGTGTTAACGATATAGTTATTGGCAAAGTTAAAGGTGATAAGCCTGTACTGCATCCTGGTGCTAAAAATCATTTACCAGTCGAGGATAAACAGGAGACATTAAAATTATGGAAAATGAATGTCGCTCCATATGCACTATATAGCTCGCGTATTATGTTGGCTCTGTGCTGCGGATTTTCAGGTTTTCTCCTTAAGCTTTCAGGTATGGAAGGGGGCGGGTTTCATTTGTGGGGGATGAGTAGTATAGGAAAAACGTCCAGTGCCTACATGCTGGCATCATTAGCAGGTTCACCGAAAGATGTTGTCGTACTGTGGAACAATACGGATAAGGGGCTTGAGGAGATTGCCGTGGCCCATAACGACAGCTACCTTGTTCTTGATGAGTCGAAGCTGTTAGATAAAGACGTACTGGCAGCTGCTAAGATTATGCAAAACCGTGTGTATACGCTTTCAGGAGGGAAAGGGAAAACACGCTCTGCAATGTATGAGAACAAAGTTGCTGAATGGCAGGTAAGTATTTTCAGCACGGGTGAGTGCAGCCTTCAACAATTAGCTGCTTCCGGAAAGGTTGAGCGCCTTGAAGGCGAAAATGTACGTGTAATCGACGTTAATGCAGATGCTGGTGCTGAAATGGGGATCTTCGAATCACTGCCAGATGATATTAATTCCAGCAATGAACTTGTGCATGCGATAAAGGATGCAACTCACCGCTATTACGGCAGTGCCAAACCTGCATTTCTCAAGCGCCTGGTAGCGGATATTCAGGATGACCGTGAGAGTGTGAAACGGAAGCTCGAAAAAGGCATTGAGTTCTTCCTCAACAAGCATCAGGTCGATCGTAACTCCGGCATTCAGGTACGTATCGCCAAACGTTTTGCCATCACTTATGTAGCAGGTTCCATGGCTGTGAAATATGGTGTTTTACCCTTTACAAAGCAGGATGTTATGAAGGGGATCTCAACCTGCTACCTGGACTCCCTTGAGGTGGTTTTATCTGAACCTGAGGTAATGAAGTCACCATTAGGCCGTCCGTTTGATGCAATTATTGATTTTTTCAAAAAGGATGATCTTTTAAATCTGATTGGAAATGATCGCGTAACCCAAACGGCGATTAAAAAGGCACCGGTCATTATCCACAAAATTAAAGGACGTACGGTATATGCAGTTGATAAGGATCTGGTACATAACTGCTTGCCGAAATCTCAGCGCAAAGGCATCCTGATGCTATTAACAAAGCAAGGGGTATTATTATCCGATGCGAATAAGGAGTACAGTACTATTCAGATTGTCTATAAGCGTAAGCAAGTTGGTCGTCGCTACTGTTTTATCTGCAAAAAACTTGATAAGCTTATTGAAGAATGATTTTACAATATGGTAAGGGCTTAATGGAGTGGCTTATAACCACTCCTTTATTACCTCAAAGCATTTCTTCGCCATCACGCAATGCCACGATCCCAAGATACAGGCAAATTGGCACAGTTTTGCGATAAGCCGGGCCTTGAAGATCATAGGCAATCCATGCTCCAGATATAGCCCATAGAATGGGTCCTAAGCTATTAATCCAGGGGTTACGCTTGAGTAATTCTTTTACGAGTTGTTTCGCTGCCTCCCTTCCAATCATCTGAGCGATAAGGCTGACTATAATTGTTTCTACTATTCCCAGCGCAATTTTAGGGCCAAGTATTTGAAATACAATAGGCAAAATTGCCACTTTACCATTCTTTTTGATATGGGAGATTATCTCCTCTCTGTCAATATCACCAACCCCCATTTCCTTGAATGATTTTGACAATTCTTCAGGTGTCTTACTTAATAATTCTTTCTCAACAACTGAGAGTACTAGTTTTTCCAGTTTCAATTCTATTGAACCACCTACTTTAATATTGACTTTTAGTTTTTTACATACGTCGTCAATGATCTCTGTGGCTGGAATGGAACCCTCTCCTTTAATTAAATTTCTCTTCAGATAAGCCAAATCGGAAGAACCGAAGTATTTTATTTGTGTGTCAATAAGTGATATTAATTCAGCATGCAATGCTGGGTTGTTTTGATATGCAGATAATAGTGTTTTTCTGCGCTTATCGTTTGTGAAAGATACATAGCTATTCAGAGTGGCTGATATGTAGTTAAAGTCTTCCACAGTACATTTCTCTAAAACTCCCTTCATATTTGCTCGCTTTTTAAGTTAAAAATCTTTGAGGTTGATATCGAAATAGGGCGTTAATATCAGTTCTTCAAATAAATTATATTCGTGGTGCGGAACCTTAACAAAGGTAGAGTTGTGATTAGGTGTCCACCATTTCTCGACGCCATAATACGCCTCTCTGGCATTAGCTTTGTGGATCAGCCGGAATGGTCTGTCCATCCAGCCATCACTGTGTTTTGTGAAGTAGTTAACCGGGCCAGTGAACTGACCAAGCAGGTATACACCCTGATTACCGTGAGTCAGGTAGAAATAATCACCAATCGGAGCGTTTACAAACTCCTTTGCCTGGCTAACAGAAGACTGCCCTTTACCAGCGGTCGTGCGGTGAACGTAGACGAGCTTTTCATCAATACATTCGACCATATCTAGGAATGAGAACTCCTTCCAGCCATGTGACAGCTTCCAGAAATTGGGCATCAAATTGGTATTCATAAGCCTCTTAACCTTACGTTGTAAGTGATCGCAATCTGTTGATATACGAGTTGATCATGATGACCATTCTGGAGCTGAATGCCCATGATCGCAACAAGGTTTGTCGATGAGCTTTTCGCTGAAATCGTTCAAAGAGTGTATCGGGAGGGTATGTAGATGCGTTAACTCGCATAGTTGCTGAAAATGGGCGATCAACACTACTCAGCACTGGCAGGCCAACCATGGTGAAAACATTTGGCGCTTTGGAAAAAGTAATTGAGTGATTTAGTGATTGTAGTTCTATGGGCAGGCCCGGTTTCTGGCTGTGCAACTCTGCATTCAGCGCAGGGGCGGGTTGATGTTTTTCACCAGCAATTCGTCCATAAGCAAGGGGACTGTCTGCTTCGTCATCAGCCTGTTGTATGGCAACCAGTCCGGCAGATTCACAGGCTAGTTACTTCACTGATTGGGTGGCTAACAGGCAGAACTCAAATGAGTGATCTGCAAAAAATACCATTTCAGACCGCCCATTGTTGCCGGATTTTTGCGTGACAGACCGGCTAACGACCGGTGCGGTTTAGCCTCAGATCGGCTTTGTTGAATAAATCAGATTTCGGGTGAGTATCCCGTAGCTGGTTGTGTTTTCAGGCAATACGCATACTTTCAGGCATACATGCTTTCGTCATTTTGTTCAGCGCTCGCACCATGGCCATAGCCTCCGCAACCTGACCATCGTAGTCACGCAGCGTCAGTGAACCTCTGAACAACTGTTTTACCCGGTACATCGCCGTTTCCGCTATCGAACGACGGTTATAATCTGTTATCCATTTCCACCGCGCATTACTCCCGCTCAGCCGCTGATTAGCCACTGCACGGTTACGTTCTGCGTATTCACCGGGCCAGTAACCCGCGCTTTTTCGGGGAGGAATATGCGCGCTGATTTTCTTACGCCGCAGTTCATCGTGACAGAGTCGGGTGTCGTAAGCCCCGTCTGCCGCTGCTGCCCTGATTTTTCTGTGAGTCTGTCGGATAAGACCCGGGAAGGCTTCTGAGTCCGTGACGTTGTTCAGCGACAGGTCTGCACAGACAATTTCATGTGTGTTGCCATCAACAGCCAGATGCAGCTTACGCCATATGCGGCGGCGCTCTTTGCCGTGCTTTCTGACTTTCCATTCGCCTTCCCCAAAGACCTTCAGCCCGGTGGAATCTATCACCAGGTGTGTGATTTCACCCCGGGTGGGTGCTTTGAAACTGACATTAACCGATTTTGCCCGCTTACTGACACTGCTGTAATCCGGGCAGCGCAACGGAACGTTCATCAGGGAAAAAATGGAATCAATAAAACCTTGCGCAGCCCGCAGGGTCAGCCGGAATACGCGTTTAATCACCAGAACGGTGGTGATGGCGAGCTCAGAATAGCGCTGAGGTCTTCCCCGTGATGAAGGCGTTGCCAACTCATACCAGGCCTGAATTGCCTCATCGTCAAGCCAGAAAGTTATGGAGCCACGGTTGATGAGGGCTTTATTGTAGGTGGGCCAGTTGGTGATTTTGAACTTTTGCTTTGCCACGGAACGGTCTGCGTTGTCAGGAGGATGCGTGATCTGATCCTTCAATGCAGTAAAAGTTCGATTTATTCAACAAAGCCGTCCATCAGGCTCGACAAAGCAATTTCAATAGACTATTTCCATTCGGAATAGTGAATTTGTAATGACTGATATTTCTTTAGATAATTTTAAGATTTTCCTGGCCCTGCTTGTGGCAAGGAGTTGCAGTGTTCTAAATTATTAATTTACATTTTGTAACATCCGTGCGATTGCCCATTGGAGTGTGCGGTAATACTCTTCTTTATAATAAGCCTTATTTTAATCATGGATATGATATTGTGGCTTCAGAGTTTTCCGGGACGGATGATCAAGTAAAACCCATCACCTCTTTATTCATTGACGCGCTATTTCAGGATACCTGGCTGCTTGCCTTGGCTATCCGCAACACGTCTGGCGTCGTTGTTGATAAAGCCCTTTATCAGCATTGCCTGGATATGATCGAGACCGTACAGGTCAAACTCCGTAGCGCAGGCGCATCCGATATTCTTTCCGATGAAATTAAGTTTGCACACTGCGTTTTTTTGGATGAAGCAGTGATGACTCAGCCTGATACTGATGTGTCTGTCTGGTATTCAGAGACTCCATTACAGGGCCGTTTCCTGGATAGTCTTCATGGCGGTGAACATTTCTATGAGCACATTAAGAAGCTGCTGAGAGAGCCTGCACCATCTGAGGCTGTGCTTACCTGCTATCACCGCATGCTGACGCTGGGCTATCAGGGCAAATTTTACCGGGATGGTGGCGAACAGAACGAAGAACGGCAATCGCTACTTAAACAGCTGAGTGAGCTGTTACCCGCAGCCAAAGGCAAAATAAACACGCCGATCTTTATTCGCAACCATCGCCCGGACATTCGTTTCTGGCGGCGTTCACCGTGGGTAATGCGCATTCTGGGATTGCTGCTGATTGTTGCTGCGTCCTGCGCGATGAGTGTTCATCTGCACTATTTGCTCGGACAGTGGTTCACGCTGAGCTGATAACAACTGACCAGGGAGAAGCAGGTCATGAGCGAAAATACGTTTACCCTTCAGGGGAGCAAAGTTCCGGTCTACAACCACTACCAGCTGAAAGTACCGGAGCTGCAAAAACAACGCCCGGACATTCAACTGTCGGTTCTGCGTTTCAGCGGTGAAGAAGTCCTGAATACCCCGTGGCGCTACTCGATTGAGCTGACCAGTGCGACTCCCGATATTCCCGCCGATGTGCTGATCAACACCACGGCACAGCTTCTGTTTTACCCGGACGGTAAACCCTGGCAGGCCGTCAGCCCTCGCGTCATGCGGGGTGTGATCACGTCTTTCCAGCAGTGTGAGCGTTCTGCCGATACCACGCGTTATGTGGTGGTGCTGGAAGCCAGCCTGGCATTGCTGCGCAATAGCCTGACCTATGCGGTGTACCAGAATAAAAGCGTCATTGGGGCTGTCGAAGATATCCTGAAGCGCTGGGAGTTCTCCAGCCTCGACTACCGTTATCAGCTGAACACGCAGTACCCGGTGCGGGATTTCTTTATCTCCTATGCCGAGAGTGATCTGGCCTTTATTCAGCGTCATCTGGCCCGTGTTGGCGTGTTCTACTATTTTGCATGGGATGATGAAAATCATCGTGATGTTCTGGTGCTGGGTGATTCCGGTTACGCCTTCACGGATGGCCCTAAAATTGCCTTCCGTCATCCTTCAGGCCTGTTTGATGGTGGTCTGGAATCGCTGTGGGATGTGACAGTCAACCGCCATTCGGTTGCCGGGCAGACGCGGGTGAACGATGAATATTACCGCGAAGCCCAGAGTGATATGCAGGCGCAGCTGGAAACCGATCTGGATAAGCCAGCACTCACCGGCGAAGAATACCGCTATGGCGAGAATTACAAAGAGCAGGGCAGGCAGGCCGCAGAACAGCCGGAGCTGGGCCGCTGGTTCGTTAAGCGTCGTCGTGAACGCCTGGTAGCCGAACAGGTTGTCTTTGACGGTAAATCGAACGGCATGGATATCCGACCGGGGATGATTATCCATCCCCAGGGTAAGAGCTGGGAAGATGCCCCGAACGGGTTGTTAGTGGTATCGACCTCATCCCAGCGCGTTTCCCGCGATACGGCCTACATCATCAGCTTTACTGCCGTTCCCAATCGCCAACACCTCTCGTATCGTCCTCCGTTGCTGGCCCGGCCACACATCGCCGGTACGCTGCTCGCCAGGGTGACAAGCCCGGTTGAAAATGCGCAGTATGCCGAGCTGGATGAAACCGGGCGCTATCGGGTGCGATTCCAGTTTGACCTCAACACCACCTGGCAGGCCGGTTTTGAAAGCCTCCCGGTGCGCCTGGCAAAACCCTACGCCGGTAACGTTTACGGCTGGCATTTCCCGCTGATTGCCGGAACAGAGGTGATGATAGCCTTCACCAACGGCGATCCTGACAGGCCGTATATCCTCTGCGCCATGCATGATTCCCGGCATGAAGACCACGTTAATCTCTATAACTATCAACGTAATGTGTTGAGAACTCCTGCTAACAACAAACTGAGATTTGAGGATCGGCGCGGGGCTGAGCACGTCAAAATTTCGACGGAGTATGGCGGCAAAAGCCAGCTGTCACTCGGCCATATCGTTGATAGTTCACGTAATAAACGCGGCGAAGGTTTTGAGCTGCGCACCGACAGTACCGGTACACTCCGCGCCGGTAAAGGGCTGTTCCTTACCGCTGATGCGCAGGCCACGGCCACCGGTCAGGTGCTGGAAATGTCTCCGGCGATAAGCCTGGTCAAAGGGGCTATCAGCCAGATGGCCGACTGGCACACTATCACGCAGTCACACCACAACCTTCAGCCAGATGCCACGCACCTGAAAGCCTATCTGGCTGCTGCCGATCAACTGAAGTCTCCGGCCATGCTGCTGAGCGCCCCGCAGGGTATTGGCGTGGTCAGCCCGGAAACCGTTCTGGTTAACAGCGGCCAGACACTGCACCTGCAAAGCCAGGGCGAGGCCAATATTGCCAGCGGGGAGCGACTCTCCCTGAACGCCAGCCAGACCATTTCACTGCTCGCGCAGCAGGAAGGCATGCGCATGGTGTCCGGCAAGGGGCCGCTGACCATCGAATCGCATGGCGACCTGATGGGCTTAACGGCCCTGAAGGATGTCACCGTGCAGTCCACGCAGGGCGAACTTCATTTCGCGGCGAAGAACGGCATTGTGCTGGGCTGTGGCGGCGGCTCGATTCGTATCACCCCGCAGGGCGCGATTGAAATCCATACCCCAGGGAAACTGAGCCTGAAAGGCCATCACGTCTGGGATGCGCCAGCGAGCGTTGAAACACAGCTGCCGGAACTGCCGAAATCGGTGTGTAAGGACTGCCTGAAGAAAGCGCAGGAAGCCGCTGCCGCCTTCGCGGCGCGTGGATAAGGACAGGTAATGACAACGACACCGCCGGTAACGCTCAAAAAGCACATGCTCTGGATGCAACAGGCTGAATCCCTCTGTTCCGCAGCCGGGCAGGACTATATCGATGTTCTGGTAGATCAGGCCGGAACTGACCAGCCGCTACAAAATGCTCTGCGCCAGTTATCGCCAGAGGCGCTCTGGTTTGAGCTGTTCGAGGGAACCCCGGAAGGGGGAACGCTGGAGTATTCTCCGATCGTCATGCGTCTGCATTTTGCTGTGACGAGCCACCGGATGTGGCTGGAACAGCTGCTGGAATACTTTTCGGACTCGCCGCGCCTGACGCTGGTGATCTCCCCCCTGGCCTTTGATCTGCTGTGCCGCCACTTGCAAGCCTTGTCGCAGGTGCAGTGGGAGGAACAAACCGGCCTGCTGCGGTTTTACGATAACCGCGTATTCCCCTCGTTGCTTGCTCACGTTCTCACCCCTGAGCAACAGGCCGCGTTTACTGATATCGCGCTGTTCTGGGGCTGGAGAGACAGAGACGGCGAGATCGTCTGGAAGTCAGGCAGTTTCTTACCGACGCGCTCGCTGGCAGATGACCCGGAACTGAGCCGGGTTGATGATGCTCAGGTTGGCCTGATGGGTTGCATCGGTGATGCCGAAACGCTGATGAAAGAAAAAAGCGTCAGCAATATCAGCCTGGAATATCACTTTGCCGACTGTCTGGATATTGCTTTACGCGCGAATAGTGCAGGGTACTTCGGTGTTTTGCGGGATTTTGAGGGATAAGGATATGAACATGAAGAACGTGATGGCCGGGTTTACTGTATTGGTTTTATTGATGATATCAGGATGCTCACAAGCAAAAGGGGATGATGATTATACCTCTGGTGACATTAGCGGAATAAACCATACAGCGGCAGCGATCAATTACGTGAAGGTCAACGGGTACGGTGGGCCTAACATAAGCCCATTTGGGGATGGTGGGGGGTACTGCTGCGTCATGCTGCCGACGCACTGGTATGCAGGGTTAAAAGCGAAGATTGAGTGGGAGGTTGATCCTGAACCTTACGCAATTCTCCCTCCTCTGGGTACGGACGAGTACAGAAAAGCTTATGCGAAGCATGAAGCTAACTATCAAAAGCACACAATGACTATCAGTGTTCCTCAATATGGCGCTAAACGCTGTGGTCTGACGGTTCACTTCCTGCCCTGCAATCAAATCAAAGTGACAACTGTCTGTGATGGTTACGGCACGCCAAATTATCCCATCAAAGAACCAATTCATATGAAGGAACCTGCATCATGTCCAGTGAAATGAGTCTGGCACTGCCATGCTGGGCACCACCTGAATTTCCTGATAGTGGTCGCTTAACGCTTTCTGAAGCTCAGGTGAACGCCAATTATAATAAGCAGATGAAAGAAGCTGAGGAATTTAAAGCGCAGCTTAGCGCCCAGGTCGGCGTAAAGCTGGGGTTTGTGTGCAGCCAAAGCCTCCATATCAGTTTGTTTTTTGATGGAACAGGGAATAACGAATTCAACGATACACAGAAGTCACATCCGACCAATATCGCAAAGTTATTTCATGCCAGTATCGAAGGTCATGGCGCAGGATATTTCCGTTACTACATCCCTGGCGTTGGAACCCCGTTCCCGAAAATTGGTGAGATGGATTACAGCGATGATGGCCTCGCTTTTGCCACCGGAGGGGAAGACAGGATCAATTGGGGGTTGTTGCGTCTGGTTGATGCCCTGAGCTATGCCATAGACCCAACTCATCAACGGCTTGATGACGGTGTTGCAAAGGGGCTGATTCCGGGTATGCGTGCTCACTGGCCGATTACCGGTGAAGTGAACCGCCGTAATGCGATTAACCCTTACCTTAAAAAAC
The DNA here is from genome assembly GCF_058686115.1 of Erwinia sp. L03-1. Classification (NCBI taxonomy): domain Bacteria; kingdom Pseudomonadati; phylum Pseudomonadota; class Gammaproteobacteria; order Enterobacterales; family Erwiniaceae; genus Erwinia; species Erwinia sp. L03-1. The sequence continues at coordinate 2,660,426 of NZ_CM178762.1, read as the reverse complement.
TACAGGGGCAGCTTGAACAGGCTAAACCCCACCTTCTGAACGTAAAACTGTTTATCTACGGTTTTTCCCGTGGTGCAGCGGAAGCACGAACGTTTGTGAATTGGCTGACACAACTGCCAGATCCAAAAGAGCAAAGTAAAGGTCAACAGATCACGCTGGCCGGATTGCCTGTGAGCATAGAGTTTTTGGGATTACTGGACACTGTTGCCTCAGTGGGCGCTGCACATGTTCTGCCTGGCGCTGCCGGGCATATGGGATGGGCTGATGGCACCCAGCAATTGCCCGACGAAGGGAAGTTTCCGGGTCTGGTTAAATGCTGTCGTCATTTTGTTGCTGCGCATGAGCAGAGACTGTGCTTTCCGCTGGACTCGATTCGTCGCCCAGATGGCAGTTACCCATCAAATACTCAGGAGGTAATTTATCCAGGCATGCACTCTGACGTGGGTGGTGGCTACCCGTCTGGTGATCAGGGGAAATCTTGTGAAGGAACAGGTGAGATTCTCTCCCAGATGGTTTTGCATGATACTTACCTGGCAGCTTTCGACGCGGGAGCACCATTATCTGTTCAGCCTTCTAGCGTAACAACGCTAATTAAAGATAAATCTCCCTCTAGGCTGATGGTCGCCGGTACACAAAACGAATTTGATTTTAGCAAAGAGCTGATCAAACGCTTTAACATTTGGCGAAAAACCCTTCTGAATACCACGTTGCAGGGTAATGAAGCCGATGCTGAAAGTCAGGAAGGATACCGTGCCTATCAACTTTCTCAGACCCTTGAAAGTGCCATCATCGACCAGATTGGTTGGATTACGGCCTGGCGCATTGGTCGTTATGCTCACGGAAGCATGCTAGCGCAGCAATTTTTTCAAAGCGCACCTGAATTCAAAACCCCAGAGGATTTAGATCAGCAAAAAAGTAAACATGACGCCGAGGTAATGAAGATTGCCAAGCGCCGTGCTGAAGCGAAAAAAGCCCGAAAACCAATGGATGAAAGTTTGCAGGGGCCGCCGGACTTCGACCCTTCTGATGCAAAGGTTCAATTACGTGAGGCAGCCAGAGAGTTTCAGCATGATTACAAGGAATGGGCGCGCGATATTAATGGCAACTGGTGGGATCAAACAAAACAGATTGCGCTCGATGTCATTCCTAAACACGCGGTATTCCTGATTAATGGTGATGATGATGCTGCGGAATATCAGGAGATGAAAGCCGATGGCAACCGGTTATACCCGCAATTGTTCATCGATTCGCTGGGAACCGGAATCCGCACCCAGCCCCGCGCCGAATTATTGGCCCTCTACGACGATCAAATTCACGACTCTCGCGCCTGGTTTATGCAGACGGCTTTAGGTGGCCGCGAACCCTGGGGTGGCTACTTCCGCTATCGCATGATCTACTGCGGCAATAAGGCCAATAAGAAACTGCAACTGATCTCCGTGGAGGGAAAAGTTGTTGGCGCACAGCCAACTTCTAACCGGGTTGTGTATCTGGTTGAGCCGAAGTCGGCCTACAAAGGTGAAGTCCATAAGGTGACGGATCTGGCTACAGGTTCGACGCAGACTCTGAGCGCCGGTGCGCAGTCGGCAGCAGGGTATGAACCCGGCAACGTTGCGTCACAGACCCGCTCAGACACCATTAATGAACAGCACAAGGCGATGATGAATTCCTCCATCGATATGTTGAAAGCGTCGGGGGTAAAAGTCCTGTGAGCCTGAAAAAACTGATTCGCGTGGGAGATACCCTGAAGGAATATGGCGGTGAAGTGCTGAGCGGCAGCTATGAGGCGTTCGGTAAGCCGGTGGCCTGCGTGGGGGATAAAGCCCGTTGCAATAAGCACGGTATGACCACCATTGCCCAGGGCGCACCAGGCAGCACGGTTAACGGTAAGGCCGTTTCTCTCGACGGCCACAAATGCGCCTGCGGCTGTACGCTGGTCAGTTCACTCAGCACGATGGATGTTCACGGATGATCTTCCCACCGCGTTACCGGGAGTATGCCGAGCTTCATCCCGCCCGATGGCGGCGATGGGGGATTGCGCTGCCGGTGATTTTGTTTCTGGCCGCGATGGCAACGATGTTGCTGTGGCCGGAAGGTAAGCCCACCCGAACCCCTGACTTCTGGTTCTGGAGTCTGGTGTGTCCGTTGATCGTCTGGCTGGTCGCCGTGGCGTTGCGCTGGCTGGTCTGGCTTCAGTCCATCTCGAATCGTGAGACGTACCGGGAGGAAATTGCGTCCTCTGTCCGGGCCTGGTGGCGACACCGTTCGCGTTTGTTGCCCGTGGAAGCCGTGATGCTGGTTACGCCAGTGGGCGATAAAGAGGCTGACCATCAGGCGTTATTGTCGCCGCCGTTTCCTGTTGTTCCGGTCACGGTCGATGATCCGCAGGGCAATGTGCTGCTGCATTGCCCGAAGGTGCTGGGGCTGGGAGGCCGGGAAAGTCGGGCAGTGTTGCTGGCTCGCTATCTGGCCCGTCTGGTGTTGACCCGCTTGCGCGAATCCAGTGAAACCCGCCCGGTGCAGGTGTTTTGCTGGCTGGGCGATGAGCAGAGCCTGAGTGCGTTCAGCCTGGTGCTGGAATCCGATGGTATTCGCCTGCCGGAAGACGTGCTTCAGCTGCAAAGCGCTGCCGAACTGGACAGGGTGATTGATGCCATGCCCGACGATGAACAAACCCTGCTGCTGTGCGCGGGGTTTGGTGAGGCAAAACCCTCACCGGAATACACCGCTTCGGAAGCTGGTTTTGCCTGGCTGTGTGGACACCAGGCTGAAGCCCTGATGACGCGCAGTGAAATACTCCAGCCTGACGCGGGGGAAACCGCCACGCAGCTGACGGAGCAGCTTAGCCACTATGCCGGTCTGCGCGGCGTGCCAGAAGGCATGCTGGCCGCCAATTCATTCTCGATGGATGCACTTTTGCCGTCCGAGTGGTCAGCCGTCGATTACGTTCTGATGCCGTGGCTGGGTAACGCCGGGCCAATTACGCCTTTTGTCATGCAGTCTCTGGCCGCGCTGTCAGCCCTCCAGGGGCAGTCCTGCGGCTGGACAGCGACATTGATGGAATCTCAATTTATTACAGGAGTTTGCGTTCCCCGTGGAAACCTCCCGCACTGAACCCCGTCACTCATTATTCTGGCTGGTCACTGGCTACGTCATCGCGATCACCCTGCTGGTATTGCTCGGGGCGTTGCTCTATTACTTTGCGGGAAGCGGCTTTGACCTGCCGGAACTGTTACCGGGGCAGATAGCCTTCCGGGCTGCGATAGTCTGGCTGGTACTCATCTGGTTCTGTGCGCCGTTCATTCTGTGCTGGAAAGCGCTGGGTAAGCTCAAGGCGCGGGAGGCAACCGGTGCTACCGGCAATAAGAAACAGCGTCCACCTGAAAATCAGCTGGTGAAAGACATTACCACTCAGCTGCGCTTCCAGTACGGCAGACGCTGGCGCAGCAAGGTGCGGATCATGCTGGTTGTCGGGGAAGAAAACGAAGTGGAGCAGGCCATTCCGGGGCTGACGACGCAGCACTGGCTTGAAGGGCATGGGGCGCTGTTGCTGTGGCACGGTAGCCCGGTGGATGAACCGGATGCGGTACAGCTAAAAGCCCTGCGCAAGATCCGTCGCCGTCTTGCCGAGGCGTTTATCTGGGTTGTGAATGAACAGACCGTTCTTTCGCACGACACCCTCGATACCGTTGCCCGTCAGCTGCAAAAACAGTATCACCTGTTGGGCTGGGAAGTGCCGCTGTGGTTGTGGGAAACTCACGCGCCGGATTGGGAACAGCCAGGACTTCCGTTGCAGGGAACCGGCTTCCTGTCAGCGCCGGGCGATGAGGCCGAGGATTTTCGTCATTCCCTGAGCCAGCTTGAAGTAGCACTGGTACAACAGGGAATGCAGCAGACGCTCAATGACCGCAGGCATACGTTCCTGTTGCAGCTGGCCCACAGCCTTCGTGATGGCGGTACTGAACGCCTGACGCACACGCTTTCACAGCTATCAGAAGGCGCACGTTCTCTGCCGCTCGGCGGGATGGTCTTCAGCCCGGCCATCACTTCGGGTGCGGCCTCCTTACGGCATGCCTGGCAACCGGGTAAAGCCTGGCTGGATTTACTCGCGCAGCGCTGGCGAAAGCCGGTGGCAACCGGCGTGTCGTGGCGTAAGTCCTTACTGCTGGCCTGCACCTGCCTGCTGGCGTTCTGGCTGGTGGCAACGGTCTTTTCATGGGCAGCGAATCTGCGTCTGATGCAGGCCGATCGGCAGCTTGCACAGAATGCCACGGATACACGTCAGCCCCTGCCGAAACGGTTGCTGGCGCTTTACCAACTGCAACATGAAATTGAACGCCTGCAACACCGGCAGCTTTACGGTGCGCCGTGGTATATGCGCATGGGCCTCAGTCGCAACGATGACGTACTGGACGCGCTCTGGCCGTACTGGCAGCAGGCGGCGATGCCGTTACTGCGGGATGCGTCAGCGCAGCACCTGTCCTCGTTGATGAACAGCTGGCGCAATCTGCCGCCTGACGACCCGCAGCGAGCCACGCAGTCGAAAGTGATGTATGACCAGCTCAGGGCGTACCTGATGCTTTCCCGCCCGGATAAAGCTGACCCGGCTTTCTTCAGCACGACGACGATGCAGTTCTGGCCGCAGCGCGAGGGTGTGCAGGATGGCACATGGCGTATGGTCGGCAGCAGCATGCTGGCGTTCATGATGCAGAACCTTCCGGCCCATCTGGATTGGCGAACCGCACCGGACATGCGTCTGGTCAGCGGCATGCGCTCAGCCCTGCTTCGCCAGATAGGGGCCAGCAATGCAGAATCCACCCGCTATCAGAAGATGATTGAGCAGGTATCCCGTGATTACGCCGATATGACTCTGAGTGCGATGGTGAACGGTACGGACAGCAGCCAGCTGTTCAGTACTGATGTCACCGTACCCGGCGTATTTACGCGTAAGGCCTGGGAAGAAGAAATTCAACCAGCCATCGAGAAGCTGGCGAAATCACGGCGGGAAGAAATTGACTGGGTGCTCAGCGATGCCCAGCATTCCGGCGATGCCACCGGCACGGTTTCCCCTGACACACTGAAAGCCCGGCTGACGGCACGGTACTTCTCTGATTATTCCGGGGCGTGGCTTAAATTCCTCAACAGCCTGCAATGGCATCAGGCCGGAAGCCTGTCGGAGTCGATTGAACAGCTGACTTTGCTGGCTGATGTGCGGCAGTCGCCGCTGATTGCGCTGATAAACACCCTGAACGTGCAGGGCCGTGCCGGGCAGACCGGGGGCGACCTGACCGACTCGCTGGTGAGTTCAGCGAAAAACCTGATCCACAGCGACAAGGCGAAAGAGGCCATTCAGCAGGCCGGGAATGAGGCACACGGCCCACTTGATGCAACCTTTGGCCCGTTACTGTCGCTGACGGGCGGGAACGGCTCACAGAACAGCCTGAGCCTGCAAACGTTCCTGACCCGCATCACCCGTGTTCGCCTGCGGCTTCAGCAGGTGACGAATGCACCTGATCCGCAGGCGATGATGCAGTCACTGGCGCTTACCGTATTTCAGGGCAAGGCGGTCGATCTCACCGACACCCGCGACTACGGCAGTCTGATTGCTGCGAGTCTCGGTCAGGAGTGGAGCGGTTTCGGCCAGACTGTTTTTGTGCAGCCGATGATCCAGGCCTGGGAGCAGGTACTTTCCCCGACTTCGGAGAGCCTCAATAGCCAGTGGCAAAGCGATATCGTGACCCCGTGGAATACGTCGTTCGCAGACCGCTATCCGTTTACCGACCGCCAGAGTGAGGCTTCACTGCCGGAGCTGGCGCAGTTTATGCGTTCCGACACCGGTCGCATTGCGCAGTTTATCCAGACCCGCCTGGGGGGCCTGCTGCGGCTTAAGGGGGATAAGTGGGTGCCGGATGCGATGAACAGCCAGGGGCTGACCTTTAACCCGGCATTCCTGAATGCGCTCAATCGCCTGACCCGTGTGGCTAACGTGGCCTTTGCGCATGGCGACGTGGCGCTGCATTTCCAGCTGATGGCGAAGCCTTCCCGCGATGTGGTGGAATCCGACCTGACGCTGGACAGACAGAAACTCCAGTATTTCAACCAGGAAGAAAGCTGGCAGACCCTGACCTGGCCGGACAACCGCTGGCAACCCCGGACCACGCTGACCTGGCGCACCGTGAAAACCGGCGCCCTACTCTATTCCGATGAGCCGGGAAGCTGGGGCTTCATTCGCCTGCTGGATAAAGCGCTGGTGACAGATCTGGGCGACAACCTGTACCGCGTGGCCTGGATCACCCCGGACGGTGTGGCGCTGAATTACCAGCTGCGCACGGAGCTGGGGAAAGGGCCGCTGTCGCTGCTCGATCTGCGTGGGTTTGTGTTGCCATCACAGATTTTCTCGACCGGTGGCGCTGCCGCTGCGGGGATCCGCCCTGGAGGTGAACAATGAAAATCCGTCCATCCCGAAAGCTGCTGTTATGTCTGCCCCTGTTGCTGCTGAGCAGCTGTGGCCTGTACCAGAAGACAAAACAGGGTACGCAGAGCGTGGCGAAAGCGATTTTCTATCGCCAGGTGGAGACACTGCACCTAAGCTTCGCTGCCCGAAGCGCCATTAATGCCGATGACGCGCAGCAGGCGATGCCGCTGCGTATCCGTGTCCTGCAACTGAACGACCGCAAGACCTTTGATAATACGGATTACACCGACCTGCTGGCACAGCCGGATTTGGTGCTGAAGGAATCATTGCTGGCACAGCGCCAGCTGAGCGTTTATCCGGGTCAGACGATCAACCTTGATATCCCTATGGACGAAAAATCGCAGTTTGTGGCGGTGGTCGGGCTGTTCCGCAAGCCGGACAGAACCCGTGGCACCTGGAAGCAGGTGCTGAGCCGCGACTCACTTGACCCGGATGAGCCGCGCGTCATTGAAGTCCGTGATAACACGCTGCTGCTGAAACCGGTGAAAGAATGAATGACCATGATTTTCTGAAATATTTCGACGGCGAAATGCGCTGGCTGAAGGCGGCGGCGCGTGAGTTTGCTGAACAACACCCGGAGGCCGGTCGGCGGCTGGGCATCGACCGACAGTCTCATAAAGCTGATGATGCCGTAGAGCAGCTGTTCCAGGGCTTCTCGCTGATGATGGCACAACTCAGGCGCAAGCTGGATGACGATATCCCGGAGCTGACGGAGCCGCTGCTGGGCCATCTGCTGCCGATAGCCAACCGGACGCAGCCCTCGATGGCCGTGGTCGAGCTGACCCCGAAAATGGTTGCCCAGGTCAGGGATGTGGTGATCCCGGCAGGCACGACGCTGCTGACCCGGCCAATGGATGATACCGGACTGCGCTGCCCGTACCGCACGACCGATGAACTGGTACTGCACCCGCTGGAGCTGCACAACGTCCGACGACAGTTTCACACGGACGGTCATCAGGTGCTGACGCTGCGGTTTTCATTCAGCCAGTACGCTGACCCGTCTCAGACGGATTTAAGCCAGATCCCGCTCTATATCCACGGCGATCGGCCCTTACAGTCGATGCTGTATCTGGCGCTGACGCATCATGTCTCGCATATCACGGTGCGTCTGCCGCAGACCGGCAATCCCGACCCGCAGCCGTTTCACGGCAAACTGTCGTCGCGCTGGCAGCAAAACTGGTCATCCGTCTGGCCGGAGAGTGACAGTCCGGCGCTGTGCGGTGAAGTGCGCCCGTTACTGGAATACTTCAGCTTCCCGGCCCGGTTTGCGTTCTTTACCCTGACGGGCCTTGATACGCTGCCGCTCGGGGAAGACTGTCAGCATTTTGAGCTGGAACTTCATCTGAGCAAGCCACTGAGCCGGGATATTCCCGTGCCGGAAGATATTCTGCGTATCCACTGTGTCCCGCTGATCAATCTGTTCACCCTCAACGCTGAACCCCTGAAGGTGGAGCCCGCAAAGCTGGATTACCGGCTGCGGCCACACCGGCTTCGCGATCATCACACTGAAATTTACAGCGTGGATAAGGTGGCCGCGAGCGAGACGCTGGACAAACGCCAGTATGTGCCGTACCGGCAATTCCGGCACAAAGGCGGGATGTTGCAGCGTAAGGAGAGCTGGCCGGAACGGTACTTTCATACCCGTATCTGGCGCGGCGTAAGTGGTCTGCATGAGACGTTGCTGATGCTGGGCGGTACGTCCGGGGAGCAGGATCTTCACGAGGAAAATGCCACGCTGTTTATGAACATCACCTGCACCAACGGCAACTACCCGCGCATGGCGCTTGATGCTGCGGTCTTTGATGGCGTAACCACGACCGGCAATCAGACGTTGCGCAGCCAGACCCGGCATGCGCCTTCGATGCCGTGTTATCCGCCATTATCGCAGCTGCACCAGTGGCATATCATGGCGCAGCTGCATCCCCGCGCCCTGAGCCAGATGATAAGCGATGCCGAAAATCTTCGGGCGGTATTGCAGCTGTTTAACTGGACGGAAGATGAGAACAATCGTCGCCGGATTGAGGGTATCCGGGAGGTCAGCTATCAGCAGGCGTACAATTCTTCCCGCAGCTGGCACGGCGTACGCATTCGCGTCGGGCTGGATGAAACACAGTTCAGTGGTGTGGGTGATGCGCGGTTGTTCTGCGAAATACTGGAACAGTTCTTAACACAGTACGCCAGCGTTATCCGCTTTACGCAGCTGACGGTGGTGCTCACCGGGTCCGGCACGGAATGGGCGTGGCCGGAACGCCGGATTGACAGGGTGCTGATGTGAACAACGCTGATGACAAGAAAACGTTGCCGCCATTCTGGCTCGACAGCGACGGTAACGATCAGACTGCGCGGTTCAATTTTTACCGCTTCTGTCAGCTGCTGGAGAAGGCTGGCGGGAATTCGCTGGGTACAGGTTTTTATCCTGACAGTGACCCGGTGCGCTTCAGGCCCGATCCCCATTTAGGTTTTCCATCCAGCGAGCTGAAGCGGACTGAAATCGACCCGGATAACCCGGATGCCCCGCCGACCGTCAGAACAAAATTTCTGGGATTGTACGGCGTGGATTCTCCGCTGCCGACTGCCTACATTGACGATATCAACCAGGGGCGGGAAGGGGCTGATTCAATGGCCGCGTTCCTCGATATCTTCAATCATCGGCTGATGACGCAGTTTTACCGTGTCTGGAAAAAATACAGTTACCCCGCAACCTTTGAAGACGGCGGTACGGATAAGTTCTCCCGTAGCCTGATGGCGCTGACCGGCATTACCCACAGCCGGGAACTGCCTGCATCACGCCTGCTGGCAATTATTCAGCCGCTACTGCATCCAACCCACACGACTGAAGGTGTGGCCGCAGTGATCCGCAGCCAGGCGCCGAATACACAGGTGAAGGTTATCCCGCATCATCCGGTCTGGATGCCGGTGGCTGAACGTGCGCGAATGAAAATTCACGGGGGAATGACGCTGGGTGAACGCCCTATTCTGGGGGATGAAGTCGAAGATGCAAACTACTGCATGCGCATTGAAATGAGTACCGAGGATGCCGATGAGGCAAAAGGGTGGATGCCACGGGGCCAGCTGCGCAGGGATGTGTTTGCGCTGCTGAAGACGTACCTGGGATGTGATTACGATGTCAGCCTGCACCTGACTATCCCGGTTCGTCTGCTGCCTCGTCCGAGGCTTGGCGACCCGGCTCTCTTTTCGGGGTACAACATCATGCTCGGGCTTCGGGATGACAATGAAGATCAGATGCCGCAGACGATGCGGATGAGGATAGGGAAATTGCGGGGGAAGGATTTCGATGATTAAAAAATGCATAGGGTACAAGTATTTCTTGTCGATACTTATTATGTTGTTATGTGGCTCTGCTTTTGTAAATAATTGCACTGCGGCGGTAGGAGTAACTCCAAATAGTGAGATAAAAAAATGGTATTATATAGGTGGTTATAGCAAACAGATGGTAAAGCAACTTGATCTAAGTAGCATCAAGGAAAAACATCAAAAAATAAGTTATTCTCTCAGGGTTTTAACAAAAAAATATTACACGTATGAAAATTGAAAAAATTCAATAGCTTAGTTAAAGAGTATACGGTCAATTGTAATGGAGGGTATCATTTAGATTCATTTAGATTCATTTAAATTAAAGGATGGCGATACTTCTATTTATGAAAAAGTTGTTGATGAAAATGATTCTCCTGTAGGTGACGAAAGAGTGGCTGATATTTTGTGCAAAGGAGTGCCGAACTGGCAATTTTCTCAAGGGTTTTTGATGTCAGATAAAGACACTGCTCGTGAGTTGGGAGACTAACGTTATGGAAAGGCTTGTTGTTTTAATTGTCTGTTTTATAACGGGATGCGCTGGTATTTCCAGTGACTTGACATTAGTAGAAGCAGAGTCTCGTCCTTCATTCGGGCATGTAACCCTAATATCATCAGAGTCACCTTTAAATCAAGTTGATCTGGTATATTACAATTCTGACGCCAAAAGGAATGTAATAAAACTTGATTTTCCATCAACATCAAAGTTATCTATTCCACTTCTGAGGGTTGAAGGTTATGATTTATATTCGGTATATTTATATACAGAAACGGACGCGGTGTTTTTGAAAGTTAGTCAACAATGCAAGTCAGTCAATGGTCTACCGATGTATTTACAATTACAGGGCGCTGGCTATGACATTCCAAATTTAATTGTTCCTCATTTGTCTGATAACAAATTCTGCTTTAGCATACATTCATTTCCCGGACATACATACTAAGGATGCGCATCACAAATAGTGAATTAGGCTAAATAATTTCTATTGGAAATAGAGCTGCGGAGAGCGGATACATGGTAAGGACTTTGACGACTGATAGCTGGCGGGAAAACATTCCGGGCACTCTGCATACGGAGGCAAAAGCTTTTCTCGGATACTTGCGCCTTATACCCGCGATGAAACCTGTTTGTTGCCCGTGGTGTACCGCAAAAAACTTCGTTTTGCGCAATCCTCGTCTGTATGAATGCCGCGACTGTAAAAAACGCTTCACGCCCTGGACGAGAACGCCTTTTGCGAACTGTCGTCACCAGGATTCGTGGGCGGCTTATGCCGCACTGCGGCTGGCCGGACTCCTGCCTGGAAAAGCCGGGGAAACTGCCGGATTGAGTCATGGTGCTCAGGTATATCGTGAAGAAGTGCTGGAGGATCTTATTGCCAGTCGATGGCCTCTGTTACTGGAATGCTGGCGAGGATTTGTTGGCAATCAGAAGCCCGTACCACTGCGAACCACGCCATTCTCCAGCAAGGAAGAAGCGGAAGCGCACCATAACCATGAGTATGTGCAGTGTCTTGAGTGCGGCAAGCTCTTTTCGTCTGTGGGAACGCATGTTCGGCTCGCCCATGATATGACCGCGATGGAATATCGTGAAAAATGGCAGATTATGAAGAAAATCCCTATATCGGGCTTTGCTAAACGGCGGCAACATTCGGAATTTATACGCCAGAAAATCGCAAGCGGTGAAGTAGATCCAATGGCGCTGGCGAGAGCCATGCAAGAAGCCAATGCCTTAAATGGTCGCCAAAAACCCTTCGGCACAGCATATATTGCGGAAATGCATACCAAACGACTGCAATCGCAACGTCTCTGGGAGCAGTCACCAGCGATAAAGATAGTCGATATGAGCACAAGGCTGGCGGCGGTTGCCAGAATGCAGGCACGGAAGGAAACAGGTGAGAAGGTGAAAGATATCGCCCTTGAGTTAGGTGTAGCCTGCCAAACACTGTACAGCTGGTTGCAGAAATAAGCTTAGTTCTCAGTCTATTGCGTTCTTCGCATTAAAATTCAATCATGATAATTCATTCTTAAAGAATACAGCCTTTTCAAACCACTTAAACCAAACAGGCCATGCAGCATTCACACCTTCTTGAAAAGCTTTCGGCTGATATGTGGCCAGAATCTTAGATGTAACAACCTTCACGCTATGCCCCAGGAGCAAATCGACAATCATTGGGTCAATTCCCGCCTCCCCACTCATCAAAGAAGCGGCGCTACGACGAATATCATGCGTAGTGAATTCATTTCCTACTACGGAACGTAACCTTTCAGCGGCATGTGCCATTGTTGATCTTCCAATGTAACTCCAGACAAGACCATCTGGTTTTTGCTGCGTCCACGACCATTCTTGCAACAATTCGATCAGCATATCAGGAAGCGGATAAATTCGCTCCTGTCGAGTTTTTGTCCTGTGGGCTGGCAGTGTCCACGTTTTAGCTTCGAGATCCAGCTCCGCCCATACCATTTCCGTTACCTCGCTTTTTCTCGCCCCGGTAACCATCAAAAACCGCATTGCTGCATGCGAGGGGGAATCACCGAGGCTGTGCCAGAGAGTGTGGTACTGTTCCTTATTCAGGCAGTTTTCTCGTATTTTCCCTATCACCGCCGCCACAATTTTACGATCATGTACTTCAGATAATTTTTGAGGAACGTATACTGGCTGACCCGGTTGCCCCTCTATGCCATGGGCTTGGAATGCATAGAGCATCATTGCCCGAACAATCTGACATACTCGATGTGCAGCGTTAGTAGGACCAAGAGCGAGAAGTAACATATATACATTTTGATAGGTCAGCTTATCTGGGGCGAGGCTATGTAGTGATTTGCAGTGTTTGTTCCAGATAGATGTTCTGTTCGCTCTGGATGGCTCGGGGCATTTTATTTGCAGCCATTCCTTGAACAGCCCAGCCATGTTATCAGGCGTCTCTGAATCTATTTTATTGGGAGTCAGACCTCTTTTCACTTTTGTAACCTGCTGGTAGTGCCAATGCCTTGCATCTTCCAGACTGTGTGATGGGTATGTTCCTAAAGTGATATCATATCCGGCAGCGATGTATCGCCAGCTTTTAGTGATAACGCCAGATGGGTTACGGCGAGCTACAAAATACAGACCAGTTAGACCGTTGCTGAAGACGCTCTCTTTTTTCATGTTCTTGCCTTCAGGAATAGAGAAACGTAGAACGTCTGTCTTAGTTTTTAGCATTGGCATAATCCAGTTTTTAACGCGTACCCAAAATGTACCAAAAAACTCAGTGATATTGTAAGGCTTTTTATGAGACTGCATGAGATCATAAGTAACTGTATTTTTGTTTTTATTCATACATTCTGATACCTTTAGACATTCAGTGAGACAATGCTGAATAACTTGATAAAGGTTCGTCCTGCTGGCAAGGATGAGTGCGGTGGACACTATCGCTGGGTATTGGAAATACGGCTAAAAGATAAAAGTCGAAGACATCCTGTACTGCTGGTGATCCAGTTCGACCCTACCAACAGTCAACGTGGATTTATGCTAGTAGAGCTCAGCCCGCAGCACTATTCAGCGCAACAGATAACGGATTTGTTTGTATGGCTGGGACGAAGGGGGCGTATCGGTAAATATCTGTACCGGGGGTTACGTAATGCATGGATAACTACTATCCATTACGCGCTGGATGTTGTGGGAATGAAACTCCACGACTATTTTATTGGGTTGGCTTGTGTTCGTAAAGGTAAGTTCAACGACTTACATGGGAAAGAGGAAGGGTTACGGCTGGGCTCTACGACCGTTGTAGCATCCGTCTACGAAAAGGTTGATGCGCCGGAAATAAGTACTGAGAAAAGATATGAACAGGCGCTTCTTATGCTTGAGGAGAACCAATTCCGGCGGTTTCTGCGTTTGGAATTACGCTTGTCCCCCGGCAAGAAAAAGCTTCTGCTGAGTAACCTGCTCAGGTTGGATAATCTGGTATCTAAACTTGCATTTTATGATCGCAATGCGCTGACAGATCCTGAGCTTGAAACCGACTTTGCCCGCTTGTTACGTGAAAATGCCCCTTACCCGGTAGCCCGAGCGACTTATAAGCCATCCGCGATGCTTAACGGTAAACCTGTAAGTTCTACGAAAAAAGCTGCTGACAAACGTGTTGATAAAGTCATGAGCCAGCATCGTGTTGAACTGTTCGATTCAGAGGCTATATGGGCAATGTTACCGCTTGTCGTGGAGAAACTTGGAATTCTGGCACAACCGCAATACTGGCAACCTGACCTTCGCCAGAAATGGCTTCAACGCATATGAAGCAGGGGTAATGGTGGTGCGGCAAGGAGGCCGCTTGCTACAAGCATGAAAATGGCCGTTGTATAAAATTAAGGTGCTGAAAACGATGGTTCTAAACCGCCCAATGTTACCGGATTTTAGTGTGGCAGACCGACTAACTACCGGTATCGTTTTGGGTCAGATCCGCACCTCGTACAATGGTAGGGGGAAATCGCCGATGGTTTTCCCTGACTCTGACAATTGCAAGTATTGGCGGTTTTGAGCAAAGTTGAGGTATCAAAAGCCCGAAATCAGGAATATGTACATGTGTCTACAACCGCTATTGAATATCACCGGGAAGAAGTTGTACCGTTTTATAATCGGTAATGTTTTGTATATCTGCTAATCCCATTCTGGCTAAGCTGATATTTATTCGCTATTTGCTTCTACAAGGTATATAGCAGTGTCTATTATGCTCTATATACACTCTATCTCTATATTATTGCATATATGTCATTACATACTATAGCCATTATCCAGTATCAGCTATCATGAGGCACCAGCCTCCAATGTTATTATCATCTAATAACCATCTGAACCTTGTTGGGTTCACGTAAGGTTTGAGTAATTCAGTTGTAAATAAATGGGGTCAGAGCATGGTGCTTTGATCTCTATATACAGGTGAATTATGAAGCCATACATTACGCATAACAATATCCTTGTGACAGATTCAACGCTGGATTACTTCAAGACGATCGTTTTCAGTATTCCTTATAATGGTGTACCGAGTCTAAAACGGCCATTTTATCGTAATATAGCAGTATTTCTTCAGCATGTTATTTGTGTCGCTACCTGTAGTCGTAAGAACAGGAGAAAAGCAAAGATTAAGGCGAATAAGAAATGGTCCTATTCTGTGCCAGTACCATTTGAACTGGGAAGAGAGAAACTTCCCGGCGTATTTAAGAAAAGTGGGCCGACCCATGAGCGTGCAATGGAGGCTCTTGAAAAGGCGGGAATCATTAAACTAACCGGTTATTCCAATACTAACCATTTATGCAGGGAATATGCGGTTTCTCAACGTTTTTTGCGTAATTTGTTTGGCAATGACCGCGAGGCATACCTTAGCCGTAAGGATCGCTACGATTATCTGACTGACATTTTCACCAAGCGTAAAAGCTACTCATTTGATGATCTGATCGGCGTTGCGATCGACCGTGGGCAGCATGCTAAACATCAACAGTCTAAACGCGATATCCCTAACGCTGCCTTCAGGGAACGGGTAGTGAGTGTGTGGAACAACCTTGAGCCGCTTGGAATCAATCTGGATGCATTGCTGGATTACTATAACGAGAATCCCACGGAGAAGAACAAAATATTCATTTTCAACTTCCTGTCGCGACTAGCTGAAACAGGTGTGGATCTGGTGAAGGAGTCACCATTGACGGTCTCTTACAGGCAATCTTATAAGACTGCGTACATTGGCGGGAGATCCTTTGAGATTGGCACTGGCTTTCAAAGTCTGCCTTCTGGCATGAAGTGGGCGTGTCTGGCGCGTGGTGTGAACTATGACATCAAGGGATGCCAGCTTGAGATACTGCGACATGAGTTGTTGAATATTGGCATTTCGTCTAAGTCGTTGGAGGTGCTGGAAACTCAATATATCTGCCGGGTATTACGTGTTGCGGAGGAGGTGGTGAGGCAATTCCGGTTTTCGAGTGTATTCAATGCTGGGTTCGTTACGCTATCTCTTAAATCCAGCACAAGACGCTTGTTGAATCGTGAGTTAGGCAGGGTCGAGGCTGAGCGAGTACTGAAACGCTGGAAGCACCTTCTGAAACCCCTGAGGCGAGATCTGGCTTTACTGCTGGATCATTATGAAGGCACAGCATTGACCAATCGTTATGGCAAATGCGTTACCAACGCGGTAGGGCAACCATTCAACATTACCTATAAAGATGTGGCAGCGCGTAAACACAGGAAGTCAGATGTGATGCGCCGGAAGCTGCTTTCGCATATGTTACAGGGCCTGGAAAGTCAGGCCGTATACGATTACGTTGCCAGCCATAAGGGCGTTTGTGCGCTGGAACACGATGGGTTTGTTTCTTATGAAGAGATCACTGACTGGTCCCATCCATATCTGTTGATTGAGAAAAAGCATTAAGGGGAGCCACTCAGTCAATTACAGCTTATCCCGGTTGATAAACTAGACGGGACATTTAGCTCTTTCATGATGTGCATAGCCGGCAGGTGATCCTAGCCTGCTTTCAGCGAGGAACTGACATTTAATTTATGTTTTTTCAGGTGGTTACATTCAGTAATCCACCACATTTCCTCATTATCAGCGTCTCCGCAGCAAAATCGCCCACAGTTGCACCCTACAGAAATTGACACTATTGTTGGCCGAGAGGTACTGGCTGTGGGCTGGAAAGCGATAAGAGGGCGATGAACCACAAAATATTCCCCTTTTGTTACTTTGATACGATTGCTCAAAATGGGTGGCAACACTGAGATCGTTGAAATGACTGCATGTTACATTGTTACTTTTGTTACCGTTGAAAACATCAAGTTGGAGAGCTAAATGGATTGGCCAAAGGAGTACAGCAAGACGACTCAAGCGGTAAGAGATGCGGCGTATAAACACTACTATGTTGAAGCAATCACACGGTCGGTTCTGCTACCGGGACAGGAGAAAACCGCTTATCACGATGGACTACTAACGACGGATTATTACCTTTTCCTGTTCACCAGCAGGGAGAATCCGAAGCTTACAGGGTATTTTACCTGTGGCTTGTATGCTGCAAAGGGGTGGTTCGAGTTGAACGGACAGCGACCTGAGGAAATTCCATCATACAACCCCCTTACGGGCGAGTCCTCCGGTGGTAGTAAAAAGAGTGGCTGCGGGATTACTAAACCGCTGAAAGCTGAATCAGACCCAAGAATGAAACGTCTTATCAGGGTACTCCAGACGTTCATTTCTCTGACGGACGATGAGAAAAGGAAAATAAAAGGCGAGTCAACCACACTGGCTGTCCTACAGAAGCTCATAAAAGCGTCAAAAGAAGCCCCCAGCACGTCAAATATTAGATCAGTAAATACCACTCTGTACAAAGCGCTCAAGGATGGCCGTCATGGTGGTGCTCGTACATTCACTCAACTAGTTGGTTATTACGAGGTTCTTCTTGAAGTGACTTTCAAGAAGATATGTATTGATGATTTCAATCAGGAGATCGAAGAAACTCGTAACAAGTCAGCGACATATCCGTATATTCCTTTGGCATCATTCTGAAATGAAGGGCTACGGCCCTGTCTGCTATTGGTCCTTCGATCAAGCGCAGTGTGCGGAGGCTCTGTTATGAACGAGGGGCAGGTCATGGGGTGGTGATTGGAAAACGCTGACTGATGGATTTCACTTCCAGATCAAACGTTAAGATTGAACTAGCTGAATATTGTACTTTTTAACGACAGCATTAGTTCTTAGGAAATCTACCATTTTATGGCAGTATTCTTAAACACACTATGTCAAGGAATACGTATGTCAAGAATCACCGTCAAAGCTGGAGCCGACTTTCTTACTGGATTGGCTCATGCAAAACCAGTTGCCGCATTGAGTGAGCTAATTTGGAATGGTTTTGATGCAAAATCTAAGCGTGTTGAGATCGAGATTAAGACGGATCTGGCCTTTGGGGGGATAGAAGCAATTCTGATTAAGGATTATGGCACCGGAATTGCTCACAATAAAGTTGTGGATTACTTTGGTAATGTCGGAGAATCTTGGAAAAAAGCTGAGAAGGCAAATGGAGATCGTTCCCTCCATGGCCAGTTTGGGCGGGGGAGATTCAAATCTCTTTCTCTTGGTGAACAAGTTCATTGGAAAACCGTGTTCGAAAAAAATGGATCAAAATATAAATACACGATTTCAACCGATGCTAATAAAATTAACGATTTTACAATCAGTGAGCCAGAGTTAGTTTATGATGAAGATGTAGGTACACAAGTAGAGATTTATAATGCTAGTAACACTGCGGAACTTTTATTAACTGAAGATGCTTTAGCTGATCTAATCATGGAGTTTGCTCTTTTCCTTACAGAGTATCCAAGTAGGAAATTAATCTTCTTAGGTAAGAGTGTCTCACCTTTTGATGCTTGGTCTGACAAACAGGACTACGATATAGGCGGGGTGAGTCTCCCAGATGGTTCATTGATTAATGCTTCCTTGACTATTATAGAATGGAAAAAGAAAGTTAATAGGGAACTTCATTACTGTGATTTATTAGGATTTTCACTATACAAAGAGAAGATTGGGCAGATTATTCGCGCTCCTGGGTATGATTTTACACTCTACGCGAAGTGTGATTACTTTAAGACGCTAAGTGATAAAAATGAAGTATCTTTAGGTGAGCTTATTCCAGAGGTTAGAGCGATTAAAGATGCTATCATTCAACGGGCGAAGATTCATTTTCTCGACAAAGCATTTCTTAATAAATCCAAAATCGTCGACTCTTGGAAAGAACAAGAAATTTACCCATATAACGATGACGTACTCCAAGGTCCGACAGAAGTAATTGAACGAAAGGTGTTTGATATTCTTGCGGTTAATGTTCAAAGCTATCTCAAAAGCTTTGAAAGTGCTGATAGGAAAACAAAAAAATTCACCTTTATGCTCCTATCTCAAGCGATTAAACAGAATCCCACGTCTGTTCAAAAAATTCTAACCGAAGTTTTAGGTTTGAAGTCTAAAGAGCAAGATGAATTGGCTGCGTTATTGGAGAGGACAACCTTATCATCAATAATTAGTGCTTCTCAGATTGTGTCTAATAGAGTTGATTTTATTAATGGGCTAGATAATCTTTTACATGATAAAAATACAAAGAAAACATTATTGGAAAGAGATCAGCTTCATAAAATTATAGAAAAGGAAGCTTGGCTTTTTCGAGAGGATTTTTTCCTTGCAGGTTCTGAAGACTGGCTTGAAGATGTTTTAAAAAAACATATGAAGCATCTTGGCAAAAGATATGATGAGGATGATAACGAACCTGTATTACTCCCAGATGGAAGGCAAGGCCGCGTTGACCTAATGTTCGCAAAGTGCCGTCAACCATATGAAGGCTATACAGAGTATTTAGTCGTTGAGCTTAAACGGCCCTCTCAGAAAATTAATTACGATGTTATCGGTCAGGTCGAAAAATACGCGTTATCTGTCTCTGGGGATGAACGTTTTGATCATACTAAATCAAAATGGACTTTCATAGCAGTGTCTAACTCAATGGATGAGTATGCTGAACGTAGGGCTAATCAACGTGGGTGGCCTAAAGGTAAAACATTAGATGATGCTGAGTTAAATGTTGAAGTATGGGTTATGACTTGGGCTGAAGTGCTGAATGCAGCAAGAGCAAAATTAAGTTTCTTTAGTAAGCAATTGAATCTAGAGGCATCAAGGGATGATGCAACATGTTATCTTGAAAAGACACACCGTGAATTTATTCCAGTTATAACAAGTACTGAAGAAGTCTAATTATCCTCACCGCCTTCGGGCGGTTTTTTGTCGTTATTAAAATGATCTACGCATTCTAATAATTATAAAGCTACGACGACTTCCTGTAAGTATCCCTGCAAAATGAGTTATCAATTTTTAGAGAGTTTCTGGCACTCCAACTTCCGCTTCTGGCTCGAAGTCATGTGGTCTGCCAAGTGCGAGAAGTGGATGTACATAGTCGTGAATTAGTAATCTACTTAGCAGAAAGATTAATTTGATCAACCTAACATGGATGGTGAAGTGGACCAAACAGCAGGATATTATAATACCGGTATTGCATTAATTCTGACCAATAATATGAGTCTGTTCAATAATTAAACTTTCAATGAGGATACCAGAGAGCCTTTTCTTTTAGCATGATCTTTTCGCAACAAAACAAGTTCAAGCATTGCATAGGGTTCAAGAGACTTTTCTATAATGCTCTCTTCATCGATAAGTTCATCAAAAGAAGAAGAACTATTCAAGGATTTAAATTCTTTTAATATGGCTTGATATTGCTCTGATAAACCATAATGTTGCGCTAGTTCTATGAATAAATCCCGATAATATATTGGTCTGTTAATCGGATATGAATCGATGATTTCGGCGAGAGTACTTAAAACAAGAATGTGAAACGTCTGAAAAGGCCATAGTTGCTCATGTTTTCGATTCATTTTCAGGTGCCGTGGGAAAGAAGGGCCTTTCTTGTCTAATACTGGTGTAAAAAGACGTCTCTTAATCATCCATTCTTTCCAAAAAGAATAGTTAGCCTTGAAGAATGTGTCGTAACCGTTTGAGTATTGAGATGCTAACATTTCAACCTTTTCTTTTATATGGCGCAGTTTGTCGATGTTAATTAATTCTAGAATATATTGGTTTCTTCTTTTCTGAATGCTTGCCTCCACAGAAGGATGTTTCAACCATGAGCAATGAATAACATTAGACTCATCGTCAAAGTAATTACATATCGCATATTTCCCAGCGGGAGTTCGCAATTCAGGAATACAACTTGAGTATGAATAACCAACTCTGATCGTTCTACCTCCAGTAAATATATCGAGAATGACACATTCATCAGACTCAAATGTCAGCGAGACTTTTTGACATATAACGGTGCGGGCAGTAAATACTTCTCTATTTATATTATGCGTCTTACCATTGTGTTCGACTACTATGTCTTTGCATATGCCGGGGAGATACAGCGTTTTATCCTCCATAGAACGCTTAATGAGTTCGTGTACTTTAGATTCTCTTTCAGCTTTGACCCGTTGCTTTTCTTGTTCAATCTTTTCCAGGTGCTTGAGTTTCTTTTTCTCCAGGGCTGAGTGGTAGATCCATTTGTAGTCTACGCAGTTAACTTTTAGTAGAGCGATCCATTCGTCAATGCTCCTGTTTTCATTCGGTGGAAAACGGTACTCAATCGAATCAATCTGATGGTCGATGTAATATTGTCTCTTCTCTTCCTCACATTCATGAGTAACCCAGACTTCAATTGCTACGCCACCAATGCCTGTCTCTAGGTACGCATCTGCCCAGTATTTCCCGAGTTTGTACTCAAGGGTTGATTTACTGACATCTGTAGCAAATTCAGGAACAAAGATATCAGTATCATCAAGAGTTAACGAATTTTGGGGAAGGGTAAACTTGGATATCGATAAGAAGTGTTGCTGCATCCCGATGTGCAGTTGTGTCATTTGACAGTCTCGGCTTTCTTCTTTGGTTGTGTGAGAGAAATGGTGGCTTATTACCCTACCGTTGTTCTTTGCTACCAGAGCGTCCCCACAGTTCTTACAGATGCATTCACACCGTTTGCCGTTAGGAACGGCATCAACGTGAACAATTTTGTTTGTATCTTTATGGAGGGCATACTCAAAAAGCATTTATTCTTTTAGCATCCTTGTTCAGATATGACGTTGATTTGTCATCATTTGTTCTACTCTTGATTGGAAGGCCGCTTTTTCAACTTATCGGTTTATTCTTGCATCATTTCCCTGCTTTCATCAAGGTAATGTAAACATCTCGTATAACCGAGCGCTGGCTGATGGAATGGCCTCACGAATCCCAGAACAACCTGACGCCGGAAGAGTGCCGGTTAATGGCTGAAAAACCGGAAATCTCAAAAAATGCGTGGAACTAAACAGGTGTGCTTACATCAGTTCGCCATCACCGCCACCGGTATCTCGTTCATACTGACGAAGCCAGGTGCGGAGTGTCTCTGGCGTGCAGACAGTCTTCGGGGCAATGGAACTGAGTGCTGCCCACTGTGAGTCGTATTCGTTCTGGCTCTCCAGAACCATACGGATGGCCCGCTGAAGGACCTCAGGGGAAAAACGCGTATTTTTAGTCATCCAGTTTACCTCTCTCTCAAAGAGTTTAGTCTCCAGGATTTCCGGGGCGGTTCACTACGTTTCTACCCTGGCAAGCAATTCGTTTACCATAAACTCTACTTCTCTGAATTTTTCCCACACAAAGTAGCTTGCGAAAGATGAATATTGATTATGACTGCTGGTATTTTTGAAAAAATTTTAAATGTTCATTTCCAGTGCTGGTATTAAACTGGAAACTGCGTCAGTGGGTAATTTTACCATTGAGCTAATTAGATTATTCAAGCATATAAAATCATAGTTTAATTTTAATAGTAGCTCTTTTCGAGCTTCTGTGAGTTTTGAGCGGTTGAGGCCGAACAAATCAATACTAGTCTGTCCATATACAGAAACTGCGACAGCAAGTGGATGATCAGCTGCAATTCTCCAATTAATATGCTCAGCTGGATTTACTCTGGTGGGGTCGATTAACAATGGGTCTTCTAAATAACTGCGCTTAATACCGCTTCACTTTCGTTAGCCCGTGTTTGTTGCCAGGGAAAGGTGAAGCGACTTCCATAAATTGTCTGACATTATTCAATAATTGCCACATTGTTTTGCAGCGATGATTGCGCGTGACGGTTTCGTGCAAGGCCAACCATAAGAGCTCTATTTTGTTTATCCACGGAGAGTAAATTGGCTGATAAATAACAATAAATTTCGGATTATCCTTCAACCATTTCAACGTTTTTTTGCTCTTGTGAATGATGTAATTATCAACGATTAGCGTAATTGTTTTTGCACTGCGGTATGTGCTTTTCAACTTACGTAAAATATTGATAAATAAACCTGAGTTCTTACTTGTCCCGCTGACGTAGTCCACCCGGCCTGTTCCCGCATGAAGGGCTCCTGCAAGGTAATGCTTTTCATTTTTTCCCGGCGTAGGTATACGTTTTTGCTGCCCTTTTTTCTGCCAGTCAGCACCGATTTTGGGATTCAAATCGATATCCACTTCATCCTCGTAAAAGACCGGATGGTCAGCGCAGTTTTTTTCTAATGCTTCATCAATCGCTGCCAGTTTTTCCTCTTTGTGAGGATCGCGAATATGCAGTGTCGGAGCCGCTCTTCGCCAGACAATTCCCGCCCCGGGTAACCAACGGCGAACTGAGCCAGGATGCAACGTTGAGTTAAATAACTTATTAAGTTCAATCGTTAACATCTCGGTGCTCCACCGTGACCGCAGATACCCGAAGTCCTGAGGAGAGCGCTGAATCAGTAAATCAAGCATGCGCAACATCGCTTCCACTGGCCACTTTTTTTGACGTCCGGCCGGAAGACTTTTTAGACCTTCGATACCAAATAATGTGAACCAGTTAATCCAGCGACCGACAGAGGAACGCGCTGCACACAGGGTTTTAGCGACATAACTGAGCGATTCACCACGATGCAACATCAGCATGGCCATAAGGCGTCTGGAATGGTTTTTATCTGTTGTTTTATGGACAATTTTTTCCATCTGGCGTCTTTCATTATTGGGTATCGGTGCTATGATCGGCATAACTCAGTCCGGTTGTGATGATTTGTGATGTTTGGCGATTGATCAGATCGCTCAAACCGGATTGAGTTCCCTTCAGTGATCTACTATTAAGCGCAGTTATTTAGACTATGGTCATCAGTGGCACAGGTGGCTCGCGGTCCTGCTACTGGGAAGTGATCGTGCTTGCCACTTAATTTTTCCCCTTGTGTTAATTGTTGGCCATCTTCACTGCTCAGGTGAATTTGGTAACGACCACGATTACAGTCAATACAGGAAGATAGCAAATTAGTCCATTCCGTGGCTAGCCACCAATAACCAAAATGATTAGTCTCGCCCTCAATTTTTCCCTTTGGTCGAAAGTGTTCAACATCGATCGGTCCAGTGTTTGTAATCTTACTCTCGCAGTAGGCACACTTGTTATAGAACAATGAGTTTAGTGCATCTATCACATCGTTCTCTTTGTAATATGCGAATGGGTAAGCCTTATTTTGAGGAGTTTGGTAATAAATGGATGCTCGTACTTTCTCACGATACCCAGCACCATTTGGCTCAGTTAGCGATGCTGGTTTGGGTATACGATTGCGGTCAACGGATATCATATTTGCTCCTATTGCGTTTAAGTATCTCGATGATCGCTTTAACTGATTCTTCTCTAGCTTGGGTACGTTCTACAATGGTCACCAAGCTTGTGTCACGTATGTGTCGGGTTAATGCTTGGGCTATGATTTGTCGATCAATAGTGTCGCCTATTATAGGTAGAGAACCATAGTTTTCTAATAATTCGTCGCGATGTTTACGTTCTTGTAGTGACAGTTCACTATCTTTATATACTGCGTATTTGGCAAGCGTCTCAAGGGCGCTCTGGCGCATTGGATCTTCAGTGGTAGCCAAGCCGAAATAATCAGATGTTAAAATTTGTTCGATGCGCATATTAGCTACGTTTGGCAAGTGTTCCACGTGTTTCAGGTACCCATCTTGATCCCGATATAACACTTTTACTTCGTTTTTAAACATTCCTCTTAGGCAAAGAGGATCATGAGTCGAGGTGATGAATTGCACTTTAGGGAGTGATTCGCGTAATGCACTCATAACCCGCATTTTCCATCGAGGGTGTAAGTGATTTTCAATTTCATCAACCAATACGACTCCCTGAGCAAACTCCAAGTTATCCCAATGATTGAGCATTTCCCTCATGATATCTACAGCCATCGCAAATAAAGATTTATATCCCTCACTAAGGTGCTCAATTGGTAAAGTTGATGTGTGGCGCTGAATGAAAATTGAATGGGAATCACGGGATACAAATTCACCAGTACGTAAGGTTAGTAGTGATGCTAATGCCCGCGCTATAGCATTGAATTTATCGTCACCTATGCCTAAGAGCCATAATGTAGGGTCGGGTAAACTTGCGGCTTGGCTGAATAGCGTCTTACTAGGACAGGGTTGATTCTTAATTAATCTCCTAGATAGGAAGTAACGCCTTGAACCATAGCCAAAGACTAAATTTTGAGGCTTTCCAATAGTTCTAAATTTACCTGTTTCGTGATCCATTATTAAGGATACATGCTCATCATTGCGAAAATAAACGGTCACATTAAGTTGATTTTGAGATATTCCGTGTACATCAAGCCCATGAGTAACTATATCTTGACGATTAAGAGGAAGTCGTCGGCGGTCAGCGGCATTCATCACAGCAAGGGCTATAGCTTGAAGAATTGAACTTTTCCCGGTCGCGTTCTCTCCTAAAAGCATAGTACAAGAGGTTTGATGATTTGAGACATCACTATCGAAATCCAGAGAAAAATATTCTATGCCCTTGAATTGATTGATTTCAATTTTTCTAATGTGCGAATATCTCTTTGGCAAAGAAAAACCACCCAAGTTGGTATTTTGAATTACAAATTCCAGATGGTTAATTTTGCAACATTTAATGGCCTCTTCCCATTGGCTAGATGAGTATTCTGCTTTAAGCCTAATTATTTTTTTTATGATGTCTGAATGAGAAAAGTATTTATTATTGCCATTTTTATTTTGAAGTATGCGGCATACATGACTAAGACAATTCCTGATAGCACCAGCGTAGGTATTAGCATCATTTGTGTGTTCACTCAGAGTCTTGATTAACTCATTGTTATCATAGCTAAAAAGAATCAGCTCGAGTGTTTGAGCAATTGTTTTTTTACGATTTATTTGAAGACTTGACCGGTTAAGGTTAAGCAAGTCTACGGTTGCTTTCCCCTGTTCAGTATTGCCAAAAACCATACCATCTGTATCGAACATCAGATGACTTGTTGGATTGTCCTCAAATGGGTTGAGCAGTATAGGTTGCTCCATTATTTGCGCTGCTTTCCATGAAGAAAAGGTATATGCAGTGCGACCCATTATGGGGAAATAGTTGAGCTTGTAGCTATTACATTCTTCACAAATCAAT
Source organism: Erwinia sp. L03-1 (assembly GCF_058686115.1). NCBI lineage: Bacteria > Pseudomonadati > Pseudomonadota > Gammaproteobacteria > Enterobacterales > Erwiniaceae > Erwinia > Erwinia sp. L03-1. The sequence continues at coordinate 2,634,631 of NZ_CM178762.1, read as the reverse complement.
ATCAAGTTTTGCCATTCATAAGCAAACCAAGAGTAGCAATGCACATGTTCAATATTGTTTTTTGGATCGATAGCATTGCTCAGAGGTCTATAGTGCGATATAAACCTATCACTTCCACCTTCTAGAGCGGTTTCACAGTATGCACATTTGTTATTTTGGACTCGCTTAAGCTCATCGATTACGGCTGAACTTAGTACTTCTTTATTGAATGGTTCTCTGGTGCGGGCTCGTTCAATATTATTAAGTTTTAAGTAGGCTTTAAGCCGAAACATCTCTTTGTTGTATAATATACTTTTTGTGGAAATATCAGACGGTTTTGGATTGACCTGTTTTTTTAGCTTTAACAATGTTCATAATCTCCTGTGAAAAAAACGTCTGAAACCACGCAGCTTTGTAGAATTTTTGGCTTTAATTATAAAGCAGGGGGATACCTTCAACTGTGAGCTTCTCCCCAAAACAATTAACATGGTTCGGTACTAGCAATGTCTGCTTCTGGCACAAAGTGGACCCTGAGGAATGAGTTCTATCCTCGTGTTTCACTAAGTGCAATAAGTTCTACTCGAATTCTGCTACCCATTTGCCCAACATGTCAGCCCATTCCTGCATCATCACTTTACGCTCATCAAGATAAGTTGCATGGTTGTATGTGCGACGAACATTGTTGGTATCAGCATGCGCAAGTTGCGCCTCAATAGCATCAGGCCGATAGCCCATCTCGTTTAAACGAGTGCTACCTGTGGTTCGGGTTGCATGTGGACTAAAAGTACCGCTCCAGCCGAGACTCTTAAGAAGTTGGCGTAATGAGTGTGATGTCATAGGGCCCAGTGGGTTATCCCTTCCCGGAAAGAGATGAGGGCGATGCCCAGTTAAACCATGAAGCGTTCTGAGCATTTTGATTGCTTGAGAGGGAAGGGGAATAGCATGTTCTCGGCGTGCTTTCATACGTGTTGCTGGGATGACCCAAAGCGCCTTATCAAGATTGAATTCTGACCATTCTGCTTCAGTCACTTCAGCTGGCCGTGCTAACGTCCACCACATTAACCACATACAATAGTTGACTTGATAAGTACCACGGCTGTTATCGAAGTCGCCTAGTAGCTTCCCGATTTGCTGTTGGTTCAAAGCCTGTTTGTGCTGAGTCTTGTTTGCTGGCAACGCTTTGCGAACTGGCCAAACAGGATCACTTTCAGCACGAAGAGTCGCTACAGCTAATTCGAAAACCGAAGAAATAGTGCGTCGCGCTTCTGCAGCAACGGTAGGTGCTCCACGTTTAGCTGTTTCCTGGAGAATTCTAAGGATGTGGTGAGGGGTTATCTCTTTGACAGGGAGCTTACCAATAGCAGGAAAAACCACTCGTTCCAGCATATCAAGGCGACGTGTTTTAGTTATTTCAGTCCAGTCTTTCAGCTGTAACCACTCCTTCGCAACAAGCTCAAAAGTATTTGATGCGTCGTTGACCTTGCGGATCTTATCCAACTGACGCGCCTGTACCGGGTTGACCCCATCCGCAACTTGCTTACGTGCTTGCTCACATTTATCGCGAGCTTCGGCAAGTTTGACCGTCGGGTACTCACCCAGCGCAGACATGCTGGATTTACCATTGAGTTTAAACCGATAGCGCCATGCCTTTTTGCCATTGGGTTTCACTTCGAGGTAGAGACCATTGAAATCATTGAGCCGATAGAGTTTTTCTTTCGGCCTGGCAGTGCGGCATTGCGTATCAGTGAGCATAACGGGGCCTTGTTTATTTATTATACCGTTATTGTACTCACTTAAAATGAAGATGGAAGAATGTTGTACTCATCCATGTACTCATTTTTGACTGCGCTGTGGTGAGATTTCATGAGACTTTATGAAAACAAAAATCCACGCAACTGCGTGGATTTTATAGGTTTTTGTGATCATTATGAGATGCTTTGAAACCTCATGAGACGACAAATTTCATTTAGACGTTAAACAGGAAGTTCATCACGTCGCCATCTTTAACGATGTACTCTTTGCCTTCGGAGCGCATCTTACCGGCTTCTTTCGCGCCCTGTTCACCCTTGTAGGTGATGAAATCTTCATAGGCGATGGTCTGGGCGCGGATAAAGCCCTTCTCAAAGTCGGTGTGGATTTTACCGGCGGCCTGTGGAGCGGTAGCGCCGACCGGGATGGTCCAGGCACGTACTTCCTTCACGCCTGCGGTAAAGTAGGTTTGCAGATTCAGCAGGGCATAGCCCGCGCGGATCACGCGGTTCAGGCCTGGCTCTTCAATGCCCAGCTCGGCCATAAACTCTTCGCGGTCGGCGTCGTCCAGCTCGGCGATATCGGATTCAACTGCCGCGCACACGGCAACCACCACTGAGCCTTCGGCATCGGCGATTTCACGCACTTTGTCGAGGTAAGGATTGTTCTCGAAGCCGTCTTCGTTAACGTTGGCAATATACATGGTGGGCTTCAGGGTCAGGAAGCTCAGGTGGCGGATGGCCGCTTTATCATCGTCGTTAAGATCCAGCGAGCGCAGCATACCGGCATTGGAAAGGTGCGGCAGACACTTCTCCAGCGCGGCCTGCTCGGCCTTAGCGTCCTTGTCGCCGCCCTTGGCTTTTTTCTGCACGCGCTGGAGCGCACGTTCGCAGGTATCCAGGTCAGAAAGCGCCAGCTCGGTATTGATAACGTCAATATCGTCAGCCGGATCGACCTTGTTATTCACGTGGATGATGTTGTCATTCTCGAAGCAGCGTACCACGTGGCCGATAGCTTCGGTTTCGCGGATATTGGTCAGGAACTGGTTACCCAGGCCTTCACCTTTCGAGGCACCTTTCACCAGGCCGGCGATATCCACGAATTCCATGGTGGTCGGCAGGATACGCTGCGGCTTAACGATTTCAGCCAGCTTATCCAGGCGGGAATCAGGCATTGGCACCACGCCGGTGTTTGGCTCAATGGTACAGAACGGGAAGTTAGCTGCTTCGATGCCCGCTTTGGTTAACGCATTGAACAGAGTCGATTTTCCGACGTTCGGCAGGCCCACAATACCGCATTTGAATCCCATGTTTGAATCACCTTAATTGCTTGAGCGCCCGGCAGATATAACCGATTCCGGACGATAGATGTTGAGTAACACTAAAAGTTTCCGCGCATTATACACGTAATTATCGCTGCGATGGGGGCGATTTCTCTCCGGCCCGTCAGGAAATGAGTTGAGATCCACTTCACATTTCCTGATACTGACCGGACTTTACAATTAACGGAGACGCAAGCGGATGCCGGGCTTCCTGCTTACGCCATCCTGAGTGCTTCCTTTCACCGCACGGCTCTCCCCAAATGTGATATTTCTCACCGTAATGTTAAAGGCGGTGCAGGCGTGGCATAACTTAATAATATTGGAAAAAGTATGTTTAATTTCAGCAACCTTAAGGCAACGGACGTTAAAAACGACGTGCTGGCCGGTGCCGTTGTCTCGGTGGCGCTCATCCCGGAAGCGACGGCCTTCTCGCTGCTGGCCGGTCTGTCGCCCACGATCGGTCTGCACACCGCGTTTATCCTCGGGCTGGTCACCGCCTTCTTTGGCGGTAAGCCGGGCATGATTTCAGGCGCAGCCGGATCGATAATCGTCGTACTTATCGGTCTGATCCAAACCCATGGCTATCAGTACGTGCTGCTGGCAACGATTTTCGCCGGTGTTATCCAGCTGGCAATTGGTCTGTTCAGGCTGGGCAAGTTTATCCGGCTGGTGCCGCAGCCGGCGATTTACGGTTTCGTGAACGGGCTGGCGATTGTTATCGCTCTGGCGCAAATCCCGATGATTAAACATCAGGGACCCGTGATGTACGGCCTGGTCGCGCTGGCGATGCTGATTGTCTGGCTGTTTCCAAAGTTCACCCGCGTCATCCCCGGTTCGCTGGCCGCGCTGATCGCTATCAGCGCCATTGCCATCGGTTTTGGCCTGGATACCAAACGCGTCGGAGACCTGGCCGATATCTCCGGCACGCTGCCTTTTTTCCACCTGCCGGAGGCACCGCTGAGCTGGGCCACGCTAAAAGTGGTGCTGCCCTATTCGGTGATTATTGCGCTGGTGGGTCTGATTGAGTCGCTGCTGACCCTCGCGGTACTGGACGATATGGGCAGTAAAAAGGGTAACGGTAACCGGGAGTGCGTCGCACAGGGCATTGGCAATACCCTTTGCGGCTTCTTTGGCAGCTTCGCCGGCTGTGCGATGATCGGTCAGTCGATTATTAACTTTACCTCCGGCGGTCGCGGACGGATTTCCAATCTGGTTGGGGCCGTTCTGCTGATCCTGTTTGTTATCAGCCTGTCGAAATATATCGCGCTGCTGCCGGTGGCCGCGCTGGCGGGTATTATGTTTGTGGTCTGCATCAATACCTTTGAATGGACATCGCTGCGTCGCCTTAAGCGCATGCCAAAGCCGGACGCGGTGATTATGGTAGCCGTTACCCTGGTGACAATCTATACCGACCTGGCCATGGCGGTTATCTGCGGCGTGATTATCTCGGCGCTGGTGTTTGCCTGGCAGCATGCACGCATTACCATTGTGGATCAGCGGGAAGAAGAGGGCGTGAAGACGTACCGGCTTGAAGGACCGCTATTCTTTGGTTCGGCTGCCAGCTTTAACGAATTGTTTCACCCGGAGCAGGATTGCGAGGCGGTGGTAATTGATTTTGCCCATACGCGGGTGATGGATTCGAGCGGCGTGGAGGCGATTGATAAACTCACCAGCCGCTACGTGGAGGCGGGACGCAGCGTCCGGCTGCGTCATCTCAGCCGTGACTGCATCAGCCTACTGAAGAAAGCGGGCCCGTTCTGCAGCCATGAGCTGGATGACCCCAACTATCAGGTGGCCGCAGACAGCGACTAATATCCCATCAGGCTTTAAACGCGTGAAGGCGATTCATCGCCTTCAGCTTATCTTCCTTCAGCCAGAGCTCGGTACAGCGGGCAGCCTCATCTATCGCACTGTCGATAAGCGTCTGCTCGGCGGCCTGAGGTTTACCCAGTACAAACCCCACCACTTTATTACGATCGCCAGGATGCCCAATGCCAATGCGCAGGCGGTGGAAGTCCTGGCTGTTGCCCAGCTTGCTGATGATGTCCTTCAGACCGTTATGCCCGCCGTGGCCGCCACTCTGTTTGAACTTTGCGATGCCGGGAAGCAGGTCCAGCTCATCGTGCGCCACCAGAATCTCTTCCGGCGCGATACGGTAAAAGGTTGCCATCGCGGCGACGGCTTTACCGCTCAGGTTCATAAAGGTGGTGGGCACCAGCAGACGGACATCGTTGCCGCTCAGGTTCAGGCGGGCGGTGTAGCCGTAGAATTTGCTCTCTTCCTTTAGGGACTGGTTGTGTCGTTCAGCCAGGAGATCAACGTACCAGGCTCCAGCGTTGTGGCGGGTTGCGGCATATTCGGCGCCGGGGTTGGCAAGGCCCACAATCAGTTTAATGCTGCTCACTTGTCTCTGTTCCTGAAGAATGCGTTATCAGGGGGCTAGTGTACCTGGCAGAACGGCAGAACTCAAAGTAACGCGCAGTGATGTGACGAAAGCCACACTAATCGCCCTGCGTGATAATAAGTTTTCTATAGTAAAACAACCCTTTAGACGTAAAGTTATGTCAAACTTTAAGCGATAAATGTGATCGGACCCGCACCAGATTGCGTATCCATTAGGTAAACTTATCTTACTTTGGGGTGGATTCTGCCCCGCTTTGCTTCTGGAGGTGGATTATGAAACGTAAACATGCACATTACGCGGGTAACGCGCTGATGGTATTGGGTTTGGTGGTGATGCTGGCTGGCATTGCTTTTGCCGTACTGAACCAGCTTCCTCAGCTCCAGATGCCGCAGCTGATGATCCAGGGTTCAATTCTTAGCATTTTCATCGGCGCGCTGCTGTGGCTGGTTGGCGCGCGCATTAGCGGACGTGAAAAGATAACCGATCACTACTACTGGGTACGCCATTATGGCGATGAGCGCTGCCGTCGCCCTTCCGGCAACCATCACGGACATCAGTAATTCTGCCCCCACAGCTTCGTTTTTATGGAACTGTCGTGATAGCTCACCGTAAAAGTGTTGCTGTAAATCACGTCCTGGCAGGAGGGCATAAAAGCCAGCGTTTGAAGGGGATTGGTATTCGCCGGTGGGAACCGGGTGGCAGGGACGATCAGCGTTTGCTGTTCAGCTAGCGCGAAAGAAGTGGGACGGGCGAACCCGTCCCACGTTTATTAATGCTCGAACATCGCAGAAATAGACTCTTCATTGCTGATGCGACGAATCGCTTCAGCCAGCATGCCAGAGAGCGTAAGGGTACGCACGTTTGGCAGCGCCTTAATCTCTTCCGGCAGCGGAATGGTGTCGCAAACCACCACTTCATCAATCACCGAATGACGCAGATTTTCTACCGCATTGCCTGAGAAAATAGGGTGCGTGGCGTAGGCAAATACGCGTTTGGCACCTCGTTCCTTCAGCGCCTCGGCAGCCTTACACAGCGTGCCGCCGGTATCGATCATATCGTCAACCAGCACGCAGTCGCGGCCCGCCACGTCACCGATGATGTGCATCACCTGAGAGACGTTAGCACGCGGACGACGCTTGTCGATGATAGCCATGTCGGTATCGTTCAGCAGCTTAGCGATAGCACGGGCGCGAACCACGCCGCCGATATCCGGGGAAACCACAATCGGATTCACCAGACCAATCTGCAGCATATCTTCCAGCAGGATTGGGCTACCAAATACGTTATCAACCGGGACGTCAAAGAAGCCCTGAATCTGCTCTGCATGCAGATCCACGGTCAGGACGCGGTCAACACCGACGCTGGAAAGGAAGTCAGCAACCACTTTGGCGGTAATGGGGACGCGGGCAGAACGCACGCGACGATCCTGACGGGCATAGCCAAAGTAGGGGATAACGGCGGTAATACGGCCGGCGGAAGCGCGACGCAGGGCATCAACCATCACAACCAGTTCCATCAGGTTGTCATTGGTAGGGGCACAGGTGGACTGGATGATGAAAATATCACCACCGCGTACATTTTCATTAATTTGTACGCTCACTTCACCATCACTGAAACGACCGACGGCGGCGTCGCCCAGGCTCGTGTAAAGGCGGTTGGCAATACGTTGTGCTAGTTCCGGGGTGGCGTTACCAGCAAAAAGCTTCATATCAGGCACGAGAAGAACCTCAGGCTTTGCGTCCAGAGAATGAACAACATCGTTAGCGGCACTGGGCGGTATACCGCTGACGGGTTCATACGGGTGTAGTAAAGAGTAGCCTGCGCATCAGGAACGGGCGATGCGACAAATTACTCTGATGACTCAGAAAGGCGGCGGTGCAGCGGCGAGGTATTAACGCCTCGCGCGACAAACCCCGGCCACTTTTCCGAAGCCAGCTCAAACACCTGGCGGGCAGAGCACTCGGTGTCGAATTCGGCAAACACACAAGCGCCCGTTCCAGTCAGGCGCGACGGCGCGTATTCTAGCAGCCAGGAAACAAGCTGTTCAACCTCACGAAAACGTTTTCTTACTACTGGCTCACAATCATTGCTGAAATCAGCCCGTAATAACTGACTGATTTCACGTACGGGTGTGGTGCGATGAAGCTCGGGATCGTTGAAAACGACAGGGGTGGAAATGTTCACGCCGGGATGCAGCACCAGGTACCATTTCTCCTTCGGATGGACCGGCGTAAGCCGTTCGCCAACCCCTTCTGCAAAGGCGGCAAAGCCCTGAACAAAAACCGGCACATCAGCGCCCAGCGTCAGGCCCAGCGCCGAAAGTTGCTCAGGCGTATAGCCCGTTTGCCACAGATGATTCAGGGCCACCAGCACGGTGGCCGCATCGGACGACCCGCCGCCCAGACCGCCGCCCATTGGCAGCCGTTTTTCAAGGCTGATCCGGACGCCCGCCCCGGTTGAAATACGCCCTGCCCGCAGGGCGCTTTCCTTCAGTAGCGAAGCCGCGCGAAAGATCAGATTATTTTCTTCGGCCACGCCCGCAACGGGCGTGACCAGGCTGATTTTGCCGCTAACGTTCGGTTCAAACGTCAGTTCGTCACCGTAATCCAGAAACTGAAACAGCGTTTGCAGGTCATGATAGCCGTCTGGCCGACGGCCGGTGATATAGAGAAACAGGTTGAGTTTAGCGGGTGCAGGCCACGTCGTGCGGCTCAGCGCCGGCTGAATATCGCCAGGTTTCATTTTACCGTCCAGCTGTCCATCTTCAGCTTGATACGCTGGTTGCCTTCCCGGAGTTCCAGATTAGAGGGCAGGGTAGGATTAAGTTTGTTGTCATATCCCTGATAGGTGACGGTCCACTTCTGACCGTTACGGCTGTAGTTCACCTGGCGCAGGCGGTACTGATCATCCAGGGCATAGTCGGTTGAGTCGCCCGGCAGGCCGAGGATCCACTGGCGCAGGCTGTTTAATGGAATGTCCATACCGGTAAGCTGCGAGATCATTTTTTCCGCATCGTTGCTGACGTAGCGCTTGCCTTTGTTATCCACCAGCTGTACCACGCTGCCCTGTGCGTCCAGCTGGAGTTCAGTGCTGCCGAGCGGGTTAGTCAACAGCAGGCGATAGCGATCGGGCGCGGTCTGCTGCCAGTTAAAACGGGCATAAACTTTCTGGCTATCGGAGAGATAGGCAAAAGCGCCCCGGGTTTGATAATGGGTTATTTTCTCTACGGACTGCTGGTGCTGTTGCCATTGTGGAGAAGTAACACTCTGCCCTGGCCCCTGGGGTTTATTAACGCTACAGGCAGCCAGCAGGACGCTGGCAAGCGGGAGAAGCCGCATCAGGCGGCGATTCTGCATAAACATAGGGGGTCAGCTCCTCAGACTTATCACGGGCGTTCATGCCCAAAGTAACCGTCCACGCTATCTACTCAACGGCATGCGGTCAATGCTCAATTTGTCTTATTTACCCCTCAATGGCTATATCTTGTTACAGCCTGTGGCGAAGGATGGCTTTTCTTGATCTCGCGCATCTTGTAGAATGCGCCTCACAAAACCCTATCAACAGTGGGATATCCCCAACCAATCACCATGACGTTGCTGGCACTCGGAATAAATCATAAAACGGCTCCCGTCGCCCTGCGTGAACGCGTTACGTTCTCGCCGGAGACGTTGGATCAGGCCCTTAACAGCCTGCTGGCTCAGCCGCTGGTGCAGGGCGGCGTCGTGCTGTCTACCTGTAACCGGACCGAGTTATACTTAAGCGTCGAGCAGCAGGAAAATTTGCAGGAACAGCTGGTGAAGTGGCTGTGTGACTACCACGGCCTGAGCGCCGATGACGTGCGCAAAAGTCTCTACTGGCATCAGGGCGATGAGGCGGTCAGTCATCTGATGCGCGTGGCCAGCGGGCTGGACTCGCTGGTGCTGGGCGAGCCGCAGATCCTCGGGCAGGTGAAGAAGGCCTATGCCGACTCCCATCGCGGACACTCCCACTCCAGCGAGCTGGAGAGAATGTTCCAGAAATCCTTCTCCGTCGCCAAACGCGTGCGGACGGAAACCGAGATCGGCGCCAGTGCCGTATCCGTTGCCTTTGCTGCCTGTACGCTGGCGCGGCAGATTTTCGAATCCCTGGCGACCGTGACCGTCATGCTGGTGGGGGCAGGCGAAACGATTGAGCTGGCGGCCCGGCATCTTCGCCAGCATGACGTGCAGAAACTGATTATCGCCAACCGCACCCGTGAGCGCGCACAGACGCTGGCCAGCGAGGTGGGGGCAGAAGTGATTGGCCTGGCGGAGATCGACTCGCGTCTGGCCGAAGCCGATATTATCATCAGCTCCACCGCCAGCTCGCTGCCGATCATCGGTAAGGGCATGGTTGAGCGCGCGCTGAAGCAGCGCCGCAATCAGCCCATGCTGCTGGTCGATATTGCGGTTCCGCGCGACGTCGAGCCGGAAGTCGGCAAGCTGGCGAATGCCTATCTTTACAGCGTGGATGATCTTCAGGCGATTATCGAAAGTAATATGGCTCAGCGTAAGGCCGCGGCGGTAGAAGCCGAAACGATAGTCCTGCAGGAGAGCGGCGAGTTTATGTCCTGGCTGCGCGCGCAAAGCGCCGTGGAGACCATCCGCGACTATCGTGCTCAGGCAGATGAAGTGCGTGCCGGGCTTGAAGAGCGGGCGCTGGCCGCGCTTGCGCAGGGGGGCGACCCTCAGCAGGTGCTGCGCGAAATGGCGCATAAGCTCACTAACCGCTTGATCCACGCTCCAACCAAATCTCTTCAGCAGGCTGCCCGTGATGGGGATACCGAACGCCTGCAGATTTTACGCGACAGCCTCGGGCTGGATTAGCGTTTTCGCCTCTTTGAATACAAGGTAAAACAAGATTAATGAAGCCTTCTATTGTTGCCAAGCTGGAAGCCCTGCAGGAACGCCATGAAGAAGTGGAGGTCATGCTGGGTGATGCGGGCGTAATTGCCGATCAGGAGCGTTTTCGTGCACTCTCGCGGGAATATGCTCAGTTGACCGACGTGAGCCAGTGTTTCCGTCGCTGGCAGCAGACTCAGGATGATATCGCCACCGCGGAAGAGATGCTGGCGGACCCTGAAATGCGCGATATGGCTCAGGATGAGCTGAAAGAGGCGCAGGCGGCCAGCGAAGGGCTTGAGCAGGAGCTACAGGTTCTTCTGCTGCCGAAGGACCCTGACGATGAGCGCAACTGCTATCTGGAAGTGCGCGCGGGAACCGGCGGCGATGAAGCAGCGATTTTCGCGGGCGATCTGTTCCGCATGTACAGCCGCTACGCGGAAGCCCGCCGCTGGAAGATAGAAGTGCTGAGTGCCAACGAAGGCGAGCACGGCGGCTATAAAGAAGTCATTGCTAAAGTGATCGGCGACGGCGCCTATGGCCGCCTGAAGTTTGAATCCGGCGGCCATCGCGTTCAGCGCGTACCGGAAACGGAATCGCAGGGACGTATTCACACCTCCGCCTGCACCGTGGCGATTATGCCCGAACTGCCGGAAGCAGAACTGCCGGATATCAATCCGGGCGATCTGAAAATCGATACCTTCCGCTCCTCGGGCGCGGGCGGCCAGCACGTTAACACCACCGATTCCGCCATCCGTATTACCCACCTGCCCACCGGCATCGTGGTGGAGTGCCAGGATGAGCGTTCCCAGCATAAGAACAAAGCCAAAGCGCTGGCGGTGCTGGGTGCGCGTATTCGCGCGGCGGAAATGGCCAAACGCCAGCTGGAAGAGGCCTCCACGCGCCGCAACCTGCTGGGCAGCGGCGACCGCTCGGACCGCAACCGCACCTATAACTATCCGCAGGGGCGTATTACCGATCACCGCATCAACCTGACGCTTTACCGTCTGGATGAGGCGATGCAGGGTAAGCTCGATATGCTGATCGAACCTATCGTTCAGGAATATCAGGCGGACCAGCTGGCTGCGCTGTCCGAGCAGGATTGATGGAGATTCGTCAGTGGCTGCGCGCCGCCATCGCCCGCCTGCCGGGCAGTGACAGCGCGAAGCGCGATGCACAAATTTTGTTGGGGTTTGTCACCGGCAAATCCCGCAGCTGGCTGATGGCCTTTGACGACCAGCTGCTCAGCCCTGAGCAGCTGACGCAGCTGGAGGCGCTGCTGCTGCGCCGGGCTGGCGGCGAGCCGGTGGCTTATCTGACCGGTGAGCGCGAATTCTGGTCCCTTTCCCTGCTGGTTTCCCCTGAGACGCTGATCCCCCGTCCTGACACCGAGCTTCTGGTTGAACAGGCGTTGCAGCATCTGCCTGCCACGCCTGCGGCGGTGCTTGATTTAGGGACCGGCACAGGTGCCGTGGCGCTGGCCATCGCCAGCGAGCGGCCCGACTGCCGCGTGATCGGTGTGGACCGCATCCCTGGCGCCGTCAGCCTGGCGGAACGCAATGCGCAGCGCCTGGGCATTACCAATGCCACCTTTTCCCTCAGCGACTGGTTTACCGCCCTGGAGGCGTCGCACTTCAATCTTATTGTCAGTAATCCACCCTATATTGATCGCGATGACGTTCATTTGCAGCAGGGCGATGTACGCTTTGAGCCAGCCAGCGCGCTGATCGCTGACGATAATGGCCTGGCTGACATCGCGCTGATCGCGGCTCAGGCCGCAAGGTATTTGCTCCCTGGCGGCTGGCTCCTGCTTGAGCACGGCTGGCAGCAGGCGAAGCGGGTACGGCGTATTTTACTTGAAAATCACTTTGTACAGGTGGACACCCTGCAGGATTACGGCGGGAATGACCGCGTCACCCGTGCACAGACTCCCTTACAGAGGAACTAAACATGATCGCATGGTACAGCCTGATTAAAAACCTTCATCTTCTGACCGTGGGGATCACCGCGCTGATGCTTGTGCTGCGTTTTTACTGGCTCCAGCGCGGTTCGGCGATGCTACAGCAGCGCTGGGTGCGCATCGTGCCGCATCTGAACGATACGCTGCTGTTGCTTTCAGGTATTCTGTTGGTGGTGATAACGCATTTTTACCCGTTTACGCCTCAGGGAGCCTGGCTGACTGAGAAGCTGTTTGGCGTTATCATCTATATCGCGCTCGGATTTGTGGCCCTCGGGCGCCGTCCCCGGGCGCAAAAAGTACGCTGGATTGCATTTATTGTGGCGGTTGCGACGCTGGTGATTATTTACAGACTGGCTACAACCAAAGTGCCACTGTTGGGGATTTTATGACGTCGATAGCAAATGTAGATCTCACAGCGCTTCCGCTCTGTGAGGCGGTGATCGCCGCGATGCAGGCGATTCGCCCCGATTTTCCTGCTGATGACGTTAATAAGCAGCTGGCTGCGCTGGTGAAAGAGGCCCGCGACCAGCTACCGGGTCAGTTAGAACAGGATCAAAAGCTGGAAAAGCTGATTGAGCTGTTTTGGCAGACATGGGGTTTTGGCGGTGCGAGCGGCGTTTATCGCCTGTCGGATACGCTGTGGCTGGACAATGTACTGAAAACGCGGCAGGGCACGGCCGTGTCGCTGGGGGTGATTTTCCTGCATATTGCCAGAGAGCTTTCTCTGCCGCTGATGCCGGTGATTTTCCCTACGCAGCTGATCCTGCGGGCGGACTGGCTGGATGAAGAGATGTGGCTGATTAACCCTTTCGACGGCGAAACGCTGAGCGAACATACGCTGGAAGTGTGGCTGAAAGGGAATATTGGTCCGATAGCCGAGCTGTATGATGACGATCTGCAGGAAGCGGAGTCGCATCTGGTGCTAAGCAAAATGCTGGACACCTTGAAGTCGGCGCTGATGGACGAGAAGCAGATGGAGCTGGCGCTGCAGGTCAGCCAGGTGCTGGTGCAGATGGATCCGGAAGATCCCTATGAAATCCGCGATCGCGGGCTGATTTTTGCCCAGCTGGATTGCGAACATATTGCGTTAAACGATCTGGCCTATTTTGTTGAACAGTGCCCGGAAGATCCGGTTAGCGAAATGATTAAGCTACAGATCCACTCAATTGAACAAAAGCAGATTACGCTGCACTAATCTGTTTTTGCCGCCGTCACCCGGGTGCCAGCGCGCGACTGTGTGAAAGTGACGGGCGACTATTTTCTGCATGGATAAGGCGATTACATGAAACAAAAAGTGGTTAACATTGGTGATATCAGGGTCGGTAACGATCTGCCGTTCGTCCTGTTTGGTGGTATGAACGTGCTGGAATCGCGCGATCTGGCGATGCGTATTTGCGAGCATTACGTCACCGTTACGCAGAAGCTGGGTATTCCTTACGTTTTTAAAGCCTCTTTTGATAAGGCCAACCGCTCCTCCATTCGCTCCTACCGTGGGCCAGGTCTGGAAGAGGGGATGAAAATTTTCCAGGAGCTGAAGCAGGCTTTTGGTGTGAAAATTATTACCGACGTGCATGAAGCCAGCCAGGCTCAGGCCGTGGCAGACGTGGTGGATGTTATCCAGCTGCCCGCCTTCCTTGCCCGTCAGACCGATCTGGTAGAAGCCATGGCGAAAACCGGCGCGGTGATCAACGTGAAGAAACCGCAGTTCGTCAGCCCCGGGCAGATGGGGAATATTGTTGAAAAGTTTGCCGAGGGCGGCAATGAGCAGGTGATCCTGTGCGATCGCGGTGCCAACTTTGGCTACGATAACCTGGTTGTGGATATGCTCGGCTTTAACGTCATGAAGCAGGTCTCTAACGGCAGCCCGGTGATTTTTGACGTTACCCATGCGCTCCAGTGTCGTGACCCCTTTGGCTCCGCGTCTGGTGGCCGTCGTGGTCAGGTCACCGAACTGGCCCGTGCTGGCATGGCCGTGGGTCTGGCAGGCCTGTTTATTGAAGCGCACCCGGATCCGGCTAATGCAAAATGCGACGGCCCGTCAGCGCTGCCGCTGGATAAGCTTGAGCCATTCCTGGCACAGATTAAAGCTATCGACGATCTGGTGAAGAACTTCCCCGCGCTGGATACCAGCAGCTAGTTGAAATAAAGCGGGCTCCATCCCGGAGCCCGCTTTACTGTGCACGTTCCCGCGCTTCAGAAGCTTTACATCCCTTCCTTACCGCTACAGCATGATGGTCATCAGATACCCCACAAACAGCGCCAGGTGTGCCGCGCCGTTCAGTACATTGGTTCGTCCGGTCGAGAAAGAGATCTGACACAGCAGAAGGGCGGCAACCATCACCACCATTTGCGATGACTCAAGCCCGAATATCAGCTGCTGACCGGTGAGGGTAGCGATAATGGTGACGGCCGGTACGGTCAGAGAGATAGTCGCCAGCACGGAACCAAAGAAGAGATTCATGGCGCGCTGCACCTGATTTGCCAGCACGGCTTTAATCGCACCCAGCCCTTCGGGTGAGAGGATAAGCAGCGCGACCAGGAAGCCGGTAAACTGCTCAGGCGCATGTAATTCGGTCAGCAGTGATTCCAGCGTGTTGGCGTTCATCTTGGTGACCGCAATGACCGCGACCAGATGGACAATCAGCCAGAGGGTATGCCACAGGCTGGAGTGGGCTGAAGGTTTGCCGTGATGGGGATCGTCGCCCTCGTCTTCATGCTCGTAAACAAACAGGCTCTGATGGGTCTTGGTCTGGATCAGCAGGAATACGCCATACATCGCCGCAGAAAGGGCTGAGATTAACAGCGCCTGTCCCGGCGTAAAGTTTCCGCCGGGTAGCGCGTTAGGAAATACCAGCACCAGAATACCCAGTGGAAAAATGGCGATCAGATACTGCTTCACCCCGGCCAGATTGACATACTGGGTCGCAAATTTACGCCCCCCCAGCAGCAGCGCGGCCCCCACCAGTCCACAGGTCACAATCATGATGATTGAGTAAAGCGTGTCGCGCATCAGCGCGGGCGCGGCATCACCCGTCGCCATCAGGGCTGAAATCAGGCTGACTTCAAGAATGACTACCGACAGGCTGAGGATCAGGGAGCCGTAGGGTTCACCCAGTCGGTGCGCAAGCACGTCAGCGTGACGCACCACGCTAAAAGCGCTGCTCAGGATAGCGACCAGCGCCAGCAGGTTGATTCCCACCACAACGGATAGTGAACCTGATGCACCCCAAAACCAGAGTATGACCAGCGCGGCGAGGGGAAGAATAAGAGAGTACTCGGTGTGGCGTGTTTTGCCGCTGTCGTTCGAACTCATAGGCATTTGACCCTTTTATTTAATGGTTAACCCGGGAGGCAATGGCTGCGTAAGCTTCTACAATAATGGTAATAAGTGTTGATAATACAAGCGGTCGCAGTATAAGGCCTGACGGGGTAAATTACCTAATATTTTACGAAATATTACCGAATGGCGATTTTTTTAGTTGAAGGCGTTATTTTTGCGGTCTGGCATCTTATCTCACTGTATCTAATCGGATATTAAAATTATTTGTTGCGAATTATACGCAGAAAAAATGCTTTTTCAGCCGTGGTTTGTGCCCGTGTAGCGAGCTTTATCAGTTTTAGAAGCTTAATGGTCTATAAAGTACTAAATGGCTATTTGACAGGATCTTTACCAGGCTGGTAACAGTGATAAAAGAGGAGATAACCTATGCCATATAAAACCCGTTCGTCCCTGCCGGATAGCGTAAAAAATGTGCTGCCCGCACATGCGCAGGACATTTATCAGGCAGCCTTTAACAGCGCCTGGGAAGAGTATAAGGATAAAAAAGAGCGTCGCGGCGATGAGTCTCAGGAAGAGGTCGCACATAAAGTTGCCTGGGCTGCGGTAAAGCACCAGTATCACAAGGGTGATGACGATAAGTGGCATAAGAAGTAATACGGCCAAACTTGTAGCAGGGGACAGGTGGAGTGTAAAGGGGTACGACGACCCGCAGTACTGCCTGCCAGCACCAATCTTAATTAGCAGACAATTCATTTTAAACATCAGATTACCCTCTCAATGTACGTTTCTATGCTCTTCACGCTCAACCGCCTTAACGCCCTTCAGCGACAATCAGAAACCGCCCGGCAACCGGGCGCTTAAGTTTGTCTTAGTGCTGCCGATGATCACCATGTCGAAAGAATTACTTTTGTGATGACCGTCACCCTTGATTGCAAAGTCTGAATGACATAGGGTCAGTGTTCATAACCGAACGATAAGTGGGTTAATTATTCATAGTTAAAGCATTGAGCATAACATGACGCATTGATGCTCACGGGAAGGGGAGAAGGGTCTATGTTGACGCGGGATTTCTTATTAAAAGCGGATTGTAAAACGGCTTTTGGCACCATTGAAGAATCGTTGTTATGGACCTGCGAACAGCGGGCTGCTTCGCTGGCCGCCACGCTGGCCTGTCGCCCCGACCACAGCCCGGTATGGATTTTTGGCTATGGTTCGCTGATGTGGAACCCTATTTTTGAGTCAGAAGAGGCGGCAGAAGGTACGCTACGCGGCTGGCATCGTGCCTTTTGCCTGCGCCTCACCGCGGGGCGAGGGACGGCCACGCAGCCCGGCCGCATGCTGGCCCTGAAGGATGGCGGCCAGACGACCGGTGTGGCGTTCAGGCTGCCGGAAGGGACGCTGCATGAAGAGCTGACGCTGCTCTGGAAGCGTGAAATGGTGACGGGCTGCTACCTGCCCACCTGGTGCGAACTGGCGCTTAACGATGGACGTCGGGTCACCGCGCTGGCCTTCGTAATGGATCCCCGCCATGCGCTGTATGAGTCCGATACCTGCCCCGCGACCACCGCGCCGCTGATCGCTCAGGCCAGCGGCCCACTGGGGAGCAATGCGCAATATCTGTTTTCACTTGAGCAGGAACTGAACAAGCGCGGCCTCTATGACGACTGCCTGACTGGTCTGGTACAGCGCGTTCGTGAGCTACAGCAGTGCCACGTCGGGCGGGTGGGTTGACCCCACCCCCAGTCACCCTCCGGGATTAATCAGCCAGGTGCCTGCGCGATCGATCTCCAGCTGTTGAGCATGAACGCCTTCGCCTGAATGCACCTCAATTTTATAATGGCCCGCCGCCAGGTTGAGCGAGGCGTAGCCGCTATTATTGGGCTTAACGTCCACCGGCGCGCCGTTTAGCATCACGGTCTCTCCATGGGCCAGCCTCAGATAAACCGTCGCCAGCATGGGGGCGGAATGGGGTACTGAGGCAGTGGCTGACGCGCTGGCAGCCTGGGAAGAGGTTGCGGTCCCCGAGGGGAAAGCAGACTGTTCAGCGCGCTCTGTCGGCCCGCTTTGGTTGACCATAGAAACCAGCGCCACCACCGCCACCACGGCGACGCCGCAGAGGATCAGCAGCGGCCTGGACAGCTTGCGGATCCTGAGCGGGGTATCTGCCGTGACGGGCCGCGCAGCCGGGTTGATCGCCACGGCTATCGGTTCGGGTTCCGCATCCGGCAGCGGCTCAAATATCTCGTCTGCCAGCGTCAGGTGCGACGGCGTGCAAACCAGCTCTTCAACGGTACTGACCGGTAGCTCAATCAGGGCGGCGAGTTCATCAATTGACTGCGGCCTGTCCTGGGGTTTCATCATCAGCGCCCGATCAATGGCATTGAGCAGCGACAGGGAAAAGCCCGCCGGACGCAGCTGCGTCAGGGGCTGATAGCGGTCCTCAATACAGCGCACCACGCTAACCGGCGGCGGTGCGCCGGTGACCAGCGTATGCAGTACGGCACCCAGCGCATAGATATCGGTCCATGGCCCCTGGTCGCTGTCACTCTCCTCGCTGTACTGCTCAATGGGCGCGTAGCCCGGCTTAAGCATAATTTCGGTCTGGTCAGAGAGGTTACCAATTTCTTTTCGGGCCGAGCCGAAGTCCAGCAGCACCGGCAGCTGGTTATCCTGGATTTGGATATTATCCAGCGAGATATCCCGATGCAGAAATCCGCCCTGATGCAGGGTATTGATCGCGCCAAATAGCGGCGGCAGCAGCTGCCGTATCCAGGCATCATCAATCGACTCCGGTCTGGCCGACTGCCAGGCTTTCAGCGTGGTGCCGCTGTAATACAGCGTCCCCATGTAGGCGGTGCCGTTCTCCTCCCAGAAGCGCAGGACGTGCAGCAGGCCAGGATGATTAAAGCGCGCCAGCAGGCGGGCTTCGCGTATAAAGCTGCTCAGGCCAGCGGCAAAAAGTTTCTGATAGCGCTCGCCCCGCAGAACAATCTCTAAATCTTCCCCGCGCGAAGCGAGAGAGATCGGCAAATATTCCTTTATTGCAATGGTGCGTTCAAGCAGGTGATCCCATGCGCGATAGACAATCCCGAAGCCGCCCCCGCCAATCACTTCTTTAATCTCAAACTCGTTAAAACGGTGGCCCGCCGGAAGGGCGCTGGGCACATTTTTTGTCTTTTCGTTCGCCGACATAGTAACCACTCTCTAAGTGCGGGTCAGTTAACGGTGCGCCAGGCACCAATTGCCGGATCGGCCAGATCGGCATGCAGGTCATCAACCAGCAGCACGGTAACTTTTGTTTTCGGATCGATAATCGCAGCCCAGGCTTTACGTATAGTTTCCACTCGCGCCCTGACTGCACCCGCATCCGTTGCCTGGCGTCTGTCCATCTTCACCAGCAGGGTGCCATCAAAGGACCAGACATGGTGGGCCTTATTAAAGGGCAGCAGCAGCCAGCTGTCCGGCACACCTTTCCTGCTGACGACCAGCCGCTGGTTATTGGCGGCAGTGATATCCAGCGTTCCCGCCGCCGGATGAATATTTTGCAGTGGAAAGCCCTCGTAAAACTCCACGTTTACCTGCTCATTTTTACCGTCATGGGAAAGAGTCAGCTCACTTTTCCCTTCCAGCCACCCCTGGGTAGGGCAGCGCAGGCCTTTACCATCCGGTATAAACAGCGACTGGCCGTTTTTGTCCCACCAGGTGCGGAAATGGCAGCCGCCGGGCAGGTCAAAGTGCTGTAAAGGCTCGGCGTTGGCCGGCTGCGAGAGGTCCAGCGGCTCGGCGTTACCGGCAGTCGCCGCAGGGGTACCGTCCGCCAGCACGATAGGGTGCCATTTCTGCTCCTTTGCCGCCGTTCCCGTGGCCAGAACGGCCCCGGTCTCTGTGGTCATCTGCCAGGGAAGCTCAAGAAGCTTGCTACACTGGTTTTGTAGCAGATTGCCTACCCTTGGCAGAAAGGTGTTCAGCACGCTGGACTCGCTGGCCTTGCCTGAGACAATACGCAGATGAATATTCTCATGACACCAGTCTTCAGGTGCGTTGCTGTCAACGTTGTCGATGTACACCTCCAGCGCGAGGCTGGGCGAGTAAACCGCGCGATAATCCTCTGCCTGTGCGGTGGCAGCAAATAACACTATCAGGGTGGCGGGCAACCAAAATTTCATAGCGTTCCTTGTGGTGACTTACGCGGCGGTAGAAAACGAGCGGAATCCGCCATGGATTGAAAAAGGGTGGTTTCCTGGGGTGAGCCGACCCACACCGCAATGGCGCTCAGATTGTCATTTTTCTCACTGCGATTGATCGCTTTCTGCATCAGCGCCAGCCACTCCTGCGGAGAGTTCACCATGCGCAGGGCCTGCTCCATCTCCTGGGATGTCAGGCTGCACCAGAAACCATCGGTACAAAGTAAAAAAACGTCGCCATCCTCAAGCGGCATCACTTCGCTGTAGCTTACCGGTTGGCTTCCCGCTACGCCGAGCGCATTATAAAGTAAATTACTGTTAATTCCGGTATTTTCATAGCCCGCATCCTTCATCTGTTGCACCAGACTATGGTCGCGCGTGACCCGATGAATAAATCCCCGGCGGAAGTGATAAATGCGGCTATCCCCGGCATGCACCCACCATGCGCGCGAGTCATCACGATTAATAAACAACGCCGCGAGGGTGGTGCTCATCTGCGCAAAATTCGGATTATTCTGCTGCGCCTGGTGGATGGCCTGCTCGGCGATAGCGATCCAGCCTGCGGTCTCTTCCGGGTTAAGCGGGGCATCAACGGCTAACTGAGCAAGCAGGGCATCCCGGGCAAGCTGAGCCGCTTTACCGCCGCCTTCATTCCCTGCCACGCCATCGCAGACCAGAAAACAGGCGCGGTGCTCACCCGGCAACGCGCCGGTCTCATCCTGATTGGTTTCGCGCGCACCCGTTTGCGAGGTCGAGGCAAAATTAATGTTCATTTTCATCCGCTTGAATTTGCGAGTCTTTATACTGATTAACTTCCATATCATACGCCTGGAGGAAGGCTTCGCCGAATAGCGTATGGAAATCATCTTCAACCTCACCTGAGGTCTTTTGATAATGGCGCATGAAATAATCCCACATCGCCGCTTTGCGGGTGATGCTGAGGCCCATGCGCGAGAGATTACCGTCGCGCTTCGCATTTTCCTCCAGGCGCTGAGGATTGAACGATTGCAGCATGGCGGCAATGATCGCTCTGATGCCGGCAATCATTCCCAGCTGGTGCGCCTGTAAATCGACCAGCGCATCCCTGACCGCCTGTTCAGGCGGCATAAAGCCCGGCATATGGCTCTGGTAAATCTGCATCAGGACCGTTTTTCCGGAAGGCAGGATCTTGAAGGGATTATTGGCTTCGTTGAGGATCATGGTCATCTCGGCTTTTACGCCCCGCTTGAGGATCGAACGCGATGAGAGCAGCGCGACCGTCCCCTGCGAAAACAGGCTGAGCATACGGCCGGTAATGCGCATCTGATCCTCGGTCACCTGGCTTTTACCCGGGCCATAATCCAGCCCCATACCCTCCATCAGTGCGGCTAGCAGGCGCTGTTCGTTACCCTGGGCAGGGTAGTGCCCGGCGGGAGGCGGGTTATGGCTGACCGGGTCAATACCCAGCCGGGCGGAGTGCTGTCGGTTCATGCGGGAAGCCAGCTGCTCGGGACTTAAGGTATCGGCAGGATGAATGACGATCGGCGCTTCGTCTTCCAGGATGCCCAGCGGATCGTCGCCGGATTCGTTGAGGGGGGTAAATAATGAGAGCGGGTCGAGAGGGCTTTGGGGTTCTTCATGCTCGCGGGCCGGGTCGCAGACGGCGATTTGATAATCACCAATACCCAGCAGGTCGCCATGCTGAAGCGTCGTCTGACTGCCGCGCGCCAGCGGAGTATGGTTGTGCAGCACGGCAATCACGCTGCCGTGATTAGTCAGACGACACTCGCCGTTGCAGGTAACCTGCACCACCGCCTGCAGGCGCGATATCGCACGATCGGCATCGGGCAGCACAAGATCGTTATCGGCGCTGCGCCCAATCGTTCCGCCGGGCGAAACAAATTCGCAGGCGGTAACGGGCACCTCGGTGCGGCTTTCA
The DNA here is from genome assembly GCF_058686115.1 of Erwinia sp. L03-1. Classification (NCBI taxonomy): domain Bacteria; kingdom Pseudomonadati; phylum Pseudomonadota; class Gammaproteobacteria; order Enterobacterales; family Erwiniaceae; genus Erwinia; species Erwinia sp. L03-1. The sequence continues at coordinate 2,612,977 of NZ_CM178762.1, read as the reverse complement.
ACAATGGTAAATCGCATTCGCTTTTCCTGAGCCAGGGCCATAAGGCCAGCTAACATTACTCAAACATCGGTGGATAGAGTCCATTTCGACCCGGCTGCGCTACGGCGTCCGGGTCGAACAGTTGCGAAAATAATTGCGCGGTCAGATTGCCGCTGTGCTTATGGCTGGCCAGCGGATATCCATCGCTCTGGTTTGTCCACCAGTAGCTGGTGTACTGCATCGGATCAAAACGGAGGGCGACCTCGCGCCATGCCAGCGTACAGGGCAGATCCTGATAGCCAAGCACGTCCATAATATCCGATCGACCGGTATCGGGAAGGGCCAGCGGCGTTAATGCGGAAAGCGCGGCTTCCAGCAGATCGGGAGAAGCTGACTGGACCACGCCCTGATAAAGGGTTTCCCCCAGCGTTCGGAACCACTCACCGGAGACGGCCAGCTGGGCCGGATGCCACAGGCTTACCGGTACGCTTTGTAACGCCAACAGCGGCCAGGTGCGTCCAACGCGATCACAGGAGGGTAGCAGGCAGCCAATTTGTATTCGCTGTACGCCCAGCGTAGCGGGCAGGGCAAAATTCCATACCGGTGCGCGACGGAAGAGTTGGCTGCCCCCTTCACTGTGCTGGTGCCAGTGGGCCATGCCCAGCTGAAACCAGTTAGACCAGCTTGCTACCGTGCTCGCTGACAGTCGGCGCTGCAGAAAGTCACCGGTTCCAGGCAGTTTGCCATACCATCCCAGGTCATATTTTTCTGACATCGCGATGGCCTTATTCATTAGCGATCAATTACTGGGAACCCCGTTCGGCGGCGGACGCAGCTGGTTGAGGATCGGTACCGTTCAGTTTTAGCGACAATCTTCTCATCATCAGAACATTGTCCCGCGCATACGGCGAAGTCAGAATCTGACGGTCAAGCAGCTGGCTGAGGTGCCAGTCAAGCTGTTGCAGCTGGCGCGTGGTCACGTCGGCAGGCAGGCTACGCTGAAGATTTTGCATCACCCAGCCGCGCAGAAACTCGCCGTCATAGCTTCTGGGTTGATAAAGCATCTGATAGGCGCGCAGCGCATTACGGCTGAATTCACTATCCTGACCATTATCATTGCGCAGCGTGGCCGTTATCGTCTGTGCCACACGCGGCAGCAGCAGCGTTTTCAGCGCATTCTGATAAATGCCCCAGGCGGCATCGCTTACCTGATTGCCCCGGTACAGCCCGGCACGCATGCTCAGAGGTGGCGCATCCAGGGAAAACTGGTTGCTTTGCGGCAGGGCGATAAGACCGTTTAAAAAGGGTAGCAGATCCAGGATATCGCCGCTGTTGCTGCTGACCAGCCCTTTTGCCTGCTGATTGATCGGTTTTAACCGCATATCAACCTGCTGCAAATATTGCTGATTTTTATAGTAGCTGGTGCCCCACAGCAGGGTGGCGATCACCAGTGCCAGCGCCAATGAGGCATATCCTGCCCAGTGCAGCAGGCGATTTCTGTGCTCCCATGAGCGATCGCTTCCCGCCAGCGCGCTCTCCTGAAAAATAATCCCGCTTAGTAGCTGGTGGATAAAGTAGCCCTGGCCCTTGTTGGCTGGAATGGGGGCACTGCGATTAACCTGGTCCCAGCTGGCAATCGAGTGGGAGCCAGGCTGGGGCAGCTGTAGCTTACGGGTTAGCTGACCCATAATGCGGTCGAACGGCAGACCTTCCTGCGTTCCGCTGGTGAAAAACACCCCGCGTACCGGCCAGGAGACGGGCTCATTATCGGCAGAAAAGACGATATCAAGATATTCCGCCAGCAGCGTACGCAGCGTGGCAAACTCCTGCGGGAACAGAAAACTCTCGGCGCGCTGGGCGAGATCCCTCTCTTCGGCCATGATCCCCGCAAGATTGTCTGTCAGACGGCTGGATAGCGCTCTGAACTGGCTGTCGAACAGGGTGTGAAGTGCGGCTTCGCTCTCCCTCTGGGGACTCCAGGGAAAGGTAAAGCCCCACACCTGTTCGCGCTGATCCTTATCCAGTCTGGAAAAGTAGCTCATAAAGCCCTTCAGCAAATCCGTTTTCGTCACCATGATGTAGACCGGAAAATGAATACCGGTTTGCTGGTGCAGCTCCGCCATGCGCTGACGCAGTGCGGTGGCCTGGGCAAAGCGTGCCTCAGCTGAATCACTCAGCAGGTCGGCCACGCTGATGGTCATAATCACGCCGTTAATCGGCTGGCGGGTACGGTAGCGTTTAAGCAGCGTGATAAAGGTTTGCCATTCACTGGCATCGCGCGCCCGCTGACTTTCCTGAAGCGTATAGCGGCCTGCGGTATCAAGCAGCACGGCTTCATCGGTAAACCACCAGTCGCAGTGGCGGGTGCCACCCACGCCGCGCAGCGCAGTTTTACCCAGGCTGTCGCTAAGAGGAAACTGTAAACCGGAATTAATCAGCGCGGTCGTTTTACCCGCGCCCGGCGCGCCTACGAACATGTACCAGGGCAGCTGATAAAGATGCTGTGCGCTAACGCGCGACAGCCAGCCCTGCGATTTTTTCTGCTGGCGCGTGGGGAAATGGGCTTTTTTCAGCAGCGTGGCCGCTTCGTTAAAGCGGCTGCTTAACAGCTCTTCGGTGGCGGCCTGTTCAGCGTGATCGACGCTCTGCTTTTGCAGATTGGTCAGCAGTTTATTGTTGAACCAGGTCCGATAAAGCTGCGGGATAAGCTGAAACATGATCCACAGGAAATAGCACATCCCTATGACCACCTGGCGGTTCATGCTGCTTTCCAGCCAGTGCATTCCGCTGAAGGAGAGCAGCGGACCCATAATCCAGATCAGCGCGGAGAGCGCGGTAATGCCGACGAAACTCCACAACAGTCGACTTAAGAACAGGGTTGAGAGGGCGCCTGGCATCAGTATTTTCCCGTTTTGCTGGTGGTGCTGGCCTGTATCTGTGGTGCAGGAAGCAGAGTGATTTCCACCCGTCGGTTTAGCGTACGATTCTCAATGCTGTCGTTAGGCAGAAGCGGGCTGCTGTCGCCTCTCCCTTCACCCCGGATGGTGTGGCCGGGCTGCTTCATCTGCTGGTGCAGCCGGGCAGCAATCACCTGCGCCTGCGCCTGGGATGATTCATAATTTGAGGAGTAATGGCTGTTGCGGGTAGGGCGGTCATCGGTGAAGACGCTGACCAGTACGCGACCCTGGATGCTGTCCATCGCCGCCGCCACCCGGGAGATAATTGCCCGTCCCTGAGGCGTCAGGTCGCTGCCGTCATGGGAAAAGAGCGTATCCAGGGAAATAATTACCCTGCTGCCTTCCGTACCATCCGTTACGTCGAGCTGGCGGGCAGATATCAGGTCGCCCAGCCGATCGCGCAGATCCAGCAGGGCCTGACTTGACGCACTGCGACGGCCAATTTCGCCCTTCGGCAGCGGCGTTTCCCAGATAGCGCGCAGCAGAGGTTCCGCCGCGTTACCCAGCCGCCAGTTCAGCCCGGTGTAGATCAGGCAGGCGATAAAGGCGGTCAGGGTGATACAGGCCCAGAGCGGCACGGGCGGCCGCCACAGGCTATGCTGCACGGTGGGAAGCAGGGGCTGCATGGCGGGTAGCGGAGGCTGGACGCCACGCGTATTAGCGATCAGTTGTCCCAGGCGGCTTCGCACTGCGTCACGCTGAGTGCGGCCCTGATCGATACTCCGGTAGCGGCCTTCATAGCCCAGTAACAGAATGTAGTGAATAACCTCCAGCAGCCATAAATGCTGCGCAGGCGTCTGTGAAATCCGTGACAGGAGCTGAAAGACCTTTTCACCGCCCCAGCTTTCATTATGAAAGGTGATCAGCAGGCCATTACCGGACCAGATGCCGCGCGTTCCCCACGGCGTCTGCGCGGCGGCTTCATCCAGGACGCTGCACAGGCAGTAGCGGGCGCCCATAATCATATCGAAGGGCAGTCCAGCTCGCTTACTGCGGGATTCAAACTGGCGGATCTCATCAATCAGCTGCTGGCGCAGACCGGCGGGGTCGTCATGCGTTGCCGACAGGCGAATTTGCACAATCGCATTCAGCAGCGGCGAGGCGGCAGCAAGCAGCGGATTATCCTGGCTGACAGAGGTTGGGAGGTCGGTCGTATTTTCCAGTGTCATCAGGATATCACTGTCTCAGCCAGGGGGCAGCTGCGGGGCAGCCGCCCTGTGCTTATCATCGAATAGAGAATCATCGCCTGTCCTGACTCACATTGATCCGGGGTGAAACAACATCTATTCCAGAATCCACGTGGCCGTGCTGTTATTGCGACAGGCTTTACTCTGCCCACCGACATCCACACAGACTTTTTTTGCATTCGTATTTTTGCGCGGGCGCGGGCGGTCGCTGCGCACCGTTGCATCGTAAAGGTCCGCCTTCACGCCAGCCTTAAAAGGAACATAGCCAATGAGCTGCTGGCTGTCGTCGTCCGCAATCGCCAGCCAGTGATTTTCAACTTCACCGAGTACGGTAAAAGGCTTGCCGTTATCCAGATAGCGTACAATTTTCCCGCCAAACTCCGGGCGAGGCATCACCGAGGCAGCGTATAGCGCACGGTAAGTTTCATTCACTGGCGTAAAGGCGTGGGGGGCCTGAACGGCATAGCGATGCGTCAGCCTGACGCCGTCAACTTCACTGGTCACCAGGGTGTCATCCGTCACAGCGGGGGGAGGCGCTTTACATCCGCTCAGGGTCAGTGCTGCCAGCAGGGTTAACGCAATGCTTGTTTTCACAGTGCTCCTCGTAAGTCTCATCAGTGAGTCTGATAATCCAGCGGTTTAAAAATGATTTTTTTACCGGCAGGTGAAAAAACCGCACGCAGCCGCACAAAAAATCATTCACGTTTACAGAAAGATAAAACCGCAGTCAGTTTACCTGACACTTTTGGGATTGGGAACCATTGCGGCCCGCAAGATTACATGTTATTGCGAGCCTGATAAGAGGGGGACAATTTTGTCCCTGAAACCTGAAAAATCGCCAGGGCTACAGACCATTGCCAAAGCGGCCAGTCAGCCCCGTCGCCCCCAGCACATGCCCTTTGAGCCTTGCCATCAGCGCGTCTCGCGTGAGCCCCTCTGGCAGCGCATCAGGCGCAAGATCGGTTGCGATAAGCGTGAAGTTATAGTGATGCGCGCCGCTGCCTGCGGGGGGGCAGGGGCCAGCGTAGCGTAGCGTCCCGATGCTATTTTTGCCGCCGGTGAAGCCCTTACCCTGCGCGAGCTCGCCCTGAGAGAATTGCGTCTGCTGGGGGGCAATGTTGTAAGCAACCAGATGGTCGACGCCAAGGCCTTTGGCACCCACCGGATCGGTTATCGTCAGCGCAAAGCTTTTGGTCAGCGCGGGGGGAGAGGACCAGCCCAGCGCGGGTGAGATGCCTTCACCAGTGCAGCTGACGTTACCAGGCGTGTTACCAGCAAACTTTTTTGCCAGCAGCGCGTTATCGTTAAAGTCGGGCGAGACCAGGGTAAAAACCGGCGCGGCACTCAGGGCGCTGGCACAGAGCAGCAGTGAAGCAGAGAGCACTATTTTCTTCATCGGATAACTCCTGAACGGGTTGAAATAAAGCCTGGACGATAATCCCGTTATCCACCACCGCAACCGCGATCGTCTTTCGCGGGATGACATTCTGTCTGAACCTCCGCCGCTTTCAGCATGCCACTGTCCGCGCAGTCAGATAAATATGCTAAAGTAAACATCGAATGATTTTGTGAGATATCCTGCATTTTTAATCAGAAAACTGTGCTAGCAGAAATTAGTGAGGTTATGAGCAGACTCAATGCCTTTCATCTTTTGAACCGCGTACCGATGCTGGCGTTATTCATCGCGGCCATCGTTTGTCCTGACGTTTGGGCGATGACGACAGAGACGCGGGTTGCCGACGCGCCCTTTGACGATCCTGCCAGGTTTAGCGACCTGAACGCTTCGCTGCCCGACCTTGGCGGCACGACGGCCGCAGACAGCGCCACCGAAAAGCGCATTGCAGAAGCGGTGAAGAGTATTGGTGAGGCCAGTATGGACAGCAACTCCGACAAATCGCTCGGTAATCAGGCGGGGCAGTGGGCGTTTAATCATTTTCGCGACGAAGCCGCCCAGCGGGCTGAGAATGGGGGAGAGCGACTACTCTCTCCTTATGGTCATGCCGATCTGTCGCTGAACGTCGATCTACATGGCAGCTTTGCGGGAACCTCGGCTCAGCTGGTTACCCCCTGGCAGGACAACTATCAGTATCTGACCTTTAGTCAGGTCGGTATTGAGCAGACGGATTATGGCGTAGTGGGCAATGCTGGCGTGGGCCAGCGCTGGCTGGCGGGCAACTGGCGGCTGGGATATAACGGTTTTATCGACCAGATGTTTGAATCCCATCAGCAGCGAGGATCGCTGGGCGCGGAGGCCTGGGGCGACTTTCTGCGTTTTTCCGCCAACTATTATCAGCCGCTTTCCGGCTGGCGGGATCGCAGTGAATATGGGCAGATGCGGCTGGCGCGCGGCTACGACATTACCAGCAAGGGCTATCTGCCCTTCTATCGTCAACTGGGCGTTTCGCTAAGCTACGAGCAGTATCTCGGTAATAACATTGACCTGTTTAACAGCGGCACGCAGGGCAATAACCCGTCGGCTATCGAGCTTGGCGTAAGCTACACGCCAGTGCCGCTGTTTACCTTTACCGCCACCCATAAAACCGCCGATACCGGTGAAACGCAGGATCAGTTTGGTTTAAAAATGAACTACCAGATTGGCGTCGCGCTGAGTAAGCAGCTTTCGGCCGAAAATGTCGCGGCGGCGCGATCGCTGAGCGGCAGCCGTTACGATGAGGTTAACCGCAATGACACGCCGGTAATGGCCTTCCGTCAGCGCAAAACGCTGTCGGTATTCCTGGCCACGCCGCCCTGGCAGGTCCAGCCGGGCGAAACGCTGCCGCTTCGGCTGCAAATCCGTAATGCTAACCCGCTTCAGGCCATTAACTGGCAGGGCGATACGCAGGCGCTAAGCCTGACGCCGCCGGGGAACAATCTTGATCCGCAAGGATGGAGCATTATTATTCCGGCCTGGGACAGCTCCCCGGATGCCACAAACACTTATCACCTTTCCGTCACCCTCGAGGACAGCAGGCAGCAGCGCGTAACCTCGAACTGGATAACGCTTAAGCTGGTGCCGCCGGTGACGCTGCAGGACAATCGTCCGCCGATTTTCGATCTCATGGCACCCCAGGTGTGATGCTCATCCTGCCGCTGTGATGGGTGTCCGGCCTTAAGGTGATGCTCATCCTATCGCTGTGATGGGTGTCCGGCCTCAAAGTGATGCTCGGGCTTTCAATATGAGGGGGCCTGGAGGTGATACGCAGCCTGGTTAACTGGCGCGGGAGAAGCCTGGCCGGGACAGGCTGTCAAGAACGTCCAGGCTAGAAAATGTGAGTAAATTCACAAAAAACAGCTGTGAATAGTCAGGTTAATTTGCCAGAATTTCAAAAAACACCACGCAGCCGATTACTATGATCCTTCGCCCATCGCGTCACTGGTTTGTCCGTCTGTTCTCCTGGCACGGCTCCGTGCTGCCCGGCATCCTGTTCCGACTTGCCCTTAATCTACTGATGTCGATTGTGGCGATCTTTTGCCTCGACTGGTACGAAACGCTAGGGGTTAAGCTAACCCTCGCACCCTTCAGCCTGCTGGGGGTCTCCATCGCCATCTTTCTCGGGTTTCGTAACAGCGTCTGCTATGCGCGTCTGACCGAAGCCCGTCAGCTCTGGGGCGGCCTGCTGATTGCCAGCAGAACCCTGCTGCGTCAGGTGCATGCGATTTCACCGGCGGATGCCACGCGGGTCACCGCGCTGCTGATGGCATTTTGCTACAGCCTCAAGCACCAGCTGCGACGAACCGATCCACGGGAGGATTTGCAGCGCTATCTCGGAGATGAGGCCGAAGACGTCCTGCGCCGCCGCGCGCCGACTAACGCTATCGAAATGAAAATTTCCCAGTGGCTGGGCGATCTGCGCCGCAGCGGTGCGGTATCCGATATTGTTTTTGCCCAGCTGGATAACAGCATCCACCAGCTTTCTCAGGTACTGGGTGGCTGCGAGCGGCTGGCCAGCATGCCGCTGCCGTTTGCCTACGGTCTGCTGCTGCATCGCACGGTCTACCTTTTCTGTACGCTGCTGCCGTTTGCACTGGTGCCAGATCTGCACTACATGACGCCGCTGGTGTCGGTGTTTATCGCCTACAGCTTTCTCTCGCTGGATACGCTGGCGGAAGAGCTGGAGATGCCCTTTGGCTACGCCAATAATCACCTGCCGATGGACGCCTTGTGTACCAATATCGAAATCAACCTGCTGGAGATGAATAACCAGCGCGACCTGCCGGCAACACCCGTACCCGACGCGCACTATCGTCTGACCTGAGCCTGAGCCGAATTCTAAACCTGAACCTGAACCTGAACCTGAACCTGAACCTGAACCTGAACCTGAACCTGAACCTGAATCTGAGCCTGAATCTGAGCCAGGGCTGACTGTCACCGATGTATAAAGCCCTGGCCTGGTACACTATTGCTGACCTCAGGCCGGAGTAGACCTTTTTCACGGCCCTAATCACTCTCGCGCCTGCAATCATTGTCACAGCTCCGACCCCTCTCACGCCTGCGATCCATCTCATGCCTGAGACCATGCTCACGCCTGCGACCATGCTCACGCCTGAGACCATGCTCATGCCTGAGACCATGCTCGCGCCTGCGACCCACTCGTGCCTCTAAACAGTGCAGTACGCGTCAAAAGGGTGCAAAACGCCCTGGATGGGGGGCACCAATCTCCGCCCCGATCACAAAAGCAATATTTTATTTTCTGAATGCATAAATCCTCTGTTTTTTATTCGGCAAACCTGCGCTTGTCGTAGTTTTATTCACTTTTTATGCATTATAAGTGAATAATAATAGCCGGTAACTGATTGATATTGTGTCAGGTAAAGTGATTTATGCAATTTATTCGCTGGCTGGCATGAACCGTGCAAATTACAGTGAAGCTGTGTTGAATCATTTTATTAACATAAATTAAACCTTTAGTTCACCTTTCGGTGGGCGCTTAAAACAGAGGCCGTCATGCAATCAGAAGTTACCCGCGCAAACTTTGACCAATGGATTGTTCCTACCTATGCCCCTGCCGGCTTTATCCCCGTACGTGCATCGGGCTCAACGCTGTGGGACCAGCAGGGAAAGTCGTATATTGATTTTGCGGGCGGCATTGCCGTTAACGCGCTCGGGCATGCTCATCCGGAACTCCAGCAGGCGCTGGTGCAGCAGGCGGCGCTGCTGTGGCATACCGGTAACGGCTACACCAATGAACCGGTGCTGAAGCTGGCAAAACGGTTAATTGACGCCACTTTTGCCGAACGCGTGTTCTTCTGTAATTCCGGGGCAGAGGCTAATGAGGCGGCGCTTAAGCTGGCCCGTAAGGTGGCTCATGATGCCGTGGGCGAAGAGAAGAGTGGCATCGTTGCCTTCAGTAATGCTTTTCATGGTCGCACGCTGTTTACCGTCACCGCCGGGGGCCAGCCGGCTTATTCGAAAGACTTTGCCCCGCTGCCAGGCGGCATCCGCCACGCGGTCTTTAATGACCTGGCCTCTGCGGCAGCGATGATCGACGATGCAACCAGCGCGGTTATCGTTGAACCCATCCAGGGTGAAGGCGGCGTGGTGCCTGCCGAACCGACTTTTCTACAGGGGCTGCGTGAGCTGTGTGACAAGCATCAGGCCCTGTTGATTTTCGATGAAGTCCAGAGCGGCGTAGGGCGCACCGGTTCGCTTTACGCCTATATGCATTATGGCGTGACGCCAGATGTGCTGACCACCGCGAAGGCGCTGGGTGGCGGATTCCCCATTGGCGCGATGCTCACCACTGAAAAGTATGCCCGCGTGCTGGGCGTCGGTACGCACGGTACCACCTATGGCGGTAACTCGCTGGCCGGGGCCGTGGGGGGGAAAGTGATGGAGCTGATTAACCGTCCTGAGGTGATGGCGGGCGTTGCCGAGCGTCACCGCTGGTTTGCTGAAGGGTTGAATGAGATCAATCAGCGGCTACACCTGTTCAGCGAGATCCGCGGCCTCGGGCTGCTTCTCGGCTGCGTGCTGAATCAGGACTACAGCGGTCAGGCAAAATTGTTCAACCAGGCCGCCGCACGCGAAGGGCTGATGGTGTTGATTGCCGGTGCCAGCGTCATCCGCTTTGCGCCGTCGCTGATTATTAGCGACGCCGAAGTAAAAGAGGGGCTGGCCCGCTTTGAAAAAGCCTGTCGCGCGGTGATCGACGGAGCGCAATCATGATGCTTATTCGCCCGGTTGAGCGTGACGATCTCGCGCAACTGCTGCTGCTGGCGGGCAAAACGGGCGGCGGGCTGACGTCACTGCCTGCCGACAGCGCCACCCTGGCGGCACGTATCGATCGCTCGCTGCTTACCTGGCAGGGCGAGCTGCCGCGCGCCGAGCAGGGGTATGTCTTTGTGCTGGAGGAGAGTGAAAGCGGCAGGGCCGTGGGGATTTGTGCGATTGAAGTGGCCGTCGGGTTGCAGGATCCCTGGTATAACTTTCGCGTGGGTACGCAGGTGCATGCCTCCCGCGAGTTAAATGTCTACAACTCGCTGCCGACGCTGTCGCTCAGCAACGACCACACCGGCAGCAGCGAGCTCTGCACCCTGTTCCTCGATCCCGATCACCGTAATGGCAAAAACGGCTATCTGCTGTCGAAATCGCGCTTTCTGTTTATGGCCGCCTTTCGCGATCGCTTTATGCAAAAGGTGGTGGCCGAAATGCGCGGCGTGATTGATGAACACGGGCACTCGCCGTTCTGGGAGAGCGTTGGCAGCCGCTTTTTCTCCATGTCCTTCAGCGAAGCGGATTATCTGTGCGGCACCGGCCAGAAAGCGTTTATCGCCGAGCTGATGCCGAAACACCCGCTCTATCTGGATTATCTGTCGGCAGAGGCGCAAAGCGTGATTGGCCAGACTCACCCGCAAACCGCGCCCGCCCGTGCCGTGCTGGAATCAGAGGGCTTTCGCTATAACGACTACGTTGACATTTTTGACGGCGGCCCGACGCTGGAGTGCGACATTGACCGCGTCCGGGCTATTCGTAAAAGCCATCGGCAGACGGTGGAAGTCGGGGCGGAGGGTAGTGAATCTCTGCCCCTGTGCCTGGTCGGTAACGATCGCTATCAGGATTTCCGGGCGATCCTGGTGAACGCCGATCCGCGCCGGGAAAGCATCACTCTCAGCCCCGGGCAGGCAGAAACCCTGCACTGCCAGCCGGGCGACAGCCTGCGCGTAGTGACCCTAAGCCCTGAGGAGAAAAAAGCATGACCCACTGCATTAATGGACAATGGCTGACCGGGGCCGCAGAAAAATTCACCAAAACCGACCCGGTCAGCGGTGAGACGCTGTGGTACGGCCAGGCCGCCAGCAAAGGGCAGGTTTCATCAGCCTGCGAGGCTGCGCGTGCGGCTTTTGTGGGCTGGGCGCGGCGGCCCTTTACTGAGCGCCAGGCCATTGCGGAAAAGTTTGCTGCGCTACTGGAAAAGAACAGCGAGGATCTGGCCACCGCGATTGCGCAGGAAACCGGGAAACCCCGCTGGGAGGCCCGTACCGAAGTACAGGCAATGATCAATAAGGTGGCAATATCCGTTAAGGCCTGGCACGCACGCACCGGGGAATCCCTCTCCGGCGAAAGCGCGCTGCGCCACCGCCCGCACGGCGTAATGGCGGTGTTTGGCCCCTACAATTTCCCGGGGCATCTGCCAAACGGCCATATTGTGCCCGCCCTGCTGGCCGGGAATACGGTGGTTTTCAAGCCGAGTGAGCTGACGCCCGTCACCGCAGAAAAAACCGTCCGCCTGTGGATGAGCGCCGGGCTGCCTGACGGCGTGCTAAATATGGTGCAGGGCGGCCGGGACACCGGACAGGCGCTGGCGCAGGATCCGCAGATAGACGGCCTGCTGTTTACCGGCAGCGCCGCTACCGGTTTCCAGCTGCACCGCCAGTTTGCCGGTCAGCCTGATAAAATGCTGGCGCTGGAAATGGGGGGAAATAATGCCCTTATCGTGGAGGACCCGGAGGATATTGATGCCGCCGTGCATATTGCTATCCAGTCGGCCTTTATTACTGCCGGACAGCGCTGCACCTGTGCCCGACGCATGCTGGTTAAGCGCGGTGCGCAGGGTGACGCTTTTCTGGCGCGATTGGTTGAGGTTGCCGGGCGTATCCAGACCGGCCGCTGGGATGATGAACCCCAGCCCTTTATGGGCAGCGTGATTTCACGCCAGGCAGCAGAGCATATTTACAGTGAATGGCAAACGCGAATTGATGCAGGGGGTAAGGTCCTGCTACCGATGCGCTGGCCCGATCGCAGCAGCGCGATCCTGACGCCGGGCATCATGGATATCACCTCGCTAAAAAACGTCCCGGACGAAGAGGTTTTTGGCCCGCTGCTGTCTGTGGTCCGCTATGACGATTTCGATCAGGCGATCCGCCTGGCGAATAACACCCGCTATGGACTCTCATGCGGCCTGATCTCCCCGCAGCGTGACCTGTTTGACCGTCTGCTGATTGAAGCCCGTGCGGGGATCGTTAACTGGAATAAACCGCTGACCGGCGCAGCCAGCAGCGCGCCCTTTGGCGGCATTGGCGCGTCCGGTAACCACCGCGCCAGCGCATTCTACGCCGCCGACTACTGTGCCTGGCCGATGGCTTCGCTGGAGTCTGACAGCCTGACGCTACCGGCTCAGCTGTCGCCTGGACTGGATTTTAGCGTTGGGGAGGAGCCGCAATGAGCGCGCGCGAGGTTAACTTTGATGGACTGCCGGGGCTGACGCACCACTACGCCGGCCTGTCGTTTGGCAATGAAGCCTCCACCCGCCATCAACACCAAATGTCAAATCCGCGACTGGCAGCCCAGCAGGGGCTGCTAAAAATGAAGGCGCTGGCGGACAGGGGCTTTGCGCAGGGGGTGATCCCGCCCCACGAGCGGCCTAACGTCGCCGCACTGCGCCAGATTGGCTTTACCGGCAGCGATGCGCAGGTCATCGCGAAGGCGGCATCGCAGGCACCGGCGCTGCTCTCGGCAGCGAGCTCGGCTTCGGCAATGTGGGTCGCCAATGCGGCGACCGTTTCACCCTCGGCGGACAGCGCCGACGGGCGCGTGCATCTGACGGTAGCCAACCTTAACAACAAGTTTCATCGGGCGATGGAGGCACCTACCACGGCGGCGCTGCTGCGGGCTATATTCCGTGACGGCGCGCACTTTACCGTTCATGATGCGCTCCCGCAGGTGGGGATGTTTGGTGACGAAGGCGCTGCTAACCACAACCGCTTTAGCGCCGGATATGGCGAACCTGGCGTTCAGCTCTTTGTCTACGGCCGCGCAGAGGGGGCGGGGGGGCTGGCACCGACACGCTATCCCGCCCGTCAAACGCGTGAGGCCAGCGAGGCCGTGGCCAGGCTCCACCAGCTCGATGCCAAAAGGACCTTTTTTGCGCAGCAGGATCCTGACGTCATTGATAAAGGCGTATTTCATAACGATGTTATCGCCGTCAGTAACCAGCAGGTTCTTTTTTGCCATCAGCGGGCTTTCCTTAACCAGCCCCGGCTGCTGGACGAACTGAAAGAAAATGTGCCGGGGTTCACCCCGCTGGTCGTGCCGGATAACGAGGTTAGCGTGAGCGATGCCGTCTCCACCTATCTGTTCAACAGCCAGCTGCTGAGCAAGGCTGACGGTAAAATGCTGCTGGTGCTGCCGGAAGAGACCCGACAGCATACGGGCGTCTGGCGCTATCTGAGCGGGCTGGTGGAGAACGGGGGCCCGGTGGACGAGCTGAAGGTATTTGACCTGCGCGAAAGTATGTTTAACGGCGGTGGGCCCGCCTGCCTGCGCCTGCGCGTGGTGCTGAACGAGGCAGAGTACGCGGCGGTTAATCCAGCCGTGATGATGAATGACAGGCTGTTTACCACCCTTAACGACTGGGTGGCCCGTCACTACCGCGATCGCCTTTCAACGGCTGACCTGGCCGATCCGCAGCTGCTGACAGAGGGACGTCAGGCGCTCGATGAGCTCACAAAAGTGCTAAACTTAGGGAATGTCTATAATTTTCAGCAGTAATCACGGATGAAGCGACGCGCGTCTCCTGAAGAGCCGCGCGTCTTAGCCCGACAAAGGAGCACAAATTCATAACAAGGAGAATGCATGCTGGACTTGCTTACATTAACGCTTAGCGGTGAACGTCCATCCCCCCGCGCGGGTCGCAATGCATTTATGCAGTGGCAGTGGCTCGACGACGGCATCCTCGACATCACGCCGCTGGAGGCGACTACCCAGGCGGTAGTTATCTCGGCGGGCATTCACGGCAATGAAACGGCACCGGTAGAGATCCTCAATACGCTGGTCAGTGAGCTGCTGGCGGGCAATTTGCCGCTGCTTCCGCGCCTGCTGGTGGTCTATGGTAATCCCACTGCGCTGCGGGCAGATAAACGCTATCTTCGCTGCGATCTGAACCGGCTGTTTGGCGGGCGCTGGCAGCAGTATGAAGACTGCATGGAGGCACGACGCGCATGGCGCCTTGAGCAGGCGATGGAGACCTTCTGGCAGGCGGGCAACAGCGATGAAATCCGCTGGCATCTTGACCTGCATACGGCAATCCGTGGATCCTGGCATACCCGCTTTGGCGTTATGCCGATGCGCGAAACGCCATGGCCGAAAGATTTTCTGCACTGGCTGGCCGCCGCCGGGCTGGAGGCGCTGGTATTTCATCGTGCACCGGGTGGCACCTTCACCCACTACAGCTCTCGCCACTTTGGCGCAGCAAGCTGTACGCTCGAACTGGGTAAGGCGCTCCCTTTCGGCAGCAACGATCTCAGCCAGTTCGCCGCGACGCATCAGGCGCTAAGGGCCATACTGACCGGAGGCAGCCTGCCCGAGGTGGGGGAACCGCCGCTCCGCTATCGGGTATCTCAGCAGCTGACCCGCCAGACGGATGATTTCAGGCTACATATGAGCCGTGAAACTCTGAACTTTACCGCCTTCCCTCAGGGTACGCTGCTGGCAGAAGATGGTGAAAAGCGCTACTACGTGCAGCAGGCGCGGGAATATGTGATGTTCCCTAATCCTGACGTTGCGCTGGGGCAGCGTGCGGGCCTGATGCTGGTTGAGGACAACGCGCATAATCAGGCGCTACGCTAAATAGCAGCGCGCAATGCCGCTCCACTCTGTTGCGTACCCGGTTGCGCCATGTACTATTCGGAACAGCTATTAAGGGGCCAACGCCCCTTACTTTTTCCTTTCCCGCTATTTGCGTTTGTATTACACTTCTCCATTCTTTCTGCATTAATCCCTTTAAATTCATACTTCTTAGCAATTCCTCACGATATTCTTCGCATTCTCTTCATGATTGGCGCTAATTTGTCTTTTATGCTTTCAGGGCTTTACTCACGCTCAGCGTACTTGACGTTCAGCGCACTAAACTGAGTTCCGACATCGCGACAAAGCTGTCGCCTCAGAACCGAAAAGTAAGGATAAAAATGATGCGTAAATTAACTTCTACCGTAATCGCCATGACTCTGGCCCTGGGCGCCGCTAATATCGTTCACGCTGCGGCTGATACGCTGACCCCGCCGCCGGCCGGTGCCGACAAGCCGATGATGCACCAGCCGCCGCGTCATGGTGGTATGCATGAAATGTTTAAAGGGCTGAATCTGACCGACGCGCAGAAGCAGCAGATGCGAACCATCATGGATAACGCACACAAAGACATGAAGCGTCCATCGCTGGAAGAGCGCCGCGCGATGCATGACATTATCGCCTCTGACAGCTTCGACCAGGCTAAAGCCGAAGCTCAGGCCACCCAGATGGCGGCAGACGGCAAAGGCCGTGCGCTGAAGATGATGGAAACGCAAAACAAACTGTACAACGTGCTGACGCCTGAGCAGAAAAAACAGTTCAACCAGAACTTTGAAAAGCGTCTGGCTGAAAAACCGCACCACGAAGGCAAAATGCCTCCTGCTGACGATTAAGTCTTAGCGACGTAATCAACGCTTAGCGGACGCAAACAGAAACCGCCGGCGTTGCCCACTCCCTGCCAATGGGATGTGGGCAGCGTCGGCGGTTTTTTGTTAATACAAAGGGACTATCGGGTACTTTCCGCTAATGACCGGCTTGCAGAGGATTTTATAGCCGTCGCTGTCGAAGCCTTTGGGCGTCGAGGTCAGCGCCTTTGCCATCGCCAAATCCTCAACCGATCCCAGATAAAACCAGTTATTAATGATGTGGATCTGCGTCTGGTTTACGCCTTCCTCAACCACGCCGACGGCACCCTCCCAGGGCCAGCACTGAACGCGTACGCGTTCCAGCGCGGCCAGCAGGCGCTGATGATGCGCCTCGGGGGACTCTTTACCGCAGCAGGCACCGGCGCAACGTCCCAGGCTGGCGCGGAAGCAGGCGCGGTTACGGCTCAGATTCTCCAGACCCAGCAGTGCGAGACAGAGCTGCTGCTCATCGGCGATTTTTTGCAGCGTCTCCAGCGCCGACCGGCGGCTGGAATAGAGTCCGAACAGGTCCGGCGTATGCGAAAAGTCCAGCTCTTTGGCAAAGACCACGGTCGGTTTGTTCTGGCTGATATGCAGCGAACAGAGTTGACGATTCTTGCGCAGGCGCTTATTAAACAGCGGCTGCTGCACCTTGATCATCTGCGCCTCAAGCAGCAGCGCGCCCAGCTCACCCGCAGTTTGAATAAAGCTGACGTGGCGGGTCTGACGCAGCATTTTGGCTTCATCCGCCGTGCGAAAATGGGACATGACCCGGCTGCGGATATTGATGCTTTTACCGATATACAGCGGCATCGTTTCACTGTCGCCGTGAAAGGTGTAGACCCCAGGGAGTGAAGGTAGCCCTGCAAGTGAGGGGCGAAGATGTTCGGGATACTGATAGATAGCCGCTGGTTCAAATTCCAGGCGTTGAGCTGCTGCACGTCTGACCACATTGCACTCCGGTTACTGGTTACTTGTACAGTGTAACAGGGGCGGGGAGGATAAAAAAGCGTCTCCTGGCGCATTATACGCCAGAAAATTGATCGAACGGCCGGGGCTATGCTCAGGATTATGCTGATATAACGCCTGAAGCCGGGGCGATGACCTGCCCCCTGGCTTCAGTTTGTCACTCACGGGTGCGAGATTATTTCTTCCAGAAGTCGTCAAAAAGGGTGATGGGCGGGCGGCGTTTATGCTCCGTCTTCAGATACCAGCCTTCAATAGTTTTTGCCGCATCGGCAGCAATGGTTTTGCCTTCAAGGTAGTGGTCGATCTGCTCATAGGTGACGCCCAGCGCCACTTCATCCTGCAGGCCGGGCCGGTCATCTTCCAGGTCCGCCGTCGGGTGTTTCAGATAGAGATGCTCCGGGCAGCCCAGCGCTTTCAGCAATTGTTTACCCTGACCTTTATTCAGCCGGAACAGCGGATTAATATCCGTGCCGCCATCGCCATACTTGGTGAAAAACCCGGTGACGGCCTCTGCGGCATGGTCGGTTCCCACCACCACGCCCGAAGTCACCCCGGCGATGCTGTACTGGACCTTCATTCGCTCACGAGCCTTCTCATTGCCCCGAACAAAATCGGACAGCGTCACGCCCGCCTCGCGCAGGGCTTTCTCACTGGCCAGTACCGCCTCTTTGATGTTTACCGTTACCACGCGGTCAGGTTTGATGAAATCAATCGCGTCCTGGCAATCCTGTTCGTCGGCCTGAATGCCGTAGGGCAGGCGGACAGCGATAAACTGGTAGTCGGCGCTTCCTGTCTCCTGACGGAGTTCTGAAATAGCGGTCTGACTCAGTTTACCGGCCAGGGTAGAGTCCTGGCCCCCACTGAGCCCCAGCACCAGCGTTTTAATAAAGGGATAGGTTCTGAGATAGGACTTAAGAAACTCAACGCTGTTGCGGATCTCCTGCTGAACATCAATGACAGGTTTGACCCCCAGTGCTTCGATTATTTCCTGTTGCAAAGTCATTTGTATCTCCTGAGATTCATTGCCTTAAGCAGGCAGCCGTGTTTTCGATGGTTGCGTTAAAGCTAACGCGGCTGGCGTTAAACAACAAGATTGAATTCTGATGTTTCCTTTATCTGTCATTTGCATGGCTTGCGCGACAATAAAGAGAGGGAAAAGTGCGATTTTTTTTGCCATAAAGTTGATAAATCAGCATTTCTGTTCCAGGCTTAAGCTTACATGGAAAATAAAAGAGGAATAAAAACATGAAGAAGTTTGCAGGAGCTATTGGTGCTGCCGTGGTTTTAGCCGTTTTATCGGGCTGTTCGGCGTACGATCGCGCGGAAAGTTACGTTACCAAGCCAGTGGTACAGGATGTTAAAAAGGGTATGACGCGCCAGCAGGTTCGTGATATCGCAGGCCCGGCGTCAACTGAAATTACCATGGTACACGCTCGCGGTACCTGCCAGACCTATGTTCTGGGTGAACGTAACGGTAAATTGCAGACCTACTTCGTTAGCTATAGCGATACCGGTCGCGTAATGAACTACGGCTTCCAGAGCTGTAAAGAATATGACACCGATCCGCAGGTTTCGCAGTAAATTCCTGTTGAGATAACATGAAAAACGGTCACCCTGGTGACCGTTTTTTTTTGCCTGTTTTTACAGACCGGGTGGGCGGGAAACTTCCAGATAGCGGCCGTCAATATCGCGACGGTAATAGTGTCCATCCTGCACGTAGAAGCGGTCGCCGTTGTAGTCGAGCGTACGCATGCTGCCGCTATAGCGCTGTTCCGGTGGCTGCACCATCACCCAGGTATTATCATTGGCGCGCTGATAGTAACTGCCGTTCAGGGCATAGTAAGTCAGGCCACCAATCAGCACGCCCACGGCGGCATCGGGCAGAAAGTTTAATCTGCCTGGTCCACCGCCCCAGCCACGGTGTCCGCCGGGGCCACCACCCCACCCACGGTGTCCGTCGGGACCACCGCCCCAGCCGTGATGCCAGCCCGGCCCAGGGCCTGGACCCCAGCCGGGTTGCGCGAGGACCAGCGTTGGGGAAAGTAATGTTAAAGCGAAAAGAGCGCTAAGCACCTTTTTCATAGGGTTTCTCCTGGTTCTGACTGAGATTAACATTACGCCCGGCCAGCGAAAACGCAAGCGCTGAATGGCCACGGTTGTCCGCTGCTTACAGCACTTAACGCATTCTTAACGCTCCCTCCACGATGCCTCTTATATTGCGCCCTCCTGCCGGGTTGCAAAGCGTACTTCCGGCTGAAGTTTCTTCTCCGGCTGTAGCAGCGTCATGGCTAACATGCTGATAAATGCCACGGCGGCAGTGGCGCTGAACATGGCGTTGTAACCATAGTGCTGCGCCAGCCACCCGCTCAGCAGCGGAGAGCTTATGGAGGCAAGGTTGGCAATGGCCAGGGTGATGCCGCTGTAAGTGCCTACCGTGGATTTAGGCGTGACGTCGATTACCACCGACCAGTACACATTATTCACCAGCGCGTTCAGAGCATTGCCCAGCGTCATCATCAGAATAATGGTGGCAGGTGAGGGCATCCAGGGGATCGCCATAAAGCAGAACGCAGTCATCAGCAGCGTGACGGCGGCAAAAACGTTCCTCGCCAGCCGCAGATTATTAAAGCGTTTCAGGAGCGCATCGGCGATCCGGCCTCCCAACAGCACGGTCACGCAGGCGCCGCTCCATGGGATCATCGCGACGTACCAGAGCGAGTGCAAATCGTAGTGAAAGCTGTCCTGCAAATATTTCGGTTCCCAGCTTACCAGGGTAAAGGTGATATAGAGGAAGGAGAAGTAGCCCAGCGCGTTACAGACCAGCGTACGATTGCTGAAGAAGCGCCACCAGGGCAGGCGCGGGCCGCTGGCCTGCTCAGCCTGGCCGCGGCTGATGGTCATCCGCTCCTGTGGGCTAACTTTGGGGTGCTGTTCGGGCGTGTCGGTAAATACGCGGGCAAAAATCACCATGGCGATCAGCGAAAAGCACCCCAGCAGAATAAACATGCTTCGCCAGTCATCGGTGAGCAGCAGCAGGCCGACGGCAACCGGGGCGGTAAGCAGTGCGCCCACCTGGGTGCTGAGCAGACCAATTCCCAGCGCGGTTCCGCGCTCGTGGTCAGGCGACCAGTGCGCGATAGCCTTATTCATCAGGGCATAGGCCGGGCCTTCCGCCAGGCCAAAGAGTACGCGCATAACCGCAAACCCTATAATGGCCGATCCGCCAAACAGCGCCAACCCCACATCACCCGCCCAGGCCGTAGCGACCTCCAGCAGCGACCAGGCGACGCCCGCCATCAGCCACACCCGTCTGGTACCGAGGCGATCGGCAAGAAAACCACCGCACAGCGAGCCCAGCAGATAGCCAAAACCGAAGTAGCTCAGCACTGCGCCGAGCTGCACCTTACTGAGATGATATTCCGTTGAGATGGCATTGGCCGCAAATGAGAGCGCCCCCCGATCGATGTAATTGATCAGCGCGATAAAAAACAGCATGGCGAAAATACGGTAGCGATAGCGGCTAACGGTCAGGGTGGCATTCATGGTTTATCTCCAGCACAACGGGTGTGAAGGTAAATAAGCAACATCAATGCCAGGGTGATAGCGGATGGTCAGTGACCGACAATATCAGGGTGATAAACGGATAATAAGTGACCGACACGGCAGGCCGCGAAGCCCGCTGCGTCTTTATTAACGTTAAAGCCGGAAGGCACGCCGATGGGCCTGATCAAATGTCTGACGCGGTGCTGGCTGCACCGTGGGAGAACGTTCCACACAGATTACCTGCTTTACCGTAAGGCATCCCGGCGCGGAGAGGAGCTAATGCCGGGCCTTTTCAGGAGAAGTTGGGCAGAAGGTATCGGGCGGGTTTAACGCTTTCCTGAATGAAAAATCGGGCGAAAACCTGTCGCCCGATTTGATACTTAATCGACACTTCATCGGGCTGAAACGTTGCGCCCGATTAAGCGCCTTATTACCATGCCGTCAGGCTGGCACGGTCAGTGCTTTCTGACTGCGCGACCAGATCCTGTGTGCACCCATCGCCAACAGGAACTCGCTCATCAGCACGCCTTCGGCCTTACTGTCTTCAATGATACCTTCTTCCTGTTCGCTGTCGCTCAGGCCAAACTGCGCCTTAAAGCGACGGGCGTCACCGCTAAGCCCGATAACTTTCAGGTGCTTATAGGCTTCCAGCAGGAAGTAGCGGGCATCACCGCTCAGCAGCAGGGCATCAATGTTGCCATCCGGGACGATGACCGCATCAAAGGTCAGCGACGGCAGACCGCTGAAGGTGGCATCAACCGGCAGATCTGAACCGTCGTCGGCGCGTACCTGACCCATATGCGGTGCCAGCAGCTTACCGTGAACGCCCTGAGCTTTGAGCTCCTGGAGGATCGCCAGCACGTCAGCAGCACATACGCCATCGCTGAGCAGCAGTGCGACCTGGCGGCCCTTGATGGTCCCGCTGGGTACCGCATAGAGGCTCAGGCTGGCATCCTTTTTCAGACCGTTAACGTCTTTAGGCGGCGCGGTATGCATTTTCTCGTCGGACAGGGCAATCCCCAGGTTTTTTGCCACGCCATTTGCCAGCGAGACGTCGATATGGACCAGGTGATCGACCACGCGTTCGCGGATATAAGGACGGGCCACCTTGCTCAGCTCAAAGGAGTAGGCATCAATAATATGCTGCTGCTCCACCGGCGTCTGGCTGTTCCAGAACAGGCGCGGCTGCGAATAATACTCACCGAACGACGGGCTGCGCTCGCGAACTTTATGGCCTTCGATGCGCTCCTGATAGCTTTCAAACCCGCCACGCTGCGGGGCTGGAGGCGTCTCACGCGGCCAGTTATCGTTGATCGAATTTGGCTCATAGTTCGCCGGATTGGTGTCGATATCCATCCGGTGCATGCCCTGACGCTGGAAGTTATGATACGGACAGGTCGGACGGTTGATCGGGATCTCGTGGAAGTTAGGTCCACCCAGGCGGCTGATCTGAGTATCCGTATAGGAGAACAGGCGACCCTGCAATAGCGGATCGTTGGAGAAATCCATGCCCGGGACGATGTGCCCTGGATGGAAAGCAACCTGCTCGGTTTCAGCGAAGAAGTTATCCGGGTTACGGTTGAGAACCATCTTACCGATGAGTTCAACCGGCACCAGCTCTTCGGGAATAAGCTTGGTCGCATCCAGCAGGTCAAAGTCAAATTTGAACTCATCCTCCTCGGCAATCAGCTGTACGCCCAGCTCATATTCAGGATAGTCGCCAGCCTCAATGGCTTCCCACAGATCGCGACGGTGGAAATCGGGATCGCGCCCGGTGAGTTTTTGCGCTTCGTCCCACAGCAAAGAGGCTTTACCGGCAACCGGCTTCCAGTGGAAGCGGACGAAGGTGGCTTTACCTTCGGCATTGATAAAGCGGAAAGTGTGAATACCGAAGCCTTCCATCGTGCGGTAGCTGCGCGGGATACCGCGGTCGGACATCGCCCAGAGGACATTGTGCAGCGTTTCCGGCTGGAGCGACACATAGTCCCAGAAGGTATCGTGCGCGCTCTGTCCCTGAGGGATTTCATTATGAGGTTCGGGTTTCACCGCGTGGACAAAATCGGGGAATTTGTGAGCATCCTGGATAAAAAACACCGGGGTGTTATTGCCCACCAGGTCAAATACGCCCTCGTCGGTGTAAAACTTGGTCGACCAGCCGCGAATATCACGTACGGTATCCGCCGAACCTGCACCGCCCTGAACGGTTGAAAAGCGCACGAATACCGGCGTCTGCTTACCCGGATCGCGCAGGAAGTCCGCTTTGGTGATATCGCTCATATCACGATACGGCTGGAAGTAGCCGTGTGCCGCAGAACCGCGGGCATGCACGATACGCTCAGGAATGCGTTCGTGGTCAAAGTGGGTAATTTTTTCGCGCAGGATAAAGTCTTCAAGCAGGGTGGGACCGCGAGTGCCCGCGCGCAGTGAATTCTGGTCGTCGGCAATACGCGTGCCCTGATTGGTCGTCAGCGGGAAATTTTCACCCCCTTTGCGGAAGGACTCCAGCGCATCAAGCTTGGCATTATGCGTATTCGGGGCTTTCAGGCTTCCGGGAGCCGTTGGCTCCTTCCCGGGTGGCGTAGGCTCCGCCGAGGGTTTATGCGACCCATCTGCGGGCGCCAGCGAATCCATGCCGGGTTTAGCTGAATCAGGCCCGGTAGACGGGGCGTTGTGGCTGAGTTCCTTATTATCTGTTTCTTTCGACATTCTCACTTACTCCTGTTGTTGTCATTTCAGACTCCAGTAACTATAGAACAGTGAGTGAGATACGCCTTAAAACAGCAGGGTTAAGTGTTTAAAATCGTGTTTAAAAGATGACAAAGGATGATAAAACGCGCATAGCGCGGTAAAAATCGGCGGGGGGAAGCGGGGCGGGGATAAAAAAAGGGCTGGCGGAAGCCAGCCCTGAGAGATTATTCGCGTTTTGAGAGTGCGTAACAGGGAGACTGCTGGCGTTCTGAGAGCCCCAAACGAAGAGGATATTCGCGTTCTGTGGGCTGCAAACGGAGCAGGCTGTTAGCGTTCCGCCAGCTCGAAGTCACGCTCTGCATCGGCGTGGAGCAGCGCTTTATCGGTCTGCTTCAGCCACTGGCTGGTCAGCATGCCGGCCGTCATCGAGCCGTTCACATTCAGGGCGGTGCGGCCCATATCAATGAGCGGTTCAATAGAGATCAACAGCGCGACCAGCGTCACCGGCAGGCCCATCGTGGGCAGCACAATCAGCGCGGCGAAGGTCGCACCGCCGCCAACGCCTGCTACGCCCGCTGAACTGAGGGTTACGATGCCAACCAGGGTCGCAATCCACATCGGGTCGAATGGGTTGATGCCCACCGTCGGCGCAACCATCACCGCCAGCATGGTGGGATAAAGCCCCGCGCAGCCGTTCTGACCTATGGTCGCACCAAATGAGGCGGAAAAGCTGGCGATAGACTCCGGAATACCCAGGCGACGCGTTTGGGCCTCAACGCTCAGCGGAATGGTTGCGGCGCTGGAACGGCTGGTAAAGGCAAAGGTGATGACCGGCCAGACTTTTTTAAAGAAACGCTTAGCATTAACGCCATTAACGGTGAGCAGCAGGGCATGGACGGCGAACATGATTGCCAGTCCCAGATAGGACGCCACGACAAAGCTGCCGAGCTTAACGATATCGCTCACGTTTGAGCTGGCCACCACCTTCGTCATCAGGGCCATGACGCCGAACGGCGTCAGCTTCATGATCAGGCGAACCAGCTTCATGACCCAGGCCTGTAAAACATCAATGGCAGCCAGCACGCGTTCGCCTTTCGGCCTGTCATCCCGCAGCAGATGCAGGGCTGCGACACCCAGGAAGGCGGCAAAAATCACCACGCTGATAATCGAGGTCGGGCTGGCCCCGGTCAGGTCGGCAAAGGGGTTTTTTGGCACAAACGAGAGCAGCAGCTGCGGCGTGGAGAGATCGGCAACTTTGCCGACGTAGTTACTTTTTAGCGCGGCAAGGCGAGCGGTTTCCTGCACGCCCTGGACCAGCCCGCTGGCATCCAGCTTGAACAGCCAGGTGACGAACACGCCGACCAGCGCAGAGATAGCGGTGGTAAACAGCAGTACGCCAATCGTTAATACGCTAATTTTCCCCAGCGAGGAGGCATTATGCAGCCGGGCCACGGCGCTGAGTATTGAGGCGAAGACCAGCGGCATAACGATCATCTGCAACAGCTGAACGTAGCCGTTACCGACGAGATTAAACCAGCTAATGGACTCTTTTAGCGTCGCGCTGTCGGCGCCATAAATAGTATGCAGGACCAGGCCGAACAGCACACCGGTCACCAGGCCCAGCAGGACCTTTTTTGACAGGCTCCAGCGGGTGCTACCACTTTTAGCCAGTATAACTAACAGGGCGACAAATGCCGCAAGGTTAGCGATTAATGGAAGGTTCATCCCCAGATCTCCAATGAAGCAGTGCGCTATATCAGGCACCGCGCTATTACCGTTATTTTTTATTGCGCACGCAAATGCGCCCTGGAGTGCATGGTAGCAGCTGATCCGGGGTGTCTATATATCCAAATGGAATGGGTTATAACCAATCGTTGTTTTATGACGGGTTATTGCGCACCATGGCTATCAATTAGCCGATTAATGTTACTTTGTACCGTGCTGACCATCTGCGCTGGCCATCCGTCTGCACCAAAGGGGGGCAGGCCGGGAGAGAACCATATGGCGATGCCGACCAGCGCCAGGCAGAAAATTCGCTCCATCTGGTTACCTTTCTGACTGGCAAGCAGCGGCAGCCTGAAGCGCCAGCGACAGGGCCAGAGCAGTGGCACGCCAGCGGGCGTGAGCATATCGGCGATGATATGACTCAGGTAGCCCAGTACCAGGCCCTGAAAAGCATCGGCAGGCACCACCCAGTGCTGCGGAACTTTCAGGTTAAAGAGCGCAATACCTCCGATCACCGCCAGCAGGCTGTGGGTAAATCCACGATGACCGAAGGCGCGGGCAATAGGATGTGAAAGCCAGCGAAAACGACGGCCCAGCACGGATTGAGGGTGGTCGATATCCGGCAGCAGGCTGGTTAGCAGCGTTGCCGGAATAATATGCCACCAGTCACCGTTAGCCAGTACCGGCGTGAGTTCGGCGCGTTTGGAAAAAATAGCGCTGGCAAGCGCAAATATAAGATGGCCTTCGGCCGTCATGGAAAACACCTGGCTGGATAGCTGTCAATCCATCCAGTATAGGTGATATGTACAGTAGAATAAATATGTGACGCTGTAACGAAAGATAAATAGAGGGTAAAAGGATCAGTTTTCCTTCAGGCGGTACCGTGGAGATGTGCCGCACTGAGCTGACTCAACGATGAGAGCCTGACGTCAGCCAGCGCCCAGCGCGGGTCCGCGGCCTGTTCAGCAGCAGGTACCACCACGGAGCGCATGCGGGCGGCTTTGGTCGCGATGACGCCGTTCAACGAGTCCTCCAGGGTAACGCAGTTAAGCGGATCCACCCCCAGGCCTTCCGCAGCGTTGAGATAAACCTGCGGATGGGGCTTGCTCCACGGCAGCGTTTCTGCCGAGGCAACCACGTCGAAATAGTCGCGCAGGTTGAAAATGTGCAGCACGCGTTCCAGCATATGCAGAGGCGAAGCTGACGCCAGGCCAATTTTCAGTCCTTCAGCCTTACAAAGCTTTATCGCGGATTCTACGCCGGGAAGCAGCGGGCGCGTCTCCTCAATCAGCGCCTGCGCCCGCACGATAATTCTGCGTGTGACCTCCAGCTGATCCGGCCCCTGCCAGGGTAGCGTTTCATACCACATCCTCACCACCTGATCGATACGCAACCCTACCGTATCCGGCAGCTCGTTGCGGCGCGACAGGTCGACGCCCAGTGAGGAAAAAATATCCCTTTCCGCGCGATCCCACAGCGGCTCAGAGTCAATTAGCAGCCCATCCATATCGAAAATTGCCGCAAGTACAGGACGAAAATAAGGCATTTTATCACTCCATTTGACCGATTACCCCCACAGTAGCATGAAGCTTTCGCGGGTGAAATCGCCTTATTTTCGTCAATATTAGGGACAAGCCGACTTTTTTCAGGCACATTTGCTGCCTGAAGGTAAACTTACACCCCTGGCACAAAAGGACAGGAGAAAGCATGACTTATCAACAGGCTGGCAGAGTTGCCGTACTTAAGCGCATTGCTGGCTGGATCGTATTCATTCCGGCGTTGATTTCCACGCTTATTTCGCTGATGGGTTTTTTAGAACAAAGCCGTGAGAAGCGCGAAGGGATTAATGCCGTAATGCAGGACTTCTCGCACGTCATGATCGACATGATCCGTTTCAATACCGGTTTTTTGAAGTCATTTTGGGAAAATTCGCCCGTGCCTGATTTCAATCACGGCAGCAACGTCTCCTTCTGGGTGATATATGTGCTGATTTTTGTCGGTCTCGCTTTACAGGCGTCGGGTGCAAGAATGTGGCGTCAGACGCGCCATCTGCGGGAAGGGATCGAGGATCAGCTGATTCTGGAAAATGCCCGGGACACGGAAGGGCGTACGCGGCAGCAGCTGGAAGAGAAAATCGTGGTTCCACGGCATACGATTTTCCTGCAGATTTTCCCCCTGTACATCCTGCCGATTGCCATTGCCGTCGCAGGCTATTTTGTCTTAAAGCTGCTGGGCTTTATTTATTGATCAAACGGCCTGATGCCAGACATCAGGCCGTTCACGCGTGTCACTTTATACCCATGCAGCATGCTATGCCGCCCCCCTGGCGGAGGCCATTCAAGCGCGTTGCTCCTCTCCCGCATCCTCATCCAAAAGGTTGCCGATCGCTCGCTGTGCTTCAGCCAGCCAGTGACCGCCAAAAACATTGGCCCGGTTAAGCAAGTAGTAGAGCTGATAGACCGGCTGCCGTTTGCCGAAATCTTCCGGCAGAGGCCAGACCGACTGGTAGCCCGCCAGGATCTCCGCAGGAAGTTCGGGATGCCAGGCCAGCATGGCCAGATCGCACTCTCTGTCACCCCAGTAGCAGGCGGGATCGAAAATACAGGGTCCCTGGTCGCTGGCGGCACAGTTGGCGGGCCAGAGATCACCGTGCAGCAGCGAGGGTTGTGGGTTATGCGCAGACAAAACCCGCTGCGCGCAGCGAATAATCAGGTCGATATCACCGTAGAGTATCCCTTTTTCTGCCGCCAGCTGTAGCTGCCAGCCAATGCGCTGCTCGGCGAAAAAGAGTGACCACCGCTTAAGCCAGCTATTGGGCTGCGGGGAGGTGGTGATGTTGTTGTCGTAGTCCAGACCAAACTGAGGCTGCTCGCTCCACTGATGCAGACGCGCCAGCGCACTGCCAAGCTCCCGGGCATCCCGACCTTCAAGCGGGCGGAGTGGGAGGTATTCCAGCAGCAGAAAGCTAACGTCACGATCGCTGCCTGTGCCATACACGGCAGGGACGCGCACGGTTTTTGTTCGGGCCAGAAGCTGGAGCTGCTCGGCCTCCCAGGCGAAAAGATCCCGCATATCACGACTGTTGCACTTAACGAATACGTCATATTCGCCGTAGCGGATGCGCCACGCCGGGTGAATATCCCCACCGGGTAACTCGGTACGCTGGCTGATTTCGGCGTTACCCAACTGCTCATTTAACAGACGACCAATGGCTGACCACATTTGGGTTTCTCCCATTCGCTGTTTACTGCAGGATGCGCTGATGTTAACGCCTAAATAATAATCAAAACCTGCGCTTGCGCACGGCCAGAGCAACTTTTACCGGATTTATTTTTATTTATTGGTCCGCTTTTAAAAATTCCTGCCACGTCTGAATCACCACCTCAGGCTTGTCGCCCAGCGCCAGTTCACCCAGACCTTCAGCCTGTTCACGCACGGCATCCTTTTCCAGCGCGCTAACGATACCAAAGCTGTTCGTACCCAGTTCGTGTGGATGACCTTCTTTATCGTGCAACGTGGTGGTAAAACCCCCATTAACCAGCGCGCTGGTGAGTTCCAGCACGTCGGTCAGGCCTTCTTCCTGATAGTGAAAAGTTACCACATACTGCTCGACGTCTAATGCACTCATGATTCACCTCTTTGTTTAGCATAATGTTTTAGCATAGCCCACTGACGTAAAAGAGGAAGCCGGAAAGCGCTGATTGATAATGCAATTAATTATCATTATTATCTTCGCTCTTATCCCGAGAGTTATTGGAGTCTGATGTGCTGTCCGTTGCTCGTTTTGCTACCACCTTCGCCCTGATGGCCTGTGCCGCCCCAGCCTTTGCGACTACCTTCCCGGTCACGCTGACCGACAGCGACGGGCAGCAGGTCACCCTCACTCATCAGCCGCAGCGGGTTGTTCTGCAGGATGGCCGCGACATTCTCGCGCTGGCGCTGCTGGACCGTGATGACCCCTTTCAGCGTCTGGTGGCGTGGAATAACCTGCTGAAAAAAAGCGACCGCCCGACCTGGGAGCTGATGGCGAAGAAGTGGCCCGCTGCGCAGAAAATTGTTGATATGGGGTTCAGTGATAAAGGGGATGTCAATCTGGAAAGTGTGGTTGCCCTGCATCCCGATTTAATGATCGCCCAGCTTCGCGCCAAACCTTCACTCAGCCAGACCGGGGTGCTGGATAAAATGCATCAGCTTGGCATCCCCGTGCTGTTTATCGACACCTTTAAGGATCCGGTCAAAGATACCCCCAAAAGTATCACCCTGCTGGGCATCGCACTTGACCGTGAGTCGGAAGCCCGCGCCTACACGGATTTCTATCAGCGCCACTATCAGGCTATCCTTTCTGCAACCCGCCGTGTTACGCCACAGCCCCGGGTCTTTATTGAAGCTAAGGCCGGGTTGGGCGGGCTGGAATCATGCTGTTTTACCCATGCTAACGTCGGCTGGGGTGCAATGGTCGAAGCCGTAGGCGCGAAAAATATCGGTACCAGCCTGCTGCCGGGTGCCACTGGTGATATCTCCCTTGAAAAGGTGATTTCGCTTAAACCGGATGTCTATATCGTGTCGGGTTCGCAGTGGGCGAGTAAAAGTAATGCTGCCATTCCTTTCGGTTACAACGTCACGCAAAATCAGGTTGACGCCGCTTTCGACAAAATGAAGCAGCGGCCTGGTTTTTCACAGGTCTCCGCCATCAGCAACAACCGCTTTTACGGCATTTACCATAATTTTTATAACCATCCCTACAATATTGTTGGGCTGGAGTATCTGGCGAAGTTTATCTACCCGCAGCAATTTGCCACGCTCGATCCGGCCAATACCTGGAAAGAAATTGTCACCCGCTTTACCGCAGTCCCACTGGGGGAAGGTGTGTTAGGCGCACAGGCCCCGGCAAAATAGGGCAGCAATAGGGACGCGACAGGGCCAGTGGTGTAAAACGGGGGTTCTGCCGCGTCCATTTTAAACCCCAAACAGGGTGTGAGAATTATTCCGTCAGCCGAGACACCTTGTAACATCCTGACACTTTATTTTCACTTTTGCGGAATAAATCTTATTTACTGCTGGCTGTAAAGCAATCAATTAACCTTTATACTACGCGACGTTAATAAGACTTCTCTCATTCAGAACACCTTTTTGACAGGTTGCTTAGTTAAAAGAGTGATCTAACAAAATGTTACGATTATTTCCGTAAATTGCGTTGATCGTCTTTTAAAAATCTTCAGACTCACTCATCTCAAACTGTCGTACGGATCACATTTAATGAAAGCCTTTAACAAGCTGTCTGTAGCTCTTTTGCTCTCCTGCGGAACTTTGTGCCACCAGGCGCTCGCGGACAATAACGTCTTTACGGTCATGGATGATCCCTCCACGGCGAAGAAATCTTTTGACGGCAATGCCTCTGCGGGTTATCTGGCTCAGACCGGAAACACCACCAGCTCCTCGCTGACAGCAAATACCACCATGACCTGGTATCAGCCAAAAACAGCATACAGCCTGTGGGGCAGCGCCAGTAACACCTCTTCTAACGACGAACGCTCTTCTGAAACCTATCAGCTGGGTGGACGTACGCGTTACAACATGACTGACTTTGACTACCTGTTCGGTCAGGCAAGCTGGCTCAGCGACCGCTTTAACGGGTATGACGGCCGTTCAATTCTGGTAGCCGGTTATGGTCGCCAGCTGCTTAACGGTCCCGTGCATTCACTGCGCATAGAAGCCGGCCCCGGCGTACGCTATGACGACTACCACGACGGTGGCAGTGAAACGCAGGCCCTGGCATATGGCGCACTGAGCTATCAGTGGCAGCTGACAGATACCACTAAGTTCATACAGGGTGTATCGGTACTGGGCAGTGACGACACCACTGTTAACTCCGAAACGGGCCTGCAGGTCGCTATCAACCAGCACTTCTCGCTGAAGGTGGCTTACAACGTCACCTGGAACCAGAATCCACCTTCCTCTGCACCGGATAAAACGGATACCAAGACGACCGTCATGTTGTCATACGCCATGTAAACCGTCCCGGTTCGCTGTTTTTGTGACGGGCCGGCAGTGCCGGCCCGTTAATCTGTAGTCCGATCTTTCTCTGTTATTTCCCCTCACTGACTCTTTTTATTGCAAACTAAAAAAACTCTGCCTTCGCTTTCTTTGACCTGGGGGTCATAGCGTGTAAGATGTTCGCCCTTAAGGCGTTTTTGCTGAAAGAAACGTTTTACCCGTGTACCAGGCTGGGACCAAACTGACAACTGTGAGTCGGTTTCAAGTCACCATGGCCTGAAGTATATGAATTAACTCATTTTTGTATGTAGCCTTGCGTATGGGTTACCACTGCAATTAAGGATGTATGATGCCTGTTATTACTCTTCCTGATGGAAGTCAGCGGACTTTCGACCACGCCGTCAGCGTGATGGACATTGCCCAGGATATCGGTCCGGGCCTGGCGAAGGCCTGCATTGCTGGCCGCGTGAACGGTGAACTGGTTGATGCCGTCGATCCCATTACTGCCGATGCCAGTGTCGCGATAATTACCGCAAAAGACGAAGCGGGTCTGGAAATTATTCGTCACTCAACCGCTCACCTGCTGGGGCATGCCATCAAGCAGCTGTGGCCTGATACCAAAATGGCGATTGGCCCGGTGATCGATAACGGTTTCTACTATGACGTTGATATTGACCGCACTCTGACTCAGGAAGATATCGAACAGCTCGAAAAGCGTATGCATCAGCTGGCCGAAACGAATTACGACGTCATCAAGAAGAAAGTAAGCTGGCAGGAAGCGCGTGACGCCTTCGCTGCCCGTAACGAAACGTACAAGATGACCATTCTTGATGAGAATATCAGCCGTGATGACCATCCGGGCCTGTATCATCATCAGGAATACGTGGATATGTGCCGTGGCCCACACGTGCCGAATATGCGCTTTTGTCACCATTTCAAACTGCAAAAAATCTCCGGTGCCTACTGGCGCGGCGACAGCAATAACAAAATGCTGCAGCGCATCTACGGTACTGCCTGGGCGGATAAAAAACAGCTGGCGGCCTATCTGCTGCGGCTGGAAGAGGCTGCAAAGCGCGATCACCGTAAAATTGGCAAGCAGCTTGATCTGTATCATATGCAGGAAGAAGCACCGGGTATGGTATTCTGGCATAATGACGGCTGGACCATTTTCCGCGAGCTGGAAGTGTTTGTTCGCAGCAAGCTGACCGAATATGACTACCAGGAAGTGAAAGGTCCGCTGATGATGGACCGCGTGCTGTGGGAAAAAACCGGACACTGGGAAAACTACAAGGAAGCAATGTTCACCACCTCCTCGGAGAATCGTGAATACTGCATCAAGCCCATGAATTGTCCTGGTCACGTGCAAATTTTCAATCAGGGTCTAAAATCATACCGCGACCTGCCGCTGCGAATGGCTGAGTTTGGTAGCTGCCACCGTAATGAACCTTCCGGTGCGCTGCACGGCCTGATGCGCGTACGCGGCTTTACCCAGGATGATGCCCATATCTTCTGTACAGAAGAGCAGGTGCGTACCGAGGTGAATAGCTGCATCCGGATGGTGTACGACATGTACAGTACCTTCGGCTTTGAAAAAATCGCGGTCAAGCTTTCAACCCGTCCGGCGAAGCGTATTGGTACGGATGAACAGTGGGATCGTGCTGAAGCCGACCTGGCTGCCGCGCTGAAGGAGAACGACATTCCGTTTGACTATCAGCCGGGCGAGGGCGCGTTTTACGGTCCGAAAATTGAATTTACCCTGCATGACTGTCTCGATCGTGCCTGGCAGTGCGGCACGGTCCAGCTGGACTTCTCTTTACCGGGTCGTCTGAGCGCCTCTTATGTGGGCGAAAATAATGAGCGTCAGGTGCCGGTGATGATTCACCGTGCAATTCTGGGTTCAGTGGAGCGCTTTATCGGTATTCTTACCGAAGAGTATGCCGGTTTCTTCCCTACCTGGCTGGCTCCTGTACAAGTTGTGGTGATGAATATCACCGATGGCCAGTCCGAATATGTTGCAGAATTGACCCGAAAATTGCAGAATGCGGGCATTCGTGCAAAAGCGGACTTGAGAAACGAGAAGATTGGCTTTAAAATCCGTGAGCACACTTTACGTCGTGTCCCTTATATGTTGGTCTGTGGTGATAAAGAGGTGGAAGCAGGCAAAGTTGCCGTTCGCACCCGCCGTGGTAAAGACCTGGGAAGCATGGACGTAAATGACGTAATCGCGAAGCTGCAGGCAGAAATACGCAGCCGCAATCTTCATCAATTGGAGGAATAAGGTATTAAAGGCGGAAAAAGAGTTCAACCGGCGCGTCCTAATCGCATTAACAGAGAAATTCGCGCCACTGAGGTTCGTCTTACGGGCATCGATGGCGAGCAGATTGGCATTGTCAGTCTGGATGAAGCTTTGGAAAAAGCAGCAGAAGCAGGTGTTGATTTAGTTGAAATCAGCCCTAACGCCGAGCCGCCCGTTTGTCGTATCATGGATTACGGCAAGTTCCTTTATGAAAAAAGCAAATCTTCTAAAGAACAGAAGAAAAAGCAAAAAGTTATTCAGGTTAAGGAAATCAAATTCCGTCCTGGAACCGATGATGGCGACTATCAGGTAAAACTACGCAACCTGGTTCGCTTTCTCGAAGAGGGCGATAAAGCCAAAATCACGCTGCGTTTTCGCGGTCGTGAAATGGCGCACCAGCAGATCGGCATGGAAGTGCTTAACCGCGTCCGTAAAGATCTGTGTGAAGACATGGATTTGGCTATTGTTGAATCCTTCCCTTCAAGGATTGAAGGACGTCAAATGATCATGGTGCTCGCTCCGAAGAAGAAGCAGTAGGCCATAAAGTAATAAAAGCCGTCGCGGTTTCGTGCCGTGCGGTTTTTTATTCGCCTGTCTGATTCATTTTATTAACAATGCGAAGTGGATGTTTTAAATGCCAAAGATTAAAACTGTACGTGGCGCGGCTAAGCGCTTCAAGAAGACCGCCTCTGGTGGCTTCAAGCGTAAACACGCTAACCTGCGTCATATTCTGACCAAAAAATCGACTAAGCGTAAACGCCACCTGCGCCCTAAAGGCATGGTATCTAAAGGCGATCTGGGTCTGGTTATTGCCTGCCTGCCTTACGCATAAGTAGTCCCTTTTTTAGTACCCGAGTCACATCGGGTAAAACAGAATATTGAACAGGAGAGCTAAATGGCTCGTGTAAAACGTGGTGTAGTTGCTCGCGCACGTCACAAAAAAATCTTAAAACAAGCTAAAGGCTATTACGGTGCACGTTCACGTGTTTACCGCGTTGCCTTCCAGGCTGTTATCAAAGCTGGTCAGTATGCTTACCGTGACCGCCGTCAGCGTAAGCGTCAGTTCCGTCAGCTGTGGATCGCGCGTATTAACGCAGCGGCCCGCACTAACGGTATGTCTTACAGCCGTTTCATCAATGGCCTGAAAAAGGCTTCGATCGAAATCGACCGTAAGATTCTGGCTGACATCGCCGTATTCGACAAAGTGACTTTCACAGCACTGGTTGAAAAAGCGAAAACAGCTCTGGCGTAAGTCAGGTGGAAGAGGGAGCTCGTCTCCCTCTTTTATTATCCGCGATATCGTCACAAATTCCGTTCTCTGACCCCGGGCAGCCAGTATGGCGTGGGAACATGAGGCCCCTTAAATCCACAAGGTAACACCTGCATGAACGCTCATTTTCGTTTCTTTTTTTACTTTAGCACCTGAGCATCGGGGGCTGGCGCAAAGAGAAGAAACGAAAAATCGCGCTAAAAGCCTCCCTCGTGGAGGCTTTTTTATTTCTGGCGAAGCGAATAACGGACGACACCTCGTCCCCATAAAAACAAACCAGCTCTGATGGCTGGAAGAAGAGGAAAGCATGTCACATCTCGCAGAACTGGTGGCGAACGCGAAAGCGGCCATTACTGATGCCCATGATGTTGCCGCGTTAGACACGGTACGCGTTGAATATCTGGGGAAAAAAGGGCATCTGACGCTGCAGATGACCACGCTGCGCGAGCTGCCAGCAGAAGATCGACCTGCCGCCGGTGCGGTAATCAACGATGCCAAACAGCAGGTGCAGGAAGCGCTCAACGAGCGCAAAAACACGCTGGAGTCTGCTGCGCTCAATGCGCGCCTCGCGGAAGAGACCATTGACGTCTCGCTGCCGGGTCGCCGCATCGAAAACGGTGGTTTACACCCGGTCACCCGCACTATCGATCGCATCGAAACTTTTTTTGGTGAACTGGGCTTTGCAGTGGAAACCGGCCCTGAAATTGAAGATGACTACCACAACTTTGATGCGCTGAATATTCCGGGCCACCACCCGGCGCGTGCTGACCATGATACCTTCTGGTTTGATGCCACTCGCCTGCTGCGTACCCAGACCTCTGGGGTGCAGATCCGCACCATGAAAAATCAGCAGCCGCCAATCCGCATTATCGCCCCGGGCCGCGTCTACCGTAATGATTACGATCAGACCCATACCCCGATGTTCCACCAGATGGAAGGGCTGATCGTGGACAAAAACATCAGCTTCACCAATCTGAAGGGAACGCTGCACGACTTCCTGCGCAACTTCTTTGAAGAGGATCTCCAGATTCGCTTCCGTCCGTCCTACTTCCCGTTTACCGAACCTTCCGCAGAAGTGGATGTGATGGGTAAAAACGGTAAGTGGCTGGAAGTGCTGGGCTGCGGCATGGTGCACCCCAACGTCTTGCGCAACGTAGGCATCGATCCTGAAGTCTATTCAGGCTTTGCCTTTGGTATGGGCATGGAGCGTCTGACCATGCTGCGCTATGGCGTAACCGATCTGCGCGCCTTCTTCGAAAATGATTTACGTTTCCTCAAACAGTTTAAATAAGGGCGGGTAACACCAATGAAATTCAGTGAACTCTGGTTACGTGAGTGGGTTAACCCGGCCATTGATAGCGCGGCACTGTCAGAACAAATTACCATGGCAGGTCTGGAAGTTGACGGCGTAGAGCCGGTTGCCGGCGTTTTCCACGGCGTGGTGGTGGGTGAGGTGGTCGAATGCGGCCAGCATCCTAATGCTGATAAGCTGCGCGTGACAAAAATTAACGTTGGCGGCGACCGTCTGCTGGATATCGTCTGTGGTGCCTCCAACTGTCGCCAGGGCCTGAAAGTGGCCGTAGCCACCGTGGGCGCGGTACTGCCTGGCGATTTCAAAATCAAAGCCGCGAAGCTTCGCGGCGAGCCTTCCGAAGGGATGCTGTGCTCCTTTTCTGAGCTGGGCATTTCCGTTGAACAGGATGGAATTATTGAGCTGCCGCTTGATGCCGTTCCAGGCACGGATATCCGTGAATTCCTGCAGCTCGACGACAGCACCATTGAGATAAGCGTAACGCCTAACCGTGCCGACTGCCTGGGCATTATTGGCGTAGCGCGCGACGTGGCCGTGCTGAATAAAATATCCCTCACTGAGCCTGACATTACGCCAGTAGCGGCAACCCTCCAGGACAGCTTCCCCATCCGCGTGGATGCCCCGGATGCCTGCCCGCGCTATCTGGGCCGCGTGATCAAAGGGATCAACGTTAAAGCAGCCACCCCGCTGTGGATGCAGGAGAAGCTGCGCCGCTGCGGCATTCGCTCTATTGATCCGGTTGTGGATATCACTAACTTTGTTCTGCTTGAGCTGGGCCAGCCAATGCATGCTTTCGATCTGGATCGGATCGAAAGCGGTATTGTGGTGCGCATGGCGGAAGAGGGTGAGTCCCTGACGCTGCTTGACGGAACAGTGGCAAAACTGAACGCCGATACCTTAGTGATTGCCGATCATCAAAAAGCGCTGGCCATGGCCGGGATATTCGGTGGCGAACACTCCGGCGTGAATGAAGAGACGACTAATGTGCTCTTTGAGTGTGCATTCTTCAGCCCGCTGTCGATTACCGGTCGCGCCCGTCGTCACGGATTGCACACCGATGCCTCTCATCGCTACGAGCGCGGCGTCGATCCCCAGATGCAGTATCGTGCGCTGGATCGGGCAACGCGCCTGCTGCTGGACATTTGCGGCGGTGAGGCTGGCCCGGTTATTGATGTGTCCAGCCCGGACAGCCTGCCCGCGCGTGCCCCAATTATGCTTCGCCGTGAAAAGCTGGATCGTTTGATTGGTCACGTGATTGCCGATGAGGCCGTAACGGATATTCTCCGTCGTCTGGGCTGTGACGTAAGCGTTGCCGCCGGTGAGTGGAAAGCGGTGCCGCCGTCATGGCGTTTCGATATGGAAATCGAAGAGGACCTGGTGGAAGAGGTCGCGCGCGTCTATGGCTACAACAATATTCCTGATGTGCCGGTGCAGGCAGGTCTGATAATGACCCGTCATAATGAAGCCAGCCTGTCGCTAAAACGTGTTAAGACGCTACTGGTTGATAAAGGGTATCAGGAAGCGATTACCTATAGCTTCGTCGACCCTAAGATCCAGGCACTACTGCATCCCGGTGTGGAACCGCTGGTTCTGCCCAGCCCTATCTCCAGCGATATGTCGGCGATGCGCCTGTCACTGTGGACCGGCCTGCTGACGGCGGTGGTGAATAACCAGAATCGTCAACAGAGCCGCGTGCGTCTGTTTGAAAGCGGCCTGCGCTTTGTGCCTGATACAGCGGCACCTCTTGGGGTTCGCCAGGATGTTATGCTGGCGGGTGTGGTCACCGGTACGCGCAACGAAGAACACTGGGATCTGGCGCGTCAGGCGGTAGACTTCTATGATTTGAAAGGTGATTTAGAGTCGGTTCTGGATTTAACGGGCAAAATGGATGACATTCAGTTTCGTGCTGAAGCCACTCCAGCACTCCATCCGGGCCAGAGCGCGGCAATTTATTTGCACGATCAACGCATTGGTTATATCGGTGTGGTGCATCCGGAACTTGAACGGAAACTGGATCTTAACGGTCGTACCGTCCTGTTTGAGCTGGAGTGGAACCAGGTGGTAAACCGCGTCCTGCCTGACGCGAGCGAGATTTCACGCTTCCCGGCTAACCGCCGCGACATCGCCATTGTGGTGGCTGAAAGCGTCCCGGCAGCAGATGTTATTGATGTGTGTAAGAAAGTTGGCGTAAATCAGGTAGTTGGCGTAAACTTGTTTGACGTGTACCGCGGTAAGGGCGTTAAAGAAGGTTTTAAGAGCCTTGCTATCAGCCTGATATTGCAAGATACCGGCCGGACACTCGAAGAAGATGAGATTGCCGCTACCGTTTCAGGATGTGTAGAGGCACTGAAAGAGCGATTCCAAGCATCCTTGAGGGATTGAACCTATGGCGCTTACAAAAGCTGAAATGTCCGAATACCTGTTTGAAAAGCTGGGGCTTAGCAAGCGGGATGCCAAAGAGCTGGTAGAGCTGTTTTTCGAAGAGGTACGCCGCGCTTTGGAAAATGGCGAACAGGTCAAACTGTCAGGTTTTGGCAACTTCGACCTTCGCGACAAAAATCAACGTCCAGGACGTAACCCTAAGACCGGTGAAGATATTCCAATTACGGCACGTCGGGTGGTGACTTTCCGCCCGGGGCAGAAGCTTAAAAGCCGGGTTGAGAACGCCTCGCCAAAAGAAGATTAATTCCTGCACTATAAAAGGCCGCATTTATGCGGCCTTTTTCATTATCAGCCACGAACTATTTTCTGCGGATCCTGAATTACGCTGATGACATCGCTATCTCTACTGCGGGAACGTGCCAGACGGCACGATAAGCGCTGGCTGGGCGCGCTGGCTCTGATTGCTCTGCTAATGCTGATACTCAGCCTGTGCGCAGGCGACCGCTGGATTTTGCCTGACCGTTGGATGGATCCTGACACCCGGCTGTTCGTCTGGCAGCTGCGTCTGCCACGCTCGCTGGCAGTGCTGCTGGTGGGGGCGTCGCTGGCAGTCACGGGTGCAGTGATGCAGGCCCTGTTTGACAATCCGCTGGCCGAGCCGGGGCTGCTTGGCGTCTCTAACGGTGCCGGTGTCGGCCTGGTGGTGGCGATGTTTGCCGGCGCCGACGGCATCTGGCAGCTTAGCGTTGCTGCGGTACTTGGGGCGTTAAGCGTTACGCTTATCCTGCTGCACCTGTCGCGTAAACAGCTCTCCAACAGTCGGTTACTGCTGGCGGGCGTCGCGCTGGGTATCATAGGGAGTGCAGCAATGACCTGGCTGGTCTGTTTCAGTACCAGTCTGGACCTGCGCCAGCTTATGTACTGGATGATGGGGGGTTTTAGCGGTATTGACTGGCGAAACGGCTGGCTGATGGTGGCACAGGTGCCGGTTTTGCTCTGGCTATGCTCACGCTGGCAGGTGCTTAACCTGCTGGCGCTGGGCGAGATGTCTGCGCGCCAGCTGGGGTTGCCGCTGGTGCTCTGGCGTAACCTGCTGGTGGTCGCTATCGGCTGGCTAACCGGCACTGGCGTTGCGCTGGCCGGTGCTATCGGCTTTATTGGTCTGGTCATACCGCATATCCTGCGCCTCAATGGCATCAGCAATTATCGTATTCTGCTTCCTGCCTGTGCGTTGGGTGGGGGTAGCGTACTGCTGGCGGCAGATATCCTTGCTCGCCTGGCGCTCGCCTCCACAGAGCTTCCCGTTGGAGTGGTAACTGCTACGCTGGGCGCACCCCTATTTATCTGGCTACTATTGAGAAACCGTCCCTGAAATCAGGGCCTGAACCTTCCCACTTAAACAGGAAAAACTGATGAGTATTTTTGACACAAAACTGACCACGCTGGA
Source organism: Erwinia sp. L03-1 (assembly GCF_058686115.1). Taxonomy (NCBI): domain Bacteria; kingdom Pseudomonadati; phylum Pseudomonadota; class Gammaproteobacteria; order Enterobacterales; family Erwiniaceae; genus Erwinia; species Erwinia sp. L03-1. Next base: position 2,573,321 of record NZ_CM178762.1, on the reverse strand, counting down.
TGGCGAACAGACTTCACTGGCGAAATGGCAGGGTAATGTACTGCTGATCGTCAATGTCGCCTCTAAATGCGGCCTGACCCCGCAGTACGAACAGCTGGAAAACATTCATAAAGCCTGGCATGACAAGGGCTTCACGGTACTGGGCTTTCCCTGCAATGCGTTTTTGGGCCAGGAGCCGGGTAGTGATGATGAGATCAAAACGTTTTGCAGCACCACCTACGGCGTGACCTTTCCGATGTTCAGTAAAACGGAGGTCAACGGGCCCGATCGTCACCCGCTTTATCAGCAGCTGATCGCCGCCAAACCCGAGGCAGTTGAGCCGGAAAACAGCGGTCTTCTGGAGAAGTTAAGCAGCAAAGGGCAGGCACCCAAAGCCCCTGGCGATATCCTGTGGAACTTTGAGAAATTCCTGATTGGGCGCGATGGCACCATTGTGCAGCGTTTCGCACCGGATATGCAGCCAGAAGATCCCATCGTGATGGAGAGCATCAAGCTGGCGCTGGCAAAATAAGTGCTGCTTGAGTGTCAGGGCGTTGCGGTAGCGCAGCGCCTTGCTCCCTTTGATGCGGAGGTAGGGCAGGGGGAGCTGATCCACCTGCTGGGGCCAAACGGCGCAGGGAAGAGTACGCTGCTGGCCTGCCTGGCCGGACTGCTTCCCGCTCGTGGGCGGCTGATGCTGGCTGGCCGTCCAATAAGTGAATGGTCTCTCGCCATGCTGGCGCGTCAGCGTGCCTGGCTTTCGCAGCAGCAGGCACCTTCGGGCAGAATGCCGGTCTGGCATTATCTGAGTATGCACCAGTCCCACCCCCCCAGCCTGAAAGAACGAGACCGAACGCTGCTCGCCCTGTGTCAGCGCTTTCAGCTGGAACAGAAGCTGGCCTCCCCGCTGAGCAATCTGTCCGGTGGCGAGTGGCAGCGGGTCAGGCTCGTGGCAATATTAGCGCAGATATCACAGCCGGAAGGAAAGCTTTTGCTGCTCGACGAGCCAATGACCGGGCTTGATCTTGCGCAGCAGGCCGTTATGGATCGCTATCTGGCAGAACGGGTGGCGGAGGGGCTGACGGCGGTGGTTAGCGGCCACGACATCAATCATACGCTGCACCATGCCCAGCACGTCTGGCTGATGAAAGAGGGTAACATGATCTGCCAGGGTGAGGCGAAAGCGGTGCTTCAACCCGATCTGCTCAGCCAGATTTACCAGTTGCCTTTTCGTCGTCTGAAGGTTGAGAACCAGGAAATTCTCACCACATTCCTCTGATTAACCTTAGAATGTTGCCTGCAATACCCTTTTGCGAGTAGAGTAAAAAACAACACCCTAAGGATCCCCGTCTGATGCGCTTCTGGCTTCTGGTATTTATTCTCACCGTTGCGGGCTGTAGCCGCCATGCGCCTCCCCCGAACGGCCGACTTTCTGATTCGATTACCGTTATTGCACAACTCAACGAACAGCTGGGGCAGTGGCGTGGTGCGCCCTACCGCTATGGCGGTCTGGGACGCGGTGGCGTCGACTGTTCGGGTTTCGTCTATTTAACCTTTCGCGATCGCTTTGAACTTCAGCTGCCAAGGACAACGCGAGCGCAAACGGATATTGGTACGCGCATTGATAAAGACGATCTGCTGCCGGGCGATCTGGTGTTTTTCAAAACGGGGCGTGGGGAAAACGGCCTGCATGTTGGAATATACGATACGGATAACCAGTTTATCCACGCCTCGACAAACCAGGGGGTGATTCGTTCCTCGCTGGAAAATGTGTACTGGAAAAAGGTATTCTGGCAGGCGCGCCGTATTTAGGTCGCCCATTTATATAGCCTGCTAATAATTATAAGAAAAAGCCCATTTCTTCATCATTTGGTTTATGAGATGCTAATTAGCATAAACCCTAAGACTGCCGGGACTGAGGCACAATTGGGCTTAAGTTGGCAATACTCTCGCCGTTTACTCAAATTTTAGTAAAGATGTTGTAAAGTAATCAGAGGGCGAGGGATTTTTTGCGATATTATCTTTTTGACCAGGCACATATTTATCTGAGTTATGTGGTAGCGTAACGTTTTTTCCGGGCGTAGAGTCTCATTCCGGGTAAACGTGTAGAAACAACACCTTATAATGGCACTGTTGATTGTCGTATTTCGTTGATATAGGATGCGCAGATTGCCAATTCATCATGGCTGAATAAAATGAAAATCCATCTGGAAGCGGATTATAAAAGTTCCACCGCATTTTACCCGATCTATAGCTTCACGGGTCAGCTTATCTCCGTTGAGCTACTGACACACTTTTCTCACAGCACAGCAAATGTTGCTATTCCTCAGGATATGCTGCTGCCGCAGCTTGATGATGAACAACGCGTTTTACTGTTACAAAAACAAATAAATAGTATCGAAAAGCATCAGGATTTTTTCTGCCAGCACAATGTAAAGGCGACGCTAAATATCGACGCCACGCTCGCTGACACAATACTTAAAAGTGAATTTCTCGCGCGGAAAATGGAGTCGCTCGATTGGCTCGCCCTGGAGATTAATGAACGTTTTCCTGATTTAAGCCTGGGGAGAGAAAATCCTTCACTGCTGGCATTAAGTGAGCGTTTTGACTTAAGTCTGGAAAATTACGGCGCGGGACGTTCCTCGTCGAAAGCCATATACGACAACCTTTTCTTCAGAATAAAACTTGATAAGGGCTTTATTCAGCGAAATTTAAACCGACTCTCGTTTAAGCCGTTTATTAGCACCGTGCTGGAGCACATTAAACCTCACTGCGAACAGGTGATAGTACAGGGCATTGACGATGTATCAGGCCTGAAGAAAGTTAGCCGCTTTGATTTTGACGGCATACAGAGCCCTCTATTTTCACCGGTAGGTGAAAATTCCCTCTCTACGTTGATTGATCCCCCCGAGGGATTTGCGGAATTATTGCATTAATAACCCTTCACTGACTCCGTGTTAAGCACCCCCGCGGAGGTTTATACTCATCAATCTGTAGGTTGCATGCCGATTGGCCTTTATCGTTCATTCCCGATACTGCCCAGAGTCAGCTCCCGGGAGGGCTTGCCGCATTGTGCCGTCATGCAATTCTCATTATGTGAATATTGACAGAGCGTACTCAGGCGCCGCTGATAACGCAGCGTCGGGAGTAACGACCGAAGGTAACGCCATGCAATTTACTAATACCTGGCATCAGGAGCTTGAGGGATTCTACACCGCCCTTAAACCCACGCCGTTAAAGAATCCACGGCTGCTGTATCACAGCCAGGCACTGGCTGCCGATCTCGGCCTGGATGAAAGCTGGTTTGACGAGCAGCATGTTTCCCTTTGGAGTGGCGAAACGCTACTGGCGGGCATGCAGCCGCTGGCTCAGGTTTATAGCGGGCATCAGTTTGGCGTTTGGGCAGGGCAGCTTGGTGACGGGCGCGGCCTGCTGCTGGGGGAACAGCAGCTTGCTGATGGTCGCAAGGTAGACTGGCATCTGAAAGGTGCCGGACTGACTCCATATTCCCGCATGGGCGATGGCCGGGCGGTTTTACGATCGTCACTGCGTGAGTTTCTGGCTTCGGAAGCGATGCACCACCTCGGTATTCCCACCTCCCGTGCGCTAACGGTGGTAACCAGCGACGAGCCGGTGTGGCGCGAGACGCAGGAACGCGGTGCCATGCTGCTGCGCGTGGCAGAAAGTCACGTGCGTTTCGGGCATTTCGAGCATTTTTTCTATGCCCAACAGCCGGAAAAGGTTCGTCAGCTCGCTGAGTATGTTATCCGTCATCACTGGCCGCAGTGGCAGCAGGAAAATGACCGCTATCTGCTGTGGTTTAGCGATGTCGTGAAGCGCACCGCGCGCCTTATCGCTCACTGGCAGAGCATCGGTTTCGCCCATGGGGTGATGAATACGGATAATATGTCCATTCTGGGTCTGACGCTGGATTACGGGCCCTATGGTTTCCTGGATGATTACCAGCCTGACTTTATCTGTAACCACTCCGATTATCAGGGGCGCTACAGTTTTGAAAACCAGCCGATGGTGGGGCTGTGGAATCTTAACCGACTGGCCCATGCGCTGTCGGGTCTGTTAACGACCGAACAGCTGAAGCTGGCGCTATCCGGATATGAGACAGAACTGATGCGCTGCTGGGGCGAGCAGATGCGTGCGAAGCTGGGGCTGATGACGGCGGATAAGGACGACAATAATATTTTGACCGGGCTGCTGTCGCTGATGACGAAGGAGGCGAGTGATTATACTCTGACTTTCCGGCTACTGTGCGAGACCGAGCAGCAACAGTCTCACTCCCCGTTGCGCGATGAGTTTATCGATCGGGAGGCTTTTGACAGCTGGTACAACATTTATCGTCAGCGTTTGCTGCAGGAAGGTGTGAGCGATGCGGAGCGTCAGCAGAAGATGAAGCAGGCCAATCCGGCGATTATATTAAGAAATTATCTGGCGCAACAGGCGATAGAGCAGGCGGAGAAGGATGATATTAGCGTGCTGTCACGCTTGCACCGTGCGCTGAGCGATCCTTTCACCGACTCACCGGAGTTCGCCGACCTGATGCGTCGACCACCTGACTGGGGCAAGAAGCTGGAAGTGAGCTGTTCCAGCTGAGTGGTGCTTAGAGCCGTTGTTACAGGTGTAGGCTGCAATATCTGCTGAGTCGGAGGGCAATCCAGGCGCTCTCTGGTTAGTTGTTTGCGCTTTAATATCTGCGATACCGGTGGAGAATCCCAGCGTTTGCCGGTTAGTTGTTTGGGCTGTATACCTGCGATACCGGTGGAGAATCCCTGCGGGTGCCGGTTAGTTGTTTGGGCTGTAATACCTGCGATACCGGTGGACAATCCCAGCGGGTGCCGGGCGGTCCTCGCGCCACGCTTCGCGTGGTGCCTTTGGCTCCGACTCCAGGCCGGACGGCCCGGTCGCGAGCGGGCGTCCTGCCCGCCGCTCCCTGAGTGCAGCATCCCTGCTGCCCTCGCCTGGCCTTCCGTCTGCGCCGCAGCGCTGCGGATTACCCGTCAACCGCAGGGATTGTCCCCCTCTCGGGCTGCTGAGCTGCTTTGAGTAAAACCGTTTAGCTCTCCGCAGGTATCATCAGCACGACTTCCAGTTAAGCCATATTAACACTCAGGCTTTGTAGCCCGCCCGGCCCATTTGCAGGTAATTCGGTAATGTGCTTTTGATGGCGCCTGCCCAGCCGATAGCTCTGAGTTTTTTGCAGGGTTCTTCTTCTTCCAAACCTGCTGAAAGAGTTTCCTGTAACCCTGGAACCGATGTTACCCGCAGCCAGCACAATGCAATAAGCCGACGGGTGGGGCCCGGTGACAGGCAATCCGCAGCGCTGAGAGAAGAGAGGAAGACCCGGATGGGCCAGCAGGGAGGCTGGCACAAGGGCATGCCGGGTCAGGGATGTCCCGTCATGCCCGGTCCGAAAGGTCGACGAGCGGAGCGAAGGCACCGCGCCACGCGCGGCGTGAGGACCGCCAGGCACCGGGCCCCACCCGCAGGCGCCCCCTCAGGCCTGTGCAGCACCGGACCCCACCCGCAGGCGACCCCTCAGGCCTGTGCAGCACCGGGCCCCACCCGCAGGCGACCCCTCAGGCCTGTGCAGCACCGGGTCCCCACCCGTAGGCGATCCTCCAGCCTTAGCAGCATCGGGGACTGGCCTCAGGCGAAACCCATCGACCCTTTGGCATCAGTGAAACCGATCGCTATCAAAAACGTGAATCAACGGCCCCGGCCAGCAAAGCCAGCACTTCCTCGCTATCCTCCCAGCCCAGACAGGGATCGGTTACAGACTGACCGTACACCAGTGGAATACCCGCCTGCACCTTCTGCGTACCCTCCTGCAAAAAGCTCTCAATCATCACGCCGGCAACCGCCCGTGAGCCATCGCGAATTTGCTGAGCCACTGAGGCGGCAACCTCCCTCTGTCGACGATGCTGCTTAAGACAGTTGCCATGACTGAAATCTATCACCAGCTGTTCCGGTAACCGGGCCTCGCGTAGCAACACTGCCGCAGCAGCAATGTCCTCTGCGTGATAATTTGGCTGCCTGCCGCCGCGCATAATAATATGCCCCGAGGGATTCCCACTGGTCTGATAAATCGTCATCTGACCGTATTTATCGGGGGACAAAAACATATGGCTGGCGCGCGCAGCACGAATGGCATCCACGGCAATCTGAATATTGCCATCGGTACCGTTCTTAAAGCCCACGGGGCAGGAAAGGGCAGAGGCCATCTCGCGGTGTATCTGGCTCTCGGTGGTGCGTGCGCCAATCGCGCCCCAGCTAATCAAATCGGCGATAAACTGACCTACCACCATATCGAGGAATTCGGTGGCGGTCGGCATACCCAGCGCATTAATATCCAGCAGCAGCTTACGTGCGATCTCAAGGCCGTGATTTACCCGGTAGCTGCCGTCGAGGTCAGGATCGGAGATCAACCCCTTCCAGCCGACGACGGTACGCGGCTTCTCGAAATAGGTGCGCATAACAATTTCAAGTCGGGAGTGATATTTCTCGCGCAGCAGGTTAAGTCTGGCGGCATAGTCCAGCGCCGCCTGCGGGTCGTGCAGGGAGCAGGGGCCGATAACCACCAGCAGACGCGGATCGTCGCCGGACAGGATGCGGGCGATGCGCTGGCGTGAGGCGGTAACGTTGGAGGCTATTGCTGGCGTGATCGGATGCCGCTGCGCCAGCTCGTCAGGCGTAATCAGGCTCTCGATGCGCGCGGTCCGCAGTTCATCTGTTTTGTTCATTGCACTCTCTAAATTTTGTCTTCGCTGCGGCAAAAGTGCCGGGAAGTGATGGCGATCACAATAAACCAAATGGCGATGAATTCAACAGCAAACGGAGGCGAATCGGGCGTAACGCGATAAATATCACTTTTTACGCCCGCTGCTTTTGAGTGACTATCCTGATCTGCTACGTCAATACATGCGGCGCGTCAGCCCGGTGATATCCAGGATTCGGGTAGCGATCTCCTCTACCGAATAGTTCGTGCTGTTGAGGTAGCGAATTTTATGGGTACGGAACAGCGCTTCAACCTCACCGACCTCCAGCCGACACTGACGCATTGAGGCGTAGCGGGTATTCTCTGCGCGCTCCTGCCGAATGGCGGCCAGCCGCTCGGGGTCGATAGTCAGACCAAACAGCTTATGCTGGAAGGGCTTCAGGGCAGGGGGAAGCTTCAGATTATCCATATCATCGGCGATAAAGGGATAGTTGGCCGCGCGGATACCAAACTGCATCGCCAGATAGAGGCTGGTGGGCGTCTTGCCGCAGCGTGACACGCCCAGCAAAATAACCTGAGCATCTTCCAGCCCACGCAGAGAAATGCCGTCATCGTGTGCCAGCGTATAGTCTATCGCCGCAATACGCGCGTCATACTTACCCAGATTACCAGCCGTAAGGCCATGAGTGCGGTTGGCGACGGGCGAAGGCGCAATGCCCAGCTCCTGCTGTAGCGGGCCTACCAGCGACTGGACGATATCCTGACAGAAACCGTCGCTTTGCAGGATGATCTCGCGTATTTCAGGTGTGACAATTGAAATAAAAACCAGCGGACGTGCCCCGCTTGTGGCGTATAAAGCGTTGATCTGCGCCTTGACGGCCTGTGCGCGCTGCACGTTCTGCACAAACGGCAGGGTCACGCTGTTGATAGCAACGGGAAACTGTGAAAGAACCGCGTGACCCAGCACCTCCGCGGTGATAGCCGTACCATCTGAGATATAAAACACACTTCGTTCGTTATTCACGTCAGTTTCTCTCCCGTTATTATCATTCCTGCAGACTAAATTAAGCCGGTAGCAGAAAGCAAATTGTGATAACAACAGCAAAATAAAACAAATAGTTCACAATTATTTGATATGAACTATTTGTTTTTATAAAGTCCTTACATCTTCATAAAAGCTATTGCTGGTTAATAAAAACCGCTTTGTCATTCCTAAAAATAGCACTTTAAAAAGATATCATTCTTAAAGAGAATTAATGCGCGTTGCGCAACGGGTAAAATCCCATGAAATTCAGTTAAAGCCTATATTATTGATTAAATTAAGAATATTTTATTTATCCGTTGCGCAACGTCTGCGTGGGGCGCGGAGTTTTCCGAAAAGATGGACATTTTGGCTGCTTGATCGATTCAACAGTTTTATTCCGCGGTACGAATATGCCAGGCTCATAACGTCATACTCAGTCCTCATCATCTTAATTAAATCAAAAAGGATTGCTTCGATGTCCAATAATGGCGAACTGCCGCTCGTGCTTTGGTATAACCAGCTTGGCATGAACGATGTTGATCGGGTGGGGGGCAAAAATGCCTCTCTGGGAGAAATGATTACTAATTTGTCTTCGCTGGGCGTATCCGTGCCCAACGGCTTTGCCACGACGGCGGAGGCGTTCAATCAGTTCCTTGATCAAAGCGGCGTTAATCAGCGGATTTACGCGTTACTCGATGTGACCGATATTGATGATGTTGACGAACTGTCTAAAGCAGGCAAACAGATCCGCCAGTGGATTGTGGATACCCCATTCCAGCCTGCGCTGGAGCAGGCGATCCGCGAGGCTTACCAGCAGCTATCGGCTGATGATGCTGAGGCTTCCTTTGCCGTGCGCTCATCGGCCACGGCCGAAGATATGCCCGATGCCTCCTTTGCCGGTCAGCAGGAAACTTTCCTCAATGTACAGGGATTCGATGCCGTGCTGGTCGCGGTAAAACACGTCTACGCCTCGCTGTTTAACGATCGTGCTATTTCCTATCGTGTGCACCAGGGGTACGACCATCGTGGCGTGGCGCTTTCGGCGGGGGTCCAGCGCATGGTGCGTTCAGACCTGGCCTCTGCTGGTGTGATGTTCACCATCGACACGGAATCGGGCTTCGATCAGGTGGTATTTATTACGGCTGCGCTGGGGCTGGGTGAAATGGTGGTACAGGGAGCGGTAAACCCTGATGAATTCTATGTGCACAAGCCCACCCTGGCCGCTGGCCGCCCGGCCATCGTGCGCCGGACCATGGGCTCGAAAAAAATACGCATGGTCTATGCGGATTCGCAGGAACATGGTGAGCAGGTCAAAATCGAAGATGTGCCGGAGGCGGATCGCGATCGTTTCTGCCTGACTCAGGAAGAGGTAGAAGCGCTGGCTGCCCAGGCCGTGCAGATAGAAAAACACTATCAGCGACCCATGGACATTGAATGGGCCAAAGACGGTCACACCGGTAAGCTGTTTATTGTGCAGGCCCGCCCGGAAACCGTACGTTCTAACGGCCAGGTGATGGAGCGCTATACGCTGCAGGGTAAAGGTCAGGTCGTGGTCGAAGGACGCGCGATTGGGCACCGTATCGGCGCGGGGGAGGTCAAGGTTATTCACGATATCAGCGAGATGAATCGCATCGAAAAAGGTGATGTGCTGGTAACGGATATGACCGACCCGGACTGGGAACCGATTATGAAGAAAGCGTCTGCGATTGTGACCAATCGCGGTGGCAGAACCTGCCATGCAGCCATTATCGCCCGTGAACTGGGTATTCCCGCCGTGGTGGGCTGTGGTCATGCGACCGACGTGCTAAAAGATGGCCACAAGGTGACCGTCTCCTGCGCCGAAGGCGACACCGGCTACGTTTACAACGATCTGCTCGACTACGAGGTGAAAAGCTCGCAGGTCGATGAAATGCCGCCGCTGCCGCTAAAAATCATGATGAACGTAGGGAATCCGGATCGCGCGTTTGATTTCGCCTGCCTGCCCAACGAGGGCGTGGGACTGGCGCGACTGGAATTTATTATTAACCGCATGATAGGCGTGCATCCAAAAGCGCTGCTGGAATTTGACCAGCAGACGCCGGAACTGCAGCAGCAGATCCGCCTGATGATGAAAGGCTTTGACGATCCGGTTGAATTCTATATCGGTCGCCTGACTGAGGGGATTGCCACGCTGGGGGCGGCCTTTGCGCCTAAGCGCGTTATCGTGCGTCTCTCTGATTTCAAAACGAATGAATATGCCAACCTGGTGGGCGGTGAACGCTACGAACCTGAAGAGGAAAACCCCATGCTGGGCTTCCGTGGCGCGGGTCGCTATGTGGCCGACAGCTTCCGCGACTGCTTTGCCCTGGAGTGTGCCGCAGTGAAGCGGGTGCGTAATGATATGGGGCTGACCAATGTTGAAATTATGGTGCCCTTTGTCAGAACCGTAGACCAGGCGAAGGCCGTGGTTGAGGAGCTGGAGCGTCAGGGGCTGAAGCGCGGCGAAAATGGGCTGAAAATCATTATGATGTGTGAAATCCCATCGAACGCGCTGCTGGCGGAGCAGTTTCTGCACTATTTCGATGGTTTCTCCATTGGCTCAAACGATATGACGCAGCTGGCGCTGGGCCTCGATCGGGATTCTGGCGTTGTTTCGGCGCTGTTCGACGAACGCAATGACGCGGTTAAGGCGCTGCTGTCGATGGCGATCCGGGCGGCGAAGAAACAGGGGAAATATGTTGGCATCTGCGGGCAGGGCCCCTCCGATCACGAAGACTTTGCCGCATGGCTGATGGATGAGGGAATTGATAGTTTGTCACTTAACCCAGATACGGTAGTGCAAACCTGGCTCAGCCTGGCGGAAATAGCTGAAAAATAGCGTGATTTACGACCAAAACACCTAAAAGGCCAGATTATCTGGCCTTTTAGGTAGATAACGGGCAAAAAAAAGCCCACCACATGGGATGGGCAAAGACTACACACAGCAATTCTTTATTTAACCCGGGGTGTAAAAGGTTGTTTAAAAATCAGCAGCTTGATCGTAAGCGTATGATTCATAATATTCAGATGGGCCTGACGAGTCATTAAGAATCCTCTCATTAGTTTAAAAGCGATAATCTTTCGTAGCCCGGCAGCCACAGAAACGGAGTTAAAAGTGTATTAAAGGTAATCATTATGGGGAGTGAAGAATTGAAAAGGCTTAAAAAGAAGCTTTTATGATAAACGGCCCTAATCAAAGCGCGTTAAGCCCTGGGGCGATCATTTTAACCAGGTAGTGAGGGCGGTCACCAAAATGACCGCCCGGGGAAACTATTTTGCGTTAATGTGCGCTTCGTGCTCAATTTCTGCCAGTTCTTCCACCACTTCCAGCGGATCGTCTTCGGGAGCGGGGACATCATGCACCCACACCGACACCAGACGGTAAGAAACCGCCAGCACCACCGGCCCAATAAACAGGCCAATCATTCCGAATGCGACCAGGCCACCAATGACGCCGGAGAGGATTAAAATCATCGGCAGATCGGCACCCATACGGATCAGCATCGGACGCAGTACGTTGTCCAGCGTGCCGACCACGCAGCTCCATACCAGCAATACCGTTCCCCAGGTGGTATCACCACTCCAGTAGAGCCAGACGATGGCCGGCACCAGTACGACCAGCGGGCCGAGCTGCACCAGGCAGGAGAAAATCATCAGGACCGTGAGAATAGTCGCGTAGGGGATGCCGGATATGGCCAGGCCAATGCCACCCAGAATGCCCTGAACCAGCGCGGTGACCACCACCCCGAGCGCCACGGCGCGGATGGCCTGACCGGCCAGCAGCACGGCGGCGTCGCCCCGTCGTGAACCCAGGCGGAAGGCAAAATGGCGAATACCATGGCCAACCTGTTCCCCCCGTGCGTAGAGCAGTACGCTGAACAGCAGCATCAGACCCAGGTGCAGCATAAAGCGGCCAAAATGTCCTGCCTGGGCAAACAGGAATACGCTGGTGCGGCCGATATAAGGCTGAATGGTGGTCATCATCGCGCTGCCGCCGCCCTGGACCAGATGATGCCAGCCAGAGTAGAGCTTTCTGCCTACCAGGGGAATACTGGTCATCCAGTGCATATCCGGCAGTAGTAAATGGCCGGAGGTGGCCCAGGCTATCACCGGGCCACTGTTCTCAATCAGGCTGTTAACTAAAATTCCTATCGGAATAATGAACAGCAGGATCAGAATCAGCGTCATAGCAATCACTGCCAGTGAACGTCGCCCCCAGAGCCAGTGCTGAAGTTTGATCATCAGTGGCCAGGTAGCGATAACAACCATGCTGGCCCAGGCAAAACCCAGCACAAACGGCTGAACCACCCAGAAACAGGCAACAATCATCAGGGTTATAAACATCAGGGAGAAGACGATTTGCGGCAAATCCCAGCCTTTTTCTACGTTCTTCATGCGTAAACATTACCTCGGGTAAAATAAGAACGATGCGGAATAATGGTGCGGGCAGCGGCAGGCAGCCAGCGCGCTGCACCCGCCTCCTTATCATGATGTATTAAACGCATTTACGACAGATGCCGTGCAGGATTCTTTTATCCACGTTTTTTTGAAACCGCGACAGTTGATAAAAAAATATGATAAAACCGTTGAATCAACAGAAATGCATAATCTACATTTGGTCACCCGAAAATGATCCCACAAATTTCTCAGGCGCCAGGCCTGATTCAACTGGTGCTGAATTTTTTGCAGGCGTTAGAGCAGCAGGGTTTCACTGGCGATACCGCGACTCACTATGCCGATCGCCTTAGCGTCTCCACCGACAACAGCATTTACCAGCTTCTCCCTGATGCCGTTATTTTTCCCCGTTCCACCGCCGATGTGGCGCTAATAGCCCGCCTGGCGGGAGAGGCACGCTTTAGCGATCTCATCTTTACCCCGCGCGGAGGGGGAACCGGTACCAACGGGCAGTCGCTTAATCAGGGAATTGTGGTGGATATGTCCCGCCATATGAACCGCATTCTTGATATTAACGTTGAGCAGGGATGGGTAAAGGTTGAAGCGGGTGTGATTAAGGATCAGCTGAATGCATTTCTCAAACCCTATGGTTTTTTCTTCTCTCCTGAGCTTTCCACCAGCAACCGGGCCACGCTGGGCGGGATGATAAATACCGACGCGTCGGGTCAGGGATCGCTGGTGTACGGTAAAACGTCCGATCACGTGCTGGCCCTGCGCGCCATTCTGCTGGGTGGTGATATCCTTGACACGCGTAGCATTCCCGTCGCACTGGCAGAAAAGCTGGCAGCGGAGGCGACGGCGGAAGGAAACATCTACCGCACCGTGCTGGCAAGCTGCCGCGATAATCGCCAGCTGGTGCTGGATAAATTCCCGAAAATTAATCGCTTCCTGACCGGATACGACCTGCGCCATGTGCTGAGTGACGATCTGCAACAGGTTGACCTGACGCGACTGCTGTGCGGCTCAGAGGGAACGCTGGCCTTTATTACCGAGGCCCGGCTTGATATCACGCGTATCCCTAAAGTGCGCCAGCTGGTTAACATCAAATATGACTCTTTCGATTCCGCTCTGCGTAGCGCCCCCTTTATGGTGGAGGCAAAGGCGCTGTCGGTAGAGACGGTTGATTCAAAGGTGCTGAACCTGGCGCGGGAGGATATCGTCTGGCATTCGGTGAGCGAACTGATTACCGATGTGCCGGGCAGCGACGTGGCGGGACTCAATATTGTTGAGTTTGCCGGTGACGACGGCGCCGCGATTGCTGAACAGGTCGCGGCGCTTTGCCAGCGGCTGGATGCGCTGATCGCCGCCCATGAGGCAGGCATTATCGGCTATCAGATTTGCAGCGATCTGGACGGCATTGAACGTATCTATGCCATGCGTAAAAAGGCGGTAGGCCTGCTGGGCAATGCCAAAGGCGGTGCCAAGCCTATTCCCTTCGTGGAAGACACCTGCGTGCCCCCGCAGCATCTGGCCGATTATATTACTGAGTTCCGCGCACTGCTGGACGGACATGGCCTGAGTTACGGCATGTTTGGCCATGTGGATGCCGGGGTGCTGCACGTGCGCCCCGCGCTGGATATGTGCGACCCGCAGCAGGAGATGATGATGAAGCAGATCTCCGATGAAGTGGTGGCCCTGACGGCACGCTTTGGTGGCCTGCTGTGGGGCGAGCACGGCAAGGGATTTCGCGCGCAGTACAGCCCGGAATTCTTCGGCGAAGCGCTGTTCAATGAACTGAGGCGCATCAAAGCGGCATTCGATCCGGCCAACCGGCTGAACCCGGGGAAAATCTGCACCCCGTTTGGCCTTGATGCACCGATGATGGCTGTGGATGCGGTTAAACGCGGAACCTGGGATCGGCAGATCCCCATTAATGTCAGAACCGACTGGCGCGGGGCGATGGAGTGCAACGGTAACGGTTTGTGCTTCAACTTTGACGTCCGCAGCCCGATGTGCCCTTCGATGAAGATCACCGCTAACCGTATTCACTCGCCGAAGGGGCGCGCCACGCTCACCCGCGAATGGCTTCGCCTGCTGGCCGAGCAGGGGGTTGATCCGGTGGCACTGGAGAAAAACCTGCCGAAGGAGAAGGTCAGCCTGCGCGGGCTGATTGCGCGAACGCGAAACAGCTGGCATGCCCAGCGTGGGGAGTATGATTTTTCGCATGAGGTTAAGGAGGCGATGTCGGGCTGCCTGGCCTGTAAAGCCTGCTCGACTCAGTGTCCGATTAAAATTGACGTGCCCGGCTTCCGGTCGCGCTTTTTGCAGCTGTATCACACTCGCTATTTGCGTCCGGCCAGCGACTATCTGGTCGCCAGCGTGGAGAGCTATGCCCCGCTGATGGCGAAAGCCCCCAGGGTGTTTAACTTTTTTCTGCGTCAGCCGCTGCTGCGCGATCTGAGCAGAAAACATATTGGCATGGTGGATCTGCCCCTGCTCTCCTCTCCGTCGCTTAAAAAAGAGCTGGCGGGACAGCAGGCAATGACCACCACCCTCGAACAGCTTGAGGCGATGAGTAGCGTACAGCGCGAACGCTATGTGCTGGTGGTGCAGGATCCCTTCACCAGCTATTACGAAGCCCGACTGGTCGCTGATTTTGTCAGCCTGATCGAAAAGCTGGGCTACCAGCCAGTGGTACTGCCGTTTTCACCGAATGGTAAGGCCCAGCATGTAAAGGGATTCCTGCAACGCTTTGCGCGCACGGCCCAGAAAACCGCCGATTTCCTTAATCGCGTGGCGCAGCTGGGGCTACCGCTGGTGGGCGTCGATCCGGCGCTGGTGCTGTGCTATCGCGATGAATACCGCCTGACGCTGGGCGAGCAGCGGGGTGATTTCCATGTTCAGCTGGTGCACGAGTGGCTACAGCAGGCTCTCCCTCAGAGCAACCCCAGGCCGCAAAGCGGGGAGAGCTGGTATCTGTTCGGGCACTGTACGGAAGTGACGGCGCTGCCCGGCTCGACCAGGCAGTGGGAGAGCATTTTTGCCCGCTTTGGCGCCCGGCTGGAGAACGTCAGCGTCGGCTGCTGCGGCATGGCGGGGACCTATGGTCACGAAAGCCAGAATCTGAAAAACTCACTCGGTATTTATGAGCTATCCTGGCATCAGGCGCTGCAAAAGCTGCCCAGGCAGCGCTGCCTGGCGACGGGTTACTCGTGCCGCAGTCAGGTGAAGCGCGTGGAAGGGAATGGCGTGCGCCATCCCCTCCAGGCGCTGCTGGAGATTATTTAATGGCTATCTGGCAACGTAAGATGACCCTGGCAGAGCTAAACCAGCTGGGACGGGGCAATCTGGCTGAAACGCTGGGTATCGTCTTTACCGCTATCAATGAGGAGACGCTGGAGGCGACGCTGCCGGTCGATTCTCGCACCCGTCAGCCCTTTGGTCTGCTGCACGGCGGTGCCTCGGTCGCGCTTGCCGAGACGCTGGGGTCGGTGGCGGGTTATTTATGTACATCCGGGGAGGAGCGGATCGTCGGGCTGGAAATCAACGCCAGTCATCTGCGCCCGGTAAGGGAAGGGGAGGTGCGCGGCGTGTGTCGTGCGCTGCACACCGGGCGTAACCACCAGCGCTGGCAGATAGACATTTTTGACCCCCGACAGCGGCTGTGCTGCTCGGTCAGACTGACCACCGCAGTTTTGTCAGCCAGGGGCAAAGAGTGATATCATGCTGCCCCTTCTGAAAAGGGGGGGGCAGGCTGTGGGCATGGGGCCGGGCCAGAATAGCGGTAGGGTCGGGATGTGCTCACCGGGATAAGGCCGGATCGGGTTAAGGCAGCCCGGTTGTTAAATAATCCACGCGGCATGCTTTACAAAATCGCTCTGCAGGCGGGTGGCGCGATCCCAGTCGCCGGTTAGCGCCAGCTCGTGGCACAGACGGGTAAGGGAATGTCGGGCCAGCTGCCAGGCCTGCATCCGAAACAGCCTGTCGCGTTCGGGGTTACCCAGCTCGACCAGTAAGCGGTGATGGAGCTTACCCAGCGCGTGCAGGTAACTGCGGTCATCGCCGTTTAGCTGGCACAGCTCGGCCATGTCCAGGCAAATATCATTGAATCGACGCAGGTGTTCAAGGCTGCACTGTGGCCGGTTGAGTTTGGCCTGAGCCATGTAGAAATCAACGGTGATATCGCGAACTGAAAACGTGTAGTCGTCAATCTTCTGGTGCAGCCAGGCGCTTATCGAAAGATTCATCTCAGGGCTCGTTCGTGCTAATGATAATCATTATCATATTATAAATGACGCATTATTCAACGTTTCCGGCGGAAAATTTTTACCCATAAATGCTGCCTCTCATAAAAATTGGTAATAACGATACGCGGCATGTCTGAAAGCGGTAAAATATCTATAATTCACGGTCATCACAGCGTGGCCGTTATTTACTGGCCTTTTTTCAATGTGTTATAATTTCGTTAAATCGGAGTGTAATGCCGATCGTCATCCTCTTCACAGGGTCTAAACTGTATAAAAAGGGCTAAAAAAGTCCCGTTGGCCTTAATCCCTGCAAAACAAGAGGTTGAAGCGATATTCAATATCACTAACATAGAGACATTAGCCCTCAGGGCTATCGACTCGCGAGGTAACTTTATGCCATCAGCAACTACTGCTTCTTTTTCACCGGATGACTTCGTCTGGAAAGGCCTGACGCTCACTGATAGTGCAGCCCAGCAAATCATTGCGCTGGCAGCCAACGACCCGCATGTGAAGGGCCTGAAGCTGGGTGTGAAGACATCCGGCTGTGCTGGCTTTGGCTACACCATGGATCTGGTGAAAGAGCCCGCCGCAGACGATCTGGTCTTTACTCATCAGGGCGCGCATCTCTACGTGCCGTTACAGGCAATGCCTTTCATCGACGGAACGGAACTGGATTTTGTTCGTGAAGGCCTGAATCAGATTTTCAAATTTAATAATCCTAAAGCTCAACACGCCTGTGGCTGTGGTGAGAGCTTTGGCGTTGAGTAAACTTTATGTCCCGAATTACTGAAACATCGGATGATGTGCAGATCTGGGAAGGAAACCAGAAGTACAAAGAGGGTTTCTTCACCCAGCTGCAAACCGAAGAGTTCGAAAATGGCCTCAGCGAAGACGTTGTGCGCGCCATTTCCGCCAAGCGCAACGAGCCCGAGTGGATGCTGGAATTCCGCCTGAAAGCCTATGCTGCCTGGCTGGAGATGGAAGAGCCGCACTGGCTGAAAGCTAACTATAAGTCGCTGAACTATCAGGATTACAGCTACTATTCCGCGCCCTCCTGCGGCAACTGTGATGACAGCTGTGCCTCCGAGCCGGGTGCCACGCAGGCCTCGGGTTCACAGGCGCCCGACTATCTGACAGAAGAAGTGGAGAACGCTTTTAAACAGTTGGGTGTGCCGGTGCGTGAGGGGCAGGAAGTCGCGGTTGATGCGATTTTTGACTCTGTTTCAGTTTCAACCACCTATCGCGGCAAGCTGGCAGAGCAGGGCATTATCTTCTGTTCGTTCGGTGAAGCCATCCACGACCACCCGGAGCTGGTAAAACAGTATCTGGGTACGGTGGTGCCCGCGAATGACAACTTTTTCGCTGCCCTGAACTCGGCCGTCGCCTCCGATGGCACCTTTGTCTACATTCCTAAAGGCGTGCGCTGCCCGATGGAGCTGTCGACCTATTTCCGCATCAACGCGGCGAAAACCGGTCAGTTCGAGCGCACCATCCTGATTGCCGATGAAGGCAGCTACGTTAGCTATATCGAAGGCTGTTCAGCCCCGGTGCGTGACAGCTATCAGCTGCATGCGGCGGTGGTGGAAGTGATCATCCATAAAGATGCCGAGGTGAAGTACTCCACCGTGCAGAACTGGTTCTCCGGCGGCGAAACGGAAGGCGGTATTCTGAACTTTGTGACCAAGCGTGCGCTGTGTGAAGGTGAAAACAGCAAAATGTCCTGGACGCAGTCAGAAACCGGCTCGGCCATCACCTGGAAGTACCCGAGCGTGATCCTGCGCGGTGATAACTCTATTGGTGAGTTCTTCTCGGTCGCGCTGACCAGCGGTCATCAGCAGGCTGATACCGGCACCAAAATGATCCACATCGGCAAAAATACCAAATCGACCATTATCTCAAAAGGGATCTCGGCGGGTAAAAGCCAGAACACCTATCGGGGCCTGGTCAAGATCATGCCGACGGCGACCAACGCCCGTAATTTTACCCAGTGTGACTCCATGCTGATTGGTGCCGAGTGCGGTGCGCACACCTTCCCCTATGTTGAAGTGCGTAATAATACTGCCCAGCTTGAACACGAAGCGACAACGTCACGTATTGGCGAAGACCAGCTCTTTTACTGCCTGCAGCGCGGCATTAGCGAAGATAATGCCATTTCCATGATCGTTAACGGCTTCTGTAAAGACGTCTTCTCCGAGCTGCCGCTTGAGTTTGCGGTGGAAGCACAAAAACTGCTGGCGATAAGCCTTGAACACAGCGTGGGCTAATGGCCCACGCGTACGGTCACTGAGCGCAGTGCTGGACGGCACTGCCAGGGAAACACTATGTTAAGTATTAAAGATTTACAGGTTAGCATTGAAGACAAAGAGATCCTGCGTGGGCTGGATCTTGAAGTAAAACCGGGTGAAGTCCACGCCATCATGGGCCCTAACGGCTCAGGAAAAAGTACGCTCTCTGCCACGCTGGCCGGGCGCGAAGAGTATGAAGTGACCGGTGGTTCCGTTAGCTTTAAAGGTAAAGATCTGCTTGAACTCTCTCCGGAAGACCGGGCAGGGGAAGGCATCTTTATGGCGTTCCAGTATCCGGTTGAGATCCCGGGCGTCAGCAACCAGTTCTTTCTGCAAACCGCAGTGAACTCGGTGCGTCAGTATCGCGGCAGCGAAGCGCTGGATCGTTTCGACTTCCAGGACTTTATTGAAGACAAAATTCACCTGCTGAAAATGCCGGAAGACCTGCTGACGCGTTCAGTTAACGTTGGCTTCTCGGGTGGTGAGAAAAAGCGTAATGATATTCTGCAGATGGCAGCGCTTGAACCCGAGCTGTGCATCCTGGATGAAACCGACTCAGGTCTGGACATCGATGCGCTGAAAACGGTCGCTAATGGCGTTAACACGCTGCGTGACGGTAAGCGCGCATTCATTATTGTGACGCACTATCAGCGCATTCTGGACTATATCAAGCCGGACTTCGTTCACGTTCTGTATCAGGGCAAAATCGTCAAATCCGGCGACTTTACACTGGTGAAACAACTGGAGGAGCAAGGCTATGGCTGGCTTACCGACCAGGAGTAGTGACAACACCCTGCAGCAGTGGCATCACCTGTTTGAAAGCCACGGCGCAAGCCGTTCGCTTCAGGCACAGCACCACTGGCAGCAGGTATTGCGTCTCGGACTGCCGACGCGCAAGCAGGAAAACTGGAAATATACCCCGCTGGAGAGTCTGTTTGGGCAGAACTTTGTGCAAACGCACTCCCCTGAACTGAGCGCGGCTGATGTTACAGAACGCGCCCTCGAGATCGACGCCGTCAAACTGGTGTTTGTCGACGGGCGTTTCAGCAAAGCCCTCAGTGACAGCAGCTATGATCTGTTTGATATCCAGATTTCTCAGGCGGGTGAGCGCCGCGAACTTAACGCGCCGCTACAACCTGAGGTATTCCTGCACCTGACGGAAAGTCTGGCAGAAGAAGTGACGCTGGTGCGCCTGGCGCGCGGAAAACAGGCGCCGCGCGCGCTTTACCTGCTGCATATCAGCAGCGGCAGCGCCCAGGCAGAGATGAATACGTCACACTATCGTCATCATCTCCAGCTGGACGATGGCGCACAGGCCTCGGTGATTGAGCACTACGTCAGCCTGAACGAAGCCAGTCACTTTACCGGCGGCCGCTTTACCGCAGAAGTGGGCGACAATGCAGCACTGACGCACTACAAGCTGGCCTTTGAGCACAACAGCAGCTTCCACTTTGCCCATAACGATCTGGTTATTGGCCGTGACGCGCGCGTTCAGAGCCACAGCTTCCTGCTGGGAGCGGGTCTGACCCGGCACAATACCAGCGTTCAGCTGAACGGTGAGGGCAGTGAGCTGGGCATTAACAGCCTGATGCTGCCGATCGAGAAAGAAGTTTGTGACAGCCGCACCTGGCTTGAGCACAATAAAGGCTACTGCCAGAGCCGACAGCTGCATAAAACTATCGTTCGCGATAAAGCGCGCGCGGTTTTTAACGGCCTGATAAAAGTGGCTAAGCATGCGCTGAAAACCGACGGCCAGATGAACAATAACAACCTGCTGCTGGGCCGGCTGGCTGAGGTGGATACTAAACCCCAGCTGGAAATCTACGCTGACGACGTTAAGTGCAGCCACGGTGCCACCATTGGGCGTATTGATGACGAGCAGATGTTTTATCTGCGCGCGCGCGGTATTAGCGAAGCGTCAGCGCAGCGTATGATTATCTATGCGTTTGCCGCAGAATTAACCGAAGCCATTACGGATGACGTGCTGAAAGAGGCGGTAATGCAACGTATCGCACAGCGTTTTCCCGGAGGCATTCAATGAGTTTTGACCTGACACGCGTCAGGGCTGATTTTCCTATTCTGGCGCGAGAAGTGAATGGCCAACCGCTGGCCTATCTTGACAGTGCAGCCAGCGCACAAAAGCCGCAGGCGGTCATCGACGCTGAGAGTCATTTCTATGCGAATGGCTACGCAGCCGTGCATCGGGGTATTCATACCCTGAGTGCGGAAGCGACCACCGCAATGGAAGACGTGCGCATTCAGGCGGCACGTTTTCTGAATGCCGCGTCGCCGGAAGAGATTATCTTCGTCAAAGGCACCACCGAGGGGATCAACCTGGTGGCGAACAGCTGGGGAAGCCGTCAGCTGCAGGCCGGTGACAATATCCTGATCACCGGGATGGAGCATCACGCCAATATCGTTCCCTGGCAGATGCTGGCCGAACGTGTTGGCGCAGAAGTACGCTTTATCCCGCTGACCGAAACCGGTGAGCTGGACCTGTCCAACCTCTCCACGCTGATAGACAGCCGCACCCGTATGCTGGCAGTCACCCACGTCTCTAACGTTCTGGGCACGGTTAACCCGGTGAAAGAGCTGGTAGCGCGGGCAAAAGCGGCCGGGGTGACCACGCTGATTGACGGTGCGCAGGCGGTGATGCATCAGCAGGTCGACGTCCAGGATCTGGACTGCGATTTTTACGTCTTTTCCGGCCATAAAATTTACGGCCCCACTGGTATTGGCATCCTTTACGGGCGTAAGGCCCTGCTGGATGAGATGCCACCGTGGGAAGGCGGTGGGTCGATGATAGCCACCGTCAGCCTCACGGAAGGCACGCGCTTTGCCGCTGCGCCGTGGCGCTTTGAGGCAGGCACGCCCAATACAGGCGGTATTATCGCACTGGGCGCGGCACTTTCCTGGATAACCGCACTGGGTCTGGATGTGATCCACCAGCGTGAGCAGGCGCTGATGCGCTATGCGCTGGATAAACTGGCTTCGGTCCCTGGCCTGGTTATCTATGGTCCTCAGGCGCGTTCAGGCGTGATCGCGTTCAATCTGGGTCAGCATCATGCCTATGACGTCGGCAGCTTTCTGGATCGTTATGGAATAGCGATTCGCACGGGTCATCACTGCGCGATGCCGCTGATGACGCATTACGGCGTACCGGCAATGTGCCGCGCTTCTTTCGTTTTGTATAATAGCGAAGAAGAGGCCGATCGACTGGCGGCAGGCCTGACACGTATACACCGTCTGCTGGGCGGCTAAATAGCTGTTCCAACGCGCCTGACCGCTGAATGAAGCGGTCAGGCGCAGTTGTTCAGGGCTGCCCACCGATAAGGGAGAGAGTAATGGCAAGTTTGCCAGATAAAGAGAAACTGGTGCGCAACTTTACCCGCTGCGCGAACTGGGAAGAGAAATACCTGTATATCATCGAGCTGGGTGCCCTGTTGCCCGCGCTGCCTGATGCATTGCACCAGCCCGGGAATGCCATATCGGGCTGCCAGAGTCAGGTATGGATAATTATGGACACCGATAGCAGCGGCTACGTCACCCTGCAGGGCGACAGTGACGCGGCGATTGTTAAGGGACTGGTGGCGGTGGTTTTCATCCTCTATCAGAATATGACACCTGCTGATATCGTTGGCTTTGACGTTCGTCCTTTCTTTGAGCAGCTGGCGCTGGCGCAGCATCTTACGCCTTCCCGCTCACAGGGTTTAGAAGCAATGATCCGTGCAATTCGCCAGAAGGCCGCTACGCTAAGCTAATCACTACGCCTTCCCGGCAGGCTTCCCGCACTGCTGTCGGGAGGTTTCTCTCCTGCTCATCGAGAAGCCTCTATGAAACGCTGTCTGATGCATCTTTCATCGTTGTTGCTGCTCCTGTTCGCCTCATCCTGCGTCAATGCCACAGAATATCCGCTGCCGCCCGAAAACAGCCGTCTGATCGGCGAGAACACCATCTACGTCGTTCCCGATGATGGTCGCCCGCTTGAAAGCGTCGCGGCCGCCTATAAAACCGGGCTATTGGGGATGCTGGAGGCGAATCCCGGAACCGATCCCTGGCTACCTGCACCCGGTACAAAGCTGACCATACCTTTACAAATGCTGCTGCCCGATACCCGACGGGAAGGGATAGTGGTTAACGTCGCCGAGCTGCGCCTTTACTATTACCCTAAAGGCGGGGACCGGGTCATTGTTTACCCGATTGGTATTGGTCAGCTGGGGGCGAATACGCCACCGATGGTAACCCGCATCAGTCAGAAAATCCCAAACCCTTCATGGACACCGACGCCCAATATCCGTAAACGCTATGCGGCAGAAGGGAAAACGCTGCCCGTTACCGTGCCCGCCGGCCCGCAAAACCCGATGGGGCTTTTCGCTCTGCGCCTTGCCTGGGGGGCGGGGCACTATCTGATACATGGAACTAATGCGGATTTTGGTATTGGGATGCGCGTCAGTTCGGGCTGTATTCGTCTGCGGCCCGCTGACATTAAAGCCCTGTTTGACAGTGTTCCCACGGGTACACGCGTACAGATAGTCAACCAGCCGGTGAAATATGCCACAGAGCCGGACGGCAAGCGCTATATCGAGGTGCATCAGCCGCTTTCGCATAGCGACCGCGACGATCCGCAGACCATGCCCATTTTGCTCACTTCTGGCGCGAAAAAATTTATTAACAGTGGGCTGAGCGACGGGCAGGTTATCGGCGACGCACTGAAACGCCGTTCTGGAATGCCGGTGCTGGTGAATAGCGGCGAGCCAGAGCAGGGGACTCTGCCTTACAGCCGCCACCAGCAGGATTCAGACGCATCACCGTCACAATCGACACCCTGAGCCACCGCATGCCGCAGGCACGTTAGCATGGCTTGTGGAGCGTTTAAGCCGGGGCAGCATCTTAAGCCGCGTGATGAATAGTAACAGGTAGGTTTGCAGGACAGGGTATGGATAAGAAGCTTCGGGGCGTTACAGGGGGATTAATCAGCGGTAGCTGTACGGTAAATTAAGACGACTCACTACCGGCGGGCAGCTTAAGTGAGGGGGCATTTTAGACAAAAAAAATGGCGCACACTGTGCGCCATTTTCATAACCAGAACTCTTACTTACGGTAAGAGTGAGCCTGGTTGTCCAGACGCTGGTTAGCACGAGCTGCGTCATCTTTAGCAGCCTGAACGTCAGAACGGATTGCGTTCACGTCGTTGCTCAGCTGGTCAACTTTAGCGTTCAGAGTCTGAACGTCGGTAGACAGCTGGTCGATTTTAGCGTTGCTTGAGCAACCAGCCAGCAGAGTTGAACCCAGGATTACCGCGCCCAGTACCAGTTTAGTACGATTCATTATTTATACCCTCTAGATTGAGTTAATCTCCATGTAGCGTTACAAGTATTACACAAAGTATTTTCTAATGAGAATAAATTTTTGATGGGAAGGTGCTTAAATTTGATCGTTCGCTCAAAGAAGCATCGTCTTTGCACTTAAGTACAAAAAAATTAGCTAAAACAGGCGCGTTTAATTGGACACTTCTTAAGTTTGTAAAATTTTGAGGGGATAATTTCAGGCAGATGTTTTGTGGTGTTTCCAGATGATGACTATAAAAAAAGCGCCACTCGGGCGCTTTTTTAATCTCTAACCCTAATCTGAAATTACAGAACGTGTACGGATGCGGTATTGGTTGTTCCGCTTGGCACCAGGGCACCAGAAACCATCACCACCACATCGCCTTTTTGACCATAGCCGCTGGCAAGCGCGACTTCTTTACCCAGGCGGTAAAAGTCATCGGTTGAAGCAATTTCGTCGACGACGCTGGTCACAATGCCTTTGCTCAGCAGCAGCTGGCGAGCGGTGAGTGCATTGGTGGTCAGCGCGAGAATGGTGGCGTTAGGGAAGTATTTACGCACGGATTTGGCCGATTTACCGCCTTCTGTGGCAACCACGATCAGGGGGGCTTCCAGGTTTTCTGCCGTCTCTACCGCGCCACGGCATACTGCTTCAGTAATGCGCATTTTACGGTTGTCATGATGCGAATCGATACGGCTCTTCATAACGCGATCGGTACGTTCGCAGATGGTCGCCATAATGGTGACTGACTCCAGGGGATAACGTCCTTTCGCGCTTTCGCCCGACAGCATAACCGCATCGGTGCCATCGAGAATGGCGTTAGCCACGTCGCCTGCCTCCGCGCGGGTAGGGCGTGGGTTCTTGATCATCGAATCAAGCATCTGAGTGGCTGTGATAACCACCTTACGTGCGCGGTTACATTTTTTGATCATCATCTTCTGAGCGAAGATAACTTCTTCAACCGGGATCTCAACGCCCAGATCGCCACGCGCAACCATGATGCCGTCGGACGCATCAAGGATTTCGTCGAAGTTATTCAGGCCTTCCTGGTTTTCGATCTTGGAGATGATCTGAATATGCTCGCCGCCGTGCTGCTTAAGATGCTCACGGATCTCCAGCACGTCTGAGCGCTTACGGATAAACGACGCCGCGACAAAATCAACGCCCTGTTCACAACCGAAGATCAGGTCACGCTTGTCTTTTTCAGCCAGCGCAGGCAGCTGGATAGAAACGCCCGGCAGGTTAACGCCTTTGTTTTCACCCAGGTCACCATTGTTAAGGACTTTACAGACCACGGTGTTTTCTGTGACTTCAACCACTTCCATGCCGATCAGGCCGTCATCCACCAGCACGGTATTGCCGATTTTGAGATCTGATGCAAAACCCGGATAGGTGACCGCCACGCGTTCGGTGTTACCCACCACGGACTGGTCGGTGGTAAAGGTAAAGGTCTGGCCTGCTTTCAGCGCGGCGTCGTTGCCACCCTCCAGCTTCATGGTACGGATTTCCGGGCCTTTCGTGTCCAGCAGGATCGCCGCCTGGTGGCCGGTGTTACTCATTACGGCGCGCAGGTTGGCAATGCGCTTGCCGTGCTCTTCATAATCGCCGTGAGAGAAGTTAAGGCGCATTACGTTCATTCCCGCATCCAGCAGGTGAGTCAGCATTTCTTCCGATTCGGTTTTTGGTCCGATAGTACAAACAATTTTGGTCTTTTTCATGACGAGTTATCTATTAAGTTGTAATGGATGTGAGAGTGACAATCCCGGCGCCGGTAAAAAAAGCCCCGGAGAAGAATTTTTGCTTGAGTCGTAAACTGCGGTACAGATTAAGAATAGGTGACAGTAGGGTCGTTTGCAGAGGAAGTTGAGACGCAGTTTCAGCGCATGCGCAGCGAAGGGCGCAGGACGCTATCGTTTTTTGTAAAGGGCCAACCATACGCTGAAACCATTCAAATGAAACAACGTCGGTGATTATAGCGAGTCGGGTAGACGAAAACCAACTAAAAAGCATGATCTTATCAGTCAATTATTGCGTTAGCGCATAGTGTTGCGCAATAAAAACGGGCCCAGGGGCGTCACAGCAGGGGACGAGCACAGTGCAAAGCGGGAGATTCGTTGACGGAGAAACAGAGAAAAAGTTAACGCAGGAAGTGGCTGTCAGGAGTGGTGCGTTCTAGAGGACTCGAACCTCCGACCCCCACCATGTCAAGGTGGTGCTCTAACCAACTGAGCTAAGAACGCATAAATGCTGGTGCGTCCGAGTGGACTCGAACCACCGACCCCCACCATGTCAAGGTGGTGCTCTAACCAACTGAGCTACGGACGCACTGTGGTGCGTTCTAGAGGACTCGAACCTCCGACCCCCACCATGTCAAGGTGGTGCTCTAACCAACTGAGCTAAGAACGCATCATTACTGTATTACTAACAGCGGGGACGAATATTAACGACAGCGTTACCGCCTGGCAAGCAGAATCCGCTTTTTTCTGTGTGACTGCTGCGCAACTGTGCGAAGCGCAGCATATTTAAGCATGCCTGCACAAAAAATGCCGGAAAATTAGTGTGCTGCACGTGCCAGAATCTGCCCGGCTGGCTGACGCTGCAGGCGGCGGATACGCCAGACCATCATGATTGCCGCGGAGGTCAGACCGATGATAAACCCCATCCAGAAACCCGCCGGGCCCAGCGGTGCAACCACCCAGTCTGTCATCGCCAACACATACCCACAGGGCAGGCCGAGCACCCAATAAGCTGTAAAGGTGATAAAGAAGATCGAACGCGTATCTTTGTAACCGCGCAGAATGCCACTGCCAATCACCTGGATTGAATCGGAAATCTGGTATACCGCAGCCAGCAGCATCAGCTGAGCGGCCAGCGTAACCACGGCCGGATTATCGTTGTAAAGCAGCGCTATCTGCTCGCGAAACATCACGGTAAACAAAGCGGTCACACAGGCCATGGTTATCCCGACGCCCTGTGCCGTCCAGGCGGACACCCGTGCCGCGTCGGCCGATCCCTGCCCAAGCCGGAAGCCCACGCGGATCGTCGTCGCCACGCCCAGTGAAAGCGGCATAACGAACATTAGCGAACTGAAATTCAGCGCGATCTGATGCCCGGCAACCTCGACGATCCCCATAGGGGAGACCAGCAGCGCGACAACCGCGAACAGCGTGACCTCAAAGAACAGCGCAAGCGCAACCGGCAGGCCTAACGTAAACAGGCGCCAGAGCACCGACCTGTCTGGCGCGCTCAGGCGCGTCGGCAGGCGGATATCACGCAGTGAATGCGCGCGGCGGGTCCAGAGTTTCATTACCACAAACATTACCCAGTAGACCGAGGCCGTCGCCACGCCACAGCCCACGCCGCCCAGCGCGGGCATGCCAAAATGACCATAGATAAAGATATAGTTAACCGGGATATTTACCATCAGACCCAGGAAGCCAATAATCATGCCGGGCAGGGTTTTGGCCAGTCCTTCGCACTGATTGCGCGCCACCTGAAAAAACAGATAGCCTGGCGCGCCCCACAGCAGCGCATGCAGATAGCCTGTGGCTTTATCCGCCAGCGTCGGGTCAATATTGTGCATGCTGCGGATGACAAAACCGGCGTTATAAAGCAGCACCATCACCACGGCGGTAGCCACCGCCGCCAGCCAGTATGCCTGGCGTACCTGATGCGCAATACGGTCCCGACGACCCGATCCATTATACTGCGCCACCACCGGCGTCAGTGACAGCAGCAAACCGTGTCCAAAGAGAATGGCGGGTAGCCAGATTGAGGTGCCCACGGCAACCGCGGCCATATCCGTGGCGCTGACAGCGCCTGCCATAATCGTATCGACGAATCCCATAGCGGACTGAGCCACCTGAGCAAAGATCACTGGGATCGCCAGCGCTAATAACTGACGCGCCTCAATAAGGTACTTCTGCACACGAACACCTGTTTATATTTATGTAGGAGGGAGCCTGGCTGCCGCAATATCGCACTGAACACCACGTTTAACAGCAGGGCTGGCCGATCAGTGTAATGATCGCAGAGCAAATAGCCAATCTTAGCCGGAAAAATAGCGCAGACTGTCGGAGTAAAAAAACCGTGGGCGTTTGGATTTACGCGTAAGCCAGGGCAAACTAACAGGTAGAATACTCTATTTGAGGTGATAACCATGTTTACCGGTATTGTGCAGGGCACCGCCGAACTGCTCGCGATTAACGAGAAGCCTAATTTCCGCACCCACACCGTGCGACTTCCGCCCGACATGCTGCCAGGTCTGGAGTTGGGCGCGTCCGTTTCTCATAATGGCTGTTGTCTGACGGTGACGGGAATAAACGGCGATCGGGTAAATTTCGATCTGGTCAAAGAGACGCTGCGCATCACTAATCTGGGCGATCTCAGTACTGGCGATTATGTCAATGTCGAGCGGGCAGCAAAATTCAGTGATGAAATTGGTGGTCATCTCATGTCTGGCCATATTATGACCACGGCAGAGATTTGCAAAATTCTTATCTCAGAAAATAACCGCGAAATCTGGTTTAAACCGCGTGATGCGGAGCAGATGAAATATATCCTGCATAAAGGATTTGTTGGCATTGATGGAATAAGCCTGACGATTGGGGAAGTGACCAAAACCCGTTTCTGCGTACACCTTATTCCTGAAACGCTGGCGCGGACCACGCTGGGGGCCAAACGTCTGGGGGATCGCGTGAATATTGAAATCGATCCGCACACTCAGGCGATCATTGAAACCGTCGAACGCGTACTGGCACAGCGTGACGCCCTGCTTAGCCAGGCCGTCGCTCAGGACGCTCCAGAGCAACGCTAAACCGCCTCTGCGTTAAACAGCCTGTAAGCTTTAGCGGATAAAAGCGCCATAGCGAAATGCCAGGCATAAAAAGGCCGGCGTAAATTACGCCGGCCTTTTAGCGGAACAGGATTAATGCGGGACGCGAAGTCCCCCTTCAATTCCGTGCGTAAACATCACCTGCCAGAGCTGCATATGGCGCGCACGAAAGGCCCCTGCACAGGCATTAAGATAATAAATAAACATGCGTTTAAAGCGCTCACCGTACTTTTCAGAGAGCTCAGGCCACACTGCAAGAAAACGGTCAATCCACGCCATCAACGTGGTGTCATAGTCCGGGCCGAAATTATGCCAGTCTTCCATAACGAAGTGAGGTTCGCTGGCCTCAGCAATATGGCTTACCGAGGGCAGGCGACCATTAGGGAATATATATCTGTCCAGCCAGGGATCAACATTCTCGCCGGTCGTATTCGCCCCAATGGTATGCAGCAGGAAAAGCCCATCCGGCTTCAGATTTCGGTTCACCACGTTAAAGTAGGTGGCGTAATTCTTAGGGCCGACATGTTCAAACATCCCCACGGAAACAATCCGATCGTACTGTTCATTCAGATCGCGGTAGTCCTGTAACAGGATAGTGACATCCAATCCTTCACAGCGCTGCTGAGCCATTTTTTGCTGTTCGGCAGAGATAGTGACGCCAGAAACGCGAACGCCATAGTGACGCGCCGCATATTCTGCCAGCCCGCCCCAGCCGCAGCCGATATCCAGAAGGGACATACCGGGTGCTAATTGCAGCTTTTCGCAAATCATTTTTAATTTTGCATTCTGCGCATCCTCCAGCGTCCGGGCTTCCTTCCAGTAGCCGCAGGAGTACTGCATATGGGAATCAAGCATCAGAGAAAACAGATCGTTGCCGAGGTCGTAATGTTCCTTTCCCACAATCCACGCGCGCTTTCTTGACTGCTGATTGGTTAGTCTTGCGGCGGCAATACGTAAGGTATCTTTGAAATGATGGGGGAGTTTCTCATCGAGCTTCGCCAGTAATACGCGATGAAAGAACATGTCCATTCTTTCACACTCCCACCAGCCATCCATATAGCTTTCACCCAGCCCCAGTGAGCCTTCCTGTAGCACGCGCTTAAAAAAGGCAGGGTTGGTTACCTGGATATCCCACGGTCGGGTACCATTAATGTCGATATCTGCACTGCGCAACATCTCCTGAACGATTCTGTACCACTGATTCTCTTCCAGGCTCACTTCTTCTATACACGATGAACTCATAGTCTCTCCATCACCCTGTGTGGTTGATACCCGAGAAATAGAAAAAACAATTCCTACGGGATTTTGAGAATACGCACTCGCTAGCGTACGTTTGATTTCCGGCGTTACAGAGGATTGAATATAAATATTAGCAGAGTAGAGCAACGGGGATGCACGGATTAAAACCCAGACTACCCTGTCAGAATTGAAAATTTACCTTTTATTTCTCGTTTAACCGTCAGACTTGCTAAAAGCATAAGAGGCCTGGCAGGTATTCCCGATATCCTTCACCCTGCTGGCAGGTTATCTGCCAGCATAGCGGAGGGTTATCAGGCGGAAATTGTTATTTTTTTACCCAGCGAAACGAGTATATGCTCACCCCTGACAATATTCAAATGTTTATTGTTAGGTTGCTAACTAAAAGTATTCAGCAGGTTAACGACTACTTTCAGCGCGATGCAGTGACGTTTCTGCCGCTTTTGTACGCTGTAAAATATAGCCGATTATGGCAAATAGGACAGTCGACAGCATAACCAGCGAGGTAGACCACAGCGGGCGGGTAAGAAATGAGGAGATCAGCAGGCTGGCCACGCAGCAAAGCCCCAGCTGGAGCGTATTTTGCAGCGCCGCGGCCTTACCGCTGGCCTGTGGGAAGGGAAGCAGGGCATTCGAGACAACAATCGGATACAGCGCACCGTTCGCCAGGGCAATGCCGCAGAACGGCAGCAGCAGCGCATACACAGAGGGGATCGCCTGCTGAGCCGCGATAAAAAATGCAATAATGCTCAGGCTGTACAGGCCAAGCAGCCAGGGCAGAAGTGAGCCGCCTTCCGTACGCTTAAGCAGGGTTCGGCAGCCATAGCCGCCGGTCAGAAAGGCCAGCGTCTGAGGGAAGTAGCTCAGGCCAATGCTGCCAGGTGACATGCCCAGCGCGGATAAGATAAACGGCGAACCGGTCAGCCAGGCAAAGAAGCTGGCAGAGCAGGCGGCGTACATCAGCACGTTACCGCTGTAAACAGGAGATTTCAGCAGGGTTAGAAAACCCGTCTTCTTATCGCCGTTTTTTGGCATAACGCGTGGTGTTGCTGTCAAAAAGAGCGTGCAAACCAGCAGTAGTAGCGTAATGACCATCAGGGCAATAAAAATTGCGCGCCAGCCGAAATGGTTGAGCAGCCAGGCGCCTAGCAGGGGAGCCAGTGCCGGAGAGAGTGCTACCAGCGGCATGATTGTGGCAAAAACCTTGCTGGCCTGGGTGGCGGAATAGCGGTCAATCACCAGCGCCTGCCAGGTTACGGCGGCCGCGCAGATGCCAATGGCCTGCACAAAGCGCAGCACCAGCAGCAGGGTGGCATTGTGCACCCACCACATTCCGGCACAGCTGATGGCAAACAGGCTCAGACCCATTAGCAGCACCGGACGACGGCCGATTCGATCGGAGAGAGGGCCCCATATCAGCTGCGCACAGGCAAAGCCCGCCAGAAAGAGACTCAGGCTGGCACCGATCGCTCCCGCGTCGGTTTGCAGATCCTGCTGCATCAGCGTAAAGGCAGGCAGATACATATCGGTGGCCAGAAAGCCGATGACGCTAAGCAGCGCCAGGTAAAGGGTAAAAAGTTTTGCAGGCATTTTTTTGCTCTTAATTTCAGAAGAATATAACGGCGCAGAGTGTAAATGCGTGCCAGAGTCGTTGTGAAACGCTAATATTTGTCCATTGCGTTCAAAAAATTTGCAGGCAAAAAATGTGGTCAGAACATTCCCTCGAAGTGATTGATGCCGTTGCCCGAAACGGCAGCTTTACCGCCGCGGCTGCTGAGCTGCACCGGGTCCCCTCCGCTATCAGCTATACCGTACGTCAGCTGGAAGAGTGGCTGGCCGTTCCGCTGTTTACACGCCGTCATCGCGATGTCGAACTGACCGAGGCGGGACGCTACTTCATTCAGGAGGGGCGGAGCGTAATCAAAAAAATGCTTGCCACCCGGCGTCAGTGCCAGCAGGTAGCAAACGGCTGGCGCGGGCAGCTAAATATCGCCGTAGACAGGATAGTGAAACCCCAGCGCACCCGGCAGCTGGTTGTCGATTTCTACCGTCATTTCCCGGATATGGAATTACACCTTTCCCCGGAGGTGTTTAATGGCGTGTGGGATGCGCTGGCGGATGGCCGGGTAGATGTAGCGATTGGCGCAACTCAGGCAATACCCGTTGGCGGGCGCTTTGCCTTTCGCAATATGGGCGCGCTGAACTGGCGCTGTGTGGTTAGCGCCCGCCATCCTTTGACAGAAATCTCAGGACCGGTCAGCGAGGAAGCCATCCGCGAATGGCCCTCTCTGACGCTGGAAGACACATCCCGCGCGCTGCCCAAGCGCACTACCTGGACGCTGGATAATCAGCGTCGGCTGGTGGTGCCCGATTGGGAGAGCGCTGCGGACTGCCTGCTGGGCGGGCTTTGCGTCGGAATGGTGCCAGGACATTTTGCCCGTCCGCTGCTGAGCAGCGGCGCATTAACTGAACTTGTGCTTACCGCGACATTCCCCGACAGCCCCTGCTGCGTCAGCTGGTCGCAGCAGCAGGCCAGCCCCGCGCTGGGCTGGCTGCTCGACTATCTTGGCGACACCGGGACGCTCAATAATGAGTGGCTGAACGAGGGGGCAGAGGAATGAGCAGGCGGCTAATGGCGTTAGCGGCGATAGTCTACAAAGGGACCATCCGCCACTGAACGACGCTCGATCAGGCTGGGATGAACTTCAATCGTCTGTGGCTCCTCACGCTTGCTGGTAATACGATCCAGCAGCATTTCAAAGGCCGTTTCGCCCAGCCTCTCTTTTGGCTGGTGAACGGTGGTCAGGGCCGGGGTGAAGTAGCGCGCGTTGCGCACGTTATCATAGCCGATGACCGAGATATCCTGGGGAACGCGCAGACCCATCTCATCAGCGGCACAAATCGCCCCCATCGCCATAATATCGCCGCCGCAGAATACGGCGGTAGGCCGCTGCTTCTGGGATAAAATTTGCTGCATGGCACGATAGCCAGATTCGGGTTCGAAATCACCCTGTACCAGCCACTCATCGCGCAGGGTGATCCCCGCTTCGGATAGCGCCTTTAGAAAACCGGCATGACGGCCACCGCCGGTGTTACGCTCCAGCTGACCGGGAATGACGCCAATATCGCGATGGCCGCGCTCAATCAGATAGCGGCCTACCAGATAACCGCCCTCAAAGGCGTTATCCAGCACCGTATCCGTAAAATCACCGCGTGACTCGCTCCAGTCCATGACGACCATAGGAATATTTCGGTTATCTTCAAGCATCTGGATCAGTTCATCAGGATACTCGGAGCACATCACCAGCAGGCCATCGACGCGCTTTTGCGCCATCATTGACAGATACGCCTGCTGTTTGACCAGATCGTTGTGCGCATTGCCCAGAATCAGGGTGTAACCGCTGGCAAAGCAGCTGTTCTCCACGGCTTCAATAATCTCGGCAAAGTAGGGTGCCTCGCTGGACGTTGCCAGCAGGCCGATGGTCCGGGTGTGATTAACCTTGAGACTGCGGGCGACCGCACTTGGCGAATAATGCAGTTCGCGGATGGCAGTCCATACTGCTTCCCGCGTGGCTTCGGCCACAAAGCGCGTTTTATTAATGACGTGGGACACCGTGGTGGTCGACACCCCGGCGCGTTTAGCCACATCTTTGATTGTTGCCATGAAATCACTACTCCTGTACTTACCGCAACTTGCTGATAAGTATATTGTTAAACGATTGCCTGAAACGGCAAAATCCGTCGCCGTTTTTTATGAATATTCGGTGGCGTCAGTAAGGAAAAGGGGGCAGTCAGCCAGGCCTGTTGCGTCGGTTGCAGACCGCGAACGCAACCCGTTGCGCAACGAAATGGAATTCTAACAAGGCTGAGCAGAGAAAACGAGATTTTTACCGCCGGGTGTGGGAAAATTGATGGTGACACAAACTGTAAGGGTATAAAGGAGTATCTGTGGACACCGATCTGAAATTGTCTCTGCTAACCACCGTTAGCGCGCTGTTAATGATTATTATTTTCAGCTTTACCGCCGTCATGCACTAAAAAAAAAGGCCGATCGTCAGATCGGCCTTTTTATATTCACTACGCGACGCGGAGATTAGCGGATCGTTCTGGGTGTCATCACCCGACGTGCGCCGATGTAGTGACTTTGCCAGTATTCATCAGCCAGCGCGCTAACCTGAATATCTTTTCCGGTACGAGGCGACTGAATAAATTTCCCGCCGCCAAGATAAACGCCTACGTGATCCGCTGTGCCGCGTCCGTTAATGCGGAAGAAAACAAGGTCGCCTTTCTCCAGCTCGCCGCGTTTGATGTTCGCCGCATCGCGCAGGTGATACATCTCATTGGCGGTGCGGGGGATCTTAAACTTAACCAGATCCTTGTAGGCATACCACACCAGGCCGCTACAGTCGAAGCCCGTTTTAGGCGATGTTCCGCCCCACTGGTAGGGTTTACCCAGCTGGCCCATCAGCTTGTTCATCGCCGTCTGACGCGCTTTTTGATAACGCGCCCGGTGTGCCTTGCTCATTTTTAGTGGGGCGCTAAGTACCTCGGCGGTCAGTTCTTCACCCTGCTCGACGGATTTGCCACGACGGTGACCATAATGCTTTTTACCCAGACTGGCCTGCAAAGCGGCTTTGTGCCTGAGGCCAGATTTCCGGGAGTGGGACGATACAGGCTGCGGCGCGAGCGTTTTTTTGGCCTTAAGGCGGGTGGCGGGTATACGGCGTGACTTGCGGGTGGACTCTTTAACTTTTTTCGTTACGCTACCCTTCACCTGCCGCCGCTTACGACGATCGTCCTCACGGGCGGCACTGCCTTCCACCTTATGGTGGTTTGCATTAACTGGAGCATGTGGCGATGCGTGCGCCACATTAAAAAAGAGCTGCGCGAAGGCCAGCATCAGGAGCGTGATAAGTAAACGCATCGTTACCATTAACTGTTTATGCTCCCGCCAGAGGCAGAAGCTCGGCTAAATTAGGATATCTGCTATACGGCAGACAAGTGAGCGCAATTCTAATCTAACTCTTTAACAAAAGGTAAGGTCTTTTTTGTTTCAATGATGTACA
The DNA here is from genome assembly GCF_058686115.1 of Erwinia sp. L03-1. NCBI lineage: Bacteria > Pseudomonadati > Pseudomonadota > Gammaproteobacteria > Enterobacterales > Erwiniaceae > Erwinia > Erwinia sp. L03-1. The sequence goes on along the minus strand of NZ_CM178762.1, from coordinate 2,538,158 downwards.
ACAAGTAATTGTTGGCAATTTCAGCATAATCAGCTGGTTATGTGCTCATCAACCCGGGGTAAGCCGTGACAGCAGCGGCGTCAGGCTCAGGCAAATGTTATTTTGTTGTTTTTACCGCTGGATAATTCGCCACGCGGAACCCCCAGGATAATTCCCTTACTGAAAATGTCGTTTTCATCAGGGGGCCAGAGTCGCTACAATAAATAAACACGAAGTATCCGTTATAGGAAGGCATTTATGAGTACTGTTGAGAAAATTGAGCGCCAGATAGCAGAAAACCCGATTCTGCTGTATATGAAAGGTTCTCCGAAACTGCCAAGCTGTGGCTTTTCAGCACAGGCCGTTCAGGCGCTGTCAGCCTGTGGCGAACGTTTTGCCTATGTTGATATCCTGCAGAACCCGGATATTCGTGCCGAGCTGCCTAAATACGCTAACTGGCCGACCTTTCCACAGCTGTGGATCGACGGTGAGCTGGTGGGCGGATGCGATATCATCATCGAGATGTATCAGCGCGGTGAACTGTTGCAGCTAATTAAAGAGACGGTGCAAAAATATCCGTCTGACGCGGCTGAGTAAGTTTTCGCTGGGTTTGCAAAGCGGGGATCGACGATCCCCGCTTTTTTTATGCCTCGCTGTCGGCAATGGGCAGCGGCCAGCCACCCAGTCGCTTCCAGCGGTTAACCAGCTCGCAGAACAGATCGGCGGTTTGCAGGGTGTCGTACAGCGCGGAGTGCGCCTGGCTGCTATCGAAAGGCATACCGGCCGCGAGGCAGGCTTTAGCCAGCACCGTTTGTCCCAGCACCAGCCCGCTCAGCGCAGCGGTATCAAAGGTCCCGAAGGGATGAAACGGATTACGCTTCAGGCCTGACCGCTCCGCCGCCGCATTCATAAAGTTAAGATCAAAGGTCGCATTATGGGCCACCATAATGGCGCGATTGCAGCCCCGCTCTTTGATGCCCTTACGCACCATCTTGAAAATGGCATGCAGCGCCTCATATTCACTGACCGCGCCGCGCAGCGGATTGCCGGGGTCAATGCCGTTAAACGCCAGTGCTTCTGGCATCAGGATAGATCCTTCAAACGGCTCAACGTGGAAGTGAAGCGTTTCGTCTTTCTCCAGCCAGCCATCCTCAGTCATTCTCAGCGTGACGGCGGCGACTTCCAGTAGCGCATTGGTTTTAGCGTCAAACCCGGCGGTTTCCACATCAATGACCACCGGATAAAAACCGCGAAAACGGCTGCTCAGGGCGTTAAGTTCGTTCGATTCAGACATCAGGATCTCACAGGCGAAAAAATGCAGCGCGTATTATGGCAAATTTCAGTACGGGATGCAGCAGGGGAAGAGGGGGAGAGGGTGCCCGAAAGCACCCGCGGGTATCAGTTACCCAGGCCGTGGCCGGCGTGCTTGTTCTCAATCAGCTCGATTTTGTATCCGTCCGGATCTTCAATAAAAGCGATAATGGTTGAGCCACCCTTTACCGGGCCGGCTTCACGCACCACGCTGCCGCCTGCTTTACGAAGGCGATCGCAGGTGGCGGCAACGTCATCAACGCCCAGCGCGATGTGACCATAAGCATCGCCGAGGTCATATTTTTCAACGCCCCAGTTCCAGGTCAGCTCAAGCACTGCCCCTTCGCTCTCTTCCTCATAGCCCACAAAAGCCAGCGTGTATTTGTATTCTTTGTTTTCGCTGGTGCGCAACAGGCGCATGCCCAGAAGGTTGGTGTAAAAATCTATTGAACGCTGCAAATCGCCAACGCGGAGCATAGTGTGAAGTAAGCGCATAACATCCTCTTGTGGTAAGCGTTATCATCCGATAACGGTAAATATGTGGTAAGCGTTATCATCCGACAACGGTAAATATTCAGTATAGCGGCGTTCGCAGCCGGACGTAATCCAGGCAGCCCTGAGGCTAAAGCCTTAATCCCCGAGCGCAGGGTAATCCGTGTAACCCTCAGCGCCGCCGCCGTAGAAGGTCTCCGGGCGAGGCTCATTCAGGGGCGCGCTGGACTTTAGTCGCGCCACCAGGTCGGGATTGGCGATATAGCTGCGGCCAAAGGCAGCCGCATCTATCAGCCCCTGCTCAATCAGCGTTTCGGCTTTCTCCGCCGTATAGGCGCCGGCACCGACGATCACTCCCGGATAGACGGCGCGAATGGCCTTGCGGAACGCCTCGCTGTAAGGCTTGCCGCCTGCCCAGTCAGGTTCGGAAATATGCAGGTAGGCTAGCTTACGTTTGGCCAGTTCGCCAATATAGTACAGCGCCGCCTCTTCCTGATCTTCTCCATTGTCCAGTCCATTAAAAGGACCCAGCGGGGAGATGCGGATGCCGATACGATCGGCGCGCCAGCCCGCAATCGCTGCATCCACCACTTCCAGCGCAAAGCGGGTACGATTTTCTACGCTGCCGCCGTAGCCATCCGCGCGCTGATTAGAAGCCGGGGAGAGAAACTGATGGATCAGATAACCATGGGCAGAATGCAGTTCCACCAGGTCAAAATCCGCTTCACGGGCGTTGATGACCGCCTGACGGAAATCATTCACAATGCCCGGGATTTCATCCAGCGTCAGTGCACGGGGCGTGGAGGTCGCCGCGCGGATGGTCGCGCCGGTATCATCACGTAATGAAGTACGGGTATCGGCATTAATAGCTGAAGAGGAGACCGGGGCCTCGTCACCGGGCTGTACGCTGGTGTGAGAGATGCGGCCGGTATGCCACAGCTGAACGGCGCTGTGGCCGCCCTCATCGCGGATACCCTGATTGATACTCTTCCAGGCTGCAATCTGTTCAGATGAGTGTAAACCCGGCGCGCCCGCATAGCCTTTTGCCTGAGCGGAGATCTGGGTCGCTTCGGTGATGATAAGGCCAGCGCTGGCGCGCTGGCGATAGTACTCGCCCATCAGCGGGGTAGGAATATCACCCGGCTCGATACTGCGAAGACGCGTCAGCGGTGCCATAAACACGCGGTTCGACACGGTAATCGCGCCGGTTTTTAAGGGGGTAAAAAGCGTCTTAAGTTCCATTATTACTCCTGGTAGACCGGTCGACTAGTTGAGGTGTTTTTTTTTAAGCGGGCGCGGGCAGCATTCTTTTCATTTCCTGCCACGCACTGAAGAGTGGCGCGCTGTCGCGGGAAACTTTGCTTTGCAGGCTTGCGCCGAGCCAGAGCGTATAGACATTTTGTGCACAGTCTCTGGCGGGATAGTCAAGGCACAGTGTGCCCTGGTGTACGGCACGCTCAAGCGCACCCGCCAGGGTAGATATCAGCGCCTTTGAGCCCGCATCCAGTGCATTACGCATCGGTTCAGAGAGATCGCAAACTTCGGCAGAAAGCTTCACTGACAGACAGCCGGTAAAACCCATCTCCTGACTGCGGGTCAGGGAATGATGATAATAATCCAGCACGGACTGTCGCTGATTGCCCGGTTGTGCGTCAAGCGCATCGCGCAGGTGAGCATGTCCGGCCGCAAAATAACGCTCCAGCATGGCCACGCCAAAAGCCTCTTTCGAGGGGAAATAGTAATAAAACGACCCTTTAGGCACCTCAGCCACTTTCAGCAGCTCAATCAGTCCCATACCGTTAAAGCCGCGCTGCACGCAAAGCGCTTCGCCAGTGGTCAGGATATGTTCACGTGTGTCATGTCGGGCCGTTTTCATCTTTCTACCTTAACAGACCGATCGGTCTGTTACAAACCTGACTGCACGTCCGATCCGCAGGCGGGGGCAGGGAATGATTTATCCGCCCCCGCGCAAACGTTAAGACTGACAGGCTTTTACCATATCCAGCGTCGGCTGATATTCACGGGTCTGCACATTCATCATCCCCAGCAGCGTGTGGAAAATATTATCCTGTGAAACCGCGTCAGACTTTGCTTTCTGCCGCAGGCAGGTCTGGTTAATGTCATAGGTGCGGGCATAGTCGTCTGACATCCACAGCAGGAAAGGGATATGAGTTTGCTGGCTGGGCGCAAAAACGTAGGGTGTGCCGTGCAGATACATGCCATGCTCGCCGAGCGATTCACCGTGATCGGAGAGATAAACCAGCGCCACATTGTATTTGCTGCTCCACGACTTTAGCAGGGTGATGGTGCTGTCCAGCATCGAGTCGGTATAGAGGATCGAATTGTCGTAGGTATTAACCAGCGCCTGATGATCGCAGTCCTGGATCTGATTACTGTCGCAGGTGGGCGTAAACCGGCGCATCTCTGCGGGATAGCGCTGATAGTAGGCCGGGCCGTGGCTACCCATCTGATGAAGCACAATCACCGTGTCGTCCTTTACGCTGTCGATATAGTTATTCAGGCGGTGAAGCAGCACGTCGTCGAGGCAAAAATTGCTCCGGCACAGTTCACTGACCTTCCATTTCGTCATATCGGTATGCGGCACGCGGTCGCAGGCACCCTTGCAGCCGCCGTCATTTTCGCGCCACAGTACGTTAACGCCTGCATGGGCCATAATATCCAGTACGCCCTCCTGGTGATGGGCCAGACTGGCGTCATAGTGGGCGCGCGGCATATTGGAGAACATGCAGGGCACGGAGATAGCGGTTTCCGTGCCGCAGGAGCTGGCATTGGGATAATAGATGACATTATCACGCGCCAGCTTCGGATTGGTCTCCCTGGCATAGCCGCCAAGCGAAAAGTCTTCGGCGCGGCCCGTCTCGCCTAAGACAAACACCACCAGCGTTTTCTTTTGCTCCGCCTTAATTAGCGGGCCTTTGTGCGCGTCCAGGCCGATTCTCACCAGCTTTTGATCGCCCGCAAACCAGCGATTATCCGCATAGTGGCTGACGCCGCTAATAACGTTGGCAGGCGTAATCATCTTGACCAGCCCTTTGTTATTACGAATAAGCGACGCGTAGTCTTTATAAAACAGCGCAGCCACCAGCAGGATAATAACAACCGACGCGAGGGCAGTGACCACGCGATGCACCGCATTCATCCAGCCAGGGCGGCGGGTGCTGATACGTACCAGGGTAAAAATTGCCGCCGGGAGCAGGCCAAAGGCTGCCATCCATACCATATAGCGCAGGGTGAAGAGAGCGGTCGCCTCCTGAGCGTCGGTTTCAAAAACGTTTTGAATCATATTGGTATCAATGACGGTACCAAAGCTGTAAATAAAGTAGTTGGCCGCCGCGCTGGCCAGCACCAGCACCACTACTAACGGTTTTCGTATCCACGGCAGCGCGATCAGACTGAAAATGAACAGGAAGGCACAAAACAGCACCAGCGGCAGCGTCGCCGCGAAAAGGTAGTCATGCAGGGTGATATACGGGATGGTTTCCCAGGCATGACTCATAAAAACGGCATTAAGCACGACGGTAAAAAAAAGCGCAGCGTAGATATTAAATGCATTTTCGTTACAACGTAACCGGGACAGGAGTTTCATGATTATCCGATAACAAATTAAACTGCCGGGATAATATCGCTGCAAACTTAGTGAAACCTTAACTAATATCCAGCGATAACAAGGCCCGGCATAAAAAGTGGCGTTAGCATTCTGGCAGACTGGACCGGGAATATCGCGAAAAACATCAGATTTACGACTATTTTTTTCCCGCTGCTTGCGAAGCTGCGATAACCGATCTTCAATTGAGACAGGTTTATCATCAGGAGGTGCGGTGTCAGAACAGCTGGAACTCTTTCCCGTTCCCTCGCCGTGTCGGGGTATTTGCCAGGCAGACCGGCTGGGGTATTGCACAGGCTGCCTGCGCAGCCGCGACGAACGCTTCAACTGGGGACGGATGAGCGACGCGCAGAAGCGCGAGGTGCTGCGCCTCTGTCGTCAGCGCTATTTACGCGCGCAGCGCGCCGGAAAACGTGACGAACCCGACGAGCCTGAACAACCCACATTATTCTGAGCGGGAATATTTCGGGCGGACATCTTCCCTGCAGGCAGGCGGCGGCAGAGGCTACCTGTTCCGTAAGCTTATGCGCTGTTGGCACTGGCCTGTTCAGGCAGGGCCTGCTGTAGCTGTGAAAGTGAGCAGTAAAGGCGCCAGATAATCCCCGCCAGCACCGTCTCTTCCCGCCCGCCCTCCGCCGCCAGCGTGGTAACGCGTTCTTCCAGGCCGGCGAGCGTCTCAGCCAGCGAGCGATGGCGTACGCCGCGCGCGCTGATTATGCTCTGCAAATCCTGAAGTGTTGCCTCCCGCTCCCGGTTTAAGCCAGCCGACGCGGTTTGCCACTCCCGGAGCTGCCAGAGAATATGTGAGCAGTTAAGCAGCACCACCCCCCAGCGCAGCAGCCACAGCCGGGCATTTTCGTCGCGACTGGCACTCAGCTGGTTCACCCGATGGTAGATAAGCGACTCAAAGCGGTTCTGACTGAGTCGGGGGCGACGGCTGAGCTGATCGAGAAAATCGCGGCGCAGCGCGCGAATATGACGACGACTGCGTCGCTTATCCGAGCTGGGGCGCAGGATCTGAAAAGCCAGCCATGCCAGCATCACCCCGCACACTTTCGCCAGGTTATTATTGATAAATTGCTGGTAATCCCAGGAGGGGGGATTGGTGACGGAGATAAAGGATCCCATAAACACAATCAGCTGGCCCCACAGCGCGGCCCGCTCCTTCTGCTGGAGCTTAAAGAGCTGTAGCGTAATCAACAGGGGGAAAAGCAGCAGCAAAAACTGCCACAACACATCAATCTGCACCATAACGCCAAATTTTATGACAAAGCTGAACACGCTCAGCAACAGCAGCGTTTTCAGCAGCAGCGAGACGCTGCTGGCCGGTGAGGGCACCGAGGAGTACAGCACGCAACTGATTGCCGCGAGCGTCAGTGCCGCCTCGCCCGATTCCCACTGGGTAGCGATCGTAAACGCGCAGCCGAGAACAATAACCACAAAGGTACGGAAGGCGCTCCAGCCCGCCTCTGCGCTGTCCGTGTGACGCGCCAGCGAGGGGACGGGAGGGGGGGAAAGGCGCGCATCCCTATCCGCATGCTCAAACTGTCGCAGCCAGCGGCTGATATTCAGGTACATCCAGCAGAAGTAGCGCAGACGATGCCAGAAAGCGTGATGGCGATAATCCGCCGGGTCGGCAGGCGCGGCGGACTGGAGAATGCGCGCCAGGCGAAATTTGTCACAGTCTGACTTTGCCAGCTCGTTTAGCAACTGTTGCAGGGCACTGAACAGCCCGGGGGGCGCGTCCGGCCAGTTCAGCAGCATGCGCCGCAGGCTGGAAATCACGCTGGTCAGCCTGAGCTGCTGGTGCAGAACATAGTTAAGCACGTTGTTCTGCCGTCGAAAGCGATAGTGACTCCAGAAGGCCTGAATGCGCAATACGTTAAGCGTCAGGATCTGGCCGATAACTTTTTCATGGGCGCTGCGCACGTTATCGGTCGTTTCGCGTTGCAGCAGGAGCCCGGCGTGTTCCAGTAGTCGGTCATGCATCTGCCTGAGCGAGGTGATCAGCGTGTCGCCATCGGAGGTGCTGGGCAGGATCATCATCATCAGCCCCCCGCACAGAATGCCGGAAATGACTTCGCAAACGCGCGCCTGGGTAATATTCCACAGTTGGGTAATATCGGTAATATTGACCGTGGTAAAGGCGATGATCGCCGCCGTATAGCCCGCCAGCGAAAAGGCGTAGGCAACGTTATTCTGATAGTGATTCGCGATCCATGTGCAGAGGGCCAGCCAGGCGGCAATCGACAGCGAGAACAGCCAGGGCTCGTTGAGCGTATGCCCGGCAATAAGCATCGCGGCCCCCGCGCCGATCAGGCTACCGGCAATGCGCCCCAGACTTTTACTGATGACGCCGCCCACCGTAGGGAAGCTGACGACGGCAGCGGAGGTCATTGCCCAGTAGGGTTCATCCAGATCCAGTCCGTAAGCAATGCTGAGCGCCAGACACATGGCAATGCTGTTACGCAACGCATAGCGCCACTGCCCGCCGGTGGCTTTGATCCACGGCAGCTGCTGCCACTCCAGCCAGCGCAGATTCATGGCTGGATGGAAAGGGTGCAGGTTGTGCCCGCGACCAGCGGCAAATCCGCTGGAACCGCGGTCAGATGAATGCGAACCGGTACGCGCTGGGCCAGACGAACCCAGGGGACGTTAGGTTTGATGTCGGCTACCAGTCCACTGTCCGTTTCCACGCTCTGGTCATAGATTGCCCGTCCGATGCTTTCAACCACGCCAGTAAGGGGGCGATCGTCGCTGTACAGGCGGATAGAGGCTTTGTCGCCGGGACGAATATGCCGCAGCTTGGTTTCTTCAAAGTAGCCGACGACATAAAAAGAGTGACTGTCTACCATGGCAAACACCGGCGTACCGCTGGTGGCATAGTTGCCGGGGCGCACGGTCAGATTGGTTACCCAGCCGTCCGCTGGCGCCAGGATCTGCGTCTGCGCCAGGTTCCATTTTGCCCGATCCAGCTCCGCCTGAGCCGCTTTGGCACTGGCCGCCATCGCCTGGGCGTTCAGGTTAACGGCATCCAGATCTTCAGCGGAGATAACATTATGCGGCAGGCTGGCGCGGCGACGTGCCTCGTGCTGGGCTTTCAACAGATCGGACTGCGCCTTTGCAAGCTCCGCTTCGGCGTTAAGGACGGCGATGCGATAAGGCTTATCGTCCAGTGTCATCAGCCGGGTGCCCCGGGTGACGTATTGATTATCCCTGACCCACAGCTGTTCAATGCGTCCTGAAACCTGCGGCGTAATGTTCACCAGCTCTGCGCGGACCTTGCCGTCTCGGGTCCAGGGCGACTGCATATAGTAGTTCCACAGCCACCAGCCAGCGCACAGGGCGGCGGCAAAAAAGATCAGGGTAGAGAAATATTTTAATGTGCCAAGTTTCATGGTGTCACCAGGCGATCAGCAGCCACTGCGAGCCGCTGACGCACAAAATAAAAAGAGAAAGATCCAGAAGGGTGGGGTGCCAAATCTCCCCCGAGTACATCCAGTCCCTCAGGAGGGGATGCAGCAGCAGCCAGATGAAAAAGCCGAGCAGCACGGCCTTAAACAGGGGAGGAAAGTAGAGAGAAGCGCCGAACAGTAAGTCAGTCAGCGGCGATGTCGGGGTAAATAGCACGTTGCTCACGGATTAAGTCTTCCTTCTGGATCCGCACGGGTGAACCGGGAAACCACGGTTACGATGATGAATTTGTAATTTGTCCTGTAAACTCGCAGAATAGTCTAGAATCAAGCTTGATAGGTAGCAAGCTAATTATAAGGAGATGAAATTGGATACACCCCTGGGAACGGATCTCGCACGATTAGTACGCATATGGCGTTCATTGATTGATCAGCGCCTTAAGCCGCTTGAGCTCACACAGACACACTGGGTTACGCTGCACAATATTCATCAGCTTCCACCCGAGCAGTCGCAGATTCAACTGGCGAAAGCGATTGGTATTGAACAGCCCTCGCTGGTACGTACCCTCGACCAGCTGGAAGAAAAAGGCTTAATCACCCGCACGACCTGTGCCAGCGACCGACGGGCCAAACGCATTAAGTTAACCACCGAAGCGGCGCCCATTATTGGTCAGGTTGAGGATGTGATTGACGCCACGCGGGATGATATTTTATCCGGTATCTCTTCGCAGGAAGTGGAAAAGCTGGTGACGCTGATAGCCCGGCTTGAGAAAAATATTCTCGAACTGCAAAACCGCGACGAATAAAAAAAACCGGCAACTGCCGGTTTTTTCATCGTGCTTCTTAACGAGGGGAAACGGTGATCTGGCTGCCGTTTGACGCCATGGATACGCGCTGACCCACGGCATAGCGGCTTGCGGCCTGCTTCTGCACAACGATGATCGTGTTGCCATCATCTTTGCGAATTTCCAGCTCAACGCCCTGCGACTTGTTCATCGCACCCTGCACGCCCTGACCGGCTACGCCGCCGGCAACGGCACCTGCAGCGGTCGCGAGGCTACGACCGGCACCGCCACCCACGGTATTCCCGAGGAAGCCCCCCAGTACGGCACCGCCGATGGCACCAATCACATTGCTGTCATCACCGCCCTGAATCTGAACCGGTCTTACGGAAACCAGCGTACCGTAGGTCACGTTTTGAACCTGCTTCGCTTCGGAGGCGCTGTAAACATCACCGGACAGCGTATCAGTATTGGTGCATCCTGCTAATGTCACACCGGTCAGTGCCACGATTAATAAACGCTTTATCATCGTTAAAACTCCATTCTTATTTACCTGCCGCACCCACTGGGCAGCAATCGATAACATTATTATATGGCACAAGCCACGCCCGGTTGCTATTTCTGGAAAAAAAACTGCATAAGAGCGTAGCCCAGGCAAATTAAACCAGAAATCAATCAAACGCAGAAGACCAAAACAGACGCCCGCGTCGCGGGCTTACGTAAAATCGCACAGTTAATCATAGAATTGCCGGGCTATTTTTGCGAGTCTGTATCCATGATTCTCCATTAACCCACCGTGGGTAAGGCCAGAAAAGATGAAGTCAGGACGATATATCGGTGTCATGTCCGGTACCAGCCTGGATGGCGTTGATGTTGTACTGGCGGCCATTGACCAGCAGATGGTGGCGCAGCAGGCCAGCTACTGCCACCCCTTTCCGGCCGATTTGCGCCAGCAGGTTCTGGCGATATGTCAGGGACAGGCGCTCAGTCTTTCACAGCTTGGGCAGCTTGACACCCGACTCGGCCGCCTCTTTGCCGAAGCCGTAAATACACTGATGAAGCGTGAGGGGCTGGAAAAAGACGATATCACTGCCATCGGCTGCCACGGGCAAACCGTCTGGCATGAGCCGGGGGGCGATGCGCCGAACACGCTACAAATCGGCGATAACAACCAGATCGTCGCCGCAACGGGGATTACGGTAGTTGGGGATTTTCGCCGACGTGACATGGCGCTGGGCGGGCAGGGGGCCCCGCTGGTGCCCGCCTTTCACCAGGCCGTGCTGATGCATCCTGGCGAACGCCGCATGGTGCTGAATATTGGCGGCATCGCCAATCTGTCTCTGCTGATCCCCGGTCGGGCGGTGGGCGGCTACGATACCGGGCCAGGCAATATGCTGCTTGATGCCTGGATTTGGCGTCAGCGCGGGGTGGGCTATGATAAAGACGGCGCCTGGGGCGGTAGTGGCCGCGTGATCTTACCGCTGCTTCAGCAGATGATGTGCGATCCGTGGTTTTCCCTGCCCGCGCCAAAATCGACCGGCAGAGAGTATTTTAATCTGGGCTGGATTGAGCGAAATATTGCCTCTTTTCCCGGCGTTCAGCCACAGGATGTACAGGCTACGCTGGCCGAACTGACGGCGCTGACCATCGCGGAACAGGTAATGCTCAGTGGCGGCTGCGAGCGACTGATGGTCTGCGGCGGCGGCAGCCGTAATCAGCTGCTAATGACCCGGCTTGCGGTACATCTGGCCGGTACACAGGTGATGTCCACTGACGAAGCGGGTATCCCCGGGGATGATATGGAGGCGCTGGCCTTTGCCTGGCTGGCTTACCGCACGCTTTCCGGTCAGCCAGGCAATCTGCCTTCGGTGACCGGCGCGCGCGCTGCGTCGGTTATCGGCGCTATTTTCCCTGCCAGCCGGGCCGAATGATGATCTCCCGGTATTTTAGCCGGGCGTAAACAGACGATAAATTAGGAGATCCTGTGAAAAAGTGGCTTCCGGGCTTTACTCTGGTCCTGCTATCGGGTTGTAGCATGTTTCATGCCCGTCCGGATGAGCAGAAAACCCTGCACTACACCTGCGGAACTCTGCCGCTAACGGTAGTGCTGGATAATGCGCGGGAGGAAGTGAACCTGATACTGGACGGCAATCCGGTCACGCTTAAACAGCAGGTGGCGGCCTCCGGTACGCGCTACAGCGATGGCACCTATACGTTCTGGTCCAAAGGGGATGAGGCGTTTATCGAACGAAACGGTAAACTTATCATCAACGATTGCCGCCTGTCCGGCAGTTAGTCCATTAATATTCAGCAGGATAAAGCGCACACACTCCTTTTCCTGCCAGCCGAGTCTGAGCGATGAACAACGATAATCTTCAGCAAATTTCCCATCTGCGCCGCGAATACACCCGCGGTGGCCTGCGTCGTAAGGATCTGCCTGCCGACCCGCTGGCCCTGTTTGAACAGTGGCTGAACCAGGCCGTTGAGGCCGGGCTTCCCGATCCGACGGCCATGAGCGTGGCAACAGTGGACGAGCAGGGTCAGCCTTATCAGCGTATCGTGCTGCTTAAGCATGTGGATGCGCAGGGTATGGTGTTCTATACCAATCTGGGCAGCCGCAAGGCGCATCAGCTGGCGCAAAACCCGCGCATCAGCCTGCTGTTCCCGTGGCATATGCTGGAGCGACAGGTCATGGTGCTCGGCAGCGTAGAAAAGCTGTCAATGCTGGAGGTGATGAAATACTTCCACAGCCGACCGCGCGAAAGCCAGATAGGCGCATGGGTCTCGAAACAGTCGAGTCGCATCTCCGCACGCGGCGTGCTGGAGGGTAAGTTCCTTGAGCTTAAGCAGAAGTTTCAGCAGGGCGAAATCCCCCTCCCCAGCTTCTGGGGTGGATATCGCATCACCATTAACTCAATGGAGTTCTGGCAGGGGGGCGAACATCGCCTGCACGATCGCTTTTTCTACCAGCGAGACGGAGCGGGCTGGAAAATCGACCGTCTGGCGCCCTGAAGCGACGAAATAATCCCGTTAAGCGCTGGTACAGAGTGCGTCAGGGCTTTATTCTATAGGCCTTAATTTTCTCCGCACGTCAGCGGAAAGCGGTGTACCAGTAAGGTACCGACGTTTCTACATGGAGCCTCAGATGGACAGCAGTAACCTGATTAAACAATTGCAAGAGCGGGGCCTGGTTGCCCAGGTAACGGATGAAGAGGCGTTAGCGGAACGTCTGGCGCAGGGGCCAGTCGCACTCTATTGCGGCTTTGATCCCACCGCAGACAGCTTGCATTTGGGCCATCTGGTGCCGCTGCTTTGCCTGAAGCGCTTTCAGGACGCGGGTCACCGCCCGGTTGCGCTGGTGGGTGGCGCGACCGGCCTGATCGGCGACCCCAGCTTCAAGGCTGACGAACGCAAACTGAATACGGCCGAAACCGTGAATGAATGGGTTGATAAAATCCGTCATCAGGTCGCGCCGTTTCTTGACTTTGACTGCGGCGAGAACAGCGCAGTCGCGGCGAATAACTACGACTGGTTTGGCAGCATGAACGTGCTGACCTTCCTGCGCGATATCGGCAAGCACTTTTCGGTCAATCAGATGATCAACAAAGAAGCCGTTAAGCAGCGTCTGAACCGTGACGATCAGGGCATCTCCTTTACCGAGTTCTCCTATAACCTGCTACAGGGCTACGACTTCGCCTGCCTGAATGAGCGTTACGGCGTGGCGCTGCAAATTGGCGGCTCCGATCAGTGGGGGAATATCACCTCAGGCATCGACCTCACGCGTCGTCTGCATCAGAACCAGGTATTTGGCCTGACCGTTCCGCTTATCACCAAGGCAGACGGCACCAAATTCGGTAAAACCGAGGGTGGGGCCGTCTGGCTTGACGCGAAGAAAACCAGCCCGTACAAGTTTTACCAGTTCTGGATCAATACCGCGGATGCCGATGCTTATCGCTTCCTGAAATTCTTCACCTTTATGAGCATTGAAGAGATCAATGCGCTGGAGCAGGAAGATAAAGCGAGCGGCAAAGCGCCGCGTGCGCAGTATGTGCTGGCTGAAAAGGTCACCCGACTGGTGCACGGTGAGGAAGGCCTGGCGGCCGCACAGCGCATCACCAAAAGCCTGTTCTCCGGTGCGCTGAGTGATATGACCGAAGCCGATTTTGAGCAGCTGGCGCAGGATGGCATGCCGATTATCTCCCTTGAGCGCGGTCAGGATCTGCAACAGGCGATGGTGGACGGTGAACTTGCCCCGTCTCGCGGTCAGGCCCGCAAGCTGATTGACTCAAAAGCGGTCAGCATCAACGGTGAGATCCAACTTAGCGCAGAGTATGCTTTTATTGACCAGGATCGCCTCTTCGACCGGTTTACCCTGCTGCGCCGCGGCAAGAAGAATTACAGTCTGATTGTCTGGAAATAAAAACGCTCCCCTGGCCGGTCTCTCTGATCGGCCTTTATTTTTGGTAAGGTTGTCTGGGTTCTGCTATGAAAAATATTCTTTCGATTCAGTCGCACACCGTGTTCGGCCATGCGGGCAATAGCGCCTCTGAATTCCCTATGCGTCGTATGGGCGCAAACGTTTGGCCTCTTAATACCGTCCAGTTCTCAAACCATACCCAGTATGGACACTGGACCGGTATGGTGATGCCCGCCACCCATCTGACCGATATTGTGAAGGGCATCGCCGAAATCGATCGCCTGAAAACCTGTGACGCCGTGCTGAGCGGCTATCTTGGCTCGGCAGAGCAGGGCGAAGAGATCCTCGACATCGTTCGCCAGGTGAAAGCGGCGAATCCTGACGCCTGGTACTTCTGCGATCCCGTGATGGGGCATCCGGAGAAAGGCTGCATTGTTGCCCCCGGCGTGGCTGAATTTCATACGCAGTCTTCACTGCCCGCCAGCGATATTATCGCGCCTAATCTGCTGGAGCTGGAAATGCTCAGTGGAAACACAGTGGCCAATCTGGAGCAGGCCGTCGCCAGCGCACGCGAGCTTGTCGCTAAAGGGCCGAAAGTGGTGCTGGTCAAACATCTGGCGCGCGCGGGGCTGCGCAGCGATCGGTTTGAAATGCTGCTGGTGACGGCCAGCGAGGCCTGGCATATCAGCCGTCCGCTGGTGGATTTTGGCGTGCGTCAGCCGGTCGGCGTTGGCGATCTGACCAGTGGTCTGCTGCTGGTGGACCTGCTGCACGGTAAGCCGCTGCGGGAAGCGCTGGAGCATGTCACTGCCGCGGTCTATGCGGTGATGCTGAAAACCCATGAGATGGGCGAATACGAGCTACAGCTGGTGGCGGCGCAGGAGGGCATAGCCCATCCGCAGCAGCTTTTCGAGGCGGTCAAACTCTAGCAGCACGTGCAGTCTGGCTGCCAGAAAGACACAAAAAAGGGCGATACCCGGTATCGCCCTTAAAGAGGGAAGGACGCATAACCGCTGCTATCGCCCTTATCGTAGCCGTCAGCGGCGCGTTTATTTCGCCTCTGACTCTACGCCCTGCGTCATGCGATTCAGCTTCGGCGCAATCAGCATCATCAATACTGCGATAACCCCGGTCACAATCCCGATTTGCATAAACACATGCGCGTAAACCTGTAGTGACTGATGGGCATCGGTAATATCGCCCGGCACCGCCATCAGGTTGGCCACTTTACCGGCGACCATCGCGGCACCCGCCGTGGTCAGGAACCAGGAACCCATGATAAAGCCCATCAGGCGCTGAGGCACCAGCTGCGCGACCATCGCCAGACCCAGACCCGAGATCATCAGTTCCCCCACGCTTTGCAGGGCGTAGCTCAGAATTAACCAGTTGACCGAGACAATACCCAGCTCGCTGGCAAATTTGGCGCCCAGCGGCAGCACCAGAAAGGCCGCAGAGCAGAGCAGCATGCCGAAGGCAAACTTATGCGGCATCGGCATGCGATCGCCCATCTTATTGTAGAGCGCGGCTAACAGCGGGCTGAACAGCATAATCCAGAAGGGATTCAGCGCCTGAAACTGCTCGGGCTGAAAGGCGATGCCCAGAATGCTGTGTTCGACGTTGCGAATGGCAAAGAAGTTCAGCGAGGTCGGCATCTGCATATAAAGGACAAAAAAGACGACCGCTTCAACCATCATCAATAAGGCTACAATCATTTTGCGGCGGGCCGCCCCTTTCAGCGCAAACGTCTCTTTGGCGAAGACCAGCAGGATACCGATAGCAATGACGGCCAGCACGCCCCGGGCAATACCCTGATTATGCAGCAGCCAGGTAGCCATCGCGATCAACACCGCGATGCCGACCAGCGTGGCCAGCAGCTTACCAATATGCAGGGGGGCGAAGTCAGGTTTAGAACCATAGTTTTTCACCCATTTTCGGCACAGCATAAAGTTAACCAGCGTAATCAGCATTCCGACGAACGACAGCGAAAAAGCCACGCTCCAGCCGTAATGCGCCGCCAGCCAGGGGGTAGCCAGCATGGAGAAAAACGAACCAATATTGATCGCCATATAATACATGGTGAACGCGCCATCAAGACGCGGGTCGTCCTTCTCATAGCAGGTGGAGAGCAGGGAGGAGGGGTTCGCTTTGAACAGGCCGTTACCCACAGCGATGGTCGCCATACCGATATAGACCATCGACACATCGTGGCCCGACCAGGCCACCAGGGCGTAACCGAGCGCCAGAACCAGCGTACCGAGCACGATCACGCGCCTGGTCCCCAGCACCTTATCACCCAGCCAGCCGCCCACGGCGACCAGACCGTAGACCAGGGCGCTGAAAGAGGAGAACAGCGTGATGGAACCGGCTTCAGACATACCCAGCATTTTAACCAGGTAGACCGCCATAATGCCTTGCAGGCCGTAATAGCCGAAACGTTCCCAAAGCTCAATTGAAAAAATCAGGTAAAACGATCCTGGTTGCTTAAATGCATTGAGGCTGATGGCCTCTGAATGTTTGTTTGCAGTTGACACTGATACCTCTGAATTTCAAATCCTGATTCGACCGGAAAATTAAGTCGCCATCAGAGTTAAGTGGGCATTCGCCGCATGGTTATAAGATGGGAAAAGCGGCGGTTAATTTCGCCGATCAGCAGGTCTCAGGCAAGTCTTTTTTCATCTGTTGTTCATGGAGTGTGACACAGAATGAGAATAGGGTGTAAGTCGTGCATTTTGGGGTTATATATCGTTATAAAGCAAAATATTAGTATTAATTGCTTAAATGAGACGATCGTTTACTTCTGTTGCAGAACACTCTCCTGTTCGTCTGAGTCAGATTAATATAGTATGGAGTGAATATTAACCAATATAAAACTCTGTAAAACGCAGTTTAACCGGATATTAATAGACAAAATCACTCCGAAGGCAGCATCGGGCTGACCTGCGGGCTGTTATTTATGACATAGATCACTTAAATGCACGTTAATAATATCATCAAAATAACTCACCGTAGCCG
Organism: Erwinia sp. L03-1; assembly: GCF_058686115.1. Lineage (NCBI taxonomy): Bacteria > Pseudomonadati > Pseudomonadota > Gammaproteobacteria > Enterobacterales > Erwiniaceae > Erwinia > Erwinia sp. L03-1. The sequence goes on along the minus strand of NZ_CM178762.1, from coordinate 2,521,127 downwards.
CCGTTAAGGGAAGGAATAAGGGCGCACAGAGGGGCCGATATTTTCACTATCCGCCAGCCATGCGCTTTTAACCCTGGCTTGTGCTGCTAATATCTCTCAGGGTAATAAATATGCGACAGGGGCATTTTTATTGATTGAACGTTCAATATAAAAACGTTACAATTACCTCTATTCAATCGTTGAAACTAATCAAGCCATGCCAAAAGTTGGAATGAAAGCGATTCGTCAGGCGCAGCTGATCCATGCAACGCTGACGGTGATTGATCGGGTAGGGCTGGCCGACGCCAGTCTGGCCCTGATTGCCAAAGAAGCCGGCGTATCGACCGGAATTGTCAGCCACTACTTTGGTGACAAAAACGGTCTGCTGGATGCCTGTATGCGGCGGATACTTTATGAACTTTATCTGGCGGTGGAAACGCACCGGCAGCAGGCCTCACCGCAGCCTGAGGCACAAATCAGGGCAATCATTGACGGTAACTTCGATGTTTCTCAGGTTACTGCTCCGGTGCTGAAGACCTGGCTGGCGTTCTGGACTAACAGCCTGCATCAGCCGGATCTGCAACGTTTGCAACGTATTAACGACCGGCGGCTGTTTTCCAACCTGACGGCGCAGTTTGCCCGGGTATTGCCCCCACAGCAGGCCCGCGACGCAGGGGCCAGCATGGCCGCATTAATAGATGGACTGTGGCTTCGCATGACGCTTGCGCCACAGCCAATGACGCAGGGCATCGAGAAAGCCCGTGCGCTTTGTTATCACAATCTCGCGCTGTGGCTTAACCGCCCGGCAGACTAACCCCCTAAGGAGGAGGTATGGCAGATATGCAACGCCGTGGACTTTACATTAATGGCCGCGAAGAAGCGGGTCATGGCGAAACATTTACCACCATCAATCCCGCCAACGGTGAGGTTCTTGCAGAAATTACCTCGGCCAGCCAGCAGGATATTGATCGTGCGGTCAGCACGGCAGAGGCCGGCCAGCGCATCTGGCGCGGTTATACGCCTGTTGAACGCAGCCGCGTGCTGTTAAAAGCGGTTGCGCTGCTGCGCGATCGCAATCAGCAGCTGGCCGAACTGGAAACCGCCGATACCGGTAAGCCGCTTAGCGAAACTACCGCCGTCGATATCGTGACCGGTGCTGACGTGCTGGAGTATTACGCGGGTCTGGCGGTAGCGGTGGAAGGTGAATCCATCCCCCTGCGTGACAGCGCGCTGGTTTATACCCGCCGCGAACCGCTGGGCGTATGTGCCGGTATTGGTGCATGGAACTACCCGATTCAGATCGCACTGTGGAAAAGCGCCCCGGCGCTGGCCACTGGCAATGCGATGATTTTTAAGCCAAGCGAGGTTACTCCTCTCAGCGTACTCGAGCTGGCGAAAATTTTCACCGAAGCAGGCCTTCCCGATGGCGTATTTAACGTGGTTCAGGGGGCAGGTGCAGTCGGTCAGGGTCTGAGCCAGCATCCGCGGATCGCAAAAGTCTCCTTCACCGGTGAAGTGAATACCGGTAAGCGCGTGATGGCGGATGCGGCGCTGGCTAACCTGAAGTCAGTCACCATGGAACTGGGTGGGAAATCGCCGCTGATCGTGTTTGACGATGCCGACCTTGAACGTGCGGTGGATGGTGCCATGATGGCCAATTTCTACAGCAGCGGTCAGGTATGCACCAACGGTACGCGCGTGTTCGTACAGCGTTCGCTGCTGCCGGCTTTTGAACAGCGTCTGAAAGAGAAGGTCGCGGGGATCCATATTGGCGATCCGACCCACCCGGAGGTCAACTTCGGTCCGCTGGTGAGCGAAGAGCACTGCCAGAAAGTGGTCTCTTACCTCGATCTTGGTAAAGAAGAGGGCGCACGCCTGCTGGCCGGCGGCTCACGCATTACCGAAGGAGCGATGGCAAAAGGCTGCTACGTTGAGCCAACGGTATTTACCGACTGTCGCGACGATATGCGCATCGTACAGGAAGAGATCTTCGGTCCGGTGATGAGCATCCTGGCCTTTGATGACGAAGAAGAAGTCATCGGGCGTGCTAATGATACGCAGTACGGCCTGGCCGCAGGCGTGTTTACCACCTCGCTGAACCGTGCACATCGCGTTATTCATCAGCTTGAGGCGGGCATCTGCTGGGTAAACAGCTGGGGTGAATCACCGGCTCCGATGCCGGTGGGTGGCTACAAACAGTCGGGCGTTGGGCGTGAGAATGGGCTGGAAACGCTGCACCATTATACGCGCACCAAATCGATCCTGATTGAAATGGGCGACTATCCGTCCGCATTCTGATTTATTGCCGCGGCCGGTATGGCCGCGGCTATCTGGAGGTTTAATGCAGAAATTTGATTATATTATTATTGGGGCGGGTTCAGCAGGTAATGTGCTGGCAACGCGACTGACTGAGGATGCTGACGTATCGGTACTGCTTTTGGAAGCTGGCGGGAAAGACCATCGCCTGGACTTCCGTACCCAAATGCCAGCCGCTTTAGCTTACCCGCTACAGGGTAAACGCTACAACTGGGCATTTGAAACCGATCCAGAGCCTAAAATGAATAACCGCCGCATGGAGTGCGGACGCGGTAAAGGGCTGGGTGGCTCTTCACTGATTAACGGCATGTGTTACATTCGCGGTAACGCGATGGATTACGATAACTGGGCAAAAAAAGAGGGGCTGGAGAACTGGTCCTATCTCAACTGCCTGCCGTACTTCCGCAAGGCGGAAAAGCGCGATATCGGTGAAAATGACTACCACGGCGGCGACGGTTATCTGAGCGTTACGACCCCTAAAAAGGGCAACAATCCGCTGTTCCGGGCGTTTATTGACGCCGCGAAGCAGGCAGGGCACCACGAGACAGACGATTTGAATGGCTATCGTCAGGATGGGTTTGGCCCGATGGACAGAACCGTGACTGCGCAGGGTCGGCGTTCCAGCACCGCGCGCGGTTATCTGGACGTGGCGAAACAGCGCTCCAATCTGACCATCATTACCCATGCACAGACCGATCGGATTTTGTTTAGCGGCAAAACGGCGACGGGCGTTTGCTGGCTGCGTAACGGTAAAGAGGAGCAGGCTGAGGCCACGCGTGAGGTTCTGCTGTGCGGCGGTGCAATTGCTTCTCCACAGATCCTGCAACGCTCTGGCGTTGGTCCGGAAGAGTGGCTGCGCGAGCTGGATATCCCGGTTGTGCATGCTCTGCCGGGCGTGGGACGCAATTTGCAGGACCATCTGGAAGTGTATATGCAGTTCCGTTGTAAAAAGCCGGTCAGCCTCTATCCATCGCTCCAGTGGTGGAATCAGCCTGCTATCGGTGCTGAGTGGCTGTTTAAAGGCACCGGCATTGGCGCGAGCAACCAGTTCGAAGCGGGTGGGTTTATCCGCAGCGATGATAAGCCGGACTGGCCGGATTTGCAGTATCACTTTTTGCCGGTCGCCATTAACTACAATGGCAGCAGCCCGGTTAAAGAGCACGGCTTCCAGGCTCACGTTGGCCCAATGCGTTCAAAGAGCCGGGGACGCGTGAAGCTGACCTCCAGGCATCCGTATGCTGCGCCGTCAATTTTCTTTAATTACATGTCCGAAGAGCGGGACTGGGAAGAGTTTCGCAGTGCGGTTCGTCTGACGCGCGATATTATGCGTCAGTCCGCGCTGGCAGAATACTGTGGTGAAGAGATCCAGCCGGGTGCCGCCGTGCAGAGCGATGAGCAGATTGACGCCTTTATCCGCGATCATGCTGAAACGGCTTATCATCCGTGCGGAAGCTGCGCGATGGGTAACGATGAGATGGCCGTTGTGGATGCAGAAGGGCGCGTGCACGGAATGCAGAATCTCCGCGTGGTCGATGCTTCAATTATGCCGCAGATTACTACCGGTAATCTGAATGCGCCGACGGTAATGATCGCCGAGAAGATGGCCGATCTGATCCGGGGCCGGGCGCCATTGAGCGTTTCCACTGCCGAGTATTACCAGCTTAAGCGTGAGAAAGCGGAAGCTGAGCAGGATTAATCCCCTTCTGTAAGCCGGGCCAGAGGCCCGGTGCACGACAGCCCGGATAAATGTTACCTGCGCGCTGAAGGTTAAGTTTCGTCGCTTACGGGTGGGGTACGGTGCCTGGCGCGCTGAAGGTTAAGTGCCGTCGCTTACGGGGCGGGCGCGGTGCCTGGCGCGCTGAACGTTAAGTGCTATCGCCGACGGGGGGGACCCGGTGCCTGGCTCGCTGAAAGCTAAGTGCTGTCGCCAACGGGTGGTGCCCGGTGCCTGGCGGTCCTCACGCCGCGCGTTGCGCGGTTCCTTCGCTTCGTTCGTCGACTTTCCGGACCGGGTATGACGGGACATCCCTGTCCCGACATGCCCTTGTGCCAGCATCCCTGCTGGCCCATCCGGGTCTTCCTCTCTGCGCTCAGCGCTGCGGATTGCCTGTCACCGGGCCCCACCCGTCTGCTTATTGCATTGTGCTGGCTGCGGGTAGGAGCGGTTCCGGGGGTTACATAAACTCTTTAGGCTGGTTTGGAAGAGGAAGAACCCTGCAAATAAGAAAATCTTTGTGTTAAAGACTCAGAGCCATCGGCTGGGCAGGCGCTATCAAATGCACATTATTAAATTACCTGCTAGTGGGCCGGGCGGGCTACAAAGCCCGAGTGTTAATAGGGCTTAACTGGAAGTCGTGCTGATGATACCTGCGGAGAGCTAAACGGTTTTACTCAAAGCAGCTCAGCAGCCTGAGAGGTGGATAATCCCTGCGGGTGACGGGCATTCCGCAGCGCTGCGGCGCAGACGGAAGGCCAGGCGAGGGCAGCAGGGATGCTGCCCTCAGGGAGCGGCGGGCAGGGATGCCCGCTCGCGACCGGGCCGTCCGGCCTGGAGTCGGAGCCAAAGGCACCACGCGGAGCGTGGCGTGAGGACGCCCGGCACCCGCAGGGATTATCCACCGGTATCGCAGGTATTGCAGCCGACACAACAACCGACAAGCACAGGGATTATCCACCGGTATCGCAGGTATTGCAGCCGACACAACAACCGACAAGCACAGGGATTATCCACCGGTATCGCAAGTATTGCAGCCCAAACAACTAACCGACACAGCAGATATCACCCCTGCACCACTAAAACCTAAAGCTCGACCTTCTCTTTATACTCGCACAGATCTTCAATAATGCATGACCCGCAGCGGGGTTTACGTGCGATACAGGTATAACGGCCATGCAAAATAAACCAGTGATGGCAGTCAACCCTGAACTCCTTCGGCACCACCTTCAGCAGCTTATCTTCAACCTGCTCAACGTTTTTGCCGGGAGCAAAGTTCGTGCGGTTACAAACGCGGAAAATATGCGTATCGACGGCAATAGTCGGCCAGCCAAAAGCAGTATTCAACACCACATTGGCGGTCTTACGGCCTACGCCAGGTAGTGCCTCCAGCGCCTCGCGATCCTCTGGAACCTCGCCCTGATGCTTTTCCAGCAAAATACGGCAGGTCTTAATCACGTTCTCTGCCTTACTGTTAAACAGCCCGATAGTCTTAAGGTAGGTTTTTAACTGATCTACCCCCAGCGACAGAATGGCAGCCGGGGTACTCGCCACCGGATAGAGTTTCGCGGTGGCTTTATTGACGCTGACGTCGGTGGCCTGCGCAGAGAGCAGCACCGAAATCAGCAGTTCAAAAGGGGTGGTGAAAACCAGTTCCGTGGTCGGGTGGGGATTGTTTTCTCGTAGCCGACTCAAAATCTGCTGTCGTTTATCCTTGTTCACAGCGGGCTCGCTTCTCCTTCAGGCAATGTCTTCGCTTCCTTTTCTGCAGCCAGCGCTGCGCGCGCTTTCATTTTATTATCAATAAGATACTTCGCTGCCAACAGCATGCCCAGACCGATAAAAGCGCCAGGCGGCAGCATGGCAAGCAGCATGGGCGAATCAAAATGCACAACCTGGACGCGCAGCACTTTCGCCCAGGGGCCCAGCAGCTGATCGGCGCCGTTAAAAATGGTGCCGTTGCCAATGATTTCGCGAATTGAACCCAGTACCACCATTACGCTGGTCGCACCCAGCCCAATCGCCATGCCGTCGAGCGCAGAGAGCGGGACGCTGCTTCTTGAGGCCACCGCCTCCGCACGGCCAACTACAATGCAGTTGGTAACAATTAGCGGGATGAATATGCCTAAAGACTGATAGAGGCCATAGGCATAGGCATTAATCAGCATCTGCACGCAGCTGACCACGGCGGCAATAATCATCACATAAATGGGAATGCGGATATCGGCAGGCACCCAGCGTCGTGAGGCGGAAATTGCGCTATTAGTACAGGTCAGCACCAGCGTGGTCGCCAGTCCAAGTCCGAGGGCGTTAGTCGAGGTCGATGTCACCGCCAGCAGCGGGCAAAGTCCCAGCAGCTGTACCAGCGCCGAGTTATTTTTCCACAGTCCGCCGATAAGTAGCGTTTTTGCTTCACTCATTGGAATCTCCACAGGCTGGCAGCGAGCCTATCTGCTCGGGCAGCGTTTCAATATATAGCGTGGTGCGTTTTACCGCATTCACCACGGCGCGGGGCGTAATGGTAGCGCCGGTAAACTGGTCGAAATCCCCGCCATCTTTTTTAACCGCAAAGTGAGGATCGTCCTGACCATGCAATCGCTTACCGTTAAAACTGTTTATCCAGTTAGAAATACGCAGCTCTATTTTGTCACCCAGGCCCGGCGTTTCATGGTGCTCCACCACCCGGGTTCCCAGTACAGTGCCGCTAAAATCTGCACCCACTATCATCTGAATAGCTCCAGAATACCCGTCCGGCGCGGTGGTCTCAACCGCTGCGGCCACGGGCTTGTCATCTTTTCGCGCCAGATAGAGGTGGTGAGGACCATTACCCAGTGCCGCATTCGTCACGATATAGCACTCATGCTGAATGGCATTATTGTACATTTCCGGCGGCACCACCTGATCGAGCAGTATTTTCTGCTGCACCGCAGTCTGGTGTTCAATGGTCGGCTTCGTCACCGCATTAATAACCGCCGTCAGGCCGGTAGTGACCGCAGCAAACAACGCCAGCGTCACGCCGTTTTTTCTTATGGCATCCAGCATCATTTCTCCTTGCGGTGGCCGTATACGCGTGGCTGCGTATAGTAGTCGATCAGCGGTACGGTAATATTCGCCAGCAGAACCGCAAAGGCCACGCCGTCCGGATAGCCGCCAAAGCTGCGAATCAACCAGACCAGCAGGCCAATCAGCACCCCATAGACCAGCCGACCTTTATTGGTCGTCGAAGCCGTAACCGGGTCGGTGGCGATGAAAAAGGCACCGAGCATGGTCGCGCCGGAAAACAGATGAATAACCGGGGACACCAGGCTGTGAGGTGAGAAGAGCCAGCCAAGGGTAGAAAACAGCGCCAGTGAGAGCACGATGCTAACCGGAATATGCCAGCGAATGGTGTTGGTCCACAGCAGGAACAGTCCGCCCAGCAGATAGCCAACGTTTACCCACTGCCAGCCCAGGCCAGCGATAACGCCGCCGTAGACAGGCTGCGCCAGCAGCTGTTCGGCGTGATGTCCGGCGCGCAGGCCCGTTTTGAAGGTATCCAGCGGCGTAGCCTGACTAATGCCGTCAATCCCCACCTGCAACTGCTGCATGCTATGGCCATCCAGCGTATGGGCGTGGAAAATCATACTCAGGGTATCCATAAAGCCCGGCGTGATTGTCTGCAGCGTATCGGGCGGAAGCCAGCTGGTCATCTGTACGGGAAATGAGATTAGCAGAACCACATAACCGACCATCGCCGGATTAAACGGGTTCTGGCCCAGGCCACCATAGAGTTGCTTAGAAATCACTACGGCAAACACGGTGCCGATAACAATGATCCACCAGGGCGCAAGGGGCGGAATACTGACGCCCAGAAGCAGGGCGGTCAGTAAGGCTGAATTATCACCCAGTGTTTTTGCCAGGGGCAGGCGGCGCAGCTTCAAAATAATCGCTTCTGCTCCCATCCCGGCCGCGGCGGCAATGATCACCTGAATAATGTTGCCCCAGCCAAAAAAATACCACTGTGCGGCAAGGCCAGGGATCGCTGCGAGGAGCACCAGCAGCATAATCGTACTGGTGCTGCGTTGATTGTGTGTATAGGGCGAACTAGCGATGCGAAAAGCCATTTAATCCTCTTGCGTAGAATGCTGCGCTTTGCGCGCTTTAGCGCGAGCGATGGCGGCCGCCACCGCCGCTTTACGGGGATCGTCAGCGTGTTCTGCCGCTCCCTGGGTGTTATTTACCGCATCGGTTTGCTCCGCAGCGGCGGCTTTCTTCGCTTTGGCGCGCGCAATGGCGGCTTCGACGGCGGCCTTACGCGGGTCGACGGGCGCGTCCCCGGAAGCGTCGGGCGCGTCATCGGAAGCGACGGGCTGCTCCGCAGCGGCGGCTTTCTTCGCTTTGGCACGCGCAATGGCGGCTTCGACGGCGGCCTTACGCGAGTCGACGGGCGCGTCGGGCGCGTCATCGGAAGCGACGGGCTGCTCGGCGGCGGCGGCTTTCTTCGCTTTGGCGCGCGCAATGGCGGCTTCGACGGCAGCCTTACGTGGGTCATGCGCCTGTCGGGTGGCAGGTTCGGTTTCCGCCTGGGTCTCTGCCTGATGCGCACGCGCCTGCGCTTTACGCGCATCCCGCTGCATACTGGCTATCTCAGGCGTCGTTTCGCCAGCCGCATGCTGCGTTGTGGTATCGTCGGCAGCCAGTTTCTTCGTATTCACCCGCTCAATCGCGGCCTCAATCTCAGTTTGAGCGCTGTCGCTGACGGTGCGTTTCGCCTGCTGATGTCGGGCTTCACGCGCCAGTTTTTCACGCTCAAGACGCTGCTGACGGGCTTCAAAGCGGATTTTCGCCTGGGCGGTACGCTCAGCCTCAAGGTCAATGGCACGAATTTCGGCCTTCTCCTGACGATAATACTGCACCAGCGGAATATTGCTGGGGCAGACCCAGGCACAGGCGCCGCATTCAATGCAGTCGGCAATATTATGCTCGCGCGCTTTGTCGTGATCGCCCCCACGGCTGTACCAGTAAAGCTGTTGCGGAAGCAGGGCAGCGGGGCAGGCATCGGCACAGGCGCTACAGCGTATGCATGATTTCTCGGGTTCGCTATCGCCCATTTCACTAGCTGAAGGGGCCAGAATGCAGTTGGTGATTTTCACCACCGGCACGTTCAGCGCGGGGAGGGTAAAGCCCATAAGCGGACCGCCCATGACCACCATCTGACCAGGACCGGGCGTGAAGTCGGCGTTATGCAGCAGATGCGCGATCGGCGTGCCGATGCGGCCCCACACGTTACCCGGCTGTCCCACGGACTCGCCAGTCAGCGTGACCACCCGCTCCGTCAGCGGCTCGCCGTCGATAATGGCGCGCTTCACTGCATAGGCGGTGCCCACGTTCTGCATAAGCACGCCAATATCCGTCGAACGACCGCCGTGAGGCACCTCAATGCCGGTCAGGATCCTGGTCAGCTGTTTGGCACCGCCGGACGGATACCGGGTAGGAACGACGCGGATTTCCATATCCGTGGCACTGCCCAGCGCTTTTTTCAGCGCGGCTATCGCGTCAGGTTTGTTGTCTTCAATACCAATCAGCACGCGTTCAGATTGCAGCACCCAGGCGAGAATGCGGCTGCCTTCAATCACCTCGTCGGCGCAGTCCTGCATCAGCCTGTCGTCAGCGGTAATATAGGGTTCGCATTCGGCGGCATTGATAATCAGCGTTTTAACGCCGCGCAGGCCGCCTTTCAGCTTGGTCGCGGTCGGGAAGCCCGCACCGCCAAGTCCCGCCACGCCAGCCTGATGAATACGCTCCACCACTGCGCTGCGCTCCGCCTGGCGGTAATCGGCCAGCGGCTGACGCTCACACCAGCGGTCTTCGCCGTCGGCGCGAATGAAAATGCACATCTCGGCCAGCGCGGAGGGGTGCGCGGTCATATGTGGCGCAATGCTCTCAACGGTGCCCGAGGTGGGCGCATGGACCGGCAGCATTCTGCCCCGGCCAAACGTCAGCGGCTGACCGCGCAGGACGCGATCGCCGGGGCTGACCAGCAGTTCACCTTCATGACCAATATGCTGCTTAATGGGAATGATGAACTGCTCAGGCAGCGGAAGCTGACGCAAAGGCGACCCGTTTGACTGGGTTTTCATTTCCGGCGGATGAATACCGCCCTGGAAATCCCAGATCGGTTCTTTTTTAAAGAGTTTGAACAGATTACGCATGGTTTTCCACAGGGATAGTCCTGATCGGGATGCTGTGCAGATCCCACTTCCAGTTTGCCGTGGTGGTGGCAACAGGCCTCATCTCGATACAGTCAGTAGGGCAGGGAGCAACGCAGAGATCGCAGCCGGTGCAGACGTCGCTGAGCACGGTGTGCATGGCGCGTGTCGCGCCGACGATAGCGTCAACCGGGCAGGCCTGGATGCATTTGGTACAGCCAATGCAGTTCGCTTCATCAATCCAGGCAACCTTACGCTCAGGCTCGCGGGCGGCCTCATCGCCGAGCGGCTGAGGCTCCACGTTCAGCAGCGTGGCCAGCTTAAGCATGGTTTGCTCACCGCCGGGCGCGCATTTGTTGATCATCTCTCCGTTGTTACCCACGGCGTCAGCGTACGGGCGGCAGCCAGGGTAGCCACACTGACCACATTGACTCTGCGGCAGGATGGCATCGATCTGCTCAACGATCGGGTCCTCTTCCACCTTAAAACGGCGTGAGGCGTAGCCCAGCAGCGCGCCAAACAGCAGGCCGAGTGCGCTCAATACGGCAATAGCAATCCAGACTGCGCTCATCAGAACTTCACCAGCCCGCTAAAGCCCATAAAGGCCAGCGCCATCAGGCCCGCTGTGACCAGCGCAATAGAGGATCCTTTGAACGGGGCGGGCACATCGGCCAGCACCAGGCGTTCACGGATCCCGGCGAACAGGACCATCACCAGTGAAAAGCCAAGCGATGCGCTAAAGCCATACAGCGCGGCCTGCAAAAACGTGTGGTTGAGGTTAACGCTAAGCAGCGGAACGCCCAGCACGGCGCAGTTAGTGGTGATTAGCGGCAGGAAAATACCCAGCAGGCGGTAGAGGTCGGGGCTGGTTTTACGCACCACCATTTCTGTGAACTGAACCACCACCGCAATCACCAGGATATAAGCCATGGTGCGCAGATAAACGAGATCCAGCGGCAGCAGAATAAGGTGGTTTACCAGCCACGCGCAGATTGAGGCCAGGGTGATAACGAAAGTGGTTGCGAGTCCCATGCCAATAGCCGTCTCCAGTTTTTTGGAAACGCCCATGAAGGGACAAAGGCCGAGAAACTTCACCAGAACGAAGTTATTCACCAGCACTGTACCAATAAAAAGAAGCAGGTAATCGGTCATTATTACGCCTGATAAAAATGAAAAGCCGCCTATTATCGGGTATAGACGGCAGCAGAACAACCTCTCATCACTAAGGATATCCTCTTAGCGCACGGACGATTAAATTTCTGACGTTTTTTTCCGCATCAGGATTCAATAAAGGTGTTTTTGACGCGCGCTGAGCGTTTGAAATAGGGCACAAATAGCGCCGCCGCCAGCAGCGAAAGCAGAAGCGCGCGCAGAGCCGCATCGTCGCTCACCGGTGAGAACGCAAAGGTTTTCATTGCCAGCACCACGGTTAGCAGCAGCCAGATTATATAGTGGCGGGGCAGACGGCGCGATCGTCGGCAGAATATCCACGTAACCCAGAGGCTGTAACCCAATACAACCAGCGACGTTAACAGCGAAATACTCCACTGCAGCGCAAAAGCATGGGTGTTAGTGAAAAGCGCAGCGCGCAGCGCCGGCGTGAGCAATGCGCTCAGATACATGGCAACCATCAGGCCGCTGGTGAGCATGGTCATAATCAGCCAGGCAAGAGGGACCAGAAGGAGTCCGGAGATTCGCACTTTACTGTCATCAGACACAATATTTCCTTAGCAAAACGGCGATGCGCACCCCCGATATTATCCCCAGCTGGGCGCCGGGGCAGAGGTAAAAACAGGCCAGTTCATTGACAGGTGAAACTTACACCACATAGCGCCAGACCGATTTAGGCACCTGGCCCAGGTCAAACAGGCGGCCACCGGACGCCAGCTCGGCCCGTCGATGGTCGGCAGCACGGTACATATTTATGATGTCGGCACTGTTGGTCAACGAGTAGTTCAGATGATCAAACAGTTTTTCCAGGCTTTCCAGCGAGCTAACTTTACGAAATTTTAACAGATAATCGTGGACAGTCATGATGATCGTCAGGGGGTAATAATTATGAGGGAACCAGTATAAAGATCGGTGGGCAGCTGTCCAGAGAGTGACGGGGCAATTACCTGTAAATTCTGAATAAAACCTGCAATAAGGCCGAAATTTTGCTCAGCGATGGCTGCTATTTACTCATCCCCCGTTTCAGATGGCCGTGCTGGCTGCGGCACAGCTCACAAAACATGAAAATAACTGCTTTCCTGCCGGACTAAAATAGCTATTTAAAATCCCACACTTCATCTGTAATCGTTTCCATCACGCGAAGTGATAAATGATTCTCTTTATTACATTTATTTAACATTACCTTCAGTGTGCAGCCGCATTTGTCCATAGAGACAGCAGATAAATGCAGCTGCCGATCCCGACGTAACGTCTTTTATTAAATGCGTTTTGTGAGCATTGTCGAAAATGTTTTTTCGACTTTAGTCCAGGCTTAAGCCGGGTTTTATCCTGGACAACGACATCCCCTCAGAGGAAAGAAAACATGTGGAAGCGTTTACTTTTAACCACCCTTATCAGTGCCAGCCTGTCCGCTTATGCCGCGGCAGAGTCGATGACGGTGGGCTTTTCGCAGGTGGGCTCCGAATCGGGCTGGCGTGCGGCAGAAACCAGCGTAGCGAAAAGCGAGGCTAAGAAACGCGGGATTACGCTAAAAATCGCCGACGGCCAGCAGAAGCAGGAAAATCAAATTAAGGCGGTACGCTCTTTTATCGCGCAGGGTGTAGACGCAATTTTTATCGCCCCGGTGGTACAGACGGGCTGGGAGCCGGTGCTGGAAGAGGCGCGCGAGGCGAAAATCCCGGTTTTCCTGCTGGACAGGGCCATTGTGGTTAAAGATAAGTCGCTCTATATGGCCGTGGTCACCGCAGATAACGTTTACGAGGGCAAACTGATCGGCGACTGGCTGGTAAAAGAGAGAAACGGCAAACCCTGTAATGTGGTTGAGCTACAGGGTACGGTCGGGGCCAGCGTAGCCATTGACCGGAAAAAAGGCTTTGCGCAGGCCATCGCCGGCGCGCCGGGTATTAAAATCGTGCGTTCGCAGTCCGGCGACTTCACCCGCAGCAAGGGTAAGGAAGTCATGGAGAGCTTTATCAAGGCGGAGAACAACGGTAAAAATATCTGCATGGTGTTCGCCCACAATGATGATATGGCAATTGGTGCCATTCAGGCGATTAAGGAAGCGGGTCTTAAGCCCGGTAAAGATATTCTGACCGGTTCCATTGACGGCGTGCCGGATATTTATAAAGCCATGCTGGCGGGGGAGGCCAACGCCAACGTTGAACTGACACCGGATATGGCAGGGCCGGCCTTTGATGCGCTGGAGAAGTTCAAAAAAGAGGGGACCGTGCCGCCCAAAATCATCAAAACGGAATCCCGTTTATTCCTGCCTGCCGATGCACAATCTCAGGCCGACAAGAAAAAAGGAATGAGTTACTGATCCCCGAGCCGCCCGCATCAGGGCGGCTTTTTTATGGTAGAGGCGAAGCCGTATGACTCTGCAACACTCTTCTCCATCGCCGCTGCTGAGCATAAGCGGCGTCAGTAAACTTTTTCCCGGCGTTAAGGCACTGGATAACGTCTCCTTTGACATCCGGCCCGGCGAAATTATGGCGCTGCTAGGCGAAAACGGCGCCGGAAAATCGACCCTGATTAAAGTGCTGACCGGCGTTTATCAGCGTAATGCGGGCACTATTCTGCTGTCAGGCCGGGAGATTAGCCCACACAGCACGGCAGATGCGCAGGCCATGGGCATTGGCACGGTTTATCAGGAAGTGAATCTGCTGCCGAATATGTCGGTCGCCGATAACCTGTTTATTGGTCGCGAGCCACGCCGGCTGGGGTTCATCAACCGGCGTGCGTTAATACAAAACGCCAGAACGCTGCTGCGCCGCTATGGTTTTGAACTGGATGTCACCCGTCCTCTGGGTCAGTATTCGGTGGCGATGCAGCAAATCATTGCCATCTGCCGCGCCGTCGATCTCTCGGCTAAGGTACTGATCCTTGATGAACCGACCGCCAGCCTGGATGCCAGCGAGGTGACAATGCTCTTCACGCTGATGCGGCAGTTGAAGGATCGCGGCATGAGCCTGATTTTTGTTACGCATTTCCTCGATCAGGTTTACAGGATCAGCGATCGCATCACCGTGTTACGCAACGGACAGTTTGTTGCCAGCCGGGACACTGACGGGCTGGCACAGATTGACCTGATAAAACTGATGCTGGGGCATGAGCTGCTGGAGACTGCCCTGCAGCGCGCAGGAAGCACCCTGAAAAGCAATCAGCCCGTGGTCGAATTCAAAAATTACGGCCGGAAGGGAACGATTGCACCCTTTACCCTCAGCGTGCGCCCCGGCGAAGCGGTGGGGCTGGCAGGGCTGCTCGGCTCCGGACGTACCGAAACGGCCGAGCTGCTGTTTGGCATCAGACGTGCCGACAGCGGTAGCGCTTTCGTTAAGGGTAAAAAGCGGACGATCCGCACGCCAGCGCAGGCGTCCCGTCTGGGGATCGGTTTCTGCCCCGAAGATCGTAAAACTGACGGTATCATTGGCGCGGCATCGGTGCGTGAAAATATCATCCTCGCTCTGCAGGCACAGCGTGGCTGGCTCAGGCCGATAAAAAAACGGGAGCAGCAGGAGATTGCCGGTCGCTTTATCAAAAGCCTGGGCATCAGGACGCCTGATGCGGAACAGCCCGTTGAATTGCTCTCCGGCGGCAATCAGCAAAAGGTGCTGCTGTCGCGCTGGCTGGTGACCCGGCCACAGTTTCTCATCCTGGATGAGCCCACGCGCGGGATTGACGTCGGCGCGCATGCCGAAATCATCCGTTTGATCGAGTCACTCTGTGCGGACGGGCTGGCCCTGCTGGTTATCTCTTCCGAGCTGGAAGAGCTGGTGGGCTATGCGGATCGGGTGGTGATCCTCCGGGATCGCCAGCAGGTGGCTGAAATTGGGCTGGAGCACCTTTCGGTTTCGTCAATCGTCGGGGCCATTGCAGCCGGAGGACACCAGCATGCCTGAATCCTCTCCCGTCCCGGCTAAGATGCAACGGTATAAACGCAGACTGCCTGCGGGGATGCCGCAAATTGCCGCGTTAATTCTGGTGTTGATTGTCGACAGCCTGGTTGCCAGTAACTTTTTTGCGATTCACCTGCAGGATGGCAGGCTGTTCGGTAGCCCGGTCGATATTCTTAACCGCGCCGCTCCGGTTGCACTGCTGTCGATCGGTATGACGCTGGTGATCGCCACCGGCGGGATCGATCTCTCCGTCGGTGCCGTAATGGCCATTGCGGGTGCCACGGCGGCCACGCTGACCGTTTCCGGCCACGGGCTGCCAACGGTTATTCTGGTGACGCTCGGCAGCGGGGTACTTTGCGGATTATGGAACGGCATGCTGGTTGCATTACTGAGAATTCAGCCGTTTGTCGCGACGCTGATTCTGATGGTGGCCGGGCGTGGCATTGCGCAGCTGATTACCCAGGGGCAAATCGTCACGTTTGACAGTGAGTCACTGGCGCGGATAGGGAGCGGCACGCTTTTGCTGCTGCCGGTGCCGGTCTGGATAACGCTGGCCGTGGCGCTGCTGGTCTGGCTGTTCTGTCGTAAAACGGCGCTGGGGATGTTTATCGAGGCGGTGGGGATCAACCTGCGCGCTGCGCGCAATGCCGGCGTCAACGGCTGGCTGATTGTGATGTCGACCTATGTGATTAGCGGGCTGTGCGCGGCGGTGGCGGGGCTGATTGTTGCGGCAGATATCCGTGGTGCCGATGCGAATAATGCGGGGCTTTGGCTGGAGCTGGATGCCATTCTGGCAGTGGTAATCGGCGGGGCATCGCTCATGGGTGGCCGCTTTAACCTGCTGCTCTCGCTGGTGGGCGCGCTGATTATTCAGGCGATGAATACCGGCATTCTGCTGTCAGGTTTCCCGCCGGAATTGAATCAGGTGGTGAAAGCCGTGGTGGTGATGGTGGTGCTGCTGATTCAGACGCCGCGCGTTATTCAATTATTTAAACGAGGGGGCAAAGGTGATTAAACGTCATCTGCCGTTGATGATTACTTTGCTGGTATTCGTCGCAGGTTATCTTTTTTGTCTGGCGCAGTTTCCCGGCTTTGCTTCCACCCGGGTGATTGCCAATATCCTGACGGATAACGCCTTCCTCGGCATTATTGCGGTCGGTATGACGTTTGTAGTTCTCTCTGGCGGCATCGATCTGTCGGTTGGGGCGGTGATCGCCTTTACCGGCGTTTTTCTGGCGCGGGCGATTGGAGATTATCATCTGGATCCCTGGCTGGCATTCGCGCTGGTGATGGTTATGGGGGCCGCATTTGGCGCCATGATGGGCTGGCTGATTGATGCCCTTAAAATTCCGGCTTTTATTATTACCTTAGCCGGGATGTTTTTTCTTCGCGGCAGCAGTTATCTGGTGGCGGAGAGTTCAATACCCATCGACCATCCGCTGTATAGCACGCTGTCGGGCATGGCGTGGAGGCTTCCCGGTGGCGGGCGGTTAAGTCTGCTGGCGGTGATTATGCTGGTGGTGGTGGGGTTCGGCATTGTACTGGCACACCGCACCCGCTTCGGGAATGAGGTTTATGCGATTGGCGGGAATGCGACGTCAGCGCGGCTGATGGGAATTTCGACCCGTAGCACCACGATTCGTATTTATATGCTTTCCTCGGCGCTGGCCACTCTGGCTGGGATCGTTTTTTCCGTCTATACCTCGGCGGGTTACGCGCTTGCGGGCATGGGGGTGGAGCTGGATGCGATTGCCTCGGTGGTGATTGGCGGTACGCTGCTGTCGGGTGGCGTAGGCACGGTGCTCGGCACGCTGTTTGGCGTGCTGATTCAGGGGCTGATTCAGACATGGATTAATTTCGACGGCACGCTGAGTTCGTGGTGGACCAAGATCGCCATCGGGATCCTGCTGTTTATTTTTATTGCGTTGCAGAGGTTGCTGACGGTGATGTGGGACCGCCAGCAGAACGCGCCGGTGAAGCGGGTGACGCCTCAGGCAGGCGTAGGTGAATGAGTAGGGCAGTGATATGTGCTGAGCCGATGGACGCCCGTCACCCGCAGGGATTGTCCCCCTCCCGGGCTTCTGCGCTGCTTCAGGTTAAGCCCAGTAATTGCGCAGGTTTTTGAGCTGCATTAAGCTAACTCAGCCGCTATTTCCTGCATACTTTAGCGCCCGGGATGTGGTCACCTGGCTGCAAAAATTACTGTGTATGGGGGAAAACTCCAGTGCTTGCCAGTTGGTTTTGCCGGCTGCAATATCTGCGGTGTCGGTGGATAATCCCAGCGTTTGCCGGGCGTCCTCACGCCACGCTTCGCGTGGTGCCTTTGGCTCCGACTGCGGGCCGGACGGCCCGGTCGCGAGCGGGCATCCCTGCCCGCCGCTCCCTGAGTGCAGCATCCCTGCTGCCCTCGCCTGGCCCTCCGTCTTCGCCGCAGCGCTGCGGATTGCCCGTCAACCGCTGGGATTGTCCACCTCCCGGGCTTCAGAACCGCTTCAGGTCAGGCCCTGTAAACTCGCAGGGTTTTGAGCTTCATTAAGCTATCCCAGCCGCTATTTCCTGCATACTTTAGCGCTCGGGATGTGGTCACCTGGCTGCAAAAATTACTGTGTATGGGGGAAAATCCCAACGCTTGTCGGTTGGTTTTGTCCGCTGCAATATCTGCGGTGTCGGTGGATAATCCCAGCGGTTGCCGGGCGTCCTCACGCCACGCTTCGCGTGGTGCCTTTGGCTCCGACGCCAGGCCGGACGGCCCGGTCGCGAGCGGGCATCCCTGCCCGCCGCTCCCTGAGTGCAGCATCCCTGCTGCCCTCGCCTGGCCTTCCGTCTGCGCCGCAGCGCTGCGGATTGCCCGTCAACCGCAGGGATTATCCTCCTCTCCGGCTTCGGAGTTGCTGCAAAGCACACCGGTTTCCTTATTTGCCTGGTTCGGTCGTAATCAAACCTAACAAAGAGTTTCATGTAGTACTCTGAACCGCTTTTACCCGCAGCCAGCATAATGCAATAAGCAGGCGGGTGGGGCCCGGTGACAGGCATTTCGCAGCGCTGAGCGCAGGGAGGAAGACCCGGATGGGCCAGCAGGGATGCTGGCACAAGGGCATGCCGGGACAGGGATGTCCCGTCATGCCCGGTCCGAAAGGTCGACGAGCGGAGCGAAGGAACCGTGCGAAGCGCGGCGTGAGGACCGCCAGGCACCGGGCCCCACCCGCAGGCGACACCCACCAGGCCTGTGCAGCACCGGGCCCCACCCGCAGGCGACACCCACCAGGCCTGTGCAGCACCGGGCCCCACCCGCAGGCGATCCCTCAGGCCTGTGCAGCATCGGGCCCCACCCGCAGGCGACCCCTCAGGCCTGTGCAGCACCGGGGACCACCCGCAGGCGACCCCTCAGGCCTGTGCAGCATCGGGCCCCACCCGCAGGCGACCCCTCAGGCCTGTGCAGCACCGGGGACCACCCGCAGGCGACCCCTCAGGCCTGTGCAGCACCGGGGACCACCCGCAGGCGACCCCTCAGGCCTGTGCAGCACCGGGCCCCAACCGCAGGCGACCCCTCAGGCCTGTGTAGCACCGGGCCCCACCCGCAGGCGACACCCACCAGGCATCAGGCCCCGATCCAGTGACCCTCCGACCTGAAAGATCTAACGCTGATTCAGCCGATAATAAGCCTCGTTCCAGCGCAGCGCATCCTTGAAACCATGCAGCGTAGTCTCGTCATCAATGACCAACACCTCGATACCGTGCATCTCGCCGTACTGACGCATATCCTCAACCGTCAGAGCCTGACTGAACACCGTATGATGTGCGCCGCCGCCCAGAATCCAGGCTTCAGATGCCGTTGCCAGTGAAGGCTGGGCACGCCACAGCGCTCGGGCAACCGGCAGCTTCGGCAGCGGTTTCGGCTGCTCAATGGCATCCACCACATTCACCAGCAGACGAAAACGATCGCCCATATCAATCACGCTGGCGTTAACCGCGCGACCCGCCGGGGTGGAAAAAATCAGCCTTGCGGGATCGGCCTTGCCGCCAATGCCCAGAAACTGCACGTCGATCAGCGGGCGCGTCTCTTTCGCGATAGACGGGCAAACCTCCAGCATATGCGAACCCAGCACCAGCTCGTTACCCGGTGAAAAGTGATAGGTATAATCCTCCATAAAGGAAGTGCCACCGGGCAGGCCCGTCGACATCACCTTAAAGATATGCAGCAGCGCCGCCGTCTTCCAGTCCCCCTCACCGGCAAAGCCATAACCCTGCTGCATCAGCCGCTGTACCGCCAGCCCCGGCAGCTGCGTCATACCGTGCAGCGTCTGAAAATTGGTGGTAAAGGCCATGCAGCCCTCGGCCTGTAGAAAACCTTTAATCCCCAGCTCAATGCGTGCCGCATCGAGAACGTTCTGACGCTTCTCGCCATTCACTGCGGCGGCGGCAGTAAAGTCGTACAGACTTTCGTACTCATCCACCAGAGCGTTAACGTCACCGTCGCTTACGCCATTAATCACCTCGACAAGATCGCCAACACCCCAGCCGTTAACCGCGTAGCCGAACTGAATCTGCGCCGCAACCTTATCCCCCTCGGTAACGGCCACCTCGCGCATATTATCGCCAAATCGCGCCACCTTCAGCTGCTGGCTGGCCTGTTTAGCCGCGGCGGCACGCATCCATTTGCCGATGCGCTCACGCGCGGTCTTATCCTGCCAGTGACCGGTTATCACGCTGTGAGGAAGGCGCATCCGCGCGCCAATAAAGCCAAACTCACGGCCACCGTGCGCGGTCTGATTCAGATTCATAAAGTCCATATCCATGCTGTCCCACGGGATCTCCGCGTTAAACTGGGTATGAAACTGCAACAGCGGTTTATTCAGCACCGACAGGCCGCCAATCCACATCTTCGCCGGAGAGAAAGTATGCAGCCAGGTGATAATACCCAGACACTCTTCGGCGTAATTAGCCTCACGACAGAGCGCCAGCGCTTCATCCGGACTTTTCACCAGGGGCTTCAGCATCAGCTGGAAGGGCAGCCCTCCGTCGCGATTCAGGCCGTCAACAACCTGGCGAGCATGATCCTCTACCTGACGAAGCGTTTCTGCGCCGTAGAGATGCTGGGTACCAATGACAAACCAGACTTTAAGCGCATTGAGTGAGGACATATCATTCTCCTTTAAAAGTAGAGGGGCGTGAGGCGAACATCGGTTCCGCGACGTCACACCACTGAAGGTAACGCTGATAAAGCTGTTGATAGCGGGCAACGCGTGAAGCATCGGGTTGCAGGGTAACGGCAACCGGACTGGCCATCTTCTGCTGTGCCGTGGCGACGTCGGGATAAACGCCTGCGGCAACGGCGGCAAAAATGGCCGCACCCAGTGCGCAGCATTCGTCAGAAGCCACGATATCCAGCGGACGATTCATCACATCGCAGCAGACCTGCATAATCGCCGGTGACTTACGGGCAATGCCCCCCAGCGTCAGAATGTTCTCCACCGGCATTCCCTGCTGTTCAAAACACTCCATAATTGCGCGGGCGCCAAAGGCGGTCGAGGCGATAAACCCACCAAACAGGGCAGGCGCATCGGTGCCCAGATTAAGATCGGTAACAACGCCTTTCAGCCGCTGATTCGCAAAAGGCGTACGGCGGCCGTTAAACCAGTCCAGCACCACCGGCAGATGTTCAAGTTGCGGATCGTTGACCCAGGCCTGAGTCAGGTCGTTGAGTAAGTCTCGTCTAACCTGGTCTATTTCTTCCTTAAGGCGAGGGTGGCGGGCAGTCGCCTGCTCCAGCGGCCAGCACAGCAGGCGGCTGAACCAGGCGTACATATCGCCAAATGCCGACTGACCGGCCTCCAGGCCGATAGCACCCGGCATGACGCTGCCGTCAACCTGGCCGCAAATCCCGCTAATGGCGCTGTTTCCTACCCGCTCGGTATCGGCTATCAGGATGTCGCAGGTTGAGGTACCAATCACTTTAACCAGCGTCCAGGGTCTGGCGCCTGCTCCGACCGCGCCCATATGGCAGTCAAAGGCGCCTCCGGCAATCTGGATACCCGCAGGCAGGTTTAGTCGCGCCGCCCACTCCGCCGTAAGGGTGCCAACGGGCACATCGGCGGTCCAGGTATCGGTAAAGAGGGGGAAATCGAGCTGCGTGGTAAGCAGCGGATCGAGGGCATTTAAAAACTCCCGGTCCGGCAGCCCCTGCCAGTCAGGATGCCACAGCGATTTGTGGCCCGCGGCGCAGCGCCCGCGGCGAATCGCCTCGGGGGCCGTTGTGCCGCTCAGCAGGGCGGGAACCCAGTCACAGAGTTCAATCCATGACACTGCCGCCTCACGCACGGCGGCATCTTCCCGGCTGACATGCATGATCTTGGCCCAGAACCACTCTGATGAATAAATCCCCCCGATGTAACGCGAATAATCGTTGAATTTCCCGCTGTGGCAGAGGGTGTTGATCTCTTCGGCCTCTTTGATGGCCGTATGATCTTTCCACAGCACAAACATGGCATTGGGGTTATCAGCAAATTCGGGACGCAGTGCCAGTACTCTGCCTTCCCGGTCTATCGGCGCGGGCGTTGAACCGGTTGAATCCACCCCAATACCCACCACCTGCTGACGCTGTTCAGGTGTGAGAAGGGTGACAACGTCACGTATCGCTTTTTCAAACGCGTCAATATAGTCCTGCGGATGGTGGCGAAACTGATTAATACGGCTCTGGCTGTACTGGCCCTGCTGCCAGCGCGGATAGGGAACGACCTGCGTATGGAGCTCTTTGCCACTGGCACAGTCAACCGCCAGGGCCCGAACTGAATCGCTGCCGAAATCCAGACCTAATGTAATTGCACCTAACTGCATTCTCTTCTCCAGGCAGTTTGAGTGAACGGTGTGAATAGCCTAAGAACTCCCTTCCCTGGGCGTTAGACCAGGGACGCTGTAGATATGCACTTTTCTGCCATCTCCCAGCGGATTGTGACGCGGTTCAAAACTTTAAGCGGGGTAAATTTGGCTGAATATATGGACTATCTGGTCGTAATTACAGGGTGTGATTGCGCTCTCCCTTTCTCAATAAGGTTCCCGATAAAAATAGCGCCCATTAACAGACTGGCCGGCATGCATCCCGAAAATGCCGGTGTTTTAGGCCCTTAAGCAAATAACCTTCACGTTGTTAACATTTACATAACCCTGCAAAAAGCGGGAACCGAGCCGGAGAGCCTTATGTTTAAAATGACCCATGTACTTGCCGCTGTTGGACTTGCCGCCGTTATGTCACATTCGGCTATGGCCGAAACCATGAAGCTGGGTTTTCTGGTCAAGCAGCCTGAAGAGCCCTGGTTCCAGACGGAATGGAAATTTGCCGATAAGGCCGGGAAGGAGATGGGTTTTGAGGTAATAAAAATTGCCGTCCCCGACGGTGAGAAAACCCTCAACGCTATTGACAGCCTGGCCGCCAGTGGGGCGAAGGGCTTTGTTATCTGTACACCCGATCCCAAACTCGGCTCGGCAATCATCGCCAAAGCCAAAAGCTACGACCTGAAGGTGATTGCCGTTGACGATCAGTTTGTTACCGCAAAAGGAAAACCGATGGATAGCGTACCGCTGGTGATGATGGCGGCTACGAAGATCGGGGAGCGACAGGGGCAGGAACTGTATAAAGAGATGCAAAAGCGCGGATGGGACGTCAAAGAGACCGGTGTGATGGCGATTACAGCCGACGAGCTGGATACCGCCCGCCGCCGCACCTCCGGCTCGATGGATGCGCTCAGGGCGGCTGGCTTCCCGGCGGCGCAGATTTATAAAGTGCCGACCAAATCCAACGATATTCCCGGCGCATTCGATGCGGGTAACTCCCTGCTGGTCCAGCATCCCGCCGTTAAGCACTGGCTGATTTTGGGCATGAACGACAACACCGTTCTCGGTGGCGTGCGCGCGACGGAAGGCCAGGGATTTAAGGCACCCGACGTTATTGGCATCGGCATTAACGGCGTTGATGCCGTCAGCGAGCTGTCAAAAGGCCATGCGACCGGCTTTTACGGCTCCCTGCTGCCCAGCCCGGACGTACACGGCTATAAAAGCATTCAGATGCTCTATAACTGGGTGAGCAAAGGTGCCGAGCCGCCTAAGTTCACCGAAGTGACCGATGTCGTGCTGATCACCCGCGACAACTTCACCACCGAACTGGCTAAAAAAGGGCTGAAATAGCCGCGAAGCCTGTCGGTACGGGAGCGTCATCGGGCGTTCCCGCTGGTGTGGAAAGCAACGTTTGCAGGAGTTAACGATGAATACGCAACCCGCCTGGCTCAGCTTTCACGCCATCGGCAAAACCTTTCCCGGCGTAAAGGCGCTGCAGGATATCAGCTTCGACTGTGCAGCAGGTCAGATACATGCGCTGATGGGCGAAAATGGCGCAGGGAAATCCACGCTGCTAAAAATCCTGAGCGGCAGCTACCAGCCTACCAGCGGAGAGATCCGGCTACAGGGCAAGCCCGTCAGCTTTACGCACACCACTGCGGCGCTCGACGCTGGCGTGGCCATCATCTATCAGGAATTGCATCTGATACCGGAAATGTCGGTAGCAGAGAATATTTATCTCGGCCAGCTACCTCAGCGTGCCGGACTGGTGAACCGCAAACTGCTGCGCTATGAGGCAGGACAACAGCTCAAAAATCTGGGGATGGATATTGACCCCGATATGCCGCTGAAGTCGCTTTCTCTGGGCCAGTGGCAGATGGTGGAAATCGCCAAGGCGCTGGCGCGCAACGCCAAAGTTATCGCCTTTGATGAGCCGACCAGCTCACTCTCTGCCCGGGAAATTGAACATCTGTTTCGCGTTATCCGCAAACTCAGGGATTTGGGGCGGGTGGTGCTGTATGTCTCCCACCGCATGGAGGAGATTTTTGCGCTCAGTGATGCCATCACCGTGTTTAAGGATGGGCGCGTGGTGCGTACCTTTAATGACGTCGCGAACACCACGCATGACCAACTGGTCGAGGCGATGGTAGGCCGGGAAATCGGCGATATTTATGGCTACCGGCCACGCGAAACCGGTGAGGTCCGCCTGCGGCTTGATAACGTGCAGGCCAAAGGGGTGCGGATGCCTATCTCCCTTAGCGTTCGTGCCGGGGAGATTGTTGGTCTTTTTGGCCTGGTCGGAGCCGGGCGCAGCGAACTGATGAAAGGATTATTTGGTGCAACCCGGCTGACCGGCGGGGCGCTGTGGCTTGACGGCGAGCGGCTGACCATCCGCGAACCGGCGCACGCGATTCGTGCCGGGATCCTGCTCTGCCCGGAAGATCGTAAGGCAGACGGCATTATTCCGGTTCACTCCGTGCGCGACAATATCAATATCAGCGCCCGCCGCAACAATATTAAAGCGGGCTGCCTGATTGACAGGCAGTGGGAAAATCATAATGCCGCCGTCCATATCCGTTCGCTAAACATTAAAACGCCCTCTGCCGATCAACTGATCATGAACCTGTCGGGAGGCAATCAGCAGAAGGCCATTCTCGGGCGCTGGCTGTCGGAAGAGATGAAAGTGATCCTGCTCGACGAACCGACGCGCGGCATTGATGTCGGCGCAAAGCATGAAATCTATAGCCTGATCTACGCGCTGGCGGAGAAGGGCATTGCGGTGCTGTTTGCCTCCAGCGACCTGCCTGAGGTGATGGGGCTGGCGGATCGTATAGTGGTCATGCGCGAAGGCGAAATAGCCGGTGAACTGAGCCATGATCATGCCACTGAAGCGCTGACGCTTGGCATGGCCATGCCAAAAACAACTCAACAAGCCGCAGTCGTGGCCTGACTGGAAGGAGCACTTTGATGACTACAACAACCTCTCCCGCCGCTGCGCCAAAGCGATCACAGCGTGCCAGGCTGGGCCACATCTGGGATAATTTCGGCATGCTGGTGGTGTTTGCCGTATTGTTTATCGGCTGCACAATATTTATTCCTAACTTCGGCACGCTCATCAATATGAAAGGGCTGGGGCTGGCCATGTCAATGTCCGGCATGGTGGCCTGTGGCATGCTGTTCTGTCTGGCATCAGGTGATTTCGATCTCTCCGTCGCCTCGGTGATTGCCTGTGCCGGCGTCACGACGGCGGTAGTGATTAACCTGAGCGAGAGTTTGTGGTTAGGTATCGCCGCCGGACTGCTGCTCGGTATGCTTTGCGGACTGGTCAACGGCTTCGTGATTGCCAGACTGAAAATAAACGCGCTGATCACCACGCTCGCGACGATGCAAATCGTGCGTGGGCTGGCCTACATCTTCTCGGATGGCAAGGCCGTTGGGATCGAGGATGAACGCTTTTTCGCACTGGGTTACACCAACTGGCTGGGCGTACCTGCACCGGTCTGGCTGACCGTGGCAACCCTGATTATTTTTGGCTTTCTGCTGAATAAAACCACCTTTGGCCGCAATACCCTGGCTATCGGCGGTAATGAAGAGGCCGCACGACTCGCCGGGGTGCCGGTCGTACGGACACGCATCATTATATTTATCCTCTCCGGGCTGGTTTCTGCCGCCGCAGGTATCATCCTGGCCTCACGTATGACCAGCGGTCAGCCCATGACGTCGCTGGGCTATGAGCTGATTGTGATTTCGGCCTGCGTACTGGGCGGCGTATCGCTGAAGGGCGGAATTGGCAAAATATCCTACGTTGTTGCAGGCGTGCTGATACTTGGCACGGTTGAGAACGCCATGAATCTTCTTAATATTTCACCTTTTTCACAGTATGTTGTGCGGGGGCTGATCCTGCTGGCAGCGGTGATTTTCGACCGCTACAAACAGAAAAGTAAAGTGGCTTAAGAACGGAGGCGCGTATGTATCATCGTTTAGCACCGGTAGCGCAGTTGAATCCGTTGCTACCAGGCTATCAGTTTAATGCCTGGCTGGTGGCAGGGCTGACGCCGGTTAACGTCGGCGACTCGCTGGATTTTTTTATCGACAGGCCCGCAGGTATGAAGGGCTACATTATCAACCTTACCGTCCGGGGGCGCGGACAGGTATTTAGCGGCGAACGGGCATTCGACTGTGAACCCGGGGATTTACTGCTGTTTAAGCCGCAAACCCAGCACTATTATGGGCGGTCACCGGAGAGCGACTGCTGGCACCACCGCTGGGTCTACTTTCGCCCGCGTGCCTACTGGAATGACTGGCTGGACTGGCAGGATGAGAAGCAGGGCGTGGGGCGGCTCAGGCTGGATGAAGCGCTGCGGGCTGAATTCGAGGCGCTATTTGCCAGTATCGAGCAGACCCATACGTCGGGGCAACGCTATGCGGAAGAGCTGGCGATGAATCTGCTTGAACGACTGCTGCTGCGCGCCATTGAAGAGGATCCCCGCAGTCATCAGCAGGTACGCGATCCGCGGGTTATTGAGGCCTGCCAGTTCGTGACCCGTAACCTGGCCGGTGAGCTAAAAATTGAGGAAGTGGCAAATCACGTCTGCCTTTCCCCTTCGCGACTGGCACACCTTTTCCGCGATCAGATGGGCGTCAACCTGCTGCGCTGGCGGGAAGATCAGCGTGTAATCCGCGCCAGAATGCTGCTGCAAACGACGCAGGAGCCCATCGCGACGATTGGTCGGCTGGTGGGCTACGACGATCAGCTCTACTTTTCCCGCGTATTTCGTAAACGGGTCGGCGTCAGCCCCAGCGATTTCCGACGGCGCTCTCTGGAGGCGAGCGATGACCTTGTGGCCCAGGAGACATGGTAACAGTCCGGGCTAAAGCTTAAGATTTCATCAGCATTTCAGGTAAATCCCGCTTGTTCTTACCCCGTTGATCGACTTAAATCAACGGGGTAAGAATAACGAGGAACCCTCAATGAACGATAAAATTCGCGTAGGGCTGGTCGGCTACGGCTTCGCCAGTAAAACTTTCCACGCCCCGCTAATTGCCGGGACGCCCGGGATGGAACTGGCCGCTGTTTCCAGCAGTGATGCTGATAAAGTCCACGCCGACTGGCCATCAGTGACGACGGTCACGACACCCCAGGCGCTATTCGACGATCCCTCTTTGCAGCTCATTGTTATCCCCACCCCCAATGAAACCCATTTCCCGCTGGCAAAAGCCGCGCTGAATGCGGGTAAGCATGTGGTGGTAGATAAACCCTTTACCGTGACGTTGTCACAGGCGCACGAGCTTGATGCGCTGGCAAAAGCGAAAGGCTTACTGCTTTCGGTATTTCACAACCGCCGCTGGGACAGTGATTTCCTGACGTTAAAAACCCTGCTATCGGAGGGTGCGCTGGGTGAGGTGCGTTATTTTGAGTCGCATTTTGACCGGTTCCGTCCGGAGGTCCGCAACCGCTGGCGTGAGCAGAAGGGTGCCGGCAGCGGTATTTGGTACGATCTGGGACCGCATCTTATCGATCAGGCGTTACAGCTGTTTGGTTCGCCGGTGGCGATTAACGTTGATATGGCGGAACTGCGGCCTGGCGCGCAGACGACCGATTATTTCCATGCGGTACTGACCTACCCACAGCGGCGCGTGGTGCTGCATGCCAGCATGCTGGTCGCTGCGGAATCTGCACGTTATCAGGTGCACGGGACGGGCGGGAGTTTTGTAAAGTTTGGCCTTGATCCGCAGGAAGCGGATCTTAAGAGCGGTGCGCGTCTGCCGGTGGAGGGCTGGGGTGAGGACAGTCGTGATGGCGTGTTGACGCGGGTTGAGGGTGACAGGCTGGTGGAAACGCCGCTGCCGACCCTGCCGGGGAATTATCCGGCGTACTATGCGGGGATCCGTGATGCGATTAAGGGTGAGGGCGCGAATCCGGTGACGGCGGAGGAAGCCATTCAGGTTATGGAGCTGATCGAGCGGGGTTTGCAGTCCGCCGAGAAGCGTCAGACGATGTCGCTTAAGTAGCCCCAGTCGGGCGGTGTGGGCATCGTCGCCCGCCTGGCCTCGGGCGACGTAGACGCTGCTAAAAATCTCTCCATGCCCAGCCTGGCATCTGGGATGTTTGCTGTCATTGCGGTGATACGGTGCAAAGCCCTGCGGGGACCGTTGTCACGCGGACACGCCGCAAGCACGTCCGTGTGGGCTCGGCTCGCGCATCCCTGCGCTCGACGGTCCGCTCTGCCAACGGTCCCCGCCTGGCCTTGGGCTACGTCGTCGCTGTTAAAAAGCTCTTCAAGTTATCCGGCCCCGGCCTGCAAAATTTTCGACAGGTAAGGCCGTCGTGATCGGAACATGTTTTGACCTTAACCACTCTGCCAGAACACTAACAGCCCACTCCGCAGCCAAAAGGCGGTGTTGCGGAGCAGATAAGCCGGGTCTCTGCCGCAGGGATGCGGCAGTGAAGCCTCCAGGGAAGGATTTACGGCGCCCCGGCGTTCTGACCCGCAACATAGCCCTGTCACCGGAGCCGGTTTTGACCTGCCTGCAAGCAATACCGTTGTATTACCGGAGTAGGTTTTAACCTGGCTGGCAACTGTAACGTTTGCCGTCATTGCGGTGATGCGGTGCAAAGCCCTGCGGGGACCGTTGTCACGCGGACACGCCGCAGGCACGTCCGTGTGGGCTCGGCTCGCGCATCCCTGCGCTCGACGGTCCGCTAAGCCAACGGTCCCCGCCTGGCCTCAGGCTACGTAGACGCTGTTAAAAACCTCTTCAAGTTATCCGGCCCCGGCCTGCAAAATTTTCGACAGGTAAGGCCGTCGTGATCGGAACATGTTTTGACCTTAACCACTCTGCCAGAACACTAACAGCCCATTCCGCAGCCAGAAGGCGGTGTTGCGGAGCAGATTAGCCGGGTCTCTGCCGCAGGGATGCGGCAGTGAAGCCTCCAGGGAAGGATTTACGGCGCCCCGGCGTTCTGACCCGCAACATAGCCCTGTCGCCGGAGCCGGTTTTGACCTGCCTGCCTGCCTGCAAACATCACAACCCTTTCACAGCAGCGGGTTTTGACCTGGCTGGCATTTGTAACGTTTGCTGTCATTGCGGTGATGCGGTGCAAAGCCCTGCGGGGACCGTTGTCACGCGGACACGCCGCAGGCACATCCGTGTGGGCTCGGCTCGCGCATCCCTGCGCTCGACGGTCCGCTCAGCCAACGGTCCCCGCCTGGCCTCAGGCTACGTAGTCGCTGCAAAAACCTCCCCGCGTCCGGCCCCGGCCTACAAAATTTTCGGCAGGTAAGGCCGTCGGAAACACATCAGGTTTTGACTTTAGCCACTGCCAGAGAACCCGCAGCCCATTCCGCAGCCAGAAGGCGGTGTTGCGGAGCAGATAAGCCGGGTCTCTGCCGCAGGGATGCGGCAGTGAAGCCCCCAGGGAAGGATTTACGGCGCCCCGGCGTTCTGACCCGCAACATAGCCCTGTCGCCGGAGCCGGTTTTGACCTGCCTGCCTGCCTGCAAACATCACAACCCTTTCACAGCAGCGGGTTTTGACCTGGCTGGCATTTGTAACGTTTGCTGTCATTGCGGTGATGCGGTGCAAAGCCCTGCGGGGACCGTTGTCACGCGGACACGCCGCAGGCACATCCGTGTGGGCTCGGCTCGCGCATCCCTGCGCTCGACGGTCCGCTCAGCCAACGGTCCCCGCCTGGCCTCAGGCTACGTAGTCGCTGCAAAAACCTCCCCGCGTCCGGCCCCGGCCTACAAAATTTTCGGCAGGTAAGGCCGTCGGAAACACATCAGGTTTTGACTTTAGCCACTGCCAGAGAACCCGCAGACCACTCCGCAGCCAGAAGGCGGTGTTGCGGAGCAGATAAGCCGGGTCTCTGCCGCAGGGATGCGGCAGTGAAGCCCCCAGGGATGGGTTTACGGCGCCCCGGCGTTCTGACCTGCAACATAGCCCTGTCACCGGAGCAGGTTTTGCCTTACTGCAAACAACATAGCTGTGTCACCGGGCGGGTTTTGACTTTAGCCACTGCCAGAGAACCCGCAGCCCATTCCGCAGCCAAAAGGCGGTGTTGCGGAGCAGATAAGCCGGGTCTCTGCCGCAGGGATGCGGCAGTGAAGCCCCCAGGGATGGGTTTACGGCGCCCCGGCGTTCTGACCCGCAACATAGCCCTGTCACCGGAGCAGGTTTTGCCTTACTGCAAACAACATAGCTGTGTCACCGGGCGGGTTTTGACTTTAGCCACTGCCAGAGAACCCGCAGCCCATTCCGCAGCCAGAAGGCGGTGTTGCGGAGCAGATAAGCCGGGTCTCTGCCGCAGGGATGCGGCAGTGAAGCCCCCAGGGAGGGGTTTACGGCGCCCCGGCGTTCTGACCCGCAACATAGCCCTGTCACCGGAGCCGGTTTTGACCTTCCTGCTAACAACATAACTGTGTCACCGGGCGGGTTTTGACTTTAGCCACTGCCAGAGAACCCGAAGGCCATTCCGCAGCCAGAAGGCGGTGTTGCGGAGCAGATTAGCCGGGTCTCTGCCGCAGGGATGCGGCAGTGAAGCCTCCAGGGAAGGATTTACGGCGTCCCGGCGTTCTGACCCGCAACATAGCCCTGTCGCCGGAGCCGGTTTTGACCTTCCTGCAAGCAACATAGCCGTGTCACCGGAGCAGGTCTTGACCTTCCTGCAAGCAACATAGCCCTGTCACCGGAGCCGGTTTTGACCTACAAACCGCGGGCGTGACCCACAACCCGCGCACGGATGGCCGCTTTCTCCGCTTCGCTCAAAAAGGCAATCTTCAGGCCATTCTCCTGCGCGGTGCGGATCTGAGCGCGACTCAAACCGGCCGCTGGCGCAGCAACCTCATACTCATAGGCCAGCTCAATACCCTGCACGGCAGGGTCGTCAGTATTGATAGTCGCCAAAATGCCATGATCGAGAAACGCGGCCAGCGGGTGGTGGGCCAGAGTAGAAACGGTGCTGGTCTGAATATTCGAGGTCAGACAGGACTCAATGCCAATCTGATGCGCCGCCAGAAAATCCATCAGCGCGGGATCTTCTACCGCCTTAACACCGTGCCCAATACGCTCCGCGCCCAGCTCGCGAATGGCCTGCCAGATACTCTCGGGGCCGGCCGCTTCACCTGCGTGAACGGTAATGCGCAGACCAGCGTCACGTGCCCGGTTAAAGTGACTCAAAAACTGGCTGCCGGGGAAGCCCAGCTCATCACCTGCCAGGTCAAGTGCGGTAATGCCGTCGCGACAGGCCAGCAAACCGTCCAGCTCGCTCAGACACGCTTCCTCTCCGAAAGTACGGCTCATAATACCGATCAGTCGCACCTGGATATCATGCCGCTGACAGCCGCTGCGAACTCCGTCAATTACCGCTTCCACCACGCCTGCAATCGGCAGATTATGGGTCATCGCCATATAGCCCGGTGAAAAACGCAGCTCGGCATAGTGGATACCCGCCTTCGCAGCATCTTCAACGTTCTCCTGCGCCACCCGACGGCAGGCCTCCAGCGAACCCAGAACTTTCACGCCCCAGTCCAGCTTTTGTAAAAAGCTCACCAAATCCGGCTCGGTCTGGGTTACCTGCACGTGTGGACGCAGCGTCTCTAAGGTGGAGGCGGGCAGGGTAAGGTTAAACTCGCGGCCTAAATCCAGAATAGTCTGTGCACGAATATTGCCATCAAGGTGGCGGTGAATATCAGTAAGGGGGAGCTGGGAATCGATCATCTGGGTGCACTCAGTTAAGTCATATAAAGTGCATAACAGTATAAAAACAATTTGCGCAACTTCGCCAGTGAATTGCGCAAACTGCTCCGCGAATGATGGTTATTTGTGCTGTGCAGCTACGCAGCGTGCGATCCCCGCAATTAACCGGTCGAGGCCGTCATCCAGCTTACCCCGTGGACAGCCTGCATTAAGGCGTAAAAACCCCGTCCCTTCGCGACCATAGGTTGAGCCGGGCATCATTGCCACCTGCTGATGACTGATCAACTCCTGCTGAAGCTGCCGCTCGTCCAGTCCCAGCGGATTGAGATCAATCCAGGCAAGATAGGTTGCCTGAGGAGGGGTCCAGTTAAGCTGCGGAAACGCCTTGTTAAGGCGATGCGCAATGTGATGAAGATTGGCAGCCAGATAGCACCGTAACGCATCCAGCCATGCGCCGCCCTCGCGGTAGGCCGCTATGTGCGCCGCCACTGCAAGCACGGCCGGTGAGGAAAGCCCGTCGGTATTTTTTAATGCCTGAAACCAGGTCGTGCGGTCCTGCTTATCGCTGATAAGCCCCCAGGCCCCGGTGAGCGCCGGGACGTTAAAGCTCTTGGAGGCCGAGGTGAACAGCGCCCAACGCTCGCCTGCAACCTCACTCCAGGGTATATGTACCGCCTCGCCCATCACCATATCCATATGGATCTCATCGCTTACCACGCGCACGCTGTAGCGCTGACACAGGGCCGACATCTGCTCCAGTTCGGCGCGCGACCAGACTTTGCCGGTCGGATTATGCGGACTGCATAACAACAGGATGCGGCACTGCGGCTGCGCCAGTAACACTTCCAGCGCCGTCATATCACAGTGCCACTCTGCGCCCTGTTTTTGCAGCGGCATGGCCATCATCCGACGTTGATTACCCGCGATGGTTTTGTAAAACGCATCATAGGCTGGCGTGTGGACCACCACGCCGTCACCCGGTGAGGACCAGCTACGGATCATCTGAGAAATCATATAAATAACCGACGGGCCATACACAATCTGCTCGCGGTCAATGCTTAGCCTGAAGCGTTGCTGATACCAGTATTCAATCGCGGAAAGAAAGTCGTCGTGCTGCCAGCGGCTGTAGCCCAGCACCGCGTGTGCCACGCGCTGTTGCAGCGCAGTAATAATGCACGGCGCGGTAGGGAAATCCATATCGGAAATCGTGAAGGGCAGCAGATCGTCGCGACCAAAACGGTCTGCCACAAAGTCCCACTGGGTGCACCAGCTGCCATGTCGGTCCGTGACCCGATCAAAATCAAACATAACGTCCCCGGTTAAATACGGCGGCCAGGCCGCCGGTTGCAATTCAGGCTGATGCGGACTGCATCATACTGGCCATTTCATCCTTCACCGACTGAACCTGCGGGCCAATCACCACCTGCAAACTATGCTGATTCAGATGTACCACACCGATCACCCGATTAGCCTTTAGCGCGGCGTCATCGACCTGGCTCATATCCTTAACCGACAGACGCAGGCGGGTCAGGCAGTTGTCCAGCGAGGTTATATTCTCCCTGCCGCCCAGCGCCGCCAGAATGGCTGGCGTGTCATAGCCGGATTTCCCCACCGTCGCAGTGGACGGGCCTTTATCGGTTCGCGGCGCCTCCCTGTCGCGCCCGGGGGTCTTAATATCAAAGCGGCGGATGGCGAAGCGGAATATCACATAGTAGGCCGCGAACCAGATCGCTGACACCACCGGCACCAGATACCATTTCGTTTGCAGGCCGTGCAGGATGCCAAACACCACGAAATCAATCACGTTGCCGTCGGTATTGCCGATGGTCACGCCCAGCACGGCCATCAGCGTAAAGCCCAGGCCGGTAAGCAGCGCATGGATCACATACAGGAAGGGGGCAACAAACAGGAACAGGAACTCAAGCGGTTCCGTTGTGCCGCCCACCACGCAGGCCACCACGCCGGAGATCAGCAGCCCCTTAATTTTATGTCGATTTTCCGGACGGGCGCAGTGATACATCGCCAGCGCTGCACCGGGCAGGCCGCCGAGGAAAGCGGGCATTTTACCCTGAGAAAGGAAGCGGGTTGCACTCTCCGCAAAACCACCGCTGGTGGGGCAGGAAAGCTGCGCCTGAAATATGGTCAGGGCACCGCTGACGCTATGACCGCAGACTTCCAGCGTGCCGCCCGCGTCGGTAAAGCGGATAATCGCCACCAGAATATGCTGCAACCCGAACGGCAGCAGCAGGCGCTCACCGGTCCCGAAGATCATGGGGCCAAAGTCCCCGGCACCGTTGATCACCCAGCCCAGGCCGGCGATGGCGGCGGCAAAGCCCGGCCAGATCAGCGGGATCAGTAATCCTACCAGCCCCATCACCAGCGTGGTGATAATGGGCACAAAGCGGGTGCCGCCGAAGAACGCCAGGGCATCAGGCAGGCGGATGGTATGAAAGCGTTCATGCAGCCAGAAAACAATGATCCCGGCAAATACCGCGCCGAGGATCCCGGTATCAATCGACTGAATGCCGATAATATTTTGGATATTATTGGCCTTTAATACCGCAGCGTCGGTGGTTGGCAGAATCCCCCGGGCATGAAGCCAGAAATTAACGGCCAGATTCATCACCGCAAAGCCGACAAAGCCGGAAAATGCGGCCACGCCTTTATTCTCCCGTGCCATACCCAATGGAATAGCGATGGCGAACATCACCGGCAGATAGCTAAAGGCGAATGAACCGGTGCTGCTCATCCACATAAAGATCAGCTGCAAAACCCGGTTACCCAGAAAGGGCAGCAGCGCAATGACGTCGTGGCTGCTCAGGGAACTGCCGATGCCCATCATAATGCCGCAAAACGAGAGCAGCGCGACCGGCAGCATAAAGGTCTTACCGAGGCTTTGGAAAAACTCCCACAGGGTGATTTTTGGTTTACTGGCCGACATAGTGACTCCTGGCTGGAAAATGTTCAGCGGCTGCTGAAAACGGAATGATAAAACGTTTTACCAACGATGAATGCGGCTGTTATCACAGTATTTACCCATTCAAACATTTTCTTCCCCGGCGGCAGGGTGTAACGTTTCACCTGGGGCGCTATAGAGGGCGCGAGGGAATAACCGAACAAAACCGGCCAGCTATGTCACAAAAGAAAATAACCATTAACGATGTTGCCGATGAGGCGGGCGTCTCCGTCACCACGGTTTCGCTGGTGCTTTCCGGTAAGGGGCGCATTTCAGCGGCCACTGCGGAACGCGTGAGCCAGGCGGTGAGGACGCTGGGGTTTATTCCTAATCGTTCAGCATCCATGCTGCGTGGTGGAACCAGCGGCGTGATTGGCGTGATCGTCCGGGATATCAGCCACCCTTTTTACGCGGAAATGATCGCCGGTCTGAGCGAGGTGCTGGAACAGCAGGGCAAAGTGCTGTTTCTGACGCAGAGCGGCCAGCGGGGGGAACATATCGATCGCTGTTTTGATGCGCTGGTGGCGCAGGGTGCGGAGGGGATCGTGCTGGGCGGCGGGGCGGAGAATGCCTCGCACCTGGCCGCTAAAGCGCGCGAGCTGGAGATGGCAATGATTTGTGCTTCGAGAGCCAGCAGCCTGGACGAGCTGGACGCTATCCGGCCCGATAACTTTCATGCGGCCCAAATGGCTACCGAATATCTGATCAAGCGAGGACACCACTGCATAGCCTGGATCGGCGGGGCGGGATCCTCTCTGACGCGGGCTGAACGCATTGGCGGCTACTGCGCCACGCTGTTGCAGTACGGGCTGCCGTTTCGCAATGAGTGGATTATCGAGTCTGCGCCTGAGCAGCGGGATATGGCGACGTTGACGGAACGGCTGATGCATCAGCATCCCACGCTTACCGCTATCCTTTGCCACAATGCGACGGTCGCGCTGGGCTGCTACTTTGGTTTACAGCGCAGCGGCAGGACGCCGGGCAACGGGGCGGTGGACAGTTATTACGGTCAGCAGGTCGCGCTGGTGGGATTTGGCGATGTGCCCGCGGCTGAAATGACCGATCCGCCACTGACTTTCGTCACCAGTTCAGCGCGTGAAATAGGCCGGAGTGCGGCAAAGAAGCTATTGCAAAGAATGGTCGATCCCGGCGGCCCGATTCAACATACCATCGTGCCGCCGGTGCTGATCGAGCGCGGTTCAGCCTGAAACGCGCCCTTAATACCTACTGTTGTGGCACTTCCTGAGGTGCAACGGTGCCCCCTGCGCCCAGCATATAGCGGGCCAGGAACTGGTCGAGCGGCGTCTTAACGCCGTTCAGGGTAACCTGTCCGGTAGCATACTGCAGACTGGTGACAATGTTATTGTCCTGCTGCGTGGTCAGCTTAAACATCTGTCCCATAGCCGCCAGCCCTTTGACCTGCTGATCGGCAAGCTTCGCCGCGTCATCCTGCTTATACCCTTCAGCCATGGCGACATGCGTCATCATTTCCGTGGCCATATCCATCGAAATAGAGAGCTTACCATCCAGGGTTTTCAGCACGTTATCAACGGCCTGACCGATATCCTGCGGCTGGCTGCCGGTAGCCGGATCTTTAAAGTGAACCGCAAGATTAAAGCTGCTCTCACCTTTGTCGTTTTTCCAGCTCAGCGGCGCGATATTGATGACCGGGTCACCTTTCAACAGCAGCGGCAGGTTTTCACTGAGGATTTGGCTCATACGCTGCTGATAAATCGGAGGATTGTTACTGGCAGCCGGATCGTTAAGCAGGGCCTGAACCTGCTTGTTATAGTTCTCCGAGAAGGCTTTCATGGCGTTGGCATCAAACTGCGAAAGTTTAACCACCAGTTTGCCCTGACCAAAGTTCTGATTTTGCAGCTTCAGGGAATCCAGCGAGTAATCGATATTGCCGGAAATCAGGCTCTTTTCAGAATTAAAAGATGATTTACCGTTCAGGCCTTCCGCAATAAAGGCTTCCTGACCGTTAACGGCGGCCGAGAGTTTTTGCAGCTGGATGCTCTGGTCGCCAATGCGCATCCCTTCCGGGCTGAGATGGCTGTCAGCATCAATTTTCAGGCCGTTTGCGGTAAAGAGGACCGGCATATTCAGCTGATTTTTCGTGGTTAATACCACGCTGTCCAGCTGACCGTTTACGCTGACTTTGTCGCCATTGTCATCGGCGCTGACCCTGAAGTCGCCGCCGTTTGACGCGAAGCGCTCACTGGTCTGCGCATTGTTGTAGTCCAGCGGCAGCAGATGAATGGCCGAGACGGTCGCACCACCGTAGCCAACACGGGTATCAGCCTGAACGATCGACTGCCCTTTGGTCATCTCGAACAATTTTTTAACTGCGTCGGTATTTTCCAGCTGGGTATGGACGGAAGCCATGCTGGGAATAAGGTTGAATTTTTTCAGCTGAGCCAGCGGGAAGGGGCCGTGGTCGATCTTTTCGTCAAAGACGATGCTCTGACCGGGTTTGATAATCGAGTTGTCTTCGGTCTGCGAGCTGGATTGCAGCACCAGGCGCGTTTTGCTGCTGAACACGCCGCGCTGGAAGTCCTGGTAGCTTAATTGCAGGCGGCTCTCAGGAGAGAGCGTGTTGAGCTGGGCGTTGGCGTTCTGTACCAGCTTGTCCATGTTTTTTTCCAGCTGCTTGCCGGTAAACCAGGCCGCGCCAGTCCAGATTACGCCGAGCGCAACCACCACGCCGACCGCTATCTTTGTCTTTTTCATCTGTAACTTCGTCCTTTCAGGTTACTGGTGCCGGCAAATCCGTTCAGCTGGCAAATGCCCGGCGAATAAAAAACGCCGCGTGGGCGTTTTTTGCTTAATATCTGGATAACTATAGCAATTGCAGCAGTTGACGTCAGCCGCATTTGGCTCATTCGTTATAAACGCGTGCAACACGGCCGCTGCCCGCCAGGCTGACGGGCGATTCGCAGGCCGGGATAAAGCAGGACTCGCCGGGCAGCAGCGAAAGCTGCTGTTGACCCGCCTGTACCGTCGCCTGCCCCTCAAGGCAGAACAGGATCGCGGCACTCTGCTGGCTGACCGTGAGCGGAGAGGCATCAAGCTGATGCAGGGAGAAGGCAAAGTCCTCAACCGGTACCGGGAAATAGCGCGTGTGTCCGTCTGTCACCGGCTGCGTAAGCAGGCTGGCACAGGGTTTTGCTTCAAAGCGCAGGTTACTCATCAGCTCCGGAATATCAATATACTTAGGCGTCAGGCCCGCCCTTAAGACGTTATCTGAGTTAGCCATCACCTCAAGCGCCACGCCCTGAAGGTAGGCATGAGGGGTTTCAGCAAACAGAAACATCGCCTGACCCGGCTGGAGTTCAATGACGTTTAGCAGCAACGGGGAAAACAGACCGCTGTCGTCGGGGTACTCAGCCGCAATAAGGTGAATGGTGTCCCAGGGCTCGCCGTGCTGGCCCTGACCTGCGGCTCGCAGTACGTCCAGCGCCAGGCGCTTCTCATCGCCGCTCATCGACAGCAGGGCGGTAAACAGCGCCGACAGCCCTTTCATCGCCGGTGAGAGCAGGAAGTGGGCGATTGCGGGGTGCGCCCCGGAAACCGGTTGCAGCAGTGAGACAATCTCATGCAGTTCGCGAAAGCCGTTGATCGCCTTGAAGGGCGTCAGGGCGAAGACAAGTTCTGGCTTATGATTAGCATCCTTATAGTTACGTTCGGCCGCTGCGAGATCGATACCGGCGGCGTTCTCCCTGGCGAAGCCGGCTTCTGCGGCTGCTTTGCTGGGATGTACCTGGATGGAGAGGGGCCTGTCGGCACAGAGCACTTTGAACAGAAAGGGCAGCTCGCCAAACTGTTTTGCTACCTTCTGGCCCAGAAGCCGCTCTTTATCGGCCTCGATGACCGTCCGCAGGGAGCAGGACTGGCCGTTACTCTCAATATGGGAGGGGCTTTTAGGATGGGCACCCATCCAGAGTTCAGCCATTGGTTCGCCCTGAGGGTTGGCGAAGCCGTAGAGCTCGGTTAGCGCCGTGGGGCTGCCCCAGGCATAGTTTTGTACCGAGTTAATTAATTTTTTCATCAATACTCATCCCTAATTTGATCATCACTGGGCGTATTAAAGCAGAAAACTACTGGAAAAAAACAAGGTTAAAGGCAATAAACAGAATTTTTTGCTGCGCGGAAATCCGCTATAGCCGACCCCGCAGCCGCGCTATTTTCTATGCCATCATTGCAAAAGTAAAACGATCGGTTTACTTTTTAATGATGAGAAAAAAACAGGCAATTATCAGCACGGCGGAACGACTGTTCTATACCAACGGTTTCCATGCCACCAGTACGGACCGTATCTGTAGCGAGGCGGGCGTTTCAACGCGTACCCTCTATCGCTACTTTCCCTCGCGGGAGGCGCTGACCGCAGCGGTGATGACCGAACGCGATGACAGGTTTTTTCAGGCGCTGCTTCCGCCTCAGGAGCCGGAAGCCATCGGGCAGCTGTTCAGTGTACTCGGACAGTGGATGGAGGAGCAGGGCAGCATGGGCTGTTTCTTTCTGAAGGCCTGGGGGGAATATGCCGGACAGGATGTGATGCTGTCAGCGCAGGCGCTGGGCCATCGCTACCGGATGCGTGAGTATATTGCATCCAGCATCAGGCACTGGGCGGGCAGTGGGAGCGCGTCGCTGGCGGATGCCGTCTGGATGCTGTTTGAGGGCGCGGTGACCTCGGCGCTCATCATCGGGCCCGTCGCGGCCCTCAGAGCGGGGGAGGCGGCGGCACAGCTGGTTGCCGGAGCGGGTGAGCCATCATGAAACCCACAGTGGTATTAGGCGTAACGGGGTTTGCGCTGATTGCGGTCACCTATGGGATGGCGAGATTCGCATGGGGACTGATGCTACCCGCCGTCACCCGGGATATTCCCTTTAGTCCACGTATGGCGGGCGTACTGTCGGCCTGTAGCTTTGCGGCTTACTGCCTGTCCGTCACGGCGGCATCCCGGCTGGCGGAACGTTTTGGCCCTAAACTCCCCGCGGCCGCGGCGGCAGGCTGCGCGGCGATTGGCTTGCTGCTGCTCGCCCTCTCATCCGGCCCCCTCATGCTTGCGGCAGGGCTGTTTATTGCGGGCACAGGGCCTGGCCTCGCCTCGCCGTCCCTCGCCGCAGCGGTTAGCCAGCGCGTGGCGGAGAAAAAACAGCCACAGGTAAACACCATCATCAATGCCGGGACCGGCTGCGGCATTATTCTCAGCGTTCCGATATTACTCTACCTGCCAGGCGGCTGGCGCGCAGCCTGTGTGGTGTTTGCCGCTTGTGCACTGGCCTGTCTGATCCCCGTTATCCGCTCTCTGCCCGGCGAGGGCATCAGGCGCGACGGGGAGAAACCGGGCTGGCGCGAAACGCTGGTGCAACGCCCGGTGATACGGCTGGTGATTATCGCCTTTGTCAGTGGCATGGCCAGCGCGGGCTGGTGGAGCTTTGGACCCGAGATCCTGCGACATCATAGCGGCGTGGACGCGGATACCACCAGTTTACTCTGGCTGGTAAGCGGCGGGGCGGGAATAGCGGGCGCGCTAACGGGGCCGGTGGCATCGTTAATCGGCATGAACCCGGTCTACCGTCTTTCGCAGCTGTTTATGGCGGCACCGCTGCTGCTGCTGGCATTTCTCCATCATTTCTCCTGGTGGCTGTTACCGGCGGTTGCGCTCTGCGGGGTGGGCTACATCACCCTCTCTGGCGTGCTGCTGGTGTATGGCGCGTCCGCCACCAAAGCAGCGCCGGCATCCGGCGTTGGCGTGGTGTTTTTCACCCTCGCAGCGGGTCAGGTGGCAGGCTCGCTGGTTTTCGGTACGCTCTATTCCTCGGCAGGTGCCGGTATTGCCCTGACGCTTTTCGCGGCGCTGGGCGGGGGAGTGATGCTAGTCCTGCCACAGGGAAATGACGGCAGCGGCAGATAATGTTAATTTATTGTATGTAACTTTGCCGCTCCGGTTGTTACCTGGAAGGCAAAGTAAGGTCGATAAATGACAGAGTGCTAAGGAGACAGTGATGGCCGCCACACGCATTGAAAAAGATTCAATGGGATCGATAGAGGTTCCGGCAGATAAACTCTGGGGTGCGCAGACGCAGCGCTCACTGGAACACTTCCGCATTTCAACCGAAAAAATGCCTGTTGAACTGGTACACGCGCTGGCGCTGACCAAGCGGGCAGCCGCGCAGGTGAATAACGATTTGGGGCTGCTGCCCGCTGAGCGCGCCAACGCCATTATCAGCGCGGCTGATGAAGTGCTGGCAGGGAAACACAGCGAAGAATTCCCGCTGGCTATCTGGCAAACCGGTTCCGGTACGCAGACCAACATGAACATGAATGAAGTGCTGGCGAACCGGGCGAGTGAACTCCTGAATGGTGAACGCGGTATGTCCCGTCTGGTGCACCCTAACGATGATGTCAACAAGAGCCAGAGCTCGAATGATGTCTTCCCCACTGCGATGCACGTTGCTGCGGTGGTGGCCGTTCAGGAAAAGCTTATTCCCCAGCTTAAAGCGCTACAGGTGACGCTTGATAATAAGGCTAAAGCCTTTAGCGACATCGTGAAAATAGGGCGTACGCACCTTCAGGACGCCACGCCGCTCACCCTGGGACAGGAAATTTCCGGCTGGGTTGCCATGCTGACTCACAACCTCAGGCATATCGAACAGAGCCTGCCTCACGTGGCGGAGCTGGCGCTGGGCGGAACAGCGGTAGGCACCGGACTGAATACCCATCCTGAATATGCCGTGCGGGTCGCGAAAGAGCTGGCCGATCGGACTGGCTTGCCCTTCGTCACCTCACCAAACAAGTTTGAGGCGCTGGCGACCTGTGACGCACTGGTGCACGCACACGGCGCTCTGAAAGGGCTGGCGGCCTCGCTGATGAAAATTGCTAACGATGTGCGCTGGTTATCCTCCGGGCCTCGCTGTGGTATCGGTGAGATAGCGATCCCTGAAAATGAGCCAGGCAGCTCGATTATGCCCGGTAAAGTTAACCCGACCCAGTGTGAATCCATGACTATGCTCTGTAGCCAGGTTCTGGGCAATGACGTTGCCGTCAACATCGGCGGCGCTTCCGGTAACTTCGAGCTGAATGTTTACCGCCCGATGATTATTCATAACTTCCTGCAATCGGCACGCCTGCTCGCTGATGGTATGGACAGCTTTAATCATCACTGCGCGTCAGGAATCGAACCTAAC
Source organism: Erwinia sp. L03-1 (assembly GCF_058686115.1). Classification (NCBI taxonomy): domain Bacteria; kingdom Pseudomonadati; phylum Pseudomonadota; class Gammaproteobacteria; order Enterobacterales; family Erwiniaceae; genus Erwinia; species Erwinia sp. L03-1. The sequence goes on along the minus strand of NZ_CM178762.1, from coordinate 2,479,187 downwards.
CGCGATCGCATCAGCCAGCTTTTAAATGAATCGCTGATGCTGGTGACCGCGCTGAATACGCATATCGGTTACGACAAGGCAGCGGAAATCGCCAAGAAGGCGCACAAAGAGGGTTTAACCCTCAAGGCGTCGGCCCTGAAGCTGGGCTATCTGAGCGAGGAACAGTTTGATGAGTGGGTCCGTCCGGAAGAGATGGTTGGCAGCATGAAGGCCTGATCGCCCCCGAACGGGCCATGATGTTCGTGTCATGAAAAACGCCTGATGCAGTCATCAGGCGTTTTAAAAGGGTAAGTCGCCGCGCGCACCACCTGTGGGTCAATTTCCGCTACAGTTAACCTACCTGTTCTCTTTAAGCTACCTGAAATCATGACTTTTTCTTCGCCACTTTGGCTACGCGGCCGTCTTCGGCTGCTAATTTCCATTGCCGCCGGACTGATCTGTTTCTTTAATCTTCCACCCCATCTGGGCATATTACAGCGCCTGCTCATCGGCTGGAACGTGCTGGCCTGGCTGTATCTCTTCTTCCTGTGGTTTCGCATGCTGCGTACGGAGGCAAAGGATATTCCGCATATTGCCAAAACGCAGGATGAGGGGGCCACGCTGGTACTCAGCATGGTTACGATCACCTGTCTGGTCAGTATTATGGCCATCCTGATGGAGCTGGCGTCGCTTAAGCATCTCGAAGGAACACCGCGTGTACTGCATCTGCTGCTGACGGCGGCGACGCTGATTGTCTCCTGGGCGTTATTGCCGACCTCTTTCGCCATTCATTATGCCCATCATCATTATCTGCACCGCAGTGACGATGTCACGCCAATGATATTTCCTGAAAAGCCCGCAGAGCCAGGCTATTGGGATTTTCTCTATTTCTCATTTACCATTGCCGTTGCGTCACAAACGGCCGATGTGGCGACGGGCACAACCGATATGCGGCAAATAGCTCTCCTCCAATCGGTTATATCATTTGTGTTTAATCTGGCCATTTTGGGATTGTCGATTAACGTTGGCGCCGGCTTATTAAGCTAATACGCACAAACGACACCCTGTGGCTTAGCAGGGGGTCACGAAGACCGCCCTACGCCTGATTGTTATCGCGTGGTCTTATATATCCTGCAGGCATAAAGCAGCAAAATGTGAGGCTTAATTAACCTGCTTTGAGACGGTCCGAAAGAATGATTTTTGTTCAGTCTATTCTGTCGCTGTAAAGATGCAGACGGGAAATGACCGGGAACAGGGGTTTAGCCTCTGGCTTAAATCGATGCGTGATGTTACCGACATTGTAATTCAGCAGCTCACCTATTTTAGGTACGCTTGCACTATCCGGGCAAAGCACCAGCAGCGGGGAGGGGCAGGCAAGCTGAGTTTGTTTTTGCTGCTGCTTATTCCAGACTCTGGCAATTGGCTGGACCTTAACGGGCCGTTTAATCTTCAGTACTGCTGAAGTCGGCAGGGAATTAATTGTCGCCATTTCCTGCTCAATTTTTTCGGCCCATTGCTCCCGGCTCCATGGAGCCTGGCTCCTGCCAGAGGTGAGGCTCTTTTTTAGCTTCTCCAGCATCTCATCACGGCTTACCTTTTTTATAATATGCTTATTCGCCCAGCCAAACCGGACGGAGTCGGGCGCATGGAGCAGGGTGATAGCACGATAAGCATTTAGCGTAATAAGCCCCCGTAAATGCGTATGGACAAATTCGAAACGTTCTTCGCTGGGCACGCCGGAATCGACGGTAATAATTTGCTCAAGTCGCTGCTTAAGATTATTAACCGCTGAGACGTTTTCAGTGATTAATGAGGTTATTCCCTCAGAAGCCTCCAGACATATTACGCCGGGCAGCCGCACGGCCGCTTTTGTGCTGGTGGTTTCGGACTGATGTTGCATAAACAGCCGACAGTAGTGCGCCAGGGTGCGAGCAAGTGCAGGCTGAGCCAGGTGCTGCTGCACGGCGATCTCGCTCAGCGGTTCGTGCTCTTCACCTTTTTGTATGAGTGGAAGCTCAAACACGCGGGCCGCCAGCAGGCGCTGTCCGGACAGCAGGGCGGTAAGATTGCTTAGCTCAGCCTCCAGCTGGCCGACACAGCGATGAAGATTTTCTACGGCATCATAATACTGGCTCATCTGAATTACCTTAGTTACAACATATTATTTACCCGTCAGGATAGGGAATATTATCAACAGGGATGGCGTAATGAAAGCTGGAAAATATAACAGGGCAGGGGAATAGTGGGACAACGCAGGCAGAGTATACAGCAGAAACTCACCGCGCCAGCCGGGCCAGCGCGGTGTCAGAAGATTAAATCAGGAAATCTTCCAGTTTTTTACCCTGGTCAAGCGCCTGCTTAATTATTGCTGGCGTACGGCCCTGACCGGTCCATGATTTAGTTTCGCCATTCTCATCCTTGTACTGGTATTTCGCTGGACGAGGTGCACGCTTAGAACGTGATTTGCCGGAGGTATTCTCGGCTGACGTCAGTTCGCTTAAATCGATGCCGTCGTCTAATAGCATCTGGCGATATTTTGCCAGTTTTTCTTCTTTTTCTTTGATTTCAGAAGCGATGGCGGCTTCTGCATCACGGCGTTCGTTAACGACCGCTTCTAGCTTTTCCAGCATCTCTTCCAGTTCAGATAATGAAACTTCACGAGCCTGAGCACGAAGGGTTCGAATGTTATTTAGTACTTTCAGAGTTTCGCTCATAAAGGGATCCGTAGTGTTAGAGTGGTTTAAAATTAATCAGTGTACGTTTCGGAAACCAGTGTACAGGCAAATTCGGCGGTTAAAAACACCTAAATATAAAAAATAGCGATTTTATTTTATTTATTTTGCTTTTTTGCCATTCTCCAGCCGAACGGGGGAGGCTAATTAGAGCCTCATTGTTAAGAACATTCCTGGTGACCATGGATAAAAGAAGATGGTGAAAGCATAAATCCGGCGAAGGATTTCCTCATTCCCCCTATCGAAAAGCGCAATAGCAGGACGCTTATTCACCCTCCGGGTCAACATGACGCATTATTATCTGAGAGTCTTGCAGACAATCTGCACAGCGTTTTTTAAATCAGCGCAACCGCTCACTCCGCTGATGGGTTACGACCGACAATGCTAAATTTTAATAAAGACAGCTTAAAAAAAGGTCATCATTTTTAACTGATATTATTAGTTACAACATACTGTAAGCGAAGAAACACAGCGCGTTGCTTCAATATACAGCCCATCTTCACTCGGTAGTTGCTGAAAATACCGTTCAGGCATCACCACAAAAAAAGGGCCAGACCTGAAGTCTGACCCTTATGATTTAACACCGGTTAATTATGCCTCGGGGAAGGGCATTGAGTTACCGGGTGCTTCACGGTGAATATGCAGGAAGGTCAGGTGACGCTCGTACTGATCGAGAATGTCATTAATCACCTGCTCTTTGGTGTAGTCCATCAGATCGTTACCCTGCGTACCTTCCAGCAGGAAGGTCTCAAGCCGGAAATAGTCTGACTTACCGCTGCGGGCGCGGTAGGTAAAGGCCGGCACCGAATAACGTTGCGGCCAGATCTGGTACAGGAAACTCTGCTCCTCGCCGAGATTGACCAGCATCTCAAGATGGTTCAGACGTTCGTCTTCCAGCGGAGGCAACTCACTGACCTGTACCTGGGCGCCGCGGCGCTCCAGCTCAACCGCCACCTCTTCCATCGCCGGGCGACAGACGTTATCCAGCATCTTTTTCGTATGGGTGCTGCCCGGATAGTTCATCACGCGTGAAATGCGCTGTTTCCAGTTAAGGCGATCCTCACGTGACACCGGCACCGGTGGCGTGCTGACCGCGCTGCTGGCCCGACGGTGATCTTCCACCTTCAGAGACTTATACAGCCCGGCCATCACAAAGAAGATCACAAAGCTAAAGGGCAGGCCCATAATCACCGTGGTCTTCTGCAGGGCGCTCACGCCATTTACCATCAGCATGCTGAGCGTCAGCAGTCCAATAGCGATTGACCAGAAGATACGTATCCAGTTGGGGGCATCGTTATTGATATCGCTCAGCTGTGACGTAAAGTTACCCAGCACCAGCGAACCTGAATCCGCCGAGGTGACATAGAACAGCAGGCCGGTGATCGTGGCGACCGAAGCACTAAAGGTAAACGCCGGATACTGTGCCAGCAGGCTGTAAAAACCGCGCTCCGGGTGCGCCAGCGTTTCCTGGGCCAGCGCCAGATTACCGTGAATAATTTCATTCAGCGCGCTGTTGCCAAAGACAGACAGCCACAGCAGGGTGAAAATAAAGGGTATGGTAAGCGTACCGACCACAAACTGACGAATGGTTCTTCCGCGTGAAATACGGGCGAGGAACAGGCCCACAAACGGCGACCAGGCAACCCACCAGGCCCAGAAGAACAGCGTCCAGTTGTTCATCCATTCGGTTGGGCGATCGAAGGCGAAGCTGTTCAGCGTCATGCTCATAAAGCGGCTAATATAGTCGCCCACGTTCAGCACCAGTGCATTAAGCAGGAAGCTGGTATCGCCCATAAACAGCACAAAAAGAATCAGCCCCAGCGCCAGCAGCACGTTTATCTCTGACAGGATACGTATACCCTTGTTCACGCCGGAGGTCACCGAGATGGTCGCCATAATCACCGATAGCGCAATCAGCCCGGCCTGCGCCGTTAAGCCTTCAGGGACGTCAAACAGTACCTTCAGGCCGTAGTTAAGCTGTACCACCCCAATCCCCAGCGTCGTGGCGATACCAAAAATGGTGCCCACCACGGCGGCGATATCCACGGAGTGGCCGATCGGCCCGTTAATACGTTTACCAAAGATAGGGTAGAGCGCAGAGCGAATGGTCAGCGGCAGCCCATAGCGGTAGCTGAAGTAGCCCAGCGCGATGCCCATCAGGGCGTACATTGCCCAGCCGGTCAGGCCGTAGTGGAACAGCGTCCAGACCATCGCCTGTCGCGCGGCTTCCATCGTCTGGCCCTGGCCTTCCGGCGGCATCATATATTGCGTGACGGGTTCGGCGACGGAGAAAAACATCAGGTCGATACCGATCCCCGCAGCGAACAGCATCGCGGCCCAACTCATCAGGCTAAATTCTGGTTTTGACTGTTCCGGCCCCAGCTTAATTGAGCCAAATCGTGAGGCGGCGATGGCTACCACAAATACGATATATACCGTCGCGGCCAGCAGGTAATACCAGCCGAAAGTGGCGGAAACCCACGCCAGCGTTTTATTAATCCAGCGGTCGGCAAAATCGGTAAAAAGAATGGTGGTCACTGAGAAAAGCAGGATCAGGGCGGCGGAAGTATAAAAAACCACCGGGTTAATGCGGTCCTGCTGTGGCTTTTTAGGTAATTCTGTCGTCGGCATATCGTCTCCGAAAATTGCACAAGGAGTATCCCGATCTTCGCAAAGCGTCCCTTAGCGCATACTGGGAAAAAGGCCGTATATCCGCTAATTACACTGGGGAAGGTATCAGGTGTAATTTTCTTGATGATAATGAGTAAGTTAATTCATATTTCTACTGCCCCCGGCGAGTGAAGTTTCATTTATAATCCACTATCATAGGTTTTATTGATTGAGCATTCAATTAAAAATAATTTCACACTCGTTTACCGCTAAATACCATCATGAGTGGTGGGGTTTTATTAGCGGACAGAACAGTATAGAAGACAAATAGAAGACCAGTGAAATTTATAATGGGAAGGGTAATTATTATCTGAGCGCTGGAGGTATTTTATTCGTGTGCGACGGACAACGGCTAAAATAATGCCGCCATAACGTCTCCGTATGGCGGCTGGCAGAAAGATAATCATGATTTAAGGATGGCGGTGCCATACAGGCTGCTGTGGCCAGAGGTCAAAATGATGCATAAAGATCATGTGCCCGCCAGTACCGGCTTCTCCGAGAGCTGTACTCCTAATGGCGTCAGGCTGGTGCTGCCGGTCGAGATGACGCCCGTATCCTGCTGACCGGTGGGAGTGCTTTCAACTAAATGAGCCGCGACTCCGTTAAAGGAGGCTAAGCCCAGCACAAGCGCAGCTGCTGTCATAATCTTTTTCATCATCAAGCCTTATCGGTTCTGTATTGTGAATCACAGGCAACGACGTGATGGTTACTGGTAAATAACGGCCGTGGCATGCATACGATTATTGCCGGTGGTTGACGTGATGCGAAATGCCGATGCACCTGCGGCGTCCGCTTTAGCAGACAGCCGTGATTCCAGCGTTGAGAGATTACTCCCCGAGGCGGACACCACGCCAATGGCCTGCTGATTGCCGGGCTGTGAGCCCACAATGTCGGCGGCAAAACTGCCGAAGGAAACGGTCGCCAGTAGCAGGGCGGCCAGGGTGATTGTGCGGTTTTTCATGGTCTGTTCTCGTGTATGTTTAATGTTATTAAGGGTGTTGAGCGCTATTAGTTAACGATCAATAACTAAATGCTAGGCTCGTTAAAGGCCTCCGTCAATGCTATTTTATTATCGTTCGTTAATTAATTTGATAAGCATCTGATTAGATTGTTTTTAAAGTGACCATTTTTTTATTTCTCAGCGCAGTGTTTTCGAGAGGTGACGTCGTCAGGCGGCGACAGAACGCGGCCCTCGACAGCGAGGGGGAATGTTTTTATAATGATCGGTAATTTATTTCATGCTGCCGATAAGCTAAGAGAGGAGCTATGACCGAACGGGAAATCTGCGCGCCGAAAAGTCGGGGTAGACCCAAGACCTTTGATCGTCAGGCAGCACTGGATAAAGCCCTGGATCTGTTCTGGCGTCATGGGTATGAAGCGACCTCTCTGTCTGACCTGGTCGACGCAACGGGCGCCAAGGCACCCACGCTTTATGCGGAATTTACCAATAAAGAGGGTTTATTCCGCGCCGTGGTCGATCGCTATATTGAAATCTATGGTGTTCAGCGTCAGGACGCGCTTTCCTGCCCGGAAAGCAGCGTCGCGCAGGGAATTGAGCGCTATTTCCGCTCAACGGCCGCCTGCTTTACCGACGGTAAAAATCCCGCGGGCTGTTTTTTTATTTGCACCTCAACGGCGCTCTCCGCTGACTCCGCTGCCGTAGCGGATATGCTACGCTCACGGCATAAAAATCTGGAAAATCAGCTAAAAGCCTTTCTGCTCTCGCGCCAGGCCAGCGGTGAACTGGACGCGCAGACCGATATTTCTGCGCTGACAACCTTTCTGGGATGCATCTTACAGGGCATGTCGGTTCAGGCGCGCGAAGGGGCCACTCGCCACCAACTGGATAGTATTATTGCTACTCTTATGCTGCAATGGCCCGTACTGAGCCGAACAGGCTGCGATAAAGCCATTGTCGAAAACTAAATAAGGAGTTTTGATGACAACTGAATACGCAATCATCGCCGGAGGCTGTTTCTGGTGCACCGAGGCCGTTTTTAAACAGATTAACGGCGTTGTTTCAGTCGAAAGCGGCTATATTGGCGGCCACGTTGCTAATCCGACCTATCGCCAGGTGTGCAACGGTGATACCGGTCATGCAGAGGCCATCCGCCTTGGTTTCGACCCGGAAAAAATCAGCTATGGCGATCTGCTGGACATCAGCTTTGCCACGCACGATCCAACTCAGCTTAATCGCCAGGGTAACGATATCGGCCCGCAGTATCGTTCGGCTATTTTCCCGCTGAATGAGGCGCAGGCTATCGAAGCTAAAGCCGCCATTGCGCGTGCGCAGCTGGATAACAGCGACCCGATTGTGACGACGGTTGAAGCGGCGACGGAGTGGTATCCGGCTGAAGATTATCACCAGAACTACTGGGCTGGCGAAGGTCAGGAGAATCGCTACTGCATGGCAGTGATCCCTCCAAAACTGCAGAAGCTGAAGAAGCGCTTCGCCGATCGTACCCTGTAATTCGTTGTAACCGGGCAGCAGGCACGTGGCCTGCTGCCTGCTTTTATTTCTAAACAGCCTGACTTCTTAAACGCATACCTACCGCCAGCGCGACGGCGAGTAACAGAATAATAAACCCTGCAATGCCATTCCAGCCGAAGTGATGCCAGAAAACCCCTCCCAGCGTGCCTGCCAGACTCGAACCCAAATAGTAGCTAAAGAGATAAAGCGAAGATGCCTGGCCTTTAGCCCGCCTGGCTCGTGGGCCGATCCAGCCGCTGGCCACCGAATGGGCAGCAAAAAAGCCTGCGGCAAAGATCATCATACCGAGGCAAATCAGCCACATGTTGCTGAACAGGGTGATCGCCGCACCAGATAGCATCATTGAGGTTGAAAAAAGTAGCACGCTGGCGCGGCCATATTTGGCGGTCATTGCGCCCGCCTTAGGCGAGCTCCACGTCCCGGTCAGATAGACCACCGACAGCAGACCGACAATGGCCTGGCTGAGCGAATAGGGCGGAGCCAGCAGACGGTAGCCAATATAGTTAAACAGGGTGACAAATGCCCCCATCAGCAGGAAACCCTCGGCGAAAAGCAGGGGTAAGCCGCTGTCGCGCCAGTGGAGCCGAAAGTTAATAAACAGACTGCGTGGCCTGAGGGAAGCGGGACGGAAATGGCGCGATGGCGGCAGGATTTTCCAGAACATCAGCGCCGAACCGAGCGCGAAACAGCCAATCACCGCCAGCGCGACCCGCCATGAGCTGAAATCGGTGATCACCCCACTCAGCAGACGGCCACTCATCCCGCCAATCGAGTTACCGCTGATATACAGGCCCATTGAGAACGCCACGACGCTGGGGTGGATCTCCTCACTCAGATAGGTCATTCCTACGGCAGCGACGCCGCTCAGCGCCAAACCGGTCAGCGCCCGCATAATCAGAATGCCGTGCCAGCTGCTCATGGTGGCCGAAATCAGGGTAAAGATCGCCGCCAGCAGCAGGGCGGTGACCATCACCGACTTACGGCCAATGGCGTCAGAGAGCGGACCGGTGATCAGCAACCCCAGTGCCAGAAGGGCAGTGGAAATGGAGAGCGAGATACTGCTGGCGGCGGGAGAAATGGCAAACTCCTGCGAAAGCACCGGCAGTATTGGCTGTACGCAGTAAAGCAGGGCGAACGTCGCCAGACCGGCAGAGAAAAGCGCCAGCGTAACGCGCATAAACTGTGGCGTGCCGCGTTTAATATAGAGATTAACGCCCCGGGTCGCAGCCGGTGTAGCATCTCCACCCGCATTTATTTTTGCGGCATGAGGAGGGTAACCGGTGCTGCCAACTGGTTGAGGGGCCACGGATGCGTCGTTATCGGGCCGGGTATTAACCGCAGCAGGGCAATCGTCGCTGCCCTGACCGGCGGTGTGAGATAAATGATTCACTGCTATTCCCTGATTTTTGAATGAAGGTTCACGGCTTTTACTTTATTGAGCTATTAATATGATGTCTAATATATTAATAATCTCAAATGATACATATAACCTATGAATATTGAGCTGCGACATCTGCGCTATTTTATCGCCGTTGCTGAAGAGCTGCATTTTGGCCGTGCCGCGCAGCGGCTAAACATTTCTCAACCGCCTCTGAGCCAACAGATCCAGATTCTGGAACAGCAGACGGGTGCACGTCTGCTTGCGCGCACTAATCGCAGCGTACAACTGACGGCGGCAGGCGCTCAGTTTCTGATTGATGCCCGCCAGATTATGGAGAGCGTTACGCAGGCGGCAGATAAAGCCCAGCGGCTGCATAACGGACATGAAGGAGTACTGCGCATTGGCTTTACCTCTTCAGCGCCTTTTATTACCGCGGTTTCCGAGGCGCTGTTCGCCTTTCGTCAGCGCTTCCCGCAGGTACATATTCAGATGCAGGAGATCAATACGCGCCAGCAGCTCGACCCGCTGCTAAAGGGGCGTCTTGATCTGGGTGTGATGCGCAATACGCCGCTGCCTGACAGGTTGCAACATCAGCTTATGCTGCGCGAACCCCTGTGTGCGGTCGTGCATCGTGCCCACCGGCTGGCGAACCAGCCGCGTATTTCGATAACCCAGCTGGCGAAGGAACCCTTTGTTTTTTTTGACCCACAGGTCGGCACCGCACTGTATTCCGAAATTCTCAGGCTGCTGGCACAGTACGGCATCGTGCCTGATATTGCCCAGGAAGTGGGGGAGGCCATGACTATCCTCGGCCTGGTGGCTACCGGTCTGGGCGTATCGCTTCTTCCTGCCTCGTTTCGACGAGTACAGCTGGAGGATATTTGTTGGATACCGCTCCATGAAGAGGATGCCTGGACCGAAATGTGGCTGGTATGGTCGGCTAAACGGGAGCTGAGCGCGCCAATTGAACAGATGAAAGCACTGCTTTTACAGCATGAAAACTGATATTTGGCCTGCTGTACGGCACCTTTATGTGCAGCCAGTCACAATTCCAGCCAAATATTTGACGCCAACATTTAAGTGTTTCACCATGCCCCAAAGGTTTATTTTGAGGCGCGAAAATAAGTGTGAGCGGGAGCATGATAATGGAGGGTCAGCCTGGTCATATCGATCGGATTAAACAGATTAACGCCGGGGCGGTGTACCGCCTTATTGACCGTTTTGGCCCAATATCGCGTATCGATCTCTCCCGCGAGGCCCGCCTTGCGCCTGCCAGTATCACAAAAATCGTGCGCGAAATGCTTGAAGCCCATCTGGTGCAGGAAACCGAGTTTGAAGAGGCCGGCAGCCGGGGACGGCCCGCAATTGGCCTGATCCTTGACACCGTTGCCTGGCATCACCTCGCGGTCCGGATTGGCAAGGGGGAGATGACCCTGGCCCTGCGCGATCTCAGCAGCAGGCTGGTGGTGGAAGAGCAGCGTCCACTGCCCGCCGACGCGGATGAACCGCTACTGACTCGAATTATTGTCGAAATAGACGCCTTTTTTATCCGCCATCAGCATCGGCTTGAAAGGCTGACCGCCATCGCGATCACCCTGCCGGGGATTCTGGATGTGAAGCGGGGCATTGTGCATCGAATGCCTTATTATTCGATCAACGATATGCCGCTTGGCCCGGCCTTAGAGCAACGCACCGGCCTGCCGGTCTATATGCAGCATGATATCTGTGCCTGGACGCTGGCGGAGGCGTTGTTTGGTGCGTCTCGTCATACGAAGGACGTTATTCAGGTGGTTATCGATCACAATGTCGGAGCCGGGGTGATTACCGGCGGGCAGATGCTGCATGGAGGCAGCAGCACGCTGGTTGAGATAGGGCATACGCAGGTCGATCCTTATGGGCAACAGTGCTACTGCGGCAACCATGGCTGTCTGGAAACGGTAGCCAGCACCACGGCCATGCTCGAGCTGGCCGCCCAGCGGATGCGCACCACACCGCACTCCACTTTGCATCAGCAGCCTCTGACCCTCGATTCCCTGTGCGATGCGGCGCTGGCCGGTGATACGCTCGCCCGGGACGTTATTATTGATATGGGTCACAGCGTGGGGCGCATTCTGGCCATCATGGTTAATCTGTTCAATCCGCAAAAAATCCTGATTGGCTCACCGCTTAATCGCGCCATGGAAATTCTCCATCCGGCGATCGCAGACTGCATTCGGCGCCAGTCTTTACCCGATTACAGCAACAGGATCAGCTTGGAGCCCACGCATTTTCACAATACCGGTACGATGCCCGGCGCCGCGCTGGTCAAGGATGCTCTCTATAACGGTACGCTGCTGGTAAAACTGTTGCAGGGCTAATGATTGTCCCCCGCCGTTTAAGACCGGATTTAACGTATTGATTACGCGTAATGATAAAATATTGCGCTAACGCAAGCCTTGCTGTTTTACCCTGCCTTAATATGCCCGCACGAAATGTTAATAATTATTTGTCATTTGGTCGGTAGCGACCTGCGGAGCTGAACATGTTGAAGCGTTTATTTGTTACGGGTACGGATACAGAAGTCGGTAAAACAGTGGTCAGCCGTGCTCTTCTGCAAAAACTGGCGGAAGGGAATAAACGTACCGTCGGCTATAAGCCCGTGGCGAAGGGAAGTCAGCAAACGGCAGAGGGTGTACGTAATAAAGATGCGCTGATCCTGCAGGCCTCTTCTTCGGTTCAACTACCCTATGTGGTGATTAACCCTATAACGCTGCTGGAGGACGAGATCAGTACCAGCCGCGATGCATCAATTGATTATCCTAAGCTGAGTCAGGGGCTGTCTTCGTTGGCCGGGCAGGTGGATCACGTTGTGGTAGAGGGAACCGGCGGCTGGCTCAGCCTGATGAACGATTTGCGACCGCTTTCTGCGTGGGCGGTAACGGAGAGGCTGCCGGTGGTTATGGTGGTGGGCATTAAGCTGGGCTGCGTCAGTCACGCATTGCTGACGGCGCAGGCGATCGCTAACGACGGGCTGCCGCTGCTGGGTTGGGTGGCAAACCGCATTAACCCTGGGCTGGCGCATTACGCGGAGATTATTGCGGTGCTGGAGGAGAAAATCCCCGCTCCGCTGCTGGGCGAGCTTCCTTATCTTCCCCGGGCGGAGGGAAGAGATCTGGCGAAATATATCGATTTAAGCCCGCTGCGGTGACAGGGCTCTGTGGTGTTTGCAGGAAGGTCAAAACCCGCTCCGATGACAGGGCTGTGGTGTTTGCAGGAAGGCCAAAACCGGCTCCGGTGACAGGGCTCTGTGGTTTTTGCAGGAAGGTCAAAACCTGCTCCGGTGACAGGGCTATGTTGCGGGTCAGAACGCCGGGACGCCGTAAACCCCTCCCTGGGGGCTTCACTGCCGCATCCCTGCGGCAGAGACCCGGCTTATCTGCTCCGCAACACCGCCTTCTGGCTGCGGCGTGGGCTGCGGGTTCTCTGGCAGTGGTTAAGGTCAAAACCTGATCCGATCATGACAGCCTTATCTGTCGAAAATGTTGTAAGCCGGAGCCGGACATGAAGAGGTTTTTAACAGCGACGACGTAGCCCGAGGCCAGGCGGGGACCGTTGGCTTAGCGGACCGTCGAGCGCAGGGATGCGCGAGCCGAGCCCACACGGATGTGCCTGCGGCGTGTCCGCGTGACAAGGGTCCCCGCAGGGCTTTGCACCGTATCATCGCAATGACAGCAAACGTTACAGATGCCAGCCAGATCAAAACCCGCCCAGTAACACAGCTATGTTGTTTGCAGGCAGGTTAAAACCTGCCCGGTGACAGGGCTATGTTGCGGGTCAGAACGCCGGGGCGCCGTAAACCCATCCCTGGGGGCTTCACTGCCGCATCCCTGCGGCAGAGACCCGGCTTATCTGCTCCGCAACACCGCCTTCTGGCTGCGGAATGGTCTGCGGGTTCTTTGGCAGTGGCTAAAGTCAAAACCTGCTCCGATCATGACAGCGTTATCTGTCGAAAATGTAGTAAGCCGGGGCCGGACGTGGTGGGGTTATTAGCAGCGACAAAACGGCCTGAGGCCAGGCGGGGACCGTTGGCTGAGCGGACCGTCGAGCGCAGGGATGCGCGAGCCGAGCCCACACGGATGTGCTTGCGGTGTGTCCGCGTGACAAGGGTCCCCGCAGGGCTTTGCACTGCATCACCGCAATGACAGCAAACGTCACAGATGCCAGCCAGGTCAAAACCCGCACTGGTGATGGGGCTATATTGTTTGCATGAAGGTTAAAACCGGCCCGGCGACAGGGCTATGTTGCGGGTCAGAACGCCGGGACGCCGTAAACCCGTCCGTGGGGGCTTCACTGCCGCATCCCTGCGGCAGAGACCCGGCTTATCTGCTCCGCAACACCGCCTTCTGGCTGCGGAATGGGCTGTTAATTTATTGATGCAGGCCAGGGTCAGAATCTGATTCAGTGGCATTCCTTTGATATGGGCCTTAAGGTCAAAACCACTCCCGACCAGGAAGATATTATCTGTCGAAAGTTTTGTAACCCGCGGCAGGATGTGAAGAGCTTTTTAACAGCGACGACGTAGCCTGAGGCCAGGCGGGGACCGTTGGCTGAGCGGACCGTCGAGCGCAGGGATGCGCGAGCCGAGCCCACACGGACGTGCTTGTGGCGTGTCCGCGTGACAACGGTTCCCGCAGGGCTTTGCACCCCATCACCGCAATGACAGTAAACGTCACAGGTGCCAGCCAGGTCAAAACCTGCCCGGTGACAGGGCTATGTTGCGGGTCAGAACGCCGGGGCGCCGTAAACCCATCCCTGGGGGCTTCACTGCCGCATCCCTGCGGCAGAGACCCGGCTTATCTGCTCCGCAACACCGCCTTCTGGCTGCGGAATGGGCTGTTAATTTATTGATGCAGACCAGGGTCAGAATCTGATTCAGTGGCATGCCTTTGATATGCGCCTGAAAGTCAAAACCACTCCCGACCGGGGAGATGTTATCTGTCGACAGCTATGTAGGCCGGGCCGGACGTGGGGGGGGTTTTAACAGCGACGACGTAGCCTGAGGCCAGGCGGGGACCGTTGGCTTAGCGCACCGTCGAGCGCAGGGATGCGCGAGCCGAGCCCACACGGACGTGCCTGCGGCGTGTCCGCGTGACAACGGTCCCCGCAGGGCTTTGCACCGCGTCACCGCAATGACAGCAAACGTCACCGATGCCAGTCTGGACATGGAGAAGCTGGGACAACGTAGCCTGAGGACAGGCGGTGACCGCTGGGGTAGGTGATTCTTCCCTGGGCCAGCATCCCTGCTGGCACCACAGAACGTACGCCGGAGCAGCACCCGGCGCGGTTACGCCTGGTTCAACGCGCGGCGGGTGCGGCCTGAACTGAGATAGTCGGCGATATAATCCTGGGAAATCTCACCGCTATAGCGTCCCTCTTCATCAACGATCGGCATCCACACCAGATTATGCTCGTAAAGCTTGGAAAGCACCACGCGCAGATTCTCCTCGGCGCGGCCGGTAACGGTGAATTTGTTCAGCTTCTCAATGCACTCACCGCTGGCACCGCGCGCTTCACGACGCTTAACAAAGCCCAGCGGCTTGCCGTCATCATCAACAACGGTAATTGAACGCAGATCGTTATCATCCATCATGCCGAAGGCTTCCGCCAGCGGCGTGGTTTTCTTCGCTGTTATCGTTGGCTGCTGATCGGTCACGTCCCCCGCCTGCACCAGTAACAACCGCTTGAGGGTACGGTCCTGACCGACAAAGGAGCCGACAAATTCGTTCGCCGGTTTCGCCAGCAGCTCGTCGGGACTGGCGCACTGCACAATTTTGCCCTGGCCAAACACCGCAATGCGATCGCCCAGCTTTAGTGCTTCATCAATATCATGGCTGACCAGCATCACCGTCTTGCGAAGCTGACGCTGCATATCCAAAAACTCGTTCTGAATAGACTCTCGGTTAATCGGGTCAACGGCTCCGAAAGGCTCATCCATCAGCAACACCGGTGGATCGGCTGCCAGCGCACGGATCACCCCGATACGCTGCTGCTGCCCGCCGGATAACTCACGAGGGTAGCGATGCAGGAAGGTTTTCGGATCCAGCGCGACCATGCTCATCAGCTCGCAGGCACGTTCACGACAGCGCTTCTTATCCCAGCCCAGCATACGCGGCACCACGGTAATATTGTCTTCGATGGTCATATTCGGGAACAGACCAATCTGCTGAATAACGTAGCCAATATTACGACGCAGCGTGACGGTATCCAGCCCGCTGGTGTCCTCGCCGTTAATTAAAATTTTTCCGCTGGTGGAGGAAATCAGGCGATTAATCATCTTCAGCGTGGTGCTTTTGCCACAGCCGGAAGGACCGAGCAGAACGCACATCTCACCTTCCGGCACGTTGAGGCTGACATTATCAACCGCGTTAAAGGTAGTGCCTTTCTGGGTAAAGGTTTTGGTCAGATTTTCCAGTTTTATCATTATCGTATCCCTCTGGGTGTCAGGGCCAGCTGCAGACGGTGCAGCAGCCAGTCGAGAATAATGGCCAGCAGGCAGATCATCAGCGCACCGGTAATCAGCATACGGAGATCGCTGCCGCTGATGCCGTTAAGCAGCAACAGGCCCAGCCCACCCGCGCCGATCACCGCAGCAATCGCCATAACGCCAACGTTCATTACTACGGCAGTACGGATGCCGCCGAAAATCACCGGCAGGGCCATTGGGATTTCCACCCAACGCAGACGCTGCCAGAAGGTCATGCCGATGCCGATGCCCGCCTCGCGCAGGCCGCCGGGAAGGTTTTCCAGCGCCGTATGGGTATTGCGAACAATGGGCAGCAGCGAATAGAGAAAAACCGCCGTGATGGCAGGTACGACGCCGATGCCCTGACCAATCATGGAAAACAGCGGGATCATCAGGCCGAACAGGGCAATCGAGGGAATAGTCAGCACCAGGGTAGCGATGCCCAGCACCGGCGTGGCCAGCCATTTGTAGCGCACAATCAGCACGCCCAGCGGCACGCCAATGATGATAGCCAGTCCAACCGCCAGCACCACCAGCCACAAATGTTGTAGAGTCAGTCCGGCAATATATGACCAGTTATCAATAATATAATGAATCGTGTCCATTCGGGTTCCTTAGATCAGGCCTTTAGATTTCAGGAAATCATTAGCCACCTGTTGGGGAGACTGGTGATCGATATCTACACGCTTATTCATTTCGGTGATCGTCTCGTCGGTAATCTGCGCCGACAGCGTATTCAGCGCATCGGCCAGGCCCGGATGAGCCGCCAGCGCCTGTCGCGTGACGACCGGCGTAATGGCATAGCTTGGGAAGAAGCCCTTATCATCCTTGAGGATCTTAAGATCGAACGCCTTTACGCGCCCGTCGGTGGTATACACCAGGCCCACATTGACAAATCCGTCGCGAATAGCGTTATAAATCAGGCCCGGATCCATCTGGCGGATCTGTGGACGGTCCAGCGGCATCGAATAGGCTTTTTGCAAGGGTTTCAGCCCGTCTGAACGGCCGGCAAACTCAAGATCCAGCCCCAGAAGCCAGTTGTTATCGGGATCGTGCTGACGGACATCTTCAATTTTTGCCGCCAGCTGCGACATAGTATCGATATGGTCACGATCGGCACGCTTGCGGTCCATGGCGAAGGCGTAGGTGTCATTCATCGGAGAAGGATTGAGCCAGATCAGATCCCGTTTTGCATCCAGCCGCCTGACCGTTTCCCACGCCTCATGCGCCGACATCGGTTGAGTAATATGATTAAAAATAATCAGCGAGGTGCCGGTATATTCCCACATCATATCAATCTGTTTATTGATCATCGCATTACGACTAATTGCGGTCGCGATATTGGTTTTAGGCTCGACCTGAAACCCTTTTTTACGCAGGTAGGTAGTGGTGAGTGCGGAAAGAATATGCATCTCGGTAAAGCTTTTGGTCGCCATCACAATCGGCTTTGCAGCCCAGCAGGAGACGGAGGTGGTTAATGCCAGCGTAGCGCTCATTGCCAGCGCGGTGTTGCGGACCCAGCGGGTCAAACAGGCCTTAGCCATTTGGTTTTCCTTTTATTCTTAAACCGCGGCGTGCGGGCTCAGCAGGCGGCCTAGCCCGGCCAGCAGCATATCGAGGATCAGCGCAAAAAGTGCCGTTGCGGCAGCGCCGAGGATAAGCGACGGGAAGTCATTCAGGTAAATACCGGGGAAAATCAGCTCACCGTAGCTGCTGGCACCGATAAGAAATGCCAGCGGGGCGGTGCCGACGTTGATTGCCGTCGCCACGCGGATACCTGAAAGCATAACCGGTAGCGCGTTTGGCAGCTCAACCTGGTACAACCGCTGCCATTTAGTCATGCCAATTCCCTTTGCCGCTTCGGTCAGCGCCGGAGGAACGGAGGTCAGGCCGGAATAGGTGTTGCGAACAATGGGCAGCAGAGAGGCCAGAAACAGCGCCACGACCGCAGGCCGATCGCCAATCCCCACCACAATCATCGCCAGTGCCAGTACGGCAAGGGGCGGCAGGGTATTACCCACGTTAAAAATCTGCATCACATACTCTGCCCAGCCACGGGCAAAGGGGCGGCTGAGTAAGACTCCGCTGGGAATACCGATCAGTAAGGCTAACAGCATCGACCAGAAAACCAGCAGCATATGCTGTTGGCCAAGATAAATCAGATCGACCCGTCTTGACCGAATAGTATCCAGACCCAGCCCGTAAACCAGCAGGCCGACGATCACGGCAATAAAGAGCACGGCAAGTAAGGCACGCCGGGCCAGCGTTGCATTTTGCATAAATTCCACTCTCCCTGATTATAATTAGTGGGTTACCGCGGTGGTAAAACCTTCACCGAGCGCCCATAGCGCGTTAAACCTATAGCAGCATGTACGCAAATGGCAAATTTTATGCATAAAATCATAAGGTTGGTTTTTAAGCAGATTGAGCGTTATTCCTTATAGGGTAGTGTGTTAGCGTCAATAAAAAATTTTCATCGACTAAAGGTTACAGTGTCACATAGCACCTTAAGCACAATTAACACCATGCGCGACCCCATTCAGGCCAGACTATAAGAAAATAAGGAAGGGTCTATGACAGAATTAGCAAAACATCCGGTGACTCATCGCCACTGGATCCTGATCGCCGCGATGCTTGCCATGTTTATGGCAGCCATTGAAGTCACCATTGTGGCAACAGCGATGCCGACCATTGTGGCGGAGCTGGGAGGATTCTCGCAGTTCAGCTGGGTTTTTTCGATTTACCTGCTCACTCAGGCTGTTAGCGTCCCCCTTTATGGCAGGCTGGCCGACCTGTGGGGGCGAAAACGCGTATTTTTTATCGGCACCGGCCTGTTTCTCTGCGGCTCGATACTCTGCGGCTTTGCGCCTCAGATGGGCTGGCTGATACTTTTTCGTGCCGTTCAGGGGCTGGGTGCGGGGGCAATTATGCCGCTAACCGCAACCATCATTGCTGATGTGTATGAGCCTGAGGAGCGTGCATCCATACAGGGCTGGCTCTCCAGCGTTTGGGGCGTAGCCGCGATCGTCGGTCCGCTCACAGGGGCGTGGATCGTTCAGCACTTTAGCTGGGCGCTGATTTTTTGGGTAAACGTACCGATAGGCATCGTTTCAATGCTGATGCTGGCCCGCTGGTTTCCTGAATCGCGCAGCGAAGGCGGTCAAAAGCTTAATCTTGTCGGTAGCGCATGGCTGATGCTCACGGTGACCGCGTTGCTCGCCGGACTGCTACAGGCAGAAAACCTGGGCTACTGGGTTAGCCTGTTCTTTGCCGTTGCCTTGTTCGCCGGTTGGGCGTTGGTGAGCCACGAACGCCGTTCAGCGGAACCGCTTTTTCCACTGGCAGTCTGGCAGAATCGAACCATACTGGCCGGGAATGCAGGAAACCTGATTATCGGCGCGGCGATGATGGGCATCAGCGCCTTCCTGCCTACCTGGATTCAGGGTGTTAACGGAGGCACTGCGCTACAGGCGGGCAGTGCGCTGGCAATGATGTCAATTGGCTGGCCGCTTTCCAGTACCCTGAGTGGATGGCTGATGCTCCGCACTTCCTACCGTTTCACTGCACAGCTGGGTTCGCTACTGCTGATTGTGGGGACCGGCCTCCTGCTGACGCTGGACAGTAGCAGCTCGGTGATCTCTGCTGGCGTGGCGGCTTTTGTGATTGGAACAGGGATGGGAATGTGTAGCACGACCTTTCTGATTGCGGTGCAGAACAGCGCAGAATTCCACATTCGCGGCATCTGCACGGCATCTATTATGTTCAGCCGCATGCTGGGTTCGGCGCTGGGTACTGCGGTGATGGGAGCCGTACTGAACTACAACCTGATGGTCAGACTGCCTGCACACAGCGATCCGGTACAGCAGATAATGTCATACTCACAGCGCAAGGGGATGAGCAAGGGGACGCTGAGTCAGATGATCGCAGAAATTTCAGCTTCACTACACTGGGTTTTTGCCGTATCGGTGCTGATTGCTTTTTTCAGCCTGCTGGTTGCGCGGAAAATCCCGGCACAGAAGCCCCGGAAGGCGCGGTAATAAAAGGGCCGCTCAGGGCGGCCCAATCATTTATGAGGAAGGTGCATCCTGAGACGTGCCGGTGCTGGCAGGTTCAGCGGTATCGCTCTCGGTACCATTACGCTTATAGACTATTTTCTGGCTGTCATTTTCGCAATGGCCCACCACCTGGCCACCGGCCTGGTCAGCCTGATCGTTAGGGACGATCTCCAGGCTGAATCCGGAAGCAGGAACACCGTTACTGATAATCTTCTGGTTAATATCTGCTTTTACCGTTTCACATGATGCCTGGGCTGCCAGTGGGGCAGCAACCACCAGAGCGGTTAATATCCACTTAAAACCTTTCATCTTCTCATCCTTATGTTATGAAACAGTAATGACTATAGCAGCTGTTGCCGATCAGGGCGTAACCGGACAGCAGCTGTTGCCGATCAGGGCGTAACCGGACGTCCGGTACGGCGGTCAAGGCAGCGCAGCGTACTGTTTTCCCAGTAGGCATTTACATTAAGGCTTTCATTACAGGCGTCGCGGGTATCAAAGGCACGGTCAGTTTTATCGAACTCTTTTTCTACGCGCGTATCGACTTTGTTACGCAACCGACGCGTGTTGTCCCACTGCTCCTTATCCTGGCGCGCCTGTTCGTTGCTCAGTGCGTTGTTGCCATCCTGAATGATCAGGCGGTTAGTGTCTGCCTGCGCGGCGTGCTGAACGCTGAACAGACTACCTAATAGCACCAGTGGCAGGGCTAATTTGCCCAGTTGTGTATGCCAGCGTGTCATTTTCATTTTCATCTCAGGTTCCTTTTAGTAAAGCACGTAGCCGGTAGAGGGGCTGCGAGTAGCGCTTTATATAGTATATCATCCGCATACAAACGCTCACCAGCGGGTACGTCTGTCGTTTAGTATTCAGAGAGATTCAGCATGCTGTTTAAGACTACGATTTTGTTTTTCATTACTGCGCTGGCAGAGATAACCGGCTGTTTTCTCCCCTGGCTGTGGCTGCGTAAAGGCGGTTCAGCCTGGCTGCTGCTGCCCGCCGCACTAAGTCTTGCGCTGTTCGTCTGGCTGCTTACGCTGCACCCCGCCGCCAGCGGGCGGGTTTATGCCGCCTACGGCGGCGTTTACGTCGTGACAGCACTGCTGTGGCTCCGTTTTGTCGACGGTGTGAAATTAAGTCCCTATGACTGGCTGGGCGCGACCGTGGCGTTTTGCGGCATGATGATTATCGTCGCGGGATGGGGAAGGGTCTAGTGTTGCGGTGATGCAGTGCAAAGCCCTGCGGGGACCCTTGTCACGCGGACACGCCGCAGGCACGTCCGTGTGGGCTCGGCTCGCGCATCCCTGCGCTCGACGCTCCGCTAAGCCAACGGTCCCCGCCTGGCCTCAGGCTACGTCGTCGCTGTTAAAAAGCTCTTCACATCCTGCCGCGGCTTATATAAATTTTGACAAGTAAAGCCGTCGTGATCGGAGCAGGTTTTAACCTTAGCCACTGCCAGAGAACCCGCAGGCCATTCCGCAGCCAGAAGGCGGTGTTGCGGAGCAGATAAGCCGGGTCTCTGCCGCAGGGATGCGGCAGTGAAGCCCCCAGGGATGGGTTTACGGCGCCCCGGCGTTCTGACCCGCAACATAAGCCCTGTCACCGGGCAGGTTTTGACCTGCTGGCATTTGTGATGTTTGCTGTCGTTGCGGTGATACAGTGCAAAGCCCTGCGGGGACCCTTGTCACGCGGACACGCCGCAGGCACGTCCGTGTGGGCTCGGCTCGCGCATCCCTGCGCTCGACGGTCCGCTAAGCCAATGGTCCCCGCCTGGCCTCAGGCCGCTTTGTCGCTGCTAAAAACTTCTTCAGGTCCTGCCGTGGGTTACAAAACTTTCGACAGATAATATCTTCCCTGTCGGAAGTGGTTTTGACCTTAAGGCCCATATCAAAGGAATGCCACTGAATCAGATTCGTGAGGATACTTACAGCTCACGCCGCAGCCAGAAGGCGGTGTTGCGGAGCAGATAAGCCGGGTCTCTGCCGCAGGGATGCGGCAGCGAAGCCCCCAGGGAAGGATTTACGGCGTCCCGGCGTTCTGACCCGCAACATAGCCCTGTCACCGGGCAGGTTTTGACCTGCTGGCATTTGTGATGTTTGGTGTCGTTGCGGTGATACAGTGCAAAGCCCTGCGGGGACCCTTGTCACGCGGACACGCCGCAGGCACGTCCGTGTGGGTTCGGCTCGCGCATCCCTGCGCTCGACGGTCCGCTAAGCCAACGGTCCCCGCCTGGCCTCAGGCCGTTTTGTCGCTGCTAAAAACCTCTTCATAGCCAGCTCCAGGCTACATAGCTGTCGACAGGTAATTTCTTACCTGGCATAAGTGGTTTCGAGCTTCAGATCAGTGGTAACAAAGGCATGCCACTGAAGCAGCTTCTGAGATTACCCGGTGTGAGGATACTTACAGCTCACGCCGCAGTCAGAAGGCGGTGTTGCGGAGCAGATAAGCCGGGTCTCTGCCGCAGGGATGCGGCAGTGAAGCCCCCAGGGAGGGGTTTACGGCGCCCCGGCGTTCTGACCCGCAACATAGCCCTGTCACCGGAGCAGGTTTTGCCTTACTGCAAACAACATAGCTGTGTCACCGGGCGGGTTTTGATCTGGCTGGCATCTGTAACGTTTGCTGCCCTTGCGGCGATACGGTGCAAAGCTTGCGGGGACCCTTGTCACGCGGACACGCCGCAGGCACGTCCGTGTGGGCTCGGCTCGCGCATCCCTGCGCTCGACGGTCCGCTAAGCCAATGGTCCCCGCCTGGCCTCAGGCCGCTTTGTCGCTGCTAAAAACTTCTTCAGGTCCTGCCGTGGGTTACAAAACTTTCGACAGATAATATCTTCCCTGTCGGAAGTGGTTTTGACCTTAAGGCCCATATCAAAGGAATGCCACTGAATCAGATTCGTGAGGATACTTACAGCTCACGCCGCAGCCAGAAGGCGGTGTTGCGGAGCAGATAAGCCGGGTCTCTGCCGCAGGGATGCGGCAGTGAAGCCCCCAGGGAGGGGTTTACGGCGCCCCGGCGTTCTGACCCGCAACATAGCCCTGTCACCGGAGCCGGTTTTGACCTTGTTGCAAACAACATAGCTTTGTCACCGGGCGGGTTTTGATCTGGCTGGCATCTGTAACGTTTATTATCGTTGCGGTGATAAGGTGCTAAGCCCTGCGGGGACCCTTGTCACGCGGACACGCCGCAGGCACGTCCGTGTGGGCTCGGCTCGCGCATCCCTGCGCTCGACGGTCCGCTAAGCCAACGGTCCCCGCCTGGCCTCAGGCTACGTCGTCGCTGTTAAAAAGCTCTTCACATCCTGCCGCGGGTTACAAAACTTTCGACAGATAATATCTTCCCTGTCGGAAGTGGTTTTGACCTTAAGGCCCATATCAAAGGAATGCCACTGAATCAGATTCGTGAGGATACTTACAGCTCACGCCGCAGGCAGAAGGCGGTGTTGCGGAGCAGATAAGCCGGGTCTCTGCCGCAGGGATGCGGCAGTGAAGCCTCCAGGGAAGGATTTACGGCGTCCCGGCGTTCTGACCCGCAACATAGCCCTGTCGCCGGAGCCGGTTTTGACCTTTTTGCAAACAACATAGCTTTGTCACCGGGCGGGTTTTGATCTGGCTGGCATCTGTAACGTTTATTATCGTTGCGGTGATAAGGTGCTAAGCCCTGCGGGGACCCTTGTCACGCGGACACGCCGCAGGCACGTCCGTGTGGGCTCGGCTCGCGCATCCCTGCGCTCGACGGTCCGCTAAGCCAACGGTCCCCGCCTGGCTTCGGGCTATACAGTCGCTGCAAAAAACCTCTTCACGTCCGGCCCGGCTTATATAAATTTTGATAAGTAAAGCCGTCGTGATCGGAGCAGGTTTTGACCTTCGCCACGGCCAGAGAACCCGAAGGCCATTCCGCAGCCAGAAGGCGGTGTTGCGGAGCAGATAAGCCGGGTCTCTGCCGCAGGGATGCGGCAGTGAAGCCCCCAGGGAGGGGTTTACGGCGCCCCGGCGTTCTGACCCGCAACATAGCCCTGTCACCAGAGCGGGTTTTGACCTTCCTGCTAACAACATAGCTGCTTCACCGGGCGGGTTTTGACCTTAGCCACTGCTAGAGAACCAGCAGCCCACGCCGCAGGCAGAAGGCGGTGTTGCGGAGTAGATAAGCCGGGTCTCTGCCGCAGGGATGCGGCAGTGAAGCCCCCAGGGAGGGGTTTACGGCGCCCCGGCGTTCTGACCCGCAACATAGCCCTGTAACCGGAGCAGGTTTTGACCTTGTTGCAAACAACATAGCTTTGTCACCGGGCGGGTTTTGATCTGGCTGGCATCTGTAACGTTTGCTGCCCTTGCGGCGATACGGTGCAAAGCCCTGCGGGGACCGTTGTCACGCGGACACGCCGCAGGCACGTCCATGTGGGCTCGGCTCGCGCATCCCTGCGCTCGACGGTCCGCTAAGCCAACGGTCCCCGCCTGGCTTCGGGCTATACAGTCGCTGCAAAAAACCTCTTCACGTCCGGCCCGGCTTATATAAATTTTGATAAGTAAAGCCGTCGTGATCGGAGCAGGTTTTGACCTTCGCCACGGCCAGAGAACCCGAAGGCCATTCCGCAGCCAGAAGGCGGTGTTGCGGAGCAGATAAGCCGGGTCTCTGCCGCAGGGATGCGGCAGTGAAGCCCCCAGGGAGGGGTTTACGGCGCCCCGGCGTTCTGACCCGCAACATAGCCCTGTCACCAGAGCGGGTTTTGACCTTCCTGCTAACAACATAGCTGCTTCACCGGGCGGGTTTTGACCTTAGCCACTGCCAGAGAACCAGCAGCCCACGCCGCAGGCAGAAGGCGGTGTTGCGGAGCAGATAAGCCGGGTCTCTGCCGCAGGGATGCGGCAGTGAAGCCCCCAGGGAGGGGTTTACGGCGTCCCGGCGTTCTGACCCGCAACATAGCCCTGACACCGGAGCAGGTTTTGACCTTCCTGCTAACAACACTAACCCCGCGCAGGCCCTCACCTCAGCTCTTATGGACCTTCAGGCCCGCCACGGTCTGGCCAACCGGCATCATCTCCAGCGTATTAATATTCACGTGCTTAGGCAGCGTCGCCACCCAGTAAACCGCCTCGGTGATATCCTCCGCCGTCAACGGCTCTGTACCGTCGTAAACGCTCCCGGCTTTGGCATCGTCGCCCTTAAAACGGACGTTCGAAAACTCGGTGCCGCCCACCAGCCCCGGCTCAATATCCGTCACGCGCAACGCCGTACCGTGCAAATCCGTACGCAGGTTAAGGCTAAACTGCCGCACAAAAGCCTTGGTCGCCCCGTAAACGTTACCGCCCGCATAAGGCCAGCTGCCCGCTATCGAACCAATATTAATAATATGACCCACATCGCGCTCCACCATGGCAGGCAGCACGGCACGGGTCATATAAACCAGTCCCTTATTATTGGTGTCGATCATCGCGTCCCAGTCATCGACATTGGCTTTATGAGCCGGTTCAATACCCAGAGCCAGCCCGGCATTATTGACCAGCACGTCGATATTGCGCCACTCAGCGGGCAGGCTGCTAAGGGCCTCTTCAATTCCGGCGCGGTTACGTACGTCCAGCTGCAACGTGTATAAATTGTCACCCAGCTCATCCTTCAGCGCTTGCAGACGTTCATTGCGGCGTCCGGTCGCTATGACTTTATGACCCTGAGCGATAAAGCGGCGGGTGATACTCTCGCCAAATCCCGCGGTGGCACCGGTAACAAACACAATCATCATACTGTTCCTCATCATATTTTAACTTTTCTTCACCCTATCACGTTGCCCACATCCTGATAAGACGCAATACCTATATGTTAATTCCGGGGCTGCACACTACTGGCGCAGCAGCCCCTGGATATGCCTTTTATTGGTGCGAGACCGGGCAGGGGGCCCGCAGAAAACGCATTCACCCAAAGCACAGAACGACATGGCAATCGTTTGCTAACGCAGGCAAACGATTGCCTGGCCATTTATATTTGCACAGTTAAAAACGGGAATCAATTTAAGCTAACTACCTGAAAATTCGCTATATTAATTTCACCTTACTCTGGTATGACAATTGCAAATTTCACTTCACCCCTCTGTTGCCATAACCGAAAAAGCACAAGGCTCTTTCAAAAAGGAATCGCTATGTTACCGACCTATACCCAGGCCATTAGGGGAAGTTTTTTTGATTTTACCGCTGCGGCGGAAAATCCCGGGCAGCTTGCCGGACTTGCCCGCTATATTGAAGATGGGTTGCTTCTACTTAACGGCGGTAGAATTGTTTCGCTGCAAAGCTGGGAAGAGGGGCAGGCGCAGTTAAGCGATCCGCAGGCCGTTATTGACTATCGCGGTAAGCTTATCGTTCCGGGCTTTGTTGACACCCATATTCACTATCCGCAGACCGAGATGATTGGTGCCTTTGGTGAACAGCTCCTGGAGTGGCTACAGCACTATACCTTTCCGGTCGAAAGCCAGTACCACTGCACGACGCATGCCGCGAACATGTCGGCGTTTTTTTTGCAGCAGCTGCTCAGCAACGGGACCACTACCGCACTGGTGTTCGGCACCGTACATCCCCAGTCCGTGGATGCCCTGTTTGAAGCGGCGCATCGCCTCAATATGCGGCTGATTGCCGGCAAGGTGATGATGGACTGCAACGCCCCTGCCTATCTTATTGAAACGCCAGAGCAGAGCTATCAGCAAACCCGCGAGCTGATTGACCGCTGGCACAATCGCGGCCGTCTCAGCTACGCGTTGACGCCGCGCTTTGCGCCCACCTCATCCCCGGCTCTGCTGGGCAAGGTGCGTCAGCTTAAAGCCGAATTTCCTGATACCTGGCTGCATACCCATCTTAGCGAAAACCCCCAGGAAATTGAGTGGGTAAAAGCGCTCTTTCCCGATCGCAGCGGCTACCTCGACGTCTACGATCACTATCAGCTTACCGGGCGTCGCAGCGTCTTTGCTCACTGCGTGCATTTAGAAGATAGCGAGTGGGACTGCCTGCATGACACCGATTCGGCGGTCGCCTTTTGTCCCACGTCCAATCTGTTCCTCGGCAGCGGCCTGTTCAACCTGAAACGCTGCTGGGACAGGCAGGTGAAGATGGGTGTCGGTACCGATGTCGGCGCGGGCACGACGTTCAATATGCTGAAAACCCTGGCCGAAGGATACAAAGTGGGCCAGCTACAGCGCTATTCCCTGTCAGCCTGTGAGGCGTTCTACCACGCCACGCTCGGCGGCGCGAAGGCGCTGGATCTGGATAGCCATATCGGTAACTTTCTGCCGGGTAAGGAAGCCGATTTTGTGGTGATCGATCCGGCCGTCTCAGAGCTACAAAAAATGCGCCAGGCCAACAGCCGCGATATCGGGGAAAAGATGTTTGTGCTGATGACGCTGGGTGACGATCGTAATATCGCCAGTACCTGGGTTAACGGCCAGTGCGTATGGCAGCAAAATAGCGTGGAGAAGGGCGAAATTGCCGGGGGCCGTTGACATCACCGGGAGAGCGTCTGGAGATATCTCGCATTACGTTAGTGACGGGGTTGGCTTCACGGCCTTCTCGTCCTATGCTGAAAGCTTTAGCGACCCGGAGACACGCCCATGCCCCTCTCGTCAGCCAACCCTTTCAGCCAGCCGAGCACACTGCCGTTTCAGGCACCGCCGTTCGACCTCATCTCGGAGGGCGACTACCGACCCGCCCTGGAAGAGGGGATGCGGGTCAAGCGCGAAGAGATCCAGAAAATTATTGCTAATCCCGATGCCCCCACCTTTGAAAACAGCTACGAAGCGCTGGAAAAAGCCGGGCAGATGCTTAAGCGCGTTGAAAACGTCTTTGGTGCCATGACCTCAGCCAATACCAGTGATGCGTTACAGGCGCTGGACGAAGAGATGTCGCCAAAGCTGACCGCGCTGGAGGATGATATTAAACTCGATAGCCGCCTGTTTGCGCGTCTCGACACGATTTATCAGCAGCGTCATTCGCTCAGCCTGTCGGGGGAATCCCTGCGGCTGGTGGAGGTTATCTGGCAGCGTTTCCAGCTGGCCGGAGCCAGCCTGGATGCGTCGCACAAAGACCAGCTCAAAGCGCTGAATCAACAGGCTGCGTCGCTGAGTACAAAGTTTACCAACCAGTTGCTGATCGCCGCGCGGGACGGAGGACTGGCGGTAAAGGATAAGACCCTGCTGGCAGGCCTGAGCGAGGCCGAACTGAGCGCGGCAGCCGGGGCAGCACAGGCTAAGGGGCTGGAGAATAGCTGGCTGATTATGCTGCAAAACACTACCCAGCAGCCCGCGCTACAAAGTCTGAGCAATCGCGACACGCGGCAGGCGCTCTATGACGCCTCATGGAATCGCGCTGAAAAAGGGGACGCCAGCGATACGCGACAGCTGATTATCCAGCTGGAGCAGGTGCGGGCTCAGCAGGCGGCCCTGATGGGCTTTAGCAGCTTTGCCGCATGGCAGCTACAGGACCAGATGGCGAAAACGCCTGAGGCAGCGCTCGATTTTATGCGGGCGATTGTTCCGGCCGCTACGGACCGGGCGCAGCGTGAAACGGCTGACATTCAGGCGGTGATTACCCGGCAGCAGGGAGATTTTACCGTGGCACCCTGGGACTGGCTCTATTATTCCGCGCAGGTGCGAAAGGAAAAATACGATCTTGATGAGAGCGAAACCAAACCCTATTTCGAGATGTGGAACGTCCTCGATAAGGGCGTTTTCTGGGCGGCCACGCAGCTGTTTGGGATCACCTTCGCACCCCGCAGCGATATTCCGGTTTATCAGCCCGACGTGCGGGTTTTCGAGATTTTCGACAACACGGGAGACGCGCTGGCCCTGTTCTATGTCGACTATTTCAAACGCGATAATAAAGGTGGCGGGGCATGGATGAGCAATTTTGTCGGGCAGTCAACGCTGCTGGATACCCGGCCGGTCATTTATAACGTCTGTAACTTTGCTAAACCGGCCGACGGCGAACCCGCGCTGATTAGCTGGGATGATGTTATCACTATGTTCCATGAGTTTGGCCATACGCTGCACGGGCTGTTTGCCAGCCAGCGCTACCCCAGCCTCTCCGGGACGGAAACACCGCGAGATTTTGTGGAATTCCCCTCGCAGTGCAACGAGCACTGGGCCAGCAATGACCAGGTATTCAATAATTTCGCCCATCACTACCAGACCGGCGAGCCGATGCCGCAGGCGCTGCGTGATAAAATCGTTAAATCGAGTAAATTCAACAAAGGCTACGACATGACGGAGCTGCTGGCCGCCGCGCTGCTGGATCAGCACTGGCACGGCCTTGCGTCGGATACGCCGGTGCAGGACGTGGACAGCTTCGAGAAAAGTGCCCTGCAGCAGGATAAAATTGATCTTGCCGCCGTGCCGCCACGCTACCGCTCCAGCTATTTCCAGCACATCTGGGGAGGCGGCTATGCCGCGGGATATTATGCCTATCTCTGGACGCAGATGCTGGCCGATGACGGTTTTGAATGGTTTAACGAGCAGGGCGGCCTGACGCGGGAAAATGGCCAGGTCTACCGGGATAAGATCCTGTCACGCGGTAACAGTGAAGATCTTAATCAGCTGTATCGCGAGTGGCGGGGAAGGGATCCTGAGATTGAACCGATGCTGATTAATCGCGGGCTCAAGGACAGCTAAGGGTGTAATAAGGCGGGGAGTATTCGCTACCTGAAGCGGTATCCCCGCGCTAAACAACCGTTCAACCGTAGGGTATCTTTCACGCTAAACAGCCTTTCAAACATCAGGGTGGGCCTGCGCGGTGCACAACCACTACGCCAGTGGTCCGCCCTGAATGGTTTCGCACATGCCATTCATAATGCGCTCGCCGGTCTCGGTTTTCAGTTCCTCATACCACTGCTGGGTCACCGCCATCTCTTTACCGTGAGTAACATCGCAGCGCTTACGCGCTTTCAGCACCAAATCTTTTACCCGATCGACGCGCTGCTGCTGATAGTGACGCAGCGCCGCCTCAGCGTCGAGCGGATACGATTGCAGCGCATCTGCCAGTACCACCGCATCCTCCATCGCCGCACAGCCGCCCTGGCCGATATCCGGCGTGGTGCTGTGCGCCGCATCACCCAGTAGCGCAATGCGCCCTTTAACCAGCGGCGAAAAGGGGTCGATATCGTGGATTTCGATGCGGTTAGTGGTCTGCGGATCAATACGTTCGATCAGCGTTTGCACCGGCTGCGCCCAGCCGCTGAAGTAGCGCGTAAGATCGCCACGCAGCGAAGTACGATCTTCCGCTAAACCTGCGGGCAGGGGAACATCAAAAAAGAAATAGAAGCGGTTACCCGCCACCGGCATCAGCGAGACGCGCTTACCCTCGCCGACGAAGGTGGTCCACTGATCGGCAGGCGCGATGGCTTCATCACACTCAACCAGGCCGTTCCAGTTCACATAGCCCGCATAGCGCCGCTCAACCGGTCTCTCCAGCACGCTGTTACGCACTACCGAATGGGTGCCGTCGCAGGCGATCAGCAGGTCACCCCGGGCCTCGCTGCCATCTTCAAACCGGGCGATGACGCCCTGGCTATCCTGTTCGACCTGGGTTACGCGCTTGCCAAACTGTACCTTCTCGCGGCCGTAATGATTTAGCAGCATCATCTGGAGTTCGGCGCGCGCCACTGGATAAGGACGTTCGCCCGACTGAGCCACCAGCGGATCGAGGCTGAATCGGGTCAGAACCTCCCCCCGTCGAAAATCCTGATAGGCCATCGTGCGCATGTTGCCGCCGAGCGCCCGCAGCGGCTCTTTCATTCCCAGGAAATTTAGGCATTTAACGCCATTGGGCCAGATGGAGATCGCCGCGCCGACCGGTTTGATCTCTTTCACCGCTTCAAACACTTCCGTTTCAATACCGTACCGCTTCAGGGCTATCGCGCTACACAGTCCACCGATACCGCCACCAATCACTATTACTTTCATGCGTCTCTCCTTTACCAGTTACCCATTCGTGCAATTTTCATACCAGATGCCCGTCGCGCGGCAGACGGGGAGGGGTGTGACGAATGAATCGGGCCTGCAACATTCGTTTCATCGGGAGGGGGCATAAGCGCGCGGTATTGCACCAAAAGGGGGAAGCGGGGAGTAACGGGGTCGATACAGTAAACTGGCAAAGCCCGAAAGATTTGCCACAGTTAACCTATCCCCCTGATAAGGAAGACGCCATGACCATTATTGCCTGCCTGCACGCAGCCCGGAGTAATATCGAACTCTATGAAGCGGCACTGCACGCGCTGGATTTTGACGAGTTTCAGCTGCTTCACCGGGTAGAAAGTGAGCTGCTGGAAAAGGCCATCGAGGCCCGAGAGATGACCCCTGAGCTAGAGGCAGCCACGTTACAGGCGATAGATGAGCTTTGCCAGCAGGCGGACGTGGTCATTGTCACCTGCACCACGCTGGGCGTCGTTGCCTGGCAGGCAGAACGGTTCACTAAGCCGGTATTGCGGGTCGATGCCACCCTGGCGAAAGCCGCCTCGCATTATCACGGCTCAATTCTGGTGCTGTGCACGGCGCACTCAACCCTGGCTTCGACGACGCATCTGTTTGAGGCATTTATTCCCGGCGATCGTCTGATGGTCGAGCTCGTTCCCCGGGCCTGGGCTTATTACAATGCGGGGGATATCAGCGGCTACCATCAGGAAATTGCTCACTACCTACAGCAGCGCCCGGACTCTGCGCTGGGCTGCATCGTGCTGGCACAAAGCTCCATGGCCGGGGCGGAGAAATATATCAACAGCACCTTATCGGTTCTGACCGGGCCTGCGGTCAGCTTACAGGCAGCGATTGAGACCCTCCTCTGAGAAAAAAGGGCTGAGACCTAAAAAGCTAGAACGGAACGGTAAAGCGTTTTAAGCTGGAGAGACAAGACGTTACGCTTACTGCTCTCAGGGAATATAATGTTCGATATGACGCTGTTTATACTGCTGGTGTTAACCGGCATGAGCTATTTCAGTCATAACATGACGGTTACCATCGCGCTGCTGGTACTGATCGTGGTGCGCATGACGCCGCTAAACGCGCTTTTCCCATGGATTGAAAAGCAGGGCGTCACCGTTGGGATCATCATCCTCACGATTGGCGTCATTGCGCCCATCGCCAGCGGCACCCTGCCTGGCAGCACGCTGCTGGGCTCATTCCTCCACTGGAAATCCCTGCTGGCTATCGCGATTGGCATATTCGTGTCCTGGGTAGGGGGACGCGGCGTCTCCCTGATGAGCAGCCAGCCCACCATTGTAGGGGGATTGCTGATTGGCACGCTCATCGGCGTCTCGCTGTTTCGCGGCGTACCGGTCGGGCCGCTGATTGCCGCCGGTCTGGTCTCACTGTTTATTGGCAAAATGTAGGCTCAGCTTTCACCTGTGCATTCTGCTATCATCGCTGCCTAACATCAGGAGAGTCATACGATGAGCAGTAAGCAGGATAAACGTAGCAAGCGGGCAAAATTGAAGGCTAAACAGGCCAATCAGACCCGTGCCCACGGGCGTCAGATGGACGCCATCGGACGCCAGCGCTATACCGCAACGCCCGAAATGCTGGCGCTGTTTGAGACCCTGCCGCCGCTGGATGAAAGCGGAGACATGCCCTTTATTGCCGACGTCTATCGCTGGTCAGAAGCGGAATATGGTTTTGATGGCAGCAGCGATGAGAATGACAGACTACAGGTCGCCGCGCTCTGCGTGCTCTATATTCACTGGCGCACCAGCGGTGGCACATTGATGATACAGAACGAGATGATCGAAGCCGCCATCCGGCTGACGGATGAAAACGAGGCGTTTAAAACGCAGTATCAGGCGGCCGCGGCTACCGCAGCGTAGGAAGGCAACGGGCGGTGCAGCACCGCCCGAGGGTTTTAGCCGGGGTAGATCCCGCGATCTTTGCGGGCCATCAGAATGCGTTCACAGGCGACAATATAGGCGGCGGTGCGCAGGCTACAGGCTTTCTCTGCGGCTTTGTCCCAGACGTGAATCATCGCTTCGGTCATGATCCTGTCCATCCGCTGATTAATCTCATCCTCGCTCCAGAAAAAGCTCGCCATATCCTGTACCCACTCAAAATAGCTGACCGTCACGCCACCGGCGTTACAGATTACGTCCGGCACCACGGTGATGCCGCGTGAGGTAAGCATATCGTCCGCATCCGGATAGGTTGGGCCGTTCGCACCTTCCAGTACCAGCTTACAGCTGAGTTTTTCCGCCCGCTCGCGGGTAATCTGGCCTTCGAGCGCGGCGGGGATAAGAATATCCATTTTCACGTCCCAGAAGGTTTCGCTGGCGATCTCTTCAGCCCCGGGGAACCCCGCAATGTTCTTGTGCGTGGTCTGCCAGCTGCTGAGGGCATCCAGATCGATTCCACCGGCGTTAAAGAGGGTGGCGGTATGGTCCTGAATCGCCACTACCCGGCCACCGGCTGCCACAAACAGCCGTGCGGCCTCGCTGCCGACGTTACCAAACCCCTGAACGGCGATTCTCGCCCCTTCAATTTCGATGCCAGAACGGCGGGCCACTTCGCGCCCGGTGATAAAGACGCCGCGCCCGGTAGCCTTTTCGCGACCCAGCGAGCCGCCAAGATGGATAGGCTTGCCCGTGACCACGCCGGTGATGGTAGTCCCGTGGTTCATTGAGTAGGTGTCCATCATCCAGGCCATTACCCGGGCGTTGGTTCCCACGTCGGGCGCGGGGATGTCCTTCTGCGGACCGATAATCAGACCGATCTCGCTGGTATAGCGGCGGGTCAGGCGCTCAAGCTCACCTTCTGACAGCGCAAAGGGATCGACGCGGATCCCGCCTTTAGCTCCGCCGTAAGGCAGATTCACCGCAGCACATTTAATGGTCATCCACGCCGACAGCGCCATCACCTCATTCAGATCGACATTGGGATGATAGCGAATGCCGCCTTTACCCGGTCCCCGGGAGAGATTGTGCTGTACGCGAAAGCCTTCGAAATGGCGAATAGAGCCGTCATCCATTTGCAGCGGGATATCAACAATCAGCGCGCGCTTCGGATGTCGCAGCGTATCGATCCAGCGGGACAAATCCCCCAGATAGGGTGCAACGCGGTCAATTTGTTGCAGGTATGTTGACCAGGCCGTTGTGCTGCTGTCAGAAGCGTAAGATAGCTTTTCCATAACAAACCTTAATTTTAATGAGTTAATTGTGCTGCCAAATCCGGGCGTATTTGGTGAATATCACTTATGCGCGACTAAATTTATCATTAAAAGCATGTTTTGAAATCTTTAAGTTTATGTAAAATTTAAGTGTTTTTGGCGACGAATAGGCATAGCGCGAATAAATAACATCCCAGGAACATCTGATGTCAGGTGAAAGCGAAAGGCAAGTCATATTTATGCATTTAAACTGCATAGTCCGGGATAAACACTATTTCTCAAAACTTTGAATAGGATCAACATTCCTGGTCCGCTCGCGGCGGGAACATGATTTGTAACACTATAACAATACATTTCATCAACCTGAGTTAAACTCACGTTAGTTTACTTTGTCTGACCTTCCGCACGCCCTAAATGGCAGTTTTCAGAGCCTCTCTCGCTTTCTCTGTACTGGCATGACTTTTTACTAACAATCACGATGAATCAGATGAAAAAACTGCTTTTTTTGACCCAGCATCGGGTCTGCTGCTTTGTTGCTTTATATGTTGGCATCCTGCTTAACCTGCCCATATTTTTCCGTCGCTTCCATCAGCTCACTCAGGACGCCGCGCTTTCTACCGCCACAGAGATGCTGGCTGCCTTTGCGCTGGTCCTGTTTGTCACGCTGCTCGCCTCGCTGGCTGGACGCCTGCTGTTCAGGATCCTGCTGACGCTGCTGGTGGTGTTTTCCGTTGCCGCCAGCTACTACATGATTTTTTTCAACGTCGATATCGGCTACGGCATTATTGCCTCGGTAATGGCGACCGACAGCCTCGACCTTTCAAAAGAGTCGGTCGGCTGGCACTTTTACCTGTGGGTGGTACTGGTCAGCCTGCTGCCGATCCTGATGCTCTGGCTGTCGCCACTGCCGGAAGCGGCGCTGCGCCGCCATAACCATAAGGCGTTTATGGGCCGTGGCGGCGTGATGATCGCCGCTGCCCTCTGCTGCTGGCTGCCGTTAAAGGTGATGGGCGATCGTCAGGATTCCCTCGATCGCCAGAATAACAGCATGATGGCCAGCTACGGCGGCGTGGTGGCGGGGAGCTACTCGCCGTCAAACTGGCTGTCGGGCGTAGGGCTGCTGGCGTATAGCAGCTGGAGCCAGGCAGAGGACAACCGCAATCTGTTCGATCCCGCTCAGCACTTTACCTATACGCCGCCAAAGGACGTTAACGACCTGTATGTGGTATTTATTATCGGTGAAAGCGCCCGTCGCGACCATATGGGCCTGTACGGCTACAGCCGGGATAACACGCCAAATCTCGATAAAGAGAAAAACCTCGCGGCGCTGGAAGGCTACTCCTGCGATACCTCAACCAAGCTTTCACTGCGCTGTATGTTTGTGCGTGAGGGAGGCGCGTCCGACGCGCCAGAGCGTACTCTAAAAGAGATGAACGTCTTCTCGGTGCTGAAAAAGCAGGGGTTCTCATCGGAGCTGTTCTCCATGCAGAGCGAAGCCTGGTTTTACAATAAGGCCCAGGCGGATGACTATGCCCTGCGGGAAACTATCCAGTCTGAAAAGCGCAATGTGGGCAAGCCGATAGATGATATGGCGCTGGTTAGCGAACTGCGGGATTCGCTGGAGCGTCATCCTAAGGGTAAGCACCTGGTTGTTCTGCATACCAAAGGCTCACATTTCCTCTATACCGAACGCTATCCGCGATCTTTTGCGCGCTACAAGCCGGAGTGTCAGGGGATTGATGACCAGTGTTCGACCGAGGAGATGGTGAATTCGTACGACAACAGCCTGCTCTATACCGATCACGTACTGGAACAGGTCTTCAATCAGCTGCGTAACCGCAACGCCATCGTCTTTTACGCGTCCGATCACGGTGAATCGATTTCACAGAATATGCATTTTCACGGTACGCCGCGCGACAGGGCACCGATGGAACAGCGTACCGTGCCGATCATGGTCTGGGCTTCCGATAAATTCCTGCAGCAGCCCGACAACAGCGCGGCCTTTGCGCAGCTAAAAACGCTGGCGCGCGACAAAACGCCGGTGTTTCATGAAAAGCTGTTTGACAGCGTTTTAGGCTGTATTGGCTACACTTCACCAGACGGCGGCATCAACCCGCAGCGTAACTGGTGTCAGGTAAATAAAGCGATAACCCACTGACACCTTTGCCTGAACCGGCACAAGCGGGTATCCTGTTGCCCGCATTTACTGAGACAGTTTCAACTGAGGTCGACATGATTATTAAACCACGCATCCGTGGCTTCATCTGTGTTACTGCCCATCCGGCGGGTTGCAAAGCTAACGTTAAAAACCAAATCGATTACGTGACCCGTCAGGGCACCGTTGCCAACGGGCCAAAAAAGGTCCTGGTAATTGGTGCATCCACCGGCTACGGCCTGGCCGCGCGTATTTCCGCCGCCTTTGGCAGCGATGCCGCCACCCTGGGCGTCTTTTTTGAGCGTCCCGGTGAAGAGAACAAACCGGCTACCGCCGGCTGGTATAACTCCGCCGCTTTCGAAGAGTTTGCCGAAGCAAAAGGCCTGTATGCCAAAAGCATCAACGGCGACGCTTACTCCGATGAAGTGAAGCAGAAAACCATCGAGCTGATTAAACAGGACCTGGGTCAGGTTGACCTGGTGGTGTACAGCCTGGCGTCTCCTCGTCGTACGCACCCGAAAACCGGTGAAGTCTTTAACTCCACGCTGAAACCTATTGGCAAAGAAGTCACGGTCCGTGGTCTGAACACCGACAAAGAAACCGTCAATGAAACCACGCTGCTGCCTGCTTCGCAGGAAGAGATCGACGGCACCGTGGCGGTAATGGGCGGCGAAGACTGGCAGATGTGGATCGATGCGCTGGACGCGGCTGGCGTGCTGGCCGAAGGCGCGAAAACGACCGCCTTTACCTATCTGGGCGC
Organism: Erwinia sp. L03-1; assembly: GCF_058686115.1. NCBI lineage: Bacteria > Pseudomonadati > Pseudomonadota > Gammaproteobacteria > Enterobacterales > Erwiniaceae > Erwinia > Erwinia sp. L03-1. The sequence continues at coordinate 2,442,362 of NZ_CM178762.1, read as the reverse complement.
GAAGAGCACCCAGGATATCTACTGGAACGGGTCGATCGGTGAAGCGAAAAAGGATCTCGATAAGCGCGTGCTGAGCATCCGTGACCAGCTGGCGGCGAAGGGCGGCGACGCACGCGTATCCGTACTCAAAGCCGTGGTGACTCAGGCCAGCTCCGCTATTCCGGTTATGCCACTCTATCTGGCACTGCTGTTCAGGGTGATGAAAGAGAAGGGTACTCACGAAGGCTGCATCGAGCAGGTCTATGGCCTGTTTAAAGATAGCCTGTTTAACGCGTCACCAATCGTTGATGACGAAGGCCGCCTGCGCGCCGACTACAAAGAGCTGGCACCGGAAGTGCAGGACGCCGTTGATAAGCTGTGGCCAACGGTGACTGATGAAAACCTGAATGACATCACCGATTTCGTCAGCTACAAGCGCGAGTTTATGCACCTGTTTGGCTTTGGCCTTGACGGCGTGGACTACGACGCTGACGTGAACCCCGACGTGAAGATTAAAAACCTGGTACAGATGTAACCGTCTGACCGCGCAAAATGGCCCCCTGACCGCGTTGGGAGGCCGGCTGTATAGCGCGGTATTACCCTGCCCGGTGGACGCGTCCTGCGTCGGCCGGGAACCTCCCCTCGCAGAGAAGCATCACATCTTTCTTTAAAGGATGCTCTTTAACACGGTGTCAGTTCAAACCAGCGCATTGGACAGCCAGTCAAACCTGTCACCCGGCCTTGCAGTGGAAAACGGATTTTAACTGCGGTTCAGCACATCTGCCGTTTCTCCCTGTAAGTGGAGTGAGTCCTGACGTCGCTCGCCCGATATTCAATAGCAAGGATTCGCTGTGCGCTTTTCAGATCACAAGCAAATCGGCAGACCGCCCCGCGCTCATCCACGGGATGGGGCACTGCCATAAAAATATTTCGCCCACTATGGGAAGACGGGGCCTTTCTGGTGCCGCAGCAGTTTCAGCAGCAGGCTATCTGGGACGCGCACGTAGCCGATGCCGTGGCACGAATGGGGCTGGCGCATCCCTGGGGGGGTACTGGCCGCCGGGTTTGATGACGGGGCTCTGGTGCTTTCCCGCCTGAATGCCACCCAGCTGTTGGTTCGCTTTCCCGATGGCACCCTGATAGAAACCGACTTAGCCGATAATCTGCCCCCGGTCTGCGACCTCTCTGCTGCTACCGGGCTGACTTCGGTGGGCGTACTGCTGGCGCTGCCGATGCTCTCCCTCTCAGCCTCACCGGCACTGCTCTCCAGCCTGCAAAATCTGCTTTTACGTTTACAGGCTCGTCGTCTGCGACTGATGGCCATGCGCCGTGAGAGCAATGCGCGGCTGGCCGACTTCGTTATAATAATGACGACGAAGTCCCAGGCGTAAGGCGAGAGTAGCAGAGGCTCACTTGCATTCGTAAAAGTCATGTGTTGAAGTCAGAAGCAAATAAAAAATAAAACAATAAATTTTATTTTTTATAAAAAACAATTAATTATCTTTTTTGGTTCATTAAAATACTTAAGTATGACTAATGTAATCCCTGTCAGAGATCGGCTCGTACGAGACCTGGTGACCTGTTGATAACGATGAGAAAAATGCATATTTTTTTAAAATTTTGGGCTTAGAATACTAATGAAAATCCATCATTATAAACCTAAAATAACTCAGGGTATTTATCATGTCTCCCTGGAGGTGTTTGCATAATAATAAAAAGGGATGATAATTATTATGTTCCTTTTGGAACGTGCTTATAAGTCACTTCTCTGTCAGGACAAAGGTGTGTTCAAATTAACTCTGTGAGGAGATATTTATGTCTTCCTATTCTCTATCTGTTATAAACTCAAGTGGCGCAGATGCTAATGTTGCCATCTATCAAACTTATCCCAATCTCATAGCGGGACTTCCTTTGGTATGGCTATTACAAACGATTAATAACTCCAATAAAAATACTTACAACTGGACGATTGATTGGGCCTTAAACTGGGGCACAACAGAACAACCCTTAGCACCGGGTGTACTATGGAGTTCGGGTGGTCCGATTCAGAAGATGAATCCGACAGCGTCAGGTGGCAATAACAGAATGGGCGTAACCTATGTAAACAGTCAGTTCAAAACAAATCCCCTGGCATACAATGACTCTAAAGTCTCGAGTGGAAGCATGCTGGTATCAACGGATTCTACATTTACGATTACACAATCATCAGCAATGAGCCTGGCTGTATACATGAATTCTCTGCCTGCATTTGCTATGCAGGGTAAACCAAATGGAAATTATCTGTTTAATACTCATCCTACCTATTGGATATGTACCACAGACTCTAAACAAGGTGTCGCCGTATCAGGGGATTTTGTTAGTAGCCCAACTGAGTTCGCTTTTGCCGATGGGATAACATCGTTAGAATTTGAACTCAATGAGACGCTAAATTTTGTAGCGATCTAATATTACGGAACGAGAAAACCGTAATTCGATTTATTCGCTGATGTTCTAAAAACCGATCTGAATTCAACAGATCGGTTTTTCCGGGGAAAAATTACGTTTTTTCTAAGAAGTGATGTCATGTATTTTTTAGGAGGGATGTAAATTATGACTTACTCCGTGCATGTGACCAACAATAGCGGTGCATCCCAGTTTATTGCTATAGTCCTGGCAGATGCTTCAGGCGGCAGTGACTTCTCTCTTGTTTGGTTTGTCAAAGGGAGTAACAATGGGTCGCATGTCGTATTTAGCTGGGATCCTACTCTCTTTAGTTTGGGTTGGGGGATCACACCTAAGCCTTTGGATGTTGGAGTGCTGTTTAGTTCCCTTTCTCCCGCGATTAGTGTTTTTCCTGATATCGCTGGTGGAGTAAATGTCCTTCCTGTTCTACATAATAAATATGGGTTTTACACTGGTACTCCCTATGTGAAAAAAAGCCTTTTTAATAAATTAGAGGTGATAACTGACAGAAGTTTTACTGTGTCCGACGCGAGAGATATGAGTGTAGTCCTCTATATAGATAAAAGACCGGCACTGGCTGTACAGGGGGCACCTAATACAATCTATAATTACGATATCTCACAGCTGAGATATTATCTGACGGTAACGGATTATGCGGAAAGCGTTGCTATACCCCAGTTTACTCGTCAGGACGGTGGTGGTCGGGAATATACCTCAGTACGTAGTATAAGTATACCGTTTGAGATATCATTTTGCCCAGAGAAGATGGATTTAAAATATATTCTGAATGAAAATCTAAACTTTATAAGAGACTAATTCCAATGCCATCCTCCTTACTGGAAACTGCTATTAAGGAAGTATATCAATGAATTGGATAAAATGTAATTCAGATGATGATTGATTTAAGGACTTGAGAAAGAAGCTTTGTAATGTTGCAAAACACCCCTGCAAAACGTGCAGATCTCTGTCAATGTCATTGAGGATGCTATTATCATGAAGACCAAACGTATATCGTGTTACTTTATGGCTTGTGTTTTAATGACTGCGTTTAGTGCAGTATCCACGCCCACTTTCGCGGTTGACTTGCCATTCAGTGCAAATTGCACTAATTACAGCGCTATTACCGTTGCAGCACCCAATACTGGAATTACATTGCGTAAAAATCCTAATAGCGCAGATACGCGAGCGGCAACTGCAACCATCTTTGCCATTCATGCTGTAAGGAATATTACTATCCCGGCGAATGTTTCCTCCTGCTTCTTTGCTGTGCAGGCGCCAGGTAATGACAGCTATTGCTTCCAGGCTTCAAACAATAAGGCCGTATTTACCAATATTAATGCCGTCGCTAATAATAATATGGCTGGCGCGCCAAACTGCCAGTAATCTCAGGTGCACGTGACCACGGCCGCCCACGTTGGCCGTGGTCGATAAAATACTGCGCTAAGCCAGATGCCGTCAGATGTCAGACCGAATGAGATTCGGTAATGACGTCTCAGGGCCTAAACAGTCACTGCCTGGCTCTCTCATTACCCGTTGCCTCAAGCATCGCGACCATCGCCCGCAGGTTGCCGGATGCGTAGCCTTTACGCCATACCAGCCAGATATCCAGTAGCCCGGCATCCTCAGCCAGCGGCCAGGCTGCCACGCTCTCCCGGCCGGGCATGCTCTCCAGCATGCTGCGCGGCACCATTGCCAGACCTGCGCCCGCGCTGACGCAGGCGAGAATACCGTGGTAGGACTCCATTTCGAAAATCTTGCCCGGCGCGGCATGTTCCGCGGCAAACCAGTTTTCAAAGCGGCGTCGGTATGAACAGTTGGCGCGAAAGGCGTAAATGGTCGAGCCGGAAACCGAGGCGGCATTGGGCACCGGCGGATGATTAAGCGAGGAGATCAGCACCATCTCCTCGGCAAAAGCCGCCACGCCATCCAGTTGAGGATGCTTCGGCGGCCCGTCGATAAACACCGCGCTGAAGCGCCCTGAAAACAGACCGTCGGTCATATCGCCAGAGGGGCCGGTGGAGAGATCCAGCTCCACGTCCGGCCACTGCTGATGGTAGCGCGCAATCAGCTGCGGCAGCCTGACGGCCGCGGTGCTCTCAATGGCGCCGAGGGTAAATATTCCGGCGGGCTGCTGGTGGGTGACCCGCTGCCTGGCCTCCTCGGTCAGCGCCAGAATGCGGATGGCGTAATCCAGCAGGGTTCTCCCCGCATCGGTAATATGCAGCCGCAGCTTTTCCCGGCTGAACAGCGGCGTACCCAGATCCTCCTCCAGCTGTCGCAGGCGGGTCGAAATATTGGAGGGCACGCGGTGCAGCCTTTCGGCGGCCGCGGTGACGCTACCTTCTTCCGCCACGGCGCGGAACACTTCCAGCTGGGTCAGATCCATTATTCATTCTCATATTGAGCAGGATATTTTCATTATTATTCATTTTTCAGGAACCATGCACAAGGCTAGAATGTCAGGAATCGCATCTCAACTGACTACCGCCAGGGCCTGATTGCCCGGCTAACGGGAGATTTAATGAATACAGCAACCAATACGCCAGCCAGTGCCGTCACGCGCAATCCCTTTACCGGGGAAGTGACGCAGCAGATGCCTTTCGCAACGGCCGCAGAGGTGGAAACCGCGCTGGAAAAAACCGCAGGTGCATTCAAGGGGTGGCGCGTCAGCGACCTGGAAAAGCGCACCCGACTGCTGCTAAACATTGCGGGCGGTCTGCGCCAGCAGGCCCGCGCACTGGCAGAAAGCATGGCGGACGAAATGGGCAAGCCGGTTTCTCAGGGGCTGGCCGAAGTGGAAAAGAGCGCCAGCCTGTGTGAATGGTATGCCGGGAACGGTCCGGCCTTCCTGGCGGATGAGCCGGTGCAGGCAGGGGAGAATAGAGCCTTTGTTCAGTATCTTCCCCTCGGCCCTGTTCTGGCAGTGATGCCCTGGAACTTCCCGGTCTGGCAGGTGCTGCGCGGCGCGATACCGATTATCCTGGCAGGCAACAGCTATCTGCTCAAGCCCGCGCCTAACGTGATGGGTAGCTCTCTGCTGCTGCAATCCGTTCTGCTTAAGGCCGGCGTACCCGATGGGCTGTTTCACGTGGTGAATGCAGACAACGATAGCGTGGCGAAAATCATCAACGATCCGCGAATCGCTGCCGTGACGCTGACCGGTAGCGTGCGCGCCGGGGCGGCGGTGGCCGGGCTGGCCGGTGCGGCGATCAAAAAGAGCGTGCTGGAGCTGGGTGGGGCAGACGCCTTTATCGTGCTGGCCGACGCGGATATCGACGCGGCGGTGAAGGGGGCGGTTATTGGACGCTTTAGCAACAGCGGGCAGATCTGTATCGCTGCCAAGCGTATTATCGTCGAAGAGAGCGTGTTTGCTGAATTCCGCGATAAGTTTGTTGAGGCCGTCAGGGCGATCAAGGTGGGCGATCCGCGCGACGAATCAACCTTTGTCGGCCCGATGGCGCGCTACGATCTGCGTGATGAGCTGCATGCACAGGTTGAAGCGACTCTCGCAGAAGGGGCAGAGTGCCTGCTGGGCGGCCATGCGCTGCCGGGCGAGGCTAACTTCTATGCGCCTACCGTGCTCAGCAACGTCAGGCCCGGCATGACCAGCTTTACCCAGGAACTGTTTGGCCCGGTGGCCTCGCTGATTGTGGCGAAGGACGCTGACCATGCCATTGAGCTGGCGAATGATTCCGCCTTTGGCCTCGGGGGCAGCCTGTGGAGTCGCGATACTGAGCGTGCTACCCGGCTGGCCGCACAGATTGAAACCGGCGGCGTGTTTATCAACTCACCGAGCTTTTCCGATCCGCGCGTCCCAATTGGCGGCGTTAAACAGAGCGGTTTTGGTCGTGAGCTGTCGCATTTTGGCGTACGCGAGTTCACCAACGTACAGACCGTGTGGCAGGCTTCCTGAGTGACATACAGCCCTGTAAGGGCTTCTGCACCAGTAACGTCGTACGGCGCGACCCATCTCAGGAGAAGTTAAGCCGGGCGTGGGCTGCGTGACAAACGAGGGGCTGTGTAGCGGCTGATTCGCTGCGCAGTCCCTGCTGGCGTCAGTGCAGGGGCTTATCCTGCCAGTGACTTTCTGAGTTCCTGACTTCCTGAATTCCTGATGCCTCAGTCTGACGCCTCAGATTCCCAACCCTCCAGCTTTTGCTGCCATTTAACACTCACCTGTGCTGCCTGATTAATCCGATCCCTGTTCCATCCCACCGCAATGCATCGTCCGTTCCCAGGCGACAATGTAAATATGCAATTAATTATCTTCACATTTAACAACATAAAATCACTAAGTTTACTAATATTTTACATGACTGCGTACCGACGGCTACCCGTCGCCCTTTACTGCATTAAGGAGTCATGCAATGACATCTCAAGTGATCCCCCGGCGCTCCAGCCTTGCCGTGGCCGTTTACGCCCTGTTAAACCCCTTACCGGTGGGCTTTTTCGTCGCGGCATGGATCTTCGATATTATCTATCTGTTCAGCACCGAAGTGACCTGGACGCGCGCGGCCAGCTGGCTGATTGTTATCGGCCTGATTATTGCCATTATCCCGCGCATAATTAACCTGATACAGGTCTGGACTGGCGTCTCTTATCCGCAGGGATCGCCGATAAAAATCCACTTCTGGGCATGGCTGGTGGCGATTGTGCTAGCCATATTCAACGCATTTATCCACACCCGGGATGCCTGGGGCGTGGTGCCCACCGGGGTCATTCTGTCGACCCTGGTGGTCATTTTAATGCTGTTCGCCAACGTGCAGCTTGCACTGCGCGATCGCGCGGTCAGGGAGCTATGATAATGAAAAATAACGCTGTGCTATCTCTGTTAGCCCTCTCTGTTGCGCTGGTGATTTCCGGATGCGACGAAGGGGCGAAAATCGATCCTGCCCGCCAGACCGGGGCTAACCCCGAACTGCCCGCGGCAAAAAGTTTTCTGGTGCCGCCGATGAAAGTACCTGACGGCGAGCCGTGGAAAAAGGGGGAAGCACCCAAAGTGGCGCAGGGGCTGAAGATTGAGAAAATCGCCGCCGACCTGCTGCATCCGCGCCAGCTCTATACGCTGCCTAATGGGGACGTGCTGGTCGTGGAGGGCAGCGCGCCACCCGGACAGGTCAGCCAGCCTAAGGAGTTAATCACCGGGCTGGTACAGAAGGCCGCCGGTAAGGGTGGGCAGGGCGGTAACCGTATCACGCTACTGCGCAACAGCAGCGGCGATGGCAAAACGTGGGAGAAGCATATATTCCTGCAAAATCTGCATTCGCCGTTTGGCGTACAGCTGATCGGTGACACGCTTTATGTGGCGAACGCCGACGGGCTGATGAAATATCACTATGACAGCGGTGCCACGCAGATCACCGATCCGGGCAGCGAACTGGCTGACCTGCCGGGCGGGCCGATAAATCACCACTGGACGAAGTCACTGCTGGCCAGCCCCGACGGCAGCAAGCTGTACGTTGGCGTCGGTTCAAACAGTAATATTACTGAGAATGGCATCGGGGCCGAATATCGCCGTGCAGACATTCTTGAAGTCGATGTCGCCACCGGGGCCAGCCGTATCTATGCCAGCGGGCTGCGCAATCCCACCGGGCTTCAGTGGGAACCTCAGACCGGGAAACTCTGGGCCGTGGTTAACGAGCGTGATGAAATCGGTGCCGATCTGGTGCCGGATTACATGACGTCGGTGCAGGAAAATGGCTTTTACGGCTGGCCGTGGAGCTATTACGGTCAGCATGTGGATACCCGGGTTAAACCCCAGCGCCCTGACAAGGTTAAGGCGGCGTTGCGGCCGGATTACGCGCTTAGCTCCCATGTCGCGCCGCTCGGTCTGTGGTTCTATACCGGCGATAATCTGCCTGCCGCCTGGCGCGGCGGGGCCTTTATTAGCGAGCACGGCAGCTGGAATCGCAAGCCGCTGAATGGCTACCAGGTGGTGTGGGTGGCGTTTAAAGACGGGAAGCCGCAGGGGCTACCAAAACCGGTTGTCACCGGCTTCCTTTCCGACGATCGGGAGAAGGTGCGCGGGCTGCCGGTGGGTCTGACACAGGATAAGCAGGGCGGACTGCTGATCGCCGATGATGCAGGAAACGTGGTCTGGCGCGTAAGCGCCGCGACAGGCCAGTAAACAGAGGCCCACCCTGTTGATTAACAGGGTGGGCTTTACCTCGCTTTATCTCCGCACTTGCCTTTAAGATATATCATAGATATATTTTAGTCCTCGCTCATCACCCTCCCGACGCCCGTCGGAAACATTCAGGCCAGAGTCTGAACATCAGGAGAGATAACGTGCCGGATAATCAACCACAGCGTCGCCTGCCGCGACGCGTCAGAAATGAGCTGCGCTTTCGCCCCGTTGAGGTGCTAAGCAAGCAGTGGGTCGCGAACTGTTTTTACCGTATCGAATTTGGCGGAGAAGCGCTGGTGGGCTTCAACTCCGCGGGCTTTGACGATCACATCAAAGTATTTTTCCCAGACCCCGCCACCGGGGAACTGCAGCTGCCGGTGATTACTGCCGATGGCGTGGAGTGGAAAGAGGGCGTTCGTCCCGCCGCGCGGGACTACACGCCGATGGCGTTTGACAGCCAGGCGGGCAGGCTGACGCTGGACTTTTACCTGCATCAGTCCGGCCTGGCCAGCGACTGGGCAGCAAACGCTCAGCCCGGCGACAGGCTGGCAATCGGCGGACCACGCAGCTCGCTGGTGGTGCCAGAGGATTATCACTTCCAGCTTTACGTGTGTGATGAAACCGGGCTACCGGCTTTCCGACGTCGACAGCAGACGATGTCGGGCAGCAGCATTAAACTGTTTGCCTTTGCGGAAGCCTCCACCGGTAATGACTACCTGGGTAACCCGGCGGGGGTCGATATCAGCTGGCTGCAGAGCGGAAAAATGACGCTGGCTGCGGCAGAAATGCTGATCGCCCGGCTGGATCAGATTGCACTTCCCGCCGATGACTACTTTATCTGGCTGACCGGAGAGGGTGAGGCGGTAAAGAGACTCAGCGACTATTTTCTGCAAACCCGCGGATGTGAAGCCGAACGGGTTCGCGCTATGGCCTACTGGCATCAGAAATAGCCCTGTGCCCCCGTTGAAATTCAACAGGGGGCCGATTACTATCACCCCCCTTTATTTCACCATCGGGTCCGCCATGAAAGAGTCTCCCCGTTCCCCCGCCCGCCCCACAGAGGGTAAAGGTGCCTGCGTTGACAGCGCGCGCAGAAAGCGCCGCGAAAAAATGCTGGATGCTGGCGAGGTTCGGCTACTGATGCTGCATTTTTTATCGCAGGGGGCCACCTGGGGCTATGAGCTGATCAAATCTATCGAAGATCTGTCGCGAGGAGAATATACGCCCAGCCCCGGCATCATCTACCCGAACCTGTCGCTACTGGAAGAGAGTGAGCTTATTCAGGTGGGGGATCCGCTGGCCACGCGTAAATGCTGGCGGCTGACCGCAGCGGGTGAGCGTTATCTGTCTGCGAATCAGCAGCCGCTTGAGCGTATCATCACCCGTCTTGGCTCACTGGCGGTGCTGGTGAATAATCGCAGCATTCCCGAGATGGAGCGGGCTATTCACAATTTCAAAATAGCGCTAAACGGTCGGCTTTCCCAGCCGCACCTCTCCCGGGAAAGCCTGTATAACATTATTGACATCCTCGACGACGCTGCAAAAAAGATTGAGCGAAGCTAACGCTGCGCATGAAAAAAGCCTGCCTGTTATCGCAGGCCGTTGCCGTTAGTGATACCCGGTGCGGTGCGCCCCCAGAAATCTCTACTCTCTGAAACCTCTACTCCCAGAAACCTCCACTCCCTGTGACATCTGCCAGCCGAAAAACTTTTGTACTGGCGCCCGAAAACAGCAGTAAAAAGCGTGTCTTTCTCCTCTGATTTCGTTAAATTAGCGTTACAAAAATGTAACCTCAAGTAAGAATATTTTTTATCTTTGCGTCAACACTGAGAGAAAAACATGGTCACTAAACTCACGGGTAGTGTGCTAGCGATAATTGGTATCGCTATGCTGTATATGGGCGGCAGGCTCCTACTGCTGGGCGGTTCGCCCTTTTACGTCATTATGGCCCTCGGGCTGCTGGTCACCGCCGTTTTACTGTTTAAAAATAAAAGGATCGCGCTTTCAATCTACGCCACGCTGATGTGGCTGGTGGCAGCCTGGATTATCTTTGAGGTGGGCTTCGATAAGTGGCAGTGGATCCCACGCGGTGACATTATCGGCCTGATCGGCGTCTGGCTGGCGCTACCCTGGGTGGTGCGACCGCTGACGCGTACGCAAGACCGGGTAACGGGTCGCGCATTTCATCCCTACCTCGGCACCACCGTACTGGTGATGATCGCCCTGGTTGTCGGCATGATGTTTTACGATCCACTGCCGCAGGAGGGCAATATCACTACTGCCCGCAATCCGGAGAGTGGCGAAGGCGCGCAGAATGACTGGGCGGCCTACGGCGGCACCGCCGACGGGCTGCGCTTCTCTAACCTGAAACAGATAACCACTGACAATGCCAGTAATCTGGAAACGGCCTGGACCTACCATACCGGGGATCTGCGCAGCACACAGGACGCCAGCGAATACACCTTTGAAGCGACGCCACTTAAGGTGAATAACACCGTCTATTTCTGTACGCCGCATAATGAAGTCCATGCGCTCAACCCGGAAACCGGGGCGCTGAAATGGAAGACTACCCCAACGCGCGAGCGTTCTTATATGCAGCAGCACCAGACCTGCCGTGGCGTAAGCTATTACGATGCTGCCGCGACGCCAGCGGTGTCCACCGCTCAGGCCGCTGCCGTTACCACCCCGGCCCGCAGCCAGGCGGTATGCCGCAAGCGCATTTTTAACGCAACCAATGACAATAAACTGCTGGCGCTGGACGCGGATACCGGCAAGCTGTGCGCCGATTTTGGCGACCGCGGCACGGTCGATCTGCGGGAAAATATGGGGCCGCTTCGCGATCATGCTCTGATGCAAACCGCAGCGCCGCTGGTGGCCGGAAATCTGGTTATCCTCGGTGGTTCGGTCATGGATAACGGTTATAACGCCGGAAACCCTTCTGGTGTGATCCGTGCCTATGATGCCATCACCGGTCGTCTGATGTGGAACTTCGATCCGGCCCGGCCTGATATGACCCAGCCTCTGCCAGCCGGACAGAGCTATCCGCAGGATACCCCGGTGGCCTGGGCAACGCTCAGCGCCGACACCAAAAACGGCCTGGTGTATGTGCCCTTTGGCAACGCCTCACCGGATGAGCTGGGCACCCATCGCGATGCCAACAGCAATACCGAGAAGTTTCGCGACACGCTGGTGGCGCTGGATCTGAAAACCGGGGCGTTTAAGTGGCGCTTCCAGTCGTCGAAGCACGACCTGTGGGATCGCGATAATCCTTCACAGCCTTCGCTGCTGGATATTGATTACCAGGGTAAACGGCAGCCGGTGGTGATCCTGCCGACTAAAACCGGCAACCTGTTTGTGCTCAACCGGCTGACCGGTCAGGCCGTCTACCCCATAAATCAGGTCGCGGTGTCGACAAAGGGAGGCGTCGCGGGCGAGGACTTCTCGCCTACGCAGCCGGTGTCTGCCCTGAACTTTATTCCGGCTCCCCTGAGCGAAAAATCCATGTGGGGCCTGACGCCCTTTGATCAAATGGCCTGCCGCATCGAATTTAAGTCGATGCGCTATGACGGCAACCCCTGGACGCCCTCGACCGTCGCCGGGTCAATTGTTTTTCCGGGCAATATCGGCGTATTTAACTGGGGGTCGGTCTCCGTTGATCCTCAGCGGCAGATCCTTGTCGCCGCACCGGTTCGCCTGGCCTACAAGTACAATCTGATCAAACGTTCGCCGGAAAATGCGGAGAAGCGTTTGTTTACCAAAGACGGCACGCCGTACTGGAATGAAAACTTTGACGGCGACTACGCCATCCATATTCAGCAGTTCGCTTCCAGCCTGGGCATTCCCTGTATTGCACCACCCTGGGGCCGGATGGTGGGCGTGGATCTGACCACCGGTAAAACGGCGTGGCTGCGTCGCGTTGGCACCACCAAAAACCTGAAAACGACCTTCCTGCCGGGACGCTTTCCCATCGGCTTCCCGATGGGGATGGTGGCGCACGGCGGGCCGCTGACCACCGCAGGCGATCTGGTTTTCCACGGGGCAACGGCAGATAACTTCTTCCGCGCCTACGATATCAATAGCGGCAAGCTGCTGTGGCAGACCGAACTGCCCGCCGGCGGCCAGGCGACGCCCGCGACCTATATGGGCGCGGATAACCGACAGTACGTGATTATTGCGGCGGGTGGCCACGGCTCGATGGGCACCAAAGAGGGCGATGCCGTGGTGGCGTTCCGCCTGAAATAGCTTAACGGTATGTTAAACGGAGAAAGGGGCTGCCTGAATAAAGCAGCCCCTTTTTTATCGCCCGGAGGGTGATAGCGTGGGGATGGAGAGTTATCACTCTGCCGGGGGCACCTCCCGGTGGTTAAGGGGTTTTATACCCGGACCGTATTCAGCAGATAATCGGCCAGCCGCAGACTCAGTGCTGCGCCGGTAAGGGTGGGGTTCATACAGGAGGCGGACGGCATGACGCTGGTCCCGGCAATAAACAGGTTGGGGTGATCGTGGCTCTGGCAGTGGCGGTTAACCACCGAGTTCGCCGGGTCGTCACCCATTATCGTCGTGCCCATAATGTGCTGGCGGTCCTGATACTGCGTATCAATTTTCAGTACGTCGGCGTTAAGCAGCTGCGCAAAGCGTTCGAAGTCCTTCAGTCCCTGGGTTTTTCCGGCATGCCAGTAGTCGGTTACGCTGTAGTAGATCTCCGGCAGGGGAATGCCGAGCGCGTCCGTTTTTGTCCTGCTGGGAAGCACCCGGTTTTCCGCCAGCGGGAGCGTTTCAAAATCAATAGCGAAGTTCAGCGACCGTGCCGACAGGCGATGCAGCGCCTTATCCAGCGCGGACCCGAGCACCCCCTGCTGGATCAGCGACGCGGCATAATCGGCAGTCGGTACCGTATTGCGCACCTTAATCTTGTAGCTTGGGAAGTCCCGGCGAAAGTCACCGTCGCGGTTATTAAGATAGACCAGCAGCTCGGTCGGCCCCTGGCCCGGCCACACATCCTCTTTCATCATCAGGTTCATGCTGATGCCGGTATGGCCCATCAGATTGCGGCCCACCTGGTCCGAGCCATTCGCGATACCGCCTGGGTAGCGCGGCGAGGTGGAGTTCAGCAGTAGCTTGGGCGACTCGATGCCGTAGGCGGCCAGCACGAAATGGTGGGCGGTCAGCTGATGTTCCGAACCGTCCGGTTTTTTGTAGCGGATGCCGGTGATTTTACCCCGATCGTCGGCCTCAATGCTGACCACCACCGAGTTATCCAGCAGCCTGGCACCCTGTTCCAGCGCTTCGTCGATATGCATGGAACCGTCATATTTGGCAGCAATGGGGCAGACCGGATTACAGTTATTGTTGCCCGCGCAGGCCGGGCGTTTTTTCCACGGACGCGTGGCGCGGCCATTCGGCTCCAGCACCGGATGATAACCGCCTTTACCCAGCATGGCGGAAAGGCGGGTAAACAGGTAGCTGGGCGGCAGGCCCGGCATCGGGAATGGCCGGGAGCGCGGTGGCCATGCCCCGCCGCCGTGGCCGCTCTCATCCTGCCCGTCGACGCCGGACACCCCCAGCTCGGCTTCGGCCTCGCCGTACCAGGGCTCCAGTTCTTCATAGCCGAAAGGCCAGTCGCGACCGCGCCCATAAAGGCTGTGCAGCCTGAAGTCGTTTGGCACCATGCGCCACAGGGCGGATCCAAAGTGCCAGGTGGTACCGCCGACCACGCGAAGGTAGCGGGTGGCGTACTTTACCGGGCCGACGTGCTGAATGTAGTCGCCATAGGTGGAGGGAACGTGCGGCAGATCGGGGTAGGGGGAACCTACGCCCTGAAGCTTCATATTGGTCAGCGACATTTTAAACGGCGAATTGCGAAAACGTTCGACGATCTCCTGGCGCTTAACGCGTGGGCCAGCCTCGACGATAATTACCGACTTTCCAGCCTTTGCCAGCCGGGTCGCGATAAGGCCGCCCATCACGCCGGAGCCAATGATAATCACCTCGGCATCGACGGGTTTGTCCATTACTCCTCTCCTTTTTTTAGCTGCGGATTGATTGGCCTGCTGCCCCAGGAATCAGGGCCGCCGCCGTAGGTGGGTATGACCAGCACGCCGCGGGTCGGCAGGTACATCATGGCGTCAGCATAGGCAATCAGCTCGCGGTCTGCGCCTTCACCCACCACGCCGGTGTACCAGGCGGCGACAATCAGCGACGCGGTCTGACGCCGGGGATCCTGTACGGCAAGCGTACGGGCAAGATCGTCAACATGGGTAAAGCGCTGCGTTTCCAGATACCGGGCCAGCGTGTTAAAGCGTGCAGAGAAGTCCGCTACGCGACGGTTCAGCGCGGCAAAATAGCGGGCGCTGAGCACCGGGCTGACCGGACGACTGACCAGGAAGGCAGCGATCTGTTGAAAGGCCTGGGTTTCCTGCGTGCGTGCGGCGGCCTGCTGCGGAAAGAGCGAGGCGGTGAGCGCGCTAAGCGACAGTACCGCCATGCCCTGTAACAGCCTGCGCCGGGACAGGGGCAAGGGTGATGAGGTGGGTTCAGACATGTCGCCTCCTTCTGCGGATGATCAGGGCTGCCGCGAGCAGGACAACGGCCAGGGCGGCCCCCGCCAGTACACCCGGCTGGGTGAGCCGGACCAGCAGCGGCGTGGCCCCGCCCCGGCGCAGCCCGGCGACCTGTTCAGCCGTGACGTTTACCTGCGGGTTACCAAAGTTCTTCATGACGTAGCGGCTAACGTCGGCAATCTGCTGGTCACTCAGCCGCATCGCGTAATCGGCATCCGGCCCGAACGCGGGCATGGCGACCGACTCACCCTGAACATTGCGCTGGACGCCAAACAGGACGGTGGCAACCAGATTATCCGAGCGGCTGGCGCCGGTGGCGCTATTATGGAACAGCGAAGGGTAGCGAGCGTTACCGCTGCCGTCGGGCTGGTGGCAGCTGGCGCAGCTGGCGCTGAATACCTGCCAGCCGGGGTCGGCATCCTGCTGCCCGCGCAGCCGCGCCTCACTGGCGGAGGGGCCGCCCAGGCTCTCTCTGGCCGTTACCTCGCCGTTATCCACGGCCGGTAGCTGACGCAGCCAGGCCACCATCGCCGCAATATCCGCATCGGAGAGGTATTGCAGGCTGTGCTCCACCACCTCGGCCATCGGACCGGCCGCCTGCGCCTTGCCCGGTACGCGTCCGGTTTTCAGGTAGCGGGTTAGGTCTGCCGCCGTCCAGCTGCCGATCCCCGACTGGGGATCGGGCGTGATATTGGGCGCATACCAGCTGCCCAGGCTGCCGCCTGCCAGCGCCCGATCGTTCTGCTGGCCCATCAGCATATTGCGCGGGGTATGGCAGGTATCGCAGTGCGCCAGCGCATTGACCAGGTACTCTCCGCGCGTAGCGGGAGTCGAACTGGCCTGTGGCTCACGGGCGAAAAGGGCGTTCCACAGTGCCATAGCGCTGCGGAAGCTGAACGGGAAGGGCAGCCGCGTCCGGGGCGTGGGCGTATCGGATGGCGTCACGCCCTGCATAAAGTAAAAATAGAGCGCATGCATATCGTCATCGGTGATGCGGGCGTAGGCGGTGTAGGGCATCGCCGGGTAGAGATGCTCCCCCTGACGATTGATGCCCTTGCGTACTGCCCGAACAAATTCCGCTTCGCTCCACAGGCCAATGCCTGCTGTTTTTGACGGCGTGATGTTGCTGGCGTAAATGCTGCCCATCGGGGACTGAATGGCGTAACCTCCGGCCATCGGCGCACCCTGGCGGGGAGACGTGTGGCAGGCGCCGCAGTCGGCGGCAATAGCCAGATACTTCCCCCTGGTCAGCAGGTCGCTATTTTCGGTGCCGCTCGCGCCATGGACTGCGCTGCCCGGCAGCCGGTTAATTTCGATGCCGCCAGCAGCATAACCAGCGCCGCTGATCAGCAGCAGGCTTATCGCCAGCGGCAGACAGAGATATCTCACCGGGCAGCCTCTACAGCAGTTCGTAATCGTTAAAGATCAGCGGCGTTTCGCCACCGTTGGTTAACTCCACCTTGCCGGGATCGGTGAGCATCGCATCGCCACGGTGGATCCAGATCTCTTTATTACGGTTCGGCTGGCCGGGAACAGCCACCAGCAGGCGGCCTTCGGTGAAGAATACCCGCACGCCGGGACCATGCTGGGCGTAAGCGCCGGTTCCTTCACCGGGCTGCAGCGTGACCTTCCAGCCCATCACGGTTTTCTGACTGAGCACCTGCTGGAACAGCGGGCTGTCCGGTCGGGTTGCGTCACCAAAGCCCAGTGGGCCATGCTGTTTGATTTCAAATGCCACCTGATGATTGATCGTGGTATCAATATTGGTGACCCGATCGACCGTCGACCTGCCCTGATGCGCGCCAAACTTGACGTTGCCGCTCTTCATCTCGCTCTCTTTGGCGGGTTTGTCAGGCCAGCTGATGCTCACCCGGCTGCCGTTAACGTGGGTATTGACGTAATCAAGGTGCTGCTCATGATACTGGGTTGACTGGCCGGGACGGATAATCACCCGCATCACCGTAACGTACTGATTCTCCAGGATAACGTGATGCAGCGGCTCAAGGTCAGTGGCGACGCCTTTTTCCACCGCGCTGGCCGCGGGCAGGGAGGTCAGCGTAAACAGGCCTGCGGTAAGCAGGGCAGCAATCAGGGGACGTGTTTTAAGGGGCATAATGGCTCCATGAGTGGTGGACTCAGCCCGGTGGACACGGCCCACCGGGCGGTGGCTAAGGTTACTCTTCTACCAGCGTGACCCAGTTGGCACCTTTACCCGTGGGGTAACGGCCCACCAGGGTCAGCGCGCCGGTGACGTTGTCACGGGTATACAAAGAGAGTTGGGTGGATTTTTGCCCGGATTCGATCAGGAAGCGGCCGCTGTTATCAATGGCGAAGCCGCGCGGCTGCTCTTCGGTTTTGATGCTGGAGAGCAAGGTCAGATGACCGTTAACAGGATCGACAGAGAACGAAGAGAGCTGACTGCGGGTGCGCTCGGTGGAGTAGAGAAAACGTCCGTCCGGGCTGAGATGGATATCGGCCTGCCAAATCCGCGGTTTAGCCGAAGGCGGCAGCTTATCGTCGCCGGTCAGCGGCCGGGCTTCACCACGCTGCATATCCTCTTTGGGCGAGACGGAATTCACCTCCTCCTGGGGGGTGGCGGTACCGTCAGGGTTGAGGGTCAGGCGGGTAATATTGCCCTCCATCTCGGTGAGAATATACATATTGCGCTTGCCCTGCCTGTCCAGCCCCGGTGCGATAACGAAATGGCGCGGGCCGGTCGCCGCTTCATGCTGAATATTTACAAAGGGTGGGTTAGCCGGGGTTACCCTGCCACTGGTCGCATCAAAGTGATACTGCAACAGCTGGTCAGCGCCCAGCAGCGTGACGTAAAGGAAGTGGTTGGTCGGGTCAACCTGAATCGCATGCGCACGCTTGCCGGTATGAACAACCTGCACCGGCGGCGTCTCCACCCGGCCCTGAGCGTCGATGCGGTTGATGCTGAACAGATCGCCGCCGTAGGAGGCGCTAAGCAGATAGCGCCCCTGTTTATCCAGTGACAGATAGGCCATGCTTTCCGGCAGCGGCGTCTCACTGGCTTTCACCAGCGTGCCGTCGGGCTGAATATGCCAGGCCGCCACCCGCCAGGGCTGGCTGCGTACCGAAACATAGAGGGTTTTCTTATCGGCAGAGACCACCGACGACATGGCTTTCTCGCCAGTCGGGAAGGTGCCGGTGGGGATCAGGCCGGGCTGCTCTTTATCCAGCTGATAACCGGTAACCGTGCCGCTGTCGGCGTTAGAGACATAAACCAGGGTGCGGGCCTGTGCGCCGCTGAGGGTTGCCAGCACTGACAGCAGCGCAGCGGCATAAACACGTTTATTTCGCATATTTTTTTCCTGTTGTTATCTGGCGTTACCAGCTTGTGGAGAAGGCTTCACAGAGTTCGCTGACCTGGGCTTCGTCCAGCGGCTCGGGCTTATTCGTGGCCTGCATCCATAAGCGGGCGGTCTCCTCCAGCTCCTCCAGCGCATAGCAGGCGGCGGACACGGATCGGCCCCAGATAACCGGGCCCAGGCGTTCGAGCATCACCCCTCTGACCTCGCAGGCAAGTTTTGCCACCTGCTCCGCTACCTCAGGCGCGCCAGGGCGGCGGTAGGCGATCAGCGGGATGCGTCCTACTTTCATCACCTGATAAGGCGTGATCGGCGGCAGAATGCTTGCGGCGTGCCAGACGCCCGCCAGCGTCAGCCCCACCAGATGGGTGGAGTGGGTATGTACCACGCCCTGAACCTCCGGGTTACGATCGTAAACCTGGCGATGCAGCAGCAGGGTTTTGGAAGGTTTATCGCCCGATAGCCAGTCGCCGCTAAGAGAGACTTTCGCAATCTGCGCCGGCGTCAGTCGGCCCAGGCAGGCATCGGTCGGGGTGATAAGCCAGCCATCGTCCAGTCGGGCGCTGATATTGCCTGCGGTGCCGACGGTATAGCCACGTGACCAGAGGCTGAAACCCACCTGGCAGATCTCTTCACGAAGCTGATTTTCATTTTTCATCATTACACTCTTTCATTCGCATCAGTGGGGTAGCAGTGTCGGGCAACAGGGCGGCCTGAGGCCATCGGTTAGCGATGAGCCGCCGCGACCCGGGCCGCGTCACCGTTTTTTTTCAACACCAGTGGTTCCACTTTTCCCATAATAAACATAAAGTTAAACGCTCCGAGCAGGCAGATGCCGCCCGCCACCAGCAGCGGCACCACAAAGGATCCATGGCTCAGGCTGAGCATCAGACCGGTAAAGGAGGCCGTGACGATCCCCGCCAGGTTGCCCGCAAAGTTCTGAATACCGCTCAGCGTCCCCACGTAGCCCGGGCCGGGGGCGACGTCGGCAGGCAGGGTCCAGATATTGGCGGCGGTAAAGGCCAGGCCCGCATAGGTCAGAGAAAACAGCGTCAGGATCACCGGCATGCTGTTGGTAAAGGCGGCAAAGGCGATCACCGATGAGAGCAGCATCCCGGCAATCAGACAGGTTTTACGCGCGGTGGTCAGCGAAAATCCCTTGCGGTACATCCAGTCGGAGCACAGGCCGCCGAGCAGGCTGCCGGGGATACCCATCAGCGCGGGGATAGCGCCCAGCGTACCCAGCTCCTTGAGAGAGAAGCCGTGCGCCATGGTCAGATAGGTTGGGAACCACGTCACAAAAAAGTAGGTGGCAAAGTTCATGCAGAAGAAGCCGATCATCATTCCCCAGACCGTCCGGTAGCGGAACAGGCCGGGAATATTGACCTTCTCGCTTTTATCCACCACCTGCACGCTGCGATCGGCCAGTAAATTTTCGCGCTGAACCGGGTCCAGCCCCTTAATCTCCTCAGGTTCGCGATAGAACAGCATCCAGATAGCCACCCATACCAGCCCCAGGCCGCCGGTAACCACAAAAGAGGTTTCCCATCCCCAGGTGCCGATCAGCCATGCCACCAGGGGCAGGGCGATGGCGCTCCCGGCGCGCGGGCCGGCATCGAAAATACCGCTGGCGGTCGCGCGCTCTTTTTTTGCAAACCAGGAGTAGACCACTTTGGCACAGCCGGGATAGCCCCCCGACTCACCCAGTCCCAGCATCAGGCGGAAGGCAAAAATCGAGGTAAAACCGCGTCCGAAAGCGGTGAAGACGGTAAACAGCGACCACCAGCCCACGGCGATGGCCAGCCCCATACGCGCACCCAGCCGGTCAATCATTCGACCGGCGGGGATCTGCATCAGCGCATAGGTCCAGAAGAAAGCCCCGAGGATAAGCCCCATGCTGGTGTCATCCAGGCCGAGATCCCGTTTAATATGGGGTGCCGCAATCGCCAGATTAATGCGATCGATATAGTTAATGGCGATGGCGAAGAAACAAAACGCGATCATTAGCCAGCGGATCCGAGGGTATCTACGCATGGTGAATTCCTTTATTATCCTGATGCTTTTATATGATGGTTATCAGACGGAGGATGCCCCTGACTGCCGCAATCCCTGTTATCATTTGGTAAAATTTGAAGGTAAATTGATAACGTGGTGTTGAAAGTAAGCGATTACAAAAATCAGTCAAGCGAAAAGTAAGCGCTTTCAAATCTAAGTTTTCGTTGTCTGCAAAATTTGTGGGCGACGTCACTCATTTCAGCATGGAGTTCCATCATGTCCGATAAGCCCGCTCTGCCTGGCAGAGTCTCCCTGGAAGATGTTGCTAAACGATCTGGCGTGTCGACGGCGACCGTGTCACGCGTGCTGAACGGCAGTGCTTCGGTGCGCCAGTCGCGGCGTGAGGCGGTAGAGCAGGCGTGTGAGGAACTGGGCTATGTGATTAATCGCGCGGCGCGGACGCTGGCATCACGAAGAAGCATGACAATTGGGGCGGTAGTGCCGACGCTTGCCACCGAAACCTTCTCGCGGCCGCTGGCCGCCTTTCAGCAGCAGATCCACCAGTCCGGGTATACCCTGCTGCTGGCGAACTCCGACTTCGACCCGCAAACCGAACTGCAGGAGGTTAACAAGCTGGTGGAGTACGGCATTGATGCGCTGATGCTGGTGGGTAATTCACACCATCCCCGGCTGCGGGAGCGTATCAACCAGCTTGATATTCCCTGCGTGCAGACTTTTTCCGTTGATCGGCAGCATCCGAGCGTCGGCTACGATAATGAGCAGGCGGCGGGCGAGCTTACCCGGCATCTGCTGGCGCTGGGGCATCAGCGGTTTGGGGTGATTGTCGGGACGCCCCCCTCCAACGATCGCGTGTTCGATCGTATTACCGGCACGCGTGAGGCGCTGGCCGCCGCGGGCATAGCCCTGGCGGAAGTGAACTTGATTGATAATGCCTTTACCATGAACGATGCGCGTCAGGCGATGTTTCGCCTGCTGGACGGCCCGGCGCCGCCAACGGCGGTGATCTGCGGCAACGATCTGCTGGCATTTGGTGCGCTGCGCGGTGCGGGGGAGCGTTATCTGCGGGTACCCAACGATATATCCATTACCGGTTTCAACGATTATGAATACGCGGAGCATCTCGGGCATCCGCTGACCACGATGCGCGTGGAGCTGGATGAAATCGGCCGCTGTGCGGCAGATTATCTGCTGGCAACGCTAAATGGCCAGCCCGCGACGAGGCAGACGCTGCTCACCCCACGGCTGATTGTGCGCAGCAGCACCGGGACAGCCCCGCGCTAACCTGAGCGCGGGGTGATTCGGTTAGCTTAAAGGATCTTTGTAAGATCCCCGGATTTCCTACCGTGTTAACTGACCATCAGAGCCAGACCTGGATAGATTCCACTTCTGTCTCGCCGCTTCAGGGCTTTTTTCATAATCCTGCAAGGCCTGTTTCAAAAGCCCGGCCAGCTTTTCATTATCGTTCACCTGCTTAAGCTGAATAACCAGATCGGTCCCTGTCGGACCTGAGGTTCGCGGTGGCTGCGGAGCCAGATCTGAAGCCCTGGGGCTGGAGATTTCCGGCGGCTGGGGTGCCCGCACGGTCTTTCGGCTGAGGCCCGGACTGGTTAGACCCCATCTCTTCCTCGCCGCTTCAGGGCTTTTTTGAAAATCCTCCATGGCCTGTTCCAAAAGCCTGGCCAGCTTTTCATTATCGTTCACCTGCTTAAGTCGCATAACCAGATCGTTCACCGTCGGACCTGAGGTTCCCGATGGCTGCGGAGCCAGATCGGTAACCCTGGGACTTGACATCCCCGGCGGCTGCGGAGCCCGTACTGTCTTTCTGCTGAGGCCTGGACTGGGTCGATCCCACTTTTCCCTCGCCGCTTCAGGTTTTTTTTGGTGATCCTGCGTGGCCTGTCCCATCATAAGCTTAGCCAGCTTTTGCTCATCGTTCACCTGCTCAAGCTTGATAGCCAGATTAGTCGCCTTTAGGATTGAGGTCGGTGGCGGGGGAGCTGGACGCAGATTGCCCAGCCGACCCCCTGACGGGGTTTGATTTTTATTACAAGAAGCCTGTGGCTTCTTCAAATTAACATTACTGTTAATAACTGTTGATAAACGCGACAATAAAGATAAAGTATTTTTAGGCTGGATCCTGGTCATCGAGTACAAGGCCTTAAAGCCTGTAACAATACCAGAGCCCGAGACAATAGACATATTCACATTTCTCACTATCTTCTAAAATTATAAGATCCCGACGTGGAACCCCTGCTCAGGCCCGCCTGAGCATGAACTTCAAAGAATACCACTAACCGGGGCCGTCATAACTCCCCCTGGTGCTGTAAACAATCAAAGTTGAGCGGTTTCTGTAAGTTAAAAACCGCTGGCTACGGCTACTTAGTGACTTAGCGCTCCTCAACCACTGACGCAGATGCTCGTGTAAATTATCCACCTGACAGCTCACTTACAACAATAACGCTAATACGGTTGGTAACATGAATCGCTCAGGGAATACCAGACTTTATAATGCAGCTTAGAGTAATAAGAAATAATGCAGCTTATAGTAATAGAACATTGTCAGATATTTATACTCAAACATCTGTCTGCATCAGTATCAACACTTCATTATGGTTTCAGAATATTACAGTCTTCATTCTCTTAATTATTTCGCAAAGTCCCTGTTCGAGAGAAGAATAAGGCCTCTCCAGTTTAAAGGGTAAAGGATCCAGTAATATCATGGTGGGGCAGACTTCAAAAACCGGGCCGCAAGGATATTTTTCTCAATCCCGTCAGCTGAAGGGCAAGCACCACCCTCTGGCGCCTGCAGTGCCATTCTATTTTACTGCCTGGAGGCTGGAAGATAAATCAGACAGTCTACTCGCGACAGGTCAACCCAAAGGATTCGAAGGTCGCCCGCGCCTGCGGCGTACGCAGCGAGGCAAGCAGTGCCGCCGCATCCTGCGGATTGGCTGCCGCGCGGAAAATACCCCCGGCAAAGGCGGTCACCTTCTGCGCCTCATCGGGCAGGGGGCCGATCACTTTCACACCCGGCACCATCAGCAGCTCGCTGATTTGCTGCAGGGCGAGATCCGCCTTACCCGTCAGCAGCTGGCTGGCGGTAAATCCTTCGGGGAGGGTGGTGCCGCGCGACGTTATTTCCGCTTCAATGCCCAGCTGCGCGATCAGCGTTTGAAAATAGATGCCGCTGGCCCCCCCGAGCGACCAGGCCACCGAGCGCGCTGCCAGCAGCGTCTGCTTAAGCGCCGACAGGCTGCTGATATCCGGCGCGACCGCATCGGGCAGTATGGCCAGACCAATGCGCGAATCCACCAGATCCACGCGGCTGTCGGCAATTATTACGCCTTCCTCAATCAGCCGCTCGATCACCGGTACGGTGAGGATTGCCGCATCGGCCGGGGCACCGGCGGCAATTTTTTTCTCAATCACGGACGTGGGATTCCACTCCAGCGTCAGTTCGCAGTGGGGATGCTGCTGCAAAAAAGCGTGCTCCAGTGCGTCAAAGGGCGCGCGAACCGCCAGTGCGCTAAATACGCGCAGGGTTGTATTTCCGGACATACCGTACTCCTTAATAATGGGATCAGCGCGTAATGCGCAGGTAGCGCTCATTTCGAATCAGCGCGTAATGCACATTTAGCGCTAATAATTGTATCAGCGCGTTTTACACAGGTAGCTCTCATCCAGTTCAGACGGGGTGCGCACGCCGAGGAGCGCCAGATCGCGGTCGATTTCATCACGCAGAATATGCATGGCATGCTCCACGCCTGCCTGCCCCCCGATGACGGCCCCATACAGAAAAGGCCTGCCAAGCAGAACCAGATCGGCGCCCAGCGCCATGGCTTTCATCACATCGGTGCCGCGGCGAATGCCGCTGTCGATAATCACCTTCATGCTGCCCTTTTGCGCAGCCACCTCGGCCAGCGAATAGAGGGGCGGCAGGGTGTGATCCAGCTGGCGGCCGCCGTGATTGGAGAGGATCACCGCATCCGCGCCAAGATCGCGAGCAATAAAGGCATCCTGCGGCGACATCAGCCCTTTGATTACCAGATTTCCCCGCCACTTTTTACGAATGGCCTCGACGTTTTTCCAGCAGAGCTTGTCGCGCGCCTGGGTGTTTCGCACTTTGCCCGACATCATCGGCGGGCCGCGCTCGGCGTCGGTATTTTCAAAATGCGGCGCGCCGTGACGCAGGAAGGTCTGCGCGACGGTGCCCAGCAGCCAGCGCGGGCTGAGCGCGCTTTCAAGCGCCACCTTCGGGGTGATCTTAATCGGCATACTGAAGCCGCTGCGGATATTGTGCTCGCGGTTACCCAGCATCGGCGTATCGCCGGTGACCACCAGCGTGCTGAAGCCCGCCGCCGCCACGCGATCCAGCAGCCGGTCGATACGCGGCTGATCGCCCGCCAGATAGGCCTGAAACCACGCATCCGGGTTAGCGGCATGTACGTCCTCCAGCTTAACCAGTGAAGAGGCGCTGAGGATCATCGGCACGTTCATTTCACGGGCGGCCCGGGCAAGCGCGATATCGGCCTGATAGGCGACAAAGGAGGCACCGCCCAACGGGGCAACGCCGAAAGGATGATGATAGCTGTGGCCAAACAGGGTGGTGCGCTGGCTGCGACCCGAAACGTCTCTGAACATACGAGGGATAAACGTATAGCGCTGGTAGGCTTCAAGGTTACCGGCAATACCGCGCCCGGTTTCAACCCCGCCCGCCACGTATTGATAGATCATATTGGGCAGGCGTCGACGGGCATGGCGTTCAAAATCGTCCAGGGCCAGCAGATCGCGAAACCGACGCGGCAGCGTTGACGTCGCCGGTGCGGTCACGACGGTAGCGGTATCCGGGTCAACCCCGCGCAGCGTGGAGGGCGTAGCAGATGAAGTCATAATGCGTTCTCACAGTCGGTGAACAGGGTTAGCAGTGAGGCATCAGGGCATGTCGGGGCATGACGCAAAATGCATTTATTTTGTAAGCGCTTTCAATTGTGATCAATCATCGTTAATATTTCAACATAACATTAACAATGTGAACCGCGTAATCTGTGATCGGGCTCACTTTACAGAAACATTTGTAAGCCCTTACATTGTAACCCGTGCCCGACGCGGGACGACTATACCGGGCAGAGCAAGCCCGCCGAGCTAACTCTCTGGAGCGAATCATGACCCGTATTGTTTTACTGCACGCCACGCCGGTGGCCATGGCGCCGATTGATGCGGCCTTTCGGGATATCTGGCCCGAGGCCGAAACCATTAACCTGCTGGACGATGGCCTGTCGGTGGACCGTGCGCGCGAGGAGACGCTCTCCCCGGCATTAATCGATCGCTTTGTTCGCCTGGGCGAATATGGCTATGAGATGCAGGCCGGGGGCATTCTGGTCACCTGCTCGGCCT
Organism: Erwinia sp. L03-1; assembly: GCF_058686115.1. Classification (NCBI taxonomy): domain Bacteria; kingdom Pseudomonadati; phylum Pseudomonadota; class Gammaproteobacteria; order Enterobacterales; family Erwiniaceae; genus Erwinia; species Erwinia sp. L03-1. The sequence continues at coordinate 2,416,512 of NZ_CM178762.1, read as the reverse complement.
TTGGCCCGGCCATCGACAGGCTGGCGGAGACGCTTCCCATACCGGTACTAAAGCCTAATGAAGCGATGTTTCACGAGGCGGTGCAGCAGGGGAATACCATCGGCATGCTCGCCACCTTTGGTCCTTCGATACAGACCATGACCGATGAATTTAACCAGTACGTCGCGGAGCATCACTCTGCGGCCACGCTGACCACCGTGCTGGTGGAGGAAGCCATCGATCTGCTGAAGAAAGGTGACGTCGAGGGGCATAATCAGCGGGTGGCCGCGCGGGCAAAAGATCTGGCGCACTGCGATGTCATTATGCTTGCCCACTTTTCCACCTCGCGCGCTGCCGACAGCGTTCGTCAGCAGGTTGCAATCCCGGTATTGACCGCGCCCCATGCCGCCGTGAAGCGGATGAAGGCCAGCGTGGCGGCAGCGGATCGGCACAGCCCCGCAGGCGAAAAGGAGTAGACAATGTTAATTGGCGTAATAGCGGACGATTTTACCGGGGCCAGCGATATCGCGGTGACGCTCGCGAAAGGGATACAGGGTGAGGGCGGCCTGAAAACAACCCAGTACCTGGGGGTGCCCTCGCGGCCTGCTGAGGCAGAAGTTGAAGCGGGGGTGGTGGCCCTTAAAAGCCGCTCTGTTCCGGCGGATCGGGCCGTGGCCCAGTCGCTGGCCGCCTGCCGCTGGTTACAGGCACAGGGCTGCGAGCAGATCCTTTTCAAATACTGCTCGACCTTTGATTCAACCGACCACGGCAATATCGGGCCGGTCATTGATGCGCTGGCGGCGCAGCTTGGGGCCAAAAGCGTGGTGGTCTGTCCCGCTTTCCCCGCCATGGGCCGCTCGGTTTATCAGGGGCATCTGTTCGTGGGCGATCGGCTGCTTAACGAATCGGGAATGCAGCATCATCCGCTTACCCCGATGACCGATGCCGATCTGCGCCGGGTACTGCAACGCCAGTCGCATAATCCGGTTGTGCATATTGGCTGGCAAACGGTGAGCCAGGGTAGCGACGCGCTGAGTCGGGCATTAGCGAAAGTAGAACAGCAGGCGGAAACCCCACGCGAACGTGCGTCGGGCGCAGCGTCAGATGCTGGCCCGCAGGCGAACGCGACCACGCTGGTGGTGGTGGATGCTATCAGCGAGGCCGATCTGGCGGCTATCGGTGAAGCCTGCCGCCATGCGCCGTTGGTCACCGGCGGCTCCGGCATCGCCCTTGGTCTGCCGCACAACTTTATTGCGCAGGGGCGGGTAAGCGGCCAACCTGCGCGTACCCCGCAGGTTCCCGGTGCGGAAGCGATTCTGGTCGGCAGCTGTTCGGGGGCCACCCGCGAGCAGATTGCCGAACACCAGAAACATTACCCGGTGATGATGATCGACGTTGGCGACGTGATGAGCGGCATAACCGGCCCCGATCGGCTGGTCGACTTTATTCAGGCGCATCAGGGGCAGTCTCCGCTGGTTTACTCCTCCGGTGACCCGGCATCGGTCAGGCAGATCCAGCAGCAATACGGGCGTGAGAAGGTTGCCGCTGCGCTGGACGCGCTGTTTGGCACCACCGCGCAGCGGCTGGTGGCCGCCGGCACCCGGCGTATCGTGGTCGGTGGAGGGGAAACGTCGGGGGCGGTGGTCAGCGCGCTGGATCTGGGTGCGCTGACTATCGGCGAAGAGATCGATGTGGGCGTACCCGCGATGTTTTCTCAGGGCGAGGAACCCATCGCGCTGGCGCTAAAATCGGGTAACTTCGGGGGGAAAACGTTTTTCGCCCGCGCGGTCGCCTCACTGCGCGGCTAACACCCTCTCAGCCGCGTGTCTCTCCGCGCTTTCCTGCGCCGCGTCGAGGGCAGGGAAGCGCGAGCCGGCCGGGGGCTAGAGGTTCACCAGCTTTTGCAGAACGGTGAGCTGACTGACCGCCTGATTCATCGCATCCATCCCCGCTGCGGCATCTTTGAGTCGGCTGATATTTTCCACCATGCTCTGTCGGCCAGTCGCGTTCTCTTCGCTGATGGTGGCGATCTGTCCCTGAGCCGAGAGGCTCTTTTGTGCCATATCCGTTGTCGTGCTGGCGCTGCGGCCCGCCAGTTTTTTCAGCGTGGCCAGCGTAGTGACCGTTTCGTTGATGTTTTGACGGGTCGCATCCGCCTGTTCTTTTGACGAGCGCGCCAGACGGCGTACCTCCTCCGCAACTACCGCAAATCCGCGTCCCGCCGCGCCAGCGCGCGCAGCCTCTACCGCCGCGTTAAGCGCGAGGAGGTTGGTCTGATCGGCAATGGCGCCGATGCCAGCGGTTATCTGAGTGATGCCGCGGGAAATTTTCTCCAGCTCGGCAAGCTGTGCGGTGAGTTCTTCCTGCGCGGTGAGGGTGATGGCGGCGGCATCGTTAATCGCGCCAATATTCACCCCTGCGATATCCAGGGCGTCGCTCTGGCGGTTGGTGGCCTGCTCAAGCAGCGGGAAAGTATTGATCACCGGCGTGATGGCCTGCTGGTAGGCAATGACCTTATCAATCACGCTGGTCTGTAGCGTATGCAGGGCTTCCCAACGCCGCAGCGAGCGCTGTGCATAGTGTCCGGCATAGGCCGCATACTCGACCGCAAAGCGCGTCATAGCCTTTACATCCCGGTCGTAAAAAACCAGCGCTGACAGCGTTTGGTTGATCGGGACACCGAAAATTTCGCCAAAGCTTGAGAAGCCCGCGGCGGTTACGCCGCTAAAGAGCTGGGCCGAAGGCAGGCTGTCCGGGTTATTCAGACGACGCAGCAGGCAGTCATTAAGCAGCATTGCGCTGGGCTTGCCTTTACCGGCTGAAAATTTCAACCACTCCTGGTGTGTGGCATTAACAAAATCCTGCGCCTCCAGCAGATAAAGGCGATCGCCAAATTCCAGGTCGCAAAAAAAACTGAGACTGTCGGTATTAACTTTAGCGACGGAACGAATAAAGTATTCCTCTCCGACTTTCACGCCAAATGTCGTTCCCTGTAAATGTTTTTCAAGCTGGGAAGGCGGGCATTTAAAATAGTCGGCAAGGGCCTCAACGATCGGTTTCTGCTGTCCGTCGGTATCAAACAGCGAGGTGACGGTGCGGGTGACCGGGTTCGCTTCTGCAATTAGCCAGCTTTGCGAGGTCGGGGTAAAGTTCTGGCTCTTAAAGGGTGCGAATGATTTACCTTTCGCCATCTTACAAAATACAATCACCGCTTTATTCTGTAACAGTCCCTCATGCGTTCCAATCCAGGTATTCAGGAAGTCCGTGCGTCCGCCCGCCGATCCGCCTATTGCCAGGCAGGGGAAACGTCCGCTGTCATACCAGGCCTGCATCAGAAATCCTTCTGCCGAAGAGAGGCCGTCGCAGTAGATCATCGCAAAGGTATCTTCAGAGGAGAGCGCCATACTGACCGGCATTTTGTCTAACTGGTGTCGGAGCGCGGCTATGCGCTGCCCGGCCGTGGCCTCGGGCGGGATAGCCAGGTCCAGCTGATGCACTTCATGTTCGGCGATGGTTTGTTGCGGCAGCCAGAGCCAGCTGCCCATCGGCCCGCTGGTGTCGCAGTAGGTAGACTGCCCCTTTTTTGCACAGAGCGCGCCGGTCGACGAGAGCACGATAATCCGGCGATGCGGGGTGCTCAGCCTCTGCCAGGCGCTGTTAATTCGGCTGAAATCGGCTTCGGGCGGCACGAAAACCATCATCAGGCCCCGGCCGTCGCCGCTGCCAACCGGAAACCGCGTTGGCACCGCCCGACAGTCAAACGTATTGCTGGCCGGCCGGGCCGCCAGTGAATGTATTTTACGTGGAATAAGGGTATTCCACAGATATGATGCGATGGACATGCTGTGCTCCAGGGGATAATTTAGCTTAAGTCTTTATTGATGGGTATGACTTATCTAACCCCAATGTAAACGTTTATTTTTAATTAGGATAAAAACGTGGAGAATTTGGCTGTTATATAGCAAAGAAAATTTAAGGCCGCAAATAATGTCGCTTTTTAATTTTCTTTATCATCCATCCAGAAAGGCGACAATAACTCAAACACAATAGCGTTATTAATACGTTAATAAATCCCCTGGGAACTTTTTACCCATATTGCGGGCAGGACAGAACATTTGCTGGCGACGCCGCAGCCCCTTGCCGTTGAACGGACCTGCGGCGGCGTGGGGGTATCCGGTTAGCCAGAAGTCAGGTGAAAGGCGGAGACCGCCTGGGTGAGATGACTGACCTGTTCTTCGAGCGAGGCGGAAGAGGCAGCGGACTGATGAACCAGCGCGGCGTTTTGCTGGGTCACGCTATCCATCCCGGTCACTGCCTGTTCAATCTGGCTGATGCCGCGGCTCTGCTCTTCAGACGCAATGGAAATCTGGTTCATCAGTGCATCCACCTGAGTAACCGAAGTGATAATGGCGTTGATGACGTCGCCCGTCTCTGATACCAGCTGTGAACCCGACTGAATACTGGCTACTGAGGCGACAATCAGACCCTCGATCTCTTTTGCAGCGACGGCACTTCGCTGTGCCAGCGAGCGGACTTCTCCTGCCACTACGGCAAATCCGCGTCCCTGTTCACCCGCTCTGGCCGCCTCTACCGCCGCGTTAAGCGCCAGAATATTGGTCTGAAACGCAATGCCATTAATTACCCCAATGATATCCTCAATTTTTTTGGAACTGCTGTTGATTTTCTCCATCGTCTGAATAACGTCGCGGGAGACGCGATCGCCTGAACGGGCATTTTCTACCGCCTGCTGCGTAAGGCGACTGGCTTCATAAACGTTCTCATTATTCTGTTTTACCGTGGCACCCAGCTCCTCCATGCTCGCTGCCGTTTGCGTCAGGGCGGCAGCCTGCTGCTCGGTGCGCGAGGCCAGATCGGTATTTCCGGCGGCAATTTCCTGCGAGGCGCTGGAGACGGTCTGTGCCGAGTGCCGCACCTGACGAATAATATCGGTGAGCGCGCCGCGCATCTGCTCCATCGCGCTCATTAATGCCTGGATTTCACTGCGTGACGGCGTCACAGGCAGCGGCTTATCCAGCACACCGGCCGCTATCTGACGGCAGTGGTCGCGGGCAAGCGTGAGCGGAGCCAATACGAAGCGGCGCAGCAGGATCAGCACGGCTGTAATGACGATCAGAAACAGCAGGCTAAAGGTGGCGATCAGACCCAGTCCGAACGTGAAGTTCCCCTGGGCCGTGGTATTAAGGTGTTTAGCATATTGCTCATGCAGGGCCAGAACTTTATCAAGCACGATCTCATACTGCCTGTCGAGCCGGACTACGTTCGGGATCTGACGATCGAATCCTGCCCGGTCGCTGGCCGTAGCCGCCAGGATAAGCGGTTGCAGGCCCTGCTGACGGTAGGCGAGATAAGCCGTGCGATACTCATCAGCCAGCGCCTGTTCATCAGACAGCTTTGGCGCTGCGAGATACGACTGGAAGGCCGCATCCGCTTTTGACATGACTTCATTAACACCTGCAAGCGTCGGTTTCGAGTAAAGCGTGGCGTTATTTTCCATGGCCTTCATATATTCCATCAGGCGAACGCGCAGGGTACGACTGTGGTTAATAGGATCAATAATTGAAAGCACCACGCGTATTTCTTTGTTGACCTTATCCAGCGAGGTGTTACTGCGCGTCAGAAGCCAGACGTTAGAGAGCATACTGGTTATAAAGAGGGTAAATAACACAAGCAGAACAAGCAGGGAGGACTTTTTCAGTGACATCGTAGCATCCTTATCTAAGAAAAGTTAAAAGTAATATCGGCAGCACTGCGGGAAAAATTACCCTTTTTTAAAAATGAGTAAGCTCTGGGTTGCTTTAATTTTCCACAATAATTTTAACGAGTTACGATGTTAGCGAGAAAAAACCGTGCGACCCGTCGCAATTTTGCAACCGCAGCGGAATAATTATTTTTTGCTCGCAGGCTTTGTTAATGATTTGCAAGGTTATTTGCCAGTGGGTGAAGAAATGATTTGTTAAAAATTAAATAATGGCTGAGTGATTAAGAGCTAATTTCTTTATTTGACTATACTTGGATGAAAAGGCTCGCTATTTTTAGTTGTCCCGTTCTGTTGTTAACATAATTCTACTACCAGTTTAACCTGAAGAATAATGTAGTCGAATAATAATCTTCCCTGAATATCATCGTATTTAACATTTATTTCATGCCCCTCGCGGGGAGAAATAGTTTTTAAACTGGATCTGGAACGGAGGAGAGGAATGGCCCCGTATGCTTCATTCTGGCAGGCAGGATTTGAGGGTGCCGATCACCTCAACCGACAGGGCGTGCGTCTGTCGATGATCGACGCTAACGGACACGGGGCGAAGGCAGGGGAAGATTACCTGGCGCTCGGTGAATTTGGCATCAGGACCGTACGTGAAAGTGTAGGCTGGCGGCTGTGCGACAGGGTAACAGGGTTTGATTTTAGCAGCGTCGACAAACGTATGCGGGCGGCAAAGCGGGCAAACGTACAGATATGCTGGACGATTTGCCACTATGGCTGGCCGGAAGGGACCGATCCCTTTCAGGTCGATTTTGTGCCGCGCTTTGCCCGGTTTTGTGCCGCCCTGGCAGCCCATCTGGCCCCTTACTACGAAACGCCGCCGGTCTATTCGCCGGTAAATGAAATTTCCTTTACCAGCTGGGCGCTCTCCGTGGGGTATTTTCCCTCGTCGGCCGGGCCGGGTCACTTAACCGGGATTGAGTCCAAACGGCAGCTGGTTCGCGCCGCCATTGCCGCCTGTGATGCAATCTGGCAGGTCGATCCCCGGGCGAGGATCATGCACTGCGATCCGCTTATCCATATTGTTCCGCCCCTGGGCGAGGAGGCGACATGGGGGGAGCAGGTGGCAGGTGAATGTCACGCCCAGTACCAGGCATGGGACATGCTTTGCGGCAAACTGGAGCCTGAGCTGGGCGGGGCGCCGCGCTATCTCGATCTGATCGGGGCCAATTATTATCACGACAATCAGTGGGAATACGTCAGTAATCACCGCCTGTGGTGGCACCTCGGCGATCCGCGCCGCGCGCCGCTGCATACGATGCTTCACTTTCTCTCACTGCGCTACCAGCGCCCCATACTGATCGCGGAAACCAGCCACGTGGGCAGCGGGCGGGGCGCCTGGATTAATCATATTGCCGCTGAGGCCGCTCAGGCCATGCTGATGGGCACGGAACTTACCGGCATCTGTCTCTACCCGGTGACCGATCGCCCCGAATGGGATAATGCCGATATCTGGCATCGCAGCGGCCTGTGGGATGTTATCCCTGGCGCCGCGGACCCTTTTATCCGCGAACTGGACCAGCCCTATGCCGACGCGCTTTATCAGGCGCAGGCGACGACAGCACATTTTCAGAACAAATGGATTCAACAGGATCATAATGAGGAGAGTGCAATGACAACCCCTACGCTGATTGTTTTTAGCCACTTACGCTGGGATTTTGTGTTCCAGCGTCCGCAGCATTTACTCTCACGGCTGGCCAGGCATTATCGGGTGGTGTTTATCGAAGAGCCGGTTTACGAGGCGGGTGAGGCCGGACTGCATCTCTCTCATCCGGCCCCCAATGTGACCGTGGCGCGACCGCATACCGACGTTCGCCAGCCTGGCTTTCATGACGATCAGATTGCGCGTCTCCAGCCGCTGATGGCGGCGCTCAGCCCCGAGGGGCGACCCATCGTCTGGTTCTATACGCCGATGGCACTGCCGCTGCTTACCCCGCTCGATCCTGCTCTGGTTATCTATGACTGTATGGATGAGCTGGCCGCCTTCGATCAGGCGCCGCGCCAGCTGTTACAGCGTGAATCTGCACTGCTCAAGCGGGCCGACCTGGTATTTACCGGTGGTCCCAGCCTGTATGATGCCAAACGCGCGCGGCACGCCAATGTGTACTGCTTTCCCAGCAGCGTCGATGCCATTCACTTTGAGCAGGCGCTGGACAGAAGCAATGAGCATCCTTTGCAGACGGCGATACCTCATCCCCGGCTCGGTTACTATGGCGTGATCGATGAACGGATCGACACCGCCCTGATGGCTCAGCTGGCCGATGCCCATCCTGAATGGCACTTTATTTACGTCGGCCCGGTCGTGAAAATCAGCCAGGCGGCGCTGCCGGTGCGCGACAATATTCACTATTTTGGTATGCAGCCCTATCAGGCGCTGCCGCAGTTTCTGGCCGGCTGGGACGTCTGTCTGATGCCGTTTGCGCTCAATGCCTCCACGCAGTTTATCAGCCCGACGAAGGTGCTGGAGTATATGGCCGCGGCGCTACCGGTAGTGAGCACCGCTATCAAAGATGTGGCCACGCCCTATGGCGAACTGGTGATGATTGCCCGCGACGGAGCCGATTTTGTGCGCCACTGTGAGCGGGCCATCGCCCTCTCCACCACCCAGCGGACCGCGATGACCGCCGGGATGAAGGCCGTGGTGAGCAACACCTCATGGGAGAAGACGGCAGATGAGATGGCTGGTCTGATCCAGCATGCGCTGGCCGGCCGCCAGGCGGCCTCCCCGCTGCGGCAAAAAACCTATCAGGCTGCGCTGACTACCGCGTCGCAGCGAGCGGCTCAGGCGGGATCCGTACAGCCCGAGACCACTCACCATGCCCGCTACCTGATCCTCGGTGCGGGACCCACCGGGCTGAGCGCGGCGCTGCAGCTGGGCAGTGAGTCGGTGCTGCTTGAGCGTAACAGCCGCGTGGGTGGCTGGTGCCGATCGGAGGAGCAGTCGGGATTTGTCTTCGACTATGCCGGGCATATTATGTTTTCCAACGATCCCTGGGTGCTGGAGATGTACCAGCTGCTGCTGGGGGATAACCTGCACTGGCAGATGCGTGAGGCCTGGATTTATACCGGGGGGACCTATACCCGTTATCCTTTTCAGGGGGCGCTTTACGGCCTGCCGCCAGCGGTCATTAAGGAGTGTGTGCTGGGCGCGATAGAGGCGCGCTACGGTCAGCCCCAGGCAGAGAAGGCCGCCCCGGTTGTCATTAAAGACTGCTGCGCCGACGGAAGCATCGCGGAAGCAGAGGGATGTTCGCTATCGCAGCGTGACCAGGCGGAGGAAAATTTTGAGCAGTTTATCTATCACACCTGGGGCCGCGGCATCGCCAGGCATTTCGCGATCCCTTACAACTGCAAGCTGTGGAAGGTGCCGCTAAGCGAGATGGAAACGTCGTGGCTGGGCGGTCGCGTACCGCTGCCGGATCTTGCCGCAATTATTGAGGGGGCGCTGGAGCCGGTGGGTAAACCGCTGGGTCCCAACGCTCGCTTTGGTTATCCGCTGCATGGAGGATTCCAGGCGCTGATGTCCGGTTTTCTCCCGCTGCTGCAAGGCACGCTGGAGACCGGCGCAGAAATTGTCCAGCTCTTTCCGGCACAGCATATTGCCGTTCTGCAGGATGGCCGACGCTATCAGTATGACCACCTGATCAGTACCGTGCCGCTTCCGGCCTTGATTGCCATGCTGGGTGTCCAGGCACCCGCGGAAATTCATGCCGCGGCGTCCGGGCTGCGTCACACCTCGGTACGCTGCGTGAATCTGGGGATTGGACGAGCTAACCTGTCCGAAAAACACTGGATCTACTATCCCGGCGAGACGGTATTTCACCGGGTTTTCCTCCAGGGTAACGCCAGTCCGCACTGCAATCCGGAAAATGGTTTTGGCCTGACCTGTGAAATCACCTATACGGATGAGATACCCCTGGCTGAGGAGGGGGAAGCCCTGATCCAGCGCTGTATCCGGGAATGTATCAGCGTCGGGCTGTTTACCGCCGAAGATAAGGTGCTTACCGCCACCGAGGCTGACATTCCCTATGCCTATGTTATCTACGATCATGCGCGGGAAACTAACGTCAGCCTGATCCGTGAATGGCTGCTGCAATACGATATCACCCTTGCCGGACGCTACAGCGAGTGGGAATATTATAATTCCGACCATGCATTTATTGCCGGTAAGAAGGCCGCTGAAAAAATTATGGCGCAGCCGGCTACGCGCGGCGCGGCAATATAATCGCCTGCTCAGGCGTCAGGCGTCAGGCGTCAGGCGTCAGGCGCTATGGGGTGCCTGACATCCTCAGGTCTGGCGTAGCGGCCGACAGAGGAGGGCTTAAAATACCACCTGCACCTTGGCGGCAAGGTTTTTGTCACAGGCGGTTTCCAGCGCCTTAACCACATCCGACTGGGGGAACTCGGCGGATAAGAGCGGCAGCGGGTTGATGCGGCCGCTCTCCAGCCAGCGCACGGCGGTTGCAAACTCGTTGATAAAACGAAAGGAGCCGACCAGCGTAATCTCTTTTACCAGCAGCAAGCCCAGCGGGAAAGCCGGACTTGCTGCGCCCATGCCCAGCTGAACAATGCGTCCTCCCGGGCGGGTGAAGCCAGGGGTGGAAGCGATAGCGGCCGCGGCGCCCGACGCCTCAAAGCAGACGTCAAAATAGCCACCATTTTCCTGCCAGGCATCGGTCACGTCGCTATTGCCCGGGTCTGCCGCACGGGAGGCACCCATCTCCAGCGCCAGCTTGCGGCAGCGTTCGCTCATATCCGTTGCCACGATTTCCGCCGCGCCGGAGGCCAGCGTAGCGGCGATGACCAGGCAGCCAATCGGTCCCGATCCGGTGACCAGCACTTTTTTCCCGACCAGGCTACCCGCCCGGTTAACGGCATGTATCGCCACGGCCAGCGGTTCGGCAAAGGCAATCACTTTCGCATCTGAGCTATCCGCATAGGGAATACACTGCTGCTCACTCACCGCCACGTAGTCAGCAAACCCTCCGTTTACGTGCGGAAGAAACTGAGCGCTGCCCATAAAGCGCATCTGCCCGCAGAGATTCTGTTTTCCCTCAAGACAGCGCGGGCAGCGGTTGCAGGGCAGCGAGGGATTGATGGCCACGCGCTGACCGACCTTAAGCGCACTCTCCGGTGGCGTTTCAGTCACGCGCCCAACGAATTCGTGCCCGAGAATCATTGGCTGCTTCAGCACGGACATTCCCGCCCGGCCATGTAAAAAATAGTGAATATCAGACCCGCAAATACCGCCACGCTCAACCCTGACTAACACCTGGTCTGCACCGTACGTCAGGGTACGGCGCTCATTGCGGACATCATGTGCCGCGCTGACCACGCTGGCGGTGATTTCTCTGCTGTAAGGCATAGGGATTTCCTGTTTAAAAGTGGAGGTTAGCGCTTATCGCGTTTTTAATCCGCTACCGCCCGATTGTCAGGCCAGCTTAACATTTGGCCGATAGCAATAACGACATGCTTAACTATAGAACGAATATGAATTCCGTTTCACCGCAGGATTGTATAAAAATCAGCCATTACAGGGACGCCGGGCAGTTCAATAATAACGACTGGTTTTTTATAGTGGAATTGTCTCAGAACACAGTTAAGGTTTTCTGTATAATCACAGCAGCGTGGCTAATGTTTCAGGGCAGGGGGTTGATACTTAAGTGGCATAGCTGTGGCTGAAGGCAGGAGAGGATCTGCTATTTCTGACTTAGAATTGTATCAAAGTTTCCCATTGCAACAATTCCCGCTCTCCACTGAATCCCTTCGTAGTTGTAAATAAAAAATAGTGTTATTACCACAACATCTCCATGCCGGGCAGGTTTTTTTGCGACGCGCCTCGCAATTTCTCTATATAATTCATTAGCTCCACTCCTAACGGCAAAAGCGTGTCGCAGGTCAGCTGGCGTGAGCTTATCCTCTCATGGAAATATTTAGAAACCGATTTCACCTAAGAATTATCCCATAACGTTACTTGTTTGCGTCCTGGTTAACGCTATTTTATTCACATTTGGCGGATTGAAATGTGCCAGGGGAGAAGTAAACTTCGAATAAATAAATTTAACGGAAGGTAAAGGAGGAAACGCTTATAAGGGCTTTTAAGGAAAACATACTCAAGAATAGATTGAGCATTGCAGACCAGCCAAAAATAGAATGACGCGTGAAAATTCTTAATTTCGCACAGAACAAGCCCTGAGCTTATTCTTATTAGTCTGCTGATTAAGATGTTCGCATTGATTTTACAGGGGCGCTGTTGTTTATTAAGAGGCAGCTTAAAGGTTGAGATAAAACTATGATGAAAAAGAATCTGTCAGTCGTGATCCCGGCATACAATGTGGGAGCATACATTATTGAGTGCGTTGATTCATTGCTGAGCCAAATTGCACTGCCAAATGAAATTATTATCGTCAACGACAGTTCAACGGATAATACGCTGGAACTGATCGAGCAAAAATATGGCGACTCACCCGTAGTGACTATTGTCACCATCCCCAATGGCGGTGCCGGAAATGCGCGCGATAAGGGCATCAGCCTCGCATCCGGTGAATTCGTCTTCTGCTGCGATCCCGACGATATCGTTTGCGCGGGATTTTATCAGGAGTTCAGCGAGGTCATTACCCGACATCCCGAGGTTGAGCTGTTTTGTTTTAATTCACAAACCTTCGTCGACGGTAATCCAACGCAGACCGGCGGTAAGGTAAAGCATGATACCTTTGGTCTGGTGCCCTCGCAGCACGTGATGGCCGGCCTGCTGCGTAACGGATCTTATACCTCTGCGCCCTGGAACTATGTGCTAAAACGCGAGATTATTACGCGCTACAACCTGCAATATCGCGATCGTCTGCACGAAGACCACCGCTATACGCTACAGGCCTTTATGCGTACGGGTATCGCGTGGGTAAGTAAAAACCTTTATTATCGCCAGCGTATCCGTCAGGGGTCCTTAACCAACAGTACGAAAGAGGAGGCCTATTTCCGTCATCGCTATGATGCTTTCCTCTGTTCGTACGAAAAATTAACCAGCCTGCCGGGGAACGATCCTTCCCGTAATGAACTCCGTCGTCTCTATTTGATTCACTCTTTTAAATTGATGATCCATTTATCGCTGTCTAATGGTACGCCGCTGCCGGAGTATGTTAAACAGGCGATTGGTTATTTAGGTCGCGATTTGGAGCCGGGTTCATTTATTAACTGGCTGATGCTTCGCCACCCCGACACGTACACCACTTTACTCGGTTTAAAAAAGAGAGTGCGTAAAGCCTGAACCCTTTCACCACCTGCAGCAGTATAAGGTAAATATTTAACCTCTATTCCTGTGTTGTAAGGTAACTATTTCCTGTCGGTTTTTACACCGATGGGTCTTTCCGGGCGGGAGAGTGGTCATGATTTGTTACGCGATAACATCTTTAAGGTCACTCTTTTAGGAAAAGTGCCCCTATCCCAGTTTCACCCCGATTGTTAGGGTGAATCACTTTATGGTGAATGGCGCTCCGCTAAGATAAAAGAAGAGACTATGTCGATTAAGCGTAATGCACTGGCGAATTATGTTGGACAGATTTACTCAACGCTGGCCGGAATACTCGTGGTGCCAATGTATATCCATCAGCTGGGCATGGAAGCCTATGGTCTGATTGGCTTTTTTTCCATCCTGTTAACCTGGCTTCAGCTGCTGGACGTTGGCGTATCGACCACGCTGCTGCGAGAGGCGGCGCGCTATCGTGCCAACAGTGAAGATAATCCCTACTTCCCCTCGCTGTTTGCCAGCCTGGGCAAATTCTTCCTGCTCACCTCCGTGGTGCTGGTGGTGCTGGGCTGGATTTTCACCCCCTATATTGCCGAGCACTGGCTTAACGCCAAAACGCTGCCGTACCGCGATCTGGTGATAGCCGTGGCCGTTATGGTGGTTACCGCCGCGATCCGCTGGCGCACCGGGCCATTCCGCAGCGTGATTGTGGGCTATGAACATCAGGTGTGGCTGAACGTCCTGAACGTTATCTCCATTACCCTGCGTACCTTCGGTGCGGTATTTGTTATCAGCTTCGCGCCCAATCCGGTAATATTTTTCTTTGCTTTCCAGCTCTGTATCTCCATTGCGGAAGCCGCCTGCTGCGTCTACAAATCTTACCAGCTGGTACCACGAGCTAAGCGGCAGAATCACTCCGCTGAGCTGAAAGGGGTCCTGAAGCCCTTTTTACGCTTTGCGGTAGGTGCGGCCTTTTCCAGCGCGATCTGGACCTTTATTTCGCAGATTGACCGTCTGGTGCTCTCTAAAACGCTGCCGCTCTCTACCTACGGTGCCTTTACCGTGGTGGCAACCGCCGCGACGGGCATTGTGATGCTCAGCAGTCCGATTATGCAGGCCATCGTGCCGCGTATGACCGGGATGCGCGGCAACAAAGAGCAGGGCGAAGCTGAGACGCTGACCCTTTACCGTTACACGACCCAGGCGGTCAGCATCTTTATGGCGCCGCTGAGCATTACCATCGCGCTCTATTCCGGTCAGCTGATCTGGGCCTGGACGCAGAATCCGCAAATTGTACAGCAGATGTCATTTGTAATGACGCTGTATGCGCTGGGAAGCGGGTTACAGGCGATTTGCGGTCTGCTGTACCACCTGCAATATGTTAACGGTCGCCTGTCGATGCACGTTAAGGGCTTCAGCCTGTTCGCCATCGTGCTTATCCCGATGAATATCTATGCCGCCATCCACTACGGTGCGCTGGGAACCGGTATCGTCTGGCTGGGGCAAAATATTTTCTATCTGCTGGTCTGGGCGTGGATTGTCCACCGCAAATTTGCGCCGACCATCCATGCGCGCTGGCTGACGCGGGATGTGGCGATGATCTGGCTGGTGTCGGCTGGCGTAGCGCTGCTGACGCACCTGATCCCCTTCGAGTGGAATCAGAACCGCTGGCTTAACCTGCTCTACCTGGGACTGATTGGACTGGTCAATCTGAGCGTATGCTGCCTGCTGCATACTAAGGTGCTGGAAAAAATTGGCAGAAATACGTTCAAGCGTATCAGCCTGAGGAGTGAGCCATGAGCCTGATAAATGCTGCGGATTTCCCCTCCATCGCCGTTATTATGCCGGTGTGGAACGGGCGGGAGTATATCGGTGAGGCAATAGATTCGCTGCTGAATCAGACGATACTGCCCACCCAGGTGATCGTTATTGACGACGGGTCGACGGACGGCACGCTGGCGCTGCTTGAGGAGTACGCCAGTAAGCACCCGCAGGTACAGCCGGTTCGTGCCGCGCACGGTGGCGTGAGCGCGGCCCGTAATAAAGGACTGAGTCTGGTTAGCAGTGACTACGTGTACTTTATGGATGCCGATGACGTGGTCGCACCCGAACTGTTTGCCGATTTTGCCCGCGTCTGGCGCGATCGTCCTGACCTGGAGCTGTTTGGCTTTTCGGCCCGCAAGTTCAATAATGCCCTGCCGGCGGAGCGCCACTATGAAGGGACGCACCCCCGTCATCTCAGCGGTGAGTTGAACGGTGGGGCGGAACTGCTCAGCAAACTGATCGCGCGGGGGTCAGCGCATCGGGTGCTGTGGACCAGCATTATTTCTAAGGCGCTGATCGACCGGATTAACAGCCCGTTTTTACCGATCCAGAACCACGAGGACGCCCCCTTTATGTTTGGGGTCTATACCCAGGCTAAGCGGGCGTTTTTCACCAGTACTGCTTATTACCTTAAGCGGGTGGTGGACACTTCGTTATCGATTAGTACGCGTGATTTCTCGTGGGTAAAAAACTATTTTATCGCCCGGGAAAACACCGACAATGCCCTGCGCCAGCATCCGGTGGCTAACGTTGACCGCGACCTGGTGGACGGCTATTACGCCGCGCTGATGGGCGGCTGTCTGATTGAAATTCGCAAAAACAGGATGGACGTGCCGCGCGAGTATGATGAGAAAATTGATCGCCTGGCCCGACAGATGACCCGTAACAACCTTAAGCTAAGGCTCCTGTGGCGCTATTATCCCCTCTACAGCGGGCTGCTATACTGCAAACGCCTGCTGCGAGGACAGCGCCAGGCAGGCTGATTAACGCGATGGGTAAAAGCAGGCAGGGTTTACCTGCCTGCTCACTATTCCGTTCTTAACCCATGCTACCCGTTATCGCCCATCCTGTTGCAGCTTTTACACAAATGATTATGCGCATTCTGATATTTCATATCGATGTGGACAATCCATTCACCGGCAGAAAACGCACCCGTCTGAAGTTTTAATCCCCCCCAATAAATTCTGCTGTTTTAAAAGGAATTCCGTGCTCAGTTCCAGACTGTAAGCGCTGAGGGGATGCCCGGAAGTAAAATCATCATTATCGCCTGTCGTCATGCCATTTACCTCACTTGTAACAGGGTTGTCGCTGCGGATATGCCTCGTGGTGTTGTCCGTCGAATTAACCCTGGCGAAGGGCAAGTGTCCGGTGGAACAAATGTTTAATTAAGCAAGGGAATATAATTGAATTATATTTTTTCTGTTCTCACCTGAAGTAAACAGATTTGAAACAGTATTCTGTTGGTGATTGTAAAGCTCATGAGGAGGGGGTACTAATGCCACTCAGTAAACTTCACCTAAAGGGAATATTATGATGAAGCTGGCAGTGATTATGATCCTCTTTCTGGCTTCCTGTACGGGAGCGCGTGGGAACGACTATCAGATCCAAATGGATGATTTCACAGCAAACAACGTTCGGGCAATTATTGGCACCCAGGTTATTCCCGCCGCCGGTGAGAAACCAGGAAACATTATTGCCGCCGTATCCTCCGCTTTTCTGACGACGCCCTATCAGGAAAATACCCTGACTGGATCGACTGAGGTCAATGAAGTTCTGGTAGCGGATTTCCACGGTGTGGACTGTTTCACCCTGATTGATTATGTCCAGGCGCTGTCGCAGGCGCATGACCAGAAGGCGTTTCTCAATAATCTTATCAGCACGCGATACGCTGGCGGCAGGGTGAGTTACCTGAGCAGAAAGCACTTTTTCACTGACTGGTTTGCGACGCTGCCGCAGAATGCGACGGATGTGACCCGGCAAATCAGTACGGAGGCGGTCACCGTCGTCAAACAGCTCAACCGTAAGGCAGACGGCAGTGCATATATACCGGGGCTGGCCGTTATCTCAAGGGAGATGAGCTATATCCCCGGCCATGCGATTGATTCAGCTGTACTCAGTAAACTGCAAACAGGCGATTACGTTGGGGTCTGGACGCCCCTTGCAGGCCTGGACGTGACGCACGTGGGGATCGTCATCAAGTCTGGCGACGAGGTGTGGTTCAGAAATGCCTCATCCCTGAGCATTAACAGGCAGGTGGTGGATTCCCCGTTTATTGCATATATGGCCAATAAGCCAGGAATAATAGTTTTACGAACGCGTCAGAATCCGGGGGAGGAGTGATTTTAGCGTTAGCATAATTGCGAATACCCTATGTGCCAATAACTGGAAAAGTCGTCAAATCATAAAAAGGAGTGTTAATGATGAACAAATTTATTCTGGGTGGATGGAGTCAGTCCCTGTCGCGGGAACCGCTTAAAGCATTTGATATAATGATGTATGGAATGGTGACCAATCTTGATGGATTGACTACCGGTACTGCCGCTGCGCCTGGCTGGAGTCCTGAAAAGACCGATAAACCCACCACGCCCTCTGATTTCAAGGGCAAATCGCTTTGGGTTTATGGCGGAGGAGGATGCTCACCAAATGAAAAACCGTCTGATTCAGGCGAGGTGGCAAGAATAGTCGCAGCGACGCGCATTCGCGGCTGGGATGGCGTAGATTTCGATGACGAATGTAATATGAATACCGGGCGGGTCATCGAAACGATGGAACAGCTTAAGTGCGAAGGTAAAGAGACCAGCTTTGGTTTTATTGCCGGTTATTCCTATAATCATCCTGATACCGGTAATGGGCCGAAACTGAATGAAAAGGTGAAGGCGATTATTCAGTCAGGTCAGTGCGACCGCTTAATCCATTACTGCTATGCAGCGGCAATGTGGAGTCAGGAGGACATTATTGGCAACGTTATTCCGGCTATAAAAAGAAGCCTGATTCTGGGTGCGGAAAATAAATCCTGTATTTTGGCCCTGACATCCCGGGGGCTTACAGACTGGAATTTAAATTATTTTATCGATCAGGTGCTTGATTTTAATCTGGGCGGATTATTTATCTGGAAGTATGAGAACTTATCCGATGCGCATTATAAAATCATTTGCGATCGGCTGTGGAAATAAATACCGCCTGATATCATGCCAGGCAGTTAAGGCATGACCTGCACGACCTGACTCATCAGGCGTGAATCGGGCATTGTCCTGATGGGGCATAATCCCCTCACCGCCTGCGAATACAAGCAAGCCAGCCGCAAGGCTGGCAAAAGAGCGAACGGGTTATGAAATGCATTATTTAGCGGCTTCTTCCCGCAGGTGTCGCGCAGATGCGTTTGCCCTTGCCACCAGCGCAGTGATATTGATGTGCTGCATCTGGCCTGACAGCTTCAGGATCCTTCCATCCACTATGACCGTATCGACATTTTCCGGCCCTGCTGAATAGACGATCAGCGAGGCGGGATCGCCGCCGCCAAACCCGCTCATATTAAGCGCCGCAGGATTAATAATCTGTATATCGGCGCGTTTACCCACCTCAACAGACCCGGTCACCCTGCCGAGTCCGGCGGCGTCGGCCGAGCGGCGGGTGGCCAGCTCCAGTAGCCGACGGGGATCCGGTCCGGTTTCATCCTGCGTTGCACCGCTTTGCGTCAGCGCGGCCAGCCGCAGCGTGGCAAACATATCTGCGCTGCCTGCCAGCGCGTTGCCGTCCAGGCCCAGCCCCTGACGGGTCACGCCTTTAAACTGGTCATAGCGGGTCAGGCCGTAACCGACCCGTTCTTCGCTTATCGGGGTGAGGGCCAGACTGCCTCCGGCCTTTTCCAGCGCGCTCAGCTGGGCGGGCGTGGCCTGGGTGGCATGAACAACGGTGACGAAGGGGGCAAGATAGTGTCGCTGGATAAGTGCGTTAAACATCGCATCAGCCTCGCCGCTCACGTGCACCTGGAGCGGCAGGTGATTATCACGGGCAAAGGCATATTCCCGATCGCGGGTCGTCCAGGCGGCCTTGTCATGGAGATCGCGCGGCAGCCGCCAGGCCAGGCCGAGTGAGACGCGGTCATGCGGTTTCGCCATCAGTTGTTTAAGATGCGCCAAATCAATCGGCGTGGCAGAGGTTTTATCCGGCCCGCCATAAAACATAATCGCTCTGATCCCCGCATCGCTTAGCGCCCGGTATCCCGCATCGCCCGAAGCCGGCCCATGGACGTTGTCGAAAAAGTCGCTGCTGGTGGTAATGCCCGAGGCGAGCAGTTCAATGGCCCCGGTATACATTGCCGTGTAGATATCATCCGGCTTCATCACGGCACCAAGCCGGTTGCTCACTGGAAAAAATTTGCCGTCTCTGTTACGAAACTGGCCCCGCAGAGTGGTGATCCACAGGTGTGAATGCGCATCAACAAAGCCGGGAAGCACAAACTTCCCGCTGGCATCAATCACTCTGGCATCCGCCGCGTGCAGATTTTTGCCAATGGCGGCGATGGTATCGCCCCGGATCAATACGTCGGTATTTTCCCGATCCGCTTCGCCCGCGCGCATCGACATCACGTAGCCATTTTTTATGAGTAAGGGGGAGGGAGGTTCAACAGCCTGAACGGTTGCAAGGGTGCTGGTCAGTAGTAGCGTGGACAACAACAGATGGTGTAACAGAGGCATAGCGTTTCTCCTGAGGGGGAGAGTCAACCCTGGCACAAAATGGTGGGGGAGAAAAGTAAAAGGCCACCCCGTTAAGGATGGCCCTGGTAAACATCGGCCCTGCTGTCAACAGGCACAGCAGGACGACGTCGCGCCAGCGTTACTGACCTTTCGGGCTGTTTTCCGGCATCTGCGAAGGCAGTTTTAACAGGCTGCGTTTACCTGCCACTTCCTTCGCGTCAATGGCCGGTGCGGCATTACCCCAGGCATTACGGATGTAGGTGGTCACCGCGGCGACCTGCTCATCGGAAAGCTTCCAGGCAAAGCTCGGCATCGCCCCGCTGGTTGGGTTACCCGCGGTGACCGCGCCGCGTCCGCCCTGAAGCACGGTGGTGATCAGCGAGGATCCATCCGGCCCCATAATTGCCGGGTTGTTCGCCAGGCTGGCGGCAAGGTTTGGAATACCTTTGCCGTTACTGTTATGACAGGCGGTACAGTTCACTGAGTAAACGTCTGCCCCCATTTTCATCTGCGCTGAATCTGCCGCCAGCGGTGCAGGTTTCTTACGATCCGAACCCGGCTGCGATTTAATATAGGTCGCGATCGCGTGCAGATCCTTATCACTCAGATGCTGGGTCGAATTGGTTACCGCCTCGGCCATGGGGCCTGATGCCACCGCCACATGGTTACTGCCCAGTTTGAGGTAGTCCACCACCTGATCTTCGGACCAGTTGCCAATACCGGTGTAGGTATTGCTGGTGATCTCAGGCGCGTACCACTCGCTGAGGTTGCTGCCCTGGAGATACGCGCTGGTATCACCCCCGATAATGTTTTTCGGCGTATGGCAGGCGGCACAGTGTTCAAGCCCCTGAACCAGATAGGCACCGCGGTTCCACGCGGCAGATTTAGAGGCGTCAGGAGTAAACCCTTTGTTTTCAAAAAACAGCAGGTTCCAGCCCATCATCGCCAGACGAATGTTATACGGGAAAGGAAGGTTAGTTTCCGGTGCCTTGTAATGCACCGGCTTAACCGAACGCATATACATCCACAGATCGTGCATGTCGGCATCGCTGACCTTCACGTAGGCGTTGTAAGGCATCGCCGGATAGAGATTTTCTCCGTGTTTCCCCTTACCGTGGCGAACGGCGCGGTAGAAGTCACGCTCGGTCCAGCTGCCGATGCCGTACTCGTTATCCGGGGTGATATTGCTGGCAAAGATACCGCCAAACGGCGTGCTGATGGCATAGCCGCCGGAGAAGGGCGCTTTGCTGCCGGGTGCGGTGTGGCAGGCCACACAGTCACCGGCAATCGCAATATATTTACCCCGCATCACGGCTTCAGCATCCGACGCCGCTGGCGGCTGTCCGGTCAGTACGCTGGTTCCGGCAACGTCATCCGCGCGGGTGTTGCCGTTTTGCCACAGCAGAGCCACGGCAACGGCGGCGGCAACCACAACGATACCGCCTGCTATTTTGATTTTTTTCATCTCACACCTTCACCAGCGGACCAGGGTTTTTCATGTACTGCTCCAGGATAGCTTTTGCCGTCCACAGGCTCAGTGCGCCAATCGTGCCCGTTGGGTTATAACCGGCATTGTTCGGGAAGGATGAGGCCCCCAGCACAAACAGATTGTGCGCGTCCCAGCTCTGCTGATAGCGGTTTAGCACGCTGGTCTTTGGATCGGTGCCCATCACCGCGCCGCCGATGGTGTGATCGCTGGCGAAGTTATAAGGGGAGTAGTGACCTGATGCGGAGTTGGTCCCCAGAACGATTTTGGCGCCCATGGCTTTGCCAATCTCAACGCTTTTCTCTTCAATGAATTTTGCCGCGCGGCGGTCATTTTCGTTGTAGTCGAAGGTGACGCGCAGCAGCGGGTTGCCATTGCTGTCTTTGTACTCCGGATCCAGATCCAGATAGTAATCTTCGTGGGAATAGCTGGTCCCCTGGCCGAAAATAAAGGTGCCGTTCTGGAACGCATGGGTATAGGCTTTTTTCCACTCTTTTCCCCAGCGTGGCGTACCGGGCGGCAGGGCATCGGCATTGCCGATTGGCCTTGCGCCACGGGCCACGACCAGAATACCGGCACCGCCGATAAAGCCGAGCTTGCTGTGGTCAAAGTTATCGCCGTTAAAGTCATCAACCTGCTGCGAGAGGGCGCCCGCGCCGATAAACTGGTTGAGGTTTTCATCTTCAAAAAACAGGCTGGCACCCGCCACCGTCTGGAAGCTGTAGGCACGTCCCACCACGCCGGTTTTACTGACCGGATCGTAAGGCTTGCCGATTTTGGACAGCAGCAGCAGGCGGACGTTTTGCATCTGGAAAGCAGACAGGATCACGATGCCTGCCGGTTGCTCCCACTCTTTTTTGTTACGGTCAACGTAGGTGACGCCGGTAACGGTTTTGCCATCTTCCGCTTTATTCACCCGCACCACCGCCGAGTCGGTCAGCACGGTAAAGTTTTCACGCTGCATCAGCGCCGGGATCACACAGGCGTTCGGGCTGGATTTAGAAAAATTGCCGCAGCCGTAATAGAGGCAGTAGCCGCAGTAGGTGCAGGGACCCATGCGCACGCCCAGCGGGTTAACGTAGGCTCGAGACGCCTGGCCTGCCGGCACCATAAAGGGGTGCTGACCGAGGGATTTGGCCGCATCGCGGAACAGGTCGGTCAGGCGCATGCCTTCCAGCGGCGGCAGCGGGTATTCACTGCTGCGATTGCCCTCAAACGGGTTACCGTCAGGAATGGTTTTGCCGTTGAGCCTGCCCGCTTTACCGGAGACGCCGGCGATTTTTTCAAAGCGATCGTAAAACGGCTCCAGCTCATCATAGGTTACGCCCCAGTCCTGTAGGATCAGGCCGTCGGCAATCTGCTTTTTACCGTAGCGCTCAATGGTTTGCGTGTAAGGCTGTAAATCAAACGGGGTAAAGCGCCAGGCCATACCGGCCCAGTGTGTGCCGGATCCCCCAACGTTATAGCCCAGCTCATTCAGGTTCCAGTCGCGGCTTGGCAGCGCTTTCTGGGTAATATTATTGCGAAAGGTGGTGGTTTCTACCGCAGGGGGGAGCAGCATGCTGCGGCGGGTATCCCAGCGCAGTTCGTCGGTATCTACCGACGGGGGAAAATCCGTGGCGGTTTCAAACCAGGGGCCGCGCTCAATCGCGACGACATTTAATCCGGCGCGGGTTAACTCTTCGGCGATCAGCGAACCACACCACCCCAGGCCGACGATAGCGACATCAGCTTTTGGACGTACATTATTCATCTTCAGAACTCACATTTGCTCAGAAACACAACGCCCAAATTTACAGGGTGTTATCTATCAGACTGGTCGGGATGATATTCAGCTTTTGCCCTTTTTTACTGAGCATGTCGCGGAAATCGTAGCGCGCGCCGGGAAAACCAATCATTTTCCAGCTGGTCATATCTTTATTACCGCCATAGATGGGGTCAGATAAGAATCCTTCGCGCACGTTTTGCAGCAGCAGTTCAAAAAAGACCTTCGTTTCGACGTCGGCGCCTAAATCGAACTTATCGGCTTCCATAGCGTGCAGGATGCTCTCCTGCTGTTCGCTGCTTAACCCAATAAAGTCCTGACCAAATCGCGCGCGGGTGGCACGATCCAGTGCGGCCAGGCCCTGACGATAACGCTGAGCGGGGGTGAGGGGAGACTGAGGACCCTGCTCAGGGGTGCCCTTAACGAAGCGGCCAAGGCGGTATTCGGCCACGGCATTGCCGTAATCACCCGCCAGCTGACGGTCAATAAACACGGCACAGCCAGCATCTTTGCCGCTGAGGCTCATTTCATCAGCCGGAATAAAGCGCTCGGCAATGATTGCGACCGTGTCGAATTCGTGCTGAGTGAGATACTGAAGACCCCCTTTACGGGGTGGAGGTGGTGGGGTGTTAATCTTACCGGGTTCCCATGGCTGTCCGCCATTCACAACCTCGGCCTGCGCAGCAGGCAGTGAGGAGGCGACCCCCAGTGCAACCACTGAAGTGAGAAATTCTCTGCGTTTCATATTTTTCCTGGTTAACTGATCACAATGCGTGGAACTATTTTTAGTTTTTTTAAGGCGGCGACTTGATGAAAAAAGCACCTGACCAGAGTTTTTCTTTATAAAATAACAAGCGAATTATTAACAATTTAACAACAGGGCCAGAATAATTTTTTCCCCCAGGCCAGGGAAGTTTTATGTTGAGGGTTTTCCATCATTTGTTGAGGGTTTTCCATCATCGGCCAGGTGTTATTCCCGCTGATGCCTTTCTATAGTGAACTCACCTGACCCTGCAGGCCGCCATACGCTGCGGCTTTCTTACAAAAAAAACTGGAGTGACTATGTTTCCTCGTACGCTACCGCAACCTGAAGTAATTTCTACCGATACCCTGCCCACGCTGCGCTGGGGGATTATCGGTCCGGGCTGGATAGCCGATCGCTTTGCGGCGGCGTTTCGTCACCATACCCGTCAGCAGCTGGTGGCAGTGGCGGGCCGCAATCAGGAAAAAACCGCTGCGTTTGCTGGACGCTGGGATATTCCGCAGGTCTTTACCGATGCCAGTGAAATGCTGGCGCTAAAAGATCTGGATGTCGTCTATGTCGCCACGCCGCATAATCATCACTTCCCTGATGCAATGAAGGTGCTCCAGGCCGGAAAGCACGTTTTGATTGAAAAACCGCTGGCCCTGAATGCGCAGGAAGGGGCAAAGCTCCAGCAGGAAGCCCGCGCCAGAAAATTATTCTGCCTTGAGGGGATGTGGTGTGACTTCACACCGAAGTATGATGTGCTGCGCCAGCTGCTGGCAAACGGCGATTTGGGCGATCTGCATACGCTGATTGCCGATCACGGCGAGTATTTTACGCCCGATCACCGTATCTTTAACCCGGACCTGGCGGGCGGGCCGATGCTGGACCTGGGGAGCTATCTTATCTCGCTAAGCATCACCGTGTCCGGCAGCGTGCCGGCTCAGGTGCTGGCGCAGGGGCAACCGGCACCCGGCGGCGTTAACGGACAGGCTTCCATGCTGTTCACTCACGACAACGGCATGCATTCAGTGTTGAATACCACGTTATTCAGCCGTACGCCTTCGGGTGCGGTGATTGCCGGACGGGATGCGACCCTGAGCCTTAACGGGCATTTCTACGCGCCCGGTGATTTTACCCTGGCGTCCAGCGAAGGTAATCAGCTCCTGCACTGGAAAGATAAGGGTGGACATTATGAACAGCTCTCGTATGAAATTGAGCACACCGCCTGGTGTATCGGTCAGGGGCTGATTGAGTCGCCCATCCGGCCGCTGGGAACGTCGCTGATGACGCTGAGCACCATGGATAACGTGCGGCGTCAGTTGGGCATCGTATTTAATGAGGAAAGGCAGGATTGAAGAGTAAGCGTTGCAGTTGTGGGTCATTTTTTTCGGAGCAGAAATGAAGAAAATGACCCTGGAGACGCTGGCCAGGCTGGCCGGCGTTGGCGTAGCTACGGTGGATCGGGTACTCAATGAGCGCGGCGGCGTCTCGCCGGAGACGGCGCGCAAGGTATTGCTGGCCGCGAAGCTGAACGGCCTCAACCGTATTTTGCCTGAGGCGTATCAGCATCCCTGGCGGATTGAGGTCATTCTCAGCGCCAACGGTTCCTATTTTTTCAAAGGCCTGGATGACAACTTCAGGGAAATTGCCAGCGCACTCGGCTATCGCCGGGTGACGCTGCATCGCACGTTTATCGCCGAATCCCACCCTGAAAGACTGGCCGCACACATTGCTGAGTGCGCCCACACGCGCGACGGCATCATTGTTTATGCACAGGATCACCCTGCGGTTTATGCCGCGCTGGCGAGCTGTCGCGAGCGTGGTATTCCGGTGATCACCATCGTAACCGATCTCCCGGATGCTGCCCGCCTGTGCCATGTCGGCATCAACCAGCTTCAGGCGGGGCGCACGGCCGGTTTGCTGATGGGGCAGACCCTGAAAACAGCGGGTGAGGTGGTGGTGGTTAGCGGTCGCTGCGACTACAGCGCGCACCGCGAGCGCATAGAGGGCTTCCGTCAGGTGCTTCTGCGGCGTGCCCCACAGATTACCCTGAAGGAGGTGCTGGCAGGGCAGGATGAACGACAGACCATACGGCGTTTGCTGGGCGAGACGCTGAAACAAAATGGCAATATTGTCGGGCTGTACAATACCGGATCCGGCAACACCGAAATCAGCGCCGAGCTGGATAATCACCATCTGCTGGGCCAGTGCGTCTATATCACCCATGAACTCTACAGCCTGACCCGGCGTCTGCTGCACAGCGATCGCCTCTCATACGTATTAGATCAAAACGCCCGGCAGCATGCCCAGCTGGCGATGGATATTCTGCTGAAAAAACTCAGCACCAATCAGGATGCTGACATCTATCAGAGCGGGAAGGTGGATTTCAATATTATTACCGCTGAAAACTGTGACTGATCCGGGAAAAATTCCCGCCCTCTCCACAAAGCGTAGCGCTTAAGGATGGGGGTTATCTGCCCCCCTTAAAGGAGTCCGCTTTCATGAATACTGAAATCCATACTGTTGTCGCCGTCGTGGGTCCAGGTGCCATCGGCACCACGGTCGCGGCGGCGCTGCACGAAGTCGGCCGTACACCCTTGCTGTGTGGACGCACTGCCCGCGATCGCCTCACGCTGCAAGAAGGCGACCGCTTTATCACCATACCCGGTCCCGTTCAGACCAATCCCAAACAGATTGCTCGCACTGCCGATCTTGTTTTTCTGGCAGTCAAGGCGACACAGATCGAGGCGGCAGAAGAATGGCTCTCGGTGTTGAGCGGTCCAGAAACCGTTGTGTGCGTTTTGCAAAACGGAGTCGAACAGTTGGATAAGGTCGCTCCACATTACGGACAAATCGTTCCTGCCGTTGTGTGGTTTCCTGCGCAGGCACAATCAGATGGCTCAGTGCGCCTGCGCGGCGACATGCGCCTCAGCCTGCCGGACTTATCGGCTTCCCGCGTGGTGGCCGAAGCGCTGAAAGGCACCCGATGCTACGTGGAGCTGGCCGCAAATTTCAGTTCCCTGGCCTGGCGTAAGCTGTTGCAGAACGCGGTGGCTGGACTTATGGCGCTTACGCATCGCCGTTCCGGTATGTTCGGCCGCTCTGACATCGCTAAGCTAACCCTCGCCTATTTGCAGGAATGTCTGGCCGTGGCCCGCGCAGAAGGCGTTGAGCTTGGTGACGAAGTGCCGCAGGAAATCCTCGATAAGTTCCAGGCAGCGCCTGCGGACATGGGCACCTCAATCCTCACGGATCGAGAAGCTGGCCGACCACTCGAATGGGATATCCGCAACGGTGTTATCTCGCGGCGCGGCCGGGTTCATGGCGTCCCGACGCCGATTAGTGACATCCTGGTGCCACTTCTTGCGGGGGCGAGCGACGGTCCGGGTTGAGCGCCATACTCCTTATATGCTGTCAAAGGTAAGCGTGTTTATCGATTTTCTCAGTGAGGAACAGGTGTTGAGAGGGGGTAAAGATGACAATCCGGTGCGCGGAGTCCCTTCCACGCAACGTTGAGCAGCCTGACGCCGGGAAAGGGATTTACCCGCCGGGTCAGACTTAAGCGCTTACTCCTGGGAGGATGTCTCCCCATAAGCATCAATAATCTGCTGCGTGGAGGCGGCTTCAGCCGCTGAGGTCGTACTATTCTCAGTTGCAGAGGGAGAACTTTGCTGCGCCGCAGCGGCAGCGGTCGTGGTGGTCTGCTGCGCTGCGGTTGCCGCAGGCTGAGCGGTCGTGGTGGTCTGCTGCGTAGCGGTTGCCGCGGGCTGAGCGGTCGCGGTGGTCTGCTGCGCTGCGGTTGCCGTGGGCTGAGCGGTTGCGGTGCTCTGCTGCGCTACCGCTGGCGCAGCCGGTTTTTCAGGCGCTGGAGGGAGCGGCGTTTCGCCCCGATCGGTAAAGGAGGGCTTATTCCGGGTGACCGAATAGGCAACATGCCTGACCTCACCCTTCTTCGAAACGACGGTGATAGGATCGATAGTCACGCGACCATAGCCGAACAGCGTACGAACATAGCCGCCCACTTTATGTTTCCCGTCGGGAATATGTAGGGCTTTACTCTCACCGCGGGTCAGCATGCCTCCCTCATTGCCGTCAATGGTCACAAATACCGAGGAACCATCATCGGCTTTGGTGGTTAAGTGTGAAACATCTATCTGGGAAGGACCGGAGAAGAAATCGGGTGGAGGCCCACCGGCCTGATTTTTAGCACATCCGGTGAGCGTTATGGCGGCCACAGCGGCGGCCAGGGTGAAACGATAAATCATAGTACCTCGTTATCCACTACGGCTTAGGACCTCCTATAGTACTGCTACGGCATCGGCATAAACAGTCACTTACCGTTAGGGTTCATCTTAAAATTGTTAGCATTTGGTAAAAGCGACGATCGCAGATTCATCGATATCATGCGTAATTATGCAGCAGTTGCGGGGGGGATATTACTCAAACCCCCAACGGTGTGCCAGGATGAATAACACAACGTTGCTTGAGATAGCCTGTAACATTAAGGAGATAAGATGAAAAAAATCCTGACGCTGGCAGCCCTGCTGGCTTTTAGCTTGAATGTAATGGCCGATGACGGGGGATTTAAAGGGGGAGAGGCACCACCACCGCCGCAGAAGAAGGATGCCGGGTATAAAGGCACCGAGGACACAACCGAAAGTCAGATCAGTGGCATTCGCGATCTCAGGGATGGGGCGTGGGTAACGCTGGAGGGGAATTTGATCAAGCAAACCGGGCGCGATACGTTTATTTTTCGCGATAAGTCCGGCACCATTGATGTCACCGTTCCTCATGCTGCATGGAAGGGGCGAAAATATGGTGCTGATGACCAGGTTCGCATCAGCGGCTACGTTAAAGGGCGTGGGCAGCATACGCGCGTAGAAGCGAAACAGGTTTCTGAGCCGTAACTCATGCCCGAATACGGTCGTTATCGCAGACCGGATGCGCCCCGGCAGTGATATCGAATCGCTGCCGCGGGGCGTATCGAAAGCCACCCATGATAAATGTTATTTTCCGCTATCCTTATCATCATTTTATTTATTGCGGACGGTTACATATAGCGACTGATAAATAAAAGGATTTCCTGAATTAATTCAGACAAGGGTTTTTTTCTTACATTCAGATATTCACCTGTATGATGTAATTTATAAGCTAATCATGAAGATAAGAATATTTATTATTTTGTGATTGATGTCGCACCCCATTCTTGCAAAGGCCCCGCAGCCTGCTAGCCTTATAAAGGCAAGAGGCCTGCTGGGGTGGCTTCCATTTTTAACAGGATTGTATTCCAGCAGGATATCTTTTAACACGAAGAGGAATTTTGTATGACTCAGCATCGTGAAAACGAAGATCGTGAAAAAGCATCAGACGCAGGTAAAAAGGGCGGCCAGGGCAGCGGCGCTGGCAACTTCAAGAATGATCGAGAAAAAGCTTCTGAAGCTGGAAAAAAAGGCGGATCAAAGAAATAATTTTCTTACCGACTTTAGGTAGGTAAAATTAATTCATCGCGTTACGCCTGCCGCCGTCATAGTATTCGCTATGGCGGCGGTAATTATTTCTGTCCATACAGAATGATCCCCCTCCGCTACGGATTTCTTCTCATATTTACTTTTCCCATGCACAACATTATTTAATTCTCAGGCAACTAATTTGATATTGACTTCACCCGCGAGGCTATTGAATGCGGATGGCAGATAACCTATGCTCAAATCCTTATGTGGGGGTGGCGAACAGGCTGCCTTAAGGTTATGCCATCTGTCCAGGTAGAGAATTCTATGAATATAATAAATGCTTTATCTGCTATTCCTGAAGTTTGCTTTAACACTAATCCGGTAAATGATGATCTTAATGGTGAACTTGTAGCAAACATTTTATTTGTGCAGAATAGTATTATCCCGCAAGGCAGGCATATCGCAGGGGATATTCAACCGCATTTAACGGCTAACCGTAAAACGATGGTGTTATTTAAGCCAGCGCCGGGTTCTGGAAATAATCCTTCAGTCGTTATGCGTGTGGAAAATGCTGCGGGCTCAGTGGTTGGGCGCTATACAATGCTTACACCGGAAAAGCTAACCCGGCCCGTGGCACTGGACGGGATTATCTACGGCGAAGGATTCTGGTCAGCTATATTACCTGCAACGCTGATTGAGCCGGGGATAAAACTTGAATTTGAGCATAATGGCAAGATGGGCAGCCTGCATGATATTACTGTGGGCGCGCCGTCTGAACTCATTATTCATACCATTGATTTAGGCATGTTGACCCCTTTTCGTGGGCATTTTACTTTTCAGTCTGTATCTGAGTATCACCGACAATATTTTCATCAAATACCGGTAAAAAAATTAGTGGTCTCACGTTACGAGCCTCAGTATTTCACTGAGGTTATGTTGCCAGATGGGCGTTTATTAAAAGATTATGACCCCAGCACCGGCGGCATCTACGATGGCACCATGCGGCAACGTATAGGCAAAGAACTGATCTCACTGGGTATTGATAATGCTAATTATGGTATCAATTCCTCTAAAGGAACCGGCGAAGACAGTCATCCTTATAGCGTTGCGCAGCTGGCGGCGCATAACTCCGTCGGAAAATATGTTAACGGAATAATTGTTCATGGATTGTCTGGCGGCGGTGGGATTGTTACCCTTGAAGACAGCGTGGGTAATGAATTCAGTCATGAGGTAGGTCATAATTTTGGTCTGGGCCATTACGAAGGTGATTTTGCAGGTTCGATTCATAATCGCCCCTCTGAAGTAAATTCCTGCTGGGGGTGGGACAGCGATAATAACGCATTTATTCCTAACGTTGAAAACGCGGTAACAAACCTGCCAACCTGTCAGGAGGGTATTTGTGCTGCACCCTTTGAGGGCCATAGTTTTGGGCGTGATGCCATGGCCGGTGGTAAACCTCTTTATAAAGATGCAAATAACTTCACACTTTATACCCCTTACGTACTGAATAAGGCCCAGATTTTCCTGGAAAATAAAGCTGTTTTTGATGCCGCGTCACCTACCGGGTTTAAAAAGTGGAACGCGACCGACAGAGCAATGGTTCCGTGGATAAATACCATATTGTCTGACCCGGCCAGCGGTCGTGAAGTTAAGATCCCCTTTAAACAGGGTGTTTCCGTAGTTACCCTGGTGGGCTATTATGATCCCTTTCAGATTATGACCAGCTATATGTATCCTCCACTTCACGGATCCTATGGTATGGTTTATCCCTCAGATGGAGAGACATCAAATCAGTGTTATATTGAAGTGCAAACCCAGGGCAACGGTAACTGGTATTTCAGGTTAGCCTATATCAGGTTTGGTGCTGAAGTAATGAATAAGTTTCATATAAATTTTGAGGCGCGGCTTAATCCGGTTAGGGCAACCCTTTTTATAAAAGGGAAGAGTGTAGCCTCAATGGATATCGGGCAGGCTACTGAAAGGAGTCTCTATACCATCAATGGCCATGAATTCAATAATGGCTATCCCGCCACGCTCTTAAACGCCTCCGCTGAGAGTGGCGATCTCTCTGGATGGACGCTGGATAAAGGGCAATTCAGGGTAGTTACCGGGCAGGATAATATTCTGGCGGCTGAGGGAGATTCCTTTTTTACCGCGCGTAGCGGCGGCTACTGGCCCGATAATAACGATCGTATGAGCCAGCAGGTGGCGCTTGATACTGTCATGGTTTCATCAGGTAAAACCGTAGCAACCCTGACATTTAAATCTAACGGGTGGGGAGACGGTGATTATGGCGAAGTGTGGCTGATTGCCAGGAATCGGTCTGGTATTGAGGTAGGCAGAACTTCCATCCTTTCCATTCATGCTAAAGGAGAGTGGACGGATAACCGCGTTTCACTGGAGTTGCCGATCGGTGCCGCTACGCTAATCGTTGAGGTTAATGCGTACAGACTCTCCGGAACGACCTCTGATGTCCACTTCGATCAGTTTGAACTGAACGTTGAGAGAGTCCTTCCCGCCGCACTACAAAACCCCTCAGCTGAGACGGGGAACCTGAATGGCTGGAAACGGGAAAAAGGGGAGTTTCGCACGATCGCTATGCAGGATGATATCCATGCGGCAGATGGAAACTACTTTTTCACCGGGCGCAATGGCGGCGACTATCCCGATAATCACGACCGGATAAGCCAGGAGGTGGCGCTTGATACCGTCATGGTCTCAGCGGGTAAAGCCCTGGCGACCCTCAGATTTCAATCTAACGGGTGGGGAGATGGGGATTATGGTGAGGTGTGGCTGATAGCAAGGGACCAAAGAGGCGTAGAGGTCAGCAAAACCTCTATCCGTTCGGTCCATAACCTCCATAAGTGGACGGATAACCGCGTTTCACTGGAGTTGCCGATCGGTGCCGCTACGCTAATCGTTGAGGTTAATGCGTACAGATTCTCCGGAACGACCTCTGATGTCCACTTCGATCAGTTTGAACTGAACGTTGAGAGAGTCCTTCCCACCGCATTACAAAACCCCTCAGCTGAAACGGGGAATCTGAATGGCTGGAAACGGGAAAAAGGACAGTTTCGGGCGATTGTCACCCAGGATGATATCTATTCGGTGGACGGAAACTACTTTTTCACCGGGCGTAACGGTGGCAGCTATCCCGATAACAACGATCGGATAAGCCAGGAGGTAGCGCTTGATGCTGACGTGGTCTCAACAGGTAAAGCCGTAGCAACTCTCAGGTTTCAATCTAACGGGTGGGGGGATGGGGATTATGGTGAGGTGTGGCTGATAGCAAGGGACCAAAGAGGCGTGGAGGTCAGCAGAACCTATACCCGTTCGATTCATAACCCCCGTAAGTGGACGGATAACCGTGTTTCACTGGATTTACCCATTAATACCGCGACGCTGGGGATTGAGGTGAATGCGTTCAGACTGTCCGGCACCACGTCAGACGTTCACTTCGATAACTTCATACTGAACGTCAAATAACACCCGCATAACTGCACCAATAGCTGGATGTACCAGCCTGCCCACCGCCTCAGGGCAGGCTATAATTCCCCGCAGTAAGCAGAGCGCAACCCTTATTCAATTTCGTTATAACTCATTTCCTAATGGTCCTTTTCACCCTCAATAGTCACCTCTACTATCGCGAGGACATTAGCCCAGACAATAATGTATTCATTTTAATCAGTTTACTTAATTGGTCGTCGATTTTTGTACATAACAACAGCAGGCTCCACCCGATGATAGTTTTGCGCAACGTTTCCAGGATTTTCAACACCAGCGCCGGTCCGGTCACCGCGGTTGACGATGTCAGCCTTGAGGTAGGACAGGGACAAATATATGGCATTATCGGCTACAGCGGCGCAGGCAAAAGCACGCTCATTCGCCTGCTTAACGGGCTGGAAAAGCCCACCGCCGGCAGCGTGACGATTGCCGGGCAGAATATTGCGACGACAAACGGCGAAGCCCTGCGCGCGGCAAGGCTAAAAATCAGCATGGTGTTCCAACATTTTAACCTGCTGTGGTCACGTACCGTCAGTGAGAATATTGCGTTTTCCCTGCAAATTGCCGGGGCCCCTAAGGCCCAGATACAGGCGCGGGTAAAAGAGCTGATTGAGCTGGTGGGACTGGCTGGCAAAGAGAATACCTATCCGTCAAAGCTCAGCGGCGGCCAGAAGCAGCGTGTGGGCATCGCCCGCGCGCTGGCGAATAACCCGGAAGTTCTGCTCTGCGACGAGGCGACATCAGCCCTTGACCCGCAGACCACCGATGCCATTCTTGAATTGCTGCTGGATATTAATCGCAAACTTCAGCTCACCATCGTGCTGATCACCCACGAAATGTATGTGGTTCGCAAAATCTGTCATCGGGTTGCGGTGATGGAGGAAGGCAGAATTGTGGAGGAGGGCGAGGTGCTGTCGGTGTTTACGCATCCGCAGAAGTCTATTACCCGCCAGTTTGTGAAGCAAACCACGGAATACAGCAGCGCCGATACGCCCTTTAACGCCGCACTGGTTGATGGCGACGCGGGCAGCGTACTGAAGCTGACCTTTGTCGGGCAGAATACCAGCCAGCCCATCGTGGGCGAGCTGACGCTGAAATACGCGCTGCCGTTCAATATCCTGCATGGAAAAATGACCCAAACCGCCCACGGCACCTTCGGTGAGCTGTGGCTACAGGTCCCGGCCAGCGGTGCTCAGCTGGAGAATATACTGGCCGATCTGCATGCCCGCGCCGTCACGACCGAGGTAGTCAATCATGATTGAGACACTTTTTCCGCATTTGAAGCTGGATCAGCTCTGGTCAGCAACCTGCGAAACGCTTTATATGACTGCACTCTCAGGCGTTGCAACCTTTGTGCTGGGGCTGCTGCTGGGGCTGGTGCTGTTTCTGACTGCGCGCGGCGGGCTGTATCAGAATCGCGTGCTCTATTCGGTCATTTCGATTCTGGTCAACGTGTTCCGTTCTATCCCCTTTATCATTCTGATCGTACTGCTGATCCCCTTCACCAAAACGCTAATCGGCACCATTCTGGGCGCGAATGCGGCACTTCCGGCGCTGATCGTCGGCGCGGCGCCTTTCTATGCCCGGCTGGTGGAGATCGCCCTGCGTGAGGTAGACCGTGGCGTGATTGAAGCCACGCGTTCAATGGGCGCGCGACTGAGTACGCTGGTGTTCCGCGTTCTGCTGCCTGAATCCTCTCCTGCGCTGGTTTCCGGTATTACGGTCACCCTGATAGCGCTGGTCAGCTACAGCGCGATGGCGGGGGTGATTGGCGCGGGTGGCCTGGGTAATCTGGCCTACCTTGAAGGTTTCCAGCGTAACCACAGTGACGTCACGCTGGTGGCAACGGTGATGATTCTGGTGATTGTTTTTATCATCCAGTTTTTAGGTGATGTCATTACTACACGGCTCGACAAACGTTAACGTTAAGGATGGAATAATGAAAAAAACACTGACGCTGCTGGCTGCGGCCACCCTGGGCGCGCTGAGTCTGAGCGCGTGGGCAGATACCCTGACCGTGGGCGCTTCCAATGTCCCGCACGCGGAAATCCTGGAGCAGGCAAAACCGATTCTGGCTAAGCAGGGTATCGACCTTGAGATCAAGCCTTTCCAGGATTACATCCTGCCGAACACGGCGCTGGCCAGCCACGACATTGATGCGAACTACTTTCAGCACGTTCCCTACCTGAACAGCGTGCTGAAAGATCATGCGGGCGATAAAAGCTATGACTTTGTCAGCGCGGGCGCCATTCATATCGAACCGATTGGCATCTACTCCAAAAAGTATAAGTCGCTGAAGGATCTGCCGCAGAATGGCAAAGTGATCATGCGTGACGCCGTAGCCGAAGAGGGGCGTATTCTCTCGATTTTCGAAAAGGCCGGCGTGATTAAGCTTAAGCCAGGCGTCAGCAAAGTGGATGCGCGCATCAGTGATATTGTGGACAACCCTAAGCATCTGCAATTCCTCGCAAACGTTGAGGGCGCACTGCTGCCGCAGATGTATAACAACGATGAAGGTGACGCGGTAGTGATTAACGCGAACTACGCGATTGATGCGGGTCTGGATCCGGTTAAAGATCCGATTGCGGTTGAGAGCGGCGAGAATAACCCGTATGCCAATATCATCACCGTGCATCGCGGTGATGAGAATAAGCCAGACATTAAAGCACTGGTTACCGTTCTGCACTCTAAATCAATTCAGGACTGGATCCGCACCAAATATAAAGGCGCGGTTATTCCCGTTAATAACTGATGCCACAGGCCGGGAAACCGGCCTTTTTTATCTTATACGTGCCACTGCAACCACTACATGCCCGCTAATTCAACCTCAGGCGCATGAAAACTTAAGTTAAATCGCCTGTGTTAGATTTAAATATCTCATAAATTTCTCTAAAGATAACCTTACTTCAACCGATAATCCTTGCAGGTCCATTAAAGCGCAGTAGCGCATAAGGAGAAGTCATATGGTAGGTCTGGTTAACCTCCCGCACACCTGTCCAAAGTGTAAAAAAATTACTGCATATACAGCTGGCGAGCTTCAGATTTTGTTTGGGTTGAGAACTGTACCTACCGGTGCAACGAATCAGAGCTGGTGCAGGGGTTGTCGTGCAGGCAACTAAGTCAATTTACTGTGAAAAATATAAGTCGCCGGTGTTGCCTTAAATACTCAAATCGAGGATATCCGTGGAAAAATTTAGAGGTATCAATTTTACTTTATACACATTCAGAATTTGCGCTGAACAAAACGAGATCGTGACGTGCAGTAATTGCCGTGAAACAGTATCTTATAATACTATTGTAGATAAAATAGACGATCCTGGTGATTTAGTAGCCTGTCCATATTGTGGGTATTTTGATTTTGATACAGACCACAGGCCATAAATCTATTTTTTAAAACAGGCCGCCAGTTAAGGCGGCTTTCTGTCATTATGGCAATGAAACATTACCTTGTATTATCTTGCAGATTAATAATCATCCGCTGTAGTTATAATGCATTCAAATAAATTGGGTTTAGTGCCGCTTCGATTTGCGCAATGGTCAGCCGGGGATCAAACAGCCCGGTCGAGAGATAGGTCAGGCCGCTGTCAGCCAGAATCACCACAATACGTTTGCCGGCGTTCTCCGGCCTGCGGCAATTTCACGCGCTGCAAAGAGCACCGCGCCGGAAGACTCCCCAACCAGAATACCGTCCGAAGTCGCCCTCGCAACGCTGCTGGGGAGAGTGCTTAACGGGCGGCTGTTCGACCCGCTGCGCAGGTCGGCACGCTGGCTGGTGGTGCTGGCCGTGCTGATTGCCCTGTGGGAAACGGTTACCGCCAAGCTGGCGCTGCTGCCCGCGCCTTTTTTCGCGCCGCCGCGTGCGCTGGTTGAGGCCTATGCCACCGACTGGCGACGGCTGGGGGACAGCGTGCTGAATTCGCTGCGGCTGCTGGCGGCAGGTTTTGTACTGGGCAGCCTGAGTGGCTTTATCACCGGCGTTGCCATCGGCTGGTCGCGTGGGCTGGGGTACTGGGTTCATCCGGTACTGCGCCTGCTGGGTCCGGTTCCCTCAACGGCGCTGCTGCCTCTGTCGCTCTATTCACGCTGCTGTTTACCCTGCGTGACCGGCTGCTATCATGGCAGCAGGGTGCGATGAAGTGGTGAGGGGATATCAGCAGGGTTGTTTGAGCGGTGTAATTACCTCCGGGATGGGTATATGATGAAAAAAAGGTGACCAGCACAGAGGCGAAGGAATCGCAATGCGGAGTATTGAAGAGGACAATAAATTAGCAAACAGGCTGTCCTATCTGTTTTTGTTGGCGGGTGTTATTCCGCTGGTAGTGATTTGGGCGATGGATTTGCATAACGCTGACTCCTTCATTCTGAAGGATATCGCAGCCAGAACCGCCGATCTTCCGGGATTAACATCTGCAAAAAATCCGCTGATGACTAAGGTCATGGATGTTTATTGCAAAACCGCGCCCATTTTGGCTTTTTTATGCTTTGCGTGTACGATAAAGATTCGCAAAGTGATTAAGAATGTTGACAGAGCGGCGCTTATACGCTCTTGTCTGCTCAGTCCATTTTTCTATGCATTTTGTTTTTATCTATTATTGTGCTGCGATCATGAACTGACCACCGCAGGGAGACCTCTCCGGCTGATGTCAGGGCATAATTCACTCTTACTGCTGGCGTATATTGGATTCTATTTTGTGATATTTATGTTGAGCTATGGCGTGCTTTTTATTCCTGTTATTGCTCGCAGGCTTTTAAAAGAAAGGCGGCAATGACCGCCTTTCTTTCCAGTTAATTTGCGGGGCGGATTATTTGCTGATTTAGTTTGTCAGCCACGTTGTCATCAATCAATGCTCCGACGATGGCAGCGAACATAATTCCTGATATTCCCACAGCTATCGCAGGAACGCCAGCATATAACAAAGCAAACCCAATTGTCGCTGAGAAAAAACCCAAGGCCAGACTGGCAGCTATCCCGCCCAGCACCCAGGACTCTACTTCCAGTATTAGCGGCCCCCAGTTTCCAGTTTCATATCCTTCGATACTTTTTTGCCTCACCTTCTCGACTTTCATCACTCTATCAGCAATTTTAAACGCTTTTCCGAGATTACTGAGTTTATTCGCCATATCCTGAGCATCTACATGCTTCCACGCATTAACAATCGCATCTTTGTCTGCTTTATTGATTTTCATCGCAGGGTTCGATGTGACTTTGCTCAGCGATGCCATCGCTTGATCGTAACTGCGAATATTTTTCCCCTGGAAGTTCTTTATATCATTCGCAATTTCGTTAGCCAGCGATTTATACTTATCTCCAAGATACTCACCCATTCGGTCACCTACATCAGCGATAAGCCCACTGGTTTTGCTCAGCGTCTCTCTTTCAGCACTGGCTTTCTCGGCCGCTTCCTTCTCACGCTGACGTGCCAGTTCTTCCTGCTCTTTTCTTACCCTGTCCTCTGCATCCTTTTGCTTTCGTGCATTATTAATCACCACCAGTTCAGCCTGTGCCAGCCACGTTGCCTGTTTCGCACGCACAATCCTCTGACCAGAATGGCCACTGTTTACCAGCGGTGCATTAGCGCTTATGATTTTATTCAGCGCGGCAATACGTGCATCGGAAGTATCACCTCTAAAGGAAATAGTAACGAGACCACCTGGATTTGAGCCTGCTTTCTTTCCATTATTTGTCGTCCCATTATTGTTGGGAATTAAACCGGGTGGTAGAGGACCGAGGTTCACTCCCACCCTGTATCCATCCACGGTGGGAACTGCTGGTGATAAAAGAGATACTTCGGCTATAATATCGCCGTTTCCATCGATATAATAGCCTGTGAACTCTTCTGGATTGATACCAAAAGAACGGGCAAGGGTATCACCTGCGGCTCGGGAGACTACACTGCTATTTCCCTTGTTATTATTGTGCGACCCATTATTTCCCTTGTTACCTCCGCTGTTACCACGTGGACTTTCTGAGCCTGGATTAGATGATGGGGCATCGACCGTTATAGTACCCTGATCATGGCTTTTGCTCATATTATTTTCCTTATCCTTAGGGTTTATAAGAGCTTGTAAATCTGTGGGGCTGCGTCCTTGAAGGTTCTGATGCTATCCCCAGAGAGTGATTTTCAACATATCATAACCGCACATTCCATTGTGATTTGGGAACTGACTCCTGTTATTTGAAAAATTAATAGCCTTTCCATCAATTTTGCAAAGCGAACATATTCAGGGTATCGCAGGATAATGTAGTCCATCTGTACTCTTGAAGCGCTCAGTGGTGATTTAAATAAATGCGATATTCACGCTGTCACCATTTACAGAGTACCAGCAGCAGCGGCAGCGATCGGAACAGCCAGACAGCGCGGAACGAACGGGATTATCGGACGACATCTCAGCTCCTTATGCACTCTGCTTCAGCGCGGACGGATGATACAGCGCTTTAGTAAAGGGCAGACGCCCGTCATAGGGCGGCAGGGAGTAACGTTCCGGATCGACGGAGGTATCAAACTGCGGCTGGTAGCCGTGGGACAGGTAGAGCCTGACCGCCTCCGGCTGGCGAAAGCCGGTGGTGAGAAACGCCTGCTGATAGCCCTGGAGTCGTGCCAGACGTTCCAGCTCGGCAAGCACCTTTTGCGCCAGCCCCTGGCGCCGCATAGAGCGATGCGTCCAGATGCGCTTAAGCTCGGCCGTGCGGGCGTCATAGCGTTTAAACGCCCCCATGGCGATCGGCGTCTCATGGCGCAGCAGGACGATAAAGGCACCCTCGGGTGGGGCGTACAGCCCCAGGGGCTCAACCTCTTCGGCCTGAGCCGCGAAATAATCACCGTAGCGCTGACGGTACTCCGCAAACAGCCCATCAAGCACCGGTTCAATCAGCGGATCGTCCGGACTGGTATGAATAAAGCGATCGTCAATCATCGGGTTCTCCCTGCTCAGTCGCCGAGGCCCGGCGGATTAATCTCAGAGTGGTCTATTTTCTCCACGCTCTCCTCCCAGCGATTCATCATTTTACTGTTTATCCGTATTTTCATTTTCCACTTTCCCTGCACTATTCTCCAGGGGGCGGATGAAGTAAAACAACAAAACTAAATAAACTAAGGGCGAAATAACAATAAGGGCTGATTAAAAACCACGGTGCTCCATTACCGGGAGGTTTGTGACAATAACGGAAAACCTAAGTCGGAATTAATATTTAATACCCGGCGGCTTATATGAAATTCTGATGCAAAACCGCGAGGAAGGCTGCCGTGAATTACCGACTGAGTTTATTAGATCAAAGCCCCATTGCTGAGGGAGAGCGTGCTGAACAGGCGCTCAGCACCACCCTGACGTTTGCGCTCGAGGCCGAGCGGCTGGGCTATCACCGTCTGTGGGTATCTGAACACCACGACAGCGATCGGGTGGCAGGCAGTTCGCCGGAGGTGCTGATCGCCTGGCTGCTGGCAAAAACCGCCCGGCTACGCATCGGCTCCGGCGGGGTGATGCTTCAGCACTACAGCCCCTACAAGGTGGCGGAGAATTTCCATCTGCTCGCGTCGCTGGCTCCCGATCGGGTGGATCTGGGCATCGGCAAGGCACCGGGCGGGCTGCCGCTTTCTACCCGGGCGCTTCAGGGCGCACGAGGGGAAAGCCGTGACGACTTCACCACGCAGCTCACCCGGCTGGACCAGTACCTGAATCAGGATGGGGCAAATGCTTCCGGGGACGAAGCCCGCGCGCTACCCGCCCCGGCCACCTCGCCGCAGCGGTTTCTGCTGGGGGCCAGTAAAGAGAGCGCACGTCTGGCCGCGTCCCTGGGCTGGAACTTTGTCTTTGCCGGTTTTATCAACCCCGACGAGGTCGCGATGACTGAAGCCGTGCTGGCTTACCATGAGTATGCCGGTGGCCGGGGTCAGGCACTGGTGAGCCTGGCGGCGCTGGCTGCCGATACCGAAGAAGAGGCGCGGGCACACGTGGCCGATCAGCATAACTTCCGCGTCACGTTGGGGGACAAACACGTCACCGTCGGTACGCGCGACCAGGCAGAGGCGTTTGTGCGTCAGGCGGGGGCCAGCGATTACCGCATTGATAAGCAGCCGCTGACCATTCTGCACGGCACCGCAGCACACATTCACGAAAAGCTGGCTGCCCTGCAGCAGCGGCTAAACATCTCCGAATTTATCCTGCACACGCCGCTGGCCGAAGCCAGCCAGCGTCTGCGTTCCATCGCCCTGCTGGCGGGCCAGCAGTAAGGAAATCTGATGAGCAACACGACCACGATTAAACTCGGACTGATGCTGCACGGCGCGGGCGGGCATATGAACGCCTGGCGTCACCCAAAGGCCCCGGTGGATGCCAGCGTTAACTTCCGCTACTTCACCGGGCTGGCGCAGCGTGCAGAGGAGGCGGGCTTCGATTTTCTCTTCGTCGCCGACGGCCTGCACATTAATGAGAAATCACTGCCGCATTTTCTGAACCGATTTGAGCCCATTACGCTGCTCTCCGCGCTGGCGTCGGTGACGCATAACATCGGCCTGGCGGGGACGGTTTCCACCTCCTACAGCGATCCCTTTACCGTCGCCCGCCAGCTGGCCACGCTCGATAATATCAGCGGCGGCCGGGCAGGCTGGAACGTAGTGACCTCGCCGCTGGAAGGGTCGGCGCGCAACTTTGGCAAGGCGCACCCGGATCACGCGCTGCGTTATAAAATTGCCGGGGAGTATATCAGCGTGGTGCAGGGGCTGTGGGACTCCTGGGAGGATGATGCCTTCATTCGCGACAGGCAGAGCGGCAGGTTTTTTGATGCGGCAAAGCTGCATAAGCTGAATCACCAGGGGGAGTATTTCTCGGTGGAAGGGCCGCTCAATATCCAGCGCTCCCCCCAGGGGCAGCCGGTTATTTTCCAGGCGGGCGCGTCAGAAACCGGCATTGCGCTGGCCGGCAAATCAGCGGATGCGGTGTTTACCAATGCCCGTACGCTGGAGGAGGCGCGGATCTATGCCGACAGGCTCCAGGCAGAAGTGGCGAAAAATGGGCGGGAGCCGGTGGGTATTTTTCCCGGCATCAGCCCGATCGTCGGGAAAACGGCAGAAGAGGCCGAGGCGAAATATCAGCATTTGCTTTCGCTGCTCTCGGCAGAGGACGTGCTGGCGTATCTGGGACGCTTCTTTGACCACCATGATTTCAGCCAGTATCCGCTGGACGGGCCGTTCCCGGATTTGGACGATCTGGGACAGAATACCTTCCGTTCGACCACCGACAGTATTAAACAGCGGGCGAAGGCGGAAGGGCTTACCCTGCGCCAGGTTGCCTTTGAAACCACGCTACCCAGGGGGGAGTTTTTCGGTACGCCAGAGCAGGTGGCTGAGACCTTTATTCGCTGGGTGGAGGAAGGGGGGGCCAGCGGCTTTATTATCAGTGGGCCGGTGCTGGTGGAGGCGCTGGAGGATATCACCCAGTTTGTCCTGCCGATCCTCGCCGCGCGCGGCTACTGGCAGCCATCAGACCAGACTACCCTGCGCGGGCGACTGTCGCTCCCCTTTAAAACCAGCCGCTATGCGACGACGGCGGAGCAGGCCAGACAGCCTGCGCGGGTGGAAGATTAAGGCATCTTCACTGCTGTGACCACAGGTGCAGGTGGGCAGCCGCGGCCGCCCACCTGCACAGGCGTTATTTCCTGTCGAGCGACCAGGTCGCGCTGCTGACGTCCACTTTCACCGGCAGCAGGCCGATTTGGGTGAACTTATCGGCCAGCTTCTGCTGCTCCTGAAACACGGCGGGGGTCATGCTGACGAAAATAACTAACCTTAGCCCAGCGGCGAAAATGCGGGCATGGCCCGGACCCGCGGGCGATTATCGCTAAGGCTTATCACCGAAGCCCGGACCCGCGGCCGGTTATTGAAAAGGCTTATAAATGAACGTCAGCGCGGCCATAGCGGCCGCAATGAGCGCTGCCGCAGTAAACACCGCCGTACTGTCCCCAGGAAGATACCCCATAAAGCCAGCCAGAAATTGCCCCAGGAACAGGGCCATGGAAAGGCGGGCAAGATTTCGCCCGCGCTGAGCCGGGCTGGAAAGCTGCACCATCAGATGATTCACCAGCGGGACCGAGAAGCCAAATGCACAGCCCATGACGATGCCGCCAGGCACAAAAAAGGGCATAGAGGGGGCAAAGGCAAACAGCAGATGCCCCACGGCATACAGTGTAAAAGCCAGGGCAAGCGTTACCCGCCCGGACAGGCGCCTGACCAGCTCTGGCATCAGCCACGCGGCAAAAACCGCTATCAGCGAGACGAAGGAGAGAAAATAACCGGTCTGCGCTTCACTCACCCCAATGGCGTTAAAGTGCAGCGGCAGCAGGATAATGGCGGTAAAAAAGCAGATCATCGAAAACAGTGCGGCGGTACAGGTCAGCCTTAGCGCACCGGTTTTGGCCCGCGCGGACGCGGCCATCTCTTCCGGTGCGGTGGGTGGGTCGCCCGGTATATAGGCCAGCACCATCGCCAGTAATACCCAGGCAAGCAGATAGAGCGTAAACGGCCAGCGCCAGCCTGCGGTGGCAAGTAGCCCGGCGAGAAACAAAAAGATGACGCCGCCCAATTCAATCGACATTCCCTGACGGGCAATCATTCGCATCCTGGCCTCGCCGTGATAAAACGATGAGATCAGCGCGGTGCCGCTGGCCATCACCAGCGCGGTGGGCATACCGAGTAGCAGCCTGTCGGTAAATACCGCCCAGTGCCCGTGTAGAAAAGCGCCACCCGCACCGAACAGGCCATATAAAAACAGTCCGATATGGAGTGAACGCGTCAGCCCCGCCCGGTCAATAATCCGTCCGGCCAGGGGACCAAAAAGGACCACGCCCAGTGCCGGAAGCGTCACAAGCCAGCCGGCGGCATTTTCCACGCCCAGATGGCGGGAAATGGAGGGCAGGCCCGGTACGATAACGCAGCCAACCATAATGGTCAGGCAGGCCACGGCCATCAGCGTAAAGCCACCCGTTTGTGGGAGTGTTTTCATAAATGACCTTTAATCAGTCAGGCGTGGTGACAATGTCACGTCAACCTGGGGGCTCGGGTAACGACAAATCAGAGCTTCATCAGCCGGGAGGCATTCTGCCAGGCGACGGCATTCCGTTCGGCTTCACTGACGCTCGCACTGCGGATCCAGCGGCTGGCGATATCCGTCTTCTCAAATGGATAGTCGACCGAGAACATCACATTTTCCGGGCCTATGCTGTCTAACGCACAGCGCAGCGCGGCATCGCAACAGACGCCAGAGGTGGTGATAAAGATATTCTTGCGCACGTAGTACGAGGGCACCTCTTTCAGGGCGTATTTCAGATTGGCGGTCTGGATCCGGCTGTCCAGTCGCCAGAGCTGGATGGGCAGGGTTTCCCCCATATGGCCGAGAATGATTTTAGCGCCGGGGAAACGGTCAAAGGTCCCGCTGAAGATCAGGCGCATCGCATGGCTACAGGTTTCAACCGCCCAGCTCCATACTGGCCCCCACATCTCAGGGTGATCGGTAAACATATGGGGACGATCCGGTGGATTACCCGGATGGAGATAGACAGGCACATCCAGTTCCTGCACCTTTTCCCAGAAAACATCGTAGCGGCGGTCGTCGAGATAGAGGCCGTTAGTTTCGCCGTTAATCATTGCCCCCTGCATTTTCAGCTGCCGGACGCAGCGCTCCAGCTCCCGGGCTGCCTCCTCTGGGTCCTGCATCGCAAGATGCGCAAAGCCACCATAGCGATGTGGATTGTTATGCATCTCTTTCGCAAGGCGATCGTTAGCGTAGCGGGCGAGCTTCACCGCCAGCTCTCTGTCTGGCTCAATCTGGACGCCGGGGCCGGAGAGCGACAGCACGGCGAAATCAATGCCGTTTTTATCCATCACCTCCAGACGGCCCGCACCGAAGTCGGACAGAACGGGCACGACGTTATTGAACAGCGCCGGTTTGATATTCTGTTTTGTTTCAGCCAGGTAGGTCACAAACTCCGGCAGCATAAAGTGTTCTTCCAGGGCAATAATCTTTTTCGGTGCCGATTCAGGCTCGCTGTGCGGCACGCTATCATCCGCCCTGGCCGATGACTGGCCTGCCGTCAGTAGGCTGCTGCCTACGGCAAGCGTCGCTGCGCCTGCCGCTGCGCTGCGTAAAAAGTGTCTTCTGTTACTCATCAGCCGGGTCCATTTGTTGTCGAAGGTGGAATATTAAGGAAACGGCTATCGTTTCCTTAATCGACTATACGGGCGATGACGCAGCAACATAAGCCAGCGGCTGTAAGCAACGGTGATAAAGGGTAAGCAGGCATAACGGCTGGACGGCTGGCGGCGAGACGGTTACGTCCGATGAAAGAGCAGCGGGGAGATAAACGTCAGGGCGTCGTTGATT
Source organism: Erwinia sp. L03-1 (assembly GCF_058686115.1). Taxonomy (NCBI): domain Bacteria; kingdom Pseudomonadati; phylum Pseudomonadota; class Gammaproteobacteria; order Enterobacterales; family Erwiniaceae; genus Erwinia; species Erwinia sp. L03-1. The sequence continues at coordinate 2,371,662 of NZ_CM178762.1, read as the reverse complement.
CGGGGGCGGATATCATACGCCGGAACAGGGGGCGTCAGTCCCAGCAGGATCTCCCGCAATACGGGGGAGATAATCAGGGCCTGGAGCTGCTTAGCAGCATTCTGCGGCCAGTCAGAGTTGATAAAAGGCAGATGCTGAATGTGCTCGAACCACCTGTTCAGCAGCAGGCTTGCGTTTTCAATGCCCATCTCCTGATACATTCTCAGGAACTGCTGCTGCTTGCCCCTTTCGTCTTGCAGCAGCCTGAAGAGGGCGACAGATTCGGCAGATAGCGCCCGCTGCGCCAGCTCGGTAAAAAACAGGGTCAAAATGTGCAGGGTCTGTTCGCGGCTCTGCGGGATGGCCAGGTCGGGAATAACCCGCGTGGAGGACCAGTCCACGATAATCCTCTCAATGAGGCTCTCTTTATCGGCGTAAAACCGGTAAAAGGTTTTTTTCGCCACCCTGGCGTTCCGGCAGATCTCATCCACGCTGACCCCCTCAACGCCTTTTGTTTGCAGCAGATGAAAGGTGCTTTGCTGGATCTTGCTAATCAACGTCGCTTCCGGGACGGGCGGGCGACCCCGACGGGGGAGATCGGTTTCTGTGGCTGTACTGAGTGGATGATTTTTCATGAGGGTATTCTAATGCTTCCCGGTAATTAATCCACTGGCTAAGGCCGACAGGGGCGCCGTCACTCCTGCCACACCGCATCCATGATTATTTTCTTCCGTTTTATATTTCCCCGTGCCGGCTCGGTTTTCCCGGGCTGACTTACCTCAATCGTCACCTGGTCTGCTGCGTTAGTCATCGCTTCTGCAAATTCATCATCTGCCTTAACCTTCTCGCTGGGCACTGCCCCGAAAGTAAAGAAATCGATAATATGATCCAGGACATCCTTTAAAACGTCCCTTTGATGCTCAAAGCTTTTTGTTACTGGGTTTATTTAGTGAGCAGATGCAGATGTTACATTCATTGTGGTCACCTAACGCAAATAGATACACTTTAGTATAATTTAAATAAATTCTTTTAATATCAAAAAACGCCTATATCAGCATGTTGTATGCATAGATTAGCATCGAATCGTAAACTACTCTTATATAGCTATTCATTATCAACAGGCACTCATTTTTTAAAGGTGGAAATTATGATTGATGCAGATAAATACCAGCCGACTGGAGATGAAAGTGTAGGATACCCGCAAATATGCATACGGACAAATCGAACAGCTAAACGTACGAATATGAAGCCAATAATAGACAAGGCCGTGTCAATTGGCAAGCAATATCCCTGGAGTGAAAAGTACACAATAATTAAGGAAGTTTTTAAGTCTCTTGGAAGCGACTTCGGCGGTGGAGGATTTGGTCATGCATGGATTATTCACTTTAATAGTCCTGCGCCAGGGGATTACATTTCATATGCTTTTCATGAAGGTTATGGGTTTGTGAAAAACTCCGAGCACAGCAATATAAATGATTCAGCTGAAAGAAAATTCCACCTTCAACGTTGCATCAAGTTGAATAACAATTCAATAACACCAAGTCTAATAGAGGAAAAACTAATTCCAAAAATCATTGACGAAAGCAATATATTGTCAAAGCTGATGAAGCTTACGGATGCTGACTTGCCAAATGGAGTATACACACCAATAACGAATTGCTCCTGGTTTGCAGGGAATTTATGGAATGACATAATGAGCTTATCATATGAACAGTCCATCGAGAATGATATTAACATCGATGAATTGGCTGATAAAATGGGACTTCCATTTATAAAAAACATTAGAGCGATCGGAGATCCTGGTATGCTTGCTGAAAGTATCAAAAAAGGCCTTAATATATTAAAAAGATAATCGCTTAATAGTGATTATTGTGTTTGATAGGTTTGACCCAAGTCACCACAGTTTATTACTGAATTTGTGTCTCAAATGAGTACACCCAAAACAGGCAACCCTGTGGGACAGTTTTTCTGTCTCATTTGGGTTGTTTTCGTCTCATCCCGCTATTACGTTTTCATCATCCAGAGTTAAACGAGACAGGTGAAGCAGGATGCCCAGGTACTTCAGGTGGTGGGGCAGGTTGCCAGCTGGGCGTGGGCGGTTGAATCGACCGTCCAGCGCGCCACGCATTCGCTCCATCAGGCCTTTGAAACCCATAATAACGCTGAGGGCGAGAGTGCGATCCGGCACGCCAATATCCTTGCCGAGGTAGAATCTGCAAAAGCGCAGGTCATCGCCAGCGAACTGATTACCCGCGCGGCAGGGGAGTTATTTAACGCGCTGGGCGCATCGGATATATTGACCCGCGATGATATCCATCTCGTCCTGGGTAAATGTTGCGGGGTTTTGACCAGTACGGGCGGCTTTTCCCATTGCTAAGGTTTTCTCAGCGAGTGAGTGCAGCTCATCGGGAATATTAAAGTTATCATTTTCCTGTATGTCATCAAACAATACACCAGCTTCTTGTGCCGCATCGAGTGTCGGAGTGCACCCCTGGTAACGCCAGTTCAGACCATGCGGGTTTTACGCTGTTAAGGGCAAAATTATAACGGCACTCATGCGCCGCAGTGATATGAAAAACTTTCTCTGCCACGCCGGGGCGCAGGGTAAGTTTCACGGTTGCGCCCAGACCGGATACGCCCATCTTCTCCCTTGCACATTTCCCCAGAATACTGTCGGCTTCTGCATCGATAAGGTTGTAGTGCCTTGTGGTGCAGGCTTTCAGCATATTATCGGTATTCACGGCATTATTACCAGTACTGTCGAAAAACACACCGATGGTCAGCGTGATTTCCCGCTTTTTCTTCTTCGTAGCCTGCGCGTATTGCGAAGGCTCTGCGGTTGTCTCGCCGTTCATCCGCGCCAGCACGACATGCATCGGTTCGTCAGCATGAGGAGGTTCATCCGGACCGAACCAGTCTCCGGCGCGGGCTATCCAAATGAGACAGAAAAACTGTCTCACCGGATTGCCTTCTTTGGGTCTACTCTAATGAAACAAATAAAGCATTATCTTATGCTGGTTTTGAGTTAGGTTGCCTATTATTGTTGGCTGCATCAGCGAGCATCAGCGAGCATCAGAAGCTCACGGAAGGCTCTTTCATCAGTAGGTATCCCGTGCTCCTGTCCAACGACAGTGCAGGATTCACCGTTACTTACACGTTTGCCAGCGGGTCCACTTACGGCGAGCATCAGAAGCTCACGGAAGGTTTTATCATTAGTAGGTATCCCGTGCTCCTGTGCAACGACAGTGCAGGATTCACCGTTACTTACACGTTTGCCAGCGGGTCCGCTTACGGCGAGCATCAGAAGCTCACGGAAGGTTTTATCATAACCAGGTATCCCGTGCTCCTGTCCAACGACAGTGCAGGATTCACCGTTACTTACACGTTTGCCAGCGGGTCCACTTACGGCGAGCATCAGAAGCTCACGGAAGGTTTTATCATTAGTAGGTATCCCGTGCTCCTGTGCAACGACAGTGCAGGATTCACCGTTACTTACACGTTTGCCAGCGGGTCCTACGGCGAGCATCAGAAGCTCACGGAAGGTTTTATCATTAGTAGGTATCCCGTGCTCCTGTGCAACGACAGTGCAGGATTCACCGTTACTTACACGTTTGCCAGCGGGTCCTACGGCGAGCATCAGAAGCTCACGGAAGGTTTTATCATTAGTAGGTATCCCGTGCTCCTGTGCAACGACAGTGCAGGATTCACCGTTACTTACACGTTTGCCAGCGGGTCCTACGGCGAGCATCAGAAGCTCACGGAAGGTTTTATCATTAGTAGGTATCCCGTGCTCCTGTGCAACGACAGTGCAGGATTCACCGTTACTTACACGTTTGCCAGCGGGTCCACTTACGGCGAGCATCAGAAGCTCACGGAAGGCTTCACCATAACCAGGTATCCCGTGCTCCTGTCCAACGACAGTGCAGGATTCACCGTTACTTACACGTTTGCCAGCGGGTCCACTTACGGCGAGCATCAGAAGCTCACGGAAGGCTTCACCATAATCAGGTATCCCGTGCTCCTGTCCAACGACAGTGCAGGATTCACCGTTACTTACACGTTTGCCAGCGGGTCCACTTACGGCGATCATCAGAAGCTCATGGAAGGCTTCCTCATAATCAGGTATCCCGTGCTCCTGTGCAACGACAGTGCAGGATTCACCGTTACTTACACGTTTGCCAGCGGGTCCACTTACGGCGAGCATCAGAAGCTCACGGAAGGCTTCACCATAACCAGGTATCCCGTGCTCCTGTCCAACGACAGTGCAGGATTCACCGTTACTTACACGTTTGCCAGCGGGTCCACTTACGGCGAGCATCAGAAGCTCACGGAAGGCTTTACCATTAGTAGGTATCCCGTGCTCCTGTGCAACGACAGTGCATGATTCACCGTATTTAACCCTGGCGGATGCGACATCCAAAACAATCCTGGGGTTATTGTCAAACTTTAGTTCCTTACTAATTTCCTTTCTTACTGTATTTAATACGTTATTTGGGAAAGAAGTTCGGTTAAAAAAATCTAAAATTTCGATTACATTTGCAGTCCATAAGTGGGCACGGCGCGTAAGTGGAAAAATCAATTTCTCTGTAGCCAACTCAGATAGTTGACGAGGATTTTTCAGTGATGGTATTTTATCAGGTGTATTGGAAATATTACTGACTTTAGCAGCTATTTCTGTAACTGCCCTTTGATACTCAGAGTCTATTGTTAATGGGCTTGGTTGGGGAGCAGGTGCAGATGTTACAATCATTTTAATTACCTCACGCAAATAGATATATTTCAGTATAATTTCAATAAATATTTTTTAATATCAAAAATCGACTATATCAGCATGTTGATTTGCAGTTATTGTGAGCCCAATGAAATGGAATGCGAGCCTGTCAGGCAGATTGCGAGTCGGGGGGATTTCGATTGCGAGCCGCTACATCTAGCGGTTCGCAATCGCATCAGCTAACCATCAGCCGGGCAGACTCGCATTCCATTTTTGCCAGCTCACAATTACTGAAAATGAATAAAAGTTTCTTCTGGCTACAGATGTCGAATGGTGGGCGTTTAAGCTCTTATGAGGACGAGTGAATTTCTTAGCATCCTGCCTGTTCTGAGTAGGCAAAATTAGAATTTCAGCGTGTGGATAGATGAAAATTTCATTTTCACTTCGCGTGAGCCGTAAAAAGATGATTGCGGGCCGTTAAAAATACCTATTCTGGATCGATGAGACTCATCCCTTGATTTCTGACATTGCCAATTTTTTCAGATACTGGGTACCAGTCAAAATCTTCACAGGGGAGAGCGCTCTCGTGCATAAGTTCAGCCGCCCTGTCTGCCGACGTTTCTGAACTAACCCATTCCAAAGCCGCGGTGGCGTTGAGTACAAGCGGCATCCGGTCATGTATGTCTACCAGACCTACATCGCTGGCCGCAGTAACAATCACGAATCCCTCTCTGCCGGCTTCTTTGTCAAAAGGAGCGCGTCCTGTAGCCGCAAAAAATAGCGGCTTATTGTCGCGATGATATATGAAATAAGGCTGCCTCGCTTTGCCGTCACGTTTCCATTCATACCAGCAATTTGCCGGGACAATGGCTCGCCCATGACTGAAAAGCGGTTTAAACATCCGACCGATGGGGGCTGTTTCGCTTCTGGTGTTAATCAGGGGTGCCTTGTGCCACCACTCCGGGAATAGCCCCAGTAGACAGGATCTAAGTGATACTCGCCATCACGCTGACTAATGATGAGCACACGCGTTCCCGGCGCTACGTTGAAACGTGCTATGGGCTCCGCATCAAAAGTTATCTGCTCAGGTGTTAGCCCGAGGTCGCTAAAATATTCGTTCCTGCTACTGAACTGAGCAAATCGTCCGCACACATAACACCTCGGCCAGATCAAATATCATTACTTCTGAGTGTAGTTTGTGGTTATCACACAGGCGGAGATAAAGCTGAATGAAGGGGGCATACCTGTCATGACTGAACAGATAATCCGGACTGCAGGTACAGTTCCAGGACCTGAGCTGCAAAAGCGTCATCGAGAATATAAAAGTAGCACTCAGGAACATTAAGGACTCTGGCCAGTGCACATATAACCTGGAATGAGGCAGTATAGGTACCGCTTTCATACTGGGAGATACGCGATCTCGCCGTAGATTCGTCAATACCAGCAAGCGTACCCAGCTTCTCCTGTGTCAGGCCAGCGCGCCGTCGGGCATCTTTCAGTCTGTGTGGGATCATGATGCGTCGTCCGTAGAAAAGATTGACGACATGTTTAGCTTCACTTAACATTCGGTTTGTTTAGAGTTACTAAACACCCGGGGCGACGTACTCCGAAATATTACGCACGACATGAGCTCCTGACGGAACCGCGCATACTTACTGCTGAGAATTTCCAGCGCGGTATCCTTCGCGAAATCTGCATCTCGCTTTTCAGAAGATGCGATGGCGTTGCGTATTTTCTCGAAGGCATAGCTGAAATCACCCGGAGTCTTCATTGATGCAAACATAAATGTTCCCCATGTAATAATTAGGTGGTTTATAATAAATAAAGCAACCAATTAACTCGCAATCATTGACCACCTGATAATAAGCAGGCATACAGCCACGCATTTAAATTACCGTATCACCTTCTCTACAGAATCCGCTTTCTGCCCAATATAGCACTTTCCCGGAAGCGGCGATCCGCTGCAGATCGCACAGTGGCTGCAGGCCTGCCATGATTCCGGCATTGCCGTCCGGATGCAGCTTAATGAAAGCACCACACCGGAGGAGGGTACTCTGCCTGCGGAGCAGCAGCACAGACTGAATGAAATCCGGGACTCGCCGTAAGGCAGTCAGACCAGATAAAACCGCAGAAGCATCCTGCCTGCCAGATGCTGAAACCACCACACCTGGCACGAAAGATGAACTGAAAAGTAAAGGGGTCTGAAGCCTTTGTTCACGAACTGGCACAGCGTGTGCTGCAACACGGAGACGCACTTATGACCATCGCACAACAACTCGAGCAGTGTTCCCACTTCATGGCAGGCGCTGTCAGATAAAGACCCTTCGCTGGATGATTTAATCACCCGCGCCGTGATAACCGCCATCAATAACATGCTTATCGACCTGATGGCTGCGATGTCGCATAAGGACTGGTTGAGCCGTCGCCTGCGGCAAAAACAGGGGATTGAACGGGCCCACTCGCTGGGTAAATATCGGGGAAAACAGGCCGATCAGGAACGGCATCAGAAAGTCCTGTACTACCGACAGGTCAAGAAACTGAGCATCCGCGAAACCGCAGAGGCCACCGGGTACAGTTGTTCTCAGATATGCCGTATTCAGGCCCTCTACATAAATAAGGTGTTTTAATGAAATCAATTTTTTTTTAATGATGATAAATAAGGGGGGTTTAACAGCCCATTACGGATCAAGGATGGAACTATATGCCACATGTAAACCCACCAACCCCCACCTCATCAAACACTATATCCTGGGTATCCCGGGATCGTTCAAATCCGGAAGACCAGGATATCTGGTTTGACACCATCGACCACGTTGAAATGGAAGAGACCTGGTTTGACGCCAGTGAAGGGCATCATGCTGATCCGTCATCTTCTGCCGGAGAAGCCGCAGAGTCCCGGGTACCGTTCACGGAAGACTGTCGCCGCGGCGTTCAGCAGTTTGTCCGTACTCTGGGAGAATACGGGGAGAATAAAATGCTTTCTGCCTGCCTTTCTAAAATACTTCCCGGCACCCCGGCCAGTCTAGTCCTCGCGGCAATCAGTCTGTTTACCGCAGTTACTGAGCGACGGAATATAGATACCGCAGCACTGCATGCCCTCGGACTGGCATCAGGGTACCTTCCTGAGAATATTAATGTTGTATCCCGGCTGGCAAGCTTTATCCGGGATACCGTTACCGGCTGGACGGATGAGACTTTTCTGCAGCATTTTCTGGGCAACGAAGACAATCACACTTCCATCTACCTGTTTACAGCCCTGGCGGTTACGGCTATTGTGGCAGGGCGCTGGATGAAAGACGTAGGGCCCCCGCAGCGCGGTGTTCTGAAGGTCCCGGCCTTTATGGCTAATCTTCTTATCCGCGGCAGTCATTACTGGACTGCGCTGGGAAATATGGCGAGCAGTCCCCCGTCCGGCGTGGAAATCCCGGAAAACACCGGCATATCACAACACGCTCCCGCTTTTGAGGTCGATACACAGGTGGAAATGACCGGAGATGTATGTGATGCCACAGCTTCCGGCACCTCAGCACCACGGCTCACCGCATTCTCGTCAAATTCAACTGCCCATCCTGAGGCTTACACCCGGGCGACGTTACAGAACAGGCCCGCGCCCGGGGAAATTACCCGTCTCCCTGTGCCTGAACAGGCGCATTATCTGGCTGTGGAGAAACTCCGGCATGAAAGCGGTCTTTCAGACCTGCTGTACTGTACTAACCTGAAGACTGAGACCTGTCAGCAAACAAACGAAAAGATTATTACCAACACGTATTTCAATACAAAATGTGATGCCATCGCTTATCCTGAACCGTTGACGAAAGGGGCTGATAGCATACCTGTACACACAGAGATACCAGAAACACAGGTATCCTCGGCAGCAACAAGCCAGCGTGGCGGGGATGCTTTGCTTCCCGTGGCAGCTGCGGCGGTTATCGTGCCGGTGGTCAATACATATATCCAGCCGCTGAAAAGTAAAACGATGATTGGTGCAGTCTCTACTTCCGGTCTGACCGCAGCTATCGTGTGCGGGAAATGGCTGCTTGATTATTTCGTACCAGGGAATACTGGGAAAGGCAGCGAGGTAAATATAAAAAAAGATGAAAAAGCAAGACAGGATGAGATAATTCAACCTGATGGGTTAAATACACTGGAGGAAGTTCGAAAAGAACAAACCAAATGCCTTTCTGTTTTGTTTGAAAATAAAAATATGGATACTGGAAATGCACATGATGTAATAAATAATCTTGTCACTCACCTTTCCAAAGGGAAAAAAAATTCAAGAATGAATAAGGTGATCAACTGCTTGTTAGAACCATTCAATATATATGTTCCACGAAATAAAAATATCACTACGGATAATTTAAAGCGTTTAGTTTTAATAGATTACCTGAGTGCTTATATACTTGATTCTGATTTAGAAGAGTGGTTAGTGAATCAAATAGCAGACATTAAATCAAATAAAAAATTATCGCTCAGCAGCAAAATATTATCAGATAAGTTTAAAGATGTGATTAAAAAGCATCTGTCAGAACGTTTACTGACTAAAAAAACAATAGATTTTTATAAAAAAATAGTATCATATGAAATCCCAGCTTTACTTCCTGAATACATGGGAGGGGCAGGTGAGGATATAGCACATATTGATATATTTGAAGCACAATGGGGACTTGTGCATGCTGGTGCTCTTTTGCTCCGTGATAACAACATCAATATCAGCAATCTCAGCCTGGAAGAAATTGAAGAAGTAGGGATTTCCTTGAGTGTGATATTGAAAGAAGGTGCTATACCTGAAGAGTATAATCGATACTTAAACACACCAGTAGCTGCCTATTCATCATGGAATAAAGATGGTGCTTCCGTATCATCAAACGCAACTGAGAACGATATAAGCAAAGCTCGCAAGGATTATCATTCATACATTGATGGCTGGGTGGTAGAGAATAACCCATATTTAAAATTTAATAATTTGATTGAGAAATGGAAAACAAGAACAGAAATCGCCACTAATATTTTTCGTGAGAACAATATCAATATTGAAAAATATTTAACGTATTATTTGGATGCGCATGATAAATGGATATTCAGACAAGGTGAAATATTAGATATAATGGAAGGTGGCGAGCAATTAGTGGCAGCTAATGATATTACCCTTCCAGACATTGATGAAATATTTCAAAAACAAAATCAAGCGATAGCTGATATTATATACGATTTAGATAAATTATTGCTTCCGGTTTTATTTGATTCATCATTGAATGATGATGAGAAAAAATTCATACAAAATTCAAGAGTGGATTTAATAAAAGCTAACGTAGGCAATTTGTCATCTGGAGGAAAATCATCTGCTTCAGGAGATACAAAACATAGTATTCCTGAAGAGGTTGATTTTATTCTCTGTACCTCGGGAGAAAATGTTCGTTTCTACTCTATCTTTATGAATGAAAACAGCAAAAATTACACAATAAATCGAACGGACCCGGACAGAACAGCAGAAGATGATGAGAAAATGAAGGTTTTAGGGAAAGCTCTCATTGAGGCACAAAAGGATGGAAAACGGTATTATTTAGAATCTTATAAAACGATAAAAAAAGAAGGTGAGAGCATTTCTTTATTAATAGAAAATCTGTCTCAGGAACATAGATCCAGGATGAAGGATCGGCTTTATGAAACAGGTTATGACAAAACCACAGCAGAAAAAGTGAAAGAAACTTTTCTTAGCTTTATTCCTTTCTATAGTTGTATTTCTGAATCCATAAAAGGAAAAACAGGACATGCATTAGCGAGCTGCTCAGTGGATATACTTTCAATGTTACCACCCGCATTCAGTGCTGCAAAAATAGCGGGAAGATTTGGTCAGGCTCTGACATCCACGGGAATTACAGCGATAAAGTATGGTGCCAGACAGGCTATGATTTCTCAAATGATAAAACAGGCAGGGATAAAATTTATCGAGTTATCGCCAAATATTGCGAAAGAAATATCGCCCGCGACGCTTAAAGGTCTGGGTATCTCATTGTTACGCGCTCTGGATCCAGGGGGAGAGTTAATCGTCCTGGGTAGCTATAAGGGGGTCGGCGCATTGAACCGGCTTATCCAGAAAATTTCTGGTGAAGGTGCTGGAATTAAGAAACTTTCCGCAGCTATGCGTACTCGTGCTTTCATGCATACTGATGCTTCAAAAATAAAAACCAAGTATTATCCTGGAGATGGTCCCGGACTGGGCAGGGAAATTAATGTCGTCAGGGTTGATAGTTATCAGGGTAGTGATATATGGGCTGAGCTCAATTCAGAGTTAGGTGTCCCTTTTGGAAAGAAATATATAAGTGATAACGATTATATTATTATGGACGCTCCCAAAGCACATCGAAGCAAAATGCCAAAAAAACAAGGTCCAGGCACAGTAAATAATGGGGGGGAGAGATTTCCTTTGTTAGCCGCACTTCCTGGTGCGTCTGATGTTATATTATATAACAAAGCGATACAACGTACTGCCAAAAAATATGGTGTTATAATTAGTGTCAGATTTCCAAACCCACGGGGTACGACTTTATTAAAAGAAGGCTATCCCTCTAAAAACTTTCATTTAAAAGCAAAATCCAGTGGAACAGGACCCACTTCAGGATTTATTGCTGAAAACCCCCATTACTCAAAGGTTTCCCCTGATAATTATGAGAAGCAGAGTAAAGCGATAGAGGAGGCCATGGGAAAAGGGGCTGAAAGTGTTCAGTTAATATTGAGTAAGGCCAGAATACAGGAATTGATCGCCACTGGAGAAATATCTCATCTGCAGTTGGATACTTACTCAGCAATCTATCCGGGAGGAAAAAAAATATTTCATATCGGTGACGATGGGGCGGTTTTTGACGATAATCATCTGCCTGTTAAAGTATTGACAAACCCACCGGAAGCAGGAGCGAGTTCAGGAACGAGCAATATTAACTCCAGGCCTGTCACGGCAGATTATGATTTATTCTGCATTATCCCCAGACAACAGCAAGACTATAATATTAACCCGATTGAATTAAGACCTGTTCTTATAAAAGGAAAGTTTGAACTTGTATCTTTAAAAAATAAAAAAATAGGAGATAAGGGGGAGGATAAAAATAAAGGAAATATTAATTTTTTCACGGAAACAATAATTAATAATTTGAATAAAGAAGTTAATATTGAAGGTTATCAGGGTGGTAAACTATTCTGGCATAATGATGAATCGATGAATCCTTTTAGCCCTGGCCTGGATATGAGTGATAAGCCGATTTTCTTTCTTCCGTCAGGACAGATGACTCAAGCCCATACAACTGAACAGTTAAGAAATCTATACTCAACATTTAAAGAAAATGGTTTCCATGCAGAATTCAGTCCCAGATTCAATGTTTATTCGCCTGCCATAAGTAAAGTCTCGATGGAGGAGAAAATTATCAATAAACTATCCGTACCAACAAAAAGTTTCACTGTTGATTCTCTGGAAAGCAAATTGGTTATCGTTGATGGAAAAAATAAGAAAAAAATAAAGTGCATTGAAATGAAAGGCAAGTATCTTCCTTACAAAATTAACCGTAATGTAAAAGGAGGGGCAATTTCGGTTTACGACCTTAACGATAAGGATAAGTGGGGGTATCCAGTTTATATGAATGCTAATAATGAATGGACCTTTGGTGTCTTTGGGAGTGGGCTTAGTTTTGCTTTCTCTGAGGAGAATATAATTGGTAGTGCGCTGTATAATAAAATTACGAATAATTTACCAGGCATCCCTTTTGTGCAAAAAAACTTCTCTCCGGTAAACTCAAGAAATATTGTTGAGAATGCCAAAGGAGAAAATTTTATTAAAATAAATAACAAGTTGTTCAGGATAGTTCCGAATCCATATTATAAAGGACATTATATTCTAGGGGAGCCTGGAGGGGATCATTTATATTGTAAGTATGACAGTGTAACTGACAAATATGTGAATGTAGAAAACTATTTAAGAAAAAGTGGTATTGATGAGCGTAAATATCATAACCCTGATTCTCCCGGGTCAGATGAATTTGATTCAGATTTATCTATTAATTCAGATATAGAGGAAGAGTCATATTCAGACATTCTGGTACCAGAGCAACAATTGCCAGTACAACAATCGCCACATCCGGATTTCAGTTTAGTATGGCGCTCCTCTCTGAGGAATGCCTTTCCGGAAATTCCGGACGGTGCTTATGCAGATTTGATTAGTAGAGATGGGGCTATCTATCATTTCCCTAACGGCCCCCTGAAGGCTTTTGATGCTACATTCCCACCTAAAATAATGACAGAACAGGCATATCAATTTAGTTTACAGCAATACCTTAGCCAGACGTTTGGCGAAGGCAATGTTATTATTTCAACATGTCAGAACATCATTAACTCTGAAAGCGAAAACATGAGGGTGCTTGGAGGGAAAATAATAAATTCTGCCAGAACAGCGCTAGAGCAATCTGAGCGGCTCGTAGCGTTATTTGGTGAGTCATTATCACGTCATAGAGTGGCTGAACATTTAAAAAATTTGTTAGGTATTGATGATGATGCTGTGATTAATGAGGCTGTTAACTTTATTGAAATGGCAGTAAATAAAAATGTTGAAATTCTGCAAAAAACTACTTCAAATAACTTCAAAAACATTTACATTTATAAATTCAATCAACTTGAAAGTATATTGGAAAAAGGTGAGGCAACGAGTACGAATGCTTTTACCTATTCTCAAGATCCTGAGAACAGAATACATTTTAACGCAGGAACCATGATTGATAATACAGCTAAAATAAGGGGAAGGAGAGTTTATTTGGCAAAAAAAGACATTACGAGCATAAGCCAGGAGTATCAAAATATGATATTTTTGCATGAGCTAACTCATTTGTCCTCTAATACTGAGGATTACCTGTATGCATATAGTGAGGGAGGAACATGGGATTATGCTTCAGCACAGGAATCTATAAATCAGTTTAAGGAGCGCGCGGTTGGCGGTAAAATGAATGATAACTTCTATTATGATGTAATTGGAAGGAAAACAATGCGTGAAGCCCTAATTACAGATATAGAGAAAAAAATGGCCATTGATATTCTTAATATAGATTATATGCTGAAAGCTAAGCTTATTCTTAATAATGCGGATAACCTTGCAACCATTATTAATGATATCGATAAGGAACTTCTTCCTGCCTCAAGGAGAAAAAGATACGCGGCTTATATAACATCATCAGAACATCTCAATTTCATGAGGGTTTTGTATGCCATGGCGGGGTATCCTGTATTAAGTGGGAACTGAACTAAAAAAGTAGAGCATAAAAAAATGTAGAACAATTTTATGGGGTTCTACGCCGGAACCCCAGATTTTTCCGTTATCCCAGTTTCAGCCCGGCAACCAGCGCATCCAGGTCAATAATCTCATTGCTGCTCTGGAAGGTATAATGCCCGTTCAGCAAAATATGCTGCCAGGCCACCGGTGATATTCGGGCCAAAGTCTCAATGCCCTTGGCGTTGCCTTCCGCTTCCAGTCGTTCCAGCAATCGCGACAGGATCGCCGAGTTGTAATACACGATCGCGTTGGAAATCAGCCGCCCGCACTGTATACGTGCACAGTTTGCGGACCAGCGTCCCCTGAGTCATTTCTTTCAGCCCCAGCGTGGCGACGATGCGATCGAGATTGCTTTTTTCGCGGATGATAAGGTCCCGGTCAATCTGTCCGGCGGGCTGGATCAGGCATTTTTTATAGGCCGATGGATCTCTGATGCAGTACAGCTCCTGCAACTGCCGGTTCAGGTCCGTAAAATGAGGTTCAAAGCGCAGGCCAAACCAGTGCAGGATCGCAAAGTTGGCTTTATTTATGCTGTGCATGTCGCCGGTGATGGCCGTGGGTTTCACCTCTGAGGTGTTGCGGTACCAGATATCAAATACATGGTGGGCTTCATAGTCGTTCGTGCCAATCAGGTAACCGTTGATCGGGATGTGGTTACACAACAGTGTGTAGGCCACCATGCCTTTACCGCGGCCGAAGTATTTACGTGAATGTCGGGCCTTTACTGTCGGCCGTTCAATGCCAAACTTCTGCCCGTCAACGGCACCATAAAGCATTTCCGGATCAAACGAATAGTGCGGAAAAATAGGCAGGGCCTCTATGGCATCGGTGATGCAGTCATTAGCCGTGACCAGTGACGCCAGGCGGAGGTACTGTTCGTACGTGGTTTCCAGCACATGGAACGGAATATCGCTGGTTCGTGCCATCACATGATTACCGTGATTCATCGCCTGGGCAACGATGACCGCCATCAGGCTGTCTGCATCGGCATTCTTTTTGGCATAGCGTGGCTGTAGCGGCTTCATGGCATGAAGAAAACGGCACTGCCCGTTAACAAACATCCTGGGCCTCGATCAGGCTATTAGTTACAACATACAATAAGCTATCATTGATTTCACCTGACCATTAGCGTAGATTTTTACTCTGTTAAGCACAGCAGAAGATGAGAGGTAAAATGCCGCTATAGTGGTTCTTCGCTGTATTTTAGCCCGGCGATGACACCGGGCAGGGGAGCAGAGTTAGCTTACGCGGCATGAATGCGTCCGCGATTGATATATCATTCAGTGTTGCTACCAGAATGTGCTTCGCCAGCCGTCGAGATCCTCTGGGCGGCACAGATGAGCGCGAGGTGGCTAAGACCCTGAGGCAAGTTGCCGCGCCAGCTGCCCGTTCTGACGTCAAACATCTCATTGAAGGTCTCAACGTTACCGCGATCGCACAGGCTGTCGAGGATCTCATTCATGGCATTTTCTGCCCGCTCGCGTTCGCCCATGGCCGCCCAGGCCTCAGCCAGCCAGAAAGAGCAGGCGACAAAGGTGCTCTCCTCCTGTTCAACGCCGCTGTAGCGATAAAGCATCGCCGTATCATGCCCCAGTTCCTTCTGAATCGCCTGATAGGTTGACAGCATCCGCTGCGGATTTACCGTATTGCCATAGTGGTAAACCAGTGCCATCGAGGCATCCAGTCCGGCTTCGCTCTCGGGGTAGAACAGATACGCCTGTTTTGATTCGGACCAGCAGTGCGTTTCAATCCAGTCGCGGATGCGATCGCGCTCACGCTGCCAGCGCTTAACCCAGGTCGGCTCAATATGCTTGCCTTCCGCCATGGCTACCGCTGAATCCAGCGCCAGCCAGCAGGCCATTTTAGAGTGGGTATAGTGCTGCTCTTCAGGCAGTTCCCAGATGCCGGAATCCTTCTGCCGCCAGCTGTCGGCGCAGCAGTTAGCCAGTTCTCCCAGCATACGTGAAGTCGCCAAATCCAGCACGTGACCCGCTTCGATAAACAGCTGCGCGGTCGCCAGCATATCGCCATACATACTCAGCTGGACCTGATCGCGCGCGTTATTTCCCACCCGCACCGGCTGGGATCCCTGATATCCCTTCAGCGGCAGGTAGCGCTCTTCCGGGACAATTCCGCCCTCGAGGGTATAACAGGCACGTAGCTGCACGCCGTGACGAATGATGGTGCGGGTTAACCAGGAGAATGCCGCCTTACAGTCTTCCAGTGCACCAAGGTAGACGAAAGATTTGATAATCAGGCAGGCATCACGTACCCAGGCATAGCGGTAATCATAATTTTTCTCGCCGCCAATGCCTTCCGGCAGGGAGGTGGTGGCGGCAGCGGCCAGTGCGCCAGTCGGTGAGTACCACAGAAATTTTAGCGCCAGCGCAGAGCGCTTAACGTGACCGGGGAACAGCCCCTCGTAGCTCAGGCTATTGACCCAGTCGCACCAGGCCGTATGGCTGGTTTCGATTCGTCCATCGATAGCAGTCAGTTCGGGCACCGCCAGCGGCTCTTTTTCCGTCGCCAGAAGCGCAATCAGCGAACGTGAGCCAGAGGAGGTAGTGAACTGACCGGTTATCTGCTCGTCGCTGCTCTCTTCAAGGGTCACGTCATCACTGGTGCGCAGCATAAGCATCAGATCCGCAATGTGAAAAACGGTTCCCTGCTGCGTTTCCGCACGCCAGGGAGAGCGGGTTTCCGCCACGGTGCCAGGCCGCATGCAAAGCGTAAACGCCACTTCGCCTTCAACGCCCTCAATGCGTCTGGCCAGTTCACTCCACGGCAGCCGTCCGGCCAGGGTGCTATTGATCGATTCAGTCACCCGCGCCACGCCCGTTTCAGTTTCAAAGCGGGTTTCCAGCACGTTGCTGTTTTCACGATACTGGCGCTGAACGGAGTAGGGCTGCACGGGCTCAAGCTGGAAATATCCGCCGATCTCATCATCCAGAATACGGTCGAACAGCGGCGGGGAGTCGAGATTGGGGGCGCACCACCAGTCAATGGCGCCGTCGGGCGCGATCAGCGCAACGGAACGGCCTTCGCCAATGGCGGCATAATCACCCAGATCGGCATAGCCCTGCTTGCGCGTTGGGCTCTGATACGTTTTGTTTTTCACTCGGCACTCATCCTTGTCAGGGAGGGGTTATACGCGGCCAGGAAACGGCTTTTGCGCAACGGCATTGGACAGAATAAGTGAATCATTCCGGCCCGGTCTTTTTTCATCCTGATTGAAAAGTATAGATAATTTTTGCCGAAGTTCACGTGGCTCAGAAAAAAAGGTTACCGGGAACAATACCTGGCGATCGTGAAATCCTGTTCTATGCTTAGTGGCAACACCGCCCGAAATTAACAGGAGCATACTATGACTAGCAAGAATGGCCTCCCGGCATCACTGAACCAAACCAACAGCGATGCTTATCCCGTTCCGCCTTTCGAGCGACAGAAGCAGCCGTTTCCTGGTCTGGCGAGCAAAATGAATCCCCGTCCCGATCACGGCGAAACCTCCTACAAAGGAAGTGGACGCCTGGCCGGTCGCAAAGCGCTCATTACCGGGGGTGATTCCGGTATTGGCCGCGCCGTCGCCATTGCTTATGCTCGTGAAGGCGCTGACGTGGTGATCAACTACCTGCCAGAGGAAGAGGAAGATGCGCAGGAAGTGATCAAGCTAATCAAGGAAGCAGGCCGTAAAGCGGTTGCTATCCCTGGCGACATTCGTGAAGAAAGCTTTTGTCAGAATCTGGTAAAGCAAGCCGCTGAACAGCTGGGTGGACTGGATATCCTGGTCAACAACGCTGGCCGTCAGCAGTACCATGAATCTATTAAAGACCTCTCGACTGAGGACTTTGACGCCACCTTCAAAACCAACGTTTATGCTATGTTCTGGATAACAAAAGCTGCGCTGGATCATCTGCCACGCGGCGCAACTATCGTGAATACCACCTCGGTACAGGCTTACCAGCCAAGCGATATTCTGCTGGATTACTCGCAGACGAAAGCCGCCATCGTTGCCTTTACCAAATCACTGGCAAAACAGCTGGGGCCGCAGGGAATTCGCGTTAACGCGGTCGCCCCCGGACCCTACTGGACCGCACTACAGTGCTGTGGCGGACAGCCGCAGGAGAAAGTTGAGCAATTTGGTGCCACCGCGCCGCTGGGCCGCCCAGGCCAGCCGGCTGAAATCGCGCCGCTGTACGTCACGCTCGCCTCCCAGGAGAGCACTTACACCTCTGGTCAGGTTTGGTGTTCTGACGGCGGTACCGGTACGCTGTAACAGACCAGGATGCCGTCTTAGCGGCCTCCTGATGCAGTAAAAAAAGGCCAGAGAGAATGCGTTCTCTCTGGCCTTTATGCAGGGTGCGAAACCCTGGCCTGCTTAAGTCAACCGGTCGCGTGTTGCCAGGCGGGGTGAGGCAGGGTATTCATGTCAGCAACCATGCTCCGGAGTTTATCAGGGAGAGGATTCCATTTCGCCAGCTGTCGCTGTTCTGCGGTTAAGTCGAGCATTTTACCTCCTCATTAGTGCCAAAGGAGGCTATTGCCTCCTTTGGTTCTCCTGGCCATCAGGCACAATAACGATTGTTCCATGAATCTCGATAGATAATATTAGACAGGTAATTTCCTTATCTGTGTGTATTAAATATTGGGTTGTTCAGCGTTTCACCATTTCACATAACGACCAAAAATAATCATTACGGCTATGAAGAAAACACCGATTGGCCAGACGGGACTACCGGGGAAGAAATGGGCCTGAATTAAGGCAAAAACGATTGCTAGCACGGTTGGGCCGTAGACCGAAAAGAAGAAGCGCCCCTGCCACCGAAAGAAACGTTTGATATAAGTCATCATAGTTATTGGATCATCCTCCTGATGATGTCCACAATGTCGTTATTTGATGCCCATTGCGCTTCGATAGCGCCCGCTTTTTGGAACACTGGCTCAATGAGGAAGTAGAGCATTTCCAGCCCCTGAACATAAAGAGTAGAATAATAGGCAGGGAATTGAATATGCAGACGATGAGCACTGTCCGCAGCTTTCTGCACTACTCCATAAACACCAACAGCGGCAATACCACGGGAGGCCCAAGTACCGGCAAGAGCGCTTATTTCGAGGCTGAGTTTTAACCCAATACGAACGCTGCTGGCAACTGCTAACGTAAATCCGGCACTGGTGAGAGAACTGGCGGCTATATGGACATTTACGGCCATGAGGCACTTCTTGATGTATTCTAATTGCTCAGATGTTTTGTATTTGAAAATTTCTTCAAAGTAGATCCGAAGCATCTCATAGACCACATCACCGTGGCGTATTACTTTATAAACGGCATCCCTGAAACGCAGGTCTTCCGTCTTTTGTTGCTGGCAAACATCGTTATATTCATCAGTAAAACAGGACGTGTAATACAGCAGACGGGTCGCGCCCTTTCCTAATGTTTCAACTTGATTTTCAACCTGTTGTCCAACGGCAGAAACTGCATGGTCGAGCTTCAATGCGAGGATCTTGTTGGCCTGAAGATAGCTGATAACTTCATTGTTGTTGTACATAACCGCTCCATGCTAATTTTTATTAAATCCAGTTTTCCATTATACACCACGCTTCAGGAGATGGTGAGCCGGGTTCTTTCTGATGAAAGGCAGCGGTTGGGGCGTATTCTGGCGGAGCGGTTTGATGACTCGACAATTGCTGAGCTGGATAAGCTGATTGAGCGTGATATAAACGCTTTTATGAGCAACTGTCATTCTGCGATGTGACCGGCATTTTCCGCTTTGTTAACGAACCGTGCCGCTTCCTCCCTGCAATGAAACCATTACAGCCCCGTTATGCAAAAAAATATGCTGATGCAGACAGTCTTATGACGGTCATCGTTGCTCAGGCGATGAATCAGACGATTCACTCGCCAGATAACCTGGTATCTCCGGGACGGGTAAATTGTAATATAGCCTGAAATGATTTCACCCACATAGGGTTAAAATGGATCGTTATGTGCGCCCTTATCGAAGCGGGCTGTCAGCCTGAGAACGCAGCATGTATGCTAGTCTGTACTGAATCTGACCTGAGATAAAGGTAGCCCGACCATGAAAAAGATAGGCTTTTTGTCATTCGGCCACTGGACGCCCTCGGCGCAGTCGGCAACGCGTTCGGCTGCGGATGCGCTGCTCCAGTCCATCGACCTTGCCGTGGCCGCCGAAGAGCTGGGCGCGGACGGGGCTTATTTCCGCGTGCATCACTTTGCCCGCCAGCTTAGCGCGCCATTCCCGCTACTTGCGGCGGTGGCTGCCAGGACGAAGCGTATCGAGATTGGCACCGGCGTTATTGATATGCGCTACGAAAACCCGCTCTATATGGCGGAAGATGCGGGCGTGGCCGACCTGATCAGCGGAGGCCGGTTGCAGCTGGGGCTGAGCCGCGGTTCGCCGGAACAGGTTGTCGACGGCTGGCGTTATTTCGGTTTTGAGCCGCAGCAGGGTGAAAACGACGCGCAGATGGGCCGCAGGCACACCGAAGAGCTGCTGGAGGTGCTGCGTGGAGAGGGCTTTGCCAAACCCAATCCGCAGCCGATGTTTCCTAATCCGCCCGGATTACTGCGCCCGGAACCCTGGTCCGACGGACTGCGCGAACGTATCTGGTGGGGATCCGGCTCCGATGCTACCGCCGTATGGGCCGCAAAGCTGGGGATGAATCTGCAAAGCTCCACCCTGAAAGACGATGAAACCGGTGAGCCGTTCCATATTCAGCAGGCCAGGCAGATCCGCGCTTACCGGGCGGCGTGGAAAGAGGCGGGTCATCAACGCGAGCCGCGGGTGTCGGTCAGCCGCAGTATTTTTGCGCTGATGAACAGCACCGATCGCGCCTATTTTGGATCCAGCTGGGAGGGCGGCGATCAGATAGGCTATCTGGATGAGAAAACGCGGGCTATTTTTGGCCGTAGCTATGCAGCCGAGCCGGAAGCACTGATCGCTCAGCTGGCAAAGGATGAAGCGATTGCCGAGTCGGATACTCTGCTGTTAACTATCCCCAATCAGCTCGGCGTTGACTACTGTGCTCACGTGATGGAAGCCATCCTGACGCACGTCGCACCCGCGCTGGGCTGGCGCGAGTAAAAGAGCAGGGCGCCATCTGTTTCTCACCGAGCCGGGTTCGCAAGGAGCAGGGCGCCGGTCAGTTTCCCACCTTGCCGTGTTCGGTCTGTTCCGAGGTGGAGAAGCCGGTGGTGCCCTGGGCATGCTCACCGGCTGCGGACACCCTTTGTAACTGGATCGTTTGCCCTTTTTCCCATGCATCGGCTCCAGTGACGATGGGATGAGCCTGAATATCACTGCGCTGCTGGCGGATCTTCCGGGTATCCGTATCGAAGCGACGATCCCTGTCGGCAAGCAGTTTAGGATCCAGCTGCCCGTCGGCGGTAAAGCCCATCATCAGGGACGGAATGCCAAGCGGCAGCGTTTTGTCCCGATCGGTATGCCAGGTGTGCCAGGTTTTGCCGTAGGTATTTACCAGCTTTTTCATCAGTGAATTTTCAGCCGCCTCGGGCAGGCCGGGTGCAATCAGACTGCCGGATTTAACCTCGTAGCGATGACTGTGCCACAGCTTTTTCTCCTCGGGCGGCAGGCCCGCAAAGAGTTTTTCGCTGATAATGTATTCCACGCCCATCAAATGGGCATCACGCGTATTCCCGTCGTAGATAACCGCCTGCATTACATCGTCATTGAGCACGGTGACGTAATGATGCGCTTCCATCTGGCCATTTTTGTCGCCGTTATAAAAATGAAATCCGTCAAGATAGGCATTGATTGCGTCAACGGGCGGGCGCGACTGCATCACCGCTGCGCCTTTATCCAGCACCTCCAGCTTAGTGGATTCGGGGTTTCCCGGCGCGTGAACCTTAGGCGGCGTATTGCCCCCGCCGCAGCCGGTCAGTATCAGCAGCGAACTGAACAGGGCAGCGCAGGATAACGTGGCAGGTTTTCTCAAGGGGGAAGCAATTGTTCCGCGTGTTGGTGCGGAAAGGGGGATAATGTTATTAAGATCGGGCATCGTAATTCCTCTTACAGGCGTACCGCCGCTAAATTTGCTGTAAGTGTAACGGCGGTGAGGAATTGTGCGCCCGCAGGAGGGGATTTATGTGCGTCCGATCATATTTCACCTAACCATTAAAGGGGATGTATACAGCTTCAATAACGGGGCGACTTACTCAACTACAATATATCTGAATGCATCACCATTCTAAGAGTAAATCCAGCATGAAAGCTGGATTTAGGGGTCTGAAGGCCAATGGAACGAAAACATACATACCGTTAGGAGACAGGAATGGTGCGACCGTTGTGAATTTGACGTTTTCCAGAATGATATTGAAATACTCGGCCTCGATGCCCGATTCCAGAATACGGTACATCTTGATTGTCGCTTTCTTCATGGTCCGGCCTTCGCAGACAGCGCGATACAAAAGTGGTGTTGTCTGATCAAATTCTTTCACTATCGTTATAGGGCGGTGTACGCGCGTACCTGTAAGTTTTCCCCAGCTCGGGTCAACCGGAATAGTGACACCGTGAGAGAATGATTTTAACTCGATAGAACCCAGGCGAAGTGGCATCATGCAACTACCGACTATCGGAGAACCGTTCTCATCTTCAAGCCATAAATGTGCGGGTGTAGACATAATATTTACTTATAAATAAATTTACGATGATGCTAACGTTTGAACTTTACAATCTCGCATATTGATAAAACAACCATCACAAATACGAAAAATACGGGGATGAGCCAGATTGGGCTGTCAGGGAAAAATAAACCCTGAGCCAAAGCGAAAATTATTGTCAACACTGCCGGGCCATAATACGAAATCAATGAACTGAATACCCGACTGAAAAACCTTTTAATAAGATTCATCATGATTATCGAATCATCCTGGTGATGATGTCTGCAATACCATCATCCGATGCCCATTGTGCTTTAAATGCCTCAGCCCGCTGAAACAATGGCTCTATCAGGAAGTACATCATTTCTAGTTGTTGCATGTACAGTGCAGAGTAATAGGCTGGGTATTGGACATGTAGGCGATGGGCACTATCTGCCGCTTTCTGTACCACGCCGTATATGCCAATAGCCCCGACAACCCCGCCCGCTCTTCGCCCTGCCAGTGCACTGAGTTCAAGACTTAGATTCATACCTGCAGCGACAAATGATGCTGTTGCCAGAGCAAATCCAGCGTTTGTGAGTGAACTGGCGGCAATATGGATATTAACAGCCATAAGCATCTGTTTGATGCGCTCCAGTTGATCGGGGGTTTTATATTTAAATATTTCTTCGAAATATATTTTGAGCATGTCATACGCAACATTTCCATGTCGCAAAAGATAAATAACGCCGTTTTTGAATCGAATGTCTTCGGTCTTTTGTTTCTGGCAGACATCCTGATATTCATCGGTAAAGCAGGATGTGTAATACAGTGCTCGCGTTGCACCGGCACCTATCGTTTCAATCTGATTGGATACAGCCTTTCCTACGCCCGTTAATGCATGGTCGAGTTTTAACGCAAGAATTTTATTAGCCTGCAAATAACTGATAACTTCATTGCTGTAGTACATAACCGCTCCTTGCTTATTTTCATTAAATCCAGTTCCATTATTTTCCACGGGTAAGCGTCCGATAGACCGTGGGACGGGAGACGGAGAATAATTCAGCCAGATCGCTGATAGAGTACTCACCGCTTCCGTGCATCCTGCAAAGCTCTTTCTGCTGTTTATCTGACAGCTTCGGCTGCTTCCCTCGCAGTTTTCCTTTCGCCCGTGCGATGGCCATCCCTTCGCGCGTGCGGAGACGTATCAGATCGCCTTCAAACTCGGCAAACGTCGCCAGCACGTTGAAGAACATTTTCCCCATCGGGTCCGCCGGATCGTAGATGCTGGTTCCCAGTGCCAGCTTCACGCCTCTGGCCTGTAATGCATCTGCTATCTCCCGCGCATCAGGCACCGAACGCGCCAGGCGGTCAAGTTTGGGAACTACCAGTGTGTCACCACTGCGCACAGCGGCCAGCGCCTGATCCAGGCCGGGCCGCAGGCGATTTGAGCCGGTCAACCCTTTATCGATATAAATTCTGTCCAGGGAGACACCGAGTTTCACCAGCGCTTCCTGCTGAGCAGTCAAATCTTGCTTGTCGGTCGAACATCGTGCATAGCCGATCCGTATTTCTGTCATAAATATGTACGTTTAAGGGGCCATGAAAGAGATTGATGCCTTACCAGTTATATGAGACAACGTCATCAGTGATTTTATCTGAAACACCAAAATTTATTTTACTGTCCGTTGAACGATCCTCTTACGGACACGATTAATCGAGGTCAGGATGACAACTCGTGATACAGCAACAGGCAAAAGTTAACGACTGGCGGTTTTAAACAGGGCTGAGCAGGAAGCGCTGTATGGCCTCCCTGATTTCGATGATGCACAGCGGCTGAAATTTCTGGCGCTGGATGAATCCGAACTGGCGCTGGCCTGTAGTCGTCAGGGGCTTCCTGCCCAGATTTATTGCATTCTTCAGATCGCTTACTTTAAAGCCAAACACCTGTTTTTCCGCTTCGGGTGGAGTGATGTTAAGGACGACTGCAACTTTATCCTGAGCCGTTATTTTCATGGTGAGTCACTTCCGGACCAATCTCCTACTAAGCATGAACGCTATGCGCAGCGGGAAAAAATCTGCGCACTGTATGGTTATCGACCGTGGGCATCTTCGCTGTCTTCACAACTTGAGCAACAGGCTTCCCACATTGTTCACCGCGATGTAACTCCCGGTTTTGTCGCCACCGAGCTGATTATCTGGCTCAACGCGCATAAAATTATCCGGCCCGGTTAAACCACTCTCCAGGAGCTGGTAAGGAAGGTTCTTTCTGATGAAAGGCAACGGCTGGGACGTATTCTGACGGAACAGCTTGATGATAGCGCATGAGTGTAAAACCCGTCAGTAAACTGGCGCTACAGTGGCAGGCCGTGGACGGTATGACGGCATTAATCCGGCGTCACCTGCGACCATTATATCTGTCACTCGATCTCACCAGTGTGGTCCAGGACAGCCCTTGGGCTGAGGCGCTGAGCTGGCTAAGAATAGTGTTCAGCAAAAAGCAGACGCTTTCGCAGCGACCGGTGGCGGAATGCCCGTCAGAAACGTTACCAGCGCGGCTGCGCCCGTACCTGCTGGAATACGGTGAGGATGGTGAACCCACAGGCCTGAATGCCGGGCGCTATGAGTTCTGGTTATATCGTCAGATAAGAAAGCGTTTTCAGTCGGGTGAATTCCACCTCAACGACAGTCTCCGGCACCGCCATCTTTCTGATGAACTTGTACCGGAAGGGGAACAGGCCGCAGTGCTGGCTGAAATAAATATTCCCTTTCTGCAGAAACCGGTTAAAACGCAGCTAAAGGAGCTGTCGTCCGAACTGCACCGGCAATGGAAAGCGTTTAACCGTGAGTTGAAGCAGGGGAAACTGAAACATCTGGAATACGATAAAGAAACGCAGAAACTGACCTGGCATAAATCGGTGGTCAGTCACCATAAGGCACAGGAGACGCGTTTTTACGAGCAACTGCCATTCTGCGATGTGACCGATGTTTTCCGCTTTGTTAACGGACAGTGCCGGTTCCTCCCCGCCATGAAGCCACTGCAACCCCGTTATGCCAAAAAAGAAGCCGATGCAGACAGCCTGATAGCGGTCATCGTTGCTCAGGCGATGAATCATGGCAATCATGTCATGGCGAGAACCAGCGACATACCGTTCCATGTACTGGAGACCACGTACGAACAGTACCTCCGCCTGGCGTCGCTGCTCACGGCCAATGACTGTATCACCGATGCCATAGAGGCCCTGCCGGTTTTTCCACTCTATTCGTTTGATCCAGAGACACTTTATGGTGCCGTTGACGGACAGAAATTTGGTGTTGAGCGCCCAACAGTTAAGGCCAGGTATTCGCGTAAATACTTTGGTCGCGGTAAAGGTATGGTGGCTTACACGCTGCTGTGCAACCATATTCCGATTAACGGATACCTGATTGGCACAAACGACTACGAAGGCCATCATATTTTTGATATCTGGTACCGGAACACCTCAGCAGTGAAACCCTCGGCCATCACCGGTGACATGCACAGTATCAACAAAGCCAACTTTGCAATCCTGCACTGGTTTGGCCTTCGCTTTGAACCTCATTTTACTGATCTGAACAAGCAACGGCTGGAGTTGCACTGCACCAGAGACCCATCGGCATATAAAAATTGCCTGATTCAGCCTGCCGGACAGATAGACCTGAACCTTATAATCCGCGAAAAAAGCAACCTCGATCGCATCGTCGCCACGCTGGGGCTGAAAGAAATGACGCAGGGAACGCTGATCCGCAAATTGTGTACGTACACAACAACCAATCCGACAAGGCAGGCGGTATTTGAATATGACCGGCTGGTTCGCAGCATTTACACACTGAAGTATCTGCGAGACCCGCGACTGGAACGCAATATCCGTCGTTCCCAGAACCGGATTGAATCGTATCACCAACTACGTGCCGCAGTTGCCAAAGTCGGCGGAAAGAAGGAGTTAACTGGGAAAAATGACATTGAAACAGAGATCAGTAATCAATGCGGGCGGTTGATCTCCAACGCGATCGTTTATTACAACTCCGCGATCCTGTCACGACTACTGGAGCGACTGGAAGCAGAGGGTAACGACAAAGGTATTGAGAATCTGACCCGGATATCGCCGGTGGCCTGGCAACACATTTTGCTGAACGGGCATTATACCTTCCAGAATAGCAATGAAATTATTGACCTAGATGTGCTGGTCGCCGGGCTGAAACTGGGGTAACGGAAATTTCGGCGGTTCCGGCGTAGAACCCCGTTAAGAAACTAACCGTCTAAAATGTCGATACTTATGAGACTATATATTGGCCTAGTGGAAGCGAAGCTGCAAAATGCGACATCTGACTTTTTTGAACTGGATCTGAGTAAAAATCACTCACCTGTGAAATGGTTGCCATAGCGATTAACCATCGATGATTCAGGGAGTTGGGATGTTATCACCGGAGTAGACTTTTGATGACAGGGACGAGTGGCGTTTGCTTGCTGAAGAGCTTTCCCTGTTACCGGGAATGACCGATACAGGGCGACTGGGATTTGCCATTCAACTAAAATTCCGACAGGTACAGGGCCATTGCCCTGAGTCATTAAGCGATTTCCCTTCAGGTGTTGTGCATGCTATTGCTGGGCAGATCGGATGCACTCCGGTATCTCTTGAAAACTACCAGCTTCAGGGGCGGCAGGCTCAGCGGCACCGACAAAATGTGTGTGAAAAGGAAGAAGCCTCGTTGTACCCGCATTTGACGCCGATTTTAACCCGGGGGATCGACTGGGAGCTTATTGCACAACAGTATGACGAGATAATCAAATATACAGCGGCACTGAGAACCGGAACAGCCGAACCGGAGGCCATATTACGACGATTCACCCGCAATAACATTCAGCACCCAACCTATAAAGCACTCGCGGAGCTGGGCAAGGCGATGTACAAAAAATGCACTTAGCGTACGTTTTCGTACGGTTGGGCTTCAGACCCCTATTATCTGAATATTGCTGTCACAGTACCAACGCAATAAAGGCGTCAATATCGTCTATTGCCTGCTGACGTGCAGCGGCAGAAGGTGCCACTACCAGCTTATCGGAGTAGCCGTTAAGCAGTGCCGCCAGCTGGCGCGTGATGCGCTGGCTGGCTGTCACCCTGAACGCGCCGCTCGCTTCGCCGGTGATGATAATTTCGGTCAGAAACTGCTTCCACTGATGCATCAGCCGGTCGGCCAACGCGGCCCATGCCGCGTTATGCGCCGCCAGCTGCCACAGGGAAACATAGAGCTGCCAGACTGCATCCTGTCCCTCGGGAAGATAGTTATCCACCAGCGCTTTGAGCTTCTCTCCCGGCGGCAGGTGCGCAATGCGGGCTTTGACCTCCTCCAGCTCAGACAGCATAAAATGCGTCAGCGCCTCAATACAGAGCGCCTGCCAGTCGCGGAAGTAGTGATAGATATGACTGCGCGAGATACCCAGATGTTCCGTCAACTCGCGCGTTGTTACTTTCTCAACGCCTCTGACGATAAACAGTTCGATTGCCCCATCAAGGATTTTGCCTCTGAGCGTGTCAGCCATCTCTTTCATCTTTCTTCCTGTATAAGGAGCCAGTTTTGATATTGAGAATTATGGTAGTAGTTACGTTTTTTAGCTTATTTTTAATTTTTCTTTAACTTCCGTAGGGATGAACACTGACATATGTTTTGACAAAATTTCCCCCTCTAATCTGAGATTAGCGTCCGTTTCAGGTTTTTCGCACTTTATAAAATCATCATAAAATTTATTAAGTTTTCTGCAGGCAATGAATAATGGAGATGTTAGCGCTTCATCTTCTGTGTCAAAACTTTTTTTGCACAATTTTCTGCAATTTTGGCATTTGCTGCGGCTACCGTAATAATTTCCGAAACACCCTGTTTTTTGTACTGTTCAAAAAAAGTTGAAAATTCTTCCTGCACTTTATCCGCAGGGGCAGGCATCTCGGTATAAATAAGGGTATGTGCAAAATTATATCGACAACAGTTCCATGCAAACGTTCTTATCTTTTCTGTTATCCCCTGTGTTTGTAATTCGTCAAGGGACAGCGCAAAAGAATTTTGATTTATAAACAACTCATTATTACTATGAACCTCTCCTGATAAATTAAAACTCTCCCAATCAGTGTCCCCGCATTTCATTGCAGCCATGCCGAATTTTATCTTCAATACCTGCAAATCTTTCTCTAACCTGTTTGTCAACCCATAACCTGCTTCCAGACTACCCTCTATTTGGTTAATAAAACCGAATATCAAATCGTTCAGCTCAAGTTTTCTTTTATTGTCTGGTTCATTTGTGCCGTTTAACTCACTTTCTATCTTCAATAAATTGTTGTTAATGTCACTTATGTCACTTTTGTGATTTATGTTATTTGAACCATTATTATATAATCGATGACCAGATTTTAAACCTACTTGATTATTGTTCATAATACCTCCCTGGATATAACAAAAAAATTCCATTATAAATATAGACATTTCATCTCGCCGGGGCATTTTCCGGTATTTCCATTATTAATTCAATATCTTTTGCAACATCTTGATAGGCTGAACAGCAGTGAATCACTGGTTTTAGCTTTTCGCCCCGACCTGCTGCCGGATTTGAGGCTGTCTTAACATGTATCTCAACGCAACCAGACTACAGGCAACCAGAACTGTCGCGCCGACCAGCACCAGTCTGAATGCGCGATCAAAAGCCTCTCTTGCCAGCTCGGTCAGTATAGTGGCGTAGGGCTGACTCATTTCCCTGGCGATCAGCAGCGCTTCATCCAGGCTGTCATAGGCCTTCACGCCGTTAACTAACCCTTCCGGCAGGACAAGGATAGTGCTGTAGGCCGCCGTCATCAGCCCGCCCAGCAGGGTGACCCCCAGTACGCCACCCAGTTCCCAGGATACATCCTCTATGGCGGCGACCATCCCGGCTTTTTCCTCCGGCGTATTGAGCATGATCGCCGTTGAGGCCGCGGTCACCGGACCGCCAAGGCCGAATCCGAGGATAAACAGTGCAATCATCTGATATAACAGGCCGTTTTCAAAACTTAGCGCCAGGCAAATAATCCCCAGTGCGGTCAGACTCAGGCCACCCAGAATGATCCGCCGCTCACCGAGGCGCGGCAGCAGCATGCCAGCCAGCGTGGAGGAGAGCGCAGAAGCGATCGGAATAGGGAGAATGGTCAGCGCGGCCCTCAGCGGTGACAGATCCTGAACCAGCTGTAGCCGCTGGGTGAGTACCAGCTCGATACCGATCAGCACGATCATTGAGATAATGGCGACGGCGACCCCGGCGCTGAATCCCGCATTTTTGAACAGGGAGAAGTCGATCATAGGATGGGCTGACCGCCTCTGGCGTCTGACAAACAGCCCCATAAACAGGATACCGGTTAACCCGCTTACCGCCACGGCCGCCATCGAGGCATCCATTTTGCTCAGCTCTTTCAGCGCATAAATGACGCCGACCAGCCCGATCATGATCATCAGCGATCCGATCACATCACAAGGGCGTGTTGCGTCGCCCTCGATGCGGGGGATATAGAGCGCGGCGAATACGATGGCCACCAGCACCACCGGTACGTTAATCAGAAACACCGATCCCCACCAGAAATGCGCCAGCAATACGCCTCCGATTACCGGGCCAAGGGCGGCGGCGCCTGAAGCCACAGCGGACCAGATGCCGATGGCAAGCGCCCGTTCGCGCGGATTGGTAAAAACATGGCGTACGATGGAGAGTGTCGCAGGCATCATCATTGCTGCGCCCACCGCCAGAAATACGCGGGAGGCAATCAGGATCTCTGCGCTGGGTGAATAAGCCGCACAGAGTGATGCAGTGGCAAAGACGGGCAGGCCGCTCATAAAGAGTGTTTTATGGCCAATGCGATCGCTGAGCATTCCTGCGCCCGGCAGCAGGCAGGCCACGACCAGCGGATAGGCATTCACAATCCACAGTTTTTGCGAAGCCGTGGCGTCCAGTGCCTGGGTAAGCCGCGGCAGTGCGGTATAAAGAACAGACATATCAATGACAATAAGGAAAAGGGTGCTGGTGATGATCGCCAGTATCAGCCAGCGATTTTTGACGTACATGATTTTGCCTCAGATTGAAAGTATCCTGGTCCCGGATCAGGGTAATGCAGGCGGGTTTCCAGGTTCGATCGCTTCTTGCACCGCGCAGAAGGGCGGCGAAATAACGTTTGAGCAACCGCTCAAGCCGGAAAGTTACTTGAGCGGTTGCTCAAAGGCAAGGTGGATGAACCGGTTGTTTAGGTTGGATTGAGTTTGCAACAGGGGTAAGGCGCGTCTGTCAGACGGAAGGAAGGCGTGATTTAAGGGAACCAGCTGTAACCCTTTGGTACGCGAGAGAAGCCCACCGCTCGCAGCGCCGGAACCAGCGGGGAGCCGCCGACCGGTTTGCTATCCACCCGTTCCAGGGTAAATCTGAGCTGCCTGTCGCGCTTAAGCGCCACGGCCAGCGCAGCAATGGCCGCGCGCTCATCGCTGTCCTTTTCGGGGGTAAAGGTCAGTAGCTCTTTTCCGCCCTGAACCAGACAGAGCAGAAGCCGGCCATGGCAGATAACGATCAGCGAACCATTGCGGCGCGTGGGGCGGACCCCCTGTAGCGATGTTGGCCATGGGAGCGTAGCCCCAAAAGGATTAGCGGGATCGATGGCCGATAACGCCACGGCGAGAAGCCGGTCCGATCGCCTGTCCGCTACGGCTCGGAGTTTTTCGATCGTCGCATTATCGGCAAACTGGGCGCCGCCCAGCCCCTGAACAAAGCGACCCCGCAGCATGCGTCCGGCATCTTCAACGCCGCGCAGAACGGGTTGTAGGGCAGGGAAGCCGCCCGGCACCTGCTCGGATATCGCCGCCCCCCGGGCGATAACGCCATATCGATCCTGCATGTTCTCAACCCACGCCAGTACGCGCCGCGTTGGCGTTACGGTGTCACGAATAACCACAGACCAGCGTCCGGTCACACTGTTAATACCCGGCCCTGCACGCGGTGAGGGCGCTTTTGCTACCAGATGGGTATGTCCACGACGGCTGCGTAGCACCCGATGGGCGCGTCCACGCTGGGTCGGCAAGGGGCTCGTTAGCGCACGCAGCGCAGCCCAGGTATCGGTGGTAATGTAGCCAGACCACACCAGCTGCCACATCGCCCCGGCAACCTCTTCCGGGTCGCTCTCTTCCAGCTGCGCCAGGATCTGACGCATAAAATACGCCCCGCCGTTAGCCAGTATCTTCATAATGGCCTGCTGAAGCGGCGTCTGGATCCCCGTTCCTTCTGCCGCTTCCACGGAGACGGGTAGCGTTTCGGCTGCAAATTCGCTGATATGCAGGGAAACCAGACCGTCATGACCGGCCAGCGCCTGCTCTCCGGTCCAGACCACCTCGCCGGTGGCGAGCAGCTCATCCAGCATGGAAGGCTGATAGTCCCGCACGCGCGCGGGTAAAATCTGCGTCTCCCACTGAGAAGCAGGAAGTGCAACGCCTGCCAGCTGCTCAATGACGCGCGCAACGCCGTTGGTCCCGGTATAGACGCCCTCCGCGACGCCATCCTGGTGTGGGATCCCCTCGCCGATCAGCCCCTGCCGCATTAGCAGCGACGTGACCCAGGCCTCCTGCGAAACCGGGCGCGTTGCCTCGCGGGCAGCCTGCAGGGAGCGTACACGCATTCGTCGAAACACCTCCTGAGCCACCCACTGTTCAGCGGGGGATGCATCTTCCGACAGGTTAAAGTTACCCTTTAGCACCTTTCCCTGTTCCCGCAGGCGTTCCAGCTCTGCGTCCGCTACCGCGACACCCAGCCCGAATCCTGAGGCAACGTCCTGGCTGCTGAACAGCGTATGGGTGCGCGCGTAGCGGCCAATCAGGTCCCGCAGCGGATGCGACACCGGTTCCAGAAAGGCCGCAGGAACAGACGCAGGCAGCAGGGTGCCCAGTGCATCGCGCAGTCGGGCAGCATCCTCAACGGATGCCCAGCACGGCTTACCGGCTATCGTGACCTGAATGATACGCCGGGCATCTGCCAGTACCCGCAGGCACTCCGCTGCCGTCTGATCTTCAGCCTCAAAGCGCCGATTCATCTCCCCGGACGAGAGCGGGCCCAGCTCGCGCAGCAGATCCGCCAGGCCTTCACTGCTGGCGACCCGGTACTCTGGCGTCAGTCGCTGTAGCTGCTGTTCAATGACAGAGACAACACCGGCATCAAGCAGCCCGGCCATATCCACCTGTCCCAGCAGTTCACCGAGCAGGCCGCTATCGAGGGCAAGGAGGGAGGCGCGCCGCTCTGCCGAGGGGGCATCGGTGGCGTACATAAATTCGGCGACATAGCCGAACAGCAGTGGCGCAGCAAAGGGCGAGGGCACCTCCGTGGTCACTTCGGCAAACTGGATCTCGTTCTGCTGGATCCTCCCCATCACCCCGTGCAGCGCCGGAAGGTCGTAGACATCCTGCAGACATTCACGCGCGGTCTCAATCAGTACCGGAAAATCAGCATATTCACGCGCCACCTCGAGCAGCTGACCCGCGCGAAGACGCTGCTGCCAGAGCGGCGAACGTTTGCCGGGGTTGCGCCGTGGCAGCAGCAGCGCGCGGGAGGCGCACTCGCGAAAACGGGCGGCAAACAGAGCGGAGCTGCCGACTGCATCGGCAACGGTGCGCTGAAGCTGCTCCGGTTCAAACAGGAAAAGCTCAGCGCCTGGAACCCGGCCGGCCGTATCAGGAAAGCGGGCAATGATGCCATCATCGCTGGCGACCACCGAGCCTTCCAGCCTCAGATCCGTGCGGATGCGCTCGGCCACGGCCAGCCCCCACGGACTGTTCACCCGCTTTCCCCAGGGGGAGTGGAGAATGACCCGCCAGTCGCCGCTCTCATCGCGGCAGCGTTCAATCAGTAGCGTCCGGTCAGTGGGGATCACCCCGGTAGCCTGATGCTGTTCATCGACCAGCGCCAGAATATTTTGCACCGCATAGCGATCCAGCCCGCTACGCGACAGCACCTTTTCGACCGCGCGCAGACCATGCTTAGCGGCCATCTGTTCTTCAACATACCGCAGGAAAGCCCCGGTCGATTCACCCAGCTCGGCGGATCGCCCCGGGCCTTCGCCGCGCCAGAAGGGTAGGCGGGCAGAACGGCCCGGGGCGGGAACCACTACCACCTGATCGTGAGTGATCTGCTGGATGCGCCAGGAGCTTGCCCCCAGCGTGATGATGTCATTCAGACGGGATTCATACACCATCTCCTCATCCAGCTCACCGACGCGGCGTGAACCCGCCTGCTCCTCACCTTCGGGTAAGACTACGCTAAACATGCCGCGATCCGGGATGGTGCCACCGCTGGTGACGGCCAGATGCTGCGCACCTGGTCGGGGAGTCAGCATACCGCTGTCGCGGTCCCAAACAATCCGCGGGCGAAACTGGGCGAACGCATCAGAAGGGTATTTCCCGGATAGCATATCCAGCGTGGCATCAAATGCGCCGCGCGGCAGCGTCTTAAAGGGATCCGCACGGCGTACAGTGCAGTACCAGTCATCAACGTGCAGGGGATCCATGGCCACGGCAGCAATAGTCTGCTGGGCCAGTATATCCAGCGGATTACGCGGTGGCGCGATTGCCTCCAGCTGACCGGAAAGCATGCAGTTAACCGTTACCGTCGCATCCACCAGATCGCGCCGGGTACGCGGGAAAATTACCCCGGATGAGATGCCGCCCACCTGGTGGCCAGCCCGACCCACGCGCTGGAGTGCGCTGGCGACGGAGGGCGGTGACCCTACCTGAATCACCAGGTCAACCAGCCCCATGTCAATGCCCAGTTCCAGGCTGGAGGTGGCTACCACGCAGCGGAGTTCTCCCGCTTTCAGGGCCGATTCAATCACCCGGCGCTGCTCTTTTGAAACCGAACCGTGGTGCGAACGGGCGATGACCGGCGCGGTTTCCTCTTCGCTCTGTGTGGCGCCGCCGCTGCGCGAGCCATACTGAAAGGCCTGAGTTGAGGCTTCAGGTACCTGGCTGAGCCGCATGGCGTAGCGCTCATTAAGGCGGGCGGTGAGTTTTTCAGCCAGCCCCCGGGAGTTGGTAAAAACCAGCGTCGCGCGGCATGCCAGCACCCGGTCGAGAATGCTGGCTTCCACATGGGGCCATATCGAACCCGCCGCACCGCTCTCCTGCGCGCTGTCCGGGCGCGTCGGACGGCTGGAGATATCCGTCATATCTTCCACCGGCACGATAATTTTCATATTCAGCTGGCGGTCAGAGGCGGGATTCACGATGGTGGTCTGCTGCAAACCGCCGAGGAAGGCGGCGACGGGGCCAACCGGGCGCACCGTGGCGGAGAGGCCGATCCGCTGAGCGGGCGCCGGGAGCAGCGCGTCGAGTCTTTCCAGACTCAGGGCAAGCTGTGACCCCCGTTTACTGCCCGCCACGGCGTGGACCTCATCAAGGATGACGGTGGTGACGTCGCGCAGCGTCTCTCGCGCTTTCGACGTCAGCATTAAAAAAAGGGATTCCGGCGTGGTGATCAGGATATCCGGCGGACGCCGCAGCAGTTTGCCTCGCTCAGCAGTGGAAGTGTCACCGGATCGCAACCCAACGCTAATGCTGATTTCAGGGGCGCCCATTCTGCTGCGCTGCCCGGTGACGCCCTCGAGCGGAAGCCGCAGGTTACGCTCGACGTCGGCAGCCAGGGCTTTGACCGGGGAGAGATAAAGGATGCGCGTGGTCGTCCTGCCCGCCTTTTTACCGGCTTCTGTGGCTATCTGACGCTCTGCAAAAAGGGCATCTATGGCATAGAGAAAGGCGGCCAGCGTTTTGCCCGACCCGGTAGGGGCGATAACCAGGCAGCTACTGCCCAAAGCAATAGCCTGCCAGGCGGCCCGCTGAACGGGCGTCGGGGCAGGGAAAGCGGAACGAAACCAGGCCTGAACGGGCGCGGAAAACCGATTCAGCGGATCTGTTTCAGATTGCGTATCCAGCTCAGGCATGACACTCCTCTACCCCTGATGCAGCCATTTTTCATATTTTTCCGGCCAGGCCACCGTCGGCGTACCGGGTTTTCCCATGCCGAACCCGTGACCCCCGCTGGAATAACGGTGCATCCCGACCGGCACATGCGCTTGCTCGCAGGCCGCCGCCATTATCAGCGTATTATGCGGATCTGAGATGGGATCGTCCTCGGCCTGAACCAGAAACACCGGCGGGGTTTGCCTGGTAACATAATTTTGCACCGACCAGGCCGCTTCTGCAGAGGCCGAAGCCTCTGGCCCAACCATAATTTTATGCGTTGAGGTATGAGTATAGGGCTTTTCCAGCGTGATAACCGGGTAAATCAGCGCAATACGATCGGCATGGACAGGCGCGTTGTCCAGTGCATCACGCGCGGGGTAGGACGCAAAATCAGTACGCGTCGCCGCCATCCCAAGCAAATGCCCCCCGGCGGAGAAGCCTAAAACGCTAACGTGCTTTTCATGCTGTCGGACAATCCTCAGCGCCCGCTGGGCATCCTGAAAGGCCACCACGCTTCCGTCTTTCCAGCCTTCGGCAGGCAGCCTGTAGGTCAGCACCCAGGCCGTATAGCCACGAGCGGTAAGCCACTTTGCGGCGGGCCAGGCTTCCGGGCCCATTTCGATTCTTTTATAACCGCCGCCGGCCGCAATCAGCACCGCCTTACCGTTCGGAACGGCAGGCGTGAAGCGGGTGAGCAGGGGACGGCTCACATGGGTCAGGGCACCTTTGCCTGAGAGATCGGCGCTGCCGGCTGGGCCGCCACCCCCGGGCGGATTACCGTCCCACAAGGGAATTTCACTGTGTTGTCCTGACGGGCTGGCCTGTAAAATGCCCGCCCGGACGGCGATGAATGTAGCAGCAACACCGGTGAGAAAATGACGACGATTCATAGTTCACTCCTGGTCTTAGGGAATGCTATTTCACTACAGTAATAGATTAGCCCCATAGATCACCAGACACTTCGCCTCTCTTAAAATAAGAGGTAGTCTTGGAACTATGTTTAACACCAGTCAGAATAATAAGATGGTTGAAGTGTTATCAGGACCTGAGCGGCGTCGGCGTCGTACACCGCAGGAAAAAATTGCCATTATTCAGCAGACTATGGAACCCGGTATGACCGTGTCTCATGTCGCGCGCCTGCATGGCATCAATGCAAACCAGATATTCAAATGGCGCAAGCAATATGAAGACGGCTCGCTGACGGCTGTTGCATCGGGCGAGGAAGTGGTGCCGGCCTCCGAGCTCGCTGCCGCCAATAAGCAAATCCGCGAACTCCAGCGCCTTCTGGGCAAAAAGACGATGGAAGCCGAGATCCTTAAAGAGGCCGTGGAGTTCGGTCGGGCAAAAAAATGGATTGCGCATGCGCCCTTGTTGCCCGGGGACGACGACTAACCTACGTCTGCCGGAGTATTGGTGTGTCGCGTGCGCAACTGAGCATCCGGGTTCACCGGCCATCTGACTGGCAGGATCACAGACGGCAGCCCCGTTCTGACGATACCACCGTATTGTCCCGGATAAACATGGCGGTGGCTGACCTGCCGACGTATGGTTATCGCCGTGTGTGGGCACTGCTGCGACGGGAGTCAGAGCGGGACGGCCTGCCTGTGGTTAATGCGAAGCGGGTGTATCGCATTATGAGAACACATAATCTGCTTCTTGAACGTAAACCCGCTGATCCTTGCCGTAAGCGGGCCCATAAGGGGCGCGTAGCAGTAGCTGAAAGTAACCGGCGCTGGTGCTCAGATGGCTTTGAGTTCCGCTGTGATAATGGCGAAAAGCTGCGGGTGACCTTCGCGCAGGACTGCTGCGACAGGGAGATCATTGACTGGGCAGCGAGCACCGGAGGCTATGACAAAGAAACGGTGCAGGATGTCATGCTGGGTGCGGTGGAAAAACGCTTCGGAAGGCAGTTGCCAACAGAGTCGCTGGAGTGGCTGACGGATAACGGTTCAGCCTACAGGGCTCATGAAACGCGGGCGTTCGCCCGATTGCTGGGACTGGAGCCTTGCACGACAGCAGTGCGAAGCCCGGAAAGCAACGGCATAGCAGAAAGCTTCGTGAAGACGATAAAACGGGACTACATCAGCATCATGCCGAAACCGGACAGTCAGGCAGCGGTGATGAATCTGGCGGTGGCGTTCAGTCATTACAACGAACATCATCCGCATAGTGCACTGGGATATCGCTCACCGCGGGAATATATACGCAGGAAGTTATCGCAATCGTAAGAGAGCAAAAACGTCTGGATATATAGGGTCAAATCCAAGTAATCAGGACATAATGTGAAGTAAATGGTGCGGTATGTTACATCGTGCAAGCGGGCGTTGCGGGGGGCAGAATTCGCACTGGAAGGGCGGAATGAGCAATGTAATGACTGGGCAGCACACACCAGTAATGCCTGTACGGATAAGGGGGACTGGGTCAATTCTTACAATCCTAACTGCAGTGGCGTGGAGTACGGTCGTCTGATTGAAGAGACCGCAGATTTCAACAATGCTGTGTCGGCGGTCATTGACTGGGTGGAAAAAAACAGCAGCTGGGAGGAAACACTGCTGGTTGTAACGACAGACCACGATAACGGGATGCCTATGGGACCTGATGCGCAAAAATCGGCCTTTCAGGCCGTCATCAATAAGGGCAAAGGCCATATGCCTGGTATCTCATTCCGTCCTACGGGAAATCATTCAAACTCGCTGGTTCCTTTATGGGCGAAAGGCGTCGGGGCCGAGGCGTTTAATGCCAGAGTACGAGGTACGGATGCAGGTTATGCAAGATATGTTGGACTGAATGATGGCAAGTTTATTGATAATACGGACGTTTACCGGGTTGTGAAAGCCGCGCTGGAAGGCAACGTGGTGGATAAAAACACCCCGTAAGATGTGTAAAAGTCGCTCCTGTAGAATTATCAGGGGCGACAATATCAATATCATCACCATTAGTAGAGGCGACAAATCTCAGGATTTCATGTAGCGTTACCTTGGTGCGCATAATGTATATTAATTAAAATTAAATTCTAAATCCGCCACGCGTTATTTTGCGTGGGCGATTCATCTTATGAGATCCAGAATGTTTACGGAAATTACGTTTAGAACTTTTACGAGACATACGACGACGTTTCATTATTTAGATCCTTTCATTGCTTTAATTAAGCGCCGCTGGTAATCAGTTGGTATCAACGGCGGTGTGGAATGTTTTACCTTTTTTGCAGAACTTTGAGGGCCTGGCCCAAGACTTGGATAATCCCGTTGAAAAGAGCGAAGAAAAGTATTAAGAATACCGATATTACCACCGCGAGAAGCATCCATATTGACACGAGCACTCTCCTTTCCTATTGGAGTTTGTAAATAATCACTCATCACTTTGTCTTGCATCGTCTGGTACTTAGTTCTGACAGACTGAGCAGACGACAACCCAGTGTTGGCCTCCAGATTAGATCGGCGCGCAGCTTCTGTCAAAACTTGCTGACCGATCAGCGAATTCTGAACATCCATGTTTTTAACCTGGGCGTCTTTAACACGAACGTCAGCAGCACTAGATTGAGTCTGCATGTCCTGTAATCTGATACTTGAGATAGCCTGTTGTAGGGCAGTTTGTTGTTGACGACGAGCTGTAATAGCTTGTGACGCAGAGTTAACGCCCTGAGATGCCTGAGAGTAGCCTGATGTATCGGCGACGGCACCAGAGGGCTGTGAGGCGGCCTGTAGGGCGCCATTGGTTGCGGCAAGGATAGGATTCATGCCGGCTTTGCGTAAATCCTCAGTACGGCGTTGTACAGCGGTATTAGACATCTTCTCTTGCCACTCGCGATTGCGATTAGCTTCACGATTAGCAGCGGCAGCAGAAGCAAGACCGCCAGCACCACCGACTAAGGCTCCTAAGATTTCACCAAACATAAATCACCTCAGAAATGGTCGATATAGCCAGGAACTGAATAGGTCGGCATTGGCCGGGCGCATTTCAAATCGAAATACACATCGGTGATAAATTCTGGTTCATCTTGCACAGCAAGCACACGTTTAAGAGGAGGGTTTTCCTCAATGAATGTTTTATTGAGGGTAGGGAGTGAGTCAAATTTTTGGCTTAAATGCCAAACGTCGAGACTCTGCGGATCCGTTGACCGCAATTTGCCAGTAATTTTACTATTGGCATAACGATATTCAGCGAAACGCTCTTGATATCCGAAAACGTCATCATCTTTATCAATGCCTTGAGCGAAAATTTCTTTATTTAATACAGCCTGCTCGCCTAAATGGGCGAGAGAAGGCCAGTAGTGATCGAAACGGGTTTGACGGGAAAACATCCGTGGAACGCCTTGCTGATAGGTTAAATCAGCACGAGCGCAGCAAATACCGATAATAAAACAATGCTCAACGAAAGAATGTTTAAATCCATTTTTAACGCCTGCGGCAATACCGTAGCTCGCTAAATTCCCCTGTGGGGTTTCTGAATTAGTAGCCGAGTTTTGAACGACAGGGTTTATATTGACATTAAACTTACCGCCGCCGAGATATTCGGGGCGCTGTACGCGAGCATCGGGGGAAATAACACCGAAGTGGGAACGAATCAACTCAGTATAACGAGTACCGCCACGAGCATCGCGTTCTAATAAACGCTGGAGCTGAAAAGCTTCACGCAGTGAATTAATAGTAACGCCGCTTGCAGTGCTTAAATCAGCGGCTAAACCATCACGAACGAATAAAGGTTCATTTTTAGTATAGGGGGTACTGAATGGTGACATGACATCATCATTTGAGTTACCAGACGTGCGAAAGAACTTGATAGCATTAGTCGGGCCTGTGCCCTCAAATTGTGGGCCAAGCATTAACGGACCTGTGGGAACTATATTAGCATTACCAGCTAAGCCGATATTAACACCTGGGCCTTTTTGCGGCCAGGGAAGACAGGAGGTGAAATAGTCATGGCGCTTACAGCGCTTTAATAGCTCGAATTTGTCTTCGGCGGGAACATTATCGCCGCGAGAGAAAGGAACGGAATCAACCAAATTCTGGTCGCGGAACCATTCATTAAAAATAAGATTGTAGGCACGGAATGGGAGGGCGCTTACGCTCAAATTATCTACGCCTGTTTGAATACCGAAATAATCAGCGATAGAACCAACTTTAAAGCCGCCAGCAGGGGCTTTTAGCTGTGGGATAAGATAATCAGTAGAATCGCCGGGATTCTCTTGCTCACCATTAAATTTCTGCCAGTTGTCCCAGACGAGACGATAGGGGACACTAAAGAAAAAATAATCAAGTGCAATATTATCCATAATCGGAACGATTGGGGTAGAGAGACGAGTAATCATAGAGACTTTCATATCAAAGGTGTCGCCTGGTAGGGCTTCATCAACGAAAAACGGTACGAGATAGCCACTGTCGAAAGTAGTCTTAAAGCCACTTGAACGATTAAACACGCTGCGCTGTATGTTGGCAGACGGAACTGAACTGAAATCATGCTTCATTACGGACTTGTTACGAAAGCTCATATAGAATCCTTATGCAATAAAAGTGAATAACTAACGTTAGGGACTGACACGTGGTGTCAGTCGGAACAATTACATCAAGTAGGGCATGTTCCGGCGTGAATAAATTCACGCTTTAGCCTCCGGTGTAGCGGTGGCTATGGGCGCTGCCGCGGGCTGCTCAGGCGCTTTCGCAGGCTCGCGAGCCTGCTCATCTCCTGAGCCTAATAGGCCAAGCTCTACGGCCTTATCGTAGTTTGCATCGTCGCTCATGAACTGGACGTACTTACCTGGGGTATCATCAAATTCACGCCGTATATTCGCTGGGAGGCTGTAAAAATCCTCTTCGACGGTTTCAAGCGTCTGCAATGCAGTTTGGTAGTCTTCATACATTGAAGTATCAATAAACTCCTGGCGTTCAGGAGGAGTAAAAATAGAAGTATCGCCAGTTCTGGCGACACGCTCGACGATTTTATTAATATTAGTTTCATCGCGAAACTGCTGCTGCGCGAGAGTAGGCTCAAAATCTCCGAGTGCGGGAGAAGTAGGGCGTTTATAACGGGAATATATTTTATTCATCTTCAACCTCTTCAAACATATATATGAGTGTGCGTTTAGCTTCTATAACTTGTAATTCATCACGAGAATTGTGTTGTAACGAAGCTATGCTATATAAACTAAATTCATTAGCGTTCCATTTAGAACAAAGTTCAAAATATATTCTTACAGCTTCCTCGTCAATGTGTGCGCAGAATGAATGAACATCACATCCAAGATGTGTGTCTCTAATTATATATAGTTTGGTCATTTTCTAAAGTCCTCATCATATTTTTGAATTTAATTAGATTGAATTTATCCAAATCCTGCAAACGCCACGGGTCTAATATTTTAGCGTTTTCAATCCTTTTTAATTTATTGGCTTCCAGTAGCTCCAAATCACAACCAGATAACAATTTATCATAATATTTGGGCGGCATAGATTGGCGACCGCCGCGACTAATTACGCGGTCTTGATAAACAATGTCGTCATAATATTTATAAAAAAAATCAGCACCAAGACCGGGCCGACGAGACATAACAGAGTATTCAGGAACTTTACCATTATAGTGTTCATCCTTAATTGAACCGTTGACTTTTTTAACGCAATAACGCGCGACATAGGCGGCAGATTCAAATGAAAAAGCAGCAACGATAGAAAAGCCATAATGCCATAGAGATTGAAGGTGGTCAGATGTAAATAGAGGGAACTTTCCGGCCTGATGTAGTCTTTTATCTGAAAAGTCATGGCCGAAAATAACAGCATGGTAATGGGGACGAGACAATTTAGTACCGTATTCGCCACAAGCGAAATAACGAATTTTTTTACTACCTAAAGATTTGCGATAACGTTTGAAAAATTTAGTTAGATGGTCTTTAACTAACGAACCATCAGAGGGCAGGTTATCATTGTTATATGTGAGCGTGATAAAGCATGAAGAATCATGCATATGGTTCTCATGAACCATGCGCGTAGCCCATTGGCGACTATGAGATAAGCGGCAAGATATGCACTGGCCGCATGGAAGAGAAAGGAAGTTAAAATTATGTAAATCGGAGTGATGGGGCATTTGAAAGAAAATCTTCTTTGATGCCTTAGACTGCCAGCTCTGGAGCGGCTTAGTACATGGCATAGAGACCTCCGTGAAATGTTAGCGCACTGTTACCCCAGTGCGCATAATGTATATTATGTTAAATTGAATATACTGATTACTTAGCTCATGCTCTCACTTACCCAACTCGATGTTCCCTGCTATCAGCGCCGGTGGATTTTTAGAGGTGGCAACCTGTTTGAGTTTTCTTAACGTTTGGCCTTTCTCTATTCATCACGTTAGTGCGTTGATCATCTCATTATCTCACTATCCTTAAGCGGTATACTTTTCACCTGCCCCTGAGAAAACTCAATTCCCGTCACCACGCTTCTTTGTGGCAATCCACCTGGCGCTTCAAGTATGTATTGTACGACGTACTGCGCCTTATCTGTGGATCGGTAAAAGTTGGGTGGAATGCATAACTTGCCGTTTTTAACCCTTAGATCAGGCGAATCCGTAACGGACAACTTTTGTGGGGGTGTTCCCCTGGGATTAATCGAGATCAGAGAAGGTTGGTAGTTTGCTGCGTTACTAACTACAAAACAGACATCTTCTCCAGTCTGACTCACCGTGGTGGTTTCGTCTGCTGTTAACCTGTCACCTGATCCTGGGCAACCAGTCAGAAAAAAAATCGATGCAATCAGTAAGATGGAGCAACGTTTACGCTTATAAATCATCATTATCTCCATGGGAAGTGACTCATTGTTTCCTTGTACTTTTGTCGAATTACAGCCTCGCTCTTATCACCATCCAATGTGATATCCCCTCTTCTCTTAAGTGTCAACCACACTGCATAGCCGTAGTGACTCAAAATAAAATGGTCTGCAATGACTTGAGCCTGTTGTTCCATTGGATGGTACTCTGGGATCTGTCACTAAATCCTGCCGGATCCAATCTTTGTCAGATCCGGTTTGATTATCCCGCCAACCTACTCTTTGGCCATTGGCGTCGCAATCTCATCAACTTTCGTTTCGCCCTGGATTTTTTCGATTCTGTTACGAACCCCGGTTACCTGATCGCGGCTGTGCAGCAGGGTGTAGGTCAGGTCAAATGCGGTACTTGCGCCGGGCTGTAGCTGTTTCACGCGCTTCTGCTCACGCTCAATGGTCACCGGATAGGCATAGCTGGTGCCAGGCTCAATACCGGTCACGTAGCCCTGCTTCAGGGTATCGGTGTTTTTCCATAGCGTCAGGACGGGCAGCTGCCTGGTATCGAACTGGATGGCAGCGCCCTTATCCCCGGCTTTATTGATCACCGCCGCAAGGGTCTGATGGTTTGCATCAGACAGCGGACTGATGTTGAAAACCATTTCATCGAAACCTTTGGTCGGACCCGCATAGGTCTGCCATGTTTTTAAACCCGCTTTGGCATAATCGTTAAAGGGGCTGATGCCGGACATCGGTGCCAGGAACCGCGCGCCTTCTTCAAGAATGGGCGTACTGAAGTTGCTGTGATAGATAATCTGATAATCGTGCGGATAGTCTGCATGGTTGGTTAAAACATCATGCAGGCTAAAGCTGTTGCTGCCGGGCACGTAGCGCAGCTCGGTAAGGGTCTGCAAATCCGCTTTTTTGAAGGTGCTTTCCTTTATCAGGCCGCGAATTCGAATTTCATGCGGAGCGGCGTCCGCCACTTCCACTTCCAGCCGGGATACCGGCGTATTACCCGCTTTGCCGTGTAGGGTATAAATCTGACCGTCAGCGGTGACTGGATGGCCAGTCCATTCGTAGCCGCAGCGGACCATCATTTCGTTAAAACCTTCCAGCCAGCCCACGCCGTTGCGGCTTTCCAGATTGATAAATGCCGGGTTCACGACCTCTTTTACCGGCGAATCCCAGCCCATTCTTGAGCCGAAGCCCTCCACGCGCAGCAGGTTCATGCCCCGGGTCGGACTGAGGGTAATTGTCAGTCCCGACTGACTGTGAATGACAATGATTTTACTGCCTTCCTGTTTACCCCCGTGGAGCACCTTTTGTTCGATGCT
Source organism: Erwinia sp. L03-1 (assembly GCF_058686115.1). Lineage (NCBI taxonomy): Bacteria > Pseudomonadati > Pseudomonadota > Gammaproteobacteria > Enterobacterales > Erwiniaceae > Erwinia > Erwinia sp. L03-1. Next base: position 2,326,967 of record NZ_CM178762.1, on the reverse strand, counting down.
GAACGCGCTGTCCTTAATCTTCAGCTCGTCGCTGGAAATCTTCCAGTTCCCTTGATCTACAGCCTGTTCAGCACTTGTCAGCACCCAGGTTTTGGCCACAGCCGGAGCAGAAATCATTACTGCCAGCACCGTCAACGCCGCTCTTTTGTTCATTTGTATCCTCTTTAGCTGAATCGTTTTTAGATTAGTTAAAGGAATTTACTGATAAGTAACAAATAGAAACGTGACTTTCCTCACCCGGCAGGAAAAGGCCGCTAGGGGGCTTCGAAAATGGGATGTGAATCACAACCTGTCGGCAATAACGAAACTGTTACACTGGATTATAGTGATCTTGAGAAGACAAGGCTTTAAACGATTCAGCTTAAACGTATAAAAAGCGAGCGCACTCAGGCCTGGCCCTGTCCCTTTTAACGGGAATCAGGCTCGATCCGCCGTGGATATTACGCTTCGTGCGGATCAAGCAGCGACAGGTGATCCAGAAAGCTCACCGCAAAGCTGCCGGTGCCGCGTGCGGATGATGCCCGCTCGCTGGCCTGGGCATAAACCGCATGGGCGGCCGCCACCGCCGTCAGCGGATCGGCCGGGGTTGAGAGGAAGGCAGCGATTAAGCCACCCAGACTGCAACCCGCTCCCGTGACCTGCGTCAGCCGGGCGTCTCCCCCTTCGACAAATATGGTGCGATTGCCATCGGTGATGTAATCCGTCGGGCCGCTTACCGCCGTGATACAGCCAAGCCTGCGCGAGAAAGACTGAATTGCCGGTAGCGCCTCCTGCGAGGTCAGCGTGGTTTCAACCCCCTGTCCTCCGCCCTCGCCGCCTGCCAGCGCAATCAGCTCCGAGGCGTTGCCGCGAATCGCAGCAGGCCTGAATTCAAGCAGCCCCTGTACGACACGATCGTATTCGACCGCACCTGCGCCGACCGCCACCGGATCCAGCACCCAGGGGACACCCGCATGATGTGCAGCCTGCGCGGCCTGGCGAACCTCCCCGGCCGTATTGCTCATCAGGCTGGCGGCGTTGATCCAAACCGCACTGGCATGACTGCCGAACACCTTTTGCCAGTCGAGCGCTGCGCCAATTGCGGGTCCCGCGCCCACCGCCAACAGCACGTTGGCAGAAAGGTTAGCGGCAATATAGTTGGTCAGCCCGTAGCAAAAAGGCTTGTGCTGTTTGATATGGCTGAGCGCCTCTCGTACTGCGCTGTCGCGCCATGAAAGCTGTTGCATAATAAACCTCATCACCCTGGTAGAAAAAAATCGTCAGTCAGCGGATAAAGATGCCTCTTCCCTGCCCCTTTTCAAGCGGCAGGCCGGGATCGCTCAGCCAGCCGTTTAGCGAATCATCATACAGTCGCAGAGACTGCGGATCTTCGCCTGCGGCGGCAAACGCCAGCGCCAGCCCGGCCGCGTTAATACCGCCGCCACAGTAGAGCAGCGGACGGCTCTCTGCATGCAGGCCCAGCAATGCTAACCCTCTTTTTAATGCGGCGGTATCAATCAGGCCCTCATTATCCAGTATGGTCGGATAAGGCAAACTGTAGCTGCCGGGAATATGCCCCGTTCTGGCGTCTGGATCCGCGTCACCGCGAAACTGCTCGCTGCTTAGCGCACAGATCAGCGGCGGATCGCCTGCTTCCTGCGCCTGCCTGACCGCGTCGGTCGAAACCAGCAGGGGATATTGAGTTGTCAGCCGTATATTTCCGACTGGCCGGAGGGGTTCCGGGCCCGATACCAGAGGGCCGGAGAGGCGGCACCAGGCGGCGAAACCGCCATCAAGCACCCGAACGTTATGAAACCCATAGACCGCGCGCAGAAGGTACCAGACGCGCGCGGCCCAGGCACCGTTAAGCCTGTCATACAGAATCACCCTGCTCTGCTGATCCACGCCGAGCTTTTGCAGAGCCTGGGTGAGGATGGCCGCCGACGGCGCGGTAAACGGGTGCGCGGCATTCGGGGCGGAAAAGCCTTCAAAAAGGTCGGCAAATCCTGCGCCAGGCAGGTGCTGCTGTTCGTAATCCGCCCGGCCAGATAAGTAGCGTGTGGTGCAATCCGGGGCCGTCTGGCGACTTACCGAACAGTCCAGCACCACGACCCTGTGTATATTCGCAACCAGCCATGGAACAGCCACCAGCGGCCCATCGGGCAGTATCAGCGGCGTCACCGGCTGCCTCCCGGACGTTTAGCCCGCTGTTGCCACGCATCACGCGCGGGCCGGTTCAGGCCAAAGTTCTCGCGCGCCGTTTTTCCCTCATAGGCCGTTTTATGCAGGCCGCGTCGCTGTAGCTCCGGCACCACCTGCCCGGCAAACTCTTCAAATGCGCCGGGGAGATGGGTGGCCTGGATCATAAACCCATCCGCCGCGCCGCGTTCGAGCCACTGCTCCATAGTATCGACTATGGTCCTGACCGATCCGACCATGCTTCCTTCGGTTCGCGCACCGTACCAGCGCCCTATTTCCCGGATACTCAGCCGTTCACGCTCCGCAAACTCACGCACCTCATCGTAATGCCCCTGTACGCCAACATTCTCCAGCTTTGGCAGCGGACCCTCCAGATCGAAGCGGGTGAGATCCACATTGACGTGATACGCCAGACGCGACAGGCCCGCCAGCGGATGAACCAGTTCGGCAAATTCCTGATGCTTGCGCTGCGCATCCCGATCGCTGTCGCCCACGACCACCGTCGCCGCCGGAAGGATACGCACCTGCTGTGGATCGCGCCCGGCGGCGACGACCCGCCGCTTCATATCCTGATAAAAATCTACGGCAGAATCGAGAGATTCATGGCTGCAAAAGATGACGTCCGCCCAGCGCGCAGCAAAATCACGCCCCGAGGGCGAGGCTCCCGCCTGGATAAGCAGTGGATAACCCTGAGGCGAACGCGGGACATTTAACGGCCCCTGGGTACGTATATAGTCACCCGTAAAATTCACCGAGCGTACTTTCTCCGGCAGGCCAAACTCGCCCGACGCTTTATTCAACACCAGGGCATCATCATCCCAGCTATCCCAGAGCTGGGTTGCCGCCTGCAATACCTCCTCTGCCCGCGCATAGCGCTGTTCGCGCGGCGGTAGTGCGGGCGCACCGAAGTTCTGCGCCTCGGCGTCCTGAAAGGAGGTAACAATGTTCCATCCCGCCCGCCCGTTACTGATATGGTCAAAGGTCGCCAGTGAACGGGCAAGATTGAAAGGCGCCTGATAGCCGGTTGACAGGGTGGCGGCCAGCCCAAGATGCTCGGTAACGCCAGCCATTACGCCAAGGATAACCATCGGGTCCAGACGCGGTGTTCCCGATCCCCATTCCACAGCAGGCGTAAAGGAACCGCCGAGGGAACGGGGAACCGACAGCGCATCGGGTATAAAAGCAAGATCGAAGACCGCGTCCTCCAGGATGCGTGCAACCCGGCGGTAGTAGTCGGCGGAGAGGAAGTGTGAATCGGCATCAGGATGTCGCCATCCGGTGGTGCCCATTGGCCCGGCGTTCAAAAAAGCAGCAAGGTGCATATCAATCTCATTCTTTTGACATCTCACGCCCCCGCCAGTGGCCGAAACCCGGGCGGGGTATGATGATTATGGGTGTTGAACGAATGAGATTATCACGGCGACTTTTGCCCCTTTATGCCAATAACTTCTGTCTTTTTCTCTTTATCAGCTATTAAAAGCCCGGACGATGCCGGGCTGGTGGGATAATGACGGTGAGGCGTACCCTGTGACGGCCTTACAGAGGACGGAGGCTATCCGCGCCCTGCTACGGCCTTCGGAAGATGGCGATGCTGCGCCCCTCCAGCTCGAACTCTTTCTCCCGCGTGATGACCAGGCCACGCTTTGCGCTGTCAAAAGTGGTCAGCTCAAGCACCCAGCCCCCTTCGCCAAACTGCGGGATCAGGAATGGGACGTTGCCTTCAAAGGGATTAAACAGCATCAGCACGTCGTGCCAGATACCCTCCTCCTGCTGTAAATCCTCGCGGCCGAGATAGACGCCCAGCGTTGATCCTTCATCCCACTGCTCAGGCTGCTGAAAACCGCCCCCGGCGTTAAACCATTTAATATCCATGCCGTCGCGCCAGTTCTCGCGGCGAAGCAGCGGCTGCGCGGCCCGCAGGGTAATCAGCTGGCGGGTAAATTCGCGCAGCGCATCACTGCTCCCGGGCAGATTGTCCCAGTGGATCCAGGAAACCTCGCTGTCCTGACAGTAACCGTTATTGTTGCCCATCTGGCTGCGGCCAAACTCATCGCCCGCCAGCAGCATCGGCGTACCGTGTGAGAAGAAGATGGTGGTCAGGAAGTTGCGCTTCTGCCGCTCACGTACCGCATTAATGCCCTCGTCGTCGGTTGGCCCTTCGGCCCCGTAGTTGTCGGAGCGATTATCATTATGGCCATCGTTGTTATCTTCGCCGTTCGCCTCATTGTGCTTTTCGCTGTAGGAAACCAGATCGTTTAGCGTAAACCCGTCGTGGGCGGTAATGAAGTTAACGCTCGCCCAGGGCCGGCGTCCACGCTGATCGTAAAGGTCGCCGGAACCCAGCAGGCGAGCGGCAAAGTCCGTCGAGACGTTATTGCCCTTCCAGTATTCTCGTACCGTATCGCGATATTTGTCGTTCCATTCGGCCCAGCCCGGTGGGAAACCGCCAACCTGATAGCCTCCCGGGCCAATATCCCAGGGTTCTCCAATCAGCTTTAGCCTGGAGAGCACCGGATCCTGCATCACGGCATCGAAAAAGCCGCTGCGCTGATCGAAGCCCTCCGGTTCACGGCCAAGAATGGTCCCGAGGTCAAAGCGAAAGCCGTCGATATGCATGGTTTCCGCCCAGTAGCGCAGCGAGTCGGTGATCAGTTGCAGTACGCGCGGGTGCGAGGTGTTAACGGTATTACCCGTGCCGGTGTCATTAATGTAATAGCGGTGCTGGTCTGGCAGCGTGCGATAGTAGGAGAAGTTGTCGATGCCCTTGAAAGAGAGCGTTGGCCCCAGCTCGTTCCCCTCTGCGGTGTGATTGTAGACCACGTCCAGAATCACCTCTATACCGGCGTCGTGGAAGGCACGTACCATATCGCGGAAGCCCTGAATGCCCTTCGGACCAAAATAGCGTGAGGCGGGCGCAAAGAAGCCCAGGGTATTGTAGCCCCAGAAATTCTTCAGTCCGTTGTCTAGCAGGTGCTGGTCATCGGGGAACCAGTGAACCGGCAGAAGTTCGACCGAAGTGATGCCCAGGCTCTTGATATAGTCAACCGAGGCCTGATGCCCCATCCCTTCAAAGGTGCCGCGCAGCTCCACGGGCAGCGCAGAGTTAAGCTGGGTGAAGCCTTTGACATGGGTTTCGTAGATAACGGATTTCGGCCAGGGCACCGAGGGCCGGTTATTGTCCTGCCAGTCAATGGCATTCGGATCGATAACCCGGCACTTAGGCATAAAGGGCGCGCTGTCGCGCTCGTCAAAGGTGAGGTCCTTCTCCTCATGCAGCAGGTCATAAGCGTAGTGCGCATCATTCCACTCAACGTCACCGACCAGTTCGCGTGCATAGGGGTCAATAAGCAGCTTGTTGGCGTTGAAACGGTGACCGTTCTCCGGATCGTACGGGCCGTGAACGCGATAGCCATAGAGCGCGCCCGCCTTCAGACCCGGCACATAGCCGTGCCATACTTCGTGGGTATATTCCGGTAGCGTAAGCCGGGCGATTTCCGTTTTGCCACTTTCGTCAAACAGGCACAGCTCAACGCGCTCCGCGTGTGCCGAGAAGATGGCGAAATTGACGCCGCCCTCATCGACGGTGGCACCAGGAAGATGGCTGGATCCTGCCGTAATTTCAAAAGGTTTACCGTCAGACATTTATCCCTACTCCTGATAATTCATCACTTAACAGCACCAGCGGCGACAGGTTACCCAGCGCCGTTAAAGTCAATCGGTCCACCAGCGAAATGGTTTCACCGCTGAGAACATTTCGGTAGCGTCGGTTTGCGAGACGCTCGGGCAGGATGATTTCCGTCTGCGTCCAGCCCGCAGGGTGCCCCGGGTCGGATCCGTCAACGGCATCAAACACCAGACGCGGCGCGATAACCAGTAGCGCGGCCTCATGCCCCACCCGGGCAAAAGCGATAACTTTCTCTGCACGGTTACCCGATGCGCTAAGCGGCAGATACTCCCCGCGACTAAACAGGGTCGGCATTTGCTGACGCAGATGCAGCAGCCGGGCGATAACCTGCTGCTTGAGCTGGCCATCGAAGTCCCTGTCCGGCGTCAGCGACAGGTTTTCCTCCCCCAGCCGCTCAAGCGCGGTGAAATCCGGCTCGCGGCGGTTATCGGGATCGACAAGGCTGAAGTCCAGCGTTTCGCTGCCCTGATAAATATCCGGCACGCCGGGCGCGGTAAGTTTGAGCGTGGTCTGGGTCAGGCCGTTGACCAGCCCGGTACGGATAACGGGCTGCAGAGAGGCAGTAAAATCGTGCAGGAAGGCGTGACTGGCTGGTGCAAGCAGCTGGCGGGCATAGTTGAGCACCGCCTCTTCGTAGGGCGCATTGCTGTTGCCCCAGTCGGTGCGCAGCTTGGCTTCGCGCAGCGCCTTTTCGACAAAAGCGATAAACCGCCCCTCAAGCGCCTCCAGTCCCGCGTTATCTTCCGGACGCAGGCGAACCGGCCACGCGCCTGCCAGCGCCTGATACAGCATCCATCTGACTGCGGGTTCAGGTGCCGGACCGTCGTCGAGCGTGATGATATGATGCTGGTTAATCTGGCTCCAGCGTGCCACGCACCCGGCCCAAAGCCCCGGCGCTTCGGTCAGCGCATAGAGGCGGGCGCGGGCATCTTCCCCGCGTTTGGTGTCATGGGTCGAGGTGGATGAAATCGCGTCCGGCTGCCGTTCCAGTCGTCTCTGCATATCTGCATGAAACCGGGCGGGCGAAAAGTCGCGCGGCAGCGGATCCGCGCCCACTTCGTTGAGCCCGAGGTTCACGCCGTGGCGGAAGAACAGCGTATCCTCTACCGATTTTGCCATCAGCGGGCCAGTAAGCTGCTGGAAGCGAAGGCGAAATGTGACGGCGTCACTTAATGCAGGCTCGGAGAGGCAACCTTTCAGGATCCCGACAATGAAATTGACCGCCTGAGAGTCCGGCGCATTAACGCCGCTCCTGACCGCTTCAACCACCCGGTCCAGCAGCGCACTGTCGGCCTCAGGTAGTCCCTGTGCGGTGCCATAGGTGCGATACACCGGAAAGGCAACCAGCAGTTCGCGCAGTGCCGCGCGGAGGGGACTTTCGCTTTGCGTCCCCCCCTCCTGCGTGGCAATGTCCTGGGCGAGATGCAGGAGTCGGTTAAACTCCCCGGCAAAATTCCTGTCGGCCATCAGCACCTTTGCCGCGCGCAGTTCGCTCTCCATCGCCACGGGCCTGCCGACCTGCTGTTCGTAGGCCCTGCGCAGGTTGCCTGTCCCACTGTTATCCACCAGTACGTCGGAAAGCGAAGAGATAAATTCATAGCCCGTGGTGCCGGAAACCGGCCAGTCGGCGGGAAGCTGCTCGCCCTCGCCGAGAATTTTTTCGACCGTAATATAACAAGCGGGTCCGGCTTCCTGGCGAAGACGCTCAAGATACCCTTTCGGATCGGCCAGGCCATCGACGTGATCCACGCGCAGCCCGTCAACCGCACCGGAGTGCACCAGCTCCAGGATCAGCCGGTGCGTATCGTCAAACACGGCGCGATCCTCCACCCGTACGCCAGCCAGCCCGGTTATCTCAAAAAAGCGGCGGTAGGAGAGATCGCTCGCCGCATCCCGCCATGACGTCAGTCGCCAGGGCTGACGCTGATGGAGCGCAGCGATCCCGGCGTTATCGGTCAGCGCGAGTACCTCAGTTTCCTGCCCCTGCCAGGTTTCGGGTGCCAGCGGATAAAAACTCTCGTAGCAGGCCAGCGCGGGTTTGCCGGTATGCGGATCGGCTTTGACTGCGATATCCCCGTTCTCCAGTACCTGCTCAAACGAGTCGCCAAGAAAGGGCAAGGTCAGAGGGCGCGACCAGTCGATATCAAAATGTCGGGCGTAGCGGCTTTTTTCGCCGTGCTCAATCACGTCATACCACCACGCATTCTCCAGCGAGGCGGCCATATGGTTCGGTACAATATCCAGAATCAGGCCAAGCCCTGCTTCCTTCAGTACCCTAACCAGCCGGTCAAAGCCTGCACGCCCGCCAATCGCCGGGTCAATGGCGTTAGCATCGGTCACATCGTAGCCGTGGCCAGATCCAGAGGTCGCCGTAAAAACCGGCGAGGCATAGAGGTGGCTGATGCCGAGACGCTTAAGATAGGGTACAAGGCCAGCGGCCCGGTCAAAGGTCATGCCGTTGCGAAACTGAATACGCCAGGTTGCCGTTGGGATAGTCATTTACTCTCTCCCGGGGCTAATCGTACAAGAATGCTGTTTTGCGGCAGCGTTTCACCGGCTTCAGGCCAGGCGAAGATTGTCTCGCCTGGCTGGTCAGGAAGCGGCTGGGCGGCCGCGCCAATATTCAGCGCCAGGGAGAGCGTCCCCTGTGGGAAGGCCCAGCTTACGGCGACAAAGCCCTCCGCGGTTTTCACCACCCTGCCCGCGTTGCCGCCAGCGGTGGCAAGCAGCGGCACAACAGACTTTTGCCGTAGCGCCAGCAGTTCGCGGGTCAGCGCCAGCCAGTTTTTCCCCTCGTCGCTCTCTGGTTTGCGCCAGTCAAGTTTGGACAGGGCAAACGTCTGCTCTGCGCTAGGATCGGGAACGCTGCCATCTTCATGACCCGCATGCCCTTCAAACTCCTTCGCGCGACCCTCGCGCACGGCCCTGGCAAGTTCGCCATGAAAGTCAGTAAAGAACAGGAAGGGATTCGTTTCCCCATACTCCTCACCCATAAACAGCAGCGGGATATGCGGTGAGAGAAGCAGCGTGGCCAGTAGGATCTGGGTGCGATCGGCTCCGGCAAGCTCAATCAGCCTTTCACCCCTGGCGCGATTGCCTGTCTGATCGTGATTCTGAATAAAGTCGACAAAGGCCAGCGGCGGCTGACCGCTGCTTTTAACCCCGTGCTTTTTGCCGGTCTGCGCTGAAACCTCACCCTGCCAGGCGAAACCTTCCGTCAGGATGCGGGCAATCAGCTTTTCCGGCTGATGGGCAAAATCGCGATAGTAGCCGTGGGTTTCGCCGGTCGCAAAGACGTGAATGGCATTATGGAAGTCGTCGTTCCATTCGCCGCTATACAGCGGCACGGTGCCATCCTCCCCGCGCGGATGCAGGAAGATCACGTTGCGGTTGTCCTCGGTGGTCAGATGCACGGGACGGTCGGTGATTTCAGCGCGGACGCGCTCAGCAATCTCAATGAGAATGTGCTTCCCGGAGGGATCGTCGATCTGGTCGATGGCATCAAAGCGCAGGCCGTCAAGGTTATACTCCTGTAGCCAGTAAAGCGGTGCCTCGGCGATATAACGTCGGACGGCATCGACATCGTAGGCAATGCCCGCGCCCCACGGCGTCATCCGCTCTTTATGGAAGAAGTCCGGTGCCAGCAGCGGCAGATAGTTACCCTCAGGCCCGAAATGATTCAGGACAATATCCAGCACCACGGAAAGGCCATGGCCATGCGCAGCATCGACGAAGGCTTTGAAATCATCCGGTGTGCCATAGGCAGAATGTGGTGCGTAGAGCAGGACACCATCATAGCCCCAGCCACGATCGCCGCCGAACTGGGACACCGGCAGGAGTTCGATCATCGTGATGCCGGTTGCGGCGAGGTAAGGCAGCTTTTCAATGGCGGCGTTAAAGGTGCCTTCCGACGTGAAGGTGCCAATATGCAGCTCGTAGACCACCGTCTCTTCCCATGGGCGCCCCGCCCAGGCGGTGTTTTGCCAGCGGTAACTCAGTGGATCGATCACTATCGAGGGGCCATTAACATCTGCTTTTTGTGCCCGGGCAGCGGGATCCGGCACCTGCGTGCCGTCGGCAAGCACAAAATTATACTCCGCACCCGGCGCAACGCCCTGTAATGTCGCTTCAAACCAGCCGTCGCCGGCCGGGTCCATCTCTGTGTCTTTACCTGAGAGTCTTAACGTCACCCTCTTCTGTCCGGTCGCCCAGAGACGAAAACGGACTTCACCCGCGCCGACGTATTCCGCGCCCCAACTTTTCGTAAATTTCCCTGACGCCATTCGATTGCCTCGTTTAACCCGTAAGTGAGCAATGGGCGCCATCGCCCGTTTGTTGTTCAGGTGATGCCAGTATAAACCGTTAAAATTTGTGGCTGTTGGGCAGCTGTCATCGGACGGCCGCCCGAAGAACAATCATAGACTATTCCTTACAACCCGTACTTTAAGGTAACCGTCTGTTTCAGGTCGTGCGCTTACCTGAGACGGGCATTTTAATTACGGAACAACCCTCTGATTAGAAAGGGGAAAGAGGGGCAAAATTTAATCAAAATAAATCATTGAGTCATAACCTGAAAAGCCCTATATTGGCCGCGCTTTATTTATGGCAACGACTAACTTAATTCAATTATTCAACCCAGGCGTTCTCAGACCCCCCGGTTGTAGGAGTGATATGATGACGGATAAAGTCCGTATTGATACTTTAGGTGCGAATTCATTAAACGGAAACAATGAAACCTTTTTAGCCAGACAAGCTGAATTTGAATCGAATGTCAGGAGCTACCCCCGTAAGCTGCCGTTAGCCATTGCGAAAGCACAGGGCGTGTGGATCACCGATGTTGAGAATAATCAATATCTTGATTGCCTGGCGGGCGCAGGTACGCTGGCGCTGGGCCATAATCATCCTGATATTCTGCAAAGCATCCAAAATGTCATTACCAGCGGCTTGCCGTTACATACTCTCGATCTGACTACGCCGTTAAAAGATCAGTTCTCGGCTTATCTGCTCTCTCTCTTACCCGGCCAGGGTAAAGAGTATTGCCTGCAGTTCTGTGGTCCTTCAGGTGCCGATGCAGTGGAAGCGGCGCTGAAGCTGGCGAAAAAGCACACCGGCCGCACCGGCGTAATCAGCTTTTCCGGCGGCTACCACGGTATGACGCATGGCGCGCTGGCGGTAACGGGTAACCTGGGACCGAAAGAAGCGATCAACGGCATGATGCCGGAAGTGCAGTTTATGCCTTACCCGCATCTTTATCGCTGCCCGCTGGGCATCGGCGGTGAAGCCGGGGTTAACGCGTTAACCTACTACTTCGAGAATCTGATTAACGATGTTGAAAGCGGCGTGCGCAAACCTGCAGCGGTGATCCTCGAAGCGGTTCAGGGTGAAGGCGGCGTTAACCCGGCACCGATCGAGTGGCTCCAGCGCATTCGTAAGGTGACCCAGGAGCACGGCATTCTGCTGATTCTGGACGAGGTTCAGGCCGGATTTGCGCGTACCGGGAAGTTTTTTGCCTTTGAGCACGCCGGTATCGAGCCGGACATCATCGTCATGTCCAAGGCCGTCGGTGGCGGCTTGCCTCTGGCCGTGCTCGGCATCAAAAAGCAGTTCGATGCCTGGGAACCCGGTCACCATACCGGTACCTTCCGCGGCAACCAGCTGGCGATGGCCACCGGCCTTAAGACGCTTCAGCTGCTGAAAGATAATCAGATTGCTGACAAAGTCGCGGCGCAGGGCGAGTGGCTGAAAGCACGCCTGGCGGAACTGCAGGCGCGTTATCCGGTAATGGGCAATATTCGCGGGCTGGGCCTGATGATCGGTATCGAGATCGTGAAGCCGGGCGAAGCGCCGGACCATATGGGTAGCTACCCTGCCGACGGCGAGCTGTCTGCTCTGTTACAGAAGAAATGCTTTGAAGCCGGCTTAATTCTGGAGCGCGGTGGCCGTCACGGTAGCGTATTGCGTCTGCTGCCTTCCCTGCTGATCAGCAATGATGAGCTGGGTATTTTCCTGGAAAAATTTGAACAGGCCCTGTTAGCGGCCGGCGTTCAACCAGTCTGAGTGGAGTAATTGTCATGTCCGGGTCAAACCCAATTCTGGCAGGCTCTGCGCAGAGTATCGAAGCCTACCAGCAGGCGATTGCGCAGAGCAGTCAGGCGGTGGTCGAGTGGCTTAAGCAGCCTGAGATGTATCAGGGCAAAACCGTCGCTGAACTGCGTGAGCGCATCGCGCTGGATTTTAATCCTCAGGGCCTGGGCAACCAGGTCGCCATTGAGCGCGCGATTGAATACTTTCTGAAAGACAGCCTGTCGGTGCATCATCCGCAGTGCGTGGCGCATCTGCACTGCCCTTCCCTGGTGGTCAGCCAGGCGGCGGAAGTGTTGATCAACGCCAGCAACCAGAGCATGGACTCCTGGGATCAGAGCCCTTCCGCCACCATCATTGAGATGAAGCTGATTGAATGGCTGCGCGGACTGGTCGGGTTCCCGCACGGTGAGGCGGGCGTCTTTACCAGCGGCGGTACGCAGAGCAACCTGATGGGGCTGATGCTGGCACGCGATGCCTTCTTTGCGCGTCAGGGCCATGCTATTCAGCAGGATGGCCTGGTCGGCGACCTGCGCAAAATCAGGGTGTTATGTTCTGAAAACGCACACTTCTCGGTGCAGAAGAACATGGCGCTGTTGGGCCTGGGCTACCAGTCGGTCACGCTGGTGAAAACCGACGCGCTGGCGCGGATGGACGTGAACGATCTGGCAGAGAAAATCACGCAGGCGAAGGCCCGGGGTGAGCAGATCCTGGCCATTGTCGCCACGGCAGGTACCACCGATGCCGGTGCTATCGATCCGCTGCGCAGCATTGCCACGCTGGCGGCAGAACACCAGATCTGGGTTCACGTCGATGCGGCCTGGGGTGGCGCGCTGTTGCTGTCCGAAAAGTATCGTGATTATCTGGACGGCATTGACCTGGTGGATTCCATTACCCTGGACTTCCACAAGCAGTTCTTCCAGACCATTAGCTGTGGCGCTTTCCTGCTGAAAGATGAGCGCCACTACGAGCTGATGCGCTATCAGGCTGCCTATCTGAACTCCGAGTTCGATGAAGCCCAGGGCGTACCGAATCTGGTTTCCAAATCGCTGCAAACTACCCGCCGTTTTGATGCGTTAAAACTGTGGATGGGTCTGGAAGCGCTGGGACAGCAGCAGTACGCGGCCATTATCGATCACGGCGTGACGCTGGCGCAGCAGGTTGCCGGTTACGTCAGCGAGCAGAGCTCGCTCGAATTAGTGATGCCGCCACAGCTGGCCAGCGTGCTGTTCCGCTATCGCTCGCCGGAGCAGGCAGGCAGTCATAACGATGCCGCCGTCGCGCTGCTTAATCAGCGGATTGGCGATGCCCTGCTGGAGTCGGGCCGCGCCAACGTGGGCGTCACCGAATTTAACGGTGTCACCTGCCTGAAACTGACGCTGCTAAACCCAACCGTCACGCTGGAGGATATCAAAGTCCTGCTGACGCTGGTTGAGCGCACCGCCGGACAGCTGCCTGGCGCGTAGCAGCAGCCGCTTTATGAAGCACCCACTCTTAACGGGGACTGAATGGCCCCCGATAAGTTAAGGGGCTTGAGGGCCTGGATTCGGCATGTAGCCGGACTCAGGCTTTTTTTTTGCTTCAGGACCGCGGGTGCTGCGCTGAGGGTTAAAATCATTAATAGGTGGATTTTCCCTTTATATAATCGAGAAGGTACGCGACACCAGACCTGTCAATCTCATTGCTATCGCTCAGGGAAATATCAACCGGAGAGAACTTATTCTCTGCTTTATCATAGAGAAAGTTGTTTTCTGACAGGTCCGAGGGTGGGCATCCTTTTGAATTCATTTCAATGAGCAGACTCAGGAACCTGTCAGCAGCATTGGCGGGGAACTCTTTTATTTGAGATAAGGGAACGCCCTTAATTTTATCCATGTGGATAGCTCTTCCAAATAAAGCCTCCGCTGATTTTTCTCCATAAAATTTTTCGAACGCCCTGACCTGATTGTTTATTTCTTCCGGACTGGTATCATCGAAGAAGATTTTTATTACTTTATTATTATCCTGACTGTCATTAACTACGATAGCTTCACCTCCTTTGCCGATGGTTTCACCAATCTTATGCGAATACTCCTTAACAAACTCACCTGCACTCATAACTCTTATTACGCCGGTGGTCGAAGTTCTGTTTTTAAGATGAACGACAGGAGCGCTAGCATTACAGTTGAAGATAAATTTATTTATTTTATCACGCAGCTCATCGTTGGAAACCTGTGGAAGCGCCTTTTTTAGCTCAAAAGCCAGCTTTGCCGAAGGGCACCTTTATCGACCAGGTCATTTTTAAAAAATATCTTTTTTGCTTCCAATTTTGTCAGACCCAAAGAGGTGTTTGAAATCTTCACCAGTTTCTCAAGCGTTTTATCAGAAAATGATTTATTGTTTATTTTTTTTAATAATGCGGTGTAGATAGAATCCTTATATATATTAATCTGATTGCTTCTGTTTATAAACATCTGTATTTCCATGATAATAAATCAACAAAGATACACCTCAGACAAAAAGACTGATATAAAAAAACGCCCGCAGGGAATAATCCTGCGGGCGTTTTTTAGCGACGGCACCCCGGAAGGTCGTTAGGCTTACAGCGCCATATCATGCCCGGCCGCAGCCGCTTTTTTCTGCTGACCAGCGTCAGCTGGTGCGTCGCTGGCTTTATCACCCATCTGAATCACCGGCGGCTTAGTCAGCTGTAGCGTGGAGGCGGTATCGTCCCAGACCTTCTGCGTCAGGGCAACGTTGCCATTCAGCTTCTGACCATAGCTCGGCACAATTGAGCGTATTTTGCTCTGCCACTCAGGCGACTTAAACTGCTCGGGGAACAGTTTCTCAATCACGTTAATCGCAATTGGCGCGGCGGTAGAGGCGCCCGGGGATGCGCCAAGCAGTGCCGCCACGGTTTTCTGTTTATCGGTGACAATTTCAGTACCCAGCTTGAGCACGCCGCCCTTATCCGCGTCCTTTTTAATGATCTGCACGCGCTGCCCGGCCTGAATCAGTTTCCAGTCCTCTTTCTTCGCATCGGGATAGTACTCCTTCAGCGATTCGAAGCGGTCCTCGTCGGTCAACATCACCTGCCCGACCAGATATTTCACCAGGTCGAAGTTATCCATACCCACGTGGGTCATGGGGATAACATTATGGCTGGTGGTGGTGCTCAGCAGATCAAACAGCGAGCCATTTTTGAGAAATTTAGTTGAAAAGGTCGCAAACGGCCCAAACAGCACCACGCGCTTGCCATCGAGATAACGGGCATCAAGATGTGGCACGGACATCGGCGGTGCGCCTACCGAAGCCTGACCGTACACTTTCTCCTGATGACGGCTGGTGATAGCCGGATTTTCGGTCACCAGGAATGAGCCGCCTACCGGGAAGCCGGCATAGTTTTCGCCTTCCGGAATGCCGGTTTTTTGCAGCAGCTTCAGTGCCCCCCCACCCGCGCCGATAAAGACATATTTTGCATCGACAACGTGTTGCTCGCCGCTTTTCACATCTTTGTAGGTCACGTGCCAGGAGTTGTCGTCGTTACGCTTAAATTCCGTCACTTCCGCCGAGGTTTTCAGCGTAAAGTTATCATTCTTTTTCAGGCTGCCTACCAGCTGCCGGGTTATCTCACCGTAGTTAACATCGGTGCCTACCGGCGTCCACGTCGCCGCGACTTTCTGCTGCGGATCGCGTCCTTCCATAATTAATGGCGCCCACTGCTCAATCTGCTTATGGTCGGTAGAGAACTTCATCCCCTGGAACAGCGTGGTGGTTTGCAGGGCCGCGTAACGCTTAGTCAGGAACTCAACGTTTTTGTCACCCCAGACAAAACTCATATGCGGCGTCGAGTTGATAAAGGAGTGTGGATTGCTCAGCACGCCGTTACGCACCTGAGTGGTCCAGAACTGCCGGGAAATCATAAAGGCTTCGTTGATTTCCAGAGCCTTACTGAAATCAATCGTGCCATCCGGACGCTCCGGCGTATAGTTCAGCTCCATGTTAGCAGAGTGACCCGTGCCCGCGTTGTTCCAGCCGTTAGAAGACTCAAGGGCCACACCGTCGAGTTTTTCCACCATCAGCTGTTTCCAGCCCGGCTGTAACGTTTCGAGCAGGGTCCCTAAGGACGCGCTCATAATACCGCCACCGATAAGCAGTACATCCGTTTTTTCTGGCGCAGTTTCTGCGCGGGTGGCAGTACAGACCAGTAGCGCTGCCAGCGAAAGCGTGGTGGCGAGTTTTGTTGCTTTAGTCATCAGGGTTCTACACTTTTGTCTAAAAGGGTTAAAAATATCCCCGGAATATTAAAATATTGTTACTTAATGGTTGGTTGTTTTTTAGTTAATTAATTATTAATGTTGAAAACCGTTTTATTTAGTTACTAAACCTGCAGGTGGAAACGACTGATAATGCCGGTCAGTGACTGCACCTGCTCCTCCAGGATGGTGGTTGCCGTCGCCGAGGCCTGCACCAGGGTAGCATTTTGCTGGGTGACGCTGTCCATTTCGGTGACCGCCACGCCAATCTGACTGATGCCCTTGCTCTGCTCAGAGGAGGCAGACGCAATTTCACTCATCAGCGAGGTCACGCCGGTCACAGAGGTGATAATCTCTTCGGTCGTGCGTGTGACCAGCGCAACCTTCTCTTCTCCCTGTTTGACGTTCAGATTTGAATCGGCAATGAGCTTTTCAATCTCACGCGCTGAGTGCGTACTGCGCTGCGCCAGCGTGCGAACCTCATTAGCGACAACCGCAAAACCCCGTCCCTGCTCGCCCGCCCGCGCAGCTTCAACGGCGGCGTTCAGCGCCAGAATATTGGTCTGGAAAGCAATGCCATTAATCACCGAGGTGATTTCGCTGATGGCCGTGGCGCTGGTACGAATATCGCTCATGCTGCGAACCACATCCTGCATGGCTTCTCCGCATTGACGGGCGGTGGCCGATGCCGATGCCGCCGCGCCGCTTGCCACATCCGCATTCGCCGCGTTCAGGGTCACGGTAGAAGAGAGCTGTTCCATACTGGCCGCGGTCTCCTCCAGCGCAGCGGCCTGCTGCTCGGTGCGGCTGGAAAGGCTGTGATTACCGTCGCTGATTTGCGCGGTGACGCGCGCGACTTCTCCGACGCCCTGCACTATTTCGCCCATCAGCGTATTCAGGCTCCGCTGCATCCCTTCCAGCCCCTGTAACAACCTGCCCACTTCATCATTGCGGGCGGGCGGGAAGCGGGAGGTCAGATCGCCTTCACCTATTGCCGTCGCCACTTCTCCTGCCCGACGCAGTGGTGCTATCAGCACGCGCCGCAGCAGCATCGCAATCACCAGGCCGGTAAGAATAAACAGACCGAATGAGAGTATCGCGGCAAGGCGGGCTGTCCAGCTATCGCGATCTGCCTGCTGCGTGATTTCGACTGAAGCCTGTTTATGCAGAGCGATAACCTTATCAAGCGGTACACGGTAGGCTTCATCCAGCGCTACCACCCGGGTACCCGCCAGTTGCAGGAAAAGCGGGACATCCTTTTTCTCCAATGCAGTGAACAGCGCACTGACGCCCTGCCCGGTATAGTCCGCATAGCGTGTGGCCAGCTCATTTGCCAGCGGCTGCTCCCCGGGCATTTTCGGCGCCGCCTGATAGGCCACCATAAATTTCATACCACCATCATAATAGAAGCGCGCCTGCTTCAGCGCGCTGTTGAGCGCCTGAGGGTCGCTTTCCGTCACGTGGGGCACCGCAGCAAGCAGCGTGGTTCGGGCTGCCCGCATCCAGTTAGTGGTATCGGCCACGCCCAGAGTGGCTGATACCTCACGGTTCAGGTTTTTAAGAGAACTGGCGCTACGCTGCAAATAATGTGCGCTGAGCAGTGCAGAGGCGAGAAAAACCCCCAGCAGGCACAAACCTGAAACCAGCAGTAGAGTGGTGAGACGGATATTTTTCAGCATAGCGATAATCTCTTTGGGAGGTTATCGGGTTATCGGCAAAATCGAATGAGTTTGTTAGCAGAATGTAAACTTATCGAGGCTAAATGTGATATGCATCGTAGTATTTATGCAGCGGGAACATCAGTTGCCCGGCATAAAGTGGTTGGGATCACAGGATAACGTACTCAGTGGCGAATTTGTTCCAGTTCATCATCAGAGAGACCAGTCAAATCTTTTACCGAATGCAGCGGCATGCCCGCTTTAAGAAGGTTACGTGCAACGTCCAGCTTTCCTTTTTGCTCACCGAGCTGCATACCCTTCTCAATGCCCTTCTCAATGCCCTTCTCAATGCCCTTCTGTTCCAGCTGTTGTGCAATGGTCATCAATTCGTTCTCATGCTGCGGCACTTTTTGTGCCAGGTTGCGTACAAAGGCTTCAGCGTCATCCGTCTCACCCGCCTGTACAAGATAGTTTATCAGCGAAATCAGTTGTTGTCCCGTCAGGTTGCTGGCCAGCAACGCTGTTGATAGCTGATCCAACAAATCGCTCAGGTCACGGCGGTGAATATGTTTTTGCAGCAGCGTGAGAGCCGCCATGCTGCGATGATTCATGATGTCATCATCAGGAATAACCGTAACGTCTACCAGTGGAAAAGCCCCGCCATAAAGATTACCGGCCAACCCGGGATCATCAAACTCATGCAGCCAGTCGGTAGAAAAAGGATACGGGCTACGCCGGCCTGTGTAAAACAACACAGGGATAACCAGCGGTAGCTTTTTATGCCCGGCGTCCAGATGGCGCTGCATTGCCGCTATCGCATAGCGCATCAAACGAAAAGCCATGTGCCTGTCGGGTGTTGACTGGTGTTCAATAAGCACGTGAATGTAGCCATCACCGGCACAGGTTTTGAGGCTGTAAAGCACGTCACTGTAATAAGCGCGCAGGTTGTCTTCAACAAAGCTACCCGATTCAAGCTTCAGGGTAGACAGGTTGCAGATCGCACGCAGTTCTGGCGGCAGATGGAGAGTAATGAAATCCCTGGCGGTATCCGGGTGGGTCAGAAATGCCTTAAATGCTGCGTCATGCGGTATCGGCGTGTACTTCCCCATGCTTTCAGCTTCCCTCTGTGAGCACACCACGGCGGCAGGTCAGAAATATAGGGTAGAAGCTACCCTGGCCTCAGCCTGTTCCACAGGCAAAGTAATCACCCAATAATAACCCTCATAATCTGCTGTTATAAATAGAAAAACATCTAATATTAAACGTTTTTTGGGGTAGCCCCAGTTCAGGGATGATTGACACTCATAACGAGGAGGTCGTGAGATAACCCTCTGAGGAGTAACTACTCAGAGGGTTTGTACGCCTGAACGCGGATATCAGCTCCTGTAGACAGGAAACCTCAACCCTGAAGCCTCTTAAGGTTTAAGGATTACCTTAGTCCAGTCTTTATCGCGGGCATCAAAATGCTTGTAGCCCTCTGCCGCATCGGCCAGCTTCAGACGCTGGGAAATAATCTGTGCCGGATTGGCTTTTCCTTTATGGATAAGGTTGGCAAGCTGACGATTATAGGCTTTTACGTTCGCCTGACCGGTGCGCAGTGTCTGGCCTTTAAACCAGAAGCTGCCGAAATCGAACGGCATCTTCCCTTCCTTCGCCAGATCGGTGCTGCCACCCGGATCCTGTGGCACAAATACGCCCACGGCGCCAATACCGCCTGTGGCCCTGGTCGATGCGACCAGGCTGTTCATGGTTGCGCTATTATCCTCTTTACCGTGCTTGTTGCAGCACTGATAGCCTACGCATTCACAGCCGCGATCCGTTCCTCTGCCTTCGGTCAGGTCCAGGATCTTTTGCACCGCCTCATCACCTACCGCATTGATCGCGGTCGCGCCCATTTTCTCAGCCAGCGCCAGGCGATCGGGATGGGTATCGACAACGTAAACACTGGCCGCGCCTTTGATCAGGGCTGAGTGAGCCGCCATCAGGCCAACCGGTCCGGCACCGTAAATCGCCACGCTTTCACCTGCCCGCAGTCCTGCCAGCTCTGTTGCATGCCAGCCAGTGGGGAAGATATCGGACAGCATGACGTAATCGTCCTCTTTTTCGACCGCATCTTGCGGCAGCGTCAGGCAGTTAAAGTCTGCAAAAGGCACGCGCAGCAGCTCTGCCTGCCCGCCTTCCCAGGAACCCATCTCTGCAAAACCATAGGCCGCGCCTGCTGTGCCAGGATTGGCGGTCAGGCAATAGCCGGTCAGGCCTTTTTCACAGTTTTCACAAAAGCCACAGCCAATATTGAACGGCAGACAGACATAATCGCCTACTTTCACGCGCTCAACGCCGCTGCCGACCTCAATAACCTGGCCCATATTTTCATGACCAAGAATACGGCCCTGCTCAAAACTGGTTCGTCCCTCATACATATGCAGGTCGGAGCCACAAATATTGGTGGTGGTAACACGAATCAGGGCATCAGTGGGTTTGACAATTTTTGCATCCGGCACATCCTTCACGGAAACATCGTACGGGCCATTGTAAATAACCGCTTTCATAATTCTCTCCTGTATATTGCCATCATATTGCCATCGCATCATGACGTTACTGATAACCTGATAAAACGTAGTTCCTCCTGAATGATTTCGCCATTGTATTAAGAAAAGCTTACAAAAAGCCTCCCAACAATTTTAACAGAGAGATAATTACGCAGATTATTCCTAAGCGAGACCGCCGCTATTTCGCAGATTAATCTTAAAAAGATAATATTGGGAAGCAAGCCCGCTTAATTTAGTCAGCCTGCTGATTTTCATCATTTATAACGGTGCAGAGCACCCACCAGATTGCAATATTTAATCACTGTGCTGAAAAAACGCAGAAAGTCTGGCCATATTTCTTCACAATTCTCTTTGCTAGTTATTCCTTCTGAGGAACGGCAGCAGATGCCCCAGCAATTCCCCGGGGAGCTCTTCCTGGGGAGAATGAACACAGGGAAACCCCACGCCCGTTACCTCTCTGGCCTTCTCCTGCCAGGTGCTGATAACAGCGCAGATAATCGGCAAAAATAGCAGGTTCGGTGGCATCTGGCGTTTTATTGTGCGCATTAATATGCTGGCGTAGAAAAAATGCCGGATCCTGACCAATCATTTTCTCAGGCAGCGGTGCAGGCTGAATAAGAAAAAACCACCAGAAATAACGCGTGGCGAATGCTTTATCCGTCAGTGCATACAGGGTCGCCGTCGGCGCAATATCAATGAATATGCAGCGGCTGACCCGGTCAGGATAATTCAGCGCCAGCGTGGGAGCCACTTTATGCCAGGTTAGATGATTTTGCGGATGCCCAGGGACTGTCGACGGGTGTTACGGCAGCTTTTTTACTGCCCGCGTTAAGCATCGTAAGATACAGATCTTCCACTTCCTTACGCGCCCAGGGGGTACGGCGCAGAAACTTCAGGCTGGATTTAACACTGGGATCGCTTTTGAAGCAGTTAATATTGATGCGACGACCCAGCTCTCCCCAGCCATATTTTGCTACCAGCGCGTTAATCTGCATTTCCAGCGTAACGCCGTGTAAAGGATCTTTGGAAGCGTGCGTGTTCATAAACGTCCTGAATAAGTGAAAAATGGATCCACCAGGGGTGCGAAAAAAAACTCTTCTGACTACTGGCGATAAAAAAGGCCAGCGCATAACCGCGCTGGCTTCAGTTTATCTTAACGCATTGTCAGGACAATCGTCAGAAATCCGCTTTAAGTACCACGCGGTAATTCGCTTTTCCGGCGCGGACGTGCTCCAGCGCGTCGTTAATTTTCGACATAGGGAAGAACTCTACCTGCGGCGCGATATCCGCACGCGATGCCAGTTTCAGCAATGAGCGAAGCTGGCCCGGCGAGCCGGTTGATGAGCCGGTCAGGGCTTTATCTCCGGTAATCAGATCGAAGGCGCTGACCTGGAACGGCTTCATGACGGCACCAACGGTATGGAATTTACCCTGCGGAGCCAGTGCATCAAAGTAAGGTTTCCAGTCCAGATCGACCGCCACGGTGCTGAGGATCAGATCGAAACGGCCTGCCTGATTTTTCAGCGCTTCCGGATCGCGGCTATTAATCACCTCATCGGCACCCATATCCAGAATTGACTGCTTTTTGCCCGGCGTGGAGCTGAATGCGACCACTTCGGCTCCCATCGCGCGCAGAATTTTGATCGCGATGTGGCCCAGGCCACCGATACCGATAACACCCACGCGGCTGGTAGCGGTGATATTGCTCATCAGCAGCGGTTTAAAGACGGTGATCCCCCCGCACAGCAGCGGGCCGGCACTTTCGACATCCAGTTTTTCCGGCAGCGGGATGACCCACTGCCAGTCGGCGCGCAGCTTCTCAGCAAAACCACCATGATTAAGGATGGTCGGTGTCGTGCCGTTCTCACAGTTGACCTGGTGACCATTAATACAGGCGTCACAGTGCTGGCAGCTTTTCGCCGTCCAGCCAATACCCACGCGCTGGCCAAGCGAAAGGCCCTTCTCTTTAGCCGCTTCGCCCAGCGCGGTTACGCGACCCACCACCTCATGACCGGCAATGGTCGGGTAGCGTGAAATGCCCCACTCGTTATCGATCATCGATAAATCGGAATGGCACACGCCGCAGTATTCAACCGCTACCTCAACTTCTTCTGCGCTAAGCTCGCCGGGTTCGTATTCATACAGTTCCAGCGCCTTTCCGGCTTCCATTGCTGCGTAGCTTTTGATTTTCATTCGTTACCTCAGATTCCATTAACATCGGCAGTGAGTGTAGCAAAGCCTGAGGGTGTGCTATAAAGCCAGACGTGTGATTGGTCCTGTGGTGTGTATCAGGATGTAAATTTTGCGGGGTTTTTATGCAGCTATTCGCTTAATTATGTCTTCTGATAAGCTGCTTCTTCAACGTCAGGCCCGCTATCTCTGCCGGACCTGACGATTAACGTTAAATCTACAGTGAACTGAATGACTACTTTAAATGCTAAGGATGTGAGACCGGTATTGACATTTCGCTTCGGAAAATATTTTCAGGATCAACGGCTCGTTTAGTATTGATCAGCATATTTACTTTGTCTCCATAGTAAAGCTCCAGCCAGCGCGTATCTGTAGTGCCGGGTTGATTACTGATATACCGCATATCCACGTCAGGATAATTAATAAAACAACCTTCATAGCGCTGATTATCGCTAAAGGGCTTACCATTCTGCGGCGAAAAAAAGTCGTTAAAAAAATCCTGACACCAGCGTATACACTTATCTTCATTAATCGGGTCTGTCCAGTAAGCCTGCAGCTGTGATTTCAATAGTGAATGTCGCTGATGTACCGCCGTGGGATTACTGACCTCATCATTTGTGTTAACGCAACCACCATATGAGTCAATTTGTAATAGAGCCTGGTTAAGATGTGTCTGACCGGTCTGATTAAAGTGAGTCCATATTGCATCAACTTCAACGTCGGTAAAATTCTCTATTTGATAAAAAGATTTATATTTTCCGAACTGGTTGCTACCTGAACCGTTTATAGTTTGAGTTAAATACAACCAATCCATTAAACGCGCATCTTTGAGTGGGTTGCTTAATCTGGCCTCTTTCCCCTGAAGCCTGGTCACCGGCCCCCACGAGTTTTCCATGGAAGCGACATAAGCATTGGTCCCCGCGGCGCTATTCATGTGGTGAACAAAATCTATCAGTGGCGCGGTCTGATTAAGCGCATCAACCCGCCCGTTAGTTCCTGTATACTGGATCAACAAACTAATATCACCGGTAGAGCGATGCTGTAACTTGAGTAGCGTAAAAAGCCCACCATTAGCCAGCGCAGGATCGCTACTGTTCCAGTGCCGATCGTTCTCTTTAAACCAGCGCCAGTATTCCTTAAGAAAATGTTTTAGCTTTTCTTTGGTGAAACTTGCCCATGGCCATGAAAGTGTGAGCAGATAGGCCTGACGGGGAGCGTGAGGTAGATCTTTGTAATAATAATTGAGAATAATGCCATAGTTGCCGCCGCCGCCACCGCGGCAGGCGATAAAAAGGTCACGTTCAGTGCCCGTGCTGTTCAGGCTAACATGTTTTGAAACCAGTCCCTTGCCATTCAGGTCAGGCACAAGAATATCCACACCACTTAACCAGTCTACGGTAAGTCCATGCAGTCTTGAAAGTAGACCGTAGCCCCCGCCACATATATGGCCACCCGATCCCACGGAGTAACATGAACCGCCAGGAATTGTTCGGTTAGCTGTTTTATACAGTGCGTTGTAACCGTCCCAGTTCTGATTGCCCGTCGCCGCGCGAAATTTATATTTCTCACAGGTATTGTAAGGGGAGTTAACATCGCCCGCCTCACTAAATTCCATACCGGTCATCAGGCTAAGATCGATGATAGCAAGTGGCTGGTGTTCTTCACCCTCCAGCTTATTAGATACAAGGCCTTCGTAGCAGTGTCCACCACTTCGTATCGTAATGCGGTAACCTTTTTCAAGCGCATCATTTGCGGAACGGTGAACTGATTCAGCACTATCACAAATATAAATATAATCGCCTTCTTTTCCTTGCGTAGGCCATCTTAAATTAAATCCTTTTTTAAGCGTTTCATAACGATCGTCTTGCTTGTCTATAATGATATGATTCGACATTCCGGCATCCTTATATCTGATAATTCGATGTAATACTTTATACAGATAGATTTATAAAAAATAACTGGTAAGTTATAAAGAGCATTGTTTATCACACCCTTCGCATTTAAGCTGAAATGGAGTATGGGTTTATTTTATTTATTAATCAATGCTATTAAAATAACCTTTTTTGTTTTTTAATGGGGTATTAAATGGAAACCGAAAACACATTATGATTGAGGTCTTGATTACCACCTGAAGGTTGGTACGGTTTCGAGTGGGGCATGTCCTGTCCCCACTCCGGTGGTAAATTATGGATCGCTTTCTGCATCAGGCGTCGTCCGTCGCGGGGTATTGGTGTTATGATCGGCATCGCTCAGTCCGGTTTTAGTTACACTTCCGCCATCCCTTTATTTGCCCTGGAGTTATAATTCCCGGAACGGCAAATTCAATACTTTTAGAATGGATGCTGTGACTTACCTCAAGGGTTGCAGCTGTATCGACCCCCTGGTGTGGTTGCAGGTAGATAGCATATTCATATTTTCCATAAGATCCGCTTTTTAGCCTTTTAATTGATGTGGAAACATATGAATATTGATCACGTGAACCAGTCATATGGTCCTCAATTGTACCTGGTTTTTCCTTTTGGGGATGAAAGCCGCCTGCTGCTATTACTTCATCCAAAGAACGATTATCCTGCCGATAAACCATGATGGGTTCTTTATTTGTAACCCATCTTTTGGCTGAAAATCTTTTTTCCAAATCAAACGGACCATGAGAGTGCTGATTAAATTATTACCATCAGCTAACCGAACCTGGCTTAGCAGCATTAGCAGCGGGGCTGCTATACCCTGTCTCGGATTTGTAGTCTGGTGCGATACTCGGTTTAGTTCATCATTAGAATTGACGACAGTGTGAATGCTACTTTCGAAGTGAATTTTTCCATCCGGGATGGCAGAGCGGTCTGGGCCTTTGCTCTGAGCCTGTGTTGTGGAATACCTCTGAAGCTTATTCTGGTGAATTCCGGCTAATTTTCTGTGCTGTAACAATGATACTGGCATGATTGAGCTCTTTTACTTTTAAAAATACCTTAATCGCATACCTGTGCATGTATTACTTTCAATAAACAATCATTTCGCTCATTTAGTTACTCCCTGCCGGTTTGATCCCGTTAACCTCCTGTCGATATCAATCCGGTCCGGAGGGACACCGATTTTCGCCAGGGCTTCCTGCTGGACAGTCAGATCCTCTTACGGACACGATTAATCGAGGTCAGGATGACAACCCGAATAAAGCAACAGGCAAAAGGTGGCCTGGCAACACACTTTGCTGAACGGGCATTGCACCTTCCAGAGCAGCAATGAAATTATTGACCTGGATGCGCGGGTCGCCGGGGTGACGGAGATATCGGCGGTTCCGACGTAGAACCGCCTAATGTGAACCGATGGCGTTTTTCACTTGTCGTTAATGTGATGCAAAATTTGCGCCGATTGCGAGTCGGAGGGATTTCGAATGCGAGCCGCTATACGCAGGGATGGCTGAATAACCCACTGCCAGATAGCCATGCTTCGGGCTGAAAAAAGTATTAGCCTTACATTTCGCTCTTCAGCTGCTGTGTAACCTGGCCTATCGCGTCAACCACCTGGGTGGAGTTGTTTTGTATATCAATAATCACGCTCCCCGCTTCCCGCACCATCATCACGCCCTGGTCAGCGCGGATCAGGTTAGCCGAGATATTTTTCTGTGCCAGGCTGGCCAGGGACTGATTGCTTTCCACCACGCTGGCGATTTGCAGCGTGGCGCTGTTAATGTTCGCCGCCAGGCTGCGCACCTCGCTGGCAACCACGGCAAAGCTGCGACCGTGGGTTCCGGCCCGCGCAGCCTCGACGGCCGCATTCAGCGCCAGCAGGTTGGTCTGATTGGCGATGGTTCTTATCGTTTCCACAATAACCCCAATCTGCGCCGACTGGGTACTCAGGCCATTCACATCTTCGGAAACCTTCCGCAGCTCATGGGCGATTTCATTCATCTTCGTGACGCTGTTTTCAATCACGCTGACGCCCTGTCGGGTATTATCGCGCGTTTCCAGCGCCGCCTGATAAGCATGCTCGGCGGCGTCCCGTTCCTGCTGATTTTTAATCACCTGTTCGGTGACGTCGGTGGCAAATTTAACCACCTCATACAGCCGGTTGTTTTCATCAAAAACCGGGTTGTAGGTCGCGCGCAGCCACAGGGCCTGACCTTTCTTATCCACCCGCAGGAACTGCCCGGAAATGAAGTCACCCCGTCCCAGCTTGTCCCAGAATTCCTTATATTCAGCGCTGTTATACAGCGCGGGTGAGCAGAACATACGGTGATGCCGACCGACTATCTCCGCACTCTGGTATCCCGTGGCCTTCAGAAAGTTAGTATTGGCGCGCAGCACTTCTCCCTCAGGGGTAAAAGCAATCACCGCCATCGAACGGTTGATGGCATTGGTCATTGCCCGCTGCTCCTGCGCGGCCAGGATCCGGCGGGTGACATCGGTCGCCAGCTTAACAATTTTGATGATGTGTCCACGACGATCCGCCACCGGAACATAGTGCGCCTCCAGCCAGAGCGCGGTGCCGTCTTTTGCCCGCCGCTGGAAGGTATCACTGAAGCTTTCACCACGACGAAGCCGTTGCCAGAACTGCGCATACTCCGGCGACCGAATCAACTCCGGGGGGCAGAACATTCGATGATGCTGACCGACGATCTCGGCCAGTCCGTAGCCCATTTTGGCCAGAAACAGCCCATTAGCCGAAACAATTTGCCCGTCGGGCGTGAATTCGATCGTCGCAACGGCATCGTTAAGCGCGCTCAGCGTAGCCTGAGAATGTCGACGCCCGCTGCGGACGAAGCGTGAAAAGAACCCTGGTATGAATGTCCCGCTCATGGTGTAACCTTATTAGCCATAATTATTATATTCGTCACAAAGATACTATCGGCAAAGGTCAGAAAAACTCCATAATTAAATTGTGTGAAATATAATAGCACCCTATTTATTAGCAGGGTTCAGGATCCGCCAGCCGCGCCCGGCGGCATTGTGCAATCTCATTGGGAAAGTAATCGCCTGTTTACCCTCTTATTTCCGCATTCGATTTAAGTCAAATCCCCTAAAGTGGTCAGCAACCCGGAGCGTGTCTGACTCACTGATACCGGATATCTGACTAAAAAGGTCCTTTTTGCGTGGCAAAATCATTTTTACGCAGCGGAAGTCTTGATGCGGTTCTGCCGCTCGGAGAGAACGGCCAGCCTGTTTACCTGTCAGCCCTACAGCTGCGCGAGACGCTGCGCCTGAGAAAACAGCAGCAGATTGCAGACTGCCTGGCAGTACCCCAGCCCAATGAGGCTGGCGATCGTCTCGACTGGTACTCGCCCGTCTCCGGCAAGGTTACCTCCTGGGCGGCCGCCAGTGAATCCGCGCGCGCCCATGCACTCAATCAGCTTATTGCCTGCCAGCAGGCAGTGGACGTGATGTGTCAGCGGGCTCAGCAGTCTGACAAACCCAGCCAGAAGCTGTTTGGCGCGCTGTTATCCCGGGCGATGCAGTTTCCCGACCCGAACTACGTGTATCTGGTGGGCGGTAAGCCGGTGATCACCTTCTGGGGGTTCGTCAGCCCGGAGAAAAAAGCCCGTCAGGACGCGCTGGAGTGCCTGCGCGCGACGGAAGAGGAGCTGCCACCGCGAGTCTTATCAAAACTGACCGCTTCAAAACTTACTGAGGTGGCCGCGCCAGCGCCGGTACTGACGGCCAGTCACGATACCCCGGCGGTACCCGCTGAGCCTGAAGCGACGCAGGCAAGTCCCGCTGCCGATCTTCCTGCGGCCCCCGCGGTTGCCGTATCGCCGACCTCACCCTTATCCGAACTAAACGCGAAGAGGCCTGCGTTAAAAAACAGTCTGCTTCGCTACGGCTGGACTCTGCCCGCCGCCGCACTGCTGGTCGCGCTGGGCGTACAGCTGAAAGGCTGCGAGTCCACGACCCCACCCGCTTCTCAGGCCAGCGCCCCACGGCCTGCCGATGGGCATGACACGAAAACCACTCCGCCGGACGTCAGCCCGACCCGCGCCGCTGAACAGTCTGCGGCTAATGAGGCGACACACCGGTCAGGCGAAACCGTTAAAACGCAGCCGGCCGGGAACACGGCGGAAGCGGCGGCCAGTGTCCGGCCTGAACAACCGGCCAGTGCGTCGGGCACCGACGCAGGGGAATCCGCCCCTGCGGTATCTGCCGTTAACGCACCGGCTGGCGGAAACTCAGCGAATCCGACCCTGCCCGTCGCGGCGGCCAATGCCGTACCCGCGTCGGTTGAACAGCCCGCAGCGACCAGTGAAGCGGCGGCGGCGATCCCGGTCGCAAAAGATGATTTAGTGATGCCTGCCGATGCGGTGAAGCTGGGATCGACGCGGTTTATTAACGGCGGCTGGCGGGTTATCGTCGGCGGTAAAAACCCCATTACCGGCAGGCCACCCAGCCTGCGCTACCAGATGAAAAATGGTAAAGGGACGGCGCGGATAATCCAGGGCGATGGCATCAGCTGCCGCGTGGATGTCTATGCCGGTCTGATGAAGTCAGGCAACCTGGTGATTAACAGCCGAACCAAAGCGAAATGCAGCGACGGCTCGCGCTACCAGATGCCTGAACTGGTGTGTAAGCAGGGAGCCAGTGGCCCGGCCGAATGTAGCGGCCAGTACGATGCCAATACGGTATTACCGATGACGATGAAGCGCGAGAGTAAATGATGATGCTGGCGACGATCGCTGATTTTAAACCGAATATGACGCTGATTCAGAACAGTGGCATTCAGTTCCTCGACTTTTCCCTGACGCCGGTGCTGGATGCTGACATGCCGGGCAAGTTTGTGCGCCAGACGGCCAACGGCCCGCTGTTGCGTTTGAACTTTAACGCGCAGAATGGCCGATACCTGCTGCCGGTGGTAGCCGGTGGCATGCCGGAAGTGGTGAAACCTGAGTTTAGTTTTCCCCTTGAGCAGTCTCTGTCACTGCTGGAAGGGATATGGCTGCCGCTGCCCTTTTTCCGTTTCAATCCGCCGCGCAGCTTCAGCAGCGGCCCGGATAACTGGGCGCGTATGCAGATCGTCGCGCTGGATAAGCCCGATCAGAACGGTAAAACGCACCGCGTCTGCCTGGCATTTGAAACGCGCACCTGGCCCGAAGGCGAGGATGAATCACTGGCGTTAAACGAGAGTGATGCCCAGTCCGGCGTCAGTTTTGCGCTGGCTCACCGCAGCGAAGAGCTGGGCGAATTCCTCGATCACACCTGGGTCGATGGCTGGCTGCGCGAAGTGTTCAGCCAGCAGGTGGCGAAAATCGAACAGCGCCCACAGGTGAATGTCCGCACCGCCCTGCGCGAGTTTGAGTATCAGGCGCACTACCTGAATATCCTCCATATGTTGGGTCATCAGCTGGTGCTGCCCGAACTGAAAATCAGCGCCGCCACGCTACAGGAACCGGCGATTTCGGTCGATCTGATTCTGGATGTGGGTAACTCTCACACCTGTGGGATTATGGTGGAAGATCACCCTGACGATCCTCAGGGACTGAAGCATACCTACGAACTGCATCTGCGCTGCCTCAGCGCCCCGCATCAGGTCTATAACGAACTGTTCGAGAGTCGCGTGGAGTTCGCTCAGGCCAGCTTTGGCAAACAAAATTTTTCGGTGGAGAGCGGGCGCGATGACGCCTTTATCTGGCCGTCGATCACCCGTGTCGGGCGCGAAGCCAGCCATCTGGCGCTTCAGCGGCTGGGGACTGAGGGCGCTACCGGCATCTCCAGCCCACGTCGTTATCTGTGGGACGAAGAGATCTACACGCCGGGCTGGCGCTTTAGCCGCACGCCGGGCAGCGCGGCCCAGGAGCCACCGGCCACCGCCATCCCGCTGACCAGCCTGGTCAATGACGAGGGCCAGCCGCTCTATAACCAGCCGCTGGAAGATCGTCTGCCGGTCTTCTCGCCACAGTACAGCCGCAGTTCGGTAATGAGCTTTATGCTCACTGAGCTGCTGGCTCAGGCGCTGATGCAAATGAACAGCCCGGCACAGCGGCAGAAGATGCTGCATAGCAGTGCCCCACGCCAGCTGCGCAATATTATACTCACCCTGCCCTCCGCGATGCCGAAGCCCGAGCGTGAAATTTTCCGCCGCCGCATGCACGAAGCCATTGCGCTGGTGTGGAAATCCCTGGGCTGGCACCCGGCTGACGATGATTTCAGCAGCGCCGCCGATAAGGCGAAAAGCAAGGTGCCGGTGCCGGAGGTGCAGATGGAGTGGGATGAAGCCACCTGCGGGCAGATGGTCTATCTGTATAATGAAACTCAGGTGAATTTTGGCGGGCGCGCCGAGGCTTTCTTCATCAGCATGGCACGCCCTGACCGCGCGCGGGCAGCCGACGAAGCCCCAGGTAAAACGCTGCGTATCGCCTCTATTGATATCGGCGGCGGTACCACCGATCTGGCGATCACCCAGTACCGTCTGGATGACGGCGTGGGTAATAACGTAAAAATTATGCCGCGCCTGCTGTTCCGTGAGGGCTTTAAGCTGGCCGGGGACGATATCCTGCTGGACGTGATTCAGCTGTATGTGCTGCCGGCGCTGCAAACCGCGTTCAAACAGGCGGGCATGGCTAATCCGGAGGGCGTAATGACCCGGCTGTTCGGTCATGAAGGTCGTCTGGACGGTCAGTCAACGCTTCGCCAGCAGGCCACCCTGCAAATCTTTATGCCGGCGGGCCAGGCGATTCTGGAAGCCTATGAGCGCTTCGACCCGCTGGAGCTTAACGCAGAGGTTGATGCGCGCATTGGCGAGCTGCTGGCCCAGCCGCCGACGGCGAAGCTGCTGGACTATATCAATCGCGAGATCCAGCGTGAGCTGCCGGGCGAAGCGGAGGAATTTGATATCCTGCGGGTGCCGCTGGTAGTGAAACTCAGCGCGCTGCATGCGGAATTTCTCTCCCAGGGGATGAATATCACCCACAGCCTGCGCTCGATGTCCGAAGTGGTGGCGGTCTATGACTGTGACGTGCTGCTATTAACCGGCCGCCCATCGCGCTTCCCTGGGGTACAGGCACTGTTTCGCCATCTCCAGCCGCTGCCGGTCAGCCGCATTCTCTCACTGGACGGTTATCACACCAACGACTGGTACCCCTTTAATAAACAGGGGCGGATAGAGAATCCAAAATCAACCGCGGCGGTTGGTGCGATGCTCTGCCTGCTGTCGCTGGATCTGCGCCTGGCTAACTTCTGGTTCAAAGCCGGTGATTTTCAGCCTTACTCTACCATCCGCTATCTGGGCATGCTGGACGGCAGCGGCGCACTGAGCAGCGACAACGTCTGGTACGCCGATATTGACCTGGACGATGAATCCTTTACCCTCGATCCCCGTCAGCGCTTCCAGGTGCGCGGCACCCTGACGCTGGGCTTCCGCCAGCTGGATAATGACCGCTGGCCTGCGTCGCCGCTCTATTCCCTGACCATCGCCGATCCGCTGCTGGCGCGCAGCGTGGCCGGTGATAAAGTATTGAAAATCAGGCTGGCGGCAATAAAGGGGCCGGATAACGCCGCCCCTGAACGATTTGAAATCGCTGAAGCCACGCTGGATGACGGTACGCTGGTGCCGCCCGAACATCTGCGGCTGAAGTTAAATACCCTGGCAAACAGCGGTGCGGGCCTGACCCATTACTGGATTGACAGCGGGAGCGTATACAAGAAATGAAACCGTTAACGCCTAAACAGCTGGCGGCGCAGTTTGGAAAAAAACTGGATGCCATTACCCATGGAATTGACCTTTCAACTGAGTGGCTGACGCGCGCGCGCGAAATGTCTCCGCGTCTGGATATGGAGGCTGACCGGCTAAATGTCAGCCTGCGACGTCAGCATAACCGGGCCTCCGCCCTTGCCGCAGCGGCGGAGAAAGAGTGTGCGATAGGTTTTTTTGGCCTGTCACAGGCAGGCAAGTCCTGGCTGATTAACGCCCTGGCGGCCAGCGAAAAAGGTCGGCTGGAAATTGCCTTAGGGGCCGCCACGCTTGACGAAACGCTTCTCAATCCCCAGCAGCAGACCGGTACGCTGGTGACCCGCTATACCGGGCAGCAGGTGGAGGTGGATAACGGCTGGCCGGTGAAGCTGGCGTTACTCAACGAGGAGGCGCTGGTTAGCATTCTGGCCGATGCCTGGTCCCGCCGCGCAGGTGAGCAGCCGATCCGCATGGATGAAGCACAGATCGGTGAACGTCTGCAAACGCTGTCGATGTCACGACAGCCAGCAGAGACTGACGGCATGAGCCGCAATGATGTTGTTGCCCTGTGGGATCGGCTGTCGGCCAACCCGCTCTGCGTCAATAAGGCGCTGGAAACGCATTTCTGGCCGCTGGCGATTGATCTGGCTCCGATGCTGAGCGTCGACGATCGCGCGCGTCTCTTTTCGCTGCTGTGGGGCGAAGACAGCGAGCTGACCGCCCTTTACCGTCAGCTGGCGCATGTGCTGCATCACCTCTCCTGCGCGCCGGATGTCCTGGCGCCGCTCGCCGTGCTGGACGATCCTTCGGTCACTCTTCTTAACGCTCAGGGGCTGCGCTACTTTAATACCGCCAGCGATCCGGTGATTGAGGTCGTACCGCAGAAAAAGGGTCGCGCGCTGAAGCCGGTCAACGTGGCACTGTCAGAGCTGACCCTGCTGGGGCGTGAGGTGCGCCTGCCGTTCTACAGCGCACCGCGTGAAACGCTTTTCGAGCAGGTGGACCTGCTGGATTACCCCGGATTCGAAGAGCCAGCTGTTCTGCCAGACGACCGGCACCATGAGCTGGCGCTGCGCTTCCTGACCGCCAAGCGCCCTTACCTGCTGACCCGTGCCGCTGAGCACCAGGATATCTGCCTGCTGATGGTTTGCAGCGCGGTCGGACAGCGCGCGGATACGCCCAGGGTGGGCCGCATACTGGATAACTGGGTTAAGCAGACTCAGGGAGAAAATGCCCAGGCGCGCAGCGGGCGGAAACCTGGACTGATCTGGGCGCTAACGCCCTTCGATCAGCGTATTACCCACGGTCAGAACTATGACGCCGCCGTCCAGCGTTATGTCGGCAACCCCGGCGACGCCTGGGGGGCGATGCTGGCAATGGATGAGAAAGGCATCGGGCGTATGGCAGGCTGGCTGGTAACCGAAGTCCGCCGCGACAGCAAGCTGGCACGACTGCAGGCGCAGCGCGAGGAAGTTCGCCGTGAGCTGACTGACAATCTGCTCGGCCGCTGGTTCCAGGCTTCGGATAAAGAGGAGCCGGAAGCGCGTCTGCGCGTGGCGGAAACGCTGCTTAAGGCATTGCAGTCGCGCACTGGCGTACATGGCGAACTGCTGGAGCGCCTGCTGCCCGACCGCGAAACGCTGCGCCACCTTTTCCTGCAGCAGCAGCGTCCGGCCCGTCGCGCGCAGTCCGACGCGCTTATCCCCAGCGCTGACGATCCCTTTGGCATTGGCATGAGCATCGACCTGCTCAGCGACGATCCTCTGCCCGGCCTGCTTAATTCCGCAGACGTGCCGCCCGCTGATGAGCCGGAAACGGAGTTTGCCCGCCGGGTTTACCTCCACTGGATCAATCTGCTCCGCCAGCTACCCGACAGCAACCAGTTGCTGGCGCTGCTGGGGGTCAGTAAATCCACGCTGGAAATGCTGACCAGCGAGCTGATAACCGCCAGTATCAGGCTCGATATTGAAGCCTCTCTGGCTACCCTGCTCACCGATCAGGACGCATCAGGCACGCCAGCCGAGATGATAGCCGATCGTCAGGTATCCCGTGCGCTGAGCGTGCTGGGTGATTTTGTTGCCTGGCTGGGCTTTCAGCACGTCGCTGAAGCAGAACGCCCGGCGAGCCGGATCAATCGCGGGCAGAAAATTTTCGCCAAACCGGAAACCCAGACCGCCAGCCTTGGCCCCGGCCAGCGTCTGACCCGACTGGCGCTCAAGCCCAATAATCACGCGGCCTACTATATCTATGACTGGCTGGTTGGGCTGAATGAAACCATTATGCAAAATGCGGGCTGGTCTGCCGCGCGCGAAATAAGCAGCACGCACCGTGACGAGCTGGCGGCTATTTTGCAGAAGATCGGGGGTTAACAGTATCTGATAGCTTTCGATGGATAAGCGGCTAACGATATCTGATAGCTCTCGATGGATTAGCGGCTAATGATATCTGATAGCTCTCGATGGATTAGCGGCTAACGATATCTATTATCTCTGCAATGGACAGGTTGTTAACGACTGTTGTCAGCAACAGCGGCCCGCTTCGGGCCGCTTATCTCACCGCCCCCCGACGGCAATTCTGGCGGCCGCAGCCAGCACGTCCTTTCGGCTGGACGCATCCTGGCGCGGCTGGGTAAAGTAGGTCACCAGGATTAGTGGGGCGCGGTTTTCAGGCCAGATAACGGCAATATCATTGGTGCTGCCGTAGTCGCCACTGCCGGTTTTATCCCCCACCGCAAGGAATTTATCATTGTGCCTTCCTTCATGGTCATATTTTTATCCCAAACTGAAACTGAGCCTGAAACTGAAACTGAGCCTGTGCGTGCGCCTGACCTGGGATCAGGGCTTACCTGTTCTCAGCTCCAGTTCCCCTTCCAGCGCCACCTGCGCCTCACGCATGACCGCAACGGCGGCATCAAACCGGGCGGCATGCGGATGTGCAGCCAGATGGTGAAGCGTGATGCGTACGGGCAGTGCGATGCTGCCGGTCAGCGCGTCCCATAACGCATCCAGGTTAGCGCCAAAGCCCTCTTCCAGGGCAAATTTAGCGGCGAACTGACGGTAGAAGTCATTCATATCCGCAATGGTACGAAAATCAAAGCTGACGCTTTTCATCTCACTTTACCTGCTCAAAATGGCGATAATGATCGCGGGTGACGTAGATCAGCCCGTCGCTGGAATAGAGCATACGATCGCTGCCGCGACGGCCACACTGGTAGTTAACGTCGGCTTCAAACCAGCGCCGTCCCTGCCCGTCTGGCAGGCGCCCTTCGCGGTTAGAAAAGCGATCGCCCCCGATGGCCCGCCCCGGCAGTGCTTCACAGAGGTTACCTCGTGCAGGATCCCATCCCTGACGCCTGGCATCACTTTTTTTCAGGTACAAGGGCGGCAGCCGCTGGTGCCGCTGCAGGTAGTCCGCCACCCGCTGCTGCTGCGTCAGTACGCTGATGTCATCACGGAGTGACGTACTGGCTTTACTGCCCGCAGGGCGCCTCTCCTGAGAGGGGTGTGAGCCATGTTGGTTGGCGACCGGGGTTGTAGCAGGCCGGTGAAGCCCGACGGCGGTCGCTGCTATGGCTAAAATAGCCGCAATAATCAGTTTTTTATTCATTGTGAAATCTTAACCTGAGCAAATAATTGTCGTCTATATCTTTTATTCTGCGTCGGGTTTCTTCCGGTATTCCGTTAGCGGGGTAAAAACTGGCGGCTTACCCCGCCCCTTACTCCAAAAAGATGGCCTGTTTTATCCTTTCGGTGAATACGTCGCACCGACCACAGTGTATTTAACAATAAAGAAGGATGCCGTCATAAAAGCCAGTAAGCTTCACATAGTTATGTTTGGTTTATCATAAAAAAGCACCACATTATTTTACGCTAACCAGACATCAGGGATTAACTATCATTACTTACTGATGATCAATCATTACTCACTCATCACTCATCACTCATTACTCATTAATGATTAATCACTATTGACCACAAGATAGCAGTAAATATCGCCAGCCTGGCGAATCAGAGACCTTTTATTATTGAAAGAAGTTGATGTTAATTACTGTTATTTTGGCATCCTATTATAACGCCTCATTAATGGAAGAAAAAAGACGGCTAACTATAATTCAGTAACACAAATAAACTGGATAACATATTATGAATAATACCTCAAAAGCCCTCTCCGTATTGCTGCTATCCGGTTCGTTTCTCTCTGTAGCCCATGCTGTTGACAGAAATATCTTATGGGATAAAGTGCACAATCAGTGTGAGCCTCAGTATAAGGCAGACGGAAAATATACCCCCTGTAGCCTGGTGGATGAGCATGATGGCTACGTTATTTATAAAGGTGACAGCGATAAATACCAGTATCTGCTGCTGCCGACGAAGCAAATAACGGGCATTGAGGATGAACAGCTGCTTGCAGACAATCAGCCTAACTATATTTATCTTTCATGGGAGGCTCGCGATCTTGTCGCGGAAAAAACTGACAGAAAAGTCAGGGAGCAGGATATTTCACTTACCGTTAACTCGCTTAATACGCGTTCACAGGATCAGCTTCATGTCCATATTTCATGCCTGGCTCAGCCTGTACGCGAAGCGCTGGACCGCATGGATGTTAAAAATATCGACAATGACTGGCACGTCTTTCCTGAACCGCTCAAAAATTATACCTTTAATTATAAAAAACTAGCATTTTCTGAGCTAAAAAATAGAAATATTTTTAAAGATGTCAGTGACAAGGTTGCAGCGGATGGCGGTGAACTACAATATTCTACCTTCGCAGTTGTCAATCTTGATAGTGATAACTTTATGATCCTCGAAGCATCGGGTACATTAGAAAAACGCATTGGCGCAGAAAAATTGCAGGATCATACCTGCGCACTGGCGCAATAACGTCTTATCTGCCTCAGCGTCTTGCGATACTGAGGCAGATAAAACTAACCGCCGCTTCTATATCAGCCGTGCCTGGCGTAGTTCACTTTTCAGGTAGGCGTAATAGACCGGCGCGGCCACTACCCCAGCCAGCCCAAAGGCAGACTCAAAAACCAGCATCGCCAGCAGGATCTCCCAGGTTTTTGCATTGATGCGGGTGCCAAAAATGCGCGCGTTAATAAAATACTCCAGCTTATGCACCACGATCAGGAATATCAGCGCAATCAGCGCGGCCTCCAGCGAAATCGACAGGCCAATCAGGATAATCACCGTATTCGAAATCAGGTTGCCAATTATTGGCAGCAGCCCGGCCACAAAGGTTAACACCACGACCGTTTTCGCGAAGGGAAAATGCAGGCCAAACATCGGCAGTAGGCCGAAAAGGAAGCCACAGGTCAGCAGCGTATTGACCAGTGACACCTTGATTTGGGCAAAGACCACGTTATGAAACGATGCCGCTAGCAGCGTCAGACGCTCAAGGAGCGCCTGCTTGAGCGGAGCCTGATGCGCATCATCGCTACTGACCCGCAGGGAAACGATCGCCCCCAGCAGCATGCCGATCAGCATGGTGGCGAAGGTATGGGCGGCGGTACGACCAAAGGTTT
Organism: Erwinia sp. L03-1; assembly: GCF_058686115.1. Lineage (NCBI taxonomy): Bacteria > Pseudomonadati > Pseudomonadota > Gammaproteobacteria > Enterobacterales > Erwiniaceae > Erwinia > Erwinia sp. L03-1. The sequence goes on along the minus strand of NZ_CM178762.1, from coordinate 2,289,219 downwards.
GCACCACCACCAGATGTTCCCGCAGCCAGGTCACCACCTGATGCTGGAGCTCATCAATATCGGCGGGAAGATAGCGGGTAACCACCGGCGACAGCGTGCGCTGTGCGTCCTCCAGCAGCTTGCTGGCCGCTGCGTGGAAAGCCGCGGGATTCTGGAAGTCATGCAGCAGATAACCAATCAGCTTGGTGATCCCCAGCGCCAGCCCAAGCACCACCACCAGCGTGAGGGAAAAAATAATGATCCACCGCGCCAGCGGACCTTTCACCAACCTCTCCACCCAGGGGGTGAGCGCCAGCACCGTTTCATAAACGATAAATCCGGCGAGAAAACAGGGCAGCAGCCGCAGCGGAAAAATCATAAACAGCGCGATAAATACCAGGATATAGCTGGCGGCCTGACACAGCCCCCGTTTATTCAGTTGAGACATCTCCATGACGCTTCCTGTCTGAAATATTAAAAATCCGATGTAATTCAGACAGTATACAATGTCCGCTGCATTTTGCGGCCGATTTAACGACGATGCGCCAGCGAACGAACCACGCGGTCGCCAAGCATCTGCACGCCCTGCACCAGCACGATCAGCACCACTATCGTGCCGACCATCACCTGCTGGTTAAAGCGCTGGTATCCGTAGCGGATCGCCAGGTCGCCCAGACCGCCTCCCCCGATCACGCCCGCCATTGATGAGAAGCCAATCAGCATCACCAGCGTCAGCGTAATACCGGCCACTATGGCGGGCAGTGCCTCCGGCAGCAGCACCTTAGCGATCACATGCCAGTGGTTGCCTCCCATGGCGATAACCGCCTCCGTCCGTCCCTTTTCAACCTCATCCAGCGCGTTCTCAACGATACGGGCAAAAAAGGGAAAGGCGCCCAGTGCAATGGGCACCACCGCCGCCGTACTGCCCAGGGTAGTACCGACCACCAGGCGGGTAAAGGGGATCAGCGCAATAAGCAGCACGACGAAAGGTAAAGAGCGCCCAATATTAACCAGCGTGCCCAGTACGGCATGGATCCAGGGCAGCGGGTAAAGACCGTTGCGACGGCTGACAAATAGCAACACGCCGAGCGGCAGGCCGATAAGCAGAGTCAGGCCGCCCGCCAGGCCAACCATATACAGGGTTTCAAGCGTTGCCTGCCCGAGCAGAGCAAAAAAGCTGTCCCATTCCAGGCTAATACGCATAGCGTGCTTCCCTCGTCGTCCATACCTGCTCCTGACCAAACGTCAGCCCGTGGCGGCGCAGAAAAGCCTGCTCATCATGGCCACCCTGTAGCAGAGAGTCACGCAGCGCTGACCGGGGATCCATCAGCAGGTCTCGCAGCGCGCCCTCTTCCACCAGACGCCCCTTTTCAAGCAGGGCCGCGCGATCGCAGACGGCTTTCACCACTTCCAGCTGGTGGGTGATCATCACGATGGTCAGGCCAAACTGCTGATTGATCTGCTTCAGCAGGGCCTGCACGCTTTGGGTGGTTTCCGCATCGAGCGCACTGGTCGCCTCGTCGCATAACAGATAGTCGGGCCTTGCTGCCAGCGCCCGGGCAATGCCGACCCGCTGCTGCTGACCGCCGGAAAGCTGGGAGGGAAACGCACGGGCTTTTTCATTCAGCCCCACGAGGTCCAACAGCTCCGCGACGCGCGTCAGGCGCTGTCTGCGCGACATGCCCGCAATTTCCAGCGGTACCGCCACGTTGTCAGCGACGTTACGGGAATGAAGCAGATTGAAGTGCTGGAAGATCATGCTGCTGCGCTGCCGCTGTCGCCGAAGGTCCCCGGGCGTGAGCAGAGTGATATCCTGTTCGTCGAACAGGATCCGTCCTGAATCAGGTCGTTCCAGCAGGTTCAGACAGCGGATCAGCGTACTTTTTCCGGCGCCGCTGCGCCCCACAATGCCGGTAATTTCCCCCTGCCGCAGCGTCAGTGATACGTTTTGCAGCGCCGGAGTTAACGCGCCCGGATACTGTTTTGACACCCTGTCGAGTCTGATCATTGCGGCTGTCCCGTAACCGGGATCACCGATCCCTTATAGTTTTGGCGGATAAATTCGGCCACCTGCTCTGACTGCAAATCCTTTGCCAGGCGCTTGATACGCGCATCCCCTGCCAGGGCAGGCGTGGTGACCAAAATGTTGGCATAGGGATTATGCTGCGAACTTTCCAGACCGAGCGCATCTCTGGCTGGCACCAGGCCGGCCTCCAGGGCGTAATTACCGTTGATCACCGCCAGGTCAACATCGTCCAGCGCCCGGGGGATCTGCGGTGACTCCACTTCCAGGATCTTCAGATGTTTCGGGTTGCTGGCGATATCCTGCGGCGTTGCCTGATTTTTTGCCGGGTCGTCATAGCCTGGCTTCAGTTTGATCAAGCCCTCTTTTTGCAGCAGGTAGAGCGAACGGCTGAGATTGGTGACGTTATTTGGCACCGCAACGCTGGCATTATCGCGCAGTGCGCTAAGGGTTTTAATCTTGTGGGAGTAGATCCCCAGCGGCTCAATATGTACGGTCGCCGCAACGCGGAAGGTCTGTCCCAGCGCCTTCTCCTGCTCGCGCAGATAGGGAACATGCTGGAAATAGTTAGCATCCACGTCGCCGTGTGCCAGCAGTTCATTGGCGTTGACCCCGCTGGTCAGCTCAATCACTTTCAGGTTGAGGGAGGGGTCGATTTTTTTCACATAGTTCAGGATCTCCGCATGGGGAACCGGATCGGCTGCGACCCGCAGCGCCTCCTCCGCCTGAGCGGTAAAGGAGAGAGAAATTAACAGGGCGAGCCCGCTGAGGCTAACGGCGGCGTGGCGAGTCATAGAGAAGGCTCCTTATGCGATCGGTTTGACGAAGGTTGCTCAATGGGTTGATCAATTTTTTGCGTCAGCAGGTCGCCATACCAGCGGGCTGCGACGTCAGGGTGCGAACGCAGGCGGCCCTTCAGATAATTCCAGCCCACCTCCCGCAGCAGCGGATTGAGCGGATCGCTGGCCGGGCCATGCGCCAGCTGACTGAGCTGTTCGTTCAGCTGATAAACCGGTACGGCGCCGTCCAGCTGGGCACCGAGGAAAAACGCGATCGACAATCTGTCGCTACCCGTTGCGGGGGAAATAACGCGATGGACGGTAGCGCGCAGGTAGCCGTTAGTCGCCAGCTCCAGCAGTTCACCGATGTTAACCACAAACGCGCCGGGCAGCGGCAGCGCATCCACCCAGCGATTCGGCTCAACCTCCACCTGAAGCCCGCGCTGGTTATCCTGCAGGAGGAAGCTGAGAAACCCGGAGTCTTTATGTGCCCCAACGCCCTGCCCGCTCTCATCACCCGTCCTGCCGGGATAACGGATCAGCTTAACGTGTTCATTGGGCTTTTCACCATACAGTCCGTCGAAGGCGTCACCGGGCAGCGAAAGGGCTTCGGCAAAGGCGCGCAGTAGCCGCAGCGACATGCGGGTCATCTGCTGCTGCCAGGCCTGTAGCTCCCTTTGCAGCTCGGGCAGCGCTGCCGGCCAGAGATTGGGCCCCTGAAGTCGCTTCCAGCCCGCTTCGCCTGGGGCCAGCGGCAGCGCTTCCCGCTCGGCGCCAATATCAAACTGCTCGCGCCAGTCGGGCTGGCTGCGGGTGATTTCCGATCCCGCACGGTTGTAGCCGCGAAAGTGCGGGGAGTGGATCATCGCGACCCGCTCTTTTTCCTCATCTGGCAGCGCAAAAAAGCGCCGTGAGAGCTGCTGGACCCCGGCGGAGAGCGCGGGATCGACGCCATGGTTGATCAGGTAGAAAAACCCTACTTCCCGTGCGCTCTGACTCAGCCGATCGAGGAACGCCTGCTGCTGCTCCGCCGAACCGTCAAGATGGGAGAGATCCAGAATAGGTAATGACGTGACGTGTTCCACTTAACCTCCAGGAGATAAACCTGCCTGAGATGGCGACCATCGCCATTCAGCCGCTGACTGACAGGCACTATTGCGGTTTTTAACGTCGGGATGAAATATGAAATACAGCAATGATTAACTGATAGCTGAATAAGCCCAGTCAGGTGAGATTTCCCCCGCTTGACAGCGATTGAGGGCTGGCCTAAGCTTGCGGAATATTAACTAACTAACTTAGCGATCTAATCAGGCCGCATCGAAACTGAGGAAAACCATGCACCACGAGGTTAATCACGAGTCCTTGCCAAATGAAGATCCGCGTTCGATGCCCGTAGCAGGCGATACGATTGCCCAGCAGCTGCAGAGGATCGCTATTCTCACGCGTGATGCCGCCGCAGAGCTGGGCAACGCAATGGGGATCAATCAGACCGACCTGGCGCTAATGGAGCAGCTGATCGCTTCGGGGCCGCTCTCTCCCAATGAGCTTGCCCGCCGGCTTTCCCTTACTACCGCGGGAATTACGCTGGTCATTGACCGGCTGGAGCGTGCCGGGCACGTGGCGCGCGAGCGGCAGCAAAGCGATAAGCGCCGCGTGCTGGTACGCCCCATGCAGGCTTCCGTGGCACAAACTTACCGCCATCTCGTGCCAATGCTCACCGGGCTGGAGGCGCTACTGAGCACACTTTCACCTAACGATCGCACAACGATAGATCGCTTTCTTGCGCAGGTTATCGCCGTTTATCAACACAGCCTGCCAGCCCTGACAAAAAAGGAAAAACGATGAACGATACGCGCAGGATCCTGATCACCGGTGCCAGCGTTGCGGGCCCCACGCTGGCCTACTGGCTGTCGCCCGCGCGTCGGGCGACGCGCCAGATATGAGGTGGTTCAATGCGCCCGGCGAGTTATGCGTCTGCCTGCGTCCTGACAACCTGGGCACCACCCGTGCACTGCTGTCATTTCAGGAACCACCGGGTGGCTATGAAAAACTTTCAGCGCACGAGCAGAAAAGTGTGCTGCGGGAAAAGTTTGGCCATTCAGGCTGGGAGACACCGCGCGTACTGGCCGCGCTTGATGACGCAGACGATCTCTATTTTGACCAGATTTCACAGGTTAAAATGGATAGCTGGTCAAAGGGAAGAGTAGCCCTGGTCGGTGATGCCGCATATTGCGCCTCCCCCATTCGCGCGCCGGGATTGCCTTCGGCTATGCCGTACTGCGTATGGCAAACGCCCCCTTATTCAGGCCGCTGCTGGCAAAGTTTCTGACGCCCAAAGCCGATGCCATTGTGCTGCCCGACTATGATATTAACCCTACAGGGAGCGCTCAGGCACAAACCTGAACCTGACGACGCCAGGCACCGGGAGACTGGCCAAACTGACGTTTAAAACTGCGGTTAAAGGACTGCTGAGAGTCAAACCCAAATGAAATCGCCACGTCGAGGATAGGTTCCGCGCCCCGTGCAAGTCGTTCGGCTGATTTTTTCAGGCGGCGTGCGCGAATGTATTCACCCAGCGCGTAGCCGGTGTGCTGTTTAAACATCCGTTGCAGGTGCCATTTGGAGTATCCTGCACGTTCGGCAACGGTATCAAGATCCATTTTCCCTTCGATATGGGTATCGATCCACTTAACGAGATCGTTAATAAAATCATCGTGACTCATTGCTTTCCCCTTCTGGTTTTTTGTTTTCACTCATGCGTCAGAGCTGAACTCCCTCAGAGACGCGAGTAAAAGGTAACTTTAACGAATGCACTTAGTTACGGTAAAGGAGAGGTCGCCTTAATGCAAGTTTAATTGTTGCATTAAATGCGATCGGCAGCGCATGAGGATCTGACGTTTAGGGGCATGAGCTAAACCTGTTGAGAACAGACTTATTGTGTTTCACCAGCCAGACAGCCAATACCTCAAAGGCCGCACAACGTTAGCAGTGCGGCCTGGAGATGGAGAGGGAGATTGAGATGGAATGGTTGCGGAGCGGGCCTCAGATAGCGACATCTTCGGGGTTTGTCTGCAACTCGCAGCTGCCTTCAGGATGACGGCTGTCGCGCGCATGGATCTCTTTTAATGCATCCGCTACCGTCCATTTGGCGAGTACGTCAAGCGAGGCCTGTTCAGCCTCGCGCGCCAGTTCTTTAAAGAACCAGCAGGCGTTGGCACTCACCAGACAGCGGGCCGATACCTCAGGTCGTCCTGCCAGCAGGGGTTTGTCTTCCAGCACCGAGGTATAAATATCACAGAGCGAAATCGCTTCTGCGGGTCGACCCAGGCGAATAGTCCCTGAACGACCCAGCGTCGACACGATAATGCCATCGCGGGTCAGAGGCACCATCATCTTGCGCACGAAACTCGGGTTAGCCTCAAGCCCCATGGCCAGAATTTTGCTGGTGCTGCGTTTACCTTCCCGCTCTGACTGGGCCACGCAGAGCACCATTTGTAAGGCCGTAGGAAAACGAATATCAAGCATGTTCAGATCCTTGCTTTCAGCTGCCTTTGGGTAAATCGACAGCTCATCATAAAAAGCATTAAAAATCAGTCGACTATAATTAACTACTTGCTGTTAATATAACAAATATTGTTGCATTTTAGAAGACACACGCTTAGCGATTACTGCTTTCCCCGTTATCACCCTGAAAAACAAGCGGTTATAAACCCTGCGCTGATTTCTCACTGAGATACTGATAAACCACCGAGAGATCTTTTTCACCGTAGCCTGCGTCAACCGCCTCCTGCCAGACGTCAGAGATCGTATTTAGCCCCGGCAGTGCGCTTTTTTCGGCAGCCGCAAGTGCAAGCCGGGCATCCTTCAGCGCCCAGGTGAGATGCATTTGGGGTTCGTAACGGCCTTCCCTGATCATCTCCAGTTTGCTCTTAACGTAAGGTACGGCCAGCGGCCCCCCGTCCAGCACTGACCAGAAGTCATCCGGGCTAAAACCAAACTCTTTCGCCATCTGGGTACTTTCAGATAGCCCCTGCACCATGGAGATAAGCCAGGCATTCACCACCAGCTTCATTCGGGATGCCGCGCCGGCCTCGCCCAGCCATTTGGTGCCTTTCGCGATGGCGGAGAAGACGGGTTCAATGGCGGCGGCGCGCTGACGATCGCCGCTGGCCAGCACCACAATCTGTGCATTTTCGGCCGGCGTTTTAGTCCCGGATACCGGCGCGTCAAGAAACACGATATCCCGCCGCTGCTCCGCGAAGGTTGCGATCAGCCTGTCGGTGCACGCAACGCCGACAGTGCCCATCTGTACCACTATTGCACCCTGCCTGAGCGCTGGCTGTGCCTGTTCCAGCGCACTTTCTGTGGCGTCGGCGTCAGCCAGCATCACGATGACCACGTCGGCCTGCCTGACGGCTTCCTGTGGACTGTCTGCCAGCCGCAGTCCGGCGCTTTGCAGATCCTCCCCACGCGATCGGGTGCGATTCCAGCCCGAGGTGGTAAAGCCATTTTTCAGTAAATTAGCGGCGAAGGCATGGCCCATCGCGCCCAATCCCAATACCGCAACAGAGGGACGTTGATTCATCAGATGACATCCTTATGTTTGAAAAGAGGGTAACCCACGCGGCGACCCCAGTTTCCAGGGTAGCGTAATGCGCCATGAAATACCCGGTTTGCACCGAAAAACCTCCCCGGAGATTTGGTAAGCGGGTGTAAACAACAGCAGGGTAAACTTACGCTCAACAAACCCTGCGTGGGGGCAAGTGTGTTTTTATTGTTGAGGTTCGGTTAATGCCGCGCGTGGTTGAATGCGAGCATTCGTCAGACAGAGCACAACTCGTGAGCCAGAATAAATCATGACCGATCAACCGCTAACTTTGTTATCCGCACGGCCCGACCGTGGCAGCGACCTGTTTTTCTCTCTTGTTTCCGGCGGTTTTCGACCAGGAAAATCCTGGGATAAAGGCATTTTCCGTGCGAAGTTTTTATGGCGCTCCTGCTTCCACCCGGTACTGACGCTGAAGTGGCTCGATCGCATCGCCAGCGATCCGCTGATTGCCGGGCTGCTGAAGGTGCAGGATCGCCTGCCAGGTAAAATTCATCGTCCCTATCTTGCCATACAGTTTTCAGCGGCTGAGCGCTTCAGGGCGATCAACGCGCACTACACCTGGGTTAAACAGCTGCAAAATGCCGACCTGCGCCAGGCGCTGAGTACGCGCGACAGCACCCTCATGTGCAGCTTTAGCGGTAAAGAGGGTGACGCTTACAGCATTACTCTCGGCGGCGGCGTGAAATTTGACAAGGAAGGAGAAGCCACGCTGTCACTGCTGCGTGAGGGGACTGCGCTGGCCCGCATCACCTTCTCGGTGGTTGACTACGCGCAGCAGAAAACCCTGTTTATCGGTGGCCTTCAGGGGGCAGACAGCCACATTCCTCACGAGCTGATCAGGCAGGCGACGAAATCCTGCTATGGCCTGTTTCCCAAACGTCTGCTGCTGGAGGCGCTGCAGCTGATTTTTACTGCTAACGGCATTACACGCATCCTGGCCGTCAGCGATAAAGGACATATTCATCAGAGCGCCCGCTACCAGCGTAAGAAGCGAGGCGTTTTTCTGGCCAGCTACAGCGAGTTCTGGCAGTCAATTGGCGCAGAGCCGGTGACGCCCCTGCTCTTTGCCCTGCCGTTGCGGCTGGAACGCAAGCCGGAGAGCGAGATCGCCAGTAAAAAGCGCGCCGAATATCGCCGCCGCTATGACCTGCTCGATCGGCTCCAGGCCGGACTGCTCAGTTAAGGCTCTCCACGCCACAATAAACGCGGTTATCGCCCCGTTAAATAACGGACAGCGGGGGCGATAACCGACGTCTCTTTCTGTCCAACGTCCCCGCAATATACTCACTTTCTTATCGCCACCCTTCCGCCAATATCCTGCTGGTAGAATTCCAGAACCTGTCTATACTCTTTATCCTGTTGTTCTCAGCGTTTTATTCGCTATTTAAAGGCATTACGGAGGGAATACAATTCAGGAGGGCGTCAGCTTGTCCGGCACCGGGTTGTTATTCTGATTTACAAAAAAGGTAATATTTTGATGTCATCTGACAGATAAATAAAACACAATATGCGCTCTTTTTCTTGATTTCGTCACAACGAAATTAACTTTCTACCAACAAGTCGTTTACCTCAATGCAATCAATTACCGTTTCACGTAAAACGGCATGGCTACGCGTCATTATGTTAGCCATTGCTGCATTCATTTTTAATACTACCGAATTTGCTCCGGTTGGCCTGCTGTCCGATATCGCCACCAGCTTCTCAATGAAGACGGCGCAGGTGGGGCTGATGCTGACTATCTACGCCTGGGTGGTGGCGCTGATGTCGCTGCCAATGATGCTGTTGACCCGGCAAATTGAACGACGCCTGCTGCTAACCTGCATTTTCACGCTGTTCATTGCCAGCCATATTCTCTCTACCTTTGCGTGGAGCTTCAATATTCTGGTGGTATCGCGTATCGGAATCGCCTTCTCACACGCGATATTCTGGTCAATTACCGCCTCTCTGGCGATTCGCGTGGCACCGGCGGGGAAAAAGACGCAGGCGTTAAGCATGCTGGCAACAGGGACAGCGCTGGCTATGGTACTCGGACTGCCGATTGGTCGTCTGATTGGTCAGTATCTTGGCTGGCGTATCACCTTTGGGATCATCGGCATTGTTGCGCTGATCACCCTGCTGTGCCTGATTAAGCTGCTGCCGAAGCTGCCAAGCGAACATACCGGATCGCTTAAGAGCGTGCCGATGCTATTTAAGCGTCCGGCGCTGGTGGCACTCTATTTGCTGATCGCCGTAGTGGTGACCGCGCATTATACGGCCTACAGCTATATAGAGCCGTTTATTCAGGGCGTTGCCTCAATGGGGGATAATTTCACCACCTTCCTGCTGCTGATATTCGGTGCGGCGGGTATCCTGGGCAGCATATTGTTCAGCTCGCTGGGCAATAAATATCCGGCCACGTTCCTGCTGGGCGCCATCTTCCTGGTGTCGGCCTGTATGCTGAGCCTTTATCTGGCCGTGACCCACAGCGTGGCCATCTCCATTCTGTGTATCATCTGGGGCATGTCGATGATGATTATTGGCCTGGCGGTGCAGGTCAGGGTTCTGGCGCTGGCACCGGATGCAACCGATGTGGCCATGTCATTAATGTCCGGGATTTATAATCTCGGCATTGGCGGCGGTGCCCTGCTGGGTAATCAGGTCAGCCTGCATCTGGATATGGTCAATATCGGCTATGTGGGCGGCGGCATTGGCCTGCTGTCGCTGCTGTGGTGCGCGTGGAGCATGAAGCGCTACCCGCAGCTGCGCATTAACGGTTAATCCTTTCCTCTTTTGTCCGGGACAGGGTGTTACGTACCACCCTGTCCCGGTCAACTCCCCGCCTGTGCGGGCATGACTCCCCCTTAGCGTTATTTGATATCGACACCATAGAAGATATGCTTACCGAAAGGGTCAATCTGATAGCCGCTGACCTCTTTGCGCACCGGCTCAAAGATTGTCGAATGAGCAATCATTACCGCAGGGGCCTGATCGTGCATAATCTGCTGGGCCTGACGGTACAGCGCGATGCGTTTGTTATGATCGGGCTCCACGCGGGCTTCGCTAATGAGCGTATCGAAAGGCTTATAGCACCACTTTGAAGAGTTAGAGCCGCCGTTGGCCGACGTACAGCTGAACAGCGGGCCAAAGAAGTTATCGGGATCGCCCGTCGCCGTCGTCCAGCCCATCAGCGCGGCCTGATGCTCGCCATCCTTCACCCGTTTAAGATATTCACCCCATTCAAAGCTGACGATATTGGCTTTAATGCCAATTTTCGCCCAGTCTGCCTGAATCATCTCCGCCATCCGGCGGGCATTAGGATTATAAGGCCGCTGAACGGGCATCGCCCACAGATCAATCGTCGTGCCGGGCGCGATGCCCGCCTCTTTCAGCAGCGCTTTGGCCTTTTCGGGATCGTAATCATAATCCTTAAGGTCCTGGTCAGCACTCCAGACACCGGGTGGCAGCAGGTTTTTCGCTACGGTGCCGCTTCCCTGAAACACCGCATTAATAATCGCCGTTTTATCTATCGCCATCGTTAACGCCTGACGCACCTTCACATTGTCCAGCGGCGGTTTACGGGTGTTAAACGCCAGGAACCCGGTGTTCAGCCCGGCCTTCTGCATCAGGGTAATATCTTTGTTTTCGCCGATGCGTTTCAGATCTGCCGGATTGGGAAACGGCATCACCTGGCACTCATTTTTTTCCAGCCGTGCGTAGCGTACCGACGCATCCGGCGTAATGGAGAAGATCAGCCGATCCAGTTTTGCTCTGCCCTGCCAGTAGTCAGGAAACGCCCGGAAAAGAATGCGTGAGTCCTTCTGATACTGCACCAGCTCAAAAGGTCCGGTGCCGATCGGATCGCTGTCCACCTTCTCCGGCGTGCCGGCCTTTAACATCGCATCGGCGTATTCCGCCGAGAGCATTGAGGCAAAGTACCACGCCAGATCGGCAAGAAAGGGGGATTCAGCATGTGCCAGCGTAAAGCGCACGGTGTTATCGTCTACTTTCTCAATACTTTGGATCAGCGAACCCAATTCCAGGCTTTCAAAGTTGGAATAGACGCCGTTTGAGACGTTATGGTAGGGGTTTTGCGGATCTTTCTGTCGCATAAACGAGAAGATCACATCGTCGGCGTTAAAGTCGCGTGAGGGCCTGAACGCTTTGTTGCTCTGAAACTTGACCCCTTTGCGCAGGTGAAAGGTGTAGATCCTGCCATCCGGGCTGATGTCCCAGCGGTCCGCCAGGCTGGGGATAAGCTCGGTAGTGCCCGGCTTAAAATCGACCAGTCGGTTGTAAATGGGCACCGCGCTGGCATCCACGCTGGTGCCGGAGGTATAGAGCTGGGGATTGAAGTTTTCTGGTGACCCTTCTGAACAATAGACCAGCGTTTTCGCCGCAGCGCCCGAGGCAGCGGCCAGCGCCAGCGCAGCAACGGCCGCTCTCAATACCGACTTTTTCATTTATACCCTCTCGTTATGATTTTTTGTCCCTGACGCAACAACAATCCACTGACTGAGTTAATTACTGATAGAGCGGCAGCAGGCTGGCTTTGTTCAAAAGCCAGGCCGCGAGATTTACTGTACCAAAAGCGATGACGGTAACGATGATTATTTTTTCCCACCGGCTGTGCGCCACGCCCGGCGCGAATTTCTGCCGGGCCTTAATCGCCAGGAATGCGGGGATAAAAACAGCCCAGACGGTCGCCAGCAGGCCCGCATAGCCTATGGCGGCAAGGAAACCGTCGGGAAACCACAGCGAGGCCAGCAGCGGCGGTAAAAAGGTCAGCGCGCAGACCTTCAGCCGTTGCAGAAACGAGCGCCCCAGTTTTAACCGGTCGGCGATGAAATCAAACAGCCCGGAGGTGACGCCGAGAAAAGAGCAGAGAACGGCAAAATGAGAAAAAACATTCATCAGCAGCTGCAGCCCACCCGCCGGAAGGTGGTTGTGCAGCGCCTCCAGCAGGGCCTCAATATCTCCCCCCTGGGCGATAATCGCCGGAAATTCAGCGCGGGGCAAATTTCCCATCGTCGCGGTCAGCCAGAACAGGTAGATAACCAGCGCCAGCGAGGTACCAAAAATAAGGGCTTTCCCTACCTGCCTGCGATCGCCCGCGTAGTACTGATTCAGCCCCGCAATATTGCCGTGGTAGCCAAACGACGCGAGGCAGAATGGCACCACGGCTAATACGTAGGGCCAGTAAGCGGCAGAGGCCCCTTCACTGTTAAGGAGTACCGGCAGTTGTACCTGCATCAGTAAGCCGCCGAAGAGGATCACCAGCAGTACGATTTTGGCTAACAGACAGAAGGTCATCAGGCGGCTAACCTCTTTCGTTCCCAGACAGACCACCGCCCCCACGCAGCAGGTCAGCAGTATCTTCGCCTCGCCCTGGGTAACCGCCAGGCCCGCCAGGTTTAACGAGTGCTGATAGACCGGACCGCTGGCGGATATATAGGCATAAGTGAGGATACCGAGCACAAACAGAATGCTGATCGCGTTAATCGCTGCCCATCGTCGGCCCAACAGGTCGCGGGTAAGCGTGTTGTAGCCTTCACCGGGCTTGTAATAGCGGGCAGCCTTCAGAAACAGCAGACCTGAAAAAAGCATGCTTGCCCAGCTGCCCAGCAGGACTAAAACCGACCAGCCAAACCATGCCCCGGCCATCACCACCGGCAGGGTAAACATGCCCGCCCCCACTACCGTGCCGCAGATAATCATGGCACCCCACCATACTGAGGGGCGATGCGAGGAAACGGCCGAATCTGTCATATAGAAACCTTAGTGAAATTAACTCTTTGTCACCTGGTACGCAGGCAGGCGTATCCTGCCACAAAAAGGCTTTGGGGATAAGGTTTGATTCACCAGGGTATGACTGATGACGTATCGCCTGTGGCAGGGAATGACAGACTGTGAGTGCGCGAGCACAAGGGATGAAAGGCGTGTAGGCAAGATAACGTGGTGAATGACGTGAAGGGAGCTAACCCCGCCGGGACGGCGGGGAAATGAACCTGACGGGCAGTTAGTTCAGCTTATAATCCAGCGTAATTTCAGCGCTAATCAGCTGAGACACCGGACAGCCCTGCTTGGCCTGATTGATGATTTTATCAAACGTTTCGCTGTCGATACCCGGCAGTTTAACCTGGCTTTCCAGCGCAATTTTGGTAATTTTGAAGCCGTCACCGACTTTATCCAGTGAGACATCCGCCACGGTATCAATGCTTTCAGGCACATAACCTTCGTTGCCCAGCATCAGTGAAAGCGCCATGGAAAAACAGGCCGAATGAGCGGCACCAATCAGTTCTTCAGGGTTAGTACCGGGTTTGCCTTCAAAGCGAGTATTAAAACCATAAGGCTGCTCTTTCAGCGCACCGCTTTCGGTGGTGATGGTGCCTTTGCCTTTTTTAATATCGCCTTCCCAGTGTGCCTGCCCTTTCTTATGAATGGTCATGATTATCCTCCTGTGTGTTTATCAATGGGATTCAGTATAGTAGCTTCTCAGCACTTCGCTCGGGCCGGGCTTGCAAATGGCCGTTCTTTGACCATTAATTAGAGGGTGGTGACAGGAAAGCCATTGAGGTGGCCGCCGATTCGGTTAATCCGTATCACGAAGAGGGCGACTTCGGCGTGTGCTGAATTCACCTTCCCCCGTTTTCACTTTCCATTAATCCATAAGGGAGTGCCAAATGCCGCAGCGCCTGGCTGAACAGCTCACCACCCGATTTTATCGCTACCTTGCCGTCACCAGCCAGAGCAATCCCGCGGCGACGACGCTGCCGAGCACGCCCGGACAGCATGATATGGCACAGCTGCTGGCCAGCGAGCTACGGACGATGGGCCTGCGGGACGTTGTTATCGACGAATTCGCCACGGTCACCGCCGTTAAGCCCGGTAACTGCCCGTCTGCGCCGCGCATCGGCTTTATCACCCATATTGATACGGTTGACGTCGGCCTCTCGCCTCATATTCATCCGCAGACGCTGCGCTATGAGGGCAAGGATCTCTGCCTGAACGCCGGGCAGGATATCTGGCTGCGCCGGGAGGAACACCCGGAGATCGAGGCTTATCAGGGACAGGAGATTATTTTCAGCGACGGCACCAGCGTGCTGGGCGCGGACAATAAAGCGGCGGTCACGGTGGTGATGACGCTGATGGAAAATCTGCAGGATGCGCTGCATGGTGATATCGTCGTCGCCTTCGTGCCGGATGAAGAGATTGGCCTGCGCGGCGCTAAGGCGCTGGATCTGGAGCGCCGCTTTAACGTTGACTTCGCCTGGACCATTGACTGCTGCGAGCTGGGCGAAGTGGTCTATGAGAACTTCAACGCCGCATCGGCTGAACTCCTGTTTACCGGGGTAACGGCACATCCCATGTCCGGTAAAGGGGTGCTGGTTAACCCTCTGCTGATGGCCCTGGACTATATCAGCCACTTTGATCGCCACGAAACACCAGAGCATACCGAGGGGCGCGAGGGTTACGTGTGGTTCAACGAGATGACCGCCAACGCCAGTGAGGCACGGGTGAAAGCGTCGATTCGTGACTTCGACCTTCGTGCCTTTGAGCAGCGCAAGCAGACGATGGCCGACATCGCAGCACAGATTGCCGCACAGTATCCCACGGGCGAGGTCAGCCTGCATATCAGCGATACCTATAGCAATATCAGCAACGCGATCGGGGAAGATCGGCGGGCGATCGATCTGCTGCTGACGGCGCTGGAACAGCTGGATATTGTCCCTAAAATCACCCCGATGCGCGGCGGCACCGACGGGGCCGCGTTATCCGCCAAAGGTCTGCTGACCCCTAATTTCTTCACCGGCGCGCACAACTTCCACTCAAAGTTTGAGTTCTTGCCGGTGCCCTCCTTCGTCAAATCATACCTGGTCGCGGAGAAGCTCTGCCTGCTGGCTGCTCAGAATAGCCGTTGATGCCTGGACATCCCGTTGGAAACCCCGGCTTAACCCCGTCAAACCGGGTTATTTCACCGCAACATCAATGCCGGGGAAGAACGTCGCCGCCAGACGGGTAACGGTACCCTCAGCCTGCACCTTGCCGATGGCCGCATCCAGCTGCTGTTTTAGCCTGGCGTCGTCTTTGCGCAGGCCAAATCCTATGCCGACACCCAGTATCTGCGGGTCTTCCACCGGTTTACCCGCAAAGCCATAGGCCTGGCCCTGAGGCTTATCAAGAAAGCCGGACTGACCCGCGGCTGACATCACCAGCGTACCGTCCAGGCGGCCCGCGAGCAGATCGTTATAGACCTGATTCTGATCCTGATAAGCGGTTATGGTTACCCCCTGCGATTCCCAGTGTTTCCTGGCGAAGGTTTCCTGTACGGAACCCTGCAATACGCCGATCGTTTTGCCCTTTAACGTCGCAACGTCAGGCGCCAGCCCTGCCCCTTTGCGGCCGATCAGCTGGCTGGGAATACGATAGATCGGGCGGGTAAAACCAATGCTTTTTAACCGCACCTCGGTGATATTCATCGCCGAGTTGATCGCATCAAACTTCCTGGCCGCCAGCGCCGGGATCAGCGCGTCAAAGCTGCTTTCCACCCAGCTACAGGAAAAATTCCCCGCCTGGCAGACCGCTTTTCCCAGTTCAATATCAAATCCCTGTAATTCGCCCGCCGCGTTGCGACTCTCGAACGGGGGATATTCCGACTCCAGACCAAACCGCAGCGTATCCGCAGCGGCAGACATCGAGGCGAGCAGGCCCGCAACCACAAACAGTGCATTCAGCTTCTTCATCAACTTCAACTTCCCCTGATAGTTATTAGCGCGGCTTTACCTGGCACAGCGCCTGGGCGCCCGCGCGCAGTGTGGTTTCATCTTTAGCGAACGAGAGACGGATTAATTTATTATCGGTGCCGTCGGTATAAAAGGCCGAGAGTGGGATGGTCGCCACGCCGTTTTCGACAATCAGCTTTTTGACCATTTCACTGTCCGGCAGGTCACTGAATTCTGCATAGCTTGCCAGCATAAAAAAGGATCCCGCCGACGGCAGCAGGCGGAAAGGTGACGCCTTCAGCAGCGAAGCCAGCAGATCGCGCTTGTGCTGGTAAAACGCCCCCAGCCCCAGATAGTTATCAGGGTGACGAAGGTACGCTGAAAAAGCCACCTGCATGGGTGTATCCGCAGCGTACATCATAAACTGGTGCACCCTGACCAGCTCCGTCATCAGCTCGGCGGGCGCCAGGCAGTAGCCCACGCGCCAGCCGGTAACGTGAAAGGTTTTCCCGAAGGATGAGACGATAACGCTGCGCTGCGCCAGTTCGGCATGGGTTGCCATGCCCTGATGCTGGCGCCCATCGAAGAGGATATGTTCATATACCTCGTCGGAAAGCACCACGATGTCGGTATGGCGCAGGAGCCGCGCCAGCTGGTCGAGATCCTCACGGCTGAGCACCTGGGCGCTCGGATTGTGCGGCGTATTGATAATAATCATGCGGGTGCGCGGCGTGATAGCTGCCTGCACCTCATCCCAGTTAATCGTAAAATCAGGCAGATGCAGCTTCAGCCCAATCGGCGTAGCCCCCTGCAGCCGCACCACCGGGGCGTAGCTGTCGAAGGCCGGCTCGAAAAAAATCACTTCGTCTCCGGCGTGGACAAGTCCGCCGATCGCGGCGTAAAGCCCCTGACTGGCGCTGGCGGTAATCAGCACTTCGCTGTCGGTGTCGTATTGCTGCCCATAGAGAGTCTTAACCTTGTCGGCCAGCGCCTCCTTTAGCGACAGCAGCCCGGTCATCGGCGCGTACTGATTATGTCCCTGCTCCATCGCGCGGGTCACACTCTCAATCAGTGCGCGATCGCAGGGAAAATCCGGCGCGCCCTGCGAGAGATTTATCGCCTTATGCTGCGCCGAAAGCTGGCCTATCACCGAGAAGATGGTCGTACCGACGTCCGGCAGTTTCGATCGCTGAGGTACGGCTGAGAGGATAGTCATTAACGCTCCGGTCACTGAGAAAAACGCGATGCTTTATTCAACGTGAGGACTCTTGAGCCGACAAGCGAATTGTTGTCATAATAGCCATGACTTTTCGACATTGCTCAGAGACGCCCTATGCCCCGTCGTCCGCTGCCGTTAAACGCCATTCATACCTTTATTGTGACTGCACGCCATCTTAATTTGACCCACGCGGCACGGGAGCTCTGTATTACCCAGGGGGCGGTGAGCCGTAAAATAGCCGCGCTGGAGAACTGGCTGGGGTTCCCACTCTTCGAACGCCACGCCCGTGGGCTGAGGCTGACCGTGCAGGGCAGCAGCCTGCTCCCCTCTTTCAAAAGTGGATTTGAACAGATCGCCCAGGCCGCTGAGCAGGCCAGTACCCGGCATACGACCCTGCGCCTTAAGGCGCCCACCTGTGCGATGCGCTGGCTGGTACCACGGCTGGTGGCGCTGGAGCAGGCCCGTCCCGAACTCCATGTGGCGCTGACCACCACGGTTGACCACGGCTCAGGCCTGGGACATTTTGATGCTGCGATCCTTTACGGCGCACCGTCGGTGGCGGGCTACCGTCTGTTTGACGAGGTGCTGACACCGGTGATGGCCGCCAGTTTACTGCCCGCAGGCGGCCTGTCGTTCGAAGATTTAACCCGTTTTACCTTTCTGCATCCTACCGCCGATGGCCGGGACTGGGCGCTGTGGCTGGCCGGGCGGCGTCAGGCGCTGATGATGAAGCGCAACCAGCATTTCGACACCATGGATCTGGCGATCGGTGCGGCGATCCAGGGGTTTGGCGTGACGATAGCCGATATCACGCTGATCCAGTCCGATCTGGCGATGGGCCGACTGGTGGCACCCTTTCGCGAAACGGTGAAGACGGGCGCGGTCTACAGTCTGATCCAGCGCCCGGAGGAAGAGGCACCACCCCAGCTTGCGGAAGTGGTGGCGTGGCTGTGTCAACAGCCTTAGAAAGAGACCCACTCATCGGCGGCGGCCACTGACCTGGCGGCAGAGACGGGCTTCACCGGCGTGACTCTGACCGCCGGCGGCGCGAGACGGTCGTCATCCGTTCCGGCAGAAAGCCGGAATCGGGAGACGGAGAGCGTCAGCTCCTCGGTCTGGCGTTCCAGCGAGCTGGCGGCGGCAGAGACCTGTTCAACCAGCGAGGCATTCTGCTGGGTGACGCTGTCCATTTCAGTAATGGCGGTGCCGACCTGTGAGATCCCTTTGCTCTGCTCTTCCGAGGCCGAGGCGATCTGTTTCATGATCTCCGTGACTTCGGCGACTGATTTCAGCATCTCATCCATGGTACTTCCGGCCTCGCCGACCAGACGTGATCCGCTGTCGATGCGGCTCACGGAGTCTGCGATCAGCGTTTCAATCTCCTTCGCCGCACCTGCGCTGCGCTGTGCCAGATTACGTACTTCGCTGGCCACAACGGCAAAACCACGCCCCTGCTCACCGGCCCGCGCGGCTTCGACGGCGGCGTTCAGCGCGAGGATATTGGTCTGAAAGGCAATACTGTTGATCACGCTGGTGATTTCTGCGATTTTTTTCGAGCTGTCGGTGATGCCTTTCATGGTGGTGACCACATCCGCGACCAGCCTGCCACCTTTCACGGCGGTAACCGACGCGTTCTGCGCCAGTTCGCTGGCCTGGTGGGCATTATCGGCGTTGAGCTTCACCGTGGCCGTCAGCTGTTCCATGCTTGCCGCCGTCTCTTCCAGCGCCGCCGCCTGCTGTTCGGTTCTCGAGGAGAGGTCGTTATTACCGGAGGAAATTTCCGTCGCGCCGCGATAAATACTGTCGGTGCCCTGGCGAATTGCGCTAACCGCGTTACGCAGGCTCTCCTGCATCTCTCGCAGAAGGGGCACCAGTTTACCGACGCAGTTACGGCCAATATCGTCAATGGGCTGGCTCAAATCGCCTTCGGCAATCTGCCGAAAGTGCTGGCGAATGCCCTCCAGCGGACGCACCAGAATATTGACGAGGTAACGGTCAGTAAACAGCAAAATTAGCAGACCAATAATGACGGCCAGAACAATGACCGTTTTGGTTACCCTGGTCAGATGATCGACCGTGACGCGGGTGATATCCAGCTTTTCCCCGGCCGCGACGTTAAATTTGTCCACGGTTACGCCAAACCCGCGGCTCAGTGCCGGCGTGACGCTGGCAGCATGACGACGAAATTCGTCCAGAGACGGCTGCTGGGCGAGGTGCATCTGCGGCAGAACGCCCTCATCCAGCAGCTTCTGCCAGCTGGCGATCACTGTGCTGGCGCAGGCCGGGCTGAGGGGGCCTGGCGCTTCGGCTTTGAAACTGGCAAGCTGCGCCGCCATGCTGTCGAGCGCCTTCTGCGCGGAAGCCATATCTGCGGCGGCGGAGGCACTGCCAGCCTGGCGTGACTCAATGGCGCGGGTAAGGCGGGTGATAAAGCGGAAATACTGGTCGTTACCCTTACTGAGGGTGGTCATCTGGTTTACCAGCAGGCGATCGACCTCATTTCCCTTGCCTACCGAGCTGAGGGAATAGACGCTGTACAACCCGACCCCCAGCCATAACAGGCAGAACAGGCCGAGCACCCACAGCATAACGCTTCGGACGGTAAAGTCTTTTAACAGTCTCATAACTTCTCCAACGCTAAAGGAATACTGAATCCTTTGTCCCAGGCTGAGGGACGCATATCTTCTTTTATCGGCACGTCAGAGCAAAGTATGAGTTAATTTTCTATATGGGTCAGAACGTTAGCTGCCCTGATAATTTGTTAAATGACTGTAGTTAAAGTTGTTTATTCATGGAAGGTTACACTCAGCTAATGAAAACCTGTTTTAAAAAAGTGGCTGTTTTGTTAATTGATTATTCATCCAGACGCACCATTCTGCTGACCAGCAGGCGAAAGAGCTGAGTGCGCCGCCGCATAAATCGCGTCTCCAGCCGGATGACGCTGCGTCCCTGCTCACCAAAGCGCATGATCTCATCCTGCCCGGGCTGCCAGGCGGGCCAGGTCACCTCACCGGAAAGCGTCTGAGTGGAAGCGGATGCATCGCGGGCGAAGCGCAGCCAGTATTCGCTGACCTTTTGCGCGAATGCGCGGTCGGCGTCGCTAAAAGGCGGCTCCTCGCTCTGCGCTGAAAGCGGCGTGAGCGTATCCATGGTGTAGGGGATTTCATTGCCATGTGCGGTGCCGTACGGATAGATCTCCCGGGCGTTTTCTGAGACGTAGTCAAAGTAGTAGCGCCATACGGGTGCCCCCCGTCGATGCTGTGCCAGCGCGGCGATGTGTCCCATAGTGGTGAAGGTCATATCACGCGCAACCTGGCGGCCCAGTTCGCTGTCGTCACTGATGCCGCTGTAAAGCAGGCGGATCATTTTTAACCGCAGCCCAATGCGCTGCGTTTTGCGGATATCGGCAATCACCTTTGCCGGATCGAGCCCAAAATAGCTCAGTACGCTGGCTTCATCGCTGTTGCTGCCGATCATTAACGGCAGCCTGTGCTGGCGGGCGGCACTGAACACGTCCAGCATCGGCACGGGCAGCACCCGATCGCCCGCTATCGCCACCGGCCCGCTTCCCATTGCGCCGTCCAGCTGATAAAACGCTTCCGCCGGGAGCGCGCGCAGCTGCTCCGCCGTGGCATCCTTTAATTTAAAATGGGCGGCCACCGCCACGCCGTTCTTCAGCGCCTTTTCGCGAGGCATATCGGCAAGCGTGTAGGCACTTTGCGCAATTCCCTTATGGAATAACCCAGTTGTCAGCGGAGAGGCAAACAGGGTAAGCACGCTCCGCGCACCGGCAGATTCGCCAAAAACTGTGACGTTGTCACGGTTACCGCCAAAGGCCGAGATATTGCGCTGCACCCACTGGAGGGCGGCGATTTGATCGAGCAGACCGAAGTTGTTAACGTTTTCGCCCGCCTGATACTCCTTATCCAGTGCCGGATGGGCAAAAAAACCCAGATGGCCGAGTCGGTAATTGAGGGTCACCACCACCATGCCGCGCGCGGCCAGCGGCTGGCCACTGTAGGGCGGCAGCCCGCCGGAGCCGATAGCGAATCCCCCACCGTGGATCCACACCATTACCGGCAGCGCAGATGGAGGCGTCAGGTCGGGTGTCCAGACGTTTAAATAGAGACAATCCTCGCTGAGTGCACCCGGGTCCCCGCCACCGATGGCCGAGCAATAATCACGATTCTGCCAGCTGGCGTTGCCCCACTCCGTCGCATCGCGCTCGTCCTGCCAGGGCTGGACCGGCTTAGGGGGTTGCCATCGTCGGACGCCCACAGGAGGAGCAGCATAGGGTATGCCGCGAAACACAATAACATCGTCCTCCTGCTCCCCTTTCAGCCGGCCTTCCGCCGTCTCTGTCCTTATATAACGCGCGTTTTTCATTATCTCACCTGTAACAAGTCTGCCGACTAGTATTTGCAGACCCAGGACCAAAGTCCACTCAAGCGCGTTATTTGCAGATTATGCTTAAACGCCGGTACGGGCGCAGGCTGGCATTACCTTTCTGCATCCTGACTGACCGGCCGGGTAAGACCGCAGCGCCCCAGGCTCTGCTGCTCGCGCTGCTGGTACAGGGAGAGTTCATCAGCCACTGCGGCCCCCAGAGCGGCTTCAAACACCTCGCGTTCAGATCGTCCCCTAGCCTGCACGCGGGCCTGTTCACCGAGATTCGACTGGAAAATTCCGGCCGCACTGACCGGCAGAAAGTCCTCATAGACCATCGGAGTGGCAACAACCAGGCCGCGATCGATCAGTTCTTCAGGGTCTGCGTCAGCGGCTATCGCTGCGGGACTGGCCTGGCCTTTCTCGGTCAGTGCCCAGTTAAACCATGCCAGCCCCTGCTGGCGGAGCTTACGTGCATCATCTGGAAAAGCAGTGAATGCTGCGGTCAGGCGCTGTTGATGCGTGACGTTGTCACTGGAAGTGCCCGCTTCCTGCAGTAATCTGTCGTAAAGCGCCCGTCCTTTAGCGGTTAGCGCCACACCGCGCTGTTCGATCTCGCCAAAACGCGCGGTATGCGTGCCCGCGATGCGATCGGTAAAGTTAACCGGTTCATCCAGCGCTTTAAAGCTGGTCTGCCGAAGCAGCAATCCCACACGCCGTGTCGGCGGGCCTTCAATAATTGCTTTGGGGCTGATCCCCACTTCCGGCATCCGTGCCTGCACGCGATCGATATCCAGCGTGCGCGGCGTAAGGTGGTTAATGTGGCAGCCGGGGAAACAGACAACATCGGCAATTAACCGATGCTGCTGGCTCAGCGCCTCATAGGTGTCGCTATCAACGGTTGTTTGCTGATGCCAGCGGAACGTCTCCAGCGATTCGTGAATAAAGGCCCTGGCCTGCGCCTGACTGAAACCACCCTGCCGCTGGTGCAGGGCAATCAGCTCACGACAGTCAGCGGTGAAAATATCCCGGGCGGCGAGCACCTCTGTGGCTTTTGCCCGCAGATGCGGATCGTCAATCAGATCCAGACGCAGCAGCGAGGTAAATAACCTGAAGGGATTGATACTGAGCGCGCGATCGTCGATGGGCCGGAAGGCCGTTGAATGCACCGGCACGCCGGCCTGGGAGAGATCGTAATAGCCGACCGGGAACATACCCATAATGGCGAACAGTTCACGCAGCGTGGAAAGCTCCGCCGCCGTGCCGACGCGTATTGCGCCGTGGCGCTCTACGCTGAGACGGGAAAGCTCCCCGGCTGCGGCGAGCTGAGTTTTCAGCGCCGGATCCTGCTCCAGCACCTCACTATTCACCTGCGCGACCAGCTTCAGCAGCGTGCCGTACTGTGGCACCTCCCGCTGATACATGTCCGACATCGCGCTGGCGAACCCGGCGCGAATACTGTCTGCTGAAACCCATGAGTCTGCCATCGTCTGACCTTTTCTGCTGCGGGAATGCGCTCAGATTACTGGAAACTCAGCGGCGCAGAGAAAAAAATGAGCAAACTGTGATCCGGCAAGGCTAATCGCGACGATAGCCATAGCGGTATTTTGCCAGCAGCATCAGCGTGGTCAGCAGCGCCGGGAGGGCCAGACTGGTAAATACCTCGGTGATATGCCAGCCGATCGCCAGCATCTGCGCCCCAACAAAGGCGCTGAGAATGGCCCCCATGCGCCCCACTCCATGCATCCAGCTGGACCCGGTTGCCCGGGCATGGGTAGGATAGTAGCTGGCAGAGAGCGCATTCATTCCGGTATTGGCACCGTTCAGGCAAAAACCGCTGCCGAAGGCGACCAGGCTCAGCGTAAGCGTATGCGCGGGCACATAGCCAATCGCTACCGTGGCGATAGCACCGACGAAGTAGATCGCCGCCAGCGCCAGATTGGCATTGAAACGGTCCATCAACCAGCCCGCAAACAGCGAGCCAAGCGTCCCCCCAGCCTGGTATACGGCGGTCACCAGCGCCGCCTGCGTCACCGTCATTCCCATGTCTTTTATCAGCGTCGGCAGCCAGCTGCCGATCAGGTAAACCAGAAACAGCCCCATAAAGTAGCCGCACCACAGCATAGTGCTGCCAAACAGGTAAGGTCGCGTCAGTACCAGACCGACCGCGCCCCGGTCAGGCTTTTTTTCACCGCAGGCAAAGTGGCTGTCCGGCCCCGTTGTTCCCGGCGCCATCTGCTCGACAATCTGGCGGATCAGCGGCGCAGGCGCCTGGCGGGCGAGCAGGAACTGCACCGATTCCGGCAGCCACTTCAGCAAAAAAGGAACGATGGCTAACGGCAGCACGCCGCCCAAAATCAGTACCGCGTGCCAGCCAGCCGTGGGGATAAGCCAGGATGCGGCAAAGCCGCCTGCTGCCGCACCGAAGGTGAAGCCACAAAATACGACGGTGATCAGAAATGCGCGCCTGCGCGCCGGAGAGTATTCTGCGACCAGGGTGCCCACATTTGGCATGGCCGCGCCCAGGCCAAGCCCGGTAAGAAAGCGGAACAACATCATCTGCTCAGGATTGTTCGCAAACGCCGTCGCCAGCGTTAGCAGGCCAAAAAAGAGCACGCTGCTAATGATAATCACCCGGCGGCCAAAGCGATCCGCCAGCGGGCCTGCCGTCATCGCGCCCAACGCCAGCCCCACCAGCGCGGCACCAATCACCGCTCCCAGCTGTTGGGTGCTGACGCCCCATGCCGTTTTCAGCGCGGGGGCAATAAATCCCATCAGGGCGATATCCATGCCGTCCATCGCCACGACGGCAAAACTGAGCAGGATAATGCGCTGCTGATAGCGGCTTAAGCTGCTTTCATTAATCAAGGTTCGTACATCAATCGCGGCGGTGCTCTCCACGTTATCGCTCCCTCGTTCCGGCGGGTCACAATCGGCTGGCGGTGACCCCAAAAAAGTGCCGGCTATGATAACGGATTGCGCGCGATTTCTCCTGGATAAATAGGGCCATTTTGTGTGCAGTAATACTCGTCGGGAATGGAAGGCCAATCGCGCAAGAAACCACGTTAGTAAGTCAATTCTCTGATTCGTCTACAAAAAATTTAGATTTCTTTGCCATCGCTGACAGTTCAGTTTTGTCAGTTATTTCGTGTATACTCGCCATGAAGTATCTGCAAGTTTTAGGGATGAAAGGTGGAATGCTATGAAAGTGAGTGAAACTGCATTGCTGGAGTCAGGATTTAGCCATGCTGATCTTCAAAAAATCAAAAATAACGTGGAAAGTTATGGCGGAACTCTTGAAGAAGCGGTCAATGATCTCGCCCGCCGATTTAGTACGTTGCTCTGGGTCACAGGGGTATGTATTGTTGTTTTTCTATTACTGGTTGCTTTCACTTCACCCATCAGAGTAATGGCGGGAGGGCTGGCGATTATCGTTGGAATCACCATCATGTCATTTGCTCAGCCCCCGAAACTTTCATACAAATCCTGGCGTTACCGGAAAATCTTCAAAGGTTAACTATTGCCACTATCTGTCGTAAGAAGGTCGAAAATCACTTTTGCTTTCACACCGTAACCAACAATCTTCATTGTTAATTTGGGGCGGCTCATCGTTTCTACTTTGCGATAATAGTCCCGCGGCATCCATCTAAATAATCTCCATGCCCCCGGTTTTCGTGCCAGCCCCAAAATACTATAAGCACTCGCCCCCAGAGTGACCCCGTTATAAAAAGGGCTCCGTTTGGGAAACGGAAAATATTGTACGCTAGGACTAAAATTTGACCATCTCGATACGAGAGAACCGCTACCTGAGCGGCTTCTCGTATTCTGAGGGGAATCTCGATACTGCGCACCACTCAAACGATCTTAAGAAGATTATTCTGAATCTTTGATCTTAATAGTATATGTTTTATCAAATTCCCCGCCTGTCGCTACATTAGTGCCAAACAATCCGCCTGATACTCGTATGGTGACGATCCCCTGCTTTACTGGTACTCCCTGAATCCTGACGCAATTGTGAGCAGGAGAATCATTACAATACCTTAAAGTTAATCCTGTATCGGGGGGAATTATTTCACCTACGAATCTTTCTTTCCCACTAGAATCTAAAGATGATACAGCGCCACCATTTATATTTATTTCACTGGCATACGGCGTTCCTACTATAGCATAGTTAAGTGAATTACCATCAGGAGTAACATCAGCATGTAAAGTACATGCTGATACTAAAAATGAAATATAAATAACAGAAAATATCCTCATGGCTATTTTAATGGTTTGAAAACCATCCCCCCGAAGAATCTATTGATAAAAAATTGCAAATCTTTTTTCTGTTTAATCCAGTTAGCTGACCTTCCCCAGGAAAATAATTTTAAATTAACATACCCATTATCATCCTGTGTTACAGAACCATCCCATACAACCCAGTGCGTAGGTAATGTCGTGTTGTTTGTACTACCTTCAAGCAGTCCATCATTTATTAATGTCACGACTTTATGGCCTTGCTCTACATACTTATTTAAATCTCTGATTCCCTGGGCGCCTGCCTGAGTGATTCCTACATTACTGAACACCTTTTCATAACCGGCCTTTTCAAACCATTCCGTTAGTGTTTGCCACATTGTGATGCCAGCAACTGGAGAATCAAGAGCATCAAAGCTCAGCATGGTATTCTCTGAATCCCTGAGTCCAGCCAGTGTCATCCAGTCAAGCCCTAAGATCCTTGGCTGACCTCCACTTGTATAAAACATACCTGAAGGGTGTTTACACCCTTCGCCAGGGGAGATTGTCAGTGCACCTATTTTAGTCTTTCCATACCGCCATAGTTCCCTGGCAGCTTGTGCATATACATCAGGACGGTCCATTTGAACACAGTAAAAAAATGCAGCAGGTCCACATACACTTGCCCTATCCTGATAAGGGTAAGAATAATGATAAAATCTGTCGTTTATCTCAGATTCAATTTTGTTTTTTTCAAAAGGGTCTCTGGGATTACCAATGGAGTATTCTTTCGCAATAAACGGTCGTTCAGGAATGGTGATTTTTATCTGCTTTGTTTCGCCCCCCTGACTTTCAGGCTTCATTGTCCCTTTTGACTCAAAATAACGGGGGTTTTCCCGCTTCACCGGAGACCAGGCTTTGCCTGATGTAAATTCTTCCAGCGTGTACATCTTAGTGAACGGAACAGGCGTTACACAGTGCGTGTGTAACATGATTTTCCGGTAAAGCTTCATTTCCATAATATAAATGGTCGAGAGTAACTCATTTATATTTCCGGTCATGTGACTCTGTGTTTCATAATTACCCAGAAACGGCTGTTGTTTCACATCCACCAGAGGATATTTATTCCTGCTGGAGTCCATGCGATAAATGCACAGGTCATACAACAAAGAATCAGCCGGGACATTAGAGTTAATACGGGTACTGAGGTGGTAAACAGCCATCATTAATCCATTAATATATGCAGGTTAATATTTTCAGCGGATTCAGCAAAATGACACTCTGTCATCCCCTGGTTATCCGTACTCCCCGTTTCGGTGTGGCCTTCCGGGAATATCAGAACGTATCGGCAATCCACCATCAGCCTGCCGTCATCATCGGCACACTGAAAACGAAGGGTGTTACGTGAAGAAGGTTGCTGTGCCGGCTGGCTCTGTGCGCTGACAATTTTTGCCGTTGACGGATTTCCCGCCGAAGTTCGTTCCGGTCGCACATCCACAGCGTACTGGTGAACCATCGACGGTTACGGCCCGTCCTTGTGGGTTGGTCTGCCGGAGATCGCCGGAAGCAATCACTCCTGGCTGCCCGCACTTCGGGCAGAGTGACGTTTTATCGCCCACGTAGAGCTTTCGCCTTCCGTTCACCGACCAGCCCTGACTCCCGGCATAACAGACTGCCCCTGTTGACGTTTTATCACCATCAAGCCCGGAGTTTTTGCCGTGCACACCGCTCCATCTGTTGTCTGACATACATGTTTTCCTCAGTCCGTAAGAATATGCAGGCTGATATCGTCTGCCGATTCGGCATAATGCCATCCAGTAACCCCGTGCTCATCGGTAACGCCAGCTTCAGAGCGTCCGTCCGCGAACATCAGGGTATAACGGCAACCGGCCATTAGCTGCCCCCCGTCACCGGCGCACTGAAAGCGAATACAGTTCTGGGCGCTGGAGTCCTGAGCTTGCTGTGCAGTAATGGAGGTATGATGGGTATTGCGGGAGGTCAGGGTACCCGGCATCGTGCTGGTATACTGTGTGGCAGAGCCGAAAACGTAATGGTCCGGGCAATGGCATAATACTCTGTCACCCGTGGCAACATAAGCCCGCCCTTCTTCGGCCCAGTCCTGAGCCGAAGCCAGAAGTTCAAAGTAGCCATCACATTTACTGCATGATGCCTTGTCACCGGTCCGGGCTATTGCTTTATTTCCCTCAAACCAGGTCGCAGTGGCAGAAATGATTTCCCCATAACTTGTTTTGTCGCCCAGGCAGGCCAGTGCTCTTGCCATTATTAATCCCTCAATATATAAGCGGTTATACTCATCGGCATCATACAGCAATCACGACTTAACCAAAATCACTCGCTTCTGATTGTCGGTACAGCGCCTGAATGCGGCATATCTGGGAAGGGCTGTATCCCGTTGCATCCGCTGTGTCCCTGATACTGAGTTTCTTGACCTGCCGGTAGTACAGGACTTTCTGATGCCGTTCCTGATCGGCCTGTTTTCCCCGGTACTTACCCAACGTATGGGCCCGTTCGTTTCCGTTGGGCAGGCGATCCTGGATGCACGCAACGCAGGCGAAGACCCTCTGTCTGCTGTTGAACAGATATTACCGTGGGAAAATTTTGCCGCCAGCCTGGAGGAAACCCGACTCCTTGCACCTAAGGATAATTTCGGACCACTTCATCTTATTACCGAAAAATTCAGCACGCTGCGTAAATATTCTTCCCGGTTGTTATCGGCGCTGCAACTGAGGGCCACTCCGGCCGCCTTACCACTTAATAATGCCCTTGATACTATCCGTGAGATGTACCGTAAACAGCTAAGAAAGGTTCCTTCATCGGCACCGCTGGATTTCATTCCTGAGAGCTGGAAAAAGATGGTGGTCACTCCCTCAGGTATTGACCGACAATACTATGAAATTTGCGCAATGAACGAGCTCAAGGGGGCACTGCGGGCCGGTGATATATGGGTCCGGGGCTCCCGGCGCTACAAAGACTTTGATGACTATCTTATGCCTGGCGACGATTTCGAAAAGTTATTAAATAATAACCAGTTAAATTTACCTGTTGAAACAGAATGCGGGGCTTATCTTAAGGCGAGGCTGACGCTACTGGCCTCCCGGCTTGAGGAAGTTAATGCAATGGCCGCCGCCGGGGATCTTCCCGATGTGGATATTTCAGATAAAGGTGTAAAGATCACCCCGCTGGATAACAGCGTTCCTTCAACAGTCTCACCACTGGCTGACCTGATTTACAACATGTTGCCGCACCCCAAAATTACAGAAATACTGTATGAAGTTGAACGATGGACAGCCTTCACGCGTCATTTTACCCACCTGAAGAACCCGCTTACCCGCCCGCAGGATGATCGTTTGTTTCTCACCACCATCCTGGCGGATGGCATCAATCTGGGGCTGACTAAAATGGCAGAGTCCTGTCCGGGAACCACACGGGCTTCGCTGGAAAATATGCAGGCATGGTATATCCGTGATGAAACGTACTCTGCTGCACTGGCCGAACGGGTTAATGCCCAGAAGTCACGTCCGCTGGCGGTATTATGGGGAGATGGTTCAACCTCATCTTCTGACGGCCAGAATTTTCGGATTGGCAGCCACGGCCGCTATGCGGGTCAGGTTAATCTGAAGTACGGTCAGGAGCCGGGGGGTCAGTTTTATACCCATATTTCTGACCAGTACAGTCCGTTTTACACCAAAGTGATCAGCCGTGTTCGTGATTCCACCCACGTACTTGATGGCCTGCTGTATCACGAAAGTGATCTTGAAATCACGGAGCATTACACCGATACGGCAGGTTTCACGGAACATGTTTTTGCGCTGATGCATCTGCTGAGGTTCGCTTTTGCACCAAGGATCCGGGATCTTCACGACAAACGGTTATTTATTCAGGGGAAGGCTGATAAATATCCAGCTCTATAGTCTATTATTTCCACAACCCGACTGAATATCAAAGAGATAGAAACCCATTGGAATGAAATTCTGAGGCTGGCGACCTCAATCAAACAGGTAACGGTGACCGCTTCTCTGATGCTGAAAAAACTGGCCAGCTATCCGAAACAGAATGGACTTGCCAAGGCGCTGAGGGAAATTGGCCGTATTGAGCGAACTTTGTTTATGCTGGACTGGTTCCGCGATCCAGCATTGCGTCGCAGGGTTCAGGCCGGTCTGAATAAAGGAGAAGCCCGGAATGCCGTTGCCAGAGCCGTCTTCATGCATCGTCTTGGCGAAATAAGGGATCGAGGTCTGGAAAACCAGAGTTACCGGGCCAGCGGACTGACGCTGATTACCGCCGCGATCACATTGTGGAATACCGTATATATAGAAAACGCCATTAACCTGCTGAAAAAAAAGGGGCTACATCTCAATGAGCAATTGTTGTCACACTTGTCTCCGCTGGGCTGGGAGCATATTAATCTGACTGGAGACTTTATCTGGCGAAACAATAAAAAAACTGGCTGAAGGGAAGTATCGTCCTTTGCGGCCAGTTGATGTCAGTCAGTACAAAAAATCATCGTAACGTACAATATTTTCCGTTTCCCAAACGGAGTCCTAAAAAGCCAGCCCTGTTTTCGGACTGAATCCCATAAACTGGGCTGTTTGCATCACGGAATCTGCAACAATTCCCTGTGAATGTCTGTAGCCCGTCGGCTGTGTAAAATTGATTGTTTCCTTAGATAAACCGTTAATTCCGTCAACAATTAAGACCGCACCGGCCAGCATTCCTATCGGACCCATTGTGGATAACATCACAAAACCACCGAAGAGCACCACGCCTGATAGCACTACATTTACCGCCGAAATCACATACCCGACAATCTTATTATTTTCCCGGACAAACTCCACTTTGGCATAAAGTTTCGCTACTTTCGTGCGCAGCATTCGATCCTGCTCTTCAAGATTCTCGGTCTCTGCCCTAAGGTTTTTTATGCAGGCCATGCACTCTTCATCAGACTTTGCGCGTCGTACGGCGGTGAACTGCTGCTCTACAACCTCTTTTATTTCCTGGACAAATTTCATCCGGGTCAGCCCGTCTCTGAGATTGAAAGCAGACAGCGTATTAGCTGTATTGATAAGCTTTCTTGCCTCAAGATTAACCATTGTTTCGGCCCAGGCTTTATTTCTTCCGCCAGAGCGCATCATATCAAGCAATGCCGCATCCATTTTTTTTCTCCCTGTATATACATCGCTGATGATACCCCTTGTCAGACCACAGATGCGGTTAAACAAAGTGACGCCTCGTCGCCGTATGCACGTTAATAACGCTTTTCGGTGACTCTGTCGTCCTGTCAATCAGCGGCTGCGTTTAGCATGACGCTCACGATTATCCAGGCGCGCACGTTCACTTTTACGCAGCGCCACGTAGCAGGCCCCGCTTCCGCCGTGCTGAACCTGTGCACTACAGAAACTCTGGACGTTTTCAAACTGCTGCAGCCAGCGTGAGAGAAAACTGCGCACAATATTGGCATGAGAGGTCGTATTCCGGCCTTTACCATGAATAATTAACAGATTGCGAATATTGTCCTTTTCCGACTGGCACATAAATTGATAGAGCGACTGACGACAGGATTCAACCGGCTGGCGGATGAGATTCAGGCTGGCTTCAGGGCGATACTTCCCCTGGCGCAGCTTGTCCAGCACGCCCTGCTGGATCCCCTCGGCTTTATATTCCAGCGGGGTGATAAGCGGCAGCAGATCGTCCAGGCTGTCGATCAGCGGATTATCTGGCGTGTCGTCCTCGGGCGATCGCGGAGGAGTGAGCGTGGGAGCTCGTAACCAGAGAACATTTTCACCGTCACTCAGCGGCGTAACGTCGCCCATTGCCTCTCTGAACAGCGCGTTATCATCAGGATGTGTCATGGCATGCCTCCGATAGGGTCAGCGTGAGGCGGAGGGCGACTCACGCGGAAATGACTGCCGGACAA
The DNA here is from genome assembly GCF_058686115.1 of Erwinia sp. L03-1. Taxonomy (NCBI): domain Bacteria; kingdom Pseudomonadati; phylum Pseudomonadota; class Gammaproteobacteria; order Enterobacterales; family Erwiniaceae; genus Erwinia; species Erwinia sp. L03-1. The sequence continues at coordinate 2,257,372 of NZ_CM178762.1, read as the reverse complement.
GTTTAGCAAATCTTCCCGGCGAGCGTCTTTCCCTAATCCTCTGCCGCGAGGGCAAATCTGGCGCTCTCTTCGTCCGTCACCAGGCCTGATATCCATCCCCCTTTCAGGACGGCGCGGATTGCCCGATGCTTCTCCTGCCCGCCGGCAAAAGCGATGACGCTGCGTGAGGTAGCGGAGGTCAGCCTGACGCTGGTGAGCCGCGCATCCAGATCGCTGCTGACCCGCTGTCCGTCCTCACCGATGAAATGCCCGAGCATTTCGGCGGCAACCTGCTGTTTTTCCAGCATGGCAACCTGCTCGTCGCTGATAAAACCGTCGACATTGAGCGGACAGCCTGGCGCAACCTGCCCGATCCCGACATAGAGCACATCCGCCTGCGCGGCTTTCTCGGTGACCGTACGATAGATCCGGTGGTTGCACCACAGCGCGCGATCCTGTTCGCTATCGGCGTAGAGTGGCGCGGGCAGAATAAAATAGCGTCCCTGCGTTTTCTCTGCCATCCACAGCGGCACGTCGTAGCGGGTACAGGAGCCATCGCTGGCAATCGCGCCAATCAGCGAGACGCAGCTGTGTTGCGGACGATCGAACAGCGGCAATTCATCAATGGTGGCGCGCAGCGTTCTGCCCGACCCCACGGCGATGGTCTGTGGTGTTTCGAGCTTTAATGTCTGCCCCATCACCTCCGCCCCTGCCACGGCAATCATCTGCTGCAGCCCCTCTGCCCCTGCGCCTGACGAGGGCACCACCTGACAAAAATCGAGTGTGAAGCGCGTTTTAAGGCGCCCGGCCAGCGTCATACAGTCTGCGACCGGATGCGCAATGGTGACGCTTACCAGTCCCTGCTCGCTGGCCATGGCGACCAGACGCTGCGCCACCTGGCGGGAAACACCCAGCCTGTCGGCAATCTGATGCTGGGTTTCCCCCGCAACGTAGTACAGCCAGGCGGCCCGGGCAGCCTGGTCCAGCTTCCTGTCATGCTTGCTCATGAGTGTGCTCTGCAATGTTTTTCTAAGCTTACTCTGAATAATTGCCCAGCTTCCGGGCAAAAGCAAATTGTGTGATCGGTTCCGCAGACATCAGCTCAGTTTCACAGCAGTCTATAGCATATCAGGCAAAAGCTCATGGTGAGAGCAAATGCCCAATTAACAGGAGAGTATGATGACTGCTTCAACCCATTCCGTCTGGATGCATATCGGTGCTGGCTCTTTCCATCGCGCCCACCAGGCCTGGTATCTCCACCGCCTGCGCGAACAGGGGGATAAAGCGTGGCATATCGCACTGAGTAACATTCGTGACGACGCCGTTCCGCTGTTGACATCGCTGACCGCGCAGCAAGGGGAGTATGTGCTGGAGACCGTGACGCCGGAAGGGGATCGCGCCTACGAAAAAATCAGCTCGATCAGAACCATTGTCCCCTGGGACGCTGAGCTGAAAGGGATGATTGCTCAGGGGGCCGATGCGGCAACGCGCGTGATTGCCTTTACCGTGACGGAGAGCGGCTACTATCTGGATAACGATCATCAGCTTGATGCTCAGCATCCCGATATTCAGGCTGACCTGCAGGGCGAAGCGCGTACCCTGTATGGTGCGCTGACCCGCGTGCTGCTGGCGCGTATGGCCGCGCACGGGGATCCGGTCACCCTGCTGAACTGTGACAATCTTCGCCATAACGGTGAGCGCTTCCGCCAGGGCTTTTTGACCTTCCTTTCGCTGCGCAAAGAGGAAGCGCTGTACGCCTGGGTGCGTGACCAGACCACGTCGCCCAATACTATGGTCGATCGCATCACTCCTCGCCCGACCGACGATATCGCACCGCGCGTGCTGAAGGCCACCGGCTTTCGCGACAGCGCACCGGTGATGGCCGAGTCGTTTATTCAGTGGGTAATCGAAGATGATTTCGCTGCGGGCCGCCCGGCGCTGGAAAATGTCGGCGTCGAACTGGTGGACTCGGTTCTGCCCTGGGAAGAGGCGAAAATCCGTATACTGAACGCCAGCCACAGCTGCATTGCCTGGGCAGGCACGCTGGTGGGGCAGCTCTGCATCCATCAGAGTACGCAAACCCCGGAGATCAAGGAGATGGCGTGGGAGTATGTCACGCAGGATGTTATCCCTTCGCTTCTGCCCAGCCCGCTTGACCTTGAAGAGTATCGTGATGTCGTGCTGGCCCGCTTTGCGAATCCCTGGATACGTGACACCAACCAGCGCGTGGCGGCAGACGGCCTCTCTAAAATACCGGGCTTCATCACCCCCACGCTAATGGAACGCTACGCCAGCGGCGAGACGCCGCGTGCAACCGCGGTACTGCCCGCCCTGTTCTTTCTTTTCCTCCAGCGCTGGCACGCTGAGGCACTCCCGTATGCCTATCAGGATGGTGCGCTCAATGCGCCCGAACTGCATGCCCTGCTGAGCCGGGAAGATGCGCTACAGCGTTTTGCCAGCGATGAGACGCTGTTTGGTCCCCTCGCCCATAAAGCGGAATTTGCCACCCTGCTACAGGACACCGTAACCAGCCTGACCGACTGGGCAAAACAGCCCCAGCCGGTAAGCGACGAGGGGGTCGATTATGTATCTGGGAATTGATGCCGGTACCTCGGAAATCAAGACGCTGGTGATTAACGATCGGGGCGACGTGGTTGCCACCGCCGGGGCCAGGCTGAGTGTCCAGCGCCCTCATCCGCGCTGGTCAGAACAGGATCCGGCACAGTGGTGGCAGGCGACTCAGCAGGCGATAGGTGAACTGCGGCAGAAAGTGGGCGACGAGTGGTCGCAGATACGTGCTATCGGCCTGTCGGGCCAGATGCACGGTGCCGTGCTGATGGACAGAGAGAACCGCGTGCTTCGCCCCTGTATTTTATGGAACGACACCCGCAGCGCGGCGGAGTGCGCGGAGCTGACGACGATGGCCCCTGACCTTGCGGCTGTCGCGGGCAACCTCGCCATGCCCGGGTTTACCGCGCCTAAGCTGCTCTGGGTGGCACGGCATGAACCGCAGATCTTCGCGCAGACCGCCAGCGTATTGCTGCCAAAAGACTATCTGCGCTGGAAAATGTGCGGTGAAAAAATCAGCGACATGTCCGACGCCGCAGGTACGCTGTGGCTGGATGTGGCCAGACGTGACTGGTCAGACAGCCTGCTGGCAGCCTGCGGTCTGACGCGTGACCATATGCCCCGCCTCGTCGAGGGATCGCAGCCGGCCGGTAAGCTTAAGGCTGAACTGGCTCGAAACTGGGGACTGAGCGAAGAGGTGATTATAGCCGGAGGCGGCGGTGATAACGCCGCCAGCGCGGTAGGCATTGGCGCAGTAGAACCCGGAGATGCTTTTATCTCGCTGGGAACCTCCGGCGTGCTGTTTGCCGTCAACGATCGCTTTCGGCCGAATCCCGCCTCTGCGGTCCATGCCTTTTGCCATGCTATCCCGGACCGCTGGCATCAGATGAGCGTGATGCTGACCGCCGCCAGCGCCCTGCGCTGGCTGTGTGATTTGCTGGGTGCATCTGAAACGACGCTGCTCTACGAAGTGGCGACCTTAAGCCTGTCCGAACAGCAGATCGCCCCGCTATTTCTGCCTTATCTTTCGGGCGAACGCACGCCGCATAACGATCCCGATGCCACGGGTTCTTTTCATGGCCTGACGCACAGTACGCAGCGCGCCGCGCTGGCCTATGCCGTGCTGGAGGGCGTGACCTTTGGCATGGCCGACGGCATGAAAGTGCTGAGCGAAGCGGGCACCTCGCTGGAATGCTGTTCCCTGACGGGCGGCGGCGCCCGCAGTCCCTGGTGGGCACAGCTGATGGCCGACGTGTTGGATCTTCCCATTATAACCCACCAGGGCGGTGAAGCGGGCGGCGCGCTCGGTGCCGCGCGGCTGGGCTGGCTGGCGGATGGTGGGGAACAGACCACCGTCTGCCGCAAGCCGCCGGAGCTGAAACGGTATCTGCCCGATGCGGGACGCCAGGTGGTGCTGCGCAAGCGCCTTGCTCACTTTCGCCTGCTCTACCAACAACAGCGCGAGGCCCGCGCACTCGGTTTCTAAACTCTACCCGGCCGCCATGTCCGTCCGGGCCCTGCATGCATCAGAGGAATTATTATGAAATCAGAAAAACACTGGTTCGGACTGCCGCTCTCTCTGTTCTGGGGCTATATCGCTATAGCCGTGTTTATGAGCGGCGACGGCTTTGAGATGGCCTTTCTGTCCAAACATATTACCGATATGGGCTTTACCCCGTCTCAGTCGGCGCTGGTCTTTACCCTCTATGGTGCCGCAGCCGCATTGGCGGCGTGGAGTTCCGGGGTGGTGGCTGAAATTATCACCCCGCAGCGCGCCATGCGTATCGGCTTTTTCCTGTGGGTGATCATGCATATTTTGTTTATGACCCTGGGGCTGGGAATGCGCAACTATCCGCTGATGCTGCTGTTTTACGGCATTCGCGGCCTGGCCTATCCGCTTTTTATTTACTCATTCGTCATGCTGGTCGTACAGAACGTACCGAAGCACCGGCTCTCCTCCGCGATGGGCTGGTTCTGGGCGATGTATTCTATTGGTATTGGCTGCGTCGGTAGCTATCTTCCCAGCTTTACCATTCCCTGGATGGGCGAAACGGGTACGCTGTGGTTTGCCATTGCCTGGGTGGTCGTCGGCGGCCTGATGGCGATGTTTTTGCTGCGTAACGTCGGGGGGGAAAGTGAGAAGGCTAACCTTTCCACGCGGGAAAAACTCACCGAGCTGTCGCGGGCAGTGACCATCCTGTTCACCAATCGCAATATTTTCCTTGCCTGTCTGATCCGCATCATTAACACGCTTTCGCTGTTCGGTTTTGCGGTGATTATGCCCCTGCTGTTTGTTGGCAGGCTGGGCTTTACCATGTCCGAGTGGTTGCAAATCTGGGCGGTGTTCTTCTTCATCACCATTTTCACCAATATCATGTGGGGCGTGCTGGGCGAATACATTGGCTGGATCCGCCAGGTACGCTGGTTTGGCTGCCTTGGCTGTGCGATATCGAGCCTGGCCTTCTATTATCTGCCCGTTACTTTCGGCCACAACTATTGGGTGGCGATGATACCCGCCGTGATGCTGGGCATTACCGTGGCGGCATTTGTGCCGATGACGGCCGTTTTCCCGGTGCTGGAACCAAAGCATAAAGGCGCGGCCATCTCGATTTATAATCTTTCAGCAGGTCTCAGTAATTTCCTTGCGCCAGCAATCGCTTCGCTGGTGCTGCCTTTCTTTGATATCGTCGGCGTGGTCTGGACCTATACCGGTCTCTACCTGTTTGCCGGGATTTTGACGCTGATTATCCGCGTCGAGCAGCCCGCACGCATATCGGCAAGTCAGGAGTCAAAAGGCTATGGCGAAGCCATTCCGCTACAAAACAAGTAGTCCTGCATTGAATCAGTAAGTTACGTAAAGGGATAGCCTGACTATGGGCTATCCCTTTTGCTTTATGTGGCTAAAACTGCTCTGATGAGTTCCTTTTTGTAACTAAAAAATGTTAAAATTGACCTTAGTCAATAATCAGTCGAGCGTATCACTATGATCCCTGAAAAGCGTATTATCAGCAGGCGTATTCAGTCTGGCGGGTGTGCAATTCACTGTCAGGATTGCAGCATCAGCCAGCTCTGTATCCCCTTCACGCTGAACGAACACGAGCTCGATCAGCTGGATAACATCATTGAACGCAAAAAGCCGATCCAGAAAGGCCAGACCCTGTTTAAGGCAGGCGATGAGCTGAAATCGCTTTATGCTATTCGCTCAGGGACAATCAAGAGCTATACCATCACCGAACAGGGTGACGAGCAGATCACCGGCTTTCATCTGGCGGGTGACCTGGTAGGTTTTGATGCCATTAGCATGGGCGAACACCCCAGCTTCTCTCAGGCGCTGGAAACCGCCATGGTGTGTGAGATCCCCTTTGAAACGCTCGATGACCTCTCCGGTAAGATGCCCAGCCTGCGTCAGCAGATGATGCGTCTGATGAGCGGCGAAATTAAGGGCGATCAGGAGATGATCCTGCTGTTGTCGAAGAAAAATGCCGAAGAGCGCCTCGCTGCGTTTATTTACGGCCTGTCGCGCCGCTTTGGACAGCGTGGTTTTTCGCAGCGTGAGTTCCGTCTGACCATGACCCGCGGTGATATCGGTAACTACCTGGGACTGACGGTAGAAACGATCAGCCGCCTGCTGGGCCGCTTCCAGAAGAGCGGTATGCTGGCGGTAAAGGGTAAGTACATTACGATTGAAAACCACGACCTGCTGGCAGAGCTTGCCGGCCAGAGTCGCGCTATCGCCTGAACCTTCGTCGGGCTGGCCTGCCAGCCCGACGCCCTCTTAGCCTGGCGACGCCTCAGGCTTATGATTATTTGTTATAATATTGATCCCGCTGTAACTTTTAACTTCTTCCCCTGACCTGATTAGGCTATCTTTAAGCTGACACGCTCAGTGTATGGAGAAACCGTTATGGCTAAGTATCAAAACATTCTCGTGGCTATCGATCCTCAGCAGGACGACCAGCCCGCGCTCCGACGTGCTGTCTATCTTAATCAGCGCCTGGGAGGTCGTATCACTGCCTTCCTGCCAATTTATGACTTCTCCTACGAGATGACCACGCTGCTCTCTCCTGATGAACGATCCACGATGCGCCAGGGCGTGGTAAGCCAGCGAACCGAATGGATACGTGAACAGGCCCGGGCCTATCTGGATGCCGGGGTCACGATTGATATCAAGGTCGTCTGGCATAACCGTCCCTTTGAGGCGATTATTCAGGAAGTGCTCAACGGCCATTACGATCTGGTCCTGAAAATGACACATCAGCACGACAGGCTCCAGTCGGTGGTCTTTACCCCAACCGACTGGCATCTGCTGCGTAAGTGCCCCTGCCCGGTGTGGATGGTGAAAGACCAGCCCTGGCCGGAGGGCGGTAAAGCCGTGGTTGCCGTGAACCTCGCCAGCGAGGAGCCGCATCACGACCCGCTGAATACCCGGCTGGTGAAGGAGACGCTGGAGCTGGCAGAGATGGTTAATCATACCGACGTCCATCTTATTGGCGCCTACCCCGTTACGCCGATCAATATTGCTATTGAGCTGCCCGACTTTGACCCCAGCGTATATAACGATGCCATTCGCGGCCAGCACCTGCTGGCAATGAAGGCGCTGCGCCAGCAGTTTGGCATTGATGAAAAGTTTACCCACGTTGAAAAAGGTCTGCCGGAAGATGTGATCCCCGGACTGGCAGAGCAGCTTGACGCAGGCGTAGTGGTACTGGGCACCATTGGCCGTACCGGGCTGTCAGCGGCCTTTCTCGGCAATACCGCTGAACAGGTTATCGATCACCTTCGCTGCGATCTGCTGGCAATTAAACCCGATGGCTTTGTGTCCCCTATTGAGCTGGACGACGATTCGGACGATTAAGGTACGGGAAGAGGCAGGATAAGAGCGGTGTGGAACAGATCAGACGCTTCAGATCTCAGAGGCTAATAAAAAGGGAAATGCTTAAGCATTTCCCTTTTATTTCCGGCTTAACAACCTTGTTAAGCTGCTGTGATGCGTTAATACGCAGGTAAAGTGGTTAAATGCATCCACGCCAGGTGAATGCATCCCGCACCCTGCCCGCTACAGCGCTTTCAGAATGGCTTCTACTGTGGCTTTAGCATCGCCGAACAGCATCTGCGTATTCTCTTTAAAGAATAGCGGGTTCTGCACACCGGCATAGCCGGTATTCATCGAGCGTTTAAACACCACCACATTATGCGCCTTCCACACCTCCAGCACCGGCATCCCTGCAATGGGGCTGCGAGGATCGTCCTGCGCAGCCGGGTTTACCGTGTCGTTAGCGCCAATGACCAGCACCGTGTCGGTATCGCTGAAATCGTCGTTGATCTCATCCATCTCCAGCACGATGTCGTAGGGGACGCGCGCTTCAGCCAGTAAAACGTTCATATGACCCGGAAGGCGGCCCGCTACGGGGTGAATACCAAACCGCACCTTCACGCCGAGGGCGCGCAGCTTAGCGGTGATTTCAGCTACCGGGTACTGGGCCTGCGCCACGGCCATCCCGTAGCCGGGGGTAATAATGACCGTGCTGGAGTTTTTCAACAGCTCAGCGGTGCCCTGCACGTCGATTTCACGGTATTCGCCTTGTTCGTCGCTTTCACCGGTTGAGCTGCTGTCAGTACCAAAGCCACCCGCAATCACGCTGATAAACGAACGGTTCATCGCTTTACACATAATGTAAGAGAGGATCGCCCCGCTGGAGCCTACCAGCGCCCCGGTGACAATCAGCAGGTCGTTGCTAAGCATAAAGCCTGCCGCCGCTGCCGCCCAGCCCGAGTAGGAGTTCAGCATTGACACCACTACCGGCATATCTGCGCCACCGATGGAGGCCACCAGATGCCAGCCGAAAGCCAGCGCAAGCAGGGTCATTACCACCAGCGCAAAGCCCTGCGTCGCCGTGCTGTCAGTGCGCACGAAGATAATCAGCAGGCACAGCGATACCACCAGCGCCAACAGATTGAGCTTGTGCCGGTGAGGCAGCATCAGGGGACGTGAAGAGATTTTGCCCCGTAGTTTGCCAAACGCCACGATTGAACCGGTGAAGGTTACCGCACCGATAAAGATGCCAATAAAGACTTCGGTAAGATGAATATTTTCCAGCACGGTATCCATGCCAGGGGCATGATCGAGGTAGCTGTTAAAGCCGACCAGCACCGCGGCGAGACCCACAAAGCTGTGCAAAATCGCCACCAGCTCCGGCATCTCGGTCATTTCAACCTTCTTCGCCAGACGGATCCCGAGGGTGCCGCCAATAATCATCGCGACGATGATCCAGCCCACGCTACCGCTGTCCGGCCCCAGTATGGTTGCCAGCAGCGCAATGGCCATTCCGCTGATGCCGAACAGGTTCCCCTGTTTGGACGTTTCATGTTTCGACAGCCCGGCAAGGCTGCATATAAAAAGAATTGCGGCAACAATGTATGCTGCAGTCACTAATCCGCCAGACATTGATTATCCCTTAGTTCTTACGAAACATTTTCAGCATGCGCTGAGTGACGGTGAAACCACCGAAGATATTTATGCTGGCAATCAGCACGGCGATAAAGGAGAGGAAGCTGACCCAGCCGCCGTGTCCAATTTGCAGCACCGCGCCCACCACAATAATGCCCGATATGGCATTGGTGACGGACATCAGCGGAGTGTGCAGCGCGTGGCTGACGTTCCAGACCACGTAGTAACCGACCACGCAGGAGAGCGCAAAGACGGTAAAGTGCGAGAGGAATGCCGGAGGCGCCACGTTGGCAAACCAGCCAAACAGGATAATGGCCAGGGCAAAAAGCGCATATTTACGCAGCGGAGACGCGGGCTGTGCTTCCTCCTTTTCCGGCGCGCTGGCAGCGGCAGGGGCGGCTTTCGGTGCCGCAGAGACCTGAATCGGCGGTGCAGGCCAGGTCACTTCCCCCGCGCGGATCACCGTTACACCGCGAATAACCACGTCGTCAAAATCGACGTTAATTTCGCCGTTTTTCTCTTTACAGAGCAGCTTGAGCAGATTCACCAGGTTAGTGCCATACAGCTGGGAGGACTGGGTGGGCAGACGGCTGGGCAGATCGGTATAGCCGATAATCTTCACGCCGTTGTCCGTGGTGATAACCCGATCGGCAACGGTCAGCTCACAGTTACCGCCGGTCTGGGCGGCAAGGTCGACGATAACGCTGCCGGGCTTCATCAGGGCGACCGTCTCAGCGGTGATCAGCTTTGGTGCAGGCCGGCCTGGGATCAGCGCCGTGGTGACAATAATATCCACCTCTTTTGCCTGAGCGGCGAAGAGCGCCATCTCAGCCTTAATAAAGGCTTCGGACATCACTTTGGCATAGCCATCGCCGCTGCCGGCCTCTTCCTCAAAATCGAGCTCGAGGAATTCGGCGCCCATGCTCTGGACCTGTTCTTTCACTTCCGGGCGGGTATCGAAGGCACGAACGATGGCGCCCAGGCTCCCTGCGGCGCCAATGGCGGCCAGACCGGCCACGCCTGCGCCAATAATCATGACTTTGGCGGGCGGCACCTTACCGGCGGCGGTGATCTGCCCGGTAAAGAAGCGACCAAACTCATGAGCCGCCTCGACAATGGCACGATAACCGGCAATATTCGCCATCGAGCTGAGCGCGTCCAGCGACTGCGCACGCGAGATGCGCGGCACGGCGTCCATTGCCATCACGGTGACATGACGGGCCGCCAGCTTCTCCAGCAGGGCCGGGTTCTGCGCAGGCCAGATAAAACTGACCAGCGTACTGCCCTCACGCGTTAGCAATATCTCTTCGTCGTTTGGCGCATTCACCTTAAGCACGATGTCAGCCTGCCAGGCTGCGTGCGTATCACCAAGGGTGGCACCGGCGGCAACAAAGGCAGCATCATCAAAGCTGGCCAGTTTGCCGGCCCCGTTCTCTACCACAACGCTGAAACCCAGCGCCAGCAGCTGCTCAACCGTCTTCGGCGTGGCAGCGACTCGCGCTTCGTTGGGCAATCGTTCTCTGGGTATTCCGATTAACATAATATTCCCTTTCATCAACAATGGGGATGATGGTGAGTTCGGTCAGTCATGGCCCGCAGGCCATAAAAGGAACTGTATCAAACTGTTTATAAACTACTGAAATTATGTCCCGCGATCCAGCCAGTACCCGAGGGTTTCTGATGATTTCATATAAAAATTCAGAGGCAAGTACGAAAAACGCTATTTACCGACTGAATTTACGCGTTTATAAGGCAGACTGTGCTGGCTTGCCCACGATTAGATCGTAAATTTAACGTCTAAAAAATAAGATTTAACAATGAATTAACCTGATTACCGGTAACAATTACCACTATTTGCGGTAAAGCCCGTTTGAGAAGGGGGATTTTACCTCGCGCTCTTATTATTATTTTAGAGGGAGAAGCCCGCGATGCGCTTTCGCTCAAAATGGCTGAGACAGAACGTATTATTACATGCAATAATCGGCTGCTAATCTGTTACACATCAAGAGTCCAGCACGTTTTTGTACTCATTTTTTGCGTAAGGCGAAGGATTATTTCTATGAAGCTGAAGAACACCATTCTGGCATCAGCCCTGCTGTCGCTCATATCATTAACCGCGCATGCGGCACAGGAGCTGACCCCAGAAAAGGCAGCCTCGCTGAAACCATTTGACCGTATTGCCCTGTCGGGTCGTTTTAATGCGATCAATGAAGCCAGTGCAGCCGTCTCAAAACGTGCTGATGAACTGGGCGCTGCTTCCTATTTTATTCAGGGAATTAACGATACCAACGGCAATGGCGGTAACTGGCGCGTCGTGGCGGATCTCTATCATGCAGATGCACCGGTTGCAGTTAAAAACAGAGACCGCATTATTAACGGCGTCCGTGAGCTGACCAAATCTGAAGCCTACCGGCTTGAGCCCTATGACACCGTTTCCATTAGCGGCTTCTATCGCAGCCAGCCCGATGTAAACGATGCCATTACCAAAGCAGCCACTAAAAAAGGCGCGGCCTCGTTCTTTATCGTCCGCCAGGTCGACGCGAACAGCGGTGGCAATCAGTACATAACGGCCTATATCTATAAGAAAGATGCGCCAGCCCGTCGGGTACAGTCTCCGGATGCGGTGCCAGCGGACTCTCAGGCAGGTAAAGCCGCCCTGGCAGCAGGAGGCGCAGCCGCTAAAACCGTGCAGATCCCAGGCGTTGCCTCTTCTGAAACGCCAAGTAACAAGGTTGGCCGTTTCTATGAAACCCAGTCATCTACCGGCGAACGCTATACCGTCAGAACCCCGGAAGGTAAAAGCGTACAGGAAGTGAGCGCCATTACCGCCGCACAGATGCAGCCCTATGACAGCGTCACCTTCACCGGCCACTTCGGTACCCCGACTGAAATTTCAGAAGCGGTAGGCCGTGCAGCGATCGCTAAAGGGGCGAAGTATTATCACATCACCCGCCAGTGGTCGAATCAGAGCGGGGGCAACCTCACCGTGTCGGCCGATCTGTTTAAATAATCTCATCAGGTAAAGACGGCGGCGGCGCCGTCCTTACTTTTTATTGCATAATTTTCGCATCTTTTATGCATAAAAACGCACCTTTCACCCCCGGTCTCATTGCATCTCCCCTCCTCACTCCGTAAAATCGCCAGCCAGTTTCAGATGAAAACGCCGTTTTTGCTGCGCGCAGGTCGCTCAAAATCGCAACATCAGGCTGAACATGGTTTTTTATTCTGCTATTGGGACGATTTTTTGGACAAAAAATTAGGTCTTACCGCCCTTACGGCGCTGGTGCTCAGTTCAATGCTCGGCGCTGGCGTATTCAGCCTGCCACAAAATATGGCGGCCGTAGCCAGCCCGGCCGCGCTGCTGATTGGCTGGGCGATAACCGGCGTGGGAATTATTCTGCTTTCCCTGACGCTACTGCTGCTTACTCGCATCAAACCGGAACTGGACGGCGGCATCTATACCTATGCCCGGGAGGGCTTTGGTGAGCTGGTGGGCTTCTGCTCCGCCTGGGGATACTGGCTGTGCGCGGTTATCGCCAATGTCTCCTATCTGGTGATCGTCTTTTCAGCGCTGAGCTTTTTCACCGATTCGCCGGGACACGTCGTCTTTGGCGATGGCAATACCTGGCAGGCGGTGCTGGGCGCCTCCCTGCTGCTGTGGCTGGTTCACTGGCTGGTGTTGCGCGGCGTGCAGACCGCGGCCAGCATCAATCTGGTGGCAACCCTGGGCAAACTTGTCCCGCTGGGGCTGTTTATCGTGCTGGCGGTGGTGGCGTTTAAGCTTGACTGTTTCAGGCTGGATTTTAGCGGCATTCAGCTCGGCAAGCCGGTCTGGCAGCAGGTGAAGGACACCATGCTGATTACCCTGTGGGTCTTTATCGGCGTTGAAGGGGCGGTGGTCGTTTCTGCGCGCGCGCGCAACAAAAAAGATGTGGGCCGGGCAACGCTGCTGGCGGTGACAACCGCCCTGCTGGTCTACCTGCTGGTGACACTGCTCTCTCTGGGTATTGTGCCCCGTGCCGAGCTGGCACAGATGCGTAACCCTTCGATGGCGGGCCTGATGACGCGGCTGATCGGTTCCTGGGGAGACGTGGTCATTGCCGTCGGGCTGGTGGTGTCCGTCTGCGGCGCCTACCTGAGCTGGACGATCATGGCGGCCGAAGTGCCTATGCTGGCTGCCGGACAGGGCGCCTTTCCGCGCTCGCTGGCGAAGCAAAATGCGCGTGGTGCGCCCTCTGCCTCACTCTGGCTCACCAATAGCAGCGTACAGATTTGCCTGATCCTGATCTGGCTCACCCATTCGGATTACAACACCCTGCTGAATATCGCGTCTGAAATGATTCTGGTGCCCTATCTGCTGGTGGGAATGTATCTGATAAAGGTCTCTCGATCGCTAAACAGGCCGATGGTGACCGCCATTGCCGTGGGGGCTACGGCCTATGGCATCTGGCTGCTGTATGCCTCTGGCCCGCTGCATCTGCTGCTGTCGGTCGTGCTGTACGCTCCGGGCGTATTGCTGTTTATATTCGCCCGGCGTGGCGGTCGCGCGGGGAAAAATCTTAACGGCATGGAAAGGATGGCCATCGTGCTGCTGATGGCAGGTTCAGCCCCTGCCCTGTGGACGCTGATGCATTAATGGGAAAAGGCGGGCACCCTTACCGTTAAGCAGTCATTCTGCTGGTTAAGGTTAAGCGGTTTGACGTACTCCATACGGATCGCGTCAAGCTGCTGATCGGACAGCGTATAGGGCAGCAAAATATCGAAGGCACTGATATGCTGTTGTTCAGCAAGGGTTATCAATCGGGCGATGTTAATTTCGTCACTGACCTGGGTAGAAATGATCTGTAACGCCAGGGCCTTAAGTCTTTCAGAAGGCGCCCTGGGCAGATCGGGCGAGTTTTTCGTCACCATGCCGAAGATAGGCATCACGCCATAGATGGCATCGACGAAGCTCCAGCGTTTTTTACAGGATGCGGAGAGAAAATCCGTATAATTCAGGCAGATATGGTTACCGTGCAGCGCAGAAACCTGCTCTTTATCCGACACCCTGTATGCTCCTTTCTCTGGTACGTGTTATCCGATAAGTTGTCAGAACAACCCTGCTAATATAATGGCATATTTTAAGGCGGATATACTATATATCCAGCATTATTTAGCAGCGGGTAATAGTAGTCACGGTAAACATTGGGTAATCTTACTTTCCCTCTTCAGATAAAAAAACCTATGAACAGAATAGTATTTGTTGAAGACGATCAGGACGTTGGCGAGCTGATTGCCGCTTACCTTAACCGTCATGACATCGAGGTGATTGTGGAAAGCCGGGGCGACCGCGCCGAAGCCACTATCGCCGAGGCCAACCCTGACCTGGTGATGCTGGACATCATGCTGCCGGGCAAGGATGGGATGACGCTGTGCCGCGATCTGCGTACCAGCAAGATTTGGTCAGGCCCCATTGTGCTGCTGACGTCGCTGGACAGTGATATGAACCATATTTTGTCGCTCGAAATGGGCGCCAATGACTACATTCTGAAGACCACCCCGCCCGCCGTTCTGCTGGCGCGCCTGCGGCTGCATCTGCGTCAGGCGGGTGTGTCCACCCAGAGCGACGATATTGCGCCGGCGCAAACCGGTCAAAAGGCGCTGCGCTTCGGCACGCTCTCTATTGATCCGCTAAACCGACAGGTGATGCTCGGCGGCGAGATTGTCGCCCTCTCTACCGCCGACTTTGATTTACTCTGGGAGCTGGCTACGCACGCGGGTAGTACGCTGAACCGCGACGCCCTGCTGAAAACGCTGCGCGGCGTCAGCTATGACGGTATGGATCGCAGCATTGACGTCGCCATTTCCCGCCTGCGCAAAAAGCTGCTGGACAGCGCGACGGAACCCTACCGAATCAAAACGATTCGTAATAAAGGATATCTGTTTGCACCACACGCCTGGGATGCAGAATGAAAAAGCTTTTTATCCAGTTCTATCTGCTGCTGTTCGTCTGCTTTCTGGTGATGGCGATGCTGGTTGGCCTGGTCTACAAATTTACCGCTGAGCGGGCCGGGCGCGAGTCGATGGATGATTTGATGAAAAGCTCGCTCTATCTGATGCGCAGTGAGCTGCGGGAGATCCCGCCGCGCGACTGGAACAAGACCATTGATAATCTGGAGCTGAACCTGTCGTTTAAGCTGCATATTGAGCCGATGAGCAAATATCAGCTCGACCCGACTACCCTGCGCCGCCTGCGCGCCGGTGAAATCGTGGCGCTGGATGATGAATACACCTTTTTGCAGCATATTCCGCGCAGCCATTACGTGCTGGCCGTCGGCCCGATCCCCTATCTCTTTTTCCTGCATGAGATGCGCATTCTGGATATCGTGCTGCTGGCCTTCATCGGCATTTCGCTGGCGCTGCCGGTGTTTATCTGGATGCGGCCACACTGGAAAGACATGCTGCGGCTGGAGTCGGCCGCACAGCGCTTTGGTCAGGGGCATCTGGATGAACGCATCCATTTCGACAGCGCCTCCAGCCTGTTGAGGCTGGGCGTGGCCTTTAATCAGATGGCGGATAACATCAACACGCTGGTTGCCAGTAAGAAGCAGCTGATTGACGGGATTGCCCATGAGCTGCGCACGCCGCTGGTGCGGCTGCGCTACCGGCTGGAGATGAGCGATAATCTGACCGATGCCGAGGCGTCGGCGCTAAATCGCGATATTGGCCAGCTGGAAGCGCTGATCGAGGAGCTGCTGACCTACGCGCGGCTCGATCGTCCAAAGGTGGATTTAAATTTGCAGTCGCTGGATCTCGCTGAGTGGCTGGCTGAACGTCTTGATGATATTCGATCCGTTCATCCTGAGGTGGAGATTGAGCTGGATACGCCACAGCGGCAAAACCACGGCGTGGCTGATGCCCGCCTGATGGAGCGCGTTCTGGATAACCTGGTGAATAACGCGCTGCGCTATGCCGGTCAGCGTCTGCGCGTCGGGCTGTGGTTTGACGGCAATACCGCCTGTCTGCAGGTGGAGGATGACGGTCCCGGTATTCCTCCTGACGAACGGGAGCGGGTATTTGAACCCTTTGTCCGCCTTGATCCCAGCCGCGACCGCGCGACGGGCGGCTGTGGCCTTGGGCTGGCTATCGTGCACTCGGTCGCACAGGCATTTGGCGGCTACGTGGTGATTGATGCCAGCCCACTTGGCGGCGCCAGCGTTCGCTTTTGCTGGCCCGTTGATCTACCCTTATCGCCTCCCCGCGCTGCCTGACGGCGCCTGTTGATAGCAAGGAATCCCATGTCCAGTGCCTATGAGAATCTGACAAAAACCTTTACCCGCCTCTCCCGCTTTGGCCATCTTTCTGCCATCGCCGGATGGGATATGATGACCATGATGCCGCCGGGCGGCAGTGCCCCACGCGGTGCCGCACTGGCTGAGCTAAGCGTCCTTCAGCATGAAATCCTGACCGCAAAGCAGGTGGGGCAGTGGCTGGATGAGGCCGAACAGACCCCGCTCAACGATGTCGAACAGGCCAATCTGTTTGAGATGCGCCGTGCATATCAGCAGGCCGCGCTGCTTCCCGCCTCACTGGTAGAGGCTAAATCCATCGCCGGTTCGCGCTGTGAACATGCCTGGCGTCAACAGCGTCCTGCCAATGACTGGCAGGGTTTTGCTGAAAATTTACAGGAGGTGGTCAGGCTAAGCCGCGAGGAAGCTGAAATTCGCGCTCAGGCCAACGGCTGTTCCCGCTATGATGCGCTGCTGGATATCTTTGAACCGGGTATGACCAGCGCCAAACTGGATAAAACCTTCGGCGACATCAAGAGCTGGCTGCCGGACCTGCTCCAGCGCATCGTTGAAAAACAGTCGCGGGAGCAGGTTGCGGTGCCGCCAGGCCCGTTCGCCGTCGAGTCGCAGAAGCACCTTGCTCTGGCAGTAATGAAACAGCTGGGCTTCGATTTCAACGCTGGCCGCCTGGATGTCAGTAGCCATCCCTTCTGTGGCGGCGTTCCCGAAGACGTTCGCATTACCACCCGCTACAACGAAAACGAGTTTATCAGCGCGATGATGGGCGTGATCCACGAAACCGGTCACGCACGCTACGAGCAAAATCTGCCGAAGCAGTGGGCAGGTCAGCCAGTCGCCCTCGCCCGCTCAACCGCTATCCACGAGTCGCAGAGCCTGTTTTTTGAGAAACAGCTGGGACGCAGTGCCGGGTTTCTCAGCCTGCTGCTGCCACACGTTAAGCAGCTGCTGGGTGACGGGCCTGCGCTGGAATCCGCAAACTTTATCGCCCTGAATCAGCGGGTGAAGCCGGGGTTGATTCGCGTCGATGCTGACGAGGTGAGCTATCCCGCCCACGTCATCCTGCGCTATGAGATTGAGCGCGCGCTGATTGCGGGTGAGGTTGAGGTCGGGGATATCCCGACCCTGTGGCAGGAAAAAATGCAGGCACTGCTGGGACTGGATACCACAGGGAACTACCGTGACGGCTGTATGCAGGATATTCACTGGACCGATGGCGCCTTTGGCTACTTCCCCACCTATACGCTCGGCGCAATGTACGCGGCACAATTGTTCCAGGGCGTTAAAAAAGCCCTGCCGCAGGTGAGCGAGCTGATCCGCGAGGGCAACCTCCAGCCGGTATTTGACTGGCTTTCACAAAATATCTGGCAGCACGGCAGCCGTTTCAGTACCCGGCAGCTGATTGAAAATGCCACCGGAGAAGACCTTAACCCACGGTGGTTCCGTGAGCATCTGGAAAATCGCTACCTGAACGGCCTCTGAGCCTTGAGTTAAGCGGCCACCGCAGTCGCGGTGCCGCTTTGTTCACACCTGCCGGGTTTTAAAGTGGCTGTAAACCACAGGTTTCGATACTGCTGCTGCTTCTGCAAGATGCCCAAGCGTTAATGCATCGGTCCCCTCGCACTTAATAATCTGCCTAACGTGCCTGCCAGATGCCCATAAATGGCATATATGGCGGTGTTAGGCGCAGCTATTTCGTTTGTTAGAATGTGTAATAGATGTCAGAATTAACAGATAAATTTTATCTGTCATCTACTACGCGAACTCAAATTGAGCAGGACTAACCATTTTAAGTGACGCAAAGATAAATGATTTATTAAATCGTATATCTTACACGCCAAAAGATAAAATTCACTCAATCGATTTATTAAATGAATTTCCTTCTGCTTTGCGAGTCGCCAGCCCCTCAATTTCCGCACGCCGAGACTGTAAGTGTGAATGACTTGCTATGTTGGGCATGAATTTATAATACTCCATTAGTTAACTGTTACAATGAAACTACTAAAGTATATAGATATCACTATATTTATACGAATTTCTTTCAAAAAACGCTCTAATTTACTTTACAATAAAAATGAACATTTGCAGATTATAAATGTGTTTTCCGCATCAATGCCGTAACAGACAGGATACTCTACACAGCTTTCTTGTCTTCCAAAATTTTATAAAGCATGTAACGGACAAGACTAAGTGTCTGTTGCGACACAGTTTTTCCTGTGAAGCTTCAAGCTGATGAGTGGGATCTTGCTTTCACTAACCAACGGCGGTGAAAAAATAACCGAATGAGAATAGCACTTCAACTTACCACCGCCCGTATTCTGGGAACCTTTCTGACAGATTTAACCCATACTTTTCCGTCACTCCAGCCTCGCGAAGTAGTGCATCCAAACTTTTGCCATTGCTCTTCTTTAACTTTCTGCCCCGGAACAGACAGAAATATCAGCTTTTCCCTCCTGATAAAAAATAAGGCTTTCTGGACAAATAATCTTTTTATAAAAGCATACTAAAGATTTATATGTGACAGTGGCAATTTCTTCATTATTCCTTCTTCATACTGCAAAGGACGTTTCCCATGCCCATTAATAGACCCAACCTAAAGCTAAGCTTCCCTCCTTTGAATGTTGTTTCTGTTTATAGTGGTGAGCAGATACTCTCTACAAATGAACATCTAAAAAATAATTTTAATTCCTTGCACAACCAACTGCAGAAGATGCCGATATCCTACTTTAAAGAGGCGCTGGATGTGCCTGACTATACATGGATGCGCCAGAGTGGTTTCTTTGCTATGAACCAGGGGTTTCGGCTGAATAACGATAGTGACGATGTTTTCATCCATGCTCGCCGGGAATCTCCACAGTCTCAGGGCGAATTTGCCGGTGACAAGTTCCACATCAGTGTGCTGAGGGATAGGGTGCCACAAGCATTTCAGGCGCTGTCCGGATTGCTGTTTTCTGAAGACAGTCCGGTAGATAAGTGGAAAGTGACCGATATGGAGAAGGTAGATCTTCAAGCCCGTGTGAGCCTGGGCGCTCAGTTCACGTTGTATATAAAACCAGATCAGGGGAACTCGCAGTATAGTGCGTTCTCTCTCCACAACATACGGCAATTTATAAATTGTCTTGAATCCAGACTATCCGAAAAGGAGTTTATTCCAGGACAGCGCCCTGAATCAGACGTTTATTCTGAAAATTGGAAATATCTCAGTTATCGTAATGAACAACGAAGTGAGCGCAATGGTGGTGAAATGCAAAGTCAGGCTTTACGTGACGAGCCGTTTTATCGTTTGATAACAGAGTAAGTGCCGCTTTGGTTCATAGTGGTAACATGCTCATCAACAACGTAATCGGGCCCGCTATGCGGCCATGGCGTCGGAAAAAATATATTGCACGCATGCCACAGCAAAGAAAGCTGGCCGTACTCACCGCATTCGTTAGCTCAGGAGACAGTAACGCTGGATGAAGCGGTTGATATGCTCGATATGTTGATACTGGGCATCACCGCGAGGCGAAGAAAACGGGGCAGAAAAAACGGCTCAGGGCGCATCAGTGGGATGAGATGATGCGAACCGCAGGTTCACTGAAGCTGGGTACCATTCACGCTTCAGAATGCATTCGCTCACTGCTGAAAAGCTCACGGCCGTCAGGGTTGGCGCAGGCCATCATGGAGGCCGGGCGGCCCAACAAGACGCTGTATCTTATTAATTATAGTAATGATGAGGATTATCGTTCTCGGACCCTGATGCAACGCAATCGTGGAGAGGGCCGCCACGCCGTAGCGCGGGCCATTTGTTACGGTCAGCGCGGAGAGATTAGAAAGCGCTATCGTGAAGGGCAGGAAGATAAACTGGGCGCACTGGGGCTGATTACTCACACAGTGGTACTGTGGAACACACTTTATATGCAGGAAGCACTGAGCTGGATGCGCAGTCATGGAGAAGAAACAACGTATGAGGTCATGGCCCGATTATCCCCACTGATGCACGGGCATATCAATATGCTGGGGCCTGCCCCTACGCTGCCCTGGTACAATGCGTACAAGCCCGTTGTACAATCCGTTACACGCCGATACCAATCACTCACTGAAAGCCTTCGTCCCTTCTCATATAGTTCTCCTACCGGCCCCGCAGTGGGCTGACATGTGAACTAACATTTGAGGGTTTTGCAATGAAAAAATTATTTGCTCTGGTTGTAGCCGCTGCAATGGGTATGTCTTCAGTTGCTTTCGCTGCTGAAACCACAACTGCTGCACCAGCCAGCACCACTACAACTGCTGCTGCAACGCCTGCTGCAACTACCGCTGCACCGGCTAAAACGACCACCACGACTAAGCATCATAAAAAACATAAAAAAGCGGCTAAGAAAGCTGTAGCGCAGAAAGCTCAGGCTGCCAAAAAAGTTCACCACAAGAAAGTCGCTAAGAAAGCTGTAGCGCAGAAAGCTCAGGCTGCTAAAAAAGTGCACCACAAAAAAGTGGCTAAAAAATCTGTAGCGCAGAAAGCTCAGGCCGCTAAAAAAGTGCACCACAAAAAAGCGGCTCACAAAGCTGTAGCGCAGAAAGCTCAGGCTGCTAAAAAAGTTCACCACAAAAAAGCAGCTCACAAAGCTGTAGCGCAGAAAGCTCAGGCTGCTAAAAAAGTGCACCACAAAAAAGTGGCTCACAAAGCTGTAGCACAGAAAGCTCAGGCTGCTAAAAAAGTGCACCACAAAAAAGTCGCTAAAAAAGCGTAATTTGTCGTGCGGGAGCCCGCTCCCACTCAATACTGACTCACTAAAACACCCGGATCCTCCGGGTGTTTCTTTCTGGAGTATCGGATGATGATTCGTCGCTACTTATTCGAAATTATCCTGCTGACGATGATTGCCTGCGGTGTTGTTGCCGCCAGCTTCTATCTCTGACTCCTGTAGCGTGCTGATATTCCAAATTAATTTCCCTTTTAAGCCACTATCCGTCTATAGTTACTACTGTTACGTGGTACTAACCTCACAATAATTCTCCATTCAGAGAGAGACATGCGCCTAACTGCTGCCTTTTTAATCGGATGTTTCGCCTTTTCGCTCTATGCCCACGCAGACGATGATGACGGGCTTAATGAAGCTGACGTCAAAACCCTCTTCTTCGGTAAAGACGATCGTAAACCCGTTGATAACGCTGCAAGCCAGCCGTGGGAAGCCATCGGCCAGCTCGAAACCGCCAGCGGTAATCTCTGTAGCGCCACCCTTATTTCTGCCCACCTGGCCCTGACGGCCGGCCACTGTCTGCTGGCCCCGCCCGGTAAAATCGACAAAGCCGTCGCCCTGCGCTTTATTGCCAATGGCAAAGGCGGCTGGCGTTATGAGATCCACGATATTGAGGCGCGTGTCGATCCCGCCCTGGGTAAGAAACTGAAAGCGGATGGCGACGGCTGGATTGTTCCCTCTTCTGCCGCCCCCTACGACTTCGGGCTGATTATCCTGCATAATCCACCGTCCGGAATCACGCCGATTCCCCTCTTTGACGGCAGCCGTAGCGACCTGACTGCCGCCCTGAAGCAGGATGAGCGTAAGGTGACGCAGGCAGGCTACCCCGAGGATCATCTCGATGCGCTTTATGCCCATACCGACTGCGCAGTCACCGGCTGGGCGCAGAAAAGCGTTCTCTCGCATCAGTGCGATACTCTGCCGGGGGATAGTGGCTCCCCGCTGTTGCTGAAGGTGAATAATGCCTGGCAGCTGATTGCCGTGCAGAGCTCTGCACCCGCGGCAAAAGACCGCTATCTTGCCGACAACCGCGCAATTGCCGTCACCGCTTTCCGCGACAGCCTTGAAGCGCTGGCCCAGTAGTGTGCATCAATAAAAAAACCTCTCACATGAGAGGTTTTTTTTGCCTGCGGCTCTCTTTAACGGCGTTTCGCCGTCTTTTGCTGAAGCTAAGCTTACGTTTACGGCGGGTGCCTGATGCGTTAGCTAGCCGCCAAATACCAGTCTGGCGCTCTGCGCACCGGCATATTCTGTCGTAAACTGTTTCGCCTCCTGCGCGGTTTTCACCACATAAGCGTAATTAGAGGAAGGCGTCCACTTGCTCGGCGGCGACGTTTTATTCGGCAGCGCGGGATAACTTCCGCTGTCGGTAAAGGTTCCGGTGCCTTTATCATCAAGCATGCCATTTTTTTCACTACCGGCACCAAAGTAATTCGCTTCGGAAACAATTTTTGCCCCCGTAGCAATAGTGAACCCCAGCGCGAAGTTATTAATATAGTTATTGTAAAAATGATAGTAACCGTACCTGGCCAGGCCGGGCGCACGGGTATAAACATTTTCAAAATGGCAGTGGCAGACGGTCAAATGCGGAAAGCCGTCATAACCCGTCTGGTCATCAGCCGGCCAGCCAAAAATCAAGCCATAGCGATGATTCTTAAACAGGCAGTTACTGACGGTAGCCCAGTCCGCTTTCGCGCCAATATACAGCAGCTTATCCGTGCTGTGGTCACTGTCGGCCCACTCATGACCTTCCCAGGTAACGTGGTCGATCCAGTATTTATTACCATGGCAGAGATAGAGCTGAATATCATCGTTTTGGTTAATCTCACGGCTGTGCTGCAATACCAGATTCTGAAAAATAATATTCCCGGAGGCTTCCGTGCTGCGGAAATGAATATTATTAAGCGTGCGGTTTTCATACGAGCCAACGAGGGTTTTATTTGCCCCCAGATAAACTTTTGTCAGGCTGTCTGCCCGAATATTACGGTTTAACACCACCACGCGCGGCGTTGTATCCTCCAGCGCCTTCTGTAACTGATCCAGTGTTTCAACATAGACTACTGAACCTGCCCATCCACCGGTCACACCTTGTGCTTTAGCAAAACCGCTAATCCCCGCTAATTTGCTATCCGGATAACTCATATTAC
Source organism: Erwinia sp. L03-1 (assembly GCF_058686115.1). Lineage (NCBI taxonomy): Bacteria > Pseudomonadati > Pseudomonadota > Gammaproteobacteria > Enterobacterales > Erwiniaceae > Erwinia > Erwinia sp. L03-1. Next base: position 2,234,208 of record NZ_CM178762.1, on the reverse strand, counting down.
TCTCCTTTCATTAATGGCCCCTAAGGGGATCTCCCTTAAAGTTATAGCCCTAACGGTAGAGAGCAGGCCAGTTATTTCTCGCTTAATTGATTAATTTGACTTAACTAATTAAAGGCAACCCCGCAGGGTTGCCGATCAGGATGAAATGTCATCCATCGCCTGCTGGATACGCTTCTCCGAGACCGGATACGGCGTTCCCAGCTGCTGAGCAAAGTAGCTTACGCGCAGCTCTTCTATCATCCAGCGGACGTCTTTCACTTCCTCATCATCGCGCCGGACTTCAGGTAATTTGTTGTACCAGCTGCTCCAGGCCTGCTGAATTTTTTCAACCTTCAGCATTCTGGCGCGATCGCTGTGGGGATCCACCGGCAGCTTTTCGAGACGTCGCTCGATGGCGTGCAGATATCTCAGCGTATCAGAGAGCCTTTTCCAGCCATTTTGCGTCACGAAACCGCGGTAGACCAGGCCGCCCATCTGCGCCTTGATATCCGAGAGCGCCAGCGCCATGGTCATATCCACCCTCCCCTTAAGCTTTTTGTTAATGGTAAAGACGGAGGTCAGGATCTGTTCAACCTTGCTGGCGATATCCACCACTGTATCATTCAGCCCGGCGCGCACCCGCTCATGAAGCTGGCTGAAGGCCTCTTCCTGCCAGGTCGGACCGCCGAACTCCGCAATCAGCCGGTCAACGCCGCAGGAAATGCAGTCGTCAATCAGCTCCAGTACTTTACCGTAGGGGTTGAAGTAGAGTCCCAGCTTGGCTTTGTTGGGCAGTTTCTCATGCAGGTATTTCACCGGCGAAGGGATATTGAGCAGCAGCAGCCTGCGCTGACCTCGCCACATCGCCTTCTGCTGGGCATGCTGGCTGTCAAAAAGACGAATGCCGACGCTCTCCTTTTCATCCACCAGCGCTGGCCAGGCTTTCACACTGTAGCTGCCGCGTTTCTGCTCGAAGTGGTCCGGCAGGTTGCCGAAGCTCCAGCTTTGCAAACCGCTCTGCTCCAGTCCGTCATCCGCCACGTCCGCCAGCGTTTCCTGGACCTTGCCCTTCAGCGCATCCTTAAGCTGCGTCAGGCTTCGCCCTTCACCCAGCTTACGATTTTTTTCATCGACCACCCGGAAGGTGATTTTCAGATGATCGGGTACCTGGTCCCACTGCCAGGCCTCACGATCGATGGTTATACCGCTCATGCGGCGAAATTCGCGCTCCAGCGATTCCAGCAGCGGTAACGCCTGCGGGGTGGCACGTCCCATAAACGCATCGGCGTAGTTAGGGGCAGGAACAAAATTTCGCCGCACCGGTTTCGGGAGCGACTTGATCAGCGCCACCACCAGCTCGCGTCGCAGACCGGGGATCTGCCACTCGAAGCCCGCCTCTGTGACCTGATTAAGCAGCGGCAGCGGAATATGCACCGTCACGCCGTCGGCCTCCTGGCCTGGCTCAAACTGATAGGTCAGCCGCAGGCGAAGATCACCCTGCTGCCAGATATCGGGATAGTCCAGCTGGCTGACGCCGTCGGCGCCCTCCTTCACCAGCATCTCCCTGACGAAATTTAGCCGCTCGGGTTCTTCCCGGCTGGCCTGCTTCCACCAGCTGTCGAAGTGGCGCGCAGAGACAATATCATGGGGGATACGGCCGTCGTAAAACGCATAGAGCGTTTCATCATCTACCAGAATATCGCGGCGACGCGATTTGTGTTCCAGCTCTTCCACCTCCTCGCGCAGCCGCAGATTAGCCCGGAAGAAAGTATGGCGCGTCTGCCAGTCGCCCTCGACCAGCGCATGGCGAATAAACAGCTCACGCGACAGCACGGGATCGATCGGGCCATAGTTGACCTTGCGCGCGGCAACAATCGGCAGTCCGTAAAGGGTAACCTTTTCGCTGGCCATCACCGCGCCCTGAGCCTTCTCCCAGTGCGGCTCGCTGTAGCTGCGTTTGATCAGATGCCCGGCGACCGGCTCAATCCACTCCGGCTCAATGCGCGCCGCAATGCGTCCCCACAGGCGGCTGGTCTCAACCAGTTCTGCCACCATGGTCCACTTGGGCGGTTTTTTAAATAATCCCGACCCCGGGAAGATGGCAAAGCGGGCGTTACGCGCGCCGGTATACTCCTGTTTGTCTGCATCCTTCTGCCCCAGATGCGAGAGCAGCCCGGTGAGTAGTGCGGTGTGAACGCTGCGAAAATCACCCGGCTCGGTATTGAGCGGGATCCCCTGCTCGCGCACAACCTGACGCAGCTGGGTATAGATATCCTGCCATTCACGTACGCGCAGGTAGTTGAGATAGTCGGTCTTGCACAGGCGTCGGAACTGGCTGGAACCCAGCGCCTTTTGCTGCTCCTGAAGGTAGTCCCACAGGTTTACAAAGGAGAGGAAGTCAGAATCCTTGTCGGCAAAGCGGCGGTGTTTTTCATCGGAGGCCTGCTGCTTATCAACCGGCCTTTCGCGCGGATCCTGAATGGATAACGCCGAGGCGATGATCATCACTTCGCGGGTACAGCCGTAGCGCTGCGCTTCCAGCACCATTTTTGCCAGCCGGGGATCGACCGGTAGCTGCGCCAGTGAGCGGCCTGATGAGGTCAGCTTATAGTGCTGATTTTCGTTCTGGGTAATTGCCCCCAGCTCTTCAAGCAGTTTGACGCCATCCTGAATATTGCGTTTGTCGGGCGCTTCCACAAACGGGAAGGCGCCGATATCGCCAAGCCCGAGCGCGGTCATTTGCAAAATAACGGATGCCAGGTTGGTGCGCAAAATTTCCGGGTCGGTAAAAGCCGGACGGCTGAGGAAATCATCTTCCGAATAGAGCCGGATGCAGACCCCTTCCGACACGCGCCCGCAGCGGCCCATACGCTGGTTTGCCGAGGCCTGCGAAACCGGCTCAATCGGCAGCCGCTGTACTTTCGTGCGAAAGCTGTAGCGACTGATGCGTGCAGTACCGGGATCGATAACGTATTTGATCCCCGGTACGGTCAGCGAGGTTTCAGCGACGTTGGTCGCCAGTACGATCCGCCGTCCGGTGTGCGACTGAAAGACCCGGTTCTGCTCGGCGTTAGATAAGCGGGCAAAAAGCGGCAGAATTTCCGTATGCGGCAGATCGCGCCGGTTCAACGCCTCCGCCGTGTCGCGAATTTCACGCTCGCCGCTCATAAAGATCAGAATATCTCCACGGCTGAGCTGGCCCAGTTCATCGACGGCATCAAAAATCGCCTGTAGCTGGTCACGCTCGGTGTCTTCTGCGTCCTCAACGATGGGCCGGTAGCGCACCTCAACCGGCCAGGTGCGGCCCGTAACCTCGATTACCGGTGCATTATGGAAGTGTCGCGAGAAGCGCTGAGGATCGATGGTGGCCGAGGTGATGATGACTTTCAGATCCGGACGCTTAGGCAGTAATTCGCGCAGGTAGCCCAGCAGGAAGTCAATATTCAGGCTGCGCTCGTGCGCCTCATCAATAATGATGGTGTCATATTGCATCAGCAGCCGGTCCTGCTGTATTTCCGCCAGCAGGATCCCGTCGGTCATCAGCTTGACCTGAGTCGTGTCGCTGACCTTGTCGTTAAAACGGACCTTATACCCAATACAGCCGCCCAGCGTGGTTTCCAGCTCGTCGGCAATACGGTCGGCGACGGTACGTGCCGCCAGGCGACGCGGCTGAGTATGACCAATCAGGCCGGTGATGCCCCTGCCCAGTTCCATACAGATTTTGGGGAGCTGGGTGGTTTTACCCGATCCCGTTTCACCCGCGACAATCACTACCTGATGATGACGGATGGCTTCTGCAATTTCGTCCTTTTTCTGACTGACCGGCAGATCTTCCGGGTAGCGAATAGCAGGCGTCGCCGCGCGTCGCTGGGCGATTTTCTGTTCAGCCTGGGTAATTTCAGCATCCAGCGCGTCGGCTAAGGCTTGCTGAGCGCTGGCCTCTTTCATTTTTTTTGCGCCGTTGAAGCGCTTTTGCAGACGCTGGCGATCGCGCAGCATTAGCGAATCGAGTCGCGGCAGCAGAAGTGCCAGCGCTGACTGAGGATTTTCTGACATAGGATTTACACGCTCATTCTGTTGCCGTTGAACCGGTCAACAGCGGACTAATCAGGTTAAAAATTTTGCGTAGTGTAGCACAGACAGGCACTTAGCCATTGTCCGTACGTGGTTTGCTTGTTCAGTAATTTCGAACGTTGACCTCAGAATATTGCACTATCCCTGAGGGAGGTTTGTCCATAGAGTGTATGTCATTGAGCGGAAGGTGTTCCGCGTATCACACAGGAAATTATCATGAGCAATGTATTAGTACTGAAATCCAGTATTCTCGCCGGTTATTCTCAGTCTAACCAGTTGGCCGATCATTTCGTTGAAGAGTGGAAAGCCGCGCACGGTAGCGACACTGTCACCATTCGCGACCTTGCTGCGAATCCAATCCCGGTGCTGGATGGCGAGCTGGTCGGTGCGCTGCGTCCTTCCGATGCTGCACTGACCCCGCGCCAGCAGGAAGCGCTGTCTTTGTCTGACGAGTTGATTGCCGAGCTGAAAGCGCATGACACCATTGTTATTGCGGCACCGATGTATAATTTCAATATTCCTACTCAGTTAAAAAACTATTTCGACCTGGTTGCCCGCGCGGGCGTGACGTTCCGCTACAGCGAGAATGGTCCTGAAGGCCTGGTGACAGGTAAGAAGGTGGTGGTTATTTCCAGCCGTGGCGGCATCCACAAGGATACCCCTAGCGATTTGCTTACGCCTTATCTGAAGCTGTTCCTTGGTTTCCTGGGCATGTCCGACGTGAAGTTTGTTTTCGCCGAGGGGATTGCATATGGTCCGGAAGTGGCAACTAAAGCCACGACTGACGCGAAAGCCGTGCTGGAAGAGCTGGTGACCGCATAATTTTTGTTTATGCTGTTGCGGTGACCGATATAGCCCGGTGGACAATTCCCATGTCCACCGGGCTTTTTCTTTAGGGGTAGTCTTCTGTTCGGCTGGGGGCATGTCAGTTGTGCAGGCTGGAATTTCTGCTGTGTCGGTGGATAATCCCTGTGGTTAACGTTGGGTTGTGGCGGCTGGAATTCCTGCTGTGCCGGTGGATAATCCCTGCGGTTAACGTTGGGTTGTGGCGGCTGGAATTTCTGCTGTGTCGGTGGATAATCCCTGCGGTTAACGTTGGGTTGTGGCGGCTGGAATTCCTGCTGTGCCGGTGGATAATCCCTGCGGTTAACGTTGGGTTGTGGCGGCTGGAATTCCTGCTGTGCCGGTGGATAATCCCTGCGGTTAACGTTGGGTTGTGGCGGCTGGAATTTCTGCTGTGTCGGTGGATAATCCCTGCGGTTGCCGGTGGGTTGTGCAGGCTGGAATTTCTGCTGTGTCGGTGGATAATCCCTGTGGTTAACGTTGGGTTGTGGCGGCTGGAATTCCTGCTGTGCCGGTGGATAATCCCTGCGGTTGCCGGGCGTCGCAGCTACAGGCTCCGCGTGGTGCCTTTGGCTCCGACTCCGGGCCGGACGGCCTGGTCGCGAGCGGGCATCCCTGCCCGCCGCTCCCTGAGTGCAGCATCCCTGCTGCCCTCGCCTGGCCCTCCGTCTTCGCCGCAGCGCTGCGGATTGCCCGTCACCCGCAGGGATTATCCACCTCTCAGGCTGCTGAGCTGCTTTCAGTAAAACTGCTTGTCTGTCCGCAGGCTTCTGGGCTGCTTCCAGTAAAAACTTTTAGCTCTCCGCCTGTACGTGAGTGCTTTCAATAAAACCGCTTGTCTATCCGCAGTTATCATCAGCACGACGTCCAGTTAAGCCCTAATAACATTCAGGCTTTTGAGCTGTAGCAATGCTCATCCATTTTCTTATTTGCAGAGTTCTTTCTTTTAAAACTTGCCGAAAGATCTTGTGTAACCCCCGAAACCGCCGTTACCCGCAGCCAACACAATGTAAATGGAGCCGGCGGGTGGGGCCCGGTGACAGGCATCCCGCAGCGCTGAGCGCAGAGAGGAAGACCCGGATGGGCCAGCAGGGAGGCTGGCACAAGGGCATGTCGGGACAGGGATGTCACGTCATGCCCGGTCCGAAAGGTCGACGAGCGGAGCGAAGGAACCATGCGAAGCGCGGCGCGAGGACCGCCAGGCACCGGGCCCCATCCGTTGGCGACTACACCAGGCCTTTAGCCAGCCAGGCAACACCCGTAGGCGACAACACTGAGCCTTTAGCGCACTGTGCACAACCCTCAGGCTATGGCCCTGAGGCTTTGGCAAGGAGGTTGTCTTATTTGCAGAGTTCTCTTTGCTTTAAACCTGCCAAAGAATCGCCTGTAACCCCCGAAACCGCCGTTACCCGCAGCCAACACAATGTAAATGGAGCCGGCGGGTGGGGCCCGGTGACAGGCATTCCGCAGCGCTGAGCGCAGAGAGGAAGACCCGGATGGGCCAGCAGGGATGCTGGCACAAGGGCATGTCGGGACAGGGATGTCACGTCATGCCCGGTCCGAAAGGTCGACGAACGAAGCGAAGGAACCGCGCAACGCGCGGCGCGAGGACCGCCAGGCACCGGGCACCATCCGTTGGCGACGGCACCAGACTTTAGCCAGCCGGACACCACCCTAGGCGATATGCTCCAGTCACCACCGGAATGGCACACGATTAAGGTGTTTTCTGTAGCCACTGCCCGTTAATCCCACGAACATATTCGCCCGCAGCGGCCCTGTCGACCAGCTTCATCCCGGCAATACGGGCAACCTCTTCCGTCGTCAGACCGTTTTGCCGGGCCAGCATCAGATATTGCTGACTGCGTCCCTGATTAATACGCTCAACCAGTGCCAGCGTATCCGCATCCTGAGCTCGCGGTGCGATATAGCCGGACAGCGTCTCACCTACCCGACCCTGCTGACGCCCCTCGCTCAACGTCAGTGCCATAGCCGCCGTCGGCAGCAATAGCAGGCAAATCAGCATAGTTCTTAACCTGCCCATCATGCCCCCCTCAAAACAAATCACTCTGATTTTTTAACAGTGCCTCAACGTCTTTATCCACCTTGATATGGATCTCATGCTCAATTTTGACGTTCATATTGATGGTAATCGGCTCTTTTGGCGCAGCGATCTCAATACGGGGCGTACAGCCGCTGAGCAGTAGCGCAGCGGCGGGCATCAGCAGGCTAATGCGTTTCATCAGATTTTTCCTTGTGCTTCGGCAGTGTGGCGTTATCTTCCAGCCATGACTGCACGTTATCGCCAAAGCGCAAACTGCGCCAGAGCTGAAACAGGTTTTCCTGCTGCGTATAGTTAAGCGACACGCGCTGATTTTTATCGCTAAAACGACTGGTACCGTTAACCTGCGCCCTGAAGGTCATCATCCCGAGGTTATCCAGATCCAGCGTGGCCCAGCTGCGTGAAATTTCCATATAACGTAACCAGTTCATCGCCGCCCCTGCCGCAATATTGTTGTTGGAAATCGTATCCGCAAAGTCCTTATCCATCCGGACCGTCAGCGGACCGCTATTGGCAATCCAGCCGTCCTTAATCAGCCAGCGGGGATGACTCAGCCACAGCGGCAGCGCGCCATTAATATGCCCGGACATCGCAATCTGTTTCGGCTTTATCGCCGTGACCAGCTCGCTGACGCTGATATTTTTAATGCGCAGCGTCGCGGCTTCATGCTGCGGCATCTGCAAACTCTCCATGCGCAGCGTCCCCCCCAGAATATCCATGCCGACGTTACTCAGGCGCAGCGGCTGTTCTTCGCTCCAGGGGTAGCCGCCCTGGAGATCGGCAGTGATATTTTGCAGGGTAAACTGATTTTTAATCGCTTTGATACGAAGAGAGACCGGTCCTTTTGCGCCGAAATACCAGCGATCGACCTTCAGCCTGAACGGCAGGGAGAAATCGACGCCGCTGATGTCGTTATCCGGCAGTGAAACGCTCCCGTTGCTCACCACCCAGTGACCGCCCGCCTCAAGGCCGCTATCGCTGGCAGCAGAAAAGGCCACCTGCGCCCTGAGGGTGCCGGAGCGGATCTTCATTTTCAGGTCGTTACTCAGCAGCGGCTGGAAGACCGCAAGAGGCTGCGTTGGCCACCAGGCCTGACCGCGCAGATGGGCACCATCCCAGCGGCCCTGCAAGCGCACCGGGCCAATTGCCTGCGCCTGAAGCGTGCCGCGATAGAGAAAAGAGGCCGGATCGCGCCCGCTGACGTTAAGCGCCAGCGTGGCGGGCGGCAGGTAACCGCCGCTACCAAACAGCGTCTGCCGGGCGCTCAGACTGAGCGCACCAGCAAAAGAGGGTTTAGCCCGATCCCAGCGCAGCGGCGAGGTTAAGGTTAGTCTGGGTGCGTGAACGTTGACGCCGCCATAACGGATCCGATCGAAGCCGGTGGAGAGTGACGTCAGTTCAATCAGCGTCTCCTGCCAGCGCCCATTTCCGTTCACATCCCAACTGGCCGACAGCGGTACCATTTTTCCGTTGCCCCAGTAGCGCCACTGCCACAGGCCTTTATCCGGCCAGAAGTCCGTCGCGCGGCCATCCAGATGCAGTCTGAACCGCCCCATTTGCGGATCGTGGGCGCTAAGGATCGCCTGTAAACGCCCATCAACTCCCGCTGAAGATAGGGTGACCCCGGCCAGCGGCCAGCGTGCCTCGTCAACCTCCAGCGTCGGGAGTAGCCGCCCTCGCATGCGCAGCAGCGCCCCCGGGCTGAGCCAGAGTGCGGGATCCAGCAGCGGGCCACGCACTTCACCCGGAAGACCTGCATAAAATTGCAGCTGGGCCAGCTTGCTTTCGCCAGTTATCCTGAAGGATAACGCGCTGTTAACGAGGTCGAGGTGGCCCGGCCCGAGCGTCAGTACCACGTTGCCCTTCCCTCCGCGTCCCTGAGTCAGGACGTTCAGACGCCCGGTAATTTCCGTTGCCGCCAGCCCCTGTTGCCAGTGATTCAGGCTCAGGGCCACGCCGCCGGAAAGCGGCTGGGAAGCCCAGGGCCAGCGCCACTGTCCGTGAGTTATCTGCACGCTGTCGGCGGAAACCTGCCAGGGTAAGCTGACCAGCGGCGTCTGGTTATCCTTCGCCGTGACCAGCAATTCACCCTGCTGCTGCTGCCAGTTCAGCCTGACTGTCAGGGGATCCGGCACGCCCTGTAGCGTCAGGTTAGCGCCAAGCTGCCCCTCCTCTGGCAACGTATTGGGGATGACAGGAAGATGCAGAGTGCCGGAAAGCTGTACCGGTTCAGGAATGCCGGGGGCCTGAAAGGTCAGCGCATCGACATTCAGGCGGTTGCCTTCCAGCCTCGCCTTAAGGGACAGCGCGTCACCGCTGTATGTGATTTGCTGGCGATCGCCATCCAGGCTAAGGCGCAACGCGCCAGCCAGATTTTGCCACGGGGCGATCGAGAAATGATCAACAGAAACCTGCGCCGAAGGCAGCATCGCCTGCCAGGCCACCAGCGTTCGCGGCGCGGCGTCGGATTTTCCGTTGGGTAACCGATCGAAACATGCGCTGTCGATATTGACGTCGGCGGCATCGAGCAGCCAGCGACCCTTTCGCTTGCTCAGCGAAACATCACGCACGTTAGCCAGCACGCACTGCCCGGCCAGATAGCGTATACCCGGCAGGGAAAGCGCGCCCTTATGCCAGCCTGGCCGTCCGTCCAGCGCCACGGACGTTCCTGCCGGAAGCCAGACTCCCGCCAGCCGCGGCAGCCAGTGCGTAATGGTCAGCATCAGTCCTGCCAGCAGCAAAACGACACTCATTACTGCTGCGGTTAAAATTTTCCAGCCCCGGGTCATGGCAATATAAAGTCCGTTTATTTCGACAGGTTAAGTGAGCTAAATGATGGCACGTTAAGCCCGGATGGAGAAGTTTTTCCCCGAAAACAGGCCAGGCAGCCGTGATATTTACCGCAGCTCTGGTAAGGGTCGCAGCCTGATATCAAATCTTGTTAAGATGTCGGTTGATGAAATCCCTTCGGCATAGCAGGAGAGCAATCGTGAAAATAGCGGTGTACAGTACCAAACAGTACGACAGGAAGTATCTGGAGCAGGTCAATAAAAGCTATGGCTATGAACTGGAGTTTTTTGACTTCCTGCTCACCGAACGTACTGCTAAAAATGCCACGGGCTGCGATGGCGTTTGCATCTTTGTCAATGACGATGGGAGCCGCGCCGTGCTTGAGGAACTGGCCGGGCTGGGCGTGAAATTCGTCGCGCTGCGCTGTGCGGGCTACAATAATGTCGATCTCGACGCCGCCAACGCGCTGGGTCTGCACGTGGTTCGCGTTCCCGCTTATTCCCCGGAAGCCGTTGCAGAACACGCGGTAGGAATGATGATGACGCTTAACCGCCGTATTCATCGTGCTTATCAGCGAACCCGCGACGCTAATTTCTCACTCGAAGGGCTGATTGGCTTTAATATGCATGGCCGTACCGCCGGCGTTATCGGCACGGGTAAGATTGGCCTTGCCACGCTGCGTATTCTTAAAGGCTTTGGTATGCGCCTGCTGGCGTCCGATCCCTGGCCAAATCCGCTGGCGCTGGAGATGGGCGTAGAGTACGTGGATAACGCCACCCTGTTCCGTGAAGCAGACGTTATTTCGCTCCACTGTCCGCTAACCCCAGAAAACCACCATTTGCTGAATATGTCGGCATTTGAAAAAATGAAAGATGGCGTGATGATCATTAACACCAGCCGGGGCGGGCTGATTGATTCCCAGGCGGCGATTGATGCACTGAAATTGCAGAAGATAGGCGCATTAGGTATGGATGTGTACGAAAACGAACGCGACCTGTTTTTTGAGGATAAATCGAACGACGTTATTCAGGACGATATTTTCCGCCGTCTGTCAGCCTGCCATAACGTGCTGTTCACAGGCCATCAGGCATTCCTGACGGCGGAGGCCCTGACCGGCATCTCGCAAACGACGCTGCAAAATATCAGTCAGCTGGCCGCAGGGGAGTCCTGCCCGAACGCGGTAACGGCATAAATCATTCGGCCAGCGCCTAATGGATTATCCGCTCCGCCTGCTCCATCCCGGCTCATCGCCCCGCTTAACGCGCGCAGGTTCCGCCAGCCAGTGCGCTTTCATTACAGCGTCGTCCATTTGCCAGCTGGCACATGGCGACGGCAGAGCCATCAAGCTGACGCGAAAGAGCCAGCGTGCCACCCGCACTGGAGCAGGTGCTGGCAGCCAGATCGGACATCACGACTTTAGTGGGGACATGGGCGCTGGTTGCCTGCTGTGGCGGTTCATCATTGCTGTCGCTGCTACAGCCTGAGAGCACGAGAGATGCCCCCAGCAGCAGTAAAGTCGCTGCTTTCATTATCCACTCCGGGTTGGTATTTATGCGGTTTGCCAGCATAAGCCAGGATCGTATGTGGGTCGATAGCTGTCACGAATATTTACCATTTAATAATCACAATAATAGCAATAGCCTGCGTTCTTATTTTATAAAAAAAGGCGTGTAACAATGAAAGATGACAATAAATCAGAAGGATAGCCTGTGTTAATGGATCTGTTATTACGTATCGCGCTGGCCGGTGCACTGGGTGGATTAATTGGGCTGGAGCGCCAGCTGCGGGCTAAAGAAGCGGGTCTGCGGACGCATATTTTAGTGGGTATCGGTAGCGCCATGTTTATGATCGTTTCTAAATATGGCTTTGATGACATAATTATGCAGGCGCATATTGGTCTGGATCCCAGCCGTATTGCCGCTCAGGTCGTCAGCGGAATGGGTTTTTTGGGCGCCGGGACTATTATTATTCAGAAGCAGATCGTTAAGGGGCTGACGACTGCCGCCGGTCTGTGGGTCACCGCCGCGATTGGACTGGTCATTGGGAGTGGTCTGTACGAAATCGGTATCTATGGCACGCTGCTGGCACTGGTGGTGCTGGAAACGTTCCGCAGAATTAGCCACTGGCTTATCGGCCGCCATCACACGCTGGTGTTTCATCTTAAACCGAAAAGCGTTCCAATGGTGCTGATTGTACTTGAGAAAGAGCGCGTCAGGACCGGTCAGGTGTCCATTGTGAACCGGGATATCGAGACCGGACTCTGTGAGATGACGATTGACGTGACCCTGTCACGAAAAATTGCCCCACACCAGATTTATAATTCACTACTGGAAATTAAAGGCGTGCATTCGGTTGAAATGCATTAGCCGTGACGTAAAAGGGATTATCATGGCCGTTTAGTCCGGCCAAATTTGCAAGCAAACGTATGGAGAACAGAATGAGCGATAAAAATATTCTTGTTGTAGCAAAATTCACTGCCAAACCGGGCAAGGCTGATGAGCTGAAGAAAGTCCTGACGCACGGAGTGAAACCTGCCCGGGCAGAAGCGGGATGCGTTCATTACGATCTTTACCGCAGCGTTGAGGACGGTAACGTCTTCCTTTTCCACGAAACCTGGAAGAACGAAGAGGCCGTCAAAACCCACGGTGAACAGCCGCATTTCAAAACCCTGATGGCCGATGCTGAACCGCTGCTGTCAACGCCACCTGCCGTACACCGCGTGTAAAAGGCATTCTGAACGCGGCCAGTCGTTCATCCGGCTGGCCGCAATAAAAATCAGAAGGCGGACTTCAGCAGCACGGCACGACAGGATTTACCTTTGATCTTCACCTGCTGGAGCTGCTTCATCGCCTGTCGTGCACTGTCATGACGAATAGCCACATAGGCGTGGGTAGCGGCGATATCAATTTTTCCTATCACTTCACTCTTCAGGCCCGCATCACCCGTCAACGCGCCCAGGATATCTCCTGGACGTATTTTGGCTTTACGCCCGCCGTCCAGGCACAGGGTAGCCATTTCGGCTGGCAGCGGCTGTGAAGCGACGGCTTTGAGTTCAGCAACGCCCTTCCAGCTCAGCTTCTGCTGTAAAAAATCCTCGAGCGCATGGGCGCGGATCATCTCATCCGCAGCCACAAAGCTAATGGCGCTGCCCTGCTCGCCCGCACGGGCGGTACGACCAATACGGTGAACATGAACTTCCGGGTCAAAGGAGAGTTGATAGTTCACCACCATTTCCAGTGATTTGATATCCAGACCGCGCGCGGCCACATCGGTTGCGACCAGCACGCGACAGCTGGCGTTAGCAAAGCGGATCAGCACCCGGTCGCGGTCGCGCTGTTCAAGATCGCCATGCAGGGCCAGAGCGCTAATCTCTTTGCTCTCCAGCGCGTGAGCAATGTCATCGCACTCGCGTTTGGTATTGCAGAACACGACGCAGGAACGCGGCTTTTTATCGCTTAACAGGCCAATGAGCGCGGGCAGTTTCTCGCGCGGGCCTGCCTCGTAAAATACCTGTTCGATAGCCGGTAGATCGGAGACCACATCGGTTTCGACGGCCAGCGGATCGCGCTGGATACTCTGGCTGATTTTCGCCATGTCCTGCGGCCAGGTGGCTGAAAATAACAGCGTCTGGCGCTCAGTTGGGCAATAGCGGATTATCGTATCGATATCCTCGCGAAACCCCATCTCCAGCATCCTGTCCCCCTCATCCAGCACCAGCGTGGTGACCTGCCCCAGCTTGAGCGTTTCACGCTTAAGATGATCGAGGATACGTCCGGGCGTTCCCACCACAATGTGTGGCGCGTGCACCAGCGAATCGCGCTGGGCACCCATCGGCTGCCCCCCGCAGAGCGTGAGGATTTTAATATTTGCGGTAAAACGCGCCAGACGGCGCAGCTCTTTAGCGACCTGATCGGCCAGTTCGCGCGTAGGACATAGCACCAGTGACTGGGTAGTAAATTGCGTCACGTCTATACGGTGCATCACACCCAGGCCAAACGCAGCGGTCTTACCACTGCCGGTCCTCGCCTGGGCGCGCACGTCGCGCCCCGCCAGGATCGCCGGCAGCGACGCGGCCTGGATAGGTGTCATGCTGTGATAGCCAAGCTCGGTCAGATTATCGATCTGGCTGGCTGGCAGGGAAGTCAGGGTTGAAAAAGCAGTCACAAGTTACTCTCTGATAGAAACCGACGGGCGTATTGCCGCAGAGTGTACCAGAGAACGGACGATGGCGGTTACTGGCGGATGCACTAACGCGCAGCAGGCGATAAGCGACAGGATGCGCCGTGAATTAACGATGCAGGGACGGTAAAAGTAAATAATTGGCGCTGGCTTTCGCCGCTGTAATCCGTACCATACTCGCCACAACGACGCATGCCGGAACCGATGAACTCTAACGAAAAGATTTCATTGCTGAGAGAAACTGGCAAAATAAGCGTAATGCCCCCCATTTTGAATCTGAGCCGCTAAATTATGCACCAACATCAAGACAATACTAAGAAAGAGCAATACAACCTTAATAAGTTGCAAAAGCGTCTGCGCCGCAACGTTGGGGAAGCGATTGCCGATTACAATATGATTGAAGAAGGCGACCGCATTATGGTGTGCCTGTCGGGGGGTAAAGACAGCTATACGATGCTGGAAATACTGCGCAATCTCCAGCAAAGCGCGCCGGTCTCTTTTTCCCTGGTAGCCGTTAACCTCGATCAGAAGCAGCCAGGTTTCCCGGAACATATCCTGCCTGAGTATCTCGACAAGCTCGGCGTGGAGTATAAGATCGTCGAAGAGAATACTTACGCCATCGTGAAGGATAAAATTCCCGAAGGCAAAACCACCTGCTCACTCTGCTCGCGCCTGCGACGCGGCATTCTCTACCGCACCGCCACCGAGCTGGGCTGTACCAAAATCGCCCTGGGCCATCATCGCGACGATATTTTACAAACGCTGTTTTTGAATATGTTTTACGGCGGAAAAATGAAGGGTATGCCGCCTAAGCTGATGAGCGATGATGGGAAGCATATCGTTATACGCCCGCTGGCTTACTGCCGTGAAAAAGACATTGAGCGTTTCGCCATTGCCCGCGAATACCCGATTATCCCCTGTAATCTGTGCGGCTCCCAGCCTAACCTCCAGCGTCAGGTGATTGGCGATATGCTGCGCGACTGGGATAAACGCTATCCCGGACGCATCGAAACCATGTTCAGCGCGATGCAGGACATTGTGCCTTCGCATATGGCCGATACGTCGCTATTCGATTTTAAAGGGATTCAGCACGGTTCAGAAGTGGTGGACGGCGGCGATCTGGCATTCGACCGCGAGCCTGTGCCACTCAGGCCTGCCGGCTGGCAGCCGGAGGATGAAGAGGACGCCCCGGTTCGTCTCGATGTCATGCAGATCGGATAAGGCAGTCAGGCGCTGGTTATGCTAACGGCCGTTGAGCAGCCTGATGCTGCTCAACGGCCAGTCCCCGGTTACATATGCGGGGGTGGGTCCAGAATCGGATCGGGATCGCCCGGGGGTGGATCAGGCATCGGCTGAGGCGTCGGGAACGGCTCAGGGATGGGCACAGGGTCGGTAGGGATAGGGTCAGATGCGTGCGGAGTGTCCATAACGTTTGCAGTTAACATGTCTTCCTCCTCAGTCTTGGCTTGAATACTAAGCATAGGCACCATCTGACACAGTAGCAAACGGTCAAAAAAAAGCCGACTATGCGTCGGCTGTTATGAATCAAATGTGCTATGCAGTAATTCAAATTTGGAAGTAGTACAATATGGAGCGCAGCGCCCATCGCTTGACGCTGCATTCACCTGCGAAACAGAGTTTGCCTCCGCTGAACCGATTTTGTATTGATATGGATCAGGTTTATTTTCGCTTTAGCGACCTTTACGCCCCCTTCCCTACAGCCATTTACGCTGGCGTAACCACACAGCAACACCCAACACCAGCAACACTAACAACAGGCAAAACGCGCCGAAACCGTAATGCCAGCCACCGCCGGGGATACCGCCAAGATTGACACCGAACAGCCCGGTCAGGAACGTGGTAGGCAGGAACACCATCGCCAGCAGCGACATGGTATAGGTTCGGCGGTTCATCGACTCAGCCATCACCGTACTGATTTCATCAGAGAGCACCGCCGTACGCGCCAGGCTGGCGTCCAAATCATCCAGCCCCCTACCCAGCCTGTCTGCGATATCCTGCATCCTGCGGCGATCGTCGTCGCTCATCCACGGCAGCCGCTCACTGGCAATACGCGAGAACACATCACGCTGCGGAGCCATGTAGCGACGCATGATAATTAACTGTTTGCGGATGAGCGCCAGTTCGCCGCGCGGCGGTACCTGCTGATCCACTACTGCATCTTCCAGATCGATAATCTTATCGTGCAGCTGTTCAATAAACTCGCTGGTATGATCGTTAAGCGCGTCGCAGACCTCAACCAGCCAGCTTCCGCCATTCACCGGTCCGTTACCGTTCTGGAGATCGGTCAGCACCTCGTCGATGGCATAGACCTTGCGCTGCCGGGTTGAGACAATAAGTCTCTCATTGATAAATACCCGGATCACCACCAGCTGATCGGGGCGAGACTCGCTGTTCAGATTAACACTGCGCAGGGTAATCATCGTGCCATCGCCAAGCCGGCTGACGCGAGGGCGCATGCTGTCGCCACCCAGCGCATCGCGGACGGAATCCGGCAGCAGCGGCGTGGACAACAGCCAGTCGGCACTTTCCCGGTGGGTGTAATTCAGGTGTAACCAGCAGGGGCGATCGCTTGCTAATACGTCTTTATTATCGATGGGGATCAGCCCACCTTTGCCGTCCAGCTGACACGCAATAATTGCGTCCGTAACCTGTAATGACTTACCTGCAATAACGTCCACGGCGGCTCCATTTTAAGGACAATCAGTGCGGTACAGTCTAGCCTGCCGCCGGGTCGTTGCAAAATGGTTAAGGTTACTCAGCCGTTAGAAACCGTGTCATTCTGCAAACCCGCCCTGCGCCAGGTTAACCCTGTTGACTGGCTGCATCGTTCAGCCTGAATTGCGCGACGGCATAGTCAGCGATCGCCCGATCCTGCTCACTGGTCCCGCCGCTGATACCAATCGCCCCCACCACCTGTTCGTTGACGATTAACGGATTCCCGCCTGCAAAGACGATGACTCTGCCATTCAGGGTATTATTCACACCGTACAGCTCGCCGCCCGGCTCAGCATCTTTTTTCAGCTCCTGGGTCGCTTTACCAAACAGTGCGCTGGTGTAGGCCTTGTTAATGGCATGTTCAATACTGGGTAGCTGCGCGCCATCCATTCGCATATGGGAGATTAAAAAACCTGAGGCATCTACGATGGCAATATTGCTCGGTGACGCAATGTCTTTCGCCTTATCTATCGCGATATCCGTCAGGCGCCGGGCCTCGTTTAAATCAATGTTATTTTTTACAATCATGTCATTCCCCCTGGTGGTCGTGAAAAATCATACTGCACAGTATGAAACAGCTTTTAGCCTGGTAGAAACCGCGTGCTAATTCAAGCAGATGGCTGGGATATTTATCTCTCTAACTAAGCGTAGATATATTAATAAGTGGAATAAGGATGCAGCAAGAGTTATTGCGGTGACGAGCATATTCAGAAAGGATGATATTTACAACGCGGTAAAAAACGCTGGCACATTATGCCAGCGCTGCCGTTATTAGCGAGAAATTTCACTAAAGTGGTGTTCATCATAGGGTTCGGTAAGAAACGTATTAACCACATCGTTAAAGGCAATCCAGTGTGGTGTTTTCTGATGCTCACTCAGTACATCTTTACCTGACCAGAGTTCAATTAATGCATAGTGGTTTTTATTATTTTCATTGTTCCACAGCTGATAAAAATGGCAGCCCTCTTCTTTGTTAGACTCGACGACCATATTATTCAGTACGGCAAGAAATTCCTGCTTATTTTCCGGCTTAACTTTAAAGAATACATTAAGTGTAATCATAGTAATTTTCCCTTGTGCAAGTGAATATGGCTGATTTCTTGTGAAGCAGAGAAGGTTACTTGACCCAGTGAATTCCTTAAAGTAACTTGTTTTCAATAGATCGTTTCACTAAATGGAAAACCTATGAAACTTCGTTCGGCTGAGGCCTTTTGTCGCGTGGTCGAGCTGGGAGGGATAGTGCCTGCGGCCGAGGCAATGTTCTGTGTCCCCTCAAATATCACCAAAATGATAAAAGAACTTGAAAGCGAGCTCCGGGAGCCGCTGTTTGATCGTTATAAAGGCAGACTCAGCGTCACCCCTTTTGGCAAGCAGTACTATCAGGATGTCAGTCAGCTGCTTGAACTCTCTGATAAAATCCACAAAAAGCATCAAAAAGGCGCTGACGTGTCTACGCTGACCATTGGCGCAATAGATGTGGCTATCGACTTCTGGTTACCCAGGCGGGTTGTGGGTTTTATGCAGGAAAACAGCCATATTCGGGTCAACCTGATCAACGCCTACTCGCGAGTGCTGGAAGAGAAGCTGATCAATCGTCAGCTGGATATGATCTTCTCTGACGGACCGATTCTCAGTCCTGAAGTCACCAGCGCGCTGGCATTCGAAGAGCGGCTGGTACTGGTTGGACACCCGGAAAGGGTCAACGCTTCCCCCATCCCGCTATACAGTTTTGGCAAAGAGTGCCTTTACAGCGATATGGTCGAACGCTGGCATGCCGAACAGCCAGCGGGCAAATACCAGATGACGCAGATGGAAAGCTATCAGACGATGCTTTTACTGGCGGAGAACAATTTTGGCATCGGCTTTATTCCCGAGCGCGTATTGGGGGAGCGTGCAGCGGAGAAGGAGCAATATCAGCAGGCATGTATTTCCTGTAATGTCTATCTCGCGTGGCACCGGTTTATAAAGCACAAATCCGTGGCCACTATGCTCGATTATTTACAGGTGGAATATTGAACACTTTGTGATAACGCCCACTAATTTAACCTGCGCCACGCGGATGGTCAGTGCTGAGGTCTTAGAAAAGGCATCCTGGTGACGCTCGTTATCGCCTGCTTAGCGGATAGAGAAAGGTCCGATTTGATTCAGAATCACAAAAATTTTTTTAGTCGTTTTTTGCAAGAAAATTATATACGGATATGATTATATTTAAAATCACCAAACAATTTATAATTTAAGGGAGTTGAGTTATGGGCTTATCACCTAACAGATCTTTTCTGCATGCTTTCTATATTAATAGGTATGGATCCCCATCAGAAAGCAATGCATTAAATGGTAATAAAAACCACAAAACAGCAGATTTTTCCTCCCGTTGTATATCGGTCGTTCAGAGATCTGATATCTCCTTTATTAGTAAAACTGAAGGCCAACACGTTGACAATCGTCATGAAGGGATTAGAAGAGGTGCAATCCAGCAGGAATTAGATAAATTTCCTCAAAATGCTACAAAGGAAGAGATTAAAGAATTGATTACAAGAGGGTTACCTTCTCGCAGACATTTCATTTTCTAATCAATAATTACCCCTGAGCATCAGAATGCACTGATGCTGATGTAGTAGCGTATTCATCTGCATGCTCTGGCGTATGTGCTTATTACAGAGCACATATCATCAAAATCGCTGATTTAACTTATACTGCTTAACTTCGCGATCTCTTGTCTTTCCCTGGTTTCTCATCGGTATCGTCCCTGTTTGGGATGATACCTGGATTGCCTGCTACACATCTTTTATAGATGCTGCGTACCAGCCGATCATATTCACCAGAATACGCAGGAATCGCAGTTTACACTCTTAAGATGGGGAAGCCGCCGCTCCTTTTATGCATAAACGGGCGGCGGCTGGCTGACAGGCGATCGTTCGGATAATCAACCATCAATACTAATCGTGTTGATGTGTTTGATACTCAAAGGGGAAATTGGACCTTCAACTTGCACCTCATCTACAGCGAGATAGTTGGAATGTATCGCATCTTTAGCTAACGCCAGAGCTTCATCCTGTGGAATACCCAATTCTCGAATAGCTAAATAACTGCGCTTAATAGTAGATCACTGAAGGGAACTCAATCCGGTTTGAGCGATCTGATCAATCGCCAAACATCACAAATCATCACAACCGGACTGAGTTATGCCGATCATAGCACCGATACCCAATAATGAAAGACGCCAGATGGAAAAAATTGTCCATAAAACAACAGATAAAAACCATTCCAGACGCCTTATGGCCATGCTGATGTTGCATCGTGGTGAATCGCTCAGTTATGTCGCTAAAACCCTGTGTGCAGCGCGTTCCTCTGTCGGTCGCTGGATTAACTGGTTCACATTATTTGGTATCGAAGGTCTAAAAAGTCTTCCGGCCGGACGTCAAAAAAAGTGGCCAGTGGAAGCGATGTTGCGCATGCTTGATTTACTGATTCAGCGCTCTCCTCAGGACTTCGGGTATCTGCGGTCACGGTGGAGCACCGAGATGTTAACGATTGAACTTAATAAGTTATTTAACTCAACGTTGCATCCTGGCTCAGTTCGCCGTTGGTTACCCGGGGCGGGAATTGTCTGGCGAAGAGCGGCTCCGACACTGCATATTCGCGATCCTCACAAAGAGGAAAAACTGGCAGCGATTGATGAAGCATTAGAAAAAAACTGCGCTGACCATCCGGTCTTTTACGAGGATGAAGTGGATATCGATTTGAATCCCAAAATCGGCGCTGACTGGCAGAAAAAAGGGCAGCAAAAACGTATACCTACGCCGGGAAAAAATGAAAAGCATTACCTTGCAGGAGCCCTTCATGCGGGAACAGGCCGGGTGGACTACGTCAGCGCGACAAGTAAGAACTCAGGTTTATTTATCAATATTTTACGTAAGTTGAAAAGCACATACCGCAGTGCAAAAACAATTACGCTAATCGTTGATAATTACATCATTCACAAGAGCAAAAAAACGTTGAAATGGTTGAAGGATAATCCGAAATTTATTGTTATTTATCAGCCAATTTACTCTCCGTGGATAAACAAAATAGAGCTCTTATGGTTGGCCTTGCACGAAACCGTCACGCGCAATCATCGCTGCAAAACAATGTGGCAATTATTGAATAATGTCAGACAATTTATGGAAGTCGCTTCACCTTTCCCTGGCAACAAACACGGGCTAACGAAAGTGAAGCGGTATTAAGCGCAGTTATTTAGAAACGAATGATGTGATTTTTCCTGAAAGCATATTAAACCTTGTCCTTTGATAGAGGTACTACCTTTATATATCTTTCAGCGGCCAAAGATATAAGAAACCGCCTCTTTATATGCTGCTTTTGGGAACGATTGGTTTTCATCTCTGCAAGAAAGAACCACAGTTCCCCGCATGCAAGAGAGGATGTTACCAGCTGGCGACATACGAGTGTTGAATGGCTACCAGTAGGCGCGCATTTTACCAGCGATCAGCAGGCAACATTTAGGAAACGAATGCCGCAGTTTTGGTGGCGGCTGTTATCGCGTAAGCTGCTTCTTTGAAATAAAAGTACGCTTCCACGATCTGCTGCCAGATTTCTGTTTCTGCGAGCCGTTTTTCTACAGACTGAAAATCGGTATTGCTCAGAATCACCTCGTTTCGCTCACCCGGAGACTCCAGTACATAACCGTCAGGGATTCGACGGTCTGCTGAACCTGCTACCCGGGCAGATGCCCGGTAAAAAGTTTTGATACACGCGCCCTTTTGTGCAGGGCAGACAGGATAACCTGTTCCGGGATCCGCATATTTATTCCTTATGGTTACGAGAAAGCGTCCGGTAGACCGTTGGCCGCGAGACTGAAAATAACTCAGCCAAATCGCTAATCGAGTACTGCCCGGTTTCATGCATCCGGCACAGCTCTTTCTGTTGTTTCTCAGACAGTTTGGGTTTCTTCCCCCGCAGTTTTCCTTTAGCCTGCGCAATAGCCATACCTTCCCGGGTTCGCAGGCGTATCAGATCGCCCTCGAACTCAGCAAACGTCGCCAACACGTTAAAAAACATTTTCCCCATCGGGTCTTCCGGATCGTAGAGGCAGGCTCCCAGCGCCAGCTTCACGCCCCTGGCCTGTAATGCATCCGCAATTTCACGCGCATCAGGTACCGAGCGCGCCAGACGGTCAAGTTTCGGTACAACCAGGGTGTCACCACGGCGCACCGCGGCCAGCGCCTGATCCAGCCCAGGTCTTTGCCGGTTTGACCCTGTCAGTCCTTTGTGGGGTTTGACGGTCAATGATGTAAAAAACCACGTTAGTGAAGTAACTACCTGATATGGAAGAAACTTTCAACCATCAACCCATGTGAACATTTTATTGTTCTAAGCCAACGTTAAAGTCACCATGTCAGAATAAAATGCGGAATTTACCATTCTAAAAAGGATATACAGATGCCAATTCCTGCTTACATGTGGCTTAAAGATGATGGTGGCGCAGATATTAAAGGTTCTGTTGATGTACAGGATCGTGATGGAAGTATTGAGATAATAGGATTATCGCACGGTCTGTCGCTGCCGGTTGATCCGGCTAACGGAAAAATTACGGGACCGCGTCAGCATTCTTCCATGTTAGTGGAAAAGGAAATTGACAGTTCATCGCCTTATCTGCAACGCGCCGTAGCAACAGGACAGACACTAAAAAGCGCCGAAATTCGCTTCTATCAGATCAATCATGCCGGTCAGGAAGTCTGTTATTACATCATCGCACTGGAAAATGTGAAGGTGACGGGGGTTAATACCTCCGTACCAAATGTAAAAACATCCAGCTCACAGCTCAATCACATCGAAAATGTCAGCCTTCAGTATGAGAAAATCACCTGGCGGTATGTCGATGGTAATGTGCAGTTTTCTGATGCATGGAATGAAAGGCCTACCGCATAGTAAAATGCGCAATACGTCGCTTTCAGGGGCGCATTTTCTTATCAAAACGAAGCTGTTTCCTGATGAGAAAAAATACTTTTGATAGAAACAAATACAGCAATACAGTTAATACCAGTGTTGTTGAAAAATTAAGGTAAAAGTAAACGTTATCAATATCTTCAGCAGAAGCGCTTTTTCATGGGTAATGTCCTCATCGTTCAATGATAAACATTACTAGCATGGCGATGGATTAACCAGAGGGAGCAGGTCAACATCTCATCAGCATTTCTGCTGCTGCAACCCTTTAAGCTGTGCCAGACGCTGGCTGGCATGTTTTTGCGCAAGGCTTTTTGCGACGCCATTGCCAATGCCAAAATCCCCAATAAAGCCCAGCACCGTCAATCCGTTAAACTCGCCCGTTTTATTAATTTCCGCCTGAACCTGCTCCTGTTTGGCAAGCTGATCCTCTGTACCCTGACAATCAAGGGTGGTTGCCTGAACATTGCTGACCGGCGGTGACGACGGATACTGCTTAAGGGCACAGCCGGAAAGCAATAACAAAGCACATAGCAGAGCGGTATTACGGGCCATAGATCACCTGAAGGGAGCGGGAGGATGTGATAGCAACGGCTTTATTATCTGCTGGTTCCGGCAGCATGATGCGGTGAACAGTTCATCAATTCACCGCTAATTGTCACCATAGGCCTGCGCATGGCTTCCTGAGTCTAAGGCCACCCTGCCGTCAGCGGCCATACGACGCAATGTTCACCGTGCTTAGTGCTTAGTGCTTAGTGCTTAGTGCTTAGTGCTTAGTGCTTAGTGCTTAGTGCTTAGTGCTTAAGAATATAGAGTTCGCGGCTATAGGCCACATCTTCAGGATTATTAACAGGATAACCTTTCACCCAGGGCTTAATCAGGCGGCCATTGGTGTACTGATAGATCGGCGCAATGGGGGCCTGGTCCGCAATAATTTGCTCCGCCCGATTATAGTCACTGCTGCGGGCCTCGGCGCGCGTCTCCTGGCTGGCCTTATCCAGCACCGCGTCGTACTGCTTATCGGAAAATTTAGCAATATTTCCACTGTGGCTGGAGGTCAGCAGGCTGAGGAAGCTCGAAGGTTCATTATAGTCCCCCACCCATGAGGCCCGGATAACATCAAAATTGCCGCTGTTACGGCTGTCAATATAGGTTTTCCACTCCTGATTTTGCAGCTTGACGCTGACGCCCAGGTTTTTCTTCCACATTGACGCCACGGCGATGGCAATTTTCTGGTGGTTTTCGGAGGTGTTATAGAGCAGCGTCAGATTCAGTGGATGAGTGGGGCCATAGCCCGCGGCTGCCAGGAGCGCCCTCGCCTGCATATTCAGTTCAGCCT
Source organism: Erwinia sp. L03-1 (assembly GCF_058686115.1). NCBI lineage: Bacteria > Pseudomonadati > Pseudomonadota > Gammaproteobacteria > Enterobacterales > Erwiniaceae > Erwinia > Erwinia sp. L03-1. The sequence goes on along the minus strand of NZ_CM178762.1, from coordinate 2,210,269 downwards.
GAGTATGCTGCTGCAAAAATCCCGGAACGGGTTTAAATCCGGCGGTCACGTCCGGCGTAAAATGCCAGGCGGGTTTCTCGCCGGTGCCTAATACCTTTTCAGCAATAATGGTGCGGTCGATGGTCCATGACAGCGCCTTGCGCACGCGCGGATCTGCGGTCGGTCCTTTGGTGGTGTTAAACGCGTAGTAGTAAGTTCCCAGCTGATCGGGCGTATAGACCTCATTGGGGATCTCTTTTTTCAGCAGGCCATACATATTTTTAGGAAAGGATTCGGTGATATCAATATCATTCGCCCGGTAGCGCTTGGTGGCGCTTGACTCTTCATTAATCGGCAGGAATGTCACTTTCGTCAGCAGCGAGTGCGCGTTATCCCAGTAGCTGTCATTACGTACCAGCACCAGCTTTTCATTCACTACCCGCTGCTGAAGCTTGTAGGCACCGTTGCCAACCAGATTTTCTGGCCGCGTCCAGTTTGCCCCGGCCTTTTCAATCACCTTCTGCGGCACCGGGAAGAGGCTGACGCTGGCGGCCAGGCTGGGGAACCAGGGAACCGGCCTGTCCAGCGTCACTTTCAGACGATGGTTGTCCAGCGCGGTTACGCCAAGCTTATCCGGTGAAAGCTGGCCTTTAGCAATTGCCCCGGCATTTTCAATACCCGCCAGTCCGGCAAACCAGGCAGAGTCGGAGGCAACAGCCGGATCAACCAGCCGCCGCCAGCTGTAAACAAAATCCTCTGCCGTGACAGGGTCACCGTTAGACCAGCGCGCGTCATTCCTGAGCGTGAATATCCAGCTTTTATTGTCGGTGGTATGCCACTGTTCTGCGACACCGGGAACAATCTTCCCCGACGCATCCTGATTGGTGAGGCCTTCGAAAAGATCGCGGATAACCTGTATTTCAGGCAGGCCGACGGCTTTCGCCGGATCCAGCGAGGCCGGTTCATCTTTGATATGACGCACAATCTCCTGTCGTTCTGCCAGCACCGATCCGGGCGGCACGACCGCCGCACAGAGAGAGAGATTAACGGCCAGCGCAGCGGCAGCGAGGGTGAAGCGGGAAAGTTTCCTCATCAGAGCACCTTTAAACGATCGGGGTCGATTCGACAGGACGGGCGTATGACAGCACTTTAACGCAAATAGCTGATTGAAAAACAGCATTTTTCGCACCCCCGATCGCGGCAGAGGGCGTCGCCGCGTACAGCGCTTTTGTTCGCCCGGTTTTTGCGCTAGTTTGAGGGAAATTATTCCGGAGCCAATACTATGTCTTTGAAACATCCACGACCACGGCGCGGCAAGCTGGATGCTGAGTATAAGATTTATGGCACCTCAGTGCTGGGTGCCCCGCTGCTCTGGTTTCCCGCTCCCGCTGCGGATAGCGCCAGCGGGCTGATTCTGGCCGGCACGCATGGCGATGAAAACGCCGCAGTGGCCACGCTGTCCTGCGCGATGCGGACGCTGCAGGAGACGCATCGCCGACACCATGTGGTGCTGGCGGTGAACCCGGACGGCTGCCAGCTGGGGCTGCGTGCGAATTCACGCGGGGTGGATCTGAATCGTAATTTCCCCGCCGCTAACTGGCAGCCGGGCGAGACGGTTTATCGCTGGAACAGCGTGGCAGAAGAGCGCGATGTCCTGTTGTCAACCGGCGACCATCCGGCTTCAGAACCTGAAACGCAGGCCCTGTGCGACCTGATTCACGCACTTAACCCGGCATGGATTGTCACGCTGCACGAGCCGCTGGCCTGCATTGAGGATCCTCACACCAGCCTGCTCGGACACTGGCTGTCAGAACGAATGGCGCTGCCGCTGGTTACCACCGTTGGCTACGCCACCCCCGGTTCGTTCGGCAGCTGGTGCGCCGACCTGAATCTGCCGGTGATAACCGCCGAACTCCCGGCAATATCCGTTGATGAAGCCACGGAAAAATACCTCGACGCGATGGTGGATCTGCTAAGCTGGCGTTCCTGACAACGTAATGCGCCCGCAGCTGAATTGCAGGGCTGGCTCCGCATCCGCGGCCAGCCAGGTAGGGCCATCGAAATCAACGTAGCGGGCGGACAGGACCAGCGGCAGCGCGGCGTTGATTGCCCGTGAGGTGCAGAGCATACAGCCGAGCATAATCTCAAATCCTTCCGCCTTTGCGGCCTCTGTCAGCGCCAGCGCCTCGGTCAGGCCACCGCTTTTATCCAGCTTGATATTGACCATTTCGTAGCGCCCTCTGAGCGCGGGCAGGCTCTCACGCGAGTGACAGCTTTCATCGGCGCAGATGGGTAGCGGATGGATAAAGTTTTCCAGTAGCGCATCTTCGCCAGCGGGGAGCGGCTGCTCCAGCATCACCACGCCGAGGTCGGCCAGCAGCTGACAGCGTGCCGCCAGGCCCTCTGCATGCCAGGATTCATTGGCATCGACGATAAGCATCGCATCCGGCACGGCCGTGCGCACCGCTACCAGCCTTTCGGTGATCAGCTGGTTATCCATTTTGATTTTTAACAGTTTTGCCCCGTTCTGCCACAGCGCCAGCGCACCGCTGGCCATCATCTGCGGCGTATCAATGCTGACGGTCTGCGCCATGGCGACCTGCTGCGGCATCTCTGTACCGGTAAGCTGCCAGAGTGACCGCTGCTGCTGGTTTACCTGTAAATCCCACAGCGCCGAGTCAATAGCATTGCGCGCCGCGCCCGGCGGCAATACCTGCTGGAGCGCTTCACGCGTCATCCCCTGGGCCAGTGCGTCCGTCAATCCGACGATCTGCGCCAGCACGGAGGCTTCGGTTTCGCCGTAGCGTGGATAGGGCGTACATTCACCGATCCCCCTGACGCCCCCCTCCTCCAGCTCAACCACCACCACCCCTGCCTCACTGCGCGCGCCACGGGCAATCACGAACGGCGTATGTAATGGCCAGCTTTCTGGATATACCCTGACTGTTCTCATAGACGGATCCTTGAAGGGAGTGAAATTCCCTGTTATGCCAGTGTGTGGCAAAACACCGCTCACAGGCCGGTTATGCACCGGCCTCGTTTTTACTGCGGGGGCGCGTTACCCGCATCTTGTTTGGACGTTGCATCCTCCTCGCCACCCGCTCTTTTCTGGCTCAGACCATATTCACGAAGTTTATTCGCTATCGCAGTGTGGGACACGCCGAGCCGTTTCGCCAGTTTACGCGTGCTGGGATAATTGAGATAAAGGCGGGTCAGCACTGAACGCTCAAACCGGCTGGTGATCTCATCCAGCGACCCCTCGATGGCCTCATCCCCCAGCGGCATATCCAGGGCAAATTCAGGCAGCATGATATCCTGTGGCCGCAGCTCATCCCCTTCCAGCTGCGTCAGGGCGCGGTAAAGCACATTTTTTAGCTGGCGAACGTTGCCAGGCCAGGTATAACGGCTGAGAAAGGCGCTTAGCTGTGGGGAAAGCGTCGGTCTGGCTACGCCCTGTTCGTCCGCAAAGCGGGCGACAAACAGATCGGTTAACGGCAGAATATCCTGCGCGCGCTCGCGCAGCGGCGGCAAATTGAGCGTCAGCACGTTCAGGCGGTAGTAGAGATCTTCCCGGAATTCGCCGCGCTGTACCATTTCCGTCAGGTTCTTCTGCGTGGCGCAGATTACCCTGACGTCAACGTGAACTTCGTGCTCTTCACCGACGCGGCGGAAGGTGCCATCGTTCAGAAAACGCAGCAGCTTGGTCTGCATCCGGGGCGTCATTTCGCCGATCTCATCCAGCAGCACTGAACCGCCGCTGGCCTGTTCAAAGAAGCCCTTCTTGCCTTCAAGCGCATTCAGATAGGCCCCGGCGGCATGGCCAAAGAGTTCGCTTTCGGCCACATCATCCGGCAGGGAGGCGCAGTTGAGGGCCAGGAAAGGCTTTTTGCCCCGTGCACTGCGCAGATGGCAGGCCCGGGCCAGCATGTCCTTACCGGTGCCGGTATCGCCAACGATCAGCAGGGGCGCATCCAGCATCGCCAGCTTGCGGGCCTGATCGATGACCTGCCGCATTTTCGGGTTTACCGCCACAATATGCTGAAAATCGGTATCGTCATTGACCTTCAGGTTCTGCAGCTGCTGGCCCATTCTCGCCGTAGACTTGAGCATCACCACAGCGCCAGCAGGCTGGCCCGCGTGGTTATTATCTTCAGCGGCATAAATGGGCGTGATCTCCATCAGGAAGTCTCGTCCCTGGATCACCACATGCAGCGCCTGCGGCTTGTCGCTTTCATTTTCCAGCCAGCGCTGGAAGTTAAAACCCGGGATCAGCGCACCCGCGCCTAAACTGCGCATTTTCGCTTCGTTAAGGGCGAACAGCCTTTCAGCCGCCGGGTTAACCCGTTCGATTTTGCTTTTCAGGTCGATAGAAAAAACCGGTTCCGGCATCGCAATCAGCAGTGCGCTGAGCGCACGGTGCTCGCGTTCAGACGGCAGAAACGCCACCGTCTTCACGTCGGTTACGCTCGGAATGCGACGGATTTCAGCCATCAGCTGGCTGAAGGACTCAAAATCGACCGGGGAGAAATTAAGGTATATGCGCCCGATAGAGGCTATTTCGATACCGCGAAGATCAATGTTGCGATCCACAAGCAGATCGAGCAGCTCGCGGGTCAGACCCAGCCGGTCCTGACAAAAAACTTCCAGACGCATGCGTGATAACCTTTATTTATAATGGGGCATTCCAGGTGGCGTAGTGCCGATAATACCTTATGATCCTTAACGTCAGAAGTGTCTGGAAGGAAAAGTTGACAGGTTGCAGGTTATTTTTCCGGATTTTTCCGCAGCGTCTCTTTCAGTTCGGTAATCAGATCGCGTCGGAAGTCGCCGAGCCGTGGCTTATCCCCCGCCATCCAGGGCAGCGGCCGACAGAGCTCCATGGTTTTAATGCCCAGCCTGGCGGTCAGCAGGCCCGCACCAATCCCCTGGGCGGCCCGGGCAGAAAAGCGGGCGGCAAGATCCTGTGACATCCAGTCCATCCCGACTTCTCTCACCAGCTCTGACGCGCCGGCAAAAGCAATGTTGAGCATTACCAGCCGGAACAGACGCAGCCGGCTGAAGTAGCCCAGCTCAATGCCATACAGCGTGGCAATGCGATTAACCAGCCGCAGGTTGCGCCAGGCAATAAAGGCCATATCGACTAACGCCAGCGGGCTGACGGCAATCATCAGCGTTGATTCGGCCGCGCTGCGGCCAATTTCCCTGCGCGCCTGGCGATCCAGCTCGGGCTGGACCATGCGGGCATAAAGCCCGACGATTTCGCGGTCGTTATTGGTTTCATGCAGGGCACCCCGCCAGCGTTGCAGCGCGGGATGCTGACGGGTCAGGCCCGCCTGGCGCGCCAGTCTCTCGCAGAATTCACGCCCTTTACCCATGCCGTGGCTGGCCAGCAGGCCGCGCGCGACATCCCTTTCCTCCGCGCGTTCACGCAGCCGGTAAAGCCGACGCCATTCGGTCACCAGCGATCCAATGCCCGCCAGCACAATCATTCCCCCCGCCACGCAGCCGCCCATCGCCACCCACTCCTGCTGGAGCCATGCGGTATGAGCCCACTGCGCCCCCTGAGCCACCAGGCTGACGGCGAATATTCCCAGCCCAACCCGCACCATTTTTCGCCACAGGCTGCGTCGCGGGCGGAGTGCGGCCTCCACCACCTGCTCACCCGCGCTCTCCTCTTCGGGTTCGGAAAGGGGATCCTGCACGGTGAAGGTGGAAATCCCCGGCTCAAATGCCCGGGCGGGTTGCAGCACAGAGGCCCTGTCAGCGGCTGAGACATCCGGCTGGAACCCGCACGCGGGATCCTGTTCCGCCCCTGTCGTGGGTGTAAAATCAATACGCGGTTTGAGCGGGGTGGTCATCGCAGCTTATCTCCCAGTAGAAATTCCAAAGCAGAGTCCATACGGATATGCGGCAGCGGGCGGTCCCTGTCGATCGACTGAGGCCGGAACTGTTCGAAATGAAAGCCCTGCTGCTGCCAAAAAGCCTCGCCCGGCAGGCGCGGCGGCACCTCGCCCGGAAAAACCGTGAGCGGCGCGTTATCGTTTAGCCGGTGACCCCGCAGCGCCGGAAAGCTCTCTCCCTGATGATCAACCAGGCCACTTTCGGTTGCCTGCACGGCGGCCAGCGCCACACAGTCGATGTCAATGCCTTCAAAGGCTGCATTTTGCCGTGCGTCCTGCACCAGCTGCTCCAGCAGCGAAACCAGATTGGCATGCTGGCTGGTGGTGACATGGTCAGATTTGGTCGCGGCAAACAGCAGTTTATCAATAACCGGTGAGAACAGGCGGCGAAACAGCGTACGCTGACCATATGAGAAGCTTTGCATCAGCTGGGTCATTGCCAGCCGCATATCGTTAAAGGCTTCGGGACCGCTGTTCAGCGGCTGCAGGCAATCCACCAGCACGATCTGCCGGTCAAAGCGCAGAAAATGATTTTTGTAGAATCCCTTCACCACATGCTGACAGTAGTAGTGAAAGCGGGCTTTCAGCATGGCGTAGTTACTGCCCGCCCCGGCCTGTGTCAGGGTGGAGTCATCCGCGGCATCCGCCTGCGGCCAGGGGAAGAACTGTAGCGCGGGCGCACCCGCCATCTCTCCCGGCAGCACAAATCTGCCCGGCTGGATAAAGTGCAATCCTTCCTGCTTGCATCGCAGCAGATAATCTGTCCAGGCGGCGGCGATTTCTGCCAGGCGGTTTTCGTCAGCGGGGGCCAGCGGATCAAGATCGGCACACAGCGCGCGCCATCGCGCTGACCACGCCGCCCGCGACCCGGTAAGCATGTCGTTCATCTGCCGCGACCAGCTGAGATAATCCTGCGCCAGCATGGGCAGATCCAGCAGCCATTCGCCGGGATAGTCGACGATTTCCAAAGTGAGCGTTGCAGTGTCGGCAAAATGGCGCAGGAGTGACGCGCGGGAACGGTAGCGCAGCGCCAGACGCACTTCGCTGACGCCTCGCGTTGGCGTTGGCCAGTTGGGCGGCGTGCCATAAAGCTGCGCCAGGCCTTCATCATAGGTAAAACGCGGGATGCCCATATCCCGCTGCGTGATGCGTTTGACTCCCTGTAGGCGCCCTTCCCGCACGGCGGTAAAGAATGGCAGTCGCGCACCGGCGTTAACGTTAAGCAACTGATTAATCAGAGACGTAATAAAAGCCGTTTTTCCGCTGCGGCTCAGGCCGGTAACCGCAAGGCGCAGGTGGCGATCCGTTCCCCGACTCACCAGCGAAAGTAATTCACTTTGCAGTCGTTTCATCCAGGTGTAAGGACCTCTGTTAACGGGTGTATTGGCGTGATTGCGTCACCCAGTGTAGCAATTTATGGCGGGTTCATGCCCTCAGGGTTTATTCCAGCGCGCCGTGGCGTGACGCATCATCCGGCGCAGGAGAGGTTCCAGTGCCCAGGCCAGCACGATTTTTAGCGGGCGGCGCGCAACAGATTTGACCGCCCAGCCGGCCAGGCCCGCAGGGCCGTAGCTCATCGCACCGAGCAGCATAAATTTACCAGCCTGCTTTAAAACGGGTCTGGCGTGACGGTTAAAAGTCTGATGAACATTACGCAAAGGGTGTCTCCAGAATTATATCGGGCCCGGATGCGAGCCCGCGTGAACAACGGGATTAAAGCTGACGAAACCGACTGCGAACGCTAAAGGTTTCTGAGGTCACATAGCGTTCCATTTCGCGTAGCGGTAGCTCGACGCCGCGCAGTTCGTTCTGCAAATCATCGAGCAGTTCGCGCGCGCAAGGCCGGGGTTGCGCGCCAGTCGCCGCGCTGTCCGGCTTTTCATCAAGCAGGAAGGCCAGCGCAAAATAAGCGATAGCGGTGAAGATAAAAACACCGAAGAAAAGCGACAGCACCACCATCACCCGCACCAGCTGCACCGGTATATCCAGAAATTCAGCCAGGCCCGCGCAGACGCCCTTGATCTTACCTCTGGCCGGAATGCGGTACAGCCTGCGGCCTTTAAACGTCAGGTTAATCATGGCTGCCTCCAGTTAGGATGCTCCGCGTTAAGGATCTCTTCCAGCGTCTGAATGCGCTCGCGCATCCTTTTGGCATCAGCCGTGAGCTGCTGTAGCCGCTGGACCTCGCTCTGGGACAGTTCAGCACCGCCATTCTGACGGTTACTGTAGTGCAGCCATAACCAGACCGGTGCCACAAACAGCATAAAAATGGTTAAAGGTATGGCCAGAAATAACGCGCTCATTCACTCTCCTTGAAACAGTTATCCGATAGCTGACGTGGGCACCCACAGGGGTGCCATTCAAAGACTTATTCGCCGCGGTTCATTTTCGCTTTCAGCGCGGCCAGCTGCTCGCTGATTTCGTCATCGGCGTGCAGGTCGGCAAACCGCTGGTCGAGCGTCTGCTGCTTGCCAAAGCTCTGGCTTTCGGCTTCCGCTTCCATATGGTCGATGCGGCGTTCAAACGACTCAAACCGCGCCATCGCCTGATCGATTTTACCGCTGTCCAGCTGGCGACGCACATCGCGAGAGGACGAAGCCGCCTGGTGACGCAGAGTCAGCGCTTTTTGACGCGCGCGCGTTTCGCTCAGCTTCTTCTCCAGCTCGCCGATCTCGCCCTTCAGACGTACCAGCGTCTCATCAACCTGCTCCGCTTCCCGGCTCAGCGTCGTGACCAGCTCTGTCAGCTTCTGCTTTTCGATCAGCGCCGCGCGGGCCAGATCGTCTTTCTCTTTGCGCAGAGCCAGCTCGGCTTTGTCCTGCCAGTCGGCCTGCTGTGTTTCCGCCTGCTCGATACGACGCGAGAGCTGTTTCTTTTCTGCCAGCGCACGGGCAGAAGTGGAACGGACTTCAATCAGCGTGTCTTCCATTTCCTGAATCATCAGGCGAACCAGCTTCTGCGGATCTTCCGCTTTTTCCAGCAGAGAGTTAATGTTGGCATTCACGATGTCAGCAAAGCGAGAAAAAATACCCATAATTACACTCCTCATTAATCTGTTTATCAGGCGCGGTGCGCTCTGTTATCTAATTCAATTCCCGTGCCAACTTTTATCTTACTGATTTACCACAAAAAGATTACTTTACACCCTGGTAAGGTAAGTTTAAGGTGGTGTAAATCACTAACAGATGGTGAATTTCATGAGCGAATTTAACGATACCCTGCTGGGCGAGTCGAACAACTTTCTTGAAGTGCTGGAACAGGTTTCGCGTCTTGCCCCGCTGAACAAGCCGGTGCTGGTGACCGGGGAGCGCGGAACCGGCAAGGAGCTGATCGCCAGCCGCCTGCACTACCTCTCTGACCGCTGGCAGGGGCCATTTATTTCGCTAAACTGCGCGGCGCTGAACGAAAACCTGCTCGACTCCGAGCTGTTTGGTCATGAGGCGGGCGCCTTTACCGGTGCGCAAAAGCGCCATCTGGGCCGCTTTGAGCGCGCAGACGGAGGAACGCTGTTTCTGGATGAGCTGGCAACGGCCCCGATGCTGGTTCAGGAGAAGCTCTTGCGGGTGATTGAGTACGGACAGCTGGAGCGGGTCGGTGGAAGTCAGCCGCTACAGGTCAGCGTCAGGCTGGTCTGTGCTACTAATGACGACCTGCCCCTGCTGGCGCAGCAGGGAAAATTCCGCGCGGATTTGCTCGATCGCCTCGCCTTCGATGTGGTACAACTGCCCCCGCTGCGCGAACGCCGCAGCGATATTCTGGTCATGGCAAACCATTTCGCCATACAGATGTGTCGGGAACTGGGACTGATGCTTTTTGCCGGATTCACTCAGCACGCACAGCAGACGCTGCTGGCGTATCACTGGCCCGGTAATATTCGTGAGCTAAAAAACGTGGTTGAACGCTCAGTATACCGCCATGCAGAACCCGACCAGCCCCTGGATGATATTATCCTCGATCCTTTTCAGCGGCGTTCCTCCGCGCTCACGGCACAATCAACACCGGCGGCTGCGCCGCAGCTACCCACCCTGCCCGTGGATTTGCGCCGCTGGCAGAATGAACAGGAAAAAGCGCTGCTGGAAAAAGCCCTGGTGGAGTCCCGCTTTAACCAGCGCCGGGCGGCTGTGTTGCTGGGGGTAACCTATCATCAGCTGCGCGCGATGATGAAAAAGCACGATATAAATGGCGAGAAACAGGCCGTTGTTCAACCTTAACCCAGAGAAACACCGATGAACCTGAAGTTAATTCCACCCGTTATTATCCTCGTTGCGGCCGTCGCTTTTATGTCGTGGTTTTTAGCCAGCGGCGCTTTTGCACCTGGAAGCTAAAGTTCCATACCCCGCGCGCGGCGCTGAGGTCATTTCTAAAATGCATAACGTGCTTATTTTTGCGCCATTTTAAGACAATGATATCTATTTTGTTTTAACCCTGTAGGCTGTGGTCATCAGTAAGCGAGGGATTGGTACTGAGTGAATTTTGGATAACCCCTTTTGTAATGCTTGCTGCCCGGTAACGCGGGCCTTTTTACATTAACCCCGAATTGAACAAGCGGGATACTCCTACTATCCTGCAAGTGGAAATAAGCCCGCCTCGTGCGGGTTTTTTTTCGTCCTCCGGCATCAAATGACAGCAAAAAAAAGCCCGCTCAAGGCGGGCTGAAGTATTACTGGAAGCAATGTGAGCAATGTCGTGCTCTTCTTCAGTAGAGCCACCGTCGAAGCGCATTTGAATAGTAATCATTCTCACTACTGTCTGTAAAGCATTTTGTTGAGAATTTTTCTCATTACCATAGCAACCCTGGGCGTATTGGCAGCCACCCGCCGGGCGTTGGGTTAGGCGTTTAGGCTCAGGGAGGTTGAAAAAGCGCCAGTTACGAAAGCAAACTTTGGGCGATACGGGAGAGTGCGATACACTCTGATTATTGCCTGATTTTCAGATGACCTATGCGCACACTCATCCCGACCCTACTGACCGGACTGGCTCTGCTGGCCTCCGCCTCTGCCTGCTCCGCCCCGCCGGGCGATATTCGCCAGAGCGGATTTGTCTACTGCGTCAACGGCGCGGTAACCACGTTCAACCCGCAGCTGGCCAGCGGCGGACTGGTCGTGGATACGCTGGCCGCCCAGATGTATGACCGCCTGCTGGATGTCGACCCCTATACTTACCGGCTGATCCCCGAGCTGGCGGAAAGCTGGGAGATACGGGATAACGGTGCCACCTACCGTTTTCATCTGCGCCATAACGTCCCGTTTCAGAAAACCGCCTGGTTCACGCCCACGCGCGCTATGGACGCTGACGACGTGGTTTTCAGCTTTCAGCGTATATTCGATCGCCGTTCGCCCTGGCATAACGTTAACGGGGGCAGCTATCCCTATTTTGACAGCCTGCAATTTGCCGATGCGGTTAAAAGCGTGAAAAAGCTCGATCGGAACACCGTTGAAATCCAGTTAAAAAATCCTGACGCCTCTTTTCTCTGGCATATGGCCACCCACTACGCCCCGGTGCTGTCGGCAGAGTATGCGGAACAACTGACGCGCGCAGACCATCAGGAGCAGATGGACCGTCAGCCGGTGGGCACCGGGCCTTTTATGCTCAGTGATTATCGTACCGGACAATATATTCGCCTGGCGCGCAATCCTGATTACTGGAAGGGGCTGCCGCGCATGGCGCAGGTGGTGATTGATATGGGCGCGGGGGGCACCGGACGGCTGTCGAAGCTGCTTACCGGCGAGTGCGACGTGCTGGCTTACCCGGCGGCCAGTCAGATTTCCGTGCTGCGCGACGATCCCCGCCTGCGGCTTACGCTGCGACCGGGGATGAATATCGCCTATCTGGCCTTTAACACCCGCAAAGCGCCGCTGGACCGCCCGGACGTACGTCAGGCGCTGGCGCTGGCGATAAATAATGAACGCCTGATGGAATCGATCTATTACGGTACGGCGGAAACCGCCGCCTCAATCCTGCCGCGCGCCTCCTGGGCCTATAATAATGATTCGCGGGTGACGGAATACAATCCCGGTAAGGCGCGCGAGTTGCTGAAAGCACAGGGCGTGGAAGACCTGCATCTCACGCTGTGGGTGCCCTCGGCTTCTCAGGCGTGGAATCCCAGTCCGTTAAAGACCGCCGAGCTGATTCAGGCCGACCTGGCGCAGGTTGGCGTGACGGTGACTATCGTCCCCGTTGAAGGCCGTTTTCAGGAAGCCCGTCTGATGGAGATGAACCACGATTTGACGCTGGCGGGCTGGGCAACCGACAGCAACGATCCGGACAGTTTTTTTCGCCCGCTGCTGAGCTGTGCGGCTATAGGATCGCAGACGAATTATGCGCACTGGTGCGATGCCGCGCTGGATGACGTGCTGCATAAGGCCCTGCTCTCCCAGCATCTTTCATCGCGCATCGACTACTACGCTCAGGCGCAAAGCATGCTGGCAAAATCTTTACCGGTGCTGCCGCTGGCTTATTCTCTCCGTCTGCAGGCCTACCGGGCCGATATTCACGGTCTGATACTGAGTCCCTTTGGTAATGCGTCGTTTGCCGGCGTTCATCGCGATAAGGCTGGGGAGAAATAATATGGTAATTTACACTCTGCGAAGGCTGGTGCTGTGGCTGGTGACGCTATTTATGCTGACGCTGGTGGGCTTTAGCCTGAGTTATTATACCCCGCATGCCCCGCTACAGGGCGCCTCATTTAGCGATGCTTTTGTGTTCTGGTATAAAGGGCTTTTCCAGCTCGATTTCGGCGTGTCGAGTATCAACGGCGAACCAATAGGCCCGCAGATACGGGAAGTGTTTCCGGCCACGCTTGAGCTCTGCCTGCTGGCTTTTTCACTGGCCATGCTGATTGGTATTCCACTGGGCATCGCCGCAGGCGTCATGCGCAATAAATGGCAGGATAAGCTTATCAGCGCGATTGCACTGCTCGGATTCTCCCTGCCGGTGTTCTGGCTGGCGCTGCTGCTGACGCTCTATTTCTCGCTGAATCTCGGCTGGCTGCCCGTTTCAGGGCGGTTTGACCTGCTTTACCCGGTCAAAAATATCACCGGCTTTGCGCTGATTGACGCCTGGCTTAGCCACTCCCCCTGGCGGCATGAAATGATGATCAGCGCGCTGATGCACGCCATTCTGCCGGTGACGGCGCTGGCCGTCGCGCCAACTACCGAGGTGATCCGACTGCTGCGCATCAGTACGCGTGAGGTGATGGAGAAAAACTATATTAAGGCCGCCGCCACCCGGGGGCTGTCGCTGATGACCATTATCCGGCGTCACGTGCTGCATAACGCGCTGCCACCGGTTATACCCCGCCTGGGACTGCAATTTTCAACCATGCTGACGCTGGCAATGATCACCGAAGTGGTATTTAGCTGGCCAGGTCTGGGCCGCTGGCTGGTGGATGCCATTCGCCAGCAGGATTACGCGGCTATCTCTGCGGGCGTAATGACGGTGGGTGGACTGGTGATCACCGTTAACGTTCTGGCGGATATTCTCGGTGCTCTCACCACGCCACTTAAGCATAAGGAGTGGTATGCCCTCAGATAACATTTACGACGAGAAGCGGTTACCCAGTCCGCTTCGCCACACCTGGGGCCTGTTTTACCGGGATACCACCGCAATGATCGGCTTTTATACCTTTATTGCGCTGCTGCTGGTGTGCATCTTTGGCCGCCTGCTGGCTCCTTACGGTCTCGACCAGCAGTTTCTGGGCTATCAGCTGATGCCGCCCTCCTGGTCGCGCTATGGCGATGTCTCATTCTTTCTCGGCACCGACGATTTGGGTCGTGACGTGCTGAGCCGTCTGCTGAGCGGTGCCGCCCCCACCGTGGGGTCGGCGATTCTGGTGACCCTGCTTGCCGCCGTCTGCGCCATGGTGCTGGGAGTGATGGCCGGCCTGACCCGCGGGCTGCGATCCGCCCTGCTTAATCACGTGCTGGATACGCTGCTCTCGCTGCCCTCCCTGCTGCTGGCAATTATCGTGGTGGCCTTTATGGGACCACGGCTTGAACATGCGCTGCTGGCGGTGTTTCTGGCGATACTGCCCCGGCTGGTTCGCGCCATCTATACGGCGGTGCATGACGAGCTTGAGAAGGACTATGTGGTCGCGGCCAGGCTGGACGGGGCCACCAGCATGAATATTCTTCGCCATGCGATTTTCCCCAATATCCTTGGACTGCTGGTGAGTGAATTTACCCGCGCGCTGTCGATGGCGATCCTGGACATTGCCGCACTGGGTTTTCTCGATTTAGGTGCGCAGTTGCCCTCACCTGAATGGGGCGCGATGCTGGGTGATGCGCTGGAGTTGATTTACGTGGCCCCCTGGACAGTGATGCTGCCCGGCGGCGCCATTATGCTGAGCGTACTGATCGTCAATTTGCTGGGTGACGGCATCCGCCGCGCCATTGTATCGGGAGTTGAATAGATGCCGCTGCTCGATATTCGTAATCTGACCATTGAATTTATCACCGCTGACGGACCGGTGAAGGCCGTGGATCGCGTCAGTATGACGCTAAGCGCGGGCGAGGTTCGCGGGCTGGTGGGCGAGTCCGGTTCCGGTAAGAGCCTGATAGCTAAGGCGATTTGCGGCGTAACCCGCGATAACTGGCGCGTAACCGCCGATCGTATGCGCTTTGATGATATCGATCTCCTGCATCTTTCTCCGCGCGAGCGTCGCAAAATCATCGGCCACAATATTTCGATGATTTTTCAGGAGCCGCAGTCCTGCCTGGATCCCTCTGCAAGCGTTGGACGTCAGCTGGTGCAGGCCATCCCCGGCTGGACGTGGAAAGGCCGCTGGTATCAGCGCTTTCGCTGGCGGCAGCGCCGGGCCGTTGAGCTGCTTCACCGCGTGGGGATTAAAGACCATAGCGAGATTATGAGCAGTTTCCCCTATGAGCTGACCGAGGGCGAGTGTCAGAAGGTGATGATTGCCATCGCGCTGGCGAACCAGCCGCGGCTGCTGATTGCGGATGAGCCAACCAATGCTATGGAACCGACCACCCAGGCGCAAATTTTTCGGCTGCTGTCGCGGCTTAATCAGAACAATAACACCACGATACTGCTGATCAGCCACGATCTTCAGATGCTGAGCCACTGGGCTAACCGCATCAATGTGATGTACTGCGGCCAGACGGTGGAAACTGCGTTGAGTCCCGATCTGCTCGATACGCCGCACCATCCTTATACCCAGGCGCTGATCCGCGCCATGCCGGACTTTGGCCGCGCGCTGCCGCATAAAAGTCGGCTGAATACGCTTCCCGGCGCGATCCCTTCGCTTGAACATCTGCCGATCGGCTGTCGGCTGGGTCCTCGCTGCCCCTATGCCCAGAAGACCTGCATTCAGACGCCGAGGCTAACCGGGACGAAAAGCCACCTGTACGCCTGCCACTTCCCGCTCAATATGGAGAGTCCGTAATGGTGGATACGCTGCTTGAAGTGCGCGCGCTGAGCAAAACTTACCGCTACCGTACGGGCCTGTTCCGGCGTCAGCACGTTGAGGCGGTAAAATCCGTCAGTTTTACCCTGTCTGAGGGGCAGACGCTGGCGATTATCGGTGAGAACGGCTCGGGGAAGTCCACTCTGGCGAAAATGCTCAGCGGCATGATTGCGCCGACCGCTGGCGATATTATTATCGATGACCGGCCGCTGGAATACGGCGACTATGGCTATCGCAGCCAGCGTATTCGCATGATATTTCAGGATCCCTCTACATCCCTAAACCCGCGTCAGCGCATCAGTCAGATTCTGGACTTTCCCCTCAGGCTCAATACCGATCTCTCAGCCGAAGCGCGCGAAGAGCGCATTATCGCTACGCTGCGCCAGGTGGGCCTGCTCAGAGATCATGCTGCCTACTACCCCCATATGCTGGCGCCCGGGCAGCGGCAGCGCGTGGGCCTGGCGCGCGCGCTTATCCTTCAGCCGAAGGTCATTGTCGCCGATGAGGCGCTGGCCTCGCTGGATATGTCGATGCGTTCACAGCTGGTTAATCTGATGCTGGAGCTACAGGATAAGCACGGCATCGCCTATATCTATGTGACCCAGCATTTGGGGATGATGAAGCATATCAGCGACAAGGTGCTGGTCATGCATCAGGGAGAAGTGGTGGAGCGCGGCAGCACCGCGGATGTGATGGCCAGCCCGCTGCACGACCTGACCCGACGCCTGATTAGCAGTCACTTTGGCGAAGCCCTGACCGCCGACGCCTGGCGCAAGGATCGCTAACCTCATTATACCTTTACGCTATTAATTAGCACCGATTGGTCTTTGGTTCACTTCTCCCGTTGCGCCAGGATGATTCTGTTCTTCAGGCCCGGTCAACGCGTTTTGCCGCCTTTCACCCTTTCGCCGGGCCGGCTAACTTGAAAAGGAATGACCATGGAACAGCGCCGTTTTTCCGGCAACAGTCACTGGTATCATGAAACACAGTCCACGCTCACGTCGCAGGCTGCCCCGCTGGTGCCTGAAGCGGCCGATATCGAAGACAGATTTTTGCTAGGCCTGGCATCAGCCTGCACGGGTGAATTACAGGAGACGCTGTTCCTGGCGCAGCCTGCTCTGCTCGCTTCCCGTGAAATGTACGATGTGCTGCTTCCCCGACAGGTCACGACCAGCCTGACGCACACCCTGACGCTGTATGACCGGCTGAGCACCGCGCTGACCGTCGCGCAGGTTACCGGTATTCAGCGTCTGTGTAATCACTACGCTGCGCGGCTTAATCCGCTGCCTGGCCCGGACTCCTCGCGCGAAAGTAATCATCGCCTGACGCAAATAACGGAATATGCCCGCCAGCTGGCCAGCCAGCCCACGCTGATCACCCCCGCTACGCTTATGCGCCTGGATGAGGTTGGCCTGACGGCACCGGATATTATCACCTTCAGCCAGATAATCGGCTTCGTCAGCTACCAGGCTCGCGTGGTGGCCGGTATTCACGCGCTGCTGGCGCGGCCAGTTTGCTGGATCCCCGGCGTGAACATACCCGCGGATGCGGACCCCTTTTTACCCGGCGACCGCTGGCAGCCGCAGCTGTCGCCTGTCGAGCTGCGCTATGCGTCCGCGCGGCAGCTGGAAGCGTTGACCTTTTGCCAGCCACAGGCGGTGCTGAAGGAGAGCGCATGGCTTTTAGCGCATGACGCGTCGGCACTTTATGGCTGGGGCAGGTTGTTTGGCGCGCTGGAAGCGTCGCTTGATACGCCGGAAGGCGCGCTGGCGGCGGCCGTGGCGGCGAGGATTAACGGCAGTGCAGCCTGTTTCTACCGCTATCCGTCAGGCGCGCTGCGTGATGCGTTGCAGCAGGGAACGGATCGGGCAATATCGGCAGCAAACGACGAAGAGCGGGCCATCATTCAGGCGGCGGCTCAGCTCACCCGCTCGCCCGAGCGCTTGAACGCCGCTCAGATCCAGCCGCTTAAGGCGCAGGGGTTCACGCCTGGCCTGATGCTGAACATTTTTATGAGTACGGCGCTGGCCAGCTGGAACAACCGCCTGATGCAGTCACTGGGCACGACCGCCTGACCAGCCGCGTACCTCATCAAAAAAGTGCTGTGACAGCGGTGTCGCCCTGCCCGGCTCCGCAATCACCACTGCGGCCTGACGGGCCATCGGCTCTATAACCAGCCTGCGTCGTTGCAGCTCGGGGGTCATTTCCGCAAGCAGGTGTCCGCAGGGTGAAATCAGCGCGCCCAGGCCAACCTGGGTGGCCTGAACCAGCTGAAAAACCGAGGTGGTTTCCAGTATCACCCGCAGGCGGACGTCGGCTTCGCGAAAGTGGCTATCCAGATAGCGCCGAAAATAGCGCGTCTGCTCGGCAAGGCAGAGGGGGATTCCGGTCAGTTCGCCGAGCATCAGCGCCTCGTCACCCACCAGCTGCGGGAAGTGTTGCGGGTGGAAGACCACTTCCACGCCTTCATCCTGTAATGAGATGGCCTGAAAATGCAGCTCACGCAGGGTCGCAGGCTCAAAAAAGCCAATGCCGACATCAACGGTGTGGCTGTTAAGCGCATCCAGCAGCTGATCGGCACTCAGCACCGCCACCCGGTAATCAAGATCGGGATAGCGGTCGCCAATGACTTTCAGCATCAGCGGCAGCGAGAGGCTGCACTGCGGCACCACGCCAATACGCAGCGTACCGTTTACCCCGTGCTTAAGGGATTCCACCTCCAGTTTAAGCCCCTGGTAAACCGACACGATCTCCCGCGCCCAGACCAGCACCCGCTCGCCTTCGGCGGTGAAGCCATCAAAGTTGTTGCTGCGGTTAATCAGCGACAGTTCCAGCTCCCGCTCAAGGTTTTTCAGGCGCATCGAAAGCGTGGGCTGACTGACAAAACTGGCCTCTGCGGCGCGGCCAAAGTGCCTTTCGCGCTCAAGGTTGACCAGGTAAATAAGCTGTTTTATATCCATTATTTTTTAATATCACGTCATTAGGTACAGTCAGCGGGGTAATCATGTTGACGCTGAGCCGGATGCGGGAAGTCCTATACTGACACAGCGTCCCATGTTTCAATGGTGTAAACAACCGCACTCTTTTCCTGGTTTCAGATCCATTCAGGTGACGCCGAGTGCTGTTTTGACCTCGTTGGCGATGTTCTCAACCTGCGGACCGTAAACAACCTGTACGTCATGATCGCTGACGCGCTTTACGCCGTTTGCCCCGGTCGTTAGCAGGGTTTTGTCATCCACCTCCTGCATCGCTTTAACCCTCACCCGCAGTCGGGTAAAGCAGCAATCAATATCCTCTATATTGGCTTCGCCGCCCAGCCCGCTGATAATGATCCGCGTGCGCTCTCCGGCATCGGAGATAGCGGATTGTTTATCCTCCTCTTCCGACTCTCTGCCGGGGGTTTCGACCCGCATGCGCAGAATAATAAAGCGGAAACCGTAGTAATATACCGGTATATAGAGCGCGCCCAGCACCAGCGTCCACCACCACTGCGTTTTGCTGCCGCCCAGCACCCCAAAGACCATCAGATCGATGGCACCGCCCTGTACGTTGCCAATCATCAGGTGCAGCACTGACATCAGCATAAAAGAGAGGCCGCTGAGCAGCGCGTGTAGCAGGTACAGCACCGGGGAGACGAAGATAAAACAGAACTCCAGCGGTTCGGTAATGCCGGTGGTAAACGAGGTCAGCGCGCCTGCCAGCATCAGGGCCTTTACCCGCTGTTTGTGTTCAGGGCGGGCGCAGTGATACATCGCCAGCGCGGCCGCGGGCAGTCCGAACATCATGACCGGAATTTTGCCCTGCGCCAGAAAGCGGGTGGCGCTGCGTATCGCGTCATCGCTGAGGCTTTGCGGATGCGTAAGGGAGTAATTAAAGATATTCAAAGCCCCTACCAGCGTCTGATTATCTACCTGAGCGATACCGCCTATAGGCGTGAAACGCACGGTTTCATTAAGAATGTGGTGAAGCCCGGTGGGGATCAGCAGCCGCTCGCTGCTGCCATACAGAAATGCGCCGTACTGACCGCTTCGGCCAATCAGTGCGCCAATCCAGGCTATCCCGGAACCTATTGTCGGCCAGATCCCAGCCAGCAGCACCCCTGCCAGTGGCAGAACCAGCACGGTAACGATGGGCACCAGCCGCCTGCCGCCAAAGAAACCGATGGCCATCGGAAGCTGCGTGGTATAGAAGCGGTTATGGAGCGCCGCCGTCAGCAAACCGGCGATCACCCCGCCGAGCACGCTCATATTATAGGTAAAGATGCCCAGCGTTTCGGTGTACTCCGCCGAGGTCATCAGCGCTTCGGTCTGCGTCATCCCCTTTGCCTGAAGGGCTGCGGCCGTGGTGGTCGCGGCGGTCAGCCCCTGCGCCGCCAGTGTGGCACTGATGCCAACGTGCATAGCAATAAAACCGATCACCGCGGCGAACGCGGCGGTGGGCTTTTCGGCTTTCGCCAGACCAATGGCGCTGGCCACGGCAAAAAAGAGCGGCAGGTTAGCAAATAGTGCGCCCGCCACCTTACGAATAAAGCCGATCAGCAGTTGAGGGAGGGGCCAGCTGGCAAAGGTTTCGTCGGTTACGGCCGGATTTTGCAGGGCAGCCGCCAGGCCGAGGAAAATACCGGCGGCCGCAATCACGGAGATGGGCATCATCAGCGCCTTCCCGAAGGCGTGGATTTTGCTGGCAAATTCTTTCATAGGTCCCTCAACGCGTCGGTGAGAAAGCCTAATTATTAGCCAATTCGCCGGGCGGGAACGGTTTGCTCATAGTTTTATGGCGCAATGTTTGAGTCCCATCACGCTTTCGCGATAAACATTAGCTATCGCACCATTAAACCAATCAATTAGACAATTTTTTTACCTGAATGCAGACTTATCCCATAAAAGAAGCAATAGTTTATTAACATCCTAAAAACATAAATTAAACCTGCGAAGCCATATGAAATTTAAAACTGCAATCAAGCCCTATGAGGCAGCTGCCGGCGGTTGGGGATCTCTTGAAGCCACCACCCGTTTCGTCTTCGACAGCAAACAAGTTCTGAAAAACATGCGCAACCTGATGCGCATGAACAAAGCGAAAGGCTTTGACTGCCCGGGCTGTGCCTGGGGTGACGATAACAAAAGTACCTTCAGCTTCTGTGAAAACGGTGCCAAAGCGGTAACCTGGGAAGCCACGCGTCGCTTCATTGATGCCCGTTTTTTCGCCCAGTACAGCGTTTCCGCCCTCTATCAGCAGAGCGACTACTTCCTGGAGTACCAGGGTCGCCTGACCGAACCGCTGCGCTATAATCGTCAAACCGATCATTACGAACCCATTAGCTGGGATGCGGCCTTTGCGCTGATTGCCAAACATATTCATGCGATGGACAATCCCGATCAGATGGAGCTTTATACCTCCGGTCGCGCCAGCAATGAAGCCTCATGGCTGTATCAGCTCTTTGGGCGCCTGCACGGCAGTAACAACTTCCCTGACTGCTCCAATATGTGCCATGAGGCCAGCGGTACCGGCCTGAAGCGCAGCATTGGCGTGGGTAAAGGCACCATCCTGCTTGATGATTTTGACCATGCCGACGCGATTTTTGTCTTTGGTCAGAACCCCGGCACCAACCATCCGCGTATGCTGCACAGCCTGCGTCATGCGGCCGATCACGGGGCAAAAATCGTCACCTTTAATACCCTGCGCGAGCGCGGCCTTGAGCGTTTTGCCGACCCGCAAAAACCGCTGGAAGTGGTGACCAGCAAAGCCGGATCCATTAGCTCCACCTATTACCAGCCGAATCTCGGCGGCGATATGGCGGCCATACGCGGCATGGTCAAAGCGCTGAACGAAACCCATAAGGCACTGATTGCCACTGGCGCAAAAGGGCTGTTTGACGATGTGTTTATCAACGCCAAAACCGAAGGTATGGAAGAGTATCTGGCGGTGGTTGAGTCGACCGAATGGACACAGATAGAGAAGCAGTCCGGGCTGACTGAGCAGCAGCTGCGTGAAGCGGCAGCCATTTATCAGAGTGCCGATCGGGTTATTTGTACCTGGGCGATGGGGATCACCCAGCATAAACACTCGGTTGATACCGTTCGCGAAATCGTTAACCTGCAGTTGTTATTTGGTCAGCTGGGTAAAAAAGGCGCAGGCCTCTGCCCGGTTCGCGGTCACAGTAACGTGCAGGGCAACCGCACGATGGGGATCGATGAGAAACCCTCTCAGGCTTTCCTGGACAGTATGGCAAAGCACTTTGATTTTGAGCCACCTCGCGACGCTGGCCACAATACGGTTGAAGCGCTGGAAGCTATGCTGCGCGGCGAAGTGAAAGTGCTTATCGCCCTCGGCGGAAACCTTGCGGCCGCCGCGCCGGACAGCCCGCGTACCGAAGAGGCGATTCGCCGCTGCGGCCTGACCGTACAGATCAGCACCAAGCTCAATCGCAGCCACCTCTGCCCCGGTTCCGAAGATGCACTGATCCTGCCGACGCTGGGTCGTACCGAACAGGATATTCAGGCGACCGGCCCCCAGTTTATTACCGTGGAAGATTCATTCAGCATGGTTCACGCTTCCGAAGGCGTGGGTAAACCTCTGGCAGACACCCAGCGTTCTGAAACCTGGATTGTCGCCGGTATCGCGCAGGCGGTGCTCGGCAGTGAAAAAGTTGACTGGCAGGCGCTGGCGGGCAATTACAACCTGATCCGCGACCATATCGCCGCCACCATTCCGGGTTTCGATGATTTTAACGCGAAGTGCGACATCAAAGGCGGATTCTATCTGGGCAATGCCGCTGCTGAGTTCCGCTTTAATACGCTGCACAACAAAGCGCAGTTCAGCCCTGCCAGGCTGCCGGACTCACTGTTCCCACAGCTGGACGGCGTTGAGGTGCCTTTTACCCTGCAAACGCTGCGGTCGCACGATCAGTACAACACCACTATCTACGGGCTGGATGACCGCTATCGCGGCGTTTACGGTCAGCGTGAGGTGCTGTTTATCCATCCGGATGATTTGGCGGCGCAGGGACTGTCGGCAGGCGACAACGTCGATATCGAAACGCTGTGGAATGACGGCATTACCCGTCGCGTCAGCGGCTTTAAGCTGGTGCCTTACAATATTCCGCGTGGCAACCTGGCGGCCTACTATCCGGAAACCAATCCGCTGGTCCCTCTCTCCAGCTTTGGTGACGACAGCGGCACGCCGACCTCGAAATCAGTGCCGGTCAAAATCAGCCTTTCCGTGGTGAAAGACGCGCTGCGTATCGCCTGATCCCTGCCCCATCCTTCATCAATCTAAGCCGGGTCTCCCGGCTTTTTACTTGCCGCGAGCCGGTTAATCGCGTAAAACTGTCTGCCGCTCTTAGGCCACGAAAACTGTTGAGATTATGTTCCAGGATAACCCGCTGCTCGCGCAGCTCAAAGAGAAACTCCACTCCCAGACGCCGCGTGTTGAAGGGGTGGTAAAAGGCACGGAAAAAGGCTTCGGCTTTCTCGAAGTAGACGCACAGAAGAGTTACTTTATTCCGCCGCCTTTTATGAAAAAGGTGATGCATGGCGACCGCATCAGCGCGGTGATCCAGACCGATAAGGATCGTGAAGTTGCCGATCCCGAAACGCTGATAGAGCCATTCCTGACCCGTTTTGTTGGCCGCGTACAGAAGAAAGACGATCGGCTTTCCATCATACCTGACCATCCACTGTTAAAAGACGCCATTCAGTGCCGCGCGGATCGCAGCGTCCAGCATGATTTTCAGCAGGGCGACTGGGCCGTGGCCGAAATGCGCCGCCACCCGCTGAAGGGCGACCGTACCTTTTACGCCGAGCTGACGGGCTTTATCACCACCGCCGACGATCATCTCGCCCCCTGGTGGGTCACCCTGTCACGCCACAATCTGGAACGCGAGGCGCCCGAGGCGACCGCTGGCGAAATGCTGGATGAGCAGCCTGAGCGCGACGATCTGACCGCGCTGGAGTTTGTCACCATCGACAGCGCCAGCACCGAAGACATGGATGATGCGCTCTACGTGCAGGAAACGCCGGAAGGTGAGCTGCTGCTGACCATCGCCATTGCCGATCCGACCGCTTATGTGGCTGCCGACAGTGAACTGGATACTATCGCCGCACAGCGCGCATTCACCAACTACCTGCCGGGCTTTAATATTCCGATGCTGCCGCGTCAGCTCTCTGACGATATCTGCTCGCTGCGCCCGCATGAACGCCGTCCGGTTCTGGCCTGCCGCGTTCGCGTTGCCGCAGATGGCTCGCTGGGTGCGGATATTCACTTCTTCGCCGCCTGGATCGAGTCCAAAGCCAAACTGGCCTATGACAATGTCTCTGACTGGCTGGAAAATATCGGTGACTGGCAGCCAGAAACGGATGAGATCGCGCATCAAATTCGTCTGCTGCACCGCCTCTGCCTGGCACGCGCCGAATGGCGTCAGACCCATGCGCTGGTGTTTAAAGATCGCCCTGATTTCCGCTTCCTGCTGGGTGAGAAAGGCGAAGTGCTGGATATCATCGCTGAACACCGCCGTATTGCTAACCGTATTGTCGAAGAAGCGATGATCACCGCCAATATCTGTGCGGCGACCGTACTGCGCGATAAGCTGGGCTTCGGCGTTTATAACGTCCATCAGGGCTTTGATGCAGCCGGTGCTGAGCTGGCGGCCAACGTGCTCGATAACCACGGCGTGAAGGTTGACCCACTGGCCATCGCTACGCTGGAAGGTTTCCGCGCCCTGCGCCGCGATCTGGATGCGCAGCCGACGCAGTTCCTCGACAGCCGTATCCGCCGTTTTCAGTCGTTTGCTGAGGTCAGTATCGAACCCGGTCCCCATTTTGGCCTGGGCCTTGAGGCCTATGCCACCTGGACCTCACCTATCCGTAAATATGGCGATATGATCAACCATCGCCTGCTGAAGGCGATTATCAAAGGCGAAAGCGCCCCACGCCCTCAGGACGCGATAACGGTGAGAATGGCCGAGCGTCGGCGTCAGAACCGCATGGCTGAGCGCGATGTCGGAGACTGGTTATACTCGCGTTTCCTGCAAAGCGCTGCCGGTACCGATCAACGCTTTAGTGCGGAGATTATTGATGTGTCACGCGGCGGTATGCGCGTGCGGCTGACCGACAACGGCGCGGTTGCCTTTATCCCTGCCCCCTTTATTCACGCGGTGCGTGATGAGATGGTATGCAGCCAGGAGAACGGCACCGTTCAGATCAAAGGTGAAGTTGTTTACCGCGTCACGGACGTGATTGCAGTGACGATCGCTGAAGTGCGTATGGAAACGCGCAGCGTCGTGGCCCGCCCCGTCGCATAACCTCCTTCAGGTGGGATAGCTTCTTATCCCACCTGGCTCACCCGCTGACGTAAAAACCTGCCTCATCACCCGGATGCCCATCTGATAACGTAAAAACTTCCTCATCACCCAGATGCCATCTGATGACGAAAAAAACCTCCCCTCCTCACACTTCTCCGCCGATTCACTTTCATTAACAAACAATTACATTACCTTAAGATTCTGTGCCCCCTTCTTATGGTTGCTGCAAGGAGTTATGTGATGAGAAACGTCAAAACCGGCGTGATATGGAGTACGGTGGCGGTGATCGGCGCTGGCGCGTTTGCCATGCTGGCATTAAGCCGTGGTGAACATGTGAACGCACTGTGGCTGGTGGTGGCCTCGGTGGCCTGCTATAGCATCGCCTGGCGATTTTATAGCCTTTTTATCGCCAGGGATATTTTTGAACTGGATGACCGCAGACGGACGCCTGCCGAGCGCCATAACGACGGTCTGGACTATGTGCCCACCAATAAATGGGTACTGTTCGGTCATCACTTCGCCGCGATTGCCGGGGCCGGGCCGCTGGTTGGTCCGATTCTGGCAGCACAAATGGGCTTTCTCCCTGGGACCCTTTGGATCCTGGTCGGCGTGATGCTGGCCGGTGCGGTGCAGGACTTTCTGATCCTGTTTATCTCAACCCGGCGCGATGGCCGCTCACTGGGTGAAATGGCTAAGCAGGAGCTGGGGGCCTTTGCGGGCGTGGTGACCATGCTGGGCGCGCTGGGCGTGATGATTATTATTCTTTCCGCGCTGGCGCTGGTCGTGGTGAAGGCGCTGGCGAACAGCCCCTGGGGGCTGTTTACCATTGCCGCCACGCTGCCGATCGCACTGCTTATGGGCATCTATATGCGCTATATCCGACCGGGTAAAATCGCAGAGGTGTCACTGATTGGCTTTGTGCTGATGATGGCCGCGATTATTTATGGCGGCGATGTCGCGCGGCACCCTACCCTTGGCCCCTTCTTTACCCTCGAGGGGACCACCCTGACCTGGGTGCTGGTAATCTATGGCTTTATCGCGTCCGTTCTTCCCGTCTGGCTGCTGCTGGCGCCGCGTGACTATCTGTCAACCTTCCTTAAAATTGGGGTGATTGTCGGGCTGGCGGTGGGGATTGTTTTCGCCATGCCCGAAATGAAAATGCCCGCCCTGACGCAATTTACCGATGGCAGCGGGCCGGTATTTTCAGGCAGCCTGTTTCCCTTCCTGTTTATTACCATCGCCTGTGGCGCCATTTCTGGGTTCCACGCGCTGGTTTCCAGCGGCACCACACCGAAGCTGGTCGAGCGTGAAAGTCATATCCGCTTCATTGGTTATGGTGCAATGCTGATGGAGTCATTTGTGGCGATTATGGCGCTGATTTGTGCCTCCGTTATCGAACCCGGCGTCTATTTCGCCATGAACTCGCCGTCAGCGCTGATTGGCACCACGGTGGAAACGGCCTCGCAGGCGATCAACGGCTGGGGCTTTGTCGTCACGCCAGAAGTGCTGAATGGCATCGCCCGCGATGTGGGTGAAGGCTCGATACTTTCACGGGCAGGTGGCGCACCGACCTTTGCCGTCGGTATGGCGCATATTATCACCGAAGTATTCAACAGCCGGGCAATGATGGCGTTCTGGTATCACTTCGCTATTCTCTTTGAAGCACTGTTTATTCTCACCGCCGTCGATGCCGGTACCCGGGCCTGTCGTTTTATGGTGCAGGACCTGATTGGTACGGTAGTCCCCGCCCTCGGTAATAATCGCTCATGGCTCGGTAACATTGCAGGCACCAGCGTTGCCGTTGCCGGATGGGGCTTCTTTGTTTATCAGGGCGTTAAAGACCCACTGGGCGGGATAAACACACTCTGGCCGCTGTTTGGTATTGGCAATCAGATGCTGGCCTCCATGGCGCTTATCCTCGGCACCGTGGTGCTGTTTAAAATGAAGAAACAGCGCTATGCGTGGGTGACCCTTCTGCCAACGGCCTGGCTGCTGATCACCTCAATGACCGCGGGCTGGCAGAAAATTTTCCATCCCCTGCCTAATATTGGTTTTCTGGCGCAGGCGCGTAAATTCTCAGCGGGCATTGAGAATGGCACGGTTATCGCTCCGGCGAAAACGTTAGCGGATATGCAGACGATTGTGTTAAGTAACCAGATTAACGCGGCGCTTTGCGCCTTCTTTATGCTGGTGGCGGTGACGATGCTGATTGCCGCCTTTTTTGTGATCCGCCGTGCACTCAACAATGCCCACCCGACCGTTCACGAGAGCGATACAACACGACGAAATGAGGCCAGCCATGTCTGACAATACTACGCGTCTTACTGCCGGGCTGTTTATATCCCGGCTGACACAGACCTTCAGATTGATGGTCGGGGTACGGGACTATGGGGGGTATCTGCGTCATATGCAGCAGCAGCACCCTGATTTAACGCCTATGACCGAGAAAGCCTTTCACCGCTACTGCATTGATGCCCGCTATCCGGGTAAAGGCGGCGGTTCCGGCAGGTGTCCCTGCTAACGTTGCCCCGGCATTTCACCCGGTGCATACAGGTGCGTCCCCCGAGCGTCGGCTCGGGGGTTAACCTTGTGATTTCCCTGTCCGGTAGTACCATCATGACCTCGCATTTTTAAGATGCCCTTGCGCGCAATCCAGCGGGCCATATTAGTTTCGTCGTTCATCTTCACTTAAGAAATATATTCATTATTCAGCTTGTGATTGTGCAGGTTGACGAATACTGTTGCTAAAATAATAAGATACAGCTGCATGGCATGCTTTAAGGAGATGATTAAATGACCGATGATTACGGGCAGTCGTTATTCTATACCCGGTTTGGTACTACAAGCCCTCATTGGCGTTTAACTTCCGACAGCGATGCGCTCAATTTCGCCGAAGACGAAACCTCTTCCACTCACATCGCTGTGGCGCTCACGCCGGTTCAGGCCAGGCTGCTGCGAGGAATGACCGTGATAACCTCCAGCGTGAATCTGACCCTTTCTCTCTATGGCGAAGAGATCCCGATGCATCTGGTGGGCCGCAAGGTTAACCGCTCGGAGTGGGCGGGGAGCGCATCGGCATGGGGTGATACCTCTGCCGTGGCGCGCGACCTGTCGTTAGGACTCTCCTTCGCCGAGCAGGTCGTCTCTGAAGCAAACTCGGTGATTGTTATCCTCGATCAGCGTGGAAATATTCAGCGCTTTAACCGCATGAGTGAGGAGTATACCGGCCTGAAAGAGCAGGAAGTGATTGGCTGCAATGTCTTCCAGCTGTTTATGACCCGCCAGGAAGCCGCAGCGTCAAGACGTAACATCAGCGGATTTTTCCGGGACGGTAGCTCCTATGAGGTAGAGCGTTGGGTTAAGACCAAAAAGGGCCAGCGACTGTTTCTGTTCCGCAATAAGTTTGTTCATAGCGGCAGCGGCAAGAACGAAATCTATCTTATCTGTTCCGGGACGGATATTACCGAAGAGCGCCGTGCACAGGAGCGTCTGCAGGTGCTGGCCAATACGGATACCATTACCGGCCTGCCCAATCGCAATGCTATCCATCTTGCTATCGGCGACGCGGTAGAGCAGCGTGGCAACAGTCAGGTGGGCATTGTTTATCTGGACCTGGACAACTTTAAGAAGGTCAATGATGCCTATGGGCATATGTTTGGCGATCGGCTGTTACAGGCCGTCTCCCTTGCCATCCTCGGCTGTCTGGAGACCGATCAGACGCTGGCCCGTCTCGGTGGCGATGAATTTATTGTGCTGGCGCTTAACTCAAGCCAGTGCGCGCTGGAGGCGATGTCAGAACGCATTCTTGAGCGCCTCAAGCTGCCGTTCCGTATTGGGCTGATTGAAGTCTATTCCGGCTGTTCAATCGGGGTGGCGGTCAGTCCGCAGCACGGCGACGACCGCGAGAGTCTGATACGCAATGCCGATACCGCCATGTATACCGCCAAAGAGAGCGGGCGCGGCAAGTTTTGCATCTTCTCCACGGAGATGAACCAGCGGGTGTTTGAATATCTCTGGCTGGATACCAATTTGCGAAAAGCTCTCGAGCAGGATCAGCTTATCCTTCACTATCAGCCAAAGCTCGACGCGAATGGCCGGGTCTCAAGCGTGGAGGCGCTGGTGCGCTGGCAGTCACCAGAGCGAGGCCTGGTACCGCCAGGCAGTTTCATCTCCTATGCCGAAGAGTCAGGGCTGATTGTCCCCTTAGGCCGCTGGGTGATGTTGAGTGCGCTGGCACAGACGCTCCGCTGGCGGGAACAGGGCATTCATCTGCGCGTTGCGGTGAACGTTTCGCCTCGTCAGCTGGCCGATCAAAGCATCCTGGTCGATTTCAAACAGGCGCTGGAACAGGCGGGGTTGAGTCAAAGCCCGATCGATATTGAACTGACCGAAAGCTGCCTGATCGAAAATGAAGAGAAAGCGCTGTCGCTGATGGCACAGTTTAAAGCGCTGGGCGCAGAGGTACATCTGGATGATTTTGGCACCGGCTATTCGTCGCTTTCACAGCTGGCGCGCGTGCCGATTAACGCAATTAAACTCGATCAGAGCTTTATTCGCGATGTGAACCATCAGCCGGTGTCGCAGTCGCTGGTTAAAGCCATCGTCGCCGTTGCCAGGGCGCTGGATCTCAGCGTGATTGCCGAAGGGATTGAAACAAAAGAGGAAGAGGAGTTTGTTATTGCCAGTGGAGTGGATGGGCGTCAGGGCTTTCTTTACGCTAAGCCAATGCCCGCTAACGAACTCGAGCACTGGCTTAAAGCGCATCTAAATAATTAGCTTACCTTTCTCAATGCCTGGGCGCTGTGGCGATTTTGTATCAGGACCAGACGTTCCATATAGGCAAGGTCTTTGGGCTCCATGGTGAAGGCAAAATCGACCCAGTCTTCGGTGATGTCCATCAGCTCAGCACGCGATAATTGCAGTACGCGCTGGCGGGCTTTCAGCATCGCCCTCACCCCGTTAAGTTTTGGCCGCAGGACGTCAATAAAGGTGCGGGTAGCCTGGTAGCCTTCCCCGGGTTGAAAAACTTTATCGACCAGCCCGCGCTCTGCAAACCACTCGGCGCTGTGGGACTCTCCCTCGCAGATTAACTCCTCCGCCAGCTTCATGCCGGAGCGGCGCGCCACCAGTGAATATCCCCCCATTCCCGGGAAGAGGTTGAAGGCAATTTCAGGAAAGCCCATCCGCGCGGTGTCCTGTGCGAGGATGAAGTGGTGCGCCAGCGCGGCTTCAAAGCCGCCGCCCAGCGCGCTACCCTCAATCATTGCGATACTGACTGCGCCGGTATCGAACCCCCTCGCGGCGGCATGGATACAGTCTACGCAGGCCCTGGCATAGGCGCGCAGGGCTTCACGGCGTCCGTTTTTAATGCACTGGGCGAAGAAGTTGAGATCGCCGCCCGCATTAAACATGGTCGGCACCAGCGAGCCGGTAACCCAAAAATCGATCGGCAAACCTGAACGCTGGGCGGCATAGCTGAGATTCATTATCTCTTCAATAAGCTCATGGTTAAAACTTGGACGCGGCTGCGCCCGTAGCATCATCCACATCGTACGGCGGCCTTCTTCGTAGTACGCGGAAAGCTGGGTGGTTTGTCCAACTTCACTAAACAGCCTGCAGGTAGTTTGATTAATAACGGTCATGGTATTTCCTCTGTTTATGGGTGTGCTCAAATGCGGTTCAAGCGTAATCCAGAGGGACTGTTCTCTAAACGGGTATCTGATTTTTAAGATAAAACAGAGGGGGCATGACGCAGGCTGTCAGCCGCGTGCGTGACCAGCGGTGACAGCAATTTTAGGGGGGGGGGGAATGCGAATGTTACTTAAGCATCGTTGAAAGAATTACTTTTTCTGACCATAGGTGGCATTACTACCGTGCTTGCGCAGATAGTGGCGATCCAGAAGAGGCTGCGGCATTGCCGGGAGTTCAGGCGAAAGCTGCTGGCTGTAAATACCCATATAAGCGACCTCTTCCAGGACCACCGCAGAGTGAACCGCCTCCTCCGCCGTTTTACCCCAACAGAACGGCCCGTGCGAGTTAATCAACACGGCGGGGATGGCCAGTGGATCGAGCTGCCTCTCCCTGAATGTTTCAACGATCACCTGCCCGGTTTCCCACTCATAGCGCCCCTGAATTTCGCTGGTGTGCATCTGTCGGGTACAGGGAACCGCGCCGTAGAAGTCGTCGGCATGCGTGGTGCCCCATGCGGGAATATCCCGTCCCGACTGGGCCCAGATGGTGGCATGACGTGAATGCGTATGGACAATTCCTCCAATTTGTGGCCAGGCCTGATAGAGCGCCCGATGCGTGTCCGTATCTGAAGATGGCCGTTTGCTCCCCTCGATGACTTCGCCCGTCAGTATGTTAACCACCACCATATCGTCCTGGGTCATTGCACCATAGCTAACGCCCGAGGGCTTAATCACCATCAGCCCGGATTCACGGTCTACGGCGCTTACATTCCCCCAGGTGAATACCACCAGGTTATGACGCGGAAGGTCGAGATTCGCCTCCAGCACCTGCTGCTTGAGTTGTTCTAACACTTTCTTCTCCCATCGCGTTTCTTTTTATTTTCATTGTTCCCGGCGATGACGGGTATGGAGGTAACGGCTGGATGTGCGGCAGAAACTGGCTGTCGATCTCTAATTGTGATAATTCAGTTAAAAATGTAGCGCCGAAGGAGCGGCTGGCAGGGTCGCGTGGTGCTAAATAAGATTTTTTACCTTTCGCCCCGCCCCCGCCGGGTTATAATTAATGTCAGCAATAGAACCAGGAGTGATAGTTAGCTATCTAATCTTTTAGATGCAGGCACTGCCCCTCGCTTACTGCTCGTAAAACAGTGAGAAGTTGATTATGCGGTTTGTTTCTTTTTAGGAAGATAAATCGCTAATAATTATGCTGAGAGCGGGCCAGAAACGCAGGTTGAACGCTATACTTAAGCAGAGTTCCCTGTAGTAGCAATTTTGGAGAAGTAATTATGTCTATGACCGCAAAACGCATTTCCGCCGCCGTGCTGGCCGCCACGTTAGTCCTGTCACTGAGCGCCTGCTCACACTGGTCAAAGCGCGATCGAAATACAGCACTTGGGGCGGGTGCAGGCGCAATTGGCGGTTCTGTTCTTTCCAATGGTAGCGGTTTAGGTACCCTTGGCGGGGCCGCAGTAGGTGGGGTTATCGGCCATCAGATTAGCCGTTAATTTCGATACTAATAAATAAGACTATAGCAGCACATCCCTGCCAGGGCCGCAAATACTCGCGGCCCTGACTTTTGACATCAGCCACCCACCAGCTTTACCCTCATTCCCTTTGCTTCCAGCAGCGTTTTTATCAGGTCACGCTTATCGCCCTGGATTTCAATAATGCCGTCCTTAACCGCACCACCGCAGCCACATTTTTTCTTTAGCTCCGCGGCCAGCTTATCCAGATCGCTATCCGTTAAATCCAGCCCGCTTATCATGCAAACGCCCTTCCCCTTTCTGCCGCTGGTCTGCCGCTGAATGCGGACAGTACCGTCGCCCTTAGGGCGCTGGGGAGCCGCTTTCGGCGCATCAATGCGGCCCGTTTCGGTTGAATAAACCAGCCTGTTTTCGTTATCAGCCATTATGCCTCCTGTAATGAAGCCTGAATCGCGGCAAGGGTGGCCGCCGGATCCGGGGATTGCGTGACGGGGCGGCCGATGACCATATAATCAACACCTGCCTGCTGTGCCTGCTGGGGCGTCATAATACGGCGCTGGTCGCCCGCTGCGCTGCCCGCCGGTCTGATACCTGGCGTCACCAGCTTAAAGGCGCTCCCCAGCGTCTGTTTAAGGCGAACCGCTTCGTGCGCAGAACAGACTACGCCATCAAGGCCACACTGTTGCGTCAGACGCGCCAGCCGTTCGGCATGTTCAGCGGGCGACAGCGTGATACCCAGCTCCCTGAGATCTTCCGTGTCCATGCTGGTGAGCACGGTAACGGCAATCAGCATGGGGGCATCTTTGCCGAAAGGAACCAATGCTTCGCGGGCTGCCGTCATCATACGCGCCCCACCGCTGGCGTGTACGTTTACCATCCAAACGCCAAGCTCGGCGGCGGCGGCCACCGCGTGCGCCGTGGTGTTGGGGATATCATGAAACTTGAGATCGAGGAAGATCTCAAAGCCGCGCTGCTGAAGGTCCCGCACCAGTTGTGGTCCAAACAGGGTAAACATCTCTTTGCCTACCTTCAGGCGACAGCTTTTGGGGTCAATCTGGTCAACGAAAGCCATCGCGCTGTCAAGACACGCGTAGTCTAATGCCAGCAAAATCGGAGAACCCGCTATCTGAGGTGAATGCATGGATATACCCTTTTAAGTAAAGCACCAGCGGTGCAGGCGAGAAACGGCATGCATTCTACCTGTGGCGCCGGAAAATTCACAGTTCCCTGCTCAGTTTTCCCTTTTCTCCCCTGCCAGACTGGGCAAACGCCGGGGGTTCTGAAACCCCTGATGGCAAACTTTCAGTATGTTGTAACTAAAATACGGTGCGGATCCGGGCCGGTAACGCGGGCTGCGTTACTGGCCGTCAAGACCGCGAATAGGCTTAACCGAAGACCAGGCACGGCAGGATGGGCAGTGCCAGTAAAGTGCATGGGCGGTAAAACCGCATTTATGACAGCGATAGCGTGGCTTGGTGCGGATTTGCTCTCCGACCATATCGCGCAGTACCATCAGGCTCTCTTTCGCCCTGCCGTCTTCCGCTTCGTGCAGGTGATAATCCATCAGCCGGTGGAAGCCCCGCATGGTCGGATGCCGTTGTAGCTGCCGATTGATATAAAGCTGCGCGACCTCTCCCCCTTCATCTTTCTCAATAACATCGGAAAGGTAGAGTTCGGCAGCGGCCCCGGTATTCTCTTCTACGCAGCGCTTAAGGTAGTCAACCCAGTCATTCTGCTTATCCAGATGCTGGTAGCAGGTTTGCAGCATCTCCAGCGTTTCGCTGACCAGCTCTTTATCCTGCTCGATCACACGCTGCAAATGGCCTACCGCTTTCGCATATTCGCCCCTGGCCATATGGATGCGGGCCATCATTATCGACACGCGCGCGCACTCGCGATCGGCCGACTCTCCTTTACGCAACAGCGTCATCGCCCGGTCGAGATCGTCACTGCCCATTGCCTGCAGCGCAAGCTCACAGTAAAAGTGGGCGATCTCCAGACGTTGCTTATCTTTCCCCAACTTAACCAGCCGCTCTGCCACCTCAATGGCTTTGCTCCAGTCGCTGGTCGCCTGGTGGATAAGCAGCAGCTGCTGAAGTGCACCAACGCGAAAATCGGTTTCATCCACCAGATGACTGAACATCTCCTCGGCACGATCGTAGAAGCCGGCCGCCATATAATCACGCCCAAGCTGCTGAATGGCCAGTAGTCGCTGGTCGTAAGTCAGGGAAGCGCTTTCCATTAGCGACTGGTGAATGCGTATGGCCTTATCCACCTCGCCGCGAGAGCGAAACAAATTGCCCAGCGTAAGGTGGGCTTCAACCGCTCCGCTATCCTCTTTAAGCATGTCCAGAAAGAGATCGACGGCTTTGTCCTGCTGATTTGATAACAGAAAGTTTACGCCCGTAACGTAATCTCGCGACAGGCGGCTGGCTTCCTGTTGTTTATCCTGCTGCGCACTCCTGCGCCCCATATACCAGCCATAAGCGGCGGCAACGGGTAATAACAGAAACAGCAGTTCCAACATAAAAAATTATTCCTTAACAGCGGGGACGGGTGACACTGTCACGATTTCTTCTGCCTGACCCAGCTGCTGCTGCAGACGTTTAACTTTACGCTGAGAGTGAGCCAGTGACACGCGTACCCGCAGCCAGAAAAGACCGCATATTGCCCAGCCCAAAATAAAACCGGCGGCAAACAACGTCGCTAACAGCGTGGATACCCGATATTGACCCTGCGCTAACAGATAGTTAAAGGTCACCGTCTGATCGTTGTGAGCACCCAGGGTAATGGAGATGATAAAAATCACCAGTACCAGTAAAAAAATCAGCAAATATTTCACAGTCCGTCCTTTAAGCTGGTGTTATCCAGCTGAATTATGCCAAAAAAAATGCCCTGTTGCTTGTCTGATGCGTCGGGAACCGCATTGACCATGAAAACAGGCCCTCAGCATGCTGTAGATATGGGGCCTGCCGGGGTAAACTCAATTACTGTCTACTGTCGCTCGCGCTTTGCGATCTCTTTTTGCTCATGCACCGGCACGGTTAGCGGGCCACAAAAGCGCTGCACCAGCCACGTGGCCAGCATCACCAGCAGCCAGCTGATTACCGTTGAGGTGATAAGATCGCGCGGCCAGTGCATTCCCAGCGCCAGCCTGCTGCCCATTACGCCCACCGCCCAGAGGATAATCACCGCGACGGTTACCCTGTGCCGCCTGGGCCACAGCAGCCCTACCGCCAGTAAGGCCCATGTGGCAGCAAACATCGTATGCCCTGACGGAAAAGCATAGCCCGTTTCAAACGCCCAGTGTCGCTTAAGCCACTCCGGGAGCCGTGTATTCTGGCGCATTGCCTCGGTCACTACCGCGCTGCGCTGCCTGCGCGTTTGCTCGTAGAAGGTTTTTTCATTCAGGCCCTGACTCTTCTCCAGCCACAGCACGTAGGGGCGAGGCTCCTGAATCTCCCGCTTAATAAAGGTCTTGGCGTACTGCCCTACCAGAAGCGAGGCAGCAACGATCAGTAACAGCACCACTGCCGGTTTAAGGCGAAACCGTAAGCACCAGAGAAACCATCCACAGAGCAGGAGGCTGGTCAGCGTTCCCCAGGGGCTGGTGACGGTTTCCGTAAGCCCGAATAGCAGCTTGTAGCCTGAGCCCATTTCTACCGGCTGCCACCGCCAGCTCGAAAGCCATACGCCAACCGGCATAATCAGTAATAACAGCGCACCCAGGGTGATGCGTTTGGCGATACTAAACATAGATTCCCTTAATCGTTGCGGGGCTTACACTACTTTCTGCTGAGAATATGATGAAAAATAATAACATACTGGGCCGGAACCTGATAATTGTGCGGTATAACAGCGATCGCATTAACTCATTCACTTTACCGACACTGATTGTGGCAAAATAGCGAGATTAATGAGTGTCAGACTGCTGACAGCACGCTACCATGATGATAGCGCAACACCTGAAGATTCTGGAGAATCACATGCAGCTTAAGAGGGTGGCAGAGGCCAAACTGCCCACGCCATGGGGGGATTTCCTTATGGTAGGTTTTGAAGAACTGGCAACGGGCCATGACCACGTTGCTCTGGTTTATGGCGACATTACCGATGGCGAAGCGGTACTGGCCCGCGTTCACTCCGAGTGTCTGACCGGCGATGCGCTGTTCAGCCTGCGCTGTGACTGTGGTTTTCAGCTGGAAGCCGCGCTGAATCACATTGCGGAAGAGGGGCGCGGCGTACTGCTGTATCACCGCCAGGAAGGGCGTAATATCGGTTTGCTGAATAAAATCCGCGCCTATGCCCTACAGGACAAGGGTTACGATACGGTTGAAGCGAACCACCAGCTGGGGTTTGCCGCCGACGAGCGCGATTTCACGCTGTGTGCAGATATGTTCAAACTGCTTGGCGTGCGGGAAGTGCATTTGCTGACCAATAATCCCCGTAAGGTTGAGATCCTGAGTGAAGCCGGGATTAATATTGTTGAGCGTGTCCCTTTAATCGTGGGACGCAACCCCGAGAACGCCCACTACCTTGATACCAAAGCCGCTAAAATGGGGCATCTGCTGTCAAAAGAGTAATTAATGCATATTGAGATGCCCTTATAAAGGCGCAGGCAGGTACGGGTTTCCATACTGCCGGCTATTACCACTGCACAGCACCCCTGTACGGCGTCAGAAGCGGGTATACACCCGCTCCTTACCGGTTCCAGCATCGCTCTGCGAGGCCCCCTCTCTGTCAGTATCCGCCGGCCTGCTTAAGCCCCGACCCAATACCCTGGAGCGGACCGTCGCCGTCAGTTGAGCATATTGCGGATCACGTAGTGCAGGATACCGTCATTCTGATAGTAGGTCAGTTCGTTACCCGTATCAATGCGACAGCGCGCGTCAAGCGTCTCCTGGGTACCGTCGGCGCGGGTTAGCGTGACACTCACCTGCCCGCCCGGTTTAAGGGCGCTCAGATTTGCCACATCAATCTGTTCGTCTCCGGTCAGGCCCAGCGTTTTGCGCGTCACCCCCTGCGGAAACTCCAGCGGTAAAATTCCCATACCGATAAGGTTAGAGCGGTGAATACGCTCAAATGACTCAGCGATAACCACTCTAACGCCCAGCAGACGCGGCCCTTTAGCTGCCCAGTCCCGGCTTGAACCCGAGCCGTACTCTTTACCGGCAATGACGGCCAGGGGCGTTCCCTG
Source organism: Erwinia sp. L03-1 (assembly GCF_058686115.1). Taxonomy (NCBI): domain Bacteria; kingdom Pseudomonadati; phylum Pseudomonadota; class Gammaproteobacteria; order Enterobacterales; family Erwiniaceae; genus Erwinia; species Erwinia sp. L03-1. Next base: position 2,173,300 of record NZ_CM178762.1, on the reverse strand, counting down.
TTGCTGATACTTCATCGCCGCATCGTAAATTGACAGCTGCTCGTCACCCGGCACCAGACGCGTCACGCCGCCTTCGACTCCCGGAACCATCTCATTACGGATGCGGATATTGGCGAAGGTGCCGCGCATCATCACTTCATGATTACCACGACGGGATCCGTAGGAGTTGAAATCGGTGCGTTCTACGCCGTGCTGCTGCAGATAGCGCCCTGCCGGGCTCTCCGCTTTGATGCTACCGGCCGGGGAGATATGGTCAGTCGTCACCGAATCACCCAGCATGGCAAGGATTCTGGCGCCCCGAATGTCTTTGACCGGCTCTGGTTCCTTGCCCATCTCATCGAAAAATGGCGACAGTCGAATATAGGTTGAGCCTTCATCCCAGTCATAGGTTGCCGCCTCGCTGACCTTAATCTCCTGCCATTCGGGCGTCCCTTCAAAAACTTCGGCGTATTCTTTATGGAACATGGCGGTGGATACCTGCCCGACCGCCTCTGCAATCTCCTCGGGCGATGGCCATATATCCTTCAGGAACACCGGCTTACCCGTTGTATCCTCCCCGATGGGATCCGTTTGCAGATTGATTTTCATATTCCCCGCCAGCGCGTAAGCAACGACCAGCGGTGGCGATGCCAGCCAGTTGGTTTTCACATAGGGATGAATGCGACCTTCAAAATTACGGTTTCCGGACAATACCGCACCCACGGTCAGATCCCCTGCCCTGATGGCATTTTCCACCGCATCAGGCAGCGGGCCGGAGTTGCCGATGCAGGTCGTGCAGCCGTAGCCGACAAGGTTAAAACCAAGCTTATCGAGATAAGGCGTCAGTCGGGCAGCCGCCAGATAATCTGATACCACTTTCGATCCGGGCGCGAGCGAGGCCTTCACCCACGGCTTTCGTTTCAGTCCGAGGGTAACCGCCTTTTTAGCCAGCAGGCCGGCTGCCATCAATACGCTGGGATTCGAGGTATTGGTACAGGATGTGATAGCAGAGATCACCACCGCCCCATCATCCAGCTGATGCTCTCTGCCGGTCTGGCTGTCGGTATAGGTCACGGGCTGGTGTTTTTTCACCGCCTGATTGACTTCCAGCTCATTGCTGGCATTAAACGCCTCGGGTACATCACCAAGCGATACCCGGTCCTGGGGGCGTTTAGGGCCGGCCACGCTGGCCTCAACCTCATTCATATCCAGCGCCAGCGAACTGGTAAATACCGGCTCATCGCCCCTGTTACGCCACAGGCCCTGAGCTTTAGCATAGGCTTCAACCAGATCCACCTGATCGGCGCTGCGCCCGGTCAGGGTCATATAGGCGAGAGTGACATCATCTACCGGGAAAAACCCGCAGGTTGCTCCATATTCCGGGGCCATATTGGCAATGGTGGCACGATCCGCCAGCGGCAGATCGTCCAGCCCGTCGCCATAGAATTCAACAAATTTGCCGACCACGCCGTGCTTGCGCAGCAGCTGGGTTACTGTGAGCACCAGATCGGTAGCGGTAATGCCAGGCCTGAGCTTACCGGACAATTTAAAACCGACGACATCGGGGATAAGCATCGAAACCGGCTGTCCGAGCATGGCGGCTTCTGCTTCAATACCGCCCACGCCCCACCCCAGCACACCCAGCGCATTAATCATGGTGGTATGGGAATCCGTCCCCACCAGCGTATCCGGCCAGGCAAACTCTTCGCCGTCCTGCGTTTCATGCCAGACGGCCTGCCCTAGATACTCCAGATTTACCTGATGGCAGATACCCGTTCCGGGTGGAACCACGCTAAACTTATTGAACGCCTTTTGCCCCCAGCGTAAAAACACATAGCGCTCGTGATTACGTTCCATTTCCAGCCGGACGTTTTCCTCAAAGGCATCATCATCACCAAAGCGATCGACCGTGACCGAGTGATCGATGACCAGATCCACCGGCGTTAGCGGATTCACCTTCGCCACATCACCGCCCAGGCGGTTAACAGCCTCACGCATGGCGGCAAGGTCGACGACGGCGGGAACACCGGTAAAATCCTGCATTAACACGCGCGCGGGACGATAAGCAATCTCACGGTCCGCATGTGCATTTTTAAGCCAGCCAGCCAGCGCGGCGATATCGTCAGCGGTCACGGACTGGCCGTCCTGCCAGCGCAGCAGATTCTCTAACAAAACCTTGAGGGATTTGGGCAGACGCGAAAGGTCGCCAAGCTCTTCAGCAGCCCGGCTGAGGCTGTAGTAATGGTAACGCTGGCCTTTTACATCCAGCTGATCCTTACTTATTTGGTGTAGGGTAGACGACATCACTCCTCCTTTGTTTCACTCTGACTATAACCCGAGTATTTACAGGGTCAGATTTAAACATAGTACATACATCAGGTAACGTTCTGATAACAACACCAAATGACAAGCACTGAAACAATCTGAAGAAACAAAAACGCCCCGCGGACAAAGTCAGCGAGGCGTTTCTATTAAAGAGGGCGGAGCAATTAGCGCGTACTAGCGCATTATCATTCCCATCCAGACGAGGCTCGTCCAGAATAAGGCGGAAAAGGTCCAGGTGGTAAACCAGGTCATTTGCGTTAAATTCATATTTGCCTCACTCAGGTCGGAAAATGCCAGTCAGTTTGAGCTTAAAAAAAGTTGCCGGTAAAATGTCATTTAGATGATTTGCTTACGCATCCCGGCAGCACGGCATCACTCTGTCATAATAGATGCTTACCGCTGACGTTGAGGCTAACTCTCTGTATTAAAAAAATGAGTTAAAAAATAAAAAATGAGACGGTTTATTATTTGTTTTCGTTGTCCATCATCATTTCAATAAACTGACGCTGCGTATCCGTCATCTGCCATGATTCAGGAATAATAACCTGATCGAGTGAAGGGGCTTTGCAATAGGTTTCGTTTACCTTTCTGCTCTGCTGCGGATGGTGGTTCGCTGACCGTAGCTGCATGGTTATCCCCAAATACGCCAAATCATGAATACTACAGCGATCCAAAATACCGCTGATCCCGCAAAAATCGCCAACCAGGCCTTGCGCTTCAGATTGCTGTTACGCTGAACCTTGAGGGTCTTATGCCCGAATTCGGGTTGTACAGATAATCTCGTAGCCATAGTTTTTGATAATCACTCTCATTGAAACGATTGTTTGGACCAATCAGAAATTAGGATGAATCCTAAACATTTTACGGAATGAAATCCAGTAATTTTTATTGAACAAAACGATTAACGGGATTTATCAAAAAACACCGGGTTTCATCGTTGCCTTTAATGAAACTAAAGTAAATTAATTAACGCTTAAGCCAAATAAATCGTCTTAAGTGATAATTTAGATCCATTTATTACTATAAAAAATTTTGTTTTTTCTTTTTAAGTGCCATCTGACGCCATTCCTGACAAAAAGTATGATAATCAACATGGCCTTTCGCAAAGGCAGTTAACAGAAAATGTGTTCTGTTTCTCATTTAATGAATAACAATGAAAAAACATGTGAACCATGTTTTGTTTATGGAAAATAATAAAAAGGTTTCAGCGATGTTAACAATAGTTGAAGGTTATCGAAGGGATCAGGCCCATTACGTGGGCCTTGACATAACACAAATTATGGCGTTGGGGATCACCTGGCGGGGAGTTTAATGTCTTTGAACATGGCTTCAATGTCTTCATTCGAGCGCAAACCGACGGCAGTATCGACCACATCTCGCGTCAGATGAGGGGCAAAACGCTGAATAAAATCATACATATAGCTTCTCAGGAAGGTGCTTCTTCGAAAGCCTATCTTTGTTGTACTGTATGTAAAGACATCGGTTGCCTCAATGCGAATGAGGTCAGGGTCTGATACGGGATCTACCGCCATGCTGGCGATGACCCCTACGCCCAGTCCCAGTCTGACATAAGTTTTTATTACGTCAGCATCGGTCGCAGTAAAGACGATACGCGGCACCAGCCCTGCCCGATTGAATGCGGTGTCCAGTTCTGATCGGCCCGTAAATCCGAAGGTATAAGTGACCAGCGGGTATTCGGCCAGTTCCTCAATGGAGATTTTCGTTTTACCCGCCAGAGGGTGATCGGGGGTAACGACGATTGCGCGATTCCAGTGATAGCAAGGCAGCATGATTAAATCGTCATACAGGTGCAGGGCTTCGGTGGCGATGGCGAAATCCGCATTGCCTTTCGACACGGCCTCTGCAATCTGTGTGGGCGATCCCTGATGCATATGTAATGAGACGCGTGGGTAGCGTTCGATAAACCCTTTGATCACATTGGGCAGCGCGTAACGAGCCTGTGTGTGGGTGGTCGCGACATAGAGTGACCCTTTATCCGGCCAGGTGTGCTCACCCGCCACGGCCTTAATCGCATCCACTTTTGACAGGACTTCCCGGGCAATACGAATAATTTCCTGTCCTGCCGGGGTGACCTGAGTCAGATGCTTGCCGCTGCGGGCGAAAATCTGGATGCCAAGTTCGTCCTCTAACATGCGAACCTGCTTACTGATACCGGGCTGGGAGGTGTATAGACCCTCAGCCGTTGAAGATACATTGAGGTTGTGATTAACCACCTCAACGATATAACGCAGCTGCTGCAATTTCATTTGTTATTCCATCCAGGGTTGAAGCCCGCGCGCCGGACACAGGTAGAGGTTGTAGCGCAATGGGCTACAGCCAGCTGATGCCGGTCTAATGCTTTATAATAATAAGAAAGGCGTTATCTATAACAACTATATCAAATATGGTCAGGATGTATAGCGCAGGAGAGGGGTAGTAGATGGGCCAGCAGCGTGCTGGCCCAGATCGGATTACTTCTTACTGGCGGTCGTCTTCGCTGATTTTACATCAGTTTTGGCCGACGTTTTCGCAGTTGTTTTAACTGCAGCTTTTGCCGTCGCTTTGATAGCCGGTTTGGCCGTCGCTTTCGCTGCGGCTTTTGTGGCTGCCTTAGCGGGGGCTTTGGACGTTTTCGCAGCTGTTTTTGCCGCAGCCTTCTCAGCCACTTGCCATTTGCCGTCTACATAGAATGCAGACCAGCCCGTGGCTTTGCCGTCTACGTCCGTGCTGACATACTGCTGCTTCGTTTTGCGGCTAAAGCGCACCACGGACTTATTGCCATCGTCGTCCGCGACGGGCGCATCGGCCAGATAACGTAATTTCTCCGGCAGGCGGTCACGAAACCGCTGAAGCTCTTCAACCTGCGGCGCGCGCGTTTCCCGTGATTTAGGGAAGGTGTTCGCCGCAAGGAATACGCCAGCCGCTCCGTCGCGCAGCACGAAATAGGCATCCGACTTCTCGCACTCCAGCTCCGGCAGAGGAACGGGATCCTCTTTCGGTGGCGCCACATCACCATTTCGCAGGATTTTACGGGTGTTTTTACATTCGTCATTCGTGCAGCCCATGTACTTACCGAAACGCCCCATTTTAAGGTGCATTTCAGAACCACATTTCTCGCACTCAACCACCGGACCATCATAGCCCTTGATGCGGAATTCGCCCTGCTCGATTTCATATCCGTCGCAGCCTGGGTTATTTCCGCAGACGTGCAGTTTCCGATGATTATCAATCAGATAGCTGTCCATTGCCGTTCCGCACTTCTCACAGCGACGACGGGCGCGCAGCGCATTGGTTTCAGCATCATCACCCTCGAGAATATTCAGGACTTCATTCTCAGGGATCAGGTTAATGGTCTGCTTGCAGCGCTCTTTTGGCGGCAGGGCATAGCCCGAGCAGCCCAGGAATACGCCGGTGCTGGCCGTGCGGATCCCCATTTTACGTCCGCAGGTCGGGCAGTCGATTGAGGTCAGGACCATCTGATTCGGCTGCATGCCGCCCTCTTCCGGATCCTTATCGGCCTTTTCCAACTGTTGAGTAAAGTCGGCAAAGAAGGTATCCAGTACGCCCTTCCACTGCGCTTCATTATTCGCGACCTGGTCCAGGCTGTCTTCCATATGCGCGGTGAAGTCATAGTTCATCAGCTCGCGGAAGTTCTCCTCCAGTCGGTCGGTAACGATTTCGCCCATTTTTTCCGCATAAAAGCGGCGGCTTTCAGCGCGAACATAGCCACGATCCTGGATGGTGGAGATGATGGAGGCGTAGGTTGAAGGACGGCCAATACCGCGCTTCTCCAGCTCGCGTACCAGGGATGCTTCGCTGAAACGTGCCGGTGGCTTGGTAAAGTGCTGAGCAGGCTTAAGCGTCTTCAGGTTCAGCGCTTCACCAGGTTCAACCGGCGGTAACGTCCGCTCTTCGTCACCTTTACGCAGAGCGGGCATGACGCGAGTCCAGCCATCGAAACGCAGGGTGCGGCCACGCGCTTTAAGCTTAAAATCGCCAGCAGTAACGGTCAGTGTGGTGGAGTCGTATTGCGCAGGCATCATCTGACAGGCAACGAACTGGCGCCAGATGAGCTGGTAAAGACGCTGTGCATCAGGCTCCATATCTTTCAGCTGTTCGGAGTGAATGCTAACGTCTGAGGGGCGAATCGCTTCGTGCGCTTCCTGTGAGTTATCTTTGCTGGTATAGGTATTCGCCGCTTTCGGCAGATAACGGTCGCCAAACTCACTTTCAACGTAGCCACGCACCATGCTTATCGCATCCTGGCTCAGGTTGGTGGAGTCCGTACGCATATAGGTAATGTGACCCGCTTCATACAAACGCTGCGCCATCATCATAGTCTTTTTCACGCCGAAGCTCAGGCGGGTACTCGCAGCCTGCTGCAGCGTAGAGGTAATAAAGGGCGCACCGGGTTTGCTGCTGGTCGGTTTATCCTCGCGATCGGCGACAACATAGCGCGCTTTTTCCAGCAGGCTAACTGCCGCCTGCGTCTGCTCGCCGTTCACCGGTCGGAACGGTTTATCATGCTGATGGGTAACTTCCATCAACAGATCTGTGCCTTTTGGGGTGCTGAGATCGGCATGCAGCTCCCAGTACTCTTCCGGGACGAAGGCTTTAATCTCGCGCTCGCGCTCCACCACCAGACGGACCGCCACGGACTGTACGCGTCCGGCTGACAGACCGCGAGCCACTTTTTTCCACAGCAGTGGAGACACCATATAGCCCACGACGCGGTCCATAAACCGGCGGGCCTGCTGGGCGTTAACGCGGCTGATATTCAGTTCGCCCGGCTTTTCAAATGCCTGACGAATCGCATTTTTTGTAATTTCGTTAAACACCACGCGGCTGAAGCGTGAGTCATCGCCACCAATCACTTCCCGCAGGTGCCATGCTATGGCCTCCCCTTCGCGGTCAAGGTCAGTTGCGAGGTAGATATGGTCAGCGTTTTCCGCAAGGGATTTCAGTTCAGAAACCACCTTCTCTTTACCCGGCAGGATTTGATAATTCGCTTCCCAGCCGTGGTAAGGATCGACGCCCATACGGCTTACCAGGGCCGTTTTTTCGTCCTTTTTGACCTTCTTAGCCGGTTTACTGGTTGTAGAGTCAGCGCTCTTTTTAACCGTTGAGCCACTGGTCGGCAAATCACGGATGTGACCAACGCTGGATTTCACCACGTAGTCATTGCCGAGATATTTATTGATCGTTTTGGCTTTTGCCGGGGACTCAACTATTACGAGAGCTTTGCCCATATTTACCTTTACCTGTTTAAAACATCCGAGTGTAGACGGTGCCGTGTGCCCATAGGCAATAGCATTGCGTTAAGGTCGGGTAGAATCAAGGCTACCCCGTGAGTATTTGTTCCTTCACCTCTTCCTGTTCAGGCTTCCAACCTGCTGATTAACGACACCTTTTACAACCTGTTAAGCGCATTCCTAACAAAGCGTAAAGTCTCATTTACGCCCGGAACCTGAAACGCCCACACTGTACCTGATAAAATTTGATACGCAACTTAATTAGCATCTGCCCGCCATTTACGCCAGGAACCAGGGAAAAAAGCACAACATTGCGCAGACTCTGTCCTGATCTTGCGGTAGAGGTCATACCGGACGTAAACTAATCTCTGTGAGCGTGACTATAAAGGAGAGAACTCGATGAAACAGACTGAATCAATCGATCGTGTCCCACTGCTACAGTTGGCAAACCAGATGATTGCCGACCATGAGAATTATTTTCCGGGTATGGAAGCAACGGACGTTGAACAAAATGGTGATTTGCTTATTTTTCGCGGGGACTACTTCCTGGATGAACAGGGATTGCCTTCTCAAAAGAGTACGGCAGTGTTTAACGTCTTCAAATTGCTGGCGGTAACGCTTTCTCCGCGCTATCACCTGAGTACCTGACGCCCGCAGCGCGGGCGTCTCCGTTCTTACAGCAGCGGCCTGTTGCCACGCTGCCACAGACGCAGCAAAAGACGCTCGGTGCTGCTGGCCGCGCTTTGCGTGAAACGGTCCATCATTTTTTTGCGCCGCGTGAAGCGTACATTAATTACTTTGTGGCTCTCCAGGCGATCGATGATCAAATCATCGCTGGTGCCGATGGCGTCAATTAACCCATTCTCCAGCGCCTGGGTGCCGAACCAGTGTTCGCCCGTCGCAACCCTGTCGATATCCAGTGAAGGACGCATCTGATGAACAAACTGTTTAAACAGCAGATGCGTTTCATTGAGATCCTCCTGAAACTTCTCGCGCCCCTGCTCGGTATTCTCACCGAAAAGGGTCAGCGTACGCTTATACTCGCCCGCCGTATGCAGCTCCACGTCAATCTCGTTACGCTTTAGCAAACGGTTGAAATTGGGGATCTGCGCGACAACGCCGATTGAGCCAATGATGGAAAAGGGAGCCGCCACAATGCGATCCGCCACGCAGGCCATCATATAGCCGCCGCTGGCGGCGACCTTGTCAACCGCGACCGTCAGGCGAATGCCCTTTGCGCGCAGGCGTTGCAGCTGTGAGGCAGCAAGACCGTATCCATGCACGACGCCGCCCGGGCTTTCCAGCCGAAGCAACACTTCGTCCTGCTCTTTGGCGACCGCCATTACTGCCGAAAGCTCTTCACGCAGGGAGCTAACCTCATGTGCATCCATACTGCCTTTAAAGTCAACCACATACAGGGTGGGTTTGGCCTCTGTCACTGCCTGGCCCGCGCCTGCCCGCTGTTTAGCTGCTTTCGCCTCCTGCTTGTCCTTCTTTTTTTGCGCCTTGTGCCATAGCTTTTGCTCATGAGGCTCCATCCCCGCCAGCATCATTTCATCCTTCATTTGCCGATAGTTTTCATCCAGGTGTACTATCTTTAGCTGGCCGCTTTGCGCGCGCTTGCGCATCATCAGGTTAGTGATAATAATGGCAATAGCGGCAATCGCCACCACCACGGTGACCGTTTTGGCCAGAAAAAGCCCATAGTAAGAGAGTAATTCCACTCATTCCGCCTTGTTTAACATCATATTTAATCAATCGCTAGTGTAGCTGAGACACACTCCGTCGTCGCCAAAATCCTGGTATTAACGCACGCATTCGTTGCTGCTATCGTTGAACCTAAGGGGGTTTTAAGGCATAAAACACATTCATATCCAGGTGGAGAATTCACTTTTTACTTTCCGCCGCCTTATTTTCGCCAGAGGAATTTTCATGGACTACCACCCCAGCGCCAGGTTGCTAACCGATCGTATCATTCTTGTTACCGGCGCCAGCGACGGCATTGGCCGCGAAGCGGCAATCACCTACGCCCGACATGGTGCACAGGTTCTACTACTGGGACGTAATCCACAAAAGCTTGAGGCCGTCGCCGGGGAGATTGCCGCACTTGGCCAGGCCCCCGCCAGCCTGTATGTCCTTGATTTAGATAAGGCTACACCAGGATCCTGCCAGCGGGTTGCCAGCGAAATCAGCCAGCGCTACTCCCGACTGGATGGTGTACTGCACAATGCTGGCCTGCTGGGCGATATCGTCCCGATGGATAAACAGGATCCGCAGGTCTGGCAGCAGGTGATGCGGGTGAACGTTGACGCCACCTTTTTTCTGACTCAGGCACTGCTGCCCCTGTTGTTAGTCTCCCCAGGTGCTTCCCTGGTGTTTACCTCCTCCAGCGTGGGACGTCAGGGCCGTGCAGGATGGGGTGCCTATGCCGTATCAAAGTTTGCCACCGAGGGCATGATGCAGGTGATGGCCGAGGAGTACGCGCCTGAGCAGCTGCGAATTAACTGTATTAATCCGGGTGGGACGCGTACCGCAATGCGTGCCAGCGCCTTCCCTCAGGAGAATGCCGGTAAGCTGAAAACACCCGCAGATATTATGCCGCTCTATCTTTATCTGATGGGCGATGACAGTAAAGGCGAAACCGGCATTAGCTTCGATGCTCAGCCGGGCCGCAAACCTGGCGCGGCTGAGTGATGGCTGAGGATCGCCATCAGCAGCGTCAGCAAAAGCTAAAGGAGAAGGTAGATGCCCGGATAGCGGCAGCTACGAAGGCGCACGGTATTCTGATGGTTTTCACCGGAAACGGTAAAGGCAAAACCACGGCCGCTTTTGGCACAGCCTGTCGGGCAGCCGGTCACGGCCTGCGCGTAGGGGTTATCCAGTTTATTAAAGGTGAATGGCCAAACGGCGAACGTAACCTGCTGGAGCCACACGGCGTGGAGTTTCAGGTGATGGCAACCGGATTTACCTGGGATACACAGAACCGAACCACAGATACCCTCGCCTGCCAGCAGGTTTGGCAGCATGCAAAACGGATGCTTCAGGATGAGACGCTGGATCTGGTGGTTCTGGATGAGCTTACCTATATGGTGAGTCTGAGCTATCTCTCCGCAGAGGAGGTGGTGGCTGCGCTGCAAGGGCGGCCTTCCCAGCAGAATGTCATTGTTACCGGCAGAGGCTGTCACCGTGAAATCCTTGATGTCGCGGATACCGTGTCCGAAATGCGACCGGTCAAACACGCCTTCGATGCAGGTGTTCAGGCTCAGCAGGGGATTGACTGGTAAACAGCATCTTTGCGCGGTGTTGCAACATCTGGGATGTCGCCTACGGATGGGGCCTGGTGTTGCAACAGTCCGGGGTGTCGCCTACGGGTGGGGCCCGGTGCCTGGCGGTCCTCGCGCCGCGCGTGGCGCGGTCCCTTCGCTCCGCTCGTCGACCTTTCGGACCGGGCATGACGGGACATCCCTGTCCCGACATACCCTTGTGCCAGCATCCCTGCTGGCCCATCCGGGTCTTCCTCCCTGCGCTCAGCGCTGCGGATTGCCTGTCACCGGCCCCCACCCGCCTGCTCCTTTTATACTGTGTTGGCTGTAGATAAACGAGGTTCAGGGATTACAGAAAACCTTGAAGGCAGGCAAGCCCTGCGATTGTAAGAATTATCTTCACATTAAGAGTAAATGGAGAGAAGGAAGCGGCGACCGTTTTAACTAAAAGTAAGCCAGGGCCCTATACGGAAAAATGGTTTTATTCATAAAAGCGACTGTAAAGCCTGGCAGGTGGACAATCCCAGCGGGTGACGGGCAATCCGCAGCGCTACGGCGAGGACGAAGGGCCAGGCGAGGGCAGCAGGGATGCTGCACTCAGGGAGCGGCGGGCAAGGATGCCCGCTCGCGACCGGGCCGTCCGGCCTGGAGTCGGAGCCAAAGGCACCAGGCAAAGCCTGGCGTGAGGACGCCCGGCACCCGCAGGGATTGTCCACCGCAACAGCAGATATCGCCGCCCGGCACCCGCTGGGATTGCCCACCGCAACAGCAAATATCGCCGCCAGACAACCGCTGGGATTGTCCACCGGCATAGCAAATATCGCAGTCTGCACATCTGACCGATAAATACTGAGTTTGCTGACTGGCACAGCGGATATCGCAGTCTGCACAACCGACCCGCGTATCCGCTCTTAAAGAGAGTCGAAGCCAGCACGCAGCGCGTGAGCGCGCGCGGCGCACCGACACAGCGGATATCGTATCGACTTAGCGGCTGTTATTTCTGGTGCTACTCTTCGCCGGCTTACCAGCAGGACGACGGCTACCGCTGACCTGGGTATGACGCTTAACCGCGCGGCGAATCTGATTAGCCTTAGTGCGACGACGATCCTTTTCTACCGCTACCTTGCTGTTAATTTCCGGAGGCAGACCGACCAGCTCACGCAGATAGTTAGTGGGAGCCAAATCCAGCTCCGTCCATCCACCGCGGGGCAGCCCTTTAGGTAAATTGATATCACCGTAGCGGGTGCGAATTAATCGGCTCACCTGAACGCCGACGGACTCCCACAGACGACGAACCTCACGGTTACGGCCTTCGGTCAGCGTCACGTTATACCACTGGTTGATACCTTCCCCACCGGAAAACTTAAGAGTCTTAAAGGCGGCAGGACCATCCTCCAGCTGAATACCACGACTAAGCTGCTTGATCTTGTCATCATCGATCTGACCGAACACGCGTACCGCATATTCCCTTTCCACTTCACGACTTGGATGCATCAGGCGGTTAGCCAGCTCACCATCTGTAGTGAACAGCAGCAGGCCACAGGTATTCACATCCAGACGCCCTACAGCTATCCAGCGTGCGCCGCGCAGCTTTGGTAAACGGTCGAAAACGGTGGGACGTCCTTCAGGATCGTTACGTGTACAGAGTTCGCCTTCTGGCTTGTAGTAAGCCAGCACGCGGCACACTTCGGTAGCAGACTCGGCTAATGACAGCAGGTGCCCGTCAATACGCACCTTAAGGGCCTGAGACGGCTCAACGCGATCACCCAGCGTCGCCATTTTGCCGTCCACGCTGACGCGTCCAGCTGAGATCATTGATTCGATTTCGCGGCGGGAACCGTGGCCGGCACGCGCTAAAACTTTTTGTAACTTTTCGCTCATGGAGCACCCTCTTTGTCGCCTTCCCAGGCGTCATGATATATCGCTAAACAACAGGCACGGTGTAAGCTACTTAATCTGTTGTATTATATGTACTTTATAGATGGCAAGGCTTGCGCACAAAGCCACCCACAAGGATTCGTGGCCGCACATACTACATGATTTTACCGATAAAGGATTCTGTTAATTAATCACGCGGCAGTAAAGGACGACAGGCATTTCGGCCATTATCTGGCGCAGCGCCTGCCCAGTAGCTGCTGTCACGCCGCCATTCAATTCCGCATACCCCCTGGCGTCGTGAGTTGATTTCATTACCAGGCCGGGCACAAGCAAGATATTTCTAAATAACCACTCTTTGACCAAATGCTGTAATAGGCTTAGCCTTTCGAAGAGTAATTTGGCTTAATTCAGCTTTGGGAACGCTTTTTTTAACCACGCCTTTGATTTGGCTTAAAATAACCTACCCGTTAAGGATTAATTAATAATTAAGTTCTGCGTATGATACTTTGCGGCCTATTGCTGTGATAAGCACCTTCTTTATTTCGTCCCCAAAAAGGGGCTATTTACCCTCAGTTTGGCTTATAATACCCGCAGAGGATGTAAAAGGTGTTTCCAGTTGTAATAACCACTACAGCAATCATAGGCGACACTTTAATCTGCAAAATAGCCATTCCTTTAGCGTTTACTGTTGCACAAAGGAAACCAGCCAGCTTAACTACGCTGTAGATTAGCTTAATTCCTGTTTAAACCTTTTTTCGTTTCGTGCCGCCATTAATTAGTTTGCCTGATGAATAAGAGTGTGTAGAATTCATTCAGGCGGACAAAGTGCCGTCGGATTAAAATGTTAAAATAATATTATAATTTAGTTCTAAGTCGTAAACATAAATATATAAAACTTTATAAACTTTTTATTTAAATATACGGGAAGCCTTGGCTTCTCACCTCTTGCTGACCTGACGTCAGCATCGGCTTTCACGTCAATTATCTTCACCAGGGATATTCTGACGTGTCCGACTCGGTAAGTGAACGATGAAAAAGATAATGATGATTGCGGCGTTAGCCTCGCTGACGCTGACCGGATGCTCCGTGGGGAAATATCAGTACAGCAGCGAAGCAATGAAGCGTGTTGATATGAATTTCACCGGCATTCCTACCGTCCTCGGTATCGGTGCGCTGGGCACCAGTATCCCGCTGACGCCTGAATACAGCCTCACCGCAGCACACGTCGCTAAGTTCTCCGTACAGCGCGTTAAGGCTTACCACCCGTATTGCGACCTGGCGATCATTTACCATAAAAATGATGCCGCTACGCTCGCAAAATTCCGCAGCGCGGAAATTGGTGCACCCGTTAAAATGTATGGCTACAGCTTTATCTCTGCCATGCCGGTTGAATCTTCGGGCGTGAACCTGGCGCTAACCGGGATAAGAAATGAATGGAATAAACGTCCATGCGTAGCTATGGCGTCAAATGCCGGCGTGGTAAAAGGCATGTCAGGTGGCGCGGCTTATAACAGTGATGGCACGATCGGCGGGGTGATTGTGGGCTTCACCAGTGAAGTCAAAAATCACAGGAATGCGGCAACACCGCTGAAAAATGTTTCACTCTATATCCCTTATCAGGATTTCAAAGAGTGGCTGGCGAAGTCCACAACCTGAACCAGGTTAATTGCCCTCTCAGAAATGGACAGACATGCGCAACGATCAATAGCTGCCCTGCGGATAGGATATCCCGCCGGGCAGCCAGCATGACTACAGGAATGGCTGTACGTCTCCAACCCCTTCCCTGACAACCTCCGGCGTATTCTCCGTAAGATCAATAACCGTAGTCGGTTGCTGTCCCAGATAGCCGCCATGAATAATCAAATCCACCAGCTTGCCTATTTCATCCTGAATGGCTTCCGGATCGGACTCCGTAAAATCATTGCCGGGCAGCATTAGCGACGTTGACATCATTGGCTCGTTCAGCGCTTCCAGCAGCGCCAGCGCAATCGGATTAGACGGCACGCGCAGGCCAATGGTTTTTCGTTTATCGCTCATCAATCGACGCGGTACTTCCTTCGTCGCCTTAAGGATAAACGTGTAGTTGCCGGGCGTATTATTTTTAATCAGCCTGAACGCCGTATTGTCGACATAAGCATAGGTCGACAATTCTGAAAGATCGCGGCACATCAGCGTGAAGTTATGGTTACCGTCGAGCTTGCGAATGCGGCAGATACGCTCCATGGCGGTTTTATCTTCCAGCTTGCAGCCCAGCGCGTAGCCCGAATCCGTAGGATATACGATCACGCTGCCTTTATTCAGTAGCTCAACGGCCTGTTTAATCAGGCGCGGCTGCGGGTTTTCCGGGTGAATATAGAAAAATTGACTCATTAAAAAAAACCTCTCGTTTGCCGCACGGCTGGCGGAACAAACCTACTCTATTTCAGGGAAGCGCTGCCACACGGCCTCGACGCCCCCCGGAAGCCATAATTTTTTACCAAGCTCAATCCACGGGCAGGGCTGATGAAAATCAGAGCCCTGCGAAGCGGCCAGCCGATAGTCCTGCGCGTAGCGCGCCAGCTGAGTCCGTTCATGTGGCGCCTGCTGACACTGCGCCACTTCCATCGCGTCACCGCCCTCCTCACTGAAGTGTGAGATCAGGCGCTTAAGCCACTTGGCCGACAGCCCGTAGCGGCCCGGATGTGCCAGTACGGTTCGACCGCCAGAATGATGAATAGCATCAATGGCTTGTTTAATTGTACACCACTGTGGCGGCGCGTAGCCGGTTTTCCCCCGGGCGAGGTAGTTTTTAAATACCTGCGCCATATTATCCGCCTTTCCCTGGGCAATCAGGAAGCGGGCAAAATGGCCACGGGTAATCGCGCCTCCCTCCGCCAGCGCCATTGCGCCTGCCAGCGCGCCAGGGATACGTGCTTTCTCCAGTCGCTCGGCAATAATTTCAGCCCGGGCATGGCGACGCGCGGTCTGCGCGTTCAGAAACTCGACCAGCACCGGATGAGTGCAGTCGACGCCAAGCCCAACAATATGGATCTCATGGTTCTCCCACAGCGTGGAGACTTCCACCCCCGCTATCAGTCTTAGCGGTAGCTGATGCTTAGCAATCGCCTCACGCGCCGGCTGCACGCCTTCAGTGGTGTCGTGGTCGGTGATGGCCAGCACGCCCACGCGATGTTCCACGGCTCTCAGCACCAACGCCTCCGGGGTCAGAAACCCGTCGGAAGCGCGCGTATGGCTGTGAAGATCGTATATGGGAAAAGAACTAAGAAGGGTGGGTTCGCTCAAAACGGCTCCGGCATCGGCGGAATAAATGGAGCAACATGATAACCAGAATTATCAGCGGAGAGAAAAAGAGTATTGACTTTTTTGCCGCGAACCAGTTAACTAGTACACAAGTTCACATGCAAGGGTATCTGAAAAATGAAAACATTCACGTTAGTTATGACCGGCTGGTGGCGTACTTCTCCCTGAACGGGCGGAGGAGTCATACACGTCATCAGACGCTGTGCAGATACCCGAGCCCGCCCAGAGCGGGCTTTTTTTTTAGCAAAATTCAGAGAACTGACCTCATGCAAAACGCCAGACCTACAGTGAAGTTGATAACCGGCAATGCGCCCTACCGCGAAGATCCGGCATCCGTGTTTCATCAGCTCTGCGGTGCCCGTCCCTCAACGCTGCTGCTTGAGTCGGCTGATATCGACAGCAAGCGCAACCTGAAAAGCCTGCTGATTGTCGACAGCGCGCTGCGCATCAGTGCGCTAAGCGGCGTGGTCAGCATTCAGGCGCTTTCGGAGAATGGCCGGGCCATATTGCCGCTGCTTGATGCCGCCCTGCCCGAGGACGTAAGCAACAGCCTGCGTCCCGACGGTCGTGAACTCAGGTTCTCAAAGAATAATGACGTTCAGGACGAGGATTCCCGTCTTAAGGCAACCTCCGTTTTTGACGCGCTGCGTCTGATCCCTCAGCTAGTTAACAGCCCGCAGGAGGAGCGCGAGGCCGTGCTGCTTGGCGGCCTGTTTGCCTATGATCTGGTCGCCGGGTTTGAGGACCTGCCTCCCCTGAGCAACGATCAGCGCTGTCCTGACTATTGCTTCTACCTGGCAGAAACTCTGCTGGTTATCGACCATCAGAGCCAGACCGCCCGACTGCAGGCCAGCCTGTTTAGCCCGGCACCCGCCGAATTCCTGCGCCTGCAAAGCCGTATTGAACAACTGCATGCACAGATGCTCCAGCCAGCAGCGCCGCTGCCGGTGCAGCCGGTCGAATCTATGGTGCTGAGCGGCAACCAGAGCGACGAAGAGTACTGCAGCGTGGTGCGTGAGATGCAGAAGGCAATTCGGGCGGGTGAAATTTTCCAGGTGGTACCTTCACGGCGCTTCTCTCTGCCCTGTCCTTCTCCGCTGGCGGCGTATGAGACGCTTAAAAACAGCAACCCCAGCCCCTATATGTTTTTTATGCAGGATCGCGACTTCAGCCTGTTCGGTGCCTCTCCGGAAAGCTCGCTGAAATATGACGCCGCCAGCCGGCAGATTGAAATCTATCCCATCGCCGGGACCCGCCCGCGCGGCAGACACGCCGACGGCACGCTGGACCGGGATTTGGACAGCCGCATTGAGCTGGAAATGCGCACCGACCATAAAGAGCTTGCGGAGCACCTGATGCTGGTTGATCTGGCGCGCAACGATCTGGCCCGCATCTGCGAGCCGGGCAGCCGCTATGTTGCCGACCTGACCAAAGTCGATCGCTACTCTTTTGTCATGCACCTGGTATCCCGCGTGGTGGGCCAGCTGCGTGGCGATCTGGACGTGCTGCACGCCTACAGCGCCTGCATGAATATGGGTACGCTGAGCGGCGCGCCTAAGGTGCGCGCCATGCAGCTGATTGCTAAAGCCGAAGCCACCCGGCGCGGCAGCTACGGCGGCGCGGTGGGCTATTTTACCGCTAACGGCTTTCTGGATACCTGTATCGTGATTCGATCGGCATACGTTGAGGATGGCATCGCAACCGTACAGGCGGGCGCGGGCGTCGTACTGGATTCCATACCGCAGGCCGAAGCGGATGAGTGCCGCAACAAAGCCCGCGCGGTTCTTCGCGCCATTGCCACCGCTCATCACTGCAAGGAGATATTCTGATGGCCGATATTCTACTGCTCGATAACTTTGACTCCTTCACCTATAACCTTGTCGACCAGCTGCGGGCCTTTGGACATAACGTAGTGGTTTATCGCAACAGCGTCCCTGCGCAGACGCTGATTGAGCGCCTCCAGGCGATGGAAAAACCGGTGCTGATGCTCTCCCCCGGTCCCGGCGCGCCGGCAGACGCGGGCTGTATGCCTGAACTGCTGCGACGCCTGCGGGGTCATCTGCCGATTATCGGTATCTGCCTTGGCCACCAGGCCATTGTGGAAGCCTGGGGCGGCCACGTCGGCCAGGCCGGTGAGATCCTGCATGGCAAGGCTTCGGGGATCGCCCATGACGGCGAGGGAATGTTTGCCGGACTCAGCAACCCCCTGCCGGTGGCGCGTTACCACTCGCTGGTCGGGAGCAATATTCCGGATGAACTGACGGTTAATGCCACCTTCAACGGCATGGTGATGGCCGTCCGTCACGATAACGATCGCGTTTGCGGCTTCCAGTTTCATCCGGAATCCATTCTGACCACGCAGGGCGCGCGCCTGCTGGAACAAACCCTCGCCTGGGCGCTGGCGTAAGATAAGGAGAGAATGATGAACGCTATTCTGGAAAAACTATACCAGGCGAATTCCCTGACGCAGGCCGAGAGCCACCAGCTGTTTACCGCCATTATTACCGGGCAGCTGGAACCGACACAGCTGGCGGCTGCGCTGATTGCGATGAAAGTACGCGGTGAGCGTCCGGAAGAGATTGCCGGAGCGGCAACCGCGCTGCTGGAAGATGCAAAGCCCTTCCCGCGCCCGGATTACCCGTTTGCAGATATTGTCGGCACCGGTGGCGACGGCAGCAACAGCATCAATATTTCCACCGCCAGCGCCTTCGTCGCCTCGGCATGCGGACTGAAAGTCGCCAAGCACGGCAACCGCAGCGTTTCCAGTAAGTCGGGATCGTCCGATCTGCTCGCCGCCTTTGGTATCAGCCTCGATCTGCCTGCGGATGAGGCGCGCAAAGCGCTGGATGAGCTTAACGTCTGCTTTTTATTTGCCCCTCAGTATCACACCGGTTTCCGTCATGCGATGCCGGTACGTCAGCAGTTGAAAACACGCACGCTGTTTAACGTGCTCGGCCCGCTGATTAACCCGGCTCGCCCGCCGCTGGCGGTGATCGGCGTCTACAGCCCGGAGCTGGTGCTGCCGGTGGCGCAGACCCTGAAAATGCTCGGCTACCAGCGTGCTGCCGTGGTCCACGGCGGCGGTATGGATGAAGTGGCGGTGCACAGCGCGACCCATATTGCAGAACTGCGCGAGGGCGAAATTACCCATTATCAGCTGACGCCGGAGGACTTCGGCCTGAGCTTCCACCCGCAGGAGGCACTGGCAGGTGGCCTGCCTGAAGAAAATCGTGACATTTTAACGCGATTGCTCCAGGGTAAAGGCGAGCGCGCGCACGAAGATGCCGTGGCAATCAACGTCGCTCTTCTGTTAAAAGTTTTCGGACATGAAGATCTGCGTGAGAACGCGCAGCAGGCACTGAACGTCATTCGCAGTGGCAAAGCTTACGAGCGCGTTGTGGCACTGGCAGCAAGAGGATAATCATGCAGGATACCGTACTCGCTAAAATTGTGCAGGACAAAGCGCTGTGGCTGACCGCGCGTCAGCAACAGCAGCCGCTGGCCTCCTTCCAGAACGACATCGTCCCAGCCACCCGCAGCTTTTATGATGCGCTGAAAGGGGCCAGAACGGTGTTTATTCTGGAGTGTAAGAAAGCCTCTCCGTCGAAAGGGCTGATCCGCGAGGATTTTGACCCGGCTGCTATCGCCGGTGTTTACAAGGATTACGCCTCGGCCGTATCGGTGCTAACCGATGAGAAATATTTCCAGGGGCAGTTCGAGTTTTTATCCATTGTCAGCGCGGCCATTACCCAGCCGGTGTTGTGCAAAGACTTTATCATCGACCCTTATCAGATCTATCTGGCACGTTACTATCAGGCCGATGCCATTTTGCTGATGCTGTCGGTGCTGAATGATGAACAGTATCGTCAGCTGGCGGCCGTCGCACACAGCCTGAATATGGGCGTGCTGACCGAAGCCATCAGTGATGAAGAACTGGCGCGCGCCACGGCGCTGGGCGCCAAAGTGGTCGGCATCAATAACCGCGATCTGCGCGATCTGTCGATTGACCTGGATCGCACACGTCGCCTTGCGCCAAAGGTGGCCCACGGCGTGACCGTGATCAGCGAGTCAGGTATCAACAGCTACGCCCAGGTGCGTGCACTCAGTCATTTTGCCAACGGTTTCCTGATTGGCTCGGCGCTGATGTCCGAAGAGGATCTGGCCGCCGCCGTGCGTCGGGTTATCATGGGTGATAATAAAATTTGTGGATTGACCCGTCCTGAAGATGCCCGAAGCGCGCTGGATGCAGGCGCTATCTACGGCGGTCTGATTTTTGTTGAGGGATCCCCGCGCTGCGTGAACATCGACACCGCGCGTACCTTAACGCATGCCGCTAAACTTAAGTTCGTCGGCGTGTTTCGCGACAGCCCTGTCAGTGACATTGTCACTACCGCCGAAGCACTTAGCCTGCATGCGGTGCAGCTGCATGGCGATGAGGATCGTGATTTCGTCAATACGCTGCGGGTACAGCTGCCGGATGGCGTGCAGATTTGGAAGGCGTTCAGCATTGTGAACACCCTCCCCGTTCGCGACTGGACGGGCGTTGATCGCTACGTCTTCGATAATGGTAACGGCGGCAGCGGTAAGAATTTCGACTGGTCGCTGCTGGAAGGCCAGACGCTGGATAATGTCCTGCTGGCAGGCGGTCTGGGGGCAGATAACTGCGTACAGGCTGCACAGCTGGGCTGCGCGGGCTTAGATTTTAACTCCGGCGTTGAAAGCCAGCCCGGCGTTAAAGACGCCGCCAAAATTGCCTCGGTGTTTCAAACCCTGAAGGCTTACTGATGCCGTTTGGGCTGGCCCCGTCCAGCCCGACAAACGAAAAGAGAAGCAATATGACTTTATTGAATCCCTACTTTGGTGAATTTGGCGGTATGTACGTGCCGCAGATTCTGATGCCCGCACTGAATCAGCTGGAAGAAGCCTTTGTCAGCGCGCAGCGCGATCCGGAATTCCAGGCTGAATTTAACGATTTGCTGAAAAACTATGCCGGTCGCCCAACCGCGCTCACCCTGTGTAAAAACCTGACCAAAGGCACCCGCACCCGTCTTTATCTGAAGCGCGAAGATCTGCTGCACGGCGGCGCGCATAAGACGAACCAGGTTCTGGGCCAGGCGCTGCTGGCTAAGCGGATGGGCAAATCTGAAATTATTGCTGAAACCGGCGCGGGTCAGCACGGCGTCGCCTCTGCCCTCGCCTGTGCCCTGCTGGGCCTCAAGTGCCGTATTTACATGGGTGCCAAGGATATCGAGCGCCAGTCACCGAACGTATTCAGAATGCGTCTGATGGGGGCAGAAGTGATCCCGGTACATAGCGGCTCGGCGACGCTGAAAGATGCCTGCAACGAGGCGCTGCGCGACTGGTCCGGCAGCTATGAGACAGCCCACTATATGCTCGGCACTGCGGCAGGCCCTCACCCCTTCCCGACGATTGTCCGCGAGTTCCAGCGCATGATTGGCGAAGAGACGAAAGCGCAAATCCTCGAAAGAGAAGGCCGCCTGCCGGATGCGCTTATCGCCTGCGTCGGCGGCGGCTCTAACGCCATCGGCATGTTTGCGGACTTTATTGATGAGCCCTCCGTCAACCTGATTGGCGTTGAGCCTGCCGGCCACGGCATCGAAAGCGGCGAGCACGGTGCACCGCTGAAGCACGGACGCGTGGGGATCTATTTTGGTATGAAAGCCCCCATGATGCAGACCGAAGACGGGCAGATAGAGGAGTCCTACTCTATTTCCGCCGGTCTGGATTTCCCGTCAGTCGGCCCACAGCATGCCCACCTGAACAGCTCAGGTCGTGCTGATTATGTCTCTGTTACCGACGATGAGGCGCTGGATGCGTTTAAGCTGCTTTGCCGAAGCGAAGGGATCATTCCGGCGCTGGAGTCCTCACACGCGCTGGCTCACGCCCTGCGGATGATGCGCGATGCGCCTGAGAAAGAGCAGCTCCTGGTGGTTAACCTGTCGGGACGGGGCGATAAAGATATATTTACCGTGCACGATATTCTGACCGCGAAGGGAGAGATCTGATGGAACGTTACGACGAGCTATTTAAACAGTTGAAGGCGCGGAAAGAAGGTGCCTTTGTCCCCTTCGTGACGCTGGGCGATCCCACGCCCGAGCTGTCGCTAAAGATAATCGACGCGCTGGTTGAAGGCGGTGCTGATGCGCTGGAGCTGGGTATTCCCTTCTCCGATCCGCTGGCTGACGGTCCGACTATTCAGAACGCCACGCTGCGCGCGTTCGCGGCCGGCGTCACGCCTGGCGTCTGCTTCGAGATGCTGGCAACCATTCGTCAGAAATACCCCACTCTTCCCATTGGGTTGCTGATGTATGCAAACCTGGTGTTTTCAAATGGCATTGATAATTTCTTTGCCCGCTGCCAGCAGGTCGGCGTGGATTCGGTGCTGGTGGCGGATGTCCCCATTGAGGAATCGGCCCCCTTCCGTCAGTCCGCCATGCGGCACAACGTAGCGCCGATATTTATCTGCCCGCCAAATGCCAGCGACGATCTGCTGCGGGAGATCGCCTCGTGGGGCCGGGGCTATACCTATTTGCTGTCGCGTGCGGGCGTCACCGGTGCCGAGACGCGCGCCGCGCTGCCGCTGGGCCACCTGGTGGATAAGCTTCGTGAGTATCATGCCGCGCCCCCGCTACAGGGCTTTGGCATCTCTGAGCCCTCTCAGGTGAAAGAGGCGCTGGCGGCAGGCGCAGCCGGTGCCATTTCAGGTTCCGCTATTGTAAAAATTATTGAAAAAAATCACGCCAATCCCCCGGTGATGCTGGCCGAGCTGACGTCGTTTGTCAGCAGCCTGAAAGCTGCGACGCGTTAATATTGCGACTAACGCCCTGCCTGACCGGGTAAGGCGTTATTTCAACACTATTTTAAGCGCCCATATTTGATAATTTCCATTTCGTGGCTAACACTAGATAGGCTACAGAGCGTTTCTGTAAATACGGCTTATGCCAATCAAAGATGACAGGGAGATCGATAATGAAGTTGTTTAAAATGCTGACGGGTATGGTTGTTGCAGCAGTAGTGGCTATTACAGTCAGCGCATGCGCGCCAACCCCGACTAAAGAAGGCACCGGTGGTTATCTTGATGACACGGTAGTAACGACCAAAGTTAAAACCGAACTGCTGAAGGATGACTCACTGAAGTCTACGGAAATTAACGTTGAAACCTTTAAAGGTCGCGTTCAGCTGAGCGGCTTTGTCTCCACCCCGCAGATGGCCAACCGTGCGGTGCAAATCACCCGTACCGTGAAAGGCGTAACGGCGGTAACCAACAATATGCAGATTAAATAAATCGGCTTTGCCAGATTACAGAGGCGCACTGAGTGCGCCTTTTTTTCGCCTGAAATCAGAAGCGATAACCTGCACCGAAGAAGAAGACGAATGGATTGATATGGGTGTCAATGCTCTGACGGTCGCTGCCCGCATCAAACCGGACTTTGGTATCAATATCCATATACCAGAGCGAGGCGTTCAGCATCCAGTTCGGCGTCAGCTGGTAATCCAGCCCCACCTGTCCGGCGATGCCCCAGGTGTTTTTCACGCTCAGATTACTCAGTCCCGTATCGCGGCCGGTCTGGTTGAAATCAGTGTCGTAGAACATGGTGTAGTTAATACCGATGCCGGCGTAAGGCTGCCATTTGCTGGTATTACCCATAAAATACCACTGCGCCATCAGGGTTGGCGGCAGCTGGTGTACGGTAGCCAGCGTGCCGGTGGCTGCCAGACCCACCTTGTGGCGGAATGGCGTGGCCCCCAGCAGCTCGATACCGATATTGTCGGTGGCCATATAGGTAAACGTCAGGCCAAGCTGGGTGTTGTTGCTGACGTCAAACTCGCCCAACCCCAGCACGTTGTCCGAACCGCCCGTAGGGCGCACGGTCGCTGAGCCTGCCCGTATAAAGAAATCGCCTGCCTGATGTGCAGACGCCACCGCGGGCAGCAGCGTTACCAGAGCCAGGGCCAGTGCTTTCAGTTTCATCATCACTCCTTTGCAATTTCAAAAGCGCGCAATACACGCCGTCATTTTTATTGGCGACATATTTACATTGATTAACGGGAAAGATCACCCCTAATCAATTCTTTTAAACTCCTTAAAAAACAACGATTTGATTTAGATCAATTTACGCACCTCACAGGCGCAATAAATAGCCCTTGCGGGAACATATCCGGCGGCTTATGTTGCTTATCTCCTTCCATGTGATTTTGGTTCGACGCCTGAGGGCGGGGTAATCGAATGAGCGATAGCATTAACCCCTGCATGACCTGTGGTGCCTGCTGCGCCCATTTTCGCGTCTCTTTTTACTGGGCAGAAGCCGACGACGGCGGCGGCACCGTCCCTGCTGACCTGACCGAGCCGTTGAATCTGTTCCTGCGCAATATGCGCGGCACCAACGCGGCGGCCCCTCGCTGCGTGGCGCTGGAGGGCGAACCTGGCGGCTGTGTCTCCTGCGGAATTTATCAGCAGCGACCCACCCCCTGCCGGGAGTTTGCCCGTTCCGGCGAGGATGGCGTGGCGAATGAGGCCTGTGACCGGGCAAGGGCACGCTATGGATTGCCGCCGCTGTTTTATCCGATAACACCTTCTTTAAATGAAAGTTATGTAAGTCAGGGTGCCAGGTTCGCCCCAGACCATGTACAATCCCCGGATCGTTAATGCAGGCTTGAAAGGAGAGTACATGTCAATCACGGCTGGCTCGTTATACCGTGACACGGGGAATTTTTTACGTCATCAGCTGGTTACCATCGTGCTGATGTCGCTGCTAACCTCATTTATCACCGTTCTGATCGGCCACGCGTTGACGCCCGGGGCCGACCAACTCTCCATGCTGACCGACGGCAGCCGTGGCTCGGGTATGAGCCTGCTGGAAATGGTTCAGAATATGTCGCCCGATCAGCAGCGTATTCTGCTTCGCGCTTCAGCAGCCGGTACTTTTGCTTCGCTGGTGGGAAATACCCTGCTGCTCGGCGGCATGCTCAGCCTGATCCCAATGGTGTCAGCCGGTCAGCGCGTCAGCGCGCTACGTGCTATCGGTACCTCGGCACCCTCGCTGCCGCGCCTGCTGCTGCTGGTGTTTATTATGACCCTGGTGGTGCAGCTCGGCTTTATGGTACTGGTCGTGCCGGGTGTATTGCTGGCCGTGGTTCTTGCGCTGGCTCCTATCGTACTGAGCACGGAGAAAGTGGGTATTTTTGCCTCGATGCGACTCAGCGTGCGCCTGGTATGGGGACACCTTAAGCTGGTTGCACCGGCGGTGGCACTCTGGCTGCTGGCCAAAATCGTTGTGCTGCTGCTGGCATCCTCGCTGACCGTCCTGCCCGCCAACGTCGCCTCGGTCGTGCTCAATGCCCTGAGTAATCTGATTTCGGCGATAATGATTATCTATCTCTATCGTCTCTATATGCTGTTACGTTAGTCATAACCGGGTGCTCTGCCACAGGGCACCCGCGAGATTATGATTGTTCGCCTGAGTCTGTTATCCGGAAACCCTTATGAAGCAGCTACTTGATTTCCTCCCTCTCGTTGTCTTTTTCATTTTCTATAAGCTGTATGACATCTTCGTCGCCTCAGGTGCGCTGATTGCAGCAACGGCGCTGGCGCTGGTCGCCAGCTGGGTGCTCTATCGCAAGCTGGAAAAGATGACCATTATCACCTTTGTGCTGGTCGCCGTTTTCGGCACCCTGACGCTGGTGTTTCACAATGATGAGTTCATCAAATGGAAAGTGACGGTGATTTACACCCTGTTTGCCGTTGCGCTGGTGTTCAGTCAGTTCTGGATGAAACAGCCCCTGATCCAGAGCATGCTCGGCAAAGAGCTGACGCTGCCGGCCGCGGCCTGGCGCAGACTAAATATTGCCTGGGCGCTCTTTTTCTTTGCCTGCGGTCTGGCAAATATTTATGTCGCATTTTGGCTGCCGCAGGAACTTTGGGTTAACTTTAAAGTGTTCGGTCTGACCGGCCTCACCCTGGTTTTCACCGTTATCAGTGGGCTTTATATCTACCGCATCATGCCCCAGGAAGAAAAATAATTTTTACGCCCGGAAACCCTTCCGGGCATTTCAGCACTTTTTATTGAGAAGCCTATTAATGAGCGATGACACTAATCGCGTTCCGCAGGGCGAAATGGTTCTGCGAACGCTGGCTATGCCTGCTGATACGAATGCCAACGGCGATATTTTTGGCGGCTGGCTGATGTCACAAATGGATATGGGCGGCGCAATTCTGGCAAAGGAGATTGCCGGTGGGCGTGTCGTCACCGTTCGCGCCGATGGCATGACTTTCCTGAAGCCGGTGGCAGTAGGAGACGTGGTGAGCTGCCATGCCCGGTGCATTCGCACCGGTACCAGTTCAATCACGATTAACATTGAAGTGTGGATAAAAAAAGTGTCTTCTGAACCTATCGGTCAGCGATACTGCACTACCGAAGCGGTATTCATCTATGTCGCCGTGGACGGCCAGGGGAAATCCCGACCGCTGCCGGCGGGAAAAGGTCATTTTGACCTCAACGATCGGGACTGACTCCCCCCTTACTGAGCAGCAGAGCCCGTAACAGAGGCTCCACCATCATTGCCCTGCATGGGCGCTTTGCTGATGCACTGCGCCCCTCCGGCAGAACATTTATTCAATACTTGAGCCGCCATTGATGCGAAACATGACATTCATCTTGATGTCCTTACCCGGCTTATTCGGCTCATAACGCCACTTCTTCATTGCCTGCCTCACATCACGCTCGAACATATTGCGCGGCTCGGCGGAAAGAATGCGAATATTCCCCACCTGGCCGGAGTTGTCAACGTCGAACTGTACGCGAACCCGCCCTTCTATCCTCAGTGCAAAAGCGCGTGTTGGATAGCCAGGTTTACCGATGCTGAGTGCCTTCGGCCCGCTGGCAACGGATGATGTGGAAGGCGTCGGCGAGCTCTTCGGTGCCGTCGATGGCGCGGTCGATGGCGCCGGATGTTCATTAAATGGCGAAGCGTGCCGGGGTTCTTCCTGCGGTTTCACCTGCTTCTTCGGCTTTACCACCTCTTTCCTGACCGGTTTGGGCTTAGGTTTAGGCTTAGGTAGCGGTTTAGGAATGGCAACGGGCACAGGTTTTGGCGGTTCGGGTTCGGGAACCGGTTCTGGCTCAGGTTCCGGTACGGTTTCCTGCGGCGGCGCAGGCTGGGAAGCCGGCTGTGGCACGGGCTGTACCACCGGTGCGACCAGTGACACGCTGATTGGCTGAGACGCTTTAGGTAGTTCAACACTCCGGTGAAATGAAGCATAGAGGATCCCGCCAATCGCTGCCGCATGCAGCGCAATGGAGAGCAGCATGGGCAGGGAAAAACGGCGGGGTAATGATATTTCGGTCAGCGTCGTCATAATCTTTCTGCTGTAAATGTGAAGCACTAAGTGTAAATGCAAATAGCAATCAGTTTCAATAACATCAGGCGGCCATGTGTGCGATTTGTCAGAAACTGACTTTTGGCTGACCTTAATCAAGCGCGAGTGGGCTTTTCATTTGCACAATAGTGAACGATGACATAACGTGATGACCAAAATCTTGTCGATTCCACAGGAGTTGTAACGTGCTCTACGTAATTTATGCAGAAGATAATGCCGATTCACTGGAAAAGCGCTCGGCCGTGCGCCCTGCCCATCTGGCACGTTTGCAGCTTTTACAGGATGAAGGACGGTTGATTGTGGCCGGGCCGATGCCAGCCGTGGACAGTAACGAACCGGGCGTGGCAGGTTTTAGCGGTTCAACCATCATTGCCGAATTCCCGTCGCTTGAGGTGGCGCAGGCCTGGGCGCAGGATGACCCGTACATTGCCGCGGGCGTCTATAAACAGGTCGCCGTAAAACCCTTCAGGCGGGTCTTTTAACCTGGAGGACTGCCTGCGATGGCGCAGGCAGTCCTCACTACGCCGGGAGCGTTCAGAGTAGCGGGTTAATAAACAGTATCGAACGGCGCTGCTGCTGACTCAACTGGTGGCGGATGGCATGCATACGGCCATAGCGTCTCGACTGCCCTTCCAGCCAGCGCGCCCGGCGGCGTTTAACCTGACGCGACATGCGCCAGCGCGCCACTTCATTCTTACTCCGTCTCATTTCGACTCCCGGCAAAAAAACACGCGGCGCATTATAGACCTTTATCGCCCTCACCCAGGTCCGATGACTTAAAAACATTAAAGGTTTCGCCCGCTCCCATCTGCACGTAAACTCCCCTTACTTAGCGTGAACGGAATTTCCACTGACATGACGACTTTTTATACTTTACTCAGCTGGCTTCTTATTTTTGGCTACTGGCTGCTGATAGCAGGTGTGACGCTACGCATTCTGATGAAGCGCCGTGCCGTGCCTTCGGCTATGGCCTGGCTGCTGGTTATCTATATTCTGCCGCTGGTGGGTATTATCGCCTATTTGTCTTTCGGCGAACTGCATCTGGGCAAGCGCCGCGCCGAGCGCGCGCGCACCATGTGGCCCTCAACGGCCAGATGGCTTAACGATTTGAAGTCCTGTCACCAGATTTTTGCCCATGACAACAGCGACGTCGCGCGTTCACTGTTCCAGCTGTGTGAAAACCGACAGGGGATTGCCGGCGTCAAGGGCAACCAGCTGCAGCTGCTCACCTCCACAGAAGAGACCATGACCGCGCTCATCCGTGATATTCAGCTGGCGCGGCATAATATCGAGATGGTGTTTTATATCTGGCAGCCAGGCGGGATGGCCGATGAGGTGGCGGAATCACTTATGGCGGCGGCGCGGCGCGGCGTACACTGCCGACTGATGCTGGATTCCGCAGGCAGCGTGCAGTTTTTCCGCAGCCCCTGGCCTGCAATGATGCGCAATGCGGGTGTGGATGTGGTGGAGTCGCTAAAAGTCAGCCTGCTGCGCGTCTTTCTGCGCCGGATGGACCTGCGTCAGCATCGTAAAGTGGTGCTGATTGATAACTATATTGCCTATACCGGCAGCATGAACCTCGTTGATCCGCGCTATTTCAAACAGGATGCCGGCGTCGGGCAGTGGATTGATCTGATGGCGAGGATGGAAGGCCCGGTCTCCACCACCATGGGGATAATCTACTCCTGTGACTGGGAGATCGAAACGGGCAAGCGCATTTTACCGCCGCCACCCGACACCAATATCATGCCCTTTGAACAGGAGAGCGGTCATACTATTCAGGTGATTGCGTCCGGCCCCGGTTTCCCGGAAGACCTGATCCATCAGGCACTGCTGACGGCGGTTTACTCCGCGCGTGAGCAGCTGATTATGACCACCCCCTACTTTGTACCCAGTGACGATCTGCTGCATGCCATCTGTACCGCAGCGCAGCGCGGGGTGGATGTCAGCATCATTGTGCCGCGCCATAACGATTCCTTGCTGGTTGGCTGGGCCAGCCGGGCTTTCTTCGCCGAACTGCTGGAAGCGGGCGTGAAGATTTATCAGTTTGAAGATGGCCTGCTGCACACCAAAAGCGTGCTGGTCGATGGTCAGCTAAGCCTGGTCGGGACGGTGAACCTTGATATGCGCAGCCTGTGGCTGAATTTTGAAATTACGCTGGTGATTGATGATGACGGATTCGGCAGCGATCTGGCGACCGTCCAGGACGATTACATCGCCCGCTCACGGCTGGTCGACGGCAAGCGCTGGGCGCGTCGCGCCTACTGGCAGCGTATTGTTGAACGACTGTTTTACTTCTTCAGCCCGTTGCTGTAAAACGAGCGAAATTGCACAGCGCCCAATGGGCATGATGGGAAATGATATGGATTTGAATAATCGTCTTACCGAAGATGAAACGCTGGAACAGGCCTACGACATTTTTCTTGAGCTGGCCGTCGATAATCTCGATCCGGCCGATGTCATCCTGTTCAATCTGCAGTTTGAAGAGCGCGGCGGCGCCGAGCTGTTTGACCCGTCTGACGACTGGGCCGAACATGTGGACTTCGATCTCAACCCGGACTTTTTCGCCGAGGTGGTCATTGGTCTGGGTGATGCCGATGGCGAACCGATCAACGACGTTTTCGCCCGCGTGCTGCTGTGCCGTGAGAAAGACCACAAGCTGTGTCATATTTTATGGCGTGAGTAAGCAAGACGGTCAACAGAGCTGAGGCCTGATACGGCCACCGGTTACGGCATCAGTAACGTCCGCGGCTCAGTTCGAGCCTGATGCGGCACCCCGTTTATGTGCGACGGCGCATAAGCGGGGTGCCGTTTTTATTTACAGGGGATCAACCTTCAGGCAGGAAACCGCGTGGCGGAAGCTCCCCTCCAGCAGCGGGCGGGTTTTCGCACATTCGGGACCGGCAATCGGGCAGCGTGTACGGAAAACGCAGCCGGACGGCGGGTTGATCGGCGACGGCAGTTCCCCTTCCAGCAGCTGAATCACCTTGTTTTTCTCGCGATCCGGATCGGGGATAGGCACCGCTGACATCAGCGCCCGGGTGTAAGGATGCTGCGGATTCTGATAGACCTCATCATAGGTCCCCAGCTCTACGGCATGGCCCAGATACATCACCAGCACGCGATCGGAAATATGCTTCACCACCGCCAGGTCATGAGCGATAAAGATTAGCGACAGCCCCATCTCCCTTTGCAGCTTTTGCAGCAGGTTAACCACCTGTGCCTGAATCGACACGTCCAGCGCGGAAACCGGTTCGTCGCAGATGATCAGCTTCGGCTCCAGGATCAGCGCACGGGCAATACCGATGCGCTGGCACTGGCCGCCTGAGAACTCATGCGGGTAGCGGTTAATCAGGTTAGGCAGCAGCCCGACCTTCATCATCATCGTTTTAACCCGCTCTTTCACCTCAGCCTTTGCCATTTTGGGATGATAGGTACGCAGCGGCTCGGCAATAATATCGCCAATGGTCATGCGCGGGTTCAGCGAGGCGAGCGGATCCTGGAAGATCATCTGAATATCGCTGCGTGCCCTGCGCCACTCCTCTTCACTCTGCCCCAGCAGGTCGCGTCCCAGCCAGGCCACGCGGCCATCGGTCGCTTTCACCAGGCCAATAATGGCGCGAGCCAGCGTGGATTTTCCACAGCCCGACTCGCCGACCACGCCCAGGGTCTCCCCTTCGTAAAGTCGCAGGCTGACGCCGTCAACCGCCTTCAGAGTTTTGGAAGGCTGCCAGAACCACTGCTTACCGTCCTTGATATCGAAATGCACTTTGAGATCGGCGATCTCCAGCAAAACTTTCTTTTCAGCGACCGCACTCATACCAGTTCCTCCGCGGGTTTAAAGCAGGCACGTAAACGCCCTTCGCCGAATGGCGTCAGCGGCGGTGCGGTAGAGCAGATTTCCATCGCGTGGGGGCAGCGAGGCTGGAACGGGCAGCCTTTCGGCAGACGCAGCAGATTAGGCGGGTTGCCCGGAATAGTGGTAAGCGATTCGCCCTCCGCATCCAGACGCGGCACGGCATTAAGCAGCCCAATGGAATAAGGATGCGTAGGCTGATAGAACACGTCGCGCGCGCGGCCATACTCCATGGTGCGGCCTGCGTACATCACCAGCACCTGGTCACAGATGCCCGCCACCACGCCGAGGTCGTGGGTGATCATAATAATCGCCGTATTGAATTCCCTTTTCAGGTCATTCAGCAGCGTCATAATCTGCGCCTGTACCGTCACATCCAGCGCAGTGGTGGGCTCATCGGCAATTAGCAGTTTAGGCCGACACATCAACGCCATCGCAATCATGACCCGCTGACGCATGCCGCCCGAAAACTCATGGGGATACATTTTCATGCGCTTGCGCGCCTCAGGCATTTTGACGGCATCCAGCATGCGTACCGACTCTTCAAACGCCTGCGCGCTGCTCATCCCCTTGTGCAGCCTGAGCACTTCCATCAGCTGCTCGCCCACCTTCATATAGGGGTTAAGGGAGGTCATCGGGTCCTGGAAGATCATCGCAATCTGCTCGGCCCGCAGCCTGTTAAGCTGCTTTTCCGGCAGGTTGAGGATCTCTTTACCGTTAAACAGCGCCGAGCCGCCAATTCGGCCATTGCTGGCCAGCAGCCCCATCAGGGCAAAGGCGGTCTGTGACTTACCTGAACCGGATTCGCCCACAATGCCCAGCGTTTCACCGGCGCGCAGGCTAAAATTGAGGTCGTTTACGGCGGTAACATCCCCGTCAGGCGTTCCAAAGGTCACGCGCAGATCCTTTACGTCAAGCAGCTTGCTTCCCGTCAGGCTGGCCATCGCTGGCTGTTGTTCAATTATGCTCATCGGGAAACTCCTTAACGATCTTTCGGGTCGAGGGCATCACGCAGGCCATCGCCGATAAAGTTGAAACAAAACAGGGTGACCACCAGGAAGCCCGCCGGAAACAGCAGTAGCCACGGCGACACTTCCATTGAGTTAGCGCCATCGCTCAGCAGTGCCCCCCAGCTGCTCAGAGGCTCCTGCGTGCCGAGACCAAGGAAACTGAGAAAGGATTCAAACAGGATCATGCTCGGCACCAGCAGCGAGGCATAAACCACCACCACGCCCAGCACGTTCGGCACGATATGGCGAACCACGATATGCGGCGTGGAAACCCCGCCGACGTGGGCCGCTTCAATAAACTCCTTGCGCTTCAGGCTCAGGGTCTGACCGCGCACGATACGCGCCATATCAAGCCAGGAGACCAGCCCAATCGCCACGAAGATCAGCAGAATATTACGGCCAAAGAAGGTCACCAGCAGAATGACAAAGAACATAAAGGGAAAGGAGTTGAGGATCTCCAGCAGGCGCATCATGACCGAGTCGGTTTTGCCCCCGAGATAGCCCGCCAGCGAACCATAAAGCGTGCCGACCAGCACCGCCACCAGCGCCGACGCCACGCCGACCATCAGCGAAATTCTACCGCCAATCGCCACGCGCACCAGCAGATCGCGCCCGGAGGAGTCGGTGCCGAAATAGTGTTTCGACACCAGATCCGGCGCGGCGGACATCATGCCCCAGTCGGTATCGTCATAGGTAAACGACGACAGCATGGGGGCGAAAATGACAAACAGCGCAATCAGTACCAGCACAATCAGGCTGCCCAGCGCGGCACGGTTATGAATAAAACGACGGCGTGCGTCCTGCCACAGGCTGCGTCCTTCGACCTCCAGTTTTTCACTGAAGGCATCAAGAGCGGCGCTATTTTTCTTACTTAACATCATCGCGAGCTCCGGATTTAGTAACGAATTTTGGGATCAATAACCGCATAGAGCACGTCAACGATCGCATTAAACAGGATGGTCAGCACCCCCACCAGAATGGTCAGGCTCAGCACCAGCGAATAGTCGCGGTTAAGCGCGCCGTTAACAAACAGCTGACCAATGCCCGGCAGGCCGTAGATGGTTTCAATCACCATTGAGCCGGTAATGATGCCGACAAAAGCCGGACCGAGATAGGAGAGTACCGGCAGCATCGCGGGTTTCAGCGCATGCCGCAACACGATGCGGTGCATTGGCAGCCCCTTGGCACGAGCGGTGCGGATAAAGTTGGAGTGCAGCACCTCAATCATTGAGCCGCGCATAATACGCGCGATGCTGGCGATATAAGCCAGCGACAGGGCCACCATCGGCAGGATCATAAATTTCGCCTCACCGCCGTTCCAGCCGCCACCCGGCAGCCACTTCAGTGCAATGGCGAAGACCAGCACCAGCAGCGGTGCCACCACAAAGCTCGGTATTACCACGCCGGTCATTGCCACCCCCATCACCATGAAGTCCCATTTGCTGTTTTGCTTCAGCGCGGCCACGACCCCGGCGGTCACCCCGAGGATAATGGCCAGCAAAAAGGCCGCCAGGCCCAGCTTAGCGGAGACCGGGAAGGCGTGGCCTACCAGGTAGTTAACCGAATAGTCTTTATATTTGAACGACGGACCGAAATCCCCATGCCCCAGCTGGATCAGGTAGTTGCCGTACTGCTTCCAGATGGGATCGTTCAGATGGTATTTGGCTTCAATGTTTGCCATAACTTCCGGCGACAGCGTGCGCTCGCCGGTAAAGGGGCTGCCTGGTGCAAGGCGCATCATAAAAAAGGAGATGGTAATCAGAATGAGTAACGTCGGGATCGCTTCCAGAACGCGACGAAATATAAACTTTAACATTGCCCGTACCTGCTGGCTTGTGCCTTAGCACTGCTTAAAATGAGACACGCAGGAGGAGGTGACCCTCCCCCTGTTGTTGCCATTAATGTTTGATGATGTAGAGATCTTTGTCGTACACGTAGTTCAGCGGATCTTTACCGGTATAGCCGCCGACGTAAGGCTTAACCAGGCGGGTATTGGCATAGTAAAAGACCGGCACAATGGTCGAATCCTTATCTAAAGTCTCTTCCGCCTGGGTGTAGGCTGCGCTGCGCTCTTTTTCGTTACTGGACGTGGACGCGGCAGCAATCGCCTTGTCAAAATCTGCTGATTTATAATGAGAGGTGTTATTGCTGCTGCCGGAAGTCATGGTATTCAGGAATGACGTCGGCTCGTTGTAATCCGCGCACCAGGCGGCACGGGCAACATCAAATGTTCCCTGGTGACGCGTATCAAGGAAGGTTTTCCACTCCTGGTTGGTCAGTTTGACGTTCACACCTAAATTTTTCTTCCAGATGGATGCCGCCGCGATAGCCAGCTTTTTATGCAAATCGGAGGTGTTGTAAAGCAGTTCGAAAGTCAGCGGTTTGTCGGCGGTATAGCCCGCCTCGGCAAGCAGCTTTTTCGCTTCAGCATTACGCTGATCCTGCGTTTCGCTAAACCACGCGGGTTTCGTCACATTGGCACCGTCAATCGCAGGCGGCGTGTAGCTGTAGGCGGGCTGCTGCCCCTGCGCCAGGACTTTATTCACCATGATGTCACGATCCAGGCCCAGCTTCAGTGCTTCACGGACGCGGGAGTCAGTGAAAGGTGCTTTCTGGTTATTGAGTTCGTAGTAGTAAGTACAAAGATAGGGATCAACGTGCAGCTCTTTTGGATTATCACGCTGTAGCTTTTTAAACAGTTCAATCGGCAGGTTGGTATAGGTCATGTCACTGCCGTTACTGCTGAAATAGCGGTTAACGTCGCTGACCTCCGAAGGGATGGGCAGGAAGGTGACCTTATCCAGTTTGGTATGGGCATTATCCCAGTACTGGGGATTGCGCACCACGACAATACGCTCATTGATGATGTGCGATTCAAGCTTGTAGGCACCGTTACCCACCCAGTTCTCCGGTTGAGTCCACTTTTCGCCAAACTTGTCGATAGCAGGCTTATAAACCGGGGACATGGAGGGGTGAATAAGCAGCTTGTAGAAATAGGGAACGGACTCGGTGAGGGTGACCTGGAGCGTATGCGCATCTATGGCCTTTACGCCCAGCTGATCGGGGCTTTTCTTACCGGCAATAATGTCGTCAACGTTTTCAAGATGGCCGTACTGGAGATAGCTGGCGTACGGGGAAGCGGTTTTAGGGTCAGCCAGGCGCTGCCAGCTGTAGACGAAATCCTGAGCGGTTACCGGCTCGCCGTTTGACCATTTCGCGTCTTTGCGCAGATGGAAGGTCCAGATTTTACCGTCTTTGTTCTCCCAGCTTTCAGCCACGCCCGGGATTGGGTGTCCGGAAAGATCGTTGATGACCAGCCCTTCCAGCAGATCGTAACTGACGTTCGCTTCAGGCACGCCCTCAATTTTATGCGGATCGAGAGACTGCACCTCATCGCCATTACCCTTTACCAGCTCCTGCTTTGCCGCCAGCTCAACGCCTGCCGGTACGGTAGCCGCGATTGCCATATTTCCCGCCAGCGCAGCAAACACCCCAAGCGCAATCAGACTTTTTTTCGTGATATTGGTCATTATCTACTCCAGTTTTTATTATTGCTGATGTGGTCTTAACACCAGCTTCCCCCGTTAAACGGGCTATCGGCTCAGGCTTCCGGAACGACGGCATCCCGAGCCGTGAATGCGTTACCCTGATTTATTACGGTATTCGCCCGTCACGAATAACCCGTAGTCCTTAATGCTTTACGATGTAGAAATATTTAATATCGGTCAGATCCTGTGGGTCTTTACCGGTAAACCCACCGACCCAGGGTTTCACCAGCCTTGCGCTGACCCGGTAGTAAACCGGCACAATGGCCGAGTCTTTATCGAGCTGTGCTTCCGCCTGCTGATAGATGTCTGCGCGCTGCTCATCCGATACCGTCAGTGTTTTAGCCATCAGGGCGTCAAAGGCCTGACTTTTATAGAACGCCGTGTTAGTGGATGAATCACTCAGCATGGCATTCAGAAAGGTAGAGGGTTCGTTATAGTCGGCGCACCAGGTGGCGCGCGCGACGTCGAAATTCCCCTGGTGTCGGGTATCCAGCATGGTTTTCCACTCCTGGTTATCCAGCTTCACCCCGGCGCCCAGATTCTTTGTCCACATTGAAGCCGCGGCGATGGCCTGCTTTTTATTCACGTCGGAGGTGTTATAGAGCAGCGTGAAGCGGAGGGGTTTCTCAGCGTTGTATCCGGCCTCTGCCAGTAGCGCTTTGGCTTTTGCATTGCGTTCTGCCTGCGTCAGCCTCATCCATGCAGGCTGCGTCAGGTGTGCGCCATCAATAAAGGTTGGCGTGAAGCCCCCAGCCGGTATCTGCCCCTGCCCCATAATTTTGTTGGCGATGATATCGCGGTCGAGGGTGAGCTTAACCGCAGCTCTTACCCGGGGGTCGTCAAAGGGCGGTCGTTTGTTGTTCAGCTCGTAGTAAAAGGTGCAGAGCAGCGGATTGATATGCACCTGACTGCCCAGGGTTTCCTTCAACACAGGAAAGAGATCGGGCGGCAGCGCGCTGTTGGTCATATCAATTTCACCGCTGCGATAGCGGTTCACGTCGCTGCCCTCGGCGGTAATCGGCAGGAAGGTGGCTGTTTCAATAACCGTGCGGGCGTTATTCCAGTAAAGTGGATTACGCTTCACGACGATTTTTTCATTGATCACCCACTCACTCAGCGTATACGCACCGTTGCCGATAAAGTGGGCGGGCTGCGTCCACTGGTCACCCCATTTTTCCACCGCCTGGCGGTTAACGGGTCGGAGCGCGGTATTGGCGGCCAGCGCCACAAAATAGGGCACGGGTTCGCTGAGGGTGATCTGCACATGCGCGTCGTCAAGCGCTCTGATGCCCAGCGCCGACGGGGGCTTTTTACCCGCCAGAATATCATCGATATTGTCGATATGGGCAAATTGCAAATAGCTGGCGTAGGGTGAAGCCGTTTTCGGATCCACCAGTCGCTGCCAGCTATAAACAAAATCGGCCGCGGTCACCGGTTGACCATTGCTCCAGCGGGCATCCTTACGCAGCGTAAACGTCCAGATTCTGCTCTGCTGATGACTCCAGCTTTCTGCCACGCCAGGCACAATGTGGCCGTTATTATCCGTGGTGACTAACCCTTCAAGCAGATTGCCGACAACGTTACTTTCAGGCACCCCTTCAATCTTTTGCGGGTCCAGTGAAGAGACTTCGCTGCCATTATTAATCGTGATGGTCTGGCTGGCGGCGAGCGATACGCCTGCGGGTACCGTAGCAGCTGACGAAACGCCGGAGTAAAGACCTAAAACAACCATCATCGCCTGGCTAAAACACGGGCGGCGGTACGAAAGATATTTCATTAAGCGTAGTTAACCTGTGTTTTTGGATCTGTTATCAGATCGGTTAAAGCCGATCTTATTTGCACATCCAATGCCAATTATGAAGACGATTTCCGAAAACTATCAGAACGCTGATTTCGACGCCAAACCTAAATAACAAAAATGTTAACTTATTCTCTTTTATCACGAAACGATCACAAGAAGAAGTGTTATTTAACAAAGCAAATTAAGTAACAGAGGGCTATTTATCAACAGGTTAACCCGGTTCAGGCCTGGAGTGTGCCGATCGCGCCTTTTTTTGAGGTTTGCCGCAGGGAGATGAGTGAGAATCCACACTTTACCGGCGTCTTTGCCCAGAATGCAGGGCATGATTAGCATTTTATTCCAGCATCAAGCCATTCTATCGGATTTTAGTCGTGAAATTTTAATAACATTTTCAGGTTAGCTTCTGATAAGAATGCAATTTTCAGTAATTACATTAATAATGGAGCGCGGATATTAAGCAGCAGGAATAAATGCACCATAAAGGGGCGATAAACGCGCGCAATGCATTATTTTGGTGCGGAAGGAGCCCTGCGATGGAAAATAAGCGCAGATTATGCGCTTTATATCAGGCTCTTCAGGCAGGAGCCGTTTAGTGCGCCAGACCGGGAAAGAGCACTTTGATACCGGTAACAATAAATTCGATCCCCAGCGCCATAAGCAGCAGTCCCATTATGCGGGTAATGACGTTGATGCCGGTCTGTCCCAATACCCTGACCATGAGCGGTGCCGCACGAAACAGCAGCCAGCAGCAAAACGCAAACAGCGCAATGGCGAGGCTAAAGCCCAGCAGATTTTGCCAGTTGTGATACCGCGTGCTCCAGACGATGGTGGAACTGATCGCGCCCGGTCCGGCCATTAACGGCAGCGCCAGCGGCACTACGCCGATACTCTCCCTGATTTCCGTCTCTGATTTTTCCTGTTTATTTTGCTTATCTTCACCCAGCTTACCGCTGATCATCGACATCGCGATGGTCACCACGAGGATGCCGCCCGCGATACGAAAGGAGTCGATTGATATGCCGAACAGTTGCAGAATGGCATCGCCCAGAAACAGGGAAGTCAGGAGAATGATCGCCACCGAGAGGTTGGCTGTCATATTGGTTTTATTGCGCGCGGCGGGAACCTGATAGCGGGTCATACTGATAAAGACAGGGATGATCCCAACCGGATTAACCAGGGCGAATAAACCCACAAAAAATTTAATATAGCCTGAGAAATCTAAAATTACCGGGTTCACACTGTACTCCTGAAAGGGCCTGTTCAACGTGCGGTAATTTAATGCAAAAGCAATGCGCATACCATCCCGCCGGGGCAAAATTTCCGCCTGTATTTTCCCCAAAAAACCAGGATAAAAACCTAAAGTTACATAATTACTCCCGATTACTCTCTGCCATTCGGCGTTTGCCGCTCGACATCTGCCGCCAGGCGCCAATTATGTGAGCTGAAAGGTATCAGCCGAGATTATCGGTGATCCAGATCAAATCTGGTGTACCTCATTATGAGTAAGCTTTGTTTTATCAGAGCAGGTCTAAACGGACCTCCCTCTGAATGAGAGGCCTGATCTGCCAGACAAAACAGGCGATTCAGTTCGATGATGACATCAGGAGGGAGACTCTTTCAGTAAACACAGACGTTTTTTTTGTAAAACCTTTGGGCCTGTCACATAAATAAAACAATAAGTTAACGCCTGATTACTACAATTAAAGGTTCTGATTCGTTTACTAATAGAGTTTAACTTTCATCAGGAGAGCATTATGGCCGTTACTAATGTTGCTGAACTTAACGCACTGGTTGAGCGTGTTAAAAAAGCACAGCGTGAGTATGCTAATTTCACCCAGGAGCAGGTAGATAAAATTTTCCGCGCAGCCGCGCTGGCCGCAGCAGACGCGCGCATCCCCCTGGCTAAGATGGCCGTTGCTGAGTCGGGTATGGGGATTGTCGAAGACAAGGTGATCAAAAACCATTTCGCTTCCGAATATATTTACAACGCTTACAAAGATGAAAAAACCTGCGGCATTCTCGAGACCGATGAGACCTTCGGTACCATCACCATTGCTGAACCCACCGGGCTGATCTGCGGGATCGTGCCAACCACTAACCCTACCTCTACCGCTATCTTTAAGGCACTGATTAGCCTTAAAACCCGAAACGGTATTATTTTCTCACCCCATCCACGTGCTAAAGATGCTACCAATAAAGCAGCGGATATTGTGCTACAGGCTGCCATTGCCGCCGGCGCACCTAAAGATATTATCGGCTGGATCGATGTCCCCTCCGTCGAACTTTCCAATCAGCTAATGCACCATCCGGACATTAATCTGATCCTCGCCACCGGCGGACCCGGCATGGTTAAGGCTGCCTACAGTTCAGGGAAACCGGCCATCGGCGTTGGCGCAGGTAATACCCCGGTTGTTATTGATGAAACGGCGGACGTCAAACGTGCCGTAGCGTCAATTCTGATGTCAAAAACCTTTGATAACGGCGTTATCTGTGCGTCAGAGCAGTCCGTTATCGTGGTTGATGCTATTTATGATGCGGTCCGTGAGCGCTTCGCCAGCCACGGTGGCTACATGCTTCAGGGCCAGGAGCTGAAGGCCGTTCAGGACATCATTTTGAAAAATGGCGGCCTGAATGCCGCTATCGTCGGGCAGCCTGCGGTAAAAATTGCCGAGATGGCCGGGATTAGCGTACCGGGTAACACCAAAATTCTCATTGGCGAAGTGGAAAGGGTTGATGAGTCAGAACCTTTCGCACATGAAAAGCTCTCCCCTACTCTTGCGATGTACCGGGCAAAAGATTTTGAAGATGCCGTGGTTAAGGCTGAAAAACTGGTTGCGATGGGCGGTATCGGGCACACCTCATGCCTCTATACCGATCAGGATAACGAGCGTGAACGCGTCAATTTCTTCGGCGACAAGATGAAAACGGCACGTATCCTGATTAATACTCCGGCGTCACAGGGGGGCATTGGCGACCTGTATAACTTCAAGCTGGCCCCTTCGCTGACGCTGGGCTGTGGCTCATGGGGGGGGAACTCCATTTCTGAAAACGTCGGACCTAAGCATCTGATCAACAAGAAAACCGTGGCCAAGCGAGCAGAAAACATGTTGTGGCATAAACTTCCCAAATCTATCTATTTCCGCCGCGGGTCCCTGCCTATTGCCATGGAAGAAGTGGCGACGGATGGAGCCAAACGCGCCTTTATTGTGACCGACCGTTATCTGTTCAACAACGGCTATGCCGATCAGATCATTACCGTACTGAAATCTCACGGTATTGAAACGGAAGTGTTCTTTGAGGTCGAAGCGGATCCGACGCTGAGCGTGGTACGTAAAGGCGCAGAACAGATGCACTCCTTTAAGCCCGACGTGATTATTGCGCTTGGCGGCGGATCGCCAATGGATGCGGCCAAAATCATGTGGGTGATGTACGAACATCCTGAAACGCACTTTGAAGAGCTGGCACTGCGCTTTATGGATATTCGTAAACGCATCTACAAGTTCCCTAAGATGGGCGTGAAGGCAAAAATGATTGCCATTACCACCACCTCCGGTACCGGTTCTGAAGTCACACCTTTCGCCGTGGTGACTGATGATGCGACCGGTCAGAAATATCCGCTGGCAGATTATGCGCTGACGCCGGATATGGCCATCGTAGACGCCAACCTGGTGATGAACATGCCGAAATCCCTGTGCGCCTTTGGCGGCCTGGATGCGGTGGTACATTCTCTGGAAGCCTACGTTTCCGTGCTGGCAAATGAATACTCTGACGGCCAGGCGCTACAGGCATTAAAACTGCTTCAGGAGAACCTGCCTGCCAGCTACAGTGAAGGGGCCAGGAATCCTGTGGCCCGTGAGCGCGTGCATAATGCGGCGACCATCGCGGGTATCGCTTTCGCTAACGCCTTCCTCGGCGTCTGCCACTCTATGGCGCATAAGCTGGGTTCAGAGTTTCATATTCCACACGGTCTGGCGAACGCCCTGCTTATCGCTAACGTTATTCGCTATAACGCCAACGATAACCCAACCAAACAGGCTGCATTCAGTCAGTATGACCGCCCGCAGGCCCGCCGCCGCTATGCTGAGGTTGCTGACCACCTGCGACTGACAGCGCCTGGCGATCGCACCGCACAGAAGATTGAGAAGCTGCTTAGCTGGCTGGAAGAGATGAAGAGTCAGCTTGGCATTCCGAAATCTATTCGTGAAGCTGGCGTACAGGAAGCAGACTTCCTGGCGAAAGTTGACCAGCTGGCGGATGATGCCTTCGACGACCAGTGTACCGGTGCCAACCCACGTTATCCGCTGATTGCCGAACTGAAACAGATCATGCTGGATAGTTTCTACGGCCGCGAATTTACC
Source organism: Erwinia sp. L03-1 (assembly GCF_058686115.1). Lineage (NCBI taxonomy): Bacteria > Pseudomonadati > Pseudomonadota > Gammaproteobacteria > Enterobacterales > Erwiniaceae > Erwinia > Erwinia sp. L03-1. The sequence goes on along the minus strand of NZ_CM178762.1, from coordinate 2,131,332 downwards.
GAACCCTTTAGCAACATGGCAGAGGCCATTGTTTCACAGTCGGTTGAAATAAATACGCCTGTGAGAAAAAGCAAAAAAGTAAAATAGTAAAACAGTAAAATTTGTGTAAAAAAAAACCCGCCAGTGGCGGGTTTCTTCCAGTAATGTTCAATAAAACTAATAGACGACAGAAATAAGAAGCAGGCTATTTATATGCCTGCCTACCAGAATAGCCCGGATCAGCTACTTCCCTTATTGCCGGTTTTACCGTGAATAGCCTGTAGACAACCCTGTTCAATTGCCGCGTTATAATGCTTACGACAGACGGAAACATAGCGCTCATTTCCACCAATGACGACCTGTTCTCCCTCTTTAAAGGGTGCCCCATTTTGGTCCAGCCTTAATACCATTCCAGCTTTACGCCCGCAGTGGCAAACGGTTTTTAATTCAACCAGCTTATCTGACCAGGCAAGTAAGTAGTGGCTGCCGGTAAATAACTCTCCCCGGAAATCTGTACGTAAGCCATAGCACAGTACAGGTATATCAAGATTATCCACTACCCTGGAAAGCGCCTTAACCTGATCGCGGGTCAGGAACTGACATTCATCTACCAGCACGCAGTTAACGGGTTCAATACTCTGCTCAGCGTTAATTTCATCAAACAATGCAGTCTCGTTATTATACAATTTTGCAGGAGATGAAAGTCCAATTCTGGAACTGACCTTACCCACCCCGAAACGGTTATCTATTTCGGCGGTATAGACCAGCGTGCGCATACCGCGCTCCTGGTAGTTGTAAGATGACTGCAACAGGGCAGTTGATTTACCTGCATTCATAGCAGAATAGTAAAAATATAGCTGAGCCATTTTGCTCGACTCCGGAAACAGGGTTCGTGTTAGGCCGTAAAGTGTATCACAAGCCCTCCGGGCGGCGTACCGCTACCCAGTAGCCGGGGTTAATAATCCACATAAGATGTTTGTGTCTCTGCGACAGGCGGTCAGGCCGGTACTTTACGCTGCGCTAAACATGTCCTCCTTAACAATTTCCCGGCAATAGCTTAGTAATAAATGGGATGCATGCTGTGATTATCCACTGACTTTTCTAAAAGTTAGCCGGAATACCCCCACTGAAAAAGTGATCTCATATGCTGTCACAAATAGGCAATTTACAGGCTGTGTATCTACTAAATGGCGGCTGTCAGCGTGGTGGGTTGCAGGGTGATATTGCCTTTCCATTTACTTTCTCACTGCATTATTAAGAGCAGGAAATGCAGGAATGACTTGTTATTCTGAATTCCTTACAAAATTATCTATTGCAGTTCGGATTAACGCCCTCTATTATTATCAGGCAAAACAGCCCCCCACTTTTTTATAATTTTGAGATTTAGACAATGAGCGAAGCACTTAAAATTCTGAACAACATTCGTAGCCTGCGTGCGCAAGCCAGAGAATGTACGCTGGAAACTCTGGAAGAGATGCTGGAAAAGTTAGAAGTTGTTGTTACCGAGCGCCGCGAAGAAGAGAGCCATGCTCAGGCAGAGAATGAAGAACGCAGCCGCAAACTGCAGCAATACCGTGAAATGCTGATTGCAGACGGTATTGATCCTAACGAATTACTGTCAACGCTGGCTGCTGTTAAAGCACCGGGTAAAACGAAGCGCGCTGCGCGCCCGGCTAAATATAAATATATTGATGAGAATGGCGAATCCAAAACCTGGACCGGCCAGGGCCGTACGCCCGCTGTAATCAAGAAAGCCCTTGATGACGGCAAATCTCTCGATGATTTCCTGCTGTAAATTGAAGTCTGACGGCATTTAAACGTGTCTACGTTACAGGCCACATTTGAATGGTGTCAAGGTTCTACCCTCTGTGGTGTTTCTGATAGCCACAAAAAAAGGAAGCCATAAGCTTCCTTTTTTATTTACCGCCTGCTGTTAAACCTTATAAAACTCACGATACCAGCTAACAAACCGCGCGACGCCGGACTCCACCCCCGTCTGAGGCTTGAAATCAATCGCATCGAAGAGTGCTGCGGTATCCGCACTGGTTTCTAATACGTCGCCGGGCTGCATAGGCATCATATTTTTGTCAGCTTTGATATCCAGTGCTTTTTCTAACGCCTCAATATAGGCCATTAGCGTAACCGGCTGGCTGTTCCCGATGTTATAAACACGGTAAGGCGCTGAGCTACTCGCAGGATTGCCCTCTTCTACCGTCCAGTCCCGATCGGGCTGCGGGATAACGTCCTGCAGGCGAAATATGGCTTCAGCAATATCATCGATATAGGTGAAATCACGTCGCATCTGACCGTTGTTATAGACGTCAATCTTCTCACCGGCGAGCATGGCACGCGTAAATTTAAACAGTGCCATATCCGGACGCCCCCACGGCCCATAGACGGTAAAAAATCTCAGGCCGGTTGTTGGGATGCCATACAGGTGGGAGTAGGAGTGGGACATAAGCTCATTAGCTTTCTTCGTCGCCGCATACAGCGAAACGGGATGGTCCACGCTGTCATCCGTTGAGAATGGCAGCTTGCGGTTAAGACCATATACCGAGCTTGAAGAGGCGTACAGCAGATGCCCCACCTGATGATGACGACATCCCTCAAGGATATTCAGATGCCCTATCAGATTAGCGTCAGCATAAGCCAGAGGATTCTCGAGCGAATAACGTACACCAGCCTGTGCTCCCAGATGGATAACGCGGTCAAATCCTTCATTACGGAACAGCTGGGCAATGCCCTCGCGGTCAGCAAGATCGCATTTGATAAAGGTAAAGTGAGAGGATTGAATTAACGCCAGGCGGGCCAGCTTGAGGTTTACATCATAATAGTCATTCAGGTTGTCGATACCGACAACCTGGTGACCGGCAGCGAGCAGGCGTTGTGCGACGTGATACCCTATAAAGCCTGCTGCGCCGGTAACCAGATATTTCATACTGCCCTCGTTAATTATGCAATTTGTATTGAAGCACCGCGGCCGATTGCATAATAAACAAACCCGCGCTTGCTGACTCTTTCAGGATCATACAGGTTACGACCATCAAAAATCACCGCTTCTTTCAGGGCATTTTTGATAACATCGAAATCTGGCGCGCGGAAGCTCTGCCATTCGGTACAGATAACCAGACCGTCAGCACCCTGCAGGGCCGCTTCTTTGGTTCCCATCAGCTTAAGGTCGCTGCGGTGGCCATAAATACGCTGCGCTTCGTCCATCGCTTCCGGGTCAAACGCCTGCACGGATGCACCCGCCTGCCAGAGAGATTCCATCAGCACGCGGCTGGAAGCCTCACGCATATCGTCGGTGTTAGGCTTAAAGGACAGACCCCAAAGCGCGAAGGTTTTACCCTCCAGATTCTCACCGAAGTGACGCTTGATGAAGGCTGGCAGCTTGGTTTTCTGCGAGTCATTCACGTCTTCAACCGCCTGTAGCAGGCGCGGCTTATAACCAATCTGTTCTGCGGTTCTGATCAGGGCCTGTACGTCTTTCGGGAAGCACGAACCGCCATAACCGCAGCCTGGGTAAATAAACGAGTAGCCAATACGGGAATCTGAACCAATGCCCTGACGAACTTTCTCTACGTCTGCACCCAAACGCTCTGCCAGGTTGGAAATTTCATTCATAAAGCTGATTTTGGTGGCCAGCATGCAGTTAGCCGCATACTTGGTCAGCTCAGCGCTACGGATATCCATCAGGATCATGCGATCATGGTTACGGTTGAACGGCTCATAAAGCTCGCGCAGCAGATCCACCACCTCATCATTATCCGTACCCACCACGATACGCTCAGGACGCATGCAGTCGTTTACCGCTGCACCTTCCTTCAGAAATTCCGGGTTAGATACCACGTCAAACGCGAACTCAGCACCACGGGTTTTCAGCGTTTCTTCCATTACTGCACGCACTCTGTCAGCGGTACCCACGGGCACTGTTGACTTATCAATCACCACTTTGTGGCCATTCATATGCTGCGCGATGGTGCGCGCCACGGCAGTAACGTATTTCAGATCGGCAGAGCCGTCTTCATCCGGTGGTGTACCCACGGCAATAAACTGCATAACGCCGTGGTTAACGCCCTCTTCCGCGTTAGTGGTGAACTTAAGGCGCCCTGCCTCATAGTTCTGCATAACCAGCGGCGTCAGGCCTGGCTCAAAGATTGGAATGATCCCTTTCTTCAGATTTTCGACTTTATTTTCGTCGACATCGATGCAAAGAACGTCATGTCCGACTTCGGCCAGAACCGCAGCCTGAACCAGACCAACATAGCCGATACCAAATACGGTGACTTTCATTGAATTGTCCCGGTTAGAAATTAAACTTATTTTTTATTACCAACAGTGCTTTCAAGCCACTCTTTAAAGTCGCTGCCCAGCGTATTATGACGTACGCCGTATTCTACGAAAGCCTGCATATAGCCCAGTTTGTTACCACAGTCATGGCTAATGCCTTTCAGGTGATAGGCTTCAACCGTCTCTTTATCCATCAGCATGGCAATGGAGTCGGTAAGCTGAATTTCGTCACCCGCACCCGGAGGGGTTTTAGCCAGCAGAGGCCAGATATCCGCAGACAGCACATAACGACCCACAACGGCCAGGTTAGAGGGTGCTTTATCCGCTTTTGGTTTCTCAACGACGCCAACCATAGGCGCACTTTCACCCGCGTTAAGCTCTGCACCCTGGCAGTCAACAACGCCGTAGGCGGTTACGTCTGCCACTGGCTCAACCATGATCTGGCTGTGACCCGTTTCGTCAAAGCGACGCATCATATCGGCCAGGTTATCCTTCGCCAGATCGGATTCGTATTCGTCAATGATCACGTCCGGCAGAATAACGGCCACAGGCTCATTACCGACAACCGGATAGGCGCACATGACCGCATGGCCCAGACCCTTCGCCAGACCCTGACGCACCTGCATAATGGTGACGTGTGGAGGGCAGATAGACTGGATCTCTTCCAGCAGCTGGCGCTTAACGCGTTTTTCCAGCATGGCTTCCAGCTCAAAGCTGGTATCAAAATGGTTTTCAATCGAGTTTTTAGAGGAGTGCGTGACCAGCACAATCTCTGTGATTCCAGCTGCGATGCACTCATTAACGACATACTGAATTAACGGCTTATCAACCAGCGGCAACATCTCTTTAGGAATTGCTTTGGTTGCTGGCAGCATACGCGTACCCAAACCTGCAACAGGGATTACCGCTTTTTTTACTTTAGACTTATAGGCAGACATCAAAGTACCTCTCTTTAGGCCGTTCAAGTTATTACTTGATATGTCGAGTTTAAAAACGAGATGAGTATACCAGTTGTATACGGGTGGATTTATCCTGGTTAAACCATTTCAGCGCAAATTAAGATTATTACCCAAGTGTAAAGCCAATTTTTGGTCCTGCTAATCCGGCACAGCGCAAAATAATGCCTTAAACGGTTATTCCGTCGTCAACATCAGGCGCAGTCTGCCGCCCGCGCCCCATACCTGGCACTGCCATGTGTCACACCGCTGGCTTATTTGGTTAAGATGCGTACTGCCCAGCGTGCCAAGGGGAATACCATTACTCAGCTGAATTTGATGGGTATTAACGTTGAGCGTGGCGTTTAAACCCGCGGAAACTAAAACCAGATTTTTTAAACCCTGATGATAGTAACCAACGAGTAAAGGAAATTGCCCCTTCAGATTGGCCTGCCGAAGCAGCAGATTAACCTGTTTTAGCAGGCCGTTTAATTCAGGCAGACGCGGAGCCTGGCCCGATAATTGATCCTGGAGTAGCCCGTTGAATAACGCCCGCAGCAGAAGCGCAGCTAACACGCCGTTATCCCCGGCGCGCGTGACGTCAAGACAGTAGAAAGCCAAATCTTTTTCCGACAGGGCTGCCACATCCAGGACCAGACCCGGCTGCTCGGCCATCGTTAGCTGGCGGTAATTAATACGGCAGTTGGCGATAACCTGCTGTACCGGCGGCTGTAGCTGCTTGAGCAGTTTGGCAGCGGCCTGTGGGTCGCGTACCAGCGCATCCCAGTCCTGAAACAGCTGTTCGTCCTCTTCAACTTTCGATGTAAACATAGAGGGATAGAGACATTCGTAAACCGCCTCCCGCAGGCGGTCCAGGTCTTTGAGCGGCTTCAGCAGCACGTCCTGCACGCCAAGACGTAGTACGCGTGCAATATCCGCCATGTTTTCGGTCGCGGAGATAACCAGAATAGGCACTGCACTGCCCTTACTGCGCAGATGTTCTACCAGTTTAAGCCCGTTCATTCTGGGCATGGCAAGATCGCAGATAATCAGGTCGGGGTTGAGCTGGTTCATTTTTTCCAGCGCCTGCAGGCCATCATCTGCCAGTATGTTTGTCGCGCCAAGCGCAGTAAGAAAATTGTCCAACAGAGAGCGGAAAACGACCTCGTCTTCAACAATCAGAATCTGTTTTCCCGTTAATGGTTTGTCCATTATCCCCCCTCACACAGCAGATAACTCAATAGCGGCTCATAATCAACATCCGTGCCCGTCAGAATTACCTTTCGTATTCTCATTCAAACATCCGGCAGCGCATTCTGGTGGGCCAGGGGAAGGAGTTCATCCATGTTCTTCTCAACGGCCAGCCTGCCGGCTTCAATTGCCTCTTCCGCGCGGTGGAAATCCAGCGTGGAGATTTGCGGGCAAAAGGGTTGTATCAGTATATCCGGTGGATCGCCAGCCATGCGGTTCCGCTTAAGGCGATTTTCCAGCACCTGGATTGAAGTGGTCATTATTTCCATTGCGCCTGGGCTTTGGTTAACCTTGCGCTGCACCTTTTTCGCCAGACTTTGTCGCAGCCTCCCTCCCCAGCTATGGACCGACTGGCTGGCCTCTTCTTCATTTCTGGGCGTAACGGACAGCAGATCCTGCTGCATCAGATGCGCATCATGCTGCAGGTCAACGGCGATGACGATATCCGCCCCCAGCGCACGGGTCAGAGAGATGGGCACCGGGTTGACGACCGCGCCATCCACCAGCCAGTAACCATTCCAGCTAACGGGTGCAAGCAGACCTGGCATACTGCAGGAGGCTCGAACGGCCTGGTGCAGATCGCCTTCAGTAAGCCATAGCTCACGGCCGGTGCTAAGATTCGTTGCGACCGCGCCAAAAGGCAGGGCGCACTGTTCGATTTTGTCGTGATGAACCAGCCGCCTGACGTGATTGAAAACGCGTTCGCCTCTGAGCAACCCACCTCGACGCCATGAGAAATCCATCAGACGGATAACATCCCAGTAGCTGAACGACCGCACCCAGGTCTCCATCAGCGGCAGCCGATGGCTGGCATAAGCCGCACCCACCAGCGCGCCGACGGAACAGCCCGCAACGACATCGATTTTTATACCTGCCCGTTCCAGCGCATGTATAACGCCTATATGAGCCCATCCTTTGGCAGCGCCTGAACCTAGCGCCAGTCCGATTTTAACCTTTCTCATCCCACCTCTGGCGTTGACTTGAGTTACAAATAGCATCATCCCTGCTGCTCGGTTACCATGGTGCCCTGGTTTTAAATCAGCATCTTAATTTTTTTATCGGAGTCAATGTGTCAGATCCTTGCCCCTGCTGTAGCGGATTGGAGTATAGCCTATGTTGCCACCCCTATCTAAACGATATGGCACTAGCCCCAACGCCTGAAACGCTGATGCGTTCGCGCTATACCGCTTATGCGATGCAAAACGCAGATTATTTGATCGCGACCTGGCACCCTTCCTGCGGCGCACAGGGCTTTCGCCCGGCGCTTGAAGCGAGCTTTGCCACTACCCGGTGGTTAAGTTTACATATTATTGAAGCAAAAAAACCACGGGATTCTTCTGAAGGGTTTGTTACATTTTTTGCCAGATTCTCTGAAAATCAGCGTCATAGCTTTATAAGTGAACGTTCGCGCTTTCTTCGTGAGGAACAACGCTGGTACTATATCGACGGAACATTCCCTGAAATGGGACGAAATGACCGCTGCCCCTGCGGCTCAGGTAAAAAATTTAAGAAATGCTGCGGCCAGTAGCGTTCGCCATTAACACAAGAATTGCTTCGACAGGACCCCCATCGCAATGCACCCGCAAACACTGCAACGAAAAGTTTTAAGAACAATCTGCCCGGATGCCAAAGGGCTGATCGCAAAAATCACCAATATTTGCTACAAGCACGAGCTGAACATTGTGCAGAACAATGAGTTCGTCGATCACCGTACCGGGCGTTTCTTTATGCGTACCGAGCTGGAAGGCATTTTCAATGACGCAACGCTGCTGGCCGATTTAGACAGCGCGCTGCCAGAGGGTTCGATACGTGAGCTGAATTCAGCCGGACGTCGCCGCATCGTTATCCTGGTGACCAGGGAAGCGCACTGCCTGGGCGATCTGCTGATGAAAAGCGCATACGGTGGACTGGATGTTGAGATCGCAGCCGTCATTGGCAACCATGAAACCCTGCGCACGCTGGTCGAGCGCTTTGATATACCGTTTATTTTCCAGAGCCACGAAGGCCTGACCCGCGACCAGCACGATAACAATATGGCTGCGGAAATTGATCGTTTTCAGCCCGATTACGTGGTGCTGGCAAAATATATGCGCGTACTGACGCCAGCCTTTGTTCAGCGCTACCCCAATCGAATCATCAATATCCACCACTCGTTTCTGCCTGCTTTTATCGGTGCCCGCCCTTATCACCAGGCTTATGAACGCGGCGTGAAAATTATTGGCGCTACGGCGCACTACGTGAATGACAATCTTGATGAGGGTCCTATCATTATCCAGGAAGTGATCCACGTAGATCATAATTATACGGCCGAGGATATGATGCGTGCCGGCCGCGACGTTGAAAAAAATGCGTTGAGTCGCGCACTTTATCAGGTGCTTGCCCAGCGCGTTTTCGTTTATGGCAACCGCACGATTATCCTGTAATGCCCCGGTCTGTCATGGCATAAAAGGCTTTTTTGACTGACAATGCAGCAGTCAGGGCAAAAAAGCGGCAAACGATTGATATTCGGGGTGCGCGGGGTTTACACCCGTATTTCATCTGATATGATGCGCCCCGCTTGAGTGAACAGAGCGAGCAAGGCCAGTGGTGGGGTTCCCGAGCGGCCAAAGGGAGCAGACTGTAAATCTGCCGTCATCGACTTCGAAGGTTCGAATCCTTCCCCCACCACCATTCGCACCAGCCGTATTGTTAGCGCTTTTCAGGCCGTCCCGTCACCGCAAGGTAAAGGATGAGAAACTCAGATTTGATATTGTAATACGCTTCCCCTGGTGGGGTTCCCGAGCGGCCAAAGGGAGCAGACTGTAAATCTGCCGTCATCGACTTCGAAGGTTCGAATCCTTCCCCCACCACCATTACGACCTCCCCCAGCTTAATCCAGATTTGCATCTTCACCCATACCTATGCCGCACCTTACCCCTCTCTACAGTTGCCCCTACACCTTAATAGCGGTTGCTGATAGCGATGCAGGTGGAGCCATGTAGGGGTTTTTGCTGGGAAATATTCAGTATCGATGAAATGTCGCAGGCTTTACGGTGCATCGGCGCCAGTATGGCCCGTTTTTCCCGTTCATGGACCATCTGGCGCCAGCCAAAGTCACGCGCATCCTGCCTGAGGACCGCGAGTCGGGAAAGGGTATCGTCGCGTTCAATCAGTTTGTCCAGACCGGCAATAGTTGCATCATCAAGCTGTTCCGTCAAAATACGTCCCAGCCGTTGCCTTTCATCAGAAAGAACCTTCCTTACCAGCTCCTGGAGAGTGGTGTAACCGGGCCGGATAATTTTATGCGCGTTGAGCCAGATAATCAGCTCGGTGGCGACAAAACCGGGAGTTACATCGCGGTGAACAATGTGGGCAGCCTGTTGCTCAAGTTGTGAAGACAGCGAAGATGCCCACGGCCGGTAACCATATAGTGCGCAGATTTTTTCCCGCTGCGCATAGCGTTCATGCTTAGTAGGAGATTGGTTCGGAAGTGACCCACCATGAAAATAACGGCTCAGGATAACCATACAGCGCTTCCTGCTCAGCACTGTTTAAAACCGCCAGTCGTTAACTTTTGCCTGTTGCTGTATCACGAGTTGTCATCCTGACCTCGATTAATCGTGTCCGTAAGAGGATCGTTCAACGGACAGTAAAATAAATTTTGGTGTTTCAGATAAAATCACTGATGACGTTGTCTCATATAACTGGTAAGGCATCAATCTCTTTCATGGCCCCTTAAACGTACATATTTATGACAGAAATACGGATCGGCTATGCACGATGTTCGACCGACAAGCAAGATTTGACTGCTCAGCAGGAAGCGCTGGTGAAACTCGGTGTCTCCCTGGACAGAATTTACATCGATAAAGGGTTGACCGGTTCAAATCGCCTGCGGCCTGGACCAGGCGCTGGCCGCCGTTCGTAGTGGCGACACACTGGTTGTTCCCAAGCTTGACCGTCTGGCCCGTTCAGTACCAGACGCAAGAGAAATTGCTGATGCCCTTCAGGCCCGTGGCGTGAAGCTGGCTCTGGGCTGCAGTATCTACGATCCTGCGGACCCGATGGGGAAGATGTTCTTTAATGTGCTGGCTACCTTTGCAGAGTTTGAAGGTGACCTGATACGGCTGCGTACCCGCGAAGGTATGGCCATCGCACGAGCAAAAGGGAAACTGCGAGGGAAACAACCAAAATTGTCTGATAAGCAGCAAAAAGAGCTTTGCAGGATGCACGGAAGCGGCGGGTACTCAATCAGCGATTTGGCTGAATTATTTTCCGTTTCGCGTCCGACTGTTTACCGGACGCTTTCCCGTGGGAAAAAATGAACAATTGGACTTACTGAAAATTAGCAAGGAGCGGCTATGTACAACAACGATGAAGTCATCAATTACCTTCAGGCCAATAAAATCCTCGCATTAAAACTAGATCATGCCGTTTCAGCTGTCGGTCAACAGGTCACAAATCAAGTTGAAACATTAGGAAAGGGCGCTAGTGCCCATCGTCTACACGTCCAATACCCAGCCTATTACTCTGCGCTTTACATGCAACAACTGGAAATGATGTATTTCCTGATTGAACCGGTATTCGAGCGTGCGGGCGCACTTGAAGCACAATGGTCGTCTGATTCCGGTATAGCAAACATCATCACCCGGATGATCCGATAACCATGATTCAATCACTAAAGAAATTTATACTGTGGCAACTCAGGTTTTTATCATCGCTGTACGGGCCTGTGATTCTCACAATTATTTTCGCACTGCTTCAGGGGTATTTTTTCCCTGATAGCCCTGTCTGGCCTATAGGCGTATTCGCCATAGTTATGATTGTTATTTTTACGCGTTACTTTAAATGTTGACAGCGTGAACATCACAGTTATTTAAATTATCACTGATAAGGAAATTATATGTCTACTCCCGCTCATTTATGGCTTGAAGATGAAAACGGATCGCCGATTGTTGGCAGTTGTTTAATGCCCCTGCGTTTGGGTTCCATCGAATTAAAATCATTTTCTCATGGTGTAACCATTCCAGTAGATCCCAGCAGGGGCAAACTTACCGGAACGCGCGTTCATAGCCCGATCACGATAGTGAAAGAATTTGACCAAACGACACCTATTCTGTATCGCGCCGTGTGTGAAGGCCGCACACTGAAAAAAGCAACGATCAAGATGTACCGAATACTGGAATCGGGCATTGAGTCTGATATTTCAATATCATCCTGGAAAACATCAAAAACACGACGGTTTCCCCTTACCTTGCCCCTAATGGCATGAGCAGCACCCATCTTGAAACACTCGAATTGCGTTATGAGGCGATTACCTGGAAGTATACGGAAGGAAATATTATCTATCGTGATTCATGGAACGATCGTTGTTGTGCCTGATAACGAAGGAAATCAGAGGAGGTAGATACCTCCTCTGACACTACTGAGGAGAGAATAGGGTCGATTTAACCGCAGAACAGCGACAGTTGGCGAAGATAGTTCATGATTATGCCTACCGGTTTCCCCTGACAGAAAATGGCGATGCTCAGTTATTGCAAGGCTGTTATGACTATATGGATGCCTTTAAACGGGTGATGGACAGCGCTTCAAAAGTCCAGATGGACTACATTTGCCTGCAATACCCTGGATATTTTCGCTTCGCAAAATGGATGGAAAGGCTGGCTCAAGGAATTGCGGATGGCGTCATTGAGGTGCCGAAAGATCACTAAAAACCACGGGTCGGAAATTTCGGCGGTTCCGGCGTAGAACCCCATGTAGATAAGCCGATGACCGGGCGCAGGCTGAGCATGACGGATGACATATACCGCCAGACTCTGCTACCATCCGGGCTTATTCCTTCGTAAAGACAGCCTCCGCCATGAAATTTGTTTCTTTTAATATCAATGGGCTGCGCGCCCGTCCTCACCAGCTGGCCGCCATTATTGAGCAGCATCAGCCTGACGTCATCGGCCTGCAGGAAACCAAGGTTCACGACGATATGTTTCCGCTTGATGAGGTCGCCAGCCACGGCTACCACGTCTTTTATCATGGGCAAAAAGGTCACTACGGCGTCGCCCTGCTGACAAAAGCCGAGCCTCTCACCGTCAGACGGGGTTTTCCAGGAGATGAAGAAGACGCCCAGCGCCGCCTGATCATGGCCGAGATCCCCAGTCCCGCAGGAAATATTTTGGTGATTAACGGCTATTTCCCGCAGGGGGAGAGTCGTGACCACCCCACCAAATTCCCGGCGAAGGAAAAATTCTATCGCGATCTGCAGAACTTCCTCGAGACGGAGCAAAAGCCCGGGAATCAGGTGCTGATCATGGGTGATATGAATATCAGTTCCGCCGATACCGATATTGGTATCGGGGAGGACAGCCGTAAGCGCTGGCTGCGGACCGGCAAGTGTTCTTTTCTGCCTGAAGAGCGGGAATGGATGGACAGGCTGATGGGCTGGGGCCTGGTAGATACCTGGCGGGCGCAGAACGCTGAGGTCAGCGATCGCTTCTCGTGGTTCGATTACCGCTCAAAAGGCTTTGACGATAATCGCGGCCTGCGTATCGATTTGCTGCTGGCCAGCAGGCCACTGGCCGAACGCTGCGTCGCAACCGGTATTGACTATGACATTCGCAGAATGGAAAAACCCTCCGACCATGCGCCAGTCTGGGCGCAGTTTAGTTTTGAATAATCCGTTAATCTGACCGGGCGAATGCCCGGTTAATCGTTAATTCTGATGTAGCGTTTGCCAGGTCAGGTTGTTAGTGCCGACCGAGCGTTCGTCGCGGCGGCACTGCAAAAGTACCCCTTCCATTTTCACCACCGATCCTTCGGTATAGCTGCGATTCTCCCAGGTACAGCAGCGCAGACACGGCGGCTGATTGCTGTTTTGCCCCTGCATCCACGCCTCTGGCGGCATATCCACCACCACGCCGGTATTGTTTCTGCCTGCTGGCACATAGCCGCCGCCTGACCCGTATCCACTGCTCACATCACTGCCCTGCCCGCCGCCAACGTGCAGGCTCTGACTGGTTGCCGCTGCCTGACCGCTTAACAGCAGCGCAGCAAACAGCATCACTACGGCATTTTTTCTCATTACTCAGTTTCCTTCGCTTTGGACGCCCTGCGACGCGCCGGTTTTTTACGATTTTCTGCCGCAGGAAGGCCACGGAATGCATGCGCGGCGGGCTGCTGCCGGGCCTGCGAGATCAGATTATGCAGCGTCTCTACCAGCGGCATCATAAAATCCTGATAGCGGCACTGCTTTTCACTGATTTTAGTCAGCGTGGACTCCCACTGGGCAGTCATATCCGGTCTGGCTGCCATCTCTGGCAGCGAGTGGATCAGCGCTCGCCCGGCGGGACTGGCATGAATATAGCGCCCTTTTTTAAACAAAAAAGCCCGTTTGAAGAGCAACTCAATAATCCCGGCGCGCGTAGCTTCTGTCCCTAAACCATCGGTCGCACGCAGCACTTTCTTTAGATCTTTATCCTGGACGAAGCGCGCAATACCGGTCATCGCTGAGAGCAGCGTGGCATCGGTAAAGGGTCTGGGCGGCTGTGTCTGCTTCGCCACCACTTCTCCGCGCTCGCAGAGGAGCTCATCCCCTTTTGCCACCACCGGTAGCGGCGTGCCGTCATTTTCCTCATCCCGCTCTTTACTGCCGAGCAGCGCACGCCAGCCCGCTTCGGCCAAAAATCGGGCCTTCGCCATAAATTTCCCGCCGTTGATATCAAGTTCGATCACGCATTTGCGGTAGACGGCATCGGGGCAAAACTGCATCAGATACTGGGTGGCGATCAGCCGGTAGATACTGCTTTCATTTTCACTCAGGCGCAGGGTGCCACCGCGTGCCGTCGGGATAATTGCATGGTGCGCATCCACTTTTTTATCGTCCCAGCAGCGGTTCTTGCGGTCACTGTCAAAATCGGCAGGCGTTTGCAGATCGGGCTGGTGCACACCTATCGCATTGAGAACGGCATGACGCCCGGCGAAGTGCTCATCCGGCAGGTAACGGCTGTCCGAACGAGGGTAGGTGATCAGCTTGTGGGTTTCGTAGAGCTTCTGGCAGGTATCCAGCACGGTCTGCGCGCTAAGGCCGAAGCGCTTCGCCGCTTCAATTTGCAGCGTGGAAAGGGAAAAAGGCAGCGGCGCCGTGTCGTTTTCCCGCCTGTCGTTATAGCTGGTGACGTGGGCAGGCTGACCGCCAATACGCGCCACCACATGGTCTGCCAGCGGGCGATGCAGCAAACGCCCCTCCTCATCCTGCCAGGATTCGCAGGCATCGCTGGGCTGCCATAGCGCGACAAATCGCTCATCAGCGGGCGTGACGATATGCGCCTTAACTTCGTAAAAATCTTTTGGCACGAAGCCTTCTATATCTTCATCCCGCCGCACCACCAGCCCCAGTACCGGCGTTTGTACCCGACCTACGGACAGCAGGCCGTCGTAGCCAGCGTTGCGCCCCAGCAGCGTGTAGGCACGGGTCATATTGATGCCGTAAAGCCAGTCGGCCCGCGCCCGCGCCAGCGCAGAGACGCACAGCGGGATAAATTCGCGATTTTCACGCAGCCGCCCCACCGCCCGCTCAACCGCCTGGGGGTTGAGATCGTTAATCAGGCAGCGCTGCACCTTTTCGCGCTTACCTGCCGGCAGCGCCAGATAATCCAGCACCTCGTCCACCAGCAGCTGCCCTTCCCTGTCCGGGTCCCCGGCGTGGATCACTTCTGTCGCCTGTTCCAGCAGCGTCTTGATCACATTGAGCTGTTTTGCTACCGAAGGCCGCGGCTGTAGCTGCCATTTTTCCGGGACAATCGGCAGATCGGCCAGCGACCAGCGCGCATAGCGGCTGTTATAGCTGTCTGGCTGCGCCTGTTCCAGCAGGTGCCCGACGCACCACGTCACCATATTATCCGGCCCGCAGGCAATGTAGCCCTCGCCCCGGCGGTGCGGCTTTGGTAACACATCCGCTATCGCGCGGGCAAGGCTGGGTTTTTCGGCAATAAACAAACGCATGCGAAATGACATCCTGCTTAACTTACAATTTCTGTTACTGAACGCCCGGCGTACAGCGGCATCAGTTCACCCGGTGTCGCCAGAATACTGTGGCGTACACCTCAACTGACCCGCGACGCGGGCGCGGGTATCATGGTCCGCAATGGTAACCTGTCAGGCTAAGCGTGGTAAGTCCGGGCGCATAATTGCCGCTCCGTTTGCTTATTATCGCGACAAATTGCAGGGCGGGTCACAAGCCTGCGGGGATTGTGACCCGCTGTCACTCAGAAATAACTGACAAATGGCGCGGTGTTGGGCGGAAGAACGGTAGTGGAAGATTTGAGCTGGGGCGTACCAAGGTACAGAAAACCCACCAGGCTATCCTGCTCGCGGCACCCAAACGCCTCGCGCACCGCCTGATGCTCAGTCCAGGCACCGGTACGCCAGACGCCGTTAAACCCCTGCGCCAGCGCAGCCATCTGCATTGCCATCACCGCACAGCCTGCGGAAACCACCTGCTCCCAGCGCGGGACCTTCGGATGATCTTCGCATCGCGCTACAACGGTGATGATCATCGGCGCGCGAAACGGAGACTGTTTTGCCTTTTCAATGGCCTTTAAATCCATATCATCCTGACGGGCCGTCGTTTCCAGCAGCTGGCTGAAGCGTTCGCGTCCTGCGCCTTCGATAATGCTAAAGCGCCACGGCTGGAGCGTGCCGTGGTCGGGCGCGCGCATACCGGCACGAAGGATATTCTCCAGGGCTTCCCCCGCAGGCGCCGGTTCACTGAGCCGCGAGGCAGAACGACGGTTAACCACTAAATCCAGCGCATCCATAAATTTCTCCTGATAATGATTCTGATTTAGCAGAAACTAGCACAGGATGATGATTTGTTACAGCATGGCGCTTTTTCCTGCTGACAATAGCGCCCTGGCTAATTAGGATGTCACCATCCTGCTCCGGTTTCGCCGTTAGTGCGTTTTTGCACCCGGTGAAACGGGCTTTTTTACCGCGATTATGGAGATAATATGCGCACTTTGTGGCGAGCAATCGCTGGTTTTTTTAAATGGACATGGCGACTGCTGAATTTCGTCCGTGAGTTCATTCTTAATCTGTTTCTGGTGGTATTGATTCTGATCTGTATTGGAATTTATGTTCAGTTCAGCCGCCCTGCCACACCCGAACAATCTCCGAAAGGCGCACTGATTGTTGATCTTAGCGGCACGGTGGTCGATAAGCCCTCCGTCAGCAATAAGCTCAGCAAACTTGGTCGCCAGCTGCTGGGTACCAATAGCAACCGCCTGAAGGAGAATTCGCTGTTTGACGTAGTGGATGCCATCCGCCAGGCGAAAGGTGATGCCAATATTACTGGTATGGTGCTCGATCTGCGCGATTTCGCCGGTGCCGATCAGCCCTCGCTTCAGTATATGGGTAAGGCCCTGCGCGAATTTCGCGACAGCGGTAAACAGATTTACGCCACGGGTGACAGCTACAGTCAGGCACAGTACTACCTTGCCAGCTTTGCCAATAAAATTTATCTCTCCCCGCAGGGTACGGTGGATATCCACGGTTTTGCCACTAACGGACTCTACTATAAGACACTGCTGGATAAGCTGAAGGTCTCTTCACACGTCTTCCGCGTGGGGACCTACAAGTCGGCGGTTGAGCCGTTCCTGCGTGATGATATGTCTCCGGCAGCGCGCGAGGCGGACAGCCGCTGGATGGGCGAGCTGTGGCAAAACTATCTCAATACCCTGGCGGCCAACCGTCAGATCACCCCGGATCAGGTTTTCCCGGGTGCGCAGGGCCTGCTCGATGCACTACAGAAAACCGGCGGCGACACGGCTGAATACGCCAAAAATGCCCGGCTGGTGGATGAGTTAGCCTCGCGGTCGGCGGTTGATCAGCAGCTGACGAAAGTTTTCGGCTGGGATAAAGAAGCAAAAGATTTCAACGGTACCAGCATCTACGACTATCAGGTCAAAGATAAGCAGTCAGCCGACGGCAATATCGCGGTGATTATGGCTAACGGTGCGATCATGGATGGCGACGAGACGGCGGGCAACGTGGGGGGTGATACCACCGCGATGGAAATTCGTCAGGCACGTCTGGATCCGAAGATTAAAGCCATTGTATTTCGCGTTAACAGTCCCGGCGGCAGCGTAACGGCCTCCGAAACCATTCGCGAAGAGCTGGCGGCGGCGAAAGCCGCAGGTAAACCGGTGGTCGTCTCCATGGGCGGCCTGGCGGCATCGGGCGGCTACTGGGTCTCCACCCCGGCCAACTACATCATTGCCAGCCCGAATACCCTGACCGGCTCGATTGGGATTTTCGGCGTGATTAATACCGTCGAAAACTCACTCGGTGCGATCGGCGTTCATACGGATGGCGTGTCTACCTCGCCGCTGGCCGATGTGGCCACCACCAGGGCGCTCCCGCCTGAAGTTCAGCAGATGATGCAGCTGAGCATTGAGAACGGTTATAAAAACTTCCTCAATCTGGTGGCACAGGCCCGTAATAAAACGCCGGAGCAGATCGACCAGATCGCGCAGGGTCACGTCTGGACAGGCAGCGATGCTAAAGCAAACGGACTGGTTGACGCGCTGGGCGACTTTGACGATGCCGTTGCCAAAGCGACCGAGCTGGCTAAGCTGAAACAGCCCCAGCTAAACTGGTATCAGGACGATCCGGGCATGCTTGATATGCTGTTCAGTCAGATGGATGTCTCAATTCGCGCCGCGCTGCCTGACGTCCTGAAGGTGTGGCTGCCCGCGCCGGTTATGGACACCATGGCGGCAATGAGAAATCAGCCCGGCCTGTTTGATAATCTTAACGATCCGCAAAATCGCTATGCCATCTGCCTGACCTGTGGTCAGGTGAAATAACCCGGCGGCAGCCCGGCATCATGTCGGGCTGCTTTTACCCCTATTCCTGTCATGCGCCTGTACGACAGGCCAGAGCTTAAACATGCAAAAGAAATCTATCTACGTGGCCTATACGGGTGGAACCATAGGCATGCAGCGTTCTTCCCAGGGCTATATTCCGGTGTCGGGGCATCTGCAGACCCAGCTGGCAAATATGCCCGAGTTTCATCGCGCCGAAATGCCTGACTTTACCATCCATGAGTATCAGCCACTGATTGACTCATCGGATATGACCCCGCAGGACTGGCAGATTATCGCCGATGATATTCGTCAGAACTACCATCGCTATGACGGTTTTGTGATCCTGCACGGCACCGATACCATGGCCTTCACCGCGTCGGCGCTCTCATTTATGCTGGAAAATCTCGCCAAGCCGGTAATTGTGACAGGGTCACAGATTCCGCTTGAGGAACTCCGCTCCGACGGACAGCAGAATCTGTTGAATGCACTCTTTGTGGCGGCGAACTTCCCGATAAATGAAGTCTCTCTGTTTTTTAACAATACGCTTTATCGCGGTAACCGCACGACCAAGGCACACGCCGACGGTTTCAATGCGTTCGCCTCACCCAATCTGGCCCCGCTGCTTGAAGCCGGGATTCATATCCGCCGTCTGAACACCCCGCCTGCTCCCCACGGCGAGGGTGAGCTGATCGTGCATCCGATTACCCCGCAGCCGGTTGGCGTGGTGACGATATATCCCGGTATCTCAGCCGATGTGGTCAGTAATTTTCTCCTGCAGCCGGTAAAGGCGCTGATTCTGCGCTCCTACGGGGTAGGTAATGCCCCCCAAAACCCTGCCTTCCTGAAGGAGCTTAAAGAGGCTTCCTCGCGCGGGATAGTGGTTATCAATCTGACTCAGTGTATGTCCGGTAAGGTCAATATGGGCGGTTATGCCACCGGCAACGCGCTCGCGCTTGCAGGGGTGATCAGCGGTTACGATCTGACCGTCGAGGCGACGCTAACCAAGCTCCATTTTTTACTGTCGCAGGGTCTTTCGAGCGACAGGGTACGTCAGCTGATGCAGGTTAATCTGCGCGGCGAACTGACGCCAGACGAGAAATAAGGAACCATAATGAAAACGCAGCAGGCACTGTTACTGATTGATTTACAAAATGACTTTTGTCCCGGTGGCGCACTGGCTGTCGACGAAGGTGATGCGGTTATTGCCGTAGCAAATCAGGTTGCGATGCGTTTTCATCAGCGTGGTCAGCCGGTGGTCGCCACGCTCGACTGGCACCCGCATCACCACGGCAGCTTTGCCTCAAATGCCGGAGAAGAGCCCTGGACCATGGGGGAGCTGGATGGGCTGCCCCAGGTCTGGTGGCCCGATCACTGCGTTCAGGGGAGTAAGGGGGCAGAGCTGCACCCTAAGCTTAATCGCAGCGTGCTCGTCAAGCAGATCTATAAGGGAACGGATCCCCGCACAGATAGCTACAGCGCCTTTTTTGACAATGGCCAGCGCAGCCAGACCGGCCTGGACAGCTGGTTAAAATCGCAGGGGGTGACGGCGCTAACGGTGATGGGCCTGGCGACCGATTACTGCGTGAAATATAGCGTGCTGGACGCGCTAAGGCTGGGCTATCGCGTCAGCGTGATTGTCGCAGGGTGTCGGGGTGTGAATCTGGAAGCGGGTGACGGTGAGCGGGCGCTGGCGGAAATGGCGGCCAGCGGCGCGCTGCTTATCAATGCTGAGGGGGCGGAAGGAACGCTCAGGTAAAACCTGCTGCCGGGATTTAACCGGGGATCGTGGCGTGAACCAGCGACAATTATTCCTCCAGGAATAATTTATTGCAGCTTAATGCGGGTGACGTTGTCATCCACAATGCCAAACGCTTCCTTAAGCTCTCTTTTGCTTTTTGTCACCATCTCGCCACCCTTGCCAATGCTCATATGCTGCGGCTGCTCATTATATTTCGCCTGCCATATCATCACCAGCTGCAGGCTGTTCTCTTTCTGCGCGTCAGTCAGCGCGACGCCGTCGGCCCATTTACCCGTTTCAACGGCGGTCAGCAGACGCTGGTAAACATCCGGCGTCATGGCATTAATCATCTCATCCAACACCATTGCCGCTATCCTTTAATGTTGTTGCCTTCTTCGTCAGAAAAGCTTAACGAAGCGGAATTGACGCAGTAGCGCTCGCCCGTAGGCTGAGGACCATCCGGAAATACGTGCCCCAGGTGGGCATCACAGCTGCCGCAGCGAATTTCGATACGCTGCATACCGTGAGTGTCATCTTCAATATAACGAATAGCATCATCGCTGACGGGCTGGTAAAAACTGGGCCAGCCGCAGCCGGAGTCGTACTTGGTTTCCGACAGGAACAGCGGCGAATTGCACACGAGGCAGTGATACAGCCCTTCGCCTTTGTTATGCAGCAGCTTGCCGGTAAAGGGTCTCTCGGTACCGCGCTCTTGGGTCACATAACGCTGTACTTCGTTCAAATCGGTTTCTGGGTTCAGATGTTTGTTAGCCATATCGATACTCTCTGGCGGTGTGTTCTGGATAATGTCTATCATTCTAACAAATACATAACAACGTCTGGGGATTTTTTCGCTTACAGAGATATCTGAAAGTAAAAGCAGACGATTATGTGATTCAGATCACCCTTTGATACCCCTGCCCCTTTATATTCGTGCAGGAAGGCCCAAGATTAGGTTCTAACGGGTGCCGCGAATCATGCTTTCAGATAAATTATTCCTGCTCGCTGGTTTGATTTGTCGCAACAATTGAAGCGATTCCGCTTGACGCCTGGTAAGGTTTTTGTAATTTTACAGCCAACCTTTTATTCACTAACCAATAGCTGGTGGAATATATGACTATCAAAGTAGGTATCAATGGTTTTGGCCGTATCGGTCGCATCGTTTTCCGTGCTGCTCAGCAGCGTTCTGATGTAGAAATCGTTGCAATCAACGATCTGCTGGACGCCGAGTACATGGCTTACATGCTGAAGTACGACTCTACCCATGGCCGTTTCGACGGTACTGTAGAAGTCAAAGACGGCCATCTGGTTGTTAACGGCAAAACCATTCGTGTTACCGCTGAAAGAGATCCAGCTAACCTGAAATGGGGCGAAATCGGCGTTGACGTTGTTGCTGAAGCAACCGGTATCTTCCTGACCGACGAAACCGCACGTAAGCACATTCAGGCTGGCGCGAAGAAAGTCGTACTGACCGGTCCTTCTAAAGACAACACCCCAATGTTCGTTATGGGCGTGAACCACAAGTCTTACGACGGCCAGGACATCGTTTCTAACGCATCCTGCACCACTAACTGCCTGGCACCGCTGGCAAAAGTGATCAACGACAAGTTCGGCATCGTTGAAGCACTGATGACCACCGTGCATGCGACTACTGCTACGCAGAAAACCGTTGATGGCCCGTCTCACAAAGACTGGCGTGGCGGTCGTGGCGCATCTCAGAACATCATCCCTTCTTCTACCGGCGCAGCGAAAGCCGTAGGTAAAGTGATCCCTGAGCTGAACGGCAAACTGACCGGTATGTCTTTCCGCGTCCCTACGCCAAACGTCTCCGTGGTTGACCTGACTGCACGTCTGGCTAAGCCTGCCTCTTACAAAGAAATTTGTGATGCAATCAAAGCGGCTTCCGAAGGCGAACTGAAAGGCGTTCTGGGCTACACCGAAGATGACGTGGTTTCTACTGATTTCAACGGCGAAGTTCTGACTTCTGTATTTGATGCCAAAGCAGGTATCGCCCTGAGCGACACCTTCGTCAAACTGGTTGCCTGGTATGACAACGAAACGGGCTATTCAAACAAAGTTCTGGACCTGATCTCTCACATTGCTAAATAAGCAGTTGAAAGACTAATGAGGGCGACTCCGGTCGCCCTTTTTTTATCGGTTTGAAAAAGGTTTCCTCATGAGCGAAAAACTCTTTTCCCTGGCGGTTACTGACCAGATCACCCCCTATATTTCGCAGAGAAAAATGGGCGACCTGCCCCTTTTAACCATCGTTCATCCAAAAGTCAGGGCAGCCATCACCTTACAGGGCGCGCATCTGATCGCCTGGCAGCCTGGTGGTGAAAAGCCCGTTATCTGGCTGAGCGAGAAGACAGCCTTTTCCGCAGGGAAAGCCATACGGGGCGGCGTGCCTGTCTGCTGGCCGTGGTTTGGTCCGGCAGGTGAACCCGCTCATGGCTTTGCCCGTACTCTGCCCTGGACGCTCTCAGCACACGATGAGAATGAAGAGAGCGTGATGCTGACCTTCGTGCTGGAAAGTGACGAGCGCACAAAAAAGCTCTGGCCGCATGATTTCACCCTGATTGCGCGCTTCCGCTTCAGGGATCGCCTTGAAATCGAACTGGAGGCGCACGGAGACTTTGAGGCAACGGCCGCACTGCACAGCTACTTTAACGTTGCCGACATCGCCGGTGTTGAAGTGAGCGGGTTGGGCCACCCCTATATTGATAAGGTCAGTGACGGGGCTGAGGGAAACTCTGCATCCGGCAGGCAAACCTATCCCGATCGGGTCGATCGCGTGTATACCCAACCTGAAGACTGTAGCGTTATCACCGATACTGTCGGTCAGCGTACCATCGAAGTGTACCACCATCATCACAGTGACGTTGTCACGTGGAACCCTGGCCCTGCGCTGTCATGCAGCATGGGAGACATGGCCAATGAGGGTTATAAAACGATGGTGTGCGTGGAAACGGCGCGTATTTCATCCGCAATGAAGAGTTCGGGCGAGAGCCCCTCCCGGCTGGCTACCACCATTAAAGTGCGTAAAAACGCCTGACGATACGCAGTGAGGCGGTAAAAAAGTTACCGCCTGACCAGGCTTTAATCCCTTACTGCCTTACCTTGCACCCGATCGGGTTTGAATGCCGCCAGGCGCGACCCTGCACTGGCCTGGCTTAGACGACGTCGAGCGCGACCTTCCCGACGGGCGGTGGAAAGGCCTGGTCCATCAGCGCCAGCTCCTCACTGTTCAGCACCACCTTCAACGCAGCCGCATTCTCGTCAACGTGTTGCACCGATCCTGCTTTGGGAATAGCCATGACGCCCTGCTGGCGAATAACCCAGGCCAGCAGCAGCTGGGCTACACTGATGCGCTTTTGCCGGGCAATGTCCGCCAGCACGCCGTTATTCATCAAATCGTGACGCAGACGCCCCGCCTGCGCCAGCGGGCAGTAGGCCATCACCGGAATGCCACGCTGCTGGCACGCAGGCAGAAGGTCGTACTCAATTCCGCGCGAGGCCAGGTGGTAAAGCACCTGGTTAGCCGCACAGCCCGCTCCCCCTTCTTGCGTCAGCAGGTCCTGTAGATCACTCTTGTCGAAATTGGATACGCCCCAGTGCCGGATTTTACCCGCCTGCTGGAGTTGCTGCATGGCGGTGATGGTTTCCTCAAGCGGGATGCTGCCCGGCCAGTGAAGAAGATAGAGGTCGAGATAATCCGTTTTCAGCCGACGCAGGCTACGATCGCAGGCTTCAATGGCACTCCCGGCCCCGGCATTCCAGGGGTAAACTTTTGAGACCAGCCAGGCCTTGTCCCTTCTTCCCTGCAATGCTTCGCCGACCACTTCCTCTGCCCCGCCGTCTGCGTACATTTCAGCCGTGTCGATTACGCTCAGACCCAGTTCGAGTCCGTGCTGCAGGGCAGCGACCTCAGATTTACGCTGGCCACTATTTTCCCCCATATACCAGCTTCCCTGGCCGATGGAAGGCAGGGTTATCTCTTTTGAAAAGTTTACGGATGAGCTCATGCATTCCTCCTGCACTCTTTTGGGGTGACTATCATGCAAAAGGGCGCAGAGCGCCCTTTTTTGATGCGAGAACTGGCGATCAGAACGTGTAGCTAACGCCCGTCCACAGCATGACCTGGGCGTTATTGTCGACCATTGGGCTGTCTTTTACTTCGCTGCTCAGGCGGGTATAGCGGCCTGAAAGCGATGCGTTCCAGCTCTGATTAATCGCATATGCGGCGGTCAGCTCCAGATAGGGGCTCCAGCTATCGTCGGCGTCATAGCTGCTAAGTCCGCTGCGACGCGACTCGCGTTTGGAGACGCCATAGTAGTAGTCATTTTGATTTTCACTGCTGTACAGCGCACCAATACCCGGCGTCAGGCTTAGATCGCCAATCTGGAAGCGATAAAGATAGGCCAGATCCCAGATAATGCCATTACTGTTATCCAGCAGATCGCCCGCGACCACGGTGCGTACGATGCCCCAGTCACTGGTGTGACGGTACGCAAGCCCGCCCATCGCAGTCATATGGCGGTTATCCAGTTTTTTCAGCTGCTTATTATTGGTGTCGCTGGTTTTGAAATTCTCCGGTGAACCCAGTACGGTCAGCGACAGCTGATCCTGTTTGTCATTCCAAAGATAGTACCCGGCCTGAAAGCTGCGAACGTAGAAGCTGTCACCTTCATAATTGATGATCGGTAAAGGGTAATAGCGGTTCTGCCCTCCTTTATACGGGCTCTGACTATAGATGACGGAAGCACCGAGAGTTAAAGGATTGGCCTGAGCAAGGGATGCTGCCAGAGATGAGGATAAAATGACTGCCACAGCGCTAACTTTGAAATAGTTCACAATTAATTCGTTCCATAAATATAACAATCGAGTACGGTAGTTTAACAATCTCTGCCGCGTAAGTTAAAATCCTAATACAACCTGTAGCACTCAGAATCAATTTTTGCCAGGAATCAGCAGGAATCAATTGCAGAGGCTTATTTACAAATTCCCGACAGACCGCACCAGTTCAGGTTGTCGCTAAGTTGCATTATAACTTTGTTATTGAAATATCATTGAAAAGCTTTGCGGTATCAGGACATTTTTCGAATGCCAACTACGCTTTAATAGATGACGCTAAGTTTTAATGAGCAGAGTGACCCCAGGATTTGTGTATCCCGATAAAAAAATGTCTGGTTGGCATAAGGGTTGCTGTACTCATTCATCAGTTCCTTCAGGGGCTAACCACACTTAGGCTCCTGGTTCCTGTGCTAAAAATGAAAGGACGGGCATCGCTATGAATATATTCGATCACTATCGTCAGCGTTATGAAGCTGCCAAGGACGAAGAGTTCACTCTGCAGGAGTTCCTGACCGTTTGTCGGCAGGATCGCAGTGCATACGCCAACGCGGCAGAACGACTGTTAATGGCTATTGGTGAGCCAGTAATGGTGGATACTGCCCTGGAGCCACGCCTTTCCCGCCTGTTTTCTAACCGTGTCGTTGCGCGCTATCCCGCTTTTGAAGAATTTTATGGCATGGAAGAAGCGATTGAACAGATCGTCTCTTACCTGAAGCATGCCGCGCAGGGGCTGGAAGAGAAGAAACAGATCCTCTATCTGCTGGGTCCGGTAGGCGGCGGGAAATCCTCCCTGGCCGAGCGGCTTAAGTCGCTAATGCAGCGCGTGCCTATCTATGTGCTAAGCGCCGATGGCGAAAGAAGCCCGGTTAACGACCATCCACTCTGCCTGTTCAATCCGCAGGAGGACGCCCATATTCTTGAGAAAGAATACGGCGTCCCGCGCCGCTATCTCGGCACCATTATGTCTCCGTGGGCGGCGAAGCGCCTGCACGAATTCGGCGGCGACATCTCCCGCTTCAGAGTCGTTAAGGTCTGGCCTTCTATCCTTGAACAGCTGGCCATTGCGAAAACCGAGCCGGGTGATGAAAACAATCAGGATATCTCGGCGCTGGTCGGTAAAGTGGATATCCGTAAGCTGGAGAACCATGCGCAGAACGACCCTGATGCTTATGGTTATTCCGGTGCGCTCTGTCGGGCAAACCAGGGGATTATGGAGTTCGTCGAGATGTTTAAAGCGCCGATCAAGGTGCTGCATCCCCTGCTGACGGCCACCCAGGAGGGCAACTATAACGGCACCGAGGGTATCTCGGCCCTGCCATTCAACGGTATCATTCTTGCGCACTCGAATGAGTCAGAGTGGGTGACCTTCCGTAATAACAAGAATAATGAAGCCTTCCTTGACCGCGTTTACATCGTTAAAGTGCCGTACTGCCTGCGCGTCTCTGAAGAGATCAAAATTTATGACAAGCTGCTTAACCACAGTGAGCTGAGCCATGCTCCCTGCGCGCCCGGCACGCTGGAGACGCTGGCCAGATTCAGTATCCTGTCGCGCCTGAAAGAGCCGGAGAACTCCAGCACGCACTCTAAAATGCGGGTTTATGATGGGGAAAGCCTGAAGGATACCGATCCTAAAGCTAAATCCTATCAGGAGTACCGTGACTACGCGGGCGTCGACGAAGGCATGAACGGTCTCTCGACCCGTTTCGCCTTTAAGATCCTCTCGCGCGTGTTTAACTTTGACCACGCAGAAGTGGCGGCTAACCCGGTACATCTTTTCTACGTGCTGGAACAGCAGATAGAACGTGAACAGTTTCCGCAGGATGTTGCCGAGAAATACCTCGAGCACCTGAAAGGCTATCTGATCCCGAAATATGCTGAGTTTATCGGTAAGGAGATCCAGACAGCTTATCTGGAATCCTATTCTGAATATGGTCAAAATATTTTTGATCGTTACGTGACCTATGCAGACTTCTGGATTCAGGACCAGGAATACCGCGATCCGGATACCGGGCAGCTGTTTGACCGCGAGTCATTAAACGCTGAACTGGAGAAAATCGAGAAACCCGCCGGGATCAGTAATCCAAAAGATTTCCGCAACGAGATTGTTAACTTTGTCCTGCGCGCCCGCGCGCACAATAGTGGCCGGAATCCAAACTGGACCAGCTATGAAAAACTCCGCACGGTTATTGAGAAAAAAATGTTCTCCAATACCGAGGAGCTGCTGCCGGTCATCTCCTTTAATGCCAAAACGTCCACGGATGAGCAGAAAAAACATGACGACTTTGTCGACCGAATGATGGAAAAAGGCTATACCCGCAAGCAGGTTCGCCTGCTGTGCGAATGGTATTTGCGGGTCAGAAAATCGTCCTGATAGTAGCAGAGTGCATTAATCGGGCCGGAATCATCCGGCCCAGCTTGCAACATTGTTTGGGGGAGCTATGGCCTATTTTATCGATCGGCGTCTTAACGGCAAAAATAAGAGCGCGGTGAATCGCCAGCGCTTTTTACGCCGCTACAAGTCGCAAATCAAACAGTCGATCTCCGAGGCCATTAATAAGCGTTCGGTAACCGACGTTGATAGCGGCGAATCCGTTTCCATTCCCGTGGGTGATATCAACGAACCTATTTTCCATCAGGGCCGGGGCGGGCAGCGTCATCGCGTGCACCCTGGTAACGATCACTTTGTGCAGAATGACCGCGTTGAGCGCCCGCAGGGGGGCGGTGGCGGTGGCAGCGGTCAGGGCAAGGCGGGTCAGGATGGTGAGGGCGAGGACGACTTTGTTTTCAATATTTCAAAGGATGAGTACCTCGACCTGCTGTTTGAAGATTTGGCCCTGCCGAATCTGAAGAAAAATCAGCATCGCCAGCTCAACGAGTACAAGGTTCATCGTGCGGGCTATACGTCCAACGGTGTACCCGCCAATATCAGCGTCGTGCGCTCGCTGCAAAACTCGCTGGCGCGCCGTACGGCCATGACCGCCGGTAAGCGTCGCATGCTCGGCGAGCTTGAAGCCAGTCTGGAGCTGATTGAGAATGCTGAACCTGCTCAGCTGCTGGAAGAGGAGCGCCTGCGCAATGAGATTGCCGAACTGCGCGCGCGTATTAAGCGGGTGCCTTTTATTGACACCTTCGATCTCCGCTTTAAGAATTTCGAGAAGCGTCCGGAACCTTCCAGCCAGGCGGTGATGTTCTGCCTGATGGATGTCTCCGGTTCAATGGATCAGGCGACGAAGGATATGGCCAAGCGCTTTTATATTCTGCTCTATCTGTTCCTGAGCCGTACCTATAAAAACGTGGACGTGGTCTATATACGGCATCATACCCAGGCTAAAGAGGTTGATGAACAGGAGTTCTTCTACTCACAGGAAACCGGGGGCACCATCGTTTCCAGCGCGCTGAAGATGATGGATGAGGTGGTGAAAGAGCGCTACGATCCGGCGCAGTGGAACATTTACGCCGCGCAGGCATCGGATGGTGACAACTGGGCAGACGATTCACCCCTGTGCCATGAAATCCTGGCCAAAAACATTTTGCCTGTCGTGCGCTACTACAGTTATATCGAGATAACCCGACGGGCGCACCAAACCCTGTGGCGCGAATACGAGCAGCTCCAGGCCCGATTTGATAACTTCGCCATTCAGCATATTCGTGAACCTGAGGATATTTACCCGGTATTTCGGGAGCTTTTCCACAAACAGGCGGAAGAAAACTACTAAATTCAGTCCTGATCTTTCCAGCCAGTACCGGTTTACTGGCTGTTCACTCTCCCCACATGACAGTATCGGCAGCAAAAATCGTCCTCCTGGCGCTTTTTTTTGTCCAATTCCGTAAATACAACACTAATCATACGCACTCAGCGTCATTTGTAATGGCAAAATGTATGCTATTTTATCCTTCTCTGTAGTTTCCGCTTTTTTCAATCGGCGGACCCTCAGAAATTTTGACAGCTGGAGTCGTTTTACAACACACTGTTAAAACACATCTTTACCCACACAGGAGAATTGCCTTTTGGAAGCCAGCGCTATCTACAGTCTGTTTATTATTGGTTCCGTGCTGGTCGCCGCAAGCATTTTGCTGAGTTCGTTTTCGTCAAAGCTTGGCATTCCCATTCTGGTCATTTTCCTTGCGCTCGGCATGCTGGCGGGCGTTGATGGAATCGGCGGCATTGCCTTTGACAATTACCCCGCAGCTTATCTGATCAGTAATCTGGCGCTGGCGGTCATCCTGCTGGATGGCGGCATGCGCACCCAGGCCAGCTCATTCAAAGTTGCACTTGGCCCCGCGCTCTCGCTGGCAACGGTCGGCGTGCTGATTACCGCTGGCCTGACCGGTATGGCTGCCGCCTGGCTGTTTAATCTGAATATGATTGAAGGCTTTCTGGTCGGTGCCATTATCGGTTCGACGGATGCCGCCGCCGTTTTCTCCCTGCTGGGCGGAAAAGGGCTGAACGAGCGCGTCAGCGCCACGCTGGAAATCGAGTCCGGCAGCAATGATCCCATGGCCGTGTTTCTGACTATCACGCTTATCGAGATGATACAGCAGGGGCAAACCGGGCTGAGCTGGATGTTTGTGGTCCATCTGATCCAGCAGTTTGGGCTGGGCATCGTACTGGGACTGGGCGGCGGCTGGGCGCTGCAACAGCTGATCAACCGAGTGTCGCTGGCAAGCGGCCTCTATCCGCTGTTAGCGGTCAGCGGCGGCATCCTGGTCTTCGCCCTGACGACCATGCTGGAAGGAAGCGGTATTCTTGCGGTCTATCTGTGCGGCTTTTTACTGGGCAACCGCCCTATCCGCAACCGTCACGGCATTTTGCAGACGTTTGATGGTATGGCCTGGCTGAGCCAGATTGGTATGTTCCTGGTGCTCGGCCTGCTGGTTAACCCTAAGGATCTGTGGAATATTGCGCTGCCGGCTATGCTGCTTTCGCTGTGGCTTATCCTGTTCGCCAGACCGCTTTCCATCTTTGTCGGGCTGCTGCCGTTCCGGGGCTTCACGACCCGTGAACGCTTTTTTATCAGCTGGGTCGGGCTGCGCGGTGCCGTACCTATTATTCTCGCCGTCTTCCCGATGATGGCGGGGCTGCCTCACGCCTCCCTGTTCTTTAATATCGCCTTCTTTGTGGTGCTGGTCTCCCTGATGGTTCAGGGCACGTCGCTGGGCTATGCGGCCCGGAAAGCCCGCGTGGTGGTGCCACCTACCGCCTCCCCCATTTCTCGCGTCGGTCTGGATATTCACCCTGAGAACCCCTGGGAACAATTTGTTTACCAGCTGGGGGCGGATAAATGGTGCGTGGGCGCTGCGCTGCGCGATCTGAAACTGCCGCGCGAAACGCGCATTGCCGCCCTGTTTCGCGACAATTTACTGCTGCACCCCACCAGCAGTACCCGGCTGAAAGAGGGCGATGTGCTCTGTGTGATCGGTCGCGAGCGCGATCTGCCTGCCCTGGGTAAACTTTTCAGTCAGTCGCCACCGGTTGCCCTGGACCAGCGCTTCTTCGGCGACTTTATTTTGCAGGCTGACGCCCGCCTTCAGGACATCGCTGAAATCTACGGGATTGAACTAACGGATGAAATCAATCTTCAGCAGTCACTGGGGCATCTGATAGCCGGTATGATTGGCGGCGCACCGGTGGTCGGCGATCAGGTCGAGTGGAAAAACATGATCTGGACCGTGGCTGAAAAAGAAGCCAATGAGATAAGCCGCGTGGGCGTCAGGGTGGCGGAAGATAAAGAATAGTCCTGATCCGATCCCTTTTGAGACGGATAGCGTCTACGCTTAAAGTTCGTTTCTGTCAAAAGGGAGGATTACCATGGGTCACGTCGTTAAAATTGGTCGCTATGAGATTGTTGATGCCGATATGGATACGGAAAATATTGATACGGTCAGCATTCCCTGCAACACCAACCCCGGTCTGAGCTACCAGCTGGATGGTTGGGACACTGAAACCAGCGTACCGGCCTGGATTGATGGCGAGCCGGTTGATCTTGCCATTTGTCACTATGACAAAGAAAACGACCGCTGGGTTTTAAAAAAGCCTGCCTGATTCTACCCGCCCCTTCACCGTAGCGGCTATTCGCTGCGGTGGATTTTTTAAAATCGGTCGTTAATTGTTATTTTAATGTCATAAGAAAAAGCGATAATAACCCGCCCGCGTTTCGTTTAAATAAATTCACCCCTGATTTACCGCGCCAGCAGTAGCATTTTTTTAGGAATTTCCCGTATTAACTAACGCAAATATCTGCTGCATACTCTCACTACTGTTTCAGGTTGAAACAGCGTGAAGATGTCTGCTGCCTTATTAAAACTGGTTTTAGCAGCAGCCGTTCGCAAGGATAAAATAGTTAATTTCAAGGTGTTAATTCCCGTATCATCGCCCCTGAACGCGTGCTTGTTCCTCGTCAGGTTACTGATTCCTCATGATGAATAGAGAGCAGCTATTATGGCTAGTACTCTGGTGCTTAATAACGGTCGTCGGGTTTTTAGCGGTACTCAAAAAAATATTATTGCTAAGGCGGCGCTCAGCCTTTCAGATTTAATTTCCATTAATCTGGCTTTGTTTTTAGCCGCTGCTACCGTGCAGGGTATTTGGGGTAATTTAGATCTATTCATTCCCCCTCAGCAGCTTGAAATTCGCTTTATTACCCAGCTGGTTATGTCGGTAGTGTGTATCGCGGGTTTCTGGATGCGTCTGCGCCATTATACCTACCGCAAACCCTTCTGGTTTGAGCTGAACGAAATCATTAAAATGCTGGTGGTATTCTCTCTCCTCGATCTGGCGCTGATCGCGTTCTCCAGATGGGACTTTTCCCGCACCCTGTGGAGCTTCACCTGGATTTACGCGCTGATACTGCTCCCCCTGCTGCGCGCGTGCGCCAAGAGAGCGCTCATCCACGCGGGTCAGTGGCAAAAACAGACTATTATCATCGGCTCCGGAAAAAATGCGCGGGAAGCCTATGCAGCCCTGCAAAGTGAGGAACTGCTGGGCTATGACGTTATCGCCTTTGTCGCCAGCCAGGGACACACCGGTGCTGAGAAGCTCAATGGCGTGCCGGTGATCACCGCTAAAGACATGGTCTGGGACCGGGTTGATTTGGAAAATACCCAGTTTGTGGTGGCAATGGAGTACGAACAGCAGGTGATGCGCGATGACTGGCTGAAACTACTGTCGAAAAAACGCTGCCGGTCAGTCTCGGTTATCCCTACCCTGCGCGGTGTGCCGCTCTATGGCACCGATATGTCCTACATCTTCAGCCATGAGGTGATTATTCTCCGGGTCAGTAATAATCTGGCTAAACGCTCGTCACGCTTCCTTAAGCGGACCTTTGATATCCTGGTCGCCTCGCTGCTACTGCTGTTTCTTGCGCCCGCTTTTGCGCTTATCTGCTGGATGGTTGGCCGTGATGGCGGCGCCCGCATTTACGGCCATGAACGCGTCGGTCAGCATGGTAAGAAGTTCAAATGCCTTAAGTTCCGCTCTATGGTCACTAACTCGAAAGACGTGCTTGATGCCCTGTTAGCGAGCAGTGAAGAAGCCCGGGCGGAGTGGGACAAAGACTTCAAGCTTAAAAATGATCCACGCATCACCAAAATCGGTGCCTTTCTGCGTAAAACCAGTCTGGACGAGCTGCCGCAGCTGTGGAATGTCATTCGCGGTGAAATGAGCCTGGTGGGACCACGCCCGGTGATCGAAGCAGAACTGGCGCGTTATGCGGGGGATGTGGACTATTACCTGATGGCTAAACCGGGCATGACCGGCATCTGGCAGGTAAGCGGCCGTAATGACGTTGATTATGACACCCGGGTTTACTTCGATTCCTGGTACGTAAAAAACTGGGCGCTGTGGACGGATGTGGCCATCATGTTCAAAACGGCAGGCGTTGTTTTACGGCGGGATGGTGCCTACTAAGCGGCACCGGCCACACAGGTTTAAGCCCGGCCTGCGCCAAACTGTTTATGCCGACCTTTGTCATTTAGCTCAGGTCGGCATGAGCCAAAGGGTTTAATGGGCCTCTGCCAGAGGATTAATATTTATCAGCCTCCCCCTTTCCTTTTCCTGTCGTAATCTCTACCCTGTGCGGCTGGCTTTCAAACGGATGTCGCCTCGTACGATGCAAAAATTCACCCTGATTCTTCTTAGCCTGGTCCTGCTGGCCCCGCTGGGTATCGATCTCTATTTACCCACCCTGCCTGATATTGCTCAGGGCCTGAACACGCCGGTGAGTACCCTGCAGACCACCATTCCCCTCTTTTTACTGGTCATGGGCCTCGGGCAGATTGTCGCCGGGCCGCTGGTCGACAACTTTGGCCGAAAGCCGATTGCCCTGATCGGTCTGCTGCTTTACCTGCTTGGCAGCATTCTGGCTGCCACCGCCGCCGGCTGGCCGCAGTTTCTCACCGCCCGTGTCGTGCAGGGCTGCGCAGTATGCTGTACGGCCGTGGTCGCGTTCAGCGGCGTGCGCGATCGCCTGGATGGCGATGATGCCGCCAAAGCCTATGGCTTTCTTAACGGGGCGCTGAATATTGTTCCGGCCCTGGCACCGATGCTTGGCGGCTTTCTGGCTGAATCTTTTGGCTGGCGCGCGCCTTTCTGGTTTTTAGCCTGCTATGCGCTGGCGGTGGGCGTGCTGGTGCTGTTCTTTCTGCCGGAGACCCGCCCCGCCGGCACGCTGCCGGTCAAAGGACTGCCGCTCAAACAATATGCTCAGATCCTGCGTCAGCCGCGCTTTTTGGCCTTTGCCTTCGCCAATGCCGGTG
The DNA here is from genome assembly GCF_058686115.1 of Erwinia sp. L03-1. Taxonomy (NCBI): domain Bacteria; kingdom Pseudomonadati; phylum Pseudomonadota; class Gammaproteobacteria; order Enterobacterales; family Erwiniaceae; genus Erwinia; species Erwinia sp. L03-1. Next base: position 2,097,697 of record NZ_CM178762.1, on the reverse strand, counting down.
CGCTGGGAATGGTGCTTACCTATGTTTCTCTCGCCCCACAGGTGCTGATGAACGAGGGGAAACTTTCCGCGCTACAGTTCTCGGTCGCCTTTGGCGCTAATGGCTTCTGGATCATGCTGGTCAGCGTGCTGGTCAACAAGATGATCCGCAAAGTGGGCCGCCCGGTATGCCTGATGATCGGCAGCATGGCGATGGCACTCGGGGCACTTCTGCTGTTTGCCGGGGTCGCCCTTTTCCCCGCGGGTTGGCAAAGTCACTGGGCGCTCTATATGCTGCCGGTGGCCGTTGCGGTAGCCGGCCTCGCTTTCACCGTCGGCCCGGCCACCAGCTACGCGCTGGAGCCTTATCGGCAGCAGGCTGGCGTTGCCTCTGCGCTGGCGGGTTTTATTCAAATGGCGGGCGGTGCGAGCGGCGGCCTGTTGGTGATGGCGCTACCGATTGCTGAGAAATCCGCCCTCGGGGTGATGATGCTGGCAGGGGCGGTGCTAATCGCACTGGCGTGGATCTACAGTAAAAAAGTGCGCGGTACGCTGACCGCGCTGTAACTTCAGATAACCGTGACCGGCACGCGCGGCGCAAGTGCGCACATTAGCTCATAGCCTACCGTGCCGGCAGCATAAGCCACCTCATCAATTTTAACGTTGTTACCCCACAGTTCTACCCGACTGCCTATCCCCGCCTGCGGGCAGGGCGTCAGGTCCAGAGTCAGCATATCCATTGAGATGGCCCCCACCGTGTGGGTCATCACGCCGTCAACCCATACCGGTGTCCCGCTCGGTGCATGACGCGGATAGCCGTCCGCATAGCCGCAGGCCACCACGCCGATACGCTGTTCTCCAGCCGCACGATAGCGTGCGCCATAGCCCACGCCGTCGCCACTTTTTAACGTCTGAATGCCGATAATCTCACTGCTTAAGGTCATCGCAGGCCGCAGGCCGCTGCTGGCTATGTCATGCCACCGACCACTGGGAGAGGCGCCGTAAAGCACAATGCCCGGTCGCACCCAGTTAAAGTGCGTTTCGGGATGCCAGAGCGTGGCGGCGGAGTTCGCCAGCGAGCGGGGGCAGTCCAGCCCTTCCGCTGCCGCATTGATACGCCGCATCGGTTCGACTATCCCCTCGCGACTTTCCGCTTCGGCAAAATGCGCCATCAGCGTCAGCTCACCGACATTTTGCAGCGCCCGCAGCGACTGCCACGTCTGGTTGACCTGGCCGGGCTGAAAGCCGAGCCGGTTCATGCCGCTGTTCATCTTGAGGTAAATATCCAGCGGCGCTGACAGCCTCGCCTTCGCCAGCGCCTGAATCTGCCAGTTGCTGTGAATACTGGTGGTTAACCGGTAACGATCGAGGATCTCAAGCTCGCTGGCATGAAAGAACCCTTCCAGCAGCAGGATAGGTTTTTTCCAGCCACGCTCGCGCAGCAGAATCGCCTCATTAAGATCTAACAGGGCAAATCCATCTGTTTCGTTCAGACTTTCCCTGACGCGATCGATACCGTGTCCGTAAGCGTTGGCTTTCACCACCGACCAGAGACGGGCATGAGGGGCAGCCTGGCGGACAACCGCCAGGTTATGTCGCAGCGCGCTGGTGTCGATAGCGGCGACAATCGGACGAGACATAACTTCTCCTGAATCAGATACGATAACGATCAGCGGCTGGCACCATGCAACGTCTGGCCAACGGTCGGGTAGAATCCTGGCAGATAACGCATTACCGACAGGTCATCAGCGGCAATGGCGGGGATCCTTCGCGAAATGATATCAGAAAGCAGCTGCCCCGAACCGCATGCCATTGTCCAACCGAGCGTTCCATGACCAGTATTGAGATAAAGATTACTCAGCGGGGTTCGCCCCACAATGGGCGTCCCGTCAGGCGTCATGGGTCGCAGCCCGCTCCAGAATGACGCCTGGGCAATTTCCCCTCCGCCAGGAAAAAGGTCGCCAACCACCATTTCCAGCGTTTCACGTCGCGCGGGACGAAGGGACAGGTCATAACCGACAATTTCAGCCATCCCCCCAACTCGAATGCGGTTGTCGAAGCGGGTGACGGCCACCTTATAGCTTTCATCCAGTACGGTAGAGACAGGTGCGGCCTGCGGATCCCTGACCGGAAGGGTCAGTGAGTACCCCTTAAGGGGGTAAACCGGCACGCTGACCGTCTGTTCCAGCAGTCCCCGGGACCAGGACCCCAGTGCCACAACGTATGCATCGGCCTCAACCGTTTCCGCGCCGCACTTCACGCCCGTAATCCGGTTCCCCTCCTGTAACAGAGCATCGATCGGGGTGTTGAAACGAAAGGTCACGCCAGCAGCAGCGGCCATAGCAGCCAGCCGCTGGGTGAAGAGCTGGCAGTCACCGGTTTCATCGTTGGGCAGACGCAGACCGCCAGTCAGTTTGTGCTGGCTGGCCGTGAGTGCAGGCTCGACGTCAACCAGCTGAGCAGCCTCAAGCAGTTGATAAGGCACGCCCGCTTCCCGCAGTACCGCGATATCTTTGGTGGCGCTTTCGAACTGCTGCGCGGTGCGAAACAGCTGCAGCGTACCGCCCTGCCTGCCCTCATAGGCAATGCCCGTCTGCTGGCGCAGCGTTTTCAGACAGTCGCGGCTGTACTCAGCGATGCGTACCATGCGGCTTTTGTTCTGCTGGTAGTGGTCAAGATTACAATTTTTAAGCATTTGCCACATCCAGGCCAGCTGGAAGCGGCTGCCGTCAGGACGAAATGCCAGCGGCGCGTGGCGCTGGAACATCCATTTGATTGCCTTTAACGGCACGCCCGGCGCGGCCCAGGGCGCCGCGTAGCCGGGTGAAATCTGTCCGGCATTTGCCGCGCTGGTTTCCTGTGCCACGCCGGCCTGCCGATCGATAATCGTAACCTCATGCCCGGCCTGTGCCAGATACCAGGCGCTGGCCACGCCAACCACTCCGCCTCCCAGAATGACAACTCGCATAACTCTCCACCGCCGTTTAAAAAAGAGGATTAAACTGCCTTCACGCAACTGCTGCGAACGATTACGCTACGTCACTTTATCTAACATTACGCTGACACATTTCACATCTTTTTTACTCTAAGCGGTAATAAAAAGAGTTAGCGCGATGAAATACGGAGTTTAATTCCGCAGGTTAGCCATTATCAGCAGCAAATTATCGAGGATTAGGGTTTTTTGCGCTTTCCCAGCAGAATATGATTTGCTCATAACATTCCCTTATAAACAGCATATAATTTCATCTATTCCATATGAACCTTTATTTACTGCTGCCTCAAAATGATATTTCGTCATCCGCTCTATTTTGTCCTAAATAATTCATTTGGATTCGTCAGAAGGATCGCCGGGAGTGAACTATCATTGAGCTATTGGCTTGCGTTCCGGTTTTGCAGGAGTATCTCTATGCTCTGGCAGCCGGGTGGAAAACGGATCTTTTGTCGCTACAGGTTGTAACGTCGAAAACCGGTTTTTTAAAAGGGGTACGCTATGACGACTATCTTTGACGATCCGATTAAGGACAGCAAACGACTCAGTGATGGACCCGACTGGACTTTTGACCTGCTGGATGACTATCTGGCAGAGATTGACCGCGTAGCCAAACTCTACCGGCTTGAAACCTATCCGCATCAAATTGAAGTGATTACTTCTGAGCAGATGATGGATGCCTATTCCAGCGTCGGCATGCCCATAAACTATGCTCACTGGTCATTCGGTAAAAAGTTTATTGAAACCGAGCAGCGCTATAAACACGGCCAGCAGGGCCTGGCGTATGAAATTGTTATCAATTCGAATCCCTGTATTGCCTATCTGATGGAGGAGAATACCATCACCATGCAGGCGCTGGTCATTGCCCACGCCTGCTACGGACACAACTCCTTCTTCAAAAATAACTATCTTTTCCGCAGCTGGACCGATGCCAGCTCGATTGTCGACTACCTTATTTTTGCCAGAAACTACATCAGCCAGTGTGAAGAGCGCCACGGCGTGGAAGAAGTCGAGAAGCTCCTTGATTCCTGTCATGCCCTGATGAACTACGGCGTTGACCGCTACAAGCGCCCGCAAAAAATCTCCCTGCAGGAGGAGACGGCAAGACAGCAAAGCCGCGAGGAGTATCTGCAAAGTCAGGTCAATATGCTCTGGCGCACCCTGCCGCGTCGCGAGCGGGAAGAATCCCAGCAGGCGGCGACTCGCTACCCCTCCGAGCCGCAGGAAAATCTGCTCTACTTTATGGAGAAAAATGCCCCCCTGCTGGAATCATGGCAGCGCGAGGTGCTGCGTATCGTGCGTAAAGTCAGTCAGTATTTCTACCCGCAGAAGCAGACGCAGGTGATGAATGAGGGCTGGGCAACGTTTTGGCACTACACCATCCTTAACCACCTTTACGATGAAGGTAAGGTATCAGAACGCTTTATGCTGGAGTTTTTGCATAGCCATACCAATGTCATTTATCAGCCCCCCTATAACAGCCAGTGGTATAACGGTATCAACCCCTATGCGCTGGGGTTCGCGATGTTCCAGGATATTAAGCGTATCTGTCAGGAGCCAACGGAGGAAGATCGCTACTGGTTCCCGGATATTGCCGGCAGCGACTGGCTGGAAACCCTGCATTTTGCCATGCGTGAATTTAAAGACGAAAGTTTTATCAGTCAGTTCCTGTCACCGAAGGTAATGCGCGACTTCCGTTTATTTACGGTAATGGATGACGATCGTAACAATTTCCTGGAGATCGCCGCCATTCATGATGAAGCCGGTTATCGGGCCATTCGTCAGCAGCTGTCAGCACAGTATAATCTGAGTAATCTGGAGCCAAATATCCAGGTGTATGATGTGAATCTGCGCGGTGACCGCTCCCTGACGCTGCGCTATGTGCCACACAGCCGCGCGCCGCTGGATAAAAGCCGCCGCGAGGTGCTTAAGCACGTGCACCGTCTGTGGGGCTTTGATATTCATCTTGAGCAGCAGAACGACGACGGCAGCACTGAAATCCTCGATCGCTGCCCGCCGCGCACTTCCCCGCTTTAACCCCGTCAGAACATAAAAAAAGCGGAGTCAGTCATCTGACTCCGCTGCGGATCGCCCTGAGGGTGAACGACGGCGTAAAAGAGGCTTATCTGCCTCTGATTACCGACGCTGTGGGGGAAGATCCGTCGGCATGCTGGTCTGCATGTTATGCCAAATCTCACCGCTGCGGCGGCCATAGTCGCGCACAGTATCCACAATAATATCGTACTGCTGCTGCTGGCAGATAACGTTCAGCTTCTGGTAGAAATCCTGGGCCAGCTTACGCGCTTCAGGATTAGAAAAATAGTGACGCCCAACGCGGGTATACAGCCCTTTCAGGCCGTTCAGGATCAACCCATAGATGGGATTGCCAGAGGCGAAGGCCAGACCACGGAAGATGCTGTAATCAAGATCGGTATAGGCTTCGGCTTTATCATCAACGCCCCTGGCCGTTTCCAGCACCTCCAGCGCTTTATCCGGATAGGTACGAATCGCGCGAAGAATGAATATCGAGGAGATATTGGTACGAACCGCCAGCAGGTTATCTATCAGCTGTGGAACGCTGTCGTGATCCAGACGTGCCAGCGTTTCAAGAATGCTTAAGCCGGACGTTTCCCAGAAATTATTCACCCGGGTCGGTTTGCCATGCTGAATGGTCAGCCAACCATCGCGGGCAAGTCGCTGTAACACTTCCCGTAATGTCGTACGGGTGACGCCAATCAGTTCCGAAAGCTCTCTTTCCGCCGGCAGAATTGAGCCAGGCGGGAAGCGACTATTCCAGATGCTTTCAATAATATACTCTTCAGCGAAACCGGCAGGGCTCTGCGCCTTAATGACCATAGCGTTTTGTTTCCATTGCGTTCATGACTGCAAAATTGTGCTCATCATACCAGATGCTCCCGGCATCACATAGACGGGCAGGCTGCGAAAACGCTGAGGCGCTAACAAAACATAAAAAAAGTTGCTGGCAGGTCACTCCCACTTTCGCACCTCTGTCATCAGCAGGCTCTGAAAGCTCTGAGATAGCACTCTCCGGAAAGAATGAATCCCACTCAGGTCAATTTCTCGGTGAAATTCTACGCTAACATGCTGGTGAACCGGCGCTTTTGGTTTACACTGCCGGTTCAACACCTATTACATGGATTGACTATGTTGAGATATTTGAATAGCTGCTCCCGCGGGCGCGGCGCATGGCTTTTGATGGCCTTTATTGCTTTTGCTCTGGAAATGGTCGCACTCTGGTTTCAACACGTCATGATGCTGAAACCGTGCGTTATGTGTATTTATGAACGCTGCGCCCTTTTCGGGATAATGGCGGCAGGACTTGTCGGCGTCATCGCTCCAGCAACGCCGCTGCGCCTGGCAGCGATCGCTATCTGGATTTATAGCGCCTGGGAGGGCGTCCGGCTGGCCTGGGAACATACGATGATTCAGCTTCATCCCAATCCGTTTGTGACCTGTGATTTTGCCGCCCGCTTTCCACAGTGGCTGCCGCTGGACAAAATCCTGCCTTCCGTTTTTGTGGCCAGCGGTGACTGTTCGCAGAATCAGTGGTCCCTGCTTACGCTTGGAATGCCGCAGTGGCTGATTGGGATTTTTGCGGCCTTTCTGCTGGTCGGTATTCTCGTGCTGCTGGGTCAGCCGTTAAAACCGAAAAGACGCGATCTGTTTTCTCGCTAGCTCTGCCGCTACTCAACCCACCGCCGGTGGGTTTTTTATCGCCTGTTAACCTCCATCGCTCCCTGGCAAAGACCAGGGTTGAAGGACTGACTCACGGCGACTACGCTTAGATGACACGTCTGTTCGAAGAGGAATATTATGAAAAACATCGCGTTAATGCTGGTTCTGTCCTTCTCCGCCGCCGCCCTTTCCGGCTGTGCGTGGTGGGGAGGAGAAAATACCCACAGTGCCCCACCGGCTCCCCCCAGCGGCCAGCAGCCCCCCGGCGCGCCAGGCGGCAGCGGCCCGGTTGGTCAGCCTCAGTCCTGACAGAAACGGTGTCATTACCAACGCCAGCGGGTGATTCCGCTGGCATTATCCCTGCAGGTATCAGGAACCCATGCTTTTATGCACGATCCCCAGCACGCTGCTTAAATCCTCCAGAGCAACCTGACCGGATGCAGAGGCTTCACCGACCATGGCGAACGTCAGTGCCGATCCGGTCAGCTCTCCGCTCATCCGCGTCAGTACCCCCAGGTCGCCCATAGACATCGTCAGAACCGGACGTTGGGCGTAATGCTGATGCATTTCCCAGGTTGCCGTTAGCAGCGTCAGGACATCACCCGCGTTGGCAGGCATCGCAGCCAGCTTAAGGATATCCGCCCCGCGCGCCTGCTGTTCGCGCAGTCGCGAGACGATCTCCTCTTTCGCCGGAGTGGACTTTAGCTCATGGTTAGACAATATCACCTTAACCCCCCGCTGCTGAGCCAGGGCGATAAGCGGATCGGTTTTGGTCCGATCGCGATACATTTCAACGTCAATCAGGTCAGCAGTGCCTTCGGCCAGCAGCTGTTGATACATCTGCACGTACTGCTCGTCGCTAACCGCTTTTTTGCCTCCTTCGTCTTTAGTACGAAACGTCAGCAGCAGCAGCTTGTTCCCGAGCCGGTCGCGTACCTGGTGCGTTAGCGCGGCTATCGCGTTCGCGTCCAGGGCGTTCTCCAGCATATCCAGACGGAGTTCCAGCACGTGAAAATCCTGGCTGGATGCGACTTTATCGACAAAGGTCAGAACATCCGCCGGGTGGCTGGCAGTGGTCGGCACGATAACCTTCGGACTGCCCTGTCCGATGGTGATGTCGCGGAGCCTGAGCTGTGGCGGTTTACCTGTCGCAGCAGGCAATGGCTGCCCGGTGGGCTGACTCCTGGCCGCAGAGGGCGTTATCAGGGATAGGGCGAGCATGGCACCGCTGGCGCCGAGGAATTCTCTGCGTTGAATCACGTAACTTATCCTTTTTACCTGCAAAACATAAGGATAAGCATAGCAAAGATTCGGACAGCCTGACGGCGGGCGGCCTCAGCCCCTGCCCGGTTTATTGATGATATGATCTTCCCAGTCTGTCACTTCGCTCTCCCTGACCGCGATATGCCGCACGGAGATGCGCCCGGCGTGCATCGCCGCTTTGGACCCGGTACGCAGGGGGTGCCAGAGAGGAAGATTTTTCCCTTCTGCCAGCATACGATAGGCACAGCTGGGGGGGAGCCATGAAAAAGTGGGCAGATTGTCGCGCGTCAGTTTGATGCAATCCTCTTCATATTCGAAGCGGCGCTCGTAATTGCGACACTGGCAGGTTTTGATGTTCAGCTGGTTGCAGGCAACGTTAGTGAAGTAAATCTCATCGGTGTCGGCGTCCTGCAGCTTATTCAGACAGCACTGACCGCATCCATCACAGAGGGATTCCCACTCTTCATTGCTCATTTGTTCCAGCGTTTTACGCTGCCAGAAAGGGGTGTCAGTCATCGTGGTATCCGTTTAAGTAAAAAGCCCGCACCTTATAAACAGTTCGGGCTTCAGTTGCAAGCCTTACAGCACCCGCGTCGCGATGCCGTGGCCGCCGAGTGAGACTTCAAGTCGGTCGCCTGAAACCATCGGGCCCACGCCCTCAGGCGTACCAGTGAGGATCACATCCCCGGCACGCAGCGTAAAATAGCGGCTCATAAAGGCGATAAGCGGCAGAATGGGGTGGATCATATCAGAGCTATTCCCCTGCTGGCGCACCTCGCCATTGACCACCAGCCGCAGATCGACGTTTTGCGGGTCGGCATCAAATTCGTTTACCGGAATAAAGCCGGACAGCGGGCAGGAATTATCGAATCCCTTGGCTTTTTCCCAGGGCTGACCGGCCTTTTTACAGCCCGCCTGGATATCGCGCAGGGTCAGGTCAAGCGCCACGCCGTAGCCGGCAATGGCTTTTGCGACGTGCTGTTCCGAAGCCTGCTTAAGGGTAGAGCCAATCAACACGGCCAGCTCCACTTCATGATGTACGGCACCTGAATCTTTCGGAATAGACAGCGGCTGACGGATGTCGCAGATCGCCGTTTCCGGCTTAATGAACAGTACCGGTTCGGTCGGTGTGGCACTGCCCATCTCTTTAATGTGCTTAGCGTAGTTGCTCCCTACGCAAACGACTTTGCTTACCGGAAAGTCTAATAACGCGCCCTGCCAGTTATGATGCTGATACATATCCTTCCCCTGTCTGATTGAATGAGGTAAAGCCCATAGCGGGCATCCGTTCAGTTACTGAGACATCGCATCGGCCATCATGCCAATGCTGATAGCAAAATACCAGGCGCGATTTCAGCGCAGCAGGGTACGGAAATTGTCATACACCATAAATGCCCTGACGAAAGAAAGTGGCCGCTGGTGGCAGCAGATCCGGCTGAAACTGATGATGGCAGCGCAGGAGCCGCAGATGCCTGCGTGGGGGCCGCGCTGTTTTTACTGGCGCATCCCGCCAGCGCAAGCGCGAGAATAATTGTGCTGAGCGAGGGAGTCTTCATGCGGCATCCTTTTTGATTCGGACACCGCCATAAATTAAATCTAAACGACGAAACCGGTAGCGGTGAATAATTGCAGACGATTCTTAATCAGGCTTCTTCGCCGTTTCCAGATGACTCTTAAGCAAACTTTCCAGCGGCGGCGGAACCTGTAAATAATAACCCTGCTCTTGCAGGCTGGCTTTTACCTTATCAATGCTGGCATTGACCAGACGCTTACTGCCATCAAGCGGCAGCATCATCGCCATTTGCGGCTTACCAAAGCCCCTGAGCAGCTCTTCCGGCACGCGGGAGAAATCGTCCTTTTTTTCAACATAAAGATAAGTCTGGTCACGCTTTGGACTTCTGTAGATCACACAAAACATATTTTTTACTCGAATTAACCTGGCTGGCACCTTGCCTGAATATAGTAGTAACTATAACATGCTTGCAGAACTTCGGAATATTTCCCCATTACGATTAAATGCCGGTTCAGCTGGCCTGATTGGGGAATTTGAATAACAGGACTGAGCCGGGCCAGATGTCACAAACGCCAATTGAGTTAAAAGGCAGCAGTTTTACTCTGTCAGTTGTTCACCTGCACCATGCCGATCCGGGCGTGGTTCGTCAGGCGATTCAGGATAAAGTCAATCAGGCGCCAGCCTTTTTGAAAAATGCGCCGGTTGTGTTGAACGTGGCTTCATTAACCCGCGACGTCAACTGGCGACAGATGCAGGAGGCGATTACCTCCGCCGGATTGCATATCGTTGGCGTCAGCGGCTGCAAAGACGAGTCGTTAAAACGTGTTATCAGCCGGGCAGGCCTGCCGCTGCTGTCGGAAGGTAAAGATCAGCCGAGAAACGTGGAAGCTATCCAGCCTCCTGCCCCCCAGCTTGTAGCTGAACCTGCCCCCGTCAGAACCCGATTAATCAATACGCCGGTCCGATCGGGTCAGCAAATTTACGCTAAAAACAGCGATCTGATTGTGACCAGCAGCGTTAGCGCCGGGGCGGAACTGATTGCTGATGGCAATATACACATCTATGGCATGATGCGTGGCCGCGCCCTTGCCGGTGCGAGTGGCGATCGTGAATGCCAGATTTTTTGTACCAGCTTATCAGCCGAGCTGGTTTCCATCGCCGGTGAATACTGGATTATGGACCAGATCCCTGCTGAATTTTTTGCAAAAGCCTCGCGTCTTTGTTTAAAAGACGGCGAGCTGACTATACAGACACTGAACTGAGCCAGGCTCACGAGCCCTTTCTTTTCTTAAGGAAATTATTATATGGCACGCATTATTGTAGTGACTTCGGGTAAAGGAGGCGTGGGAAAAACCACGTCCAGCGCGGCCATCGCTACCGGTTTAGCCCAGAAAGGTAAAAAAACCGTGGTGATCGATTTTGATATCGGCCTGCGTAATCTCGATCTGATTATGGGCTGTGAGCGCCGCGTAGTGTACGACTTTGTGAACGTAATACAGGGCGACGCTACGCTGAATCAGGCTCTGATTAAGGATAAGCGTACCGAAAAACTCTTTATTCTGCCTGCTTCGCAGACCCGTGATAAAGACGCGCTAACGCGTGAAGGCGTTGAGAAGGTGCTGGATGACCTCGGGAAAATGGACTTCGACTTTATCGTCTGTGACTCCCCGGCCGGGATCGAAACCGGTGCGCTGATGGCGCTTTACTTCGCCGATGAGGCCATCATCACCACCAACCCTGAAGTCTCCTCCGTGCGTGACTCCGACCGCATCCTGGGCATCCTCTCGTCGAAATCCCGTCGGGCAGAAAACGGCCAGGATCCGATTAAAGAACATCTGCTGTTAACCCGTTACAATCCGGGCCGCGTTAACCGTGGTGATATGCTGAGCATGGAAGACGTGCTGGAGATCCTGCGTATTCCACTGGCGGGCGTTATCCCGGAAGATCAGTCCGTGCTGCGTGCCTCCAACCAGGGCGAGCCGGTCATTCTTGACGCTGAATCCGATGCGGGCAAAGCCTATGCCGATACCGTTGACCGTATTCTCGGTGAAGAACGCCCCTTCCGCTTCATTGAAGAAGAGAAGAAGGGTTTCCTGAAACGCCTGTTTGGGGGATAAACCATGGCCTTACTCGATTTCTTTTTATCCCGTAAAAAGAGCACAGCCAATATAGCCAAGGAGCGGCTGCAGATTATCGTGGCAGAACGCAGGAGGGGCGATAGTGAGCCCCACTATCTGCCACAGCTGAAGAGGGATATTCTGGAAGTCATCTGCAGGTATGTGAAGATCGATCCAGAGATGCTTAGCGTGAAGCTGGATCAGAAAGACGACGACATTTCGATTCTGGAGCTGAACGTGACGCTCCCGGAGGCAGAAGACGCCCCGAAATGAGCCGCATCAGCGTATGGCTTTCCCCTGCGGGTTGCAGGGGAAACCATCAGGCGTATTCAGCCCGCAGCAGCGCCATGATGTCGTTGCCTAACAGCTGTCCCCGCCAGCCATCAATCAGCTCTGGTCTGATTTCCTGCGGCTTTATTTTCCAGTACCAGCTTAACAGCTGATTAATCTGACGACGTGAAGCCAGCAGTTCCTGGCTGACGCCATGCTGCTCCGCGGCCGCCGCTACGAGCGATTTTAGCGCCTTGAATGCCGCTTTATAGGCAGGATTGTCAATCAGGTTGACGATCGGCTCGGGTAGCTCGCTGTCATCAAAGGCATTTGCCTGCGCCACCATGCCCACCAGCGCCCTGCCGTGAAAACGGATCTCCTGACCGGCCAGACCGAGGTGATCGAGTTCGCCCAGCGATCCCGGCATAAAGCGCGCCACCTTCCACAGGTTCTCTTCGCGCACAACAAAGTTAACCGCCATATCCTTTTCGCGAGCCATTTCGAGCCGCCAGGCCGCCATCAAACGCAGCGCCGCCAGCTGGCGTGGACGCAGCTGCCAGGCATTAGTGATGTCACGGTAGGCCTCTTCGGGCGCAACCACCACCCTTCGACGTCGGCACAGCAGCCCACACTCATCAAGCGCAGCGTCCAGCTTACCGGCGGCCCCGGCCTCGGCCATCAGCTTGTGGGCGATGGGCAGCAGATAGAACACATCGGCGGCGGCATACTGGCACTGCTTTTCCGTCAGCGGTCGCGCAATCCAGTCGGTGCGGGATTCACTTTTATCCAGCGCGATGCCGGTAAAGGATTCAACAAGCGTGGCGAAGCCGCAGGACATCGGGCGTCCGGTAAAGGCAGCAAGAATTTGGGTATCAATCATCGGCGTGGGCAGAACGCCATACTCGTGCAGAAAGACTTCCAGGTCTTCGCTGCCAGCATGCAGGAACTTGATGACACCCTCGTCAAGCAGCAGGTCGCGAAACGGTGCCCACTCGGTAATAGGGAGAGGGTCAATAAGGGCGATGTGTTCCCCGTCATACAGTTGAATCAGCCCCAGCCGGGGATAATAGGTGCGGGTACGGACGAATTCGGTATCCAGCGCCAGCGCGGGAAAATGACGGGCAGTCTGACAAAGTTCAGCCAGCGCCTCGTTGGTGGTTATCATGGTGTAATTCAAAACGATCCTCTCGCTGCGGCATTCTGCGCCTCAGTGTCATCACAAAAAAACGCCGGGAAACCCGGCGTGATAGCGTTTATCGGCGGTGTTGTCACCTCGTCAGGATGCTTTCGCTATCCTGATTGCCTCATCGCGGAGTTCGCGCCGCAGGATTTTCCCCACGTTACTCTTGGGCAGCTCAGTGCGAAATTCGACGATTTTGGGAATTTTATACCCGGTAAGATGTTCTTTGCAGTGGATAATCAGTTCCTCCTGGGTAAGAGAGGGATCTTTTTTTACCACACAAATTTTTACCGTTTCACCCGCGGCCTCATTGGGCACGCCGACGGCGGCGGCTTCCCTGACCTTTGGATGCAGCATCAGCACATCTTCGATTTCATTAGGATAAACGTTAAACCCTGAAACCAGAATCATATCTTTCTTGCGATCGACGATGCGGATAAAACCTTCGGCGTCAACGGTAACAATATCTCCGCTGTGAAGCCATCCATTTTTGAGCACCTCATCGGTGGCCTCCGGCTTCTGCCAGTATCCCCGCATCACCTGGGGGCCTTTGATGCACAGTTCGCCTGCTTCACCTGCGGCGACTTCATTACCCTGTTCATCCACCAGGCGAATGTCCGTTGACGGCACCGGCAGCCCGATGCTGCCGCTGTGGTAGCGAATATCGTAGGGGTTGACGGAGACCAGCGGCGCGCATTCGGTCAGGCCGTATCCCTCAAGCAAATAGTGTCCGGTCAGTTTCTCCCAGCGCTCGGCGACCGCCTTCTGCACTGACATTCCCCCACCTGCCGACAAACTCAGGCTGGAGAAATCCAGCTTTTGGAAATCACTGTCGTTCAATAACGCATTAAACAGCGTATTCACCCCGGTTATGGCGGTGAAGCGCGTTTTAGCCAGCTCCCGCACCAGTCCGGGAATATCCCGGGGATTGGTGATTAACAGGTTTGCACCGCCCAGCTCGATAAACAACAGGCAGTTCACCGTAAGCGCAAAAATATGGTAAAGCGGCAGCGCGGTCACGACCGTTTCCTTACCGTCCTTCAGCAGAGAACCATAGGTTGCCCGGGTTTGCTCCAGATTCGCCTGCATATTGCGGTGGCTCAGCATCGCCCCTTTGGCAACGCCGGTGGTGCCGCCGGTATATTGCAGAAAGGCCAGATCGTCGTTAACGATGTCCGGTCGTACATACTGCATCCGGTAACCTTTATGCAGCGCACTGCGAAATGAGATAGCGTCCGGCAGATGATACTTAGGCACCAGGCGCTTGATGTATTTGACCACAAAATTAACCAGCGTCCCTTTGGCGGGCGAAAGCTGATCGCCCAGGCGGGTGAGGATCACATGTTTAACCTGGGTTTCCTCAACCACTTTTTCCAGCGTATGGGCAAAGTTCGACACAATGACAATAGCGCTGGCACCGCTGTCGTTAAGCTGGTGCTCAAGCTCGCGCGGCGTGTAGAGGGGATTGACGTTGACCACCACCATCCCTGCACGCAGGATGCCAAACAGGGCAATCGGATATTGCAGCAGGTTAGGCATCATCAGCGCCACCCTGTCACCCTGTTTCAGCCCCAGTCCTTCCTGTAGCCAGGCGGCGAAAGCCCGGCTGCGCTCCTCGAGCTTACGAAAGGTCATTACCTGACCCATATTGATAAAGGCGGGCTGATCGGCGTAACGTTTTACCGCCTGTTCAAAGAGGTCAATCAGGGATGTATAGCGATCGGCACTGATCTCCGCAGGCACATCAGCGGGATAGCGTTTTAACCAAATCTTGTTCAAATAAGTTCCTCCTGAACACGTGATATTTTCCATCGCACCCTCAGCTCGTCGCGTTTGTTAACATTATTTTAACTCAGCGTACCAGTTTGATTACTTCTCCGTTATGAGGTTGCGAAGCCCATCACTAAAAACATTTTCATTCAGAAAAAATATAAAAAAATGACCCGCCAGCGGAAAGACAGCCAGCGGGTCACGTTGATTATTTTCTACCGGTCTACTCAGTCAGGATGGTCTGTACCTGCGCCGGGCCCTGATTGAAGTAGCCGAACGGCGGCGGTCCCCAGTAGCCACCGGAGTGACGTCCTCGTGGCGGGCCATACCAGATCCACGGATCAAGCGGCTGCGGCGGTGAGACCACCTGCTGCGTCAGGTGCCAGCGCTGGTAGCCGGTTACGCTCACCACCACGAAGTTATAGGCCGCCTGCCCAATCACACCCTTTTCGGTTCCCTTAATCGGACCGACAACGGTGACCATTTGATTATTAAAATCAACCGGATCGACAAAGCCGCTGATATCCGCATAAATACGCCCAACAGAGGCACTGCCTAATATCGGCCGGGCGGTATCATCCAGCCGCATAGCGGCAATTTCCAGCCGGGTGCTGCCGTTTTGGTTTATCACCTTCACCACCCGGCCGCCAAAGCGTGACTCCTGACCGACAAACAGCTGAGGCGCACTCATCACGCGCGTTAAATCCTGCTGGGGCGTAGCCGACGTGCCTTTTACTGAGTCCGGTATGCTTACGCAGCCGAAAAGCAGCATACTGACAAGTAATATACTGCCCGTCTGTACCAAAAATCGTTTACGCATAGTGTTCTCCGAGATACCGTTCCTTTTGACTCCGGGCGCGTTAATTAGTTGCCAACTCACTCACGGCCCGGCAACTTTTTCCATGCGACTTCATTACGCAGGTAGGTGGGTTCCGCCAGCTCAACCGCCACGGTCCTGCCCTGCTTAAGCGCCAGCGCGGCCAGGGGCAGCATATCCTCCGCCTGCGGAAGCTCGACCCCGGTCATCTCTAAATCAAGATGAGCACTTTCTGCCAGCTGCGGCCAGGCCTTCCAGCCTGTCCCCACCAGCGCCCAGCACCCGGTGAGCCGGGACATTCTCTCCTGCGCCGCCTCGGGGTTTAGCACCGCTTCGCTGTCGTCTCCCTGCCAGATACCCTGCTCATCCCGCTGATATTCTGCCCAGTAGACCTCGCCCATTCTGGCATCAATCGCGGCCAGGACGCGGGTGGCGCCCTGGCGGCGCCATGCACCTTCCGCCATGGTTTTCAGCGTCGACACGCCAATCATCGGCAGTTCCGCGCCCAGTGCCAGCCCCTGGGCGATGCCAATGCCGATGCGCACGCCGGTGAAACTACCCGGCCCCTGACCAAATGCCAGTGCATCCAGTTCGGTCAGCGCCGTATTGCCCTGCTGGAGGATCGCCTGCACCATCGGCAGTATGCGCTGGGTGTGTTCGCGGGCGCAAAGCTCAAACTGGGCGGTGACCTTCTGGTCGTTAAGCAGCGCCACGGAGCAGGCCTCCGTGGCCGTATCAATGGCTAAAATTCGCGTGGACATACTCACCTCTGGCGGGGGAAATTTTCGGCGCGCAGCATAGCATACTGCGCAATAATTTACTGCCGGACTTCCGGCTTAAATCAGGTCTTTGCCGACGTTATAACAATGCGTCCAGCTTAAGGACGCTGTGGCTAAGCGTCCGGCTTAAGAAAGGCCACCGCCTGCTGAATATCACGCGTGCGCGGCGTCGGCG
Organism: Erwinia sp. L03-1; assembly: GCF_058686115.1. Lineage (NCBI taxonomy): Bacteria > Pseudomonadati > Pseudomonadota > Gammaproteobacteria > Enterobacterales > Erwiniaceae > Erwinia > Erwinia sp. L03-1. Next base: position 2,081,150 of record NZ_CM178762.1, on the reverse strand, counting down.
GCAGGCTGTTAAGGAACACCGCCCCGTAGGGGCGCATAACCAGCCGGTTATCACAGATAACCAGTACTCCGCGATCGTCAACGTCACGGATCAGGCGGCCCACGCCCTGCTTAAGAGTGATCACTGCATCTGGCAGCTGGACGTCGTCAAAGGGTTCGCCGCCCCGCAGTTTACAATCTTCCATTCTCGCCTTAAGCAGCGGATCGTCGGGCGAGGTAAACGGCAGTTTATCAATGATCACCAGCGACAGCACATCCCCGCGCACGTCGACGCCCTCCCAGAAGCTGCTGGTGGCCACCAGCAGCGCATTCCCCGCCGCGATAAACTGTTTCAGCAGTTGCCCTTTGCTGGTTTCCCCCTGTAACAGAACCGGCAGCGTCAGCAGCGCTCGGAACTGCGCCGCCAAATCGCGCATCATTTTATGGGAAGTACAAAGAAAAAAGCAGCGTCCGTTATTGGCTTCAATCAGCGGCAGCAGCATTCGCGCCATTCGGCTGGCGCTGTCAGGCTGATTAGGCGACGGCAGATTTCTCGGCACGCAGAGCAGTGCCTGACTGGCGAAATCAAACGGGCTGGTAAGGATCAGCGTCTCGGCCTGGCTGACGCCCAGCCTTTCCACGAAGTGGGTCATCTGCTCATTTACCGCCAGCGTCGCCGAGGTAAATATCCAGGTCGCCGGGCGCTCGTCCATCACTTCGCGAAAGCGATCGGAGACGGAGAGCGGCGTCAGCGCCAGCACAAAGTGACGGGAGTTGCACTCATACCAGTAGCTAAAGCCGGGCTGTGAGACATCTTTCAGCCGCTTAAGACGGCCGCGATAGAGTGCCGCACGCTCGAAAGCCGCATCCAGCAGCGCCGAACGGCCGAGCGACATTTTCGCCACGTCATAGCAGAGTTCGAGCGCATCATCGAGCAGCGTCAGGGCGCGCTGGATACCGGCATCGCTGAGCAGATCGCGCAGGTTGCCGCGAAAGCCCGGATCGCCAAGCGCCAGACGGAAATCCTGTGCGCACTGCGCCAGACGGTCCGCCGATTTTTGCAGCTGCTGCGCATCACGGACCTCGGTGCGGTAAGCAATGCTGATGTCTTTAGCCAGGTCGAGCAGCTGCTTGCTCGAGAGCTGCTGCCCAAAATACTGGCTGGCGATATCCGGCACCTGATGCGCTTCGTCGAAGATCATGACGTCAGCATCGGGAATAAGCTCGGCAAATCCGCTCTCTTTTACCACCATGTCAGCGAGGAAGAGATGATGGTTTACCACCACGATATCCGCATCCATCGCTTTGCGGCGCGCCTTCACCACAAAGCACTCCTGATACAGCGGGCAGTCGCTGCCCAGGCAGTTATCATTGGTGCTGGTCACCAGCGGCCATACCGTGCTGTCCTCGGCCACGCCGCCGCAGGTGCTGATATCACCGTCCAGGGTTTCTGACGACCAGCCGCGCAGGTGGACCAGGTCGCTCATCGCCTGCGCCACCAGCTCACCGCCCGCCATCGACTGCTGCTCAAGGCGCTCCAGGCAGAGATAGTTTGAGCGCCCCTTAAGCAGCGCGAGGGAGCCTTTATACTTAAGCGCCCGTGCAACGGTGGGAAGATCGCGACTGTAGAGCTGATCCTGCAGCGCCTTTGAGCCGGTTGAGATAATCACCTTTTTGCCGGAGCGGAGCGCCGGTGCCAGATAGGCAAACGTTTTACCCGTACCGGTTCCCGCTTCTACCACCAGCTCGCGCTTATTTTCGATAGCCTGAGCCACCGCTTCTGCCATCTGGCGCTGCGGTTCACGCGGTTTAAAACCCGGAATAGCCAGCGCCAGCGCGCCGTCTGCTGCAAAATCGTCTGCCACACACCCTCACTACCTGTAAGAAAACACTGTAATTATGTCAGTATCCGCCCTGCCACTCCACCCTTTAGGTGACAGCAGCAATAAAACTGTGGCAGGCTGGCTGCAAATTTTTACTGCTATAAATGAGGGAAGTCATGAGCATTGAACGTCTGGATCCAGAACACCGCATGTCGGAAGCGGTAATCCATAACGATACTATCTACTACACCAGCGTACCGGAGAACCTTGATGAGGATGCGCACGCGCAAACGGCCAACGCGCTGGCGGTAATTGACCGGGTACTGGCCCGCGTAGGGTCGGATAAGAGCCGCATTCTGGATGCGACTATTTTTCTGGTGGAAAAAGAAGATTTCGCCGCGATGAATCGCGCATGGGATGCCTGGGTTTCACCGGGGAATGCGCCGGTTCGCTGCACCGTTCAGGCCAACCTGATGAACCCTAAATATCGGGTCGAGATAAAAATCATCGCCGCAAAATAATCGTTATTAGCCGATCCCTGGCGCTGGACGTTGCAGTCGGCGCGTTCCGGGTGGCGTAACGCGTCGCCACCCTCTGTCAACAACGACGTAACGCCAAAATAAACGTTATCACCTCTCAGAAAGCAGAATTACTCCTCATACTCCTCTTCGTCGTCGTCCTGATGGTCCTCTTCCTGATTGCTTTCCTCTTCATCTTCGTCATCTTCGTCATCAAAACGGGCCGTTATCATATCGCCCGTATGATTTTCACGGATCTCAGCCGCTACCAGCTGTATCGCCTGCCCGCTGCTCATCCCCTCTGACATCAGTTGCTGAATGCGCTCTACCGCCTGCTGCTGCTGGTCGTACGTAAGCGCTGGTAATCCCGTAATCATATCCACTCCAGTAATAATCGTGTAGCCCGTCTGCGCGTAACAAACAGATGTCAGCATTAAAAAAATATGTCAGGCTTGTACTCTGTCCTGGTCAAGGCCTGCTAAATTATCATGCCAGTTGTTTATCATTCTTTGAAGTATACGCCTGAAGCGCTTCTGAATCTGTTTAACTGTGTGGCCCAGCAGCCCTGGTCGATGCTGCTACACTCCGGCTTTGCCGATCATCATGATAATCGCTTTGATATTATGGTGTCCGATCCGCGCATTACCCTGACGACGCGTGGCGAAGTGACCACCATTGAGAGCGATGATGCGTCAGAGCAGAGTAAAGACGATCCCCTGACGCTGCTGGACCGGGTCATGGCGCAAACCGGCCTGAGTGCGCCTTCGCATCCTGACCTGCCCTTCCAGGGTGGCGCGCTCGGTCTGTTTGGCTACGATCTTGGCCGCAGATTTGAATCGATCCCCCAGCAGGCAGAGCAGGACTTAACCACGCCCGATATGGCATCAGGCCTCTATGACTGGGCGCTGATTGCCGATCATCATCTCAAGGCACTGACGCTGGTGGTTCAGGGCGATGCTGATAAGCGCCTGGCGTGGCTTAACGCCCTGACGCCGCCCGGCATCGATCCGTTCCGGTTAACCCGCCGCTGGCAGTCAAATATGACACGCGAAGCCTACGGTGAAAAGTTTCGCCGCGTGCAGCAGTGGATCCAGGCTGGAGACTGTTATCAGGTTAATCTCGCCCAGCGTTTTAGCGCCCGCTACACGGGTGACGAGTGGCAGGCATTCAGGCAGCTAAGCCGGGGAAATCGCGCGCCCTTCAGCGCATTTATCCGCCTGCCTGAAAGCGCGATTATCAGCCTCTCTCCTGAACGCTTTCTTAAAATCGTCGGCCGTGAGATCGAAACCCGTCCTATTAAAGGCACGCTTCCTCGCCTGAGCGATCCCGTCGCCGATCGCCTGCAGGCAGAAAAGCTGGCGGCATCGACAAAAGACCGGGCGGAAAACCTGATGATTGTCGATTTGCTGCGTAACGACATTGGGCGCGTAGCCGTTCCGGGTAGCGTACGCGTTCCCGAGCTGTTTGTGGTTGAGCCATTCCCGGCGGTGCACCACCTGGTCAGTACGGTTACCGCGGAGCTGAAGACGCCGCTGACGCCCTGCGACCTGCTGCGGGCCTGCTTTCCCGGCGGCTCCATCACCGGCGCGCCAAAAGTCCGTGCGATGGAGATTATTGATGAGCTGGAGCCGCACCGTCGCAATGCCTGGTGCGGCACTATTGGCTATATCAGCTTCTGCGGGAGGATGGATACCAGCATAACCATCCGCACGCTGACTGCTGAGCAGGGGCAGATTCACTGTACCGCCGGTGGCGGTATCGTCGCCGACAGCGAAGAGCAGGCGGAGTATCAGGAAACCTTTGATAAGGTCAGCCGGATCCTGCCATGCCTGGACACCGCCAATGTCTGACGGTCCACTGACGCTTGAGCAGTTTATCAGCCGCTTTGTGCTGCAACCCCCACAGCCTGATGCGGGGCCGCTGCCGCTGCGCCGGGCGGCGGTGCTGGTGCCGATTATTGCGCATCCCCACCCCTCATTACTCCTGACGCGGCGGGCCGCGACATTGCGTAAACATGCGGGTCAGGTAGCCTTTCCCGGCGGCATGGTGGATGAGGAGGATAGCTCCCTTATTTTTACCGCGCTGCGTGAAGCATACGAAGAAGTGGCGATCCCCCCCGCTGCCGTGCGGGTAGTGGGCGTTCTCCCCGCCGTGACCAGCAGTACGGGCTTTCAGGTCACACCGGTGGTGGGGATCCTGCCCGATACGCTAAAGTGGTGTCCAAATGAGGATGAGGTTGAATCGGTATTTGAAATGCCGCTACAGGAGGCCCTGCGTTTAGGGCGCTATACGCCGCTGGATATCCATCGTCGGGGCGTGCAGCACCGCGTATGGCTCTCCTGGTTTGAGGAGTATTTTATTTGGGGGATGACCGCAGGGATTTTACGTCAGCTCAGCCTGCAGGTATCGGCAGAGCGACCACACTCGGCTTTACCGACAGAAAACCTGCCTGGAGCACATCCGTCCCTATTTTAAACCAACTTTTTACCGTTTCTTCCGGTCAAATCACTTCACAAATGCCCTGAATCATTTATATTGCAGCGCCAGACAGCAGTAGTCAGCCTCATCAGCATTCCGTTCCGACGGCCTGCGGCCCTCAAGGAGTTTTTGTGATTAGCGTTTTCGATATGTTTAAAATCGGCATTGGCCCTTCCAGTTCGCACACCGTCGGTCCAATGAAAGCCGGGAAACAGTTTGTCGACGATCTGGTGAGCAGCGGCAGGCTGAATGACGTGACCCGTATTGCCGTTGACGTTTACGGCTCGCTCTCCCTGACCGGCAAAGGCCATCATACCGATATTGCCATCGTAATGGGTCTGGCGGGTGCCGCTCCGGATAGCGTAGATATTGATGCCATTCCCGGCTTTATTCGCGATGTCGAACAGCGGCAGCGCCTGCTGCTGGCTAACGGCGCGCATGAGGTGGATTTCCCGCGCGAGGGAGGGATGGTTTTCCGCAGCGACACCCTCTCTCTGCATGAGAATGGCATGCGCATTCACGCCTTCGCGGGCGAGACGGTGATTTACAGCAAGACCTATTATTCCGTCGGCGGCGGATTTATTGTCGATGAAGAGCATTTCGGCCAGACCACGCTGGAAGAGGTCGAGGTCCCCTATCCGTTCAACTCGGCAACGGAGATGCTGGCCCACTGTCATCAGACGGGCCTGTCGCTCTCCGGGATGATCATGAAAAATGAGCTGGCGCTGCATCATAAGCAGGAGATTGAGAAGTATTTCTCTGATATCTGGCAGAGTATGCGCGACTGTATCGATCGCGGGTTGAATACCGAGGGCGTACTGCCCGGCCCACTGCGCGTTCCCCGTCGCGCCTCCGCGCTTCGCCGCCTGCTGGTTTCCTCTGATAAGCTCTCCAGCGATCCGATGAACGTCATCGACTGGGTCAATATGTTTGCCCTGGCGGTAAATGAAGAGAACGCAGCCGGTGGCCGAGTGGTCACCGCCCCCACCAACGGCGCCTGCGGCATCGTTCCCGCCGTGCTGGCCTATTACGACCACTTTATCGAGTCGGTCAGCCCGGACATTTTTATCCGCTATTTTCTGGCCTCCGGTGCGGTGGGCATTCTCTATAAAATGAATGCCTCAATTTCCGGCGCTGAGGTGGGGTGTCAGGGCGAGGTCGGGGTTGCCTGCTCCATGGCGGCGGCCGGGCTGGCCGAGCTGCTGGGTGCCAGCCCGGAGCAGGTATGCGTAGCGGCGGAGATCGGCATGGAACACAATCTGGGGCTCACCTGCGACCCGGTCGCCGGTCAGGTACAGGTGCCCTGCATTGAGCGCAATGCTATCGCCTCGGTTAAGGCCATCAATGCTGCCCGAATGGCGATGCGGCGCACCAGCGCAGCCCGGGTTTCGCTCGATAAGGTCATTGAAACCATGTACGAAACCGGAAAAGACATGAACGCCAAGTACCGGGAAACCTCACGTGGTGGCCTGGCCATCAAGGTCCAGTGCGACTAGCCCTGCGGGTGACTATTGTCTTTCCTCACCCCCTCGCTTAAGGTGGGCCAGTGCAGATACCTGTTTAGGTAACACAGCACGGGTCTGCCCTCATCCTGAACGAGAATTACGTCGCGGCAGAGCCAGATAACCCACTGTTTTAGTTAATCATGCTTTTCTCTTCTGCGTGGCTAAACTTAATGACTGGCAGGCCGATAACAGGTGCTCAGTCTCTGTATAGGCGTCTTGATTTAGGGTGGTTACTGATGCAAATGTCCCAGGAAGTATTCGGACAGTTTCGGCGCAAGCGATTATTTATCGCCATTATTGTTGCCGCGTTAGTGCTCATCCTTACGTTAGCCTTCCGCTTTATGGAAGAGAAAAATCGCATTGAACAGCAGTCCCATATTTTCGCCAATAACGCTATTCAGCGCTTCGACCGTTTGTTTTCCCCCCTTGACGTTGCGGCCAATAATACGCTGGGGCTGGTAGGGCTCTCCTGCGAGCAGGTGCGTTTTCCGCTGATTGAAAAGCTGGCGTCACTGCAGACCGTGCGAACCATTATTCTGGTAAATAACGACACCCTGTACTGTTCCAGCCTGTCCGGTGCCGGTGATCTCAGTTTCAGTAACATCTACCCTGAACTGGCAGTGAATAACCAGCGCATGATGCTCAGTTCGGACCAGCAGCTCCTTAAGGGCTCGCCTGTTCTGCTGTTCTGGACGCCGCAGGATACCGATAATCACTCCGGTATTTTGCAGGTCATTAATATCGAAATGATGAGTAACTATCTGCTGGAACCGACCCTGCCATGGGTTGAGCGCGCCATTTTCAACGTGGGTGATAAAAGCCTGGAATACGGTAATCCGATGGTAGAAAAGGCTCTGCCCTCAGAAGATGAAGTCACCTGGCAGGAGGCTTCACTGCGTTATCCTTTCTCTATCACGCTGTTTGGTCCGGCCCCGACCCGGCTGGCGCTGATGACCATGCCCTCGCAGCTGCCGTTAGCGCTATTGCTAAGCCTGCTGATGGGCTATATCGTCTGGCTGGCAACCGCCAATCGCATGAGTCTCTCCTGGCAAATCAGCTATGGCATTAATGCCCGCGAATTTATGGTCTACTGCCAGCCGCTGATTAATTCACGCAGCGGCGACTGCGACGGTATTGAACTGCTGCTGCGCTGGCATACCCCCCGACAGGGCTGGATACCGCCGGATGTCTTTATTCCCCTGGCCGAGCGCCAGGATCTGATTGCGCCACTCACGCGTTTTGTTTTAAGTGAAGTCGTGCGCCATCTGCCTCTGCTGCCCACCTGCCCAACGTTTCATATTGCAATTAACGTCGCGGCCAGCCATTTTCATCAGCACCAGATTATCGACGATCTCCAGCGCCTGTGGTGGCCGGCAAATCCGGTTCCGCAGCTGATTGTCGAGCTTACCGAACGCGACTCGCTGCCGGAGGTCGATCAGCGCGTGGTGGCCTATCTGCACACGTTAGGGGTGAAGCTGGCCATAGATGATTTCGGTACGGGCCACAGTTCCCTCTCGTACCTGAAAACGCTCAGCCCGGACGTGCTGAAAATTGATAAGGTCTTTACGGCGGCCATCGGGACGGATGCGATTAACGCCACGGTAACGGATATGGTGATTTCACTGGCCCAGCGTCTGAATATCAGCCTGGTGGCGGAAGGTGTGGAAACGGAAGAGCAGGCTACCTACCTGCGGGATAAAGGCGTCGATGTATTACAGGGTTATTTCTATGCGCGGCCCATGCCGCTGGGGGATTTCCCAGACTGGCTGAGTAACCATAAAACCCTGCTGTTTGCCTGAGACGCCTGCTGCGGCAGCTGACGACGTGATGCGCTGGCCGCTAAGAGACACGCGCTTGCCCACGAGTGAGAGACAATCGCCCTCAGCTCAACACTCACGCATGGCGGCAGACTTTTCGCTGTCCGCCGCCAGTTGCGGTCAAGGCTTTTCGGCGCTGAAATTAACCTTCTTCTTCCTCATTATCCTGGCGCTGGCGCGTGACGCGAACCAGGTCAATACGGTATTCGGTCGCTTCGAGGATCTGGAACGTTAGCGGCGGCAGCTCAATGATCTCACCCATCTGGGGCAGCTGCCCCTTCTGGGCAATCAGCAGCCCGGCCAGCGAAGCATGATCCCTGTCCGCCGTGACCAGCACCTGCGTGTCCAGCAACTGCTGTAGCGAGTGCAGGTCGGTGCCGCCCTTAACCCGCCATCCTTCGCCGTCGGCGATGATATCCGGGGTTTCATCTTCATCCGGGAACTCACCGGCAATCGCTTCCAGCACGTCCAGCGGGGTAATCAGCCCCTGCACTACGCCAAACTCATTGGTGACCACCACAAAGCTTCCTTTGGCACGACGCAGCACGCCAAGCAGGTTAAGCGGTTCCAGCGTATCGGGTACAATTATCGGCGGAGTGGCAGAGGCAAAGGTTGCCACATCGATGCCGTGGTCCAGCGCAACCAGCAGCTCTTTCGCCCGCACCACCCCGATAACTTCATCCAGCTCGCCACGACACACCGGGAACAGGCTGTGAGGCGTATCCAGCAGCTGGAGGCGAACCTCATCAGCCGGACGCTCTGCATTGACCCAGGAGATGTCACCGCGCGGCGTCATAATACTGCGCACCGAGCGCGAGGCCAGCGTCAGCACGCCATTGATCATATAGCGTTCCTCATCCTTGAAGGTTTCGCGCGGCCTGTCATTCATCTCACTCTGTTCACTGCTGCCGGTCGCCGGGCCACGGCGCCCCCCCATCAGACGGACAATCGCTTCGGCGGTTCGCTCGCGCATCGGCCTTCTGGCCTGATGGCGCATAAAGTTCACCCGTGCAATCTGATTAAACAGCTCAATCAGGATTGAGAAGCCGATGGCGGCGTACAGGTATCCTTTAGGAATATGGAAGCCAAAACCTTCGGCAACCAGACTCAGGCCAATCATCAGCAGGAAGCTCAGACAGAGTACGACAACGGTCGGATGCGCATTGACGAATCGGGTCAGCGGCTTCGAGGCCAGCAGCATAATGCCCATCGCAATGACCACGGCAGTCATCATTATCGCCAGGTTGTTCACCATGCCCACGGCGGTAATCACGGCATCGAGTGAAAATACCGCATCCAGCACCACAATCTGAATAACGACCGCCCAGAAGCTGGCATAGCCCTTGTTGCCCTCGCCGTTATGATCGCGGTTTTCCAGCCGTTCATGCAGCTCCATGGTGGCTTTGAACAGCAGAAACAGCCCCCCCACCAGCAGGATCAGATCGCGGCCGGAAAAGCTGAATTCGCCCACGCTGAACAGCGGTCGCGTGAGCGTCACCATCCAGGAGATCAAAGACAGCAGCCCCAGACGCATCACCAGCGCCAGAGAAAGGCCAATGAGTCTGGCTTTATCGCGCTGCTTTGGTGGAAGCTTATCGGCAAGAATGGCAATAAAAACCAGGTTATCAATCCCCAGCACGATTTCAAGAACGATAAGCGTCAGCAGACCGGCCCAGATTGAGGGGTCTAAAATAAATTCCATTACAGACTCCAGATACGTGAAGGTGAAAACGCAGCGGGCGACGAGAAACTCGCGCGGGCTGAATAATCGCAAAGGGGTTGAAGCGGGTCGTCTGAAGAGGTGACGAAGATAAAACTGGTCGAAGGTACCAGGGGCTGAGTGAAGCGACGTCGATGACAGTCCATAGGGTGGGCTGAGGCCCGTTACTCCTGTGTTAAAAAAGGATCCCTACTGTAAACAGCCGTGACCATTACGTCAAAAATATTTTCTTACACTTACACTCTAAGCTGGCTTAAATGCTAATCATTCTTACAACAGACCCTAATGAGTGAAACAAGGGTCTAAATAGCTGAGCACGGTCACATAATTTATTTTTTCGCACATTAAAATAAATCGCGTCTTAAGGGGAAACGTTTACACAGTTTGATGAAATAATTATTCGTCCCCTGTCACGTCATGTTTTATACACAGCATCATAAAGGCTAAGAACCTTTGATGACTACACGCGCGGCTCAGAAGTGTTTGTGGGCCGCTGGATAGAGTAAACGGAGGTAGCAAGTGACCATTGCTATTGTGATCGGCACGCACGGTTGGGCTGCTGAGCAGCTCATTAAAACGGCCGAAATGCTTCTCGGAGAACAGCAAAATATCGCGTGGATAGATTTTGTCCCGGGTGAAAATGCAGAAACTCTGATCGAGAAATATCAGGCGCGGCTGACCAATTTAGATACCCACCAGGGTGTCCTGTTTCTGGTTGACACCTGGGGAGGCAGTCCCTTTAATGCCGCCAGTCGTATTGTGGTTGATAAAGAAAATTATGAGGTCATCGCCGGGGTCAATATTCCCATGCTGGTGGAAACGCTGATGGCGCGCGATGACGACCCCAGCTTTGCTGAGCTGGTGGCCGTTGCCGTGGAAACGGGGCGTGAAGGGGTTAAGGCACTTAAAGCCAAAGCGCCTGAACCTGCCCCTGCACCTGCCCCCGCAGCGGTCAACGCCCCTGCAGCCCCCCAGAAACCTCTGGGACCTGAGGATCATATGAAAATCGGGCTGGCGCGTATTGATGACCGGTTAATCCATGGTCAGGTTGCCACTCGCTGGACGAAAGAAACCAATGTGAACCGTATTATCGTCGTCAGCGATGAAGTCGCCGCCGACACCGTGCGTAAAACGCTGCTTACCCAGGTGGCCCCGCCGGGTGTAACGGCGCACGTCGTCGACGTCGCGAAAATGATACGGGTATGGAATAACCCAAAATATGCCCGGGACCGCGTCATGCTGCTGTTTACCAATCCTACCGACGTCGAACGTTTGGTTCAGGAAGGGGTGAAAATAACCAGCGTGAACATTGGCGGCATGGCATTTCGTCAGGGAAAAATTCAGGTTAATAACGCCGTGTCCGTTGATGACAAAGATATTGCGGCATTCAAAAAGCTTAACGAGCGCGGTATCGAACTGGAGGTGCGTAAGGTCTCCTCCGACCAGCGGTTAAAAATGATGGACCTGATCACCAAAATGAATAAATAGCAAAAGTTCGCATTATTGCCTGAACGCACAGGCTTAACTCAGTTCATGACTTTTAGAGGAGAAGTGCAATGGAGATTACCACTCTTCAAATTGTACTAATATTTATCGTTGCCTGTATTGCAGGCATGGGATCAATTCTTGATGAATTCCAGTTCCACCGGCCGCTGGTGGCCTGTACCCTGATTGGTTTTGTCCTCGGTGATGTTAAAACCGGCATCATTATCGGTGGTACGCTGGAAATGATCGCCCTTGGCTGGATGAACATTGGTGCCGCCGTGGCACCTGATGCCGCCCTCGCCTCCATCATTTCAACTATCCTGGTTATCGCCGGTGGGCAAAGCGTTGGGGCCGGTATCGCTCTGGCTATTCCGCTGGCGGCCGCCGGTCAGGTGCTGACCATCATTGTTCGAACCATTACCGTCGCCTTCCAGCATGCAGCCGATAAGGCCGCAGAAAAGGGCAACCTGACCGCAATTTCGTGGCTCCATGTTTCCGCACTGATCTTGCAGGCAATGCGTATCGCGATCCCGGCAGCCATCGTTGCCGTCTCCGTAGGAACCAACGTTGTCCAGGGGCTGCTGGATTCCATCCCTGAGGTGGTGACTAACGGTCTTAACATCGCGGGCGGCATGATTGTCGTTGTCGGTTACGCCATGGTCATCAACATGATGCGCGCCGGATATCTGATGCCTTTCTTTTATCTGGGTTTCGTCACGGCGGCCTTTACCAGTTTCAACCTGGTTGCCCTGGGCGTCATCGGCGTGGTGATGGCGGTGCTCTATATCCAGCTGGCGCCAAAATATAATCGCGTGGCAGGTGCGCAGGCTTCAGGGCCAGCCGCTAATGACCTCGATAACGAATTAGATTAGGGAAAAGGTGAGCAAAATGGTTGATACCACTTCTACAACCACAGCAACGACTGTGCAAAAGAAACTGACGCCGGGTGACGTGCGTGGCGTGTTCCTGCGGTCAAACCTGTTTCAGGGGTCATGGAACTTCGAACGCATGCAGGCCCTGGGCTTCTGCTTCTCTATGGTGCCGGTTATCCGTCGGCTCTATCCTGAAAATAATGACGCCCGCAAGCAGGCCATTAAACGCCATCTGGAGTTTTTTAATACCCACCCTTATGTCGCGGCACCGGTACTCGGCGTCACCATGGCCATGGAGGAGCAGCGTGCGAACGGCGCAGCAATCGACGATGCGGCCATTAACGGCATCAAAGTCGGCCTGATGGGTCCGCTGGCTGGCGTGGGCGACCCGATATTCTGGGGCACCGTTCGCCCGGTTTTTGCTGCACTGGGTGCGGGCATCGCCATGACCGGCAGCCTGCTGGGGCCAGTTCTGTTCTTTGTCCTGTTTAACCTTGTCCGTCTGCTGGTGCGCTACTACGGCGTAGCCTATGGTTACCGTAAGGGCGTCGATATCGTAGGGGATATGGGCGGCGGCTTCCTGCAAAAGCTGACCGAGGGGGCGTCGATTCTTGGCCTCTTTGTGATGGGGGCGCTGGTCAATAAGTGGACGCACGTGGATGTGCCGCTGGTGGTATCCCGTATTACCGACCATACCGGAAAAACCACGGTAACCACCGTCCAGTCGATCCTGGATCAGCTTATGCCAGGCATGATACCGCTGCTGCTGACCTTCGGCTGTATGTGGCTGCTCCGTCGTAAAGTCAATGCGCTGTGGATTATCATGGGCTTCTTTGTCATTGGTATTTTTGGCTACTGGATTGGCCTGCTTGGCGTGTAACGCGTCGCCGGGGTAACCCGGCGAACTTAAAAGGTCGGCCGGAACCCGGGTTTATCATTCCGGTCGGCCTTTTGTGGGGATATTAAAAGATGTCACTGACTGATTATTTCATCGTGCTTTTTATCGCACTGTTTATGATGTATGCGATTTATGATGAGCTGATTACGGCTCGAAGACGGGGTGACACCCGGCTGAGGGTTCCCCTCAAGCGTCGCAATGGACTGGACAGCGCTATTTTTACCGGGCTGATTGCCATCCTCATCTACAGGAATATCACCAGCCAGGGGACGCAGGTCACCACCACCTTACTGATGGTGCTGGCCTTTTTTTCTGTCTATCTGTTCTGGCTGCGCCAGCCTAAACTGCTGTTTAAGGCAGAAGGTTTTTTCTACGGCCCGGTATTTATTGCATATCAGCGCATTCAGAGCATGAATCTTTCTGAGGACGGGGTGTTGGTTATCCAGCTTGAGCAGCGCCCACTCCACGTCCACGTCAGTAAGCTCGACGACCTGGAAAGCATTTACCATTTTATGGTCCGGCAGCACCTGGCAGATACCTGAAAGACGCCGCTATCCGTCAGACTACGGCAGAGTGGCTATTGCGCTGCCACAGGCGCAGCGTAAAGTCGGTTTCACACTCAAACTCAGGCGTGGTAGCCAGTACGCCCCACACTTCCGGACGCGCGCGCCATGCAAGCGGCGTCATTTGCAGCAGGGCGGCGGACTCTTCGCTGTTAAGCCGCATCGGGTAGTTAAGAGAGTGTTGTTCCACCAGTTCGAACCCTTCCATCTGCTCCGGGGTGTCGTCATGCAGCCGCACATCCTGGTAGATCAGCGCCTTAAACTGAATTAAGTGACGCGGACCGGGCGTGACCGTCAACACGTATCCCTGCTCTTTCACCACCCGGGCCAGCTCCTGGGCTTTACAGGGCGCATAGATGCGTAATACGGCATCAAAGGTGGCTTCGGCAAAGGGCAGACGATGGCTTGATGCCACGCAGAATGAGACGTCACGGTAGCGCTTAGCGCCGATCCTTACCGCCACCCGGGAAACATCAAGGCCGTGTATGTCCGCCTCGCCCTGGGCCGCCATACGAAGCGCCACGGCGTGGGTGTAATACCCCTCTCCGCAGCCGATATCCAGAACCCTGACCGGCCCTCCAGGCAGAACACGCGCAATCATGTCACAGACCTTGTGCTGGAGCGGGTGATAATGTCCGGCATCAAGGAATTCGCGTCTTGCCTGCATCATCTCTGCGCTGTCACCGGGCTGCTTCGAGCGCTTATGCTGCACGGGCAGCAGGTTAACGTAGCCCTCTTTTGCCCGATCAAACTGGTGCCTGTTCTCGCAGCGCCAGCCAGACGCATCAGGCAGCAGAAGCTGGTGGCAAAGTGGGCATTGGTAGGACATAACGACTCTCCGGATAGTATTGACGGCGGCAGTTTACCGGAAACGGGAAGCGAGGGCAGAATTTATTGGCATGCATGAAAAAGCCCTGCCGGTGCTGGCAGGGCTTTAGCATTAAGATTTTGGCCTGAAAGACTCACCGCGCACGGCGAGTCAGAGGCTAAGATCGAAATTAGATAGCGGTGACGTTCACAGCAGCAGGGCCTTTCTGGCCGTCCTGAATTTCGAACTCAACGTTCTGGCCTTCAGCCAGAGTTTTGAAGCCATTGCCCTGGATTGCAGAGAAGTGAACGAACACATCTTTGCTGCCGTCTGCAGGGGTGATGAAACCAAAACCTTTAGACTCGTTGAACCACTTAACCTGACCTTTAATCTTTGCCATTTTGCAAATTCCTTAGAGTGTTTATTCGCCCGAGGGCTTAACGTACAGAAAAACCAGAGACATTACTGCATGAGGCACGGATTAAGGCTCGGCAAGGAAGCGGTATTCAACGTCTTTACTCGAAACTTCTTTACTGAAGATGCCATACATAAACAGAACTGTACCTCGTTTTAACTAAAAGCGTTATCACATATTCGTTTATTAATGGCAAGTCATTTTTAAACGGTATATGAGATATCGCTCAGGATTGAAACAGAACAAGGAGCGAGTGCACATTTCTGCGAAGTGCGCACGCTATGTCAGACAGGTTTTACGCCGGACGAGGGATTAACACTTGTACAGACAGCCTGTTACTGATTTCCGTATCCTGAAACCAAGCTTATCCTGCCGTCGTGCTTAAGTCTATTACCTGTTAAAACATTAAGTGAATACTAATCATTGATATTGCACTTTTATGGCAAAGCTTACTCAAAAAAATTCATTTAAACCTGGGTGAGTAAGTGATTACCCTGCTGTCCGTCTGGTACAAAAAAAAGTCAGATTTAAAAGAAGCAATTTAAATTGCACCAAAATCAGGAGACTATATTTCTCACTGCCCCATTAGCAGGCAGTGAGAGACAACAATTAATAATGGTCGTACCATCAGTGATTTTGTTTTATTTGGAATATCAGGCTTTCCCTGCCTGTTCGGCCACACGGCGTTTTAGGAATTTTCCTGGCTGATATTATTCAGCGAGCATTTTCCGCCTATTTTCCACGCCTGAAAGCGCGCAGCATCCAGGCCAGCAGCCTGCATAGCCGCTGCCAGCACGGCTGGCGGCTCGTCCAGCGATTCATCTGCCAGTTCAAATACGCCCCAGTGAATAGGAATGCTTAGCGGCTGTCCCAGCGCAGCATGCAGTGAAACTGCCTGTTCGGGATCCATATGCTGCCCGCGCATGAACCACGTTGGTGCATAGGCGCCCACCGGCAGCGCCGCCAGATTAAAAGGTCCCAGCCGACGATTAATCTCCAGCAGGTTATCGCTGTACCCGCTGTCGCCGGTAAACCAAAAATTCACTGCCGATGATTTAACGGTCCAGCCGCACCAGAGCGCACGATTCCGGTCAAAGGGCGTGCGCATGCTCCAGTGGCGTGCAGGAACCGCATGCACCGTGATACCCATGGTCTCGGTGCTTTCCCACCAGTCAAGCTGGGTTACCTTCACCGCCCCGCGCTTGCGGAACCAGGGTTCGAGCCCAAGCGGAACAACAAACTCTGCGTCAGGGAAACGCCGCAGGATCTGTCTGATGGTCTTGCGGTCAAGATGATCATAGTGGCTGTGAGAGATCAGCACACAGTCCAGCGCGGGTAAGTCCTCGATGCTCAACGCGGCCGGGGTCTTTCGCTTCGGCCCATAAAAGCTGAGGGGCGACGCGCGCGGCGAGAGAACGGGATCTATGAGGATGTATTTCCCCTCCAGCCGCAGCAGCAGACAGGCATGGCCCAGCCACCAGACGGCATCTTCACTGCCACCCAGCTCCGCCCGGCGCCACCACTGCCCAATAAATCCGTCGTAACCCTGCGCGGGCGGAAAGGGTAGTCCGGCGGCTTTGCGCTCTTTTCGCCAGCGCCTGAGATCGCCATTCTGGCGCAGGTCAGGTTCGGGATTGCGAAAGCCTTCAGGCGTATGATGCGCCTTGGCAGGATCGTACCAGGGATTTTTCCAGGCCATGCGTTTCCTTTGGAATAATTAACGTTCAGGAATGAGGCGAATAAATTCTTTGTTCTGGCTGTCGGAGGCGGGATCGCCCTTCTCATTACCGGCCAATGCGTCATTCAGGCGGCGAAGCAGCAGGGTTTGCCGTTTTTGCTCCTCCAGCAGCGACTCAAGCAGGCGGATATGCTGACTGGCCTTCACGCTGGCCCGATTGACAAAAAACCAGACTATCAGCCCGAGGATAACCAGCGCGAGCATAAAGCCTGTGGAAGCGAGCCCTGCCGCGCCATTTGCTAATTCATTCATAAAGGCCTCTGAAAGCTAATGTAATACATTATCTGCCAATGCAGACTTAGCCGAATTCTACCCGCTCCGCCTGGAAATGATAGCGTCATCACAGTTATTTAAGAACCTTCGCGAAGGCGTGTGGCGACCCTTTGTGTATGCTTCATTACGAAATGCGGGCCGCGCCGCAGTATGCTGCTATGATGAGTGCCAGCAGCGAGGCGGTAACGTCAGGATTGCTGTTATAACAATCTTAAGGAGAAAACATGAGATTTTTAGTTCGACTCGTTGCGCTGTTAATCATCATTTGGCTGGCCCTGCTGGTGACCGGCTATGGCGTACTGGCTGGCAGCACGAAAAATGTTGCGGGCATGGGCCTTCAGTGTCAGTACCTCACCGCAAGGGGGATGATAACGGCTCAGTACCTCCACACCGATAGCGGTATTGTGGGCGTAACCGACTGTCCGTTGCTGAAAAAAAGCGCCGAAGTAGTCGATAACTGATACAAAGCGGGTCTGCGCCATGCAGATCCGCGCGGTTAAGATGGATAGATCGCCAAAAAATCATTAGCATGGTGATATTCACCCCTCCTGCACAGTAAGGTCGATGCCGAAAACTTCCCCAATGGACGGACTGCCCGTTCCCCAGCGCTATGGCGCTATCCTGGCCATTGCGCTCGGCCTTACCGTTGCGGTGATGGACGGGGCTATCGCCAACGTCGCCCTGCCGACCATCGCCCGCGATTTGCTGGCCAGTCCGGCTGAATCTATCTGGATTGTTAACGCCTATCAGATGGCGATAATAGTCTCGCTACTCTCCCTCTCCTTCCTCGGCGATATTATCGGCTACCGGCGCATTTATCAGGCAGGACTGGTCATTTTCACCTGTACATCGCTGTTTTGCGCCTTCTCCAGTACGCTGGGCATGCTTACCCTGGCGCGCGTGCTACAGGGCTTCGGCGGCGCGGCGCTGATGAGCGTGAATACGGCGCTGATCAGGATTATCTATCCGCAGCGGTTTCTCGGGCGCGGGATGGGCATCAATTCGCTTATCGTCGCCGTGTCCACCGCCGCCGGTCCAACCGTCGCGGCGGCTGTGCTTTCGGTCGCCTCATGGAAATGGCTGTTTCTGATTAATGTACCAATAGGAATCGCGGCGCTGGGCCTGGCTCTACGTTTTTTGCCGGATAATGCGCAGAAAGCCCAGGGGCAGCGCTTTGACGTTATCAGTGCGATGATGAATGCGCTGACCTTCGGCCTGTTAATCTCAGCCCTCAGCGGCTTTGCGCAGGGGCAGAACACCCGGCTGATTCTGGCTGAAGTGGCTGCGCTGGTGGTTATCGGCTTTTTCTTTATCCGTCGCCAGCTGCGTTTACCCTTCCCACTGCTGCCGGTTGATCTCTTCCGTATACCGATTTTTTCCCTCTCCATTGGGACATCGGTCTGCTCTTTCTGTGCCCAGATGCTGGCCATGGTTTCACTGCCGTTCTTTCTGCAATCGGTACTGATGCGGGGTGAGGTCGCCACCGGCCTGCTGCTGACGCCGTGGCCGCTGGCAACAATGATCGTGGCACCCATCGCGGGCAGACTGATTGAGCGCTACCACGCCGGTCTGCTGGGCGCTATTGGGCTTGCCCTGTTTGCCTCCGGCCTGTTTGCGCTGGCGCTGCTGCCCGCCTCACCGGGTGATATGGATATTATCTGGCGCATGGCGCTGTGCGGCGCGGGTTTCGGGCTGTTTCAGTCGCCAAATAACCATACAATCATCTCGTCGGCTCCGCGTCAGCGAAGCGGCGGGGCCAGCGGTATGCTGGGAACCGCGCGTCTGCTGGGCCAGACCAGCGGTGCGGCGCTGGTGGCGCTGATGTTCAATCTGTTTGGCGATCGCGGCACGCACGCTTCGCTGGTGCTGGCAGGCAGTTTCGCCGTCGCGGCGGCGGTGGTTAGCGCGATGCGCATCCGCCAGCCCGACCCCGGCGCCTGATACCTTCTGCGGCATAAAAAAACGGGCCTGCGCTGATGTCTGTCACTCAAAGGTGCTCAGCATCAGGCACAGGCCCGGTTTTGACGCAAAGCGACCGCTATTTCAGATATTGCCCGCTGCGCAGCGCCTCGATGCGCTTATCCAGCGGTGGGTGGGACATAAACAGCTCGCTGAGCGATTTCGACTTACCGTTGATGCAGAACGCCTGCATGGTGCTGGCCTCCTGCGGCTCATAGCTGGTCTTCAGACGCTGTAGCGCGGCAATCATCTTCTCACGCCCCACCAGCTTAGCCGATCCGGCGTCGGCGTGAAATTCGCGGTGACGCGAAAACCACATGGTAATAATACTGGCAGCAATACCAAAGACCAGTTCCAGCACCATCGAAACGACGAAGTAGACCATCGGGTTGCCGTTATTGCTCTCCCCTTCATCCCGATCGCCGGAGAGGAAACCTGCGGCCAGCTGGGCCAGTATGCGTGAAATAAAGATAACAAAGGTGTTCACGATACCCTGGATAAGCGTCATGGTGACCATGTCACCGTTAGCAATATGGCTGATTTCATGTGCCAGCACCGCTTCAGCTTCATCCCGGCTCATATTCTGGAGCAGCCCGGTGGATACCGCGACCAGTGACGCGTCACGACGCGCGCCGGTGGCGAACGCGTTAATATCCGGTGCGTGATAAATGGCCACCTGCGGCATGGCGATGCCCGCACGCTGAGCCTGTTGCGATATGGTCTGCATCAGCCAGCGCTCAGTTTCATTACGCGGCTGCTCAATCACTTCGCCACCAACGGATTTCAGGGCCATCCATTTAGACATCAGCAGTGAAACGAACGCACCGCCGAAGCCAAACAGACCCGCCATAATCATCAGGCCATAAACACTGCTCGACTGGATCCCCGTCAGGCTGAGTATCAGCCCGAAAACCAACATTACACCCAGGTTGGTCAGCAGGAAAAGCGCAATACGCATCATATAATTTCATCTTCCTCAGTTAACGGATTCGCACAACGCGGATAGCTATCGTATGGGTTCCGGAAAACATTTCAAGCGCTCTTAATCGTTAAGTACCTAAAAAAACATAACTTTACACTGTGAATAAACCCGATAGCCGATCGGTAAGAGACGCACTTTGGTGGTACTGAGGAGGGTTGGAATACGCTGGAGGGGGCTGGCAGTAAAAACAAGGGCACAGACTGTGCTGTGCCCTGGGACGTTATTTTGCTGAGGAATCTGACGGTTGAGCTTTCTCAAGCTGCGCCATGTCATTCGCAATATTCACCGTCTCATCCAGATAAGGATCGGGTTCCTTATAGTCCTTCGGCAGATCGTCGAGCTTAGCCAGCGGCTTCTTACCCTCCTGCTTCAGACGCGCGTTGATGCGCTCCAGACGCAGTGCATCATCTTCATGATTCTCTTTCTCGCGCTCGGCCAGATTGAGAGAGATAATGTTGCGCTTCTCCTTCATCGCGTTGAAGCGTGCGATATCCTTGAGGATGTACTGGAACTCCTGATCCTTCGCGATACGTTCCTGATGATCCTTCAGCAGCTGCGGTACCAGCGCTTTAACGTCGCCGGTTTTGGTATAGTTCGCGGCCGTCACGCTATCCCATGGCAGCGCGTTATCCTCAAACTTCTCACCGGTTTCAATCGCTTCCACCCCGGTAGGCATCATTAGATCCGGCGTTACGCCTTTACGCTGCGTACTGCCGCCGTTGATGCGGTAGAACTTCTGAATGGTGTACTGGACGGAGCCCAGTGCAGGCCATTCAGGGCGCAGCATCTGATCGTAAATGCGGTTCAGCGAGCGATACTGCTGCACCGTCCCTTTCCCGAAGGTCGGCTCACCCACAATCAGTGCCCGGCCATAATCCTGCATGGCAGCGGCAAAGATTTCCGAGGCTGAGGCGCTGAAGCGATCGACCAGTACCACCAGCGGACCTTTATAATAAACGATCCCGTCGTTGTCGCTGTCCTGACGCACCTTGCCGATGTTGTCACGCACCTGAACTACGGGACCGCCTGGAATAAACAGGCCAGAGAGCGAAACCGCCTCGGTCAGTGCCCCGCCGCCGTTGGTGCGCAGATCGATGACAATACTGTCAACGTTTTGCTTTTGCAGCTTCTGCAACTGAACCTTAACATCGTCGGTCAACCCAACGTAAAAGCCGGGAATATCCAGTACGCCGACTTTCTGCTTGCCCACGTTATGCACGGTCATTTTCACCGCGCGATCCTCAAGACGGATCTTTTCACGCGTCAGCGTAACCAGGCGGGTTTTGGTGCCCTTACCTGCCGGCAGCACTTCAAGGCGCACCTTGCTACCTTTAGGGCCTTTGATCTGCGCAACCACGTCATCAAGTCGCCAGCCAATCACATCCACGATTGGCTTGCCCGGCTGGCCTACGCCGACAATTCTGTCGCCGACAGTGATTGATTTACTTTTCGCCGCCGGTCCGCCTGCCACCATAGAGTTGATGACGGTGTAATCGTCATCCATTTGCAGCACCGCACCAATCCCTTCAAGCGACAGGCTCATTTCGGTATTGAACTGCTCGGTGTTGCGTGGTGAAAGGTAGTTGGTATGGGGGTCGATCTCGTGAGCAAACGCGGTCATTGCCAGCTGGAACACATCTTCGCTGTTGCTCTGGGCCAGACGACGAATGGCAAACTGGTAGCGTTTGGTCAGGACATCGCGGATCTCTTTATCCGTTTTACCGGCCAGCTTGAGGCTGAGCTCGTCATATTTGACTTTCGCATCCCACAGCGGGTTCAGTTCATCCGTCGTTTTCGGCCACGGCGCTTTGCTGCGGTCGATATCAACGGTGTCATGACCATTAAAATTCATCGGCTTATTGAGTACCGACAGCGCATATTGATAGCGCTCAAAACGACGCTTCTGCGCCAGATTGTATAAATCGTAAAACACGTCCAGCTGACCGGATTTTAGCTCGTCACCCAGGGTGCTCTTCTTGCTGTCATACTGCTGGATATCAGAGGTCAGCAGCACGTTATGGCTGTAGTCGAGCAGATTAAGATAGCGTTCAAAAATCTTAACCGAAAAATCTTTATTAAGATCAAACTGGCGATAATGAGATCGCGTAAAGCGAGAAGCTACGCGCTCACTCACTGTGGCATGCTGCGGCTCCTGATGAAGCTGAGGGATCTGGTCTGCGCGCACGATGGTATCGGCGGCAAAAACCTGCCCTGCCAGAAGCAGTCCCGCAAGTGCGGTCGTTTTAAAAAAGTTGTTCATGCCCTGATTGGCCTCCGTATCAGAACTGCAAGTGTTCTGCGCGTACTATCATTGCCATGCCGGAAGCTAACTGTACACGGACGCCATCTTTGGTAATTTCAAGAATGGTGGCATCCATCGCACTTTTGCCTGCGGTGACTTTGATGTTCTGGCCGACTTGCAGTGCTGTGGTATCGGTAACGGGTTTGCTGCGCGGTGGTTGACGCTCTGCGGAAGGTGCGCGCTCGGCGGCAGGTTTGCTGCGGACTTTACGCGGCTGCTCACCTTCAGCGCCAGGTTTACGCACCGGCTTACGGGGACGGCGTGGAGCACCTTCTTCACCCGCTTCGCGTTTTTTTGCCTGCTGCTGTTCGCGCTGGGCCTGTACGCGGGCTTTCGCCTCTTCGAGCTGCTTACGGGCATGCTCAACATGCTGCTCTTCAAGGACGCCACACGCATTGCCGTCAAGATCAACGCGCGTTGCGCCTGCCTTGATGCCGTACAAATAACGCCAGCTTGACGTGTAAAGACGCAAAGCAGAACGAAGCTGAGTTTTACTCAGGTTCATTTCGCCCTGAACACGATCAACTAAATCCTGAAAGATGCCGATCTTAAGGGGTTTTGCTTCACCTTCAGCGCTAAAGCATTCGGGAAAACGCTCTGCCAGAAAGGCGATAACTTCTTTACTGCTATTCAACTTAGGTTGATTTTCCATGAAATTTCCTGATTACAACGGGTTTGCCAATCAGCGCAGGCATGAACAGGCGTCATTATAATGACACCGTCAGCAAATGCTACGTGATCCAGCGCTTTAGCTGCGTTTGATGTGAATAAATTTTTCCACATCCGATCCGGCCAGCACTTCACACAGCCCGTCGGTCAATGTTTTCAGTCCGACTTCATCATCATTGTCGAAGCGGTTATATTCCACGCTGTCGATATCCAGAACGCCGATTGTCTGGCCATTCACCACCAGCGGCAGGACGATTTCAGCATTGCTGGTCGCATCACAGGCTATATGGCCCGGGAAGGCGTGAACGTCCGCAACGCGCTGGATCGTGCATTCGGCTACCGCCGTACCGCACACCCCTTTACCCACAGGAATACGTACGCAGGCAATTTTGCCCTGAAACGGCCCCAATACCAGCGTGTCTGGCTCGGTCAGAAGATAAAACCCTGCCCAGTTGACGCCTTCAAGACGCTCGAATAAAAGCGCGCTACAATTACCCATTGCGGCCAGGAAGCTGGTTTCACCGGCGATAAGCGCGCGCAAATCGCGGTTGAGGTCCGAATAAAATTCTTTTTTTGTCATTTTTTAACCATTGAGGAAACTTGTCGCGCGGTGGATGATGACCGCACCTGAAAAAATAAGCATGATATGTTCAGATCGATAAGGTGAATCATCCCGGAAGTTAATATACCCTTAGTACCGTCTGGACCTTAAGCATGACCCGATGTGTTATCTGACATCATGGTGTACGACCAGGCCTAACCCTGCCCTGCATACGCACTGCCGGGTCAATCAGCATAGTCAGGATTATGAAAATACTCACCATTAGTCATGCTCTGCCTCAGGCACGTTATCAGCGTTGTCCACAATGCGATACCCTTTTTTCCTTGCCGGATGTGAAATCAAACGAGTCTGCGCACTGCCCGCGCTGCAATGCGCGCATCCTGAACGGTCGCGACTGGTCAATGACCCGTCTGACCGCCATGGCCGTCACCATGCTCCTGCTTATGCCGTTCGCCTTTAGTGAGTCGCTGGTTTCAATTCGCCTGCTCGGCACCAATATCAGTGCAACCCTGATAGGGGGCATTTATCAGATGGCCCAGCAGGGCAACGTGATCACCGCCTCTATGGTGGCGTTCTGCACCATTGGTGCGCCGGCGACGCTGGTGGCGTCAATTGCTTACCTCTATTTCGGCAAAAAGCTGGGGATGAATCTTCGCCCGGTACTCTTAATGCTCGAACGGCTGAAAGAGTGGGTCATGCTGGATATCTACCTGGTGGGTATCGCCGTCGCCTCGATTAAAGTGCAGGACTACGCCAGCATCACACCCGGCCCCGGACTGGTGGCCTTTATCTCGCTGGCGGTGCTCAGCCTGGTAACCCTGATTCATATGAACATTGAGCAGCTGTGGCACCGTTTTTATCCACAGCCGCAGCCGCAGGTATCATCCGATAAGCTCAGGGTGTGCCTGAGCTGCCACCATACCGGGCTACCTGACGAACGCGGACGCTGTCCCCGCTGTCATACTCCGCTGCGCCACCGTCGCCGCTTTAGCCTGCAAAAATCCTGGGCGGCGCTAATAGCGGCGATAGTTCTGCTCATTCCGGCCAACCTGCTGCCCATTTCTGTTATCTATCTGAATGGTGCCCGTAAAGAGGACACCATACTGTCAGGGATACTCTCGCTGGGATCGGGGAATGTGCCCGTCGCGGCAGTGGTTTTTATTGCCAGTATTTTAGTCCCCTTTACTAAAGTGATTGTCCTGCTGACGTTGTTGATCAGCATACATTTTAACTGTGAACAGGGTCTTAAAACCCGTATCCGGCTCCTGCGCGTGGTTACCTGGGTTGGACGCTGGTCTATGCTGGACCTGTTTGTCATCTCGTTAACCATGTCTCTGGTCAATCGCGATCAGCTTCTGGCTTTTACTATGGGACCGGCGGCCTTCTATTTTGGCTCATCGGTCATACTTACTATCCTTGCCGTTGAGTGGCTGGATAGCCGTTTACTTTGGGATGCTCATGCAACAGGAAACGCCGACTACACCGACTGACGCACGCATAAAGAGACGGCGCAGAATTTCACCGTTCTGGCTGCTGCCTTTTATTGCGCTGCTTATTGCGGGCTGGCTCGTCTGGACGAATTACCAGGAGCGCGGCACCACGGTCACTATTGATTTTGCCACGGCTGACGGCATCGTCCCGGGCCGTACGCCGGTGCGCTATCAGGGCGTAGAGGTCGGGCTTGTGCAGGGCATCAGCATGACTGACGATCTGCGCACCATCAAAATCAAGGCCAGTATCAAAAGCGATATGCGCGATGCGCTGCGCGACGAGACGCAGTTCTGGCTGGTGACGCCCAAAGCGTCACTGGCAGGCGTATCGGGTCTGGACGCGCTGGTGGGCGGCAACTACATCGGTATGATGCCGGGCAAGGGCAAACCGCGTGAGAATTTCGTCGCGCTGGATACGCAGCCTAAATACCGCGTTAACACCGGCGAAATGCTTATTCATCTGCATACGGCCGACCTGGGATCGCTGAACAGCGGCTCGCTGGTCTATTTCCGTAAAATTCCCGTTGGCCGCGTTTACGACTACAGCATTAATGCGGGTAATCGGGGCGTTACTGTCGATGTGCTGATTGAGCGACGCTTCACTAATCTGGTGAAAAAGGACAGCCGCTTCTGGAATGTCTCCGGGCTTAAGGCAGATGTTGGGTTAAGCGGGGCGAAAGTGCAGCTGGAGAGTCTGGCGGCGCTGGTGAATGGTGCCATCGCCTTTGACTCGCCGGATGCCTCACCCCAGGCAAAAACGGATGATAACTACGATCTCTATCCCGACCTGGCGCACAGCCATCGTGGGGTGGTGATTGCGCTCGATCTGCCTGACGGTAAAAATCTGCGCGCCAACAGTACGCCGCTGATGTATCAGGGGTTGGAAGTAGGCACCCTGACTGCACTCAATTTGCAGCCGGGCGGCAAGGTAACCGGGGAACTGACGCTGGATCCATCCGTTACCGGACTGATGCGTACGGGTACGCGTATTGAAATGCGCAGCCCTAAAATCAGCCTGACCGACAGCAGCCTCAGCAGCCTGCTGACCGGCAACACGCTGGAGCTGATCCCCGGCGACGGTGAGCCGCAGGACCACTTTACCGTTTTGCAAAGCAACGCTGCGCTACTCCAGCAGCCGGACGCCATTGCGGTGAAGCTGACCGCCCCCGAAAGCTACGGCATTGATGCAGGTCAACCCCTGATGCTGCACGGTATGCAGATTGGCCAGGTTGTCAGCCGCGATCTTACCGACAAAGGGGTTAATTTCAGCGTGGCCATCGCGGCTAAATACCGCCATCTGGTGCACGGCGACAGTAAGTTTATCATCAACAGCCGGCTGGACGTGAAGCTGGGACTGGACGGGATGGAAGTGCTGGGTGCCAGCGCCAGTGAATGGGTCAACGGCGGCATACGGCTGGAGCCTGGTAACAAGGGTGAAGTGAAATCCAGCTACCCGCTCTATGCCAATGCGGAGAAGGCGGCGGAGGGTATTACCACCAATCAGCTGCCCACCACCCTCACCCTGACGGCCAACAGCCTGCCCGATATTCAGGCCGGTTCCGTGGTGCTCTACCGCAAGTTCCAGGTGGGCGAGATCGTAGATGTCATTCCGAAAGCCAGCCAGTTTGACGTGCGCGTGCATATCAAGCCGGAGTATCGCAATCTGCTCACGGCAAACAGCGTATTCTGGGCTGAGGGCGGCGCGCGCGTGCAGCTTAACGGCGGCGGACTGACGGTGCAGGCTTCACCGCTTAACCGTGCGATAAAAGGAGCGATCAGCTTTGATAACCTGACCGGCGCGGGCATCGGCCTGACCAGTAAAGACAAACGCGTGCTCTACGCCTCTGAGACGATGGCGCGTGCGGTAGGCAGCCAGATTATGCTGCACACCTTTGATGCCAGTAAGCTTTCACCCGGTATGCCGATTCGCTACCTTGGCATAACCATTGGGCAGCTTGAATCGCTGGCGCTGAATCAGGATAAAAATCAGGTGATCGCAAAAGCCGTGCTTTACCCTGAATACGTGAATGATTTTGCGCGCTATGGCAGCCGCTTCTCGGTGGTCTCGCCGGTTATCTCCGCGGCCGGGGTTAATCATCTTGATACGCTGCTGCAGCCCTATATCAATGTCGATCCGGGTAAAGGCCAGGCGCAGCGCACCTTTGAACTGCAGGAGTCCACCATCACCGACGCGCGCTATCTTGATGGCCTGAACGTGGTAATGGATGCGCCTGAGGGCGGTTCGCTTTCCGTGGGTACACCGGTGCTGTTCCGCGGAATTGAAGTGGGTACCGTGACCGGCACCTCTCTGGGCGCAATGGCTGACCGGGTGCAGATAACCCTGCGGATCAGTAAAAAGTACCAGCATTTGGTGCGTAATAACTCGGTCTTCTGGCTGGCCTCGGGCTATAACCTGAAATTCGGTCTGATCGGCGGGGTGGTGAAAACCGGCACCTTCCAGCAGTTCATTCAGGGCGGCATTGCGTTTGCCACGCCGCCAACGATCCCGCTGGCGCCGCAGGCCACCTCTGGCAAGCACTATCTGCTGGAGGACGAAGAGCCGAAAGACTGGCGTAAATGGGGGACTGCGGTTCCCGCTAAATAAGTCATAACGGGCAGCCTGGCTGCTCGTTTTTTTTACGTCCTCCGCCTGTGGTAAACTCCCTGCACTTTATCCCAGCGGAATTTTTCAGTGTCCCAATCCTCCCGAGTCTATTTCCCCGAGTCATTTCTCGACCAGATGCGCACCCTGCTGCCCGATGCAGCGGATTATGAGCGCTTTATCGCTATCAGCCAGCAGCCGCTGCGTCGTAGCATTCGCGTCAATACGTTAAAAATCACCGTCGAGGCATTTCTGCTGCTGGTTGAACCGTACCGCTGGGCACTGACGCCCATTCCCTGGTGTAAAGAAGGTTTTTGGATCGCACGGGAAGACGCCGATGCCCTGCCGCTGGGCAGCACGGCGGAACATCTCGCTGGCCTGTTCTACATTCAGGAAGCCAGCTCAATGTTGCCGGTCACCGCGCTGTTTGACGGCATGCCGGAGCCCGAGCGGGTGATGGACGTTGCCGCTGCGCCCGGCTCCAAAACCACGCAGATTGCCGCCCGCATGGGTAACCGGGGTGCCGTGCTGGCCAACGAGTACTCTGCCAGCCGGGTGAAGGTGCTGCATGCCAACCTCAGCCGCTGCGGCGTCAGCAATACCGCGATTGCCCATTTTGACGGTCGCGTATACGGCCCGGCCCTGCCTGAAAGCTTCGACGCGGTACTGCTGGACGCGCCCTGCTCGGGTGAAGGTGTTATCCGTAAGGATGCAGATGCGCTGCGCAACTGGTCGCCCGAAAGCACGGCTGACATTGCTGCCACCCAGTACGATTTAATCGACAGCGCTTTCCATACGCTGCGTCCGGGCGGCACGCTGGTCTATTCCACCTGCACATTGAACCAGAGTGAAAACCAGCAGGTCATCGCCTGGCTGATGGCCAGATATCCTGACGCGGTGGCGATTGAGCCGCTCAACGGGCTGTTCGCGGGCGCAGAGCGCGCCGCTACGCCGGAGGGTTTTCTGCACGTCTTCCCACAGCTTTTCGACAGTGAAGGCTTTTTTGTGGCGCGCCTGCGCAAGCTGCAAAGCGTTCCGCCAATGCCCGCGCCGGGCTATAAAGTTGGCAAACTCCCCTTCTCCCCGGTCAAAAACCGGGAGCAGCAGGAGATCAGCGCGGCAGCAGCAAAAGCGGGACTGGTATGGAACAGTGCGACACACAGCCTGTGGCAGCGCGATAAGGAGCTGTGGCTCTTTCCGCAGGCAATAGAATCTCTGCTGGGCAAAGTGCGGTTTTCACGTATCGGCATCAGGCTGGCAGAAACCTTCCCTAAAGGCTGGCGCTGGCAGCATGAAGCCGTGATTGCGCTGGCGGACCCGCAGGCTACCAACCGCTTCGAACTGACGCTTGCCGAGGCCGAAGAGTGGTACAGAGGACGGGATATCTACCCGGAACGGGACCTGCCGGGAAGTGAAATTCTGGTCACCTGCCAGCATCAGCCTGTCGGCATAGCTAAAAAGGTGGGAAGCCGGATAAAAAATAATTATCCGCGCGATCTGGTGCGCGACGGAAAACTTTTCTCATCCTGATGGCTTACTGTATCTGCGCCAGCGTCAGCGAGTGACCAAAAACAGCACCGGTATCTATATAGTGCTGATTGAAAGCGTGAAGCGGCGTATCAAGGGGCGTATGACCAAAATAAAAGGCATCCGCCCCACGGATCTCCGCACCCGTTCCGTTTTGCAGGCGTTCAAGACGGGTCCTGCTCCAGACCACGTCGGTGGTATCCACCGCGGCCCCCCAGGCGTAAACGGCGGCGGGGTAATCGGCATGAGCGACCACGACAATGCGGCTGCCCTGCACGATATGCAGGATCAGCGGCAGCAGGCGGCACTGGCTCAGCGCATGCTTTGCCTCGATCATGCCCGGCCCGCTCAGCTCATAAAACCAGTCGCCACCGTTTCGAATCCACGAACTGTGCTGTCCGACGGTCAGCGCAGCGATCGCCATTTCTTCATGATTACCCCTTACGCTGCGAAACCACGGCTCAGTCAACAGCGTCAGGCAGCCGAGACTGTCCGGCCCCCGGTCGATCAGATCGCCGACGGCGACCAGCAGGTCCTGAGAATAATCAAAATTCACCTCACGCAACCTTTGATCCAGCAGTTGCCGACAGCCGTGCAGGTCGCCGACGATATAGATATGTCGCCAGCTTTCACCGTTAAGAGACTGATAGATCATAATGAGACCGCCCAAACATTTCCGGAAATTATTGACTGTATGTTTAAGATTAACCTCCTACAGTGTAGGCAGTTTACCGACGAGGGTAGTATGAGCTTATGAGCAGCCGTAAACAGTTTTATTGCCTGCTGGCGGTCATTACCGTGGGGAGCGTGCTGGTGATTGAGGGGCTGGCGAGACTGGTGCACCTGATTATTGTGGGATAAAGCCAGGGGCAGCGTCAGCGGTGAATCAATATGATTCACGCCTGACGCAACGATAACGGGATTACCTGGCTTTCAGGGCCCGCGGGTTTTTGCGCAGCGACGCCGACCAGTTATACTCTTTAATCTCACTCTCTTTCGCAGAGGCAGGCTTGCGAGGCTTGCTGGCGATAACCGCTTTGGTTGTCTCCTTCACTACGCGATCTTTCATCACCAAACGCTTAGCTTCCTTCAGGATCTCTTTTTCCTCTTTCTTGCTGGCGATATGCGCCAGTTTAAGCGTCAGATGCTTCACTTTGGCTTGAACCAGCTCTTTCTCGGCATCGGTAAACTGGTCAATCGAAATTTCTTTGTCACTTTTCATCAGGTTGGCTCCAGGCCATTACGTACGGACGCAATTGTCGTGTATCGGTCTTGCCTCCTGAGGGTAGAGCCTTGACGCACGATTAACAAGAGAAAGCGCATATTTCGTGCGGAATAATCGGAAATTCGTTGACTATAGTCTTAAATCTGAGGTAAATGCGGCGGATTGTGCTGACATGTTAGCTGGGTGGGTAAATGATCATCGCCTGCAAAAGCAGGGGCACTGTTGCAAAGTTCACGATGAGGTGGCCTATTGTATTATTGAAAGACCCTACGTTTCAAAGACCCGGCTCACCAGACGCATCTCACCCAGGGGAGCACCATAATAAAATGTTGAGGCCTGACCTTTACGCAGTGCACGCATAACCTCGATACCTTTGATTGTGGCGTAAGCCGTCTTCATGGATTTAAATCCCAGCGTGGCGCTGATTATTCTTTTCAGCTTCCCGCGATCGCATTCAATGACGTTATTCCGGTACTTAATCCGTCGGTGTTCAACGTCAGGCGGACACCGCCCTTCACGTTTAAACAGAGCGAGGGCCCGGTAAAGATAAGCCCAGCGACCATTGAGCTTCACGTACGTTTAATCAATGTGCCACGGGTTGACATCGGAAGGGTACGCCAGTACCAGCGCAGTCGTTTTTCCATTTCAGGCGCATAACGCTGAACCCAGCGGTAAATAGTGCAGTGATCGGCATTCACACCACGCTCAGCCAGCATCTCCTGCAGCTCAGGGTGGCTGATGCCGTATTTGCAGTACCAGCGTACCCCCACAGAATGATGTCACGCTGAAAATGCCGGCCTTTGAATGGGTTCATGCGCTGCTCCGTCAGCAAAAGGTGGCCATAATTTTATCACCTCCAGATTTTTGCAACAGTGCCGTTCGCTGCAAGCTGGACTGTATGCACGCCCCCCCGTTCAGTTCGACTACCGCGCCATTTAAGGTAACTATCGTCTTGAGTCCAACCCTTACAGGCACATCAAATCGCCATTGGCTGTAGCCATTGGTAACTGAGGTATACGAGAGAGATATTTAGAAGGTCTTGAAGTAGAGCCTGACTGCGGCGACACTGGCAGAAGAGTTTTGGTATCTGCGGTCTCGTATACCCAGTTACCTTCGGAACTAAGAGTTGGTAGCTCTGAATTCCGGCAAACAGACCACCGTTGGTAGCGGTGGTTTTTTTGTTTGCAGCCCAAGAGACTAGTGTTACCTTTCCGCCATATCAAGAAAAAACTCATTGAAGTTAAAAAAATTATTGTGACCAATTTCACAAATGGCGACCATTAAAGCTGTTATATTCAACGTAAAAGTTGGAGTATTAAATGAAATGGAAAACACTATTTTTATTTTTTCTTGGGATCGCTTGGTCAACAAAAGCATCAGTTCAAAACGATACAGAAATAGAAAAGGAATTATCAACCGTTAATTTTTTTTCTATTGGACTTAATGGATTTGTGGCAAAAAAAATGCCACAACAAATAATATACGAAAAAGTACTGAAAAATACCAATTCAGTATCAATTTTTAAAAACGTCATGGAAAGCCCTGAATCCACACCAGAAGGTAAGGCATATTCCGCATGTGGCCTTTGGGAAAATAAAGAACCAGAAAAAATAAAATTAAAAGATGAATACGGTGACCTAAATGTAACAATATTAAGTGGTGACATCCTTAGGCAAGAATCCTTAGGGAAGTTTATTGGTAACATCAAGAAGCATGGTTGTAAATAAAGGAGATTAATAAATGGAACTGTTAGAAAAGAAAGAAGCTGAATGCGTTTCTGGTGCAATGAATCTAAATGGATTTGGGGGATCAACAAATATCATAGACCTTCGCGGAAAGGATATGGGTTCGTGGATAGATGCAGCAAATACCTGCTGGAAGCCAGGGACACCATCAAATATTATGTATCCTGGTGGATTTTTCATACCTAACATCCGCTTTTAATGTTGATCAAAAGCCCATCCCATGTGGGCTTTTACTTACAAATCGAAAGATAGTCCCGGACATTTCCTCTCTTTGAGCAGTTCCTTCTGGCACTGCTCCTGCACCACCCGGACACGCGCTGTCGTCACCTCTTACTCTTGCTGCTGCACTACCGGCTCAAGCGACTTAATTGCTCGCTCAAACTCTGTACCTGCCTGCTTGTAGTCCCTCCGGTTTTTAGTACCACCGACAATGAGGATCTCCGGCCAGTTTTTCCCTCGCATAGATAACAGGTGGTATATCACCCAGTGAGCTATGCGGGCGTTCTTCGTTATATTCTGTACGCCATTCTTCTGTTAGCACGCGGACTTCTGACAGCGTTCTGAACAGATACATATCAAGTATTTCTGTTCGTAGTGTTTTATTAAATTGCTCAATTGAACAGCGTGATCCGTCTGGCAATAAAGAAACGCAAGGTGTTCCCGACGGATGACTCGGTGCGGAAAGTCATTTATCTGGCGATCGGGGATGCTTCAAAAAAATGGAAGGTAGCTGATGCCGTATTTGCAGTACCAGCGTACCGCCCACAAAATGATGTCACGCTGAAAATGCCGGCCTTTGAATAGGTTCATGCCCTGCTCCGTCAGCAAAAGGTGGCCATAATTTTATCACCTCCAGATTTTTGCAACAGTGCCGAAAACGGGTATATTCCGCGCCACGTATTTTCGGCTGAAAAAAAGGTATGTTCTTCTGCCATAAGGCTCTTTCGAGCAAGCAGAATAATGAAAAATTCCTTGCTGTAGTTCAATCTATTGTTTCGTAGTTGGCGCTACCATAGGCGAATATAAAAAATATCAAGGAACTTCAGTGGCTTTAAATGGAAAGTTTTTACTCAACGGAGCAGATATAGCGCCATTATCTTTTCCCGGCGTAGGTACATTCATGGCATTCTCCGGCAATGGTGCTTATAAAAACCGGGGCGGTTGTGGGAAACATCCGGGAGATGGTCCAATCCCCGAGGGGCGATATTGGATCGTAGGACGAGGCAGCGGTGGCCCCGTTTCGAAAATAATTGCTTTTTTTAAAGACACTTACAACAAATACCATAGCGGCGCGGAGTTCGCCCGTTCAGAATGGTTCGCGCTTTACCCTAATGACTGGAGTATTGATGATTCTACATGGATAGAAGGAGTCAAACGCGAGCATTTCAGGCTACATCCGGGCGTTTTATCAGACGGCTGTATAACACTTGTTAGTAACGCTGATTTCCGCACACTCCGCAATGCCCTGATCAATACCCCGCAGATTCATGTCCCGTGCATAAAAGACCTTATGGCCTACGGCATGATCGAGGTTTTCTGTAATGGCTATAACATTTGCTCGTAGAATTGCCCATCTGGTTTGGTTTGTGCTGTTGTGCTACATCGGGGCGAGATTAATAGATCCTGCTAAGTTTATCAGCCTCGAAACTACACAACATTTTGCAGAGTGGCTGGATGGGAATGTAAGCCAGGAAAACTTTGATGATTTATGGGTGCTGGCTTGGGTTATTTGCTCGCTAGCATTCGCCATGGTCGGCTACATAGCCACAATTCGAATAATCGGAAAAATACGCCGATAGCTGCATGTTTTTTCATACAGTTTTTCGCTCGTTCCACGCATCGGCAAATTTCACGTTACCGTCTACGTAGTGCCAAGTGATTTTTTCGTAATTGAGGCTGATGTGTTCTACATGGTTTAGCTGTGAACTGGATAGCTTCGTGTTAGGAATAGAGGTGTTTACACTCGTTACCTTAACGTTTTCCAGAAGTATAATGTAATAGCAAACCTCTTGCCCCGCATCATTGATTTTATAAAAACGGATTTCAGCGCTTTGCAGCGCCTGCCCTGTAGCAGCTGCACGATTGATATATGGAGAAGAACTATCAATTTCTTTTTCCAGCATCATAGATGAATGCTGGCGGGTACCGGTGATTTTACCGCTCGCAGCATCAACTGGCTGCGTTAAGCCGTGGGATAAACCGATAATTTCAATGCTGCCTTCACGATCCTGAACATCAACAGACCCTTTAATGTCTGCACCTCCGTCGTCCTTGAGCCACATGTTAGCAGGGATTGGCATCTATATATCCTTTTGTTTGATAAAGATCGTATTTTATTCTGATTAAGTGAACCTGACGTTGGCTTAGATCATTCAAACCGTCAAAACAAAAGGAAATTTTTATATATCAGTAATTTAATTCACTAGCGTGGTTTTTTACATGATTGGACCTCAAGCCCTGAGTGCAAATTAGTCTGGCCCCGGAGGGGAAAGTGGCCGTCTGGTCACAGGGAAGTGGTTCTGAGCCTAATTACCGCGTAACCCCGTCAGTCCTGAAAACCGTATCAGGGGATAAATTAGATACTTGCAAAGGAATAATGCGGTTTTCTAACGGCTATGAGTACGGAAAAGATACCGAGGATTTTATCAAAGGGAAAAAATATCCTTACGGTAGTTGGTAAGCAACCTATTGGGCACTGTTGCAAAAATCTGGAGGTGATGAAATTATGGCCACCTTTTGCTGGCGGAGCAGCGCATGAACCTATTCAAAGGCCGGCATTTTCAGCGTGACATCATTCTGTGGGGGGCTTATCTTTACCGAGCCGTCGACAGCAGGGGACGCACCATCGATTTTTATCTTTCACCACGGCGTAACAGCAAAGCCGCCTGTCGGTTCCTGGGGAAAATCCTCAACAACGTGAAGAAGTGGCAGATCCCGCGATTCATCAACACGGATAAAGCGCCCACCTATGGCCGGGCCCTCGCTCTGCTTAAACGTGAAGGCCGGTGTCCGCCTGACGTTGAACACCGACAGATTAAGTACCGGAATGACGTGATTGAATGCGATCGCGGGAAGCTGAAAAGAATAATCGGCGCCACGCTGGGGTTTAAATCCATGAAGACGGCTTACGCCACAATCAAAGGTATTGAGGTTATACGTGCACTGCGTAAAGGTCAGGCCCCAACATTTTATTATGGTGCTCCCCTGGGCGAGATGCGTCTGGTGAGCCGGGTCTTTGAAATGTAAGGTCTTTTAATAATACAAAAGGCCACATCATCGTGAACTTTGCAACAGTGCCTAACCGCCTGCCTGAAATGGCCCGCGCGGACGTCGATTTGCTGGCCGGTGATATCGCCAGCTTTATCCTGGCTGAAATGGTGCAGGCGCACGCCCAGGCCAGCGATGAATCAGATTACCGGTACACGCACCGCATCTATATGACAGCGGCCACCATCACCCGTGAACTGAACCAGACCCCGCCCCTGTGGGAGAAAGTCACCTCACGCCTGTTCTGCCCGGAGGATGTTACTCCGGCGATTATGCGTATGCAGACTGAGAAATGGTGGAAAGGCCGTTTGCGCCGCGTGGCTGCATCATGGCGCGAACATCTTCAGATCGCTCTCGCCAACGTCAGCAAAAAACACTCTCCCTATGCCAGCAAAATGACGGTGATCGAATGGCGCGAGCAGAAGCGCCGTACACGTGAGTTTCTCAAAAGCATGGAGCTGGAAGACGAGGAAGGTAACCGCATCAGCCTGATTGAAAAGTATGACAGCAGCGTGGCTAATCCGGCGATCCGTCGCTGTGAGCTGATGGCCCGCATCCGTGGCTTTGAAAATATCTGTAATGAACTGGGCTATGTCGGGGATTTTCTGACGCTGACCGCCCCGTCCCGCTACCACGCCACCATTAAAACTGGCTATCGCAACCGCAAATGGTCAGGGGCCAGCCCGGCAGAGACGCAGCGCTATCTCTGTAATGTCTGGCAGAAAGTCCGGGCCAAACTGCACCGGGAAGATATCCGCATTTTTGGTATTCGCGTTGCCGAGCCTCATCATGACGGGACGCCTCACTGGCATATGCTGATGTTCATGCGCCCGGAGGACGTGCAGCGCGTACGCCAGATTATGCGGGATTACGCTTACCAGCAGGACAGCCATGAGCTGACCACCGATAAAGCCAGAAAGGCAAGGTTTCATGCCGAGGCGATTGATCCAGACAAGGGAAGTGCCACCGGCTATGTGGCCAAGTACATTTCTAAAAACATCGACGGCTACGCGCTCGACGGTGAGCTGGACGATGAAAGCGGCAAAGAGCTGAAAGAAACCGCGCCCGCCGTTTCAGCCTGGGCGGCGCGGTGGCATATCCGCCAGTTCCAGTTTGTCGGCGGTGCGCCGGTGACGGTCTATCGCGAGCTGCGCCGTATGGCGGACAGTGAAACGGCTCACGGGCTTAGCGTGGAGTTTGCCGCTGCGCACGATGCAGCAGACGCGGGCAACTGGGCTGAATATGTCAACGCCCAGGGTGGCCCGTTCGTACGTCGTGACGAGCTGGCCGTACGCACCTGGTACCAGCCGGGCGAAGACTACAACGAATACGGCGAGGAAACGCTACGCATCAAAGGCGTTTACGCCACGACCGTGGGTGAAGACACCCCAATTTTGACACGTCTCGCACAGTGGAAGATTGTGCCGAAGCGCGCCGTTGACCTGGCCATTGATTTTCAGGACGCGTCTGCGTCCTCTCGGAGTTCTGTCAATAACTGTACGGGGAGATCGGGATCTGAGGATCCGCTGGTGCCGGAAAGTTTCCCTGATTATGCTTCTGGCGGCATGACCCGGAAGGAACGGCGACGGCAGCTGGCGAAAATCCGGGCAGAGCAGCCGGTTAAAGCGTCCCAAGTCTTCAGACGCGCTGACAAAGTAGAGGCAGCGTGCACCAGAGTGATAACAGAAATACAGGAGATGACTGGCGAAACTATCAGCCGGGGCCTGGCCGTGCGTCTGATCCGTGGTGTTAATACGCAAATCAATGGTGACTGGTGCAGAAGCGCCGCTAATGGCGAGCTGTTCAGAGCGCCTGCCCGCCCCACTGCCGACGATTTATTAGCAAGATTTAAGCTCGCTGCTTCTAAATCCTGCTTATTAAACAGTCAATAACGAGTGTACGGGTTAATCCCTGACCCCCTCGTAACGATATTATTTACCGCCAGAATAATTCAGCGGTTGCCTATTTACTCTATTTAAATCAGCCGGATGAAGTTACTGAATGCGTATAGCAAATATCATTTTAAATACGGAAACACTATGTTACTGTATAAATACACAGTAGTTAACAAGGGGGGAATATGCAACGGAGTGAAATTAGTGCCATGCACAAAAAAATCGCGGGCATGAGGTTTATCGCTGAGCTGTCTTTGATAGCCAACTGCAAACCGTCTGATCTGGAACTGGCGCTAACTTTGATTGCCGATTTGGCAAATACCGGGCCTCAAATTGAGGCAGAAGATGAAATTTTCTATGCAGCAGAATAACGGGTGCGGAGGTTAAAATGCGTTTAGATGTCACTATCAGCAGGGAACAGAACCTGAGCCAGGAGGCCATTCAGGCGTTTGAGGCAGAGCTGCACCGGCAGGTTATCGCCGTTTTTCCTGCAACAAAAATCAGCGTACATGTAGCTGGTTCGTCGGGCTTTGAAATGGCGGGCTTTACGTTAGAGTCCGATCGGCAGACGCTGACCAACATCCTTCAGGATATCTGGCAGCAGGATATCGGAGGCTGATATGACTAAAAAAGATGCTGCCCTCTATTCTGCTTATCGTGGAGCAACAAAAATTGTGGGCCGTCACCGTCATATTGTAACGGCTGATATGGCGCGCCTGGCGAATGAAGCGGGCTATCCCATTACTCCCGCCGAAGCAAACGAGTATATTCTCGCACAGCCCCAGCGCGTGATAATCCTCACTGAGGGTCTACACGGGATGCATACATACGGGTTTTCGCACTGACCGCCCTGCCCGGTTTATCACGCTTAAATCGCACTGAGGGGCCATGCATGCACAGAGTGCATGGATCTGCATTCAAAAACTCACGCGCAAAACTCCTGAGGGTGCCAGCACTGGCGCCCTTTTCGTGGGTGCCTGCACCTGCATTAAAAGCGGTCACTAAAGCGGGCAGGCGTGGCGGGGATAGCATTGCGCGTGAAGTGTTATCATGTATATTTACAGTGAGCAAAGACGTAGTTGATTGTCACGATCTCAACTAAATCTTAAAAAAAATTAAAGTATTCGTACTGTCTGCCGATAAATAATTCATGTTTTTTTACTTTTATTAACACTTAGTAAGTGAATGGTTTTCTGATAAGAAAACCTTTATTAAAGACAGTGTGCAAAGAGGTCCTATGGAAAACATTAAGATAGAAAAGTTTCTTAGCATTAATAAAATTGACATCCCCCTAAAAAAGATAAATATTTTTATTGGCCCTCAGGCTCAAGGCAAAAGTGTCATTGCGAAGTTAATTAAATATTTTAAAGATTACCCCATGGAGGTTTTACGAGCTTCCGCAGATGGAAAAACCAAAAGGGATATTGTCAAAGAACAAAAAATTAAGTTCATAAAAATATTCCCTCAACAATATTGGATAAATGACGATTTTTACATCGAGTATAGTAATAAGCATTACTCTGTGGAAGTGAGCCATACTCAAAGCAGCAAAGGTGCTTTGAAAATAACTTTTTCGGAAGAGCTAACCAAAACCATAACAAAACTTCGCTCTATTACACGTAAGGATTTAGATGAGAACTTTGAGAGTTCATTAGCTGAAACAGGCATTAGAAAACGAAAAAGAGGTCTTGAACAAGAGCTTCGTGCATGCATGTCTTCAGAGTTGTTTTCTGAAAGAGATACTAAGTTAGAAATTGTTTATTACATTCCTGCTGGCCGATCCTTTTTCTCTAACTTACAGAAAAATGTATTCTCGTTTCTATCTAGTAGCATAGAGATTGATTATTTTTTAACAGAATTCGGCTCCATCTATGAACAAACTAAAAAGCTACTCGGCCAAGATTATTTTACTCGGGTTATGCGAGATACTGTTCCTTCTAATGTAAATAAGTTAGTCGAAGAACTTATTTGCGGGAAATATATGGCAGAGAAGGGTGAGGATTTTATTCGTCACGCCAATAGAAGAATAAATTTGAATAACTCCAGTTCTGGGCAGCAAGAGTCATTACCAATGGCTCTTATGTTGTCTACTTGGCCCTATATGCAATCTCAGATTGGTAAAAGCTTCATCATTGAGGAACCAGAGGCTCATCTTTTTCCATCGGCTCAGGCGAAAGTTGTTTCTCTAATCGCTAATGCTTATAACCAAGCTGAGAGTTATTGCAGCTATACAATTACTACTCACAGTCCATATATACTCAGTGCCTTTAACAATTTAATTCAGGCAGGCAATACACTTAAACACCTTAAAGATAACAACAACGGGGCACTTAAAGAGCTTTTCAAGATTATTCCGCATTCCCAGGTTATCGATTTCGATGAGGTAACTGCATATATGGTTAATGGCGGTAAAACTACCGAAATATTGGATTCTGAGCTAAAGATATTAGACGCCAATGAAATTGATAGAATATCATCTCTATTTTCTGAAACTTTCGACAAATTAATCGAGATGGAATGCTCGACTGATATGGAGTAGGAGGAAGCATGTGTAATAAATGCAAAGGTGAAATAAAAAATAAAATCATCGTTTTGTCAGACATGGGCACCTCTACCCAATTGTCGTTAGACAACAAAGATGAATGGGATACACTACATAAACTAATTGACGGATGCGTTATTAATCATGGTGAAAGATGTGATCACTATCTTAAAATAATCCATGAGTTAAAAACATCGCATTTATTTGTTGAATTAAAAGGAAGTGACGTTGAAAAAGCAGTGAGTCAAATTATCTCAACTATCAAGTCTGGTTCCGTCACAATAAATAGTGGTGAAAAAAAACATGGTGCAATCGTCAGCACTCGCAACCCATTAAATTCAACTCAAACCAGTAAACTTAAAAAAAGAATGTTAATGTCTGAAAAATTGAATCTGCACTTCTATAAAATGAAAGCAGTCGATAAAATAACATCTTTTACATAATGAAAGTGAGCGTAGGCATGCTATCGGCATGCCTTTTTTTATATTAATGTATATGGAGAGAATCTTATTACATTTTCTCCCATCCATTGATTAATCTCCTTCAGCCTTTCCTGCAACGGCGTCAGCTCATTCCTCACAAACACCTGCGACGCCTTCACCGCATCCCCGAACCCGCCGGAGTTATCCGGGATGATCCCCATCATCTGCGGCGGCACGCGGTGCGCACTTAACAGGTCGTCGCGGCTCGCCTTCTTGATGTTAAAGAAATCATCCTTTGTCGCTACCTCACTAAGCGGCAGGATCTTAATGCCGTCCGGCTTGCCGTTGGGCGCGTACATAAACAGGTTACGGAAGTTGCCCAGGCCTTTGGTGTCGCGCATCGCCTGACGCATCCGGTCAACGTCGCTGCTGCTCTGAGCCGCGTCGGTCATATACAGGATGTAACCGGCGTGCGCGCCGTTCTGATAATACTTGCGGCGAAACAGCGTGGCCGCTTCATTCAGCCAGGCAGAGTTCAGGGCGCTGAGGTATTCCGGCAGGCCGTACAGCTCCTGATTAATGTCCGGCTCTATCAGGTGGAACACGCTGCCGGGCGTAAACTGGTGCGGTTCCTTCCAGTCATTCACAAACCAGTACTCCCCTTCTTTCACGCCCTTACGGGTAAATTTCGCCGGGGTGGTTTCCAGCCGCCAGGGCTCGCCCAAGCCATTGCGGCGCAGCTCGGCAAACGCATTCCCGAATACCAGATAATCCAGTGCAAACTTGCTGAACTCCTGCTGGCTCATCATCGGGTGCGGGATAAAGGTTGAGGCCAGAATATTGCGTTTCACGTAAATCGGCGAGCTGTGATGCACCGCCGAGCGCAGGCTCTTAGCCAGTCCGTGAAAGCTTACCGGCGGCTCATACCAGCGCCCGTTACCGATACACTCGGCATAATCCAGAATATCGCGCTTATCCATTACCGGCGTCGGCTCGCCAAAGGTAAATGCCTCAACCTGCTGCGGCGCTGCCGGTGCTGTTGGTGCTGCTTTGAATGCCTTACGGCTGCGTTTGCTCATCAGTAGAATTCCAGAATTGAAGGGTTAGCGTTGCCGCTGGCAGCGGTAAGCGGTTCGTTTAACAGGGCGTGCATGATTGCCCAGGCAACGTCCGCGTGGCTGGCGTCTTCGCTGCGGCTCGCCTCGTAGGTGGAGCGGTTGCCGCTGGCGGTCATGGTTTTGCGAATAGCCATAAAGGATTGGGTTATGTCGGTGCTCCCGGCGTCGTACTCCAGCCGCCCGCTGCCGATGGTGTCTTTTGCCTTCAGCACCATTCCGGTTTTCACTTCCGGCGAGTAGCGGATCTCCCGTGCCGCCGGGTAAAACTGCCTGACCAGCTGAAAAACGCCCTGGCCGATGCCGGTCGCATCCACGCCGATATACTCCACGCAATACTTTTTGGTTAAGTCCTCAATGGATTTCGCCTGCGCGGCAAAGTCCATCCCCCGCCACTGGTGATGTTCCAGCACGCGGAACTTACCGCCCGCCACCACCGGCGGGGCCAGCACCGCACAGCCCGCGCTGTCGCCGGTGTGCGAGGGGTCATAGCCTATCCATACCGGGCGGTAATCAAACGGGCGCAGCGCGTAGGGGTTAAAGTCGGTCCACTCTTCCAGGCTGTCGATCATGCAGGTCTGCAACTCGGCGAACGGGAACACGCTCGCCTCATCATCGACAAACTCACACATTAAGAGGTTCTGGTATTCCGGCGGGCTGTACTCCAGTGACAGCTGGTCCAGGTCAAACAGGTTACAGCCGCCGGTCAGCGCGTCCTCAACGGTGACAATCTGCCGCCACTGACCATCCCCGCACAGCGCACCCTTAGCCAGATGCGAATGCGACAAATCCAGCTCAATGCGATCATTTTTGCTGCGGCGTCCCTTATTGAACAGCTCGCCCGATCAGAACGGATAAGCGCTGTGCGACAGGCTCGACGGCGTGGAGAAATAGGTGGTGCGCCATTTCTTGTGCAGGGACATGCCGCTGGCAACCTTGCGCAGCTCCTGGAATTTCGGGATCCAGAAATACTCGTCCAGATACAGGTTGCCGGTGTAGCTCTGCGCGGTGCGCACGTTCGTCCCCAGGAAAATCAGCCGGGCGCCGTTCGGCAGCACAATCGGATCGCCTTTCAGGTCAACGTCAACCTGCCGGGCAAAGTCGATGATGTAGTTTTTAAAGACGTGCGCCTGAGCTTTACTGGCGGATAAAAATATCTGGTTGCGCCCGGTGGTCAGCGCATCAATCAGCGCCTCGCGGGCAAAGTAGAAGGTGGCGCCAATCTGGCGGGACTTCAGGATATTGCGGATGCGGTGCGCCAGCCCGGCCTTATGCCAGTTAAGCTGGTACTCAAAGCAGTTATCCATAAACAGGCCGGTGAGCTTTTCGGTCTGCTCATCGCTGAAGACGTTCTTAATCACCGGCTGGCGCTCGCCCTTATTGCGGTTGCGCACGCTGGGATTTAAATCCGCCTCGTTGCCCGAGCTGCGGTAGCGCTCCACGCGGGCCAGCCGCTCAATCTGACGGCCCAGCGCGTCTATCTCCTTGTAATCCCCGTTGCCCTTGACCTCTTTCATGATGAGCTGAATTAACCGCGCCTCCATGCTGGCTTCAACGCGACTGATGGGCGCTATATCTTCCCACGCGTCGCGCAGCTTCCAGCTCTGCACGGTCGGTGTTTTCTGGCCGAGCGTCTCCGCAATCTGGCGCACGGAATAACCCTGCCAGTAAAGCAGTGCGGCCTGACGGCGCGGATCGCTGATGGTGGTTGGTATGTTCATGCCGACAAGGCTACCGGGGCGCATAGTGCCGCGCCCGCTGTCCCTGTTTGCTCACGGCTGAGCGGGCGGGCTTTCGTTGAGCGGATACGTCATGGCGGGGAAACTGGCCCCGACCTGAACCCACCCACTGACCGGAGCCTGTTAATGGCAGCACTCAAAGCAAAGCGTTTTCGTATCGCCACCGAAGGCGCAACCACCGATGGCCGCGTGATTTCCCGCGACTGGATTTCCCAGATGGCGGCGAACTACGACCCGTCCATGTACGGCGCGCGCATCAATATGGAGCACATCAAGGGTTACACCCCCGACAGTCCGTTTCGCCGCTATGGCGACGTGACCGCCCTGAGCGCGGAAGAAATCGAAGACGGCCCGCTGAAGGGCAAACTGGCGCTGTACGGCGAAATCAGCCCGACGGCGGAGCTGGCCGAACTGACCCGGGCGCGGCAGAAAATCTACACCTCCATTGAGGTGAACCCGAAGTTTGCCGACACCGGCGAGGCGTACCTGATTGGCCTCGCCGTCACCGACGACCCGGCGAGCCTCGGCACGGAAATCCTGAGCTTCAGCGCCACGGCGTCAGCGAATCCGCTGACCGAGCGCGTGATTGTGAAACAGGAGGGCTGCGCGCTGCACCTCACCCACGCGGGCGAAAACCCGCAGCCGGATAATGTAACGCGGCCAGTGC
The DNA here is from genome assembly GCF_058686115.1 of Erwinia sp. L03-1. Lineage (NCBI taxonomy): Bacteria > Pseudomonadati > Pseudomonadota > Gammaproteobacteria > Enterobacterales > Erwiniaceae > Erwinia > Erwinia sp. L03-1. The sequence goes on along the minus strand of NZ_CM178762.1, from coordinate 2,037,549 downwards.
AGCTCTATGCAGGCGGTGAGCTTATCAGAGGGTTGGAGCTGTGAACGGGCTTGAAGCGTTCGACAAACGGCTGGGCGCGCTGATTGGCAACCTGTCACCGGCTGCGCGAAAAGAGATGGCGCGCACCATTGCCAGGCGCCTGCGCGCCGGACAGCAGCAGAATATTAAGCGCCAGCAGGCACCGAACGGTACGCCGTTTAAGCCGCGCAAAGCGCCACCGGTACGCAAAAAGAAAGGCCGGGTTAAGCGGGAGATGTTCGCCAGATTGCGCACGGCCAAATACCTGAAGGCGAAAGGCACCGCTAACGATGCCGTGTTGGAGTTTACCGGCAACGTGCAGCGCATGGCCCGCGTGCATCACTACGGGCTGCGCGACCGGCCAGCCCGTGGGGGAAAAGTTGTAAGGTATGAGGAAAGGCCTTTACTTGGATTAGGAAAGGACGACATCGGAAGTATCGAAAAAATTATTTATGATTTTTTATATTAAATATATTAGTCATAAGAGTGATTTTTATCCCCAGACTTTAGCTGTACCTGCATCATAGAAGAATACTTCAAGAGTGCCCCTTTTTCTAACTGACTCCATTCTCCTCGCTCTGCGAATTATTTTTTTGTTGGCACTACTATCAGGATCTCCATATATACCAATATATAGTTGTTTGATCTTACCTTTTTCAATACTAGTAAGGAAGTGCTCATCGTTTTCAGCCAAGGAATGGCCATATATAAAAAGAGCACCTGATATTTCAACGAAGCTGCGGTAGGATTTTGCGAGGTAGTCATTATGTCTTATTTTTTCAATTTTTTCTTTGCTTGTTCCTTCTGAAACAAAAACAGGAAATAAATTTTCATCCATTGCTTTCCTGACTTGATCAATCAATCGTACATTTGTATTCACCCAGGTGAATTTTCTTAATTCATATCCAGCATCGAAAAGATGTAGTGCACCATGTAAAAAGAACATGCTTTGTTGATGCGAATTCTGTGGTTCCCAGGTAACATAAGGTGCATCATAATTCTCATACGGCTTCCTGAAACCATCATCGCAAGAAGGCTCTTCACCTTCTTCACAGTGCATGCACACCCAATAAAGTAATAAATCATAATTCAGCGTATATATTCTTGAGAAGTTCCCTAAAAATATCTTACAATGTTGATACTGTTCTTTGCTTAATTCATTAGGGTTAGAAGGATGGCTTGCAGCTAAAGTTTGAACTAAGACCTCTTTTAAAGCAACAGCATCACCCGTAATTAAATCAATTTTTTCTTTAGTGGTACCGTTATATATATTTAGTACTTGGCTTGAGTTGTTTAATACATTAATTATCTTCTCAAAATCTTCTGTCTCTAAAGCATCAAAAACCTTCCTCGCTGACGTCGATAATTCTGAAAAGTCGGCTTGTTCAAAAAGTCGTCCATACATAAAAGTGTCAGGTTTACATGCAATACTAAATCCATTACCCAGTAATACATGCCTTCTGTGTTTGGATGAGCCAATGATGGCTTGTTGAAAGGTGAGTAACTCCATGTTTTCTCCATTTAAATTAGTTATTTTATTATTTCTAAAAAGGGCAATGAATGCCCTTAAAATCTATCCTCGATGGATAATAGATTGATTTAAAGCTTCGATTACTTTATCAATGTATGAGCGGTCTTTGCTTTGTAAGGCCTGACTTTCACCTGATGAGCTATTGAGGTAAACACTATATTCAGGCTTTAATTTCTTAAATATAAAAATTGAAAGTATAACAAGCAAAACCCCAATCAACTTTGCTCCGCTTGCATCAGCTCCGAACGCCATAAAAAGACCTACAATACCTACTAAAAAAGCAGGAAGCTTGTTTGCGTCTTTTTGGCCTCGTTTTACAGAGGTTACTCCTTGCATAGCATAGGTACTAGCTCCAACACGAAAGCGAGCGCTGGTGACACTTACTTCACCGTTGTTAAAAAATTCAACCTCTTCCATCTTTTTCCCTCGATATTCTCTATCTGCTGTGTAGAACAATACATTAACAAATTTTAACCTTTGGTAAAGATCTGAAAGCAATTTTTTTTGCTTGTACTATGAGCTATAGGCAAACCTTAGAAATTTGTTCAGTACCGCCTATTAATACATCCTCACTTCATGAACACACAAATCCCAGAAATCCTGCGCCTGCTGCGCAACCTGATCCGCATCGGCACCGTGTCCGCCGTTAACCTTGACGATGAGCTGTGCCAAGTGGAGGAAGGCAATAACACAATCCGCTAGCTGCACTGGCTGACCGCCCGTGCCGCTCGCTCCCGTTCATGGAATAAGCCTTTGGTCGGCAAGCAGGTGCTTGTTTTATGCCTGGGCGGCGAGCTGGATCCCGGCTTTTTGCTGCCGGGCGTGTTCTCTGACGACAACCCCGCCCCGTCGGCGTCTGCTGATGCGCTGCGCTGGTCGTTTCCTGACGGCGCGGCGATTGAGTACGAGCCTGCCAGCGGTGCGCTGAAAGCCACCGGGATCCAGACCGCAACCATTCGGGCGACGGTAAAAATCCTTCTGGACTCGCCCGAGGTCGAATGCTCTGCCCTGCTGAAAACCGCCACGCTGAAAAGTAAATCAGGGCGGGACAATGCAGAGCAATATTTAGCACAGCGGCGGCAGCTTTACCTCTAACGGCGTGGTCGTGCATACGCATAAATACGGCGGCGTGAAGTTAGGCGGCGATTCGTCCGGCGGGCCGCAGTAATGACCGTGAAACATACCGCTATGAACCGCGACACCGGCGGGCCGGTGAATAATACCGATCATATCCGCTAGTCGGTGCGCGACATTTTGTTTACGCCGGTCGGCAACCGGGTAATGCGCCGCCGCTATGGGCGGTTTGAGTTACGGGGATGGTTTCACTTACGGAGATAAGGCATCAATCACGCGACGGGTAATCCGATCTGCCGCAGAAACCCGGCCGCGTAACATCGCCTCTGACTACATCGTGAGAACAGCATAATGACAAAAATCACCCTGGATAAAAACGGACTGGCAAAGGTGGCCGGTACACTGACGGCTTATAATTTTGACGGTCTGACTGGTGAATTTACCGGTGCAGGCGATGAATATTTACCGCAGGGCGTCGGCCTGCCTGCGAATGCCTGCACTATCGCCCCCCGTCGGTTAAGGGTGGCAGGCCGCAGCGTTCAAAGCGGCAGAAAGCGAAAAGGCAGCGCGTATCGCAGAGGCCAACAGTATTACCCAGGCACGGCAGACGCAGCTCAGCCTCAACATGATTAACGATGCGGATAAGATTTCGCTAAAGGTATGGATGAAGTATGTGCAGGCCGCTGGTACCGCCGCACCGGATATTGTATGGCCGACAAGTCCTGGTGATTAAGCCCGTTTGTGTTTGTCATTCTGGTGAAGTATTCTGGAAGATATATAAATTTTTGCTTTAGTATAGACTGAGTAATAAGTAGGCGTTAGGATACCTTGTTTATTGAGAATAGCGAGGAAAGGTATGGATACGGTAGAGCAGTTGAATGGAAAATATTTCTTCGATTGAATGAGCGTTGATGGCGATGAGCTTTTGCTCTGGTTAATACTTGATGAATTCAGAAAAAGATTTAGTGAAATCACGGATATTGTGGCTGTTGCCTCAATATTAGCAAGTTTTCCTGTTATCCCTGTCAGGGGGAAATTGGACGCCGAAAAAGCGACCAAGGGAACAAGTCCGCTTTCAATGATGAGCCGGATGTATATTCGTCAGAGATTTAAGAAGCCACGGCGAACAATTACCTGGAAGAAAATGTTACGTGGCGAGTGGGCATATACGACCAGCGTCGGAGCTTACGTTGGGCGCTGGGTTCCGTGGATTGGAGCTGCGATAACAGCTTACGATCTCTCTGTCATTACCCGGAATGTTATTCACCGATATAAATTAATCACAGGGGTAAGAGGATAACGACGGTATGAATAAAGCTGAAGTTGTACGCAACCTGATTGCTAAATATTTTTGGGTGATGTCCGATGATGCATCCCTGAGTACAGGTAAGAAAAGCGTATTGCCTGAAGAGGCCAGTGATTTCATTGAAGAGTATGCTTCCTCACTTCAGATTGATATGAAAAATTTCGACTTCAGCAAGTATTTTCCTAATGAGGGCGTACGTTTTTTACCTAATGCTATTTTGCCAAAATTTATGCGCAGTGATGATAATCAGCCCGAGCCATTAACAGTTCATATGCTGATTGAATCTGCTGAGGCGGGGCGTTGGCTTTACTCATAGCTGTAATATAGGCCATTTGTAAGAGACGTTAAAAGCTTTAGCAAAACAGATATCAACTGGCTGGAGTCGTTTTTTTCCCGCTGATCCTTCAGCAAAGGGGGGTTGAGGTCCAATCATGTAAAAAACTACGATAAGAGCTCAACAGATTTTTTGAGCCTGTAATTTAAATTGTGTATCTGCCTGTTTTTGATATCTTCACTCCAACAACGGAGACAGGCAATTTATGGACGAAAAGAAACTCAGGGCCCTTGCGGCTGAACTGGCTAAAGGCCTTAAAACCGAAGCCGATCTCAATGCGTTTTCCCGCATGCTGACGAAGCTTACCGTGGAAACGGCACTCAATGCCGAACTGACTGACCATCTCGGGCATGAGAAAAATGCCCCCAAATCAGGCTCAAATACCCGCAACGGCTACTCTTCAAAAACGGTGCTGTGTGACGACGGCGAAATCGAGCTGAGCACGCCGCGTGACCGTGAAAACTCCTTCGAACCGCAACTGATAAAGAAAAATCAGACACGTATTACCCAGATGGACAGCCAGATTTTGTCCCTGTACGCCAAAGGCATGACCACGCGAGAAATCGTCGCCACCTTCAAAGAGATGTACGACGCGGATGTTTCACCCACGCTGATTTCTAAAGTCACCGATGCGGTTAAAGAGCAGGTCACAGAGTGGCAGAATCGCCCCCTGGATGCACTTTATCCCATTGTTTATCTTGACTGTATTGTTGTAAAAGTTCGCCACGGTGGTAGCGTGATTAATAAAGCCGTCTTCCTCGCACTGGGCATTAATACCGAAGGCCAGAAAGAGCTGCTGGGTATGTGGCTGGCAGAAAATGAAGGCGCGAAGTTCTGGCTCAGCGTGCTGACGGAGCTTAAAAACCGGGGCCTTCAGGATATCCTGATTGCCTGCGTGGACGGTCTGAAGGGCTTCCCGGATGCGATAAACAGCGTTTATCCCCAAACGCATATCCAGCTGTGCATCATCCATATGGTGCGCAACAGCCTGAAATACGTGTCGTGGAAAGACTACAAGGCAGTCACCGGCGGGCTGAAAACGGTGTATCAGGCTGCGACCGAAGAGGCGGCGCTGATGGCGCTGGATAAGTTTGCAGACGTCTGGGACGAGAAGTACCCGCAAATCAGCAAAAGCTGGCGCACGCACTGGGAAAATCTTAATACGTTCTTCGGCTATCCCCCCGATATCCGCAAAGCCATCTATACCACCAATGCGATCGAGTCGCTAAACAGCGTGATCCGTCAGGCGATAAAGAAACGCAAAGTGTTCCCGACAGACGACTCGGTACGGAAGGTTATTTATCTGGCGATCAGGGATGCGTCAAAAAAATGGAATATGCCGATCCGAAACTGGCGGCTGGCAATGAGTCGTTTTATTATCGAGTTCGGTGACCGCCTGAGCGGTCACCTTTAATATGGTGGCAGTTACACAGAATTATTTACAGGGTCATTTTTTTATTGGAAAAGTTCTTATTTTGTTCTGTGGGAGTGATTTGTTTTTTAGCTTTCTTTAAGAAACCCGGTATCAACCGGGCTTGCACTATTCCCTGCCAAATCTCGTCAATTTTATCCTGCCTTATCTACCATCTCGACACGAATGGCGTTTGGGTTTTCATCAACACCCACCGATACTGTGATATTCGAATCTTTGCCGATCCAGCAATCCTCATTCCTATTACATGTTCCTGTTTTTTTATACCCGTTTTTCTCAAGGTAGGAGTCAATTTGGGTTGGATCCGTTGTGCCGGAAAATATCGCCTGATAAATCAATGCCGGATTAGGTCCGGACACATTGCTGTAATGGAAGCGGTAGGCGTTACTGACGCGAGGCATATTTTTTAGCAATTCCGGAGTATAAAAATTATATTCCCGCTTATCTTGCTCCGTATAATCAGCACCATCAGAAAATTCCATTCTGAGATATTGTAAGCCATACAAAAGACTAATTACGCATACCACCAGAACGGCCAGCATAATCTTCACTGACTTCTTCATGCTCGTGGTTCTCCCCTGCCGAAACGAATAAAGCCCCGATTAGGGTCAATAATACCGACATCTTCAGATTTCCATCTGTTATAAGGAGTGATGGTTTTCATGAAGTTTGGTAATTGCCCGAAGTGTGGTCTACTGTTGGGAAAATGGGCAGGGTCAGGGAATAGCAGCGGCTTAAAAGTTTCATTTTTCCATGAGCCTATTTTCCCGTAATGATCCCACCGTTTTGAAGCCTCTTCCTTGCTTACCGGTTTCAGGTAGCTGAACACATTATTCATACACGACATAACTCGGTAGAAGCCGAGCAGGTCCGATACCAGATCTTCACCGCTGAATCCGCTATCAGTAGCCCAGCTGAAAGGGAAAGAACCCTGAAGCCCCTCAAATCTTCGGGCTACTGTCATCATCATGGCCAGAGCAATGCTTTGTTTTTGATGATATGGCAGGCCTTTTTTGAGGCGCCAGGTAATTGATTTACCGACCGTCAGACGACGCTTAAGACCAACCATTGATTGTTTATATGTAACATCATAAGTTTCCCCGCTTTGGGGTTCACCTCGCAGCATTTGAGCCCACAAATTTCGGATATCTGTACCCTGCGCATGTCCGAGATCCACCCAGCCCAATACTTCCGTATATATCAATCCGTATGAACTTCTTTGTGCCAGATTACCATCAATAATTTCGCTTCTTATACTCATCCTTATTCCCCTTCCATTTGGTTTCAGCATCAGATATTGAACCGATACTTTCCGTTTTCTCTATAAATTACAATGCTACTTTAGCATTACTTTTTATGCTGCCAGAAATCCCTACGATAAGAAAAGCTATCAACTTAATCGGTAGGCTTTTTCAGACGAAAATAGGTAGCACGAGAGATACCTGTTTTCTCCGCTACCATTTTCAATGGTTGTCCCCGCCGGATCAAATCAAGCGCCAAAAAAGTAGCGTGATGCGGCTTTCTGTCAAAGCGAACTCCAGAGGCCATTGCAGCAACCCGCCCATCATTAGTTCGCTCCAGAATACGCTCATTCTCAGCTTCTGCCACAGCAGCCAGGATCTGAATGACCATTTTCCCCATCGTGCCTTCCGTACTAAGACCATTTTCCAGAAAACGAATGGCTATTCCCTTCTTATAGCAGGCATCAACAATATGGATGGCACTGTTGCAAAAATCCAGAGGTGATAAACTTATCGCCACCTTTGCTGACGGAGCAGCACATGAACCCATTCAAAGGCCGGCATTTTCAGCGTGACATTATGCCACGATAAAAGGGATTGAAGTGATGCGGGCGCTGCGCAAACGACAGGCTGAGTCATTTTACTATGGACATCCCTTGGGCGAGATGCGTCTGGTAAGCAGAGTCTTTGAAATGTAGACCTTTTAATAAAGTAAAGGCCACCTCATCGTGAACTTTGCAACAGTGCCCTCCGACATCCGCGTAACCATGCGTTATGCGCACTTCGCGCCTGATCATCTGGAAGAGGCCGTAACTAACAATCCGCTGGCAAGAATCTCCAAAAAAAGTGACTACAAATTGTCTACATAGGTTCCGGGAGGGTGCAATAAGGTACAACAGGGTGCGCTATAACTGATTGATTTTAATGTAAGTCACTGTTTTAAAACCCAAATAAAAAAAGACCGAAGACGATTCCTGTCTTCGGTCCAGGGAAATGGCTCTTTTAACGGAGCCTTGCGCTAAAAGTTGGCATTAATGCAGGCTATGTCGCCTTGCACTTTAAAAGGTAGTACAGGCGCGGGGATAATCCAGCCAGTTGTAAACCGAGCATAAAGAAGATGTCCGCTTTGTGATCGTAACGGAACAATTGCAAATGGATCTGAAAAAGGGGCGGGAAAAACAGTTAACGCGCTGGCATAAAGTGAAAACCCGATACCAGCGCCGTCTGAGTGCGTTATATAGATTTCTAAATAGCTGTTACAAAGCGTTATTTCGTCACAAAGCCTTTAATCGTATTTAATCACAGAGCTTCTGGGCGCGATCGATAATCGGCTGCAGGCTTTTCTTCTGGCCCGGATGCTGCGGGTCGTCAATCTGGATAACGCTAATCGGCTGGCCTTTAGCGCTGCCACTTTTTACCAGCGCCTCGGCTTTGTCATTGAGCGGATACTGCATCAGCGTGCTGGGGTTGATGGCGAACAGCGCGTTGCCCCGGGTGCAGGTCAGCATCACTTCTTCACGATCGAACATCCATTTATCTTTGCCCACTTGAAAACGACTGACGGTAATAATCTCTGCCGCCATCGCACTGGAACAAAAACTTAACGCAATCATCAGGCTGGCCAACTTCTTCATGGTGGTTCAATTCCTCTTAAGAAAACGTCTGCCGCGCAGACGGTAGAAAATGATAATCAGGCGGGTTCAAGCGTGGCAAACAGGCTTACCAGCAGAAGCACAATGGCCGCCAGCAGCAGTTCAGCCAGCGTCGCCTGTATAAACCGGCGCTGGCCCTGCTCCCCGCTGCGCTGGAAGCGTGGGACCAGCCAGTAGCGATTAAACAGCGCGATGCCGCACATTAGTCCTACCAGCGCAATTTTTAGCAGCAGCAGCCGGCTGTAGAGTTGAAAATGGCCCGGCGGCCAGCCGAGCAGCAGCCACGCGTTAACCACCCCACTCAGCAGCACCAGCGCCACGGCAAGATGCCCATAGCGTGAGAAGCGCATCAGCGTAGGGATCGCGTCATTGCGGGCGGGCTGTCGCACATCCGCCATCAGCAGCAGAACCGGCAGCAGCCCGCCCGCCCAGAAGGCAGCGGAAATCAAATGCACGGCGTGATTACTGCGCTGTAAAAACCCGAGCGCGCCGTCCAGCATGGCGGCGTGGCCGGTAAATGCCAGACCGGCAAGCTGTCCGAGACCGCTTATCAGCAGCAGGCACTGTTGCCCCCTGCCCTTTAGCCCCAGCGCTGCAACACCGACCACGCCGGCGATAAGCTGCCACTGCCAGGCCACGCCAAAGCGGGTTTGCAGCACCAGGCGCCAGACGTCGACATTGCTCACGTCCTGCCAGCCGTTGCCCATCATGCCGGTTTGAATCACCAGCAGTAGCACCGCCGTTAGCAGCGAGGCGATCGCGCCTGACGTAAGCAGTGGAGAGAGTCGCACCGACATATGCGCCCTGAATTGGGCGGGCGCCAGGAAGACAGTAAAGACGCTGGCGCCGGTTAGCGTGAGCAGCGCCATAAAGTGCAGCCAGCGGCACAGCACCCAGCACAGGCTGACAGACATATTACTTCACGCTAAAGGTGTAGTTCCCATTGGTTTTGTGCCCGTCAACCGACAGCACGTGCCAGTTGACCTGGTACTGGCCGCCTGGCAGTGGCTGCTTCAGGGGGACAATCAGCTGGTTGTGCTGTTTTGGCGCGCGTTCGGCCTTTTCCAGCGGCACGGCCTGCTGGCTGGCATTGAGCACGTCTACGCCGCTAAAGGCGGGTTCGATATCCTCAGAGAAGGTCAGCGTCAGGGCCTGCGGAGAAGCCTCCACGTTAGCGTTCGCTGCCGGATACTGGCTTTTCAGGTGGGCATGAGCAGAAGCCTGCTGCGAGAACGCGGCCGCGAGTGCCAGCGTAAAAACCATTGAGAACTTACGCATAATCATCCTATTATCCTTTGCCTGGCAACCTGTTGGCTGCATTAAGGCCGAAAGAATACTCCGCTTAAAATAAGGTGTCGAGCCGATAAGGGCGATTCCCGCCGTGAGGCTTGCGAAAGTCGCGCAACTGCTTTACTTTTGGCGCGGATATCAGGAGATCCCCATGAAATACAATCTGGCAGAAGTGTCCCAGGAAGAGAAAGATAAGGTTAACGTGGACCTTGCCGCCGCAGGTGTGGCCTTTAAAGAGCGGTATAATATGCCGGTCATTGCTGAAATGGTTGAGCGCGAACAGCCAGAAGCGCTGCGTGACTGGTTTCGTCAGCGGCTGGTGCAGTACCGGCAGGCATCGCTCAGCCTTTCCCGTCTGCCCTATGAACCCAAACTAAAATAGCGTTAAATTTATGGCTTCCCCGCTTGTGTTTCCCGGTCGCTTCGGTTGATATAGCGCTTCATCACAGCCCCAGCAGGAAAGCCTATGTCCGTGTGGAGTATTGCCGCTGCACAGTCAGGATCGCGTCCCGGTCAAACCGAGTGGAACATTTCGCGCCATCTTGAATTTATACATCAGGCCGCCCGACTTAACGTCGACGTCCTGATCTTCCCTGAACTCTCTCTCACTGGCTACGAGTTAGCGCTGGCAGCAACCCTGGCGATGTCGCTGGACGATCCCCGCCTGCAGGTTTTTGCCGATGCGGCCAGCCAATACCACATGACGATTATCGTCGGCCTGCCGCTCAGGGACGAAAACCGTACGCTGCTTGCCGCCATCACTTTTTTACCGGAAGGAACACGCGTCGCCTACGGTAAGCGCAATCTGTTTGGCGATGAGAAGCAGATATTTCAGATCGGTGAGAGCATCCCCCTGTTCGGTTATCCCCGGCATCAGGTGGCGATGGCAATCTGCGCCGACATCAGCGTGGAGGCCTTCGCCCGCGAGGCGGCACAGCGCGGGGCAAATTTATATGCCACCGGGGTGCTGGTCTCTAAGCAGGGCTACCAGAAGGACTGTGACTTTCTTGCCCGCTGGTCGCGCGAATACAAAATGGCGGTCTTAATGGCTAACCACGCCCTGCCCACGGGTGGCTACCAGAGCGCCGGTCAGAGTGCGCTGTGGGATGAAACCGGACAACAGATTGTGCTGGGGGGCAGCGGCGAGCAGCTGGTCATTGCCCGCAGACAGGGTAAAGATTGGCAAGGCGAAGTGCATTCTGTAGGCTAACGGTCAGATTTTCAAAAGGGACGCATTATGCTGCGCGTAATAGATACTGAAACCTGTGGATTGCAGGGCGGGATTGTTGAAATAGCCTCCGTGGATGTGGTGGGTGGAACCATTATCAATCCCATGAGCGATTTGGTGTGTCCGGATCGCCCCATCGGCCACCAGGCGATGGCGATTCATCGCATTACGGAAGCGATGGTTGCCGATAAGCCACCCATTGAGCAGGTTATCAGCCGCTATCACGGCAGCGCGTTTTACGTAGCGCACAACGCCAGCTTTGACCGCAGAATGCTGCCGGAGATGTACGGAGAATGGATTTGCACCATGACGCTGGCACGCGGCCTGTGGCCGGGGCGTAAGTATGGTAATCAGGCACTGCGCGAATCGTTGCAGCTGGAGGTGGAAACGCCGCCGGGCCTGCATGCCCACCGGGCGCTGTATGACTGCTATGTGACGGCGGCACTGCTGATCCGCATCATGGATTTTTCCGGCTGGGATGAGGCGGAACTGATTCGCCGGATGAACGTTCGCGGCTCCAGCAGCACCTTCCCTTTTGGCAAATATCGCGGCAGTAAAATCGACGAGGTAGCAAAGCGCGACCCCGGCTATCTTAAATGGATGCTGAAAAACATCCCCGACCTGAAGCCCGACCTTCGCGGTGCGATGGAACGGGCGTTGTCAGCAGACTAGTGTGCATTACCCGCGCTGAGCGTCTCCTGCGCCAGCGCAATGATAAAGGCATACTCCATTGCCACCCCTTCATAGGATTTGAACCTGCCTGATTTCCCGCCGTGTCCGGCATCCATATCCGTGCACAGCAGCAGCAGGTTGTCATCCGTTTTCAGCTCGCGCAGCTTCGCCACCCATTTAGCAGGCTCCCAGTACTGAACCTGTGAGTCGTGCAGACCGGTGGTCACCAGCATATGCGGATAGGCCTGACGGCTAACGCAGTCGTAGGGGCTGTACTGAGATATGTAGCGATAGTACTGCTCCTCCGCTGGGTTGCCCCACTCGTCATATTCACCGGTGGTGAGCGGAATGGACTCGTCCAGCATGGTGGTGACGACATCGACAAAAGGGACCTGCGCCACAACGCCGTGGAAACGGTCCGGCACCCTATTGATAACGGCCCCCATCAGCAGGCCACCCGCGCTACCGCCCATGGCATAGAGCTTTTGTGGATCGCCATAGCCGCGATCCACCAGCGCGTTGGTGACATCAATAAAGTCGTGGAAGGTATTCAATTTATTCAGTAACCGGCCATCGTCATACCACTGCTGCCCCAGTTCGCCGCCGCCGCGAACATGCGCCAGTACAAACACAAAGCCGCGATCGAGCAGGCTCAGGCGGCTGGCGCTAAAGTCGGCATCCATACTGCTGCCGTAGGAGCCATAGCCATAAACCAGCATCGGGTTTTTACCGGGACGGAAATGCTCCCGGTGGTAGACCAGCGAAACCGGCACCTCCACGCCGTCGCGCCCCTTGATCCACTGGTGCTCGCTTTTATAGTGGCTGGCATCGAACCCTTTCACTTCGGCCTGCTTAAGCACCCGACGCTCGCCGCTGTCCATGTCCATCTCAAACAGGGTGTCTGGCGTGGTCATCGAGGAGTAGCCGTAGCGCAGCCTGTTAGTCTCGGGGTTGGGATTGTAGGCCAGCCAGGTCACATAGGCCGGATCGTCATAGGCGATACCAAAGGACTCGCCGCTTTTCCTGTCGATCTGCCGCAGGCTGGTAAGGCCGCGCTGCCGCTCTTCCACCACCAGCCAGTCGCGAAACAGGCTGAAATCCTCCAGCACAATGTGTTCGCGGGCAGGGATCAGCGTTTCCCAGCTATTTTCCCGGAAGTGATCGGTGCGGTAGAGCCCGAAGTTTTTTCCTTCACGATTCGACCGTACATAGAAGTGATGCTGATAATGGTCGAGGGTATATTCGTGATCTTTGCGGCGCGGGCTGAACACCTGGGGTGCGGTGTCCGCATATTCGGCATCCAGCAGCAGAATTTCACTGGTGGTACTGCTGTTCAGCGCAATAAGGATAAAGTGCTCGGAGGTGGTCTTATGCACGCTGACGTAAAACGTGTCATCCTTCTCTTCATACACCAGCTCATCTTCCTGCTGCGGGGTGCCCAGCCTGTGTCGCCATACCTGCCAGGGCAGCAGCGTTTGCTTGTCCTTCAGGACATAGTAAAGCGTCGTGCTGTCGTTGGCCCAGACAAAGCTTGATGACACATTTTCCAGCACTTCATCGTACCAGTGGCCCGTTTCCAGATTGCAGAAGCGGATGCCGTACTGGCGGCGGGAAAGAAAGTCTTCAGCCAGCGCCATAATGGTATTGTCCGGAGAAATACCCAGCCCGCCCAGCGTGTAAAACTCACTGCGTGCGGCGCGCTGGTTACCGTCTATCAACGTCTGCCATACGTCGGGCGTATCTGTATTTTCAGGCTGGCGGGTATAGATAGCGTACTCATTCCCCTCTTCATAGCGGCGCTGGTAGCGGTAGCCATTTTTGATATAGGGCACCGAGCGATCGCGCTGTGGAATGCGATCGACAATTTCTTTTAACAGCCGGTCCTGAAGCGCCTGCTGCGACTGCATCACCGCCCTGCCGTAATCATTTTCGGCATGAAGATAGTCCAGCACGTCGGGATCTTCACGCTGGTCATCGCGCAGCCAGTAATAATTATCTGTTCGCGTTTCGCCATGCAGCGTCATCTCGAAAGGTTTTTTTCTGGCTATCGGTGGTGTTTTCATCGCATCTGTCCCGCTCACAAAACATATGCACTAAGGGTGGCATGTTGCTGCGATGAATGCCAGGTAACGATAAAGTGTGATCTGAAGCACGTTCTGAAGCGATGACTATACTCATTACTCTGCCAGCAACCTCAGACCCTCGCCAGGGCGGTATCAGGCAGATGCGAGGCCTGACGACGGCCCGCAGATTTTACTGCACATTTTTAAAAGGGAGCAGATATGCGCTTTAGTAATAACCCACTGTTTATCAACACCGTTTTGCTGGGAGGCACGCCTGAAGATAAGCTGATTGCTGCGTCTAAAGCTGGCTTTCAGCAGGTTGAGCTTTGGCGTCAGGACGTGGAAGACGCGAAGGGCAATGCACAGGACGTAGGGACGTTTACCCGGGAACAAAAACTTTCTCTGACGGATTACCAGGTGCTGCTGGATTTTGACGGCGCGCCGGACGACGAGCGCGAGGATAAGCGTAAGCTGGCCCTTGAGATGCTGGATACGGCCGTAAGCCTGGGCGCAACCACGCTACTCACCCCGGCATCTACGCATCATGCCTGCGTGGCCCATCGGGAAGAAGATGACCTGCGCTGGCTGGTGAAGGAGGCAGATAAACGTGGACTGCGCGTGGCGTTTGAAGCGATGGCGTGGAGCACGCATATCAATACCACCGTTCAGGCATGGCAGATGGTGCAGCGAATCAATGCGCCCAACCTCGGGCTGGTCGTCGATGCGTTTCATATCTTTGCCCGCAACCGTACCATTGCCGATCTTGCGGGGATCCCGATGGAAAAGATTTTCCTCGTCCAGCTTTCAGATCTTAGCACCCTACCCGGGCAGGACCAGCTGATAGATACCGCCCGCCACAGCCGACTGCTGCCTGGCCAGGGAAATTTCCCGCTCTACACGCTGCTGGACTACCTGGAAACTCAGGGTTATGCAGGCCCGCTTGGACTGGAGGTCTTTAACGACAGCTACCACCAGCAGGCTCCTGATGACGTTGCGAAAGAGGCGATGCACGCCCTGAAACGCTGTATTGCCCAGCGGGGCCAGTAAAACCCGCTCAGCCCGGCGGGTCGCGTAACCGCTTAGGGTAGCATAACGGCTGCAAACCCCTTCCGATGCCGGTTGGTTCGCCGTACGACCTCGTATGATTATTCGCCCCGGCCTGCCGCTGGGGCGACTGACCGTTATGCCGCTTTTGGCGTACGGGCAGACTTACGTTTGCTCGCGTTAGCGGATGCACCCTCAGCGGTTTCTTCATCCAGTTCATCCGCGGATGCCTGCACGTCTGCAGGCTGCTGCTCACTCACTTCAACAGGGTCAGCGCTATCAGCCTCTGTGCGGGCAGAAGCGTGATTCGCCTCTGCTTTTGCCCCTTCCGGCATTTTGCTGGTCTTCACAATATGCTGTACGGCATCCTTGTTCTCTGCCAGGAACAGGCCAAAGGCTTCACGCTGCTGCTCATCAAGCGCCACCGGCCCTTCACTCAGCCAGTCGCTGAAGACTTCAGCCATATCAAGCATTTTATCGTAGGCGTCCGCGTCTTTTTTACTGGCGAATGTCATCTTTTCCTCACCTTTTCTAACGACAACGTATTTTATCTCAACAGCCATTCCGCTCACCTCATTTAACTGTATTTTTATACAGTATAGCAGCAGGCTATTTTTAGCTCAAGCCCGGAAAAGCAGATGAATACGCAAACGTTTTCGTTTATACTGCGCGCGTTTTTTTCCTCTAATCAGGTAGCAACTATGACCACTCTCGGAACCGCGCTGCGCCCTGCCGCAACCCGCGTAATGCTGTTAGGATCAGGTGAACTGGGTAAGGAAGTCGCGCTGGAATGCCAGCGTCTTGGCGTCGAGGTGATTGCCGTCGATCGCTACGCCGATGCGCCCGCAATGCACGTGGCCCATCGTAGCCATGTGATCAATATGCTGGACGGCGAGGCGCTAAAATCACTCGTTGCGCTGGAGCGCCCTGACTATATCGTGCCGGAAATTGAAGCCATCGCCACGGATATGCTGGTTGAGCTGGAGAAACAGGGTCAGCATGTGGTGCCAACCGCCCGCGCGGCGCGTCTGACGATGAACCGTGAAGGTATTCGTCGCCTGGCTGCGGAGGAGCTCAGCTTACCCACCTCTTCCTATCGTTTTGCCGACAGTGAAGCCGCTTTTTTGCAGGCCGCCGATGAAATTGGCTTCCCGTGCATCATTAAGCCGGTAATGAGCTCATCGGGTAAAGGTCAGAGTTTTATCCGCGATGCCTCACAATTGGGCGCTGCCTGGCAGTATGCGCAACAGGGTGGACGGGCGGGTGCCGGACGCGTCATCGTGGAAGGCGTGGTTAAGTTCGATTTTGAAATCACCCTTTTGACCGTGAGCGCGGTTGACGGCATCCATTTTTGCGCCCCCATTGGCCACCGTCAGGAAGACGGCGACTACCGTGAGTCCTGGCAGCCGCAGCAGATGAGCGATCTGGCCTTGCAGCGCGCGCAGCAGATAGCCGAAAAAGTGGTTAGCGCCCTTGGCGGCCACGGCCTGTTTGGCGTGGAGCTGTTTGTGTGCGGCGATGAGGTGGTATTCAGCGAAGTGTCACCGCGGCCACACGATACCGGCATGGTGACGTTGATTTCTCAGGATCTCTCCGAATTCGCCCTGCACGTTCGCGCCTTCCTCGGCCTGCCGATTGGCGGGATCCGCCAGTATGGCTGCGCGGCCTCTGCAGTGATCCTTCCCGAGCTGGAGAGCGATAATGTGCGGTTTGCAAATCTCGGCGCGGTACTGGGGGCCGGTTTGCAGATCCGCCTGTTCGGTAAGCCTGAGATTCAGGGTAAGCGCAGACTGGGCGTCGCGCTGGCGACGGGTCAGGATAGCGACGATGCCGTTCAGCGCGCTGTCGCCTGTGCGGCAGGCATTAAGGTTAGCGGCTAAGACCTCGATTAGCAGCTATGATGCTGTGGTAAAAAAAAAGGATCCTGCGCGGATGCTTTTTTTATTTTGTCACCAGTTGCCGTAAGGATATATTTCCCCTTAATAAATTCTGGTGTCACCGTAATAAACTTAGCCGTAGGGATGTCGCGTGATCCCCTTGCTGGAATAAAGTTTATCCCCGGATAGCGTGGTGATTTTTTTCGGTTCAGCCGGCAGGTTATCACCACCCGTGATCAGTCCGTTTCTCAAGACCCGTTCTTGCAGGGTAAGCGCCGCGTAACTGCGCTTCTGCACCTGGCTGTATAACACCGTTTCCGGGGCCGGGCGGGCCAGGAACAGATCCTCCTGCGTCACACCCAGATAACCTCCTCCGCCACGACGGGCGCAGGAGGAGCTCTACGTCTTCGGTCTCTGCGCAGTGAGGGTTTAGCCCGTTCAGCGGCGTCCCGATGGCGAAATGCGTCTGGTGAGCAGGTTATTTGAAATATAAGGCTCAGTTGTTTTGAAAGAGCCTTCTCCTGTAACCCTATTTGCAACAGCGCCCTCAATAATACTATGAACTATTCGTTGCCTGATGTTTCATGCTTATAACGTTTCTGCCACTGCCAGGCATGGCGCACCATGTCCTGAAGCGACATTTCTGCTTCCCAGCCTAGTTCTGCCCTGGCTTTCTCGACGTCTGCCCAGAACGCAGGCAGGTCACCCTCCCTGCGCGAGCGGATGACGTAGGGGATCTGCACTTCGTTCTCTTTCTCAAAACATTCCAGAAGCTCCATGACAGATGTTCCCTGCCCCGTACCCAGATTGAATATATGTACGCCCGGCTTGTCCATAATTACCACCACTTTGAGGTGCCCCCGGGCAATATCCATAACATGAAGATAATCACGCTTGCATGTGCCATCCTCAGTCTGATAGTCGTCCCCGTAAATTGACAATTCTTTCAGGTGACCCGTGG
Source organism: Erwinia sp. L03-1 (assembly GCF_058686115.1). Taxonomy (NCBI): domain Bacteria; kingdom Pseudomonadati; phylum Pseudomonadota; class Gammaproteobacteria; order Enterobacterales; family Erwiniaceae; genus Erwinia; species Erwinia sp. L03-1. The sequence continues at coordinate 2,019,826 of NZ_CM178762.1, read as the reverse complement.
CAACCTGACTGATAAACGGCATCAGATTGTTAGGAACACCAGATGGCAGTTCACCTAGCAGCCCGGAAGGATGGGCGCCGATAGGATTAAAAAAACGAAGAAAAGCAACTGACCAACGAGGATCAGAATGGCACATATCTTCGAGCACCTTCTCTACCATGGCCTTTGAGGTACCATAGGGGTTCACCGTAGTTCCGCGAGGCATACTCTCTTTATAAGGGATCTCAGCTTCAGCGCCATAAACCGTCGCAGAAGAACTGAATACAAGCTTAAATATCCCCGCCGCACACATTGTCTGACACAGAGTAACCGTCCCCGCAACATTTGCCTGGTAATATTCCAGTGGAAGCCGCGTGCTCTCCCCTACGGCTTTAAGACCGGCTGTATGAATGACAATATCGATCGCATATTTGGCGAAAAGCGCTTTCAGGCAAGAGGTATCTCTGACATCTCCTTCAATGAAAACGGGTCTGTTTGCTGTCAAAGCTTCAATGCGACTTATAACTGTCGCATCTGAATTAACCAGACTATCCAGGATTACCACTTCATGGCCATTCTCAATCAGTTCAACCACGATGTGAGAACCTATATAGCCGGTACCACCTGTAACCAGAACGTTCATATTGCTTACCTTAATATTTCGACAATTTACGCGAGATTAAATCAACGACCAGCATGACGGGAGGAATGACAATCAATGCCCCCATCGCCTGAACGAGTCCAACTTCTTCGCCAAGTTTGCCTAAAAAAAGCGGGGCCAGCAGCAAGGCAAGCCCGACTGACTGAGTTGCGCCTGCAGAAATCTTTGAGAGCAGCTCAGGCGGCTGCCATGTGGCCACAGAGAGAATAAGGGGGAAAAAATTACCGAGACAGGCTCCGGTTATTACCAGACCAACTACAGCAGCGGTAAGGGTCGGAACAAGCCAGAGCAGCACCATACCGATACTGCTCAGGATAATAGTCCATAACAGTATCGTCTGAATGTTGTAGCGCATAAGAAGCCGGCTTACGATAATCCTCCCTGCAATGGTTCCACCAAAAAAAACGGCCATCAAGGCTACCGCACTGGCAGGGTTAATTGAGAGCTGTTCTTCAAGAAACTGGGCGCCCCAGAAGCCAATCCCCCATTCAGCCGCAATGCCCAGAAAAATCATTCCAAACATCATATAAGCAACGAGAGGCAAACGAGTTGCTTTAGGTTGTAAACCTGTATCCACTACACTGCTTTCTCGTGGAGGTTCCTTTGGAATGTTTTTCGGGATAACACAGAGCAAAGGAAGGAGCGCCAGAAGGGGCAGGAACATGGCAATACGCCATCCGGTGCCCAGTTCTACCGAATAACTGATGACTAACGGTCCAATAAACACACCGATCGCGGAAAAGATGCACCCTTCGGTGATCGCTATGCCACTGTTTTCACCATGGTGTCGGGCCAGCGCTTCCTGGAGAGCGATCTGCATGGCTCCCCCCGCCAAACCCAGCGCCAGTGAGAGAAAAAGATTACCGGTAATACCGAGAGGAAGCGCAAATACTGCTACCGCTACAGCAACCAGCCATGCACTGCTCAGCAGGATCTTTTTAGGCGATACCGTCAAGGCAACACGTGTGATAATGAATCCCGAACAAAACATCCCTATCGCGTAAAGACTGAAATGCCACCCGATCATGACCTTTGACATTCCGAGTTCATCTCTTAAAAAAGGTGTAACGGAACCCAGAATGGCCTGGTGGATACCGCACACAACCGACATGATGTATAAATAAAGCGTGTAGTAGTCGCGCCTGAAGCGCGACTTTTCCAGGCTCTGTTCTGACATACAATTCATCCTTCAGAGCGTAATTAGGGTTTGCAGATGCCTTTAATGATGAGGTGCTGAATCAGTATGATCGTTTTGGCATCAATGATTTCACCGGCATCTATCATTTCAAGTGCGGTACTGATGGGAATTTCCAGCACCTTTATATCCTCCCCTTCTTCTGCGACGCCTCCCCCCTCGTTGATCCGCATATCTTTTGTTAAAGGCGCAATGAAAAAGTGGAGACGTTCTGTAACTGACCCAGGACTCATGAATATTTCACCGATTTTGGTGACTTCACCAAGCTTGTAACCCGTTTCCTCTTCTGCCTCAGTCCTGATCGCCTGCACCGCGTCACGTTCGTCAAGTAACCCTGCACAAGCCTCGATCAACTCAAAATGATGCCCCACAAGAAAGGCTGGCATACGAAACTGGCTGGTCAAAATGACCGTTTTTTCATCAGGGTTGTAAAGCAGGATCGTAGCGCCATGCCCACGGTCATAAGCTTCCCGTGTAAAACATTGCTCTGAGCCGTCAGTTCTGACGTGAGTCATGTCGTATTTCGTTAATTTTCCCCAGTCATTTGCCAGTACCGTTTGCTGGTTGATGGAGGCCGAAGTTGGGGCCGGGGAGAAGTCAGAGCGCGTCATAATGATTTTCCGTTCGTGAGTGATTCAAAATGAGACAACCAGCGTGCACGTTCTGTAATGGCCTGCCCAACGTCAATGGTAAAGTGGGTGTCGTCGCTGTCTGCCAGGATAATTTTATTAAAGGAGGCAAAAAGGGTATTAGCTTCATCACTACCGAGCCATTGCAATATTTCTGAAACAACATCCGGATAAGACGTTGACGAAAATCCGGCATAGACCTCCGGTTCTGCTCCTGTCATACCCGCAGGTTGAATCACATTAAGTTTTGGTAACTGGCTCTGTCGTTTAAATGCGGCAATTTTGACCGTCACGCCAGCCGCGATGGTTCCTTCACCCGTCAGTCGTGCAGGCTCCCAGGCTGAATCAGGGCGCGCAGGGGAATTGCGAAGGATAGCGGCCACCAGCGGCCATCCCTCTTTTTCGCCAAAGGCCTGTAGGATTGTCGTTAGTGCTAAAAAGCCTGCACCTGACTGTGCCGGATTCGGAAAAGCGATCATCCCTTTAAGAGCGGGATGTGCCAAATCCTTCCAGCCTTTTACCTGAACATCATGCTGCTCCAGCAGAAGTGGGTCTGCAACGATTGCGGTAGAAAAGCCTGTAACGCGGAGGTATCCATCAGTATCACCTCCGGGTGAAAACACTTTGTCGCCCAGGTTGACAGTTTTCGCCGCCGTGTCAGCCCACCCCAGGATCATATCAGCCTGAGGCTCATCCCTTTCAGCTTCAAGACGGTTTCTGAGCATCGTCGTTGACATACGCTCGATTTCGATCGCGACGTCAGGAAGAAGTAAAGCGAGTCTGTGCATATACTCCCTCAGCTCATAAGGCTCAAATGAGCTGTAGGCTTTTATGCACGCCCTCGTACCGCTCCCGGTTGGCGCGTCAATCACAATGGAAGTCATGGAGTCGGTATCCTTAACCCACTAATTGTTCAAAACGATAAGCAAGCAGAGGATCGGTAAAATCTGCAATAGCAGCGGAAGCCCCATGCTTATACAATTCTTGTTCTCCCAGAGCACCTTTAAGGCCAAAGGTGAAAACACCCGCAGAAGACGCAGACTGGACACCTGGTCCCGAATCTTCAAAAGCAAGCGCCTGACCAGATGAAACACCCAGAAGACGCATCGCTTCCTGGTAGGGATAGGGGTCAGGTTTACTGTGGGGAAGTTCTGCACCAATCAGCAGGTGATCTACATACTCATGGAGATTGAGGCCGCGGAGCATCATTTCGGCGCTTTCTCTTGGCGCATTAGTCACGATGCAGATCCCAACCCTATGCGCCTGCGCTTTCTGAAAAAATTCTGTGACGCCCGGGCGTCCCTCCAGCGGGCCGTTTAACTGTTCACGAAAAAGGGCTTCTTTACGCTCTCCCAGGGCATGGCGTTCTTCCAGGGATAATTCGGGGAATAAATCACGGGTGATCGTGTCCATTGGCGCCCCCATAATCTTTTCATTGTAATACTCAAGCGTCACGGACTTACCAAAGTCAGCTAGCAGCTGATCAAAGGCATTAATATGCAAAGGGTCCGTATCCAGTAATGTCCCATCCAGATCGAATAACAAGCCTGCGTGATACTTCATATTTTTCTCCTTCCTTAAAATTGCCCCTGGCTTTCACTGTCCCTGCGGGAATACGCGATTCAGTAGCGGGGCATAACGTGTAACAGTAGCTACATCAATCAGGCCAGGACTGGTCATGATTGCGCCATCAAGTGCGTGCTCACATCCTGCCGGACACGCAGCATCAGATCTTTCCAGTGTGGGTACGAGATGAGACAGTAGTGCTTCCGCCTGTCTGATATTTTCTTTCATCTGCTCACTAACCATCGCTGCATTCACGTCATCATGCGCGGTGTGCCAGCAGTCGAAGTCCGTTACCATGGCGATCAAGTTGTAGCAGATTTCCGCTTCCCTACAGAGCTTAGGCTCCGGCATTGCTGTCATTCCAATAACTGTCCCTCCGATCTGTTGATGGAAGACGGACTCCGCGCGGGTCGAAAACTGTGGGCCTTCCATGACGACATAAAGCCCTGTCGGCAAATGTGGGATCCCGTTTTCCCTGAGCGAATGCACCACCAAAGAATGATTAATGCTGCAGACGGGCTCTCCAAAAGGGACATGGGCGACTACGCCAGCGCTGAAAAATGTGCTTACCCGACGGTAAGTACGATCAATAAATTGATCCACTGCAACGAAAGTCCCCGGAGGGGCTGAAGCTGTCAGGCTGCCCACAGCACTAAATGATAGTATCTGTTCAACGCCGAGCATTTTTAGTGCGGCAATATTGGCTCTGACGTTTATTTCTGATGGTAAGCGCGTATGTCCGATCCCGTGGCGATTAATAATGGCCACTGCGACACCGCCAATCTTGCCCAAGGTAATATAACCAGAGGGATCGCCGAATGCAGTTTTGACTTCTATATGTTCAGGAGACTCAATGATGGATAACTTATCCATTCCACTGCCACAGATGATGCCAATGCGGGCTTTTTTATTCATGGGATATTCCTCTTTCGTGTTCACTGACGGGTAACCGGACCGGGCTGACAAGACGGTAATACAGCTCAGAAAGTGCAGCAGGCTGGCCGGCTGAACCAAAAATCACCCCCCGCGAAATATACTGGGTATAACGGGGCTCATTGATTTTCAAAGCCCGGTCTACTGAGGGGAGATACTGATAGCGGACATTAGGGTAAACGTGGTGTGCAAGATGATAAGCATCGGACATCGGAAAAATCAGGTACCGCTGAACGATACCTGCCAGCCCTGAAAAGTCCGTTGCTCGTCCGTGCTCATAATCATGAGCCAGGCGATTTCGTTGAGGAATATAGGGCGTGTGCCAGCGGTGTTTTGAAAGAAGAGACCACCAGGCAAAGAGGGGATAAAGTGTCATAACAGGCAGCAGCCAGCCCACCAACAGCGCCGCCCCCCCCCGAGCCACCAGTAGATGGTCAGGAGAATCACTGTGGACACAGCTCTCAGTAGAGCGGTACCCAAATTGGCATTTTCATACAACGTGTCATGAATGTTGCCACGAAAATTGGCTACAACGCCTCTGGGGCTCACTGGATAAAGTAACGCCCGTAAAAACTGTAGCCGTGTGATTCCGGGTTTCATGCCAGCTGCAATGACCCTTCGCAAATTGGGATCTTTCCCCGGTATGTCCGCATTGGGATGATGGTCTCGTACATGCGTGTTAAACCGGGAATCCATGTCTCGCTTTAGCGTCGGAAACTGAAAGAAAACGTTCGAAAGAAACCACTGCAGCTTCTTTGACCGGCAAAGCGCAACGTGAAGGGCGTTATGCCCAATCTCCTGCAAGGCGCGAAACCGTCCCGCAGCAACCACGGCAAGCATCGCGCCCGCCAGAGGATTGTAATCAGTCCAGCGCAAAAACAGCACGGCTGCAAAAATCTCCAGCCAGCAATAGATAAAGGGTAAAGGTGCCAGGAGGGTGTCAAAACGTTTGTAATAACTGATATGACCTTGCTCCGCTGGCGCAAGTTTGAGTTTCGAAAGTATCCGTTTACCATCCCGGTAGTAGAACTTCAAAAGCAGACGGATAGAAACGCTGAGCAGGAGCATGCTCAGCATAGCGTGTTGCACAATCTCAGGATTCAGCATGAGAGTTCTCCCTTGGATGGCGCAAACCAGGCACGTTGCACGGAAGGGAGGTCTGCAAAAACGTGCTCATGAATGGACCGCAGTCGTTCACCTGTCTGATGTCCGTGAGACACCGACGCCACCTGCCAGCCACACTGAATGGCAACCTCAATATCGTGATCAGTATCACCTATCATCAGGGCGGAGCCACCCGGATGACCCAGTGCCAAATCAAGCTGGTGAGCAATATCCCCTTTCCCCATTGCCTGGGTGTTAGTCAGCCCGTAAACATGATCTATCAGGTGACTTATTCCGGCACATTCAAGATTGTTCTGCAGGGTAAACTGCTGGCTTGCAGACAAGACAGATATGGTTATGTTCTTCGCCCTGAGATCGCTGATCATGCCAAGTGCCCCAGGATGCAATGTACATGAGCCAACATTGAATCGCCACCGGTTTAACCGACACCTCAGAGTAATTTAAGATGGCTTAAAGAGAGGTGCCTATGAGCGGTAAGCGGTTTCCTGAAGAGTTTAAAATTGAAGCAGTCAAACAGGTTGTTGATGGTGGTTATTCTGTTTCCAGCGTTGCAACACGTCTCGATATCACCACCCACAGCCTTTACGCCATAAAAAGAGCCGCGGCTTACTTCGCAAAGCTGTCCAACTGAGGTACGCCATTATTCGTGACAACAAGCGTTGCTGGCCTGTCCGCCTACTCTTTCGGGTGCTGGATGTGCATTCAGGTGGGTTTTACGCCTGGCTTCAGCAACCGAATTCACAATGCCATCAGGCAGATCTGAGACTGATAGAATAGATCAAACAGTAATGGCTGGAATCGGGATGCGTTTATGGCTAACGCAAGATCCACCTGGACCTGCGAGCTAGCGGGTAGCAGTGTGGATTAAACCGGGGCTGGCTAATGCAGCAAAACAAATTAAGCTAAGGCCATAACAGTCCACATCAAAGGGCGATAATAGTTTAACGTAATCTCCATGCCTTGATCAGCCCTTTGAAAAGGGCTTACCTCTCCGCTGACGTAAAACTCGCGCAGCGTGCCATGACGCTGCGCGAAGAGGCGCTACTCGAACTCGTTCCAGGAGCGTCCGTCGCGGGTGATCATCGCGACAGAAGCAACGGGACCCCAGGTCCCTGCCTGATAAGGCTTAGGTGCTTCTTTATCGGCTGCCCATGCGTCCATGATGGAGTCAACCCACTTCCAGGCCTCCTCGACCTCATCACGGCGCACGAACAGCGCCTGAATACCTCGCATGGTTTCCAGTAACAGCCGCTCATAGGCATCTGCCAGGTGCGACTGGTTAAAGGTTTCCGAGAAGCTCAGGTCCAGCTTGGTGGTTTGCAGGTTATGCTTATGATCAAGCCCTGGCACCTTGTTGAGGATCTGAATATCCACGCCCTCATCGGGCTGCAAACGGATGGTCAGCTTGTTCTGCGGCAGTTCCTGCCAGGACTCTTTGAACAGGTTCAGCGCGGGGTTTTTAAAATAGACCACCACTTCAGAGCACTTGGTCGGCAGACGCTTACCGGTACGCAGGTAGAAAGGCACGCCTGCCCAGCGCCAGTCGTCGATATCCACGCGGATAGAAACGAAGGTTTCGGTGCTGCTGGATTTGTTAGCATCCTCTTCTTCCAGGTAGCCAGGCACTTTTTTGCCCTGCACAAAGCCGGAGGTGTACTGGCCCCGCACGGTTTTCTCGCGCACGTTAGTATGATCGATGCGGCGCAGCGAGCGCAGAACTTTCACTTTCTCGTCACGAATGCGGTCAGCCGAGAGATCGGCCGGCGGCGACATGGCAATCATCGTCAGGACCTGTAACAGGTGGTTCTGGATCATATCCCGCATCTGGCCAGCTTTGTCGAAATAGCCCCAGCGCCCTTCTATCCCCACTTCCTCCGCCACGGTGATCTGCACGTGATCGATGGTGCGGTTGTCCCAGTTAGACGCGAACAGCGAGTTGGCAAAGCGCAGCGCCAGCAGGTTTAAAACCGTCTCTTTGCCCAGGTAGTGGTCAATACGGAAGACCTGGTTTTCCTCGAAATATTCGCCAACCTGGTCGTTAATTTCGCGTGAGGTCTCCAGCGACGTCCCCAGCGGTTTTTCCATTACCACGCGAGCGGGCTGGGCGTTGAGCTTCGCGGTGCCCAGGCCTTTACAAATCGCCCCAAAGGTACTTGGCGGCATGGCGAAGTAGTTGATGGTGACGCGGTTTTTCTGGTCGAGCATTTTACCCAGTTTAGGAAAATGCGAAGAGTCATTAACGTCAAGGTTGCAGAAGTCCAGACGATTGCTGAGCTTGTCCCACAGCGCCTCGTCAATTTTCTCCTTCATGAAGGTTTCAAGCGCTTCGCGAACCACCTTGGTATAAGCGGCCTTATCCCAGTCGGCGCGACCCACGCCAATAATGCGCGACTCCTCATGGATCTGCCCGGCTTTTTCCAGCTGATACAGGGAAGGCAATAGTTTCCGGCGCGCGAGATCGCCTTTGGCACCGAAAATAACCAGATCGCATGCCTGAGCCGTTTGTGTAACCGCCATTATAATCTCCTCGTTGCAGGACGAGCCTGACCTGCTGATTCCATAAACATCCAGGCTCTTATTATCATTCTCTTTCAATACAATGTACTGCTTTTGGCCGGTCCACGTAAACCTGACCGCTCTGTAACAGCACAGAGTATGCCATTTAAGCCGATTATATCGACGATACCGCCCTCAGGTCGGTTAGTTCATTCGTTCTTTTCAACGGTTTTGTGTCTGATGTCCGCGCTAAAAATACGATGTAGCTCAAACTCTGGCAAAATAAACTGCGATTGCCGTCTCAAAGCTGCCGCTGCCTGTTTAGCCCATTGTATATTCTCTACAAATTGACATCGATTTCTCCTTTGAATGAAATCGTCAGAAAAGATGAGCGAAGCACGCCATGAATATGCTGGAAAAAATTCAGGTCACCCTGCTCCACCTGAGCAAATCCGAACGTAAGGTCGCGGAGGTGATTCTGGCCGCCCCGGAATCGGCCATCCATGCCAGTATTGCCCTGCTGGCCCGCGAGGCGGCGGTAAGTGAACCGACCGTGAACCGCTTTTGTCACAGAATGGGTACCAAAGGCTTTCCCGACTTCAAACTGGTACTGGCGCAAAGCCTGGCGAACGGTACCCCCTATGTCAGCCGGCATGTCGAAGAACAGGATAGCGCCGGAGCGTATCTGCAAAAGATTTTTGAATCGGCCATGGCCGGTCTCGACAGAGCGAAAAACAGCCTGGACGCCGTGGCCGTCAATCGCGCCGTCGACCTGCTTACGCAGTCGAAAAAGATCGCCTTTTTTGGCCTTGGCGCGTCTGCCGCCGTGGCTCACGATGCCATGAATAAATTTTTCCGCTTCAATGTACCGGTGATCTATTCCGATGATATTGTGATGCAGCGCATGTGCTGCATTAACAGTGCGGAAGGCGACGTGATCGTGCTTATCTCGCACACCGGGCGTACTAAAAATTTAGTCGAACTGGCGCAGCTTGCGCGGGAAAATGATGCTACCGCGCTGGCTATTACCTCGCCGGGGTCGCCCTTAGCGCTGGCAGCCACGCTGGCACTAACGCTTGACGTGCCGGAGGACACTGACATCTATATGCCGATGGTCTCCAGGCTGGCACAGCTCACGGTGGTGGACGTGCTGGCGACGGGGTTTACGCTGCGTCGGGGAGCCAGTTTTCGTGATAACCTCAAGCGGGTAAAGTCGGCGCTAAAAGAGTCACGTTTTGAAAAAGAGCCGCTCACGCCGGGTTAACTGCCCGAAGAGGCACAGAGGTTAATCATTCGTGGCCCGCCCGATAACAAGCGCTCACCTTTACCGGGGTTGCTGTGGCAACACCCCCTTATAACGTCAATGGAGTTATACATGTCAAGACGTCTCAGAAGAACCAAGATCGTTACCACGCTGGGTCCCGCTACCGATCGCGATAATAACCTCGAAAAAGTCATCGCCGCGGGTGCCAACGTTGTCCGTCTGAACTTCTCGCATGGTACGGCTGAAGATCATCTTCTCCGGGCGAATAAAGTGCGTGAAATCGCCGCGAAGATGGGGCGTCATGTGGCGATCCTCGGCGACCTGCAGGGGCCAAAAATTCGCGTCTCAACCTTCAAAGAGGGCAAGGTGTTCCTGAACATTGGCGATCGCTTCCTGCTCGACGCCAGCCTGGGGAAAGGTGAAGGCGACAGCGAGAAGGTGGGTATCGACTATAAAGGTCTGCCCGCCGACGTCGTGCCGGGGGATATTCTGCTACTGGACGACGGCCGCGTGCAGCTTAAAGTGCGCGAGGTCCAGGGCATGAAGGTCTTTACCGAAGTGACGGTGGGCGGCCCCCTTTCCAATAACAAAGGGATCAATAAGCTGGGCGGCGGCCTGTCTGCGGAAGCCCTCACCGAAAAAGACAAAGCGGACATCCTGACTGCGGCCAAAATCGGCTGTGACTATCTGGCCGTCTCCTTCCCGCGCTGTGGTGAAGACCTCAACTATGCCCGCCGCCTGGCGCGTGATGCCGGTTGTGATGCAAAAATCGTCTCCAAAGTTGAGCGTGCCGAAGCCGTTGCCAGCCAGGAGGCGATGGACGATATCATTCTGGCCTCTGACGTGGTGATGGTTGCCCGTGGCGATTTAGGGGTAGAGATCGGCGATCCCGAGCTGGTCGGTATCCAGAAAGCCCTGATCCGCCGTGCCCGTCAGCTTAACCGCTCGGTGATTACCGCCACCCAGATGATGGAGTCGATGATCACCAACCCGATGCCGACCCGCGCAGAGGTAATGGATGTGGCCAACGCCGTGCTTGATGGCACCGATGCGGTGATGCTCTCCGCCGAAACGGCGGCCGGACAGTATCCGGCTGAAACCGTCTCCGCAATGGCAAAAGTGTGCCTGGGGGCGGAAAAGATCCCGAGCATCAACGTGTCCAAACACCGGCTCGACGTGCAGTTTGATAATATCGAAGAAGCCATCGCCATGTCGGCAATGTATGCCGCTAACCATCTCCAAGGCGTTACGGCCATTATCACCATGACCGAGTCGGGGCGTACCGCGCTGATGACCTCGCGCATTACCTCCGGCCTGCCGATATTCGCCATGTCCCGCCATGAGCGCACGCTGAATCTGACCGCACTGTATCGCGGCGTGACGCCGGTGTTTTTCGACAGTGACAAGGATGGCGTCGCCGCAGCGCATGACGCCACTGACCTGCTGCGTGATAAGGGCTTTCTGATGTCCGGGGATCTGGTGATTATTACCCAGGGCGACGTGATGAGCACGACCGGTACCACCAATACCAGCCGTGTGCTGCGCGTGGAGTAGCGGCGCGATAGCCTCAGGCGATGTCGTGCAGCTTTAACCCGCACGGCGCTGGAGACGATTAAGGGCGGAATTTCCGCCCTTTTTACTGCGCACTACTTAGGATAGAGGTCCTTACGCCGGTAAGGTTCGATATCCCCCTCTTTACGCGTTTTCAGCAGCTTGAGGATCCAGGTGTACTGCTCGGGATGCGGGCGCACGAATACTTCCACCTCTTCGTTCATCCTCCGGGCCAGCGTGGTATCGTCGGCCTCCAGCAGGTCATCCATCGGTGGCCGCAGCAGGACGTCCAGCTGGTGCGTTTTGCTGTTATAAACCGGAAACAGCGGCACCACCCTGGCACGGCACACCTTCATCAGCCGCCCTACGGCAGGCAGCGTCGCCTTGTAGGTGGCAAAGAAATCGACAAACTCACTGTGTTCAGCACCGTGATCCTGATCGGGCAGATAGTAGCCCCAGTATCCCTGACGGACCGAGCTGATAAAGGGTTTGATGCCGTCATTGCGGGCATGCATTCTGCCACCAAAGCGACGGCGGATCGCGTTCCAGACGTAGTCCATCAGCGGATTGCGCTGGTTATGGAACATCGCCGCCATTTTCTGCCCTTCCGAGGCCAGCACCATAGCCGGAATATCGACCGCCCAGCCGTGCGGGACAAGGAAAATCACGTTCTCCCCCGCATCGCGACAGCTGTCAATGATTTCGCGGTTATGCCACTTAATGCGCGGACGGGTATGCGCAGGACGCAACGCCAGCTCAGCCATCATCACCATTGACTGTGGTGCAGTGGCAAACATATCGTCGATGATTTTTTCCCTTTCTGCTTCAGGAAGCTCAGGCAGGCAGTAATACAGATTAATCTGTGCCCGACGTCGTGCGCTTTTCGCAAATTTTCCCGCCAGCCGCCCCAGCGCGCCCAGCAGCGGATCGCGGAGGCGGGCTGGCACCCAGGCCAGTCCGGCACAGCAGCCAATCGCCAGCCAGTTGCCCCAGTAGCGCGGCATCAGAAAGGATTTCTGAAAAACGGGGATAAATTCAATGCTGCTTTTTTTGCTCTTTTCCATGCACTCGCCTCAAACAATAACCGGCCTATGATAGTGCCGACGGGCGATAATGCAATGCCCCATCATTTTACGGATAAAACGAAAAAGCCGGCGGGAGCATCCCGTCGGCTTAAGAAAAATCCGCTAAGCCTATTTGAAGCGCAGCTGCGGCATCACTTCCCGGACCTGGGCCAGATAAGCACTGCGCTCACTGCCGGTCAGGCCTTCCATCATTGGCAGCTTCGCCGTCAGTGGATTGACCGCCTGATTATTGATCCAGATTTCATAATGCAGATGGGGGCCGGTTGAGCGTCCGGTGTTGCCGGTTAAGGCGATACGATCGCCGCGCTTGACCTTCTGACCCGGCTTCACCAGCAGCGTTTTCAGGTGCATATAGCGGGTCATATACTGGCGACCGTGACGGATGGCAACGTAGTTCCCTGCCGCGCCGCTGCGCTTAGAGACGATAACTTCACCATCGCCCACCGCCAGCACTGGCGTGCCGATTGGCACCGCGAAATCAACGCCCTTATGCGGCGCAATGCGCCCCGTGACCGGGTTCAGACGACGGGGGTTATAGTTTGAGGAGATGCGATACTGTTTAACCGTGGGGAAGCGCATAAAGCCGCGGGCAAGCCCGGCGCCGCTGCGATCGTAGAACTTACCGTCATCGGCACGAATGGCATAATAATCCTTGCCGCCGCTCTCCAGGCGTACCCCTTTGAGCTGACTCTGCTGGGTCTTGCCATCCATCATCTCGCGGGACATCAGTACCGAGAATTTGTCACCGTGGCGCAGCTTGCGGAAGTCCATCTGCCACTGGAGGGCTTTGATCACCGCACTGATTTCCCCACTGCTCAGCCCTGCCTGTTTGGCGCTGGTGACAAAGCTGCCTTCAACCGTGCCGGAAAGCACGCTGCTTTTCCACTCGCCTTTCAGCATTTCAGAACTGACTTTGAAGGTATCGCCCGAGCGATCGTAGGTGCGGGTTTCGCGATGGGAGGCTTCCCAGGTGAGGCGCTGTAGCTGGCCGTCATCGGTCAGCGTCCAGGAAATTTGCTGGCCTACCTGTAAGTTACGCAGGTCTTTATCGGCTTTAACCAGCTGAGCGATGTCGCCCATATCAATGCCGTACTGATTCAGAACGCTACTCAGGGTATCGCCGGAGGACACGACATAGTCGTGCGTACCGGTTTCATTCTGCACGTCTTCATCTATTTCATCTTTAGGTACGTCATCTTCAGGGGCGGGCGTATCCTGATCGAGAGGTTCACTGGCCTCCGGCAGCAGCTTACGCAGCTGATTTTTATCCATCTCAATCGTTTTTACGATGGGATTTTCATCAGCGGTATGATGGACATAAGGCCGCCAGACAGAGACGGCCAGAGTAACAGCGGTAAGTGAACCCAGCATAATGCGGTGGGTTCTTGGCAATGTGTTGAACGCCATGGCGACAGCGCGGGCAATCTGCTGCACGTATTATATTCCTCTAGTCTCCTTTCAGGCAGCTCGCGTACTGGGTGGACAGCTGTGAGAGGAATTTCACATAGCTGTCTCTGCCCGGAGTGATGGCGGTGCCCAGTGGGTCCAGCGTACCAGAACGTACGTCAGTCCCGCGGGCAACGGCCTCAATCACGGCTGGCCTGAACTGTGGTTCAGCGAAGACGCAAACGGCCTTACGCTCAACCAGCTCTGTTCGTATTTGATGTAGTCGCTGCGCGCCGGGTTGGATCTCAGGGTTAACGGTAAAATGTCCCGTTTGGGTCAATCCGAAATGTTTTTCAAAGTAGCTGTAGGCATCGTGAAAAACGAAATAACCCTTTCCTTTCACCGGAGCAAGCTGAGACTCGATTTGCGAATCGGCGGTAGCCAATTCTGCCTCAAAATGCTGCAGGTTCGCGTCTAGTTTGTCTCTGCTTTGCGGCATAAGTTCCAACAATTTTGCGTGGATTGCAACCGCAGATTGCCTTGCGATTTCTGGGGACATCCACAGGTGCATATTGTACTCGCCATGATGATGAGTATGCCCCGACTCTTCATGGGCTTGTGACCCCTCTTCATGCCCTTGATCGTCATCATCGGCACCCCGAATAAGCAGGGGTTTTATCGCCGGCAGCGCGGCCAGTTCAATGGATTTCCCGGCGGGCAGTTGTCCCACCGCTTTCGGCATAAACGCCTCCATTTCCGGCCCCACCCATACCACCAGATCCGCGCTGCGCAGGCGTTTGACATCAGAAGGCCGCAGGGCATAATCATGTTCGGATGCGCCATCAGGCAGCAAAACCTGGACAGGCGTCACGCCGTCAGCTATGGCAGCAGCAATGAAGCCAAGGGGTTTAACCGAGGCGACAACCGCCGCCTGGGCAGGCAGGGTCAGCGAAGCGGCAAAGGCAAGCCCCGCAAGGGAGGCGAAGGCGGGTTTAATTTTATGTAACATAATGCGTCATTCCATCGTGAGGGGTCGATGGAATGTGATATTATAACATTCTAAAACTTCTGCAACCTGTAATCACTATGACCTCACTGATAAGCCTTGAAAAAATTTCGGTCAGCTTTGGTGCTCGTCGCGTCCTCTCCGAGGTGTCGCTTACGCTTAAGCCGGGGCGTATTCTGACGCTGCTCGGCCCTAACGGAGCAGGGAAATCTACCCTGGTTCGCGTAGTGCTGGGATTAATAAAACCCGACCAGGGTAGCCTCCACCGCCCTGCGCAGCTCCGTATCGGTTACGTTCCCCAAAAGATCCATTTGGATCCCACGTTACCGCTGACGGTTGAGCGCTTTATGCTGCTGCGCGGCGGTGTGCGGCGCGCGGATATCGTCCCGGCGCTTAGCCGTGTCCAGGCCGCCCAGCTGCTCAACTACCCGCTGCAAAAACTCTCCGGTGGGGAGATGCAGCGCGTACTGCTTGCCCGCGCCCTGCTCAACGAGCCGCAGCTGCTGGTGCTGGATGAGCCGACTCAGGGCGTTGACGTTAATGGTCAGGTCGCCCTCTACGACCTGATAGACCAGCTGCGTCATGAGCTGAACTGCGGCGTGCTGATGGTATCGCACGATCTGCATCTGGTGATGGCCAAGACCGACGAGGTGCTGTGCGTGAATCAGCATATTTGCTGTTCCGGCACGCCGGAAGCCGTGTCGCAGCATCCTGAATTTATCGCCATGTTTGGCTCTCAGGGAGCCCAGCAGCTGGCAATTTATCGCCACCATCATAACCATCGGCACGATCTCCAGGGACGTATCGTTTTACGCAGAGGAACAGGTCAGTGATTGAACTGCTTTTACCCGGCTGGCTGGCTGGGGTGTTACTGGCGCTGGCGGCTGGTCCGCTGGGGTCATTTGTGGTCTGGCGCCGTATGTCCTATTTTGGCGATACCTTAGCCCACGCCTCCCTTCTGGGCGTCGCGTTTGGCCTGTTGCTTAACGTCAGTCCGTTTTATGCGGTTATCGCCGTCACGCTGTTACTGGCGATGGTACTGGTCTGGCTGGAGCGTCGTCCCCACCTGGCGATCGATACGCTCCTGGGCATTATGGCGCACAGCGCGCTGTCGCTGGGGCTGGTGGTGGTCAGCCTGATGTCAAATGTGCGGGTGGATTTGATGGCCTATCTGTTTGGCGATCTGCTGTCGGTGACCCCAACCGATCTCTACAGCATTGCGGCGGGCGTGGCCGTGGTGCTTACGGTACTGGCATGTAACTGGCGTTCGCTGCTGTCAATGACCATTAGCCCTGAACTGGCGCAGGTGGATGGCGTGAATATTCAGCGCAGCAAAATGGTGTTAATGCTGGTGACCGCGCTGACCATCGGCGTGGCAATGAAGTTTGTCGGCGCGCTGATCATCACGTCGCTGCTGATCATCCCGGCGGCCACCGCCCGTCGCTTTGCGCGTTCGCCGGAACAGATGGCCGGCATTGCCGTGCTGGTGGGGATAGTGGCCGTGTCGGCGGGCCTGAGCTTCTCTGCTACCTGGGATACTCCGGCGGGGCCGTCGGTGGTTCTTGGGGCCTCACTGATGTTTTTACTCAGCATGGCGGTCAAACCCCGCGTCTGAGATAACAAACAAAAAAACACCCTGACAGCATAACGCTGGCAGGGTGTTTTTTTTTCGGTCTCATCTGACCCGGGCATGCGCGCAATACCGCTCCACGTTGATCCGCCCGACGGTCGGCTTATCACCATCGCGCCCTCTCCCGCACTCTCCGGAACCGGAGTCTACTCTTCCCGGGTGATGCCAAAATGCTTATAAGCATGCTGAGTGGCGATGCGCCCGCGCGGGGTGCGCTGAATGAATCCCTGCTGGATAAGATAAGGCTCCAGTACGTCTTCGATGGTTTCGCGCTCCTCACCAATTGCCGCAGCAAGGTTATCCAGCCCCACCGGACCACCGGTAAATTTGTCGATGATCGCCAGCAGCAGCTTGCGGTCCATATAGTCAAAACCCTCGGTATCGACGCTCAGCATATCCAGCGCACGGGATGCCACCTCGCCACTCAGGCTGCCCGCGGCGCGCACCTCCGAGAAGTCCCGTACGCGCCGCAGCAGTCGGTTTGCGATACGCGGTGTGCCGCGGGCGCGACGGGCAATTTCCAGCGCCCCTTCCTCGCTGAGCGGCAGACCCAGGCAGGCCGCGCTGCGCGCCACGATATACTGGAGATCCTCAACGCGGTAGAACTCCAGCCGCTGCACGATGCCGAAGCGATCGCGCAGGGGTGAGGTCAGCGATCCCGCCCGCGTGGTGGCGCCAATCAGGGTGAAGGGCGGCAGATCCAGCTTGATCGAGCGCGCGGCAGGGCCTTCGCCAATCATAATATCCAGCTGGTAGTCCTCCATCGCCGGATAGAGCACCTCTTCCACCACCGGTGACAGCCGGTGGATTTCATCAATAAACAGCACGTCGTGCGGTTCAAGGTTGGTCAGCATGGCCGCGAGATCGCCAGCCTTCTCCAGCACCGGCCCGGAGGTCGTGCGCAGGTTTACGCCCATCTCGTTGGCAACGATATTCGCCAGCGTGGTTTTACCCAGCCCCGGCGGGCCAAAAATCAGCAGGTGATCGAGCGCATCGCCACGCATTTTGGCTGCCTGGATAAAAATCTCCATCTGCTCGCGAACGACCGGCTGGCCGATATACTCCTCAAGCAGTTTGGGGCGAATAGCCCGATCAATGACCTCTTCTTCATTGATGGTTCCCGGCGAGACCAGGCGGTCGGCTTCAATCATGCTTTACCTCAGATAGCTGCGCGCAGGGCTTCGCGAATAAGCGTTTCGCAGTCGGCATTCGGGCGATCCACTTTTGCGATCATCCGGCTGGCTTCCTGAGGTTTATACCCCAGCGATACCAGCGCAGCAACCGCTTCACTTTCCGCATCATTGGATACTGCGGCGTTTTGCACTTCGCTGGTCAGTGCGAAAGGTGCATCGGCAGCAAACAGATCGCCATGCATACCTTTGAAGCGATCTTTCATTTCTACCACCAGCCGCTCGGCGGTTTTTTTGCCCACGCCTGGCAGTTTGACCAGCGCAGCGATCTCTTCCCGTTCTACGGCGGTCACAAACTGCTGGGCAGACATGCCGGAGAGGATAGCCAGCGCAAGCTTAGGCCCCACGCCGTTCACTTTGATCAGCTCGCGAAACAGCGCGCGCTCCTGCTTGCTGTTAAAACCAAACAGCAGCTGGGCATCTTCGCGCACAACAAAGTGGGTGAAGATCACCGCTTCGTGGTTCAGTTCGGGAAGCTCATAAAAGCAGGTCATCGGCATATGTACTTCATAGCCCACGCCGTTAGCTTCCAGCAATACCTGCGGCGGCTGCTTCTCAAGAATAATGCCTCGTAAACGACCAATCACATCTTACCCCTTATCTTTTAGGCTACCTGCTGATGAGCATCAGTGCGGGGTTATAGCATAAAAAAAGCTGGATGGATATCCAGCCTCTCAGGAACGCAGGCGACCACGCGCCAGGTTAAGCTGCCCTTCTCCCATGCGGTTAGCATTCTGGCTAACGTGACAGTGGGTGATGGCGATGGCCAGCGCATCGGCGGCATCCGCCTGGGGGTTTGCGGCCAGCTTAAGCAGCGTTCTGACCATATGCTGCACCTGGCTTTTTTCCGCGCTGCCCGTGCCGACCACGGTCTGTTTCACCTGCCGGGCGGCGTATTCAAACACCGGCAGGTCCTGATTTACCGCCGCCACGATTGCCGCACCGCGCGCCTGACCAAGCTTCAGCGCGGAGTCCGCATTCTTCGCCATAAACACCTGCTCAATGGCAAAATATTCCGGCTGGAACTGGGTAATAATCTCGCTGACGCCTGCATAAATCAGCTTCAGGCGGGTGGGTAAATCAGTCACCGAGGTGCGTATACAGCCGCTGCCCAGATAGGTCAGCTGCCGTCCGACCTGACGAATCACGCCATAGCCGGTTATGCGTGAACCTGGATCGATACCTAAAATGATCGCCATCACGCGTCTCCGGCCAGAGGGATTTTAAGTGAGTGCAACGCCATTAAAGGGTTGCCGCCACCTCATCAGAGATGTCACCGTTATGGTAGACTTCCTGCACATCGTCACAGTCTTCCAGCATATCAATCAGGCGCAGCAGTTTAGGTGCCGTTTCAGCATCCATATCGGCCTTCATTGATGGGATCATCGTGACCTCGGCGGATTCCACGGCCAGTCCCGCCGCTTCCAGCGCATCCTTCACCTCACCCAGCGACTCCCAGGCGGTGAACACGTCAATGGCACCGTCATCATAGGTCACCACATCTTCCGCTCCCGCTTCCAGCGCTGCGTCCATTACGCTGTCTTCTTCCAGACCTGGCGCAAATGACACCACACCTTTACGGGTAAACAGGTAGGCGACGGAGCCGTCCGTGCCGAGGTTGCCGCCGGTTTTGGTAAACGCGTGACGTACTTCGGAAACGGTACGGTTACGGTTATCACTCAGGCACTCGACCATCACAGCCGTGCCGCCGGGGCCGTAACCTTCATAGATGATGGTTTCCATGTTGCTGTCATCTTCACCGCCCACGCCGCGCGCAATAGCACGATTCATGGTATCGCGCGTCATGTTGTTTGACAGCGCCTTATCCATTGCCGCACGCAGGCGCGGGTTGGAGGCGGCATCGCCGCCGCCCAGCTTGGCCGCCGTGACCAGCTCGCGGATAATTTTGGTGAAAATCTTACCGCGTTTGGCATCCTGAGCCGCTTTGCGGTGTTTGGTATTTGCCCATTTACTGTGACCAGCCATTAATTCCTCTCTCCTCGATCCCTCACAGGCTACCTCAATGATAACGCCTGGATAGTCAGATAATTTAAAACCGTCTTGCGGTCAGAAAGTTAATCCAAAAGTGATACAACAAATTCTTCAATTGCCTGGCGGTTACTCCAGGATTTCGTTAGCTGCGCGGCCTCTTCGGCGGGCAGCCAGCAAAACGCCAGGTGCTCGCTCAGCATGATATCCCGCTCCGCTGGCAGAGCAAGACTGAACCAGTGCTCGGCGTTATGCGTGATATCAGGCGCATAGCGGTGGCGGAAATGCGCGAAGATTTCGAATTCTATCTGACGCTGGCAGTCGCTGACTGTGAGCTGCTCAGCGTTGACGTCAATTCCCGTCTCCTCCCACACTTCGCGCACGGCGGTTTCAGCCAGCGTTTCCGCAGGCTCCTGACTGCCGGTAACCGACTGCCAGAAGCTGCTGTCATCCCGCCGCTGCAGCATTAGCACCCGCCGGGTATCGCTGGCGTAAATCACCACCAGCACCGATACCGGATGCTTAAAAGCCATTTACTCGCTCTCTGATGACGAATCAGACGCGCGGGCCTGCTGTTGTTTCACGACTTCAATGCCCAGTTCGCCCAGCGATGCCGGGTTCGCGAAGCTTGGGGCCTCGGTCATCAGGCAGGCTGCCGCCGTCGTTTTCGGGAACGCGATCACGTCACGGATGTTATCCGTGCCAGTCAGCAGCATCACCAGACGGTCGAGGCCAAACGCCAGACCCGCATGCGGCGGCGTACCGTACTTGAGCGCATCCAGCAGGAAGCCAAATTTCTCACGCTGTTCCTGCCCGGTAATGCCGAGAATGCCAAACACCGTCTGCTGCATCTGCCCATTATGAATACGCACGGAGCCGCCGCCGACTTCATAGCCGTTAATGACCATATCGTACGCGTTGGCAATAGCCGCTTCGGGAGCCGCTTTCAGCTCGTCCGGCGTCAGCTCTTTCGGCGCGGTGAACGGATGGTGCATCGCGGTCAGACCCTCTTCACCGTCATCCTCAAACATCGGGAAGTCGATAACCCACAGCGGCTTCCAGGCGGCAGCATCGGTGATGGCCAGGTCGCGGCCCAGCTTCAGGCGCAGCGCACCCAGCGCATCAGCCACCACTTTCGCCCTGTCAGCGCCGAAGAAGATCATATCGCCGTCGGCGGCGTCGGTCCGGGCCAGAATGGACTCAACGATGTCCGCATTCAGGAACCTGGCCACCGGGCTGGTGATGCCTTCCAGGCCTTTCGCGCGCTCATTGACCTTGATATAAGCCAGACCTTTCGCGCCGTAAATTTCAATAAACTTGCCGTATTCGTCAATCTGTTTACGACTGAGCTGTGCGCCGCCCGGCACACGAAGCGCCGCCACGCGACCTTTAGGATCATTAGCCGGCCCGGAGAACACCTTAAACTCAACGGTATTCAGCAGGTCAGCAACGTCCACCAGCTCCATCGGATTGCGCAGGTCCGGCTTATCAGAGCCGTAACGACGCATCGCCTCTTCGAAGGTCATTGTGGGGAAATCACCCAGATCAACGCCCTTCACGTCCTGCCACAGCTCGCGCACCAGACGTTCCATGATCTCACGCACCTGTGGGGCGGTCATAAACGAGGTTTCAACATCGATCTGGGTAAATTCAGGCTGGCGATCGGCGCGTAAATCTTCATCGCGGAAGCATTTGACCACCTGATAGTAGCGGTCGAAGCCCGACATCATCAGCAGCTGTTTAAACAGCTGAGGCGACTGCGGCAGAGCATAGAACTTGCCTTTATGTACGCGGCTGGGTACCAGGTAGTCGCGCGCGCCTTCCGGCGTGGCCTTGGTCAACATCGGCGTTTCGATATCCAGAAAGCCGTTGTCATCCATAAAGCGACGGACGAAGCTGGTGATTTTAGCGCGCGCCTTCAGGCGCTGAGCCATATCCGGGCGGCGCAGATCGAGGTAGCGGTACTTAAGACGGGCTTCCTCGCTGTTGACCTGATTGGAATCCAGCGGCAACGGCTCGGCGCGGTTGATAATGCTCAGGTCGGTGGCAAACACTTCGATCTCACCGGTCGGCATCTCGCTGTTTTTATTTTTATCGTCGCGAGCGCGGACGGTGCCGGTGAGCTGAATGCAAAATTCGTTACGGAGTTCAGAGGCCAGCTGGAAAGCTTCCTGACGGTCCGGATCGAAAAATACCTGTACGATACCTTCGCGATCGCGCATATCAATAAAGATCAGGCTGCCCAGGTCGCGGCGGCGGTTGACCCAACCGCACAGTGTCACTTGCTGGCCTACGTGGGACAGATTGAGCTGTCCGCAATAATCAGTACGCATAACGATATCCTTTAAACTTCGCCGCTCACGCGCAGCAGTTTTGTTGTCTCTGCCCATGCAGGCGATGCTGTCGCGAAAAATGGCGGCCATTATAATTGAAAAAGCCCGGCGCGATAAGAGCCGTAACCGCATCAACGCCCCCGAAAGCGGGCAAAATAGCCCGCAGACACCCCGCCTCTCATAAACGCTAACAAATTTCACCCTTTGCGAACATTGTTCTTATCGCAGAAAAAGCGGGATTAGCTGTATTCTCAATGGTTTCCCTTTTGCACCGGAGAGACGATGTTAGAGATAAATGCAGCTAAAACCGCACTGGTATTAATCGACCTTCAGGAAGGGATCCTGCCCTTTGCCGGTGGCCCACACAGCGCATCTGAGGTGGTCACCCGCGCCGCAACGCTTGCCGCGACGTTTCGCGCCGTCAATGCCCCGGTAGTGCTGGTGCGCGTGGGCTGGGCCAAAGACTTCGGCGACGCGCCGAAGCAGCCGGTCGATGTCAGCCACGGCGGTGCCTTGCCCGGGAACTGGTGGGTCTACCCCGCCGCGCTGGGCAAAGAGGAGAGCGACATCGAAGTAACCAAGCATCAGTGGGGCGCATTCTACGGCACCGACCTGGAGTTACAGCTGCGCCGACGGGGTATTGATACCATCGTGCTGGGCGGTATCTCCACCAATATTGGCGTGGAGTCCACCGCGCGTAACGCCTGGGAGCTGGGTTTCAACCTGATCGTCGCTGAGGACGTTTGCAGCGCGGGCAGCACCGACCAGCACGAGGGCAGCATGAAAAATATTTTCCCGCGCCTGGGCCGTGTCCGTCACTCCGCCGACATTATCGCCGCATTATAAGCTGACAGCCCGTCACGCCTGCTGACGGGTTGCACTCCGCTGCTGGCCTCGTTACATTTCCTGCTGGACGATACGAGAGGGAACGCCGGTGAAGCCTTTTTATCTTGGACTGCCGCAGTGGCAGCATCCTCAGTGGAAGAAGCTGGGTATTGCTACCCTTGCGGACTATGCCCGCTATTTTAACTGCGTAGAGGGTAATACCACGCTTTATGCCCTGCCGAGGCCGGAGATCGTGCAGCGTTGGTACGACATGACGCACGACGACTTCCGCTTCTGCTTTAAATTCCCGGCGACCATCAGCCATCAGTCGGCTCTGCGCAACTGTCAGGATCTCACCGCAGAATTTTTTAGCCTGCTCGCCCCGCTTGATGCGCGCATGGGTCAGTACTGGCTGCAGCTGCCTCCGGCTTTCGGCCCGGATGAGCTACCGGTACTCTGGGCATTTCTGGATACCCTGCCCTCTGGCTTTCGCTACGGCGTGGAGGTCCGTCATCCGGCATTTTTCACCAAGGGAGACGCTGAACGGGCGCTTAACCGTGGGTTGCACGACCGTGGCGTTAACCGGGTGATCCTCGATACGCGCGGCGTACATTCGGCAAAACCGAGTAATCCAGCCATTATCGAAGCACAGCGCAAGAAACCGGTACTGCCGGTGCATGCGGTGAAGACCGCCGATCAGCCGATGATTCGATTTATCGGCGGTGACGATCCCGGGGCTAATCTGGCCTGGTTTCAATCCTGGCGGGCGCTGCTGCCGCGATGGGCCGAACAGGGCCAGCCCTGGCTGTTCATCCATACCCCCGACATTGGCTTTGCACCCGACCTGGTTCAGGCTCTCTGGCCCACCCTGCAGGCGATCCTGCCGCAGTGCGGAGAAGCGCCGGACTGGCCGCAGCAGGCGCAGCTGTTCTGACGCTGAACGTCAGAAATCATCCTCAACGTGTCGCCATTCCCTGACAGATTGCACTTTCATCGCTATGATGTTGCCAGATATTTTTAATAAAACGATGGAGTTGGAATGGTCAGCGCCCTGTATGTTGTGCTTGGTGCCCTGTTTCTTATCAAGCTGTCTTTAAACGTTTCACGCCTGCGTCAGCAGTATCGGGTTGCCTGGGGTGACGGCGGATTTTACGAGCTGCAAATCGCGCTGCGCATTCACAGCGGTGCGGTGGGATTTATCCCGATCGCTGCCCTGCTGCTAATTAGTATGGAAATGAACGGCGCTGATATCTGGCTGCTGCATCTTACCGCGCTGTTTTTTTTCCTGGGCCGCCTGCTGCATATCTATGGCCTGCGCACCAGCACCCGGTTGTGGCGCAAGAATGGCACGACTATTTCCATTCTTTCGCTGCTGGGAATGGTGATTATCAATTTGATTTACCTGCCCTGGGACCTGGTTCTGACGCTGCGCTAACGCTAAAACGGGCAGGCGCTACCGCCCCGCCGATCGCCCCGCGTGGCAGAAAGGGTGCAGCCTGCGCCGCTTTCTGCCAGAATACCGCCTTTCCGTTTTCCTTTCGGACTTACCACTATGTCTAACCGCGATATGCTGTTCTCCGCGCCAATTGCCAAACTGGGTGACTGGACGTTTGACGAGCGCGTGGCTGAAGTTTTTCCCGATATGATCCAGCGCTCGGTGCCGGGTTATTCGAATATCATTTCGATGATCGGCATGCTGGCCGAACGTTTTGTCCAGCCCGACACGCAGATCTATGACCTGGGCTGCTCGCTGGGCGCGGCGACGCTCTCCGTGCGCCGTAATATTCATGTTAATGGCTGTAAGATTATCTCCGTTGATAATTCTCCGGCCATGGTTGAGCGCTGCCGCCGCCATATTGATGCTTTCCGGGCCGACACGCCGGTTGAGGTTATCGAAGCGGATATCCGAGATATCACCATTGAAAATGCCTCAATGGTGGTGCTGAACTTCACCCTGCAATTTCTGGAGCCCGCCGAGCGGCAGCAGCTGTTGAACAACGTCTGGCAGGGGCTGCGTCCCGGCGGCGCGCTGGTCCTGTCGGAGAAGTTCAGCTTTGCCGACCAGGACGTCGGTGAGCTGCTGTTTAACATGCATCACGATTTTAAACGAGCCAATGGCTACAGCGAGCTCGAGATCAGCCAGAAGCGCAGTATGCTGGAGAACGTTATGCTAACGGACAGCGTGGAAACCCATAAACAGCGGCTGCGTACCGCCGGTTTTGAACATGCTGAACTCTGGTTCCAGTGTTTTAATTTCGGCTCGCTGATCGCGCTTAAAGCAGGATCTGCCTGATGGATTTTGGAAATTTTTACCAGCTTATTGCCAAAGGTCCACTGGCCCACTGGCTGGAAACGCTCCCTGCCCAGCTTGCCGCCTGGCAACGCGAGCAGCTGCACGGTCATTTCAAAAACTGGGATCGATCGGTGGAGTACCTGCCTGCGCTGACGCCCGAGACGCTGGATTTGCTGCACGGCGTCAGCGCTGACAGCAGCCAGCTGAGCGATCGCCAGCGCGACGGTATTGAGAAACTGCTGCGTAATCTGATGCCCTGGCGTAAAGGTCCGTTTTCACTCTACGGCGTGAACATTGATACCGAGTGGCGCTCGGACTGGAAATGGACGCGCGTACTGCCGCACATTTCACCGCTGGCGGGCAGGACAATTCTGGACGTGGGCTGCGGCAGCGGCTATCACCTGTGGCGGATGGTGGGTGCTGGCGCCAGCCTGGCGGTGGGCATCGATCCGATGCAGCTGTTTTTATGCCAGTTCGAGGCGGTACGTAAGCTATTGGGCAGCGATCAGCGCGCGCATCTGCTGCCGTTAGGTATTGAGCAGCTTCCCGAACTCAAGGCGTTTGATACCGTTTTCTCTATGGGCGTGTTGTATCACCGCCGTTCACCGCTTGATCATCTGCTCCAGTTGAAAAACCAGCTGGTGAGCGGCGGTGAGCTGGTGCTGGAGACGCTGGTGATTGAGGGCGGCGAGCGGGATGTCCTGGTGCCGGGCGAGCGATATGCGCAGATGCGCAACGTCTATTTCATTCCCTCTACCGGTGCGCTGAAAGGGTGGCTGGAGAAGTGCGGATTCGAGGACGTGCGTATTGTGGATTATTCACGCACTACGACGGACGAACAGCGCCGTACCGACTGGATGGTGACCGGCTCACTCGCAGAGTTCCTTGACCCCGATGACAGTTCTAAAACCGTCGAGGGCTACCCGGCTCCGCTGCGCGCGGTACTGGTGGCGCGCAAGCCTTAAGACCGCGCCCGCTTTTTGCCCCGTACCCGCTGAGGCGGCACGCCCTGTGCCGCCTCAGATTAAGGCTATTCCGGATGATGTTGCCCTTAAACCCCGTTCGATTTCGCTCCGACGCCCTGACGTAGTTTTCAGCAGTTTCAACTTATGTGCAACTTTCCGAAAAGCGTTTTTTAACAAGCCACGACGCGATAAAAATACCAGGATAAAGGAGACACACTTCTGTTTTATTTCATTACAAGGAGTCTTGCATGAGTAAGTTTGTATTCTCTTCACCGCGGAAATATGTTCAGGGTGCAGGCGTGTTGGCCCAGCTGGGCGAGTACGTCGCCGAGCTTGGCAACAACGCGTTTGTGGTCGCGGACGACATCGTCTGGGGGCTGATTGGAAAAGATGTCGAAACCTCACTGAAGCAGAACAACATTGCGTTTCACTATCAGCAGTTCAATGGTGAAGCCTCCAGTAATGAAATTACCCGCCTGGCAGGACTGGCAAAAAACGGCGGAGCCAGCCTGGTCGTCGGTCTCGGCGGTGGGAAAACCCTGGATACCGTGAAAGCCGTCGCGGATGAACTGAAGCAGCCTGTGGTTATCGTTCCGACGATTGCATCAACGGATGCCCCCTGTAGCGCACTGTCGGTGATCTATTCGGATAGCGGCGTGTTTGAAAGCTACCGTTTCTACAGTAAAAACCCTGACCTGGTGCTGGTAGATACTCAGGTTTGCGCCCGTGCACCGGTCAGATTGTTCGCTTCCGGTATTGCCGATGGGCTGGCGACCTTTGTTGAGGCGCAGGCGGTAAAACGCTCGCACAGTAAGTCGATGGTCAATGGCGATCCGACCATTGCGGGCATGGCTATTGCCGAGGCCTGTGAAAAAACGCTGCTGACCTATGGGTTCAGCGCTTATCAGGCCGTCGAGAAAAAGCTGGTGACGCCCGCCGTGGAGGCCGTGGTTGAGGCGAATACGCTGCTTTCCGGACTGGGGTTTGAGAATGCAGGACTGGCAGGCGCGCATGCGATCCATAATGGTTTTACCGCCATCGAAGGCGATATTCATCATCTTACCCACGGTGAGAAGGTAGCCTATGGTACGTTGACGCAGATGGTGCTTGAGCAGCGTCCGGATGAGGAGATTGCCCGCTATATTCGTTTTTATCGCGCGATTAAGATGCCGGTTACGCTGAAGGAGCTGCATCTGGAAAATGAGAGCTGGGAGAATCTGGTGAAGATTGGCGCACTGGCCAATAACGAAGGGGATACGCTTAAGAATCTCAATCCGAATCTCAGCGCAGAGGATATTGCCAGCGCCATTCTGGCCGTTGATGCTTTCAGTCAGACGGTTAAATAGCGCCCTTTCGTTCAAGTCCTTCGTCGGCGGGTGGGGCCCGGCTGGCTAAGGTTTGGTGCCGTCGCCTACGGGTGGGGCCCGGCGCTACAAAAGCTGGAGGTGTCGCCTGGGGGTGGGGCCCGGTGCCTACAGGTCTGGTGCCGTCGCCTACGGGTGGTGCCCGGCGCTACAAAAGCTGGAGGTGTCGCCTGGGGGTGGGGCCCGGTGCCTACAGGTCTGGTGCCGTCGCCTACGGGTGGTGCCCGGTGCCTGGCGGTCCTCGCGCCGCGCATGGCGCGGTCCCTTCGCTCCGTTCGTCGACCTTTCGGACCGGGCATGACGGGACGTCCCTGTCCCGGCATGCCCTTGTGCCAGCATCCCTGCTGGCCCATCCGGGTCTTCCTCTCTACGCTCAGCGCTGCGGATTGCCTGTCACCAGGCCCCACCCGCCGGCTTACTACATTGTGCTGGCTGCGGTTAAGGGCGGTTCCGGGGTGACAGGAAACTCCTTGCCCGGTTTTATTGTGGAAAGAACCCTGCGTATTGATAAAAGTTCTTATCTGAAACGACTCAGAAGCCTGAGAGGTGGACAATCCCAGCGGATGACGGGCATTCCGCAGCGCTGCGGCGAAGACGGAGGGCCAGGCGAGGGCAGCAGGGATGCTGCACTCAGGGAGCGGCGGGCAGGACGCCCGCTCGCGACCGGGCCGTCCGGCCTGGCGTCGGAGCCAAAGGCACCACGCGAAGCGTGTAGCTGCGACGCCCGGCGAACGCTGGGATTATCCACCGGTCGTGCAGGTATTGCAGCCTGCACGACCGGCCTGCCAACAGGCAGGGTGTCGGATTGCCTGTCACCGGGCCCCACCCGCCTGCTCCTCTTGCATGGTGCTGGCTGCGGGTAACAACGGTTCCGGGGTTGCAGGAAACTCCTTGCCCGGTTTTATTGTGGAAAGAACCCTGCGTATTGATAAAAGTTCTTATCTGAAACGACTCAGAAGCCTGAGAGGTGGACAATCCCTGCGGATGACGGGCAATCCGCAGCGCTGCGGCGAAGACGGAGGGCCAGGCGAGGGCAGCAGGGATGCTGCTCTCAGGGAGCGGCGGGCAGGGACGCCCGCTCGCGACCGGGCCGTCCGGCCTGGAGCCGGAGCCAAAGGCACCACGCGGAGCGTGGCGTGAGGACGCCCGGCGAACGCTGGGATTGTCCACCGAAAAAGCCGATATTGCAGCTTCATGATGCCCGGCGAACGCTGGGATTGTCCACCGACACCGCAGCTATGGCAGCCCAAACAACTAACCGGCAAACGCTGGGATTGTCCAACGGAAAAACCGATATTGCAGCCGCATGGCAGGCCAACGCACAAGCCCTCAACGCGGCGTCGAAGACAAAGCCTGAATCGGTCAGGGGAAAGTCCGATCGCCCTCCTCTGCCCTGCCCGCTTTATCCCAATACTCAAAGCGATAGGCAGTCGTGATATCACGGCGAATCATTCCCGCCGGAAACAACTCCGTCTCGCGTGAATAGCTAAGCGTACAATTGCCGCGATCGTCCCAAAGCTGGCACTCATCAACTGTATGCAGCTGGCTCAAGGGCGATGTCGTCAGCGTACGTAGTATAAGCTCACGATCCTGGCTGTCATAACGCAGGAACATCCGGTTGCTACCCGAAAAGGAAGACGTCAGCTGATTCTTCTTATTCCACTGATAAATGCTCTCACCGTTCGCCAGACTGTCCGAACCGCGCGCAACGCTCTTAATCAACCGGAAACGTGCATCAAAACTGTTCGTTGTTGCGGTAAAACCTTTCACTCCCTGCAACAGGAAAGTATCGGTAGAACTGGTGATAGTGCCATTCCTGCCGGTCATATAGCTGATGATGCCCTCCTTGCGCGTCACCGGCTCAGCCTCGCCCGCCCTGATTACAAACACCGAAATGTCATACGCAGTTTGCCAGCCATCTTCAACGCGGGTGATGCTCTGCACCGCCTTCATCACCACATTGCCTTCATTTTTATCGACGCTAATATTCGCCTGGAGCAGCACGCCGCAGGCGTCAAACTTCGCCAGCATCCGCTTTTGCCGATCCACGTCCTTACCAAATTCACCGACGACCACCTGCTTTACCGGGCCGGTTGCGGTTCCACCCAGCACTAAAAGAGCATTGCTGTCGTTAATCTGCTGATAATGAGGCGGGCAGCCCGGCGTTGCCATTACAACACCCGTGTGCAGCAGGACAGCACAACAGGCACTTAGCAGAAGGGGTCTCATACAGGGTCTCGTCAGTAGGCAGGCATCCCTGCAAAGTATAATGGGATTATCCTGGGCGCAACTCTCGCCAGATAAAAAAAGCCCCACCAAAATGATGGGGCCTGGTACTTGCAAACATCACGTCGCTGAACTGGCGTGCTGCGCGGTAAAATCGTTTCAGGCGACGTTAATAGATGAACTGTGTAACATCGCGCCCTTCATGGCTTCAACCATATCACTGTCCACGCAGGTTCGGCTGAATTCGTCGGTCTCTGCCACCGAACTCATTGAAACACCCGCTTTGCGATAGCGCATTGGTGATGAAATTCGCTGGCTGGCCGAGCTGTGCAGCTCGCTGAGCCCGGCATCAATAAACTTTTGCAGGTTGCTGAGACGCACCCCTGCACCCGCCATGATGATTGGACCGCGAGTGGTGCGCGTTAGTTCCCTTAATAAGGGTAAACCACTTTCGGCGCTTTGCTGCTGCCCCGACGTCAGAATGCGCGCTACGCCAAGATCGGTCAGCTGTTGCAGCGCAGTCAGTGGGCTGTGGCAGAGATCGAACGCCCGATGGAAGGTCACCGCCATGCCATTACACAGCGCCATTACCTGCTTCATGCGCACAAGATCAATATGACCGTCCACATCCAGTACGCCGACCACCAGCCCTGGAAAACCCCGTTCCCGAATAAAATCGATATCAGATTTGATTTCCTCAAACTCGCCAGCGGAATAGCAGAAGTCTCCTCCACGTGGTCGGACTATCGGGTGGACCGGGATGGTCAGCCTCTCTCGAGCCTGCATCAGACTACCGGCAGAAGGCGTAAGCCCTCCCTCAGCCGGGGCAGAGCAAAGTTCGATACGATCGGCTCCGGCTTTTTCGGCCGCCAGTGCGCAATCGACTCCGTAGCAGCATACTTCCAGTTTACACATCCCATCCTCCTGTTAATGACCGCCGTCAGGTTGTGAAAATCACAGCTGATGTTTAATCTGCCTTAAGACATTAGTAATTATATTAACGGGAATCACTGACATGACATCCAGTTTTAATGAACGGATCGATCGCCGTCACAGCGATAGTGAAAAATGGCACAAATACGGGAACCAGGACATCCTCCCCCTGTGGGTAGCCGATACGGATTTCCGATCGCCAGAATGTGTGATTAACGCGTTAAAACAGCGTGTTGAACACGGCATCTTCGGGTATGGCATTACGCCGCCTGAACTGATTGATCTGGTTATTGCCCGTATGGCAGAACGCTACCAGTGGAAAATAGAGTCGGACTGGCTGGTTTTCCTGCCAGGAGTGGTCAGTGGCCTTAATCTTTCGGTCCGCGCCTTTACCGAGTCCCATCAGGGGACCATCGCGCCGACGCCTGTTTACCCACCTTTTCGCTCAGCGGCTAAACTGGCAGACCGTACGCAACTCAATGCGCAGCTGCGTCTGGAAAATCAGCGCTGGGTAATGGACTTGCTGGCGCTTGAAATGCAGATGACCGGCAACGAAAAATTGCTGATGCTCTGTAATCCTCAGAATCCGGGCGGCACCGTTTACCGACGTGAAGAGCTGGAGAGCCAGCTGCGCTTCGCTCAGCGCCACGATCTGATTGTCTGCTCGGATGAGATCCACTGCGATCTCATTCTGGAGCCGGGTCTGAAGCACATCCCTTTTGCCAGCCTCAGTGAAGACGCCGCGCAGCGCTCGGTTACGCTAATTTCTCCCTCGAAAACCTTCAATATTGCCGGTCTGGGCGCATCGCTGGCGATCATTCCTAATCCTGAACTGCGCAGGCGCTTTATGCAGCAGCGAAAAGGCGTCGTACCGCCCGTAGACATTCTTGCCTACGTAGCCGCCACCGCCGCCTGGCGCGATGGACAGCCCTGGCTTGATAAGCAGCTGGCCTATTTGCGTGGAACGCGCGATCTGCTAACGGCAGAGATTAACGCCATGTCGGGTCTGACGCTGTCTGCGCCGGAAGCCACCTATCTGGCGTGGATCGATGCCAGTCAGTTAAATGTGGCCAGCCCCGCGCTCTTCTTCGAGCGTCACGGGCTGGGATTCTCGCCGGGTCGCGATTTTGGTGATGATGCCTTTGTACGTTTCAACTTCGGCTGCCCGCGGGATATGATTAACGAAGCCCTGAAACGCATGAGAAACGCGGTCAGTCTAATGAATCGCTAGGGCTTACGCCCTTTCGCTTTCCACTATTTCCTTCAGGCTCCAGGGATGGAACTTGATGGTGATACTGCCATTCGACACGGCAAGCGTGGGATTGGGCAGCCGTTCACCTTCCCCCGCCGGTGCGCTGTTTTTTATCGTCACCCCAGGCTGCACCAGTCCGGTATCAGATAACAGCGCCAGCGCGCGGTTGCCCAGCTCGCTTTCTTTACCCCGCAATACGACCTCAATATGCTCCCAGCCTTCATGTCGGTAGAGCCGATTGCCCGGCCAGGGAAGCTCGACTAGTGTGATCGCCCGGGGGCCCACCATCAGCCCTTCCGTCAGTTCAAAAAGGGCAACGGGACGACCATTAATATTTTTTTCTGAAAATAGCGTGCCGTGCTGTAAAAAACCTTTTTTCCACCGTTCCGCCGTCGTAATCTGGTTACAGCGCACGGCAAGATGATCAATTTCAAGATCGACCAGTCTTAACCCCAGACTTGCTAAAAATTCATCCAGCGAAGTTAAAAAACGCGGCAGATCATTGATAAGGTCGGTTAACTCTTCTGCAATTGGGCCCGTCAACGGCTCCCCCTTCGATACTTAAGTTAAATTACTGATTATTTTCTGCACCCGCGTCCATATCGGGCCAGTAAAACCCTTTTTTTATCGAATTTCATCCTGAAAACATGATATATAAGCCATTCTTCACCCGATTATACCCAGCTTATGCTGGTTCAGTACCAGTTTTTGTTTTAGATAGTTACACTTAACTATATGTTTTCATTTAGTTAATTTACAAAAATGCGACTTTTCTTAATTCCTGTGCGGCATCTTCCAGGCTATTCTTATTTGAAACAGATTGATCGTGACTCTCACTCAAGGAATAACCCTATGCTTATGTTGCTACTTGTCATCGTGCTGGTTGCGATGATGGGATTTGCGCTGGTACGCCACTGGAAGGTACGGAATAATAAAAACACTATTTCCAGCCCTCACCGCACCCACCGTCGTCGTCCATAGCGATTTCCCGAGGGGAGACAGCCCATACTGTCCCCCTTCTCATCGCAGTGGCGGCTCCACTGCTCACACCGGCAAAAATGCCCAGGTTAGCCGTCATTTGCGACCAGCTTCATGGATAACTCCTTCCGAAATGCAGTATACTTCCCCCCTTATTTTTTTGCGCCCCGGCGCGCGGGTCATATCAGCATAATTAGGGTAATTCGGTGAATATTCAGACTCTTCTCTCAGAAAAAGTCAGTCAGGCGATGATCGCCGCAGGTGCTCCAGACGACTGCGAGCCACAGGTGCGTCAATCTGCCAGAGCACAGTTCGGTGCTTACCAGGCCAACGGCATCATGGCCGTGGCAAAAAAGATGGGCAAGGTGCCCCGACAGCTGGCAGAAGACGTCATTAAACATCTCGATCTGGCGGGCATCGCCAGCAAAGTTGAGATTGCCGGCCCTGGCTTTATTAACCTTTTTCTCGATTCTGACTGGCTGTCAACGCAGATCGATAGCGTCATTGCCGCTCCCCGCCTGGGCGTAACGCCGGTTGAGCCTCAGACCATCGTTATCGACTATTCCGCGCCTAACGTGGCAAAAGAGATGCATGTGGGTCACGTACGTTCCACCATTATTGGTGACGCGGCGGCGCGTACGCTCTCCTTCCTGGGGCATAAGGTTATTCGTGCTAATCACGTTGGTGACTGGGGAACGCAGTTTGGCATGCTGATCGCTTTCCTGGAAAAACAGCAGAATAAGCAGCACGGCGAAATGGCACTGGCCGACCTTGAAGGCTTCTACCGCGAGGCCAAACGCACGTATGATGAAGATCCCGCCTTCGCCGAACGTGCCCGTGGCTATGTGGTGAAGCTCCAGGGCGGTGACGAATACTGCCGCAGGATGTGGAAAAAGCTGGTCGACATCACCATGACGCAGAATCAGTCCATTTACGATCGGATGAACGTCACCCTGACGCGCAACGATGTGATGGGTGAGAGCCTTTATAACGATATGCTACCCGGCATCGTTGCCGATCTGAAAGCAAAAGGTCTGGCCGTTGAAAGTGAAGGCGCCACCGTGGTCTTCCTGGATGAGTATAAAAATAAAGATGGCGACCCGATGGGCGTTATTATCCAGAAAAAAGACGGGGGCTATCTTTACACCACCACCGACATTGCCTGCGCTAAATATCGCTACGAAACGCTGAAGGCCGACCGCATTATTTACTATATCGACTCCCGTCAGCACCAGCATCTGATGCAGGCATGGACCATTGTGCGTAAGGCGGGCTACGTGCCTGAGTCGGTGCCGCTGGAACATCATGCGTTCGGTATGATGCTGGGCAAAGACGGCAAGCCCTTCAAAACCCGTGCGGGCGGCACCATTAAGCTTTCCGACCTGCTGGACGAAGCCGTCGAGCGTGCCACCCGTCTGGTCAGTGAAAAGAATCCGGATATGCCTGCCGAACAGCTTCGCGCACTGGCGAACAGCGTCGGTATCGGAGCCATTAAGTATGCCGACTTATCGAAGAGCCGTACCACCGACTATATTTTTGACTGGGATAATATGCTCGCCTTTGAGGGCAATACCGCGCCCTATATGCAGTATGCCTACAGCCGGGTGCTGTCGGTATTCCGCAAGGCCGGTATCGGGGAAGGCGAGATAACCGGTCAGACGGTTATCCGTGAAGAGCGTGAGTCTGCCCTGGCCGTACGCCTGTTGCAGTTTGACGAAACCATCACCCAGGTGGCCCGAGACGGTACGCCGCATGTGATGTGCGCCTATCTGTATGATCTGGCCGGGCTGTTCTCAGGATTTTACGAGCACTGCCCGATTCTGACCGCTGATGATGAAGCGACGAAGCAGAGCCGCCTGAAGCTGGCGCTGCTGACGGCGAAAACGCTGAAGTTAGGTCTGGATACGCTGGGTATTGATACGGTAGAGAGAATGTAGCATTCCCGCAACGGTCAGGGTGCAGTACGCGCCCTGCCGTTTGCCTGTTGAAAGACGATTAAGTAGTCAGGTTACAGGCCCTCATGAGATCAGCCCCCTGATGACTTCATATATTTTGAAATTGGAAATTCCAGACTCCCCCTTCCATGTTCAATCTTCACTTCAGCTTCGGATGATTTTGTATACTTAACCCGTCCATACTGTTGACGACTGATATTTAATGCAGCCAATGCCCCCCTGAATTGATCGCCTGCATCAGGATGACGCGTCGTTTTTAACAGGCCCATATCATTGTCACCCTGAGCATCAAAACCTGTCGCGTATGCTTCAGGATCCGTCAGTTTCCCCAGAAGTCCCACGGTCGGGTTGTAATTTTCGACAAAACCGCTGTAGCAGGCGTATAAAGAAACGGCTTTAACCGTCGTGTGACTTTCCAACGCATCTATAGCCGCTTTATCAAGAAGTTCCACAGGGTTCTGAGAAAGAATAACAACACTTTGATGCCCTCTTTTGGGGCTGATTGCTCCATGATAGTCGATGATGACTTTATCAATATTTTTTAGCGTTTTTTTCCCTATACTGTTCCATGTATCAGTAAATTCTTTAACACCCGAGACATATGCCCCCTTTACATCGTGTCCCTTGTGCATCAAATAACTCATTTTTTTCTTCGAAAATTCCTGGGTTGCATAGGCTACTGAGCCAGGAAAAGAGGAGTAGGGATCGGGTTTAGCACTGATATAGAGAATATTATGCCTGGGCTTATTCTCTGCACGCGCTGTCGCCAGCTTCTCTTTGATATTAAATGGCAAATTAACTTTGGCTGGTGCATAAAGTGTTCTTAGCTCATCAGCGTTTTCTTTCTCCCAGGGGTCATCAGGACTTAACCCTGCTACATCCTTTAATCTGACTGGATTGTTCCTGACCATACAGAACAGGTTCTGCCCATCAATTGTTCCTGCCGGGTCAGCACTCAGCCATTTACCCACCCAACTCTGGTAATAACGGTAACCGTAATAATAGAGTCCCGTCGCATCCCGCTCTTTGCCCGAGTATCGCCGGGTTTTATAGCCGGCCTCCACCTGACTCCGTGCCGCCCACGCCGCTGTTCCACCAAAGGGGTAATACTCTTCAATGCTGATAAGCTTACCCTCGCTATCCACTTCCAGCCCGCTGCTGCCAATCAGATTGTCATAGCTGTAACGTAACTGATAGTTATCAATATCCGACGGTAAGCCAACGGCCCAGTACAGCACGCGCACCTGAGCACGTCCGGCGTCCCCCACCATCACCGTATGCAGGTCTTCTTTTAGCCTGTCCCCCTGATAAGTGGCGCGGAGTTCCAGTCCCGGCAAATACAGTGTGTGCTGCGTCTGGCTGCTGCTGCCATTCATCCTGGTGCTGATCTTGCTGGTACGCATCCCGTCACTAGCGTAACGGTATCGCTCATGATCGAAAGGGGTCTCCTCACGCGTTACCGCCGTGACCCGTTGCAACTCCCCACGCACATTCCAGTGCAGGTCTTGACCCAACAGCAGCTGTAACTGATGTCCGCCAGCGTCAAAAAAATCGTCAACCTGATTGATATCTCTGCTCAGGGAACTGAGCACCGCGCGATTACTCTGGGAAGATACCGTAATATCGGTGGTAAAACTGTTGCCTGTAGCGGGCGCGCTATGGCGGATTTGACAGAGATTATCACCCCGGTCATAGCGCCAGTAACGCGTGTATTGGGTATAAATATTGTCATCGGAGGGGAGCGGGATAAACGGAGCAGGCATCTGACGATACTGCTGGCTAATAGCGGCTATTTCACGTCCGGTCGCCTCGACCAACTGATACAAACTGTCATAAAGATAGTTATTTTGCGGCACGACCTTCTGATTGCGCCAGAACCGGGTCGCTTCTGCATCGTTGGCTACCTGTACCACGTTGCCCACCGGATCATAGGTATAGCGCAGGTCCTGTAGCAGGCTGGCACCGCTGGCATGCCCGACCGGACGTTCGGTTTTAATCCCGGTCAATCGCTGGCTTTCCCTCTCGTAAGTGTAGGTGGTCACCACACCATTGCCGTGGACTTCCCGCAATTTCTGGCCCGCAGCCGACCAGGTCAGGGAAGCCACGATAATCTGTTCACTTCCTCCCCGCAGCGTCAGCCAGCTTTCATGCAGCTGTCCGGCAATATCATACGCCATACGCTGCTGGTTACCGGTCGCATCTGTGGTCATCAATGTTGCCCCGGTGGTATCGACCCTACTCCGCGTAATGTAGACCTCCGGAACCAGCAGATCCTGCCAGGCCACCTCGTCCCTGTCCTGCCAGTCAGCATCGGCCCCCTCCCTTAATACCCGACGGCTCACCGAAAGCGGGATACCTGTCAGTGCGAGACTATCGATCTGACTGAGTCCCGCGGGGTCGTAGTGAGACACGCACTGACCCGTCAGATTCATCTCTTTCCCAGCTGATGCGTTGCTGGCCCAGATAAATCGCTCCGTGATACGGACGGCCTCTCCCGCAACCTTCTCACTAATGCTGAGAAGGCGACCGGGCAGATTGTCATCTTCATACTGGAAGGTTCGGGTGCTGCCAGTGGCCGAGATACTCAGAACCGGGCGACCCGCAATGTCGTTTAGACTGAGGGTGATACCCGCATCCACGCTGTCGATGCGCAGAGCATCACCCGTTAAGAGGGGCAGATAGCTGAAATTAGGCCTGACCCTGATGTCCCCCTGCTGCAGATCAAACAAACGTGGATCGATACTGTGCATGAGGTGTCCACGCGCATTGAAATGGTGTCGGGTGATACGCTCATCGGTCACTGTGAGTGAGTCCTGGTGACGGTGGTAGCGCAATGTACGTACCACCCGTCCCCGATTGTCCATTACTGTGACCTCCGGGGTATTGTGATATAAAGCATTGTCCGGGTACCGCATGGGCAGCCTCCAGGCTGAGTTAAGAATAATGAGATGAATAGAGGAATAGCTGAAGGTATTAAGGTATTAGGATAAGAGGATTAAACAGCGCGCTTATTTGGGTCTGTCATTGCAATAACAGTATAAAGAGATAATGAGAAGCCTGGGTGCCAAAAATTCGGCCTGGATGCCGACAGGTGAAGGTCAACATTGATAACGCAGGACCAAATCCGGCAGGAGAAAGGGACTGTTGCCAGGGAAGCTATCCGCAAGCGGGCGGGACGTAACTGCAAACCGTCACAATATTACTGTAGTGAGTATGGCTTGAAAATTACGATCCCTGTGCGTTAGCCAAGTATAAATGTGGTTTACCACGAGCCTGTAATTTAAATTGTGTATCTGCCTGTTATGGTCGCGTATTAAAACTTAACGGTAGTTCACCATCACTTCATTACTCAGTACCCGCAGGGGCTGATTCAACCTGCCCTTTCCCACTACGCCGTAAACAAAATGCAGGCTTTCTGACGCGCTGACGTTTGTCAGCCCCTTCGTGGTGCCGCTTGCGCCGTCAATAGCGACGCAGCGGCTCTCCGCACAAAGATGCACCCGCAGATCGCCCGGCGCCGGGCCGGTAAGCACATAGCGCCACTCGACCTCGGTCATCACGCCGCTAACCGGCTCCGGCGACGTTAATGCAGGCGAGGCCGCCTGCATACCGCGATTGATCATGCCGGGTCCGGCGCTGCTCGCCTGCCAGGCGCCCGCCGCCTGCGTGATGCACGGCAGCAGCAGCAGCCCCCACAATGCCTGTTTCATTACTACCCGCCAGGGGGCAGTGGCACGGCTCTTCGTCGGTTTCATCAGTGGCCTCCAATGGTTGAGGTCATGCGCATCTGGCGGTTTTCAGTTAGCTCCAGGTTAGAGATAACCATCAGCTGATGCAGATTACGGCGCAGGAAGCGGGCCAGCAGCGCCCGTAGCGGGTGGTTCACCAGCAGTACCGGCGGTGCGCCCAGTGACTCCTGATGCGCCAGCGCGCCCTGCGCCTGCGCCAGCAGTCGGTCCGCCAGACCAGGCTCCAGCCCGCCGCCGCCCTGTAGCGCCTGCAACAGCAGGCGTTCAAGCGTACTGTCCAGACCAATCACCTGAACTTCGCCGGTACCTGGGAACCACTGCTGGGTAATTGCCCTGCCCAGCGCCACGCGCACCACCGAGGTCAGCTCGTGCGGATCGGTCTGTATTGCCGCGTGTTCCGCCAGGGTTTCAATAATGGTGCGCATATCACGGATCGAGACGCGTTCGGACAGCAGATTTTGCAGTACCTTATGCAGGGTTGTCAGCGTGATAACGCCCGGGATCAGATCTTCGGTCAGCTTCGGCATCTCCTGAGTCACGCGATCCAGTAGCTGCTGCGCCTCCTGACGACCAAACAGCTCGCTGGCGTACTGTCCTATCAGGTGGTTAAGGTGCGTGGCAACCACGGTACTGGCCTCGACCACCGTATAGCCCTGGATCTGCGCCTGCTCTTTCAACGCACTGTCGATCCAAATCGCCGCCAGGCCAAAGGCCGGGTCAACGGTGGCTTCACCCGGCAGCGTTCCGGCTGCGGTGCCGGGGTTAATGGCCATCCAGCGTCCCGGGTAGGCATCGCCGCTGCCAATTTCCACGCCCTTCATCAGAATACGGTAGCGGGCCGGGGGCAGATCCATATTGTCGCGAATATGCACCACCGGCGGCAGGAAGCCCATCTCCTGAGCGAATTTCTTACGGATGCTGCGAATGCGGCCCAGCAGTTCGCCATCCTGTAGATGGTCAACCATCGGGATCAGCCGGTAGCCGACCTCCATTCCCAGCGAATCTTCAAGCTGCACGTCGGTCCATGAGGCCTCGACGTTGGCCGCCGTCTCAACGTTGGTTTTGCTTTGCAGCTGCGGCTCAGCTTTGGGTTGGGTCTCTTTGCCGCGTATGTACCAGGCCAGACCCAGCAGGCCGGCGGTAAACAGCAGAAAGACAAAGTTAGGCATACCGGGAACCAGGCCCAGCAGGCCCAGCACGCCCGCACTCAGCATCATTACCCGGGGGTTTTTAAACAGCTGGCTTACCATCTGCTCGCCAACGTCCTGATCGGTGCTAACGCGGGTCACGATCACACCCGCGGCGGTCGAAATCACCAGCGCCGGGATCTGCGCCACCAGGCCGTCACCAATGGTCAGCAGCGTATAGCTTTCCGCCGCGTGGCCGACGTCCATACCGTGCTGGATAACCCCCACCAGCAGGCCACCGACCACGTTAATCACCATGATCATAATACCGGCGATGGCATCGCCGCGCACAAACTTACTCGCCCCGTCCATCGAGCCGTAGAAGTCCGCTTCCTGGGTCACTTCAGCGCGGCGTTTTTTCGCCTCATCCTCACCCACCAGTCCGGCATTCAGGTCGGCATCGATCGCCATCTGTTTGCCCGGCATCCCGTCCAGCACAAAGCGCGCGCCAACCTCGGCAATGCGCCCTGCACCCTTGGTGATAACCATAAAGTTGATGATCACCAGAATAATAAACACCACGATGCCGATGGCAAAGTTACCGCCCACCAGAAAGTGACCGAAGGCTTCCACCACGTGCCCCGCCGCCCCGGCACCGGTGTGGCCCTCCATCAGGATAATACGGGTGGAGGCGACGTTCAGCGCCAGCCGCAGCAGCGTGGAGAAGAGCAAAATGGTGGGGAAAGCGGCGAATTCAAGCGTGCGCTGGGTGAACATTGCCACCAGCAGCACCATGATTGACAGCGCAATATTAAAGGTAAAGAGCAGATCGAGGATAAAGGGCGGCAGCGGCAGCACCATCATCGACAGGATCATCAGTATCAATACCGGCCCGGCCATCACCTGCCACTGGGTATCTTTAAAATTCGGTAACCGTAAAAGTGCGGCCAGATTCGCCATCAGTCGTTTTCTCTTGTGTCAAAGTCCAGCGCTTCCGGCACCGGTAGATTGTCAGGTTTTTTCGGAGCCAGGCCGCCTTCCAGCTTCCAGCGACGGAGCTGCCAGACCCAGGCCAGGACTTCTGCCACGGCGGCATATAACGTTCCCGGAATATGCTGGCCAATTTCACTGTGCCGGTATAGCGCACGCGCCAGCGGCGGCGCTTCCAGTACCGGAATGCGATGCTCTTTACCCAGCTCACGGATGCGCAGCGCAATATCGCCGGCCCCTTTAGCGACCACTTTCGGTGCGCTCATTTTGCGTTCGTCATACTGCAGGGCGACGGAGTAGTGCGTCGGGTTAGTCACGATAACGTCAGCCTTCGGCACGTCAGCCATCATCCTGCGCCGTGCGGCGGCCCGCATCTGCTGGCGGATACGCCCTTTAACGTGCGGATCCCCCTCCTGCTGTTTGTACTCGTCGCGAATATCCTGGCGGGTCATCCGCAGCCCTTTAAAATAGCTGTAGAGCTGCCAGAACACGTCAAATCCCACCATCGGTGACAGCCCCAGCACCACCAGCAGGCTGCACATCGCTATCATATTCAGCGCGCTGGCCAGCGCGGTAAAGGGTGCCTCGCTGATTAAGCGCAGCATGTCCGGCCAGTGAAGGCGCAGATACCCCCAGGTGACACAGCCTACCAGGATGGCTTTCAGCACGGCCTTCAGCAGTTCAGCCGCCGACTGCGCGGAGAATAATTTGGCCAGTCCCTTAATCGGGTTCATTTTGCCAAAGTCGACCTTGATCGCTTTGCCACTGATCACTACGCCGCCCAGCAGCATCGGCGCGGCGATGGCCACCAGTACCAGCCCGGCCATCATGGGCAGCAGGGCCATCACCGCCTGGGTGATCAAGTCGCCAATCTGGTGCAGCATCTGGCTGGTATCACTCACGACCGAGTGATTGAAGCTCAGCCCGTCCGTCAGTATCGCCCCCAGCTTGCGGCCCATGCTTTCGCCGCCAGTCCACAGGATACTTAAGCCTGCAACCAGCATCAGCACCGAGGTCAGCTCGCGCGAACGGGGGATTTGCCCCTCCTCTCGCGCTTTTTCTATTCGGTGGGGGGTAGCGGATTCGGTCTTCTCTTCATCGCTGTCCTGGGCCACGGCAGCTCACCTTTAGTACGGAATTTCAGGGGGTAGCATGCCAAACTGCCGCAGGAATAATGGCGCGAGTAAACGCGTAAAAAGGGGGTTATTTCACGGATGGTAAACGGGAAGGGAAAAACAGTGGGCAAAAGACGCAGAGGTTTGTCTCAGCGGGATATTAAACATCCACGCTGAGATCCCCCCTCTGCTCCCCTGATAGCGCAATCGCCACGACGCATGCCAGACGCCGTGGCCGTCAATCTGGCCACCGCCACGACGCGTGCCAGGCGCCGTGGCCGTCAATCTGGCCACCGCCACGACGCGTGCCAGGCGCCGTGGCCGTCAGTTTAGTGATCGCGACGGTCGGTTTTAGAAGCCAAGGCTGTCGAGCAGGTCATCCACCTGGTCCTGGTTCGCTACCACGCCCGGTGCCGTACCATTGATTTGTGGACCATTTAGCAGGCTGTCGGCATCCTTTTTCGCCCGACCCTGCTGCTCAGGAATATTTTCCAGCAGCACGGCCAGCAGCTGGCGCTCAATCTCCTGGATAACGTCCATCATGCGCTTGATCACCTGACCGGTCAGATCCTGGAAATCCTGCGCCATCATGATTTCCATCAGCTGGGCGTTGGTGAAGGCGGTGTGTTCCGGTACGGATTCAAGATAACCACGCGTATCCGTAACCAGAGAGCGGGCATCTGCCAGGTCTACAGGATGTTCAAACCATTCATCCCAGCGGCCTTTCAGCGCCTTCGCTTCTTTCTCCATCAGGTTCTGACGCGGCTGTGATGCCTCCACGCAGTTCAGAGCACGTTCTGCCGCCTGAGCGGTCATTTGTACTACGTAATCCAGGCGATCGCGGGCATCCGGAATGGCTTCTGCCGCTTCAGCAATCGCCTGATCCAGTCCCAGCTCACGCAGACTGTCGCGCAGCATCCGCGTCAGCGAGCCAATTCGGGAGATTATGTCATGGGCCGAGGCCGCATCAACATTTGGTGTCGGTAAAGTGGTCATCTCGGCTCCTTACATACCCAGCTTTTCGAAGATCTTACCTAACTTCTCTTCAAGCGTGGCCGCAGTAAAAGGTTTAACGACGTAGCCGCTGGCACCAGCCTGCGCAGCCGCAATGATGTTCTCTTTCTTGGCTTCAGCCGTCACCATCAGCACCGGCAGCTTGCCCAGCGTGGCGTCGGCACGAATCGTTTTCAGCAGTTCCAGGCCGTCCATATTCGGCATGTTCCAGTCGGAAACCACAAAATCAAACCCGCCTGCGCGCAGCTTGGTGAGCGCGTCAACGCCATCCTCGGCTTCTTCAACGTTGTTGAAGCCCAGCTCTTTTAACAGGTTACGGACGATTCGACGCATCGTGTTAAAGTCGTCGACCACCAGAAACCGCATATTCTTATCTGCCATACCTACTCCTGTTTTTTGTAGCCCCGCGGGACGGGCGCTGCGTTATATACGTAATGCCTGTCCGGCGCTAATTTTTGCCAGCATGTGCTGGCTGATTTGGTGAAGATCCACCACCTCACTGGCGCCCCCGAGGCCAATTGCCTCGCGAGGCATACCAAATACCACGCAGCTCGCTTCGTTCTGAGCGATGGTCCAGGCGCCTGCCTGATTCATTGCCAGCAAACCTGCCGCACCGTCATTGCCCATTCCGGTGAGGATCACGCCGACGGCGTTCCGACCGGCATACTGCGCCACTGATTTAAACAGGACGTCCACCGAAGGTCGGTGCCGGTTGACCGGCGGACCTTCGTTAAGCTTGACCTGATAGTTAGCCCCGCTGCGCGCCAGCTCCAGATGCATGGCGCCCGGCGCGATATAGGCATGGCCCGGCAGAATGCGCTCGCCGTCCTCTGCCTCTTTTACCGTTATCTGGCAGAGCTTGTTCAGCCGCTCGGCAAAAGAGCGGGTAAAGCCTGGCGGCATATGCTGAGTAATCAGCAGCGCCGGGCTGGTCGCCGGCAGCGGCTGAAGCACATGCCGAATGGCCTCGGTGCCGCCGGTAGAGGCTCCGATAGCAATCAGCTTCTCGCTACTCAGCAGCGGTCCGGCTTTCAACATAACCGGGGCGCTCTGCGGGCTGCGCATTTGCAGCCTGGCGCGTGAGGCCGCACGGACCTTATCGGCAATCATCTGGCTGTAGGCCAGCATCCCTTCGCGAATACCCAGCGAGGGTTTAGTCACAAAATCTACCGCCCCCAGCTCCAGCGCGCGCAGGGTAATCTCCGAGCCTTTGCCGGTCAGGGAAGAGACCATCACGACCGGCATCGGTCGCAGGCGCATCAGCTTTTCCAGAAAATCCAGTCCATCCATGCGCGGCATTTCCACATCCAGCGTCAGCACGTCGGGGTTGAACTGCTTAATCAAATCCCGCGCCACCAGCGGATCCGGTGCCGATGCCACCATCTCCATGTCAGGATGGCTGTTGATAATCTCCGTCATCAGCTGCCGCATCAGTGCGGAGTCGTCAACGCATAACACTCTGATTTTGCCCATTATCTTTCCTTAGTCAGTCCGTAGACCGTCTGGCCGCGCAGATAAAACTCTTTACTGATCTGGCTGAAGTTCTCTGAATGTCCGGCAAACAGGATCCCGCCGGGCTTCAACATCGGGACAAAGCGCCGCAAAATCTTCTCCTGCGTCTCTTTGTCGAAGTAGATCATGACATTGCGGCAAAAAATCGCATCAAACGGCCCCGGAACCGCCCACTCATTAGCCAGCAGATTCAACTGCGCAAAGGTGACCATATTGGCCAGTTCTGGCCTCACCCTAACCATCCCCGAATGGGGGCCGGTGCCGCGAAAAAAGAACTTCTGCATCTGCTGCGGTGACAGCGTGCGCAGCTCTTCCTGACGGTAGACGCCGGCCAGCGCCTTCTCCAGCACCTGGGTGTCGATATCCGTCGCATGGATCTGGAACTTACCCGGCCCGCTGCCCAGCGTTTCCGCCAGCGTCAGCGCAATCGAGTAAGGCTCCTCACCCGTTGAGGCCGCCGCGCACCAGACGTTAAAGGAACCGCTGCGCCGTTTGGCGTGTTCCGCCAGGATAGGAAAATGGTGCGCCTCACGGAAAAACGCCGTCAGGTTTGTGGTCAGCGCGTTAATAAACGCCTGCCACTCCGGGCTGTTGGAGTCACTCTCCAGCAGCGCAAGGTAACGACCAAAATCGTCGATACCTAACGTCCGCAGTCGGCGAACCAGGCGGTTG
Organism: Erwinia sp. L03-1; assembly: GCF_058686115.1. NCBI lineage: Bacteria > Pseudomonadati > Pseudomonadota > Gammaproteobacteria > Enterobacterales > Erwiniaceae > Erwinia > Erwinia sp. L03-1. The sequence continues at coordinate 1,974,838 of NZ_CM178762.1, read as the reverse complement.
TAAACCATCTCCCGCTTGTGATCGGCGAGTACAATGCCTGCCCGCTGATAAATCAGCTGGCTGATACGCTTAAAGTGCGTATCGGATAACGGCAGGCGCTGCACCATCTGGGCCAGCAGCGTCGCGTTTTCCGTTGGCGCTAACAACGTCGATTTTTTCATCCTGATCCACCCTGCAATTTGCAGATTAAGGGGGTTATAAACGTCTTGTTTTCCCTGTAAGCCTGCGTTGCTACCTGTTCGGGCTTATCCTGCGGCATCCAGTGAGAATCGGCTCACCGTGTCGGTCAGATTATCAGCCTGTGCTTCAAGTGCTGCCGTGGCGGCTGCCGCTTCCTCAACCAGCGCGGCATTCTGTTGTGTCACCTGATCCATCTGGCCGACGGCCTGCGCGACCTGTTCTATTCCCCGGCGCTGCTCGTCAGACGCAGAGGCTATCTCAGCCATAATATCGTTCACGCGGGTGACCGACTGAACGATCTCCTCCATGGTTTCGCCCGCAGAGGCCACCAGCGTTGAGCCCTGATCGACCCGGCTAACCGACGCCTCGATCAGCCCTTTAATCTCTTTTGCCGCCTGCGCGCTGCGCTGGGCCAGGCTGCGAACCTCGCCCGCGACCACTGCAAAGCCCCTGCCCTGTTCACCTGCCCTCGCCGCCTCTACCGCTGCGTTCAGCGCCAGGATGTTGGTCTGGAAGGCGATGCCGTCAATCACGCTGGTGATATCGCCAATTTTCTTTGAACTGTTGGCGATGTCACTCATGGTGGTCACCACGTTGCGGGTCAGCGAGCCACCTTTAAGCGCCGTTGAGGAGGCCTCTTTGGTCAGCAGCGACGCCTGCCGCGCGTTGTCCGCATTGCCGGTCACCGTTGCCGTCAGCTGCTCCATGCTGGCTGCCGTTTCCGCCAGCGAGGCCGCCTGCTGCTCGGTCCGCGCGGAAAGATCGTTATTGCCTGAGGCAATTTCACGGATGCCGGTCTGCATGGCATGGCTGCCATCCCGCACGTTAGCGACCGTTTCAGCCAGCGCCTGCTGCATGGTCTGCAGGCTGATAAACAGCTGGCTAAGCTCATTGCGTCCTTCCGCCACGATACGGCCACCGAGGTTACCGGAGGCGATGCGCTCAAAGTGACCGCGCATATGCGCCAGCGGGCCGATAACGGCTTTTCTCACCCAGGTCACACCGGCCAGCGTCACCAGCAGCGACAGCAGTATGGTCGAGTAAAATATCGCCATCGACTGCGTGTAGAATCCCTTGCTCGCCTGGCTGGCATGGATGCGAAGCTTGTCGATATGCAGCATCCAGCGGTTGTACTGCGCCTGAAACTTGTCCTGCGTGCCCTGCGTGGGAGAGTTCAGGAAATCCTGCAGCTGGTAGTTCTGTAAATAGGCAATCAGCCTCGCCAGCTCCTGGGAGTACCCTTCATAAGCCCCCTTCATCTCCTTCTTCAGCACGCCGCCTTCTGGCGTCAGTGCCGGGATAGCTTCAAAGGTCTTATAAGCGTTATCGGCAGCATTCAGATCTTCCTGAGCCTTTGCCATTAAACTTGTTACCTGATCGCGCGGCATACTCAGTGCCGCACGGGTCCCGGCGCGGCTTAGCGTCAGGCGGGCGCTGAGTAAATCGGCCCAGGTCTGCCCCAGCGCGTCACGCTGGTTACCGCTGACCTCGACGTCATGCAAATTTTTCGCGTCCAGACGAAAAGAGTTAAACGACAATCCGCTGCTAACGATCTGCATCACGCAGAACAGGCCCAGTAAAAATATGATGGTGGTTGAGATGCGAATGCGGGCAAACATTGAAGTCTCCTGGTGTTGCCGCCCACCGCGGGCGGCTAAGGTCACGTTAAAAGGTTTCCCAGTTATCATTGGATACCGGTGCAGCCAGCGCTTTGCGTGACGTTACCTGCGGGGCGGGCACGACGCTTTGTGTTGTTCTGCTGACGTTAACGGCCTGAATGGCATTTTCTTTACGAATGCGGAAGACCGCGACGGCCTGGTTTAGCCTGGCCGCCTGCTCTTCCAGCGCCGCTGAGGCCGCCGCAGACTCTTCAACCAGCGAGGCGTTCTGCTGCGTGACCCGATCCATCTCGGTCACGGCCGTGCCCACCTGATCAATGCCGCGGCTCTGCTCATCGGAGGCGGAGGCAATTTCACCCATGATGTCGGTGACGCGAGTGACCGCGCTGACAATTTCCGCCATCGTTTCCCCGGCGCTTTCCACCAGCACCGAGCCGGTATCCACGCGGGTGACCGAGTCTTCGATCAGCCCTTTAATCTCTTTTGCCGCCTGGGCGCTGCGCTGCGCCAGGCTGCGTACTTCACCGGCGACCACGGCAAAGCCTCTGCCCTGCTCACCCGCACGGGCCGCCTCAACGGCGGCGTTCAGCGCCAGAATATTGGTCTGGAAGGCGATGCCGTCAATCACGCTGGTGATATCAGCGATCTTCTTCGAGCTGCCCGCGATGTCGTGCATGGTTTTGACCACGCTATCCACCACCTTGCCACCCTTCTCTGCGGTGCCGGAGGCGCTGAGCGCCAGTTTGGAGGCCTGACGCGCATTTTCGGCGTTCTGCTTCACGGTAGCGGTCAGCTGTTCCATGCTGGCTGCGGTCTGCTCCAGCGAGGCGGCCTGCTGCTCGGTACGCGAGGAGAGGTCGTTATTGCCGCTGGAAATTTCACTGGCGCCGGTATAAATCGCGTCGGAGCCATCACGCACTTCGCTGACGGTCTGCACCAGCGACTGCTGCATCTCATGCAGGCTTTTGGCCAGCTCGGACATTTCATTGCGTCCATCACACTCAACGGTCTGGGTCAGATCGCCGCGGGCAATGTGCCGGATATGGTCAATGTTGGTTCTCAGCGGACGCAGCAGCATGTTGCTGATGCCGCTCCAGGCCAGAATGATCACCGCCAGCGAGATAATCAGCACCAGCGCCAGTACCCAGATAGTCTGCTGGTAGGAGTGCTGACTGGCTTCAACTACGCCTGCGGTCAGCTGGTCATTGGTGTCCAGCCAGCTCAGATAGGATTTCTGAAAGCTGTCCTGGTAGCTCTGCGTCGGCTGGGCAACAAAGTCATCGAACCTGCCGGTGTTCATCATCACAATCAGGGCATCCAGCGCGTTATGAAGCTGCTTATAATCCGCCAGCATCACCTTCACGTTGTCCGCTTTTTTTCCCTGTTCAGTGAGCGCGGCGTTAAATATCGCCAGTGACTTATCCGCGTTATCCAGTTCCTGCTGCGCCAGCGCCATCAAATCGTTGACGCTGCTGCCCCCGCCGGTTTTCCCTGCATCCTGAAGATGACGAATACCGGAACGGTTGAGCGTGTTACGTGCCTGCACCAGCGAGACCCAGGCATTGCCCATCGCCTGCTGAGAGGCGCGCAGCCGCTGGCTAAAGGCAAAATTATCCCGATCATTTTTGACGGTCTGGAAAAACAGGCCTCCGGTACCCAACTGAAGAACAGCAAACAACACCAGCACGCTAACCAGGCCGGTAACGACTTTCACTCGCTTAAACATAACTACCTCTGAACAGGGGGCCAATTGGAAATGTTATCGGCAGCGGAGCGGGGATCTTTATTAAGGATTTGACTGATTGCTCAAAGGATAAACTTATGATTGGCAGAAATGCGCCGTGGGCCGGCGCATTTAATTATCGACGGGGGCGACGCATCAGAACGTTTCCCAGTTACCCTCCGTTGCGACTGGCGCGGCGACTTTCCCGGCGGTCAGCTGACGCTGCGGAGTAATTAACGCCGATGGCGCGGCCTTGATCGCCTGCGCCCGGTGCATACGGAACACCGACACGGCCTGCGTCAGGCGGCTGGCCTGCTCTTCAAGCGCGGCGGCGGCCGTGGCGGACTCTTCCACCAGCGAGGCGTTCTGCTGGGTCACCCGATCCATCTCGGTGACGGCGGTGCCCACCTGATCGATTCCACGGCTCTGCTCATCAGACGCCGACGCGATTTCACCCATAATATCGGTAACCCGGGTGACCGCATTGACGATATCATTCATGGTGTCACCAGCGGTGCCTACCAGCACGGTGCCGCTATCCACCCGCGAGACGGAATCTTCGATCAGCCCTTTGATCTCTTTCGCGGCCTGCGCGCTGCGCTGCGCCAGATTACGCACTTCTCCCGCCACCACCGCAAATCCACGGCCCTGCTCACCCGCACGGGCGGCCTCTACCGCCGCATTGAGCGCCAGGATGTTGGTCTGGAAGGCAATACCGTCAATTACGCTGGTGATATCGGCGATTTTTTTCGAGCTGCCCGCGATATCACTCATGGTTTTCACCACGCCATCCACCACCTTCCCGCCTTTTATCGCCGTTTCAGACGCGGTCAGCGCCAGCTTTGAGGCCTGACGCGCGTTCTCAGCGTTCTGTTTCACCGTGGCCGTCAGCTGCTCCATACTGGCCGCCGTCTCCTCAAGGGAGGCCGCCTGCTGTTCCGTACGGGCTGAGAGGTCGTTGTTACCGGCAGCAATTTCGCTGGCCCCGGTCAGAATGGCGTCTGAGCCGTCGCGAACGTCACTCACGGTACGCACCAGCGCCTGCTGCATCTCTTTCAGGCTGGCGGCCAGCTGAGCCATTTCATTGTGCCCTTCCACCTGAATATCCTGGGTTAAATCCCCGCTGGCGATCTGGCTGATATGCGCAATGTTGCTGTTTAGCGGCTTAATCAGTACGCGCTTCAGGCCAAACCAGCACAGCACGATCAGCGCGATAACCAGCAGCATCACCGCACCAATCATCCAGAGCATTGAGGTGTAGGCCGACTGGTTGTCCGCTACGCCCTGCATCATCAGCACGTTCTGCGCATCCCGCCAGCGGGTATAGGCCACCTGCATCGCCTGCTGCTTCTGTTCAATGTTCATTTTGAACATCTCGCTCAGCTGCTGGTTGTCCATCAGCTGCAGCATGCTGGCCAGCGCTTTGGAATAGAGGACATAGTTCTGTTCGAGGCTGGCCACAATGTGTGGATCCATTCCCCTGGTGGCGGGAAGCGACTGATAAAGCGTCCAGGATTTATCCGCACTGGCCAGCAGCTGCTTGCCCTGGTCGCTAATCATACTCAGCGATGAGATGCTGCTCTGTGCTAATTCATTACCCTGCAGGCGCAGCATGCCGCGGTTGAGGGCGATACGCGCCTGGTTAAGCGCGACCCAGGCGTCGGTAAATGCCGACACGTTTTCGCTGGCATTTTGCGCCACCGAAAAATTCGTTTTATCGCTGTTCAGCGCCTTAATAAACAGCCCACCGGCCAGCAGTTGCAGAGCGCCAAATACCAGCAGAACCAGCAGCAGGCTGGTGACAACCTTCATTCGTTTAAACATAGATACCCTTGGTGTTTTGAAATGGAACAACAGAGAATTTATCGGCACGGGCTGGTGGATCTTTATCCAGTGCAGCAGGGGAGAAGCGGAATATTATTTTGCTATCTAAGACAAACCTGGCGGCATCACGCGGGAGAGCCGTTCAAAATACAAAAAGGGCCGACAGAGAGTCTGTCGGCCCTTTTCACCCAGAGGGGAACGCTTACGCGCTGCGCAGGTTATCCACCAGCGCCATCTCGTCGCTGCTGAGCAGCTTCTCAATATCGACGAGGATCAGCATACGGTCACCCAGCGCACCCAGCCCGGTCAGGTACTCGGTTGACATGGTGACCGCGAACTCTGGTGAAGGGCGGATCTGGTCCTGCGTCAGTGACAGTACGTCGGAAACGCCATCCACAACGATCCCCACCACGCGATGCTCCAGGTTCAGCACAATCACGACGGTATTATCATTGTATTCCACATCCGGCTGCGCAAATTTCACGCGCAGGTCAATGATCGGGACGATAACGCCTCGCAGGTTGGTCACGCCTTTAATAAAGGTCGGGGTATTGGCGATGCGGGTAACCTGATCGTAACCGCGGATCTCCTGCACCTTCAAAATATCAATACCGTACTCTTCGTCACCCAGCGTAAATACCAGGAACTCCTGACCGACGGTTTCGCCAGCGATTTTAGTAACAGTTGCCATTCCAGTCATAATTCTACCCTTAATAGGTTAACGTCAGGCTGCGGCTCCCGCCACGCGCTTTTCACGGTTGAGAGACTGCAGTGCCGAAACGTCGACAATCAGCGCCACGCTGCCATCACCGAGGATGGTCGCCGCCGAGATCCCGGGCACTTTGCGATAGTTGCTTTCGAGGTTTTTGACCACCACCTGGTGCTGACCAATAAGCTGATCGACCAGCAGCGCATAGCGTTTTCCGGCGCTTTGCAGGATAACCACGATGCCCTGCGTCGCTTCGGTTTTCGCGCCCTGCACTTCAAACACGTTCCACAGCTCAACCATCGGCAGGTATTCACCACGCACTTCCAGTACGCGTTCGCCACCGGCCAGCGGATGCAGGTCGTCCGCCAGCGGCTGAAGTGATTCCATCACCGCGTTAAGCGGCAGAATAAAGACTTCGTTTGCCACGCGAACGGACATGCCGTCGAGAATGGCCAGGGTTAACGGCAGCAGAATGCGAATGGTGGTGCCTTTACCCTGCTTAGAGGCGATTTCAACGTGTCCACCCATCTCCTGGATATTACGTTTCACCACGTCCATGCCGACGCCGCGTCCGGAGACGTCAGTTACCTGTTCAGCGGTCGAGAAGCCCGGCGCAAAAATCAGCATGCCGACCTCTTCATCACTCATCGCCTCACTGACCGGCAGGCCCGATGAGAGCGCCTTAGCCAGAATACGTTCGCGATTCAGACCGGCACCATCGTCGTTCACTTCGATACAGATATTGCCGCCCTGATGCTCAGCGGAGAGCGTCAGTTTACCGACGGGGTTTTTGCCCGCTGCCAGGCGTTTGTCCGGCGACTCAATCCCGTGATCCAGGCTGTTACGCACCAGATGGGTCAGGGGATCGATAATGCGTTCAATCAGGCTTTTATCCAGTTCGGTTGAGCTTCCCTGAAGGATCAGCTCCACTTCTTTTCCGAGCTTGCTGGCCAGATCGCGTACCAGACGCGGGAAGCGGCTGAAAACGTATTCCATCGGCATCATGCGGATCGACATTACCGATTCCTGCAGATCGCGGGCGTTACGTTCCAGCTGCCCCATGCTGTTCAACAGATCGCCGTGCGCCACCGGGTCCAGTTCGCCTGAACGCTGCGCCAGCATCGACTGGGTGATCACCAGTTCGCCGACCAGGTTAATCAGTTGATCAACCTTCTCAACCGCAACGCGGATGCTGGTCGATTCGCTGGCCCTGGCGGCACCGGGCTTTTTCGCGCTTTCACGCTTCAGGGCGGGCGCGGCCTCGCTGACCACAGGCGGAGCCACTTCCGGCTTAGCTTCCACCTGTTCCACGACGTCGGCAATCGCCGGTGTCGCAGCGGGCCCGGCTGCGGCGGCGTCGATAAAGTTGATCTGTGACTCTTCAATAACGAAGCAGAGTACGGCCCGGATATCATCCGGATCGACCGTCGCATCCAGGGTGGCTTCCAGCGAGTTTTCGCCTTTAACCACGTCTGAGACGGTGCACAGATTGCTTAGTTCTTCCAGCATCAGCGGCACTTCACCCGGCTTCAGGTTACTCAGTACCAGACGCTGGCCCGCCGCGCTAACCGCAGGCTCAGCCGCCGTGGCGGCGAGCGTTTTCGGCGCTGGGATCACTTCACCCTTTGCTTCCAGCGCCAGCTGACGCAGCGCCTGACAAATGTATTCAAACGTCGCGGCATTGGGTTCCGTGGCGGTTTTATAGGCATCCAACTGTTCCTGCATAATATCTTTAGTTTCCAAAAACAGGTTGATGATATCGGTGCTCAGCTGCATTTCGCCGCGTCGCGCACCGTCGAGAATGTTTTCCAGAATGTGCGTTGTTTCCTGCAGTACGGTGAACCCAAAGGTTCCCGCCCCGCCTTTAATCGAGTGCGCCGCCCGGAAGATAGCGTTAAGCTGCTCCGAATCGGGTTCCTGCGGATCCAGCACCAGCAGGTGTTGTTCCATATCGGCCAGTAACTCATCGGCCTCATCAAAAAATGTCTGATAAAAATCGCTGATATCCATGCTCACGGTATCACCTCTGCTGTGAGTCGCGATCGGTCTGGGCCGCTGGCGCAGGTACCGCCGGGGCTAACGCCGCGTGGGTTACGTTGCTACCCGCAGGCTCGGCCGGTGAGGGTTGAGGGTCGGGTTTTTGGCCGGCGGCCATAGGAGAGGCCGGTGCCGCTAACTGTTTTAAACTGGCTGGATCGCTGTCGCTGACCTGCACCGCGTCACTTTCCGCATTTTCTTTCTCAATCTGCACTTCGGTGTCGTGGTTCAACACCAGCAGACTGATTCGACGATTTACCGCATCATCCGCGCCGCGGTTCTTTAACTTCATGGTGTCGGCCATGCCGATGACACGAATCATCTTCCCGCTGGCCAAACCGCCAACAATCAGTTCACGTCGCGAGGCATTCGCGCGATCGGCCGACAGTTCCCAGTTGCTGTAGCCCCGGTCACCGCCCGCATACTGAAAATCATCCGTATGCCCCGCCAGGCTGATCCTGTTTGGCAGGTCGTTCAGGACCGGCGCTATCCCGCGCAATATGTCGCGCATATAAGGCTCAACTTCCGCACTGCCGGTTTTAAACATCGGACGGTTTTCACTGTCGATAATCTGGATACGCAGCCCCTCTTCAACCAAATTAATAATCAAATGGGGACGCAGCGTGCGCAGCTTAGGATCGGCCTCAATTAGCTGATCCAGCCTCTCGCGCAGGCGGTTAAGACGGATCTCTTCCAGCTTGCGTTTTTGCGCATCCATATCGACCACCTTATGCACCTCACCCTGTTTCTGAGTGGGGTCATCGCCCCCACCCGGGATGGGGCTGTCGCTGTCGCTGCTGCGTGCGCCACCGGTCAGCGCCACCTTAAGGGGCGTTTTAAAGTAATCGGCAATTTTCACTAATTCCTGAGGGTTGGAGATCGAAATTAGCCACATCACCATAAAAAAGGCCATCATTGCGGTCATAAAGTCAGCGTAAGCAATCTTCCATGAGCCGTGTCCGCCCTCATGTTTCTTATGCTTTTTGCGCTTAACCAGCACAATGGGGTGATTGTTATGCTTCATGCGTCCTCGTCGGATGTCTGTTTCGCTGGTGATTTCGCGTTACGAACGTGCTCCTCCAGCTCGGTGAACGACGGGCGATCGGTGGAGTAGAGCGTTTTACGACCAAATTCAACGGCAATCTGCGGTGCATAACCGTTCAGGCTGGAGAGCATCGTGACCTTGATGCACTGCATCATCTTGGTGGTTTCCGCGCACTTTTGCCGCAGTACGCCCGCCAGCGGAGAGATAAATCCGTAGGCCAGCAAAATGCCGAGGAAGGTTCCGACCATCGCGTGGGCTATCAGGGCACCCAGCTCTGCCGCCGGGCGATCCGCTGAAGCCAGCGTATGCACCACGCCCATTACCGCCGCCACGATGCCAAACGCGGGCAGTGAATCACCGACGGTCTGAAAGGCCATTGCGGGCACTTCGCACTCGCTTTCGTAGGTTTCTATCTCTTCGTCCATCAGCGCTTCAATTTCAAAGGCATTCATATTGCCGCTGACCATCAGGCGCAAATAGTCGGTAATAAAGTCCACTAATCTCTTATCGGCAAGGATGCGTGGGTAATTAGAAAAAATTTCACTTTCCTGGGGGTTTTCAATATCGCGTTCGAGCGAAAGCATTCCCTGCTGGCGCGACTTCGCCATCAGGCGATAAAGCAGCGCCATCAAATCCATATAAACCGCTTTATTATATTTTGACCCGCGCATTAATAAGGGCATGGCCTTGAGGGTCGCTTTTATCGCTTTACCGTTATTCCCTACGATAAACGCGCCAATCCCTGCCCCACCGATAATTAACAGTTCTGAAGGCTGATAAAGCGCGCCGAGGTGGCCGCCGACCATCGCGAAGCCACCCAACACTGACCCCAGTACCAGAATGTACCCTAAAATAATTAACACAATAAATCCTTACGTCTGCCGACGCGTGGGTGAAAGATGAATCAGCGTGTAAAGACGCGTTAGCGGGGCTCGGGGCAAAAAAAAAGCAGCGGTTATTAACCGCTGCTGGATTCATTCCACCTGTCGAGCCCGATTAAACGGCTTGTTTAATCTGTTCATCCAGCAGTTGTGAAATGTTATCGGCAGGTTCTGCGATAAGTTTACGTCTTTTTACCGCGCGGGACGGCGGCTGGCACAGGCTGCAAACGAAGCTGCCAACGGGCTGGTGAGCATGGTTAATAAAGCTACCGCCGCAGCATTTGCAGTCAGACAGTTCGAGCATGCCGCTCTCAACAAACCGGACCAGGGTCCAGGCGCGGGTCAGCGCCAACAGCGGGCCTTCGTCCTGTTGCGGACACTGTTCGAGATAGAGACGGTAGGCTTTAATCACCGCGTCTACGCCCTGGCTCTGCCCGCTTTTGAGTAAAAACTGCCAGGCGTTACAGAACATGGAAGAGTGGATGTTCTGTTCCCAGGTCATAAACCAGTCGGTAGAGAACGGCAGCATGCCTTTTGGCGGCGGACTGCCGCGCAGCTCTTTATAAAGCTTTATTAATCGACCGCGGCTAAGCTGTGTTTCACTTTCTAACATTTGCAGCCGCGCACCCAGCGAAATGAGTTCCATCGCCAGCTGAATATCGCGCGCTTCCTGTACAATACTTTTCTCGCTCATTAGCTCGCTCTCTTTTTCGGCGTTGCTTCTTCTTTAGTCGTCACACTGCGTAATAAACGACTGGATAACAAAATGCCGGTATGGATTTGCTGTAAATCATCCACGCGAGACGCCTGCGTTAAACGTTTAATCGTATTGTTATCGTTAAAACGGAATTGACAGATCAGCTGATTAGTTTCGGCAAGCTTTACCATCTCTGGCAGCGTTAATTGCGCGAGCGTATCAGCCATTGCCTCGTCAATACCAAGGCGAAACATTGCAGAAGCTTTTTCCTGATTGATAAGGCGCTGAGCAAGTAATAAATATGAAAGATTAATATCGTAAATATGTTTGAGTAATTCTGATGCACCCATTTTTTTCCATCCTGACTAACACGACTTAAACGTTTGCGGGTTATGCCGCTACCTTGTTTGCTGCTTGGTAAATCTAAAAATGGCAAAAAACTAGTGGCAGAAGCCAAACGTTTGCGAAGCTGTTAGCCGCACTAAAGGCTGCTAAACAGAAAGTAGTCATTACTCATTTTGCCAGTTGCTGCTCCTTCGTTTTCGCTCTCTTCCCTGGCGCAATCCCTTGTCTGTTTCACACATCTTTTAAGACAATTCCGAAAACAAGGCAACTCTATCCGCTCTTATTTCGACATACAATGTGAGCCACCTCAAATTTTAGATAAAGTGTGACGCAGATCACACTTTATCGGAAATTTCTTGCCCAGGACCCTTTAGTAGCGCTTTTCATTAGGGCGCTAAGCAACCAATTCCTACCCTTTTTGTTAAAATTTAACATTTAATTATCATTTACAAATGAAAATGACTCTCTTTACGCGTATAAATCGGCAAAAAGGCGTGATGCAGATCATGATTAGAATAAAATATCGCTCTTACTCTAATTTTAGGTTGTTAATGCTAATTTATTGCCCAATCGCATGATGTTAAATTAATCACCCAGGGTGACTGTTCAGTATCAGTTGCAGTGCAGAAGTGTGACCTTACGCAGGTTCTTCTTAAGAAGTGAAAGCCTTTTGTAAGCCGCGCCAGGCTTGTGTTTGGGGTACGAAAATAGATGTAACTGATAGTTACATTAGAAAGGTGAATGTTTGGAGGTTTTTTTCAGGATAGGGGTTAAGTATCGGCGGCGGTGTCAATTTCTTTAGTAAAAACGGCATTTTTCTGTTTTTTTCTAATAAATGGCCCTTATTGCACACTTTATGTACGTGTATTTTGCCGGGCAGGCATAAAAAAAGGGCGATTTGCAATCGCCCTTTAAAACAACTGGCACGTCTTATGCTAGGTGTGGGAGGTCGCGGTGTCCGTATCCTCCTTCCCGGCGGCCGGACGGGCAGGAACGGCCTGCAAATCCTTCAGGTAGGTTTTACGCCAGTGGGTAATGTCGTTTTTGCGCAGCACGGCCATCATATCGTTATAGCGCGTGATACGTTCCTCCAGCGGCATCGTCAGCGCCTGGTTGAGCGCGGCGGCCACCTCATCACGATCGTAAGGATTAACGATTAACGCCGATGTCAGCTCATTGGCCGCGCCGGCGAAGCGCGACAGCACCAGCACGCCCGGATCTTCAGGGTCCTGCGCGGCAACATACTCTTTCGCCACCAGGTTCATCCCGTCACGCAGCGGCGTGACCAGGCCGATATCGGTCAGACGGAATATTTTCATCAGCAGGCGACGGTCGAAGTGCTGATTGAGGTAATAGAGCGGCGTCCACCCCAGGGTGCCGTAATGGCCGTTGATGCGCCCTGCTTCGGTCTCCAGCTGGTGACGGATATCCTGATAGGCCTGTACGTCACCGCGCGACGTTGGCGCAATCTGTGAATAGCGGATCTGGCCCCGGTGCTCGGGATAGTGTTCCAGCAGCGCCTCATAAGCGAGAAAACGCTCCGGTAGCCCTTTTGAATAATCCAGACGTTCGCAGGCAATAATATTCTTCGCATCCCCCAGATCCCGCTTCATTGCGGCCATTTTCGGCGGCAGCGGGCCTTCCGCCATCTCTTTAATACTGTCTGGCTCAATGCCGATAGGATAAACCTCAGTGGCAAAGCTACGGCCCAATGCCCGATGCTGTTTGCCGTCGCTCTCTACCTGCGTCATTAGCGACAGGCACTCTACAAAGGCCATGCGATCGCTCTCGGTCTGGAAACCCAGCAGATCGTATTCGCTCATCATCTCCAGCAGCTCGTTATGTGGCGGCAGAGCGTTGAAGATTTCGGGGGTTGGGAAAGGAATATGCAGGAAAAAGCCAATACGGTTGGTCACGCCCAGCTTGCGTAACGCGGCGGCAAACGGCAGCAGATGATAATCATGGATCCACAATACATCATCAGGCTGTAGCAGCGGCAGCAGGCGCTTTGCCAGCAGGGTATTGACGCTACAGTATCCGTCCCAGGCTTCACGCTGGAAATTCACTAAATCGAGACGGTAGTGGAAGGCGGGCCAGATAACGGCGTTCGAGAACTGCAAATAATAGAGATCGTAATCGTTCTGATTCAGTCCAAAAGAGGCGTAGGTCACGCTGTCCTGCTCGAACAGCTCCATTTCCTCGTCATCTTCACCGATCTCATTGATGTTACCGTTCCAGCCAAACCACAGTCCACCGGTGGTTTTCAGGGCATCCATAATGCCGACGGTCAAACCGCCCGCGCTGGTTTTGGAACCATCAGGTACAGCAATGCGGTTAGATACGACTACTAAGCGACTCATAACCTTAACTCCTTACCGACGTTGTTTCGTCTTAATCTAATTGTAATTGTATGTTTTCAAGCCAGTGATAAACGGCATTCACGTCCGGCAGCCGATAGCCTGCCTGCGTGTCGCCCTCACCCACTTTTATTGCGATGCCATCCCTGACATTGACCGCTTCAAATCCTGCCTCATCGGTCAGATCGTCACCTAAAAATACGGGCGTTCGTCCGGCAAACGGCGATTGCTGCATAAAGGCTGCAATCGCGGCGCCCTTATTCACGCCCTTTGGTTTTAACTCCACCACGCATTTACCGGGCTGCAGCGCCAGCATGGGGAAACGTTCGGTCATTGCCTGCGCCAGGGCCATGATTGCCTGCTGATAGTGCTCCGCGCCACGATAGTGCAGCGCAAAAGCCATCCCTTTCGCTTCAAGCTGGGTCCCCGGCATATCGGCTATGGCATCGTTCAGCCGCGTTGCCAGTTCGCTGGCAACCTCCTGCGGCAGCGACAGACGCTCAACATTGTCGCGGGCATCGCGGCGTTCAGCGCCGTGGACGCCAGCAAGGGGAAAATGGAGCGGCGCGGCCAGCGCATCCAGCTCGCTAATGGGGCGGCCTGAAACCAGCGCAACGGCACCCTCACAGGATGCGGAAAGACGTTTCAGGCTGGCAATTACGGATTGGGGAATAAACGCGTCATCCGGGCGGGGCTGAATGGCGGCAAGCGTACCGTCAACGTCGAAAAAGAAAGCATAGCGGCCCTCTTTATTCAGGGGCGGTACCTCATCATTCTGGGTGTTCACACGACTCCTCCTGCTAAATGGTTGTGATGTTGCGGGCCCTGGCCCACGGCGTCAGGCCGGTTCGACGCTGGCGCCGTGACGGATTTTCCTCATCCGGTCACGTGGGTCATTAAAGCGGGGCTGCAATGCGGGAGGCAGACCTGACGGGAAAGTCGCGGTCGCCAGAGTAAGGCGGGGGAGAAAAGCGTCCGTTTAAATTTCATCCTCTTTCTTAAACATTTTCTTTCTGTCATCTGGCTGCACTCTGGGTGCAACATGCCCGTTCCCGCTGCACTATGCGCAACATCGTTAGTTTTCAGTATAGTCACTGATCCCGTCTCTGCCAGACCGACTGGCGCTTATAAGCCCTTTTCTGACCTTCAGACTGTCAAAAAAAGCGTAATAAAGACATAGGATAAAGGCGAATTATGCCAGGAAGCGGTCGGGGAGAAAGCGCGGGTTAAGTGCAGGTATAAATGGGCATAACAAAGGGTATTAAGCGCCGCAGGAAATTAAGGGAAAACCACAGGAAGTTACGCGAAAAAGAAGCATACGGGACAAAAGCGGTGAAGGTAGGGGCATGAAAAAGTGAGTGGGTAAACTGGTCGCCTTTATTTATTACGTCAGGGGGCCAGCGGCACCATCCACAGTGCGTTCAGGTTAATACCGCTCCAGGTGGCAGACTCTTCCAGTCCGGCTATGCTGTCCCAGCAGTAGCGGCTACCCAGATCGACGATTTCCGGCTTTATCGGCTGGCGGGTGATTAGCGAAAAGAATACGCAGACCTTAGGTTGCAGCAGCGATTTCTCTCCCGGCTCGGCGATCACCGCAATGCGCCCGGACGCCAGCCTGACCACCGATCCAGGGGGATAGATCCCCACCGCCTTAACAAAAGCGTGAAATATCTGGCGGTCAAAGTGGCCTTCCCAACTCGCCATCTGGTGCATCGCCGCCGCCGGGTTCCAGCCTGCCTTATAGGGGCGGTCCGAGGTAACCGCATCATAGACGTCGCAGACGGCGGCCATGCGGGCCAGCAGAGAGATCCCCTCACCTTTCAGACCATGGGGGTAGCCTTCGCCGTTGATCCTCTCATGATGATGCAGGGCGACGTCCAGCACCTCAGTGTCACCGTTGCTTTTTCGCAGCAGCGACTCTCCGATCGCCGGATGCAGCTTCATCAGCTCAAATTCGTCATCGGTCAGCTTGCCCGGCTTATTGAGGATCTCCAGCGGAATGCCGGCTTTACCGACGTCGTGCAGCAGTCCGGCCGTGCCCGCCTGACGCACCTGTCGTTCATCCAGCTGCAGCTGACGCGCCAGTGAAACCATCAGCGCACACACTGCCACCGAATGCAGATAGGTATAGTCATCGTGCGTCTTCAACCGTACCACGCTCAGGAGAGCGGCCGGATGGCGGCTGATCGATCCGCCGATTTCATCCACCAGCGGCAGCGTGCTGTCGGTCCTGATGGTTTTCCCCATCCGGGCATTACTGAACATATCCATTATCTGCCCTCTGGCCATCAGACAGATAGCCTGCGCCTGCGCCACTTCGCTGTGCATACTGGCCTTAACGGGCACCGCCTGAGCGATAACGGCCTCTGTCGATGGCGCGACGTCAGGCGCACGGCCTTTATCCAGATCGATCCAGACTTCTTTAATGCCGTTCTCAACAATAATCTGAATTTGCTGTTCGGTGGTAAGCAGCATATCGTTGCGTACCAGCGGGTGTTTCAGCCAGAAGACTTCCAGTTTGTGCACGTACATCCCGATGCGTAATGCTTCTATCCCGATTCGACTTATCATCGCGCCCTCTGCCTGCTCCCCCATTCAGTACAGATATCGGCATCGTCCGAAAAACCTTCACCGCGTAAAATGATGTTCGTGCGCATTTACTAAAAATTTACGCTTCGGGCTCGCTATTGTAAGATCTGTGCCCCTTTACTTTTCGGGGGGGCTGCCGGGCGGTACCCCGTAAAAATCGTTAAGCAGAATGACCTTATCAAGATATTCACCTAAGCATAACAACGACTTATTGTTAATTCTTTTTATCCCCGCCTTTTTTATCGCGTTTAATTTGTAGTGTGAGATGGTTTTCACGGAGATATTCAGCGTCCTGCCGATATCCCCGGGCGTTTCACCGTGAAGCAGCAGGCAGATGATAATACGTTCAGGCAGGGATAGCGGGCAAATGGGCGGTACGCTGCGATTAAGATGCCTGATTATCTCCTCAGCCATCGCCTCTCCGCTCAATTTCCTGGAAACCAACATACTGAATCGGGTGCTATGTTTTATACTTTCCTGATAAGCATCGATTAATACCGCGCAGGTTTTTCTGGCGGAATAACTCTGTAAAATTCTCTCCATTTTCTCACGCTTATTGGAATCAATGATTATTGCGCGGGGACGTTCTCTTTCGTTTGGCTGCGCAATACTTTCTTCCTCAGGATCCGGTACGTAGGGATCATACCCCATCAAAGAAAGATGGACAGCCAGACCCAGCGTAAAATAGGCATCCTCAGAATATATACAGATTCTCATCGTTTTTTCTCAGGGTAAATATCCGTCAGGCGCTTTTTTTTCAATATAAAAATAGAAGGGCTTAATCATCTCCCGCTTCAAACAGTGGCCCTTAACTTCAAACGTCTCAACGCGCATGATAAAGTCGTGCTCAACGCCCAGCGTGGCCAGCCGCAGCTTCAGCGCCTGCATAACCTGCCATAGCCGCTGGCTGGATGATTTGAGGCCATGCAGATCCCAGACGTTATACATAATCTGCTCGTTCGTCACAATTTTCCCATTGGCATTTTCCAACAGAAACAGGAATAGCCTCATCATGGTTTCCCTGAGAATATAACAGCGTATCTTCCTGCTTTTTGAGTCAAAATTACTTAGCCTTCTCTGGGCTATTTCAAGCTGAACATTGCTCCCAATATAATATCCAACCAGCACTCTTTCCATAAACTGCCATCCTTTTTAGTAAATTGAATCACGCTACCCAGATGAACCACCTGCAACGGGGTATCTTATGTTACAGAAAGCGGTAAAAAACCAGTACCGCTTGAGCATGACAATAAACCATCAAACTATATGGCAGATTACTCCAGAAAAATAAGCATATTATTCCATGAGTGACGGCTTTCCCGTCCTTTATTAAAAGATTAATGATAATGAAGAGCGCATTTTCCGACATAATCCATAAATAAAGTCATAAATATATTATTTTGTTTTTCCTGGTTAAGCAGAATTAAACTCTGTTTCCGGTGTGGGATGAGAAAAACCGCCGCTCAAGTAAGTTATCCACATAATACCTCCCCTGCCTGAAACGTCAGATTGTTAAGCATCACTTCATTAGCCTCGTTATCGGTTTATCACTTATCCGTCAGCGTTATCCATTATCCATTGCCGGTTCACCCTGGGGGTAATTTACGCCAGGCTAAATTCCCTGCCTGTTCAAGCGCTTTCATAAATATTCCGGAAAGCGTCTTGATTGTGGCGCGTTTTTACAGATACTGTATATAAATACAGTTAACCCGGAAACACCATTATGCAGTTCATTTCGCCCGGAGAAATTAGCAGCACCCTGCTTCTACCGCTCTTTACCGAGCGCGTACCCTGCGGCTTTCCCAGCCCGGCCCAGGACTATGTTGAAGACCGGCTCGATCTCAACAAGCTGGCGATTAAGCATCCCAGCGCCACCTATTTTGTTAAAGTCAGCGGCGACTCCATGCGCGGCGCGGGCATTGGCGATGGCGATCTTCTGATTGTCGACCGCTCACTGACCGCCGAACACGGCGACATTGTGGTCGCGGCGGTTGATGGCGAATTTACCGTCAAAGAGCTGCGTACCCGCCCCTTTCTGCAACTCATGCCGCACAACAGCCTCTACACGCCGATTGTATTTCACAGCGAAGAGGAGCTGGAGATCTTCGGCGTGGTGACCTTTACCCTGAAAGCGCATAAGTAACCATGTTTGCCCTGGTGGATGTGAACAGCTTTTATACCTCGTGCGAAACCGTTTTTCGCCCCGATCTGCAGGGCAAGCCGGTGGTGGTGGTATCCAATAACGATGGATGCATTATTTCCCGATCGGCCGAGGCTAAAGCGCTGGGGATAAAGATGGGGGCACCCTACTTTAAACTGAAAGACGAGCTGCGCCGCCAGCAGGTGCACGTTTTCAGCTCCAACTACGCGCTCTATGCCGATCTCAGCAACCGGGTGATGACCACGCTCGCCGATATGGCCCCCTCCGTGGAAATTTACTCGATTGATGAAGCCTTTATCGATCTCTCCGGCGTCAGCCACTGCATGTCGCTGGCCGACTTTGGTCATCAGATGCGCAGTCAGATCTTAAAGAACACGGGCCTGACCGTTGGCGTGGGGATTGCGCAAACCAAAACGCTGGCCAAGCTCGCCAACCACGCGGCGAAAACCTGGCGCAAAACGGGTGGTGTTGTCGATCTCTCAGACGTCGATCGCCAGCGTAAGCTGCTGGCGCTGGTGCCGGTGGAAGAAGTATGGGGTGTGGGGCGGCGCATCAGTAAGTCACTCCATCAGATGGGTATCCACACCGCGCGTGATTTGGCTGACAGCGCGCTGTGGGTCATCAGGAAGCATTTTAATGTGGTGCTGGAACGTACTTCACGCGAGCTGCGGGGAGAACCCTGCCTCAGTATGGAGGCGATGCCCGCCACCAAACAGCAGATTGTTTGCAGCCGCTCCTTTGGCCATCGCATCACCCACTATAGCGATATGCACCAGGCTATCTGTACCTATGCCGAACGCGCGGCCGAAAAGCTTCGTCAGGAGGAGCAGTACTGCCGCTTTATCAGCGTTTTTGTCCGCACCAGCCCCCACGCGGAGGGCGAAATTTTCTACGGTAACCAGGCTTCCGGCACCCTGCTAACCCCCTCGAATGATACGCGCGACATTATTCGTACGGCCACGGAGGCGCTGGACAGGATATGGCGGGACGGTCATCGCTATATGAAGGCTGGCGTGATGCTGAGTGACTTCTTTAGCGAGGGCGTGGCACAGCTCAATCTGTTTGACGACAGGCAACCCCAGGCTAACAGCGAGGCGCTGATGGGCGTGATCGACCGACTGAATCAGTCGGGGAAAGGCAAAATCTGGTTTGCCGGGCAGGGAACGCAGAAAAGCTGGGCAATGAAGCGGGAGATGCTGTCCCCCGCCTGGACCACCCGTTATGCCGACCTGCCCGTTGCAAAGTGAATCATACACGGCGAGGCAGGCTACCGGACGCGCAAAGTCGATGTCCCGCAGCCTGCCCGCGCGGTGCTACAGCGCGTTGATCTGCTGCAAAACAGACTGTTTGACAGCCTGCTGCTTCGACGGGCTGTCGGCCAGTGTCGGCTGCTGCTGAAAGGCCTGATCGAGCTTCTCCCCCAGCGTTGGCGAACCGATTATCCAGGCATTGGTCGCCTCATCACCGATAACCGCTGCCACTACCCGGGCGGCCTCCTCCCAGGTCTGTATCGCTATCCACGGCGTATCAAGCGAGTAGGCAGGCGTGGCCGAGGTGACCCGCAGCGGCACCTCGGCCACGATATCCCGCGATGAGCGCCCTATTCGCAGCGTAAAAGGGCCTTCCAGCACCCAGTCCTGTCGGTCTTCGTCGTAGTATGAGAAGGCGCGCTTATCCAGCCGCAGGGTAACGGTTTTAGACTCCCATCCCTTCAGCGTCACCTTTTCAAAGGCCTTCAGCTCCTGCACCGGCCGGTCAAGACGTGCGACGTTATCCCCCACATACAGCTGCACCACCTCTTTGGCAGTTCTGTCCGAGGCATTGCGCAGCGTCAGGCTGATGGTCACGCTCTGCTGCTTATCAATGTCAAAGACCAGGGAGGACGGCGTGACCGGTCCATATTCGATTTTCGCGTAGGAGAGACCGTGGCCAAAAGGATACGCGGGCGCGATGCCTTTAGTGTCGTAGTAGCGATAGCCGACATAGATGCCCTCGCCAAAAATGACCGTCTTACTGTTGCCGGGAAAATTACCAAAGCTGGGCGTATCGGCATAGCGCACCGGAAAGGTTAGCGGGAGTTTGCCGGAAGGGCTGACTTTACCGGTCAGAATATCTGCCACGGCGTTGCCGCCCTGCTGGCCCGGCTGCCAGGCCAGCAGGATAGCGTCGACCTGGGGCTGCCAGGAGGCGATTTCAATCGGCGAACCGATATTTAACAGCACCACGACCTTTTTATTCTGCTGGTGAAAGGCAGTGGACACTTTCGCGATCATCGCCAGCTCATCCGGATGCACCGCCATCGTGTAGCTGTCGGCCCCCTCCGTTGAGCTGCGGCCAATGGCAATCAGCGCAATATCGCTTTTTTCCACCGCACGGCGCAGGGTTTTATCCAGGCTACCTTCATCCAGCCGTTGCTTATCCAGGGTATCCATAAAGGTCACGCCCGCATTACGCATCCCTTCCTGCAGGCTAACCCGCTGCTGCGGGTCAATATTGACCTCGGCGCTGCCGCCACCGGTGTCAAAAAAACGGTGAACGTTCTTGCCGAAGGCGGCAATGCGCTGACCGCGCCTGACCGGCAGCGTATGGTCACTGTTTTTCAGCAGCACCATAGAGTCCGCGGCCACCTCCCGTGCCAGCGCCGCAGGATCAGCCGGTGCAGCCTCCTCCGGCGGCATAGCCTGCTTAAACGCCTGGGTTTTCACCACCGTTTGCAGAATGCGGGTCAGGTTAGTATCAATCTGTTTTTCCGTCAGTGCACCGGACTTCAGCGCCGTGAGCACCACCTCCTGCGGGTCGGTATTGCGGGGAACAAACAGCGTGTCCTTTTGCGACTTCCCACCCGGCATATTCAAATCGTTGCCCGCCAGCAGCGCGCTCACCGGATCGGTCACGCCGTACCAGTCGGACATCACCATGCCGTTAAATCGCCACTGGTCGCGCAGGACCTGCGTTAACAGCCAGGTATTCTGCGAAGCGGCGGTGCCGTTAATCGCCGGATAAGAACTCATGATTGCCCAGGGCTGAGCCTCGCGGATCGCATACTCAAAGCCGGGAAAGTAGATTTCACGCAGCGCACGTTCGGAGACGATCTGATTAAGGGTCTGCCGACGGGTTTCCTGATTATTCGCCGCGAAGTGCTTTACTACCGCCCCCACGCCCTGCGCCTGCAGCCCACGAATATAGCTGGCGGCGATGCGCGCGTTCAGCAGCGGATCCTCAGAGAAGTATTCAAAATTGCGTCCATTACGCGGGCTACGCTGAATATTGATCGCCGGGCCAAGCATCAAGTCCACGCCCCTCTCCCGCGCTTCCCGGCCTATTGCACCGCCCACGCGCTGAATAAGCGCCGGATCCCAGCTGGCGGCCATCGCGATGGACACCGGGAAGCCAGTTGCAAAGCGCTTTGCGCCACCGGTCGGCCCGGCCCCGAGCCTGACCCCAACCGGCCCATCGGCAAAGACGATGGATGGAATGCCCAGACGGGGGATAGCCAGGGTGGCACCTGCCGCGCCCGCCACCTTCGCCGAGTTGTTCATACCGGTTCCGGTGACCAGCGCGGCTTTTTCCGCCAGCGTCATGGCGGCAATCACTCCCGATATGGAGGCGGTATCCGTAAGCTGGGGGACGCAAAAAGCGGCAGAAAAAGGCAGGGAGCAGGCGGCGAGCAGGCTCAGGCGAAGCACTCTTTTTTTCATATTAGTCCCTCAATCAGGGCATTCACCGCGGGTGAATGCCCTTTCCGTTATTCATCGTCTGGGATTAGACCACCTTTAGCCGTTGTTTTTCAGCGATCTGGCGCACAGAGATCGAATACGCAGCCGTCGAAGCGCACGGGCAGAGGGGCCTGCCCCGTAACGCTAATTACTCTGCATCCTGATTGACTATACTTATCTGGCTCGAAGACGCGCCCGCGAAGGTGCGACGATTTCCCTGTCAGGAGGAACGTTTTGATTAAATGTAGCGTGATGTACCCCAACACTGAAAATGCCCGGTTTGACTATGACTATTACCGCGATGTGCATCTGCCGCTGGTCGAGAAGAGAATGGGACACTACCTGGTTTCCTGGTCGATAGATAAAATCGTTGGCACGACCGAAGGCGAACCGGCGCCTTATATCGCGGCCTGCCATCTGATCTGTCATTCCGTTGAGGATCTGCAAAAGGGCATGGCCGACCATATTGACGAGATCGTCGGGGACGTTGCGAACTTTACCAACCTCACCCCGCAACAGTGGATTTCGGAAGTCGTGAAGTAAACCACCGCCGGTTCGGCATAAAAAAACCCTGTCAGCCTGAGGCTGACAGGGTATAGACGGCGCGCTTACCTCTCCCCGTCCCACCTGAGCAGCGCATTCTGCCACCGGTTGGATGGCAGCGTTTGAGCGTCGCCCGGCGATTACAGCAGGTTTTTTTCGGCCAGATCCAGCGCGAAGTAGCTGAAAATCAGGTCGGCACCGGCGCGCTTAATTGCGCCCAGGCTTTCCAGCACCACATCGCGCTCGCTGATTGCCCCGGCCTGCGCGGCAAACTTAATCATCGCGTACTCACCGCTGACCTGATAGGCCGCCAGCGGCAGATCGGTGCGCTCACGCACATCGCGAATGATATCCAGATAGGCGCCTGCTGGCTTAACCATCAGCGCATCCGCCCCCTGAGCCTGATCGAGCAGGGATTCGCGAATCGCTTCGCGGCGGTTCATGGGGTTCATCTGATAGGTTTTACGGTCACCCTTCAGCGAGGTGCCTGCCGCCTCACGAAACGGGCCGTAGAATGAAGAGGCGAACTTGGTGGAGTAGGACATGATCGCCGTATCGGTAAACCCGGCCTCATCCAGCGCCTGACGAATCGCCGCAACCTGACCATCCATCGCCGCCGAAGGTGCAATAAAGTCAGCCCCGGCGCGCGCGGCGGCAACCGCCTGCCTGCCGAGGTTCACCAGCGTGGCGTCGTTATCCACCCCGCGATCGTGCAGCACGCCGCAGTGACCATGGGTGGTGTACTCGCAGAAGCAGGTATCGGACATCACGATCATTTCCGGCACCGCATCCTTACAGATGCGCGACATACGCGACACCAGGCCATTCTCCTGCCAGCTATCACTGCCCGTCTCATCGGTATGATGTGAGATACCAAAGGTCATCACCGAACGGATCCCGGCTTTGGCGATACGCTCAATCTCGAAGGCCAGACGTTTTTCCGGAATACGCATCACGCCAGGCATGGCCTGGATCGCTTTGTAGTCATCAACGCCCTCTTCAACGAAGATCGGTAGCGCCAGATCGTTGATGCTGAGCGATGTTTCCTGGAAAAGTGAACGAAGAGAGGGGGACTGACGCAGACGTCGTGGACGCTGGCTGAGAGAGAAACTGGACAAAACAACCTCGGTTTAGCGGCTAATCACCAGCCCGAACGGCAGGCGGTGACGAAAAAATGAGTCTGCTAACAGTATACCTCCGCGTGCCCTCTGACAACGTTTGTGGCCTTCTTCCCACCCCGGACGGCACAGAATGTGTAACTTAGTGCGCGGCCTCGCACTTTCATGGATAAAGCGCTCGTCCCAGCAATGAGACTGCTATGCTCAGGTGACCAGGCCCTTCACCCCTGATCTTCGCCCTGACCCTCATCGGTGAAGTATCCGACCTGCCCTACTCTTCCAGACTTGTCTGTTATCACGCGTGCCATCCTGCCCTTACTTAAGCCCGGTGCGTACGTATAAGGAATTGATGCGTGAGAAACCCATTTAGCGGCAAAGCGATCGGGCAGCGCGTCCCGATGCCTGAAAAAAACGACTATGCCAGCGTTAAGCCGGAGCTTTACTCAGCAGAACAGATGGTGCGCTACGGCGAGAAACTGGCCCGTTCCCACCGTCTGACGCAGCAAAAACAGCCTTACTACCTGCTGAAAAGGCTGAATGATAACGAAGTAAGCCTGGCCGAAAGCTGTGAGGTTATCAGCCAGGGAGACAAAAGCAGTCGGGCACCGGCGGGTGAGTGGCTGCTGGATAACTTCTACCTGATTGAGGAACAAATCAGGCTGGTGCGGCAGCTGTTACCGTTTAATTTTGGTAAGGGGCTTCCGCAAATCGCCCTGCCACACTACGGCCCGCGCATCTACGATATTGCGACCGAGGCGATCGTACACAGTGACGCCCACTGGGATCTCAGTCTCCTGGCGCGGTTTATCACCGCTTATCAGACGGTAAGCCCGCTTACGCTGGGCGAACTTTGGGCGCTGCCGGGCATGCTGCGCCTGGCGCTGATTGAAAACCTGCACCGGGTGGCGATCGACGTCGCCCACGCCCACCAGCAGCGCGCACTTGCTGAGGAGTGGGTCAGGCGCATGCTGGAGTGCGAGGAGAACGATCCGGCCAACCTTATCGTGGTAATGGCAGAGATGGTGCAAAGCCAGCCGCCGGAGAGCAGCGCATTTATTGCGGAGATGATCAGAGGGCTACAGGGTCACGGCTCCCGTCTGGCGCTGCCGCTGCTGTGGGTGGAAAAACGCATCGCCGAAGCCGGGCTAACCTCTGCCGAGCTGGTCAGTCGCTTTAACCAGCAGCTGAGCAGCAATCAGCTCTCCGTCAGCAACAGCATCAGCGGGCTGCGCCAGCTCAATGAAATTAACTGGGCCGATTTCGCCGAGTCGGTAAGCCTGGTGGAGCAGTGCCTGCGCCAGGATCCGGCCAACATTTACGCCCAAATGCATTTCGATACCCGGGATAACTATCGTCATCATATCGAGGTCCTGGCGCGCCACAGTGCCTTTAGCGAAGAGGCCGTTGCCCGTAAAGTGGTGGTGCTGGCGGGCGTGGCACCGGCAGATAGCGTCAGGCGGCACGTAGGCTATTATCTGGTCGGCAAGGGTCGGGCAGAGCTGGACAGCGTGCTGAACGCACATTTTCATCCCCTTTCGCTGCTGCGCAGTCAGCTCAATCAGACGCCGCTGCTGTGGTGGCTGGGAAGTATGAGCCTGCTGGTCATGGCCTTTAGCACCGAACTTCTTTTTCACGGCTATCGCCAGGGAATGGGGTGGTCGCTGCTACTGCTGACGTTACCGGTCATCGTGGTGGTTAGCCAGTTCACCGTCGCGATGCTGAGCGAAACCCTGACCCGTAGCCGTAAGCCTGAGCCGCTGCCGCGCATGGATTTTTCCGCCGGTATTCCGGCCACGTGTCAGACGCTGGTGGTGATCCCCTGCCAGCTGGGCAGTGAACAGCATATTGATGCGCTGGTAAACCATCTGCACATCTGCTACCTGGGGAATGCACAGCCTAACCTCTACTATGCGCTGCTGACGGACTTTCACGACAGCGCGGTCCAGCAGGCGCCAGAACACCCGGCGCTGCTGGCCTATGCGGCCAACAAAATTGGCGCGCTGAACCGGCTTCATCCGCGCGACGGTGCGCATGACAGGGCATTTACGCTGCTGCACCGCGAAATAATTTGGAACCCGGCACAGGGCGTCTGGATGGGTTATGAACGCAAGCGCGGTAAACTCTATGCCCTGCATCGCTGGCTGCGCGGGCAGGATACGCCGTTTTCGACCATCGTCGGGGCCAGTCAGTCAGTGCTGGCGGCGGTGAAATACATTATTACCCTGGACAGCGATACGCTGCTGCCCAGGGAGATGGCGCATCAGATGATCGCGGCGATGGCGCATCCCCTCAATCTGCCTGTCTGGGACGCGCATCGCCTGCGGGTCACGGAGGGTTACGCCATCCTTCAGCCGCGCCTGGCGGAGGAGATCCCAACGGGCGGTCAGGGCCGCTACGCTGCACTGTGCAGCGGCGAGCCGGGCATCGATCCCTACTCGGCCATCTCTTCGGATATCTATCAGGACCTGTTCGGAGAAGGATCCTTTGTCGGCAAGGGCATCTACGATGTGGATATGTTCATGCTGGCGACCCATAACAGCTGCCCGGAAAACCTGGTGCTCAGCCACGATCTGCTGGAGGGATGCTACGCGCGTTCCGGCCTGCTAAGCGATGCCGTGCTTTATGAGCAGTACCCTAACAATTACCTGGCGGATGTGGCGCGCCGCTATCGCTGGACGCGTGGCGACTGGCAGTTGCTTAACTGGCTGCGGCTAAAAGTGCGACGGGCTGACGGCAGCCGGGCTGATAACCCCCTCAGCCACCTCTCCCGCTGGAAACTGCTGGATAATTTACGTCGGAGCCTGGTGGCACCCAGCCTGCTGATTACGCTGTTTTATGCCCTGTCGCCAGCCCCTGATGCGCTGTTATGGCTGGCCTGTCTGCCCGTTGCCCTGCTGCTGCCGACCGTTGCCGCGCTGGTCATCGGCCTGCTGAAGAAAAATCGCCGTAATCCCCTCTATCAGCATATTCGCGCCGTGCTGCGCGGAACCCGTAGCCAGCTGCTGACCACGGCGATGCAGATCGCTACGATGCCGCATCAGAGTCTCTACTCGCTGCGGGCGATTGCCGTCACGCTGTGGCGTCTCGGCGTCAGCCACCGCTATTTACATGAGTGGGTCGGCTCTGACGCCGGAAGAAACCGCTCAGCGCCGTCTGTGATCGCCTTTTATCGCGTCATGTGGATCAATCCACTCGCCGGTATTCTCCTGCTGCTGATTAGCGGTTTATCACCGCCTCCAATGATGGCTATCGCGCTCTTACTCTGCCTGTGCTGGGTTGCGACGCCTGCCGTGCTGGCGTGGCTGAGCCGCCCGAGAACCGTGGCAAAACAGCCGCTCAGCCAGCCACAGCGAAACTATTTACGGCAGATTGCCCGCGAAAACTGGGCCTTTTTTGACACCTTTGTTACCGCAGAGGAGAACTGGCTGCCGCCGGACAACGTCCAGGAGATCCCCCAGCGCCGCGTGGCGCATCGCACCTCACCCACCAATATCGGGCTCTCGCTGCTGGCCACGATGACCGCACGGGATTTTGGCTACCTGACCCAGCAGGAGGTGCTGCTGCGCATCACCCAGACGCTGGATACGCTGGATAAACTCGAGCACTATCGCGGCCATCTCTATAACTGGTACGACACCCATACGCTACAGCCGCTCCATCCGCGCTACGTCTCCAGCGTCGACAGCGGTAATCTGGCCGGTCATTTGCTGACCCTCAAAACCGGGATAGCGGCCTGGCGTTACGCGCCCATTCTGGATATTCCCAGCGTGCTGGCCGGCGTGGATGACACACTAAGATTGCTGCAACATGAGGTGGGGGAGAAAATGCCCGCCGCCCTTAAGCCGCTGCGTCAGCGTTTACAGATAGCCCACCGTCAGCCGCCGGATAAGGTCCTGCCCGAGCTGATTATCATGCGCGAGCTTGCCGCTGCGCTGCTGAACGACATGCCCGCCCTGACCCGTAGCTGGCTGCAAAACCTTCATAAGCAGCTTGAAGCGGTCTGTGAAGAGTGGCAGCTCATGGCAGGATGGCGCGCCCCACGTGAGTCGGTTACGCCCTTCCCCTCACTGCTGTGGCTGGTGGAACAGCACGAACAGGTTGCCCCGGGGGCGAATGAGGCACTGCGCACCGCGAGGTTGGTTGCGCAGAAAAGGCTGGCTATGATTCATGAGCTGGAGCTGCGGCTGGATGACCATGCCACCATGGATTTCCGCTTCCTGTATAACGCGACCACTAACCTGCTGAGCGTCGGCTACGACTGCGAGTCCAGCAAACTGGATAGCGGGCACTACGATCTGCTGCCGTCTGAAATTCGCCTGACTAACTATGTCACCATCGCCACCAATCAGCTGCCGCTGAAGAGCTGGTTCGCACTGGGCCGCCTCTATACCGAGATCAATGGCGATCCGGTGCTGATGTCGTGGAGCGGGTCAATGTTTGAGTACCTGATGCCACAGCTGGTGATGCCGCTCTGGCCGGATACCCTGCTTTCCCGCATGTGCCAGACGGCGGTGACGCAGCAAATTGCCTGGGGCAAGGCGCACCGTATTCCCTGGGGAATTTCCGAATCGGCCTGGTATGCCTTTGACAATCAGCACAATTATCAGTATCACGCCTTTGGCGTACCGGGGCTGGGGCTTAAGCGCGGCCTGAGTCAGGATATGGTCATCGCGCCTTACGCCACGCTGCTGGCGCTGCCGGTGCACGCCCAGGCAGCAATTAAAAACCTCCAGAGTCTGGAAAAACTGGGCGCACATGGCGTCTACGGATTTTACGAGGCGCTCGATTTTACCGCTTCACGCCTGCCGCAGGGGCAGTCACAGGTGATCATTGAGTCATGGATGGCCCACCACCAGGGTATGGGCTTTCTGGCGCTGTCGAATCTGCTGCTGGATGCGCCGATGGTAAAACGCTTTGCCGCAAATCCCGATTTCGCATCAGCGCGCCTGCTGCTACAGGAGCGCGTGCCAACCACGGTCGAGCTGTTCACTCGCCGCCGTAAATTTGAGTCAAATGAGGGCACGCTTCAGCAGCCTGCGTTGGAACAGCGTGAGTTCAGTGACGTCAATACGGCCTTACCGGAGGTCCAGCTGCTGGGGAATGGCCAGTACCACTTGATGGTTACCCTCGCTGGCGGTGGTTACAGCCGCTGGAATAATCTGGCCCTGACCCGCTGGCGGGCGGATGGCACAAAGGATAATCGGGGCACCTTCTGCTATCTGAGCGATCCACAGAGCGGTGAAGTCTGGAGCAACACCTGGCAACCGACGGGTAACAAAGGCGCGCAGTACCATGCCCTGTTTACCGATGCGGGGGCGGAATTCCGCGTCACCACCGGCTCACTCAGTATCCACAGCCATATTGTCGTCTCGCTGGAAGACGATGTTGAACTGCGACGAATCACGCTAACGCACCGTGGTCGTCGCGCAAGGACAATTGAGCTTACTACCTACGCCGAGGTGGTGCTGGCACCGGCCAGCAGCGAACTGGCGCATCCCACCTTCAGCAACCTGTTTGTGGAAACCACCCTGCTTCCGGCGCTGGAGGGCATACTCTGCCATCGTCGTCCACGGGAAGCCGCAGAACAGATCCCGTGGCTGTTCCACCTGGTGGCGATTAACGGTTCGGTTGGCCGGGAAACCTCCTTCGAGACGGATCGCGCCGCCTTTATTGGCCGTGGTCGCACCCCTACCACACCACTGGCGCTGACCCGGCCTGGGCCACTGGGGAACGGTGCCGGGGCGGTACTGGACCCGATTATGGCAATCCGCCAGCGTATCCGCCTGAAACCCGGCGTCCCGGTGGTGGTCGATGTGATGTATGGCGTAAGCAGCAGCCGTGATAGCAGCCTGGCCCTGATGGAAAAATATCGCGACCGCACCATCGCCGATCGGGTATTTGAAATGGCATGGTCCCACAGTCAGGTGGTGCTGCGGCAGCTGAATGCCAGCGAAGGCGACGCCATGCTGTTCAACCAGCTTGCCTCTGCGGTTATTTTCCCGGTCACGGAGATGCGGGCGGACCGGGAGGTGCTGAGCCGCAACCGGCGCGGACAGTCGGGGCTGTGGGGCAATGCGATTTCTGGCGACCTGCCGATAGCCGTGCTGGCCATCGGCAGTGAAGATAACCTCGGCATGCTGAAAACGCTTATCGAGGCGCATCATTACTGGCAGCTGAAAGGGCTGGAGGTGGATCTGGTTATCCTCGTACAGACGCGTGGAGGTTATCAGCAAAGCCTGTTTACACTGGTAACCAGCCTGATCGCGTCCGGCCCGTCCGCCGCCCTGACGGATAAACCGGGCGGCCTGTACGTGCGCAAAACCGAACTGTTAAGCAGCGAAGATCTGACGCTGCTGTTCAGCGCCGCCAGCCTGGTTCTTGACGACAGTCGCGGCAGCCTGGCGGATCAGCTGACCCAGCCGATACAGATGCCGCCGCAAACGCTACAGCTTATCCCCCTGATCCCCCGCCTGCCCCGGCCTGATTACCCGGCTGATGCGCTGGCGTTCGACATTTCTCAACTGCACTTTTTTAACGGCCTCGGCGGCTTTAGCCAGGACGGCCGGGAGTATTGCATCGTGCTGAAAGCGGGGCAAAGCACCCCTGCTCCCTGGTCCAATATTCTCGCCAACAAGGATTTTGGCAGCGTTATTTCCGAAAGCGGTCAGGCCTACAGCTGGTTTGGCAACGCGCATGAATACCGGATCACGCCATGGGAAAACGACCCGGTCAGCGACAGCTCGGGTGAAGCCCTTTATCTGCGGGATGAGGAGAGCGGCGAATTCTGGTCACCCACGGCCTTACCCGCCAGAACCGAATGCGACTACGTAACCCATCACGGCTTTGGCTACAGTCAGTTCAGCCATCAGTACAGCGGTATCGCCAGCGAACTGCGGGTGCTGGTGGCAAGAGATGCCCCGGTAAAACTGGCCGTGTTAACCCTCTCTAATCATTCAGGCCATACCCGCAGGCTCTCGATGACGGGCTACGTGGAGTGGACGCTGGGCGAGCATCGCAGTAAGACGGCGCTGCATGTGGCAACCACACCGGCCAGGGTGGTGAATGGCTGCGGTATCCTGGCGACCAATCACTATCGCGATACCGACGCCGGGCGAACGGCGTTTATCGCGTTAACCGGCGTTCACTGCTCGGTAACCGGCGACCGCCGTGAGTTTATCGGCCGCAACGGGTCACTCAGCAAGCCCGCAGCGCTGGGCATGCAGCGGCTTTCTGACAAGACCGGCGTGGGATTAGATCCCTGCGGCGCCGTTCAGTCGGCGACGACCATTATCGACGGCGATCAGCGCACCTTTATCTTTATCCTCGGCGTGGGTGAGGATCGGGCTGAGGCGGAAAGGCTGATTGAGGTCTGGCTGGATGAGGCGAAGGTCAGAGAGGAGCTGGCGGGTATCCACGACTACTGGCACCACATACTGGACAAGATCCAGCTCTACACGCCCGATGCGGGCGTCAACCTGCTGGCAAATGGCTGGCTGCTTTATCAAACCCTGGCCAGCCGTATTCTGGCGCGCAGCGGTTATTATCAGTCCGGCGGCGCCTGGGGTTTCCGCGATCAGCTCCAGGATTGTCTGGCGCTGAGCAATGCTCTGCCCGAGCGGCTGCGTGAACAGATCCTGCTCTGTGCCAGCCGGCAATTTACCGAAGGCGATGTGCAACACTGGTGGCATCCTCCAACCGGCCACGGCGTACGCACCCGCTGCTCAGATGATTTCCTGTGGCTTCCGCTGGCGATCTGCCACTACGTGGAGACCACGGGGGACAAAACCCTCGTTGAGGAACAGGCGGGATATCTGGAGGCGCGTCAGCTGGAACCTAACGAGGAGTCCCTCTATGAACAGTCGGCTGTCAGTACCCTGAAAGAGTCAGTCTGGCTGCACGGTATTCGCGCCATCAAACGCGGCCTGGTTTTCGGTGAACATGGCTTACCGCTGATGGGCTCCGGGGACTGGAATGACGGCATGAGCCAGGTTGGGATTGCCGGACGCGGTGAGAGCGTCTGGCTGGGTTTCTTCCTTTATACGGTACTGCGGCGCTATGCGGCACTGGCGGAAACGCTGGGTGATAATGACACCCTGACGCTCTGCCGGGATCAGGCGGACAAGCTGCAAAAGAATCTCCAGGCGCACAGCTGGGATGGTGAATGGTACCTGCGCGGCTATTTCGACAGCGGGGAACCCCTGGGTTCACACCTCAGTAAAGAGTGTCAGATTGACGCTATCGCGCAGAGCTGGGCGGTGCTCTCGGATGCAGGCGATGCCCAGCGCACGGCGATGGCGATGAAGTCGCTTGACGATAAACTGGTTGATAATGACAACGGGCTGATCAAACTGCTTACGCCGCCTTTCGACGGGAACGGCCCCGATCCGGGCTATATTCGCGGCTATCTGCCGGGGGTGAGGGAAAACGGCGGCCAGTATACTCACGGTGCCATCTGGGCAATTATGGCCTTTGCGGAAATGGGTGACAGCGAGCGAGCCTGGCAGCTGTTTGCACTGATAAACCCGATAAACCACAGCCTGACGCCGGAAGCCACGCAGCGTTATAAGGTCGAACCCTATGTGATGGCTGCGGATGTTTACTCCGTTGAGCCGCATATCGGACGCGGAGGCTGGAGCTGGTATACCGGCTCGGCGGGCTGGACCAGCCGTCTGCTGATCGAAGCCCTGCTGGGCATTAAACGCCGGGGCGAAGGCTTAACGATTCACCCGCATATGCCTTTGGCATGGCCGGCGCTGACGCTCACCTGGCGTGAAGGCACCAGCCGTTACCATATTGAGGTCATTCGCGGCACGGCGGATTATGAACTCTGGATGGATGGCGTAAAGCTGGAGGAGGCGATAATCCCACTGAGCGTCAGGGGCGAGGAGCATCAGGTTAAAGTCATTCTCGCGGGATAAACGAAAGGTCACTGTGGCCGGGTAAAGGTGAGGGGCGTATAACGCCCCGTCGGGGCGATGCTGCGGGAAGAAACAGGGTATGAGTAAAGGCCAGACGCCAAACGCCTGGCCTTTATCCTGTGGGTGTTATGCCGCAGCCTGAGCGATCTGGGTCAGTTTTTCATCGGTACTTTTTTCTTCCGCCAGCGTCTCTGCCAGCAGCTTAGCCGCGTCCTTATAGCCGAGCTTTAACGCCATGGCGTGCAGCGTACCGTAGGTGGCAATTTCATAATGCTCCACCTTCTGTGCCGCACCAATCAGCCCGGCATCTAAAACCTCTCCCTTCTCGACGGTATCGATCAGTTCCTGGGCTTCTTCTGCCAGCCCTTCCAGCGCATGGCAGGTCATACGTTTGATTTTCACCCCTTCGGTGACGTCCACCAGCTGCTGAATGCGCTCTATTTGGCCGCGGGTTTCTTCAAGGTGTTTATTAAAGGCCGCAACAAGCGTCTCACTGGTGGCGGCGCGCGCCATTTTCGGCAGGGCTCGGGTTATCTGTTTTTCTGCACTATAAATATCTGACAGGTCATGTATAAAAAGTTCTTCTAAAGTAGTAATAGACATAATCGGCTCCGGAATAATAAATTAAGGCCAGGAATTAATATAAACTCTGACCAGCATGAAATAATAATCTCGGTAACGTAGATAATAGTAGGTGATAAAAAGACAATGCGAGGCTTATTAATTAAAATACATTATCTGAGCGATAAAAGAATAATTAAAGCGTTAATTAATCATCGGGTTATGTTTTATTATCGGCATTTATTCTTTATGTGATGCATTTAACAGAATTATCGTCAAGGTTGTCGGGGGCAATGCCTCTATCCCGCGCCTTTTACGGCATCTTGCCGGAGGTTTGTTTTCTCTTTTCACGCGTCTCGCTGGGTCTAAGGCCTGCAATCTGTTGCAAAGACTGAAAAAAATATGTTAATTCAAGCAGATATTATGCCGCTTTCCGCATTGTCGTCCATACTTATCGCAGTGATTTTGCCGCAATAAAGGAGTAATGATGGAATTTCTGGGTTGGACTGCCGCAACCGGTGGTTTATTACTGTTAATGTCGCTGGCGTCCGGGTGGATTAACCGCGGACCTATCACCACCTTTGCACTTTACCTTATCGCCGGGGTGATCTGCGGCCCCTGGGTGCTTGATCTGCTCCAGGTGGATGTCGCCGCGCATGCTGAGCTGGCCAAAAACCTGACCGAGATCGCCATGGCCGCCTCGCTGTTTATCACCGGGCTGAAGCTGCGTCTGCCTTTACGGAGTCAGGGCTGGCGCATGGGTATGCGTCTGGCGTTTCCAGGCATGCTGCTGACGGTAGGCGGCGTGACGCTGGCCGCGCATTTTCTGACCGGCCTCTCCTGGCCGCTGTCGCTGGCCTTTGGCGCAATTGTCGCACCAACGGACCCGGTGCTGGCCAGCCTGATCGCGGTTAACGATGCCCGGGATGATGATAATCTGCGCGTCTCGCTCTCCAGCGAAGCGGGCATGAACGACGGAAGCGCCCTGCCGCTGCTGATGCTGGCAATGCTGCTGCTAACCACCCAGGGCGATCTGACGCTGGCGATGTTCAGCCACTGGGCCCTGATCGATGTTTTATGGGCTATCGTCGGCGGCATCGCGATTGGCTTTCTGCTGGGACGCTTCGTCGGTCAGTATGCGACGCATTTACGTTATACCCACCAGGACGTTGCGCCTAATGACTTCCTGGCACTGGCGCTGATTGCGCTCAGCTACGCTGCGGCACAGTCACTTGATGCCTCAGGCTTTCTCGCCGCCTTTGCCGCAGGTGTCGGTCTGCGACGCGCTGAAATGCGCGTGACCCGTCGGCAGCCAGCGGATGCGTTTAAGGACAGCGATAACCGCCCCCCCGCTGAGCTGATGGTTAACCCGCATATTCGTCACGAGTCAGGCGAGCCGAACGCCGCCAGCTCCGTGGGCCTGGTAGTGGGCGATGCCCTCTCCTTTGGCGATATGATTGAAAGGCTGTTTGCCGCAGGGATTATTATCGTGCTGGGCATCACCCTGGCTCACCACTGGGATCCAGTGGGCCTGCTGATGGGGCTGCTGCTGTTTGTGGTGATTCGCCCTCTGTCGGTGTGGGTGGCCACCATTGGGATGGGTGCGCCGCGCAAGCAGAGGCTGATACTGGGATGGCTGGGTATTCGCGGCATTGGCAGTATCAACTACATTGCATGGGCTTACACCCACGGCCTGGGGGGCGATGAGGCGAACCGCATGGCCAATATGGCCTTTACGCTGATTGTTGCCAGCGTAGTGGTACACGGCATTTCCGTAACGCCGCTGGTCAACTGGCGTCAGGCTAAGGTTGACGCAGCGGCTAAAGCTGCCGCAGAGGCCGCAGAAAAAGAGAAATCGCACGGGTAAACAGATGAAAATATCAGACAGTTTTCGCGCGCACTTCCTGCGTGAGATCCTCGCGCCCCTGGTGCTGGTGCTGCTGATTACCTTTCTCGGCGCGGGCTATGCTGTCTACTGGGCCACGTCAAAAAGTAATGCCGAGGCCGCGGCGCGTCAGCACCATATTATTCAAACGTCTCTTTCCCAAAGCCTGAGAGAGATGATAATCCAGCATCGCAGCCTGGCGCTGTGGCAGCCGCTGGCGCGCCATGTGCAGCATACTCCGCCTGACCAGGCCTGGCTGGATCAGAACGTGGGCGCATGGCTTTCAGGCATGTTTGGTCATCAGCGGGTTGATATCCTGCGTCCTGACGGCCAGCCGGTCTACCTGTGGGAAAATGGCCGCAGCGTGCCCCCCGACAGCGCGATACCTGTCAGGCCGGCCGTGGCGACTGCGCTTACCGGGCTCAGCCACGCCGTTTCCGGCCTGAAAGCGCGCCGTGAAAGCGTGGGATTCGCGCTGATTGATAACCGCCCCGCTGCGCTCGCGGTGGGAACCATTGATGGCGACCCCGCCCAGCCTCGTCGCTTTGTGCTGGTCAGCATCCGCTTTCTGGACGGCGCTTTTCTCGACGCCCTGTCACAGCGCAGCCAGCTTAAGGGGCTTTACTATGCTGATAAGGCTCCTCTCCGTCATCTTACGGCTAACTACCCGCTGATAAGCCCGGCTGGCCAGCCACTCGGTTACCTGGCGTGGCAGGCAGACAGGCCGGGCACCCGGATGCTGGGCGTCATCGCCCCGCTGGTCGTAGCCGTGCTGCTGATTATTACCCTTATTTGCACGATGATGATCCGCCGCCTCTGGCTCTCCTCACTGCGGCTCTCTCAGTCGCTGCTCCAGCTCAGCGCCAGCGAAGCCCAGGCGCAGCACCTGGCCTTCCATGACGTGCTGACCGGCCTGCCAAACCGTGCGCTGGTTGAAGAGCGTCTTGCCCAGACGCTCGGCAGGCGGATGCGGGATCCTGACGGCGACAAGGTGGCGCTGCTGCTGCTGGATCTCGACCGTTTTAAACTGGTCAACGATACCTACGGTCATCATGCGGGCGATGACTTAATTATTGAGGTGGCGCAGCGGCTCACGCAGCGGGTGGGCGAACAGGATACCGTGGGGCGCCTCGGCGGCGATGAATTTGTGGTTATCCTGTCGGCCGTGGCGACCTCTGCGGAAGTAGAGAGGCTGTGTGAGCGAATAGTGGAGGATATCTCCCGCCCTTTCATCCTGCTGGGAAGTGAAACCTGGATTGGCGTCAGTATCGGCGTCATGCTGGTAAGCGGAGAGCATACCGACCGCGCCGAGATCGTGCGCAAAGCGGACATCGCGCTCTACCAGGCGAAGAGTCAGGGGCGGAGCCAGTATCAGTTCTTTGATCCCTTGATGGATGAATCCATCAAAACGCGCCTGCAGGTGGCGACCGATCTGCGTCAGGCGCTGCTGCATAAGCAGAACCTGGCGGTTTACTACCAGCCGCAGATGGATATCTCTGGTCAGAAAGTCGTTGGGCTGGAGGCACTTATACGCTGGGATCATCCGGTGCTGGGGGCCATTCCTCCCGGTGAGTTTATTCCGCTGGCGGAGGAAATGGGGCTGATTATTCAGCTCGGTGAGTGGGTGCTGCGTGAGGCCTGCCGCGTGTCACTGGCATGGCCCGATCTGCTCATTGCGGTTAATGTCTCTCCCCTGCAATTTCGCTCGCCGGGGTTCGTCGAACATTTCGAAGCGATTGTAAAGCAGGAGAATACCCTGCCTTCACGCATCGAACTGGAAATTACCGAAGGCGTGCTGATAGAAGAGAGTAAGGGCGCGAAGAAGATTATGAGCCGTCTGCGTGAAGTCGGATTCCATATTGCGCTGGACGATTTTGGCACCGGTTATTCCAGCCTTAATTACCTGAGCCATTTTTCAGTCGATAAGATCAAAATCGACCGTTCGTTTACTCAGGCGCTGGGGGTGACGGAAAACTCCATGGCGATCGTTGAGTCGGTCGTCAGGCTGGGCCAGGCGATGGGACTGGTGGTTACCGCAGAGGGGGTAGAGACCAGCAGCCAGATGGCGGCGCTGGCCGAAGCAGGCTGTAATCAGCTTCAGGGATATCTTTTTTCGCAGGCAGTACCCGAGGGCCAGATTGCAACGCTACTGGCCCGTGAGGAGGAGTAAGCCAAATCAGAAAAAGCCCAGCGGCTCGGTGCTGTAACTGATTAGCAGGTTTTTGGTTTGCTGATAGTGATCGAGCATCATTTTATGGTTTTCCCGTCCGATGCCCGATTTCTTGTAGCCACCAAAGGCCGCATGGGCGGGATAAAGATGATAGCAGTTGGTCCACACGCGTCCGGCTTTGATGCCGCGGCCCATGCGATAAGCCCGGTTGATATCCCGCGTCCAGACGCCTGCGCCCAGGCCGTAAATGGAGTCATTGGCAATAGCCAGGGCTTCAGCCTCATCTTTAAAGGTGGTAACCGCCACCACCGGCCCGAAGATCTCTTCCTGGAAAATGCGCATACTGTTATTCCCCTTCAGCAGCGTCGGCTGAATGTAGTAACCGCCTGACAGCTCTCCTTCCAGTTTCTCCACGCCGCCGCCGGTCAGCAGCTCTGCACCCTCTTTATGGGCGAGATCGAGATAGGAGAGGATCTTGTCAAACTGCTGCTGCGACGCCTGCGCGCCAACCATCGTCTCGGTGTCCATCGGATCGCCACGTTTAATCGTTTTGATGCGCTTCATCACGGCTTCCATAAAGGGCACATAGATTGACTCCTGCACCAGCGCGCGCGACGGGCAGGTACAGATCTCGCCCTGATTCAGGAAGCCCAGCACCACCCCTTCCGCCGCTTTGTCAATAAAGCCCGGTTCGGCCTGCATAATGTCTTCAAAGA
The DNA here is from genome assembly GCF_058686115.1 of Erwinia sp. L03-1. Classification (NCBI taxonomy): domain Bacteria; kingdom Pseudomonadati; phylum Pseudomonadota; class Gammaproteobacteria; order Enterobacterales; family Erwiniaceae; genus Erwinia; species Erwinia sp. L03-1. The sequence goes on along the minus strand of NZ_CM178762.1, from coordinate 1,937,044 downwards.
AAATGTTCGGTGACTTCCCTCCCAGCTCGACGGTTGACGGGATCAGGTTCTTCGCCGCCAGCTCAAGGATATGACCGCCGGTAGCGGTAGAACCGGTGAAGGCGACTTTCGCAATGCGGGGGCTGCTCGCCAGCTCTTCACCCGCCTCGCGCCCAAAGCCGTGCACCATATTCAGCACGCCTTTAGGCAGCAGATCGCCGATCAGCTCAACAAACAGCGAAATGGAGAGCGGCGTTTGCTCGGCAGGTTTAAGGATCACGCAGTTACCCGCCGCCAGCGCCGGAGCCAGCTTCCAGGCGGCCATCAGCAGCGGAAAGTTCCATGGAATAATCTGCGCTACCACGCCCAGGGGCTCATGAAAATGATAGGCAGCAGTGAACTCATCAATCTCTGCCGCTCCCCCTTCCTGCGCGCGAATACAGCCCGCAAAGTAACGGAAATGGTCCACCGCCAGCGGCATATCGGCGGCCAGCGTTTCACGCACCGGCTTGCCGTTATCCCAGGTTTCATTGACGGCGAGATACTCCAGATTCTCCTCCAGTCGATCGGCAATTCTCAGCAGCGTCAGCGAGCGCGTCTGCACCGAGGTTTTGCCCCAGGCCTCAGCGGCGGCGTGCGCTGCATCCAGTGCCTTCTCCACATCCTGGCGGTCGGAACGTGGAAACTGCCCCACCGGGGAGCCGTTGATCGGTGAGCTATTGGAAAAATATTCGCCGTTTACCGGCGGGACAAACTCACCGTTAATATAGTTGCCGTAGTGCGACTGAAGAACGATCAGCGAATCTTTTTGGCCCGGATATGCGTAACGCATCTTCTTCTCCCCTGGGGTCGTACGCCCCGCCTTAGTTAACATTGGGATAACTTACTATTAACATTATTGCTAAGCGAGAGAATGGCAGAGCGTCACGGATGAAACTGTGATCGGGAGTGAGAATTGGCAAAATCTGGATCTAAGTGTGAAGTACCGCACAGACAAAAGGAGAAATGAATAAAGGGCGCGGATAGCGCCCCTTTCAGTCAGCCCTCAGGCAAACAGGCTGTTCTGACGATGGCGGGGCCAGAAGTTCAGCAGTAGCTGACGGGCCCAGGTGGGTTCCGCCTGGTGTGACATCAGGCTGCTCACCTCGCGCTCGCGCTGCGCGTTTTCCATGCAGGCAGTCATAATACTGCCGGTAAATTCCGGATGGAACTGTACCGATATCGCCTGCGGGCTGTAGCGGATGATCTGGCAGTCATCCAGCGCAGAGACGGCCAGAACCTGCGCCCCCGGCGGCGGCTGTAGTACCGACTGACGATGGGAAAGCCAGGCAGAAAAATGCGTCGGCAGCGCACCGAGCAGCGGATCGTGGCGATCGCCGTCAACCGTGGTGAGCTGCTGAAGCCCTCTCTCCCAGCCGCGCGGGTTATCCCCGACCTGGCCGCCGAGGGCATAAGCCATAAGCTGATGCCCGTAACAGACGCCCAGCAGGGGCAGATCGTGCTCAACCGCGCTGCGGATCCAGGCGGCGGTGCGCTCGCTCCACTCCGCATGATCGGTCACCATCGCCCAGGAGCCACTCAGTATCGCCGCCGCAACGGAGGACGGCGCAGGAAGCTCATCCCCCAGGTCGGGACGAATGACAATGTAGTCCTGTGGCTGCAAACTCAGTGCGTCCACAAACCAGTGCTGCTGCTCGCCCATCTGCGCACTGACGCGCTCGGGCGGCGTTTCGAGCTGAATAATTGCTAAGGGAAGCGAAGAAGACATAAGGTTAAGGGTTCCTTTTGGTGATCTCTGACGCACACCTGACGCAAATCTCAGGATTCCGAACCTTATCATGGCAAGCTGCCGACAGCTTGTCACATGACTTATAGTGAGAGCTAATGCAGAAAATGACATAAGGCGCTGCAGGTTGCAGCGCATCCCGAAGCATTATTTATACATCTATAAATAGCGCAAGAAAGAAGGAAACTATGGATAACCGCCTGATGACGTCCCTGTGGCTATCGCTCTGGCAGGGCTTGCATAGCAATGACGCCTCGCCGCCTGCCGTGGCGTTTACCACCGGGGAACGGCTGCAATCGGCCTGGCCGGTCACGGAGCTGGGCATCAGAGTGCTTGACCTGACGCGGATTATTGCCGGGCCGGTCGCCACGCGCTTTCTCGCTGGGCTGGGGGCTGAGATTCTGCGCCTGGATCCGCCTGGCTGGGAAGAGGCTTCCCTGGAGGAGGAGATTACCCTCGGTAAACGCTGTGCGCGTCTGAATTTGAAATCGAAAGAGGGTCGGAAAGCTTTTGAGACCCTGTTAGCGCAGGCGGACGTGCTGGTTCACGGTTTTCGTGCCGATGCGCTACCCCGGCTTGGCTATGACACCGATGAATTGCAAAGGCTATCGCCGGGACTTATCAACGTCAGCCTGAACGCCTGGGGCTGGAGTGGCCCGTGGCGCAACCGCAGGGGATTTGACAGCCTGGTCCAGATGGGCTGCGGTATCGCCGACTATGGGCGGGGAGGAGACGTAAGCACGCCGCCCTCCCCCCTGCCGGTTCAGGCGCTGGACCATGCCACGGGCTACATGATGGCAGCCTCCGTGCTGAAAGGCTTGCGGCAACGACGGCGGCATAATATCGGTTTTACCGCCCGCCTCTCGCTGGCCAGAACCGCTCTGCTACTGACCCAGCGCCCTTACCCCGTCGCTGATCGGCCCGCAGGCCTGGGCGCTGACGTACCGGGCGATCTGAATGCCGAAACTGAGATCGCCGCCCGGGGAATTGGCTATCGCCTGAACGCCCCGGTCTGGCTGCCCGGCACGCCGCTGATCTGGTCACGACCCGCCTCGCCGCTGGGGTCGTCGGCACCATGCTGGTCTAATACTTCCAGTTAGGATCACCGGCCAGCTTTTGCCTCGCTGTCTGTTCCCCAAACGGCCCCCTGTCAGGGCTGATGCAAAGGCCAGGACCCTCGCCCGATTTCAGCCTTTCCCCACCTCAGCTTTCGTTATCTTCTTCCAGTTCGTCGCGCATTGCCTGTAGCGCTTCGCGGGTGATCGCCGCCAGGGTGCGGTAAAATGCCGTTGTGGCATGGGCTTCAACCTTGCCGAGGAACTGACCGCACCACGGCAGCAGGTAGTCATCAAACAGGGTGATCTGCGCCGCAAACTCATCCGCTTCCGACTGGTCCTCCAGCCAGGAGGAGGCCAGCAGCAGCGCGCCAATATGGTCGGCCGGCGCATCACTTAGCGGCATGCCGCGGCTTTGCAGAAAGCGCCGCACCTCAGACTCATCCGGTCCGTTTTCCCAGTGCGAACCATAGGGCGGCACGCTGCACTCACTGCCCACAAACAGCGCATTGTAGTCCGTTGCCAGCGCCTGGGGATCGCTGTTCTGTTGCAGACGCAGCAGCAACTCGTCCTGCTCCAGCGGCCAGTGCTGTTGCAGCTTGCCTTCACGCAGGAGCGTGAACAGCGGAACCAGCAGGGGATCCTGAGGCTGGCGGTTATACAGCGAGCCCAGCAGGCGGCAGAGGATTGAAAATTCATTCATAGTAAGTCTCATCATAAGTAAAATGTGACAGGGTCACGTACGGACGCATTCAGTAGCCGCGCGACAGGTCGACGCGGCCTGACGGCATCTGCCCCGCCTCGCGCAGGCGGATGGCCTGTGCAATATAGTCCATCGCATCGTCAGGTAACGTTACAGCGGCATTATGGGGCGTAATGGCAATGGCCGGATGCGCCCAGAAAGGGTGCTGTGTATCCAGCGGTTCACGCGCAAAGACATCCAGCGCGGCGGCCTTTACCTCACCCGCGCCGATAGCGGCCAGCAAATCATCCTCAACCAGATGCGCGCCTCGCGCCAGATTAAGAATAAATGCCTGGGGTTTTAACTGCTGCATCAGCTTCCGGTTCAGTATACCCGTGGTCTGCGGCGTATTGGGCAGCAGATTGATCAGCACCTGACAGCCGTTCAAGAACGCGTCCAGCTGATCGTCACCGTAAAAACTGCTGACCCCGGGCAAATCCTTCGGTGAACGGCTCCAGCAGCGCACCGGGAAGCCCCAGGCCAGGAGGCTCTCCGCCACGCTGCCGCCCAGTACGCCCGCCCCCAGAATGCCGACGCCGAAGTCGCTGCGGGAATAGTTTGGTCGCGGCTGCCACAGGCTATGCGTTTTTTGCTGCTGATACTCCGTAAAGCGGCGGAACCAGCCCAGCACGTGATATACCGCGTATTCCTGCATCTGACGGGCCATGCCGGTATCTTCCAGCCGGAACAGCGGCACCCCGGCGGGCAACATAGCGGGATACTGTCTCAGCTGCGCGAGAATATCATCAACGCCTGCGCCCAGTGCGAATACGCCTTTTAACGCCGTGCGCCCCGTTAGCATCTCTACCGGCGGCTGACGTACCAGCGCATAGTCGGCGGGCGCATCGTCGCCGGGTGTCCACTGGCGAATACGCGCCTGCGGCAGGCGCTGCTGCAGACCCGCAATCCATTTATCGGCGCGAAAGGATGGGTGATAAAAAATGACGTCCACGTATGATCTCCTCTTTTTTATCAGGCTCGGGTAAAAACGCGCGGATGGCAAGCAACAATCCCGGGATACGCAAGGCATCCCAGGGTTTATCAGCGTGCGACAGCAGGCTCAATCAGCCTGCGCAACAGCGGCATAAGCATCAGCAGGATCAGCCCGACCGCCGCACTCCCCCAGCCGAGCAGGCTGAAAATATGGCTGTAGCCCGGATTAGTCAGGAGCGGCGTGCTGCCGCTGTTTTCGGGCATCAGACCTGACACGTATCCCGCCAGCACCGATGCCACGCCGGTAACCATCATCCAGCAGCCCATCATAATTCCCTGATAGCGGGCCGGAGCCAGCTTGCCGATCATTGCGTAGCCGATCGGTGAGAGCAGCAGTTCACCGATGCTTTGCAGTACATAGCTGATGACAATCCATTTAAACGCCACCTGGCCATCACCGCCCGCCAGCAGGATCCCCAGCGGCAGTACCAGCATCCCCAAACCAATAAAGAACAGCGATGAGGCAAACTGCAGGGGGATGTCAATGCGCCAGCCGCGCTCGCGCAGATTGCGGAAGCCCAGCGCCAGCAGCGGCCCGCCGATAACAATCACCAGCGTATTGATATTTTGTACCCACTGAGGAGCAATCTTTATGCCGTAAACGTTCAGGTTGATATTGTGCTCGGTAAACAGCATCAGTCCCATGGGGGCCAGCTGATACAGCGTCCAGAATACCAGCGAACCCAGCGCCAGAATCAGCCAGGCCGTCATTTTACGCTGCTCCTCGCGCGGCCTGTGGCGCAGAGTGGTAAACGCCAGCAGCAGGAAAATAATCACCCCCAGCCCGATGACAAAAGCGCCGGTAAAGCTGGCGTGGGTTAGCATTAGCCGCACAAGTGGCACCAGCACCGCCAGAATGATCGCTCCTCCCACCATCCGCAGCCTGAACTGGCTTTTACTGACGTGCAGCAGCGGCGTGTCAATATCTGCCAATATTTTCCAGCACAGCAGCGAAATGACGATGGCGACCATATTGCCCAGGGTGGCGAACAGGAACAGCGAATGATAATGCTCGCTCAGCTGAAAGTAACCTGCGCCGGTAAAGCCCAGAAAGAAGCCGAGATTCATCCCGGCATAGTTCCAGAGAAAAGCGGTCTCGCGGCGGTTATCCTCAGGTTTAAAACGCTGGGTAAGCATCATATTAATGCAGGTGACGTTCAGGCCGCTGCCGGTCAGGAACATCGCCAGCCCCCAGTACAGCCCTTCTGCGGTTTGCCCGGCGAGCACCCAACAGCCGATAACCTGTAAAAGCATACCCAGCACAAAGAGAATACGGTTGCTGAGGAAGCGTCCGCCAAGATAGCCCCCGAACAGGTGCAGCCCGTAGTTGAAAGCGCCAAAAACGCCCATCATGGCGTTGGCCTGCCCTTCGCTAAATCCCAGACGTTTGGTGGCGTAGAGCACCAGGGTCGAATAGAGCACGGCAAAGCCGAGGGTGGCGAAGATCTGAATAAAGAACAGCGCCCCGGTGCCACGAATGGCGGCGGTATCAGTATATTTAGCAGCGGTATTCACAACAGCCCTCATGATTATCTGATGCAGAAAAGTGCATCATTATGCACAGAGCGCCGCATAATTACCTTTATGGATGCGGACTTTTCATGATTTATCCGGCTATTTGCCTGTTTAAGCAGCAACATGCTGTAAAACTGACTAAACGAACGGGAAATTTCACAAAGGGAGTTGACCCTGCCCCGGCTTTTACCTACATTAGCGCCCAGGCACAGTGTGCCAGCAAAAATACGGTGAGGTGTCCGAGTGGCTGAAGGAGCACGCCTGGAAAGTGTGTATACGGCAACGTATCGAGGGTTCGAACCCCTCTCTCACCGCCATATTAAATGAGAAAGCCTGAGCGAAAGCTCAGGCTTTTTCGTTGCTAATCTATAATTTAAATTGTGTATATGCCTGTTTTTGAAATGTTCACTCCAATAACGGAGACAGGCAAATGAACGATGAAAAGAAACTTAAAGCCCTCTCGGCTAAACTGGCTAAAAGCCCTCAAACCAAAGCCGGCCTTAACCAGTTTTTACGTATGCTTATTAAGCTTACCATCGAAACAGCCCTGAATGCTGAACTGACTGACGACTACCCCAAAAAATGGAGTATGCCAATCAGGAACTGGCAATGGGCCGTTTTATCATCGAGTTCGGTGACCGCCTGAGCGATCACCTGTAATAGAGTGGCAGTGACACAAAGTTATTTACAGGGTCTGGGAACAGAATATTTTAAAACCAGTTCCGCCATTTACCGGGCACTGGTGCTCGCCTCGCCAACATTTCCGGGACTAAGCTAATCATCTCAGGCTTTATATCCGCATGATAAACATGTGCTTCCGAAAGATAGTTGACCCCCTGAACGCTATCAGATGCTTCACTCATACTATTTCTCAGTAATGTCGAATCATCAAAGAAGTTCGCAAGCCCTGATCGGTTGTCCCACATATTATCAATAAGGGAACTTCCTCTAACTCTTCCGCCTCTGATCATATATAAATTGCCTCTTCCACTAAGTGATGCTGTATTAAAACGAATAGCCCCCTCCAGACGCTCTGCAACAATCAAGGCCGGCTGGCTTCCAATCATACTTCTACCACCCGTTCCGGTAAAATCTGTCGATGGTCTGAATCCATATTTCAATATGTGATCAGGGGACGTTAGATCAGCGCGATAAAGAGGACGCCGAAAGCCACCATTTCTTTCAAGTAAACCTACTTCATTTAAAAGTGTGCCAGTACCAGCTTCTACAACATCCCCCCCTCCTCTCAGCCGCAGAGGGCCCCCTCCCACACTCTGTGCTCTCGTCAATCTTCTCACGCCTGATGCAGACAGCAGGGCACCGCCAGCAGCCAGCCCCATTGCCATGGACGTCCAGCCCAATACAGAGGAGGCCTCCGGGTGACTATCTTCCAGCGTAATAGCGGCCAGCGCCGTAGCGTCCGCCGCCACGCCCAGTCCACCAGCAACAAGCGTCGTAGTGGAGGCCGCACCAACTGCCGCCATAATACCTCCCGCCGCCGCTATCGCCAGTCCGCCGGAAAGCAACGCGGCCCACAACCCGGCAACGGTGAAAGCGGCCGACAGCACGCCCCATAAATAATCCGGCCGCCCCAGATGCCCTGATGGGTCAGTGAAATTCACCGGATCACCCGCGCAGTACGCGTAAGGGTTTATTCCTCCACTTCCGAATGGACTCATACTGTCCGGACAGGTAAAGCGCATCAGCGCTGGGCTGTAAGCCCGGTAGCCGTTGCCCAGATGATACACTCTCGTTAGCGGGTCAGGATGCTCGCCGTTAAATCCTGGCAGGCCGTCTACGGCTTTTCCGCTGCCGTACGGTATTCTGCCGTGCAGTTCTGCATCCTTCTGGCTGACATCGCGGGACCATAACAGGCTGCCGTGCTGGTCGCCTGCCGTCAGGGTCAGCCTGTCTCCGTCGCTGACTCCCACACAGGCGTGTCCGGTTTTAATCAGACGTACGTTTTTATTCTCCTGCACCCGGGTTTCGTTAACCCGCTCGCCGCCCCGATAGTAAAGCTGACAGGAGTCCGTCGCACTGACGCTCTGGCTGACCAGCCGGCCCAGGGCATCATAGCCGTAGCCACCGGAGACGCTATTTCCGCTGACGCTGACCAGCCTGCCGAGGACATCATATGCGAGCGTTCTACCCGCCTCGTCCTGCGTCATGCGCCCTTCTGCGTCGTAGTTCAGCGTGACGGTTTGCGGATATTTATCATGCGTGTGCGTCACCGATGTTAGTTGCGTTGGGTCATTGCTGTTCGTGTAGCAATATGTTGCTGTATCGCTGCCATCGTCTGCCAGCGTGGTAATGACGGTTATGAGGTTGTTCAGGGCATCATACTGATATGTTTGCGCCTTTATGTCACAATCGTAAGCATCCTGCGGCAAACTCACCCCCAGGACCTTATATGTGACCAGACGGTTACGGGCGTCATAAGTATATGCCTCCTTCCTCACCGTCATTCCGCCCCACTGCGTGACACGCTCCGTCACCAGGCTGTTCAAGGTCCAGCCCTGAGTAACCGTCAGCGTATGAGAGGTCTTGCCGTCGGTGATGGTTCTCACGGTCTCCCGGCTGGCGTCATCATACGTCAGCGCGGTGGTGAACGTGACCTTCGTTGCCTGGTCCGTCACAGTGTACGAACTCAGCCGCCCCAGAGGATCGTATTGCAGGTCAGTTGTCAGGTCATTATCTTTTGTTTTGATAAGTCGCCCTGAGTTGTCCCGCTCGTAGTTCGTCTCTTTTCCGGTAATATCTGTGTATCTGTCTACCGCCCCGGCCAGGGTGCGGACATAACCGGCCTCCCGGATAGTACCGGCCTGAGTAAATTTTTCGGTTTTCAGGCTACCGGATGGGTACAGGATATGCTCTGTCGTCGTACTGCCTTCTGTCGCCGTCAGCAGGCTTTCGGTGCCCGGATCCCAGATGAATGCCTGCCTCAGCTCGTCCGCAGTCATGCTGCTGACGATGTCACCCAGCTCGGGGATACAGGTGTAAGCCACTTTTTTCCCTGATGGCAGGGTGACAGAGGCGGGCACCGACGACATACCGCTGTAGGTAAACATGGTGGTCCGGCCACCGCTGACCCGTAACGTCAGGCGCCCGAGGCCGTCAAATGTCTGCGTTCCCAGGATCCAGGTTTTTATCCGACCATCAGCGTCCGTTCCGGTCACACTGATGCTGACCACCTCCTTGCCGGTAAGGTGTGGCGCATACAGACGCCTGATGACGGTGCCGTCGGGCAGGGTTTGAGCCAGTACCCGTCCAAATGCGTCATAAGTATATTGTGTTCGCCTGCCGTTTTCGTCCGTTACCTGCCGCAGCTGACCCGCGCCGTCCCACTCAAAGTTCCGCTCGGCTGCAAAACCGTTCCCTGTGATTTTTTCCCGGCGCGGCAGATAATTTTTTTTGTCCAGTTCGGTGAAGCGCGTCGTCGTGTCGAGGTTTATACTGCCAATGCTGCCCTTAGCAAAATCGGCCTGCGTCAACTTCACCGGGTCATGGGTCTGCCTGACCAGCACGCCATCAGATGAGCTCGTGTCCCGCAGGTTGCCCCAGCCGTCATACTCAAATACGGTGCGGAAAATATACTGCTCTTCCGGTGCACTGGTCAGCCAGTCACTGGCCGCGCCGTATGTCACCTCACCCGTTGTATCATAATTCTGCGACGACACTTCAAACCATCGTTTCGAATTATCAGTATCCAGGCGTTCCCGTCCGATTTCCCGGCCTGCGCCGTCAAACCGGAGCCGAATCTGATTACCTGCAGGGCCGGTTTCGGTGGTCACCGGCCCGCGGCTGTCAATGGCATACGACCATACGGATTTCTGCTCATATGGCGTTTCGGGGGCTGATGTGCAGGTCAGTACGCGACCAGCCCTGTCGTATGTGTAATTCACCGTCACGCCCCGGGCGTCACTTTTTGACAACAGCAGGCCCAGAACGGAGTGTCGCAGGCTGGAACAGGTGATTGACAAACCATCATGCGTGGTAAGGGTTGCGGACTGGAACAGCCCGGCATCCCGGGATTCATAGGAAAAGACTTCCGTGCGGCTATATGATGCAGCGTCCGCCTTTTCAGCATCAGGCGTCAGGGTGATTATCCGCTTTTTTTCCCTGCCACAGGCCACGGGATTACCCAGGTCGTCATAATATTCACGGGAGACAACGACCCTCACACTGCCGGAAGTTTCCGTTACCCTGTCGCCCGCCACGAAGTAACCGTTGTTTAATATATTCTGCCGCTTTTTCCATGTATGTATCTCAACGGTAACGGGTTCATCCCCCCTGATCCTGAGGGGGGTGACCGTTTTTCTTTTCAGGTAGCGGGTGAAGCCGTGAGGATCTGCCGGGCAGAAATCTCCTTCACCCTGAGCCGGATAGTAAACATATTCCGTGATGGTGCCGTCCGGCGCAGTCTGGCGCAGCGGGTTTCCCGATTCGTCAAACTGCCAGCGTGTGATACGCGTCCGGGTACCACTGTCATCCTGCCAGGTCTCGGTCTTCATGCACGGCAGCAGATACTGACGGGGCTGCTCATTCAGTTTCGCACCGGAACTGGCAGGATATGCCGTGGTGATGGTGTACGTTTTTCCATCCCTGAGCGCACTTTCAGATACCTGCAGATGGAAGCTGTTGTAGCGCCGCGTCACCGCACAGAGCACGCGTCTGCCGCTGGCGTCCAGAATATTTTCCGTCGAGCCGTAAAAGTAACCCGGGCTCAGGGGAAGTGTCAGGCCGAGATCCATATCAGGCTGCCATTCCGCATGGGGGCCAGGCCTATTTCTGCCAAGATAATTTTCCTCCGTCCACATCCATCGCGTTTCCGTCCTGGCCTGTTCCCCACCGGGTTCAATGATATGGGTGGACACGCGGGGCAGTGGAGCCAGACCCATACCATCCGGAAATGCCATACCTTCGGAATAGGGGTATACCACCTTCTGCCTCAGCCCCGTAGGGGATTCCATACCGGTGAGAAACCGGGGTTCCCGCTTCGTCTCGTAGGGATTAAGTACGTCATAGGAAAACTTCCAGACCAGCTCAGGAGTATCAGCGTGGCTGGTTACGCTCCGGAGCACCCCATCCCCGAGGCTGAAAACGATATCATATCCGTACGCCGAACTGTCTGGCAGCACCCTGAAGGTCGTGACGGCGGACTTCGCATCTGGATAGACCACACTGCACAGGAGGATCTTCTTTTCCTCTTTCCACTCACTCACACCTGACAGGCGATATTTGGTATATATCCTCTCCCAGCCAAGTTCTAGCCGCCGCCCTCCGGGGTCTTCAATACGCGTTGTATAAGCCATGGAGTCCAGTATCGTAAGGGTTTCAACGAGGCCGGACTTATGAATAATTTGATATCTCGCGCCAGGATCATCCGTCTTTTTAAAGATAAAACTCCTGAACCTCTGCTGTATGACGGCATTACCACTGCTGCTGATGCGATACTCTTCACCGGTTGAAAGGTACAGCTTACGAGCCCGGCTGTCATAACGGCTGAGGTTCAGGGTAAATCCCCGGCCAAACCCCTCATCTTCGGATGACAGAGGAGAGTAACTCAGATTCAGTGCCAGGCAAGGCCCGGCAAGATCCCCGGTGCGCAGACTGATCAGTGGCAGACTGACGTTAAACAGCCCCGTGCGCGGATTCACGCCGCCCTTAATGGCGCTGATAAAGTTTCCGGCAGCGGAATAGAATGAAGGTGACGACACAGATAAGTACTCCTCAGAAAATGATAACGGGTCCGATCCTGCCCCAGGTTAATGGAACTGACCGGACTGATAATGGAAATGCCAACCCCCTCCCTGGAGTGCTGTGCATCACAAGGCAGCACAGCACGGTCGCAGAGGCGCTCAGTCCTTCTTGTTATTCAGAAAAAAACACGATGGGAAGTCCGACAAATAAGTGGTAGACGCGATGACAGAGCCGGCTTCATTGCGAAACGTTACACAGATGCTGGCGTTTTCACTGAACTCAGCCACGTCAACTCCGATGAGATTGGTATTGTTCTTATATAACTTGCCGACCACTATAAATTCACAGTTATCCGGGTTTTTTTCCAGCACTCCCAGCGTGAACCTCCTGTTATCCAGGTAGTCACAGAGGATGATATTTTTAGCCTTTACAGCGTCTTCTACTTCTCCCGCCGTTACCTCAATGTCATTGCCACTTTCGTCCGTCACCCTGAAAACAATATAAAACCGATTGATTTTGTCCGCATGTCCCCGTCCGCCAAACTCGTCGACGACAGCAAGCTGGCTAATATATTTAACTTTTTCAATAAAGCTCATAGTCCCTCCGGCACCAGCCGTATTCAATCCTGCATATAGAAATTATCTGCCAGCCCGCAGCTGCTGTAACGGGCATCCGTGTTAAACGTTACCGGGAATACATCAAAATCAATCCTGTATCCGAACTCAAAAAGCAGCGAATCCAGCTGGCTTTTAATGCCTTTCACCAGCGCATCCACCACCCAGCCACCAAATACCCAGAAAACCAGAGCGGCCGTGTCGTGTGTATCACAGTGAAAAGTGGGCCGGTTGACATCTTCAAGACTGAGCGTGTAGTGGCCCCCCGTCTCAGTTAACCGCAAGGTATAAATGCCGGATAAGTCAAATGACACATAACTGCTGTAAGAGACCACGTCGCAGCGACCGCTGGCGTTATTGAGGATGATCCTGTTATCCAGCACCTCAACGTTAAGGCTGTTAAAATAAGGGGTATAGCCATCCAGACTGTTTAACGAAATGCTGCCATTGTTTTTGATTACGTTATCGTCGTTGAGTAAAAACTGGCTGATATTAGAACCTTCAAACACGCCAGGCAGCCCCGCAAGCACAACGTGCTTCATAAACGTACGCTGAGACAGCATAAATCCGATGCTGCCGCCTTCCCGTATAAGCTCTGAATCAAAAATCAGTTGAAGGGAGTTCGTAGGTGGAGGAGAGGGATTATCTGCCAGTACGCCCAGCACAGCCATACAGCCCAGCGCCCCTTTTGTTTTTTCATTGTAGGCATACTGCAGCAGATGCAGTTTCAGCCATGAGACATCGCTCCCTGCTGAAATATCCATAATTTCGGCGAAGATGAACGCAAGTTTATCCTGACCGGCGACCAGCATATCCGCCATCATGCGGCAGTACATCTGAGGAATAATGGAATCTGAAGTCGGGAACAACTGGTTTGTATCAGGGTTGAGCACTACAACGCTGCCATCACCTGCCGTAGGAGAGGTTGCATCCACACGGGCAAAATTAAACTTCAGGTGAGTGGTATCGTCGTCAGCTCCCGCGTTAACAAATGCCAGTTCCACCTGAAGCTTCGGGCACAGCCCGTCAACGGGTGCGTCAACATGCCTGCCGAGAATATTCGCCTCCATTTTTCCGGTACTGACAGATGTAATAATATTAATCCGCTGCGCATCCCCGCCCGGCACAATTTCCCAGCCAGCAAACTCACCGGAAATTTTATTGCCTTCAACATCAGACCAGATGAACTGACCAAATGCTTCGCGGGACGCGGTTTTCAGCTTCTTGTTCAGCTCAGCACATGACACGGCGCAAACCATGTCCCAATTGTAAATATCCATGATATGCTCCCTATTTAAGTTCAAGTCCGATAACGAAGCTGTCGGCCAGGGATGCAGATTTCAGTTCCGTATTGTTTATACCGGGCCAGACGCTGGTGCCGGTTATGCTTCGGGCAAAATTGTGAAAAGAAGGCACATCGCTGTAATTGCTTTTATATATCTGTTTCATTATTTCCGGCGTCACGCCCCCCAGGGTGAGAACCCCGCTCAGTGAACCAAATATTTTGGTATAATTAAAAAGGGTTACGGCTCGGGTGGATTTCCCGGCAGCAATCTCTAAAACGGCTACAGCGACTTCTTCTTCATTGATCAGATTATCCAGATCATCCTGCTCAATTTGTGTAATATCGAATAGGGTCATTTCTTCAGCAACATCTTCAACTATAGTGGTCGCTGCCCTTGTTGCTACCCAGCCAGCCATCGCAGTCCCAAGGGAGAAAATAGCGGCCAACCCAGCAACAATATCCATCGTGAGTTCAATCACATTCACCCAACTGTCAAATTTGCATGAGCAGGAAACCTGTGCGCTCCCCAGTCCGCCCCCGTCCGGTACAAAAACAGGCTGCCCGCTGGCATTTTTTTCCACTTTGTACCTGAAATTCTGCTCCACGGACATGTAAGCAGTGACGCCGGGTTTGGGGCGGTGATGTGCCCCTAAAATGCTGAGATGAATGAAATCGGACTGCAAATCAAGGATAAAACTGTTCTTCGGCAGCGTGGGAGAGAAGGTGTTTCCATTACCGTCATCAAAATCCTGCCAGACCATCTCCCTGGTGTTGCTCAGGGACAGGCCGGTATCGCTGAGGGTAAAGTCTTTTTCGCTGGAGCCTTTTACAACGCTGACTGCAGCCTTGAGCAGCATATGCTTCACAAACGTGGCCTTACTGATAACCAGCGCCAGGTTCCCGCCAAATTTTTTTACCAGGTCAAGCGCATGAATATCGATACTCTGCTGAAGGTTGCTGGTATCCGTCTTACCGTCAATCAGCGTCAGCACGCCAAATCCGGTTGTATTACCGTCCAGTGAGCTGTTGGCCGCATAGCTATAGGCAGAAGGGTAAAGCCACTGGAAGTCACTATTCCCAGCCTCCAGGCCTAAAAGAATGACCGAGAAAATCTGTCCGAATTGGTTGACATTGTCGTTGAACCACTCGTGGAATAAATCCGGCACAACTGAAGAAAGCCCGTCCTTGCTCATATCAGGGCCGGTAAAATGATACTCGGTAACAACCACCGTATTATTGGCATCAATCATTAGCTGATGGCACAGAGTGTACTCTGTAATTTTATCCTCCCCCGACGCCCATTTATCGGGACTGGTCTGGATACCTTTCAGCAACACTTCTATTTCAACGTATGAAGCATCACTTCCGTCATTAACGTTTACTTCTTTACCTGCATATTTAACGGAGCCGTTGCTGATTTCACACCGGATATTAATCTTTCCGCCACTGGCATTATTGCTTATCTCCCATTTACCCCATTTTCCGACAAGGTCAATCTCAGTACCTAAAACACTGTCACTGGCCGAAAATTCAGGCGGATAAAGCCTGTCGGTATTAATAATTGCATTCATGGTATTCAGGTCGGTGATGCTGGCTACGTCCCATCCGGCGGTTGATATATCAGTCATGGTTGTTTCCTTTTTTTTAAATTAAACTCAGAGGTGCAACATTCAGAGCCTCAAATGTTATCATCGTGCTATGCAAAAGGGAGTCATCTTACCAGCGACAATAACTTGCCGGCATAATAATATCGGCCGCATTAACTTCTCTGCATGAATATATAAATAGCACACCTCACTCATATAAACCCCTTATTTCATGATAACTATCGGGTTATAATATTTTTTCAACAGGCGTTTCAGGCTGATAATAACTCACAATTTGGGCTCAGGGCTGTGTTCTCCGGATTGAAAAAAGGTAATTCCGAAAAGTGAATGCATCAAAATTACATCAACCTGCCACGAAAAAGGAAAAAAACCTCTATAATTATCCGGTCAATAATGCAACTGCATTCACATTATTTTATTTTTTTTGGGGGCTATCCGCTAACCATTTTCTTCATGGCGGTAAGTAACCTCCTGAAGCTAAATTATTATTCAACCGTTTACTTAAGCTGAGGCAGTCGGAAAGAGGGTCTGTATAAGACGTTTTCTTATATTTATCTTAAAACTCAGAGTATGTTCTCATTTTAATGCAATACCGAGGACAAACTGTCTGCCAGAAGAGCGCACACAGGTTCAGCGTTGCTACTCCTGGAAATATCGCTGTATAAACGGACGACCCGGCTGAGGGCTTGCGGCCTCACATTAACGCTTAGTAAAGAAATACGCCGCACCTGAAATGAATCCTTTAACAGCAGCGCTTAAAATAATTTTCGGTTGGTAAACAGGCGCCTGGCGGATAGCGCACCAGCGGCTTAAGCAGATAGAATAAAAGGGAAAAATTTTTCTTGACCGGCGGGGTGTGACTCCCTATAGTAGCGCCCCGTTGCCCTCTGGGGCAAGGCAGTAAAAAAATACGGTGAGGTGTCCGAGTGGCTGAAGGAGCACGCCTGGAAAGTGTGTATACGGCAACGTATCGAGGGTTCGAACCCCTCTCTCACCGCCACATTAAATGAGAAAGCCTGAGCGAAAGCTCAGGCTTTTTTGTTGTCTGCTTATAGCCGTTTAGCCGTAGGCCACCAGCGTACGCTGGCACAGCTGCGAGCGCACGCAATCCTCTTTACCAAAACGTACCACGCCAATCATGTCATCCTCCACAAAGCGGGACAGCGCATCGCTCAGGCCGGACTGCACATGGGACGGCAAATCACACTGGGTAATATCGCCGTTGACGATAACGGTTACGTTTTCCCCGAGGCGCGTCAGGAACATTTTCATTTGGGCGGCGGTGACGTTCTGCGCCTCATCGAGGATCACCACGGCATTTTCAAAGGTGCGTCCGCGCATATAGGCAAAGGGGGCTATCTCCACCTTGCCGATTTCGGGTCGCAGGCAATACTGCATAAAGGAAGAGCCGAGACGTTTAACCAGAACGTCATAGACGGGCCGGAAGTAAGGGGCGAATTTCTCAGCAATGTCACCCGGCAGGAAACCCAAATCTTCATCTGCCTGCAACACCGGTCGCGTAACGATAATCCTGTCAACATCCTTGTGGATCAGGGCCTCTGCCGCTTTGGCGGCGCTTATCCAGGTTTTGCCGCAGCCCGCTTCGCCGGTGGCAAAGATCAGCTGCTTGCTTTCTATGGCTTTAAGATAGTGCGCCTGAGCCTCATTTCGGGCTTCAATCGGCGAATGGTCGCGGGTATCTCGCGCCATGCCAATCGCGTCCAGCCCACCCATTTGCACCAGCGAGGTGACCGACTCTTCCTCGCGCTGACGGTGACTGCGCGAATCGCTACGCAGTACGCGTTTAGCTTCACGGCGCGCTTTGATCACTGCTTTCTGTCTTCCCATAGTGGCACCTTACAGTTGGTTTCATCTCCCGCATCAGAATGTCAGATGCGATTACGTGAACGCTTTAGAGGTTTTAGTGGCTTCCTTGTAAGCCTTGAAAGGCCGCTGGATATAATGCAAAGCAGAGCATGCGCTAAGCCGGGCATCGTTGTGGAGCAGAGACGGCACGTTGGCCTTTAATGCGTGAATGAGAAGAGGATAGATCGTTGAGGTTGAACCACCTTCGCATGAGAAAGCGATAACGGTATGGCTGTGACGCTTGTATCGGTGACAGGACTTTACCATTCGCGATCTCCGTGATGATTCAGACAACACCCTTATGTACCGCTTAATTAAGGTGCAACAGATCACGGACGGATTCAACATGTTTTTTAACAACTAATGCAACAATTATTATCATAGTGAGGAAAAGAGACCACCCGCCGGCTACGCTGGCAGGTGGCAAAGGCGTCAGGTGCTCAGTAATGCCTGCCCCAGGAAGTGCTGGCGGTCCTCCACGCCCGGCAGGACAAAGAAGTACCCCCCGCCCGCGGGCTTGATATATTCCTCCAGCGCTTCGCCGTTAAGACGGTTCTGTACGGTGAGAAAGCCTTTCTCCAGATCGTGCTGATAGCAGACGAACAGCAGCCCCATCTCCAGCTGACCGGCCAGCGAAACGCCCAGCGAATAGCTGTAACCCCGTCGCAGCATCAGGCTGCTTTGCGTGGCAGGCGTGCGGGGATTGGCAAGACGAATATGCGCATCCAGCGGGGTGATATTTCCCTCCGGATCGCTGGCATAATCCGGCACGTCGCGCTCATGCTGCATGCCGAGCGGCGCACCACTGTGCTTAACCCGGCCAAAAATCGTCTCCTGTTCGCGCAGCGGGGTGCGATCCCAGAACTCAACGTGAAAGGGAATAATGCGGGCTACCTGATAGCTGCCGCCCACCGCCCACGCTGGCTCGCCCTGCTCCTTTGTCACCCACACCACAGAATCCATCAGACCTGAATCTGCCGTATCCGGGTTGGCGGTGCCATCCTTAAAGCCAAGCAGGTTGACTGGCGTCTCTTTCCCCCTGCTACGCGCAGCATGGTCGGAGATAAAGCCTTCCCGACGCCAGCGAACGCTGAGCAGATCCGGTGAGTGTTTAATAATATCTCGTAGCGCATGAATAACCGTGTCATTGGTATTCGCACAGATTTGTAGCAGCAGATCACCATGACACAAACTGGCATCAAGCGCGTCGTTTGGAAAACGCGTCATCGGCTGGAGCTTAAGCGGCTTATGCGCCTGCAGGCCATAGCGCTCGTCAAACAGCGAATGCCCAACCGATACGGTGATAGTCAGGTTATCCGGGTAGATGCGATCGCCGAGAATACCGGAATCCAGCGGCGGCAGACGTGGATTGGTCACCTGCGGTGCCTCACCTCCCTGCGTTAAGAAAGCGATGCGGTCCGTCAGCAGCCTGAACAGGCGAGTCAGATCGTCCCTGTCGCCTGCCAGGACGTCAAAGGCGACCAGCATCATCGATGCCTGCTGAGGGGTAACCACGCCAGCCTGATGCGGACCGAAAAAAGGCTGCGCCTCCAGCCGGGCATTGGGCGACAGCGCCCCCGGCGAAAATGATTTTTCCCCGGAAGCGCCCTGTACAGGGCAGCCGCCCCCCACCGCAAACGCGCCGCCGATCAGCCCCATTCCTTTCAGTAAACGACGGCGCGACGGCAGCGCCGCGTCGTCAACAGGTTTGCTTGCCATTGCGGATTAATCCAGACCCAGCGTACCACGCAGCTTCGACAGGTCTTCCGCCAGCGTGGTGATGGGGCCTTTCATGGCGTTACGGTCAGCGGTGGTGAGCTTATCGTAACTCTCATAGCCATCTTTGGTGCGGTACTTAACGAGTATCGCATCCACTTTGCTGAAGTTAGCATCAACCTTTGCCAGCAGAGCCGGGTCGGCTTTTTCCAGCGCAGGTCGCAGGAGGTTAACGATTTTCTGTGCGCCATCGACGTTCGCCTGGAAGTCCCACAGGTCGGTACGGCTGTAGCGATCTTCTTCACCGGAGATTTTGCTGGATGCCACTTCTTCAATCAGACCCGCCGCACCGCCCACCACTTTGCTCGGGGGGAAAGCCAGTTCATCCACGCGTTTTTGAAGGTCTAGCGTGTCGGTATAGAGCGGGTCAGCATAGGTATCCATGCCTTTGGTGCTGTTGTCGCCGAAAAGCGCCTTCTCAAGACGGTGGAAGCCGGTAAATTTAGGGTCTTCTGCCTTTTTCTCGTAATCGTCTTCACGGGCGTCAATTCTGCCATCCAGATCGGAGAACAGCTCTGCAATGGGTTCGATACGCTCATAGTGGCGACGGGTGGGCGCATAGAGCGCCTTCGCTTTCGCCACATCTCCCGCTTTTACCGCATCGGTAAACGCTTTAGTGCCGGTCACCAGCTCGGCGATCTCACGGGTGACATAGGCTTTATAAGAGGCAATCGGTCCGACAAGCTGCATGACCGTCAGAGGGCTTACTGCCCTTCACAATCAGCTTACCTTTGGTATTGCTCAGCAGGCCGCAGGTCATATCATATTCACCTGCTTCAAGGTTGGCGGTGAGCTTTTGCGTAAAGCCAGGTGCAATGTTCTCGCGCTCTTCGACCACCATTACCCCTTTGAGGATCTCCCACTCCAGCCCTTTCTGGCTGTGGTTCTGAATAATGAACTGGGTCTTACCTGCGTTAACGGTGACGGTCATCGGATCGCACTGTTTGTCGTTAACGGTGATATGAACCTGAGGAATCTCTGCGGCCATCGTCGTACTGGACGCAGAGATCAGGCTAAGGAGCGCAGCGCTCAGCGCATGTTTGCGAATACGGAGTGTCATAGTCAATCCCTGTAAAAAGTGAAGGTACCCGTTATACGGGCCAGAACAAAAGTCTATCGGGCGGCACGTAATGTTTCGGCCTGCGTACGCACTGGCATAAAGAACAGCAGCAGCGCAGGCAGCAGATAAATCCACCAGACCGCCACTTCACTGACGCTGGGAGATTCCTGATAGCCAAAGACGCCTTCAAGCAGCGTACCGATCAGGCTGCTGGTAGAAAGCTGGTTGCTCATGTTGAATGCAATATCCTGGAAATGATTCCACAGGCCCGCTTCATGGAACGCGCGAATAGCTCCTGCCGCCAGCCCGGCGGCCACGAACAGAATAAACAGGCTGGTCCATTTGAAGAAAGCGCCCAGGTTGAGGCGTACCCCGCCCCAGTAGATGAGCATTCCCAGCACAACGGCGGTCGCCAGGCCCAGCATGGCCCCCAGCGGCGGAGCGATGCCGACATCCTGCTGGAAAGCTGCCAGCAGGAAGAAGACCGATTCCAGGCCTTCACGGGCGACTGCGAGGAAGACCATAAATATCAGTGCCCAGCCGCTGCTGTTCCCTTTTCGCAGCGCGTTATCCACCGCCTGTTCCAGTTCGGCTTTTACATTGCGGGAGACTTTACGCATCCAGAATACCATCCAGGTGAGGACGACGACGGCGATGACCGCCACGATGCCTTCAAACATTTCCTGCTGTTTTTGCGGGAATTCACCGGTGGTTTCGTTGATAAAGTAGCCAACGCCCAGGCAGAGCGCAGCGGCAACAAACACCCCGGCCCACATGGCACCAAACCATTGACTTCTCTGCGTACGTTTCAGGTAGCTGGCGATAAGGCTGACAATGAGCGCCGCTTCAAGTCCTTCACGTAACATGATCAGAAAGGGTACAAACATGCAAACGCCCTCAGGTGCGAAAAATAAATTCAGTTCCAGTAAAGAAACGTAAATCGAAACGATACCGATTATCATTATCGTGCAAGAAAAAACAAGAGGCCGTCCGGCTATTTTCACGTTTTGCCTGGAAGCATTGAGTGCCAGTGGGTGATATCTCTTATGGCAGTCAGTGAATTTTTCGGATAGTTGTTGTCGGGGTACGATGCCTGACGAGCCGGTGGATAGTCCCAGCGGTTGCCGGACTGCACTATTTGCTGTGCCGGTGGATAATCCCTGCGGTTACTGGTGGGTTGTGCTGGCTGCAATTTCTGCTGTGCCGGTGGATAATCCCCGCGGGTGCCGGGCGTCGCAGCTACAGGCTTCGCATGGTGCCTTTGGCTCCGACTTCAGGCCGGACGGCCCGGTCGCGAGCGGGCATCCCTGCCCGCCGCTCCCTGAGTGCAGCATCCCTGCTGCCCTCGCCTGGCCCTCCGTCTTCGCCGCAGCGCTGCGGAATGCCCGTCACCCGCAGGGTTTATCCACCTCTCAAGCTTCTGGGCCGCTTTGAGTAAAACCGTTTATCTGTCCGCAGGCTGCTGAGCCGCTTCCAGAAACCGTTTATCTATCCGTAGGCTGCTGAGCTGCTCCGATAAAACCGTTTATCTGTCCGCAGGTTTCCCAGCCTGTCCCCGTTAAGGTTTGCTCTCGCGCAGGATTCGGCTCACTTTTCGATTTAGTTTTTGGTGCCGCTATTTAGGTCATTTATCTGCACCACGAAAAACCAGTCACAACAAACTGTGCACTCTCAGTCTTCGGATTTTCTTCAAATCCCAACTATTTTGGTCATTGCATATTTCCTGTACGCATTCATGTCTGGCAAAGAGTTTCCGGGAATCTCCGACACCGCCCTTAACCGCAGCCAGCACAAAGCAGTAATGGGGGATTAGGGATCAACGGAACAATAAACGTTGTTAAGGAGTCAATTTAAACAGCCATTTATTTATTAGACAATAAGTTATGTGTCTTAATCGGACTTTCTCATTTATTATCTTCTGTCTGTTCAGACTTCTTTGTTTGTCGGCGCTGATTAATACACTCTTTGAAAAATCGATAGCTTAGACATCACATTTCACTCAGCCTGTCTGGATCGCGCATCTGAATATTGACACAGATCAATGAACATCTTCCCTAATGGGATAATTTGAAAACTGTATATAAAAGCATGTTTTTACGCACAGTTTTTTTGATTCTGATTCGACAGGAGGCATCTATGGGTGGAAATGGAGGCGACAATGCCCACAATAATCAGTTTGGCGGTGATAGGGGTGGAGCTACGGGGGGCGTAGCGGGTTCCGGTGGACCCAATAGTGGCAATGGATGGAGCACCACCACCGATCCCGGTGGCTGGACGGTGCACCACTATACCGGAGGCGGGGGGGGGACCAGTAGCCATGGAAATAGCGGTGGGCGCGGCAAAAGCGGATCGGCTGCGGGCAGAAGCCAACCAGAAAGCGGTGGAGGCTTATCGTCAACAGCGCAAAGAGGAGCTGGAAAATTACCTGAAGGAGGCGATGGCTGCGGCCAATATTAAATCAGCAGAGCAACTGAAACAGGAAATAGAAGCGGCCCTGCAGGCGATAAATATTCCATCAATTGACCGGCAAAGACTGGATATTGATGAATTACTCAAAGCCATTGAGAGTTCCATTCCGGAAATCACTGCTCCGGAGATCACGGTTCCCAAACCGGAAATAACTATCCCGTCGTTTAATTTCCCCGCACCACCCTCTTTGCTGCCGCAAAAAAGCCTGGCGGAGCGGCAGGACTGGGCGCAGTTCCAGCTTACCAAAGCGGGAACCGTGGTGCTGAGAGGTTTTTCTTCCGCAGAATCACCGACTCGTTCGCCACTCAGTTTTGCCGGGCACCAGACCGGCAGCGTGACGTTTTCGGGAGAGGCGGCCGATCAGCTCTGGCAACGGGTCACAGAAGTCCGTCAGGCATTGAGACAAGGCAGCCACTCCCTGCCTGCGGCAGCGATGCTGGCTGCCATCAGCTTTGATGAGAGTGATATCAGCACGGTGATGCTGGCAGGAGAGGTGCTGGGTCTGCCGTCAGAAGCGGAGCTGAGGCAGCACGATACGGTGGCACTTTCCCTGACTGCGCAGCTGGTACAACGTGATAATCAGTTAGGGATTGCGCTGGTGCGGCACCCACAGCCCGTTGCCGTGCCGGTGGTCCAGATGTCGATGTGGCCGGATGCGGATACCGGTTTTTATCGTTATGAACTGAGGGATAATGCCGGTATTCGTGTGCCGGTGTTGATTACGCCGGATAAAGCGCCGGGAACGGAACCGCTGTCACCGGAGGTACCGGAAATCCCTGAAGCGATTATTCATACGGGAAATCAGAGCGGCAGCCAGCCAGCGCCGATCATTGAAACACTCCCTCCCGCAGGGGATACCGGCTACCGGGAACTGATTCTGGTGCCGCCAGCCGCTTCCGGCCTGAAGCCGATCTATATTATGTTCAATAACCCGCGCAATTTGCCGGGTGAAGTCACGGGGTTAGGGCAGGAGGTGAGCGAAAACTGGCTCAATCCCGCCAGTAAAGAAGAAGGTGCGCCAGTCCCGGTTCAGATAGCGGATAAACTGCGCTGGCGGACCTTCAGTAGTTTCGACCGCTTTCGTAAGGCGTTCTGGATGGAGGTAGGGAATGACCCTGAGTTAAGCAAACAATTTAGAGGTAATAATCTGGACAACTTAAAAAATGGATATTCTCCTTTTACTCCTACATCAGAACGCGTTGGAGGAAGAGTTCGGTTTGAACTTCACCACATAAGACCGATCAAAGATGACGGCGCTGTTTATGATGTTGATAATTTAGGTGTAATGACACCAAAACGTCATATTGATATCCATAAAGAGGGTAAGTAAGATGGAAAAAAACATTATCTCAGAATATACAGAAGCAGAATTTTTAGATTTCGTCAGAAAAATTTGCAAAGCTTCTGATTACAAAACAGAAAAGGATCATACTGACGCCGTTTTGACATTTGAAAATTTATCAGAACATCCTAATGGTTCTGATCTGATTTATTATCCTAAGGATGGTCAAGATGATAGTCCTGAAGGAATCGTAAAAGAGGTCAAAGAATGGCGAGCCGCCAACGGCAAGTCCGGTTTTAAGCAGGGATGACCACCTGGTAAACCGCCTTATGGCTGTTAAGTATTAAAGGTCATTTTAATAACGTCCGGCAAACGAGGGCTTGCCGGACGTTTTCTTTGATGGTTGGTTTTCATCCAGATTGATTTTCTGTAAGCGGCTCACCTGAGCCGTATTGACGTTTATTCAGCAGTAAGGTCGACTTTCCATGGCAGCAGATCTCGTACCCGATTAGCTGGCCAGTCCTGGATATGGCCGAGGACGTAACGCAGCCACGCCTCCGGATCCACGCCGTTCAGACGACAGGTCCCGATCAGCGAGTACTGTATTGCCGCACGCTCACCACCGCTGTCTGACCCTGCGAACAACCAGTTTTTTCGCCCCAGGGCGACACCACGCAGCGCGTTCTCCGCGATGTTATTGTCGATCTCCGCCCACCCGTTACTGCAGTACAGGTTCAGCGCATTCGGTAAGTGTCAAGATAGTTGGCACCCCCGGTTAATTTATGCCACCTGTTTTTCCCGCTCCGGATTCAATGTCACCACGCCTGCCGGCTGCCAGTTTCTTGTCCTTCCTGACCAGCGTTCCGGATGGACCGAACGGGCCGACCGGTATACTTCATCGCGCCTCCGCAGTATCTCCCTGTCTTCACCCCGGTGTCGCTGCGACGGCGTTACATAACGGATACCACTGTGCCGGTGTTCCCCGTTATACCACCGGGTAAATCTCTCCACCCAGTCCCGCGCTTCTTCCACCGTTACGAACCCTGATGACGGCCAGTCCGGTACATATTTCAGCGTCCTGAACAGCGACTCCACATGTGCGTTATCGTTACTTACCCGCGGACGGCTGTGAGACGGGGTTATCGCCAGTTCCTGAAGCTTCACCTGTAATGTCTGTGACTTCATCGCCGCGCCATTATCCGCATGCAGCACCAGCGGCTGGCGATAACACCGTTCCCGCAACACGCTGCGCTGGATTAATGCGGCCGCCCCCGTCGATGCGCTTCGCCATGCCGCCGCAGCACCCGGTAAAACGAGGACTCGCTCGCCAGATATCTCCCCTCATCCGCCAGTCGCGGCACGATTTGCGACGGCGGCAGGCTGGCATATGCCGGCTGATGACACACCGCCAGTATCTGCTGCTCTTCCTCTGCCGTTAAGCGGTTGCCCGGCGCCGGCCTTATTGCCCCCGGCCGCCCGTCTTCCGCACTCTTGTGCCATCGCCGCCAGGTGCGTTCACTCAGGTTGATTTCCCGCAGAGCAACGGACAGTCGCGCACCATTTGTCATGGCTTCGCGAACATAACCACTTAATGCCGCCCGTTCCGGGACCGGCGTCAGTCGTCCCCGTCCGTTTCCCCGTAATAGTCCTGCAACCGCTTTCGCAGCACCAGTATCGCTGCCGCCTCCGCCAGGGCTTTCTCCTTACGGACCAGTTCGCGTTTAAGTTGCTTAATCTCTTTCTGGCTTTGCCTGAGTGCGGCTTTATCATCAGGTGAAGATATCTGCAAAAAGCCTTGTTTCCACTGACTTATCTGCTCAGGGTGGAGGCCTTTTTTACGGCAATATTGTGCAAGCTCCGTTTCAGTGAGCGTGGCGATTCAAACAATGACAGCCAGACGGGCTTCCGCTGGCCATTGTTCTGTGGTTTTGTCTGCGCCGGGCACCGGTTTCCCCTCTGCTTTTGCCTGATTACGCCAGTTATAGAGGGTAGTTTCCGATATTCCTTCCAGTTGAGCAACCGCCGTGACGGTCATGTTGTAAGGTGGCAGTAATTTAGCCAGTGCTGCTGATTTTCGTTCGGGCGAAATGCGTTTCATGGTGTTTCCCCACCGCCCCATTAGAGTTTTTGATGGGGGTGACAACTATCCTGACAGAGGGGGCATTCCACTGTTTCAGCATGTAGGCGAACGCCTTCGCTGTATCTGAGTGGCGCGACAGCACCTTCATCTGCGCCTGTATCCAGTCGTACAACGACTGCATCAGCGGCACCGTTCTGGCTTTTCTGACCGCCAGCCTTGCATCCGCCGGGCTGCCGCGGATCTCCGCTTCGATGGCGTACAGCTCACCGATACGTTTCAGCGCTTCGGTTGTGATATCGGTGGGGATACGGGCGTGGACGTCGTGGATTTTCCGACGGGCGTGCGCCATACACGCCGCCTCGGTTATGCGCCCATCTTCGTAAAGCGCATTGTAGCCACCGTACGCATCGGCCTGCAGGATACCCCTGTATCCAGCCAGATGTTGTTGTGGATGAACACCTTTGCGGTCCGGTGAGTACGCGAACCAGACCGCCGGTGGCATCTGTGAACCCGCATTGCGGTCATCGCGCACGTACACCCACAACCGGGCCGTCCGGGTTTTGCCGCTACCCGGCTCCTGTACCGGCACCGGGATGTCATCGGTATGCACCTTCCCCGGCATCAGCACATACTGGCGCAGCAACTCCTCGAGTGGCTCCAGCAGTTCGCTCACCGCACCGGACCAGCGCCCCAGCGTGGCACGACTCAGCTCCACGCCCTGTCGGCGGTATATCTCCGACTGCCGGTAGTGAGGCGTATGTTCTGCGAACTTCGCCGTGACGATGCGTGCCAGCAGCCCGGGGCCCGCGTAGCTGCGCTCAATGGGTTTTGATGGCATGGAGGCCTGAACGATGTGGTCACACCGGCAACAGGCCTGCTTTGGTCGCAGCGTTTCGATAACCTTAAAGGCACTGCTGATGAGCTCCAGCTGCTCTGAGATATCGCAGCCCAGCGGGCTGAGGTCGCCTCCGCATGACGGGCAGACTGTCTCCGCTGGCGGCAGCGTGCGGGTTTCACGCGGGAGTGATGCCGGCAACGGTTTGCGGGCTGAAGACTGGCGCAGTGGCTGCGGCATAACCGGATCATGCTGCTCGCCCAGTACCTCCGCCATCTCTTCCTGCAGGGCAGTGATACGCTCCTGCGCCTCACATACCTGACGTTCCGTTTTCTGGCGCAGTTTTTCTGAGCTTTTGCCGAACTGCATACGCTGCAGTTTGACGACCAGGGCTTTCAGCCGGTTGATTTCGCTGGCATAAGCCGCCACCCGCTGTGAGAGCACGCGGTTATACTCCACCATCTGTTGAAGGCTTTGCTGCTGAGCATCCAGCAGTGCCCGAAGTCGGGCATTTTCGTCGAAGAGTGAACGTTCCATATCCCTACTTTACAGCAGGTTATATGCGTATTCCAGGACGTTCCGTTCGCTGCGGATGTTTCCAGTTTATGCCCTCAAGCAGCATTGCCAACTGGGCGGGTGTCAGATGAACTTTCCCGTCACGGGTCACCGGCCAGACGAAGCGTCCGCGTTCCAGCCGTTTGATGAACAGGCACAGGCCGTCAGCATCAGCCCACAGCACTTTAATCATGTCGCCACGGCGGCCACGAAAGATAAATACCTGTCCGGAGAACGGGTTATCTTTCAGCGCATTCTGCACCTTTGATGCAAGTCCATTGAACCCGTTACGCATGTCGGTGATCCCGGCTACTATCCAGATACGTGTTCCCGCCGGCAACATATTCATTGTGTACCGGCTTTCATTTCACTGATCAGCATGTGCAGAAGCTCGGGAGTCAGACTCCCGCGGATGCGCAGTATTCCGGAGGGTAGCTCCAGCTCGCAGCAGGTTTCTGTGACGGAGTGTTGCGGCATAACCAGCGTCGGTTGTTCAGCTACCATCGTGGTTTCAGTCAGAGTGACAGGCAGAAGCAATGGCCCGTCACCCCGCGGGCGCAGAAGCCCATGTCTGTAAAGGTTACGCCAGTTGAACAACAGGTTGTCGTTGATACCATTCTCACGTGCCAGTTGCGCGACATTGGCACCGGGCTGAAGCGACTTTTCTGCCAGGGTGATTTTAAATTCATAAGGAAAGTTGGGGCGACGTGCCCGTTTACGTGCAACAGGTTCAGGGACGTCCGATACTTCAGTCTGGATGGTTGCGGATCGCGCGCGGTAAAGCAGGGATTCGAGTTTCCCGGGAGTGATGTCAGCAGGTAACGGCCAGCTAATCCCCTGTTTTCTGAAGCGAACAAAGAGATCACAGACGGTCTACATGTGCCGCTTACTATTGAGGAGCGCATCAGTGGCTCCGTTGCTGCCAGTGAGCGGCCGGGATTTACCCGTTTGCTCGACAGAATGGAAAATGGTGACGTGCTGATTGTCACCAAACTGGATCGTCTTGGACGAAATGCTATGGATGTCAGAAAAACGGTGGAACAGCTGGCTGCATCGGGTATCAGGGTTCATTGTCTGGCGTTGGGTGGCGTTGATCTGACCAGTCCAGCGGGGAAAATGACCATGCAGGTGATTTCTGCCGTAGCGGAATTTGAGCGCGATCTGCTGCTTGAGCGCACACACTCGGGCATCGCCCGGGCCAGAGCATCAGGGAAACGATTTGGACGCCCCTCTGCCCTGAATGATGAACAGAAAAAATCGGTACTGGAACGGCTCAGTACGGGAATGTCTGTGAGTGCTGTGGCCCGTGAATTTGGAACGACCCGACAGACTACCCTCAGGGTAAAGACGGCTATTCCAGCAGCGTAAACCTCCATGCCTGGCAGAATCAGTCGTTTCTTTGTCCCGGAACAATGACGATAAAATATCGTCTGGTTACGATGGAATGTTATTTATACATAAAAATGTGCAGGGATTCAGCATGGAAATTATTGGCGACAACACCTGTATTACCAGCATCAGGCCCAAAAGTAAGGTTGTTTACTGTCGCGGTGATCCGCATAAATACTGGCTTGAGCTTCAGTTCGTGGATGAGAACAACAATCCGGTTACCGGGCTGAATGTGCAGCTGGAATACCACCCGCTGGCCTCTGCAAAGGAGGTCGCTATGTGGAAAAAATATGGTAACCACGACTACAATCTCACGCCGCCGCCTAATCCGCCCGCCGGGGTGACCGACAGCCAGGGACTGGTTCGCTTTGATGACCTGTACTGGATTACGGTTGATGTAAAGGTTGACGGCCAGCAGCTGGCTGATGAGATGGAGAGGCGATCACTGGGACTCCGGCGTAACCCGAACAGCCAGCCGGTGACCAATAATATATTCAGACCGGAAACCCGCGACCCGTCATGGCGCACTGACGTGCAGGAGAAAGCTGAGGCCAGCGGGCATACACATCACTATGTCACCATTGGGGAGCTGTGCGACCGGCTGCCGGAGATCGAGGGCTGGACTGAGCCGGATCCGCCGAAGTTTCATTTTCCACCGGGACGGTCACTGAAAGGCACAGAGATAGCGCGGGAGGCACTGGAGAAGTGGCACGTTATTGAGATCTGTCCGTTTCGGGCGTGGGTGCTGGATCTGCATGATACGAAAGAGTATGACCTCGCCAACGGGCTGAACCTCGGCATCATGGCCGACCTTGCCTATTCAGCCGAAAAAGAGAATAAAACAGTCGATTACTTCTTCCGGCAGAAATGTCTGGACCTGTCCTGCATCCCGCAGTTTGCCGAGTTTCCGTCTTATTTTCATACGCTGTCGGTGGACGTGCCGTTCCGCGATCGTTATCTGGCACCTGTATATCTGAATACAAAGGACAGTGAGTCATCGGAAGGTGATAGCCGCTTTTTTACGGTCGAGTGCGATGCCCATGTGCTGGTTGCGTGGTGCGGAACGGACAGCCTTCTGAATGCCCTGACGGATGCCTCATTCGGGCCGAAGAAGTGCCTGCCCGAGCTTGCCGGTGCGGGTAATATTCACGGCGGTTTTCTGGAAGCTTATGAGCTGGCTAAACGGAAATTTAAGGACGAGTTTGATTCAATAAAAGCTGTGATAAAAAATCAGAAATCTTTATTTGTTTGCGGTCACAGTCTGGGTGGTTCCCTGGCACTGCTGTATGCCGCCGAAATGAAAGATAACTATCCGGTACTGTACACCTACGGGATGCCGCGCACGTTTACCCGCGCGGCAATGCCGTTTCTGAACAGCATCACCCACTACCGCCACGTCAATGATAACGACACCGTGCCACAGGTGCCGCTGGAAACAGATATGGACAATCTGTTCTGTCAGACGCTGGGGCCGCTGGGCGACAAGCTGGGCTTTAACTGGCTGGCTACGTCGGTTGCCGGTCTGCCGGTCTCTCTCTGGCAGAAAGACATGGAGTTAAAAACGGGGATACGGCTGAAAAAAGACCCGTACTGGCATCACGGCAACACCGTCGTCTTCTTCCGGGCGCAGCAGTGTTCGATGAAACTTACCAGCCCGAACAGGAAGAGTCTGGTTGATGGTGAGGTATATGTCCGGCATTTTGTGCCCGTTAAGCTCTTTCTGGTGCCCTCCCTGAACGATGAGTGTCTGAAAGCAACCGGCGAGCATCAGGCGGCGTTTATCCAGTGCCTGAACCCTAACAGTCTGGCAAAGACCTTTTCGAAGAACACCAACCCCACGCTGGACGGCCTCGGTACCGATCCGCGCAGCCATTCGATGGCGCACCGCTACCTGCCCTATGTCCATAATCAGGTGCTGGAGCTGGCCGATCCGGCGCGGAAGATGAGCAGGAAAGCGATACGGGAAAAATTCCGGGAGGAAGTTGAGAAAAGCGCGGCCTACAGCAATCCGGATGAGGTTGAGCGTAACCGGCAGTTCATTGCCCTCCAGAACATGCTGTCGGTTACGCTGCACCGGACACAGGCAGAGGAAACCGGGAAGAATGCTCTGCTCCGCTTTACGGCGGTAACGGAGGAAGAAGTTGAATTTTCTATCTAAAATCGCCGTATTTTTGCCTGCTGTCGTGTTGCTATCAGGGTGTGATGGGCGTACGGACCAAACGCTGTTACCGCCGGATAATGCGCGGCGGGTGACGGTGGCCATCAGGGTGCCTGAGGGTATTACGCTGCTGCCGATGCAGATGCTTTACCGCTCCGAACGGTGTAAGAGCAAAGACTATAATTCGAGTAATGAAGCCTATGAAATTCGGGGGTTTAACGGTTTTAAACAGGCGTTCAGACCGCAGGGTAGCGGCGATCTCTGGCAGCAGAATATCGCCATTGACGGCGGCGGTCCATGCCAGTGGCAGCTTAACTCTCTGCGCGTCAGCTTTAAGATTTCTGACAGCAACCCTCTGGTGAAGGGGAAAAAGGTTATTGAAACCAGCTATATCTTTGATTTTGATGATTACGGGCTTAGTGACGGATACGGAACAGGAAGGGCGAAAGAGGCCAGTGGAGACCTTGATTTAAAGACGGATTTTTTCCCGATGGAGACCCATTTTTCTGATAACGATATTAGCCTGAAGTTTTTCGGAGGGGATACCGGGTCTGAAAAGTGGCGTAGACGTTTCCGACTTCATGATACTCAAAATATCCTCATTGAACCGATAGTTCACCTTGATAAAGTTGTGACGTTGGAGCCACCTGATAAACCTGGTAATTGGATGGCAATGTACCCCGATGGTAGTCGTTCAGAAATTCCTCGCATCGATCCGGATTATGACAAGTTAATGTCAATGAAATAATCGAAGAATGAATCGAGTAAAAGGATCTTCTTGAGATCCTTTTTTTACATCTTCGGTCTCCGAACTCACTCATTTTGTAAAATGTCGCATTTTGCAGCTTCGCTCCCACTGGGCCAAACTGGCGACAAGCCGACCAGCCGACCAGCCTGGCGCAGGCTATAGTCGAAATCGGCCGCGCCGATAAAACCATCCATATGCTGACTTACCTCGACGATGAAAACAAGCGACGAAGAACGTTGCAACAACTCAACCGTAAAGAAGATCGACATGCAGTGGCCAGAAATGTTTTTCATGTTAAATGAGGAGAACTGAGACAGGCTTACCGCGAAGGCCAGGAAGATCAGCCTGGCTCATTAGGTCTGGTGCTCAATATTATTGTTCTGTGGAACACTATTTACATGGATGCAGCGATCCAACAGCTCAGACACGAAGGTTATCCGGTTCAGGATGAAGACGTTGAAAAACTTTCGCCATTACAGTGCGGGCATATCAATATGCAGGGGCGCTATTCATTTACGGTGCCGGAATCCGTCAGTAAAGGTGAGCTGAGAGCTTTCAATGAAGAAGTGTAATTTGTTGATTAATAGATTAATGACCATTTAAATTGACTGCTTAACGGCGTTTACTGTTCCGTTACTCCCCAAACCCCTAATGAGCAGACGGGTGGGGCCCGGTGACAGGCAATCCGCAGCGCTGAGCGCAGTGAGGAAGACCCGGATGGGCCAGCAGGGATGCTGGCACAAGGGCATGCCGGGACAGGGATGTCACGTCATGCCCGGTCCGAAAGGTCGACGAGCGAAGCGAAGGAACCGCGCAACGCGCGGCGTGAGGACCGCCAGGCACCGGGCCCCATCCGTTGGCGACGGCACCAGACTTTAGCCAGCCGGGCCCCATTGGCGATTGGCGAATGCAACAGGCCTTTAGTCAGCCGGGCACCAGGCACTTAGCGCACCACGCCCTCTCACTTAGTCGGCGCTAAACTCCGCCTCAGCCTGCTCGAATCGCTGCTGCGCCGCCGCCGACGGCTCTGGCCCCAACAGGCTAAACAGCACGATAGCAATAGTACTAAACAGGAAGCCCGGGATGATCTCATACAGATCCAGCCACCCGTACTGCTTCCAGATAAGAACCGTGGCCGCACCGATAATCATTCCCGCCAACGCGCCGTTACGGTTCATCCGCTTCCAGACCAGTGAAAGCAGCACCACCGGCCCAAACGCCGCACCGAAGCCCGCCCAGGCGTAGCTCACCAGACCCAGAACGCGGTTCTGTGGGTTTGATGCCAGCGCAATCGCTACCACCGCCACCAGCAGCACCATCATCCGCCCTACCCACACCAGCTCACGCTGGGTCGCACCCTTGCGCAAAAAGCTCTTGTATAAATCTTCGGTTAGCGCGCTGGAACACACCAGCAGCTGACAGCTGAGCGTGGACATCACCGCCGCAAGAATAGCGGAAAGCAAAATACCGGCGATCCAGGGGTTAAACAGGATCCTCGCCAGCTCAATGAAAATTCGCTCGCCGTTATCCGCTACGCCCGCTGCCTGCTCAGGATGATTATGGAAGTAAGCAATACCAAAGAATCCTACTGCTACCGCGCCTGCAAGACAGAGCACCATCCATGCCATACCAATACGACGGGCGCTGCGAATGGAGCGGTGAGAATCGGCCGCCATAAAACGCGCCAGAATATGCGGCTGGCCGAAATAACCCAGCCCCCAGCCTAGCAGCGAAATAACCGCTACAAAATTCAGGTTTTTTAGCATATCCATATTCTCAGTGCTCTGAGCCCGGATAACCGTTAGCGCATCACCCAGCCCGCCAACGGCGGAGATAACGATCACCGGCGTCAGGATCAGCGCAAAAATCATCAGGCTGGCCTGCACCGTATCGGTCCAGCTTACTGCCAGGAATCCACCGACAAAGGTATAGATAATAGTGGCCAACGCCCCCGCCCATAGCGCGGTTTCGTAACTCATGCCAAAAGTGCTTTCAAACAGGCGCGCACCGGCCACAATGCCCGACGCGCAATAAATGGTGAAGAATACCAGAATAATCAACGCTGAAATCACCCGCAGCAGCTTACTCTTATCTTCAAACCGGCTGGTAAAGTAGTCAGGTAGCGTCAGCGCGTTATCGTGATGTTCAGTCTGGACCCGCAGACGTCCTGCAACAATTTTCCAGTTCAGCCAGGCCCCCAGCGTCAGACCGATGGCAATCCAGCTTTCGGAGATGCCAGAAAGGAAAATGGCACCCGGCAACCCCATCAGCAGCCAGCCGCTCATATCGGATGCTCCGGCAGAGAGCGCCGTAACCACGCTGCCCAAACTTCGACCGCCAAGAATGTAATCGTCAAAGTTTTTAGTTGACCGCCAGGCGATAAAACCAATTAACACCATGCCAAAGATATATACGCAAAAGGTCACCATCATTGGTGTACTTGCTGTCATTGAAATTCTCCATTTATTATTTTAAATGCGCAGTGCCCGGGGTTGCACTGGCGGTGCCACCGGAACGTAGCGGCCCCTTCCTGTCAACCCAGCGCAGGTATCCTGCCGTAAAGGGTGTAAGCGCACAAACGATTTAACACATCAGTTACAGTAACTTCACCCCATGTCACAGACTCAACAATAAAAGGTTGCACCGGATCACAACCCGGTAAGTTACACCTTAAAAAAGACCTTAAATATCCAGATACTACCCGTAAACACCATTCTGGCGCGATACTTGCAGCAATAACTATGCCGCTTTTCAAAACAGCGTTTTTATCGCTTACTCAGAGGCGTATTTAACAAGGTTGCACAAAGTTGCAACTTAAGTGATATTGCTCATTATCGTCGTCATTTATCATTTCAAGGAGCTAGAGGCATGGGCACAACTACCATGGGCGTGAAGTTGGATGAAGCCACGCGCGAGCGCATCAGGCTGGCTGCGGGTCAGATTGATCGCACCCCACACTGGCTTATTAAGCAGGCGATTTTTAATTATCTTGAGCAGTTGGAAAATGGCGCAGCCCTGCCTGAAATCCCTTCTCAGCTGATGACGCAGGAGGGGGATGAGCGCTCAGAAGATGAGCAGCATCAGCCGTTCCTTGAGTTTGCCGAGCATATTCTTCCGCAGTCCGTGACCCGTGCCGCGATCACCGCCGCCTGGCGCCGCCCTGAAAATGAATCCGTGGCGATGATGCTGGAACAGGCGCGCCTGCCTGCTCCCCTGGCGCAGCAAACCCACCAGCTCGCTTACCAGCTTGCTGATAAGCTTCGGCACCAGAAAGGTGCAACCGGACGCGCCGGGATGGTGCAAAGCCTGCTGCAGGAGTTCTCTCTCTCCTCTCAGGAGGGGGTGGCCCTGATGTGTCTGGCTGAGGCGCTGCTGCGTATACCGGACAAGCCGACCCGCGATGCCCTTATCCGCGACAAAATCAGCAACGGTAACTGGCACTCGCATCTGGGCCGCAGCCCCTCACTGTTCGTCAATGCAGCCACCTGGGGTCTGCTGTTTACCGGACGGCTGGTATCCACCCATAACGAAGCCAGTCTCTCCCGTTCGCTTAATCGCATTATCGGTAAAAGCGGCGAACCGCTGATCCGTAAAGGTGTGGATATGGCGATGCGCCTGATGGGCGAACAGTTTGTGACCGGGGAAACCATCGCTGAAGCCCTGGCAAATGCCCGCAAGCTGGAGGAGAAAGGCTTCCGCTACTCATACGACATGCTCGGTGAAGCCGCCCTGACGGCGCAGGATGCAAAAGCCTATCTCCTCTCCTATCAGCAGGCGATTCAGGCCATTGGCAAAGCCTCCAACGGTCGCGGCATTTATGAAGGCCCCGGGATTTCAATTAAGCTTTCCGCCCTGCACCCTCGCTACAGTCGCGCCCAGTACGAGCGCGTGATGAGCGAACTGTACCCGATCCTGAAATCCCTGACGCTGCTCGCTCGCTCCTACGATATTGGCATCAATATTGATGCCGAAGAGGCGGACCGGCTGGAGCTGTCGCTGGATCTGCTGGAAAAACTCTGTTTCGAACCGGAGCTGGAGGGGTGGAACGGCATTGGCTTTGTGATTCAGGCCTACCAGAAGCGCTGCCCGTTCGTCATCGACGCGCTTTGCGATCTGGCTCAGCGCAGCCGCCGCCGACTGATGGTTCGTCTGGTGAAGGGTGCCTACTGGGATAGCGAAATAAAACGCGCGCAGATGGAGGGGCTGGAGGGCTATCCGGTTTATACCCGCAAAATTTACACTGATATTTCCTACCTGGCCTGTGCCCGAAAGCTGCTGGCCGTACCGAACCTGATCTATCCGCAGTTTGCCACCCATAACGCCCACACGCTCGCCGCTATTTATCAGCTGGCGGGTAACAACTACTATCCCGGCCAGTATGAGTTCCAGTGCCTGCACGGCATGGGTGAACCCCTGTACGAACAGGTGGTGGGCAAAGTATCCGACGGTAAGCTCAACCGCCCCTGCCGCATCTATGCGCCGGTTGGCACGCATGAAACCCTGCTGGCCTACCTGGTGCGCCGACTGCTGGAAAACGGCGCGAATACCTCCTTTGTCAACCGCATCGCCGACAAGACGCTGCCGATTGACGATCTGGTGGCCGACCCGGTCGAAGAGGTGGAAAAGCTGGCGCGCAGCGAAGGCGGCGTGGGCCTGCCGCACCCTAAAATTCCTTTGCCGCGCGATCTCTACGGCAGCGCGCGCGTTAACTCTTCCGGGCTGGACCTGGCCAACGAACACCGTCTGGCCTCGCTGTCGAGCGCGCTGCTTAACAGCGCCATGGAGCCCTGGCACGCGGTGCCGGTGATTGACGGTGAGCGACAACCGGGTGAACCCCTGCCGGTCCTTAATCCGGCCGAGCCGGGCGATATCGTCGGCTATGTACACTACGCCAGCGAAGCCGATGTCTCCACCGCGCTGGACGCCGCCGTCAGTGCGGGGCCGATCTGGTTCGCCACCCCACCGCAGGAGCGTGCGGCCATCCTGTCGCGGGCGGCGATGCTGATGGATGGGCAGCTACAGCGGCTGATTGGCATACTGGTGCGCGAGGCGGGTAAAACCTTCAGCAACGCCATTGCCGAGGTTCGCGAAGCCGTCGATTTCCTCTATTACTATGCCGGACAGGTGCGGGATGATTTCGATAATGAAACACACCGACCCCTCGGTCCGGTCGTCTGCATCAGCCCGTGGAATTTCCCGCTGGCCATCTTCACCGGACAGATCGCTGCCGCGCTGGCGGCAGGCAACAGCGTACTGGCAAAGCCTGCCGAACAGACGCCTCTGATTGCCGCCGAAGCGGTAGCCCTGCTGCACGAGGCAGGTGTACCGGTCGGCGCGCTACAGCTGCTGCCGGGCAAGGGCGAAACCGTCGGCGCCCAGCTTACCGGGGATGACCGCGTGCGCGGCGTGATGTTCACCGGCTCGACGGCGGTAGCGACCCTGCTACAGCGTAATCTGGCAGGCCGTCTCGATCCGCAGGGTCGTCCGACGCCGCTGATTGCCGAGACGGGCGGGATGAACGCGATGATTGTCGACTCCTCAGCGCTGACCGAACAGGTGGTGATTGATATTGTGGCTTCAGCCTTTGATAGCGCTGGGCAGCGCTGTTCGGCCCTGCGTCTGCTGTGCGTTCAGGAGGACGTGGCGGAACACCAGCTGCAAATGCTGCGCGGTGCGATGGCCGAATGTCGCATGGGCAATCCGGAACGCCTCTCTACCGATATTGGCCCGGTCATTGATGCCGAAGCGAAAGAGAATATTGAGCGTCATATTCAGGCGATGCGCAGCAAGGGGATGAAGGTTTACCAGGCGGCAGTGCAAAATCAGCTCGATGTTAAAGAGTGGCAGAGTGGTACCTTCATTCAGCCCACGCTTATCGAGCTGGATAGCGTCGCCGATCTGGACAAAGAAATCTTTGGTCCGGTACTGCATGTGGTGCGCTATACCCGCAGCCAGCTTCCGCAGATAATCGCGCAGATTAACCAGTCAGGCTACGGTCTGACCCTGGGCGTGCATACCCGTATAGACGAAACCATTCATCAGGTGACCAACAGCGCCCGCGTCGGCAATCTTTATGTTAATCGCAATATGGTTGGCGCGGTCGTCGGCGTGCAGCCTTTTGGCGGTGAAGGCCTTTCCGGCACCGGGCCAAAGGCGGGTGGCCCGCTGTATCTGTACCGGCTGCTGTCGCACCGCCCTGATGGCGCGCTGCGCGTCACGCTGGATCGTCAGGACGGTGAGTACCCGGTCGATGCAGCGCTGCGCCCCTCCCTGCTGGCTGCGCATCAGGCGCTGACCGCGTGGGCGCAGGATAAACCTGAACTGGCGAGTCTTTGCGCCCGCTATGCCGAACTGAGCCAGGGAGGAACGGTTCGGCTGCTGCCGGGTCCTACGGGAGAGCGCAACACCTTTGCCCTGCTGCCGCGTGAGCATATTTTATGCCTGGCGGATACGCAGGAGGATGCGCTGACGCAGCTGGCGGCCGTTACGGCAACGGGCAGCCGGGTACTGTGGCCGGAAGATGAGCTGCTCCGCAGCCTGTTTAAAACGCTACCGGAGGCGGTGCAGGCACGGATAGATTTCGCGACGCAGCCGTTGGAAAAAAACAGTAGCTTTGACGCGGTGATTTTCCATGGCGATGCCGACAGGCTGCGCGAGGTGTGTAGAGCGGTGGCTGAACGCGAAGGCGCGATTGTGTCGGTACAGGGCTTCGCGCGCGGCGAAACCAACCTGCTGCTGGAACGCCTGTTGCTGGAGCGTTCACTCAGCGTCAATACGGCCGCGGCGGGTGGCAATGCCAGCCTGATGACCATCGGCTAACCGCATCATGGCGGTGTCGGGCATTTCCCCGACGCCGTCGTAATGTTCAAGGTGTTATTAGCGATCCCTGCCTTTTGCTACAGGCCTTAAATCTGCCTGACTGGCCTGTACGCAATTATCCCACCTGCCATAATCAATTATATTTCCAGCAGACATTGATATTGATATGACCGCCCTGCATTTTTTGACCGTCAGAATTGGATTATTTATTCTTGATGAATGGTTATAAAAATCAGACTGTTTTTAGCCTGTTGTGTTAAAAAAGGACTAATTAAAAATAGATGAAGTCACCTGTTCTTTAAATAAATTTCCCCATTTGGTACATTAAACAACAATTAATAATATGCAAATATTTCAATATTACTATTCAAATCACATAAAAAATAATTAGCATTGTCGGTTTAATTTTATTTAAGTATTATCTGCTACAGGATAAAAAAGGAGGCATGGTGTGTTGATGATTCTGGACGTGTTTAATCACTCAATACTTTATAAGAGAAAGCGAGTAAGATTTACAAGAATGGAGTTTTCATTTATGTTATTTCTTATCAACAGGCGTAAAAGCAGTCCATTTCAAACGGAAGAAATTATTGAGTATATCTGGAAAGACCGTAGTCAGGTCATTATCAATAACAACCTAAATCAGCTAAGCTATAAAGTCAGGAAGAAAATATCAAAACTTGATGACTTCCTGACTTTAGAAATGAAGCGAAACAAAGAAAACAGAATAGTTAATAATAAAAAGGTGGTTATCCTGACATTAAACAACAGATTTTTAGCAAAGGTTATCGCCAATTTATTTAAGGAGGTCTAGTTAAAATATTCAATAGAAGGTCTGTTTAAGACCATTTAGCCAGAGTAATAAACCCCCTACATTATATTGAGACGGTTATATATCACTCTGACCCGACGCTGGCATCAATGGTTTAAATTGAGCATGGGGAGAGCCCTTTTGCTGTGGCAAATGAAAAATTTACCAACATCTGTGATAGTCCCTCGCGATGTCACTCTGTTTGAGCGGGTGTAACATTACTACGATGGAAGATCGCGATAACCGGCTCGGGTTGGATGATATGAAAGTCAGGGTGAACGATTATTTTATGCTGATTTAATTATCAGGATAAATTACAGTAACTGAGTTTCGTCATAACAGGAGGGAAGAATAATAAGGTGTATTAAGAAAGCATTTAATTTAAACCCAAAAATAACGTTAAACCACAGAAAAAGACCGGTGCCGCGAGGATTTTCAACCTGATAATTCAGAATACCTCCTACCACGGCGTGTCTGTTATGATTGTTTTTCTAAAATGAAAAAGGCATGAGTAAATTGGATTTTAATTATTAAATGGAGAAAGTTCCAGATGAAAAAATAATTACTATAATGTATTATAGTCTGCAATATACGTAACCAGCGCATCTATACTATCATTTCTCAGCGAGTGTAAAAGTAGTGGCAAAAAGGTTTCTCTCCAGGACGCCGTTATGAATATAAGCACCCTCAAGGGCATAAGCCATATTGATTGAGATTACGTAGGATCGGTGGAGAAAATCCTAAGAAAAAGATATCTCAACCGAGGAGCGCTATCATCTGGCAGGTGAAGGGGCGTCATAAATTGACGCCCCTGTTATCCTCTATATCAGGTAAAGCGATGGCCTGATTCAGAATGCCGCCCCTTCAGGCATTAAGGAACTTTTCAAGGAACTGGCGGGTACGCGGCTGCTGCGGCGCAGTGAACAGATCGCGAGCCGGGCCCTGCTCGACAATTCGCCCCTGATCCATAAAGATTGCCCGGTCCGCCACGTCGCGGGCAAAGCTCATCTCGTGCGTGACGATAACCATCGTGCGCTTTTCCTGTGCCAGCGCACGAATGGTACTGAGCACCTCCCCTACCAGCTCAGGGTCGAGCGCGGAGGTCGGCTCATCGAACAGTATCACTTCCGGCTGCATCGCCAGCGCACGTGCAATCGCCACGCGCTGCTGCTGACCGCCAGACAGGCTACGCGGATAGCTCTTCTCTTTTCCCTGCAGCCCCACTTTCTCCAACAGCTGGCGGGCGCGTGCTATCGCCTGGGCTTTGGCCTCACGCTTAACGATGACCGGCCCTTCAATAATATTCTCCAGTACCGAACGGTGGGGAAACAGATTGAAGCTCTGGAAAACAAAGCCGACCTGCTGACGCAGGCTGCGGATCTGCTCTTTCTGGCGGTGCATTCCCAGGGACGAGTCGATCTGAATATTGCCGACCTTGATGGTGCCGCTATCCGGCTCCTCAAGCAGGTTAATGCTGCGCAGCAGCGTCGTTTTGCCCGATCCGCTCGGACCAATAATCGCAACGACTTCGCCCGATTTAACCTCAAGATCGATGCCGTGTAG
The DNA here is from genome assembly GCF_058686115.1 of Erwinia sp. L03-1. Lineage (NCBI taxonomy): Bacteria > Pseudomonadati > Pseudomonadota > Gammaproteobacteria > Enterobacterales > Erwiniaceae > Erwinia > Erwinia sp. L03-1. The sequence goes on along the minus strand of NZ_CM178762.1, from coordinate 1,896,357 downwards.
CACGGTCTGACCATTAAACTGTTTAACCAGCTTGCTGACTTCAATGGCGCTCATTTTGACTCCCGATCCTGACGATTAACGTGGTCTTCCAGCTTACTCTGTAACAGCGAGAGCAGCGTTGCCATCACCCAGTAGATCAGCGAGGCCGCCAGGTACATCGTGAACACTTCCAGCGTGCGTGAGGTAATCAGCTGCGCCTGACGGAACAGCTCAGGAACCTGAATGGTCGCGGCCAGCGAGGTATCTTTGACCAGGCTGATAAAGCTGTTACCCAGCGGCGGCAGTGCAGTTCGGGCTGCCTGAGGGAGGATGACCCGGCGCATGGTCTGCCAGCGGGTCATGCCAATACTGGCGGCGGCTTCCCACTGCCCGCGCTCAATTGCAGCAATCGCCCCCCGCAGGGATTCTGACGCGTAGGCGGCGGTGTTCAGCGACAGGCCAATCATCGCCGAGGGAATGGGATCCAGCTCAATGCCAAACTGCGGCAGGCCGTAGTAGATCAGAAACAGCTGAGCGATAAGCGGCGTACCGCGAAAAATCGACACGTAAAAACGCGACAACCATGACAGCGGCCAGAAATGCGACAGGCGCATCATCGCCAGCACAAAACCCAGCACCAGCCCAAAGAACATGCCACCGATGCTGAGCTGAAGGGTGAATACCGCCCCCTTCAATAAAAAAGGTGCTGAATCCAGCACCAGTTGAATACTTTCCTGCATTATTTAGTTACGTCCACGCCAAACCATTTATCAGAGAGTTTACCCATCGTGCCGTCCTTCTGCATGTCCGCAATGGCTTTATTGATGGCGTCACGCAGATCGGTGTTGCCTTTGCGCAGTGCCACACCCGATTCCTGACGGGAGAAAGCCGGACCCGCTGCGGCCAGGGTGTTACCGGTTTTCTTCACCAGATCCAGCGCGGCAAGGCGATCAACCAGGATAGCGTCAATACGGCCGACCCGCAGATCCTGATATTTAGTCGGGTCATCATCATAGGTGCGAACATCCACGCCCTTCACGTTCTGACGCAACCACTGCTCATAGTTTGAACCCAGGCCCACGCCGACCTTTTTGCCGCTCAGATCTTCAGGACGTTTGATGCTGTCCGCGTTGGCTTTTTTGGTCAGCGCCTGAATACCAGAAATGGTATAGGGGGTGGAAAAGTCATACTTCTTCTCACGATCGGGTGAGAGCGTCACCTGATTGATTACCACGTCAATGCGTTTAGAGTCGAGCGCGGCAAGCATCCCATCCCATTTGGTCGGCTTCAGGCTGGCCTTCACGCCCAGATGCTGCGCCAGGGCAGTAGCAAAATCGACTTCGAAGCCCGCCAGCTTGCCATTTTCATCCTGGAAGCTGAACGGGGGATACGTCCCTTCCAGGCCCACCAGCAGGGATCCACGCTCCTTCACTTTGGCCAGCAGATTTTCCTGTGCCGCATAGCTGGCCGTAGAGAAGCCCGCCACCAGCGCCACAGACATTACACCCATCACCACCCGGCGACGCACCAGAGAAAAATTCATAGTCACTCCACGCTATTATTTGTTCAGGGAAGCCGCCCGGCTACCCGCTTTTTGTCAATCTCGCTGCCTGCAACCCGGGCTAACTGGCAAAATTTACCCAGCCCGGCGCGTTTATACCAGATGGCAGCGATAAATTACCCGATACAGCTTAGACCATATGGTGATAAGCAAATAACGCAGGCGCACCGCCGGTATGAATAAAGGCGATGGGGCCTTCACGCGTGAAGCGCTGCTGGCTGATACCATCAATCAGACCGGCCATCGCTTTACCGGTATAAACCGGGTCAAGGAAGATGCCCTCAAGCCGTGCCAGCAGCCTGATGGCCTCCAGCCCTTCTTCGTTTGGCATACCGTACTGCGGCGCGAAATAGTCATCCCACAGGGTAACAGGCGCTGAGGAGGTCAGCGCCAGCGAAGCGGAGAGCTGCTGACGGATGGCCTCAACTTTTGGCCGCTGCTCCGCTGCCCGGCGTGAGACGGTGACCCCAATCAGTTCGGTTTCCGGCAGCAGCAGCTCCAGCCCCACCGCCAGCCCCGCATGGGTACCTGCGCTACCGGAAGCCACCACCACTGCGGCAAAATCAACCACGCCTTCCGACTGGTGTGCCAGCTCCTGTGCGCATTCAACGTAGCCCAGCGCACCCAGCGCGTTTGAGCCGCCCACCGGCACCACATAGGGACGAAAGCCCTGTGCCTCCAGCCGGGTGGCCTGCTCCGCAAGCTGGGCATCCGGGTCATATAGCGCATCGACCATGATTACCTCGGTCGCCAGCAGCTCCAGCAGCAGACGGTTGCCGTTGCTCAGGTAATTCTCTGACGCGGTATTGATCGGGTTTTCCAGCAGCGCGACGCATTTCAGCCCCAGCTTAGCGGCAACGGCGGCCGTCTGTCGGACGTGGTTAGACTGGATGGCCCCGGCGGTCAGCAGAACATCTGCGCCCTGACGCAGCGCGTCAGCGGCCAGATACTCCAGCTTTCTCAGCTTATTTCCGCCCAGCGCGACAGGCGTGACGTCGTCACGTTTAATGAAGATATCGCGGCCCAGGTGGTCGGAGAGACGGGGAAGATACTCAAGCGGCGTGGGCGCACCCAGCAGCTCTAATTTGGGAAAGGAAGATAAAAGATGTAAGGACAACGCAGCCTCCGTGGAAAGCGCAAACGGTTATCCTTACAGTTTTACAGAAGAGAGCCAAAAGGTAACGTAAAAGAGGCGTTCAGCGCGGACCTAATTTCGCTGCCAGCCTAAAAATTGGTCATATTTGCGCAGGGCGATGCGGTAATTATTGTTCCCGGCGTCAGGAAGGTCATTTTCCAGGCATTCGTGCCAGCTGTTCCCGCTGAGTTTTTCAGCGGGGAAATTGCGCGCCGACAGCATATCGTCAAGGCGACGCAGGCGCACAACGTATTCACGGATCGTGCTATGACTCATCTCGGTCTGCTCAAACAGATATTGTTTAAACGCCATGATGTCGAAATAATTTGGATGCGTATTGCAAAAGATATCACTGCAAAAGCGGCACAGCGCCGTCAGTTCATTTTGCAGTTTCAGCCACACCTGATCGTCGATCAGCTGATCCATCCGGGCTATAGCCTCCTTGTTTATTATCTGACCGCGAAACACCAGCGCCATACGGTCCAGCACCTTGCCACAGTGCGAACAGTTACTCTGGCTGTGTTTGTAGTCTTTCAAATAACGGCTCAGCGGCCTCATTTTTGTACTGGATCTCATTTTGAGTCCCCGGTTGGTGTTGAGAGTGCAAAGCTGACTCCGTCAGCGCGCTCCCGCTAACCGGGCGCGCAGGCGTTTTATCGCCTGACTGTGCAGCTGACTGACCCGGGACTCCCCGACCTCAAGCACTGCGCCAATCTCTTTCAGATTCAGCTCTTCCTGGTAGTAAAGCGTCAGCACCATTTTTTCGCGGTCGGGCAACGCCTCGATCGCTTCAATGACGCGTTCGCGAAGGTTCCCTTCCAGCAGCTGGTGAAGCGGATTAGCCTCTTCATGGCCTTCCGTCACCAGCTCGGCGCTGTCACCGTGTTCTTCCCGAAATTCGTCGTAGGAAAACAGCTGGCTGTTATTGGTATCCAGCAGGATCTGCCGGTAATCCTCTAACGACACGTCCAGCTGTGCCGCAACTTCCTGCTCGGTTGCCGAGCGGCCAAGTGACTGTTCAACGCGATGCATGGCGCCCGCAACGTCACGTGCGTTACGTCGCACGCTGCGCGGTGCCCAGTCGCGGCTGCGCAGTTCGTCAAGCATGGCCCCACGGATGCGCTGTACGGCGTAGGTGGTGAAGGCCGTTCCCTGTAGCACGTCGTAGCGCTCCACGGCGTTAAGCAGCCCTATTCCTCCTGCCTGTAGCAGGTCATCCAGTTCAACGCTGGCAGGTAATCTGACCTGCAGACGCAGCGCTTCGTGACGTACCAGCGGTACGTAACGCTGCCACAGCGAGTTTTTGTCCATCACCCCATCGGCGGTATAGAGATCGTTCACTCTGACTACCCTGCGTTAGTTAAGTTATCGGCACGATTATCTGTTTCTGTAGGGAAGATTGATTGGTGGAATAGCGCTAATAAAGGCGGTTTATTTCAATTTTGTTTAAGAAAGCGGCGCGTTGCGCAACCGCCATTCAGGAAGTCAGGCAGGCAGACGAAGTTTGTCGCGCGTGGCCTCGGGTACCAGGTGCCACAGTGCGCACACTCTGCCGTCAATGTCATGGTAGGCGGTACTCAGGTCGGTTTCGCCCATGGCGGCGCGGCGTAGATGAACGATGCCGCTCGCGGCGTCTATGGTTAGCAGACGACTGGTAAAAAGCCGCTGGAGATCGCTGCGCAAATAGAGGCCATTATCGACGCCATTGTCCTGAAGCAGTCCGTCTTCGTTATCGCGCATGATGATATGGCACGGCTCGACCCAGGGGTAGCTGGCGCTGCTGAGCAGCCGCGTGCCGGTTATCACGCAGGCGCCGTAGCGTGCCTGTACGGCGGCGCTAAACTCGGCCTGGCTGGCGCGCTGCCATACTTTCATACGCACCTTTCTGCCTACCTGCGTACCGGCGATCACCCCTGCGGGTGGGCCGATCAGTACGCTGGTCAGTACCGCAATAAACTGAATGCGCCGGGAGACGCTAAAGCAGGGATGCGCCTGGGTGTCATACAGCTGCCAGTATTCATCCTCCCCCTCCTGGCGCATCATCGAGAGCTTGTATCCCCGGCTGCCAATCAGGTTCTGGGCGGCCGCCGAAGCGGGATCGACCATGGCATAGACGCGGCTTTCCCCCATCACCTTCCAGCAGTGGGCCTGTTTCGCCTGTTCGGTGCGTCGAAAATAGAAAAAGGGCAGCTGCTGTTTGAGGTAGTACTCCAGCCGTCGCAGGTAATTTTTGCGTTCGTTATCGTTAGAGATAAACAGCAAATCTTCCAGCGGGCTGTTGGTTTCATCATTGGCAAAGACGGCGCGGATGACTAAGTTGCGGTAGCTGGTTGACGGGCTGAGCAGCGCCCGCGCCGTCAGCTCCTTCTCGTCGGGAAACCTGATCGCATAGCGTCGGGCGATCTCCTCGAAGCTCAGCAGATCCCCGGGGATCAGATCGACGTTGAAGCGCATAGGTCACTCCAGAGAATAGGCTTCACCATGCCTTTTCAACATGTCTGAAGCGTAAAAGGGGATATCAATGCTCTGTTATCGGCAGCGGCGGGCGTTTCTGTAGGGTTCAGGTGCAGGGGGAGCAAACGGAAGAAAAAAGGGGCGACAGTGCCGCCCCCTCTGACGCTATCAGTTCCCCTGCCAGGCCTGGGACCAGAGCCTGACGTTGTCCCCGGTCAGCATCCAGTCACGCCGGACGAGGGTTTGCAGCTGCTCACCCATCCGCGCGCTGGCCTGTTCATCGTCCAGGTGCATCCGAATCGCATCCCGCCAGTCAATAAAGCGATTGCGTACGCGGGTGACCGGGAGGTCATGGCCACGGTAGCACTCGACGTCGCTGCAAATCACCGGAATGCCGCAGGCACCATATTCCAGCAGGCGAAGGTTACTTTTACAGCTGTTAAACAGGTTATCTTCCACCGGCGCCAGCGCCAGATCCAGATTTAGCGAGGCCAGCTTCGCCGGATAGAGGCTAAGGTCAACCCCATGATGGAACTCATAAATCCACGGGCGCAGCTTCGGTGGGCACATGCCGAAGAACACCCACTCCACCTCACCGGCAAACTCTTTCACCACGTCAACGATCATCTCCAGATCGCCGGTATGGCTCGCCCCACCGGCCCAGCCGATACGCGGCTTGCGCCCCTGATGACGCAGGCTTTGCAGCCCACCCCAGCGGTTAACCGGCAGGCGGTTTAACACCACCTGAATATCGCTGTGCATATCGCTCAGCGCCTCGGCAAGCGGCGGTGTGGAAACGATAAAGCGGTCAAAATAGGTGAGGCTTTTACGCAGCTGCGCGGCGATTTCCTGCTTAAAGTGGCTGCGCTGATAATGCTTCATCGGCACGTTAAGGATGTAGTCATCCAGCTCGAACACCTTGAAGACGTCGGTCAGCTTACGGGTACGCTCTATCCACTGGTGGAAAGCAGGCGCGTAGCGGCGCTGAATGATCAGGCTGTCCGGCTTGATCCTGCCCATTTCACTGATGCTCAGCAGGGTATAACTGGCTTTACCCTCGGCATAGCCTTCTCTCTGCATCGCTTCAAACGGCGTGGTGATGCGGTAATAGCCACAGCCGGACATATCGGCATTATGCGCCATAAAGACCGGCAGCTTTTCCCGCTGAACCGGATTCCAGCTGAGCGAACTGTCGCTGTTCACATCGAAATGGCGGCTTTTCAGCGACAGGTTAGCGTTAAAGGCCGGATCGTTGGCGATAATCGGCATCCAGCCGCTGAAGAGTTTGTCCTCTTCCTGCTGTTTCAGCTTGCCTGAAGTATGCACCGTTTCACCCGGGAACGGATTCTGACGGGCGGCAGGACGCAGGATGCGCGCATAAGGCGTCCAGACGGTCATATAGCCCTGGCTGCGCGCCCGCAGGCAGAAATCGACGTCATCATACAGCAGATGCGTATCGTCAAAGCCGCCGAGCGCGATAAAGACCTCTTTGCGCACCAGCATAAAGTCGCCGGACACCGCACTGTAGTTTTGGTCGAGATGCAGACGTCCCAGGTAGCTTGGATGGGTATCATCCTGACCGCGAAAGGCCTCGCCCGCCGCGCCATTGACGCCGAGAATATACCCGGCGTGGCGGATCTTGTTTTGCGAGGTCAGCTGTTTACCGCCCACCACCGCCACTTCCGGGCGCTGTCCATGGTTAAGCAGGTTATCCAGCCACTCGCCGTCGGTGACCGCCAGTTCGCTGTGCATCAACAGCAGATAGTCACCCTGTGCGCTTTGCGCCGCCAGATTCACCATCGCGGCGCGCTGATAGCGCTGGGCGTAGTTCACCACCCGTATCCGGTGTGGATCCACCTCGCCGATGCGCGTCAGCCACGCATCCCGCTCCGGACTGCTCTGGTTGTCTGCCACGATCAGCACTTCATAATTCAGATAGCGGGTTTTCTCCAGCAGCGTGGTGACGCAGCTAATCAGGGACGGCAGGTGCCAGTTGGCCAGAATAACGATGGATACCTTCGGCTGTGTGCCATGCTGGTAGCGCAGCCGATAGTTGTAGTAGCTGTCCAGCGCGATCTGCGCGTCAGGATAGCCGCGATTATGCAGATGGCGCTCAACGATCGCCGCATCTTCGGTTATCACGCGATTTTTTAGCCGTGCGGTCAGCAGCGGTTCGGCCAGATGCCCCACCACGTTCAGGCCCTGCGACTCAATCAGTTTGATAATCAGATCGAATTCTGCGGAGGCGGGATAGCTGAGGTCAAACCCTTCTGCCGCTACCAGCAGTTCGCGCCGGAACAGCCAGTGCTGCGCCATAATTTTCGGCGAACTGAGCAGCAGGTCGAGCGTGAAGTCCGGGCGAAAAGCCATGCCGGTTGGCAGATCGTCAATATAGAAAAACTCGTCGGCGTAGAGCGCCAGCACGCTGTCCGCCTCCGGCAGGCTGGTGGAGAGCGCAATCAGGCCTGACGGGTGAAACTCGCTGCCCGCGTCAATAAAGAGGAACCAGCCGCACTGATGTTCTTCTATCAGGGCATTAATGGTGGCCAGCCGGGTCTCTGCCGTCGCCGGGTAGCTAAGCACCCCGGCGATATTGTCATCCATAGCTCCCACCAGCATCGGCGTAAGCTGAAGAGTCGCGCTGTTCTGATGCGCCAGCGAGTTCAGCGTCTGCGGCAAATGCTGACGATTTTCGTCGGTAACGGTGATCACCACCGCCACGCGGACAGGTTCAGGATGTTCCCCCGCACGAGCGGTGAGAAGCGCCTGCTGAAAAGGCTTAAGCCTGCGCTCGCTCAGCCAGCCGCCTAACGCATTCAGATTAAGGTTTTGATATTGCAGGCCGCTGAGATTGATGCGAATAAAGGCCTCAGGCTGCGACATCGGTGCCACCCGCACCATATTGATCGCGCCGGTGTCGGCAACGTACCAGGGCTCAAAGCGCAGGGTGTCGAACACGATTTCGCGGTTTTTTTGCACGATAGGCCAGCCTTCATGCTGCTGCGGCTGCGAATAGATGTCAGAAACGCGAATGGAGCAGAGCGGGGCCGGGAAGTAGGCCAGCGTTCCTTTCACCAGCAGGCGGCAAAAAATCAGCAGTCCTTCGACGTGCTCGAGTTTCTCCTCCCCCACCTGAAACAGCGGCGTATCCTCCGGCATCATCGCCAGAATATCTTCACGGCGCACCAGGGCGGCAGTCAGCTCGCCAATCAGGCTAAAGTGCAGGGTCGTCTGATAACGTAAAAAATCCTGGCCATTAAGCAGGCTGTTCTCGCTGAGAAATGCCGCAGTGGCAATCAGATCGGGGAGTTCTTCATACTCCGGCCCAATGCGCCTGCGCTTAGAGGCCGCGACCTGGCAGTCGGGAAACTGCTCCATCGCCGACACCAGCGTACTAACGCAGTCGGTTGCCAGCAGTTCGGCATCGGTCAGAAATTTTAAATAGTCGCCCTTCGCCTCTTTGATCGCCGCCTCGTAAATGCCGGGGTGATTTTTATCGTAAATCAGGTGGCGGATCGGATGAGCCGGCTGGTCGAGCCAGGGCTGCAACAGCGCGGGGATGAATTTATCGCCGCTGCTGTCGGCAATCAAAATTTCGCAGTGCGGATAATCCTGATTAAGGGCGCTTTTGAGCGCCTCTTCAAACCAGGTAGGGATCTGGGCACTGAGTATAATACTGACTAAAGGCTGGGTCATGAGTGGCAATTCTCCCGAGGTCCCCGGCTGCCCGGACCACTCGGGGCGCAGGGGAAAATAATTTATCCCATCATAGTCAGCTGATGAGAAATCAATCGCTCAAGAAGGCGGGCAAAGTGGGGCTATTCCCGGATATCAGCCCCCTCTTTTTCAGGCAAAAAAAAGCCCCGCAGTTGCGGGGCCTTATCAGAGATTTTTATAGAGCGATTAGCCCTGCAGCAGAGACAGAACCTGCTGTGGAACCTGGTTAGCTTTTGCCAACACAGAGTTACCTGCCTGCTGAATGATCTGCGCTTTAGACATGTTAGAAACTTCTGTTGCGTAGTCAGCATCCTGAATACGAGACTGTGCTTCTGACAGGTTAGTGGTGGTGTTGTTCAGGTTAGTGATGGCAGAACCCAGACGGTTCTGTACCGCACCCAGGCTTGAACGGAATTTATCCACTGACGCGATGGCTTTGTCCAGCATTGCCAGAGGGTCGCTTGTCGCTGAACCAGAGTAAACCTTGGTGTTACCGGTTGAAGAGATATCGCCCACGTCGCTGGTGGTCGCGGTGGTAGCCGTGTCGCCGCCGTTAACGATGTCAGCCGAATCAACGCTATAGTCTTTGCCCTGCACGCTAACGAAACCAACCGCATTGCCGCTGGCGTCTGCGCCAACTTTAATTGACTTACCGGTCATCACGCCGCTGGTTACGCCGTTGGTGGTGTCGGTGTAGTTAACGGTGGTGGTGTTCAGTTTAACCGCGCCGCCTGAACCTACAGATACGGAGTAGTTGTCGCTACCGGAAGAAACCACGTAGTTGTTGGTCGCTTTACCCGATGCATCCAGCACGCTGTGCAGAGACAGGCCGCTTGCTGCAACGCCCAGGCCAGAAGCTACTGAGCTCAGGTCAACGGTAGAAACCGCACCAGAAGAAGCGTTGCCAACGGTAGTGATGTCGTCACTCAGGCTCAGAGCATTTTTGCTTACGGAGAAGCCTTTCAGGCCCAGAGTAGATGAGTCGATTTTCTGCAGGTCAATAGAGATGGTTTCGCCATCGTTTGAGCCAACCTGGATTTTCATGGTACCGTCTTTCGCCAGTACGTTCACGCCGTTGAATGAAGTCTGACCGGATACGCGGTCGATTTCGTCCAGACGTGATTTGATTTCGTCCTGGATTGAAGACAGGTCGGAATCGGAGTTGGTGCCGTTCTGAGACTGTACGGTCAGTTCACGAACGCGCTGTAAGTTGTTGTTTATTTCTGACAGTGCGCCTTCAGTGGTCTGCGCGGCAGAGATACCGTCGTTAGCATTACGTGATGCCTGAGTCAGGCCGTTAATGTTAGAGGTGAAACGGTTAGCAATTGCCTGGCCAGCGGCGTCATCTTTCGCGCTGTTGATACGCAGACCAGAAGACAGACGCTCAATAGAAGTAGACAGAGCAGACTGGTTCTTGTTGATGTTGTTCTGGGTGATCAGCGAGAGGCTGTTAGTATTGATTACTTGTGCCATGATAAAGTTTCCTGTTAAATCATTTCGGGTTAAGTTGGTTGGGCTGTTTGCCCCCCGGCTTCATCGCCGTCAAGGTTGTTATCGTCTGCCCTCCCCTAACCTTTAGAATTTTTTTTATCCCAGGCAGATTATTTTTCCAGACCTGTCTACTCTCCGAAATACCCTTCTCTATTAGCGCTATTCGCTTTATTAACCCGATGCAAATAGTCGTAAACTTTACCCATAGCTGGCCGATAACTACGCTATTCACTCTCCGTGTTGACGACATAAAGGAATTATTATGGCTACCATCTCTACACTGGGTATCGGTTCCGGCCTTGATTTGAGCACCATTCTGAGTAGTCTGCAAACCGCTGAAAAGGCCTCACTGACGCCGATTTCAACGCAGCAGTCATCCTATACGGCAAAGCTGAGCGCCTACGGTACGCTGAAGAGTTCACTGACCTCTTTTCAGACTGCGAATACCGCACTGAACAGCGCCGCCCTGTTTGCTTCCACCAAGGCGACCAGCACCTCCAGCGCATTTAGCGCCACCACCACGACAGGTGCGGTAGCCGGTAAATATACCGTTAGCGTATCTCAGCTGGCCACGGCGCAGACGCTGACCTCGGCGGTGCAGAGTAGCAACACCACCGCGCTGGGCACCTCGGACAGCACCATTACCATCCAGCAGGCGAACGGCAATAAAGCCGTTGCGGTCTCCGTTAGCGCAGCGAACTCTTCGCTGACCGGCATTCGCGATGCAATCAATAAAGCGGATGCAGGCGTTACCGCCAGCATTATTAAAGTGGGCGATGGCAGCTATCGCCTGTCGATGACCTCGAACGCAACCGGCACCGATAATGCTGCGACGATAAGCGTAAGCGGCGACAGTACGCTACAGGGGATCCTCAACTACGACGGTACCTCCAGCAGCAATATGACCCAGAGCGTTGCGGCGCAAAATGCCAAACTGACGGTAAACAACGTTGCGATTGAAAACAGCAGTAACACCATCAGCGATGCGCTGGAAGGGATTACCCTCAACCTGACCGACACCACCAGCGGTAATCAGACGCTGACGGTGACTCAGGATACCACCAGCGCCTCCAGCGCTATCAGCGACTGGGTTAACGCCTATAACAGCCTGCAGGATAGCTTTGCCAGCCTGACCAAATATACCGCCGTCACGACGCAGGCCACCTCTCAGGACAGCAGCAATGGCGCCCTGCTGGGCGACAGTACCCTGCGCACTATCCAGTCGCAGTTGAAAAGCATGCTGACTAACGCCGCCAGCTCATCAACCTATAAAACGCTGGCGCAGATTGGCGTGACGACCGACCCGACCAGCGGTGATCTGAAGCTGGACAGCACCGCCCTGACCGCCGCGCTCACGAAAGATCCGGATGGTGTAAAGCAGATGATCGTCGGCGATGGTAAAACCACCGGCATCACGACCACTATCGCGACCAATCTCACCAGCTGGTTATCAACCACCGGTATCTTGCAGACGGCAACGGATGGCGTGAGTAAGACGCTGAACAATCTGACCACCCAGTACAATGCTGAAAGCACCCGCATTGATGATACGATTGCGCGCTATAAAACACAGTTTACCGCGCTGGACGTAATGATGAGCAAGCTAAACAGCACCAGCTCATACCTGACTTCTCAGTTCACTACCAGCAGTTCTTCAAGCAGTTCTTAAGACGTAAGGAGTCGTAATGTATAGCGCAAGCGGTACCAAAGCCTATGCAAAAATTGGTGTGGAAAGCGCGGTAATGAGCGCCAGCTCTGACCAGCTGATCACCCTGCTGTTCGACGGGGCGCTGAGCGCCCTGGTTCGCGCACGGTTATTTTTGCAGGATGGCAACATTGTTAAAAAGGGAGAGTCCCTGTCCAAAGCCATTAACATCATTGATAACGGCTTAAAAGTGGGGCTGGATGAAAGCAGTACGGACGAGCTGACGCAGAATCTGATTGGTCTGTATCGTTATATGGTACACCGTCTGCTGCGGGCGAATCTTGATAATGATGTGAGTGTGATTGAAGAAGTTGAAGCGCTGCTGCGCAATATCGCCGATGCCTGGAAAGAAGTTTCAGGTTCACCTGCTCTGGTTCAGGACGCCGTCTAAATGAATATCGCCCCGCATATGTTCGGAATTTATCAGCAGTTGTTAATGATCAGCCAGTCTATGCTGCGTCTGGCCTCAGAAGGTCGGTGGGATGAGCTGATCGATACGGAAGTCAATTACGTCAGCACCGTTGAAAAACTGGCGGAAACAACCCGCGACGTGGCCATTCCGGCGCAAACGCTGGATCAGCTGCGTCCCGTATTGCGTCATATTCTGGACAACGAAGCCGAAGTGAAACGTATGCTTCAGCATCGGATGGGCGAACTCGCCGATCTGATTGGGCAAAACACCCGTCAGAAGTCGGTTAATTCAGCGTACGGAAAACTGTCTGGAGTCGTGCTTTTCCCGCATCAATCCACCTGAAATAATAATATTTGCCTATGACTTTTCCCCACACTCGCCAGCGGGTCAGCGTGCAGCAGAATATTACGCCGTGACCCGCGCTTTTTCCGCAGCCTGCTCCATACTTCAGACTCATCGCTGTTGAAACTGGAGCAAGGACATGCGCAATCCCACGCTGTTGCAATTCTTTCACTGGTATTACCCCACAGGCAGTAAGCTCTGGCCAGAGGCCGCCGACCGGGCGCCGTGGCTGGCTGAAATTGGCATTACCGACGTCTGGCTGCCGCCCGCATCAAAAGGCGAGTCCGGTGGCTTTTCGGTAGGCTATGACACCTACGATCTTTTCGACCTGGGTGAATTTGAGCAAAAGGGTTCCCGCGCCACGAAATATGGCGATAAAGATCAGCTTATTGCAGCGGTCACTGCGCTTCGTGACCATCAGGTTGGCGTGATTATGGACATCGTGCTGAACCATAAGATGGGCGCGGATGAAAAGGAGCAGGTGCAGGTTAACCGGGTGAATCCGGATAATCGGGATGAGATCGACAGTGAGGTTATCGGGGCTGAGGCGTGGACGCGTTTCACCTTCCCGCCGCGCGCGGGGCAGTATTCAAAGTTTGTCTGGGATTATAAGTGCTTTAGCGGCGTCGACCACATTGAGAACCCCGATGAGAACGGCGTGTTTAAAATCGTTAACGACTATACCGGTGAAGGCTGGAACAGCCAGGTTGATGATGAGCTGGGTAATTTTGATTATCTGATGGGGGCGAATATCGATTTCCGCAACCGGGCGGTGACCGAGGAGTTGAAATACTGGGCGCGCTGGATGATGGAGACGCTGCCGTGCAGCGGGTTTCGCCTCGACGCGGTAAAACATATTCCGGCCTGGTTTTACAGGGAGTGGATCGATCATATTCAGGAGGTGGCGGATCGGCCGATGTTTATCGTGGCCGAGTACTGGTCGCATGAGGTGGATAAGCTCCAGCACTATATACACCAGGTCGAAGGCAAGACCATGCTGTTTGATGCCCCGCTGCAGATGAAGTTTCACAACGCCTCACGCGAGGGTGCCGGTTTCGATCTCAGCCAGATTTTCAGCGATACGCTGGTCGCCCACGATCCGTGGCACGCGGTGACGATTGTCGCTAACCATGATACCCAGCCGCTTCAGTCACTGGAAGCGCCAGTCGAGCCCTGGTTCAAGCCTCTGGCCTATGCGCTGATTTTGCTGCGCGAAGAGGGTGTGCCTGCGGTTTTCTATCCCGATCTTTTTGGTGCGCAGTATGAAGATGAAGGGTCCGACGGTGAGATTTACAAGATTGAGATGCCGGTTATCCCTGAGCTGGAAGCGCTGATTCGTGCCCGTCAGCTTTACGCGCACGGTGTGCAGACCGAGTGGTTCGATCACCCTAACTGCGTGGCCTTTGCCCGCAGCGGCACGGAGGATCATCCCGGCTGCGTGGTGGTGATGTCCAACGGTGATGAGGGGGAGAAGACGCTGTCACTGGGTGAGGGCTTTGCGGGCACGCACTGGTACGATTTTCTGGGGCACCGCGAGGAGGGGGTCACCGCGGATGAGGGGGGAAGCGCAGTTTTCCGCTGTAATGCGGGTAGTCTGAGCGTCTGGGTGATTCAGGAGTAAGTTCCGAGTGGGGCCCGGTGCTGCACAGTCCTGGGGTGTCGCCTGGGGGTGGGGCCCGGCGCTACAAAAGCTGGAGGTGTCGCCTACGGGTGGGGCCCGGCGCTACGAAAGCTGGAGGTGTCGCCTACGGGTGGGGCCCGGCGCTACAAAAGCTGGAGGTGTCGCCTACGGGTGGGGCCCGGCGCTACAAAAGCTGGAGGTGTCGCCTGGAGGTGTCGCCTACGGGTGGGGCCCGGCGCTACAAAAGCTGGAGGTGTCGCCTACGGGTGGGGCCCGGTGCCTGGCGGTCCTCGCGCCGCGCGTGGCGCGGTCCCTTCGCTCCGCTCGTCGACCTTTCGGACCGGGCATGACGGGACATCCCTGTCCCGGCATGCCCTTGTGCCAGCATCCCTGCTGGCCCATCCGGGTCTTCCTTACTGCACTCAGCGCTGCGGAATGCCTGTCACCGGGCCCCACCCGTCTGCTCCTTTTGCATTGTGCTGACTGCGGGTAACAACGGTTCCGGGGTTTCAGGAAACTCTTTATCCGATTTTATTGCGGAAAAAAACCGCAAATAAGAAAACCTTTTCGCTAAAGAGTCGCTACCGTCGCCTGCTGGTCCATCCGGGTCTTCCTCCCTGCCCTCAGCGCTGCGGATTGCCTGTCACCGGGCCCCACCCGCCTGCTTATTGTATTGTGCTGACTGCGGGTAAAAGCAACTCAAAAGCCTGAGAGGTGGACAATCCCTGCGGTTGACGGGCAATCCGCAGCGCTGCGGCGAAGACGGAAGGCCAGGCGAGGGCAGCAGGGATGCTGCTCTCAGGGAGCGGCGGGCAGGGACGCCCGCTCGCGACCGGGCCGTCCGGCCTGGAGCCGGAGCCAAAGGCACCACGCGGAGCGTGGCGTGAGGACGCCCGGCAAACGCTGGGATTATCCACCGGGACAGCAGGCGTTGCAGCCAGCCAGCCAACCAGCCAACCAGCAGTGCCGGAAACCCTGACACCGGTAACCCCACACCCGATCCTTTTGCATTGTGCTGGCTGCGGCTATAAGCAGTTCCGGTGAGTACAGGAAATTTTTCGCCGGGTTTAATGCGAAATGAATTATGCAATTCAGGAAAGCAAGTGTCATTGAAAGGGGCCACAAATCCGCGTGCGAACAGGGCTTAACCTGAAGTCGTTCTGGTAATGACGGAACGACAAATGGGTTTTACCTGAAGCAACGCAGAAGCCTGAGAGGTGGACAATCCCTGCGGTTGACGGGCAATCCGCAGCGCTGCGGCGAAGACGGAAGGCCAGGCGAGGGCAGCAGGGATGCTGCTCTCAGGGAGCGGCGGGCAGGGACGCCCGCTCGCGACCGGGCCGTCCGGCCTGGAGTCGGAGCCAAAGGCACCACGCAACGCGTGGCGTGAGGACGCCCGGCAAACGCTGGGATTATCCACCGGGAGAGCAGGCGTTGCAGCTAACCAGCTAACCCGCTAACCCGCTAACCAGCCAACCAGCCAACCAGCCAGCCAACCAGCCAACCAGCCAACCAGCCAATCAGCCAATCAGCCAATCAGCAGAGTGCCGGAAATCCTGACATCCGTAACCCCACACCCGATCCTTTTGCATTGTGCTGGCTGCGGATATACGCAGTTCCGGTGAGTACAGGAAATTTTTCGCCGGGTTTAATGCGAAATGAATTATGCAATTCAGGAAAGCAAGTGTCATTGAAAGGGGCCACAAATCCGCGTGCGAACAGGGCTTAACCTGAAGTCGTTCTGGTAATGACGGAACGACAAATGGGTTTTACCTGAAGCAACGCAGAAGCCTGAGAGGTGGACAATCCCTGCGGTTGACGGGCAATCCGCAGCGCTGCGGCGAAAACGGAGGGCCAGGCGAGGGCAGCAGGGATGCTGCTCTCAGGGAGCGGCGGGCAGGGACGCCCGCTCGCGACCGGGCCGTCCGGCCTGGAGTCGGAGCCAAAGGCACCACGCGGAGCGTGGCGTGAGGACGCCCGGCAAACGCTGGGATTGTCCACCGGGAGAGCTGGCATTGCAGCTAACCCGCTAACCCGCAGAGTGCCGGAAACCCTGACACCGGCATCGCAGATATGGCAGCCCAAACAACTGATCGGCAAATGCCAGAATTGTCCGCCGGAATGCCCCTCGCCCGCCCGTCAGGACTTCTGATTTCTCAGCATAGGCTTATGGTGCGCCTTACCGCTGCTGGAAACAGTCGCTTTCGGCTTCGGTGTTGGGGCATCATTCACATGTGCCAGCGCATTCTGACACTCTGCCGTCGGCTGCTGCACTTTTTGCAGCACCAGCTTGTCATAGTGGAGCGTCATCCCTTCCCGCTCCAGCGGCATCACGCGGGCTTCATTATTCACGTTAACCCAACGATCATCGAGGCGAGTCACCTTGCCGGGTTTGGCAATGACCCGCTGCCACTGACGGCAGTCAAGCGTATCGCCCGCGGCGGTCACGATCAGGCTTGCCACCGCCTCTTTACTAACCAGACCTTTTTGCGGCCCCATCGTCTGCCAGTTCCCCACCAGATCGGCAGGCGGAGGCGTTTTAACCACATTATGGTAATTAGGTATCTGTGCGCAGCCTGACAGCGCGACGGCTGCTGCGGTCATTATAATCCAATTTTTCATTTTCAGTTCCTGACTCCTCGACCAGGCGCTACGTTATAATTTCTGATTAACCACCGCAAGCAGCTTCATACCGTTGCCCCCTTCAGCCATAGCAATATTCGCTTCAAACGCCCATTCACGCATGCAGCAGCAACATCTGCACCCACTGGCATTTCACCAAACCGCGCCCCGGTGTAAACTGACGTGCATTATTACGTGCAGGACAAATGATGAAAACAATTGAAGAGTATTACACCACTGCCAGAAGCCTGTTTCTTGAGGCCTACCCTGAAATAAAGCAGGGAATCGACAACCTCCAGGAAGAGGATGCGCAGGCGCTGGGCATGTCGCTGGAACAGTTACAGTCGATGCAAACCGACCGCGCCTGGGCCGCCTTTACCCGCGAGAAAAAACTTGATGGTATGCTCTTTGCCATCCAGCTGGCAGAGCCGGATAAAGACGTGGCGGCTGCCGCTATCGAAACCTATCTGCGCCAGCATGCGGAAGCGCTGGGGATGAGCTGGGAAGAATTTTGTATTAAGAACGAACTTTAAGCGCTCGGGGCCTGCTCCCGCGGCCCCTTCAACATCTTTATGTGCTATCCCTCCTAAACAGTGCCATCCTTTTTTTAAATTTAACCCGGAAAAATGCTTTTTTGCTGCGTAAGCACCTGCTAAGAATGCTCCCAAAGCAGATGTCACAGCAGATTATCGTTCGATAACGGCAACTGTTTGCGCTATATATGCTTACAGCCTGTGACCTGGAGATAATAAACTTTTTAGGATAATTAATAATCGCATGGGGACGTAATAAAACCTCCACCAGAATATTCATCCGTATAAGTATAATTAATGCGAAAGGTCCGGTGTTATTGCGTTAGAGAACCGGGTCGCGTATGTTAACCGGGCAGAGTTTTACCGTAAGAAATGCGGCGTTAAGCCTGTTGTGAGGTCTGCACAGGCTCTGTAACCCTGTCATAGTGCGACCTCCCGCAGTGCCAGGGCCTGTAAGAACTTTGAGCCAGAACAATGCCAATAATTAAATATAAACTCGATTCAGCCATATTCTTATTTTTTTTCTCCTTCTGTTTAGCCACGCTGGGTATAAATTGCCGCACCGTTCAGGCGCTTTCTCTATTCTGGCCGTGTAACGCCCTTCTTTTGGGTATAATGGTACGCTTTCCAAAGATTGAAACGTCACTCAGCTTACCTGCTATTTATAGCGGCATGGTACTGGCCGATCTGTTTTCCGGCACACCCTTAGCCATGTCGCTGACTTTAAATATCGCCAACCTCGCCTTTATCACCGTGGGTAAGGCGGTGCTGCTGGCGGATTTATTGCAGCATCCCCGACCACGACGGCTGCAGGCGTTGATGAGGGTATTTCCCGCTTCCATTCTCGGGGCGGGCGTCTGTGCGGCAGTGGGGTCGTTAGCCAGCCAGCACTATTTTCATGACGATCTGCTCAAAGGCTGGATTTCCTGGTTTTGTGAACAGGTATCAACCTCTATCCTGCTGCTGCCGCTGGCCATTACCCTGCCCCGCCGCGGAGAGCTTAGCGCTCTGTTATGTGAGATAAAGCAAAGTACTCTGTTGCCGCTGTTGTCCCTGGTTATCACTACCGTCACGGGGATTTATGTCGGCGGCGGCGGCAGCCTGATGTTCCCCCTGCCCGCGCTGATGTGGTGCGCCATTAGCTACCCGATCTTCTTTACCTGTGTGCTAACGGGGGTGACCGGTATTGCTGAAATCATCCTGGTGGCAGGCCATATACTGAATATTCAGGGTGCAGACGACTTTTTCCTTATCGACAGCCTGGCTTCGGCGCGACTTGGCGTCGCGGCGATGACCATTAGCCCACTGATTGTTGCTCTCAGCACCACCACGCAGAAAAAGCTGGTTGCGCGTATGACTAAACGTGCTGACTACGATTTCCTCACCGGCGCACTGACGCGCAGCGGGCTGTCGTCACGGCTGAATGCCCTGGCCGCAGGAAAAAATAAGCAGGGTCATTTTTATGGCGCGGCGTTCATTATGGACATTGATCGCTTCAAAAGTATTAACGATACCTGGGGCCATGCGGCAGGAGATCACGTGCTGGTTAAAACGGTTGAGTGTATCCGTCAGTCGCTACCGCCGACGGCTATTGTCAGCCGCATGGGCGGTGAGGAATTTTTGATACTGATTGAAGGCGTTTCACCACCGCGAGCCAGTATCCTGGCCGACCGACTGCGCCGCAGTATTGAGCAACATACCATTATTTACGACGGGCAAATCCTCAACATTACGGTGAGCATTGGTGTGAGTGCGCTGGACATTATCGACTCTGACAGCCTCGAGGCGTCAATCAGAACGGCCGATGAACAGCTCTATATTGCTAAAAGTAGCGGCCGCAATCGCGTGAGTCCGGAGTTTACCCTCTAAAATGATACAACCCGCCGTGGCGGGTTGTGATCGAACCCATTCAGGCTTCGTTATCGATGCGGTTAGCTTCGATTTCAATGTCCTGAATGGTGCTATCCAGCTCATCAAGTAACGTACCCTGCTTCGTCAGCAGTTCGTTCACTCTTGCAGCAAACTCCGGGTGCTTAAATTCGCCCTGATCAAAGGCCAGCCAGTGGGTTGACAGCGTTTCCGTATTGGTTTGTGCATAGTGGCGCATCTCTTTCAGCTGCGAGGTCACGTCACGTAAATGTTCGGTCGGTGATTTGCGTTCCTGATTATCGCTCATGCATTTATCCTTATCTGGTTAAAAAAGTGTTCATAAATTCTGACTCTTATGACAGTGAGAAGTTCATTAACACTTTTTTAACCAAACCTTGCGGCAAAAAAAGGCCGCCAGCGCGGGCGGCCTGAAGAGAAAAATACTCAGAAGTAGGCAATTTTGCGATCCGTGCCATTAATGTTAACCGTGACATAGCCTGCCGCCGTGGTGGTGGCTGGAGCCGTTGCGCTAAGGGTAGCCAGCGTGAGCACGCCCTTCTCATTAGCCCCGACGCCCGCCAGACCGTTATGCATGCTCATACGGGCATTCGGCGACGTAGTCCCGATGGTACTGGTGTCCGTGACCTGCGTTAAATCAGGCGCGAACAGGTTACACTCCCCTGATTCAAAACGGGTAGGCCCGGTTGAGGTCAGGTTAAATACCATGTCACCACTGGCGGCTTTCAGCTTCACCCAGATTTCGGCATAGGTCAGGCCGATTCGGTTAAGCTTCACGTCCAGTACCGCCGGCGAACCTTTATGCTGGATATCGGCATAAATCGCCGTTGAGCAGCGGGAGATACTCAGCCAGGTGTAGCCGGACGATACCGAGGTTACCGGACTGGTGGCCGTTGCAACCAGCACATCATTCGTCACCTTACTGATCATCTCGATAAGCCACTGCTGGTTATCCTTCGGCAGGTTAACTTTACCCAGCTTGTACCAGTTATCGGTGGCGGTGGTGTTAGTGACTTTAAAGCCGCTGTACCAGCCTGCCTTCATCGAACCGGTCATTATCGTGCCGAAGTGCTCGTCGCGACGCCAGCCGTATTCATAGCCTGACAGCCAGCGGGTGGAGTCGGTATTGGTCGTGATGTTACCGCCAGACTGGAGGTTAAGCTGCTTAAGCTGCAGACGGGTGTTGTTCATATTCAGCGCATTGTCACAGGACTCGATGCTCAGCGCATCCACAATCCAGTTACCGTCGCTGAGATTGCCGGGAAAGCGCGAATGCTCAATCCAGACGTTATGAAGCAAACCCTGGGTAACTCGCGGCATATACAACGTCGCATCGCCGTAGCCGGTCTGGAAATTGGCGTTGGTCAGTTCGATAGCCGTTGAGTGATCCCAGGCACCTGCCGCCGTATCTGACCAGGTCACATCAAATACCCTTCCGTAAGTGTTAAGGGTATAAATCTGGTCAAACTTGGTATCCAGCGTATCCAGCAGCTTGATCACCGTACCGCCGTTATTCTGCGCGCGAAAGCGTGAGATAATGACTGACTGACCGGCCACAATGGTATTTTGAAAGAACGGCTGCTGGTTACTGCACATTGCTGCCGTAATCGCCACTTTATTGGTGGTCGTATCCGCTGACGCCTGCCCATCCCAGGAGATCCCTTCAATCGCGACGCGCCTGGCCTGCACTTTGAAAACGGGCGACGTGGATTTATTGGAAATGATGGTCGTCCTGGGCAATCCGCCGTGTGGATTATCATCACCGGTCACATAGAAAAAGGCCATCGCCGTTGCAGAATAGTCGATGGGGTTGATCAGGAACTTGCCTGACGGGAACCGAACACCCAGGTCTTTCGCTACGCTGTTGTAATTTTGCGCCCAGTTCATCATCAACTTAAATGGGCCGCTGTCATCCGTTACGCCATCACCCTTCCCGCCGAAATGATAGATATTCATATCCTCCGGGTTGTTGATAATGCGTTTCCAGTAAAAGCCACTGCCGACGGCATAGGTACCTGAATCATCCGCCTGGGGACAGGTGCCGGTAAACCCGACAAAATCACCGCCGCCGCGATAGGATGAGTCTTTATCCGTATAGCGGCGTAACACGGCAAGATCGCCTGATTTTGCTGGCGCAGTCGTACGCAGTTCGGCAAATGAATTGACTTCGATCATAATAACCTCCGGGGCGATTGGCCATTGCGAATCGCCTTCATTGATATGTTTATTTAGAGAATGAACATGGGGATAATTAATTACGCCAGACGTTATATTTTGCTACTACTTCCCTGTCGCAGTCATTTATTTTACTTTTTGACTTTGCATAATTTCGCCCAGATATCATTATGCAAATTAATTTCTTTTACCGTCCGAATATCCATGACCTGCCAGTCATTTCCATAGGTCCGTAAGGGAGAAAAATAGGTACAAGAAGAGTCGATAATAACCTGTGGACTAGCTGTCACCGTTGCTGGACGACTCGTGCAGCTTGCGACGAGCATCATCATCAGCGAGAGCATTATTAGCTGCCTGTACATCTTTCACCTCCTCTATTGTTTTTGCCTGTTTATTGGCGACCACTGCCACGCGATCGGCTTCTACTTTTGCGGCGGCAACATCAGCCCGCCCTTTCTCCTGCACTTTGCCAATCTTTTTTCCACCAAACCAGCTGACAATAAGCGCAACGATAACCACGCCGGCCCCGGTCAAAAGATGGCTACCGCTGTTAAACAGCGCGAGGAAACTGCTCATGATTTATCTCCTGTCATTACATTTTTCATTACCAGCAGGGGCTTTTGACGAATAAATTGTGATACCACCGCCATTGCCACCATAAAAGAGGCAATAAAGCCCAGATAGTGCTGCGGAAGAATGGACTTCACGTCCTCCGGCAGGCCGTTCCAGGCGCTGATCGCCGAGTCTGGAAAGGATTGCACCCAGGCACCCGCAACCGATCCAATAGAGGCCAGCCAGACCGACCAGGTTTTAAAAAGCAGTTTGGCATGCAGCACAAATTCGACCTTGCCATGTTTCACCACCCAGTGAAGTAAGGCTACAACGATGATGACCGCCGCTAAAAATACGAGAAATTTCATATAACCCCCTGATATGCATCATAGGCTCCGCTGCGCATGACCTGTGCGAGCCGTTTCGCGCGGGCGGGCGTTTGCCTGGCCCACAGGCTGGCCAGCATGCCATCTGCTGCTGCATCAAAATTTCCATTCGAAATTAACACCAGCGTGTTTTTAAAGGCGCTCAATCCATCCACCCCCAGCTGGTAGGCCATGCAATAAAGCACATCTGCCCGGGCAGGATTACACTGCCGCAATGCAACAGTCAGTGAGGGCCTGGCATTCATGTCGCTTATTTTGTCATCCAGTAGTTTCTGCATCCAGATATCTCCCACGCTGTGAGGTACGCTAAACTGATAGTGCGCCAGTGGTGCATCCTTTGGCCCAATAACAATACCGCTTGCCACCGTTGGATAACCTTCCGTATCAATATAGGGCTTTTCCTTATAGCCTTCCTCATAAGCCAGAATTTGTACTATTTTACTCATCTTTCATCTCCCAAATTAAATAACCGCTGCTGCGGCATTGTTATATGGACAGCTTCCTGATAAAGGAAAATCGCATTAAAATAGCAGGGCTTTATTATAATAGCGGCGCGGAAAAGAGTTTAGCGCACTGGATAACACCCCCGAAAAAAACGCCCTGGTTAATAAGCTCTCCTGCCCTTGTTACCTTCGGGATGGAAAAGAATAAAAATTAAAAAATGCGTTATAACAGAATGAAGGCTTTCCTTTTCGCAGAACGGTATCCCTGAATCAAAATGCCTTTTTAATACCTTAGAATGTAAAATGCGTACGCATAAAAATTTCTTTAATTTATTTTTTCACACTCAAGAACGACATCCATGGCACTCAGTGCGCCTTCAACGAACCCTTCGGCTGTCTGGACATTTTTTCGGATGGTGCCATCAGCACAGTGACGTCTTCGGGCAATTGATCGGAGTGAAATACGGTAGAGATAGTGCGCAACCAGCAGCATATGTTCATCTGAATGGTTTATCATAAGGCGGCTGATACAGCTGTCGAGAATCATCCCATCCCGGTCGCCACAGCGTGGTCGACCCGATGGTACTGAGGTAATCAATCCCCGGAAGCCAGCGGCAACGTGAGGATAACTCACGCCGCTGCTTTCGGTGGCCGCCCAGCCTCCCCACATCTCGAGTAACCGTTTTATGTTTCGCATCGTTACCTCCTGCAAAATGGGTTTGGCACTGTTTGCAAACAATTATCCTGTACTCCGCGGCCGCAAATGCTAATTTAGATTGGACCTGATTTGCCTTTTCTGACGCGCAGGAGCGTGAGGGTTGAAAATTACCTTTTTAAGGTATGCCAGCGATTAGGCTGGGCGGCCTGATTGTTAAAGAGCAGCGTACTGGAGAGCCGGCTTCCGGCCTCCCCTTTTAAACCGTTTAAGTATCAACTGAGGTAAGTTATAGCATAGAGTATTAAAACACGCAATAGCAAAGCGTGTTTGACGAAAAATACGCATCGCTATAAATTCTGGTATATGAAACCGAATACACTTGCCTACCGGCTTAACATGGCTATGACCATGATGGGAATTACACAGGGTGCGTTAGCTAAAGCATCGGGCGTATCACAACCTACAATCTGGCGGCTGACCAAAGGCGAGGCTGAGGGCTCCCGCAAACTGGTCGATATTGCTCGCGCGCTGGATATTAACGTCGAATGGCTGGCGAGCGGCGAGGGGGAGATGCGCGGTGCCAATGGCCTGACCGCAATTGATAAAGTGAAAAGTGGCACTACCGTGGCGGTATGGGGACCCGAGGGAAAGACGTCAGAGGCCGTCTCCACTCCCAATGGTGCGAAGGCGAAGAAGACCTGGCGCGCCTATATTCTTGACCGAAATAGCGGCTGTGCAGAGGCAACCGCAGGCAGTATCGTCATCGTGGACACCGACGTACCACCTGAATCTGGAGACCTGGTCATGGCCCAGGTCAATTCACGCGTCTCCGTTTACCGTTATCTTGAAGGCCCCTCTAATGGTTTTTTAACCGTTGATGACCCCAGACTACCCGCTGTTGAGCTATCTGAAGGATCCGCACTGATTGGCGTCGCAATCTTTCTCATCCGTGATTTAAGGCGGTAAGTACTGATATCCTGCCCCTGCAGGATAGTTTCCTTATACCGGCCCCCGGCCACTCTATGCAGCACAGATATCATCAATTTAACCTCACAAATACCTGCCCACTGTGACTCATAAGCGACAGAGGGGCTTTGGCGTAATGATTCATTTGAATAGATTAGTAAAGCTTTTACTAATTTCGCTATAAAAAAGCAAAAAAAGCGCCATTAAAGTTTTAAATCTAATAAAATCATACGCTTAATGCAATAACTAAAATTATTAGTACGATAACTATTGATATTAATAATAACAATAGCTATTGTTTTTAGCAGGAATACTTTACTACCGCTAAACGGTTCTTCCGCAAAGCGCTTTGGAGTCTCCTGTGTCCTTATCACTACCTGTCTTCTGGGGGATTTATGACCATCATTATCTGGAAAACAACCCAAACCGCGGGAACATCTCTGAGCCGTTATAAATCCCGTCGCGCAGCCAAACTGGCCCTGCTGAGAGAGGAAGAGCGGCTGGCGAGAAAGGTTGCCTGTCTCCTTTCCGGTTGCAGCCAGCGCGTGCAGAGTGCAGTGCGGGAGTCGTCACGCGGTAAAATCCTGTAATATTAACTGGGTTTATATACAGTATTTATTTTATGGGATGCGATCAAGGGTTATTAGTAGAAAGAAGGGCAGGTCGCTGTGGCATGAGACAATTTAATCGCAGTACAGAGAGGCTTAAAGATGAACGCATTCAGAACCGGCATAAGTGACCTGCATCCGTTTCGGGCGCGTTAGGAAAAGACGGGAGAAGATGGGAGGTTCAGCGATCCGCTTAATCTCTGACATAAACAGAGGATCGCTGTAAAGCTACTGCACATTCAGGTCGGCGTCGTTACGCCTCAGGGCTAGCCTGCGTAAACCCGATAGCTGACGGACATTGAGGATTTGCAAAAAATACAGTTGGCGCCGTGGGGATTTTTTGGCGAAACGTTGTGGGTAGAAAAGCGGAACTGGCATCCCTGGCATGTGGGACACTTGAATTTTATATTTGGAATAAGAACCTTCATTATCTGTTTTAAGAGACGCTACTGTCGCACTATGGCGCTGAAAAGTCAGTAACTTCCTGCGTGATAGCACGAATTGATCAGCGTGGAATTGTACAAGTTTGGCTATTGCATATAAGTTTACTGCCGCGGGATCCCATCCAGCCCACCCATGCCGCATCGTATGGCGTCTGATGGACAGGAGAGGTTCCTTTGTTGCAGCGTTTATGTTGTACAACTTTAAAAGAAACCATCCGGCCCGTCAGTCACGTGCGTCCAAACGAGCCGCGTTAACTGGCATCTGCCATTTTTGGAGATTCACACTTGCAGCAAAATTCATCTACCGGGCCAGCGCTGGCGCATATTTTCCAGTCTGCTGGCGGTTTGTTAAGCAGTGAATCTGAGGTTATCGGCACGATTATTGCCGAACTTTCAGCCAGTCATGGCTTTGTCTCTAACAAAGCCATCATCCTTAAGCTGTTGGAAAAACTGGAGCAGGAAACCGATATCATCCAGCTCGATATCTATCGTCACGCGCTGGAATATATTGTCCAGCAAACGCCTGACGATTTAGTATGATCGACAGAAACCGGGTCAGCGCAGTGTGGCCCGGTTATCTGCCTCCTGGCGCAATCCGCTTCAGACAGCCGCTTCCTCCAGCACTTTGTGAATCACTGCCGAGAGCTGATTAATTTCAAACTTGGCCACGTAGCCATTTGCCCCCACCTTATGCACGTGGTCTTCGTTGGCGTTCCCCGAAAGCGATGAGTGGATCACGACCGGAATAGCCTTCAGATTCTGATCGGTTTTAATATTGCGCGTCAGGGTAAACCCATCCATTTCAGGCATTTCCAGATCGGTCAGCACCAGCCCGATTTTATCGCTAATCGGCAGCCCCTCTTCCGCCGCCTGGCGTGCCATGATCTTTATCTGATCCCAGGCTTCCTTGCCGGTGATATACATTAGCGCCGGGATCCCCATCGCTTTCAGCCCCTGTTCCAGCATCAGCCGGGCGACCTTCGAGTCTTCGGCCACAATCGCGACCGCACCGGGCTTCATTTTGAAATTGGTCAGGCTGATATCACCCTCTTTCACTTCCCGCACGGAAGGGATGATGTCATGAAGGATCTGCTCCACGTCCAGTACCAGCGCCATCGCTTTTTCATGCTGGGTGCCATCCAGCATCGCGATACTGGTGATATTCCGGCTGGCTACGCCCGATTCGGCGGTGTGAACCTGACTCCAGTTCAGTCGGACGATATCCTCAACGGACTCAACGGCAAAAGCCTGAGTACTCCGGGCATATTCGGTGACCAGCAGCAGATTAAGCCCGGTGGCGGGCGTACAGCCAGCCACCGCGGGCAGATCGATAACGGGAATAAGCTGCCCACGGATGTTTGCCATGCCCAGCAGCGGGGACTTCATGCCGGCAGCTTTGGTAATGGTCGGCATAGGTACGATTTCACGTAGCTTAAACACATTGATGCCATACAGTTCGGACTTGTTCTCCAGCGTGTCGGAACCCAGCCGGAACAGCAGCAGCTCGAACTTGTTGGATAATGCGAGATTGGCGCGCTCATCAATGTCTTTCTGAAAATTATCCACGTGAAACCCTCAATATTATTTTCATTGGCGTACGTCAGTGGCGAGTTCAATGTATTGCCGGTAAGGCACAGGGTGTCGTATGGTTACGCGTCCCGGCTATCCGCTGGGTTGAAATCACTCATAAGAGTTATCGGCAGGTACAGGAAAAAATAGAGGCCATTATTACGCATCGGACGAAGATTTACCGGGTCGCGACGGTTTAATGGCCTGAAAAGCGGAGAAAGAAGGTTTAGCTTTGCTTGTAAGGATCCTTTTTATGATCCTCACTGTCGTCCCGCGTACGAGGAACTTCGCCATGCTCGTTGGGGTTATCTTTGGCCGGGTGATCATCTTCCTCATAGGCATTACCTGCATTCGGCGCCACTTCCGGCAGACCTTTATGCACGTCCCCTTCATCTTTGCGATTTTTGTCAGACATCATGCTCTCCATCTGTTTGATAAAATGTAAGTGTAGTGGAGATTACGCACAGTGGCTTAGTGGTGGGCGATAAACAGCGATTTGCAGTGTGGGCAAAGAAGCGTCTGGTCTTTGGAGACTTTAGATAATGAATGTTTGGATTTTTTTCCACAGACAGGACAGGTGGTGTCCGAGTTGATTTTGCCTATTTGCGCCATTACGCGGTTAAAGTAAGACATGGTGATCGACCTTTTCGGTGAATGATGCTAATCATACCACAACCGGCTAAAATGTGCTCAAAAACCCTTCGCTTTATGGGCATTAACCAGTCGGCTCTGTGATCGCCATTGCAAAATCGTGATGTGGCCTAAGGCACGGTCTTTCGCTGGTTATACTCACTGAAACAATGTGATGGAAAAGGTGATTTATGCTGTGGTTAGAGTCCGGGCTTTACCTGAGAGTAAAAGAGATGGAAAACGGTCCGCGACCGTTGCCGCTACAGAGTGGTTTCTCAACTGATATGGCCTATCGGGCACTGGGTTGCTTTAACCCTTCCGAGACGTCAGACGCCTACTATATCCTTTCCAATGACCGCGATGAGATCTGGTTTATCTGTAATCGCCATCTGCGTACGGTTTGCCTGTCTGGCGAACTTAACCTGTTCCGTATGCCTCTTTCCAGCGCCGGAGTCAGCTCTCCCGACGCTGCAGTAAGGCCGGGATCGCACTAATTCTGTATGCGCAAAAGCAGCTCACTACACCTGCATATTCATGATGTCGGTGTAGGCGCTGACCAGTTTGTTACGCACCTGAATCCCCATCTGCATGGAAACCGACGATTTCTGTAGATCGACCATCACATCATTCAGATTGATCCCCGGCTTACCCATTTCGAAATCCTGCGCCTGGGTGCGCGCGTCATTCTGCGTATCGCTGATCTTGTTAAGGGCAGCCTTAAGCTCACCGGCGAAATCCGCATGGCTGGATGCGTCGGTACTCTTGCCACTGGCCTGAATTGCTGCGGTTTGCAGCTGCTGCATTACGCTTTCAATACCCTGAATTGCCATCTCGTGCCCCGGTAAATGTTCAACGGTGATTTTGCTGTGTGAAAACTTACCACAGTGTCAATAAGACAAAGCCCCTAAATAAGCGCATAAAACGCAGCTTATCCAGCCATCGAATTTCGCGTAAGAGAAAATAATGACAGCTATTAAAGGTAGAAAAATTTTTGCCAGCGCATCCGGGAGTCAGTTTTGTTACGACACTACACGATACAGTCCGTTCAACTGTCACGCAGGAACGAGTCATGAATGCCACTGTTACGCAGGATCAATCTGAGAAAAAGGGGCTGAGTGACCTTTTCGCTCGCCTGCGGGCTAATCCTCGTATCCCTCTGGCCATTGCGGCTGCGGCGGCTATCGCCATTGTTATCGCCATGGTGCTGTGGGCCAAACAGCCTGATTACCGCGTGCTGTTCAATAACCTGAGCGACGAAGATGGCGGCGCCATCATTACGCAACTGACTCAGATGAACGTCCCCTATCAGTTCGATGATAAGGGCGGCGCACTGATGGTTCCTGCCGATAAAGTTTATGAGCTGCGCCTGCGCCTGGCCGAACAGGGTCTGCCGAAGGGCGGTGCCGTCGGCTTTGAGCTGCTGGATAAAGAGAAATTCGGCATCAGCCAGTTCAGCGAGCAGGTGAACTATCAGCGTGCGCTGGAGGGTGAGCTTTCCCGCACCATCGAAACGCTGGGTCCGGTGAAAAATGTGCGCGTTCATTTGGCGATGCCAAAACCTTCTCTGTTTGTGCGAGAGCAGAAATCTCCTACTGCCTCCGTAACCCTGATGCTTCAGCCGGGCCGGGCGCTGGACCAGGGGCAGATTAACGCCATTACCCATATGGTCTCCAGCAGCGTTGCTGGCCTGCCGCCGGGTAACGTGACCGTGGTTGACCAGGCTGGTCATCTGCTGAGCCAGTCTGATAATGCCGGACGCGATCTGAACGATGCGCAGCTTAAGTATGCCACCGACGTGGAAAACCGCTTCCAGCAGCGTATCGAAGCGATCCTGAACCCGATTGTGGGCAACGGCAACGTCCACGCTCAGGTCACCGCGCAGATCGACTTCAATTCGCGTGAGCAGACCGACGAGCAGTTTAAGCCCAACAGCGATGCTAAAAATCAGGCGGTTCGCTCAAGGCAGTCAAGCGACAGCGAACAGATTGGCGGCCAGTATCCTGGCGGCGTACCGGGCGCACTCTCCAACCAGCCTGCACCGGCCAATACGGCCCCCATTACCACGCCGAATAACAGTGCGAACGGTCAAAATGCGGCCAATGCCGCTAATAACGGCGCGGCAAAACAGGGTACATCAGCCAGCACGGCCAGCAGCACGCCGTCAAATACCCGTCGTGACGACACCACCAACTACGAAGTCGACCGCACGATTCTTCACACCAAAATGAACGTGGGTGAAGTGCAGCGTCTTTCTGTTGCGGTGGTCGTGAACTACCGGGCCGATGCGGCAGGCAAGCCGATTGCACTGACCGACGCGCAGCTGAAACAGATAGAAAACCTGACGCGTGAAGCGATGGGCTATTCGGACAAGCGTGGTGACAGCCTGAACGTGGTGAACTCACCGTTTACCGAAAGCGCAGAAACCGGTGGCGACCTGCCGTTCTGGCAGCAGCAGTCCTTTATTGACCAGATGATGGAAGCCGGACGCTGGTTGCTGGTACTGATTGTCGCCTGGATCCTCTACCGCAAACTGGTTCGTCCACAGCTGCGCCGCCGGGCCGAGCAGGATAAAGCCGCAGCCGAAGCCGTGGCCTTTAAGAACCAGAAACGTGATGAAGGTGAAGACGAAGCCGTCTCCGTCAAGCTGTCTAAAGATGAAATGGATCAGGAACGTAAATCTCAGCACCGCGTGAGTGCTGAGGTCATGAGCCAGCGAATTCGCGAAATGTCAGAAAACGATCCTCGCGTAGTGGCTCTGGTCATTCGCCAGTGGATGAAGGACGAACTATGAGTCTCACCGGTACCGAAAAAAGCGCCATCATGATGATGACGATTGGCGAAGACCGCGCGGCAGAGGTGTTTAAACACCTCGATACCCGCGAGGTACAGCATCTGAGTATGGCGATTTCCAATATGCGCCAGGTTTCACACAAGCAGCTTACCGAAGTCCTGCGCGAGTTTGAGAGCGACGCGGAGCAGTTTGCCGCGCTGAGCCTGAACTCCAATGATTATCTGCGCTCGGTGCTGGTTAAGGCGCTGGGTGAAGAGCGTGCGTCAAGCCTGCTGGAAGATATCCTCGAAACGCGGGATACCACCAGCGGCATGGATACGCTCAACTTTATGGAGCCGCAGGCCGCAGCCGATCTGATCCGCGACGAACACCCGCAGATCATCGCCACTATTCTGGTGCATCTGAAGCGCGGACAGGCAGCCGATATCGTTGCTCAGTTTGACGAACGTCTGCGTCACGATGTCATGCTGCGTATTGCCACCTTTGGCGGCGTACAGCCTGCCGCGCTGGCCGAGCTTACCGAAGTGCTTAACGGCCTGCTGGATGGTCAGAACCTCAAGCGGGCGAAGATGGGCGGCGTAAGAACCGCAGCGGAAATCATCAACCTGATGAAAACTCAGCAGGAAGAAGCGGTTATCGAAGCGGTTCGCGAATTCGACGGCGAGCTGGCGCAAAAAATCATCGACGAGATGTTCCTGTTCGAAAATCTGGTGGAAGTGGACGACCGCAGCATCCAGCGCCTGTTGCAGGAGGTGGAATCCGAGTCTCTGCTGGTGGCACTGAAAGGCTCCGAACAGCCGCTGCGCGAGAAGTTCCTGCGCAATATGTCCCAGCGTGCAGCCGATATCCTGCGCGACGACCTGTCCAACCGCGGCCCAATGCGCATGTCGGCGGTGGAGAACGAGCAGAAAGCGATTCTGCTTATCGTTCGACGTCTGGCCGAAAGCGGCGAGATGGTGATTGGCGGCGGCGAGGAACAGTATGTCTGATAACGCGTCCCTCGCCTGGCAGCGCTGGCAGCCCAATGACCTGGCAGATCTGAACAAACCGGTGGTCGCCCCCCTGCCCGAACCGGCTCCGCAGACGGAAGACCCGCAGGACCAGCAGCAGTTTGCACTGGAGCAGCTGCAGACGCAGGTGCGCAGTGAGGCACAGGGCGTCGGCTATGCCGAAGGGCATCAGAAAGGCTTTAATGAAGGCCAGAAAACGGGCTATGACGCCGGTTTCCAGCAGGGTCTGGCGGAAGCCCAGCAGCAGCAGGCACCTCTTCAGGCGCGGATGCAGCAGCTGGTCTCCGAATTTCACCACACGCTCGAAGCGCTGGACAGCGTGATCGCAGCAAGGCTGATGCAGCTGGCGCTGGAAGCCGCACGACAGGTTATTGGTCAGGCACCGCACGTTGACGGTACCGCCCTGCTGCGTCAGATCCAGAGCATGATCCAGCAGGAGCCGCTGTTTAGCGGCAAGCCAACCCTGCGCGTGCATCCCGATGATTTGCAGCGCGTCGAGCAGACGCTCGGGGCCACGCTCAGCCTGCACGGCTGGCGGCTGATGGCCGATACCAGCATTCATCCCGGCGGCTGCAAGCTCAGCGCCGACGATGGCGATCTTGATGCCAGCATTGCTACCCGCTGGCATGAACTGTGCCGCCTTGCCGCGCCGGGAGAGCTCTGATGTCGACCCGTCTTTCACGCTGGCTGGGTGCCCTTGACGCTTTTGAAGAGCGTCTGACTAAACTCCCCGAAGTTCGTCGCTATGGGCGTCTGGTGCGCGCCACCGGTCTGGTGCTGGAAGCGACCGGCCTACAGCTACCGCTGGGCGCAACCTGCGTGATTGAACGCACCGACGGACAGCACGTCGCGGAAGTCGAGAGCGAAGTGGTTGGCTTTAACGGCCAGCGACTGTTTCTGATGCCGCTGGAAGAGGTTGAGGGTATTTTGCCTGGCGCACGGGTTTATGCCCGCGTGGCCGGAGATTCCCAGCACAGCGGCAAACAGCTGATGCTCGGCCCGGAGCTGTTAGGCCGCGTGCTGGACGGCAGTGGGCGACCGCTGGACGGCCTGCCCGCCCCGGAAACGGGCTACCGCGCCCCGCTGATCACGCCCCCTTTTAACCCGCTCCAGCGGACGCCGATAACCGAGGTGCTGGATACCGGCGTACGCGCGATTAACGCCCTGCTCACCGTCGGACGCGGCCAGCGTATGGGACTGTTTGCGGGTTCCGGCGTGGGTAAAAGCGTGCTGCTGGGCATGATGGCGCGCTATACCAAAGCGGATGTGATCGTAGTTGGTCTGATTGGCGAACGCGGTCGCGAAGTAAAAGACTTTATCGAGAATATTCTGGGTACCGAAGGTCGCGCCCGCTCGGTGGTGATCGCCGCACCGGCCGACGTTTCCCCCCTGCTGCGCATGCAGGGAGCCTCCTATGCCACCCGCATCGCTGAAGATTTCCGCGATCGCGGCAAGCATGTGCTGCTGATTATGGACTCCCTGACCCGTTACGCCATGGCCCAGCGTGAAATCGCCCTGGCTATCGGTGAGCCGCCTGCGACTAAAGGCTATCCGCCTTCGGTGTTTGCCAAGCTGCCCGCACTGGTTGAACGTGCCGGTAACGGCATCGACGGTGGCGGCTCCATCACCGCGTTTTATACCGTCCTGACCGAGGGTGACGATCAGCAGGATCCGATTGCCGATTCGGCGCGCGCCATTCTCGACGGACACATTGTCCTGTCGCGCCGTCTGGCCGAAGCGGGCCACTATCCGGCCATTGATATTGAAGCCTCGATCAGCCGCGTGATGGCTCACCTGATTGATGAGACGCACTATGCCCGCGTGCGCCAGTTTAAACAGCTGCTCTCCAGCTACCAGCGCAACCGCGATCTGGTCAGCGTGGGCGCCTATGCCGCTGGCAGCGATCCGACGCTGGATAAAGCCATCAAGCTCTATCCGGAACTTGAGCTGTTCCTGCAACAGGGCATGTTTGAACGCAGCACTTTTGACGACGCCTGCCTGCATCTGCAGGCCATTTTTGGCTAACGGGCATCCGCGCATCGGTCGGTGCCTGACGGGGGAAGTATGGCAAAACAAGCATCACCCATAGAGACGCTCTGCTCGCTGGCACAGAAGGAGTTGGAAAAAGCCGCCATCCAGCTGGGTGATATGCGTCGCGCGCAGAAGCAGGCCGACGAACAGCTGACGATGCTGATGGATTACCAGGATGAGTACCGTCGCTCGCTGAATAACACCCTGTCAGAAGGCATCACCAGCCTGCGCTGGCGCAACTATCACCAGTTTATTGAAACGCTTGAAAAGGCCATTGACCAGCATCGCCAGCAGCTCAATCACTGGAACAGCCGCGTGGAAAACGCCCTGCGTTTCTGGCGTGACAAACAGCAGCGGCTGCATGCCTATGAAACGCTGCATGCGCGCGCGCTGGCGACAGAATTATTACAAGAAAACCGTCTCGATCAGAAACGGATGGATGAATTTGCCCAGCGGGCATCATTGAGGAAAGGCGAATGATTACGTTGCCAGTTGTAACGTCCGGGACCAAAGTCAGCAGCGCCGCCACGGCCTCCGGCACGCAGGCGACCGATACCGACAGCGACTTCACGGCCGCCGGTAGTGATGTAAAAGAGAGTGGCCAGGCGAAAGGCACGCAGGGTTTCCTGGCCGTGCTGGGCAGCAAACTGCAATCGCTGGTTAAACAGAACGCTACTTCAGCTCAGACGACGGCTGCCACGGATGCCACCGACTCAACCACGCCGGCAAAGGCGAAGCTTAATGCCCTGCTGGCTGCACTGGATAAGCCCGAAACGCTGAACGCGCTGCTCCAGCCGCAAACCGCTAAAACCGGGGCCACCAGCACGGACACGGATAAAGAAGAGACGCAAAACCCGGCAACCGCACTTAATGCCAGCGATATGCAAACGCTACAGGCGCTGTTTGCCATGCTGCCGCCTGCCGTTAACCCCCCCGCCACAGCGGCAGCGGCAGCGGCAGCGGCAGCGGCCAAAGGTAGCGAGGCGCTGTCGGCTGATGCCAGCGGTAAAGGTACGCAGGCCACGCTCGGCTCCCTGCTGGCAGCCAGCGGCACGACTACCGGCGACGCCGATAAGGGCGTGGATAAATCAGGTAAAACCGTCGCTGCATCCACGGCGAGCGCAGCCACAGCCACCCAGAACAGTCCCGCCGATACCAGCCTCAATGCCGCTTTCCAGCAGGTTCTGAGCCACGCCGGTAAGGAAGGGGAAAAAGATAATTCAAGTTCTGCCAGCGGCACGACGATAAACAGTAATGCCATCGCCGCGCTCTCTTCCGCCGCCACCCCAACGACCACGTCGCTGGTGACGGCACCGTCCACGCCTGCGCTGAATGCGCAGCTGGGCAGCCAGGAGTGGCAGCAGGCTCTGGGGCAGCAAATCATTATGTTCAGCCGTAACGGGCAGCAAACCGCCGAGCTGCATCTGCATCCGCAGGATCTGGGCAGTATTCAAATAAGCCTGAAGCTGGATAACGACCAGGCACAGTTGAATATGGTGTCCGGACATAGCCAGGTTCGCGCGGCGCTGGAAGCGGCCATGCCGCAGTTGCGTACCGCGCTGGCAGAAAGCGGCATCAGCCTCGGGCAAAGCAATGTGAGCAGCGATGCGTTCCAGCAGAGCCAAAGTTCCGGCAGCCAGCAACAGCAGCAGAGAAATAATAGCGGCGGCAGCACCTTTAGCCTGTCGGGTGACGGCGATGGTGAGGTGACGCCGATTGCCGTTCCTGCCGCGCTACAGGCGCGTGCAGCCGGTTCCAGCGCGGTCGATATCTTCGCCTGATGGGAACAAACGCATAAGCTAGAGGCAAAACCCGCGTCTTATCACCCTATTGTTTAACGCAAGACGCGGGATAATCTGCTCATAACACCATGGGGCAGCGAACAGAGCGTTACCGCAACCCGACAATAATCACAGGAAGTTATAGCTCTTATGACTGATAAAAAAGCCAAAAGCGGAAAACGTAAGCTGCTGATACCGATCATTGTGGTCGCAGTGCTGCTTGCTTGCAGCGCGGCGGGCTATACGGTCTGGCGCATGATGAAGTCCCCCGCTGACGCGACTCAGGCCGCCAAACCCGAGCCGCCACCCGCGCCGGTCTTTTTTGCCATGGACACCTTTACGGTTAACCTGATTAACCCGGATAACGATCCCGATCGCGTACTGTACATCGGCTTTACCCTGCGCCTGCCCGATGAAGAGACGCGCCGTCGTATGAATGATTATCTGCCGGAAGTCCGCAGCCGTTTGCTGATGCTGCTTTCTAACCAGAGTGCCACCGCGCTAAGCAGTGAACAGGGCAAACAGGCACTGGTCTCGCAGATTAAAACCGTACTGGCGCCTCCGCTGGTACCCGGACAACCTCAGCAGGTGGTGAATGATGTCTTATTTACCGCCTTTATCCTGAGGTAGAGGTATGGCCGACAGCATTCTTTCACAGGCAGAAATTGACGCACTCCTCAACGGTGACAGCGATAGTGCGGCAGTCGAGAACGTCAGCAGCGTAGGCGAAGGTGATATTCGCCCCTACGATCCGAATACCCAGCGTCGCATGGTGCGTGAACGCCTCCAGGCACTGGAGATTATTAATGAGCGATTCGCACGTTCTTATCGTATGGCGCTGTTTAACCTGCTCAGGCGCAGTCCGGACATTACCGTTGGTGCGATAAAAATTCAGCCCTACCATGAGTTTGCGCGCAACCTGCCGGTACCAACGAACCTGAACCTGATCCACCTTAAGCCGCTGCGCGGCACGGCCCTGGTGGTCTTTTCGCCAAGCCTGGTGTTTATCGCCGTGGATAACCTGTTTGGCGGCGACGGTCGCTTTCCGACCAAGGTTGAAGGTCGTGAGTTTACCGCCACCGAACAGCGGGTTATCCGCCGCATGCTGAAGCTGGCGCTGGAAGGCTACAGCGACGCCTGGAAACCGATTTACCCGCTGGACGTCGAGTACGTGCGCTCAGAAATGCAGGTGAAGTTTACCAACATCACCACTTCACCTAACGACATCGTTATCACCACGCCATTCCAGGTAGAAATTGGCAATCTGGTGGGTGAGTTCACCATCTGTATTCCGTTCAGCATGCTTGAACCGCTGCGCGAGACGCTGGTCAATCCGCCGCTGGAAAACTCGCGGCAGGAAGATCACAACTGGCGGGAAACGCTGGTGAAGCAGGTGCAGCACTCTGAGCTGGAGCTGGTGGCCAGCTTTGCCGACGTTTCGATGCGCATTTCGCGCCTGCTGGCCCTGAAGCCCGGCGATGTCTTACCGATTGATAAACCGGACCGCATTATCGCCCATGTGGATGGCGTGCCGGTGCTGACCAGCCAGTACGGGACCCTTAACGGGCAGTACGCACTGCGCGTGGAACATCTGATTAACCCGATTTTGAATTCGATGAACGAGGAACAGCCCGATGAGTGACACGAATAAGCCGTCCGAAGAGGACATCTCTGCGGACGACCTGTGGGCTGACGCCATGAACGAGCAGGCCACCACCGCCGCTGCCACCACCGAAGGGGTATTTAAATCGCTGGAAGGCAATGACGTGGCCGGGTCCCTGCAGGATATCGAGCTGATTATGGATATCCCCGTCAAGCTGACCGTCGAACTGGGCCGCACCAAAATGACCATTAAAGAGCTGCTGCGCCTGACGCAGGGCTCCGTCGTGGCACTGGAGGGGCTGGCCGGTGAGCCGCTGGATATTCTGATCAACGGCTACCTGATTGCGCAGGGTGAAGTGGTGGTGGTAGCCGATAAGTATGGCGTTCGCATCACTGACATCATTACCCCTAACGAACGCATGCGTCGTCTGAGTCGCTAAATGAACCAGCCTACCCGCCAGGATTCGACACCGGCTGCCGATCAGCAATCTGACCAGGCGCTGCCTCCATCAGCCAGTCAACAGACTGGCCAGGAACAGCATCCGTCAGCCAGTCAACAGACTGGCCAGGAACAGCATCCGTCAGCCGATCAAAAACAGCTCCCATCAACGATCCAGCAGAACGGTCAGGTGGTCTCTCCGGCGGTGAGTCAGGAACTGCGGCCTACAGCCGGTCAGGTTCAGCATCAGCCGGTGGGCCAGCCTGCGTTATCAACCGGCTCAGTGCTGACGCAGGTTAGCAGCGTACTGGCGGGCATTATCCTGTTGATTCTGGCCTGTGCCTGGCTGGCTAAGCGTCTTGGTTTTGTACAAAAAGGGCAGGTTCGCGGGCTGAACGATCTGACCATCAGCGCAAGCTGCAAGATGGGTCAGCGCGAACGCGTGGTGATTGTTGATGTGGAAGATGCCCGTCTGGTGCTGGGCGTGACGGCGCAGCAGATCACCCATTTACATACTCTACCGCCGAAACCGCCGCAGGAACATCCGGCACCGTCGGCCGTGACGGCAGATTTTCGTCAGGTTTTACAGACGCTGATCAAACGCCCCGGAAAGCCACAATGAAACGTTCTTTTATCCTGCCCGCTCTGCTTTTGCTGCTGGCACCCGAGGTCCATGCCCAGCTGCCAGGTCTGATGAGCCATCCGCTGGCTAACGGTGGCCAGAGCTGGTCACTGCCGGTTCAGACGCTGGTCTTTATTACCTCACTGACCTTTCTGCCCGCTATTTTGCTGATGATGACCAGCTTTACGCGCATCATTATCGTTTTTGGCCTGCTGCGAAATGCCCTGGGCACGCCGTCAGCGCCGCCAAACCAGGTACTGCTCGGCCTCGCACTGTTTCTCACCTTCTTTATTATGGGACCGGTGTTCGACAAGATTTATCAGGATGCTTACCTGCCGTTCAGCCAGGATAAAATCAGCATGGAGGTAGCGATAGATAAAGGTGCGCAGCCCCTGAGAGAATTTATGCTGCGTCAGACGCGCGAAGCCGATCTGGCGCTTTTCGCCAGGCTGGCTAATACGCCACCGCTACAGGGGCCTGAATCCGTGCCGATGCGCATTCTGCTGCCTGCCTATGTTACCAGTGAGCTAAAGACCGCGTTTCAGATTGGCTTCACCGTCTTTATTCCCTTTTTGATTATCGACCTGGTGGTCGCCAGCGTACTGATGGCGCTGGGGATGATGATGGTTCCTCCGGCCACCATCTCGCTGCCGTTTAAACTGATGCTTTTCGTGCTGGTCGACGGCTGGCAGCTGCTGGTGAGTTCCCTGGCACAGAGTTTCTATACCTGATTCAACGCTGAACGCGCAGCCTCTGGTGCTGAGTAACGTCAGGCAGTTTATTCCGGTAAGTTTTCTTTTAATGTGGAGTCGCGATGACACCTGAATCGGTAATGGTTATTGGTCACGATGCGATGCAGGTTGCGCTGGCGCTGGCCGCCCCGCTGCTGCTGGCCGCGCTGGCCAGCGGGCTGATTATCAGCCTGCTACAGGCGGCGACGCAGATAAATGAGCAAACGCTGTCATTTATTCCCAAAATCCTGTCCGTGGTCGCCACCATGGTTGTCGCCGGTCCGTGGATGTTGAACCTGGTGCTGGACTATATGCGCACCCTGTTTACCAACCTGCCGAATATGATCGGCTAATGATAACTTTTGACAGCAGCCAGCTGATGATATGGATGGGCCAGTTGTTTTGGCCATTAGCCAGGGTAATGGCTCTCATCATGACGGCACCGCTGCTGAGTGAAAAATCGATCGGTAAAAAGGTCAAAATCGGTCTGGGCCTGATGATCACCTGGACCCTGATCCCCTCTTTACCCCCCACTACGGTGACCCTGTTTTCAGCGGGCGGGTTCTGGCTGCTGATCCAGCAAATCCTGATCGGCATCGCCATTGGCTTTACCATGCAGTTCGCCTTTGCTGCCGTCAGAACGGCGGGAGAAGTCATAGGGCTGCAAATGGGCCTGTCTTTCGCGACCTTTTTCGACCCGGCCAGCAGATTGAACATGCCGGTGCTGGCACGCTTTCTCGATCTTCTGGTTATGCTGCTGTTCTTAACCTTTAACGGTCATCTTTGGCTGATATCCATGCTGGCAGACAGTTTTCACACTCTGCCCATCGGCGGCGAGCCGGTTAACGGCAATGCTTTCCTGGCGCTGACCAAAGCGGCCAGTCTAATTTTCCTTAACGGTCTACGATTAGCGCTACCGCTGATAACTCTCCTCCTCACACTAAATTTGGCCCTGGGTTTGTTAAACCGTGTTTCACCACAGCTATCGGTTTTTGCTATTGGCTTCCCGGTCACCTTATCCTTGGGTCTGGTGTTCCTGAGCCTGATGATGCCCCTGCTGGCCCCGTTCTGCGAGCATCTGTTCAGTGAAGTGTTTGATTTACTCTCCAGCATATTAAGTGAAATACCACAAGCCCGACCTTAACTATCACTTCTATAACAGGGTTTCATAGTTAAGCCAGGAAGATGTGTTATTGCGCTTTTCAGACTTTCTTTATCAGAATTTACTTAAGGAAATTCTGATAAATCCCCCTCAACAATGAAAATTATTCTTATTAAAACGCATTT
This sequence comes from Erwinia sp. L03-1, assembly GCF_058686115.1. NCBI lineage: Bacteria > Pseudomonadati > Pseudomonadota > Gammaproteobacteria > Enterobacterales > Erwiniaceae > Erwinia > Erwinia sp. L03-1. The sequence goes on along the minus strand of NZ_CM178762.1, from coordinate 1,856,174 downwards.
AGCGTATTTTAATTAACGAAACGGGTGGATCGGAACCTAAGCGACAGCAAAGGTTCGACAAACAACCGTCTGTTTTTACTGGAAATTTTATTTTATGCAGTTTTTCTTGTATCAAACTGCGTTTTACGGCATTGTCAACGCGCTTTTCAGCGGCACTCATTCGCAGGCTGAATGTTTTTTAGGATTAATCCTATCAGTATTTCTTGCGTTCTGCGCGATAGTGACCAGCGTCTCAGGAATCGGACGGAATGCTGTACAACAACAAATTATCCATCAGTTACTTTGAAAAACTGCGTTTTTCACCGTGCTGCCAGGATTTTTGTCGTCTGTTCCGAAGACTCAGGTAACAAAAAAGCCCGATCCGACGCCTCAACGCAGGCAGGGATACAGGCTGAATGAGTGATAATAACAAGATCGTAATTTGAATAATTTACTCTCGAAACTACACAAACGCGTAATTCATCGTTGATTTAAACGGATAACAATTTGGTGAGGGTTGCAATAATGCCAACAATTATAATGGATTCATGCAGCTATACACGGCTCGGGCTAACGGACTACATGTCAGCGAAAGGTGTAAAAAAGAAAAATATATCCACTGTAAGTGACATTGACCAGCTGCTGGATAAATGCGAACAGAGTCAGCCTGGCGTGGTATTTATTAATGAAGACTGTTTCATTCATGAGGCAGATGCCAGCCAGCGCATAAGAAATATTATTCTTCAGAATCCTGATACGTTATTTTTCATTTTCATGGCTATTTCGAATATTCATTTTGAAGAGTATCTTTACGTGCGTAAAAATCTGATTATCACTTCGAAATCAGTTAAGCCTGCAACGCTGGATACATTATTGCATTCTTATTTTCAAAAACGCGTCAACGTTTCACCTCGCTACTCATCCGCTTTCGAGGTTCACCCCTTGACGCTGAGTCAGACCGAGTCGAATATGCTTAAGATGTGGATGTCTGGCCACGATACGATTCAAATATCGGATAAAATGCAAATTAAGGCCAAAACCGTTTCCTCTCATAAGGGAAATATTAAACGTAAAATCAAAACGCACAATAAACAGGTTATTTACCACGTTGTCCGTCTGACGGATAATGTTACCAGCGGTATCTATGTCAATGTGAGATAATCCCGCCAGGAAACTGCCGACGAAAGTCGGCAGTTTCTTTTGTACTATCGCCTCATTTTGTTAACTGCGTCTCATTTTCTGCCTTAAGCCTTTTCATTCCGCTGCCGATGATTTGTAGACAGACCGAAGCTCCGCTTCGCTTACTACAAACTAAGAGCCAAAGGATATGAAACCAATTAACCTCAGTGTTGAATCAAACCGGGTCAGTTTCTGGCAGCACATTCGTCTCGTCCCCCTCTTTTCTGCCATTCTTGGCGGAATTTTGCTGTTATTTGCCCTCTGTATTGCCCTCGCCAGCTATTTTTTGATCCAGAGTAATCATTCGTTACAAGACGTGACCGAAGAGATTCAGGTTCGCATGGCCATCTCCAACAGCTCAAGCCACCTGCGCACCGCGCGTCTTAATATTATTCACGCTGCCGCTGCGGCGAGAATTGGCGAGATGGACACCTTTAATGCTTCTCTGGGTCAGAGTGAAAACCGCATCCGGCTGGCGTCGGAAAGTTTCAGGACCTATCTGCAACGACGGGTCAAGACGCCAGACGATCAGGCGTTGGACGCGGAGCTTACCCATCGCTTTGATACTTATCTTAATCAGGGCCTGCTGCCCATGGTGAAAAGTGCCAAAGACGGCAGCTTTGAAGGGGTTATCGCCCAGGAAACAGATAACACCCGTAAAATGGATGACGCCTATAACGAGATATTGCTGAAGGCAATAAAGATTCGCACGCAGCGGTCAGAGCATATTAACCAGATTGCTCAGGCGCAGACGCACCTGAGCTTTATTATGATGGCCTGTGCCTTTGGCGCGGCGCTGCTGCTAACGCTGGCAACCTTTGTATTCCTGCGTCGTATTGTTATTACACCACTTCGACAGGCCGTAGATCGTATTGAACGCATCTCCCATGGCGATTTGACCGTGCCATTGCAGCAGTGGGGAAACAGCGAAATTGGCACGCTCAGCAGCAATCTGCAAACCATGCAGCAGGCTTTGGTCAAAACGGTAGGCAGCGTCAGGGAAGGTGCCATCGCGATTTATCAGGGTTCAGGCGAAATATCTGCCGGAAATACCGACCTCTCTTCCCGGACCGAACAGCAGGCTGCGGCCCTTGAAGAGACGGCGGCCAGTATGGAGCAGTTAACGGCCACCGTTAAGCAGAACGCCGATAACGCCCACCATGCCAGCCAGCTGGCAGCGGAAGCCTCCAATCAGGCACGCGAAGGAGGAGATATCGTTTCCGGCGTAATAGGGACGATGAACAGTATTTCCGGCAGCTCGAAGAAGATCGCAGAGATCACCACCGTCATTAACAGCATCGCCTTTCAGACCAATATTCTGGCGCTCAATGCGGCCGTTGAAGCGGCCAGAGCCGGTGAGCAGGGTCGCGGCTTCGCCGTGGTGGCCAGTGAGGTCCGCAGCCTTGCCCAGCGCAGCGCGAGTGCGGCGAAGGAGATTGAAGCGTTAATTGCAGAGTCGGTCGGACTGATTGATAAAGGATCTACTCAGGTGGGCCAGGCGGGTGAGACGATGACCGGCATCGTCGGCGCGGTCCGCCGGGTAACGGATATCATGGCCGAGATAGCGGCAGCCTCCGACGAGCAAAGTCGGGGTATTCAGCAGGTGAGCCTGGCGGTCACGGAGATGGATAACGTGACGCAGCAGAACGCTTCCCTGGTAGAGGAAGCCTCTGCGGCGGCGGCGGCACTGGAGGAGCAGGCTGCGCGGCTGACGCAGGCCGTGGCGGCCTTCCATCTGAGCGACAGCGCGACGCACCAAAGCGTACCGCCCGTAATGAAAGCTGACCGGCCGTTGCTACCGACCCCTGCCCGTCCGGCGCTGGCAGAAGCGGGCAACTGGGAGAGATTTTAGCCTGTTGAAAAAGCGGCGGTAACTGATATCCGTGCCGCCGCCCACTTCCCGCTGAGAGTGACTGACTGTCGGGGGTTGGTAAGGTTTAAGATCTATACTGAAACACGATCGATGTGAAAATTGATGCCAGGCCACTGGCCGGGACGCTGCGATTTAACTGACTGACAACATCGGTATCCGGTTTCTGTCCGCGGCTATAACAGCGGCTCCCTATGAGACTAATTGAGATATCGTTAACACATTGACCGTACCTTTATCCTGTTCTTTCCTGACGAACTCGCAAAGTTCTTCAAACCACTCTTTCTTCCAAAACAAGGTGTCAGATAAGTCATCGTCAGTTTCAGTGAACCTGTGATTCATAAAAACAATAGTATTTGCCGTGTCAATCGCATCCCTTATATATGAAATAGCTTTTTCCGGGGAGATATCTGGCACCAGGTCGCGAATTCTCACCTCAAGATCCCCTCGCCCAGCATTATTTTCAGTTCCTAATCTAACGGTACGCGCCCAAATGTAACCATTATCCTTTAATACTTTCAGCGTCGTTGAATTATAAATTCCATAAGGATAGGCAACGCAGTCAGGGGTTCTTAAAAAACCATTATCAATAAGGTAATTCTTGCACATCTCAAACTGTTGTTTTTGTTGATCTTCACTTAATAAGATAAGGGGAGTTTTATGCGATGCCGTATGATTTATTAAATCAATCCCGTAATCATACATTTCCTTAAGTTGTTCTAACGTAACATTAACTTCCCCTCCCACATTTTCTGAAATAACAGCAATATTTCCCTTTAGTCCATTCCTCTTCAAAACATCATAATACATAGTATATTGCGTATCCCAGCCATCGTCCGCAGTAAAGATAACATTCCCATTTTTTGATGAGATAAGTAACAATGAGTCAAAACTGCATTCATAATCTTTCATCAAAATATTAAATTGCTTACCAACCGAAATCTTTACTTTATTTATCTTCCCTATTTTTTGTGGTTGTGTTTCGCTCAGTGGAACAAAGTTTGCCAGTGACAGGGAAAGTGTATTCCACTCTTCATTGATTTCCCGAGTGGAGAAGCTGGCAAAAAATGTATTGCTATCTGTATCGGTTAAATATAGCGTTATAGTGGACACTGCAATAGAGTTTTTTACAAAAACGCTCAGTTCAATGCCTGTCATAGGCTCGGAAGAGATTTCAATATTCTGACTTTCTATAGAGCTGTCTATGATACCACTCAGTTTCAATGAACTTTTATTATGCGTATTTACCTTATCTTTCTCTTTAGAGGTGTAAGCTGGATTGCTTAATAATTCCCATTTTGCAATATCATAGAAATCTCCCAGGGAAACTTCATCGCGACTATTATAAATATCCACACAACTCATAATAACATCCTCATATAAATTTCCTTGCATTAATATATCCGCAAAAATATTATAGTGGGAATAGTTGATATCTATGCATTATTTTTGGTTAGTTTAGGATGATTTTTGATTTGATATAAAATGAGTATGAGATTAAGTAGCCTTTGCAGAATATCCCCTGCGTGTAAACGCTGACAGTCAGTACCCTTTCTACCCAGGCAGGTAATGTCAAATAATATGACGGCAGATGTGATTTAGCTGCTGCAGCGTGACGGGTGCCTCGGCAGTACCGCACTGCGGTACTGCAACAGACATACTGTGCCTGACGTCAACAACGATAACGATTTTAAACAATGCGCGCCATCCGCATCAGATCTGCGTAAGCGGCAGGACGATTTGATAACGCTGAAGATTCAACCCTGACTGTCGGGGTGTGGTTCAACAAAAATCCCGTCCTGATGGCCAATTTCATTAAAGAACCAGATGCCCATGGGGTAATCATCCAGTGACACCAGGTACATGGTTCCCTCACTGAAATCCTCCACGGCCAGCACCCTGCCCGGCCGCCGTGGCCCGCCGTCAGTTTTCACCGTCACCCGATCGTTAACATTCATTCGTTTCTCCCGTGGTTAATACCCGAAGTTTACCTTAAAAAAACCGCCTTACACAGTGCAGGAATTCCGCGCTTAGCGCCGGGCAATAATCCATACCGCATGGACGATACCGGGGATGTAACCACAAAGCGTCAGCAGAATATTCAGCCAGAAAGCCCCGCCGAATCCGACCTGCATAAACACGCCCAGCGGAGGAAGAAGAATAGCCACTACGATACGTAAAAAATCCATTTTACCTCCAAAGCGTTGAATGAAATTTATAATGCACTGATAATTATAGACCTTTACGACAAAGCCGCAAACTACCCGGCGGGTGCCGTGACCGGGCAGGACCCGGAGATTTTCGTTTTCTTAACGTTTCGCAGGCAGACTTTTGACAGGGCGGGCGCTTACACTGTATTCACTGCACCAACCCCAAAGGCGCAGTCAACCTAAAAAGTAACAAGGATTTTTGCCCGCGCAGCGCGGGCTTTTTTTCGCCTGGCGAAACCTGCCTGTTCTGTAAAATGCCTTATGGAGACGCCCTTACAAATAAGCATTTTTTCATTCCCGGGTAACAGGCAAAAAAATCCCGGCCAGTGGCCGGGAATGAAAATTCATGATAATGAAATTCGGTACAGAGAAATTCTCTGACCTGAAAATGATAACGAATATCACAACTAAGATAAATCTGAATAACCTACCCGTAACTGTACAGTGAGTACTTTCCTGTAAAGCTTTTTCCTTTCTCTGCCTTGCCACACCCGAGGTGATAAACACTTTCTTAATGAAGGGGTATTCACTCCCTGAGTCAATTTTTTAAGAGTATTCCTAACACCCAGGCCTTTTCTCCTGCGCGCTGTGATAAAGCCACCCTACCCAATTGCCAGTCGGCGCTATACTGTAATGATAATGCAGCATTTTTACATCAGACTGCTTGAGGAGGTAATGGCTATGCCCAGACTTTCAGACCCGCTGATGATAGTGACCGATTTGGATGGCTCACTGCTCGATCACCACACCTACAGCTGGGAGCCCGCTCAGGCCTGGCTGGACCGTCTTATTGGGGCTGCGATCCCGGTGGTGATTTGCTCCAGTAAAACGGCGGCGGAAATTGCGCCGCTGCAGCGCGCGTTAGGCATTACCGGCATGCCGTTTATCAGTGAAAATGGCGCGATTGTCGACGGTGGCAGCATGGGGAGCGTGCCGCCAGTGGCCCGGCAGGGTTTGGAGTACACTGCGCTATGCGCCAGGCTGGACCAGATCCGAAGCCGGTATAATGCTAAATTCATTGGCTTCGCCGATGTCACGCAAAAGGAGGTTGCGGACTGGACGGGGCTCAGCCCGCATGATGCTCTGCTGGCGAAACAGCGCCAGGGCTCAGAGAGTATTATCTGGCGCGACACGCCGGAAAAATTCACCCTGTTTCAACACTGGCTTGCCGATGAAGGGCTTGAACTGGTACAGGGAGGCCGGTTCTGGCATGTCATGAGTCAGGGAAGCGGAAAAGGCGCCGCGCTGGCGTGGTTACTTGAGCATCTCTCTCCGCCTTCCTCGTCGCGCTACCTTACCGTCGGGCTGGGAGATGGCCCTAACGACGCGCCAATGCTTGAGAACACCGATTACGCCGTCATTATCAAAGGCTACAGTAAAACACCCATCAGACTGTTGCGACGCGATAGCGAGAATATCTTTCACAGTACGCACTTCGGGCCACAAGGCTGGAGCGAAGGGCTGACACATTTTATCACCCGGGATTAAGGTTGCCTGCTCGCACCGTTTTAAGGGGAATGCAATGAGTGATTTTTTCCAGAATGGGGTAATAACTAATTTTCATAATCTGACCGCCAGGCCCGTTGAAGATCTCGAAAAGGATTTAGTCCGTTTTTCTGAGAAAAGAAAAATGGCGCTCATTCTGCCCTCGCTGTTTTCCGAGCTGGAAGGGCCGGCGCTGGGTCATATTGTTGATGAGCTGGCAAAGGTTCCCTACCTTGAGGAGATCGTGATTGGCCTCGACCAGGCCGATCGGGAGCAGTTTCTCCACGCGCGTGAATTCTTCTCTCGCCTGCCCCAGCGTCACCGTATTCTGTGGAATGATGGCCCCCGCCTGAAAGCGCTGGATGCCGAGCTGGATAAAGAAGGGCTGTCGCCCGCCCAGCCTGGCAAAGGCCGTAATGTCTGGTTCTGCACGGGCTATACGCTGGCTTCCGATCGCTCATCCTGCGTGGCACTGCATGATTGTGACATTGTCACCTATGAGCGCGGTATGCTGGCCCGCCTGCTCTACCCGCTCGCTAACCCCGCTTTTCAGTATGAATTTTGCAAAGGCTTCTATGCCCGGGTTGCTGATAACAAGCTTAACGGGCGGGTTGGCCGCCTGCTGGTTGGCCCGCTTTTGCGATCGCTGCAAAAAGTGTATGGCCATTCTGAATACCTGGACTACCTCACCAGCTTCCGCTATCCGCTTTCGGGTGAGTTTGCCATGCGAACCCACGTGCTGAATGGCATTAAAATCCCCGGGGACTGGGGGCTGGAAATCGGCGTGCTGTCCGAAATTTATCGTAACTACACCACCCGGCAGAGCTGCCAGGTCGAAATTGCCGATAACTATGACCACAAACATCAACCTCTGTCCGAGGAGAACGGCACCGGCGGACTGCGCAGAATGAGTAACGATATCGTCCAGTCCCTGCTGCGTAAGATGGCGACGATGGGGGTGAATCTGACCAGCGATTCGTTCCGCGTTCTGAAAGCGACCTACTACCGCAACGCACTGGATATGATGGAAATTTACCATCATGATGCCACGATGAATGGCCTGAAGTTCGACCAGCATGCGGAAGAAGCGGCCGTAGAGATGTTCACCCAGTCGATTCTGGAAGCAGGGCAGTCGTTTATCGAGCGGCCCAATGAGAAGCCGTTTATCCCCAGCTGGAGCCGGGTACAGTCTGCTTTCCCCGATATTTTGCATCGTATCTATCAGGCCGTTGAAGAGGACAACGCAGGCAAGGTGTAGGGTGCTGCGGCAAGCGCAAATAGCAAATAGCAAATAGCAAATAGCAAATAGCAAATAGCAAATAGCGAATGGCGAATGGCGAATGGCGAATGGCGAATGGCGAATATAGGCTGCAATCAATCGCTTTTTTTTGTCCCCTCAGGCGCCAGAACAATCAGATTTTGCAGCCTTCGCAGTCCGCTTCATCACTCAACTCTTCAGGTACTTCCGCGGCCTTTTTGCGGGCATTGGCTTCAGCCTGTTCCAGCTGCGCATCAATATCAAATTCAAAAATATCGTCTTTCATGGGTTCTCCGTAAACGGTAGCGGCTCAGCTGCTCTTTATACTGATTAACGGCGTACTCTGGCAATCAGATTTACCACCAGCAGCACAATCGACCCCACCACCATCCCGACAAGCAGGCTGGCCAGATTGGTTAGCAGAGTAGCGGTTAACCCACTAAAGCCGCTGGTGTAGCCTTCAATAAGCTGCGCCAGTGCGTGAACGCCATGCACGATAATCCCGCCCCCCACCAGAAACATTGCCAGCGTACCGACCACGGTGAGGATCTTCATCATCCACGGGGCCATTGCCAGCAGTGCACCGCCAATACCCTGGGCCAGCGATGAGGGTTTCTCTTTCAGCCACAGCCCCAAGTCATCTATTTTGACAATGCCGGCCACGATACCGTAAACGCCGATAGTCACCAGTATCGCAATACCAGACAGGATCAGGACCTGATTTAAGAGTGGCGCTTCTGAGACAATACCCAGCGTAATGGCAACAATTTCTGCGGAGAGGATAAAGTCGGTGCGCACGGCCCCTTTGATCTTTTTCTTCTCGAACTCAGCCGCATTTTGCTGAGTGAGATTTTGCAGCCGTTTCTCGCGGGCCTCGGGCGAGTGCTCTGATTTGTCTTTACTCAGGCTGTGGATGACTTTCTCCATCCCCTCATAGCTGAGGTAGGCCCCGCCAAGCATCAGCAGAGGGGTTATCGCCCAGGGTGCCCAGGTGCTGATAATCAGCGCCAGCGGCACCAGTATCAGCTTATTCAGAAACGATCCTTTTGCCACGCCCCAGACCACGGGAATTTCACGGTTAGCCTTAACGCCGCTCACCTGCTGCGCGTTAAGCGAGAGGTCGTCGCCCAAAACGCCAGCCGTTTTCTTTGCTGCGACTTTTCCCATTACGGAAATATCGTCCAGCAGCGTGGAAATATCATCCAATAGCGTCAGTAAGCTACTTCCTGCCAAAATACCCTTCCTTATTCATGTCCATCATGTTGACAGCAGGGACATACCTGCATCTCTACCACCGCCATATCGGCGATGCCGTCACACTCCCACTCGACCCGTACCGGTTGCCCGTCGGCTTCCTGATGATGCAGATATTTGCTGACCGGGCTTTCCGTCATACCGGTGACGTCTTCCGTCGCCACCAGCCTGTCGCCGACAAAAATACGCGCCGTGGCCTGCGTCCCGACCATGCGCTCGCCGTCGATTTTGTACAGCCGACGCACCGTAAGTTTGATACTGCCCATCATCCACCGTGAGAGAATGTTAAAGAGTGCGATCTAAGCAATTATGAACGAGAGATGCAAATTGTCTTCTCCGAATTGTGGGGTGGTGATCATTTCTGGACTCTCCGATTAAGGTCAATCATAGCCCGCACGCCTTCGTACATAAGGAATGACTACATTTCGACATTCTGGACTCAGAATAAACATAATGGAAAAAAAAGCGTTTTTTGCGTGATTTTTTGGACTTTTATTATAGCTCTTTGAGGGGATTGTGAAGGTTTTTAACGCGATTAGTGCTACTGGCCAGATAGTTTAGTTCAAAATATTAGATCATCCAGCCAGGTAAATTAGTGGTTTTATACCGCTCGGTTTTGAATTTGAAAAAAAATTTAAATATCAATAACTTAAAGTGGTACTGTTACGAATGGTAGAATTCTGAAAAGAAAGCCCGATAGTTCACCCTTGGGCGATTTAAGTCAAATTACGACCGATACTAGTACGCAATAATATCTAGCCTGTCATTTTATTACCATCTGCTAGATTTCCCCCTTCTGTGGTTTTACCAGCCGCACTATCCCCCTCTTTAAGCTGCCTATAAATACGCATTACTCGCTCGCGCTCTTTGTTGGACATGTTCGAAAATTCACCAATAGAGTTCTCAGGTAATACCGCTTTCAGGATTCCGTTAACGCCATGTTCTACTATGACCGCAGCTAAAGAAGCTCGCTGTTCCTCGCTGAGTGCTCCAAATACTCCTTTTAAATCAGTAGATGACTTACGTACTAAAGAAGAATGGCTATCGTCTTTTAGTTCGATTCCGCTAACTAACCAAACTAAAGAAACGTTGCATGCCTCCGCTACTAAAGCCACGCTATCAATTCCTGGAAAAGTGTTACCTTTCAGATACTTACGTATTGTTGCTTCAGAAAGACCTGCGCGCCTCGCAAGTTCACTATTACTGATACCATTCATAGCATGGCGCAGGCGTTCCCCGAACTGGATTATTCCGCTCGATATAAAAATCCGATCTCGGTCAATAACATCATGCGCGGATTTTTCTTCACAACCCATTGATTTTGAATTATTTTTTTCGTTTTTCATACGTTTGCACCACCGCGAACAATAATCCGATAAAAAACTTGACTTCGTACTATTAGCCGAGTACTTTTTATTGAGTGCGATAATCTTTTGAGATTATCAGTTTCGATAAACCAGTGAGGATCACACAATGCAAATGCATACACAAGATATTGCGAGTTTGTTCGTGGCTAAGGGTCAGGACTGGACTAGCAAGGCGATCATTGCTGCCTTGGATAATAAAGGCGTAAGCCTGCGTGAAATCGAAAAAAAACTGGGACTTAGTGATAACTCAATCCGAAATGTTTTCTACAGAAAAACCCCTAATTATCAGTTAGCTATAGCTAATGAGATCGGCATCAAACCTGAGGTAATATGGCCGAGTCGTTATAGTGACAATGCTCAAAAAACGGCTTAAGGAATAATCATGATTATCTGGCTGACTGCTAAGGAATGCGCATCACTACCAGACATGCCGCGTATGTCAAAAAATGTTCGCAACAGATTGGACAAAATTGCTGGAAAAAGTGAGCAATTAAAACGCCGTCGCTCAGGGACTAAAGCATTTGAATACCACATTGATTGTTTGCCTGAGTCGGCGCGTAAGGCAGCATGGGAACGCTATTATCAGCAGGCGCTTAACGCGGCACTACCGACCGTAATTGAACGGACGAACAGGGTCAAGCCCCGCAATAACCTTGCGGTTTTCCGCAGTTGCCCGGCGGTTCTGGATCGGCAAGTTGGCGCCCTGACTGATGATCAAAAAGCGATTGCCGATGCACGCGCCCTACTGTCTCAGGAGGCAATTAAATTACAAGCCGCTGGTATGACACGACTCAGCGCAGTTGAGTTTTTAGCGCTTAATTCTAAAGCAGGAACGCTGCCAGAGCGAGTGCAAGCAGCAGCCGATACTGCTAACGCCCGCAAAGGCAGCACACGACGCGGTGTAGGCAAATCCAGCCTTCAAGGGTGGCTAAGCCTGTACCTGAGTGCAGAGCGCCCACATGAACGTCTCGCGCTACTTGCGCCGGGGAAAATCAGACGCGTGGAGCCTGAGCAGATCGCCTGGCTCCCAGTATTTCTCACTCATTACCGCGACTGGCGACGCCCGTCAGTTGAGCGCGCGTATGAGTCTTTTACGACTGAATGGTGCCAACAGTACGCCGGTGAGCCAGTGCGGCTGGCTGCGCTACCGTCAATTGATGCCGTGCGCCGGGCATTAAAAAAACTGCCGAAACTAGAGCTGATGCGCGGCCGTGCTACAGGTGCAGAATATAAATCCCTGCTGCCTTTTATTCGCCGCGACTGGGCTGCACTACCTGTTAATGGGGCCTGGATAGGTGACGGCCACGGGTTGAAAATGAAGTGTATCCATCCAGACACCGGAAAACCGTTCCAGGCTGAAATAACATTAATAATTGAAGGTAATACAAGGCTGGTTACCGGCTGGAGCCTTGGCCTGTCAGAGAGTCAAGTCGCCGTAGGGGACGCTCTGCGCCACGCTATATCGCAATATGGCGTCCCATTAATCTATTACTCAGATAATGGAGGCGGCGAGGCTAACAGGACGTTTGACGCCGATATAACGGGAATATTCCCCCGCCTGGGCATCGAACACCAGACAGGCATCCCCGGCAATCCTCAGGCTCGTGGGATTATCGAGCGTATTAACCGTGAGATACCAACGCACGTCGCCAAATCTTTCGACACCTATATGGGTAAATCCGGTGACCGGGAAACGATACGCATTAACTACAAAAAGACGGAATCGGCATTTAACGCACTTGAGAACGGCCGATCGCTAACGTCGGAACAGAAAAAATATTACGGCCGCGTACCATCGTGGGAGCAATTGTGTGCCGCTATAGCTATCGAAGTGGAACGCCACAATAACCGCCCGCACAGCAGCTTGCCGCTGAGAGATAACGGCCTGCACTGGTCACCGCTGGCGTACCGCCAGTACCTGATTGAACGCGACAGCATTGTGATTGATTTTCTGACTGGCGCGGAACTGCACGAAATGTTTCGCCCTGAGGTCATACGGCAGGCGACACGCGGCGAGGTGCGTTTATTCAATAACCGCTATTTTAGTACTGAATTAGCCGCATTTGACGGTAAAAAGGTCCGTGTATGTTTTGATATTCATGACCCGAACGCGGTGATCATCCGCGCTATTGACGGTAGCTTTATATGCGATGCCCTGTGGGACGGTAATAAAGTCGATGCGTTCCCTAAACCACATATCGAAAGACTTAAAGAGCAGCGCGCCGCACGCCGTCGTGAGCCGCTTAAACGTAAATTGCAGGAAATAGACGACGAGTTACAGCCAGCGATTGAAATCAGGCCCGAGTCTGAGTTTATATTTTTTGCACCTGACGACGCTGGGCGGAAAAAAGAATATGTCTATATATTTCCTGAAGACGTTGAAATCAAAAACGGCACTCGCCGGTAAGGATTAAACATGACTATTGAAAAATTAAAAAATTTTATGTCGGAGAATGGCTACACACAGAACCAGATAGCTACCAAAGCTGGCTTAAGTTCTTCTGTAATATCGCAATATTTAAATGGAATTTATAACGGGAATATCATCAATATTGACAACGCTATTAATAACCTTTTGTTGCGTGAAGCAGAACGCGCAAAAAATCGTGAGGTTATAGCCTCTTTTGTCAAAACAGCATTGTCTGGTAGGTGCCTTACGCTGCTGCGTAACATGCACCTGGATTCTGATATTGGCGTCATATATGGATCGGCGGGCGTAGGAAAATCAATTACCCTTAGACAATACTCAAAAACGTATAACGATGTAATTCTAATTGAAGCTGATCCCGGCTATACAACAAAAGTTCTGTTACAGGAGTTGTGCGAACGACTTGGCGTTGGACGGCGCGGAAATATCCATGAACTCAGTGATAACTGTATTAAATCCCTGGCGGGCACAGGGTGGTTGATTATCGTCGACGAAGCAGAGCTCCTGCCCTATAAAGCTCTTGAAACCCTGCGGCGCATTCACGATCTTGCAGGCGTGGGCGTTGTTCTGGCTGGCATGCCTAAATTGCTGATTAACCTGAAAGGGTCGCGCGGTGAGTTTGAACAGTTATACAGCCGTGTCGGCATGGCACTAGATTTAGACAAATTTAAAGTACAATCGGAGCGTGACGATTTTAGCGCCATTCTGGAGAGTCTGATTCCGGGCTTTAAGGCGCTGGATCCGGAACTGGTTAATGCATTCTATAAAGGATCCAAAGGCAATTACAGACGATTGTTTAAGCTGGCACGTGGCGTGGTACGCGCAAGCCAGATTAACAATCAGGGCATAACCGCCCCACTTGTCAAAGAGTATTCATTGATGCTGATAAACTAAGGGAGGAAGTATGAATATTACGGAAAAATTGCACTCCGCAGAAATGGCATCCACTGCACTTAGTGCAATGGATCTGCCAGTAATCGGTGTGACTATCAATGCTCATAAAGTTATTATACGTGTAAAATATTGCCGCCAGTGCGATCGCTTAATAAGGGATGGTCGGGCGCATTACCTATGTTGGGGAACTCGCAGCACAGGCAATTATAAACAGGGTTATTTTTATATTAATAGAATCCGCGTTGTATGGTCTGAATTAACACATTAACAGGAGGGTATTATGTCAGTAATGTTATTACTCAAGTTTGAACATCTTAAAAATGGGGAAATGAAAATAACATATAAAATCTCGACCAGCTCCGATGGATATTGTCAGCATGAAAGAGAGTTCGCAGAAGTAACGGCACTTGTTACTATTGAATGTGCGCAAGAACTTAATAGAAAATCTAGTAAGGAGAAGTTAAATGTCCATTAAAAACAAGCAGTTTACCGAAAAAAAAGCATCAGATGGATACTGGGTGGATGCTAAAGGCATCATGACGCCTGAAGACCTGATCAAACCGATTGATATGGCTCGCGACGCGCTGGTCGGTGAATTAATTGGCCGCGCCCTTAAAGTTAATAAAGTGCTGGCTGATTTTAAATTAACCGGATTTGCAGATATTGCCGCTTTTGTTGATTTGTCAGCCAATGAATACGGTGTAAATCTCGGCGGTAAAAAAGGCAACGTCGTTTTACACAGTTTTGACGGTCGCTATAAAATTCAGCGCGCAATGCAGGATAAAATTGCTTTTGACGAGCGCGTGCAGGCGGCTAAAGCATTGATCGACGCCTGTCTGGTAGACTGGACAGAAGGTGCGCGCCCTGAAATCCATGCTCTGATTAACCGCGCGTTCTCCACTGATAGGCAGGGTGAAATAAACACTGGCGAGGTGCTCAAGCTGCGCAAGCTGGACATTACAGACGAGCGCTGGCAAAGGGCGATGGATGCCATCGGCGAAGCCGTTCAGGTCGTAGGCAGCCGTAGTTATATCCGAGTTTATGAGCGTATTGCTGATTCAGACCAGTACAGAGTTATTCCTCTTGATATTTCTGGAGTCTGCTTATGAATAATCCCGCTTTGTCATGTCGTGGTAACAGCTTTATGCGGTTTGCAAACGAAGCAGCGGAGCGTGAGCGGGCCAGTGATTACGGCCACGCCGCGCGCCTGTGGATGCAGGCTACAAAGTTTCCTGCCAGCAAAGAAAACCAGGAATGGGCGGCCTGTCGGGCTGAAACCTGTAACCATTTGATAATACAGCCCCGTCCTGCAATAGACTGAAATCGTAATAGTAAATAATGGCGCGATTATCCTTAAGGGTTCCCCGCGCCTTAACTAAAAATATGGAATATAGAGATATTACAGGAAAACACATATGTTGATTTTTATGTATGCGGTTTAGTCAAGATTGATTTTTTCTATGGTTATTAGACCTTTAGTTAGGTAACGGGATTATCTCTGCTGTGGCGTAGATATGACGGAGGACTGCTATGTATTTGGTTATAACTAGTTGTAATTATATTGATAATGGAAAGCAGCGAATCTATACATTTAATAATTGCGCATCTGCGCAGGAGTTCACTTACTACCCCGCAAAACTGCGTTTAAAATTTTATGACGCCCACGGACGCGCGATCCTTCGTGGTCAGGCACTAACAGACATGCGCGCCGCAATTGAGCGTCATAACAGAAAATGGAAAATTAATTCATGACAAAAAAACTGTTACCTCTTAATATGTCAGCTAATAAATTCAATGAGTTTTATCCTGTAGACAGTAAGTTTTATTATTATTCAATAATTGCTCGACCGTCAGACGAGCTGCAACACTGGGCTGATATCGCGGAGTTAACAAGCGAGCGTGACAGCTGTCTTACGGTCGAAACGTTAACTCAATTATCAAGCCTGATCCGTGGCTGTATATCAGATAGGAAGATGGTAAGAATTATTAAAAAGGGGGCCTGTCATGGCTAATAAAAATCCCTATGCAGAACATTTAAGCCTGGCACGGCTCCAGTTAAAACGTCTTGATAATGCCGCAATCAAATTTTCAAATATGTCCAGCGAATGGGCGGACTTGGATAATGGGATACTGACAGAAATGGATCAATTAGTCGAACGAGTCCTGAATGTTAAAAAATTACTTAATGAGCTGATGGAGGATTGCAGGCGTGGTCGCGAGTGGAATTAAGTATAAATTAATTCGCGTGCTGCATATCGGAAAATCGTGCCTGAATTGGGACGATGAAACCTACCGGGCCGTTTTGGTCCGGTTAACCGGCAAAACCAGTAGCACAAAATGCACCGTTCATGAACTGAAACAAGTCTTGGGACATATGCATAACAGTGGTTTTCCGCGCCAGAATCCGAAGCACGGCCGCCGCCCGCGTGTCGCCCTCGGTCGGGCTGACCTACTGGGAAAAATCGAAGCTGTGCTGACGGTATACGAGCGACCGTGGCAGTATGCAGAGGCAATGGCGCGACATATGTTTAAAGGCCGTCAGGCTATCGAATGGCTGACCGATGACGAGCTGTTTAAGCTGATGCAAGCTCTCATTATTGACCAAAAACGGCGACAGAAACGGGAGAAAGCAGGCAATGAACCAGGCAAAAAACCTTGAATCCGTCAGCGAATTGTTGCCGCCCGTAGTGCTGGAGTTAGTCGAATTAATCGGCTATCGTGACACGCAGGCGCTGATCGAGCACGTTGGCGGCGTATCGTTTCCGGTCGGTAAAAACGTTAACACAGTGACCGGCGCACGGCGCGCCGAGGTGCTGGCCACTGCAATTCCTGCGGCTGCTGTTAACAAAATAACAAAGCGCTTTGGTGGCGAAACGCTCTATATTCCGCGCTGTTCTGCCGCGTTGCGCGAACTGCGCAACCGTCGTTTTATTGTGGAATACAACGCTATGCTGGCAACGGGTGAATCAGGGCGCTTTGCCCTGATGACGTTATGTCCTCGCTATGGCCTGAGCGACAGGCACGGCCAGCGCCTGCTGGCTCGCCAGGAGTCAGACCAACTCCCCCTTTTCTGATTTCCGGGGTGACGACCCCGGTCAGCTGCCCGCAAGCATTCCCCTCTGTCAAACTGTCAGCACTGTTTTTTTAATGAGTGCTGATTATGTCCAATATCAATTTGATCGTTATTCACTGTGCTGCCAGTAAAAACGGGCGATCGCTGAAAAGTTCACGCGAAACGGCCGCTCAGGTTATTGATCGATGGCACAAAGATTCCGGTTTTCACCGCACAGCCACAAATGTTGCTGAATGCAATAAACACCTGAAGTACATCGGCTACCACTACGTAATCGACACCACGGGCAAAATCGAAACGGGACGCCGCTTAGGCGAAACCGGCGCGCATGTTCGCGGTCATAACACAGGTTCAATCGGGATCTGCCTTATTGGCACTGATGCATTCACCGCCGCTCAGTGGGGGTCACTACGCGTGCTGGTTGGCGAGCTGCGCACCCGCTTTCCGCTAGCTCGCATCTGTGGTCACCGCGACCTGTCACCAGACAAAAACGGAGACGGCGTGATCACGTCTGACGAATGGATTAAGACCTGTCCGGGATTCACCGTTTCCGAATGGCTTGCACAGGGCGAACAGCCGCTGAAGGGGCATATCGTCGAATGAGAATTACGCGCCTGACGGAGCTGGTCACTAACCCTGCAACAGGTCGTCTTTCTACATCAGACACAATAGTTATCGGCGCGTTTGTTGCGACAACATTTATCCTGGTATGGCGCGGACTGGTAGGCCAGTTTGATGAGTGGCTCTGGATCGGTTACTTAGGCGCGTGGGTTACGCAGTCACAGGCATCTAAATGGCAGGCGCTCAATAATAAGGATCGGAAGATGGATCATGATAAAAATTATAACGCTGATTAAAAACAACCTGCCTATGCTGCTAATTGCGCTGTCGTTGTCTGCGCTGGTTGCGTCTGTCACCTGGCTGGCTGCATGGAATACCGGCTGGCGCAGTGGGTCAGGCTTGCTGGCAAACGTACAACGGGACAACCGGGATCTGGTGATGCAGGTCACGAGCTACGAGCGTGCCGCGCGGGCTGTCGCAGAGCAAAACGCACAGCTACTGGCTGAGGCACTGGAACGTCAAACGCAGGAATACAAACGCGCAGATGCAGTTACAGCTGAGCTGAGAATAGTACAACGCCAGCTGGAAACGGCACGCAAACAGCAAAAACAGAGGATTAATGATGCAGTTAAAAACGATTCTGCCACCTTTAGCGGCATTGGTCCTGACAGCCTGCGCACCTACCGTGCCAGCCTTGGCTACACCACGGACAATCAGCACATGTCCAAAAATTCCGTTGCAGCTGCTGGAAATCCCGCAGAAGCCACCCGCACCGCAGACGGGTTACCACCTGCGGACCTTCTGAGTCACGCGGCGGATTATGGCGCATGGTGTCAGACTATTAACAAACAACTGGAGGCTATACGGACATGGCAGCAGGGGGGGCAATGAATGAAACCGTAGCATTTACGCTGAATTCTGCTTTCAGTATTGTCCTGGCGATTGCAATGGCGCTTGTTTCATTCTGGACAAGGAACATTAACGAAGAACAAAAAAAATTTAGGGATGAACTGAAGGACATTCGCGACAGCTATCAGCGCCGCGACGACGCGCACCGGGAGTTTGAGCAAATTATGGTCCTTCTCCAGCGTATCGAGCAAAAGTTAGATAAAAAGGCCGACAAATGAAACGCATCAAACAGGAGTGCCGATTATCGGCGTGCCTTAAGGCCGCGAAAACCGCAAGAGTTAGCGGCGCGCTGGTCGCTGCCGCAGTATCACTGATTAAGTACCTGGCGGCGGCTGGCTGATGGCATACCCTAAGGAGATGCGCGACAAGGTCCGCCGCGCATATGTATTCGACGGACTGTCATTAGATTTAGCAGCGATTAAATGCGGCGTTGCCAGCCCGACGGCGCAGCGCTGGAAAGCTGCCGCTAAACAAATGGGCGACGATTGGGACAAAGTCCGGGCGGCACACACGCTGGCAGGCGGTGGGCTGGACGAACTAGGACGATGCATGATTACGTCTTTGCTAGTCCAATTTCAAACCACTATGGATGAACTGCAAAACAGCGACGCGCTGGACCCATCAGAGCGTGTGAAGTTGTTGGTGAGTATGACTGATGCACTTAATAAAGCGGTCGCCAGCAGTAAGCGCCTGTTACCTGAAACCAATCAATTAGCGATCGCACTGGAGGTAATCCAGTTGTTGACGCGGTTTATCACAGAACGATTCCCGCAGCATCTACAGGCTTTTGCCGATGTGCTGGATCCGTTCGGCTCAGAACTGGAGGCTAAATATGGTGGCTAAATTAATCCCTGTCAGCGACTCGCACAGCGTGGCCGCTAATGAATTTTCAGAGGTTAAAATCGACTTTAACAACAACGTGATCGCCGTATTGCGAGACGGTCAGAAAATCCACGTTACCTGGGGCTACGGTAAAACGCCCTGGCAACTCCGTGATGAACTTGTCACACAAATTAACGCCGCACTGGGGGGCTGATGCAGATCGAACGGTTTAGCAGTGCAACGCTGTATTGCGGTGATGCACTCGAAATCCTGCCGACGCTTGGGGGCATGTAATGGCACAATTCACCGGGCGCGAATTCATCAAGGAACTTGCAGAAATTAAGCGCAGGTTACGTGCTGATATCAAATCGAGCGCGACGGGCCTCGACACGTCACCCGAGGCAATACGGGAACGCCGCCGCCGAGTGCTGAGCGGCGATTTTCAATTCTTTGCTTACACATATTTCCCGCACCATATACGCGGCGAACCGTCGCAATTTCAGGCTCACTTCTGTACCCGCTATCCGCAGTTGCTGTCACGCCCGGACGGCTGCACTGAGTGGTGGATTGCGCCGCGAGGCGAAGCTAAATCATCGCTCCTTACAAAAATCGGGCCGTTATGGTGTAGCGTGCAGGCGCTCCATCAACGTGACGACGTCCGCGCAGAACTGGCGCTGAACGACGAGCGTCCGACGTTTATTGACTACATCATCATGCTAGGAGCGGAAACGAAACTACCCTCAAAATTACTAGAGGTGGTTAAAACAGAACTCACGGTAAATGATGCGCTGGCGCTGGACTTTCCAGAAGCATGCGGTCGATCCGGCCAGTGGAAAATCGGTGAATTCACAACACGGACCGGCGTTAAACTGGAGGCGTTCGGGGCTGAACAGGCGATCCGCGGGACGTTCCACGGTGCGAGCCGTCCAAAGCTACTCTTGGGCGATGATTTGATAACGGATGCAGAAGCCAAAAGCCCCACTGAGCGTAAAAATCGCTGGGAATGGTTGTCAAAAGCTATCGACTACCTCGGCCCGCCCGACGGGTCCGTAAAATATATGGGCGTCGGGACCGTGCTCAATAAAGATGACCCGATAAGCCGTGCTAAAAAAACTGTCGGCCACGTCGTTAACCACTACCGTGCTATCGTCACCTATCCTGAAAATATGAATTTATGGGAACAGTGCCAGACACTTATGCTAAACGACGACAAAGCCGCGCAGGAACAGGCAAAAGAGTTGGCGCTGGACCTGCCCGACGATAAATTACCGTCGTATAAATTTTATATGGCGAACCGGGCAGCGATGAACGATGGCGCGGTGACGAGCTGGCCGTCCGTGCGCCCGCTGTTCTGGCTGATGCGCCAGCGCGCGAAAAACGCCCGCGCGTTCTCAACAGAAATGCAGGGTGACCCGCGCGCTGACGAGGATAAAACGTTTACTAATGTGCGGTTTTGGGTACACCGCGACGACACTTGGTTAATGTTTGGCGCATGCGATCCATCAATGGGTCGGGGCCAGGCCTCTGACCCCAGTTCGATCATGATCGGTGGCTGGCACCAGTTTAAAAAACAGTTAAACGTAGTTGAGGCCCGCAGTAAACGCCGACTACCGTCAAAACTGGAAGCCGATTTAATCAGTGTGCAGCGTGAATATAACTGTATTGCGATTGGGTTCGAAAATAACAACGCATATGAACATAGCCGACAGACATATATAACATCAGGGCTGGCTCAGGGCGTGGCGCTGCCGCTAATCGGCGTAACTGCGTCAGTTCCGCTGGAAATTCGTGTTGATTCGCTGGAGCCGTACATCAATGACGCGTTTGAACCGCGCATTTTATTTCACCACAGCCAGATAGCGCTACTCGACCAACTGGATACTTGGCCGGAGGCGCAGACGGGCCACCACTATGACAACCTTTCGGCGTTACATATTCTGTGGATGATTGCTGTTTCCCGTGGGGGCACGTTTGAGTGGCAGCACGTCCCCGGCTGGGGCCAGGGAACCGGCACCGGCACTGCGGATAATTTTGAAGATGACGATTATAACGACGGCAGCAGATTCGGGCTGAGGTGGTGAAATGGAAAACAGCATAATTATTGATTTAAACGGCAACCCGATTTTAAAACCAGCACTATCAGAGCCGCAGACGTCACACGTCAGGGGCTTGGCTAATACATTCGCGGAACACCCGTCACACAGGCTGACGCCAGCACGATTGCAAGCGATTTTGATTGAGGCAGAACAAGGGAACCTCATCCGCCAGTCCGATTTGTTTACGGATATGGAGGAACGCGACGCGCATTTGTTCGCAGAAATGCAGAAACGCAAACGTAAATTGTTAACGATCGATTATGAAGTCACGCCACCGCCGAACGCAACGCCTGACGAGCGCAGCGATGCGGGCTGGCTGTCTGAGTTCGTCACGGAGCTGGACGCGTGGGAAGATCTGCTGATGGATATGCTCGACGCCATCGGGCAGGGATTCAGTAATGTCGAAATCAGGTGGGAAATGTACGGCCGTGACTGGCACCCGGCCGAATTTATGCACCGTCCCGCGTCATGGTTCCAGCTCGACAAAAACGACCAGAATAAATTGCTGTTACGCACAGACAACGGGCAAGGCGCAGAATTGCGTCCGCTGAGCTGGATTCAGCACCGGCACAAATCCCGATCTGGCTACGTCTCCCGCGCGGGTTTAATGCGCACATTATGCTGGCCGTACATTTACCGAAATTTCGGCGCGCAGTCACTGGCTGAAATGCTGGAAATTTATGGCGTTCCGATCCGTATTGGTAAATACCCCGCAGGCATAGGCAAATCTGAACGCGACGCGTTAATGCGTGCCGTTACAGAGCTGGGCCGCTACGCGGGCGGCATCATTCCTGACTCAATGAAAATTGAACTGACTCAGGCTGCCAGCGGCTCTCATGCGCCCCATATGGCGCTAGCGGAGTGGGCCGAAAAATCAATGAGTAAAGCCATATTGGGCGGTACGCTTACCAGTCAGGCAGACGGGAAAACGTCGACAAACGCGCTGGGGGTTATTCATAACGACGTGCGCCGTGATCTGCTGATCTCCGATGCAAAACAGATTGCGGCGACCGTGCGTGCGGATCTGTTCCTACCGATGCTGCGTCTGAACCGGCGACCGAACGCTGATCCGCGCCGCGTGCCGCGACTAAAATTTATCATTCCGGAAGAAAATGCCGACGGCACGGCACCGGCTGCCGGAGCCGGATCGGACGCACTGTCACAGCTGCTGGTTACAGCCCTGACTCGCACGCAACACGACACGGCGCAGCGCGGGCTGGAGGATGGAATAACAGCTGTGCTAAACGGCGGACAGCCAGCCGACGGTCTAGCTGCCATCCTTGAGCCATTGTTTACAGCCACCGGCTATTCGGACGGCCAGCAGGCATTGCTGGGTGCGTTAGCTGAGGCATTCCCGGCAGCGGATCCAACTCTTCTGGCCCGAAGCCTTGGTGACAGCGCCGCGCTGGCACGCATCATCGGCATTGCTGCCGCACAGGGGCTGTAAATGCCGGTTACTGAAAGCGAAATCAGCGCCCTGTTTACAATGACCCCGGATGCCGCGCTGCGCTGGCTGTATAATAAGGGGCTTCGTATTCGCACTGACGCTGAAAACATGGACGCAGTCGACCATGCGCACGCGTTCGGATTAGCAAACCTCGCCCGCCTGGACATAGCTCAGGATATCGTTAGCGGGCTGCGCGACGCCCTGAAGAACGGCCAGACCTTGCGCCAGTTCCAGGATGATTTAACACCGCTGCTAAAAAAGAAAGGTTGGTGGGGAACGGACGAGAAAATCGACCTGTCAACGGGCGAAATTACGCGTAAACAGATGGGGAATCCCAGCCGCCTGAGCACCATTTTTCGCACAGAAACTCAGGGGGCATACAACGCGGGCCGCTATGAGTCGATGTTAGCGAACGCGGAAAAACGCCCGTACTGGCGTTATGTCGCTGTAATGGACCTGCGTACCCGCCCGGCACACGCAAAATTACATAACCTAGTATTTCATTATCTCGATCCTATCTGGAAATTCATATTCCCGCCGAACGGCTTTAACTGCCGCTGCCGCGTGGAGGCACTGACAGAGGCAGAAGTTATCGCGCTGGGGCTGGTGGTGTCGAAAACTGACAGCGAAATAACGCAGCAGGTTATGATCGACCTTAACGATAACGGCCAGCCGCTATTCACAACCGTTAACGGCGTCAGGTTCACCGCCCCTGACGGTAAAGCCGTGTCGTTTTTACCGGATGTGGGATTTGATCGGAACAGTGCGCGCGAGACATGGCGCGCTAATCTCGATAAATACGATACTGAGTTGGCGCGGCCGTATGTCTCCGCAGGTCTGGCGGGTCCAGAACTGGGTGAAATGCTAAAATCGGCGCGTGCCGGTGAACAGAACGGCGAACAACTGGCAGCAGCAGTACTAACACCGGCCGATGCGGCCGCGCTTGGCATGAAATCACGCACGGCTTGGATTACTGAGCACCGGCTGGTGCAGCAACTGCGGGACGCCAGTTTGCCACCCGCAGCGGAACTGCATCAGGTACAGCGCGTGATTGAGTCTGCAAGCATCACGACGCGCGACGGCGACGTTATGCGGTTCTACGCCCCGCGCGACGGTGGCAAATGGTATGCTGTCACACTGGATGCACAGCAGCGAATAAGCCGCTTCGTTATTGTTGCAGACAGCGCGCTGGCAGATGAACTAATCGGCGACATACTGAGGGATCTAAGGTGAGTATGATAAAAATCACTGTCGACAGCGCGGAGCTGACAAATGAACTTAACCGCCTGATCAATACGCTTGACAAGCCCCGCCAACTGATGCTTGAAATTGCCGAAACGCTGCACGCACAGTCAATGAGCCTGTTTCATAATGAGGGGTGGCCGAATGGTAGCTGGCCTGATCTGCGCCCGTCGACCCGCCGCAATCGCGCACGAGAGGGCCACTGGCCCGGAAAAAAATTACAGGTCAGTGGCCGTCTGGCTGCATCAATTCAGACCGCTGCCAGGAATAATTACGCACAGCTGGGTACAAACACGGCCTATGCTGCTATACAACAGCTTGGCGGCACGATCCACCGT
The DNA here is from genome assembly GCF_058686115.1 of Erwinia sp. L03-1. Classification (NCBI taxonomy): domain Bacteria; kingdom Pseudomonadati; phylum Pseudomonadota; class Gammaproteobacteria; order Enterobacterales; family Erwiniaceae; genus Erwinia; species Erwinia sp. L03-1. The sequence goes on along the minus strand of NZ_CM178762.1, from coordinate 1,831,762 downwards.
ACCGGCAGCGTACAACTGAGGACGAAAGCTAACGGTGGACTGATGCGCCAGAATGGGCATGCTAATCTCGCTGTATTTGCGAAACGCAGCCATAAACGCAAAACAGCCCGCGCGGTGGATTATCTGGTTAACATTCCCGCCCGCCCATTCCTGCCCGTTACTGCTGAAGGTAAGTTAATTCCACCTGCGTTTGACGCCGTTATGACCGTTATTCAGTCTGCACTGAAAAAAAAACCCTGAGACCACATTAAAGCGTATTTCCCCCCTGTGGCGCGTAAACGTCCGTTGTAATCACCTGCGCGTAATCTGAGGCGATTTAAACGGGTTTTAAACGGGGTTAGAGAGGGGTACTCTGTTCACATTTGTAATGCTGCCTCTTTCGGGGTGACGACCTGTGTCACATGCCCGGTTTATTGCACTGCCGTTAACATGACGGCATGAAAACATCAAAATCCCAACAACGACACGCTATAGCGTCCTGCGCATTTGAAATCAGCGCATCGAACGACCGCATTCAGCTGTTTCCTGCTGGAAAATTTAGGGCAGTGGATGGCCGCCCGACGGACGTCGCTGCCTGGTTTATTGATGCTGCAATTGCACAGCAGATGATTAAAGCGCTGTCTACACGTAAAAACCCCGTCGTGATTGATTACGAACATCAGACCCTGCGTACCGGCGAGAACGGCATGCCAGCACCGGCGGCGGGCTGGATGCATTGTGAAAAGTTGGTCTGGGAATCCGGTGGCCTCCATGCTGACTGTGTTGAGTGGACAACCCGCGCCCGCGAGCTGATTAAAAATCGTGAATATCGCTACATCTCCCCCGTTTTTACATATGACCGCAGCACTGGCGCTATACAGCAGCTTATCCACGCGGCACTAACTAACGATCCTGGCCTTGACGGCATGAGCGAAGTCACGCTGGCGGCCGCATCGCGGCTTGCGGCACTCACAACAACGGAGACACAAACCGTGAATGACGAATTATTAAAACTGCTGCGCAAGCTGCTGGGGCTGCCTGATGATGCCGACGAGGCCGCAATCTCTGCTGCGCTCGAAAAAATGGCAGCTGACCTAACCACGTTTATTGACGACAGTAACGGCGTTGGACTTAAAAATATACTGGCGTCAGTCAAAGAGAAGGATACGAAAATCGCCGCACTGACCGTTGCGATTGAGGCAGCGAAGAAAAAGCCCGACCAGATACCGACAAATGGCGTACCTGATCCCGCTAAATTTGTATCGGTGGAAGTGGTTACGCAGTTGACAAAAGACATGGCCGCGTTGTCAGCCCGAATTAACGGGAGCGAACTGGACACTATTGTCGCAGAAGCCGTGCAAAGCGGGAAACTGTTACCTGCGTTAGAGCCGTGGGCGCGCGAGCTGGGCGGGAAAGATCTGGCCGCGCTCAAAAGCTACGTAGCGGCAGCAGCGCCCATTGCTGCCCTCACCTCGACGCAGACGGGCGGCAAAGCGCCGACGGGGGAAGATGCGCACGGACTTACACATGTAGAACTGGAAGCAGCTGCCCTTTCAGGTATCACGCCAAAGGATTTTGCAGCAACTAAAAAAGCTATGGAGTAAATGATGATTATTACCCCCGACAGTATCCGTGCACTATTTATCTCGTTCAACAAACAGTTTCAGGATGGCTTGAAACTGGCTGACAGCGTTTACAGGGAGGTGGCAAGCGTGGTCCCGTCGACGTCAGCAGCTAACGCGTATGCGTGGCTAGGTCAGTTCCCGCAAATGAAGCGATGGATCGGCTCACGTGCCCTGCGCAATATGGCGGCACACGGTTATTCACTTAGTAACATTCTTTATGAATCAACGGTGTCAGTGCCACGCGTCGATATTGAAGACGATAACATTGGGGTTTACAGCCCGCTGTTCCAGATGCAGGGCCAGGAAGCAGAGCAGTATCCAAACCGCGAGGTGTTTGGCCTGCTGGCGAAAGGTGACAGTACGCTGTGTTATGACGGTCAGAATTTTTTTGATACTGACCATCCGGTTTACGCAAATGTCGACGGAACCGGCACGGCAACGGCAATTAGCAACATTTTTACCGGTTCTGGCCCGGCATGGTATCTGATGGACACGACAAAGCCACTGAAACCACTGATATTCCAGCAGCGCCTTAAACCTCAGATTACTAATAAACAGAGTGATGCAACGTCTGACAGGGTCTTTATGGATGACATTTATATTTACGGTATCCGCGCCCGTTCTGCGGCTGGTTTTGGTTTCTGGCAACTCTGTGTGAAATCAACAAAACCTCTTACGGCAGAGACTTATACAGAAGCTTATCAAGCCATGCGAAATATGAAAGCGGACGGCGGCGACACACTCAACATACGTCCTGCGCTGCTGGTCGTGCCGTCAAACCTGCTGGGGGCTGCTAATACGGTCGTCGGCGCTAAAACGCTTTCTGGCGGCGCTGATAACCCAAATTACGGTTTATCGAAAGTTCTCGATTGCGCGTGGCTGAATTAATCCCGCATTAAACACATTTTGAGGCATTTAAAAATGGCTAAAGCTAATGAAAAAAATACGAATGCAGCGGCGCTGGCGGCTGAAACGTTCCAACAGTCGCAAGTCGCAGACGGCGAACAGCTGGTTACGTCAGTTGGTCCCGTTCCGTCAGTGGGAAACAGCAATAGCCTACCAGAAGTAACAGGGAATGAGCTGCTAATAGAGAACGCTATAGCCCGGCTGGACGCCATACCAGAATCTGAACGCGCCGCAGCCGTCAAACCCGTTGAGCGCTGGACCGTGCAGGCGGTGGCCGTGCCGAACAATCGACGCATGCGCGGTGGTCGCGTTTTCAATGAGTCGCCAGTCATAGTATATCGCGATGAATTCAGTGATGAGCAGTGGCGCGACATTATATGCGATAAGCACCTCAAAGCGATTAAGGTCGATTAGCTATGTACTGCACTCAGGACGATTTAATCAACGCGTTCGGCGAGCAGGAGATCCTACAGCTATCTGACCGCTCCCGCCCCCCGCTTAAGGAAATTGATCCTGATGTGGTGGCGAATGCGGTCAGCGATGCAGCGGCCGAAATTAACATGTATCTGGAGGGGCGCGGGCTGCTACCGCTGAAAACGATCCCTGATACGCTGCGGCGCATCAGCTGTGACGTGTCACGCTATTACCTGTATCAGAATCCGCGTGACGATGCGCCGGTGACGCTACGTTACCGACAGCGCGTGAAACAACTGGAGGGCATCGCCGCAGGCAGGCTATCGCTGGGGCTGGATGCTGCCGGGAGCGTATCGGTCCCGGACGAAACCATCCAGTTTACGACGGGCGAAAACATATTTCGCCCGACGGGTGAGGGAGGCGGGTTGTGGTGACAGTCACGGACGATTATCTGTTTTGCGAACGGTTGCTGATAGAGCAACTACGCGAAAAAATACCGGAATTGGTGACAGTTGGTAGCGCGGCGGGACTGGAACAGCTGGCAGCTGGCAGTATTCCCGTCCCCTCAGCCTGGGTGTTCTATCTCGGCGACCAGGTCAGCGGCACGATAGCATCGACGGGCGGCGTACAGGCACGGCAGCAATTTATTACCCAGTTATGGGCTGTAGTGGTTGCCGTGTATTTTGCCGACGGCCCCGGCCGTGGATCTGATATTGCCGCACAGGCAGGCCCGTTGATGTCAAAAGTGCTTGATGCGTTCCGGGGCTGGCAGCCAGCAGCAGATTTGCCCCGCATCCGGCGCAGCGCGCAGCAGCTACCAGTCCAGTATGAGGACGGACACGGATTTTACCCGCTGGTTTATCAGATTCATATACCGGCTTCGTTAGGAGGCTATCAGTAATGGCAGGCAAAACGCAGCAACTGAATAAAGTTACGTTGACAAAATCGCACACGCACGCAGGTATTAAATATAGCGCTGGTGACGTGATCGAGGTGGATAACGTGACAGCGGCATGGCTGGATGAAAACAGCATAACCAGTGGCACCACGACATCGGCGAAAAAAGAGGAATCGGAATGACACAGGAAACCTATTATTACGGACAGGGCAAAGTTCTGTTAGCTGAACGTGACCCAATCACTGGTAAACCGGGCATCTACCGCTGGATCGGTGATTGCGATTCGTTGTCCGTCTCGCTCGAAGTAGAATCTTTCGACCACAAGGAAAGTTACAGCGGTCAGCGGTCTTCAGTCCGACGCCTATATACTGGCAAAGGCGGGACAGTATCCAGTAATTGGTACTCACGCTGCCCTGAAAATCTCGCGTTAGTGCTCTTTGGTCAGGCCGAAAACGTCGCAGCGGGGACAGTTACCGGCGAAGGGCTGCCAGAGGGCATTATTGCTGGTGATCTTATCGCACTGGAGCACCAAAGCGTTACAAATCTGGTGATCGGGGATCTGGTCGAAAATAAGGACTACAGGCTCGCAGCTGACGTTGGATCGATTGAGTTTCTGACAACGCCGAAGGATGGCGAACTGATTGCTAAATACAGTCACGGCGCATCAGTTAATACGTCGATGTTTACGGAGAACGCAAAACAGCTGGCGCTGCGCTACGAAGGGATCAACCTCGCGGAGGGCGGCGCGCGAGTAATCGTTGAGCTGTACAAAATCCAGCTCGATCCTGTGTCAACAATGGAGCTGATCAATACAGATACATCGCTCAGTGGACTTGAAACCAGCGCAGCCATGCTGATGGACACGCTGCGCCCTGAGGATGTGATAATCGGGCGCTACGGGCGGATCATAAACGTGGGTGAGACAGCATGATGGAGCATGACGATCTCGATGTGATGATACCTGATCGGCCGCTGACCGTGGCCGGGGTTACGCTAACGGTGCATGAATACACGTTTATGGAGCAGCTGCAACACCGGGATGAATTGCGGCCCGTTATTGATGCCGTGGCCGGATTATTTGCAGGCCTGGATGACGCTGGAAGCGTTGAACTGGAGCGGCTTACTGATGCGCTGGCAGCAGTATATGACCCTGTTATCACCTGCGTGGCAATTTCATGTAAACGGCCCCGCGAGTGGGTGGCCGGACTTGCTGGGACTGACGTGGATAATCTCCTTTATACCTGGTGGGGAGTAAACGCGGTTTTTTTTACGAGGCAGGCCACACTGCCGCAAATGCAAAAACTGGCGCGCAGTTTGTCGGATGGTCAGACGTTTTTGCAACCCTGACGGCCCACGGCCACGCGTTTACTGAGCTAAAAAACTATACGGCACGCCAGCTGGTTCTGTTTTATGAAGCGGCACAGCGCCGGGAGATTAGTGGCAGGTTGGCGCATACGGTGGACAGTGCAAACGCGGCGGCCGGGGGTAAATCACTAGTGGCCTATACAGGAAAATTCAGGGACGCGTTAAAACGCCCGCACAAACAGAAACGCGTCAGCAACAATCAGCGCAGGTAGCAGCACAAACCTCGGCGGCTTTAACAGGACGTGCAGTCCAAACCACATTTTTATTTAACTCTCACCTTTTTATCGTAATCAGGCAGAAAAAATGGCCGGTAACAGCAACATAGAGCTGAAACTAAGCATTCTGGCAGATTTAAATTCAGCCAAACAGTCTCTGATTCAGCTGGAAAATAAACTCAAAGCCACCACTGCGGGAGGTAAGCAACTGGCAAACGCTGGTGATGCTGCCGCTGCCGGTCTCGACCATGTCGCCCGCAGTGCCAAAACTGCGAACACCGCGTTTTCACGCACCAGCTCTCATATAGAGTCAGTCAGCGTGCAACTGACACGGTTAAAGACGATAGCCGGAGCGGCTACCGGTCTGATCCTGGGTGCGGGGTTGTTTAATTCCTTTGGCACCGCTGCTGACGAATACACGAATTTAAACGCGCGTATAAAACTCGTATCTGATTCAGCTACACAGGCGAAAACCACATTCGCCAGTGTCAGCGCAATGGCAACGCAGTCCGGGCAGCGTATCGCTGCGACGGCAGAGCTGTACACGCGTCTGGCTCGTTCGCTGAAAGGGGCCGCATCGCAAACGGAATTATTGCGAGTGACTGATACCATCAGCAAGGCTGCGGTAGTGTCCGGAGCCACGGCGCAGGAGGCCAGCGCAGCAATTATTCAGCTGTCACAGGGGCTGGCATCAGGCACGTTGCGTGGTGAAGAGTTTAACTCAGTATCTGAGCAGATGCCCCGCATTATGGAGATGCTACAAAAATCACTGGGCAAAACGCGTGGCGAACTGCGTGCTATGGCTGCCGACGGCCAGTTGACTACGGAGGTGGTTTTCCGCGCGCTAAAGGACGGCGCAGGCGAAATTGATGCCGAGTTTACACAGATGCCGCTGACTATTGAACGCGCCGTGACTGAAATGGCGAATGCATGGTCCGGCTTTATCGGTGGCACAGACAGCGCACTGGGGGCGTCGCGCGCGCTGGCCGGGGTGATTTCCGGCCTCGCGGGCAATCTCGACACGTTGATGACGGTTATTACAGGCGTGGCTGTGCTGACGGCAGGCCGTAAAGTGGCTGCGCTCGTTGCAGCGATTCAGGCCGTGCGCGGGCTGAAAGCGGAGACGGTGCAGTTAGCCGCCGCTGAGCTGGCGCAGAGCCGCGCCGCCGTCGCGGCCGCACAGGCGGAAATATCCCGCGCCACCGCCGCCGGAGCTATGGCCCCAGGCCGACGCCTGGCCGCTGAAAACGCACTGACGGCGGCACTGGTGCGACAGACCGCCGCTGAAACCGCGCTGACGACGGCAACACGGGCGCGCGGGCTGGCTGCCGGGCTGGGGTCAGGTCTGCTAAGCCTCGCGGGCGGCCCTGTCGGGCTGGCAATCACAGGTGTAACGCTTGCCGTTACCGGCCTGACCGCTGCTTATGCGGCGTCACAGCAGCGCGAGCGCGAAATGGAGCAACAGCACCGGCAGACGGTCCAGACGCTTGATGACCAGCGGGCTAAAACACTCGCGCTGGTAGATGCGCAGGGCCAGCTACGCGACAGCGCTGGCACTTCCGACGTGCTGTCGCAGCAGCGCAGCAATGCTGACACCCTGAGTGCTGACAGTGCAACACTGGCAGCACTGGAGCAACGCGCAGACAGCTTGCGCGCAAAACTGACCGCGATTACCGTCTCGCCGGATCTGGGCGGGTTCGGGCTGATTAACAGCGGCCCGCTCGAAAAAGCGTTGAAGACGGTTGAAAAACAGATTGACGAGTTAAAACCCAAATTCGAAGCATTAACAGCCGCTCAAGACGCGTTAACGTCAACGCTGGACGGCCGACTGGTGCGTGCCCTGAATAACGTTGACAGCAGTGGGAAAACTCTAAACAAAACGATTGACGAGCTGGCGGCAGTCGGTCCATTACAATGGATAGATGAGGTTACGAGCCGCATTGCTACGAATGAAAAGGCAGTTACTGAGCTGACCGGCGAAGCTGGAAAACTTGAGAAAAAACTAAAAAAAGAGCTGACCGACGCCACTTATACGGCGGCTGAACAGCTGGAACAGCTGAGGGACAGGATTGTGGCCGCAGCCACGGCAGCAGGCCAGGCACCGGCTAATGTTGATAAGCTACGCGCAAGCCTGAACGACATTATTAGCCTGCAATTACAGGTAGATAAGGCAAAGAACGACAAAAAGCGGGCAATTGCCGCCGCCAGCGCTGCGAAAACCACGGCCAGTTATGTTAAAGGTCTCGAAAAACAGGCTGCTCTGACGGGTAAAACACAATCACAGGTCAGAGCCTACGAACTGGCAGAAAAGGGACTGACGGGCGCACTTAAGGACCGCGCAGCAGCCGCGATGGCGGTTATCACCGCTGCTGAGCGTCAGAAACAGCTCGATGCGAGGGCCACAAAAAACAGCAGTTTACAGGCGCAGTATTTACGCTCCACGGGTGACGATTCAGGCGGCGCGCTGGTCGAAATGCGTCAGCAAATGGTAGACATGCGGCGAGAGTTTGAGAAAACCGGCAACGCAGAGGGGATAACATGGATTGATAAATTAATTCCCGTGCAGGAAACCAAAATCCGCATTGACGCGCTTAAAAAGCAGATCAACGACTTGCTGACTTACCGCATCCAGCGCGAGACGAGTATTCAGGCACAGATCCATTCAGGTTTAAGCACTGAAATGCAGGGGCGGCGCGAGCTGGTCAGTCTCAATAAAGAGATAGCGGATAAGTTAAAAAGCTACCTGCCGCAGATGAAAGAGCTTGCGACAATTCCTGGCGAAGCGAGCGAGAACGCGCGCGCCCTGATTGCGCAGTTAGAATCTGAGTTAATGCGCCTTAAAAAGGCGGGCGACGGGCTGGGAGCGGCGTTCGGTTCTGGGCTGCAAAACGGCATTGAAAGCAGTTTAAACGCGCTGGCAGGGGGCACCAGCAACCTTGCTGACGCCATTTTAAACCTCGCACAGTCGGTGGTGTCGGCAATGTCGCAGTTTGCCTCACAAAAAATTGCAGAAATGACGATGTCCAGTCTGGCTAGCGCCTGGACGTCGGTCACGGGCGGGGCGGAAGATATGGCAAATGAAACCGCAGCGGCAACAACAGGCGCGACGACATATGCCGCTGCTATCACTGCGGCCAGCACAACCGGTGCGACCTCAATGGGGGCGTCCCTCTCTGCTGGGTCGGCGGGGATTACAACCGCGATGACCGCAGGGACCACCGCGATGACGGCCTCATTAGGGGCAGCATTTGCCGCAGGTGCAACCGCGCTGGCATCGGCTATCACAGCGGCCAGTGCGGGAAATTCGGCCACATCGGGCATAATGGCGGCCGTAACAGCTGCAACCGGCGGACATATTCGCGGACCGGGCACCGGCACCTCTGACAGCGTCCCCGCCCGCCTGTCTGATGGGGAGTTTGTTATACGGGCCGCAACCGTCAGGCGCTATGGTGTGGGCTTTATGCATGCACTCAATGCCGGACGCCTTAGTGCGTTCGCAAGCGGCGGGCTGGTATCTGCGCCTGCTGTCATTAACAACAGTGTAAACATCAGCGCCGCTGCCGTGCCCGCAAAAACGCAACAGGTCGCACCAGCGCAACAGTCCGTTATTCAGCAGACACTCGTACTGGATGCCGCCGACGCGTTTACCAAAGGGGCGCAAAGCAACGCAGGTCAGCGCGCGGTATTAACCGTTATCAGAGCAAACAGACAGACACTGAAACAGGAACTGGGGATAAATTAAATGGCATTTGAAACCGGCACGGCAACGAGCGAAACGGACCTGTTAGTGCGACTCGATGAATTTCTGACGGGTAATGCAGAGCTGGTTGCAGCAGGCGAAAATTGGACGCGGATTTACAGCGGCAGAACCGCTGCCACGTCAGCGAAACTGGCCCGTCAGGGATTCGTCTGGAGCGCGCCGGGCACAACAGGCGGGGATTCGATATTCGTCGGCGCGTCAACGCAGAACGTTATCAGTAGTGACACATACAACCTGTATTTTTGCGGTGGGACATTTTTTAACGCGGAGCTGGTCACTGACGTGGCCGTTTCTGATGGATTCACGGCGGTCAGCCCTGCTGTGGGATTATTTGCCGCACAGCGCGGGTTTTCATACTGGTTTTTTGCAAGCGGCAGACGGTTTATTGTTATTACGACGATTGACGGCGTTTACAGCTCGGCATACTGCGGTTTTATTCTGCCGATCGTGACCCCTGCCGAATATCCGTACCCGCTGCTAATTGCGGGCACGATCCCCGATGAGGTATTGCGCTATTCAACGGCTACGGAAAGCAGCTCAGCTATCAGCGACGCGCGCGACCGCAACTGCTGGCTGCTAACACCGGTGCAGACATGGGAGGATTTTTACGGGCAATCGGTAAAAAATACTGATGTCAACCGTACCACGCGCTATATGACACCAGCCGGTACGGTACGGCGCTCACCCAATTATAATATTCTGGCAAAGACCGGGCCGGGTGACGCCGTGGGCTATCCGCTGCATCGGGTATTTTTATGCACGACGAAAACCGGTGAAAATACATTATGGGGCGCACTCGACGGCGTTCACTGGCTGCCCGGCATCGGGTGCGCGCCGGAGGATGTTATCACCACGCCGGAAAACCAGACGTTTATTGTTTACCGCAACGCATATCGAACCGGTAATTCACATTTTTTTGCAGTCAGAAGGGATTGATTATGTATCAGACGGGGAGTGCTGAGAATTTAACAGAGCTGATGGGGAAATTTGGAGAATTTGCGCAATTGTGCGGCTGGGTTATTGATAATCATAATACCGCCACGCTGCCCGCACTGTTTTTGCATAATAACAGCGGCTACTGGTCGTTTGGTCTGGGTGCGAGTAAAACCACGTATTACGTACTGGGTAACACCGGATTTTCACCATCTCGTGCATATAATGAGCAACCCGGTAGCAGTATGATAAATCATATCAGTGCTCAGATCTATTACGGTGCCGGTGTCAGTGAAATTACCGGTACGTTTCTGACCTATGATTTTTTTGGTACAGCTGATTATATTCATGCCGTAATTCAGGTTGCTGACGGTAAATTTCGTCATTTTGGTATTGGCACGCTGAATAAGGAATTTGATTTTACTGGCGGGCAGTATGCATACGGGACAACGGTTAGTAATGACTCCACGTCCATGATCGGGAACTATTTCAGCCTGCCGTTTGCTGATTTTATTTCGACATACTGGTCGCGCGCCTCTTACACGTCAGCGGTCAGGGTTGATACGGCTGATGCGTCACCCGGCTGGCGGCTTTTTCGCGACGACCTCGCCGGGCTGTCAGCGGTCGGGCTGGGTGCGGGTTTCTCTGAAAGCAACAGCGCAAAACATCCTGATGCGTTACAGGTAGTATGTTCGTTTAGTCAGTTTGGTAATGTTATCTCGCCCGTTAATAACGCCATATTTATTAAAGACGACGCCGGAATATGGCGGCGTACCGGCACAGTTCCGGATTTTTTTGTCTGCCGCGCCCGCGGTATTTTGCCCCGCATCCGCATGAAAATTAATGACGCTGACTTTATGTTAATTCCTGTCGTGCAGTTTCAGGCAACAACCGATGCCGCTCCGGCTGGGCAGAATAACAGTTATGATTATTTTTACGCGTACAGGGTAAACGAATAAATGGCGGTCGGATATATTTTACCCGGCCCTCTGTCACTGCGCGTCGGCCGAGATTTTAATATCACAACCCGTCAGGGTGCGCCGGTTATATCACCTCTGTTGCCGCGTTACGGAACGCGGACGGACGGCAGTCCGAATAAAAACAATAAACAACATAATGGCTATTTAACTCTTTCGTATATTGATGATTTTTATAAGCGCATTATTGTTATTCCGGCTGAAATCAATCTGGGCACGTTTAGTACTGAGCAGGTGGTCAGCGTCACAGTTTGGAATGCATTTTTTAACCCGGTGATATGCCTGCGTGTCACAGTTACGGGTGATGACAATATCACACTGCGCGGCGCGGTCATGCCGCTGACGTTCCGGCAGCTGGGGACGGCGGTCTGGCAGATAACTATCCCGGCCGCCGGGGCCGCGTCGCTCGACTGCGTGATTATATGGGAATTCAGCGGCCTGAACCCGGTGACATTCCGCCTGACCGGGGAACGCAGCAACAGCTGGTCGCTGTCGCCGGAATGGGCGGACGGCATTACAGAGACGCTGGAGTGGAAAACGGACGTGCTGACGTCCCGGAGCGGCGCAGAACAGCGTATTGCGCGCCGCCTTGCCCCGCGCCGCACGTTTGAATTTACCGTGACAGCCAGTGGCACGGAGCGTCAGCGACTGGAGCAGCAGATATGGCAGAACGGCGGCAACGCGTGGCTGATACCGGTCTGGACCGATGCAACGCGGCTCGCTGAAGACGTCGCCGCCGGTGCTACGTCACTGATGCTGAACACCGCCGGGCGTGATTTTGACGCGTCCGGGCGGGTCACGGTCAGCGATGGCCGCAGCAGCGAGGGCGTACAGGTCGACAGCGTTCAGCCGCAACAGCTGGTACTCACCCGCCCGCTCGGGTCGGGCTGGCCCGCAGGCAGCCAGGTTACGCCGCAGCGGAACTCCGTCCTGACAGACCCGCCTGTTATTAGCCGCCTGTCAGACGGTGTGGTGCGGGCGCAGATGCGTTTTCGCGTGACCGACGGCCAGCCCGTCGTCGTCGGGCACGGGATGACGGAATATCGCGGGCACCCTGTATTAGGCGTTAACTCATGCTGGAGCGAGGATTTAACGGCGGAATATGTGCGTTTAATGCATGAAGTTGATAACGGCAGCGGTCGCCCGTCCGTCACTGACGTTGCTGGTCGCCCGTTCTGCGTGCAGTCGCATCGTTTTGTGCTGTACGGGCAGAGTGAGCAGGCCGCGCTGCGCCAGCTGCTGGGCTGGCTGAGGGGACGCCAGCGGCCGCTGTGGGTCGGCTCACAGTCCAGTGATTTTTACCCCGTCGCCGGTGCGGGTGGCGCGTCGGTTGACGTGCAGGGGAACGGATTCAGCGCTAACGGACCTGCGGCGGGCCGTCAGGACATACGTATTGAGCTGACCGGGGATCGCGTGTACTGCTGTCGTATTATCGCAGCAGCTGAGCTGAACGGCGACACGGAACGGCTGGCACTCGACAGCGAACTGCCGCCGTGTGAACGCGCGGAAATAATGAAAATCTCGTTCATGACGCTGTGTCGTCTGAACAGTGACGCCGTGGCGTGGGAGCATAAAACCGATGCCGACGGCGTGGCAATCGTTGACGTTAATTTTACGGAGGTACGCGATGAGCTGGAGTAATGAGGAATATTCAGCGGCGAACGGCCAGCCCGTTGCGTTATATGAGTTCATTCGTGGCGGCATACAGTATTTTCGCTACACGAATGCCGATCGCGATATTACGCACAACGGGGTATTGTGGCGCGCGGACGCAATCAGCGACAGCGGGTTGTCGCAGAATACCGGGGAAAATATTGAAATTACCGTGCCGCCGGAAAATGCCGTTATTAATTTGTACCGTGGCGTGCCGCCAACACAGCCCGTAGCCGCCAGAATATCGCGTTTTCATTACACTGACGACGCGCGGGAATTAAAAACGGTCTGGGTCGGAACGATAAAAGAAGTGCGGCGGCAGGACAGCGGCGCGGTGAAAATTATCAGCGCCAGCGTGGCGAGTTCGTTTTCACGTAACGGGCTGCGGCTGACGTGGGGACGTGGCTGCCCGCACGCGTTATATGACCATCTGTGCAAAGTCAATCCGGCCGCATTCGGCGTTGGGGTGACGATAAGCGCCCTCGACGGTGCTGAAATCACGGTAAACCTGCCAGCAGGCTTGCCGGAGGGTTATTTCAGCGGCGGTTATATTCAGTATATGACGGACGGCATTACTGAGTATCGCGGGGCACGTGTGCATACTGAAAATACAATCGGGTTGTTCGGAGGCACAGCAGGCCTGTCGGTCGGGATGGATATCACGATTTATCCGGGATGCGACCAGACAACTGACACCTGCAAAAATAAATTTGATAATGAATATAACCACGGAGGCGTCCCGCATTTGCCGGGTAAATCGCCGTTCCAGATAATTAAATTATTTTAGGAGGCTGTATGTGGTTTGCCGTTGCAAAGTTTGTCGCTGTTATTGTCGCCAGCTATTTACTAAATTCAGTTCTGGCGCGGCGAAATAAAATCAGCTCGCCGGAGGCGGCAACGGAGGACGATTTTAATATGCCTCAGCCCGACGAGGGTACGCCGCAGTGCGTGTTTTTTGGCGACTGCTGGACAGCTGACTGGTATGTAATGTGTTATGGGAATTATCGCTATGAAGCCATTAAAAAATAATCTGTTTATCACGATGGCACATATTCGCGCCGCTGGCGGCTGCGCACCCGCACTGCGTTCATGGTTCCGGCTGTACGGGCTGGACTTTAACGCGTTTTTACGCGACGGCGGTATTGCAGCACAGACCGTGCTGGATACCGGCGATGCGTTCGCCTTGCGCGTCGTGGCGCTAGCTGAAACGGAGGAACAACGTGGGCAGTAAGGGCAAAAAAACGACTGTCGGCTATAAATATTTTATGGATATTCATGCCGGGCTGGGGCGTGGTCCGGTGAATGAAATTGTCAATATTACTGCCGACGAAAAAATAATACTCGCAGCGGAGCCAGGTCAGATAACGACGAGTAAATCAATTTATATCAACAAGCCGGATTTATTTGGCGGCACGGATACCAGCGGTGAGGGTGGTATTGACGGCCTGTTGGAAATCGCGATGGGTTATGCAGACCAGGTCCCCAGTTCGCTCGTAAGAGGGCTGTTGTCGGGGATTGTGCCGGGCTTCCGGGGTATGGTCACGACGTTTTTCAGTGGGCTGATTAGCGCGTATTCAGCCAGCCCGAAACCGTGGGTTTACCGCGTCAGGCGCAGCACGCGGGGCTGGGACGGCGACGTGGTCTGGTATCCGGAAAAAGCGGTCATTACGCTACGTAACGACGATTCAGAAATAGATGACGCCTCACTAAACGCGGCTCAACTTGAGAACCTGCGGCAAATCCATTCTATGAACGGAGCGCATATTCTTGTCGAGTGCGCAACCAACCGCGACTGGGGGCGCGGGTTAGCGCTGTCAGAGCTGGAGCTGGACACATATAAAACAGCAGCAGATACGCTATTTAACGAGGCGTTCGGACTATGTTTCCGCTATAACCGCCAGGAAAATCTTAATGCGTTCGTTCAACAGGTGCTCGATCATATCGGCGCGGTTCAGTATGCAGATTTGGGGACCGGTAAATTAAATTTAAAGTTGATTCGAAAAGACTATAACCCGGATGATTTACCATTATTTGATTACGACAGCGGGATATTAAGCGTTCAGGATGACGACGCCAGCGCGGCTGATGTGGCAGCGAATGAAATCGTTGCAACGTGGCATGACCCGCTGACGAATAACGACAAAGAGGTCCGGGCGCAGAATCTCGGCTCAATACAAAGCGTAGGGCTGATTAGCGAGAGCGTAAGCTATAAAGCTATCCCGACATACGAGCTGGCCGCACGGGTCGCGGAGCGTGATTTAGAAGCGGTTACAGCAGGCCTTAGCCGTTTTGTTCTGAAATTTGACCGGCGCGGCGGTACGCTAATCCCTGCCGCCTGTTTTCGCCTGTCACTTGATGACCGGGGTATCAATAATATGGTTATGCGCGTGGGGAAAATCAGTGAGAATGACGATGGGTCCCTGACAATAACAGCTATTCAGGACGTTTTCGGACTGCCATCAACGAACTACAGCAGCGTAAAGCAGAAACCAGCCTGGACCCCGCCCGATTCTGCTGCACGTCCGGTTACGGCGCAATGCGCTGTTGAACTGCCTTATGCCACGTTGGTGACGCTGATCGGAACAGCTGAACTAGCAACGCTGACGGACGATACCGGGTATTTGGGCGTAATCGCAGAAGCGCCGCAGACCAACGCCATTAATTACACGTTGCAGACGAACGCGGGCGGGGGTTGGACGGCGGGCCAAACGGGCGACTGGACGCCGTCAGCGCTACTGTTATCTGTCGTCGGGCGGTCAGATACTATGCTGAATATTCACGGCCCTGACGGTCTGGAGATTGGAAGCGCGGTGCTGATTGATGACGAGATAGTGCGGATCGATGCCGTCGATTCTGAAACAGGTATGATAACCATAGGCCGGGGGTGCGCTGACACGGTCCCGGCATTACACGCGGCTGGCAATAAGCTGTGGTTTTACGACGGACAAGCGGAGTCCAATGGCATCGAATACGTTGCCGGGGAGAAAGTCTATGTGCGGCTGCTGACGCGAACGGCGGCGGCATTGCTTACCCCCAATCTGGCGACTGTTTCGGCTGTAACGATGGCGTCACGGCAGGCGCGCCCCTATCCGCCAGGCGACGTGCGCGTAAACGAGCTTGCGAGGCTGGAGTTTGTTCACGGCACTCCATTTAAGTTGTCGTGGGTAGGACGCAACCGAGTTATACAGGCTGATAATTTGGTGAGTCACAGTGAACCCGGCGTTATGCATGAGGATGGTACAGAATACGTTATACGTCTCTATCACGGGGATGAACTGGTCAGAGTCGTTACACAGACTGAAAGTGTGTGGAGCTACCCAGAGCCGGTAGAACCCGTTAAAGACATGGGTGGAACAGAAGAACCTATAAAGCCGGTCTGGGAGGCGTTTAATAGTATAACCCTGCACGCTATGCGAGACGGGCTAGAGAGCATGCAGGGTTACACTCTTACGGCTGTTGACAGTTGACTGTTAAAGATGAGCCACCAATCGTGAATGCGCGCCAATGGCCAGGAGGCTAAGAAATCATCTGTTTATAATCGAAAAAATTATTTAAATTTGAGGGTAACTGATGCAGGGTGATCGATTTCGCCGATCAATAACAACTTATTGATCTGTACAAGCATTTATACACTGATTAAGAATAGGGACTTTATTGTTAGGAGCCTACACCAGGCTTAAGGGTTGCCACGGATGGCGACCCTTTTTTTATGCTATATTTTGGCACTTGCGGGATATTCTGGACTGTTCAAAATCGTGTTTTCCCAGGCTGAACTCAGTCCAGAACAGCGCGCGAATCAGTCCAAAATTGTCCGCCGATTTACAGAATCTGTTGAAGAGGAAAAAAAGCGGCAATTCATCTGGTTGAACGGAGAAATTAGCGTTAAGTTAACCTACCATTAACAATTATGAAGAAAATCATGCTACGCCGCTCCCCTACTCTTCTCCCGCTACTTATCGCCCTGTTCGCGCTTTACTTTATCTGGGGATCGACCTACTTCGTGATCCGCATCGGCGTACAGAGCTGGCCGCCGATGATGATGGCTGGCCTGCGCTTTCTGCTGGCAGGGGTGGTGCTGTCGCTTTATCTGTTACTGCGCGGTGAGAAACTCCCCTCATGGCGGGCAGCGGGGAACGCTGCGCTGGTGGGCATAATGCTGCTGGCGATTGGCAACGGGACCGTAACGGTCGCGGAGCATCAGAACGTGCCATCCGGCATTGCCGCCGTCATGGTGGCAACCGTTCCTCTGTTCGCCCTGTGCTTCAGCCGCCTTTTCGGCATCCAGACCCGCTGGAGTTCCCAGCCGCGCCCAAAGTCCGTCGCTGTGAATGACTCACCTGCCGCCTGGCGGCAGAGTTACATCTGATGGATGCCGAATGCGTCGATTTCCGCATTCCCGCTCCCGGCACAGATCCACTCTTCCAGCCGGGACTGTAGCGCGCCCTGCTCAAGTCGGGTTTTACCCCGCAGGGCGCACTCCCACACCACCATTACCTTCCAGCCTTCGTCGGTAAGCTGCTGAATATAGCGCCGGTCGCGCTCGACGTTCCCCCCTATCTTCGCCATCCAGAATTGGGTGCGCGTCGCCGGCACCTTAAAGAGATGGCAGTGATGGTGATGCCAGAAGCAGCCGTGTGCAAAGATAATGGCCTGATACTGGCTCAGCACAAAATCGGGACGGCCAGGCAGGGTTTTATCCTGAACGTCAAAGCTAAAACCCTGGTCTGCCAGCAGTTCGGCAAGCCGGTTTTCTATTGCCGTATCTCGCGTGCCGATTGCGCGCATATTTTTAGTGCGAATTTCCGCGGAGTGTACATCAGCCATCACAATCTCCTTATGCCCAGGCTAAGTATAGACGCAGACTTAAAGGCGATCCCGACGCTGCCCGACGGCCTGTGTTATCCACGGCAGCAAAAGCCTGGCGATGGCCGCAAAGGCCGGTACCACCACCGAGTTGCCAAACTGACGGTAGGCCTGAGTATCGGAAACCGGGATGCGGAAGCGATAGCCGTCAGGCTGTTCAAACCCCATCAGACGGGCGCACTCGCGCGGCGTCAGGCGGCGCGGGCGACGCTGCTGGTTTTCGGCATTATCAAAATCGCGTTCGCCCAGCGCCCTGTCCCAGCCACGGTCAATCAGGATCTCCGACCCGTCTTTGTAATAGCGCGCAGAGAGGGTGCGCACCACGCCGTTTTCCCGCTGCGGATCCACCAGGCCGTAGCCGAAACCATTCCCCTTCGCCTGGTGTTTTTTCGCATACTGATAAAGATACTTCCACAGCGTCGGCGTCAGAATGTATTTTGCCTCGACTGAGGGTTCGAGCAGCGCCCTTAACGGCGTCCTGCGCGCAGGATAGAGTGACGAAAGCGCGTCCAGGCTAAAGGCCGGCAGGTGAAGATCGCGGCGAAAGCCCACCAGTACGATACGTTCACGGTGCTGCGGCAGGAAATGCTGGCCGTCGACGATTTTAGGATCCTTCGCGCCGCTGATGTTCGCGTCAGCCACGTCATAGCCCAGCTCATCCAGGGTATCCATGATGATGCGGAAGGTTTTACCCTTATCGTGACTCTTAAGATTCTTAACGTTTTCCAGCACGAAAATGGCCGGTTTCTTGGCGGTAATAATGCGGGCAACGTCGAAAAATAACGTGCCCTGCGCCTCGCACTCAAATCCATGCGCGCGCCCCAGCGCATTTTTCTTGGAGACGCCCGCCAGCGAAAACGGCTGGCAGGGAAAACCGGCCAGCAGGACATCGTGATCGGGAACCTGCTGGTCAATATGCTGGTAAGCCTGCTGTTCGCTGACGCTGGCATCATTGCTAAGGGTCACATCGCGAATATCCTGATTGAAGGTATGTGACTCGGGGCAGCAGTACCAGTTGGCTTTATAGGTACGCACCGAGAATTTATTCCATTCACTGGTGAATACGCACTGCCCGCCCACCGCTTCAAAACCGCTGCGAATACCGCCAATACCGGCAAACAAGTCGATAAAGCGGAATGCGTAATCAGGGTGATGTGCCGGGGGCGAAGGCAGCATTTGCCGGAGTTGGCTGACTTCTGCTTCGGTAAGCGGTTTGGCCGCGCTGTTACCCTTCGCCCAGCGATTGAGCGCTTCGCGCGTCCACTCATGCTGACCCGGTTCACGCAGCGCCTGGGCAACGGTTTGCGGGTCGTAGATCTCCAGCACCCGCTGGAACAGCAAACGATCCTGCTCAAATTTCTTGCGATCCTGCTCGCTTACCTGCCCGGTCAGCAGCAACGCTGCACTATCAATCTCGTTCATAATGACTCAGTTAAGTGTTAAACGCGTGACAGTCTATCACTTAACTGTCCCGGAGCCAGGGGGAAGCATCCTTTAACTGTTCCAGGCTGCCTGAATCTGTATTCACCTTCCGACTGCTATCATCTGCTGTCTTAATCAGGGCTTAACACCCGGCCACAGGAGAGATTTTTGTTCGCAGGAACGCCTTTTTCCCATTCCCGGCACCTGCGACCGTGACATCTTCCTGCTGCGCCCCTACACTAGCGCTGTTTTGAGAAACTATTGGAGCCTGCCGCCATGAGCGAAATCTCACGTCCCCCTCTGACCCTCCCCAATGGAGCAAAAAAGCTGCTGCTGCACTCCTGCTGCGCGCCCTGCTCGGGCGAGGTGATGGAAGCCATTCAGGCAGCCGGGATTGAGTACACCATTTTCTTCTACAATCCGAACATTCACCCGCAGAAAGAGTATCTGCTGCGGAAAGAAGAAAATATCCGCTTTGCTGAACAGCACGGTATTCCTTTTGTGGATGCGGACTACGATACCGATAACTGGTTTGAGAGGGCCAAAGGTATGGAGTGGGAGCCGGAGCGCGGCGTACGCTGCACCATGTGCTTTGATATGCGCTTTGAACGCACCGCGCTTTATGCCCATGAGAACGGCTTTGATGCCATTTCCAGCTCGCTGGGGATCTCCCGCTGGAAAAATATGGAGCAGATCAACGGCTGTGGCGTACGCGCTGCTGCGCCCTACCCGGATATGGTTTACTGGGAGTATAACTGGCGCAAAAAGGGCGGCTCCGCCCGCATGATAGAGATCAGCAAACGCGAGCGCTTTTACCAGCAGGAGTACTGCGGCTGCGTCTACTCACTGCGTGATACCAATCTTCATCGTAAAAGCCAGGGCCGCCCCCTGATTAAACTGGGCGTACTTTATTACGGTGATGAAGAGCAGTAATCACCCGCTAAAATAACCCGGTCCTGCCTCTTCTCTCCTCCCTTACCCTTTATGGCAGGGAGGAGAGAAATAAAAAGCTTATCCGCAGACGCCTGTCATGTTTTCTGCTGCCCGCCGGGACTAAATTCCTGTAGCACATCCTCATCCAGTCCACAGAAATCGCCTTTCAGCTCCGCGCACAGTTTTGCCATATAGGTCACCAGAAAATGGGTGTTATATTCCGCCAGCCGACGGCCTTCCGGGGTTTGCATCTGCTTCGGCAATTTCAGTAGCTTCTTCTGAAAATGGTCCAGCGCCCACTCCGCATCATTTAGCGGCCTGTCACGTCCCAGCGGATCGGTGCTGTCAAACAGCGAGCGTCCCAGCGCACCGGAGACATAAAATACCCTTGCCAGCCCTATTGCGCCCAGCGATTCAAGCCGATCGGCATCCTGAACGATTTTTGCCTCCAGCGTTTCGGCCTCTATGCCCGCGCTAAAGCTGTGTGCATGAACGGCATGGGTCACCGCATCAATTTTTTGTGGGGGAAAGTCAGGAAAGACCTGCTGCAAAATACGTCGCGCCTCCACGGCAGCCTGAGCGGAAGCAAGGTGCCGTTCCGGGTGATTTTTAGGCAGGTTAACAATATCGTGAAAGTAACAGCCGGTGAGCACCACCAGCTCATCAGCTTCGCTTCCCTTCATTATACGCTGCGCCGTCTGCCACACGCGTCGCAGATGGGCTACATCGTGTGCCTTGTCGTCCTGAGGCCAGGTTTCATGCAGCCAGCTTTCAAAGCGGTTTTGCCAGAGTATCAGGGACACAGACTTCTCCTTATTATTTGAACTTTTTGAGATGCCATTGGACCAGGGCAGACGACTGCGTGGTATAGCGGTAAGCGGCGGCCAAAATGAGACCTGCATCATGTTTATAACGCTAAATTAAACCATTACACACTTTTTTCGTTGTTGCATTTATTATTGCTAAAAAAATTATTCGATTATTTTTCAGGCAGATGCTTAAACGGATATAATGTACGATGCAAAATAAGTTTCCCGCTACTTCAATAAAATGCTTTAGAATTCTCACCAGGCACTTGATATAGCATCCCGACGCACCATATCTCTTGCAGAGTGCTGATAACGCCCTTGGCGTCTGTAAGGGACTGTAAAGAAGCAACTGTTGACTGAATAATCCCGTGCAAAAACAAGGGATATTATCAGAAGAATTAGACTGAGCGTCTCAGGGGATTGTAAACGTTTACGTGCAGACCTGGTTAGACGTCAATTAAGAAGTATAATTAATGTATATTTTCGCTCATCACAAAAGCGTTAAGTGCCAGGTTAATGTTCAGATTTATCTGTATTGTATTTTTATTTTGGCTGTGATCAGCGTTTCAACCAGAAAGTTACAGGGGTAAAACCATGAAAGAACGCCCGATTTTGTTTAATGATCAACGGGTGCGAGCGCTGCTCTCTGACCAACAACGACAAACCCGACGCATTATGAAGTCACAGTTTTTGGGGCCGGGCCAGGATAACCATGAAGGCTGTTATGGTATTGACGTGCTCAGTAATCACCTGCAGGGAAACCGGGTGATGGGTATGGAAAACTTAAGTTATCATTGCCCTTACGGACAGCCAGGCGACAGGCTCTGGGTGAGGGAAACCTGGCGTGGCCCGCTTATTGATCAAAGCGAAATAGCCGAATACGAACGTGCGCCCGCGCAGTTTAAAAACCCGCGCTACTGTCAGTATCGTGCAGACACCAGCCAGTTTTCCAATGCAGAAGATGACGATGAGCATTTTGGCTGGCAGGCGGGCATTCATATGCCACGCTGGGCAAGCCGCATCAATCTGCTGATTACCGGAATTCGCGTGGAAAAAATTCAGGATATCAGCGACGACGACGTTATTGCTGAGGGCGTACAGACTGACTCTCATTTTCTGAATAATTTTTTCACCATGCACCATGAGGCCGTCTCTTCAAAAGATGCCTACCGTAAACAGTGGGCTTTGCAGTACGGCGGCACCAGCTGGGAGGTGAATCCCTGGGTTTGGGTCATTGATTTTACACGCGTACAAAATTAACCATAACGAACGGGTGTGGGTTGATGATCAAATGGCCGTGGAAAAAACCGGATGCTGCTATCGCCCCCCTGCCCTGGCAGGAGGCGTTAGCTATTCCCATTTTGCGCGGCTTCGATCGGTCCGAACAGCGGCGTCTGACCGCACTGGCAGCCAGGTTTTTGCAGCAAAAGCGTCTGGTGCCGCTGCAGGATGTAAACCTGGATGAGCTGCAATGTGCCCGGCTGGCGCTGCTTTTTAGCCTGCCGGTGTTAAACCTGGGTTATCACTGGCTCGACGGATTTAATGAAGTGCTGATGTATCCCGCGCCCTTCCGGGTCGACGATGAGTGGCAGGATGAGTTTGGTCTGGTACACCGGGAGCAGTCAGTCCATGCCGGTCAGAGCTGGTTACAGGGTCCGATCGTTTTAAACTGGATGGATGTGCAGGATTCCTTCGATCTTTCCGGGTTTAACCTGGTGATTCATGAAGTGGCTCACAAGCTCGATTCACGCGGAAGCGGTTATACCAACGGCGTTCCCGCTATCGCGTTAAGTGAAGTGGCAGCCTGGGAGCAGGATCTTAACGCGGCCATGAACGCGATACGGGACGAGATCGAGCTGGTGGGGGAAGCGGCGGCCAGTATGGATGCCCAGGCCGCCAGCGAGCCAGCGGAGTGCTTTGCGGTGCTGTCAGAATATTTTTTTAGCGCGCCGCATCTGCTGAATACTCAGTTCCCGTCACTCTATCGACGCTTTAGCGGGTTTTACCGCCAGGATCCCGCGGCGCGCTTCGGGCTCAACACGACGGTCCATACGGACAAAGTTGGCTATTAAGCCAGCGGGTTGCTTTAAACGCAGCCAGTTGAAAGCCCGAGTGTTTTTTGCTGTTGACAGCCCCGGGCACCCTCGCTAATATGCGCCCCATCGAAACCGATTCCTCTGTAGTTCAGTCGGTAGAACGGCGGACTGTTAATCCGTATGTCACTGGTTCGAGTCCAGTCAGAGGAGCCAAATTAAGGGAAGCAGACGTTCACTAACGTCTGCTTTCTGCATTTCTATCAGTTGGTTATCCCCTTCTTCAGGTTCACCCTCGTTCACTAAAAACCACTCGAAGCCATACCTTTTTGCTGGTAAAAATGTTGGTAATGGTAGTTCGATTGCGTTTTTACCAACAAGCGGGGGATGCCGTTATGCCACTTACTGATACTAAAGTAAAAAACGCCAAACCCCTTGATAAGGAATACAAGCTGACCGATGGCTTCGGTATGTTCCTTCGCGTTACCCCCAAGGGTTCCAAATACTGGCAAATGGCTTACCGCTTCGACGGGAAGCAAAAAATCTTCTCCATAGGTGTCTACCCTGCTGTTTCACTTGCTGACGCAAGACAACGCCGTGATGAAGCTAAAAGGCTTCTTGCTCAGGGCATTGACCCTAATGCAAAGAAACAGACCGAAGCCAAAGAACTTAAAGCAAAGCGTGATAACACCCGAACATTCAAAGCAGTGACCAAGGCGTGGTTTTCTACCAAAAAGAAATGGTCTGAAGATTACCAGAACACTGTCCTGACCCGTCTTGAAACCTACATTTTCCCGGATATTGGCGATAAAGACATTACTAACATCGCGGTGTATTAATCAACGGGGGGCAGGTCAATGAGGCTAAGGAATGAAAAACAAGCTATGGATTTACGGTCGTGATTTTTTTGGAACCACAGAAAAATTCATTTCAACCTATTCTGGGCCGTCCCCTAAGATTTTATTAGATTCGAACGTTTCTGGCAGATACTCTTTATATTCAAAAATAGTAAATTGTCTACCGGGTGATAAAATAACTGTTTTTGCCGAAATTGAACAGGCAGTAAACAACAATTCATCCATACAAGACTCAAAGTTCGAAATATTATCAAATGATAATGAAATCAACAACCTAAAATCAATCCTTTTGAACGAATACAAACGATTGTTCAATGAGCAGTTGATTATGAAACATTTCAATTACATTAATAGCATTCCCAGCCTGAAAAATAAAAGTAAGTTAGAAAAAGTAATTTGTCTAATCAATCATTATCAAGATCATAATAGTAAATCATCAATAAACTTTCACTTATTGTTATGCATGCTAAACATAAGTATAAATTGTGACCCCAAAGATCGCTTTAAAAAACTACTTCACTACCCACAAGAAAGGTATAGCGTTGAATTAGTTAAAAACATACTCTTCGACCTTTTTATCATAGAAGAAGTGAATAGATTTATTGATAAGGGGGACAACGTATTTTTTTGCACTAACGATGTTGGCGCTGCTTTCTATGCCAATTATATTAAAAAACTAACACTATGTATATCATTATATAATTTACATCAGGAACCAAGTAAAAATGAATTATATGGAATTGAAAAGGAAATCTATTTAACCCTTTCAAAAGACAATCAATTTTATGAAATTATCAGCCGAATCAGGGGTGCCATATATAAAGAATGGCGTGGAGATTATAAAACAAAATACACATTCCAACTAACACCTATTGCGGATGCTATCGATAAACATCTTAGACCTAGAAAAGCATGAGATAAAGAACATTGGGATTCCCACGCCTTAAAAAATTAAACCACGTTTTTTATCCTAAGACGTGGCCTATTTGTTATCGAAAAAATTACATCCTTCGCCTGAACACAACATTATCAGAGAATATTGCCTTACCAGCTATAAACCCAACAGCCGCAATGATTGGTAAGCTGATGGTAGCTCCAGCCATTCCTGTAGACATTCCTATCAGTATAGACAGGCCGAAGGTCAATAATATAATCACGAAAGCATACCAGCCGGGGTAGGTTCCATATAAACCAGTTGCCATGCAGCCAGTGCAGACATGGACGCCTCTCTGACTTTCTTTCAGGCAAAACGGACACTGGATAGTTTTGTTTTCCATGATAGACCCCTTAGATCGCTTTCCAGCCATTGCTGGTTTTAACAAGATTCATGGCACCATCAGCAGGTCCGTTCATTCCTTTCATGCCAGAGAACGCGCTTTTGTCCACCCATGATGGAACATCAGTTAATTTCCACGTATAGGTGACGCGAACAACTTTCTGATTACCATTACCCGGCTCGGTCCATTCCTTCACTTCATCAACAACACGGCGACCAATACAAACACCTTCTTTGGCATCCCAGATTTTGGCTTGTTTACCTTCATCTGTTATCCCAACCATATTGTTATCCCAGCCTCTAACAAAATCCATTAAGCCCTGTTCTACGAGGCCGTCGAGGATCACAGACCCTGTTCCAGTCCCTGTTTCATCAAATCGCGGTTTGGAGAGCTGGACAGGGAATGTGACATTGTTGTTTCTCAGTGAGAAACAGGTTTTCGATTGACCAATCTTCGCGTTGATCGCTTTCTCAAAGTCGCCTTTTTCACCACATCCCGCCAGAACCAACGCAGCGCCTGCCATAAGTAAGATTTTTTTCATCTTCATATCCCATCAATGTTAACAAACTGACTGTTCGTGGCAGGATTAAAAGGAAAAGAGATCCTACTCCGAAGCGGATCGCACCCGACCCACAAACAGTCTGTTTAACCAATTGATAGAATTAAATTATTTATGATGTTCGTCATATCGTTTAAATCGATCGATAAAAAACAAATAATAGTCAAAAACTATCAAAAAAACGAAATCGATCGATTTAAACAATTAAACAATCGATCAATCAACCAATTTTAATCGTTAAAATCTATCAATACAAATACATCGATCTTTTATACCAATTGATTGATGGTGATGGAGTGCGACGATTCACTGGATGATTTCTTGCTTCTTTACATGGCATTATCAATTGCTGACGGTATGTAATTGATCTTTATCAAAGAAAAGTTGAATAACATTTCTTTGATAAGAGCAATGAGGAACATAATTTTCCCCTTGAATGTTTAATGCTGAAAGGGAGTTTGTTGAATGGCTATTCCGGTTTACTTATGGCTTGAAGATGATGGCGGTGCGCCTATAAAGGGCAGTGTTGATGTGAACGGCAGGGAGGGAAGTATTGAGGTAAGTGAGCTGACGCACTCCGTAGAACAGCCTACCGATCCCCTAACGGGCAAGGCTACAGCAAAACGCTTACATAGTTCATATGCATTTATGAAAAGCGTTGATAACTCATCCGCCTATCTATACAAAGCGCTCTCTTCTGGTCAGACCCTTAAAAAGGCCGTGTTCAAATTCTATCGGATCAACTACAACGGCCAAGAAGAGGAATATTTCAGGACTACGTTGGAAAACGTGAAGGTAACGGAAATTGAGCCTTTTATGATGGACATTAAAAATCCTCAATGGGAAAGGCACGACCATCTTGAATATGTAGATTTGGCCTACGAGAAAATCACATGGCACTATCTGGACGGTAATATTATCCACTCCGATTCATGGAAAGGACGGGCTGCATAATGGCGTGGGAATACGATGTAGCAACACACACCTTCACTCGTAATGGTGAAAAATACACAGCCGATTATGCAGGTGCAACAGGTTATAAGAATGATAGCTCTCAGGAATGTGTCAGTGGTAAAGGTCCGCTTCCCAGAGGCACTTATACAATCGGATCCCCTCATAACTCAGCCCATACAGGTAAATACACGCTCAACCTTACCCCCAGTCTGAGTAACTCTATGTGCGGACGTTCTGCCTTCCGTATTCATGGTGCAAGCAAAAAGCATCCACTGGATTCATCAGAAGGTTGTATCATCGCCCCACTCAGCGTCAGAAAAAGCATTTGGGCTAGCGGTGACAGGGAGCTAAAGGTGAAATGAAATATCTCCTCCTTGCTCTTTCCGTAACATCTTCCGTTGCGATGGCTACACAAATGGAAGGTTTTGGTGCCAACTACTACCAAGACGATTCATCCATCCCTAACTACGACACGAGCAAAAGCTTAGTGCCGAATGTTATTATTGGAGATAATGTCTATATGATGGAATTTAGCAGCCTTATAGATATAGCAAAAACTACTGGCGTGACTGTTAATCAAGGCAACCAAGCATCATGGCTGTGCCTTGCTTCTAAAGGTGTCAACTACTGGTTTATCTCTGATAATGAGATGGGGCAAGGGGATCTAACATCAATTGCAATTGCCAAGGCAGAGCAACAAGGAAACTGCTCTCCTTACAAGGGTGATTTGAGCATTACGATTAAGGGAACTCCTTTGCTGGATGCTTCATTTGAAAACATCTCGTCAATCTTCCTGAACAAACCAAATGGCAATACAGTCCAGTATTGCACTAACACCAAAAACTATGGCGACTTTACTCAAATGAACTGCCTCCAGTATTTTTTTAAAAACAAAAGCATTAAAGGTGTGATTATTAATCAGACTACATCCAACTAAATACCAGCACAGATGGCCGTCCTAAGGATGGCCTCTTTCTTTATTAATTTCAGTTCAGGACATTAATAAATTTACTGTCACTTTACCTATCCCACTGAGTTCAGAAAACAACCTTCTGTAGCTGTTTATCATTTGTTCTCTGTCCAAATCACAGTCAACTTCTGACAGGACGTAATGAATCGCCACGGATAATCTAGACACTTCCGAGCCGTTGATAATACTGGTTTTCATATTCTGTCGGTGACATCTGATCGCTAGAACCATGCCGACGCTTACTGTTATAAAACATTTCGATGTAATCAAAAATATCGCTGCGGGCTTCTTCCCGCGTTCCGTAGATCTTTTTCTTTATCCGTTCGCGTTTCAGCAACTGGAAAAAGCTTTCTGCAACCGCATTATCATGGCAGTTACCGCGACGGCTCATGCTGCCCTCCAGGCCGTGTGATTTCAGGAACGACTGCCACTCATGGCTTGTGTACTGACTGCCCTGATCCGAATGAACCAGCACCTGTTTTTGGGGATTACGCCGCCATACAGCCATCAGCAGTGCGTTCAGGACAATGTCCTTTGTCATCCGGGATTGCATGGACCAGCCGATAATTTTGCGTGAGAACAGATCAACAACCACGGCAAGATATAGCCAGCCTTCGTGGGTCCTGATGTAGGTTATGTCCGTTACCCAACGCTCATCCGGAGCATCCGGATTGAACTGTCGCTGGAGCCTGTTGGGCGACACGATACTGGCCTCGCCTTTACGTGCCCGCGGGCTCCGGTATCCGACCTGAGCCTTTATCCCGACACGTTTCATCAGTCGCCAGACTCTGTTCACTCCGCACTGTTGCCCGCTGTCCCGCAGATCCAAATGGATTTTGCGATAACCATAGACGCATCCCGATTCCAGCCAGAACTGTTTAATCTGTCCTGTCAGTCTCAGGTCTGCCTGATGGCGTTATGAATGCGGCTGCTGAAGCCAGGCGTAAAAACCACTGGGATGAACATCCAGCACCCGACAGAGCAGGCGAACAGGCCAGCAACAGGTGTTGTCACGGATAAAGGCGTACCTCAGTCGGACAGCTTTGCGAAGTACGCCGCTGTAGATTCAATCTGTCAACGCAACACCCCTTTCAATTATCTCTTTCGGTGTTTTGAACTTCAGTGTCTTTCTCGGTCTGTTGTTTAGCTGAGCTGCAACCTGATCCAGCTCATGTTGAGTATATTGGGCAAGGCATGTCTTTTTGGGAAGGTACTGGGCTTTGTTGAATAAATCAGATTTAGATCGAACCTGTCTGTAGTGAGTTGGGTTTTCAGGCGATACGCACGCTTTCTGGCATTCCGGCCTTCGTCATTTTGTTCAACGCACGCACTATGGCCAGAGCCTCTGCTACCTGACCATCATAGTCACGCAACGTCAGTGAACCTCCGAACAGCTGCTTCACCCTGTACATCGCCGTTTCCGCTATAGAGCGACGGTTATAATCTGTGCTCCATTTCCACCGGGCATTGCTCCCGCTCAGACGCTGATTCGCAACGGCACGGTTGCGGTCTGCGTATTCACCGGGCCAGTAACCCGCTCTCTTTCGCAGAGGGATGAGGGCGCTGATTTTCTTACGACGTAGTTCATCGTGACATAACCGGGTGTCGTAAGCACCGTCCGCTGCGGCTGACCTGATTTTTCGATGAGTCTGCCGGATTAGAACCGGGAAGGCCTCTGCATCAGTCACGTTGTTCAGCGACAGGTCAGCACAGATGATTTCATGCGTTTTCGCGTCAGCGGCCAGATGTAGTTTTCGCCAGATACGCCGGCGTTCTTTGCCGTGTTTTTTGATTTTCCACTCACCTTCACCGAAGACTTTCAGTCCCGTGGAATCAATAACCAGATGCGCTATTTCACCCCGGGTTGGCGTTTTGAAACTGACATTAACTGACTTTGCCCGTTTACTGACGCTGCTGTAATCAGGACAGCGTAACGGAACGCCCATCAGGGAAAAAATGGAATCAATGAAGCCCTGAGCAGCCCGCAGGGTGAGCCGGAATACGCGCTTAATCACCAGGACGGTCGTAATGGCAAGGTCGGAATAGCGCTGAGGCCGCCCACGTGATGAAGGCGTTGCTGAGTCATACCATGCCCTGACAGCTTCATCATCCAGCCAGAAAGTTATGGAGCCTCGGTTGATAAGGGCTTTGTTATAAGAGCGCCAGTTGGTAATTCTGAACTTCTGCTTTGCCATGGGACTGCCGGTGTTGTCAGGATGATGCGTGATCTGATCCTGCGATTGAGCAAAAGTTCGATTTATTCAACAAAGCCTGGCCCCGGTCGTTATCAGCTTTTTTCAGTGGCTGTACAAGACCAGACTCACCAGCGATAATACGATACTGGCTTGGTCAGTACGGATTGCTTTCACTGTAACCGGGGTTATTTTTCATATTATTCTTCGCCGGGTATTCACACCGGAACTGGACAGAATAAAGAAACGCCTTGTTAAAAAAACCACCCTTGAACGTGAATTGCGCACTGATGTCCGCACCGTAAAATCCCTGCTGCCGGAAACACTGCATTATGATCCGCTGGATTATATCGACCTGAATAAAGGCATCTTTACTGGCATGGACAGGGAGAATGAACCAATATATCTCCCGTTAAAAGACTGGCAGAAACAACATGCAGATATTATCGGCACCACAGGGGCCGGAAAAGGGGTTGCCACCGGCATATTGCTTTACCAAAGTATTCTGGCCGGTGAAGGTGTGTTTGTTATGGACCCCAAAGACGATGAATGGGCACCGCATCTTTACCGCAAAGCCTGCGAGGATGCAGGCAAGCCTTTTGCCTTAATTGACCTGCGAAAACAGCAATACCAGTTAAACCTGATTGAAGATATTACGCCAGATGAACTGGAAGAACTGTTTGTTGCAGGGTTCAGTCTGGCGGAAAAAGGACAGGAATCGGACTTCTATCGTATAGATGACCGAAAAGCCGCGCGTATGGCCGCGCAATTTGTCAGTGATAACACATCGGCAACAATCCGTGATGTTTATAACGGTGACTACGTTCAGAGCATTGCCGAAAAAATCAAAGCCTTTTTCGGTAAGATTGAGGAACTGGCCTTACTCAATGCCATTAATTCACCGGAGGGTTTTTCACTCAAGAAAATATTTGATGAAGGTGGCTGCTGTTATGTTATCGGCTCCATGCGAAACAGCAAAATCATTACCGCCCAGCGCATGTTGCTGGTTCGCCTGTACCAGTTAGCAGAAAAGCGCGATCGAGTAACAGACGTACCCCGCCCCATTGCTATTTATCTTTCCGAACTGAAATACCATTTATCCAGGCCAGCGCTGGAAGGTTTAGGCGCGGCGCGGGATAAAGGCGTCCATATTATTATGGACCACCAGTCCATTGCCGATTTAAAAGACTGCCCGGCAGATTTGAAAGGCGAGGCGGTTGTCGGCGCTGTGGTAGAAAATGCAAAATTCAAACTGGTTTACCGGGTTATGGACCCGGATACAGCAGACTGGATAGCGAGAATGTCAGGCACTATTCTGGTGGATGACGAACTCCGTAAGGCTAAGACGGATAATATGCTGACGGAGACCATCGACAGTGAGCGTACAATCCGCCAGGCCGAACGTTTCTTTATTGACAGCAATATGATCCTCAACCTGCCCGATTTTGTCAGCTTTATCTTCACGACAAAAACGCCACCTTCTGCTTCACTGATTTCACCGATAAAGGTCAGAAAGCGTCAGCTAAAAACCTTTTCGGTTTCCCCTGATATTGCCGCCGCGGCAGCACCGGTGAAAATCGCGCTGGATTTTGGCGAGGATGATAAACCAGCCATGCCGGTTGTAATGACAACGCACCCGGCTCTTTTCTTCGACGAAATCGAAGTAAAACCGGTAAAGCCGAAACCTGATGATGAAGAACACCTGTCCCCGCTGAATTTTTAAGGAGCGGTTATGCTGATTTCGTCCTTTCACGAGCGCCAGACGCGTAATAGCGAAAAAATAAAACAACTGCTGAACTTCCTGAAAGAAGAAACTTATAGTGATTTTAAAACGCTGATGCAGTTATTTGTTTTCCGGGATCATAAGTCGCTTTATTCGCTACTGGCAAAAACGGAGCAAATGGGGTTAATCCAGAAGCATGTGCTTGAATCACGAACAATGAAGATTTCATTATGGGGGATCACCAGCGACGGGCTGGCGGTGGTGTTAACCCCGGATGATAAAATCTTTCCTGCTCGGTTTGAACCATCAAAAATCACCGGCTGGACGCTGGAGCACCATCTTGATAATCAGGCCGCCAGACTTATTCTGGAGAAGAAAGGCGCTTCGGGATGGATTAACGGCGACCGGGCCACCTTTCTCAGCCAGTATCAGGTAAAACATCGCCCGGACGGGTTACTGACCCTGCCTGACGGTAACGTTATTGCCATTGAAACCGAGCGCCGCCTGAAAACCAAAGTCCGCTACCAGTCGATTATTGCCAGCCATTTACTGGCGAGGACCCGGAAAGACTGGATTTATGTTTTTTATGTTGTGCCTGACCCACAGAAAAAACGGGCACTTGAGCTACTGTTTACAGCATCAGGCATGTCATCATCAACCACCAGCACGTCCCGCTGGAAGAACGCCACCGCCGTGTGTTTCGCATTTATACCCTTGATGAACTGAAACGCCTGTCATTAGACAGCTATACGTAAGCTTTTACACAGGCCATCATGGTGGCCTCACCGGCCTGGCGGCGATACCGCCAGGCCAGAAATTATTTATTCCTCTGCGAGGCGCAGACTGTCCGGTACTCGCTGTGCTGCGTGCTGCGTTCCGCCTCAGTCTGCGCCTTGCAGCGTTGCCGGTTAAAAACCATGTAACCGCATTCCCTTGCGGTTGTCCGGCTCCGGTCTCAGAGTTTATCCATCAGATAACGATGCGCTTTAGAGGCGGCGCTGGCCGCTTTGAAAATATAGCGCCTGTCGTTTTTCAGCGCTTTCAGCCAGGAAGCAATATAGCTTTCATGTTGTACTTCTCCCTCAATCCCAAGATCCGCCATCAGAAAGGCGCTTCCCAGCTCTGCCATTAATTCCTCCTCCGCGTAATCTGCACTGCCAAACTTCCCTTTCATTTCACGGTTCAGGCGTTTTTTGCCACCACTCCAGTGAACCAGCTCATGCAGGCCGGTAGCGTAGAAATTCGCCGCATCCGAAAACAGATGGCGCTCCGGTAGCCAGACTTCATCTTTTGATGGGCTGAAAAAGGCATGTTGTCCTTTCTCGATGATGTTTGCGCCGCTCTTCCTGAACAGGTTTTCAGCCTGGGGCAACGGGTCAAAGGTTGCTTCCGGGATGACCGTTTCAGTTATCAGGGGCAGGTCATCAATTTGCTGAACGTTAAACACGGTGAAAGTTTTCAGCATCGGGATATGGTCGATTTCTCCGGCATCGTTTTTCTTTTCTAGTGTGGTATAGAAAATAGCTGTTGTGCCACGTTCACGCGTGCGAACCTGTCCACCGGCTGCCTGTGCCTGTTTGTAGGTCATCCAGCGTGAATCGCTGAAACCCTGTTTTGATGCACTGCTCCACAGCAAC
This sequence comes from Erwinia sp. L03-1, assembly GCF_058686115.1. Taxonomy (NCBI): domain Bacteria; kingdom Pseudomonadati; phylum Pseudomonadota; class Gammaproteobacteria; order Enterobacterales; family Erwiniaceae; genus Erwinia; species Erwinia sp. L03-1. The sequence continues at coordinate 1,798,808 of NZ_CM178762.1, read as the reverse complement.
ATGATATTCATGCCACTGTAGGCTAAGCCGGTGGCGTAATTAGATGGCAATCCAGACATGCCGGATACACGCTGCCACGGGCAGGACCAGGGTTTAACACCGGCTTCCAGCGCTGCAATGATGTTGTCGGTAACGGTCTGATAAATATCCTTTCTGTTTTTAGACAATTTCGTTTTCGAGGAGCCTGACGGGTCCAGCGGGGATACGCTGGCCGCCGCTGCGGTGTCAGGGGCGCTTGTCCGGGTGGTATGCAGGGAAATTGTCATGGTTTTTCTCCGTCAGTATGTGATTTTCGTCTTCGTATCGCCTGACGGTTCGTTTTCCCGGCATCGTTCTGTCCTGCAAGGGCGCAGAATGCGTGCCATTTACCCTTGCGGGACGGGGTGTGCTGGGAAACGATTAACCGGAAGCCGATGCTGGAACGAAAAGCGCATAGGAGAAAAACTTGCTCCTGCATAGCTGGACGTAGCGTCCCTTATTCAGCAGTGGTGAAAAGCAGATTTGATAGTGTTGAGTCGGGGACTGGCACTGACAGGAACTTCATGTAGGTGTTAGCATGCTTTACTACCGGACGAGACGATCCTGCTAACCGGGGGCGGTTTGTTCTTAAAATGTCTCGTTCCGGCATCAATCACTACCGCGTCCCTGCCGTCTGCTTATTGAGCGCCGCGTACAGTTTATTCACGATCACCCACAGTGAGTGATTTATTGAAACAGGCCACAGCGCCGTAACCGCGGACATCATATGCCATAGAGGCGATCTGTTTTATTTTCAGTTCCCCTCTATCTGTATGCGTTTATGCAAACTGACATGCCCCCAGTATTATGTTGAAAGGGGCAGACCTGCCAGCCTGCAGGCGTGACGTTGCGACAGACCCATTGCCTCACACATGACCCCGCTTATGGTCTGTCGTCAGAACTTTCGGCTCAGAGCCACCTGCAACGCTTTTTTATCTAGCATGAATTCTGCAAGCAACTCATTGAGACGGGCGTTCTCTTCTTCAAATGACTTAAGGCGTTTCACTTCAGGCATTTCCATGTCATCAAACTCTTGCCAAGTTTAGAACGCAGCCTTAGAGATAGCGTTCTTACGGCAAAGCTCCCGGGCAAAAACTCCAGCTTCAACTTCGCGGAGGATACTGATGATCTGTTCGTCGGAAAAACGTTTCTTCATTATGATGTCCTCATGTGACTAATGAAAACATTACTAACATCGGTGGATGTTAATCAACGGCGAGCAGGTCAAAGCCACCGGTTGATGTCTTTTATAACAGTAGGTTATAAAAAATTGATAGCTCGATATGTATTGAGCCTCAAAAAACACCTATTCGATGGCAAGCTTTAAGAAAAGGTTCTTTAAGGAAATTACACTCAGCATAAGGCTTCTTTTTCGCTTGACGTGCTAATGTCCTCATGAATTCGGTAGGACTCAAGCCCTCCTCCTTCCACTCATCTAGTACCTGAGTAAGCCAGTATTTACCGTCATTTTCTGCACAAACTTTGGCTTTATAACGTTCTTCAATACCGTACAAGTCTTTCCATGTTTCTAGTTCCTCCTCCAGCGTATCGGGACCGAACTGTATAATAATATCAGCAGGCTCAAGCGCATCGATATTTGCATGCTGTAAAGTCATCTGTAATTGAATTAAATGAACCACTGAGGCAAATGGATTGAAGGCCTTACGTCGAAGAGCGCCGCTCTGAATAGGGTCTTTGGATAACTTATATGTGCTATTGCACTCATGACAGGCCGGAGCAAGATTATGGAAATTTATAGAATTAAATGGGTATAAAGCTTTGGGCAAATAGTGATCATAGGCCTCGCGCTTGCTATGGTTACCACCCTTTATATCTCCAATACCACAAAAAGGACATTTACCTGCCTTGTTCACAGTTGTAAAAGATTGATAGTGATCATGTATATCACCGATCTTGGCACGCAGTACAGCGAGATCAAGCAGTGACTGTGAGTATAAGCCCTTAAAAAAAACAGCAAGCTGTTCTGCTATATCTTTGTGGTGAATGGCAATATCGGAATAACGGACAACTTGTATTGAAGGGTCATTAGCACATATTTTTTCAAGATCATTATTCCCTTGATACCACTGTTTAAACTGATCGATTTGTACCTCAGTCAGTGATGAAAACAAGCCATAAATTCTCTCTACATGCTTATAAAAGAAAACAGCACCTTGTGTATCCGAGGAAAAAAAATCCTCCATCACTTCATACAATTCTGCATTAGTTTCAAACAGTTTAAGACAAAAAGGTCCTCTTACCCGCGCTTCGCACCATACCTCATAAAAAATAAAATCAATGAATGCCTGCATCTTTTCCATTTTGTGTGGCACATAGGTATATGAAAACAGCATCAGTGCTAAACCTCGTCATTCGTTGGATTGTCGCTATCAAAAATAGCCTTGAGGAGTAATACTTTTTCCACCGAGTCACCCAATTGTTCATCAATTTCTGTGATCAGAGTTTCCTTGTCTTCAATGCCTTCGTCAAAACGTCTGCGTAAATCATCCAGTACTGCTTGCGCATGGCCACCGATAGTTTCACGTTTCCCAAAGGTATTCATAGTAATTTTATTGATTGATGCACCAAGTGTGTTGTATTTAGGTATGCTTATTGTGACCCTACCGCTAGATTTATCCTTAGAAAACACCAGTACTTTTTCAGGTTTACTATCTGAAATAAGGAAAGGTGTATGAGTAGTGATCAACATTTCCTGCTCCACATTCTCAGTGTTACATAAACATTGGCGCATCCGGGTGATAAAACTGGCACGCCAATGTGGGTTGAAATGAGTCTCCGGTTCGTCCAGAAGAAACAGGCTGTTGGTTTCTCTAAACAGTAAACATAGACCTAGGCTATGAAGCAATTGGTGTTCACCGTCCGAGAGTTCCTTGAGCATCATTGGCTCTTCAACTCCTTGTTTAGTAAAACGCACAAACTTGAAGCGCATAATTCGTTCGTCGGACGCCAACGTTGGTACCGTTTCACTGACATAATGACTTGTTGAGCGATACAGATCAGTTTTGAGATTATCACTCACCTTATACAAATTGAGTGTCAGCAATACCTGGAACGCCTGGAATAGAGCCAGTGCCGAACCATTAAAATTTTCGCGAAAAGCCTGTCGAGTAGCATCATTAACCCAGTAGTCCAGAATTAGAGTGTCGTTAGACTCGTCCTCGTAATACAAGCTAGCGCAGCGTTTAAGCGCGCTGACTACTAAAGAGGATTTGTCATCCCCTTCCAGCAGCTGCATCAGGTTTAAGTGGTAACTTTGACCACTTTCTTCATCCATATTCACATGCAAAGCGGGGTTACTATTCAAAATGTCATCAAGTGATTGGTGCTGGTTTTTATCCTCGCTGGCAAAAGAGGTCAACTGTTCCGGCGCAAGAGGAATACTACGACGGATAATAATACGAAACTCCCGCAACGCCTCTATACCAACATCCTCACGGAAAGGTTGAAGCGTGGTTTCGTTTTGAAAAAGTAGATTACAAAGTAAAATAGCTTGGCTGAAACCACTGTCAAGATAAGCCAACCTCGACTCCGGATGGCCAGAGTAGCTCAGTTGTCGCGTCAAGGCATTCCAGTACTCGTCGAACTGTACAAAGCGCATTTTGAAAAACGGTAGACTGAGAATTTCATTCTCGCCAGACGAGTAGCCCAACACATATTGAGGCAATAGAATATCGGCATGGCTTCCCTTGAAAACTTCATAAGCGTTTGTGTCAAAGTCACTCTGATTTACCCAATCGAAACGCACAGACTCTCCGTTATTTTTCCTCACTGAGACTTTTGCCCATTCTTGTCCGCCAGAGATACGAAACTCTTCTGGTACTCGAATTAGATAATCCAGCTCAAACGCGACTGGTGATAAATCATGATCGGTACTTTGCAGTACCTCCGGCAAAAAACTTCGACGGACCCGCAAAATTTCCAACTGGAAGAAGATAGCTGCTAATGCTTCAAGCAGATTGGATTTACCACTGCCGTTACGACCAGCACATACGAAAGGCGCAAAGCCTTCATGTTGATCCAATTCTTCCTGTAAATCCCATTCGGTTCTAAAATAGTGTTCAAAACCGCAGGGCAGACTACGGAAGCCGGACGGATCAGAGATTTTTAGGCGTAGTAACTTCATACCAAAACTGCCTTAATTTCAATGCAATTGTCAGCGTCATTGAATACCTGCTTAAGTGCACCAATAGCCTGAGCTTTGAACACCCAAGCTTTGATATGCTCATAGTCACTTTCACCAAACTTAGAATCAACGTCCGGATATAATTCCGCCAGCCGTGCTTGTGCCGTCATCATGAACTCATGTACTGAAAACGATGAGTTGCCCAATTGCGCTGTATAGGCCTCTAGCCATTCCTCGATCAGTGACTTGCGAGCCTCTGCATTATCCAACGCGGATGGTAAGCTATTAGTTACGGGTAGATAATTACCCACTGCTATATGTTGTACGGCTTCACCGTGTTCAGCGGCTTCCTCTTCACCTGATACGGGGGGGAATATCTGTGTTGGAATAGGCACACGTGAAAGTTCTAATTCCCCTTTGAAAGCCTGTTGGCTAACAACATCATACAGGGACTCAAGATCAGCAAGACTTTGCTGATAGCGAAATTTAATAGCATGCGCTTTCTCTACAATAGTAGCGAATTTATTTTGTAACTTCAGTGGAGGCTTAAGAATTGGAATGGCCCTTAACTCTTGGGCATTAATGTTAGCCATACCAATAATATTACGACAAAGATTAAATAATTTGTTTTTTCCAAACTTTGAGTTCAGGTGCCCCCATACAAACCAAGGGTTAGTTTGTCGATCGAACCTAACACGAATGAGATAGCCAGCAATAACAACGGTTTCATCTCGATCGTAAACCGCCGTTTTACCAACCAATTCTTTTGAATTGGTCCGATTGAAAACGAGATCTCCTTTCTGTAGTGAATATTTATCTAGATCCTTATTATCTACATCGATATATTTAAGATTCTCAAAATCCCAATAACCATCCGGAGTAATGTTATTCATCCGTATGTATTTATATTTTCCACCTTGCGCTGATACACTTGTCCCGTATCTTACATCGACAGCTAACTCACCTATTGTTGTTAGTTCCCATCCTTTTGCATTTTTTACAGGATCACTAAACATCTCGACGAATACACTCTTTAGTAGGTCATCTAGGTATTGCAAAAGTTGTTTACGCTGTTCAATTAGCCCTTCTACCTTGTCCAATAAATTAGCTATACGAGCCTGATCATTGATGGGAGGAAAAGGGACTTCCAAACTAAGAAAATCAGACTTCGTCAGACTACGTCTACGTGCAACAACCCCTTGCATACGAGATGCATAAAGACGCCTTGCCTCGGATGAACGCAGATAACGCTCAAGGTAAGGAATATGGCATACCGATTCATCCTTGAGTTTCCAGATACCATAAGCTGGGCTAACGATTCCTACCGGATATTTTGTCTGGAATCCAAGAACTCCCTCGTCAATAGGAAACCCAACAACAAGTTCGTTCTTGTATACAATACGATATTTAGACGTGTCTGAACTGGCAATCCGCTTCTTGAATTTATCTGATTGGTCAACCAAACCATTTTTCATGGTTATTGATAGGACCGGAAGCTCTCGATTGCCTGCACGGTGGTGACCGGATTGAGTTAATATGTCACCAAGGGGGATTGTCATTCTATTCATACTATCATCCCCTTTAACTCCAGTAGCTCGTACAATATGCCACTTTGTACTTTATTCAGCACCTTCTTATCCACATTCCCCACTTCTGATTGAATTAGTCGTTCCAGAATAACTTCTGGCTGTTCGTACTTCACTTCTTCAAATATTTCTTCCTTATAGCGAGACAGCGAAAGGTCGTAATTCTCCGCTTCAATATCTATTCTTGGCACCATAAAACACTTAGCTGTACGATCTGTGTCAGACGCCTCATCACGGGAATGATATTTTTGAATGATGTCTTGCAGGTCGCCGTAGCCTTCAAGCTTATTTCGTTTGTCATCCAATGAGTAGCCATCGGAAGACATCTCATAAAACCAGACATAATCGGTAGCAGGTTTGGAAATTTTATCCCCCGGCCCGAAAACTTTGGCGAACAATAAAATGGCAGTACTTACTCCAGCGTAGGGTTTAAACACTCCACTGGGCAGAGTAATGACAGCCTTGAGATCACAGCGCTCAACTAAAGTTTGCCGTAGTTCTTTGAATGCCTTGCCCGAGCCAAACAATACCCCTTGAGGCACAATCACACAGGCGGAACCGCCCTTTTTCAGCAAACGATAGATGTTCTCAACAAACAAAAGTTCGGTTTTAGTGGTTGAGAGTTTCAAATTCTCATTAATATCCCCCCTGTCTATACTGCCAGTAAAAGGCGGGTTTGCTAGCACTATGTCATATTTGGTTTCTTCACTATAGCTCTTGCTTAGTGTGTCCTGATAATCAATATGCGGCTCATCAATTCCATGCATCATTAAGTTCATTAGGCCTAAACGCACCATAGTAGCGTCTATGTCATAACCATACAGATTCTCTTGCAAAAGGATCCGGGCCTTTTTGGTCAGAGCGGCAGTCACAGAAGTGCGAAAGAAGCCATCTTCATCATGAGTAGATCCTTTTGAATTATCTCTTTTTGGGTTTTGAGATAAAGACAACTGAGTAAGGATGTACTGGTAGGCACCTAACAGAAACCCCCCCGTACCGCAGGCAGGGTCGGCGATACGTTGTCCCAGTTGCGGCTGAACCAGATCTGCCATCAATTTAATAATGTGGCGTGGTGTGCGAAATTGTCCGTTCTTGCCTGCGGTGGCGATTTCCGACAGCAGGAATTCATATACATCTCCTTGAATGTCTTGGAAAGCTTGACCTTTTTCTTGTGAATCCCTTTTCATCATCTCGAAGATTTCGTCAATGGCCTTCACTGCCTCCACCAACAATGCTGACTTTGGGATAATGAATACTGCGTTTTTCATGTGATGAGTGAAGTTAGATTCAGCACCATTCAGATCTTTCAGAAAAGGAAAAACTTTGTCTCGCACATGTTGCAGCATTTCTTCGGGCTGCAATTTCTTGAACTCGCTCCAGCGAAGCGTGCGTTTATCTATAGGGTGTTGTTCCGCAACAGGGCGGTTTCTTTCCTCTGGTGGAATCCAAGTACCAGCAAACTTAGAAATGTGTTTCTCACTACTAGTTTCACCTTCGTCTTGCCTTTTATGATCGAGTTCATCTAGCCGTTTCATAAACAACAGGTAGGTAATCTGTTCAATGGCTGTGAGCGGATTGCTGATGCCGCTGCTCCAGAATTTATCCCAGAGGCGTTTGATCGCGCTTTGGAGGTCAGGGTTGTTTTGTAGCATGTGGCTGGGTTCTCGATTCAGTCTTAATTGAGGTGCTTAGTGGCTGGCAGTTTACTCTTTTTTCAGGACATTTTCCTTTCTTAAGGTGGCAACATACCAGCCCATTTTAGTTGCACTATGACATAACTATATGTTTTTTTAGTAAAAAAAGCTTAATTAGTAACAGTATCCATAATGTTCTTTCGGCTATGAGTCTCAGTAAACCACTAAATAATAAGCGTTATATTCTATCATAATGAGATAAATCAGACAAAAACCCATTACTAAAGTAATTTAAAAGTGTAAATGTCTGACAAGCTCTCGAAAAGAGGTTATCCAAAACCGTAGCGCTACCAGCACGCCCGCTAAAATACTCACTAAATTCAGTGCCAAAAAACATCGCCATTCACACAGGATATCCGACATGAAATGTATACTCCAACTCTGAACGATTTGTGTAAGAGCGGACGTTATCAACACTGCCCTGTGATGTCTGTGGGGCACTTCCTGTGTAGATTGATTTTTCCAGACAGTAAATTCAGAGTTTTTCTTATGCTTAACAAGTAAGCATCCCGCCACTCATTAGGCAGATAAAGTGCTATCCATCCTAGTTTCATACGCAGGGTTACCATCCGATCATAACGCCGCCTCTGCCTGTTCTACTTTACTGCAGTAATAAGCATCACATCTAAGCTTTGGTGCATACTCATTCGGTATTGGTGGTCATTATGGTGGTCTTGACAGGGAGAGTAACAAGCTTTAGCTTATTTATTAGCCAGTTATTGGCAAAGGCGATCCCAGTCAGAGGAGCCAAATTAGAGAAACCAGATGTCTACTGACGTCTGGTTTTTTGCTTTCTATCAGTTGGTTATCCCTTCTCTGGACTGCCCTCAGACCGTAACGGTGTTCACTGGAAGATTATCTGAAGCCAGAGTTGTACTCTTGCTGTTTGATGGGCTTAAAGCCCAATTCAGAGAAGATAATGAGGAATTAATCGACTGCCCCATCTACCCTGTTGCGTCGCTCAGTTGCTGCCTGCCAGCGTAAAAGTGGCAGATACTAGTAAAGCTGTATTCATTTTAAAAACTGTGTAGGATCAAAAAACTCACTGCACTGAGATTTTCATTCAGAACAGTTAGTGGTGTTGTTTTCCCTGGTGTCGGCAAAGTCATTAACGTGCAGTCGGACGAACCCAACTGATTTTATCTTTGGTTTAAATTTCAGAATCATCAATGGGCCAGGCATTAAAGCGAGCAAAGTAATCACCAACACTGGCGTGGATTTGGTGAGATAGGCCATGAAAAATTCCTGCAGGAATGCCAACTATCGTTTCAACGACTACCAGCCCCTTAATTGTCTGCTGACTGACGTAGCCTTCTATCCTTTCAGCACCCCTGCACACCGACACATGCTACTGCACTTCTGTACCGCAAAATGCACATTCTGACATGCTCTTTTCTTCGCCAGATTAACTCTAAGCCATTGATATGATTGATCTCAGCAAACCGGCTGTCATATCATTTTCACCGATCAAATTCACAACAAATGACAGTTGTTAGCTATCAATAATAATTCATCAATCGCTTTATACGATCAATTACAAATCAACTCCCGACTTTTAATTGTTAAATCCTATCAATATATAACCACTGATCGATTCCAGACATCAATAAGTTAATGAAATGTAAGATTAGTTGACTGATTTTGCACTTCGAAAGCAGGCATCTGCTAAATCAGTCTGTTTCTGAACCGGTACCTATCTCAGAACACGTACCTTCCGTAAGTAAATGAGACCTCTTTATAGCAAGCTGTCTGCCCCTGTGGCACACTTAACCCTTTCTAAAGCATACGGAACCTGCTTAATGTCTGAAAATCTTCCTATCTGCGTTTTTACCGAAGGCCGCATCTCCCTTCCTGACAGGTATCAGGACCGCACCGTTAATGTCTTCACCCTGCCCGGTGAGAACACGCCTGCCTTTAATATCTCCCGCGACTCGATGAATGATGACGAAACGCTGTCGGCTTATATTGGCCGGCAGTTAACCCTGATGCAGAAGCATCTGAAAGGCTGGAAGCAGACGGAACGGGTGTCTGTTGTTCTCGGCGATAACCTGTTGCAGGGTGAATGTGTGCATGCCAGCTACCTTCATGACGGTAAACGGGTCTTCCAGCAACAGGCGGTATTTAACACGTCTGAGAACCATATTCTGGTGTTCACTATGACCTGCACCGCGATACTGACGGACGGGGAAAATCAACAATTTCAGGCGCTGCTCTCCGGCTTTTGTTTTAACACCTGACAATAAGGAACGTTGTTATGTTTGAAGCGGCACGCGTGGGCGATGATATCGGCCATTCTCATGCGCTGGCAGGGATGATTGCCGGAACGATTGTCGGTGGGCTGATTGCGGCTGCCGGTGGTATTGCCGCCGGGGCAATGATGATTGCCGGTCTCGGTGCGTCCTGTCTCGGCATTGGCGTCCTTCTGGTCGGGGCCAGCCTGGCGGTGGGATACCTGACCGGTGAACTGGCGACGGCAGCACGGGACAGTATCGCGGATGCGGGCGCGGCCAGCATGCAGAAGGAAGGCGTTATCGCCACCGGCTCTCATAACGTGTTCATTAACGGCAGACCTGCCGCCATTGCGACCAACAGCATGGTGGAATGCGCTAAGGACGGTGGTTCACAGCAGATGGCCGAAGGCTCCTCACGCGTATTTATTAACGGCCTGCCTGCTGCCCGTACAGGTGACCAGACCACCTGTGGCGGCAAAGTGATGACCGGTTCAGGGAACGTGCGCATTGGCGGTGAGCCGCAGCCGACCCTGCCCATACAGTCTGAAGTCCCTGAAAAACTGTATAAAGCCTCTGACCTGACGTTGTTATTTGCCGGGCTTATCGGTGGCGCAGGGGGTGCCGCGAAGGCCGGGGCGCTGGCGAAGCTGTTCAGTAAAATTCCGGGTATCAACAAACTGGCCCGCATCGCCTGCCGCGCTGGCGTGCTGATGACCGGTGCCGCTGCCGTGGGTATCATCGCGCGTCCGGTGGATATTGTCAGTGGGCAGAAGTTTCTCGCGGGTGATGACGAGCTGGACTTTGTATTACCCTCCCGTCTGCCGGTGGTCTGGCAGCGTTACTGGCGCAGTGGCAATCCCGGCGACAGCGTGCTGGGCCGTGGCTGGTCACTTTTCTGGGAAACCCGCCTTGAGCGGTATCAGGACGGGCTGGTGTGGCGTGCGCCTTCGGGAGATTACATTTCCTTCCCGATGGTGCCAAAAGGAGAGCGAACCTTCTGTGAAACCGAGAAACGCTGGCTGGAACACCATCAGGACGATACATGGTCAGTGTATGATATCAGCGGCGAGCGCTGGCATTACTCATCCCTGCGGGACGATTCCCCTTCCCTGCCGCTACGCCTCACAGAACCCTGTGGTAACGATATTCTTTTTGACTGGAACGACGACCATACCCTGCATGCGCTCACCGACAGCGCCGGGCAGCGCGTGGTCTGCCGCTACACAACCGTCAGCGGACAGGTTCGCCTGACCGGGGCCTGGCTGGATGATGAAGTCTGCCTGGTCAGCTACGGCTTCGATGATAAGGCCAGGGTGATTAGCGTCACCGGACGAGGCGGTCAGGTACGCCGGCGTTTCAGCTGGTGTGACGGCCGGCATGGCATGGATTTACTGCGCAGCCATGAGGACGGCAACGGTCTGCTGAATGAATATCTCTGGCAGAACATTGACGGTCTGGCGCGCGTGGTGGCGTACCGCAACAGCGCGGGTGAGCAGCTTGATTTTCATTACAGTTTTATAAACGGCACCCGCCGCGCCACCCGCGAGGATGGCGTACAGGCAGACTGGCTGGTTGACGACGATAATAACGTCGCCCGTTTCACAGATTATGACGGTCGCCAGACCAGCTTTGTTTACCGCGACGGTGAGTTGTGCGATGTCATCCTTACTGACGGAGCCATGCGGCGCAGCCAGTGGGACCGTTATGGCCGCCTGACGTCAGAGACCGACCCGGCAGGCCGCACCACAGAGTATTACTGGTTTCGCAACACTGACCGCATCGCCCGCACGGTTTTCCCGGATTTAACCGCCACACAGGCGACATATGATTTAAACGGTCGCCTGCTGTCGGAAAGCAACGCACTGAATCACACCACCACATACCATTATCCTGACGACGAAGAAACGCTGCCGGACCGCATCACCGATGCCAGTGGCGGTGACGTGCTGCTGGAATGGAACCGCCAGGGGCTGCTGACACAGCGCACCGACTGCTCCGGCAGCGTCATCCGCTTGACGTATGACCGCTTCGGCCAGCTCCTGAGCAGTGAGGATGCGGAAGGTAACATCACCCGGAGGGAGTGGAACGACGCCGGTCAGCTTACTGCGATTATCCGTGCCGACGGCAGCAGGGAAACGCTGCTGTGGAACGAACACGGGCAGCTCACCGCCTGGCGTGACCCGCTGGAAAGCGAAGTGTCCTGGACGTATAACCGCCTGGGCCAGCCGCTCAGTCAGACCGGCCGCAACGGTATCATGCGCCGCTGGCACTATGATACAAGAGGCAATCTGCTGCGTCTGGAAAACGGCAACGGCGGTGAGTACCGCTTTACGTATGACCCGACAGGCCGACCGTTGAGCGAAGTCCGCCCTGACGACATCATCCGGCAGATGGAATGGAACGAACGGGGACTGCTTACCACTCTTATGGAAAGCGGCAGACCGGACAACGATGGCGGCATTCCCCGGCGTGTTCAGCAGTTCAGCTATGACAGCAGCGGACTGCTGACCACCCGAACAACCCGCGATGCCCGGTACCATTACCAGCGTGACAACAGCGGGCAGCTTACCGGCCTGACGCGCACACCGACCGCTGATGGCGTGGAAAAAGGAATTGAAGCGGATGATATTCAGTTTACCTTTAACGCGGCAGGAAACCTGCTCACTGAACAGGGGGTGAACGGTGAGCTGCATTCTGCGTATGACGTTCTGGGTAATCTTACCGCGCTGACCCTGCCCGGCGGGCAGCGGATAAGCTGGCTGCACTACGGCTCCGGTCACGTCAGTGCCCTCCGCTTTAATCAGCAGACGGTCAGCGAATTCACCCGCGACCGCCTGCACCGGGAAGTGTCCCGCACTCAGGGAACCCGTGAACAGACCCGCCAGTATGACAGACTGGGCAGACGTACCCTGCAACGCAGTATCGGCGGCTTAGCACCCGACCTGCCGGAACAGGCTATCTTCGAACGCGCCTTTAACTACACAGGGCGGGGAGAACTCTCTGACGTCAGTGACACGCTGCGTGGCAGCACGATTTATGGCTATGATGAGGAAGGTCGTCTTCTCAGGCATTACGAAGCCCGTCCGGGTCACAGCACCCGGACGTTCCGCTACGACGCTGCGGATAACCTGCTGCCGGATAATGACCTGTCTGCCCTGCCGCTGCCGGATAACCGTCTCACGCGCTGGCAGGATCTGTTTATGAAATACGACTGGTGGGGAAACCTGGTCAGCCGCCACAGCGGCCTGTATGAACAGCATTACGAATACGACGCGGAAAACCGACTGATAAAAGCAAAAGGCAGCGGACCGGAAGGTGGCTTCACGGCGCACTACCATTATGATGTGCTGGGCCGTCGCATCCGTAAAACCGTCACCACGCAGCGTGGCATCACTGAGACCCGCTTCCTGTGGCAGGGCTTCCGACTGTTACAGGAACAGCAGCATAACGGTCAGTATCAGACATACATATACGACCCCAAAGAGGCATACAGCCCGCTGGCGCGGGTTGATCATTTACGCGACGACAGTCATGGAGATATTCTCTGGTTCAGTACCGACCTTAACGGTGCACCGCTGGATGTCACTGATGAACAAGGCCAGCTCCGGTGGAGCGGACGTTACGGCAGTTTTGGCGAAGTTACCCGGCAGACGGAAGGTTTTCACCGACTTGCACGGCAAACTGCCCTGCACCATCAGCCGCTGCGCTATGCCGGGCAGTACGCTGACAGCGAAACGGGACTGCACTATAATCTGTTCCGGTATTACGATCCGCAGATTGGACGCTTTACGGTGCAGGATCCGATTGGGCTGGCAGGTGGCTGGAACCTTTATCAGTATGCGCCGAATCCGCTGGGCTGGATTGATCCCTGGGGATTAGCTAATAGGCCAAATAATGGTGAGTATCATATTTTTCATGATTATTCACTTGATCCGCAATATAGGTATTCTAGTGATGCAGTCCAATTTAACAGGGCCAATGTAGATTTTGTTCAGAAAATGGAAGCGGACCCGGCATTCCGAAAAGATATGCTTAACCGATATCCAAAACTGGATGACTGGCTCAAAAATGGAGATATGAGTAGAAGTCCTTCAGGATTAACATGGCATCATCATGAAGATATAAACAGACTGACTCTGGTTGATAGAGCAGATCATAGATTTAACCATGCTTTATATCATCCAACTGGTAAAGGTGGACGTGATATATGGGGAGGTGGAAAAGCTGGGCGACAAGGAAAGCTTGATGGCCATAGTGGTAGGAAAATTTGTAGCTAAGACTTAAATATAAAAGAGGATACTATGTCGATTAAAGGTAACTATGTAAAATTGGATGACATAATAAAAATAATGATTGAAACGCGTTGCGAGGATGATAATTTTTGTATTTATGGTTTAGATGGAAAGTTATTCGAAGACAAAGAATATTTGGTCTCCGGTTATCCGCAGGTAGATGAAAATGATAATGAAGTATATCCGCAGGACGCAGTTACCAAAGGTTTATCATATATCTATTCTGGAGAGCAGTTTGCTGATGTAATCTTATCGGTAATGGAACAAAAACCTTCTGCGAAAAACCAGGATTTTATTGATGCTCTAAACTATTATCTTGAAAATGATGATTTTCTAGACTTCTGATATTTACCCAGACAGCCTGCACATAGTTTTCTATGCTAGTGGGCTGTAATGTAAACTTTTAGCTCTTTTCCCAGCTCTATCACGAAGTATCTTGCCATTTAGGCAGGAATTAGTCATTCTATGTACAATCACTTGCAGCAAAATAGCAACGTCAGACGAAAAGAGTATTCAAATTCCTTTCGGTATAAAACTTTGCGAAAAAGGAAATATTAATCAAGTTACCTATCAACCTGGACACCCCCTTAATCCATAAGATAAAATAATTTAAATGACCTCAAGATATTACGATAATAGGAAATTGATTTGTGATTTTTCGTGTAATTACCACCCTGCTTTAATTATTTTAGGTGAAGGTAATTTCGCTAAAATATATTATATATATAGTTTTAAAAATTGGGTAGTGACGCTAATTTTGTGTTGATATATTCTTTGCCCTTTGAGTTGTAAGCATACCCGTTTTAGTTCGACGCACTTTTTTAGATTTCCCGTTTCTCAGCCATCGGACGCATTTCGTACGCCATCCCTTTCGGCATGAAATCCGCCATGCTTGCTTCAATGCATCCGCAATCCATTGTCAGCCGACAACGGTAAAAAGCAGAACGTGTGTGCTGGGGAGAGGCCGACACGTTTACTGAACGCTGGGTGTGCATACTTCCCGTCGGCCTGGGCATCACCAGGTGGTGTAGGTTTATTGATCAATAACTTTACGTCGTCTTAAGCTATCCGCATTTATAACGCTATTCTTCGTCACCTACCGTCAGGGTCTGCCGAGAGCGAACAGCGTACGTATGCCTTAAAATAATGTTGGGAAAGAACGCCTCACAGGCAAACCCTGCCCGCGAATTACGCGTTATAAAGCCCAGGCGACATACATTTTCAGGCCAATATGATATAGCTTTACTGCGTTTAGGTATCAACCCGACGATGCCGTTAATGAAATAAGGATCCCGACGTTATGACAGTGAAAAAAATACTTCTTACAGGTGCCAGCGGCCGCATTGGACGAACTTATTTTAAGGCGATGTGTAATACCTATGACTTCATCCTTACCGACCTGAACAGGCCGGATTATGAGATCAATTCTCCTCACCTCTTTTTTCAGGCAGACCTTTCAAAGCCGAACGCGGCAGAGGCGCTACTGAATGCGTCGGAGCCTGACGCAATAGTCCACCTGGCAGGGATCCCTCACGCCGATGCCCCATTCGAACAGCTGTTGCCGGCTAACATTTTGTCCATTACCTGGCTGCTTGAAGCGGTTGCTGCCACATCTTGCCAACGCTTTGTTTTTGCCAGCAGTGCGCAGACGATTGAGGGTTATCCGGTTGATATACAAATCCATCCGGGTCTGCCCGTGGCACCAGCCAATATCTATGGCGTCACGAAATGCTATGGTGAGGCGCTCTGTTCCTTTTATGCCACTCAGCATGGGCTTTCCTGCGTAGCGCTCAGAATAGGCGCTTTTGAACCCAAAGATGCCGATGCGCTTAAGACTGCCCGGGATTACAGCGCCTGGCTCAGCCCGCAGGATGCAGTTAGCCTGATAACCAGCGCTATAGAAGCTGCAGATATAACCTTTTTTGTCGGCTATGGGATTTCAGATAACAGGTTTAAACGATTTGATCTGTCACATACCAGAAAGGTATTGGGTTATCATCCAGTCGATGATGCCTTTCGGGAATTTAAACCGGGTCCGGATCTGTTTAAATAACATATCTAGCATGAGAACGTCTTCATGCTTAAAAAATAAAGATAGCCGAAATTATGCTGCTGGCATGTAGCTTTGCCTGTAACAGTACCTGGCGCAAAACGGACGCTATCTCTGGTTAATTCTTCATCAAGAAATATTAAGGTCACTCTTGTTTTTTTCCTGATATCACGCGCTGACGATAACAATCGGCTGGCTCAAGTTTATGCCCCTGCAATGAGTATACTTCTAACGGTTGCAAAGGCTCTCCATTCACATTATCCAGCAATACAGAATGTGTCTCGCCCTCTTCAAACATATAACGTTCGCCCCATTGCCGCATGGCGACAACAATTGGAAAAACAGAACGGCCCCTTTCGGTCAGGATGTATTCCTTATACGCGCTGCCATCTGAAGCAGGACAAATCTCAAACAAGCCGAGCTCAACCAGGTGCTTAAGGCGTGAAGCCAGAATATTTTTCGCCAGCCCCAGATTCTTCTGGAACTCACTGAATCTGCGTACATCATCAAACGCCTCACGAATGATCATTAAACACCAGCGCTCGCCTATCGATTCCAGGGTCCTGGCGACGGGGCATTCACTGGTTCTCAGCGATTCCTGCTTTGCCATCTTTACTCTCTCCATACTCACGCTTAGTGACGCCAGCATAATCTGTCTGAAAAGTAGTTGCAAAAAAAAACCGTTACTGATAATTATGCCTCTTTCTGGTTGCAAAAAAAAACCAAAAAGGAAACCAATATGTGCTGTGCAGCAGGTAAGGATTCTGGCTCCCGGGCAGACAGGCTTTCAGTAGAAGCTTCGATGCCATCATCTCGGATAGTATTTCTGTTTTCACTTACGTGTGCGCTGGCGGTGGCCAATGTTTATGCCACTCAGCCCTTACTGGAGTCGATATCCGCGAGCCTGCATGTCTCGCCCGGAATAATGGGCACTGTTGTCACCGCGACGCAGACAGGCTATGCAATTGGTTTACTTTTTCTGGTACCGCCTGGCGATCGGTTTGATCGGAAAAAGCTGGTTATTGCCCATCTGCTGCTTTCAGTTCTGGCGTTAACAGCGGCAGCGGCGGAATAGCCGCAACCCAGCTTTATGCGCTATGGGGATGGCATTCAGTCTGCTACGCAGGCGCATTCGTAAGTGCCTGTGCCCTAATTTTCTGGTTTGGAACCCGTCAATCATGAAATTACACCATTTGCTACTCGCCGTTTTGATCACCGCAGTCTGGGGCGTAAACTTTTCCGTTATTAAGTTAGGGCTGCACTCGGTCGATCCTTTTATTTTGGCAGGTATTCGCTTTATCTTGTGTGCCATACCGGCGATGCTATTTATTAAAAAACCGAATGTCCCATGGCGCTATCTTATTGGCTATGGTCTGGTTTTTGGTATTGGTCTATGGGGGCTGGTCAATCTGGGTATAAAAACCGGGCTCTCTGCAGGAATTGCCTCGCTTCTGCTACAGTTCAGTGCCTTTTTCACCCTCTTCTCTGGAAGCTGGGTGTTTAAAGAGCGCCTCAGCCGCTATCAAATTGCTGGTTTTGCTTTCTCATGTGCAGGATTACTAAGCATATTTTTTATCACTGATGGTTCCGTCACCCTCTCGGGGCTGCTTCTTGTGCTTATGGGGGCGATAGCATGGAGTATTGCCAACATTATTATCAAAAAAGCAGATACAAAACAGGTGTTTGCTTTTTTAGTTTGGTCCAGCGCCATTTCTCCAGTCCCCCTTTTTCTGCTGGATGGGTGGGTGAATGGCACCTCTGGCTATAGCTCGCTATTCAGCCATATTGATGCTCGTGCTGTGATATCCATACTTTTTCAGGTATATCCCAATACCTTATTTGGTTATTGGATATGGAATTCTCTGCTTAAACAATATCCCGTCTCCACGGTGGCCCCCCTCTCCCTGCTGGTGCCGGTTTTCGGCATTCTGGGCTCAACGGTGATATTTGGCGAAAACATCCCGCCGATGAAGATCGTCGCTCTGTTCCTGATTCTCATCGGGTTGGTTTTAGGTCTGTATGGCCAGCGGCTAAAGCGATATTTTTTTGAAAGGCGCATCGAATAAGGGGAGTTTTCCTTTCTATTCTCAAGGTCTGCTATAGGCGAATAGTGGACCCTGGCCGCTGGGAGCGCGCTTATGAAATCAGGACATAAACTTCCGTCATTCCCGCCCTCCTCCGTTGAGAACCCTAACTTAAACTGCTTCAAATCGTTGATCCACTATACTGATCTTTGCAGGTGTCATTCACATACAAGGCTGAAGTTAATTACCTGAGACCAGCCTTACCCATGACCATCAGGAGAACAACATGCAAAAAGATAAAATCTTAAAAGGGCTGCTAACCGTTTCGGCAGTGGCAGCCATGTTCTGCGCTGTCGGCGTGCAAGCCCAGACGCCGCCGAGCGCCGCGCAGAATAGCGCCGCCAGTCAGAGCGGTACGAGCGCCAGGCTTAGCTCCGGTGACGAAAAGGCGTTGAAGGACATGGCGCAGGCCGATATCAATGAAGTCGCCGCCGCCAAAATCGCGCTGAGCAAAGCCCACGGCAGCGAAGTTAAAGCATTCGCTCAGCAAATGGTCGATGACCATGGTGGTGCTCTGACCAAAGTACAGGCAGTTGCTCAGCAAAAAGGCGTGGCACTGCCGACTGAGCCGGACGCCAGTCACAAGGCCATGGCCGCCAGGCTGGAAAAACAAAGCGGCGCCACATTTGACAAAGTGTATATGGAAAATGCCGGCACTAAGGACCATAAGATGGTGCTGTCGACGCTGAAGAGTGACGCCAGGAAGATTAAGGATCCGGATGTGAAGGCCCTGGCCGACGCGCACCTGCCGGTCGTTGAGCAGCACCTGAAGTCCGCCCAAAAGCTATAGATGTTACCAGGCATGCCAGCAGATAAGTAAACAGGTCGTTCGGTGAGCACGCAGTCCTGCGACCTGGACTGACCTTTGCTGAAAGTATTGCGGCAAGTCACAACGGGGTTGGGAGCGCTTTTCCTCACCGGGCGTGATGCGCTATTGGCGTGATGAGGTTACGTAAGCTTCAGCGATGCGACTCACGCCATAACGGACTATATCGTTGGATATTACAGCGCACTCAGGCCGCACGAATATAACGGTGGGTTGCCACCAAACGAATCAAAAAATCGATACTGGAAAAACTCTAACGCGGTGGCCAGTTTTTGTTGACCACATCAGCCGGTCGCGAGCTATATTCCAGATGATGAAAAAGGGCAATATTCTGTGGTGCAGGCACTCCTGTCCGCAGGCTATCGTCGTCCCCTCTGTTTACACTTGCCCGTAAACCATCTTGCTACCGCCAGACGGCGTAAAGGTCTGGAAAAGGCCTGCAGGGAAGCCGGTATCGATCCTGATAAGCTTGACCACTGTTACATGGAGTATGGCGATGAACACTACCGTGATATTCCCGACATGCTTATGGCGCATATCCACCACGGCAGAGCTCATTTCGATTCCGTGGTGTGTGGGAACGATCGTATTGCGTTTATGGTCTATCAGACACTGCTGTCGCAGAGGTTGAGGATCCCGCAGGATGTCGCGGTAGTGGGCTACGATAATATGGTGGGTATTGGCCATCTCTTCCTGCCCCCGCTCTCAACGGTGCAGCTGCCCCATTATGAGATTGGACGCCTTAGCGCGCTGCATATCATCAACGGTGAGACGCATCGGAAAACGGTAGAAGTTGAAAGCCCATTACTATTTCGGGAATCGGTGTAGCAGTATGTCGTTTACTGTCACGCTGCTATACCGATAGCCTGACCGCATCTCACTTACGCGGCGTACGAATGCTGCGCCAGAGTGCACAGTTCATTCCAGTAGCAAAACCTGACGGTCAGCTGGTAGCGGCTATTTTTCATAGATCTCCCGCGTACGGTAGTCGCTCATTCCAAAACCATACAGCTGACTGACGGGCAGTAATGACTCGGCGATCCGGGACGCATCTATACCTTCATCAGAACGCGCCGCTGAAAACACCCGACTCAGGATAGTGGAAAACGAACGCCTGACGGTCAGTAAAAATCGCTTCATGGTTCTGCTCCTGCTCTGACAAGTAACATGCTGTGCGGTAGAGCTGATTTAACCTCAACGGGCAGAATGGGGGAAATATCTTATTGTTCGGAGAATAGCCAGAAATTGGCTTAGGGCAGTCTGGGCATTCTCCTGAAAAGGGTCTGCCCCTGGCAATCTTGCCGCCATCTTATGCCATACTGAGATCTTTCAGGCAGAGCCATGTCTGCTCTTTGCCTATTTCCCGATAATGAGATTTTCCATGAGTAACTTCCTCACCCCCGCCGCCGCTTACCTGAACCGACGTAACGAGCTCCTGGCCGAACGCTCGGTGGTAGACTCTCCGGTGGTGATACAAACGGTTAATAAGGCCCTGATGGCCAGCGAAATCGCCATGGCGACTTTCCATGACCTGGAAACGCTGCGATCCCTCCAGCTTCGTAAAGCCAGGCCGATTGAGCAACACAGCCTGCGCATCCAGCAGGAATTGCAGCACTTTGAATTGGCCAGCAACGAGCTGGTATTGACCGATACCGCCGATGAGGCTGCTTACCTTTGCTACCAGACCGCCTTTTTTCAGCTGAACGGCACCTTTCCCTGGCAGTATGCCAGCCTGCAAAGGGTACAAAATGAACTATTTGCAACGACATTCACCCTGTGGCAGGAAACGCTGGAGGAACTGTTCACCTCAAAGCATCGCCGCCTGCTGCTCGTCCGGGTGGAAAAAATTCTGGCCTTTTCCATCAGTAAAATCCCCGTGCTGGGCGAAGCGATGGATGTCTATCGGCAGCTGGTGACCGCCATGCTGACCAGCCATCAGCGTGCGCAGGAGACAGACGATTATTTCCGATCGCTGGAGAGCTACAGCGATGCCGCTACGCTGTGCAGCCGCAGCATCCTGATTTTCTGTTTTACCACCGAAGCGGTACTGCGCGGTCGTCCCCTGCCGGATGAGGCCCAGCTAAATAAGAGAATTAAAACCCACCACCAGAGCGTGATTGAAGGGACCCACTCCTACTTTTAATCGCCAGTAGTGATAGTATTACCCACCTTGTCACCCCATTACGCCCTGCAAAAACTGGACTGACCCATCTTTTATGCCCGCAACTGAGAAAAGAAAAAATGACCCGCAGGGGTTAAAGCTGCGCATCCTGGCCGGTGCGCTCACCACCTTTGCGGAATTTGGCCTGCAGGGCGCGCGCATGGAACAGATAGCCACCCTTGCCCAGACCACCAAGCGAATGGTGGTGTACCATTTCGCCACCAAAGAAAACCTGTACATACAGGTGCTGGAATCGGTGTATCAGCAGATCCGCAGCCATGAAACCGGCCTGAAACTGGCTGATTTACCCCCTGAAAAAGCGATGGCGAGGCTGGCCGAGGCGAGTTTTGACTATCACATTTCCCATGCGGATTTTATGCGGCTGGTCTGTAGCGAGAACCTGATGCGCGGGCGTTATATCAGTCAGTCCACGCGCCTTAAAACACTGAACCAGAGCGCGCTTGAAGTGCTTGATGCCATTCTCCTGCGGGGTAAAGCCGCAGGCGTCTTTGATACCGAGGCCTGCGCCGTTGATGTTCATCGCCTGATCAGCAGCATCTGCACCCACAACGTGTCTAACCGTTACACTTTTCACGCGCTCTTTGGCGGCAGTGAAAACGAAGAGCAAAGCATTGCGCGCAATCGCCAGCTGGTAGTAGATGCCACGCTTCGCTATCTGCGCCCACGAGGATAAATCTGTACAATAAATTCAACCCTGTACAGTTTTTACCTGTCCGTGGCTGTATTTTAGGGGGCGGATCGGCTACGCTTGGGGGGAGTGAATATAAATTCAACCCCTGCGCCTTTGTGCTTAATCCCCCAGATATTGTCCAGATCAAAGGAGCTGTCAATGACATGCGAAAACCCTGGTTACCCACTCCGTAAGCCTCATTTGAACGAAAACGATTCGCGGCTGTGGAACTGGGCACAAAATGGCCCTATTGCCGATAAACGTGCCGTGCAATCACCTCAGACTGAGGCTGAGCTGCAAACGCTGGTGGCGGCGAGCGAAGGAAAGATTCGCGTTACGGGCAGTAAAATGTCTCCCAGTCGGATGCTAAAGGTGGCCGGGCAACAGGATACGCTGGTTGACCTGAGCAACCTGAGCGGTCTGATTGCGATTACCGACGATAGCGCCACCTTTGCGGGCGGTACGCCGTTACATGAAGTGTATGAAATGCTGACCGGTATAGGCCGCATGCTTCCCTCCTCGCCGGGCGTGATTGCTTCCCAGACGCTGGCGGGTGCCCTGGCAACGGGTACCCACGGGCAGGGTTTGCAGCAGAGCTCCATCGCCGATGAGGCGCTAAGCATCCGCATGGTGCTAGCCGATGGCAGCATTGCCGAATATACCCGCGACCACCGTTGGTTCCCGGCGGTCCAGCTTGGGCTGGGCGCACTGGGTGTGGTCACCCAGGTCACGCTGCGTACTCAGCCCCTGACCATTTACACCTGTTTCAAAAACGCCGTCAGCGCCGACAGCCTGGAACAGGATTTGCTAGACTGGAATCATGACTATGCGCTAAGCAAAGCCTGGTGGTTCCCCAATGAAAACCAGGTTCACGTCTGGACGGCCCGCGAGGCCAGCGACGTTGAGATCCGCCAGTATCGTGATAACAACGAAGAGTTGGTGACCCAGGAAGAAACCAGCGATGCGATGAATGAAACTATCGATCAGACGCTGGAGCATATGCGTAGCGACACGAAAATCGTCGACGAGAACGGCAAGCCATTTCGTACCGTCACGCGTTTCAAGGATTTTTCCGACGTTACCGGAGACGTCTATCAGGTCTTTTGCCGGGGCATTGCCACCCCGCAGATTAACGTTGAAATCGGCATTCCACTGGCGCGAGCGCCTGCGGTCATTGCTAAGATTAAGGCCTGGCATACTGAAACCCAGCCGCATATGCACTATCCGATTATTTTACGCTGTACCGGCCCGTCATCCTCATGGCTCAGCCCGTCAGCACCAGAAGCGACCTGCTTCTTTGGCTTTGTGGTTTACTATGCCGAGGACGGTTCCCTCTCTGAAGAGGGCGTGAACTTTCTGCAGGCGGTGGAGAAGCTGCTGGCCGCAGAGGGAGGCAAACCGCACTGGGGGAAATATTTCGACGCGTCGCTCTATGACTGGTCAGCCCTTTACCCCGAGTGGCCTGCCTTCCTGGAGGCGCGGGAAGCGCTGGATCCGCAGCATAAATTTGAAAACCACTTTACCGCAGCTTTATTTGACTGATTATAAAGGAGAAGGCCAATGAAGGCATGGGCAACCCTGTTAACACAGCCGGGCTACGCCGTCGGCGTCAGGGCGCTATCAACGTCTTTGAAAAAGGCCGGCAGTATCTACCCGCTGGTGGTGATGGTGACCGAGAATATCAACGTCGCGACCCGGCAGTCGCTTGAGGACTTGGGCTGCCGGGTGCAGGAAGTGCAGGCGCTCAGCCCGGACAGCAGCCTGAAGCACAACTATGCCAATGCGCGCTTTTCAGAAGTGTGGACCAAGCTGGCTGCCTGGAAAATGACCGACTACGATCGCATTGTTTTTCTGGATGCCGATATGCTGGTCACGCAGAATATGGATGAGCTGTTCTCGCTAACGCTGGAAGAGGAAGGGATTGCGGCCTGTCACGCCTGTCGCTGCAACCCCAATAAGATTGCCAGCTATCCGAAAAGCTGGCGACCTGAAAACTGCTTTTACAGCTACTGTCGGGGCCTGGAGCATACGGAAGAACCGGCGGAAGTCGACAATTACCTGAACGGCGGATTTCTGGTGCTCACACCCAGCCAGGCGGTATTTGATGATATGGTACACCGATTGTCCGAACTGGATGATTTATCCCGCTATCTCTTTGCCGAGCAGGACTTCCTCAACGATTACTACCATCAGCGCTGGAAGCCGCTTCCCTATATCTATAACGCGTTAAAGACGCTGCCTTTCCAGCATGCGGCAATGTGGGATCTCGCCGAGGTTAAAAATATCCACTTTATTCTCGATAAGCCCTGGGAAAAAGCGCCGGATAAAAACGACCGGTACTCTGCGTTGAATGCCCTGTGGTGGGAAATTTCTGCCAGTTGACGACAGATAAATAGAGGTTGATGAGGTGGAGCCGTTAGCGCTCCACCTCTTCAGGACATAAAAAGCGCCCGCTCGCGCTCGCGGCGCGGTAGCAAAATATCTTTCGCACTACCGGCACGCTTCCACATCAGGAAAGCATCGGCTGCGCCCTTATAATCCCCGGCGTTCAGCCTTTTTCGCAGGGTTGAATCACGAAAAGCACCAATACCAATATTAAATATCAGACTGCACAGGGCATCGTACTGATTTTGATTCATCGCCGCGATGACATCTTTATTAATCGCCCTTTCAACCGTGCGCAGATCCATCAGTAAGAGTTCAGTCGATTTTTTGGCATCAATTCTCATCTCTTTATGCACGGGGAGACCGTCAACACTCCCGGTGTGGCCCACGCCTATCGTCCAGATGCCCACCACATCACGGTAACTTACCAGCCGCTCGCCCTCTTCCTGTTTAATAAACCTGATACCTCTATCGCTTATTTTCATCGTCGTCGGCTCCAAATCGTTTATATAAGATGCCCGTAATGACATTGCGAATTCTTTCCACCCCTGAGAAACCTATAATTCCTCCCACCAGCGTGGCCGCACTGTCTGGCAGACCCAGATGCTCCAGTGAGCTACAGACGGCCAGGGTAAATACGCCACAAATGCAGGTGCTGGAAATTATTTTCCACCATGATTTGCCATCATAAATTCCCATAAAAAAAGCGATCAGCATTCCCGATAGGGCAGAGAAAAAGGTGGGCAAATATTCGACTATCCACTTTGCGCACTCTTCCAGAATAAAATTTATCGTGGAATTCATCGCGACCTCTGAACAGTCATACCGTTCTGGCCCGGTCAACGGGCCAGAACGCTGCGTGATGACCTAAAAACCCTATTTAAATTCCCGCCAGAGCGTCGGTGCCAGACCTGGCGCCCATTCCGGCGAATAGGCAATATGCGTTTGCAGGCAGGTCCAGTTACGCCTGCCATGTGAAACGATATCACCGGCATTAAAGCGCTCACCCAGAATCCAGGCAGGATAAACGTTACCCCCGCCGGTATCCTCATCAGCCAGGGTGGTGACGGCGAGAACATTACTGGGGACGGAGAGCTGGCCTTTGACGTCGAGTGCCGCCACAAAGTAGCGCAGCGCGGTTTCAGGCCGCAGACCGGCGTCGCTGTAGCTTTGCCGGGTCAGGGGAACCCGTGCAATCTCATGGCCCTCGCGATAAACGATATACTCCAGCAGTGCGTTCACGCTGGTCGACGCGGTCCACATCAGATCTACCCGCGTTGACGTGACTGCCATGCTGTGCAGATGCGTCGGCGCGGTCGGCGGCGTATCCGGGAAGACGGTTCCACTGGTATCAACCGACAGGGATTGACTCTGGGCAGATTCCACCCCGGCCTGATTAACCGAAGAGACGGCATAGCGATAACGACGACTCTCCTGGAGTTCGGTGTCCTTAAAAGTCAGCTGCGGACCGTTGTAAATCAGCTCGCCATCACGATAGAGTCGATACGCCGTGGCTGCCGTCGATGAGGCATTCCAGCTGAGCGTCACGCTGTCAGAGGTAATGTTATCCGCGCGCAGTCCCGCGGGTGCCGCTGGGACTTCCTCACCGGGCTGGCTATCGCCGGTAAAATCCAGATCGATAACATGATAAAAAGCGTTACCGGTATTCGCCACTTCCCACACCGCAAGCAGCACATGATAGCCCTTCCGCTGAGGGAGCATCACATCATGAACCGTTGGCTTCGGCGGCGTAAGCGCTGCCCCATGGCTCCAGTAGGGCTGTTCGGTTAATTCAACCTTAAAGAAGGGCTGGCTTTCAAACTGCGCGCGACTGAGCGGCAGAGACGGATCCCATCCCTCACGGGTGATGAAATAGGTCCAGCGTCGGGTGGCATGCACGGCGCTATAATCCCAGGATATTGTCAGCAATTCAGAAGAGAGGACTGCATGTTTTTTCCAGTGGCTGCCCGGCGCATCGAGGAATTCTGCATTACCCTGATTGGCGCTGGCAATTTTACCGTCCGGGGGCGGAGTACTGTTTGTCATATCGGAGGGAGCGACTGCATCAGTCAGGCCCGACTGAACGGCAGGGAAAAATTTTCCCGCCTCGCGCTGATTCAGCTGACCGTTATCGATCAACCCTTCCTCCCAGGCTAACCAGGCGCGGGAGGGCGGTGAAAATACGTGACCATGACGCGTATTGCCCTTCGATTTTGCGGTACTGATAATCGGTGTATTCGTATTAGACATAATTTTATCTTCCAGTTGAGAAACGGCTCAGATCAAATTCCAGAGGGAGTGGGCAAGATTCGGCTGCCAGAAGCGGTTAGATTCATGCGGCATCACACAGAGGTAGTGCTGATGGTTCCATCTGACCCGGTCGTTATCCTGGTAGCGTATGCCTGCCTGCCACTGCGGCCAGTCTGGATCGGGCGTTGGGTCGGGCGTTGGGTCGGGCGTTGGGTCCGGTGTGGGATCGGGCGTTGGGTCGGGGGTAGGGTCCGGATTGGGTGCAGGATCGGGTAGCGGACCAGACAGATAGCCATAGCGCTTAATAAACTCACCATCGTAAGCCACGCCGGAACTTGAGTAGCCTTCATCCCAGTTGACCGACCAGGTCATTAAGCCCGCAATCGACAGACCGGCCAAATCAAGACGGCTGAGGGCGCGAGTAAGGTCACCCGCTTCAGCCACATAGCCGGTTGCCGCGGCATCATTATTCGCAGGCAGGCCAATAATAAATTTTTCCGGCGGGATCTTGATAAATTCTCCCTTCCCGGTGACGAGGCTTTCCGTCAGATAATAGAGAAAATCCTCTTTTACACTGTCATTATTCTGCGGCAGAAAGCCTAAACCGTTGACGTGAAGACCATCGCCTCCCTGGTTGTAAAACTGCGGTGCCACATAATCGTAATATCCTTCAAGCTGGTTGATATAAGGCACATAACTTCCGTTTCTGCGCAGATAGGGGAATTCCGGCGCCATGCTAATAATGAAGTGCTTACCCTGCCGACGAAAATGATCTTTCACCTGCTTGAGCGCCGCCGGGATAACGTCCTGATTATCCGCTTCAACGATCGCCGTCTGCTCAAGGTCAATATCAAGCCCATCAAAGCCATACTGATCGGCCAGCGAGATAATACGCTGG
Organism: Erwinia sp. L03-1; assembly: GCF_058686115.1. Classification (NCBI taxonomy): domain Bacteria; kingdom Pseudomonadati; phylum Pseudomonadota; class Gammaproteobacteria; order Enterobacterales; family Erwiniaceae; genus Erwinia; species Erwinia sp. L03-1. The sequence continues at coordinate 1,771,498 of NZ_CM178762.1, read as the reverse complement.
ATCAGGGCGCTTTCATCCGCCTTTCGCAGTGAGATATGCGCATCGGCTCCGCCTAACGAAATAAGGACCTTACGCCCCTGGGCATGCACAATATCAACCTGGTGGCGAAATTCCTCCGCGCTCCCTTTATAAGGTTTAAAGTCAGGAATATTATCGCTTCCGGGCAACACCTTCATAAAGGCGACGGCAATGACGTTGTACTGAAGCGGCACCTGAGACAGCAGCATCTCACTGAAACGGCCACGCTGATAGCCGATGCCATCACCTGCGCCCCAGTTATGCCAGAAACCGATAATAACTTTATTTGCACTTTTAGATGCAGCAGGAGCTGTTGAATATGCCGACGCTCCAGTGGATTGATTCATAAAACCTCCAGGTCAGTAACAGAGTGAATAAAAATTATTTTTTTAGCTATTAATAACAGGGAATGTATTTAGCAGCAGAGTAAGCTTTTGCACATCCACCAGGAAAAGTATTTCTCGCGAGGAGAGGGATTTTCAACTGAAATAATTTCACAAATCATAAACATCAAAATATTCATTCATACTTATTCGCTGGCAGCCCAGTCAGCAGAGGCTTCTGAAGCCAAAGGATAAATAAAAAAATCCCGTACTGGCGTATAAAAAACCAAAAATAGTTGCCATCCTAAATAAAAAGATATTAAGCAATACATTCTATCGGCTATAACGTGGTTTTTATGCCAGGCCTGCTGACTGAGCGTTAATTATCAGCGAATGTATATCGGAATGACGTGACTTAATTTAGCGTCAGCGCCCAAAAAATTTATGGCAAATAAAGATAAAAAAAACCACCGCGGCATACCTGCCCGGTGGCTGTGACGGCGCGCGGCTGACGCGAGGCCAGCGTTCAGTGGCTTATTTCGGGAAGTCCGTATCGACCGACATCTCTTTCCAGGCTTCTATTTCGTTCAGACGCGACTGAAGCTTCGTGGTCACCGCATCATGGCCCCATGCGCCCATGACCAGATGGCGCGGCGGATTTTCCGCTTCGGTCAGGGCAATCATCGCCTGAGCAGCGCGGACCGGGTCGCCCGGCTGCTTGCCGCTGCCTTCAGAGGTGCCTTTCAAGCGCACGCCTGCCGTTTCGGCATAGTCAGCGAGGGTATTCGGTGTCTGACGCAGCGAGCGACCCGCCCAGTCGGTACGGAATGGCCCCGGCTCCACGCATGTGACGGCAATACCCAGCGGGCCTACTTCCGCCAGCAGGGCATCTGACCAGCCTTCAACAGCGTGTTTGCTGGCGGAGTAGTAGCCAGAACCGGGGAAGCCGATCTGTCCGGCGACGGAGGTAATGTTAATAATGTGGCCGCTTTTCGCCTTGCGCAGGACGGGCAGCACCGCGCGGGTCATCGCAAACAGGCCAAACACGTTGGCGTCAAACTGCGCGCGAATCTCATGCTCCTCGCCCTCTTCCACCGAGGACTGATAGCCATACCCGGCGTTATTAACCAGCACGTCGATAGTGCCGAATTTATCAACGGCAGCCTTAACTGCCTGCTCAATCCCGGCACTGTCGGTGACGTCCAGCGAGACGGCCAGCGCACGATCTTCCACACCGGAAACCAGATCGCTGACCTTCGCTTTATCGCGGGCGGTGACCACGACGTTGAAGCCTTTTTTCAGCACTTCTTTTGCCAGTTCGCGGCCGAAGCCGGTGGAACAACCGGTAATAAACCAGACGGGATGGGTGTTTGTGATCATGGAATATCCTCAATTAATATGATTGTGCATAAATGTTACATCACGGCTTACCTGGCATCACCTGATTGAGCAGCTGGCTGGCGGTATCTGCCAGCACCCTGCCCGCGCCGCGATCGCCTTTAACCATCGACGCCATAAAGGCCTTTGCCTGCTTCAGGGTAATATGCGGCGGCAGCGGTGCCACCTCCGGATCGGTTTTCACTTCCAGTACTACCGGACGGTCTGCGGCCAGCGCCTCCGCCCAGGCCGCGCTAAGCTGCTCCGGATCGTCCACGAAAATCCCCTTAAGCCCCAGCGATTCAGCAAACTGAGCGTAATGCACGTCGGGGAGCTGCTGCGACGCGGCGAAACGCGGATTACCCTCCATTACCCGCTGCTCCCAGGTGACCTGATTGAGATCCTGATTGTTGAATACGCAGACCACCAGCTGCGGCGTGGCCCACTGCTGCCAGTATTTCTGAATGGTGATAAGCTCCGCCATATTATTCATCTGCATCGCCCCGTCGCCCACCAGCGCTATCACCGGCTTTTCAGGCTCGGCAAACTTAGCCGCAATGGCGTAGGGTACCGCCGCCCCCATGCAGGCCAGTCCACCGGACAGGCTGGCGCGCTGGCCCTGCTTCACGCGATAGTCCCGGGCGAACCAGTTCGCACAGGAGCCGGAGTCAGAGGTCACGATGGCGTTGTCCGGCAGCAGTGGCGACATCTCCCACACCACGCGCTGTGGATTTACCGGGCTGGCAGACGCCATGGCCCGCTCCTCCATCACCTTCCACCATGCCTGTACCTGTACGGCGATATCCTCCTGCCAGCTGCGATCCGTCTTTTGCTCAAGCAGCGGCAGCAGCGCGCGCAGCGTTTCGGCCGCGTCACCGTGCAGGTTCACCTCCGTCGGATAGCGCAGCCCGAGCATCGCCGGGTCGATATCAATCTGCACGCCGCGCGCCTGTCCCTCTTCGGGCAGGAATTCGGTCCAGGGGAAGCCGGAACCGATCATCAGCAGCGTATCGCAGGACTTCATCATCTCCGCCGAGGGTTGCGTGCCGAGCAGCCCCACCGCGCCGGTGACAAAAGGCGCATCGTCGGGTAACACGTCCTTGCCGAGCAGCGCTTTCGCCACGCCTGCGCCAAGCAGGTTTGCCGCCTGCACCACCTCGACCGCCGCCCCGCGTGCGCCTGCGCCAATCAGTATCGCCACGCGCTTACCGGCATTCAGCACCTCTGCAGCACGCTGCAGGTCTTCCGGGTAGGGAATGACGCGCGGGCGCTGATAGCCCACCGCCGAGTGGGTAAAACCGTGGGCGTGGGCGGGTTCTTCCCAGGGTTCATCCTGCACGTCCTTGGGGATAATCAGTACCGCTACGCCATTTTGCGCTTTCGCCAGGCGCACGCCGCGATCGACCAGATGACGCAGCTGTGAGGGCGTGGCGGTTTCCTGCACAAAACTGGCCACGTCGGAAAATATTCGATCGAGGTTCAGTTCCTGCTGATAGCTGGAGCCCCTTGCGGTGGTTTCAGCCTGTCCGGCGATGGCCAGCACCGGCGCATGATCCATTTTCGCATCGTACAAACCGGTCAGCAGATGCGTGGCACCCGGTCCACCGGTCGAGAGGCAAACGCCCATTTCGCCAGTAAACTTGGCGTGGCCGACCGCCATAAAGGCCGCCATCTCCTCATGTCGCACCTGGATAAACTCTATCCCTTCACCGCGTTTTTCTGCCCTTTGCAGCGCGCCCAGCACGCCGTTGATGCCGTCGCCAGGATAGCCATAAATACGCGTCACGCCCCAGGCTTTGAGGCGCTCAACGAAGAAGTCACTGGTTTTTTTGCTCATTATCAGCCTCGTGTTTTTTTACGCACAGGCTGTTAATGATAGTAGAGTCACCCCGACGCGCTGCGATATCCGCACCGGCGCGCAAAGGTGCGGTCAGTATTCGACCTGGGTATGGCGGGAAATAAGCGAGCGCAGCGGCACGCTGCTTTTAATAATCGGGGATTTGATCACAATGTAGCTGAAGTACTTATCAATACCGACTTTGGCATCCAGCAACCCTTCAATCACTTCCTGGTAGTGCTCAATACTGCGGGTAATAAAGCGCAGCAGATAGTCATAGCCGCCGGTGATCAGGTGGCACTCCATCAGCTCATCTGTCTCACTCAGCGCCGCTTCAAAGCGCATAAAGTCTTCGCGACGATGTCCGGCCAGCGTAACTTCGGTAAATACGGTGACCGAGTCGGTAATTTTGGTCAGATTGATATGCGCCTCATAGCCGGCAATAAAACCGGCCATTTCCAGGCGCTTAACGCGCTGCAGGCAGGGGCTGGGAGAAAGGCCGACGGCATCGGCGAGATTGACGTTGCTGATGCGGCCATCTTTCTGGAGCTGCACCAGAATATTGATGTCAATGCGGTCGAGTTTCATTAAACCGTTCATAGCACCCTCAATGTGGCAACATTGTTAACCGATACGATGGTATAGCATGCTTTCCGCCAGCCGCGCCAGCGTTTTACCGCGTGGCGCGGGCGTCGCACCTTGCCTGTAATCCCTTATAAATCAATAAACAGGAAGTATTCAGCCCAGCCTGCCGGTGGCGCGGGCCAGGGCAATATCAACGATATGCAGCGCCTCTTCCAGCTGCGAATCACTGGTGACCAGCGGGGCCAGGAAGCGGATGGTATTGCGCTGCACGCCACATTTGATCAGCAGCAGCCCCTCTTCGCAGGCGCAGTCGAGGATCCTCTGCGTCAGGACCGCATCGGGCTGGCCGCTTTCGACGTCAATAATCTCTATCGCCCGCATAAAGCCGATGCCGCGCACGTCACCAATGCAGGCATACTTTTCTGCCAGCTGATGTAGCCGGGCGTTAAGCTGTTCACCCAGCTGACTGGCCCGCGCCAGCAGGTCGCCCTGCTCCAGCAAATCCATTACCGCCAGCGAGGCCGCGCAGGCCAGCGCATTGCCGCCATAGGTGCCGCCCAGCCCGCCGGGCAGCGGCGCGTCCATGATTTCCGCCCTGCCCACGACGCCGGATATCGGCAGGCCGCCGCCGAGGCTCTTGGCTACGGTTATCAGATCGGGCAGGATGCCGGTATGCTGGAAGCCGAACATTTTGCCGGTGCGGCCAAACCCTGTTTGCACCTCATCGCAAATCAGCAGTATGCCGTGACGCTGGGTAATTTCCCGCAGCGCCTGCATAAACGCCGGAGAGGCAGGCAGGAAACCGCCGTCACCCTGTACCGGCTCGATAATGATCGCCGCCACGCGATCCGGACTGATTTGTACCGCAAACAGCGTATCCAGCGCCGCCAGGCAGGCCTGCTCGCTGATGTGATGGAAGGGATTAGGGAAAGGCACGCGGTAGATGTCGCCGGGAAAGGGCCCGAAATTTTGCTTATAGGGCTGGCTCATGCCGGTCAGGGTACAGCCCAGCAGCGTCCTGCCATGAAAGGCACCGTCAAAGGCGATAATGCCGGGGCGGTTACTCCATGCGCGGGCGATTTTCACCGCATTTTCGACCGCTTCTGCCCCGCTGGTAAACAGCACGCTTTTGAACGCCTCGCCATTACCGACGGCCTGATTCAGCCGCGTCGCCAGTTCGATATAGCCCGGATAGGCCGCGACCTGAAAGCAGGCGTGAGAGACCTGTTGCAGCTGATCGCTGACCGCCTGCACCACCGCCGGATGGTTATGTCCGACGTTTAACACGCCGATCCCGGCAACAAAATCCAGATAGCGGTTCCCCTCCACGTCCCACACTTCCGCCCCTTTGCCCTTTGCTATCACCACCGGATGCGCCGTAACCACCCCGCGCGGAACCTGCTCCTGCCGTTTATCCAGCAGCAGGGAGTTATCAGAAAATGTCTGCTGCTCAGCCAGTAAATTGTGCATCTCACTTCCTCATCGCATGTCGTTATGGGGTTAAGTATCGCAATAAACTTTTTTGTCCCGCTGCCGTACTGCGCGCGGCAGCAGCATTACCTGTTGAAATGGGGAGTGAAACAGCGCATTACGGTTTCAGGGCCAGCCTGTCCCTGACCACTTCGCAAAACCAGCGGATACCCAGCGGGATTAGCGCATCGTTAAAGTCATAGGCAGGATGGTGTAGCGGGCGGCTCTCTGCCGACCCCAGCCAGAGGTAGGCGCCGGGAACCGCCTGCAGCATAAAGGAGAAATCCTCCGAGGTCAGCGCAGGCTTATCCGCCACCGACGCGCGCAGCCCGGAACGTTCCGCGGCGCGCAGGGCCACCTGCGCTTCGGGTGCCGTATTCAGGGTCGCCGGATAGTAGCGCTGATAGGATACCTCCGCGTTTAGCCCCTGCGCAGCGGTAACGTGGGTCGCCATCTCGCGCAGGCGGCGTTCGATAATGTCCTGCACGCCGCGATTAAAGGTGCGCACCGTGCCGGTGATGGCGGCCTCGGCGGGGATCATATTGTGCGAGAAGCCGCCCTGAATGCGGGTGACCGTCAGCAGCGCCGGTTCGCAGGGATCCACCGCGCGGGCGATGAGGGTGTTCAACTGCACCACCAGTTCGCTGGTCGCCAGCAGGGTATCCGGGCTGAGATGGGGCTGGGCGGCATGGCCGCCGCCGCCGGTAACGCGGATATCAAAGCGGTCAGCGGCGGCCATTATCGCGCCGGGGCGGGTTTGCGCCGCCCCCAGCGGCAGTTCGGGCCAGTTATGTACCGCATACACAGCATCGCAGGGGAATCGGCTGAACAGCCCGTCATCGATCATCGCCTTCGCCCCCGCCAGCCCCTCTTCGGCGGGCTGAAAGATAAAAATCACCGTGCCGTCGAAATCCGCCTCGCGGGCCAGCCGATCGGCCGCGCCCAGCAGCATCACCGTATGACCATCGTGGCCGCAGGCGTGGCAGCGGCCCGGATGCTGGCTTTTCCACGGCTGCCCGCCCGCATCCTCCATCGGCAGGGCATCCATATCGGCGCGCAGGCCGATAACCCCGCTACCCCTGCCGCGCCGCAGCACGCCGACCACCCCGGTTTTGCCGATGCCGCGATAAACGTCAATCCCGCGCGCGCTCAGAAATGCGGCCACTATCCCGGCGGTACGGTGCTCGGCAAACCCCAGCTCCGGGTGCGCATGCAGATCGCGGCGCAGGGCGACCAGCGCTGCGATCTCAGCGTCAGCTGCCCCGTTCAGCCCCCTGCTGCCTGCCTCAACCGTACCGTTCAGCCCTGCGTTATTTATTCCAGCCGCATCGCTCTTATGCATGTCACTCTCCACCCGTCGCTCCTCGCTCTGCATTTCAGTACCCCCGCGCCCGATCGACCCGCCCGACCATCGGCTCACCGCGCTGGTGGCGGCGAATATTGTCCAGCAGCGCCCGCACCGCGCTTTCTGCCCGCGTCTGGCTGGCGATATGCGGCGTCAGCCAGATGGCGGGATGCTGCCAGAATGGATGCTCCGGCGGCAGCGGCTCCGGAGCGGTGACATCAAGCACCGCTGCGCTCAGCTGCTGGCGCGCCAGTGCGGCCAGCAGATCGGCGTGGTTAAGCTGCCTGCCGCGCCCCGCCTGCACCAGCGCGGCACCCGGCGGCAGCTGGCTGAACAGCTTAGCGTTAAGAATGCCCTCGGTACGGGTCGTGAGCGGCAGCAGGCAGACCAGGATATCGCTGCGGGCGAGAAAATCGCCCAGCTGCGCATCGCCCGCATAGCTGCGCACGCCGTCGACCTTTTTTTCCGTCCGGCTCCACACCGCACAGTCATAGCCCAGCCCCACCAGCGGTCCGAGCACCGCCAGGCCGAGCGTCCCGGCGCCCATCACGCCCACCCGACAGGCCGCCGCCCCGGTAACCGGATGCGCCTGCCACCGCTGCTCCCGCTGCTGCGCCAGATAGCGGGGCATCCCGCGATGCAGGCCCAGCACGGCGAAGGTGACGTACTCCACCATACCCTGCGTCAGGCCCGGTTCAATCATCCGCACCACCGGCAGTTCAGGCGGCAGCCCGGCGTAGTCGAACTGGTCGGCACCGGCCCCCACCGAGAACAGCGCTTTCAGATGAGGAAACTGCTGCATCAGGTTGTCCGGCGGCTGCCAGGCGATTAAATAGTCCACCGCCTGCGCATCCCCGATGTCAGGCCAGAGCCGGAAGGTCGCCTCCGGTGCCAGCCGCGCCACCAGTTCCGCCCACTGGCGTCCCCGTTCGGGCTCAGATTTATAGACGATATTCATCAGGCCATCGCCTGGGACATCAGTCCGAATGCCTGCATCTCCTGCGGCTGCCAGGGTACGCCGCGGATCATGGTGACAGGCCGATCGACTTCGATCAGGCCCAGCGTGGTGAGCCACTCTCCCAGCCCGCTGGCCGCATCGGTGTCAATCCGCACAAATTCACCGCGTAACTCAGCCAGCAGCGCGCTTATCAGCAGCTTCGCGCGGGTGAGATCCTGACAGATAATGGGACCCACGGCATAGCCGTGTCCGAAGCGGCGCAGGCAGGCAAAGCCGGTCGCAGTACCCTGCTCTTCCAGCACCTCTGTGCGCAGGGCGGCATCGTCCAGCAGCAGCCGAATCAGCCTGTCACGCTGCTGCCCGTGGGCGCGCGTGTCCAGCCGGATTAGCGCCGGGGCGTCATCGGGGCAGGCGGGCCGACGTCGCTGCCCCCCGCCCGGCAACAGCGGGGTCACCCGTTCCAGCGCGCGGCACTGATGCTGCGCGACGGCACCGACGCCCGCGAAGCCAAGCTTCTGGTACAACACCCTGCCCGCCCCGGTGGCGTGCAGCCGGACCTGATACCCTTCCAGCTTTGCCAGCGCCGCCTGCATCAGCGCCTTACCAATGCCTTTGCCCTGCGCCTCATCGGCGACAATGACCAGCCCAACCGTGGCGGCGTCGCTGCCCCATCGCCAGTAAAGCGTGGTGCCAAGCAGCACTCCATCCTGTTCCGCGACCACGCCCTCTCCCAGCTGAAGCGCCTGCCGCCAGTCTTCGCGACGGTGCGGCCAGCTCAGCCGCTGGGTCAGGCCAAAGGCGGCGTCCAGATGGCTCTCATTCAATGCGTTAATCTGCATCGTCATCCTGCTCCCTACATCATGCCCGGCGCGTTAAGGCCGGATCCGTCAATCAGCCGTGAATAGCGAAACGGCGTGGGGTCCACCACCGGGGTGGCATCGGTCGCCAAATCGGCGGCCAGGCGACCCGCACCGGGGCCAATACCAAAACCGTGCGCGCTGAAACCCGCAGAGATAATCAGCCCGGATAGCGTCGGTACCGTTGAAATCACCGGCACCGCATCGGGGGTATTGTCGATCATCCCGCCCCAGGCCTGTTCGACGCGGATCTCGCCCAGCGCCGGGTACTCTTTGCGCATCGCGGCGATGCCTTCCGCCACCATCGCCCTGTCGGCGGCCGGGTCGAGAATGCGCACTTTTTCAAACGGCGAGACCCGGTCAAACTGCCAGCGCGCCAGCGACTCCGGGCCGCTAATAAAAGGCCCCAGCCCCAGTTCCAGGCTGAGGTTTTTACGGCGGGATTTAAAGGTCGGCCAGAACTGACGCGCATAGCGCAGCCCCTGCGCACCCGGTGACAGGCGACCGCGACCGGAGACCGAGACGGTGTAGCTGCCATCCAGCTGGGGGCGGCAGGCAAAGGTGGGTGTATAAAGCGGCACGCGGATCGCCTGCTCAACCGGCGTGGTGCGAAACGCCGTGCCGATGACGTTGCCGAGCGGCAGGTCAATGCCATGCCGTCGGCAGAACATCGAGGTCCAGGCTCCGCCCGCGCAGATTACCCTAGGCGTTTTTATCAGGCCGCGTTCGGTGATCACGCCGCTGACCTTACCGGCGGAGATATCCAGCCCGCGCACCGCGCACTGCTGAAAAACACCTGCGCCCAGCCGCTGCGCCGCAATCGCCAGACCGGCCGAGGCCAGCGACGGCTCTGCATGTCCATCCGTGGGGGACGAGACGCCGCCCAGCCAGCGGCTGGTGCTGCCAGGAGTCATCGCCTTCGCCTGCGCGGCGGTAAGGATGTCGCTGCGCACGCCGTAGGCTTTCGCCATCTGGCCCCAGCGATCCCAGGCGTTAATGTCCTCCTGGCTGCTGGTGGCATAGACCAGTCCGCTGCGGCGAAAGCCCAGCTCCTCGCCGGTCTCCTCGCCCAGTTCCTGCCAGCGCTGGAGCGCGTAGATAATCAGCGGCAGCTCGCGCTCGTCGCGGTTCTGCTGGCGGCACCAGCCCCAGTTGCGGCTGGACTGCTCGCCGCCGACCAGGCCCTTCTCTATCAGCACTACGCTGACGCCCTGCTTTGCCAGCTCGTAAGCGGCGGCCGTGCCGGCAATACCGGCGCCAATTACCACCACATCCGCCGACTCGGGGAAGAATCGGCTGTCCTGTACGTATCGAATCGGTGCGGGCATCTTCTTTTAACCTCGTCTTCGCATCATAGTGTTAACTCATCATCAGCTGCGGCATTTTGCCCGCCGTTAAAGCGCAATATCGCTGGCATCATGCTCGTCCCGTCCGCCGTTAAAGCGCAATATCGCTGGCATCGTGCTCGTCCAGCCAGCCCTGTCGCAGCTCCGGCACCGCCCGCTTCAGTCGCTCGTAATAGAGATCGGTGGAAGGCTTATCGTAGTCGGCCCGCGCCACCTGCGTCACCATCCGGCCACTTTTCACCACGATGATTTCGTCACAGACCGACCGCACCGCATGCAGATCGTGGCTGATAAACAGCACCGACAGCCCCAGCTCGCGGCGCAGCTCGGTGATCAGATCGAGGATCGCCGCGGCCACGACCGTGTCCAGCGCCGAGGTCACCTCATCGCAGAGGATCAGGTCGGGTTCAGCCGCCAGCGCGCGGGCCAGATTCACCCGCTGTTTCTGGCCGCCGGAGAGCGCCCAGGGGCGACGCCACAATACGCTGCGCGGCAGCCGGACCAGTTCAAGCAGGCTAAAAAGGCGCTGCTGGAGCGCGGCACCGCGCAGCCCGTGGAACAGCTTCAGCGGTCGGCTGAGAATTTTTTCAACGCTGTGCGCCGGGTTCAACGCGGTATCGGCCATCTGGAACACGTACTGAATGCGCCGCAGCTCATTCTCCGGGCGCTGCCGCAGCGCGCTGGCAATATAGTGGCCATTAAACAGCAGATGCCCCTTTGAAGGGGGATTCATCCCGGCAATGGCGTGCGCCAGCGTGGTTTTGCCCGAGCCGGATTCGCCAATAATGCCGATCGCCTGCCCGCGATAGAGACGAAAATTAATGTCGTGCAGGATCGGGATTTTCGGCTCACCCTGCGCATTGAGCGGGCCATAGCCCGCCGACAGGTCGCGCACCTCCAGCAGCGGCTGGATGCCTGACTCTTCCGGTCGCCACGGGCTGGGGCGGGGCTTCTGTCTCGCCGCTTCCAGCAGCTGCTGGCTATATTGTGCCCCGGGCGCGCGGAGCAGGTCTTCAGTGGTGGCATATTCAGCAACCCTGCCTTTCAGCAGCACCAGGATGCGATCGGCCATCTGAGCCACTACCGCCAGATCGTGACTAACATAAATGGCGGTCATGCCGCGCTGGCGCACCACGCGCCGGAATGCCTTAAGCACTTCAACCTGCGTGGTCACGTCCAGCGCGGTAGTGGGTTCGTCAAGGATAACCACCTCGGGGTCGCCGATCAGCGCCATCGCGGTCATCAGCCGCTGTAGCTGCCCGCCGGAGACCTGGTGCGGATAGCGGCTGCCGATGGTGTCAGGATGAGGCAGCGCCAGTTCGCGGAACAGCGCGATGGCTTTCTCCTCGGCTTTGGCACGGCTCATCACCCCGTGGATCACTACCGGCTCCACCACCTGATCCATAATTTTCATCGCCGGATTAAACGACGCCGCCGCACTTTGGGCGATATAGGCCACTTTATTACCGCGAAACTGACAGAGCTGTTTTGCCGTCAGCGCGGTGACGTCGGTTCCCGCCACGTGGATATCGCCCTCCGCGATGCGGCAACCATGGCGGGCATAGCCCATCAGCGCCAGCGCGATGGTGGTTTTGCCCGATCCTGACTCGCCGATCAGCGCCAGCACCTCGCCCTTCTGCACGGAAAAGCGGATATCGGAAACCAGCGAAATCTCCTGCCCCTCATCCGACCGGGCAGTGACGCGGAGATGGTTTACCGCGACGACAGGTCGTGCCGTGTGTGCCGTTACCGTCATGCTACCCCCTTCGCCTGGCTCAGCGGACGCATTGCCTGAAGGCTGTCGATAAACAGATTGGCACCGATGGTCAGGCTGGCAATAGCCAGCGCGGGCATCAGTACCGCCGGAGACCCGTCAAACAGCCCCTGTAAATTCTCACGTACCAGCGTCCCCCAGTCCGCATAGGGCGGCTGCACCCCCAGGCCAAGGAAGCTCAGGCCGCTGAGCAGCAGAACGATATAGACAAAGCGCAGGCCGAAGTCGGTCAGCATCGGGTGCACCATGTTGGGCAGGATATCGTGAAGCGCAATATAAATGCGGCTCTCACCGCGCAGCCGCGATGCCTCAACGTAATCCATTGAGCGCAGGTTGGCCGCCATCGCCCAGGCGATACGATAGGCACCGGGCCAGTAGGTAAAGACGGCGGTAACGATCAGCATCGGCAGCGAGGAGCCGAAGACCGCCACGATCATCAGTGCGAGGATTTTGCCGGGCAGCACCAGCATGGCGTCGTTGATCCTGCCGAGGATCTCCTCTAACCAGCGTCCCGCCACGGCGGCCAGCAGCGCCAGCAGCGTACCGATCAGGCTGGCCAGCAGCGCGGCGCTGAGCGCCAGGCCAATCGAGTAGCGCGCGCCAAAGAGGATGCGGCTCAGCATGTCGCGCCCGAGATAATCAGTGCCGAACCAGAAATCCCTGCTGAATCCGCCGAGCATCGGGCCTGCGCCAATGTCCTCCAGATTATGCGGGGCCAGTGCGGATCCAAACAGGGCGAGAAATATCCAGATCAGAGTCACCACCAGACCCGCCCGCCCGCTGCCGCTGAGCGACAGAAAGAAACGCCAGGGAAGTGTGAGAACCGACATCATCAACCCCTCCCTTTGGGATTAAAAGCAATGGTGAGGATATCCGCCAGTAGCAGCAGCAGCAGATAACAGACGGCGAACAGCATGACGCAGAGCTGCACCACCGGCAGATCGCGGTTGCTCACCGCATCCACCAGCTGGCTGGCTACGCCGGGATAGCTAAAGATGCTTTCGATAATAATGACCCCGCCAAACAGGTAAGAGAGACTGAGAGAGATGGCATTAGCAATCGGCCCGACCGCATTCGGCAGCGCATGGCGCAGTATCGCGCGCAGCGGCGACACGCCTTTTAGCAGCGTCATCTCCAGATAAGGGCTGTCCATCTGGTTAATCAGCGCCGAGCGGGTCATACGCGCCATCTGTGCCACCAGCACGCAGCAGAGCGTCAGCACCGGTAGGGCATAATTCCGCAGGTAGCTGAGAAGGTCAGCCGGGGGCGTGCCGGGCGACATCGCGGGTACCCAGTGCAGCCTGACGGCAAAGATAATCACCGCCACGGTCGCCACCAGAAACTCCGGCACCGCCACCACCGCCAGGGTCGCCATCATCAGGCCGCGATCGAAGCGCGAGCCGCGCTTCATTGCCGCCGTCAGCCCAATCAGCAGCGCCAGCGGCACCGACACCAGCGTAGTCAGCCCGGCCAGCTCAAAGGTGGCGGGCAGGCGCTGGGCCACCAGCTGCGAGACCGGCAGATGACTGGCAAACGAGGTGCCGAAATCGCCGTGCAGCATACCGGTCAGCCAGTGCAGATAGCGCATCAGCAGGGGCTGATCCAGCCCGAGCTGCTGCCGCAGGGCTGCGACCGTTTCCGGGGTGGCACTCTGGCCCAGTATCATCTGCGCCGCGTCACCCGGCAGCAGGCTGGTGATAAAAAACACCACCGCCGAAACAATCAGCAGGGTCAGCACACCCGCCCCACAGCGGCGGGCAATCAGGAGGAGCATATAGCGGTTCATCGCCGTTCTCCTTTATGGATTAGCGGTTATCAGGAAAGCCAGGCGAATTCGTGGAAGCGATAGCCCATCATCATGCCCGACGGCCAGGCCTCCACCCCTTTCACCCGGCTGCTGTGCCCATCCAGTGAGCTGATAAAGGTGGGAATAATCGTGCCGCAGTGGTCGTAAATCAGCGCCTGCATATCGCCGTACATCTGTTTGCGCTTTGCCTGGTCGCGTTCGCCGCGCGCCGCTACCACCAGCTGGTCGAACTGCGGGTTTTTCCAGCCGGACTCATTGTTGGGGGCGTCGGAGAGGTAAAACTGTGAGAAGAGCAGATCGAGCGTCGGGCGCGGGTTGATGGAGCCGTAGCCGAGCGGATCTTTAGTCCAGTGCGTTGACCAGTAGCCGTCGTAGGGAACGCGTCGTACCTGGAAATTCACCCCGGCCGAACGGCCGAGCTGCTGAATAAGCTGTCCGCCCTCCACCGATCCCTCGATATTCTGGGTGGTGATAATTTCGGCGCTGGCGCCCGCCATCCCGGCTTTTTTAAAGTGAAAGCGCGCCTTTTCAACGTCCATCGACCGCTGGGGGATCGCCTTATTAAACAGCGGATGCCACGGCGGCACCGGCGTATCGTTCGCCACCTCGCCAAAGCCCTGCATCACGGTTTTCACCATAATCTCGCGCGGCTGGAGATACTTCATGCCCAGCACGAAATCCTCACTGCTGCCGGGCTTCATATCGGTACGAACAATCAGGTTGGTGTACATGCCGGACTTGCTCTCCAGCACGCCAAACTGGCCGGACTGGCGCAGACGCTTAACATCATTAGCGGTAAGCGTGGCAACGATATGCAGATCGCCGGACATCAGGGCGTTAACGCGGGCGGCCTGATCGGTGACGCCCATCAGCTCCACCTCGTCCAGATGCGGCAGGCCAGGCTTCCAGTAGTGGGGGTTCTTCACCCCGACCGTACTGACGCCGGGCGTAAAGGATTTGCACTGGTAAGGGCCGGTGCCGACGGCCTTATTGAAATCCTTCGTGCCGTCCTGAAGAATTAAAAACGGGCTGGTCGCCAGCACGGTAGGTATATCGAAATTAGGCTGGGTCAAAACCAGCTTCACTTCGGTGGGGCTGACGGCGGTGATGCTGCTGAACTGCTTCGCCTGGTTAATCGCTGTGGAAGCAACGGCGGGATCTTTATGGCGGCTGAGCGAAAAGACCACATCCTGCGCGGTCAGCGTTTTGCCATCGTGGAAGGTGACGCCCGGCCGCAGTTTGATCTGCCAGCTGATACCGTCGCTGCTTTCAATGGATTCGGCCAGCGCGGGCTGGGCGACCAGCTTTTTATCCAGCTCGGTCAGGCCGCTGTAGAACATAAACTGGCGGGTGTAGTCACCGCTGTTGTTGCCCTTTGCCGGGTCCAGGGTGTCGGTCGCTGAGGCATTCGCCACCGCCGCGCGCAGCCTGCCGCCCTTTACCGGCGTCTCAGCCGCGGCGCTTATCGCCGGGAACGCCACCAGCCCGGTACTCATTACCGCCCCCGCCGACAGCAGCTTCATGATGCTGCGGCGCGACAGGGAGACCTCATTAATCGCCTGGCTTAAGGACGGGTTAACACGACCAAATTCTTTGCGAAATTTACTCATCTGCACACCCTCAAAGTCGAACGTTAGAGGCTCAGGAGATTAGATCCCGAGCTTTGTAATACAGCCCCGCCACCGGCAGGAACCAGGGTTTTCCAAAGTAGCCGGGTACGGCGGGCCAGCTGTCGCGCTGCCAGGGGTTAGCGGACGCTTTTTCGGCCATGATGTCGGCCATCACGCGGCCCATCCATACCGACATCTGGGTGCCGTGACCGCTGTAGCCCAGCGAATAAAACACCCCCTCCTGTTCGCCCGCATGCGGTAGCCTGTCTGCCGTCATATCCACCAGGCCACCCCAGCAGTAGTCGATTTTTGCCGACGCGAGCGCAGGAAAAATGTTGCTTAGGCCAGCCTGTAACACCCGGCCGCTGCGCGCATCGGAGGTGGGATTACTGATGGCGAAGCGGGCGCGGCCGCCGAACACCAGGCGCCGATCGGCGGTGGTGCGGAAATAGTTGCCGATATTCAGGGAGGTAACGCAGGTGCGGTTAGTGGGCATCAGCGCGTAAAGCTGTTCAGGCGGCAGCGGCTCGGTGACCACGATAAAGCTGCCCACCGGGACAATGCGGCGCTGGAACCACTCAAAGGGGCCGACGTTCGAGCAGCCGGTGGCCATCAGCACTTTATCGGCGAGGATCTCACCGCCGGGTGTGCCGACCCGATGTCGGTATCCCTGGAGACGCGTCAGTCGGGTAACCGGCGTATGCTCGAAAATCTCAGCGCCGCTGCTGACCGCCGCCTGCGCCAGGCCCACGCCAAATTTCCCCATATGCATCTGCCCGCCGCGCCGCTGAATCAGCCCGCCGTGAAAGGCAGCCGAGTTGACCTCACGCCGCACCTCGTCGGCCCCCAGCAGTTCGACCTCGGGATCGACGGTGCTTTTCAACGCCTCGTAGGTGGCCTTCAGCCCGGAAAAGTGCGCGGGCTTGCTGGCAAGTTTAATTTTTCCGCAGCGCAGAAAATCACAGTCGATCTGCTCCTCTTCCACCAGGCTCTGCACGTAGTCAACCGCGCTGGCGAAGGCGCGATAGTAGCGGCTGGCCTGCTCAACGCCCCGGCTGGCCACCAGCGAAGCGAAGTTCTGCGATACGCCGGTGTTGCAGTGGCCGCCGTTACGGGAGGAGGCCTGGCTCATCACCGCCCCGGCTTCCAGCACCACCACCTTAAGTCCGCTGCGCGCCAGACTGAGCGCCGCGGAGATACCGGTAAAACCGCCCCCAATCACCACCACATCTGCCGTGGCGGGCAGTTCGCCCTGCGACGCGCCGGTAAATACCGGGGCCGTGACCTGCCAGAAAGATTCCAGTTTCATGCCCTGCTCCTGGTAAAGGGTTACAGACCCACCACGGCCGGAAGGCCGCCAATGTCCTGGATTTCGGTATAGCCATAGGCGGGATTGGCCGGATCGTGCCCGCGGTTAACGAACACCGTATGGGTGATCCCCAGGTCAAAGGCGGTCATCAGGTCATAGCGCAGGCTGCTGGAGACGTGAAGGATTTCGTCAGGCGCACAGTTGAGCTTGCTGAGCATGTACTCAAAGCCCTTCATCTGCGGCTTGTAGGCGCCCACCTCTTCGGCGGTAATCGTCATATGGATCGGGGCGCCCAGCCGGGGAACGTGATGCTTAATCAGCTCGTCGGTCGAGTTCGTCAGCAGCACCAGCGGAAATTCAGTAGCGACTTTCGCCAGGCCAGCGGGGACATCCGCATGTGGCCCCCAGCTGGCGCAGGCGGTCATTATCGCCGCGCAGTCCTGCTCCGTGCACTCCACGCCCCACTTGTTACAGGTGCGGTAGAGCGCATCGCCTACCACCTGGGGATACAGCTTAAATGCGCCCAGCACTTCGTCCCGGCGATAGTAAGCAAAATCGGTGGTGAAGGCGGTCATCTTCTCCGGGCTGACGCGGCTGGCGAAGCGGGCCGCCGCCGCACCTGCCATATCAAAGTTGATCAGCGTGCCGTAACAGTCAAAGGTGATAAATTTCGGTTTGAACAGGGCCATGGTGCATCCTCCTGGGTTTCAGTGACTGAATGTTGAACGTTGCCCGGCACAATGCGACCGGCTGACGAAGCGGTAACGGTTGATAAATGACATGCTGACTTCGCTGACGAACGCGCAAAGCTCGCCCATCACGCGCCGAAGACTTTTGTCAGGGGCTCAGAAGTCGTTCAGCACGCGCTGACGACTGTTGTCAGGCGCTCAGAAGTCGTTCAGCACGCGCCGACGACCCTTAGCAGGCGCTTAAAAATCGATCAGCACGCTTTTGTAACGCTGGCAGGCTTCAAATGCCTGTCGGCCCAGATCTTTGCCGATGCCCGATCCCTGAAAGCCGCCGGTGGGAATAATGAAGTCGCCGGAGCGGCCGTAGCGGTTAATCCATACCGTACCCGCGGCAATCCCACGCATCGCCCGCATCGCGCGGTCAAGATTTTTGGTGTGTACCCCCGCACACAGGCCGTAGGTGGCATGGCCTGCCAGCGTCAGCCCCTCCTCTTCCTCATCGAATATCTGCACGGTCAGGACCGGGCCAAAGATCTCCTCCTGCACCGCGGGACTGTCGGGCGAGACGTTGGCTATCAGCGTCGGCTGCCAGAAACAGCCCCCACCCGTGTCAGCAAATCGCTGGCCGCCCACCAGAATTTCACCGCCTAGCCGCCGGGCCTCCGTGACGATCTGCTCCACTTTCGCGGCCTGACGGCCATCAATCATGGGGGCATAGCGGCTGTTCTCGTTCCAGGTGACGCCCGGCGTAAAGCCCTGACAGAGCGCAGTCAGCCGTTCGATCAGCGCCGCGGCAATGCCACGCTGGACGATCAGGCGGGTACCGGCCACGCATGCCTGACCGCCGTTGGCGGTAAAACCGCGCAGGATCCTCAGCGCAACCTCCTGCACATCATCCGCGTCGTCAAAGACCAGCTGCGGGCTTTTGCCACCCAGCTCCAGCGTAACCGGCTTCATCCCATGCCAGGCGGCCTCGCTCATAATGCGTGCGCCGGTCTGCGTTGAGCCGGTAAATGAAATTTTTCGCACCAGCGGATGCGCCACCAGCGCGCTGCCGGTTACCGCACCGCTGCCCTGTACGATGTTCAGCACCCCGGCTGGCAGCCCGGCCTGCACCGCCAGCTCGGCGAGCCGTACGCTGGAATAAGGCGTCAGCTCGGACGGCTTGAGCACCACCGCATTGCCTGCCGCCAGCGCCGGGCCACACTTCCAGGAAGCCATCGACAGCGGGAAATTCCACGGGGTAATCGCGGCAATCACGCCGTAGGGTTCCGGGATCAGCATCCCAAGGCTGGCGTGCCGGGTCGGCAGCAGGTCGCCGCTGTATTTATCTGCGCACTCGGCATAGAACCGAATCGCCTCGGCGGTGAACGGAATTTCGTGATTAACGACATCATGGATCGGACGGGTGGAGCCCAGTGCCTCAAGCTGCGCGAGCGGCAGGTCATTTACTATCAGATCGGCCCAGCGCCGCAGTACCGCACCTCGCTGGCGGGGAGGCGCGCTGGCCCACCCACTCTGCCTGACGGCCCGATCGGCGATGACGACTGCTTCATCTACCTGCGCGGCGTCGGCGTCGGCCAGTTCGCCGGCCAGCAGCCCGTCGGAGGGGCGCTTTACGGCGAATCCTTCCCCCTCTCCCCGTCGGTGCTGGCCGTTAATATAGTGGCCTTCTGGCAGTGCAATCTTTTCAGGATCGAAACTTAGCATTAATAAACCTCTATATTTACCGGACCTGTTGCCCATGCGATCCCGCCTGTATTTAGCCTGCTAACTAAATAACCGTCCGGCGGTTCTGGCCTGAATTAACTAATGCAGTAAGCATGCCAGTCCGTAAAAAAATATAAATGCGTAAACCCTGGCTGAAAAAAATTTTATGCCGTAATTAGCGGCTAAATCTCACTGATTAGCCGCTTCCGTAAGCAGATGATTTTTATTGTTTTATAAACGCACCATTGCAGAGCAAATGCGCCTTTGGCTGCACCAGACATGAGAAAAAATCAGAAATGCATGGCCGCAATATAATAAAAAAAAAGCCCGCAGCAGGTTAACCAGTGCGGGCACGTAATAGTTTTTCACGGCTAACGTTAACTCAAACTCCCGAAATGAAAGGCCTTAATTTCAAGATATTCGTCCAGACCATGATGTGCGCCTTCGCGCCCCACGCCGGACATTTTTATGCCGCCAAAGGGCGCCACTTCCAGGGAGATGGCGCCAGTGTTATAGCCCACCATGCCAAATTCCAGCGCCTCACCCACGCGCCACGCGCGGCGCAGATCTTCAGTGAAGAAGTAGGCCCCCAGGCCATAAGGCGTATCATTGGCCATGGCGATCGCCTGATCTTCCGTGTCAAAAATAAACAGCGGGGCGACCGGACCAAACGTTTCTTCACTGGCGATGCGCATGTCGGGTGTAACGTTACCGAGCACCGTAGGGGCAACAAAGGTGCCAGGCCCCTGACTGAGGCCGCCCGTCAGGAGCGTGGCACCCAGGCCGAGAGCATTTTCAATATGGGCATTAACCTTGCTCACCGCCGCCGCATTGATCAGTGGCCCAAGTGTAGTACCTTCCTTAAAGCCATCACCGACGGTAAGGCGGCTGACCTCTTCCAGCAGTCGCCGGACAAAGCGGGGATAGATGCCGCGCTGAACCAGTATCCGGTTGGCGCAGACGCAGGTTTGTCCGGCGTTGCGAAATTTGCTGACTATCACTCCGGCGACGGCAATCTCCAGATCAGCATCATCGAAGACGATCAGCGGCGCATTACCGCCCAGCTCAAGGCTGAGACGCTTAATGCTGTCTGCGCTTTGCTGCATCAGCAGCTGGCCCACGTGGGTGGATCCGGTAAAGGAGATTTTACGCACGGTGCGGCTGGCGGTGAGTTCGCCACCAATGCCCTGCGGCAGGCCGGTAAGGATTTGCAGAACGCCGGGCGGGATGCCCGCGCGGGTGGCCAGCTCCATCAGCGCCAGCGCTGAGAGAGGCGTCAGTTCAGAGGGTTTAACCAGAATGGGGCAGCCAGCCGCCAGCGCCGGGGCGACTTTCCGGGTAATCATCGCAATCGGGAAGTTCCAGGGGGTGATGGCCGCCGCCACGCCGACCGGCTGCTTGATGACCAGGATGCGGCGATCGTTTCCCGGCGCGGGGAGGGTTTCGCCGTAGATACGTCGGGCCTCCTCGGCAAACCACTTCACAAAGCTGGCGCCGTACAGCACCTCTCCTTTCGCTTCGGCCAGCGGTTTACCCTGTTCAGCGGTCATAATCACCGCCAGGTCATCGGCATGGTCGAGGATCAGCTGGTGCCAGGCTTCCAGCCGCTGCGCGCGCTGGGCATTGGGCGTTTTCGCCCACTCGTGCCGGGCGGCCTCAGCAAAGGCGATGGCGCGGGCGGTCTCCTCCGCACCCAGAGCCGGGATGGTGGCTATTCGCTCGCCGGTGGAGGGGTTAATAACGGGCAGCGTTTCACCGTTATCGGCGTCGCGCCAGCCGCCCGCAAAGAAGGCCTGCTGGCGCAGCAGCAATGGATCGTTTAAACGTTGAGTAAGCATGTCGTCCCCTTATAAGTGTTATTTCCACTCTAGCGGAGGGCCGGGAACGAATGCTGCGCTATGTACAGGGCGGTCCACGGGCTAAACGCCCATTTTCAGCCCCAAACAAAATTTTATGCCGTGGGGGTCAGATCTGGAAATCTATAACCGGCTCCTCCTCGCTGGCGGAAAGCGCCTGACGCTTGATCTCCTCCAGGGAAAGGTTGGCATTACAGAGTTCCAGGAACTGCCAGACATAGTTACGCTGGAGCTGCCCGCGCTTCAGCCCCAGCCAGACGGTATTCGACTCGAACAGATGCTTCGCTTCCAGCCGCGTCAGGGACGAATGCTCATCCAGCTGACAGGCCTGATCGGCCAGCACGCCGACGCCCAGACCCAGCTCCACATAGGTTTTCACCACGTCTGAATCCTGGGCGCTTAATACGATATCAGGCTTAAGGCCCGCCCCGTGGAAAGCGCGGTCAACCCGGGAACGCCCGGTGATGCCCTGACGATAAGTGATCAGCGGATAGCGGCTCAGCGCGGCCAGGGACACCGGCTGCTGCTGCTCAAGCTCATGCCCCTTAGGTACCAGCAGCGCATGGTGCCAGCTAAACCAGGGGAAGGCCGCCAGCGACGGATTATTAACCACCTGTTCGCTGGCGATCCCCACATCGGCCTCACCTGCCACCAGCATCGAGACGATTTCCTGTGGCGATCCCTGATTCAGTTCGAGCCTGACGTTGGGATAGAGCGCACGGAAAGCTTTAATTACCCTGGGCAGGCTGTAGCGCGCCTGGGTATGGGTGGTGGCGATGGTCAACACGCCGCTGGACTCATTGGTAAAGACATCGGCCAGTCGGCGCACCTTGCCCGCCTCATCCAGGATACGCTCGGCGATGGTAAGCAGCGCCTTACCCGGCTCGGTCATGCCCAGCAGCCGCTTGCCGCGCCGGATAAAAATCTCAACGCCCAGTTCATCTTCCAGATCGCGGATATGGCGGCTGACACCGGACTGGGAGGTGAACAGCGCGTTTGCCACTTCGGTAAGATTAAACTCGCAGCGTGCCGCTTCCTTAATAATTTTAAGCTGTTGAAAATTCACGCGCGTCCCTCCCTCTGTTAACTGATATTTCACATCATGTTAAGGAGGCATACTCATAGCAACAAATAATAAAAAGAGGTTTTATATGCTTTTTAGTGATAAGGGTATGGGTAAAGAGACAGGTGGACAGATACAGATAAACTGCACGTCGGGAGGGAGGATGCATAAGCTGGAGCGATATCAGGCGCTTTTACGCCGCTTTCGCGGCGGGCCACCTGCAGAGATACCGTTATCAACAATAATGATCTTTTTCTAATGCCTTATAAATAGCGTAATTCTCCCTTTCAAAGCAGACGATAATTATTTTTTCAATATTATGATGATTTATCAGGCCGCTGGCGATCGTTTTCAACGCGATTTCTGCGGCTTTCTGTTTCGGGAATCTGTAAATCCCGGTGCTGATATTCGGAAAAGAGAGGGTCTTTATATGATTATCCTCTGCCAGCCGGAGGCAATTGATATAACAGTTTGCTAAAAGTGCCTCCTCGTTATTTCCACCCTGACTCCAGTGGGGCCCGACGGTGTGAATGACATATTTGGCAGGCAGGTGCCCCGCGACCGTAATCACGGCGTCGCCCACGTTACAGCCCCCCTGTTTGGCCCGTATAGCCTGACAGGCTTCAAGTATTTGTTTCCCTCCCGCGCGATGGATTGCCCCATCCACTCCCCCGCCTCCCAGGAGAGAACTGTTAGCCGCATTAACAATCGCATCAACGGGGATTCGAGTGATATCCCCCTGGATGATTTCTATTCGATTATCCATCGGTTGAAGCCCCCGTTAAGATCATTTTCAGAAGGAAGGTGCTTATCTCAGCGCCTGAGAAGTGGTTTAAGTTTAGGGTAATAATTCGGGTTTAACAGTAACAGACGTTGACTGAACGCGGCAGGAGTGAGTTCGCACCTCATCCCGCCGCTAACCACAACAACTTTACGAGATAGTTATCATGGCTGCGCAACATCATAAATCTGAACAGGTTTCAACCAAAGCCCGCCGTTATACCGTGGGTTATGGCCGGGTTCACATTAAGCTCCAGCCGTCACCGTCGATCACGCTGCGGGGCCACTGGATGGGGGCGCTGGGTTTTGAGACGGGCAGGAAGATTGAGGTGATTTGTGAGCAGGGCGAGTTGATCATACGGCTGGCTGAGGAGTGATCGGCAGGTAAAAAGATCCCGGCCTGGTGGCCTGGGTTTGCTTGTGTTACCTGGGATTTAAAGGCGAGGCCGGTTTCTCTTTCGACATGAGGCATTGCCCCACACCAATAATAATCCCGCATCCGATTGATATTTCAGTGTCTCTGATTAAGTGATTTCGATCAAAATCACTCACTAAAAAATAGGATGCCAAGGATATAAGTAATCGACCACCTACGAGAGTAATGAAAAAACCAACTATCCACGAAGTGACCAATAATAATAAGAGCTTAATTTTCTTATTTTGCATCACTCTTTTTCTCCAATTTTTGCTGAACTTTTTCGGCTGGATTCTTTGCGGAACTTCCAGGATATTCAGAACCGGCAGATTCAGCGACTGCCCCTGTTATTTTAGGTATAGTGAATTGAGGAATTGTTGCTTGTAGTCGCTCCACACCTTTTCCTATGGTAGCACCTTCAAGGGTTCTCAAGCCTGCATCGGGGATCGGAGCTGTAGCATCTTTCCCCTGCAATTTAGCGCCTGTATAAGCACCAGTAACACTTGCTACTTCAGTCAACCAGTATCCTTTACCCTGAGTTAGTCCGCTGATATCTGTGGCTATAAGCGCATCCGTAGCACTGAAAAGCCCCCCGCTGTTTAACTGATTGAATACATTTGCCTGGCCGCCGCAGACAGACGCAGCCGGGCGGGCATAAAGCCCTTCGGCGGAGGCCGTCAGGCGGACCTGCCTTATTGCTGTTGCCTGAACACGTTGAACAGGCCAGCGCCGCCGTGGAGGGCGGCCCCACCCCGACGCTGAACGCGGGGGCGCACGACATAATGTGTATTATACGCATACAGCACGCACGATAACGGCGGGCCGGGCGCTGAGACTGAGCGGGACGGATGCGTATAATACCCACACATCATGTTTAATGGCCGGGCAGCGGCCACGCCTGAACCGCCATATTGTGCGCCGCCTGTACCGCTGTACGGCCATTTACCCTCGCGCACACCGAACGTGATGAAGGCAGAGCCCCGCACGGACGCGGCGCGTTGCCGCACAGCGAACAACTCAGCTCACAGACGGCTCCGCTAACTTTACGGGCTATCCGGTGGCTCTGATGCTCCGTCCGGTTCAGTGAACAGCGTTATAATATCCCGTGAGCCATGCAGCAGCCTCTCTATACGCACTTCAGTATCAAGCACCCTGAACACGATGAGATAGCGCCCGTAGGCACAGCTTCTGACGCACTGCCCCAGCTCGGGTCTTTCTCTGTAGATGCCCGGTGATTCCCCTATCAGCAGGCACTGCTGATACAGCTCTTCCGTGAAGCTCACTGCCCGTACCGGGTTATCCTGCGCGATATAGTCACCTATGGCTTCCATATCCTGCTCTGCCAGTGGTGATATACCCAGTTTCATTTCGTCTGCTCACCTTCGCCCATGCGTTGGTATTTGCGTGACAGACGCCCGAACACCTCTTCAGCACTTTTGCTTTCACCGCTGTTTATCCCTGCGCTGACCGCTTTTTGCAGTGTTTCAAGTTTCATCTGCTGCTCCCGTTCTTCCAGTGCTCTGAGTCCCGCACGGATCACTTCACTGGTGTTGTTGTAACGCCCGCTTTCTATCTGTTCGCGGATGAACGCTTCGAAGTAAGGACTGAGTGCTACGCTGGTTGGCATGGTCGTTTCTCCACCCGGATTACTATCAGTTAATAACTGTTAGTATTTCAGAGTTACTCTTCTCCATCAACTTTCGGTTTATCTGCCTCCCGCTGCTCCGCAGGATGCGTACGCGCATGCACCGCCTGCAACGCCCGGATACTCACCTGCGTGTAGATTTGCGTACTCTGTACGCTCCGGTGGCCCAGCATCGCCTGTATCCAGCGCAGGTCCGCGCCGTTCTCCAGCATCTGCGTCGCCATTGCGTGGCGGAACAGGTGGCAGCTCCCTTTGTCGATACCCGCCGCTCTTAAGTAAGGCACCACCGCCATTGTGATGCCGCTGGCCGTCAGACCTGCCAGACCGTCCATAGCCAGGAACAGCGCCTTACAGTCCGCTGCCGCCAGCAGCTCTGGCCGCACATGATGCAGCCAGCGGTTAAGCCACCACAGCGCCCGCTCACCCACCGGTATCACTCTGTCCTGCTTTCCTTTGCCCTGCACGATGGTCAGTATCTTCCGGCTGAAGTCCACGCTGTATATCTCAAGGCTGGCCACCTCACCCCGCCGGATACCCGTTGACCACAGCAGCTCAAGCAGCGCCCGGTCACGGATGCTCTGAAGCGTGGTCAGGTCGCACAGGTTCACTATCTCTTCCACCTGTTCCACGCCCACGCTCAGGATGGTACGCGGCAGGCGTTTTTCCAGCCGTGGCAGCTCAAGGTCTGCCGCCGGATTTGCCAGTATCAGCCCCTGTTTTACCATCCAGGAGAACCACACCTGAAGCGGCTGGAGCGTGGTGCGCTGCCTCCGGCTGGAGAGCGGCTTACCGTTGGTTTTGCGATACTGGTACAGATGCCGCTGATAACGCTCCAGCACCGGGCGGGTACCTGCGCGACTTAACTTACTACGTAAAGAGCCTGGCCTGTCCCAGCAGGCGATGGCTGATGCCGTTGGCCTGCACGTTAACAGCTGGAAGTAGTACGAGAGCGGCCAGGCGATGCCTTCTCTTGATGCACTGAAGAAGATTGCCACCACGCTACATGTCAGTACCGATTTTTTGTTGTTTGATGGACATGAACGTGGACCTGAAGGTGAGCTGGCGCTTCAGTTTGAAGCCATCAGCCAGTTGCCGGTGAACGAACAGGCGATAGTCCGTGAAGTACTGGAGAGCCTGATTACCGAGTACCAGTCCCGCCGCTAGGACTCTGCAAGGAAGGCGGCTAAAGAAGAGAGTTAACACGAGCGCGGGCTGAAGGTGGTGGAACACCGACAACCCGCTGACCACAACCAACTAACTAAGAGTTGATTATGGCTGCGCAACATCATAAGTCAGAATACGTTTCAACCAAGCCCGGCTCTATACCGTGGGTTACATTAAGGATCATATTAAGCACCGTCCGTCACCGTCGATCACGCTGCGGGGACACTGGATGGGGGATCTGGGGTTTGAGACGGGGAAGAAGGTGGAGGTGATTTGTGAACAGGGGGAGTTGATCATCCGGCTGGCTGAGGAGTGATCGGCAGGTAAAAGGATCTCGGCTCGTTGGCCGGGATATTAATTTTTCAGATTATCTTTATTTAGATCTTATTCCCAAACGGAACATTTCAGTTGGGAATAAAGGTTGCAGTATGATTTCATTATTAAAAATAAATAACTTCGGTGATAAGGCTGTTACATCATAAATATTTTCAGCGATTAAACTAAAATTTGCCCTGAAAATAGGAATACTGGCATCATCAACAAGAACGAATACATCAGAGTTTTTCATGAAACTTATATTCAATAAATCATCAATATCTTCATAATCGGAATATTCAATTTCCGGCCAAGAAATGGCTCCCGTTACAAAGGGGTATTTATTAAAAATATCAAGAGCTTCTTTCTTTTCTTGCCCTTCGACAATACTAAAATCAGCACTAAGTGCTTCTTGACACTCTTCAAATAAAGTCATGTTCTCTACCTGTTTAGCTGCTTCAATATCGTTTCAAAAGCTTTTTCGTTACCCCCAAATGGTATGACCTGCTTAACCGCTTTTCCTGGTCCCTTACCTTGAGAATAATCCCATAAGTTAATATGTGTGCCTTTGTCTGGATCATAATCAACACGCCAACCAACTTTACCGTCACTAGATTGCCGCCCAATAACTTTCCCATTTCCAGCACTTACTTCCAACCGTCCAATCACAGGTTTAGAATCAGCACCTAAATTACCGACAATATCCAATGCTTTATTTCGAGCGCTTTCCCAATTTTTCTCAGGGGAAAGTGTTTGTTCAATTCGATTTCCTGGTTGTGTACCAGGTTTAATTTTCCCGATTCCAGCAGCGATCCCTGCCGCACTTGTTCCTGCCACCTGAGCCAGCGAGTTTATCGCAAGCTGCCTCGCTTCCGCTGAATCTCCGGACATCAATGCGTTATGAATCGCCGCATTTCTGTCTGCCTCAAGCTGGATCGAAGTCACTTGCAGAATGGATAATTCATCCTGATCTGCCGGACTCAGACCGCCATTAGCGCGCGCTTTTTCCATCAACTCGTTGGTACGTATAGCGTAATCTGCCTGTAACTTGCCGACTTCATTAGCCTTATCAACACAGTCTTGAGCACCGGAACAGTTCACAACACTTTCATGCTGTTCGGCGTTAATCTTCTTGTATTTCTCAACTACGGCGGTGCAAGCCTCACTTCCCTGGCACTGAGTCATTTCTTTGGCGCGCTCTTGGTTTTCCTTAACACTCAGCGCATTATTCTCAACAACAACTTTATCCGGGGCACAGCCTGACGACGAACAGCATTTTTCCCTGTGCATTCCGCAGGTTAGAAGCATTTTTTCCTGCTGCACTTCCGGGGCAACAACTTTTTGCCCCGACGCGCTTTTTCAGCCCCGGACACGCTACCGCCACGCCGTGGCATCACGCCTGCACCCGCGTATTTTAACAACTTCAGACCGTCTGTCATTACCGCTTTTACATCGCGGCGGGAGCCGGGTCACAGCTCGCTGTGGCCCGGGGAACCGTCTGCCGGGCGCGGGCTGGCGAGGCCCGCAGCGCTGGACAGCGCTCTGAAGCGCCGACGCTGGAGGGAACGCACGGTTTTGCATGACCACACCGGACCGGGGCGGGCAGCGGAAGCGGGCGAACGGGGAAGGAGCAACGGAGCGAAGCGCAGTGCGACCCCGTGCAGCCAGACGCAGCCGGGCGGGCATGAAGCCTTTCAGCGGAGGCCCTGGGGCCGACCTGCCTTATTGCTGTTTGCTGAGGATTTGCACTGCTGCTGACGCCGCCAGGGAGGGCGGCCCCACCCCGCCGTACAACGCGGGGGCGCACGACATAATGTGTATTATACGAAGACGGCCCGCTCGTTGAGGGCGGGCCGGGCTGAGGGGCTCTGCGGGACGACTGCGTATAATACCTGCACATTATGTTTAATGGCCGGGAAGCGGCCACGCCTGACCGGCATTGTGCGCGTGGCCCGTGCCGCTGCACGGCCATTTACCCCCGCGCACACCGAACGTGATGAAGGCAGATCGCCGCACGGACGCGGCGCTCTGCCGTGCACTGAACCCGCCGCACTTACAGAGAACCGGCTAACTCACCGGGCTGTCCGGCGGCTCCGCTGCTGCGTCCGGCTCCGGGTTCTCCCGCTGCTCTGCCGGATGGGTTGAGGCATGCACTGCCTGAAGTGCCCGGATACTCACCTGCGTGTAGATTTGGGTTGATTCAACGCTCCTGTGACCCAGCATCGCCTGTATCCATCTGAGGTCCGCGCCGTTCTCCAGCATCTGTGTCGCCATCGCATGGCGGAACAGGTGGCAGCTCCCTTTGTCGATGCCCGCCGCTCTCAGGTACGGCACCACGGCCATTGTTATACCACTGGCCGTCAGCCCCGCCATGCCGTCCATCGCCAGGAACAGCGCCTTGCAGTCAGGGACGGCAAGAACCTCCGGGCGTACATGATGCAGCCAGCGGTTAAGCCACCACAGCGCACGCTCTCCCACCGGTATTACCCGGTCCACCTTTCCCTTGCCCTGCACGATGGTCAGTATCTTCCGGCTGAAGTCCACGCTGTATATCTCAAGGTTTGCCACCTCACCCCGCCGGATGCCCGTTGACCACAGCAGCTCCAGCAGCGCCCGGTCACGGATGCCCTGAAGCGTGCTCAGGTCGCACAGGCTCACGATGTCCTCCACCTGTTCCACGCTCAGGATGGTACGCGGCAGGCGCTTTTCCAGCCGGGGCAGCTCAAGGTCTGCCGCCGGATTCGCCAGTATCAGCCCCTGCTTCGTCATCCAGCTGAACCACACCTGAAGCGGCTGGAGCGTGGTGCGCTGCGTCCGGCTGGTAAGCGGTTCGCCGTTACTTTTGCGATAGCCGTACAGGTAACGCTGGTAGCTTTCCAGTACCGGGCGCGTGACGTCACCGGCATGGTACAGACCGCGTTCGCCAGCCCAACAGATAAAGCGGTAGCTATGATGGGTCTGCGTCTTCAGCGTGGTCTCTGACCAGTTCCGCTCACGCCGCCACTTCACGAACCGCAGCAGCAGCACGTACAGGCTTTTCGGGTGGGTGGCCGGGCCGACCGGCTGGCGGTAGATTTCATCAACGGTAAGAAGACAGTTTGAACGGGTTTTACGGTTGGCCATATTGACGCTCCGGTGTCAGGGCTGGCGACTAAGAAGAGGATTCAGATAACGAGGGCGAAGGCGGTAGCGGGGTTTTCTTTTTTTCCCTTATTACTGCGTTTTGCTCCGGACAGACTTGTGTAGCGCTTAACCCGTGTTCTGCCTGCTCTGAGACCATATTTTGCGGGGCAGACTCAGCCCTGACTTGCACCAGACCTGGGGCAGACCTGCCTGCCCCCACATCAGACTTGCTATTAATATGACCAGACTTACGCTCACTGCCCTCGCTGTTTTCTCCGTTTCCGGTCACATTCAGCAGCCCGCACAGGTAGTTTTCATCACCGTTACCGCCGTTCCACAGCAGCTCGTAGCGCAGCAGATGGCCACGACTGCCGCCGTGCAGCAGCAGGTACTCCATTTCAGTGAGGCGCATACAGTGGTTCTTTAACTGGCTGTCGCTCCAGTTCGTCCAGCCCCGGATATCCCGCCGCGTGAACCGTACTTCACACGGCTGGCAGTTCTGCGCCGTGGCCATCTCCTTCACCATCGCCTGTATCAGTACCAGCAGCTTTCGCGTCTGCGGCGGCATCTCGTCCAGCGTTCTGCCTAACACCTCATGAGCCAGCCGGTTCGCCAGGGCGATATCAGACGGCTGCACCTCGATATACTCCAGCACCTGCCCGCGATGTTCAGCCCGTTTCACCTCCCGCTGGTACTGGTGCAGCAGCGCCACCGACTGGATTAACGTCAGGTACTTCATATGGTCGCGCCGCGTCCGGGTTTTATCACTGAGGAAGGTGAGCTGTTCCGCATACGGGTTGACCACCTTCAGCGGGCGTAACAGCCGCTGGGCGTTCTGGTGCAGCTTCGTCAGATAACTCTTCTCCGACTGCGCCAGCAGCCCGGCCAGCGTCTGGCTTTTACGTTGCGCGGCGTGTATCGCTTCGGTCTGCGCCCGGCTCTCGTTCACCGTCAGTACCAGGCAGCGGTTCAACAGCTCCTCGTCTACGTCGATGGCCGTGGTGGTCAGCATCAGCATCACCGGCCCCTGCACCTTGTACTCCCGCGTCACCAGGTCGCCGCTGGATTCGTCCTTGCCCGTCGAGGCGATTTTCAGCTCGCCGTCCGACTGCAACAGCTTCAGCGCGTAGGCCGCCTGCCTGACGCCTTCTTCCTCCGCTATCGCCAGGATTTTATGCTGCAATGACGTCTCACCGAGGTAGTAAAGGCTCTGCCCGGTCATGGCGCTGTACTGGATGCGCTCTTCCTCCGGTATCAGCGACAGCACCGCGTCCATCAGCGAGGACTTGCCCGCCGCCGAGCTGCTTTGTATCAACACGGCTAACGGCTTATCCAGCTTGCGCGAGGTTGCCGCAAGATAGCCGGTCAGCAGGTTGGCCGACTCGCCGACCACGCCACAGGATGCGAGGTCACTGACGATGCGTTCTGTAAGAAGAGGTGATTTCAGCAGCGCCAGCGCTTCGGCTTCTTCGTCACCGGAGACTGTCACAGCGCCGGAAGCCTGCTCCGTCTCTGCCGTCCGGCGCTGTTCGTCCTGCTGCTGTTCCAGCGCCAGCAGCACCCTGCCAGCCTCGCGTTTTATCACTGCGATATCGCAACCAAGCTCGTTTGCGGCACAGCTGATATACGCCTGGCGCTGCTTCGCGTGGTACATGTCGAAGCTGTCCACATGGAACGCGCCTGTTGACTCGTCCAGCACCTGCACGTTGACCTTCATCACCTCTGCCAGGGTGTTCTTCTGCCAGCCGCGCACCCGCCACACGCGCGGGCCGGAACGCAGCAACAGTTCACCGGAGGGCGTGATTTCGCAGGCGATGGCAACGGTTGCAGGGGCAACGTTTGCCGTCTGAACGACCGGCCGGGCGGCTGAGGAAGGGAGGTTTTCACCGCTGACGGGCACGGCTTCAGCCGCAACACCTGAGCCGCTGTCGGATATCACCGGTGCCGCCATTCTGACTGCCTGCTCCAGCGCCAGCGCGAAGGCGGATTCAGGACTGCCACTTTTTAGCGCATACGCATTCGCATCCAGCCCTGCCGGGAACCGCACCCGCCAGGCCTCGATCCCCGCCCCGGCAAGCTCTGCCGCGACAGCTTCCGCCCCCCGATCCCCGGCCTCGTCCCTGTCGAAGGCGATCATCACCCGCTTCACCCCGTGAGACTGCAACGCCGCCAGGTGATCGGCAGTAAAGCCATTCACCCCGTAAGCAGCGATCACGTTGTGGTAACCGGCGCACCAGAAGGTCATGGCGTCGATCAGCGCTTCACACAGGATCGCTTCGTCACAGCTGGTTAACGCCTGCTCATTCCACACCCCGGCCAGCGGCGATGGCAGATACAGATGTTTTGCCGATCCCTTTTTTATCTGATGATCCGCCATCGTGCGGCGACCGTACAGCTGCAACACACGGCCACGGGTAGCCGGATCATAACCCTCTGACCAGCCGCTAACCGGTACGATCAGACAGCCCCGGAAGTGATCCTGCCGGCTTGACTCACGCACCACGCCCAGCGCCGTAAGCCTTGCGCGGAGGGATTTGCCTTCCTTCGAGTGCGGCGACGGCAGCGCCCCCGCCACGCCGTGCGCCCCGGCGAACCCCAGCTTAAAGTGGCTGACCAGCTCAGGATGGTTCAGGCCGCGTTTTTCCAGCCAGGCCAGCGCATCCGGGCTGTTCAGCAGGTTCTGGTGATACCAACCGGTGACCTGATGCAGCAGCGCCTGGCCGTCGTCGTCCAGGTCGGTAAGCGTCTGACGGGCCACAGGCGGCGAAGAAGGTGCAGGAACGGCAGCGGCTGAGGAACTGGCAGAGCCAGCCAGCTCCCGTAGCCGTACCAGCGTCTGCGGATAAGTCAGCCGTTCAGTGTGTTGCAGCCAGTCCAGGACCGAACCGCCCGCCTCGCAGCCGAAGCAGTGCCAGAGGTTTTTGTCCGGGCTGATTGAACAGGAAGGCGTTTTCTCATGATGGAACGGGCAGAGGGTGACGAAGGCCTTTCCCTGCTTACGCAGCTTATGGCCCTGGCTTTGCGCCACCATAACCAGCGACACGTCACACTTTAGCTGCTCCAGTTCTTCCGGGGTCATTCTGCCTTTCATACCGCTGCTCCCTTAAAAACCTGTCAATAGGGTTTCAGTAAAAATAACTCGACAAGCATATACTACAGTAGGTAGTATTTACAACAGTGAGATGTAAAACAGGGGGTAGATTATGGTCATCAAGTCACAGGTAATACGGATAAAACCGACGATGGCCGCATCAATCAGCAGTGAAGAACAGGTATTTATGACGGAGTTAGGTCTCCGCATCAGCGCCCTGCGTAAAGACGCCGGGCTGACTCAGGTACAGATGGCTGAAGCGCTTAACGTTTCCCAGCAGGCGGTACAGTCATGGGAAGCAGGCAGAAGACGTATCCAGATCCCGATACTGCCCGCTGTAGCTAAGCTACTTTCGGTTTCGCTGGAAGGTTTGCTGGGAGAGGAAGTGGAGAACGCACCACGCAAGCGAGGCCCGGCCTCACGGCTGGAACAACAGATCCAGACGATCGGCCAGTTGCCGAAGAGTAAGCAGAAGCTGGTTTCGGAGATGCTCGACGCCGTCATTGCGCAGGCACAGCAGGCAGGAACTGACGGCTAAAAGAAGAGATTTAGCGCGGGCTGAAGGTGTCTCACCACCGACAGCCCACTGACCACAACCAACTATGCGAGGTAGTTAACCATGGCTGCGCAACATCATAAGTCAGAACACGTCTCAACCAAAGCACGGCGTTATACCGTGGGATATATCCGCGACCAACGGAAGTTTCAGCCGTCACCGTCCATCACCCTTAAAGGGCACTGGATGGCAGATTTTGGCTTTGAGACCGGGCAGAAGATCGAGGTGATCCCGGAACCGGGACAGCTGATCATCCGGCTGGCTGAGGAGTGATCGGCAGATAAAAAAATCCCGGCTCGTTGGCCGGGATTAATTAATACTTAGAGTGGTAAATAACAATATAGTTATCTCCAAGTTCTTCTTGAAGAAGATAAGTCAACTTATAACCATCATCAATAAATCGTTTTTCTTCCTCTTCACTTTTAAAACCAGATGACGCCGGATCATCCATATTAAGTATGGCATCATATCGTTCAGCCCATTCTCTGAGACTGCATTTCAACTCCGATGATATCGGTAGTTCTTCAGGAGATATATCTCCAAAATCTCCCAGAGTTGTCCCCCATAATGGATGACAATGGTAGTCAGCCATCAATTTTATTTTTTTCATTTTACTGAACCTCGTAAGTTAGCACCCACGATATACCCGTTATTCCCTACAGTAATAGCAATATTGTATTTTTTACCGTTTATCATCGCTTCATATATTGGCCGACCAGTTCCAGACCCTTGGTAACCAACTATTTTACCATCCGTGACAGCTTTCATTACCACATCAGGAATTCGTGCTTCTGATACACCTATTTTTGCAAATTGACTACCATGTTCTTCGACAATATGTTGTAGCCCTGATTTAAAATTACCCTTCTCAAGGAAAATGATCTTTCCACTATTATCCTTTGCAGCACCCACAACATTTTCTGGTGTAAATTTAATACCCTGAGTTGTCATCTCTTTAAATAAGGATTTAGTTGCAAAACTATTTTTTGCTATCAGGAAAAGATCTTTACCCAACATTCCCAGCGATGCTACTGCTGCCTGATTCTCAGGATCAGACACGAACGCAGCATACTTCGTCCACTCAGGACTATTTGTATCGATCTTCGCCAAATCCTGACCGTTCCACTGCTGAACGTAAGCTTTTGCTTCGTCGCTGGTCATCACATCCACGCCGGGAAGATTCCCCAGCCAGCCGGGGCGCTCTGTCATATCAACGCCGCCCTGAGCCAGCTCCTTATCAACAACCACGGCTTCCAGCGGGTTATCTTTCAGCTTCTGGTCGGTTTCGGCGCTTTGTTTATCACTGACCTGTTTCCACTTATCAATAACCGACTGGCAGTTACCCCCCGATTTCCGGCAGTCCGACAGCTCTTTATCGAACGTCAGCGCCTGATCTGCATGAAGATAGTTATTCTCAACAACAACTCTTTCCGACGTTCACTTAGCCAGCGTACACCATTTTTCCCTGTGCTTTCCGTGGGTTAGAGGCTGTTTTCCCTGTTGCACGTCCGGTGCAGCAACTTTTTGCCCCGACGCGCTTTTTCAGCCCCGGACACGCTACCGCCACGCCGTGGCATCACGCCTGCACCCGCGTATTTTAACAACTTCAGACCGTCTGTCATTACCGCTTTTACATCGCGGCGGGAGCCGGGTCACAGCTCGCTGTGGCCCGGGGAACCGTCTGCCGGGCGCGGGCTGGCGAGGCCCGCAGCGCTGGACAGCGCTCTGAAGCGCCGAAGCTCGAGGGAACGCACGGTTTTGCATGACCACACCGGACCGGGGCGGGCAGCGGAAGCGGGCGAACGGGGAAGGAGCAACGAAGCGCAGCGCAGTGCGACCCCGTGCAGCCTGACGCAGCCGGGCGGGCATGAACGCCTTTCAGCGGAGGCCCTGGGGCCGACCTGCCTTATTGCTGTTTGCTGAGGGTTTGCACTGCTGCTGACGCCGCCAGGGAGGGCGGCCCCACCCCGCCGTACAACGCGGGGGCGCACGACATAATGTGTATTATACGAAGACGGCCCGCTCGTTGAGGGCGGGCCGGGCTGAGGGGCTCTGCGGGACGACTGCGTATAATACCTGCACATTATGTTTAATGGCCGGGAAGCGGCCACGCCTGACCGGCATTGTGCGCGTGGCCCGTGCCGCTGCACGGCCATTTACCCCCGCGCACACCGAACGTGATGAAGGCAGATCGCCGCACGGACGCGGCGCTCTGCCGTGCACTGAACCCGCCGCACTTACAGAGAACCGGCTAACTCACCGGGCTGTCCGGCGGCTCCGCTGCTGCGTCCGGCTCCGGGTTCTCCCGCTGCTCTGCCGGATGGGTTGAGGCATGCACTGCCTGAAGTGCCCGGATACTCACCTGCGTGTAGATTTGGGTTGATTCAACGCTCCTGTGACCCAGCATCGCCTGTATCCATCTGAGGTCCGCGCCGTTCTCCAGCATCTGTGTCGCCATCGCATGGCGGAACAGGTGGCAGCTCCCTTTGTCGATGCCCGCCGCTCTCAGGTACGGCACCACGGCCATTGTTATACCACTGGCCGTCAGCCCCGCCATGCCGTCCATCGCCAGGAACAGCGCCTTGCAGTCAGGGACGGCAAGAACCTCCGGGCGTACATGATGCAGCCAGCGGTTAAGCCACCACAGCGCACGCTCTCCCACCGGTATTACCCGGTCCACCTTTCCCTTGCCCTGCACGATGGTCAGTATCTTCCGGCTGAAGTCCACGCTGTATAGCTCAAGGCTGGCCACCTCACCCCGCCGGATGCCCGTTGACCACAGCAGCTCCAGCAGCGCCCGGTCACGGATGCCCTGAAGCGTGCTCAGGTCGCACAGGCTCACGATGTCCTCCACCTGTTCCACGCTCAGGATGGTACGCGGCAGGCGCTTTTCCAGCCGGGGCAGCTCAAGGTCTGCCGCCGGATTCGCCAGTATCAGCCCCTGCTTCGTCATCCAGCTGAACCACACCTGAAGCGGCTGGAGCGTGGTGCGCTGCGTCCGGCTGGTAAGCGGTTCGCCGTTACTTTTGCGATAGCCGTACAGGTAACGCTGATAGCTTTCCAGTACCGGGCGCGTGACGTCACCGGCATGGTACAGACCGCGTTCGCCAGCCCAACAGATAAAGCGGTAGCTGTGATGCGTCTGCGTCTTCAGCGTGGTCTCTGACCAGTTCCGCTCACGCCGCCACTTCACGAACCGCAGCAGCAGCGCATACAGGCTTTTCGGATGGGTGGCCGGGCCGACCGGCTGGCGGTAGATTTCATCAACGGTAAGAAGACAGTTTGAACGGGTTTTACGGTTGGCCATATTGACGCTCCGGTGTCAGGGCTGGCGACTAAGAAGAGGATTCAGATAACGAGGGCGAAGGCGGTAGCGGGGTTTTCTTTTTTTCCCTTATTACTGCGTTTTGCTCCGGACAGACTTGTGTAGCGCTTAACCCGTGTTCTGCCTGCTCTGAGGCCATATTTTGCGGGGCAGACTCAGCCCTGACTTGCACCAGACCTGGGGCAGACCTGCCTGCCCCCACATCAGACTTGCTATTAATATGACCAGACTTACGCTCACTGCCCTCGCTGTTTTCTCCGTTTCCGGTCACATTCAGCAGCCCGCACAGGTAGTTTTCATCACCGTTACCGCCGTCCCACAGCAGCTCGTAGCGCAGCAGATGGCCACGACTGCCGCCGTGCAGCAACAGGTACTCCATTTCAGTGAGGCGCATACAGTGGTTCTTTAACTGGCTGTCGCTCCAGTTCGTCCAGCCCCGGATATCCCGCCGCGTGAACCGTACTTCGCCCGGCTGGCAGTGCTGTCGCGCCGCCATCCCCTTGACCATCTCCTGTACCAGCAACAACAGCTTGCGCGTCTGCGGCGGCATCTCGTCCAGTGTCCGCCCCAGCACCTCATGCGCCAGCCGGTTCGCCAACGCGATATCCTCCCGCGTCACCTCGATATACTCGATAACGCTGCCCCGGTGCTCGGCCCGTTTCACGTCACGCTGGTACTGGTGCAGCAGCGCTATCGACTGTATCAGGGTGAGGTATTTCATATGGTCGCGCCGGGTACGGGTCTTGTCGCTCAGGAACGTGAGCCGATGTGCGAACGGATTGACCACCTTCAGCGGTCGGAGCAGCCGTTGTGCATTCTGGTGCAACGCCGTCAGATAGCCCTTTTCGCTCACCGCCAACAACCCTTCCAGCGTCTGGCCATGGCGCTGCATCGCGTGTATCGCCTGCGTCTGCGCCCGGCTCTCGTTCACCGTCAGTACCAGGCAGCGGTTCAACAGCTCCTCGTCTACGTCGATGGCCGTGGTGGTCAGCATCAGCATCACCGGTCCCTGCACCTTGTACTCCCGCGTCATCAGTTCGCCGCTCTGCTCGTCCTTGCCGGTCGAGGCGATCTTCAACTCTCCGTCCGACTGCAACAGCTTCAGCGCATACGCAGCTTGCCGTACCCCTTCCTCTTCCGCTATCGCCAGGATCTTGTGTTGCAGGCTGGTTTCCCCCAGATAGTAGAGGCTCTGCCCGGTCATGGCGCTGTACTGGATACGTTCTTCTTCCGGCATCATCCCCAGCACCGCGTCCATCAGCGACGACTTGCCCGCCGCCGAGCTGCTCTGGATCAGTACCGCCAGCGGCTTGTCCAGTTTGCGCGATGTAGCCGCCAGGTAGCCGGTCAACAGATTGGTGGACTCTCCCACCACCCCGCAGGCCGCCAGATCACTCACTATCTGCCCGGCCAGATCCGGGGATTTCAGTAGCGCCAGCGCGGCGGTTTCGTCCTCGGCACTCAACGCCACGGCAGCAGGCGCGGCCTGCTCCACAGCCAGGCGGGCTTCATCCTGCTTTTGCTCCAGCATCAGCAACACCCGGCCACATTCACGCTTGATCACGCTCAGCTCACAGCCCAGCTCGACCACCGCCGTACTGATATAGCTCTGGCGCTGTTTGGCGTGGTACATGTCGAGCTGGTCAACATGGAACGCCCCGCTGGCCTCGTCCCGCACCTGCACATTGGCCTTCATCACCTCCGGCAACGTGTTCTTCTGCCAGCCCCGCACCCGCCAGATACGCGGGCCACAGCGTAACAACAGCTCACCCGTGGCGGTCTGCTCGCACGGCACGACGTCAACGCCCGGCGCAGGGGCGGCTAACGAAGAGATGGATGCACCTCCCTGGCCCTCCGCGTCGTCATCGTTACTGCGTAACGGCGTCTCATGGGAGAACACCGTACCCGGCCCGGTGCCGTGACCCATCCAGGCCGCCTGTTGCAACGCCAGCCCCAACGCCGCCTCCGGGTTACCGCTTTTCAGCGCGAACGCGTTCGCATCCAGCCCTTGCGGGAACCGCACCCGCCACGCTTCGATCCCCAGCTCCAGCATATCACCGGCGATCGCATCCGCCCCGCGATTCCCCGCCTCGTCCCGATCGAAGGCGATCAACACCCGCTTCGCGCCGTGGTACTGCAACGCCGCCAGATGATCCGCCGTGAAGCCGTTGCAACAGTAGGCGGCGATCACGTTGCGGAACCCGGCGCACCAGAAGGTCATGGCGTCGATCAGCGCCTCACACAGGATCACCTCTGAGGAGGCTTTCAGCGCGGCTTCGTTCCACACCCCAACCAGCGGCGAGGGCAGATACAGGTGCCGGGACGATCCCTTCTTGATCTGGTGGTCTGCCAACGTCCTACGCCCGTAGAGCTGCAACACCCGGCCACGCTGCGCCACATTGGCCGACTCAGACCAGCCGATCACCGGCATCACCACACAGCCCCGGAAGTGATCCTGACGGGTCTGTGAACGCAACACCCCCGCCTCAACCAGGCGTTCCCGCAGCCGTTTACCCTCCTTCGATTGGGTTGACGGCAACACCCCGGCCTCACCGCCGATCCCATGTGTCCCGGCATAGCCCAGCCGGAAGTGGCTCACCAGTTCGGGATGGGTAAGGCCACGGCTGCTCAGCCACTCCAGTGCCTCTGGGGAGGCCAGCAACTGCTGATGGTAAAAGTCGATCACCTGGTTGAGCAGCGCCTGGCCGTCGTCGTCCAGATCGGCGAGTTTCGGGCGCGAAGGGGCAGCAACAGATTCGGCTAAAGAAGACGTTGCCCCACCTTCAACACCCGGTTCGTTACGCAGTAACGCGACGGCCTTGGGCAGTGAGACCGAGTGGGTTTTCATCACCCAGTCAACCACCGACCCCGCCGCCCCACAGCCGAAGCAGTGATACAGGTTCTTGTCCGGGGAGATGACCAGCGAGGGCGTCTTTTCCTGATGGAACGGGCACAACAGCACATAGTCCCGGCCCTGCTTGCGCAGCTTATACCCCTGCGATCGCACCAACGTCACCAGTGACACTGACCGTTTCAGTCCATCCAGTTCGTGCTGTGGGATACGCGCCATCGCTCAACTCCTGTAAAACCTGTCAATAGGGTTTGGATAAAAATAACTCAACCACAACATACCACAGTTGGTAGTATACACAACAGTAAGTTGTAAAACAGGAGGTAGATTATGGTCATCAAGTCACGCACAACCACGGTAAAAACGACGATGGCCGCTCCTGTCACCAATGAAGAACAGATATTTATGGCTACGCTGGGCAAGCGTATGGCTGCGCTGCGCAAGGCATCCAGCCTGACTCAGGC
This sequence comes from Erwinia sp. L03-1, assembly GCF_058686115.1. Classification (NCBI taxonomy): domain Bacteria; kingdom Pseudomonadati; phylum Pseudomonadota; class Gammaproteobacteria; order Enterobacterales; family Erwiniaceae; genus Erwinia; species Erwinia sp. L03-1. The sequence continues at coordinate 1,731,835 of NZ_CM178762.1, read as the reverse complement.
ACAGATGGCGAAGGAACTGAACGTGTCACAACAGGCCGTGCAGTCCTGGGAGGCAGGCAGGCGGCGGATACAGTTATCCATACTGCCCGCTGTAGCGAAGCTGCTTTCGGTTTCTCTGGAAGGATTACTCGGGGAAGAGACGGAACACACCCCGCGCAAGCGCGGCCCGGCATCCCGGCTGGAACAGCAGATTGAGGCGATCAGCCAGCTCCCGAAGGCCCGGCAGAAGATGGTGGCAGAGATGCTGGATGCGGTGCTCGCCCAGGCACAGCAGCAGGAGACCGACAGCTAACGAGACGATTTTTAGAGCGCGGGCTGAAGGTGGTGGAACACCGACAACCCGCTAACCACAACAACTAGTTAGGAGTAGTTGATATGGCTGAGCAACATCATAAGTCAGAACCCGCCACACCCCAAGCCCGCAAGAGCATTGTCGGCTACCGCCCCAACGGCGGCAGGCCCAACCCGCTCCCTCAGCTCACCCTCAAGGGACGTTGGCTGGGATCGCTGGGATTCACCACCGGCCAGAAGATCGAAGTGATCACCGCGCCGGGTCAGTTGATCATCCGCGTCGTTACGCAGTAACAGGGAGGTTCATCATGGCCAAGACCAACGCACAACGTCAGGCCGAGTACCGCGCACGCCGTCGCCGCGATGGGGTGAACACGCGCCTGAACATCGAGGTGAGCCTCGTCGCCCATTTTGCGCTTGAACGACTGGCGCACCATCACGGCCTGACCCAGCGCCAGATGCTGGAACAGCTGATCACCGGTCCCCATGAGGCCCTGTGCAAGAGCCTCGAGGGCGACGACTTCCGGCGCTATATCGATATGGGTCAGCATGAACATCACCTTCACACCCCAACCGATCCCGGAGCTGACGATCGACGGCGGCATGCTGGCCGGGCTGGGTTTTACCCCCGGCACACCGTTACAGCTCACGCTGCGGCCCGATGGCCTGTGGATCACCCTCGTCACCGATGAAGCCACCTGGAACGCACAGTGTGAAGCCAGCCAACAGCGGCAAGATTTGGGGGCGGACTGGGTACGGGAGAACGGCGAGCTGATCATCGCCGGAGACTGGATCATCGAGTCCGGGATCACCGATGTGGCACAACTGGAGATCACCGCTGCGCCCGGGGTGATCCGGTTGCAGCGCCGGGAAGATGGGGGATTTCTGGCGTAGAAGCAAAGCTCCCGGCCAGTTGGCCGGGAGCTTTTCAGCTCATTTTTTTATATATATGCTTCAACCACTCTTCAGAAGAAGACCATTCATTAGGGTAATAATAGCTACAATCAATTTTGTTAAGTAGGATGTCCTGTAATTCTTCATCTGATAGAGAAAGTGCCAGCAGATAATCTATTTCAGATTTCATCTGCAACCGCTCCTCCGCAGTCTCGGTAGCTTTGTAAGCAGCCAATGTTTCATCCGCATTACCAAACAGCACCTCAAAATCCTGGTTAAAATAACACCTCAGCAGATATGACAAAGAAGGATACTTTTCTTTAATACTCATGGTGTTGGATACCCAGTAATGATTTTATACCCATCAGGCATTGAAGGATCTCTTCCAATGATAATTCTGGCATTTGTGGCTGGTACAGCACTTGTAGCCCCGCTAGTAACACTAATACCAATAGCAGTAGAAGATTGATAATCAAGTTCCAGGTAACCCTTTTGGCTACCAGATAAATAACTCTGGATCTTCGACTGATTGCTATCAATAACTTTGCTTGTCACAGCTTCTGCTGTAGCTCTATCAGTAAATGTAGATGCTGTTTTTGTATTGCCTATAGACACTCTATCAAATAACTCCGCTTCAGTTTTTCCTACATGCCGATCAATCAAATGGCCACCTGCTTTCTCATGGGCCGCCAATCCACCGCCGGGCACAATGGTGCTGCTTTGTCCCGTCGCTGTTGTTTCTTTCGCCCCTGATCCTTTACCGATCCCTGCCGCAATTCCCGCTGCGCTAGTTCCTGCCACCTGGGCTAGCGAATTGATAACAAGCTGCTTCGCTTCAGATGAATTGCCAGACATTAGCGCGTTGTGGATCGCCGCATTTCTGTCTGCTTCCAACTGGATAGTAGTGACCTGAAGAATAGATAATTCGTTCTGTTCTTCCGGGCTTAAACTACCGTTAGCCCGCGCTTTTTCCATCAACTCGTTGGTACGATTAGCGTAATCTGCCTGTAACTTGCCGACTTCATTAGCCTTATCGACACAGTCTTGAGCGCCGGTACAGTTCACAACACTTTCATGCTGTTCGGCGTTAATCTTCTTGTATTTCTCAACTACGGCGGTGCAAGCCTTACTTCCCTGACACTGAGTCATTTCTTTGGCTCGGTCTTGGTTTTCCGGCACACTCAGCGAGTTATTCTCAACCGCATTCTTCCCTGCCTGGCCGCCAGCCACCGCGGCCGATGTACTGTCTCCGGCTACGCCGCCGGCCAGTGCTGCGGCCAGCGTGCCCAGGGCACTTATCTTCTGCTTCTCTTCTTCAGTTAGTTTATCATGCGGGACGCCCGGGTAAAGCTGCTGGGCAATATATTCTCCCGCCGCTGCACCTGCCGCGCCCGCCAGCGCTGAGTTACCCTGCGCCTGCGCCACCACCGCGCCCAGTACCGCGTGCGCTATCAGATTCGCCTCGACGTTTATCACGTCCTTGCCGTCAGGGCCCTTTGTCATCGTTTCTTTATGGATAACTTCTGCCAGATACGGTGCCGCTGCACCCGCTATCGCCGCATTCAGGTTACCGCCCGCCAGGCCCTGCACCGCCGCCGTGGCGGCCTGAATACCCTGTTGCAGGCTGCTTCCCGTGCCGAATTGAGCCGTTGCCGTTATATAGGCCTGTTTGGCTATTTCATCGGCGCTGGGACGCAGGTTGCCCTCGCTCGCCAGCTTTTCTCTCGCAGTCTGAAGGGCAGACGGCTCTTTCTTCGCTTTCTCACCGGCTATCTCACCCTGCGTCCGCGCGATATCCCCAACCTGACTCCCTATCTCCCCTATCAGCTGATCGCGGATGTCCGATGCGGATTCTGCTTCCTGACCGTTTTTTCCCCTGTGCATTCCGTCAGTTACATCAGGTTTTACCTGTTGCAGAACCGGCGTCACAACTTTTTGCCCCGACGCGCTTTTTTCGCCCGTGCACGCTACCGCGCTGGTGAACATCACCAGGCATAACAGCCACGCCAGCACTTTCCTTATCCGCTTCATCCCGCTTTCTCTGCGTTATCCTGCCGCGCATTTTAACAGCATGTTCTCCGCTGTCATTACCGGTTTTCCCTTTGCGGCGGTTCCCCGGGCCGCAGCTTGCCTGTGGCCCGGGGAACCGTCTGCCGGGTCCGGGCTGGCGAGGCCCGCAAGCGCCGGGAAGGCGCTCTGAAGGCAACTCTGTCGCTTCACTGGATGACTGGCTGCAAGACGGCTCATGGCCTCCCTCTTTAGCCGTCGGTTCACTGTTGTATGAAGAGGTGACGATCATGCATGACCGCGCGGTGCCGGACAGCCTTTAGCCGCCTGTGCGCCGGAACCTGAGGTGACGCCGGGCTTACATATCACTGCGGGCCAGGGTGGGAGCGGAAGCTGGCTGTGGCGGGAACGAGTGACGCGCTTCTTTACCGCGCGGCATGAGCCGACGCAGACAGACGCAGCAGGGCGGGCATAAACTGTTTTCAGCGGAGGCCGGAGGCCGACAACCCTTATTGCTGTTGCCTGAAGACGATGAGGGGACTGAGGCGGGTTCTCACAGACGGCGCTGTGGCTGAACCGCCAGGGACGGCGGCACACCCGTTGCTGAACGCGGGGCAAGCCGCCCACTGAAGGCCGGTTTTATGCGCAGCGCCCGGTACTTCAACGGCGCAGGCATAATGTTCGTTTCGCGTTGTGGCACGCCACGACGGGCCATTTCGCGTAATACCCGCACATTATGTTGAACGGACGTTCGGCCAGCAGCATGAACGCAGAGAACGTCACCGCTTAGCGCTGGCCGGGCGGCCGTTTACCCCCGCGCATACGGGACGCGATGAAGGCAGATCGCCGCACGGATGCGGCGCTCTGCCGTGCACGGAACAACCCGGCTCACAGAGGGCTTACGGGCTTTCCGGCGATACCGGCGGCCAGCACCGGGCTGTGTGGATCAGCGTCACTATCCAGACGATACCGGCCTCTTCATCCGTCTCGTACACAAGCCGGTAATGCTCATGCGGTATCAGCTCTCGCGTACCGGCTATTTTCCCCGCTTCACCCATCAGCGGATGCTCCGCCAGCCTGGCTGCTGCTTCGTTGAACCGTTCATCCAGTTCCATCGCAGCCAGCGGATTTCGTTCTGCCAGGTAATCCCATATTGCTGTACGGTTGTTGAGCGCTTCCTGCGCCCAGAGCACCTTCATGCTTTCCCCGTCAGTTTCGCACGACGCGCGGCGAACTGCGCTTCAACCTCTTCATTGCCCACAACGTTACCTGCCCGTATGTCCTGGCGCCCTCGCTCCACTTTCTGCGCCAGGTAAGCATCGTAAGCCCGGCTCTCGGTCTGGCGCCGGATGTAGTCCCGCATCAGCTCGCGTATTACCTGCGAGGCTGGTCTGTCACTGGCTTTCGCTGCGGCGATAAAGTCTTCCCGCAGCGAGCTTTCCAGCTTCATCGTGAACACCGCTTCTTTAGGCATGGTTCTTTCTCTCATTCCGCTTAAGTACTGACCAAGTATATACCTTATCATTACCTTTACTCCATATTGTCTGGTTTCTCGCTGTCCCCCTGCTCCGCAGGATGCGTACGCGCATGCACCGCCTGCAACGCCCGGATACTCACCTGCGTGTAGATTTGGGTTGATTCAACGCTCCGGTGGCCCAGCATCGCCTGTATCCATCTGAGGTCCGCGCCGTTCTCCAGCATCTGCGTGGCCATCGCATGGCGGAACAGGTGGCAGCTCCCTTTGTCGATACCCGCCGCTCTTAAGTAAGGCACCACGGCCATGGTGATGCCGCTGGCCGTCAGACCTGCCAGACCGTCCATGGCCAGGAACAGCGCCTTACAGTCCGCTGCCGCCAGCAGCTCTGGCCGCACATGATGCAGCCAGCGGTTAAGCCACCACAGCGCCCGCTCACCCACCGGTATCACTCTGTCCTGCTTTCCTTTGCCCTGCACGATGGTCAGTATCTTCCGCCTGAAGTCCACGCTGTATATCTCAAGGCTGGCCACCTCACCCCGCCGGATACCCGTTGACCACAGCAGCTCCAGCAGCGCCCGGTCACGGATACCCTGAAGCGTGCTCAGGTCGCACAGGCTCACGATATCCTCCACCTGTTCCACGCTCAGTATCGTCCGGGGCAGACGTTTCTCCAGTCGTGGCAGCTCCAGGTCGGCGGCGGGATTCGCCAGTATCAGCCCCTGTTTCGCCATCCAGCTGAACCACACCTGAAGCGGCTGGAGCGTGGTGCGCTGCGTCCGGCTGGTAAGCGGTTCGCCGTTGCTCTTGCGGTAGCCGTACAGGTAACGCTGGTAACGCTCCAGCACCGGGCGCGTCACCTCTGCCGCGTAGTGGATACCACGCTCGGCGGCCCACAGGATAAAGCGGTAGCTGTGATGCGTCTGGGTCTTCAGCGTGGTCTCTGACCAGTTCCGCTCACGCCGCCACTTCACGAACCGCAGCAGCAGCGCGTACAGGCTTTTCGGATGCGTTGCCGGACCGACCGGCTGGCGGTAGATTTCATTGACGGTAAGCAGGCGGTTTGAGCTGGGTTTGCGGTTGGCCATGTTGACGCTCCGGTGTCAGGGCTGGCGGCTAAGAAGAGGTTCCGGGTAACGAGGGCGAAGGTGGCAGCACGATTTTATTTTTCTTCCTGATTACTGCGTTTTCGTCAGGGCAGACTTGCGGAGCGCCCGGCCCCTGTGTCATCTGCTCTGAGGCCACTTTTTGCCGGTCAGACTTAGCCCCGACTTGCCCCGGACTTAAGGCAGACTTACTTTCATCTTTATCAGACTTGCCTTTATCAGAGCCAGACTTGCGTTCGTCGCCTTCGTTATTCTCCACATCCAGCAGCCCGCACAGGTGCGCCTCTTCACCGTTACCGCCGTCCCACAGCAGCTCATAGCGCAGCAGGTGCCCGCGACAGCCGCCGTGCAGCAGCAGATACTCCATCTCCGTCAGGCGCAGGCAGTGATTCTTCAGCTGGCTGTCGCTCCAGTTCGTCCACGCCCGGATATCACGCCGCGTGAAGCGTATTTCTGAAGCCGGACAGTTTTGCACGCTGGCCATCGCCTCCACCATTTCGCGTAACAGTATCAACAGCTTCCGGGTCTGTGGCGGCATCTCGTCCAGTGTGCGACCCAGTATTTCATGTGACAGCCGGTTGGCAAGCCGGATGTCTGACGGCTGTACCCGGATGTATTCAATGAACGAACCCCGGTGCTCAGCCCGCTTAACCTCCCGCTGATACTGGTGCAGCAACGCAACGCTCTGTATCAGCGTCAGGTATTTCATATGGTCGCGCCGCGTCCGGGTTTTATCACTGAGGAAGGTGAGCCGTTCAGCATAAGGATTCACCACTTTTAACGGCCTGAGCAACCGCTGCGCGTTCTGGTGCAGCCGGGTCAGATACTGCTTTTCATTCACCGCCAGTAACCCGGCCAGCGTCTGCGCCCTGCGCTGAAGCGCGTGTATTGCCTGCGTCTGCTCCCTGGACTCGTTCACCGTCAGCACCAGGCAGCGGTTCAGCAGCTCTTCGTCCACGTCAGACGCCGTGGTCGTCAGCATCAGCATCACCGGCCCCTTCACGCTGTACTCCCGCGTCACCAGCTCGCCGCTGGACTCATCCTTGCCGGTTGATGCTATCTTCAGCTCCCCGTCACTCTGCAACAGCTTCAGCGCATACGCTGCCTGGCGCACCCCTTCCTCCTCTGCTATCGCCAGGATTTTGTGCTGGAGCGAGGTTTCACCCAGGTAGTACAGGCTCTGCCCGGTCATGGCGCTGTACTGCACCCGCTCTTCCTCCGGCATCAGGCCGAGCACGGCGTCCATCAGCGACGACTTGCCCGCCGCCGAGGAAGACTGGATAAGCACCGCAAGCGGCCTGTCCAGCTTGCGGGACGTCGCCGCCAGATAGCCGGTCAGCAGGTTGGTCGATTCACCCACCACCCCGCAGGCTGCCAGGTCACTGACGATGCGCTCTGCCAGGTCAGGGGATTTCAGCAGCGCAAGGGCTGCGGCTTCATCCTCACCCGATACCGTTAACCACAACAACTATACGAGGTAGTTATCATGGCTGCGCAACATCATAAGTCAGAACACGTTTCAACCAAAGCCCGGCGTTATACCGTGGGCTATATCCGGGATCAGCGGAAGTTTCAGCCGTCACCATCCATCACCCTAAAGGGCCACTGGATGGGGGATCTGGGGTTTGAGACAGGCAGGAAGATTGAGGTGATTTGTGAACAGGGTGAGTTGCTCATCCGGCTGGCTGAGGAGTAAGCGGCGGGTAAAATAATCCCGGCCAGGTTGGCCGGGATTTTCTTGTTTAACCTTTACAACGACTGAGCGCTAACCGTAAGCCTGCGCCGATTTCAGATGGGGAGCTGTCTGAAGAAAGAATAACATCTTCAATCCTATCTCCTTTCGTTCGTCCCCAGGCTTCCAGTTTTTCATGGCGTGTAGGGGAGATAGTGATTGAGTCATTTACCAGATGAATGCCACAGTTTTTCATATCTTTGAAGAGTGCTTTTTTAGATTTATAGCCATATTTTTCCATCAACATAGCTATCCAGGCCGCGTATTGCTTTTTGCCTTTTTCGAGATCAAAAAAATCAACACGCTCTTCCAAAACATTCAATGTACGACTATCAGATAGTGCCTGGAATATTGTCTCTCCAATATCACGTTCATTGGCATCTGGCTGTAATAAATAGGATGGAAAAAGAGGATCTGCCGCAACCATACCCAATCCAGATTGAGTTTCAATAAGCAAAAATTCATTGGTGCAGTAGCAGCTAGCCCAATAATCCTGATCTTTATTAAAGTCCATCATTTCACCTGAGTTACTGTCACTTTGACGCCCTGAGCTTTACCATATTCTATGGCCCGGTTTATCTCTGTCCACTGTGTTTTAGTTGTATTAGCAGGAACAGCAAGTTGGATCTCTCTGTTAGAAATCATAGAAGAATTAATTGTTTTTCTGGAAAGAGTGTATGTTTCAAATTTCGCAGCAGCATTAATATTCCCTTTGATCGAATTGTAAACCTGATTCGGATTAGCCAGTTTCGCCATTGTCTGAGTATCCATTGACTTAGCGCTTACTGCGGTTTTGGTCGCACCGTCATAATAATCAAAGGTTTTAAAGTTCTGGGGCAAACGGGCATCAGCAGGTAGCGATTTACCAACATAATCCTCCCACGGCATTCCCTGTTTCATATTTCCCTGCCCCCACTGCATCCCGACTGCTGAGGCTTTGACTGTAGCAGTTGCGGTATTACGGCTCATAAACGATATAGCCGCTTTGGTTATATCTTTCGCCAGCAGCCCACCGGAGACCAGCATAGCCTGATTATCCGGATCAGATGCGAACGCCGCATATTTCATCCATTCAGGACTATTTTGATCTATTTTCGCCAGGTCATGACCGTTCCACTGCTGAACGTAAGCTTTGGCTTCATCGCTAGTCATTACGTCCACGCCGGGGAAGTTACCCAGCCAGCCGGGGCGCTCTGTCATATCAATGCCGCCCTGCGCGCTGTCTTTATTAACCACAACGGCTTCCAGCGGATTATCCTTCAGCTTCTGATCGGTTTCGGCGCTCTGCTTATCGCTAATAGCCTTCCATTTATCAATAACGCCCTGACAGTCACCACCAGATTTCCGGCAGTCCGACAGCTCTTTATCAAAGTTCAGTGCCTGAGTACTGCTTAAATAATTATTCTCAACCGCATTCTTCCCTGCCTGGCCACCAGCCACCGCGGCCGATGTACTGTCTCCGGCTACGCCGCCGGCCAGTGCTGCGGCCAGCGTGCCCAGGGCACTTATCTTCTGCTTCTCTCCTTCAGTTAGTTTATCATGCGGGACGCCCGGGTAAAGCTGCTGGGCAATATATTCTCCCGCCGCTGCACCTGCCGCGCCCGCCAGCGCTGAGTTACCCTGCGCCTGCGCCACCACCGCGCCCAGTACCGCGTGCGCTATCAGATTCGCCTCGACGTTTATCACGTCCTTGCCGTCGGGGCCCTTTGTCATCGTTTCTTTATGGATAACTTCTGCCAGATACGGTGCCGCTGCACCCGCTATCGCCGCATTCAGGTTACCGCCCGCCAGGCCCTGCACCGCCGCCGTGGCGGCCTGAATACCCTGTTGCAGGCTGCCGCCCGTACCGAACCCGCTTTCTGCGAAAGCCTGATTATAGAAGTTTTGGTAAACCTGTTTTTCTATTTCCTGCGCATCATACTCTTTCGACGGGTCCTGCTTTTTCAAATCGGCCAGGGCTTTATCGCGGTCGTGCTGCGAGGCCCCGCTGATTTTATCATTTGCCGCACGGGTTGCCACTATCTCACCCTGCGTCCGTGCAATATCCCCGACCTGTGACCCTATCTCACCTATCAGCTGCGCCTGCTGTAGCCGCTTCTGCTCTTTCTCTTTGTCGAAGATTTGCTTCAGGCCCGGATTGGCATTCTCCGCATCACGGCTGAGGTTTGCCACGTCCTGCTGCTGGTTCTGCCGATCGCGGATCGCTACCGTGCCGTCCGAGATCGCGGCCTTTGTGGTGCTGGAATCGTGGCCGCTGTTGTTTGCGCCGGTCAGCAGCGCGCTCGCCATATTTCCCGCCAGCATCCCGGCAACGCCGCCGCCGGTGCTGATACCCACGCTCTGGTGTTCGGCTTTAAAGTCCGCCCTGTTGTCGATATCGCTCCAGCCCAGCGTGCCGGTATCAAGTTTATTTTTATCTGCCGCAGCCGTCGACCCGATAACCGCCCCGTCCAGCTGCGTATGGTTGCCCACCGTCACGTCGAAGCCGCCCTGACCGGCAAACAGACCGGTCTGGTCCGTCACGCTGTCGTAGTTGCTGTGCAGTTTGTCACGGCTCAGGTTGACGTTGACCGAGCCGTTCAGGCCCGCGCCCGTTGAGCCCAGCCCGATGCCCACCTGCCCACCGGCGCTGACGCTCTGCTGTTTGCTGTCATAGCGGTCGCTGTCCTGTTCGCTCTGCAGCGACAGGTTGCGCCCGACGTCCGCCGTCACTTTCTCGCCGCTGACCTGCGCCCCTTTCAGCGTGGTGTCGCGGCCGCTGTTGAGCGTAACGGCCTGCCCCGCATCCAGCGTAGTGTTGGTGTGGGTCAGGCCGTTGCCCTTCTCACTGCCCCGCCCCTGGTTGATGCTGGCTGAGACGCTGACGCTGGCACCGCCGGAGCCTATACCCAGCCCGACGCCCGCGCTGCTGCCGTGGCTTTCATTTTTCCCGTCGGTACGTTCGGTGTTCTGGGCTGACAGCAGGGTGATATCGCGCTTCGCATCCAGGCCCAGATTCTGCCCGGCTTTCAGCTGGCTGCCGGTGACCGCGATATCCCCCTGGCTGCCCGCTGCCTGGCCGTTCGCGGTGATTTGCAGATTATTCCCGGCGTTCAGGGTGCTGCCCTGTGCCTGGGTGCTCTGCGTCAGGGTTTCGCTGCGCGAGGACTGACTGCCATAGGTAAGACTGATCCCCACGGTGTCATTATTTTTATTGTCGCCCGCGCCTTTTGCGGCATCCAGCGCCACGGCCTGTGCCGCCTGAACGCCACTCAGGGCCGCTTTGGTCGCCTGCAGGGCCTGCAGGCGGCTGTCGTCGGTATCCTGGGCCTGATGCGCGGTTTGCACCGCCGTGTTGACTGCCGAACCGGCCGCACCGGAGAGCGCCAGCGTAAAGCCGCTCTGTTTCTGTTCGGTTTTAGTCAGCGCGGTGTGGCTGTTTTCCGCCGCGGTGATAGAGACATCGCTGCCGGTGACCGTCAGATCTTTCCCGGCGATAACATCGCTGCCGTGCACCTGCACCTGGTTATTGGCGGTCAGGGTCACGCTGCCGTCGCTGCTGCCCACCGTGCTGCCTTTACTGAGCGAGCCAGTGGTATCGGTGGTCGTCTTCTGCTGCGCCTGGCCGTAAGTGAGGCCGATGCCGCCGGTGCCCATCAGGCCGGTTTTTCTCTCGTCGACGAGATGCGTTTCATCATGCGCCTCAGCGGCGGTGGTCACGGTCAGATCGCGACCCGCCGAGAGGTTAACGTCCTGCGTCCCCGCGACGTTGCTGCCGCTAATGGTGATATCACGTCCGGCCTGTAGCTGCACGCTGTCGCCGCTCAGCGTGGTGCTGAGCGCCTGCTGGTCGTGCGCCTCATCGTGGGTTTCCACGCTGCTGCCCGACATAAACCCTTTGCTGCTCTGCTTACTGTGTTCAGTCAGATCGCTACTGCTGCTGCCGGTGCTAAGCGCAATATCGCGCCCGGCGCTGGCGGTGAGCGCGCCACCCGCGGCCACGTCCGCCGCGCTGGCGCGGATATCCTGCCCGGCGCTGAGCTGCAGGTCGCCTGCGGTCGTTATACGGGTGCCGACGTCGGTCTGCTGAGAGAGGTGACGATAGTTGTCGCGTCCCCAGGTATCGTTTTCACTGTGCCGGGTGGCAACGGTGCCCAGGGTCAGATCGTTCCCTGCCTGTAGCTGCGTGATACCGTTTTTCCCGGCGTTACCGATATCGCTCCCGCTCAGAGTGATATTGTTCATCGCACTGAGCGTCAGCGCACCGTCCGGGTTCTGCACATAGATCCCGGCGGCACGATCCACCCAGCGGTCAGTACCGTCGCTGCGCAGCGTCGTCTGGCTGGTGATATCGCGCCCGGCCAGCAGCGATACGCTATCACCACCGGTAATCTGGCCGCCGAGGTTATTGATGTCCTGACGGGCGGTCAGCGCGACCTGGTTGCCGTTAATATAGCCGCTGTTGGTCAGCGTTTGCGCCGTCAGCTGCGTCACCTCGCGACCCTGAATGGTGCCGCTGTTGGTAATGTCGTTCTGTGCGCTGAGCGCCACGTTATTGCCGCCCATCAGCGCGCCGTCACCGGTCAGATCGCCCTCTTTAACCTTCGCATAGACCTGCGGCACCAGCACCGTCTGCTGCGTGCCGTCCGGCAGCGTCACCATCTGGTTAACCAGCCAGACAATGTCGCTGGTCAGCAGCGCCATCTGGGCAGGCGTCAGCGCCACGCCAAGTTCCAGCTGATACTGCTGACCAAAGGCCACGCCGTTATTCATCAGCGCACGGTACTGCTCTTCATCATTGTTGTAGCCGCTGATATAGCGATTACCGGTCATCTGAATAATCTGGTCGCGCACCACGCGCTGTTCGTAGTAGCCATCGCCAAGCCTTTTGAGCGTCTGCCCGTTGGACGACGGCAGGGCCGTCTGCATGTAGTCGCTGCTTAGCCACTGCTTCTGGTTGGTGAAGCGCGGATCGGTCTCCACCAGATAGCGGCTGTCGCTGGCGGGCTGCAGGGCAAACAGGCTGTTGTCCGGCAGTCGGGTGTCCGGCGAAACCGCGCGGATCACCGGCGTGATGCTCTGCCCGTTGACCACCGTGGCGGGAAGCGTCAGCGAGAACTGCTGCCCGGGCGGCAGAACCAGCGGATGATCCTTGATGCTGCCCAGATTTTCCAGGGTGATGGTGCCGCTGTAGCGCAGCGCGTCGCCGGGAAGCGCCGCGTCCGTGACGTCATGAGACGCCAGCGTCACCGCCTGGGTTGCCTGCTGCCCACCCGCCGCGCCGACCGCGCTGGCCTGGGTGGTAACCGTCTGCTGTTGTCGACTGCCGGTCTGATAGCCGCTCCCCTGCGGGGCCGCGTTAGCCTGCCAGGCGAGGGTTTTCAGATCGATAGTTTCGGTGACCACCGCCGGGCGATAGTTGCTGCTGCTTTTGCCCTGCGACGTCTTGGTGCCACCGAGTTTCTTTTTCTTTTTCTTTGAATACCAGCGTACGACCTTGCCGTCATCGGTGGTGACCCGCACGCCTTTGGTCGCCTGGTTATCCAGTTCGCCTATCTGACCGCCCAGCGTCGCGCCCGCCACAATCTGGCTATCCTGGTTAGCCAGCCGGTTGGCGGTAAAGGTCATGTTGCCGCCGGAGAGGATTTTGCCCGGATCGCTCTCTTTGATCTGGGTTTCGTTGACCACGCGCTTGTAGTTGTATTCGTAGAATTCGCTGCCGCTGGTGCCGTCCGGCATGGTAGCGCTATGCACGCCATATTTGTTTTTATGGCTGGTATTGACCTTATCCCAGTCGTAGCGGGTGGTCTTACCCTTCAGAACCGCCTCATGGTGCTGGGCGTTTTCCGTCATCACCGTCTCGGTAGTAAGCTGGCGGTTGGTGTTGTTCACCTCCGCCATCGCGATGGTCGCATTGCCTCCGGCCTCGATTGTCGCCCCGTGGTTATTAAGCTGACGGCCCTGCCCTGTGGCCTGGTCGTTTTCGTCCAGCTGGCCGCCAAAGCGCATCTCCCCGGCGCTGTAGATCAGCGCGTGATCGCGGTTATTGACCGTGTCGGCGGCGATGTCGAGCCGGTCGCGAGCGGCGATCACCGCTGCTTTGCCATTCGCGCTCAGGTTATTCAGCACCGCCGCCGCAATGGCGATATGGTCGCCGTAGATGCGTCCGGTGCCGGTGTTGTTAAGTACCCCGGCGACCAGATGCGTCAGCCCGCCGTCAATCAGACCGGTATTGTTAAGGGTATCGCCCGCGGTGATATGAGTGCTCTGCCCGCTGATTTCGCCCGTGGCCTGGTTATTGACGTTCTGCGCGGTCAGCCAGAGCGCCTGCTGCCCGGTGATGATGCCGTCGTTGGTGACAGTACCCGGCGTGGTCAGCCGCAGCGAACCGTTAGCTTTGACCTCCGCAAGGTTGTGGAAGTCCTTCGCCAGCGTGATGCCAAGGTCACCCTGCGACAGCACCTGCCCGTCGCCGCTCAGCGAGGCGGCGTTGATTTGCCCCTCCCTGCCGCTGATCATTACGCCCTGGAGGTTGTTTATCGCCAGCGTCTGGCCCTGGGCGGCATCCTGTACCTTCAGGGTATCCGTTGATGAGATAAGCCCGCTAACGTTTTGCAGCGCCTGCCGCACGGTGAGCGCCAGCCTGCTGCTTGCCCGCAGCGCGCCGTGGGTATTGTCCAGCGTGTCGGCTTGCAGGGTCAGGTTTGTCGCCTCTATGCCTTTGCCATCCTGCCGGGTTTCCCGGTTGATCAGCTGCGGCGTGGTGATATCCAGCCCCTGGCCGCCGCGTATCAGCCCACCGGTATTATCAAGCTGCCTGGCAAGGGTTACCCAGCCGTTGCCGACGCTCTGTAGCTGGCCGGACTGATTGTTTAGCTGGTCTGCGGTAAGCGTCAGTGTGCCCGCCGAAATCAGGCTGCCGCCCTGGTTGAGCAGCGCATTTTGTCCGGTGTTCAGCGTCAGGTCCTGGCCGCCCTGAATATGCCCCTGCTGGTTGTCCAGCAGCCCGCTGTTGATGCGGGTATTGGCCGAACCGGCAATGGTGCCGCGCTGGTTGATCAGCGTCTGACCGGCGGTGTCGATAATAATATCGCCCGCCGATTGCAGCCTGCCGTCGCTGTTATTGATGGCTTTGCCATTGAGCGTCAGGCCTGCGTTGCCTGCCACCTGTCCCTGGGCGTTGTTGAGTGCATCCGCCGTCAGCGTCGCCGCACCCTGAGCGGCGATAAATCCGCTCTGATTATTCAGCCCGGCGCTGCGCAGGGTGAGGTTTTTCATCGCGACAATGCCGCGACGATCGCCGCTGTCGGTGTTGATCAGCGCGCCTCCCTGCGTATCCAGCGTCATATCCCCTGCCGCCTGGAGCAGGCCGCCCTGATTCTGCACCTCTCCTACCATCAGGCCGAGCTGCCCGCTGCCGCTGGCCAGCGTGCCGCCGCGGTTGTTCAGCTTACCGCCGGTAATTTGCGTGTCGCCTCTGGCGGTCAGTACGCCGTCCTGATTATCAATGTCGCCGGTACGCAGCGTCAGCACCCCACCGCCCGTCACGCCGCCCGTCGTGCCGCTCTCCCGGTTGATCAGACTGTTGCCGTGGGTGTCGAGCTGCAGATCCTGAGCGGACTGGATCCGTCCGGCACGGTTGTTCAGCGTGCCGCTGTCCAGCTGCAATGTCCCCCGTGCGCCGAGCAGCCCCTGCTGATGGTCAAAGGCCTGCTGATGCGTATCAATAGTAACGTTCTGCCCAATAATCGCGCCCTTGCCGCCGTCAATCTGCCCGGTGGAGAGCCGCAGGTCACCGCCAGCGATAATGCCTGCGGTGTCGCCGCTGTCGGTATTGCTGAGCCGTGCGCCCTGGGTATCCAGCGACAGCGCAGTGCCCGCCTGGAGCAGGCCGCGTTGATTCTCCACCGCGCCGGTCACCAGGTTCAGCGCTTTATCCGATGACAGGATGCCATCGGTATTGGTCAACGTGCCGCCGCTGAGCTGCATATCGCCCGCTGCCGCCAGCAGGCCGCTGCTGTTATCCAGGTCGCCAGCGTTGAGAGTGAGGTCACCGCCGCTCACCAGGCCACCTTTGGTGCCGCTCTGCTGGTTGTTCAGGGCGCTGCCATGGGTATCAAGTTGCAGACTCTCGCCCGACTGAATGCGCCCGGCGCGATTATTCAGCGTCCCGCTGTCCAGTCGCAGCGTACCGCGCGCGCTCAGCAGGCCATTTTGCTGATCGAAGGCCTGCTGATGGGTATCAATGACAAGATTCTGCCCGAGGATTGCGCCCTGCCCACCGGCAATTTCCCCGGTCGCCAGCTGAATATCGCCCCGCGAGACAATACCGCCGTTTTCGCCGCTGTCGCTGTTACGCAGCGCGGCACCCTGGGTGTCGAGCGACAGCCTGTCACCCGCCTGGAGCAGGCCGCGCTGGTTATCCACGGCCCCGGTAAGGAGCGATAGCGCGCCACCAGCAACCATCGTGCCATCGCTGTTAGTGAGTGAGCCACCCCGGGTGTCGAGCGTCAGCGCCTCGCCCGCCTGGAGCAGGCCGTGCTGATTATCGACGTCATCGGTGGTGAGCGTCAGCCCGCGATCCGATACCAGCGTACCACCAGCGTTATTCAGTGCGCCGCTGTTGAGCTGGGCGGCATCTGCCGCAGCAAGGATCCCGCTGCGGTTATCCATATCGCCCGCATCGATCGTCAGCCTGCCGCCGCTGAGGATCCCAGCCTTGCCGCTCTGGGTGTTGCTGAGCGACTGACCGTGAGTATCTATCTGTAGATCTTTACCGGACTGAATGCGGCCCGCGCGGTTATCTACCGCGCCGCCAGAAAGAGTAAGGTCTTGCTGCGCCACCAGATTACCGCTGGCGTTGGCGAAGGGGCCATCCTGAGTATCGACGGCGATCTGCCGGCCCAGCAGGGTTCCGGCACTGTTGTCCAGCCCCTGACTGTGGGCGGTAAGTTGGGCCACGGCCTCAATCCGGCCCTGGCCGTTGTCAATGGCCTGCCGGGTATCCAGCCGGGCGTCACCGCCAGTGGCCGAGATAAGTCCCTGCTGGTTTTCCAGTCGGGCGGCGGAGAGACGCAGGTTTTGCCCCGCCAGCAGCGATCCCTGGCTGTTATTCAGGGCATTATCACTGGTCAGCAGCAGGTCGCCTGCGCCCGCCGCCAGCAGCGTACCGCGCTGGTTATCCAGGCTGCCGGCGGTCAGTCGCAGATTGCCGCCGCTTTCCATACGGCCATCCTGGTTGTTCACCCCGCCGGAGACGGAGAGCGCCATTTCGCCCGTTCCCCGCTGCGAAAGCAGCCCCTGCTGGTGATTGAGACTGTCCGCCGTCAGGCTCAGCGCCTGCGCCTGGGTACGCCCCCCGGAGAGATCGAGCTGCTTACCGGTCAGGCTTAGCCCACCGGCCGACATCAGAGTTCCCTGACTGCCGTTAAGCTGGTCTGCGTTGAGCGTCAGCGCGCCGTCCCCGGCCAGCTGAACGGTGCCCTGCTGGTTATCCAGCCGCTGGGTATTCAGACTGAGGTCGTGGCCGTTTCCGGCAATCAGCCCGCTGCGGTTTTCAATGCTGTCAGCCTGCAGGTAGGTGTCGCCCTGGTTAACAATTGTTCCCTGATTGTTGCTTAGCGTTCCGGTAGTAAGGGTTAACGCCTCGCCGTTTTGCTGGCGCAGCAGGCCGCCGTTGTTACTGATGGTTTTCGCGGCGATATTCAGGCGACCCGCCGAGATCTGTCCACCATCGTTGGTAAGCTGCGTGGCCGCCTGCGCGCTAAGCGCCGTGCCGGTGACCGTTGCGCCTGCGGTAGTGATATCGCCCTGAGCGGAGGTCAGCGCGACCCGCTCCGCCGAGGTCTGGCTTCCGGCCAGATCGACCCGGCTTCCGCGGGCGGCGATACGATCGCGCGCCAGATTTTTGCCCTGCGCTTTAAGCTCGCCCTGGCTGGTCAGTACCAGCTCGCCGGGCTGGGTCAGCGTGCCGCTGTCGTCCACGCCCGCCGCCAGCGTTCCGGCTGCGGTGCCGTCGATGCGGTTGCCCGTCAGGGTGGCGTTACCCTTGGCGCTGACGACGCCGCTGTTGCTCAGGGTGCCGCCGGAGGAGAGCGTCAGGTTCTGCTTAGAGAGCAGTTTTCCGCTGTTATTCTGATCGCCCTGGCTGGCAATTTGCAGGGCATCCTGGCTCTGGATCGTGCCGCTGTTTTCCAGCTGGCCATCCACGGTCAGGCGCAGTTCGCCCGCCCCCGCGCCCAGCTCACCCGCATTGCGCACGCCCACGCCTTTTTCGGTGCCGGTCAGGGTGATTTTATTGGCGTACATCCCGCCCAGGGCCGCCACGTCCAGCGCAAAAGCGGGACGCGTAGCGTCATCACCGGGATTGACGGCAGTGACGCTGCCGTCGGTAGCGACTTTGTTGCGCCCGGTAACCACCTTCAGCTCGCTGGCATGCAGCCTGGCGTTAACCGTTACCGACCGGGCGATAATCTGGGTGTAATCGGCATCGCTGCCGTTCAGGCCTTTGCCTTCGATATTGATCCGGCCACCGGTGACATCAAACCCCTTCAGCTGGCCGTTTTCCATAATGGCCTGGCCGGTCGTGAGGGTATTGCGGCTGGCGTTAATAAAGCCGCAGCCGTTGCAGGTGATGCCGGAGGGGTTGGCGATAATCACCTCCGCGCGCTTGCCGGCCACCTCGATAAAGCCGTTCAGCTGGCTGGGATTGCGGCTGTTAACCTCGTTGAGAATAACGCTGGCTTCATGCTTAGCAAGCCAGGGGTTAGCCGCCACCATCCCCCCCAGCTGGGTCTGGGTATTTTGATGGCTGTTGTTGAGGATCGCCCCCCGCGCATCGACATCAAGCTGGCTGTACTGGTTGCGAGAGACGCCGTTAGCATCGGGCGTCTGGATATTGATCTGCGGCAGTCCGTTGGCCGTTGACATTACCGTTGGCTGACGACTGCCGGGTGCGGAGCCGTCCGCGACAATGTCCGCCTGCGCAGGCAGGCTGACCATGCCAGCCGCCAGCCACAGCGCATAGCAAACCGGGCTGATTCGCACCCGCACCTCTGACCGCGCAGCGCGCTGGCGGCGACGGGCAACGCGGCTGTAGCCGCTGCGGGCAATATCGGGCACCACCATTAGCATGCCGCGAACTTTATTAAAAATAATGCGATAGCAAAGTTTGTTCATAATGCGCTCGGTCCATCGTTAGCAAAACAGGTCGGGATGCGGGGTTGGTCAGTAATTCCAGTTCAGGCTAAAGCCAAAGGTAACCGGATCGGTTTTGAACCCATCGGGCTTAGAGAGGGGGATCCCGGCAAAGAGGTCGTAGCTGACGCTGGCAGGCACGATGCTGCCGCGCAGGCCGGTCACGGCCCCCGCGAGGTGGTTTCCACGCAGGCCGCCCTGCGTGGTGCTGTTGCCTCCCACTTCGCCATAGTCCGCCCCCAGGTAGAGCTCCTGCGCGGGGATCGGCGTGCGCCAGGCCAGCGTGTTTTGCACCGTCCAGCCCCGGCTGGCGCTGAGGGTGCGTTCGCCGTCAAAACCGCGCACCGTCCAGCGGTTGCCAATAGCAAACTCATCCTGCGGCGTCAGCGGGGTGTTACTCATCTGGCGGCGATACTGGGTGCTGAAGCTGAAATTCTGTTTACCGAGGGCAAAGGGAGCGGTCAGTGCCGCATTCCAGCTGAGGATTTTCGACAGCGATGTTGCATAGGTGGCGTCCTGATAAGACTCTTCCCACGCCGGAAGTGCGCCAAACCAGCGCGTGCCCCGCTGATAGCTCACGCCCGCATCCAGGGTGGCCGGACCGATATAGTGCCGGTGCGCCAGCCCCAGCCGCCAGGCGCTGGTGCGGCGCTGCTGGCTGGTTATCTCCGTATCGTTCACAAAGTTGCGCGACTCTTTGACCAGTACGTCGTAAGTGGCGGTGGTTTTAGAGGTGGCATTGCGGTGGAGCACCCGGCTGACCTGAACGTCCAGCGAGCGGCTTTTCCCGGCATAGAGGAAATCCCGGCTGTATCCGGCCACCGTCTGGTGATAATCGTAGTCGTTGGCGGTCAGCCCCAGCTGCCAGTAGCCAATCGGCACCGAGTAGTGCCCGGCAACGCTTTTGCTGCTTTTGCGGCCCGCAAATCCCAGATCGCGGCTGGCGGTGAGATAGAACAGGTCGCTTAGCGAAGTGGGGTTATCCAGCGCCAGCATCACCCCGCTCTGATAGCGGCCGGTGCTTTCGGTGCCGGAGTCATCCAGCCATGCGCCGACGCGCCAGAAGCGCGGCTGGGTGCGCTCAATGACGATATCACTTTCGCCCGGTTTATCACCCGGTCGTAGCGCCATCCGCGCCTGAACGCCGGGCAGGCGCTGCATATTCTCCAGTCCCTGTTCGATATCACGCAGATCCAGCAGCGCGCCTGCATGTGCAGGCATGGTCGGGTAGAGACTGACCCAGGAGGAGGATTCAGGCGTGAGCATCACCCTGCGCACCCTGGCAGGCACGATCAGCAGCTTCAGTTCGCCCTGACGCAGATCCTGCTGGGGGGCCAGCACCCGCGTGGTGACCCAGCCGTGGTTTATCAGCCGGTTTTGCAGCGTACTCATCAGCAGGTTGATGCCCTGAACGCCCAGACAGTGGCCGACCGCCTGGTTTGCAAGTCGCGGTAAGGGAACCCAGTGCGGCAGCGCGTCCCGTCCTTCAAGGGTAACCTGATGAATAACAAAGCAGGGCTTTTCGTCGGGAAAGGCCAGATGCGAGGGAGCAGGCACCGGTTCAGACAAGCGCACGTCTGGCGCCTGCGGCATCAGGGTCTCATTACGCGCTTTTTGCTGTTCCTGCTGATGCTGGATCTGCTCGTCGCCCGGCGCGGCGCTGACGGCGCTGGAGATCGCTGCAATCAGGATGGCGACACCCCGTGCAGACAGGCGGCTGATTTTGTTTCCCTGCATGACACTTCCCGGCTGTGAAAAAATGTAAACAAATGTGTATTGCGTGCTTTTATGCGCACATTATGCACCGGGACAGGAAAACTTCAAGAAGAAAAATGAAGAAAAACTGACGATTCCTTTACATTTGAGAGCCAGGATAAAAATTTAATTCTAAAAAAAACCTTATTATTACTGGCCTGAATGGGATCTTTCCTGGCGAGTTAACAAGGCATACCGGGAGTTAAAATCCTCATACCCCGTTACGTATCTGACTTAGCGCCGCCAACAAATTCTTTTCATTCCACTGGATACGTCATATTTTGTCCTGGGCCTTAGGAATTTACCCAGGGCGCGCTCGCCAGGCGTATTTATTTTATTCAGGTCCAGAGGTGGCTGTTTTTATATTCCCGCTTAAATTTCCATTAAGTCAGAAGGAAGCTTTATGCAATTGCGTAGTCGGACAATAGAACAGCGTCAAGCTCGAAACATCAAATAGGGTAATCAACCTGGGCCTTGCGGTTTTTTTGCACTTCCCTCCGACCTTTTTACCCGGGAGGGCAAAAAAGGGTTTCGTTTCGGGAAAATATGCTTTTGTGCAGCGTCTCGCGGTCCCCTTAATGGGCGACTGGTATGCTCCGGCAGACTTTTTTCACCTGCCCGCAAAGAGGACGTAGCGATGAGCCAGATTAGCTGGACCGATGTGGATAATTTTTTTGTGGATACCCTGGTTGAACAGGATGAGGCACTGCTGGCCGCGCTGGAAAACAATAAAGCAGCGGGGTTACCCGCCATTGATGTGACGCCAAACCTGGGGAAGATGCTGCATATTTTTGCCCGGATGATCGGTGCCAGGCGCGTCCTTGAAATTGGTACGCTGGGTGGCTACAGCACCCTGTGGCTGGCGCGCGCCCTGCCCGCCGACGGCCTGGTGGTGACGCTGGAGTACGAGCCGCGCCATGCGGAGATCGCCAGACAAAATATCCTCCGGGCCGGGCTGGAGGATCGGGTGGAGATTCGCATCGGTGCAGCGCTGGAAAGTCTGCCTGCGCTTGCCGCGATCGCGCCTTTCGATCTGATTTTTATTGATGCCGATAAAAAGAATAATCCGCACTATCTGGAGTGGGCGATAAAGCTGTCGCGCAAGGGGACGGTGATTATCGGTGACAACGTGGTGCGTAGCGGAAGAATTGCCGACCCGGCCGCAGACGATGAGCATTTGCAGGGGCTGCGTCACTTTTTGCAGCTGCAGGCGCAGGACGACCGCCTGACGGTTACGGCACTACAGACGGTCGGCGCCAAGGGATGGGACGGATTTTCCATTGCGCTGGTTGAGAAGTAATCTCCAGGCGGATGTATCACTGGCGTCAGGCGCGCAGCCGCGCGCCTGAACGGGAAATTAGCTCACCAGCATCAGTTCGCGGTCTGCAATCATCGGTTTATTGAGCAGCGACAGCAGGATATTTTTCACCGCCTGGGCCGATGGCGAGAGGGGACGGCGGGCAGAGACGTTCAGCGACAGCGGCAGATTGAGGGTTGGGCTGGTGATGCGCGACATCCACGCATTGGTTGAACTGACCAGCGCGCGCGCGGCGGATTCCGGCAGCACGGTGACGCCCATTCCGCTGGAGACGGCAGAGCTAAGCGTGGCAATGGATTCGATTTCGCCTATTATCCGCGCGCTGAGGCGGCGCAGGGAGAAGGCTTCATCTACGCGCATACGAATAGCGCTGTAGTCTCGCGGCAGGAACAGATTCATCAGGGCCACATCGGCAAGATCGATGTTTTGCCCCGGACAGGTTGTCGCCCCCACCAGATAGAGTTCTTCTTTCATCAGCGGCATGCTGGTTATCCCGGCCGTTGGCGCACGGTCGTAGAGTACCGCCATGTCAAGCTGGCTATTCATCACTTTTTCGTTTAGTGAAGCCCCGCTGTTTTCATGCAGATAGACCAGCACCTCGGGGAATTGCTCGCGCACGCTTTGTAGCAGAGGCATGGTCAGCGATGAGGCTGCCGTTCCCGGTGCCAGGCCAATCGAGACCTGCCCGGTGAGCATCTGTCCGGCATTGATCACCGCCGCCTGAGCCTGTTCGCACTGGCGCAGGATGGTGCAGGCGTGGGAGTAAAGGATTTTCCCGGCTTCCGTGGGCGTCACGCCGCGCTTGGTGCGGATGAGGAGCTGCTGGTCCAGTTCGCCCTCCAGCGTGGCGACCTGCTGACTGAGCGCGGGCTGCGCAATGTGCAGGACTTCAGCCGCCTGGGTCAGGCTGCCGATATCGACGATTTTTACGAAGTATTTGAGTCGTCTTAAGTTCATGTTGCCTCCGTCACGGATCCCCGAATGCCAGACTCACTGGCGAGAAATATAAGTTTTCACTCTGGTGCGAGGGGGTGTTGCAAGCGTCATGCCAGAATGGTCTTAGTCTTTGTCTCCTGTGATGGACGTTGGCTAAGAGGCGGTTAAATAAGAGAATCTGATTACCCCTTTAGGGTTAATCAATTTTATTTATAGAGTGCCAGCAGCAACGTTGCTTACTGACGCACTGCAATGGTGCGGAATATGCTGTATCAGTGTGCATGTAACCGTTTCCAATGTAGCCTGCGTCACGGAGTGGGGGCATTGTGGCCGTTATCGGTTGGCTGCCCTTTATTTTCTGGTGGGTTGTATGGGCTGCGATATCTGCTGTGGGGGTGGATAATCCCTGCGGTTTCCGGGCTGCGGTATCTGACGAGCCGGTGGATAATCCCAGCGTTTGCCGGTGAGTTGTCCGGGCTGCAACATCTGCTGTGTCGGTGGATAATCCCTGCGGATGACGGTCAGTTGTCCGGGCTGCAACATCTGCTGTGTCGGTGGATAATCCCTGCGGATGACGGGCGTCGCAGCTACAGGCTTTGCCTGGTGCCTTTGGCTCCGACTCCAGGCCGGACGGCCCGGTCGCGAGCGGGCATCCCTGCCCGCCGCTCCCTGAGTGCAGCATCCCTGCTGCCCTCGCCTGGCCTTCCGTCTGCGCCGCAGCGCTGCGGATTGCCCGTCATCCGCAGGGATTATCCACCTCTCTGGCTTTTGGGCCGCTTTGAGTAAAACCGTTTATCTGTCCGCAGGCTGCTGAGCTGCTTCCAGTAAAACCGTTTATCTGTCCGCGGACTGCTGAGCTGCTCCGGTAAAACCGTTTATCTGTCCGCAGGTTTCCGAGCCTATCCCAGTTAAGGTTTGCTCTCGGGCAGGATTCAGCTCACTTTTCGATTTAGTTTTGGTGCCGCTATTTAGGTCAATTATCTGCACCACGAAAAAACCAGTCACAATAAACTGTGCGCTCTCAGTCTTCTGATTTTCTTCATATCCCAACTATTTTGGTCATTGCATATTTCCTGTACGCATTCATATCTGGCGAAGAGTTTCCGGGAATCTCCGACACCGCCCTTAACCGCAGCCAGCACAATGCAAAAAGAGCAGGCGGGTGGGGCCCGGTGACAGGCAATCCGCAGCGCTGAGCGTAGAGAGGAAGACCCGGATGGGCCAGCAGGGATGCTGGCACAAGGGCATGCCGGGACAGGGATGTCACGTCATGCCCGGTCCGAAAGGTCGACGAGCGAAGCGAAGGAACCGCGCAACGCGCGGCGCGAGGACCGCCAGGCACCGGGCACCACCCGTTGGCGACGGCACCAGACCTTTTAGCTAGCCGGGTGCCGTCCGTTGGTGACATCACTAGCCCCTGCCGCACCGCGCACCAACCCCTGGCGACATCACCAGCCTTTACCGCACCAGGCATCCCCCTCAGCGCTTCTTACGATTACGGTACATATCAATCGAAACGGCACTCACAATAATGATCCCTTTGATAATGTCCTGCACATAGGCATCGACGCCAACAAAGGTAAAGCCGCTCTTAATCAGCCCCAATATCACCGCACCTATCAGCGTCCCGGTAATGCGCCCCACCCCGCCCATCAGACTGCTGCCACCGATCACCGCGGCGGCAATCGCATCCAGCTCGTAGGAAACCCCCATGCTCGACTGACCGCTACTCACGCGGGCCGCCAACACCACCCCCGCCAGCCCGGACAGCCCACCCGCAAAGGTATAAACGATCACCAGGTACTTATTAACGTTGATCCCCGACACCTTTGCCGAAATCATATTGCCGCCAATCGCATACACATACTTTCCGTAGCGCGTGTACTTCAGCGCAATATGGAAAACAAACGCCACCACCAGAAAAATAATCACCGGCATGCCGCCCTGCCCGATTGAAGTAAAACCATCGGACAGAAAGCTGATTGGATTCCCCTGGGTGTAATACTGCGCCAGACCGCGCGCCGACACCATCATCCCCAGGGTGGCAATAAAGGGTGGAATACCGGTTTTGGTGATCAAAAAACCGTTCACCGCCCCGCAAAGCAGCCCGACCGCCACCCCCGCAACGATGGGCACCACGGCCGGTAAATTCACCAGCGAAGGATACACCGGCGACAGGCTGTCGGAGGTTTGGGCCAGACTGGCCGCCACCACCGCCGTCAGCGCAATCACCGAGCCGGAAGAGAGATCAATCCCGGTAGTGATGATCACCTGCGTGACCCCCACCGCAATAATGCCAATAATCGCCACCTGTAAAATAATCAGCACCAGGCGGTTTGGATTCAGAAGGAACGACTGATCGCGCACGTACCAGCCGAATCCCTCAAAGATCAGCGCAATCCCCACCATCACGATAAAGATGCCGGTATCCTTCGGCAGCCGGGAGGTGAACCTGGAGAGCAGCGCGGGCAGAGTAAGCCGGGGAGTTGTCATTTTTACGTCACTCATAATTTGAACCCTTATTCGGATGCCAGCGACAGAATGGTTTCCTGATCGGCGTCTTCTTTACTGAGGATGCCGGTGATCCGACCGGCGTGCATCACCATCACCCGATCGCTCATCCCCAGAATTTCAGGCAGCTCCGAGGACACCATGACAATCGCCACGCCGCGGTTAGCCAGTTCGCTGATCAGTCGGTAAATTTCCGCCTTGGCCCCCACGTCAATGCCGCGCGTAGGCTCGTCAAGGATCAGCACCTTTGGCTGTGCCAGCAGCCAGCGCGCAATCAGCACCTTCTGCTGGTTGCCTCCGCTGAGGTTATTGATAATCTGATCCATCGTCGGCGTTTTGATATTCAGACGCCGAATCTGCTCCATACAGTCCTTCGCCATCTGCATATGGCTGACAAAGCCTCCCCGACTGCTGTACTCCGGCATATTGACGATGCTCATGTTCTCCATTACCGACAGCACCAAAAACAGCCCGGATTTTTTGCGATCCTCAGTCAGAAACGCCAGGCCTTTGTCAATCGCGGTTGAGGGGGAATCAATGGTGACGGGTACGCCATCAATCAGAATTTCGCCGCCATCAATGTGCGTCATGCCGAACAGACTCTCCATCACCTCGCTGCGCCCTGCCCCCACCAGCCCGGCAACGCCGAGGATCTCACCGCGTCGGACGCTAAAGCTGATCGCCTGAAACACGCCTTTACGTTGCAGATTACGCACCGTCAGCACATCCTGACCGATGTCGTTATTGAATTTTGGAAAGAGCTGGGTAAGTTCTCTTCCTACCATCTGCGTAATCAGCGACTGGCGGCTGTAGCTGGCGGTCGTATCGCTGCCCACCCAGGCGCCATCGCGAAAGACGCTGACCTCATCGGTAATGGCAAAAATCTCATCCATTTTATGGCTGATATAGATGATGGCCTTACCCTGTGCCCGAAGGTCGCGAATGATGGTGAACAGGTGCGACACCTCCGTTTCGGTTAAGGCCGAAGTGGGTTCGTCCATAATCACCACGTCGGCATTCCATGAAACGGCCCTGGCAATCTCCACCATCTGCTGTGAGGCAATACTCAAATCACCCACCATCTTTTCCGGCGTCAGGCGGATATTCAGCTTGCTCAACAGATCGCGGGTCAGCTTATTGAGCTGGCGATGATTGACGAAGCCATACTTCATCGGTTCACGGCCCAGCCAGATGTTTTCTGCCACCGTCATATGCGGCACCAGGTTTAGCTCCTGATGGATCATCGAAATACCCGAACGCAGCGCGTCAAGCGTATCGTTGAACTGCACCGGTTCCCCTTTGACGCGGATAATCCCGTTATCGGGACGATATATCCCGATCAGGCATTTCATTAAGGTGGATTTCCCCGCGCCATTTTCGCCCATCAGTGCATGGACGCTTCCCGGTTTAACGCGCAGAGAGACATTATCTAACGCCCTCACGCCGGGGAAAAACTTGCTGATGCCTTCGGCCTCAAGCGCATATGCGGACATTTTTCACCTCCGGACAGCAGGGTTATTTCTGATTGAGGCTGATAAATTTGGCCATATTGTCTTTGGTGATCAGCTGGTAGGGAATGTCGACCACCTTCTGCACCTGCTCGCCGTTTGCGAGGCTGATAGCCGTTTTTACCGCACCCTCGCCCTGACCTTTGGCATCCTGGAAGACGGTCGCCACCATTTTTCCATTTTTGATCATCTGTAGCGCATCGGGAGTGCCGTCAACGCCGGCGATAAGGATATGGTTAGCGTTTTTACCAAGCGCCTGGAGTGCGCCAATCGCCATTTCATCGTTGTTAGAGGCGATAGCCTGGATATCATCTCCGGCGGTTAGCCAGTTGCTGACCACGTCCACCGCATCGTTGCGCATAAATTTCGCCGTCTGCGCCTGCACCACCTTCAGGCCGGGATACTTCGCTATCACGGCTTTAACGCCTTTGGTGCGTTCACGGGTGGATTCATTGGCCAGGTCGCCCATCAGAATGGCGACGTTGCCTTTGAAATTCAGATCCCTGGCCAGTGCCTCCATTTGCAGACGGCCTGCAAGCTCGGAGTCAGAGCCGACATAGGCCATTTTTCCGGTTAGCTCCGCGGAGGGGCGGCGGTTAACGAAAATCAGCGGAACGCCCGCTTTGCTGGCCTGGTCCATAATCGGCTTAACGGCATTGGTGTCGACCGGATTAACGATGATGGCGTCTACCCCCTGGCCGATAAAGTTCTGCACCTGCTGAAGCTGCTGGGATACATCGCCTTTGGCATCTTCGATTTGCGCCTTAACGTTATCCTTCTGCAACTCTTTCTGCATCGCGGTGCGCACGATGGTCAGGAAGTTGTCATCAAATAACGCCATCGAGACCCCAATCTGCAGGTCTTTGGCAAAGCCCGCGACCGGTAACATACACACTAACAGCGACGCTAAAATCGTTTTTTTCACGTTCATAACTCAGCCCTTTTATCGTTAGTATGCGCAGGCGGGTCGGACGTCGAATGAAAAATATCTTTTACATTCACACAACTTCACCAACGGCATTAGTTAATTCCACAGCCAAAACCATCTGGAAAAACAGCACGTTTTCTTTAAACCATTCACACCTCATCTTCTGTTGAATTAGAAGGTTAAACCAAATCTGCGGACACCTGGCGAGTTAACCCACGGTATTAATAGCAAGTTAAGTTTATTTATTTCATAAACTTACTATTTGAAATTTTCATCATCAAAACACTGGAACGCGCGTTTTAAAATAATCAAATAACAAAATTTTGACATACCTCTAACATCGGCGCGGTAATTGATTTAAATTGAGATCTGGCGCAAGAGATTGCGCGGTATCCTGAAGGCTGGAAGGGGCTAACGGATGAGAAAGAGAGCAGATCGTAGATTTTGCCAGCAAACGCACCACAAAGGTGAAATCGGGCTTTGACATTCCCCTGGGCCATCGTTAATATGCGCCCCGTTGAAACAATTCCTCTGTAGTTCAGTCGGTAGAACGGCGGACTGTTAATCCGTATGTCACTGGTTCGAGTCCAGTCAGAGGAGCCATATTAAAGAAACCAGATGTCTATTGACGTCTGGTTTTTTGCTTTCTATCAATTGGTTATTCCCTTCTTCAGGTTCGCCCTCGTTCACTAAAAACCACTCGGAGCCATACCCTTTTGCTGGTAAAAATACTGGTAAAGCTCACTGACGGGTTCGGCCGCTATCTGCTGGTGCATTCCAACGGCTCCAAATACTGGCAGTTAGGTTATCCCTTTGAAAGAAAACAGAAGGTGTTTTCCATAGGTGTCTACCCTGCTGTTTCTCTTGCTGATGCCAGACAGCGCCGTGATGAAACGAAAAAACTGCTAGCAACTGGAATTGATCCCAGTGCCAAAAAACAGGCAGACAACAAAGCAGTTCAAAAAAGCGCAACAATACCCGTGCATTCAAAACGGTAGCCAAAAGCTGCTTTACCACCAATACATCATTGTCGGAGATTATCAGCGTTCCATCTGGACACAACTGGCAACCTATCTGTTCCCTGACATCGGTGAAAAAGATATTGCCGAATTGGATACGGGTGATCTACTTGTTCCCATTAAACAGGTAGACAAGCTGGGCTATCTGGAAATTGATCTTACCCGCCAATAGTGGACACGCGACTAAGTGAGTAAATTATCAACCAGAGGTAGCTCACATGACAAAAACAGCATCAACCAGCAAAAAGCCCCGTAAACAACACACGCCGGAATTTCGCAACGAAGCGCTGAAGCTGGCTGAACAAATTGTTGTTGCTACCGCAGCCCGCGAACTCAGTCTGTATGAATCACAGCTTTATACCTGGCGCAGCAAACAACAGCAGATAATGAACTCATCAGAGCGTGAAAGTGAACTGGCCGCTGAAAATGCCCGCCTTAAGCGGCAACTAGCTGATAAGTTGATGAAATGTGAGATTAGTTGACTGATTTTGCACTTCGAAAGCAGGCATCTGCTAAATCAGCCTGTTTCTGAACCGGTACTTATCTCAGAACACGTACCTTCCGTAAGTAAATGAAACCTCTTTATAGCAAGCTGTCTGCCCCTGTGGCACACTTAAACCTTCCTGAAGCATACGGAACCTGCTTAATGTCCGAACTCTTGTGTGCATGCCAGCTACCTGCGTGACGATAAACGGGTCTTCCAGCAACAGGCGGTATTTATCACGTCTGAGAACCCTGTTCTGGTGTTCACCATGACCTGCACCGCGATACTGACGGACGGGGAAAATCAACAATTTCAGGCGCTGCTCTCCGGCTTTTGTTTTAACACCTGACAATAAGGAACGTTGTTATGTTTGAAGCGGCACGCGTGGGCGATGATATCGGCCATTCTCATGCGCTGGCAGGGATGATTGCCGGAACGATTGTCGGTGGACTGATTGCGGCTGCCGGTGGCATTGCCGCCGGGGCAATGATGATTGCCGGTCTCGGTGCGTCCTGTCTCGGCACTGGCGTCCTTCTGGTCGGGGCCAGCCTGGCGGTGGGATACCTGACAGGTGAACTGGCGACGGCAGCACGATTTATGGCTATGATGAGGAAGGTCGTCTTCTCAGACACTACGAAGCCCGCCCGGACCACAGCACCCGGACGTTCCGCTACGACGCTGCGGATAACCTCCTGCCGGATAATGACCTGTCTGCCCTGCTGCTGACGGATAACCGCCTGACGCACTGGCAGAGCCTGTTTATGAAATACGACGGGTGGGGAAACCTGGTCAGTCGCCGCAGCGGCCTGCATGAGCAACATTATGAATATGATGCGGAAAACCGGCTGATACGGGCTGAGGGCAATGGACCAGAAGGCCGCTTTACCGCGCACTACCAGTATGATGCCCTGGGCCGTCGCATCCGTAAAACCGTCACCACGCAGCGTGGCATCACTGAGACCCGCTTCCTGTGGCAGGGCTTCCGACTGTTACAGGAGCAGCAGCAGAATGGGCAGTGCCAGACCTGTATTTACGACCCGAATGAAGCATACAGCCCGCTGGCGCGGGTTGATCATTTACGCGACGACAGTCATGGAGATATTCTCTGGTTCAGTACCGACCTTAACGGTGCACCGCTGGAAATTATCGATGAAAGCGGCGAACTGCGCTGGAGTGGGCACTACGGTAGCTTCGGTGACGTCACCCGGCAGACGGAAGGTTTTCACAAAATCGCGCAGCAAACTGCCCTGCACCATCAGCCACTCCGCTACGCCGGGCAGTACGCTGACAGTGAAACCGGGCTGCACTATAATCTGTTCCGGTATTACGACCCGCAGATTGGACGCTTTACGGTACAGGATCCGATTGGGCTGGCGGGTGGCTGGAACCTTTATCAGTATGCTCCGAATCCGCTGGGGTGGATAGATCCCTGGGGGTTGAGTTTTATTGAAATCTTTAAGGGAGCTGCATCTACAACTGGAAAAAAATTTCAGGGCGCTGAGATCTACAAAGTAACCAGTAAAGTCAAGGTTGGAGATATTACCTTTAAAAAAGGTGATTATTTTTATTTAGATAATCTTCATAAAGATCACTACGAAACGTTTTCTTCATTAGATAAATCTAAGGGTGTATTTAATCTGGATGGTTCTTTTAATGAAAGAAAGTCAAACAAAGCCGCTAAGCGAAAAGGGCCTGGGTGTTAATATGACAACTGACTTAAGAAATAAGATTCTCAGTAATAAAGATGACTTAATTGAAGGTACTTTTTGTTATCTCTTATTCGAAGAAGCTATGTATGATGAAAACCTTTTGAGCGAATTCATAGACGACGTTGCAATGCTTTTTGAAAAAGAGAAATACGATGATGAAATCATAAAGCTATTATCATGGATAATAAGAGGGGTTGATATATGTTTTAATTCTCATAACGATAAAGATGACCTATATCATATAGTGAACTATGATGCTGAAAAAGAAAAATACTGGGATGAAATATGGAAGCCTAAACTCATTAGCTTTCAACAGAAACCGGGAGTGTATTGATCTTTTTCCATGTAAAAATTATATGTACATATGAAATAAAAATTCATATTTTGCTACACCAAACAATCCTCCTACATTACAACCAGTACTGCTCTCCTCCGGGCAGTACGCTGACAATGAGATGAGCCTGCGCTATAATCTGTTCCGGTATTACGACCCACAGATGGGACGTTTTACGGTGCACGACCCGAACGCAGGTGGAAACTGTATCAGTATGCGCCGAATCCATTTACGTGGATCAACCCGATTGGTCTATACAAGCGAATGGCAGATCACCAACTAAATAGCCGCGCCGAATACCGCTACACTTTTTCCAGTCCATGTTTTCCTGCGGGGAATGGACTAACGGTTTCCATAAAACGATGCACCTTTCTCAGCAACTGCCATATTGAACGGCACTGGTGGTTACGGGTTATCGTGTGGTGCGGCGCCTGCCATAACTGCTCACATGATTCACCCACGGCGAGTACGCGGGCTAATAAATTTACGTTACCGATTTATTCCCGAAACCATACTCCGCTTTTGCAGCCACGGCTGTCCGGTCTTTATTGCTGCCCGGAGCAGGTTGACGGCCAGTGATTCTGCACAACATGATTGATGAGGGGGTAATGGTCTATCTCTAACAACGATGCGTAAAAATCTGCTCTGGCGGTACGCAAATAATCACGCGCCGCACTCCATCGGGTAACAACACAGGCCAGC
Source organism: Erwinia sp. L03-1 (assembly GCF_058686115.1). Lineage (NCBI taxonomy): Bacteria > Pseudomonadati > Pseudomonadota > Gammaproteobacteria > Enterobacterales > Erwiniaceae > Erwinia > Erwinia sp. L03-1. The sequence continues at coordinate 1,699,952 of NZ_CM178762.1, read as the reverse complement.
ATTTCGAGACCACCCGGTGCTTGCGGGCACCAGGCCGCTGATGCCTGGAAAATGTCGCTGAACGTCTCCCACTGCTGATAAAGCTTGTGGGTTGCGCCTTCAGCCAGTGCCTTAAGGGACGCTTTCTGGTTGGAGCCCAGCCATCGCTCTGGATAATCAATCATTCCGATGGACGCATAACAGTTAGTCACTATATAAATCAGACCGCGCAGTTGTTGCGAGCGTACTGAGGCATTCGTCGATAAAATTCCCGCGTCCGGGTATTCAAGCCCGAGGAAGATCATAATTGCTGCGCTTTCGGTCAGGACAGAACCATCGGGAAGGATTAATGTGGGTATCTGGACCAACGGATTGAGACGGCTTAACGCTTCTTCGGCGGTGTTTTTTTCCCAGGAGCTGGCTTTGACCACGCAATATTCCACGCCACAGCGGATAAGCGCCATTTCTATTGCGGCCGATCCGGAATGGTCCGAGCCATAAAGCGTATACATGACATTCTCCACTGGCGGGTGATTATCAGTAAGCATAATAGATTGCCGTGCGACTGCGAGCGCAGGAAGAAACGAGGCAGTACTGTAGACGCCTGCGCTAACCGGAAAATTCCAGGCAACGCTGTGGTTGCCTGCATTCGCAGCAATAATCAGGCGGCCTATGGGCTGCCCGAAATCCTGCCAGTAAAGGGCACAGGATTTCCGCGAAGGTCAGCCGACTATGTTGAGGCCCTGTTCAGTCTGCCCGCACTCAGACTTTAAGCATCTTCACCGTGGCATCCACGTCAATCTCATCTTCTGAGAAGATTAATGTCGTACCCTGGAAGGTGGTGATCGCCAGTTTTTTCAGCGAGCGCATTTCACCCGGCTCAGTGGAGGATTTCGGCCTGATGCTGTTCATCAACAGGCCCACAGAGAGCACTGCATTTTCTTTGTCAATGCGGGCATCAACAGGGACTTCTTCACTGTAAACCAGCCAGGACTTGATCGCCGTGAGCTTGAGACGCTCGCCTGCGATATAAATATAGTTGCTTTCCGGTAGCACCCTGACTGCGTAGGCTGACAAGCCTTTGCTATTGGTGCCAGGTTCGAAAGTCACCGACGCATTTTTGTCAATCAGCTCGGGGTTGGCGACCTTGATCACATGAAAATAACGGTTATCACCGTTCTCATCTTTGATAAATCCAAAACCTTTTTCTTTAAACCAGGTTGTGATCGTTCCGTTCATCGCCTTTACCGCCTACTTTATCGTTAATCTACTCAGTTTTTACAGCGCGCAGTGTAAAGCACAACGGCTGCGTAGACTACGTTTTGGTTTAAGTCTGGACGATAAATCTCTGCTATGCGAGGGGCAGCCAGATAACCTATCCTTTTAGATGCCTGAGAATCACCCTGCCGCAGCGCGCAAATTTGCTCTGGGTGAGAAAAAGTCATTTTACACCTATAAATCATAAAGGGTCTGTCATGAGTGATTCCGCTTGCATATCAATCGGGCTGCTACTGTTTCCGGCACTGACACAGCTTGATCTCACCGGTCCGTATGAAGTTTTTGTCAGAGCCCCTGACACCAACGTCCATCTCATTTGGAAAACGCGGGATCCTGTCGTATCGGACCGGGGAATGGCAATTCTGCCGACTACCACTTTCAGCACATGCCCGAAACTTGATGTCATCTGCATTCCCGGAGGACCCGGACAGATAGAGCTGATGGCGGATCGTCCGGGACCGCAATCGTATTACTGGCGCGGGCGTAACATCCGGCATTGATTTTGCGCTTACCGTTGTGGCAGAGCTGTATGGCAGTGAGATTGCTCAGAATATTCAATTACACATGGAGTACGACCCCGCGCCACCTTTTTCCTGTGGCTCCCCCCGGACGGCATCTCCGCCCCAGCTGCAAAAAGCAAAAGAACAGACGGCGGCATTTATTGAAAAAAGGCGACAGGCGACGGTAAAAGCAGCGTCAACCCTCTTAAAAATGTCGTGATAGCGCACTGTCAGGCCAGGGCTGATCATAAGCGACAACAGCCCCTTTAAGCGTATTCGCTCCGTTTCATTTTTCTATCGTCCGACATCACCTCAGAGCGACCGATCCTGTTGCCACCGCTGAGCTATCCTGTCGGCTGCCTGAGCTAAATCATTTTCGGCTATACCCGAAGGCGGCAGTGAGCATAAAGCGGGCGTAACATAAAATAGCCCGCCCTGAGGAAAATGCATAACATATTGATTTAAATCAATAATTTCGAAAAAAGAAAATTTATGCAGCAAAAGGCGTACTGCGCGCGAGGCAGATCATGAAGATGACTCATGTTGCAGTGAAATTAAATCACTTCCACTCGTCCAGTGTTGATGGCATAAAATATGCATTATTGATTATCAACAATATAAAGACCACTGAATGAGAAAACCGGAAAAGGACGCTGGGAAATAGCGAAGAAATAATAAAAATTCAGGTTTTTATATCAGACATTAGGATCACAGATTATGACGAATAACGATTTCACCTTTGCTGTAAAAAGCATTAATTTTGATGAAAACTATAACCCATCAGAAAGTACGCGCATCACGACCAACTTTGCTAATTTAGCCAGAGGCGAAAAACGTCAGGAGAACCTGCGCAATGCTCTGGCGATGATTGACAATCGCTTCAACACGCTGGCGCATTGGGATAACCCGAAAGGGGATCGTTATTCGGTAGAGCTTGAAATCGTTTCTGTTGAGATGGATGTTGAGGGCAAGGGTAATACCTTCCCGGTGATTGAAATACTGAAGACGAATATCGTCGATAAAAAGACCAATGAACGCATTGAAGGTATTGTCGGCAATAATTTTTCCTCTTACGTGCGGGATTATGACTTTAGCGTCGTACTGTTAGAGCACAACAGGGATAAATCCACCTTCAGCACGCCGGATAATTTTGGCGACTTGCACGGAAAGCTATTTAAATGCTTTGTTAACTCAGCGACTTACAAAGAGAACTTTACTAAAGCGCCGGTGATATGCCTGAGCGTTTCCAGCAAAAATGTCTATCACCGGACGGATTATCAGCATCCTGTCCTGGGCGTTGAATACCAGCAAAATGAACCCTCCATGACCGATCACTACTTCAATAAAATGGGGTTACAGGCACGCTATTTTATGCCAGCAAACAGCGTTGCACCTTTAGCTTTCTATTTTGCGGGTGATTTGACGGGCGATTATACCGATCTTGAGCTTATCAGCACCATCAGTACGATGGAGACGTTCCAAAAGATTTACCGACCTGAGATTTACAATGCGCATGCTGTTGCAGGAAAAGCGTATCAGCCGAATTTGGATCAGCAGGATTATGCATTAACCAAAATTGTTTATGATCGAGAAGAGCGTAGCCGGTTAGCTATTGAGCAGGGTAAGTTTACTGAAGAGCACTTCATTAAACCTTATCGAACTATTCTTGAGCAGTGGTCTGCTAATTACGTTCTTTGATTAACTAAAAATACAAGGCATCTGTTATGAAAATATTGTTACCTACGTCGACCGCGGGCAGTTTACCTAAACCCTCCTGGCTTGCGCAGCCTGAGACGCTGTGGTCACCCTGGAAATTGCAGGGTCAGGAACTGATTGATGGCAAACAGGATGCTCTGCGTTTGTGTCTGGAAGATCAGCTGCAGGCCGGTATCGATATTGTCAGTGATGGCGAGCAAACGCGCCAACATTTTGTCACCACCTTTATCGAGCATCTCAGCGGCGTGGATTTCGAGAAGCGTGAGATCGTGAAAATCCGTAATCGCTATGATGCGAGTGTCCCAACGGTTGTGGGGCCGGTGAGTCGCCAAAAGCCCGTTTTCGTGGAAGATGCCCGTTTTTTACGTCAGCAAACCGATAAACCCATTAAGTGGGCGCTGCCCGGTCCCATGACGATGATTGATACGCTGTATGATAGCCACTATAAAAGTCGCGAAAAACTCGCCTGGGAATTCGCTAAAATTCTCAATCAGGAAGCCAAAGAACTTGAGGCGGCCGGCGTTGATATTATCCAGTTTGATGAACCTGCCTTTAACGTATTTTTCGATGAGGTGAATGACTGGGGGATTGCCGCATTAGAGAGAGCCATCGAAGGGCTTAAGTGTGAAACCGCCGTACATATTTGCTATGGCTACGGCATCAAGGCCAATACGGACTGGAAAAAGACGCTGGGTTCAGAGTGGCGGCAATATGAAGAGATTTTCCCTAAGCTGCAGGCCTCTGATATTGATATTATCTCGCTGGAATGTCAAAACTCGCATGTTCCAATGGAGCTGATTGAACTTATCCGCGGTAAAAAAGTGATGGTTGGGGCGATTGACGTGGCAACCAATACCATTGAAACCCCCGAGGAGGTCGCCAATACCCTGCGCAAGGCGCTTCAGTTTGTCGATGCCGACAAGCTCTATCCGTCAACTAACTGTGGCATGATCCCGCTCTCCCGTCAGGTTGCGAAAGGCAAGCTCAATGCGTTAAGCGCAGGGGCAGAAATCGTTCGCAGAGAACTGCTGGCTAAATAACCTGGCCCTGTCGCGGCAAGGTTAAGTGAATTACCCGCTCGCTCCGATGGTCCGCCGTAAGGCAGGCGATCGGAGTAAGCTTTCCTGCCGCGCCAGTTGCTCGTTCTTCTCTTTTACAAGCCGACCTGCGAAAGCGACGATCTCCTCACTCGTTTTACCGGACAGCTCGCCTTTAAATTCACTTATCTTTTCCCGGGAGCCAGGATTCACGCTTTTGAAATCGTCAGAATTCGTCGGGTTCACCCGGCAGCGATTCTGATAATTCCTGCCCCTCAACGCCCGCATAGGTAATTAACAGCCCGGCAGGTTCATCGGTGGTGTAGCCACGATGAGCGCTGTTAACCGTTTCGTTGATTACCTGCCCGGCGTAGAAGGTATGGCGTTCACCGCTCTCTTTATCCTCAACGGTCAGCGAGCCGGAGACCAGATAGGCAATATTAGGCATGGGATGAATATGCCAGGGTAATGAAGTGTGAGCCGGAAGCGAGAGCTTTATCATTGAGAGCTGAGGCTTGCCAGCCGGATAGGGGTCATAAGGCTGCCCATTCCATGCGCCGTTACACGCCAGCAGCACCTCGCTTTTAATCTGATCGGTATTATTCTGCGGTGCGTTATCGCTGCTCATTCTTTTCTCCTGTTTATTACTGGCCTGAATCAAATAATAACGCAAAGTGACCAGTGAAATATTTTTTGTCATTATGTGGTAATTCATCTAAACCTAATAAAGGTCTAGTTAATAACGCCCGAAAAATCAATGCGCTTCATTCAGGCTGAGCATTAATATGCTTTACCCCCTCTGTTTTAAATCCCGGTATTAAGGAGTCGCTGTTGAACAGAAGAAATTTCATTATTAGCGGACTCGCTGCGGCGGCGCTGGCGCGTCAAAGCCTGGCGGCAGTGAAGTCAGCCTCCCCACTTGAGGTCGCGGTTACCTCCCCCTGGCTGACCAACGGCGCGGCGGTCTCCTCGCAGGGAACAATATTTATTAACCTGCCGCGTTTTAAAGGCCATGAAAACTCCCCTGCGCTGGCGAAGGTCACATTAAACGGCCCGGTGCCCTTCCCCGGTAACGCCTGGAACCAGTGGCGGGCGGGCGACAGCGGCGTGGACCAGCTGGTGAATATTAATGCGGTGCATATATTCAATGATGACCTGGTATGGGTGGTTGATCAGGGGGCACCTGAGGATGGCACTCCCGCGCCGGGCGCGGCGAAGCTGGTCGCCTTTGAAATCGCCACCGGACGCGTCAGCAAAATCGTACGCTTTGATGCACAAAGCCTGCCGCCGGGCGGTGCGCCCAACGATTTGCGGCTGTATGGCGACCTGATATTTGTCACCGATTCGGGCCTGGGCGGCATCATCATCCATAACCTGAAAACCGGGGTGACCAAAAGAAAACTTTCCGCTCTGCCCGAGCTGAAAAAGCCGCCGCAGCTGGCGCAAAAGGGGTTTGGCGGCCGCATCCTGAGCGATGAAAAGGGCAAACGGCCCGAGGTCGAGAGCGATATGCTGGAGGTCAGCCCCGACGGCAAATGGCTCTATTTCTCTACCCCCACCGGCCCGATGCGCCGCATTGCCACGCGCTACCTGCTGGATGATGCGCTGGATGGCGCGACCTTGCAGGGGCACATTGAAAAATACGCGGATATCCCCTCGATCGGCGGCACCGCGATGGATAGCCAGGGTAACTTTTATCTCTCCAACACCGAGAACCGTTCGGTCGAGCGGCTGCTGCCCGGCGGCAAACGCCAGGTGTTAATTCAGGATGACCGCCTGATCTCTGCCGACGCGCTGTTTATTGACCGCAGCCGGAATATCTATATTCCCGCGCCGCAGCTTGAATATCTCCCCTCCTCGAATCAGGGCGTCAACAAAACCGCCGCGCCCTGGTTTATCTATAAATTTCCGCTGCCCTAACGGCTGACGCGCTAGCGATGATTCAGGCGGCGGGACAGCCTGTCGCCAAATAGCAGAAGCAGCGTTACCAGCGCGACCAGCACCACTATCACCGTCAGCCAGGGCCTGCTGCTCACTGAAAATCACCTAAGCTGCGCGACACATTACGCAACCTGCTGGCGGCGCTGGGCAAACTGATTCTCCGGCTCAGCCAGCCCGAGGTTTTCACGCAGGGTCTTCCCTTCGTACTCCTGACGGTAGAGGCCGCGCGCCTGAAGCAGCGGGATCACCTGATCCACAAAGTCTTCAAAGGCACTCGGCGTGCCGCCGCGCACGATAAAGCCGTCGGCGGCCCCGTCGAGGAACCACTGCGCCAGGCCGTCCGCCACCTCTGCGGCAGTGCCGATAAAGCTGGGGCGCGGCGTTGCCTCCTCCAGCGCCACCTGACGCAGCGTCAGGCCCCGCTCGCGGGCGTAGCGCTTGATATTGTCAGTGGTGCTGCGGAAGCTGTTTTCCCCCAGCTCGCCAATCTGCGGGAAGGGTTCATCCAGCGCGTACTGGCTGAAATCATGGTGTTCAAAGTAGCGGCCAAGGTACTCCAGCGCCTTATCGATGGTGACCAGTTCGGCGGTCTGCTGATAGCGGCGTTCAGCCTCCTCTGGGGTGTTGCCGATAATTACGCTGATGCCCTGGAAAACGCGAATATCGTCGGCATTGCGCCCGCGCGCTTCCAGGCGGTGGCGAACGTCTTCGCGAAACGCTCTCGCCTGCTCCAGGCTGTTATGCCGGGTGTAGATGGCATCGGCCGCTTCGGCGGCGAAGGCTTTGCCCGCTTCCGATGCGCCCGCCTGGAAGATAACTGGCCTGCCCTGCGGTGAACGCCCCACGTTAAGCGGTCCCTGCACCGAGAAGTACTGCCCTTTATGGTTAAGGGTATGCAGCTTATCGGCCGCGAAGAATTCACCGCTGGCCTTGTCGCGCACGAACGCGTCTTTCTCCCAGGAGTCCCACAGCCCGGTCACCACGCGCAGATATTCACTGGCGACGCGGTAGCGCTCATCATGTTCAGGGTGCGCAGTGCGCGAGAAGTTTTTCGCCGAGCCCTCCAGCGGCGAGGTCACCACGTTCCAGCCTCCCCGACCGCCGCTCAGATGGTCCAGGCTGGCGAACTGTCGCGCCACGGTAAAAGGCTCGCTGTAAGAGGTGGAGAGCGTCCCCACCAGGCCGATGTTCCGGGTGACCAGCGCCAGCGCAGAGAGCAGCGTGACAGGTTCAAAGCGGTTCAGAAAGTGCGGAATCGACTGCGGCGTGATGTACAGGCCATCGGCGACAAACAGAAAGTCGATTTTCGCCTGTTCCGCCCTGCGCGCCAGTTCGATGACATAGTCCACGTTGATGCTGGCATCCGCGACCGCATCCGGGTGGCGCCATGCTGACATATTGCCGGAAACGCCCTGGATAATCGCGCCCAGCCGCAGCTGGCGTTGTGTCTGACTCATTCTGTACTCCTTACTGTGCGATTGTGGGGCGCAGACCGGGAAGGACCGGCAGCGCCTGTAACAGTTTTTGCGTCCACGGATGCTGGGGTGCGGTAAAGACCTGGCGCAGTTCGCCGCTCTCCACCACCTGACCGTTTTGCATTACCAGTACGCGGTCGGCGAGATGCTGGATCACGCCAAGATCGTGCGAGATAAACAGCAGCGCAGTGCCGTGCGCGGCCTGCATATCGGCCAGCAGATCGAGCACCTGCGCCTGTACCGAGACGTCGAGTGCGCTGACCGGCTCATCGGCCACCAGCAGCGCCGGATTGGGTGCAAAGGCGCGGGCGATAGCGACGCGCTGGCGCTGACCGCCTGAGAGTTGCTGCGGGTAGCGATTAAGGAAGCGGTCGCCGAGCTGTACCTCGTCCAGCAGCTGGCGTACCCGCTGGCGACGTGCGTCGCCGTAAATACCGATGCAGTCCAGGCTTTCACCAATGATTTTTTCCACCGTGTAGCGCGGATCAAAAGAGCTGTACGGGTCCTGCGCAATCAGCTGTAAACGCGCCCGTCGGTCGCGGCGCGCTTTCTCCGGGAGGTGATCCCATCGGCTCCCCTCCAGCAGCAGCGTACCGCTGTCCGGCTCGCTGATGCCCATCACCAGTTTGACCAGCGAGGTTTTGCCGGAGCCGGACTCCCCCACCACGCCGAGGGTTTCCCCGGCGTGCAGGGTAAAGTTGATGTTATTCAGCACCTGCCGCTCACCGTAAGCCTTATGCAGCCCGATCGCCTCCAGCAGCGGCGCCCCGCCAGGCTGGGGTCGCGTCGGCAGAGGCACCGGTTCGGCTGAACTGAGGCGCAGACCGCGCGTGGCGGGTGTCGGCACTGCACGCAGCAGCCGCTGCGTCCAGGCATGCTGCGGCTGGCTGAGCAGCGGCCCGCAGTGGCCCTGCTCCACCACTTCGCCATCGCGCATCACCAGCACGCGATCCGCCAGCGCCGAGACCACCGCCAGATCGTGACTGATCAGCAGCAGCGCCTGGCCGTCGCGCTGTCGCTGCGCCAGCAGCTGGAGGATTTGCCGCTGTACCGTCATATCCAGCGCCGTGGTCGGCTCATCAGCGATCAGCAGCGCCGGACTGCCCGCCAGGGCGGTGGCAATCAGCGCGCGCTGGCGCTGGCCGCCGGAAAGCTGATGGGGATAGCGATCGAGGCGGCTTTCGGCATCGTCAATGCCCGCCGCCTGGAGCAGGGCCACGCTTTTCTCCCGCAGCGGGGCGCCCGGCCGGTAGCCGGAGGCGGTTAGCGCATCGGCCAGCTGCTGCCCAATACGCCGCAGCGGATCGAGCGAGACCAGCGCATCCTGTAGCACATAGCCGATGCGACGCCCGCGCAGCGCCTGCCAGTCGCGACGGCTGGCCTGCAACATGTCGCACCCGTCGATAACAAAGCGATCGGCACTGAAGGTGGCCCCCTCCGGCAGCAGCCCCAGCAGGCTGCGCGCCGTGAGGGTTTTGCCGGAGCCGGACTCGCCAACCAGCGCCACGGATTCGCCCGGCCACACCTGTAGACTGAGGTTTTTCACCACCTGCTGAGGGCCAAAGCGGATAGAGAGGTTGCGAATATCAATTACCGGCTGACTCATTGCGACCTCCCGGCAAAGCGCGTCTGCCAGTAGCGGCCCAGCGTGCTCACCGCCACCACCGTCAGGGTGATAAACACCCCCGGCCAGGCGGCGATCCACCAGGCGTTGCGCAGGTAGTTACGCCCTTCCGCCAGCATCAGCCCCCATTCGGCGGTAGGCGGCTGCGGCCCCATGCCGAGAAAGCTCAGCCCGGCGGTGCCGATAATGACGGTGCCCAGCCCGAGCGTCGCCAGCGCCGGAACCTGCGCCATCGCGTGGGGCAGAATATGCCGCACCGTTAGCCGGAAGCGCGACAGGCCAAAGGTGCGGGCCTGTTCAACGTAGCCGGAGGTCATCACGCTGCGCGTCTGCACCCGCACCACGCGGGCAAAGCGCGGCACCGACGCCACACCCAGCGCAATAATCAGGTTAGCGGTGCCGGGACCGGTAAAGGCGATCAGCATCAGCGCCAGCAGCAGGTCGGGAAACGCCGAGATAACGTCTACCGCGCGGCTCAGCAGCTCATCGATCACGCCGCGCGCCAGCGCCGCGCTCAGCCCCAGCAGCGTGCCGAAGATCACCGCCAGCGCCATCGCCGCCACGCTTATCAGCAGCGAGTAGCGGCTGCCATAGATAATCCGCGTCAGCAGGTCGCGCCCCAGCTGATCGGTCCCCAGCCAGTGCTGCGCCGAAGGGGGTAGCTGGGCGTTAACCGGGTCGGCCAGCAGCGGATCGCCGTGCGTCAGCCACTCAGGCGCCACCACGGCCAGCGCAACCAGCAGCAGAAACAGGCTGGCGCTCCAGACGGAGGCGGGCAGCGTCGGGGAGAAACGTGCGGAGAGAGCTTTCATCATCGGCTCTCCTCCCGCAGGCGTGGGTCGAGCCACAGCGCCAGAATATCCACCAGCGTGCTCATCACCACGTAGATCAGCGCCGAAAGGATCGCTACCGCCAGCACCACCGGCAGATCCTTCGCCAGCACCGCATCCACCGTCAGCTTGCCCAGACCCGGACGGCCAAACACCTGCTCGGTGATCACCGCCCCGCTCAGCAGGCCGCCCACCAGCCAGCCGGTCAGGGTGACGACCGGCAGGGCGGCATGGCGCAGAGCGTGACGCAGGCGAATCGTGGTTTCGCCCACGCCCCACGCGCGCAGCGTCAGGGTAAAGGGTGCCGCCAGCGCGCTTTCAAGCTCGCGCCGCAGCACCTGTGCCAGCACCGCACCCTGGGCCAGCCCAAGCGACAGCGCGGGCAGCACCAGCGAAGAGAGATGCCGGTCGCCCGCCACCGGGAACCAGCGCAGGCTAAAACTGAAGATAAACAGCAGCACGATGCCCAGCCAGAACGACGGCGTGGAAGCCAGCAGCAGCTCCAGCCCGCCTGCCACGCGGCGACCCCAGCGGCGGTTTGCCGTCGCGACTGCCATTACCACGGCGAAGAGGATGCTGACCAGCAGCGCCGCCGCGGTCAGCTTCAGCGTCGGCCACAGCTGAGTGGTCAGCAGCTGGCTTACTTCGGTATTCAGGACGTAAGAGCGGCCAAAATCGCCGTGCACCGCGCGCCACAGATAGTGCAGATACTGCCACGCCAGCGGCTCATTTAGCCCCCATTCACTGCGGATAGCCGCCTCAATGGCCGGCGTGCGCGCCTGTTCACCAATCAGCAGGCTGACCGTATCGCCCGGTGCCAGATGGATGCCAAGAAACGCCAGCGTCACCGCTGCCCACAGCACCAGCACGCCGCCGGAGAGACGCCCGGCGATACGACGCACCAACAGGCTGCGCCACAGCGCGGGACGCGGCGCGCGCGGCGGGTGGGTTAAGATGCTCTCAAGACTCATGCTGGCCTCTCCCGGTTAGTGTTCGCTCAGCCAGATGTCGTAGCTATTTTCCGGCATCTGCTTAAAGCTGCGGAAACCGACGCCGTGGACATAGCTGGCCGCCGCAATCTGATCTTCCGGCTCATAGAGCGGCACCGCCAGCGCCTGCTTAATGAGTGCGTATTGCTGAAGATCGCTGTAGTTCTGCCGCTGCTGCGCCGCATCGAGCGTCGCCGCCGCGCGGTCCAGCCAGCCATTGATCTCCGTGCTGTTGACGCGGCTGTAGTTGATTGCCCCACCCGCGTTGACCGGGCGATAGTGATTTTCAATATCAATGCCGTCGGTATCGGTGTTCGAGTTGGCTATCGAGCCAAATTTTCCGCTGTTGCGTACCTCAACGTAGGTGCCTGCATCGACGTAGCGCAACTTAAGCTCCACGCCAAGACGCTGCCGCGCCTGAGCCTGAAGCGCCTGAAGCAGCACGTCGCGCTGATCGCGCACCGTCGCCTGGGCCTGGATCACCTCGATGCTCAGCCGCTGACCGTTTTTGCTGCGAAAGCCCTGGCTGTCGCGCATGGTCCAGCCTGCCTCATCCAGCAGTGAGTTAGCGAGCGCGGGCTGGTTGCCATATTTGCCCTCCAGATCCTTGTTATAGAGCGGATCAACGGGTGAGGTGATGCCCCAGGCGCGGGTGCGCTCACCGCGATAGACCGATTTCAGGATCGGATCGATATCCAGCCCCTGTAGCAGCGCCTGGCGCACTTTCAGCTCGCGGGTCGGGCCGTAGTCGACGTTCAGGAACAGCGAGTAAGGGGTTCCGGTGTTAAGCGCATGCTGATAGGTAAAGTCGGCGTTATCCTTAAATTCCCCGGCATCGTTGCCGGATATCCCTTCAATCACGTCGACCTGTCCCGAAAGCAGCGCGCCGGTGCGCACCGAAGACTCCGGCAGAAAGCGATAGGTCACGCTGTCGAGATAGGCCGGTCCCTGATGCTGTGCAGTGGCCGGTGCCCAGTGATAGTTCGGGTTGCGCACGAAGGTCGCCTGCTGGCCTTTCTCATAGCTTTCGAGGATAAACGGCCCGGTGCCGGCAATCTCCGTACCTCCCGACCTGAGCTGCGATGAATGCCAGCTGGCGGGGGCCAGGATCGGTAATTTCGCGGCGAAGGCGAGAAACGGGGCAAAGCCCTGTTTCAGCGTAATGGTCACGCTGTGGTCATCCGGCGTGTCGATGCGGGCAATGCGCACGCCCATCGCGCACAGGCTGCTGCCGGCACAGTATTGTGCATCCTGCAAATGGTGGAAATTTTCAGCTACCGCACTGGCGGTCAGTTTTTCGCCGTTGGAAAAGGTGACGTCGGGGCGCAGGGTGAAGGTGAAGCTTTTGCCGTCCGGCGAGGCCTGATAGCCCTGTGCCAGCCAGGGAACGTAGCTGCCGTCCGGGCGGCGCGCCAGCAGCGATTCCCAGACGTTGCGCAGCACCACTTCCGCCTTCGACTGGCCGTTAAGCTGCGGGTTAAACGGAACGGGCTCAGTCTCGACGCCCCAGGTCAGGCTGCCGCCACGGTGAGGCTGTGCGGCGGCAAGGGCAGAGACACTGCCCAGCAGGCAGGTAAAACTCAGCGCAAGGGCGAGCGAATTCACTTTCATATTATTCCCGGTCGTTGCAGGTGTTATTTTTAAGGCCCTGAATCAGGCAGGCTGTATAATTTCAGCGACCTCTGGGGACGCAATGGCGATAAACTCTTTTTTCAGAAAAACCAGTTCCTCGCCTAATTTATTGGTGCGATAACAGAAAGGCTGGTAGCCACGACGTAAATAAAGTTCGCTAAGCCAGGGATGCTTAATGGCCGTGGCTAAATAGACGCCCGGTGCTTTTAGCGTCTCCTGCAATAAACGGCGTTCGGCCCAGTCAATTATTTTTCGGCCATAGCCCTGACCCTTATAATCCGGGTCGACGGCAAACCAGTGAATAAACGGCAGTGCCGCAGGCGCGCTGGCGTCCTGCGCCCAGGGCAGGCGCACGGTTACGGTGGCGACCGCACGCTGCCATTTGCGCAATACCAGCACCGTCTCCTGCTCGATGGTGGCGCGTACCTCGGCCACCGTCCCCTGCGTTATGGTAAAATGGATATTCTCACGCAGCAGTGATGCATAGGCGCGTTGTAATAAAGCGAATATTTCTTCCGCGTCGTCGGGTTTTGCCACCTGAACAGATTGACTCATAGCTGCCGCTTCCTGAATTCATCACCGCTAAATTATTAGAATTCGGCGAAATGAATGTAAACCGACAATAATGACAATCGTTTTGTTGAATATGGGAATAAACGCCTGCCCGGGACCGGTCAGGCGGCATCTACCCCGCTGGCTGCGACGGTGGCAATAGGGTCGCGCTGGCTCTGATTCACGCTGGACTCTCCTGCGGGGCTTGCGGGTATGCCGGACATTCACGGCAGGCAGCAGAAAAAGCGGCATAAACAGCCCCTGTCTGTATGCAGAGTAATAAGCGAGCCGGGTTTTACAAGGGACAGCAGGGGATTCTGTGATCGCCTGCAAAGCGTGGCGTGTTAGCTAAGCAGCTGCATCAGCGCGGCGATCATCGGCTGCATCTCTTCGGGCGTCGCGCCCGTTTTCCCCAGCACCCGCATTCCCTGCTGGAGCGTGAGCAGCAGCTTAGCGATAACGGCCGCCTCCAATCCGCTGTGCAGCGAACCGTCGCGCTGCGCTTCCGCCGCCAGTTCGCAGAGCTGCGCTTCACGTTTGCGATGCTGCGCCGCAATGCGCCCGGCGATCTCTTCATCGGCCACGGCCAGCTCAGCGGCGGTTTCAACCACCATGCAGCCCGTCCGACCCGCCGCCCCGGTACTGTCCCGGGCATAGTGCTGCAACAGCGCCTCGATTTTGTTACGGCCGCTGCTTTGCTCCGCCAGGCAGGTGCGGATTGCCTCCGCCCGCAGCAGCATATAGCGGTCCAGCGCCGCCAGAAACAGCCCGCGCTTGTCGCCCCAGGCCTTATAGATGCTGCCGGACGTCAGCCCCAGCGCGCCATTGAGATCCGAGATGGACGAGCCATGGTAGCCATATTCGCTAAAGCGAATGATGGCCTTATCCAGTACCGCGTCCCCGTCAAATTCACGGGGACGGCCAGGGCGAAGAGTCAGTGCGGTTTTCGTATTCATGCGAATCATTATAGAGAACGCTCGTTTCCGAAGGAACAGGTTCCGGCTAAGTAATCCGTCGGCAACACCATCCCGTCAACGTTGGGATAGTCTGCCAGCCGCTCTGCGGTGTAATGGGATGGACCCGTTTCCCCTTCAGGCCGCATTAATCAATGACGATATTCATGCGGGCGGCCAGGCGCAGGAGGATCTCAAGCGTCTTTCGGTCATGAATAACAGCCCGGGTTTCCACTATCGCCAGCGCGCCGTGTTGAATGCGATCGCCAAAGAACACCCAGGCATTGCCCTGATGCTGACGTGATGGCCACTCCAGCCCCTGAATATCCGTATGCTGCTGATAAATGTGTTCAGCCCACTCCCGGGTAAAGGCATATTCATCGGCCTCACAGTGGATCAGCTTCTTACCGACGCGCATTTTCACCACCGAGGTGTGATCTATACGAGCCACGACCAGATCCTGCTGGAGGATAAGCTCGCTGTGGCTTTTATCGATCAGGTTTTTCTGCTCAAAGACGATCTTGCTTTGTGAGACGTCGACATCATGAAAGAGGACTTCACAGATGGCGACCGCGGTGCTTTCACCGGCGTAGAGGGTGGGGATAACGCGCTGCGTGACGCTGTTGCCGATTGGGCTGAAACGCGCATCGCCGTTAAGCGTATTATTAAAGCCGTTTCCCTGATAGAGGGAGGGATGGAGCCGAAACAGATGCATCCCTGCATCAAGGGTTTTCCTTTCAATCTCCAGGTTGCCATGGGGTTTGGGAAAGGGTGTGGACAGACCCTTTTTAGCCATGCTGGATGCCATCCTTAGCCGCCAGGGCTGCGCGTATAACCTGAACTTTGTCGCGGGTTAGCAGATCCTTTGGCTCCTGCCCGCCCAGCCAGCTGTTACCGCTGCTGAACCAGTATGCCAGCGACCAGCCACTTTTCTCATCGCCAAAAATATCCAGTATCTCTTTTACCACCGGCAGCGGCTGATAAGCATCGTCAAGACAGTACCGGGGATACAGGTTTTTCCCCCGCCACGAGATAGCAAAGATTTTGTTTCGACGCTTCCAGGTATTCGGTCCGGCGCTGCGGTTTTTGTTTTCAAACCCCACGGCATCAGAAAGCTGGCTGGCATCCAGCCACTCGGTTTCCGCGACGATCTGGTTTCTCAGGTTCTCCTTACGCTGGTTATTCTCAGCGCGATACTCCTCAAACCCGGCAAAAATATCAAAGGCGGCGTCTTGCTTCGCGTCAGGGGTCGCCTTGACCTCGCCCTCTTTCACGCTGGCAAAGGCATTGCTCAGCCCCAGCGAGGCCAGGAAGGCGTTAGTTTTATCTTTAACACCCTTTTCATCCGGCAGTTGCGCGTCAGGCTTACGCCCGGAACGGTTCCTTACCGGGATAACCAGGTATTGCACGTCAGTATCGGTTTCAAGCATCCGCATAGCGCGCGCATCCACCAGTACGGGCCACTGATAGCGCACGGTCGGCGCGACCCTCTTCTCTTTCGCTGGCATAACCCACTCCTGATAGACTGATGATGTTGTGTATATTGAGTATATAGCATACTTTTTAAACATCAAGCGAGGCGTGTAGGTGGTGAGCCAGGAATGGGCGAGCCGTTCCGGCGGCTGGCGTACAGTCTGAAATTCCCCCTCTGAGCCGGTATCCGTCAGGCGTTTCTGACTGTTATCGGCTAACATACTGTAAAGCCACCAATTAAGAGCGGGACAAAACCATGACTCAGCCTGTTGCTCCGCAGGGCCTTAGCGTTAATGAGGCGCTGGATAAACTCGATTCACTCTATGAACAGGCGGTAACCGCGCTGCGCGAGGCGATTATTGACTACGTCAGCAGCGGCACGCTGCCGGATGAGGCGCAGCGTGCCAGCGGACTGTTTGTCTACCCCGAACTGCGCGTCAGCTGGCACGGCGACGGCCCCGGACACCGGCTGTCGCGCGCCTTTGGCCGCTTTACCCAGCCAGGCCGCTATACCACCACCGTCACCCGTCCGGCGCTGTTTCGTCACTATCTGACCGAACAGCTGGAAATGCTGGCCAGCGAATACCCGATCACGCTTGACGTTCGCCCCTCACAGCAGGAGATCCCCTACCCCTATGTGATTGATGGCTCCAGTATGGCGCTGGATCGATCCATGAGCGCCGGGCTGGCCAGACACTTCCCGAATACCGAGCTGGCACAGATCGGTGATGAAAATGCCGATGGCCTCTATCAGCCCGGCGAACAGTTTCCGCTGTCGCATTTCGATGCGCTGCGCACCGACTTTTCACTGGCCCGGCTGCGCCACTATACCGGTACGCCGGTAGAACACTTCCAGCCGTGGGTGCTGTTTACCAACTACACGCGCTACGTGGACGAATTTGTGCGCTGGAGCTGCGAGCAGATTGCCGACCCGAACTCTCCCTATGAGGCGCTCTCCTGCGCGGGTACGGTTTACCTGACCGCCGACACGCCGAACCCTCAGGAGACGCTCTCCGGCCTTGCCTGGAAGAATCATCAGATGCCCGCCTGGCACCTGATTGCGAAGGAGGGTAAAGGAATTACGCTGATCAATATTGGCGTTGGCCCGTCTAACGCCAAGACCATCTGCGACCATCTGGCGGTGCTGCGCCCGCATGCCTGGCTGATGATCGGCCACTGCGGCGGGCTGCGCGAGAGCCAGAGCATGGGCGATTACGTGCTGGCCCACGCCTACCTGCGCGACGACCACGTTCTTGATGCGGTGCTGCCGCCGGATATCCCGATCCCCAGCATTGCCGAAGTGCAGCGCGCGCTGTACGACGCTACCCGGCACGTCAGCGGCAGGCCGGGCGAAGAAGTTAAGCAGCGGCTGCGCACCGGCACGGTAGTGACCACCGACGACCGCAACTGGGAGCTGCGCTATGCGGCCTCGGCGCGGCGCTTTAACCTCAGCCGCGCGGTGGCGGTGGATATGGAGAGCGCAACGATCGCCGCCCAGGGCTATCGCTTCCGCGTGCCTTACGGCACGCTGCTTTGCGTCTCCGATAAGCCGATTCACGGCGAGATCAAACTGCCGGGCCAGGCGAATCGCTTCTATGAGGGCGCCATCTCAGAGCACTTACAGATCGGTATCTACGCTATCGATCTGCTGCGCGCCGAGGGTGACAAGCTGCACTCCCGCAAGCTGCGCACCTTCAACGAACCGCCCTTCCGCTAACGGCGCTCAGGGCGGCTGGCTGTCGCCCTGATGATCGCGGTGCCGATCCGACTTTACGTCGGGCGGCGTCCCCTATACGCCGCCAAGATAAGCGCTGCGTACCGCCGGATCCATCAGCAGCGCCTGCCCGCTGCCGCTTAGCTGGATCTGGCCGTTAACCATCACGTAGCCACGATCGGAGAGCTTCAGCGCGTGGCTGGCGTTCTGTTCCACCAGAAACAGCGTCATGCCTTCGCGGGTGAGATCGCGCAGTATCTGGAAAATCTGCTTTACCACAATCGGTGCCAGCCCCAGGCTCGGCTCATCCAGAAGCAGCAGTTTGGGTCGGCTCATCAGCGCGCGGGCTATCGCCAGCATCTGCTGTTCGCCGCCGGAGAGCGTCATCGCCCGCTGGGCGCGCCGCTCCTCCAGTCGGGGAAACAGCCCATACATTCGGGCCTTGTCGGCGTTCTGATAGCGGCTACCAATCGGGATAGTACCCATCAGCAGGTTCTCCTCTACCGTCATATCCGGGAATATCCGCCGCCCTTCCGGCGCCTGAGCAATACCGTTACTGGCGATAAAGTGGGTCGATTTGCGGCTGATATCTTCACCGCGATAGAGGATCTGACCGCCAGCAATCCGGGGCTGACCAAAGATCGACATCAGCAGCGTGGATTTTCCGGCCCCGTTCGCCCCAATCAGCGCTACCGTCTCCCCTTCGTTTACCGTCAGGGAAACGGCGTTCAGCGCCTGAATCTGGCCATAAAACACATCCACCTGGCGGAATTCGAGCAGCGTCTGACTCATGGATTGAGATCCTCTTCATCAGCACCCAGATAGGCGGCTATGACCCGCGTATCAGCCTGGATTTCACGCGGCGCGCCGCTGGCAATCACCTCGCCGTGGTCAAGCACAATCACCCGATCGGAGATCGCCATCACCATCCCCATATCATGCTCAATCAGCAGTACCGTTACGCCATGCTGCTGGCGCAAAAAGCGTACGATACGGGCGAGCGCCTCGGTTTCAATCGGATTCAGCCCGGCGGCGGGTTCATCAAGACAGATAATCTCTGGCCCGGTACACATGGCGCGCGCGATCTCCAGCCTGCGCTGCTGCCCATAAGAGAGGGTGCCCGCCAGCCGGTTTGCGCAATCCTCCAGCCCCACCACCTCCAGCCAGTAAAATGCCCGATCCAGCGCCTGGCTTTCCGCCTGACGATAGCCGGGGGTATTGAAGATACCGGCGATCAAATGGCGATTGGCCTGCATATGCTGCGCAACCAGCAGGTTTTCAATCACCGTCATCTCGCGAAACAGGCGGATATTCTGGAAGGTTCGCGCCAGGCCAGCGCGATTAACCAAATGCGCACCGCCAAACATTTTGTACCAGATGCGCGATCCCAGCCGCGCCGGATTAATCAGGTCGGCCGGACGGATTTTCTGACCCAGAACCTGGACCACATCGGTCAGCTTTGCCTGCGCGTTCAGCCGAATTGAACCCCCGGAAGCGCGGTAAAAACCGGTCAGGCAGTTAAATACCGTGGTCTTTCCGGCCCCGTTCGGGCCAATCAGGGCGGTTATCGACCCCCGCTCCACCTCAAGGCTGACGTCGTTTAGCGCTTTGATCCCGCCGAAGTGCATCTTCAGGTGCGACACCTGTAAAATCGCATTGCTCATGGCGCCTCCCCTTTGCGCACGGCTACGCCCGCCCGGCTGGTGCGCACCAGCCCGCGTGGTCGCCAGATCATCATCAGCACCATCAGGATGCCAAACAGCAGCACGCGATACTCTGCAAAGCTGCGCAGCAGCTCCGGTGCCACGGTCAGCACGAAGGCCGCCAGCACCACGCCGAGCGTTGATCCCATACCGCCCAACACCACAATGGCGAGGATCAGCGCCGACTCAAAAAAGGTAAAGGAGGTCGGGTTAACAAACCCCTGATAGCTGGCAAAAAATACTCCGGCAATACCGGCGGTAGAGGCACCGATCATAAACGCCGACAGCTTCACCAGTACGTGATTCAGCCCCAGCGACCGACAGGCAATTTCATCCTCCCGCAGCGCTTCCCAGGCACGACCAATCGGCATGCGCGTCAGCCGGTGCTTAATAAACAGCACCAGCAGCACCACCAGAATCAGCACCGTGTAGAGGAAGATAAACTTCAGGTTAGGGTTGAACGCAATATGCAGAAATTCATGGATCGGCGTACCGCCCTCCTTCGCCCGTCGGCCAAACTCCAGCCCGAAAAGCGTCGGGGCGGGAACGGAGACGCCGTTTGGTCCGCCGGTGAAACTTACCCAGTTGGTCAGCACCAGACGGATAATTTCACCAAACCCCAGGGTGACAATTGCCAGATAATCCCCGTGCATGCGCAGTACCGGGAACCCAAGCAGCGCGCCCGCCAGCGCCGCCATTAAAGCCCCCAGCGGCAGCACTGACCAGAACCCCAGCCCCAGATACTGGTAGCCCAGCGCCAGCCCGTAGGCTCCGATGGCATAAAAGGCCACGTAACCCAGGTCAAGCAACCCGGCCAGGCCCACCACAATATTCAGGCCCAGGCCCAGCAGCACGTAGATCAGCCCCAGGATCGCCACGGTCAGCAGATACTTTGTGGCAACAAACGGGAACAGCAGCGCCAGTACCAGCAGCAGCGGTAGTGCCCAGCGCAGCGGCGAGCGGTGGCTGGCCGGACGCACGTAGACGCCATCGTTTGTCCCTTCAAAGCGCATAACAAATTTACGTCCCGCCGCGCTTTGCAACAGCAGGCTGAGCAGCAGCCGACCCGCCATAACGATGGCGACCAGCAACGCCACGCGTCCCGGTGCAAGGGTGAAGCTGTAGCCTTTCAGGACAATCCCCACGATCGGACCAAATACCACCAGCGCGCAAAGACCGGCCAGCACGGACTCCGTCAGGATTTGCCTGACGGCCAGCCCTGGATGCATTGAAGCGTCTGACATGCTCATCCCCTTACACCTTAGCGACCAGTGGACGGCCCAGCAGCCCCTGAGGGCGGAATATCAGGATCGCCACCAGCAGAGCAAATGAGAACACATCCTTATAATCAGAGTTGACCAGCCCGGCGAACTGCGCTTCCGCCACCCCTAACAGCAGGCCGCCCAGCATAGCCCCCGGCAGCGATCCAATTCCGCCCAGCACCGCCGCGGTGAACGCCTTGATGCCGATAATAAATCCGGCATAAAAATCAAAGGTGCCATAGTTCATGGTGACCAGTACGCCAGCCAGCCCCGCCATCGCCGCACCGATGACAAACACCAGCGAGATAACCCGATCGGTATTTATTCCCAGGATGGCTGCCATACGGCGATCCTGCTGCGTGGCACGACAGATGCGCCCCAGCCGGGTGTACTGAATTATCCAGGTGAGAACCGCCATGCCGATAATGGCCGCCGCCAGAATAAAGACTTTGGTCCAGGTTATCTGCACCAGACCCTCGCCGACGTGCAGGCGCAGCACGCCGGTGAGCAGCGTCGGGATCCCCTGCTGGTTAGGACCCTGGCTAATCTGCACGTAGTTTTGCAGGATCAGCGACATACCAATGGCTGAAATCAGCGGGGCCAGCCGGGTGGAGTTGCGCAGCGGCCGGTAAGCAATGCGCTCAATCGCCCAGCCATAGACGCTGGTCACAACGATGGTAAACAGCAGCGTCCCGAAGATCAGCAGCGGAAAGGAGTGGATGCCAAAGTAAGAGAGCAGCGCCAGACCGATGGCGCAGAGATAGGCCGAGATCATATAGACCTCGCCGTGGGCGAAGTTAATCATGCCGATAATGCCGTACACCATGGTATAGCCGATGGCGATGAGGCCGTAGACGGCCCCCAGCGTCAGGCCATTGATCAGCTGTTGCAGAAAGAATGCTTCCATTTTAAAGGGTCTCGCCAAAGGCCAGGCCGCGCCGGAAATCTGTTCCAGCGCATCACCTGAAAGGGTGCCATATCCCGCCCTTTACGGGCGGAACGTTGATTGAAGCATTAATACCGCATCGCCTTAGCCTGCTCAGAGCGCGTGGTATTTACCCTTGTCATCCCACTGATAGACCACGTAATCAGAGACCTTCAGGTCGCCCTTGCCGTCCCATGACTTCGGCCCCATCACGGTGTCCACGCTGTGGCTTTTCAGCCATTCGCTGGCTTTTTCATTGTCTTTACCGGCGCCGTTGTAGGCCGCGGCGATGGCCTGAATGGATGCATAGGCGTAGAGGGTGTAACCTTCCGGCTCAAAACCCGAGGCGCGGAATTTATCAATTACCGCTTTACCGCTGGGCAGCGTGCGGGGATCCTTACCGAAGGTCATCAGCACGCCGTTGGTGTACTGCGGGCCGCCCGCTGCCGTGACCAGCTCCTCGGTGACCACGCAGTCGCCGGAGAAGAATTTCGCCTGCACGCCCTGCTCGCGCATCTGCCGTACCAGCGGCCCGGCCTCGGGGTGGCAGCCGCCAAAGTAGACGACGTCCGGCTTCAGGGAGCCGATTTTAGTGACCAGCGCATTAAAGTCCTTCTCGCCACGGGACAGCCCCTCATACAGCACTTCCTTCGTACCGCGCTTTTCCAGTGCGGCCTTCGTCGCATCCGCCAGGCCCTGGCCGTAGGTATCCTTATCGTGGATCACCGCGATTTTCTTCGCTTTCAGCACGTCCAGCATATAGTTTGCGGCAACGCCTCCCTGCTGGTCGTCCCGGCCACACATGCGAAACAGCGTTTTCATTCCGCGTTCGGTAATTTGCGGATTGGTGGAGCCCGGCGTAATGCTTAACACGCCCGCCTCGTCATACACTTCTGAGGCAGGCATGGTGGATGAGGAGCAGAAGTGGCCGACCACGGCAGAGACTTTTGACTGATCGACCAGGCGGTTTGCCACCGCTACCGCCTGCTTGGGTTCACAGGCGTCATCGCCCTGTACCAGGACAATTTTCTCTCCCTTAATACCGCCCGCAGCGTTGATATCCGCCGCCGCCTGCGATGCACCTTTCCAGTACTGCGCACCGTACGTGGCGTTAGGCCCGGTAAAGGGGCCTCCCACGCCAATCACCACATCCGCCTGAGCATAAAACGCCGTGCTCAGGCTGCTTGCCAACAAAACAGAAAGAGACAACCTGTTAAATTTAAAAGACATTGCGATAATCCTCAACGGTAAAAACCTTGAGCCACCGGGTGGCATGGGAGAGATCATTGTCATTATTTTCCCCTGCACAGGCATAAGCTGCGCCAGGGACGCTTTTATTAAGCAAAAAACCCGCCAGTCGTTAACAGCAGGCGCTTTTTATTGTCGATTGATGACCAGGCTCACACCGCAGTGACGTTCCAGCACCGAATTAACCCGCAGCGCGCAGCAAGCGCAGAGCCGGTGGGAATAACGTTGCCACTGCGTGGCGAAGGGAGAAATCCAGCATCCGTGCCGACCGCATAATCAACATAGTTGCACCTTTATCCGGGTGCGCACCCGGCTGGTGCAAAAGTGCGAGGAGGATCGCATGTGATGCAGCGGTTATGTGCGGGTTCGCATACTGTGGGTAAGCATGCGTTGATAAAAGGGTATAATTAATCATTTGCGGAGAGCAGGACAAGATTTGCGGAGAGCAGGACAAGGCAACACCTGTCGGGTTAAGTCAGGAGATAGCAGACCTGATGCCTGAAGCCGATTTGCTCATTCTTGCTGGAGCCGGCCACCATCCACCGACTGAAGCAGCGCAGTCCGTCACGGATGCGATTACTGAATTCCTGGGAATACGCCTACTATTAAAGTGAACACTTTTTGTTCGCCCCAATTCTTAATATCATGAATCGCGCGATGCCTTAAGTCGTCCGGGAGGATATGAAGACTGCTCAGTACGAAACCGGACAATAACGCTTTCGGCTCACACAGGCAGTGAGCAAAAGTATAAATATGATAACGTGTAATTTCATAAAGTCTGCTGAGGTGACGCTGTATGTTGAACGGGCTGAACCACATAACAATCGCTGTAAATGACGTTTCAAGAAGCTTTATTTTTTACTCCAAAACACTTGGTTTCACACCTAAGGCCAGATGGAGCCGTGGAGCTTACCTTTTTCTGGGTAATCTGTGGCTGTGCCTCTCTGCTGACTCAGTCGATAGACGAGAAGATTACACTCATTACGCATTCAGCATCCGAAGCGAAGATTTCGATGAGTTTGTTAATCACCTGAAATCCTCGGGCGTTACTGAGTGGAAAACAAACCAGAGCGAAGGAAAATCATTTTACTTTTTAGATCCCGATGGACATAAGCTGGAAGTGCATGCCGGCGATTTAAATAGCCGTCTTAATGCTTGCATGCAGCATCCTTATGAAAATATGGAGTTTTTCTAGCCCTGTACAACAGAGAGGGTCAGTGATAATCGGTGAACCTGAATATACCGTAATGGTCAACCATGACACTTGCGAACCAGTTCAATCCTGGATCTCTCCTCTAATATAAATTCCGCTCCTTGCTCGTAGCTAATCTAAGCGACTGTTGCTACGAGATTTTCCCCAGAAGCGGATAGCCTTCTAACGCTATTTCTTCTTATTCAGCATCGACTTTAAATCGGCAAAGGGACTGTAGGTGGCGGCCTCAACATCGTTTTGCGCATCCTCCCCTGCCACAACGGTACTGCCGTACTGGTCTGCTTCTGTGTACTTCGAGTGTTCGTGGTCATGGCAATACAGGCACAACAGCTCCCAGTTACTGCCGTCTGCTGGATTATTGGTATGGTCATGATCGATATGGTGAACCGTCAATTCCCGCAGGTTTGAATAAACAAACTCTCGCGAGCAGCGCCCACACACCCACGGATAGATTTTAAGCGCTTTCTCACGGTATCCGCTTTCCAAACGCGTGTAGTTTTTAGGGATCAGAGCCATTGACGATGTTACCTGTGATCAAGAAAATTTTCGTAGTGCACCAATATATCCCAAAATGACATTAAAGCGTCAGCGGATTTCGGTAAGCTCAGCAACCGCGGCGCGGCTGCATGAAGACAAGAACATCTGCCAACGCTTACTCCCTGTGCAGACCCCTCTTTTTAGCTAACAGCGCAATAATCGTTACGGACACATGCGTGAAAGCGTAGAAAGTGGACAGGGTGACAATAAAGTTGGAGAGCGTCTGCGGAAATGAGAACAGTGCACCATACCCCACACCTGCGCCCTTTAAAAAACCCGATGCAATGATAACAGCCATGCATGCGACCAGCGGCCAGAAAAATTTCATGGTAATACTCCTTGTTAATATCCTCTAATCGGATAGAGGATTAATCCCTTAAGCCATCGCCTTGATACCCCTCGTGCTATATCCGGCACAGGTTATCACACGCTCATCCAGCGTCGCTGCTGCGCGGACAGGGCGATGGCTTCCAGCACCCGCGATACCTGTAAACCCTCGGCGAAATCCGGCCACATGCGATCGTTAGCCGCAACGCCATTAATCAGGTCGCGAATTTCCACCGTCTTCTGATCGTTGAAGCCAATTCCATGACCCGCCGTAATGCAAAAGGCGGCATAGTCCGGATGCGCCGGGCCGGTCAGCAGCGTTTTGAACCCCTGCCGCCCGACCGGATCGTCGTGTCGGTAGACAGCCAGCTCCGCCATACGCTCCTGGGTATAGCGCAAAGCGCCACGGGTACCGGTAACCACGTAGGTCAGCCCCATTTTGCTGCCGCAGGCGATACGCGATGTTTCAATCACGCCGTGCGCACCATTCGCAAAACGCAGCAGCGCACTGGCCTGATCCTCATTTTCCACCTCACGCATCAGGGAGGGATTAGCAGCGTCGGGTCGCTGCTTAATCACCGTCTGCATATCGCCGGAAACTTCGCTGATGCTTCCCACCAGATAGTGCGCCATATTCACGATATGGGCAGCCAGATCCCCCAGCGCCCCCAGTCCCGCCCGTGATTTCAGGCAGTGCCAGTCCAGCGGCGTGAGCGGGCTGGCCAGATGATCTTCGTTATGGGTGCCATAAAAGTGCACCACCTCCCCGATCTCCCCCCGCGCTATGATCTCTTTTGCCAGCTGGCTGGTGGGATTCTTCATATAGTTGAAGCCCACCAGCGTTTTCACACCGGCCTGTTCCGCGGCGCGCGTCATCTCTTCCGCATCTGCGGCATTCAGCGCCAGCGGCTTTTCTGAGTAAACATGCTTACCGTGACGGATCGCCTCCAGCGCCATCTCCTTATGCAGAAAATTAGGCGCACAGATATCTACCACGTCAATATTCGGGTCGGCCACCAGCTCGTGCCAGTCTCCCGTGGAACGGTTAAAACCCAGCGCGGCGGCCTGAGCCTTTGCTATTTCCGGGTCGATCTCCGCGACCATTTCACGAACGACCTCTCCTTTCAGCGCAAAAACGGTGGGGGCCTGAGCATAGGCTATCGCATGACAGCGTCCAATATAGCCTGTACCAATCAACCCAATTCTGACCTTTACCATCGGAGTTTCCTGCGCATTAATAAGGGGTGAACTGGAATGTATATTTCAAAAACAGCCTCAGCAATCAACAAATGAAATAAACGTGACCATTCTGGCGAAAGTTACTGTAACGGATGCTGTTTCTTAATACCGCTTTGCGAGAGCGCCAGCAGTGAATGTGAAAGCGCCCGAATAGCTTCAGAAGCCCATCCCCGCCCGTCAACCCGTGAAAATTCAGCAAAATGCTGTTTTATTCAGCAGTTAATCAAAAAGGTGAAAACAGGCTTTGACATCCCCGGCCCGGGTCGATAACATGCGCCCCGTTGAAACAATTCCTCTGTAGTTCAGTCGGTAGAACGGCGGACTGTTAATCCGTATGTCACTGGTTCGAGTCCAGTCAGAGGAGCCATACATAGAAAAGCCCGCTTAGGAAACTAAGCGGGCTTTTTGCTTTTTGGCGCGATTTGTGGGGGTCTGCGAAGAGTGGAAGTGTACAATCGCTCTTATTGCTGATGACGGCCGCAACCGTGGCAGGATAGGAGGTGTTGCCACTCAATCTATCGGGGGTACAGGTTCACCAATATAAGTGTGCGTGCAGCAGCGGCAAGTCACCATAACGTCCTTGCTCGTAATTAAAGGGTTTACCTGTTGCAGAATTCCATTCTCATCAACAAACAGACCCGGATAAAAACTGCTTTCGCCAATGCAGACTAAATCCCTTCGCTGATGCTCATGTAGCGCGACCAACCAGAATACAGGCTCGGTAGTATCAAGACGTCCACATACTTCGCTGAATATTGCATCCCACGGTTTGCCAATCTGTTTGATCAGAAAATAAAACAATGGAGTGTAGTCTCTGCCACGCTTCTGTCTGCCATGCATTGTCTCGCGCTTTGCCAGTAGCTCATCTCCGACTTTTTTACGATTGCGTTCCCAGCGATACTCAGCACCTGGATTATTAGAATGGTGCCGCGTAGTCGTGTTGACGCTGCGATACAGTTTACGGGACTTATTCAGTTGATGATTACGCATAGCTCGATCTGGTACATCCTTTATTCTGTGAGTCAGTAACCCCTGCCGGAGCCAGATTCAATAGTTTGTGACTGCATAAAAAATGGTCATGCTTTAAGGCAGTTTCATTCTGCTGAAATACCTTTCCACTGACAACTACCAAAAAGTTTGCTTCTGGCACGAAGCGGACAGGCCCGAAACCGCATGACGTCTGCAATAGGCGGAAAGCGAGATTAGCTGTGGACGTTCAGAACGCCGACTCAAGGTTATGGACCATTTTTTTGTCCGCAGTATTATGCCGCCTGTGCCATCAGATACCAAGTGCCGTGAACGCATCAAAAGCTGCTTTTTCTTTCAGGCTATGCTGCTTCTTAATGTCTTAAAAAGTGCCCTATTTGCATCTGCCGGACAGGAAACGCAGCATGTCGGCAGGCGCGGTGATCGCCGCCAGACTGACGACTATCAGGGCAACGCCGGCCCATCCATACGTCGGCAACCTTTCTCCCACCAGCATTACCGCCAGCAGCGCAGCAATGACCGGTTCCAGCAGGGTGATTGTCGTTGCCATGCTGGCCGGGATGCGTGCCAGCCCGAAGCCATAGCAGACGTACCCTACAAACATCGGTACCAGCGCCATGTAGATTCCTGTTGCGGTATTATTCCAGGCGGCCAGCAGCGGCGCGCCCGTCATCAGCAACACGGGCATCAGCATCAGACCACCTGCCCCAAACGTGGCACCCATCGCCGCGCGTGGGCGCACACCGCCCTGCATTAATCGCCTGGCTGACCACGAGTAAAGGGCATAGGTGAAGCCAGCCAGCAGGCCGAGGGCAATGCCGGCCATCGCCGATCCGCTTCCTGAACTGTGGCCACCGCTTTTTGCAATGCACAGCAATGCCATTCCGGCTACGCCAACCAATGCACCACTCGCCCACTGCTTTGTCAGGCGCAGCCCGTCAAGACGGATCTCGATCAGCGCGGACAACAGTGGCGCCGAGCCGATAGAGATAACGGTGCCAACCGTCACCCCGGCATAGCGCATCGAGGTATAGAAGGCGAGAGGATAGATAGCCACCGAGAGTGCGCCAGTCAACAAACCAGGCCAGTGCCGCGCAATCAGCCGGCGCTGACGAAGGATGGTGGTTGCGGCAATCAGCCCCTGAAGCAGCCCGCCAACCCCCATCGCCACAGCCCCCACGGCCAGCGGGCTCAGGTCGGGCGCATAGGTGGCAGCGGTACCGGTGGTTCCCCAGAGAATTGCCGCGACAAGTACGCCAGCCATGCCGCTCAACTGTTGTCCTGATGCCACTATCAGTATGCCTCCATTATTTTACCGGCCATGACGTCGGCCTGGGTTACACAGTCACTGTTACCTCCCAGGACGGCGCGTGAGATGCTGCCTGGCCCCCACAGTCACCAAACACAGCCCGTACAGGTTCTTATTGGCCACACCTGCGCGTTTCACGATGCCATCAATGCCGGCACCCTTGAGGCTATGGTTGAAAAAAAAGACCCGAGCCGCACTGAGCAGTTTTTCACCGGTGGATTCGGAACCCCCAGGAAGGGTAGACATCCCTATCCCACAGAATGAAGGGTTCGAATTACCGAAAAACTTAGCTTTCAAGTGCAGCAAGGATGGCGGCTTCCATTTTCTCCGGGGTGGTGATCGATGCAAAACGCCTGAGCGGTTTACCGTCGCGTCCGATCAGGAACTTAGTGAAGTTCCACTTGATCCGCCCACCCAGCACGCCGGGCAATTCGTTTTTCAGATAACGAAACACCGGGTGCGCTGCGGCTCCGTTGACCTCTACTTTCCCGAACATCGGGAAGCTCACACCGAAGTTAATGTGACAGGTCTGCGCGATTTCGTCGGCATCGCCCGGTTCCTGCTTACCGAACTGGTTGCAGGGGAAACCAAGCACTACCAAACCCTGGCCGGCGTATTTCTTGTAGAGTGCTTCAAGGCCGCCGTATTGTGGCGTGAAGCCACAATGGCTGGCGGTATTCACTACAAGAACGACCTTACCAGCGTAGTCGACCATAGAGATAAGCTGGCCGCCAGGGCTGGTGGCGGTAAATTGATAAAAAGTGGTTAGCACAGGTTTCTCTTTTTTAATTAATGGCAACGTGTTTGACTTTACGCCATGCTGGCATGATAACGTCAATTTTCATCAGGATGAAAGCAGACATGTTTATCAGGCCCGCTCCAGTCTCTATGGATTTGCTCAACTGCAGTTACAATAACACCTCCCCCAGCCAGGCAGACTTCTGGCGTGACTCGACTACGGGTTATGTGGAAAGTCGTCGCGCCTGTAACAGCCGCGCGTGTTATAAACCACACAGTCACCCGACCTTTTCAATTGGCGCAGTTGATGCAGGCGGTAGCACGTTTTCAGGAGCATCAGGTGGCCCTTGCGCTTTACGGCCGGGAATGATGGTTTTCATTCCTGCCGGCTGCGTTCATGCCTGTAATCCATTGCCCGACCGGTGCTGGAGCTACCAGATGCTGCATCTCGATGCTGCATGGTTAACTGCTTTAGTGGCCGAAATAAGCCCCACGCCATGTGGCTTCATCAGTGAAAGTGAAATTCGAATCTTTGATAATGAAGATGTGTATGGCCGTTTTTGTGAAATGAATACCACCCTGTTTTCGACGTCCAGTGCAGAAGACAAAAATGCGGCGTTGATAGAGTTTATTGGCGACTGTGATTATGGCATTAAACTGGTGGAAACATTTCCTGTATTATCGCCTTGCGTCAGGTTGGCGCTAAAAAGCGTTATCGATGTTTTACAACAGACTGACCGGCAGCCGTGGGCATTAGCAGAGTTGGCAAATATCGCAGGCATGAGTCGCTATCAGCTCATCAGGGGGTTTCGCGCTGCTACCGGAATGACACCGCATTCTTACCAACTCAATGTGCGCATTAATCAGGCACGCCGCTGGCTTCAGTCCGGGCATGAAATTACCGATATTGCTTATCGACTGGGTTTTGCCGATCAAAGCCACTTTCAGCGCGTGTTTAAGGCTTATACTGGCGTAACGCCGGGCTGCTATCGGGCCTGAAAATAATGCAATTTTATTCAATACAACGCTGGTCCAGATCTACACCCTGTTAAATATATCTTTTAAAAGGGTGATATCATGATGCAACAATTTTTTATCGTGGCAGCAGCGCATTTTCTGGCGCTACTGTCACCCGGCCCGGATTTCTTTCTGGTTGCCCGAACATCAATCAAAGCTGGCTGGCGTCACGCAGCGCAAGCTTGTCTCGGAATAGCGATAGCTAACGGTGTGTTTATTCTCGCTGCTTTCAGCGGTCTTACGCTTTTTCGCTCTGGCAGCATGAGCTTTGTTGCCATTCAGCTCGCAGGCTGTGCCTATTTACTGTATCTCGGTATACTTTTCATCCGTTTCGCCGGCACGAGTCCCATCGCCGTAAATAATGTTAAAACCCATGACCTTATAACAGAATCTGCCGATGTATTGCGTCTCTGCCGTGTATTCAGCCTGGGCTTTTTTTCGGGTATTCTCAATCCAAAAAACGCACTGTTCTATGTCAGCCTGGCTACGCTGATTGAAGGTTCTCATACCACGATGAGTTTGAAGGTCTTATATGGGGTGTGGATGTTTAGTATCGTGCTGTTGTGGGATTTACTGATAGCTCTCTTCATTGGCAATCGTCTGGTACTACAATACTTTTCGCAGTTATTACCCTGGCTGGAACGTATCTCAGGAGTCATTCTGATTGGGGTGGCGCTGAGTGTCATCGTGGTCAATGTCATCGCACTGGCTTGAAAATCAGTGTAATCCGCCTTTGATCTGCGGGCCGACTTTTCCAGGCGCGATCTGATAACGCTTACTGTTCAGGTAAAGACAGCAATGAGATCCTCTCATGCCGGGGATCGCTCCAACCCTATTCGATAATCATTATTCGGATGATTACCCGCCATATACACAAGGTAGCCATCCCCCACAGCCTGTGGCAAACTTAAGGTTTTCTGAAGCACAGGGAACCTGCTTTATGCCTGAGAGCCACACCACCTGTCGGTTTACCGAAGGCAATATAACGCTTCCTGACCACTATCAGGATCGCACCGTTAATGTCTTCACCCTCCCCGGTAAGAACACGCCTGCCTTTAATATCTCCCGCGACTCGATGAATGATGACGAAACGCTGTCGGCTTATATTGACCGGCAGTTAATGCTGATGCAGAAGCATCTGAAAGGCTGGAAGCAGACCGAACGGGTGTCTGTTGTTCCCGGCGATAACCTGTTGCAGGGTGAATGTGTGCATGCCAGCTACCTGCGTGACGGTAAACGGGTCTTCCAGCAACAGGCGGTATTTAACACGTCTGAGAACCATATTCTGGTGTTCACTATGTCCCGTGTGGAAAAAATCAGGGACATGGACAGCCAGTGCTTTCAGGCACTCCTCGGCAGTTTTCGGTTTAACACCTGACAATAAGGAACGTTGTTATGTTTGAAGCGGCACGCGTGGGCGATGATATCGGCCATTCCCATGCGCTGGCAGGGATGATTGCCGGAACGATTATCGGTGGACTGATTGCGGCTGCGGGCGGTATTGCCGCCGGGGCAATGATGATTGCCGGTCTCGGTGCGTCCTGTCTCGGCATTGGCGTCCTTCTGGTCGGGGCCAGCATGGCGGTGGGATACCTGACAGGTGAACTGGCGACGTGGCAGCACGATTTATGGCTATGATGAGGAAGGTTGTCTTCTCAGACACTACGAAGCCTGTCCGGACCACAGCACCAGGACGTTCCGCTATGACGCTGCGGATAACCTGCTGCCGGATAATGACCTGTCTGCCCTGCCGCTGACGGATAATCGTCTCACGCGCTGGCAAAATCTGTTTATGAAATACGACTGGTGGGGCAACCTGGTCAGCCGCCGCAGCGGGCTGTATGAACAGCATTACGAATACGACGCGGAAAACCGGCTGATACGGGCTGAGGGCAATGGACCAGAAGGCCGCTTCACGGCGCACTACCATTATGATGCCCTGGGTCGTCGTACCCGTAAAACCGTCACCACCCAGCGTGGCACTACTGAGACCCGCTTCCTGTGGCAGGGCCTGCGACTGTTGCAGGAGCAGCAGCAGAACGGTCAGTATCAGACATACATATACGACCCCAAAGAGGCATACAGCCCGCTGGCGCGGGTTGACCATTTGTGTGACGACAGTCGCGGAGAGATTCTCTGGTTCAGTACCGATCTGAACGGTGCACCGCTGGAAATCACTGATGAACAGGGACAGCTCCGGTGGAGCGGACATTACAGGAGCTTTGGTGAGGTTATCCGTCAGACAGAAGGTTTTCACCGCCTTGCACGGCAGGCCGCCCTTCACCATCAGCCGCTGCGCTATGCCGGGCAGTATGCTGACAGCGAAACCGGGCTGCACTATAATCTGTTCCGGTATTACGACCCGCAGATTGGGCGGTTTACCGTGCAGGATCCGATTGGGCTGGCGGGTGGCGATCTCAATTTATATAACTATGCGCCTAACCCTTATGTATGGATAGACCCGCTAGGTTTGGCATTGAGTGGTGTGGACTTTAGCGGAAGCCCATCCCTCTATCCAGTGACCGGCTCACAGCGTAATATTGTTGAGATTACTCTTCAAGGGGCAAGGGGGCGAGATTTTACTGAAGCTTACAAATTAGCGGGAATAAATGAAGCTGACGCATGGCAATATACATGGCACCACCTGGATGATTTTGATCCTGAAACAGGTAAAGCAACAATGCAATTGGTTACTACTGATGCGCATGTTGCCTCTTTTCCTCACAGAGGGTCAGTGTCTCAGTTTGAAAAACACTTTGGCGTCAAGTATGGCTCGCCGGAAGCTGTGAAAATATCTCATAGTAAGGGATGGCTGAGAGGTCGAATTCCTAAATATTGCCAATAGGTGAAAATATGACGATAAAACTAATTGATTCATCGCCTGCTTTAACTGCGGATGAACTTGACAAAATTGAATCAAAGCTGGGAATTACTTTCCCTCCAACTCTAAAGTCTGTATGGCTAGCAAACAATGGAGGAGTCCTGGAGGGAGGGCGGCGAGTTTACCAGAGCACAAAGTACGAGAATGACATAAAATACTTTCTGCCCGTCTTACATGCAAAAAATGCAGGAACATTAACGGTTGATACATTCTATAAAGCCTTAGTCTACGAGAAGAAACTATTACCTGAGAATTTTATTCCATTTGCAATAGATGGGGGCGGGTTTCCTTACTGTGTTGAAAGAAATGAGGAGACAGTATATTTCTGCGATCTGGAAAACCAGGAGGAAAATCTTCTTGAGCCGGATCTGGATAGTTTCGTAGGAAAAATATTCACCGAGGACGAAGCTTGGGGATAACGCTAAAGTTTTTGTTAATATTTTCTTGCTGGCCCTGTAAATAATCCTGTGTAACTGCCACAGCATTAGAGGTGATCGCTCAGGCGGTCACCGAACTTGATAATAAAGCGACTCATCGCCAGCCGCCAGTTTTGGATCGGCATATTCCATTTTTTTGAAGCATCCCTGTCCGCCAGATAAATGAATTTCCGCACCGAGTCATCTGTCGGGAACACCTTGCGTTTCTATATCCCCTGACGGATCACGCTGTTCAGCGATTCGACGACATTCGTGGTGTAGATAGCCTTGCCCATAGCTGAAGTGATCTTCCCCAGCAATAGGGGACACGCCAGCAAGTAAACTCTCATTCAGATTTTGTAAGATGAAAACTGATACTTACTGACCGTTATTCTTTGAACTGTTGTGTCTCCTGCCCCTGCTTCCGGGTTAATGAAAACCCGTTGCGCATATAGCCAATGGGCATACCATGTCGCCGGTTCTCCTGATATGACGACGGCACGGACTTACTGAGCATCCATCAGGACGGCAACGGTCTGCTGAATGAATATCTGTGGCAGAACATTAATGGGCTGCCACACGTTGCGGCTGATCGTAACAGCGCAGGTGAGCGGCTTAATGTTGATTACGATGTTTAAAACGGCACCCGGCGGGCCGTACCACGCGTTATCACTGGTTCGGTGGAACCGACCGCATTGCGCAGACCCTTTCCCCGGACGGAAAGACTACGCAGGCCACTTATGACCTGCGCGGTCGGCTGCTATCGGATGCCGACGCGCTGAATCATACCACCACGTATCATTATCCGGACGATGAAGAGACGCTGCATGACCGCATCACCGACGCCAGCGGCGACGAAGTACTGCTGGAGTGCAACCGCCAGGGGATGCTGGCGCAACGCACAGACTGTTCCGGCAGCATGACCCGCTTCACATATGACCGCTTCGGGCAACTCCTGAACAGTGTGGACGCGAAAGGTCAGCTCACCCGTCGCGAGTTGAACGACGCCGGTCAGCTTACTGAGATTATCCGTGCCGATGGCAGCAGGGAAACGCTGCTGTGGAACGAACATGGTCAGCCTGCCGTCTGGCGTGACCCGCTGGATATCACTGATGAACAAGGCCGGCTCCGGTGGAGCGGACATTACGGCAGTTTTGGCGAGGTTACCCGACAGACGGAAGGTTTTCACCGCCTTGCACGGCAGGCCGCCCTTCATCATCAGCCGCTACGCTACGCCGGGCAGTACGCTGACAGCGAGACCGGGCTGCACTATAATCTGTTCCGGTATTACGACCCGCAGATTGGACGCTTTACGGTACAGGATCCGATAGGATTGCTGGGAGGCTGGAATCTTTATCAGTATGCACCGAATCCGTTGACATGGACTGATCCACTGGGTCTTTATAATGGTGAAGGTGAGCGAGAACTCGGGAAATATCACGTTTTTCATGAGCATGGTCTGGTAGAATCAGAGTATATGCTTTCAGACAGAGAGCAATTTCGTAGCGGTAACCAGTCAGTATATGAACGTATGCAGACTGATCCTGAGTTCAGGAGAGAAATGCAGACTAAATATCCGCAGGCAGTTGACTGGGTACAACCAGGGCCCAACGGAAAATTCAGGGGTTCCTCACCTCCTGGCCTTACCTGGCATCACGAAAATGAACCTGGTATGTTGGTTCTGGTTGATCATAATGATCATAAAACCTACCATAAAATCTATCATCCCGATGGCTCCGGAGGTCGTAAGAAATGGGGCGGAGGGAACAGTTGTCGATAAAGGATGTGTTATGAAAACGTATAGTGGTTTTAACGAGTTGCTGAATAACTATAAGTCTCTTCCGGAGGCTGGGTGGATTTATACTGACAGTAAGTTAAAAACTGAAAACGACATTTCAAAAGGCCGTTTTTATGTTGCAGAAAATGATGAAGAAGAGTGGGATCTTGATGATACATATTCGGAAACTTTCCTTGAGGCTCCCATATTTCGGGCAGTAATCGATAATAAACTAGAACATCATCCCGATTCAGGTAGTGATGATTTTATGAAAGCCACAATACACTATCTTGAAGAAGATGACTTCCTCGACTGATTTATTTTAATAACCGATCTCCCAGTCCATTAACCACGCTACTGTTTCGGTATTACGACTCACCGACAAACGCTTTAAGGGACAGATAGGGCTTGTAGGTAGATTTCATCTATATCGGTATGCACCAAATCTGCTGGGGTGAATTGCCCCACTTGGATTGGCTTATTTATACTATTGCCAGAATACAAAAAAGAGTAAGCAGAATTGTTCTTTACAAAAATAGAATCATTTATAAAATATCCCAGTTGTATATTTTAATATTTTCATCTTAACTACCTTCTCCCACTTATCAATTTTGATCTTACCCACCAATAGTGGACACGCAGCTAAGTGAGTAAACTCTCAACCAGAGGTGACTCATGACAAAACCAACATCGACCAGCAAAAAGCCCCGTAGAGGAGAACGGTGATAAAAAATATATAATAATGCATGAAGAAGATAAGTTTGGCCGAGGCCCACACCTTCATACTGCTGATGATTTACATGGTAGTCCATTAGAAAAAAATATCAGATACAATCAACACGTTGGTCATATCCCTGAAAATCATAGTGGCATAACAGATATGCGAGGAAAAAAGAAATGTCCATAAACCTCAGAGAAAAACTGAAGGAAACGCAGAAAAAAAATGAGATAAAAAGCATCAAAAACCTGATCATTACTAACACGCACTTGCAAGAAAAAGATATCATTTGTGATGATATTAAATATCAAAATATTATTGATGTGTCTTACGATAAATTAACAATCAAAAAAGATTGTTTTGATGTGATGTCAGAGAGGAAAAGTTTTTCTCTAAAGATTTAGATGAAGAAAAAGTAACTTTTATGGTGAAAACGAAGAGTAATTTTTTTATCTTTACCCTATCTTTCAATAAAGAATAATTTGGAATTTTTCTGGGATGAAGATCGAATGCTGAGTCAATCGAATGATAAAATATTCATTAATTACAACCTGAGTAAAGGTTTTATAATATTAATGAGTGAATACGGATTAGAAACAGGAATATGGTAATTGCAGTTATATTTTCTTCTTCGTCAATTTTTAGTAAGCCTGATAGGATTAGCAGAACGGCCATTACAGTACACATATCTACGACTTTAACGGTGCCCCGCTGTACATTATCGATGAAAGCGGCGAACTCCGCTGGAGTGGGCATTACGGTAGTTTTGGCGAGGTTACCCGGCAGACGGCAGGTTTTCACAAAATCGTGCAGCAAACTGCCCTTCACCATCAGCCGCTGCGCTATGCCGGGCAGTATGCTGACAGCGAAACCGGGCTGCACTATAATCTGTTCCGGTATTACGATCCGCAGGTCGGACGCTTTACGGTACAGGATCCGATTGGGCTGGCGGGTGGCTGGAACCTTTATCAGTATGCGCCAAATCCATTAGGCTGGATTGATCCGTGGGGGCTGGCTAAAAATTCTTGCGTAGGCACACCTAAAGATGCTCAGAAGAAGACAGTTTCTGGCATCCCTGCACGCGTCAGTTAGTCACCACATCGCACCACGCCCTGACATGTGTATTACCCGGGTAAAGGTTGGTATTACACCAACCTGATTGCTGGTATCGTTCCTGCCGCCCTTTACAACAGATCCTGCCACGTCATAATCAGTTTCGCCGTTAACGGCTCCGCCAGCAGTGCGGCATCCGGCTGCCAGCTGTCCCAGTCACGGAAAGCGCTGAAATTAAGCCCGGTCAGGGTTTCCAGCGAGCTGACCGAAACGCGAAATTCATCGACGTTGGGCGCTGCCTCCGGATTCGCCAGCGGCAACACCCGGCGCGGTTCGTCCAGTAATTTATCCTGGCTGACCAGCAGCGCGGTGGCCTGCGGATTGCCCTGTGGCCCAATGCGCAGGACAACCTTCCAGAACATCAGCGGCACCTGTAACTCCCCATACTGTCTGCTTTGTTCGTTGAGAACCGGGCCGGTGAGAACGCTGATCTGCTTTTTTGTCTGCAACACGCCAAATTCAAGGATATAGCGCTCAACCCCCTGCCAGTATTGCTGACTCTGGTTAAAGCGAAAATGCTGCGGTGAGCAGTTGGTAAAATGAAAAGTGTCTTTATTAGCACGAACCGCTTCGGCAGCGCTCCCCCACGTGGGATCGCTGCGGCGGGTAAGGTGGCC
Source organism: Erwinia sp. L03-1 (assembly GCF_058686115.1). Lineage (NCBI taxonomy): Bacteria > Pseudomonadati > Pseudomonadota > Gammaproteobacteria > Enterobacterales > Erwiniaceae > Erwinia > Erwinia sp. L03-1. Next base: position 1,662,232 of record NZ_CM178762.1, on the reverse strand, counting down.
CCGATCGAACCAGCGGCTGAACTCGCTGTAGAAAGCCTGACCGGTGACATATCGGCTGTCGATACGGCTGTCCTGATACCAGCTGTCCGCTTCAGGCAACAGCGAGGGCTGACCACTGCTGCGATCGATACTGATATAGCTTGCACCGTCGATGTTGGTGGCGGTAAAAAAGGCCAGTTTTCGCTGCGCGTTCATCAGCAGGGAAAAGTGCTGGTAGTTGAGCCTCGCCTCTGCGCCTTTGCTGCCGTCGGGTAAGGGTGCCACTTCCGCCACGCGCGGCGCGATAATCTCTGCCATATCAATATGCGTACCGGCAAGGAAACCGGCCTGAAAGCCGTCACGATTGCCGTAATTTCCGTCCGGCGCAGCAGCGCTGGCAGCGGGCCGCTGGGGCGTAGCATCAGAGGTTAACGCCTGCATCAGCTGTATCTGCATATCAGCAGAAAGCTGCGGCAGTTCGCCTTTCAGCCAGTCGGTCAACGCGCTGATGCGTATCCCTTCGTTAACCCATTTTCCTTTGTCTTTAACTCCCCCATGATGCAGCGCCACCAACTGCCAACCGTCGTTGAACACGGGCGCACCGGACGATCCGCCCTCACTGTCGGCCTCGTAATGCAGAAACTGTTCGTGCCGGGCCAGCAGCATATTGTTGCGCAGCGTAATCTGCTGTGGCGCGCCAACCGGATGATGGATCAGATTAAGGTTGATGCCCAGCGCATGTTTATCGTTGCGATCGTTAAGCGCCAGCGGCAATGGCGTTTCGCCGCTGCCCTGCAGGACGTCGCCCAGGGCAATCAGCGTGCAGTCAAACTCTGCTGTCGGGCTGGTCAGCCAGAAGCGTTCCGCATCAAGTGAATAGAGGCGACCAGCAATAATTTCGCCCGTTTCGCTCTGGCGATAGCCGAACTGTACCGTCATGGTGCCCTGCGCTGGCGGGTCAGGCAATAAGTGGTGATTGGTGACAAAAAGACCGCCATGCGTCAGAAAACCGCTGCCTTTCGGTACCCCATCCTCCCTTAACAAGCCTACTGACCGGGCCGAGGTTAGCCCCTGCTGCAAAAATGAAATCGGCAGCAGATCGTTAGTATTACCGACAATCACGCTCTGCCGGGTACGTTGCTGAAACGCGTAGCGCTGCGCGCGTCGCCGATCCGGATCGGCCTGATTTCCCTGCGCGAGGGCTGTGCGGGTCTGTTGTCGCTGCTCTGAGGTTAGCGCCAGCCGTGAGGCAATCAGTTCTTTCTGTTGCTCGTTCATTCGCATCTCCATGGTAGGGTGTGAAGCCTTTTAACCATAGCTGCTACTTCTGACGGAACAAGTGGCGATCTGATTCGCCACCCGGCTGGAAATCCGCTACTATCCGCTCCCACTCTCCATCCGGGCGGCCTGATGTCTGTGATTTTCGATACGTTTATTGCCCCACCGTGCCATGACAGCATAGAGACCCTCTATCAGGACGAGCATCTGGTACTTATAAATAAACCCGCCGGGCTACTGAGCCTCTCGGGGAAAAATCCGCAAAATCTCGATTCGGTGCATCATCGCCTGGTACAGACCTTTCCCGGCTGCACGCTCGTCCACCGCCTCGATTTCGGCACATCCGGGCTGATGGTGATTGCCCGTAATAAAGCAATTAACGCCGCTCTCTGCCATCAGTTCAGCCAGCGCACGGTGACTAAAGTCTACAGCGCACTGCTCTGTGGACATCTGGACGATGACGAAGGGGTGATAGATGCTGCGATTGCTAAAGATCCGGCGCTGTTCCCGCTGATGTCTGTCTGCTCCATCCACGGCAAGCCCGCCCGCTCCCGCTATCGGGTCGTTGAGCGCTTTTATCACCGGCTGGAAGAGAGGATGCTGCCATTAACGCGGGTCGAGCTAACCCCGGAGACCGGGCGCACCCATCAACTGCGCATTCACTGCCAGCAGCTGGGCCACCCTATTTTGGGCTGCGATCTGTATGGTGGTCGCCTGCTGCCGGGAACCGAAGGGACACCGCGCCTGATGCTGCACGCCGGTGAATTACACTTTGTTCATCCTGTCAGCGAAGAAGAGATTAAGGCCATACATCCCTGCCCGTTCTGAATGCGACAATCTCTGTTACGATGCCAGAGCGGAGAAGCCCGGCGTCAGGCTAACGCCGGTGCGTGAAGCGTTTGCCCGCTAGCGCTGAACGTGAAGACGCTAGCCGAAACTTACCACATCAGATCATCAGGCACTTTAAAATCGGCGTAGGGATCGTCTTCGTCCTGCTCTTCCTGACTGAGTGCGCTATTTAATACAATGCTGTTCGCATCCCGCTGGGCAATTTTATCGGCCACGCTCGCCGGGATAATAGCGTACTGGCTTTCGCCACCGTTATCGGCGACCAGACGGGCAATGGCCAGGCGACCATTGATAAGCTGGGTTTGCGTCGTCTTATCAACGGCTATTTTTTTAATCAGGTTATTGTCTGTAAAGTTAAAATCAATGCTGCCTTTTGCAATGACCACCCTGTTCATTTCAATAAGCTGTTTCACCTGGGCTTTATACTCTTTCGATAAAGCGGCCTGTTTCTGCTGTTCATTGAGCTGCTTATCACGCTCAAGCTGTGACTTTTTATTTTCTTCCACCGCCTCTCTGGCCTCACGGGCCTGAACGCGTGATTTTTTAGCCGTTTTCTGCACTTTGGCCATTTTTTTGCTGGTCACTAATCCAGCCTTAAGCATCTGCTCTTGTAAGGTGAGTTTTGTCATCTTCGTCTCTAAACCCGTAAAAAAATTTAGGGGATTATACCTGTAACTTTCAGAGCTGTACCAGCCTGTCGGACCGGATCGTCAGGGGGGGAGTATGGAGGGGTTTATTCGCACCGGGTGTGACCTGCTTTCTGGTCCGGACAGGCTGTTGTTATTTGCTGTGGATCAGAAAAGCCCGCTTAAGCGCACTTAAGCGGGCCTGTTGCACAACAATTTTAGCCGTTAGCGGGCCGACAGACTTCAGATGTCGAAGCGATCCAGGTTCATCACCCGGGTCCATGCCGCCACAAAGTCCTTAACAAACTTCTCTTTGGCATCTGCGCTGGCGTAAACCTCGGCGCTGGCGCGTAGTACGGCGTTGGAGCCAAACACCAGATCGGCGCGCGTGGCGGTAAATTTCACCTCACCGCTGACGCGATCGCGCCCTGCAAAGCGTTCACCGGAGGCGTCGGTGGCTTTCCATTCCGTGCGCATATCCAGCAGGTTCACGAAAAAGTCGGCGTTAAGTTCGCCCACTTTGTCAGTGAAGACGCCGTGCTGGCTGCCGTCAAAGTTTGTTCCCAGCGAGCGTAATCCACCGATCAGCACCGTTAATTCAGGCACGGTAAGCGTAAGCTGCTGGGCCTTATCGATCAGCAGATCCTCTGTTGAGGTCTTGCCAAAAGTACGGCGGTAGTTACGGAAGCCATCCGCTGCCGGATTGAGCAGTTCAAACGATTCGATATCCGTCTGTTCCTGACGGGCATCCACGCGACCCGGGGTAAAAGGCACCTCAACATCTACGCTGACCGCCTTCGCGGCTTTTTCTACGCCCACGACGCCTGCCAGAACAATGATATCCGCCAGGGATGCTTTCGGATATGACTGCTGAATAGCTTCCAGAACCGGCAGTACGCGGGCGGCAGTGGCGTTAACCTCCCACTCTCTTTGCGGCAGCAGCGCCAGACGAGCGCCGTTTGCGCCGCCGCGTTTGTCACCGCCACGGAAGGTTGAAGCCGAGGCCCAGGCAACCGAGGTTAGCTCACTAACGGAGAGGCCGGAAGCCGCAATTTTTTCCTTCAGCTGTGCAATGTCGGCAACCGTTGGGTGATACACCGGCGCAGGCAGCGGGTCCTGCCAGATCAGGTCTTCTTTAGGCACTTCTGGTCCGATATAGCGCGCTTTCGGCCCCATATCCCTGTGGGTCAGTTTATACCAGGCCCTGGCAAAGGCTTCGTTAAAGGCCTGCGGATCGCTATGGAAACGGCGCGAAATTTTCTCAAATTCCGCATCGAAACGCAGGGTCAGATCGGTCACCAACATGGTCGGCTTGCGTTTTTTCGACGTATCGAAAGGATCGGGAATAATATCCCCGGCATCAACCGCTTCAAACTGAATAGCACCAGCCGGGCTGCGCGTCTGCACCCACTCATATTTAAACAGGTTTTCGAAGAAGTAATTACTCCACTGGGTTGGCGTCTGTGACCAGACAACTTCCAGACCGGAGGTAATGGCATCCGCACCGACGCCGCTGCCATAGCTGTTTGCCCAGCCAAGGCCCTGCGCTTCAATAGGCGCGGTCTCAGGATCGACATCAACATGGCTGGCTGCCGCTGCCCCATGGGTTTTACCCAGCGTGTGACCGCCAGCGATTAATGCAACGATCTCTTCATCGTTCATCCCCATATTGCCGAAGGTGGCGCGGATAGCCGGAGCCGCCGACGCAGGATCGCCACTGTGCTCTGGGCCTTCCGGGTTAACGTAAATCAGCCCCATTTCCGTTGCACCCAGCGGCGCGCTCGCCAGCGATTCAGGATGGCGGTGTTCAAGCCAGGTGGTTTCATCACCCCAGTTCACATCCATATCCGGCTCCCAGACGTCTTCGCGTCCGGCACCAAAACCGAAGGTACGGAAACCAGAGTTTTCCAGCGCAACGTTGCCCGCCAGGATATAGAGATCGGCCCAGGAAATTTTCTGGCCATATTTTTGTTTAACCGGCCACAGTAAGCGGCGCGCCTTATCCAGGCTCACGTTGTCTGGCCAGGCATTCAGGGGAGCGAAACGCTGCTGTCCGCGACCTGAACCGCCTCGCCCGTCAATCGCACGGTAGGTGCCTGCGCTGTGCCATGCCATACGGATAAAAAGGCCAATGTAGCTGCCCCAGTCGGCAGGCCACCAGGATTGTGATTCAGTCAGCAGCGCTTTGAGATCGGCTTTAAGTGCAGCGTAATCTAATTTGGCAAATTCTTTACGATAATCAAAGGATTCATCCAGGGGGTTAGAGCGGGCTGAGTGCTGATTCAGCAGATCGACTCTGAGCTGATTGGGCCACCAGTCACGATTGCTGGTACCGCCACCCGCCGTTTTATTTGAGTTTCCTGCATGGAACGGACATTTGCTAATGTCGGCTTCTCTGTCTGCTTCCACAATCGGTTTTGCGTCTTTTGCTGCTTCATCAATAGAACTGCTCATGCTCACACCCCTTTTATGTATTCTTGTCGCTACTCTATACGCGGAAATAACGCAGTCACATCTGAAATACCCTATGTATTTGATAGAGCTTCCCTTCGGAATTTTTGGGCGGCTTCAGCTTTCCCTGCCCGCTTCTAACCTGGCGTGCCCCTCATGGAAAAAACTGTTCGCCCCGAGTTATAGCCTGTGCTATACATTATAGCAAATGCTAATTATGCTGTTTTTATAAGCCTTCTGGGGGATTTTTATGCCGTTTGCTCCGTGGTTGAAATCAGGGATTTGCGCCCTGCTGGCGACCTTTCTGTCGCTCACGCCTGCCGCCGCGCAGGAGAAGTTTAAAGTCATCACCACCTTCACCATCATTGCGGATATGGCGAAAAACGTTGCCGGTGACGCCGCCGATGTGGCCTCCATTACCAAACCGGGTGCAGAGATCCACGAATACCAGCCCACTCCGGGTGATATTAAACGCGCCCTGGGCGCTCAGTTGATCCTCGCTAACGGCCTGAATCTGGAATTGTGGTTTAAACGCTTTTATCGCCATCTCGCTGGCGTGCCGGAGGTGGTGGTGTCCGATGGCATTCAGCCCATGGGTATCAGCGAAGGCCCCTACAGCGGCAAACCTAACCCCCATGCGTGGATGTCGCCGGAAAATGGGCTGATCTACGTCGATAATATCCGTGATGCGCTGGTGAAATACGATCCTGATAACGCGGAGATTTATCGCCAGAACGCCGCCGCCTATAAGCAAAAAATTCGCGCCACCGTCGCTCCGGTTCAGCAGGCGCTGGCGAAGATCCCGGCAGATAAGCGCTGGCTGGTAACCAGCGAAGGCGCCTTCTCCTATCTGACCCGTGACTTTGGGCTGAAAGAGCTATACCTGTGGCCGATAAATGCCGATCGGCAGGGAACGCCGCAGCAGGTGCGGAAGGTGATTGACGTCGTTAAGCAGCAGCATATCCCGGCGGTGTTCAGTGAAAGTACCGTTTCCGATAAGGCTGCCCGTCAGGTGGCACGTGAAACGGGCAGCCACTACGGCGGCGTGCTTTATGTCGACTCACTCAGTACCGCCGACGGCCCGGTGCCGACCTATCTCGATTTGCTGCGCGTGACCAGCGACACCATTGTTAAAGGCATCACTGAGGGTTTAGCGAAATGAATCCGCGCCCGGCTCTTCAAAGCGGCATACGGGTTGACGACCTGACGGTGACCTACCGCAACGGTCATACCGCCCTTCGCGCTGCAACCCTGGCGGTTCCGTCCGCCAGTATCACGGCGCTGCTGGGCATTAACGGCTCGGGTAAATCCACATTGTTCAAGGCTATTATGGGCTTTGTGCCGCTCTCCGGCGGGTCAATTACGCTGCTGGGAATGCCGGGCAAACGCGCGCTGAAAAGCAATCTTGTCTCCTACGTGCCGCAGTCCGAAGAGGTGGACTGGTCGTTTCCGGTGCTGGTGGAGGACGTGGTAATGATGGGCCGCTACGGTCATATGGGCATGCTGCGTATTGCCCGCGCGGAAGATAAACGCCTGGTGGATGCGGCGCTGGAAAGAGTGGGCATGTCCGACTTTCGTCACCGGCAGATCGGTGAACTCTCCGGCGGCCAGAAAAAGCGGGTTTTCCTGGCGCGCGCCATTGCCCAGCGCGGCCAGCTGATCCTGCTGGATGAGCCTTTTACCGGCGTTGACGTTAATACCGAACGGCAGATTATCAGCCTGCTGCATGAGCTGCGGGCAGAGGGCCGCACCATGTTGGTCTCTACCCATAACCTCGCCACGGTTAGCGACTACTGCGACCATACGGCAATCGTGAAAGGCACGGTGCTGGCCTGCGGGGCGACCTCCACCATCTTTACCCGGGAAAACCTGGAAAACGCCTTTAGCGGCGCGCTGCGCGGGGTGGTGTTCAGCGATCCGCCGCCTAATCCCCAGGATCTGGCGGCCGTTGGAGAGGTGCGCTGATGGCGTGGCTGGCCGAACCCTTCCACTATCAGTACATGCTGAACGCCATGTGGGTGTCGGCGCTGGTCGGCGGAGTATGTGCTTTTCTCTCCTGTTACCTGATGCTAAAGGGCTGGTCGCTGATTGGCGATGCCCTTTCGCACTCAATCGTGCCGGGCGTGGCGGGCGCCTATATGCTTGGTCTGCCCTTCGCGCTGGGGGCATTTCTCTCCGGCGGGCTGGCGGCGGGAAGCATGCTGTTTCTGAACCAGCGGTCGCGGCTGAAAGAAGATGCCATTATCGGCCTGATTTTCTCGTCATTCTTCGGCCTCGGCTTATTTATGGTCTCGCTGAATCCCACCTCGGTGAATATTCAGACCATCGTGCTGGGCAATATTCTGGCCGTTGCACCGGAGGATATTCTCCAGCTGGCAATTATCGGCTTCACCTCCCTGCTGGTTTTGCTGATCAAATGGAAGGATCTGATGGTGACCTTCTTTGATGAAAACCATGCGCGATCTATCGGCCTGAACCCCACCCGTTTAAAACTGCTGTTCTTCACCCTGCTGGCGGCCTGTACCATTGCTGCGCTACAAACCGTTGGGGCGTTTATGGTGATCTGTCTGGTGGTCACGCCCGGCGCGACGGCATGGCTGCTGACTGACCGGTTTCAGTGGCTGCTGCTTATTGCCGTGGTTATCGGCAGCCTCACCAGCTTTTTCGGCGCCTGGCTCAGCTACTACCTCGACGGCGCAACCGGCGGCATCATCGTGGTCGCGCAGACGCTGGTCTTTCTTTCCGCTTTCGTCTTTGCGCCGAAACATGGCCTGCTGGCAAGGCGCAGGCGTTTTAGCAACGGGCAGGAGGCAGTATGACCCTGACAGAAGTGTTACTTAGTCCACTACAGTTTGATTTTATGCACACGGCGCTGGCCATCGCGGTCATTGTCGCCATTCCCTGCGCCCTGCTCTCCAGCTTTATGGTGATCAAGGGCTGGTCACTGATGGGCGATGCCATGAGTCACGCGGTGTTTCCCGGTGTGGTCATTGCCTGGATTATCGGCATCCCCCTCGCCATCGGCGCGTTTTGTGCCGGGCTGTTTTGCGCGCTGGCTACCGGCTACCTCCAGGAGAACAGCCGCATTAAGCAGGATACGGTGATGGGCATCGTTTTCTCCGGGATGTTTGCCGCAGGCCTGATCGTCTATATTTCCGTGAAGCCTGAGGTGCACCTCGATCATATTTTGTTTGGCGATATGCTTGGCATCGCTTCACAGGATCTCTGGCAAAGCGGCCTCATCGCCTGCGCCATTGCGCTGATTGTCGGAACGAAATGGCGCGATCTGCTGCTGCATGCCTTTGACCCACAGCAGGCTAAAGCCTGCGGTCTGAACACCTCGCTGCTGCACTACGGGCTGCTGAGTATGATTGCGCTGACCATCGTTGCCACGCTGAAAGCGGTGGGGATTGTTCTGTCGATCGCCTTGCTGATAGCGCCCGGCGCTATCGCTATTTTGCTGATGCGCCGCTTTTCGTCGATAATGATCTGCGCCGTGCTGCTATCGGTCACGGTGTGCTTTAGCGGCACTTACCTCGCCTTTTTCCTCGACAGCGCGCCTGGCCCAACCATCGTGCTCCTGTTCGCCATGCTGTTTATTGCGGCGTTTATCTTCTCGGTCCGTCGCGAACGGTACAGGACTCTGTGCTGAGTTTTCAGACAGCGCTGCCCGTTGCGGCAGCGCATTTAAACGTCATTTTATGGAACGGGGCACGGTGAGCGTTGTGCTCACGGATTGCCGTCGGAGCAGCAGGAACTTAGTACCACAGACGCAGAATCGGCCAGCCCACCAGCAGCAGTGCGGCGATGTAAACCACGCCGAGAATGCCGCCCAGACGCCAGTAGTCTTTCGACTTCACATAGCCACAGCCGTAAATGATGACGCCAGGACCGGTCGCGTAGGGCGTAAGCACGCCCATCAGGCCGATGGAGAGGACCAGCAGCATCGAGAGCTGCTCCATGGGGACGTCAAGACCTTTACCTACCGCCAGAATCACCGGTAACAGCGTCGCCGTATGGGCGGAGAGGCTGGCAAAGAGGTAATGAGCAAAATAGAACACCAGCACTAAGGTGATGATGGTCATATCCGGCGAGAACCCGTCCAGATGGGTGCTCATGGTAGTGGCGAACCAGTCGATAAAACCAGATCGGGTCAGGCCACTGGCCATCACCACCAGCGTGGCGAGGTTGACCAGCGTATTCCAGGCGCTGGCGTAGCGGGTTATCTCCTTCCAGGCAACGACCTGGAAGACCAGCATCAGTGAGACTGCCAGCAAACAGACCGCCGTGGCATTCACCACTTTTCCGCCAAAGACCCACAGGCACAGGCTGAGCAGCACCAGCGCGATCAGGCTGTACTCTTTACGCGTCACCCTGCCCATCTCCCGCAGTGCGCCACCGGCCCAGACCGCCACTTCATTGCTGTGCGTAACGCCGGGCTTATAGAGATACCAGGAGATAAGCGGCGCCACAATCAGCAGCAGCAGTCCCACCGGCAGAAAGGCCAGAAACCACTGCATCCAGCTGATTTGCAGCCCGGCGATTTTATTAACAAACTCAATGCCCAGCACGTTCGGCGCCGCCCCGGTGATAAACATCGACGAGCTGAGGCTGGTTCCGACGACCATCATCCACATCAGGTAGCCGCCAATGCGGCGGGATGAGGGATCGTTCGGGAAGGAGTCAAACAGCGGCGGCAGATTTCTGACCACCGGAAAGACGGTGCCGCCGGTACGGGCGGTGTTGGAAGGGGTAAAGGGAGCCAGCAGAATATCGACGATAACCACGGCGTAGCCCAACGTCAGCGTCCGTTTGCCCATAAATTTAACCATAAACAGGGCAATACGCCTGCCGAGTCCGGTAGATTCATAGCCCAGCGCAAAGATAAACGCACCGAATACCAGCCAGACCGTCGTGCTTGAAAACCCCGCCAGCCCCCATTTCAGCGCCTCTTTACCGGCGTTAAAGCCCGGTGCGGCCAGCTCCGCCGGGTCAAACAGCACCCAGTCAGCGGCCAGCACGCTGGCCGTCACCGCAATAAAACTGACCGCCGTGGCCGGAACAGGCTCCAGGATCATCCCGACGATCATGGCAACGAAGATGGCGAAAAAATACCAGGCCTGGGGGGGCATTCCCGAGGGGACAGGTAGCAGTAAAATTGCGGCCAGCACCACCAGCGGTGCCAGGGATTTCATTATTTTCGATGTTAACTCAGACATTTAGCCTCTCCTTAGGCGACCCTCCGGGGTCATCAACACTGCGGCAAACGGGCCAGCAGCCAGCTCACTATCAGTAAATCTGCGCTCCCGCCGGGACTGAGATGACGGGCGATGCAGGCATCGTCGAATTTTTCTAACGCTCTGGTGGCTGCGTGCGCATGGCAATGCTTTCCTCTGCCTGCCTGCGTATGACAATGCTTTCCTCTGCCTGTCTGCGCATGACCGCTCTCTCTTTGTGACAGCAGCGCCGACGACGCCTGTTGTAGCCAGCGCAGCCCGGTCATGCCTCCGCGAGACACCACGTTGGTATCCGCGTTATGCGCCATCAGCCACAGCAGGCAGTCCGTGAGCGCGGCCTGCTCATCCCAGCCGTTCTCTCTGCGCTGGCGCAGCAGGGGTAGCGCGCCATGCATCACCAGCGGAAATCCGGCTTCGGCCTCGCCCCGCGCACCGCGTAGCCCGCAGGCCGCAAACAGGCGCTGGCCTGCCGTTTGTCCGGGGTTGTTATGTTCCAGCTCCCGGGACACCAGCCCCTGACAGATGGCTGCCACTCCGGCACACAGCGCCGGAGCCGTCACCGGGCGCCGCTGCTGATAAAGCCGTCCAAATACCGAGCACAGCAGCGCCAGTGAAAAAATCGTCCCCTTGTGGGTATTCACCCCGCCCGTAGCCTGGAACATATGCGTTTCACACGCCATTCCCACCGGCCGCAGGCGCGCCAGTAGCTGCTCTTCAGGCAGCATGGCATCTTCCCGGCCCTGGTTAATGAAAACGGGAAACCATGCGCCAATCGCGGCGGCGCTGCGCCGGAACGTGCCGATATCCATATCGCGATGCGCACCGCTGTTGCGGCAGTCAACCAGACCGGGCTTAGGCGTAAGCGTCACCTCTGCCAGTAATGCCCGCACGGCATCGGCAGCAAACTGAGCGGGATCCGGGGGGCTGCCCCTCGCATCCGTAGCCAGCAGCTCAGGCTGCGGTAACGCGTCAACGATGCCCGGATTATCAGAGAGTAAAGGCTGCATCTGCCCGCCTGATTATCTCTGCCAGAAGTTCAGCCTGGCTGTGCGTCCGCTGCCTGGCACAGACGCTGGCGGGCAGCGAGCACAACAGGCACCGACGTTCAGCCAGCTGGCTGGCCCGTCGTGACAGAATGCATCCGTCAGCGGTCAGGACATCAATGTCCCAGAGTCGTCCGACAGGAGAGTCCGACTCCCGCGCCACCGCCCATTGTTTCACCTCTTTCGCATCAGCCTGTATCGACCAAAACCCCTCGCAGCCCGTCGCCAGCGCAAACGCTGCTGCCCGTAAAAAATGCCCTGCCAGCGGCTGACCCGCCTGCTGGATCTGCGTCCAGCCGGCGTTGAATATCCGGCGCGTCAGCGCGCTGTCTTTAATCGGGCCGGGCATCACGACGGTCAGCACCAGCAGCGTGACCGGATGCTGCTTCAGCCACTGCTGCTGACGCGCCTGGCGGTTATCGCGGCTGGCGAGCAGTTCCGTCAGGCTGATGGCGCGCCCGGTAGCCTGTGCCGGGATCGTTGCCTGCCCGACGTTATTCAGCAATTTGATGCACCACATCAATCACCGAGCCATCGCGGTAGCGCACGACCGCTACCACATTGTCGGTAAACGCGACAGGCTGCGGATCGCCCGTCAGCAGCCTTGCCCGCTCATAAAGCCACTGGATAGTGACCAGCTCAATGCCCCGATCGCGTAAGCGCTGCGCCAGCGCCGGGCGGGAAGGGTTAACCGCCGTGCCATGGTCGGTGACCAGGATATCAATGCCCGAACCCGGCGTAATGCAGGTCGTTACCGCCTCCACCACGGTAGGCATACGCCCGCGCACCAGCGGAGCAACAACGATCGCCAGCTTCGCGGCGGCGGCGGTATCGCAGTGGCCGCCGGAAGCGCCACGGATCACACCGTCTGAGCCGGTGAGGACGTTAACGTTAAAGCCCGTATCAATCTCCAGCGCGCTGAGCACCACCACGTCAAGCCGATCGACCACCGCCCCTTTGGAGTAAAAGTCAGCGTACTGGCTGGCACTGATTTCAATGTGACCCGGGTTGCGGGCCAGCGACATCGCGGCCTTACGGTCAAAGCTTTGCACGTCCAGCAGGCTGCGGATCAGTCCCTGCTCATGCAGTTCCACCATGGCTGAACTGATGCCTCCCAGCGCAAAGGCCGCGTGGATCCCGCGCGCGCGCATTTTATCAGCCAGAAAACGGGTGACCGCCAGCGAAGCACCGCCGCTGCCGGTTTGCAAAGAGAAACCCTCAATAAGAGAGCCGGATGCCGCAATCACCTCTGCCGCACGTCGTGCAATCAGTAGCTCACGCGGATTGGAGGTGATGCGCGTGGTATCGGCCCCAATTTTGTCGGCATCCCCCACCCGCGCCAGACGGACAATCAGGTCAACCCGATCCTGGGCCAGGCTGGCAGGATAATGCGGATAAGGCAGTATCGCTTCGGTGAGCAATACCACCCTGTCCGCGAACTGCGCATCAACCTGGGCATAACCGAGCGAGCCGCAGCAGGCCTCACCGCTGTAGCCATTCGCATTGCCGTATTCATCACAGCCCGGCACCGCCAGGAAAGCGACATCAATATGCAGCTCGCCAGACGCGATCAGATTGACCCGCCCGCCGTGCGAATGGATCTGTACCGGCTCGCGTAGCAGACCCCGCGATATCGCCTCCGCCAGCGGGCCACGCAGGCCTGACGTGTAGATGCGGCTCACCACACCGCTGCGAATATGCGCGATCAGTGGCGCATGACAGTCGCTGAGCGAGCTGGAGGCCAGGGTCAGATTGCGCAGCCCCATCTCCGCCAGCGTCTCCATCACCTGGTTAAGCGCAAGATCGCCATTGCGGTAGGCGTGATGAAAAGAGAGGGTCATGCCATCCTGCAATCCACTGCGACGGACAGATTCCTGGAGAGATGCGCAGCGCTTCAGGTCGGCAGGTTTTATTGCCCGCTGCTCTGCTTTTACCGCATCCTGGAAAAGCATAACTTCTGGCCGTGAAGGCAAAGTCATCAAACGTTGTTCTCGGTTCATCGGGTCTCCTTACTGTCGCTCTCTTCCTGATGCAGCCCGGAAAGCGCTGCTCTCTCCAGCACCAGCCGGGCGCGTTCAATCACCGGGCTGTCGACCATTTTGCCATTAAGCGAAACCACGCCCCGCCCTTCCCGCTCTGCGGCGGCGGCGGCGTCTATAACCTGCTGTGCATGGTCAGCTTCGCGGGCGGTAGGCGCGTAGAGGTTGTGGAGCAGCGCGATCTGCCGGGGATTAATCAGGGATTTCCCATCGAAACCCAGCTGCTTAATTAGCGCGGCTTCGCGCAGGAAGCCCGCATCATTGCTGGCGTCAGAGTAGACCGTATCAAAGGCCTGGATACCGGCTGCGCGGGCAGCCTGGAGGATGGTGCAGCGAGCGAACAGCAGCTCAGTGCCTTCAGGCGAACGTTCGGTTCGTAGATCCCTGACGTAATCCTCCGCGCCAAGCGCGAGGCCCATTAATCGCGGTGATGCCTGTGCTATCTCCACCGCGTTGGTTATCCCCTCTGCGGATTCAATCGCCGCCAGCAGGCCCGTGCTGCCCTGCTGACGCCCGCAGGCGGTTTCAATGGCGCCGATGGCCTGCGCCATATCCAGCACATCCTGAGCACGATCGGTTTTTGGCAGGCGCACGATATCAGCCCCTCCCCGCACCACGGCCTGTAAGTCCGCCAGGCCATAAGGACTATCCAGGCCATTTACCCGAACGAGGGTTTCCACCTGCTGGTAGAGGGGATGCTGCAACGCATGGTAAACCAGCCGGCGTGCGGCATCCTTCTCACGAAGAATAACGGAGTCTTCCAGGTCGAACATCAGCGCATCTGCCTGATAGATAAAGGCATTGCTAATCATGGCGGCGTTGGCACCGGGAACAAACAGCATACTTCGCCGGACACGTGGCTTAAGCGTCATCATGACTCACCTCCCACGGGAGGGCTTCAAGCCCGCTGGCGCGCATCAGCGCCGTTTCCATTCGCGCACGGATCACACAGTCCAGCGCACCTTTATCATCAACTATCACCTGCACCGGCTCAACCCGATAGCGCGTCAGCAGCTGAAGCAGCGTCTGTCGAATGGCTTCGCCAAACTGCTTTTCCACGCTGCTGGCAATCAGTAAATCGTGCTGTGCCCCCTCCGCAGGCGCGATGCGGACCATCACATCGCTGGACTCAAGCGTTCCGGCCATCGCTTCCCTGATTATTTTCATTCCGTCCTCTGATTATCTGGCTTTCTGTTTTGCGCCGCTGCTGTTTTATGACCTTTTGCCAGCAGGCGTTCTAAATAGTGTTGTGTTGCTTCCGGCACCAGCGGTGAAATAGCCTGCATATCACCGGCGGGCAGCAGTTTCCTTACCCATGAGGCCGAGATGGGCGTCCCTTTATATTTCAGCCGTTCAATTTCAACCAGTTCTATGGGCGGTGCCGTTAATAAAGGCGTCTTTAGCCAGTAATGCATATCGCGGTTATACTTTTCCGTCACGGCACAAAAAGGTTCACTCCCCACAAAACGATGAGTGATGCCCAGGGCGGGAGCCAGAGACTGCCGGAATATTTTTAAGTCGATCTCGGTATAGCAATTATCGACGATGCCTTTTTCTTTAATGAAATAGCAGGGGAATGTAGCCCGTGAAATAATATATTGTGAGCCCTCATGGATTGTCAGATTGGGTATACCACGCGTTCCGGCCACAACCAGATCAAACCTGTCCTGATAGCGAAAGCGGGAGGTATCTTCTCTGACCAGAAACAGATGTAACCAGTTACAGGCCGCCGCCGCCTGCTGCACCAGATACTGATGCCCACGGGTGAAAGGGTTGGCGTTCATCACAATAGCGCCAATTTTCTTACCGGGTTTTCGCAGATGCGCAAGCCGCGCAGCATACCGGGCCAGCCGACAGGGACTGTTTTCCATCAGTACCATCACCCCGGGTACGCGGGCGACAGGGTAGAATCCACACTGCCGAAACAAAGACTCATTTTGCGTGCTGGTACAGAGAAATAGCTGGGTCTGGTTCATCTCCCAGGCCAGGTTAACCAGCTCAGTAGCGAGGCTCAGCCCCAGCCCTTCACCACGTAATTCTGGTGAGACGGCGACACACTTAATGATATTGTCAGCGATGCCGCCGCAGGCCACCAGCCTGCCCGCCTGCGTGGCGGTCACAAACACCCTGATGGTCCTGTCGATGCTCAGATCGCTTTCACGCAGGAAAGTTTTTATTGCCGAAATGGTGCGTTCGTCAGTCCGGTATACCCGATTAAATACCACATGACTATCCATAATAATTTTACTACACCCCGTAATAAATAATAAATTCCCATCTCCAGGAATAATTAAGAAGGTAATACAGGAAAAACAATTTTGTAAAATTAAACATCAGGAATAGTAAACAATTATAAATTTTCTTTGGTGATCAAATTCACACTTCGCATTTAATCTCGCATACCCGAAGGAAATATCACAGCCACCCCTGATTTTATTATAATTAAACAACCAAAATGAACGCCGTATTAACCACATTTGCACATTGAATATAAAATTTAAACATGCATAGTTATTTTACCCTTTCGGGGTAAGCACCATGAGAAGGTACTGAGCGCAAATCTTATCTTTAATGGGTATGTGCCGTTTCGTTTCCCCCCTCCTCGTCAATGACCACAAGGGTCGATAGTCTCCTCTGGAAAGCGGGTGTAACTGTATACTAAACCAGCAATTGACAGGCGCAGACACGAGGGCTCCATCGGCCGCGGTACGACGGGAATATTCAGTCTCTCTGTTAGATTCAGGGCGATGCAGGTGCATAACCCTAAAAGAAATCACGCATCCCGCCAGGGACACTTCCCGCAGCCCCCCCTGCATTCATACAATTTAGCAATTTTCTTAGTTTTTATAACTTATTAAGCTTAAGAAAACGGTATAATTTATTAATCACTGCCGAGGTCTCACTATTGGGTCGTTATTCGCTTGCAGATTGCAGATAAACACTAAAGAAACAAAACTGAGATAACTCAACCAATGAAATACAGTACAGCGCCCTCTAAGCATAAAGCGGCTTTGAAAGCAAACCTTAATATTTAATGAAACTTATCAATTTCTGATCTTACATCACGGAGAAGTCCCGATGAGAAAGTTTTCCATAGGAGGGGAAGTTGAATTTGAACCCGGCAGAAGAGTTATGCGCGGCGGTGGCAAAGAATTAAAAATCCAGTCATCCTCCGTATATTGTCTGGAGTTGCTCATTGAAAATCAGGGGAAGGTGATAGAGCATGAGGCTTTTTATGACTTTGCCTGGAGAAGGTTTGGCATGGAAGTCAGTCCCAATGCGCTGTATCAAAGCATTTCAATGCTCAGAAAAGCGCTGTTAACCTGCGGTAATAGTGAGGACTTTATTCGCACCGTTCCCCGGCGCGGATTTATGCTCTCAGGAAAGGTAGAAATTACCCGCACCGAGTTACAGAATGAGCCTTCTTCAGCTGGTGATGAGGGTGAAAATGATCCCGCCCCCAGGCAGGCAGAGAATGAGGGCAATGAAAACGTCACCATTTTTCCCGAGGAGCTTCCCCTTGCCACTGAGGAAAATCACGCTTCAGAAGCCCCCGTCGGAACATATTCGCAGCCTGAGCGTATCAGACTGACAATAAATAACGCTCTCTTCTGGATCGCTTATGGCGTGGCCTTTGCCGCCATCGTGTTGACACCCTGTCTTTATTTTATCACTTACAGCGTGGATTACGTGAAGAGATTCGATTTTAATGGCTGCGCGTTTTACAGCAATAATATGGCGGATGATGACATCACTATGCAAGCGGTGATAAAAAAGAAAATAAGATGTGATGAACGAAAATATGTCTACGTCACGCTATTTCCGGGAGGAACCAGAATGTCAGTGATACAGTGCGAAAAAGAGATAGGTCCCTTCCTCAGACCTAACTGCATTTCTTATTACTATATAGGTAACCCCCTGTGAGGAAGACTCTGACCTTTGTTCTTATTATGATTGCAATAGGTGAATTATTTTTTTACAGGTTCTGTGAGGACAGTGAGATCAGCTGCGTAGGCAACATTAATTATTTTAAGGGTGATGATAAGCTCTCTCTTACCATCGGTCAGAAAATGAATGATGGGAAAGGGCTGCTCACCCTTTCCGGTGCCCTTTATGAGGGAAAAGAGTCCCGCATCAATGTCAGTAAGGTCATTCAATTTGACTATCATGAGGAAAATAACATCCTTATCGCGCAGTCAACGCTTATTCAAAACTCACCAATGAATGAGATAAAAGGCGAGGAAGAAAAAAAGTGGTTTCCGGAGTTCTTTGTCAAAAAGGGCGGGAAGCTTCCCTTAACCATAAAGAGAACGGGAATAGATACCTGGCTTTTTTACTCAAATCCTGTGCCACTCTTTATCTGCGAAAAGTAGCGATTTATATAAAATCTGAACGACAGGATGAAGGCGGGTTATATCTTCCTGTCGTTCAGGTCGCTACCTCAGTATTGCGCTTTATTATAACACCCATGAAACAGCCGAAAGACAGATACGATCGCCAATCCGCTACAAATCTACCCCGCCGCATCCCTTACGCCAGAGAAATGAGTTAAGTTATTGTTATATATGAATTTCACATCGTGAAAAAGGCTTTAACCTTACTCATCACCTCTCATATGAGATAGATTCAAATTACTTCAGACGATAAAAAAAATCGAGGTGTTAACATTCCCTCCGCTGATAAGAGAGCTGAACCTCCTCACTTTCAGCAGCCTACTCAATCAAGGGGAATTTAATGAAAAACAGTTCAGTATCATTATATTTAGCGCTTACCACCTGTGTTACAGGGGTAATTTCAGGCAATGTGCAGGCGGCATCACAAAATACTATTCGCTTCCAGGGTGAAGTCAATGCCCAGACCTGTAATGTTGACGTTAATGGTGCATCAGGCAGCCCGGTGGTTTTACTGCCGACCGTGTCAACAGGTCAGCTAAGCACTGCAAAAGCCACCGCGGGTAAAACCAGCTTCACTATTAATGTCTCAGGCTGCCCCGCCCCTGCCTCCGGCAGTCAGGATATTAACGTCCTCTTCCAGGGAAACAATATTTCCACTAATGGTAATCTTGGAAATACCGGCACGGCTGAAAATGTTGATCTGCGCCTGTTAGATTCCAGCGATAAAGTGATTGATCTCTCATCGGGCCAGGCAAAGGTGTCGGGAATGAAACTTGCCGAAGGAGCGACCAGCACTTCCCAGGATTATTCCGTGGAATATTATACTGATGCAGGGAATGTTTCAGCAGGGTCAGTATTGAGCAGCGTGCAGTACGCAATTAGCTATCCATAAACCTTATTGCCCCTCCCTTATGCGAGGGGCCGGAGTCCATTGTGCTCAGGCATTTTATTCTCTCTTTAATCGCTGTATTTCTAATAAGCCCCGCGCAGGCAAGCGTTGTCCTGAACGGTACCCGCATAATAATTGATAATGCCCGACAGGAGAAAAATATACAGTTTACTAATTCAGGTCACCACCCTGCCCTGGTTCAGATTACGCCAGGAAACGAGGAAAACGCTGACCATCCGCCCTTTGTTGCTCTGCCTCAGGTATTCAGAATTTTACCTGATGCCGGTCAGACCGTGAAAATAAAAATCACCAGGGAAAACCTGCCACAGGACAGAGAGTCCATGTTTTACCTTGAGTACATTGATATTCCCTCGGTAAAAAAAAATGATGAAGATAAAAACAAGCTTTACCTTATTGTTAAAAGCAGGGTCAAAGTATTTGTTCGTCCGGATGGGATCTCACCCACAGTCGATAAAATACGTGAGCAGCTCTCCTTTAGCCTCAACGGCGGCGATATCATCATTAAAAACCGCTCTCCTTTTTATGCCAATCTCCGCTCTTTTTCTCTACAGCGCGGTACGGAAAAAGTGAATTTTAGTGACGCGGTGACGATTGCCCCCTTCAGTGAAGCTAACGTCAGCCGAAAAGGAAAAGACAGTACGCTTTCCGGTTGGGAAATGCGTGCACTTTTGATTAATGATTTTGGTTCAGACGATATAATAGAAATCTCAAAAAATAAATCGCAATGAAAAACCAATCTTTACTTATAACGCTACTGCTGACGCTGTATGGGATATCGGCGGGCTACGCAAAAACGTCAGCAGATAATGACTATATTTTCGATCCCTCACTGATTCGTGCTGCTTTGCCAGGCCAGTTGAATATTGAAGATGGCACCGGGGATCCCTATTTCCAGTCAGGTGAATATGATGTTGACCTTTACCTGAATGGTAAATTTCAGAGTAACACGCCGTTAAAGCTGCAACGGGAAAACGGAGAGTTTACCCTGTGTCTTCCTCCCCGTTTTTACCGGGCGTTTGCCGTCAGGGAGCGTTATCTTTCTGCCCTGCCCGCAGAAGGATGTACCCATCCCGAACGCTTTCTTCCGGCGACGTCGGTGCGGGTCGATACGGGTAAACTGCGCGTGGATGTCACCATTCCGCAGGCGATGCTTGTTACTCAGCCCGCAGGCTACATTGCGCCTGACAATCTTTCCGAAGGATCCACGATGGCCTTCGTTAATTACAATGTGAATCAGTTCTATTCCGATTATAAAAATGCTCAGCGCTTCGAGTCCACCTGGCTGGGCATTAACGGCGGGATGAATATCGGCATGTGGCGTTTCCGCCAGCAGGGTAATTTTACCCATAATGAATATGGTAATCGCTGGCAAAACACCCGAAGCTGGATGCAACGTGCGCTGCCATCCGTAAAAAGTGAAGTGTCAGTCGGGGAGCTCTTTAGCGCCGGCGATCTGTTTAACGCGGTCAGCTTCCGTGGGCTCAATCTGAACTCGGACGACAGGATGCTGGCCGACTCCCTTCGCGGCTATGCCCCGGAAATCCGTGGGGTGGCTAACAGCAATGCCCGCGTCTCTGTCTGGCAGGGCAGGCAGCGAATTTATCAGACCACGGTGCCGCCCGGCCCTTTCCTCATCAATGACCTGAGCCCGGTGAGCTACGGCGGCGACCTCAGCGTGGAGGTGCTGGAGTCCGATGGCAGTCGTCACCGCTATACCGTACCCTTTGCCGTTCTACCTGAATCATTACGCCCGGGACGAACCGATTACAGCTTTTCTGCCGGTAAGGTCACGGATTACCGCAAAGACAATAACTTCACCGAACTCACGGTTAAACGGGGCCTGACCAACGCCATCACCATGAATGGTGGAATGCGGCTGGGAAATGACTACCGCTCGCTGCTGGCGGGTGGCGTCTGGGCCTCGGAAATGGGCGCCGTGGGATTCAACAGTGCTTATTCTTCAGCCGATCTGAACGACGGCGATACCGCCCAGGGATGGCGCTATGAGCTGAATTACAGCCGAACCTTTGAGCCGACCCACACCACGCTAACGTTTGCCGGGTATCAGTATTCCACGCACGGATACCGTGACCTTAACGACGTCATTGCATTAAATAACAACGCGACCCCGGGGCAGGATAATACCAGCAGCGAATATATGCAGCGTAATCGTCTGCAGATGACCATTAATCAAACGCTGGGGGAATGGGGCAGTATTTATCTCTCTGGTTCCAGGCAGAATTACTATGACGGGCGCTCGCGTGATACGCAGTACCAGGCCGGATACAGCACCGTTATGCCGGGAAATATTTCAATGAACCTGTCCCTCTCCAGGCAGTATACGGTCCGATCGCACTCGCATGACGGTTTTCGGCGGTTTGCAGCACCGACGCGCAGGAATGAATATTTCAAGGATACCCAGCTACAGATTAGCTTTTCAATGCCGTTAGGCTCCGCCACCCACTCACCGTACCTCACGCTGGGAGGCACCCATGACAGCAATAGCGGAAGCAGCTATAACGCCTCGCTGAGCGGCGTGGCCGGAGAAGATCAAACCGGCTACAGCCTGAACGTTAATCGCGACCAGCGCCAGAGAGATTCCACCTTCAGCGGCAGCGTTAACAGGAAAATGTCCCTGGCCAGTCTTACGGCCACCGCCTCAACGTCGTCGCGGTTTAATCAGATGTCGGTGAATGCGATGGGCGCGGCGGTACTGCACAGCGGCGGACTGACGCTGGGGAATTATGTCAGTGATACCTTTGCGCTGATTGAGGCAAAAGGCGCTCAGGGAGCGCGGGTTATCAGTAGCCCCGGCATTCACGTTGACGGTTCGGGATATGCCCTGGTGCCCTCCCTCATCCCTTACCACTATAACGCTATCGCGCTGGATGCCAGCGGCAGCGACAGTCAGGTCGAGGTGCAGAACAGCCAGAAAACCATCGCGCCTTATGCCGGTGCCATGGTCAGGGTTAAATTTCAGACCCTGCGCGGCTATCCGGTGATGATGAAAACGACCACTAACCGGAATATTTCAGTGCCAATGGGCGCCGATATTATCAATGAACAAAGAAAAACTATTGGGACCTTTGGCCAGGCAGGTAATGCGTATCTGCGGCTGAGTGAGACGCAGGGAACGCTTAAGGCCGTCTGGGGTGCGGGTAAAAATGATTCATGCACCATTGAATATGATATCCCAACGCCCAAACCGGATGCGGTTATTACCTATGCAAATGCCGTGTGTCGTTTCTGATTTACCAGGAAAAAAAATGAAATATTGTATTTATGCTTTCGTTGTCCTTATTTCCAGCCTCTGTGCGCCGCTGCAGGCAAACTGTACCCGCGTCAGGGCGGTCGATCAGGGGTGTGATGCCTGTGGCGCCTCTCTGAATCTGGGTAACATTGGCCTGATGGACCTGCGATATCAGCCTGCCGGTACGGTGCTGGCCCGTTCCGTATTTCAGGTTGTTCCCTCGATTAAAAATAGCGATCCCGAACGCGTGCTCTATGAGTGCGACCTGGCGGATAAGGACAAGATCTTTGAGGTGTTCGCCACCAACGGCGACAGTAACGTCGGGGGCGCATGGAATATGGGGGATAACTATTTCCAGACCTATTTCCCCTTTACCGCGCTGAAGCTGGTTCATCTGCGCAGCGGTAAGCCTTTTACGCGGATCTGGCAGAAAGTCCCGCTGACTGACTATGACGTGAGCGGCAATAAAATACTGATTAAAGGCAAGCATTTCAGCCCGATCAGCGCTGAACTGATCAGGACAGATAAAAACAATCGGGATAGCGGCTATGCGTCATGGGGTTGTCCCTCTGCCGCAAAGGACAGCTATACGGGGTCTTATAGCTGCAATCAGCCCAATGGCTACGTGGTTTTTATGGGGCCGGGCCAGAATGTCCCCGAAGCCGGAAAAGACAGCTGGAATAACTTTAACACCTGGATCACCGGGCGTTATATGGCCTTCGGGATGAATACCGCGCCGGTAGCAACCCTTACGCAGAACCTGAGTCAGGGCTGCCGGGTGGAAAACTATACCGCCCACGTCCTCTTTCCATCGGTCAGCATTAACGCGCTCTCGCAGGGCCAGTCGGTAAGTGCGCCGCTGAGCGTCACGCTCGAATGCTCAAAGGCAGCAGAGACGCAATCCGGTGTGGCTTCAGGCCAGATCTCACTGGGTTTTCAGTCCAGCTATGCGGCCTGGCTTCAGGCTCAAAAGCTGGGGCTGACCGGGAGCAATGGCATTTCAGATTATCTGGTGTCCGATCACTATGATTCAGACCCCTCCCTTGCCACTGGCGTGGGTATCAAACTCACTACCTCCAGCGGCAAACCGGTCTCATTTCTCGGCTGGAGTGATTACAGCAGCAATGCCGGATGGCGGCCCGTGCTGGAGGACGCTCAACGAACCAGCGGCGGTCAGGGAGACAGCAACATGTATCAGAGAAACTTCGTTGCGCAGCTGGCTCCGCTGCCGGGTAAAAACATCAGCGCGGGCAAAATTGACGCGACCGCTTATCTCTTAATCAGGTTACAGTAGAATGAAAAAAATCTTCCTGCTCCTCGCATCCTTTGCCACGGCCTGTCCTGCCGCTATTATTCCTCAGGCCAGCCGGGTTATTTTCCATCCGCACCAGGTGCGTGCTCCTTTACTGCTGGTCAACAGCGCTGAAACCCCGGCGCTGGTCCAGATCTGGGTGGACCGGGGTTCGCCGAGTAAGGATCCGGGAAGCCAGGCTTTTCCTTTCGTCGCGCTTCCCGGCGTGTTTACGCTCAATAAAGGCGAAAAAAAGGAGATCACAATCATGCGAAGTGCGCTGGCAGATAAACTCCCCACCGATCGGGAGTCGCTCTACTGGCTGAATCTCTATGAAATAAGCTCGGTCAAAAAAAGCACCCTGAGGGAGGCAAATAATAAGGTGAGTATTGCCTTAAATACCCAGCTCAAAGTGATTAATCGCCCGTTCAAAGAAACGGAATCATTTGAGCAGAGGACCAAAAGAGTGGTGTTCAAACTTCAGCGGTTAACGGGTAAGGAGGGGGTGATCGCCGTTAACAACACCCCCTATTATTTTACGCCCGGAGAGATGAGCCTCACCCTCGGCCAGAATACCTATCCCGTTTACCTGGATGCGGAGAAAAACGTTGCCCCGTTCTCTACCAGGACGTTTCCCCTGCAGAATAAAGCCGGAATATTGCCCGACGGTGAATCGACACTCAACTATACCGCAATAGACGACCAGGGCGCCCTGCATGCCTTTTCCTTTCTGCTGCGTGGGAGCTGAGCCAGGTGCAGGCGAAAGGCTTAATGATGCAGCATTTCGTCTGCCACCTCCCCCCTGTGGCAGGATAACATCGCTTAAATAAATATCCCTCTCACCCTGTTGCTCTCTAAGGCTGCTGTCGATAGTAGATCTGCCCCATAACCTTTAGCTGGATGGATACATGAAAATATCGACCCGTTTAACAGCAGGTTTTTCCCTGTTAATTTTGCTCTTTATTCTTTGTCTGGGCCTGGCATTTAATGGTCTGAGTCAGTCCAGAGACAGTATGAACACCGTCGTTAACCTTAAGCTGAAAAAAGTCGTGCTGGTTAACGAAATGGGTACCACGCTGCGAAATATGCTGGTCGAAATAAGGAACATGGCGCTCTTTACCGATCCTCAGGCCATTGAGTCGGAGCTTTCCCGCTTCGATCAACAAAAGCAGGTGTATCTGCAAACGCGTGATGCGCTTGCCGTCATCATCCATGCCGAAGGGGCCCCCGCTGAAGTGAAGCTGCTGGCAGACGTCAGTGATTCAGAGAAAGCCGCTCTCACCGCCCTTGATACCGCTGCCCATATGGCGCAGCAGCGTCAGCTCCAGGGGTTCGCAGATTATCTCACTCACGGGGTGAGGCCCCCGCAGCAGGTGCTGGTCGCCAGTCTTAATGCCCTGACAGATATTCAGACCCAACAGGCCGAGGAGACGGCCAGGGCAAACAGCGCAGCCGTAAACCGCCTTTCACTGCTGTTAGGCATCATGATGGTTGTCTCCGTTATTGCCGCAGCGATCGTCTGTATCCTGACCGTACGTCTGCTGATGCGTCAGCTGGGCGGTGAACCGGTTCAGGCTCAACGTCTGGCCGCCGCCATCGCCAGCGGCGATCTGACAACGTCGGTCGCTTTACGCCATAACGACAGCAGCAGTCTGCTGGCCTCCCTGGCGGGTATGCAGGTAAACCTGCGCAGCCTGGTGTCGCAGATTAAAGAGGCTGCGGTTTCCGTTGCGCTCGCCTCAGACGAAATAGCCCAAGGTAATACCGAACTCTCATCACGAACCGAACAGCAGGCGGCAGCGCTGCAGGAAACGGCGGCAAGCATGGAGCAGCTAACCGCAACGGTGAAAAGCAATAGCGTCGGCGCACAGCAGACGGCAAACTCCGCCAGGGAAGCGGCGTCACTGGCCCGCAACGGCGACGCCGAGGTTCAGCGAATGACGGTGACCATGAGCGATATTTCCCTCAGTGCGGGTAAGGTGCGTGATATTACCAACGTGATTGAAGGCATCGCCTTTCAGACTAATATCCTGGCGCTGAACGCCGCGGTCGAAGCGGCCCGTGCCGGAGAACAGGGCAGAGGTTTTGCGGTGGTCGCCGGCGAGGTCAGAACGCTGGCGCAGCGCAGTGCGGTGGCAGCAAAAGAGATAAAAGCGCTGATCGAGCAGGCCGTGACGCAGGTGGAAGGCGGCGTGGCCGTTGCACAGGGAACGGGGCAAAGCATCATCAAAATCGTTAATATGGTCGGCAGCCTCGCTGACGCGATGGAGGAGATATCACTGGCGTCATCAGAGCAGATGCAGGGAATTTCGCAGGTCAGCATCGCGGTGAGTCAGATGGATGGCGTCACGCAGAATAATGCGGCACTGGTTGAGGAATCCTCCTCGGCTTCACACTCCCTTTCCGGGCAGGCTCATGCGCTGCGGAGCATGGTGGACACCTTCCGGGTCTGAATCCCGCCGGGCTAATGCCGCAGGCTAAAACACGGCGTCGGCTATCTCTGCCGACGCCTCTTTCAGGCCGTTAAGCGACGGCAGGCGGCCTCAAGCCGCTGGCAGGCTTCCTCCAGCAGTTCGTCTTTTACCGCATAGGCGATGCGCAGATAGCCCGGCATGCCGAAGGCCGATCCGTGCAGTACCGCAACACCCGCCTCTGCCAGCAACCAGCGGGCCACGTCGCTATCGTCAGCCAGGGATTCGCCCGTCGGGGTGATGCGCCCAATCAGCCCTTTACAGTTGGCAAACAGATAGAATGCTCCGTCGGGCGGGGTGGCGCTTAGCCCGTCCGTTGCCGCCACCCATGCCATCACGCGCTGGCGACGGCGGGCCAGCTTCTCCAGCCATTGGGTAAAAAAGGCGGCGGGCTGTTGCAGGGCGGCCACGGCCGCCGCCTGCGAAATACTGCTGGGGTTGGAGGTACTTTGCGATTGCAGAATTTGCATCGCTGCGATCAGCCAGGCGGGTCCGGCGGCATAGCCCAGCCGCCAGCCGGTCATCGCATGACTTTTCGAGACGCCGTTAATCGTTAGCGTTCTCTCTGCCAGCTGCGGCGCCGCCTGAGCAAAGGTAGCAAACGGCGCGCCGTTATAGCGCAGCGGCTCGTAGATATCATCGGCCATTATCAGTACCTGCGGATGGTCGGCCAGCACCCCGG
The DNA here is from genome assembly GCF_058686115.1 of Erwinia sp. L03-1. NCBI lineage: Bacteria > Pseudomonadati > Pseudomonadota > Gammaproteobacteria > Enterobacterales > Erwiniaceae > Erwinia > Erwinia sp. L03-1. The sequence continues at coordinate 1,635,732 of NZ_CM178762.1, read as the reverse complement.
CCAGCGCGCGCAGCTCCTGAAGGCTGTAGATCGCCCCGGTAGGGTTGCCGGGGGAGTTCAGAATCACCCAGCGCGTCTGCGGGGTAATGGCCTGCGCCAGGGTGTCCGGTCGCAGTTTCCAGCCGTGCTGCTCCTCGCAGGGCACGATTACCGGCTCGCCCTCGGCCAGCGCCACCATATCCGGATAAGAGACCCAGTAGGGCGCGGGAATAATCACCTGCTGACCCGGGTCAACCGTCGCCAGCAGCGCATTGAAGATCAGCTGTTTAGCCCCGCTGCCCGCGATGATCTCATGCTGTTGGAATGTCAGGCCGTTATCCCGGGCAAACTTATGCGCGATGGCCCGTTTCAGCTCGGCGGTGCCCGCCACGGCGGTGTATTTGGTCTGCTGACCCACAATGGCCGCTATCCCGGCATAGCTGATGACATCGGGAGTGGCAAAGTCCAGCTCCCCCTCTCCCAGGTTGATGATCCGTTTCCCTGCGGCCTCCAGTTCACGAACGCGATCGGAAATCGCAGCGGTCGGCGAAGGTCTTACCCGCTGCATACGGCGGGCGGTAGTGGTGTTATTCATAAATCCTCTTTGTATATGTTGACTCAGTGAATACAATCGATTGCGTACCTCAACCCAGACAGCCAGGAGCTTGCCGTGTCACTGACTTTTATCCTCGACGATGCCAGACTGCCCGCCCACTATGGTGCCTGTGCGGTAACCTGGGCCAGGCAGCAGCGCCTGCCCCTGTGGAGCCTGCGGCCGACCTTTAGCGGCGACTACCCCGACAGCCATCAGCACGTGGTCGCGGCCGGTTACTGCGTCACCAGCGGGCTTTATACCTGCGACCCGCAGCTGCGGGAGGTGAGCGATATCGCGCAGCTTCCTGCGCATGATGCCGTCGTGGTGCTTGCCGCAGGTGATGCTGAGCGCGTGGCGCACCTGCCGGGAAACCGGCTTTACGCTCAGCACGCAGGCTGGCTGTTACAGCTCTGCGACGCCGCAGGCTGCGTGCTGTTGCGACAACCTGCGCCTGGCGGCCGCTCACGCACCCAGCCGGTCGGTGAAACCCTGGTACTGGGGCTGGTGGGACGGGAAGCGGATCACCGTGAGGTTTATCCTGCCACCCTGGCGGCACTTGACGATGCCGCCCACCCGCTCGGCATTCAGCTCCGCCTGCGTTTTTTACCGCCTGCCGACCTGTCCGCCCCTCTGGATGAGCTGAGCGAACTGGACGCGGTTGTGCTGCCCGGCGGTGCCTCCATGGCGGCCGTCAGCGGGCAGATCCGCGTGGCCAATGCCACCCTACAGAGTCATCTGCCCACCCTGGGCCTGTGCCTCGGTATGCAGAGCATGGCCACGGCGGCGGTACGGCTTCAGCCCGGGTGCGACGGGGCAATCCTGGCAGAGGTGGCACCGGATGCCGCCCTGCACAGTTTTATCTGCTTCGGGGATGGCGCTCACCGCTGCGGGCTGCTGCCTTTTACCCCTGCTGCGCCGCTGCCCGCCCCGCTTCCCCCACGGATGCATTACAACCATCGCTACCGGTTTAACCCCGCCCTTCGCGCCCAGCTGGCCGCCAGCGGTATTGTCGTGACGGCCGAAACCGCCGGGACCGTTGAGGCTATCTCCCTGCCGGACCACCCTTTCTGGCACGGCGTTCAGGGGCATCCGGAACTGCTGTCGCGCCCGGAGACGCCACACGGCCTGTTTATCCGGCTGCTTGAGGCGGCCCTTAGCCAGCGTGGGGTGCGCCGCGCGGGCCTGAAACATCCCCGATCGCTAAGCGATACCTGACCCTCGCAGGCCCCGTTCAGTCTGCGAGGGCCGCTCAGCGGATCGGGTCATCTTTACTCAGCCAGCGTGACGCCGCTGCGCGGATCGCTGGCGAGCGTCGTCATCACGCGGGTTAGCGCCGCCAGCGCCTCTGGCGAGATGGGTCTTAACGGGGCGCGCACCGTGCCGCCGTTAAAGCCGCGCAGCGCCATTGCCGCCTTAACCAGCTGCGGCTGACCGTGCTGGCGCGCCAGCGCGCGGTAGTCGTACCACAGCTGATGCAGACTGCGGGCGGTTTCCGCATCTCCCTGCTCCACCGCGCGAAAGGTTGCCAGAATAATCTCCGGTAACGCGCCGCTGTTGGTGGTACTGATGCCGTCAAAACCACACATCATCGGGCCAAGAAAAGCCAGATCGGAGGCGCAGAACAGCCGCAGCCGACCGCCCAGGCGGTTAGCAATCTGGTCGATAGCCGTCGGGTTGAGGTCGCCCTGTTTAATCCCGACCACGCCCGGGATCTCTGCCAGCTGCACCAGCTGATCGGGTGAAAGGGTGATACCAATGCCGGGCGCGTTGTAAATCAAAATGCCGGTTTTTGACAGCGGTGCCATTTCACAAAAAAAGGCGTGGATCTGCGCCTGGGTGATTTCACTGACAAACGGTGGCGTGACCATCGGCAGGCCGCCAAGATCGCCCGCCAGCGCGGTGAGCTCCCGCACTTCGCGCGGATCGGCGCTGGCGCTGCACAGCATCACCGGAATGCGATCGCCCACGCAGGCCATCACTTCGCTAAACAGCGACCGCCGCTCGGCCAGTGACATCACCGGGAATTCACCGTAGGTGCCGCCAATCAGAATGCCGTCGTAGCCCAGACCGATCACCCGCTCAATATTTTCACGCAGCGCCACAAAGTCGATGGCGCCCTGTGTATCAAAAGGCGTGACGGTAATGTTGAAAATGCCGCGCAGACGCTCATGGCATTCAGTCATATCTTTCATTGTTGTTCCTTACAGCAAAGTTAATGGACGAGCCAGGGTGCCGAGCTGGCGATAGCCCGTTTCGGTTACCACGATGGTTTCACTGACGCCGACGGTAAAATCACCGTAAATGCGCAGCGCGGGGGGAATATGGAAGGTCATCCCCGGCTGGAGTTCGGTGGTGACGCCGCTGTAGAGGCTGAGGATACCGCCCTCGCCCCAGTCGGGCGCGAAGGAGACGCCAATGGCGTAGCCGGTGCGTTTTTTGAAGTTATCGGTGAAACCCGCGCGGTCAATGACCTGCTGGCAGGCCAGATGAGGCGCTTCGCAGGTCGCGCCGGGGCGAATGGCATCCAGCGCCGCCTGGAGTGCCTCCTGGCACACCTTTTCCATTTCCAGCGCGATGGCCGGGGGGCGTCCCAGCCAGGCGGAACGCATCAGCGCGGCGTGATAGCGATCGTGAGCCGCCGCCATCTCCAGAAAGACCGGTTCATTATCCTGTAGCACCCGACGTCGCCAGGTGCCGTGCGGTACGCCGGTGCGCGGACCGGAGGAGACCAGCGGCTCCATGCCGACATACTCGGAGCCGGCGGCAATCGCCGCCCCCATCATCGCGGAGACTAATGCATTTTCGTCAGCGCCCGCGCGGATGGCGGCAATGCCCGCGTTCATCCCGGCATCAACGTAGCGCGCGGCGGCGGTGATTTTTTCCAGCTCCGCCCCGGACTTCACCGCCCGCAGCGGCTCAATGACGCCTGCGGCATCGGCGATATCGCCTAATCGCTGCTGTAGCGCCTCATAGATGGTGACCGGCAGGAACCAGCCGCGCTTATCCAGGCCGATGCGTTTTGACAGCCAGTGATGCTGTTGCAGCATGCCGAACAGAAAATCGACCGGGTTATCGCCATCCTGATACACCGCCGCGTCGGCGATAAAGGTGTTGGCGATAAAGTTGCAGAACTCCAGCTGGCGAATAACGAAGACCGGCTCCCCTTCCAGCGGCAGCAGCAGCGCCTGGAAGGTGTAGTAGCCTGGCGTCTGCTGGCCGGTGAGCCAGAAGATGTTTTCCGGGCCGGTCACAATCATCACGTCGATACCTGCCGCCTGCTGACGTTCGCGGGTGCGGCGGATACGCCGGGCATATTCGTCGGCGTTAAACGCCGATTCGCTGCCCTGAATCACATTATCGGGTAGTTGCATGGTTAAGCTCCTGAAGTAAAGTGGCGCGCGCGGCATCGAAATGCACGCCCAGGCCGGGAGAATCGGGCACGCTGACGCGACCCTGGTGGTAAATCAGGCCGCTGACCGGGTCGTCAGTCAGGCCGTCGGCCCCGTAAAGTTCCGCAAAGTCCGGCTGCACCACGCGGCAGAGCTGTAGCGCGGCCGCCGTAGCCGCGTGGCCTTCATTCATCTGACCGATCATCAGCTTCACGCCCGCAGCCTGCAAACGTCGCGCAGCGCGCAGCGTGGGCAGGATGCCGCCCAGCTTCACCAGCTTGAGGTGTGCCCAGATGGCACTGCCGGAGGTGCCAGGTGCCAGGATGTCATGCTGCGCTGGCTGGCTGTCGCCCGACGCCAGGATGTCATGCTGTGCTGGCTGGCTGTCGCCTGCGCTCAGGCCCGCCAGCCGGGCGATGGCCGCCTCGCCGTTAAGGCTCTCGTCCAGCATCAGCGGGATGCCGCACGCCGCCAGCTCGGGCAGCCGCGGATCGTGTTCCGGCGCAAGGGGCTGTTCCACATAGCTGAGATCCAGGCGGGTCAGCTGCGGCAGACGCTCCAGCGCCCCGGCGACCGACCACTGGCCGTTTACATCAATCGCCAGGGTGATCCCCTCCCCGAAGCGCTGGCGCAGCGCCCGAAGCCGCCGCAGATCGGTGGCGAAATCCGCCACCCCGGTACGCAGTTTGAGCTGGGTAAAGCCGCGTGCCACGTAGCCTTCGGCCTGATCCATCATCTGCGTTTCGCTGCCCCAGAACAGCGTCTGGTTGGTTGCTATCGCGCAGGGCGCGCTGGTCGCGCCCAGCCACTGCGCGAGGCTTTGCTGATGCTGACGGGCCAGCAGATCCAGCAGCGCCATCTCCAGCAGCATCCGCGTGGGTGCCAGTAGTCCACTCTGCGCGGCGTGAACCGCTGCCAGCTGTGCCTCGGGTGGCTGCTCCCAGTCCCAGCGGGCCAGATGATGCTGGACGTTGCCGAGCACCTGCTCCTCGCTGTAGCCGTGCAGATAGCGGATATTCAGCCTGACTTCGCCAGTCCCTCTGTCGCCGCCGTCGTCCAGCGTCAGCCACAGGGTATCGAGCGCGGCCACCGCACCGGAGGCGGCGGTATGCAGGGTGACGCCCGCGTAGTGCAGACAGCCCCGCCACAGACGGGCTCTCATCGGGCCACCGCCACGGGCAGCATCGCCAGCGCAATGTCCAGATAGATCCCGGCGGCGGCGATAAACTCGTCCACGGGCACAAACTCATCCGGCTTGTGCGCCACCGCGAGCGATCCCGGGCCAATCACCACGCCCTTTGCACCCAGCGCACGGAAATGCACCAGGTCACAGCCACCCTGAAAGCCAAACGGGCCTGGCTCGGGCTGGCCGTGACGACGACAGGCCGCCAGACCCGCCTGCACGATCGCCTCGGCGCTGTCGGTTTCCGTCGCGCCGCCGGTGGTCGGCTGCCAGGCGACGATCTCTGCCTCAACGCCAAACTGTTGCTTTGCCGTCTCCAGCAGCTGTTGCAGCTCGGCTTTTACCGCTTCCTCCTCCTCGCCGGGCACCATACGGCGATCGAGCAGCAGCTCGCAGCTGTCGGGCACCACGTTATCAGCATGGCCGCCGTGGATGCGGGTCACGGTCAGGCTGGCACTCCCGACCAGCGGGTGACAGCGGCAGCGCACCTGCTGATGATGCGCTTCTTCCACCAGCCCCAGCAGCTGTCCCGCCCGATAGATGGCATTGATCCCCAGCTCCGGGGTGCCCGAGTGCGCGGTCACGCCTTTCACCCGTACGCGGGGGCGCAGGCTGCCCTTATGGGCAGAAAAGGTGGCGTTGGCGGTCGGCTCGCCAATCACCGCGAAATCAATGGCCGGGGGCGCGTTGCGCACATAGAATTTTGCCCCTTCGCTGGCCACTTCCTCATCGGCGGTAAAGACCCCCATCAGCGTGCCGGACCAGTCCTGACGACGTTGTGCCAGCATGCGCAGGGCTTCCACCATCGCCACCAGCGGGCCTTTGGCATCACAGGCGCCGCGACCATATAGCCGTCCGTCGCGTTCGGTGAGCGTAAAGGGATCGCTGGCCCAGCCTTCTCCGGCGGGCACCACGTCCAGATGGGTGTTAAAGGCAAAGCACGGGCCGTCGCCGTTGCGCAGCACGGCGGTCACGTTCGTCCGTCCGGGTGCGTATTCGCTGAATGAGAGGTCGAAATCCGCCGCCCGTAGCCAGTCAGCAATACACTCTGCCGCCTCGCGCTCCCGGCCCGGCGGGTTCTCGGTATTGATCGCCACCAGCGTGGCAAGGTCCTGCTTCATACGTGCGTCGTTGGCGCGGTAAATGGACATAGAAACTCCGTGATTAATGTAAAATCTGATCGAGAAAGCGGCGCGCGCGCTCGCTGACCTGGCCGGAGAAGAAATCGTCGGCGCTGGCGTTCTCCAGTATTTCCCCCTCCTCCATAAACAGGATTTGGTTGGCGGCCCGGCGGGCAAAACCCATCTCATGGGTGACCACCATGCTGGTCATCCCCTCTGCGCTCAGCTCGGCCATCACGTCCAGCACTTCGCGGATCATCTCCGGGTCCAGCGCCGAGGTCGGCTCGTCGTACAGCATCAGCTCCGGCTTCATCGCCAGCGCCCGGGCTATTGCCACGCGCTGCTGCTGACCGCCGGACAGCTCATCCGGGAAGTGATCGCCCCGGTCGTTAAGCCGCACCTTCGCCAGCAGGTTTTCCGCCTGCTTTCTTGCTTCCGTGCGGTTAAGGCCCAGCACGGTCATCGGGGCCAGCATGATGTTCTCGGCCGCCGTCAGGTGGGAAAACAGCTCATAGTTCTGGAACACCATGCCGATACGCTGGCGCAGCTGATGCGGCGGCACTTCGCCCCGGCTGATATTCTGGCGGCCAAAGAACACATCGCCGCTGTCGGCAGGCGAAAGCAGGTTTACGCAGCGCAGCAGCGTGGATTTGCCGGAGCCGGATGGCCCGATCAGTACCAGGGTTTCACCGCGCCTGAGGGTCAGCGAACAGTTCTTAAGCACCGGCTGACGCCCAAAGGCTTTATCAATGCCGATCACTTCCAGCAGCGGTTTTTGACTGTGGCTCATGACATCTCCCGTTGTGATTCTGACTGTGTGGCCCCGGCGGAGGCGGTGCGCTGCCCCCGGCGGCGGCGCTGTTTAGGATCGAGCGATCGCTCCAGCCACGCCTGAAAAAGCATAAATATCGAGGTCAGCAGCAGGTAGTAGATCCCCGCCGCGCAGAGGGCTTCGAAGTAGCGGAAGCTGGCGCTGGCGGTCTGATTTGCGATCAGCAGCAGCTCCTGTACCGCAATCACCGACACCAGCGCGCTCGACTTCAGCATGCTGATCATCTGGTTACCCATTGGCGGCAGGACAATCCGCGCCGCCTGCGGCAGCACAATCTTGCGCATGATCTGCACGTTGGTCATGCCCAGCGCCATCCCGGCGGTGCGCTGCCCGCTTTTTACCGCCTGAAGCCCTGAACGGAGGATTTCCGCCATATAGGCCCCCTCATTCAGCGACAGGGCCAGCACCGCACAGGTAAAGGCCGGCAGGCTGATGCCAAAGCCGGGCAGCACGTTGTAGACGAAGATGATCTGGAACAGCACCGGGGTGCCACGAAACAGCCACAGGTAGATAAAGGCCACCACCCTTCCTGCACGGAAGGGGGCCTCCTGTAGCAGCGCGAGGATTAACCCCATCACCACGCCGCACAGCAGCGCGCTGACGGTGATCAACAGCGTCATCCAGGCTCCCTGCAGGAACGCGGGTGAGATGACGTACTGCCACATTAATGCTAACGACATAATAATCTCCGGGTTACGGCGAGAGGCGGATTAGAAAATGGCGACCGAGTCCGGGAAATGCCATTTTTCAATCAGCTGGCGGTAGGTGCCATCCTTCACCAGCGCCTGTAGCCCTTTTTCCAGCTGCGCGCGGGTTTCTTCGTCGCCCTTACGCACGGCAAAGGCAATATGGGTATCCGCCTCAAACTCGGGGCCAACCGCCTCGAAGAGATCGGGCTTCTCGTTCATCAGCGCGACGGTGCCAGGGGTTGAGAGGAATTCCGCATCGGCTCGTCCCTGCGCCACGGCTACGGCAGAATCCGTCGCTGACGGGAAGGTCAGGACGTTAATCGCCGACTTGTTGGCATCAACGCACCTTTTACTGTCCTCGCGGGCCTGGCTCTCCTCAATGCCCCCGAGCGTGACCACGATATTCTTTCCGCAGAGCGATAAATCACGCCCGGTTATCCGGGCAGGATTCCCCTTACGCACAATTACCCGGCTGCCGATCTTCATATAGGGCACAAAATCGACCTGGCTGGCGCGCGCCGCGTTGACGTACATCGCCGAGTTGATAACGTCGAGACGCTTACCCTGTAGCGCGGGGATCAGCCCCTTAAACTCCATCTGCATGGGAGCTGCCGTCAGATTGAGGTGCTGACCGAGGGCGGTGATGAGATCAATATCAAAGCCGCTGAGCGTTCCGTCCTTAACGAACTCAAAGGGCATAAAGGTCGCCGCCGTGCCGTAGGTGATCGTGCCCGGCGTGACGGCCTGCGTCGCGGTATGACCGGTCAGGGGGAGCGCTGCGCTGAGGGACAGCATCAGGCCGGTCAGGCGGCGGAACATCATTTTATTTCTGGTCATTGTGCTCTCCTGGTGAAGGCTTGCATTGGCTTTTATGAGTCAATAAATACAATCACTGACGCAGCGGACCTGCGCGCTTAAGGTGCATCTCCGCACCCTCATGGTGCGATTCGGGCTTTACTTCGTTGTCGGGAGTGGCCTGTGTTATTGTCTCTTTTGACCACAATAATGCATTCAGGAACGCTACCATCATGCAGCCCGCTTCTTCTGCAAGCAGTCGCCGGATAGCCCGGCAAATACTCGACCTGATATATGAAGCAAGATTCGATCCAGGTCATCATTTACGTGAACAGCATTTAGCTGATGCGCTCGGCGTATCGCGTACGCCGGTGCGGTCCGCACTGAAGGAACTCACCCTGCTGGGGGCGGTTGAAGCGCGGCCAAACCAGGGTTTCTTCTTAATCAAAAACGTCGATGAGCTGTTGCAGCTGGCTATTGAACAGCCGAAAACCAGCGATCAGACTCTCTATGAAAAGCTGGTGCACGATCGCATCGCCGATGCCCTGCCCATCTCTTTTACCCAGACGGAAATTGCGCAGCGCTATGATGTTGACCGGGGCGTACTGTCCCGTACGCTGCTGAAGCTGGCGGAGGACGGGCTCATCGCTCGCAATACCGGGCACGGCTGGCGTTTTCTGCAAACGCTGGATTCTGAGGTCGCGCGACAAAACGGCTACGGCTTTCGCCTGATGATTGAACCCGCGGCGCTGCGCTCGCCGCTGTTCCGTCCCGATCGCCACGCGATCAAACGCATGCGCGCCCGGCATCTGTGGCTGATCACCCACCCGGATATCACCCTGGTTCCGGCAAGAGAGATTTTTGAAACCGATGCCGACTTTCACGAAATGCTGGCCGAGGCCAGCGGCAACCTCTATGTCCTGCAGGCGGTCCAGCAGCAGAACCGCCTGCGCCGCCTGCTGGAGTTCGGCAGCTACCACAATAAACGTCGCGTCCGGGAGTGGTGCGAAGAGCATGTCGCTATTCTTGATGCGGTGCGCGATAACCAGCCTGAAAAAGCCGCGGTGCTGATGCAGCAGCATCTGCAATCGGCGCACGATCTGGTCGCAAAAAAGGCGGCGAAGTCTTAACTGGCGCACGATTGAGGGGCTAAAATGGCGGCGAAATCGTAAGCGGCATCATTTTTGCATTATCTGCTCCTGAAAATACAACCAGGAGAAAATAATGGATTTGCAAATTGATCACCGCGTGGCGCTCGTTTGTGGGGCAGGCAGCGGTTTAGGACGTGCGATTGCGCTATCGCTGGCTCAGGAAGGGGCGCGCGTCGCCGTCACCGGGCGAAACCGCGAAAAGCTGGCAGAGACCGTGGCGCTGATCCAGCAGCAGGGCGGAACGGCTCAGGCCTGGACGCTGGATCTGGCCGCCCCTGAGCGCTTCACAGAGACACTGAACGCCATCCGCCAGCACTGGGGAGACGTGGATATTCTGGTGAATAATTCCGGGGGGCCGCCGCCAGCCCGCGCCCAGGGCGTGGCGGCAGAGGTCTGGCAGCAGCAGTTCAGCCTGATGGTCGGGGCGCTTATCCAGCTTACCGACCTCGTGCTGCCCGCCATGCGCGAGCGCGGCTGGGGTCGCATCATTACCACCACCTCATCGGGGGTTATCGCCCCGCTGGCAAACCTGGCGCTGTCGAACGCGCTGCGAATGAGCCTGCTGGGCTGGTCGAAAACGCTGGCGGGCGAGGTCGCCGCCGACGGCGTGACGGTAAACGTGATGGTGCCCGGACGCATCGCCACCGATCGGATTGCCCAGCTGGATGCCATTAAGGCCGGGCGGGAGAACAGCACGCCCGAGGCCATCGCGGAGAAAAGCCGCCAGAGCATTCCGGCGGGCCGCTACGGCAGACCGGAAGAGTACGGGGCCGCAGCCGCGTTTCTGGCCAGCCAGCAGGCGGCCTATATTACCGGCAGCGTGCTGCGCGTAGACGGCGGACTCATCCCCTCGGTGCTATAGCGTTGCTTTATCCGCGGCACGGCAGCACAATCTGACACTGGTACGCGTTAATGATAACTATTATCATGCTTTACGATAATATTATCCCGGAGTGTACCTATGCAGGCAGAGCTACCCGAATCAATCACCACTGACTGCTGCATCGTCGGCGGCGGCCCGGCGGGTCTGATGCTCGGCTATCTGCTGGCCCTGGCGGGCGTTCAGGTCGTGGTGATTGAAAAGCACGCTGATTTCCTTCGGGACTTTCGCGGCGATACCATTCACCCCTCTACCCTGCAAATTATGCACCATCTGGGGCTGCTGGATGAGCTGCTCACGCTGCCCCACCAGCAGGCGCCCAAGCTTCAGGCCGAGATGAACGGTCGCGATGTGACAATGGCTGACTTCTCGCGGCTGCCGGTAAAGTGTCGCTTTATCGCCTTTATGCCGCAGTGGGACTTCCTGAATTTCCTGGCGGCTAAGGCCGCCGCGCTGCCGACCTTTACGCTCTACCGCTCGACGCGCCTCGACGATCTGATCTGTGACCAGGACCGCGTCTGCGGGATCCGCGCGTCATCCGGTACGGCCACCACGGAAATCCGCGCGCAGCTGGTGGTGGGAGCGGATGGTCGCCACTCACGCGTCAGGGAAAAAGCCGGACTGACCGGCCGCGAATTTGGCGCCCCGCGCGACGTGCTGTGGTTTTCGCTGCCGAAACAGCCCGACGATCCGGCGGTGAGCATGGGGCACAGAGGGCCAAAGCAGAACGTTATCATTATTGACCGGGGTGATTACTGGCAGTGCGGCTACGCTATTGCCAAAGGTCATTATGAGCAGATGGCGCCGCGGGGTTTACCTGGCTTTAAGCAGGAAGTGGCGCCCTTTATTCCCTTCCCGCCCGACAGGCTGGATGCGCTGACGGAGTGGGATCAGCTCCGGCTGCTTGTTATCCGTATTGACCGGCTCGATGAGTGGGCAAAGCCTGGCGTACTTTGCATCGGCGATGCGGCCCATGCTATGTCGCCAATTGGCGGCGTGGGGGTCAATCTTGCCATTCAGGATGCGGTTGCCAGCGCCAATCTGCTGGTTCCTCACCTGCGGAAAGGTCGCGTCAGCCTGAAAAACCTGCAAAAGGTGCAGAAGCGCCGGCAGTTTCCCACCTGTGCCACCCAGTTTATCCAGATAAAGATGAGCGGCAAGAAACGCAAAAAAAGCAAAAGCACAGGCAGCCCGATCCCCCAACTGGTCAGTCGGCTGCGGTTTTTACCCCATGTGTTTGGCTGGATCATCGGGCTGGGATTTCGTCCCGAGCGGCCCCGACGCTTCTAAGCTTTCGCTCTCAACAGCCACAGGCCGGTGAGGATCTGCCAGCAGGTGATGGGATAGACCGAGGCCCGCTCAATTAACCCCGTCGGCAGCAGGTTAAGGGGGATAATCAGCATGCTGAGCAGGCCAACAGCGCCCAGCAGCAGACTGATTATCCCCCACTGCCGATCGCGCCGTCGGCTCTGGCCACGTAATAGCACACCCGCCGTCAGCAGGCACAGATTCCCTCCCGCAATCGCCAGTACCGCACCAGCCTGATGCAGGGTTATGCCGCCGTTCCCGCCCCCGCTATGAAAAAGCGCAATCATCACGCCGCCGATGCCGTGCAGCAGGCCGGTCAGCAGGAATAGCCATCTGCCTCGCGGACGGCATCCGCTGCCGATCAGTAAGCAGGCAAGGAAAAACAGCATACCCTCGGCGGCAAAGCCCATATTCATCACCGCATGGCGCGGCGAGCAGATCGCCCGCCCGTCTGCCAGCACGCCGCAGACGGGAATGCCAAGGTCGCTAATGTAGTTCTGCATGTAACGGTAAGCAGGAACATGCCAGGCCAGCGCGCTGATTTTTTCGGCGAGCAGATAGACCGCCCCGCCGAGAATAAAGCAGCCTGCACCGATTTTCTGTCTGATTGAGTCGTTCATCCGCGCTATCCGTTATGCAGCCGCTGTCGCGAACGCAGGCTGGGAAACCAGGCCATCCACAGTCCAACTACCAGCAGCGTGCCGATGCCGCCAACGGCCACCGCGGGAGCCGCCCCGAGCCAGGCCGCCAGCATGCCCGACTCAAACTCGCCGAGCTGGTTGGAGGTATTAATAAAGATCGAATTCACCGCACTGACCCGCCCGCGCATTTCGTCCGGCGTATCAAGCTGCACCAGCGCCCCGCGGATCACCATGCTGACCATATCGAAGCCGCCCAGCGCAAATAGCGCCAGCAGCGAGAGCCACAGCTGGGTGGAAAACGCAAACAGCAGCGTCGCGACGCCGAACCCGGCTACCGAGGCGAACATAATTTTGCCGACGTTACGCTCAAGGCTGCGACGGCTGAGCCAGAAACCCACCAGCAGGCCGCCTACCGCCGGTGCGCCGCGCAGCAGCCCCAGCCCCCATGGCCCGGTATGCAGGATATCCTTCGCAAAAATCGGCAGCAGCGCGGTTGCGCCACCCAGCAGCACCGCGAACAGATCGAGCGAAATAACGCCCAGCACGTCAGGCCGACGGCGAATGAAGTGAATACCGGCAAAGACGCTGGCGAAGGTCGCAGGCGCGCGCGGGGGCGGCGCATGATCGTAGCGCAGGCGGCTGACCATCAGAATGGAGATCAGGTAGAGCGCGGCGGTGGTGGCATAGACCACTCCCGGCCCGGCGACATACAGCAGCCCGCCCAGCGCAGGCCCCATCATCGAGGCGGTCTGCATTGAGGCCGCATTCGCCGCCGTCGCACGGGCCAGAATCGCCGGTGGCACCAGCGCCGGAAGCATCGACTGCAGTGAAGGCGCCTCCAGGGTGCGGGCAACGGAGATGATAAAGATCAGGCTGAGCAGGAGGATCTCGTCGGTTCGGTGCGCCAGCGTCAGGCCCGCCAGCACGGCGATGGCAATCCACTCGGTGGCCTGCCCGAGCAGCACCACGCGGCGGCGATCGAACTGGTCAGCAATATGCCCGGCCGGCAGCGCCAGCAGCACGGCGGGAAGAAACTGCACCAGGCCAATCAGCCCGAGGTCGAATGCGCTGCCGGTCAGCGAATAAATCTGCCAGCCCACCGCGATGGAAAGCATCTGAAAGCCGAAGCTTGAGGCGGTGCGGGCCAGCCAGAATGCGGTGAAGGATCGGTAGTGAAAAAGTGAGTCCGTGGCGTCAGAAGAGGGTGTGGGCATAGCGATTCCTGGTGGATGTAATAGCAGGTGTTATTTTTATTGTGTGGTCAGCGGGCAACGATCGTCAGGGCGAGCTGGCCGGTTTGGCATATTTCCATAGCCAGCGTCCGGAATGCATCCGTCGATAGAAAAACCAGCCGCGTACGATCCAGTCGAGGAACATGCCCATCCAGATCCCCACCACGCCGAAGCCCAGCAGCACGCCCAGGGTATAGCCCGCGACGATGCGGCATCCCCACATACCCAGCAGCGATATCCACATGGTGTAGCGCGCATCACGCGCCCCTTTCAGCCCGGCGGGCAGTACCCAGGACGCGGCCCAGAACGGCATAAAGGCGGCGTTGAGCCATACCAGCACTTTGACCACGTGAATGACGTCATCTTCCCGCGTATAAAACGAGGCCAGGATACCCGCGAAGGGCACCGTTAGCGCCGCCAGCGCGCAAAGGCCGAGGGTGGAGAGCCAGAAGATGTGGCGCAGCTGCCGTTCGGGCTGGAGCAGCTGTCCCTTGCCGAGGCGGGTTCCCACAATAATGGTTGAGGCCGATCCGAGTGAGTTACCGGGCAGGTTAATCAGGGAGACGATAGAGAAAGCAATAAAGTTACCCGCAATGACGTTGGTGCCCATTCCGGCGACGAAGACCTGGGTCAGCAGCTTTCCGCCGTTGAACAGGACCGATTCGATACTGGCCGGAACGCCAATGCCCAGCACCTCCATCAGTATGCTGGTGTTGAGCTTGCTGAAATAGCTTCCCAGGGTAATTTTCAGTCGGGGATTGAAGCCGATCATCAGCACATATATTACCGCTACCGCGCCGATGTAGCGGGAGAGGGTCAGCCCCAGTCCGGCCCCGGCAAAGCCGAGGCCCTTCCAGGAGAAACAGCCGTAGATCAGGACGGTGCTGATAATAATATTGAGTATGTTCATCCCGCCGTTGATCAGCATCGGGATTTTGGTGTTCCCTGCCCCACGCAGCGCGCCGCAGCCGATCAGGGCAATCGCCGCCGCCGGATAGCTCCACGCGGTGATTTGAAGGTAGGTGAGCGCCAGCGACTTAACCTGCGGCTCTGCCGCTCCGGCAATCAGATTGATGATGGCCCCACCAAAGAATTCGATCAGTATCGCCAGCAGTATGGCGAAGAGGGTCATCAGCACCAGCGACTGGCGGGCAGCGGCCTGCGCCCGCTCACGGTTGAGTTTGCCGAGGCTGAAGGCCACCACTACCGTGGTCCCCAGGTCGATGGCGGCAAAGAAGGCGATAACCACCATATTGAAGCTGTCGGCCAGCCCGACTCCGGCCATTGCCTCTTTACCCAGCCAGCTGACCAGGAAGGTGCTGAGTACCCCCATCAGCAGGACGCAGAGATTTTCAAAGAATATGGGTACGGCCAGCGGAGATATTTCCCGCCAGAAGAGAACACGGTACGAATGTCTTTTGGGATACCACGCCGAGTGTTTGATCGCCTGCAGCAGAGTCACTCTGAAGTTTTGCAAGTTTGTTCCAGCCGGAAAGAGGAGAGTAGGCCTGATTGATGATGGTAAAAGCCTGACAATTATGCAAAGTCTTTTTGTGGGACTGTTGCGAAAATTTTACTGGAAAGGGGATTTTTTGTGACTTTTTGGATGTGACGGGCTGCTATATCTGCTGTGGCGGTGGGTAATCCCTGCGGGTGACGGGCTGCGATATCTGCTGTCGCGGTGGATAATCCCTGCGGGTGCTGGGCTGCAATGTCTGCTGTTGCGGTGGGTAATCCCTGCGGGTGACGGGCTGCGATATCTGCTGTCACGGTGGGTAATCCCTGCGGGTGACGGGCTGCGATATCTGCTGTCACGGTGGGTAATCCCTGCGGGTGACGGGCTGCGATATCTGCTGTCACGGTGGGTAATCCCTGCGGGTGACGGGCTGCGATATCTGCTGTCACGGTGGGTAATCCCTGCGGGTGACGGGCTGCGATATCTGCTGTCACGGTGGGTAATCCCTGCGGGTGACGGGCTGCGATATCTGCTGTCACGGTGGGTAATCCCCGCGGGTGCTGGGCGTCCTCACGCCACGCTTCGCGTGGTGCCTTTGGCTCCGACTCCAGGCCGGACGGCCCGGTCGCGAGCGGGCATCCCTGCCCGCCGCTCCCTGAGTGCAGCATCCCTGCTGCCCTCGCCTGGCCCTCCGTCTTCGCCGCAGCGCTGCGGATTGCCCTTCACCCGCGGGGATTATCCACCTCTCAGGCTTTGGAGTTGCTTTAAGTGTGTTAGCTAAGCCTTGATCTGACAGATTTTGTAGGTAGAAAATTATCAAATCTGACGGTCTGGTTTGAGCGAGTTATAGTCATTCTCACCCTGAGAATTACACTTTGAAGTGATTCAGGGTATGCGCTTGCTGGTTACGAATATTGAGCGAGAATCATGCGATGATCGCCGCTTTTCTTTCGAGCCAGTAGGTGCTCCACGTTCGCTAACGAATACTCAGGGCATGCAGATAAACTGCTCGCTATATTTCTTTCGAAAAGCGTGGAATGCATACCAATCCCCGATGAAAAGGAGTTGGTGATGACCGCGACTAATCAGTTTGCTGCACATGTTGGTCAGGACTGGGCAGATAAAAAACACGATGTCTGTGTTCAGTTTAAAAACGGTGAACGCGTATTCCATGTGATTGAACATACAGCAGAAGTGACCCTTACCCACAGCCAGCACAATGCAAAGGGAGCAGGCGGGTGGGGCCCGGTGACAGGCATTCCGCAGCGCTGAGTGAAGAGAGGAAGACCCGGATGGGCCAGCAGGGAGGCTGGCACAAGGGCATGCCGGGACAGGGATGTCACGTCATGCCCGGTCCGAAAGGTCAACGAGCGGAGCGAAGGCACCGCGCCACGCGCGGCGCGAGGACCGCCAGGCACCGGGCCCCACCTGTTGGCGACGGTACCAAGCCTCCAGCCAGCAGGCACCACCCACAGGCCACGCGGCCCTGAAGCTTTGGCACAGAGGTTGTCTTATATGCAGAGTTCTCTTCACGTTCAATCCTCTCAAAGTATTGCCTGTAACAGTCTAAACCGCCCTTACCCACAGCCAGCACAATGCAAAAGGCCCCACCTGTGGGCGTAAAGAGTCAAAAAGGGGAATGGCAAACGGACAAAGGGCGATCGACGACCGCCCTGATGTGTCATCAGCAAATGGCTGAAAAGTTACTGCGCCTTAGGTTCACCTGCGGCCTTAAGCCTTTTCGACAGATCACGGCGCTCCTTCGACAAATCGGCGTTCTTAATGATGTAATCATCAACGCGATCTTCATAGTCGCTGCGCATGCTGCTAATAATCTCCTGAATAGCCTCAATGCTCATGCCCGGTTTGATATATTCGCTCAGGTTGTCGAGCAGCAGGACACGCTTCTGGTTATCACGAATTTTCTTTTCGTTGTCGTGTATCTCGCGCTGCAGTTTATTCTTGCGACGGAACATCCGTACAAACTCCAGCACGTCCTGAAATGATTGCTTTGCATTTTCCATGAAGACACCTTTCATTTAGGCCTGTTCGCACAGGCGTCATTATCGTAGCCCTCAGCTTAACGGCTCACCGCCGCCGAAGGCAATTTTCAAACTGTAGAGTCAGACTGGCACTTATCTTACCGCGAAGCGCTAATTCCCGCAGTAAGTTGTTGCATATCGCTTATTTACGCAGCGCCAGGCGTAGCAGATCCGACAGCCTTTCCAACTGTCCGGCCAGCTCAAGACTTAGCCAGACGTAACCGTGGATCGGCGTTTCTACTCCCTCACTGCTGTTAGATGCCTTGATCAGCTGACGCAGCTCGCGGCCAATCTCCGCCAGCTCGGCGTTGTTGGCGGCAATTTTATCTGTGCTGCCCGCAACAATCGCCGTCGAAAGTGCGCGCAGCGTATTTTCGGTCATCTGCTGGGTGCGACGCAGCGTCGGGGCATTAAGCATGATCAAATGACTCTCGCGTGAGGCCCACCATGCGTTCAGCTGCAGCTCCAGCGTGCAGACCATATTGCGATTCAGCGTCTGTATGCCTTCGAAAACCGAGCGCGGCGTACGGGTTTCCTTACTGGCCGGCTCGATCAGCGCACGCATTTTTACCACGCCGGTCAGTAGTCGCTGGAGAGGACGCGTCAGCCGGGGCTTCTCCACCAGATTGGGGGAGACACCGGCATGGTAAATTTTCGCCGTCTCAAGCCAGACGTCCGACATCCTGATTCGCCAGTGGGTATAGGCCTTTTGTGGATAGATGCTGGTGAACAGCAGCGCAAGGATCGACCCCAGAATCACATCGCCGCCCCGCCACAGGGCCGTGGTCATATCGCCCGGCGGCGCACCGCAGATCACCGCCAGGGTAATGCCAATCAGCAGCGCCATGTAAGGATGTTTCCCCAGGGTGAGAAAGCCGCACAGAAACATCACCACCGTACACCAGCCCAGCATGACCGGCAGCGAAATCAGCTCAAGCTTCAGCGCTATCAGCCCGGACACCGAGCCAAAAATCGTTCCGCCTATACGTTGTACCGCCCGGGGAAAGACATTCCCCCATGAGGAGATCGGCCCCATCACCACCACCAGGGTGATCAGCGGCCAGCTCCCCTCGGGGATATGCGTCAGGCGCACTAACAGAAATGTCAGCACAAAGGCCAGCGCCACACGGATGCCGTGAACGGTTCGATAGTTGCGGTAAAGGGTGAATTCAAAGGCCGATAGCGGCTTGTCGGGACGCACTCTGTTCTCCTGGTGGCAGGTCATCGACGTGGATGATACCCGATTGAAAACTCTACGTACCAGACTCCCGTCTTATTTTCTTTCGCAACCGGCTGGCGACATCGGCTAAAAAGCGTACTCGATCCCGCACACCCGGGGTTTCAGGCACTCTTCCTCAGCAGCTCAAGCAGGGTCTGCATCTGGGAATCAATGTTGATAATGTCCTTTTTTACGATCAGATGGAGTGGCGTCGCTCGGCGAATACCGCTCTGCAACGGCAAAATTTTCATCGTACCCGCATTCAGATGCTGCATGATGCGCTCCTCCGGTAGCCAGCCATAGCCAACCTGATGCATAACGGCCTCAATAGCTGCCTCGATGGTGGAAAAGGTCCAGGATTCGCTACTGCTGCTTTCATCCTGCACCGGCGGCTGCTCTCTTTCCGCAATGCGTATCTGAGGGTATTGCCTCAGGGTTTCCTCAGTAAGCGTCTCTGCCTGATGATGCAGCGGGTGATCGCGATGCGCCACGGCAACGAAATCAATGTTCATCAGCCATTCACCGCGCCCGGTCATATCCTGGCGGCGCGTCATGACCATCACATCCGCTTCGGCACCGCTGCCGGCCCAGGTTTCCAGTACTTCCGTGAGGTTGATCTGCGTATGCGGATGCAGGTGCTGGAACCGCCGCAGCGCGGCAAACAGCCTGCCGCGCGGGAAAATACTGTCCACCACCAGCTCCAGTCGGGTGCGGATACCGTCGCGCAATGAGGCGGCGTGAGATTCTACGTAATCAAAGGCTTTAAGCAGCGGTCGCACCTGGGCCAGCAGCAGCGCGCCGGAAGGCGTAAGCACCGTTCTGCGCCCCTGCGGCTCCAGCAGCGTCACGCCTAATCGTTCCTGTAGCAACGCCAGGTTGTAGCTAACGGAGGACTGACTTCTGTTGGTCACCTCGGCAGCCCGGGCAAAACTACCCTGTCTCACCACTTCGTTGAGCAGGCTCCACTGTTCGAGCGTCGACTTATGCATTATTCATCTAAATTATTAATGAGTTTCATCCAAAACTAGCATTATTCATTAATAAAATGAAGAGATAGACTGATCCTACGCCAACAGGAGGAATAATGATGAGCACATTCGATAAACATAATCTTGACGGTATTGTCGGTAAACACCTGGTTTATACCTACGATAACGGCTGGAACTATGAGCTGTACGTTAAAAATAAAGAGACTATCGATTACCGCATCCACAGCGGCCTGGTGGGAAATCGCTGGGTGAAAGACCAGCATGTGTATGTGGTGCGCGTCGGATATCAAATCTACAAAATGTCCTGGACCGAACCTACCGGTACTGACGTCAGCCTGATCGTCAATCTGAGCGATAAACTGTTCCACGGCACCATCTTTTTCCCGCGCTGGGTCATGAATAATCCTGAAAAAACCGTCTGCTTTCAGAATGATCATCTGGCAGAGATGCAGCGTTATCGGGATACCGGCCCGGCCTATCCTACCGAGGTGATTGACGAGTTTGCCACCATTACCTTTGTTCGCGACTGCGGCCTGGATAACGAGAGCGTCATTGCGTGCGCGGCGAGCGAATTACCCGCTGATTTCCCTGAGAACCTGGAAAACTAAAGGGTAGTAGAAGTGAATAACTGACGGAAACACTGGGGCGTCAATTCTGTATTTCGCAGTTATCCTTCTGACTGATCCAATCACTGCGTCTGCCGGGAGTCATCATGCATCCGTCCCTTGAGTTATTTATTACGCTGACTATCCGCGTGGATCGCCCCATCGTTATTTTTAACGATCCGGGTAAGGTAAAAAGACAGCTTATTCCCATATCTGGCGGTGAGATGACGGGAAGGCTGAGGGGGAGGATCCTGCCCGGCGGTGTGGACAGCCAGGTAATTGACCGTGAAGGGGTTTGCCGCCTCTCTGCCCGCTATGGTGTGGAAACGGAGGACGGCAAACGCTTTTTTATCGAAAACAACGGCATACGCAGGGTGCCTGCAAGGTATCTGCCGCAGCTGTTTGCTGATGATATGGCTTTTTTCTCAACTATCCCGCCCGGTGAGATCTATTTTTTCACCACCCCGACCTTTGAGGTCGCTGATGACTCGCTCTCATTTTTGCAGAAAGAGATATTCATTGGCCGGGGGACGCGTGGTAACGACGGGCTGGTAATGGCGTTTTATCAGCTTCGCTAAAACTACGCGGCTAACAGCAGCCCGGCCAGCGGCGTTAACTATGCAGCTAATAGCTGACCTGTCCGCTCCGCTAGAAACAGGTGGCTAACAGCAGCACCGTCAGCTTCGCTCATCTGCAAAGCTGACGGGCCATGCTGGACCGATGCTGAGGTTACAGCTTCTGCTTAATGTAGTCTTCAATACGCGTCAGCACGCCCGCTTCATTTACCGCCTGCAGGGTGACCAGCGGATAAGAGGCCAGCTGCTTGTCGCCGTCCACCAGCTGAATGGTGCCGACCTGCTCGTTGAGCTTCAGCGGCGCTTTAAGGTCCTTGCGCTCAATCACGTACTTCGCCTTAATCTTTTTCACTTCGTCCCGTGGCAGCGCCAGATAGACGTCTTTATCGCTGCCGACGCTGACCTGGTGAGGATTGCCATACCAGACGTTTTCATGGCCAATTTCTTTACCCGCATGGAACAGCTGGACGGTATCAAAATTGTTCTGGCCCCAGACCAGCAGCTTGCGCGCCTGCTCTTCCCTGCCCTTCGAACTTTTCCCGCCCATAATGACCGCAATCAGGCGGCGCTGGCCGTCCACGCTGGAGGCGATAATGTTGAAGCCCGCGCTCTCCGTATGGCCGGTTTTCAGACCATCCACATGCAGGGTTTTATCCCATAATAAACCGTTACGATTTTGCTGAGTAATGCCGTTCCAGCTGAGGGATTTTTCACCGTACATCTGATAAAAATCGGGCTCACCGTAGATGATGGCGCGCGAAAGCTTCGCCAGATCGCCCGCCGTCGTGTACTGACCGGGAGCATCGAGGCCGTGCACGGTTTCAAAATGGGTATTGCTCAGCCCCAGCTTCTGGACGTACTGGTTCATCTGCGTCACAAACGCCGCCTGGCTGCCCGCGACGTAATCCGCCAGCGCCACGCAGGCATCGTTGCCGGAGTCAATGATTACGCCCCGACTCAGGTCGCGTACGGACACTTTTTCCCCCGGCTTAAGAAACATCAGCGATGACCCTTTAAACACCGGATTCCCTGCCGCCCAGGCGTCATTGCCGACGGTTACCATGTCGTCACGGGTAATTCGCTTGCTGTCGATAGCGCGATCGACCACATAACCGGTCATCAGTTTTGTCAGGCTGGCGGGGTTGCGGCGCTCATCGGCATTACCTGCGGTCAGCACCTGACCGGTGGTCGCATCCATCAGAACCCACGAGGCGGCATCAATTGCCGGAGCCGTCATCGGAAAGGCTAACGGATTTTCATCGGCCTGCGCCAGGGAGGCAAAAGCCAGGACCATACTTAAACTTGCAAGCTGACGCTTCTTCACCGGTAAACCCTCAATAATGTGCTGTAGAAAAAAACCAGCCCGTTGTACGGGATCCGGCGCGCCAGTGTGTTAATAAATTGCAAGAAAATATTAATTTTCAGCCGATTAGCCTGCCCTGGCCGTCGGGACGATTTTCAGTTTCCAGGACCAGAGTAAAAATCAGTACCAGGGATAATCTGATAAGTTTCACTTTAGGAACAGTTGACCTTGTTTCTCCGTGTCGCTCCTTTACCGTTCACTGACGAAAAACTTACAATTGAGGGATAGGTATGTCTGCAACACGGGGTTGGTCTACGGAACTGGAGGGGCTGCGTGGCATTGCCTCACTCTGGGTACTGGTTGGACATATCAGCCTGCTGATTCACTGTCATATTACGCTGATATCATCGCCCGGCATTGGCGTCGATCTCTTTATCCTGCTTTCCGGTTACCTGATGGCGAAAAACTACGTCGAGCGTCAGCAAAAAGAACCCTGGCAAAGCACCACGACCATTAAGAAATTCTGGATCCGCCGCTTCTTCCGCATCGCGCCGCTTTACTATTTACTGCTGATCGTGGCGCTAATATATGGCCCGTGGTTTGGCGAAATGCGCGATACCATCGCCCAGTTTTATTCCGCTACCGCCACCGAGTCCTCCCGATATTCTGACCAGTCACTGGCCAATATTCTGACGCATTTCAGCTTCCTGTTTGGTCTGCTACCTGCTTATGGCTTTAATACGGTGCTGCCGGACTGGAGCATCGGGCTTGAGATGCAGTTCTACGCGCTGTTCCCGTTTATTATGCTGGTGGTGCTGCGTTTCGGGTATGCCGCCTCGCTGATAGGCATCATGGCGCTGTGCTGCGTGGGCCGCTATCTGCTGGCCGACTATTATGAAGCCTTCGTGATGCCGTCAATGATTCTGATTAAGCTCAATATGTTCCTGTCTGGAATGCTGCTGGCTGAAGCGGTACGCCGTAAGGCCCTGCTCTATGTGGCTTTTGCCCTGCTGGGTCCGGTTGCCAGCGTGGTGATTGGTCTGCAGGCCATTAAGCTACAGGTAATAATGGAAGTGCTGATGATCGTGGGCATGGCCGCGATTCTGTGGCAGTACGCCCCTGACGGCCTGATGGCCCGTCTTATCGCCCTGCCCCGCAGGCTGCTGAATAACCGCCTGAGTACCTGGCTGGGGGATGTTTCATTTTCCGTTTATCTGCTGCATCTGCTGATTGTCATTCCTGCTATCGCTCTGATGCTGTCTCATACCAGCCTGGGTAATAAAAGTGACATCGTGCGTTTCGTCGCGGTCTGCGCAGTTTGTATACCGATAACCTATGCTCTGGCTGCTCTGCTGTTTAATTTTGTAGAGAAGCCTGGGATTTTGATTGGAAAAAAGGTGCTGGCGAGCCGGCCTTTTGAAAGGGATTTGGTGGGGTGAGAAAAAGCCTTGGATGCAACATATCCAAGGCCTTTAACTTAACAGCTTACTGCCATTCACTCTAACTCTTTACCATAAAAAACCTTGCGTTAGCCTGAAGTTATCAGGAGATAAATATTTCAATGCCATTCATAGCATACTAGCTTTGTTTAAAATACCATCAATTAGTTATAAGCTAACAACCCAACTCGTTGATGATTAACGAATTATTAACAACAAGTGATTGCAATGCCTATAAAAAAATATTGCAACGATTAGTATCAACTTTTATAATTTATAAAATCAATCATTACGGCATCTTTACAATGGCATCGAAAACTGTGGCTGATATTCTCCAAAGGGGGAATAATAATCTTGACATCGTACGCCTTTTCGCAGCATCGATGGTGATCTGGAGCCATGCTTATGCAATCAATAATCCAGAAAAGTTAATCGAACCCATATCTAAATTAACCGGCACTGAGACTGGCGGTAGTCTGGCCGTGCATCTTTTCTTTTTTATTAGTGGATTGTTGGTAACCAATAGTATTTTAACCAAAAAAAATATAATTGAGTTCATTTCAGCTCGTTTTTTTAGAATCATCCCGGCCTTCTCTTTATTATTACTGATAACAGCGATTATAATCGGACCAATATTTACATCTCATTCGGTTGGCGAATATTTCTCAATTCCTTCCTGGCATGGATACATTAGCAATAACCTGTTATTCAACACGCAGTTCGATCTACCAGGCGTATTTACAACGAATAGTTATCCAGGAAGTATCAACGGGGCTATTTGGACTATTCGCTATGAAATCATTTGCTATATTTCCCTGTTGATATTATTTATTGCCTGGTTACCCAGAATAAAATATATTGGAACTGTGATTTGCGTGCTGGTAATACTAGAGCCATACACAGGCATTTTGAAAAACCACCTGGAATCCTTCAATCGCATAGATTTATCGTTAATGTATTCATGTTTTGCTTTTGGTGCCTTATTTGCAATTCATAAAAACATTATAAAACTGAATTATCTCTTTTTAACTTTTGTAGTCTTATGCTATTTAATTTCAATTAAATTCTCACATTCAATTGAAAGAGTATTGTTATCTCTTGTTATTTGCACTTTGTTTTTATATATATCTGCAACTAAGAGCTTAACGAAATTCCATCTAAAATATGATATCTCTTATGGCGTGTATCTTTGGGGCTTTCTTATTCAACAAATAATTTCCCATTTCTTTTCACTAGAAATTTACACCTCGCAAGTTCTTGCCATATTGATTTCTATGGTTATTGGATATATCTCTTCAAAATATATTGAGATGCCCGCCATGGCGTTGCATAAAAAAATCACCAAATATAAGTTACCCTTCTATATAAAAAATAACAGAATTAGTGAGCACGGTGAAAACTAAATTTCTTTAACACAATCTGGATCTTCTTATTCAGAAATAAAAGCTCCAGATAATTCTCATCGTATTTTTATAATTATAATGTATAATACATGAATATTCGATGCGATTGAAACCTGGAAAATTACGGAATTAAGAATGTTTTTACTGTTTACACGTTATGTTTCAGTTGGTGCTATCAACACATTGATCCATTGGATTACATTTGCCACCGGAGTTTATATAGTTGGCATAAATCAAATGTTATCAAATTTTATAGCTTTTTCAATTGCGGTCACTTTTAGTTTTTTTGCAAATGCCAGATGGACTTTTAAATCCCAGGCGAGCTTAGCTCGTTATGTTATGTTTGTATTTTTTATGAGCCTGGTAGCTTTGCTAACAGGTTATATCGCCGATAAAATTTCTTTACCTCCCATTCTAACCATGGTTATTTTCTCATTTTTAAGTCTGGTAATAGGTTTTTATTACAGTAAGCTTGTCGTTTTCAGGGAATTAAAATGAAAATTTCTTTAGTCGTACCGGTTTTCAATGAAGAGGATACCATTCCTGTTTTCTATAATTCGGTAAAAAACTTTCAACCGTTAAAAGATTACGAAATTGAGCTCATCTTTGTAAATGATGGAAGTTCAGACAACTCCAGACATATAGCTCAGGCATTAAGCACGGCAGATGCTTTAGTTGTATTAATTAATTTAACCCGAAATTTTGGCAAAGAAGCCGCGTTATTTGCTGGTTTAGAACACGCCAGTGGTGATGTCGTTATACCTATGGATGTGGATTTACAAGATCCGATAAGCGTTATTCCATTGATGCTTGAAAAATGGAAAGCAGGGGCTGATGTTGTTCTGGCTAAACGCTCAGAGAGAAACAGTGATTCCGCATTCAAAAAGAAAACAGCCACATGGTTTTATAAATTCCACAATGCAATAAGCCATTCTAAGATTGAAGAAAACGTTGGTGATTTCAGATTAATGAATCGTAAAACCATCGAAAATATAAAAAAAATGCCTGAAAGAAACCTCTTTATGAAAGGCGTTTTAAGTTGGGTTGGAGGCACAACTGCAATTGTTGAATATAGTCGTGCTGAGCGCGTTGCTGGTGATTCAAAGTTCAATGGATGGAAACTCTGGAATCTTGCTCTGGAGGGGATAACTTCTTTTTCCACTTTTCCCTTAAGGATATGGTCTTATCTCGGTTTAATTGTAGCTTTTTTATCTTTCGTATATGGAAGCTGGATGATAATTGATAAAATACTTTGGGGGAATAATGTCCCAGGCTACCCATCAATTATCGTGTCAATTTTGTTCCTGGGTGGCGTTCAACTTATTGGCATTGGGGTGCTTGGCGAGTACATTGGAAGAATTTACCTGGAAACCAAAAGACGTCCAAGATATCTTATCAAGGACATTTCATCATCAAGAGATAAGTGTAGTGAAGAATAAATACTCATCAATAATTTTCTTAGGTGCACTCCTTTTTAGTGTGCTTTTTTTAATACTATCCAGACTTTCACTCAATGAATTTCTAAAACCAACATCGCCTTTAGAAGAAAAGAAATCGTCTGGATTTTTTTATCACATTGACGATTGCAATATAAATTCTCGTTTTGCGCTGATCTCTGGCTGGGCCGGTTATATTGATGGTGGAATTGATACCGTAACAAATATCTACGTAGTCGATATAAATGGTGGTTTACATAAAATACAAAAAACAACCATCAGAAGATCTGATATTGTACAAGAAAAAGACAATAATGAGGCATTCGAACATTCCGGGTTCAGTGCTTCACTCTCTGTATCAAAAGATATGAAAATTGCGAATAAATTTGCGATTGAATCAGTTAACAACAACTCGAAGAGTATGGTTTATTATGATTGCAAATAAAAACAAAGTACTTCCGTACTTATTTTATTTTCTTACATTAATTTTTCTATTCTTACTTTCCAGGGCTGTCCACTTAATGTCCGGTGGTGATGATCAAATGTTTCTCCACATTCTGAGTGGAAAAGAATTACTTCCTTTACTCGATCAAAGATATCATGAGTGGAGTGGCCGCTTACCCGTTGAGGCACTTTTGATTTCAACAATAAATATTAAATTATTTTGGAAGATTTTAATTCCTCTATCTGTTCTTCTTATATCTTTCACTATGTGGAAAGCTTTTTTTAAAGATGATTTAAAAGCCTACATTGCTATTCCAGTGTCATTGGCTTTGTTTATGCTCATTACTCCAAGCGTGAATGCAGATGCCGCATGGTGGGTGACAGGATTTTATAATTATTTACTCCCACTATCATTGGGTTGCTGGTCGCTATTGATATTTAAAAATTCCGCCACAACACAACTCCTTCCAAGATCTTTAGCAATTGCGTCACTTTTATTGACCTGTTTTAGTGAACAGATAGCATTACTAATGATAATTGGCTCATGTTCGATTTATTTATTAAAAACCCATAAAACAAAATATGATGTTTTTTTCATAATGACAACATTGATATTAACAGCAATACTCCTGACCGCTCCGGGAAATAGTGGGCGCTTTGCATTTGAAGTTAAAAATTCCATGCCGGAATTTGAAGGTTACAATATAATAAATAAATTAACACTTGGCGTTGACAGGATCAACCACCATGTAAATGACCAATCAAATCTGATCATAAACATAATTTATGTGATGTGCATTTTCAATGTATTAAAAAATAAACTCTTAACTCATAGCGATTATCTGGCCATTGCCTTTATTGCTGTAAAATTAATGGGTTATTTATTGTCATACCTGAATTACAATCTGGTTGATATTATCTACAACAGAAACTATATCAGTGCAAGCTCCTGGTTTGGTTATAAGATATTCACATCGTATTTCTTCACTTTAGCTGCCATTTTTTCTTTAGCCTACTTGTCTTTCAAATATATAGAAAGTAGAAAAAATGCTATTGCCGCTGTTATTTTCATCTTATCTGGATGTGCAACGGTAATGATGATTGGATTTTCACCAACTGTTTATGCTTCAGCACAACGAGTCTTGTTCACTTTCGAAATATGTTTCCTTGCGACGCTTTGTTTGTATGTGAAGCAATTATTCTTCTCCAAACGCAGACAAGAATTATTTTAACAGGAATATAGTTTAACATGCAGGCAAAGGGTTCCTGTCACCGGGTGTGGATAGCAGGAGCCCCCCATACAGGAAGTCAACGAACAAGAGTGGACAGAGAGAAACCGTGAAAAACAACCAACCGCAACCCACCTTCCTTTTCCACGACTACGAAACCTTCGGCAAAAGCCCGTCGCTGGACCGCCCTGCTCAGTTTGCCGGAGTGCGTACGGATATGGATTTCAACATCATTGGCGAGCCAGAGGTGTTCTACTGCCAGCCTGCCGATGACTATCTGCCCCAGCCGGAGGCGGTGATGATCACCGGGATTACCCCTCAGGTGGCGCAGACGAAAGGCATGAACGAAGCCGCGTTCACCAAACGCATCCACCAGTTGTTCAGCGAGCCAGGCACCTGCATTGTCGGCTATAACAACGTGCGGTTTGACGATGAAGTTACCCGCAATCTGCTCTATCGTAACTTTTACGATCCGTATGGCTGGAGCTGGCAGCATGGCAACAGCCGCTGGGATCTGCTGGATGTGATGCGGGCCTGCTATGCGCTCCGGCCAGAAGGAATTGAGTGGCCTGAGAATGATGATGGTTTCCCAAGTTTCCGCCTGGAACACCTGACCAAAGCCAACGGCGTAGCGCATGAGAATGCACATGATGCGATGTCTGATGTTTATGCCACCATTGCAATAGCAAAGCTGGTAAAAGAGAAGCAGCCACGGCTGTATGAGTTCTTATTCAGCCACCGCAACAAACATAAAATCACCACGCTGATTGATATCCCGCAAATGAAGCCGCTGGTGCATATTTCCGGTATGTTCGGCGCATTTCATGGCAACACCAGCTGGATTGCTCCGCTCGCCTGGCATCCGGTCAACAAGAATGCCCTGATCACCTGCGATCTTGCGGGCGATATGTCTCCTCTGCTTGAGCTGGAGGCCGATCAACTCCGTGAACGTCTCTACACGCGTCGTGACGATCTTGGCGATGCCGTCCCTGTCCCAGTCAAGCTGATGCATATCAACAAGTGCCCTGTGGTGGCACCAGCAAATACCCTGCGCCCGGAAGATGCTGAGCGTCTGGGAATCGATCGACAGCGTTGCCTGGACAATCTGGCCCTGCTGCGCCAGCATCCGGAAATCCGTGAAAAGGTGGTCACGCTGTTTGCCGAAGCCGAACCCTTCACGCCTTCTGAGGATGTCGATGCCCAGCTGTATGATGGTTTCTTCAGTGACGCTGACCGCACGGCGATGAATATTATTCAGCAGACTGCACCTGAGAATTTACCGGCGCTGGACCTGACTTTTAACGATGGTCGCATCGAAAAATTGCTTTTCCGCTATCGCGCCCGTAACTACCCCGGTACGCTGGATGAAGCGGAGCAAAATCGCTGGCTACAACACCGTCGCGATGCCCTCAATCCCGAGCGGGTGCAGAGTTACGTGCAGGAACTGGAGACGCTGGTTAATCAGTATGAAGGGGATAACGCGAAGCTGGCACACCTTAAAGCACTGTTTGATTATGCCAGAGAGCTGGTCTCCTGATATCAGAGTGAAGTCAGAAATCGAACCATACCAGGATATAGTGGCGGAGTTCTGAGCTATTGGCATAAAAAAAGGGCGCCGGAGCGCCCTTTTCTTTCAAGCCGGGAATCTTACATCGGCTCTTCAGTGCATTGCGGCACCGGGTTACGGAAACTGCGGGTAACGAAAGCCAGATAAATCAGGCCAATTGTGCCCCATACCAGGCCAAGGATCATGGAGCTCTCTTCCAGGTTAATCCACAGTGCTCCAACCGTCAGTGCGCCACACAGCGGCAGCAGCAGGAAGTTGAAGTTGTCTTTCAGCGTTTTGTTGCGCCCTTCGCGGATCCAGAACTGCGAAATCACCGACAGGTTCACGAAGGAGAAGGCCACCAGCGCACCAAAGTTGATCAGCGCAGTAGCAGTAACCAGATCGAAAGTAATCGAAGTCAGCGCAATCACTCCTACCAGCAGCACGTTAAGAGCCGGCGTGCGCCATTTTGGATGAATGTAGCCGAAGAAACGCTCCGGGAATACTCCATCACGGCCCATCACATACATCAGGCGCGATACGCCAGCATGTGCAGCCATACCCGAAGCCAGAACGGTTACGCAGGAGAAAATCAGAATGCCAAACTGGAAGGCTTTGCCCGCCACATAAAGCATGATTTCCGGCTGTGATGCATCCGGATCCTTAAAGCGTGAGATGTCCGGGAAGTACAGTTGCAGGAAGTAGGACACCACAACAAAGATCACACCACCAATCAGAGCCGTCAGGAAGATGGCTTTCGGGATCACGCGACCGGCATCTTTCGTTTCTTCAGACAGCGAGCTGATGCCGTCAAAACCGAGGAACGAGAAACAGAGGATAGTCGCGCCGGTAATCATCGGCACTACATGCGCATTTTCAGACCAGAACGGCTTGCTGCTCACTAGCGTGCCGGCACCTTCACCGTGAGCGACGCCATAAATGACCATCGCCATGATGGCAACCATTACCACTACCTGCAGCACTACAATCACGCTGTTGAAGTTGGCCACGGTTTTGATGCCTTTCAGGTTTGAAAGGGTCATAAAGCCGACCAGCATCACCACAAAAATCCACGATGGGATGCCAGGCACCAGCGCTTCAAAATAAATTTTTGCCAGCAGGATGTTGATCATCGGCATGAACAGGTAGTCCAGCAGCGATGACCAGCCAACCATAAATCCGACGTGCGGACTGATGGCCTTCTGGGCATAGGTATACGCCGAGCCGGCAGACGGGAAGCGGCGTACCAGCTTGCCATAGCTCAGAGCAGTAAACAGGATCGCGATCAACGCGAAAGCATAGGCCGTGGCCACGTGACCATCGGTCAGGCCAGAGACGATGCCAAAGGTATCAAACAGGGTCATTGGCTGCATATAAGCCAGGCCCATCATGACCACAGGCAGCAGGGTAAGCGATTTTTTCAGCTGAGCGCGCGGCTGAGCCACAGAGGTCTGAGAATTAAGCGACATGATTCAGCCTCCCCATAGAGTCAACCTTTCTGGGTTGAACCATAGGGAAACTTCGCAAATTGCGAGCGTTCTTCTTGATTGGGGTAACGGACTGGCTGGTGGGAGTAAAGGTATAATCTGCCGCGGCGCCGTAGTCGTCGCGCAGGTGCTTGCCGGCTGCGGCCGGAGTAATGAAGTGTGGCCCCATCTTTCTTTTCCTCAACAAGATACGTTAGTGTGTTTAAAGCGTGTATCTATCCGGTTCTGGACCGGCCTCTTTGAATGCAATTGTGTTTTCAGCCAAAAAATAACCGGCGCATCAAATAAGCGTCGGTTATAGATATCATTTTGCTGGGGGCACATTTTGCACTACATACATGGAAGAAGACAAGAGGTTAAGGCCTTCAGTGGCAATTTCTTTGCATGTGGTCAGGGGGATTAGGAAGCGAATTACGTTAGCGCGCACACCGCAGGAGAGTAAAAACCAGCCCCTGGCGGCCGGGCAAAGTTAAGTCATTAATACCGGTAGTCCCCAGAGCTTCACCAATTCTTCGGCACACCGGTGCCGGATTGTCAGTGCGCATACTCCGACCACCTTCTGGGCCGGTGATAATCACATGGAGGGAGTTATGGAACATGTGAAGAGCTACTACGCTGCAACAGTTAATCCTCACGCTCCCTGGCCGCAACTTAACGACAGCATCCAGTGTGATGTTTGTATTATTGGCTGCGGCTTCACCGGCCTGTCATCGGTCCTGTATCTTACTGAAGCGGGTTACGACGTGGTGTCGCTTGAGGCGGCTAAAGAGGGTTTCGGTGCCAGCGGACGGAATGGCGGCCAGGTGGTCAACTCATACAGCCGGGATGTGGATGTTATTGAGCAGCGATACGGTAAAGAGAGTGCTAGCCTGTTAGGCAGCATGATGTTTGAGGGCGCGGCGGTTGTTCGCGATCGGATTGAACGATATGCAATCGGCTGTAATTACCGCCCCGGAGGAATTTTTGCCGCCCTGAATAACCGCCAGTTGCAGCAGCAGCTTAAAGATTAGCGTAAGAGCTGGCAACAGTATGGCAGTAATGAGCAGGAGATCCTCGGCCGGGCCGGAATCAAAAGAGAGATTGCCAGCGATCGCTACGTTAGCGGGCTATGGATCACAGTGGCAGGCATCTCCATCCGCTCAATCTGGCTCTGGGTGAAGCTGAAGCTCTCAGACGCCACGGTGTACGGATTTACGAGCAATCAGAAGTAACCTCTGTGACCTACGTCTATCCGCATCAGGTAGGCACAGTAAAGGGCGATGTCGCGGCAAAACCCGTCATTTTCGCCAGGAACGTCTATCTTGCACCCAGACTGACTCATATTAGTATTCCTTGTGGCTCACAGATTGTCACCAGTGAGCCGCTTTCAGCGGATAAAGCGCTGTCACTTTTACCGAACAATCGCTGCGTGGAAGTCGGTTGGAAGTTTGAAGTAACAGCCCTGAGGCCAGGGCTGTGTGAATTATTGGTAGTGATAATTGATATTGTTACAAA
Source organism: Erwinia sp. L03-1 (assembly GCF_058686115.1). Taxonomy (NCBI): domain Bacteria; kingdom Pseudomonadati; phylum Pseudomonadota; class Gammaproteobacteria; order Enterobacterales; family Erwiniaceae; genus Erwinia; species Erwinia sp. L03-1. Next base: position 1,603,270 of record NZ_CM178762.1, on the reverse strand, counting down.
GATAAAGTTTCTTATCTTTCAGCGCGACCAGGCTTACCACTTTTTCGCCAGTTGTTTTCGGCAACAAAAAATGTGTTTCAAATCCGGAACGTCGCAATTGATCATTACCAAAATGCTCAGCAACATCGCTCCTTACCACTGTTCTCGCCCTGGCAAAGTATTCTTTACCTGCAGCATCAGTACCACGAATGAATATCTCATCTGGAGTAGACAAGCCGGAAAGTTTCAAAGCCAGCCAACCATGCATTGAAACTTCACGTTGCTTTTCATCCTGCGAAAAATCTGCACTTTCTATGAATCCCTCACACTGATTTTCTAATGGCATTCCATCATGTTCTACAGCAGAGGATATTTCTCCTACTGATGATTTATTAATCACCACACTTTCTAAAGGAATGTTACTCCATGCAAAATTAAAGTTTTTATCAAAATAATTTGAAGACAAAGAAGTAAACTTTATCTTTTTAACTTTCTCACCCTGGAAAGGGAAGCTGCTTAAAAGAGGTGATGCAACAACTCCATCAGAAGAATTCAAAACATTCAATCGATACTTCTTTTCCTCTCCGTTACTCATAAGATAGTGCACATAGAGTACGTCTCCGCGGTAGATAAGATTTTTAACTCTGGCATACGTACTTAATTTAAAGGCGGGAATAATTTTAACGATTCCATTCTCGTTATCTGGAACATCGATCCACTTATCAAAGGTAGCCTGATGGGAAGTTTCACGAGGTAATTCATATACATGGGATTCATTATTTCGCTCCAACAACATTACAGGCTTATGATTATTATCAATAAAGTTTTTGATTACATGATAATTAAGCATAATAGCCGTCGATGTTAATGGGTCTTCATTAAGGGTATATTTCCCATCAAAAGCATCGAAACTGTTGCAGGTTTCGTCAAAACAGTTCTGTCCGGCATGCCACAATACAAACTGCGGTTTATCCTTACGCTCAAAAAATGTTTTATTTAAATTATCCAGAACAGGAGTCAGCGTCATATAGTTTTGAAACAATGGCCTGTGCTGGTAATTTAATTTATTAGCAAACAAAAACTCATTATTATAAGGATATGCATCAATGCTTTGTGAACCGATAATCTTCATAACATCTGCTGGCAGCAGATATTTATAATATTTTTTCGCCACTCTGTCCATTGGCTTAACATCGAAATCTTCATGAGTATAGAGCGGTGCAGGAATTGAATAACCAGTGACAACCTTAGCACTTGAAATATAAACTAAGCAACATACCGCGCCGACAAAAGCGACACGCCATAATTTTTTATGGTTGAAGCAGGCTATCATTGCCAAAACTGAAACAGGTATAATGAAATAATTAAGATAGTGATCAGCCCTGCCAAATCCCAACTTGATAAAAATAATCATCAATCCATTGAAAGTTAATAATAACGATGGATAATTAAATATTAAAAAAGCATTTATTACTACAAATATTATAAAGAAAGAAAACCAAATATCACGACCCAGCACATTATCATAGGTCATATCCACAGCATTACCAAAGTTAAGCTGTGAATTTATGATAGCGTACTCTTTAATACTTATGACATTATGGAATATAATTAACCCAAAAATTAAATATGAAATGAGTAAAGAAAAAGAAAATAGCAGCGTTGATTTTATATTCCGGTGGTAGATAGCTTTAGATACGAGATAACTACCAAAAGTAGCCGCACCAATCATTCCATAGAGGAACCTGACATAAAATAACATTCCCACAAGCACCCCAAGCATGACTGCAGTTCTGTGGTTAAATGTTTTTTTTGAGATGCATTCAAAATATGCAACCATCAGAAAAGGAAAAAGCAAAAAAATTGGGGGTATAACTATTTTATTGAGGTATAGAAAAAAGATGACTACAAATGGAAGCCAGGCAGAAAAGTAATCTGATAATTTAATCAGATAATACCAAAATACAGTTGCGGCCAGACTCATGAAAGTTAAGGATACCCAGTAAGCAAATTCAGTATACTGAGTAACAGTGCCACCCGTTAACCAATAGAGAGGTCCATAACTGAAAAGAAAATCCTCATTACCATAAAACATCTGGTTCGTCATGTTAATCCACTGCTCTACGCCTTGAATGGAGTTACCATTCAATGGGAATGCATGTAAATATGCGAACAAAACGCTAAAAAGAATGGCAAATAGCTTCAAATCATTTTTAATGAAATCAAATTTAAAGGCTGCCTTCAACATTATTCAATTCCTTTCGGGTTGAACTTACCTAAGCATGCATCAAATAAGGTTTTTAATACCGCATAATTGCCACGGAAGCTGCTAATTTTAGTCGGAACTTCACCTTTAGGATATTTACGTACCGTAGCTAACTCGAGACATTTATACCCTAACTTAGGTGCGCGATAAGACAGATAGGCCAAAAGCTCATAACTCATAAATATATTTCTGAACGGTGCAATCTCAGGATCAAGAAGCATTTTGCTGCTATATGCACGAAACCCCTGCGTGGTATCAGTCCATTTAAAACCAGATGAAAGACTCAGTAATGGAGCATGAATTAAACGAATAGCGAAATGTCGGGATTTAGGCGTATTCTCTGCTACTCCACCGCTAATAAAACGGGATGCCTGTACAAAATCCACGCCCTCTTCCATAGCAGAAATAAAACGTGGTATGGCTTCAGGATCATCTTTGTCATTGCCATCAATGGTAACAATGCCATTATATCCGTGTTCAAGGGCAAACGCATAAGCGCAACGCAACTGTGCACTGAGTTTTCCTGTGCCTGTTTTTAAAAGTAAACCGCTTACACCATTAGATTTCAACTTTTCTAATGCCAGGGATCCATCCTTACTGCCACCATCAATAATAATGATATCGGCATAAGAAGCTACATTCAGTGCAGCCATTCGGCTAAGCAAATTGGTAATGCGATCTCCTTCGTTAATAACAGGAATAACCACACACCAGGGATTCTTTTTTCCTTCCCATAACTGGATATTATAAGTTGGAACTTGCCAGTCAGGTAGGACGTTTTTATTTGTCATTTTTTATATCCCTTATTTCACTTTAACGGTAATCAGAACAACACCTGCGATCACTAAAAATATTCCGGCTGCTGTTGTCCAGTAAAAAGGTTCCCGAAATATCAGAAAAGAAAGCAGTGCTACGCAAGCTACTGCACCAGACGTTAAAATCGGGTGAGCCACATTAAGAGGTAAAAAGGCCAGTGATGCTGCATAGAGTACGAATGCCATGCCATATAACCCTAATCCAAGCCAAAAAGGCCAATTATGTAGCGCAGACATGGGATCGCTCAGCGAGGGGAATTTCCTTGGCGGAATCATAGCCATCTTAATCAATACGCTGGCTGAACCATTGGAGGCTATACCTAGTAACAGGATCAACCACTTCATCTTACTTCTCCGTATTGAGCGACAACGAAAGCCAGCGCTTTTTCAACTGATTCGGTATGTGGTTGTTCTTTAGTTGCTACCATTTCTATGGTGACATAATGCTCATGTAAATATTTATTAATTGTCCGACTAAATTTTGCATGATCTCCCCCTTCTTTCCCGGGAGGAACTAGTCCAGGCTCACTGATATGAACATGACCGATTAACATACTGTATTTGTTGAGAAGTTCTGAGGCATCTTCATTATTAATAGTCATTGCGCCTGTATCTAATTGCATCTTGATCGCAGGGTGATTTACAGCTGCAACAACTTCAGCAGTTTCCACAGAGGTGGTCATGAAGTTTGCACCATAGCAAGTTGGATTGGGTTCAAGACAAATTACAACGGAATGCTGATCTGCTATATCACCCAGACGTCGAAAGAAATCGATAGCGATCGTTTTAACTTCATCATCTTTCAGTTGCTTTTTGTCTCTGTTTTTAGGGGAGCCAAAGACCAATTTCGTTGCGCCAACTCCTGAGGCGATCCGGCAAACTGCGTCCAGATGCTTTAGCATACGCCCCTGAATTTCTTCATTATCAAAAATATTCAATCCCTTAGTGCCAAAAAGCAAAGACTGCATTCCTGTGATAGAAATCCTCTTCTCATTCCACCATCTCCTGACAGCATCAATTTGCTCATCAGTAGCCGTCAGAACATCAGGAAAGTATTTTCCCGGTGCAATATCGATAGCATCTACATGATACTTCTTAAGCAATGCAGCTACCTGGGTGTCTTCTTCGATATCCCAGGCTATATTAGAAATGGATATTTTCATATCTTATGACCGCTTATCTTTAGTTTCTGACTGGGCATAAGCACGAACAGCCATTACAGTTTCTCGCTTGCTGTACTGATAATCTTTTGCCGTTTCAGCGAAAAGGCTGGCATAGAGGCTTTTCATTGCATAATAGCCAGGACTATCAACGACTTCATTTTCAAAATTGAATCCGAAACCATCCTTAGCAATCTCGGCGACAGATACCGGCTCTGCCGTAAGATGGACCAGTTTCAACTGATTTTTAATTGCTATTTCGATGTCATACCAAAGATTAATCATTGGATAAAACTGAAAAACACCACGACTCTCGATTTGTTTAAGATTGTTATCGTTATGAAAATCAAAAATAATATTTTTCCGCAATCCTGGTCCCACTAAACCCGGTAAGCGCACGATAAGAGAGTCGTCAAAATTTTCACTGACAAATTTTTCAAGGTAACGGCGGTGCAAGCCATATGGGTGCAATTCGTGTTCATCCACCAGGCTGTTTTCATCAACGTTTACCGGGATCTTAAAAACATCCACCGTGCTGATCAAGATAAATTTTTTGCACTTAACTGTTTTAAGCTTTTCGATTAAAGAGTTTATTTTGTTCAGATCGTCTACAGGTTCTTTATTAGCTAACCACTTCTGAGCAGGTGCGCCAGCGCAGACAACAATGTCAAAAGTTTCACCACAGATATCTTCAATATTTGTTGAGCGATACAGTGACTGAAAACCACGCTGTTTTAATAACGTCGAACCAACAAAACCAGAAAATCCAATTAGAGCATCCATCTTTCACCTCAAATTCAGTTATCGCGGCCAGTTTGCACCAGATTAGTTTCTGGAGAAATCGAATCACTCAACACATTCACCCGATCTGCATTCAGCATAACGTCGCTATTTCTTTCATAAACAACAGCGTACTCGGATTGATCGCTACTTTCATCCAGAAGTCGTCCTAAATACTCCCCGAAAAAAGCCATCATGATGAACTGTAGGGTGAAAAGCAGTGACATAAAGAGCACCAGTGTTGTCCACCCCTCTACAACATGACCATTCAATAAATGGATTAATACGCTATAGCTGGCGAAAATAAATGCTGCAAGGCTGCCACAGAACCCAATGCCCGACATCCAACGTAGCGGTCGGGAAGAGTTGAACACCATCAAACGCAGTAAACGCCTGACTGATTTCAACATCCCCATCCCCTCAGCTTCATTAAAGGGCGTGTAAGGAAAAGCTCCTGCAGGATAACCTGTTTTCTGGATACGCAAATAAAATTGATGATGGAAACGCCCTACGCGAGTCACTGCATTTACCGCTCTGCGACTCAGACCACGTAATCCGGTGGAATTTGTTGGTAAGTCATACTCTATAGCCCGCAATGTCATATTGACCAGACGACGGATTATTCGATAGGAGAAAGATTTTGGTCGGGTAGTTACCCCAACAACGACATCCTTCCCAGCCCGGCATTGACTCACGACTTCAGGAATGACATTTACAGGATCGGCATAAGGATTCCAGAGTACAACAAAGTCACCTATCGCATTTTCCAGCCCGGCGGCCAGGGCAACATCGATGTAGACTTCAGTGGAAAGATGGATTAACCGTACACTTGGTATGTTTTTCAGGATAAGATCTTCATCTTGTGCATTCGTAGAATTAATGCCTGGAGCAATAATAACCACTTCATAGTCAGTATAATTCTCGTCCAGAATATGATGTACATCAAGCAGTGTTGAATGTATATCCTGTAAACGAGTCTGCACGACAATGACCACTGAAACAAAAGATTCACTTTTCATTGTATTAACTCAATCTAATGACCCGCTCTATTTCTTGAAGAGCATCGTAAATATTGTCTATTTTCCCACCCATGATGCAGTGCAGACCTTGCAACCCATGATTTGCTTTAAACAAGATTGGCCTTGAATCATCTGAGTCACTGCGGGGCAATATCGTTTTCACTTCCCATATTGATTCTTTGTACTGACATTCACTTAAAGAAGGAATATATCGCTGTGCGTCAGCAATCATGTAGCGCCATGCGCTCATTTTCTGAGCTGAGTCATATTTCTCATGAGTGTCTCTGTAGGACTCATTTTTACCATCAGCCCATTGATAATGGGGGGTATACCGAACATGGCTGAAGGAATGCCAGGGGGTTGAAGGGAAAGGCATAACAGAGAAGAAAGGACCGCACATCACGGTAAAACCCATTTTTTTTAAATCATCAGGTACATCGACCAGGCACATCTCTGTCATCTCATGCTTCAGAGGGATCAGTTCAACACCGGAAGCGTTAAGTAAATAGTTAATGCGGGAGTAGGTACAGTTGAAAACATGGTCGGCGTAAATCTCATCTTGTACACCTCCCTTAGTAACTTGCACTGCCAGACCTTTCTCAAGGGGTGCCACCCTCTCGACGACCGCCCCTTTAACTACATTAACCCCGGCAGCCTGTAATCGATCTAACATTATTTCACGCAACTTATGCGAATCAAAAGCATACTCAGTGGTGGTAAAAGCAGCATCGATCATAGCAGGGTTGAGAAGCCGTTGAACTTTTGCTGGTGCTTCCTCACAGTCGGCACCAATGCGGCTACAAAACCGTTTAAACTGGTCAGCACTTACCTTTCCAAGGTGGCTGGAAATTAGATAATATTTCTGAAAATCGCTATCAATACAATCTTTAAACTCAGTGACGAATTGAGGGAAAGATAGCCTGGACCTTAATGCTGTGAGAATGCTTCGGGGGTAATGATATCCATTATGAACCCGGGCCTGATTGACATACGAAGCCCTGGACATCAACTCATCCGCTTTTTCATATAATGTAACGTGGCAACCTTTCAGGGCCAGTTGTTCTGCAACATACAAGCCAAAAAATCCACCGCCTGCAATTACAATCTTGGAATGTGTACTTTTAGCCATCACCGCAAAACCTGCAACTTAAAAGAAGTAAAATTACAACAGGATCTGTTCAGAAAATTCTTACTAATTACTCAATCATACTGCCTGAACTTTGAAAAGAAAACGTAAATAAAGAGAACAGAGTTATTGCTAAGATACCCTTAAGCATGCAACCCATTCAACCTATTGATTTTTTTCTTTTTATCATAAATACCATACAGATTTTAACAATGGCTAATTTTATCAATTCAAGAACATTTTATGATAAAACCTGGCAAAACCCATAGCATAATCAATGGTTAGCAAAAGAACAACTGACCAGAATTTCAGGCCTTAAAATAACATTTTGCCATTAGCATACGTTACTCATTTCAACGGCATCTTCGCCGGGTCAGGATACTGATACTCAAACCCCAGCTCGCTGCAGATCTTACTGCCATCAATAGTCTTACCTTGTCCAGTCCCTTCTTCAGCCCGAAAAACAGGCGCTTCCAGTCCCAGTTGCCGGGCAACAGCGGGATAGAAATCCTGCCGGGCAGGATGCGCGGGCGCACTCAGGTTGTAGATGTGCCCGCCCTTCGGCGTCTGCAGCAGCAGGGTAATGGCTTCGATAACGTCATCCAGATGCACCAGATTAACGCCGTGCTGCCCGTCGGCCAGATTGGTTTTACCCGCCAGAAAGCGGCCCGGATGGCGGTCTGGTCCCACCAGCCCGGAAAGCCGCAGAATATCAACCGAGGTGCCGGGCAGCTGATGCAGCCAGTCTTCCAGCTCCCTCAGCGTTTTGCCCGCATCCGTCACTGGCATAAGCGGGCTGCTCTCCTTCTTCACGCCGGCGCTGCCGCCGTAAACCGACGTTGAGCTGGTGAAGATAATCCTGGGAACAGCATAGGCCAGCGCGGTATCAACGATCTGCTGCACCGCGAGCAGATAGCCCTCTCCCCCTGCGGCGGTGCGGCTGGCGGGCAGCGTAATCACCAGCGCATCAACCTTCATTAACGCATCGAGATCGTCAGCATCACACAGCAGATCGGGCGTCAGCTGCAACAGGTAGCTGTCGATGCCGCACATCCGGGCCGCATCAACGCCGTCCTGCGTTGTTTTACTGCCGGTGACCTGCCAGCCGCGCGCGGTTAATGCCAATCCCAGCGGCATACCTAACCAGCCTAAACCTACTATCGCTACTCTCTTCATCCTGTGACTCCAGAAGTCATCCATATCATTCCTTAAAATTACGCCAGCCCGCGCCCGCTGACAATATTCAGTTGGTGAGCAAATCTTTTCGCCGTTGACAAAAAAGGGTTGCGCGAGGCGTTTATCCTGGTTAGGTTAATGGACACGAAATGAATATACATTCATCCAGGATAATTTATGACACGCGTTCAGTTTACTCACCATCATCACCATCACCCTGACTAGTCTTTCAGGCGATGTGTGCTGGAAGACGTTTAGGATCTTCCAGTGGTGCAGAACGCAAGAGAAGCCCCCGGAAGATCCTCTCCCGGGGGCTTTTTTTATGGGCGTCATCCGGGTAAGAAGAGATGAACTGGCGATAACCGCAGGTAGCAGCAGACAGGATATGAGGATAATTACCGATGTTAGATAACACCCGTTTACGCATAGCTATGCAGAAATCAGGCCGTTTAAGCGATGATTCACGCGAACTGCTTTCCCGCTGCGGCATTAAAATTAACCTTCAGCAGCAGCGGCTGATCGCCTTCGCCGAGAACATGCCCATAGATATCCTGCGCGTACGTGATGACGATATTCCCGGCCTGGTGATGGACGGCGTGGTTGACCTGGGGATCATCGGTGAAAACGTGCTGGAAGAGGAGCTGCTGACCCGCCGTGCGCAGGGTGAAGATCCCCGCTATTTTACCCTGCGTCGCCTTGATTTCGGTGGCTGCCGCCTGTCGCTGGCGATGCCGGTTGACGATGAGTACAGTGGCCCGCAGTGTTTACAAAACTCCCGAATCGCCACCTCCTATCCGCACCTGCTGAAAAAATACCTCGATAAACAGAACGTGGCCTTCAAATCCTGCCTGCTGAATGGCTCAGTAGAAGTGGCCCCGCGCGCCGGACTGGCCGATGCGATCTGCGACCTGGTCTCTACCGGCGCGACGCTGGAGGCCAACGGCCTGCGTGAGGTCGAGGTGATTTACCGTTCCAAAGCCTGCCTGATCCAGCGCGATGGCGAGATGCCCGCCGCGAAGCAGGCGCTAATCGACAAGCTGATGACCCGTATTCAGGGGGTGATTCAGGCGCGTGAATCTAAATACATCATGCTGCATGCGCCGAGCGAGCGCCTGGATGACATTATTTCCCTGCTGCCGGGCGCAGAGCGCCCTACCGTGCTGCCGCTGGCGGGCGATAAGAGCCGCGTGGCCATGCACATGGTCAGCAGCGAAACCCTGTTCTGGGAAACCATGGAAAAACTAAAAGCGCTGGGTGCCAGTTCTATCCTCGTGCTCCCTATTGAGAAGATGATGGAGTAACCATGGCTAATTTCGCGACGCCCATTGACTGGCAGGCCTGTAGCGCGGATGAGCAGCAGACGCTGCTGGCGCGCCCGGCACTCTTTGCCGCAGAAAATATTACTCATACCGTGCGCGAGATCCTCGACCGGGTAAAAGCTCAAGGGGACGAAGCGCTGCGTTTTTACAGCGCGGCCTTCGATAAAACCCAGCCAGATGCACTGCGCGTCTCCGGGGCGGAGATGGATGCCGCAGCCGATCGACTCAGCGATGCGCTCAAACAGGCGATGGCCGTTGCCGTAAGCAATATCGATACCTTCCACCAGGCGCAGATCCTGCCAAAGATAGATATCGAAACCCAACCGGGCGTGCGCTGCCAGCAGGTCACCCGCCCGCTGGCCTCAGTCGGCCTCTATATTCCCGGCGGGTCGGCGCCGCTGTTCTCTACCGTGCTGATGCTGGCCACGCCGGCGCGGATTGCGGGATGTGGGCGCGTGGTGCTCTGTTCACCGCCGCCGATTGCCGATGAAATCCTCTATGCCGCTAAGCTCTGCGGCGTGCAGGAGGTGTTTCAGGTCGGTGGCGCGCAGGCTATCGCCGCCATGGCATTTGGCACCGCCTCCGTGCCCCGGGTGGACAAAATCTTCGGGCCGGGCAATGCTTATGTGACTGAAGCCAAACGGCAGGTCAGCCAGCGGCTGGACGGGGCGACGATTGATATGCCTGCCGGACCGTCAGAGGTGTTGGTGATTGCCGACGAGCAGGCGACGCCGGATTTTGTCGCCTCCGACCTGCTTTCGCAGGCTGAGCACGGGGCGGATTCGCAGGTGATCCTGCTGACGCCCTCACGGCAGATGGCAACAGCGGTGGCGCAGGCGGTCGAAAATCAGCTCGCTGCTCTGCCCCGTGCAGAGACGGCCCGTAAGGCGCTGGAGAGCAGCCGCCTGATTGTCGCCGCTGACCTGGCGCAGTGCGTGGAGATCAGCAATCGCTATGGGCCGGAGCACCTGATTATTCAGACGCGCCAGGCGCGTGAACTGGTAGATAGCATCACCAGCGCCGGATCGGTGTTCCTCGGCGACTGGTCGCCGGAGTCAGCCGGGGACTATGCGTCCGGCACTAACCATGTGCTGCCAACCTATGGCTATACCGCCACCTGCTCCAGCCTGGGCCTGGCAGATTTTCAGAAGCGCATGACGGTGCAGGAGCTGACGCCTCAGGGTTTTTTAAACCTGGCGCCGACCATTGAGATTCTGGCTGCGGCAGAACAGCTGACCGCCCATAAAAATGCCGTTACGCTGCGCGTTGCCGCGCTAAAGGAGAAACAGTGAGCACCTCTATAGAAGAACTTGCCCGAGCGAACGTGCGTGCGCTGACGCCTTATCTTTCCGCGCGACGCCTTGGCGGCAACGGCGACGTCTGGCTAAATGCCAATGAGTACCCGCTGGCGGTGCCTTTTGAGCTCAGCCAGAACACGCTGAACCGCTACCCAGAGTGTCAGCCAAAGCAGGTTATTGAACGTTACGCCCGCTATGCCGGCCTGGCCACGGATCAGGTGCTGGTCTGCCGTGGCGCCGATGAGGGCATTGAGCTGGTGATCCGGGCCTTCTGCGAGCCGGGTCAGGATGCGGTACTCTTCTGCCCACCCACCTATGGGATGTATGCCGTCAGCGCGGAAACCATTGGCGTGGAAGTCCGTACGGTAGAAGCCCGCGAGGACTGGCAGCTAAACCTGCCCGCCATTGCGGAACGGCTGGACGGCGTGAAGGTGATCTACGTTTGCAGCCCGAATAACCCTACCGGCAACCTGGTCAACCCGGACGATCTGCGCCAGCTGCTGGAGATGACGCGGGGCAAAGCGCTGGTCGTCGCTGATGAAGCCTATATTGAATTCTGTCCGTCGGCCTCCGTCGCGGGCTGGCTGAAAGACTACCCGCACCTGGTGGTACTGCGTACGCTGTCAAAAGCGTTCGCGCTGGCCGGGCTGCGCTGCGGCTTTACCCTGGCGAATGCGGAAGTGATTACCCTACTGATGAAGGTGATTGCCCCCTATCCGCTCTCAACCCCGGTAGCCGACATCGCGGCCCAGGCGCTGAGCGAACAGGGCGTGGCGCTGATGAAACAGCACGTAAGCGAACTGGTCGCCACCCGCGAGGAGCTGATCGGCCAGCTGCGCCGCTGTGACTGTGTGGAAGAGGTCTTTACCAGTAATACCAACTACGTACTGGTCCGCTTTACTGCCAGCAGCCAGGCATTTAAAACCCTGTGGGAACAGGGCATTATCCTGCGTGACCAGTCCCGGCAGCCCGGCCTTTCCGGCTGCCTGCGCATTACTATCGGCACCCGTGAGGAGTGCAACCGCGTGATCGCCGCGCTAAGAAATTTACCGGGTACCGCCGCTTCCAGGGAGCAAGCATGAGTCAGAAAGTCCTTTTTATCGATCGTGACGGCACCATTATTTCTGAGCCACCGGAAGATTTTCAGGTGGACCGCATGGACAAGCTGGCCTTTGAGCCGGGCGTCATCCCCGCCCTGCTGGCGCTACAGAGCGCGGGCTTTTCGCTGGTGATGATCACCAACCAGGACGGCCTGGGCAGCGAGAGCTTCCCGCAGGCGGATTTTGACGGCCCGCATAATCTGATGATGCAGGTACTGCGATCGCAGGGCGTGGCGTTTGAAGAAGTCCTGATCTGTCCACACATGCCTGATGAAGGCTGCGACTGCCGCAAACCGAAAACCCGTCTGGTCGCCCCCTGGCTGGAATCGGGTCGGCTCGACGCCGCCAACAGCTATGTCATCGGCGATCGTGCCACCGATATGGAGCTGGCCAGCAATATGTCCATCGGCGGCCTGCTCTACTCCGCCAGCGGCCTCACCTGGCCCGCTATCGCCCAGCAGTTAACCCAGCGCGATCGCCATGCCTGCGTGGAGCGAAATACCAAAGAGACGCAGATTAAGGTGGAAGTCTGGCTGGACCGTGAGGGCAACAGCCGCTTCAACACCGGCGTGGGCTTCTTCGACCACATGCTGGATCAGATTGCGACCCACGGCGGCTTCCGCATGAACGTGGAGGTGAAAGGCGATCTCTATATTGACGATCACCACACGGTTGAGGATACCGGGCTGGCGCTGGGTGAGGCGCTGTTAAAAGCGCTGGGCGACAAGCGCGGCATTGGCCGCTTTGGCTTTGTGCTGCCGATGGACGAATGCCTGGCCCGCTGCGCGCTGGACATCTCCGGGCGTCCGCATCTGGAATACAAGGCCGAATTCAACTATCAGCGCGTGGGCGATTTGAGCACCGAGATGGTGGAGCACTTTTTCCGTTCGCTCTCCTACTCCATGGCCAGCACCCTGCATCTGCGTACCAAAGGTAAGAACGACCATCACCGCGTTGAGAGTCTGTTTAAGGCCTTTGGGCGTACGCTGCGTCAGGCGATCCGCGTTGAAGGCAACACGCTTCCCAGCTCAAAAGGAGTGCTGTAATGAACGTAGTCATTTTGGATACCGGCTGCGCCAATCTCTCCTCGGTAAAATGGGCGCTGGAGCGGCTGGGCTATGAGCCGCAGGTCAGCCGCGAGGCTGATATCGTCCTCCAGGCGGACAAGCTGCTGCTGCCCGGGGTCGGCACCGCCCGCGCGGCCATGGATCAACTGCGCGAGCGTGAGCTGATCGACCTGATTAAGGCCTGCACCCAGCCCGTGCTGGGCATCTGCCTTGGCATGCAGCTGCTGGGTTCACAGAGCGATGAAACCGGCGGCATCACGACGCTTGGCATTATCGACCAGCCGGTTAACCGCATGACCGATCACGGCCTGCCGCTGCCGCATATGGGCTGGAACCAGATCACCGCCCAGGCCGGTAACCATCTTTTCCGCGACATTCCTGAGGGCGCCTATTTCTACTTTGTGCACAGCTATGCCATGCCGGTGAATGCCTGGACTATCGCACAGTGTAGCTACGGCGAAGCCTTCACCGCCGCCGTGCAGAAAGATAACTTCTTCGGCGTGCAGTTCCACCCGGAGCGCTCCGGGGCTGCCGGGGCTCAGCTGCTGAAAAACTTTCTGGAGATGTAACCGGCATGATTATTCCCGCATTAGATTTGATTGAGGGCAAGGTCGTGCGTCTGCATCAGGGCGACTACGGCCAACAGCGCGACTACGGCCGCGATCCCCTGCCGCGCCTGCAGGCATACAAGGCCGAAGGGGCAAGCGTGCTGCACCTGGTGGATCTGACCGGCGCAAAGGATCCCGCCGCACGGCAGATCCCGCTGCTAAAAAAACTGCTGGCGGGCGTCAGCGTACCGGTTCAGGTGGGCGGCGGTATCCGCAGCCGTCGCGACGTTGACGCGCTGCTGGAAGCGGGTGCCACACGCGTTGTGGTCGGCTCAACGGCGATAAAAGAGCCGGAAGCGGTGCAGAGCTGGTTCAAAGAATACGGCGCTGAAGCCATTGTGCTGGCGCTGGACGTGCGCATCGATGCCGATAACCGTAAAGAGGTGGCGATCAGCGGCTGGCAGGAAGCGGCTGGCGTCACGCTTGAAGAGGTGATTGGGCAGTTTGAGGCGGTAGGCCTGAAGCACGTACTGTGCACCGATATCTCCCGCGACGGTACGCTCAGCGGATCGAACGTGGCGCTCTATCGTGAAGTCTCCGCTCGCTATCCGTCGGTTGCCTTCCAGTCTTCCGGCGGTATTGGTTCACTTAACGATATTGCTGCCCTGCGCGGCAGCGGAGCACAGGGCGTCATTGTTGGCCGCGCCCTGCTTGAGAATAAATTCACCGTAACGGAGGCCATTTCATGCTGGCAAAACGGATAATCCCCTGCCTGGACGTGCGAGACGGCCAGGTCGTCAAGGGCGTGCAGTTTCGCAATCATGAAATTATTGGCGATATCGTGCCGCTGGCGCAGCGCTACGCGGCGGAAGGGGCCGATGAGCTGGTCTTCTATGATATTACCGCGTCGTCCGATGGCCGCGTGGTGGATAAAAGCTGGGTCTCTCGCGTAGCGGAAGTCATTGATATCCCGTTTTGCGTGGCGGGCGGCATTAAGACGATTGAAGACGCGGCGCAGATCCTCTCCTTCGGCGCAGACAAGATTTCCATCAACTCCCCGGCGCTGGCCGATCCGGAGCTGATTACCCGCCTGGCAGATCGCTTCGGCGTGCAGTGCATTGTGGTGGGTATTGACACCTGGTTCGACGCAAAGAGCGGGCAGTATCAGGTCAACCAGTATACCGGTGACGAACGCCGTACGCAGGTCACGACCTGGCAGACGCTGGACTGGGTACAGGAAGTACAAAAGCGCGGCGCGGGTGAGATTGTCTTAAATATGATGAATCAGGACGGCGTGCGTAATGGCTACGATCTGGTGCAGCTGAAAAAGGTGCGTGAGGTTTGCAACGTGCCGCTGATCGCCTCTGGCGGGGCGGGCACTATGGAACATTTCCACCAGGCCTTCCGCGATGCCGATGTGGACGGCGCGCTGGCGGCTTCGGTATTCCATAAGCAAATTATCAATATCGCTGAGCTGAAAAAGTTTCTGATTGAAAAAGGTGTGGAGATTCGCGCGTGTTAACTCAACAACAGACAGACCAGCTGGACTGGGTCAAAACCGACGGCATGATGCCGGCCATCGTGCAGCATGCCGTTTCGGGTGAAGTGCTGATGCACGGTTATATGAACCAGGAGGCGCTCAGTAAAACGCTTGAAAGCGGGCAGGTGACCTTCTGGTCGCGCACTAAACAGCGGCTGTGGACCAAGGGGGAAACCTCAGGAAATGTCCTCAACGTGGTCAGTATCACGCCGGACTGCGATAACGACACGCTGCTGCTGCTGGTTAATCCTGTTGGCCCAACCTGCCATCTTGGCACATCCAGCTGCTTCTCCCCCGCGGCATCAGACTGGAGCTTTCTGTATCAGCTTGAACAGCTGCTGGCAGAGCGCAAGCACGCGGATCCCAAAAGCTCCTATACCGCCAGCCTGTATGCCAGCGGCACCAAGCGTATCGCGCAGAAGGTAGGCGAAGAAGGTGTGGAAACGGCGCTGGCGGCTACCGTCAATGACCGTCATGAACTGACCAATGAAGCCTCCGACCTGATTTATCATCTGCTGGTGCTGCTCCAGGATCAGGATTTGGATCTCAGCACGGTCATCAACAACCTGCGCCAGCGTCATAAATAAGCCAGATTTCACCGATAAGGCCGGGCAACCGGCCTTCCACACTGGGGAGAGCGATGAGCACCTTCGAGAAACTTACCGCCCTGCTCGACAGTCAGCAGGCCAGCTACACACTGATGGAGCATGAGCCCACCGGAAAATGTGAAGAGGTGGCAGCCATCCGCGGCACCACCGTCGGTCAGGGCGCCAAGGCGCTGGTTTGTCATATCAAGGGGAACGGCATAAAGCAGTACGTGCTGTCCGTCCTTCCCGCCGATGAGCAGGCAGATTTAAGCAAGGTCGCCAGAGCGGTAGGCGGTCTGCGCGCGTCACTGGCCAGCCCGCCAGAGGTGGATCGTCTGACCGGCTGCGTCTTCGGCGCTATCCCGCCGTTCAGCTTCCACGAGGAGCTGAAACTGGTGGTCGATCCTGCGCTTTTCGAGCGTAACACTGAGATCGCTTTTAATGCCGGACTGCTGGAAAAATCCATGGTGCTTAACGTGCAGGACTACCAGCGCGTTACGTCCTGCGAACGGGCAAACATTATTAAATAGCGATTCACGTACCGCCAACAGGCGGTTAATCTGTTAACTTGCGTAAACTTATTGATAAGAAAGGACTTATGGCAAAATTCTCGCTTTCTACCCGTCTGCGCCAGGCGGCCGCCCTGATGGTTATGACCGGTTGTGCATTCGGCGCTCAGGGTAAAATTGAACAGGTTCGCTTCGCGGTTGACCCGAGCTACCCACCCTTTGAGTCGAAGACGCCACAGGGCAAGCTGGTCGGTTTTGATATCGATCTCGGCAACGCCCTCTGCGAACAGATGCAGGCTAAGTGCGTATGGGTCGAGAATCAGTTTGACGGGATGATCCCGGCGCTGAAGGCGCGGAAGTTTGACGGCATTCTGTCGGATATGGGCATCACCGAAGAGCGCATGAAACAGATCGATTTTAGCGTCCCGCTGTACGATACCCACGTCCAGCTGATTGCCCGTAAAGGCTCCGGTCTGCTCCCTACCGCCGGGTCACTTAAGGGCAAAACCGTTGGCGTGGAGCAGGGAACGATTCAGGAACGCTATGCCCGTGCCAAATGGCAGCCGTATGGCGTCAACGTGGTGCCCTACGGCGACCAGGCTCAGGTAGAGAGCGATCTGGTGTCTGGCCGTCTTGATGCGGTCTTCACCGACGCCGCCCAGGCCGCAATTGGCTTCCTGAAGCGTCCGCAGGGTCAGGATTTTGCGCTGGCCGGCCCGGTGGTTAAGGATCCGCTTATCGGTCCGGGCACTGCCATCGGCCTGCGTAAGGGCGATACTGAATTGAAAACCGCTATAGACAATGCTTATGCAGAAATCCGCAAAAACGGCACCTTCGATACAATCCAGAAGCGCTATTTTGCGACTGATATCTCGGTAAAACAGTAACAGCCTCTGAGCCGCACCTGCGGGCTGCGGCTCTTCACTCCTCTGAAAGCGAATCTACCCATGCAACAGCGCCACCACCCTCTGCTCAGCGCCTCGCTGGGAACCCAGCGTGAAATCATCAGCTACCATTTCGGCAACCCCTCATCCCGCCAGGTCTATATTCAGGCCGCGCTACACGGCGATGAGCTGCCGGGCGTGGCGGTGGCCTGGTATTTAAAACAGAAGCTACTGGCGCTGGAATCCGATGACCGGCTGGCGGCGCAGATAACCCTGGTGCCGGTTGCTAACCCGATAGCCCTCGGACAGCACTGGCATGGCACACACCTGGGACGCTTTGATACCACCTCGGGGCAGGATTTTAATCGCCAGTTTCCGGCGCTCGGCCCCGCCCTTGCCGCCCAGCTGACGCAGCGGCTAACGCAGGATCCTGAACAGAATCGCCTGCTAATCCGCCAGGCGATAGATGACTACTTCAACAGTCACCCTCCGGTCACCGAGCTGGCCTCTCAGCGGCATACGCTAATGCAGATGGCCTGTAAGGCGGACCTGATGATTGATCTGCACTGCGACTGGGAAGCCCTGCCGCATCTCTACACCACGCCACAGGCCTGGCCCGCCATCGAACCGCTGGCGCGCTATATGGGCAGCGAAGTGCAGCTGATCGCCGAGGTATCGGGCGGCGAACCTTTTGATGAAGCCTGCTGCGAACCCTGGCAATATCTGCTGCGCACCCTGGGCGACCGCTTTCCACTGCCCGACGGGCTACTGCCGGTGACGCTGGAGCTGCGGGGCGTCAGAGATGTCAGTCATGTTCAGGCAGAGAAAGACGCCGATGCGATAATCAGCGCCCTGACCCTGGGTGGGTTTATTTATGGTGTAGCACCCGCCCTGCCGGCGCTGCCGCATCCCGCCGTGCCGCTGGCAGGCTGCGAATACATCACGGCGCCCCACTCCGGCGTGATACTTCATCGCTGCAGCCTGGGTGAGTGGATTATGCCGGGCGAGGTGGTCGCCGATATCCTCGACCCGTTAACGGACACGCTTACACCGCTAACCGCCGCATTTGGCGGCAGACTGTATGCACGCAACGGAGGACGGTTCGCCACCGCCGGTATGCTGGTGACCCGTCTGGCAGGGGATGAAGCCTGCCGCGAGGGGGATTTGCTGGTGCCCTGAGGGCTTTGCTAACGCTCGCCTGCCCTTCCCGCTGACCGGCTACAGGCCTTGCCCTGTAGCCCATCTCAGGTCACCTTCTTGATTATTAAATTAACGGCTTACCCAGCAACCCTTCCAGCACCCGTAACGGCGAATGCTGGGGGTTCTGCATCGCATCAACCGGCAGCAGAAAGGTTTGCTCCAGCATAAACTGGCCGCCCATCGCCGCATGCGGCGTTTGGTCTGAGAAGCAGATCCAGCTACTGCCCGTAGGGAAGTCGATTGCCACCTGTGGCCCCTGCTTCTGGTAACCAGTATCAGCCTTCATGGCGTCATGCATTTGTAGCATTAGATGATCGTAGTGGCTGCGACGGCTTTTGGTAATGCCAACAGCGTCTTGCAGCCAGCTGCTCAACGGCGAGTAGGATTTCAGACGTGGTAAGAAGCGTGCGGCCAGCGACGGGAATGTCTCGCCCACCCGCCAGTTACGGCTTTCACCGGCTGGATGAATGTTGGTAAAAATACGCAGGATCCGCTCGCCATAATTGGGGCGGGAAGGAAACGCATCGACGTGCAGACGGCTGTCGTCTTTGCGCCACGAGGTACTTTGCGACCATGCCTTAACCGGATGAACGCGAAGGCTGTTAGTGGGCGTATGCAGCACCTGCTTATATTCGGGAAGAATAGCAGCGATCAGCTGCAAACTGGACTGGTAATGGCGCTTAAGCAGCGCCCGCACGGCCGGTTCCTGCTCAGCGGCGGCAACGCCGGTAAGCTTATCCTTCAAAGGCTGATAGCTAATGTTCTTACGCTTAGGATCAACAATGGCGGGATCCAATAATGCCAGTTCCTGCCCGGTCAGCGCGAATGCCAGCTGTGGCAGATAAATCACTTTGCCCTGTTCCAGCTCGCCAACAACGGATTCGGCGCGCTCGGCCCCCCATCGGGAAAGCGGATGAGTAAGCGTAGCGGTATTAAGAGAGATGCTTGTATCCGACATATCAATGTCCTTGCCAATTATCCCGATGGTTATATTTAACTCATGCTTCCGGGATATTTATTTTTAAAATATGAATTTGATAATGCGGTCAATTCATAAGGTAAAAGGTTGAGGCAAGTATAAGAAGAACGCGGATTCGTAGTTAAACAGAACCTAAACGTAACATTTAGTAGTAATTTAAAACGCACAAAATCATAAAGTAACATTGGGTTAATATTACAGACTGTAATACCGCTTGGCTCTCAAAACTTCTACCGATAACTTATAGCGGGTGCTGTCAGATGATGAGTGAGTCGGACGGTGCGAACAGCTATCTCCTTACAGGACATAATCAGTCCGTCGGGAGAGCGCTACTGCTGAATGGTCGTTTGGGTGGGATACTTGTATGATTCGCAGGATTGACAAGAGGCAGCGAGGAGGAACAAACATTCAATGGGTGACATCTCTCCAGTTTTGCACATGTAAAGTATAAAAAAAAACCACAGTGTTAACTGTGGTTTTGAGAGTGTTAAGCAACTTATTAAATCAATCCAGCCACTCAGTATGGAACACACCGTCTTTATCGATGCGTTTATAGGTATGTGCACCAAAGTAGTCGCGCTGAGCCTGAATCAGGTTAGCTGGCAGTACTGCTGAACGGTAACTGTCGTAATAAGCGATAGCTGCAGAGAAGGTTGGCGTTGGGATACCGTTCTGAACCGCATAGGCCACAACGTCACGCAGCGCCTGCTGGTACTCGTCAGCGATATTTTTGAAGTAAGGTGCCAGCAGCAGGTTGGCGATGTCAGCATTCTCTGCATAAGCATCAGTGATCTTCTGCAGGAACTGTGCGCGAATAATACAGCCTGCGCGGAAGATTTTAGCAATCTCACCGTAGTTAAGATCCCAGTTATTCTCGGTTGACGCTGCTTTCAGCTGGGAGAAGCCCTGTGCATAAGAAACGATTTTACCCAGATAAAGTGCACGACGGACTTTCTCGATAAACTCAGCTTTATCACCCGTAAGGGCTTTAACCGTCGGACCACTCAGTACTTTTGAAGCAGCGACGCGCTGAGTTTTCAGCGAGGAGAGATAGCGGGCAAACACGGACTCAGTAATCAGCGACAGCGGCTCACCAAGATCCAGTGAGCTCTGACTGGTCCACTTACCGGTGCCTTTGTTGGCGGCTTCATCCAGAATCACATCAACCAGGTACTTACCGTCTTCATCTTTTTTGGTGAAGATATCTTTGGTAATGTCGATCAGATAGCTATTCAGCTCGCCTTCATTCCACTGGCTGAAGGTCTTAGCCAAATCTTCATTGCTCAGGTTCAGGGCATTTTTCAGCAGTGAGTAGGCTTCTGCGATAAGCTGCATATCACCATACTCAATGCCATTATGAACCATCTTAACGTAGTGACCCGCACCGTCCGGACCGATATAGGCCACGCAGGCTTCACCTTCCGCGCGAGCAGCAATCTTATCCAGGATAGGGGCAACCAGCTCATAAGCTTCTTTCTGACCGCCAGGCATGATCGATGGGCCTTTCAGCGCCCCTTCTTCCCCACCTGATACGCCGGTACCAATGAAGTTAAAGCCCTGCTCGGACAGCTCGCGGTTACGGCGAATGGTGTCTTTGTAGAAGGTGTTACCGCCGTCGATCAGGATATCGCCTTTATCAAGGTGTGGGGTCAGGGAAGCGATAGTTTTGTCAGTTGCTTCGCCTGCCTGAACCATCAGCAGGATACGACGAGGCTTCTCAAGGGAGTCAACAAACTCTTCGATACTGTAGTATGGAGCCAGCTTTTTACCTTCGTTCTCAGCGATAACTTCATCAGTCTTTTCGCGAGAGCGGTTAAAGATGGATACGGTATAGCCGCGACTTTCAATGTTGAGAGCCAGGTTACGGCCCATAACAGCCATACCTACAACGCCGATCTGTTGCTTGGACATTACATACTCCTGTCATGTAAAAACAATGGCTTATCTTGCCTTCGTTTTATTGCTTGAACTGTCTATCTACCTTAGAGATTATCTATTCTATTGTACATCAGAAATTTAACATTCAAAGCTATCATAGCCATTAGTTTTCCAGACTAATACTTGACAGGTAATCGCAATCAATACAGGCATAGTGGATGAAAGTTAAGCAAAAAATACCGCCGTTTTTCATCTTGTTTACAGTTTGAAATAAAAAAGCCCTCATAATGCGAGGGCTTTAAATCTACTTAACAATTTCGTGGAGGGCACGATTAGATAATTTACGCTTAACATATCGTTGCAAACGATAGGGAATTAAGCGAGTGACAACCTTCACACCAGGTAGCTGGATAATCTTCCAGAGTTTAGCGAGATAAACCTCTTTCCTGGACAGTTGTTCACTGATTGTCCTTATTACTTCGGTATGGGCAATAAGAGTCTTATAATCTATGACCCCCAATTTCCCCTCACGATTCCATTCAGGTTTGATGTAATGATTCAGGTAAAATTCTTTATCTCTTTCTATGCCAACAGAACTCAAAATGTTTAATTCATTCTGATGATCATTCAAACGCTGTGGGTCATTCGCCAGTTGAATGAAAAATGCTTTCAGCGCCGAAACTGACATATCCCAGCGAATAACTTTACTGAAATCTCGATTTTCAACACGTTCTGGAAAAGCTCCAAGATTTGGTACTATTACAGGCAAACCATTTTCAATGGCAATGCTAAGCGTGTAACTGTATGTTTCTGGCCATTGAGCCGGATACCAGACAACATCGGCATTTACTTTCGCAAGAATATTTTTAATATCAGCGTCAGAATACCCACCTAAAACATTTATATTGCTATTCAAAGGTCGAAAAGCATAACCCATTAACGTGAAATCAACAGGATGGCCGTTTAATGAAACAGCCACTTCCTCTAATAATACAGCTCCTTTCTCTTTGCTTATCGCTCCGATAATCAGGACTTTTAACGTATTACTTTTTTCTGGTGGAGTAACTGAGACGTCAGTTAGCTTTGCATGATGATCGATGTGCCATGCACTGATTGCATTGTATTTTTCGCTTGGATAGAGCCGGGCATAACGCGCCTGAGTATCAATCGAAGGGAAAATAACACGATCAGCCCCTCCTAACCATGCAGAAACACGTTCACGCCAGGTTTCCAGAGGCATATACATTGGCACCGGATAGTGCTGCAGACATAAAGCATCCATTGTGGTTAAATCATCACCACAGAAACGTCCGTTACGATCGGTCAGCGTTGGATTTCCATTGACCAGGAAATAATCATGAATAGTAATATCATAGCTGCAATGAAGCCTTTCATGAAGAGAAAGAATTTCTTTACCAAAACCCATTACATGGTGGTAGTGAATGCAGCCAACACCAACAAAACTCAGTAAATCTGTAAGTTTATCAATCCCACTATCAAGCTCAAAAATGATCCGGTCTTTACCCGCGTTTCCTTCAGCAGTTAAAGCTAGAGAGTATGTCCCCTCTTTTTCACCGGGTGATAGCAATAAAAAGTGAATTTTGTTTTTATAAAAAGCGATCAATTCATTAAGGTGAGAAACAACACCACCGCCCATTTTATGGCTGACCAACAAAACTTTGGGTAGTGAACTGACCGAAATCAGCCTGGCCATAATTTGCTGACGCGCTTTTTTTGCAGGATCGGCAGCTATAAATGTCATAACATCTGCAGTATAATTCGGGTGAAGCTCAGCCAGTAATTCCATCGCACGTATTTTTCGAGGGCTTTGCTCACCGGCGAAACTTACACCACCTTTATGGTAGGCAAAGACGTTTAACTGATGATAATTTTTCCAGCCCAGCTTATCTGCGCGCTGGCACCAGTCGTTCTCTTCACCGTAGCCACGCCCAAAGGTTTCAACATCAAAGTAACCGACCTGATTTAAGCAATCCCGACGAATGTACATGCAAAAACCAATGCCAGTAGGGATCTCTATCAGATTATCATGGGTGCCATAAGTCGAGAAGTGATCGTCAAGCTCTTTGACATTCATCCCCAACATAAGTTCGTTGTCTTCGCAGAAGTCAGGGAAGCTACAGATAGTGGCGTTATTTGAGAATGGAGTGATGCTACCAACCCGAGGTTTACTGTAAGCTGCCTCACGAATTCTTTCTAACCAGTCATTTGCAACTTCCACGTCGCTGTTAAGCAATAAAACATCATTACGCAGATGAAGTTGCATTCCTCTGTTGACCGTAGCGACAAATCCAAGATTCGTTTCATTCTCCAGAAGAATGAACGCATTGTTATTGCTACGCTCCCTGAGCCAGGCTGTCAGCTCAGGTTCAGGCGAACAATCGTTTATGACAACCAGTTGCGCCCAGTCAGGCATTGAGCTTAAGGCTGACTCAATACACTCCTGAGTTTCCTCTAAACCGGCATAAACAGGAATAATAACGTCGATTTTTTTATCGCTGTTATCATAAGGCTTTAACAGCGCTGCACGATTCCGAAGCGCTGTTTCCTCAAGCTGCTGGTTCAGGTTTACAATGATTTCTTTAAGCGCCGCATTTTCATCCTGCAAGGCGTTTTTTTCATCATGAACTGCAGCCATGCCTGAAGTCAACTCTTTGATTTTTTTGTCTTTAACGCCATTTTCAATTTCAGACGCAATTGAGTTTTCCTTTTCACTACCATTCATTGGTGTCACCTGCACATTCATAAAATTTGATATGTTTCTTTATAATTTCACTTTCAGTGGGTTTACTTAAGCGAAACCTTACATAATCCAGATCGAAAATGAGTGGATACGGTACCAGGTAAGCAAAAAGATAAAAGCCCAGTCTGTTGATGCGTTCCTGCTTATCATCGCTGGCAAGAATAAAGCTAAATGAAGCATCACCTTTTATAATAACCGGTACATCGAGCAATAAAGCTTCAAGCCCGACACTGGAATTTATGGTAAGTATACTTTCGCATCGGGCAATGAAATCTATGCTGCTGGCAGAGTTATCAACAGTATTATGTGCCTCATTAAGATGAAAAGCACTTCCTGGATGGCTGCGCACAATGAAATCAGCAGCATAATTTAATTTTGCATGATCAAGTAAGGCTTGATTATTAAAGTCATTAGCAAAAGCAATCAGGTTCGAATCATTCTCAACCTGCATAACGACACCTAACTTATACTCACTGGTTAACTCCGGCTGAGGAGACAAGGCAAAATATTGTCGCAATTCTTTAATTGTCAGGTTGAGTTGACACTCTTCCTGGGCTGACGCATAGCGATCCGCAGCTTCAGTATTCCCATTCACTCCCCTGAAATCCAGGTAAGCTGTTGACAAATATTCCGGACCCCTTAATGGTCCCAACTCCATATTCATCACCGGCACTGCCAGCGCTTCACAAGCCTCTGATAAAGATGGACAGTTACACCAGTTGAGAACAACCTCGACGTGATCCAAACCCACTAATGCGTTATAAAATTCTGCTTTAAGGGCCGTATCACTCTGAGTGAGGTAATCAAGAAATGCCTGGTTAGGATTGCCATTATTCTCCAACAATTTTCTTTGCAAAAAATCACTGTTAAAAGAAGTGAAACTCATCTCAGCGAGCTCAGCCTCTGATGGTAAGCGGTAACCCTGCCTTTTTTGCGAATCCCCCAGTAGCTCCCAGCGCTCTTCCTCACGCCATTTATCAAGATCGTGACGGTACTCATCACCGATCAGGAAATGGAGTTGATCGCCATAGGTGGTCAGCAACTTGTAAAATATCCATAGAAAGGGTGCCGCTTGTCCACGAAAAGCAAATGCCGGGAGAAATGCAACTATCATGTTGTCGTCCCCTCTTCGAAAGAGACTTTAACCGGTGCATAGAGCACACCCCCTTGCTCACGCGGCGCCCAATACTTGATCTTTTGCATTGGGCGACGTTGATCAAGTTCTTCACGCTGGCCATTCTCAAGTGAGGCCAGTCCACAGTGGATCAGATAATCACCAGCATTCAGAGGCAGAGCAACTTCATATTTGATCTGGTATTTACCCGGCAATAGATCCAGAGGTTGCCCTGCTGAAATATTATTATCTCCCCAGACATCACCACCCTGTGCACGTGATAATGAAATACCAAGAACAGCTTCTTTAATCTCTTCGGCTACCAGCAACGTGAAACTAAAAGTCAGGTTCTCACCCGCTTTAACCATTGGCTTTTCTTCAAGAGGAGTGCCATCCGCTTTAATGATTCTCATCGATTCTATGATGGCACGTGCGTTGCCAAAACGCTTTTCATCAATTTCCCGGTGGATACCCGTTTGTTGAAGATGCTGCAATTCTTCAATGGTGAACACGTTGCTGTTGTTACTGATAGCATCTACTTTAGGCCTTTGAGGCGTTTCTGCTTGCGAAAGGATCATCCCCTTCTCATAAGCCAGTACAGCGGCTAACACGTCGGTGGTGTCAGCAATTAACTCGCCGTTTTTCATCACGATGCAGCGGTCTGCATATTCCAAAATGCTCCCCGTGGAATGGGTTACCATCAGAATCGTAGTTCCTTTCTTCTTCAGGGCCGCCATGCGATTAAAACACTTGTACTGAAAGCCAATATCACCGACAGCCAGAGCTTCATCAACAATCAATATTTCAGGATCAACACAGGCCTGAACAGCGAAAGCAAGCCGGACATACATCCCGCTGGAATAAGTCTTTACTGGCTGGTCAATAAATTCACCGATGTCAGCGAAACTCAGGATTTCATCGAGTTTCGCATCGGTTTCTGCCTTGCTCATCCCCAGCACGCTGGCGTTGAGATAAACGTTTTCACGACCGGTGAATTCAGGATTAAATCCCGCTCCCAATTCAAGAAGCGCTGCTACTCGTCCATTAATTTCAACACTACCTGCTGTAGGGGACAAAGTACCGCATATCATCTGCAGTAAGGTGGATTTACCCGCACCATTCCGACCAATAATACCTACCGTCTCACCGCGATTAATGACAAAGGAAACATTATGTAATGCCCAGAACTCTTTGTAATAGTTCACAGTTTTTTTGCCCAAAGAGCGCTTTACCCTTGGTAAAATGAACTGTTTCAGCCTGTCTCTAGGGCGGTCGTAGATTTGGTAACACTTACTCAGCCCTTCAATGCGAACGGCAAAATCATTAGAGGACATCTGCAAATCCTTTTCTTGTTTTTTGGAAAAAGGCAAAGCCCAGCCAGGCCACAACAGATGCACAGCCCGTGTAAATAAGCAGCCCTCTCCAGTTAGGCACATGGCCCCAGATCAGAACTTCGCGAGCCTGTTCTATAATAAATGTTAGCGGGTTTAACATAATAAAAATTCTGTATTTTTCAGGAATAGCTGTAATGGGGAAAAACACTGGTGAAAGAAACATCATCACCGTCGTGATGATCATTGTTGTCTGACCGACATCCCGAATATAAACACCCAGTGATGACAACATCCAGGATAGTCCCAGACAAAATATTACCAGCGGTAAGAAAATAGCGGGTAGAAATACACTTGTCCAGTGGACATAACCATTAAAAATAAAAAATGCCAGCATCAAAACAATCAGGCTAATCACAGTATGGAATATTGCTGAAAGCAGGCTAATCACAGAGAGTGTTTCAAGAGGGTAGACAACTTTTTTAACATAGTTGATATTACCCAAAATTATCGTAGGTGCTTTGTTAATAACTTCTGCGAAAAGGCCGTGAACAATCATGCCGACAAAGAGAATCAAAGCAAATTGGGTCTTACTCTGATCCCCAC
Organism: Erwinia sp. L03-1; assembly: GCF_058686115.1. Lineage (NCBI taxonomy): Bacteria > Pseudomonadati > Pseudomonadota > Gammaproteobacteria > Enterobacterales > Erwiniaceae > Erwinia > Erwinia sp. L03-1. The sequence continues at coordinate 1,576,228 of NZ_CM178762.1, read as the reverse complement.
CTACAGACCAGCGGGCTTTAAATGCTACTGAAAAAACAAACGTATAGACAGCAAGCATAAACAATGGATTCAGGAATGACCAGGCAAGCCCCATGCTCGAACCTTTGTAACGTCCGACGACCTCACGTTTTGTCATTTGATAGATCAACTGTTTATGTCGGTTGATTGAGGAAATCATCGCCTTGACAGACAAACTCTGTTTCAAATGTGGGTTACTCATTTTTCACCCCAGTTAATAAAAGCAATATCCCTTTTTTTTACTGAAAACATTACTGCCACCTCAGAAATTAATACTTAAATATCGACTTTCTTGGGAAAAGTGTTCAGGCACTCTCTGTTTTTACAACGTCTGGTACGGTCAAAAAACCATCCCCATTTATTAAAGTATCTAACGGAAGACAAAACATGCTGAAATAACAAGTATTTATTTTTATATGAACCTTTATTAAAAAGATGTGTGATTGTTGCATCAGAGTAATAAACAATATTTGTATGTTTCAGTGCACGCCGACAGAGATCAACATCCTCCATATACATGAAGTATCTGTCATCAAACCCACCCAATTGAGCCAGGAGAGCTGACTCCAGCAACATAAAACACCCAGAAACAGAAGGAACAGTAAATACCTTGGAAAAATCAGCATTTCGCAGTTCGTACTTTTCGTCCAGCTCTTTTGCAAAAGAAGGAATAAAACGCCTGGCAAATAAGTTCACCGGTGTTGGTAAAAGACGACAACTGAATTGTTTACTTCCATCCGGATAGACAATGGAAGGTGATATAAATTTATATTCGTTTCGTTTTGCTGCGTTATAGATTGAAGCAAGGGTACCAGGTGGAAAGTAAATATCCGGGTTGCATATCAAAAAGAATTCTGATTGATCAAGATACCTTTCCATCGCGATATTATGTCCGGCACCAAAACCACGATTACTTTCAGCTTTCAAATAATCTACTCTGGGATCATCGACTGATGCAGCCCAGTCAGCCCCACCGTTGTCAACCAGTACAACTTTGTCTACCGCAGGTTCAGCAAGCAGAGAGTTCAAGGTAGGTTCAATGTCTTTAACTGTATGTTTGTAAAGAACAACAGAAGCGACAATTTGCATTTTTGGCCTATTTTTTAACATTTTATTTAAACCTCAGCCGCTATCAGTATCTGAATTTGCATACTGATATTTCAACTCGCTATCCAATATCCATCAAATCGCACAGATAGAGTTGATCACGATGGTTTAATCTCATTTTTCAGCTTTTGCAGAACCCGATCTACGCTGACTGACCACGCTACCGGCTCAATACCTGCTGCTGCAATTTTGCTGGTGTTAAGCACCGAATATTTAGGACGTTTGGCTGGCGTTGGAAACTGCTCGGTAGGAATTGGAAAAAGCTCCGGCATAGCGGAAAGCATCCCTGCTACATGGGCTTTTAGAAGAATTTCACGGGCGAACTCAAACCAGCTGACTTCTCCCAGACCGCTGTAATGGAAAATGCCCATGGGACGGTTGGTAGAGAAAATGATTTCCATGGCTGCTCTGGCAATATCGCCTGCATAAGTTGGACACCCTTTTTGATCATCAACAATACTTAACGCTCGGCGTTCACTTCCTAATCTCAACATGGTTTTTAGAAAATTGTTGCCATACTCGCTGAAAACCCAGGATGTCCTGAGAACAATGCAGTTTTTATAAGCAAGGGCAGCAACTTCACCAGCCAGTTTAGTTGAACCGTATACACTCTGCGGTTCACATAGGTGTTCTTCAGTGAAGGGTTCATCACTGTCACCGTTAAAAACATAATCTGTGGAGATATGAATCAGGAAGGCATTACGACTTTTGGCTGCAGATACAAGGTTTTCAACGGCCTTAACATTAACTGCCCATGCCCCCTCTGTATCGGATTCTGCTCGGTCTACAGCAGTATAAGCCGCAGCATTAAAGATAACATCAGGTTTAAAGTCAGCAACAATCTGCTTAACAGATTCGGTATCAGTTACATCCAGTGTTGTGCGGTCTGTGGCCAGCAACACCACATGAGGATATTCATCTTTAGCAATGGCTCGGAAGCAAGAGCCAACCTGTCCTGATGCACCAGTCAAAAGCACTTTCATTTGAATAACTCTCTGAACAATTTACCTTCAGCATCTTTCGCAGACAGAAGAGGATTAGTGACCGGCCAACTAATATTTAACTCAGGATCGTCCCATAGCAAACAACCCTCGTTTTTGGGATCATAATAATCTGTACACTTGTATTCAAAATCAGCAAATTCTGAAATAACCACGAAGCCATGTGCAAGACCAGGCGGTACCCAAAATTGATTTTTATTGTCTTCGGACAGATAGACGCCTGCCCACTGACCAAAAGTTGGAGACTCTGGACGAATATCAACCGCGACATCAAAAACTTCCCCGCGAACCACTCTTACGAGCTTTCCCTGAGGTTTTGAAGTCTGAAAGTGAAGACCACGTAAAACACCTTTAGACGAACGAGAATGATTATCCTGTACAAAATCTAAATCAATATTCAGAAGTTCCTGATAACGATCTTTTTGAAATGTTTCGAGGAAAAAACCCCTCTCATCACCGAATACTTTCGGCTCGATCAGTTTTACACCTTGTACAGCAGTTTCAATCACATTCATCCGGACACCGTTCGTCATCTGTAAGCCCCATCGCCAGTCGTCATATCACGCTGACTATCCCGAAAAGTCAGGCTATAAGGGCATAAACCTGCAATCTTAAGCGAGTGATCTTAGCATATAACTCAGGCCGCGCTGAACCCTGCCCGGGCAATCTTTTTCTTAACCCATGCCACCATCGAAAGATCCAGGCAAAGGATGCCAGCTCGCCTGCTTTAGCAATAAATATTCACCTCCCCACCGTGTCATAACGAGAAAATACGTACTCTCCTCCGTCACATTGAGCCAGAATGGTTATCACATGGAACAAAATAGCAGCATATAGCTGAAAAGCCGCAGGCCGGGACTCGTTTTTTAGCTGTATATGGTTGAGCAGAATGGCCTTACAGGTATAATTTATAACCTTGACCTGAGGTCAGGTGAGTCCTCTGATCCTGCAGCTAAATATGCTGGATAAATTCGCGATAGCAAAAGTGTGAGCTTCAAATCATGAAAATTCTTGTAACAGGCGGTGCAGGTTTTATCGGTTCAGCTGTAGTCAGACATCTTATCAACGACACGCAGAACACCGTGTTAGTGGTAGATAAACTGACTTACGCCGGTAATCTTGAGTCTCTGACTTCCGTATCCCAGAGCCCTCGCTATCAGTTCCTGCAGGCAGATATTTGTGATGCAGCAGCAATGGAAAAGGCTTTCGCTGAATTTCAACCTGACTCGGTGATGCATCTGGCTGCAGAAAGCCATGTAGATCGCTCCATTGATAGACCCGCCGCTTTCATCGAAACTAATATCCTCGGTACCTATATCTTACTGGAAGCCGCACGACAGCATTTTGCCTCTCTTGCTGGCGAGCAGAAAACCGACTTCCGCTTTCACCACATCTCGACAGATGAAGTCTATGGTGACCTACACGGCACAGACGATCTGTTCCTCGAAACTACATCTTATGCGCCAAGTAGCCCTTACTCTGCATCAAAGGCTTCCAGCGATCATCTGGTGCGTGCATGGCACCGTACTTATGGCCTGCCAGTCATTATTACTAACTGCTCAAACAACTATGGTCCATTCCACTTCCCGGAAAAACTGATCCCGCTGGTAATCCTTAATGCTCTGGCCGGTAAACCTTTGCCTGTCTATGGCGAAGGACTGCAGGTGCGTGACTGGCTGTACGTTGAAGACCATGCACGAGCGTTGTACAAAGTTGTCTCTGAAGGTGAGGTAGGCGAAACCTACAATATCGGCGGGCATAACGAGCGTAAAAACATTGAGGTTGTCAAAACTATCTGCTCTATTCTTGATGAACTGATTGAGCAGAAACCTGCAGGCATCTCTCATTTTGCTTCTCTGATTACTCACGTTACTGACCGACCGGGCCATGATATGCGCTATGCCATTGATGCTGGCAAAATTGCTCGTGAATTGGGGTGGAAACCGCAAGAGACCTTCGAATCCGGCATCAGAAAAACGGTTGAATGGTATCTGGCTAATCAACAATGGTGGCAGCGTGTACAGAGTGGCGCCTATGCTGGTGAACGTCTGGGTTTAAGCAAGTAACGACTTTAAGGAATTTTATGAAAGGCATCGTTTTAGCCGGTGGTTCCGGGACCCGTCTTTATCCCATCACACGTGGGATATCAAAACAGCTGCTGCCAATTTATGATAAGCCGATGATTTACTATCCGCTTTCCGTACTGATGTTGGCTGGCATCCGGGAAATTTTGATTATCACTACGCCAGATGACCTCCCCTCTTTCCAGCGCTTACTGGGCGATGGCAGCCAGTTTGGCCTGCAGCTGCAGTTTGCCGTCCAGCCTTCTCCTGACGGGCTGGCTCAGGCATTTATTATTGGGGAAGAGTTTATTGCCGGGGAAGCTTGCGCTCTGGTATTAGGTGACAATATTTTCTTCGGTCAGAGCTTCGGTAAAAAACTGGACACTGCAGCACAGTCAGCTTCAGGAGCAACCGTGTTTGGTTACCAGGTGATGGATCCTGAGCGTTTTGGGGTCGTTGAATTTGACGATAAGTTCAAAGCTCTTTCCATTGAAGAGAAACCACTGAAACCGAAGTCACACTGGGCGGTCACCGGGCTCTATTTTTACGATAAGAACGTCGTGGAAATGGCTAAACAGGTTAAACCATCTCACCGCGGTGAGCTCGAAATCACTACGCTGAACGAAATGTATATGGAAAAGGGCCAACTCAACGTTGAACTTCTGGGCCGTGGATTCGCCTGGCTGGATACAGGAACACATGACAGCCTTATCGAAGCCTCGCAGTTTATCCATACCATTGAAAAACGTCAGGGTATGAAAGTCGCATGTCTCGAAGAGATCGCGTGGCGTAAGGGCTGGCTGAAGTATGAGCAAGTAGCTGCACAAGCCAGGCTAATGGCGAAAACTTCATATGGCCAATATCTGCAAAACTTAATTGATGAGAAAAACTGACGCCGGACAGGTTTGAATGTTAAAAGCACAGAAACTACTGTGCTTTTTTATGATGACTACTTATATCCCTGCGGATTCGAACTCTGCCATTTCCAGGTATCACGCATCATCTGGTCGATACCGCGGGAAACGCGCCAGTTGAGCTCTTTGTCTGCCAGTGAGGCGTCGGCCCAGAAGGCGGCAAGATCGCCGTCGCGGCGAGGGGAAATCTGATAAGGAATGGTACGACCGCTGGCTTTTTCGAAGGCTTTAACCATTTCCAGTACCGAGAACCCTACGCCCGCCCCGAGGTTATAGGCTTTATAGCCGCTGATGGACGCAATATGATCCAGCGCTTTAAGGTGACCTTCGGCAAGATCCATCACGTGGATGTAGTCACGCTCACCGGTGCCATCTTTGGTGGGATAATCACCGCCAAAAATATTCACCTTTTCCAGTCGGCCAATGGCCACCTGGGCGATATAGGGCAGCAGGTTGTTTGGGATGCCGTTAGGATCTTCCCCAATCTGACCAGACTCGTGTGCGCCAACCGGGTTGAAGTAGCGCAGCGCAATGGTTTTGAATTCCGGGTTGGCCTTCGCAAAGTCGCGCAGGATGAATTCGACCATCAGTTTCGAGGTGCCGTACGGGCTGGTTGTGCCGCCGATTGGCGTGGTTTCCACATAGGGAACCGGCGCATCCGCGCCGTACACCGTGGCGGAAGAGCTAAAAATAAACTGATTGACACCAGCGGCGCGCATCTCTTCCAGCAGGATAAGGGTGCCGGTCACGTTATTTTGATAGTACTCCAGCGGCATACGGGTCGATTCGCCTACGGCTTTGAGGCCGGCGAAGTGGATCACCGCAGAGATATCATGCTGGGTAAAGAGATTGCGCAGGCAGGCGCGGTCGAGGATGTCACCTTCAATGAAAGTGGCTTTTTTACCCGCCAGCTTTTCTACCCGGCTGAGGGATTCGCGCGAAGCGTTGATCAGGTTGTCCAGTACTACCACGTCGTCGCCGCGCTCAAGCAGCGTCAAAACCGTATGGGAACCGATGTAACCCGCCCCGCCCGTGACTAAAATAGCCATGTTGACTCCTTGCAACCGCGCGCACTGGCGCGGCCATGTTCGAATATCGGATTATTTTGCCAGAATGGTCTGGACTGCCTCACGGAACTCACGGCCCTGGGCGTTGTTGCGTAAGCCCCAGGAAACAAAGGCTTTCATATAGCCCAGTTTGCGTCCGCAGTCGAAGCTTGCGCCAGAAAGCTGGTGAGCGTCAACCGGCTGTTTCTTCGCAAGGCTGGCAATGGCATCGGTCAGCTGATAACGATCCCATGCGCCCGGCTCCAGATTTTCCAGTTCAGTCCAGATATCGGCAGACAGAACGTAACGACCTACGGCGGCCAGATCGGAGTTCAGCGTCTGCGGGTTTTCAGGCTTCTCAACGAAATCGACGATTTGGCTGACCTGGCCCGGGTTGTCCATCACGTCGCGCGTTTTGATGACCGAGTATTCAGACAGATCGGCTTCCGGCATATGATGCGCCAGAACCTGGCTGCGGCCGGTCTCTTCAAAGCGTGCAACCATGGCGGCCAGGTTATAGCGCAGTGGGTCAGCAGTAGAATCATCCAGCAGCACGTCAGGCAGCACCACCACAAACGCTTCGTCATGCAGCATCGGGCGGGCGCACAGGATGGAGTTAGCCAGGCCCAGCGGCTGAGGCTGGCGAACATTCATAATAGTGACGCCCGGTGGGCAGATTGACTGAACTTCGCTCAGCAGTGAACGCTTAACGCGCGCTTCAAGCAGGGCTTCCAGTTCATAGGAAGTATCAAAATGGTTTTCAACCGCATTTTTGGAAGCGTGGGTGACCAGAACAATTTCCTTGATCCCTGCTGCCACGCATTCGTCGACGATGTACTGGATCATCGGCTTATCTACAATCGGCAGCATCTCTTTAGGAATGGCTTTTGTAGCAGGGAGCATGTGCATACCCAGACCCGCAACGGGGATAACTGCTTTAAGCTTGGTCATAATTTTTCCATATAAATGAAGTAAAAAGCGTTCAATCATTATGCATTAAAGAGATGCCGTGGAAGTATAATCTTAATCTGAAAATTTTCCCGCGCTGGTACTAAAAAAAAAGGCAACCGCCTGAGCGATCGCCTTTTTATTATTGTCCAACTCAAATTTATTAAAACCAGCCGCTAAACCACTCCGGCATAATAAACAAATTGTAGTAGCTGACCAGCGCCATTATGCCGACAAACACCACTGAAACCGAGACCCACTGTCGGGCATACGGGATAAAGCGGATGCCAATCACCGGCTTAATAAAGAATGGATGGGCAAAGGCCGAAATGAGCACCTGAGAAATAGACAGCGTCAGCGCCACATACCAGACGTTGGGGTAGAGCCAGGTGGTGGCCAGCACCAGCACCACAATGATGCTTGCCACAATATTCCAGTAAAACTCGACGTTAGTCCGTCCGTTTGCCTGCGAAATTGCGCCCGTCAGGCCGCCCATTGGACGCAGCATGCCGAAGAGAAGCATCAGCGGTATCAGGTGGCCGACGGCTTCATGTGCGCTGCCATAAAGCACCCGCACGATCACCGGTGAAAGGATGCCGATCGCCAGATACATCAGGCTGCTAAACAGCATGATCGCCAGCGTGCCTTTCAGGAACAGCTTCTGAAGCTGCGCCGGTTCATGCTGCTTTTCAGCAAAGCGCGGCAGCGCCAGGCGGTTGATCACCGGCGTAACCAGCTTAAGTGGCTGAAGCACCAGCTCTTTTGCCAGAGAATAGACCCCCAGCATATCGGCTCCCATGACCTTACCCACAATCAGGGAGTCGGCCTGAGTACGCAGCTGATTTATCGTCTGGGATCCGAGCTGATAGACGCCATATTTAATCGAGCTGAAAAAAGTGGCTTTATCAAATTCAAAGGTGGGTCGCCAGGCTTTATCGCCAAACCAAATCATGCACAGAATACGCATGGCGGCATTTGAAAACAGCCCCAAAATAACAGCGGCAACGTTGAGAGAGGTAAAAAAGAGCATGGCAACGGTAAATATAAATGCCAGGAATTTGGTGACCATCTCTATTTTCGCCAGCAGCACCATCTTTTTGGCTTTAATAAAATGAGCCTGATATTGCGACAGCGAACCCAGCACCAGAAAGTTCAGACTGGTGAGCATAATCAGTCCGGTCAGCTGAGGAATATGATAGAAATGTGCGATGGGCCAGGCGATGGCGATCAGCAGCAGCCCGGTTATCAGGCTCAACAGGACGTTAACCCAGTAGATGGTGCTCTGCTCTTTCCGGGTGATGTTCTGGCGATGCACGATATAGCTGCTCATCCCCATATCCTGCAACACCATCGCTACCGCCAGAATGGCGTTGATGATAGCCAGAACGCCCAGTTCATGGGCCTCCAGCCTGCGGGCCAGCACGCCCAGCTGCACGACCTGTAATACGGCGGCGAAACAGGTGCCGCCAAACAGCCAGGCGGCCTGATGTTTTAAACTACTCACGCAAGTTGCTCCAAAAGCTGTGCCAGCTGGCGATAAGCAATATGCTGATTGAACTCGGTTTCTACCCTGGCGCGTGCGGCCGCTACGACCGGTGCCACGTCAATATCGCTTTTCGCCAGTTTGAACAGGATGTCACTTAATGCTCTCGCATCGCCTTCCGGCGCCAGCCAGCCTGAGACGTTATTTTCAATGAGCTCAGGAATGCCGCTGTGATCGGTTGAGACCACGGGCAAGCCTACGGCCATGGCTTCCATCAGGGCAACCGGAATACCCTCCATATCGCCGTCAGCAGCGGTCAGGGAAGGCAGCAGGAAGATGTCGGCTTCATCCAGGTAGCGCTTAATCTCTTCCTGGGGTTTGAATCCGACCATTTTCACGCAGTCTTCCAGCTGTGCCGTACGAATGGTGTCACGCAGTGTCTCTTCCAGGTCACCGTTGCCGATGATGGTATATTCAAAATTCGCGCCCTGTGCCTTAAGGTATTTGCAGGCCTCAACGGCGACGCCCAGCCCCTTTTTCTCGGTCAGACGTGCGACAGAGACGATGCGCAGCGGCGAGTGCAGCGACTCACGCTCTTTCAGATTGAATTTCTCTGGCTCAATGCCCATGCGCGTCACGTGAATTTTTTCAGGCGGACAGCCCATGGCAATCAGTTTGTTTTCCCACAGATGGCTGATAGGCAGCATCAGTTCGGACTGGCGGAACAGGTTGGCATAGTCCTGCTTATGCTCCTCAAGAATATGCCGGCGGGAAATATCTGCACCGTGGAATACGGTCGCCTGTTTGCCCCGCAGCACATTCAGTTCCCGCAGCTTATTCGCCAGCGCACCGGCGTAACCGAAATGCACCAGGAAGACATCGGCGGTAAAGGTCTTCTTCGCATGGGCAACGATGGCAGGCAGCAGAAGCTTGCTGGACTGCGCGCCATAGCGCCCGATATTGAAGGATTTCAATGTGGTCAGGCTGAGGATTTTCGGCAGCACAATCTGCAGGCGCTGCTTCAGCTTGTCCGCGTTGCTCACCTTCTCTTCCGGCAGCAGATAGTGCGTTTTTTCTGCCAGATTGTAGCGATCGAATGCGCCATGGCGGTTCACCAGATCGCCAGGGAAGACGGAGATAATCTCCACGTCATAGCCGCTGTCGATAAAATGGATGACCTGATTGAGCACGAAGGTCTCTGACGAGACCGGAAATCGCATTGTGAAGAATGTAAGTTTCATCGGTTCACCCTAAATGTCTGACGACGTCTGCGGTAATGTTGTTACCCAGAACTCTCTCCTGCTCAACTGCGAGGTCAACCTGCTGTTTTACGGCGTCGTAATTGTCCAGAATGCTGTTAACCCGGGTGATGATGCTGCCATCCATCAGGCTTTTCACATCCGTTGCCATCTCTGGCAGACCCAGCTGGTTCATCACACCCAGAGATTTGTGCTCATAGTTGATTGCCACGGCGGGGGTGCCAAAGTTCATGGAGATAATAGCCGAGTGCAGTCGGGTGCCGATGGTCAGATGGGATTCGCCAAGCAGTATCCCCAGTTCCAGGTCGTTAAACTCATCCATGATGACGTGATACTGATCTTTCTGCACAATGCGGTCGCGCAGCGTCATCGCCACCATACGGTCATCTTTGTTATAGCTGTCAATGCCGGTGCAGGTGGAGAGGGCAACGACCTGATAGCCCCGGTCGATGACCGCATTGATCACCTTAGCAAACGCCTCTTCGTACTCCTGTTGCGTGACGCCCAGGCGCTTATCAAAGGGGGCCAGTTCACGCACGGTTATGGCGACGGTTTTTTTCGCGGCAATCAGCTTCTGCCAGTGCTGCAGGTTATGGCTGGGGTTTTCAACGCTGCGGGCGCGAACCAGAAAGGCGGTATCCGCACCGGAGACCACCTTTTCCGTGGTGATGCTGCCCTTTTTCATCATTTCAAGACTGACGCTTTCACGCAGAACCAGGCTGTTAACGCGTGAAAAAACGAAGTTGGCTATCTCGTTAAATCTCTCTTTCTGGAATGGCCCGACGCTGTGCCCGATCATATAAATCGGCTTCTTTGCCAGCAGCGCGCAGAGCGAATGCTCAAACTGGAGCGGCCCATACAGGTCAACGAAAAATGAGCCGCCGACCTGGATAATCGCATCGTATTGCTTAAGACGGTTGGTAAATTCCTGGAGATATTTTGGCACGGCAAACGATTTAAACAGCCCGCTGCCGCTGATGTGCGCCATCATAATTTTTGGCATCAGGCGGCGTTTGATTTTATCGGTCAGGCTATTTTTGCCCTTCTTTGTTTCAAGAAAGAGCTCATCCGGCATGACCGTCTGCTGTAGCAGGTAGCCAGAGCTGGTTGGATAGCGACTGATGATATCAATGTCCAGATCGTTCCTTGCGAGGTTAAGCGAGTCAATAAGACCGCGTAAAATAGCGCCATCACCACGGTTTCCACATGTATGATTGCCAACTAATAAAATCTTCATAACAACTCCAGAAAAATTTTTGTAATTTTACAAACCGTCACTAACCATAAGTGGTTAATTAATAAGTATAATTGTTCAAAATACCTGCCAGAACACCCATCAATACTGCCTCGCCACTTAATCCATCCGCGATCCGCAACCTGCCAACTGACTCGCTGATGCCGGGCGGCACTCTGGCCGCCCCTTTTTGTTACCCTTTCAATGCAAAATAAGGCACGGCAACCTGTTTGCCGTTAATCACCATCGACACATAGCCTTCGGCCTGTGAGGTATTCACCTCTTCAGCTTTTAACAGCCGTGATTCCAGCAGCACATCGCCCTGCTCGTTAGCCCCAATCCCGGCTTTTCCGTTGTGGAGGGTGAAGCGCTGTAGCGCCTGATGAGCATTTCCGCCTGAAGGTTTATCTGCAAAGGCCATTTTGCTGTCGAACCGCGCGCATTTGCCAGTCATAAACCGGTCCCGGGCGGTCGACTTCATCAGTACGCCAGCGGATGCCAGCCAGCCTGCCAGCTTGACGTAAACGCGGGTATCGGTGTCATAGGGCGTTTCGTACATCACGTCGAGGATCGGGCTGGCCCCTTCTGCATGCCAGCTGGCTTCGAATTTATGTGCTTTACGCTGCAGGCTGATTATGGCCTTGCCGCCGGTGGTTTTGCCGTCCACCACCTGGTTCAGCAGGCTCTTATCGGTGCCGTTGCTGTAGGAGGACTGGCCGAAAATTTCGATTTCCCAGTTGTCGCCGACGTCGGGCGTAAAGATGTTGCCCAGCTCGTACCACTTTTCCTGATTGGTATTGTTGATGATGCGATAGCGCGACGTCAGGTAGTTGTACTTCATGCTGCCGTCAACGGCGATGCCGTAGGACTCCACGCGCGTTGAGCCTCGCTCATAGGCGCTCAGCCATTCGTGGTCGCCCAGCGAGTTGTCTATCCAGCTTCCGGCCTGCAAATTGGTCTGGCGCATATTCAGGCGGGAATTGTGGGCTATCAGCGGATTCGGACAGGTTTCCAGGCTCAGGGCATCAATGATCCACTGGCCGTTGGAAATGTTGCCCGGATGTTCGGAGTGCTCAATCCAGCCGTTATGGATCAGTGACTGACCGCAGCGCTCAAGGTTAAGCACCATCCCTTTGGTACAGTATTGCGCATTGAAGTTTGAGAGCTCGATCGCCGTGCTGTGGTCCCACTTACCTTTCGGCAGGTTTGACCAGACGGACTTGATCACATCGCCGGTACAGCGCAGGGCGTACCACTGGTCGATTTTACAATCGAGCGTATCCATCAGGCTGAGTGAGGTGCCGCCGACCTGAACAAAACGCAGGCAGGCGCCGCGGAAGAACTGTCCGCCTTTGCAGGTATTGTTAAAGAAGCCCTGCCCGTTGTCTTTTACGTCGGTGCGACCGTTAAAGTTCAGGTTGCTGACCTCCACCCAGCGGGCGTTAACCTGGAAAACAAACCCGGGTTTGCCGTCGGAGACGATATTGGTGGCCGGGAAGTAGCCGAAGTTGACCATGGCCCCACAGACGCGGAAAAAGCGCGTCTGCTCGCCGGAGAAATCACAGGCGCTGACGAAGAAGTCACCGGCGGGAAACTGAATGCAGATCTGCTGGTTGGCCTTTTGCGACCAGGCATACATCGCTTTGATGGCCGGTGCCGCGTCGGTTTTACCGTCGTCGATGGCACCAAAATCAAACAGCGTCAGGCGGTTGAAATCGTCCACCACGCGCCGCCAGTGGAAGTCGGTCCCGGAGAAAATCACCCCGCCGTCATCCGGCGCGGCGCTCAGGCTGCCGACGAACTCGCCACCGCCCTGCTCCAGCCCGTTATGCCAGCTGCTGAGCTTAACCTTGGCCCCTTCGAACAGCGGACGCGTTTTTCGCAGATCGTCAACGGAGGCGATTTCGCCAATCAGCTGGTAACCGGCGGGCTGCGACAGGCGCTTACTGAAGGTATTTGCCCCCGGATGGCTGACGTCAGGAATATTGAACAGAACGTTTCCGCCGTCATCCACCACCGCCATGGAGTGCGCGGGCGTGGCAATCAGCGCGCCGTTATCGGCGATAAACTTCTGAAAGGTCCCCTCGTTGAGCGCAATAGGCTGTTCAATCTTAGAGAGCTTACCGCTGGCGTTACGCAGGAAAACATCCGTCAGGTTAGCTGACTGAGTCGGATCGGTGCCGACTTTACCAATGTACAGCTTGCCACTGAAGTTTTTCCAAAAGCGGTCAGGCATGGTGTAGATATTTTCAGGCGTCAGGATCGGGACGTCTTCTTTAGGCAGATCGCTTACCGGTACCTCTTTCAGCGACACGGCGGGCTCTTTTCTGGCAGCCTGGCTCGAGAACGAGCTTACCGAAAGGGCGGCGAAAATGGATGAGAATGCGGTAATTACTTCTCTTCTTTTCATTGATGGAATCCCATAGTCAATGTGCCCCTGGAGGCGTGAATGTGTGTCCCAAAGGCATTGCCCGGCATACCAGAAACCGGTGACATTACACCAGTGAAAGCCAGCTCTCTTTAATGACCTTGCCGTCGAATTTCAGCGAGGTTTCGGCTGTTTTCGCGCTCATGGCAAAAAACAGCGCATCGTTATGTGCGAGCTGGTTCATTTTTTCAATAAAAGCGGTCCGATCATTCATCGCGACCAGAAATCCGTCCTGACTGTCGTTAATAATTTCCTGCGGACCCGTCGGGCAGTCATAGGCGACAACCGGCAGCGCCCAGGACTTGGCCTCGAGCAGCACCAGCGGTAGCCCCTCATAGCGCGAGGTCATCAATGCCATATCGCTGTCGCGGTAGTAGTCGTTGATGTTGGATACCTTGCCGACGAAGTTAACGCTGTCGGTAATCTTAAGCGTCGCCGCTTTGGCCAACAGTTCGCTTTTTAACTCACCGTCGCCCGCAATCACCAGCTTCCAGTCAGGGTTGGTGGCGGCAAAGCCCTGCCAGACGTCCAGCAGCAGGTCGAAGCCTTTCTGATGATCGAGACGGCCAACCGCCAGCGCCTGGCGGTGCCGCACGCTGCGCTGATGATTTTTATACACCACGGGGTTGGGGATAGTCTGGCTGGCGATGCCCCAGCGGGTAAAGACGCTGCGGTCTTTGTCGGTCAGCACGATGACGCGGTCGTAATAGCGTAAAAAGAGGTACTTGAGGAATTTGATCGGCTTGCCGAAAGAGTTAATCGCAATATGCTCGCAGGCGTAGGCCTTTGACGTTTTCTTTTTGCGCGCCAGCAGGCTGTAGAGAGCAAACATCACGCTCAGGCGTCCCATACTGATCAGGAAAACCGCATCAAACCCTTCCTGATTAATGCGCTGCACCGCACTGCGAATAGGATTCTTCACGCCGGCAAAGCTGACGATCTCTTTCACTTTTTCAAACGGATAAAAGGGCTGACCGGATCCTTCCAGCGAATAGACGGTCACCTGATGCGCATCGCCCAGACATTCGGACATAAAGTTGCAAATGTTTTCCGTTCCGGCATAGGAGTAGGCGTCTTTAATCACCAGCACTATTTTTTTCATCGCGAAGTCATCACCTTAATCACATCAATGTTAAATACCTGGTGCTACAAAGAATTTTCGCACCAGGCGGGCTTAGCCTGTGCCCAACTGAAACGTTTCAGTCTGCAACGCTATCTGTGCTTCAGCGCGAACAAAACCCCGTTAACCATGTACCAGACGTAATAGTAATACACTTTTAGTGGATTGTTTTTATAGATAAATCTTAATAAGTCGAGGTGCCACTTCGCCGCTTTGTTTTTATTACGCGAAAGTGAATCACCCAGCTCATAGTAAACAACCAGTTCCTTATTAATTACGCGAGCCTGCCGGTACTGTTCAAAGAGCTCATACAGGAACAAAAAGTCCTCATGACCTTTTTTCTGAAAATAGATACTGCGCGCGGGTCGTCGGTAGCAGACGGAGGAAAAACAGATACGAAACTGCTTTTTCACAAAGCTGTCTTTCATCAGCAAGGGCTTGTTGTAAGTGACGCTGTAGGATTTGGTGCGGGAGTTGTAGCCATAATGCGAGATGACCAGATCGTCACCCGCTGCCAGGGCCTGAACCTGAAGCATCAGTTTATCGCGCTGCCATTCATCATCGCTGTCCAGAAAAGCGATAAACTCCTCTTTTGCGGCGCGCAGGCCAACGTTACGGGTTTCGGCCGCGCCGAGATTGACCTCATTATTGAGCAGGGTAATACGCGGATCCCGGCAGTGCTCCTGCACCAGCGCCAGCGAGTCATCGGTCGATTTATCATTAATCAGATAGATGCGCCAGTCCGTCCAGGTTTGATCAAGTACCGATTGTACCGCCCGCAGGACCGTGCTGTGCGCATTGTACATGGGGATGATGATGCCCACCGTGCCGATTTGATTGTTCATCTGATATCCTGAATCTGAATCGTTAAAAGCCAGCCCTGCCGGGGCAAGGGACGGCAGTCAGCATCGCTGCAAACTGAACGATTAAAAGGGTTATACGTAAGACGGCCAGGGGAACCCTGGCCAGTTAATCAGAAAAGCCTGAAGAGTGGTGCAACGCTGTAGCCGTCGATCGACTGTACGGACAGGATGGTGTTATAAGCCAGATAGTAGGACGTCATGGCAAACAGCAGCGCGAAGTTGAGGATCACGTTCCTGATACGCAGCATCAGGAAGGCCAGCAGCAGTGGCTCACAGTGCAGGAACAGGTTCCCCACCCTGCCTCCCAGAATCGAGAAGTCTGAGAAGACGATACGGACGGCCGCACCAGCGGAGTAAGCGATAAACAGCAGGTAGGCCAGGCGATCTTTTTCCGTGATGGAGTTGCGGAAGTAGACCACCGTAAAAAAGGCAATAAAGGCGATGTTCTTTAAGTTCGCCAGACCGAAAACCGGCGAGGCGACGTCAAAGTTGGTCCCGCTGTAGCCCATGGCCCTGTCACCGATCACCGGTACGATCCCCAGCGAGTCAAGAAACAGCCTTTTACCGCCGACTATCCCCAGTGGAATAGCGGCAATCACCATCGCCAGGCCAAAGTATTTACGCTCTTTCAGGAACAGGAACGGCGTCACCATTAGCACGGCATAGCCGGTTGAGTGCGACTGCGAACTGAGCACCAGAAAAATAATCGCCAGCAGGTATTTCCGTCCCGCGGCGGAGCAGATGCAGGCCACCGCGAAAGCGCTGGAAAGACCGAAGCGGATCTGGTTCATATCCTTATTGATAAACAGGTGCGCAGAATAGAGACAGAGCGAACACAGAATCAGCGGCGAATATTTTTTATAGATCCACGCGTTGGTCGATACCGCGATAAATGCAATGAACAACAGGAAGTAGTAGCTCTGCTGGGTAAACCATGACAGCACCCACGCCAGCAGCATAAACAGATTTTCGTACCGATAAACGTTGGCTACGGTCTGATAACCACTCATTTCCGTCTGACGGGAAAAGTCGTGGAAAAAGCCCAGATATTGCCAGTCATCAATCCCGGAACCGGGTCCCCTCATCCCGGCGAAAAGGATCAGGCCAACCGCACCGATAAAGAAGAAATAGGTCACTACCCTTTGCATTTTAGGCTGCGTCAGCTGGCCAATGGTTGCCAGCTCAAAAAGACAAAAAATGAGCAGTGTGTAGCTAATTATCCAGTATATCGCCATTCTTTTCCCCACCGCGCTATCTTTCCTGGCGGAAGATAACGCTATTTTCTACCGAACCGCTGGCTGACTTTATCCTTCAAACGATTGATAAAGTAGGTACGGTTATCTTTATTTGTTAAGAAAAAGTAGCGAATAAAACTCACGCTGGCCTGGAGAGACTTGCCATCCATTTTGTATCTCAGCGGCAGCTTATACGCTTTATAAGTATTGATATCGCGCTGGGTGAGATAAGGCTTCATGGTATCCAGCCAGAAAAGTGAGTAGTTAACCGACTCGCCCTTATGTTTAGACCCAAATTGAGTGATCAGATGATAGTTAGCCAGAGGCTGCTCAATCATCACGAACTCATAGCCCTTTTTGTCTGCACGGATGCAGAAATCATAATCCTGATGGCGAATATAGCGGGTGTCGAAGCGAATATCTTCGGCATATTCGCGCTTCATCACCAGGGTACTGGTCTGAATAAAGCCGTAACAGCCAAACAGATATTCCGCCACCGTCTCGTTGCGGCCTGGTCGCTGCATCGGCATCACCTTCAGGAAATGACCATCCTGGATGATATTGACCTGGCTGAAAATGATGCTCTTCTGGCGACCCTCGGCTTCCAGTCGCTGAATGGTTTTCACCGACTCCAGCAGCTTGTCGTGGTGCCACTCATCATCCGCATCCAGGAAGCTGATGTAATCCCCGGTCGCCAGCTCAATGCCTTTATTACGGGCACCCGAGCCATTCAGTTTTTCCTGCGACAGCACGAGGTTGATTTTGAGCTTACTGTATTTTTCCGACTGCACTACCGCGGCTAACTTATCCGCGTCGCTGGATTTGTCATCAACAATGATGACCTCAAAGTTTTGCCAGGTCTGCGCAGCCACGCAATCTAATGTGGTTACGATAGATTCAGATGCATTGTATGCAGGAATAACTATCGAAAAGAAAATATCCTTCATTGCAGGCACCTTTAAACGTCTAAAAGAAACGGCCTTAATCGCCACGCTATCGGAAGTAAAGTGACCTTCCCTCAGATGGGAAGGTCATCGCACTCCGCTAGCTTTTCGCATCCTGCTTGTAGCTGTAATCGTAATAGTCGTAGCCGTATCCATAGGCGTTAGCCGCTTTACGCACCACGGCGTTAAGGATCACACCTTTAATCTCAATGCCGTTCTGGGCAAAGCGCTTATAGCTGATATCCAGCTCTTTCAGGGTGTTGGTTTCAAAACGCGCCACCATCAGCGAGGTACCGGCCATCTTGCCGATAACCGAAGCATCGGTCACCGCCAGAATCGGTGGCGTATCAATCAGCACCAAATCGTAGTTCTTGCTCGCCCATGCCAGCAGCTCCTGCATACGGTTATGCATCAGCAGCTCGGACGGGTTAGGTGGCACCTGTCCACGCGGCAGGAAATCAAATCCGTAAGCGCCCTGCTGGATCAGTTCGGTGGTGAACGGCGTTTTACCCGACAGAATGTTGGACAGGCCCGTTTTGCTGCTTGCCCCTAACAGTTCGTGGGTATAGCCACGGCGCATATCACCATCAATAAAGAGCACTTTCTGACCGGCTTTCGCCACCAGCGTCGCCAGGTTTGAACAGATAAAGGTTTTACCAATACCCGGGCTGGCGCCGGTAATCATCAGAATGTTGTTTTTCGCTTCCATCATCGCAAAGTGCAGGCTGGTACGCAGGCTGCGGATCGCTTCGATTGACAGGTCAGTCGGGTTACCCAGCGCCAGCAGCGTGTTATGCGGGTCGGTTTTGCCCAGACCGCGCTTCGTCAGCGCTTCCGTATCCTTCTTACGCTGCCATTCAGACAGTGGGACGCTCGCATAAACGTTCATACCCTGCTCTTCCAGCTGATCCGGGCTGTCGATGCCGTGGTGGAACAGCGCTTTCAGCAGGATATAGCCGACGGAAACCACCAGACCTAACATCATGCTGGCAAGGATCAGCAGCATCTTCTTCGGTGCAACCGGGCTGCCTGCCGTTTCCGCATGGTCAACGACGCGAACATCGCCGACGGTGCTGGCTTTGCTGATGTTCAGTTCCTGCTGACGATTCAGCAGCTGCATGTAGATCTCCTGACCGGACTGAACGTCACGCGTCAGACGCACGATTTCCTGCTGGGTCTGCGGCATCTGACCAATTTTCTGGTTCAGCTGCTTCTGCTGATTTTCCAGCGTCTGGCGTTTTTCCAGCAGCGCGCGGTAGGTTGGGTGATCCTTGGTGAACAGCTGAGAAACTTCGGCTTCCTTAAAGGTCAGCTCGTTAAGCTGGCTCTGGATGCTGACCGATGAATCCAGCGCAGATTTCGCTTCAAGCGACATATCGACTGAATCATTCTGGCGACGATAGCTGTTAAGCTTATCTTCCGCGGCATCAAGTTTTTCACGCACGTCCGGCAGCTGCACCTTCAGGAACTCAAGGCTCTTCTGAGCTTCCGCGGATTTGCGGTCAATATTCTGACCCACATAGTTATCGATCAGTTGATTCAGAACTTTACTGATCAATACTGGATCTTCGCCGGTGTAGGTCAGACCCAGTACGCCAGTGTCTTTACCTTTATCCGCTACCGCCAGATTATCGGTCACCAGTTTGATCGCCTGCAGGTCCGACAGTTTGGTGACCGTGAAGTCGGTCCCTTTATCAACCTGCTGGATGCCGCTGACCAGCATACTCACGCCATTATGATTTTCCAGCTGGCCTACTTTACCTTTAAACAGCTCTTTACCGTCTTTGCTAACGGTGTAGCTGTCCGGGCCGTTAACCTCAACCTCGAGTTCACGCTTTTCCCAGTCGGTCGGTACGGTAAGCTGGGGGATCTCAAGCTGACCCGGCTTATTGCCCATAATGCGGGACAGGCCTTTACCAATCACCGGCAGGTAGTTTTGCTGAACCAGCACGTCCAGCCCCAGATCGTGAACGGTTTTACCCACCACCATACGTGAGGTGACGATCTCCACTTCCGTGGCGGACATCGGCTGCGCGTTCGGCATCATCTGCGTCAGGTCGTTCAGCACGGTATTGGAATTTTTGTCTTCCACCTGCACCATCGCGTCGGCGCTGTAGATTGGCGTGGCAAACAGGCTGTACAGCGTACCCAGCAGCATAAACAGCGCTGTGACGGCCACAATTACCCAACGATGGTCAATCAGCTGCCCCACCAGATGCGCCAAATCCCATCCGTTAGATTCCTCTTTCGGCGCAGACGGTACCTTACTTTTTATATTCATGGATAATCCCAACTATCGGCTTAATGCGTTGACCCATTTCTGGGCAGCGTTTTCGAGTAATCCGTACACAGCTTCAAAGGCTTCGCGGCTTTTCTTGTAGGGATCCGCTATCTCCTGCTGGTTAAGCCAGTGACCAAACAACATGGTCTTGCCGCGTACGGAGGGGTTAATACGATTGACCTGATCCACATGTCTTTTTTCCATCACCAGAATCAGGTCGTAATCCCGGCACATGCCCGAGGTGAGCTGCTGAGCCACGTGGCCATCCAGCGACAGGCCATGTTCGCTGGCAACGCTGCTTGCCGTACCGTCAGCCGCATAGCCCGTCATTGCGCTAAGGCCCGCAGAGGCAATCTTTTTATCGGGCAGCGCCGCTTTCAGCAGCCGCTCCCCGGTTGGAGAGCGGCAGATATTGCCGACGCAGACCACTAAGATCGAATTAATCATAATGTTCCCGGAGAATTACCAGTTATGAATAGTCTGTACGTTGCGCGTCGCATCGTAGAGGCCGCTAATGGTTGGGACCAGCTGTGAAATAACACGGTTCCAGTTCGCCAGAGGCGTCGCGGTCACATAGACGATGTCATAAGGCTGGAGCTGGAATTCGGAACCCATCACCATCGCCGAGGCGTCTTTAGTATTCAGCTGATAAATATTGGCGATCTTGCTGCGGTTCTGCCCTTTGATGGCGCGAATAACGAATACACCAGTAGCATTAGCCGTCGTCTGATCCATGCCCTGCGCGCTGCCCAGCGCTTCAGCCAGCGTCATGCCGCTGCGGTCCATTTTCAGCGTGGCCTGCTGTTTCACTTCACCCATCACAAAGACCTTCAGATCGTCATTGCGCGGAATGTAGAGAATGTCGCCAGGGTAGAGCAGATGGTTTTGCGACAGGTCGCCGTTTTGCATCAGCGCCTGGAGAGAAACGGGGATCTCTTTGCCATTGTGAGTGAGGACGACGTTACGCCAGTCGGCGTTCTGCGTCAGACCTCCTGCTGCGTTAACGGCATCAAGGATCGTTAAGGGGACGTTGGTAATCGCCTGCTGGCCGGACGTGGTGACTTCACCCGTCACGTAGGCTTTCTGCGATTTAAACGAGGCCACGCTGACGTCAACCTGCGGGCTTTCAATATACTGTGCCAGGCGGTTCGAGATTTCATCACGAACCTGCTGTACGGTACGGCCTGCTACGCGGACGCGACCAATATAAGGATAGAAGATGGTGCCGTCAGAGTGAACCCAGTTGCCGGTATCGCTGGCGCTGCGGTACTGACCGGCAGGGGTGGTCAGCTCTGGGTGATCCCAGACGGTAACGGTCAGGACATCGCCAATGCCGATCCGGTACTCATAGTTCTGCAACTCATTTTGCAGGCCGCTGTTCGGCTGGGCAACCACGGGCTGCGGACGCATCTGCTCCACCAGGCCCGGCGTCAGAGGGAAGACGTTAACGTACTTATCAATATCAAAATCGCTGTCTTGTTGCTTAATAACGTCTTTTCCGCTGGTGGAAAGACCAGAGCCCGGTGCAATAGTACATCCGGACAGAAGAGCTGCTGATACCATCAGGGGTATCAATTTCGTTTTGATTGTAATCATCTATCTCATCGCTATCAGTAATTTGATTGATAGTGGCGAATCCGCCGCTGTGTAGCGTCATGCAAAAGTTATAAAGTGAGTCTCACATCAGGCGCTGTAACTGTCAGTCATTTTAATTAACTCCCTATCCTTTTATGCCTTGCCGGTTTGATTAAAACCGACGCTTAACATTCGTCAATAAAAAAGTTTGTTTAGCTAGCAAGTCAATGACAGTTAACAGTCAAAAGACGCTGGTAATACAGAAACAGGCCTTGCGACCTGCTCCCGATTGACGGGTAACCCCGTGAATCAATAGGCACCATCACGTTTTAAAACAACGCCGATGGTTTTGAACAGAATGGCGATATCATTCCACAGCGACCAGTTTTTGACGTACCAGGAGTCAAAATAAACGCGTGTTTCATAATCAACATCGTTACGCCCGCTGACCTGCCAGAGGCCGGTCATACCCGGTTTTGCCATAAAGTAGTAGTCAACGTCACCGGCGTAGCGCTCCAGTTCATCTTCGATAACCGGACGCGGCCCGACCAGACTCATATCTCCGCGCACCACGTTCCACAGCTGCGGCAGCTCATCCAGGCTGGTTTTACGGATAAAGTGGCCGATACGCGTAATGCGTGGATCGTTTTTCAGCTTAAAGTCTTTGTCCCATTCGGCGCGGGCCACGGGATCGGTGCGCAGCACTTCTTCCAGCACTTCCTTCGAATTCACTACCATTGAGCGGAATTTAAGGCACTTGAACTTGCGCCCATTCATCCCGACACGCTCATGGCCATAGATAGGTTTACCGCCGTCGCGCGCCACCATAAAGATCAGTACGGCCAGCGCAGGCATCAGCATGGTAATAATCCCCAGCGCCCCGACCAGGTCGAACGCACGCTTCAGGATGCGGGATGTACGCTTAGCCAGATTATTGCTGACGCGCAGGATCATCACTTCATGGCTGAAAATATAGGCCATGTCCGTACCATAAAGGGGAACGCCGCGCAGGGAAGGGATAACCGAAACGGAACGGCAGTTGTGCTTGGCGAGATTCTTCAGCCAGAGGTCGCGATACTGACTCTGTTCGTACTCCACCGCGACGATGAACTGCGTTTCGCTGTTCACTCTCTGCCACAGCGACTCTTCATCACGAATAACGGGTACGCCAAACAGAGCAAGTGCGGGAGTGGTGTTATCAACATCGTAGAACGCGACGACGTCAAAGCCCATCACTTCTTCGCTTTGCAGCGCCAGCCAGGCTTCCTCGGCGTTCTTGCCGCTACCGATAATGATCGACTGTTTTTTCCACAGCCCGTAGTGATTAAGCACGCGCTTGACCAGTGCACGACCAATCGGGATCAGTACCAGTGCTAATAACCAGGTCATCACCCAAATCCAGCGTGACATATCCCACTTCGAGAGGGCGGTAATGGAAAGGTCAATCACCGAGAAAATCAAAATGCTTTTGAAGATCTCTTTTAATTCAAACCAGAAAGGCTTGCGATAGGTGTAGTGTCGCAGACGCACCCAGAACCAGCCAATACAAACTATTGAGAGGATGATGTGTGTGGCAATTTTTAAATGAAGATCCTGCGAGGAAATATCTTCCAGCATATGGCCTGGAAACGCTTTAATCAGCAGGATAGCAATAAATAAAGAGGCATTAAATAAAATGAGATCTGAGAGAGCCAGTGACAGTTTAATCAACAACCCTTTGAAGGTGTATTCAATATCGCGCATAGTTAACTCTTAATTATTTTTCGAAAGCCTGTGCTTTATTAATTCCATCACTGGAAATAATTGCGTGTTTTTTAATCACGTCATTTATTACACAGAAAACGTATTTGGGAGTCGTGTAAAAGGTCATCTTAACTGACGTTGCAGCAGAGAATTGACATGTAAAATCAACAACACATGACGGGTCACAAGAGAATTGAACGGAGCTAAAAGCCCTCTCCGGACACGCTACCGCCCCTGGCTTGTAGCTGCCAATGCGCTGTAACGCTCATATTTTGTTGGTTTTATCCTGTCCTCTCTGAGCGGCAGGCTAACGTGTTTCGTCTTAATGTGCGTATGTTCGCAAAAAAGAACATCGAAATGCCGTTTTGCCACATAACCACAGACATTTCCTAACACGTTGCTATACTAGTTATAAATGGCCTGTTTACAAGAGTCTCTCCCCGCCCGCACTGTCTTTTAGGATTAAGACTACCTTTGCTGCCAGACTGTCGCGCACATATCCTGTATCCCCTGTGGTTGAAATTGAGATTTACTCCCTGTGGGACTAAGATTAATCCTGAACACTTTCTCTCCACCCGTTAAGTATCTACCAGATTGCTTTACCCACCTATACGAATAATCTTGAAAAGCGTGCGTACGCTAATTGGTAATGGCGCGACAGAGTGATTTCATTTGATGATTATCCCTGCCGTGGTTATTTATCAGAGCCAGCTTCCGCCGCTGATGGGTTTATTTGTGGTATTGATCAGGATTCACTATCATCATAAAAATTTCTTAACGCCGATTGGGTGAGTATCTAATGTTGGAATGGATCGTCGATCCGTCTGTGTGGGCCGGGCTGGTGACGCTTATTGTGCTGGAACTGGTACTGGGCATCGATAACCTTGTTTTTATTGCCATTCTTGCTGAAAAGCTCCCCCCTGCCCTGCGCGACAAAGCGCGCATAACCGGGCTGCTGCTGGCGCTGGTGATGCGTTTGCTGCTGCTGGCGTCCATTTCATGGCTTTCGTCTTTAATCACGCCGCTGTTTACCCTTGCCGGTCACCCATTTAGTGCACGGGACCTGATTATGCTCACGGGCGGGGTTTTTCTGCTGTTCAAAGCCACCATGGAGCTGAACGAGCGTCTGGAGGGAAAGGATGCAGACGAAAATCCACAAAAGCGTGGGGCTAAATTCTGGCCGGTAGTGGCGCAGATCGTGGTGCTGGATGCGGTGTTCTCGCTGGACTCGGTCATTACCGCCGTGGGCATGGTCGACAGCCTGGCCGTGATGATGGCGGCAGTGATCATTGCCATTTTCCTGATGCTGCTGGCCAGCAAGCCGCTGACGCGTTTCGTCAATGCGCACCCCACCATCGTGATTCTGTGCCTGAGCTTTCTGCTGATGATTGGCTTTAGCCTGGTGGCGGACGGCTTTGGTTATGCCATCCCTAAAGGCTATCTCTACGCGGCCATTGGCTTTTCAATCATTATTGAGGCGCTTAATCAGCTGGCGCAGTTTAACCGGCGGCGTTTCCTGTCTGCGAAATCTCCGCTGCGTAAGCGTACGGCAGAAGCGGTGCTTCGCCTGCTGCGGGGCGACCCTGACCGCAGCGAGCTGGACAGCGAAACTGCGTCTCTGGCACCCGACTCCGCTGAAAACCAGGCCATCTTCAACAAGCAGGAGCGAATGATGATTGCCCGCGTACTGGGCATGGGACAGCGCACCGTCAGCAGCATCATGACCTCCCGCCACGACGTGGAGCACGTCGACCTCGGCGAATCGCCGGAGAAGATAATGGCGCTGCTGGACAGTAATCAGCATACGCGGCTGGTGGTCACGGATAACAGTGACGACCCTCTGGGCGTGGTTCATGTTATCGATCTGTTGCAGCAGGCGCTGCACGGCAACAGCCTGGATATCCGCGCGCTGGTACGTCAGCCGCTGGTGTTTCCGGAACAGCTTACCCTGCTGCCTGCGCTGGAGCAGTTTCGCAACGCGCGAACCCACTTCGCTTTTGTCGCGGATGAATTTGGTTCGATAGAAGGCGTCGTGACGCTGAGCGACGTGATGGAAACCATTGCCGGGAATTTACCCAATGAGGGGGAGAATAGCGATCCCCGCTACGACATTCAGCAAAACGTCGATGGCAGCTGGACGGCAAATGGTCATATGCCGCTGGACGATTTGGTCATGTACATGGCGCTGCCAATTGATGAGAAGCGCGATTATCATACCCTGGCAGGATTACTGATGGAGCATATGCAACGGGTGCCGCAGGCAGGAGATGAGATTCAGATCGGCGACACGCTGTTCCGTATCCTTCAGGTTGACAGCCATCGGGTGCAGAAGGTGCAGATTGTTCCGCTGGCCGTCAGCGAAGAAGATTACGAGGTATAGGCTTCGGGGAGTGGAATAGGTTTCTCAGCGTCAGGATCGAGGCAACGAAACCCTTCTCAGATACGCGCTCCAGGTCCAGAGAATGGCGTAAAGCAGGGCCGGGGGATCCCTCCCTCCCGGCCTCGTTTATAAATCCTTAATCAGCTTCTGCACGGATCCGCGCTTATCGCTGTTCTGATTACGATCGGCCCACTGCTGCAAACGTTTTTTCGCCTCATCCTGTAGCTGCTGTCGCAGCACCTGATCAATCTGCAATGAGTAATTCAGCGCCGACCAGGGCCCGTAAACGCGTAGCGGCACGGGGGTTTGTTGCAGGCGCCGGACGATCTCGTCATCACCCTGCCAGCCCTGCGTCACTGTGATACCAAACGTCATATCCGCCTGCTGGTTTGCCAGGTTCACCCCCCCCTCGCCGCTGTAGTTCAGCATCGACGAGGTGCCCTTTAGCGAATCAAAGGCCAACAGGCCCTTATTGAGCGTGGCGCCGGCGGTGATATGCTGCAGTGCGCTACCTGCCGGATGGTCAGACGGCCCGCGCACGCGATCGCTGCTACGCTCAACCGCACGCTGGATCATCTGCTGAAAGTTAAGCCCCGCCATCTGGGCATCCGACAGGCTGACGTCCGCCCTGCCCTGCCAGTCGTGCCGGAACGAACGCACTGACAGGCCTGTTCCGCTGAAATTCCCGGTCAGGCTGAGGTTTCCACTCAGCGATGCCGGAAGGTCAAACGCCTGCAACAGTGGCGCCACGGGAATATCACTGAGTACCGGCTGAAAGGCGATAGCCGACACGGCATTTGCCACATCTATGCGCCCCGGCAGCGAGAACTCTCCCTCACCAACCTTGCCGCGCAGGGTAGTGAGATTCAGAATGCCCTGCTGACTGGCCGCATCAACCTGCACCTGATCCAGGTCCATCCCGCGCCAGCGCATTTTGTCGACGGTGAGATTAAGGCTGCCGTCCAGCGCATTTAACGGTGAATCGGCATTACTCCGCTGGGCGGGCTGGGCAATAACCGGTCCGGGAGCGGCGCGCTGGGCCTGTATGCCCTGGCTGCCGTTACTGCCATTAAGCGTCAGCCCCAGCAGGGAATCCATGTTCAGCGAGGGAGAGTGTAAATTAATATCGAGCTTTGGACGTTCGGCCAGCGTGCCGCTGACGCTTCCCGTCAGCTGACTGTCGTTCGCCTGCAGCGAAAGGTTTTTCAGGCTGAACGCCTGGCTGTCACCCTGCCAGCTCAGCTGCATATTTGCCTGACCCTTCACGCCGTTGGTCGGCAAATCCGCGCCGGTGAGCTGGTAGTCAAGCTGATTAATGGTCGCTGAGAACTGCCCGGGATAGCGGCTCATATCCGTATCCGCGTTAACATGCACCAGCAGTTCGCGCTGATCGCGACTGATGCGACTGCTCAGATCCAGATGTGCCTGTTTCTGCCTGTTCTGGGAGAGCTGAAAATTCAGATCGCGGAAATTAATTTGCTCGCCATTGCTTTGCTGCCAGATCAGCAGGCTGTCTGCCATGCGCAGTTCGTCAATATCAAACTTCCATCCCCGGCTGGTTTCCGGCGGACGGCTATCCCGGGGCGCCATCGGCGTATTCGCGGGCTGCTGACTGTCGCTGTCGGGCGTCATACGGATAACCGCGCCTTTTAGCATCACCTGCTTAACCGACAGCTGGTGAGAGAGAAGAGGGAGAAGGTGCACGTCCAGACGCATATTTTCCGCGCTGACCACCGGCTGTGCGGCCCCGGGCGCAGTCAGGCTCATCGGCCCCGACAGAATGCTTAGCTGTGGCCAGACGTGCCAGCGCAGATCGCCATTCAGTGCCAGCCGGTAGCCGCTACGCTGTTCCACCTGGCTGGTCATATAGGTGCGAAAGTCGTTAGGATTGATCAGCAATACCAGCGCAGTCATTCCGGCTACTATCACCACCAGCAAAATGGCCAGCGTGGTAATGAATCTTTTCATGCCTTCCCCTCAGTGCCTGAGACTTAATCTTTGTCGATACGGCTGGCATCAGCGCCCTGCTGACCCTTATATTTCGCGTCCTGCCGACGGTTATAGGGTCGGGCCGCCGGTCCTGAAAGCGGTTCAAAACTCAGTGCGCCAATCAGCATACCCGGACGTAGCGCCAGAGGCAGCTTACCTGAATTATAGAACTCAAGCACGATACGTCCCTGCCAGCCGGGATCGATACGGTGCGCCGTCACGTGCACCATCAGGCCGAGGCGCGCCAGCGAGGAGCGGCCATCCAGCCAGCCGACCAGGTTATCCGGCAGGGTCACGGACTCAAGCGTGACCGCCAGCGCCAGCTCGCCGGGATGAAGATAGAAAGCTTCGCCTTCCGGCAGCACGATCTCATCGCTCATGACGCGATCCAGCGCGGCACTCACCTCATCCTTAGGGCCGCTCAGATCAATAAAGGCGGCCGTGTGTCCACGAAAGGTCCGAAACTGGTTGCCCAGGCGCACATCCACGGTGGCTCCGTTAATGCGTTCAACCGGTGGGCGCGGCGCAATGTCAAGCTGCCCGCTGTCGAGCCAGGCTTCAATGTCGCTGTCGCATAATCTCATGGTGGCGTCTCCACTAGGTCTGAATGGGCTAAAACTGGCAGGAAGGCTGGGACAGGTGCGCTTCCTGCGCGTTGTGCCACCCGCGCCCTTCATCTGGCAACGGGTGACCTTATCCTGCTATTCGAAGAACTGATTAATTTTGGCTTTCAGAATATCAATGGCGATACGGTTTTTACCCCCGCGCGGCACGATAATGTCGGCATACTGCTTGGAAGGCTCAATAAATTGCAGGAACATTGGACGAACGGTTTTCTGGTACTGCGCCATGACCGAATCCATGGAGCGGCCCCGTTCGTTAACGTCACGCTTCATACGGCGCATCAGACAGATATCCAGCGGCGTATCGACAAATATAGAGAAGTTCATCTCCTGGCGCAGTCGGGCGTCGGTCAGCAGCAGGATGCCTTCAAGGATAATGACCTTCTTCGGCTTAAGCTGGATGCACTGTTCGGTACGGGTATGCTCGACGTAGCTGTAAACCGGCAAATCGATCGCCTGCCCGGCCTTAAGCCTCTGCAAATGCTGGAGCAGCAGGCTGTGATCCATGGCGCTGGGATGATCGTAGTTGGTTTTCACCCGCTCATCCATGGTCAGATGGCTCTGGTCTTTGTAGTAAGCGTCCTCAGGGATCACACCAATATTTTCATCACCGACCCGGTCGCGGACTTCGCGATAGAGCGTACTGGCAATAAGACTTTTCCCGGAGGCAGATGCGCCGGCGATACCTACGATGACGCACTGGTGCGACTTGTCAGTCATAAATTAAAGACCTGGTTACTGATTGTCAGAGACAATGGAGAGGAGGATTTCGCGCGTAATTATAGGGATTTCGGGGGTTTGATGCCAGCGAAATGCGACATGACGCTTTTAAGACTTTCCCGTTATGCGCTAAAGAGGTTCACCGTTAGAATGACAATAGTGAGACAGGCTTCACAATTTTAGCCCGGTCATTGCGCCTGGCAAACGACAGACAAACAATGGATCACGACCAGACAGCCCCGGGTGAAAGCCCGTCTGCCCCGTAACACAATAAAAAGGAAATCAGGTGTCCTGGCATATTTTGCATTTTTTGACCTATTTCGGCGACAGCATGTTGCTTATCCCGACCGCCGTCATCATGGCTATTTTGATTAACTGGAAAAACAGCGACCGTCGTGCGGTTTGGTACTGGGTGCTGGCTTTTTGTGCCGCAGGCGCGATTGTCAGCCTCTCTAAAATTGCCTTTCTCGGCTTTGGCATCGGCAGCGCACGCTATAACTTCACCGGATTCAGCGGCCACAGCGCCATGTCCGCGACGCTATGGCCAGTAATGCTCTGGCTGCTGAGCGGCCGTCTGCCCCCACTCTGGCGGGGATTTGCGGTCGGCATCGGCTATCTTATCCCGTTAATGGTCGGCGCATCCCGTCTCATCCTCAACTACCATTCCCATAGCGAAGTCTTCGCGGGGCTCATCCTCGGCTTTACGCTGAGTAGCGCCTTCCTGGTCAGCCAGCGCCATGCCCAGCTTAAGGGCTTTTCTACCGGCCAGCTCACTATTGCTCTGCTGCTGCCCCTGGTGCTGCTGGGCCACGGAAAACTGGCCACCACGCAGCAGTTCCTGCAGCGTCTGTCGGTGCATATTGCCGGTATCGATCATGCCTGGACACGCGCTGAGCTGTTAAAAATGCGCCAGTAGTACGCAAGCCCGGCTAATCAATCGTCCGAATAACGCACTGTTTTGAATTCTGGCAGGCATTCAGAAAGGGTTATGCTAGCATGTTCTGAGCAACGCTTACTGCGCTGACGTGACCGCCTGTCCCCGCTGGAATTGTTAATGACGACTCAGACTCCTTTACAGGCTAGCCCGACGGCTTTATCCCACGGGATGCTGGCGTTATCGCTTGGCGCACTCACCTTTTCGCTGGCGATATTCTGCCTGATGCTGATTAAACTCGGGGGGCCTGTTTCGCCACTGTGGTTCCCCACGGCGCTGATGACCATCGTCGTCTTCCGCCTGCCGTTCACCTCCCTGCCCCTGATCCTCCCCGCCTGCCTGGTCGGGCTGACCGGGGCAAATGCTATGATGATGGGCCCCTCCCCGGAGGTCGTGACCTTTGCCCTGCTTAATCTGCTTCAGGCTGCTTTCGGCGGGGCAGTGCTGCGTCGTCTGGTTGACCCCCTGGCACCGCTGGATACCTTGCTGAGTTGGGTAAAAATCGTGGCGTCAGTCGGTTTGCTGGTACCGCTGCTGGGTGGGGTGGTCGCCACGCTGCTGCTCAACGTCGGCGATCGTTCGAATCTGCACTTCTTTTCTACCTGGGTTATCTCGGAAATGATTGGCATGCTGGTGCTGGGGCCGGTCTGCCTGCTGTGGCGCAGCGACTATTTCCACAAAAACTTTAGCCAGCACGTGCTGCTGGAAACCCTCCTGACCCTAGTCGGAACGCTCGTGTTGAGCTATCTGGCATTACGTTATCTGCCGTGGCCCTTTACTTTTGTTATTGTTGTGCTGTTTTACAGCGCGGTACGCCTGCCGCGCTTCGATGCATTTGTGGTCTTCCTGGCGACGCTGGCGATGATGTCCCTGATGCTCACGCTACATCTGCTCGATTTGCGCTCAAACAGCGGGTGGTTTACTACCCGTACCCCCTGGCTGCCCTTCCTGATGGCCATCATTCCCAGCCATATTATGACGCTGGTGATGCACTCTTTTCGCGAAGAGAAGAAGCACATTGTGGAGAGCGAAACCCGCTTTCGCCACGCCATGGAGTTTTCAAAAATTGGCATGGCGCTGCTCTCCCCGGAGGGGCAGTGGGTACAGGTGAATAAATCGCTCTGTTTGCTGCTGGGCTATCAGACGCACGAACTGTTGCAGCTCACCTTCCAGCAGATCACCCATCCCGAAGATGTCGGGGCCGATCTTGCCCACGCCCGGACGCTTCTACAGGGTGAAGAGGAGAGCTACAGCCTTGAAAAGCGCTATTACCATCGAAGCGGCAGGATTGTCTGGGCAAGACTCGCCGTCTCGCTGGTGCGCGATGGCGAACGTCAGCCGCTCTATTTTATCTCGCAGATTGAAGATATCACCGAGCTTAAAAAAACCGAGGCGATCAACCGTCGTCTGATGCAGCGGATCACCCTGGCCAATGAGGCGGGCGGTATCGGCGTGTGGGACTGGAACCTGCGAACCGGCAGGATAAACTGGGATAAACGGATGTGTGAGATTTATCAACTGGCGGAAGACGCGCAGCCGACCTATGACACCTGGGCTGACATGCTCCTGCCTGCCGACCGGCAGATGGCCACGGACGCATTCAACCTGGCCACCCTGACGCCCGCGCCGCTGGATATTCACTTTCGCATTAACACCGCGTCGGGCATTCGCCATATTCGCAGCCAGTCGACGCTAGTGCTGGACGAAAAGGGCCAGATGGAAAGGATGCTGGGTATCAGTCAGGACATGACGACAATGCGCCTGCTGACAGATGCGCTCTACCAGGAAAAAGAGCGGATGCATATTACGCTGGATTCGATTGGCGAAGCGGTGATCAGCACCGATAAAGCGATGCGGGTAACCTTTATGAACCCGGTAGCGGAAAGTATGAGCGGCTGGACGCAGGAGAACGCGGCGGGTAAGCCGATCGGTGATATTCTGCGTATAACCCGTGGTCATAGCGGCCCCGCCATGGAGATCCTGCTGGAGGGCGAACCGTCATGTGAAGTTACCCTGCCGGATATCGACAGGGAGCTGGTGCTGCATAACGCGGCCGGCACGCAGTATGAAATTCACTACACCATCACGCCGCTGAAAACTCAGGAAGGGGAGAGTATCGGCAGCGTACTGGTGATACAGGACGTCAGTGAGTCGCGGAAAATGATGCGCCGCCTGAGCCACAGCGCCTCACACGATATGCTGACCCGCCTGCCTAACCGCGTCAATTTTGAGCTCCAGCTCCAGCGACTGCTGCAATCGGCACGGGATGATCTTCAGCAGCACGTACTGGTATTTATCGACCTCGATCGCTTTAAATCGGTGAACGACAGTGCAGGACACGCGGCCGGAGATGCCCTGCTGCGCGAGCTGGCAGGCGTCATGAGGCAACGGTTAGGCAGTGGCGACATGCTGGCACGCCTGGGCGGTGACGAATTTGGCGTACTGCTGACCGACGTGACGCTGGAGGAGGCACGCGAGAGAATTTCCCGCACGGTACTGGCAGTGAACGAATACCGCTTTATGTGGCAGGGTCAGCGCTACCCGATTGGCGCCAGCGCGGGCATTACGCTGATCAATCGCCATAACTGCAACGGCAGCGAGGTGATGGCGCAGGCCGATCTCGCCTGCTACAACGCCAAGCATAGCGGGCGCGGGCAGTTCTCAGTATACGATCCCGCTCTGCTTAAGCATCTGAACCCCCTGCTCTCTCGCCGTGAAAACGAGTAGCCCGACGCGCTCACCCCACTCAGATCAGGCGATTTAATCGCGCGGGGTTCTTGCTCTCCACGCGGCCCTGGGCTAAAGTCCCCCCCTTTTTTCACCGCTCGCGGAGGGGACATATGTTTATCGGCTTTGATTACGGTACGGCAAACTGCTCGGTAGCCATCATGAACGAGGGCGCACCCGAACTGCTGCCTCTGGAGCAGGGCTCGACCTTACTGCCCTCGATGCTGTGTGCACCGACCAGAGAGGCCGTCAGTGAGTGGCTTTTTCGTCACCATCAGGTGCCCACGCCGGACGCGGAGAATCAGGCGATCCTGCGCCGCGCGGTGGCCTTAAATCGTGAAGAAGATATCGACGTCACCCCCGGCAGCGTGCAGTTCGGCCTCGCCTCGCTGGCGCAGTATATGGAAGACCCCGAGGACGTCTGGTTTGTTAAATCCCCTAAGTCGTTCCTCGGCGCAAACGGACTTAAACCCCAGCAGGTCGCCTTTTTTGAAGATCTGGTGTGCGCCACGATGCTGCATATTCGCCAGAAGGCTGAGCAACAGCTTAACGGCAGCGTCAGCCAGGCGGTGATTGGCCGCCCGATCAACTTCCAGGGGTTAGGCGGCGATGAGGCCAACCGTCAGGCGCAGGGAATTCTGGCGCGGGCAGCCTCCCGCGCAGGCTTTAAGGACGTTGAGTTCCAGTATGAGCCCGTCGCGGCCGGACTGGACTTTGAAGCGACCCTCACCGCCGAAACGCGCGTGCTGGTGGTGGATATTGGCGGCGGTACCACCGACTGCTCGATGCTGCTGATGGGGCCCGAGTGGCATGACAAGGCGGATCGTAGCAGTAGCCTGCTGGGCCACAGCGGCTGCCGCGTCGGCGGAAACGACCTGGATATCATGCTGGCATTCAAAGAGCTGATGCCGCTGCTGGGATTAGGCGGCTCGACCGTTAAGGGCATCAACCTGCCCGCCCTGCCCTGGTGGAATGCGGTGGCAATTAACGATGTACCGGCGCAAAGCGACTTCTACGCCACCGCCAGCCGCAGACAGCTGCAGGATTTGATCCGCGATGCCGCCGAGCCTGAAAAGGTGAAACGGTTATTAAAAGTCTGGCAGCAGCGGCTGGGCTATCGGCTGGTTCGCGCGGCGGAAGAGAGCAAAATCGCCCTGTCGGATCGCCAGCAGGTTGGCGCACCGCTGAGCTTTATTGAGGCATCACTGGAGACGCTTATCAGCGTGGATGCGCTTCAGGCGGCCATATCTCAGCCGGTTGAGCGCATAAAGGAGCAGGTGAAACTGGCGTTAGCCGCCAGCGGCACCCGCCCGGATGTGGTGTTCCTCACCGGCGGCAGCGCGCGCTCGCCGGTGCTACGCCAGGCGCTAAGCGAACTGCTGCCTGACATCCCGCTGACCAGCGGCGATGACTTCGGCTCGGTCACCGCCGGACTGGCGCGCTGGGCGCAGGTGATGTTCCGCTAAAGCCTTATGCCGCGCCAGCGAGGTTCAGCTAAGCCTTAAGCCTGACCGGCACTGGCGTCGGAGAGCGCACGCAGATCCGCGTCGCTTAACTTCAGCGCGGCGGCTTTCGTTAGCTCGTCAAGCTGGGCCAGCGAGGTCACGCTAACAATCGGTGCCGTAATGCTGGGTCGGGCAATCTGCCATGCCAGCGCGACCTGCGTTGGCGTGGCGTTATTGCTTTCAGCCACCCTGTCGAGCGCCTTCAGGATGCTCAGCCCGCGTGGGTTGAGGTATTTCTGCACCACGCCGTCGCCGCGCGGGCTCTTACTGGCATCTTCCGGCCGGCGGTATTTACCGCTCAGAAAGCCACTCGCCAGGGAATAATAGTTAATCACGCCCAGCCCGTTCTCGCTGGCGACCTTTTCCAGCCCGCTTTCATACTCTTCGCGATCGTAAAGATTATATTCCGGCTGGAGCGTTTCATAACGCGCCAGCCCCTGTGCTTCGCTGACCTTTAACGCTTCCGTCAGCCGCTCTGCCGTATAGTTAGAGGCCCCCACTGCACGCACTTTGCCCTCTTTAATCAGCGCGTCGAAGGTCGCAAGCGTCTCCTGTAGCGGCGTGTCGCTGTCGTCGCGGTGGGCCTGATACAGATCGATAGTGTCGGTTTGCAAACGTCGCAGGGAATCTTCAATCGCCTGGCGAATGCGGGCCGGTGCCAGCCCGGTTTTTCCGTCACCCAGATCCATACCCACCTTGGTAGCCAGCACGATTTTATCGCGCTTGCCGCTCTGCTTCAGCCAGTTGCCGATAATGGTCTCCGACTCGCCGCCCTGGTTGCCGGGTGCCCAGCGCGAATACACATCAGCGGTATCGATGAAATACAGCCCTTTCTCAACCAGCGCATCCAGCAGTGAGAAGGAGGTTTTCTGGTCGATTGTCCAGCCGAAAACGTTGCCGCCGAAGGTGAGCGTGGGAACCTGAATGCCGGTGCGGCCTAATGAACGGTGCTCTATCTGACTCATCATGTCTCTCCTGAAATGAATGATTTTCGCGTGCTAACTAGCGTAGCAAACATTGTCACGTGCGCGTGGTACATTTGTGGCATAACATTTTCAGTTTATGAGTACTTAAGTTATCAAACGGAATCGCGCCTTACGTCGCTGACAATAAAGCAGAAAAAATAGCCTTAATTCATATTTCATTCATTTTTACACCCTTTAAACTGGTTAAACTCACAGGCTTAAGGATCGCCGTTCGATCCAGAGGACACCCCATTGCTACCGGAGAGCGCTTAACAACATGAAGACCAAACGACCTTCCCGCAGGATCCTGCTTATTCTGATCGTCGCGGCCTGTGCAGGGGGTGGCTACATCTGGTGGCACAGTCAGCAGGCAGCCTCGCCGCCAAACGCAGAACATGCCCGGCAGGCGGGAGCCAGTGGGAAAGGTGAAGGTGGCCATCGCGGCGGCAGCGGCGCGCCCACGCCGGTGCAGGCGGCAGAAGCCGTCAGACAAAGTGTGCCGCAGTATCTGGCTGGCCTGGGCACCGTTACCGCGGCCAATACGGTCACCCTGCGCAGCCGCGTGGATGGCACGCTGATGGCGCTGCACTTCACCGAAGGGCAGCAGGTGGAGGCCGGACAACTGCTGGCGGAGATCGACCCGCGACCTTATCAAATTGCGCTGATGCAGGCGCAGGGGCAGCTGGCAAAGGATCAGGCGACGCTGGCTAACGCCCGCCGCGATCTGGCGCGCTATGAATCCCTCGTCAAAACCAACCTGGTATCACGTCAGGAGATGGACGCGCAGCGTGCGCTGGTCAGTGAGACCCAGGGCACGCTAAAGGTTGATGAAGCCAGCGTCGCCAGCGCCCAGCTTAATCTCACCTACAGCCGCGTGGTGGCGCCCATCTCGGGCCGCGTTGGCCTGAAACAGGTAGATGTGGGCAATATGATCGCCAGCAGTGATACCACCGGGATTGTGGTGATTACCCAGACTCACCCCATCGACGTGGTGTTTAGCCTGCCCGAAAATGACATCGCTACCCTGCTAACCGCGCAGAAAAGCGGCCTGCCCGTTCCGGTTGAAGCCTGGGACCGCACGAACAGCAGGCTGCTGACCCAGGGCAGCCTGCTGAGTATGGATAATCAGATCGATGCCACCACCGGCACGGTGAAGCTGAAAGCGCGCTTTAGCAACAGCGATGACATGCTGTTTCCCAATCAGTTTGTTAACGCCAGGCTGAAGGTCAATACGCTGGAGGATGCCATCGTTATCCCGACCGCTGCGCTACAGCTGGGCAACGAGGGCAATTTCGTCTGGGTGGTAAACGCTGAGAGTAAGGTCAGTAAAAAGCAGGTTTCCGTCGGGATGCAGGACAGTCACAGCGTGGTGGTGAAGGCCGGGCTGGATGCCGGAGAGCGGGTGGTCACCGACGGCATTGACCGTCTGAAAGAGGGCGCACAGGTTGAGGTCATTGCACCGCAGTCTACTTCCGGCACCCCGACCAACAGCGTGCTGCCCACAGCGGGAGCAGGTGTCTGATGCAGGTGATGTCCCCTAATCCGGGCGGCGGCCCGTCGCGCCCGTTCATACTACGCCCCGTCGCCACCACCCTGCTGATGGTGGCTATCCTGCTGGCTGGCATCCTTGGCTATCGCGCCCTGCCCGTTTCAGCCCTGCCGGAGGTCGATTATCCGACCATTCAGGTCGTCACGCTCTACCCCGGTGCCAGCCCGGACGTGGTGACCTCGGCGATCACCGCCCCGCTGGAACGCCAGTTCGGCCAGATGTCGGGCTTAAAACAGATGTCTTCCCAGAGCGCCGGCGGGGCATCGGTAGTAACGCTACAGTTCCAGCTTACCCTGCCGCTGGACGTGGCCGAGCAGGAGGTGCAGGCGGCGATCAATGCCGCCACCAATCTGCTGCCGAATGACCTGCCTAATCCACCGGTTTACAGCAAAGTTAACCCGGCCGATCCGCCGATTATGACCCTTGCGGTCACCTCCACCAGCATGGCGATGACCCAGGTCGAAGATATGGTGGAAACCCGCGTGGCGCAAAAAATCTCCCAGGTGTCCGGCGTCGGGCTGGTCACCCTGGCGGGCGGGCAGCGTCCCGCCGTGCGTGTAAAGCTGAATGCTCAGGCCCTGGCGGCGCTGGGACTGGACAGTGAAACCATCCGCACCGCCATCAGCAATGCCAACGTTAACTCGGCTAAAGGCAGCCTGGACGGCCCGGAGCGCGCGATAACCCTTTCCGCCAACGATCAGATGAAATCTGCCGAGGATTATCGCCAGCTGGTCGTCGCTTACCAGAAGGGCGCACCGGTTCGCCTTGGCGATGTCGCCAGCGTCGTGCAGGGTGCCGAAAACCGCTGGCTCGGTGCCTGGGCCAACCGGCAGCCCGCCATTGTACTGAATATTCAGCGCCAGCCTGGGGCGAACATTATCACCACCGCCGACAGCATCCGTCAGATGCTCCCCGCGCTCACCGCCTCGCTGCCAAAATCGGTGGAGGTCAGGGTTCTCACCGACCGCACCACCAATATTCGCGCCTCGGTTCACGACGTGGAGTTTGAGCTGATGCTCTCCATCGCGCTGGTGGTGATGATCATCTATCTGTTTCTGCGCAACGTCCCGGCCACGCTGATCCCCGCTGTGGCGGTGCCGCTGTCGCTCATCGGTACCTTCGCGGTGATCTGGTTCCTCGGCTTTTCGATCAACAACCTGACGCTGATGGCGCTCACGATCGCCACCGGCTTCGTGGTGGACGACGCCATCGTGGTGATTGAAAACATCTCCCGCTATCTCGAAAAGGGTGAAAAGCCGCTGGACGCGGCGCTGAAAGGGGCCGGAGAGATCGGTTTTACTATCATTTCGCTGACCTTTTCGCTGATTGCGGTGCTGATCCCGCTGCTGTTTATGGGGGATATCGTCGGCAGACTGTTCCGCGAATTCGCCGTCACCCTGGCGATCTCGATTCTTATCTCGGCGGTGGTCTCGCTGACCCTGACCCCGATGATGTGCGCGCGCATGCTCAGCGCAGAATCACTGCGAAAACAGAACCGCTTCTCGCGCGCCAGCGAGGCGATGTTTGATCGGGTGATTGCCGCGTATGGCCGCTTACTCCGCCGGGTCCTGCATCACCCCTGGCTGACGCTCACCGTGGCGCTGAGCACGCTGGCCATCACCGTCCTGCTGTGGATCGCCATTCCTAAAGGATTTTTCCCGCTCCAGGATAACGGCATTATTCAGGGGACACTGCAGGGGCCACAGTCGGTTTCCTGGAGCAATATGGCCCAGCGACAGCAACAGGTTGCCTCAATCATCATGAAGGATCCGGCGGTACAGAGCCTGACCTCCTATGTAGGCGTTGACGGGACCAATCCCGCACTTAACAGCGGTCGCCTGCAAATAACGCTTAAACCGCTCAGCGAGCGCGACGATCGTATTCAGGCGGTCATTGCGCGTTTGCAGCACGATATTGCTGCGGTGCCAGGGGTGACGCTTTATTTACAGCCGGTACAGGACCTGACCATAGATACCCAGCTCAGCCGGACCCAGTATCAGTTCAGCCTGCAAACGGGATCGCTGGAGGCATTAAGCCTGTGGGTACCGAAGCTGGTGGAAACGCTCTCCGCCCTGCCGCAGCTGAAAGACGTCAGCAGCGACTGGCAGGACCAGGGACTGGAAGCCTATATCCGGGTGGACCGCGACAGCGCCAGCCGCCTCGGCATTACCATGGCCGACGTGGATAATGCGCTCTATAACGCGTTCGGCCAGCGGCTGATTTCCACCATCTATACTCAGTCCAGCCAGTACCGGGTGGTGCTGGAGCACAACACCACCGAAACGCCCGGTCTGGCAGGCCTGGACGGCATCCGTCTGAAGAATGCGTCGGGTGGTACCGTGCCGCTCAGCGCTATCGCGCGCGTTGAGCAGCGCCACGGGGCCTTAAGCATCAACCATCTGGATCAGTTCCCCTCCACCACCTTCTCCTTTAACGTCAGCGACGGTTACTCGCTGGAAGAGGCGGTGAACGCCATCAGTGAGGCGGAACGAAATCTGGCGATGCCATCCGATATCATCACTCACTTCCAGGGCAGTACCCTGGCCTTCCAGGCCGCCCTGTCGGGAACCGTCTGGCTGATTGTGGCCGCTATTGTGACGATGTATATCGTGCTGGGCGTGCTGTATGAAAGCTTTATTCACCCGATCACCATCCTCTCCACGCTGCCGACGGCGGGGGTCGGTGCGCTGCTGGCGCTGCTGATCAGCGGCAGCGAGCTGGACGTTATCGCCATCATTGGCATTATTCTGCTGATCGGCATCGTAAAGAAAAACGCCATTATGATGATCGACTTCGCGCTGGCGGCGGAGCGTGAGCAGGGTATGCCCCCGGGTGAGGCCATTTATCAGGCCTGCCTGCTGCGCTTTCGACCGATTCTGATGACCACGCTGGCCGCGCTGCTGGCCGCGCTGCCGCTGATGCTTAGCACTGGCGTGGGGGCCGAACTGCGCCGACCGCTGGGCATTGCCATGGTGGGAGGACTGATCGTCAGCCAGGTGCTGACCCTGTTTACCACGCCGGTTATCTATCTGCTGTTTGACCGTCTGGCGCACGCCCTGCGTCGCCGCTTCCGGCGGGAGGCGGCAGAATGAGGTTTTTTGCGCTGTTTATTCACCGTCCGGTGGCGACAATTCTGCTGACCCTTGCCATTACCCTGGCGGGGATACTGGGTTTCCGGCTGCTGCCGGTCGCCCCGCTGCCGCAGGTGGATATTCCGGTGATCATGATTTCCGCCTCGCTGCCCGGCGCCTCACCGGAAACCATGGCGTCGTCGGTTGCCACGCCGCTGGAGCGGGCGCTGGGCCGCATCGCGGGGGTCAGCGAAATGACCTCCACCAGCTCGCTAGGCATGACGCGAATTATCATGGTGTTTGATTTCGACCGGGATATTAACGGTGCCGCGCGCGACGTACAGGGTGCCATCAACGCCGCGCAGAGCCTGCTCCCCTCCGGGATGCCTGACCGCCCCCGCTGGCGCAAGATCAACCCCTCCGATGCGCCGATTATGATCATGACGCTCACTTCGGACAGCTGGTCGCAGGGCAGGCTGTATGACTATGCCTCGACCCAGCTGGCGCAAAAGCTGTCGCAGATTGAGGGCGTCGGTGACGTCACGATTGGCGGCAGTTCCCTCCCCGCCGTGCGCGTGGACCTCAATCCGCAGGCGTTGTTTAATCAGGGCGTGTCGCTGGATGCGGTACGCACCGCCATCGCTAACGCCAACCAGCGCAGGCCACAGGGGGCCGTTGAGGATGCCGATCGGCGCTGGCAGCTCAAAACCAATGATGCGCTGCAAACCGCCGCTGACTACCGGCCACTGGTTATTCACTATAACAATGGCGCGGCGGTGCAGCTTAAAGACGTGGCCAACGTCACCGATTCGGTACAGGACGTGCGTAATGCCGGTATGGCCAATGCGCGACCCGCGATTCTGGTGCTGATCCGCAAGCTGCCTGACGCTAACATCATCGCCACGGTTGACCGCATCCGCGCCGAAGTGCCCGAGCTGCGCAACCTGATCCCCGCTTCCGTCGAACTGAATATCGCGCAGGATCGCTCCCCAACCATCCGCGCATCGCTGGCGGAGGTTGAGCATTCGCTGGTCATCTCCGTCGGGCTGGTGATCCTCGTGGTGTTCCTGTTCCTGCGCTCCGGCCGCGCCACGCTAATTCCCGCCGTTGCTGTACCGGTCTCCCTGATTGGCACCTTCGCGGCAATGTACCTGTGCGGCTTCAGCCTGAACAACCTGTCGCTGATGGCGCTAACCATCGCTACCGGTTTCGTGGTGGATGACGCCATTGTGGTGCTGGAAAATATTTCACGCCACGTTGAAGCGGGAATGAAGCCGCTGCAGGCGGCGCTACAGGGCGTGCGCGAGGTCGGCTTTACCGTGCTGGCGATGAGCCTGTCGCTGATTGCCGTGTTCCTGCCGCTGCTGATGCTCGGCGGGCTGATCGGCCGCTTCTTCAAAGAGTTTGCGGTTACCCTCTCGGTGTCGATTGCGATCTCGCTGGTGATATCGCTGACGCTGACGCCGATGATGTGTGCCCGCCTGCTGCGCAACCGCACGGCAGACCCACGGCCGCGCAAAACGGGCATCGGCAGCCTGCTGCTGCGTCTGCAACAGGGTTACGGTCGCTCACTGCGCGTTGTGCTCAACCATGCGCGCTGGACGCTGCTGGTCTTCCTCGCCACCATCGGCCTGACGGTTTATCTTTACGCGACCATTCCGAAGACCTTTATGCCCGAGCAGGATACCGGGCGACTGCTGGGCTTTATTCAGGCCGACCAGAGCATTTCTTTTCAGGCAATGCGCGGCAAGCTGGCGGATTTTATGACTATTGTCCACGCCGACCCGTCGGTCGAAAGCGTGATGGGCTTCACCGGGGCCGCCGGGACCAACAGCGGGGCGATGTTTATTTCGCTTAAGCCGCTCAGCGAGCGCACCGAAAGCGCCCAGGCGGTGATTGCGCGGCTGCGGGTGAAGCTGGCGAAAGAGCCGGGGGCCAGCCTCTATCTGATGGCAGTGCAGGATCTCCGGGCGGGCGGGCGCGAGTCCAATGCCGGCTATCAGTATACGCTGCTCTCCGACAACCTTGACGACCTCAGGCAGTGGGAGCCAAAAATTCGCCAGGCCTTTAGCACGCTGCCGCAGCTGGCAGATGTGAACTCCGATCAACAGGATAACGGGGCAGAAATGGCGCTGACCTACGACCGGGAAACCATGGCGCGTCTTGGTATCGACGTTGCAATGGCCAACGATCTGCTGAACAACGCGTTCGGCCAGCGGCAGATTTCCACCATTTACCAGCCGCTAAATCAGTACAAGGTGGTAATGGAGGTGGATCCGCGCTACACCCAGGATATCGGCTCGCTGGATTTAATGTATGTGGTGAACAGCAGCGGAAAGGCTATCCCTCTCTCTTACTTTGCCCACTGGCTACCGGCCAATGCCCCGCTGTCGGTCAACCATGAGGGGCTGTCTGCCGCCTCGACCATTTCATTTAACCTGCCCGAGGGCGTCTCCCTTTCTCAGGCCTCTGCCGCCATCGAGCGCAGTATGACCTCACTGGGCGTCCCGGCCAGCGTTCGCGGCAGCTTTGCCGGAACGGCGAAGGTCTTTGAGCAGTCGCAGAGCAGCCAGCTGTGGCTGATCCTGGCGGCCATCGCCACGGTCTATATTGTGCTGGGCATCCTCTATGAGAGCTACGTCCATCCGCTGACCATTCTTTCCACCCTCCCCTCAGCGGGCGTGGGGGCGCTGCTGGCGCTGGAGCTGTTTGGTGCGCCGTTCAGCCTGATTGCGCTAATTGGCATCCTGCTGCTGATTGGGATTGTGAAGAAGAATGCCATTATGATGGTGGACTTCGCCCTGGAGGCCCAGCGCAGCGGCGAGCTTAGCGCCCGAGAGGCGATTTTCCAGGCCAGCCTGCTGCGCTTCCGGCCCATTTTGATGACGACCCTTGCCGCGCTGTTTGGCGCCCTGCCGCTGGTACTCACATCGGGTGACGGCGCGGAGCTGCGCCAGCCGCTGGGCATTACCGTGGTGGGGGGGCTGATAGTAAGCCAGCTATTGACGCTTTACACCACGCCGGTGGTCTACCTCTATATGGATAAGCTGCGCCGCAAGAAGCGTCCGGGCGCACAGGGGGCTGCCGCCTCTGTCCTTAGCCGTGATTCAGGAAGCCAGTAGCGAATGGATACCCTTCCCCGCCTGGCTTTGCGTGGCAGGCATTATTGCGCTACCGGCGCTGGTGTTCTGGCGGGTGCCGACAGATATGAGTGAAAATGTGCGGCTGGATCGCAGGAGGAGACCGTGATGTTCACGAAGTTACGTATCGGCATAACCGCCAAGCTGTTTGCCGCAATATTTTCAACCTGCCTGCTGGTGGTGGCAACCATGCACCTGGGGGTGAGGCTTAGCTTTGAGCATGGCTTTATTGACTATATCAAGAAAGGCAACGAGCAGCGGCTGGTGATGCTGAGCGATGCGCTCTCCGATCAGTATGAGCAGCACGGCAACTGGGATTTTCTTCGCCATAACAACAAGCTGGTCTTCCAGATCCTGCACTCGCTGGAGCAGAATCCGGATGCCAGCACTCACCTGCCCCCGCACGGCTGGCGAACGCCGTTCTGGATTATCGATCAGCAGTATCACGTGATGATTGGCCCACGCGGACCGATACCGCCGGAGGGCACGCGCCGCAATATCACCACCAGCGACGGGCATATTGTCGGCTGGGTCATAGGTTCGCCCCCGGAGCGGCTGACCCGCAGCGCCGATATCAACTTTGAGCAGCAGCAGAAACGCACCAGCTGGATTATCGTTGGCCTGACCATGCTGCTGGCAGCGCTGGTCACCTGGCTGATGTCGCGCGGACTGCTGGCTCCGGTCAAACGGCTGGTGGAAGGTACGCACCGCCTGGCGGCCGGGGATTTTTCCAGCCGCGTACAGGCCAGCAGCCGCGACGAACTGGGCCGGCTGGGGCAGGACTTTAACCGACTGGCCGGTACGCTGGAAAAAAACGAAAGCATGCGCCGGGCCTTTATGGCCGACATCTCCCATGAGCTGCGCACCCCGCTGGCGATTCTGCGCGGCGAACTGGAGGCGATACAGGACGGCGTGCGTCAGCTGACGCCGGCATCCATCGTCTCGCTACAGGGAGAAGTGGCTACCCTCACCAAGCTGGTGGATGATGTCCATCAGCTCTCGCTCTCGGATGAAGGGGCGCTGGCCTATCGCAAATGTAAAACTGACCTGGTGCCGCTGCTGGAGCTGGTCGCGAGCAACTTCACCAGCCGCTTCAGCGCGCACGGCCTGACCCTGACGCTCCGGCTGCCGGAGCAGGCCCCGCTGTTTGGCGATCCCGATCGGCTGATGCAGCTGATGACCAACCTGATTGAGAACAGCCTGCGCTACACCGACGCGGGCGGCGGCCTGACCATCAGCGTCAGCAGCCTGCCGGGCCAGCGAATTGTGCAGTTTGAGGATACCCCTCCCGGCATTACCGACGAGCAGCGCCAGCAGATATTCGCGCGTTTCTACCGCGCCGAAAGTTCGCGCAATCGCGCCAGCGGTGGCTCGGGCCTGGGCCTGGCTATCTGTCAGAATATTGTTGAAGCGCATGATGGCCGCATTATGGCCGATCACGCAGATGCGGGCGGCGTGAAAATTACGGTACACTTACCCTATCATGATAACTGAACCCTCTTCCCCGCAGGATGCTATGAATCAGGAACAGCAAGACCCGCTAATTTTAGTGGTTGAAGACGAGCCTAAACTGGGCCAGCTGCTGGTGGACTACCTACAGGCAGCCAATTACCGCACCCATCATATTTTGCGCGGCGACGAGGTGCTGGAGTGGGTAAGGCGCACGCCCCCCGATATGATCCTGCTGGATCTGATGCTGCCCGGGGTTGACGGCTTGACGCTGTGCCGCGAGCTGCGCCGCTTCACCGAGCT
This sequence comes from Erwinia sp. L03-1, assembly GCF_058686115.1. Classification (NCBI taxonomy): domain Bacteria; kingdom Pseudomonadati; phylum Pseudomonadota; class Gammaproteobacteria; order Enterobacterales; family Erwiniaceae; genus Erwinia; species Erwinia sp. L03-1. Next base: position 1,531,611 of record NZ_CM178762.1, on the reverse strand, counting down.
GCCGATTATGATGGTCACCGCCAAATCTGAGGAAATTGATCGCCTGCTCGGGCTTGAAATTGGAGCGGATGATTATATCTGTAAGCCCTTCAGCCCACGCGAAGTGGTGGCGCGGGTCAAAACCATCCTGCGGCGCTGCCAGCGTACGCCGGAAGAGATCCAGCAGGCCTCGCTGCTGGTGATTGATGAAGGCCGCTTCCAGGCCAGCTGGAATAACAGCATGCTGGATCTGACGCCCGCTGAATTTCGCCTGCTAAAGACGCTGGCGCAGGCCCCGGGGCAGGTCTTCACGCGCGAGCAGCTGCTTAATCAGCTGTATGATGACTATCGGGTGGTGACCGACCGCACCATTGACAGCCATATCAAAAATCTGCGCCGCAAGCTGGAGGCGCTGGACGCCGATCAGCCGTTTATTCGCGCGGTTTACGGGATGGGTTACCGCTGGGAAGCGGATGCGGGCCGTTTGATCTGACCCCTGTGGCCTGACGCCAGGTTGACGCGCAACCTTTGATCTGGCGCCATTTACATTACCCCCTCCAGCTTTTACAATCCCCGCACATTTTGTCAGGCCATCCAACAGGCGGCCCGACGCCGCTTTCCCGACGAATTTCTGACCTCAGACTGGATCCAACCATGTTCAAACCGGAACTGCTTTCCCCTGCCGGTACGCTGAAAAATATGCGCTACGCCTTCGCGTACGGTGCAGACGCAGTGTATGCAGGCCAGCCACGCTATAGCCTGCGCGTGCGCAATAATGAATTTACCCATGAAAACCTGGCCATTGGCATCAGCGAAGCGCACGCACAGGGTAAAAAATTCTACGTGGTGGTCAATATTGCGCCGCACAATGCCAAGCTGAAAACCTTTATTCGCGATCTGCAACCGGTGGTGGAGATGGGGCCGGATGCGCTGATCATGTCCGATCCCGGCCTGATCATGCTGGTGCGCGACGCGTTTCCGCAGATGGATATTCACCTGTCGGTACAGGCAAATGCGGTGAACTGGGCCACGGTAAAATTCTGGCAGCAGATGGGGCTGACCCGGGTGATCCTTTCGCGCGAGCTGTCGCTGGAAGAGATTGCTGAAATTCGCCAGCAGGTACCGGAGATGGAGCTGGAAATATTTGTCCACGGTGCGCTCTGTATGGCCTATTCCGGGCGCTGCCTGCTCTCTGGCTATATCAATAAGCGCGACCCAAACCAGGGAACCTGCACCAACGCCTGCCGCTGGGAGTACAAGGTGCAGGAAGCCAAAGAGGATGAGACGGGCGCTATCGTACATCAGCATCAGCCCATTCCGGTGCGCAACGTGGAGCCGGTGCTGGGCGAGGGGCAGCCAACCGATAAGGTCTTCACGCTGGAAGAGGCGATGCGCCCGGGCGAGTATATGACCGCCTTCGAGGATGAGCACGGCACCTACATTATGAATTCCAAAGATTTGCGCGCGGTGGCACACGTTGAACGCCTGACGCAAATGGGCATCCACTCACTTAAAATCGAAGGCCGTACCAAATCCTTCTACTACTGCGCCCGCACTGCTCAGGTTTATCGCCGCGCCATTGATGACGCCGCCGCCGGGAAACCGTTCGACCCCTCGCTACTTGAAACGCTGGAGTGCCTGGCGCACCGGGGTTACACCGAAGGTTTTCTGCGCCGCCACCGCCATGACAGTTATCAGACCTATGACCGCAGCTATTCGGCCTCTGACAGCCAGCAGTTTGTCGGTGAATTCACCGGCGAGCGTCGCGGCAATTTGGCGCGGGTGGATGTCAAAAATCGGTTCAGCGTGGGCGACAGCCTGGAAATGATGACCCCGCAGGGGAACGTCACATTCAGCCTGGCGGAAATGGAAAATAAAAGTGCGCAGCCGGTACAGGTTGCGCCGGGCAACGGCCACTTTGTCTGGATCCCGGTGCCGGAAGAGGTCGATCTCGCGTATGCCCTGCTGATGCGCAACCTGGGTGGAACCCCGGCGGTCGCCGAGGAGCAAATTGTTACCTGAGGTAACTTTTATTAGAATCCGGTCACACTCCCCGCTGCGCTAAGTCGTTATAATGCGGGCTGCTTAAAATGAGTAATTCTAAACAGCAGTATTGACCAGGAACCACCTCTTCAGCCCGTCTGGCTCCCCCCGGCGGGCTTTTCTTTTTTTCAGGTTTCGGACTGCTCCTTATCCCGGCGGCGGCGGATATGCTATAACTGATGCAACTGCGGCCTCTGGCCAGACTGATGAGATAAAAAATATGGATAAACATTCGCTTACGCTGATGATTCTCAACGGCAAAGGTGCGGGAAATATTGCCCTCCGCGACGCTATTGAAACCCTCCGTAAAGAAGGTGTGCCGATAGAAGTCCGGGTGACCTGGGAGTACGGGGATGGTGAGCGCTACGTCAGAGAGGCGGTCGATCTTAAGGCGACCACCGTCGTGGCGGGCGGCGGCGACGGCACGATAAATGAAATCGCCACCGCGCTGGCCGGGCTGGATGCCGCGCAGCGTCCAGTACTGGGCATTATCCCGCTTGGCACCGCAAATGACTTTGCCACCAGCGCCGGGATCCCTGACGAAATGGAGAATGCCGTACGCCTGGCCATTGTTGGCAAAGCAACGCCAATCGACCTGGCGCGGGTTAATCAGTCCCGCTACTTTATCAACATGGCCACCGGCGGCTTTGGCGCGCGCATCACCACGGAAACGCCCGCAAAGCTGAAATCGGCCCTTGGCGGCGTCTCCTACTTTATTCACGGCCTGACCCGAATGGATGCCCTGAAAGCAGACAGCTGCGAACTGAGCGGCCCCGACTTTCACTGGCAGGGCGATGCGCTGGTGATTGGCATTGGTAACGGACGCCAGGCAGGCGGGGGGCAGCGGCTGTGTCCTGCGGCGCTGATCAACGATGGCAAGCTGGAGCTGAGTATTTTCACCTCGAAAGAGATCCTGCCCACGCTGCTCAATTCGGTTATCGGCGGTGACGATGAGAACCCCAATATTATCCGCGCCTCGCTGCCGTGGCTGGAAATCACCGCGCCGCATGAGATGACCTTTAACCTGGACGGCGAGCCGCTGAGCGGTACGACCTTCCGCATTGACGTGCTCCCCGGCGTCATTAACTGTCGCCTGCCGCCGTCCTGCGAACTGCTGGCCTGACGCGCTGTGTAAACCGCTCCCCGTTGTCGCGTATTCCTGCTGCGCGTATAACAGGAGCGGGTACAGCAATTTAGCCTGCACGTCTTATGGACAGCCGTTCGCTTATTTAAACGGCTGCCCATAAATATGCGATGCCAGCTCACGTCGGCAGCCTGCTTATCGCCCCGTCTTAAGCTGTGGCCCTGTTTGGTAAGGCTATTGACCACACATTCGGGAACATTCAGACACCCGAAATAATATTATTCAATACCACGGCTATATTTTAAATCCTGACGTCTTTATTTGATTTCCCTTCTCCGTAACCTGTAAACCCGCCGGAATTTTATCAGCATAATAATATAGATATTGTTATATAAAGCCGTTTTGGGCTTAGATTACGTGGTGGCAGAAAATAAAATAGCGCCTACACTTACCCCTTTGCAATAAAACAGGGGAACGATATGAGTAAGAATATTCTAATTACAGGCGCGGGCACCGGTTTTGGTAAAGAAGTGGCATTCAGACTCGCCGCTTCCGGCTTTAACGTGATTGCCGCCGTAGAGATCGAAGCCCAGGTTTTCACGCTTAAACAAGAGGCTGCGAAAAAAAATGTGGCGCTCCGCGTTGAAAAACTCGACATCTCCGATGCCGATGACAGGCTGGCGGCCTCCCGCTGGGACATTGATATTCTGCTCAACAATGCGGGTATTTCTGAAGGAGGCGCGGTTGTCGATATCCCCGAAGAGAACCTGCGTAAGCAGTTCGAGGTTAACGTCTTCGGTACTATCTTACTGACCCAGCTTTTCGCCAGAAAATTTGTGGCAAGAAAGTCCGGCAGGATAATCTTTATGTCATCCGTCGCGGGTATCACCACAGACCCCTTCGCAGGTGCTTATTCTGCCTCCAAGCATGCGCTTGAAGCCTTTGCAGAAGCGCTGTTCAAAGAGCTGAAAGAGTTCAATGTTAACGTCGCTACCATTAACCCGGGTCCCATTTTAACCGGCTTTAATGACCGTATGTTTGAAACCTGGCAGCGCTGGAAGAAAGATGAGCCCGCCGTCTTTGACTATGCAAAAATTGCCTTCCCACACGAACAGTACGACCCGGAGCATGTCTATGCCCTGACCGTCAACGTCGTGAAGGAGGAAATTACCCGCTATCGCAACGTTGTCCCCACTGAATTAGAGGAAGGGACCAAACAGCAGATGGATGCGGTATGGTCCCGTCAGCAGCATACGGACAGCAAACGCAGTGAAGAGGTCGAAACGGCATACCAGATGTCGCCGGAAACCCCTAACGGCAAATAGCTACTCTGCCACGCTCAGGCGGTTTCCGGGCCACCTGAGCGTCGGGTAGAGCGCCAGCCGGATATTAAACAGGTAAAACAGCGGGCTAAACAGCTGGATGTCTGCGCGACACAGCGCCTCTGTTTTTATCAGCTGCCGATCCAGCTCGTGAAGCAAATGCTGTGGCGGCTCAAGGTAAATATTCCGCAGCCGCTTTTTAAAATAGTCATTAATTTCAGACATCACCCCATCCGCTTCCACGCCCTTCTCCTTTAGCAGCTGCTGATGGCGAGCATAAAAGTCATAGCAGTTTACGCCCAGCCAGATTTCCGTGATCAAATTTCCCCCCAGCGCCACGCCGGGAGTCGGATCAACCTTATTTCTCGGCAAAATAATATTAATTTTATCTACCATGCTGGCGACATATTGCTGACGTGATAGCAGCGACGAGGCGTTAATTTTAATTTCCGTCGTAAACTGTAGCAGCTCCTTTATTCCCCGGCGCAATACGCGACGGGCCGACCATGCCGGTCTTTTATTGCGGATAATCGCCGTGACGACAACCGCCAGTACGATACCCACTACGGTCGAAATTGATGCGTTAATAATCGACAGCAGATCCGGCTTGAGATGATGGGTCATCCCAATAAAGCCAGGGATCTGGGTGGCGATAATCAGCCCGATAAAATTGGTGGAGGGGTTAGCGATGATCAGCCCGAGTACCATCAGGCCAGGTGCGAGGCAGATAATCAGCGCCTCCCAGCTGGTGGCCATCGGAATAAAGATCCCCACGTAGACGATGCTGATAACTATGGCGAACAGCACGCCCTTAAGAAAGACCTTCATTGAGGCAATGGGACTGTCCTGCGAGGCGAAAAAGGAGCAGACCACGGCAGCCATCATCGGCGCGGTCGCACCATCTTTCCAGCCGGTACCTATCCAGAACAGGCAGCCAATCATGGTGGCGGCAAAGGCGGTAAATGAGGAGAGCAGGATCAGACCCTTGTCGGCATGCTTGCGTATCAGCTTAACGCTGCCGCGTTTTTTCTCATTCCCCAGCTGGCTGACGCGTTCTTTGGCGCCAAACCAGGATTCGGTAATGCGCACAAAGTTGAGCAGCCGCTCCATCAGACCCGTCAGCAACAACGCCTCTTCCGCACTCATTTCCCCAGCGGCGTACTGCGCCTGAATTCTTTCCTGTGAATCGCCAATATTCTCGCGTATCGCCACGGCACTTTGGCCCTGCTCCGGGCTGTTGAGCCAGCTAAGAAAATGACTAAAGGAGGCACTGACGAAATCAGGAAAGGCAATCCCCTGTTCCGCCAGCAGGCTGAGGCGTTTTTCAATCGCGGTCAGGGTGGGGATCAGGTAAGAAAGGTGCTGGTACTGCGCGCTGACCAGCCGGATAAGCCTGCGGGCTGAGTCTCCCTCGTAGACGCAGTGAGTAATCAGCGTTTCAACGGCCAGCGGATAGTTCGCCATCTGCACCAGAATATGTTCCCTTTCCGGCGGGCGTTCTTTCGATTCGGTCGTGAGCAGCTCATTGCACAGCTTCTTTGCGCTTTCAAACCAGTTACCGACGCTATTTTCCAGCAGATCGCGCATGCGTACCGGAAAAACCAGCATATGAATCAGGCTGCTGCAAACAATTGCCACGGTAATCTCTTCGACACGCGAGATAACGGTATAGGTAATGGAGAGCGGCGTAGTGACATCGGCAAAGCCCATGATGGCGGCACTGTATCCCGCCAGCATAAAGACGTAGCTTTTTGGCGTTCTGTCATGAAGCGAAAGGTAAAGACAGCAGGCGACCCAGAGCGATACGCTGAGGCTGAACAGCAGCGGATGGGTGACGGTGATCGGGTAGACAAGGAAAATGAAGATGCCGCCCAGCACGGTCCCCAGGAAGCGAAACAGCGCTTTTGACAGGGTGGAGGCGGAGTAGAGCTGTGATATGACGTAAACCGAGACCATCGCCCAGGCGGGCTTATCCAGGTTTAATTCAAGTGCAATATATAACGCTAAAAATGCCGCGGCGCAGGTTTTAGCTGCAAACAAAAGCGCATTTTTTGTTAACCATTTCATCGTTTTATCAACGGCTCGCGAAGTGCTAAAACACTATTTTATCCTGTCCGGATGCAGAGTAGTGCCGTTAGCTACGCGCAAGTGTGTAACAAAATAATGAAAGGACAAGTTCCTCCGCCTGCGCACTGAGAAACGTCGGTTCAGGCGCCCGGACGCTGCCGGAATGCCCCTCAGGTGTTGGAGATAGCCCGATGAGCTATCTCCATTTTTTCACTGTCGCAATCACCTGATAAGCGTTATGCGATGGTGATATCTTTTGCCAGGTAAACATCCTGCACGGCGTTAATCAGCGCGACGCCATCCTTCATCGACTTCTTAAACGCCTTACGTCCAAGAATCAGTCCCATACCGCCTGCACGTTTATTAATCACCGCCGTGCGCACCGACTCTGCGGTATCCGTTTCGCCTGCCGATGCACCGCCCGAGTTAATGAGCCCGGCGCGACCCATATAGCAGTTGGCCAACTGATAACGCACCAGATCGATAGGATTATCGCTGGTCAGCTTGCTGTAAACGCGCTCATCGGTAGAGCCAAACTTAACGGCGTTGTAGCCGCCGTTATTTTCAGCCATTTTCTGCTTAACAATATCCGCACCGATGGTGGCTGCCAGATGATTGGCCTGTCCGGTCAGATCGGCGCTGGCGTGGTAATCGACCCCGTCTTTCTTAAAGTCATTATTACGCAGATAGGCCCACAGCACCGTCACCATGCCCAGCTCGTGAGCACGCTCAAAGGCCGCTGAAATCTCCTCCAGCTGGCGGCGCGACTGCTCAGAACCAAAATAGATGGTTGCTCCCACGGCAACGGCGCCCAAATTAAAGGCCTGATCCACACTGGCGTAGAGCGTCTGATCGTACTGGGTGGGATAGCTTAAGGTTTCGTTATGGTTAAGTTTCACCATAAAGGGAATACGGTGTGCATAGCGTCGCGAAACGGAGGCCAGCACGCCATAGGTTGAGGCCACGCAGTTGCAGCCTGCTTCAATGGCCAGTTCAACAATGTTTTTCGGATCAAAATAGAGTGGATTGGCGGCAAATGAGGCACCCGCCGAATGCTCCACTCCCTGATCCACCGGCAGGATCGAGAGATAGCCGGTCCCGGCCAGACGGCCGGTATTGTAGAGCGTTTGCATATTGCGCAGAACGGCAGGAGAACGATTGTTATCAATCATCACGCGATCAACATAATCCGCGCCCGGCAGGTAAAGACTCTCCGCGGGAATGGTCATACAGCGGTGCTGTAACAGAGAGTCCGCTTCTTTACCCAGTAACTGTGCAATATCCAACATGTTAGCTCCTGATCGATCGTGTGAAAGGGCGAACGGCTTTCGCCCTCTGCGTGGATTTCATACACCCACCATCCTGGACCCTTTCAGTCTGCTAATGCAAATTGCTGACTCCATTTTTCAGAACGATCCCAGTACTCATAAATTGCCACTCCCTACCACCAGCGATAAAAGTGGTGTACCGGGCCTGCGCCGTGGCCGACTTCCAGCGTATCGGCCTGCTCCAGCGCGCCCTGAAGCCACTGCCGCGCCTCCTGCATGGTGGCGCTCCAGTCATCATGACGAGGGCGAAGCGCCGCCAGTGCCGCTGAAAGCGTACAGCCCGTGCCGTGCGTATTGCGTCCAGGCACCCGGGGCGCGGTAAAACGCTGTTCGCCCTGCGAAGTCAGCAGCCAGTCGGGGCTTTCGCTATCGTGCAGGTGGCCGCCCTTTATCAACACCGCCTGACAGCCCAGCGCCAGCAGCGCCCTGCCCTGTTGCCGCATTTCGCTCTCAGTGCTGGCGATATCGCATTCCAGCAGCGCAGCCGCCTCGGGCAGGTTCGGCGTGATCAATGATACGTGTGGCAGCAGGCTCTGACGCAGCGTGGCAACGGCGCGAGGGGTAAGCAGCGCATCACCGCTTTTCGCCAGCATCACCGTATCCAGCACCGTCCAGCGCATATCTGCCGCGCGAAGCGCCTTCGCCACCACCTCGACAATGTCGCTGTCCGCCAGCATGCCGATTTTTACGCTGTCGATGCGCACATCCGTCAGCACCGAGCTGAGCTGCGCGGCCACAAAGTCCGCATCAACGCGCATTACCGACTGCACGCCACAGGTATTTTGCGCCACCAGCGCGGTAACCACGCTGGTGCCATAGGCGCCAAGAGCCGAAAAGGTTTTCAGATCGGCCTGAATACCGGCCCCGCCGCTGGGATCGGTTCCGGCAATCGTCAGTGCATTAATGCGCTTCATGCAACCTCCCCGGCGGGCGACAGGCGGACGACAGCGTCAGATGCGGCATCCTGATTCAGGCAGGAAATACGCGGCAGGCGCAGGGGGAACAGGAGAAATGAGGCGACGGGTTCGCCCGCAACACAGGTGTAAGATTGGTTCATTATCGCGCTCCCAGCCAGCAGGCAGGAAGGCGAATGCGCTCAGGCATCTGACTTCCCTCCGCTGGCATTATCCAGTTCAGGTTCGACGGGTTTTTCTCAGCCCTTTCTTTGGAAAGAAACGGCACCCCGAGTCATTAACAATTACTTAATTTCTTGTAAGCTTTATGGTAAGTGGCTTGCTGGCACAAGCCTGTGTCCAGATGCCCAACCGCATCGCCTTACGCATAAGAAGATTATCACAGTTCTATACCAGTTTTATCACACCATTTATCACTTTTCAGGTGGCCAAATTCAGTAAACCACTAAAAGGTACGGTAATTACCACTGCAAATCATATTTGATTTCGCGGCCAGTATCCTACCAACCCCTTGCTTTTTATGTTTAAAATACAGACAATACCATCATAGATTAAAGGGTTTTTTCTCTATTCGGACATGACCGGATAACCAGACAGGATGGCACCATGTTGACGGATACAACGGCATCAGGCAATGCATCGCTCTCCTACTACACTCTTGCTATAAATGGCAGCCCGATCACGCCCGACATACTCCGTTTTCGCGGCACAGAATGCCTGAGCAGACCTTTCTCATGGCGTATTGAATTCACCACCTCACAGCACGTTCACGGAGAAGATGTCCTGCTGAAATACGGCAGTTTCCATATACGAAGCGGCAAAGTTGTTCATGGCATTATTACCGGCTTTGAATGGCTCTCCACCAGTACTGACACGTCTCATTATGCTGTTACTCTGGAATCACGTCTTGCCCTGCTCTCCCGTTCCCGGCGCTGCGCCATTTACCAGAATCTCTCTGTACCTGAGGTGGTGGAACAGGTGCTGCGTTCACACGGGCTGGAGGGGGCGGATTTTGAGTTTACGCTTTCCCGGCACTATCCGGTTCGTGAACTGATAACCCAGTGGCGGGAAACCGACCTGCAGTTTATTCAGCGCATCCTGTCTGAGGCAGGCATCTGGTTCCGTCAGGAGATGAACGACGTCACAGAGCTTGATGTTACGGTCTTCGGGGACAGCCAGCTTCACTATATCTTTAACGGTACCCTGCCATATCATGAACCTTCCGGACTGTATGATGGCGCGGAACTCTGCTGCTGGGGCGTGCGTACCTGGCATAACGTGGTGACGGGAAAAGTGTCGGCCCGTGATTACAATCATCGTACAGAACCGGAGCCAATGGATGTTGCTGTCTCAGTACGTTCTCCAGCCGTTACAACAGGCGGGCATTACCGTTATAGCGAACCCTATCTTAACGCCGGAGAGGATTCGGACCCGGAGCCTGAAACTGAAAGTGGTGCCTTTTATACCCGTATCCGCCATGAGCGCGAGCTGAATAAATCCGCTTATCTACACCTGTTCAGCAATGCTCACTGGCTGAGCCCGGGGAGGGTGATTGACCCCGCTGGCGCAAACCTGCACGACCTTAACGACGGGGTGATTATCGTCTTCACATCGTATCGTGGTTCGCGGGACACGCGTCTGTATGTTTCGGTATGGGGAATGCCGTACCGGGAGGAATACTGTTTTCGTCCTGCTAAAATTCCTCGTCCTGAGATCCACGGAACGATACCGGGCCGCGTGGAGAGCCGTGAAAAACATGATCCGTACGCGCATCCTGACGAGTCAGGGCGTTACCGGGTACGGATGGACTTCAATCTGGAAGAGTGTGAACCAGGATTCGCTTATCCGTGGCTGCGCATGATGATGCCCGTGGCCGGGAATGAGCATGGCTGGCATATGCCGCTTGTCGACGGCACTGAAGTGGGCGTGGCATTTCATAATGGTGACCCGGACCGCCCTTATATTGCGAATGCTTTCCATGATTCAGAGCACGCCGACATCGTTACCCGTGACAACCGCAGCCAGAACATTCTGCGCACCGCAGGGAGTAATGAGCTGCGAATGGAGGACCTGCGCGGTAAAGAGCATATTGCGCTGACCACTCCGTATGGCGCTTCACAACTCAGTCAGGGCCATATTACTGACGAACAGGGCAAACCCCGAGGCTCCGGTTTTGAACTGCGTACCGATGAATATGGCGTTATCCGCGTGGCAAAGGGGCTGTTCATTACCGCAGACGGGCAGGCCAGAGCAGCAGGTGAAGTGCTGGATAGGGAAACCGCGCTGAAGGAAATAGAGGTCTGTCAGAGTCAGCTCCAGGCGCTGGCCGCAGCAGCGGAACAGGCGCAGGCGCTGGAAGCGGATATCGCCAGCCAGATAGCGATGTTTAATGAACGACTGAAGCCGCTTAACGGGATGATTCATTTCCACGGGCCGGAGGGCGTGGCGTTTACCAGCGGTGAGCATATGCAGCTTACCGCAGCAAAAAATATTGCCGTCAATGCAGGAGGCGATATCAGCACCGGTTCGATGGGGAACACCACCATCATGGCAGGCGAGAAACTGGGTCTGTTTGCCCGTACCGGAAAACTCAGCGTCATTGCCAGCGAAGGCCCGGTGGAAGTGCAGGTGCAGAATGGCGAAATGCACCTGAGTGCAGAACAGAAACTCAGTATCACTGCCATGGGTGATATTTTGTTTGCCGGGAAGAAACGGGTAACGTTAATCGGTGGCGGCAGCTATCTGAAGATAGAAGAAGGGAAAATAGAATACGGCACTGACACGACTTATACGCGTAAGATTAAGCGTTCCCATCTGACTGCGTCTGCGGCCCTACCTGTGGACTACCCCTCAACCACAAAAGCGGGCGAGCATCCTGTAACCACTGACGTTTTTTCATTTTCATAAGCAAGGAACGCACTGATGCAAATTTCACCGCCTATACTATTTCACCGGAATGCCAATGAAGAGTACGCCGCATGGATAATGCGAACAATGCCTGTCGTTCCGCTCCGTGGCTTTCCGGTAAACGGTGTTGAGTCATGGCACGGTGGCATTCATATTCCCCATACCGATACCGGCGCTTTAGCCAATCCACTGAGAGCCGTTGCTGATGGTGTGGTTGTTTATGCAAACTATCCTGCGCCCTCTGAAAAACGTGATACAAAACCGCTGAATTATGACGGCAGCACGGATAACGGATGCGTGCTTATTCGTCATGAAATGCTCATTGGAGAAGACCCGGTATCGTGCGTGTTTTACTCACTGACTATGCACATGAAGCAAGTTCGCCCCGAAATTCAGGGTAAAGCCGGTGTAACCATCAGACGGGGCCAGGTGATTGGTACAACCGGCATGGTCAGTGGGGGTAACGCTTACCATTTCCAGATTTGTTGTCCTTCCGACATGCTGAAGATGCTGTGTGGACGCGACCACGGTCATCTGGATGTTACCTCCCCAGGTAGAGTAAAACCCGCTTATGGTAATCGCTATTTCTTACTTCCTGAAGGCACAGCCATTTATGAGGGAGGTACGCCTTACGGACTGTCAGCATCCCCCTGTAGCGTCACCACAGAAGCGCTCTATATTATCCACGAAGGCGCTAAAACCCGGACTCTGCATAAGGTCGGAGAGAACTACCAACCTGTCGCGGAAACGGCCATCGCTGTGGACTATATCTGCGAACCCACAGCAGCAGTCAGCGGACATGAAACATACAGTGAGTGGGTACGTGTGGCCTACCCCGGTGGTGAAGGATGGGTTGATGTTTCGTACCCGGCGGTGAAGACCTGGACGGATGCCGATTTCCCTGACTGGGCAGGCTGGACCCTTGTTGATGACGATACGACGCCAGAGGGTCAGTGTAATTCGGCGACAGTAAAGAAAGCGTTGGAAAAGCAGAATGCTGTTTTTACCCGGTTTATCTGTCAGTTTCCACTAGAGTGGGATTTTGCATCGTTTGATACCCGTTTTTCATGGCTGAAAGCACCAAATGATTCGCTGCCTGAGTCTATGAATGATGAGAGTTACGCTGCGCTGAAGGAACATGCCAGGGCGCTATCGTTCTTCGATAAACTCCCCAAAGACACTCAGAAGGAGTTAACTGGCCTGGTCTGGCATTTCGACCCTCGCGGCCTGATGATCCAGTTACACAAAGCAGATCGTCGACTTATTTATTACAGCGCGAACGGTAGTAAGAGCAAAAAAATGAATGATTTCACCGTTGACGATATGCGATACGGTGATTTAACCAAAGAACAGATACTGGTGCAGGGGAAACTGAATCGGGTAAACCTGTTTGGTAAGGAATTTAAGGTCAACCTGTTTGATTTTAACAAAACGGTGGATGAGCACTTCGCCAGCATGGACAGTATGGCCTTCTGGACGGCATGGGGTGAATATGCACCTCTTATCCAGATCATGCTTGAAAAATTCAGAAAAAATGAAGGGGGCGTATTACGACACGAACTGCTTAACAGGGCATTTCTGGAACATGAAACCACAAAAAAATGCGTGAATACAATTAAACAAATCATTCGAGAAATCCTTCATGATAATGAATTCAATCAATTATCTAAAGATGATTTAGATAGCCTGACGGCGAAAATATCATCGAGAGTAAAATTGCCAAAATTTGATGATTTAGACTGGTTCAATGGACTTGGAATTACAATCCATGACACCTACTCAACAAAGATATATCTTGATGGTTTCGAGATCATGGAGATTGAAGTTGGCGGTTTTGGTCGTAAAAGTTTTAAGGCACGGCTGGCATTTAAGATACAAGATCATTTCGGACTGGATATTGGTGACATGAATGGGAAAACTTTTGAACTGTCCCCTTGGTTTTGCTCCTGGTTCATATTACAACGCTATAGAAATTATGGTTTTAAACCTTTTATCAATGAAGCTAATTTTAACGTATGGATGGAGGGAAGGGAATGACATCTCGTTGGACCAGGGTCATTATAGCGATGGTGATATGTTTTTTTATATACATCCCTTACATATGTTTCATTCGCCATGGAGAGATTGCAGAAGTTTATCAAAACATTGACTTTCGAATTAGATCTGAGAAAGAATGTAAATCCACAGTCATATTAGTAGATAACGCACCAATCTCTCATTATGCACAAAAAAGAATATGGCTCAAAAATAAAGATGAAATCATCAACGAATGGCGGCCCCTTACAAATAAATGTGATGATATTGTTCTTGTAAAAAACAACCCGGAGCGAGCGAGTGATAATGCTGAGCTTGATTTTTGGATAGGTGAAAATCAGGTTTGTTTAAAAGGAGCGCTAAAGGGAGGGAAATGTATACCCAAAGATGATATATTGTTTTTTATTAGTTCAGGAAGAACAACTCTTGATGATGCAATTATAGACGAAATAAATGGTAAGCCTGTTTATGTGTACTTCCCCTCCAGAGCATGAAACTTAGCTTAAACGCCATTCTGTCACCTTGATCTTACCCGCGTAATGTGGACACAGCACTAAGCGAGGGTCTGGTTTTCGAACTGTTCCGGGCTGAGGCCACCGCAGGCACTATGGCGACGCCAGCGATAGTAATCACACTCGATATAATTAAACACCGTTGTCCGCATTATTCCCCGGCTGGCAAAACGTTCTCCGTGAACATATTCCACTTTCATTGAATGGAAGAAGCTCTGTGCGCAGGTACGTGATGTCACCGCATCATTTCTGGTTCGGACCGCTGGCGCTGAAGTCCTGCTTCAGCAGGTTCTCTGACACCGGCAGCCCGTGCTCACTGTAACTGACCGGGCTGAACCGCCGGGAGGCCTTTGCACGCAACCCCTGCCGCCGCAGGCTGGAAGCGATGGTTTTAACGTTACACGTTAGACCCTGCTCCCGTAGTTCATCTGCCAGGCGCGGCGCACCGTAGCGCTGTTTCGCCTGTGTGAAGGCGTCACTGACCGCAATGTCGCAGTCCTGCCTGAAGCGCTGATGCGCATTGATAACCCGGCACCGGTTGCACCAGGCCTGCCAGTCACTGCGGGCCACGCGCAATACCCGGCACAGGGCTTTGATGCTAAATTCAGCCTGGTGGTTTTCGATAAAGACATACTTCATTTCATGCGCTTCGCGAAGTATGTCGTGGCCTTTTGGAGAATGGCCAGCTCCTCGTCCCTCTCCGCCAATAGGCGTTTGAGGCGGGCAATCTCTGCTGCCTGTTCACACTCTCGCTCAGAGGACGTTGCCTGGCTCTGCTGCTTGCTACGCCAGTTATAGAGCTGGGATTCATACAGACTGAGTTCGCGGGCAGCGGCAGCGACACCGATGCGTTCTGCAAGCTTCAGGGCTTCGTTGCGAAATTCAGGCGTATGTTGCTTAGGTGGCTTCTTACTGGTTGATACGGATTTTGTCATGTGAGCTACCTCTGGTTGAGAGTTTACTCACTTAGTCGCGTGTCCACTATTGCTGGGTAAGATCATTCGGCTTAGCGTCAGGCGGCTGACGCATGTTTATCAGGGCGCATCACTGAACTGGCGCTTGAGAGAGGGAAAAATTTGCACGTTATGAATAGTCATTTATCTGATATGGAAAACAGGGAGAGAGATGTAGAATCAGCAGCAAGTAAGACAGGCTCCTGCTGCTTCTGTTAGCTATGGCTTCTTAAGCTGTTGCTCGTTCATTCCAGGCATCAGTATATTGGATATTGCCATCCACAATTCGCCAGGTTATTTTTTCATACTGTAAGCTGACGCTTTCAACGTGATTCATTTTATCATTGCCCGCTAATTTAACATTAGGCACACCACAGTTAACACCCGTAATTTTTACGCTTTCCATTAACAGGGTATAATAACAAACCTCTTGCCCTGCACCGCCGTCATCTTTAAGCCACATATACGGAGGAATTGGCATATTATTTTTTCCTTATTTTACTGAGTAGTTTTATTGCTATTATGCATATCCCTGTAGTGATTATTAAGACAGAGACAACATCGAGATAAAAATAAGCATCATAAATCGACTCTGCATTTATATCGCCACTAATAAGCAGAGCTAATTTACTTGCAAGGATGTGATTGATGTAGATCTCAGGATTACCAAGAATCCGAGCTACAGCAATCATCATAATAATAAAAAATACTGTTTTTGCAGCCCTACGGGCAAGTGCTTGAGCCATTAGCGACTACCTCAACCCAACCACGAGCCATAAGGGAACGCATACAAGGCACTTGTATCGGGGCAGTATTAAGAAGTGCATTTCTAATGAGTGCGTAATCTGAGTTGTGTGCAATAGTTATACACCCTTCGGATACTGTTCCCGGATGGAGCCTAAATAACCCACGGTAAATACCATCTATCCAGATTCCATCATCAATACCCCAGTCATCCTTGTATAAGGCGAACCACTCATCACGACAAAAGGCAGCTCCATGACGGATTTTATTCCATGTATCCTGAATTTCTGCTTTTCTTTTTGAGAAGAACCCTCCAGAACCACGCTCAACAATCCAGTATTTACCCGGTGGTAATGGACCATCACCTTTAATGGCACTGCAGGCCCCCTTGTTTCGGTAAATGTCATTACCAGAAAAGCTATAAACACACCAACACCATACAGATTGAAAGGGGCATAATCAGCACCATTCAAAATCATCTTCCCTTGTAATGCCATATATCACCTCATATCCTTATACTTAATGCGTGATTATGCTACAGATGATTTATTGTACGATCAACATGAATAGTTAATTTTCATAACTCTCATTTTATAATCTCTTTTTAGGCTAAATCAGTTTTTATTTTCCATTTTTAATAATAAAAAAGAATCATAAAGATTTTATAAGAAATTTTCACTTCAAGCTTAACTATAGTTAACCTATTCTGTATCTAATCAAGCCGGGTGATGCTTATTTCCGGAAGGTGAAATTGAAGAACGCTTCAACTGGCGGCAGCACGAGCGGGAAAAAGAGGGCTTTTCTACCCGCTGGGTTGATGAAACTGCGCCCATACCGGACAATGGCGCTCTATTATTACCGGCACCATAGAACGGCCGGTAAATCAACCTGTGTAACTGTCACGCTATTAAAAGCGATCGCTCTGGCGGTCACATTACGCGTTCTTAAAACACCTCATCCCCTGCTGAGGGCCTTATTCGCAGGGTTGATCTGAGAAGTCCTGGTGCCCACGTTCCGGATGGCACTTCTGCAATTTCTCCTGCGATAATAGGGTCCAGACGCCCTCTTTTTTAACCAGAGAAAATACCGTTTTCTCACTGGCTAGTGAATCATCAAAGAGTCCGCTTTCTTCGATCGTTACCGTTGCGGTGTCGGGTGACTCGCCCCCACTAACCTGCTGAGTTATCGTCAAAGGCGTGATCTCCTCCTGAAAACCCTCTCCCATCGCCCTGACTGCGAGATTAAGGGGAGTCGCAGATCCGCAGAAGCTGTCGCGTTCTGGCCGTTTTTCGTTACATCCCGTCAGCAGCGAGGCTAACAGGCAGGCTGTAAAGATCGAGGCTAAAGAGTGAGTTAAATCCATTTTATTGATCCCTGTGAAATAAAAAACCTGAGAAGGAAAACGAGCTTAAAATAAAACCTTTTGAGGTTAACGATAATGTGCTTTAAATATAACCTTTTGAGGTCAATGATAAATAGAAATTTAGCTTAAACGCCATTCTGTCACCTATTCATACCGTCGGCTTCCGCTGATCCTTCAGGCCCCTTACGCCACACGACCACGATGACTGTACGGGCACCCCTCACTTACGCGCCCACGCCATGCAGACGGAGCGGATCACCAACACTCATCCCCACTACATATTAAAAATGGCTTTATCCCTGCCCACATTTTGCTAAAGTCCGACATTCCGCTAATCTGAGGGGCACCCTGCCGGACAGACAGGCAGCAGACGGGAAAGTACATGATTAGACCGCTTAATGAAGAATATGGCATCAGCGTGGCGGCACTGAAGATGCTGCAATACCTGAAACAGATTTCACGCGGCGATGCGTCGTTTTCGATTCTGGACACCACTCTGAATCACCGCTGCAACGTCACGCCACCGGATAATTTCAAACTGCTGGATCAGCTGTTTGAGGCCGGTAAGATTGATTACGACTACCGGGGAACCGGGCTTGACAGCGAACGGCACGTCAAGCTGGTCAGGTAGCGCCCCCACCGGGCCATGCGGGCGCACGGCGCGTTCGGGGACGTCGTTCCGCTGGCGGCCGACATCTGGCTAAGGTCCGGCTAAAACAGGATTATAAATGATAAATGTGCGGCCCTTTACCGAAGCCGATCGCCCTTTTCTGCGTACGCTGTTCCTTGCCTCGCGCAGGGCTAGCTGGCCCTGGCTTGACGGCAGCGACTGGCGGCTGGAAGACTTTGACCGGGTCACGCTGGGCGAACGTATTCTGGTCGCGGAGGAGAACGGCCACCGGCTGGGTTTTGCCGCCCTGCTGCCGAACGATAATTTTCTGCATAGTCTGTTTGTCGATCCCGACGCGCAGCGGCGCGGCGTGGGTCGTGCATTACTGACCAGGGTGCAAAACGGGTTTACCTCTACCGGCGCACTCAAGTGCCTGAAGGCGAATAAAGCCGCTGCGGCCTTTTACCAACAGCACGGCTGGCGAATATTGGCCGACGGCGAGAGCGAGCAGGGAGAGTACTGGCTGATGCACTTTGTACGCGGTATGAAGCCAGGCTAATGGCGCTCACACCCGGGTATGCGCCCCTGCGGGTACAGGTTACCCGCCCGGGTCAGGATGGAACAGCCGTAGCGAGGTAAATTTACCTGACTCTGGCTCAGCCTGTAAGTCCAGTTGACTCTGGCTCAATCTGTGAGTGCCGTTAAAGCGCGCGGAAGGCAATATCAGCCGGAACCACTTCGCCCTGCCAGTAAAGCTGGGCGGCGACCTCTCCCGCCAGCTGACGATACAGCTGAGTCAGCTCGCTGTCCGGACGGCGCACCACCGTGGGCAGACCGTCGTCCAGATCCTCGCGCAGCGTAATATGCAGCGGAAGCTGGCTTAGCAAACGCGTATGGTACTGGCTGACCAGCTTCTCCGCCCCGCCGCTGCCGAAGATCGATTCAGCATGGCCACAATGGCTACAGATATGCACGCTCATATTTTCCACCACGCCCAGCACCGGCACGCTGACCTTCTCAAACATGACTATCCCCTTGCGGGCATCCGCGAGAGCAATATCCTGCGGGGTGGTGACCACCAGCGCGGCGGTAACCGGCACGTTCTGCGCCAGCGTCAGCTGAATGTCTCCGGTGCCCGGCGGCATATCCAGGATCAGATAGTCCAGCTCTGACCAGAGCGTTTCATTCAGGAGCTGCATCAGCGCCTTGCTGGCCATCGGGCCGCGCCACACCATGGCATTATCTTCCGTTACCAGGTAGCCGATGGAGTTGGTCGCCAGCCCGTGAGCCATAATGGGCGCCATATGGGTGCCATCCGGCGACGTAGGCCGCTCGTCCCGCGTACCGAGCATATCGGGGAGTGACGGGCCATAAATATCGGCATCAAGCAGCCCGACCTTGGCCCCTTCGGCTATCAGCGCCAGCGCCAGATTCACCGCCGTGCTGGATTTTCCCACCCCGCCTTTGCCGGAGCTGATGGCAATGATGTTCTTCACCCCTTTAACGCCCGGCTGGTTTTTCACCCGCTTCAGCGTGGCGACCTCGTGGCTCAGCCGCCAGCTAATCGCCTCTGCGCCGGTCAGACGCAGCAGCTCGGCGCTGGTCGTCTCTTTCAGTACTTCAAACCCGCTGTTCCAGACGAAAGGCATCAGCAGGTCAATATGCAGGGTATTATCCATCAGCGCGCAGTGGTGCAGCGCCTTAAGCGAGATGAGATTAGCCTGAAGCGTTGGATGTTCAAAGTGGGTCAGAATACCCATCACTATGGCGCGCAGCGCTTCCGGAGAGTGCTGCTGCTGGGCGTTTAACGACATCCCGGCTCCTTTTTTCAGTGTGAGGTGTAATCGTTAAGCATATCAGATGTCGCTTAAGCCAGCGCGATGCCCGGCAAAATCCCGAATCGGGATCGCAGTACAGTTTACGCAGGGACGACACTCGGTTACCATCTATCCCCCCTATTTAAACAGGTATAGCAAGTCTTACTATGACTCAAGTCGCGAAAAAAATATTGGTAACGTGCGCCCTGCCGTACGCTAACGGTTCCATCCATCTCGGCCACATGCTCGAGCATATCCAGGCAGATATATGGGTTCGTTACCAGCGAATGCGCGGCAATCAGGTTTACTTCATCTGTGCGGATGACGCGCACGGCACCCCGATCATGCTGAAGGCTCAGCAGTTGGGTATTGCCCCCGAGCAGATGATTGCCGACATGAGTCATGAACATCAGACTGACTTTGCCGGTTTTGACATCAGCTATGATAACTACCATTCGACGCACAGCGACGAAAACCGGGAGCTTTCCTCGCTGATTTATGGCCGCCTGAAGGAAAATGGTTTTATCAAAAACCGCACCATTTCACAGCTTTACGATCCGGAAAAAGGCATGTTCCTGCCGGACCGCTTTGTGAAAGGCACCTGTCCGAAATGTAAATCGGCCGATCAGTACGGTGATAACTGCGAAGTATGCGGTGCCACCTACAGCCCCACCGAGCTGATTGAACCTAAGTCCGTGGTGTCGGGGGCGACGCCGGAAATGCGCGATTCTGAACACTTCTTCTTCGACCTGCCCGAGTTTAGCGAAATGCTCAGGGCGTGGACGCGTTCGGGCGCGCTCCAGGAGCAGGTCGCGAATAAGATGCAGGAGTGGTTTGAATCGGGGCTGAATCAGTGGGACATCTCCCGGGATGCGCCCTACTTCGGCTTTGAAATCCCCGATGCGCCGGGCAAATATTTCTACGTCTGGCTGGATGCCCCTATCGGCTATATGGGCTCGTTCAAAAACCTGTGCGACAGGCGTGGAGACATTGATTTCGACGCCTTCTGGAAGAAGGATTCCGACGCCGATCTTTATCACTTTATCGGCAAGGATATCGTCTATTTCCACAGCCTGTTCTGGCCAGCGATGCTTGAAGGCAGCAACTTCCGCAAGCCAACCAACCTGTTCGTGCATGGCTATGTGACGGTTAACGGCGCGAAGATGTCCAAATCACGCGGCACCTTTATTAAGGCCAGCACCTGGTTACAGCATCTGGATGCGGACAGCCTGCGCTACTATTACGCCGCCAAGCTCTCCTCGCGCATTGATGATATCGATCTGAATCTGGAAGATTTCGTGCAGCGCGTTAATGCCGATATCGTCAATAAGGTGGTGAACCTGGCCTCGCGCAACGCGGGTTTTATCAACAAGCGTTTCAACGGTCGGCTCTCTGCCGAACTGGCCGATCCGGCGCTGTATAAAACCTTTACCGATGCCTCGGTCAGCATTGGCGAAGCCTGGAGCAGCCGTGAGTTCAGCCGCGCGGTGCGTGAAATTATGGCGCTGGCGGACATGGCTAACCGCTATGTAGACGAGCAGGCGCCGTGGGTAGTGGCGAAGCAGGAAGGGCGCGATGCCGATCTCCAGGCAATCTGCTCGATGGGTCTGAACCTGTTCCGCGTGCTGATGACCTGGCTGAAGCCGGTGCTTCCTTCACTGAGCGCGCGCGCTGAAGCGTTTTTAAACCAGACCCTGAGCTGGGAGGGTATCGAACAGCCGCTGCTCGACCACGATATCTCTGCCTTTAAGGCGCTCTACAGCCGTATTGAGATGGATAAAGTCAATGCGCTGATCGAAGCCTCCAAAGAGGATGCCGCCGCCAGCCAGCCTGCCCCAACCGGCCCGCTGGCCGATGCGCCCATTCAGGAGACGATTAGCTTTGATGACTTCGCCAAAGTGGATATGCGTATCGCGCTGATCCAGGACGCCACGCTGGTTGATGGCTCTGACAAGCTGCTGCGCCTGACGCTGGACGTGGGCGGCGAAACGCGCCAGGTATTCTCGGGTATTCGCGCGGCCTATCCGGATCCGGAGGTGCTGAAGGGCCGCCTGACGGTGATGGTGGCAAACCTCGCACCGCGTAAAATGCGCTTTGGTCTTTCCGAAGGCATGGTGATGGCGGCTGGCCCGGGCGGTAAGGATATCTTCCTGCTCAGCCCGGACAGCGGCGCACAGCCGGGAATGCAGGTTAAGTAAGCCTGTACGGCGGCATTATTCGCCCGGGCTGGCCGGGTCGAATAAAGCACATTGAGGGGCGACAGGGTTCGCCCCTTTTTTATTCTCACCGCCTGAGTCACACTACGCTTTATTCTCCATCATGGGATTCACGTTCATCAAAGCAGGAGTTCCTCATGCGCCGAGCGCTGTCAATTATCTGGCGATACCTTCGCGCCTTTATCATCATTTATCTCTGTCTGTACGCCGGAAACGGCATCGCTTCCCTGCTGCCGGTGGCTATTCCCGGCAGTATTATCGGCATGCTGATCCTCTTTGCGCTGCTGGCCTCACAGATTATGCCGGTTGAGTGGGTCAGGCCCGGCAGCCACCTGCTTATCCGCTATATGGCGCTGCTGTTTGTGCCCATCAGCGTCGGCATAATGAACTACACGCAGGTATTGAGCGCGCAGTTTGGCCCGATTGTTATCTCCTGCGTCGTCAGCACCTTTGTGGTTCTGCTGACCGTTGGCCTGATTTCGCACCGTCTGCACGGCAGAACAGCGGGATTACCGGAGGCGGAAAATGAGTGATATCTGGTGGTCGCTGCCGCTTACCCTGCTGGTGTTCCTGGCAGCCCGTAAACTGGCCGCTACGGTGAAAATCTCGCTGGTTAATCCGCTGCTGGTGTCCATCGTGGTGATTGTGCCGCTGCTGATACTGCTGAAGATGCCCTACGCCCGCTATTTTCAGGGCAGCTCGCTGCTGAATCAGCTCTTGCAGCCCGCCGTGGTCGCACTGGCGCTCCCCCTCTACGAGCAGATGCATCAGATTCGGGCGCGCTGGAAGTCGATTATCAGCGTCTGCTTTATCGGCAGTATGACCGCGATGATCTCCGGCACGGCCATTGCCCTCTGGCTGGGCGCGTCGCCGCAAATAGCGGCAACCATTATGCCTAAGTCCGTCACCACGCCGATTGCCATGGCCGTTTCCGCGACCCTGGGCGGCATCCCGGCGATCAGCGCGATCTGCGTACTGATGGCCGGCGTGCTGGGTGCGGTTTTTGGTCATATGCTGCTTAACCTGTGCAAAATAAAGAGCAAGGCGTCGCGCGGACTGGCCATTGGCAACGCGTCGCACGCGCTGGGCACCGCCCGCTGCGCCGAGCTGGACTATCAGGAAGGGGCTTACAGTTCGCTGGCGCTGGTGATCTGCGGCATCATTACCTCGCTGCTGGCACCCTTTATCTTCCCGATCATGATGCACCTATGGCGGTAAACTTGCGGCAAGTCCCGCATTTGTAGATTCTTTTTCACATATTACATTGTAAATGTGAACAAAATCACATACAACGCTGCGGAGGCTCGCCAGAATAAGCGGCCAAATCTGCCAGAGAGGCCTGATATGCACCCACGTTTCCAGGCAGCGTTTACCGCGCTGCCCACGCCGCTGCAGAGCGCCCTGCTGCCTGTACTTTCCCGTGATGATTTTGCGGCTTTTTTCACCCCGCAGCAGGTTGAAGAGATCAAAAATGTTTGCGGTCTGAACGATCGCGAGCTGGCGTTTGCCCTGCTGCCGCTGGCAGCCGCCTGCGCCGTTGCCCCGCTTTCTGACTTTAACGTCGGCGCGGTCGCGCGCGGCAAAAGCGGCCATTTGTGGTTCGGTGCCAATATGGAGTTCAGCGGCGCTACCCTGCAGCAGACGGTCCATGCCGAGCAGAGCGCGATTACTCACGCCTGGCTCATGGGCGAACGGCAGCTGGAGGCGATCACCGTTAACTACACACCCTGCGGCCACTGCCGCCAGTTTATGAATGAGTTAAACAGCGGAACCGCGCTGAAAATCGATCTGCCAGGACGCGACACCGCCACGCTCGGCCACTATCTGCCGGATGCCTTTGGGCCGCGTGACCTGGCGATCCAGACCCTGTTGATGGATGAGACTGACCAGGGTATTCAGCCAACGGGCGATGCGCTGACGCAGGCAGCCCTTCTGGCCGCTAACCGCAGCCATGCGCCTTATACCCAGGCCTGGAGTGGCGTCGCGCTGGAGGCGTCGGACGGCGCTATTTTTGCCGGTTCCTATGCGGAAAACGCCGCATTTAACCCCAGCCTCCCGCCGCTGCAGGCCGCGCTGATTTTGCTGAACCTGTCCGGGCGCAGCGTGCAGCAAATCCGGCGGGCGGTACTGGCTGAATCAGCGGAGGCGAAGGTGGTTCAGTACCAGGCAACCGACGCAACGCTTCGGGCGCTGGGCTGTAACCATCTGACCGTGACACCGCTGGCCTGACCCCATTATCCCGCCGTGGGTGCGGCCAGATGGCCCATTGCGCCGCACCTTAACGGCAATAGTGCTGCTGCTTTTGTTATCAATTGTTAACAAAAGCTGTACTTTCAGATGAATTATTTTAGGATTGTTCCACATCTTCCCGCTTCGAATGAGTAATACCCGCATGGAACTCGACTACGAAAGTAAAAGACCGCTCTATATCCCTTACGCTGGCCCTATCCTGCTGGAATTCCCCCTGCTGAATAAGGGCAGCGCCTTCTCCGTCGAAGAGCGTAACGATTTTAACCTCAACGGGCTGCTGCCTGAAACGGTGGAAACCATTGAAGAACAGGCCCAGCGCGCATGGCGACAGTTTGAGGATTTCAAAAACGATAACGACAAGCACGTCTACCTGCGCAATATCCAGGACACTAACGAAACGCTGTTCTATCGCCTGCTGGACAATCATCTTGAAGAGATGATGCCGATTATCTACACCCCAACCGTGGGTGCTGCCTGTGAACACTTCTCTGAAATTTACCGTCGCGCGCGCGGGCTGTTTATCTCTTACCCTAATCGCGGCAACATTGAAGATATGCTGCAAAACGCCACCAAGCAGAACGTTAAGGTGATTGTGGTCACCGACGGTGAGCGCATTCTTGGCCTGGGCGACCAGGGGATCGGCGGTATGGGGATCCCAATTGGTAAGCTGTCGCTGTATACCGCCTGCGGCGGGATCAGCCCGGCCTATACCCTTCCTGTGGTACTGGACGTCGGCACCAACAACCAGCAGCTGCTGAACGACCCGCTGTATATGGGCTGGCGTCACCCGCGCATCACCGGCGAAGAGTACGATAACTTCGTGAACGAATTTATCCAGGCCGTGAAGAGCCGCTGGCCAAACGTGGTGTTGCAGTTTGAGGACTTCGCGCAGAAAAATGCGATGCCGCTGCTGGAGCGCTATCGCGATGAAGTGTGCTGCTTTAACGATGACATTCAGGGCACCGCGGCGGTCACCCTGGGGACGCTGATTGCGGCCAGTCGCGCAGCGGGCAGCACCATGAGCGAGCAGACGGTGGTCTTCCTCGGTGCCGGTTCTGCGGGCTGTGGTATTGCCGAACAGATTATCGCGCAGATGAAATCCGAAGGACTGAGCGACGAAGAGGCGCGCGCGCGCGTGTATATGGTCGATCGCTTTGGCCTGCTGACCGATAAACAGCCGAACCTGCTCAACTTCCAGACGAAGCTGGTACAGAAGAGTGAAAAGCTGACGCACTGGGATGTCGCGTCTGACTCGCTGTCGCTACTGGATGTGGTGCGTAATGCGCGTCCTGACATCCTGATTGGCGTATCCGGTCAGCCGGGCCTGTTTAGCGAAGAGATCGTGCGGGAAATGCACAAGCACTGTCCGCGTCCCATTGTGATGCCGCTCTCTAACCCCACGTCACGCGTTGAAGCCACGCCGCAGGATATTCTGGCCTGGACCGAGGGTGCGGCACTGGTCGCGACCGGCAGTCCGTTCTCGCCGGTGCTGCTGAAAGAGAAAACCTATCCTGTCGCCCAGTGTAATAACTCCTACATCTTCCCGGGTATCGGCCTGGGCGTCATCGCCTCGGGCGCAACCCGCGTGACCGACAGTATGCTGATGGCCGCCAGCCGCGCGCTGGCAGACTGCTCTCCGCTGGTCAATGACGGCAGCGGTCCGGTACTGCCTGAGGTGAAGGATATTCAGGGCGTATCGAAAGTGATCGCCATGGCGGTGGGCAAGGCTGCCCAGCTGGCAGGCGTAGCGGTAGTGACGTCTGAAGACGTCCTGTCGAAATCCATCGCCGCTAACTTCTGGCTGCCGCAGTACCGTAATTACCGTCGTACTTCAATTTGATCCTGCTGCCGGGCGTCACCCTCGCCCGGCTTCTTCCCGCCTTCTGTTCCGTCCCGGCGCGTATTGTGCGAAATGCCACCATATGGTGCACCGCTGCTTGCTTCGTTTCGTCGGGTAAAGTAGCCTTGACCCATCCTTAGGCAGCAACGCTGAGCAACGTCCGGCATGGTAAAACGCTTGATTTATGGTCTGATTATCATCGCTACGCTGATGGTAGTGACCGCGCTCGGCCTGGATCGCTGGATAAGCGTCAAAACCGCGCCCTGGGTCTACGACGATCTTAAATCTTTGCCGCACCGCCAGGTGGGCGTGGTCCTGGGTACCGCTAAGTACTACCGGACCGGCGTCATTAATCAGTACTACCTTTACCGCATTCAGGGCGCAATTAACGCCTACAACAGCGGTAAGGTAAACTACCTGCTGCTAAGCGGTGACAATGCCCAGCAAAGCTACAACGAGCCGATGACCATGCGCCGCGATCTGATTGCCGCAGGCGTAGACCCGGCAGATATCGTGCTCGACTACGCCGGGTTTCGCACGCTGGACTCGATTGTGCGCACCCGCAAAGTGTTTGATACCAACGATTTCATTATTATCACCCAGCGTTTTCACTGTGAGCGCGCGCTGTTTATCGCCCTGCATATGGGGATTCAGGCCCAGTGCTACGCGGTGCCGTCGCCGAAGAATATGATCAATATTCGCGTACGTGAGGTGGGTGCCCGCCTGGGCGCGCTGGCAGACTTGTATCTGATGAAGCGTGAGCCGCGTTTTCTTGGCCCGCTGGTGCCCATTCCGGCAAGACAGGAGGTGGCGGAAGATGCCCAGAGCTACCCCGCCGTGACGCCGGAACAGCTGCTGGAGCTACAGGAAAAGCTGGAGAAAAAACCGCACGACCCTTAGTGAGGGCGTCATTCTGCCCGACGCCCGCACGCGGCGGGCGCAAGAGAGCTTTACTTCTTCCGCGAATATTTCAGCGAGTCGAGCGCTACGGCGAAAATGATAATGCCGCCCTTAATAATATACTGCCAGTAAGGGTTCACGCCGATATAGGTCAGGCCGTAGTTAATCACGGTGAAAATCAGCACCCCGGTGACCACGCCCGCTACCGTCCCTACGCCGCCCGCGAAGGAGACGCCGCCCACCACGCAGGCCGCTATCGCATCCAGCTCATACATAAAGCCCAGATTGTTGGTCGCCGATCCAATACGCCCGGCTTCCAGCATGCCGCCGAAGGCATAAAACACGCCCGACAAAGCGTAAATCAGGATCAGGTTAAAATTAACGTTAACGCCCGAGACCTTAGCCGCTTCCGGGTTACCGCCAATGGCAAAGATATTTTTACCAAAGCGGGTTTTATTCCACAGTACCCAGACGAAGAAAATGGCGATAGCCGCGTAAAAGGTAATGTACGACAGCTTGAAATCACCGAAGCGGATAAACCCCTGCGCAAACGTTGAGAACTTCTCGTCAAAGCCCGCAATCGGCGAGGCACCCACATAATCGTAATAGAGTGAGTTAATGCCGTAGACGATAATCATGGTGCCCAGGGTGGTGATAAAGGGCGTCACCTTTAAATAAGCAATAATCAGCCCATTCACCAGCCCGATAATACCGCCGATAAAGCATACCGCGAGGATAACCAGCGGGATGGGCACCGTATCCATCTGCGGGAATACCTTATTAGCGTTATCCATCGCCTGGAGCAGCGTCGCGGCGACAACCGCCGCGAGGCCGACCTGACGACCCGCTGACAGGTCGGTACCCTGGGTGACAATCAGCCCGGCAACGCCCAATGCAATAATAATACGTACCGACGACTGGGTTAAAATATTGCTCAGGTTCATTAAGCTCAGGAAGGTGGGATCCTGAAAGATAATAATCGCCAGCAGCACCAGTAATACAACGTATATTCCGCCCTCTTTCAACCAGGTGAGCGCACTTTTCTTATTAACTGCTTTCATGGTAACAGCCCTTACCTCATTAAAGGTGCAATGATGCCAAACGTAATATTTCGTTTTGCGTAGCGGTTTTTGTGTCTACTATGCCTGCAACCATGCCGTTACTCATTACCAGAATCCGGTCGGTAATGCCTATCAGCTCTGGCATTTCGGAGGAGATAATAATAATACCCTTCTCTCTCTTCGCCAGCTCTGAAATAAGCTGATAAATTTCAAACTTTGCCCCGACGTCAATGCCGCGCGTTGGCTCATCCAGCATTAATATTTCAGGCTGGGTGAGCAGCCAGCGGCCAATAATAACCTTCTGCTGATTCCCTCCCGATAAGGAGCCAATCGACGTGCGGTGTCCCGGCGTTTTCACCCGCATGGCATCAATAACCCACTGGGTGTCGCTTTTCATCCGCTTATTATCAAGCAGGCCCACGCTGTTTTTATATTTACGAATATTGGAAATCAGAGAGTTAAAGCCGATATCCAGGAAAGCGTAAATACCCGTCGCGCGACGCTCTTCGGTAACCAGCGCAAAGCCGTGATTAATTGCTTCGTTGGCGCTGTGGTTATTGATTTTTTTGCCGTGCAGCCGGATGGTGCCGCCGGATTTCTCGCGAATGCCAAACAGGGTTTCGACAATATCGGTGCGCTTTGCCCCCACCAGTCCGGCAATGCCCAGAATTTCACCCTTGCGCAGATCGAAGGAGATATCGCGGATCGACGGCTGGCGCAGCGAGGTGAGGTTGCGCACTTCCAGAATGGTTTCCCCCGGCACGTTCGATTTATCCGGGAAGCGCTGATTGAGCGAACGCCCCACCATCATCGCTATAATCTTATCCATATCCAGCCCTTCCAGCGGCTGGGTAATAATCCACTGACCGTCGCGCAGGATAGTTATCTCATCACAAAGCTGGAAAATTTCCTCCATTTTATGCGAAATATAAACGATCCCGCAGCCGCGCGCTTTCAGCTTACGGATGATCGTGAACAGATGATTCACCTCTTTTTCCGTCAGCGAGGAGGTCGGCTCATCCATAATGACGATTTTTGCATCATAGGAAAACGCTTTGGCAATTTCGATCATCTGCATCTGCGATACGGACAGCGTAATCACTTTATCGCGCGGGTCGATATTAATATCCAGCTCGTCGAATATCGCTTTGGTATCGCGATACATTTTATCCTGATCGACAAATATGCCTTTTTTCGGATAGCGCCCAAGCCACATATTATCCATTACGGTGCGCTGGAGTACCAGATTCAGCTCCTGATGCACCATCGACACGCCGTTTTCCAGCGCTTCCTTCGCGCTGTTAAAATTAACTTCCTGGCCCTGAAAAAGAATGGTTCCCGCGTCTTTGCTGTAAATGCCAAACAGGCATTTTAATAACGTCGATTTCCCCGCGCCATTTTCCCCCATCAGGGCATGGACGGAGTGCGGACGCACTTTCAGATTTACATGGTCCAACGCTTTCACACCCGGGAATGACTTACTGACATCGGTCATCTCCAGCAGATATTCGCGCTGTGTTTGCACTTTATCACTGGCCATAGTTCTACCTGGCTAATCGTTGCGTGAAACCAGGCGGGCCCGATCGCCAGCCCGGTAGCGGGCGCAGAGGGCTGCGCCCGTCAGATCTGAGTTATTTAGAGAACTGGGCCAGGTTGTCTTTATCCACCGGCACGTACGCCACGCGTACCACTTTGCCATCCAGTTTGTACTGGGTGCCTTCGGTTGCGGGCTTGCCAGCGGCCAGGTTTTTCGCCAGTTCAAAGGTCGCTTTCGCCTGGTTCCCGGCATCGTTCAGCACGGTGCCGGCCATTGCGCCCGATTTCACCATGGCCAGCGCTTCCGGCAGGGCATCAACGCCGAAGACCGGTACGGAGGATTTGTTATGGGCTTTCAGCGCCTCAACGGCACCCATGGCCATCGCATCGTTATTGGCGATGACCACTTCAATTTTGTTGCCGTTCGGGCCGGAGAGCCAGGCATCCGTCTTGTCTTTCGCCTGGGCCGTGTCCCACATCGCGGTATCAAGATGCAGCTGCTGGGTTTTCAGGCCATCTTTATTCAGGGTGTCGATAACATATTTGGTGCGGGCTTCCGCATCCGGGTGGCCAGGCTCGCCTTTAAGCAGGACGAACTGGATCACGCCATCTTTGTTCAGATCCCATGACGGGTTGGCTTTCCAGTGTTTCTCTATCAGTTCGCCCTGCTTCACCCCGGACTCTTTTGAGTCGGTCCCGACGTAATACGCTTTGTCATAGCTGGCCAGCGCTTTGGCGGTCGGCTCTTTATTGAAAAAGACCACCGGAATATCATTCGCTTTGGCTTTCGCTATCACCACTGCCGCCGCTGCCGGGTCAACCAGATTGATTGCCAGCGCCTTAACGCCTTTGGCGACCATTACATCGATCTGATCGTTTTGGGTGGACTGGCTGTTCTGTGAGTCATTCATCAGCAGCTGGATGCCCGCGCTGTTTTTGGCTTCTTTCTCGATGTCTTTACGCACGACGGACATAAAGTTGTCGTCATATTTGTATATCGTTACGCCGATACGGGTGTCGGCGGCGTGAACCGCTGCACCGAACATCATGCTGGCAGCCAGGGCGGTGAGGGTGAAAGCCTTCTTCATAATATCTCCGGTTTTAAACAGGGTGGTCTGCGGCGTCGCGGGTCTGCAACAGCGCGATCCCGGCGAGGCGTTAAGGTTGACGTAACGTTAAGCAAAGCCAAATATTTGTTAAATAAAAACGACTTCCCCCTGCGGTACCACTTCCGAATGGCAATGTAAGTAATTATTTCACATCGCCAGAAACCGCCTTCATATAAGGGTTGACCTGCGTTACATAATGTTTCATTGCCGTCAGGTCGCAGCCATCATAGAGAATGGGATGTTAATTAACTGTGAATTTACTCACAGATTGAAAACGGTTACACCAGAGATTCACCTGAGTTAGTGACCGGCTCCGCATTTTGGCAGAACGTTACCGAATGACGGCGTACCAGCGTGGGCATAAAGCAGTGCTGTTCGCTTTCATCCAGCTCACCAGCCGCGCCCCTGAGTGCTAATTCTGTCGCCAGCTTTGCCATAGAAATAATCGGGTAGCGCACCGTCGTTAACTGCGGATCGGTATAGCGTGAAATGGGAATATCATCGAAGCCGACCAGGGATAACGCCTGCGGTACCCGGATGCCGTTATCCTTCAGTGCGGCCAGCGCGCCTGCCGCCATACTGTCGTTGTAGGCAAAAACCGCACTCAGATGCAGGTTGCGGCCAAGCAGTTCAACCATTGCCGCTTCGCCCCCCTGCATATCCGGCTCACCGCTGGCTATCCAGTTTTCCGGCGGCAGAATGCCCTGCTCCAAAAGCCCCTGCCGCCAGCCCTCACGTCGCTGATGCACATCTTCAATCCCGTGGCTGGAGGCCAGATAACCGATACGTTGATGTCCCTGCTGATGCAGCATGCGGGTGGCCATCAGCGCACCGCTGACGTTATCCAGACAGACGCAGCGGTGTGCGTAGCCCGGCACCACGCGATTGATCAGCACCATGCCGGGCACCTCGTCCATCAGCGAAATCAGCTCTGCATCCTCTAGCGCCTTCGCATGCACCACCAGGGCATTACAGCGCTGACGGATCAGTACCTCAATGGCATGCCGCTCTTTGTCTGCCTGATGATAGGCGTTGTTAATCAGCACGTGCTTTTGCCAGCGCTGGGCAACGGAATCCACCGCCTTGACCAGCGCACCAAAGAAGGGATCGGAGACGTCCATCACGACAACGCCAAGGGTATCGCTGACCTGGGTAACCAGCGCCTGAGCATTGGCATTGGGTCGATAGCCGAGGCCCTCGACCGCCTTTAACACCGCATCGCGGGTACTCTGCGTGACCACGGCGCTGTTATTCAGTACGCGTGAGACGGTGGCCACCGAGACGCCCGCCGCGCGGGCGACATCACGAATGGTCATCATGGGCAGTTGCCCGGAGAGAATGATCGTTGCATAGCCCTTCCAGATGTCAGGTTGACTGGAGGCTATTCTTACAGCATCAGCGGCGGGGCTACGTGAAAGTCGTCACAGGGATGAAAACGGTTACAACGCTTTATCCTGCCTTTGTGAGCGGCATCATCTTCCTGACGACGCGGATATTACTCCTTTCCCGGATAGCCCGCCGTCAGGGGCCGCCCGCCGCTCAGCAGCGTCAGTCTGCGCCATAGCCATTCAACCGGCCCCTGACGGAAATGGCTCAGCCAGAAGAGGGAAAACAACAGGTTGATCAGCCAGACGGCAGGCACCATCGCCACCAGCTGCCAGCGATCCCATTGGTTAAACCAGCCCAGGCGGTTAAACAGGGTGGTGCATATCAGGGTTTGCAGCAGATAGTTGGTTAGCGCCATACGCCCCACGCAGCTCACTGCCCGGGTTATCCTCAGGCGCGACAATGTGGGCCAGTAGCCAAAACAGAGCGCCGCGTACCCTACTGCCTGTAGCGGCGCGCTGATTTCACGGGGAACCTGCAGAAAAAAGCCGGACCAGCGGAATTCCCAGCCGGAAGCCCACTGTAAAGCGATAGCGGGAAGCTCAATCAGCCAGGCCAGCGAGATGAGGATCGCGGCGGTGCGACGATAATGTGCCAGGCTATAGCTGCCTTTCAGCCAGCCGCTGCGCATCAGGGCGCTGCCGACCATCATCAACCCGGCCAGCTGCCAGCCATACTGCACGGCCAGCGCCATCAGGCCGGATGAGAAGAGATTGAGCCGGTTCAGAATCGCAGGCCAGCCCCCCTGGGTCTTCCAGAAGGTTTCGTACTGCACGTCGGCAAAGCCCGGGAGCCAGCTACTGTTGGGATGCACAGCGGCCCCCAGCCCCAGCACGACAAGCGCACAGCTGCCAACCAGGTAGAGCATTACGCCGGTATTGAAGAGCTGACGGCTGGAGGAGACATCGCGGATCATCCGCCAGACCACCAGCCCAATCAGCCCGTAGTCGAACAGAATATCGCCGTCCCACAGAAGCGTGCCGTGCAGGAAACCTAACAGCACCAGCCAGGTGAGCCGCGCCTGGAGCCAGCGTTTGCCGCGCGGCAGCAGCATCTGCAGACCGGCACCAAACAGCAGGGCAAACAGGGCAAGGAATTTTTCCTGGGCAAAGAGATCGACCAGCGCCCAGCACCAGGCGTCATAATCCGGCGGCAGCCCGTGCCAGGCCGGATTAAGGTAGGCGGCCCGGGGCAGGCCAAACGCGATGATATTGAGCAGCAGAATGCCCAGAATAGCCAGCCCACGGATAAAATCCAGCGTGTGAATACGCGGCATGAGGCCTGTCCTGTGTTAAAGCAAAACTGATGGCCCGTCAGGCATCAGCTATGGCGTACTGCGCGAAGAAACTCCTGCCGCGTGTTCTGGCTGGATTTGAATAATCCTCCCAGCGACGTGGTGGTGGTGGCACTGGTCGCATCGCGAATGCCGCGCGCCTTCACGCAGTAGTGTACCGCATCAATGGATACGGCCACGTTATTGGTGCCGAGCAGGGTTTGCAGCGCCACCAAAATCTGCTGGGTAAGGCGCTCCTGCACCTGCGGGCGCGAGGAGAAAAACTGCACGATGCGGTTAATCTTCGACAGGCCGATGACCTTTTCCTTAGGGATGTAGGCCACGGTGGCCTTACCGTCGATAATGACGAAGTGATGTTCACAGGTGCTGGTCAGGGTGATATCACGCACCGTCACCATTTCATCGACCTTCATCTTATTTTCGATAACGGTAATTTTGGGAAAGTTGGCGTAGTCGAGACCAGAGAAGACCTCATTAACGTACATTTTCGCGACGCGATGCGGCGTTTCGGCCAGGCTGTCGTCTGTAAGGTCCAGATTCAGTAGCTGCATGATTTCAGTCATATGACCGGCGATCAGGCGTTTGCGGGTTTCGTCATCCATTTCACGCGCAGGCGAGCGTAACGGGGTTTCCAGTCCACGCGCAAGCAGCGCTTCGTGAACCAGTGCGGCTTCCTGACTTAACGTAGCCATGGCGATCTTTTCTCCAGCGGGTGTTATTCCGGCCCCGGGCGGGACCGGCAAAAATTCTGAGGCGCTATTCTGGTACACAATGCGACGTTAATCCAGTGAATCAATTTAAACCGGGATGAAACTGTTTCACGCAGCTTCAGGCACAGGGTACTCAGGATGCGGGTGGCATCTTTTACGCCGCCGCCGGGTCGCGCTTCCAGACCAGCGCGCCGGCCACCAGCAGCGCCACCCCGGCCACGTACAGCGCGGGCTCCAGCCGGTGCGTTAGCTGGGTGGAAAGCGCCGACAGCAGCGGCCCCAGCAGCTGACCTACCGCATAGCCAGTGGTCAACAGGCCCGCCATGTAGCGGGCATGCTGCGGCACCAGCTCGCGGGCGTAGTGCAGGGTAAGCTGCACTACGCAGAGAAAACCGCCCCCCATCAGCACCGCACCCAGCGCCAGACCGCCGATCCCCGGCATCATCTCGACGACAAAGACCCCTGCCGCCTGCGCCCAGAGCACGATCGCCAGCCGGACGTTAGCCTGACCGAAATGGCGGGTGAGAATGCCAAGGCCAATGCCGATAACCGCTGCCCCGCCAAATATCGGCCAGACGTACTGGGCAAAGGGACTGCCGGGAAAGCGCGAAACCGCCATCTGTGACAGAAAGGTCGCGGGCAGGATATAGCCAAAACCCGCCAGACTGTAGCTCCAGACCAGCTTTTTCAGACCCAGCGTCAGCACCAGCGGCGCAGGTGCCGTTTCAGGACGGTGAAG
Organism: Erwinia sp. L03-1; assembly: GCF_058686115.1. NCBI lineage: Bacteria > Pseudomonadati > Pseudomonadota > Gammaproteobacteria > Enterobacterales > Erwiniaceae > Erwinia > Erwinia sp. L03-1. Next base: position 1,496,893 of record NZ_CM178762.1, on the reverse strand, counting down.
CTCCCCGGGGCCCGGCAGGTTGCGGGCAATAAGCGCAATCAGGACCAGCGCCAGCAGTCCGTAGGCCAGCCACGCCATAGCGGCGCTGACGTGTTGTCCGTGCAGTACGACCGCCAGCATGCCGCTAAGAAAGATCCCGGTTCCCGGCCCGGCGAAAACGGCGGCGCTCAGTCCGGCACGGCCATATTTATGCAGCTGTTCATTACTCCAGGCGGCAATCAGCACCATGGCCCAGCCGCTGGCCCAGCCAATCAGAAAGCGGACGATGCCATGCAGCCAGGGTCCTTCAACGCAGGCTGAGAGCAGCGTCAGCCCCACCGCCCCCCAGACGCCGACCTTCAGACGACGCTCCACCCGTCGGGTCGCGCGCATGGCATCGTAAGAACCGCACAGATAGCCGAGATAGTTGATGGCGGCCACTACCGCCGCGCTGGTCAGGGAGAGCTGATGCTCGCCGATCATCAGCGGCACCTGTGGGGTGAAGGCAAAGCGGCCAATCCCCATCGCAACCACCAGTGATAAAAAAGCGCTCAGCGCCACGCGAAAAGCCATATCCCCGCTCCTGAAGTTAAATGCGCCCGTCGACAGCTTGCCGACAAAGGGTTGCCAGTATGATGCAGTATCGCTACACTGACGGAAAGTGAATAATCATCACCAACTTGCTTACAAAAAGAGAAGGCATGGATCTGACGCAGTTGAAAATGTTCTGTTCAGTAGCGGAAACGGGTTCGCTGGCACGCGCGGCTGAGCAGCTGCACCGCGTACCCTCCAACCTGACCACGCGTCTGCGCCAGCTGGAGCAGGAACTGGGGGCCGATCTCTTTATCCGTGAGAAGCAGCGCCTGCGCCTTTCGCCGGTAGGGCATAATTTTCTTTGCTACGCCCAGCGCATTCTGGCGCTGAGTGAGGAAGCGATGAGTATGGCGCATAACGGCGAGCCGGGAGGCAATTTTGCCCTCGGCTCAATGGAGAGCACGGCGGCGACCCGCCTGCCCGTGCTGCTTGCCGCTTATCATCAGCGTTACCCTGGCGTGGCCCTGTCGCTGATAACCGGCACCTCTGGCGAGGTTATCAGCCGGGTACGCGAAGGTACGCTGGCCGCGGCGCTGGCCGATGGTCCCATTACGGCGGACGAGCTTAACAGCTGCATTGTCTTCCATGAAAAGATGGTGTTGATTTCAGGTCTCGGCCATTCGCCCATTAAACATCCCGCCGATGCCGTGGGGGAAACGCTGTTTGCCTTTCGCCCCAGCTGTTCCTATCGGCTGCGCTTCGAAAACTGGTTTCGCAGCAGCGGCATTCAGCCCGGCGGTTTTATGGAGATACAGTCTTACCACGCGATGCTCGCCTGCGTGGCCAGCGGCGCGGGACTTGCCCTGTTGCCCGAATCGGTTCTCGAGCAGCTTCCGGCTCGGGCGGGCGTCCAGCGTCATGCCCTGCCCGCTGACGTCAGCGAGACCGACACCTGGCTGGTCTGGCGGCGTGACGCCTTTACCCCTAACGTAAAGGCACTGAAGTCGCTAATTATTGAGCACATCGACGATGCGTCAGATCCTGACGAAATTCGTCCATAATTAATAATCCCCCTGATGCACTGAAACGACTAAAGAGAATAACTATGGAAATGATCAAAACGCGCGCCGCCGTGGCCTGGGCTGCCGGTGAGCCACTCAAAATTGAAGAAGTTGATTTAATGCCACCGCAAAAGGGCGAAGTGCTGGTGCGCATCGTGGCAACCGGCGTGTGTCATACCGATGCTTACACCCTTTCCGGCAAGGATCCTGAGGGCGTGTTCCCGGCCATCCTCGGCCATGAAGGCGGCGGTATTGTTGAAGCCGTGGGCGAAGGCGTCACCAGCGTTGCCGTGGGCGACCACGTTATCCCGCTTTACACCCCGGAGTGTGGTCAGTGTAAATACTGCCTGTCCGGTAAGACCAACCTCTGCCAGGCCATCCGTACCACCCAGGGTAAAGGGCTGATGCCGGATGGCACTACCCGCTTCTTTAAGGACGGTAAACCCATTTTCCACTATATGGGTACCTCGACCTTCTCCGAATATACCGTGATACCAGAGATTTCACTGGCGAAAATCAGCAAAGAGGCGCCGCTTGAAGAGGTGTGTCTGCTGGGCTGTGGCGTGACCACCGGCATGGGTGCGGTAATGAATACCGCCAAAGTGAAGGAAGGCGATACGGTGGCGATTTTCGGCCTGGGCGGCATTGGTCTGTCTGCCATCATCGGCGCAAAAATGGCGAAGGCGGGTCGCATCATCGGTATTGATATCAATACCAGCAAATACGATCTGGCAACCAAACTGGGCGCAACCGATCTGATTAACCCGAAAGACTATGATAAGCCGATTCAGGAAGTGATCGTTGAGATGACCGATGGCGGCGTGGATTTCTCCTTTGAGTGCATTGGTAACGTTAACGTGATGCGTTCAGCGCTTGAGTGCTGTCATAAAGGCTGGGGCGAGTCGGTGATTATCGGCGTGGCGGGCGCGGGAGAAGAGATTTCAACCCGGCCTTTCCAGCTGGTGACCGGGCGCGTCTGGCGCGGTTCCGCGTTTGGCGGCGTGAAGGGTCGGACTCAGCTACCGGGTATCGTTGAGCGTTACATGGACGGCGAGTTCCAGCTGAACGATTTTATTACCCATACGATGCCGCTGGAAGAGATCAATGACGCGTTTGATCTGATGCATGAAGGCAAGTCGATCCGTTCCGTGGTGCATTTCAGTAAATAATCGGGAGGATTAATGGCGTCCACGCTGGAACTACTTGAAGAACATCGTCTGTTTGGCGGCTGGCAGCAGCGCTATCGCCATCGTTCTGCCACCCTGAACGCCGATATGACGTTCAGTATTTTCCTGCCCGGCCCTAAGCGCGATGCGCCCCCGCCGGTGGTCTATTTTCTGGCTGGCCTGACCTGCACCGATGAGAATTTTGCCACTAAGTCGGGTGCGCAGCGCGTGGCGGCTGATTTGGGTTTGGTGCTGGTGATGCCGGATACCAGCCCGCGGGGAGAAGGCGTAGCCAATGATGAGGGTTACGATTTGGGCCAGGGCGCAGGATTTTATCTGAACGCGACCGAAGCGCCCTGGAAGCCCCATTTCCGCATGTACGATTACATTAACGAGGAGCTACCGGCACTGGTTGCCAGGAATTTTCACGTTAGCGATCGTCAGGCCATCATGGGGCATTCGATGGGGGGGCACGGTGCCATTATGCTGGCTTTGCGTAATCCGACCCGCTTTCGTTCCGCGTCGGCGTTTGCACCCATTGTTAACCCGATGGAGGTGCCCTGGGGGCAGAAGGCGTTTAGCGCCTATCTGGGCGAGGATCGGCAGGCATGGCGCGAGTATGATAGCTGCTGGCTGATGCGTCAGGCGTCATCAACGCCGCCATTGCTTATCGATCAGGGTGACGGCGATCAGTTCCTGGCCGATCAGCTGCACCCGGAGAGGCTGGAAGCGATTGCTCAGGAGAAGGGTTTTCCGTTAACCGTGCGGATCCAGCCGGGTTACGATCACAGCTATTTCTTTATTGCGAGTTTCGTGGAGGATCATTTGCGCTTTCACGCTGAGCATCTGCTGGCGTAACGAGGTTGTTTTGCGCGTATAGAGGGTTCCCATCGGGGAGCCCTTTTTTTTGGGCGGTCCGGGGTGCCGCCTGGGGGTGGGGGCCGGCAAAGGTCCGGGGTAGTCGCCTGGGGATGGGGGCCGGTGCGGCAAAGGTCCGGGGTGTCGCCTACGGGTGGGGGCCGGTGCCTGGCGGTCCTCGCGCCGCGCGTGGCGCGGTTCCTTCGCTCCGTTCGTCGACCTTTCGGACCGGGCATGACGGGACGTCCCTGTCCCGGCATGCCCTTGTGCCAGCATCCCTGCTGGCCCATCCGGGTCGTCCTCTCTCCACTCAGCGCTACGGATTGCCTGTCACCGGCCCCCACCCGTCTGCTCCTTTCGCATTGTGCTCGCTGCGGGTAAGAGCGGTTCCGGGGGTAACATAAACTCTTTCGGTAGGTTTGGAAGAGGAAGAACTCTGCAAAAAACTCAGCGCTATAGGCTGGGCAGGCGCTATCAAAAGCACATTACCGGATTACCTGCCAGTGGGCCGGGCGGGCTACAAAGCCTGAGCGTTTTTAGGGCTTAACTGGAAGTCGTGCTGATGATACCTGCGGAGAGCTAAAGGGTTTTACTCAAAGCAGCTCAGCAGCCTGAGAGGTGGACAATCCCTGCGGTTGACGGGCATCCCGCAGCGCTGCGGCGAGGACGGAGGGCCAGGCGAGGGCAGCAGGGATGCTGCACTCAGGGAGCGGCGGGCAGGGATGCCCGCTCGCGACCGGGCCGTCCGGCCCGGCGTCGGAGCCAAAGGCACCAGGCAAAGCCTGTAGCTGCGACGCCCGGCAAACGCTGGGATTGTCCACCGGAAAAGCCGATATTGCAGCTTCATGACGCCCGGCGAACGCTGGGATTGTCCCCGGAAAAGCCGATATTGCAGCCCGGCGAATGCTGCGCGGGCCACATGGACGCCTTAGAAGGTGTAATCCACCGCAGCGAAATAGCGACGGCCATCTTCGTTATAGCTATAGCTATCACGTTCCAGCGCCTTATCCCCCAGATTCATCACCCCCGCTTTCAGCTTCACTGCCTTAGTGGCCCGCCAGCTCCCCCCTGTGTTCCATAGCATATAACCGCCCGGCGTCACGCCGTTGTTCTTCAGGGTCCGACGCTGCCCTGAATAGTTCGCCTGTAGCCAAAATGCCCAGTCCGGCAGCGGTGACCAGTCCAGCGTCCCGTTGGCGGTATGCAGCGGCAGCTCCTTCAGTGGCTTATTGCCCCCATCGCTAAGATCGCGCCCGTCGCTGTAGGTATAATTCAGCGACAGCTTCCACGCGTCCGTAAAGGGAACAGAAACCTCACTCTCCACGCCGGTAATGCGCGCTTTATTCACATTGTAATAGCGGAAAATGGGCTTACCGTCCTTATCAAACCCCACAAAATTACTGTAGCCGGGTGCCAGCTCTTTTGAGGCGGTACGCGCCACGCTGATCATATCGCTAATATTGTTCTGAAAAGCCGTAATGCTGCCGGTTACGCCATCAAGCAGCCCGTCCTCTCCCGCATAGTAAAGACCCAGCTCCACGCTCTCGCTGGTTTCTGGCTTAAGATCTTTACTACCGACAATACCGCAGCCGCCGCGACAGGAGTTCGCCTGCCAGTCAGGGCTGAGCTGTAGCAGCGAAGGCGCTTTAAACGCGTTGGCCCAGCCGCCTTTCACCGTCAGGGTATCGCTGGCGTTATAAACCAGATAGGCGCGCGGACTCCAGTGATCGCCATAAGTCTGATGATCATCCATACGAACACCGGTGGTCAGCGCCAGCGCGTCGAAAATTCGCCACTCATCCTCGACAAAAAGGGCAAACTGGCTGGCAGAAGTGCGTCCACTGCCCGTCAGGTTGACCGGGTCCGTCAGCGTATCATGTCGCATTTCGCCCCCGAAGGTCAGCAGCTGGCTGATATCGGCCAATGGCATAACCAGCTTGCCTTCCAGCGCATTGTTCTGCGCCACGATATTATCGCTACCGGTATAGTTGTCTATCCGATCGCCGTAAAAGCGCAGTTCGGTATTCACCCCGCCCCAGCGGCCATTGTGGCCCAGCGAGTAGTTCTGCCGTTCCAGGCGGTTCTTGTCCAGCGAGTCGGAATCACGATCCTGACGGTTCACGCCGTAGCCCAGGGTCAGCTCCTGATCATCCGTCGGCGTCAGCGTAAATTCCACGTTGGCATCGCGGGTGGTGTAGCCCTCAATGCGCGGCGACAAGCCCGTCGCCGAGGTGGAAGACATCTGCTGACTGTCCTTCCCCCGCCTGCCCAGGCTACCGTAAATTTTCGCGCCCAGCAGATCCTCAACAATCGGCCCGCTGGTAAAGAAATTGCCATTTTCGCTGTCACCACGATCGCGATGCTCCTGCACCGTGGCATCGGCGCTCAGCGTCCCGTGCCACGCCCTGCCTACCTTACGGGTAATGATATTCACTACCCCACCCAGCGCATCCGAGCCGTAAAGCGAGGACATCGGTCCGCGCACCACCTCAATACGTTCAATGGCATCGGCGGGTATCCAGTTGAGGTCGAAGTCATTATGTCGAAACACGGCATTTCGCGAATTGACCCGCTTGCCGTCGATCAGAATCAGCGTATAGCTGCTATCCAGCCCGCGCAGGCTGACGCCTTTACGGTTATCGCCTTCGTTACTGAGCTGTATGCCGGGAACGTCGCGAAGCACGTCGCTGAGGTTTTGTACGGGCCTGCGTTGCAGATCTTCAGCGGTAATAACGCTGATGCTGGCGGGGGCGTCTTTGAGATTCACTTCTACCGAGGACGCGGTGACAACCATCGTCTCTTCTTTTTCATCACGTTCTTCAGCCGCAGCCGGGAACGCCAGAACCAGTGCGGAGGCGCACAGCCCACCGCGTAACAGAGGGTTTAATCTGAACATATCCTTCTCCTTGGTAATGCTTAATGTGTTATCAGTCCTTTTGCTCACACTTAAAACAGCCAATTTTACCGCTACCGGTTCACCGGTTTATTTTTTAATACGGGGCGCAAGCGCCCCGCTTACTGCTGGGGTAACGGGGCGTAAACCTTAACCGTTACCCTTAAAGCATCGTAAGTATCTGAAGCATCTGAAGCATCTGAAGCATCTGAAGCATCAGAATACCGGCGCGGTCACCAGACCATCAATTAGCACCTGTGGCGTACCCTGAGAGCAGCGCTCAATGCGCCCTCTTACGCCGTAGACGCTTGCCAGGCTCGCCGGAGTGATAACCTCTTCCGGCGTACCGTCAGCGATCAGCTCGCCGTTTTTCAGCATCAGTACGTGTTCGCCGTGACGCAGCGCAATATTGATATCGTGTACCACGACCACGGTAATGATATTTCGCCTGCGGGTTTCCCGCCGAACGAGATCCATTACGTGAAACTGATAGTTCAAATCCAGCGCGCTTAGCGGTTCATCAAGCAGCAGAAGTTCCGGCCGACGGATTAGCGACTGGGCCAGACCCACCAGCTGTTTTTGACCGCCAGAGAGCTGGTCCAGATAGCATAAAGCCAGATGGGCGATGCCCAGCTGATCCAGCAGGGCCATGACTTCCGCCTCGCTATCGGCGCTGCTGCGGCCACCGGATGCGCGCTGCGCAACAATAATCGATTCCAGCACGTGCAGATGAACGCCTGCAGGTAACGACTGTGGCAGATAAACCACACGCTCCGCACGACGGGCAAACGGCAGCGACATCAGCTCACAGCCATTGACCCACAGTTCGCCATGCGCGCGGTTTAGGCCTGCCAGGGACCGCAACAGCGTAGATTTACCGCAGCCGTTTGGCCCCAGCAGCACGGTGATCTTCCCACGTGGTAAACAGGGAACATTCAGATTACTGATGACCCTGCGCTTCGGATAACCGGCATGGAAACCGCTGATCGTTAAACCGTCCATCAGACCGTCCCCCGGTGGCGCAGAATAATACTCAGGAAGAAAGGTACACCGACCAGTGAAGTGACGATCCCGACCGGAATAATCACTCCGGGGATCAGGTTTTTCGACACGACCGACGCCATGGACAGTACCAGCGCGCCAGTCAGCGCACTCGCAGGCAGATAATAGCGATGGTCTTCACCAAAGATCATACGGGCGATATGCGGTGCCACCAGGCCAATAAAACCAATCGGTCCCACAAAGGCGACCGCCAGCGCAGAGAGAATACTGATACGCAGCAGCGTACCCAGACGCAGACGCCGCACGTCAATGCCAAAACTCACCGCGCGATCTTCGCCCAGGCGCAGCGCCGTCAGCTTCCATGAACTCATCATCGAGAACGGAACCAGTATCGCAAAGGCCAGCGTCAGCACGCCCAGCTTTTGCCAGGAGGCGCGCGCCAGGCTGCCCATGGTCCAGAACACCAGCCCCTGAAGCGTGTCTTCGCTGGCGATAAACTGCATCATCGAGACCAGCGCATTAAACGTAAACACCAGCGCGATGCCAAACAGCACCACGCCGGAGGTGGCAACCTGCGTCCAGCGGGTCACGCCATCCAGCATCAGCGCGGCGATCAGCGCAAAGATAAAGGCATTACCCGAGATAAACCACTGGTCAGGAATGCCGGGGATGCCGATACCCAGTACGATAGCCAGCGCGGCACCAAAGGCGGCGGCAGACGACACCCCAAGGGTAAAGGGGCTGGCCAGCGGATTATTCAGAATGGTTTGCATCTCTGCCCCTGCCAGGCCGAGCGAGAGTCCTACCACCACTGCCATCAGCGCATAGGGCAGGCGAATGTCCCAGACTATAACGCGCGTTCCGGCATCAACACTCTCCGGCGACAGCAGCGTCCGCCAGAGATCATGCAGGGAGAGCCCGGACGGACCCAGCGTAAAATCCAGCATGAGCGAAGCGAGAATAGCCAGTACCAGCACGGCCATCAGCAGCAGGCGATAGCGAAGCAGCTGATGGTAACGTCCCATCACGCTCTCTTTAGGCTGTTTTTCGACGTACTGCATGGAGTCGTGGGTCACACTCATGGTTAATACCTGTAATTGTTCGCGCTGAGGCAGGAGAAGCAGCGGCGTAACAATAAAGCAAATGATAATGGTTATCAATGGTATTAGTAGTAAGAAGCTGTGACCAAAAGGGCGCGGAAGCCGCGCCCTGTGCGTATCACGCTGTCTGAATTAGCGATTACTGGAAGGGAATACCATCTCGCTGTACTTCACAAAACGGGTTTTTTTGGTCAGCCGGTAGCCCAGCCAGATAATCAGGAACAGCGGCAGACCAATATAGGTGGCCGCAACCGAATACCAGTCGATACGATCCTGCAAAAAGGCCTGATAGTTCTGTCCCAGGGTGATGGTCAGACAAAGAATAAAGGCAAAAATCGGGCCCAGCGGGAATAGGCCTGAGCGGTAAGGCAGTTCGGCGACCGAATGCCCCTGCGCGATATAGCCCCGGCGGAAACGATAATGGCTGATGGCAATACCCAGCCAGGCGATAAAGCCGGTCATCCCGGAGGTATTCAGCAGCCAGAGATAGACCGTCTGGTTGCCAAACATCGAGGAGAGAAAACAGAGCCCGGCGACCACGGTGGTGGCATACAGCGCATTACGGGGTACGCCGCCTTTCGACAGCTTGCCAAAGATGCGCGGCGCTTTGCCTTCCCGCGCCAGGGTAAACAGCATACGGGTGGAGGCATACATGCCTGAGTTACCCGCCGACAGCACCGCCGTCAGGATGACGGCATTCATCACCGCCGCCGCCGAAAGCAGACCCGCGTGTTCGAACACCAGGGTAAAGGGACTTACGCTGATATCCTTCACGTCGTTACGCAGCAGGCGCGGGTCGGTATAAGGGATAAGCAGGCTAATCACCAGTATCGCCAGCACGTAGAACAGCAGAATACGCCAGAACACCTGGCGCACGGCGCGGGGGATGTTCTTCGCCGGATCCTCGGACTCACCGGCGGCGATGCCAATCAGCTCCGTTCCCTGGAAAGAGAAGCCGACAATCATTGCCACGCCGATCATGGCTGAAAAGCCGCCGGAGAACGGTGCATCGCCGATTTGCCAGTTGTGCCAGCCGGCATTCTCACCGCCGCGCAGAATGCCCGCGATCATCAGCACGCCTACCGCGATAAAGATAATGACCGTCACGACTTTGATTAAGGAAAACCAGTACTCCGCCTCACCAAAACCCTTTACCGAGATGTAGTTAAGCAGAAAAATCACGCCCATAAATAGCGCGCTCCAGATCCAGCCGGGGGTATCAGGGAACCACCAGGTCATCACCAGCTGGGATGCCACCAGATCAACAGCGATGGTCACAGCCCAGTTGTACCAGTAGTTCCAGCCCAGTGCGAAGCCAAAGCCTTCCTCAACGTAGTTCGCGCCATAGGTGGCAAAGGAGCCGGTGACCGGCATAAAGGCAGCAAGCTCCCCCAGGCTGGTCATCAGGAAATAGACCATCAGGCCGATCAACACATAGGAGAGCAGCGCCCCGCCCGGACCCGCCTGGGAAATGGTCGCACCCGAGGCAACAAACAAGCCGGTACCAATTGAACCCCCAATGGCGATCATCGTCAGATGACGCGCCTTTAACTCACGCCTTAGCGCAGGCTGTTCTGTTGTTTTTTTGTCCTTAACCATCTTGAAATGCTGTATCCTGGATAAATAAGGCGCGATTGTAACAAACTCCCCCCGCAGGGATAGTGATTCCACCGCGATATAAGATAGGTTCATGATCAGCCCGGAATTATAAGCAACAGCCCCTTATCCCGCGTCAATACCACGGTAATACTTATAACGCAGGTGCCAGGGCAGGCATATCGCGGTCAGGGACTAGTCGCTGAGGAGCACAACAGCGGTCAGGGACTATTCGATACAGTAGCTGAGGAAGCGCAGCAGCGGTCGGGAAAGATGTTTCTGCCGATGGTGGATACGATACAGCGTCCGCTTGAGTTCGGGCAGAGGAATGGCCACCTCGCGCAGCGTTCCCAGCGCCAGCGGCTCCTCTATAACCCGGCGCGACAGGCAGCTGATGCCCATGCCGTGACGCACCGCATGCTTGATTGCTTCTGAATTCCCCAGCTCCAGCGCCAGCCTGAACTGCGGCAGATGGGAAAGCAGCAGATAATCGACGATTTCTCGCGTCCCCGACCCCTTTTCACGCAGGATCCAGGTGGCGCTGGCCAGCGTATCAAGCGTGACCGGCTGGTTGAAGATATCTGCATCGGGTGCGGCAAACACCACCAGCTCATCCTCCAGCCAGGGTTCGCTTATCAGATCGGGTCGGTGACACGGGCCTTCAATCAGGCCAATATCGACCCGAAAGTCGGCGACCGCATTAATCACTTCCTGGCTGTTACCGACGCTCAGCTCGAGCGGCAAATCAGGATAATCGCGGCGCCAGCCGGCAATCATGCCAGGCAGCAGGTAATTGCCGATGGTACTGCTGGCATAAACCCGCAGGGCGCCGTTGTCCTCACGAAACAGCTGCTCTATTTCCATTGCCTGTTCCAGCAGCGCCAGCGCACGCGGGTAGAGCAGCCGCCCATGTTCGTTCACCACCAGCCGTTTGCCCACCCTGTCAAACAGCTGGACGCCGATCTGCCCTTCGAGATCGGCCAGTGCTGCGCTGACGGCCGACTGGGACAGCGACATTCCCTGTGAGGCCTGAGTGGTGGATCCACTTTTCAGTACCTCGCAGAACACCTCCAGCTGCCTTAACGTGATATGCATAACTTCCCCCTCTCCATCTGATAATGGCCCTAAATCTATCTCTAATAGTGGTTAATAATAAATATATAATCTATTTCTCTTTTAAACCAGCATTCTCCATGCTGTACGTATTGAAAAGGAGCGAGCCATGACTGATTTTACTTTCCCCACTTTCCCTGCGCGACCAGAGCGCTTTATTCCGGGATTGCTGATGGCGCTGCTGCTCGCCGCAGCCGCCACCTGGCTGAGCGCCCTGCCGGTGATAGCCTCACTCGGGCTGGGTGCGCTAACGCTGGCGATTATTGTCGGGGTCGTTTTCGGCAACACGCTCTACTTTCGCGTTGCGGCCCGCTGTGATGTGGGCGTGTTGCTGACAAAGCAGCGTCTGCTGCGGCTGGGGATAGTGCTGTATGGCTTTCGGCTGACCGTTCAACAGCTCACGGAAGTGGGCATACGGGGCATCGCCATTGATTTGCTGACCCTCAGTTCAACCTTTTTTATCGCCTGCTGGGCAGGACGACGCCTGCTGGGCCTCGATCGGGAGTCTGCGTGGCTGATCGGTGCAGGCAGCAGTATCTGTGGCGCAGCGGCAATTCTGGCGACGGGACCGGTGATCAAAGCTGATTCAGCGAAAGTGGCCGTCGCCGTTGCCACCGTGGTGATTTTCGGCACCCTGGCGATTTTCATTTATCCCCTGCTCTACCCCTATGCGCATAGCCTGTTTCCGCATCTGACGCCTGAAATCTGGGGCGTTTATACCGGGTCAACGCTGCATGAAGTGGCACAGGTTGTCGCTGCCGGACACGCCGTCGGCCCGGAAACCGAAAACGCTGCCGTGATCGCGAAGATGCTGCGCGTGATGATGCTGGCTCCTTTCCTGCTGCTGCTCAGTGCCTGGGTAAAACGTACGGCCAGCCAGAGCGGTACCCTAAAGACCAGGATCCAAATCCCCTGGTTTGCTCTGCTGTTTATTGTCGCCGTACTGGTCAACTCGCTGCATCTGCTACCCGCCTCGCTGGTTAGCGGACTTACCCAGGTCGATAATGTGCTGCTGGCTGCCGCAATGGCGGCGCTGGGGTTGACCACCCGCTTTGCAGACCTCAGGCAAGCCGGTACAAAACCCCTTATGCTGGGTGGACTGCTTTTTATCTGGCTGATCGCCGGCGGTGGCATTATCAACCTGACCGTACAGCATCTGTGGTCATAACTTACCGTGCAGCATCTGTGGTCATCGCTTACCGCCTGCGGTTATCATTGCGGCCTGAAAAGAGGCCAATAACAGGAGAGATGGCATGAAATATATTGGTGCCCACGTCAGCGCAGCGGGCGGCGTAGACAAAGCAGTGATCCGCGCCCATGAACTGGAAGCCACGGCCTTTGCGCTTTTCACTAAAAATCAGCGCCAGTGGCGGGCCGCGCCGCTCAGTAGTGAAGTGATTACCGCCTTTCGCGAGGCCTGTGAAAAATACCATTTCACCTCCGCGCAGATCCTACCGCACGACAGTTATCTGATTAATCTTGGCCATCCGCAGCAGGAGGCGCTGGATAAGTCTCGTGAGGCGTTTTTAGATGAAATGCGCCGCTGTGAACAGCTGGGACTGTCGCTACTTAACTTTCACCCCGGCAGCCATCTGCAACAGATTGATGAAGAGGCGTGCCTGAAGCGCATTGCCGAGTCTATCAATATTGCGCTGGACCAGACTCAGGGCGTGACTGCCGTCATTGAAAATACCGCCGGACAGGGCAGCAATCTGGGATTCCGCTTTGAGCATCTGGCGGCGATTATTGATGGCGTAGAGGATAAATCACGCGTCGGCGTGTGTATTGATACCTGCCATGCCTTTGCCGGAGGATATGATTTACGTACGGAGGCGGCATGCGTGGACACCTTTGCTGAATTTGATCGCACGGTGGGCTTCGATTTTCTGCGCGGTATGCATCTCAACGATGCTAAAAGTGAATTCGCCAGCCGGGTCGACCGTCATCACAGCCTGGGTGCAGGCAATATTGGTAAAACGGTATTTAGCTGGCTGATGAAAGATGCGCGTTTTGATGGCATTCCGCTGATTCTGGAGACGGTAAATCCCGATATCTGGAAAGATGAAATCGCGTGGCTCAGGTCAGAGCAAAAGTAGTACTGCCAGATATTTTATGGCAAAGAATCCTGCTGTGCCTGTCTGCCACATTGCTCATTTCGCGGACATTCCGCGAGAAAAGAGAGCTGCGTCCTTACCCAACATCCCAGGATCGCATAAAGGCGGCATCACAGCAGGCCCCATGAAGCCTCTATCGCTGAGTAACCGAAATGGGCACACAGGCAGCCAGAAGTATTATTCTTATCAGTGAGTAAACTTTTCACCAGAGATGGCTTAACTGAAAAAAAGCGGCGTTAGCCTGTTAGTCGCTATTTAATACCCCCTTACTATTTCCCTTCGTCAACGTTAACGTACCCATAATATTTCTCGTCATGCCCCCGCCATAGCTTAACCCCACCCTCTACCACATCGTTTAAAATTATATTTTCATTTATGCCAGGCATTAAGAAATATTCATAAAATAATTCAGAAAATCATTCATTTTGTTGACAGATATATTTTAAAAGCACGTAATGAATTAATAATATCGAGTAAAAAACCAGGGCCCCGCGTTATATCGATTAGCGATTAATGGTGCTTTATTAAAAATTCAAATAGCCATGAGGGGTTTTAAAATGTAAAAAGTAGAATGCACGTTATAAACTGGAACGTTTCCAAGTACAGAATACAAATAATCATTAAGGAACACATCATGTTCGATTTTGTCGAGTCTCGCGCAATAAAAGTGAGTAACAGCCCTCTACCAAAAGTGGACCCACAAACGGGGCAACTGATATTTTCAATTCCTATTATTAACATCATCAGTAACGAGCATTTAGGACCAGATTTTAACTTCACGCTGCATTATCGACCAAATTATATATCTGAGCAGTACGGAAGGGGATTTTATGCCAACGTCAGTCAATTTGATTCGAAGAATATGTCTCTTATAACCAGAAGTGGGAAAATATACTATCTCAAGAGAAACGTATATCCTTACGAATTCGTCGATGACCGGCCACTTGATTTTAAATTTTATAAAAAAGGAGATTTTCATTACATTACACATAAAAATGGAATTGTTGAAAGACTTTCGGGTGACGGATCGATCAAGAGACTTGACAACTTATACTCGCCTTTGGGTGAAGTGCTCTATTTCACCTGGATAAAAAGAGATGAAGTAGATTGTCTTACTGAGATTAGAGACCCTAGCACCACTTACCTCCAAATAGTGAACTTTGAGAAAGAAATAACATTTATAAGTTACCCAGCAATAAACAACTCTCCAACAATAACACTCGAAATCGCCAATAAAAGAATAGTAAAAATAATTAAAGGAAAAGAAAAAAACACAGTGTGGTCTCTTGATTATCATGATGAATCTGCCAACAGGCAAGGGAACTTCATCAAGCAAATATCATCCCCTTTTCAGGTTAAAGACTATTTTCATTTGAATACAGTCGGATTTTATGTTCCTGAGCGAAAGGATCTGAAAGTCCCCTATATAAAGCAACATGATCACACACAGTACATTAATGAGGAAATGTTCACGTATACAAAACGCTATGAATTTACCGATACGAATTACTTAGGTTGGCGGGGGAAAAGGACACGTGATTTGGAAGAGAACGAAGATTACCTTTATGAAGTCTCAGAAATAGCCAACAACAATCATGACCAGCCTTATTCATATCAAAGCATTGAAAGTTATACCGTCGACGTTCCTAAAAGTTCACCGACGACCCAAAAAGAATACAAAATATCCAGAATGTATAATAAGTTTCATCTTAAGACTGATGAATATACAGAGATAAGTCATAAAGATGATAAAAATAGGATATTGAAGCGAGCAGTAAAATCTGTTTCCTTACATTACCCCGCTCTTGATTACAAAGGATTTGCAGAGCAGCCAGTTAATTACAGTAAGGTAGAAAAAATAACAACTGAATTCAAATTAGGAGATTCCGCTTATAAAAATAGAAAAACAGAAGAGTTCTCCTATGACGACTATGGAAATATCACGTCATCTAAAAACTCAGATGGGCGTGAAGAAAAAATAGAATACTACCCTGCTAAAGGAGATGTAAATTGCCCGCCAGATATTAATAATTTTGTCAGATTTATTAAAATGATATCACGAAACACGAGATCCGTAATTTATACATATGGGAAAATTGACGCCTACGAACAAGATTTCAGGGATCAAGCCTATGCCGTAGTTTGCCTGAGTGAGAAATACTTTAGTGCAGGGGCGGTATGCGGTTTGATATCGCATGAATACAACAAAGATAAAAATGAACACTCATTTGGACGAAAAATTAAGGAATGCATTTCTTATTCTACACATGATCAAAATACATTAAGAACCATGGAGTTAAAATGGACACAGGGTGCCAGTTACAACAGATATACAATAATTTGTGAAAAAAAATTCTCACCCGAACCGGATGGTACTAAAGCAGTTTTTCAGCAAACGGCATGGTCACTCCCTTTATACCAAAAAATATACGAAATAGACATTTTCGGTAACAAAACCACTTATTCTTATAACGATCAAAATATGCTGAGTATTATTACTCATTGCCAGGGACAAAAGAACGAAAAGAAATTAATTTTTAATTATACATTCACTGACAACCAAATGATCACCAGTTATACAGATAATGAACACCTCTTTAGCGTGGAAAGCCGCATGGATGTAGATGGGCATGTATGCAAAACACTGCTTTCAGGAATAAAGCCTGACAGTCAAAAACAAATTTTGTCTATGGTCTTACGTGATATTACCGGGAAAATAAAAAGAAAGATCACTAACGATTTTACGAATCAGGGAAAATTTATAAATTCACTTAAAGAAGAATATTTTTACAACATATGGGATAACCTTGAGCGAGTTGAAAAAGGAGATGGAACTGTAGGTCACTATAATAATCAACCAATCTCTGATATTTTCAGCTCATTCTGGTCGGGCGCTGATGCAAATAACAAAAAAACCACTACCGCTGCGCTTTTCAAGATTATGACAAAAGGAAAGCTGAGTGCTTTTGGCCGGTGGAATGGCGAGGATCATCAGTTGCAGTACGATCTTACTCAGATGGAATATGATAATTTTGGAAGAACAACTAATATAAAAAAACCCGACATTCCTTTTACACTCAATCTTATATATAACCAGGAGGGATTAATTTCAACCCAGGAATCAATAAAAAACAGCACTTTAAATTACAACTATAAATCCGGCGTTAGAGAGCCATCAGATATTAGTGTTAGGGATGGAAATGTCAGCACCTCGATTCTATCTGCAACCTACGACAGTTGGGGTAGGATATTAAAAAACGGACTCATTTCTTACACCTACGATTCACAAAGCGTTACGTCAAAGAAAATGAATGATAAGGAAATTATTAACTTTACCTATTACCCTGAATTTCTTAATAAAATAAAAAGTCTCTCTTTCGATACTACTGTAAGAAATTACACCTATGATGCAAATAATGGTCTTGTTACCCGAATATCTGAAAATACTTCACAAGGGGAAAAATACTACGAGTATCAATATGATCCCTTTGGACATGTTATTATCGAAAAGAATAACTACCATAACAGCATACTAACGTCTGAAAATGATAGCACCATTAATGGAAAACCACTCCTTACAAAAACAACTGGGGCACGCAATTCTACTTTTAAATATAACGAAGATGGCTTTATCACTGGCACCGCAGGGGTTAAGTCTACAACAGATATTACTTATAATAGCCTTTCTCTCGTTGAAGAAAAAAACTCTTTTACTAAAGACTCATTAAATAAAATCCTTATGCGTCATCGTTACGATGAGTTTGGTCGATGCACTAACTATCTGATTATGACTGAAACACCCCGATTTAAAAAAACTTGCGAAGTTCATTACTCTTTCAACACCCTCGACAAACTGACGCAAAGGGATTTCCTGATAGAAGGAAACCTGATAAAAAAAGAGACTTTTTTATATAACTCTAATAACAAACTTATCAGTTATCAATGCGATGGTTTTCCGCCTGAAAATTCTGATAGCAGAAAGATAAAGAAGCAAACCGTTGTGTGGGATGGGTTCGACAGGATAATCTCACTCAGCGAAGAGTCGGAGGATAATATAATCAAGAAATCACTATTTATATATGGTGATACTTTATCTCCATTCAAACTAACCAGGCTCACTCAAGTTGACAACAATAAACCTTTAGCAGACCGTTACATTACCTATGATGATGCAGGTAGGATAACGAATGATGGCTTTGGTCAAACCTATACCTATGATACCGTAGGCAGGCTTTCTGGCTGTAGAAATGAACAGGGAGTACATTCTGAGTATACCTACGATTGCCGGGACAGAATTATTTCTGTTAAAACTGGTAATAAAGTAAGGGAATATTACTACGTGGGTGACACGCTGCTGAAAATCAGGACGGAAGGTAAGACAACAGTTTTCCTCGATAATCTCTTCGGTAGCTGTGTAACCGATAATATAACAAATGAAGAAGTCTATAACCTGGTTGCTACCGACGTTCGTGGAGAGTCATTAATAAGAATTAACCCTGCGGAAGATACATCCCTGAATTTTTCGGATTACCTTCCATGGAAGGATTACTGTACTACAGGGGCTAACTCAAACCGCAATGATAAAGGGTCTTTTGATATTACCAGCGGTTGTTATATTATGGGGCATGGTACGCGATTCTATCACCCCCGGTTAAAACAATTTTTGACGCCAGACCTGCTCTCTCCTGTTGCAGGGAAATACATTAATCCCTATAGCTATTGTGATGGTGACCCGGTTAACTACAGCGATCCTACGGGTGCTATGAGCTTACATGCCTGGGGCAATATACTTATCGGAACCGGTCTTATTGCCAGCTCATTGGCGACCGATGGAATGGCCTCTGTTGCGAGTTTCCTCGTAAGAAATCTCACCTATTTTAGTGGTGCTACTGCTGTCGCCTCTGGCGTACTTGAACACTCTGATCCTAAGCTGTCGGCAAAAATGGAAATGGCGTCATTAGGATTTGGCATCGCAGCAATAGGATTAGAAATTGCTAAATTTTCATATAATTTGATAAATGAATCTCAGCCTTCCAGCTGGGCTTTTTACACATTCCCTGACCAGAAAGACCAAAATTTACCAGCCTTTATGACAAATTATATGGGTAGGGGCATAGCGATGTACTCTACCCATGGCCTACGTGACTCTCCTATGTTGATGAATCGCGCCGGCGATATGGTTGATGCATTCTCTGTTTCCAAAAACGATATAATCCCCATGTTTAATACAGCTACGCGTGATGGAGAATTGAACCTGGCCAGGGATACTCCTTTATTACTCGTATCCTGCTATGCGGGTCGCACCAGTGCAGCTTTGGAAGTTGCCCAGTTTATTAGAAGACCTGTCGCTTCTTATCTTAACGAAGTCTGGGCTTACACTGATGCGGCCGATGAGGCCTTTATTGCTAATCCCTCAGCTAAAGCCTATCCGGCTTACGGTTCTAAAAATAAATTTCACAAGCTTTCATCCTGGCTTAAAGGAGAGCCAAACTGGACAATTGCTCCCTACCATATATATTATCCCGATGACTTTTTTGACGGTACGCACGATATTGAAGCGGTACTTCAGTTTAATAAAAATTTCCACAGCTGAACTGGCTGAGAAATTATATTATTTCTGATGAAAAGTAGTTATCAACATGAAACATAAAAAAAGCGCGGTTGCCCGCGCTTTTTTTCATCAGAGGGGTATCAGGCTTTAGCCAGCTCCGACTCGGGACGCTTCAGTACCGCGTAGGAGAGGCCCGCCACCAGGGTTCCCACGATAATAGCCATCAGGTAACCCATAACCGGGGTGATAGCTCCGGGGATCAGCAGAACAAACAGGCCGCCGTGCGGCGCCATCAGCTTCGCG
The DNA here is from genome assembly GCF_058686115.1 of Erwinia sp. L03-1. NCBI lineage: Bacteria > Pseudomonadati > Pseudomonadota > Gammaproteobacteria > Enterobacterales > Erwiniaceae > Erwinia > Erwinia sp. L03-1. Next base: position 1,477,623 of record NZ_CM178762.1, on the reverse strand, counting down.
CCCACCGCCATGGAAATGGCACCGGTCAACGCGCCGCCCACAATGCAGCAGGGCAGTACGCGCATCGGGTCGCGTGCGGCAAAGGGAATGGCCCCTTCGGAGATAAAGCACAGGCCGAGAACCAGTGCTGCCTTGCCCCCTTCCTGCTGGCCTTTATTAAATTTCCTGCGCGCCACCAGCGTTGCCAGCCCCATTGCCAGCGGAGGAACCATGCCCGCCGCCATGATTGCCGCCATCGGCGCATAGGTTTGCGAACTGAGCAGGCCGACGCCAAAGGCATAGGCCACCTTATTGACCGGGCCGCCCATATCGGTACACATCATGCCACCCAGTACGGCACCCAGCAGCACTGCATTGGCCGTTCCCATATTCGCCAGCCAGTGGGTCAGCCCTTCCATGATTTTAGCAACCGGCGTGCCGACCACGTAAATCATCAGCAGGCCGGTGACCAGGCTGGCGATTAGCGGGATAATCAGAATAGGCTTGAGCGCCTCCATACTCTGCGGCAGCCTGAGTTTGGCGCTGATAAATTTTGCCGCATAGCCGGCAATAAAACCGGCAATAATCCCACCGAGGAAGCCCGCGTTAATGCTGGTAGCGAGCATGCCGCCAATCAGGCCCGGCGTCAGGCCCGGGCGGTCGGCGATGGAGAACGCAATAAAGCCAGCCAGCACCGGAACCATCAGCGCGAATGCGCTACCGCCGCCGATTTGCATCAGCGCCGCCGCCAGCGTGCCTTGCTCTTTGAAGGCGGTAATACCGAAAGCAAACGACAGCGCGATGCTCAACCCCCCCGCTACCACCATCGGCAGCATATAGGAGACACCGGTTAACAGATGACGATAGGCACCCGCGCCCTCTTTCTTCTCTTCACCCTGTGATGCTGAGCTACTGCTCCCTTTAGGCTGATAAGGCTTCGCTTCCGCGACCGCTTTATCCAGCTCCTGGGCGGTTTTCTTCAGCGCCAGTCCGGTAGAGGTGCGATACATTGGCTTGCCGGCAAATTTCGCCAGATCCACCTCAATATCCGCTGCCACGATGACCAGATCAGCTTCTGCCACTTCTTCTGCCGTAATGGTATTGCCCGCGCCCACGGATCCGCGCGTTTCCACCTTAACCCACCAGCCGCGTTTTTTCGCTTCGGTATCAATGGCTTCTGCTGCCATAAAGGTATGCGCCACGCCGGTTGGACAGGCGGTAACCGCGACAATGCGTTTTGCCCGCTGTTCGCTTAGGGCACCTGCTGGCGCCTGCGCTGGCGAGGCTGCTGGCGCGTGCCAGGTTTTAGCTTCGCTTTGCGCCGTGGTTAGCACCGCGTCTGGCTGGCGCATGAGCTCTTCGATATCAGCAACGTATACGGATTTCCCGTCAAGGCTGGCGTCGGCGGGGATACTTTTTCCTGCCACAATCACCCGATCTGCCTCAGCCAGGCTGTCGGTCAGCGTCACGCCCAGTTTCACCGCAGCGGCGGTTGCCATGTTTTTTGCCAGATAACCTGTCGCCAGGCCCAGCGAAGAATCAATTATCAGCAGCGTTTTCAATGTGCTTCTCCTGCTGTCAGTTAAATGGTTCCAGCTTGACGCGCGCCATCATTGCGGCCAGCTGGGTACGATCGGTAATGCCAACGTTGCTCTGACTGACGGCCAGGGCCGCCACGGCCGTAGCCAGTCGAAGCGTATGCTCGCTGGATTCGCGCATCAGCAGGCCATAAATCAGCCCACCAACCATTGAATCCCCGGCACCCACGGTGCTTACCACTTCACACGCGGGCGGTTTGGCAATCCATTCACCTGAAGCATTTACCCACAGTGCGCCTTCCGCACCCAGTGAGATCACCACGTGAGCAATACCCTGTTCGCGCAGGGCATGTGCCGCTTCTATTACATCCTTTAACGTCGGAAGTTTGCGTCCGGCCCAAATCTCCAGTTCGCGTCGGTTTGGCTTCACCAGCCAGGGCGCAGCTTTAAGGCCCGCTACCAGCGCTTCACGGCTGCTGTCGAAAATAATGCAGGGGCAGTGGGTACGCAGCGCACGCATCCAGTCGGTAAACGCATCCGGATCGACGCCGGCCGGCAGGCTACCGCTGACGCAGACCATATCAAACTGGCCCAGCCACGTGAGTGAGTCGGTCGTAAAACGCTCCCAGTCCTGCCCCGTAACCTCAAACCCCGAAAAGTTGAGGTCCGTTACGTCTCCGCCTTTCTCAGTGAGCTTAACGTTGATACGGGTACGGCCTTCGACCACCTGAAAGCGATTAGCAATACCCAGTTCGCTGAACAGATGCTGAAAGCCATCCTGATTCTCTTTACCCAGGAAGCCACCAACGGTGACATCGATCCCCAGGTCCTTCAGCACCTTAGCAACGTTTATCCCTTTACCCGCCGCATGCAGACCGGTGGTTTTTACCAGGTTTACCTCGCCCCGTTCGATTTCAGGCGTATAACCCACCAAATCGTAAGCCGGGTTCAGGGTGATAGTAGCGACGCGCCTGCTCATGATGCCCCCTCGCCAAGACCGCCAGAAATTGCCTCACCAATGGCCTTAATTGCCTGTGGTGCATCTTCCCCGCTGGCGGTAAAACGCAGCCGGTGGCCTTTCTTCACCCCCAATGCCACAACTTTCATCAGGCTCCGGCCATTGGCCGGCTTGCCGCTTCCGTCGAGATTCGTCACGGTGACGTCGCAATTAAACTGTTTGATCACCGTGACCAGCGCGGTGCCGGGACGGGCATGCAATCCATGTTCGTTGCGAATGGTGAACTCTTCCGTCAGCACATCCGCCTGTTCCGAGACTTCACTGGTTAGTAGCGCAAGAATACCCGCTGCATCGGCACTCAACAGGCGATCGGCTTTCTGGCTCATCAGCAGGTCACTGAGGTAGTTCAGCACATTTAGCGGGCTGTCATCGTTGACCGCCACGGTCACCAGCAGCGCCGCTTTCTCACCGTCAACCTCAAAGGGCGTGGCGCTGCGACTGACGGCGACCGCGCTGGCAAGATTGCCCTCGGTGCTGTCACTCAGCCAGACGCCCTGTCCCAGGTTAAGCGGGCGGGAGGCGATGACACGGCTAACAAAGGTCGCATCGACTGCTCCCGCCTGCTGTAAGCGGCCCGCGTTAAGCGCCTGAAGCGTCATCAGATCGCCGGTGGCAACGTCGGTAGTAATCAGCGAAGTATCAAACTTAAATTCCCCTGCCAGCTTTTCGCCCATCAGCAGGCTACGCAGCGTTTCGGCTGAATCGGCACTTCTTAGCTGCTCAGCCACGCTGTCATCGCTGAGAACGTGGGTCAGCTGACGCAGCAGCGCGAGATGTTCATCAGACTTTGCCGCGATACCAATTACCACCCAGGCGGTCTGATCCTCGCCCCAGGCGATACCCTGCGGAAACTGATACACCTGGACGCCCGTTTGCAACACCAGATCGCGGGTATCCGTGGTGCCGTGAGGGATAGCAATACCGTTACCCAGATAGGTTGAGGTCTGCTGCTCCCGGGCGAGCATACCGTCAACGTAACCTTCTCCCACGTTGCCCGCACGAGTAAGTGCGGCAGCAACCTGACGAATGGCATCCTCTTTGTTTTCGGCAGTCGCGCCGGGATGAATAGCGGACAGTTCAAGCTGGAACATAATTCTCCTCGCTGCTTAGATTGAATCGTTTCAGCTAATTTATGAAAACGCGTACGCTCTCTGGTCTAACACGCTGAACGGACAACGCTGAAACGTTTCAATCAGTGTGTTCTTCTTCGCCTCGGCGATGCAAGTTTTACCGCTGGTTGGGTAACGATTTTTTGATGCCACGCACATTTTATCGCTTCTTTCTGGAATTATCGGGCCGAAAGCGTTCTCGGGGAGCAAGTCAGCTGAAGCTAAGCTGACACCTCTCGCGCCGGGAAAATCGCAGAATGCGGGGGGCCGCCGCCAGGGAGGGATCCACACCCTGTCTTTTGCATATCGCATCCGGGGTTTGCAACAAGGTGGAGCGGCAGAGAACGCAATAAAGGTTAAGGTGCCGTTTCAGCTTCAAGCTGAATAAGCCAGGTCAGGGCTTCGTCCCGATGGGTGAAACACATATCTGACCTCGCCTTTAAGCTGCCGCAAACGCTGGGGCGCAGGGGCGAAGTGAAGATCTTACACATGAAATTATCAGCAAGCTGGATACAGCGCGTGTTCGCGGGCTTCCCCTGCGGCATGCCGGGAATGGGGCTGGAGATCGAAGGGGCTATGCAGCACGCTCCGCAGTCGGTACGACATTCCATCAAAAGACCTCGGGGAAAAATCAACGGTAACGGAGCGTCAGGTAGCGCGGCAGGCGTTTAAAACGTGAACATAGCAGGCGGCCTGAGTGAATACTATTCTTTAATGACATTCTGAGAAAAGTGTCCTGCATGACTGCCGTTCAGCACTTGCCTGAATCCTTGCGCAAGAGTAAGTTGTCGCGAGAATTTTCCCTGGCCCTTTTTACTGAGATTTTTATATGCCAAGAGCGAACGAAATTAAAAAAGGTATGGCCGTAAGTTTCAACGGCAAGCTGCTGTTAGTGAAGGATATTGACGTTCAGAGCCCGAGCGCACGCGGGGCATCGACGCTGTATAAAATGCGTTTTACCGATATCCGTACCGGTATGAAAGTGGAAGAGCGCTTCAAGGGCGATGACATTATTGACACCATCTCTCTGAGTCGACGTCAGGTGACCTTCTCCTACATTGATGGGGACGAGTATGTCTTTATGGATGACGAGGACTACACGCCCTATATCTTTAAAAAAGAGCAGATTGAAGAGGAACTGCTGTTCCTGCCCGAGGGCGGGATCCCGGGTATTCAGGTCCTGACCATGGACGGCCAGATTCTGGCGCTCGAGCTGCCGCAAACCGTTGATATGGAAATCGTGGAAACCACGCCGGGTATTAAGGGCGCCTCTGCCAGCGCCAGAACAAAGCCAGCTACCATGATAACCGGCCTGGTTATTCAGGTTCCTGAATATCTGAGCAGCGGCGATAAAATACGCATTCATATTCCCGAGCGCCGCTATATGAGCCGTGCGGACTAATCACTACGTGATAAATTCGGCAACGTCCTTGCGCGCGGCCGAATTTGTTATATTATAACAATTGTCGGGCGTGCTAATTGTAGTTGACGGTCATAATCCCCATTTTGTGCTGTGCATCGAGCCATTTCACCTGCGTTTGCCCCAGCTCAGCAGGCAGCGCCTGCGCATCAGGAGGCGTGATGTAGACCTGGGTTTTACCCTGCTTAAAACAGGATGTTCTGATCAAGTCGGACTGCTGGTCGATTTCGCAGCCGGGCGACACAATCGCCCCCTGAAAGGTAAGGGTGCCAGAGCCTGCACTGGCCTGTGACTCTCCTGCCAGAGCGGTTTCCGTCCATAGCGGGATGAGCAGACTGACCACAGTCATTTGCACTGCAATTTTTACGCCATTCATAGTTACCTCGTCGATTAACTGCTGGCACTTTGAAGATAGTCGTTGGTGGGCAGGTAAGTTAATTATCGGCATCGGTGAGCAGAAGATTAATTCACCTTTAGCTGAATGCGCAGAGAGAGGAAAAGATGGCACGAGTTAATTTAATCACCGGATTTCTGGGCAGCGGCAAAACCACCACCCTCCAGCATCTTCTTTCTCAAAAACCGGCAGACGAAAAATGGGCGATACTGGTTAATGAGTTTGGCGAAGTGGGTATTGATGGGGCCCTGCTGGCAGAGAGTGGCGCTATCCTGAAAGAGATCCCCGGCGGCTGCATGTGCTGCGTGAACGGCCTGCCGATGCAGGTTGGGCTGAATATGCTGCTTAAGCAGGCCCAGCCCGATCGCCTGCTGATCGAACCCACTGGCCTCGGGCACCCCAAACAGATCCTTGATATGCTCTCGGCGGATGTTTACCGCCCCTGGCTCACGCTGGATGCCTCATTATGCCTGCTGGATCCGCGCCAGCTGAGCGACAGGCGCACCGTTGAAAACGAGAATTTCCGCGATCAGCTGGCGGCGGCCGATATTATCGTCGCGAATAAGGAAGATCGCTGGCTTGATGCCGACCGGCAGGCACTGCACGAATGGCAACAGCAGGATCCACTGAGCCGTCCGGTCATCACCGCCTCCTTTGGCAGAATTGATGCGCAGCTTTTGCGCCAGCCGCGTAAAAACCAGCAGACGCTTCCTCGGCCAGCCCATCATCATGGCCAGCCCGCTTCGGGCCTTGCCGCACTAACACTAAAGCCTGATGCACGGTGGCGCCGTTCGCTAAATCAGGGCCAGGGGTATTTCGCCTGCGGCTGGGTATTCGATAGCGATACGGTTTTTGATACCGTCGGCCTGCTTGAATGGGTACGCCTCTCTCCGGTCACGCGGGTTAAAGGTGTGATGCGCATCCAGGAAGGGTTGGTTAGCGTTAATCGTCAGGGTGACGACTTTCATATCGAGACCCGCCAGTCTTCGCCACCTGACAGCCGCATTGAGGTCATCCATGAAGCGGAAGCGGACTGGAACGCGTTACAAACATCTTTGTTGCAACTTCGTTTAACTTTCGTGTAATAATCTACGCCGTTACGATTTCTTAATTTAACCTTAAGACGAAATGACTGCTAAACGCTTACTTTCTATCCTGGTGCTTAATGCACTTGGCCTGGCGCTATTTTTCTCGTGGTATCTGCCCGCCCATCACGGTTTCTGGTTTGACATTGATAAAAGCATTTTCTACTGGTTCAATGAAAGACTGGTCACCAGCAAACCCCTGCTGTGGTTCGTGGCCATTACCAACTATCGCGCTTTTGATGGCGTCTCGCTGTTAGCAATGGGTGCGCTTTACCTGAGCATCTGGCTGCATGAAACCCCTCAGGGCCGCCGTCGCATGCTGGCCATCGGTATTACTATGCTGCTGGCTGCCGTCGTGCTTAACCAGCTCGGCCATCTGATCCCGGTTTCGCACCCCAGCCCCACTAAATTCTTCCCGGACGTTAATCATGTCACGCGCCTGACCGGCATACCGACTAAAGATGCGTCAGCGGACAGCTTCCCCGGCGATCACGGCATGATGCTGATGATTTTCGCCTGCTTTATGCTGCGCTATTTCACTCGCCGCGCCTTTTTAATCGCGGTAGCGATAGTACTGATTTTTGCCTCTCCCCGCATAATGATTGGGGCACACTGGTTTACTGACGTGGTGGTGGGTTCGCTTTCAATTGTGCTGGTCGGCATGAGCTGGCTGTTAATAACCCCGGCCAGCGACTATCTGGTCAATGTGGTTAATCGCTATTTACCTGGAAAATATAAGCCCGCTAAGTAAATAGTAGTCTGTTAATGCTTTGCGGCAGGCAGCATCGTAATGCTTATCTCATTTATTACGGTGCTGCTTAATACCCTTCTTCGCTCACAGACATAAACGCTTCGCCGGAAATAACTGAACAAAGAACGACGAGGGTGCTGCCCTGGCAGCAGTTTATGCCATAAAAAATGCTTTCAGACCGACATTTAACTACGTTCTGCATCATGCCCCTCTTTAACATCTGAATATCTTCTTTACCCTCATGATTCCTGCACATTTGCCGATAAAACGGCCATTTTAATATTCTTATGTTTCACATCATTAAAACCTATAAAAAAGACGCTAAAACCCCTCGCCATGCCGTCTGTAATCGGTTAATCTCATTTTCGATTAGGCCAACGCTGTAAGATATTTCCTTAATTTACACTTTTAACTGTGCTCTCTGGCACATTTTAGAGGTTCAGGAATTGTCTTACCCCTGTGCGCTAATTAATCTCGTTCCGTTTCGTAATATCTGACGACTTCGTCGTTAAGGACTTCAAGGGATCACAAACATAATGGTCAAGTCTCAACCGATGCTGAGATATATCTGGCGGGTTTTACCTGCTGTCGCCTTAGCGACGTTACTGTCAGCCTGTAGTTCGACCAACAGCAGCAACAATGCACAAACTGATACTCATGCAGTTAAGAGCCAGGACGGCTTTTTACTTCAAGCGTCTCAGGATGAATTCGAAAAAATGGTTCAGAACGTGGATATTAAATCCCGACTGATGGACCAGTATGCGGTCTGGAAAGGCGTTCGTTATCGCCTGGGCGGCACCAGCAAACGCGGCATTGATTGCTCTGCATTTGTACAAACCACCTTCCGTGAGCAGTTTGGTCTCGATCTGCCGCGCTCCACCTACGAGCAGGAAGACACAGGGAAAAGCATTCAGCGTACAAAGCTGCGCCCCGGTGATTTAGTGCTGTTCCGCGCCGGTTCAACCGGTCGCCACGTCGGCATTTATCTGGGTAACGATAACTTTGTCCATGCCTCAACCAGCAGCGGCGTGATGATCTCGAATCTGAACGACAACTACTGGAAGCATCGCTATCATGAGGCACGGCGCGTTCTGACCCGAACGCAAAGCTGATTTCGATCCCCTGAAGTCTGCGAAAAACGAGAGAGAAAACGCTGCCGCAGCAGCGTTTTTTTTTGCCTGCTGCCAGGCGTGATAACGGGATGTTGGCATTAACGGTGGGAGCTAAGTAACTTTATGATATTGCGCTTTGCTTTTATACTTTTCAGCTGCATGGTGACCACGGCCCAGGCTGAGAATATTAATGAGAGTTACGCGTTTGCACAGCTCGGCGAGCCTAAATATGCCGTCGATTTCTCCCACTACGATTATGCCAATCCCGCCGCGCCCAGGGGCGGTAATATTACGCTTTCGGCGGTGGGCACCTATGATAACTTTAATCGCTTTGCCTCACGCGGCAATCCTGCGGCGGGCACTGACACGCTGTATGACCGGCTGTTTACCTCATCAGAGGATGAAGCCGCCAGCTATTATCCCCTGATTGCCGAGTTTGCGCGTTATCCTGATGATTATCGCTGGGTGGAAGTTTCCCTGAATCCCCTGGCTCGCTTTCATGACGGCAGCCCCATCACCGCCCGCGACGTGGCCTTCACCTTTAACAAATTTATGACGGAAGGCGTACCGCAGTTTCGGGTGGCGAATAAGGGTGTGACTGCCCGGCCTATTTCCGCGCTGACCGTGCGGTTTGACCTGCCTGTGGGTGATAAAGATCGGGTACTGTCGCTGCTGTCGCTGCCGGTATTCCCGGAAAAATTCTGGCAGCATCACCGACTGGATGAACCGCTTCGCACTCCACCTCCGGGCAGCGGTCCCTACCGGATAACCGCCTGGAAAGTCGGACAGTCTGTTACCTGGTCGCGCGTGAAGGATTACTGGGCGGCAAATCTGCCGGTGAATAAGGGTCGCTTCAATTTCGATACGATCCGCTACGACTATTATCTTGACGATAACGTTGCCTTTGAAGCCTTTAAGGCGGGCGCGTTCGATTTCCGCGCCGAGAGCTCGGCTAAAAGCTGGGCCACACAATATCGCGGCAGCAACTTTGACCGCCATCTGATTATTAAGGATGAACAGCCCAACACCGCCGCCACGGATACCCGCTGGCTGGCCTTTAATGTGCAAAAGCCGCTGTTTAAGGATCGCCGCGTGCGCGAGGCCATTTCGCTGGTATTCGATTTCGAATGGATGAATAAGGCGCTGTTCTATAATGCGTACCGTCGAACCGACAGTTATTTCCAGAATACCGAATATGCCGCGCGGCATTATCCCGATGCAAAAGAGCTGGAGATCCTTGCGCCCTTTAAGGGAGAAATCCCCGATGAAGTATTCACGCAAATTTATCACCCTCCCCATACTGACGGTAGCGGGTATGACCGCGATAATCTTCTCAGGGCGCTGGCCCTGCTTAAACAGGCAGGCTGGGAGATAAAAAACCAGAAGCTAACCAATCAGCAGACGGGGAAGACATTCAGCTTTGAACTGCTGCTGCGCAGCGGGGAGAATAATCAGTGGGTACTCCCCTTCCAGCACGCGCTGTCACGGCTCGGTATCCAGCTTACCCTTCGCCAGGTCGACAGCTCACAGTATCTGGCCCGTGCGCGCAGTCGTGATTATGATATGCGCCCCATCAGCTACTTTGCTTTCCCCATCCCCGATCCCTCACTGCGGCTGGTCTGGGATTCGGCGTATCTCGCCTCCAGCTATAATGCCCCGGGCGTCGCCAGCCCGGTAGTTGATGCGCTGATAAAGCAGATCATTCAGCACCAGGGGGATAAAAACGCGCTGCTGCCGCTGGCAAGATCGCTGGACCGCGTCCTGCTGTGGAATGATTACATGATCCCGATGTGGTATAACGCCCGCGATCGCTATGCCTGGTGGAATAAGTTCTCAATGCCGGCGATCCGCCCTGCCTGGTCACTGGGCTTTGACAGCTGGTGGTATGATGTCAACAAAGCCGCGCAGCTGCCGGCACAGCGTCGTTAAGGAGCAAAGAGTGGGTGCCTATCTGCTACGCCGGCTGCTGCTGGTCATCCCCACGCTGTGGGCGATTATTACCATCAACTTTTTTATTGTGCAGATTGCACCCGGTGGTCCGGTTGACCAGGCGCTGGCCAATATCGAGTTCGGTCAGAGCACCGGACTACCAGGCGGGGGCGGTGCTTCCGACAGCCATGCGCGCGGCACGCCGAATTCGATGCCCGGCGACAGCCAGTATCGCGGTTCCCGGGGACTGGACCCGGAAGTGATCGCCGAAATAACCCGCCGCTACGGCTTCGATAAGCCCCTGTATCAGCGCTATTTCGACATGCTGTGGCACTACGCGCGCTTTGACTTTGGCGACAGCCTGTTTCGCAGCAGTTCGGTTATTCAGCTCATTAAACAGAGCCTGCCCGTTTCGGTGACGCTGGGGCTGTGGAGCACGCTGATTATCTATCTGGTTTCTATCCCGCTCGGCATCAACAAGGCGGTACGTAACGGTAGCGCCTTCGATACCTGGAGCAGTACGCTGATCATTGCGGGCTATGCTATCCCGTCATTTCTGTTTGGCATCGTGATGATTGTGCTGTTCGCGGGCGGCAGCTACCTGGACTGGTTTCCCCTGCGCGGGCTGGTTTCTGCCCGGTTCGACGCGCTCCCCTGGTATGGTAAAATTACCGATTATCTGTGGCACATTACGCTGCCGGTACTTGCCACCGTTATCGGCGGCTTTGCCACCCTGACGATGCTCACCAAAAATGCTTTTACCGATGAAATTCGTAAACAGTATGTGGTAACCGCCAGAGCGAAGGGGCTGGATGAGAAAAAAATCCTTTATCGTCACGTCTTTCGCAACGCCATGCTGCTGGTTATCGCCGGGTTTCCCGCCACCTTTATCAGCATGTTTTTTACCGGATCGCTGCTGATTGAAGTGATGTTCTCCCTCAATGGACTCGGCCTGCTGGGCTATGAAGCGACCCTGCAGCGTGACTATCCGGTGATGTTTGGCACGCTCTACATCTTTACGCTGATCGGCCTGCTGTTGAATATCCTTAGCGATATCACCTATACGCTGGTTGATCCACGCATTGATTTTGAGGGGCGCTAATGAAAAGGTTGAACCCGGTTAATCAGGCACGCTGGGCGCGTTTTTGCCATAACCGACGCGGTTACTGGTCGCTGTGGATTTTCATCGCGCTGTTTATCCTCTGCCTGGGCGCTAACCTGCTGGCAAACGATAAGCCGCTGATTGTCCGCTACCAGCAGCAGACTTATTTTCCCCTGCTGGTGAATTATACCGAAGCCGATTTTGGCGGCCCGCTGGCAACCGCGGCGGATTATCAGGATCCCTGGCTTAAGTCGCGCCTGAGCCAGCACGGCTGGGCCGTTTGGGCGCCGATCCGTTTTAGTGATAACACCATCAACTTCGCCACCCGCGTCCCTTTCCCCTCGCCCCCCTCCGCGCAGAACTGGCTGGGCACCGACGCCAACGGCGGGGATGTGCTGGCAAGGATCCTCTATGGCACACGCATTTCCCTGCTGTTTGGGCTGACGCTGACGCTTATCTCCAGCGTGATGGGCATCATCGCAGGCGCGCTACAGGGGTACTACGGCGGAAGAGTGGATTTATGGGGCCAGCGCTTTATTGAAGTCTGGTCCGGTATGCCCACGCTGTTTCTGATTATTTTGCTCTCCAGCATCATCCAGCCGGGATTCTGGTGGCTGCTGGGAATAACCGTGATGTTTGGCTGGATGCAGCTGGTCGGCGTGGTGCGCGCCGAATTCCTGCGCGCGCGCAATTTTGACTATATTCGTGCGGCGCAGGCGCTGGGCGTCAGCGACCGGCACATTATGTCACGCCATATGCTACCGAATGCCATGGTCGCGACGCTCACCTGGCTGCCGTTTATTCTGTGCGGATCGATAACCACGCTGACCTCGCTCGACTTTCTCGGCTTTGGCCTGCCGCTGGGCTCTCCCTCACTGGGGGAGCTGCTCCTGCAGGGGAAAAACAACCTTCAGGCTCCGTGGCTGGGGATTGCGGCCTTCTTCTCGCTGGCGATCCTGCTGTCGCTGCTTATTTTTATCGGCGAGGCGGTTCGTGACGCCTTCGACCCCAGTAAGGTGCACTGAGTATGTCCCTGCTTATTGTGAAAGACTTAAGCATCGCCTTCCGCGCCTCCGGGGTCGAAAGGCGGGTGGTGGACAGCCTGTCGCTCTCCGTGGAGGCGGGTGAAACGCGCGCCCTGGTGGGAGAGTCCGGCTCGGGGAAAAGCGTCACCGCCCTGTCAATTATGCGCCTGCTCCCGTCACCGCCGGTGGTTTATCAGCAGGGTGAAATACATTTTGCCGGGCAGAACGTACTGACCGCCGACGAGCGCACGCTACGCGGCCTGCGCGGCAACCGCATGGCAATGATTTTTCAGGAGCCGATGGTGTCGCTCAACCCGCTGCACACCGTTGAAAAACAGCTGTATGAGGTACTTTCGCTGCATCGCGCGATGCGCAGAGAGGCGGCGCGTGCCGAAATGCTGACCTGCCTGGACCGCGTAGGGATTCGCGACGCCGCCCGGCGGCTGAAAGATTTCCCGCATCAGCTCTCTGGAGGCGAGCGTCAGCGCATCATGATCGCCATGGCGCTGCTGACCCGTCCCGAACTGCTGATCGCCGATGAGCCAACGACGGCGCTGGACGTCTCGGTCCAGGCGCAGATCCTGACTCTGCTGAACGAGCTAAAGCAGGAGCTGAATATGGGGCTGCTGTTTATCACGCACAACCTGAATATTGTGCGACAGCTGGCGGATAACGTCACGGTGATGCACAACGGCAAGGGCGTGGAGAGCAATACAACCCGACGGCTATTCGACTCGCCCCAACATCCTTATACGCAAACGCTGCTTAATGCTGAGCCGGAAGGCAGACCCGAACCGGCAGACAGCCACGCCGACCCGCTGCTTCGCGTCAGTCAGCTTCAGGTTGCCTTTCCGATCAAACAGGGCCTGATGCGCCGGGTCACCGGTTACCATCACGCGCTACGTTCGCTCAGTTTTGTACTTCGCCCCGGGGAAAGTCTGGGGCTGGTGGGAGAGTCCGGCTCGGGCAAAAGTACCACCGGGCTGGCGCTGCTGCGGCTTATTTCGTCACAGGGTGAGATCTGGTATCGCAATCAGCCGCTGCACCAGTGGGATCGGCGAAAGATGCTGCCGGTGCGGCCAAAAATCCAGGTCGTATTCCAGGATCCCAACTCTTCACTCAATCCCCGGCTAAACGTGCTGCAAATTATCGCCGAGGGGCTACAGGTTCATCACCCTGCCCTCAGCGAAAAGCAGCGCGAGGCGCGCGTGATTGCAGCGATGCAGGAGGTGGGGCTGGATGCGGAGACGCGGCACCGCTACCCCGCCGAGTTTTCCGGTGGGCAACGCCAGCGTATCGCCATCGCCCGGGCGCTGATATTACAGCCGGAGCTGATTATCCTTGATGAGCCGACCTCATCGCTCGACAGGTCGGTTCAGAAACAGATCCTGACGCTGCTGAAAAAATTGCAGCGCGATCGCCAGCTGGCCTACATTTTCATCAGCCATGACTTACAGGTGGTCAGATCGCTCTGTCATCAGGTGGTGGTGCTGCGGCAGGGTGAAGTGATTGAGCAGGGAGAGTGTGAGGCGATATTCTCCGCCCCAAAAGAACGCTACACGCAGCAGCTTATAGCACTGAGTGATTTCGCCATGTTTCCGCAATCCCCACGCCAAAGTTCTTAAGGCGGCAGGTGGTGGCGCTTTCATCATGACGGGTCACGAACAGGCAGGGCTGTCCGTCCCACTCTACCACGGCGCACTCAAGCTTGATGTCCGCCAGTGCCTCTTTGATCATTTGCATGATATCCCATGCCTGCTCCCCCTGGTGGCTGAGCAGGCTAAGGCCAATCAGATCGTCATCGCCAGCGACGCCATTCAGCGTCAGCGGCTCTACGCTGAGTTCGGACGATCCCGTGCCCCAGCGATAGCTTTGCGGTAATCGGTGTACGACAGAATGTTGTAACATAGTCAGCTAAACTCCCCAGTTCAACAGCGAGTGCAATGCTATAACAGCCGTTTTTTCACCAACGGTAGATATTGCACGGCAGGATAAAGCAAGGGCAGCATCACCTGAACAGGGTCGTTTTGAGCGTTGCCTCACGTTCCAAGGCTATATTTACCGCGTCACGGCGTGAATAACAACCATTTTTGTTGCATATAGGTAAATTTTAGCAGCGTTACATTCACATTAAAGCAACATAGTCGACACTCAGCATCCCCTGACCTGTGGGAAGGATGCAATCAGACCGTTACGCCTTTACGCGGTCGGGCAGCGTAGAGGAAGAGTAGAACGGAGACTGTCGCGCAGATAAAGATCGACCCCACCATTGGCCAGGCCGAGTGGAAGGAGAGCGTGGAGAGCAGCGCCCCCACCAGCGCGCCCACGCCAAATCGCAGCGTGCCCGCCAGCGACGACGCCGTGCCTGCCATATGGGGAAACTCTTCCAGAATGACCGCCATGGCATTGGAGGAGACCATCGCCACGCAGCCAATAAACATCGCCACACCAAACACCAGCGGCAGAAAGCCCAGATTGAACGCGCTAACCACCACCATCCACACGCCCATGCTGAACTGAATCAGCAGCCCGAGACGGAACATTGCCAGCGGACCAAAGCGACGGACGCAGCGGCTGTTAAGCAGCGTCATCAGAAACAGGAAGACGATATTCAGGGCAAAGTAGTAGCCGAAATCCTGCGGGCTGATGTGGTTCAGCTCAATATAGACAAAGGGCCCAACGTTGAGGAATGAGAACAGCCCGGCAAATGAGAAGCCGCTGGCCAGCATATAGCTGAATACGCGCTTGTGGCGGAACAGCGACAAGAAATTTCTCAGGGTGGTACGCAGATGGAATTTCTGTCGCTTTTCACGCGGCAGCGTCTCTTTGATCTGGGTCACAACCAGCACGGTGGTGACCACGGCGGCCAGCGAGATGGTCCAGAAGATCGCGTGCCAGCTCCAGACCAGCAGCATCCAGCCGCCTACGATGGGGGCCACCAGCGGTGCAATGGTGGTGACCAGCATCACGAATGACATCATGCGGGAAAACTCTTCCTTCGAGTAGGTATCCCGCATCAGCGCGCTGATCACCACGCTGCCCGCCGCTGCCGACAGGCCGTGCAGCAGACGCATAAAAATCAGCTGGTCGATTGACTGGGAAAGCGCACAGGCGGCCGCGGCGACGGCAAAAATCAGCGTCCCCACGGCAATGACCGGTTTACGTCCAAAGCTGTCCGCCAGCGGCCCGTAAATCAGCTGCCCGAGAGCAAACCCGAAGATATACAGATTAAGCGTCATCTGCACGCTACCCGCTGATACCCCGAACTCGTGGGCAATTTGCGGGAGCGCAGGTAAATACATATCAATTGACAGCGGCATTAACATCGCCAGCAGGCCAAGGATCACCACCAGCCCCAGCGACGAATTCTTTTCCTTACGCACCCTCATCTACCCCACACAAGCTTCTGGTTATGATCAACGGGTCGGCAGACCCACGCTGGCAATTTCTTCTTCGGTCAGGGCACGGTATTCACCCGGCTGCAGATCCTCGTCCATGGCTATCGCACCAATGCGCTCACGGTGCAGCTCCACCACGCGATTGCCGACCGCTGCAAACATCCGTTTTACCTGATGATAGCGGCCCTCACTGATGGTCAGACGCACCTGATGTTCGTCGATAACGTCCAGCCGGGCCGGTTTGGTCAGGTCTTTTTCGTTATGCAGCTGGACACCCGCGGTAAACTGCGCCGCCGTATCCTCCGCCAGCGGCGACTCCAGCGTCACCAGATAGGTTTTTTCGCAGTGATGGCGAGGCGAGGTAATACGGTGTGACCACTGGCCATCGTCGGTCATCAGCACCAGGCCGGTGGTATCAATATCCAGTCGCCCTGCCGCATGGAGCTTATAAGCGGTGGGCTCATGCAGGAAATAGAGCACCGTTGGGTGATCGGGATCGTCAGTGGAGCAGACGTAGCCCTGCGGCTTATTCAGCATGAAGTAGCGCGGTCCGAGCTGCTGCTGTAGCGGATTGCCATCATACTCAACCTGGCTTTCAGGGTTCAGCCTGAACGCACTTTCCCGTACCACTTCCCCATCAACCGTTACCTTACGCGCCCGTATCTCGCGTCCCGCGATGGCGCGGCTGACTTCCAGCTGCTGAGACAAAAATTTATCAAGTCGCATTAAATCTGCACTGCCTGTTTAGTAGATATGAAAACCGACGCTCCTGACTGCGGAGCGTTTGAAGAGAGAGAACGCGTGGATCCTGACTGTTCTGCCCATCACCGGGGAGACTGAACAGCGCCCCCGGATACCGCCTCAGTATATAGGGAGTTAGCGTCGAGGCACAGAGGCTGACGGGCATGAAGCGGCCTTTCATGTCATAATGCGGTTTTGCTCCCTGATCCTCCGAAAACCATGTCGTTTACTCTGCGCCCCTATCAGCAGGAAGCGGTTGATGCCACGCTCAGCTACTTCCGTCGTTCTCATCAGCCCGCCGTTATCGTGCTGCCCACCGGCGCGGGTAAAAGCCTGGTTATTGCCGAACTGGCCAGGCTGGCACGGGGACGCGTGCTGGTACTGGCGCACGTCCGGGAACTGGTGGCGCAAAACCACGGTAAATACCTCGCCTACGGGCTGGAAGCCGATATCTTCTCCGCCGGGCTGCAGCAAAAACAGAGCCGCAGCAAAGTGGTCTTTGGCAGCGTCCAGTCGGTGGCCCGCAACCTGTCGCAGTTTGAGGGGGAGTTTACCCTGCTGATCGTCGACGAGTGCCACCGCATCAGCGACGCCGATGACAGCCAGTATCAGCAGGTGCTGAACCATCTGCGCTTAAGCAACCCGCGACTGCGACTGCTGGGCCTGACCGCGACGCCCTATCGCCTGGGGAAAGGCTGGATTTACCAGTTCCACTACCACGGCATGGTGCGCGGCGATGAGCGGGCGCTGTTTCGCGACTGTATTTATGAGCTGCCGCTGCGCTATATGGTGAAGCATGGCTTTCTGGTGCCGCCGGAAAGACTGGATATGCCGGTGGTGCAGTACGACTTCAGCCGCCTGACCGCCCGTGAAAACGGTCTGTTTAGCGAAGCGGATCTCAACCGTGAACTGAAACAACAGCAGCGTATTACGCCGCATATCGTTCAGCAGATTGTGGAATTTGCTCAGGACCGTCAGGGTGTCATGATTTTTGCCTCCACGGTTGAACACGCGAAAGAGGTGCTGGGCCTGCTGCCGGAGGGTAAGGCCCTGATCACCGCCGGGACGCCTGCCGCCGAACGTGACGCGCTGATTACCGCCTTTAAGGCGCGCCAGCTGCGTTACCTGGTTAACGTGGCGGTACTGACCACCGGCTTTGACGCGCCGCACGTAGATCTAATCGCCATCCTGCGCCCTACCGAGTCTGTCAGCCTCTATCAGCAGATTGTCGGGCGCGGCCTGCGCCTTTCCCCGGGGAAAACCGACTGCCTGATTCTGGATTACGCCGGCAACCCGCACGATATTTTCACGCCTGAGGTGGGCTCGCCGAAAGGAAAAAGTGACAATAAGCCGGTGCAGGTATTTTGCCCCGCCTGCGGGTTCGCCAATACGTTTTGGGGTAAAACCACCCCGGACGGTACCGTGATTGAGCATTTTGGCCGCCGCTGTCAGGGCGTACTGGAGGATGACGAAGGCAATCGTGAACAGTGCGACTATCGCTTTCGCTTTAAGCAGTGTCCGCACTGCAATGCGGAAAACGATATTGCCGCCCGGCGCTGTCATCAGTGTGATGCGCTGCTGGTGGATGCCGACGATATGCTAAAAGCGGCGCTCAAACTTAAGGACGCCCTGGTTCTGCGCTGCGCGGCAATGGTGCTGGAAACCGGCAGCGACGAAAAAGGGGAGTGGCTGAAGGTGCGCTATTATGATGAGGAAGCCACCGAGGTCAGCGAGCGCTTCCGGCTCTCCACGCCTGCCCAGCGTACCGCCTTTGCGCAGATTTTCCTGCGCCCCCACCAGCGCGCCCCCGGCATCCCGCTGGTGTGGAAAACGGCAGCGGATATTGTTGCCCTCCAGCCCCTGCTGCGTCAGCCCGACTTTATCGTGGCGAGAAAGCAGCGCCATTTCTGGCAGATTCGGGAAAAAGTATTCGACTACCAGGGGCGCTATCGCCGCGCCAATATGCTGCGCTAGCGCCACGACGGTTTAATTCATTGCCGCTGGCGCGAAACCTGGGCTATAATGCGCCCCGCTTTTGCTTTCGCGAAAGCTGAACACTCCAACCTGTTGCTGGGTCGCCTGTAGCAGGATAATCAAATAAAGAGATTGAACAATGTTCACTATCAATGCAGTAGAACGTAAAGAGCAGGGCAAGGGTGCGAGCCGCCGCCTGCGTACAGCTAACAAATTTCCGGCCATCATTTATGGCGGTAACGAAGCAGCTGTTGCTATCGAACTGGACCACGACTACGTGATGAACATGCAGGTTAAGCCTGAGTTCTACACCGAAGTGCTGACTCTGGTTGTTGATGGCAAAGAGTCAAAAGTAAAAGTGCAGGCTGTACAGCGTCACCCGTTCAAGCCAAAACTGCACCACATCGACTTCGTTCGCGCTTAATCGCCCGTTTGAAATCCTGTGAAGAAAACGCCGCGTAATGCGGCGTTTTTTTTTGCCTGCAATAGCGACGCTGTTTGTCGCGGCGAACAACGTCGCTCAAACAGTAACGTTGTTCGCCGCGGCTAAGATTCTGCTCAAACCGCGATACTATTTGCCGCTACTGCGGCGCTGGAGCTGGTCACGCAGGTTGGGCGGTGTGCCTTTGATCGTCAGCGTGTCCGTTGCCGGATCCCAGAAAATGCGCTCGCCTAACAGCATTGCGTCAAAATTGAGCGTTAGCCCACCGCCGCTGCCGGAAAATTTGGTCAGCTGGCGCAGCGTGCTGCGATCGGCCGGAAAACTCTCCTCCAGCTCATATCCCTGCTCCTGCGTAAAGGCCTGGAAGCTTTTTTCACCGAGCGGCGCCAGCTCTTCAGAAAGCCCCTGTAATGCAATCTCCTCGCCCGCCTGCAGCTGTTCATTACAGTAGCTGTAGACCTGCTGCCGATAGTTCTGCCGCTCATTTTTATCGAGAGTGGCCTCAGAGCAGTAGTCGTCTACCGCCTGCAATAACCCGCGGTTCTGCGCTTTGGTATCCAGACCCACGCTGGCGCCGAGGAAATCCATAAAGAAGTCGGCAACTTTGCGCCCTACTCTTCCCCGCAGGAAGGTAAGATAGCGCGTTGACTCCGGATGGGTTTCCCATTCGGTCAGGTCGATACGCGCCACAATATCGGCATGGTTGATATCCAGATAGTGCGTGCTGCTGATATCCAGCTCTTCATTCACGCGCATGCTGTTCTGGCTGTTCAGTACCGCAATCAGCAGATAGTCGACCGCCAGATAGCGGTAGTGACCGAACAGCACCACGCCGCCTTCCGCAAACGGATATTTTGCCAGCTCATCACGCAGTCGACCCGTTGCCGCACGGCTGAACGCGAGGAAATCATCCTCACCCTTACGGCAGTTGCGCAGCGCCTCGGCCAGCTCGCTCTCTTCGTTAAACAGGCCGTAAGCTTTGTTCTTGGCGCTGTAAACACGATGCAGTTCTTCCATCATCGCGGTGACCGGAGCATTCGCGGGAAGCAGTGATTCGCGCAGCACCAGCTCAAGCGTCTGCTCGTCGCGCTTGATCAGCTGGTGAAGAGCAATCTGCTCGATATCCAGACTCATGGTAAACTCTCCTTTTGATGTAGGCGCGTATTCAAACACCGAGTGCGACGGCGATCAACAGGCAACAACTTTAACCGGGCGTTGACGATAAAAGAGCAGAAAAAATCGCACTTTTACGTTAAGATGCCGCCCTTTAACACTGAATAAACTCGACCTTATGCCGCAATCATCCCGTTACAGTGACACCCGCGTGGAAAAACTCCTCGCCGAAATGGCCAGCGTACTTGAAAAAGACAAGGCCCCCACCGATCTTTCCCTGATGGTACTGGGAAATATGGTGACTAATTTACTTAATAACAGCGTATCGCCTGCTCAGCGCAGCACGCTGGCTCGCTCCTTCGCCGACGCGCTGCAGGCTTCGGTACGTGATGATAAAGCCCATTAATGTGAAGATTCAGACTCTGCTATGGTAACAAATCGGCAGCCCTACCGAGAAAAAGTGTCCCAGATGATTAGCTGGGGGCACTGGTTCGCCCTGTTTAATATTATCTTTGCCTTTATTCTGGGTAGCCGTTACCTGTTTGTTACCGACTGGCCCGCCTCGCTGGCAGGACGCATCTATGCGTTTACCAGCTGGATTGGTCACTTCAGCTTTATTGTGTTTGCCGCCTATCTGCTGATTATCTTCCCGCTCACCTTCGTAGCGATGTCCCAGCGGCTGCTGCGCTTTCTCTCTGCCATTATCGCGACCGCCGGGCTGACGCTGATTCTGGTGGACAGCGCAGTCTTTAATCGGTTTCATCTGCACCTTAACCCGGTGGTATGGGAACTGGTCGTTAACCCGGATCAGAGTGAGATGGCCCGCGACTGGCAGCTGATGTTTATCAGCGTACCGGCCATATTTCTGGTCGAGATGCTGTTTGCCACCTGGAGCTGGCAAAAACTTCGCAGCCTCAACCGGCGCAATTTTGGTAAGCCGCTGGCGCTGCTGTTTATCGCGGCGTTCTTTACCAGCCATGTGATGTATATCTGGGCGGATGCGAACTTTTATCGCCCTATAACCATGCAGCGCTCCAACCTGCCGCTCTCCTATCCGATGACCGCCCGACGCTTCCTGGAGCGGCACGGCCTGCTGGATGCGCAGGAGTATCAGCGACGCCTGGTGGAACAGGGTAACCCTGAGGCACTGTCGGTCACCTATCCACTAAACAACGTCACCTTTAGCGACGCCGGTACGCGCAATAACCTGCTGGTGATCACCGTGGATGGATTGAACGAGGCTTCAGTGGCGAAAAGTCTGCCGCACCTGAAGCAGTTTGCCGATGAAAACGTCAATTTCACCCATCACTTTAGCGCAGGCTTTACCGGCGACAGCGGCCTGTTTGGCCTGTTTTACGGAATTTCACCGGGCTATATGGACGGCGTGCTCTCCGCGCGCGTCCCCTCTGCCCTGTTTGGCGCGCTGAGCAAGCAGGGTTACCGGTTCGGTTTATTCGCCTCCGACGGCTTCAATGCGCCGCTCTACCGTCAGGCGCTGCTGGCAGATTATTCTCTGCCTGCATCAAAAAGTCAGCCGAACTCGCAGACCACCCTACAGTGGCAGCGCTGGCTGGACGGGCAGAAGAATAGCACGTCGCCGTGGTTCTCCTGGCTGTCACTGTCGGGCATGGCGGAGCCAGCGGGTAATGCGAAAGAGTTCGCCCGCCGCTACGCGCGCAGCGCAGCCGACGTGGATACGCAGATTCAAAACGTGCTGACGACGCTGAAAGATAACGGCATGCTGGATAAAACCGTCGTGGTGATCACCGCCCGCCACGGCATTGCGCTGGACGGCGACACCAGTATGGGTAACCGGTCCAATCTGCAGGTGCCGCTGGTGGTTCACTGGCCGAACACCCCTGCACAGCAGGTGGACAAGCTGACCGGGCATCAGGATATTATGACTACCCTGATGCAGCGCCTTCTGCACGTCAGCACCTCTGCCTCGGACTATTCACAGGGAGAGGATCTTTTTGCCGCTGCCCGTCGGCGCGACTGGGTGATTGCCAACAGCGATCGCCAGCTGGTGATCACCACGCCTTCCGTCACGCTGGCGCTGGATGCTAACGGCAGCTACAAGGCATGGGATAACCAGGGGCATCGGTTAAAAGATCATAAGCCTCAGCTCGCCCTGCTGTTGCAGGTGCTGACCGATGAGAAACGTTTCACCGCCGATTAATGGCTGGCACTGTATAAATTCAAAGCAGTCAACGCGTTAGGCGCTTGCAATTGCAGATGAAATGAGTAGTATAAGCCCACGTGTCGGCACGTAGCGCAGCCTGGTAGCGCACTGTCATGGGGTGTCAGGGGTCGGAGGTTCAAATCCTCTCGTGCCGACCAAATTATCCCCGAAAAAAGCAGCCTCTTATGGCTGTTTTTTTTGTTTAAAGGGAATTTATCATGGTAAAGTTGTGGTAAAACGTAATCAAAACGGTAGCCGGTAGCGGTTCATTGCATACTTTTCTGAGCTTCGTGACAATTACCTTGAAAACAACCTCTGCTACAGCGCCTTGTCATTAATCTGTATATTCACCAAGGCTGATTAAATCCACAGAAGCGATGACATAGCAGCCCAGACTATTATTGCCTAAATCCCATTAGCCGGAAGAGACGTTCGGGTGATTTGAGTTGGTTAAATTTTTTTCGGCAATGGCCGATGATATCACCTCAATTCAGGTGGCCAAATTCAGTGTGCCACTACAGTTAATACTATAAACCTTAAGGAGACATGATTATGACTAAGAAAATTGCAGGCATTTACGACACCAAACAACAAGCGTGGGAAGCAATTGAAGCTTTCCGTGGTGTAGATTCAGCTTTAGAAAATCCGAAACTTGTAGGTCTTTACAAAGAGCTTGCTGACGCTATTGAAGCAGACTTAGTTAAAGAAGGAAATACCATCCCAGATTTCAAGTTATAGGTGATCACGGGTGGTAATCTGGCAAATATACAAGAGCAGGCTAAATTAGCGTTCCGAATAGTAGATCATCTGAAGGGAACTCAGCCCGGATTGTGCGATCTGATCAATCGCCAAACGAATACTAATCACCTACCGGACTGAGCGATGACGATCATAGCACCCGTCTCCCGAAATGAACGACGCCTGATGCAGAAAACTATCCACAAAACCTGGGATAAGGATACTGCCGTGCTGATGCTGCACCGCGGCAAGAGTGTCAGCGACGTTGCCAGAATGCTCTGCTGCGCCAGTTAATCCGTTGGCCGCTGGATTAACTGGTTTATCCTTTATGGCATCGATGGCCTGAAATCGCTTTCCCCGGACGTGGGCGCCGCTGGCCTTTTGAGCATATCTGCACGCTGTTACGCGAGCTGGTAAAGCACACGCCAGGCGACTTTGGGTATCAGCGTTCACGGTGGAGCACGGAGCTGATGGCAGTAAAAATCAGAGAGATAACTGGCTGCTGTCTGCATGCTTCTACTGTCCGTCGCTGGTTACCTGCCGTCGGTCTGGTGTGGCGCAGAGCCGCGCCCACACTGCATATATGTGACCCGCACAAAGATGAAAAATGGCGGCAATTCACAAAGCGCTGGACGAATGCAGCACAGGGCATCCGGTATTTTTCGAAGACGAGGTAGATATCCATCTCAATCGCAAAATTGGTGCAGACTGACAGAGACGAGGCCAGCAGGTACGCGTTGTCACGCCGGGGCAGAACGAAAATATTATCTGGCAGGAGCACTCCACAGCGGCACCGGCCGGGTCAGTTATGTGGGTGGCAGCAGTAAAAGTTCGGTGCTGTTCATCACCCTGCTAAAACACCTGAAAGCGACTTAACGGCAGGCAAACACCCTCACGTTAATCGTTGATAACTATATTATTCATAAGAGCAGAGAAACGCTGCGCTGGCTGAAGCACAACCCGAAGTCCAAGATAATTTATCAGCCGGTTTATTCACCATGGGTTAATCACATTGAAAGGCTGTGGCAGGCGCTACACGAAACCATTACCCGGGATCATCAGTGCCGGTCAATGTGGCGGCTGTTGAAAAAAGTACGTCATTTTATAAAAACTGTCAGTCCATTTCCGGGTGGCAACCACGGACTGGCAAAAGTGTAGCGATATTAGGATCACTTTTTTAGCCTTGACGAAAGATATGGAGCAAGCATCAAACATGCTCATCTTTATCCAGGATGATTTTCACAGCATAAAACAGGTCTTCTAGATGCATTGATCGTCAGCAGCTTAGAACACTTTTTGCTTAACACAGTTGAGTTAATTACTATGTCCGTGCGATTAACTTGGTGGCAGGGCATCATGTACAGCTGACGCCATATTTGAACACACGCGGAGAATGGATGCATGGCACGTCAAATTGCCCCCGGTTACTGTGTTGTAGAACGTCCCGGAAACCTTGCTTTTCAAGCCAGGGAGCTGTTCAGGGATACCCGCTCCCCTGCGGCCAGCCTGTTTATGAAACTCAATGCAGATACACAGTGGCTAAAGCCGGGTCAGATATTGATCGTTGCAGACCCGGATACGGCTGCACCGATCGCTACGCAGATGCTGTACAAACTCAGGCAGGCAAAACAAAGTAGGTGTTGGCGGTGTAGCATGCGCGGCAGTAGGATCTATCGCCGGAGGCTACGCTGGTAGTGTGGCAGGTGAGAAACTGGTCAATATGTTTTTGGAGTCAACCGGTGATGACCCTGTAAATAATTCTGTGTAACTGCCACCATATTAAAGGTGACCGCTCAGGCGGTCACCGAACTCGATAATAAAACGACTCATTGCCAGCCGCCAGTTTCGGATCGGCATATTCCATTTTTTTGACGCATCCCTGATCGCCAGATAAATAACCTTCCGTACCGAGTCGTCTGTCGGGAACACTTTGCGTTTCTTTATCGCCTGACGGATCACGCTGTTTAGCGACTCGATCGCATTGGTGGTATAGATGGCTTTGCGGATATCGGGGGGATAGCCGAAGAACGTATTAAGATTTTCCCAGTGCGTGCGCCAGCTTTTGCTGATTTGCGGGTACTTCTCGTCCCAGACGTCTGCAAACTTATCCAGCGCCATCAGCGCCGCCTCTTCGGTCGCAGCCTGATACACCGTTTTCAGCCCGCCGGTGACTGCCTTGTAGTCTTTCCACGACACGTATTTCAGGCTGTTGCGCACCATATGGATGATGCACAGCTGGATATGCGTTTGGGGATAAACGCTGTTTATCGCATCCGGGAAGCCCTTCAGACCGTCCACGCAGGCAATCAGGATATCCTGAAGGCCCCGGTTTTTAAGCTCCGTCAGCACGCTGAGCCAGAACTTCGCGCCTTCATTTTCTGCCAGCCACATACCCAGCAGCTCTTTCTGGCCTTCGGTATTAATGCCCAGTGCGAGGAAGACGGCTTTATTAATCACGCTACCACCGTGGCGAACTTTTACAACAATACAGTCAAGATAAACAATGGGATAAAGTGCATCCAGGGGGCGATTCTGCCACTCTGTGACCTGCTCTTTAACCGCATCGGTGACTTTAGAAATCAGCGTGGGTGAAACATCCGCGTCGTACATCTCTTTGAAGGTGGCGACGATTTCTCGCGTGGTCATGCCTTTGGCGTACAGGGACAAAATCTGGCTGTCCATCTGGGTAATACGTGTCTGATTTTTCTTTATCAGTTGCGGTTCGAAGGAGTTTTCACGGTCACGCGGCGTGCTCAGCTCGATTTCGCCGTCGTCACACAGCACCGTTTTTGAAGAGTAGCCGTTGCGGGTATTTGAGCCTGATTTGGGGGCATTTTTCTCATGCCCGAGATGGTCAGTCAGTTCGGCATTGAGTGCCGTTTCCACGGTAAGCTTCGTCAGCATGCGGGAAAACGCATTGAGATCGGCTTCGGTTTTAAGGCCTTTAGCCAGTTCAGCCGCAAGGGCCCTGAGTTTCTTTTCGTCCATAAATTGCCTGTCTCCGTTGTTGGAGTGAAGATATCAAAAACAGGCAGATACACAATTTAAATTACAGGCTCCCGGTGATTGAACATATACTAGCCAGGTCAGGATTATTCTTTGGACTATTCGCCAGTTTACTTATTTTTATATCGTTTTTTCTCTACCTGGCCAATAAGCGTCGTTATGAAAATTTAGTCTTACTTTTCAAAGAAAAATATACATTCCCCGCTCCTGCCTCATTTAACCATATGGTTGGTTTTTTTGGTGTTTTCCCCATGAGCAGATTTTTTATCAAATTGAGCAAGAAACAGAAGATTTTTTTGCTCAGGCAAAACGACCCTGCTTATAATTTTTTGAGGAGAATGACTTAAAAATTCAGCCATGGATGAGGTATTTATCCGCCATGTGGATGACTGCGACTGCGTTTTATCTGATTTCTATATTAGCTGCCATTATATTATCTGCGGTCAGGTGAGCAAAAAATATCAGGGAAGAAAATCAATCGCAGTTTTGATCTGGGTACGATAAGGGGAAGCATCGCAGAACACAGCCCCCAGAGAACAAGTGGGAACTCTCGCCATCTCATGGGTCATAACTGCATACTCATTATCATCAGTCAGTCTGACAAGCGAAACCAGCCGTTCCGGTCGTGTGCTGTATGGATACTTTAAACGGCAGCCGCGGGATCGCAATCCTGCGGTTCAGCCGGCTGAGAATATCACTTGTGACATCAGGCAGCAGGGGCGGCGGTCATTGAGTCAGGTCTGCCACGCACCTCTACAGGATGCTATATTCATACAGTTGACGACGGATCTGGATATTAAATGTCGTTTGATCTTCTGCTGATAATTTTGCAAAATCACCAACGAACTCTTTAAGCGTCTCTACTGGTTTTTTCTCCGGGGATTTGGCGAGTGCCTCTATTGCTTTAACCACAAATACCCCACATCCGTTTGGCACGTTTCCCTGCATATCCCCATTAATGAATGCGATATTCTCTTTAAGCACTCCTGCTGCTCTTGCTGAATCAATCAAGTTATTTTTTGTATTTTCATTTAAATCACCTAAGGAATTAAATACAACACACTTATTTATATGATCGGATCCATCTTTATACAAAGCAAACATGACCCAGTGATCCCCTGTATTTACCGGAAAAACCTCCGGCTTATCAGAAATATTATTGGATTTTATTTTTTCACCGATCTGTTCAGACAGCATATTTATGTTTTTTTCAGGCTCAATCAGTCCAATGGGGAAGTTTAATGACAAATTATCAGCGTCCTGATTTACATTATATATGGCAGCATTTATTTCATCCGTTGTCAGCATACGAGCGCGACTCCACAAATCCTGGTCGACAAACTGCTCGAACGGTGATTGGCTCCTGTTCCCGGCGCTGAATATAGCGGTTACATCCTGTTTCTGCGTTGCATGAGTTAAGGCAGAACCCGCCATATAAAGCAGTTTAGAGGGAGAATTAAACTTACTCCTGTCTGGATCATTTGCTTCTTTAGTTTTACACGCCGTTTCATATAATTTAAGACTGGCCAGTTGAATCTCTTCGTCTATCCCGTTCTTCCCCTCGGTTTTTCCGCTAAACAAGCCAAAAAGGATATCCTCAGATCTTTTACCTGCCTCATCATTACGAAGGGCAATGTTATGCAAAATATCAATACAATCGACGTTGCCATCTGCTGCTGATTGACCCAATACATCAAGAGTTTTAATATCCACATTGTCTGTGAATAAGTTATCGAACTGTTTTAAATTTATCTGATAACGAGAATACAAATCAATATTCATTTTTTTCCTCTCTTAGAGCTAAGGAACATAACTAATTTTCACATCTTATATGTTAAATCACTCGGCAGTAAATGTATTTCAATATTCGCTTTTCTGTAGGTTTACCGGATGATCAGTTAAGCGATGTTGTGCTAACCATCGTTTAACAACAGAGCATGCACCTGGAAGAATCGGGCTACGTTATCGCCTGTTTTCTTAACCAACGTGACGAGTGAGATAATTTTTTTGCTGCTCTGGGGTCAGTCCGGGCACAGATCTGGGGCGTCTGGCGGGGGGGTTCTAACTTAATGCCTGCGGATTTTTTAATTAGCCTGAATTCATCACATCAGGCTATATAATGAAAAAGTCATCAGTAGCAGCCCGCCAGCGGTATTGATGGTTCTTTTCAACCTGAGTGGGTTAATTTTCCTGGCGGAAAAAATGAGTATATGGCTGATGACAATAAGCCAGATGCTCATAACGAGCACATGCACGGAAGCCAGGGTCAAATAGTGGCTAATGCCCCCCTGTTTTCCGGCAAATTGAGATACCACCGTCAGATAAAACATAATGGCTTTCGGGTTAAGAACGTTAGCCAGCCATGCCTCTTTCACCGTAACGGACGAACGCCTGTTATCAGGTTTGTCTGGCTTTGATGTAAGGCCGCTGAGGATGAGCATAATCCCTAACCACAGAAGATAGGCTGTCCCTGCTATTTTCAGTGCAGCAAAAATGGCTGGCGATGAGACAACTACCGCAGTTATCCCAAGCCCGATAAGAAGCGCGTGAGTGTATATGCCCAAAGCCGTTCCGGCCAGCGTCCTGAATAGCCCCCTACGCCCGCCAGCCAGAGCGCTGCTCATCACCAGCGTGAAGCTTGCTCCGGGGGTGAGAGCTACAGGCAGAAGTGCGGGCATAAAGCCGATAAGATTAATATCCATATTCTTTGGATTTTAACTGAGATGCTGTAGATCTGCCAGTTCGGCGGGTATGAAGAGCCATTCGCTATCCGTTTTAGGTGTCAAAACAATCCTGAGAGGAATGCAAATGAGTGTTCCCGCAACTCTCCGAATGTAATTACAGTTAAATGTTCTCGTTTATTTCACAAAATGCGCCGGATATAAATAATTACAGCCGGGGGGGGGCAACCCTCTACAGTTCACATGCGAGGGTAATTATCAGGACTGGCTTAGCATAAACAAGCATGCAATGACTCTTTTCTTCAGATACTTCTCCTGCTGTTGATATGGTAGTTTATTAGCTGGTTTAGCTCATACTCATTTTGAAAGGGAAATAAAATGATAACGATACGACTGCTGCTTCTTACCCTGGTTTCTTTCGGCATTTTATCATGTGCTTCATATAGCTATGATGGAAACGACGGATATGATGGGTATCATGCCAAAAAGCCCAGCACATTCAGCCCTACTCCGGTGTATTCCGTTAATGATAAAGGCGAGGTTAAACGCGACAGACGTATGGAGCAGGTGTCAGGCCGGGGTTGTGCTGATAATAGTACTAACTGCGACAGACCTTTCGGCTGGTAACCTGCCTGCAAAAAGTTAGTTAGCGCACCTTCCGGCACCCTGAAATAACGGATTCACTGGTCCCAGCCAAAAGGTTTTCACCCGAGGCGGTGCGCTACTCTATAATGCCGTTAACTGTTTTCACTGCTCATAAGACGGGAGCCACGGTGGCCGACACACTCCAATCTCAAACGCCCCTCTTTCGCTGTGGAAACGCACCTATCACCTTTCCGGTGGTGCCCGACGCGCACTTTCTCGGTGATATCGTCCGCACCGCCCTGCCCGACTTCCCTGCCATAACCCTTTTTCAACTGGGGTACTGCCCGGAGGTTTACCATCCGACGCTGTTCTCCACGCTGGATATACCGTTTCCCGCACACTTGCAGCGGGCAGTCGACAAGCGTCAGGCAGAGTATCTTGCCAGCCGCTATCTGGTCAGACAGGCGCTGTCGCACTATGGCATTGAGGGATATATTCTCAGCAATGATGCGCAGCGTGCGCCGATCTGGCCCGCTGGCATCGTCGGATCGCTGTCGCATACCCGGCATTGCGTCAGCCTGCTGCTGGCGTCGGCAGATTGCGCGCTGCTGCCCGGCGTGGACTGTGAAGAGGTGATGCAGGGCAAAACCGCGCAGGAGCTGGCCAGCACGATTTTGAATGAGGAGGAAAGGCAGCAGCTTGAGCAGAGCGGCCTGCCGTTTGCCACGGCGCTGACCGCGGCCTTTTCACTAAAGGAGAGCCTGTACAAAGCGCTTTTCCCGTCGCTTCGACAGTTTATGCATTTTAGCGACGCGGAGATTATCTCCTGCTCACCGCAGGCAGAGCGCGTAACGCTCAGGCTGCTGAAGGATTTCTCCCCGCGCTTTCCCGCCGGATGCGAGTTTAGCGGGCATACGCTGAGTGACGCCAGTCATCTGCTCAGCTGGGTCATCGTCGAGGGGGCACATGACGCTACGAAGGCGCCATAAAAGCCCGGCCTGACTGACGTCAGGCCCCCAGCGTCCCGGTGCGTTTTACCGCATCCAGCGTAGCCTGTTGGCGATCTTCCCCGGTCAGCTCACTCAATCGACCGTCACGCATCTCCAGCAGGCGATCGGCATGCAGGAAATAGCTGTCGTCGTGGCTGATGGCGAGAATGGTTTTACCCATCTCATGCAGCCATGGCAGCAGTTCACGATAGAATATACGGCGGAAATGCGGATCCTGATCGGCCGCCCATTCATCAAGCAGCAGGATATCACGCTGTTCGGCCACCGCCAGCAGCAGCGCCAGCCGCTTACTCTGGCCTTTAGAGAGCGCCAGGTTAAGCACCTTGTTACCGTTAAGCTTAATCTTGTCGCGCATTTCCAGCCGCTCAAGCCACTGCTCAACCCTGACAGGGTCGGCGGCCTGGCCATTATCATCAATCAGGCGATCGAACAGGTGAACGTCCGTGAATACCGCTGAGAACAGGCGGCGATAACTCTCCCTGTTTGAATCATCTATTACCTCGCCATCCAGCAGGATCTGCCCGGATACCGGCGTATAAAGCCCGGTCAGCAGCATCGCCAGCGTCGATTTTCCACTGCCGTTCCCGCCAATCAGAAAGACCCGTTCACCGCGCCTGAGCGTCATACTAATCGGCCCGACCTGGAAGCCGCGATCGCCATAGTGGAAAACCAGATCCTTAAGCTCAAGGGTCTGCCAGCGCTTCGCCTCGCCGGGGGCAATAAACTCTGGACGGTAATCGGCCAGCCGGAAGGCATTCAGCTTGTTAAAGGCAACCTGGGCGCTGAGCAGCGTGGGCAGCGCGCCCACCGCAGAGAGCAGCGGCGTGCGCAGAAACAGCAGCGTCAGTGAGTAGGTAGCCGCCACGGCGGTGTCCGCCCAGCCAAGGGTATTCGCCATATAAAAGACCAGACCAATGGCGCCCAGCATCATAATGTTGGACCAGTTTACCGCGCTGAGGTGAAAGGTATCGGCGCGCACGATATGGTGACGGTAGTTTTTGGCGTTTTCCTGATAGAGGTTTTCAAAGATCATTCGCGCCCGCTGGCGGTTAAGCGCCAGCTCCTTACGTCCATCAATGATGGTCTGATAGTCCGCGTAGAGGTGGTCCTCGGTTTCGCGCAGCTTAGCCATATGGCGATAAACCCGGGAGACCAGCAGCCAGCCGCCGATAATGGTTATCGTGACCCAGACCGCAGTAACCAGCAGCATGCGGGGCGAGAGCCAGGCCAGATAAGCGGCAGAACCGAGGGTCAGGATAACGCCCTGGATCAGCTCCGGCAGGCGCACAAAGGCAATTGTGATGTTGCGCACATCGCTGGTCAGCCCCGCCAGCAGCTGCGCACTGCCGATCTGCCCGATACGTTCCACCTGGGTATCCAGAATGCGTTTGATAAATTCGCCGCGCAGACGCCAGACAAAATGGTGACCGAGCATCGTCAACGCCAGCTGAGAGGCGAGGGTCACCGCCAGCAGCAATAGCAGCAGCCCCAGGAACTGCGGCAGTACCGCCAGTGAGGCACCCAGGGTCACAATCAGCTCGCGGTTAATAAAAGCGATCAGCCCGATGCCGAGGGCGGCACTCAGCAGGCTCAGGGCAATGACGCCCAGAAACGGCCAGCGGTACTGACGGTAAACAACGTGAAGCAACTCCATGACATCATCCAGGTAAAGTCTACGCAGCCTGCAGTTTAATGACTGCCCGGACGATATCAATAACTATTCTCACTTGAGAACCTGCCGCTAACGGAAAGCGCGACGGAAGGTCAGGTTATAGCGGAATGCGCCGGTGGCGGGATGGATACCCGGCTTCAGCGGCAGAATGCCGTGAAAGCGCAGCCTGGACGGGCCGCCCCACACCACGATGTCGCCATGTTCCAGCAGCACCCGCTGAGCGGCATCACCGCGCTCGAAGCCGCCAAACTGGAACACCGCCGGCAGCCCCAGCGAAACGGAAACGATAGGCTGCCTGAGATCCTCTTCATCCTTATCCTGATGCAGGCTCATCTTCGCCCCCGGCTCGTAGCGGTTGATCAGGCAGGCGTCAGGCTGAAAACTCTCAAATCCGGCCTCTGCCGCACAGGCGGCAGCCAGGGCGCGAAACCGCTCCGGCATCGGCGGCCAGCGCTTGCCAGTGGCGCTGTCCTGAACGCTATACTGATAGCCCCGGGCGTCGGTTGACCAGCCAAAGTTCCCGCAGTTGGTCATGGCGACCGACATGCGGTGGCCGCCAGGGGTAATACGGTGATGAAACGGGTTTTGCGCCGAGACCTCGCTGACCAGCGTCATTAGCCCCGCCGCCTCATCGCGCGCGCGGCGGCGCAGGATAACGGCCCCCTCGGCCAGCGGCTCCGCCCAGGGGGCGTCTTCACTAAAAAAGTCCAGCATGGTGGCTCCTGAGGGCAGCGCGCTGCTCCGGTTATTGCCGGATAAAGGCTTTAAACTGTGGCGACATCCAGGTTACAAAGCCATCACCCTGCTTAACGATCAGATAGACGGCGAGCTTCTCCCGCAGCGCCAGCGCCTTAGCTTTCTCCTCGCCCAGCACCATCAGCCCGGTATCCCATCCGTCGGCTTCCAGCGCCGTGGTGGCAATCACCGTCGCCGACACCAGCTTATGCTGAATGGGGCGTCCGCTGACGGGGTCAATGACGTGGGAAATTCGCTTGCCGTCCAGTTCATAGTAGTTGAGGTAGCTGCCCGAGGTGCTGATACCGTGCCCCTGCAAGTCCACCACGGCCTGTACCGCGTTCTCTTTGTCGGTCGGTTTTTGAATCGCCACCTTCCAGGGGCGCCCCTGCGCATTCATGCCGCGGGTCAGTACCGCGCCCCCGACGGAAACAAGGTAGCTGTTAATGCCCTCTTTCTCCATCAGGCGTGCCAGATGATCGGTGGCAAACCCCTCCCCGACCGTTGACAGGTCAACATAGAGGCCGGGCAAATCTTTTTGCAGCCAGGCACCCTCAGCCTTCTGAATCACCTGCAGATGCGGCAGGCCGGTTAGTGCGCGGGCGGCATCAATCTGCGCCTGGGTGGGGGTTTTTACCGGCTGCTTATCCGGTCCAAAGCCCCACAAATTGACCAGCGGCCCTACGGTGATGTCCATCGCACCGTCGGTTTTCTTCCCGATACGCAGCGCAAGCGTGACGATGTCCGCCATATTATCGCTGATCGGCTGCGGGTCTCTGCCGCGATACTGATTAAATTTGGAAAGAGCGGAATCGGGTTTCCAGGTCGACAGCTCCCGATCGTCCTCGTCGAGCTGCTGCTGAACCGCTTTTTGTAGCGCATTTTTACGCTCAGGCGCGACGCCAGCCAGGCTAACCCTCCAGAATGTTCCCATTGTGCGTCCTTCAAGAACCAGCCCCGGATCGGCAGGACTCTGGTTTTGATTGTCACAGCCGGTAAGGGTAATAAATGCTGCTAAACCAGCATAATACAGCGTGTTCTTCTTCATCAAAGCTCAACAACCTTTAGTAAATTTTGGTCCGAAAACGGTCCTTTCTGCCGCTATCTGCCCGGGATAATGACTTGATTATCATAAAAATGCTCACCAGAATGGTTGCCCGACGCAGCTCTCTGAGAGCGGCAAAACCCTGGATACAGAGGAGATCCGCTATGATCTATTTTCTACTCCTTGCCGTATGCACCGCGCTGATTATCTTTTCAGGCTATAAGCATTACAAGCAAACGCATACCAAACAGCTCTATCGTCCACATCGTCGCTAATGCGGTCTCGCAGTAGCAGCAGGAGAAGGAGCAGACGTTCAGGGAGTGAATATAAAGGGCAAAAGAAAAACGAGAAGGCAACCGGAGTACTTTGAAGGGAAAATAAACAGGGAGCGCAGCGGTGCTGCGCTCCAGCCAGTTTAGAACTGGTAGACCAGGCCCAGCGCAACGATGTCATCCGTATTGATGCCCGCAGCGTCGGTAAACTTACTGTCATCCAGCAGGTTGATCTGGTAATCAACGTAGGTGGACATATTTTTGTTGAAGTAGTAGGTCGCACCCACATCAACATACTTTTTCAGGTTCTGTGAGCCATAACCCTGAATGTCGCTGCCGCGAGAGCTGACAAACGCCAGGGAAGGACGCAGACCGAAGTCGAACTGGTACTGTGCAACCAGCTCCCAGTTATCCGCTTTATCCGCATAGCCGTAGGCCGCATTCGGGGTGTCATCCGTAGGGGTACTGCCGAAGCGGGTGGCATTGTAAGAGCGGGTATACATCGCCGCCAGGTAGATGCTGTTGGCATCATATTTCAGGCCGCCGGTGTACGCGGTGGCTTTATCACCCCGACCCAGAATGGTTGAACGGTCTGCCGTGCCGCCGTTCTGCTCCGTGGTGCGGTCAGAGCTGAACATCGCACCCCCGATACCAAAGCCGGAGCCGAGATCGTACGTGGTTGACAGACCCCAGCCATCACCGTTCTGTCCGAGCGTATCACGCCCATTTGGCGACTCGGTGGCGCTGCTGTTTTTACCCTGGTATTGCAGGGCAAAGTTCCAGCCGTCAACCAGGCCGAAGAAGTTATTGTTACGGTAGGTCAGCATGCCGTTACCGCGCTGGAACATAAAGTTATCCGCGCCGTAGGTATCCCCACCAAACTCTGGCAGTACGTCGGTCCATGCGCCGATATCGTAGGCCACGCCGTAGTTACGACCGTAGTCGAGTGAACCGGAATCACCGAATTTCAGACCCGCAAAACCTACGCGGGTGTAGCTGTTGGCGGTGCCTTCAGATTCTGCGTTATTCAGTGCTGCCTGGTATTCCCACTGACCATAGCCGGTCAGTTCGTTTGAAATCTGCGTTTCACCTTTGAAGCCAAAACGCATGTAAGACTGGTCGCCGTCGTTACTGTCGTTATCAGAGAAATAGTGCAGGCCATCTACTTTGCCAAACAGATCAAGTTTATTTCCGTCTTTGTTGTAGATTTCAGCCGCGCCTGCTGAACCTGCTACCAGCATTGCAGGAATCATCAGGGAGAGAACTTGACGTTTCATCTATTATTACCCTCTGGTTATATTATAATTGCCACTGCTTACTGAATATTTGTTATTCAGCTGAAAGCCCATACTAGTGACCAGCGCGTAATAATCTATAAAGAAAATGATACCAAATTTCCGAATGTGTTTCATACTGTAACCAATCTATTGCCAAACGTAAATTTCGCGGGAATTTTACACAGCACGTATCGCTAATAATGATGGCACGGATTATCAAGAATCCATCAATAATTAATCAAGTATCTGTTTTTATTGCATTTTTTAAAATGTCATTTCTGAGCACTGAATGATAAAAATTAGTGACCATCCGGTTATACAATAACTCCGCTATCATCATTTTATTGCTGTATTACCCTCATTCAACCCGAATGTTTTGCTTTACCCTGATTTCAGCCGAACCTTGCGTTCGGCTTTTTTTATTTTCGGGGGGGTATCCGCAGATTATCAGCGCTCGCGCAGCGATTCCTTCACTTTATTAAGCGGTTTTATCAGATAATCCATAACTGATTTCTGACCGGTTTTAATTTCAACATTCGCCACCATACCGGGAACAATAGGGAATTTACGCCCTGCCCTGTTCGCCAGTTCCGCCTTCTGCGTACGTACGTAAACGCGATAATAGTACTGATCGCGTTTTACCTCATCCTGCAGGGTATCGGGGGAGACGGTTTCCACCTCGCCCGGCAGATCGCCATAGATGGATGAGTCGTACGCCGTCACCTTGACGGTGGCGGGCAGGCCGGGCCGGATATAGGCAATATCACGCGGATTGATGCGCGTTTCGATCAGCAGCTGATCCTCCAGCGGCACGATTTCCATCAGCTTGCCGCCGGGCTGGAGCACGCCGCCCACGGTGGTGACCTGGATATCCTTGACGATCCCGCGTACCGGCGAATAAAGGGTGGCACGGGTGAGCTGATCCTCTTTACCGGTCAGCACCTCCAGCTGTGCATCCAGATCGGCGTTATTCTTCACCTGCTCTTCACGCGCCCTGACCGCATAATCGTTCTTCGCTTCATCAATTTTACCGCGCAGCTCGCTGATTTGCCGCCGCAGCCTGATCACCTCCACCTGCCCGGCGGCCCCTTTTGCCACCAGTGGCTCCGTCATGCGCAGTTCATCCTGCACCAGCTTCATTGACTGGGTTAAATTGCTGACGGTTTCATTCAGATTTCGGCGTCGCGACTGATAAAGCTGGGTTTCCCTGGCCACCAGAGCCGGCTCTTTCAGCGTCTGCTCACTGAACCGCAGCGGCGCGCCGGTCAGCTCGGAGCGCAGTCGCTCAGCCGAAGCCGCCAGCGTGCGGGCTTTGGCCGCCGCCTCACCAAAGTTAGAGCGAAAACGCGTCGGATCGAGCCGGGCCAGCACCTGCCCCTTCTCGACAATGTTCCCCTCATGGACGTTAAGCTGGTCAACGATGCCGCCGTCCAGGCTTTCGATCACCTGCGCGCGGCTGAGCGGCGTGACCTTGCCGGTACCCACGGTGACCTCATCCAGAATGGCAAAGTGCGCCCAGATGAAAAACAGCGCCAGCGCCGCCGTGCACAGCCAGATAACGGAGGAAGTCCGGCGCTCGTTGCGTTTCATACTCCGGTCAATCAGTAGCAAACTCATGCCGCATCCCCCTTGCCAGCAGCCTGTGGTGAGGCGACGCGCAGGATCTCATCGCGCGGGCCATCAGCAATAATCCGTCCGTTATCCATGACCACGATACGATCCACCAGCTTGAGCAGCGCCGGGCGATGGGTGACCAGCACCAGCGTTCGTCCGGCCAGCCAGCCCTGCATCTGACGGATAACGTGCTCTTCGAGCTGCTCATCCATGGAGGCGGTGGGTTCATCCAGCAGCACCACCTGCGGCTGACGGAGGATCATCCGGCTGAGCATCACCATCTGGCGCTGTCCGCCCGACAGTCCCCTTCCCCCTTCGTTGATAATGCGGTCAAGACTGGCCGCATCCTGCTGGACCAGGCTGAGCGCACCGCTGATACGCAGCGCCTGAAGCATCTCCTGCTCGCTGGCATGGGGATTACCCAGCATCAGATTCTGCCTCAGCGTGCCGAAGAACAGGCGTGAATCCTGCGACAGCCAGCCGAGCTGGCGACGCAGATCGATTGGGTCAATCCGGCGGATATCCACCCCGTCGACGATCACCTTACCCTGGGTGGCCAGCGCCTGCCCGGCCAGCATCCGCAGCAGCGTCGATTTACCCGCCCCCACTTTACCCAGCAGGGCGATCCGCTCGCCGGGTTTGATCTGCAACTGCCCAACGGTGACCACATTTTTGACGTTTTCCTCGTCGTAGCTGTACTGCACGCCGCGCAGATCGTAGTGCCCGGTGAGCGTGGGGCAGTGCGCCATTTCGCCCTCTTCCGGCTGGTCGAGCGGCTTTTTCAACAGCTCATCCAGCCCGTTCATGGCGCTTTTCGCGTGCTGCCAGCGCGAAAATACCATCGTCAGCTGCATCAGCGGCGCGATGGTGCGTGAGGAGAGCAGGCTGCTGGCCACCAGCGTACCGGTAGTAATTTCACCGCTGAGCACCAGATAGACCCCGGAAACCAGCATCCCCGCATAGGTGAGCTGCTGCACGGTTGAGGCCCAGCCGGTCAGCCGCGCGCCCCACAGCCGCTGCTGCATACCAATTGCCGCGCTCACCTCATGGGTCTGCTCCCACTGGCGCTGGAAATAGGGCTCCGCCTGGAGGGATTTAATGTCTTCAATCCCCTCAATGGTCTCCACCAGCACCGCGTTGCGCAGTGCGCCCTCACGCAGCCCCTCTTTCGCCAGTTTCGCCATCGGGAACTGCACCAGCAGCCCGGGAATGACAATCAGCGGGATCGCCAGCAGCGGCACGATCACCAGCGGACCGCCGATAAACGCCATAATAAACAGAAACAGGATCACAAAGGGCATATCGGCGGCGGCCCCGACGGTCGTCGAGGTCAGCAGCTCGCGCACCTGGTCAATTTCCCGCAGCTGGGAGATAAAGGAGCCGGTCGATTTAGGTCGGGCCTCATTGCGAATGCTCATCGCGCGGGCGAACAGCATCGACGACACCTTAAGATCAATGCGCTTCCCCATCAGGTCGGAAACCTGGGTGCGCATCAGGCGGATCAGATACTCAATGGCGGCCGCAATCAGTACGCCCGTGAACAGCACCCACAGCGTGGATTCCGACTGCGCGGGGATCACCCGGTCATACACCTGCATGGAAAACAGAATGCCCGCCAGCGCCAGCACGTTCCCCACAATCGACGCCAGCGAGATCTCCATGATCCGCCGCCCCATGCCGCGAAAATTTTCCCAGAACCAGTGCTTTTTATAGGGCTGAACGAACTCGTCAATGCGCGCATCGCGCGCCCGCGCGGCCACGCCAATAATGCCCACCTGCGGCTGGCTTTGCGCCAGCAGCAGCGTCAGTTCACTTTCGCGTACCACATCGCCGCCGTCGCTCAGCCAGTAGCGCGCGTGACCTTCAGCGTCGATGGCCTCTACCACCACCACGCTGCCATTTTCCATGATCAGGACCACCGGGGTGACCTCCTGCCGCCAGCGGATTTTTTCACGCGGCATCATGGTCATATGCAGGCCCAGCAGGCCAGCCAGACGCTCCAGCTGCTGGCCGGGTGCCAGGTGCTCAAACCAGCGCATCTGCTGGCGCAGCGTTTTGCCATCTGCCGGTTTGCCAAACCGAGCCGCCACGCGGAGCATTGCGTCAATCCAGTTCTCGGTGCTTGCGGTCTGTTTACTCATAATACTGCCTTATTCTGTTAAGGTGCCCGGCCAGCGTCAGAGCGAAGGAAGGGTTTGCCCGCTGGAGGCTTCACGATCGATGCCCATGATATCCAGCAGATTATCGACCGCGGCGGCATAGCGAACCGTGGCGTCCCAGCCGTCATACAGCGCCGTCAGGCGGCTGCTGTCGGCCTGAAACACGTCCTGTTCGACGCTCAGCAGATCGTTGAGGCTGCGCTTGTTGAGCTTATATTCGTCGGCGTAGACCGCGCGGGTGTGATCGGCACTGCCGAGCTGCTGCTCCCCGGCCGTTTGCCGCTGCTGGGCGCCGATCATATCGGCGTAGGCGGTGGAGGCGTGCTGATTGATATCCAGCTTCGACTGCTGGATCGCCGCGACGGCAGCCTCTCTGTCGCCCTCTGCGGCGCGGGTCTTCGCACTGACCAGCCCGCCCTGATAGAGCGGCGCCTCCACCTGGAGCTGTAATTCATCGTCCCAGTAGGACTGTCGGCTGTTTTGATAGCGGGTGCGTCCGGCTTCCACCTTGAGCGTTGGCCAGTGGTTGGAGGCGGCCTGATGGACACGCTCCAGTGCGGCCTCCTGTTTGGCCTGGGCGCTGCGTACGGCGGCGCTTTTCTCATAGGCGATCTTATCGAGGGTGACCTGCTGGTTAAGCAGCGACTGCGGCAGTTCGGGCAGATCGCCCGCGACCACGCCGGTTAGCACCGTCAGCTGGGCCTGCGCGGTGCGTTCCCCGGCGCGATACTGCTCCAGCGTCGCATGCATCCCGGCGATGCGCGTTTCCGCCTGTAGCACGTCAGACTGCGAACTCAGCCCGGCGTCGGCACGCATTTTGGCGATCTCTTTGACCCGCATCAGCGAGGCCACGTTATTGCGCGAGGCTTCCACCAGCGCACGGTAGCGCTTCACCGACAGATAGGCCTGGAGCGTGTCCTGCGCGACCGTGGTCATGGTGTCGTACAGCGCGTAGCGGTAGGCTTCCGAGAGCTTATGCTGTTCATCTATCGCGCCGCCGGTGCGGCCAAAGTCGTACAGCAGCTGGCTGAGCGTAATGCCGCCGGAGCCATTGTTGTTCAGGCTTCCCGAGGAGTCGGTCTGGTGAGAACGGCCGCCAGAGGCCTGGAGTGAGAGCTGGGGATACCAGGCGCTTTTTGCCGCATCCAGATCGGCTTCGCCCACGCGGATTTGCGCGGCAGCCTCGGAAATTTTGGGATTGCGGGCAAACGCGCGCAGTATCGCGTCACGCAGCGTCAGCGTGGCGACCTGCTCCTCACTGGGCGCGGCCCGCCAGTTAAACTGGGCTTTGGGTTCGGACGCCGCCAGCGCATGTTGTCCCAGCGTACTGAACAGCGCGGCCACGCAGAGTGAAACCCACTTCTTCTTCATTTTGACACCACTTTCCCATTAGAAAAAATAATGTGATGCCGGACAAATAGCGCAGGAGCGGTATCCATCCGAACGTACGTAAGCCAACGCCCGGCAGGGCGCTAATCTGTACCTGGTGACAAAGGATTACGCAGTAATCCCTGCGAGAAAGGGGCAATATTTAGTGCCAACGTGGCGTCGTGTAATGAAAAAATTCCGACGCTATCCGTCTGTTATTTTGGTTATTGCGTTTTTTAGCTCTTTTTCGTAGATTTAAAAATGGCCCTTAAACCAACATATTTTTCAACAATAGCCCATACAAGAAATTTACATAAACATAAAATATACTTAACTTTACACGTCCTGCACCAGAATGTCCTGCTCCGATGCAGGGTAAAACCCGATTTACACCACGTATGCCTGGAAAGTGTGCTGATTTAGCAGATCGCCCAGCGTACTCTCAGAGACCAGCGGGGCATGATGGCTGGCATCGGCCGCCTGCACACCGAGCGTTCTGTCGGTTGGCGTTGCCCAGATCCCCCCTTCCGCCTGGGGATCGCCGGTAAGCCGGACGGCGGTCAGGTCGACTTTCGCCTCCTCCTCTGCCGAAGCATGAGCCAGCGGGGCTGCCTCATGCAGCCCCGGTTTACCCGCCAGGGCGTGCTGCTCACCGGTGACCTCATGCTTTGCACCACTCACCGCTGTAACCGGCGTGCCGGTGAGCGTCGACAGCAGCGTAGTGATGCTGTTATGCGCCGCAGGCTCGCCACCCTTTTCATCCTGATCCGCCAGCGCGGCGGAGGCGACGTTCACCTCATCTCCGCTACCTTCCAGCGCTTCATAAGCGGTCACGCTGTTGGTGGTGCTGGTGTCAATATCGGCACTCACCTGGTGCACGGATTCAAACGAGTTACGGGCGATATCCGCGACGGTAAAAAGCATCGTATTGAGCCCGTGCGTATTGAGATCGTTGATGTTGACTTCTGCGCTCCACTGACCGTTTTCGCCGAAGTTCAGGCCGTATAGCATGTAGTCGCCCACATTCAGTGACGCGCCGATGATGGGGAATTCGCTCTGTACCGTGCCGTTCACCGTGACCCAGGTCGCGCCATCGTGTTGACTGACGTCGCTGTTGGTCAGGTCATTTACCGTAAAGTGGGGTTCACTGGAGGAGTGCGTGATCAGCCAGACATCGCGCGTCGCACTGGCTCCATTACCGTTAGGATCCAGGGTGGAAAAGTTCAGCGTATATTTGCCATCGTGCAGCGCCGCAAGCGTTTCCCCATTGATATAGGCCATCCATGTGCCATCGGCTGCCCCTACCCGCCCCTCATAAACCTTGCCATTTAACGTTATCTCGATGTCCGTACCGCTCGGCAGATGCGAAGAGGTACCGGTGATTTCAATGCCAAACTGCCCTTCATAGATATTCAGGGCATCGTCATGTGAAATGGGGTCAACGGTAAGCGTGGGCAGGGTTTCGTCGGAGCCGTAAATGTTCAGGCTTTTCCCGGCGGTAGTTTCATTTCCCGCCGCATCCGAGATTGAAAATTTCATGCCATATGTACCTTCGTCCATCGCCTGGATAACCGACGGGGCGAATTCAAAGTGCCAGCGGCCATCCTCCTCAACGGTGGTAGTCCAGGTCTGCTGGTTAAAGATCAGGGTGACGGTTCGGCCCGCCTCTTCAGCATCGGTGGTACCTGACACAATCAGCGGGTCGTTAATTTCGCTGCTGTCGATCATATTGTCACCGGCTATAGTCTCAACGCTTAGCGAAGGTGCGGTGATGTCCATCATAAAGCTGGCGGTGGCGGTTCCCGTTTGCCCCCACATATCGGTAGCCGTCACCGAGATCAGGTTTTCACCGATACTGAAATTGCGGTCCATGTCGTCCATGCTGAGTGGAAGCGACCAGTTGCCTGCACTATCCACTTCGGCGTGGAATGTCGTGCCGTTAAGGATGATCTCCACATGTTGGCCTGCGCTAACTGAGCCAGTGGTGCCGCTCAGTAACTGGTCGTTATGGAACTCCTCATTATTCAGCCAGCCGTCGCCAAACGGCGTATCAACGGTGGGGTGAGGCGCTGGCGTGGCTTCCGGGGGAAGTGACGCCTCAACGGTAATGCGTTGATTGGCAGACGAGGTGCCCCCTACCGCGTTGGCAAAGCTGACGCTTAACACCGCCTGACCGGCCGGTAAGGACAGTAACGCCTCGCTGGGGATTTCCACGCGCCAGCTGCCGTCGCTGTTTACGGTAGTGGTCCAGGTATTACCGTTCAGACCA
Organism: Erwinia sp. L03-1; assembly: GCF_058686115.1. NCBI lineage: Bacteria > Pseudomonadati > Pseudomonadota > Gammaproteobacteria > Enterobacterales > Erwiniaceae > Erwinia > Erwinia sp. L03-1. The sequence continues at coordinate 1,434,880 of NZ_CM178762.1, read as the reverse complement.
ACCGTGAGCGTCGTGCCGGGATCGAGATGGGTACTGGTACCGTCCAGGATTTGTGCCGAGTGTTTTTCCTCTGAGCTCAGCACGCGGTCGCCGGTAAAGGGGTTAACCTTAATCGTAGGTCCGGAAGCCGCGGCCAGCGCGAAGGAAGTCACCTCCCCCACCGTCGTGTCGCTGGCTACGGTCGCACCCTCTGTGGCCGCAGCAGCGTTAGCCAGGGTTAGCCCGCTGACTGGCGTCGCCTGCGCGTCGGACAGCGTGGCATTACCGGCGCTCACCGGCGTGATAGATTCGCTGGCGCTCACTGACGCGATATCAGGCGTAACGGATTCGCTGGCGTTCACCGGCGCGGTGTCCGACGTAACGGATTCGCTGGCGCTCACCTGCGCGATATCGGGCGTAATGGAATCGGTGGCAGAAATTGATGGAGAAGTTGCTAACCTTTGCTGTGCGGATTGCGCACTCTCTGCTAGCGACGCGTTTTTCTCGCGACTCTGTTCTGAAGTAGACATGGTGACCCCTTTGTGCCGGATATAGACATCATTGATTGGCAGGAAACCGACAGCGTCGCTGGTGTTTTCCTGCAGTACTGCCAGTAGGCACTTTTTCAGCGCCGGCTGTTGTCCGGTACTCTGGGATCGACAATCAATCCTGAACAGGGAAAATGGTTAAAATTATCAGCGTAAAAACGGCCCGCTACTGGCAAGCGCCAGCGAAGATAATTTAAATAATATTTAGTACCATTCTCAGCAAGGAATCCGGGCGCAGGGTTATTTTTTAACTTAAAGTCAGTAAGTTAAAATCATAATCGTTGCTTATATCAGCACTGGCATAAGACAAGCTAGTCCTGAACAAGCGCCTTTACCATTGGCTAAATTCTGGAAATTCATCCTGACTGAAAATTTAATTAGATAAGTATTTTCGATATTACTTACATAAAACTTACACCTTTTTTTCCCTCCTTTTTTATGAGACGGATCACGCCCGCTAACTCATTGATTAACTCCTCTTTGGGGAAGAAGCCCTGCACAAAACCGCGCTTTGTGCAGGGCGTTTAAGCTTATGCCACCACGACCTGGAGCGCATGCTGCACCAGCACGTCGCCCAGCGTATTGGCCGCGTCAAGGGCAGAGTTGTGATAGATGTCATAAACCTGACCCTCTACCGTTCTCTGGCCTGCCGTTGCCCACACGCCGCCATCACCGTTAGCCAGCTGGACCTTATCGCCCTCAACCCCTTTAATCAGCAGATCGTCGTTCTGGCTGTCGGTAATATTCAGCGCCTCGCTCAGGTTGAGCTTGACGGTATTGTTACCCGCCTTACCGAGATCGATGATTTCAATATGCTCGACCTTCATGCCCAGCGACGTCAGATCCAGCGTCATATGCTCCCCACCCAGTACCAGCGTATCGGTGCCTGCACCGCCGTCGATATGGGTGAAGTTGAGCGAACTGACGGTGACCGTGTCGTCGCCGCTGCTGCCGGTTACCGAGGCGCCCTCAGTGGTAGTGCCGTCCGCCAGGGTAATCACTACGCCCCCGATGGTGTAGCTGCTGTCGTCGGCAGCGGCGGTGGTGGACGTTGTGCTCTCCTCCGCACTACCGGTCGTCGCCGCCGCGCTGGTGGCCGTGCTGCTATCGGTACTGCTGGTATCGCTGTCGGTCACCAGCGTGGAGTGAACCCCCGTGCTATGCGCCGCTGCGGTGGTGCTATCCTCGCTGGTTGTGCTGGCTGAATGCGTAGTGGAGGTATCGCTGGTGGAGTCATCCGCCATCACCGCCAGCAGCGTGGCCGCACTGGTGGATGCGGCTGCCACCGGCAGCAGCGACCCCAGCAGCAGCGTGGTGCTGGTGGAAGCCGGGTTACCCGCGACGTCCACTGCCGTCACCGTGACGATGCTGCTGAGGCTGAGAGCCGTGAGCAGCCCGCCTGCAAACTTCACGCTGTAAAGCCCCCGTGCATCGGTGGTGGTTTGCAGCGTGGTGCCGTTTAGCGTGACGTTCAGCTGTGTGCCCTGAGCCAGGTTTTGCGTACCGCCCGAAATGGTCAGCCCGGTGATCAGCACGCTGACCAGGCTGGTGACCGCATTCACACCTATATAAGGCAGGTTATGCGTCACCGCCGTAAAGCTCTCGTTGGCCGACGAGGTATTGCCTACCGCATCAGTGAGGGTGACGGTGACCGTCTGGCTACCGTCAGCGATGTTGCGCAGATCGCCAGACGGTACGCTGACGCTCCATGCCCCGCCCGCGCCGACCGTGGTGGTGTAGATATTCCCCGCCACGTTGACCGACACGGTGCTGCCGACTGCATTCGTCGAGGTGCCGCTCAGAGTTTCGGCAACGTTCGCCTCACTGAGGTTCAGGTAGTGATCGCCGCCAAACACCGAGCTGTTAGTCAGCGTGACGGTTGGCAGCGTATGGATACCCACCAGCACGCTTGAGCTGGCGGTGCCCGCATTGCCAGCCGCATTGGTCAGCGAAGCCGTTACCGTATCGGTGCCGTCCGGCAGTGCAGCCAGCGTGGCGACGGGCACCGTCACGCTCCAGGCACCGTTGGCACCCACCGTGGTAGTCAGCGTGGCCGAACCGACGCGGACGGTCAGGGTAGATCCCTCCGCATTGGTGGTGGTCCCGGTGATGGTTTGCGCGCTGAGTGCGTCCGTCGCATTCAGCAGGCCATCCCCGAAGATGCTGGCAATCACCACCGTTGGCGGCGTCTGCGCAATCACGCTCAGCAAACCGCTGCCGGTGGCAGTGTTGCCATAGCTGTCGCTGACCGTGGCATTGACCGTCTGCGTCCCGTTAGCCAGCGCGGCAAGGTCAGTTTTTGGCACGTTCAGCGTCCAGGTCCCGGCACTGCTGACCGTGGTGGTGTAGGTGATGCCACTTAGCGTGACGCTAACCGCCGCACCCGCCGGAACGTTACTGGCGGTGCCGCTGATCGTTTGCGCCGTGGTGAGGTCGGCGGCACTCAGTACGCCATCGCCAAAGAGGGTATTCAGCGTCACCGCAGGCGTGGTGTGGGTTCCTACCTTCACGCCGCTGCTGGCGGTCGCGATATTACCCACCGCATCGCTTACCGAGACGCCGACCGTCAGATTACCGTCGAGCAGCGTGCTGAGGATCGCCGGCGACACCTGTGCGGTGAAAGTCCCGCCCTGCGCAACCGTGGCGGTCACCGTACTGTTCCCAAGGTTGATGGTCACCGTGGATCCGGCGGCAACGTTGTTGGCGGTGCCGCTAATGGTCTGCGTGGTCAGCGACTCCAGCAGGTTCAATACGCCGTCGCCAAACAGCGTGTTCAGCGTAACCGTTGGCAGGTTGTGTACGCCCACAATCGCCCCCGCGGTCGCACTGGCGGTATTTCCCGCGCTGTCGGTCACGCTTACGGCCGCCGTCAGGTTGCCGTCGGCCAGCCCCTGTAGCACGGATGGCGTCAGCGCCAGGCTAAAGGTACCGTTAGCGGCCGTGGTGGTCACGTACGGCGTGCCCGCCAGCGTGACCACCACGCGCGAACCGGCATCGGCTCCGGTCACTGTTCCGGTCACCGTCTGGCCGAGCGCCGCATCCGCCAGATTCAGCAGGCCGTCGCCGAACAGCGTATTAATACTGACCGTCGGGGCGGTGAGTTTAACCGCCAGGCCTGCGGTGGTGGAGGCGGTATTGCCTGCCGCATCGGTCAGGCTGGCCCCTACGGCCAGGTTGCCGTCGGTGAGCGTAGCCAGAATAGCGGGCGTGACGGTGGCGCTGAACGCCCCGTTCTGTCCTACCGTCGCCTGTACGCCTGAGTTGCCTATGGTCAAAATAATGGTGCTCCCTGCGGCAGCGTTGCTGACGGTGCCGCTGATGGTTTGGTTAACCAGCGCATCGGCAATATTGAGGATGCCGTCGCCAAATACCGGGCTGAGTGTGATGGCAGGCGGCGCGGTGAAAATGCCTATATCGACCGCGCTGGTGGTGGCGTTACCCGCCGGATCAACGACCCTGACGCTCAGGGATTGCGTCCCTTCCGCCAGCGAACTCAGATCCGGTACCGGAATCGTGACGCTCCAGCCGCCGTCCGTTCCCACCGTGGTCTGGTAGGCTTTGGTGCCGAGCATTAGGGTGACCGCCGAACCGGCCACCGCGTTGGAGACCGTTCCCGTCACGGTCTGCGCCACCGCGGCTTCCGCGATATTCAGCAGGTTATCGCCGCCAAATAGCCCGGTGAGCGGGGTTAGCACCGGCGCTTCCAGCAGGGTGGTGATGGTTTCCGGCAGGGTACGCGTGTTCCCGGCCGCATCGGTGAGCACCAGATCCAGCGTCGTCGGTCCATCGCTCAGCAGCCCCAGCAGGCTCGGCGGCACGACCAGCGCAAAGCGGCCATCCTGACCCACATCTGCCGTTACCGTGGTGCCGCCCAGCGTGAGCGATACCGTCGCGCCAATGCCCGCCGCGGTGGCTACGCCACTAATGGTCTGCGCCACCGTCGTATCCGCCGCGTTAAGGAAGCCGTCCCCGAACAGGGAATCCACCACCAGCGTCAGCCCGGCATTGACCACTTTGTTGACCGTCAGGGTGGCATCCGTCTCGTTTCCGGCGGCGTCGCTGACCCGCAGGCCAAATACCAGCGCGCCGTCGTTAAGGCTGCTCAGCGCCTCCGGTGCCAGGCTGATGCTAAAGGTGCCGTCGGCGTTAACCAGGGCTGTCGCCAGCGGCGAGCTATCGCCCAGATAGAGCCCAATGGTCTGGCCAGCGGCACCTGAGGCGGTACCGGTCACCACCTGCGTCGCCAGAATATCCGCCGCGTTCAGCACGTTGGTGCCTAACAGGGCATCCACCTGGATCAGCGGCGCGGCGGTGTCGACCTGGAAGTCATGCGTGACCGAGCCAACGTTACCCGCTGCGTCCGTCAGGCTGACGGCCAGCGTATTGCCCGCCTGGCCCAGCGCCTGCAAATCGCCTGCGGCCAGCGCGACCGACCAGCTGCCGTCCGCCTGTACCACGGCGCTGTAGGTTTTGCCATTCAGCGTGAGGTCAACCGCACGCCCCGCTTCCGAGGCGGAGGCCGTACCGGTAACGGTCTGACCCAGCGCCGCCTCGCTAACGTTCAGCACATCGTCACCCGCAAAGGCATTGATGGTCAGGGTCGGTGCCGTACGATCCACCAGCACGCTGGTGGTACTGTTATAGGTCGTACCGTCATCGGTGGTCAGGCTGGCTGTTACCGTCAGCGTCCCTTCAGGTATGTTGGTGGCATCGTTAGGAACGGTGATGCTCCAGGTCCCATTCGCATCGACGACGGCTGAGGTTTCCGTCTGTTGCACGCCGTTGATGGTCACGGAAACTTCGCCGCCCGTAGAGGGGAGATTGGCGTAGGTGCCGCTTATGGTCAGGGTTGCCGCGTCGCTGCCGTTGATAATGTTGTCATCCGAGAGCGGCGCCAGCGTCAGCAGCGGCGTGTCTGGCACGGTCAGATCGACCGCCACGCTGGCCGTCGCCGTGCCGGTGTTCCCCGCCGCATCGGCAATGCTGACGCCGATGGTGCCGGTATCACCGGTGGTACCCAGCTGCGCCAGGATCGCCGGAGACAGGCTGACCGACCAGCTGCCGTCCGCCTGCACGTAGCCGCTCACCGTTGCCGTACCGACGGTGACGGTGACCACTTCGCCGGTGCTGGACTCGCTGGTGGTGCCGCCCAGGGTCTGCGTGGTCAGGCTTTCCAGATAGTCCAGCGTACCGTCGCCGGTAAACGGGTTAATGGTGATGGCGGGCGCGACGGTATCGACCACGAAGCTGCCGGTTGCCGTGGCGGCGTTGCCATTCACATCGGTAGCCAGCACCGTAATGGCCTGGTTCCCCTCTGCCAGCTCCGTCAGGCTGTTGCTGGCCAGATCCAGCGTCCAGGTGCCGTCGGTGCCAACTGCGGCGGTATAGTTGGTGCCGCCGAGCGTAACGGTCACCGTCTGACCGTCACCCGTTGCCCCGGTGGTGCCGCTTAAGGTTGCGCCAGCCGCTACTTCCGCCGCATTCAGGAAGCTGTCGGCAAAAGGCACGTCCAGCGTCGGTACGGGCGCAGTCAGCGCGGCGGTGAAGTCAAGGCTGGTCGTGCTGGTATTGCCTGCGCCATCGGTAACGGTGAGATCGAGCGTATGCGTCCCGTTGTCCAGGGCGTTTAACGCGCCCGCAGGCAGGGAAACGCTCCAGTTGCCCTCCGCGTCCACCGTGCCGTCCCACACCAGTCCCCCCACATCAATATGGATCTGTGCGCCCTGGTTTGCCCCCACCACGCCGGTGGAGCCGGTCAGGACGATGGCGGCACCCGCCTCGCTGATATTGAGCACGCCGTCACCAAACGGCGTATCAATCACCGGCGCGGGCAGGCTGAGCAGCGCGTTGAAGTTCAGGTCTGCGGTATCGGTGTTACCCGCGATATCCGTGGCGGTGACCGCCAGGCTGTGGGTACCGCTGCCCAGCGCGGTGAGCTGCGCGGGCGTCAGGGTCAGTGACCAGTCACCGTTGGCGCTGACGTCTGCCGCAAGCGCGGTGCCGCCATCAATGCTGACGGTCACGCTCTGCCCCGCCGCAATTTTGCCGGTCGATCCGCTGAGAGTCTGCGCCACGGCCGCTTCGGCCACGTTGAGCTGTCCATCGCCAAACGGCAGCTGGATTGACACATCCGGCAGCGCATTGATGTCCACAACCAGCCCGCCGCTCACCGTGCCGACGTTGCCGACGGCATCCGTTGCCACGATGCTAACCGGCCAGTTGCCATCCGGTAAGGTCACCAGCACGCTGGCAGGCAGATCCAGACTCCAGTCGCCGGTGGTGGTATCCACGGCGGCCTGATAGGCGGTGCCGTTAATGATCACGCTGACCGTCTGTGGGCCGGTAATACCGGTTACGCCGTTCAGCACGCCACCTGCCGCAGCCTCCGTGGCATTGAGCAGGCCATCGGTAAAGGGCGTAATCAGGGTTGGCGCAGGCAGTCCGGTCACAATTTCGCTAAAGCCCAGTTCACCGGTGCTGGCATTGCCTGCCCGATCGGTGACGGTCACGCTGATCCTGTGGTCGCCATTGCCGAGCGTAGCCGCCAGGGTCGGCGTCAGCGTTGCCTGCCAGTTGCCGCTTTGATCGACCGTGGCCGTGATGCTGTTGTCATCAATGGTCAGGGTGACGGTCTGTCCGTTACCGACAATACCCGTGGTACCGGTTATTGCCTGATCGACCCCGGCCTCCGCCGCGTTTAGCAGGCCGTCGATAAACGGCGTGTTGATGGTGGCAGCAGGCAGCGTATTCACCAGCAGTTCAACGCTGGCCCCGACGCTCGCCGGATTCCCGGCGGCATCGGCACTGGTCACCGCCACCTGGAATGCGCCGTCCCCAAGGGCGGTCAACGCGTCCGCCGGAACGGTGGCGCTCCAGCTGCCGTCGGCATTAACCGTACCGTTAAAGGTCAGGGTGCCTATCGTCACCGTGACCGCGGTGCCCTCGACCAGATTGGTCGCAACGCCGCTCAGGGTCTGATCGGTCGCCGCCTCAGCCGCATTCACCAGGCCATCGACAAACGGCGTCGCTAACGTCAGCAGCGGCAGGGTATTCACCGCCACGCCGAGCGCAAGAATGTTGCTGGTGGTGTTGCCGCTGGTGTCGGTGACCGACACCCCCACCTGAGCCTGACCATCAGCCAGCTGTAGCAGATCGCCGCCCGGAATGGTCAGGTTCCAGTTGCCATCGGCGTCTGAGGTGGCACTGTAGAGTTTATCATTGAGGGTGACGCTGACCGTCAGGCCCGCGCCGGTGGTGCCGCTGACCGGCAGCCCCGCCACGGCTTCCGCCAGGTTCAGCACGCCGTCCGTGCCCGCATCAAGCCGCGCATCCAGTAACGGCGGCGTGGTGTTGACCGTAAAGTTTTCCGCCGTGGTGGCGATATTGCCCGCCACGTCGCTGCCGCTGGCGGTGACGCTGTTGCCTCCCTGACCAAGCGCCTGCACGTCCGCAGCCGGTACGGTTGCGCTCCAGGCCCCGTCCGCATCGACCGTGCCGGTATAGGTCTTGCCGTTCAGCGTCACCGTCACCCTGTCACCGGCAGGAATATGCTGGCTGGTTCCGGTGAGGGTCAGGTCGCTCTGTGCTTCCTGATAGTTCACCGTGTCATCGCTGGTGACCGGATTGATCGTGAGGGTCGGTAAATCCGCCGCCTGGGCAATCACCGTCACATCATGCGTGGCGCTGGCGACGTTCCCGGCGATATCGCTGACCGACGCGCTCAGCGTTTGGGCGCCATCCGCCAGCGCGCCGACTGCGGCGGCCGGGACGACGGTGGTCCATGTGCCATCGGCCTGTACCGTCGCCGTGTAGGTCATCGCATTCAGGGTCAGCGTAACCGTCTGTCCTTCCGGCACATTGGTGGTGGTACCGGAGAGAGTGAGATCCTGGCCCGCCTCCACCTGATTGATATAGTCATCGCCGGATACCGTACCGACGGTCAGAGTCGGCAGATCGGCAGTCGCGGCGTCCACGGTGACGTTCAGCGTCTGGGTGGTGACGTTTCCGGCCAGGTCAGTGAGCGTAACGATCACCGGATAGCTGCCATCGGCCAGCCCCAGGGTAACGCCTGAGGGCAGATCCAGCAGCCAGCTTCCATCGCCCTGCACCGCCTGCTGGTAGGTCTGGCCGTTAAAGGAAATCGAAACCTGCTGGCCCGCTTCGCTCACCGAGGCCGTACCGCCTATGGATATCGGCTGCACCATTTCTGCCGCATTGATAACGTTGTCGTCCGCGATGGCGTTAACATTCAGCGCCGGGGCAATCAGATCAACGGTGATCGAGCTGTCCGCCACGCCGGTATTGCCCTGCGCGTCCGTCGCAGTAACGGTAATCAGCTGAATGCCCTCGCCCAGCGCCTGCAAGGTCGCGGCGCTGACGGGGAGCGTCCAGTTGCCCGCGTTATCCACGTTCGCCGCGTAGTCGGTTCCGGCAATATTGACTACCACCGTCTGCCCGGCACCGTCAGCGCCGGTCGTCCCGCTCAGCAGCTGATCGCTCTGCGAAGTGGCGATATTGACATAGCCATTGACGAAGGGATCGGTGATCTCCGGCTGTAGCGCAGCGGTGGAGAGGGTCAAATCTGAGGTCTCGCTCACGGTGTTGCCTGCCGCGTCGCTAAGCGTGACCACCAGCGGATAGCTGCCGTCAGGCGATGCCTGTAGCAGACCCGCTGGCAGTTGCAGGCTCCAGTTGCCAACGTCATCGACCGTTGTGGTGTAATTCTGCCCGTTGAGAGAAACGGTAATGAGCTGCCCGGCTTCCGCACCTGCGCTGCCGCCGCTAACGGTGATTTCGGCAGCCGCTTCGCTGGCATTGACCACGCCGTCTCCGGCGAGGGTATTCAGCGTCAGCGTAGGAGGTACGGTATCCACGCCGAATGGCACCGCCAGCGTATTGCTGTTGCCCGCCGCATCGGCCACGGTTACCTGAAGTGCGTTATCGCCCTGCGGCAGCGCCTGCAGCGCCGTGGAAGGCACCACAACGCTCCAGTTGCCGTTGCTGTCAACCGTGCCGGTAAAGGCCGCGTCACCTACGACTACCGAAACGACCTGTCCATCGCCCGTTACGCCAGTGGTGCCATGTAAAGTTTGCGTTACGGCGGCTTCGCTGCCGTTAAGGATGCCGTCAGCAAACGGCGTGTCCGCCGTTGCCAGCGGCAGGGCGTTAACCTGCACAATCAGCGTGTCGCTGCGGGTCAGGGTGGCTCCCGTCGCATCGACCACGCTGGCGGTCAGCGCCGCCGCACCGTCAGGCAGCCCCGCCAGCGAGGCGGCCGGAATAATAATGCTCCACACCCCATTCGCGCCCACCTCGCCGGTAAAGGTCTGGTTATTGAAGGTGACGGTCACCGTGCTGCCGGCGGTGACGTTTTCCGTCACCCCGCTCACGATCAGCGCATCCTGTGCTTCTGCCGCATTCAGATAGCCATCACCGCTCAGCGGATCGATGGCAATGCCCGCCGCCAGATTGTTAACGGTGACGTCATGGGTAACATTAACCGGATTGCCGGCCACGTCGCTGACTGCCACGTTAAACGTTGCCGTACCGTTGTCCAGCGCAGCGAGAGCGCTGGCAGGGATCGCCACGCTCCATGCGCCGCTGGCTGCAATCTGCGTAGTGTAGACCTGGCCGTTGAGGCTCACCGTCAGCGTCTGCCCCGGTTCCACGTGAGTAGCAGTCCCGCTTAACAGCTGTTCTGTTTGCTGTTCCGCGCCGTCCACGATGTCGTTACCCGCAAAGGCATCAATGGTCAGCGTCGGCAGATCGTTTGCCGCCGCTTTCACCGCCAGCGTCGTCTCCGTGGCGCTGCTGTTACCCGCCGCGCTGGTCGCACTCACGCTGACGGCATAGCTGCCGTCGGCCAGCGCGACCAGATCCGCCGTTGGGATGGTCAGCGTCCACTCGCCGGCGGGCGTAACGGTGGTGGTATAGGTCACCCCGTTTAGCGTGACCACAATGGCCGCGCCGGATTCGCTGGTCCCGCTGACCGCCAGATCGTCACCCTGCTCGGCGGCGTTAAGAATATTATCACCGGCCAGGGCAGCGAGGGTGACCGCAGGCGGGAGAGTGTCGACGGTGAGGGTCAGTTCGGTAGTGGCCGTGTTACCCGCCACATCACTTACGGTGACCGTCGCCGGGGTAGTACCCTGGGGCAGTTCCTGCAGGACGTTACCCGGAAGATCGACGCTCCAGTTACCGTTACCGTCCACCGTACCGGTCAGGGTCACGCCGTTAATTACCACGCTTACCGCCTGGCCATCGCCGGTTTCGCCGGTGCTGCCGGTCAGCGTCTGCGTCGTCGCGGCCTCCTCTGCGTTCAGCGTGCCATCGGTAAATGGCGTATCAATGGTGAGGGTGGGCACGGTGGTAATGGCGATGTTGAGCGTCGTATCGCTGGTCACCGTATTTCCGGCCGCATCCGTTGCGCTGGCGGTAACGGCGAGCGCCCCGTCCGGCAGTGCGAGCAGCACGGCGGAGGGCACCACCACCTGCCAGCTGCCGTTTGCCGCCACCTCAGTCTGGTAGTCCGTGCCGTTCAGGGTCACCGTGAGCGTACTGCCCGCCGGGACGTTGCTGGTGGCACCGAAGAGGGTCAGATCGCCCTGCGCCTCTGCGGCGTTCAGATAGCCATCGCCGCTTACCGGCTCGATCGCTACCGCGCTGAGGGCAGTATTCACGGCGTAATTACCCACTGCGGTCACGACGTTGCCTGCAATATCCCCCACCGTTACGCTGTAGGTCTGGCTACCGTTTTCCAGTCCTGCCAGCGCGGCGGCAGGAATAAGCACGCTCCATGCACCGCTGGCCTGCACCAGGCCACTGTAGTTGACATCATTGAAGGTGACGGTGACGGACTGGCCCTCCTGCACAAAGGTGGTGGTGCCGGTAATGAGCTGATCCACCTGCTGTTCCGCGCCATCAAGAATATTGTTACCGGCGAATTCTTCCAGCGAAAGCGTCGGCAGCGTGGCGGCGTCGGCCACCACCGTTAACGGCGCTTCCCCGGTGGTCACGTTGCCCACTGCGCTGGTCGCCACCACCGTCAGCTGATAATTGCCGTTGGTCAGCCCGGCCAGGTCTGCCGCCGGGATCGCCAGCGCCCACTGGCCATTGGCGCCCACCGTGGTGGTGTAATCTGTTCCTTCCAGGGTCACGGTAATGGTGGCGTTCTGCTCGCCCATGCCGCTGACGGTAAGCGGCAGCGTCTGCTCTTCCGCATTCAGCAGGCCATCGCCTGCCACCGGATCAATAGTCAGCAGCGGCGGCGTCAGATTCACAATCAGCGGGGTGCTTTGCGTGGTGATATTCCCCGCAGCATCGTTCACCGTCACGTCAACCGTATATAAGCCGTTGGTCAGACCTGCCACCTGCGCCTCAGGAACCGGCAGCGACCAGCTGCCGTCAGCGTTGACCGTGGTGGTATAGACCGCCTCATTGAGGGTGACGCGCACGCTATCGCCCACCTCACCCGTGCCGCTGACGACCAGCGGCTGGCCCTGTTCGGTGGCATTAATCACGCCATCCCCCGCCAGCGGCGCCAGGGTAAAGGTCGGTGGCGTGGTGTCCAGCGCGATAGCATGCGGCACGGTTACCGAGCCGCCATTAGCCGCGGTGGCGGTGGCTGTGAAGGCGTAGTCGCCGTCGGTCAGTCCGGCCAGGGCGCTGGCGGGGATCGCCGCCGTCCACAGGCCGTTTGCACCGACCGCGGCGGTATAGTTGACGCCGTTAAAGGTCAGGGTGACCGCCGTGGTCTCATCCGGCACGCTGCCGGTGACGGTAATCCCCTGCGCGGCTTCGGCCGCGTTAATAACGTCGTCGCCCGCCACGGTGTTAACGACCAGGGTAATATCCACCGTGGTATCCAGCAGCAGGGTGGTATCCTGCGTGGCCGCATTACCGGCTACCGAGGTCACCGCAACGGTCAGGGTGTTGTCGCCTTCGGTGAGGTTAGCCAGCGTGGCGGCTGGCACGTTAACCGCCCACAGCCCGTTGCTGCCGACCGTGGTGGTGAAGGTGTCGCCTGCCAGCGTCACCGCGACGGTATCACCAGCACTGCCGGTCCCGGTAATATCCAGCGGCTGCCCCTGCTCCGCCTGGTCAATAATGTTGTCACCGGTAACGGGATCGAGCGTAAAGGCCGGGGCTGAGGTGTCGACGGCCAGCGGCAGAGTTTGCGACGTGGTATTGCCGAAGGCGTCGCTTACGGTCACCTGCACGCCGTAAGGGCCATCAGCCAGCAGCGCCAGGTCAGCTGCCGGAACGGTGACCGCCCAGCGGCCGGTGTCTTCTACTACCGTTGTATATTGCTGTCCGTTCAGCAGTACGTTAACCGTATCGCCCACGCTGCCTGTCCCGCTGATGTCCAGCGGGCTGGCCTGTTCAGCGGCATTAATAATGCCATCTCCGCCCGCCAGTGGATCGAGAGTGACCGCCGGTAGCGTGGTAGCAATGATCACCGCCGCCGGTGGAAGCGCCGCGGTGTTGCCCGCCACGTCGGTCACGGTTACCACCAGGGTAGTTTGCCCCTGCGGCAGGGCCTGGAGGATCTGCGGATCCAGCGCCAGCGTCCAGACGCCGGAACTGTTGACCGTTGCCGCATAATCCGTTCCGCCAAGATTCACGCTAACCGTCTGCCCGTTGCCCAGCTCACCCGTGGTGCCGTTCAGGGTCTGAATAATATCTGCTTCGTTATGGGTCAGCGTGCCGTCGGTAAACGGCGTTTGCAGCGTCGGGCTTGGCACGCGGGTGATATAAACGTCCAGCGTATCCTGCGAGGTATAGGTGATACCGCTGCTGGCGGTCACGCTGGCGATGGCCGTTTGCGGTCCGTCAGCCAGTCCGGCCAGATCCGCCGCAGGCACCGTCACCGACCAGCTGCCATCCGCATTGACGGCGCTGGTGTAGCTGACCCCACCCAGGGTGAAGGTCACCGTGCTGCCGCCCGCGACGTTAGCCGTCACCCCGTTTACCGTCAGCGCGGACTCTGCCTCAACGGCGTTGAGGTAGCCATCGCCACTCAGCGGCTCAAAGGCGATGCTGCTGAGTGTGTTATCGACGCTAAAGGTTTTCTCGCTCAGACCGGTATTGCCAGCCAGATCGGTCACCGTGGCGCTAAGGGTTTGCTGACCGTTAGCCAGCAACGCCAGCGCTGCCGCCGGGAGGGTAACCTGCCAGCCGCCGCCGGTTTCAATAGTGGTGGTGTAATCCTGCCCGTTAAGGGTCAGGGTCAGGGTTTGTCCCGCCTCGACGTTAGTTGCGGTACCGGTCAGGATCTGATCAACCTGCTGCTCGGCACTGTCAATGACGTTATTTGCGGTGACGTCAGAGATGAAGATGGATGGCGCAGACTTATCGACCACCAGCGGCGTGCTGGTCAGGGTGGTATTGCCTGCCGCATCGCTGGCGGTGACGTTCAGCGTATAGCTGCCGTCGTTCAGCGCGTTCACCACCTCACCAGGAATGGTCAGCGCCCACTGCCCGTTAGGGGCAACCACTGCGGAATACGCCACATTGTTCAGCTCAACGCTGATGGTGTTACCCGCTTCGCCCGTGCCGTTGACCACCAGCGGCTGCGTGCCTTCTGCCGCATTCAGATAGCCATCTTCCGAGGCGGCATTAATCGTGACCACCGGCGGCGTCAAATCGACTACCAGGGTACGGATCAGCGTGGTGGCGTTACCCGCCGCGTCGGTTGAGGTCACGACTACGTCATAGCTGCCGTCGGCCAGCGCCAGCAGCGCGGCAGGTGAAACGGTAATATCCCAGCTGCCGGTGGCGGAGACCGTTCCGGTCAGGGTCTCACCGTTCAGCGTCAGGCTGATGGTGTCCCCCTGCTCGCCAGTGCCGCTGATGGCGAGCGGCTGGCCCTGTTCAGCGAGGTTGAGCTGATAATCTTCAGAGATGGCCGCTACTGTCAGCAGTGGTGGGATGGTATCCACGATAAAGCTGCTGGTTAGCGTGGTGGTGTTGCCTGCGGAATCGGTCGCGGTCACGCTCAGGGCCGTGCTGCCCTCCGGTAGCGTTTGCAGTGCCACCCCAGGCAGCGAGACGGACCAGTTACCGTTAGCATCGACGGTGCCGTTATAGGTGATGCCGCCGACCACCAGGCTTACCGCCTGCCCAATGCCCGTTACGCCGGTGGTGCCGGTCAGCGTTTGATCGATACCCGCCTCTGCGGCATTAAGCGATCCGTCAGCAAATGGTGTATCAAGGGTGAGGGTAAAGTCAGGATTAACGCTGGAGTTCAGGTTATGGGTGGTAGTGATTTCATTGCCGTTGATGTCGGTGGTGGTCGCCGTGACCGTCAGGTTGCCATTAGGCAGGCCCGTCAGTGCGCTCGCAGGTACGGTGACGCTCCAGCTGCCATCGCTCTCGGTCAGGGTGGTATAGTTAACGCTGTTAAAGCGCACCAGGATCCGTGCGCCCGTCGAGACAAAGCGGCTGCTGCCGCTAATGACCAGATCGCTCTGCGCCTGAACGGCGTTCAGCATGTTATCGTCGCTGATCACCCCAATCGCCACGGCGCTGAAGGTGTTATCCACGCTGTAGCTGCCGCTGGTGCTCGCCGGATTACCGGCGATGTCGGTTACGTCGACGGTATAGTTTTGCGCACCGTTTGCCAGCTGAACAAAGGCGCTGGCCGGGATCAGCACGCTCCAGCTGCCGTCGGCCTGCACGGTGCCGGTATACTGGTCGCCGTTCATGGTTACCCTGACCTGCTGCCCCTCCTGTACATGGGTGGTGGCACCGGTCATCGGCTGTGACAGCCCCTGTTCCGCACCGTCCAGCACGTTATCGCCGGTAAATGCAGATACGCTGATGGTCGGCAGGTCAGCAGCCTCGGCCACGACCGCCAGCGGCTGCGTGGCGGTGGCAACGTTACCGGCCGCGTCGGTAGCCTGCGCGGTGATGTCGTAGCGACCATCGGCCAGCACGCTGACGGCGGCAGCCGGGACGGTCAGGGTCCAGTTGCCGCTGCCGTCAGTGGTGGCCTCATAGCTGACGCCGTTCAGGCTTACCACCACGGTGGAACCGACCTCTGCCGTACCGTTCAGCAGCAGATCGTCGGCATGCTCGGCCGCATTAAGGTAGCCATCACCGGATATGACCGCCAGCGTTACCGCCGGCGGGACGGTATCGACGGCGATGGGGGCCAGGGCGGTGGCAATATTGCCGCCCGCGTCCGTCGCGGTAACGCTGATATCATACTTACCGTCCGGCAGCGTTTGCAGGGTTGAGGCGGCGATATCCACGCTCCACTGCCCGTTGCCATCCGCCACCGTGCGGTAGCTTACGCCGTCCAGCTCAACAACCAGGGTACTGCCCGCCTCCGCCGTGCCGCTCACGGTTAGCGGCAGGTTATGGGTTTCACCGTTGATAACGCTATTGTCGCCCACGGCGGTGATGGCCAGCACAGGCGGCGTAGTGTCCACGGTCAGCGGCGTGACGGACGAGAGACTGTTGCCCAGCGAGTCCGTTACCGTGACGGTAATCTCCTGGCTGCCCTCCGCCAGCGCCTGCAACACGTCCGGCGTCAGCGTCAGGCTCCAGGCGCCGGTGCTCGCGTTAACAGTGGCAGGATAGCTGATGCCGCCTATCGTCACGCTCACCGCCTGGTCCGGCCAGGCCACCCCGGAGTTACCGGTGAGGGTCTGCGGCACGGCCGCCTCGCTGGCGTTCAGAATGCCGTCGCCAAAGGGGGCAACGATCTCGATATTATTGCTGATTTGCGTGCGAACCAGCAGATCGCTTTCGCTGGTCACCGGGTTATTGGTCGCATCCACTCCCGTGACCACCAGCGTGTAGGTGCCGTTCGCCAGGCTATCCAGCGCGGAGGCGGGAAGCGTCGCACTCCAGCCGCCACCGGCGGCAACCGTCGTGGCATAATCCACGCCGTTGAAGGTCACCGTCAGGGCGGTTCCCTCCGCCAGGCCAGTGCTGCTGCCGCTGACCACCAGATCGGATTGCGCTTCGGTCGCATTCAGCGCGTTGTCACCGCTGACCGGCGCGAACGCCAGCGTGGCGACGCTGCTGTCCGTCGCCACGACAAAACTCCCGCTGGCGGTCGTGCCGTTACCCGCCACGTCGCTGACGCTGACGGTGAAGCTTTGGGTTCCTTCCGCCAGGGCGCTCAGCACCGTGGACGGCAGGGTGATACTCCACCCGCCCCCAGCCTGTACCGTGCCGGTAAAGGTATCGCCGCCGGCCAGCACCAGCGTAATCTGCTGTCCAGCCTGAACGTGGCTGGCCGTCCCGGTCAGCTCCTGATTAACCGCCACCTCCGCGCCATCCAGCACACCGTCGCTGGTCAGCGGGTTGAGGGTCAGCGCAGGCAGATTGCCGAACTGGGTAGCAAAGGTGACGTCGGTGTAAGTTGTACTGCTGTTGCCGGCCGGATCGGTGGCGATCACCGTGACGGTATAGGTGCCATCGGCAATCGCGGCCTTGTCCGTATCACTCAGCGTGACGGACCAGGCACCGGT
This sequence comes from Erwinia sp. L03-1, assembly GCF_058686115.1. Classification (NCBI taxonomy): domain Bacteria; kingdom Pseudomonadati; phylum Pseudomonadota; class Gammaproteobacteria; order Enterobacterales; family Erwiniaceae; genus Erwinia; species Erwinia sp. L03-1. The sequence goes on along the minus strand of NZ_CM178762.1, from coordinate 1,417,869 downwards.
CTGTGCATTAACGGTTGCGGTCAAATCAAGACCGTCAAGCCGCACCAGCACCTGGCTTCCCGGCTCGGTGACGCCGCTGATTTGCAGCGGCAGGGCTAACTCTCCGGCGTTGACGTAACCATCGCCGGAGAGGGTATCGACGGAGACGGTCGGCGGGAGGGTATCAATCGAAATCGTGCCGGTTTGCGCGGTGGCGTTACCTGCCAGGTCAGTTGCCGTAATACCGATTGTCGCATCCCCGTCGGCGATCTGTTGCAGGTCGGAGGCGGGTATATTGACGCTGAAGCTGCCGTCCGCATTGACAATGGAGGTATAGGTCAATCCGTTCAGCGTGACGGTCACGGCGTCACTGCCCGGGCTGGAGCCGCTGATGGTCAGCGGCTGCGTCACCTCACTCTGATTCAGCGGGCCGTCGGGTAGCGTGACGCTGAGCACCGGCGGCACGGTCATCACGTCAAAGGGGGTGATTGTGGTGGCGCTGTTGCCCGCCGGATCCGTGACCAGCACGGTAAATTCATTCCTGCCCTGCGGCAGATTTTGCAGAGCGTCGGCGGGCAGCGAAAGGGTCCAGCTGCCGTCGCTGTTGACCGTACCGGTATAGCTCACGCCCCCCAGGGTCAGGGTGACCGTCTGGCCGGACGCGGCTACGCCGGTGTTGCCCGTGATCGTCTGTCCGGCACTCGCCTCGCTGGCGTTCAGCACGTCATCGCCGAAGGGCTGTTCCGGAGTGGCATCCGGCATGACGTTTCTGACATCCAGCGTGGCGGGGGTGCTGTTTTGTACCATTGTCCCGTCTGCCGCCATGGCGGAGGCATTAAACAGGTGTGTACCGACTGAAAACTGCTGCAGGTGCTCGGGAGGAAGGGTAACGCTCCAGGTTCCGTCAGCGTTAATGGTGGCACTATAGGTCCGGGAATCCACCGGGTTCGCGACCAACAGGATCCTCAGAAACGTATTCGCTGGCTGGGGATCGACGGTGACATTTATCACCGTGCCCGCCGCCAGCCCGGTTGACGTACCAGTCACAACCAGAGGCGCCTGCGCCTCCTCGGCGCTGAGGTAGCCATCCTCGCTCACCATATCAATGCTGACGCTGGCCAGGGAGGATGAGAGAACGGTAAAGTCGTGGCTGGCACTCGCCGTCACGCCTGCGGCGTTAGTGACGCTGGCACCAATAGTTTCAGAGCCATCGGCTAATGCCTCAAGGGCGGCGGAAGGCACGGAGAGGCTCCAGCTGCCGTCCGCGCCCACGGTTGTGGTGTAGGTCTGCCCGCCAAGGGTGACCGTGACTGTTTGTCCCTGCTGAACGTTGGTCGTGGTGCCTGAAAGCGTTTGTGACATCTCCTTTTCGGCGCCGTCCAGCACATCGTCTCCGGCGAAGGTGGCGATAGTAATTCCGGGCGCGGCGGGTACGGTCGCGCTGGATTCAACGGTGATATTTTCACTGGCGCTGGCGCTGTTACCTTCGTTATTGGTGACGCTGGCGCTAAGGGTATTTGCGCCATCCGGCAGCGCAGCTAAGTCCGCTGTCGGCAGTGAGATACTCCAGTGCCCTTCAGCATCCACGCTGGCGGTGTAGGTTTTACCATTGAGCACCAGGGTGACAAGGCTACCGGCTTCGGCATTAGTGGTACTGCCCGTCACGGTCTGAACGCTGGTTTTTTCGCTCGGGCTGAGAATTGCATCGCCGGTAAAAGGGTCAATCGTCAGGGTGGGCGCGATCGGGGTGGTGCCACCGCCTGGCGTCGTCGTTCCGCCGCCAGGGGTGGTGCCATCCGTTCCACCCGGTGTGGTGCCGCTGTTGCTTCCGCCGCCGCCGCCGCCGCCGCCACCGCCGCTGGCCAACGCGCCGATACCCAGCCCCGCCAGGCCCAGTGCGCCGAAACCGGCGGCGGTCATTACGCCGCTGGTTGCCCCCGTGTCAGCCAGCAACAGAGTATCAATCGCGCCCAGCGATTCGTACTGCGGCGTCATCGCTACCGCCGTCTGGAGATCGCCCAGCTCGCTGGTGACTGGAAATAGCGCATGCTCAGCGGGATTAACCCCATCGTCGAAGACCAGCTCGCTGTGGTCACCGTCGACGTCATCCAGGAAGAATTTTTGATAGCGCACCACGCTACCGTCGTGCATATGCAGTACCAGGTCATTACCCTGACGGTCAAACTGGTTAACCATGGCTCGGGTGCCGTGAATCTTCACCACGCTCGGTTGATTCAGCGGAACGGTATGCGAGGTTCCCGCAGTGGCTTGTGAAAGGAGTTTACCGTCGTCGCGAGAAAGAATTTCAGCGCTGCCATCATTAATTAGAGCCATAAGACCTCATATACACCAGATGTAGTTTTAAAGTTTACGAATAAAAACATGAAGAAAATCTTCACATTAATCGCAACATAAAGTTTCACCAGTCTGAAAATCAGACCGGTCTTCACCTGGGATACAAGCGATCTTTGGCAGATCATTAACAGCAAAACGCGGTAAAATTGGACAGCCAGTCTTACTATTTATAATTTTTCATTTCAGATAGTAAGAAAGAATATGCCCAGCTAACGTGATAAAAATCTATCGAAATAATAAGAAAAACTAATTAAAAAGCATAGCCTGCGATTTTATTCCGGAACTAAATGCGCTCATTATTTCCATAAATTTACGGTAATCATCTGATTTGTCTTAAGGAAAAATTTCGCTTAAATGAATAAATTGGCGGCGCTGTTAGGCTTTTTTTCCTGCCCACCGGGGAGGGAGACGCGTCGATCCACGAAATAATTTATAAGGTATTGTGACAGACGGCACAGGCTGGCCCTAAGGCAAATGCGCACTATTTAGCCACCCCGGGCGATACTCGTGCTGCCCCGTCGCCTTTTCTTCATTCACAAGGCGGGATGTGATAAAAAGTAGCGCTCTTCGCAACAGGCGGATAAACAACAATGACCATCAGGGATGTCCGACAGGCCAGCGCCAGCGCGGGTGCCACCCGGCAGGCGACGCGTACCGTATTTTTTATTGCAGGTATGGGCATGGCCGCCTGGGCACCGCTGGTGCCTTATGCCAAAGATCGCGCGCAGCTCACGGACGGCGCCCTGGGGACGCTTCTGCTGTTTTTGGGGCTGGGTTCGCTTATCGCGATGCCCCTGACCGGCATGCTGGTGGGCCGTTTTGGCTGCCGCAGCATCATCGCGCTGGGCAGCGCGTTTATATTGCTGGCGCTGCCGCTGCTGGCAACGCTGGACACCCCGCTGCTGCTCTCGCTGTCGCTAATGATTTTTGGCGCCGCTATCGGGCTGGTTGATGTGGCAATGAATATCCAGGCCGTTGAAGTGGAAAAAGCCTCCGGCCGCGCCATGATGTCCGGCTTTCACGGCTTTTTCAGCGTGGGGGGCATAGTGGGCGCCGGTAGCGTGAGCGCCGCCCTGGCGCTGGGGCTTTCGCCGGTTCAGGCCGTCGCCCTGATTGCCGTCGTGCTTATCGCTCTCTTCGCCCTGTGCCAGCGTCACCTGCTCAGCCAGCGCCTTCATCAGCAGGGCGCGCCGCTGTTCGTGCTCCCCCAGGGCTGGGTGCTGTTTCTGGGGATACTTTGCTTTATTCTGTTTCTGACCGAAGGGTCGATTCTCGACTGGGGCGCGCTGTTTCTGACCCAGCTGCGCGGCCTGCCGCATTCTCATGCCGGCCTGGGCTACGCGCTGTTCTCGGTTGCCATGACGCTGGGCAGGCTAACGGGAGACCGTATCGTTCGTCTCTGCGGGCGTACGGCGACGCTGTGCTGTGGCACGCTGTGCGCGGCAGGCGGTTTGCTGCTGGCGGTGTTCATCCCCAGTGCGACCATGACGCTCGTCGGTTTCGTGCTGGTGGGATTAGGCGCATCAAACGCCGTACCGATTATGTTCAGTGCCGCAGGAAATCAACGCGTCATGCCGGTTAACCTGGCGATTTCGTCAATGACAACTATTGGTTATGCGGGTATTCTGGCAGGTCCGGCGCTGATAGGGTTTATTTCGCAAGGATATGGTCTGGCAGCGGCTTTTAGTGTGATTGCCGTTCTGCTGCTCATCGTCGCCGCCAGCGCCCGGCTGATAACACGTTAACTGAGATCTCACGCTACGCTATGCTGCCATACAAATTTCCCCTAACTTCAGGTAACGTCACGCGCTTCTTCGTGGTGTTTATACTGGTCCTGCTGCTGGGCATCGGGTTTATGATCCATAGCGCGGTGAGCTGCTGGCTTACGGATAAACGCTATGCCATGACGGATATCGCCCACGCGATGCAAAAGCGCGTAGATACCTATCGCTTCGCCACCTGGCAGATTTATGAGAACCTGGCGGCCAGCGCGGCGGGAACACCGCCTAACAGCCTGCAGGAGACGCGGCTGCGCCCGGACGTCTACTATCTTGAAAAAACGCGGCGTAAAACCGAGGCGTTAATCTTTGGCTCGCACGACAGCAGCACGCTGGATATGACGCAGCGTATGTCTAACTATCTCGATACCCTGTGGGGCGCCGAAAACAGCACCTGGTCGATGTACTTTCTTAACGGTCAGGACAACAGCCTGATCCTTATCTCTACCCTGCCGCTTAAAGATATGGCAACGCGCTACAAAGAGAGCGCCATCAGCAATATTGTCGATGCGCGGCGCGCGGAGATGCTCCAGCAGGCTAATGCGCTGGATGAGCGGGAAAGCTTCTCCTCCCTGCGTCGTCTGGCCTGGCAGAACGATCACTACTTTACGGTGCGAACCACCTTCAACCAGCCGGGCCATCTGGCAACCGTGGTGGCCTTCGATCTGCCGATTAACGACCTGGTGCCGATGAATATGCCGCTGGAGAACTTTCAGCTTAAGCAGGATGCGGCGGGAAGCAGTGAAATTAGCGATGCCGGGGACGTGACGCAGAGTACCCGGATAACCCTGGCTAACCCCAATGTGGAAATCTCCGCCTCGCTCCCCAGTACGCCGCTGGAGTTAGTTTATCGGGTGCCCCTTACCGGCCTGCTGGTGGATACGCTGCACAACCTGATGTGGCCGCTGCTGGCCAGCTTTGCCATGCTGATTTTGTCGTTTATCGGCCTGTTTATGCTGCGTAAGCAGTCGCTGCGCCCGAGTGAGAATCAGAGCGCCGAACTGGACTCGCTGCGGGTGCTGAACGAGGAGATTGTCGGGAGCCTGCCAGTGGGGCTGCTGGTCTACGATTTTGCCAATAACCGCACCATCATCAGCAATAAAATTGCTGAGCATCTGCTGCCGCATCTGAACCTGCAAAAAATCATCAATATGTCCGATCAGCATCAGGGCGTGTTGCAGGCGACCGTCAACAATGAGGTCTATGAGATCCGCCATGCCCGCAGCCAGCTTTCACCCAATACCCAGCTGTTTATGATGCGAGATCAGGATCGCGAACTGCTGGTCAATAAAAAGCTGCAAAAAGCCCAGCAGGTACTGGATAAGAATCATCAGACCCGCCAGCAGCTACTGCAAAATCTCGGCCACGCGCTGAACCGTCCGCTGGCGGACGTCATTACGCGTTTACAGGCAACGGGTGCCAGCGATGAGCTAAGCGATGCGCTCGAGTCGGCGCAGGCCCTGAGCAGGCTGGTGGATGATATCGTGCTGCTTAATCGTCTGGAAACGCTCGACTGGGCACCGGACGCGGGCGCCTTTAATCTGCAAAGCCTGCTCGATGAGCTGGTGTCAGAAGCCCTCCCCTCCCTGCGGCGTAAGGGGCTGGCGCTGGTAGTAGGTAATCGTCTGAATCTTGATGAGAATCGCTTTGGCGACCGCCGGGCGCTGTATAAAATCCTCTCAACCCTGCTACATTACGCCATCACCAGTACCACCTGGGGACGCATCAGCATTGAAGTGACCTCCCCGGCCGATCGCCCTGATCGCCTGTCGATTGAAATGGTCGATACCGGATCGGGTCTGACCGTGGATGAGATGGGCAATACCGACTTCCCTTTCCTTGGCGAAACCACGCAGGATCGCTTCGGTCAGGCATCCGGGCTGGCCTTCTTCCTTTGCAAGCAGCTCTGCAAGCAGCTGGGGGGACACCTGGAGATTGTCGCGCGTCCTGATATCGGCACGCGATACAGTATTCAGGTCCACGCGCCACAGGAGAATTTGCAGGCGCAGGAGGAGAAGCTGCTGGAGGGCGTGACCGCGCTTATTGATATTACCGTGGACGATATCCGAAAAATTGTCGTCCATCAGTTAGAAAACTGGGGCGCCAGCTGCATCACGCCTGACGAACGTTTTTCCGGTCAGGATCATGATGTGCTGGTGACCGACGACCCGGCGCGCCTGACGCCGTGGTCGCTATTACTCACGGATGATGAAGTGGGCTACAGTGCACTGTCGAAAGACAAGTTCAGGGTGAACTTCAATATCAGCAGCGCGATGCAGGATGCGCTGCTTCAGCTTATTGAACTTCAGCTGGCCCAGGACGATACTGACCCCGACCAGAGCGATCGGCAGGAGGATGTGCAGCTTTTTGCTCCAGGATATTTCCAGCTCTTTGTTGATACAGTACCAGATGATGTCAAGAGATTGTATAATGAGGCAGCGGAAAGGAACTTGAGTTCACTTGCTCAGACTGCGCATCGCCTCAAGGGCGTGTTTGCCATGCTCAATTTAACACCGGGCAAGGAGCTTTGTGAAACGTTAGAACTGCACATTAAAGAGTGTGACGATTCAAACATTAAAAATACCACCAGTGAGATTGACCTTTACGTCAACCATCTGCTGCAGCAAGGTAACCAATAAAATGAACAACCTGAACGTAATTATTGCCGATGACCACCCAATTGTCCTGTTCGGTATTCGTAAATCACTCGAACAAATTGAATGGGTAAACGTAGTCGGCGAGTTCGAAGACTCCACGGCCCTGATCAATAATCTTTCCAAGCTTGACGCTAACGTGTTGATTACCGATCTGTCGATGCCAGGCGAGAAGTATGGCGACGGCATTACGCTTATCAAGTATATCAAGCGTCACTATCCGGACCTGTCGATTATCGTTCTTACCATGAACAATAACCCGGCGATCCTCAGTGCAGTGCTCGATCTGGATATCGAAGGCATTGTCCTGAAACAGGGTGCCCCCACCGATCTGCCTAAGGCGCTGGCCGCCCTACAGAAAGGCAAAAAATATACGCCGGACAGCGTGGCAAAACTGCTGGAGAAAATCAGCGCGGGCGGCTACGGCGACAAGCGTCTCTCTCCAAAAGAGAGCGAAGTGTTACGCCTGTTTGCCGAGGGTTTCCTGGTGACTGAAATCGCCAAGAAGCTGAACCGCAGCATCAAAACCATCAGCAGCCAGAAGAAATCGGCGATGATGAAGCTCGGCGTCGAGAACGATATCGCGCTGCTGAACTATCTCTCCTCCGTCAGCACCATGCCGATTGAGAAAGACTGATAACCCTTCGGCATAACGATAAAGGGTGGAGCTTAGCTCCACCCTTTTTTTGCCTTCGTCAGCCTTCCCGGCTTTTTCTGACCCGCTCGGCATAAAAGGCCAGCGTCTTTTGTAGCGTATCAAGGGTGACCGGCTTGGAGAGACAGTTATCCATCCCCGCTTCCATACAGCGCTGCTTCTCCTCCGCCAGGGCATTCGCCGTGACGCCCACGACCGGGAAGGTCAGCCCCAGCTGACGCAGGCGCTGCGTCAGACGGTAACCGTCCATGTTCGGCATATTCACATCGGTCAGTACGATATCTATCTCGTTGCGGCTCAGCACGTTCAGAGCATCGACGCCATCCTGCGCCGTTTTCACCCGGTACCCCAGCGATCCCAGCTGATCGGAGAGCAGCATCCGGTTAATGGGGTGATCGTCTACCACCAGAATCAGGATATCTTCGTTACCAATGTCCGACTCGTTAGCCTCCGGCAGGGAGGTTTGCGCATCCGGCAGCGCCACTTCGACGCGATAGATGCGCCCCAGCAGCACCGGCAGTTCATGAGGCGTGGTGGTGCCATAGACCCAGCGGCCAGCGGAAAGCTCCTGGGGACCATCGTTATGGCTGCCGTCGAAGCGGATGATGCCGCGCGCGCCGGTCTGCGTCTGGAAGTCGTAGTCAGTGACCACCACATCATCGCTGCCGCAGCTCCCCTCCTCCAGACGCTGAACGTCAAGCCCGTGCTCGCGCAGCAGCTTCTCTAAAAAGACCGCCAGCGCCTCGTTGCGAACTTCAAGCCAGCAGCGCTTGCCCAGCAGCCCCTCATTGTAGACGGGCGTCATCACCTGACTTTTATACAGCGGGATGCGTATGACAAACTGGCTACCCATGCCGGGTTCGGAATCGACTTCAATATCGCCGTCCATCATATTGATCAGCTTTTCGCAGATGGCCAGCCCCAGACCGGTCCCCTGGAAATGGCGCTGGACGCCGCTTCCTACCTGGAAAAACGGATCGAACAGGCGGGTGATCTCTTTCGCCGGGATCCCCACACCGGTGTCACGGACCCGAAATGCCAGATAGCCGTCTTTGACATAGGCGTGAAGCACTATGCCGCCGGTATGGGTGAATTTGATGGCGTTATTAAGCAGATTAGAGATGACCTGCTGCAGGCGGAGCGGGTCGCCATCCAGCGATACCGGCACGTCGCTGTCGATAAAGACCCACAGCGTCAGGCGCTTTTTGACCACCATCGCCAGGTAGTTAGAGGCGATATGGGTTATCACCTCACGGGGTGAGAATTCGCGCGGCTCAATGCGCAGCTGCTCGGACTCAATTTTCGAGAAGTCGAGAATATCGCTGATGATTTTCAGCAGCAGGCTGGAGGAGTTGTTCATCGCGGTCACCAGCGACTCTACCCCCTGCGGCAGGCTGCGGGTTTGCAGCAGGTCGAGGTTGCCGATAATGCCATAGAGCGGCGTGCGCAGCTCATGGCTAACGGTCGCCAGGAACATTGATTTCGACTGGCTGGCCTGCTCGGCCGCCTGCGCCATCTCCTGCAGCGACTCTTCCATCTTCACGCGCGCGCTGACGTCAACCAGCACGCATATCGCCACGTTTTCATTGCGATAGCGAGAGTGGACGAAGCTGATTTGCAGGTTGGTATTACTGCCGGTCAGCACATCCACAAAATTGACCTGCTGGCCGCAGATTATTTCAATCAGCCGCTGGCGATCTTCCTGCGTCAGCATGCTCAAATAATTGTGGGCCAGCTCATTGCTGAGGATATTAGTGCCATCGCTGGTGCGCAGAATACAGATGCCAACCGGCGCGGAGGCAACAATCTTACGGTTGAACTGCTCGTGCTCTTCCAGGCGGTGTGCGTTATCTTCGGCTGGCAGAAACATCCGGCGTTCAAACAGCCAGGCCAGGGTAAACAGGAGTATGGCCCCGATCACATTCAGCAGGATGGCATTGATAATCAGAATTTTCAGCTTTTCGACCATCTCGTTGGTCTGCACCGAATAGACCACGGTCAGCGAGGAAGGCGTCAGCTGCTTCTTCATTACCAGCTGTTTATAACCGTTGATATAGCCAAACCAGCTGCTGTCATCCGGTAAGTCATCCAGAGAAATCCGGTGCGCGGAGGGTGAGGAGGACATCACGCGCTGGTTGCTCTGATCGAGGAGCGTGGCGCTGACCGGGAAACTACCCGGTGTCACAAAATCCTCGACGCGAATCGTTTGCTCAATGCCCAGCAGCGCAGCCATTTTATTGGCGACGTAAACGGGCGTAACCATATAATAATAACCCACGCCAGGCTGGCTGGACGGCGCTATCCAGAACAGGCTGCTTTTGCGCTCCTCATCATTGCCGTTGCGGTATTTCAGGATGCGCTCATGCAGGGTTTTCAACGCGCGATCGCGGTCGGCCGAGACATTACCGACGCCGAAATCCGCCAGACACAAGCTTTCTCCGCCAATAAAGAAGACGCGGTTTAGCTCGTAAGCGGAGGAGAAATTCTCTTTCCAGTAGTGCAGGAAGTAGCTCAGGGATTCCAGCGAGCTGCGCCAGGTATTGCTCATACCGCTACAGTCAGAGTCAGAATAGAGCGGAAAGAACTGCGGTAGCGTGGTTTTGCCCGGAAACACCCCGTTGAGCACATCAAGGCCGTTGGCCGAGGCGTTTAGCCGATTCTCGGCGATAAATTTAAGCTCACGCGTGACGTCTGCCGAATGGCGGACATACCACTGCGCCTGCTCAACGTTAGCATTGAACTCCTGGCGAACCTGGGACTCTTTCTCGTGCAGGACGTTAATGATGTAAAAAGTGGTCAGCAACGCTCCCAGGGTCCAGAGCATAAGCGCCAGCGCCCGAAACAGATAGCGGGAGATCTTTAACGTGGTTCTGAACGAGACAAGATATTTCAAGCGAAACCTATAGTGGCGGCTGCAGCATGGTGTGAATTTTGATGCCGCTACAGTACCGTCAGAACAGGAAAAAAGCCAGATCGCGCCGGTTATAAGCGCCAGAAAATCGGCGGTTTTGCGCACAAAATGTCAGGCTGGTGTGCACAAAATAAAACGTCACGGACGGGTTCCGTCAAACAGCCGCATTCTCTTGCAGAGTCTCGATATGCCCCTCACTCAATGCACGACCGGTTATGTAGAAATGCTGGCGAATAAATGCGGTTTATCGTTACCGCGGTTGCGCTGGCTGGTCGATTAAATTCTATTTCGTAACGGAAAGGTTTATACTCCCCATGAATTAATCCTTATAACGTAAACGTCTTAATAATTTACCCTTAGCAATTCTTATCAATCTGCTAATGGGCCAGCTATACAATTTCACAACAGGGATTACCAGTAAAAGGGGAACGCATGGCTTATTTTATCAACAATAAAATAATCTTTAATCCAGAGGATAATTCTCTTTCGCTGATAAACAACCCGGAAAGTCGGGTGGCAATTTCTAACCCGGCACGTCGGGTTTTACAATTGTTGATCGACCATTCAGGTACAGTCGTTCTGCGTGAAACTTTTTTTAAAAAGGTGTGGGATGATTACGGCCTGAACGCCAGCAATAACAACCTGAACCACTGCGTAAGTAAGCTGAGAAAAGTGATGGTCACCTTAGGCTATCAGGATGAATTTATTGTTACCGTACCCAGAGTGGGCTTTATCATCCATAAAGGGACAATAATTATCTGCCAGCAGCCGCCTGTGACACAAAATAATTCTGGCGAATTTTCTTCCGCCTTAAGTCAGACTATTAGCACAAATACAGATCTCTTTGACTCAGAGGGTCGCGATGCAGATGCGACGCCTGTTCCACCTGTAGCGGAGCGGAGCGCGACAGATGATCCTGCCATCCCGTCCCGCCCGCCCGCAGCAGTCACGCTGGTGGCTAAAGGTGAAGGTGATGCCGCCAGACCTCCGCAGGCGGAACGTCATCCTGCGAAGCAGCATGGTGCCCCCCCTGATGTTGCTGATAGTCAGCATGCTGAGCATCACGCTGCCGACCATCCTGTCGCTGACTATCACGTCTGCAATAGCGCCGTGGTGGAGGATAAGCCCGCAGATAATCCTGACGAGATACGGTTTACACCTGCGGAGCAGGATGCTGAACTTTCGGCGATGCCAGGAGATAATGAGCGCAAGCGCTTAACGCAGTCCGCACTTTACAGCACCAAAGGTGCTGGTAAGGATACTTACAGAATATATTATTTAATCAACATCTTAATTTTTACTCTGTTGCTGGTATGGGGCATGAGTCTGTGGGGAGGAAAAAACGATCCCAAGGCCGTGCTCAGGGTGGCAACACTCAACGGCTGTACCCTTTATAGCACCGCGCCACTCCTGCCCGGCCATCGGGGTGATTTTATTGAGCGTGCTGCCGAATTTATTAAAAATAAAGAAATCGTTTGTCATCCCGGTAATGTTTTATTATTTCAGAGCGAGAAAATGACCTCAATGATAAACACCGGCTCGGCGCGAGAATTTATGGCACAGTGTAATATAGACGCTCACCAGAAGATAACGCTTTGCCTGAGTTATTATTACAATGACAGGACTATAAATGTTCAGCCATAAGAAACGACCTTCTTCCAGGTTACTTATTATTTCAGCACTTTTGATACTTAATTTTTCTGCAATAGCATGTGTGATTTACCTTAATAAAGCCCGTGGTATTCAGGAAGAATTCCCGATCAATATTTCCTGTAGAGGAAATATGATTGTCGAAGCCAGGTATGATAACCTGCAGGCAAAAATGGTCAGTTCGCTATCATTCAGGTTCCTGAATAACAATAAAATCCTTATTTCACTGAGCGGCGTGAGCTATTTACGCGATAAGAATAATAGCCTGATCAAAAGGGATATTATCCTCAGAAATGTTTACTATGACTATGTGCATGAGAGTAAAGACTCTGCGGTATACTCTCTCACCAGCAGCCGTATCAATAGTGATGCCGTCGACAATGTTGATGCTAAAACGGCAAAGCTGCTCCTGCTAAACAGCTTTTTTATAACCGGTCATACCGATACCCTGCTGCTGAGAAAGTATGATGACAATACTATGCTGATAGAGACAACTCAGTCGCCGGTAGCCCTCTGTGTGTTCAGCCCCCTGCGCTGACCTATATGTAATGAAGGTAAAGACGAAATCCGCAGGCCTCCGCGTAGCGAGCCAGGGTGCTGAAACTGGCCTGCGCCGGGCGTTTTTCAAGCCGGTTAATGGCAGGCGGGGTGATGCCCAGACGTCTGGCAAGCTCGGTTTTACTTATCCCCGCTTCCTCGCGCAGCGAGATGAGTAATGCCAGGATCTGAGTTTCCCCGGCGCTATAGCGATCTGCCCCCTCGTCCTGCGGCTCTTCCAGCGCACGCGCGCGCATTTTTTGCTTGCTGAGCATGTGTTTTCCCTGCCGGTTCAGTAATAGTTGATTTTAACGATCACTGACGCATCAAATTGTCCCAGTTTAATCGCCTGACCGGGTATGGCGCTGATCGTAGCGGTGAACTGCTTAGTTATCTCATTTACATTATTGAGACTGGCAAAATCGTCATAGCGATTGAAGGTAATGGCCTCATTTTTATCGTTATAAAGCACCAGCTTAGTGCCATTTGCTAAATTAATGGCTTTGCTGTCCCACAGCGGGCTGGCGGTGGAAAATTCAGCCTGGAGGGAAAAATTATCCATGCACCCCTGCTTCACGGCCTTAATCGCAAAGGGCAGCGATACGCCGGCAGACCGGGAGAGCTGCGTGCTTTGCAGCATACCAAAGTCGACGATCTGTGACTCCGGATAAACCTTCAGATCCGAACCGCAGGCCAGAAAGCGGATCCCCTGAAGCCCGGAGAGATTGTATTTAAGGTTCTTCGCGCCGGGCATTTTATTGATCCCCCGGCTGCCATCGAGCTGGAAAACCGTAAACTGATCGGCACCCTGATAGTATCCGCCAGACGGCGGATTACCGGTGACCTTGATATACAAACGAAAGGTAACGTTTACCGTGACGTTTTGCCCTTTGACGATCGGCGAACTGTTGGTGCTGAGGCGCTGCTCGTTTTGCTCCAGATCCTGGCCGTTGTAGCTTACGCCCAGCAGCAGCCCCTGACCGATAGACTCGGATTTCGGATTAAAATAGAAATGGACAATATCGGTAATGGAACCCAGCACGTTATCGCAGTACGCCGTCACGCTGATGTCGTTTGACTCCCAGATTTTCGTCCCGGGCGGCACGTTAGCCGGAATAGCCAGTTTTCCAACCGGAATAGCGGGTTTGTTGACAATGCCGGTGCCTTTTTCTACGCAGTCCAGCGCCAGTGCCTGATATGACACCAGCAGAAGCCCCAAAAGCAGGGCCAGCTGGTGCGCTACGCGTTTAACAATCTCTGACATGTGCATCCCACCCCTCCTGAGTAATCAAATTGTGCAGATGAAGATCCATCATTTCTGCGAGTCCTGAGTTTTCGTTACCCGCTGGCAGAGAGTGGTGTCGCAGCGATACCGGTTAACCTGTAATCCACCGTAGTCATCCATATAACCAATGCTGTACTGGTGACTGACATAGCCGCTGCCCGTTAATGTTTTCGTGGTGAAGGGTGCCAGCATCAGGCTGTCAAAGCCCGGCACGTTGCCCTTGTTGTCTTTGCCGAGGTAGCCCAGCGTAATATAAAACGGCGTGGGGTTGACCAGCTTCAGCCCGTTATCCACGCGGCTTACCTGCAACTGATCCTGCCAGTGGTCACGAACCTGCTTTAGCAATTGAGTGGGCCGATAAAACAGCTTTACCCGGCTCTGGATGGCCACCTGCATAACATTGGCTAAGCCGCTTTTGGGCGGGACTTCACGCACGTTAAAGTAAAACAGCGACTCGCGGTCGGTGGGCAGTGCAGCGGTGGCCGGTAGCTGTAGCACGCGAATCTGGCTCTTCTGCCCGGCATCGATCCGCTGCATCGGCGGCAGTGCCACCAGCGGTGAAGTGATTTTTTCTCCCTGCGCATTTTCCAGCCAGACCTGGGCCAGATAGGGCAGCTCTTTACTCTGGTTTTCCACCATGACGCTGATTGATTTATCACTGGCATTGTAGATAATTCGCGTGCGGTCCAGATTCAGTGCCCCCATAGCGGGGGCAGCGAGGCTGGCGGCTAACAGGCAAAAGGCACTACAGAGTGTTCGATTATATTTCACGCTTCTTCCTTAACTGATTTTGCGTTATTGCGTTTTTACACAGGGCAGCAGGATCTGCGCGCCCGGTTCTTTCTGCTGCGTGGGGACCTGGATCCTGCACTGCTGCCCGTCTCCCCACTGCACCGTCAGGGATTTTTCACCCGATATCCCGGAAAGCCAGGCCAGTCCGCCGTCGCCGACCAGGCCCGCTTCCAGGCCGGAGCTGTTATCCATAACCGTTGCGCCCAATGGTGGATAACTGCCGTCGGCCCGACGGATCACCGCCAGCATGCGCTCCCCTTTGACTGCCCGAACCTGGCGCAGCCCGATCGCCCCTTCCGTCAGCGTCTTACTCACCACCGTGTTATAAACCTCCACGTCATCCGGCAGATGGTTGATGTCGATGCGGATATCAGAGGTCTGGTAGCTGGAGAAGCCATTGACCACGGCGATGCCGTAACGGTTAGTGACCGATGCGCCGTTGCTGACCGGGATCCCCGGCACACCCGCTGCGATCATCATTCGGGGTTCGCTTCCGGCGCTGCTCTGATGCAGGGCGGCCCCGGCGGCGGTCGCCGTGATCGATCCGTACCAGTTAGCATTGAGCGAGCGATAGTCATCGTCTTTCACGCTGCCGTTCAGACCCAGCTGGCCCCAGGGCGACATATGCTGATAGTTGGCGCGGAAAACGCCTCTGCCCTGTTGCAGATCGGGACTGCCGCCGCCGACGCCGACGCGCCAGCTGTTATTGGGATCCTGGCTGTTGTACCAGGAGGCCGTTTGCGAGAAACCATTTCGCCGATCCTGCTGCGCGTCGTAGCTCACCTGCTGCCCGGAAGAGATCGGCAGGCTGAGTGAGAGAAACATCTGGTTCTCATCCGTTGTTTGATAGCGCAGCTTGCTGGCTGACAGGGTGGCTGATACGCCTCTCAGGGACCCGATATCGAAAATTTTGCTCACCGACAGGCTGTAGTTATTCCCTGAACTGGCGTTCCAGTAGACGTTATGCGTAGCCGAGAGAAAAAGCGTGATCGCGGGCCAGGGCAGATACTGGTTGGCGCTGAGGGTATAGGTCTGCTTATCATCTCTGGAATAGCCGCTGCCGTTCACCTTGTTGAGATACTGCCCGAGTGACATAAAGGTCCGGTCTGCATACCGGTAGCCAGCAAAGGTGACCTGGCTACCGGTACTCTCGAAGCGTTTGGAGTAGTTCACGCGATAGCTCATGCCGGTCTCTTTGCCGGCCTGGGGCAACACGGCCGATGAGCGTGTGGCATCCACCGAGACGGCACCGAAATCCTCCAGATTCTGACCTATCCCCATTGCCAGCGCCTGATAGCTGCCAGTGGTGGCGATAAGGCCGCCATAAAGCGACAGATTATTTAATGCTCCCCATGACATTTCGCCACTAAAAAAACCCGGCTGTATCACGTGATTACTGCTGCCGCTGGCAGGTTTACCCATTGCGCTTTTAAAGCGTACCTGGCCTTTGCGGGTGAGGAACGGCAGGCTGGCGGTCGTGACCTGATAGCGCGTGACGCTGCCGTCCTCCTCGGTAATTTCCACATCCAGCGCGCCCTGCACTGCTTCGGTAAGGTCCTGAATGACAAAGGGGCCAGGCGACACATTGGTCTGGTAAATGATGCGGCCATTCTGGCTGATGCTAACCTTCGCGTTAGTTTTGGCAATGCCCGTGACCTGGGGCGCATAGCCGCGCAGTGCGGGCGGCAGCATGCGCGTGTCGCTGTTAAGCGTGACGCCGACAAAGCGAAAGGATTCAAAAATATCAGAACTGAAGTTAGTCTGACCGGCAGTCAGCCTGGCCCCCAACGCCGGAAGCGCGCGATAAAGGTAAGTCTGGTTCCAGCTCAGTTTGCCGCGTGATGCCGCGTCGGACGGACGCGACGCCTGGTACTGATAGTCCGCGCGTGCGCGCCAGGGACCGAGGTTGAATCCCGCCGTGCCATAGCTACTGATGCTGGATGAGCTGGTGCCGCGGTGCGGCTGGTAGGTGCTGGCGAAAAGGTTATAGTCGAGTAGTGCGCCATTCACCCCTTCATCCCACTGTGACGGTGGCACCCAGTTTTCGTCATGAAAGGTTAGCCAGGCCTGCGGCATAATTATATTGAGGGTTTGCTTCTCACGATCGTAGCGCGTAGTGACCTCTTTTTGCTGATCCAGCGAGGAGCACTGCCCCTGATGCCAGAGGGTCAGGCGCGCAGCGGCCTCTGGGGTCAGGTCAAAACGTTGAACCAGATCGGGCGGCAAACAGACCCGACTGTTTTTGTCTTCCCCCTCAGGGATAAAGTTAACCAGCAGGCGATCGCTGACCGTCCGACCGTTCAGTAATACGTCTACCTGGTATTCCCCAGGTGCAATATAGTTAGCTATCTGAAAGCGCGATAAATCTATATTTTTCCGATCGCTGGAATCCACGAAATTAAGGTTAAATTCTACAGCTCTGGCGGAAAAGGTCGCCAGGCATCCGGTAAGATAAATAACAAGCCCTGCCAGTATTCTGGCTATTGTTGATGTTCGTCCTGGTGCAAACAACATAATAAAGTCGCTTCTTATAATTCTCTGAAAACCCGGTGTGGCGCATGGATAAAACGGTGAAATAAAGGGGAGTTCCCTCCCCTTAAAAAAAGCTATTTATAGTTCAGGGCGTAGGTCGCCTGCGATACGAGGGTACCTGTAGACACGGGCTGGCTATTGGCTTCCACCCGCGCAGCAAACTTAAGCTCGTTGTTGCCGTTGGCCAGTGGAATATCAGCTGAGGTATCACCGACCTTGAGCAGAGAACCATTGGCATCGATCAGGCGGATACCCGCACCCTGTGCGCTACCGGTGTTTGCCAGCAGGTCAGTCTTGCTGCCGTCCGGCGTACCGGTAAAGGTGACCGCCACCTTAGACATAGCGGGATACTGTACGTTACCCGCCGTCTGCGCACTCAGGCTGCAATCCTGCAGGTGAATAACGTAGTTAACGTTTTGCGAATATTTATTGCCGGTTTCCAGCACCTTATTAGCAATCTGCCCCATATCAACGTTGATATCTTCATCCCCGGCGGCAATGGAACAGGGCGCATTAATTACCGTGCCGGTAAAATGAATACGACCTGAACCCTGGTCAGTACCGGTCGGTGCTTTGACCGCGGTATCATCGGCAAAAGATGAAGCGGACATGGCAGCGGAAAGCACAATAATGGCGGTTTTGATCCTGACGTTGAACATAATTAATCCTTGAGTTAATGACGGTAGCCTTGAGCGATATTATTCGCTGTACCGAAGAGAGAACCCCTCTCTTGCCAGATCAATATACTGATATTTGCTTTTTAACGGAATAATAACTTGAGCAATTCAAATATTAAGATTTTTATTCTGTTATATACTTTAAATTAACCATTCCCAGCGGAAAATTAACTCCTGCGTTAAATGAATTAACATTAAATTGCTTTAATCCAGCGCCCCCTGCTTCACCTGGCGCTGAAATTAAGCTTTATTTCACAAAATATTTACATCTTCAGGCATTACCCTGCGTATTTCCGGCACGGGTAAAAGGGCCTGTTCCTTTATAACGGTGGCTGGGGACGTTAACGCGATCAATTTCTCAGGTGAGCACCCGAATCAATATGAGGTTGCAGCAATGAAGGGAGGTTTTATTAGTACAAAAAAAAAGCCGGTTCAACTGAACCGGCTTTTCCGTATGACGCCTTAACAAAGCGGTGAGGCGTTATTCCTCGTCGTCACCTTCTGGTGCTTCATCTTCGCTGTCGACTTCCGGGGCAATATCATCATCCCCTTCTGCCACGCTGCCGTCGATGGCATCCAGCTCTTCTTCAGCAACCGGCTCGGCTACGCGCTGCAAGCCAACCACGTTTTCATCTTCTGCGGTGCGGATCAGGATAACACCCTGGGTGTTACGCCCTACCACGCTCACTTCAGAAACGCGCGTACGCACCAGCGTTCCGGCATCGGTAATCATCATAATCTGATCGCTATCGACAACCTGTACCGCGCCAATCACCGGTCCGTTACGCTCGGTAACCTTGATGGAGATAACCCCCTGCGTCGCACGGGACTTGGTCGGATATTCGCTGTTGGCGGTACGTTTACCGTAGCCGTTCTGCGTTACCGTCATGATTGCGCCATCGTCACGCGGCACAATCAGTGATACCACGCGATCGCCTTCCGACAGTTTAATCCCGCGCACGCCCGAAGCCGTACGACCCATCGCCCGCACCGCGTTCTCCGCAAAGCGCACGACTTTACCGGCGGCAGAGAAGAGCATGGCTTCATCGCTGCCGTTGGTCAGTGCCACGCCAATCAGCTCATCGTCGTCACGCAGATTGACCGCAATAATACCGGCGCTGCGTGGGCGGCTGAATTCCGTAAGCGCCGTTTTCTTCACGGTACCGCTGGCGGTGGCCATAAAGATATTCCAGCCTTCAGCATACTCGCGCACCGGCAGAATGGCGGTGATACGCTCGTTCGCTTCCAGCGGCAGCAGGTTGACGATTGGACGTCCACGCGCGCCACGGCTGGCTTCCGGCAGCTGATAGACCTTCATCCAGTAGAGACGGCCCCGGCTGGAGAAGCACAGGATAGTGTCGTGGGTGTTAGCCACCAGCAGGCGGTCGATAAAGTCTTCTTCTTTAATACGTGCGGCCGATTTGCCCTTGCCACCGCGACGCTGCGCTTCATAGTCGGTCAGCGGCTGATACTTCACATAGCCCTGGTGAGACAGGGTGACCACCACGTCTTCCTGGTTGATCAGGTCTTCAATATTGATATCGGCGCTGTTTTCGGTGATTTCAGTGCGGCGCTTGTCACCGAACTGATCGCGGATCAGCTCCAGCTCTTCGCGGATCACTTCCATCAGGCGCTCTGAGCTTTCCAGAATACGCAGCAGTTCGGCGATCTGCATCAGCAGCTCTTTGTACTCGTCCAGCAGCTTCTCATGCTCAAGGCCGGTCAGCTTCTGCAGACGCAGATCCAGAATTGCCTGTGCCTGCTGCTCGGTCAGGTAGTACTGGCCGTCGCGGATACCGAACTCATCTTCCAGCCACTCGGGACGGGCAGCGTCATCGCCAGCCCGCTCCAGCATTGCCGAGACGTTACCCAGATCCCACGGACGCGCCACCAGGCCCGCTTTCGCTTCTGCCGGTGAAGAGGCGTGGCGGATTAGCTCAATGATCGGATCGATATTCGCCAGCGCAATGGCCAGCGCTTCAAGAATGTGCGCACGGTCGCGGGCTTTACGCAGCTCAAAAATAGTGCGGCGCGTCACCACTTCACGGCGGTGGCGAACGAAGGCTTCCAGAATGTCCTTCAGCGGCATAATCTTTGGCTGGCCCTGATGCAGCGCCACCATATTAATACCGAAGGAGGTCTGTAGCTGGGTCAGCGAGTAGAGGTTATTCAGTACCACTTCCCCCACGGCGTCACGCTTCACCTCAATGACGATACGCATACCGTCTTTGTCTGATTCGTCGCGCAGGGCGCTGATGCCTTCCAGACGCTTCTCTTTCACCAGTTCTGCGATCTTCTCGATCAGGCGAGCTTTGTTCACCTGATAAGGAATTTCGTGAATGATGATGGTCTCGCGGTTGGTTTTCGCATCCACTTCCACTTCGCCACGGGCGCGGATGTAAATTTTGCCGCGTCCGGTGCGATAGGCTTCTTCAATGCCACGGCGGCCATTAATAATAGCGGCGGTAGGAAAGTCCGGCCCGGGAATATGCGCCATCAGCCCTTCAATGCTGATGTTTTCATCATCAATATAGGCCAGACAGCCGTTGATCACTTCGGTCAGGTTGTGCGGCGGAATGTTCGTTGCCATCCCCACCGCGATACCGGACGCGCCGTTAATCAGCAGGTTAGGGATTTTGGTCGGCATAACGGCCGGGATCTGCTCGGTGCCGTCATAGTTTGGCACGAAGTCGACGGTCTCTTTTTCCAGATCCGACAGCAGCTCATGAGCAATTTTAGACATGCGCACTTCGGTATAACGCATTGCAGCGGCGGAGTCGCCATCTACGGAACCAAAGTTACCCTGTCCGTCGACCAGCATATAGCGAAGTGAAAAAGGCTGCGCCATACGCACAATGGTGTCGTAAACGGCGCTGTCACCGTGAGGGTGATATTTACCAATAACGTCGCCGACGACACGGGCGGATTTTTTATAGGCTTTATTCCAGTCATTACCCAGCACGTTCATGGCGTAGAGCACACGACGGTGTACTGGTTTCAGGCCATCGCGAACGTCTGGCAAGGCACGGCCAACGATGACCGACATGGCATAATCAAGGTAAGAGTTCTTTAATTCTTCCTCAATATTAACCGGTGTGATTTCTCTGGCTAGATCGCTCATGGAGCCGCTATCCCTCTACGTTATACCCGGATTCTAAGGTGCGAAAGTATATCACCTTTAGCCCTGGTGGTGAACGGAAAGCGTCGATTTGAGCGCTTTAACGCCGTCCATTCCTGATTCTCCGTTAAACGGGCTGCTGGCGACTTCGGCGGCCACGGCAGGCAGGGCCACGGCGTGATGCGTTGGATATTTCATCTGCCGGGTAAACGGACCGGGTGGGCGCAGGCAACTCCGCTGCAACTTGCGGGATGAAGGGTATATACTTGCGGCAAACATTGAAGGGAGTGACCAGGTAATGAAGGCAGAACAGAACGCCGCCACGGCGAATGTGGACCAGAAAGAAATTGCCAAATTCGAGGCGGTAGCGTCGCGCTGGTGGGACCTGGAGGGAGAATTCAAACCTCTGCACCGCATCAACCCGCTGCGCCTCGGCTATATTGCTCAGCACAGCGACGGCCTGTTCGGTAAGAAGGTACTGGACGTGGGCTGCGGCGGCGGCATCCTGGCAGAAAGCATGGCGCGCGAGGGTGCGGAGGTGACCGGCCTGGATATGGGCGCGGAACCGCTGGCGATCGCCCGTCTGCATGCGCTGGAGAGCGGCGTTAAGGTGGATTACGTTCAGCAGACCGTGGAAGAGCACGCTGACCAGTTCGCCGGGCAGTATGACGTGGTGACCTGTATGGAGATGCTGGAGCATGTACCCGACCCGCGCTCGGTGGTTCACGCCTGCGCGAAGCTGGTCAAACCCGGCGGCGAAGTTTTTTTCTCTACGCTAAACCGTAACAGCAAGTCCTGGCTGATGGCGATTGTGGGTGCCGAGTACGTTCTGCGTATGGTGCCGCGCGGCACTCATGATATTAAGAAGTTTATTCGCCCGGCCGAACTGTTGAACTGGGTCGATGAAACGCCGCTGCGCGAGCGTCATATCATTGGGCTGCACTATAATCCGCTGACCAACAGCTTTAAGCTCGCTCCCGGCGTTGACGTTAACTATATGGTGCATACGCACTGCCTCGCAGGTTAATACGTCCTGCGCTCAGCTCCGCCATGCTCTGCGACCGGCAACTGGCAACTGGCAACTGGCAACTGGCAACTGGCAACTGGCAACTGGCGGCATTTATAATGCCGCCGTTCACCCGAGGCAATAGCATTGTTTGCCAAAACGGACCGGCTAAAAATCTGTTTTTTTTACCGCCAGGGCCGCGACGAACAAAAATCAGACTGGCGCGAGCGAGCGGTTTTCACTCAAAGTTACCCCTGCCATTTCTCAACTGAACAGGAAACCCGCTTCCGATCATAGAACAAAAAAAAAGATCAACCTGTTGACATGGCGGCACGCCTTGATAAACGAGGACTTAGGAAAAATACCCCCCTCTGAACAGTAAAATGGCGGTAAAATCAAGCCTTGTTAAGCGCGGATAAATATCTAAAATACTCACCATATTGATACAAATACTTCCCTAACCCCCTATATATAGTGTTTATCCACAGAGTTACTCACATCTGAAGATGCTGTGTATAACCGGGGGATACTTTCGACTTACGGACAGGATAACTACGCGACATGAATCAGAGTCTGCTTGTCACCAAACGCGACGGCCGCAAAGAACGCATCAATCTTGATAAAATCCACCGCGTGCTTGACTGGGCTGCCGAAGGGTTGCAAAACGTCTCCGTTTCGCAGGTTGAACTGCGCTGCCACATCCAGTTTTATGAAGGGATCAGGACCTCTGATATTCATGAGACGATTATCAAGTCTGCGGCGGATCTGATCTCCCGCGATGCGCCCGACTATCAGTATATGGCCGCGCGCCTGGCGATTTTCCACCTGCGTAAGAAAGCGTACGGCCAGTTTGAGCCACCAACGCTTTATGACCAGGTGAAGCGCATGGTCGATCTCGGCAAGTATGACCGCCACCTGCTGGAAGACTACAGTCAGGAAGAGTTCGGGCAGATGGACGGTTTTATCGACCACTGGCGCGATATGAATTTCTCCTATGCCGCGGTGAAGCAGCTGGAAGGCAAATATCTGGTGCAGAACCGCGTCAGCGGTGACATCTACGAAAGCGCGCAGTTCCTTTATATCCTGGTCGCCGCCTGCCTGTTCTCCGGCTACCCGCGCGAGACGCGCCTGGACTACGTTAAGCGCTTCTACGACGCTATCTCGACCTTTAAAATTTCACTGCCTACGCCGATTATGTCCGGCGTGCGTACGCCGACCCGTCAGTTCAGCTCCTGCGTACTGATCGAATGCGGCGACAGCCTGGATTCCATCAATGCCACCTCCAGCGCGATTGTGAAATATGTCTCTCAGCGCGCCGGTATCGGCATCAACGCCGGCCGTATTCGCGCCCTGGGCAGCCCGATCCGCGGGGGAGAAGCCTTCCATACCGGCTGTATTCCTTTCTATAAGCACTTCCAGACCGCCGTTAAGTCCTGCTCGCAGGGCGGCGTTCGCGGCGGCGCGGCCACCCTCTTCTATCCTATGTGGCATCTGGAAGTGGAAAGCCTGCTGGTGCTGAAAAACAACCGTGGCGTCGAGGGTAACCGCGTACGTCATATGGACTACGGCGTACAGATCAATAAGCTGATGTACCAGCGCCTGCTGAAGGGCGAGGATATTACCCTGTTCAGCCCGTCCGACGTACCTGGCCTGTACGACGCCTTTTTCGCCAATCAGGACGAATTCGAGCGGCTGTATACCAAATATGAGCAGGACGACAGCATTCGTAAGCAGAAGATTAAGGCCGTCGAGCTGTTTTCGCTGATGATGCAGGAGCGTGCCTCAACGGGCCGTATCTATATTCAGAACGTTGACCACTGCAATACCCACAGCCCGTTCGATCCCAGCATTGCGCCGGTACGTCAGTCTAATCTCTGCCTTGAGATCGCCCTGCCGACCAAGCCGATGATGGACGTTAATGACGAAGATGGCGAAATCGCCCTCTGTACGCTCTCTGCCTTTAACCTGGGCGCGATTGAGAGCCTGGACGATTTGGAAGAGCTGGCCACGCTGGCGGTGCGCGCGCTGGATGCCCTGCTGGACTATCAGGACTATCCGATCCCGGCGGCAAAACGGGGCGCGATGGGCCGCCGCACGCTGGGTATTGGCGTCATCAACTACGCTTACTATCTGGCGAAGCACGGCGTACGCTACTCCGACGGCAGCGCCAACAACCTGACGCACAGGACTTTTGAAGCCATTCAGTACTACCTGCTGAAGGCGTCAAACAATCTGGCGAAAGAGCAAGGCGCCTGCCCGTGGTTTAATGAAACCACCTACTCTCAGGGCATTCTGCCGATCGATACCTACAAAAAAGATCTGGATGCGATCGGTAACGAGCCGCTGCACCTGGACTGGGAAAGCCTGCGCGAAGAGATCAAAACCCACGGTCTGCGTAACTCCACGCTCTCTGCCCTGATGCCGTCTGAAACCTCATCGCAGATTTCTAACGCCACCAACGGTATTGAGCCGCCGCGCGGACATATCAGCATTAAAGCGTCCAAAGATGGCATTTTGCGTCAGGTGGTGCCGGAGTATGAGCGCCTGAAAGACAGCTACGAGCTGCTGTGGGATATGCCGAACAACGACGGTTATTTGCAGCTGGTCGGCCTGATGCAGAAGTTTATCGACCAGGCAATTTCGTCCAACACCAACTACGACCCTACACGCTTTGCTAATGGTCGCGTACCGATGAAGCAGCTGCTGAAAGATCTGCTGACCGCCTACAAATTTGGTGTGAAGACGCTTTACTATCAAAACACCCGCGACGGTGCGGAAGATGCGCAGGACGATCTGGCCCCTTCCATTCAGGATGACGGCTGCGAGAGCGGTGCCTGCAAGATTTAATCGTTAACCCTGGGACAGGGCAGCCTGTCCCCCCTCTTCTCTTCTCACGGGCTGGTGTTATCGGCCCGCGTACGATGGACAGATGCTAATGGCTTACACTACGTTCTCGCAGAATAAAAACAATCAGCTGGATGAACCGATGTTTTTCGGCCAGCCGGTTAACGTCGCCCGCTATGACCAGCAGAAATATGACATTTTTGAAAAGCTGATTGAAAAACAGCTCAGCTTCTTCTGGCGCCCTGAAGAGGTCGACGTATCGCGTGACCGCATTGACTATCAGGGGCTGCCGGATCACGAAAAGCATATCTTCATCAGCAACCTGAAGTATCAGACGCTGCTGGATTCAATTCAGGGAAGAAGCCCTAACGTGGCGCTTCTGCCGCTGATCTCCATTCCTGAACTGGAGACGTGGATCGAGACCTGGGCGTTTTCCGAAACGATCCACTCTCGCTCATATACCCACATTATCCGCAACATTGTTAACGATCCGGCCATTGTGTTTGATGACATCGTGACCAATGAGCAGATCCTGTCGCGCGCGAAGGATATTTCCTCGTACTACGACGATCTGATTGAGATGACCAACTACTGGCATCTGCTGGGCGAAGGTACCCACCAGGTTAACGGTAAGTCGATCACCGTCAGCCTGCGGGCGCTGAAAAAGCAGCTCTATATCTGCCTGATGAGCGTTAACGCGCTGGAAGCCATTCGCTTTTACGTCAGCTTTGCCTGCTCCTTCGCCTTCGCCGAGCGCGAACTGATGGAAGGCAACGCCAAAATCATCCGCCTGATCGCCCGTGACGAAGCGCTGCATCTGACCGGCACGCAGCATATGCTCAACCTGCTGCGCAGCGGTGAAGACGATCCTGAGATGGCTGATATCGCGCGCGAATGCCGTCAGGAGTGCTATGACCTGTTTGTGCTGGCTGCACAGCAGGAAAAAGAGTGGGCGGAATATCTGTTCCGCGACGGTTCCATGATCGGTCTGAACAAAGATATCCTGTGGCAGTATATTGAGTACATCACCAATATCCGCATGCAGGCGGTCGGTCTGGATCTGCCGTTTAAGACCCGTTCAAACCCCATCCCCTGGATTAACTCCTGGCTGGTATCGGACAACGTGCAGGTGGCACCACAGGAAGTGGAAGTCAGCTCTTACCTCGTCGGTCAGATTGACTCTGAAGTCGGCGCAAACGACTTCGACGACTTCCAGCTGTAAAATGGCGGGAACGATCATTACGCTGCGTACCTCAGGTACGCAGCTGCACTGCCAGGATGAGCATCGCTCGCTGCTGGACGCGCTGGAGTTTCATCAAATCCGCGTGGAATATCAGTGCCGGGAAGGCTACTGTGGCTCCTGCCGCACCCGGCTGCTGAAAGGTGAAGTGTGCTATGCCGCCACCCCGCTGGCATTTGTCCAGGAGGGCGAGATCCTCCCCTGCTGCTGCCTTGCCAAAGGCGATATCGAAATCGAGATGTAAACCGGCTGTTGCGACCCAGGCCGCCAGAGCCGGTTATTATCAGGCTTCGCGTCAGGCTTTTAGCGTCCCGACCACGTCAATCCAGCCGTATCCCGTTGTCACCTCCATGCCGTTCATCCAGCGGCACAGCATATTCAGCGCCATCATCGCCGCCACGTCCTGCCGGGCTTTGAGCCCGTGTCGGTTAACGTTGAATTTTACCGTCTGGCCCCAGCTTCCTTCCGGCGTGTGTAGCGCAAAAGCCAGTATGCCCTCTTCCATCCCTCCGACCACCAGGGCAAGATCGGCCCCTGTATCGCGGGCAAGCTGGCTGCCGCGCGCGACAATTTCGGACAGGGTTTCACTCCGCGCAGGCAGAACGTTTCCCGCCGCCAGTGGCGCAGCCGCGGAGGCCAGCTGCCACTGCAGCAGCCCGGCGGTAAACTGTTCGCTTACCGCCAGACGTAAATTCTGCTCCTTCAGACGGCGGGACACCTGTTCCGGCAGAATTTCAGTCCCCTCGAATATCACACTCTCGCCGACAATGGCGCGAACCTGCTGCCAGAACTGCTCCATTTCGGCCAGTTTCGAGGCCGGGCCGTTCAGCTTAAGCTCAATGATCGGCATGGACGCGCGATAGCCCATCACCACGCCTTCCGGCAGCGGCAGCGGCTCGATCTCCGAGGCCAGGTCGCTCTCACCGCGTCCAAAGGTGGTCATACGCAGGCAGACCGGCGGTGCCGGCAGGGAAAATCGTGCTTTCAGACGGGGCAGAATCTGCTGTTCCACCATCACCTTGTATTCGGAGGGCACGCCGGGCGTAAAGAAGATCCAGCAGCGGTTTAGCTGCATGGCGAAGCCGCAGGCGGTACCAACCGGGTTATCCAGCATTTCCGCCCCGGCAGGAATTTCAGCCTGCTTGCGGTTGCTGTCCGCCATTTTACGCCCCCGCCCGGCGAAGAAGGCTTCCATTTTTGCCAGCCACGCCTCCTGCATCACCAGCGGCACGCCCGCCGCTTTTGCCGCCGCCTGGGCGCTGAGATCGTCGCTGGTCGGCCCCAGTCCGCCGTTAACAATCAGCACATCGGCGACCTTGCTGCGTTCGGTCAGCACGGTAACCAGCTCGTTGATATCGTCGCCAACGGTCTGGCGGCTGGTCATGGGCAGGCCGTTTTGAAACAGCACCTCTGCCAGCCAGGCCGCGTTGCTGTCTACAATCTGGCCGTGCAGCACTTCATCGCCCGTTGCCAGCATCTCCACTCTAATCATTATCTTTTCCGCTTTTGGGTAGGGTGAATTAACTGTATGAAGCAACGGGGAAAATTACAACGTCGAATTTAAGCGCATTGCGTCCTCTGAATTCCACGTTATGCGCGATAAATCGCGCCGCTACAAATTTATAGCCCCTCTTATGGCGCGCAATACTGTACATTCAGCTCACGCACATCCGCTGAGCGTCAAACCCTTACACCAGCATTAACAGCAGTATTCGGCAGGGGGAGCAATGCGCCCTTCGGACATGGCACATTAATTTTATTAGCCATTAATGGCACAATTTCGTTATGAAAATACCACACGGAAATAAACAGGCTAATGGCAGGCGTTAACGATTCACTGTCTTTCAGTACGGCAGGATAGGGTCAGTTACGGATACGCGAAGGCGTGGTTTACCGCTATTACAACGATTTGGGGCCCCATTCAGGAAACTGTACCTGGAGGGTTGGTACGCTGGCTCATTTTGGCGTATGTACCGACGAAGAGCTGAAAAGGCCCGTGACTGCCAGCGATATAAACACGGCGCTGGCAAAGCATGTACATAAAGTCGAACGGTATATTCGCCGTAAAGTACACCACCATCGTCTGACCCAAGCCCAGTTCGACGGACTGGTTTCGTTCATTTACAACGTGTCCGATCCGTCGGCCGTGATGGAAGCGGCCGATCGTGGCGACATGAAAACGGTACGCGATAAGATGCTACAGTACATTTATATTTTTAAACATGACGCTAAAGGCCGCAAAGTAGGCAACCCCAAAATTTTAGCCCCGCTTTACAAAAGAAGACTTGAAGAAGCCGCTCCGTTCGGACAGGAATAATATGATTAAAAAATCATCAGTCGCTCTTCTGTTAACATTGTGTGTATCCACCACGGTATTTGCGGCAGCGATAGAGAAACAGATGCCCGGCTGGATACCCTGATGGGAGCTGATTCGCACGGACAATACCATCAGTTTTTGAATCAGCTGCAGAAAGCGGTTAAAGAAAAGGATAAAAAAAGCGTTGCTGCGATGGTCGACTACCCCATTACTGTCACCGTCAGCCATAAAGCAACTGATATTGCTGACAGCCATGCATTTGTTAAGGCATACGACAGCATGTTCACTGACAGGCTGGTTAACATCATTCTGCATCAGACGTATGCAGGCCTGTTCGTCAACAGTACGGGTGTGATGGTCGGCCCGCAGGGAGAGCTGTGGTTCAGCGGCCTGTGCACCGTCAAAGACTGCAGCAGGTTTGATATCAAAATCATGCAAATAAATAACTAACAGCGCGATACTATGATGCCTCGTGTGGTTAACGATATTGCGAAATACTGGTGCCAGCTGCATCGTGAGATGAGGCGTTCTGTATCTGGCCGGGTGGCACTCATATAGAGGGTTTGACGGTCAATGATGTAAAAAACCACGATAAGGCGATAATTTATTGTTTAGGCTGAGGTTTAATGGCCGAAGTTCTCCCTTCAGAATATCCTCCGGCAATGTGAATGAGTAATGTCCCAGCATATTGATATGCCCGTGCATCAGCGGTGACAGCCGGGCGATATGTTCATCATCCGGTGCTTCACCCATTGTTGCTCTGATATGTGAAAGTGCTTTCTGCATATAGAGTGAGTGGCACTGTTGCAAAGTTCACGATGAGGTGGCCTTTTGTATTATTAAAAGACCTTACATTTCAAAGACCCGGCTCACCAGACGCATCTCGCCCAGGGGAGCACCATAATAAAATGTTGAGGCCTGACCTTTACGCAGTGCACGCATAACCTCAATACCTTTGATTGTGGCGTAAGCCGTCTTCATGGATTTAAATCCCAGCGTGGCACTGATTATTCTTTTCAGCTTCCCGTGATCGCATTCAATGACGTTATTCCGGTACTTAATCTGTCGGTGTTCAACGTCAGGCGGACACCGGCCTTCACGTACGTTTCATCAATGTGCCACGGGCAAAGAGCTGAAGGGTTACGCCAGTACCAGCGTACCGTCCACAGGATGATGTCACGTTGAAAATGCCGGCCTTGGAATGGGTTCATGTGCTGCTCGGTCAGCAAAAAGGGGGCGATAGATTTACCACCTCCAGATTTTTGCAACAGAGCCGTCCAATCAACATTTCAGACAGTTAATTTCTTAACGTGGTTTTTCGCATGGTGGCCCTCGAATCCCTGCAATAATTTTCGAAATTGCATTTTTGGTGTTATGGTACGTCTCATTACCCGTGTTTATTACACGGCATTTACGCGAGGTATTTATGGCAACAACACAACGAGCAACGCAAAGCGTTACCATGACCGTAGAACGAGCCATACTCAGCCGTGCGCGTGAGGCTGGAATCAATCTCAGTGCCACCCTGACCGCGGCCCTTAATGCTGAACTACGCCAGTACGAAGCGAAAAAGTGGCAGGAGGAAAATAGCGAAGCGCTGGAAACTCTTAACCGCTTTCACGATGAACACGGTTGTTTCAGCGATGAATACAGGACGTTTTAAGAATGCAGTTCACTGTGTACAGTAATACCGGGAAAAGCACCGTCTATCCCCTGCTGCTTGATGTAACCAGCGATATTATCGGCCAGTTGAACCGCAGGATCGTGATCCCCCTGCTGCCTGTTGAAAAGTACCCTGGCAGTACACGTCCCGAACGACTGGTTCCGCTTATCAGACTGACCGACAATAAAGAATATGCAGTTATGACACATGAGATAGCGAGTATTCCCGCTCGTTCTCTGGGGGATATTTTTTGCGATGCTTCCCTTCATCGTACCCAGGTTAAAGCCGCGATTGATTTTCTTCTCGATGGTATTTAATCCCACCCTCCGGGGCTGCCATTTTGTTTCGGTTAGCCTCGAAATTTGATTCACCAAAAAAGGTGTTATGGGAAATGAACTATCTAAATGCCCCCCTGGTGGATATATAAAAAATTGCGGGGATCGTAGCGACCATCGTCTGGATCTTCTCTTAGAGTTTTGTGCACACTCCCCTGTGAGGATTTTGACTGGTACCCAGTATCTGAAAAAATTGGCAGTGTCAGAAACCAGGGAAAAGGTGTGATTGAGAAGATATAGGTTATGTCATTCAGAAATTAAACTGTTTCCTCCGGGACGTCTTTCGACAATATTTTTAGCTTATGAGCCATCCCACTCCACTCTGGTACGGCGTTAATTGACGTTAATTTATTTATAAGCTGTGACTAAATTATTCACCTGGTCCAGAACCTCCATCACCCTCCATTACTCCCGCTTTCGCCTAGCGCTACCCAGGCCATAAGCCGCTTCCTTGAAATTTTAACCCCGCCGCCGCTCAGATCGGGCAGCCTGTACCATGCTACCGGCCGCTGGAAACCGGCCAGCCTGCTGCCTGCCCAGTCGGCAATCTCTGCCAGCGTGGCGGCCTCTGTTGCTACCAGCGCGACCGGGCGATGACCATATTCAGCGTCCTCGCGCGGCACAATAAAAACCTGTGAAATAGCGGGATGCGCCAGCAAAGTCTGCTCGATCTGCTCGGGCTGAATACCTTCTCCGGCAGAGAAAAACTGATTATCCATGCGTCCGCACACCCGAAGCTCCCCTGCCCGCCACTCGCCTCTGTCGCGGGTAGAGAACCAGCCCTCCTCATCCAGCAGCGGGATCAGGTCACCGTTTCGCCAGTAGCCGCAGCCGAGCGCCGCCGACCGGATCTGGATCTGGCCGTCATTAATGCGGATGCGCTGCCCGTGAAGCGGCAGGCCCACGCCCTCTTTCCCATCTGCCCGCTTAGCGGCCACGGTGGAGGCGGTTTCCGTCAGGCCATATCCGCACCAGCAGGCGATGCCGCGCGCTTCCGCCTCCGAGGTTAACGAGGCTGGTATTGCCGCTCCACCCAGCAGCACGGTATGCAGCGTTTCCGGCAGCGAGGGCTGCTGCAACACCCGCCAGAGCTGAGTAGGCACCAGCGAGGCGAAAGTGGCGTTTTCCAGCGCCCGGGACAGGGGTAGTTCGCCCGGTAGCACCAGCCCGGCCCCCATCAGCAGCCAGCGCCAGATAATGCCCTGCCCGGAAACGTGAAACAGCGGCAGGGAGAGCAGCCAGCTCTCTTCGGCGGTAAACCCCAGCCGCTCACACACGCCCGACGCACTGGCCAGATGCGCGCTGAACCTGTGTGCCACCGCCTTCGGGGTGCCGCCGGAGCCGGAGGTAAAGGTCAGCGTGGCGATGTGGGCGGGATCCCACGCGTGTGGGATGACGCCCGACTGCTCCGCCAGGGTCAGTACACGGAGTGCAGTTTCGCTTTCGGGGCGCAAAAAACGGGACGCAGGGAGGGAGTCGATTTCTCTTTCAGCCGTCAGGATAAACTCTGCATCAAGGCCGCAGAGCATCGCCGTCAGCTGGGCAGCAGGGAGTCGGGGGTTGACCGGTATCAGCCGCGCGCCGCATTTGAGCAGCGCCAGATATGCCAGCAGGCTCGTTTCACCGTTCGCTCCCCGGAGCACCACGGCACTGCCGCAGCGTACCCCCTGCTGGCTGAACCCAACGGCCAGACGCTCAATCCTTGCGGCCAGCGTATGCCAGTCGTAGCCCCGTTCACCGCAGCAGAGCGCAACTCGCTGCGGATAACGTCGCGCCCAGCATAGCCAGGGCCAGTCAGTTAGCTCTGTCATATGCTCTCCAGCTCACCCTGCGAGACAACGGGCGGCATATTCAGCTCTGCCATATGCTCTCCAGCTCACCCTGCGAGACAACGGGCGGCATATTCAGCTCTGCCATATGCTCTCCAGCTCACCCTGCGAGACAACGGGCAGCGCGCTGCCGGGCCAGCAGCGGATAAGCTGCTGCTGCATTAGCGCAAGCGTATCCAGCCCGGGCACCGCATCCGGCGTCAGCCAGCGGGCGATGCGCGCCAGCTGCGTCAGGCCCAGGCTCGACTCCAGCGAGGAGCCGATCACCGCGACCAGCCCCGCCCGCTGTGCAAGCTCTACGCGCTGGCGAACGGCGTGCAGGCTGCCGGTCAGGGTGGGTTTGATGATGACTGCGCGAAGATGAGGCTCAGCCGTCAGGGTGAAACCCGGCTCGCGCGCGCTTTCATCCCAGCCCAGGGCGATGCCCGTCTCCAGGGCAAAGCGGCGAGACTCTGCCGCCGTGCGGCACGGCTCCTCAATAAACGCGATACGAGAACGGTATTCGCTGGCGACGAAGTGGGCAAAGCGGGCGGCTTTATCGGGCGACCAGCTGCGGTTGGCATCCAGCCGCAGCGTCAGCCCCGGCACCGCTTCCAGCAGCAGATTGACCATTACGCCATCGCGCACCGGTTCGTACAGCCCTAACTTCATCTTGGCGACCGTCGCGCGCTGTTGCCGCAGCCTGTCGATAAGCTCATCGGGATCGCCATTGCAGAGAAGGGCACTGTCGTAATTCCCCTCTCCCGGGAGCTCGCCGGATAATTCCGCCTGGGCACAGCTCAGACCAAAGGCAACCGACGGCAGCCGACTTTCGCTGTCCGGCTCGCCCCGACACCAGCACGACAGCCATGCGATGGCGTCCTGCCGCGCCTCGTCCAGCGACTCAGCGCTGAATCCGACCAGCGGCGCGATCTCTCCCCATCCTTCGCGATCGTCTTCCTCAAGCCTGACCAGCAGGCCGGATCGGGTTTTGATGCGTCGGTCCCGCAGAACCGTGCCCGCCTCAAGGGGGATCGCATAGTAAAATAACGCGGCGCGGCGCATCAGGGATTCCGCGTAAATTTACTGAAGTCGGGCTGGCGCTTCTGATTGAACGCGTTACGCCCCTCCTGCCCCTCTTCCGTCATATAGAACAGCATGGTGGCATTGCCGGCCAGCTCCTGTAATCCGGCCTGACCGTCGCAGTCGGCGTTAAGCGCCGCCTTCAGACAGCGCAGCGCCATCGGGCTGTTCTGCAACATCTCGCGACACCAGCTTACCGTCTCCTGTTCCAGCGCGGCCAGCGGGACCACCGCATTGACCAGCCCCATCTCCAGCGCCTGCTGCGCACTATACATCCGGCACAGGAACCAGATCTCCCGCGCCTTTTTTTGCCCGACGATACGCGCCATATAGGCAGCGCCCCACCCGCCGTCAAAGGAGCCGACTTTAGGCCCGGTCTGACCGAACTGAGCATTATCAGCCGCGATGGTCAGGTCACACAGCATATGCAACACCTGTCCACCGCCCACCGCGTAGCCCGCTACCATCGCCACCACGGGTTTAGGACAGGTGCGGATCTGCCGCTGGAAATCGAGCACGTTAAGATGGTGGACGCCCGATTCATCACGATAGCCGCCGTAGTCGCCGCGAATTTTCTGATCCCCGCCCGCGCAAAACGCCTCATTCCCCTCACCGGTGAGGATAATTACCCCCACCCGCTCATCGTGACGGGCATTGTCTAACGCCTTAATCATCTCCTTAACCGTTTGAGGCCGAAAGGCATTGCGCACCTCTGGGCGGTTGAGGGTGATTTTTGCAATACCCTCCGGTGATTTGTGAAAGCGGATATCGCCATAGCCGGCGCTACAGTCCAGCCATTCAACCGGTGCCGATAACATTTCTGGATCAGGATAGATCATGATTGTTCCTTAGTCGGGAAGACGCTGCGCCAGATGGCGGGCGAACGCCTGGGGATTGGCCCGATGGGCGTTATGGCCCGCTGCGGGGAGGGTTTCAAATGGAATTCCAGCCTGCTCTGCCAGCGCTCTGAAACGGCGATCCTGTTCTCCACAGAGATACTGTAGCGGGCAGGTGAGCTGCGCGAGGTCAGGGCGTAAATCGGGCTGTACGGCGAGTGACGTAGCCATCAGCATCTCCGCCAGCGCCTGCGGATGATTGTTGCGGCGCAGGGCGATCAGCGCATGGCGCTCAGTTTCACCGAGGTCGGCAAAAACGGCCTGGCGGTACCAGTCGTCAAGGGTCTGCTCCAGCGGTTGCTGACGGAATCTCCTGGCCCAGGCCCGATCGTTTTCACGTCGCTGCTGCCGCTCTTCATCGCTGGTCAGCCCGAAATGCCCGCCCTCGACGGTCAGCCCCAGCAGATCGCTGCCGCCGTGATGGCAGGCGTGGTATAACGCCACGCGACCCCCGAGCGAATAGCCGATCAGCCAGTAGCGTTTCACCCGATGAAAGCGCAGCGTGGCGGTGAGACGTTCAGAGATCTGCTCGAAATCGGCTACCCGCTGCGCGCGGGAGCCACCGTGTGCGGGCAGGTCAATACTGAGCTGGGGACTGTCAGGAAAGTAGCGCTGCACGCTTAGCCATTCTGCCCCGCTGCCAAGAAAACCATGCAGCCAGACCAGTACCGGCCTGTCGCTGACGTGCTTACCGCACCACTGCGCGTGAAGGATCATCGTGCGTCCTTACCGGCTTCAGCCAGAAACTGCGCCGCGGCCTGTTCCTCTACCCGCAGCTCTATCAGGGCGGCGCCGCTCTGCCACCCCTTGTCTACCGCTGCCAGCAGCGCCTCCCAGCTCCGGGGCTGATGATAGGCGAGGCCGAACAGGGCCGCCGCGCCGGAAAAATTGACCTGCTGCGGCAGGGCAAAAAAGCGCTCACGCTCGGCTTTCGGCGTGGGCAGCATCGAGAAAATCTGCCCACCGTTGTTATTCACCACAATCAGCACCAGCGGCGCACTGC
The DNA here is from genome assembly GCF_058686115.1 of Erwinia sp. L03-1. NCBI lineage: Bacteria > Pseudomonadati > Pseudomonadota > Gammaproteobacteria > Enterobacterales > Erwiniaceae > Erwinia > Erwinia sp. L03-1. Next base: position 1,382,751 of record NZ_CM178762.1, on the reverse strand, counting down.
CCTGGCGCAACAGGGCGAGACTGTTGATGTCGTAAAGCGCAGAGAGGTCGCCCACCACGGCCAGCAGCGGCTGCCCGCTGCCGCGCTGTACACCGGCGGCGGTTGCGATCGGGCCGTCAATGCCGCTGGCACCACGGTTAGCAAACACCGGATAGCCCGCCGGAAGCTGCGCCAGGGCATCCGCCAGCCGGATGGTCAGGCTGTTACCGAGGAACAGGCTGCCCTTTTCAGGCAGTAGCGCCGGTAACCGGTGCGCCAGCTGCGCCTCGCCGAAATGGTCGAGCGCCCGGTGCAGATTTCCCCGCGTTTGTGCCACCCGCGCGTTTAGCCTGCTGTACCAGGGTCGCTGCGACGTGAGAGGATCGGTATCGTGCCGCGGATCTGGCTCCAGGGATGAATCTGCGTCCTGCCGGAGGTTTGGCATCAGGGCAGAGTTGCCCGTCAGCTCTGACGCTGGCGCGACGGCAGGATGGGCCGCCAGCCAGGGGAGAATGTCAGCGACAATGCGCACGCCGCGATGGTGGGTGGGGTCTCGCCTGCCCGGCATCGACTCAATCAGCCAGAAGGCGTCGGGCTGTGTGTCGCCCAGCCAGCAGCTAAGCTGTTTACTGGTCAGGTGACTGCCGAACTGCACCACCACCTCAGTCGCCGACAGGATGTCACGCGTTTCCGGCTGCCGCAGCCAGACTTCAGCGCTGGCAAGCGGCTGTCCGCACTGTGACTGAACGTCGGCCAGCAGGGGCCAGCCCAGCGCGCTGGCCCACGCCGCCAGCGCGATGCCCTCCTCCGGCGTGATTTTCCCGGCGATCGCCACGCCGCGTTTTTGCCGCAGGGTGGGCCACTTTGGCTGAACGGGTATCGCGGGCCGCGCGGGCATACTGAGCCAGGGCTGGTCGCTATGCCACCAGTCGCCCAGCGCGTCGTGCCAGTCGCTAAATGCATCAGGATCGCCGCCATACAGCGGTTCGGCAAACGGGCAGTTGAGGTGTAGCGCGCCCCAGCGATGTTCACCAAGCAGCGCGTCCACCGCCGAAACCAGCCAGCGGGCGGGAATATCCGGCGTGGGTCGAGGAAGGTTACATGCGGCGGCGACCTGCCCGGCAAACAGCCCCGGCTGCTCAATGGCCTGATTGGCCCCACAGTCGATTAGCTCCGGGGGACGGTCGGCAGTGAGGATAACCAGCCTTTCACCGGTAAGCCGCGCTTCGATAATCGCCGGATAGAGGTTAGCAGCGGCTGTTCCCGAGGTCACAATAACCGCCACCGGCTGGCGCAGCGCTTTTGCCAGACCCAGGGCAAGGTGCCCGAGGCCCCGCTCGTCGAAGTGAGTGTGACAAATCAGAGTGGCATGCGCCGCAGCTTCGAGCGTCAGGGGCGCGGATCGCGACCCGGGAGCGATGCAAATATGACGCACGCCGTGGCGCGTAAGGGCTTCAAGGATAACGCCCGCCCAGCGGCGGTTGAAGGTGCTGTGTGACATAACCCGCTCCGAAATCAAGCCAGGCTTGCAGTATAAAAGCAGCAGGCCGCGACTATTTTGATTTGAGGCAGGATCCCGCAGTTAAATCGACATTAAACAGGGAAGCCAGTCCCGCCGCCTTACGGTTAAGCTCCTGCCACTCACTCTGCGCTTCAGACCCGGCGACAATCCCCGCCCCGGCATACAGTCGCACGAGATTTCCCTCTACCCCGGCTGAACGCAGTGCGACGGCAAATTCGCTCACCTCCGCGGAAAGATAGCCTACCGACCCCGCATACCAGCCGCGTGGGAAGGGTTCATTAGCGGCAATAAACGATCTGGCGGGCTGACGGGGCAGCCCGGCGACGGCCGCGGTAGGTTGCAGGCGCGACAGGCACAGCAGGTCGTCCGCACGCGCCAGGCTGGCGCGAATTCTGCGCCGAAGATGCTGAACGTGCCGCAGGCGAAGGGTCTCTACCGGCAGCACATCCAGGCCGGCGGTAACCGATTGCAGGCGCAGGCAAATATCTTCCACCACCATGCCATTCTCACGCAGGTTTTTATCATCCTGCAGCATCTCGTGTGCCAGCCTGTCGGCCTGGGCGCCATCCGCTGAACTGGCACAGGTTCCTGCCAGCGCCTCGGTTAAGAGCCGTAATTCACGGCGGTGATAGAGGCGTTCCGGGCTGGATCCAATAAAGGCGCGGCCCGGTTCAAGCGCCAGCAAAAAGTGATAGCAGTGCTGGTTGATATCACGACTGGCGGCCAGCAGCGACGCCGCCGACACCGCGCGGGTAAAACTCAGGTCGGTGGCGCGGGCCAGCACCACTTTATCCAGATCCCCTCGCTGAATTGAGGCCAGCGCGCGTTCGACCAGCCCGGTCCAGTCGTGGCATTGCGGCAGATGCGTAAGCCCGCTCAGCGGGTCGGGGAGATCCCCGACGTCGCGTGCAGGAAGGAGGCCATCGAGAAAGGCGATTGCCCGCTGCGCATCGGCCGGAAGTGAGACGGCATCATGCAGAAAAATGCTCAGGGTAGTCCCCTGCAAAAGCAGACGGGGGAGAAACAGAAAGCTGCGGGTAAGCCCAAATTCATTGGCGCCCACCAGCTTCCAGCCGGGGGGCAACGTCTCAAGCAGTTGACGGGCATCTGCTGCCGACTCTGCACGCATCACCTCACCGCAGGCGGTAAGCGTTTCGCCTGTATCACGCGGCTGCCAGTAGAACTGCGGCCAGACGGCCTGTGCGGCCAGCCAGCGAAGTCCGTCACTGTCGGCAGGCAGCAGGGTATCCAGCCTGGCGTAGCCGGGGCGGCTATCGGTAATCTTAAGCAGCTGCTGACGCAGATGCTGGATCGCGGCAAAAATTAACACGACTGTCTTCCCGGGCTGCGAAGAATGCCGCTATTTTACGCGTGAATCATTCAGCTATTTTGATCCAGACCCAATTCAGACTCGCAATCAGGTTTTTTGAGCATAAAAAAACGGGCGCCTTTTCAGACGCCCGTTCAGTCAATCCGTTAGCCTTAGCGACGGGCCAACAGCAGACCCACAACCAGACCCAGCGCGGCACCGACGCCGACACCCTGCCATGGCTTGTCGTGAACGTACTCATCCGCGCGGTCAACGGCCTGCTTAGCGCGAGCATAGTAGGAATCAGCCGCATCGCTGGCGCGGGATTTCACCTCTTTCAGCGATTTTTCCGCTTTGGCTTTCAGCTCAACATACTTCTGATCGGCCGTGTCGCCTGACGAGTTGAGAACATCTTCCAGCGTTTGGGTTAACAGCGCCAGATCGTCATCTACACGGGTATCTTGTGGTTCATTATTTTTAGTAGCCATAACATCTCCTTGTGCGAATTAATTTTCTTCACTAACTATAGACACTTTAAGAACTTCTGCCGCTTAAATGGACCAGGAATTGACTGATAAAATGCCCGATCCGGTGAATAATGCGCCAGTTGAAAAAAACCGGGATTAAACGGAATACACTGCTTTGATTAGATTAATCTGATAAATTTCGCAGCAGTGAATTTTCAAACCGCTACGCTGTCGTACCCCTCTGTGACCTTGCTCACACCTCGGGTAAAGCAGGCTGCGTTTCGTTCGGGTCGTGACGCAGCTGATGTGCATCAGTGCGCGACAGGCTCTACACACTCCGTTCAGCAAAGGAAATGACTTCTGGCATGAATCGAAGAATGTTTATGAAAGCGTCAATGGCTTTCGCTACGGTAAGCGGGATGTCCGGTTTATCAACGTTATTTGCTCAGGCCGCCTGGGCAGACACCGATATTGCCGACGGCACGGCGAAACGATTTGATTTCGACGTGCTGAAAAAGATGGCCGCCAGTCTGGCCAAACAGCCCTGGAGCGGCGCGCCAGCGCCTCTGCCGGAAACGCTGGCTACGCTGACGCCGCAGGCCTATAACGAAATCCAGTATGACGCCAACCACTCGCTGTGGAATGCCACGCCTGACCGTGAGCTGGACGTACAGTTCTTCCACGTGGGGATGGGATTTAAGCGCCGCCTGCGCATGTTTTCCGTTGATGCCGCCAGCCGCGAAGCGCGTGAAATCCACTTCCGGCCTGAGCTGTTTAACTACAATAACGCGAAGGTTGATACCCATCAGCTTGAGGGCAAAACCGATCTGGGCTTTGCCGGCTTCCGCGCCTTCAAAAAACCCGAACTGGCCAGTAAAGATATCGTTTCCTTCCTCGGCGCCAGCTACTTTCGCGCCGTTGATGAGACTTATCAGTACGGCCTGTCCGCGCGCGGCGTGGCCATTGACACCTTTAGCAGCAAAGAAGAGTTTCCGGACTTCACCGCGTTCTGGTTTGAAACGCCGGCCGCGGGCGACACCACCTTTACTGTCTATACCCTTCTTGATGGAGCAAGCTGTACCGGTGCCTTCAAGTTTGTTATCCACTGCGACGATAAGCGGGTGGTGATGGAGGTGGAAAACCACCTTTATGCCCGTAAGGATATTGACCAGCTCGGTATTGCGCCGATGACCACCATGTTCAGCTGCGGCAATAATGAGCGTCGCATGTGCGATACCATTCACCCGCAAATCCATGACTCCGATCGTCTGGCGATGTGGACCGGCACCGGCGAGTGGATCTGCCGCCCGCTGAACAATCCGCAGCGCCTGACCTACAACGCCTACCAGGATGAAAATCCGCGCGGCTTCGGCATGTTGCAGCTGGATCATGATTTTCAGGACTATCAGGATGTGATCGGCTGGTACAACAAGCGCCCCAGCCTGTGGGTAGAGCCGGTTGGCAAGTGGGGCAAGGGGGCCATCAATCTGATGGAGATCCCTACCACGGGTGAAACGCTGGATAATATCGTCTGCTTCTGGCGTCCTGCCGATGCCATCAAGGCAGGCAGCGAGCATAGCTTTAGCTACAAGCTTTACTGGAGCGGCCTGCCGCCGGTCCGCAGCGGCCTGTCGCGCGTAAACGCCACGCGCACCGGCATGGGCGGTTTCCCTGAGGGTTGGGCACCGGGCGAGCACTATCCTGACGTCTGGGCGCGTCGTTTCGCGGTGGACTTTGTCGGTGGCGATCTCAAAGCCGCTGCGCCAAAGGGGATTGAACCGGTAATAAACGTGACGTCAGGCACCATCAAACAGGTGGAAATCCTCTACGTTGAGCCGATTGATGGCTACCGTATCCTGTTTGACTGGTACCCCAACAGCGACTCCACCGAGCCGGTAAACCTGCGCCTGTTCTTACGCACTAAGGATGAGACGCTGAGTGAAACCTGGCTTTATCAGTACTTCCCGCCGCCGCCCGATAAGCGCCGGTACGTGGATGACCGCCAGATGACCGCTGGCTGATACGAAAAGGGCGAGGCTTTCTCGCCCTTTTATTTCACCGCTTTACGCCCCCGCTGACCTTTCCATATCAATATGCGGAATATTGTCTTCCAGATAAGCGTCGCTCACCGGCGTAAACCCGAAACCGGCATAGAAGCGTTGCAGATGGGCCTGCGCAGAGAGAAAGATGTTGTGCTGTGGCCAGTGCTGTTCGCAGCGACCGACGGCCTGCTCCATCAGCCGGTTACCCAGGCTCAATCCACGCGCTTCACTGGCAACAATAACCCGGCCAATTTTCACCGGTTCACTGGCCGTTTGCGGGGCCAGCAGGCGGGCACAGGCGACCAGTTTGTTATCCAGCATGCCCAGCAGATGGCGATTTTCACCCAGCAGATCGATGCCGTCCACATCCTGATAGGGGCAGTTTTGCTCAACCACAAACACCGCGCTGCGCAGGGCTAACAGCTGGTAGAGCTGCGCCGTGCTCAGTTCACTGTGATGCAGATCGTGCCACTCGGGTTTCATGCGTTTTCTCCGTTTCAGCCAGTGGCATCTACTTTAGCTGTAATCGCCTGCGGAAACGACTCTGCCGTATGCGTCCTGCTGCGGGCGCAGTGACTTTTTTAAGCAGCGTTACGTAGTCCATCAACAGACCGGGCGTCCAGGTCATGCCTTCCGCACGGCTGCGTACCAGCCCCAGCAGCCAGAATTGCGGGTCAAATAAGAGCGCAAATCCCCGCATACCCCGTTCGCTTAATATCCCCTCCATCGCCACATCCAGCGCCTGCATAACGCTGGTTGAACAGTTGCGCGATGTCAGGTTATAGGTCGTATCTGACGAATAAATTTGCCAGTAGTTTCGCAGCGCCTCGGCATTGTAATGCGGTAAATGGATACGGTGGTCAGGCAGGCACCAGTCGTCAATTTCCTGCTGGAGCGAGGGCAGAAAACAGCCCGACACGTCGTACTCTTCCCCTGCGCGCAGTACGGCGCGGAAGTTCGTGAAGTTGCGATCGATATCCTTTACCGGATAGTGGCTGATGTAAATCTCCTGCTCCAGGGAGAGCGCAGCATGACCGGCTGAAATGATGCCGTGCTGATCCACTGCGGCAAGATAGCGATCGATAATTAACCGCCGGTCGGTGACCTCAGCCGATCCGACCGGCGTCCACACCAGCACCTTGAGCGGAGCCGCCGGTTCGCGGTCCGGAAACGGGGGGTGGACATAGGCCGTACCGTGCGGGCGGCGCAGCCCGCGCGAGGTGTACATCGGCAGGCTGGTAACCGAGGCGTTTTCCGGCAGCCGCCAGACCTGCAGGGCCATCGCCATGGTTGCCGCCCCCCAGGCCAGCAGAACCAGCGCAAAGCAGAGTGGAACGGTGATGTGATGATGAAAAGGCCAGTTGCTGAAGATCACGCCGCTCAGGCCGATCTCCGTCAGCCCCAGCATCACCTTCCTGCGCCAGAGTCGGCAGCGCATCAGCGAGGTAGAAATCAGCCGGAACAGGCCGTCCAGCAGGAATGCCACCCCGAACAGCAGCGAAGCGGTGACATTGTTATCGGCGGGATCGCTGAAAATCAGAAACGCGATCAGCAGAAAGGCGCAGCCTTTCGCCATCCCCGGCCAGTCAATGCGTAAATCGGCCACCCCTGCCGTTATACACTCCCCTGCCCCGGCAACAATCAGCAGTAAGGCCAGCATATTGAGCGGCACCGACAGCAAACCATCCTGAGCAATATCAATGATGATAGCGATCCCCAGACAAAAGCAGATCAGGGCGACCCCGACCAGCGTCAGCCAGCGTGCTTTCAGCAGCTGCGCGCCCATCAGCAAAAATAACAATCTGAGCAAAGGATCTCTCCGGCCTGAGTTGTCTGTTACAGACATTCACTACTGTATCCGGTTAAGACGATGCGCCCGGGAAAGCGTTCAGTCGTTCGGCGGTTAAAGCACGTCTGTTTACTAACCGTTAGCAATGGCAGGCAACATACGCCAGTTTGCTTAGTTTTTGCTTAATGCGTCAGGTGTACACAGGAAAAAAGAGCGCAAAAAAAACGGGCTCCCAGGGGAGCCCGTTTTATCAGCAGGGTGAGAATTACATTAAGGGCTGCGCCATCTGCACCAGCGAAATCAACGGCTGAGGATAGACACCGAGCAGCAGTACGAGGATGGCAGAGATCAGCACCACGACGCCGCCTGCGGTGAACGCCCAGTTTGCCGGCGTATCACGCTGCAACAGCTCCGGCGGGTTGAGGTAGAGACTGACGGTCACGCGCAGATAGTAGTAGAGGCCAATGGCGCTCCCGACAACCACTGCGCCGGTCAGCCACCACAGATGCGCCCCCACGCCCACCGCGATAATATAAAACTTACCGATAAAGCCCAGCGTCATTGGGATCCCGGCCAGCGACAGCATCATCACCGTCATCACCGCCGACAGAATCGGACGATGCCAGAACAGGCCACGATAGGAGTAGAGGGAGTCCGCATCCGGCCCACGGTAAGGGCTGGACATCAGGCTGACCACGCCGAACGCACCCAGGCTGCTGAACAGGTAACCTGCCAGGTAGACCCCGACCGCTTCCAGCGACAGCTGGTGAGTCTGAATAGCGATCAGCGCCACCAGCAGATAGCCCAGATGCGCGATAGAGGAATAACCAAGCAGACGCTTAATATTGGTCTGCGAAATGGCCATCAGGTTACCGAAGAGGATCGAGGCAACGGCGATGAGCGCCAGCACCATCCGTACCGCTTCGCTGTCCGCTACCGGCGCATCGAGGAATAAACGCATCACCACGCCGAAAATGGCAATCTTGCTGGCGGTTGCCAGGAAAGCCGATACCGGCGCGGGTGCGCCCTGATAAACATCTGGCGTCCACAGGTGGAAAGGCACCAGTGACAGCTTGAAGCCCAGACCGACGATCATCATGCCCAGCCCTGCCAGCAGCAGTGGCTGATGCAGCAGACCGTCGTTCAGGCTTTTGCCCAGCGCCAGGAAGCTCAGGTTGCCGGAATCGGCATAGATAAGCGCCATCCCAAACAGCAGGAAGGAGGAGGCCACCGCTGACATAATGGTGTATTTGATGCTGGCTTCCAGCGAACGCTTTTGCTGGAAGGCGTAGCCCACCAGGCCAAACAGCGGCAGGGAGATCAGCTCAATGCCAATGAACAGCGACGCAAGATGGTTCGCGCTGGCCAGAACGATACCGCCTGCCGCTGCGATCAGCACCAGCAGGTAGAACTCTTCGCGGTTATCGGGATAGGTCGCCAGCCACGGGTAGGCAAAGGTGCAGGTCGCCAGGCTGGCAAGGATCACCAGTCCGCTATAGAGCATCGAATAGCCATCCACGCGCAGCAGCGGCGTAACGTCCATCGCGCCGACGTGCCCCACAAAAAAGAGCGAGAACAGGGCAACGTTAAGACCTACCACCGCCAGCGTGGCATTGGCGAAGTGGTTGCGCCGCCACGCAATGGAGAGCATTACCACGACCACCGTCAATCCGACGATCAGCAACGGCAGTAGCGCGATCAATTGTTGAGGAGTTATTGTCATGGCGAGTTACGGCCTTGTAGTTAAAATTGAAGCGGTATACCACTGCTGAATGTTACTCATAGCGGCATGAGAGGTATCCAGAATCGGCTGCGGGTAAACGCCCAGCAGCACCAGCAGGACCACCAGCACCATAATCATCAGAAACTCTCTGGGCGACATTCCGCGCAGCGGCGTTTCAGACTTGGGTGCGCCGTAGTAAGCACGCTGCATCATAACCAGTGAATAAACGGACGCGAACACCAGCCCAAAGGTCGCGATGACGATAATCACCGGCACGGACCTGAAGCTGCCGGTCAGGATCATAAACTCACCCACAAAGTTACCGGTCCCCGGCATCCCCAGGTTGGCAACGGCGAAGAACAGCGACAGTCCCGGCAGCCACTTGATGCGTGACCACAGGCCGCCCATCTGGCGCATATCACGGGTATGCAGACGCTCATACAGCTGACCGCAGAGGATAAACAGCGCGGCAGCAGAGAGACCGTGAGCAATCATCTGCACCACCGCCCCCTGGAACGCCAGCTGGCTGCCGGTGTAGATTGCAATCAGCACGAAGCCCATATGCGAAATGGAGGTATAGGCAATCAGGCGCTTAATATCGTACTGCGAGAAAGCCATCCACGCGCCGTAGAAGATGCCGATAATCCCGAGCCACATGGCGATCGGGGCAAATTCCGCAGAGGCGTGTGGAAACAGCGGCAGCGCGAAGCGCAGCAAACCATAGGCCGCCGTCTTCAGCAGAATACCCGCCAGATCCACCGAACCCGCCGTGGGTGCCTGACTGTGCGCATCCGGCAGCCAGCCGTGCAGCGGCACTACCGGCATTTTTACCGCAAAGGCGATGAAGAAGCCGAGCATCAGCACATATTCAACGGTGTGCGACATCGGCGTTTTCAGCAGGTCTTCGTAGTTGAAGGTCCAGATGCCCGTAGCGTTGTAATGCACAAAGACCAGCGCCAGAATGGCAATCAGCATCACCAGACCGCTGGCCTGGGTATAAATAAAGAATTTGGTTGCGGCGGTAATACGGGTTTTACCGTCCGATGCCTTATGACCCCAGAGTGCGATCAGGAAGTACATCGGCACCAGCATCATTTCCCAGAAGAAGAAGAACAGGAACATGTCGATGGCAAGGAACACGCCAATCACGCCGCCGAGGATCCACAGCAGGTTCAGGTAGAAGAAGCCCTGCCACTTTTCAATCTCATTCCACGAGCAAAGCACAGCCATCACACCGAGCAGGCCGGTCAGCACCACCATTAACAGCGACAGACCGTCCAGCGCCAGATGCACGTTAATGCCGAAGCGCGGGATCCAGGAGACGAGGAATTCCGATTGCCACTGCGGCAGGCCCGCAGCCTGCGTTAACGAATAGCCTCCCTGCATCCAGAGCTGCAGCGAGAGTACCAGCGTCAGTCCCATCGAGATCAGCGCTATCCAGCGCGGCAGTTTGCTGCTTATGCGCTCAAGCTGCCAGCATAGCAGGCCACCGATGAACGGGATGAGTATAAGCCAGGGTAACAGCATGGCGGTATTTTCCCTTCTTTTGTCCCCGTTTGGGCTATCTCACTCGGTATTTTGGCTTCCGGCAGTGCTCGCAATCCTCACCTACAAAAGTAGGCTGCGGTTGCTGCGCGCTGGCGAAAACCAAACTCCCGTCGCCGATAACGCCCATTTATCTGGGGAATATTTTCAAAATATATTTATTGGGCTGGAGCAAACCGCACCACCCCGCCCACTAACCTTTAAACCACCATCAGCAGCGCCAGCACCACGACGGCGCCGATGCTCATGGAAGCGACATACCAGCGCAGATAGCCGTTTTCACTGACCACCAGCCCCTTGTTCGCCACGCGGGAGAACAGAGCAGGCAGGTTCATCAGCGTATTCAGCGGATCGCGTGACAAAAGTCTGGCGACAAACAGGTAAGGTTTGACGAAAACTTTGTCATACAGCCAGTCGAAGCCCCAGGCGGCAAACCACCATGTGCTGAAGAAGCGGCCCGGCGCGCTGTTGGCAATACGGGTGACCAGCGTCCGGTTGCCCAGCCACAGCGCCGCAGCCAGCAGGATGCCGACAATCGCCACCACGCCAGAGGTGATTTCAAGCTGAAGCACACGGTCATGCGCCAGCCCGGTGGTCTCTGGCAGTACGCCCCTGAGCGGAGGCACAATCATCGCGCCAATAAAGGTCGAAAGGAGCAGCAGTACGATCAGCGGCAGATGGTGCGTAATGCCTTTGCCCGCATGCGCGTGAATTTTCTCTTTCCCGTGGAAGGTGATAAAGATCATCCTGAAGGTATAGAGCGAGGTCATAAATGCCCCGACCAGACCGGCCACCATCAGGTTGATATGCCCGTTAGCCAGCGCACCGGCCAGGATTTCATCCTTACTGAAGAAGCCCGCGGTGATTAGCGGCAGCGCCGACAGCGCCGCGCCCCCCACGAGGAAGCAGACGTAAACCAGCGGGATGCTTTTACGCAGGCCACCCATTTTGAAGATATTCTGCTCGTGGTGGCAGGCCAGAATCACCGAACCCGAAGAGAGGAACAGCAGGGCTTTAAAGAACGCATGGGTCATCAGATGGAAGATAGCGGCGTCCCAGGCCTGTACGCCAAGCGCCAGGAACATATAGCCAATCTGACTCATGGTTGAGTAGGCCAGCACCCGCTTGATATCCGTCTGCACCAGCGCGGCAAAGCCCGCCAGTACCAGGGTCACCGCCCCGATAATCCCCACCAGATGCAGGACTTCCGGCGTCAGCAGGAACAGGCCGTGCGTTCGTGCAATCAGATAAACCCCGGCGGTTACCATGGTCGCCGCATGGATCAGCGCGGAAACCGGGGTTGGCCCCGCCATCGCATCCGCCAGCCACGTTTGCAGCGGCAGCTGAGCCGATTTGCCGACCGCGCCGCCGAGCAGCATAAGCGTGGCCCACTGCAGCATATGATTATCTGCGGCAAAGTGCGCCGGTGCCAGCTCGACCATTTCCCGGAAGTTCAGGGTGCCCAGCTCGTTGTAGAAAATAAACAGCGCGAAAGCCAGGAACACGTCACCGACGCGGGTAATGATAAAGGCCTTCATCGCCGCCGCGCCGTTTTTCGGATCGGTATAGTAGAAGCCAATCAGCAGATAGGAGCAGAGGCCCACGCCTTCCCAACCGAGATACATCAGCATCAGGTTGTCGGCCAGAACCAGAACCACCATGCTGGCGATAAACAGGTTGGTATAGGCGAAAAAGCGCGAATAGCCCTCTTCTCCCCGCATATACCAGGAGGCAAACATATGGATCAAAAAGCCCACGCCGGTTACCACCGACAGCATGGTCAGCGACAGGCCGTCCAGCGTCAGGTTAACGTTAATGGTGAAGTTGCCCACCTGCATCCAGGTCCACAGCGCCTGGTTAAAGACCGCCTGTCCGTGACTGAAAAAATCGATTCCGACATAAATCGTCACCAGCGCCGCCAGACCGACGGACCCCATACCTACCGCCGCCGACAGGTTTTCCGACCAGCGGCCCCGGGAGAAGGCCAGCAGCAAAAAGCCGATAAGCGGAAAGAGAACAGTTAAATAGAGAAGATTCATCCGCGCATCTCGCTCACTTTATCAATGTTGAGGTTCTGACTGCGGCGATGAAGCTGAAGCAGCAGTGCCAGACCGATACTTGCCTCGGCCGCGGCCAGGCTGATGGCCAGGATATACATCACCTGACCGTCCGCCTGCCCCCAATATGCCCCTGCCACCACAAACGCCAGCGCAGCGGCGTTAATCATGATTTCCAGACTGATTAACATAAACAGCAGGTTGCGGCGAATGACCACGCCGGTCAGCCCAAGGACAAATAAAATAGCGGCCAGAATCAGACCATGTTGCAAAGGGATCATGCGTGTTCCTCCTTCCTGGCATTTTCAGCGTCTTCCGGGCGATTGCTTAACACCTCACCCACGCGTTTTTCGCGGCCAATGTGATACGCCACCACCAGACCCGCCAGCAACAGCATTGAGGCAAGTTCAACCGCCAGAACATAAGGGCCAAACAGGCTGATGCCCACCGCTTTCGCGTCGATCATCGACCCCGCAATACCGCGATCCTGAACGGAGAGGATGGCGTAAATCATCACCGCCAGCAGTACCAGCGACAGCAGACCGGGGCCTATCCAGGCGCCAGGCTGTAGCCACTGGCGCTCCTGCGCCTGTACGCTGTCGCCCAGGTTGAGCATCATCACCACGAAGACAAACAGCACCATGATGGCACCCGCGTAGACGATAATTTCCAGCGCGCCGGCAAAATAGGCACCCAGCGAGAAGAATACGCCGGCAATCGCCAGCAGTGAGATGATCAGATACAGCAGCGCGTGCACCGGGTTGCTATGGGTAATAACACGTAGCGTGGTGAGTACCGCCACCAGTCCGCAAAGATAAAACGCAAATTCCATGCCTGGCTCCTTAAGGTAACAAGCCCTTGACGTCGACAGGTTTGGCTTCATTTTCAGCCTGACCTTTGTCTTTCCCGTCGATTGCCATACCCGCCATCCGGTAAAAATTATATTCCGGGTATTTGCCCGGGCCGGAAATCAGCAGATCCTCTTTTTCATAAACCAGATCCTGACGCTTGAACTCACCCATTTCAAAGTCCGGGGTAAGCTGAATCGCCGTGGTCGGGCAGGCCTCTTCACACAGGCCGCAAAAAATGCAGCGTGAGAAGTTGATGCGGAAAAACTCGGGATACCAGCGGCCATCCTGCATTTCAGCTTTTTGCAGCGAAATACAGCCCACCGGACAGGCAACCGCGCACAGGTTACAGGCCACGCAGCGCTCCTGACCGTCGGGATCGCGCGTCAGCACGATGCGCCCACGATAGCGCGGCGGCAGATAAACCGGCTCTTCCGGATACATCATGGTTTCACGCTTCGCGAACGCGTTCATACCAATCAGAAATATACTGCGAACCGTGGTGCCAAAACCCACCACAATGTCTTTTAATGTCATTGTCTTACCCCTTACTGCGCGTTGTACAGAATCACTGCGGCGGTGGCCAGCAGGTTCAACAGCGTCAACGGCAGACAAACTTTCCAGCCGAACGACATCACCTGGTCATAGCGCGGGCGCGGTAACGCAGCACGAATCAGTATGAACATCATCATGAAGAACGCCGTTTTGATCGCAAACCAGAAGATCGGCGGCAGCCACGGACCATTCCAGCCGCCGAAAAACAGCGTCACCATCAGCGAGGAGACGGTAACAATCCCGACGTATTCACCCACAAAGAACAGGCCAAACTTCATTCCGGCATATTCAATATGATAACCGTCGGCCAGTTCCTGCTCCGCTTCCGGCTGGTCAAAGGGATGACGGTGACAGACCGCAACGCCCGCAATGGCAAAGGTCAAAAAGCCGAAGAACTGCGGAATGATATTCCACAGATGCTGCTGGCTGTTGACAATGTCGACCATATTGAACGAGCCCGCCTGTGCTACCACACCCATCAGCGACAGGCCGAGGAACACTTCGTAACTCAGGGTCTGTGCCGAGGCGCGCATCGCCCCCAGCAGGGAGTATTTGTTGTTACTTGACCACCCGGCGAACAGCACCGCGTACACGGCCAGCCCGGCCATCATCAGGAAGAACAGCAGCCCAATATTGAGGTCCGCCCCCATCCAGGTTGAGGTCACAGGAACAATAGCCATCGCCAGCAGCAGCGAGGTAAAGGCGATCATTGGCGCAAGCGTGAAGATCACCCGGTCGGTAAACGGCGGCGTCCAGTCCTCTTTGAAGAACATTTTGATCATGTCCGCCACCAGCTGTAGCGAACCGCCCCAGCCGACCCGGTTGGGTCCGTAGCGGTTCTGGAACAGGCCGAGCAGACGACGTTCGCCGAAGCTCATAAAGGCACCACAGCCCACCACGACAAACAGGATCACAAGGGCCTTAACCACAGCAATCAATACGTCAATAACTTCCGGTGTCAGCCAGCTCATTGTGCCGCCTCCTGCAGATTGTCAATGTTGGCACCCAGCAGGAAGGGAGGAATACCCGGCAGGCCAATCGGCAGCCCTACCTGCCCCGCCTGTAACGTTTCGGAGAAACGTACCGGCAGACGCAGGGTTTCACCGGCACAGCTAAACTCCACGGTGGCCCCCGCATTTACGCCAAGCGTTGCCGCATCTGCCGGGTTAACCATGGCATACAGTGCGGGCATACGCTGCTGAATCACCGCTGAACGCTGCGTCATCTCCTCGCTGCCAAACAGGTGGAAGTAAGGCGCTACGCGCCAGCGACCCACCTGACCGGCAAAGGCGACCGGCACCACGTCGAACCAGTCCATCTGTGCTTCACCGGCCTCGAACAGTCGAATGCCCGGGTCGCCATTACGCAATTTCCCGCCCACTTCAGCCTGGAATTTATTCCACGCCTGCGGGGAGTTCCAGCCCGGCGCCCATGCAAAGGGGATCTGCGAACGCGCGGCTGAGGGCTGGTTGTTACCTTCCATTGAGAAGGCAAACATGGTGTCCTTATCCTGCGGCTGACGCGGCTCATGTACGCTGATGTTAGCGCGCATGGCGGTACGGCCGCTGGAACGCGCAGGGGAGCGCGCCAGTTTCTGTCCGCGAATACGGAAGCTGGCATCCGGCGCGGCGTCTTTGATCGCGGCCAGCTGCGGCAGCGCCTGAACGCAGGCGTCGATCACATGGTCAAGCTGGGTCCAGTCCACTTCACGGCTGCGGATAGTGCTCTGCAATGAGTGCAGCCAGCGCCAGCTTTCAAGCATCTGCACGCTGTCGTTATAGTAGGCTGGGTCGTAAACCTGGAAGAAGCGCTGCGCGCGGCCTTCCTGATTCACCACGGTGCCGTCGCTCTCTGCAAAGCTGGCGGTGGAGAGGATCAGCCCCGCCCTGTCGCTGGTCGCCGTGCGCTGGTGATCGACCACAATCACGTTAGCGGCATTGCTTAACGCTGCGTCCACGCTGGCCTTAGGCGCATGGCGATAGAGATCGTTTTCCATCACGATAACCGCATCCGCCGCGCCGCTTGCCAGTTCGTCCAGCGCCGCTTCCAGCGGTTGCCCACCGATCAGGCCCAGACCTACGCTGTTAGCCGCACCGGAAAGCAGGGTAATGCCAACGTCCGCCCCACGGCCCTTCAGCGCTTTTGCCACATTGGCAGCCGCGTGGATAACGGCTTCGCTGCCCGCGTTAACGCCGGAGATAATCAGCGGCTTTCTTGCCCCGGCCAGCGCCTGGACGATAACATCAATTTTTCCGCTCAGCGTCCGATCGATATCGCTGACCGCCGGTGCCGTTTCATCCAGCGCGTGAGCAATGGCAAAGCCCAGACGAGCCTGGTCTTCCACCGGTGCACAGTAGCTCCACGCGGCGATGTCATCCATGCGGGTGCGATCGACGTTGGTAACAAAAAGCGGATGTTTGGCATGTTGTCCAATATTCATAATGGCCGCAATCTGCCAGTCCGCGACTTTCTGCGCGGCGGCCATCTCACGCGCTTTGCCCTTCACCGCCTGGCGTACCGACAGTGCCACTCTGGCACCGGTCTGGGTAAGGTCTTCGCCCAGCACCAGTACCGCATCATAGCTTTCAATTTCACGCAGGGCAGGCGTGTGAATGCCGCCGTCGCGTAGAATATTCAGCATCAGCTCAAGCCGCGCCTGTTCAGCGGCCGGGATGCCGGTAGAGAAGTTTTCAGCGCCAACCAGCTCGCGCAGAGCGAAATTGCTTTCAACGCTGGCGCGCGGAGAACCAATACCGATAACCTTCTTCGCCTGGCGCAGCACGTCCGCCGCGCCCTGCATTGCCTGTTCGGCGTTGAGGGCGATCCAGTCATTGCCGCGACGCTGCATAGGCTGACGTGGCCGGTCTTTCAGGTTCACATAGCCATAGCCAAAACGCCCACGATCGCAGAGGAAGTACTGGTTTACGGTGCCGTTGTAGCGGTTTTCGATACGCCTGAGTTCGCCGTAGCGCTCGCCCGGGCTGGTGTTACAGCCTACGCTGCACTGCTGGCAAATGCTCGGGGCATACTGCATATCCCATTTACGGTTATAGCGCTCGGAGTGCGTTTTATCGGTAAAGACGCCGGTCGGGCAGATCTCTACCAGGTTACCGGAGAATTCACTCTCCAGCGTGCCATCTTCCGTACGACCGAAATAGACGTTGTCATGCGCGCCGTACACGCCAAGGTCGGTACCGTCCGCGTAATCTTTGTAGTAGCGAACGCAGCGATAGCAGGCGATACAGCGGTTCATTTCGTGCGAGATAAACGGACCGAGATCCTGATTGCGGTGGGTACGCTTGGTGAACCGATAGCGACGGAAGCTGTGGCCGGTCATCACGGTCATGTCCTGCAGGTGGCAGTTGCCGCCCTCTTCACAAACCGGACAGTCGTGCGGGTGGTTAGTCATCAGCCACTCCACCACGCTTTCGCGAAACTCTTTCGCTTCACCGTCATCAATGGAGATGAACGTGCCGTCGGAGGCCGGGGTCATGCACGACATGACCAGGCGACCGCGGGTGTCTTCGGCATTTTGATATTGCTTCACCGCGCACTGGCGGCAGGCGCCCACGCTTCCCAGCGCCGGGTGCCAGCAAAAATAAGGAATATCGAGGCCGAGCGAGAGGCAAGCCTGTAGCAGGTTGTCCGCTCCATCAACGTCATATTCTTTACCGTCTACATGTATTGTAGCCATAGTGAACATGCTTCCGTAAGGCTCATACGAGCGTTAAACACAATTCTCTTTGCCCTTCATCTTTCCGGCCACAGCGGTGTTGACTGCGTTCTCTTACCCCAGTCACTTACTTATGTAAGCTCCCGGGGATGCGTTCTCTTGTCGCCTTGCTGCGACCGGAAAGCTATTGGGCAAATTAGCGGCGATTTATCGCACTAAATATTCATTTACCAGCGGGCTTTCAGCAGGTTAGCCTGGATGCCCGCAATCGCGTGGGCGTTACTGAACACCTGCGGGGCAATGCCTGCTTCGAACTCTTCGCGGAAATATTTGATCGCGCTTTGCAGCGGCTCTACGGCACCCGGGGCGTGCGCGCAGAAGGTTTTCCCCGGTCCGAGCTGACGGCAAAGTTGCAGCAGCGTTTCGATATCGCCCGGCTGCCCCTCTTTCCGCTCCAGCGCGCGCAAGATTTTGACGCTCCACGGCAGGCCGTCACGGCATGGCGTACACCAGCCGCAGGATTCGCGGGCAAAGAACTCTTCCAGATTGCGCACCAGCGAGACCATGTTGATCTCATGGTCAACCGCCATCGCCAGCGCCGTACCCAGACGGCTGCCCGCTTTACCGATGCTGGCAAACTCCATCGGCAGGTCGAGGTGTGATTCGGTCAGGAAGTCAGTCCCCGCCCCACCCGGCTGCCAGGCCTTGAATTTCAGGCCGTCGCGCATGCCGCCAGCGTAATCTTCCAGGATTTCGCGCGCGGTGGTGCCAAACGGCAGTTCCCAGACGCCAGGGTTTTTAACCCGGCCCGAGAAGCCCATCATCTTGGTACCGGTGTCGTCACTTGAAGAGATGCTTTTGTACCACTCCACGCCGTTGGCGAGGATGGCAGGCACGTTGGACAGGGTTTCCACATTATTGACGCAGGTGGGTTTGCCCCATACGCCAGCGGAGGCCGGGAAAGGCGGCTTGGAACGCGGGTTCGCGCGACGCCCTTCCAGGGAGTTGATCAGCGCCGTTTCTTCACCGCAAATGTAGCGCCCCGCCCCGGTGTGAACGATCAGCTCAAAGTCGAAACCGGTGCCGAGAATGTTTTTACCCAGGTAACCGGCTTCGGTCGCTTCAGCAATCGCCCGGCGCAGGTTCACTGCCGCTTCGATATATTCGCCGCGCAGGAAGATGTAGCCCCGGTAAGCTTTCAGCGCAAAGGCACTGATCAGCATCCCCTCCACCAACTGGTGCGGCAGTTGCTCCATCAGCAGGCGGTCTTTATAGGTGCCGGGTTCCATTTCATCCGCATTACACAGCAGGTAGCGGATATTCATCGACTCATCTTTCGGCATCAGGCTCCACTTCAGCCCGGTGGAGAAGCCCGCGCCGCCGCGCCCTTTCAGGCCGGACTCTTTTACCGCCGCGACGATTTCGTCCTGAGACAGCGTCTTTAGCGCTTTGTCGGCACCGGCGTAGCCATTTTTGCTGCGATACTCATCAAAGAAGATGGGTTGCTTATCGTCGCGCAGGCGCCAGGTCAGCGGATGCGTTTCCGCCGTACGAACGATCTCTCTGACTGTCATGGATACTGCTCCAGCAGGTTGACGATGTTTTCCGGCGTCAGGTGAACGTGCGTATCGTCGTCCACCATCATCGTCGGCCCCTTGTCGCAGTTGCCCAGACAGCAGGTGGGCAGCAGCGTGAATCGGCCATCCGCCGTGGTCTGCCCCGGTCTGATGTGCAGATTCTCTTCCAGCGCCGCCTGAATGCCCTGGAAACCGGTGATATGGCACACCACGCTGTCGCAGTAGCGGATCACATGACGGCCCACCGGCTGGCGGAAGATCTGGCTGTAGAATGTCGCCACGCCTTCAACGTCGCTGGCCGGTATGCCCAGCACCTCAGCGATGGCATGGATAGCGCCGTCCGGCACCCATCCACGCTGTTTCTGCACGATTTTCAGCGCTTCAATTGAGGCCGCGCGCGCGTCTTCGTAATGATGCTTTTCATGCTCAATGGCATCACGCTCTGTCGCGCTCAGCACAAACGCGTCGTGGTTATCGATCGTTTCGATCGCAATTCTTTCCTGATGCATAGTTAGCGGTCCACGTCTGACATAACAAAATCGATACTACCGAGGTATACGATCAGATCGGATACCAGGCTGCCGTTGATCACCGAAGGGATCTGTTGCAGGTGCGGGAAGCTCGGCGTTCGCACACGAGTGCGGTAGCTCATGGTGCTGCCGTCGCTGGTCAGGTAGTAGCTGTTAATCCCTTTCGTCGCCTCAATCATCTGGAAGGATTCATTGGCTGGCATCACCGGGCCCCATGAAACCTGTAGGAAGTGGGTGATCAGGGTCTCGATATGCTGCAGGGTGCGCTCTTTCGGTGGCGGCGTGGTCAGCGGATGGTCCGCCTTAAACGGCCCTTCCGGCATGTTGTTCAGGCACTGTTCAAGAATACGCAGGCTCTGGCGCATCTCTTCCATTTTCAACATAACGCGGGTATAGGCACAGCTGACGCCGTCGCCAATCGGGATTTCAAAGTCGAAATTTTCATAGCCTGAGTAGGGACGCCATTTACGTACGTCAAAGTCCAGACCGGTAGCGCGCAGGCCAGCACCGGTGGTTCCCCAGGCCAGCGCCTCTTCCATCCCGTAGGCAGAAACGCCTTTTGCACGGCCAATCAGCACGCTGTTTTTCAGCGCGGTCTGCTCATAGGCTTTCAGGCGTTTCGGCAGCCAATTGAGGAATTCACGCAGCAGCCGATCCCAGCCTTTTGGCAGATCGTGCGCCACGCCACCAATGCGGAACCAGGCGGGATGCATACGGAAACCGGTTATCGCTTCCACAACGTCGTAAATTTTCTGGCGGTCGGTAAAGGCAAAGAACACCGGTGACATCGCGCCGACGTCCTGAATAAAGGTGGAGATATAGAGCAGATGGCTGTTTATGCGGAACAGCTCTGAGAGCATCACGCGGATCACATCAACGCGTTCGGGGACCTTAATGCCCGCCAGCTTTTCAACCGCCAGCACATAAGGCATTTCGTTTACGCAGCCGCCGAGGTATTCGATACGGTCGGTATAGGGAATGTAGCTGTGCCACGACTGACGCTCACCCATTTTCTCCGCGCCACGATGGTGATAGCCCACATCCGGGACGCAGTCGACGATCTCTTCGCCATCCAGCTGCAGCACAATGCGGAAAGCTCCGTGCGCTGAGGGGTGGTTAGGGCCGAGGTTGAGGAACATAAAGTCCTCATTAGCGGTGCTGCGCTTCATGCCCCACTCTTCCGGCTTGAAGGTCATCTGCTCCATCGCCAGATCTTCAGTCTGTTTGGTCAGCTCAAAGGGGTCGAATTCGGTGGCGCGCGCCGGATAATCTTTACGCAGCGGATGACCTTCCCACGACTGGGGCATCATGATGCGCGTCAGGTGGGGATGGCCATCAAAGGTGATGCCAAACATCTCCCAGGTTTCACGCTCATACCAGTTGGCGTTAGGGAAAATTTTGGTCAGGGTTGGGACGTGCAGATCTTTCTCAGAAAGCGCCACCTTGAGCATAATATCGCGATTACGCTCAATGGAAATGAAGTGGTAGAACACGGAAAAGTCTGCGGCAGGCAGGCCCGCGCGGTGGGTGCGAAGGCGCTCATCCATGCCGTGCAGGTCGTAAAGCATAACGTAAGGCTGCGGCAGCTTGCGCAGGAATTCCGTGATTTCCAGCAGCTGTTCACGCTTCACCCACACGACCGGCACGCCGGTGCGGGTAGGCTGAACGGTGAAGGCATCGGGCCCAAAACGGTTACGCAGCTCGCCAATCACCGGGTCATCCAGGTGATCGCGGGTTTGCCATGCTGGCTGAGCGAGATCTTGCGTGGTCAAATCAGTCATAAGTTATTCACCATGTGGGCCTGCGTGCAGGCGCTCATTATTGGCGTCAGGACGGGCCTTGCGCGGGTTGTGGTTGTTATGCGCCGGGTTTTTCAGGCCACGTCCATAAACTGCAGTGCCCTTTGCGGGCATTCTTTAAATTTCGTCAGGCGTACGAAGCGTGGTAACGGCAATGCGCTCGCCCTGCTTACGTTCACGCTCGGACTGCATATTGGCGCGATACACGCCCTGGTCGCCAACCACCCATGAAAGTGGACGACGCTCTTTGCCGATCGATTCCTGCAACAGCAGCAGCGCCTGCATATACGCCTCTGGGCGCGGTGGGCAGCCGGGGATATACACATCAACGGGCAGGAATTTATCCACGCCCTGCACCACAGAGTAGATGTCGTACATGCCGCCGGAGTTAGCACAGGCACCCATCGAAATCACCCACTTAGGCTCCAGCATCTGGTCGTATAGACGCTGAACGACCGGTGCCATTTTGGTGAAACAGGTACCGGCAACCACCATAAAGTCCGCCTGACGCGGCGAGGCACGAATAACTTCCGAACCAAATCGCGCCACGTCATGTACGGCTGTAAATGACGTGGTCATCTCTACGTAACAACACGAAAGGCCAAAGTTGAACGGCCACAGAGAATTTTTGCGCCCCCAGTTCACCATGTCATGCAGCGCGTGTTCGAGCTTGCCCATATAGACGCTTTGGTGAACGTGCTTTTCCAGGGGATCGCTGACGATTTCCTGTTTCTGCAGGGGATAACGGTCATTCTCACCGTTCGGGTCGGCGCGGGTGAGCGTATAGTCCATCTTAATGCCTCGCTGTTACTGCGTATGACGATTGGAATGCGAAATGGTGGTTGGCTTGACCACGATGCGGCGCGGAGCAGGAGCCCAATCCAGTGCACGTATACGCACCAGATAAACCAGACCAGCTAGCAGTACCAAAATGAAAATCGTAGCTTCCACAAAGCCGGTCCATCCGCTTTCGCGAATGGCGGTCGACCATGCGTATAAATAGAGGGCTTCAACGTCAAAGATGACGAAGAACATGGCCACCAGATAGAACTTGGCGGACATGCGCAGCTTAGCCGTACCGACGGGCGCGGCACCGGACTCAAAAGGGGTATTTGTATAGCGTCCGCGTGCTTTACCGCCCAGAAACCAGGCCCCGGCTAACATCGCGCAGCACAGACCGACGGAGACAATGAGAAATACAGCGAATGCCCAGTGATGGGCAACAATTCCATTAGTAGTTGACATGCTTTCTGCTTCACTCACACAGTGATGTCCGGCGTACTGCTCTGTCTCGGCAGCTGACCCACCACATCGATTCAAGGGAAAAAATAAAAAACCTTATAAATTTTACTGTCTTTTTTGATAAGACAGCAGTTTTATGGGGTTTTTTACTCCTTTCTATAACCTTTTGTCAACTTTGACAAAAGTATCCACACGTTAATTTACACCCGCAGTATTTATTTAACATATGATGCGCAGAAAGTGAGCTAAATCGAGTCAGTCTCATCCTGTGAACAAAGTGTAGCGGGTATTCCCCTGCATGGATCGAGGTTTTAACACGCTCTATTCTCGCAGGAATTGCCTGCTTTTCCTGCCCCTCACCAGGGTTATTTTTTTGATCCAGGACACAGTTTTATCTTTTATGAAGAAAATCCACTCATCCCCCAGGGGCGAGGGCCGCGCGGGCTGGCGCTAGTTGAGAAGAGGAATCATTTAAAAAAGTTTAACCAGAGGCATTTCAGGGTTTTAAAACGGACCGAACAGGCCTGTAAAGCAGCAGAAAGTTTATTGCAGATAATCGGGTAGAAACGGGCAGAAAATTACAGCAAAAAAAAGCCTTCCCGCTTTACATCACGGGAAGGCTTTATTTATCTCAGTTTCCCCTTATTTATCTTAGATAAATAACAGGTTGAGAAAGACTAATTAACTTAAGACTATTCAGCGTCGTCGGTAAGATCGCCGCTATCCTGCACAGCCAGAGCGAGGTTATAAGGATCGTTACTGGACTCCATCGCATTAAATATCGCCAGAGCCAGCTCATTATCGCTTTCCGGGTTACGGCAGAGTAAATATTCGGTGTCCGGCAGTACCGGCAGGCCTTCAGCCGCGCCCATTACCCGCAGTTCCGGGCTCATCATCTCAACCGGGCGTGCAGTGACACCCAGCCCGGCCTTAACCGCAGCACGAACGGCTGCAAGCGTTGAGGCCACGTAGGAGATGCGCCATGGGATACCTGCCTCGTTGAGGTGGTCGATAGCCATGTCACGATACGGGCTTGGCTCATCCAGCAGCACCAGCGGGATCGCTTCCCCGCGCTGGAAAATGTAGTCAGCCGCGCAGTACCATAATGTTGGAGAAGTACGCAGTACCTGCCAGGTAAAGTTCATCGGGCTGGAAGTGGTGACCACCAGATCGACTTCGCCCTGGTTTAACATCTCCATCATAAAGGGGTTACGCTTCACCCGCACATCTATAGCCAGCTTAGGATAAACCGAGGTCACACGGTTCAGCAGAAACGGCAGGATGGTATCGGAGGTGTCATCGGATGCACCAATAGTCAGGACGCCCTGAATATTGCTGTACATCAGAGAAGTACAGGCCTCGTCATTAAAGCGCAAAATTTTGCGCGCATAGCCCAGCAGCTGGATACCATGCTCAGTCAGTAATTTATTGCGGCCATGTCTGGCAAACAACTCTTTGCCTACCAGTTGTTCAAGGCGTTGCATCTGCTGGCTGACCGCTGACTGCGTTCTGCATACCGCGGCGGCAGCGGCCGCAAAGGTATTCAAATCGGCTACGGCAACAAACGTTCTCAATAGATCAAGGTCAAGATTGAGGATGGGACGATTTGTACTAGTCATTTTTTTCTTCACTTTATAAGTTTTTATTAACAGCTATCCTGGTGTTTTCCCTTAGATATCAAATTGGTATCAAGGAAATCTATCGGTAATGCGTTCGAAATTCGTGGCGCATTACTTTTTATCGCAGACCCTACAACCTTGCCAGGCCAGAACCTAAGATAAATCTTTAGGTAATAGCCGTAACAGGTTCTTCGATCTGATACATCTCTAACGCATATGGCCCTAACCCATAAGGATCAGAAAGCCAGGCGGTTAAGGGGGAGCAGCGTATGTTGAGATACAATTATCCAGACTGCGCACCCGGCATTGTAAAGCAATCATCAAAAACTTGATGGATTAAAAGTTGCTATATTCTCACGCCACTATTAAGAAACCCTTAAGCTTAAAGGCAACAAAAATGCTGATTATGCCACCTGTAATACCTGCATATTCAGTGCAAAGTCCGCTGAACATTATCCTGACATACTGTCGATTAATTTTTAAGCCCAAAAGCGATTATTCTTATCAGTAAAATAAGATTTTATTGGCCAACCCCCGTCACATCAGCATTCCGCCATAAAAATTTATCATTTCTTACACATTTATTCCTGGAGCAGGAACCCAGGTAACGACAATTGCATTGCAGACATCCAGCAACCCATTATGCTGCGCTGGTTAAAAATAATACAGTCAGTGAAGTTTTTTTTGACAATAACCGCATGCATTAATGCACCATACTTAACCAAATACTGCCAAAAAAGTTTTGCCTCATATGAATAAACTCGCTGATTTTATCCCCCTCCGGCCCCAGATTTACGCCATATGCACCAATCGGCACGATTAAATATTTATGATATTAATTAACTACTAAACAACCTTACTTCCCTTTGACCCTGCCCGGCCCGGTTCATTCATATGGATTTGTTGGATATCGCGGGCTAAAGCCGTTCAGCACCCTTCAAAAGTGCCGGTGACAGGAGTACATTGTGCAGGTTTTAATTTTCCACGGCAGGAATGCGGCTCTGAGAGTTTAAGGCGAGAAAAATGAACCCAATTAATAAGTCCGATAAGCTGGATAATGTGTGTTACGACATTCGTGGTCCGGTACTAAAAGAAGCAAAACGTCTGGAAGAAGAAGGCAATAAAGTCCTTAAACTGAACATCGGCAACCCGGCCCCCTTTGGTTTCGAGGCGCCTGACGAAATCCTTGTCGATGTCATCCGTAACCTGCCCAGCGCGCAGGGCTACTGTGATTCAAAAGGCCTGTACTCCGCGCGTAAGGCGATTGTGCAACACTATCAGGCAAGAGATATGCGTGATATGACCGTTGAAGATGTCTATATCGGCAACGGCGTCTCCGAGCTTATCGTGCAGTCAATGCAGGCGCTGTTGAACAGCGGTGATGAGATGCTGGTGCCTGCGCCCGATTATCCGCTTTGGACCGCGGCGGTCTCGCTCTCCAGCGGTAAGGCGGTGCACTATCTTTGCGATGAATCGGCCGGCTGGTTCCCCGATCTTGATGATATCCGCAGCAAAATTACGCCGCGCACCCGGGGCATCGTCATTATTAACCCAAACAACCCGACAGGCGCGGTTTATAGCAAAGAACTGCTGATGGAAGTGGTTGAGCTTGCGCGTCAGCACGATCTCATTATTTTCGCCGATGAAATCTACGATAAAATTCTTTACGATGCCGCGCAGCATCATTCGATTGCCGCCCTGGCTCCGGACCTGCTGACAGTAACCTTTAACGGCCTGTCCAAAACCTACCGCGTGGCGGGCTTCCGTCAGGGCTGGATGGTGCTTAACGGTCCGAAAAAGCATGCTAAGGGCTATATCGAGGGACTGGAGATGCTTGCGTCGATGCGTCTTTGCGCCAATGTCCCGGCCCAGCATGCCATTCAGACTGCGCTGGGCGGATACCAGAGTATCAGCGAATTTATCGCGCCGGGCGGCAGGCTGTATGAACAGCGCCAGCGTGCCTGGGAGCTGATCAATGATATTCCGGGCGTCAGCTGCGTGAAGCCAGACGGCGCGCTGTATATGTTTCCGCGCATTGATGCCAAAAAGTTTAACCTGCACGACGATCAGAAAATGGTGCTGGACTTCCTGCTGCAACAAAAAGTTTTGCTGGTTCAGGGGACCGCCTTCAACTGGCCATGGCCGGATCACGTGCGTATCGTTACCCTGCCCCACGTAAACGATCTGGAGATGGCGATCGGTAAATTTGGTCGCTTCCTTGAAGGATACCGCCAGTAGGCCAGGGCTGCCATCAGACAGACGCGGCGTCGCCTGGCGTGCTTCACATGCCATTCGTCCACAGAATGCAGTCGGAGGTGCCTCCGGCTGCCATTAGCCCGATGAAGGCAGCTGGCGCTGCCTCTGCCTGCCCGATCCCTACAGCCTGATTGGCACAGGGTGTATACTTGCACCGAGGGCCGGGACACTCTGGCTCAGTCGCCAACGCACAGGAAAACCGCCCGATGAACCAGAGCCATTTTTTTGCCCACCTCTCACGTCTTAAGCTGATTAATCGCTGGCCACTCATGCGTAATGTGCGGACTGAGAATGTGTCTGAACACAGCCTGCAGGTTGCGATGGTGGCCCATGCGCTGGCGGTGATCAAAAATCAAAAATTCGACGGTAATCTGAACGCCGGGCGTATCGCACTGATGGCGATGTATCACGACGCCAGCGAAGTCCTGACCGGCGATTTGCCGACGCCAGTGAAGTATTACAACGCGCAGATCGCCCACGAATACAAAAAAATCGAGAAAATTGCCCAGCTGAAGCTGATTGATATGTTGCCGGAAGAGCTGCAGGCCGCCTACCGCCCACTGCTGGATGAACACCAGCACAGTGAAGAGGAGACGGCGATTGTTAAGCAGGCTGACGCGCTGTGCGCTTACCTCAAATGTCTGGAAGAGCTGTCGGCGGGAAATCACGAATTTCAGCTGGCTAAGGCGCGGCTGGAAAAAACGCTGACGGCGCGTCACAGCCCGGAGATGGACTATTTTGTCGACGTTTTCGTACCCAGTTTCAGCCTCTCTCTTGATGAGATAAGCCAGGAATCTCTTTAATAAAGCCTGCCGGGTATGAAAAGGAGGCGGCGGCTAACCCGCTAAAAAGGAAACAGCACCGGCACCATCACTACGCTGACCACCATAATCAGCAGGGTAAAGGGGACGCCGACCTTCACAAAGTCACTGAATTTGTAGCCTCCCGGGCCAAGAACCAGCGTATTGACCGGTGAAGAGACCGGGGTCATAAAGGCAGCCGAGGCCGCCACCGCCACGATTAACGTAAAGGGATAAGGTGAAACGCCCATCTGATGAGCGGCAGCCACCCCAATAGGGGCCATAAGCACCGCCGTGGCGGTGTTAGAGATAAATAAACCAATGGTTGCACAGAGTGCGAACAGGCAAAGCAGCATCATATGTGGGCTGCGCCCCCCCGCAATGCCCATCAGCCCATCTACGATAAGCGTTACCCCACCCGTTTTTTGCAGGGCCAGCGCAAACGGCATCATCCCAACAATCAGAATGATGCTGGGCCAGTGAATGGCCCGGTAGGCGCTCTCCATATCGATGCAGCGGAATTTTCCCATAAGCAGGCAGGCAATCAGCGCCGCTATCGCGTTGGGGATCTCGTCGGTGAGCATCATTGCCACCATCAGCGCCAGAGAAAAAATCGCGTGGGGGGCCTGACTGTGAGCGGGGGCAACGTCGTCAATCTCAGCGGGCAGGTTGAGCATAACCACATCACGCGTTTGCTGCTGTAACAGGCGAATCTTCTTCCAGTCGCCGATCACCAGCAGGATGTCCCCCTGCTCCAGCGGTAAGTCAATCACCGAACCTTCATAGAGCTGACCCCGGCGGCGCAATCCCACCACGCTGGTGTCATAGCGGGTACGGAACGTGATTTCACGCAGCGTTTTTCCCGCCAGCGTCGAGTCCGGCACGATCAGCACCTCGGCCAGCCCTACGTCCTGCGCACGATCTGAAAAGTAATCTCCCCGCAGGATCTTTGGCTCAAGCCGCTGTTCGCGTAAAAACTCGCGTAAATCGGTACCGGTAGCGGAGATATCAACAAGCAAAATGTCCTGCGCCCGAAATTCGGTGGTTCCGCTGACGGGAACCATCACCCGACGAAACTTGCGCCAGCGTTCCAGCCCGACCACGTTAATGCCGTAGCGCTCACGAAGCTTTAAGTCATCCACCCGCTGGCCAATCAGCGGCGAACCGGCCCGAACTGCCAGCCTTCTGGCGCGCCCACTCAGCTTATAGTCACGGATGAGGTCCTGCCAGCTGCGCCGGGGGTGCCGCATGGCTTCACTCTCACTCTGCGGAGTCACCAGCCAGAAGCGCGCGATCAGCATATAGCCGATGCCCAGCATCAGGGCGACCAGCCCGATGGGCGTGACGTCAAAGAAGCCAAAGCCTTTGAGTCCCTCCCTGACCAGCTCGCTGTTAACCACCAGGTTTGGCGGCGTTGCAACCAGCGTCAGCATGCCGCTAATCAGCCCGGCAAAACTCAGCGGCATCATCAGGCGGCCAGGCGATCGCTTCATCTTCGCCGCCACGCTGAGCACTACGGGAATAAAAATCGCCACTACGCCGGTCGAACTCATGATTGCGCCCAGCCCCGCCACCGTGAGCATCAGCAGCACCAGCATACGGGTTTCACTGCTTCCGGCCATTTTTATCAGCCAGTCGCCCATTTTAATCGCTACCCCGGTGCGCACCAGGCCAGCGCCAATCACAAAGAGCGCAGCAATCAGTATCACGTTAGGATCGCTGAACCCCAGGGTCGCTTCCTGGAGCGTCAGCGTGCCGCTGAGGACAAACGCGACGATGACCAATAGCGCGACGACATCCATGCGCAATCGGCCACTGGCGAATAACAGCACGGCCACCAGCAATAAACCGATTACCCAGATAAGCTCTTTATTCACGGCAACCCTCTGTACGTTAACGGGAACGGTACAGATTGTGGCATAAAAAAACCCCGCATAAGCGGGGTTAAATCATCTCTTAGTGCTTTCGGTGTACATCAATGCTGCCGTCAGGGTTCTTATGCACAATCAGCTCTTCAAGGGAGCTGAGTTGCATATCGACATCTTCCAGTCGCGGCGCGCCCGCAGGCGGATTAACCGCAAGCACATGGCAGCCTGCTGCCAGTCCCGAGAGGATCCCGGCGGCGGCATCTTCGACAACGACGCACTCTTCCGGCTCCAGATCGAGCAGCTGAGCGCCCAGCAGATACGCATCCGGCTCCGGCTTGCCATTCTGCACCCGCTCGGCGGTGACCAGCACTTCCGGCTCGGGCAGCCCCGCCGCCTTACGTCGGGCCGATGCCACCGGCAATGAGCCTGATGTCACAATCGCCCAGGGAATGTCTAGTTCGTCAAGCGTAGCCAAAAGCTGCATGGCACCCGGCAGGGCGGTGATCCCGTCGGTATCCTCAGCCTCACTCTTTTCCAGAGCAAAAAATTCCTGCTGAATCGCCTCGTCCGACGCCCCGGCCATAAAATGGCGCAGTGAGGTAATTGCCTGCTTGCCGTGAATAAAATTCAGCACGTCATCCGCTGCAATACCGTGACGCGATGCCCAGCCTGTCCAGGCGCGTTCGACCACCGGAAGTGAATCCACCAGCGTGCCGTCCAGATCAAACAGAAAACCTTTACACTTCACTACGCTCTTCCTTACCCAACTCAGGCGTTGATGATTTGCGCGATCTCATTCGCACTCAAATGGTACTGCCTTGGACAAGTGTGCCACACAGTCAGCATCCGTTGGTACTTTTCCCACATCGGCGTCTGGGCATTAAAGCCATGAAGGCTGGAATCAAAGTGCGTATAACGCCCCTCCACGTGCACCATAAACCGCACATAGCCAAGCAACTGCGCTTCTGTAGCCGCGTCAAAGCCATGAAACATCAGTCGGCGCGCTTCAATAACGCTGGGATCTTTCAGATTAGTCCAGGAAACGTGCAGTGCGTGATGCATCTCCATAATATCAATCAGCGTTCGGCACTGGGCTTCGCTCAGCGCACCGAACTCACGATCCAGCTCGCGCATTTGCAAACCGTAGCCGCGCTCGATGATTGTCTGCTGACGGCGATAGCTCTCAGCGTTATCCGGGTCGAGCATGCTCATGATTTTATACTGATTAGCGAGGATCAAGCGTTGAGGGGCGGTCATTTCCATTATGAACTCCTGCATCGGGGTAGAGAAACTGAAATCGGAAGAATGACTCAGGATCGCATAACCCGCCTGCAGGCGGTATGGCAAGGTGACGGTTCTTTGATTCAGGCCGGGTTTTTCGTGGCTTTAAGACGTTAACCCCGCCATTGCATCAAAGATCGTCCAGAAAGGTTTTATCAAGCTGTCTGAAGGCCCGCTTCAACACGTCGGCCAGCGACTGATAGGTCGGTTTACCCTCAACGGGTGCGATGGCCTGTCCGGCAGCCTGCAATTTTTCACGAACCTCGTGGAACCAGCTCAGCAGTGCAGGCGGCAGTGGCGTAACAGAGCGCTTGCCCAGCCACCACAGTCCCTGCACAGGCAGGCTACAGGCAAACAGGGCGGTCGCAATGGCCGGTCCGAGCTGCCCCCCGAGGGCAATTTGCCAGGTCAGAGAGAAGATAGCCAGCGGCGGCATAAAGCGAATGGCGAAACGCGTTGCGCGAGTGACTCTATTCTCAGGAAACATAGGGGCGAGGCGCTTATCGACTGGCCACGTCTTCATATAATACTGCCCGTTCTGGAACAGTTTAAACCAACCGACGCTGCCTGATTCATTAGCCATAGCTGACCTCAATTCTGAAGAGATAAAATTAATAACACGCTTAAACAACTTTACACGACATTTTTCAAAAAATTTTGTCTTTAAAGGGCTCTCTGGTTATCCTGTGCGCATTTGTTGACTACCTGTTGCAGGGTTGCTGCCGCCTGACGGGCTTATGTGCACTTAAGCGGCAACAATCAAAAAATCGCGTAAATTTTCTGAGATTTTTTTGCTTTCGGACAAAATTTTCCAGGAGCATATTGTTCATCATTAATGTCCTGCTTTCATGCGTCACGCTGATAGCCCGATCGCGTTTTTTTCGCCACTTTTAACTAATAGGACCTTCCATGTCGAGTAAGTTAGTTCTGGTTCTGAACTGCGGCAGTTCTTCGCTTAAGTTTGCCATCATCGATCCTGCAAGCGGTGAAGAGTACCTCTCCGGTTTAGCCGAATGTTTCCACCTGCCCGAAGCACGCATCAAGTGGAAGATGGAAGAGGGCAAACAGGAAGCCACGCTGGGGGCAGGTGCCGCGCACAGCGAAGCCCTCAACTTCATCGTTAAAACTATTCTGGCACAAAAAACCGCCCTGTCAGCACAAATTACTGCAATCGGCCATCGCATTGTGCACGGTGGCGAAAAACTCACGCACTCGGTTATTATCGATCGTGATGTGATACAGGGTATTAAAGATGCCTCTTCCTTCGCTCCGTTGCACAATCCGGCGCACCTGATTGGCATTGAGGAAGCGATGAAAAACTTCCCGCACCTCTCTGATAAGAATGTCGCGGTTTTCGATACCGCTTTCCATCAGACAATGCCTGAAGAGTCCTATCTCTATGCCCTGCCCTACTCACTCTATAAAGAGCACGGCATCCGACGCTACGGCGCGCACGGTACCAGCCACTACTACGTCACTCAGGAAGCGGCCAAAAAGCTGAACAAGCCGGTCGATGAGCTGAATATTATCACCTGTCACCTGGGCAATGGCGGCTCCGTCTCCGCCATTCGTAACGGTAAGAGCGTGGATACCTCCATGGGCCTGACGCCGCTCGAAGGCCTGGTGATGGGCACCCGCTCCGGTGATATCGATCCCGCCATTATCTTCTTCCTGTACGATACGCTGGGCATGAGCGTTGACGCGATTAATAAGATGCTGACTAAAGAGTCGGGCCTGCTTGGCCTGACGGGCGTGACCAGCGACTGTCGCTATGTGGAAGATAATTACCAGGCGAAAGAGGATGCCAAACGGGCGATGGATGTTTACTGCCACCGTCTCGCCAAATATATCGGTTCCTATACCGCGCTGATGGAAGGTCGACTGGATGCAGTCATCTTTACTGGCGGCATCGGCGAAAATGCCGCGATGGTGCGCGAGCTGTCGCTGGCGAAGCTGAGCCTGCTGGGCTTTGAAGTCGATCATGAGCGCAATCTGGCCGCGCGTTTTGGTAAATCCGGCTTTATCAGCAAAGACGGCACCCGGCCTGCTCTGGTTATTCCAACCAATGAAGAGCTGGTCATCGCCCGTGATGCCAGCCGTCTCACCGCATAAGCACGTCTTCCGCCAGCGCAGGCTGGCGGCATTAATTTTGACACTAACAACTACATACCCGGTATAACGGGAGCTGTGGCAGAGAGAAGTCTCGGCTTGCTGACCCTGAAGCAAGCGCCGCCTGCCGCCGTTATAAAAGGTTAACAAGAGAGGTTTATCGTGTCTCGTACCATTATGTTGATTCCTACCGGCACCAGCGTCGGCCTCACCAGTATTAGTCTCGGCGTAATCCGCGCCATGGAACGCAAAGGCGTCCGTCTCAGCGTGTTTAAACCTATTGCTCAGCCGCGCACCGGCGGCGATGCCCCCGACCAGACGACCCTAATTATCCGTAAAAACTCGTCCATCCCTGCTGCCGAGCCGTTACAGATGAGTCGCGTCGAATCGCTACTGGGCACCAATCAGCAGGATGTGCTGATGGAAGAGATCATCAAGCGCTACCATGAAAATACGAAAGATGCCGAAGTGGTGCTGGTTGAAGGACTGGTCCCGACCCGCAAACATCAGTTTGCCTCCGCGCTGAACTATGAAATTGCTAAAACGCTGAACGCCGAAATCGTTTTTGTTATGTCGCTGGGCAACGATTCGCCAGCGCAGTTAAAAGAGCGCATTGAACTGACGCAAAGCAGCTTTGGCGGCAGCAAAAATAAAAGCATCACCGGCGTGATCATTAACAAGCTGAACGCCCCGGTTGACGATCAGGGACGCACCCGCCCCGATCTCTCTGAAATTTTCGATGATTCCACCAAGGCCAGCGTCGCCAATATCGATCCGAAGCAGCTGTTTGCCAACAGCCCCCTGCCGGTACTGGGCTGCGTCCCCTGGAGTTTCGATCTGATCGCGACGCGCGCGATTGATATGTGCCGCCATCTGAATGCCGATGTAATTAATGAAGGGGATATCCAGACCCGACGCGTCAAATCGGTGACCTTCTGCGCGCGCAGCCTGCCACATATGCTGGAGCATTTCCGTCCCGGCTCTCTGCTTGTGACCTCAGCAGACCGCCCCGACGTGCTGGTCGCCGCCTGTCTGGCCGCGATGAACGGCGTGGAAATTGGTGCCGTACTGCTGACCGGTGGCTATCAGATTGACGAGCCGATCCGTAAGCTTTGCGAACGTGCTTTTGCCACCGGCCTGCCGGTGTTTATGGTGAAAACCAATACCTGGCAGACCTCACTAAGCCTGCAAAGTTTTAATCTTGAAGTGCCTGCCGACGATACCCAGCGCATCGAGCGCGTGCAGGAATATGTCGCCAGCCACATTGATGCCGAATGGATTGACTCGCTGACGGCAACCTCCGAACGTAGCCGTCGCCTCTCACCTCCGGCTTTCCGCTATCAGCTGACCGAGCTGGCGCGCGAGGCGGGCAAGCGCATTGTCCTGCCGGAAGGCGACGAACCGCGCACGGTTAAAGCGGCAGCTATCTGCGCCGCACGTGGCATCGCGACCTGTATCCTGCTGGGTAATCCGGATGAGATCCAGCGCGTGGCAGCCGTTCAGGGCGTTGAGCTGGGCAAGGGTATCGAGATTGTTGACCCGGATGCCGTGCGGGAGAATTACGTACCGCGCCTGGTCGAGCTGCGTAAAAGCAAGGGCATGACGGAAGTCGTCGCTCAGGAGCAGCTTGAAGACAATGTGATGCTCGGTACTATGATGCTGGAGCGGGGAGAAGTTCACGGCCTGGTTTCGGGTGCGGTACACACCACGGCGAATACTATTCGTCCGCCGCTACAGTTAATTAAGACCGCGCCGAACAGCTCGCTGGTCTCTTCAATCTTCTTTATGCTGCTGCCTGAACAGGTACTGGTGTATGGCGACTGTGCAATTAATCCGGATCCTAATCCGGAGCAACTGGCAGAAATTGCCATTCAGTCCGCAGATTCCGCCACCGCCTTTGGCATCGAGCCTCGTGTGGCGATGATCTCGTACTCTACCGGCAACTCCGGCGCAGGCAGCGACGTTGAGAAAGTGCGCGAAGCGACGCGCATTGCCAAGGAGAAGCGTCCCGATCTCATTATTGACGGTCCGTTGCAGTACGACGCCGCCATCATGGCTGACGTGGCGAAATCCAAAGCGCCAGATTCACCGGTCGCAGGCCGGGCAACCGTGTTCATCTTCCCGGATTTGAACACCGGTAATACCACCTATAAAGCCGTGCAGCGCTCTGCCGACCTGATCTCAATCGGGCCAATGCTGCAGGGAATGCGCAAGCCGGTAAACGATTTGTCACGTGGCGCGCTGGTTGACGACATCGTTTATACCATTGCGTTGACTGCGATCCAGTCAAAGCAGGCTGAAGGCTAATCGGGTCTGAGTTTTCTATGGCGGGTCATTCTCGACCCGTCTTTTATTAAAAAGCGTGCTTAGCCGTTGAGTGAACTTTTAGCGGAAAAAGGCGATCTTAGTCCCAACCCCCCCTAAGAACATTCCAAAATCCTATATTTTCGCCTGAGACATTCATCTCCCTAAAGTCATTTCCTCATCCAACCTTCCATTAACTCAATAATTCTCAACAAGAATTTAATTTTTTATTTTTTTTCTGGTAGAAACAACCGATTGCGACCAGGCTTATCACCAGCAGGGCGTATTAGATAAAGTCATTAATAACGATGTTTGATTATGACATCGAATAACTATCCGACTAAGGGAGACTTCGCAATGAGTGATACTCAAATCCATCCGGTTTACAGTGAATTAAACACGGGTATACCGCTTAAGCGTATTTCGTGGAGCGCCGTTTTTGCAGGCGTTATCATTTCCATCGTTATTTATTTGTTACTCACCATTTTAGGCACGGCAATTGGTGCTACGACAATTGATCCGCTTAAAGAACAAAATCCAGTGGACGGTCTCGGTAAAGGTGCGTTGATCTGGACCGGCCTTTCAATGCTTATTTCTATTGCAGCGGGTGCATTTATTACCGGTCGGCTGGCCCAGCGTGAAGGCGCGCTGCACGGCGTGCTGATGTGGGCAGTTAATACGCTGATTTGCGTCTGGCTGGTGGTGTCGGTATTAAGCAGCGCGGTAAGCGGCACGGCCAGCGTCATTGGTTCTGGCTTCAGCTTACTGGGTAATGGTATTTCTGCCGTTGCGCCTTCTGTCACTCAGGCAGCAAAGGATAAGCTACAGGAAAATAATATCGATCTTAACAATATCCAGAATGAGCTTGAAACCACGCTGCGCCAGACCGGGAAATCCGAGTTGCAGCCTGAAAATCTCAAGCAGGATGCCAACAATGAGAAAAACCACGCACAGAACCAGGCTGAAAAAACCGCTACGCATCAGCAGTCAGCGGATACTGATTTAGCCAACTGGTTCCAGGGCGTTATTCAGCGCAATCAGTCAACGCTCCAGGCTGCTGATCTTGATGCACTGAAAAATATTATTAAAGCACGTACAGGCAAAAGCGATCAGGAAGTTGATCAGATCGTTGCCCAGACGCAGCAGAGTTATCAGCAGGCGTATCAGAAATATGAAGAGTTGAAGAAACAGGCTGAGCAGAAAGCGCGTGAAGCCGGTGATAAAGCAGCCTCTGCCACGGCTAAAGCCAGCTGGGTGACACTTATCATTCTGCTGATTGAAGCTGTTATCGCAGGTTTCCTGGGCAAGGCCGGTCGTAAAAGCCAGCCGCATCAGGTGAATCAGGTAAATGTGCATTAATTAATATCGTTATCTGCATTACCCGAAGGGCCAGCCAGCGAGCTGGCCCTTTTTGCATTTAAAGCAGGGGGAGGGAATTATTAGGCGCGATAAGGGCTTAGTGCTGTCGCCTGGAGGGCCCCGGACGGCAGAGGCCTGGGGTGCCGACGGGTAGGGCCTGGCGCGGGAAGGTTGTTGGGGTCGCCTACGGGTGGGGCCCGTTGCCTGGCGGTCCTCGCGCCGCGCGTGGCGCGGTTCCTTCGCTTCGTTCGTCGACCTTTCGGACCGGGCATGACGGGACGTCCCTGTCCCGGCATTCCCTTGTGCCAGCATCCCTGCTGGCCCATCCGGGTCGTCCTCTCTCCACTCAGCGCTGCGGATTGCCTGTCACCGGCCCCCACCCGTCTGCTCCTTTCGCATTGTGCTCGCTGCGGGTAAGAGCGGTTCCGGGGGTAACATAAAGTCTTTCGGCAGGTTTGGAAGAGGAAGAACACTGCAAAAAACTCAGCGCTATAGGCTGGGCAGGCGCTATCAAAAGCACATTACCGGATTACCTGCTAGTGGGCCGGGCGGGCTACAAAGCCTGAGCGTTATTAGGGCTTAACTGGAAGTCGTGCTGATGATACCTGCGGAGACTAAAGGGTTTACTAAAAGCAACTCAAAAACCTGAGAGGTGGACAATCCCTGCGGTTGACGGGCAATCCGCAGCGCTGCGGCGCAGACGGAAGGCTAGGCGAGGGCAGCAGGGATGCTGCTCTCAGGGAGCGGCGGGCAGGGATGCCCGCTCGCGACCGGGCCGTCCGGCCTGGAGTCGGAGCCAAAGGCACCACGCGGAGCGTGGCGCGAGGACGCCCGGCAAACGCTGGGATTGTCCACCGGCATCGCAGGTATTGCAGCCCAAACAACTAACCAGCCAACGCTGAGATTGTCCACCGACACCGCAGCTATGGCAGCCCAAACAACTAACCAGCCAACGCTGAGATTGTCCACCGGCTTCACAGGTATCGCAGCCTAAACAACTAACCAGCGAACGCTGGGATTGTCCACCGACACCGCAGGCATCGCAGCCCAAACAACTAACCAGCCAACGCTGGGATTGTCCACCGACACCGCAGCTATGGCAGCCCAAACAACTAACCGGCAAACGCTGGGATTGCCCACCGAAACAGCGGGTATGCAACTTGCGCGTCCAGGAGTTAAGCCCGGTCAACGCCGGGGTTGTCCACCGACACAGCGTCTACCGCTATGCTTGTGCTTGCGACAGGGTACGTCCCTGCTCGTTATTACGACTCAACCAAAGTGACAAAGCTTTTAAAGAATCATCGGTAAACTCGTCGCAGCGGGCGGTTATCTCTTCCGGCGTCATCCAGAAAACTTCATCAACTTCCTCTTCCTGCATCGCAAAAGGCCCGTGCGACACGCAGCTGAACAGTCCTCCCCATACCCGGCAGTGCTGATCCTCAAAGTAAAACAGACCATGCTCGGCGAAAGGAACGGCGGCAATACCCAGCTCTTCTTCGGCTTCGCGTCTGGCTGACTCAAGCATCTCCTCCCCGCTCTGCACCACCCCACCGGCGGTTGCATCAAGCATACCCGGCATAAAATCTTTGCTCTCGGTACGGCGCTGCACCAGAATTTTTCCCATCCCATCGTGTACCACAATATAGGTTGCGCGATGGCGCAAACACTGTGCCCGCATCTGCGCACGGCTGGACTGTGCAATAACCTCGTTATCTTCGTTAACGATATCTACCCATTCCGTGCCGCGATCTTGCTCGACCATCCGTAACCCTTATTCGTTCTGGCGCTTTGCGCTCGTTGATTCGTGCCCGCGCAGTTTGCCACGAGCGACCAAAAATTAATAATCCTTCTATGTCATTAACCGGCGTTTTTTAATGATTGTGACAGCCAGAGATGAACGGACGCGCGTTGCCACTGAAAATGGGCGTAATCAACCAGACGATCTGGCACCGGATCGCCGTGAAGCGCCAGACGATTAATCATCACA
Organism: Erwinia sp. L03-1; assembly: GCF_058686115.1. Lineage (NCBI taxonomy): Bacteria > Pseudomonadati > Pseudomonadota > Gammaproteobacteria > Enterobacterales > Erwiniaceae > Erwinia > Erwinia sp. L03-1. The sequence continues at coordinate 1,344,511 of NZ_CM178762.1, read as the reverse complement.
GCCACATCCGTATCCACAATTGACCATTCCCCAAACAGATTCTGCTGCCCTGCTATCAGTAAACGTCCGACGCCTGAAAAAAGCCTGTTGGCAGAGGTGGTTGCAGCCTCGCTGAGAGGCGGGAATTTTTCAGCAGCAAAAAGCACTTCCGTCGGTCGCTCCTGCCGCAGAGGTAAGAAATCGCTGCGCAGCCATGCCTGGATTTCGCGGGCCCTTGCACACTGTTCACGGTTGCCCGGGTACAGGCGCTCAAACTCCGGCGCAGGGAAACGCGCTTCCAGATACTCTTCGATGGCAGAGGACTCGGAAAGCACAAAGTCATCGATCTGTAACGCCGGAACCCGGTGAGTCAGCGAAATATCACCCCATGCGGCAGAGAGATGCTCGCCGCTCGCCAGGTCAATACGCCGGGTGGTAAAGGGCATGCCTTTTTCACTGAGAGCAACGAAAACGGACATCACATAGGGGCTAAAAAAACAGGCATCTGACCACAACGTTACGTTAGGGTAATTCATTCCCGGCTCCGGAGAAGATCGCGTGTGCATTCTGTTTACCCATTTTTTTACTGGAAGGCAATCGTGATCGGTGGGAATACCACGCAGAAAAAAAGAGAAATTCAAACCTGTGACGCTCTCTGCTCAAAAAGGCTGTGCTTTACTGCACCCTGTGTCAGATTCACCTAAGCTAATAGCAGGCTGTTAGATGATTAACACCACTCTAAAAGGACACTCAGCATGCACATTTTACTGACGGGCGGTACCGGCCTGATTGGCAGCCACCTTATCCCCCGCCTGTTACAGCGCGGCGACAGCGTCAGCGTGGTCACCCGTAATGTGGCCAGCGCACGCAGCAAGCTGGACGAGCGGGTCAACCTGTGGTCAGGGCTGGAGCAGCAGCGCGATCTTAACGCCGTTGACGCTGTTATCAATCTGGCGGGCGAACCCATCGCCGATAAGCGCTGGAGCGACACGCAGAAGCAGCGGCTGTGTGAAAGCCGCTGGCAGATAACCGAGCGCCTTACCGCCCTGATACATGCCAGCAGTACACCGCCCTCGGTATTGATCTCCGGTTCCGCCACCGGCTACTACGGTGATGCTGGCGATGTGGTACTGACCGAAGAGGATCCCGGTCACGACGAATTTACACACCAGCTCTGCGCGCGCTGGGAGTCGCTGGCGCTGGCGGCAGAAAGTGATCAGACGCGCGTCTGCCTGCTGCGTACCGGCGTGGTACTGGCGAAAGAGGGCGGCGCCCTGAGCAAAATGAAGCTGCCCTTTAAGCTGGGTATTGGCGGGCCGATCGGCACCGGTAAGCAGTATATGCCGTGGATCCACCTTGAGGATATGCTAAGCGCTATTCTCTGGCTGTTGGATAGCAGCAGCCTGCGCGGTCCGTTCAATATGGTTGCTCCCTACGCGGTGCGCAACGAACAGTTTGCCGCTACCCTGGGAGAAGCAATGCACCGCCCGGCCTTTATGCGTACCCCGGCCAGCGCGATAAAGCTGATAATGGGGGAGTCCTCGGTATTGGTACTCGGTGGTCAGCACGTGCTACCGAAGCGGCTGGAGGAATCGGGATTTGATTTCCGCTGGTATCAGCTGGATGAGGCGCTAAAGAATGTGGTCTGAACCACAGGGGCCGCGAGCTGAACGATAGCACCGTATCAGCCCGCATACGCATACATACTGGCCCTACGCGTCAGGATGCCTGTTTTCGTCGCGATGCGATAACCGCGCCGCATTCCGGATCATCCCGGAGCACGGCGCGGAGAATCCTGTTAACTTTCAGCTAACACCGTTACCTCAGAGCGAAACCCGTCTACTTCAGCACACCGGAGAGAAACTGTTGCAGGCGCGGGCTTTTGGGATTATTGAACAGCTCGTCCGGCGGACCCTCCTCCTCTATTTTCCCCTGATGCAGGAAAATCACATGGCTTGAGACGTGACGGGCGAACTCCATTTCGTGGGTGACAACCACCATGGTTTTACCCTCCTCCGCCAGCTTCTGCATAATCCGTAGCACCTCGCCCACCAGCTCCGGGTCGAGCGCCGAGGTCGGTTCATCAAACAGCAGCACCTCTGGCTCCATCGCCAGCGCACGCGCAATAGATACGCGCTGCTGCTGGCCGCCCGACAGGTGGACCGGATATTTCGCCCGGGCGCGCTCGTCAATCCCCACCTTCTCCAGATACCGGATGGCGCGATCGTGCGCGTCGGCTTTGCTCAGACCGAGAACCTGCATCGGCGCCTCCATAACGTTTTGCAGCACCGTCATGTGACTCCACAGGTTAAAGTGCTGAAAGACCATGGTCAGACTGGTACGCAGCGCCCGCAGCTGCTCCTTATTGGACACCTTAAGCTGACCGTCGGTATCGCGCACCAGGTTAATGGTCTGGTTATTAACAGAAAGCGTCCCTTCGCTGGGCTTTTCCAGAAAATTAATACAGCGCAGGAAGGTACTTTTTCCCGAACCCGATGAACCGATAATACTGATCACATCACCGGCGTCAGCCCGCAGTGATACGCCCTTCAGCACCTCATGCTCACCGTAGCGCTTATGCAGTTCAGTTACGTTTAATTTATTTTCGGCCATAATTTTGCTCAATGAGTCGATGAGGGTTTAACGTGCGCCAGCCAGCGTTTCTCCGCCATGCGGAACAGACTAATCAACACATACGAGATAATCAGGTAGAGGATGGCGGCAATGCCAAACGCCACGAACGGCTGATAGGTGGCGGAGTTAATATCCCGCGCCACCTTCAGCAGGTCCGGTACGGTCGCGGTAAAAGCCAGCGCCGTGGAGTGCAGCATCAGGATCACTTCATTACTGTAGGCCGGCAGCGCGGTGCGCAGTGCGGAGGGCAGAATAATGCAGCGATAAAGTTTAAAAGGAGAAAAGCCATAAGCGCGGGCCGCTTCAATTTCACCATAAGGGACAGCACGGATCGCACCGGCGAAAATCTCGGTGGTATAGGCACAGGTATTCAGCGTGAGTGCCAGCAGCGTACAGTTCAGCCCGCTGCGGAAGAACGCGTTAAGCAATTCGTTGCCCTTTACCACCTCCAGCGTGTACATACCGGAATAGAAGATCAGCAGTTGAACATAGAGCGGCGTACCACGAAAAATATAGGTAAACAGCCAGACCGGAAAACGCACCGCCCTGATGGGGGAAACGCGGGCAATGGCCAGCAGTACTGCCAGGCATCCGCCCAGCACAACGGAAATAATCAGTAGCCACAGGGTAATCGCCACGCCGGAAAAGCGATAACCGTCCGTCCACAGCAGGGCTTTCCAGTATTCCTGAATAATATCGATCATAAGTCAGCCCTTTTTACACCCACCGAATACCGGCGTTCCAGCCACCACAACACGCCGTTAGAGAGCGTGGTAAATATCAGATAGATAATGCCGGCCACGATGGCAAACCAAAACGGCTGCCAGGTACTTTTTCCCGCCAGCTGCGTTGCCTTAACCACATCTTCCAGCCCCAGTAACGAAACCAGCGCCGTTGCTTTCAGTATGACCTGCCAGTTATTACCGATACCGGGCAGCGCATAACGCATCATCGCCGGGAACAAAATGCGGCGGAAAGTTTGTGAAGAGGAGAAGCCGAACGCCGTCGCTGCTTCCACCTGCCCTTTTGACACCGCCATCCAGGCACCGCGAAAAGTCTCGGTAAAGTAAGCGCCATAGATGAAACCGAGCGTAATAATACCGGCCACCATCGGGTCGATATCAAACTGGCTAAGCCCCAGCAGGTCGGTAAGCTGGTTAAGGGCAATTTGCAGGCCGTAAAAAATCAGCAGCATCAGAACCAGATCGGGCACACCGCGAATTAGAGTGGTGTAGCCTCCAAAGATTATCCGCAGTGGACGATTAGAGGAGAGTTTGGCGCCCGCACCAACCAAACCGAGGATGACCGACAGCAGCACCGAGCTGAGGGCCAGCTCAAGCGTAACCAGCGCGCCCCTGAAAATGACATCAGAATATCCATACAGCATAAGCATTTCCTGTCTTAAATTTCACTACGCGTTTTACCGACAGCAGGCAGGTAAAACAGGAGCCGCCATTTTCGGCAAGCCCCCTGACAGGTTTTCTTAACCGCCGTACACGTCAAAGTCGAAATATTTTTTAGCCAGCTTGTCGTAGGTGCCATCTTTACGCATCGATTCAAAAGCTTTGTCGATGGCCGCCTTCAGATCGGTTTCATCTTTGCGCATGCCTATTCCGGTTCCCACGCCAAAGATCTTCTCATCCTTCACCGCCGGACCGGCAAAAGCAAAGTTTTTACCCGCAGGCTGTTTCAGGAACCCTTCGCTGGCGGCAACCTCATCCTGGAAAGCCGCATCAATTCGACCCGCCGTCAGATCCTGATACACCTGGTCCTGGTTTGCATAAGGCGTGATGGTTACGCCTTTTGGACGCCACTCCTGATTTGCATAGGTTTCCTGCGTGGTACCCTGAAGCAGTCCGATAGTTTTGCCCTTCAGCGAGTCCACGGTTGGCAACAGTTTGGAGCCTTTTGGCGCAATCAGACGGGCATTGGCTGCAAATAATTTTTCAGAGAAGGCGATCTCCTGCTGACGTTTTTCGGTAATCGAGAGGGAAGAGATAATGGCATCAATCTTCTTCGCCTTAAGCGAGGGGATCAGCGCGTCAAAATCGCTCTCTACATACGTACATTTGGTCTCCATACGTTTGCAGATCTCGTTAGCGAGATCGATATCAAACCCAACCAGCTGCCCCTGGGCATTCTTTGATTCAAAGGGGGCATAAGTAGGATCGTTACCAATGCGCAGCGTCTTCGGTGCGGCAGCAAATGCGCTACCTGCGGAAGAGAGAGCCAGCAGCAGAGAAAGAGCCAGGACCTGCTTTTTCATAGATTACCCTCAAGATGAACTTTTATTATGGCGTTATGATCTGTTCGCGCCGTTATGGCCAATGTTATTTGCAGGTTTCATGCCACTTTTACGCGGGTGTGCCCCACGGTTGCGCAGCCCGGTCGCCACGCTCTGTTACAGCGTAAGCGCCCGGATTCTGAGGAAATATATAGCAGATTTGTTGAGGCGGAGCGGCGGCAATGTTGCATTTTGGTGCATCAGATGCACGAAATGCGATTCAGCGCCCGCTATTGCACTAATGTCGGGCAGGGAAGCGAATTTTATGCACCCTGCCAGCGCGTAAACAGATCCTTATCAAGTTCGATATCAAACTGATCTATCACTCTGTTAACTGTCTGATCGACAATATCCATTATCTGCTGAGGACGGTGATAGAAGGCAGGAACGGGGGGCATAATGATTGCGCCTAACTCCGCCGCGCTGGTCATCATACGCAGGTGCCCAAGGTGCAGCGGCGTTTCCCTTACGCAAAGTACCAGCCGACGACGCTCCTTCAGCACCACGTCTGCCGCGCGGGTTAGCAGCCCGTCGGTGTAGCTGTGAACAATGCCGGAAAGGGTTTTCATTGAGCACGGCAGGATAGCCATCCCTTCGGTCTTGAATGAGCCAGAGGAGATGCTGGCAGCAATATCGCGCGCATCGTGAACCACATCGGCCATCGCCTGGACCTCACGCAGCGAATAATCGCTCTCCAGCGCCAGGGTTTGTCGCGCCGCCTGACTCATTACCAGGTGCGTTTCCACCCCGCTGACCTGCTGCAATATTTGCAGCGTGCGAACGCCATAAATCACGCCGCTGGCGCCTGAAATGCCAATAATGAGTCGTTTCATGGTTAACCTGCTTTAATCATTGAAAGGCCAGCTCCCGCCCGCCAAAAAAACAAATGGGCCGGAATCGCTTCCAGCCCATCAACTCTGTTGCACTCTCGCTAAGGGTATTAGCCTTCGTTGTGCATTTCCAGGTTTTCTACTTCATTCTGACGCGCCATTGCTTTGGCATCGTCATTGCGTAACGACTGGAGATACTCAAGATAGCGCTGATCGACATCTTTGGTCACGTAGATACCGTTAAAGACCGAGCACTCAAACTGAACGATATCCGGGTTTTCTTCACGTACGGCTTCGATCAGGTCATTCAGATCCTGGAACACCAGCGCATCTGCACCAATCAGCTGGCGGATCTCTTCCACTTCACGTCCGTGCGCAATCAGTTCCGTCGCGCTGGGCATATCAATGCCATAGACGTTAGGGAAACGCACTTCCGGTGCCGCTGAGGCAAGGTAGACTTTTTTCGCGCCTGCCTCACGGGCCATCTCGATAATCTGTTCGGAGGTGGTCCCACGCACGATGGAATCATCAACCAGCAGGACGTTCTTGCCGCGAAACTCCGCGCGGTTAGCGTTCAGCTTACGGCGCACGGCGCTGCGGCGCTGGTGCTGCCCCGGCATGATAAAGGTGCGGCCGACATAGCGGTTTTTAACAAAGCCCTGACGATACGGCTTGTCGAGGATGCGGGCGATCTCCAGCGCGATATCGCAGGAAGTTTCCGGAATGGGGATCACCACATCAATATCCAGATCTTCCCACTCACGGGCGATTTTCGCGCCCAATTTGGTGCCCATGCGCACCCGTGCACTGTAGACGGAGATTTTGTCCAGGAACGAGTCCGGGCGGGCAAAATAGACGTACTCAAACAGGCAGGGATTGAATTTCGGGTTTTCCGCGCACTGACGGGTGAAAAGCTGGCCCTTCTCGGTCACATAGACCGCTTCGCCCGGCGCCACATCGCGCAGGAATTCAAAGCCCAGGGTATCAAGTGCCACGCTCTCAGAGGCCACCATATATTCACAGCGACCGTCCTGCATGCCGCGTTTGCCGATAACCAGCGGGCGAATGCCGTTAGGATCGCGGAAAGCGACCAGGCCATGGCCAATAATCATTGCCACGCAGGCGTAAGCGCCGCGAACGTGCTGATGCACGGCCGCAACCGCCGAAAAAATATTCTCTGCTTCCAGCGGGTAGTGCTGAAAACGATCCAGCTCCTGCGCAAAGATATTCAGCAGGATTTCAGAATCGGAGGTGGTGTTCACGTGACGACGACCGCTTTCAAACAGCGCGCGGCGCAGTTCGTGGGCATTGGTCAGGTTACCATTATGCGCAAGTGTGATGCCGAAAGGCGAGTTGACGTAGAAGGGCTGCGCTTCAGAAGCACTTGAGCTTCCGGCAGTAGGATAGCGTACGTGGCCAATCCCCATATTCCCCTGCAAACGCTGCATATGGCGGGCTTCAAATACATCGCTAACCAGACCGTTTGCTTTACGCAGGCGGAAGCAATTCAGTGCATCGATGGTGACAATGCCAGCGGCATCCTGCCCACGGTGCTGTAGCACCGTTAACGCGTCATAAATCGACTGGTTGACCGGCATAAAACCGGCGATTCCGACAATACCGCACATAGGGTCATTTCCTCATAAGCCGCAACCCCGGCTCAATTACCGGGGCAAAAAACTCGACGTGCTTTTCAGATAGTCAAAAAACCACCTGATGATGTAGCTGAACTGGGGGACCAGCTGGGACTGTTGCCAGTCCGGGCTTTTAGAAAAGCCGGTGAATGTATCAAGGAAGAACAGCATCGCCGATACGATCAGCACGCCGCGCAACGCCCCGAAACAGACGCCGAGTACCCGGTCAGTACCCGACAGCCCGGTTTTTTCAACCAGTGAACCAATAACGTAGTTGACGATGGCCCCGACTAACAGCGTGGCAACGAACAACACCGCAATAGCGATCCCATTTCTGACCAGTTCATCGTTGAATCCAGTGAGCCAGACGGCCAGGAAGGCGTAATAATGACTGGCGACAAAAAATGCGCATCCCCAGGTGACGAGTGATAAAGCTTCCCGAACGAACCCGCGGATCAGGCTGACCAGTGCCGAAAAACCGACAACCGCAATAATGACGTAATCTATCCAGACCATGAACTCTTCCAGCGACTGTGCCCCTGCCTCAGATCCCGCCTCTTGTTGCCTGTGAGAAACGTGCTTCACCATGCAGAAAAAGAGGACGTAACCGGAGTTCGGGGCGAATTCTAACAGAAAAAGAAAACGTTTGCGTACGGTTTTCCTTTGCCAGTTTAATTAAAATGTTGCGCAAAAATAATACGCACTTATGTCGTCTCTCATCCGCTCATGAGGATGCTGCACTCTGATAAAGTAATTATTTGATTCATAATAAATAATGGAGCAACTGGGAGCGATAATGCAAGGGACTCAGGCACGCAATTAACTGCTTTGTAAGGCTGAGGCTTTCAGATTAACAGGTACAGACTAACAGTCCACGGCGCTGAACAACCCTGCGCAAATCACAGGCACCCTCTATGTTTCCTGTACCCTAATACCCACGTCGCTAACGCTGTTCCTTCATCGCGAATACCAACGTACTTATGCTGTTCCTTCATCGCGAGCACCAACGTGCTTATGCTGTTCCTTCATACCGCGAATACCAACGTGCTTATCCTGTTCCTTCATACCACAAGTAGCCCCGCAGCCCCGCAGCCCCGGGATTATCCCTGATCCACAGGTCTGCGAGGCAGGTTATCAGTGCGCGCTGTAGGGTTTAACCACGCCGCCCAGTCCGGAAATTCCCTGTAGCTCACCAACGGCGGCCTGCATTTTCGCTTTGGAGGCGTCGGGGCCGACATAAAGGCGGGTGATTTGCCCCTGGACCGGCGTAGAGGGCTGAGTAAAGGCCCGGTAGCCGGACAGACGCAGTTTCGCGACGATCTCATTCACCTTAGCCGCATTTTTCAGTGCGCCCAGCTGTACGACCCAGGCCTGGCCTGACGGCGCGGCTTCCGGCTGCGCTTTCTGGCGCGACTCCGCTACAGTGGTGGATTCATCTTCTGCGGAGGGCCGCGGCTTTTCAACCAGCTTCGGCGCAGGCTTTTCAACCGGTTTCGGTTTTTCCACCGGCTTCGGTTTTTCGACGGGCTTCGGCTTTTCAACCGGCTTCGGCTGAGCAGCCGGTTTAGATGGCTGGACCGGAGGCGGTGCGACCACATCCGGCTCGTTTACCGACTGCGGCGCCGTTGAACCGCTCTCAGCCTGCGAGCTGTTCTCACTGTTGCTGCCCATCGTCGCGGCACCTTCCGGTGGCTGGGCGGGCAGTGGTTGTGTTACCGACGGAACCATATCGGTTTCCTGCTGATCGCCCGGTTTTGGCACCAGCGGGATTGCCGCAAACTCTTCTTTATAGTGCTTCTTTTTACCGTCCAGCAGCCCTGGCAGCACGATCACGCCCAGCGCCACAATGATGATGGTTCCGACTAAACGGTTCTGAAACTTACTTGCCACTGCCGTTCTCCGCTTCTATCGTTTCCATTACCTGAGCTACGGTATGGAATGAGCCACATACCAGTACAATATCCTGTTCCGCTGCCTGCTTCAGTGCCTGGCGATATGCGTCAGCCACGCTGGAAAATGCCTTCGCCGCGGGCAGATACGCCATCAGCTGTTCAGCCGTGGCACCGCGCGGCCCATCAAGAGGCGCGCAGTACCAGCTATCGATCACCGGGCTGAGGCAGGCCAGCGTACCGGCGATGTCTTTGTCGTGCAGCATACCGACCACGGCATGGGTCCTGCCAACGTCAGGCAGCTCGCCTAATCGTTCGGCGAGGTAAGCCGCCGCATGAGGATTATGCGCCACGTCAAGGATTACCCGTGGCCCCTGTGCGACGGTCTGGAAGCGCCCCGGTAACACGGCCTTAGCCAGCCATTCGCGCAGGATAGCCTCATCCACTTTCAGCGGCGATGCACGCAGCGCAGCCAGCGCCGTCGCCGCATTGGGTAAGGGCACCTGCGGCAGCGGCAGCCCGCTCAGCGTACCCTGTGCATCGCTGAACGACCAGCAGTGCGCCTGGGCGGTATATGACCAGTCATGACCCCGCCGGAATAAATGCGCCCCCAGTGAATCAGCCACTTCTGCGATAGTGTCTGGCATATCGGGCTCGCCCACGATGGCGGGTTTCCCGGCACGGAACACGCCCGCCTTTTCACGACCAATACTTCCCCGATCCGGCCCAAGCCAGTCGGTATGGTCGAGCGCGATGCTGGTGATCACGGCCACATCCGAATCTACAATATTGGTGGCATCAAGACGGCCACCCAGCCCGACCTCAAGGATCACCACGTCAAGCGCCGCACGTTTAAACAGCCACAGGGCGGAAAGCGTGCCGTATTCAAACCAGGTCAGCGAGGTTTCACCGCGCCCTGACTCGATATCGACAAAGGATGCAATATGCTCAGATTCAGCCAGCTCTTCGCCCTGAATACGCACGCGCTCGGTATAGCGAACCAGATGGGGCGAACTGAAGACGCCGACGCGATAGCCAGCCGCCATCAGCAGCGTTTCCAGCATACGACAGGTTGTGCCTTTGCCATTGGTTCCCGCGACGGTAAAAACAAAGGGGGCGGGGGTAAGCAGGTCGAGCGAGGTAGCCACGCGCTGTACGCGTGCCAGCCCGAGTTCGATAGCCTGAGAATGCAAATTCTCAAGATAATGAAGCCACGTGGCCAGGGGCGACGTGGCTTGAGGAAGATTATCCATGTGTCCCGTTCACAACGTTACGGTGCATTGGGGAAAGGGCTTGCGCCCTTTCGGGAATCAATCAGGCCTCGTGGCTCTGAGGTGCATCTTCGACCACCTCTTGCGGGGCGTCTTCATGCGGCTCTGGCAGATTCATCATCTTGGCCAGAATCGTCGCCAGCTTAAAGCGCATCACCGGGCGGCGCACGATCATATCAATCGCGCCTTTTTCGATGAGGAACTCGCTGCGCTGGAAGCCAGGCGGCAGTTTCTCGCGCACGGTTTGTTCGATAACGCGCGGGCCGGCAAAACCGATCAGCGCTTTAGGTTCAGCGATATTCAGATCGCCCAGCATGGCGAAACTGGCAGAAACGCCGCCCATGGTCGGGTCGGTCAGTACGGAGATATAAGGAAGCCCCCGCGCCTGCATTTTTGCCAGCGCGGCGCTGGTTTTCGCCATCTGCATCAGCGACATCAGCGCTTCCTGCATACGGGCACCACCAGAGGCTGAAAAACAGATCATCGGGCAGTTGTCTTCCAGCGCCTGCTCAACCGCACGAACAAAACGCGCGCCGACCACCGAGCCCATCGATCCACCCATAAAGGAGAACTCAAAGGCAGCAGCAACTACGGGCATATCGTACAGCGTGCCTTTCATAACGATCAGAGCATCTTTTTCACCGGTGTCTTTCTGAGCCGCTGAAAGACGGTCTTTGTACTTTTTAGAATCCCTGAACTTGAGCAAATCCTTCGGCTCCAGCTCGCTGCCCAGCTCAACCATCGAGCCTTCATCCAGCACGCTGTGCAGACGATCGCGACCATGCATACGCATGTGGTGGTCGCATTTCGGGCAAACTTCAAGATTACGTTCCAGCTCGGCGCGGTAGAGAACCTGGCCGCAGCTGTCACACTTGGTCCAGACACCTTCCGGAATACTGGATTTGCGCGTTGGGGAGATTGTGCTCTTATTGAGAATTCGTTCAATCCAGCTCATTGATGACCTTTCTGTTTGAACCTGGCTTAACCAGTTTTCTTTTTCCACGCCGCCGCAGCAGCGCAGACCGTAAATGTCGCTCATTAAACCATAACCGCCCGACGCTGTGGATAAAAATCTGGCCGTCGGGCACGTGTTTAATGCGTTACGACTGCGATTTAGGCGGCTTTGCCGCACGCCGGTGACGCATAACCTCTATGACGCCCGGCAGAATAGAGACCAGGATTATCGCCACAATCAGATAATGAATATTCTTCTGTACCGCTGGCAGGTTACCAAAGAAGTAGCCCGCGTAGGAAAACAGCAGCACCCAAAGCAGTCCGCCCGTCACATTAAACAGCGCGAAGTGGCGGTAGGACATTTTACCCATGCCGGCCACAAAGGGGGCAAAAGTGCGAACAATTGGAACAAAGCGCGCAAGAATAATCGTTTTCCCGCCGTGGCGCTCGTAAAACTGATGCGTTTTATCCAGATAGCTGCGACGGAAGATTTTCGACGACGGGTTACTGAACAGCCTGTCGCCAAATAAACGCCCGATGGTGTAGTTCACCGCGTCACCCAGAATGGCGGCAATGCACAGCAGCAGCGCCATCATATGCACATTCAGCGCACTGTCGGGTATTGCCGCCAGCGCGCCCGCCACGAATAACAGCGAGTCGCCCGGCAGGAATGGCGTGACCACCAGTCCGGTTTCACAAAACAGGATAAGAAACAGAATGGCGTAGATCCAGATGCCGTACTGCGCAACCATTGCCTGTAGATGAACATCAATGTGCAGAATAAAATCAATCAGGGTGTGAATCATTTCCATACTTGTTTCCCTAATACTTCGGACCAGGATTAATCCACGAGGAACAGCGGTCCCATCGGCGGACGAGGTAAATCATAGCGTTCGGGATAATCGACCGCCACCAGGTAGAGCCCTTCCGCCCTGCCGGTTGCGGCAGCCAGCTTGCGATCTTTTGCCGCCAGCAGTTCTGCCATCCAGCTTTCCGGCTGATTCCCACAGCCTACTTCCATCAGGCTGCCGACGATGTTGCGTACCATATGATGCACAAAGGCGTTCGCCTTGATATCTACCACCACGTAGGCTCCGTAGCGGCTGACGGTGAGGTGCATCAGGTTGCGCCAGGGCGTACGCGACTGGCACTGTACCGCGCGAAATGACGTGAAGTCATTCTCACCCAGCAGGCACTGACCGGCACGCTGCATTTTTTCAACATCCAGAGGATGATAAAAGTGGGTCACGCCGCCGTGCAGGATCGCCGGGCGCAGACGCCGGTTGTAGATAACATAGCGATAGCGGCGCGCCGTGGCGCTGAAGCGGGCGTGAAAATCATCCGGCACCGCTTTGACCCAGCGAACGGCGATGTCAGGCGGCAGGTTAGCATTCACGCCCAGCGTCCAGGCCGCATCCTTGCGCACCGACGAGGTTTCAAAATGTACCACCTGGCCGGTGCCGTGAACGCCCGCATCGGTGCGGCCCGCGCAGAAAACGCTGACCGGATGATTCGCCACCGCCGCCAGCGCTTTTTCCAGCTTTTCCTGGACGCTTCTCACTTCCTGCTGCCGCTGCCAGCCATAATAGCGGCTACCGTCATATTCAATGCCGAGCGCCACTTTATGTGACGGCTGCGGCAGTCCCGCGTCTGACATCAGTACAGATACTCCTGCACCAGCTTCTCGGCGGTTTTTATCGCCATCAGCGCGCCACCAAAACGCACGTTATCTGACACTGACCAGAACTGCACCATTTCAGGTATGCCGTAATCATTACGTACGCATCCCAGATTGAGCTGAGCACTCCCGGAGGCATCGCCGACCTGGGTGGGGTAATCGTCCTCGTCAGACAGCAGGATATCCTCCGCCTGCGCAAGCGCGTCTCGTGCTTCCTCAGCCGACATCGGCCGCAGATTTTCGATGTGTACTACCTGCGCGTTGCCGTAAAAAACCGGTGCCTGAACCGTGGAAACGGTGATCGGCAGGCCTTCATCCTGAAGAACTTTCCGCACCTGATCGACCAGACGGCGCTCCTGCACTACGCTGCCCTCGGCATCAGGCAGCAGCGGCAGCATATTGAACGCCAGCTGGCGATCGAAAAACGTTTCCTCCGTCGGCAGGCCGTTGAGCAGGCGGGCACTTTCCCCGGCCAGCGAATCCACGGCGGCTTTGCCGTGCGCCGAGGCGGCAATCAGGCTGGTGACCTGTAAACGACCAAGGCCAGCAACATCAACCAGCGGTTTAATCGCACACAGCAGCTGACTGGTGACGCTATCGGCAACGCTGATGATATTGCGGTTGCGGTAGTCGGCCAGCACCTGCGGGTTGACGTCCGGCACCACCAGCGGTACGTCCGGCTCAAGCGCGAACAGATCGCTGGAGTCAATCACCAGGCAGCCGCTGTTGGCCGCCTCATCCGCATAACGTGCCGAGGCCTCACGACCGGCGACGAAAAAGGCCAGCTGCACCTGCGACCAGTCAAATTCATTCGCATCCGTGACCAGCAGTGATTTGCCCTCGTAGCGCAGCGTTTCGCCCGCGCTGCGCTCGCTTGCCAGCGCATACAGCTCACCAACCGGGAACTGACGTTCAGCCAGTAATTCCAGTAAAGCTCTCCCTACTGCGCCTGTCGCGCCCAGTAGCGCGATATTCCAGCCGTCAGACATGTTGGTTTACTCCAGAAATGACATAAAAAATTAAGGGCGGTGCAGTACCGCCCGGAGAAGCATTCTATTCCGTCCGGCCAGCGTTCAGCCTGCGGAAAGCGGATGAAAAACCGCATTAAAACCCAGTTTTTTCAGCAAAAGCGCCGTCTCTTCCACATCGCAGCTTACCCGCAGTGAAGACCACTCACGACGCTCAAGATAATTTTTGCGTAGCCGGTCAAACTCTCCCGGTATAGCCGCCACCTTCCGCAGCGGCGCATCATCGCGGCGCACATCATACACCAGATGCACCACTCTTTTTAGCGTTGCCTGATCCAGCCTGCCGTTAAGGGTAATATGGGTAAATTCAGGCGCGGGCAGCAGCGTATCCAGCGCCACCTGCTGCGGCTGGCCGAGCCAGGCCGTCCAGGCTTCAAAGACCTGGGTGGTGCCGCGCGCTTTACCTTCCAGGGTATATCCGGCTATATGCGCGGTGGCAATATCAACTTTTTCCAGCAGCGGCAGGGAAAGTTCGGGTTCGGGTTCCCACACGTCCAGCACCACGCTGAGATCGCTGCGCTGTTGCAAAACCTTCAGCAGTGCGGCGTTATCCACCACCGGTCCGCGACAGGCGTTGATCAGGATGCTGCCGGGCTTCAGCGCCAGCAGCAGCGCCTCGTCGGCCAGGTGCAGCGTTTTGTACTCACCCTGCTTATAAAGCGGCGTATGGAAGGTGATTATGTCCGCCTGGGCGACCACCGCGTTGAGCGGCAGGAAATCCTCCGGGTCGCCACGATCGGCGCGCGGCGGGTCACACAGCAGGGTACGAATTCCCAGCGCCTCAAGCCGCGCCTGCAGACGACGGCCAACATTACCCACACCGACGATACCTACCGTCCGATCTGTCAGCTGAAAGCCGTCGCGTTCCGCCAGCAGCAGCAGCGCAGAGAAGACATATTCGACCACGGCAATGGCGTTACAGCCGGGGGCAGCCGAAAAGGCAATCCCCTGCTCTTTCAGAAAAACCTCATCAATGTGATCGGTGCCAGCGGTGGCGGTGCCGACAAATTTTACCGGCTTACCGCTCAGCAGCCCGGCATTCACTTTAGTGACCGAACGCACCATCAGTCCATCCGCATCATCCAGCGCTGCCGGGGGGACGGGACGCCCCGGAACCGCCACCACATCACCGGTGCGGCTAAAGAGTTCCCGGGCATAGGGCATATTTTCATCAACGAGGATTTTCACAATCGGTTTCCTGCATAAGCCAGTGAGGGCAGACATTCTGCCACAAACCCGCTAAAGGGATAAGCCTTCGGTGCGGCGGCCCTCTGCGGTAAGGGTAAAGTCGGATTATCAGTATCTGTCCTCTACCTGAGAAGGTTACACTGGTCACCATGATGAACGTAATCCCGGGCTGCCTGTGAATTTCCTGTTCCCTCTGCTGGCCGTATTAATCTGGTCGGTTAACGCAATTGTTAGCAAAGTTTCTGCCGGCGCGATCGATCCCGCCGCCATCTCCTTTTACCGCTGGCTGCTGGCCCTGCTAGTGCTCACGCCGTTTGTATTACCCGGCGCCTGGCGCAATCGTCAGCAGATTAAGCCGCTGTGGTGGAAGCTGCTGGTTCTTGGACTGCTGGGCATGGTGCTGTATCAAAGCCTGGCCTATTACGCTGCGCACAGCGTTAGCGCACTGTTTATGGGGATACTGAACGCGCTGATCCCGCTGCTTACCGTGCTGATCGGAATTGTACTGCTGCGCCTGGCACCCACAATGGGGATCGTCATCGGTAGCCTGCTCTCGTTTGGCGGGCTGGTGTGGCTGGTCAGCGAGGGCCATCCTCAGCGGCTGCTGGCGCAGGGGCTGGGTAAAGGTGAGCTGATGATGTTCGCGGCCTCTACCTCGTATGCCCTTTACGGCGTACTGACGAAGCGCTGGGCGATTGCCCTGCCGGGCTGGCAAAGCCTTTACGTACAGATACTGTTCGGCGTGCTGATGCTGCTGCCCAATTTTCTGCTGGCGCAGGACGTCTCCTTAAATCTGCATAATATCCCGCTGGTGCTATTTGCCGGGATCCCGGCCTCTGTGGTGGCACCTTTCCTGTGGATCCAGGGCATGGTGCGTATGGGTGCCAATACGGCCTCTGTTTTTATGAATCTGGCCCCCATTTTTACCGCCATTATTGCCGTGCTTTTTCTGCACGAACAGTTACACAGCTATCACTATATTGGCGGGGGAATTACTCTGCTGGGGGTGATTCTGGCACAGCGACTGCGCACGCCGCTGATGTTCCGGAAGGCACGGGCAGATGGGAATAACCCGCCCCCGCCCTGACGGTGCGTGTCTGCCCGCAGCTGGCAGACCTGCCCCATTTTTCCCGGTACTGAAAATAATTGCCCTGGCAGCCCCTCGCCTCTACCTATCGCAGGGCGGGATTGTTATCATGGTGAATCAACCTTTCCGGCGCGCCCCGGACACAGACCTTTAGTGAAGGATTTTTGCCATGCAACCTCTCAGTGGCCCCGGTGCGCCGATACCCGGCGATCGCTCGACGATCGATGCCAGAACGGATGCCAGTCGCACTGGCCCGGGCGATCAGCCACTGTCTCCCGCGCAGCGCACCACGCTGGAAAGACTGATTGTAAAAATCATGTCGCTCAGCGCGCTGAAATCGCCTGAGCTGTGGGCAGGAATGCGCCACGAAGTCGGTGTAAAGAATGATGCAGGACTGCTGGCGCGCCACTTTCCCGCGGCCGAACAGTTTCTTAATACACGTCTGTCGCAGGTACAAAATACCCACGCCACCCGCCAGCTGTTTCAACAGCTTACCGACCTGCTGCCCGCGGGTAACAATCGCCAGGCAGTCAGCGACTTTATTCGTCAACAGTTTGGTCATACCGTACTTAGCTCGCTGAATCCCGATCAGCTGCGCCAGGTGCTGACGATGCTGCAAAATGGTCAGATGGCTATTCCTCAGCCGCAGCAAAACCGCATTACCGATCGTTCGTTGCTGCCTGCGGAACACCATACGCTTAACCAGCAGATTGCCCGACTGGCGGCGGCGACCGGCGAACAGCCCGTTAAGCTGTGGGCTTCGGTACTCAAAGTTGTCAATCTGCACAGCGGCGATCCGATCCCTTCGCGTCTCTTTCCGCTCCTGACCCAGTATTTACAGGTTAGCCAAACGCTGAGTCAACACGCTGCGCCAACGCTGCCAATGCTGCTGGCCTCGCTGAAAGTGCCCTCTGACCATGCAGAACAGCGGCTGCTGGAAGACGCCAGTCAGCAGCGCTTCCAGCTACCGCCGCAGGCAGTATTAACGCCGTACCAGGCACAGGATTTGATGAATCTGCTGTTTGCGCGTCGAGCCGAACGGCTGAGAGAACAGCCGCTGGCGGACAGTGAGATCCATCCCCAGCCGATTGTGGCGCCGCTATTTGGCTATGTGCCGCAGGTACTGCAACCGATCGTTAATCGCCCGGTATTCACGGCCTTCGCGGTACTGGTGCTGGTTGGCTTTCTGCTGTGGGTCCTTCTCTGAGTTAACCGCTGACCGTTAGCAGCCGCAGTCCCGCACCTGGGACTGCGTGGGCCGTCACCGCCGAATTCATCAATAACGGTCATTTGCAGGCGCATCTGCGATTAATGCGCAGGCTTTACGCCAGTCGCCGCAATCTGCTGCTGGATGAGATTCAGCATAAACTGGGCGACAAGCTGCAGATCATGAGCCGGGGTAATGGGTTACAGCTGGCCGTGACCCTGACCGGCGGGGAAGAAGAAAAATTATCGCAGCAGGCGCGCGCCGATGGGCTATTGCTACCGCGACTGTCGCCTCTTTATGCCTCAGCGTCGCCGCCACAGGGCTGGCTACTCGGTTTCTCCGCCCTGACGCGGGCGGAGATTATTCATGCCGTCGATAAGCTGGCGCGGTTGCGCTACTGACGGCCGACGGTCATGACTACGGCAATACCCAGCAGTGCGCAGGCAGCGCCAGCGAGATAAACCGAGCCGTAGCCCAGAGATGTTGCGAGGATCCCGGTTAACGGCCCGCTGGCACCGTAGGCGATATCCTGAAAGGCGGAAAAACCGCCCAGCGCCGTGCCGCGCACCTGGGGAGCGACACGCTTCACCACTTCAACCCCCATCGCCGGGAATACCAGCGAACAGCCACAGCCGGTCAGCGCAGCGCCCGCCAGCGCCATCGTTCCGCTACTGGCGAACCCCAGGATTAGCAGCCCAATGGCTTCAACCAACAGCGAAATTAGCGCCACGCGCACGCCGCCGAGGCGGTCCGGCAATCCGCCAAACAGGACGCGGACCAGAACAAAAGCCAGGCCAAACGCGGTAAGCGCCAGCCCGGCATTGCCCCAGTGCTGACTGGCGAAATAGAGCGAGGTAAAAGTGCCAATAACGGCAAAACCCGTCCCCTGGAGCGCCAGCGCACAGCCCGGCGACAGAATTTGCCCAATCACCTTCCACAGCGATGGACGCTCTCCTCCCTGCGTGGGCACGGGTTTGACCCAGACGTTGAACAGCAGAGCGACCAGCGGCAGAAAAATCGTGGCAATGCCCATCGCCAGAAAGCCCCACTGGCTGTGAAGCCATAATCCCAGCGGCGCACCGGCCGCAAGCGCGCCGTAGATCGCCATACCGTTCCATGACATCACCTGCCCCGAACGCTTTGGCCCGACCAGACCCATGCCCCAGGTCAGATTCCCGGTCAGCAGCTGGCTTTCGCCAAAGCCCAGCAGCAGCCTGCCCACCACCAGCAGCGCAAACTTTGCCATCACCGGTACTGGCAGCACCGCCGCCAGCACGTAGGCGACTCCAACCAGCGCACAGGCCAGCATGCCCTGTAGCGTCGATCGCTTTGCGCCACGCTGATCGGCCAGCCTGCCCGCGTAGCCGCGCGTCAGCAGCGTGGCGAAAAACTGAATGCCGACGGCCACGCCGACCATCACGTTATTCAGCCCGAGCTGCTGATGGACAAACAGCGGAATAACCGGCAGCGCCAGCCCGGCGGTAAGGTAAGTTAAGAATACAGCGAATGAGATACTGCCCAGCGAAACCGTCGCGCTGGCAGGGGATGTGATAGTAACCGCAGACATAGTGTCACGCCTCTCCTTGTAATAACGTAAGGGTGCGTTAACTACGCGCACCCGTGTTGCCGATGCCGAAGCAGCGGAACGGATGCGTTGGTTAACGTTAAACGCTTACGCAACATCGTGACGACGTTGAAGGCGTTAACTTAAATAAAAAGCGTCTGACTGGCAATAAAAAAAGGGACAGCCCTTACGGACTCTCCCTTTTTTTGCAACCCACGGTGATTACAGCTTGCGCATCACCAGCGTGGCGTTGGTGCCGCCAAAGCCGAAGCTGTTGGACATCACGGTCTTCAGCGTCTGCTCGGTCGGTTTGGTCACGATATTCAGACCCTCAGCAGCAGGATCCAGCTCGTCAATGTTGATGCTCGGGGCAATGAATCCGTGCTCCAGCATCAGCAGCGAGTAGATTGCTTCCTGAACGCCTGCCGCACCCAGTGAGTGGCCGGTCATCGCTTTCGTCGCTGACATCGCAGGCATCGCGTCGCTGAACACTTCACGGATTGCGCCCAGCTCTTTCACGTCACCCACTGGCGTGGACGTACCGTGCGTATTCAGATAGTCGATTGGGGTATCCACTCCCTGCATCGCCAGTCGCATACAGCGCATTGCGCCTTCGCCAGATGGTGCAACCATGTCCGCACCATCGGAGGTTGCGCCGTAGCCAACCACTTCTGCATAGATGTGAGCGCCACGTGCCAGCGCATGCTCCAGCTCTTCAACCACGACCATGCCGCCGCCGCCTGCAATAACAAAACCATCGCGGCTGGTATCGTAAGTACGGGATGCCAGCTCAGGCGTTTCGTTGTAACGGGTTGAGAGCGCGCCCATTGCGTCGAATTCGCAGGACATTTCCCAGCACAGCTCTTCGCCGCCGCCGGCAAATACCACATCCTGTTTGCCGAGTTGGATCTGCTCAACGGCGTTACCGATACAGTGCGCAGAGGTCGCACAGGCCGAGCTGATGGAGTAGTTGACGCCGTGAATTTTAAACGGGGTTGCCAGGCAGGCGGAAACGCCGGAGGCCATCGCCTTGGTAACCATATAAGGACCCACGCCGCGCAGGCCTTTAGCGCGCATGCCGTCAACGCTGGCTGCCTGGTTGTAAGGTGAACCGCCGCCGGAACCGGCAACCAGACCCACGCGCGGGTTGTTCTGGTACTGCTCGTTGGTCAGGCCAGAGTCTTTAACCGCTTCCAGCATAGAGATATAAGCATAAATGGACGCGTCACTCATAAAGCGCAGACTTTTGCGATCGATGAGGCTGGCGATTTCGTCTTTAGAAAGTTTGACGTTACCCCAGATGTGACTACGCATGCCGGAATCTTTTAGCTCCTGAGAGAAGGTAATGCCGGAGCGACCTTCACGCAGGGACGTCAGAACTTCCTCCTGGTTATTACCAATGCTGGAGACGATTCCCAGGCCTGTAATCACTGCACGTTTCATTCAATACCTCATAACTTCTATATTAGGATTCGAGGAGCACTTTAGCTTACAGTTGTACGCCGAACAAGTCCGATCAGCATTTTACTTTTGTAAATTTGCGCGAGCTGGCTCACACCGTTACAATCGCGGCACTGCCTGATAACTGAGCTTTTGCCGTGAAAAATGTCCCCATCGAGCACGCCGAACTGAGCTGGAATGAAGAAGGTACACCTGTATCCCGAGCATTTGGCGATGTCTATTTTTCTAACGAAAGCGGCCTTGAAGAAACCCGACACGTTTTCCTTGGCGGCAACCAAATACCCGACCGCTTTGAACACCATCCCAGAGCACTGTTTATTACCGCGGAAACGGGGTTTGGCACCGGACTGAACTTTTTAGCCCTCTGGCAGGTGTTCGATCAATTCAGGCAGCAGCATCCGGACTCAAGATTACAGCGTTTACACTTTGTCAGCTGTGAGAAATATCCGCTTAATCTTGCCGATCTGACCAGTGCTCAGTCCCGCTGGCCGACGCTGGCGAAGTATGCCGCCGCGCTACAGGCACAGTGGCCCGTTGCCCTGCCCGGCTGCCACCGCCTGTTGCTGGATGAGGGCCGCGTCACGCTCGATCTGTGGTTTGGCGATATTAATCAGCTGATCCACACGTTTGATGACAGCCTGACGCAGCAGGTTGATGCCTGGTTTCTGGATGGCTTTGCGCCATCAAAAAATCCGGATATGTGGACGCCGGAGCTGTTCGCCTGCATGGCAAAGCTGGCGCGTCAGGGCTGTACGCTGGCGACCTTTACCGCCGCGGGTTTTGTCCGACGCGGACTGACCGATGCCGGTTTTGAGGCAGGAAAGCGCAAAGGTTTTGGCCCAAAACGCGAGATGACCTGCGGCGAGATGAAGGCGGCCTCCCCCGTGCGTAAACAGCAGCCGTGGTACGCCCGCCCGGCGGCAGAAGGCGACGACATTGCGCTGATTGGCGGCGGCGTAGCCAGCGCCCTGCTCGCCCTGGCGCTGCTGCGACGCGGTAAAAACGTCACGCTCTACAGCGCCGCCGCGCGGCCCGCCGCAGGTGCCTCCGGTAACCGCCAGGGTGCGCTCTACCCGCTGCTTAATCATCACGACCCGGCGCTGGCGACCTTTTTTCCCACCGCCTTCACCTTTGCCCGACGCCTTTATGACGCACTTGCGCTGTCGTTCGATCACGACTGGTGCGGCGTCACGCAGCTGGCCTGGGATGAGAAGAGTGCGGAAAAAATCGCTAAAATGCTGACCCTGGCGCTGCCGGATGAGATAGCCCGCAGGGTTGATACTCAGGAGGCCGAAGCGCTGTGCGGCGTTGAGACAGGATGCGGTGGCATGACCTACCCGCTGGGCGGCTGGCTTTCCCCCGCCCAGCTCACGGCACAGCTGCTTGAGCGGGCAGAACGGTGCGGGCTCAGGCTGCACTGGAATCACCGCCTGACCGGACTGACGGAGCAGAATGGCCGCTGGACGCTCAATTTTTCCGACCTGCCGAGCCAGCAGGCTCCGACCGTCGTGCTGGCGACCGGACACGAACTCGCCTCCTTTCCGCAAAGTGAAAAAATACCCGCCTATCCGGTTAGCGGCCAGGTGAGCCATATTCCCACCACGCCCATGCTGGCGCAGCTAAAGCAGGTACTGTGCTACGACGGTTACCTGACACCGGCTAATCGACATAATCAGCATCACTGCATCGGTGCCAGCTACCATCGAGCCGACAG
This sequence comes from Erwinia sp. L03-1, assembly GCF_058686115.1. Classification (NCBI taxonomy): domain Bacteria; kingdom Pseudomonadati; phylum Pseudomonadota; class Gammaproteobacteria; order Enterobacterales; family Erwiniaceae; genus Erwinia; species Erwinia sp. L03-1. The sequence continues at coordinate 1,322,109 of NZ_CM178762.1, read as the reverse complement.
CTCAACGGCCTACCGCGAGGCCGATCAGCAGGAAAATCGCCAGCGGCTGATCCGCTGTCTGCCCCATCAGGCGTGGCCAGAGGAGGTGGATGTGAGTGCAGGCCAGGCCCGAAGCAGCGTGCGCTGCGCCACCCGCGACCATATGCCGATGAGCGGCCCGCTGCCGGACTATGCGCGTACGCTCGCGGAATACACCACTCTGGCGCAGCATAAGGACCAGGCAGCAGACGCCCCACTGCATAACGGTCTGTTCGTTCTGGGCGCGCTGGGGTCGCGGGGATTATGCAGCGGCCCGCTCGCCGCCGAGGTGCTGGCCGCCGAACTATGCGGCGAACCGATCCCGCTGGATCGCGATACGCTGGCCGCGATGCATCCCAACCGTTACTGGGTCAGGAAGCTCCTGAAGGGAAAAGCAGTGAAAACCTTCGACTAAACCTGATTTGTGATACCAACAGAAAGGATGCAAATTCTCAGCAAAGGGTAAAGCTGAGAATTAACAGCCTTTCCTTAATCAGGCAGACTTACGCGCCTGGAGAAACAGATTGTCCCACATGCCAATCACCAGCGCCTGATCGCGCGGCGAGAGCTCGCCGGCCTGGATGGCGTTTTGCAGGCTTTGCTGCACCTGAATTTGCAGGGCCTCCGGCGTATGTTCGCCCGACTGTTCGATCTCTGCCACCGCCAGGGTCAGGTGACCACGCAGATAGCCGCTGGCAAAAAGCTCGTCGTCGCTGGCACTCTCCACCATATCGTCGATCAGGGCCAGGATCCGCGCTTCAAATTCGTCAATCATATCGTTCCTCTTGCTTGCTTTCCCCCATCATCACAGATCTTCCGGCCATGGAAACTGTGACGCGGTTAGCGGGGGCGTTGAGTAATAAGTGCAAAGTTCGGCAATAAAGCGCGCCGGGCGGGCGGGTATGCCCTGTTCAAAGTACGTCATCACCTGTGCATGAACCCTGCGCTGAAAAGCGATGCGATCCGGCTCACAGTCTCCACTGAGATTGTCACAACTTACGTTGAAGGGAAACCCTGCTGCAACACAAAACAGCCACTCCAGCGCCTGGGGCTTAATTTCAACGGATTCAAACTGGCTTTGCGTCGTGGCATCGCGTCCGTCCGGGCAGTACCAGTAGCCAAAATCAACCAGTTTACGGCGTTCGGCCCCGGCGATACACCAGTGAGAAATCTCATGCAGAGCGCTGGCGTAGTAGCCGTGAGCAAAAACCACGCGGTGATAATTCACCTCGTCGTCAGCAGGAAGATAGATCGGTTCGTCATCGCCTTTAATCAGGCGGGTCTGAAAGTCCTGATAAAAGCAGCGGTCAAAAATCTCAATCAGCTGTGAATAATCGTGTGTCGTTCTCATGATTCGTTTCTTCTGGAACAGATCCGCGCAGGATGGCTGCTGCGCGTCGGAGGGAGAATGTTACTGGCCTGCGCCATCCCTGACAGGCCCAAACGCCGTTATTATCTCAGGCAAATAGCTGGTGACACCAGGCTGCAATTGCCGCGCCGTGGCTGTCATACAGCAGTTTGGCGCTCATTACGGCAGAGACGGTGACCACCATCGGACGGATCAGCGCCTGTCCGCGGCTGAGCACCATCCTCGCGCCCAGTCTGGCGCCACAAATCGCCCCCACCAGCATCACCAGCCCGGTTCCCCACACCACCTTGCCGCCGAACATAAAAAACAGCAGGCCGCCCAGGTTAGAGGTGAAGTTCAGGACTTTAGCATGCGCGGTGGAGCGGGCCAGGTTATAGCCGCAGAGCGTGACAAAGGCCAGCGCGTAAAAAGAGCCAGCGCCGGGTCCGAAAAAACCGTCATAAAAGCCGACACAGCCTCCAGCCACCAGCGCAAAAGGCAAACCGTGCAGCCGGCGATGACGATCCTCTTCGCCCACTTTCGGCATCAGTAAAAAGTAGAGTCCGATAGCAATCAGCAGCAGCGGCAGGACCTGACGCAGCAGTTCAGCATGGATATGCTGGATCAGGATTGCGCCCAGTACCGAGCCAACAAAGGCCATGGCGATATTGAGCTTCTGCTCGCGGAGATCCACCGCCTTACGCCTGACAAAGTAGAGGCTGGCAGAGAAGGAGCCGCCAACGGACTGCACTTTATTCGTCGCCAGCGCCTGCGCCGGAGAAAGCCCAAACGACAGCAGGGCTGGAACCGTCAGCAGCCCGCCACCTCCGGCAATGGAGTCAATAAACCCGGCCAGCATAGCGATAAAAAACAGCCCCGCAACCAGCAGCGGGCTGACGACAAACCAGTCCATTCTTTGTCCTTACAGAAGATGTTTATCCAGCAGTGCCTGACAGGCGGCCGGAAGCGGCGGCGGCTCACGTTTTACCGGTTTCCCGCTGCCGGGCTTCGGCGGGGCAAACCAGCTCTGCAACTCTGCGCCGCAGCCGTCGCCCGGCGGTGGAGCGGGCTGATCCTGACACTGCTGGCTTCCCGCCGGACAGCGCAGACGCACGTGCATATGTGCCCGATGACCAAACCAGGGCCTTACCTTGCGCAGCCAGTCGCGATCCGCTCCGGCATCGGCGCAGAGCTGCTGTTTAATCGCCGGATTAACAAAAATGCGCGTGACGTCACTGTCCTTCGCTGCCAGCTTAATAAGGCTGTCGATTTGCGGCTGCCAGTGTCGGGCGACAACGCTTTTGCCATCGGCCGAGACCAGATCAAGTGGCTGCGGCTTTAGCAGCATCCGCTCACTCCAGCGGGTCTGAGGCAGCTGTAGCCAGATATCCACATCCAGCCCGGACTGGTGGCTGGCGTGACCGCTGCTAAAGCGCCCGCCCGCCGCCATGCCCATATCCCCGATCATCACCTCGCCCAGATGCAGGTTATGCACCTGATTGCTGAGCCGCTGGATAAACAGGATCAGATCGGGATGACCAAAGTAGCGGCGCTGATCCTGACGCATCACCTGATAGCCGGTGGCATTAAGCGGCAGCGTTTCCGCGCCTACGATACAGCCATTTGCAAAGGCGCCAATGGACTGCGACACCCCGGGGATCGGCTGGCGAATAGATTGCCAGGGCGTGGCGGCATAGCTGGCGGTGCCAATCAGCAGCGCACTCAGGGCGAACAGAATCTTTTTCACAGGGTCACCAACGTGGGATGTCCGTTTTCACGTCAGCGTTTTGAGCACGCTGGCGCAGCAGGTGGTCCATCAGGACAATCGCCATCATCGCTTCAGCGATAGGCACCGCGCGAATACCCACGCAGGGGTCATGGCGACCTTTAGTGATCATTTCCACCTCTTCGCCAAAGCGATTGATGGTTTTACCCGGTACGGTAATGCTCGAAGTGGGCTTCATGGCAATCGTTGCAAGGATCTGCTGGCCGCTGCTGATACCGCCGAGAATGCCGCCAGAGTGGTTGCTCTGAAAGCCGTCCGCGCGGATCTCATCCCGATGCTCACTCCCGCGCTTATTAACCACCGCAAAGCCGTCACCGATCTCCACGCCTTTCACCGCGTTGATGCTCATCAGCGCATGGGCCAGGTCAGCATCCAGGCGGTCAAATACCGGTTCGCCCAGGCCTGGCGGGACATTCCCGGCTACTACGGCGACCTTAGCGCCAATGGAATCGCCCTCTTTTTTCAGCGCGCGCATCAGTTCGTCAAGCGCATCGAGCTTAGATGGATCGGGGCAAAAGAAAGGGTTCTGTTCGATCTGATCCCAGTCCCGCAGCTCACAAACCACATCGCCCATCTGCGCCAGATAGCCACGCACCACAATCCCGTGTTTCATTTCCAGGTACTTTTTGGCAATCGCCCCGGCCGCCACGCGCATAGCCGTTTCGCGCGCTGAGGAGCGCCCGCCGCCGCGATAGTCACGCAGACCATATTTCTGTTCGTAGGTGTAATCCGCGTGGTTAGGGCGGAAGACATCTTTGATGGCGCTATAATCCTGAGAGCGCTGATCGGTATTCTCAATCAGTAAGCCGATGCTGGTGCCGGTGGTGACGCCTTCAAACACGCCGGACAGAATTTTGACCCGGTCAGGTTCGCGGCGCTGAGTGGTATAGCGCGAGGTGCCGGGACGGCGGCGATCAAGATCGTGCTGAAGGCACTCTTCGGTAAGGGGAATTCCCGGCGGTACGCCGTCAACAATACAGCCGAGCGCCACCCCATGGGATTCCCCAAAGGTGGTGACGCGGAAAACCTGCCCAATCGTGTTACCAGCCATCTTGACCTCTTAATTCTGTTTTAAAGGCTCACTGTTAGCCGCCGGAAACCCTCTGGTGAGGGCTTCCGGCGGGGTACCTAATCAATGCTGTATAGGGTTTTTAATCTTTAAACATGCTGAAATGGTGCGCAGCGTCGATAATTTGCTGCCGCGTCAGCATAAACACGCCGTCCCCGCCGTTGGTGAACTCCAGCCAGGTAAAAGGCACATCGGGATACTGTTCAATCATATGCACCATGCTGTTGCCCACTTCACAAATCAGCACGCCCTTTTCGCTCAGATAATCCGGCGCATTGGCCAGAATACGACGCGCCAGCTTCAACCCATCGCGGCCCGCCGCCAGCCCCAGTACCGGCTCATGGCGGTATTCATCGGGCAGATCGTCCATGTCCTCTTCATCCACGTACGGCGGATTAGTCACAATCAGATCGTAAGGCGTTTTCGGCAGCTCCCGGAACAGGTCGGCACGGATGGGCGTCACGTTGTGCATCATCCCGTGTGCGTCAATATTCTGCTCGGTCACCGCCAGCGCATCGGTAGAGATATCGACCGCATCCACCTCAGCCAGCGGGAAGGCATAGGCGCAGGCAATGGCCAGACAGCCGCTGCCGGTACACATATCCAGAATATGCTGCGGTTCATCGGTGACGATCCCGTCAAAACGCGCATTGATCAGTTCGCCAATCGGTGACCGGGGCACCAGTACGCGCTCATCGACGTAAAATTCATGGCCGCAGAACCAGGCTTTGTTGGTCAGATAAGCAACCGGAATACGCTCATTGATGCGGCGGATAACGCGCTCAACAATCAGATTACGCTCGCTGGTCGTCAGCCGCGCAGTGCGCATGTCTTCCGGAATATCCAGCGGCAGATAAAGCGACGGCAATACCAGCTGGACGGCTTCGTCCCACGGGTTATCGGTGCCGTGTCCATACCAGATCCCGGCGGCGGAAAAGCGGCTGACCGACCAGCGCAGCATGTCCTGAATGGTGTGCAGTTCCCTGACTGCCTCATCAACGAAAATTTTGTCCAACGTGCCCTCCACAGGCCTGGCGACTCTCTGGCCGCTAGTTTGCCATGAAGCGCAGCTAAATTCAGCGCAGCAGCGTGAAAAAGCTGACATTTGTTTTCAGATGGCAAAAGTCAGGTAGACTGGAGGTATTATTGCAGCGGATTCAGGATAAACCGCGTCCAACTCAGCGGGATTACGGCAGAAAATGAGTAAAAATAAACCTCTCAGCACCGAGGACCTGGCCCTGTTTCGTGGGCTGATGACTGGAACGCGTCAGCTGGCCCAGGATACGATCGTCCATAAGCCGGTGCGCAAAAAGATAAGCGAGGTGCCACAGCGGCGCCTGCTGTCAGAGCAAATTGACGCCAGTCACTACTTTTCAGATGAGTTCCAGCCGCTGCTGGCCGAAGAGGGTCCGGTACGTTATGTACGCAGCGACGTCAGCCACTACGAGCTGAAAAAGCTGCGTCGGGGTGATTACACGCCGGAGATTTTCCTGGATCTGCATGGTCTGACGCAGAAGCAGGCTAAATCAGAGCTGGGCGCGCTGATTGCCGCCTGCCGCCGCGAGCACATCTTTTGTGCCAGCGTGATGCATGGGCATGGTAAACACGTGCTTAAGCAGCAGACGCCGCTGTGGCTGGCGCAGCATCCGATGGTCACAGCCTTTCACCAGGCGCCAAAGATGTTCGGCGGCGATGCCGCACTGCTGGTATTGATTGAGATCGAAGAGTGGCAGCCGCCCGAACTTCTCTGAGCGGCGCGGGGCTGGGCTGCCGAAGACTACATCGCTTTTGCCAGCTTGGATGGGCTAACCTGCCAGACAAGCGTTCCGCAGTCTTTATCTGCATTGTATTCAATGGAGGCGATAGCTGAGGTAGCGAACATGGGCGGTGCTTCCTGGGGACAAAGCTCGGAGACGAGATAGCCCACCAGCGGCAGATGGGAGATAACCAGCGCGGAGTGCACGCCCTCTTTTGCCAGTGCCTGGAGGTAGCAGGCGACCAGCGCCGGATCGCCGCCAGGCGTCAGCTCCGGCAACACATCCTGCCCGTCCGGCAGCGGCAGCGCCTCGCGCACCGTCGCCAGCGTTTGCTGAGCGCGTAAATAGGGACTCACCAGCACCCGCTCAATATCCACCTTCTGGTCATTGAGCCAGACAGCCATCTGGCGTGACTCATCGCAGCCGCAATGAGTGAGAGGTCTTACTGAATCACTGGCCGCATCGAGCGCCGCGTCGCCGTGACGCATAATGAAAACTTGCATAATGCACCGCTGTTGTTAAACAAAAACGCCGGAAAACACAGCTCTCCGACTCTTCATTCTGTGAATGAACGCTGTGTTGTACCCTAATGCCTTAATGCGAGTCAACCGATTGTTTACTAAATGAGCGCTTTGCAGAATAGGCCCATTATCCCCCTTCTGAGAGCAAAAATCTAACCCGCTGAATCGGCATAGCTATTTAATTCCTCCCCATCGGGCCAGAATTTTGCCCGACTCAGGGCCATTTCGCGCAGCCGTTCGCAGGGGGTAAATCGCTCACCGTGCACCTGTGTCAACCGCTCCAGGGTCCGCACCACCTCTTCCGCACCGAGCCTGTCCATGTAGCGGAAAGGCCCCCCCAGGAAGGGTGGAAAGCCGACGCCAAACAGGGCGCCGATATCGCCATCGCGGGGGGAACGGATCACCTGTTCATCCAGCGTCCTCGCCGCTTCATTCAGCATCATCATCACGCAGCGCTGGGCAATATTTTCAGGGCTGAGGTGTGCCCGGGGGGTGAGGTTAAGCAGCCTGTAGATGTCGGGATCGGCCCGTTTTTTTCTGCTCAACCGGCGGCCGTCATACAGATAGAAGCCCCGGCCGTTTTTTCGACCTTTACGATCGTCATTCAGGATTGCCTCTACCGCTGCGGGCGCGCTGAAACGCTCTCCCCATGCCTCGGTCAAAATGGGCAGAATATGCGTACCGATATCAATGCCTACCTCATCAAGGAGCTGGATGGGGCCGACCGGAAAGCCAAACTGCACCAGCGCGTTATCTATCGCCTCTGTCGGCTCTCCTGACAGCAGGCAGTGCAGCGCTTCATTTATATAGGGCGCCAGAATGCGGTTAACGTAAAAACCCGCGCGATCCGCCACAACAATTGGCGTTTTGCCCAGTTTTTTCGCCAGCGCGACGGTAGTGGCAACCGTTTCGGCACCGGTCCCCGCATGCGGGATCACCTCAACCAGCGGCATTTTGTCAACCGGGCTGAAAAAGTGCAGGCCAATAATGTTTTCCGGCCGCTGCGCCCCGGCAGCGATATCGCCGATGGGAATAGAGGAGGTATTCGAGGCAAATACCGTTTTCGGGCCGCAGTGCGCCTCAACCTCCGCCACCATCTCCTGCTTCAGGGGCAGCGCTTCAAACACCGCCTCCAGCACCACGTCACGCCGGGAGAACCCGGAGAAATCAGTACTGCCCGTGATAAGCGCCATCTGCTGCTGTCGCTCGGCCGGGCTGATTCGCCGCTGACTGACCTGTTTCGTCAGGCGATCCCAGCTGTATTTCATCGCGTGGTTAATGCCCGCGCCGTTGATATCTTTGATACGCACCGGCAGCCTGCCGCGCGAGGCCACGACGCGGGCGATCCCGCCGCCCATCAGCCCACCGCCCAGTACGCCGACTCTGCCGATCTCATAAGGCTGCGCGTCCGCTCCCGGCTCCTTTTTCATTTCGCTGGTGGCGAAGAAAATACTGCGCAGCGCGGCGGACTCCGGCGTCATCGCCAGCTGACCAAAGGCTTTGGCTTCCGCCTCATAGCCGCTACCGCTGCCGTGCTGCAGGCCGATACGCACCACGGAGAGGATTTTGTCGGTGGCCGGATAGTTACCCCGGGTTTTGGCCCGGATCTGTCTGCCGGCGATGGCAAAAAGTAAGGCCCGCCCGGCAGGCGCATTAAGCAGCCGCTGGCGCAGCGGCAGCGCTTTTTTCAGCGTCCTCCCCTGCAATACCCGATTTACCGCCGTATCCAGCAGGACAGACTGCGGCACCACCTCATCAACCAGCCCCATTTTCAGCGCCTGACGGGCACGCAGAGTTTTGCCGCTGAGGATCAGATCCAGCGCGGCGGAAGTACCGACAAGCCGGGGTAGCCGCTGCGTGCCGCCCGATCCGGGTAGCAGGCCCAGCTGAACCTCCGGCAGGCCAAGACGGGTTTTATCATCCAGGGTGCAGACGCGCTGATTGCAGGCCAGCGCCAGTTCAAGACCGCCCCCAAGGCAGGCGCCGTGGATCGCTGCCACCACCGGCACCGGCAGCGCGGCAATCTCCGCCATCACCTTTTGCCCTTCCCGCGCCAGCGTTTCAGCCTCTCCCGCCGTTTTACATCCGGCGATCATTGCAATATCGGCCCCGGCGATAAACGAGTCCGGCTTACCTGAAATAAGTACTATCCCGGCCAGCTGTGGATTTTCGCGGGCACGGGCAATAATCTCGCGGATTTGGCTGGCAAACTCTGCCCTGAGCGTATTCACCTTCTCGCCGGGAACGTCCAGAGCGATCACCGCCACGTTGTCGGTGCGCATGGTTAGCGTGAACGCCGTTGGATTTTCCATCACTCTGCCTCCAAAACCATTGCGGCACCCAGGCCCCCGGCCGCACAGGCGGTGACCAGGCCCAGGCCGCCTCCGCGTCTGCGCAGCTCATTCAGCGTCTGGGTGATCATCCGCGCACCGGTCGCCGCAAAAGGGTGACCATAGGCAATCGATCCGCCCAGCACGTTGAATTTTTCGTCATCCACTTCCCCCAGCGCCTGGGGTCTGTTCAGAATATCGCGGGCAAAACGCGGGTCCGCAAACATTTTTAAATTGGCCAGCGTCTGTGCGGCAAAGGCTTCGTGCATATCAATCAGCGTCAGATCGCCGAGTGTAACGCCTGCGCGATCCAGCGCCAGCGGTGAGGCCCAGGCCGGGCCCAGTAGCATGTCGTGGCGCACATCAATAGCGGTAAAGGCATAGCTGCGCAGGTAGCCAAGCGGTGTAATGCCCAGCGATTTTGCCCGCGATTCGCTCATCAGTACCACCGCGGCGGCACCGTCGGTGAGCGGCGTGCTGTTAGCGGCGGTCACCGTGCCATGGCGGCGATCGAAAGCAGGCCGCAGCTTTGCATAATCCGCAAGGCTTGAATTCAACCGCACATTATTGTCCTGCGCAAACGGAGCGTGCCAGGGCGGTACACAGGCGGTCATCACCTCACCGCTCAGCCTGCCCTCCTGCCATGCCTGCGCCGCTCGCTGATGTGAGCGATGCGCCAGCGCATCCTGCTGCTCGCGGGTAATCGCATGGCTTTTTGCCATCTGTTCGGCGGTATCGCCCATCCGCAGTCCGGTAGAGTATTCCGCTACGGCGGGAGGAACGGGCAGCAAATCGCGCGGCCGGAGCTGGCTGATTAGCTTCATTTTTTGCGAAAAGTGCCTGGCCTTGCTGAGGTCCACCAGCACCCTGCCCAGCTTTTTGCTCACGCCGATGGGCAGAACCGAAGAGGAATCGGCTCCGCCCGCAATACCCGCCTGAATATGCCCCACCATCAGGCTTTCCGCGACGCTGGCTACCGCCTGAAAGCTGGTCGCACAGGCGCGGCTGACGCTCCAGGCGTCAGTATGGACGCTCATCCCGGTGCCGAGGACGATTTCCCGCGCAATGTTGGGGGCCTCCGGCATCTGCACCACCTGACCAAAAACCAGCAGCTCAATTACCTCAGGAGGAAAGTCGCTGCGCGCGAGCAGTTCGCTAATCAGCATCTGGCCCAGCGCCACGGCCGGAATGCCGTGAAGCGCGGTCGCCTGCCGGGCAAAGGGAGTGCGTAATCCGTGAGTAATGGCGATGCGATCGCCGCTGCGCGTTAGCAAAGGTAGCGCTTTGCTCATTCTTATCACCTGTTAAAGGGTCGCGGGCATCATTGCCAAAGAGGTCAGACCTCTAATGTTAACAAGGATTTTACAAGGTGCACGGAGGGAGGGATAAAAATGAGAGGAAACACACGCTTTGTGCCCCGGTGAGCAGGCGACAGCGGCTCACCGGCACGAAGAACTTAACGCAGGCCGAGCTGGAAGATCATGGTTTCAGCCTGGCAGCTAAAGGTAAAGTCTGCGTCCAGGCGCACGCCCTCTGGCGCTTCGCTATAGCGGCTGGTGATAACACAGGGTTCGGATTCAATGCTGCGGGCTTTTTCCGTCAGCTGGGCCAGCATAGCCGCGGCCTGCTGTTGATCGTTATACAGCTGACTCCAGCTTGCCGTGCAGTCGGTGTTATCCATGATAGTGCCAACGTCAACACAACAGCAGGCCGCGGTTTCATTGGCGCTGCATTTATTAATGGAATGCGTCATAGGATCTCCAGTTATCTGCCTCAGGGCAGCGCGTAATTAATTGTCTGCGCCGAGTTTACGCCTCTCTTTCAGGATTGTCTGACGCCAGCCTGAATTAACGGCGTTTAGTGATGAATATCACAGTTAAATTTGATCTAACGCAAACTGAGGCGCCCTGAAACGTTATCCGGCGGTATTTGTAATAGAGATCTCTTTTTTATGATCATTTCTGCAATATCTATAAAACAATATTGCTACTTAGACACAGGTCGGACCTATACTGTGGCACTGGTCTGATTTGTGAGCCGTATATCAGCCCCTACAATTCGCGATCCCCTGTTACGTTATGTAACAGAGCTTAATAAAAAATCCCGATAATGAGGTTGTGGTCATGAACCATAAATCCCTGTTTAATAAGTCTTCTCTTGCGGTGGCAGTCGCAATTATCTCGTCAAACGTTTCAGCAGCCGGCTTTCAGCTTAACGAGTTTTCCGCTATTGGTCTGGGACGCGCCTATTCTGGTGAAGGCGCAATGGGGGATACCGCCGCCTCTGCCAGCCGTAATCCCGCCACAATGGCGCTGATGGATCGGCCCATGTTTTCCGTCGGTGCGGTATTTATTGACCCTGATGTCTCGGTTGACGGTAATAGCCCCACGGGCCGCAGCCTGAATGCCAATAATATTGCCCCCACCCAGTGGGTGCCGAATATTCATTATGTTCAGCCGCTCAACGATAGCTGGTGGCTCGGCGCCTCCGCCACCTCCAATTATGGTCTGGCAACGGAATATAATAGCGATTACACGGCAGGCCCCTACGCCGGTAAAACCGATTTACAGACCGTTAATCTTAATTTAAGCACGGCTTATCGCCTGAATGAACATTTCAGCTTCGGCGTGGGCTTTGATGCCGTTTATGCCCGTGCCAAAATTGAGCGCTATGCGGGTGAAACCGGTTCAGCGCTTGGACTCCCTGCGGATACGCAGATCGCCCGCTTAAAAGGGGATGAGTGGGGCTATGGCTGGAACGCAGGCATTCTTTATGAAGTGGATAAGGATAACCGCTTTGGCTTTACCTATCGTTCTGAAGTGAAAGTCGATTTTGATGGCGACTACAAGAGCAGCGTGCCGGGCTATCTCAATCCCATTAATCAGGCGCTGAATCTCGGCCTGCCTTACGGCACCAACGGCAATACCATTCCCGGCTCGCTGAGCCTGGATTTGCCGGAAATGTGGGAAGTCTCCGGCTATCATAAAGTCGCCCCGCAATGGGCCGTCCACTACAGTCTGGCTTATACCAGCTGGAGCCAGTTTCAGCAGTTGAAAGCGACCGGCAACGGCGGCCAAACGCTGTTCTATAAAGATGAAGGTTTCAAAGATGCTTACCGTATCGCGCTGGGCACCTCCTACTTCTACGACGAGAACTGGACGTTCCGCACCGGTATTGCCTTTGATGACAGCCCGGTTCCTGCCGATAAGCGTTCAATCTCCATTCCCGATCAGGATCGCCTGTGGCTGAGCGCGGGTGCCTCCTACGCCTTCACGCCGGATGCCTCTGTCGACGTTGGCGTCTCCTATATGCATGGCCAGCACGTCACGGTTGAAGAAGGACCTTACACCTTCAACTCTACCGGCAGGGCCTGGCTGTACGGCGCAAACTTTAACTACAAGTTCTGATTTAACCTTTCAGCAGACGAAGTCAGTCGGGGGGAGAACGCGCTTCTCCCCTGCTCCCTGTGCTCAACGCGCGTCAATTTAAAGTGGGACCTTCACCGATGCGCGGTTCAGGCAATCCGTCAAGAGGGGCGCGACAAGGAACGGTCGGGGAGTTTCCTCTGCCGTTCCACTGCCGCTGCGCGGGAGGGTTTAGTTAGCGTCGATATCGTTGAGATCGCCCTGAATCGCCGAGGCGTTCGGATTTTCCTGCGGGATCAGCTTGCCGTCGCTGGCCAGGAAATCGTGGCGCTGGAAATATGCCGCGCGCACGAAGGCGTAAGGATCGTTAGAGTTGCGCAGGATCGCATCGGAGTCCAGCAGCTGAGCTCGGGTTTCTACCCCTTCCAGCGCCCACTTCCCTGCTGACAACCACCAGGTCAGCCAGCTAAGCGGTGCGTAGAGATCATCCACCAGTCCACCGGCGTCTTCACGCGGAGTGAAGCTGCCGTAACCGGGCACTTCCACGTATGGCCCGTAGCCCACACCATAGTTACCCAGCGTGCTGCCGAAACGGCGCGGCTCTTCCTTAGCAAGTTTGGGATTAGCCATCCCCGCGACGTCGATAAATCCACCCAGCCCCAGCACGGTATTCAGGAAGAAGCGGTTGAAGTGGATCATCGCTTTATAGGGCTTACCCTCAACAAAATAGTTCACCATCGTGGAAGGTTCACTGAGGTTGCCGAGGAAGTTGCTCAGACCGGTACGTGCCGGGATCGGCACGTAATCACGCCACGCAACGGCAACGGGGCGCACCACATAAGGGTCCAGAACGTTATAGTTAAAGTTAAACATTGACCGGTTAAACCCTTCCAGCGGATCGGATCGTCCCTGCGGCTCATCCGCCGTCTGGGAGCTGGCGCACCCTATCAGCAGTACGCTCGCCAGCGCGATACCCGTCACACGGTAGCTCATATCTCGTTTCCTGTAGTCTGTAGTCAAACGCCTGCGGTTACTTCTGCTGCCGATCAATCGCAATCGACAGCTGCTGATGCCCGTCAAACGGCGTTACTGCGCTGGTACCGAACCAGTCTCCGGCCTGTGGGTTGGCACTGCCATCGCGTGAGATACGCACCCGAACCAGAACCTGATGCTGCGCGGAAAGCAGGCGTTCCGGCATCATGGCATTGCTGTCGTCCAGCGTCAGCGTAAGTGGAAAATGGCTTAACGGCATTTTTTTTACCGCCACGGGGACGGGAGAAACACCATCGGAAACGGAAATATACAACACTCCGCCTTCCGGTAACATTTTTTCTGCCTCCGGCGCCAGGGTGACGTTGAGCGCCAGTCGGCTTGTCTGCCTGCCCGCATCGGTGCGGGCCTGCTCAATGCTGCGCCGTATTGTGTCCGACCGTTCATCGTCAGCCGGTAACAATTGTAACATCTTTTGCCATTCTGCTATGGCCTGGTCGTAATCCTGTCGGGCAAAAGCATTAAATGCTAACAGACTGTGAATCCGCAGATTCGTCCCGTCCTGCTTAACCATTTCACTCAGCATCTGCGCCGCCTGGCGGAGATTCTGCGGATCCTGCGACCGCGTCAGGACATCAGCATAGCTCAGTTTGACCTCGGGGTTATCCGGCGCAAGCTGCATCGCGTGCTGGAAAGCCTGTGTCGCCGTGGCCGCGTTATTCAGCACCATGCCAATACGCCCCAGCATCAGCCAGTCATTCACGTTGCTGGGATCGTTCTGCAACGAGGTGCGGATCCCCAGCCCGAGCCGCGCCAGCTGATCCATGCTCAGAGGTTCGGCTTTAGGATCCATCACCTGAGCGCGCAGCGCAGGCAGGTCGAGCTGTGCCTGCTGCCATGACATCACCTGCGCAAAGCCGCCGGTTTTAAAATAAAAGCCCAGAGTCACGACAATTAACAACAGGATCCCAGGCAGCAGTACCCAGCGGCTCAGGGTGCGCGCGTGGATCTGCTCATCCTCAGGTATATCCAGCAGCAGCGTTTGCTGCAGCTCACGGATCATCTCCGCGCGTTCACCCACCACGCCCTGGGCTTCATCCTCTTCCAGCTCCCGCAGGCGCTGGCGGTAAAAACGCGTATTTAGCGCATCGCGCTCCGCCGCCAGCGGTGGATGCCTGCGTCCACCGGCAATCAGCACCAGGCCGCAGGCCGCGATCAGCAGCACCAGCAGGGTTAGTAAGAATGCACTCATGATTGCTTCCCATTGTTCTTCAACAGCGCATCCAGTCGCTTCTGCCCGGCATCATCCAGTGGCGGGGCGATAAGCTGGCGCTTTCTGCTACGCAGAATAATCACCAGCGCGCCAATAATCACAAACAGCACCGGGCCCGCCCAGAGGATCAGCGTGGACGGCATCACCGGCGGGTCGTAGGTCACGAAGTTGCCGTAGCGGGCCACCATATACTGCTTAACCTGCGCCGGGCTCTGCCCCGCCTGCAGCAGCTCGTAAACCTTCAGCCGCATGTCGCCAGCGATCATCGCATTCGAGTCGGCAATGCTGTTGTTCTGGCATTTCGGGCAGCGCAGCGATTCGGTCAAATGGCGATACTGCTGCTCCTGTGCCACCGAGGCGAAATGGTAGGTATCAATATTACCGGCCAGCGCGCTCAGGCTAACCAGGCTTATCACGATCAGTAAAAAACGTTTCATACACCTTCCCTGCTGTATTTGTCCCAAAGCGGCTTCACTTCCTTCACCCAGACATCGGCATTCATATCCCCCGCGTGGCGGTAGCGGATAATTCCTTTGCCATCAATCAAAAAGGTTTCGGGGGCACCATAAACGCCCAAATCCAGCCCCAGCATACCGTCACCGTCATACAGGCTTAGTGCATAAGGATTACCCAGCGTATTCAGCCAGTTAATGGCCTTACCGCGATCGTCCTTATAGTTCAGACCCACCACCCGCACGCCCTGTGCGGCCAGCACGTTGAGATACTGATGCTCTGCACGGCAGGTGGGACACCATGTCGCCCAAACGTTAAGCAGCACGGGTTTACCGTCGGTCAGCACCGTGCGATCGTAGGTTTTCCCCGGCTGGTTAAGCGATTCCAGCTTAAAGACCGGCACCGGCTTGCCCACCAGCGCGGACTCCAGCAGCGTGGGATCGTCACCGTTGGCGTTGCGCGTCAGCTGCCACATCAGCGCAGCGGCCACCAGCAGAAACAGCACCAGCGGCAGGTAAAGTATCTTCTTATTCATGTCGCCTCCCTTTCGGCCTTCCGGCGTGAGCGATAGCGCGGGTCGAGCAGGCAGAAAATGCCGCCAACCGCCATAAATACCCCGCCGAACCAAATCCAGCGCACAAAAGGTTTGTAATAGATGCGCACCGCCCAGGAGCCGTCATCCAGCTCTTCACCCAGCGCAGCGTAGAGATCGCGGGTCAGTCCGCCGCTAATCGCTGCTTCAGTCATCATGGTGTGCGCCACGCTGTAGTAGCGTTTCTCCGCCTGTAGCGTCGCCTCGTGATGTCCCTGACGGGTTACGTCGATAATGCCCGCGCCGCCGGTATAGTTTGGCCCCTGTATCTTCTGCACATCGCGGAAGGTGAAGTGATAATCGTGAATATCCACGGTATCGCCAGGCCGCATCCGCACATCGCGTTCCACACTGTAGTTCTGGCTGAAGGCGATACCGATAACGGTGACCGCCACGCCAAGATGGCCGAGCACCATGCCCCAGTGGCTGCGGGAGAGATGACGCAGCCCGGCAAAAAAGCGGTGGCGATGCGTCGCCCGTTCGTGCAGCTCCATCAGGGTCAGGAAAATGACCCACACCGCCATCAGCAGGCCGACGACGGCCATCGCCTCAATGCGATCCTGCATCAGCCACGGCAGCAGAATCGACAGCACCAGCGTACCAGCCACGGCAATGCCCAGCCTTTTCCACAGCTTTTGCGGCTGGTCACGCCGCCAGCGCACCAGCGGACCCACGCCGAGCATCAGGGCCAGCGGGGCCATCAGCAGGGTAAACAGGCTGTTAAAGAAGGGTTCCCCTATCGAAATGCTGCCCAGTCCGAGCTGCTTATGCACCAGCGGCAGTAGCGTTCCCAGCAGCACCACCAGCATCGCGGCGATCAGCAGCACGTTATTACCGAGCAGGAATGACTCGCGCGACCACACTTCATTCTGCACCCGGCTGCGCACCTTGCTGCCCTTAATCGCGTAGAGCAGGAGTGAACTGCCAATGACGATCACCAGGAAAGCGAGAATAAACATGCCGCGTGCGGGATCGGAGGCAAAGGAATGCACCGAAATCAGCACGCCGGATCGCACCAGGAAGGTGCCCAGCAGGCTAAGGGAAAAAGCGGTAATGGCCAGCAGCACGGTCCACGCCTTAAAGGTGCCGCGCTTTTCGGTCACTGCCAGGGAGTGGATCAGTGCCGTCCCGGCCAGCCACGGCATAAAGGAGGCATTTTCCACCGGATCCCAGAACCACCAGCCGCCCCAGCCCAGTTCGTAATAGGCCCACGCCGACCCCAGGACAATGCCCATGGTCAGAAATACCCACGCGGCGGTGGTCCAGGGACGCGACCAGCGCGCCCAGGCGGTGTCGAGCCTGCCCGCCATCAGCGAGGCGATAGCAAAGGCAAACGCCACCGAGAAGCCGACGTAGCCCATATAGAGCAGCGGCGGGTGAAAGATCAGGCCGATATCCTGCAACATCGGGTTAAGGTCGCTGCCGTCAATGGGGAAATCAGGCAGCGTGCGGGTAAAGGGATTCGATGTCAGGGTGATAAACAGCAGAAAGCCAAGGTTGATCATCCCCATCACCGCCAGTACGCGAGCGATAGCATCCTGCGGCATGGTCCGGCTGAACAGCGCGACTAACAGCGTCCAGGTACTGAGCAGCAGCAGCCACAGCAGCAGCGACCCCTCGTGTGCCCCCCAGGTGGCCGCCACCCGGTAGTAAACCGGCAGCAGCGTGTTGGAGTTGGCCGCCACGTAGGCCACGCTGAAATCATTTACGACGAAGGCATGAACCAAAATCATAAAGGCGGCGGCAATGCAGGCGAACAGCGCATAGCTGAGCGGCCGCGCCAGCCCCATAAGGCGGACGTCCTGACGCGCCGCGCCCCACAGGGGGTAAATGCTCAGCAGCAGCGAAAGGGCCAGCGCCAGACAGAGCAGGAAACTGCCGATTTCCGGCATCATGACTGGCCTTCCGCTGCGGCTGCCTGCCAGGCCGTGGCCGGGCTTTTATGGTTCTTTTTCATTGCATCCTCAATTTCCGGCGGCGTGTATTTCTCATCGTGCTTCGCCAGCACCTCTTTGGCATTCACCAGGTTGCCCTTCTCCAGCACTCCCTGTGCTACCACGCCCTGCCCTTCACGGAACAGGTCGGGCAGGATCCCCAGGTAGGTCACGCTAATCACGCCGTTACCGTCGTACAGTTTGAACGAGACCTGTAGCGTATTCGGATCGCGCTTCACGCTGCCTGGCATCACCATTCCCCCAACGCGCAGACGCTGGCCCGGTTCGGGTTTGCTGTGATCCTCTCCTTTCCCATTCAGTATTTCACTGGGGGTATAAAACAGGTCGATGTTGGAACGCAGCGCGTACATCACCAGCGAAGTGGCAAGTCCAAGGCCGACCAGGATCGCCACCACCACCATCAGGCGATTTTTACGACGGGTATTCACGGTTGATCTCCTGCCGCTTCACCGGCGGCTTTTTGACTTTTTGCCGCACGGACGCGGCGTTCGCGCGACTGGCGCTTACGAATATCGGCCAGCAGCCAGCGGCGCTTTAGCAGGGTGTGCAGCACGAGCCCGCCCAGCGCGAGCAGGGTACAGGCAACGGCCAGCCAGACGTAGAAGGCATAGCCGCCCATGGCGAAGAACGCCGGCCAGGATGAAAAAGCGGGGGTCATCGTTTTTGCCCTCCTTTTGCCACCACGTCAGCTACCCACGGGCGATGACGCTCGGTAAAGAGCAGCAGATTACGTAAACGCATCAGCGTCAGGGAGATAAACAGCAGCAGATAACCGAGAATCGACCAGCGCAGCGGCGTACGCATACTGGGGTCAATGGCCTGCTGAAGTATGCCGGAGGAGCCCTGGTGCAGGGTATTCCACCACTGTACTGAATAGTGAATGATGGGCAGGTTAACCATGCCCACCAGGATCAGAATTCCCGCGGCCCGCCCGGCCATACGACGATCGTCAAAGGCATTCGACAGGGCAATCACGCCCATATAGAGAAACAGCAGTACCAGTTCGGAGGTCAGCCGTGCATCCCAGATCCACCAGGTGCCCCACATCGGCTTTCCCCAGGCCGAACCGGTAACCAGCGCAATAAAGGTGAACACCGCGCCAACCGGCGCCATCGCCGCTGCCGTCAGGTCGGCCATTTTCCACTGCCATACCAGACCGACAAACGCGGCGATGGCCATTGAGGCGTAGATGCCCATCGACCACATCGCGGCGGGCACGTGGATATACATGATGCGGTAGCTGTCGCCCTGCTGATAGTCGGCGGGCGCGAAGCCGAAGCCCCATATCCAGCCTAAACCGAGCGAGGCAACCCCCAATACGGCAAACCAGGGGAACAGCCGGCCGCATAACCCGTAGAGCCGGTCAGGCTTGCCCTGTTGATGTAACCATTTCCACATTATTATTTTGCTCACATTCAAAGAAAAAGCGTTCTGGTGTTTTTTTATAAAAATACGGTTAGTGCACGCTTACGCGCAGCGCGGCTGCGGTGGCAAAAGGCGCCAGCGTAATGCTGGCGACCAGCATGGCGCCCAGAATCGCCAGGAATCCGTCAATCGGCAAACCCTGTCCCGCCGCGTCTATCGCTGCACTGGCAAAAATCAGTACCGGCACCGCCAGCGGCAGCACCAGCAGGCTAAGCAGAACGCCGCCGCGTCGTAAACCGACCGTCAGCCCCACGCCTATCGCGCCCAGCAGGCTCAGCGTTGGCGTACCCAATAGCAGCGTCAGCGCAATGGCGCGCCAGCGGGCAAAGTCGAGCGAGAGCAGCAGCGCAGCCAGCGGAGAGAGCAGCAGCAGCGGCAGCCCGGTCACCACCCAGTGAGCGGCCACTTTCCCTAATACCGTTATCGGCAGCGGGGCGGGCAGCAGCAGCAGCTGTTCCAGCGTTCCATCGACAAAGTCATCGCGGAACAGACGCTCCAGCGCCAGCAGCGATGAGAGCAGCGCCGCGACCCAGACGATGCCCGGGGCAATACGCGCCAGCAGCTGGGGTTCCGGCCCGATACCCAGCGGAAACAGGGTGATGACGATCAGGAAAAACCACAGTGGGTTAATGATTTCAGCGCCGCTGCGAAAAGCAATACGCAGCTCACGCTTTAGCACGCGCCAGAACATCAGGTTAGCTCCACAGAGGTCAGTGAGAGTTTGCGAACCGTGCGATGCGACGCGGGCAGGTGCTGATGGGTCGTCAGAATGACCAGGCCGCCAGCAGCCGCATGGCGCTCAAACAGCCCCGTCAGCTTATTTACCCCGGAGACATCAATCGCGGTCAGCGGCTCATCCAGGATCCACAGCGGCGAGGGACTCAGCCATAGCCTGGCCAGCGCCACGCGGCGCTGCTGCCCTGCCGACATCAGGCCCACCGCCACCTCTTCGTATCCCGTCAGTTCGACCTCATCCAGTGCCGCCAGCAGAGCCTCTGCCGAATGGGCGGGGTGAAAAAAACGCAGGTTCTCAAAGGCGGTCAATACCGACTTCACGCCGGGCTGATGGCCGAGGTAGAGCAAATCCGCATGATAGCGCTCACGCTGGCGATGAACAGGATGTTGATGCCAGCGCACATCGCCCTGCTCAGCCCGGCTCAGGCCTGCGAGGATGCGGAGCAGCGAGGTTTTTCCCGCGCCGTTAGCGCCTTCAATCTGCACGATGTCGCCCGCTGAAACGGTAAAACTAAGATCGCTAAACAGCGTACGTTCATCTCGAACGCAGGTGAGATTGTGGGCTTCCAGCATCAAATTACGTCGCACTCGTGAATGTTGAATGAAATAGTACCACAGGAAATCATGGCATCGCAGTCTCACGACGTACGTCTCATACCCATGGCATGCGCATTATGCCCGCAAAAAACAGGGAATATGATGAAAAATACCGCATGGTTAAAGCTTTGTTACCCTTATCATTAAATACCGTTACATTCCGCCTGCCGGGAAACCCGCTACGCTTATCAGGCACATTATGTATCAGGGCCGACAGGAGCAGCCAAGTGAACGACAAAACCAATAAAAAAAGTGATGTTGAAGTTGACAGCAAAGAGAGTGAGAGCGGCGAAGAGATTGAGGTGAATGAAGAGGCCCTGCCCTCGCGCGCAGCGGCGGTGCATGAGCAAATTCGACAGGAAGGTGAAAAAGAGCTGGAGCGCGATGGCTTAGCGCTGCTGTTTTCCGCCGTTGCGGCGGGCCTGTCGATGGGGGCCTCGCTGATGGCGAAAGGGATATTCCACCTTCATTTCGAGGGGGTCCCAGGCGCCTTCTTACTGGAGAACTTCGGATATACCTTTGGCTTTATTATCGTCATCATGGCGCGTCAGCAGCTGTTTACGGAGAACACCGTGACCGCCGTGCTGCCGATAATGCATAAACCGACCGGCCGCAATTTTCTGCTGCTGTTGCGTTTGTGGGGCATCGTGCTGGGCGGTAACCTGATTGGGACGGCGGTGGCTGCGCTGGCCTTTATGCATATGCCCATTTTCGATGAGGCCACGCGCACGGCATTTATCGGCCTTAGTCAGAAAGTGATGGAAAACTCACCAGGCGAGATGTTTGCTAAAGCGATCGCTTCAGGCTGGATTATCGCCACGATGGTCTGGATGTTCCCTTCAGCGGGCACGGCAAAGCTCTGGATTATTGTGCTGATGACGTGGCTGGTAGCGATAGGCGACTTTACGCATATCGTGGTCGGTTCCGTCGAAACGCTTTTCCTGGTGTTTAACGGCATTATCAGCTGGAAGGAATTCCTCTGGCCGTTCGCCCTGCCCACTCTGGCGGGAAACATCATCGGCGGCACCTTTATCTTTGCGCTGATAAGCCATGCGCAAATCCGCAACGATATGAGCAATAAAACGTCGTAATGACTCAGGCAATATGAGCAATAAAACGTTGTAATGACTCAGACAATATGAGCAACAACAGGTTGTAATGACTCAAAGGGTAGCCGCTGGACGCAGCGCGCTACCCCCTTCTTTGCAGAGGCTCAGTTAAAGAGTGCGAAGGTTTTAACGTAAAATGAGCTCGCAAACAGCACGTATCCCAGCCATACCAGCAGGATCAACCCAATTGAAAATTTCAGTGACATAGCCTGTTCCTCTCTTTCACACAGCAAGGGTGCCCCTTGCTTACATGGATTTACATTAGAACGCGGCGAGCATGGAGATATTGATCCAGCGCAAGTAAGCATGCGTAAAGAGAATTCAGATAATCTCGAATGAAACATATAAAGCCGCCGCTGAAAAAAACAGCACCTAAGCGGCCTGTTTTTGCCCCAGCTCAGATATTTGATATTCCTCAACATTAACGACAAATTTTATGATACTATCCCTGTCGCTCTGGGTCGTTAGCTCAGCTGGTAGAGCAGTTGACTCTTAATCAATTGGTCGCAGGTTCGAACCCTGCACGACCCACCAGGCGGCCATCGTATAATGGCATTACCTCAGCTTCCCAAGCTGATGACGCGGGTTCGATTCCCGCTGGCCGCTCCAACTGCTTGAAAATACGTGAGCAGTTACGCTAAGATACTGCCCCTGGCGAAGAGTATGTCGCCATCTTGTACCGCGTCTCCTTAGTTAAATGGATATAACGAGCCCCTCCTAAGGGCTAGTTGCAGGTTCGATTCCTGCAGGGGACACCATATGTTAGCCCACCTAAGTATTTTAAAGTCTAGTCAACTCTTCAACTTCAATCACTTACCTTCCGTTTGTAGCCCGTTAACGTACACCGTCATATTTCAAAATCCACGCTGTTTTGTTGGTACATATGTTGGTATTTTAAGTTCGATAATGCAGATACCATCAGAAGAGGGTTTTTAGTATGGCACTCACTGAGTTAACAGTAAGAAATACAAAGCCTTCTGATAAACCCGTCAAATTAACAGACGATAATGGTATGCACCTGTTGATCACCACAAGTGGTTCCAAGTATTGGCGTTTTCAGTATCGCTTCGCTGGTAAACAGAAAATTCTCGCACTGGGTGTATATCCTGAGGTTTCATTGTCAGAAGCCAGACGAAGAAGAGATGAAGCCCGTCAGCTCGTTGCAAACCATGTAGACCCAAGTGAAAAGCGCAAAGCAGAAAAGATTGAGAGCAAAGGCTTGCTAACATTTGAGCAAGTTGCAAGAAAATGGCATACCAGTAATAGAACCTGGTCAGACAGTCATAGAACTACCGTATTGAACAGCCTTGTTACCCATTTGTTCCCTGTCATCGGTAAACGTTATCTTAGCGATCTAAAGACTCGTGATTTGTTGGTTCCGCTGAAAAAAGCAGAAGCATCAGGACACAATGAGCTGGCTTCCCGCTTACAACAACGCATTACAGCGGTAATGAGGTATGCCGTTCACAATGCGTTAATTGAACTGAATCATGCAAACGACCTCGCTGGTGCAGTTGTTTCCGCTAAAAGTGTCCATCGCCCTGCCCTTTCTCTGGAACGATTGCCAGAGCTTATGAACCGTTTGGAAGCATATAAAGGAAGAGGTATTACCCAAATTGCAGTGCAGTTAACACTCCTGACCTTTGTCCGTTCGAGTGAACTGCGATTTGCTCGCTGGGCAGAAGTCGATCTCAAAAATTCACTGTGGACTATCCCCGGAAAGCGACAACCTATGGAAGGGGTAAAATATTCTGCAAGAGGGGCAAAGATGAAAACCCCACATCTGGTTCCACTAAGCACACAAGCCAAAGCACTTATGGAAGAGCTTCATACGATCAGTGGTAACAAAGAACTTATGTTCATTGGTTTTACTGGGGATGACAAACCTATCAGTGAAAACACTGTCAACAAAGCACTCAGGACGATGGGCTACGATACGAAAGTAGAAGTCTGCGGGCATGGTTTCAGGACTATGGCATGTAGTGCCTTAATCGAATCGGGATTATGGTCGAGAGATGCTGTGGAAAGACAAATGAGCCACCAGGAACGCAACAGTGTCCGGGCTGCTTACATACACAAAGCGGAGCATTTGGAAGAACGGAGACTCATGTTGCAATGGTGGGCTAACTATCTTGAAGCTTGTAAAGAAGAAGCACAGACACCTTTTTCCTTCTCTATTAAGCATTCAGAACAGTGAATAGCAAACGATACGTATTTAATAATTTATAATCGATAACTCAATGTGGGCTGCGAATATCTATTAAGAATTTAAAGCCTCCCTTTGTAAGTTAATTCAAAGAGGTTACTCATGAGTATATCGAAATAATGTGATGTTTGTGGTAAGTAGAGCCTGTAATTTAAATTGTGTATCTGCCTGTTTTTGATATCTTCACTCCAACAACGGAGACAGGCAATTTATGGACGAAAAGAAACTCAGGGCCCTTGCGGCTGAACTGGCTAAAGGCCTTAAAACCGAAGCCGATCTCAATGCGTTTTCCCGCATGCTGACGAAGCTTACCGTGGAAACGGCACTCAATGCCGAACTGACTGACCATCTCGGGCATGAGAAAAATGCCCCCAAATCAGGCTCAAATACCCGCAACGGCTACTCTTCAAAAACGGTGCTGTGTGACGACGGCGAAATCGAGCTGAGCACGCCGCGTGACCGTGAAAACTCCTTCGAACCGCAACTGATAAAGAAAAATCAGACACGTATTACCCAGATGGACAGCCAGATTTTGTCCCTGTACGCCAAAGGCATGACCACGCGAGAAATCGTCGCCACCTTCAAAGAGATGTACGACGCGGATGTTTCACCCACGCTGATTTCTAAAGTCACCGATGCGGTTAAAGAGCAGGTCACAGAGTGGCAGAATCGCCCCCTGGATGCACTTTATCCCATTGTTTATCTTGACTGTATTGTTGTAAAAGTTCGCCACGGTGGTAGCGTGATTAATAAAGCCGTCTTCCTCGCACTGGGCATTAATACCGAAGGCCAGAAAGAGCTGCTGGGTATGTGGCTGGCAGAAAATGAAGGCGCGAAGTTCTGGCTCAGCGTGCTGACGGAGCTTAAAAACCGGGGCCTTCAGGATATCCTGATTGCCTGCGTGGACGGTCTGAAGGGCTTCCCGGATGCGATAAACAGCGTTTATCCCCAAACGCATATCCAGCTGTGCATCATCCATATGGTGCGCAACAGCCTGAAATACGTGTCGTGGAAAGACTACAAGGCAGTCACCGGCGGGCTGAAAACGGTGTATCAGGCTGCGACCGAAGAGGCGGCGCTGATGGCGCTGGATAAGTTTGCAGACGTCTGGGACGAGAAGTACCCGCAAATCAGCAAAAGCTGGCGCACGCACTGGGAAAATCTTAATACGTTCTTCGGCTATCCCCCCGATATCCGCAAAGCCATCTATACCACCAATGCGATCGAGTCGCTAAACAGCGTGATCCGTCAGGCGATAAAGAAACGCAAAGTGTTCCCGACAGACGACTCGGTACGGAAGGTTATTTATCTGGCGATCAGGGATGCGTCAAAAAAATGGAATATGCCGATCCGAAACTGGCGGCTGGCAATGAGTCGTTTTATTATCGAGTTCGGTGACCGCCTGAGCGGTCACCTTTAATATGGTGGCAGTTACACAGAATTATTTACAGGGTCGGTAAGTAACTTCGCGATTTAGACCAATAACTTCAAACTGAATAAAAGCCAGCAATCAATACCTGGCTTTTATATTTTAAAGAAAAATATTTTACATATACTTTATAATCTTTTTCTAAAATTGACCCTGTAAATAATTCTGTGTAACTGCCACCATATTAAAGGTGACCGCTCAGGCGGTCACCGAACTCGATAATAAAACGACTCATTGCCAGCCGCCAGTTTCGGATCGGCATATTCCATTTTTTTGACGCATCCCTGATCGCCAGATAAATAACCTTCCGTACCGAGTCGTCTGTCGGGAACACTTTGCGTTTCTTTATCGCCTGACGGATCACGCTGTTTAGCGACTCGATCGCATTGGTGGTATAGATGGCTTTGCGGATATCGGGGGGATAGCCGAAGAACGTATTAAGATTTTCCCAGTGCGTGCGCCAGCTTTTGCTGATTTGCGGGTACTTCTCGTCCCAGACGTCTGCAAACTTATCCAGCGCCATCAGCGCCGCCTCTTCGGTCGCAGCCTGATACACCGTTTTCAGCCCGCCGGTGACTGCCTTGTAGTCTTTCCACGACACGTATTTCAGGCTGTTGCGCACCATATGGATGATGCACAGCTGGATATGCGTTTGGGGATAAACGCTGTTTATCGCATCCGGGAAGCCCTTCAGACCGTCCACGCAGGCAATCAGGATATCCTGAAGGCCCCGGTTTTTAAGCTCCGTCAGCACGCTGAGCCAGAACTTCGCGCCTTCATTTTCTGCCAGCCACATACCCAGCAG
Source organism: Erwinia sp. L03-1 (assembly GCF_058686115.1). Lineage (NCBI taxonomy): Bacteria > Pseudomonadati > Pseudomonadota > Gammaproteobacteria > Enterobacterales > Erwiniaceae > Erwinia > Erwinia sp. L03-1. The sequence continues at coordinate 1,296,346 of NZ_CM178762.1, read as the reverse complement.
CTCTTTCTGGCCTTCGGTATTAATGCCCAGTGCGAGGAAGACGGCTTTATTAATCACGCTACCACCGTGGCGAACTTTTACAACAATACAGTCAAGATAAACAATGGGATAAAGTGCATCCAGGGGGCGATTCTGCCACTCTGTGACCTGCTCTTTAACCGCATCGGTGACTTTAGAAATCAGCGTGGGTGAAACATCCGCGTCGTACATCTCTTTGAAGGTGGCGACGATTTCTCGCGTGGTCATGCCTTTGGCGTACAGGGACAAAATCTGGCTGTCCATCTGGGTAATACGTGTCTGATTTTTCTTTATCAGTTGCGGTTCGAAGGAGTTTTCACGGTCACGCGGCGTGCTCAGCTCGATTTCGCCGTCGTCACACAGCACCGTTTTTGAAGAGTAGCCGTTGCGGGTATTTGAGCCTGATTTGGGGGCATTTTTCTCATGCCCGAGATGGTCAGTCAGTTCGGCATTGAGTGCCGTTTCCACGGTAAGCTTCGTCAGCATGCGGGAAAACGCATTGAGATCGGCTTCGGTTTTAAGGCCTTTAGCCAGTTCAGCCGCAAGGGCCCTGAGTTTCTTTTCGTCCATAAATTGCCTGTCTCCGTTGTTGGAGTGAAGATATCAAAAACAGGCAGATACACAATTTAAATTACAGGCTCCTAAAATTATCATGCTCACCATTATCAGGACTTAATATACTATTTACCTTAACTTTTTCTTCTTTAACCCTTCTTCTGACCAGCATGTCCTCAAGGCTGTTATCAAAATTATTATCAATCAGTTCTTCTACGATCCAATGCTCAACCCCACCATTTTTTTCAGTATAATGACCTGATAAATCAAAGTTATTTATTATGAATAGTGCTTTTTCAGCAAACTCAATTTCAAAATACTTCCAAAAAATATCGATTATTATATTCCCCCCTGGAGATTCTGTGAAGTGGTCATATACTCCCCTTTCAATAAGTAATTTTGATGTAGTCTCTCCAAGCCTAACCACGACTTCTTTTATATCATCATCTGTTATTTCTGTCTTATCCATGTCAAACCTCCTCTTTGAGTGAATATCCTATAATGTTTTATCGTATTTTTTATTAAAGTCAACCACGTTTATTTTATTAACACATTGAGCACCCTATTTTTGGCAAGCGGCCTAAATATTTTAACTCGCTTCAATACCGATAAAAGTTCAGTATTTTTTCTTTTATCTAGACTTAAAAAGACTAAAGATAAAAACACACAAAAATAAAAAAACTCAACACTATAAATAAAACTCATTGAAATTAATCTTGCTTTTGTTTTAATAATACTGGATCATTTAACTTAACCAAAAATCATTAAGTCATAGCCTTAGGTTAACGAAAGGGATTCTTCCCAGTGTTGTATCATGTTTAATGACCTATAAAATATTATTTAAATTTAAGTATACTCCTAAAGTTCTCTTCTATTTTAGCTTCAACATATTCAGGGTCGCATCCCCATATCTTGGATATGCCAGCAATGGCTTTTTCAACATCCCAAGGAAATAAACTCTTTCCTGAGACCTTAGCAAATGGTCCATCAGTTTCAGTCAATAATCTGTCTTTAGGTATGAGTTCAATTATTCGCTTTCCTTTAACAGAGTTCAGCATTGCAGGACCAACTGAGAACCACGCACCAATTTTAACTGCATTTCTCAATTCTAATTCCGAACCAGTAAACCAATGAAAAATAGGAACGCCATCGATTCCCTTGAGTTGATCAACTACTTCTGTAGCTGAGGATCTTGAATGTATCGACATAATCCTCCCACCTCCATGATGGACTTTCTTTAATATATGTTTGAAAACTTTAAGTTGCACATCCACATATTGTTTATAATCTTTCCCTCCATCAAGACCGACTTCACCAATATATTCCACCTGGGGAAATAACATGTCGAAAATATCTAACTCCTTGTGTCGAATATGTGCGAGTTCGGGATGCAAACCTAATGCCGTTTTGATCCGCTTATTCTTAGAAACAAGCCTATTCGTCCCAATATATGCTTTAGGAGTTGTTGTTATAGAAAGGACATAAAGTCCTTTCTCATTACACTTTTCAATAATATCATTTGGATTTTTATAAAGATCCAAATGGCAATGCATATCAAGCTTCAAATCACTTTTTCCCTTTTTAAAAACCTTTCTACTTCAAGCAACCCATTTAAAAAAACCCTTTCATATTTATCAAGATCACAAGAATTAAGTCGCCCAGACTTTAATATCCAAGATTTCAATTTTCTATTTTTTGATTTATCTATAGCCAATAAAACAGAATTTACATCATCCCTTCCATCTTTCTTATTTTTAACAAAATCACGTAAGGTTGGATATGTGCCATGATGATAGGAAATCGTCTCCTTCAAATTGCTTTGAATTAATGATGACCGCCTAATCATACAAGGAACACAATACCCACACTGTCTATTTTTTCTTTTCCAATGACTACATGAAACAGTAAGATCAATTATCGAAGATAAAGTATTAAAATCTTTGCACCCACTTACCATTTCTCCTTTTGTCATGAACTGATAAGGATTATTTAACTCAACTCCAAAACCTACATTATCAAAAAGCTGCTGGATCATTTCGATAAAATATGGATGCGTAGTGCGAGTGCTTAGAGAACCGACTCTCCGGGAGGTCAAAGGTGCATTTAAAGAGATAAACCCGTTCTCAGGGACAAATATAGACAACTTATTATAATTATTTACTTTTTTTACCGCATAAGCACCAACGAGTGAAAATGCCAAAAAATTTAAACTCCTTGTTCTCATTGTGATATCTCTCGGGATGCCTCGGCCAATAGGATTTGCACTTGAACGTAATCTGGAGAAAATGCCTTTCCCTTGAATTTTACGGGCTATTGCATCTTGTTTAGATTTATCCCCCTTATACGAATGACTAATCAGTAGGGGCTTATTTCCTGAAGTTAATAAATCTATAACACCTATTGCACTGTCAAGGCCTCCAGAAAATAGTGATACACTATCTAATCCATTGAGGTTTATCAACCTCCTTCCGTTAACAGCTTTAAATGGCTGTGGTGGTTTAGGACCATCCTTCTCAAAATTTAGATTCCAAACATCGCCACTAAGAAATTGTAATGCTTTTTCAAGTAGTGGTTTATTATTATCCCATACCTGAGGGTTAATTAATGAAACTGATAGATTTATATTTCTTGTCCAACCATCAAAACACACATCTCTTTCAATAAAAGTATCAGCAGCAGTGACAGCAAGTGAAATTGTTAAAAAATCCATTACATCATCAGATATAGTCACTCCCAATCTTTTTATTGCATCGTAAATTGGCTTACCTATAGTTGCAATGTCTTCTCTTGGCCTTTTACCATTTTTAGAAACGACACCATCTCGTGAATATATCTGAACAGATACAGTTTCTTTGTTGGCCGCTGGTAACTTTGTATAATCAGAGTTAATATAAATGTTCATTCTTCATATCCTTTCCATTCATCCCAGACTTCTCTTATAACATCTTTTTGTATGGCTATTATGTCTTTTTTGGAAAATACTCGTATATTATTACTTAACTTTGGCTCCATTATATTATCAACGGTGGCACTAATAAGTTGATGTAAAGAATTTTCTGCTACCTGTAATTCTTTGGCGGTCTCTGCATTATTCCATGCTTTACCAGCATCCATTGTGATTTGTAAAAAAATGCTATCCGTTAAATAACAAATCATTGTTTCAATGATTACATCGTCAGTTATGTCTGACGGATCGAAAACTGACTTTCCATTCAAAGCTTCCACTAAAGCATCATTCATGGCAGTTTGAATTTTGTCGGCATCTTCAAGTCCTTCAGATAAAGAATGTGATATTCTCGCAATTACATCTTCACACTCCATTCCTTTGAGACTATCAAGGTCTACCAAAGGATTCATATTAGGATCATTGGTAACACCATCACTTAATAATTCAAATAAACCACCGCCAACATTGATGATATTCCCTAAACGAGCATTAGTAGATTCAGAACCTCCTGTAACTTGTCTAGCATAACGTCCTAATGCACCTTTTAATGCCGTTGCATCTCTGTTACGAGCAAATCGGCCAAATAATGTCCTAAATCCACTAAGATTATTGCTTTTACCGTTATGTGACTGATCAGCCCAAGGCGGAACTAATTCATTTCCATTCTTAGGTCCTTTACTCGATTGAGATGTGCCCATTTTTTATCCTTAATTATTCCAAGCTTTATTTTTAAGAAGCATATTCATCCAGTGCGGCTGCTCATGTATTCCAGTTATGAATCTCTTAAGGCTTTTTGCTGCCTCTAAATTACTATCTGCTAATAAAACAGCACCCGCAAAACCGTCTGGCTGATTACTCCATTCCGTTATACTTCTTAGATGCTCAATTATTCCTTCCATAACTGGAATAACCTCATCTTTAGAAATATCCTTTAATGCTTTTGAAGCTGCTTGTGAACTTTTTCTTTTTGTAGATACTAATACACCTAATGCATCTCTTGCTTTAGGTGATAGACCAATAACATAATGCCCCGCAGGCATAGTCTCACGAGAAAGATATACAGCAGCCCTTAAATTTTTATCACTTAACTTTGGTTCAAGCTCTAACCATTTCAGAATAAAATCACTTGTAGACTCATCTTTTTTCCAGGCTGGAGGAACATAATCTGGGAGTTCAACTAATCTTTCGCTTTCAAGGTTACTTATAACTTTGTTGTAATTTTTATTGGTATCGATCATAGAATACAATGCATTGGCTGCTTCTTCTCCAGCACATCTTTCAAATATTACTAGTTTCGTTATAACATTCTCATCTAAAGATATTTTTCTTCTTCTTGCAATATTAGATCTCATTTTAACGACATTTAGTAATCTTTTTACAATTCTCGGATTGCCATGAATTATAGGTGATGTAGCGAAAATAGGTGCTATCCGATCCACTTGGTCAAATGAAATTGCTAACTCAATATTATCTTCACACTTTAGAATTTTAAGTGCATCTTCCTTTTTCATCGGATCTTGATGCCATGACTCTTGTAGTGATACTTCCAATGCTATTCGAAGATCTTCAACTAAATTTTCATCTACTCCTAAATTTACTGCATGGAGTAAGAAAAGATATGACCTAATCTCTAATAAACCTGTTCGCGGCACTCTTATAGGAACTTGAATCAGTTTGTCCAAATAATCGATATGATGCCTAGCAGAAGTGCCTTTAAAGTATTCAGAAACGGAAGTTCTTATCATATCCTCATCAGCGGCTATTACAAAAGCAGTGTTAGGAAGAAACAAAAATAGCCTTATCGCCTCAAGAGTTTGAATTGCATTGTGAGGCAAGCACCGATCTAAATTATCAATAAATACAATTAACTTTTTATTCAAGTTTTTCAGTATATCATTATACTCATTTCTAAATAAATTAATTTGTTGTGGTGGAGTGGAAAGCTCTTTATCTTTTATCAATCCTAATTTAGCTATTTCGCTCCCTGACTTCATACTATCTTGGTAGTTATCTTCGTTTATTCCATTATTAAAAACATCCTTAACTGCATTTAATCCTCTTGAAACAAGCCCACCTGTAGGAATACCGTGAGCTAAGGCTATCCCTTCAATTGTTAACCCTAAAGCTCTTACTTTATCGACTCTATTAAAGAGATTAAACGTTTTCTTAACAACTCCCTCATCACCTTGGGCAGCTTCATTTAACTTTGTTGCAATCACTTCTAACAAAGCAGCCCTGGCATCATCATACCCCTGATAAAGCCATGCATCGAAATTCACGACCAAAATTTCTTCACCGGCCTCATCACTAATTTGCTTTTCAATTATTTTCAACAATGATGACTTACCAGCCCCCCAGTTGCCAAAAACTCCAATTGATACAGGCAACATATTATTTGATTTTAAGATATCTACAGCTAAACTCGATACTTCTCCGAAATTTAGATAGTCAACACTTGATTCAAAATCCGACCACATGACCAATTCCTTTTTTTAAAATAACATTATGAATAATTAAACCCTTAAAACTCTCTCAAAATAAAATATCAATATTATTTGAAAGACTAATTTTTAAATTAATTTTTCTTAACGGGCCAGGATGTTCAATGAATTTAACAACTGTGTATCAAAAGTTTCTCTTACTGGAGTAGGCAATCCATTCGCAACCCTATAATTCTTGATTGCTGTCCTTGTGGCTGGTCCCATACTCCCATCGATGTTGCCGTTATAGAAACCTTTATCGAGTAAGGCGAATTGCACCCTCATGATTAACCGCTTACGTTTGTCTGTATCCGAAGTTAGCCCGCTACTCGCTCGATTGGCACCTGTAGTTCCTGCTGAGTTTGTTGTGGTTGTGCTATCTGTGTCATTAGAGCGAAGTGAACGGACAGAGGAGGACGAGGACGAACGAGTTCCTGAACTGGATGAGTCTGAGGTGCTTGGCGAGCTGTATGTCTTGGGGTAGTAAGGAGTGCTTCCGCCATAGTAGCCACCGCCTGATGAGGAACGGTGTGAGCTGTGGCTACGATGAGAACTGTGACTCCTGTGTCCGGCAATGTAGAAAGGCACTTCGGTGTTGAGCGGGGCTATCACCAAATCATGTTCGTTCAAAGTCATACCAGGTAAGTCACTGGCACCAGTAGATGAATCACTTGCCCAAACTGAATTATTAAGAGCCAAAAAACCAGGAAGCAGAGCCGCAAGATTAAACTTTTTCATATTATTGGTCTCGGAGGTTGATGAAAACGGCCTTTTGATGAACTGAAATAACCAGCACAGGAAGACTTCTGAGTGCATTCATCACATTCTTTTGGATAGTAATTTTTCCAGTCAGAGATCGACTGAGTTGCAAAATTCCATGCCCTTTCAGGAAGGTGGCATAGTGGATAATTGAAGATGGTAAGAGGGATACCTGACCTGTGTGCAGTGTCTACAGCCGAAAGGATTTGTTCTCTGTAGTTGTCGTGCTCTATGAAGATTGATGACCAGTTCTTACGGGCCCATCCAATCGACTCCAATCCCATAAGGGAGATCTGGTTAATGTTCGAGAACACACGACCAGCAAACTCAACGATGTCATCAAGCTCGCTGTAGTTAGCCTGAGTGGGGATGACTCTCAGTTCTATGTTGATCCCTGAGTTACCGGCATTGATCAGTCCCCTGACTGTTTCATCAAAAGCTCCCTCGCTTCCGACCAGATAGTCGTGCACTGATGCTCTTGAAGAATAAAGCGGTATCCCAAACGTGATTTTGAGCTTATCGCTTCTTTCCTTCATCTGCTGGGTAAAGCTGACATCCGCAAACTTCCGTCCGTTGGTTAGAACATGCAGTGCTGTCTCAGGGGAATTTTCGATTATGAAGTCCAGAAAATGCAGGAAGTCTTCGCCATAGAGCAAAGGCTCTCCCCCGCTCACTCCCACTACTCCATTCAGAGAGAAGGAAGCGATAGCGAGAGCTGACTGGTTGAGAAGCCAATCATCGTTTCCAGCTTTAGGAGGCTGAGAACAAAACAGGCAACTGTTGTTGCACCTTTCAGTGACCAGGACAGTGTTATGGTTTGCTCTACGGGACAGAATTACCCGGAGCATGTTGCCATTATTGACGATCCCAATGTCACCATCTTCTATGGAATCGTAAAGCTCCTGACTCATAATCGAGTCTGCAAAATATGCAGGCAGTCTGGAATCGAGTTGTGTTGCAGTGACAAGCAAATTTGGCAGATAGAATTGAGGATTCTCGGGCTTGGTTTTACATAGGCAATAGAAGCCTTGCTGAACTGGTAAGTCTGATGAAAACCGGAAAATATCGTTTCTCAGCACCTCAGACATAAGCCCACCTTTTGAGCATTTCAGCCATTGGTCCATCCTGAGAGATTTCATTCAGCAGGAAGCGGAACATCCCTTTGTGATACTGGCAAAAGGTTGACCGACTCTTGTCACCAACAGGCTCGCCATGAACACTGATGTTCTGACAAGGATCTGCTCCACAGAAAGGTTGGTAAGCACAGGTATCACAACCGGGCATGGCGAAATTAAATGAAGATGAGAGAGCGGAACGGTAGTATTCGTTGCTACTGAATGACAGTGAAGCAAACTCTCCTGCACTGAAATCTGCTTCGGGATTTACTTTCTGAAGCATACGGCTTTCGTCGCTACCGTAGACCTTGCCGTCATAGTTGAACAGGATGCAGTTCAGCACGACTCCACTTGGTGATTTCAGATCTGCATAACCACTGAAACCCGGATTAAAAATCCGCTTTAGATGGATAGAGGCTGAGTGCTCAACGACAGGTATGCCTTTCTGATTCTGAAGCAACACTTCCTGCATCAGCTCTTTATAAAAATCAAAATATTCCGGCATTGAAAAAGTGAAGCTCTGCTTCTGAGCAAACCCGTAGGGACTTACAGGCCGGATAAACATGTCAGTGAGTCCAAGGGACAGATGAGCATCCACTATGGAGGCTGGTTCTTTTGTCAGCTCTTTTGTAACTGTTGTAACCGTAGCTACCCGATTTGCTCCCAATTCTTCTGTGATTTTCTGAATGCCTGTCACGGCTCTGTTGTGAGCCTGAGAGTCGGTGAGGATACGGTTTTTATTGTGGACGGCTTCATTACCATCAAGAGAGACAGAAAAAGTGATATGATCTTACCCGCGAATAGTGGACACGCGACTAAGTGAGTAAACTCTCAATCAGAGGTGACTCATGACAAAATCAGCATTAACCAGCAAAAAACCACGTAAGCAATATACGCCTGAATTTCGCAACGAAGCCCTGAAGCTTGCTGAACGCATCGGGGTAGCAGCCGCTGCCCGTGAACTTAGTCTGTATGAATCGCAGCTTTATGCCTGGCGCGGTAAGCTGAAAAATGCACATTCCTCTTCCGAACGTGAGCAGGAAATGTCTGTTGAAATTGCCCGCCTTAAGCGACAACTGGCGGAACAGGCAGAAGAGTTGGCCATTATCCAAAAGGCCGCGACATACTTCGCGAAGCGCCTGAAATGAAGTATGTCTTTATTGAAAAACATCGGGCTGAGTTCAGCGTCAAAGCCATGTGCCGTGTGCTTCGGGTTGCCCGCAGCGGCTGGTATGTCTGGTGCCTGCGTCGCCATCAGATAAGCCCACGTCAGCAGTTCCGTCGCGTCTGCGATGAGGCCGTCGGTAAGGCATTTACTGAGGCAAAACAGCGTTATGGTGCGCCTCGTCTTGCTGACGAACTACCGGAATACAACATCAAAACCATTGCTGCCAGCCTGCGCCGTCAGGGACTGAGAGCAAAAGCCTCCCGCCGGTTCAGCCCGGTAAGCTACCGTGAACACGGGCTGCCCGTGTCTGAGAACCTGCTGAAGCAGGATTTTTACGCTAGTGGTCCAAACCAGAAGTGGACAGGTGACATCACGTATCTTCGCACGGACGAAGGCTGGCTCTACCTTGCAGTGGTGATTGACCTGTGGTCGCGTGCAGTTATTGGCTGGTCAATGTCACCACGGATGACAGCGCAGCTTGCCTGCGACGCACTGCAAATGGCACTGTGGCGGCGTAAACGTCCGGAAAATGTCATTGTTCACACTGACCGTGGTGGTCAGTACTGCTCATCGGATTATCAGAGCTTGCTGAAACGCCATAATCTGCGCGGGAGCATGAGCGCAAAAGGCTGCTGCTATGACAATGCCTGCGTGGAAAGCTTCTTTCACTCACTGAAGGTGGAATGTATCCACGGAGAGCGCTTTGCCAGCAGGGAAATAATGCGGGCGACGGTGTTTAATTATATCGAGTGTGATTACAATCGCTGGCGTCGCCACAGTGCGTGCGGCGGTCTAAGCCCAGAACAATTTGAAAACCAGAATCTCGCTTAGGGCGGTGTCCACATTACGTGGGTAAGATCACCTTTCCACTTTGTTACTCCCTACCAAAACACTAGCGATAAAAAATCACTCGCAATCATCAAAGAAAGGACCGCTGGGAAAAAAAGATTTTCTATTTGATGCCTCTTAAACCTGCTAGTTATCAGTAGTTTAAAACTACACATTAAGTCAAATTCGCTATCTATTCTTATTAATAATCATATCGATAGGAAAAACCGATCGATCGTTTTTACAGATCAATTTTGCTATCATGATAGTTTATAGCTATCAAATAGATCTGATCGATCGGTACAAATGATTTGCTAGACACTCATTCCAGGCCGTAATGTAACTTCAAACGAAGCGTTATAGCTCACTGATTTATCAGCAAAATAAGCTGATGGATGCGTGCGCTCTGAATCCAACGAAACAATACCGGATGGTTCAATGACAACAATGACTGTAGTTAAGCAGCCTAATTTCCTGATGATGAAACGAGTATGGATTGCAATCGCTCTGCCAATTGTCATCTTCTACTTCATGGGTATGAGAGGATTAGTGCAACTCGCTATTATTTGGGTTTGCGCAAGCATCATGCTCTTGATGTTTGCTTATAAAAAATTCCGAATTAAGAAGTGGAATGCCAGCACCAGAGATGTGTTCGGAGAGTCTGACGGCATGTGGAGCCATGAGTTCGGTCCAACTGCTATGAAGCTCGATGAAAAACGGGGACTGATCCATCTCAAGGAAGAGAACAAACAAAAGACCTATCCGTTCTCAGCAATCAAAGAGTGGCGATACAATTTGTCTACTACGAGAGAACGGGCTGGTATCAACAAAGAACTCGACCGCACTCATGATTTCAGTGAGTCAGGCTTTTACATCGCAGTAGACGATGTTCAGTATCCAGAATGGAGAGTAATGTTCTTTCCCCAAAAAGGTGACTTCAACTCACAAGAAGGCATCCGGGATACGGAACTGCAACTTAAGCGCTGGATGCATATCTTTGACAATGTAATTAATAAATAAAATTTAATGCATTGTTTATCAGCAACTTAAAAAAAACCAATCGCGCGATTGGCTTTTTTTACTTATTAACTATAAAGATAAACTTAACCATTCCGATAAGTTCTATGTTTTCATAAAATTCCAATAGGGACTTAGAATGGCTGAAGCGTTAAACGAAGGTAAAATCATGCAGGCTCTGAACTGGGCCTACGATAAGGCTCTGGATGGAAGCATACCAGGAACAGACTCGGCCTATGAAATGGCGGAAAGCTATCTTAAAGGCGATGACACTTTAGTTGAAAAAGTAAACTCTCTCATTCGCTGGCAAAATACTAAATCAGCCACAACAGGATTTATCTCCGGCCTTGGGGGAATCATAACCCTTCCTGTAGCCATCCCCGCAAACATAGCTACAGTCATTTACGTTCAAATCCGCATGATTACAGCCATCGCTCTCATGGGCGGATATGATGTAAAAGATGATCGCGTAAAAACCATTGTCTATAGCTGCCTTGCTGGAAATGCCGCAAAAGACATACTCAAAAGCACGGGCATTATCATCGGTTCCAAAATGTCCACTCAGTTGATCAAAAGTATTTCTAAGGAAACCATTTTTGCCATTAACAAGCAGGTCGGTTTTAGGTTACTGACAAAGTTTGGTGAAAAAGGGGCGATAAACTTGGGCAAGATGATACCTGTTGTAGGTGGGATCATAGGAGGAACATTCGATGGTGTATCAACCAATATAGTTGGAAATATTGCTCGTAAAACATTCATAGAGACAAGCCCGCTATTACAGTAGCACTCTAAAATTTATAAAAAAAATATTAATTTAATTAAAATTAGTAATTACAAGGATTTTAAAATGAATTTTGACTTTCAATTATCTTACTCAGTCATACCTAAAAAATACGATTCAGAACATGAAAATGCAGCGGCAAATGTAAGAAGAAAACTGAGAGAAATTGATGAGTGGAAAAAAACTGAACACATTGAAACTGTATTGACAGGATTTATCGAGCTTAAGAAAGATATAAAAAAACAAAAAAGAAAGGAAGCTGAAGAATTGATAAAATCTGTAATAAGTGAAATAATGTTTGAGGCTGATGCTTATTACAAAGCCGATGTCTATGTAAGCCTAATGGTGGATACGCTTGGTAGCGCAATGGAATTCACAATCTAATTGATAAAGATTAGATTAAATAATGTATGAACACAGAGGTTCTGGAGGCTGAAGAGCTTAAATGGGGTTTTATTATAGTGAAAGAAACCTTAGTTATGTGCTCTGGAGTCGAACCAGAATCTCTACCTTCGCAATAGACACAATCTATTTATGCCTATTAAGCAGGTTCTCGGAGTATGTTACCGTTACACCAGCACAACCCGGAGTATATCAATTATGATAAGTAATAGCAAGGCCTATGAAGTTTTAAAAGGACAAACACAGTCAAGCCTAGATTTTGCGGTTTTATGCTGCAATGCAGTTCCTGCTCTAAAAGGTTACATAAAAGCACTGGAACATGGTTCAGTAAAAAAACTGCCTGATGCTGATTACTTTAAAGGTGAACCTAACATAGAACAATTAAGGGGATTTAGTCAAACTTATAAAAAAAATCTCGGCAAGCTTATATTTATAAATACATTTAGTTACTTCGAGGCCTATTTTAAAGAGTTAATTGCTGAAATTGAAATTTTTCATGGTGGTAGGGAACACTTCGAAAAGGAGTCATTAAAAAAACAAAAAAATAATATGAACAGCCTTTTGAATGAGAGAATTAGAATCAGCTCGAATAAATTAAGAGGGTATAAGAAAAAAGCCCATCTATTAAAATATAGAAAGCATATCGATGTTCTCAACCACACTGATTTTAGGTTTCCCTCTGAACTATTTTCAACATTTGGTTTAGTAGAGTTGTTTAAAAACTATTCTGATTTAAAAGCATTCCAAATCCCACATGTAGCTCAATATGCTTTTGGTGTTGATTTCCCATCTGAAGACATTGAACAGTATCACCAGTATAGAGTTTTAAGAAATGATATTGCTCATGGTAAATCTCGCGAGATTGAATTTAAAGAAGCGATAGCAATGAACTATTTCATGAGAAATTTAGCTCTTAAAATCGACCAGCAGGTAGTCAAACACTTTTTAGTAATCGAGTTTATATAAAATTAATGAACGTTATGATAGCAGAAAAGTTATCACTCTGACTTTCTGCTATCATTTAGCTGTATTAGTCGCGACTTGATCTGACATATGGCCTTGAAAGGTTGAGAGTTACCGGTTTTGATATGGGTGTCGAATCCTTATACAAAACACGAGGTAACTCTCATGCTTCATACTACCAATCCCGTCATCAAACACAAAACTGGTTTGCTTAATCTGGCTGAAGAACTCAGCAACGTATCTAAAGCCTGTAAAATCATGGGCGTCTCCCGTGATACATTTTACCGTTATCGTGAACTGGCTGATGAAGGCGGTGTGGATGCGCTGATTAACCGCAGCCGGCGCGCTCCCAATCTCAAAAATCGTACTGACGATGCAACTGAGCAGGCCGTTACTGATTATGCTGTTGCGTTCCCTGCTCATGGCCAACACCGGACCAGCAATGAGCTGCGTAAACAGGGCGTTTTTATCTCAGGAAGTGGCGTCCGTTCTGTCTGGCTGCGCCACAATCTTGAGAATTTCAAAAAGCGCCTTAAAGCACTGGAAGAAAAAGTGGCTCGTGAGGGTATCGAACTGACTGACAGCCAGATTGCCGCACTGGAACGTAAAGCAAGTGATGACGAGGCCTGTGGCGAAATTGAAACCGCTCATCCGGGTTATCTGGGGTCTCAGGACACGTTCTACGTGGGAAACCTGAAAGGTGTTGGACGTATTTATCAGCAGACGTTCGTGGATACCTACTCGAAGGTCGCTCACTGCAAGCTCTATGTCACCAAAACGCCGATTACAGCAGCAGATCTGCTGAATGACCGTGTGCTGCCGTTCTACGCGTCTCAGGGACTACCTATGCTGAGAATATTGACCGACAGAGGCACAGAGTACTGTGGCAAAGTAGAGCAGCATGATTACCAGCTTTATCTGGCAATAAATGATATCGACCACACAAAGACCAAAGCGATGTCGCCGCAGACGAACGGCATCTGCGAACGGTTCCACAGGACGATATTGCAGGAGTTTTATCAGGTAGCATTCCGCAAAAAACTGTATGGCGAACTTGATACATTACAGTCAGATCTTGATGAATGGCTGGTTCACTATAATAATGAGCGAACCCATCAGGGGAAAATGTGCTGTGGCCGGACGCCAATGGAAACGTTACTTGATGGAAAACACATCTGGGCTGAGAAAAATTTAAACCAGATGTAATCTGACGGACACCTGTATAAATAACCTGTAACTGTCAGATCAGGTCTGAGCTAATACATATCAGTATACGGTCACAAGACATCCTGACTGACAAAACTCGCACCCTTTTTACGCGGGGGGTTCGGTCTCTTCCGCACTTTCCCCCGCATGGGTCAGGTCATACGCGGCCTGGGCTTTATCCAGTGCCGCTCCATGTTCCAGCGCCCAGTCATACAGCGCGATAAACGGCTGTTGTAACGTTTGTGCCAGCGGCGTGAGGCTGTATTCAACCCCAACCGGGGATGTGGGAAGAACTTCGCGGATCACCAGGCCATTACGTTCGAGTCGCTTCAGCGCATCTGCCAGCGCTTTATGGGTGATCCCATCCAACCGACGACGGATTTCATTAAAGCGGGAAGGCCTGAAGAAGTGGCCAACGCCGCGCTGTTTCTGGCAAGCGATGAAAGTAGCTACATTGCAGGCGCTGAAATTTGTGTGGATGGCGGCCTGACGCAGGTTTAAACGCTAACGGATAATGATCTGTTTCTCAGCCATCCCCGGATGGCTGAGGCGCGCCCCTTACGACTTGCTCACCGCATAGTTTCTGACTTTATTATTTTCCATCTGTACGGTCAGCGTCTTACCCTCGGTCGTGTCCCTTGCCCTTGCCTGACTCCAGGTCCACATCAGGATCTGATGCCCCTCCGGATATGGGGTTTCCGAGGTGGGCTGACCAAAAAGCGCAATCATTTCCTGCCTCGTGGTCGTGCCCTTGTGGATTTTGTTAAGCCGCGCATCGTCGAAATCCTGGCCAACGGAGGCGGTACACCCGGCAACCGTCATTATCAGGCATAAAACTAACCATACTTTTTTCATCATCAGGGCCGCGCGCTCTTTCTGCCGGAGAGGTAACGAACGCCCTCAGGTCCAAAGAATTCGGAATGGGGCTCATCGCGCTGGAGATGAAACACCTCGCCCACACGCCAGGTTTTTTCCCCGCTCTGACTAAGAATGGTTATCTCACCCGCCAGAATCAGCGCTTTCGCTTCAAAGGGATGCGCGTGATGCTCCAGCCTGCCGTTAGGTTCGCGCTCCACCACCACCGGCGTGTCAAAACCCTGCTCAGCCAGCTGTTTTACGAATTCTTCCTGCTGCATGGTCACTCCGGATAAACACAGGTATTCCGCTAAGATAGCCTGACTGCCCACACACTTTCAATTTATACCGGGCTTGTCGGCGCGCGCCCTCTCGCCTTTGCTGCTAACCGGCCGCGCATAGCCGCCCGCAGCCCCCTGTCGCAGGCACCGCCAGGGGCTATTTCAACGTACCGCTCGCCGCAGCGGAATAGCGCGCTTTGGCATGATGCAGCGAAAGCAGGGACATCACCATCAGTACGCATCCGGCGACAATCAGAAAAGCATACCCCAGCAGGCTCCAGGCCCAGATACCGACGATCCCCCCGACCAGAAATCCCGCTATCGTCAGCGCATGGAGCTTTAACCGATCGAGATATGCCGTGGCTTCACTGGGGGACTCCTGCCGCCGCAGGATATCAATCAGCATCGCCATTTCAATACCAATATCGGTTGCCGTGCCGGAGACGTGCGTTGTTCTGACGCGGGCATTCGAAATCCTCGTTACCACGGCGTTTTGCAGCCCCATCAGCAGGCTCAGGGCCAAAATGAGCACCGCCCCTGGCAGGGTGAAGCTCAGCTCAGCCACGCCAAGCACTATTAGCGCCAGCGCTTCAATAACAATAACGAAAGCATAGATGCCGCGTAGGCCTCTGCGCCGTCCGGCATTGATAATCAGCGTGGAGAGTACGGCGCCAAAAATAAAAAACAGTACGATGGACAGGAAGAACAGGCCGCCGTTCCACCTGAACCGGGCCAGATTATCGGAAAGGGAAGATACGTTACCGGTCATGTTGGCAGCGAAAAATCCTACAATTTCAAACGCCACCGTATTAAGCGCACCGGCAACGGCGGCCAGCAGACAGGCCAGCCAGCTGTCAGTATTGAGCGTTCTGGCTTCATCGGTACGAATCAACATGCTAATTTCTGTGCGTGGAGAAAGGGATGCATTATTTTCTGCCCAACCAATGGGAAACTCAAGTTGCTTAATCGCGCCAGAAAAAAGAGCAATACGGTCGGCCTTAATTTAGTAAGCTTCCTGCCTGTGGAGAGGTAAATGTTCAATGATAAGGATATTCAATTATGCTGCTTACCCTGCTGCCCATTTTAGCTATTCTGTTTATTCTGCTTTTTATCGTCTGTTTTATTATTTTCCTGGTCAGGCTTTCCCGCGAGGGTGACGCCAGTTTCGGGCTGGCCCTTATCGTGCTCATTTTACCCTTTGTGGCATTCTATTGTGCTTTCTGGTACGTCAGCCTATACCTCGCGACATTAGGCATTAACCCTACCCTCTTTTAGGTACGATTCGTCGGAGGGAGAGATAGGCGATAAATACCCCGCTACTCCGCTGATTGATTGCTCACCGCACACTTACACTGAGGGAAAGTTAATCACGCCCGTTGTGGAGTCCCTATGCCAGACAAAGATCCTATTGTTGAACGCCTCACCGTTGAGGTACTTGCCCTGCGTCATATCGTGCAGATGCTGATTGCCTACGGCAATGTGCCTACCGGCGGCAAGCTGAATAAATACCTGCTCAAGGTCGCGGATGATACTGAACACCGCGATGAACGACACGGCAATAAAGCCATCGCCGAGGCGATTCGCAGCTACATTAAGGACTGATTTTCTGGCTATTCTTTCCATAATCATCGCCGCCTGAGCAATGTGCCAGAATGCAGATATCGGATTTTGTTACATTAACCTGCCGCCCCGCTGAATGTTTTCGACCAGGCTTACTCCTTATTAAAACAAGACCTCGTGATCAGTTTTCACGTTCAGGACTCGTAAGGAGTAACCATTATGTCGTCACACGCCAGAGAAGATAAGCCCGCTGCCGTTCCCCCTTCGCCACTCTCTTCAGCACAGCAAAACAAAGGTACGGCCTTTAGCGAAGCGGAACGTAAAAAACACCGACTGGAAGGGCTGCTGCCGCCCATCGTGGACAGTTTGCAAACCCAAATCCAGCGCGTTAAAGAGCACCTCGGCGGCAAGCCTAACGACATCGAAAAATATATCTACTTGCAGGAACTGGCGAATCGTAATGAAACGCTGTTTTATGCCACGCTGATGTCCGATCCCGTCACCTTTATTCCCCTGGTTTACGATCCCACCATTGCGGATGCCTGTCTTAAGTATGGCCATATTTATCGCCAGCCGAAGGGGATGTATCTGACGCGGGAAATGAAAGGCAGGCTAGCTGAGGTGCTGCGCAACTGGCCACAAAAGGACGTCCGTTTTATCTGTGTAACCTCCGGTGGACGGATTTTAGGACTGGGCGACATTGGTGCTAACGGTGCGCCTATCCCGGTAGGAAAGCTCCAGCTCTACACCGCCTGTGCCGCCGTCCCGCCAGAAGGCCTGCTGCCTGTCCACCTGGACATTGGCACCAGCAATAAAAAACTGACGGGTGACCCACTTTATACCGGCCTGCGCAAAGCCCCCCTTGCGCAAAAAGCGCTGGATGAGCTGCTGGATGAGTTTGTCGCGGCGGTGGAGAGCGTCTTCCCCAGCTGCTGTATTCACTTTGAGGACTGGAAAGGCAGTGATGCGGTGCGCTATCTACAACGCTATCAGAGTCGGGCCCTGGTTTATAACGACGATATTCAGGGTACGGCAAGCGTGGTGCTGGCTGGCCTGATTACGGCCCTGAAAACCACTGGCGGCAAGCTGTCACAGCAGCGCGTGCTCTTTGCCGGTGCTGGCTCCGCTGGAACGGGCATCGCTAATATGCTGGTTGAGGCGATGGTGCTGGAAGGCGCAGAGCGGGAAGAGGCTCGCCGGGCAATCACGCTGTTCGATAAGGACGGGCTGATTGAGACGGGGCGTAAAAAACTCTCTGCTGAACAGAAGACCTTTGCCCGGAAGGCTGAACCCCAGTCCGATCTGCAAAAAGTGGTGGAAGCGGTTAAACCTACGGTGCTTATCGGCGTCAGTACGCAGGGGGGGCTGTTCACCGAGAAGGTGGTTAAAACCATGAGTAAGCTGAACGACCGGCCGATTATCTTCCCACTTTCCAATCCGACAGATAATGCAGAATGCACCGCAAAACAGGCCTATCAGTGGAGCAAGGGCAAAGCGCTCTATGCCGCGGGTGTGCAGTTTGGCGAGGAAAACGTACAGGGTGAAACGCGCTATCCGGGTCAGGCCAATAACTTTTATATTTTTCCGGCGGTAAGCCTGGCGGTGTACGCGGCACGGCCCAGGCGTATTGACGATCGGCTGTTTATAGAGGCAGCCCGCGCCTGTGCGCAGCAGGTCAGTAAAAAAGATCGCGATCGGGGGATGCTCTACCCTTCTCAGGCCGGGATACTGAAAACGGAAAAAGCTATCGCCCGCCATCTGGTGCGCTATCTGTTTGATAACGATCTGGCGGGGGTGGAAGAGCCGGATGATATTTCCCGCTGGCTTGATAAGCTGAGCTACAAGCCCCGTTACGAGTAAATGCGTGTCGCACTGATTTGATCGGAAGACGCAATTCGCGATATCCTGCGGACGAGCTGTTGATATAGTTCATTTTATGCCCTTCATGCGTCAGGTTCGACGACCTGGCGCAGCATGGCTGGACGATGAATTTAACAAGGATGATAACGTTATGCATGACTACCTGACACAATGGCTCAGCGCCTTTGATCTGCCCTACGCCTCTTTTATCGCTGTATTCGCCCTGCTCGGCATTATTCTGCTGATCTCCCTGCTCGTACACGGCCTGCTGCATCAGGGCGTTATTCCCCCCCTCCGCAGGCTGGCCGGGAAGTCGTCAAAGCAGTGGCCACGATCGTTTATTGATAAGAAACTGCTCAGCCGTTCAGCCCTGCTCCTCCAGGGGATCCTGCTCCAGCTGCAAATTGCACTTTTCCTGCAGGGCATTGAGCCGCTGCATACCGTGCTGGTGGTGTTCAGCCAGGTATGGATGATGACGTTCAGCCTGCTGATGTTTTTCTCGCTGCTGGATGTGCTTCTTGAGGTAACGCAGCGACAGGCCATTGCCAGCCAGCTCCCCCTTCGCGGTATTTTTCAAAGCCTGAAACTGATTGCCGCGCTGCTGGTTGTGCTGATGATTATCTCAGTGCTAATTGGTAAATCCCCGCTGGTGCTGCTGACCGGGCTGGGTGCCATGACCGCCGTACTGATGCTGGTATTTAAGGACCCCATTCTCGGTTTAGTGGCCGGGATCCAGCTGTCAGCCAACGATATGTTGAAGATTGGCGACTGGCTGGAGATGCCTAAATATGGCGCAGACGGCGACGTGGTGGATATCGGTCTGACTACGGTTAAGGTTCGCAACTGGGATAAGACCGTCACGACGCTTCCTACCTACGTGTTGATATCAGATTCATTTAAAAACTGGCGCCCGATGTCAGAATCCGGCGGACGCCGCATCAAGCGCAGCATTAATATTGATACCACCAGCATCCATTTTCTCAGCGAGGTCGAGGTAGCCAGGTTAAAGCGTGCGCAACTGTTGACGCCCTACCTGGAAGGCAAAAGTGAGGAAGTGGAAAACTATAATGCCCGGCTGAATTGCGATCTCACCACGCCGCTTAATGGCCGCAGGATGACCAATGTCGGTACCTTCCGCGTCTGGCTGGAAGCCTGGCTCAGGGCGCATCCGCGCAGCCATAAGGAGATGACCCTGATGGTACGCCAGCTGGCGCCGGGTCCCTCTGGCCTGCCGATAGAGATTTACATGTTCACCAATACCACCGCCTGGCTGGAGTATGAAAATATCCAGGCTGATATTTTCGATCATATCTTTGCCGTACTGCCTGAATTTGGCCTGCGCGTTCATCAAATGCCTACTGGCAACGATCTGCGACAGCTGCGGCTGACGGAACAGGATAATGCTATCCCGGCGGATCGCTAACGACCTGCGGCTCAGGCTACCTTTCATACCCTGTGAGAGGCATTTCATTCCGCGCGGGCGGCAGTTCATGCCTTAATCAGCCCGCGCGCGAAAGACCCGACATATTCTGTGCTCAATTTATTAAACTTTCATCGGGAGTTTTCCATGAGCACATCCCCCGTCAACGTCAGCGTTAATCGTACCCGCTGGCTAACCCTGATCGGTACGGTTATTACTCAGTTTGCTCTGGGTTCAGTCTATACCTGGAGCCTGTTTAACGGCCAGCTGTCCCACAAGCTGGATGCGCCAATCAGCCAGGTGGCTTTCTCATTTGGCCTGTTGAGCCTGGGGCTGGCTATCGCCTCTTCGCTGGCGGGAAAGCTTCAGGAGCGTTTCGGCGTACGCCGGGTGGCCATCGGTGCTGGCGTGCTGATGGCGGTGGGCTTTTATATGACCGCTCACGCTAACAATCTCTTTATGCTGTATCTCAGCGCGGGGGTGTTAGTGGGCCTGGCCGACGGCGCGGGCTATCTGATGACGCTTTCAAACTGCGTAAAATGGTTTCCAGAGCGCAAAGGGATGATTTCCGCCTGTGCCATAGGTGCCTACGGTCTGGGCAGCCTTGGGTTCAAATTTATCTGTAGCTATCTGCTGAGTATTAACAGCCTGGAGACGACCTTTGTTATTTGGGGCGGACTGGCAATGGTGATGATTATCCTCGGCGCGTTGCTGATGAAAGACGCCCCACAACAGCCTGCGGCCAGGCCGGGTGAAATCAATCGGGCGCGTGACTTTTCGCTGGCAGAAGCCGTACGTTTACCGCAGTACTGGATGCTGGCGCTGATGTTCCTGACCGCCTGTATGAGCGGTCTGTACGTGATTGGCATTGCGAAAGATATCGGCGAAGGGCTGGTACATCTCTCATTACAGACGGCGGCCAACGCGGTGACGGTGATTGCGGTTGCCAACCTGAGCGGTCGCCTGATTCTCGGTATTCTTTCCGATAAAATGCCGCGTATTCGGGTGATTACGCTGGCACAGGTGGTTTCGCTGGCGGGAATGGCGATTATGCTGTTCAGTCAGATGAACGAGTTGACCTTTTTTATCGCCATTGCCTGTGTCGCCTTCAGTTTTGGCGGGACCATTACCGTTTATCCTTCGCTGGTGAGCGATTTCTTTGGCCTGAATAATCTGACTAAAAACTACGGGCTGATTTATCTGGGCTTTGGGATTGGCAGCGTGTTGGGTTCGCTGATCGCCTCGCTGTTTGGCGGGTTTATTGTGACTTTTAGTCTGATTATGGCGCTGCTGATTGTTTCGCTGGTTTTGTCAGCCTCAATTCGATTGCCACATCGTCCTGCTGATAATAAGAGCCATCTTCAGCATGTCTGAGAAGATCGTGTGCGGCAAAGGTCCGGAGTGTCGCCTATAAGGGGTGCCTGGTAGTTGTAACTGATGCTGCAAAGGTCCGGGGTATCGCCTACAAGGGGTGCCCGGTGCCTGGCAGTCCTCACGCCGCGCGTGGCGCGGTCCCTTCGCTCCGCTCGTCGACCTTTCGGACCGGGCATGACGGGACATCCCTGTCCCGGCATGCCCTTGTGCCAGCATCCCTGCTGGCCCATCCGGGTCTTCCTCTCTGCGCTCAGCGCTGCGGAT
Organism: Erwinia sp. L03-1; assembly: GCF_058686115.1. Classification (NCBI taxonomy): domain Bacteria; kingdom Pseudomonadati; phylum Pseudomonadota; class Gammaproteobacteria; order Enterobacterales; family Erwiniaceae; genus Erwinia; species Erwinia sp. L03-1. Next base: position 1,274,493 of record NZ_CM178762.1, on the reverse strand, counting down.
TGCCTGTCACCGGGCCCCACCCGTCGGCTTATTGTATTGTGCTGGCTGTGGGTTAAAGGCGGTTTCACTAAAAGCAATTCAGGCGCCTGAGAGGTGGACAATCCCTGCGATTGACGGGCAATCCGCAGCGCTGCGGCGAAGACGGAAGGCCAGGCGAGGGCAGCAGGGATGCTGCACTCAGGGAGCGGCGGGCAGGGATGCCCGCTCGTGACCGGGCCGTCCGGCCCGGAGTCGGAGCCAAAGGCACCACGCAACGCGTGGCGTGAGGACGCCCGGCAAACGCTGGGATTGTCCATCGGCTAAGCAGATATACCAGCCGGGCGTTAACCCCTCTGACGCTACCGGGCAGCCCCCTACTTCATACCAAAGATCGGCTCCGGCAGGCCTGCCACCTCTACCCTGACCGCAAAAAGATCGCCAGACTGTGGGTATGTCTCCAGCTCCTCGACGCTACGATCCTCACGGGAGCTGGTGATATACAGCGTCTTAAGATCCGCTCCGCCAAATGCGACCATCGTCGGCCAACGAACCGGCAATGGGATCTCATCAACAATTCGGCCATCCGCCGGATCGATGCGGACAATACGCGCCCCATCGAACATTGCCGCCCAGTAAAAACCTTCGCTATCTACCGCTGCGCCGTCGGGCTGACCGCCCTCACCCTGCGCAAATTGACGGACCACCTCACGCGGGCCAATCTCGCCCCGTTCGTCCATTGGGTAGCGATAAAGCAGCCCGTGTGGCGTATCAGTCTGGTACATCCAGCGCCCGTCCGGCGAAAACGCAACGCCGTTAGAAATCATGATATCTTCAGCCTGAACAGTCAGCTGAAGAGCCTCGTCCACCCGACACAGCTTCGCGCCGTTACGATCCTGCGGCTCCCACAGGCTGCCGCACCAGAAACGACCAAGGCGATCCACGCCTCCGTCATTAAACCGACTGCGTTCAGCATCGCCAGGATTAGGCGCAATGCGACTAACAACCTGCCCCTGCTTATCCAGCTGAAAAACGCCGCTGCGCATCGCGGCGATAAAGCCCCCCTGATGATGCAGTCCGAAACAGCCGATATGCTCCGCTACCGGCATAACCTGATGAGCGCCACTCTGCGGATCGAAGCGATGCAGCGCGGGGGCCAGAATATCAACAAAATAAAGCGCCTGCTCACTGACCGACCAGACCGGGCATTCCCCCAGTTCAGCCTGCACCGCAAGTACATTTTCTACCTGATAACGCATAACGTCTCCTTTAAATGAATGCGAATAGTTTAGGTCATCACCGCCAGTTTGCCTGGTTCAGAAGGGCAGAAGGTAAATAAGGGGTCTGGTAAAACGACTGCGGCGATCAACGTCAGTAGCTGCCTTGCCAGTTCGGGTAAAAAATTGCAGTTGTAGATACAGACCCACAGATGAGCCTGACTAACTGGAATAAAGCAGAGAAAGCAGCATTCGATGTTTACACCGCAGCATCAGAGAAAGACGTTTACCAGGTAAGAAAAGATCTGGCTGAATATGACTTGTGATTATTGATGGAGCCGGTTCTCTGTCAGTTATTACTTCCGCAGCGGTGATGGTCAGCGACCTGATTATCATCCCGGTAACACCCAGCCCTCTGGATTTTTCCGCTGCCGGTTCTGTCGTCACGGTACTGGAAGCCCAGGCTTATAATCGTCCGGTAGAAGCTCGATTCCTCATCACACGGAAAATCGAACAAGCCACCATGCTTAACGTTCTGAAAGATAGCATTGCTCAGACGGGTATTAAGCCGTTTAAAACTGCGATCACACAACGCCAAAGTTACGTTAAATCCGTCATGGAGGGTGAGAGCGTTTTCGATACCAACGATGGAGCAGCAAAGGGCGAGATAGCCATTCTGACGCGAGAAATACTCGAATCATTTGAGTAAAAACTCATATACTTATTTCAGCATATTAGAGGTTATGTATGGCACTAACTAAGCAACTTACATCAAAAACAATGAGTTTCGGTGAGCATCGAGATCTTGAAAAAGTCGTCAATAGCACACCCACGGGAAAGCAAAAGAGAGTCAACGTTAACTTTGATGAAGAAACACATATCCGCTTCAAAGCGGCGTGTGCAAAACAAGGTGCATCTATTACTGATGTTATAAAGGACTTGGTTGATAGCTGGCTGAAAGCAAATGACAGGTAACTTACTTAAATACACATATGAGTAAAAACTCATATATAATAATAAGAGAGTATAACCATCCAGAGATACTCTCTTGTTAAGCAGATCAATGCTGCTGTGGCTCTGGAACATCATCGTTAACAGACGGACTACTTCCAGCATCGGCTTCTTTCTGCGCGGCAATGAGCGCATTGGACTGCTTGCGAGTGAGCACCGGCCGCGAACGGTTAGCTGCGTAAAATTTTGCGACAGTTACAACTTCCTCACCGGTAAACGTCTGTGGATCGTCCGGGTTATTTTTAAGGCTGTTCTTCGTAATCTGGAGAGCAACTACTTCCGGATCAACATTATTGGCGAGCTGCGATGCTACACGTTTCGCTGAATGACCTGTCCTGCTTGTCTGGTCAGACGTAACTTGATCCCAAGTATCAAGTGCCGCATCCTTTCCGCTTCGCAGTGTGCCTCTAATCTTTTTAACTGTCATATTGCACCTCAGTAGATACTTCAATAAAAATGTGTAATCACACATTTACTCAAAAACACATGTATTTTCTTTGAGAACACTGATCTGGTGCATAAATTTTTTATGTACCAGATCAGTGTTGGCCAAGCAAAGCGCGGCAGGGATTTTCTCATCCAATTAGAGCCTTAGCCTTTGCTCTGATCTCAGCAAGTTCTTCAGGCGATACAGTGCCTTTTTTTGTTACTTTTCGCGCTCTCCAGTCAACACAGGTAACTTGATCGGCAAGAGCAACACTTTCGCGGCTACCCGATAGTTCTACCTCAAATGGATAGCCTTTAGCTTTAGTGGTGCACGGAACGCAAAGCAGCAACCCTACGGGATTATTGTAAGAAAAAGGGCTAAGGACGACAGCAGGGCGATGGCCCCCCTGTTCGTGACCTTCTACGGGGTCAAAATCCAGCCAGATTAGATCACCAGAATTTGGTACGTAACGTGAAACCATTTAGATCAATTCCTTTCCAACTGGCGAACCAAAATCTATTTTTCCGTGAACGTTATCTGGTGTGATACCTGATAACAGTACATCCAGTGAATACTCTTTAGATTTCAATGGTACTAAAACAATTTGGCCAGCTTCATCAATTTTCAAATCGAGTTTATCTTCGACATTAAGTGCTGCTGCTTGCATTACGCTGGCTGGTATTCTGATCGATGGGCTATTGCCCCATTTTTTTAGCGTTACTGTTGTCATTAACATTTCCTCGCTCATATTTGTAGATACATTGTAGAGGATAAACAATGTATCTACAAGCATCCCCCTTCCTGCCAGACTGGTTTTTTTAGCTTACTTTTAGCGATGAATTGGGTAAGGGCGAAAAGCGCCTTTTCGCTGCATTGCGTCTCGTTGACTCCATGCCTCCGGCTAAGGTTGGAGGTGCTACTTAAAGTCTTTTGGGGAGCATAGCGACCATGCCGAACCGGCGCGGCTGTTTGGCCGCTGCAAGGGCGGTCATTATCGATTTTCCCCGTTATCCACAGAACTTATCCAGCGAATAAGTAGATCTTTAATGAAATTAAGTAGGTCGAAGACCTGATTGTTTTGCAGTTAACTATTCGTTGATTGCAGATAATCTCATTTCCCTGTTTGCAGATAACTGTGCATAAAAGATATAGCGGCGCTGTTGATGAGGGTTTTGGCCGAATTTCGATGAAGTTATCATGATGAAGATGGCTAAAAAACGAGCTACCCCAGCCGATGGACAACGAACATCCTCCGCAGGGAAACGGATTAGTAAAAAGAGGGCGGGTTAGTGAGGCGGGGTTGTGCCTGGCTGCTCCATATTTACCAGTTCAAGCTGGTAAAGCTGAGTCCAGACCATTTTTTCAAACTGCTGAGGGGTTAGATGGTGTATATCACCCTTCATATCACGGAAAATACGCTCGGCCACCTGACGCTTTCGCTCATCGAACGGTAATTCGGCCAGCTTAGGGGTCTGAAGTCCAATGGAACGGAAACGTACGTTAGTAAAGTGACTCTCTGATATATCGAAACATAACTGACATAGAAAAATGCCATCAAAAAGGTCTTTTTTTAATCGATAAATGATGTTTAACGGCCAGCGTTGTCTACTAACCGATTTTTCAGACAGATTTTGATCTCTTACCGTACGTTTTCGTACGGTTGGCCCTCAAATCCCGTAATAAGTTTATCACCTCCGAATTTTTGCAACAGCGCCTCAAAAACTGTACCTTGCTCAGTTGGGTGTCCAACTTTTGGGGTGCAGTTTACTACTGGGGGTTTATTACAGTGAGTCCTTAAGACCCCTATGACAGTAAATTTGTCACCATCATGTATTTGTAACATCTCCTCTTCGCTCGCACGTTCATAATCATCGTCATTATCAACATCCAGTTCATGGCCCTCGACGAACTTTGAAACTAAAATATTGACAGCTTTATCCTTAAACACAGTTGTCGCAAAGCGTGAGTAATCTGGATCATTGTTGGCAATATTTAAATATTTACTTACCCGTTCGGGATTGACATTTCTATGTTCTTCCGCCCCCCCCCCAGTCAAAAAACTTATCATGGCAATCAGCAGGAACTTTAACGACAAAATCATCGAAACGATAGCAAGCGCCATAAGACCCAGCACCAAATTTATGTTTTGGTTCGAATTGTATGCTATCCAGCTTATCAATGAAGCAATCTATTACAGGGCGCACTGTATTTTTCAGCATTATCGCTAACGAGGGTATTACCAGGTGAGGAATGAAGCATTGATGCCAGAAAAAAACATTTTTAATTATTAATGATTTTTATATTTTCGCTTATTTGACTCACATTTATTGACTGATTACTGTTATGTAACTAAGTGGTTTTAAGTCTATAACCTGCAAGCACGTGAGATGTGAAAAAATTACTTATCATTATTTTTACCTTAGTTCTCAGTGATCCTAAGAAAGTAGTTACAAACTGATTACATAACTTCGAGCAATGAATCTAACTTATCATCCATTGTATCCCTAATCCAAAGTATAAAACGGCGCACTGGTATTTCGCCCGCGTCCACAGGATTTCAATCAGCTTCATTTCCGGACTATAATCTGGGGGGTTAAGCAGAAACATATTATGCTTATGCCCGTATAACCAGATTTTCCGCATCTATCCCGTGGTGGGTACATGCATTATCCAGCAATAAAGATTTCAAACAGTCATCGCTTTGATGACTGTGCTTGAAAAAAGTCACACCATCCCGAGTGTTACTGCCTAAAACAGACTGTTGCCCGTATAATTAAGCGCCAAGAAAAAGAAATATTTATAATGACTCTGAGACTCCATTTTAGATGAACTGCCCCGGGGATTCTACCCGTGCATCACCGGCGGTGACATCGGCAAGACCCGCTTCATCTAAAAACTCCAATTAAATAGTGATTATGTTTAATTTTATTCCATCAAAATGTGAAGCCTCTTATCAAAATTTGGGATAATAATATTGGAAAAAATTGTCTTTGCATGACGCAAGACCAGTAACTGTCATTAAACTTGCAATTATAAATACTGAAAGACACTTTTCTTTAAGGATAGGATTTTCACTGCAACTAACGGCTAAGTCCTTGTCGTATTAACAGCAACTGGCGAAAAATGTGGTACATGGTTAGGAAGATGAATTATCGCTTTGAACATTTCTACCCCCTGAACTCATTGGTAATAAATTCATGGATTTTCATTGCAAAAATGGCATGCAATTCTTGTGTTGGATGAACGCCATCATTAAATAAATATTTTGGTGAAATATCTAATGGACCTTTTCCGCCAATGTACCCCTGATGAAAAGGTTCGCTGGTATTGTAACCTATGTCATTTGCAATATTAATGGTTGATGTCAACACTTCATTGAGATCGAAAAATTTAACGTTAGCTCCATTTTTAACATTAATATCAGAAACTTTACTGGACAATAACTCATTATGTTGCGACGATAGCTTTTTTAATTCTTCCCTTTTTTCCTGAGTTTCAGCCTCAGCAAATGGCGTTTGTGAAAAATCTGGTATACCCATCACAAGAATGTTCTTAGCTCCTTTTTCTATCATATTATTGATATTTTTAATCTGATCATTAACGACCTTATTGACATCTTTCTTATTGTAGGAAATATAATCATTCGAACCAATGCAGGCGATGGCCAAATCGTCTTTACCGAATTTAAGCCCACTTATTTGTTTTTTCATACTTGAGATAAACATAAATAATGGATTCAATTTACAGTAATTACCAGCAACGGCCCCTCCTTCAGCTTTTGTCACCACAGCTACGTTCATATATCTCGGTGAGGCCAGAAAATCAACCCATGTATAACCATTGGTGAATCTTCCATCATAATACTGGGGTGATGAAGGCATCAGGCCTGATGTTTTAGAATACATTTTTCCTGTCGAATCAGATAAACTATCTCCCAGGATAATAAATTTTTTAAATGGTACCCCCCCCATTTTGCACGTTGAATTTTCTAATGAGATAATTTTTTTTATCAAAGAGAATTTGGAAGATACATGACTATCAACAATATCATATTTGCTGAATCCTCTGGTGTCTTGATGAAAAATTGGGTTTCTTTTAAAATGTGCAGTCATATTTTGTTATCAACATATTAATTAATGGATCACTAGATGAGTAGCCTGTTTAAAGAAATTTTTATTCAAAACATTAACGTCGTATGTAAAATACAGTATTCCGTCATAGTTTATACCGTTCTTTCACGGTACTTCAATACCCAACAGAAGCAGTTTCTCCAACTCTGAGTCCTCCTCACAACTCAGCAGATTTATTCAAAATCCATCGTTCTGCTGGTATCAAATTCCTTTCCCCCGACTGGATATATGAATTTCATAACGAGGCATTTTCCAAAAAAATCTAACCCTTCGCATATGCAATAATATTCATCAATCAAAGTCAATACTATCAATAAATGATCTTTTATTCTGTAAGAATGCCACAAAGTGGCATGAAGGTGCGAGCTAAGACTGAATAGGGGGCTGACACTCAGTGGAAGACACTGTTGCGTGATAAACTTATTACGGCACTGTTGCAAAGTTCGTGATGAGGTAGCCTTTTGTCTTATTCAAAGGCCTTAAACGTCAAAAACTCTGCTTACCAGACGCATCTCGCCCAGAGGATGACGGATATAGAAGTTTTCCGCCTGTCCTTTACGCAGCGCACGCATTACCTCAATTCCTTTAATGGTGCTTTCGTCGAAGCCACCATAGACAAAAAAGACCATGGCTCGTACCGTCTACGCCTTCCTGCTCAACTGGCATCGCCATGTCATCAGTGATGATTATCAGACTGTCTGGGGCGCTAAAATCTGGGTGAGCGGCATGATTCAAGTCGGCCGCTTCCAGGTCTATGATGATAGCCAGAAGCACTTTATCGATATTCTGACACGGGCCGGTATGGGTGTCGGCGGCTTAAAGCCTTGGGATGCGTTGCTACTTAATGAGCAGCAAATATCTAACTGGAACCCTAACGCGCTGAGCATTGACACTGCTGACCAAATTCTTGCCATAATCTCGACCTTCGATCGTTACCGCTCATTGGGTATCACGACTTATGACGTCAACCAGCCTCAATTTAGAATGGCCTGATTTAAAATGACCCGCTTTGGCGGGGTTTTGTTTGTCTATTTTTCGGATCAATGGGTTTTGTTGAATAAACAGGGTTTCATTTAGGATAATTCTGCCGTCAATGGTTTTTTTCATCATTGTTTGATGCCCATTAATTGTACAGCCATGCAAAATAAACTGAATTATCTGGACATATCTTTATAAAAAAAACGACAAACGCGGCATTATTTCTCCACTATTTGCCACTAACCTTGGTGGCGTAAGGTAAATGAACTCCTAACATTCAGATAAAGATGCCTGAACGGAAGGATGTACCATGCAGGGCAGTAGATGCGGTCTACAATAAGTATCAGGGCATGGGTGAAAACACCTTGCCCGGCATGGGGTTCGTAAAGATTTGATATCGCTAATTACGGGAAAAAGCTCACTTCCCTGGCGGGCAAAGCCTGCGCACAGCAATATAACAATAAAGAAATAACGCTATTCAGGGCGGGGGATTTCCCCGCCCTTTTTTATACTTTATCCCTTAATACTGTAATTACACTGATACCATGCTTTCATTAACCCCGGAAGACGGCTCGCCTGAGGTTTAATCGGTTCGACGGTGTCAAAACCCCGATCGGCACAATAGCGTTGCACATCTTCTTGCATCGCCGTTTTATTTACCGTTGTCGGATTAAAGCGATACTGAACGGTATTTACAGCCGGGTCTTCATCCACTCTTTCAAATGCCCCAGGTTTACCTGACGTACAGCCTGCTAATAGCAGTGCAGCCAGGGCAACAAGGCAGGGAATACTCTTTTTCATCTCATGATTCTCCTCTGGTGCGGCATGATATCAGCCTCTGCTCCCCACGCTATCGGAAAAAGCTATATTTGCGCTTTCTTTAGCCGACATTTGCATTAACTTACCTATTGATTCGATTCAGCGAACCGTCTGGCGTCATTGGCGAGGGAGTGCGATTATGCAGTCAGACACAGCAACGAGTCTGCACCACACCAGGATTTACTATAAAATTACAATGTTTTATGCCCGCGGCGAGCGGGCTTTTTTTTTGCTTAATTTGCATTTCCGCTGAGTATGATACGCAAAACGGCCGCAGAACGCTTAACCGGAAGTGCCAGCACGGATTGATACAGATCGAGGGTCATATCACAGAGTTTAGTCCGGTTAATGTCTGGCTCGGCAGGTGTATTGAGCGTTTGCAGGTCGCTGCCCCATTTCCGATAGAGCGTTCGGACAGTCGTGTGTAAATCCCGATTTGCACCCGACGCATCCTGCTGCGTTACCGCTCCGCTGGCGTGATGCAGAAAGCTGTCCATTGCATCTTTCTCACGACTTAACAGCGATTCCGGCAACAGTTCATCGGTATTGATCCCGCCGCTGACCTGAGGAAAAAGGAATTTGAAACACAGATTGGGATCTTTCTGCCGCAGCACCTTCATCTCTTCGACTGAAATACGCATATAGGCAACCACATCGCTGTCGCTGGCGTAAGCGAGTCGCTGATTAAGCAGGTCAGCAAGATCGGGCCGCAGCCGCTGCCGGGCTTCCGCTTCACCGGCTCCCTCTTTCAGCGCCGTCAGATATTCCTGCTCAATTTTTTTATACAGGTCAGGCTGCTGGGCTTTTACCGTGCGCCAGACCGGCTGCAGGGCCAGATGCCTGACTGCCTCAGCGATTTTCTCTGCATGCTGCTCCTGCGGCAGCCGCCATCCAAAATAATAGAAATTTCCGGCAAAGAGCAGGGAAAGTGCCAGTATGGCGGCGGTTGTCTTACTGAAGGCGCCGCGTTTTTGCAGCAGTATGAGCACGAAAATAACGGCAAGGCCGGAGATAAAGGAAATAAGGGTAGGCTGTGAAATCAAAATGGCATCCTGTTATGCAGGGCCAGCTTGCGCCAGCCCTGATAATGAAGCGCTAGTCGGCGCGTACGTCCACCAGCACCGGACAGCTGGCATGTTCGATCACGGCCGCACTCACCGACCCTTTAAGCAGCCGGTTAAATGAGGAGAGATGGCGGCGCCCCATAATAATCATCGCCGCGTGCAGCTCGTTCGCCACCGCTACAATCGTTTCCGCCGATTCACCGGCTACCACGCGTCCGGTTGCCGTAACGCCAGCGGCCTGTAAGCCCGCCAGCGCCTGACGCACGGCGGCCTCGGCGGTGTTCTGCTCGTCCAGGGCCGCGCCAAAGTCACCCGGGTCTTCTCCGGCCTCAATAATCCAGGCGCCAGTCGTGCTGGCGTAGCTGGCATCAACGCAGCATAAGACCACCACCTGTGCCTGAAGTGCGCAGGCCTGCTCACTGGCCAGCTGTACGACCTTACGGGCAATAGCCGAGTTATCCACGGCCACTAAAAGCGTTTTCATATCCCTCTCCTGTCAGTTACGAAGGGCCACCTTGCCTATCTCATCCACCAGCGCCTCTTTGCATTTAAGGATCTCGGTACGATAGAGCGCCTCATGCTTTTGAAAACGGGTGGATGGAACCAGTAAGCTAATGGAAAAGCGCCCCAAAATAGTATCGATCGCTACCGCCATAGTAGAAATCCCTTCCAGCGTCTCACCGCGGTCATAGGATAATCCGGTACGGCGGATCTCATGCAGCCGCGCAAGCAGCTCTGGAAATGCCTTTACGGTAAGGTCTGTCATCGCCTTATAGGCATCGCCCACCAGCGCCCGGGCCTGCTCATCACTGTCCAGCGCCAGCAGCGCTTTGCCGCCTGAAGTGCTGTACAACGGCAGGTTAAGACCGATGCGTGGTACCACCCGCAGCTCGCGGTCGGCCACCACGCAGTGAACAATCGCCAGCTGAACGCCACTTGCCCGCGCCAGCGACACGGTTTCGCCAGTAGCATCACTCAGCGCCTGTAGCCACGGCTGAGCAATGGCCACCACGTCAGTATGCAGCGTAGCAATGAGTCGCAGCAGCGCCGGGCCCAGTCGCACTCCGCCAACGCCGTGGCTGCGCACCAACTGTACCGAGTCCAGCGCACTCACGATCCGCTGTACCGTCGAGCGCGGCAGGGAAACCGCCTGAGCGATTTCACCCAGGCTCATGCCGTTCGGACAGTCACCCAGAGCATTCAATATTTTAGCCGCCCGTGCGATGACCTGAATCCCACCCGCACGATCTTCATCCCGCGGGATTGAAAGTTCAGACATAAGCGTTCCTTCTTTTTGGATGGCGATACTTTAGCACTAATTTATCCTCACCGGCACGCTGTACCGCATTGCAATACAGGTTATCGCAGAGTAATATCGTCAGCCACTGTATCGCTATGCAATACAGTGCACCAATAACCCTATTTTTCCTGCGGAACCCTGTTATGAATGCTGTACCGGCCCCGGCCCCTCATCCTTTTACCCTGCGTCTGGCGCTGGGAATGGTGGGCGTGCTGATAGCGGCGATGACCTCGGGGCTTAATGACCGCGTCACCGACCTGGCACTGGCCGACGTGCGTGCGGCGATTGGCTTTAGTTACGACAGTGCAACCTGGATAACTTCAGCATGGCAGGCAGCGGAAGTCTCAGCGATGATGGTTGCACCCTGGTTTGCCGTCACTTTCTCACTGCGCCGGTTTGCGCTGGTGATGACCTTTGGCTTCGCCGCCACCGGCCTGCTGCAACCCTTTGCGCCCACGCCCGGCCTGTTTGTCGCCCTGCGGGTCGTTCAGGGCCTGTTCGGCGGCGCGCTGCCGCCGCTGCTGATGACCGTGGCGCTGCGTTTTTTACCGCCGCCGTTCAAACTCTATGGCCTTGCCGCCTATGCGCTGACTGCGACCTTCGGTCCCAATATCGCTGCCTCGCTGGCCGCTTTCTGGACCGACTCTGTCGGCTGGCAGTTTGTTTTCTGGCAGGTAATACCGCCCAGCCTGGTGGCTGGCCTGCTGATTGGCTGGGGGATCCCTCAGGATCCGCTGCGACTGGCCCGTTTTCAGCAGATCGATCTGTTCGGCATGCTGACCGGCTGTAGCGGAATGGCGCTGTTGATCCTGGCACTCGGCCAGGGTGAACGACTGGACTGGCTGAACTCACCGCTAATCGCCGCCATGCTGCTGGCTGCGGCCGCCCTGCTGGTGGTGTTCTTTATCAATGAGTGGTTTCACCCCGTGCCGCTGTTCAAATTGCAGATGCTGGCGCGCAGAAATCTGAGCCACGGACTGCTGGTACTGGCGGGCGTACTGCTGGTCGCGCTTTCCGGTTCCGCTCTGCCATCGGCCTGGTTTGCTCAGGTAGGGGGGTTCCGCCCTGCACAGTTTGCTCCGCTGGCGCTGATTATCGGTCTGCCTCAGCTGCTGATCGCACCGCTGCTCGCCGCCCTGCTCAATCTGCGCTGGATTGACTGCCGCTGGATGCTGACCCTCGGCGCGATCCTGCTCAGTCTCTCCTGCCTGATGGGTATGCAGCTGACGGATGAGTGGAGCAGACAGAATTTCTGGCTGATCCAGACGCTTCAGGCTTTTGGGCAACCGATGCTTATTTTGCCAGTGCTGATGAGCGCCACCAGCGTGGTTCAGCCGCCGGAAGGGCCTTACGCCTCGGCGATGTTCAATACCGTGCGGGGTTTCTCCAGCGTCGCGGCAGGTAGCCTGGTCGAAAACTTCCTTACCCACCGCGAGAAGTTTCATTCTCATATCCTGGTCGATCAGCTGGGGAATCGGCCCTGGCTGATTACGGCGGATAATGCTGCCAGTGCGGGCCCGCTCTCGCCACTCCTGCCGGACGGATCAGTCAGCTCGGTGGAAAATGTAGGCCACTTTGCCACGCTGGTTAAACATCAGGCGGTGATCCTCAGCATCAGCGATGGCTACCTGCTGATTATCGGTGCCGCACTGCTGCTGGTCCTGCTGACGGCGTGGCTACCAAAACGCGTGTATCCGCCACAAACGCTTCTTCAACATCCTATCCAGGTGCCAGGAAAATTATCATGAGTTTAGTCACTGCAAAACGCCCTCTGCTTTTAGCGCTGCTGCTGATCCTGCTGCTGGCCTGCGCCTTTGTTATCTGGTCAGCGATGCGCCACCATCATGCCCGGACCGATGATGCGACGGTGGTGGCCGATTACACGCTGGTCGCACCCAAAGTGTCGGGTTATATCCGTACGGTGAACGTCAGCGATAATCAGCAAGTGAAGGCGGGCGACACGCTGGCCACGATTGACGACAGCGATTACCGCGTGGCGCTGGAAACGGCACAGGCAAACCTGGAAATCAGTCAGGCAAAGTTAAGCAGCGTACAGGCTCAGCTGGAACAGCAGCAGGCGGCGATCGCGCAAAGCGATGCGGCAGTCAGCGCCAGCGAAGCCACCCTTAACTATGCGCAGCAGAATGCCGGGCGCTACCGTCGCCTTCTGAACACCGGCACCGGCACTGCGGATGAGCAGCAAAAAACCCAGGCGGCCATGCAGGAAGCCGCCTCCCAGCTGCGTCAGAGCCAGGCAGCCGCGCTCTCGGCTCGTAAACAGACCGGTGTCCTGCGCGCCAGCCTCCGCCAGGCGAATGCCGATATCGCGGCTTCGACGGCGGCAGTCGACCAGGCCCGCCTCAACCTTTCTTACACCCTTATTCGTTCGCCGGTTGATGGCACCGTCGGCCAGCGTACGGTGCGGCAGGGCGCGTGGGTGACGGCAGGCACGCGCCTGCTGGCGGTCGTGCCCCTCAGCCAGTCTTACGTGCTGGCTAACTTCCTGGAAACGCAGCTGGGCGACGTCAGATCCGGTCAGCCCGTGACCCTCAGCGTCGATGCCCTGCCCGGCGTCACCCTGCATGGGCGCGTTGACAGTATTGCACCGGCTACCGGCTCAACCTTTGCGGCTATCACCGCTGATAACGCCACCGGTAATTACACTAAAGTCACCCAGCGCCTGCCGGTAAAAATCGTGCTGGAGCCGGGTCAGGTTGACCGGACGCGTCTGCGAGTGGGAATGTCAGTCATTGCGGAAATTGAACCGCGTTAACGGTGGGGGTATTCTCAGCGTATCCGACTTTATTCAGGCGAGAATAACGGGTAAATTGACCCGCTGTTCTGCCATCACCGCTCAGAGGACGCGTTTGTGAAATATGCACTGATGGGAATTTCGTTCATTCTGCTGATTTGGGTTGGCACTTTTTTACTGATGCTGTAACCCCTGGCCAGGGGCCAGGCCTGACGGCCCGGCCCCTGTCGTTAAACGTCCTCTTCGCTGGCTTTAGTGGTAACAGGAAGAAGGCCGTCCGCACGAAACATCGCCTTGATCCCTCTTACCGCCTGACGAATGCGATCGCTATTTTCAATCAGCGCAAAGCGCACGTGGGTGTCACCGTAATCACCAAATCCGATGCCTGGGGAAACGCACACTTTCGCTTCCTGTAGCATATGTTTGGCGAAGTCCAGCGATCCCATTGCGCGGTAGTGGTCGGGGATCTTCGCCCAGACGTACATGGAGGCTTTAGGGATTTCAACCATCCACCCCGCCTCATGCAGACCTTTAATCAGCACGTCACGGCGGCGTTTATACTGTTCAGCAATATCGCGCACGCACTGCTGATCGCCCTCCAGCGCGGCGATGGCCGCCACCTGTAGCGGCGTAAAGGTGCCGTAGTCGTGATAGCTTTTGATGCGCGCCAGCGCAGCAACCAGCTCCTTATTCCCCACCATAAAGCCAATACGCCAGCCGGCCATATTGTAACTTTTCGACAGGGTAAAGAACTCTACCGCCACCTCGCGTGCGCCGGGCACTTCCATAATGGAGGGCGCTTTCCAGCCGTCATATACGATATCCGCATAAGCGAGGTCGTGGATCACCAGCACGTTGTACTGCTTCGCCAGCGCGATAACCCGTTCGAAAAAATCCAGCTCCACGCACTGGGCGGTGGGATTTGACGGGAAGCCGAGGATCATCATTTTCGGCTTCGGATAGCTTTCCCGGATCGCCCGCTCCAGCTCGTTAAAAAAATCTACACCCTCAACCAGCGGTACCGAACGGACCTGGGCACCGGCAATCACGGCGCCATAGATATGAATCGGATAGCTGGGATTTGGCACCAGCACCGTATCACCGTGATCCAGCGTTGCCAGCATCAAATGGGCCAGCCCTTCTTTCGAGCCAATGGTGACAATCGCCTCTGTTTCAGGATCGATATCAACCTGATAGCGGTCGGCATACCAGCGAGAAATGGCGCGACGCAGGCGGGGAATGCCGCGCGAGGTGGAGTAGCCGTGCGTATCATCGCGCTGGGCGACGGTACAGAGTTTTTCAACGATATGCGGCGGCGTAGGGCCATCGGGATTCCCCATGCTGAAATCAATAATATCTTCACCGCGACGGCGCGCGGCCATCTTCAGTTCGGCGGTAATATTGAAAACATAGGGCGGAAGACGTTCGATACGGGAAAAACGACGAGCAGAGCTGATGTCAGCCATTGAAACCTCTGATTTACGTTAGCGCCCGGACCGTCCGAGCGACGCCGACCAGAAACTGGTCTGTCAGTAAACATATCGCAGGCAGTCCGGGCCTGTCGAGAGGAGGCATAACATTTTTTTAACGATCGCGCGCCAGGCAACCAAAGGTCCAGTCATTCACCCACTGACCGCGCAGCAGGTAATTCTCACGCAGCGTACCCTCAAGCTGGAAACCGTTTTTCTCCAGCACCCGTCGCGAAGGCCAGTTCCCCTCCACCACCTGCGCCCTGAGCTTATGGAACTCACAGGTCTCAAACAGGTAGTCCACCAGCGCTGACAGCGCTTCGGTGCCATAGCCCTGGTTAAAATGCCCGCTGAGCAGCGAGTAGCCCACTTCAGCCTGACGCCAGGGGATCCATTCGGCATTCGCGCCAATCAGGCCGATGGCTTCACCCGTTTCCGCCAGGCGGATCGTCAGGCAGAGCATATGGTAGCTGGTCACCTGCCAGGGCGCGAGGCGCAGGGTAAAACGCTGGCGAATATCGTCCTCCTGCGGGATGTCGCTGATAAATGCCATGCTGGTTTTATCCCGGTGTACCTGTTGAAACAGCTGCCAGTCGTCTGGCGCCAGGCGGGTCAGTCGAAGCCTGTCAGTGGTAAGTTGCATAAATATCCTCTGGCGGTCTGCAAGATGAAAATTGATCAAGATACCTGTTCGGGGTGATCCACGACCTCATGCCTGGCACAACCTCCCCACTTTACATATTATAGGCGATGACTTTTTCACGTCTGCCGAGGCGCCCGTGCACACGACCTTTGATATGCTGCTTGCCGTATTAGAACGCGCTGCCCTGATGCTGATTTGCCTGTTTTTTATGACCCGCATTCATCAGTTTCGTCAGCTGCTGCAAAAAGATGAGCACTCATGGCAGGAGTTGGTTGCGGTCACGGCGATTTTCAGCCTGTTTGCCCTGTTTGGTACCTGGAGCGGCATTAACGTTGAGGGCTCACTGGTCAACGTGCGCACCATCGCGATTATGTCCGGCGGCATTTTATTTGGGCCCTGGGTCGGCATCATTACCGGGGTGATTGCCGGTCTGCACCGTTTTCTGACGGACATTCACGGCGTCAGCGCGGTTCCCTGTCTGATCACCAGCATCATCGCCGGATTTGTTTCCGGTGCGATTAACCTTAAGGTTATCAAGGAAAAGCGCTGGAGCGTAGGTATTCTTGGCGGCATGCTGTGTGAATCACTGACCATGCTGCTGATCGTGCTCTGGGCGAGGCCATTTTCTCTTGGCCTGGAGATTATTAGCGAAATTGCCCTGCCGATGATCCTCGGTGCCGCCAGTATTGGCCTGATTGTGCTGCTTATTCAGAGCGTTGAGGGGGAAAAAGAGGCCATTGCTGCCCAACAGGCCAAGCTGGCTCTGGATATCGCCAATAAAACGCTGCCGCTGTTTCGCCAGGTGAACAGCCAGTCGATGCGCAGCGTTTGCGATATTATCCGCAGCGATATCAACGCGGATGCAGTAGCCATCACCAATAAGAACCAGATCCTCGCCTATGTCGGCGTCGGGGAAGAGAACTACGACAACGGTGATGATGACATCAGCCCGACCACGGCCAAAGCCATCGCCTACGGTCAAATCATTATCAAAAATAACGATGAAGCGCACCGCACGCCGGAAATTCATTCGATGATCGTCATTCCCCTGTGGGAAAAAGGCGAGGTCACCGGCACGCTGAAAATCTATTATCGCCATGCCCACCGCATTACCTGGTCGCTACGGGCGATGGCGATTGGCCTGTCGCAAATTATCTCTACTCAGCTGGAAGTCTCCCGCGCCGAGCAGCTGCGGGAGATGGCCAACAAGGCGGAGCTGCGGGCGCTCCAGAGCAAGATAAATCCCCACTTTCTGTTCAACGCCCTTAACGCCATCTCCTCCTCCATTCGCATCAATCCCGATACTGCCCGCCAGCTGATCAGTAATCTCGCCCGTTATCTACGCTATAACCTTGAGCTGAACGATGATGAGATGATTGATATCAGGAAAGAGCTGTATCAGATAAAAGATTATATCGCCATTGAACAGGCGCGCTTTGGCGACAAGCTCACCGTGATTTACGATATTGATGAAGAGGTTAACGGCGTGCTGCCCAGCCTGCTGATCCAGCCGCTGGTGGAAAACGCCATCGTACACGGCATCCACCCCTGTCGGGGTAAAGGGGTGGTCACGCTCAGCGTGAGGGACCAGGGCGACCGGCTGCGTATTTCAGTGCGCGATACCGGTCATGGCATCAGCGAGGAGGTGGTCGCCAGAGTCGAAAAAAACGAAATGCCCGGCAACAAGATTGGTCTGCTTAACGTCCATCACCGGGTCAAACTGCTGTACGGTGAAGGGCTGCATATACACCGGCTGATGCCGGGCACGGAAATTGCCTTTTACATCAGTAAAAACGGGGCGATCCTGCCGGAAAAACAGCGTATGTCACTGACGGCCTGAGGTCGTATCAAGCGGAAATAAGCCTGTGAAAGCGATTATAGTCGAAGATGAATTTCTGGCGCAGCAGGAGCTGAGCTGGATGATTGAGCAGCATAGCCAGCTGACCATCGAGGCAACCTTCGATGACGGACTGGATGTCCTGAAGTATCTGCAAACCCACCAGACGGATGTCATTTTTCTGGATATTAATATCCCCTCGCTGGACGGCGTACTGCTGGCGCAGAATATCAGTAAATTCGCCGTCAGGCCGCTCATTGTCTTTATCACCGCCTGTAAAGAGCATGCGGTGGAAGCCTTTGAGCTGGAGGCATTTGACTACATCCTTAAGCCCTACCATGAGATGCGTATTGTCACTATGCTGCATAAGGTGGAGAACACGCTGCAGCAGGCGAAACTGCACACCGCGCCCGGGGCCATACGTCCCCAGCCCCGCACGGTAAATCTGCTGAAGGATGAGCGCATTATCGTGACCGATATTAACGATATCTACTATGTCGAAGCGCACGAGAAGTTAACGTTTGTTTATACCCGGCGTGAAGAGTATGTGATGTCGATGAATATCTCAGAGTTTTGCAACCGCCTGCCCGAAGATGCCTTCTTTCGCTGCCATCGCTCCTGGTGCATAAACCTGAGCAAAATTCGCGAAATCGAACCCTGGTTTAATAACACCTATATGCTCAAACTGCGCGATCGGGACTTCCAGGTGCCGGTCAGCCGCAGCAAGGTGAAAGCGTTCCGTCAGTTAATGGGGCTGTAAACGGGAAGCGAGGATGCCAGCTAATGCAGGAGTTTAAGAGAAGCATGGATGCCAACAGCGCAGTTGACTAAAGATAAGCGCGGATGCCAGCCGGGCAGTGGGCTAAAGATATTCGTGGATGTCTGAGACCGCTGTTAAGGATAAGTGACAGCTCCAGCGGCCCATGCCGCTGTCGCCTGTCAGGGGGAATGCCCCCAGGGCCGCTGTGGCCCTTGAGGGTGGCGCATTTACAGAATGCTGCCCAACACCTGACGCAGGTGAGCCCCGGCACCCAGCAGGCCCGGCTGGTCGTGAGTGATAAGGTAAACGGGGATATTCTGCACGTAATCCTTAAAGCGCCCTTTATCCTCAAACGCCGCGCGGAAGCCGGACGCTTTGAAAAAGGAGAGGAAGCGCGGCACAATGCCACCGGCAATATAGACGCCGCCAAAGGTACCCAGATTTAGCGCCAGGTTACCGCCAAAGCGGCCCATGATCACACAGAACATCGCCAGCGCGCGACGGCAGTCGGTGCAGCTATCGTCCAGCGCACGGGATGAAACGTCCTTCGGCTTCAGGTTATCCGGCTCCCGCCCGTCGGATTTGACAATCGCCCGATAGAGGTTAACCAGGCCCGCGCCCGACAGCACGCGCTCGGCAGAGACGTGGCCCAGCTCGGCGCGCAGTACTTCAAGGATCAGGTCTTCCTCTTCGCTATTGGCAGCGAAATCGACGTGGCCGCCCTCGCCCGGCAGGCTGACCCAGCGCTGGTCAACGTGCACCAGATGCGCCACGCCCAACCCGGTTCCCGCACCGTAGACGGCAATCGGCTTGTCCTTCACCGGTTCGGTCCCGCCGAACTGCATAACGTCCTCTTCCGAGAGCATCGGAATGGCCATCGACACGGCGGTGAAGTCATTGATAATTTCCAGATGCTCAAAGCCAAGATTAGCCTTCATTTTGCTGCTGGAAAATGCCCAGTCGTGGTTGGTCATCTCAACCCAGTCTTCCGTGATCGGGCAGGCGATAGCGATACAGCCATCGGTTATGTCCTGCTGCTGCTCGTCAAGATAAGCGCGGATCACCGCTTCCAGGCTTGCAAAATCTGCTGTGGAGAACGTTTTGGCTTGTGACAGGGCACCGTTCTCAACTTCACACAGTGCCAGGCGGGCGTTAGTGCCGCCGACATCACCTACCAAAGCATACTTAGTCATTATTGTTTTGCTCCGCTTACGTCATTTAAACACACTATAAATTTCCCCCGCTGAAACAACAACGCCCTCCACACAATGGAGAGCGTAAAAAGCGCTGCCGCCGCCTACCTTACCTGCCTGCACGCCACTTGCCCACGGGCATCAATCCTAATTACGTCTTTAACCGCCGTTACGCTGGCTCATGGATGCGCTGACCGACTGTAACAAAGGGGGGATATCCATCTGCGGCAGTACCACTTCAACCAGCGACAATCGGGAAGTTTGCGCGATAACCCGCATAACCTCAACCAGCTGCGCCGTTTCCGTTATCCGCCAGCTCTGGGCTTCGTTGCGCACGCTAAGACCGCCGGGAAGCTGGGTCCAGTTCCACTCAGCAATATCATTGTAGCGCTGATGCTCGCCATGGATAGCCCGCTCCACGGTATATCCACTGTTATTCAGCACAAAGATCACCGGTTTCAGCCCATCACGCAGCATCGAGCCCAGCTCCTGTATCGTTAACTGTGCGGCACCGTCACCGATAAGCAGCACGACCCTGCGTTCAGGGGCGGCAATCTGCGCACCATAGGCAGCGGGAAGCGTGTAACCAATCGATCCCCACAGCGGCTGGCAGATAAAGGTCACTTCCTCAGGGAGCCGCAGCACCGCTGCACCAAAGGCGGCGGTCCCCTGATCGGCCAGCACGATATCACCGGGCCGTAGAAAATCCTGCATGGCCTGCCAGAGCGTACTCTGGGTCAGCCTGTCGGAGGGCGCGTTGCTCAAGGCGGGCGGCGTGGGCAGCGTCAGATTCCAGCCGCTGGTATAACGCCGCGCGAGCTGATGGACGATCTCCAGCGCCTGCGCCATGGGTAAGGGCGAGAACGCCTCCTCACCTATCTGACTTTCGTGAAGGTCTATCGCAATGGTTTTGGCGCTGTCGATTTGCTGGGTAAACCCGGCGGTAATGGAGTCAGTGTAGCGCACGCCCAGGGTAATAATCACTCCAGCCCGTTCGATAATCGACTGCGTCTTGCCCGCACTCGCTGCCCCGGCGTAGGTTCCGGCAAAGCCATCCAGAGACTCCGGCAGTACGCTCTTACCCATCAGCAGGGTGGCAAAGGGCATCGGTATTTCGGTCAGAAACTGGTGCAGCGCGGGCCTCAGCCCTGCCCGGTCGGCGAGAAAATCAGCCAGCAGCGCGACGCTCTTTGCCGCAGCGAACCGCTGCTCAACGGCGCGGGAAAACGCCGCAGCTACCTGCGGAGCAGCAAGCTGCGGCCTGGAAAGCGCTGCGGCAGGCGCAGCGATGCTGGCCTCCGCCACGTCGGTAGCCAGATAAATGTAAACCGGTCGACGCGCGTGCAGGGCAATCTGCAACAGGCAGTCGATCTCCGCTGCGGCATTTTCTGGCGTTAGCACCGCCTGCGCGGCCGTCACCTCCTGAGAGATGCGCAGAAAGTGATCGTAGTCGCCGTCTCCCAGCGTATGGTGTAGCAGCAGCCCGCTGCGGCTGTTCTCCCGGGCGGGGGCACCGACGATATGCACCACCGGCAGATATTCAGCATAGCTACCCGCTACCCCGTTGAGGGCGCTAAGTTCGCCGACGCCAAAGGTGGTCAACAAGGCACCTGCTCCCCGGCAGCGTGCATAGCCATCCGCCGCGTAGGCCGCATTCAACTCATTGGCGCAGCCTACCCAGGCGATATCCGGGCTGTTGATAACCTGGTCAAGAAAGCGAAGATTGTAATCCCCCGGCACGCCGAAAAGATGATCGATCCCTGACTGGTGTAAGCGAGAAAGCAGATACTTCCCAACGGTGCAGCTTTTCATGGTTTTCCCCGGTAAACAGCAAACGTAGTAGAGAGTATTGCCGATTATTTTCACTGCGTTAAAGATGCACGCCAGCGCTAAACGGCAACAAAGCGTTACGCCTCGGAATTTTCCTCAAGTTGCGATCGGCCCCGCTATTCCATTTAGTGTAACCGTATACACTGCTATGCTTTAGGTAAAATCGGCCCGACACTTACAGGAAATTTCAATGGTTTATCAGGCAGATGCACAGCGTTACGGCGGAATGGTCTATCACCGCTGCGGACGAAGCGGACTTAAGCTCCCGGCCATCTCACTGGGGCTGTGGCACAATTTTGGCGATGCCACCCGGCTGGACAACAGCCGTCAACTGTTACGACATGCCTTTGATAACGGTATCACCCATTTTGACCTGGCCAATAATTACGGTCCCCCTCCCGGCTCGGCTGAGGAGAATTTTGGCCGCCTGCTGCGGGAAGACTTTGCCCCCTATCGGGACGAGCTGATTATCTCCTCCAAGGCGGGCTATACCATGTGGGATGGCCCCTATGGCGACTGGGGATCGCGGAAATATCTGGTCGCCAGCCTTAACCAGAGCCTTAAGCGTATGGGTATTGATTACGTCGATATTTTTTATCATCACCGGCCTGACCCGGAAACCCCGCTGGAAGAGACGATGATGGCGCTGGACCACATAGTGCGCCAGGGCAAAGCCCTGTATATCGCGCTCTCTAATTATCCGGCCGACCGCGCAGCAGAAGCCATCGGCCTGCTGAAGCAGCTGGGAACGCCCTGCCTTATCCACCAGCCGAAATACTCCATGCTCGAGCGCGCGCCAGAGCAGGGTCTGCTGGATGTGCTACAACAAGAGGGGGTCGGCTGCATTGGCTTCTCTCCGCTGGCGGGAGGCATACTTACCGATCGCTACCTGAACGGCATCCCGGAAGACTCGCGAATCGCCAGCGGGAGCCAGTTCCTCAGCGCCGATCGGCTGACGCCGGAAAATATGACCCGAGTGCGTGAGCTTAATGAGCTGGCGGCGCAGCGCGGTCAGAAACTGTCGCAAATGGCGCTGGCATGGGTGCTGCGCGGCAACCGCGTCACCTCCGTACTGATTGGGGCCAGCAAAACCAGCCAGATCGACGATGCCATTGGCATGCTCGCGAATCCTGATTTCACTGAGCAGGAGCTGGCGCGCATCGACGCCATACTCGGCTAAAAGCATGAGGGGCTGAACACCGCGTCAGCCCCGCTATTAACACGCCGGCTTTAACGTTAAAGATTAAGCGCCATCGCGACCAGCAGGTAGAAGTTCAGCGCGACCACTATGGCTACGATCACCTTACCTACCGTCTGCATCAGGCGGGAGTTCACCATATCCCCCATCAGTTCGCGATTGCCGGTGAAAGCCAGCAGCGGCACCAGCGCCAGGGCGATACCAAAACTCAGCAGAACCTGACTCATCACCAGGATCCGGGTAGGCTCCCAACCGGCCATAATCACAATGAAAGAGGGCAGCATAGTAATGACCCGGCGTACCAGCAGCGGAATATGGATATGGGTAAAACCCTGCATCACCACCTGCCCGGCCAGGGTGCCCACCACGGTCGATGAGAGGCCAGCTGCCAGCAGGCTCAGACCAAAGACCAGCGCAGCCGCGCGTCCCAGCAGCGGATCGAGCGTAAGCCAGGCCTGCTCAAGGTCAGCAATCCCGGTATGACCGCTGAAATGAAAGGTCGCCGCCGCCGTTGCCATCATCGCCAGATTCACAAATCCAGCAATGGTCATGGCGATAGCCACGTCCAGCTTGGTCGAGCGATAACGCTCCGCCCGCGTGCCGCCATCCGGACTTTGAGTCAGCGAGGAGTGCAGGTAGATGACGTGCGGCATAATGGTGGCACCCAGCACGCCCGCTGCCAGCAGCACCGCATCCGCGCCAGGCAAAGCAGGAACGGCCATCCCGCGCACCAAATCGGCGATTTTAGGTTGGGAAAAAAACAGCTCTATGACATAGGCTGCCGCCACAAACAGCAGCAGGCCGCCGATCACCAGCTCAAGGGGCTTTTGCCCACGCCGTTGCAGCATCAGGATCAGAAAGGTCACCACCCCGGTCAGGACGGCGCCCTGTAAAAGACTGACGCCAAATATCAGCTTGAAGCCGATCGCCGCCCCGATAAATTCTGCCAGGTCGGTCGCCATCGCAATGATTTCAGCCTGCACCCAGTAAAACCAGACGGCAGGACGGGGAAAGCGGTCACGGATGTGTTCGGCCAGATTCTTACCGGTGGCGATACCCAGCTTGGCAGACATCAGCTGGATAACCATCGCCATAATATTCGCCCACACCACCACCCACAGCAGCTTATAACCATAGGAGGCACCCGCCTGAATATTGGTGGCGAAGTTGCCGGGATCGATATAGCCGATAGCAGCAATAAAGGCCGGACCCATAAGTGCGAACTTAATTTTACGTGAACCACGGGCGATCTGCTCCACGGTGCGGCCTTCCAACATAGTTATTTCCCCTGCTCATCACCTTAGAATCGCATTGTCTTTTAGATGATAATGATTATCAAGTGTACGAAGATGGGTTGTTGTTATCGCTGTGATAGCCAGCGGTAAGAAACATAGCAAAGGCTATACCTCAGGGCAAATTACGTCACTGCTAACAAATGAGCAACTCTTTTAACTCTAGGTGAGAGAGTAAGACCTCACAAGCCGTCGGGTGTCTTTTAATTAAGGGTAGCCTTCGACAGAGCAGTGACTCGCCTTCCCTCTGTCACCAACGCACCGGTTTATGGATGCACTAATGCCTGGCACAGGAGACAGCATGGAGACACTTTTGTGCTAAACCGCCATGGCTTTACCGCTATTCTGTCGAATTCCATAAACTACAGTATGGCAGGCCACTGTTCCGGTATAATCCTGGCTACAAAAGATGGAATGGAGAAGCGCATGGCTAACAGGAAAGCTAAAAGTAGTGCGAAGGGTACCCCGACCCCACATGACCTGGTGTTTAAACAGTTTCTTACGCATTCCGATACCGCACGGGATTTCATGCAGCTGCATCTGCCCACAGAACTGCAGGCTGTCTGTGACTTCAGTACCCTCAAGCTGGAGTCAGGCAGCTTTGTGGAGGAAAGCTTACGCCCTTACTTTAGCGACGTGCTCTACAGCCTGAGAACCAAAGCCGGTGATGAGAGTTATATCCACGTACTCATCGAGCACCAATCCACACCGGACAGACATATGGCGTTCCGGCTTCTTCGTTACTCAATTGCGGCTATGCAACGCCATCTGGACGCCGGGCATAAAAAGCTGCCGCTGGTGATCCCGGTACTGTTCTACACGGGCAGGCGCAGCCCCTACCCTTATTCAACACGTTGGCTGGACGAGTTTAACGATCCTGAGCTGGCCGAAAAGCTCTATAGCGCTGACTTTCCAGTGGTCGATGTGACAGTCATCCCTGATGATGAGATCATGGGCCACCGCAGTATGGCCGCATTGACGCTGCTGCAGAAACATATTCACCGGCGCGATCTGGCTGACCTGCTGGACAATCTGGTCAGCCTGCTGCTGGCAGAACACATGACAGGACAGCAGCTGATTTCACTGATAAACTATCTCGTACAGGCAGGCGAAACTTCAGACGCAGAGGCCTTTGTACGCGAACTGGCACAGCGGGTGCCGCAACATGAGGACGAACTGATGACCATCGCGCAGCAGCTTGAACAGAAGGGTATCGAGAAGGGTATCGAGAAGGGTATCGAGAAGGGTATCCAACTGGGCAGACAGGAAGGTCGCAATGAAGCCAAACTCGAAGTTGCCCGTACCATGCTGCAGAACGGCCTTGACCGCGACACCGTCATGAAAATGACTGGTCTGACCGCAGGCGATCTGGCGCAGATCCGCCACTGATCGTTGTCCCTGTCCCATCAGCGTACACTGACAGGACAGGGACATTACCTTCAGCCTGCTCCCTGCCCCTGAGGAATGTACGGAAAGAGCAAATCCGCCCCTCGTTCTCCTGACCCACCAACCCTGCTCGAAAAAAACCCTTCGCCTACATTTCCCTGCAGTTATGCTTCAGACCCTCAACAGCGTCAGGATGTGATCGCGAAGAGAGTTCTCAACAGAGAGGCGATAGGTAATTGTTATATTGTGGATTAGCTCTCGTTTTTCCATGTCCCGTTACATAGAATGTGCAGCGAAATATAACAGCCTTCAAATTTGGAGCATACATGTCCCGCATTCTGCATTTTGCTTTAGCACTGGGTGTCGTCACGCTACTGGCCCTGCTGGTGAGTAGCGATCGCAAGAACATTCGTATACGTTTTGTTATCCAGCTTCTGGTTATTGAGGTGCTGCTGGCGTGGTTCTTCCTCAACTCAGAAGTCGGCCTCGGGTTCGTGCAGGGCTTTGCCGGGTTTTTCGACAAGCTGCTCTCCTATGCTGCACAGGGAACCAGCTTTGTTTTCGGCAACATGAGCGATAAAGGGCTGGCCTTCTTCTGGCTTAACGTGCTCTGCCCGATCGTCTTTATCTCCGCGCTGATCGGCATTTTGCAGCATTTCCGCATTCTACCGGTTGTTATCCGCGCGATTGGCACCGTACTGTCGAAAGTAAACGGCATGGGTAAGCTGGAGTCTTTCAACGCGGTAAGCTCGCTGATTTTGGGACAGTCAGAAAACTTTATCGCCTACAAAGATATCCTTGGAAAAATGTCGCAGCGCCGCATGTACACCATGGCGGCTACCGCGATGTCGACCGTATCAATGTCTATCGTCGGTGCCTATATGACGATGCTCCAGCCGAAGTACGTGGTGGCGGCGCTGATCCTGAATATGTTCAGCACCTTTATCGTACTCTCGCTGATTAATCCCTATCGCGTCGAGAGTGAAGAAGACCTTAAGCTGAACGATCTGCATAAAGGGCAAAGCTTCTTTGAAATGCTGGGCGAATATATCCTGGCCGGTTTCAAGGTGGCCGTGATAGTAGCGGCGATGCTGATTGGCTTTATTGCGCTGATCTCCGCCATTAACGCACTGTTTGACACCATATTTGGAATCAGCTTCCAGGGCGTGCTGGGCTATGTGTTCTATCCGTTTGCCTGGGTGATGGGCGTGCCTGCGGGAGAAGCCCTGCAGGTTGGCAGCATTATGGCCACCAAGCTGGTTTCGAACGAATTCGTGGCCATGATGGACCTGCAAAAAGTGGCCGGTACCCTTTCGCCGCGCGGCGTGGGCATCCTTTCCGTGTTCCTTGTATCGTTCGCCAACTTCTCGTCTATCGGCATCGTGGCCGGTGCGATTAAGGGCCTGAACGAGCAACAGGGTAATGTGGTTTCCCGCTTTGGTCTGAAGCTGCTGTACGGCTCAACGCTGGTGAGCATACTGTCCGCCTCCATTGCCGGGCTGGTGCTGGGCTAAACTGTCCCCTGCCCAGTCGGTTATCAAGGCGACCCTGTCGGGTCGCCTTTTTTATTGCAGCGGCAGGTCGAGATGGTCACGCAGCGTCCTCCCCGCGTAATCCTGACGAAAAGCCCCCCGCTGTTGCAGCTCCGGCACAACGTAGTCCGCAAAATCATTGAGCGATGCGGGCATATCGGCGGGCATCAGTACAAAACCGTCGCAGGCTCCGCTGTCCACCCAGAGCGTCATTTCAGTGGCTATCTCTGCCGCGGTGCCGACCATCACCGGGAACGACGCGCTCGCCGCATAAGTTTTAGCGACCTGCGCCAGGGTTTTCCCCTCGCGGCGCGCCTGAGCGATAACATACTCAAAGCGCCCTTTACTGCCGCTAATATGCGGAAAAATATCCGGGAAAAGCGCATCAGGATCGTGCTGTGACAAATCGTAATTCATGCTGGCGGACATAAAGCTTAGCCCGGCCAGCGGGTTGACCAGCTCATCCAGCAGACGCCGCTTTTCCTCCGCTTCCCGGCGCGTTGCGCCCACTATCGGCATCACGCCGGGCAGGATTTTACAGGCTTCCGGCTGGCGGCCCTGCGCAAGCATCTCCGCTTTAAACTGCTGGTAAAACTGCTGCGCCCGCGCCCGTTCCGGCTGCACGGTAAAAATAACTTCGCCCACGCGGGTGGCCACATCGCGGAAATCCTGTGAGACCCCGGCCAGAATCTGCACCGGCCTTCCCTGCGGAGAGGCTGCCACCGTCAGCGGCCCCTGGATCTGGAAATGCTCGCCGTGGAAATGGGTGTAGCTGACCTTTTGCGGATCAACCCAGACCCCTGAGGCTTTATCAGCCACCCGCGCATCGGGTTGCCAGCTCGCCAGCAGTCGGTGTACTGCATCAATAAATTCCCCGGCACGCTGATAGCGCGCGTTGTGCCCCATATGCTGCGTTCGGCTGAAGTTACGCGCCTCACCGTCGTTAGTGGAGGTAACGGCATTCCACGCCATGCGCCCGGCGCTAAAGTGATCGAGGGTCGCCAGCGTGCGGGCGGCGTGAAAGGGTTCACCGTAGGTGGTGGAGAGCGTGCCGCCCAGCCCGATGCGATCGGTAAACAGGCCAAGCGCGGTAAGCAGCGCCATCGGTTCCGGGCGGGCATAGCCGGGACGATACTGCACGGTGGTGGCGATATCGCCGCCGTAGATGTCGTCAATCGACAGCTTATCGGCCACGAAAGCAAAATCAAACTTCGCCTCCTCGGCTTTTTTAACCAGCGTCAGCCAGGTGCTGAGCTGCATCGGGTCCGGGTTTTGCGCCCCGGGATGGCGCCAGCCGCCTGCATGCAGCCCGGTATCGCTAAGATAGAGTGCAAGATGCATATTACTTCCTCTGCGACAGGCTGAGATCGACGAAGGCTGCGGCGCTGAGCGGTTTGGGGATCAGGCCATTCTTCACGTACAGGTCAGCGGTATTCTGCTGCACGTTAAGCACCTCCTGATTGTTATCATCAATGCTATTCACCTCCCGCTTCACCTTCAGCAGCGCCACCGCCTGCGGAATACGCAGCAGCTTACTGATTGACGCCGCATATGCCTCGGGATGCTGCTCACCCCACGCGCGGGCGCGCGTCAGGCGCTGGCTGAAATCAACCAGCTCGGCCCGTTTGCTGGCGATGGCGCTGTTGCTGGCTATCAGGTAGTTGATCGCCGGGTAGTCACGGCCGTCGGCAATAATCTGCGCGCCGGACTGGGACGTGGCGAAAGAGACGTAGGGTTCCCAGGTCGACACCGCATCCACTCCACCCTGATCCAGCACCAGCGTCGCTTCGGCTGGCGTGGTAAAGACAAATGAGACGCTGGCCGGATCGACACCCGCACGCTTCAGTGCCTGTAGAGCCAGGTTATGGCCAGATGACCCTTTCACCGTCGCAATGCGCTTTCCGCGCAGATCCTCCACCCGATGGACCGCACTGCCCTTTTTGACAATCAGCGCATTGCCGGCATAGCGCGTGGCCAGAATCCCCTTCGCATCCAGTCCGGCGGCCACGGCAAAGGTTAGCGGCGCATCGCCGACCGAACCTGCGTCAATGGAGCCGGCACGCATCGCCTCCAGCAGCGGTGCTGCGTTAGCAAATTCATGCCACTCCAGGGTATAGGGGGTATTTTTTAGCTCTCCGGCGGCCTCGAGGATGGCGCGGGCGTTGCCGCGCTGATCGCCGACGGCCAGCGTATTGGCCGCCAGCGCTGGCGTGGACAGTAACGCCGCGATCAGGCCGAGGGTATTCAGGGTGAATGCTTTCATCTGATGTCTCAATATGAGTAAAAAACTGAGACTACCACCGGCTTTTTTATTCTCTAAATGCATTATACGCGCATTCAATATGCAAAATTGACATATCTGTTTGCGGGCGCGCTGCTTATGCTGAGCCTCTTTGCCGGTGGAAAATGGAAAATGAAACTCGACGATCTGCAAGCCTTTGTCACCCTTGTTCAGCTACAGTCGACCCAGCAGACGGCTGAAAAACTGGGTCTGACGCAGCCCGCGGTGACCCGCCGCGTGCAAAATTTTGAAGAGTCGCTTGGCGTTCAACTGCTCGACAGACAGACCAGGCCCCTGAAACCCACATCCCTGGGCTGGCAGGTTTATCAGCAGTGCCAGCGTATTGCCGGTCAGGTGAATGAACTCAATCAGCTGGTGGCGACAGACGCGCCACCCAGCGGCGTGCTGCGCTTCGGCCTGCCTCACACTCTTTCCGATACCACGCTGCTGCCCGCGCTGGCGCTGATGCAGTCTCGCTATCCCCACCTCCAGCTGCGGCTAAACAGCGGCTGGGGCGATCGGCTGCTGGGATCCCTCGATCAGGCCGCGCTGGATGCGGCGCTGCTGCTGGCCCCTGCCGATAAAATTTTCAATGACGCCCTCAAATCGACGGCGCTGGGAGACGTGCCGCTGGCGGTCGTCACCGCCGACGACGGCGAGCCACTGCCTGCCACGCTGGCGGCCTGCTATAAGAAGGGGTGGATCCTCAACCCTGACGGCTGCGGCTTTCGCGCGACCCTTGCGCGAGCGCTGGCCGATCGCGGGCTTCCCCTGACGCTGAATGTCGAAGTTCAGGGCGTGGCGATGCAGCTGGCGCTGATTGCCGCAGGACGCGGGCTGGGTATTATGCCGGAGATACTGGTGAAGCACAGTTCCCCTCAGCATCGGGTGCGCAGCGTGCCGCTGGCAGACTTTGCTCCCATTAGCCAACTCTGGCTCGTGCACCCTTCCCTTCCCGCAAATCAACAGGCGGCGGTGGCGGTATTTGCTACTGAACTGGCGAAAGGGTATCACCCGGACGAGGACCGACATTAGTTAGTTTTTATATTAGCTACGTACAATTATGAATTTCACACATATTAGATTTCAGCTTAGGGTTTTTTCTCTGTCGGTAATTTGCCGGCCTTCCTCCAGGAGAAAACGTCATGGGCATTCAGTTCCTTGGTATGATCGGCCACCGGCTGGCGTCAGAAATCATCGCCCCCAGCGGCCCGCTTTTTAATAAACAGTATATTGCAGACTTCGCCCAGGCCCATGAGCAGGCAGGCTTTGACCGCGTGCTGGTCGGTTACTGGTCAGATCAGCCTGATGGCTTTCTGGTTACCGCCCATGCGGCGGCGAATACGTCGCGCATCAAATTTTTACTGGCGCATCGGCCCGGCTTCGTCTCCCCGACGCTGGCCGCCCGCAAGCTGGCCACGCTGGACCAGCTAACCGATGGCCGACTGGCCGTGCATATCATCAGCGGGGGCAGCGACGCGGAGCAGCGTCGCGACGGCGACTTTCTCAACAAGACGCAGCGCTACGCGCGCACCGATGACTTCCTCAGCGTACTGCGACAGGGCCTGGAAGCCGATCATCCCTGGGATCATCAGGGAGAGTATTTCCTGACTGAACAGGCGTTTTCCGCCATCAAGCCGGTGCAGGCGCACCTTCCGGTCTATTTCGGTGGCTCCTCGCCCGAGGCAATTGCGGTTGCCGCGCGTCATGCCGATGTGTTCGCTCTCTGGGGCGAGCCGCTGGCGGGCGCGGCGGAAACGGTGCGCACCGTGCGCGCCGCCGCCGCTAAGCAGGGCCGTGAAATCGGCTTCAATATCTCTTTCCGTCCCATTATTGCCCCAACGGAGAAGGAAGCCTGGGAGAAGGCGGAACATATTCTGGAGACGGCGCGCAACAAGCTGACCGCGTCCGGTCACGATTTTGGCCTGCCGAAACCGCAAAGCGTGGGCGCGCAGCGGCTGCTTGCCGCGGCGAATGAAGGGGCGCGGCTGGACAAGGTTCTGTGGACCGGCATTGCCAAACTGGTGAGCGGCGGCTACAACTCCACCGCCCTGGTCGGCACGCCGGACCAGGTGTCTGATGCCCTGCTGGACTATTACAACCTGGGCATTGAAAGCGTACTTATCCGCGGCTTTGATCCCCTCAACGATGCGCGGGAGTATGGTAAACAGCTGATCCCGCTTACGCGGGAAAAAGTGGCGGCACGTCGCGTAGCAAGGAGTGCCTGATGCGATTTTCACTGCTTGTTTTCGGGCTGGCCGCTGCCCTCTCACTGAGTGCCAGCGCGGCGGAGAAAGTTACCCTTAAGCTGGGGGACGTTAAGGGCGACCGGTTTATCTCGCTGCGTGAATCGGGCCAGCTGAAGGATCTGCCCTACGACCTGAAACTGACCTCGTTTGACTCCGGCGCGCCAGTGCAGGAAGCGTTAAACGCCGGTGCGCTGGACATTGGCTTCACCGGCGATCTGCCGTTCCTGTTCGTGTTTGCCGCAGGCGCGCCGGTGAAGGCGGTGGGCGCCTGGCAAAACAATCCGGACAGTATTGCGCTGCTTACGCGACCTGATAGCGGTATTCACAGCCTGAAGGATCTTATAGGTAAACAGATCGCCGTAAACCGCGGAGGCTGGGGCCATTATCTGCTGCTGGGCCTGCTGGAGCGCGCGGGCCTGAAACTCCCGGACGTGACGCTGCGTTTTCTTGGCCCGGTCGATGGCCGGGCGGCGCTTGCCAGCCACGCCGTGGATGCCTGGGCCACCTGGGAACCCTATGTTTCTTCTGCGGAGGAAGTGGATAAAGATGTGAGGGTGCCGGAGGGCGGCGGCAAAGGGATCCTTTCCGGCTACTCCTATTCGCTGGCGCGGGAGGAGGCGCTAAGGGATCCGGCTAAGCGGGAAGCCATTGCCGATTTAATGACCCGCCTTGCCAGAGCACAGGTCTGGGCTGCGCAGCATCCGCAGGCGTTTGCCAACGCCCTCTCAACATCACTGGGCTTCCCACCCGCGATCGCCGCCCGCTGGATTGCCAGCGCGCAAATCCGCCCGCTGAACTTTACTCCACAGGTGGCCGATACCCTGCAAAAGTCGGCTGATTTTTTCTTTAACTATCACGTGCTGCCAAAACGTATCGACGTTCATCAGGCGTTTGACTACGACCTTTCCGCGGGCGCCAATCAGGTTGCCTCTGAACAGGGGATCAAATAATGCCTCTTCAACATCACCGGCTGCGCGACTTTGTCAGGAGCCTGGCCTCGCTGCTGGATAGCCATCCCAGCGAGGAAACCATTCTGCACCAGGGTCGTCAGCTCCTCGGTGAACTTATCCGCCATGATGACTGGCTTGGGCCGGAATTCGCCCAGCCGGATCCTGAACGTTATCAGCAATATCTGCTGCACGCCGATGCGCAACAGCGTTTTTCGATCGTGAGCTTCGTCTGGGGGCCTGGTCAGCGCACGCCGATACACGATCACCGCGTCTGGGGGCTGATTGGCATGCTGCGCGGCAGTGAAATTTCTCAGGGGTATCGATGGGAGGCTCAGGGCCTGACGCCCGACGGCGAGCCGGTTCGCCTCGAACCTGGCAGCGTGGAGGCCGTCTCGCCCGCAGCGGGGGATATCCACCGCGTCAGCAATGGGCAGGATCGCGTTTCGATCAGTATTCACGTTTACGGCGGCAATATTGGTGCCGTAAAGCGGGCCGTCTATCAGCCCGATGGCAGTGAAAAAACCTTTATTTCTGGCTACAACAACGCTTTTTTACCCAATATATGGGATCTTTCACATGACTGACACACCACTACATTTTCGTCGCGCAGCCGAGATTCGATCCGCCCTCCTTCAGCACCAGGAGGTGGCGCTCATCGACGTGCGCGAAGAGGCGTACTACGCCACCGGCCATCCGCTGTTTGCGGTTAATATCCCCCTTTCGAAGCTGGAGATTGAAATCCTCAACCGCGTGCCCCGGCTGGCAACGCCGGTGACGATCTACGACGGCGGTGAAGGACTGGCGGCCGTCGCGGCCGCGCGCTTATCCGCGCTTGGCTACGCTGATGTAGCGCTGCTGGAGAATAACCTGGCAGGCTGGCAGACGGGCGGCGGCGAGCTGTTTATTGACGTCAACTCCCCCAGCAAGGCCTTCGGCGAGCTGGTCGAAAGTCGTCGTCACACGCCCTCTCTGCCTGCGGAAGAGGTGAACGCCCTGCTGCACAGCGGCAGCCCGGTGGTGGTGCTGGACAGCCGCCGCTTTGATGAGTATCAGACGATGAGTATTCCCGGCGGCATCAGCGTACCGGGTGCTGAGCTGGTATTGCGCGTACGGGATCTGGCTCCCTCGGCGGAAACAACCATCGTCGTTAACTGTGCGGGACGCACCCGCAGTATTATCGGTACGCAGTCCCTGATTAATGCCGGGATTGATAATCCTGTTTATGCACTGCGTAACGGCACTATCGGCTGGACGCTGGCCGGATTGAAGCTGGATCATGGGCAAACGCGCCGCTTTGGCAAGGTGAGCGAGAATGCAAAAATTCAGGCTGCAAAGGGCGCGCGAAAAGTCGCCGATAGCGTCGGCGTTAAGCGTTTGTCAGGCACGCAGCTCAGCCAGTGGCAGGAAACACGTACGCGCTATCTTTTCGACGTGCGTGACGCAGAGGAGTACGCCGCGGGGCATCTGCCGGGCGCGCGTCACGTGCCGGGCGGCCAGCTGGTTCAGGAAACCGATCACTACGCCAGCGTCAGAGGGGCGCAGGTGATACTGGTTGATGATGATGGCGTACGGGCCAATATGAGCGCTTCCTGGCTGGCGCAGATGGGCTGGGATGTGGCGGTAGTGGACGGGCTTACCGCCGCCGATTTCAGTGCCACCGGGGCCTGGTCGCCTACTATCCCTGCCCTGCCCCCTCAGGAGGAGGTTGAGCCTGCCGTACTGGCAACGTGGCTGGATCAGGGAGGCATCCAGCTGCTGGACTTCACCACCAGCGCTAACTACGTTAACGGCCATATACCCGGTGCCGCCTGGCTACAGCGGACGCTGCTGACCCAGAAAGGGAAAGAGGCGATACCGGCTGCGCAACGCTATGTGGTGACCTGCGGCAGCAGCATGCTGGCGCGCTTTGCGGTTCAGCAGATCTCCGGGCTGACCGGCAGGCCGGTGGTGGTGCTGAAGGGCGGTAACACGGCCTGGAAAGCCGCAGGGTTGCCCGTGGAACAGGGAGAGACAAGGCTACTCCAGCCGCGCGACGATCGCTATCGCCGCCCCTATGAGGGCACCGACAACGCCCCCGAAGCGATGCAGGCTTACCTCGACTGGGAGTTTGGTCTCATTGCCCAGCTGGATCGCGATGGCACGCACGGCTTTCACGTCCTGACGGAAAGCGTCGCCGGGGCGTAAAGCGTTCATCAGACAGCGTCGCGGGATAAGGGCCCATCGGGCCCTGAACACCAGAGACAGGCGTGTTCAGTCAGCTTTGTATCGATGCCATATATTGCCTGGGCGACATGCCCATCACCCGGGAAAACATCGTGGAGAAATTGTTGCCTCCCTGGTATCCGAGATCCAACGCCACCTGGGTTACGCTAAATCCGCGGGATAACCGTTCTACTGCACAAATGACCCGGTAGCGATTGCGCCAGTTCAAATAATTCATTCCCGTTTCCCTGATAAATAGCCGGGAAAGGGTTCTTTCGCTACAGCCTGCCCTGTCAGCTAATTGTTTAAGAGAATAGTTTTGCCCTGGAGAATGACGCGTGAGATCGACTGCCATCCTTAACCGACGGTCATGCCCGTAAGAGATAAATAAATCCAGGCGCTTTATCACCAAATTGAGCTGGTGAATAATCAACGACAGGATCATTCTGGCATCGCCGTTATCCCGCTCCGGTCGGGAAAACTTCACCACCTCCTCCAGGAGCGCTTTTAACAGCGGCGTGGTGGTAAAGGTACGGCACCGGGCCTCCACACCATTGGCATGATCCGCCTGGATAAAGCAGTTAATGATTTCAGACGATTCACTGTAATAAATACTGTGTGGTAAGCCGCAGGTTATCCAGACCGCCCGCCCGGGGGGAACCAGCCGCAATCCTTCTTCGGTTTGAACCGATAGCGTCCCCTTAATAACCAGGGTCAGTTGCACGGTGGGATGGTGATGGCGGGCCATCCGCGCACCCTTTTCATGAATCACATATTCCCCGCGCAGCGGCAATTGCTCTGACATTGTCCTCACCTCAAACTCTTCTGTCGGTTTGGCAGAATTATCTCTTATTGCTTCTGCAATAATGACAGCCAACAGAACTGATGGCGAGCTTTGTCACTCTCCGACAGGGCATATAGCCAACTCCATACAGGAATATTCATGCAATCATTTCACCGCCTACTGGCTCCGGCGCTAAGTTTTAACGGCGGGTATGTCGACACCGTCGGTTTCCTTGCACTACAGGGACTCTTTACGGCGCATGTGACAGGCAACTTCGTTACCCTGGGCGTCAGTATTGTGCATGGAGCTTCCGGAGCGTTTGGCAAGATAATCGCCCTGCCACTTTTTGCCCTGGTGGTAGGTCTGACCCATCTTAGCGCCTCTTCGCTACAGCAAAAGGGCATTCCCCCGCTACGCCCGCTGTTAGCCGCCCACACATTGTTATTAGCGCTATTCTGCGTGCTTGCCATATCGCTGGGTCCATTCAGGGATGGCGATAGCCCCCTGGCCATTTTAACGGGAATGACGGCTGTCTCGGCAATGGCGATACAAAATACGGTCTCGCGCCTGCATATGAAAGGCATGCCACCCACTACGCTGATGACCGGTAACGTTACACAGATTGCCGTTGATTTCTTTGAGTTAATTAGCCAGGCCGGAGTTGAGAAACGAGGCGTTATTAAAAATAGAATGAAGCCGACAGGAAAAAACCTGCTGGGCTTTGCGGCAGGCTGTACAGGTGGGGCGCTGCTGTATCGCGGTGTCGGTTTGGGGTGTCTGATTGTTCCTGTATTCGTGGCTGTATGGGCGTGGGTTACCACTGAAAAATAGTACGGGTTGGGACAGATACTCACATTCTGATTTGATGACATTATCCTGTCCCAACGCCCATTTCATCAGGTCCCGTTTGGCAAAGCGCAGGCTGAATCAAAGACCCAGATCTGACAGACCGGGATGGTCATCCGGGCGGCGCCCTGCCGGCCAGTGGAATTTGCGGTCTGACGCTTCGATCGGCATATCATTAATACAGGCAAAGCGTCGGGTCATCAGGCCATCTTCGTCAAACTCCCAGTTTTCGTTGCCATAGGAGCGAAACCAGTTTCCTGAATCGTCATGCCACTCATAGGCGTAACGAACGGCAATGCGATTATCGGCAAAGGCCCACAGCTCTTTTATAAGGCGATAGTCCAGCTCTTTACGCCATTTCCGTTCAAGAAAGGCTTTACACTCATCGCGGCTCTCGACGAATTCGGCGCGATTTCGCCACCGGGTATCGACGGAGTAAGCCAGCGAGACTTTTTCTGGATCGCGGCTGTTCCAGCCATCCTCGGCCAGACGAACCTTCTCAATGGCTGATTCGCGCGTAAAAGGGGGAAGTGGTGGGCGTGGGGTCTGACGATCGGACATAGCAACTCCCTGGTTTAAAATACAGTCAGATCATTTGATCAAGCGGCATCAGGCTGGCGCAGAACAGGCCCTCTCCAGCAACGTTATGGCAATCGTTTTGGCACTCGCAGCGGCTTCGGGATCGCCCATCACTTTTGCCACGGTAATGGCCCCATCTATCAGGATTAGCAGCTGTCTGGCCAGGGCTTCCGGCTGTGCGCACTCTGCCCGTTCACACAGTAAAAGCGCATAATTGAGTAATTTCTTCTTGTGTGACTGACTTATCAAACGCACCGGATCGGCGGGGTTACCCACCTCGCCTGCCGTGTTGATAAACGCACAGCCGTGAAAATCAGGCGATGTAAACCACCCGTTGAGTACATCAAACATTTCCAGAATGCGCGCGCGCGGGTGAGTCTCTTTTTCTGTCTCACTGCAAAACCATGCCATCCATCGCAGATCGCGTGCCGCTAATACCGCAGCGGTTATCTCATCTTTATTCGCA
Organism: Erwinia sp. L03-1; assembly: GCF_058686115.1. NCBI lineage: Bacteria > Pseudomonadati > Pseudomonadota > Gammaproteobacteria > Enterobacterales > Erwiniaceae > Erwinia > Erwinia sp. L03-1. Next base: position 1,237,322 of record NZ_CM178762.1, on the reverse strand, counting down.
AAGTAGTGATAAATACTTTTTCTGGACACACCGGAGGATTTTACTAAAAGGTCCATGCTGGTAGCCTGAATACCTTGCTCATAAATCAGTCTCCCGGCAGTAATGAGAATTTTTTCGCGCGTATCCAGGTTTTTTGTTTTCATGATGCGAATGTAGAACGTTCGTTCTCCTCTGTCAACGCAATAAATCTTTATTAACAGAAGGACAAGGTTTAAAGGAATACCGACAAAGACAGAATAAGGAGGGGCTGCCAGAAAAACCGGTCAGGGAAAGTACAATGAGAAACAACGCCATTTTATTAGACACAACAACGTGAGCGGTATGACCCGGCGTGATTTCGCGGACTTACTGTTGAATTATAATTGATTTGAGCGTTGAAAATCTGGCGAACCCACTCGACAGAGCTGGTGGCCATCATAGCGGGAGCAGAAATGTGTTTTTTGGGAACGAAGGAATTCGATGTCAAGAGATGATTGGTGGAGATAAGCGGGATCGAACCGCTGACCTCTTGCATGCCATGCAAGCGCTCTCCCAGCTGAGCTATACCCCCACAACAAAGAAACTGCTTTTCAGTCCAAATCTGCTGGTGAAGATTTGGTGGAGCTAAGCGGGATCGAACCGCTGACCTCTTGCATGCCATGCAAGCGCTCTCCCAGCTGAGCTATAGCCCCGTACCGAAAAACCTTGTCGTCTTGACGGCGGGGATAATATGAAACAGCGTCTGCGGTGTCAACGGCAAATTACCGATCTGCGGTCAATCGCTGAAAAAGCCGCCATTATGCGTTTTTTTTGGCAGCCTCTCTCTCAGACCCGGCAGCATAAACGCGCTCAGGCCTGCATGTTGGGATGCATAAAATGCCGCGCCGAAGCAAATTAAGCCACAATATGACTACACCCCTCTTTTGGCCGCCGCAATCATGTAAACAAGGCGTTAAAAACAGCTCTAATCGGCCTTGTTTTTGTTAAGAGCGCGTGTAAAACTGCGTCGTTTTTGACGGCCAGCCCGCACACAGCAAGGTTCAGGCGCATTTTCCTGACGCGATGCCTTTGGCCATTTTCATTATCACACCAGAAACTTAGAGCTACTATGTCCTCCTATTCACCTAAAGAAATTGCGGCGTTCGCCATTCAGTCGGGCGTTGCCAAAAGCCAGTATTCCGTCGCCACGCTGATTATCCTCGGTTTTATGGCCGGTGCATTTATTGCCGTTGGATTTCTGCTGGATATTCACGTTATCAACTCCCTTCCTGCTGACTGGGGTTCGTTCAGTGGACTGTTAGGGGCCGCCGTATTCCCGGTCGGCATCATTCTGACTATTCTGGCGGGAGGGGAGCTTCTGACCGGTAATATGATGACCCTGCCCATCGCCTGGTTTGCCCGCCAGATAAGTGGCTTAAGCCTGCTGCGTAACTGGTTCTGGGTCACCCTGGCGAACTTTGTCGGCAGCCTGGCCGTCGCCTGGTTCTTTGGCCATATTTTGGGCATGACCGAAGGTGACTACCTGAAAAAAACCGTTGCCATCGCCACGGCTAAGGTGAATGCCGATTTCACCCACGCTTTTATCTCAGGTATTGGCTGTAACTGGCTGGTGTGCCTGGCGACGTGGCTGGCCTTTGCCAGTAAAGACGTGGTAGGCAAAATTTTTGGTATGTGGTTCCCGGTTATGGCCTTCGTTGCCATCGGCTTCCAGCACGTCGTCGCCAATATGTTTATCGTCCCGGCCGCTATTTTCGCCGGTCAATTAAGCTGGGCAGCCTACCTGCCTAATTTTACAGCTGTTTTTCTGGGTAACACCGTCGGCGGTGCCGTCTTTGTTGGTCTGGCCTATTTTATGGCTTACCGTTCACAGCTGAATGCCGTAGTCCCCCGCTAATATCAATGCCCCCTGTCTTCAGGACCGGGGGTTATTGTTCTCCCGATCTGCCTGCCAAATTTTCTGCCCCTTTTAAGGCTTCCTGTTAGTTGTTCTGGGAACATTTTGCTGTAATATGATCGTGTTACATAACTCGCAAAAGGGATTGCACAATGAAAAAGGAATGGTTAACGCCAGAAGAACTGGCGCAGGAAACGGGTTTCAGTCGTCAGACCATCAACAAATGGGTTAAGAAAGAGCAATGGACAACCGCGCCTAAACCCGGCGTTCAGGGCGGTAAAGCACGGATGATATTTATTGATGAGCGGGTTAAAAACTTCCTCAAATCTACGCGTCACGCCGCTGAGCCCACCGCTACCTATCGCGTAACCCATAATTCCCTTCCTGCCCTGCTAATGACGTCACTCCAGCAGATGAATGCCGAAGAACAGGATCAGCTTTACTCACTGTTATTACGCGAAGGCATACAGGGATTATTGAATCGGCTAAGTATTCGCGGTAACGATCAATAAAAGAGGTTCGCCGGGCGGGAGATGACCCTTCGTCCGGTTGTTCCGGGAGCTAACATGGGTTAATACGATTGTGGCCCCTGGAAACCGGCAGCGCCTGCTTTCATCACACCGCAATCAGTTACATCACTGCCAGATGAAAAGCTGCCTGCCGGGCTGCATTACCCTGACGTATCTCAGCGCTAAGGATGACGGGTCCATTTGGCGCTGGCTAGAAAAAAGCCGTTCACCTGGTGTCAGGTAAACGGCTTTTCGCTGCACGATTTTATCAGACTGACTGCTGAGCTTCGCGCGCCTCAATCCAGCGGAGGGCCTGATTAATGCGAGCGACGCAGCGCGACTTGCCGATAGCATGGACCGTGACATCAAGTGCCGGAGACTGACCCGCGCCGGTTACTGCGACACGTAAAGGCATGCCCACTTTGCCCATGCCCACTGCAAGGTCGTCAGCGGTAGCCTGAATAGCCTGATGTACGCTTTCAGCCGTCCAGTCGCTCAACGCGCTAAGCTTGTCACGCACGACTTCCAGTGGCTGGCGTGCCACTGGACGCAGATGTTTCTTCGCGGCGTCAGGATCAAAGGCGTCAAAGTCCTCATAAAAGTAGCGGCAGGATGCAGCCATCTCTTTCAGCGTCTTACAGCGCTCACCCAGCAGCTTCACCAGTTGGGCCAGTTCAGGACCGGTGCGCGTATCTATCTTCTCCTGCTCGATATGCCATTGCAGGTGCGTCGCCACATATTCCGGTGCCAGCGAATTGATGTAGTGATGATTCAGCCACTGTAACTTTTCAGTGTTAAACGCGCTGGCTGATTTACTTACCGCGTCCAGACCAAACAGCTGCTTCATCTCGTCGATGCTGAAAATTTCCTGATCGCCATGCGACCAGCCCAGACGGACAAGATAGTTCAGCAACGCTTCCGGCAGATAACCATCGTCGCGATACTGCATCACCCCTACCGCACCGTGGCGCTTGGAGAGCTTTTTACCGTCGTCGCCGAGGATCATGGATACGTGCGCGTAGACCGGTACCTGAGCACCAATTGCCTTCAGGATATTAATCTGACGGGGCGTATTGTTGATGTGATCCTCACCGCGGATAACATGGGTAATTTCCATATCCCAGTCGTCGATCACCACGCAGAAGTTGTAGGTCGGCGCACCATCGGTACGACGAATGATCAGGTCGTCCAGCTCCTGGTTACTGAATTCAATCGGCCCACGGATCTGATCGTCGAAAATAACCGAACCTTCCTGAGGGTTACGGAAACGCACCACGCAGGGTTCATCATCAGCATGATGCTCATGGCTGTCAAGGCAGCGACCGTCATAGCGCGGCTTCTCATTATTAGCCATTTGCGTTTCACGCAGCGTCTCAAGGCGCTCTTTGGAGCAGTAGCATTTATAGGCCGTGCCTGCTTCCAGCATCTGGTCAATGACCGTGTTGTAGCGATCAAAACGTTTGGTCTGATAGTACGGGCCTTCATCCCAGTCCAGACCCAGCCAGTTCATTCCGTCCATAATGGCATCAATAGCCTGTTGGGTAGAACGTTCCAGATCGGTATCTTCAATACGCAACACGAACTCGCCGCCCTGATTACGGGCAAACAGCCACGAGTATAGCGCGGTGCGCGCGCCGCCAACGTGCAGGTAGCCCGTGGGGCTGGGAGCGAAGCGGGTTTTGATTTTCATTAACAGCTGCCTTATTACGCTATCAGATTCGGCCATTGCCGGAGGAGGTCTGATAAAGACCAAAAGAGAGTGGGCAACATTCTACCATCTGCAAGCGAATCCTCAACGCCATTCCCCCGCTTACTGCCAGGGTTAGCGGTAATCCCCCCCGGCAGACGGGCGTTTTTGCATAAAAGCCCAACATCTTGTTTAAATTTAAGACGAACAGTGATTTTCGTTTCAAAAACCGTTGACTCATTTCCCGCGATCCCTATAATGCGACTCCACACAGCGGGGGTGATTAGCTCAGTTGGTAGAGCATCTCCTTTACACGGAGGGGGTCGGCGGTTCGAGCCCGTCATCACCCACCACTCTAAACCGGTGGCTCCGCAGTGTAGGCAGTACCAGACGTGTACAGAAATGGGTGATTAGCTCAGTTGGTAGAGCATCTCCTTTACACGGAGGGGGTCGGCGGTTCGAGCCCGTCATCACCCACCATTTCTGAACAGGTTGTTATGAAGTACCGAAGTGGGTGATTAGCTCAGTTGGTAGAGCATCTCCTTTACACGGAGGGGGTCGGCGGTTCGAGCCCGTCATCACCCACCACTTCGGGTCGTTAGCTCAGTTGGTAGAGCAGTTGACTTTTAATCAATTGGTCGCAGGTTCGAATCCTGCACGACCCACCAATGTAAAAAGGCGCCCTAAAGGCGCCTTTTTGCTTTTCTGCATTTGCTCATTTGCTCATTTGCTCATTTGCTCATTTGCTCATTTGCTCATTTGCTCATTTGCTCATTTGTTCATTTGTTCATTTGTTCATTTGCTCAGCATTTGACCCTTCGGTATCATTAATTTCACTGACAGTCAGAGAGATAAACCCATGGCTTGCCGTACGGCGCAGAGTTAATATCCGGCGGCATATCCACCGAGTAAAAGTTCTGCCTGTAAATCTTCTCTTTATATGAAACCTTTTCGCCATAACTACTATAGAGTTTTTTACTCTCCCACTCTGTGTAGCCCGGACAGTTACCTGACGGATTGGGAACGGGATCCGGAGATGTGGTATAAAAGTTTGCAGCTGCTTCGCGGCGTTCATTTAGCCGACGGGCATTATCCTCGTATTTGGCACTTCCCATGGGAACACCATTGTAGGTGATGCGCGGATTAGAGAAATAATTCAGGCGCGGACAGCTCCCGGTCTGACAATTATAGGACATAATAGTACGCCACTTAGGCTGACTCGCTGCCACTTCATATTTAAATCCATGCCGGTAACAGGGCTCACGCGTTGGCGCTCCCCCATACTGATACAGATCGTGGCTGGCTCCTATGTTGTGCCCCATTTCATGAGCAAACGTATAGGTGCCCGTCAGAGACGAATATCGGATGACCGACGCAGCATTTGCCTTAGTGGCATCTACCGTTCCATTCCCCGTACCCGAGGTATCTTTCACCAGCATCACTACCAGATCGGCACCGGTTTTATCCCTGAAGGCATTAATCTCTTTGCTCAGCGCGGAACCCGAACTGACCAGCATTTGCCTGCGCATACTGGAATAATCGCCCATTTCATTATATGTCGCATCCAATATGCCCGCATTTTCAAAGGTTATTTTAACATCACTGTTTTTCGCGCCCTGATTCGCTTCGGCAAAGGCAACCGATGCCAGCGCGTTGATGTTCAGTGAAGCCATTACCGCTCGGGACTGGTTGGTCGTCACTAATGCCACTCTGATCGTACTTTGCTCTTTAACCGGATCAACGAATTGTCCTGGATTATCCGGGCAGACGATAGCGGCTTTGCTGCCGGAGAAAACAGGCAAGGATTCGTCGTTGTTATCTTCCGAAACTTTAGCTTCATCTACCCTGACGATAGCAACCTGCCCAGTGCCGCCGCTGAGTGGAAAGATCTGATAAAGCTGCCCACGGGTTCTGAACGTTCCAGCCAGCGTATTATGATTAAACACCAGCGTAGCCACATTTTCAGGATCGGTAATGGCCCCTTTTCCCATTTCACCTCTTACTAACATCGGGTCTGTTGAGGCATGCTTTGTTGCTGTCCCCGTCCAGGTGTAACTCTCATCGTTATTGAGGATCGAGGACCACCGCTTATATTCAACGGTATTACCTGCCGTAGTCAGCAATGTCAGTTTAGCGCTGTCGGGATTTAATATTGAATAGTCAATGCTTGCTAGTCGTATTTCACGGGTGGAACGAGCAACAGTAATATCTGAAAGAAATATATTTTTTGATTTATTAACGCCATCCTGCCCGCCTGGGTTTTGCAGATGCGAGATAAGTGGAGGCGCAGCATGTGCCAGCGTAACCAGACATATTGCGATATAAATAACATTAAAAAGAAACGCTCCGATCGCCCATTTTTTTTGCATTATAGTTTACCTGTTTGAAATGAAAAACAGTCAGCCACCTGACAGGCCCCTGTTTCCTATTCTGGCAAAGCACCGAGGGATAGCAAATTCACTCAGTGATATTCTCAATTATTTTCTATTGATAAATTCTTTATTATTATTCTCTGAATAACAGGAAATATATTAATCACGCCTGACCGCTAACCACATCTTTTCTTATACTGCTCAGGGGCGGCGTTCATCGTCTCCGTCGCCCTGCACGCTACCGGGCTTCAGGTCCTGCCTGCGCACCTTTTCGCATTCTTAGCGATTTTTTTACGAATTCTCTTATCAAGTATCTCCTTTAACCCTCCGATAACCGTACTGGTCTATTACAAAGGAGAATACGATGACGACTATCAGTGGTAGCAGCACAAGTTCAATTGGATCGGCAAGCTCGGGCGGCGGTTCAACCTCCCAGATTGCCACGCTGACCAAGCAGATTACTCAGCTGGAAAATCAGCTTAAGAGTCTGGGCACTGACGATTCGCTCACTACCGAGCAAAAGTCAGAGCAGGAACAGCTTATCCAGAGCCAGATTCAGATGATCGAATCTCAAATCGCCCAGATTGAGCAGCAGCAGGCGCAGAAGGCTCAGGAAAAGCAGGAAGCGAAAAAAGAGACGGCCAGCCCCAATGTAGCCGATGGTATCAACCGCCCAACGGCGACCAACTCAATTAACGTTTACGTCTAAAACGCCGGCATGATGCGGCGTTGCTGCGTCAGCAGGATTGCCTGCTGACGCACTTCCTGCCAGATAGCCTCTGCTGCCGGCGTAAGCGAGCGGTTTTTACGTCGTACCAGCATAATCGTCCTGTTGATTTCCGGTACCATTCGCCTGACAAGCAGCGGCCTGCCCTGCGGCAGCGGTAGCGCCAGCGCGGGCAAAATGCTGATACCTATCCCCGCCTCCACCATCGGATAGAGCGTGGCCGGGTGACCGATTTCCTGCACTATCTCCGCCCTCACCTGCTGCACGCGCAGCGCTTCATCAATCAGCACCCGACTGCCAGAGGTATAATCCTGGAGCACCAGCGGCCGGTCGTTCAGCATTTCCCAACTGATGGTTTGCTCCAGGGCCAGCGGATCGTCCTGACGGCAAAGCAGGAGAAACGGCTCATCGAGGATCGGTTCACAGGTGAAATCTTCAACCGTTAAAGGGCCAATGACGATGCCGAAATCCACTTCCGCGTTACGCACGCTTTGCAGTACCCACTGCTGTGGCCGGTCGCGCAGCATTATCCTGATGTCAGGGTAGTTTTGCTGGCTGGCCGCCAGGCACTGGGGCATCAGATGAGCTGATATCGTCTGGCTGGCCGCCACTCTTACCGTACCGCTGCGCTGCTGCCCATAGCTGCGAACATCCAGCAGCGTGGTGTTCAGCTCCTCCAGCAGACGCTCAAGCCGACTGGCAAGCTGTTTGCCCGCCTCGGTCAGCATCACCTCCCGGGTGGTGCGGTCCAGCAGGCGAATCCCCATTTCCCCCTCCAGCTCCTTGATGCTATGACTGACCGCAGACTGACTCAGGCCAATCTGCTGACCCGCCTGGCTAAAGCTACCCTGCTGTGCCACGGCAACGAATACCCGTAGCTGGCGAAGCGTATAATTCATCTGTTTTATTCATATATGGATTCAATAAATCAATTTTATTTCTAAACCCGTCCGGCGCACAATAGCCCCATTGTTTTTTAACCAGGCATTAACAATGGGACTCTTCCGCATTGATCCACTGATGTTAAAATTGATTATCACCGTACTGCTGGCGACGTTCATCCCCGCGCGCGGTCATTTCGTCGACGTGTTTGAATGGCTGACGACGGCGGCTATCGCCCTGCTGTTCTTTATGCATGGCGCTAAGCTTTCGCGTGAGAAAATTATCGCGGGTGGCGGTCACTGGCGGCTTCATCTCTGGGTGATGTGCAGCACCTTTGTGCTCTTTCCCCTGCTGGGGTTGCTGTTTGTCTGGTGGCATCCACTGCCGGTCAGCGCGGAGATTTACACCGGCTTCCTCTATTTATGCATCCTGCCTGCCACCGTTCAGTCAGCTATTGCCCTGACCTCACTGGCAGGCGGTAACGTTGCGGCGGCGGTTTGCAGTGCATCAGCCTCCAGCCTGTTGGGCGTGTTTATCTCTCCGCTGCTGGTGAGCCTGGTGATGGACGTCCATAACGACGCCGCCAGTGGTAACCTGGAGCAGATCGGTAAGATTATGCTACAGCTGTTGGTACCCTTTTTGGTCGGCCACCTTTCACGACGCTGGATCGCCGGATGGGTAGAAAAACATCGTGGGCTGATTGGTAAAACGGATCAGGCCTCCATTTTGCTGGTTGTCTATTCCGCCTTTAGTGAAGCCGTTGTGAACGGTATCTGGCACCGCGTCGGCGTCAGCACCCTGCTGTATATCGTGGCGGGTAGCCTGGGTATCCTGTTAGTGGTGTTACTGATCAACCTGCTGGCGGCCAGAATCTTCGGGTTTAACCGTCCGGATGAGATCACCATTCTGTTCTGCGGCTCGAAAAAAAGCCTCGCAAACGGCGTCCCGATGGCCAATATCCTGTTCCCGTCGGCATCGGTGGGGATTATTGTACTGCCGCTAATGATCTTCCATCAGGTGCAGCTGATGGTCTGTTCACTGCTGGCACAGCGCTATAAGAAGGCCGGAGAAAAGCTGGCGCAGCAGCAGGCGCAAAATGAAAAAGCGCCTCAGAACGTGGTGCAGTCGCAAAAATAGTTACGCTGAGAGCCCGTCGGAGGATAAGCCTGGCGGCTGTTCTTCGCTGGGCTCAAAAGCTTCGCGTCTCTGTTTTATTCACTCCTGCCTGCTGCTTAGCATCACTCAACCCGCGACCGGGCAACGTCTGACAGGCCCCGCCCTTATTGCGCGGCGCGGCAACAGGATAGCTTTCATCTGGCGTAATATAGACTTCCGTAGTCGCGACATAACCATCCCGGAAAAGTGCTTCAACGTAAGCGGCCTGCCAGCCTTTATCCGGCTTCACCAGCGTCAGCGTTATATTACTCTTTATGGGTAGCCCAGAAGACTCATAGTTAGCGCCGCACGCCAGACGGAAGTCGCGATCGTTGGCATTATAGGCCCGCCACAGGGTTAACTTCTTAGGATGCTCCGTAAACTTAATATCCAGCAGCCCCTTTTTTAACGACGCACGAATTTTGGGTAAGGGCTTTCCGCTCTGAATGCGGTTTATAAAGGGAATTAATGACTGTTCGGCAAAACGACCAATACCTGCATGGTCGCTGTTAGGGACTACCCTGAGAGACTTCATGCCCGGCAGCCGATCATAATAGTAGCGGGAGCTGTCAGGCACATAGAAATCATCACTGCTGGCATTAATAATATATTTTTTAATGGCCAGCCGTTTTTTATAGGCTGAAGACAGATATTCAAGCGGATCCTGTATCCTGAGCAACTGGCTGAAATTCGGCATATCAATATGGGTATCAATGCCCTCCTGATAATAAGGCGAGAACGCTACTGGCCAGTTATGACCATATACCCGATATATATGCTGCAATACCTGCCTGGTACTCAGCATATCCATAACAAAGGGCGCGATCGCCTCCACCCTGGGATCGGCAATTGCTGCCAGCCAGCTGCTCCAGCCACGTTTGGAAAAACCGGTGACGATGAACTCTTTAATTTTCCATTCCCTCAGCTCCCTTTCTGCCAGCGACATTGCCTGTGATACGCTGGCAGCCATAGGAATATGGAGCGGTAAAAGTGATCGCTCAGCCGGGTTTTTCATAAATAATGACCAGCTATGGGCCACGCTGTTATCTTCCGCTCGCGCGATATTATCGTCATGCCAGGTCTGATACTGATTAGGGACATCATTCAGTGAGAGGATAATGGTGCGCGTTGCCTGAGCCAGCGCCGTCAGCTGGGCGGGGGTCATATCGCTGGTCGCAACGGGAGACTTATTGTCGAAGTTGTTATTCGTGCCATTATTAATAAAAATAACCGCCGTCCTCATTTTCGCTCTGGGCGGAATATAGATATCTACGTCATGCCGCCACTCTTCAGGCTGAACCAGATGGGCAGGCGACCAGAACTGTGAATTCATATGATAGTGTGAAATAGTAACGTCGGCTACCTGCGTTTCGTTTAACCGCGTATATTTAGGATGCGAGGCGGTGATTTCTTTTGTATAACAGGGTAATACATCACTAAAGTCACGCCTTTCGCTCAGACAGCGGTCGCTGTGCCTGTTTTCTTCAGCCGAAGAAGTCATAGCGATAAAAATCAGTAAAGCAGCACCATATTTCATTTCCATCACATTACTCCTCCGATCATCTTTATGATGAGGTCAGGCGTAAATATGATTCATATTATTTACTGGTACAAATCAATTATTAGTGTTAAAGGCTTATTAAATATTTAACGGCGTAGCGGATTAATCAGCCCCTCAAGCCCCTCTATTTTAATGGCCAGCGTCAGCTGCATCAGCTCACCCAGTTTTCCCTCAGGAAATTCGCCCTTACGGGCGAACCATAGCAGATAAGGCTCCGGCAGATCGATAAGTCGCCGCCCTTTGTATTTACCAAAGGGCATTTCGGTGTTGGCAATGTCAATCAGCTGCTCTTTTTCCATCTCAGTTATCCAGCAGGCGAATGAGCTCAGCCTCGTCGATAATCTTAATATCCAGCGCCTGGGCCTTCACCAGCTTAGAGCCTGCCGCTTCACCGGCGATAACCAGATCCGTTTTCTTCGACACGCTGCCGCTGACCTTAGCGCCCAGCGCAGCCAGGCGATCTTTTGCCTCATCGCGAGACAGAATGGTCAGAGAACCCGTCAGCACCACGGTTTTTCCGGCGAAGGGGCTGTCAATTTCGTCTTTATTAACCACCTCAACTGCCGGCCAGGTGACGCCTGCCACCTCGATCAGCTGGCGAATCACTTCCCGGTTGCTCTCTTCGTCCATAAAGTTTCGCACGTGGCTGGCAACCACCTCGCCGACGTCCTGCACGGCGATCAGCTCTTCTAAAGAGGCGTTGATAATGCTTTCAATCTTACCAAAATGTGCAGCCAGGTTGGCGGCGGTCGCTTCGCCCACCTCGGTAATCCCCAGAGCATAGAGAAAGCGGGCCAGCGTGGTCTGCTTCGCTTTTTCCAGCGAGCTGACCAGGTTTTGTGCTGATTTTGGCCCCATCCGATCCAGGCCCGTCAGCTTGCCGGCGGTAAGGCTGAAGAGATCGGCAGGCGTTTCGACATACTGTTTTTCCACCAGCTGGTCGATAAGTTTGTCGCCCAGGCCATCAATATCCATCGCCCGGCGTGAAACAAAGTGCTTCAGTGCGCCTTTACGCTGCGCGCCACAGATCAGGCCGCCGGTACAGCGTGCAACCACTTCTCCCTCTACCCGCTCTACATCCGATCCACATACCGGACAGTGGCCAGGAAACACTATCGTACGGGCATCATCCGGGCGGTCGGCCGCAACCACGCCCACAACCTGGGGAATAACATCCCCGGCGCGGCGGATAATGACGCGATCGCCGATATGCAAACCCAGGCGATCAATTTCATCTGCATTGTGCAATGTCGCATTGCTGACCATCACCCCCGCTACCTGCACCGGCTCCAGTCGGGCGACCGGCGTAATCGCGCCGGTACGACCCACCTGAAACTCTACGTCCCGTACCCAGGTCAGCTGTTCCTGCGCCGGGAACTTAAACGCAATCGCCCAGCGCGGCGCGCGGGCGACAAAGCCAAGCTGTTCCTGGAGTTCCTGAGAATCCACTTTGATGACCACGCCATCAATATCAAAACCGAGCGTCTCACGCGCCGCTTCCACCTGATGATAAAACGCCAGTACCTCTTCCGGAGTGTGACACAGGCGAATACGATCGCTTACCGGCACACCCCAGGCTTTAAGCTGCTGGAGTCGGGCGTGGTGCGTACGCGGCATATCACCGCCTTCCAGCAGGCCGAAACCGTAGCAGAAGAACGTCAGGGGGCGTTTAGCGGTAATGCGGGGGTCAAGCTGGCGCAGCGAACCTGCCGCAGCGTTGCGCGGATTAGCGAACACCTTGCTCTCTTTGCGACGCGCTTCCTCATTCATCGCCTCAAATCCCGCCTGCGGCATAAAGACCTCACCGCGCACTTCAATACGCGCGGGGATGTTGTCCCCCCTCAAACGCAGCGGGATGGCGCGAATGGTGCGCACGTTGGCGGTAATATCTTCACCGGTGGTGCCGTCGCCGCGCGTGGCCGCCCGCACCAGCAGGCCGTTTTCGTACAGCAGGCTGACGGCAAGACCGTCCAGTTTCAGTTCACAGCAGAAGGTGATGTTATCGCTATTTTTCAGCCTGTCCTGTACCCGCTTGTTGAAAGCGAGATAGCTCTCTTCATCAAACACATTATCCAGCGACAGCATCGGCACTTCATGCCGAACCTGCCCGAATGCGCTGAGCGGTGCGGCCCCCACGCGCTGCGTCGGCGAATCCGGGGTAATCAGCTCAGGATGCGCCGCTTCCAGCGCCTTAAGCTCCTGCATCAGACGATCGTACTCCGCATCAGGAACGTCCGGCGCGTCTAAAACATGATACTGGTATTCATGATGGCGGAGGGCAGTTTGAAGCGCGATAATTTGGTCTTGAACGGATTGCATAGCGGCACCATAACGATAAAAAACCCCCGGCAGGCGGGGGTCTTGTCAAACGTGAATTCAGGTTGTCATCCCGACCCGGTTGCGGTTCAGGCGTTAGCCTCAATCACATCACGAATACGGTTTTTATAAGTTTCCAGCTTTTGCGGCGTCATCATGCGGCGCTCATCATCCAGAACCACGCCGCCAACGTCGTCGGCAATACGCTGTGCGGACTGAAGCATCAGCTTGAAGTTCTGATTGGCATCACCGTACGAGGGCACCATCATAAAAATTGAAATGCCGGGCGTGGAGAAGTCGGACATCTCATCCGGATTGAATGATCCGGGCTTAACCATATTGGCCAGGCTGAAGAGGACCGGACCACTGCCCGCCGGGCTGAGATGACGATGGAAGATATTCATTTCACCAAACTGGAAGCCAGCCTGCAGGACTCCTTGCAGCAGCGCCTCACCATTCAATACACCGCCTGCATGTGCGCCGACGTGCAGCACCAGCACCGTCTCTTTTGCGCGCTCCTGCCGTGGAGGCGCAGGCTTTTCAACTGGCGCATTGGGTTGAGCGTCTTCCTCAACGACCGGATCGAAAGCAGGTTCAAAGGTCGGTTCGACAGGCTCTGCCGGAACGGCCACGGGTTTAACCGGCGGGGCTGATGGTCGCACAGGCTGAGGACGCTGAACGGGTTCGGCGACGAATTCAGGTTCCTCAGGTTCAGGCGCATGGGGAAGCTCACCGCTAAACAGAGGATCCAGTTCCGGCTGCGTATCAGCCAGCGGCTGATGTCGCACAGGCTTTGCGGGTGGGCGAGTCTTTGATGGCCGCGTTGGCGCATCATCAACGCTGCGGGCTTCGAAACCAGGCTCAGCCTCATCATCCCCGCGCGAGCGTGGGCGCTGCACCCGCACTTCCCCCACGCCATCATCAGCGTTGTCGAAAGACTCTTCTTTATCCTGTTTTAAACGCTTGTGAGGGCGATCGCGAAAAACGGATGAGCGCTCTTTACGGCTGGTCCAGAGGCCATGAAGTAAGAGCGCTATTATGGCGATCGCGCCAACAACGATTAATATCAGACGCAAATCCTGCATCATTGTATTCTCTGTTGTTCCAATACCTTGCCACCGCGGCAAACTTTATCCTCTAACTGTATTTGCCCTGGGTAACAAGTGCAAGTCCATGCAGTATTTTCTGACAAATAAGCGTGCATCAACACGGTTTTTTGCTGCTTTTTCATGCAAAAGCCCCTCGGCCTGCATAAATGATCGCGTTATGATAGCGCCGCATAGCCGCATAAAGGAGAAAAGCAGCCTATGACCCGACATCACTCCCCCGCTCGCTCGCAGGGTATCCACTATTTTTCCGAAGGGTGGAGGCTGGTTCGTCTGCCCGGTATTCGCCGCTTCGTCATTGTCCCGCTGCTGCTTAATATCGTGCTGATGGGGGGCGCATTTATCTGGCTGTTCTGGCAGCTCGGTAAATGGGTTCCCGCGCTGATGACGCTCATACCTGGCTGGCTACAGTGGCTGAGCTATCTGCTATGGCCACTATGCGTGATTTCGATTGTGCTGATATTCAGCTACTTCTTCTCGACGGTCGCTAACTGGATAGCCGCCCCGTTCTGCGGCCTGCTGGCTGAACAGCTTGAGGCAAGGCTGACCGGTAAACCACTGCCCGATAGCGGCTGGGGCGCGCTGGTCCGGGATCTGCCGCGCATTATGAAGCGCGAATGGCAAAAGTTTGTCTGGTATCTTCCCCGCGCCCTTGGGCTGCTATTACTCCACGTTATTCCGGGTTTTGGCCAGACGGTGGCACCGCTATTGTGGTTTCTCTTCAGCGCATGGATGTTATCTATCCAGTACTGCGACTACCCGTTCGATAATCATAAGGTCAGCTTCCGGGAGATGCGTCAGGCACTGAAACAGCACAAAACCGACAATATGCAGTTTGGCGCCCTGGTCAGCCTCTTTACGCTGGTGCCCATTCTGAATTTAGCGATCATGCCAGTCGCCGTTTGCGGCGCAACGGCGATGTGGGTGGATCGCTACCGCGGGCAGTACAGCCGTTAGTAGAGGCTGCTTATGCCATTTCATTTACCCTTATTGCTGCATAACATATATATATACGATTTCTTCACTTCCTTGAGAAATTGAACGGGGTATGCTCTTAGTATTCCCAAAATTTCATACAGTAAGGACGGGCTATGAGTAAGATCTATGAAGACAACTCGTTAACAATCGGTCATACGCCGTTGGTTCGACTGAACCGCATCGGTAACGGTCGCATTCTGGCAAAAGTTGAGTCACGCAACCCCAGCTTCAGCGTTAAATGCCGTATCGGTGCCAGTATGATTTGGGACGCTGAAAAGCGCGGTATTCTGAAACCCGGTATTGAACTGGTTGAGCCGACCAGCGGTAACACCGGTATTGCGCTGGCCTACGTAGCCGCCGCACGCGGCTATAAGCTCACGCTAACCATGCCTGAAACCATGAGCGTTGAACGTCGCAAGCTGCTGAAAGCGCTGGGTGCCAGGCTGATCCTGACCGAAGGCGCCAAAGGAATGAAAGGCGCCATCGCAAAAGCGGAAGAGATCGTTGCCAACGAGCCGGATAAATTTGTTCTGCTTCAACAGTTCAGCAATCCGGCTAATCCGGAAATTCATGAGAAAACCACCGGTCCCGAAATATGGGAGGATACTGATGGTGAAGTTGACGTATTTATTGCTGGCGTCGGCACCGGCGGTACGCTAACCGGCGTGAGTCGCTATATTAAAAACACTAAGGGTAAAAAAGAGCTGATAACGGTCGCGGTTGAGCCTACCGATTCGCCGGTTATCGCTCAGGCGCTGGCGGGTGAAGAGATCAAGCCTGGCCCTCACAAAATTCAGGGGATTGGTGCCGGTTTTATCCCGGGCAATCTCGATTTGAATCTGATTGACCGCGTGGTGGCTATCTCTAACGAAGAGTCCATTTCGACGGCCCGTCGTCTGATGGAAGAAGAAGGGATCCTCGCCGGTATCTCCTCCGGCGCAGCCGTTGCGGCCGCGCTGAAGCTTCAGCAGGAAGAGGCATTTGCCAATAAAAATATTGTCGTGATCCTGCCTTCCTCTGGCGAACGCTATCTGAGTACTGCCCTGTTTGCCGATCTCTTTACCGAGAAAGAATTGCAGCAGTAATGCCATTTGCGCTGAATTGAGTAAAAAAGCACCCAAATGGGTGCTTTTTTGTGGACTGCGTCAAACTTTTGCCTGGATGCAGATTGCAATTACCCGCCAGTGTCTGTTATCTAAGCAACCAATTAATTCGGCCCGTGAAATTAATCGCCCTTTGAACTGGATCAAGCTGAATCGATTTACTGGTTTGGCGCGGCAGCCTAAATAGCGGCATAATGGGGCAAGGGAAAGCGAAGCGTGGATCACTGAATGCGCATCGCCGATTCCAGCCTGACCAGCGCAGTTTTTGGCGCGTTATTGAACGCAGACCAGCGCGACACATCCAGGCTAAAGTCTCGCTCTCAGACTAGACTTTAGTTCAACAACATCAAACGACATAAGTTGGGGAAAAATAATGTTCCAGCAAGAAGTTACCATCACTGCACCAAACGGCCTGCATACCCGTCCTGCTGCGCAGTTTGTGAAAGAAGCGAAAGCATTTAACTCAGACATTACCGTGACGTCTAACGGCAAGTCAGCCAGCGCAAAAAGCCTGTTTAAGCTGCAAACGCTGGGTCTGACTCAGGGTACCGTCGTCACATTGTCGGCGGAAGGCGAAGACGAGCAGAAAGCCGTTGAGCATCTGGTTAAGCTGATGGCCGAACTCGAGTAAACCCTCTGACTGTCTGCTCACCGCCTTATCAGGTGAAATTAGTGCAAACATATTGATCGCGGACAGCTTGTCCGCGTTGTTGCTTTCGTAAACTCCTTTGCGGGCCAGCCGAAGGCAATGTTCAAATTGCAAAAAGCCTGATGCGCCCGGCTCGCTGAGTAGATTAGCCGACAGTCCAGGATTGATCGCCTCAGGTGATTATCAGTTATAAAAAAAGGTAGGGTTATGATTTCAGGAATTTTAGCATCACCGGGTATCGCTTTTGGTAAAGCTCTTCTACTGAAAGAAGATGAGATAGTTATCAACCGGAAAAAGATTTCTGCCGACCTGGTCGGTCAGGAAGTTCAGCGCTTTCTCGATGGTCGTAAAAAGGCTTCAACGCAGCTGGAAGCGATCAAAATCAAAGCCGGAGAAACCTTCGGTGAAGAGAAGGAAGCCATCTTCGAAGGGCATATTATGCTGCTGGAAGATGAAGAGCTGGAGCAGGAAATCATAGCCCTGATTAAAGACGATCTGGCTTCTGCTGACGCGGCCGCATTCTCTGTGATTGAAGGCCAGGCGAAGGCGCTGGAGGAGCTGGACGACGAATACCTGAAAGAGCGCGCGGCTGACGTACGTGATATCGGTAAGCGTCTGTTGCAGAACATCCTTGGGCTGCACATCGTTGACCTGAGCGCCATTGCGGAAGAGGTTCTGCTGGTCGCTAAAGATCTGACGCCTTCAGAAACGGCTCAGCTAAACCTGGACAAGGTGCTGGGCTTTATCACCGACCTCGGTGGTCGCACTTCCCACACCTCGATTATGGCCCGCTCACTTGAGCTGCCCGCTATCGTAGGCACTGGAAACGTGACCAGCCAGGTAAAAAATGGCGACTTCCTGATCCTCGACGGGGTAAATAACAGTATTTACATTAACCCGACTTCGGAAAAAATTGACGAACTGAAGGCGATCCAGACCCAGTACGTTACCGAAAAGAACGATCTCGCCAAGCTTAAAGATCTGCCGGCCATTACGCTGGATGGGCATCAGGTTGAAGTCTGTGCCAACATCGGTACCGTGCGCGACGTTGCGGGCGCAGAGCGCAATGGGGCTGAAGGCGTTGGTCTGTATCGCACCGAATTCCTGTTTATGGACCGTGAGTCACTCCCGACCGAAGAAGAGCAGTTCCAGGCGTATAAAGCCGTTGCCGAAGCAATGGGCTCACAGGCGGTGATTGTTCGCACGATGGATATCGGCGGCGATAAAGACCTGCCCTATATGAACCTGCCAAAAGAGGATAACCCTTTCCTCGGATGGCGTGCGATCCGCATCGCAATGGATCGTCCCGAAATTCTTCATGCCCAGCTACGCGCCATCCTGCGTGCCTCGGCATTCGGTAAGCTGCGCATTATGTTCCCAATGGTGATCTCCGTTGAGGAAGTGCGTATTCTGAAAGGCGAACTTGAGAGCCTGAAAAGCCAGCTGCGCGAAGAAGGCAAGGCCTTTGATGAGAGCATTGAGGCGGGCATCATGGTTGAAACCCCGGCGTCAGCGGCAATTGCCCATCATCTGGCGAAAGAAGTCGATTTCTTCAGTATCGGTACTAACGATCTGACTCAGTACACGCTGGCGGTCGATCGTGGCAATGAATTAATCTCCCATCTGTATAACCCAATGTCTCCTTCGGTGCTGACGCTTATCAAGCAAGTTATTGATGCATCTCATGCTGAAGGTAAATGGACAGGCATGTGTGGTGAGCTGGCAGGCGATGAACGTGCTACACTACTGTTATTGGGAATGGGGCTGGACGAGTTCAGCATGAGTGCCATTTCTATCCCACGCATCAAGAAAATTATTCGTAATACGAATTATGAGGATGCGAAGGCATTAGCAGAGCAGGCAATGGCTCAACCTACAGCGGACGAGTTGATGAACCTGGTCAACAAGTTCATTGAAGAAAAAACACTCTGCTGAGACCTCGTGACGCTGGCCCAATATTACTGCTTAGGAGAAAATCATGGGTTTGTTTTCAAAGCTTTTTGGCGATAAGTCAGATACCTCAACTGGAGCCATTGAGATTGTCGCACCGCTGTCAGGAGAGATCGTCAATATCGAAGACGTACCGGATGTGGTGTTCGCAGAAAAAATTGTTGGCGACGGTATCGCTATCAAACCGACTGGCAATAAAATGGTTGCGCCGGTTGATGGTACCATCGGTAAAATTTTCGAAACCAATCATGCATTTTCCATTGAATCAGACAACGGCATCGAGCTGTTTGTCCATTTTGGGATTGATACGGTTGAACTGAAGGGCGAAGGCTTTAAGCGTATCGCTGAAGAAGGGCAGAAGGTTAAAAAAGGTGACGTCGTCATCGAATTTGATCTGGCGCTTCTGGAAGAAAAAGCGAAATCTACGCTGACGCCAGTGGTCATTTCCAATATGGATGAGATCAAAGAGCTGGTTAAACTAACGGGTAACGTTGTCGTGGGTGAAACCCCGGTTATCCGCATCAGAAAATAATCAGCGCTTCTTGAATCAAAGCCCTCTGAGCAATCAGAGGGCTTTTTTTGCCTGTTTCCGCGTGATGTGCGATCAGGCGCTTATCCGCAATGCCTGCCGCAAATCAAACACCTCGGGAGAAGTCTTGAGATTAAGCTGTTGCTCAATAACATTCAGATGCTCTTCCATCAGCGTCTGAGCGAGCCGGATATCACCTGTTTTTAACGCCTCAATGATGCTGCTGTGCTCGCCGCACTGACAGTCAGGGGCATCATGCCGGAGGTAGAGCGACACGATAAGCGAACTGCGTGCCATCAGATTGGCCAGAATTTCGCGCAGCACCGGGTTGTCGCTAATCTCCGCCAGCAACAGATGAAATTCGCTCAGCTGCTTACTGGGAACTGCTTTACTCATCCCTACCTCATTTGAAGTGATGTGCAAACGTTTGGCTCTCGCGATGATACCACCGTAGCGAGAGGCTACACTACCCAGTGCGGCAGTTTGATGGTCAGCTCCAGACCGCCATTTCTGCCGTTAAACGCACTTACCTCCCCCTGATGAGCCAGTACCACCTTGCGTACAATGGAAAGCCCCAGCCCATACCCCTTGCCGGAGAGAGGCGTATTAACCCGTACAAAAGGATCAAAAATGCTTGAAAGTTTGTCGGCATCGACACCCGGCCCCTGATCGGTAACGTTCACCGACAGCCAGCCGTTTTCCTGCCGCAGGGTTACGCTAACCTGCTGCCCCTGAAGAGAAAAACGCAGCGCGTTGCGGATCACATTCTCCAGCGCTGAGCGGATCAGCTTGGCATCGCCCTTAACGGTATAGTCAGCATTTCTGTCAGCGAAGAGCAAAATGTCTACGCCGGGTATCTGCGCCTCATAGCGTGCATCGTTAGCCACCGCCTCTAAAAGCCCGTACAGATCAAAGTACTGCTCATCCGGCAGGCTTTCATGCTCGGCTCTGGAAAGCGTCAGCAATTCGCCAATCATTTTGTCCAGACGCCGCGCTTCTTCATCAATCCTGTCCAGCGACTGACCAACTGATTCGGGCGTCTGTCGGGCCAGTCCGGTAGCCAGCTGCAGCCGCGCCAGAGGTGACCGAAGCTCGTGGGAGACATCGTGCAGCAGCTCTTCACGCGCTCTGACCAGCACGGATAACCGTTCAACCATGGAATCGAAATCCTGCGCTACCGCCGACAGTTCATCGTGACGACGGCGCATGGCCGGAAACAGGCGTACCGAAAGATCGCCCTTGGATACCCGATCAAAACCTTTGCGCAGCTGACGCATGGGACGGGTCAGATTCCAGGCCAAAAAAAGACTGAATAACAGGCCGCCAAAGCCCGCCATAAACAGCAGCGGCTCCGGAACATTAAGGAAATGTCTGGGCGGGCCGCCCATATTGCTGTCGTTCCGCAGCCCCGCCACGTCATAGCGCAGCTGATACTGTCGGCCATCTGCCCCGCTTACCCACTCGATAACCTCTTTCGGAAACTCACCGTTCAGTACATCACGATTGAGATCGCTGCGCGGCTTCTCCTGAGGAGGTTTATTCATCATCTGAATCGAAAAGAAACGCCGATCGCTGGCTGGCCAGTCCGCCATCATATCGTTGAGCGCTTCTATACCACCACGTTGAAGCACGGATACGGCAGAGGTCATTTGCAGGTTTACGATGCGCCTGGCGGTCAGGTTTTCTGGCGGCTCATGATGCTTGCCGTACAGTGAAAAACTCAGCCATAGCAGCTGGCTCATCAGCAGAAACGTCAGCCAGAACCCCAGCAGGATCTTCCAGAATAGCAGCCCGCGAAATCCAGCCGTCATCGTATGCGATAACCTATGCTGCGG
Organism: Erwinia sp. L03-1; assembly: GCF_058686115.1. Lineage (NCBI taxonomy): Bacteria > Pseudomonadati > Pseudomonadota > Gammaproteobacteria > Enterobacterales > Erwiniaceae > Erwinia > Erwinia sp. L03-1. The sequence continues at coordinate 1,216,090 of NZ_CM178762.1, read as the reverse complement.
ACGGTCTCGATGGTTACGGTATCCTGTGTCAGGGCCACGAGCTTCTGGCGAATATTGCTGATATGCACATCCACGCTGCGATCGTAGGCTTCACGAGGACGGCCAAGCCCTTTTTCGGACAGCTCATCCTTTGATACCACGCGATCCGGCGCGCGAATAAGCAGATCCAGCAGGTTGAATTCCGAAGCGGTGAGATCGAACGGCTGCTTCCTCCACTCGCTGATACGCGTGGCGGGATTAAGGGTCAGGTCACTCCAGACCGCCATCTCTTTACTCTCGACAATGACTGGCTGCTCGTCAACCCGGCGCAGCACGGCGCGCAGCCTGGCAACCAGTTCGCGCGGGTAACAAGGTTTAGGCACATAGTCATCTGCCCCCATTTCCAGCCCGATCACGCGATCGATATTGTCGCCTTTCGCCGTCAGCATAATCACCGGCAGACGGCAGTTTTGACGAACCTGGCGAAGCACGTCGATACCACTCATATCCGGCAGCATAATATCGAGGATCATCGCGCTGTATTCACCCGACATGGCTCCTTCGATTCCGGCCTTGCCGTTTAGCACCAGTGAAGCATCAAATCCTTCTGTAATCAGATACTGACTGAGCATCGTGCCCAGTTCGAGATCGTCGTCAACCAGTAAAATTTTCATGCGCACTCTCTTATAGATTCAGCCGCTATTTTCGCCTGTTATCGGAACAATAGCAGCCTGTTTTACCCAATCCTTACATGTTAACTCAAGGTGTGAACGAGGTGATGTTCTTTATTAGTTAACAGAAAGATTAGCCCACAAAGTATCCTGTCCCTCTAAGCAAAAAAAAACTGCCCACATAAATGCGGGCAGGAAGTTTAAAAAACATGACCACGTCAGGGTGACCAGGCCGATAAGGCCGGTCACGGGGACGCTGTTATTTCAGCATGGTAAAGCGGCCGGTCGATCCTATCTGTGCATAAAGACCACCAATATCTGCTTTACCACTATTTTTGTAGCTATCCGTACGGATTAGGGTGGTGGAAGTAGAAGAAATCGTGCCCCCGGCAGCATTTTCTACAGACTTAGCCTCAAGTAAATTATCGCGTGCACTCATTTTTCCACGATTGATAAGGCCTTCAGCGGAAGTAATCAACATCGACGCATCCGATGACAGACTGCCAGTCTTCTCGTTGGTGATTCGGCCGCTGGCATCAAGGGAAAGCGTGCCTTTGGCGGCAATTGCTCCTGCATTACGCACTCCAACACCTTTTTCCGATCCCACCATGCTGATGCGATCTGCATACATGCTTCCCAGTGTAGAGACGTCCAGGGCATAAGAGGGACGAGCGGCACTGGTGGAGACGCTATTATAGATGGCATCAGTCCGCCCTTTCTTCCTTGCTACGTTCATTTCCCCGGTCAGGATTGCCAGATCATTTGCCTGAATCTCGCCATTCACTTTTACTGCGCGTGCGATGATATCGGTATAATCTGTCTTACCAGACTTCAGACCACCTTTATCAATAATGACGTTCCCATCTGTAATCTGGAAATAGATATCACTACTACCAAAAATACTGGTATTAAAGGCATCAGGAATGGTTTTACCGGCCACCAGAGATAGACGGTTGGTATTGATTGAACCACAGCCGTTACAATTAATGCCTGCTGGATTAGCAATAATCAAATCAGCCTTTTTGCCCGCAACTTCCATCAGACCATTAAGCTGGCTGGGTGCGCCTGAATTAGCGTTCACTTCAGCAATAATTACGCTTGCCGGGCCATTTGTGAAAATATTATTCAGCAGGTTATTATTGGTGGATATTTTACCCGCGAGCTGGCTGTTGGTATCTGACATGCTGTTGTTAAACACGACGCCTTCTTTACCAACATTAAATTCAGGGTAAATGTTATGTGATATGCCTTTAATCGGCGCATTAATATCAATAACGGGCACCGCACCTACTGAAAATGCAGCACAACCTAAGCTCATCGCGATAAGTAACGACGATTTATTTAACTTCATTGAATTGCTAATAAACTTCATAAAATAAAATCCTTTTTGAATTTTCAAGTAAAAGTGCACTCAACAATTTAAGTTCACTGATTTATAAATATGCAAGCTTCACTAAAGCGAGCATTTATTTACGGGATGAGTCTATGACTCACATTATACACCTACAGACCAACACAACGCTTTTCTATTTAATATATTTTATGCCAGATGGGGAAAAATGAACGGCATCCTCTCCAGCAAAAACAATACCTTTGTTGTTAAAGTTTTTTGAAGTAACGAAGACATTTTTATCCGCTGAGATGATCCCATTTTTCATGTTTTTCACAGAGGCTGCCTCTAAATCCAGGTTAGTCGTAGCGCTCATTTCACCCTGATTAACTATTGTGTCTCGTACATAGACAGACAGGAGATTTCCTGAATGCATTTTCGCTGACTGATTATTAGTAAAACTACCTTTAGCCTTCAGGGACAGCAGATCATTAGCCTTCATCATCCCCGCGTTACGGACGCCAACGCCAGCTTCATTTCCTTCCAGAGTAATACGATCGGCATACATGCCGCCCAGGGCAGTCACATCCAGAGCAAAAGCAGGTTTCCCGAAATAGCTAGTGGAGTTATTAAACACAAAGTCTTGTTTCCCCGGATGACGCGAAACCTCGATCTTACCTGTGAGTAGCGATAAGTTCTTAGCCTGAACCAGGCCATTGACTTTCACTGCCCTGGCAATAATATCGGTAAAGTCGGTCTGACCTGGATGCATACCGCCCTCACCAATCGTAACCTGTCCTTTATCAACATTAAAGAAAATGGTTGCCGGATTCCATTTATTGGATAAAACGGAACCAGCAACAAGGGAAAAACGGCTGGTGTTAATTGAACCACAGCCATTGCAATTAATACCAGCGGGGTTAGCGATAATCAGCTCAGCTTTCTTACCTGCTACTTCCATCATGCCGCTCAGCTGACTCGCTGCGGGAGACTTTGAGCGGACTTCTGCAATAATGATACTTGCCGCTTTATCCAGATGACTATTGCCGTTGATTTTTCCAGCGAGTTGGGTATTTACTGCTTCCAGACTATTATTAAATATCACACCCTCTTTTCCAACATTAAATTCCGGAAAAATGTTATGCGATACTCCATTTTGAATTGGATTGTTAATGTTATGAATGGGTGCTGCATTGGCATAAAACATGCTATTACTTAACACCGCCACTACAGATACTAACAATTTATTAAATTTCATATGAAATGTCCTTTTTGATTAAAATAATTAATTGCATCGCAAGCTAATTATTTAAAAGCACTATATATCTTCAGGAGCCCCATACTCCTTCAAATCACTGCGAGTCATCCCGTTCCTGGTTATTGCCTATCGTGGGCGTGCCAGGCACAATGCAGATACGGCATGACTCCATTCCCGTCGCCGTGACTCGCGCATCCCTGCGATCAACGTTGTGCTCAGCTACATGGCTCCAACAGATATACTCTAAGGAAAAGGTAATCCCCCCAGCAGAAAGATTATGCAGCATTACAATAAAATTTAAATAGCAATAATTAGAATGACAGACAATTAAACAATATCCCTAAAGAAGGATTCCTGTAACATTCATAATAAATTACTAATATTGCCAGTTGACGGAAAAGCCAAGATTTACAGAGTCAGTTTGAAAATTAGCGGGTTTATACAATGGCGCCCCCAAAAAAAGGTTATATCCCGTATTCCATTTCCAGCCGTTGATCCCAATAACGCTGCCCATCAGCTGCCTGCCAGACAATGATTCGCTTCCTCTGCCCATAACCCGACCATAATCCACACCGAGATAGAGTTGTACACCGTGGGCAGGGTAATTTAAATTAAGTGTGTTGCCCCATAAATAGCCCTGGCTTGCATTAAGATTGTATTCACCATCGAACCCCCTTACGGCCCAGCGGTTACCTAAGATAAATTTCTCCTGGGGGGTCAGCCTGTCAGGTGAAATCTGCAAAAGGTAATTGGTCTGATAGCTCATATTCTGCTGTGCGAGAGTAAATGGAACGGTCAAACCCGTCGATAGCGTGGCTATCCTTGCCTGCGGACTGTAGCCAATGGATTGCCTTATGGCTTCTGGTTGCGCATTAAACCAGCCCAGATTACGCTGGAAAGAAACCGCTCCATCCAGGTCGCCCCATTCCAGATAGCGCTGATGTTTCAGAGTCGTTTTCAATGCTGTACTATTGCGCTGCTGTAGGGATAACTCCGTCGTTTCGATGTAATTTCTCGATCTTTTTTTCTGTAACTCGACGCCAAGGGTAGTTTTTGAATTCCCGCTACGGGCAATAACCCGTTTCGCGCCCACGCTTAAGCTATTACTTTGGCCATGAAAGCGAAAGGTGGCGTAGTCACCGGAGATTTTCTGCTCAAACCTTGATTTAGCGCCAAAGATATCGAACGTCCAGTAGCCAAAGGGCGCTGAGTAGTAGAAATACTGGTTACTTGACCCTCTGGCGTCCCTCTTGAAGAGGTTTCCCCCGGCTGCAACCATCAGGTTATCGTTAATACCGCCAGGATTATCAAGATAGAGCGTTGCACCTGCCTGATAACGCCCCGTATACCGGCTTCCTGAATCATCCATCCACAGCCCTGCCCGCCATAGTCGTGATCCAGCGTGTTTTACGTTGATCTCGCTCCCCCCCTCGCTTTCCCCTGGAGTAAGTCGGATACGGGCCTGTGTCCCATAAACACGCTGCATATTCTCCAGACCCTGTTCAAGATCGCGGAGGTTAAGGAGGCTTCCTTTCCTCATAGGAAAGGTCGTGAAGAGATTGATGTTGCGCTCGTCTGCCTGCGTCAGCTGGAAGTTATCAACCACGCCGGGGATGATAGTAAAACGCAACGTGCCAGCATTAACATCCTGCTCGGGGATCTCTATACGCGTGGTAATATACCCATAACTGATAAGTCTGTTTTGTAACGCAGTTGAGATTGCTGTTGCACCTTTGATACCAATGCAGCGTCCTGTTCCCTGGTTAGCAAACTGTTTCAGGTAAAGCCGATAGGGGAACTTATCAACATTCTCTAATGTTATTTTCTTTATCACTACGCAGGGTTTTTCATCCGGGAAATCGATAATCTGAGGGTCTTTAACCTTATTTTCACCCCGAACAGCTTTACCAGGCTTAGCACTACTCTCTTCCCTTACTTTATCCTGTACACTCTGATTGATTTCACGCTGTTCAAGCGTAGAGGAAAAAGCAGAGGGTAAAACGGTAATGGTTAATATTAAAGTAATAAATTGCGCGATATTCAAAGTAAAATTCCCTTTTTATTAAAACCCCTGAACCATCCTGTTCAGGGGTGACTACTATATTTTAGTTGATGAATTTCGTTCCATCAGGACTGAAGTGTGCAGCAAAACCGTTTGCTGCAACCTTACCGTTATTTTGGAATTCATCTGCAGTCACAAAGATGTGATTTTCGGAAGAAATATTACCACTCTCACCGTTGATAACACGTTTTCCCGTCAGCGTGACGAAAGAATCTCCGCTAATTTTTCCGTGATTAATGATGTGATCGTCCTTCATACCGATAGAGACAAAATCTCCGGTAATACCTGCTGATTTTTCATTCACAAAGTTACCTTTGGCAGTGAGCAGGAGATCGCCTTTCGAGACTATTGTTCCTGCATTCCGCACACCCACGCCTTTGTCTGTACCCACCAGAGTGATGCGATCGGCATACATGCTACCTAATGATGAAACATCCAGCGCCAGTTCCGGGCGGTCGCCGGAGGAAACTGAGCCATTGTCAAAGAAGAAATCGGCCCGACCCGGTGCGCGAGCAACGGTAATCTCACCGGTATGCAGATCCAGATCTTTTGCCTGAAGTTCGCCATTTACTTTAATTGCGCTGGCAATAATATCAGTAAAATCGGTCTGACCTGACTTCATCCCGTCATTACCAATCGTCACCTGGCCTTTGCCAATGGTGAAGAAGATGGATCCTGATGATGTGCTGCTGAGGTTATCAACCAGCGTTGAACCCGCAGCCAGAGTGAGACGGCTGGTATTGATCGAACCACAACCATTACAATCAATACCCGCTGGATTAGCAATAATCAGCTCAGCTCTATTTCCAGCAACTTCCATCATGCCGTTCAGCTGGCTTGCTTTTCCAGATTGCGAACGCACTTCTGCCAGAATCACCCGAGCTGATTCATTGGAAAAATTACTATTACCCGCGATCTTACCCGCCAGTTGCGTATCACTCGCGTTTTTACTGTTATTGAATATAACGCCGTCATGACCTACGTTGAATTCAGGGTAAATATTATGTGATACACCGGCGGTAGGTGATTTGATATCAATAACCGAAGCCGCGCCTGCTGTAAATACGCTGCCACTTAAAATCGCTGATACGAATAGAAAAACTTTCGTCGCGCCGTTTTTTTTACTTTCGAAATTTTTCATAATAGTCCTTTCATATAATAAACAATCCATAATAAAACTCATGCATTAAATAAACACCCAATACAGTTTAAATGTATAACAGGCGTTAAGCTTCTAACATGCATGAGTTAATAATCTTCACACAATCCACAATAAAAGGGAAGTGAATTTAAATAAAATACAAACCAGCTAATTAGGTCCAGATAAAACCGAATAAGTCCTGATGCAGTACATTTATCTGAACCATAAATAAAAAAGTTAATCGAATAATTGCTACGCATCTTATTTATTACATAATCTTATACGCTTTGATAAGAGTGAAAAACACCTGTAGATAAATAACGGTCGCCACGATCGCACACTATTGCTACAACAACACTACCAGGCATGCTTTCCGCCACCTGTATTGCACCGGCGATCGCGCCGCCGGAACTCACTCCGCAGAAAATACCTTCGCGTTGGGCCAGCTGGCGCATCGTATTTTCTGCCAGCTCCTGAGTCATATTAATGATGCTGTCCACCAGCTCGGGTCGAAAGATGCCCGGCTGATAGTCACCCGACCACCGGCGAATACCTGGAATGCTGCTGCCCTCAGCGGGCTGAAGCCCAATAATCCGCACCTCGCGACTCTGCTCTTTCAGAAAAGCCCCTACGCCAGTAATCGTACCGGTCGTTCCCATGCTGCTGACGAAATGGGTCAGTCGCCCCTGCGTCTGCCGCCAGATTTCCGGCCCGGTGGTGGTGTAATGCGCTAGCGGATTATCCGGGTTATTAAACTGATCGAGCAGTTTACCCTCGCCTCTTGCCGCCATATCTGTCGCCAAATCGCGAGCGCCTTCCATGCCCATTTCGCGGCTCACCAGGATCAGCTCTGCGCCGTAAGCGCGCATTGCCGCCTGGCGCTCCAGACTCATATTTTCCGGCATCAGCAGGCGAAGCACATAGCCTTTCATAGCGGCAATCATCGCCAGCGCAATACCGGTATTGCCGCTGGTCGATTCAATAAGCACATCCCCCGGCTGAATTTCACCCCGCCTTTCAGCCTGCTGAATCATCGAAAGTGCGGCACGATCCTTCACAGAACCTGCAGGGTTATTCCCTTCCAGCTTAAGCCAGATTTCACTGCCGTTGTCGGGCGTCAGCCGCTGAAGTTTAATCAGCGGCGTATTACCGATGGTATTTTCCAGGGTGGTCACAGAGTTATTCCCGAATCTGGCAGAAAAGTGGCAAAAAAAAGGTCAGGCAAGCCTGACCCGGTTCCAGATGAAAATATCAGGCGCTTTGCGCAAAGGCAACCTGTCGCAGCGGCGTATCGCCTTTATATAACCGAGCCTGCTGCAGGCCAACAAAGAGGCGCTCGCCGCGAACCGGTGCAGCCTGGGAACCCTCGACCACCAGCGTTACAGGCTCCTGTCCCCAGCCGGATGGCTGTGCCACTACCTGCCAGAAATGACCACGCGGGCTGACCTCAAGGATGTGCACCGGCAGTGGCGTTTCAAGACTGCTCTGCTGGCTGACGTCTATCTCCCAGGGGCGCAGGAACAGCTCCACGGCTCCCTGATGTGCCGATGTATAACCCAGTGGCCAGTGATGTGCGCCTACCTGGAATTGGGCGCCATGGACCTCGCCATCGAAGCGGTTTATCTCACCGAGAAACTCCAGCACGAAGCGTGTTGCCGGATCGCGCCACACATCGTCTGGGGTGCCAACCTGCTCAATATTGCCCTGGCTCATCACCACCACCCGGTCAGCAACTTCCATCGCCTCCTCCTGGTCATGGGTGACAAACACGCTGGTAAATTTGAGCTCCTCATGCAGCTGACGCAGCCAGCGACGCAGCTCTTTACGCACCTGCGCATCCAGTGCACCAAAGGGTTCGTCCAGCAGAAGTATCTGTGGCTCGACCGCAAGCGCACGCGCCAGCGCGACCCGCTGCTTTTGGCCACCCGAAAGCTGCGCAGGAAAGCGGGATGCAAGGTGTCCCAGCTGCACCATCTCCAACAGTCGGGTCACCTTCTCTTTAATCGCCGCAGACGATGGCCGCTCACGACGCGGAAGTACCGTCAGACCGAAAGCGATATTATCGAACACCGTCATATGGCGGAATAGCGCATAGTGCTGAAAAACAAAGCCGACCTGACGATCGCGCGCGTGCAGATGACTCACATCCTTGCCATGAAAGCTGAGGCGCCCACTGCTCTGATTTTCCAGACCGGCAATAATGCGTAGCAGCGTGGTTTTTCCTGAGCCGGAAGGCCCCAGTAGTGCCACCATCTGACCGGAAGGGATATCCAGCGAAATATCGTTCAGCACCCGGGTGCGACCGAATGATTTGTTAATGCTACTGATTTCAATGCTCATGATTCCCCTCCTGTTCCAGACGCTTATGCTGATGCTCTAACCGCCACTGCACAGCACTTTTGACAAACAGCGTCGCTATTGCCATCAGAGTCAGCAGGCCAGCGGCCGTAAAAGCGCCAACGATGTTGTAATCCTGATGGAGTAATTCAACCTGTAGCGGCAGCGTATAGGTTTCGCCTCGAATGGAGCCTGAGACAACTGAGACTGCGCCAAACTCGCCAATCGCGCGGGCATTGGTTAACACCAGCCCATAGAGTAGCGCCCAGCGAATATTTGGCAGCGTCACCCGGCAGAACATTTTCCAGCCGGATGCCCCCAGCAATATGGCCGCTTCGTCTTCATTGCTGCCCTGACTGAGCATTACCGGCACCAGTTCCCGGACCACGAATGGGCAGGTGACGAAAATGGTTACCATCGCCATGCCCGGCCATGAAAACATAAGCTGGATATTATGCGCATCCAGCCAGCCGCCCGCCGGGCCGTTAACGCCCCAAAAGAGCAAATACATCAGGCCTGCCACCACGGGCGATACGGCGAAAGGAATATCAAAAAGCGTCAGCAAGAGCTGGCGGCCAGGGAAGTCAAACCTCGTGACCAGCCACGCCAGCAGCGTCCCGAACACCAGGTTTACCGGTACGGTAATCAGCGCCATCAGTATCGTCAGCCAGATCGAATGCAGCATATCGCCGTCTTTAATATTACTTAAGATGGCACCAATGCCGCCGGAGAAAGCGCTGACAAAAATAGCAATCAGCGGCACCACCAGCAGTCCAAGTGAAATCAACATCCCCAGCGCGATAAGAACCCATTTACCCCAGTTAGCGCGGCTTCGTCCGATACTGTTAAGTGCGGTTACATCCGCCATTAGTGACCTCCAATACGACGGCCAAATCGGCTCTGTAAGGTATTAATCGCAAACAGCAGCAACAGAGAAGCGGCCAGGATGACTGAAGCAATTGCGCTGGCTGCGGGGTAGTCAAATTCCTGTAACTTGACGAATATCATTAGCGAGGTGACTTCGGTTTTCCACGCAATGTTCCCGGCGATAAAGATCACCGCGCCAAATTCTCCCAGACTGCGGGTAAAAGAGAGAGCGGTACCAGCCAACAGCGCAGGAGCAACCTCCGGCAGCACCACGCGACGAAAGCTCTGCCACGGCGTGGCCCCTAAGGTTTCCGCGGCCTCTTCATATTCCGGCCCCAGCTCTTCCAGCACGGGCTGTACGGTTCGTACCACAAAGGGAATGCTGGTGAAGGCCATCGCCACGGCAATGCCCAGCCAGGTATACGACACTTTTATATCAAACTGGGCTAACCACTGACCGTACCAGCCATTGACCGAAAACAGCCCCGCCAGGGTCAGACCGGCTACCGCAGTGGGCAATGCAAAGGGAAGATCCATCAGACCATCGAGCAGGGCGCGGCCCGGGAAACGATAGCGCGTCAGGATCCATGCCATCAGCATGCCGAAAAAGGCGTTGAAAATAGAGGCTGCTCCCGCTGAAAGCAGAGTGACTTTATAGGCGGCGATCATTTGTGGGTTGGTCACTACCTGCCAGTACTCATTCAGCGTCATTTTCGAGAGCTGCATTAATAACGCGCTGATCGGTAACAAGAGGATCAGGCAGGTAAAAAACAGGCTGCTGCCCAGGCTCAGTCCGAAGCCGGGCAGCACGCGCTTACTTTTGGAGGCAAACATTACTGATGTCCTGCTGCTAATAATTTATCCAGCTCACCGCCGTTAGCAAACTGGGTTTTCATCACCTGCTGCCAGCCGCCGAAGGCCTCTTCTACCCGAAACAGGTCAACCTGCGGAAAGCGATCTTTCTGCTGGGTCATCAGTTGCGGGTTGTTCACGCGGTAGTAATATTGCGTCATGATTTTTTGCGCAGGTGGGCTATAGAGGTAATTCAGGTAAGCTTTCGCCGCCGTTTTAGTGTGGTTAGCGTCGACATTCGCGTCGACCCAGGTTACCGGGAATTCGGCAAGGATGTTGTTTTTCGGCACGATGACTTCGTAATCGCCTTGCGGATACTGATTACGAATGTTGTTGACCTCGGATTCGAAGCTTATCAGCACGTCTCCCAGTCCTCGCTCAACAAAGGTGGTGGTCGCCCCTCGCCCACCGGTGTCAAATACCTGAACATTTTTAACAAACTGCGTCATAAATGCTTCCGTTTTTGCTTTATTCCTGCCATCCGCTTTATCGGCAGCTCCCCAGGCGGCGAGCCAGGTGTAGCGCCCGTTACCAGAGGTTTTTGGATTAGGGAAAATCAATTTAACGTCGTTTCTGACCAAATCACGCCAGTCATGGATGTTTTTTGGATTCCCCTTGCGAACCAGAAAGGCCATGGTCGAATAAAAGGGTGAGCTGTTATTGGGCAGGCGCTGCTGCCAGTTTGCCGGGATAAGGTTGCCGCGATCGTGCAGGATTTGAACGTCGGTTATCTGGTTGTAAGTGACCACATCCGCCTTAAGGCCCTGCAGAATGGCGAGCGCCTGTTTGGAGGAACCCGCATGAGACTGTCTGATGGTGAGTTTGTCGTTGCTGTGCTGCGCGTTCCACTGTTGTTCAAAAGGCGCATTCAGGGTGACAAAGAGCTCACGTGATACGTCATATGAGCTGTTTAGCAGTTCGGTAGCCTGGGCTGAACTGGCCAGCAGCAGCAAGAGAGCGAAACCGCCTGTGCTTTTTTTGTGGTTCGCTAACGTCATTATCCACCCTGGTCATTCAAACTGGCCGTACGCCTTTGCAGAGCGCTCAGTGTATTTATAACCAGACGAAAAGCAGTAACGGTTTTATATACCGTTTGGTGATTTACAAGTTTAAAACGCTATAAGGGTGTGGAATTATTTATGCAGGTGGCAGAAAAGGAGTTTAGTCCGGTGACAGGGGAATATTACGGGAATTGAAGTCAAAATCGGTTCCGGTGACAGGGTTATGTTGCGGGCTTAAAGTCAAAAACCGCTTCGGTGACAGGGCTATGTTGCGGGTCAGAACGCCGGGGCGCCGTAAACCCCTCCCTGGGGGCTTCACTGCCGCATCCCTGCGGCAGAGACCCGGCTTATCTGCTCCGCAACACCGCCTTCTGGCTGCGGCGTGGCCTGTTAGTGTTCTGGCAGCGGCTAAGGTCAAAACCGGCTCCGGCGACAGGGCTATGTTGCGGGTCAGAACGCCGGGACGCCGTAAACCCCTCCCTGGGGGCTTCACTGCCGCATCCCTGCGGCAGAGACCCGGCTTATCTGCTCCGCAACACCGCCTTCTGGCTGCGGCGTGGCCTGTTAGTGTTCTGGTAGCGGCTAAGGTCAAAACCCGCTCCGGCGACAGGGCTATGTTGCGGGTCAGTACGCCGGGACGCCGTAAACCCCTCCCTGGGGGCTTCACTGCCGCATCCCTGCGGCAGAGACCCGGCTTATCTGCTCCGCAACACCGCCTTCTGACTGCGGCGTGGCCTGTTAGTGTTCTGGCACTGAGTCATCTCAGAACCTACTGTAGTGGCACTGACTTTATTGCAGGCCTAAAAACTAAAATCTGCATCGGGGTACGGCCGACAAGAAGGACAAGAGGTGCTTATGAACCTAATGGGGTTATGTGTTAAGAGTTCTTTAAGCTGAGGCCAGGTGTGAAAAGGTTTTTTAGCCGCGACAACACAGCCCGAGGCCAGGCGGGGACCGCTGGCTGAGCGGACCGTCGAGCGCAGGGATGCGCGAGTCGAGCCCACACGGACGTGCTTGCGGCGGGTCCGCGTGACAACGGTCCCCGCAGGGCTTTGCACCGGGTACCCGCAACAACAGTAAACGTCACAGGTGCCAGTTCCCCACACACTGTAATCCATAAGGTCAAAACCTGATCCGGTGATACGGCTATGTTGTTTGCAGGCAGGTCAAAACCCGCTCCGGCGACACGGCTATGTTGCGGGTCAGTACGCCGGGACGCCGTAAACCCCTCCCTGGGGGCTTCACTGCCGCATCCCTGCGGCAGAGACCCGGCTTATCTGCTCCGCAACACCGCCTTCTGGCTGCGGCGTGGCCTGTTAGTGTTCTGGCAGCGGCTAAGGTCAAAACATGTTCCGGTCACGACGGCCTTGCCTGTCGAAAACTTTGCAGGCCGGGGCCGCACGACATGAAGAGGTTTTTAACAGCGACAACACAGCCTGAGGCCAGGCGGGGACCGTTGGCTGAGCGGACCGTCGAGCGCAGGGATGCGCGAGTCGAGCCCACACGGATGTGCCTGCGGCGGGTCCGCGTGACAACGGTCCCCGCAGGGCTTTGCACCGGGTACCCGCAACAACAGTAAACGTCACAGGTGCCTGTCCCCCACACAGGGTAATCCATAAGGTCAAAACCTGATCCGGTGATACGGCTATGTTGTTTGCAGGCAGGTCAAAACCCGCTCCGGCGACAGGGCTATGTTGCGGGTCAGAACGCCGGGACGCCGTAAACCCCTCCCTGGGGGCTTCACTGCCGCATCCCTGCGGCAGAGACCCGGCTTATCTGCTCCGCAACACCGCCTTCTGGCTGCGGCGTGGCCTGTTAGTGTTCTGGCACTGAGTCATCTCAGAACCTACTGTAGTGGCACTGACTTTATTGCAGGCCTAAAAACTAAAATCTGCATCGGGGTACGGCCGACAAGAAGGACAAGAGGTGCTTATGAACCTAATGGGGTTATGTGTTAAGAGTTCTTTAAGCTGAGGCCAGGTGTGAAAAGGTTTTTTAGCCGCGACAACACAGCCCGAGGCCAGGCGGGGACCGTTGGCTGAGCGGACCGTCGAGCGCAGGGATGCGCGAGCCGAGCCCACACGGATGTGCTTGCGGCGTGTCCGCGTGACAACGGTCCCCGCAGGGCTTTGCACCGGGTACCCGCAACAACAGTAAACGTCACAGGTGCCTGTCCCCCACACAGGGTAATCCATAAGGTCAAAACCTGATCCGGTGATACGGCTATGTTGTTTGCAGGCAGGTCAAAACCCGCTCCGGCGACAGGGCTATGTTGCGGGTCAGAACGCCGGGACGCCGTAACCCCCTCCCTGGGGGCTTCACTGCCGCATCCCTGCGGCAGAGACCCGGCTTATCTGCTCCGCAACACCGCCTTCTGACTGCGGCGTGGCCTGTTAGTGTTCTGGCAGCGGCTAAGGTCAAAACCGGCTCCGGCGACACGGCTATGTTGCGGATCAGAACGCCGGGACGCCGTAAACCCCTCCCTGGGGGCTTCACTGCCGCATCCCTGCGGCAGAGACCCGGCTTATCTGCTCCGCAACACCGCCTTCTGGCTGCGGAGTGGCCTGTTAGTGTTCTGGCAGCGGCTAAGGTCAAAACCCGCTCCGGCGACACGGCTATGTTGCGGGTCAGTACGCCGGGACGCCGTAAACCCCTCCCTGGGGGCTTCACTGCCGCATCCCTGCGGCAGAGACCCGGCTTATTTGCTCCGCAACACCGCCTTCTGGCTGCGGAGTAACCTGCGGGTTCTCTGGCAGTGGCTAAAGTCAAAACCTGCTCCGATTACGACAGCCTTACATGCCGAATATTTTGTAGGCCCGAGCCGGACGACATGAAGAGGTTTTTAGCAGCGACAACACAGCCCGAGGCCAGGCGGGGACCGTTGGCTGAGCGGACCGTCGAGCGCAGGGATGCGCGAGTCGAGCCCACACGGACGTGCCTGCGGCGGGTCCGCGTGACAACGGTCCCCGCAGGGCTTTGCGCCGTATCACCGCAAGGACAGCAAACTTTACAGATACCAGCCAGGTTAAAACCTACTCCGGTAATACGACGGTATTGTTTGCAGTAAGGTCAAAACCCGCTCCGGCGACAGGGCTATGTTGCGGATCAGAACGCCGGGGCGCCGTAAACCCCTCCCTGGGGGCTTCACTGCCGCATCCCTGCGGCAGAGACCCGGCTTATCTGCTCCGCAACACCGCCTTCTGACTGCGGCGTGGCCTGTTAGTGTTCTGGCACTGAGTCATCTCAGAACCTACTGTAGTGGCACTGACTTTATTGCAGGCCTAAAAACTAAAATCTGCATCGGGGTACGGCCGACAAGAAGGACAAGAGGTGCTTATGAACCTAATGGGATTATGTGTTAAGAGTTCTTTAAGCTGAGGCCAGGTGTGAAAAGGTTTTTTAGCCGCGACAACACAGCCTGAGGCCAGGCGGGGACCGTTGGCTGAGCGGACCGTCGAGCGCAGGGATGCGCGAGTCGAGCCCACACGGATGTGCCTGCGGCGGGTCCGCGTGACAACGGTCCCCGCAGGGCTTTGCACCGTATCACCGCAATAACAGCAATAACAGCAATAACAGCAATAACAGCAATAACAGCAATAACAGCAATAACAGCAAACGTTACAGCTGCCAGCAAACTAAGTCCCACACAGGGTAATCCATAAGGTTAAAACCGGTTCCGGTAACAAGCCTGTATTGCGCGTCACGGCTCGAACTACAGCGCGGCCAGCTGTGCCAGCGATGGCGCGTAGAAATAGCTGCCGCTGACCGGCTTAGTAAAACGCAACATCGCATCGAACTTGCCGTCCGCCTCACCAAACATACTCAACAACTGACGCTCTATATTATAAAGCGTGGCGCAGTAGGCGAGAAAAAACAGCCCGCTGGCACCGCTGACTGAGCCCCAGGGCAAACTCTGACGCAAAATCTTCAACCCTTTGCCCTCCTCCTTAAGGTCTACGCGGGACACGTGGGAGGTCGCAGGGCGGGCATCTCCATCCAGCTCCTCGTCGGTCACCTTGCTGCGGCCAATAATCTGCTCCTGCTTACTCACCGGCAGACGATTAAACATTTTCAAATTATGCTCCCAGCGCTGGCTGAAGACATAACTTCCCCCTGCGTTCTCGCCCGCATCAATAATTGCTACGCGCTGGCGCTGATCCCCTTTTGGATTCTCCGTACCGTCAACAAACCCGCTCAAATCACGATCTTCAAGACAGCGGAAGCCGTGCGTCTCTTCCTCTACATGCCAGGCTTCACCAAAAGCGCTCATCGCCGCCTGGGCGAGATTAAAATTCACATCGTGTCGTGCGGACTGGATGTGGATCAGAATATCGCGCTGGGTGGCCGGTGCGATACCCTTGCCCAGCGGCAGAAAATCCTTAAGTTCATCCGCGGAATGGGTGGGGTTCAGATCGCGCCATAGTGCGCTGCCAAAGGCAATAACCGCCCCGAGTGCGGCATCTGGGAAACGCTGCTGAAGCTGTAATAGCTGGCGCGAAAACGCCCCGCAGGCCTGGCGGATATCCGCCAGATCACCCTGCACGGTCGCTTCAAGATAAATGGCAAAACGGCAGTGTTCGGGCAAAATGCCGCTCTGAAACTGGGACATCCGGTAATTCTCCCTGGTAAATTGTCTGCAACTGGCGCTGGCAGACAGTTTACCCGGATTTTTACGCGGTACGCTTTTTGTCAGTAAAAATTATACTTCCGTTTGATTCTACTCAAAAAATGGGGAGGTTAGCTGCGCCAGATTATTTTGCTGATGGTCCATTTTTTCAATGTATCATCCGCTGGCATCAGGCCTTCAGGACCGTGCCACTCTCCGCGAAACAGATAGCTGATATGCTGACTACCGGGAGCCTTACATTCCACGCCATCGGCGTCACTACCAGTGCCCTTCTGGCAGACGTTAAAGGCCTTGCTATAAAGGTCACTAAACGGCGTGCCGATTTTTTTGCCGTCAGCGGTGGCAATATCACTATCCATAACGTCAATGCGGGAAATCGTGGTATTACCGGTCACTTCAACGTTGACCTGCTTCTCTTTAACCGCCTGGAAGAAGGTGACCACTCCACCATTTTCGCCGCGCATGCCTTTACGCACCTCATAGTTTCCACTCAGGCCATCGCTGATAGCCGCTTCATTCATTGCGGTAGCGCCGTTCAGGCCGCCTACGCCCTGCTCCGTTACCTCGGGTGAAGAACCGAACCAGTGCCATGGAGCCAGACTCGACCAGGAGTAGGTCAGCGGATTCCACCAGGTGGCTCCGCTGCTGGACTCTGAAGAGGAGTCGCTGCTGGCGCAGCCAGTCAGAACCAGAGCAATGGCAAGAAGCGCCGGGCGAACAGTTTTCATTACAACTCCTGAGATAATCAAAAACGACTAGTGCTATGAGTGCCGATCGGCGAAAAAGTTTTATACCGTGTTTCCAGCATGACCCTAAAAGCCTGATATGCGGGTTTGCTGGCCAGAATGAAGCGGGTTTAGCCTGCGTTCAGGGCCGGGTCAAAACAGTCATGCAGACGCTGATTCAACCACAGATAGCACAGCGCGAGCAGATCGAAGCCGCTAAAAATGATCGCCAGCGGTGAGAGATCTTCTTCGCCCAGCCAGAGGGTGATGCCCTGTACCAGCAATGTGGTTAACAACGTCAGGCATAGCACGCCGCGCCAGGTGCGCCATAGGCGGGGAAACCGTTGGCGATACCCGGTCAGCAGCAGTCCCAGTGCGGCAGGGACGCCCAGGCCCAGCCCGGTCCAGAATACCCGGGAGTCAGGATAAAACAGCTCAAGCAGAGTAGTGCTCTGCTGCTTCGAGGCCGCCGCCGCGGCGAACAGAACCCATGTTCGCGCCTGCAACAGCAAAACGGCCCAGAAACCCAGCGGTAGCGTCAGCTGACCTTTAGCATCGTAATCATCGGGAGAGTACGTGTGGATCACCTCTTCAGCCCCTCCAACAGATCGCGGGTAAGCTTCTTGCTTAACAAAATATTAGTACTCACGATCTTCAATCAGACGTTTGCCGAGCAATACGCTGTCCTGCATTTCGTAATCGAGCTTTTCATAAAAGCCCAGCACCGCATCATTTTCCTCGCGCACCATCACGTTAATTTTCGGGCAGCCGCGCGCAATCAGTTTCTTCTCCAGACGGTTGATCAGCGCATTGGCAAAGCCACGCCCCTGATAGTCAGGATGAACCCCCAAATAATACGCAGACCCCCGGTGACCGTCGTAGCCCCCCATCAGCGTACCGACAATCTCACCGCCAACGACTGCCACCAGAAAAAGGTCGGGATCGTGATTAAGCTTTCTTTCGATATCCATTTCAGGATCGTTCCATGGCCGTAACAAATCACACCGCTCCCAAAGCGTAATGACTTCTTCAAAATCGTCCTGGCTGAAAACGCGGATTTCCATGGCGTTGCCCCTGATGTTAATAATAATTTGCTGATTATCACGCTTTCTTCTGCGGGTGCAAGTCTGCAATCCCTGGAAACCGCAAAAAAGCGACGCTGCATAAGTAGCTGGCTGAAATAAAAAGTAAAAAGTTGCAATAGTTCCCTTCTCGCTCTGGGCCAATTGTTACGATATAACAACAGGCAAATTGTGCCCGAGGACGCAGTAATGACTAAATTCGGTCTGATGACCCCCTTAACGACCCGCCGCCAGCTGCTGCTTTCCGGCCTGGCGCTGGCGCTGCTGGCCCGGAACCCGGCCAGCGCAAAAGAAGAGCCGCTGCCCAAATCAGCCTTGCGCAACGGCCGCGCGCCTACTCCGGCCCCGCCTGCGGCAGCGGGTAAAAAAATTGTCATGATTGATCCGGGTCACGGCGGCATTGATTCCGGCGCCGTCGGTGAAGAGGGGTCAGAAGAGAAGCACGTGGTGCTGGAGATCGCTAATCATATCCGTCAGATGCTGAGCAGCCATCCCCATATCGAAGCCCGACTGACAAGGGAAAGCGACCATTTTATTCCGCTCGGTGAGCGGGTAGAGATTGCCCATCAGCACGGCGCGAACCTGTTTATGTCCATCCACGCGGATGGTTTCACCAGCCCGGATGCCAACGGTGCATCGGTATTTGCACTGTCGAATCGCGGTGCCAGCAGCAGCATGGCACGTTACCTCTCCAAAAGAGAAAACGCCGCAGATGAGGTGGGCGGCGTTAAGTCGTCGCAAAAAGATCATTATCTGCAGCAGGTGCTGTTCGACCTGGTACAAACGGATACCATCAAAAACAGCCTCACGCTGGGCAAGCACGTACTGAACCAAATTCGCCCGGTACACCATCTGCACAGCCAGCATACCGAGCAGGCTGCCTTTGCCGTGCTGAAGTCGCCGTCGATCCCGTCGGTACTGGTGGAAACGTCCTTTATCACTAACCCTTCGGAAGAGCGGCTGCTGGGCAGCACGGCGTTTCGCCAGAAAATTGCCAGTGCCATTGTTGGCGGCATTATCAGCTACTTTAATGAGTTTGATGCCAATAACCGCCACCCATAAAAAACGAATATGACGTATACTGCGCGCGTTATTTTTTTAATGCAGGCTAAGCCATGAACGCACCCGATATTGCCCAGGTTAAACAGTTTTTACTGAGTTTACAGGATCGTATTTGTCATCAGCTGGCACAGGCTGACGGTAGCGCCCGGTTTGAAGAAGATAGCTGGACGCGCGAAGGCGGCGGTGGCGGACGCAGTCGGGTATTGCGCAAAGGCGCTATTTTTGAGCAGGCCGGGGTGAATTTCTCCCACGTTCATGGCGATATGATGCCAGCCTCTGCCACGGCGCACCGCCCCGAGCTGGCGGGCCGAAGTTTTGAAGCGATGGGCGTGTCGCTGGTTATCCACCCGGAAAACCCTTACGTGCCGACCAGTCATGCTAACGTGCGCTTTTTTATCGCCGAGAAGCCGGGTGCCGAGCCGGTATGGTGGTTTGGCGGCGGCTTTGATATGACGCCCTACTATGGTTTTACAGAGGATGCGGTGCACTGGCATCAGACCGCCTTCGATCTCTGTCAGCCGTTTGGGGAAGATGTTTATCCGCGCTATAAAAAGTGGTGCGACGACTACTTTTTTATCAGGCACCGCAACGAGCAGCGCGGTATCGGCGGGCTGTTCTTTGACGACCTGAACACGCCGGACTTTGATTACTGCTTCCGTTTTATCCAGGCCGTGGGCCAGGGCTTTTTACAGGCCTATCTGCCAATCGTTGAGCGGCGTAAAGCACTGCCGTGGGGAGAGCGTGAACGCGACTTCCAGCTTTACCGTCGCGGACGTTATGTAGAATTTAATCTGGTCTGGGATCGCGGCACGCTGTTCGGCCTGCAAACCGGGGGCCGCACCGAATCTATTCTGATGTCCATGCCACCGCTGGTTCGCTGGGAATATGACTTTAAGCCCCAGCCTGGATCGCCAGAGGCTGCGCTCTATAATGATTTCCTGCCCGTGAAAGCGTGGATTTAAACGTTCTTTCGCAGCGGCCCGCTTATGCGCCGGCCGCTGCGACAGTCTCCGCTGCCCCTCCAGGCAAAGTCTCGTGGCACGTTCTGGGCGGCTTCGGGCTTAAGCGCATTAGATGCGCAACGCCAGGTTTGTCCCTCGCTATCCTCTTCTGTCCTGTCTGTTTTCCCTGCGCTGAAAAGTGACGCCCCGGCGGAAATCTCTGCGAGTGCTACACTTATGGATGCGACGATTTTTACCCGTCAGATTTCCAACCATTGGGTCAACCCATTGCAACAATCAGAGAAAACGCATTTTCATTACCGCACGTCTGATGCAATGTTTGGCCCAAGAATATAATACCGTGGTGGTGAGACGCGCTGTCAGCAGGCGTACCGTCGCGGTTATTAGCTTTGCAGATTGCCCATCAAGGAGCCAAGAGATGAACCAGCTAGACGCACTGAAACAATACACCACCGTAGTGGCTGACAGTGGCGATATCGAATCGATTCGTAACTACCATCCGGAAGATGCCACCACTAACCCGTCTCTGATCCTGAAAGCCTCCGGCCTCGATTCCTACAAGCACCTGATGACTGACGCCATTGACTACGCCAAAAAGCAGGGCGGCAGCAAAGAAACGCAGATAATCAACGCCAGCGATAAAGTCGCCATCAACCTCGGTATGGAAATTCTCAAGAGCGTCCCTGGACGCGTGTCTACCGAAGTTGACGCACGCCTCTCATTTGACCGCGGTATGTGTGTCACTAAAGCAGAGAAGCTGGTGAGAATGTATGAAGACAACGGTATTGACCGTTCACGCATCCTGATTAAGCTGGCTTCTACCTGGGAAGGGATCCGTGCGGCTGAAGAGCTGGAAAAAAACGGTATTAACTGTAACCTGACGCTGCTTTTCTCCTTCGCCCAGGCGCGCGCCTGCGCTGAAGCCGGCGTATTCCTGATTTCTCCCTTCGTTGGCCGTATTTATGACTGGTACAACAGCCGTAAACCCCAGGACCCCTACGTCGTGGACGAAGATCCGGGCGTGGTCTCCGTGCGTAAAATTTACGAGTACTACAAACAGCATCGTTATAACACGGTCATTATGGGTGCCAGCTTCCGTAACGTGGAGCAGATCCTGGCGCTGGCTGGCTGCGACCGCCTGACCATTTCACCTAACCTGCTTAAAGAACTGCAGGCCAGCGATGCGCCGGTTGAACGCAAACTGACGCCGTCGACCGAGTGCTTCCACCAGCCCGCACAGCTTTCTGAATCCGAGTTCCGTTGGGAACATAATCAGGATCCAATGGCGGTTGATAAGCTGGCTGACGGTATCCGTCAGTTTGCTGTCGACCAGCAGAATCTGGAAAACGTGCTGTCCGCCAGACTGTAAATCATTCCAGAATGGGCGGCATTAGCCTCGTAGCCAATCAGGCAGTAGGTAACCCGGGCGATAATATTCGCCCTTAATGCGTTATATCGCCCATTTTATCCCACCAAAAAATCAGGGAGAACAATATGTCTTCACGTAGAGAGCTGGCTAATGCTATTCGTGCGCTGAGCATGGATGCCGTGCAGAAAGCCAAAAGTGGTCACCCGGGTGCCCCAATGGGCATGGCCGATATCGCCGAAGTGCTGTGGCGCGATTTTATGCATCACAATCCCACCAATCCGGCCTGGGCCGATCGTGACCGCTTTATCCTGTCCAATGGCCATGGCTCCATGCTGCTGTACAGTCTGCTGCACCTGACCGGCTATGACCTGCCGATTGAAGAATTGAAGAACTTCCGTCAGCTGCACTCAAAAACGCCGGGTCACCCGGAACTCGGGTACACGCCAGGCGTTGAAACTACCACTGGCCCACTGGGTCAGGGCCTGGCCAATGCCGTTGGTCTGGCGATTGCCGAGCGCACGCTGGGCGCGCAGTTTAACCGTCCTGGCCATGACGTGGTTGATCATCATACTTATGTCTTTATGGGCGACGGCTGTCTGATGGAAGGCATTTCGCACGAAGTGTGCTCGCTGGCTGGCACCCTGGGCCTGGGCAAGCTGATTGGTTTCTACGATCACAACGGCATCTCAATTGATGGTGAAACTGAAGGCTGGTTCACCGACGATACCGCTAAGCGTTTTGAAGCCTATAACTGGCACGTCGTTCATGAAATTGACGGTCATGATGCTACCGCCGTCGCCAATGCTATCAAAGAGGCGCAGAGCGTTACTGACAAGCCATCCCTGATTATCTGTAAAACGATTATCGGCTTCGGCTCGCCGAACAAAGCAGGCAAAGAAGAGGCCCACGGCGCAGCGCTGGGCGATGAAGAGATTGCGCTCACCCGCAAGCAGCTTGGCTGGAACTATCCACCGTTTGAAATTCCGCAGGAGATTTACGCTCAGTGGGATGCCAAAGAGGCAGGCGCGCAGGCGGAGAAAGCCTGGAATGAGAAGTTCGCCGCTTATAAAGCCGCACATCCTGAACTGGCGAAAGAGTATGCCCGCCGCATGGACGGGGGAATGCCGGAAAACTGGCAGCAGGAAACGCAGAAGTTCATCGAAGAATTGCAGGCTAACCCACAGAAAATCGCCAGCCGTAAAGCGTCTCAGAATACGCTGGAAGCCTGGGGTAAAATTCTGCCTGAATTCCTTGGCGGCTCCGCTGACCTGGCACCGAGTAACCTGACGATGTGGTCTGGCTCGAAGTCCATCAAAGAAGACCATGCTGGTAACTATATCCACTACGGCGTGCGTGAATTTGGCATGACCGCCATCGGCAACGGCATCGCGCATCACGGCGGGTTTGTTCCTTATACCGCCACCTTCCTGATGTTTGTAGAATATGCCCGTAACGCCGTGCGTATGGCCGCGCTGATGAAAGCCCGACAGATTATGGTCTACACCCATGACTCTATCGGACTGGGCGAAGATGGCCCAACCCACCAGCCAGTTGAGCAGATTGCCAGCCTGCGCGTGACGCCAAATATGAGCGTCTGGCGCCCCTGTGACCAGGTGGAGACGGCGGTAGCGTGGAAACATGCGGTTGAGCGTCATCATGGCCCCACAGCGCTTATCCTGTCACGTCAGAACCTGGCTCAGCCAGAGCGTACCAAAGAGCAGCTCGAGAATATCTCACGCGGCGCGTACGTGCTGAAAGATAGCGAGGGTACACCAGATGTGATCCTGATTGCTACCGGCTCGGAAGTTGAAATCACGCTGGGTGCAGCCGAGAAACTGACGGCGGAAGGCCACAAGGTACGCGTAGTCTCTATGCCTTCAACCGACCTGTTCGATAAGCAGGATGTGGGCTATCGCGAATCAGTATTACCTTCTACGGTGAGCGCTCGCGTGGCCGTAGAGGCCGGCATTGCCGACTACTGGTATAAATATGTCGGTCTGAATGGCGCTATCGTCGGTATGACTACCTTCGGTGAGTCTGCCCCTGCGCCGCAGCTGTTTAATGAATTTGGCTTTACCGTTGAAAACATTGTCAGTCATGCTGAGGCGCTGCTGAAGCCTCACTGATTGTTTTCTGAATGATCAAAGCCCGGCTCCCTTGCCGGGTTTTTTTTGCCCTTCACCCGCCCGCCCCTTACTGGGATGTGATCTCGACGCTGGCGGTCGGTGATTTTTGCGTAGTCCACAGCGACGGCCAGTCATCACTACTGTGCCAGGCGTCGCAGGTACTCTCTTCTGCATAGTCAGCCAGCACAAACTCCCTGCCATCATACTGCCAGCGCGTCGCCAAACCACAATCTCCCAGCCCCCGGCCCTTGTTATAGGTTAACAACGCGCCACTGCTGGCATCATATTCGGCGTTGACCAGCTCTAACTGCTTTTCGGTATGTGACGGGGGAATAAAGGGTAGCGTCAACGTCACCCCTTTCGCCACATAGGGCAGCGAACGCGTCACCTCAAAGGCTAAATCAATGACGTTGTAAGCACCCATTTCACAGCTGATAAGCAGGAGAGCTTTCTGGTCGCTTAGCGGTGCCACACTCACCTCGCGCCGCTGCGGATCAAGCGAGCATTCGTCCGTATTGATACGCCAGGTACCAAAATCAATCAGCCCCGTTGTCTCATCGCGCGTCAGGGCCAGCGGTGGATGGCTGAGAGGCATAATGACGGGCACTTCAGGTTGGGGAGTGACATCTTCTGCGGAGCGGCTGCCCCGCTTCACCCATGCACTCATCCCATTAACTCTTCCCTGGATGTCGTCCATCAACAGCAGAGCGGCCTTAAGACCCTGTAGGGAGATGCTCGCATCGGGCCGGTACAGAAGCTGAATAGCGCCCGCATCCATCACCTGCTGTAAAAATTCGTCAATGGAGATGGCGTGTGACGTCGTCAGATGATGAGGTTCAACTTCCCAGTGTTTCAGGTCGAACCGGAGCCGCTGCCCGTCAAGCAGCAGATTATCTTTCAGCGGCGCGCCATTAAGCTCACCGCTGTAGTGGTTACCATAATCTATTGAAATAAGGGGGCGGTCGTTGACGCCAGCGTGACGACTGACGGTCATAACCAGACCTTTATCGCCAGGGAAACTTCTGGCCACACAGCTATTAAGGTTATTACAGGTAATCTGCCAGTTAGAAAATGTTTTATGCAGCGGCTCGGCGTGCAGCGACAAAGCCGTCAGAAATAAGGAAACAAAAGGCAATATCATCCAGTAAGGCATTGATCACGGGTATCCCAGAGTTACGTGAAGCAATAAGCGTAGCCTAATGGTTCACCTTTAGGTGAAGTTTATCAATTGAGCGCCCATATCATGACGCAAAGTTAGAATTACGGGTAAAAAAGAACCAGTCATTACTGGAGTCATCTTCGCTGCTGACCGAAAGGACCTCAATCAGATTAATCGGACATAGTAGATAATGAGACATCACCCTCTACGCTATACCAGCAGTTAATAAGCGCGGGGCTGTCACACTGGTCCAGTTTAAAATCTACCCACTCTGTTAACGGGTTAAACACGCCCGTAAGGTTTATTTTTAACAAAAAACTATGGCACTACCATTAATAAATTACGCTTTACGAATTCATTAAATATAATGAATGAGTTCTTTCAGATTTGCCAACAAATGCCCTCCTCACCTTTCATTCTTTCCTTAAAATACACGTGTACTGGCATACTCAATAATAAAAATAAAAACAACCATTTATCAATAACTTAAACATGGACTTCCGACCATGACACTGCCACTGTTTGACAAATAAACCCAAATTAGCTTTACTCGAAATAATAAAATAAATAGAATAAAAAATAAAAATACGTGAAAAATACCATTCTACCGCTTCCACAATACCATATATAACCAGAGTCAAGGCACCACGCATTAATCCTAAATGACTGCCAATCGTTCCACAATGAGATAGTTCTCCCGGCGTCACTGTGCTACAGCTGATGAATTTTAAAGATTATTGGCCAGTATTTACCTATAAAACCCAAAAATATTAACCTCTTATTTCATTAGACCGAATATGAAAAGGATATGTACCGTGTCAGCCTCTCGCCTCACCCCTGGACTGAATACTATCCACTGACAGTACCAATATATAGCTAAGGATAATGCCCGTGAAAAATTTAAAAGTTAAAACCCGCCCCCTCAAAACTAACAGACACCAAAAAGATATAATCAAAATATTAACCTTCAACATTATTAGCAGTCTTCTCATCTCCCCTGCATATGCTATTGTATTAACCGATGGTAAAACTGGGTATGTTACTGAAAACAGTACGAGAAATTTATGGGAGGTACGGAATGCTACGCTCAATGTCAATCAGGGAGGAAAAACGCAGGGTATAACCTTACGGGGAGGAGTACTAAACATGGAAGGTGGAGATACTTATATCGAGCCAGACGCAAGACAAATATCTCAGGCTATATCGTTACAGGATAACAGCCAGGCAACCATTAACAACTCGACTATTACAAACGCAATGCCGGAACGTGGTTTGGCAATTGGTGTCAATGGCGGATCTAAAGCAACAGTAACCTCATCTGTGCTTAATGCTAATGGTCGGGGTTTTACTACCAGTGGATTAAACACCCTCCTGGTCTTAAATGACTCTGTAGTCAATGGTAAAGACGATGGTTTAACCAGTCAGTTTGGAGGTGGGATCGGCGGCACGATTTTCGGTGGAACGCTGCAGGCATCTAACAGTGCAATAACCGGCGACAAGCTCGGGTTGATGCTTTTGCTCGATGACGACGATGCTCAACCGGTCGCGATACTTGATAATACACATATAACAAGCAGTAACGGCAGCGCTATACTGGCTGGGGCGAGGAGTTCTTACAGTACAGGAGTGATAGGATTACAAATCAATGCTGGCAGCGTTTTAACGGCAGGCAATGGCACACTTGTAGAAGTGATTAATGGAAATACGCTTAATCTTTCCATTGATAATAGTGACCTTAGCGGTAATCTCATCGCCGACCAGACATCGGTTCTCAATGCCGTACTGAATAATAATGCTGCTTTACATGGAAATATCGAAAACCTTAATACGCTGACCGCCGATAAAAGCGAAATCGAGGGTAATATCGGTTTCAAAGAGGGTTCGGAGGGGCGGGTTCAGTTAAATAACGATAGCAATATTCAGGGCGATATCACCGGAGTAAAGATACTCGAAGCCCGTAACAGCCGCATAACGGGGAACATCAGTCCAGAAGACGCACAGGCAGCCGAAGTCACCCTGCAAGATAACAGCGCGATTAACGGCGACTTAAATAATATTAACAAACTGACATTGGCTCACAGTACTATCATCGGGCGGGTATTGGCAGATTCACCCGCCTTTACTGCGGCTGAACTTTCTGACGACTCCCTGATTGAGGGTAACCTGAGCCAGATTTCATCTCTGAGCCTTAATGCCAGCCGTATAACAGGCGATATTATTGGCAGCGAGGACAACGCCACAGCGGTGTCATTAGCCAATAAATCTGCTATTGAAGGCAACCTCACTCTGCCAGCCTCCGTCACGCTTGATAACAGCCGAATAACAGGCGATATCACTGGTAGCGAAGCCCATCCCACAACTGTATCCCTGGCCAGCGGATCCGTCATTGATGGTAACCTCAATGCTATCCATACCCTTGCGTTACAGGACAGCCAGCTTACGGGTAATGTGACTGCAGATGGTACAACCGGGTCTTCAGTCAGTCTGAGTGGCAAAACATCCCTGCTGGGAAATCTGGAAAACTATGACAGTATCTCGGTCAGGGATAATGCCATGTGGTCGCTGATTCAGTCAGCAAACATTCGTCGCTTAGCGCTGAATTCGGGTAGCGTTAACCTGAATAGCCAGGATAATAATTACCGCACTCTGACGGTAAATAACCTCGAAGGAGAGGGGCTTTTCTTACTTCGCACAGATATTGCTGCCAACAAGGGGGACCAGCTGATTATCAATGGCCAGACGAGTGGATCCCATCTTCTGTCGATAACCAATACGGGAGACGAGCCAGACCATTCGCTGCCACTGACGGTGGTGAGAACAGCAGATGGAGGAGGAGATTTCAGTCTGCAAAATGGCCGGGTTGATGCCGGAGTCTATGAATACAGACTTCAGCATCAGGGTAATGACTGGGATCTGTTAAAAACAGAGGAATTGACGCCCTCGACTGAAACAGTGTTGAGTGTGGTAAACGCAACGCCTGCTGTATGGACAGGTGAACTTAATACCGTCCGGGGACGACTGGGCGACCTGCGAACGACAGCAAAACATGATGGAGGCCTGTGGACACAATACATGGGACAGGAGACCCACGTGAGTCCCGGTGGTGGAATCAGCTACAAACAAAAACAGTCTGGCCTGGCAATAGGGGGAGATAAAGCTTTCGATGTGAGAGAGGGCAAACTCCTGACAGGTCTGTTTACCGGCTACAGCGATAATGATATTAATGCTCATTATGGCAACAGCAATATTGACAGCTACTTTATCGGTGGATACACCACATGGATGGCAGACTCAGGTTGGTTTGTGGATTTGATGGGCTTTGTTGAATAAATCGAACTTTTGGCCGCAATCAGGATCAGATCACCACATCTCTGACCCTGTAGTGGTACCCCGTGGCAAAACAAACGTTCAAAATCACCAATTGGAAAGCCTACAACAAGGCGCTCATCAATCGGGGTTCACTGACATTCTGGCTCGATGAGTCGGCCATTCAGACCTGGTATGACGAACCAAAAACGGCGTCACGTGGTCGTCCACAACGTTATTCTGAGCTGGCCATCTCCACTGTTCTGATGCTCAAACGCGTCTTTCGCCTCACATTACGCGCTGCTCAGGGATTCATTGACTCCATTTTTACCCTGATGAATCTTCCGCTCCGTTGCCCGGATTATTCCTGCCTCAGCAGGCGGGCTAAGTCCGTCAGCATCCCTTTCAAAAACCCGACACGCGGTGAGATTGCCCATCTGGTAATCGATTCCACCGGATTAAAAGTCTTCGGTGAGGGCGAATGGAAGGTGAAAAAACACGGCCAGGAGAAGCGCCGTGTCTGGCGGAAACTGCACCTGGCGGTGGATGCTGATACGCATGAGATTATCTGCGCTGACCTGTCCCTGAACAACGTGACTGATGCAGAGGCATTCCCGGGGCTTATCCGTCAGACGCACCGGAAAATCAAAGCCGCCTGTGCTGACGGGGCTTATGACACAAAACGTTGCCACGACGAGTTGCGTCGCAAGAAAATTAAGGCGCTTATCCCGCCGCGAACGCGCGCCGATTACTGGCCGGTGGAGTATGCCGACAGAAATCAGGCGGTGGCGAGGCAACGGCTGACGGGAAGCAATGCGTACTGGAAATGGAACACGGCTTACAACCGGCGGTCAGTGGCGGAAACGGCGATGTACCGTGTTAAACAACTGTTCGGTGGTCACCTGACGCTGCGTGACTACGATGCGCAGGTCGGTGAGGCTATGGCCATGATCCGTGCATTGAACAAAATGACGCGTGAAGGGATGCCAGAAAGTGTGCGGATTGCCTGAGGAAGTCAGTGACGAGAGGCGCTTTTATCTAAATCCGATTTATTCAACAAAGCCTCAGCACGGGTGAATCAGACGAGACGCAGCCAGCCTTCAATCAGGGCATGCTGTAGCAGCATCACTGTTTTTCCATCTTTGATCCGTCCTTCGCCAATCATCGCCCACGCCTCTGGAAAAGAGACTTCCATGACGTCAATGT
This sequence comes from Erwinia sp. L03-1, assembly GCF_058686115.1. Lineage (NCBI taxonomy): Bacteria > Pseudomonadati > Pseudomonadota > Gammaproteobacteria > Enterobacterales > Erwiniaceae > Erwinia > Erwinia sp. L03-1. The sequence goes on along the minus strand of NZ_CM178762.1, from coordinate 1,186,968 downwards.
CCTCATCCTCTACGCCGCCGCCTGCATTTTCACGCAGCGAGTCGTCATATTCGGCGGCGAAGAAATGCAGCAGTTCGGTGACCCCGCCCGGTGACATATACATATCATAGAGCTTTCGGACCTCCCCCACGGCGAAGCCCGTTTCCTCGATTGCTTCTTTACGAATACAGTCTTCCGGGGAATCATCATCCAGCAGGCCAGCGCAGGTTTCTACCAGCATCCCGCTCTCATTCCCGTTAAGCCAGGTGGCAATGCGGAATTGACGGGTGAGGATGACGCTGTTCTTTTCGCGGTTATAGAGAAGGATAGTTGCGCCATTTCCCCGATCGTAGACTTCGCGCTTATGCCGAATCGTTGAGCCATCGCTGGCGGTAAGATCGTAGGTGTAGTTACGCAGTACAAACCAGTTTTCGGACAGGACTTTGTTCTTAATGACTTCAATTTTGGCGGACATCTGGACTCCATTGCGTTGCCGGGAGTCTGCCATCATAAATCTGCAAGGCAGCGAAAACTATCTCAATTCTGAAGGTGCGGCCGGACTGGATTGCTCACTCTTATGCCTATCAGGCCGGGAGCATAAAAAAAAAGCGGCTCCAGAGAGCCGCCTTTTTATTCAGTAAGAGCAGTGGATCCGTTTACTCAGCCTTAGGCTGCTGGTGCTCAGTTGCGGCTACGGCATGAACCCGTTTGCGAACACCAAACCACCCCAGGATCAGCAGGAGCGCAATCAGCGGAATCGACGCAATAGTCCAGGTCCCGTTCGGATAGTCAAATGCCATCAGCACCAGTACGCTGGCCAGGAACAGCAGCGTCAGCCACGAGGTAAAGGGTGCCCAGGGAAGCTTAAAGCTAACGTCCTCAGCCTTACCCTCTTTGATCGCTTTACGCAGGCGCATCTGACAGACAACAATAAATGCCCATGAGGAGATAATGCCCAGCGAGGCAATATTCAGCACAATTTCAAATACCCGCGACGGAACGATGTAGTTCAGCCAGACGCCAACGACATAGACGCCGATAGTGACCAGAATGCCCATATAGGGAACCTGCTGACCGCTCATCTTCGACATAAACTTTGGTGCTGACCCGCCCATCGACATCGATCGCAGAATGCGTCCGGTCGAATAAAGGCCAGAGTTAAGGCTGGAGAGCGCGGCGCTCAGCACCACGATATTCATGATGCTTCCGACGTAGGGCACGCCCAGCTTGCTGAAGAAGGTCACAAATGGGCTCTGACCCGCCTGGTAAGCGTTCCACGGCAGCAGCAGCACCAGCAGGACGACCGAGCCAACGTAGAACAGGCCGATACGCCAGATAACGCTATTAATCGCTTTCGGCAGCATGGTTTTCGGATCTTTGCACTCCCCGGCCGCGGTGCCGACCAGCTCAATAGAGGCGAAAGCAAAGACGACCCCCTGCACCAGCACCAGCGCAGGCAGCAACCCATGCGGGAAGAAGCCGCCGTTATCACTGATCAAATGAAAGCCGGTTGCATTGCCATCCAGCGGCTTACCGCTGCCGAGGAACACCACGCCGACAATCAGGAAGATAGCAATGGCCAGGACTTTAATCAGGGCAAACCAGAACTCCATTTCGGCAAACCACTTCACACCGATCATATTCATGGTGCCGACGATTGCCAGCGCGCCCAGGGCAAATACCCACTGCGGCACATCGCCAAACGCCCCCCAGTAGTGCATATAGAGTGCAACTGCGGTGATATCAACAATACCGGTCATGGCCCAGTTGACGAAATACATCCAGCCCGCGACGTAAGAGGCTTTTTCGCCAAGGAACTCGCGCGCATAAGAGACAAAGTTGCCGCTGGAGGGGCGGTGCAACACCAGTTCGCCCAGCGCACGCAGAATGAAAAACGAGAAGATGCCACAAACTAAATAGACAATCGCCAGCGCAGGGCCGGCAATTTGCAGACGCGCGCCTGCCCCGAGAAACAGACCCGTACCGATCGCACCACCAATGGCAATCATCTGAACGTGACGATTATCCATTGCTTTGTGATAGCCGGAGTCATGAGAGTTTAACCAACGTCTTCTGGCGGCGCGTTTATCCGCCCCTGCTTTTTTATCAGCTTTCATTATCTGTCCTATTAACCTGTCCACAGTGATAGGCGCAATCAACCCGGCGATCCGATCTGTCGCTGACCGACCAAACGATTGCGCGGCAGCACGAACGCCCCGGCACCAGCCCACTTTCTGTAATTATATGCCTGTTGAAAGTGGGAAAATTGCGGCGATGCATCCTAACCGTTCTACAAAGATGACGCAAAAAATCTGCAGCGGAAATCGTGTGCTTTTGTAATTTTTGCTCTTAAGCGCAAAAAAATGTGCAGCCACTCACGTTCGACCGGCTTTCATCCGGGGCTTTTACCGCCCCTGTGTTCAGTGTGGCGAGCCTGACTGAACGCGATATACTCACTCATCTTCTGGGGGATCAATTATGTTAAAACGCTCAGTGACGGGCAGCCTGGCTCGCGTACTGTTTGCCATCGTATTGCTTTCGGTTCTGTCTGGCAGTCTGGCCCTGCTTACGCTGTCAGCCAGCCTGAATGATGCCGAGGCGGTAAATATTGCGGGTTCGCTACGGATGCAAAGCTACCGCATCGCGCTGAACGCCTCGACCGGAAAACCTGGGATTAATGAAGATATTCTGCGCTACCGGGAAACCCTTGAGGCACCGGCGCTGCGGGCGATTGACAGGCGCTATGTGCCCTTTAGCGTCCGTGAGCGCTATCATGAATTGCTGCATAGCTGGCAGTCCCTTCAGCCTGCGTTGCAGGCGGGGAATACGCTGCCCTACCGGCAAAACGTTGCCCTTTATGTCGACCAGATCGATCGTTTTGTGCTGGCGCTACAGCGCTGGGCGGAACTCAAAATGAAGCTGGTCGCCGCGGCCAGCCTGTTGGGCTTTGTGACCATTACCCTGCTGGTATTCTGGACGCTGCGTTCGGTCCGCCGCCAGGTGGTGGTACCGCTCCAGACGCTGGTAACGGCCAGCGAGCAGATCGAGCGCGCCCATTTCCGACACGTGCCGCTGGATACCGCGCTGCAGAACGAACTGGGGGTACTGGCGCGGACGTTTACCCGCATGTCCGGTGAACTGGAAAAACACTACCACCTGCTTGAGGAGACGGTGAGAGAGAAAACCCGTGATTTGCGGCAGGCTAACCGTCGTCTCTCCCTGCTGTATCGCTGTTCCGAAACCCTGGGAAGCCATCCCGATATCGCCCATAGCCTGCCGCTGGTGCTCCAGCAGATCCTCCAGTATGAGGATCTTAGCTGTATCTCTCTGACCGCCCCGCCCCTGGGTGAGATAACCGCAGGGATGCCGGATCGGGCGATGCCCTGGCACAGCCAGCCTCTGTCGCCTGCCACAGGAAATGCTATCGAACTGCGCTGGCAGGCAAAACAGAGCAAAACACGGCTGATGCAGGGGTTAGCCCCCCTTCTGTCGCGCTCGCTTCAGCTGGCTCAGGCCCAGCAAAAAGTTCAGCATCTCCTGCTGATGGAGGAGCGCGCCACCATTGCCCGGGAGCTACACGACTCCCTTGCGCAGTCACTTGCCTGGCTTCGCATTCAAATCGCCCGTCTGAGACGCGTGGTCAGCGAGGATAACGCGCCCGCCAGGGCGGTCGTCGGTGAAATGGATCTGGCGCTAAATGAAGCGAATCGTCAGCTCCGTGAGCTGCTCACCACCTTTCGCCTTTCGATAGAACCGGGTGAACTGTTAACTGCGCTTCACCAGGTGATTAACCCGCTACGTAAGCAAACGCGCGCGGTCATTACGCTCACCGGAGAACCCGCCAGCCGCCAGCTGGAACCGCAAAAGCAGATCCACGTGCTGCAAATCGTTCGGGAAGCGTTACTGAATGCTATCCGCCACGCTGAGGCTTCGGAGATTATTGTGCGATGTGGCATAGGTAAAGGCGGCGATAACCGGATTGAAATTAGTGATAATGGCTGCGGGATCCCACCTCTGCACAGCCCGGAAGGACACTATGGGCTGTCCATTATGCAGCAGCGGGCCGGCGGCCTTAATGGACGGCTGACTATCACGCCTTCACCAGGCGGTGGCACAAGCATACTGCTACAGTTTCCGGCGGCCTGAAAGTGCGCGGGCGTCTGATAAGCGCTGGCACGTTAATTTACATTTTCTCCTAAATTTCTCCACGATTCTTCACCGCCCGACGAGTAGAGTTAAACCGGGTCAGGCGGCAGCGAACTGCATAATAAAAAAGCCGTTAAATGGATTTCAGCGGTGCCCGCCAGCGGACAGGATGAATGCAATACCTATCCCAATCAATCAGCCTGGAGCGCCCGTTAATGGCGAATTTTTTTATCGATCGCCCAATCTTTGCCTGGGTGATAGCGATTTTGCTTTGCCTGACCGGCACACTGGCAATATTTTCCCTTCCCGTTGAACAATATCCACAGCTGGCTCCGCCCAATGTGCGCATTACAGCCAACTATCCTGGCGCCTCAGCGAAAACGCTGGAAAACACCGTGACGCAGGTGATTGAGCAGAATATGACCGGAATAGACAACCTGATGTATATGTCTTCCCAGAGTAGCAACACCGGTCAGGCGACCATCCAGCTGACGTTCACCGCAGGCACCAACCCCGACGAGGCGCGCCAGCAGGTGCAGAACCAGTTGCAGAGCGCACTGCGCAAGCTGCCACAGGCGGTTCAGTCGCAGGGCGTGACGGTGACCAAGACGGGCGACACAAATATCCTGATGGTGGCATTCGTCTCTACGGACGGCAGCATGAAGAAACAGGATATTGCCGACTACGTGGCCAGTAACCTTCAGGAGCCGCTAAGCCGCATTGACGGCGTGGGTGAAGTGGATACCTACGGATCGCAGTATGCTATGCGCATCTGGCTCGATCCCAATAAGATGATTAACTACGCGCTGACCACCTCCGACATCGTCAACGCTATAAAGTCGCAGAACAGTCAGGTGGCGGTGGGCCAGCTGGGTGGGCTACCCTCGGTTGACCGACAGGCGCTTAATGCCACCATTAACTCGCAGTCGCTGCTAACCACCCCCGAACAGTTCAGAAATATCACCCTGCGCGTCAATCCGGATGGATCGGAGGTCAGGCTGGGCGATGTGGCCGAGGTCGGGCTGGGAGCTGAAAAGTATGATCTCCTCAGCCAGTATAATGGCCAGCAGGCCTCAGGGCTGGGGATCAAACTGGCCTCCGGGGCCAATGAGTTAGACACTGATAAGCGGGTACGGGCCCGTATCGACGAGCTGTCCCACTATTTCCCCCATGGCCTTGAGGCGAAGGTCGCTTATGAGACGACGCCGTTTGTAACGGCGTCCATTGAAGACGTGGTGAAAACCCTTATCGAAGCGGTGCTGCTGGTCTTTGTGGTGATGTACCTGTTTCTGCAAAACCTTCGCGCGACCTTAATCCCTACGCTGGCGGTGCCGGTTGTACTGCTCGGCACCTTTGCCGTCCTCTCAGCCTGTGGATTCAGTATCAACACGCTGACTATGTTTGCCATGGTGCTGGCGATTGGGCTGCTGGTCGACGATGCAATCGTGGTGGTTGAAAACGTCGAACGAATAATGAGCGAAGAGGGGCTTCCCCCTCGTGAGGCAACGCGTAAATCAATGGGGCAGATCCAGGGGGCGCTGGTTGGCATCGCGCTGGTGCTGTCGGCGGTATTTATTCCCATGGCTTTTTTTGGCGGTACGACAGGCGCTATCTATCGTCAGTTTTCAGTCACTATCGTCTCCGCGATGGTGCTGTCGGTGTTGGTGGCAATGATCCTGACGCCAGCCCTGTGCGCCACGCTGCTTAAGCCGCTGGAAAAAGGCCATCATCACGGTCGCCGGGGTTTCTTCGGCTGGTTTAACCGGATGTTTAACCGCAATGCCGAACGCTATGAGCGCGGTGTAGGGAAAATTCTCGCCAAGGCGGGCCGCTGGCTGGTGCTGTATATGGTGATTATCGCCAGCATGGCGCTGCTCTTTCTGCATTTACCCACGTCGTTTCTGCCGCTGGAGGACAGGGGCATCTTTACCACGCAGATACAGCTGCCGCCGGGTTCGACCCTGCAGGAGACCAACAGGGTCGTTGATAAGGTCGAAAAGTACTATCTGACGCAGGAAAAAAACAATGTTGTATCGGTATTTTCAACCATCGGCGCGGGTCCGGGCGGTAATGGGCAAAACGTTGCGCGCATGTTCGTACGGCTGAAGGACTGGCAGGATCGTCCCGGTGCCAGTAATACCTCATTTGCCATTATTGAGCGGGCGACAAACGCCTTCCGTAGTATCAAAGAGGGCCGGGTTATTGCCAGCAGCCCGCCAGCCATCACGGGTATGGGGAGCGCCGCGGGATTTGATATGGAGCTGCAGGATCATGCGGGCGCAGGACACGACGCGCTGATGAAGGCGCGCGATCTGCTGCTGGCAAAAGCGGATGCCAACCCCTTGCTGGCGCGTGTGCGCCACAATGGTCTGGATGATACCCCGCAGCTGCGGATAGATATCGATCAGCATAAGGCGCAGGCGCTGGGCATATCGCTTGACGATATTAACAACACGCTACAGACCGGCTGGGGCTCCACCTATGTTAATGACTTCCTGGATCGGGGCCGGGTGAAAAAAGTTTATGTTCAGGCTGCGGCCCCCTATCGCATGCTGCCGGACGATATCGGTAAATGGTACGTGCGCAACAGCAGCGGTGGCATGGTGCCGTTTAGCGCTTTCGCCACCACCGCCTGGGAAACGGGCTCGCCCCGGCTGGAACGGTATAATGGCTACGCGTCGCTGGAGATTGTGGGTGAACCAGCCCCCGGCGTGAGTACCGGTACTGCGATGGACATCATGCAAAATCTGGTCAGCCAGCTGCCCGGCGGGATTGGTCTGCAATGGACCGGCGCCTCATTACAGGAGCGAATGACCGGTTCTCAGGCCCCGGCGCTCTATGCTATTTCGCTGCTGGTGGTGTTCCTTTGCCTGGCGGCGCTGTATGAAAGCTGGTCCATTCCGTTTTCCGTCATGTTAGTGGTGCCACTGGGCGTAATTGGTGCGCTGGTAGCCACCTGGCTACGCGGTTTGGAAAACGACGTCTATTTCCAGGTCGGACTGTTAACGGTTATCGGCCTGTCGGCGAAGAACGCCATTCTGATTGTTGAATTTGCGAATGATATCAACAGTCAGGGCCGTGCTCTGCTGGAATCAACGCTGGAAGCAGCCCGGCAGCGTCTGCGCCCCATCCTGATGACCTCGCTGGCCTTTATTTTCGGCGTACTGCCCATGGCTATCAGTAACGGCGCTGGCTCAGCCAGCCAGCATGCGGTTGGCACCGGCGTAATGGGTGGAATGCTCTCGGCGACGGTACTGGCAATTTTCTTTGTCCCCCTGTTTTTTGTACTGGTTCGCCAGCGTTTTCCGGCCAGCGCGAAACCCTCAGGCGTGCAGGACAGATAACACGACCCAATAAAAAAGGCAGCGACAGGGCTAAAACCAGCCACTTAAGATGGCGAGGATTAGCCTGCTGCTGCCTTACATTGGGTTCAGGTACGCAGAAAAGTGTCACCGCTATTTCCTTATCCCGGATGCAGATTGCGCGAATTTAACGCGCCAGCATCGCTTCTATAAATTCTTTCCAGTTCCCCAGCTCGACATCAATCATGCTACACCCCCGCGTTAAGATGGCTTTATTATAAGAATATTCCTAATTTTATAAAAACACTTTCACTCACTTACTGCTATCGGCAAGGCTTATCAAAACTGTAATGGCTACGGCACACGCGATAAGCGATATGACCTGGGCCTCTTACCTCTCGGACGTCATTATTGATGTGGATTATCAGGGGAAAGGGTACGGTGGTCAGCTTATGGCAGCAATAATGGAAACCCTGACACCCTGCGGTAAGGTCTTTATCTATTCAATGCCAGAAAAAATTAGTTTCTATCAGCGCCTGGGCTTCGCCGAACTGACGACCGGCATGATCTATGCGCAGGGTGAGGCACTACTGCGGCTGGAGGAAAAGGGGTTTATCAAAGCCCGCATTCAGGAAGCCTGAGACGCTCTTTTACCTCATGCCCAGGCGCGCACTGAGCCCTTGAACGAAATGACGTGATGATTGCATCGTTCAGGCATATAGCCATGCCGCTATGCCATTGTGCCGTTGTGCCATTGTGCCGTTGTGCCATTGTGCCGTTGTGCCATTGTGCCGTTGTGCCGTTGTGCCGGACGCTATTTCAGTACGATTACCTTATCGTAACCACCGCTTTCGCTGTCGATATGCGTCTTTGCGTCGGGATGCTCGGCCAGCACGGCCTCAACAATATGGTTAAACTCTTCGCAGCGGCTCGGCTGCTTACGAATAATCACGATCGTAGACTGGGTCTCTTCTACCGTATGGGCAGAAGACGCTTTCATATAGTTCATATTGTCCCTCCGTTGCTGAGTCAGCTGCTTTAATGGTATCCCCGCCTTCCCTGCTGCCATGCAGGCGCATCCGATGTAGACTAACCGCCTGAACAGTGTTGAATAGTATAGAAACCCACAGAAAAAAGAAGGGAACCGTTATGCTTACAATGTATGGCATTAAAAACTGCGACACAATCCGAAAAGCGCGTAAATACCTTGAGGCACAGGGCGTGGCGTTTCAGTTCCATGACTACCGCGCAGACGGCGTGGATGCGGCCCTGGTGCAAAAATTTATTGCTACGCTGGGCTGGGAGGCGCTGCTAAATACGCGCGGCACCACCTGGCGTAAACTGAGCGACGAGCAGCGCAACGCAGTAAATAATGCCGAAAGTGCGCTGGCGCTGATGGTCGAACAGCCTGCCACGATCAAACGCCCGTTGCTCTGCGGCGCAGACGGCTCTATGCTGCTGGGTTTCAGTGAAAGCACCTACACGCCGTTTATCCAGGAGAAGCCGTAATTATGTTTTGTCCGGTCATTGCGCTGACGCAGCAGCTTATTCGACGCCCCTCCCTCAGCCCGGATGATGCTGGCTGCCAGGCCATTATGATCGAACGCCTGCGGGCGATGGGTTTCACCATAGAACTGATGCCCTTTGGCGATACGCTAAATTTCTGGGCCTGGCGTGGGCAAGGCGAGACGCTGGCGTTTGCCGGCCACACCGATGTGGTCCCTCCCGGCGACGGCAACCGCTGGATCAACCCCCCCTTTGAGCCGACAATTCGTGACGGCATGCTCTACGGTCGCGGCGCGGCAGATATGAAAGGTTCGCTGGCGGCGATGATTGTCGCGGCTGAGCGCTTCGTCAGGGCTTTCCCTGACCACAAAGGCAGGCTGGCCTTTCTGATCACTTCAGATGAAGAAGCCAGCGCCACGTACGGTACGGTAAAAGTGGTCGAGGCGCTGATGGCCCGTCAGGAACGGCTGGACTACTGTCTGGTCGGAGAGCCATCCAGCACCGAAGTTGTCGGAGACGTCGTGAAAAATGGTCGCCGCGGCTCAATGACCGCCAATCTGACTGTCCACGGCGTTCAGGGACATGTTGCTTATCCTCATCTGGCCGATAACCCGGTTCACCGCGTGCTGCCCGCGCTAAATGAACTGGTGGCCATTGAGTGGGATCGGGGCAATGAATTTTTCCCGCCCACCAGCATGCAAATTGCTAACGTTCAGGCCGGGACCGGCAGCAATAACGTTATTCCAGGCGAATGTTTCGTACAGTTCAACTTTCGCTTCAGTACTGAGCTGACCGATGAGCAGATCAAACAGCGCGTAGAGGCGCTGCTGGAAAGTCATCAGCTCCGCTACAGCCTGGAGTGGAAGGTCTCCGGCCAGCCGTTCCTGACGCCAACCGGGGAACTGGTGAGCGCGGTGGTGAACGCGGTTGCGCACTATAATGAAATTGAGCCGCAGCTGCTGACCACTGGCGGCACATCGGATGGCCGCTTTATTGCCCGGATGGGCGCGCAGGTGGTCGAGCTGGGGCCGGTTAACGCCACCATTCATAAAATCAATGAGTGCGTTAAGGCGTCGGATCTGCAACTGCTGAGCAGGATGTATCAGCGCATTATGGAACAGTTAATCGCTTAAAGGAGTAAATATGGAACTATTAAAAGAGTACTGGTGGGTTCTGGTCATCGTGGTGATGGTAGGCATACTGATGAACGTCTACAAAGACCTCAAGCGCATCGATCCCAAAAAATATCTGGATAATAAGCCCGATCTTCCCCCGCACCGCGATTTTAACGATAAGTGGGACGATGGCGATGACTGGCCGAAGAAGAAATAGGGCCGGGCTTAAAAGATAGCAGACTCAACCGCTTAGGCTGTGGAGACTCCGCTGGCGCCGTCGCGTATCACTGCCATTTCCGCTTTCAAACGCTGACTGCGCGGCGCATCCAGCGCTTCCAGGGCCTGCTGCGCCTCCAGGCGCCAGCCGGTCAGTAGCGCTTTGCGCCCGCTCAGCCCGAACCGTTCGCAGAGTATGGCGGCTTCCACACCCTCCTCTACCGCCCCGTGCAGTAATACCAAATCGAACACGCTGTGGCGCAGCAGACGCCCCAGCGATCCTACGCAGGCCTCGAAGGGACGCTGTGCCCACGCAAAGCCAGCCAGCTCATGCCAGTCATCGTCATCAAGTCGCCGATCGGCTACGACCGGAAAGTCGAGACCGGTTAGATCAATCCTTTTTTTCAGCCATGGCCAGTCGCACACCAGCCGCTGTACTGCGCGGGTGCAGAGCGCTTTACCCCGATCGCTAACCGGCAGCATGGCCATTGCGCTATAACAGCCGCTGCTGGCCTCCTTTTGACTGCCCAGTCGTACCAGAGAGAAGCCACACGCGCGCCAGAATGCCCACAGTGATTCGGTAAAGCCAAAACTGACCGAGAGAAAATCGAGCTGGCCGGATTTGTCCAGGGTGCGCAGCACCATTTCCCGCCCCACGCCCTGGCGACGCAGTGCGGGAGCGATGGCAATGCGGCTGATGCGACGCGAGCGCATCTGCGCTGCCTCTGCAAAGCCAGCATGGGCCGCAAGCGACTGCGCAACAAGATTACCACGCGGGCGGCGAAAGCCAGCCCAGACGGCGTTCGACAGCGTCTCCGACAGCCTGCCCTCATCCGTCAGCCACAGCGCCCCCTGTACCTGCTCGCCCTGCAACGCAGCGCTAAAATGCATCCCCGGTGCGTCCATCATCCGCCGCAGATCCAGCGGCGACGTGCGATAGTGGGCGCTCGCCAGCAGCTGATAAATGGCCGAGAGCTGAGAAGGGTTGTGCTGCCAGTCAGCCTGTTCGGGAAAAATATAGCGAACGTCGCCTGCCCCAGGCTCGGGTATGAGGTCTGCGAACAGCAGCGCATCTCCGGTAAAGCGCTCGAGCGGATCGTCGGCGGCCCAGCGCAGCGGCTCGTCCAGCGTCAGCAGAGTGGCATCCGGCAGGGTGGCACAGAACTTCAGTAAAAAACCGCGCCCCGTTCCCTCGTACCCCTGAAGCGTAGTAGTCAGTAATACGCGCGGGTAAAGCCTGACCAGCCGGGTAAGAAGCGGCGTGGGGATGGCAGCCGCCTCATCGATCAGCAGCCAGTCGATGCCTGCCGGAAGGTGATCTGGAGGCGTTGCCAGCAGGCGGTCCGGCGCGATAAACGCAAATTGTTCGCCCGCGAACTGCTCCAGCACGGCGGTTGATACTTTTCCCGGTGCCGTAACCAGGCAACGTCCGGGCCAGCGCGCGGCAAGCTGGCCCGCCAGCGCCGACTTCCCCCTGCCCCGGGGGGCAATCAGCACAAAAATCCCCGGGTCGCTGGATAGCAGCCGGTTCAACAGCCTCTGCTGCTGTAGCATATGCTTCGGCTGCCAGTCAGATTCTGTGGGAACGGGAGAAAAGGATGAGGATTGAGATGGCGTCGCAGCCCTCGGCCAGTCAGGATCCCCGGGCAAGTCAGGATGCAGCACCGGCAACGCCAACGGCATCGGCACCGGCACCGGCACCGGCACCGGTGAAGGCTGATTTGGTTGAGCGATCAGCGCAACGTCCTTATCCTGCTGAATCAACGCCTGTAACCGCCGGATAAAGTTTGGCGTGGCGACAGGTAAATCACGTTCACTCCAGCGCAGCGAATCGTTATCCGGCAGCGCCGCCCAGCTCTGCCAGGGTGGCACCAGCATCAGCAGCCAGCTCCCGGCCTCCAGCGTCCCGGCGAGTACCGCCAGCGCCTCGGCGTGAAAACCCTGGCGCGCATCGAAAACCGCGTGACGAAATTCGCGCCCCAGCAGCGTGCGTAGCACAGGAAAAACGCAGTGCAGTGGGCTTTGCGGCTTATCCCCCAGCCACAGCCAGTCGCCAGGAAGCGCACTGATCCACTGCCGTGCCTGCGCCTCTGCCCACGCCGACGTACCGCTTAGTACCAGCAGGCGGCGCTGACCCTGGCGCCTGAGCGCCACAGTTTGCCGCTGTAAGGCTTCATTCTGCTGCGTTAAACCGTCAGTTTTCAGCGGCAAGGCTTCATTCTGCTGCGTTAAACCCTCAGTTTTCAGCGGCAAGGCTTCATTCTGCTGCGTTAAACCCTCAGTTTTCAGCGGCAAGGCTTCATTCTGCTGCGCGAGCCTTTCAGCTTGCCGTAATGGGCCACCAGGCTGTTCAGGCACGCCGGATTTCTCAGGCGGCAGCGGGCTATGCGTTTCCTGCATCAGGCGGTCAGTCATGGATTAATGCGCAAAGGTATCGCACTGCCCCTGGTCGCCGCTGTCATAACCTTTTTTAAACCAGCTGTAGCGCTGCTGTGAGGTGCCATGAGTAAAGCTGTCGGGCACGACGCGCCCCTGACTCTGCTGTTGCAGGCGATCGTCGCCAATCGCTTCGGCCGCGTTAAGCGCCTCCTGCAAATCGCCCGGTTCCAGCACCTTTTCCTGCTGCATATAGTGTCCCCACACACCGGCAAAGCAGTCGGCCTGTAGCTCCATTTTCACCGACAGCTGATTGACCTGCTTCTGGCTGGCACCCTGCTGCATCTGGCGAACCTTTGGTTCAATACCCAGCAGCCGCTGCACATGATGCCCGACCTCATGCGCAATTACGTAGCCCTGAGCAAAATCGCCATCGGCGCCGAGTTTGTTTTTCATCTCGTCATAAAAGGAGAGATCGATATAGACCGTGCCGTCGTTGGGGCAGTAAAACGGCCCCATCACCGACTGTCCGGTACCGCAGCCGGTACGCGTGGCGCCGCGATACATCACCAGCTTCGGAGGCGTATAGGATTTTCCCATCTGCTGGAAAATTTTCTGCCAGGTATCTTCGGTCGTCGCCAGGATAACCGAGGTGAACTTAGCCGCTTCGTCCTGTTGAGGAGCAGACCGCTGCTGCTGCTGCGCAGGCTGAGAAACAGTGGTTGAACCGCCACTCAGCAGTGGCGTTAAATCATAACCGTAATAGCCCGCGATCATCACGATGACCAGCAGAATAATGCCCCCTTTCCCACGGGGGATACGCATCCGGCCTCCGCCCATTGAGGCGGGTTGATCATCACGGCGATCTTCTACATTATCGCTCTCACGACGCCCTTGCCAACGCATACACTACCCCTTGTTATTATCGCCCAGCGGCGGGTGCAGTGATTTTAGTCGGGAGAGCGGGCGAACACCAGTCCGGAGGCTAACCGCTGCCGCGCACTGCGGAATATGGCGCTGCGCGGATGACAGACGACTACTGCCAGTCCAGCTTTAGCCGGACTTCTGGCGACTACTGCCAGTCCAGCATTAGCCCGGACTTCTGGCGACTGCTGTCAGTCCAGCTTCACGCCAAGGCGGTTAGCGACTTCTTCGTACGCCTCAATCAACCCGCCCAGGCTTTGACGGTAGCGATCTTTGTCCATTTTGTTCAGCGTCTCTTTGTCCCACAGACGCGCGCCGTCCGGTGAGAACTCATCACCCAGTACGACTTCACCCTTGAACAGGCCAAACTCCAGCTTGAAGTCCACGAGGATCAGACCGGCATCCGCAAAGAGTTTGCTCAGCACCTCATTGGCGCGGTAGGTCAGCTCACGCATGCGCGCGAGGTTCTCTTTATTCACCCAGCCGAAGGTTTCGCAGTAGGACTCATTCACCATCGGATCGTGCTTCGCATCGTCCTTCAGAAACAGATCGAACAGCGGTGGGTTGAGGACCAGCCCTTCCTCCACGCCCAGACGTTTAACCAGCGAGCCTGCCGCACGGTTACGCATTACGCACTCTACCGGCACCATATCCAGCTTTTTTACCAGCGCTTCATTGTCTGAAAGCAGCGCTTCCATCTGGGTTGGGATCCCGGCTTCCTGCAATTTGCTCATAATGAAATAATTAAATTTATTATTAATCATTCCTTTACGGTCAAACTGCTCAATACGTTCACCGTCCAGTGCTGACGTATCGTTGCGGAATTCGAGAACCAACAGATCCGGGTTTTCGGTGCTGTAGACGGTCTTCGCTTTGCCGCGATACAACTCAGCCAGTTTTTTCATCTTGTATAACTCCAGGCGTTAATTCGGGATTGAACAGAAATTACCGGTCACTATTCTATTATCTGCGGCGAAAAAATCGAAGCAATCGTTTACGCAGCCGCAAATAAAAAAGGCCGGACGTATCCGGCCTGATGCTTTTACTTGCTAAACGCGGCCTGGAAGACCGGGACCAGCGCATCATTTTGCGACTGGGTTAGCGTATGCCCTTTCGGATCGAGGAACTGCAGGCTGCTGCGGTTATCCAGATCGCCGACCTGTAGCTTATAGTCGCCACTGGTCAGGCCCGGATCTTTCGCGCCCAGCTGATCCCAGGTCTCGCTGTCAGGCGTTTTGTAGGTCACTTTCAGGCTGCCCTGAGAGTGATTTTTGTCGGTTACCTTCATGCCAACGCGCTCAAGCGCGGCGGGCAGACGTTCCCAGACGGTATTGAACGGTGCACGGACGATAAGGTCAGGCAGGCCGGTATCGTCAGCCCCGCTCTGAACGTCGATCTGCGTAGTGCTGCGTTTTGCGGCGGCATCATCGCGAAGGGTTTCGATTTTATCCAGCCCCATGCTCAGCTCGTTCAGCATCTGCGCGGTGTAGCGCTGCTGCTGAACCGGCGAGTTAACGCCTTTGTTTTCCTGCTGTAGCTCAAGCAGCTTAACGGTTAACGCCTGCTGGTAGCCCTGCTGCTGTACGCTGATCTGGTAGCGGCCACGGTACTGATGGTCTTCATCCGCACGGTTCCACTGAACCCAGTCGGTCGTTAGCGTCTGGCTGGCGTCGGTGCGGCTGGCAATCGGGTAGTTCCGGGCCTGTACCACATCAACCACCTGTGGCCACAGCGCACCGCTGCGGGTGTTATCCAGCATCAGCACGCCGGAGTTACCGGCAAACTGGGTGCGCGCGCCGTTAATCAGCGCCAGAGGCTGCGCCGGTGGGCGAATGTCCAGGGCCTTACCGACTGCGCCTTTACTGCTGACTGGCGGGATGTCGTAGTCACCGTTTTGCAACGGAAGGATCATCCCGGCCGGGGCGTGCAGATCGCTGATATCCGCCGCTTTCAGATAGGATTCATCACCGCTGACCTGGCGCTTATAACGCTGATCGCTTGAGCAGGCTGCCAGCAGCATGACCAGTGACAGGCCAACGACTTTTGCGACCAAAGTTTTTTGTACTGAGTAAGCCATTACTTCTCCATAAATTTAAAGCAGACCCGCGTTTTTCAGCGCCTGCTCAACAACCGGACGACCGGCATCAGTCATCGGCGTCATCGGTAGACGCAACGTGTCGGTTGCAATTAATCCTAACTTTTTCGCTGCCCATTTGACCGGAACAGGATTAGGCTCAATAAATAGCTTCTGGTGCAGATGCATCAGTCGCTGATTAAGGCGTCGCGCTTCTTTAAAATTACCCGCTTTTGCGAGTTCGCACAGTGCAGCCATTTCACGAGCGGCAATATTTGCCGTAACGGAGATAACGCCCTGCCCGCCTAACTGCATAAAATCGAGGGCGGTGACATCATCGCCGCTGACAAGGACGAAATCATCTTCAACCAGCTCTTGGATCTGACTAACCCGCGATAAGTTCCCGGTGGCTTCCTTGATTCCGATAATATTTTCGATTTTCGCCAGTCGACCCACGGTTTCGGGCAGCATGTCACAGCCGGTACGGGAAGGAACGTTGTAGAGCATCTGCGGCAGATCGGTGCTTTCAGCAATGGCTTTGAAATGCTGATAAAGCCCTTCCTGAGTGGGACGATTGTAGTAGGGGGTGACGGTCAGGCAGCCAACCACGCCGCTGTTCTCGAAACGTTTCGTCAGTGATATGCCCTCTGCCGTGGCATTAGCACCGGTTCCGGCGATCACCGGAATACGCCCATCGGCCAGTTCCAGCGTCATCATCACGACATCGCCATGTTCTTCATGGCTGAGCGTGGCGGATTCACCGGTGGTACCCACCGAAACAATTGCCGAGGTTCCGCTGGCGACGTGATAATCAATCAGTTTTTTCAGACTCGCGCGGCAGACATGCCCTTTATCATCCATCGGCGTAACGAGTGCAACAATACTTCCCGTAAACATTAGCCATCCCCTCCATAAACAAGTGCTTCATGGTACGTTTGACCGCTATTGAAAAGCAAGCAGACAAGCCGCCAGGCCCCTTGGCAGAGGGTATTTTTTATGTTTACCTTACTGTTATCACAATTGCTAATTATCAAGACGGACAGGAAGCATCATTTTGCCGCAGTCTCAGCTTCATCATCTGGCTATTACCGCCGTTGGCGTTGACCGACCGGGAATAGTAAACACTATTACCCGCCATGTTAGCAGCTGCGGCTGCAATATCGAAGACAGCCGCCTGGCCATGCTGGGTGAAGAATTCACCTTTATTATGCTGCTCTCCGGCAGCTGGAACGCGATCACGCTGATTGAGTCAACGCTGCCGCTGAAAGGGGCCGAACTTGAGCTGCTGATCGTGATGAAACGCACGACGTTTCGCGCACGACCACCGATGCCCACCACGGTTTGGGTGCAGGTTGAGGTGATCGATTCCGCTCACATTATTGAACGCTTCACCGATCTGTTCTATTCCCATCAGATGAACATTGCTGAGCTGGTCTCGCGCACGCAGCCAGCGGAGGAGAATCAGCCTCCCCTGCTCTACATTCAGCTGACGGCACATAGCCCGGCTCATCAGGATGCCACATTCATTGAGCAGGCTTTTAACAAGCTATGTACAGAACTGGATGCGCAGGGCACTATTAGCGTGGTCAAATATCCACAGCACGAAGAGAAAATGGAGAGTAACGATGAATCCACTGAAAGCCGGTGACCTTGCGCCGAAATTTAGCTTGCCCGATCAGGATGGCGAACAGGTAAATTTGACCGACTTCCAGGGGCAGCGCGTTTTGGTTTATTTCTATCCCAAAGCGATGACGCCGGGCTGTACTGTCCAGGCGTGTGGCCTGCGAGACAGTATGGACGAGCTGAAAAAAGCGGGCGTCGACGTGTTAGGGATCAGCACCGATAAACCGGAAAAGCTGTCGCGCTTTGTTGAAAAAGAGCTGCTGAATTTCACCCTGCTTTCCGATGAGCATCACGAGGTTTGCGAACAGTTTGGCATCTGGGGCGAAAAAACCTTTATGGGTAAAACCTACGACGGGATCCACCGTATTAGCTTTCTGATCGGTACCGACGGCAGGGTTGAGAAAGTGTTTGATGATTTTAAGACCGCTAATCATCACGATATCGTGATGGACTACCTGAAAGCAGTCTGACCTGTTGAAGGGCGAGCTTATCGCCGGACGCAGAGGGTAAAACAGAAGGGCGAAACGCTTCGCCCTTCTGCCATGATCAATCACTGCTACGGCCGCACGTTATCTGTCGCGATCAATGGCAGCCACGGCAGACGCTGCTTTTCACATCGCGCTGAATACCGCTACGGCAATCGCCGCTTCTCATGATGATGCTCTTCAGGCCAGGCGTGGACGACCGCCTTAACCAGCGTAGCCAGCGGGATGGCGAAG
Organism: Erwinia sp. L03-1; assembly: GCF_058686115.1. Classification (NCBI taxonomy): domain Bacteria; kingdom Pseudomonadati; phylum Pseudomonadota; class Gammaproteobacteria; order Enterobacterales; family Erwiniaceae; genus Erwinia; species Erwinia sp. L03-1. The sequence goes on along the minus strand of NZ_CM178762.1, from coordinate 1,168,988 downwards.
AAGACGCCCCAGAATCCCCACAGTCCGCCAAAAATCACCACGGAGAGGATAATCACCAGCGGATGAAGGTTGACCGCTTCCGAAAACAGCACGGGTACCAGAATATTGCCGTCCAGCGCCTGAATAATCAGGTAGACGATGATCATGGTCCAGAAATCCCCGCTCAGCCCCCACTGCGCCAGGCCCACGCCAATCACCGGAAGGGTAACGGCAAGCGCCCCCACGTAGGGGATTAATACGGAAAACCCCACCAGCACCGCCAGCAGCAGGGCATAGTTCATGCCAATAGCCAGGAAACCAATCCAGGTGGCGATCCCGACCACCACCATCTCCAGCACCTTGCCACGAATATAGTTTGATACCTGCTGGTTCATCTCCACCCACACCTGACCCGCCAGCCCGCGATTGCGCGGCAGGACACGACCGATGGCGGCCAGCATCTGCGCTTTATCCTTTAGCAGAAAGAAAACCATTAGCGGCACCAGCACCAGATAAATCGCCAGGGTCATCAAACCGACCAGCGAGGCAAGTGAATATTTCACCAGCTGATCGCCCATCCCGCTAAGCCGGCTGCGCAGGTTCTCCACTACGATATCAACAATGCCAACGTCCATTAGCGTAGGAAAACGCTCCGGCAGGCGGGTGGCAAAACGGTACAGCCCGGTCAGCATCGTGGGCAGCTCGTGGGCCAGGTTAATGCCCTGCTGCCAGGCCACCGGTGCAACGATCAGTACCAGCACCAGCAGGATCGAGGCAAAAATTACCAGCACGATGCTGGCCGCCCAGGTGCGTGAACAACCCATACGTTCCAGGCGCACGGTCGGCCACTCAAGCAGATAGGCCACCACCAGCGCCACCAGCAGCGGTGCCAGCAGGCCGTTAAAGAAAAACAAAATGCAGAAGGCGGCAATCAAAATCGCCAGCAGCGCGATAGCCTGGGGATCGCTGAAACGGCGGCGATACCACTGTATTAACAGGTCGAGCATGGCGTAAATCCTTGCGTACTAAAAGTGGCGGGAGTGTACCTGAAACGGGCTGCCGCTGTCGCGTGGCAGGACAGCGGCGCTTATGGCGCAGCCATCCCGCAGGATTGGCTGATTATCACGCAGTTGCGCCCGGCATTTTTCGCCTGATAGAGCGCGTCATCCGCCTGCTTAAACGTTCGCTCCATCGGCATATCGTCCGCTGACCATAGCGCCACCCCAATCGAAATGGAGATGCTGCCAACGGTTTCCAGCCTCTGCTGCTCATTTTTCTGCCGTACGCGTTCGGCAATGGCCGCCGCCATTTCGCGATCGGTCCCGGGCAGGATCATTAAGAACTCCTCGCCGCCGCTGCGACAAATAACATCGGTCTGCCTTGAGCTGCTAACCAGCTGCCGGGCCACCGTTCTGATCACGTCATCACCCACGTCGTGACCCCAGGTATCATTAACCCGCTTGAAATTATCTATATCTAAAGCCAGTACCGCAAAAGGCTGGCGCGTGGCGAGAAAATACTCCAGTACCGCATTCAGGCCACGGCGATTGAGCAAGGACGTCAGGGGATCGGTTTGCACTTCAAATTTCAGGCGGCCAATTTTTTCCTGCAGCATGCCGATACCGGCGAGTAAGGCACGTTTGATCTGCGAGGCTTCATAGTACCAGGAGCGAATATCTTTTATCTCGCCGGATACGCCCTGCGCATCCATCTGGCTGGCCTTGCGCGCGAGCTGCCATAAAGGCAGGGCGATCAGCCGCGCCAGAATCCAGGCACACACCAGCGTCAGTAAGGCAAAGGGCACCGAATGCTGCAACACTTTCAGCAGCAGGCTGCTGAGTGGCGCGAGCGTGGCCTGCGTCGGCTTCATCGCGACGATAGTCCAGCCCGCAGTCGGCACGGTCGCGTAACCGGCCAGCATCGGCGTACCGCCAGGTGGGGTAACCTGACCGGAACCGTTCCCGTTGGCTTTTTGCTGCAAATCGCTGATTAACGGTGGGATTTTCTGCCCGATAAGCCTGCCATTCTGATGATACAACACGCGGTTATCATCATCGACCACATACAGCGACGATCCGTCACGGTAAAATTGCTCACCCAATAGCGCATTGAGAATGCTTTTTTTCTTCAGGTAAATAGTGCCGCCGACAAAGCCGAGGTAGCGTCCATTTTTCGCCCGGATCGGCCAGGAGACGAAGACCATCAGATTATTGGCCGCCGAAATGCTCGGGCGTGATATCAGGGGCCTGCGCTCTGAAAGCGCCTGCTCGGTGGCCGCCGTTTTCAGATGCATACCCTTCAGCATCAGCGACTCCGGTGAGATGGCCCGGACCCAGCCGCTGGCATCGACGATTGCCACGGAGTTAAAGCTGTTAGTCTGCTGCCGAAGGCGCTCGACCTCATGCTGAAGCACCGCGTCGCTCTCCTTTTCCGCGCCCAGTATTTTTGCACTATAGGCAAGCTGGGACTGGGCCAGCTGAAAGAACATTTCGGTCGTGGAGGCCAGCTTGGTGGCGTAGACGCGGTTAGACTCCAGCGTATTATTGATCAGCACTTCTCGCTGTACGCGCCAGGTGGCATACAGCGAATTGGCCAGCGTAATGACGATGCTGGTGATGGCTAAAAGCGTAATAAGCGTACGCAGGTCCGTTTTTGGCCGACTCAGCCTCAACATAGACCCACCTCAACGAGACGTTTCATATCAAGCGCCTTATTATTATCTGTGCGCGTTTGTCTGGAATTTGCGTTATGCCCTGGTAAAGCACGGCGCTGATTGTACAGGTTTCGTGCTTTTTGGGAATATTTGAAAGCTTTACCACGGCAATAAACTTCCCTGTTTTGCAGGTTCGTTTATAGTGCGGCAGCTATGTCAGAGGGAACGAGGCGGGTCGGTGACCCGCCGGAGAGAGTGAGACCGCGAGATTACATGGCGAGGAAAGCGTAACCCTGGTTTTCCAGCGTGGAAACGGTCGTCGGGCTGGAGAGCGCGTGGGTGACAGATTTATCGATCCAGTCGCGCTGGAAGTGGTGGAACGCAACGGACTGGTCGCATACGGATACGTCAACGCCGCTGGCCCGCAGCTCGCTAATTAGCTTGAGATTTGGGTTATCAATACCGAACATCTTTTTGTAGTGCGCGTTATTCAGCATCGCGGGGGTACCGTCTCCGGTGACCGACACCACAAACTTCAGCTTGTCCGTCGGCACGCCGGAAGCGACATAGAGATTGACCACGCGCGCAACGCGTTGCAGCCCCAGGTTCGGATCGTTAGGGCCATTTTCAGCTTTGGTGATTTGAAAAACGACCTTATTGCTGTCACCTACCGCAGGTTTATACGCCGCGTCAGATTCGTAATGAATTTTCCCATACCCATCGACCGTCGGCGTGGTCCAGAATCCGGCGGGATCGGCTGGCTCGCTGCTAAAGCGCTCGCTAATTTTCGACGCTATTTCAGGCGCCTGAGAAAAACTGGCACCAACAAAACCCGCAACGACGGCGATTAAAACATAGGATACTACTGGACGCATGAAATGCTCTCCACTCAGGACAAGGAGCCAAACGGCTGATAAATAAAATAAGCAGGAATTCGCAAAACCTCTGCCGTAAAAGAGATATACCACAGCAATAACGGAATGTTTGCAGTGGTTTATTCTACGAATTTGCCGCTGGTTACAGGATGAAACACCTGATGCGTCGTCATTACTTATAAAATAACTAGTTTCAGCGCAGACATTAAAAATAGCCGTCCCGCCTGTAAAATGAGCGCAGGTATCGGACTCTGGTAATGACTTCGCGAATATCAGTGAACCGAGAAGGGTAGAATGGAAATAAACGGATCTGTTTTCCTTTTTTTATAATAACGTGCTGGATCGATAAATTTAAGACCCAGCAAAATAATCAGTAGATTTACTTAACATTTTGATGCCAGCAAAGACCTGTCCGGCGAAAGCTTTTCAGACTTTACCTAATCAAACTTCATGCCATCATCAAATTAATTGAATAAATTTACCTAACTTTAATTTCGTTCCGCGCGTACCCCGCATTTTCTCCCCTCTTTACACCAGGTAAACTACCCTGTCGGGATGATGATACCCCTGGCCTACCGAGGATGACAGGCTAGCGCCTGGGGCACAGGCGGCATCCGACGCCCACCTGCCTCAACCTGTTCAAATTTTTCCATGCAAAATAGGGGATTTTGAACATTTTGCTTACTTTATTGTTCCCGCTGGCCGTTTCCTTCTCGTTTCACCTTCATTTACTATAGATTGATGTCACGATTGCCGGATGGTCGCCGCAAAGCATGCTATCCGTTTCCGGCCACGCCGATCTTCATTGCGATGAGATTCAGGATGCTAAACCGTTTTAAACAATGCGCGATTGCGTCGTTACTGCTATCACTCTCAGCCACCGCTGTTCCTGCGTTAGCCGACATCAGCGACAACCTGCCGGAAATCGGGACCACGGCGGGCAGTACGCTGTCGATTAACCAGGAGCTGGCGATGGGCGATTTCTACGTTCGCCAGCTGCGCGGCAGTACGCCTTTGATCAATGACCCGCTGCTGAATGATTACATTAATCAGCTGGGACAGCGGCTGGTTGCCCATGCCTGGTCGGTGAAAACCCCGTTTCACTTCTTTCTGGTCGATAACGATGAAATAAACGCCTTCGCCTTTTTTGGCGGCAACGTGGTGCTGCACTCTGCCCTCTTTCGCTACACCGACAACGAGAGCCAGCTGGCCTCGGTGATGGCGCATGAAATTTCCCACGTCACCCAGCGCCATCTGGCGCGGGCAATGGAGCAGCAGCGGCGTGACGCTCCCCTGACCTGGGTGGGCGCGCTGGGATCTATTCTGCTGGCGATGGCCAGCCCGCAGGCAGGCATGGCGGCGCTCAGCGGCACGCTGGCGGGATCGCAGCAGGGAATGATCAGCTTCACCCAGCAGAATGAGCAGGAGGCCGATCGGATCGGGATCCAGGTACTGCAACGCGCAGGATTCGATCCCGAAGCGATGCCGGACTTTTTGCAAAAGCTGGCCGATCGCTCGCGTTTTTCCACTAAACCCCCGGAAATTCTGCTGACCCACCCGCTACCCGACAGCCGGCTTACCGATACGCGCAACCGGGCAAATCAGATGAAACCGGTGGTGGTACAGTCTTCCGAGGATTTTTACATGGCTAAAGTACGTACGCTGGGCATGTATTCACGGGGCGGTAATCAGCTGAGCGACGACCTGCTGGACACGTTAAGCAAGGGCAACAGCCGGGAGCAGACGGCAGCACGCTATGGCAAGGCGGTGCAGTTTTTGCAGGCCAAAAGCTTCGATAACGCGCAGAAAATTATTGCCCCGCTGCTGGCAAAACAGCCGGATAACGTCTGGTATCTGGATATTATGACCGACATTGATATCGGCCTGAAGCAGCCGCAGCGGGCCATCGCGATGCTGCAGGCGGCACATGCAGCCAGCAGCAACCCGGTGGTTCAGCTCAATCTGGCTAACGCCTATGTGGAAGCAAAACAGCCCGCCGCCGCCAGCAAGATCCTCTATCGCTATACCTGGGTGCATAAGGACGATCCTAACGGCTGGGATCTGCTGGCGCAGGCCTGTGCCGATCAGGGGCTGACGGACGAAGAGCAGGCTGCACGGGCGGAAAGCCTGGCGCTAAACGGCCAGTTGGACCAGGCTATTCGCAGCCTCAGCAGCGCCAGCGCCGCTGTACCGCTGGGCAGTCTTAAACAGGCGCGCTATGACGCCCGTATCGATCAGCTGCGAATGCTCCAGCAGCGTTTCCGCCAGTATCAGCGCTCATAAGCATTGAGCGCTGCGCGGATAGCCACCGTGATTGTTTCGTCAGACTTTCTATGGCTAATTAATTGCGCTCACAGGCAGGATAAAATTACCCTAATGATTAAATAATCAATTCAGTGATAATATCACAAATTAATACGGCGTTTATGTCGGTGATATACATGTCGTTTAATTACGGATGGTAAGATGCGTAGCCATGATTAATGCCCCTCTATTTATAACTCATGGTGGAAAGCATGAAAAAAACGACAGCGCTGACCGTCCTTATTGCCGGGCTTATTATGAGTGCAACCGCCGTGGCAGATAGCCACAGCATTTCGGTCGGTTACGCGCAGAGTAAAGTGCAGAACTTCAAGAATATGCCCGGCGTTAACCTACAATACCGCTATGAGTGGGACTCGCCGGTGAGTTTACTCACCTCGTTTACCGCGTTACAAAATGACGAGGATGAATCAGGCAACTTCATGGGTATCAAAACCAACGATCATGTTAAAGCGGAATATTATTCTTTGATGGTCGGCCCGGCCTGGCGTCTTAATGATTATATCAGCCTGTATGCACTGGCAGGTATGTCACACAGTACGATGGAGCGCAACGCCCGTGATTATGACTACTATGGCCATCCGGAACGCATTAATTTTTCCGACAGGTCTAATGCCTTCGCCTACGGTGCCGGCGTTATTTTTAACGTAACGGAGCACGTTACCCTTAATGCGGGCTATGAAGGTTCACGCACGAGCGTTGAAGCGCAAAAACGTTCAGTTAATGGTGTAAACGTTGGAATGGGGTACCGTTTCTGATGAGACAGGCACTCCGCTAATAATCGAATACGCTGTTACATTGCAGGGGCGGCTACAAAAGAGGGTAACACCCATCCCGGGGGTTACCCCATTTCACGCTTCGCTGACTTCGGCAATAAACTTTTTTTACTCCCTCCTGATGTTCTCTTTATTTTACAGTGGCGCTAAATCGGTCTCTGGCCGCACGATAACATCGTGCCAGTGATGACAAAAGAGTTAATTTATCGTACCACTGTAATTTATTTTCACCTCCAGATCGCCTCAAGCCCCCTTCCTCCTTAATAGATAATTTAAAGAAAAAACACTTTCCAATCTGAACAACTCAAATTACTGATAATTATATTTAAAGTTATTTAAAAATATTACAGTCTCAGCTTTAATATCATAAGGCTATTCCTAAAGAGCGTTTTTCTCGATAGCGAGCATTAACTGACGATAGACATTTCAGCAGCTAAGTGATGTTATTTCATTCAGCAAAAAGCAATTTTGCGCGTACGAAAATAGTTATTTCTACAAAAAAAATGCCTTAAACATGTCGTTTAACGTCATGTGGGCTTTGTCTTTTCTCTCTGGAGGAAAACACTTTGTTTAAATTAAATCCTGTACTTCTGAGCCTTATCGCTGCGCAAGGTATGTTATTCCCTTTATCAAATGCCTCCGCGGTGGAACTTAAACCCTTCACGCCTGAATTTAACGATAATAAGGTTGGCGCTTATTGCCTGTGCGACGGCAGTACGCAGACGCTAAGCGGTTTACCGCGCTTTACGCCGGGTGTTAGCGGCGAAGTCAGCATCACGCTGGATGAGTTACAGCGCGCCGGCCGCATTCAAAGTGATAATTTAATTGGCAGGGAACGTATCGACGTGGGTGATAAAAATCTCAGCGTTGGCGTTCCCGATCGCGATAATCCCGATGCCGAATGGACCTCCGTATCGGTTTATGACAGTGACGGCATCAGAGATTTGACGCCCATCGGTCTTAATACGTCCGTGCAAGACTTTGTGGATGTAAATGATGCGCAGTATATCGACGCGCGCGTGGCGTCGGTTGGCAACGGCACGCTTAACATAGACATCGGCGAGCACGGTGCTGCGCCCAGCGCCAGTAACAATAGCTGGTCGATGGCGGCAAAACAGAGCCAGCTATTTTCCGCCACCCGACAGGGGCATCTCAACTGGAATTCAGACAACCGTATCGCCTTCACCGCTGCCACAACGCCCTACGACGGACATTCGCTGGCGCTGGAGGATGAGAAAGTGGTCACCTGGGCCGGCATGTTTACCGTCACCGCGCTGGATGGCGGCACCAGCACCTTTAACGTTAACAGCCTGGACGATTTGAAAAATTACAATAACTGGCTAATCGATCAGCTTTCGAACGGCAACCTGCGGGCGAATAGCTATGATACCGAATTCAATAAAGCCTTCTCGTACGGTTACTCTGCCGTCACCTACGCCATGGGAATTAAAAACTATAAGGATGAGATCACGCAGCCGCTGGGCGATCAGGTCGTCATGCGCGCCGATGGTCCCAACGCCAGTGTGAAAATCAATGCCGGTAAAACCCTGGAGGTGCAGGACAGCCACACCGCTGCCGTACGCGCCAGCAATGGTGCAACCGCCATTATTGACGGCAAACTCGCCACCACCGGGCCGATACTCGCGGAAAGCAGTGGCCTGGAGCTGAACACCGGCGCCACCGGGATCAATAACGGTGTGATCAACGGCGGTTTCTTCAACAACGCCGACGGCACGGGGGTGGATACCAGTACGCTGGGCTATACCGATAAGGCCGTGGCCGTGAATGAAGGCAGCCAGTTTACTAATAACGGCGTGATTAACCTCGCCCTCGGTAACAGCTGGGGCAGTAAGGCCATCGGGCTCGACAACGGGAGCGCGATCAATAATGGCAATATTAACGTCGGTATAGCGGATGTGTATAACAGCGGCAATACCCGGGGGACCGGGGTGAATTACGGCTTCGGCGGCTCCTTTATCAACGCTGCGGGCGGTACCATTTATATTGGCCGCACCCCGCAGAATGCGATAACGGATGCCACCAGCGATGTCGCCGTTAATCTGGCCGGAACCGTTGCCGCAATTGACCCTTTTAACGACGGGGAAGCGGTCAACGAGGGTCGTATTGTTATCGGATCCAAAGTGCAGAACGCCGTCGGCATACGCATTGATGGGGGAACGGATACCCTGGCGCTTAACGCTGGCGTAATCGATGTAAACGGGCGTGCGCAGTCCAAACCCGCAGAAAATATCGCCATGCAGGCCATTGACGCCGGCAGCGGCGGACGGATTGGTAATATCGGCACCATCAACCTGAACGGCGATAACAGCACCGGCATTAAGGTCACTGCCCGACCTGGAAGGACGGCCAGCGTCTACTCCTCCGGTACGATAAATGTTAACGGCGATGCCGATGCCTGGAACGGGACGCGCAACACCGCCGTCTGGGTGACGGGCTTACCGGGAGAGTTTGGTAATATACCGGCCGGCAGAGCCAATGCAGATCTCACCGGGCCCATTAATCTGAACGGCGATGCGGCCATCGGTATCCGCGCAGAGGGCTCTGCCACCGTTAACGTCTCACCTGTGGCGGTGCCGAAATTGTCCGGCGGAGACTATCAGATTGCCTTCCTCGCCATCGGTCCGGATGCCAAAATTAACCTGCCCGCTAACCTTAATTACGCCAGCAGCGGCAGGTATTCTACTCTGTTCCGTAATCAGGACGGCGCCGATTTCGATGGCACCGGCCTGACGCTTACCGCCAGCGGCGGCGGCTCAACCGCCATTGTCGGCAGCGGTGCAGGGACGGATATCGCCACCCATAACGCAATCCTCAATATCAGCCCATACGGCACTGGCGTGCTGGTTGAGGGGGGTGCACAGGGCACGATTGATGCCGCAACCCGGTTCAACCTGACGGGCATTGATGCCGTGGCGGCTACGGCCGACGGCGATAAACACGATCTGTCAATGAAGGCCACCAATCCGCCCGCCCAGCCTTACGCCACCACCTCGCTGACTATCCATGCTGCGATAAGCAGTATTTATAGCGGGACGACTGGCCTGCTGGCGCTGAATCAGGCGCAGCTGGTTAACACGGGCAATATCAATTTAGCGGGTGAATCCAGCAACGGGATTATTGCGCGCTATGGCGCTAACGTAACGAACAGCGGCGACATCAGCGTGACCCGCAGTGGTATCGGGCTTTATGCCGACGGTTACCCCTACGTTGGCGACGGCACCACGCCAACGATCATCACCAATACCGGAACGCTAAACGTCATCGGCGGGACAAGCCAGGTGATGTCACCCACCTACGGCGCCATCGCCTACAACTCGCTGGGCCGTATTGACCAGAACGGCACCATCAATCTGTATGGCAACAATGTTGTTGGCGCAAACGCTTTTAACGGCGCCAGGATAAATCTTGGGTCAGAAAGTAATGTGGTGTTTCACGACGCCAACCAGACCGCCTATCAGGTGCAGGACGCAGACAGCAGTATTTATAGCAGCAACGGCGGCAGCATCAACGTCAGCACCGACGGGTCGACGCTCTACCGCGCGACCAATGGGGCTTACCTCTATCCGCTGGTCTCCGCTAACGTTGCGCTGAATGGCGCAAACAGCACCGGTGTGGATGTGTCTGGTGCTAATACTTATGCCTATCGCACCGATAATTATGCCGTTAACGGTGAGGGCGCCACGGCCATACGCGCCAGCTGGGGCGCCCAGGCAATCATCTCTAACCCCATCACGCTGAATGGCAATAATACTCTGGGCGCGAGCAGCAGCGGCGATGAGGCCGATATCTATGCCGCCTCCCTGATTAATGGCGGTGGCACAAATATTACCGCCCTGGACGTGAGCGGTGCCTCCAGAATATTCAATCAGTATCAGGGAAGGGTCGATCTGAGCGGTCCCAGCAGCACCGGCGTGCGCGCGCATGATGGCGGTACATTTATCAACCGTGGCTACGTCCATGTGGCCTCGGGGACCGGCGTAGATATTAGCGCCGGGGATGGCTATTTTGTGCCAACGGATAGCGAGCTGCGGGTGGATGACGGCATCGCCGCGCTGCGCGTTGGCAGCGGCGCCGCCCTGAAGATTTACGGCGACGGCCAGGGTGCCAGCTTTATCGGGGCCGGCGGCGCGGCGGATGCGCTATTGCTGGACAGCGGCGCGCAGTGGCTTGAGGCTAACGATATCATCCTGACTGCCTCGGGAAGCGGCAGCGCCCTTCACAACCGCGCGGGAACGGAGAATATCTCCCTGCAAAACGTCAGGCTCGACGTTCAGGGCGGTACCGGCATTCGCTCCTCACGGTCATTCGATGCGGATGGCAGCGCGTCAGTGATGGTTAACGGCAGCGGTACCGGCTATCTGTTTGCCAGTGAAGATGGCTCCACCACCAGTAACGATCTGCTGATCGGCCCCGGCTACGCCATTGATGTCACCGGCACCGGTACCGGCGTGCGCGCCAATACCAGCGGGCGGGTTGTATCCCAGGGCTCGATTAACATTGCGGACAGCAACGGCGGCTCAGCGATTGTCACCAGCACCGCCAGTGAGGTGCTTAATCAGGGATCTATCACTTCCCAGAGCGTGGCGTCACCGATCATTGACCTGCGCGGTGGCCAGACGGTGTTTATCAACGAAGGCACCATTACCGCACCGAACCCCGACACCGTGGTGGTGGCAGGCGGGGCAACCAATGATGTGATTGCCCTGCTGGACGGTAAGGTGGTAGGGGATGTCGATACCGGCAACGGCACCGACTCCCTGATCATGACCGGCGGCACGCTGAACGGCAGCCTGACCATGGGCACCGGCACCGATAACCAGGCCGTTCTGCAGAAGGTCAGCCTGGCGAACACCGCGCATATCACCACGGCAGGTGGGACGGGCAGCACCCTGACCCTAAGTGATATTGAGGCGCGCGGCGGCTCCTTCGCGGCGGACAATCTCAGCAAGGGTACCAACATCGGCGCGGGATGGAGCACGCTGAACTTCTTCCGCTCCCTGTGGCACTTAACGGACAATATCAAACTGGCGCACAGTACCATCAATATCGACAGCGGTTCGACGCTGTTCGCCGGGGATAACGTCAACCCCGTCCTCCAGGGGGCGACCGGGGATTCACTGATCGTCAATAACGCCGGTACGCTGGATCTGACCAACGGCGGTACGGCGGTGGGCGATACCCTGACCATCGACGGTGACCTGGCCTCGGCGGGTGGCCGCCTGCGGCTCAACTCAAATGCCACGCAGAGTGACACGCTGCGCGTCAACGGTAACGTCAGCGGGACGACGTTTATTGACGAGACCCTGAGGGGCGGCGCGCTGGCCGACACCAACCGCAATGGGGTCGTCGACCCTGCTGAGGGCGTGTCGCTGGCGCAGGTTTCCGGTAACGCCAGCGCGGGAAGTTTTGCACTGCAGCGCGGCTACGTGGCGTCGGGGCCCTGGCAGTACAGCCTCTACAGCTTCGCGCCGGGCAGCAGCGATGCCAGCCAGCGCCAGGTGAATGGCGACGGTAACGCCTTCTGGGATTACCGCCTCGCCAATACCTATGTCTGTGAAGATGGCTCGCTGTGCCAGCCTCAGCCCGGTAACGGCAAAGTGGCGGCGCGTCCGGCAGTCACCCCACAGGTGCCTTCTTACATTTCGGCACCCGTTGGCCTGGCCTATTACCAGCTGGCGGTGACCGACGATCTGCATAAGCGCCTCGGCGAGCTGCGTCAGCAGCAGCGTAACCCGGATGCCCTCGGCGGCGAGATGTTTATCCGCTATCTCGGCTCAAACCTCACCTACCAGAGCAATCGCGGGCTAAGCCAGTATGGCTACGACGTCGACCTCGACTACAGCGCCGTACAGCTGGGCGGCAACCTGCTGAAAATGGACGGCGCGCATGACAGCCTGCGCGGCGGCGTGGCCTATACGCGCGGCAATACGCGTATCCGGCCTCATGCGGCAGATGGCTACAGCTCAACCACCTTCGACAGCGACAGCGTGGCGCTGTACGGCACCTGGCAGCGTGATAACGGCCTCTATCTGGACGGTTCGCTGGCGTGGAACTGGCATCGCGGGGAGACGGATATCGCCCGTGAGAAAAAGGTCGCCTCACCGAAGGGTAACGGCTGGACGGCCTCGCTGGAGTCAGGCTATCCGTTTGAATTCGCTAACGGCGTGCGGCTTGAACCGCAGGCGCAGCTGACTTATCTGCGTCTTAAAATGGACAGTCTCACCGACAGCGATCGTACCCGCGTCTCCTGGGATACTTACGATCAAACCATCGGTCGCGTGGGGGCCAGGCTGGATCGTACCTGGGAAGATGACAGTCAGCGGCAGTACACGCCTTACCTGCGCACCGACTACTATCGTGGCTGGGGCGGCACGGCGAAGGTGAAGGTTGGTTCGACGGAGAGTGATGCCAGCCAGAACTTTAACAGCGGCAAGTTTGGTCAGATGTGGGACGCAGGCATCGGTGGCACCACCACCTTTAAAAACGATGTATCGCTCTATGCCGAAGCCGATTACCGTAAGGAGATCGACGGCAGCGGCGCGAAAGGCTGGCGTTACAATGCGGGCCTTCGCTGGTCATTCTGAGTCGTTAGTATCACGGGCTCTCAGAGATCCAGCGCCTCCTTAACGAAGGGAATCGTTAGCTTGCGCTGGGCACTGATTGAGGCACGATCGAGCTTATCGAGAGTGACAAACAGGGTGCGCATCTCTCTGTCGAGCCTTTTCAATAAAAACCGCCCGACGTCCTCGGGCAGTTCAAACCCACGAAGTCTGGCGCGCAGCTGGAGCGCCTGAAGTTTGTCTTCGTCACAGAGTGGCTGAAGCCGATAGATCTGCCCCCAGTCCAGCCTGGAGGCGAGATCGGCCAGCTTTAAATTCAGCTGACGCGGCGGACGATCGCCAGTGATCAGCAGGCGGGTTCGCCCGGTTTCAAGAATGCGATTGTAGAGATCAAATATCGCCATCTCCCAGAGCTCGTCCCCGGCAATGCATTCAATATTATCAATGCAAATCAGCGACAGCTGCTCCATCCCGTCCAGTACTTCCGGAACAAACCAGGTACGCTTATCCAGCGGCACGTAGCCGACGGCCTCACCGCGATCGGAAAGCTCGGCACAGGCGGCGTGCAGCAGATGACTGCGCCCTCCCCCTTCGCGCGACCAGAAATAGAAATAGCTGCCATGCTGCTGATGCAGTGCGCTTTGCAGCGCAGCGATCAGCGACGGATTTTCACCCGGCCAGAAGCTGGCGAACGTTTCGTCATCGGGCAGATAGAGTGGCAGAGAGAGCTGTGCCGGAGTGTTCAGAAGCACCTCAGTATTGATCGGGCAAAATCCGGCGGAAGTTTATCACACCTTCGCAGGGATAATAAACGCAGGCCGCCGTTGCGCCAGGATCAGCGATCGTCGCTATCCTCGGGATCGAGAATGATCTCCTGTGGACGTACCAGGTCGATCGCTTTAAAGATGAGGCTCAGCAGAATACCCACCAGCGTGGCCAGCGCCATTCCCTTTAGCTCCGCCGCCCCAATATGCACGGTGGCCCCGCTAACGCCGATGATCAGAATAACGGACGTCAGGATCAGGTTCTGTGCTTTGTTATAGTCCACCTTCGACTCAATCAGTACGCGGATCCCGGAGGTGGCAATCACGCCGTACAGCAGCAGCGAGACGCCGCCCATCACCGGTACCGGCACCGCCTGAATCGCCGCCGCCAGCTTACCCACGCAGGAGAGCAATATCGCCAGAATCGCCGCACCGCCAATCACCCAGGTACTGTAGACGCGGGTTATCGCCATGACGCCGATATTTTCTCCATAGGTGGTATTGGGTGTGGAGCCGAAGAAGCCGGAAAACACCGTGGATATGCCGTTAGCAAACAGGGAACGATGCAGGCCCGGATCTTTCAGCAGGTCTTTTTTAACGATATTTGCGGTCACCACCAGATGGCCAATATGCTCGGCGATAACCACCAGCGCGGCGGGCAAAATCGTCAGCATGGCAAACCATTCAAAACGCGGGGTATAAAAGGTAGGTAGCGCAAACCAGGGTGCCGCCTCAACCGGTGCCCAGTTAACGACACCCATTGCCCCGGCAAGCCCGTAGCCCACCAGCACCCCGATAAGGATCGGGATAATCGCCAGGAAGCCGCGGAACAGCACCGAGCCCAACACCGTCACCGCCAGCGTAACCAGCGAAATAATAATGCTTTTATCGTCAACCGCTGCGCCGCTGGCCGGTAACAGCCCCGCCATATTAGCCGCGACGCCCGCCAGCTCCAGCCCAATTACCGCCACAATGGCGCCCATCGCCGCCGGGGGGAACATCACGTCCAGCCAGCCCGTTCCGGCCTTTTTCACCACCAGCGCCACCAGGCAGAACAGCACGCCGCAGAGAATAAACCCGCCCAGCGCGACCTCATACCCTAACGGCAGCAGCAGCAGCACCGGCGAGATAAAAGCGAAGCTGGAACCGAGGTAGGCCGGGATTTTGCCTTTACAGATAAACAGATACAGCAGCGTACCGATGCCGTTAAACAGCAGCACGGTGGCCGGATTAATATGAAACAGGATCGGCACCAGTACCGTTGCACCGAACATGGCAAAAAGATGCTGAAAGCTGAGAGGAATAGTTTGCAGCAGCGGTGGCCGCTCGCTAACGCCAATTGCGCGACGCGTCATATCTTTACCCTTTCTTTAATTATACCCAATAAAAAGCCGACTCTGCGGTCGGCTTAGCGTTTAATAGCGGCGTACTTATTTAGTACCGAAGATCTTATCGCCGGCGTCCCCGAGCCCGGGAATGATATATCCCTTATCGTTCAGCCCCTGATCCACCGACGCGGTATAGAGTTCAACATCCGGATGCGCCTTCTCCAGCGCCGCGATACCTTCCGGGGCAGCCACCAGTACCAGCACCTTAATGCTGGTGCAGCCTGCGTTTTTCAGCAGGTCGATGGTGGCGATCATCGATCCGCCGGTGGCCAGCATCGGGTCAACGACCAGCGCCATACGCTCTTCAATATTAGAGACCAGCTTCTGGAAGTAAGGCACCGGTTCCAGCGTCGTCTCATCGCGATAAACGCCGACCACGCTGATGCGCGCGCTCGGTACGTGCTCCAGTACGCCTTCCATCATGCCCAGACCGGCACGCAGAATGGGCACCACGGTGATTTTTTTGCCTTTAATCTGGTCAATTTCTACCGGGCCATTCCAGCCTTCGATGGTGACCTTTTCGGTTTCTAAATCGGCGGTGGCTTCATAGGTCAGCAGGCTTCCCACTTCCGACGCGAGCTCACGAAAACGCTTGGTGCTAACGTCATGTTCACGCATCAGACCCAGTTTATGTTTGACCAGCGGGTGTGTGACTTCCACGATTTTCATTGTTCTACTCCCGGAGTGTTAAGCTGCAAAAAAAAATCGCGAGATTATAGCGCTATTTTCTCACCATGCTCTATGACTTAATGCAACTTCTGCCGTATCCGCGCACTTCCGTCATCATAATCTGACACCTGACCCAGCACAACGCGTGGTAAGAAGGCGCTCGCAAACGTTTGCCTGCGCTGTTAGAATTGCCGCGCTCTATTTTCAATACCACCAACCGCAAACCGCGTGGGGACTTCGCAGTGACCGACAAAACCTCTCTCAGCTATAAAGACGCCGGCGTAGATATCGACGCGGGCAATGCTTTAGTCGATCGTATCAAAGGCGTTGTGAAAAAGACGCGTCGCCCGGAAGTCATGGGTGGGCTGGGCGGCTTTGGTGCCCTCTGTGCGCTGCCGCAAAAATACCGCGAACCGATTCTGGTTTCCGGCACTGACGGCGTGGGCACCAAGCTGCGCCTGGCGATGGACCTGAAGCGTCACGATACCATCGGTATCGACCTGGTGGCGATGTGCGTCAACGACCTGGTGGTACAGGGCGCCGAGCCACTGTTCTTCCTGGACTACTACGCCACCGGTAAGCTGGATGTGGATACCGCGGCCAGCGTGATAACCGGCATTGCCGAGGGCTGTTCACAATCCGGCTGTGCGCTGGTTGGCGGCGAAACGGCCGAAATGCCGGGGATGTATCACGGTGAAGATTATGACGTCGCCGGGTTCTGCGTCGGCGTGGTGGAAAAGTCAGAAATTATTGACGGCAGCAAGGTCAGCGATGGCGACGTGCTGATTGCACTCGGCTCCAGCGGCCCGCACTCCAACGGCTATTCGCTGGTGCGTAAAATCCTTGAAGTCAGCAATACCGATGCACAACAGACCCAGCTTGAGGGTAAATCGCTGGCCGATCACCTGCTGGCCCCTACCCGCATCTATGTCAAAAATATCCTCAGCCTGATCGAGCAGGTTGACGTTCATGCTATCGCCCACCTGACCGGCGGCGGCTTCTGGGAAAATATTCCCCGCGTGCTGCCGGACAACACCCAGGCGGTGCTCGCCGAGTCAAGCTGGGAATGGCCTGCGGTGTTCGGCTGGATGCAGAAAGCAGGCAACGTCAGCCGCTTTGAGATGTATCGCACCTTTAACTGCGGCGTCGGCATGCTGATCGCGCTGAGTGCTGAAGAGGCGGATAAAGCGGTACAGCTGATGACCGACGCGGGCGAGAAGGCGTGGAAAATTGGCGTGATTAAGGCGTCCGATTCCGACGAGCGTGTGGTCATCAACGCATGATGCGGCTGGTGGTGCTGGTTTCCGGTGAGGGAAGCAATCTGCAGGCCATTATTGATGCCTGCCAGCAGGGGCGAATCAGCGGCAGCGTGGCCGCCGTCTTCAGCAATAAGTCAGAGGCTTATGGCCTGTCGCGCGCCCGCGCGGCAGGTATTCCGGCCCATGCGCTTGCTGCGTCTCAGTTTGGCGATCGCGAGGCGTTTGATGCACAGCTTATGCAGGAAGTGGATGCGTATGCGCCCGACCTGGTAATTCTGGCCGGTTATATGCGCATCCTCACGTCGGCCTTTGTCGATCGCTATGCCGGTCGTATGCTAAATATCCACCCCTCCCTGTTGCCGAAATATCCCGGTTTGCATACTCATCGCCAGGCGCTCGAAAACGGCGATAGCGAACACGGCACCTCGGTGCATTTTGTGACCCGTGAGCTGGATGGCGGCCCGGTTATTCTTCAGGCGAAAGTGCCGGTATTCCCCGACGACAGCGAAGAGGATGTGTGCGCCCGCGTACAGCATCAGGAGCACGCCATCTATCCGCTAGTGGTGAGCTGGTTTGCTGCCGGACGACTGGCGATGAAGGATGAGGCCGCCTGGCTGGACGGCAAACCGCTGCCGCCAGAGGGATATGCCTGGGATAGCGTCTGAGCAAGTAGGGGTATTGTGCGAGCTGAAGACGAGCGAAAGCGGCTGAGGGGGTTCAGCGACTAAGGAGAATTAACACGGGAAATCGATGGGGATGGAACCTGAGGAAAGCCCGCTCAGCCGGAACACCACAGACGATATCCGTCCCAATCATATGGGGCCATGTCCTGGCGTCAAGGGCGTTGAGCGTATCCAGAACGCCATGTGATTTTTTCGTAAATCAGCTCCACCACTTCCAGGTGGTTCCGCTTTTCCCCGTACTGAGATTTGACGTCATACACAATCGGCCCCACGCTGACGACCGTCACGCCTGCCATCACGGCCCGCAACGTCGACAGAGCCGCGAATATCCGCGCCGCCGTCGTCTTTGAGCCATAAAGAAGCTGGAATAGCCATAGTTTTAAACGCCATTTTAAAGAGAGAGCCAGCGCGAAACAGGCTGGCTAACCTGCTGCTTTCGCAGTGGAATTAAACTACCCTTAGTCAACTTATCGTCAATTTTTGTACAGCCTGAAAATTTGGTAACAGGGGGATTGTTGATTTAAATAAAAAAGGCCGGAATAATCTGGCCCCTTTACGGTGAATATTGTTACTAGAATAAATTCTGCTGCTGTCATCCTGACTGGCCAGCTGACTGGCTGATAAGCCCCCCGCCCAGGCGGTCGCGAATGCCGAACTGAGGACAGAGAACGGCCATAGCCTGCCGGATGGAAAGTCCCATGTTTTGGCGTTCTGCGACCGCAGCAATAAAACGCACGTTGCGCAGCTGGCGCAGCGCTACGTAACAGCGGGGAAGCTGGTGACCTTTACCAACCCGCCCGGACGCGCGCTGGCAGCTAACGGTTTACGGTATGGACGGGAATAAAGCATGGAAATAATTCGTCTGGCCGGGCTGCTTTCGCTAATGACGTTGACGGCCTGTCAGGGGCCGGTCAGCCCAGTACCTTACTCAAAACCGGTATGCCCACCGAGTGGAAATTTAATTTTTCACGCCCAGGGCGCTGCCTGCACTGGTGACGTTTGCTGTTGTTCAGGATTCTGACGAAACGATTTACCGGTTTAATACGCTGAACAGTACACCCGATCTGCCTAAAGTTATCGGCAAGTGGAATGACAAGGATCGCGCTCCCGGAGGCTACTGGAATCACGTTGAGCGTCCTCCTAAACATATTCTTTTTTGCTGGGATTCCATTATTGATAAAAAGGTGAATAAAACGCATCTCACTTTATCAGCTGCCGCTGTGGAAAAGATGCGCAGTCCCAGCGGGAAAAGTGATCCGTACAATAATACCTATGACACTGTGTTAATTGGTCTGGCACCGGAAGGAAAGGTGGCGGTCTGGCTACAGGGCATAGGATTTGAGCCTAATTACCGTATAACGCCGTCAGTCCTGAATACAGTGTCCGGGGATAAATTAGATATTTGCAAAGGAATAACCAAGAGCGATTTTTCTTATGGATATGACAAAGATATAAAGGATTTCATCAAAGGGAAAAAATACCCTTACGGTGAGTGGTAATGGCAGCACACGAAAGGATCCTTTTTTAAAAAAAATCGCATTACTAAAATTCCTGAACGTGAATTTTCGTTCCACTGAGCGTCAGACCCCACTACCGCGCCCGTTCAGGTAACTAATCACTTGAGTCCAACCCTGAAAGACACGAAAAATCGCCAGTGGCGGTAGCCATTGGTAAGCGGAATGTACGAGAGAGATATTTGAGAGGTCTTAAAGTTTGGGCCTGACTGCGGCTAAACTGAAAGAACAGTTTTGGTTTCTGCGGTCTCGTACACCCAGTTACCTCGGAGTTAAGAGTTGATAGCTCTGAACTCCGGCAAAAAAGCCACCGTTGATAGCGGTGGTTTTTGTGTTTACAGGGCAGGAGATTACGCGCAGAAAAAAGGATCTCAAGCAGAGCCTTCCACGAGAGCCTGTAATTTAAATTGTGTATCTACCTGTTTTTGATATCTTCACTCCAACAACGGAGACAGGCAATTTATGGACGAAAAGAAACTCAGGGCCATTGCGGCTGAACTGGCTAAAGGCCTTATAACCGAAGCCGATCTCAATATGAACAAAGCCGTATTCCTGGCGCTGGGCATTAATACCGGGGGCCAGAAAGAGCTGCTAGGTATGTGGCTGGCAGAAAATGAAGGCGCGAAGTTCTGGCTCAGCGTGCTGACGGAGCTTAAAAACCGGGGCCTTCAGGATATCCTGATTGCCTGCGTGGACGGCCTGAAGGGCTTCCCGGATGCGATAAACAGCGTTTATCCTCAGACGCATATCCAGCTGTGCATCATCCATATGGTGCGCAACAGCCTGAAATACGTGTCGTGGAAAGACTACAAGGCAGTCACCGGCGGGCTGAAAACGGTGTATCAGGCTGCGACCGAAGAGGCGGCGCTGATGGCGCTGGATAAGTTTGCAGACGTCTGGGACGAGAAGTACCCGCAAATCAGCAAAAGCTGGCGCACGCACTGGGAAAATCTTAATACGTTCTTCGGCTATCCCCCCGATATCCGCAAAGCCATCTACACCACCAATGCGATCGAGTCGCTAAACAGCGTGATCCGTCAGGCGATAAAGAAACGCAAAGTGTTCCCGACAGACGACTCGGTACGAAAGGTTATTTATCTGGCTATCAGGGATGCGTCAAAAAAATGGAATATGCCGATCCGAAACTGGCGGCTGGCAATGAGTCGTTTTATTATCGAGTTCGGTGACCGCCTGAGCGGTCACCTTTAATATGGTGGCAGTTACACAGAATTATTTACAGGGTCTTCCACTTCACTGCCATCATCTCAAAATAAGGAGCCTTTGATAGTCAGGCTTTATCTTGCGAACATGTTCAATACTGCCATCAGGATAGGTTATCACCATCCCAACCCCCCGCTCCCTATCAGCCTCAAGTAACACTCCCTTGTCAGCATGAAATATTGGCTCTATCACTATCTTTTTAGTATCAAAAAGCCTGTAACGCCTGCTCCATTGTCCATAATCCGTATCCCCCCCAAACATTTCAATAATCGTCTCATTAAACATATGACTGATATATGTCATCGGGAAAAAATCCGTCTTTAAAACAAGATCTCCACTGCCCTCTTTCGCCCTTCCTGTTCCGTATCCGTCACTAAGCCCGTAATTATCAAAATCAAAGATATAGCTGGTTTCAATAACCTTTTTACCCTTCACGAGAGGATTGTTATCCGCGATCTTAAAGCTGACGCGGAGAGAATTAAGCTGCCACTGGCACGGGCCTCCCCCGTCAATGGCGATGCGCTGCTGCCAGATGTTACCGTTACCCTGTTGGCTGAACGCCTGCTTAAAACCGTTAAATCCGCGTATTTCATAGGCTTCATTACTCGAATTATAGTCTTTGCTCTTACACTGTTCCGAACGGTAAAGCATCTGTATCGGCAACAGCGTAATACCCTCAGGCACCCTGACGGCCACCGTCACCCGCCGCGCATTATCCGGCGGTAACAGCGTTTGATCCGTACGCCCGTCACACCCTGATAGCAACACAACAGCAGGCAAAAACACAGCGATATTAGATAGAATATTCAACTTCTTCCTCCGTTACCGCCGTAAAGCGGAGCAGAGCATTCTTCCCCGTTTCCTCTGCCTGCGTCCGTTGCAGCGTAACCGGCAGCATGTTCTGGAGGGCAATGAACTGCCGGTTACGCTCAACCTCATCCGGATTGCTGTAGGGCGCGCTTTTCTCAACTTCCTCCCGGAATTTTTCCCGCATCGTTTTCCTGCTCATCTTCCGAGCCGGATCGGCCAGCTCCAGCACCTGATTATGGATATAGGGCAGGTAGCGGTGCGCCATCGAATGACTGCGGGGATCTGTACCGAGACCGTCCAGCGTGGGGTTGGTGTTTTTCGGAAAGGTCTTTTTCAGACTGGTCGGGTTCAGGCACTGGATAAACGCCGCCTGATGCTCGCCGGTTGCTTTCAAACACTCATCGTTCAGGGAGGGCACCAGAAAGAGCTTAACGGCCACAAAATGCCGGGCATATACCTCACCATCAACCAGACTCTTCTGGTTCGGGCTGGTGAGCTTCATCGAACACTGCTGCGCCCGGAAGAAGACTACGGTGTTGCCGTGATGCCAGTACGGATCTTTTTTCAGCCGTATCCCCGTTTTTAACTCCATGTCTTTCTGCCAGAGAGAGACCGGCAGCCCGGCAACCGAAGTCGCCAGCCAGTTAAAGCCCAGCTTGTCGCCCAGCGGTCCCAGCGCCTGATAGAACAGATTGTCCATATCTGTTTCCAGCGGAACCTGTGGCACAGTGTCGTTATCATTAACGTGGCGATAGTGGGTGATACTGTCCAGAAACGGCATCGCCGCGCGGGTAAACGAGCGCGGCATCCCGTAGGTGTACAGCACAGGCCGATAATTTTTCATCTCGGCGGCATACAGCAGCGCCAGAGATCCGCCCAGACTGTGACCGCAGATAAACAATTTTTTCGCTCCACCACCTTCATCAAGAGACTTATTTATCGCCTGAAATATAGGCTCAAACTTCCGTTTAGCCAGCTCATAGGCTTCCAGAAAACCGCCGTGAACATTACCCGCTCCGGCAAGCTTCGGCAGGCACTTCTTCGGCCCGAATGAGGCATCCGTCAGGGCGTTCAGAAGGCTGTCTGTTCCGCACCACGCAACCAGCACATGAGTACCGCACTCGGCCGTAAAAAAGCGGCTATCACCTTCCGAAGGCTCAATGTCTTTTGTATTCAGATATACAGGTGCCAGATAACGATCGCGAAATGGCACGTCTACCGCCAGCGTGTGAAAGTAAGACGGAAACTCGGCAAACTGCGGGATGCAGGACAGGTCCAGACATTTCTGCCGGAAGAAGTAATCGACTGTTTTATTCTCTTTTTCGGCTGAATAAGCAAGGTCGGCCATGATGCCGAGGTTCAGCCCGTTGGCGAGGTCATACTCTTTCGTATCATGCAGATCCAGCTCCCACGCCCGGAACGGGCAGATCTCGATAACATGCCGCTTATCCAGTGATCCCCGCGCTATCTCTGTGCCTTTCAGTGACCGTCCCGGTGGAAAATGAAACTTCGGCGGCTCCGGCTCAGTCCAGCCCGGCATCTCCGGCAGCCGGTCGCAAAGCTCCCCGATGGTCACATAGTGATGGATGTACCCGGCAGCCTCGGCTTTTTCCTGCACGTCTGAGCGCCATTTGGGGTCGCGGGTTTCCGGCCGGAACATGTTGTTGCTCACCGGCTGGCTGTTAGGGTTGCGCCGCAGGCCCAGCGGGCGTTTTTCCATCTCGTCGGCCAGTGGCTGGGCGTCGGTCTTCACGTCAACCGCTATCCAGTACAGGTCGTCGAAGCGCACCACGCCCTGACCGTCGGTAACGCCCGCCGGAGGATTGGGCGGCGGAGCCGGATCGTAGTCGTAGCCGAATTTTCGCCACATATCCACACCCTTCGCTGACGCCAGCGGATGGTACTCCAGCCTCACGTTCAGCCCGGAAACCGGGGTATTGTTCTCATCCATGAACTGGAGTTCAAGCCAGTATTTATGCTGTTCACCGCGACACTGAACGACTTTATATTTAGGCCTGAGACTGGTGACACAGGTATTGTCGCCAATAATTTCCATGCTAATTCCTTGCACATTAGAAGGGTACGCCCCGCATCATACGCCGAATAGAAATTAACCTAAATCCCTTATATCAGGGGTCTGACGCTCAGTGGAACGAAAACTCACGTTAAGCAACGTTTTCTGCCTCTGACGCCTCTTTTAATGGCCTCAGATGTCCTTTGCTCACCAGTTCTGCCAGCGTGAAGGAATAATGGCCGAGCATATTGATATGTCCGTGGCAAAGCGGGGAGAGGCGTGCGATATCTTCATCATTCAGTGTTTCGCCCTGCACCCGGAGATGATCCAGGGCTGCCTGCATATAAATAGTGTTCCATAACACGACGGCGTTAGTGACCTGCCCCAGTACTCCCAACTGATCTTCCTGACCGTCGGTATATCGTTTTCTTATCTCACCTTTTTGACCGTGACAGATGGCTCTGGCAACGGCATGGCGGCTTTGCTGGCGGGCAGATCATTAACTCTGGCACTGAACAGCGTGAAACCGGCCTGGCCGGAGCTGGCCCTGCCGGGCGTACACTCTGATATTGGCGGCGGCTACAACCCCGACGAGCACGAAATCCATTTTCTGACCCACCCGCAGTTTGAAACCGTGCCGCTCGCTACACCTGACAGCAATACGCGGATTTACCAACAGGCCGATGGAAAGTCTATCCGTATGGTGTCTGGTAGATCTGTCCTGGTTAACCGTAGCGCCCGGTAATATAATCCTCGGTGCGCCTCTGCCGCGGTGTGGTAAACAACCTGTCCGTCTCATCAAACTCCACGACGCTGCCCTGATGCATAAACGCCGTATAGTCCGAGACGCGCGCGGCCTGTTGCATATTATGGGTGACCAGAATCAGCGTGAAATGCTGCCTGAGCGTGCACATCAGCTCCTCAATCACCAGCGTGGAGATCGGGTCCAGCGCCGATGTCGGTTCATCAAGCAGCAAAACCTCAGGCTCAATGGCAATGGCTCTGGCGATCACCAGCCGCTGCTGCTGGCCGCTCGACAGCGTTAGCGCATTCTGCCAGAGATTCTCTTTCACCTCGCCCCACAGCGCGGCGGCGCGCAGCGCGCTTTCTACCGCCTCATCCAGCACGCGCCGGTCGCGTACGCCCTTAAGCCGCAGGCCGTAGGCCACATTTTCATAAATCGTCTTTGGGAAAGGGTTAGGCCGCTGAAAGACCATGCCTACCCGTCGGCGCAGCGCCGACAGATCCGCCTGTTCGTGGAGAATCGACTGCTGATTCAGCAGAATATCGCCCTCTGTCCGGCAGCCCTCGATCAGATCGTTCATGCGGTTAAAACAGCGCAACAGCGTCGACTTCCCACAGCCGGAAGGACCGATCAGCGCCGTAATGCGATGTTTAGGCACCTGCATACTGATGCCGTTAAGCGCCTGTTTAGCGCCGTACCACAGCGACAGGTTATCCAGCGTCAGCGACGTTTCCGGCATATTTTGCATCACTTTCCTTAACCCTCGTTAGTTCATCAACGCGCGATAGCGCTCGCGGAGGCGGTGGCGCAGTATCATGGCCAGCAGGTTCAGGGCCAGAATAATTAACACCAGCAGCAGCGCGGTGGCAAAGACCAGCGGGCGGTCTGCCTGCGCGTCTGGACTCTGAAAAGCGAGATCGTAGATCTGGAAGCCAAGGTGCATAAATTTACGGTCCAGATGTAGAAAAGGAAAGACCGAGTCCAGCGGCAGCTCAGGCACCATTTTCGCCACGCCAACCAGCATCAGCGGTGCGGTTTCCCCCGCCGCCCGCGCCACCGACAGAATTAATCCGGTAAGCATGGCAGGTACTGCCATGGGCAGGGTGATATGCCACAGCGTTTCGGCCTGCGTGGCGCCTAAGGCTAACGACCCCTGCCGCAGGGAGGCGGGAATACGCGACAGCCCCTCCTCGGTGGCGACAATCACCACCGGCAGCGTCAGCAACGCCAGGGTCAGCGAAGCCCACAGCAGGCCCGGCGTACCAAAGGTTGGATTAGGCAGAGAGGTCGAAAAGAACAGTCTGTCGATGCTGCCGCCCATCATCCAGACAAAGAAGCCCAGACCAAACACACCGTAAACAATAGAGGGGACGCCGGCCAGATTGATCACTGCAATGCGTACCAGGCGGGTTAACAGCCTATTGCCCGCGTACTCATGCAGCCAGATGGCCGCGACCACGCCCAGCGGCATCACCACCACTGACATCAGCAGCACCATCAGGATGGTGCCAAAAATCGCCGGGAATACGCCGCCGTTACCCGGCCCTTCGCCCGGCGGGCTGCTGACAAAGTGCCAAATCTGCCAGCCAAAATGCTGCCATTTTGCCCCGATGCTCATTGCATTAGGATACCAGGCCGCGAGGATCTGACTCAGCGGGATGCGATGCTGCTGCCCGGAGACATCCCGCAGGATCAGCTCCGTGCTGTCGTTTTCGCGGTTAAGATCGTTCAGCAGCTGGGTACGCTGGGAGAACTGCCGCTTAAGCTCCGCGCTATCGGCCAGCAGAATGGAGTCCGTCTGTGCGCTGTAGCCCTCTGCTTTTTGCAGCCGCTGGCGCTGCACGGCAAGCTGTTCCAGCTCGTTGTTTAACCGGGCCATGCTGACGCGGCGAATTTTATCAACCTGAGCCTGACGCTCGCGGCTCTGGTTGATGCGCTGCTGGAGCGTATGTTGCATATTAACGGCGGTCAGCGGCTGCCCCTTTTCCAGCAGCCCGTCAAACCAGCCAAAGGCTACCCCACCCTGTCGTCGTTGCAGCACCAGCAGGTTAGCGGGCCGCTCCTGACGCAGGATATCGCTGCTTAACAGGCTGCGAAAACCGGTTCCGCCCACCTCACGGCTGCCGGTGTTAATCAGCAGGCGCGTCAGTTCGCCGGGCAGACTCGCCGGGAGGCGCGCGCCACTCTCCTGAAGCTGCTGGCGGGTGACCTTCTGCGACTGCGCTATCTCGCCCAGCAGCGCAAATTGGGACGTGTTCTGCAACGGCGCTGTCTCGCCGGAGAGCGGTGGGCGGGTATCGCCCTGCAACGGCGCTGTCGCGCTGGGCTGCTGCGGGCGCAAATGCCCGGATGCGCTCTCACCCGGTAGCTGAACGCTAAACAGCGTTACCGGCTGCGGCCAGAAATAGCTCAATCCCTGCCAGCCGAGCAGCGCTATCAGCGCCAGAAAGGCCAGCAGACAGAGCGCAACCGCTCCCCCGGTCAGCCAGCGCCAGCGGTGATTAACCCGTGCTGCTCTCATTCCTGCCCCTCCCGCCAGGCAATGCGTCCGAGATAGCTTATCTTTAACGCCCTCATTCCTGCCCCTCCTGCCTGACGAAGCGTCGACGCAGCCGCTGACGAATAAGCTCAGCCAGTGTGTTCACAATCAGCGTGAACACCAGCAGCACCAGCGCACTTAAGAACAGAATGCGGTAGTGGGCGCTGCTGCTGGCGGCCTCGGGCATTTCAATCGCGATATTCGCCGCCAGGCTTCTGACGCCCTGTAGCAGCCCGCCCCCGGTGACCGGCGTATTGCCCGTTGCCATCAGCACAATCATCGTCTCTCCCAATGCGCGGCCAAAACCTATCATCAGCGCAGCGAAAATTCCGGCGGAGGCAGAGGGTAACACCACGCGTGACAGGGTCTGCCACGGCGTTGCGCCAAGCGCCAGCGATCCCTGCGCCAGCGAGGCGGGAACGCTGAAAATGGCGTCTTCCGCGAGGGTAAAGATTAGCGGCACCAGCGCAAATCCCATCGCCACGCCCGCGATCAGCAGATTACGCTGCTGATAGCCTCCGCTCAGCCGGTCGGCCAGCCCCTGCCTGAACAGGGCGTGCTCCAGCAGTGGAATACACCACAGGCAAAATACCGTCGTCAGCAACAGTAAAGGCAGCAGCAGCCAGATTTCCCGGCCTTCATCGCACAGCCGCCTGCGCCAGCGCGGCGGCAGACGGGCGGAGGCCCAGCTACAGAGCAGCAGCACACCGGCCAGCATTAGCGGCAGCAGCAGGACACCGGCAAGCCTGTCGGCCAGCTGCGGCGCCAGCCACAGTCCGGCGATAAGCCCTGTCACCACGCTGGGCAGCGCGCCCATCATCTCAATAGCCGGTTTAACCCAGCGCCTCAGGCCGGGGCTCATAAACCAGGCGGTGTACATGGCAGCAGCCAGCGCCAGCGGCGTGGCAAACAGCATCGCCAGCCCGGCCGCCTTAAGCGTGCCTGACACCATCGGCACCAGGCTGTATTTCCCCTGATAATCATCATCAGCCGAAGTGGACTGCCAGACATAGTCCGGCGAGGGATAGTTTTCATACCATACCTTCTGCCACAGGCTGCGCCAGCTGATATCCGGCCAGGGGTTTGACAGGCGCAAATGCTGCCAGCGGCCCTGCCGCTCAATCAGTACGCCATCCCCCTGGGGTGCGAATGCGGCGCGGATGACGCCCGGTCCCAGCGGACAGGTAAAAATCGCCCCCGGCTGTTTACTGGCGTACAGGGAAAGGGTCCCCGCCGGGCTGACGGTAGCGAATACGCGGCGGTGCGCCTCACTGAACAGCAGCGGCTGGGCGCGGGCGTCGCTGAAATAGCGGATCTGACGCAGGTGAAGCCCGGTTTCACTGGCCAAATCGAACCACTGCGAGAGGCCCTTCTGGTCGGCAAGCAGCAGTGACTGGCCGCCGCTCAGCAGCAGCATCTGCTGCGGCTTCTGCGCCAGCGTAATGCTGTCGCGCAGGGTCAGACCCTGATCACCGATCTGCCAGACGCGCAGCAGCGCCCCCGAGAGGGTAAACAGGCGCTGACCGTCCGGCGCCAGCAGCATTTGGTTGATATCACTGACCGCCATGCTAAAGCTCAGAGGCGGCTGGGAGGGTTGAAACTGTTGCAGCGTCAGACGCTGCGGGCTGGCCTGCGCCACCAGCCAGCGATCCGCCTGCGGATGCGCCAGCGCCAGTACCTGAGCGTCAGGATCGGCGGCGATTGGCGCCTCACCCAGCGGGAATTGCCAGCGCGGCTCCGCCTGATTAAAATCAGGCTCCACCAGCAGCAGACCGGCGGCGCTTTTTAGCAGCACGCTGCTATTATCCGGGGTCGCCGTTGCGTTCACCCTGCCACTGCCCTGTAATGCTGCAGCCGCGTTCACGCTGCCAGTGCTCATTGCTGCCACCGCGTTCACATTCCCCGTCCCCATCAATGCCGGGGAGGAAGCCGTCTGACCCGCAAGGGGGATAAACTGGCCCTCCCCTGCGTCATCAATGCGCCAGCCCCACTGTTGCTGAGGACTCAGCCCCATTGCCACCACGGACCGGGCCTGTCCCAGCGGGATAGCCTGGCTGTCCCCGACGGTGGGGGAGCTGAACAGCGGCACTACCACGCCTGCCAGCCAGACAAATAGCAGCAGCATAACCAGCAAAATGGCCAGCCCACACGCCATCACCACGCGGCGCGTCAGCCGGTCTATAAGCTGGCGTCGCCGGTCGTTAAACTGAGCGGGAATGGGGGTTGGGATCATGCTAAGTGTCGCTTTCCTGTGCGCTGAGGGCCTTATGTTGCCCGTATGCGGTTAATAAGACAATGAACAATGTCCGTTGGACATTGCTGCCCTACTCTCGCCATAATAAAGACGGACAATGACCGGCCAAAGGCAAGTTGGGTCGTGAATCTGCAAATGGAGTACAAATGGGTCAGGAAAAGCTTTATACCGTTAAAGAGTTGAGCTGGCTCTCCTTTAACGAGCGCGTCTTACAGGAAGCAGCCGATAAAACCAACCCGCTGATTGAGCGCATGCGTTTTCTGGGTATTTATTCCAATAACCTTGAAGAGTTTTACAAGGTGCGCTTTGCCGATCTTAAGCGCAGGATCCTGATCGGTGAAGAACAGGGATCCCCCAGCACACCGCGCCATCTGCTAAAAAAAATCCAGGCGCGCGTGCTGAAGGCAGACCAGGAGTTTGACGGTCTGTATAACGACCTGCTGCTGGAAATGGCCCGTAACCAGATTTTCCTGATCAACGAACGCCAGCTCTCGCCCAATCAGCAGAGCTGGTTACGCCACTATTTTAAACATCATCTGCGCCAGCACATCACGCCTATCCTGGTCAATCACGATACGGACCTGATTGAATTTCTTAAGGATGATTACACCTACCTGGCGGTGGAGATCATCCGGGGCGAGGAGATAAATTACGCGCTGCTGGAGATCCCCTCCGATAAGGTGCCGCGTTTTGTTAACCTGCCGCCCGAAACGCCACGCCGCCGCAAACCGATGATCCTGTTGGACAATATTCTGCGCTACTGCCTGGGCGATATCTTTCGTGGCTTCTTTGATTATGACGCGCTGAACGCCTACTCGATGAAGATGACCCGCGACGCCGAGTACGATCTGGTCACGGAGATGGAGTCGAGCCTGCTGGAACTGATGTCCTCAAGCCTTAAGCAGCGTCTGACCGCCGAGCCGGTGCGCTTTGTTTATCAGCGCGATATGCCGGATGCCATGGTGGAGATGCTGCGTAAGAAGCTCAATATCTCCAACTATGACTCCATTGTGCCGGGTGGGCGTTACCATAATTTCAAAGACTTTATTACCTTCCCAAACGTCGGCAAGGCAAATCTGGTCAACAAGCCGCTACCGCAGCTGCGCCATATCTGGTTTGACCGCTTTCGTAACGGTTTTGACGCCATTCGCAACCGCGATGTGCTGCTGTACTATCCCTATCATACCTTTGAGCACGTGCTGGAACTGCTGCGCCAGGCTTCGTTTGACCCGGCGGTGCTGGCAATAAAAATTAATATTTACCGCGTGGCAAAAAACTCGCGCATCATTGATGCGATGATCCACGCCGCCTACAACGGCAAGAAAGTGACCGTGGTAGTTGAGCTACAGGCGCGTTTTGATGAAGAAGCCAATATCCACTGGGCTAAACGGCTGACCGAGGCGGGCGTTCACGTTATTTTCTCCGCGCCCGGCCTGAAAATCCACGCGAAACTTTTTCTGATTTCCCGACGCGAAAATGGCGAGATCGCCCGCTACGCGCATATCGGCACCGGCAACTTCAATGAAAAAACCGCGCGGCTCTATACCGACTACTCGCTGCTGACCGCCGATGCCCGCATCACTAACGAAGTCCGCCGGGTATTTAACTTTATTGAAAACCCCTATCGGCCCGTCTCGTTTGAACACCTGATGGTCTCACCGCAAAACTCGCGCCAGATGCTTTATCAGCTGATCGACCGTGAAATTGCCAATGCGCAGAACGGCATTCCCGCCGCCATCACCCTTAAGGTGAATAACCTTGTCGATAAGGGCCTGGTTGACCGCCTCTATACCGCTTCCAGCGTGGGCGTTAGCGTCAGCCTGCTGGTGCGTGGCATGTGTTCGCTTATTCCCAATCTTGAAGGAATTAGCGAAAATATCCGGGTGATCAGTATTGTTGACCGCTATCTCGAGCACGATCGCGTCTATATCTTCGAAAACGGCGGCGACAAAAAGGTCTTCCTCTCCTCCGCTGACTGGATGACCCGCAACATTGATTACCGTATCGAGGTGGCAGTGTCAGTCCTGGATCCTATTCTGAAACAGCGGGTGCAGGATATTATTGCCATCCTCTTCAGTGATACGCTTAAGGCGCGCTTCGTAGACAAAGAGCTAAGCAACAGGTATGTTCCGCGCGGCAATCGCCGCAAGGTACGCGCGCAGCTGGCCATTTACGATTACATTAAATCTCTGGAACAACCTGACTAACTTTATGCCTATATCCCAGAAAAATACGCCTAAACCGCAGGAATTCGCCGCAATTGATTTAGGCTCGAACAGTTTTCATATGGTGATTGCCCGCGTGGTCGATGGCGCGATGCAGGTGCTGGGCAGGTTAAAACAGCGCGTCCATCTGGCTGACGGGCTGGACCATAACAATGTGCTGAGCGAAGCCGCCATTGAGCGCGGGCTAAAAAGCCTGGCGCTGTTCGCCGAGCGTCTTCAGGGATTTAGCCCGACCAACGTCACCATTGTCGGCACGCATACGCTGCGCCAGGCGGTTAACGCCGAGGATTTCCTGCGCCGCGCCGCCGATGTTATTCCCTATCCGATTGAAGTGATCTCCGGCAATGAAGAGGCGCGTCTGATTTTTATGGGCGTCGAGCATACTCAGCCGGAAAAAGGTCGCAAGCTGGTGATTGATATTGGCGGCGGTTCTACCGAGCTGGTGATTGGCGAAGACTTTGAGCCAAGCCTGGTCGAGAGCCGACGCATGGGCTGCGTCAGTTTTGCTAATCTCTACTTTCCCGGCCGCGTGATCAGTAAAGAGAACTTCCGCCGGGCAAGGCTGGCCGCGGCGCAAAAGCTGGAGACGCTGGCCTGGCAGTATCGCCTGCACGGCTGGCAGTATGCGCTGGGTGCGTCCGGCACCATTAAAGCCGCCTGCGAAGTGCTGCTGGCAATGGGGGAAAAAGAGAAGCTGATTACCCCCGAACGTCTGGAGATGCTCTACGCCGGGGTGATGAAGTATAAATCTTTCGACGCGCTCAGCCTGCCGGGGCTGTCAGATGAGCGCAAGGTGGTGTTTGTTCCCGGTCTGGCCATTCTGTTCGGCGTTTTTGACGCCCTGGCGATCCGTGAGCTACGCCTGTCCGATGGTGCCCTGCGCGAAGGCGTACTGTATGAGATGGAGGGCCGCTTTCGCCATCAGGATATCCGCAGCCGCACCGCTCAAAGCCTGGCAAATCATTACGCCATTGACAGCGATCAGGCGCGACGGGTGCTGGAGACCACGGAAGGACTTTACCATCAGTGGCGCGATTGCAACCCGAAGCAGGCGAACCCACAGCTGGCCGCCCTGCTGAAGTGGGCGTCCATGCTGCATGAGGTCGGCCTGACCATCAACCACAGCGGATTACAGCGCCACTCTGCCTATATTTTGCAGAATACTAACCTGCCGGGTTTCAATCAGGATCAGCAGACCCTGCTGGCCACGCTGGTGCGCTTTCACCGTAAAGCGGTAAAAGTAGACGAGATGCCGCGCCTGACGCTGTATAAGAAAAAGCAGTTTCTGCCGCTGGTTTTCCTGCTGCGGCTGGGTGTGGTACTGAATAACCAGCGTCAGGCCACCTCCACGCCCGCGACGCTCCGGCTAACCACCGACGAAGGCCACTGGACGCTAACCTTCCCTCACGGCTATTTCAGCCAGAATACGCTGATCCAGCTCGATCTTGAGCGCGAGCAAAACTACTGGAAGGATGTGACCGGCTGGCAGCTTACCATTGAGGAAGAGCCTGGGGCATGAACATCTCTCATCCGGCGGACGATCGCTACTACACCGATAAATATCGGCTCACCGCCACGCACTCCGAAGTGGTTGACGCGATGACGCTGCTTAAGCCCGGCCGGGCGCTGGATTTGGGCTGTGGCAGCGGTCGCAATGCGCTCTATCTGAATGCTAAAGGGTTTGACGTCACGGCCTGGGATAACAACCCGGCCAGCCTCGCCCGGCTTAACCAGATAATCGCCAGCGAAGGATTAAGCAATATTCACACCGCCGAAAAGGACCTGAACGCCCTGCGCTTCAACGGCGCTTATGACTTTGTTTTTTCTACGGTGGTGATGATGTTTCTAAAGCCCGATGTCATTCCCCAGCTGATTGCGGATATGCAGGCCAGCACGGTCAGAGGCGGCTATAACCTGATTGTCGCGGCGATGGATACCGAAGATTACCCCTGTAACCAGGGGTTCTCATTCGCCTTTCGCTCAGGCGATCTGAGTGAATATTATCGCAAATGGCATATTGTGAAATATAACGAGCATGTGGGCCAGCTTCACCGCACCGACAGCGAAGGCAGGCGCATTTCTCTGCGCTTTGCCACGCTGCTGGCGCAAAAGGAGCTGGTAAAGGCGTAACGCCCGATACCGACAGCGGCTGCGCCATGCAAAACGCAGACAGGCTGTGAATCCGGCCATAGAGCCCCGGTTGGCGCATCCCGGCGCCCGGCGGTCTGCTTATCTGCCGACTCCACCCGTAGCACCATCTGGAACCGCTATCGCAGAGCTGGGCCCTCTTCCGGCTTAGGCGGGGTCGGCTCAACGCTTTCGCACAAATCCTGTAACGCGCAGGGCTGGCTGATAAAGTCGCCCTGCAGGTAGTCCACCCCCAGCAGGCGCAGCAGCCGCTCGGCCTCTTCCGACTCCACGCCCGAGGCGATAACCTGCATACGCTTTAGCCGGGCTATCATGCAGATGGACTCAATAATTTGATAATTCAGGCTGCTGATAAGCATATTGCTGACAAAGGTGGGGCTGATTTTCAGCATATCCATCTGCACCTCTTCCAGCTGGTTATAGCTGGCATAGCCGCTGCCAAAATTGTTAATCGCCAGCCGACAGCCGAGATGCCGAAGCTGAGTGATTGAGCGGTTTCCCCAGCTGTAGTCGGTCAGCATGGGCGACTCTTCCACTTCAATAATCAGCTGCCAGGGCTCAACGCCATACTCCTGCATAAAAACCTGCAATTCGCGGGCCAGCTGTGGCCGACACAGGCTGGAGGCGAAGAGCCGGATGGCAAAGCGTACGCCCGGCAGTTTTTCCCTGTGGCGCTGTATAAAAGCCAGCGCCATCAGGATCACCTGACGGTCTGCTTCCCACGTCAGACCAAATTCATTGATAAGGGGTATTAAACGCGAATATTCGACCCACTCGCCATAGCGGTCCGCCATCTGAGGCCGGATTTCGTAATAATCATCGCCACGAACGCCAGCGATCTTTTGCACCATCAGCTGAAAACCGCCATGTTTAAGCGCGGTCTGCGTATCATTCAGCAACGCGATCTTTTCAGCAACCTGCCGCTGTGCCGTCTGCCCCCGACGCTGCTGTAGGTTTTCCGCGACGCCACTGCGCAGTGAAACCTCTGCCATGGCGCTTAACTCACCCAGCAGCTCATGCAGATGGTTGACCGGTGGCCGGACGCTACAGTAACTCAGTCCCACGGCCGGATGGATCGGCAGGCCATCCCAGCTAAGCTGATAATCTTTCAGTCGTACCGCAACATTCTCGATGCGCTCAACATGGTGGTCATAATTCAGACGCATCACCAGATCGAAACCCGGCAGCTGATAGACGTCCTCCCCCGGCTGTAATTCAGGCATCAGATGGATAGCAAGGCTGCGTTTATACTGGATGCGCATCTGTAGCCCGTAAGTTCTGCTCAGGCGGTCCAGGTCAGGAATACTCAGGAAACAGAGCGTTGAACGCGGGCTTTCGGCAAGATCCTGCGCCAGCGCACGCAGGTTAGGCAGCCTGAACACCGGGTCGCTGAGCGAGGCGCGTTTAACTCTCGCCAGTGCGAAACGCTGCCGCGTACTGATACTCGCCATCAGCAGGATAGTCAGCGTAAACACCAGCATATTGACGGAGATGACCGCCAGATGGTGGGGGTCCGTCTCCGGAGAGAGAAAGCGATCGCGCAGCTGGTAAATGCAGAGTAAGAGCATCGCCCAGCTTAGGGAGGTAATAAGATAGCCGAAGCGCACGGCAGACCACAGCATCAGTGGCAGAAACAGGGGCAGACCATAATCGGTATTCAGCAGGTTTTCATCGGCCTGTTCGAACTGTAGCTGCACCCCCAGCAGAAAGATCAGCAGGCCGGCCCACAGTGTCAGCTCAGCCTTACTGACGCCCGTGGCCATTTGCCTTATGGCCCGACGGGCGAGCAGGCTAATAAACGCTGGCTTGCGAATGCTGCGTATTACAAAGTAGCACAGCTGGATCATCACCAGGCAGGAGAGCAGCACTGACTGATAATTAAGCAGTGTATGCAGCGACAGGGCTGAACGGGAAAATACGGAGTGATTAAACGGTGTCAGCCCCAGCAGCGTCATTACATGCATAGTGAACACAAACAGCGTGGGCGTCATAAATGCCAGCCAGAACAGGCGAACTGACATCATGCGGAATTCCCCGTAATCCACCCCCCAGCGCTGGCGACTATGTAAACGGTAGCCCGCCCAGCACAGCATCAGCACGGTAAGGAAAACAGCGACAATGACGCTGGCCGTAAGCAGGTTGTAGCGAAAAAAGTAGTAGCTGGCTAACCCCAGCGCAATGCCCGGAAAAGCCCCCCAGTCATAAACCAGCAGCATCGCCACCAGCATTGCCAGCGGAAGATAAATCAGATACACGTAGCCATCCGCCATCCACAGCCGGACGGAGAGCTGGGTACATAGCGGCATCAGGATCAGCGGAAGTAGCAGGGGTAATCCCAGTCTGCTGTGATAAAAATATTTGAACCAGTGGGTAATTCTCATTGGGCTCGATATGCTGTGAGAAAATAACAATGATTCCCCGGGCGGGCTGCCTGACGAGGGACACTCTTTTGCGCGTCATGGTAAAGTCTATCGACTACTATAACTTGATATAAGTCAAATTAGTGCAATTTTCATCCATATCAGTTTTACCTTTGCGTGAATCTGCGATTATTCAGCCACTTCCCGCAAACAGCGGCGATCTCACTATTTATTGCCTGCTTTTCATTGATCAAATTACGTGACTGTGTCTAAATTGCACTACTGCCCGCATGGGCTAACCTCAGGACAAACTGCGTGAACAGGGCTATGCCATTACCCCGACGTAAAAAAACCAGCCGGATGACCCTCATCGTACTGCTGGTGAGTTTTATTCTTCTTGCCGCCAGACTCATTTTTGTTATCCCGGGCGCTATTGAGCATCATCAACAGAAACAGCACGACGCTCCGGTACCTACCGTCATAGCGAAATAGCAGTATGAGTAACCGTTTACGCCTCTGAACAGCTGCATGAGTAACCGTTTGCACGTCTGGTGACGCAAAAAAAACGGGCTTAGTCGCGGCTAAGGCCATATTGCGCAATACTTATCCCCCCGACTTTTTTTTGCCAGACACAAGGGAATTTTTATGTCTGTAGCTTTATCTCACGCCCAGCAGCTCTCTGAAATACGCAGTCGTATTCTTAACCTGCTGCTGAACGATGGCGGTCTGGTCGATACGCTGCTTGGACGTCCACTGAAAGAGTCCCCTGCCGATGCCAAAGCGCATCAGGAGCAGGCTGAAGAGATCGCCCAGTATATTCCACTGCTGCACGCGGCTGACCTGGCCGACCTGCTGGAAGCGCTCCCCGAAGAGGAGCGCCTGGCGCTGTGGCAGCTGATCGGCACCGATCGCCGTGGACGCGTCCTGATCGAAGCCTCCGAAAGCGTCTGGGAAAGCCTGATTGAAGAGATGAGCGACCGCGATCTGCTGCGCGCCATTGAACCTCTGGATATCGACGAACAGGTCCACCTTGCTAAATATCTGCCGCGCGATCTAACCGGCCGCCTGCTCACCTCCCTGGAACCGTCACTCCGCTCCCGCGTGCTGGAAGTGATGGATTTCGACCGCGATCGCGTGGGTCGCATTATGGATTTCAATCTGATCACCGTTCGGGCAGATATTACCCTGGGGACCGTTCAGCGCTTTTTGCGCCGCAGAAAAGTGATCCCGGACGGGACGGATAAAATTTTTATCACCGATAAAAACAATATGCTGCTGGGTGAGGTTACGCTCACGGATATCCTGCTCAATACGCCGAAAATGAAGGTCTTCGACGTTATGAATGCCAGGCCGACCACCTTTCTGATTAATGACAAGGCAGAGGATGCCGCAGGGGCATTTGAGCGCTATAACCTGATCTCCGCAGCGGTGATTGATATTAAAGGAAAGCTGATGGGGCGCGTCACCGTCGAGGAAATTGTAGACCTGGTGAATGAAGAGAGCGACAGCAATATCCGTAAAATGGGTGGCGTGAACCCGGATGAAGATGTGTTTGCCCCGGTCAGAAAAGCCGTACGCACGCGCTGGACGTGGCTGGCCGTCAATCTCTGCACCGCGTTTGTTGCCTCGCGGGTGATTGGCCTGTTTGAAGATACCATCTCTCAGCTGGTGGCGCTGGCGACGCTGATGCCAATCGTGGCGGGCATTGGCGGGAACACCGGTAATCAGACCATCACCATGATTGTCCGTGCACTGGCGCTGCATCAGGTCGAACCGGGTAACTTCTCCTTCCTGATTGGCCGCGAGCTGGGCGTCGCACTGATTAACGGGCTGTGCTGGGGAGGCATTATGGGTGGCGTCACCTGGGCGATGTACGGCAACCCGGAGCTGGGCGGCGTCATGATGCTGGCAATGGTGCTAAATCTGCTGCTGGCGGCGCTGATGGGCGTCCTTATCCCACTGATTATGACCAAACTCAAGCGCGATCCCGCCGTTGGCTCCAGCGTATTGATTACCGCCCTGACCGATACCGGCGGATTTTTTATCTTCCTGGGTCTGGCAACGATCTTCCTGCTGCACTGATTTTCCGGCAGCCTTCAGGGCTGCCGGGGCGCTGTACCACATTTCCGGCAGCGGCTTGCCATCATCGCCTGCCGTTTCGCATTCAGGCTGGCTGGCTTCCAGCAGGCCGGTAATCAGTTCAAACAGCGGTGAGAATGCATTGCCCTGTTCCTGATGGTCATAATCGGGGATTGCAGAGTATCTGGGGAGTGATCTGGCAAAAATTACTACCAGAGTGCCTGAGAAACAGTAATGCACGTAGACTGGGGAAACACGTATTTCAATTGGCGATGCACGCTTATTGAGCAATGACGAAAATATTGTCGCAATCAGAATCGACAGTAAGAGTGAAGTCGGAATCGTCAGTCCTGACTTTGAGTGCACTGGCATCGTCACGATTTGGCCCTTGATTATCCCTATGAGGACGCCAGTAACCATCGGTACAAAGCAACAATATCTCTCCATCTCGCCAGTTAAAATTTACCTGGTCTGGCACGGTAAACCGACGAGCTTTTAAAACCCGGGTGAGGAAGCAAGCATAACTTTCATCTAACTCTGGGAAGGTGTTAACAATAATATGAGGATCGTTAATCCAGTTAATATTGTAGTGATTGCTGTTTAGCTTCCATGAATCATATCTCCATAAATATTTTTTCCAGCATATTTGCAGCTAAGGCCGCCTCACGCTGGTTTCCGAGCCTGATGGCATCCACCAGAGCAAGCATTGCATATAAATCACCATCCTGCCGAACAGCATGGGGAACGGTGTGGAACAAAGGTATCACTTTCAATCCTTTACTTTTTGCTCTTTCATCAGACCAGACCGCGATCAACTCACCCGAACTGAAAAGCCTTTCGTTTAACACAGGAGCAGAAAAAGAAGTGGCTATTCCACGAGTCAACTCTCCCATCCTGACGGGGAAGACATACCTTATTCCGTAGATGATAAATTCGAGCAGGGATTTCTTATTTGTTCTCGGCACCCCATATTTACGGTCTTTCTTAGCCAGACCAATATCCATGCATCTCTTAATAGAATCTGCTATTTGTGTTTTACTTATACCCGTAGTTTTTTCCAGGCCACGAACGGTATAAAGACTTCCACGGTAAACTTCAATCTCACTAAATTCAATGATTCCTTTTTGCTCCAATACCTCTTCTTCTGTGACGTCCCAGTCCTGCCATGACTCAGGCCATGGCCTTAATTTTTCAGCACCGCCCAGATGCTTTTCCTGACGTTGCAGCGATACCAGCTTCAGCAACAACAAAATGTCTTGACCTTTCATGCTCTCCTCACCCCCCATGTCCTATGTCCCGGGACCAGGGACAATACTGGTTTGGTTAAATTAATAACGCAAGTTAAATTTTAAATCGAACCGGGTCACAGAGAATAAATCGAGGTTTGTTACTCACATCGTTCACCGGCAGGCAGAGGGTATAGGTGATGCTCAGCACGCTCCGGATCAAGGTCGAGCACCCAGCCCTGACTCAATGTAGTCCTTGCGCTTCGCTAGTCCTTCACCACTATCAGGCTGGGCAGAGGAGACTCTCCCCCCAAGCTAACGCCAGACACAAAAACAAAAAAGCCCGCAGTTACGCGGGCTTCAGGACATTTTTTGCTAGATCGTGCAGGCTGTTGCCAGACGTTAAATCATTCCCACCCTATGATTGATTATCAATTAAATTAATTTAAAATCAATAATATATAGATTCCTATTACATAGATGCCATGAAAAATACCATTCCTCACGATTCGGCTGCCCAAGGCCGACGCACGAATCTAATGTAAACCCCCATTTCGTCAACAGGTGAAGCGTATTTCCTGATCCCTAAGTCGGAGCTCACCAGAAAGATTGGTGAACAAGGAGTTGCGGGGACCGACTGCACCAGCCATGGGGTGTGGCTTGGGACTGAATTCCGAAGCAGCGCAGTCTCTCGACGTAACCCCAACGCTTCTCGCACATTCTCTTTTGATGACATACGAACGTCCTTGCAACTGATTCCTGCATAGACCTGAAAATGTGCTGGGCGTTCACCTGATTTTGGCTCTAGAACACAAACGTCGAGTTCGTGCCGTGCTTCGCGAGGGGCCTTACCGGGTGCCCCACCGCAACGATCCCAACTCAATGATTCAAATTCGACCGAGGTCCATGCTTCGCCCAAGTTGGTGCCAGCGGCATCGAGCAGATCAAAGTGCGAGAACCGCTTGCGATCGGCCAGGGCGGGCTTGCTTGCCACGATCACCTCCGACGGTTTACCTCCCTTAGACGGCGGCTGGTGAATGATTGAACCTTTGGGATGCGCACGCCGAAAGGCTCGCAGAATTCGAGCCAGGACCAGCATTTCGTACAGCTTGTCTCGGGTCATTGCTTGCAATTGAAGGGGCGACGGCGCCTTTGCCGCAATGTCAAATAGCGCACCTACGGCTTTAACTAGGTCCGGCGGCGCTGGCTGCTTCTTCTTTTTCTTGGTGCCTGACGTTGCTGCAGTTGTAGTACTCATAGTTCCTCCAGGGTCTCTCGGGGGAGAAATTCGAGCAATGCATTTCGCAGTGCGACTTGCTGTTTCGTCGGGCGTCGTCCCAACTTACTTCGTAAGCTGAGTTTTCGGTTCCCGACGCGCATCTTTAGGGAGTCGATCTGCTGCTCGTGCCCCAAAGCCTGATTGAGTTCATCGCGTACGACTTGTTCGGTTCCGCTGTGCACCGGGAAAGCGAGGACCATCAACAACGACAGGGCTTCTTCAAATCGCTCTTTGATCTCCAGAAGCTTGGCATCCGCCGCGACACCATCATGTTGCGTTCCATCCAAGGGTGCCTCTCTAAGGGGCTCATCCGGCTCGACCGGAGCACTGATCCTAGCCAACTCTATAAATTGGTGCATTAAGGGCCCCTCATACTCGCAGGCTCGTCGATGAATTTCATGAAGCGCCTGCTCAAGATCATCCTCACCTTGAAATCGGATTTGCATACTCCCTCCATGAATATTCCAGTGCCGAGGCCTTGGTAGCGGTACAATAATTTTTGCCAAAACTGATGCGTGTCCTCACACTTCTCACGACCAGGGCATCAAGTCAAGCGCTTGCTTTTCGCGCTGCCAGTTTTGCTTCAAGTAGACGATAGGCCCTCTTCTCATCAAGCTTCGGAAGGTTCGGCTCGTTCCGCAACAGATCAGCCAGCACCGGCGTCACAACATCGAACAGCGCCGATAGCAGCGCCTCACCGACCGCGCGCGGCTCTGCCAGATCCTCCAGCAGTCCCGACATTTCGCCGTGGGCAAGCTTGTTGCGGCCTTCTCGATAAACCTTGTGAACAGCGGTATCCACCGTGAGCGCTCCCTCAGGCACAGGCTCATCCTCAGGCTTGAGCGCGGTCTCGGCGAAGGCAGTCATGTCCTTGGCGCTTCCCCCAGCACCGGAAAGTGCGTCGGCGGCGCAACCATAGTCCACAACGGCCATGAAGTCTGAAGCTTCGCGACGAGCTTCACCGACCCAATACAACGCGTTGGCCCAACGTTCGACGAGATGCAGCGCATGTCCGGTTCGTCGCCCATCGGCGTAGTGCTGCAAGATGCACCCGGCGGCATCCAGGAAAGATTGCTCACCCGCCATCTTGGCAGCTAGTGCACCGGGGCGTCCGCCAATGCCAGGCATCTGTACGCTCGATCCACGCAATATCCGGCCGTCCAGCGTAGTCGCGAACCGGTCCTCTGCAAAAAGATGCTGCCGGCCAGCTTTCGTAAATCGTCGCGCATCCTCAACCTGGAACCTCAGTCCGATTGAGTCAATCGCAAGCCCCACCACCACCGACGCCTTGAAATGAGACCGCGCATGCTCATGCCCGTCCATACGTATGGTCGCTACCCAGCTGTAATGGCGCAGCGTATGCAGTACGTCCAACGCATGCAACGCATAGCGGCCACCCTCGTCTGCAGCTGATCGGGCGGTCAATTCCTCCATATCCAGTTCACGGTCCTCCACTTGGCGGACGAGCTCGCGGACCTCCGAGTCTTTGACAAAGGAATCGAGCCATTCCGCTCTCGGCAGGAATCGCACCGGCCCCACGGCGAATGCCGGCACGGCTTGATCGGAGTGAAACAGATGGCAAGGGATATGCCGGTCGACGTCGGGACTCGCGCTGGCGGCCAACTGCTGCAAGCGCGCTTGGTAGTCGTCGGCGAGCACCATATAAAAATCGTCACCGAGCAGCACGTCATGCTCATTCTGGCCATCCGGTACTGTTGGAAGGCGCGATTGGCAGTCGAGAAGCGTGTCCCCGATGGCCAGGAACGAGAGCTTCGTGAAGGTCACCCGATCAATCGTCTGGCGCAGGGCTTCGCGTGATTTCCAGCTTTGCTGCGACAGCAAGTGAGCTGCGTCCACGCCGGCTTGCGTGACCCGATACTGACGGCCTTGCGACACCGGAATGGCAAGCGGAACGAAGGGGTTCTCACTGAGCGCATGCCATTGTGCAAAGGTCATCGTCTTCGCCGTGATCACGTCCTCGACGATCATCTCCATGAGCTTCCAAGGCGGCGTATCTTTTGCACCGCCCGAGCTTGCAAACTTGTTCTCTCTTGCCATATTTCCCTCCCGCTAGCCCAATATGGGGCTGGCGCTACACACAACCAACTTCATTGATCCGCGGGTCATGGCCAAATATAAATGCTGTGCGCTCATGCCCCAATCGATTATCAATGAGTAGGTAAAACCCAGTAAAATTGGCGTTCATGGGTAGGACGAAAAAAAGACCATGAAAAGTACCATTTAACATCTCAACGCATTATTCTTTAAATATCGCAGATTATGCCAAACTAGTCTGAAGTACGTACTCAAATTGACTAAGCAAACCTTCTGTTGCGCCTAAAGCGCCCTGCGAAACCTCAATTACCTTGATACTGCCCGCATCCTGAAATAAGTATCGAAGGATTCTCAATCCAATCGGGAATAGTCGATGAGCCACGCTTAGCCATTCCGCACTGGGGTGATACCTCCCAATCAAGAACACTCCCACGAGAGACAATAGTTATCCAACTAGCTGATGGGTAGTCGCTGGTGACCTGAAAAAAACTGCATCAGTCCAACCGGAGTAGAGCATGGCCCAAAACAGAGCACTTAAAAGAACCCTACATAATTTATTCAAAGTTAATGTCAGCCTGCGATAGGCCTTAAGTCGATTCTAACTTTCGGGATCTGCAGACACCTAGATCTTCGGCTTGTGCTTAGTCAACCAACAGTGGTCTAATAGTATTAGAGCCGTTTTTTACCTGTTACGCAGACTTCTTTCGACAAGGACTGCTCAATGACCTCCCGACCGACCCTGCAAGTGGATCCGCTGCTCACCGCCAATCTCGATGCCCTACTCAGTTCCGTGGTCGATGCTGACCAGCGCCAATTAAAGAGGCCCGTTGGCGCTCGCTCCGAACGCGAGACACTGAAGGACAAGCGCCTACAAGAGCTGCTTAACCGCTGCCGCGAAGAAGCACTGCAACAAGTGGTCGGCCCTTTCGGATTAACCCCAGCAATGTTCTCGGATATTAATGGTGGCAACGTCACCACCCAGCACAATGCTAACCAAGACATCTATGCCAAGGCATCCGAGCACTATGATCGTAAAGCCGACTACGATTACTCCGCCGCGAGAAAGCAGAAAATGAAGGATGCGGTGAAGGACGGCACGATGAACTCACAAACATTCATCGACACATACACCAATGAAAAGGCACCGACCAAGCGCACCGCCAAGTCAAATGGCAAGCTGGTGATGAATGCCGAGCTGGATCACACCATCCCCCTGAAGCAGGCACACAAAAAAGGTGCCTGGATGCTTACTCCGGAGCAACGCAAGGCGTTGGCCTCGGAAAAAGACAATC
Organism: Erwinia sp. L03-1; assembly: GCF_058686115.1. NCBI lineage: Bacteria > Pseudomonadati > Pseudomonadota > Gammaproteobacteria > Enterobacterales > Erwiniaceae > Erwinia > Erwinia sp. L03-1. The sequence continues at coordinate 1,125,278 of NZ_CM178762.1, read as the reverse complement.
TGCATTTCACCACCTTTGAAAATAACCGAGAAAAGAGTGATACCGCCGCAGAGACCGCACTCTCTGCCGAAAACGGTTACGACGAATCCATTACCAAGCCGCTGATCGACAAGGCTCGCGCCGCCATCGATCAGCATCAGCCCGACACCAAAGACCGCTTGATATACCACGGCAAGGAGCTGGGCATTACAGGCGCGAAGGAATTCGGCAAGACCGGCCTGCGCAGGGCAATGGGAGTGCTGTTATTCGAGGTGGTCAACGGCAGCTTCGTCGAAGTGCACAAGGTGGTCAGCCAGCGTGACGATCAGCAGCCCCTACTCGACCGCGTGGTAGCAGCGGTTGAGCGTGTGTTGAAGCGCGTTCAGAGCAAGTTTAAGGCAGCTTTCGATGCTTTCTTCGAAGGCGGCCTTCAAGGTCTTGTGAGCAACCTGTTGACCTTCCTAATCAACAACCTCATCACCACATCGGCCAAGGTTGTAACCATCATCCGAGAAGGCATGCAGGAACTGTTCAAGGCCCTCAAGCTACTGCTCTGGCCCCCCAAGGAAATGTGCGGCACCGAGGTTATGCGGGCGGTCAGCAAGAGCTTGGCCGGCCTGTTCACCTTGGGTGCCGGCATGCTCTTGGAGCAATCGGTTAACACCTTCATCGTAGGTATCCCGGTGCTCGCACCGCTCGCCGGAACGATCACCCCGGTGCTAACCGGCCTGATGACCGGCCTCGCCAACGCTCTGCTGATGTACGCCATCGACTCGCTTATCGATTGGATGTTGGACAAGGGCACTGATTTCATCAACGTGCAGATCGATACCCTGCAAGCCACCGCCGAACTGGGCGAGCGCATGATTGAACAGGTAGAGCTGCAATTTCGACTTTCGGCGCGCTACCGGATGATGGTCCAGCTAAATCAGCGCATCTCCGTGCGCTTCGATCAGGCAACCGAGGCCGCGCAAGCCTCAGTGCAGCACGCGCAAGGCGCCATAGGAGAACAGGCGGAGACTATCGCCTCGTTATCCCAAGCCATCGATAGCAAGAAAAAGTTTAACGAACGCCTCGGTTTGTTGCTTCAGCAGGTCAGGAAGGAAACATAAGGGATGTCCAAGATCATTGCCCAACTTGCAAGCACCGTTCCCAGCGAAGACCTGCTCGCCCAGATAGACATCGCTGAGGTTTATAAGAAGTTCCACAGCACGTTCAAGCGCCTCGACGATTTCAAGCAGGTCCGCGACCAACACGAGCAGCGTAGCTTTCTCGGCCGCCTGTTCAATCACGGAGAACTGAAGAACGCCCAGCTCGACGCCCAGGAAGTGCAGGCGGAATTTGCCAAAACTCTCGCCCAATTGATGGTGATCAGCTCGTTGCAGGCCCAGCAACTGACTGAGCAGCAGGGACAACTTGCCGACCAGCAGAAGGCCTTGGATGCCAAAGCCGAGGAACTGGCCCAACAGAACATACTTCTCGAACAGCACCAAGCCGAGATCAAGCACCAAGCAGCACACTTGCGCCAATACGTCACCGACCTGTTGAAAGTCCAGGGGCTGACCGACGAACACGGCGAAATACTGATCAGCATCGCCAAAGAAGTAATGGAAACCCGGGATGGTCTGCTGGCAGACTTCGACAATCGCATGCATCAGGTGCAAGGCGTACTGGATGAACAGCAGCAGTTGCTCCGAGAAGTCCTCCATGAGCAGGCGAGTTCCCTAGAACAGCGCCTCACGCAGTTGCAGCAAGTAGTCGACTCAACCCAGGAAAAACGTCTCCAGACTGTTGAGCAATGTCTGCTCACTACATTCAACGAACAGAGCAGCGAAGCCACACGCCAGATAGAACGACTCGATGCCGACTTGGTCCTTCAAGCGCAGCAGCAGGAAGATAAGCTCCGCGACCTAGATCGGCAGCTCTCGGAATTGCGCGAAGTGCTGACCGAACAGGCCCAAACACTGCTTAACGAACGCAACGAACGACAGCTGGAGTGGGCCGAGCACCAAGCAGGGCTGCATGCCTTACGCAATGAACAGAGCAATGGCGAAATACGCCTTCGCCGTGAGCAGCGCCGCCTCCTGGTCGGACTGTATGGCTTGGCGTTAGTGTTCATCGGCACCATCGCCGGGCTCACTTTCTGGAGTCATCAAAGCCTTTTTTAACCCCGGGCGAAGTCCACAAACCTAAAATACCCGGCTTATGAGGAAATTTTCTGTCGGCGACTTAGGCCCGATCGCCATTCCACGATTTTCTCGATGGCAAAAATTCAAAAAAACTAGCCCAAAGGAACGGCATTACATGAACAAGATATTGTGGGTTAAATTTGGTTGGTCAGAATATTATCGAGGTGGCGACATTGCTGGTAACTTTGCTTGGCTAAATAAAAACAGAGGGACGGAAAATGAAGGGCGAGGTCATGAAGCCTACAACTTTATGCCAGATATCGACGGGACTTACTACTGCTATGTACCCCCACAAGGAGGTAACTACGCACCTTATCACGACGACGCAGAAGGGTGGACGGTTGTATGCTTGGCAAAAAATCCGACCACTCCAGGCATACACGTAGTTGGTTGGTACGAAAACGCAACGCTTCATGGTGAGTGGATAACCCGCCCTAATAGCACCGATCCGCGACAGCAAATTTTCCCTCATCCTGCTTATGATTGGTCATATTGCATAACCAGTAATTCCGCTTACTTCATCCCGCCCGAGGAGCGAATTCTGCCATTCTCGGATCTATCCGTAAAACAGGGGAAATACTCGTTTCTTGACGGCCCTGACGTAACGAAGACCGACAATAAAATAAGGGTTCAAGCTCGGCTTGAGAGTTTAATGAATCGCTTGGCCTCAGTCGCAATTCATAACCCTAATGAATGCAGTGTTGTTGACCCCGAACTGGATCAAGTCGATCCACTTCGGGGATTTGGTACCCCTGAACATCGTAAAGTCGTGGAGTTAGCCGCGGAAGATGCTGTTATCGAATATTATACAGAACAAGGCTACAGCTACCAGCGAACAACACACCTTCCCTGCGGATATGACTTTATCTTCACGCGCGGCGAATCAGTGCTGCATCTCGAAGTTAAGGGTACCGCCGGTACTACACCACGTTTTTTCCTTACGCGTAACGAACACAATGTAGGATTGATGCTTAATCCAGACTGGAGGTTAGCCATAGTAACATCGGCGCTATCTTCCTCCCCGCAAGTCACTGTGTACGAATCTCGTCAGCTAAAAGAGGCGTTTAACCTTGAACCTTACGTTTACATTGGGGCATTCGCACCAAAACCCGAATCCTAATGTTTAAATCCTGTACCGTTAGCGCGACAAAAACAAAAGCCCACTGTTACGCGGGCATTTGTTTATTGCGAACAGGATCACTCCACTCGATTATCAATTTAAAATAAAAGTAGTTGTAAACATATGCATAGAAAATTAACGAATCCAAAAACCATGAGAAATACCATGTCCAGTAAAAAATGTTCAAGAAGTCGAATTCACATCTCTTGTGGCAAAAGCTAACGATATGCGTCGTCTTTGTTTAGCAACACCTTGCGGTAAAATCGCGTTCCACTCCAATCAAGTCTCTACCGCTCCCGGAATCTGGGTCAAGCGCATTGCGTCGGTTCTTTGATACGCCACTGTCCTGCGTGCAATACGCAGCGTAGATGAAGCTGCCGAGCTGAGCGACCCTCTCCTTAGAACTCAATCGCGACGGGCAGACATCATTGAGTTGATTCAGATATTATAATATGATGAGAGTAGCTAACCATATAACACTAGGCGAACCATCATAAATTATACGTGATATAAAGGCTTGGAATGGCTTGCGTAAGTTTATTCCATCTCAACTCTGAAGTTGCTGAAATGCTCGTCAAACATAAAGGAATGGCTAGACGTGAATGATTTATCGACCAAACAAAAAAAACTCACCTATAAACTCAGCGCAATTTTAATTGGTTCAATTTTATTTTTTTCTGCCTTTTATTGGCTGGCAGGGAACTTTGAAGGACATGGCGTAACTAAGAACAATAAATCTGCTGATATTTATGAGTTGGTTTATTTTAGCGTGGTTTCTATTACGACGCTTGGTTATGGTGATTTTACACCGACCGGTATATCTAGGCTCTTTGCCTCTCTCGAAGCAATATTTGGCATTGTGTTCATAGGTTATTCAATTTCACAAGTTTTGTCCCTGCGCCAGTCCACGCTAGTAGAATACTCCGTTAATTATGGCATCCATGAGGCATATAATCAATGCATTGAATATCTTATCGACGCCAAAGAATCCATAGGAGACAAGAGGAGGGAAATTCAAAATGGCATTATCCCTCAAACTATCTCTTTCATATACAACAGATCCAACCCTTTTTATTCATCTACAAAAGCGTTGCGGATTACAAATGGATACTCCTCTCACCTTGTTAATATAGGAAAAATTGAAGAGCTCGTTAAGCATGTGGAACGCGCAGCACATCATGTTGAAGAGCTTGCGGGATTTACGAGAAAATATCTTAACTTGCTACAAAATAAAAGCATAGACTGGAAGCAGGATAGAACCATTTTAATTCTTCTGACACTGTGTGATCAGATCGATTATTTCGTAGATCAGTTTATCGAAAAAACCAGCTATGCGATTAAACCATATAAGGATGGCGGCATGTATAGGGATGTAGTTAAATCCATAACGAATGATATTCGGAAAAAGTGTTAAAATATTAAATAGGCTTGAAATTATGGCGCGGCTTAATAGAGCCTGTAATTTAAATTGTGTATCTGCCTGTTTTTGATATCTTCACTCCAACAACGGAGACAGGCAAATTATGGACGAAAAGAAACTCAGGGCCCTTGCGACTGAACTGGCTAAAGGCCTTAAAACCGAAGCCGATCTCAATCAGTTTTCCCGTATGCTGACAAAGCTTACCGTTGAAACAGCGCTCAATGCTGAGCTGACTGATCACATCGGCCACGAGAAGAACGCCCCCAAAACAGGCTCCAATACCCGTAATGGCTACTCGTCAAAAACCTTGCTTTGTGATGATGGTGAGATTGAAATCAGTACGCCACGCGATCGTGAAAGCACCTTCGAACCGCAACTGATAAAGAAAAACCAGACACGTATCACCCGGATGGACAGCCAGATTTTGTCCCTGTACGCCAAAGGCATGACCACGCGAGAAATCGTCGCCACCTTCAAAGAGATGTACGACGCGGATGTTTCACCCACGCTGATTTCTAAAGTCACCGATGCGGTTAAAGAGCAGGTCGCAGAGTGGCAGAATCGCCCCCTGGATGCACTTTATCCCATTGTTTATCTTGACTGTATTGTTGTAAAAGTTCGCCACGGTGGTAGCGTGATTAATAAAGCCGTCTTCCCCGCACTGGGCATTAATACCGGAGGCCAGAAAGAGCTCCTGGGCATGTGGCTGGCAGAAAACGAAGGCGCAAAGTTCTGGCTCAGCGTGCTGACGGAGCTTAAAAACCGGGGCCTTCAGGATATCCTGATTGCCTGCGTGGACGGTCTGAAGGGCTTCCCGGATGCGATAAACAGCGTTTATCCCCAAACGCATATCCAGCTATGCATTATCCACATGGCGCGTAACAGCCTGAAATACGTGTCGTGGAAGGACTACAAAGCCGTGACTGGCGGGCTGAAAGCGGTGTATCAGGCTCCAACAGAAGAGGCGGCGTTAATGGCTCTGGAGCAGTTCGCAGCGGTCTGGGACGATAAATACCCACAAATCAGTAAAAGCTGGTATGCACACTGGGAAAATCTCAATACGTTTTACAATTATCCACCGGATATCCGTAAAGCTATTTACACTACGAACGCCATCGAATCGCTGAACAGCGTGATCCGTCAGGCAATAAAGAAACGCAAGGTGTTCCCGACGGATGACTCGGTGCGGAAAGTCATTTATCTGGCGATCAGGGATGCTTCAAAAAAATGGAATATGCCGATCCGAAACTGGCGGCTGGCGATGAGTCGCTTTATTATCGAGTTCGGTGACCGCCTGAGCGATCACCTCTAATACGTTGGCAGTTACACAGAATTATTTACAGGCTCAAAAGCTCGACCATTGCTCGTCGTGACTACGGTCTTTCATCAATCACCCATAGTTCATGGATGCCCTCAGCCTTAAGAATAGCCTGCTCAGGCCACTAAAAATCCGTACGTTCCTGGCAGTACCGCTTGTCAGGACTGACAGAAACCGGCCAGAAGCAGTCATTGCTACTCGTCCGACTCATCAGTCTCGCCGAACAAGAATTTTCCTGTGTGCCAAATCGATCGCCCAACGTTGTGAATGAGTTGCTCTCCCTGCCGCAATGGCGAGTCTTCTTCATCGACGCCCGCGAGCTTGATCGCGTCTGTTATCTTTGAGCCTGTAGGGTGTGCATCTCCCACTCGCATATCATAAGCACCGGCAATCTCAGCAAATACTCTCTTGGCTTTGTCGTCTCCAATTTTCTCAGCCAAAATACTTTGGAGTAACTTGTTTGAGCCGAGCTTGGCTTTCTCTTGGTGTGTAGAAAGCTTGCGTAGCTCGGTTACGTTGAGCCTGTCCGAGAATACGCGAATGATGTCCTTGGCTAATCTGAGTAGGCTCGCTCTGTCTTTGCTTGCAAACCTGGATATTTGCTGCCCTACTTCGGGGTCATCAATATCATGGGTGAACAGCGATATTTCGTATTTATGCCTGAAGCCGTCTTCCAAAAGCCTCATGCTTCCAAAAAACATTTCTTCAACCGCATATGTGGATGCCGGTTTCGCCCTCACCTGCGCGTCCAGCAGCTCACTTGAAACCTTTCCTTCAGGAGCTACATTATGCCCCGCCCAAACATGCTGCTCCCATGGGGCGAGTCGTGCGATGTCATAAGCATATACGGTGATAAGATCCGCACTGTTTATCCCGAAATGCGTTTTATATCCTGATGTGGAATTAATAGCTCCAGTTTCAGCCGTGTACCACGCCAACTTAAATCCTCGACTATTGAGAAGCTCATTCACGACGCTGACCCGAAACCATAGCCAGCGGCCTATGTCCTCGTTATCAAGCTCTGCTGATCTCATTCGCGTTCCATCGGTTTCCACGATGAATTGCGGGAGGTTCGGATCTGCATCTCCACGAACGCGTAGGCTTTTTGATTGGTGGTCTATCCATTCCTCACGCCAAAACTCCCCCTCTACCCGTACACCTTTATAGCCTCCACGATGCCCCTTTGAACTTTCATAGTCAGTGTTCGAGTCATTCTCAGGGCCCATCACAGGGGCGTCTTCACCCTCATCTACGTCCGTTCGCCAGGCTCGAAACATCGCCCAGCTTCCCCCAAAGACGTCATCAAGCTTGCGAAGGATTAGGGTGAATTTACCGTTATCTCTTTCCTCATTGTGAGGCTGCAAATTTGAATACACGCTGTCCTCAAATACGGGGACGTTTTCTACCCTCTGTCGGTAGTATGAAAGGCGGAGCGACAGATTTCTGGCCGCTAGATAGTCGAGTAAAAATTCTCTTTTTATTTCTATCTGACGATGCTCGCCATCTTCACTCACTTTCTCGCGAGCTACCACAACGAAATTTTCTTCAGGTCTGACCCAGTTGCCCCCCTCTTTGACCAAGTGCAGCGCGACTACCAAATCAGGGCTCAGTATCCATTTTCTACCACCAACAACAAGTTGCGGGTGTTCATAAACTAGATTGACACCTATTGGCTCTTTATCGTTGTATTGATATTGGTCAATGGACGCATAATATCCATCTTCGTATGCATAAGGCGCGACTGTGTGCCCAATGCCTATGTCGCTCCATCCAAGACGTTCCTCAACTAGCTGGCGATGCTCTGACGGGAATGCAACAGAGCCACAGCCGAAATATTCACTGACATAGCCTACTTCTTTTAGATCCCCTTTCTTGCTCTCAACTGATGCTCTCAAAGGAACCCACGCCGCGTTAGAAAATACCCTGCGGGTTTCCTTGGTCTGGAGAATCCACTCTTCACTCATGGTCGAATTTCCTTTATTCATGACAGCATGCTGGGATTAAGCAATGGCCTTCGCTTGATAGTCTCCTGCCTGCCGTGGATCGAGTAGTTGTAGCGGAATGAAATCGACCCCGCAGGCGTGATGGCTACAAAGAGGCCGTCACGGTCGTTCACTTCGTAGAGCTTGTCTTTCGGCTTGATGTTACGCAGCTTGGTATCGGTCAGCATGGTCAGGTTTCCTCTAATAAAAACACCATGCTCCCCCCTCATTGTACCAAACCAATAAAAATATTATAAATCAATATATTAATTTAAGTAGATACCATGCCTATCTGGTTAGGAGCGACATGATATCTAGTGCCGAACATGGCATTAGGGTGAGATCGTACCATCTACCATGCCATAAAAACGGGGGGCTTGGCGATGCGAAAGCTTGCCAGATAGTGCGAGGTCGAAAACGCAAAAAGCCCGCAATTACGCGGGCTTCCGGGTGTTTCTTGCCAGTCGCTGCCGGTCTATACCAGACGTTAAATCATTCCCACTCAATCGTCGCCGGCGGCTTACCGGAGATATCGTAAACGACGCGGGAGATACCGTCGATTTCGTTGATAATGCGGTTAGAAACGCGACCCAGGAACTCGTAAGGCAGATGCGCCCAGTGGGCGGTCATAAAGTCGATGGTTTCCACCGCGCGCAGGGAAACGACCCAGTCGTATTTACGACCGTCGCCCATAACGCCGACGGAACGTACCGGCAGGAACACGGTAAAGGCCTGGCTAACCTTGTTGTACAGGTCGGCTTTATGCAGCTCTTCAATAAAGATGGCATCTGCACGACGCAGCAGATCGCAGTACTCTTTCTTCACTTCACCCAGTACGCGCACGCCCAGACCCGGCCCCGGGAACGGATGACGGTAGAGCATATTGTACGGCAGGCCCAGCTCCAGGCCGATTTTGCGCACTTCATCTTTGAACAGCTCTTTCAGCGGCTCAACCAGGCCCAGCTTCATCTCTTTCGGCAGGCCACCGACGTTGTGGTGCGACTTGATCACGTGGGCTTTACCCGTCGCGGAAGCGGCCGATTCAATCACATCCGGATAGATGGTGCCCTGCGCCAGCCATTTTACCTCGGTCAGGCGGGTTGCCTGCTCGTCGAACACGTCCACAAAGACGCGACCAATGGTCTTGCGTTTCGCTTCCGGTTCGTCAATGCCCGCCAGCGCGTCAAGAAAACGTGCCTCGGCTGGAACGTGAACAATGTTCAGGCCGAAATGGTCGCCAAACATATCCATAACCTGTTCGGCTTCGTTAAGGCGCAGCAGGCCATTATCGACAAACACGCAGGTCAGACGATCGCCGATGGCGCGATGCAGCAGCATGGCGGTAACCGATGAATCCACCCCGCCCGACAGGCCAAGGATCACTTTGTCATTGCCGACCTGCTCGCGCAGGCGATCGACGGCATCCTCAATGATTTTAGCCGGCGTCCACAGCATTTCGCACTGGCAGATATCGCGTACGAAACGCTCCAGCAGGCGCAGCCCCTGGCGCGTGTGGGTCACTTCCGGGTGGAACTGCACGCCGTACAGACGCTTCTCTTCGTTAGCAATAATGGCAAACGGGCAGGTCTCGGTGCTGGCAACGGTGACGAAGTCTGACGGGATGGCGGTAACCTTGTCGCCGTGGCTCATCCAGACGTCCAGCAGAGGTTTACCCGCCTCGCTGAGCGAGTCTTCGATATCGCGGGTGAGCGCGCTTTCCACTGCCAGTTCTACCTGCGCATAGCCGAATTCACGCTCGCTTGACCCTTCTACCTTGCCGCCCAGTTGGAGCGCCATGGTCTGCATGCCGTAACACACGCCCAGTACCGGAACGCCAGCGGTGAACACATATTCTGGCGCTCGCGGGCTGTCATGTTCGGTGGTGCTTTCAGGGCCACCGGAAAGAATGATGCCGTTCGGGTTGAACTGGCGGATCTGCTCTTCGGTAACGTCCCAGGCCCAGAGCTCACAATAAACGCCCAGCTCGCGCACGCGGCGCGCAACCAGCTGCGTATATTGAGAACCGAAATCGAGGATCAGTATGCGATGTTTATGAATATTTTCCGTCGTCATTTAAGGCGTTTTCCGGCAAAGAAATGAATATAAAAATCGATCGGGTCTGCACGGCAGGTGACAACCAGGGGTTTTACTCGTCGCGCCGTGGACAGATGATCAATAAGCAATGCGGACGGCGAACGGCAGCACGCTGAGCCGTTCGCCGCAGCCATATCAGGAGCCCATGCGGTAGTTCGGAGACTCTTTAGTGATGGTCACATCGTGCACGTGGCTTTCCGAGATCCCGGCGCCGCTGATGCGAACAAACTCCGCTTTGGTACGCAGTTCGTCGATAGTAGCACAGCCGGTCAGGCCCATACAGGAACGCAGGCCGCCCATCTGCTGGTGAACGATCTCTTTCAGCAGGCCCTTATAGGCCACTCGGCCTTCAATCCCTTCCGGCACCAGCTTATCGGCGGCGTTATCGGTCTGGAAATAGCGATCCGACGAGCCTTTGGACATCGCGCCCAGTGAACCCATGCCGCGATAGGATTTGAAAGAGCGTCCCTGATAAAGCTCGATCTCGCCCGGGGACTCATCGGTCCCGGCCAGCATCGAACCGACCATCACCGCCGAGGCGCCTGCGGCAATTGCTTTCGCAATATCGCCGGAGAAGCGGATACCGCCGTCAGCAATAACCGGGATCCCGGTTCCTTCCAGCGCCGCTACCGCGTCAGACACGGCGGTGATCTGTGGTACGCCCACGCCAGTCACAATACGCGTGGTACAGATTGAGCCAGGGCCGATGCCGACTTTCACCGCGCTCACGCCCGCTTCTACCAGCGCCAGCGCGCCAGCCCCGGTCGCCACGTTGCCGCCCACGATTTGCAGATCGGGGTATTTGGCGCGCGTTTCGCGAATGCGCTGGAGTACGCCTTCGGAGTGGCCGTGTGATGAGTCAATCAGCAGCACATCTACGCCTGCCGCGACCAGCGCATCCACGCGCTCTTCGTTACCGGCACCGGCGCCAACGGCGGCACCCACGCGCAGGCGGCCATGTTCGTCTTTACAGGCGTTAGGCTTACGCTCGGCTTTCTGGAAGTCCTTGACGGTGATCATCCCCAGCAGATGGAAGCTATCATCCACCACCAGCGCTTTTTCAACGCGTTTTTCATGCATTTTATGCAGAACCACTTCGCGGGATTCGCCTTCGCGCACGGTCACCAGACGCTCTTTCGGCGTCATCACCGCCGATACCGGCTTGCTTAAGTCGGTGACAAACCGCACGTCGCGACCAGTGATAATCCCCACCAGCTCGTTATCATCGTTTACCACCGGGTAGCCCGCAAAGCCGTTACGCTGGGTGAGGGCTTTCACCTCGCTCAGCGCGGTCGTCGGCAGCACGGTTTGCGGGTCGGTAACTACGCCGCTTTCGTGCTTCTTCACCTTACGGACTTCTTCTGCCTGGCGTTCGATAGGCATATTCTTGTGAATAAAGCCCAGTCCCCCCTCCTGCGCCAGCGCAATGGCCAGACCCGCTTCGGTAACGGTATCCATAGCAGCGGAGAGCATGGGGATGTTCAGGCGAATGGTTTTAGTGAGCTGGGTGCTGAGGTCGGCCGTGTTAGGTAATACAGTCGAATGAGCGGGAACGAGCAGGACGTCGTCAAATGTCAGGGCTTCTTTAGCGATTCTTAGCATGGCAATATCTCAACCTCAGGGTGCGTGAGAACAATTTAAAATATTGCCGCGGCATTATACAGGCCGTAATCGATTGCCTCCAGCATTATTTACGAAAAAACCTTGATCCCCTCAATGAGCCATGTAGTATCGGTTGATTAACCCTCTGATTTAAAGTTTGATCTTCATCACATGTCGCTACCGCCAACCGCCAATATATTTACCGTCAGCCGTCTTAATACCACGGTGCGTAAGCTGCTGGAGATGGAAATGGGCCAGGTCTGGCTGAGCGCCGAGATCTCCAATTTCTCCCAGCCCTCTTCGGGTCACTGGTATTTCACCCTGAAGGATGACGGTGCCCAGGTGCGCTGCGCTATGTTCCGCAACAGCAACCGACGCATGACTTTCCGACCGCAAAACGGTCAGCAGGTGCTGGTACGGGCAACCATTACGCTCTATGAACCTCGCGGTGACTATCAGCTGATTGCGGAGAGCATGCAGCCCGCGGGTGACGGTTTACTGCAGCAGCAGTTTGAGCAGCTCCGCCAGCGGCTGCTGGGTGAAGGACTTTTTGATCAGCAGGCTAAGCAGCCGCTGCCCGACCCGGCCCGCCAGGTGGGCGTGATTACTTCCGCGACCGGTGCCGCCCTGCATGACGTGCTGAGAGTGCTTCACCGACGCGATCCGTCACTGCCGGTGGTTATCTATCCCACGCCGGTTCAGGGCGCAGACGCGCCTGCCCGCATCGTGCGCGCCATCGAAGTGGCTAACGCGCGCGCGGAGTGTGACGTGCTGATTGTCGGCCGCGGCGGCGGGTCGCTTGAAGATCTCTGGAGCTTTAACGATGAGCGGGTGGCGCGCGCTATTTTTGCCAGCCGCATTCCCATTGTTAGCGCGGTCGGCCACGAGACCGACGTAACCATCGCCGATTTTGTTGCCGATCTGCGCGCGCCCACGCCGTCGGCGGCGGCCGAGCTGGTGAGCCGTAATCAGCTGGAACTGCTGCGCCAGCTGCAAAATCAGCAGCAGCGGCTTGAGATGGCGATGGATTACTACCTGGCCCAGCAGAACCGCACCTTTACCCGTCTGCATCATCGTCTGCAACAGCAGCACCCTCAGCTACGTCTGGCTCGCCAGCAGACCGGGCTGATGCGGCTTCAGCGCCGTCTGGATGATGCCATGCAGCTCAGCCTGCGTCAGGCGCGACGTAAGCAGGACGGCGCGCTACAGCGCCTGAGCGCTTTCCAGCCGCAAAAGCGAATTTATCGTGCGCAGCAGCAGGTTCAGCAGTGGCAGTATCGCCTGCAGCAGGCGATGCAGCAGCAGATGAACGTCAGTAAACAGCGGTTTTCGACGCTGGCCGCCCAGCTGGAAGGCGTCAGTCCGCTGGCGACGCTGGCGCGTGGCTTCAGCGTAACGACCTCCGCAGAAGGCCAGGTGGTGAGAAAAACCCGTCAGGTTCATCAGGGTGACAGGCTGAAGACCCGGCTGGACGACGGCTGGGTTGAAAGCGAAGTGACCGCCATTACCCCACTTAAAGCACGGCGTGAGCCTAAAGGCTGAACGGTACTGTCTGCACAGGGTTAGCAGACAGTGCCATTCACTTCTGGAAAGTTTAAGCATACTTATGATTCGTTAACTATACTTTTTTGACACCTACTGTCGATTAAGGAGTTCCGAATGCATTACGGCGTCATTCCTCCCTATATTTTGCGCAAAATCATTGATAACGGTTCCGATGCTCAGCAGCACTGTGCCAGGCAAACCCTGGTCCACGTTCAGGCCCTGATGTCCGAAGAGTGGATCAAACCTCAGGGTGCGAAAACCGCAGCGGCAGGCAAAGTTCAGCGAGAAATCTACGACGCGCAGCAGAAAGAGACGCTGCCCGGCAAGCTGGTGCGTAGCGAAGGGGCCGCGGCTACCGGCGATGTCGCCACGACCGAAGCCTATGATTATCTTGGCGTCACCTACGATTTTTTCTGGCAGGCCTACCAGCGAAACTCTCTCGATAACAACGGGCTGGTGCTGAAGGGAACCGTTCACTACGGCAAAAATTACCAAAACGCTTTCTGGAACGGACAGCAAATGGTCTTTGGCGATGGCGACGGCCAAATCTTTAATCGCTTCACCATCGCGATTGACGTCGTGGGGCATGAATTGTCTCACGGGGTGACGGAAACTGAAGCCGGACTGATCTATTTCCAGCAGGCTGGCGCGCTGAATGAGTCCCTTTCCGATGTGTTTGGCTCACTGGTGAAACAGTTCCACCTGAAACAGACTGCCGATCGCGCCGACTGGATCATCGGTGAAGGACTGCTGGCAAAAGGCATTAAAGGTAAGGGTCTGCGGTCGATGTCCGAACCAGGGACCGCCTATGACGATCCGCTGCTGGGTAAAGATCCGCAGCCTGCCAATATGAAAGATTACGTCCAGACCCGCGACGATAACGGCGGCGTCCATCTTAACTCCGGTATCCCTAACCGGGCCTTCTACCTGGCGGCGAAGGCGCTGGGCGGCCACGCCTGGGAACGCGCGGGCTGGGCCTGGTACGATACCGTGTGTGACAAAAGTCTGCCACAAAATGCCGATTTCAAAACCTTTGCGAAGCTGACCATCCAGCACGGTAAAAAACGTTTTGACCAGTCGGTAGGTCAGGCCATCGAGACCGCCTGGAAACAGGTCGGCGTACTGCCATGAGTTCCCTCCCCGAGCTGAGCGACGACGCCGTAATTGATGTTGCGCGCGAAGGCGGTTTTGCTTTTATTCCCCGGCTGGCAGAGCCGAGGCGCATTACGCTTGCTCAGCTTGATGGCGCGCAAAAAGAACACGTGTGCAGTGTGCTTCGTCAGGCACTGGCGTTGGGCACACCGCCCGGAGAGCAGAGCACTGCCGGGCGCGGTGACCAGCGTTATTATCGTATCGAGATTAGCTATGCCACCCCCCAGCGGATTGGCAATATCGTCCTGCAAATCCCGGAAGATCTGGCGCCGCCCGCGCTGGTTCAGCTCTGGCAGCACGGCCAGTAGTCTTTCTGAGGCATAAAAAAGCCCCCGCCAGCAATGGCGGGGGCTTTTTATTACGGGTTACGGGGAATCACTCCCCCACGCGTTATTTATCCAGTGCGTAGGCAATCACGTAGTCACCCCGATCCGGGGACTGACGCGCACCGCCCGCAGAAATCAGGATGTACTGTTTTCCGGTTTTAGGCGATTTGTAGCTGATTGGGCCGCCCTGGCTACCAACCGGCAGGCGTGCTTTCCACACTTCTTTACCGGTGGCAGTATCGAATGCGCGCAGATAGTAATCCTGTGTGCCAGCGATAAACACCAGCCCACCCTGCGTCGCCAGCGTACCGCCCAGCGTTGGCATACCTACCGGCATCTTCACGTGCATTTTGATGCCGAATGGACCGGTATCCTGTACCGTTCCAACCGGTACCTGCCATACCACTTTACGCGTCTTCAGGTCGACCGCAGAAAGCGTACCGAACGGTGGCTTCTGGCAGGGAATGCCCAGCGGAGACATAAAGCGGTTTTTATTTACCGCGTAAGGCGTGCCTTTCAGCGGTACCGCACCCATACCGGTGTTGATCGCTTCACCGCCGTTGCTACCACGTGAAATCGCCGCGGTATTGGCCGGGATCATCTGCACCCACAGACCCAGACGCATATCATTAACAAAAATGAGATGGTTATTAGGGTCGGTAGAGAGGCTACCCCAGTTCATGCCGCCCAGCGAGCCGGGGAAGCTAAGCGCTTTGTCGGTGCCAGGTACGGTATACAGGCCATCATAGCGCATTGATTTAAAGCCAATACGGCAGGCCAGCTGGTCGAATGGCGTGGCACCCCACATATCAGATTCAGTCAGCGTTTCGGCACCGATCTGCGGCATCCCGACGGACTTAGGCTGGGTGGCGGTGTACTGCTCGTCAGGAATATTCCCGCGTTTAACCGGGAACTCCTTCACTTCGGTCAGCGGCTTACCGGTCAGGCGATCCAGCACGTAGATCTGACCTGCTTTAGTCCCAATAACCACAGCGGGTTTAGTGGTGCCATCTTTTTCCGGGAAGTCGATAAGGCTTGGCTGCATCGGTAAGTCGAAGTCCCACAGATCGTTATGTACGGTCTGATAAACCCATTTCTCTTTACCGGTGGTTGCATCAACGGCCAGAACCGAGGCGCCATATTTGTGGTTAAGCGCGGTACGGGTTGCGCCCCACAGGTCAACGGACGAGCTGCCCATAGGCATAAATACGGTGTTCATACCGGGATCATAGGACATCGGGCCCCATGAGTTCGGCGTACTGCGCACGTAGGTTTCGCCGGGCTTCAGCTTAGCCGTTGGGTCATCTTTACCCGGATCGAACGCCCAGCGCATCGCGCCGGTGATCACATCGAACCCGCGAATCACGCCGCCAGGCATATCGGTCTGGACGTTATCCGCTACGCGACCGCCCACCACCACGGTGGTGCCTGCAAGCGTTGGCGCAGAGGTCAGCTGATATTTAGGATCTTCAGCCTGGCCCAGACCCTCTTTCAGATTGACCACGCCGTGGTCGCCAAAGTTCTGGCAGAACTCACCGTTGTCGGCGTTGATAGCAATCAGGCGCGCATCAATGGTGTTCATCAGCAGACGACGCTGACAGGTATCACCTGCCGCCAGTGCAGGCTGAGGAACCGGCGTAGAGCCGGGAACGGTAGGCTGAGTCAGCGGTTTCGTTGCATCAAAGTAAGCCAGACCACGGCAGCGGTTCCAGACTTCCGCCTGAGCGTTAACGACGCGCTTCCAGATCTCTTTACCGGTATCGGCATTAACGGCGATAACGTTGTTATGCGGGGTACAGAGATAGAGCACATCACCAATCTGTAGCGGCGTCTGCTGATCTTCTGCGCCGTTGCCCGTAGGGCTTTCAGGGATATCACCGGTGTGATAAGTCCAGGCCACCTTCAGATCTTTTACGTTATCGCGGGTAATCTGATCCAGCGCGACGAAGCGGCTGCCGCCCGGCGTGTTACCGTAGTTATCCCAGTTTTTTTGCTCAGCGGCTTTATTAACCGGCACCAGCGGCAGCTCTTTACCGTCAGCAACGGGAGAGTGTGGCTGAAACATCTGCACGAAGGTGGCGACCATACCGATAGCCACCAGCGCGGCGATGGCCCATGCAGGCTTCGTCGCTGGCATTTTCCCTTCGCGCTTACGCAGTGCCGGCAGCGTAACCAGCGCCAGCAGCAGGAAGCCCGCCAGCGTCATCAGGCGTGACACCAGCGGCCAGAAATCTATTCCCGCATCCTGCACGGCCCAGATGGCAGAGCCAATAAAGACCAGGACAAAAAGGGTAACGGCAGAGGATTTACGGCGGAAGAATTGAATAGCAGAGAGAACGGTGACGATACCAGCAATCACGAAATACCAGCTGCCACCCAGTGAAACCAGTTTCCCACCACCAATGACAAAGTAGAGGCCGGTTGCAAGGAACAGTAAGCCCAGCACAAAGCACCACAAGCCCAGCCATTTAGATGACGGGGCGTTCGTTTGAGACATGATAAAAATACTCCTGAACTAAATAGGGCCTTAGCACAATCTTCATTCTCTGTCTGTTACCCACATCCGATGACGCGGGAGCAGAAAGAAAAGAACATTATTCTTTAGTCGCTTATTTTAATTAACAATTTGATACGGGTCTGCCCCGTTTCTCGCTAACCAATACCGCAGTTTTCGTCCCCTGGTGGAGAACTGTGTCACTCAGCTAACCAAAAAATTGTACCACGCGGTTCATAAAGCTATAAACATAAAATTAACAAATAACACACTTGCAGACCAAAAATCCGCTCTGGTAACAGCAGTAATTTCAATAAAATAATAGTTCATATAATCAATAATTCATTTTATCTAAAGAATAATCTCGGTATTTTTCTGTTAATACAACAAGAGGAATGGCAGCTCAGAGGATGGCGGGCAGAAAAGCGATTAATTAACCTTATAATAATTACAGGATTAGCTGAGGCCAGGCTAATGTTTTTCAGGGCGGCTTATTACAAACTGCCTGTTGAGCTATTTATTACCATGATATCTGTCAGGCTATTCCAGCACTGACATCTTTATGCACTCTGAAGAGTTTGGAATAGTATAAGCCCAGGAAAATTCTGTATCTGGCAGATAAAAAAAGGGGCCATCAGGCCCCTTCAGGTTTAACGTTTGTTCTTTTTCAGGTGACTCATCAGACGCTTGCGTTTGCGCTGCTGGTTTGGCGTCAGCAGGTTGCGTTTACCGGCAAACGGATTATCGCCCTCTTTGAACTGAATACGGATAGGCGTACCCATCACCTCCAGCGAACGGCGGAAATAGTTCATCAGATAGCGTTTATACGAATCCGGCAGGTCTTTGACCTGGTTACCGTGGATAACCACAATCGGTGGATTGTAGCCACCGGCGTGGGCGTATTTCAGCTTAACGCGACGGCCCTGAACCAGCGGCGGCTGATGGTCGTCAGCGGCCATGTTCATAATGCGGGTCAGCATTGACGTATTAACACGCCGGGTTGAACAGTCATAGGCTTCGGTAACGGATTCAAACAGGTTACCTACCCCACTGCCGTGTAGCGCAGAGATAAAATGCACGCGGGCGAAGTCGATAAAGCCCAGACGCAGGTCCAGCGCATCTTTCACCTCATCGCGCGCTTCCTGCGTCATGCCATCCCACTTGTTAACCACAATCACCAGTGAGCGACCGCTGTTAAGGATAAAGCCCAGCAGCGACAGATCCTGATCGGAGATACCCTCGCGGGCATCAATGATCAACATCACTACGTTGGCATCTTCGATGGCTTTAAGCGTTTTGATGACCGAAAATTTCTCAACGGTATCGGTAATTTTTCCGCGCTTACGCACACCGGCAGTGTCGATCAGAATATATTCACGACCATCACGCTCCATGGGAATATAGATACTGTCGCGCGTGGTGCCCGGCATATCGTATACCACCACCCGCTCCTCACCGAGGATACGGTTCGTCAGCGTGGATTTGCCCACGTTAGGGCGTCCGACGATGGCCAGTTTGATCGGAAGATCGAGAGGGTTGAAGTCATCTTCGGCCTCTCCCTGCGCCTCATCGCTCTCTTCGGCTTCCAGCGCCGCCCAGTAGGCTGCGTTCTCTTCTTCCTCGGTGAGTGGTGCCTGGGGCACCACTTCTTCCATCCACGGCAGGAGGACCATTTCCAGCAGGCTGGTTACGCCGCGTCCGTGAGAGGCGGCGATGGGGTGAATTTCACCCAGACCCAGCGCATAGAAGTCAACCACGGCGGAATCAGGATCCATGCCGTCGGTTTTATTGGCCACCAGAAAGGTGGGTTTCTGCCGCGAGCGCAGATGTTGGGCAATGCCCTGATCGGCAGGCATCAGACCGGCGCGGGCATCGACCATAAACAGCACCACGTCAGCTTCTTCAATCGCCAACAGGGACTGCTCGGCCATGCGCGTTTCCACGCCCTCTTCGTTGCCATCAATACCGCCGGTATCAATGCAAATATACTCCCGCCCTTCGACCTCGGCACGACCGTATTTTCGGTCACGCGTAAGGCCAGGAAAATCCGCCACCAGCGCATCTCGCGTGTGCGTGAGACGGTTAAACAGGGTGGATTTTCCCACATTGGGACGCCCGACCAGCGCGACCACAGGTACCATATTGAAGCCTCATTACAAAAATTAAGCGCCTGACATACACCTTATTCTATACGACAAACAAAGGTTGCTGCCGCAAGGGCTCAGGCTGACGGCGTCAAGAATAACACGCCCAGAGAAAAACGAAACGGCCCCTGACGAATCAGGAGCCGTTACAGAGTGACGATCTAAGAAGGTATTAGCGGGTAAACGCGTAAACTTCGCCGCCCTTCGCCTGAATTAACAGCTTGTCGCTGGCGACTACTGGCTCGGTCTGGAAGCCGGAACTGTCGACTTTCTGCTGGGCAACGAAACGTCCATCGTCAGTGTTAATCCAGTGCAGATAGCCTTCGCTGTCGCCAACCACAATATAACCGTTGTAGAGCACCGGTGAGGTCAGGTTACGGTGCAGCAGATCGCTTTGACGCCAGACCGTTACGCCCCCTTCCGTGCTCAGAGCCACCACGCGGTCGTCCTGATCAACCAGGTAGATACGGCCCGCATCAACGATCATATCGTGTACAGAACCGATTTCACGCTTCCACAGGATCTGGCCGGAGCGGAGATCCAGCGCGCTGAGATTGCCATTATAGGCCAGCGCATAGACCACGCCATTCAGGACGATTGGGGTGGTATCCACGTCGGACAGACGGTCAATTTCCGTTGCGCCAGTCGGCTGGGAAATACGCTGCTGCCAGATAATCTGGCCCTGATTCATCATCACCGCGCTGACGCGTCCGTTGTCACCGCCCACAATAGCCGCACCAAAGGCGGTCGCGGGTGCTGACTCACCGCGCAGCGACAGGGCTGGCACGTCAAGGTTGACCGTCCATTTCACCGCGCCGTTGGTCTGGTCCAGACCCTGCAACATACCGTTGCTGGTGTGGATCAGCACCAGGCCATCACTGACTACCGGACGTGAGAGCACTTCACCGGCCGCTTTTGCCTGCCAGGCAATGGAGCCATCGCTGCTGTTTAAAGCATAAACCTGCGCACGTTCGCTGCCGACGTAGACGTGTCCGCCGTCGACGGTCACGCCACCGGAGAGCAGTGCAGGATGATTTTTAGAGAAAAAGCCGGTTTTTTCTGACAGATCGACTTTCCACTGCTCTTTGCCGTCACCCGCGTTTAGCGCTTTGACGATGCCGAAGCGATCGGCCGCATAAACGGTACTGTCTGCCCAGGTCGGATGCAGGTTGGAGTAGAAATCACCTACGCCGTCACCGACCGACGTGCTCCAGACTTTTTCCGGGGTAAACTGATTTTCTACTTTTGGCAGCGGCGACATTTTGACCACGTCTTCTTCGCCGCTAAACCATGAACATCCGCTAAGTAAGGTGACTGAGATCAGTCCCGGCAGAAGTATCTTACGCAATTCCATGAAATCCCTCTTGAGCCTGTTTGAGGCAATTTAAACCGCCGGACGTTAGCCCGGCAGATTATTCATCTTCATTTGCAGCATCTCTTTCAGCGCCGGTGACGCATCAGAGGCAATGCCTTTACTCCAGGCATCGCGCGCGCCGTGGGTATCACCTTTACTCAGCAGAGCTTCTCCGCGTACGTCGGCGACAATCGCTGTCCAGCCATCACCCTTCACGCTGTCGAGGGTTTTTAACACCTCATCCGGCTTCTTCTGCTGCAGCTGAATACGCGCCAGACGCATATTCATCACCGCCTGAAGGTTGGCATCGTTGGTATCTTTCAGACCGACCTGAAGCTGTTCGGCGGCTTTATCCAGCTGATTCGTATCCACATAGCGCTTAGCCAGGTCCAGCGAGGCCAGCGCACCATAGGTATTGCTATTTTCGCTGGCAAATTTCGCCGCCGCGTCCAGCGTCGCAGGCTTGCTGGCATCCAGCGCGGTCGAAACCTGCTGATAAGACGCCGAGGCCTGACGGCTGCCGCCATCTTCATGGCTGCTCCAGTAGCGCCAGCCTGCCAGCGCACCGATGCCAATAATTACCCCGATAACCAGCGCCTTGCCGTTCTGGGCAAAGAACTGTTTTACCGCGTCGATCTGTTCATTTTCGTTGCTATATACTTCCACGCAAACCTTCTCCTTTTAATCGCGATCCTGCTTATTTCAACATTACCGCGAGCGTTGCTGCAGCATCACGCTGCGCCAGCGTTTGCTGCTCGCCGTTGCGCAAATCTTTAATAACGACCTGACCGTTAGCGACTTCGTCTTCACCCAGCACCAGCGCGACGCGCGCGCCCCACTTATCGGCACGGGCAAACTGCTTCTTGAAGTTGCCGCCGCCGAAGTTGGTCATCAGCTTAAGTGACGGGTCAGCATCACGCAGCTGCTCGGCCAGCTGCATCGCGGCAGACTGCACGCCCTGGCCCGAAGCGATAACATAGACATCGACAATGCGCGTCGGTTCAAATTCAGGATTAACCGCCTGGACTAACAGTACCAGACGCTCCAGTCCCATCGCAAAGCCTACGGCTGGCGTTGCGCGTCCGCCGAGCTGATCCACCAGGCCATCATAGCGCCCACCCGCACATACGGTACCCTGCGCGCCAAGGCTACTGGTGACCCATTCAAAAACGGTGCGATTATAGTAATCAAGTCCGCGCACCAGCCGCTGATTAACGGTATAGGCGATACCCGCCGCATCCAGCAGCTTACGCATCCCTTCAAAGTGCTCACGGGATTCGGCATCCAGATAGTCACCCAGTTCTGGCGCGTCGTTAAGCAGCGTCTGCACGTCGGGATTTTTGCTGTCCAGCACGCGGAGCGGGTTACTGTACATGCGACGCTTGCAGTCTTCGTCGAGCACCTCTTTATGCTGCTCGAGGAAGGCCACCAGCGCCTCGCGATAGTTTGCGCGAGCCTCAAGGGAACCAATGGAGTTCAGCTCCAGACGAACGTGATCGGCAATGCCTAACGCTTTCCACCAGCGCGCCGTCATCATAATCAGTTCGGCATCAATATCCGGGCCCTGCAGGCCAAAGACTTCGGCACCGATTTGATAAAACTGACGGTAGCGCCCCTTCTGTGGTCGCTCGTAGCGGAACATCGGACCGATATACCACAGACGCTGTTCCTGATTGTACAGCAGACCGTGTTCGATGCCGGCGCGCACGCAGCCCGCCGTGCCTTCCGGACGCAGCGTCAGGCTTTCACCATTGCGGTCATCGAAGGTGTACATCTCTTTTTCAACCACGTCGGTCACTTCACCGATAGCGCGTTTGAATAACGGGGTCTGCTCTACAATCGGCAGGCGGATTTCGCTGTAGCCATAGCTGGACAGCCCCTGCTTGAGGATCTGTTCAATACGCTGCCATACAACGGTATCCGCAGGCAGGTAATCATTCATGCCGCGAATAGCCTGGATATTTTTTGCCACTACTTTTCTCTCACCCTTTAGCTGGAGTCCCTGGCGAAATTTATCGCCAGGTTCAGTTCCGGCCGGTAAGTCGTAACTCACCCGCCAGCCGTCAGATTATTTTTCAACCTGCTGGACGTCAATTCGACGGGACGCATCCATCATCGCTGCTTTTGCACGGATACGTGCTTCCAGCTGATCGATCATATCGTCATTGTCCAGGCGCTCACGAAGACGTACGCCATCCTCATAAAAGCCGCTTTTTTTATTGCTGCCGGTCACCCCAAGGGTCGAGACCAGCGCCTCACCGGGGCCGTTAACCACGCAGCCGATGATTGACACGTCCATCGGCGTAATGATGTCTTCCAGCCGCTGTTCCAGCGCGTTAACCGTGCCAATCACGTCAAACTCCTGACGCGAACAGGTCGGGCAGGCAATAAAGTTGATGCCCCTGGCGCGAATACGCAGGGATTTCAGGATATCGAACCCAACCTTTACCTCTTCCACCGGGTCGGCCGCCAGGGAAATACGCAGCGTGTCACCAATTCCCTCGGAGAGAAGCAGGCCAAGACCGATCGCTGATTTCACCGATCCTGCCCGCGCGCCGCCCGCTTCCGTGATACCCAGGTGCAGAGGCTGATCGATCTGCTTAGCCAGCAGACGATAGGATTCTACGGCGAGGAACACATCTGAAGCTTTAACACTGACTTTAAACTGATCGAAATTGAGGCGATCGAGATGATCGACATGGCGCATGGCCGACTCAAGCAGCGCCTGAGGCGTAGGTTCGCCATACTTTTCCTGCAGGTCCTTTTCCAGCGACCCGGCGTTGACGCCAATGCGAATCGGAATGTTGTAGTAGCGGGCGCAGTCAACCACCTGGCGGATACGCTCTTCGTTACCAATGTTGCCCGGATTGATGCGCAGGCAGTCAACGCCGTACTCGGCAACCTTGAGAGCAATACGGTAATCAAAATGGATATCGGCAACCAGCGGGACGTTAACCTGCTGCTTGATCAAACGGAAAGCCTCTGCGGCCTCCATGGTCGGCACGGAAACGCGTACGATATCGACGCCAACACGCTCAAGCGCTTTAATTTGGCCGACCGTAGCCGCCACGTCGGTGGTACGGGTATTCGTCATGGACTGAACGGCAATAGGTGCACCGTCGCCCACTGGCACCTTGCCGACGTAAATGCGCGTAGATTTGCGACGGATGATGGGTGCTTCGTTATGCATGTTTTTTCTCCACAATCACTCGCGACCGGAAGGATGCGTTATTGCGCACCCACCGACAGGCGAGCAACCTGGTTGGTACGGATGAAACGACTCAAATCGACCGGCTGGCCCTGGTAGTGAATCTGGACTGCGCTCGGTGCGCCAATTTTCAGGCGATAGGGAGCAGTGCCATTGAGGCTGAGTTTACCACCGCTGCGCTGCATGCCGCTGAACAGTTTTTTTCCCGAGGCATCGGTCACTTCCAGCCAGCAGTCCTTAAGAAAGTTCAGTACCAGCGCATTATGGTCAGCAGCGGAAGCGTCTACGCTGGCTGCGGCAACGGGCATCTGCCCGCTGGTGCTCACCGCTGCGTTATTATCGGCCTGCTGTGCGGGTGAAGCGGCAGCGGGCTGCTGCGTCGCAGGTGCGCTGTCTGCCGGGGCCGTGGCAGCAGGCGCGGCGGCGGGAGTCGCCTGAGACGCAGGTTCAGCGGTCTGGGCGGGTTCATTCTGTACCGGTGCACCGGCTGCCGGCTGCGAGCCGTCGGCGCTGTTATCGGTCAGAGGAATAGACTGACCGTTTTCGCTGCCAGAAGTCGCATTCTGATCGGCCATTGATACCAGATCGTCCTGCGCGGCCTTATGGTTTTGCCACCACCAGGCACCCGTTAAACCGACCACCACAAATAACACCAGCCAGGTGAAGGTCATCAGCCAGCCGTCGCGTTTTTTACGCCGCTTCCCTAAAGAGAAACTTTGCATCGGTTCCACTTTCGCCGCGCGGACGGGGGCCTGTTTGGCCATCATCGGCAGCAGTTCTTCCTCAGGTACATGCACCAGACGTGCGTAAGAACGGATGTAACCCCGCAGGAAGGTCGACGCCAGATTGGCCGGCGATTTGTCCTCTTCTATCTCCCGGACGGTGGAAAGTTTCAGGCAGAGGCGCTCAGCAACGTTCTGCTGAGTGAGTCCCATCTCTTCACGGGCCCCGCGGAGGCGCTCGCCTGTTGAATTTACTGCTGTTTTGTCTTGATTGGCTTCAGTATTCATTAGCTAAAAAATGCAGGTGCTGTATCGATTGTGGAAAATTTCGCGCCAGCTGCTCCCCGGCAAGCCTGACGCCCTCCGGATGCTGCGCCAGCGCGGCGAAGCGAATCTCTAACCACAGACTTTCCGCCGAAGCAGTAAAGTTGCGTTGATAAACATCTAACAGGAGCCGGGATGAAACCAGCTCCCTCTTTCCAAATCGCCTTTCGGCTTCTGCCAGCAACGCCAGGCCTTTATCCGGATGATGCATTGTCGCACGGGTGAGCGCGACGACAGCCTTATTCTGCTCTCCCGCAATGAGATAGCAGTAACCGGCATTCTCTAACGCATCCGCACGTCCGCCGTTTGACGTTAATTCTGCGGCCCTGCGGAACTGACGTTGAGCCGCATCATACTGCCCTAAACGACAGAGAAACGCACCGTAATTATTGATTACATCACGGTTTTCTGGAGCCAGAGCAAGTGCCGAACGATAAAAGTCCGTAGCGGCTTCCTCATCCCCCACCCGCTGCTGGTAGCGAGCCAGCGCCAGCTGGGTACGATAGTCCTGCGGGGCCAGCGCCGCCGCCTGGCGGAGGTTGCGCTGTGCAGCGATCAGGTCACCCTGAGTCAGATATTCAAGCCCTAACTGTAGTCGGGTTTGCACCCGTTCGCTGCGCGGCATGGCAGGGCTGCACCCCGCCATAAGTATGGCAATCAGCCATACCAGTAATCCTTTACCCATCCCGGCCTCCCTGAGGTTAAGCGCACTATCCTACGCCAATCCCCTCAGGTCCAACAGCAGCCCCGTCGCTGAAGCCTCAGGTTTCAGAGCGCTTTCACAGAAATGGCCTCTCCCGCCATTTTTTTACGCAGCGTTCGCTTCGTGCGGTCAATCACCTCGCCAGCAAGCTGACCACAGGCGGCGTCGATATCATCTCCGCGGGTTTTACGCACGATCGTGGTAAACCCATATTCCATCAGTACCTTAGAGAAGCGATCGATCCGGCTGTTGGAGCTGCGGCCATAGGGCGCCCCCGGGAAGGGGTTCCAGGGAATAAGGTTGATTTTGCACGGCGTATTCTTGAGCAGTGCGGCCAGCTCATGCGCGTTATCGGTACTGTCATTGACCTGATCGAGCATGACATATTCAATCGTCACGCGGCCCTGATTAGCATTTGATTTCGCGATATAGCGGCTAACCGCCCCTAAGAAAGTCTCGATATTGTACTTTTTGTTGATCGGCACAATTTCGTCACGAATTGTGTCATTCGGGGCGTGTAGCGAAATTGCCAGCGCCACGTCGATCATATCACCCAGCTTGTCCAGCGCAGGAACCACGCCGGAGGTTGAGAGCGTGACGCGACGTTTTGACAAACCGAAGCCGAAATCATCCAGCATAATTTCCATGGCCGGTACAACGTTATTCAGGTTCAGCAGCGGTTCGCCCATCCCCATCATTACCACATTGGTAATAGGACGCTGGCCGGTCACTTTCGAGGCGCCGATAATTTTGGCCGCGCGCCAGACCTGGCCGATAATTTCAGATACGCGGAGGTTGCGGTTAAAGCCCTGCTGAGCCGTCGAGCAGAATTTACACTCCAGCGCGCAGCCAACCTGTGAAGAGACGCAGAGCGTGGCGCGATCCTTTTCGGGGATGTAGACGGTTTCGACCTGCTGTCCCCCCACGGTAATCGCCCACTTGATGGTGCCATCCGATGAGCGCTGCTCTTCTGCCACTTCCGGGGCACGGATCTCAGCCACCTCTTTCAGCTTGCCGCGAAAAACCTTGTTGATGTCGGTCATCTCGTCGAAATCATCACAGCAGTAGTGATACATCCACTTCATCACCTGATCGGCGCGAAAGGGTTTCTCACCCAGGCTGGCGAAGAATTCGCGCATTTGCTGGCGATTAAGATCGAGCAGGTTAATTTTTTCTTTTTTGGCGGCGGCGATGACGGGGACGTCGGACGACGGACTCACAATATGTTCAGACATAATTCCAGGCCTCGTTATTACACGTTATGGCGTAGGGGATAAAGTATATACCCATTCGGGACGGGGCCGTGACATAGCAACGCGCCTGACGCTTAACGGCGTATGCGTCAGATGGCAAACCCGACAGAACGATGGATATAAATGAAACGCCCCTGATGAGCATAGTCTCACCAGGGGCGCATTATTGTACTCGCGAGCGACTTAAGGTCAAAGGACGCAGCCAAAATAAATTGTAAACGCCCTGCCCTCAGTCTGCGCTAATGATTAGCGGGTACGCGGGCACACTTCGTTTTCGCCGAAGAAATAAGCGATTTCGCGCGCGGCAGATTCAGCAGAGTCTGAACCGTGGGTGGCGTTCTCAGTGAAGCTGTCGGCGTAATCTGCACGCAGCGTACCTGCCAGCGCGTTAGCCGGGTTGGTCGCGCCCATCAGATCGCGGTGACGCTGAACGACATTTTCGCCTTCCAGCACGGAAACCACTACCGGGCCAGAGGTCATGAATTCAACCAGGCCGTCGAAGAAAGGTTTGCCCTGGTGCTCAGCGTAGAAGCCTTCAGCCTGCTCTTTGCTCAGGTGCAGCATTTTGCTGCCAACGATCTTGAAGCCAGCGCTTTCAAAACGGTTAAAAATGGCACCAATCACGTTTTTTGCCACCGCGTTCGGCTTTACGATGGAAAAAGTACGTTCAATAGTCATATGGACCCCTGTTTGATGTCGAGTGTAGCCGGCGAAAAGGTTCCCCGGTCTGGAAAATGGCGCCGATTATAGGGGGCATCGTTCGCATTGCCTATCGGAGATTCAACATATTATTAAAAAAATGCGATCCTGATTCCCACAATTTCTCAACGGCTTTCGTCCCGGGCACGATCTCTGCGGGCCAGCGCGAAGCCTGGAGGATTACATCTTGTGATGCCCGACAGGATCGTTGACACTCACTGTTCTCATCACCTTAAGCGAGGCCGCTATGAATCGCTCATTTTTTGTTACCGCCGCCTGGCTGGCAGAACACCTCTCCGATGACGCTGTGCAGGTCATTGATGCCCGTCTGCTGCCCCCGGGCCTGGAGAAGCTGCGCGATATTCAGGCTGAGTATCTGGCGAAACATCTGCCTGACGCGCCGTTCTTCAATATTGAAGCGCTGTCGGACCCGCTCAGCCCTTATCCCCATATGATGCCCCGCGCAGAAAGCTTTGCCGTCGCCATGCGCGAACTGGGCATCAGCAGTGATAAACATCTGGTGGTTTACGATGAGGGTAATTTGTTCTCTGCCCCGCGCGCCTGGTGGATGCTGCAACAGGCTGGCGTGAGCCGAGTGTCGATTCTCGCCGGGGGGTTGCAGAAATGGGAGCAAGCCGGTTTGCCACTGCAAAGCGGCGAAGTACATCTGCCTGAGGCCGAATTCGAGGCCGCCTTTGACGATGATGCCGTGGTGCGTTTAACGGACGTGCTACTGATGAGCCATGAGCAGAGCGCACAGATTATCGATGCGCGGGCGGGAAACCGGTTTCGGGGTGAAGTGGATGAACCGCGTCCCGGTTTGCTGCGAGGACGTATTCCTGGCAGCCTGAATGTGCCGTGGAACGATCTGGTGGAAAACGGCGAACTCAAGCCCGCGACGGCGCTTAAAGCGATTTTCCAGCAGCAGGGTGTCAGCCTGACCCAACCCGTGGTGGCCAGCTGTGGTTCCGGCGTGACCGCCGTGGTGGTGATCCTCGCGCTGAACAGCCTGGGTGTGGAAAATGTCCGACTGTACGATGGTTCCTGGGGGGAATGGGGAAGCCGAAATGATTTGCCGGTTACCCTCGGCTAAGCATCGGGCCATTCACGCCGGGCTATGGCATCGTTGCCCGGCCAGATAGCCGATGGCATTTATCAGAGGCAGCTTAACTGGTGTCATCAGCGAATATTGTCAGCGAGCCGCATACCATAATTAGCATGCGACTCGCCTGTAGAAAAGTTTGGCCGCTTCCGTGCCTGCCTGGACTTTACTGCATTATTTGGCAGGTAGCGCCAGGGGAATGGACATCTCGTGGCGGAAGAGATTATTAGGATCCACTGCCTGTTTGGTTTTCACCAGACTCTCGGCTTTGTCCCCGTAATAAAGTGTTAACCACTCTGGATCAACTTTCGCATGGTCGGCGGCGGTATATTTCATATCCGTGTCGGGGTAGTTGATGTAGCACCCCTGATAGCGGCCATCATTACCGTAAGGTTTGCCGCCCTGATCGGCAAAACAGGCGGAATAAAGCTTCTGCATCCAGTTAATGCAGTATTGATCGTTCGCTTTATCGGTCCAGTACACCTGGAACTGCGCCTTTAACAACGAGCTGCGCTGATATACCGAGGTCGGGTTGGTGGTTTCATCATTGGTATTAATACAGCCGCCGTAAGAGTCGATCTGCACCAGCGCCTGATTAAGGAGAGGATCGTCTGCGCCGTTCAGCCCTTCCCACAATGCGGTAATCTCGGTTGCGCCAAAATTACCAATCTGCTGGTCAGATTTATATTTGCCACGCTGGTTATCCCCTGAGCCATTGAGCGTCTGGGTGGCATACAGCCAGTCGATTAGCCGCGCATCCTTGACCGCGTCTTTGAACTTTCTTTTGCTTTCAGCCTGAGCGTTTACCACCCCATACGTCATACCCATCTCAATAACATCCGGCACGACGCCAGCCGCCTTGTTCATGGTGTCCACGAAGTCAGCGAAGGGCTTTTCCTGCCCGCTGCCATCCACCCGGCCATCATTGCCCGTGTACTGAATAAGCAGATGAATGTCGCCGGTGGAGCGGTGCTGGAGCTTCAGTAATGAGAAGAGTCCACCGTTAGCCTTCGTGATATCCTGGCTGTTCCATTCTGAATCATGGGTGTTAAACCACTGCCAGTAGCTATTCAGGAACTGACCAAAATGCGCTTTGTCTTTAAAAGTACTCCATGGCCAGGCCAGCGACAGCAGATAAACCTGCTCAGGCGCAGCAGGCAGCTCGGCAAAGTAGTAGTTAAGAATAATTCCGAAGTTGCCCCCGCCCGCACCGCGACAGGCGATAAAAAGATCGCGATCGCTTCCGGTACTTTTCAGGCTCACATGCTTTGCCAGGAGCGATTTGCCATCAGCCGCCGGTACCAGTATATCCACGCCCGACAGCCAGTCGACCGTCAGACCATGCAGGCGGGAGAGCAGCCCATATCCGCCACCGCTGATATGACCGCCAGCGCCGACAGAGTAGCAGGAGCCGCCGGGAATACAGCGGTTTGCCAGTTTGTATAAATTAACGGTGCCATCCCAGTTTTGATTACCACTTGCCGCACGGAACTTGTATTTTGCGCTGCTATCCCAGGGTGAGCTGATATCAGCATTTTCACTGAAATCCATCCCCACCAGCAGGCTGAGATCAATTATCGCCAGGGGGGTCGTCCCATCCGCCGCCAGTTTGTTGCTGACAAAGCCTTCATAGCAGTGACCGCCACTGCGCACCGTAATCCGCTGATTACGCGCCAGCGCGGCATTAGCCGCAGAGAGGACGTCTTCACTGTTGTTGCAGACATAAATATAATCTGCCTCACTGCCCTGATCGGGCCAGCGTAAATTAAATCCCTTTTTTAACGTTTCGAATCGGGTATCGGTTTTATCAATCAGGTTATAGCTACTCATTCTATTTCTCCGTTTCAGTTTATATTACGTTATAATATTCAGGAAAGTAGCCGATTCATAAGGATGAAGGAAATTAAAGAAGAAGGTAAATAGGGCTAATCGACTTACACCACCCAAATGGAAATTATTCACGTTAGAGAAATAATAGTGACTTATGCCTCCCATAGTAGTGATGGGTTAATTCATTCACTTTGTTTTTTTGATATTTTAACATGCAAAAAATGTCAAAATAACGCTCCCGGCTGACCTGGCAATGTGCAACGGTATGACGTGCAGTTAATTAGCGAAGCACATTACGACGGTGGATGGGGTAATGGCCCATCCTCGCAGCGGTGAATGGGGTTATAGCCCATCATCACGGCGGGTAACACTGTGGGTCAGCAGCCTGATGTGGGCGAGTTATTGAGTCAGGGTAACATTAGCGCCGTCAGATTAATGCGGTAATTTGAAGTCGCGGAGGAAGCTTCCCCACTTCCGCTGATAAAATGGGGTAATATGTGCAATAAAAAAATGGCTGATGCCTTTTTCATTTTCGACAACCTGACAAATATCTACCGGCTCATCATCCGTTAATGTATCCGTGGCGACGCTACCGGCCGCCTGAATGATATTTTCAATGTCGCTGTCTGCCTCAATGCCAATAAGCAGGTTAGCGGAGGCATCGGCTGATTCTTTAATTAAGGCTACCCAGGCGTGGCGCACCTGTTTATGCTTCGCAAACAGCTGAGTCAGAGAGGCGATCATCTGTGCGGGCGGCTCGGCATGTTCAGAGAGCAGCAGGGATGTGCCTCCCGCAATGACCGTTTGCTCGCTCAGCGCATTACCGCTCTCGCCCAGCAGGCTGGCGATTTCACGCGGTGAAAACGCCTTGCCGGTCGGCAGCTTCGGGTTAAGAAACAGCGTTTCGCCAAGCGTCATTTCGAATAATGCGCGCACCGGGATCACCAAAAAGGGCTGCTCCCCGCTGACTGCCTGCTGCATAGCGGTGAGTGAGGTGAAAAAAGGAATGATGCTGGTACCGTCGTCCTTTTCCCAGTGCTGTATCTCCACGGCCGGAGCCGCATCACCTTCTCCCTGTGCCGGGCTCTCGCCCGGAACCCAGACGCTGGCGTCCAGCAGTAGGGTAAAAAACTCGGGCCGGTGCGCCGGCTCGTTGGCCGCCAGTTTCAGCACCTCTTCAAGGCGCGGGTTGGTTTCATTCATGGCTCTGATTCACTAAACGTTAACGGGCAGGACGCCGCCTGCCCTGCGGGGTTATCTGCCGATCCCGGGGAGATGTGCTCTCCCCGGAACCTCAGGCATCACCAACGGATTATTTCAGCAGCAGGTTAGCCACCGTGCGAACGCCAAGGCCGGTGGCACCTGCGGACCACTGATCCACCGCTCCCTTACGGTAGGTGGCGGAGCAGTCGATATGAAGCCAGCCCTGCTGATAACGGCTCACAAAGTGAGAAAGAAACGCCGCCGCCGAACTGGCTCCAGCCGTATGGGACGGGGCCGCGATATTGTTCAGATCGGCAAAGTTAGAGGGCAGGTAGCCGCGGTGGAACTCCGCCAGCGGCAGACGCCAGAAAGGCTCATTTTCATGCGCGGCGCTGCTGAGCAGCGACTGAGCCAGCGAGTCGTCGAAGCTGAAAAGGGCGTGATAATCATTACCCAGCGCCGTTTTCGCCGCGCCGGTCAGGGTGGCAGCATCGATCAGCAATTCCGGATCCTGCTGGCTGGCATCAATCAGGCCATCGGCCAGCACCAGGCGACCTTCCGCATCGGTGTTCATCACCTCAACGGTTTTACCGTTGCGATAACGGATAATATCGCCCAACCGCAGCGCGTTGCCGCTGACCATATTATCCGCGCAGCAGAGATAGAGTTTGACGCGCTTTTTCAGTCCGCGAACGATAGCCAGCGCCAGTGCGCCGGTCAGGGTCGCGGCCCCGCCCATATCCGATTTCATCGAATCCATGGATCCGCTGGGCTTCAGGCTGTACCCACCGGTATCGAAGGTAATACCTTTACCGACCAGGCAGGCAAACACGGGCGCATTTTCATCCCCGCCCGGATTATAATCCAGCACCAACAGCGCAGGCGCGCGGGTCGATCCCCGGCCCACGGTATGCAGCCCGGAATAACCCTGCTGGCGCAGATCGTCACCTTTGGTTATGCGATAGCTCACGCTTTCGCCAGCCACGCCGGACAGCAGATCGACGGCGCGCTGGGTCAGCTGCTCGGGGCTGAGATCTTCAGCCGGCAGGTTAATGGTGTTGCGTACCCAGTCAATAATCTTAAGGCGGTTATCAAATTCAGCGCGATCGCTCTCATTCAGATCGGCCCATTCGACTTTACGCTCGCCTTTGGGACCGCGATAGCCCTGCCAGAACGCCCAGCTTTTTTCCAGATCCCAGTCGCCACTCAGGCTGACGTGCCGGATCCCCTGCGCATCAATTTTTCTCGCCGCGCGCTGGATAGTGGTCAGGGCATCGCCACCGTTAAGATGGATAGTCATGCCGCTGTCGTTGCTGGTCAATGTTGCCTTTTCTCCCCAGCGTGGATCTGCCGCTGTCGTTGACAGTGTTATTTTCATTGGTGTTGTTGTCATCGCATGGCTCCTTTTGAGCTGTTCATCGAATTTGGTCTTGAATGCGTCGGTCACTACAATAAACCTTTATTTGCTTTCGTCTAACCCAAAGCGCAATTAAACGCAAAACGGGCCAGTTTTACCCGGCCCGTCAATGACATAAAAGCATGGCCTCAGCGCACGGCGAGCTCACGCAGGCGGCGAATAGTTCGCTGGATCAGCTGAACGGCATAGTCAATTTCTTCTTCGGTGGTGTAGCGCCCCAGCGAAAAACGCAGCGAACTGTGCGCCAGCGCCTCAGACAGTCCCAGCGCGCGCAGCACGTAGGAAGGTTCCAGGCTGGCAGAGGTACAGGCAGAGCCGGAGGAGAGCGCGAGATCCTTCAACCCCATGATCAGCGACTCGCCGTCAACATTACTGAAACTGACGTTCAGAATATTGGGTGCGCCGCCTTCTGCAACGCCATTCACATACACCCCGTCAATTTCGCTGATGCCCCGCCACAGACGCGATCGCAGCTGATCTATACGTGCCATTTCAGCCGTCATTACTTCTTTAGCAATACCGTAGGCTTCGCCCATACCGACAATCTGATGCACCGGCAGCGTGCCGGAACGCATACCGCGCTCGTGGCCGCCACCGTGGATCTGCGCTTCCAGTCGAATACGGGGCTGGCGACGCACGTAAAGCCCGCCGATCCCCTTTGGACCATAGAGTTTATGCGCGGAAAATGACATCAGATCGACCGGGAGCTGGCTGAGGTCGATGGGGAGTTTCCCCACGCTCTGCGTGGCGTCAACGTGAAAGAGGATATCGCGCGCGCGGCAGAGTTCGCCAATTGCGGCGATGTTCTGAATGACGCCGGTTTCGTTATTAACGTGCATGATCGAGACCAGAATGGTGTCTTCACGCAGGGCGTTTTGAATGGAGGCGAGATCGATCTGACCGCTGCGCTGCGGGGCAAGCCAGGTTATCTCGAAGCCTTCGCGCTCAAGCTGCAAGCAGGCATCCAGCACGGCTTTGTGTTCGGTCTGGCAGGTAACGATGTGTCGCCCTTTTTCCTGATGAAAATGAGCAGCACCTTTGATGGCGAGGTTGTCAGATTCGGTCGCGCCGGAGGTAAAAACAATCTCACGCGGGTCGGCACCAATCAGATCGGCAACCTGATTACGGGCCACGTCAACGGCCTCTTCCGCCTGCCAGCCGTAGCGATGGGAACGGGAAGCCGCATTACCGAAGGTTCCGTCCAGGGTGAGAAACTGCATCATCTTCTCTGCCACGCGCGGATCGGCAGGCGTGGTGGCGGCATAGTCCAGGTAGATCGGTAATTTCATGACGTTCGGCTCCGTATCGCTCACAACCTGTCGGGCAATCTGACAGTATGGCGACAGGTCCCTGCTGATTTCACGAAGGGGAGTCGGGAATCAGCAGGAAGCTTTAGCAACCGTCAGGCACGCAGGTTGACGTTAATGGTTTCATGCGTGCGCCCGGCAGGCACACGATTTTTTTCAGTGGTGTTCTGGCGGTCGGCTACCTCAAGGATATCCTGATTATTGACCAGTTCAGCCAGCGTAATATTGTTCAGGAAGTCGCTAATGCGCTCACTCAGATCGCGCCACAGTACGTGGGTCAGACAGCGTTGACCACCCTGACAGCCCTCTTTGCCCTGGCACTTAGTGGCATCAACTGACTCATCCACGGCGGTGATCACCGCGCCAACGGCGATGGCATCCGAGGCTTTACCCAACAGATAACCGCCACCCGGTCCGCGAACGCTGGCGACCAGACCATTTTTGCGCAGGCGAGAAAACAGCTGTTCCAGATAGGAGAGGGAGATGCCCTGACGCTCTGAAATATCCGCGAGTGGCACCGGCCCCTCATGAGAGTGCAGCGCAACATCAAGCATAGCGGTAACGGCATAACGGCCTTTGGATGTCAGTCTCATGGCGTAAACGACCTCGGTTGTCCCCTGATGGGGTTTAACAAAATGATGTCCGCAAGTCTGCCATTCCCGAGTGATTTGGTCAACTATTTAACCAAGTAAAATACTCAACTATTTAACCTGGTAATTTAGTCAACTATTACCCCGCTTTCCGCCTTCCGCCGACCTCTACTTTTCGCCCTTAGGCTTCTCCACCGAAGAGAGCATGCCGCGCAGGATATTCAGCTCGTCACGCTCCGGACGCGCCCGGGTATAGAGGCGACGCAGCTTGCTCATCACCTGGCCGGGATTCCCTTCACGGATAAAGCCGCTTCTGACCATCATCTGCTCCATATGCTGATAGAAGCGTTCGAGATCGTCCACCAGCGGATAGGGGGATTCCTCATACTCAGGCTTCGGCGTTTCCTGCTGCTGGAGCCAGGCCATACGCACTTCATACGCGACGATCTGCACCGCCATCGCCAGATTCAGCGAGCTGTATTCAGGATTGGCAGCAATGGCAACGTGATAGTGGCACTTTTGCAGTTCATCGTTGGTCAGGCCCACGCGTTCGCGGCCAAATACCAGCGCAACCGGAGCCTGCTGCCCCTCTGCAACGCTTTTGATGCCGCATTCACGCGGATCGAGCATCGGCCACGGCAGCGAGCGGGAGCGGGCGCTGGTGCCAACCACCAGGCTACAGCCCGCCAGCGCGTCATCCAGCGTATCGACAATCTTCGCTTCGCCAATGACGTCACTGGCGCCGGCGGCCAGCGCAATGGCCTGCGAGTCGGGTTTTACCAGCGGATTAACCAGATAGAGGTTGGTCAGGCCCATGGTTTTCATCGCGCGCGCGACGGATCCCATGTTACCGGTGTGAGAGGTTTCCACCAGCACGATTCGGATATTTTGCAGCATAGGAATTCTGGTCTGTGAGATAATTTGGGGATACTAGCATATTTTCAGGACTTCTTACGATCTCCCTGCTATAATCCGCGCCGTTTTCCCGTTCTTTAACATCCAGTGAGAGAGACCGATGCATCCGATGCTCAACATCGCCGTGCGCGCTGCGCGCAAGGCCGGTAATTTAATTGCCAAGAACTACGAAACTCCAGACGCCGTTGAAACCAGCCAGAAAGGCAGCAACGACTTCGTTACCAATGTTGATCGCGACGCCGAGCGCCTGATTATCGAGGTGATCCGCAAGTCTTATCCGCAACACACCATCATTTCTGAAGAGTGTGGTGAATTAGCCGGTGAAGACAAGGATGTGCAATGGGTTATCGATCCACTGGATGGCACCACCAACTTCATTAAGCGTCTCCCTCACTTTTCCGTCTCTATCGCCGTGCGCATCAAAGGCCGTACCGAAGTCGCCGTGGTTTACGATCCGATGCGTAATGAGCTGTTCAGCGCGGTGCGCGGTCAGGGTACACAGCTGAACGGTTACCGTCTGCGCGGCAGCACCGCTCGCGATCTGGATGGCACCATTCTGGCGACCGGTTTCCCGTTTAAGCATAAGCAGCACGCCACCCCTTACATCAATATCGTTGGCAAGCTGTTTTCCCAGTGTGCTGATTTCCGCCGTACCGGTTCTGCCGCGCTGGATCTTGCCTACGTGGCCGCTGGCCGCGTGGACGGCTTCTTTGAAATCGGCCTGAAGCCATGGGACTTTGCAGCAGGCGAGCTGCTGGTACGTGAGGCGGGCGGTCTGGTGACTGACTTTGTTGGCGCACACGGTTATCTGACCTCCGGCAACATCGTTGCGGGTAATCCACGCGTGGTGAAAGCGATGCTGGCTAACATGCGTGACGAACTGAGCGAAGCGCTTAAGCGCTAAATCGGTCAGGCCATCCCGTAAACGGGGTAAAGGGGCCGGGCGCGGGGAAACACTTTCCCGCGCCCGGCCCCTGCTTTCCCGCCCGACAGGTCGCCTGTCGATGCCCGCATCAGTGCAGAAACATCGGCCGAATGCCGCCTGACATCACCGGCTGAGCACTCAGCCACAGCACACCGCCCATCAATACCAGCAGCATGCCGCCAACCAGCGACAACACCGGATGCCCCAGCCTTATCCAGCCCGTCGATGTGCCTTTGCGGCTGAGCTTTAGCGCCAGCGCACGCGAAACCTGCACCAGCAGCGCCATGGCAGACACCGTAAACGCCGTTCCTGCCGCCATCGTCAGCGCGGAGAATACCCCCCACAGATAGACGCCTGTTACCTTAGAAAACAGCAGCATCATAATGGCGCCCGAACAGGGGCGAAGCCCCATCGACAGCACCACCATCGTCTGAGTTTTCAGGCTGACCGCCTTTTCCAGCTGCGCGGCATCCGGTACGTGTTGATGCCCACAGCCGCAGCTGACCGGGTGGGAGTGGGAGATTGTCTGTTGGCCGGACCGGGTGGCAGCAGTCTGCTGCATAAGCCGGTGGCGACCCGATGACAGGAGGCTGGCCGGATGATCTCCGGCGGGCATCATCCGGCGGTATAAGGGCGAAGCCCGCCGCGCCTGGCAGAGGCTTACTGCTGCCCGCCAGCAGAGCCACAGGCCCAGCCCCACCACCAGCAGATAACTCCCCTTCTCCAGCCAGTAGCTGCTGATATGCAGCTGGCGCGAGGAGAGTTTCAATGCGCCCAGCAGCACGGTTACCAGCACAATTGCCACACATCCCTGCACCAGCGACGCCGCCAGCGTGAGCTTAAGGCTGGTTTTAACCCTGGTCGGATGGGTGGCGAGAAACGCGGCGATCACCACTTTGCCATGTCCCGGCCCCAGCGCGTGCAGCACGCCATAAGCCAGACTAAAGCCCATTAGCGACAGGCCCGTCTGTCGGGGATGGCTGGCAACCTGTTGCAGCAGCGTGGTCATCTGCTGATGAAGCACTTTCTGCCATAGGATGCTCTGCAATAAAATCTGCGGCCAGTACAGCCAGACGGCAAGCGCCATGCTGGCAAAGGCCCCAATCAGCAGAAGGAGCGGCCAGGCCGAAAATCCGCCGCGCAGGGATCGGGTCAGAGGTGATTTTAACGACATATCAGCGTCACCGTCTGGGCAAACTGTCGGCCCAGATCATCATCAGCGCGCGGCGCATCAGCTTTATCCAGCGACAGCGCCCAGGCCTGTAGCGCTGCGTTGGGTTTCGGCGTCTTTAGCGTCATTTTGCACTGTTTTTCCAGCTCAGCGGGCACGTGCAGGGAGTGTTCAGAATCGTAAGTCATATCCACAAAATAGGTCGGATCAAAGGTCGAGAACAGGTAGCGCTGACCCGTCAGCGGCTGCGGTTCAGCCAGCGGCAGTACAAACTCAAGTACCGCCTTAGACCCCTGACGGGAGAGGTGATACTCCGGGGGCAGGTTTTCAAACTTCACCGCTTTGCCCTCATGCCAGAACTCACTGAAATAGTGCTGTCCCAGCACGTTTGCCATGACGTCTGCCGCCAGTTTTTTCCACGCCACGCTGTCGGGTTTCGCGTCGCCCGCATCATAAAGCAGGTCCGCAGAGGTAATTTCATCCATCACCCAGTGCATTTTTAACCCGGTAAGCAGGTTATTTTTATGCACCAGCGTGACCTGCATGCTAATAAAACTGTGGGGATGCGCCAGCGCCTGCGTGGCTGTCGCCAGCAGCATGACGCACAACATCAGCCTCTTGCATATGTTATAACATAACAATTGAAAATTCCTCATCCTTCATCAACAAAATTTGTGACCCGGCTAATAAGCTTTAAATAAATCAGCGGCAGGATCCAGCAGCGGTTAGCGGAGAGTCTATTCTTACAAGGTTACATTTACCGGGACCGCAGACAATGAGTTCACCCCCCGTTGAGAATTCTGCCCTCTCCACGTCGCAGCGTCACTGCCACCTCCTTTTGACGTTATTTCTTTCTGCCTCTTCCACCAGCCTCGAGACCCTGAGCCAGCTCAATGGCGTGAATCCTTCCGTCACCCAACAGGATCTTATTGAAGTTGCCTCCGCAATCCAGCGTTATCACCGGCTGAAGCTTACCTGCTGCCCGGCGGGCCTCTATCGGGTAGAGGGGGAAGCGCTGGATCGTAAGCTCTGCCTGGTCTACTGGCTGCGCCGTGCGCTGCGGCTATCGCCTGCGTTTATCCAGCATCAGTTTGCGCCGGCGATCAGGCTCCAGCTACAGGCCTGCCCGATTGATGCCTCCCTGTATGATGAGATGCAGCTAAAGCAGCTGTTAACCCAGTGCGCACTTAAGCTTTCACGCGAGTTCTCCGAGCGCGACGGCCAGTTTCTCCAGCTTTTTATGCAGCATATTCTGTGCGATCGCTGCTGCACGCCGTTTACTCCTTCCCAGCGCGTATGGCTTACCGCACGCATTGAGCACCAGGTCGCCGATGAAATGATGGCGCAGTGGTGGCAGGACAGCGGGCTGATATCGGAACCCGGCGACGTCCTGCTGTTTGCGCTGCTGTTCAGTCAAATGCACGTTCCCTCTGTCGACGAGGCGCAGCATGAACACGAGCGGGCCCTACTGCATGCGGTAAAAGAGTTAATTGTGCGCTTTCAGTCGTTTTCCGGCATGCGATTTAGCAATAAGGAGGGGATTTGCAATCAGCTCTATACGCACCTTGCGCAGGCGATGGAGCGATGCCTGTTCGGCATTGGCATTGATAATACCCTGACGGAAGAGGTGGGACGCCTCTATCCCAAACTGCTTCGCACCACGCAAAAGGCGCTGGCCGGTTTTGAACAACGCTACTGTCTGACCTTTTCGCCCGAAGAGGTGGGTTTGATTACCGTCATCTTCGGCGCCTGGCTGATGCAGGAAAGCGTTTTACAGGAAAAACAGGTGCTGCTGCTGACCGGCGGCAACCCGGCGCTTGAACAGCAGATTGAGCAGCAGCTGAGGGAACTGACGCTGATGCCGCTGAACATTAAATATCTTGAGGTCGGTGAATATCAGCGCAGCAGTGCCCCGAAGGGCATTGCGCTGGTGGTGACACCCTATGCCACCCCGCTGCCGCTCTACTCGCCGCCGCTGATCCACGCCGAGCTGCCTTTACAGCCGCACCAGCAGCAGCGAATTCGCCAGCTGCTGGAGTCGTAAATTTCAGGCCCGGGCCAGGCCAGTAAGCAAAACGAAGGGTCATTTTCCCTCCAACGATGTCCGCGCTACTCTGTCAGAGGTGGGGTTTAAGATCAAACAACGGGACACTTTGTCCCGTTGTTATCACATTTCAGGTGCGCGGGAGCCTGTCAGGCATACACCGGGAAACGTGCACAAAGTGCCAGAACCTGTTTCTTGATGCGCTCGATAGTGCCTTCATCACCGATGTTATCAAGAATATCGCTGATCCAACCGGCCAGCTCACGCACCTCAGCCTCTTTGAAACCCCGGCGGGTAATCGCAGGGGAACCGATACGAATACCGGAAGTGACAAACGGGCTTTTCGGATCGTTAGGCACGCTGTTTTTGTTTACGGTGATATTTGCACGACCCAGCGCGGCATCCGCCTCTTTACCGGTCAGGTTTTTATCAACCAGATCCAGCAGGAACAGGTGGTTATGGGTGCCGCCTGAAACCACGTTATAGCCGCGCGCCAGGAACACCTCGACCATCGCTTTAGCATTTTTCGCGACCTGCTGCTGATAGACCTTAAACTCCGGCTCCATCGCTTCTTTCAGCGCGACCGCTTTACCGGCAATCACATGCATCAGCGGGCCGCCCTGGCCACCAGGGAAGACGGCGGAGTTCAGCTTTTTATACAGATCTTCGTCGCCGCCCTTCGCCAGGATCAGGCCACCGCGCGGCCCTGCCAGGGTTTTGTGGGTGGTAGTGGTAACGATATGGGCATGAGGTACCGGGTTCGGGTAAACGTCAGCCGCGATCAGGCCCGCCACGTGCGCCATGTCCACGAACAGCCAGGCACCGATGCTGTCAGCAATTTCGCGCATTTTTGCCCAGTCACAAATACCGGAATAGGCAGAGAAGCCACCGATAATCATTTTTGGCTTATGCTTCTGCGCCTGGGCGGCCAGATCTTCGTAGTCAATTTTACCGGTTTCGTCGATGCCATACGGCACCACGTTATACAGCTTACCGGAGAGGTTAACCGGCGAGCCATGCGTCAGGTGGCCGCCGTGCGCCAGATTCATACCCAGAATGGTATCGCCCGGCTGTAGCAGTGCGGTATAGACCGCAAAGTTGGCCTGTGAGCCAGAGTGAGGCTGCACGTTGGCA
Source organism: Erwinia sp. L03-1 (assembly GCF_058686115.1). NCBI lineage: Bacteria > Pseudomonadati > Pseudomonadota > Gammaproteobacteria > Enterobacterales > Erwiniaceae > Erwinia > Erwinia sp. L03-1. The sequence continues at coordinate 1,084,012 of NZ_CM178762.1, read as the reverse complement.
TAGTCGGCGCCGAACAGCGCTTTAGCGCGATCGATAGCCAGCTGCTCAACGATATCAACGTATTCACAGCCGCCATAGTAGCGTTTGCCCGGGTAACCTTCGGCATATTTGTTGGTCAGCTGAGATCCCTGCGCCTGCATTACGCGCGGGCTGGTGTAGTTTTCGGAAGCAATCAGCTCAATATGCTCTTCCTGACGCACTTTTTCCTGCTCCATTGCCTGCCACAATTCGGCATCGTAATCAGCAATATTCATATCACGCTTTAACATCCGCATCTCCTGACTCAGCTAACTTCATATCGGTATTTAACGGCCCGTTAGGGCGAAGACACACAGTGTAAACTGTTTTACCAGGCGAGGGGTAGCCACAAAGCAGGCTTTTTACGCAAACGATTGGCCTGAGAGCCGGCAAGGGTTAGTTACCTTTTTTGCAAGCCTGATTGTCCGGCATTTTCGTCATCGCCCCCTTTGCCAGGATTCACCTGTTGCCTGGCGGGGCAGCCTGATGCCCCTGCTAACTGCGCGGAGAGTTTTACATCGCAAACCCTCGCGCGATAAGATGTACGGTAAGTTAACTCAATACATAACGCATGGAGAGCCTATGTTAGACGCTAAAACGATTGCCGCCGTGAAAGCCACAATACCCGCCCTGCTGGCTGTCGGTCCCGCCCTTACCCTACGCTTCTACGATCGAATGCTACGTGATAACCCTGAGCTACAGGATATTTTCAATATGAGCAATCAGCGCAATGGCAGCCAGCCTGAAGCGCTGTTCAATGCTCTCTGCGCTTACGCCTGCAATATTGAAAATCTCGCCGACCTGCTGCCTGCGGTGGAGAAAATCGCCCAGAAGCACACCAGCTTTGCCATTCAGCCCGATCAATATCAGATTGTCGGTACGCACCTGCTGGCAACGCTGGATGAAATGCTTAGCCCTGGCGAAGAGGTGCTGGAGGCCTGGGGCAAAGCCTACAACGTGCTGGCGAATGTTTTTATCCAGCGTGAGGCGCAGATTTATCAACAGGCAGAAGCTAAGCCAGGCGGCTGGCGCGCACCGCGGGCCTTTCGCATCAGCACCATTACCCAGGAGAGCGACGTCATCAAAAGCTTTATTCTGCAGCCGGTGGATGGTCAGCCCGTGATGGACTATCAGCCCGGACAGTATCTGGGCGTCTGGCTGCGCGCGAATACGTTAGAACATCAGGCGATCCGGCAATATTCACTGACCCGCGCACCCAATGGTCGGGATTACCGCATTGCCGTTCGTCATCAACCCGGCGGCGTCGTTTCTGGCTGGCTGCATCATCAGGCGCAGCCAGGTGATGAAATCCATCTGGCCGCGCCGGCAGGCGATTTTTTTCTGTCAGTCACGCCAGAGGTGCCGGTCACGCTGATCTCCGCCGGTGTGGGCCAGACGCCTGTGCTGGCGATGCTGGACGCGCTGGCGGCTCAGCGCCACCCCGCCCATGTTAACTGGTTCCATGCGGCGGATAACGGCTCAGCGCATGCATTTCGCCATGAGGTCGCCGCCACAGCACGGCGGCTGCCGGATTTCTCACAGCATGTCTGGTATCGCGCACCGCGTGAGCAGGACAGCGGTCAGTTTGATACGGAAGGTTTGATGAATTTACTGCCGCTGGAAAGTCAGCTGAGCGATCCGGCCTGTCGCTATTACCTCTGCGGTCCGGTGGGATTTATGCAGGCGGTGGTGGCGCAGCTGTTGAAGCTGGGGATTGATGCATCCCGTATTCACTATGAGGTGTTCGGGCCGCATAAGGTTCTCTAACCATCAGGCAGAGATCGCCGTCCATGATGGGCGGCGAACGCTCCGGCGGCAAGGCAGGGACTCAGATCGCCTCTTCGTCTTCTTCGCCGGTGCGAATACGCACCACGCGCGCCACGTCGAAAACAAAAATTTTACCATCACCAATTTTACCTGTATGCGCGGTACGCATAATGGTGTCCACGCAGGTGTCGACGATATCATCAGCAATCACGATTTCAATCTTCACCTTCGGCAGGAAATCGACCATATACTCGGCACCGCGATAGAGCTCGGTATGGCCCTTCTGGCGGCCAAACCCTTTCACTTCAGTCACGGTCATTCCGGTAATACCCACCTCGGCCAGCGCTTCACGCACGTCGTCGAGTTTGAACGGTTTGATAATGGCATCAATCTTTTTCATGGCAGACCCTTTTCAGTCCCCCCATCCGGGAGGGCAATTTCTATTCAGACGATGTGCAGCGGACAAATACTGCCGCGCGGTCCGTCTCTTTTCGGCATGCTACGCTACCATATCCCACCGGGATAGCGGCACGGAAAATACTATTCCTTAAAGTCTGAGGCATCCAGCTCGTGCCGCGACAGCAGCTTATAGAACTCAGTGCGGTTACGCCCCGCCAGTCGGGCGGCGTGAGTCACATTGCCTTTGGTCATCTGTAGAATCTTTCTTAAGTAGTTAAGCTCGAACTGGTTTCTGGCTTCCGCAAAGGTGGGCAGTGCGGTATTTTCCCCCACCAGGGCCTGTTCAACCAGTGCCTCACCGATGACCGGAGCCGTGCTTAGCGCCACGCATTGCTCGATCACGTTAACCAGCTGGCGGACATTGCCTGGCCAGCTGGCGGCCATCAGCCGCTTCATCGCCTCGGTGGAGAACCGGCGTACCGAGGGTTTATGGCGTTCAGCAGACTGCTTAAGCAGATAGTTTGCCAGCAGCGGAATATCCTCCGCCCGCTCCTGAAGCGTGGGGATCTTAAGGTTTACCACATTCAGCCGGTAAAAGAGATCCTCACGGAACTCCTTTTTCTCCATGGCCTTAGGCAAATCGCGATGCGTGGCGGAAATAATCCGCACGTTGATATCCAGATCGCGGTTACTGCCCAGCGGCCGCACTTTACGCTCCTGGATCACCCGCAGGAGTTTTACCTGTAACGCCGGTGGCATATCACCGATCTCATCCAGAAACAGCGTTCCTCCCTCCGCAGCCTGGAACAGCCCCTCGCGGCTGCTGACCGCACCGGTAAAGGCCCCTTTCGCATGACCAAAAAGTTCCGACTCCAGCAGCTGCTCCGGCAGTGCGCCGCAGTTAATGGCGATAAAAGCCTTGTTCGCGCGTGGGCTGGCAGCATGGATAGCCTGCGCCAGAATCTCTTTGCCGGTGCCGCTCTGCCCGTTGATCAGCACGCTAACGTCCGACTGGGCCACCATCCGCGCCTGTTCCAGTAGACGGAGCATCAGCGGGCTGCGGGTCACAATGCCCTCACGCCAGCTTTCGTCTCCGGCGGGCGCACGGTGTGCGAGTGCCTGATCGATGGCGCTATAGAGGGCGTCGCGATCCACCGGTTTGGTCAGAAAGCCAAACACTCCCTGCTGGGTAGCGGAAACGGCATCGGGTATAGACCCATGCGCCGTCAGGATGATCACCGGCATGCCCGGCTGCTGCTTCTGGATTTCACTGAACAGCGCAAGGCCGTCCATCTCATCCATGCGCAGATCGCTGATGACCAGATCGATTCGCTCTTTCAGCAGCATTTTCAGCGCTTCAGGCCCGCTGGCTGCGGTACAAATGCTAAAGCCCTCGCTGGTCAGCCGCATGCCTAACAGTTTAAGCAGGCTGGGATCATCATCCACCAGCAGCAGATTTGCCGATTTTTTTATCATGGCTGCGGAGCATCCTGGGTTGTGTTATCCGACACAGCGACGCTATCGCCCTGTGCAGCGCCATTTTTATCAATGTGACCGTTATCTGAGGTATCAGGCGAGCGGCGTGAGGATAGCTGTCGCTCAATATCGGTCAACGTTTGCAGCTTGCGGCGGACCAGCACCAGCTCTTTATTCTGGGCAATCTGCTGCTGGCGCAGGGTATCAAGCTGGGCATCGCTGCTTTGTTGCAGATGATGATACCGCGTGCGCGCTTCGGACAGCTGGAGCTGCGCCAGCTGGTTATCGCGCCAGAGCTGTATTAGCGGTCGCAGGGGAACAGGATAATCGCCGATAAACCCATCCAGCCGCTGCAAATACTGCCGCCTCTCCACCGGCGTTTCGTTGCCATTATCCATCAGCATCGCCTGCTTAAACGCGCTCTGCCAGTCATCTGCCGGCCAGAGTCTGGCCTGCGCGCGTGCCTCCGCAGGCGATAACCTTACCGCACAGTCGATGGCTCTCAGCCAGTAGAGACTGCTGTCCATGACTTTGTTATCCGGCACGTCCCAGATCTCTTCGCAGGCCACCAGCGAATAGTTAACCACTTTGATTTCTGGTTCGGGCAGTGAATGCATATTACTGACGCCCGGATCGGCTGCTTTATTAGCACAGGCCGCCAGCGCCGTTGCCAGCAATATCGTCAGTGCTACCCTGGCACAGGGAGCAGATCGCATGGCTGAAAAAAGGCGGGATGATTTCATTATTTTTCGTTCCCTGAGAGGGTGTTAAGTTCGATACGAAAGCAAACAGCAGCCGCATCGCTTTCCACCAGCTGGAGTTCTCCTCCCAGTCGATGGATGGAGTCTTTAGCGATGCTCAGGCCCAGGCCACTGCCTTTTACGGCGCCTTTACGCTGGAGGCTACCCTGATAGAAGGGTTCAAATATCATCGCCTGCTCGGCGGCGGGGATCGGCGTTCCGGTGTTCGCCACCTCCACCAGCACCCTGCCGCCCTGCCGACGGCTGCGGATCCAGATGGTACCGGATTCGCTGCCATAATGTATTGCATTCGAGTAAAGATTATCAATCGCACGCATCAGTAATGCAGGCTCGGCAAGGCAGCTTGCTTCGGCAAGGTTAATTTCGGTACGCATCGCCTTGGCGCGCGCCGTCAGGTTGTGGGTGGCGATGACCGCGTCCACAAGCGGAGCAAGGGCTACCGGGGCCCGTTCTATCGGTGCATCTGACAGTTTACGATTATAGTCCAGCAGCTGTTCAATCAGCCGCTGGAGATGACGGCTGCTTTCATCAAGAATGCCCACCACCTCATGCTGATCCGGCGTTAGCGGCCCGGCTATTTCATCAGCCAGCAGGGCCGTACCTTCACGCATGCTGGCCAGGGGCGTTTTCAGTTCATGGGAGATATGACGCAGAAACTCATGTCGCTGGGACTCCAGCCAGGCCAGCCGCTCACTCAGCCAGAGAATGCGCTGCCCCAGCGAACGTAGCTCTCGAGGCCCCTTTGCGGCGAGATTGTGGCCGGGCGGTTTGCCCTCGCCAAGACGGTTGATCATTAGCTCCACCGCCTTCACCGGTCCGATAATCATGCGGGTAAAGAGCAGAACCAGGCCGAGGCTGAGCAGAAAGAGGATCAGCGCCTGCCAGCCAAAATACTGCCCCCGCTCGGCAATTTCCCGCTGAAGCTGCAACCCGCGAGAGAACACCACTTCCCGCGTGGACTGAACCAACTGGGTATTGGCGGCGGAGAAGGCTTCCAGCCCGTCGGAGGCGGCTTTAACCGGGCTGCTGTTGTCGCAGGTGATGTCACTCAGCTGCACCAGTCCCTGCCGCAGCGCATCGTAGATGCGCACGTCCGGCAGCACGGATCCGTGTGCATCCAGCATCCGTGCATACTTAGCCCGCTGGGTCTGATAAAGCCTGGCCAGCATCGGATCGTCGAGCACGCAGTATTGCCGGTAGCTGCGCTCCAGTTCCAGCGCGGTCCGTGCCATTGCTTCACTGCGGCGAACGTCGGTGAGGGTGGTACGGTTGGTTTCTGCCGCGCGATCGCTCAAAGCAGACAGGCTTTCCCAGGCCTGCCAGGCCAATACCAGCAGAGGAAGCAGCACCAGCAGAAACGCCATCAGCACCAGCTGGCGAAGGGAGCGGGGAAACAGACGCCATTTTTTCACGGAACACCCTCACAAAATGCAACGTCTGGATGCTAGCTGACCGGGAGGCGGGAGGGAAGTGCTGTTATCAAAACGAAAAATGGCAGATTCAGAGAATCTGCCATCTGCCCGGAAGCGTGCGCTCCCTGAAATAGGTGGTGCCTAACTCAACGTTGCGTCCGAAATTTGATAAAGCCACAGAGTGAACTGTTATCGGTTTGGTGGACGGCAGGCACCGTATTGTGCGTCATTCGATGTGTTATGAAGCGCTTGTCCGCTTTCGCAGGGCTGTCGTAACGAGGTGAATGAGCCGCTATGAGTCTATTAGCAATTAGCGTGCCACTTTTGAGTATTTAATAAAAACCTATTGATTACAGGCATCTGGGTAACATCTTTTGTTTTTTAAACAATAAAAACGTCACCTTTAAGAATAAAGTGTCGCTATCGGGCAACAGTTTTAACGCTTATTAGCGTATTACTTATAAAACATAAAGTTAAATGTCTCCAGATGATGACAGGCATTTTGATTCCTGTCGTTTATCTGCAACACTTACGCCATGCATCTTAACGCCTATGAGTACCTGACAGGCAAGCAACCCCATCGCGCTGAGGCTAAGAGGGGTCAGTTTGGATAGCGGAAATTATTGTACGTTTAGATTGGATCCTGGCCATTCAGATAGCTTTGTTGAATAAATCAGACTCGGGGCGAGTGTCCCTGTGGCTTGTCGGTTTTTCAGTCCATAATTGGGTTCCAGGCCCCGAATTAGAGCGTTTTTTTATAAAAAAAAAATTTTAATTATGCTCTAATTTGCATTTGAAATTTTAAGGTGTATATATGATTTTTAGTTTTTCGAAAGCGTCATCTTTTTTGGTAAAAAACATATGCAGCACAAAAATCAGCAACCTGGAGGTTCGCTCTGAGAAAAAATACGGATTTATCGGGAATCTTTTAAAGATAAAAAATGAAGTTATTACTTTCTCTTTTAATGGAAAAAGGTAAGATTTGAAAGTAAAGATATATATTCAGTAATAGATAAAGCACTTAAAGGCAGTAGAAAAACAGAGTGGTTCAAGGAGGAAACGATAAATATTTTATCCTCCGAGGTTAATAAAACTATCGATGCCGCATGTGAACAACAGGGTAACATTATAAACAATAAACAGAGAGATGATATTTTTCGTAAAGTATCATCGAGGCTTGGTGCGCTGAAATTAGATCCGAAATGTACGCATAGTAGCATCTCACAGATACTGTATAACAATAAGTCTTTATCAGCACGGATTGAGAGATTATCTTCTTTTTCGCAATCTCGGGATGAAAAAAATAAATTAGCAAATATCGTAAATTCAAGACTAACCGATCAGGTTTTCATGAGAAAGTTTGGGGGTATTGATTTGAATCTGTTAAGAAAAGATACGGCGGAAGAAATGGCGTTTTTGATAAAATCAGCTCATAACTACTGAAAATCAACTTTCGTCTTTTTTTGAAAGACCCTAAAGCCAGAACATCAGAGCTATCGCGCCAGCGAACTGACGCTGTTGACGGTTGCGATCCTACTCTGGAATACCGTGTATATGAAATGCCGTAAAGGCGTGATAAGGGCCGGTAAGAGGCCGGAAGCAGCACGCAGCACGTGCAGGCTTCCGGCTACAGCGATTAACCCAGCTGCTTGCGCGCATTGCGGAAAATACGCATCCACGGGCTGTCTTCGCCCCACTCCGCCGGATGCCACGAGTGACTCACCGTACGGAATACGCGCTCAGGGTGCGGCATCATTATCGTCACCCGCCCACTTTCGTTGGTCAGCGCGGTAATGCCGTTCGGCGATCCATTTGGGTTCGCCGGATACTGCTGAGTGACGTTGCCCGCGTTATCGACAAAGCGCAGCGCCACCAGCCCCTGATGCTCAATCTTCGCCAGATGGGCCGCATCCCGCACCTCCACGAAACCTTCACCGTGAGAGACGGCAATTGGCATACGCGACCCCACCATGCCATCCAGCAGTAGCGACGGACTGGCAGCCACTTCTACCAGGCTGAAGCGCGCTTCAAACCGTTCAGACTGATTACGCACGAAGCGTGGCCAGGCGTCGCTACCCGGGATCAGCTCATGCAGATTGGACATCATCTGACAGCCGTTACAGACTCCCAGCGCCAGCGTTTGCGGGCGGTGGAAGAACGCTTCGAATGCGTCACGCACGCGGGTATTGAACAGGATGGATTTCGCCCATCCTTCACCCGCGCCCAGCACGTCGCCATAGGAGAAACCGCCGCAGGCGACCAGCGTCTGGAAACGTTGCAGATCGGTGCGCCCCGCCAGCAGGTCGCTCATATGCACGTCAACGGCATCGAAGCCTGCCCGATGGAAGGCTGCCGCCATTTCAACGTGAGAGTTAACCCCCTGCTCGCGCAGAACGGCCACTTTTGGCCGCGCGCCGGTGGCGATAAACGGCGCGGCAACGTCCTCTTCCGGCCTGAACGTCAGCGCGACGTTGAGACCCGGATCGCGACTGTTTTTCTTCGCTTCATGCTCCTGATCGGCACAGTCCGGGTTATCACGCAGTCGCTGCATCTGCCAGGTGGTTTCTGCCCACCAGGTGCGCAGCTGGGTACGGCTCTCGCTGTAAACCGCAGATTCGCCCGAGGTGATGACAAAACGATCCCCTTCCTGTGCCCTGCCAAGGACGTGAACGCAGTCGGCCAGGCCGTTATCCGCAAAGGCCTGCTCAACCTGAGCGCGATCGGCGGCGGCAATCTGAATAACCGCGCCCAGCTCTTCGTTGAACAGCGCCGCCAGCGCGTCATCGCCCAGCGTGGCAATATCGACCTGGAGTCCACAGTGGCCGGTAAACGCCATCTCTGCCAGCGTGACCAGCAGGCCACCGTCTGAACGGTCGTGGTAGGCCAGCAGTTTGCCCGCGGCCACCAGCGTCTGGATGGCGTTAAAGAAGCCCGCCAGCTGTTTGGCATCGCGCACATCCGCTGGCTTGTCGCCCAGCTGGCGATAAACCTGCGTCAGCGCGGTCGCTCCCAACGCGTTATTCCCCTTACCCAGATCGATAAGCAGCAGCGCATTATCCTGCCCGGGTTGCAGCTGCGGCGTCACGGTACGGCGGACATCCTCGACGCGCGCGAAGGCGGTGATCACCAGCGACAGAGGCGAGGTCATTTCGCGCTGTTCGTTGCCCTGCTTCCAGCGGGTTTTCATCGACATGGAGTCCTTGCCGACCGGGATAGTAATGCCCAGCGCCGGACAAAGCTCCTCGCCTACCGCCTTAACCGCTTCGTACAGACCGGCATCTTCACCCGGGTGGCCCGCCGCCGCCATCCAGTTGGCGGAAAGTTTAATACGCTTCAGCGAACCGATCTGCGTGGCGGCAATGTTGGTCAGGGCTTCACCCACCGCGAGGCGACCGGAAGCAGCAAAATCCAGCAGGGCAACCGGCGCACGCTCACCCAGCGCCATCGCCTCACCGTAGTAGCTGTCGAGGCTGGCGGTGGTCACGGCGCAGTTAGCCACCGGGATCTGCCAGGGACCAACCATCTGATCGCGAGCCACCATGCCGGTCACCGAGCGGTCACCGATGGTTATCAAAAAGGTTTTTTCCGCCACGGACGGCAGATGAAGCACCCGCCTGACCGCCTCGGCCAGGGTAATATCGTGGCGATCCAGCGGCTCACCCACCGCTTTCAGCGTACTGACGTCGCGGGTCATTTTTGGCGTTTTGCCCAGCAGCACGTCCAGCGGCATATCAATAGGCTGCGTGTTGAAGTGACTGTCGGAAAGTGCCAGATGCAGTTCTTCGGTCGCTTTACCAATTACCGCGTACGGTGCGCGTTCACGCTTACACAGGGCATCAAACTGCGCCAGCTTATCCGGCGAAACGGAGAGCACGTAGCGCTCCTGCGATTCGTTACACCATACCTCCAGCGGGCTCATTCCCGGCTCATCGCTGAGGATGTCGCGGAGGTTGAAGCGACCGCCACGACCGCCGTCGCTAACCAGTTCCGGCATGGCGTTTGACAGGCCGCCCGCGCCCACATCGTGGATAAACTGAATCGGGTTGTCCTCGCCCAGCTGCCAGCAGCGATCGATCACTTCCTGACAGCGACGCTCCATTTCCGGGTTGTCACGCTGTACCGAGGCGAAGTCCAGATCGGCATCAGACTGCCCTGACGCCATAGAGGAGGCTGCGCCGCCGCCCAGGCCGATATTCATCGCCGGACCACCGAGAACGATCAGCTTCGCGCCCACGGTAATTTCACCCTTCTGTACGTGGTCGGCGCGGATATTCCCCATGCCACCCGCCAGCATAATCGGCTTGTGGTAGCCACGCAGCTCAATGCCGTTGTGGCTGTTTACCTCTTCTTCATAGGTGCGGAAGTAGCCATTCAGCGCCGGACGTCCAAATTCATTATTGAATGCCGCGCCGCCCAGCGGGCCATCCGTCATGATATCCAGCGCCGTGACGATGCGTTCCGGCTTGCCGAAATCTTCTTCCCACGGCTGTTCAAAGCCTGGAATACGCAGGTTGGAGACGGAGAAGCCCACCAGCCCCGCCTTCGGTTTAGCACCGCGGCCTGTCGCACCCTCATCGCGAATTTCACCGCCGGAACCGGTCGCGGCGCCCGGCCAGGGGGAGATTGCCGTAGGGTGGTTGTGCGTCTCCACCTTCATCAAGATGTCGGTCTGTTCCTGATGAAAGTCGTACTGATGCCGCTCGGCGTCGGCGTAGAAGCGACCTACCGTCGAGCCTTCCATTACCGCCGCGTTATCTTTATAGGCAGACAGCACGTAGTCAGGCGTTTTCTCGAAGGTATTCTTGATCATTTTGAACAGCGATTTTGGCTGCTGCTCACCGTCAATGATCCAGTCGGCGTTGAAGATTTTATGGCGGCAGTGCTCGGAGTTCGCCTGAGCAAACATATAGAGTTCAATGTCGTTTGGATTGCGCCCGAGGGTCTGAAATGCGCTAAGCAGGTAATCGATTTCATCCTCTGCCAGCGCCAGGCCCAGCCTGCGGTTGGCCTGCTCCAGTGCGCTACGTCCTTCGCCCAGCGCATCGACGCTCTGGAGTGGCGCTGGTTCGTGCTGAACAAAAAGTTGTTCAGCCTGGCCCAGCTCAGTCAGCACCACTTCCACCATCCGGTCGTGCAGCATCATACCCAACTGCGACCAGTGTGCGGAGGTCAATGACGGGCCTTTAATGTAAAAAGCCAGCCCCCGCTCAAGACGCCTGACCTGCGGCAGACTGCAGTTATGGGCGATATCGGTCGCTTTTGACGACCAGGGTGAGAGCGTGCCGGGACGAGGCGTTACCAGCAGCAGCCGTCCTTCGGGGGTGTGTTCGGCGAGAGAGGGGCCATATTTCAGCAGGCGCTGCAGGCGAACCTTGTCTTCTGCATTTAGGGGCGCGCTGACATCGGCGAAATGGACGTACTCAGCGTATATATCACTCACCGGCAGGTGAGCGTCCTGAAAGCGGGCCAGCAGTTTGTTAATACGAAATGCCGACAGAGCGGGCGAACCACGCAGAATTTCCATCATCAAAGATCTCTCGTCTTCGAAGCGCCGGGCGACGCTTCTTTGGGCGCAACAGGGAAAACGGGGGCCATTATAGAGAATCCCCGCCCTTTACGAAACCGTTTGCGCAGAATATATCGACCTGCGGAATTGGCTGAAAATCACCCAATTCCATATTAATTCTGTTGCGCAAGGGACATGAGTTGCGCAAAATGCCCCACGCTCGGGAGCCAATACAAACAACATATACTGCCGCTAAAGGCAGAAACCTGAGCGAATTAGAGAGATAACTATTTGAAACACCTAAAATTTAATTATCTTTTCATCGGGCTGATCACCGTGCTGCTCGCGCTGGCACTGTGGCCTGCGATCCCCTGGCATGGGGGGTCGCAGGACCGTATTGAGCAGATAAAATCGCGGGGCGTTCTGCGTGTCAGCACGCTAAATTCCCCGCTGACTTACTACACCATCAATAAAGCACCGGCCGGTATGGATTACGAGCTGGCGAAACGTTTTGCCCGCTATCTGGGCGTTAAGCTACAGGTAACCGTTCGTCAGAATTTGAGTGAGCTGTTTGACGACCTGGACGACGATCGGGCTGACGTGCTGGCGGCGGGACTGATTTATAGCAGCGACCGGTTGAAACACTTTCGTACCGGACCCGCCTATTACTCCGTTTCACAGCAGCTGGTTTACCGTATGGGTCAACCGCGCCCTAAAAGTCTGGCAGACCTGAAGGGGCGCCTGACGGTGGCCTCCGATTCTGCTTATCTCTCTACGCTGCGAAACATGAAGCAGGCGCAGTATCCGCATCTCGACTGGGCCATCTCCACCGATCAGAGTCCCAGCACGCTGCTGGAAGCGGTCGCTGACGGCAAACTTGATTATACCGTGGGCGATTCCGTCTCCATTGCCCTGCTCCAGCGGATCCACCCGCAGCTGGCGGTGGCGTTTGATATCACGGAAGAGGAGCCTGTCACCTGGTATATTCAGCGTGACCGCGATGACAGTCTGGATGCGGCGATGCTTGACTACTTCAATGCGATGGCTGAAGAGGGGGCGATGGCACGGCTGGAGGAGAAGTATCTCGGACATGTCGGCACCTTCGACTATGTTGATACGCGCACCTTCCTGCGCGCCATTGATGGCACGCTGCCCGCCATTCGCCCGCTGTTTGAAAAGTACGCCAGCGCCATCGACTGGCGCCTGCTCGCCGCGATCTCCTGGCAGGAGTCACACTGGAACCCGCAGGCAACCTCCCCTACCGGCGTACGCGGCATGATGATGCTGACGCGCAATACGGCAGAGAGCCTGGCGGTCAGCGATCGTACCGACCCGGAGCAAAGTATTCGCGGCGGCAGTGAATACCTGAAAAAAATGATGGAAAAGATCCCGCAGACGATCCCGGAAGATGAGCGGATTTGGTTTGCGCTGGCGGCCTATAATATGGGCTATGCCCATATGCTGGACGCGCGAACGCTGACGCAGAAGCAGAATGGCAATCCGGATAGCTGGGCCGACGTGAAGCTGCGCCTGCCGATGCTCAGCCAGAAACGCTATTACAGCCAGACCAGCTATGGCTATGCGCGCGGGCAGGAGGCCTATAACTACGTGGAGAATATCCGTATTTACCAGCTCAGCCTGGCGGGATATTTACAAGAGCAGGAGCGCAGGCTGGCCCAGCAGGCCGCACTTGAGGCTCAGCTGGGCCACGCCTATCCGGCGGTGGAACCGCAGATCGCGCTGAACTGATGGGCTAATGGGCTGATATTGTGCGGTGGTGGAGCGGTATGACGCGCCGTTGTTTAGCCCGTTTTATCGCCGGAAGCCTGTTGCCGCGCTAACTCGCGCTGCGCTTTTTTCTCGACACGCCGCTGGCGGAAGAAGTCGCTAAGCAGGGAAGCACAGGCTTCCGCCCGGATCCCCTGCTCAACTTTCAGCTGATGATTCATGCCGGGATGGCCCAGTACATCCATCAGCGAACCGGCCGCGCCGGTTTTCTGATCTTTGGCTCCAAATACCAGTCGGTCGATACGGCCATGGACCATCGCGCCCGCACACATCACGCAGGGTTCCAGCGTGACGTAAAGGGTCGTATCACAGAGCCGATAGTTTTTCAGCGCAATACCGCCCTGCCTGATGGCCATAATTTCCGCATGCGCGGTAGGATCGTGATGACCAATGGGCCGATTCCAGCCCTCACCAATAATCTGACCATTCTGCACCAGAACGGCCCCGACGGGCACCTCGCCCTCTTCCCATGCCCGACGCGCCAGCATTAACGCATGGTCCATCCAGAATTCGTCGTCTGTGGTCGTATTCACCTGAGTCTCCAGCTTAAAACGCCGGGCATTATATACGCCTGCCCCTGAAATAACATATGTGCAGGCATCAGGCGTCGTGAGAAGAGGCGGGCGGGAAGAGAAGACTATTCCAGCTGCTGGAGCTGTCCCTGCGGCGTCACCCGCCAGCGGTGCTGGCAGAAAAACAGCAGCGGGTTATCCTGCTTGCTGTCGCTGTAGCCGCTATAGAGTTGCAGAGGCGTACCGATCTGCTCCTCAAGCTGCGCGACTTTTTCATGCCCCAGGCAGCGCATTGCCAGCAGGCGACCACCGTAACCGCGACGCATCTGGCTGGCAATCAGCTTCACTTTCGGCAGAAAGGCCGAGTCGAAATAGACCTGCTCTACCAGCGGCTGTGGGGAACCGGTGATCAGCCAGACGTCGGCGTCGGAACTGTTGAGATAGTCGGTCAGGCGCTGCTGCACGACGGGAAAAGCCGTGACGCGCTGGCGAAACCAGGTGGCAAAGGTTTTTTCCCGTGCACAGAGCCGGGCTTCACTGTGGCCAAAGGTGATCGACCATAGCAGCAGGCTCATTGGCCAGCGCGCCGCCCGCCCGCTGATCAGCAGGCCAGCACCGATGACCGGCAGCAGCGGCACTACCAGTAGCAGGTTGAGCGGTTGCCGCCACAGCAGGTAGCGCATAAAGGTGCCAAACATATCCTGCTGATGCAGCGTGCCATCAAGATCGAAAAAAACTACGCGTCGTTGCTGACCGGTTATCAAACATTACTCCCTGGATATCATTAAATTCTGTACTTTGTGCCGTGCACGATACTCATACCTTAGCAGCGATAATGATGAACGCCAACGCGACGCCCCGGCGTAGCGGCTGTCACACTGCATTGTGGACGCTAATGCTACATAGAGCTGTGCGTAATACTTTGCGCACACGGTTGTATCATGCAAAACGCAGACACGGCGTAAATCCCTCCCTGGCGCCTCGGCTCACGCATCTCTGCGCTCGCCGGCTTATCTGCCTGGCTCCACCTGGAGCGCTATAAGTACCGCTATTGAGTTAGCAGCGCGTTAGCTTATGCTTTATCTCCGAGGGCGGCACGGAGAAATCCATTATGCTTTGCCAGCCCTGCGCTTGCCTGCGCGGCTGAAAGGCCGGTAAGCACCATCAGCACGGCGGGTTTCACCTCATAGTGGGTCTGCTTTAGCGCATGCTCCGCTTCCTGTGCCGTACAGCCGGTGGCCTGACACACCATCCGGCAGGCTCGATCGACCAGCTTAACGTTGGTTGCCTGCATATCTACCATCAAATTCTGATAGACCTTGCCGACTTTAACCATCGCGCCGGTAGAGATCATATTCAGCACCAGCTTCTGCGCCGTACCCGATTTCAGCCGGGTTGAGCCGGTCAGCGCCTCCGGCCCCACCACCGGAGAAATGGCGATTTCAGCCTCTCGGGCAATGGGCGAATCCGGGTTACAGGAAACCGCCGCCGTACGGCAGCCCAGCTGGCGGGCAAAACGTAATCCCCCTATCACATACGGCGTTCTGCCAGAGGCGGCCAGCCCAACAACCATGTCGGCTGAGGTCAGGTTTAGCGCCTGCAAATCATCAATTCCCAGCTGCTCGCTGTCTTCAGCGCCTTCGACCGCCTTAAGCAGCGCACCGGGGCCGCCTGCAATCAACCCAATAACCTGGCCGTGAGGGACGCCAAAGGTTGGCGGGCACTCAGAGGCATCGAGCACGCCCAGACGCCCGCTGGTACCTGCGCCCATATAAATCAGCCGCCCGCCTGCACTAAACGCGGCAGCAGCCGCCTCAACGGCCTGCGCAACCTGGGGCAGCGTCAGACGGACGGCTTCCGCCACCTTTGCATCCTGCTGATTGAATGCCGTTACCATCTCAAGCGTTGAGAGGCTGTCGAGATCCATTGTTTCACTATTGCGTGTTTCCGAAATCAGGGTACCAAGATTCATAACGGGCTCATGTGTGAATTTTTAATTCAGTAATATAACCTGGTAAGGAATATTATATTCGCAGTCGGGCATCGGGGCTCACTTTTAGTGATGTTATGCGATAACCGTGCCGCAGCGCTACCGGCAGGCTATTATCAGTCTCTTTCGTTCAGGAAATTGTTACTCTCAGGAGAGATAAATCAATGAGTTCACTACTGCGCATTCGTCAGCTCTATCCCAGTCTGGCGCTCAATGAGCGTCGGGTGGCTGATTTTGTATTGTCCCAGCCGGATCGTGCACGACATCTCAGCTCACAGAAGCTGGCGGAGGAGACCGGCGTCAGCCAGTCAAGCGTGGTGAAATTCGCGCAAAAGCTGGGCTATAAAGGCTTTCCTGCCCTCAAGCTGGCGCTGAGCGAATCGCTGGCCGGTAAAGATGCCCTCACCGTCCACAACCTGATCCTGAGTGACGATCCGCTGAAGGCGGTGGGAGAAAAGCTGCTGATGGAGAAGCAGTCAGCGATTCGCGCAACGCTGGATATTAACAGCGAGGCCATGCTGCTTGAGACGCTGAGGCTGCTGCAGGAAGCCAATCGCATTGTGCTGGTGGGGATTGGCGCATCGGGTCTGGTGGCAAAGGATTTCTCCTGGAAGCTGATGAAAATCGGCATGAGCGCGGTCGCCGAACAGGATATGCATGCCCTGCTGGCCAGCGTACAGGCGCTGGGCCCGGGCGATCTGCTGTTAGCCATCTCCTACACCGGCGAGCGACGCGAGATCAACCTCGCGGCCCAGGAAGCCCAGCGCGCCGGGGCGAACGTGCTCGCCTTCACCGGCTTTACTCCCAACACGCTACAGCAGCGCGCTAACCACTGTCTTTATACGGTAGCCGAGGAGCAGACCACGCGCAGCGCGGCAATCTCTTCCACCACCGCCCAGCTAACGCTGACCGACCTGCTGTTTATGGCGCTGGTACAGCGCGATCCCGAGCGGGCCGGGGATCATATCCGGCATAGCGAGGCGCTGGTGAAAAAGCTGGTTTAACGCCAGTCCTGTCAGGACAAGTCATTGTAAGGCACGGCAAGGCAAGCTTAACGCTGCATATTTAAAAAGTATGCTTTGCCGCTTTCCTTCTTTCAACAACCTGCTTATCACAATCTTCAATAAGACGTACTTAGGCATCTGCCGCCATGCAGTTCATAGTGAAGCTGTGTAGAAGAAGTCCGGTTTTTTATTTAGGGGTAACTAAAGAAATGTCAATGAAGAAGATGAGTTGCAGTGGATATCATAATAACGGACAATCTTACTGAAATGTAGAATTCGAGAGGCCGTATGAAAATTTTTGTTATCAATTTAAAAAAGTCAGCTTCCCGTAGAGAAGCTATCACCAGCCGCCTTGACGAACTGGGATTAGAATTCGAACTTTTAGATGCAGTCGATGGCCGTGACATGTCAGAAGAAGAAAGAAGAGCCCATACTAAAGAATTAAATTATGCTTTTTTGCCAGGAGAAATTGGTTGCGCATTAAGCCATCAAAAAGCATACAAAAGGATGATTGATAATAATATCTCAGAGGCGTTGATTCTGGAAGATGATGCACTTCTTCCTGACTGTCTTCCATCACTATTAAGCAATGAGATGCTAACCTCTTCTAAACCGGGAATATTACTACTTAGCAGGGTTAACAAATATATAAAAAAACCGACACGATCACTGAACGGATTTTTTTCAGTCCATTCAGTTCATAATGCAACCACTTCACATAGTTACATTATAAACTTAAGTGGTGCCAAAAAACTCCTTAAGAGTTTGTATCCTATATGGATGACTTCTGACAAATGGAGTTTATTCGAAGATTACTCCCTTGTTAATATTGAGGCTATTATTCCAGAACCCGTCACCCTGGGTGAAAATGCAAAAACCTCAACAATAAATCATAGCAAATGCGATAATGATATTTTAAAGGTAAAAAAAGAAACCTGGGACAAGCTAATGAAAAAAAGACCTGTCAGGGTAAGAGTTAAACATCGTCTTCGTCGCGCTATTACGCCAATTTTCAATAAGATAATTGATCAGAAAAAGGGCCCACGCTAAATAGCTGTGCATGATACCGCTTTAGTTCGCTGCCTACCCGGTTGCACCTCGCAGATACCGAGCCGAGCCTTGGCTCGCGCATCCATGCGCCCGACGGTTTGTTTAGCTACTTAGAGCCACCTTTGCACTATTTCAAACAATCATTAAGCCACTGCATAAACGCTGCTATAAAGAAAAGGCCGCTAACGCCTGGCTGGTGGAGGCTGCTAACTATCAGCATCAACGTAATGCCTTCGCCGGATGATATTTATAAACCGTTTTCTCCGACACATCGTAGATGCGGGCAATTTCCGCGCGGCTGTGGCCCGCTTTGATTAACCGACCAATCTGTTCCCACTGCGCATGGGTTAATTTCGGCCGACGCCCGCCAATTCGCCCCTGCTCACGCGCTGCAGCCAGGCCCGCTCGGGTGCGCTCAACGATAAGCTCACGCTCCATTTCGGCCAACGCCCCCATGATATGGAAGAAAAAGCGCCCCATTGGCGTGGCGGTATCAATGCTGTCGGTCAGACTTTTAAAATTAACGTCCCGCTCGCGCAGCTGCTCCGTCAGCATAACCAGATGTCGCATACTGCGCCCAAGCCGATCGAGCTTCCAGACAATCAGCGTGTCCCCCGCCTGCAGCATGCGCAGAGCCTTTTTCAGCCCCGGCCTGTCAGTCGCCTTACCGCTGATTTTATCCTCAAAGATCTGCTCACAATTTGCACTCTGAAGAGCTATTCGCTGTAAGCTGGTGTTCTGCTCATTTGTTGACACCCTGATATAGCCAATTAGCACGATTTTCTCCCCCGACAAAAGTCATTAAGTGTGCCAGCAAGATGTTTATCAGGGCCAGGGTTTGTTTTCGTGGAAACCTTGGTTTAGGGGAGGGCTCGGCAATACCTGTAGGCGTTCCTATTCCATGGCCTACCGCTACCCCCCCTTCAGGCTGGTTAAAGTGTAATGGAGCACTATTTAACGCAACGTCTTATCCAGAACTCGCAAAAGTGTACCCTGCACTGAAACTTCTTGATCTACGTGGAGAATTTATTCGCGGCTGGGATGATGGACGGGACGTAGACTCTGGACGTGGCCTTGGTACTAATCAGGATGCAACAAGTATCCGTACCGCCGCACTGGACTACCCCGGAATAGATAGCACCATTGATGGAGCCACAATAGGAACTGCCTACAGTCAGGCAGATTCTGTATCACTTACACAACCTACTGATGCTAAAGCAGGCAATAACACCGCATTAGGTAGCATTTTATTTGATAATTGTATGACCGCAACACAATTACAGGCTGGGCAAAAAAATGGTGCTATTTGGGTTAAGTTTCGCCCTCGTAACATCGCACTAAACTATATCGTAAGGGCTGCATAATGAATGAGAAACTAGCAAATACTGTCGATTTTGACGAGAATGGTTTGGCAAAATTTTCTGGTATTGTTTCAGTTTATAATTTTTCTTCATTAACGGGGGAGTTTACTGGAACATGTGAGGAATATTTGATGGCTGGCATCAGCATTCCCGAAAATAGCACTATCCTGCCACCTCCTGAAACCAAAAAAAATACGCTTTCAATCTTTCAGGACGGTGCCTGGCATACCATTAATGATCATCGTGGTGAAACTATATATTCTACCATTGATGGGGGGGCGATTAATATTACCCAGCCAGGGGATTACCCTTCAGAAACAACATCATTAAAACCCTCAACTGATTTTGATAAGTGGAATGGTATGGCGTGGGTTACTGATGCCAATGCTCAGAAAGCGGCAAGCGTTAAAGAAGCGGAATCAAAGAAAGAGGTGTTGATAAAAGAGGCAAACGAAAAAACTCAAGCATGGCAGACACAGCTTCTCCTCGGGATTATCTCAGATGAGGATAAAGACTCACTCATAACCTGGATGAAATACGTCCAGGCGGTACAGGCTGTAGATCCTCAAACTGCTCCGTCAATAACCTGGCCGGTTAAGCCAGTTTAAGGTGATTGCCGCCGATTATAAGGCGGCTATATTTACTCCGAACGGGCTTATACTATTCCCGTCGCAGAATGCTATAATAATTTATTAAATTTTATGACCAGCCCCTAAATACATTAATAATCTGTACTCTATAAAATGCCCGCTCTCGCGGGCATTATTCATTCAGGCTTCACTGGCCATGTGATATCTGGAGCTTTATTGGTATCCACTCGACTAAGTAATACCCTGTATTTTTTCCACGCGGCAAGGCGCGTCGCCTCCTCATCAGTTGCCATACCCACATCGACGGCATCCTGCAAGGGCGCGATAACTTGTCCCGCTTCAGCCATAAGACCTGTAAGTTGCGAAGATGCAAAAAACACCGGGCCCTCAACTTCAATAACCTGAGCAGTAAAAACACCATCTTTGTAGTCATCATTCTGAGCGGGTTTATTTCCCAGCGCAGTAATGTCGACCCATTTTAATGAAGGGTGGTAAAGCTTCTCAGGTGCAATATCGAGAGAAACAACCTCGGCAACCTTATTATTTTCAATTCGTGCATACGTTTTCATTAACTGTATTCCTCAATATAAATTACACCATGACTTCCGAAGCTGCCGATATAAGGGTCGGTTCGTGTATTACCCCCGCCGCCTGCGCCGTATATTGTCTTACGCCAGCTGGTAGATCCTTCCCCGCTTCGACTGCCTCCCCCCCAGTAACTCGCTCCGCCATCACCAGAACCACCCGAGTAAGGGTTGGCGGCTCCTACTATTCCAGGCGCATCGCTACCATCGCCTCCCTGAATATTTAAATCCCCCCCCACGGCCAGGCCACCTCCACCCCCCGCATCGCCACCCTGATTATCTGCTCCATTCGCAGCCGTCAGTAAACCATTGAACGTACTGCTGGTCGCGCCCAGGGTATCGTCAGCCCCTCGTCCAACAATGCCTGCATAGGTTTTTGAGTCATCCACATCAAGCCATGCAATAGCAGTGGCACCTGCCCCGCCACCGGCTCCTCGTGAACGGTAGTTTTCGCCCCAACCAAGAAAGCCGTAGCCGTGCCCCCCGCCACCGGTAAGAATAATCTTTATCTTTCTGGTACCGGATGACGGCTGATAAGTAATATTACCCGGTGCGGTGAAAATCCGACGGCCCATAAAACGACCTGAAAATTTATCGCTTAAACCAAGGTTTGCAAGAGCCGCAGCCACCGCCGTTGGGCCTGCGTTTTTGATCTCCAAAAAGCTATTTGCGGTTTGGAGAAACCCTTCGGCGTTATTGGCTTTTAGCGCCGCCAGCAGATTGGTGACGAGGGTTGCGACGGTGCCATCATCCAGCACGTCCTTACCGCTTTTATCGGCAATAAACTGTGCCAGAACGGCGGCCATCGTGGTGCTCTGCCGCAGCGCTTTATTGATCTGCGCCGAAGAGGCTTTTCCGGACTGGAATCCGGTAGCCAGCGATTGCAGCTGCTCGTAGTCGCTCTGGCTGACGACGTTGGCGCCGGAAGCCGTTGCAAAAGGTTTAAAGTTATTTGTAGCCATTAAAGATTTACTCCCCATGCGCCTTCATCAAATCCGGCGATATAGTGGTTGTCGAGGTCAAAACCGAAAAACTGATTGCCTGCGGACGGTGTAAGGATCTCACCGGCGTAAACCCCTGCCGCCTTAACCGTCAGGTAGCCCTGGCGGATGGCAGCCAGTAGTTCAAGTGATACCTCAGAGATTGTCGTGTCAGGAAAAACCTCGATAGAAACGGTCATATCCTGATTGTCGACGATTTGCATTGATAAACCGGTACCCACCAAAGCCGCATCCAGAATGGACGGCAGCGAATCGTTGGTACCGTCCCAGCGGTTGATGGCGATCTTTGCTTTCAGAATGGAGCGGTACACGTCATCACTCAGGCGGGTAAAGCCGGCATCCGGATCGTACGGGCCCTGCCATACGCCCTGGTCATAGCCCACCACCTCGGTATCCCAGGAGAAATAGATACCCGCAATAGGTTTGGCCACGATTCGGGTTCGGCCAATCCATTCCCCCAGAATATCCAGCTGGCTGCCGGTCGCGTCATCAATGTCAAAAGCGGTAATCAAACGTTGTGTGGTGCCCAGCGCATCAATGAAGGGCTGGGTTGAGAGATCGATATGCCCGGTGAACAGGGGCTTATCACGATGATAATTAGCGATCAGATCGGTATATTGACTCATACCGTTACCTCAATCGTAATATTCTCCCTGCTGACCGAGGCGGATTCGTTATAGGCCACCGCAATGTTAGCGACCGCCACGCTGGCAGCCGATCTGCCAATCTGTAGCTGGGTGATGTCGTAATAGCCGTGCGCCCCACCGCTGGTGTCTGCCAGGTTTGCAGGTGAATAGAGGCGGCTCAGCAACACATCCTCACCGATCGCAAGGCCGTTGATGTAAGCGGCAATCGCGGTTTTCATATCCTCACCGATTTGCGTGGTATAGCCGGTGAAAGCTCTGATAACGATGGCCACGTGCACCGGGACGTCAGAGGGGCGGGAAAAACTGATGCTATGTGGGTTGCCATACTTATCGCTAACCACCAGCGTTGACGAGCCCCAGGTCGCCGTTCCCTGCCCTTTCTTCCCGCGTAGCACCTGCGCAATAGCGGTCACATCGCCGCCGTCAACAATCGCCGCAATGGCGTGCGCCGGAATACCGTGAGCGTCAGCCGTCCCGGTGTCGTTTTCATAGAGCCGGTGGTTGGTTACCCCCGGTACGCTGGCGATAGCGGCATCCAGTGCATCAAAAGGCGTGAGCGAGGCCAGCGCTACGCTCTGCGTCTGCCGAAGGCGCAGCTCGCTGTCCGTTTCCGCCGCCGTACCGGGCGTCGCCGCCGGAATATTGGTTACGGATGTCCAGCCCCGGGTCGGCGTATTGATGCCGTTGACCGTTCCCGGCAGCGCTACCACGGCGCCCGCACTGGCGCAGGTCGCCGTTACAGTCGCCGTTGACGCGGTGCCTATGGTGACGCTGTCGGGCAGGTTCCAGATAACGCCGTTGCTGTCCCTGACCGAGCCATTACTGATGGTGGTGCCGGGAATACCGGTCAGGGTGACATCCACCACGGAAGAGGTAGCCCCCTGGCGGGTGATGCCGTTGATTTTTACGTTTCGACTCAGTGCATCGCCCATCGCGGTAGAGGGCGAGAAAGCGTTGTAGCAGTGGATAACCGCATTATTGGTATCATGAATAGCCAGCGCGACTATCGCCAGCATCTGCCCATCCTTGCTGTCCGGCTCAAGGTACGCATCGCTGCCGTAAATCTGCTGAAAATAACCGGTCAGGGTGCTGAGGATCGCCTGATAGCCGGGCGCAGCGATCCCCTGGGCCGTTATCGTTGCCGATAACCCCAGCGTTGAAAGATTAAGTGCCATTATTCCTCGCTTGTGACTGTCGTGGTGCCGTACCGGGTGCTGACCGTCGCCGTAACGACCGCCCGCCGCGTTGTGGCGGTAAAGCTCATTTCAAATGAGAGGATTTCCAGCACCCCCTCGGTTTCCAGGATGCGCTGACGCAGCGCCAGCTCGACCGCAACGTCGTTTGGCCTGTTGGAGAGCAGATTCATCCACGGCGTTCCCTCGGTGGTATCAAGAAACCACTGCCCGTACCACAGCATCAGCCGGGTTTTGATCGCCTGGGCGACGGCCTCCGGGCTGTCCGTCAGAAAAGTGTTGTCCCCTTTGCCGAAGGTGTAGTCACCGTCATTGTCTTCACGCCGATATTTCATTGCGGCACCTTAGTGACGCTGTTGCCACCCTGAATACCGCCGTGAACGTGTGACGCCTGGCTAATGCCCTGCGCAATCTGATCGCCGGTGGAGGTGATCCCGCCGTCGACGCTGACGTTGCCTTTGGTGGTGACCTCACCATTAACGCTGACGTTGCCGTTAATCGTTAACAGCGTCGTGTTAATGGTTACCGCCCCGCTCTGCGCCAGGGCGATAAAGGCGCTGCCTTCGTCGGTACGAATTTGCAGGGAATCGGTACTGATATCAGCGATTTTTTGCGCCTGCGACTGCGGGCCGACCAGCGCGAACGCGTCGGAAAGATCGTGCTGGCGCGGGTCGACCGGCTCCTGAACGCCGCCGCTTTGCCACCAGAAGTCAATGCAGCGGTCGCTGAAGAGAAGCAGGCACTCATCACCCGCTTTGACCGGAAAGGTAATGGTACAGCCGCCGCCGCGTGGAAAAATGACCGGTACATCCACCAGCATGGGCAGCTCTACCGATTTGCTGCCGCCTTTGCCGTCGCGCACCGTCCCTTTAATCGCGGGCTGCACCTCGCAGGTCACCGCAACAGGGTCGAATGAGTGAATGATGCCGGGCAGAGAGACGCGCAGTGCGGAGGATACCGAGTTGGATAAGGCTTTATACGCCTGATATTCCCCGCCAATCACTGACTGAATTGGAACTGGCATAAAAACTCCATTAAAAAACCCGCACGCGGCGGGCTGATATAAAAACGGGCGCCGCAGAGGCTGGCGCGAGTGTTAGGTTGCTTTTTGCGGGGTGAGGTTAATCAGCGTCTGGTTTTCCCGGGCAATGCACAGCAGGGTCATATACCAGTTGGTACCACGGGTATCGCCGTCGTAAGTAATGGATTTGACGATATATACCCCCTCGGAGGAGAGATCGCCCGCATGGCTTTTACTGTCCGCCCCCTTCTGGGTGTCCTTTGCTCCGGCTGCCGCCGTGCCCTGTGACGAAGATGCGGCATCATCCTGAGTTAACATGCTTCGCTTAATCTCAACGGTGCCGTGAAGACGGATATTGGGGTTGATGAGACATTTCACCGTTATCCCGTTATCAATGTTTACCGAAGGCACGCCAATCAGGCCGGACTGATAGTTAAGTACCACCGAGGACGATAGGTAGCTCTCCTCCGGTACCATTTGCAGCTTTCCATCAACAAACTGCCAGCTTGAGCGGCACTGCGCAGCCACGTTATCCATCGTCTGCGCGGCCGTCTGATAAAACACCCGTCCGCGCGGGAAGCGCGTGTCAGGCAGGGTGCCGGTTGCGCCTGACGTTACGCCTGCCGGGTCGAAGTTGCGCAGGGTAAGCGAATAAACATCCCCAGGCCGATAACCTGCCGCCAGCGTACTTTTCAGGGTGGTGGTTAAGGCCGCCCGGTGTCCATCGACGGCATGCACGATCATCGCGTAATCGGGTGTCGATTCCTGCTGAGTGGTGGCATAGCGGATCTCGCCGCTAAAGATCTCACCATAGTTCAGTCCCCGACTCTGGCCCGTCTCCTCCTGCGAAACTGGCACAGCAACGCCTACCTCGCTGCTTTGAACCGCCGGCGCGATCCCCTGATAACCCGCCACCACTTTAATTCGGGTAAACTCTCCTTTCAGAATTTTATTGCGGGTGCCCTCCGCCAGATTATAAAGGGCGATGGTCGCCTCACTACCGGGTTTACTGACGTCGGTGGTGATGGTAAAGGTGATTTTCAAATCGCCTAAGACGTAATTTTGCTGGTCCTTATCCGTCAGGACCAGCTCGAGATAGCGGTTCCAGTTGACGCTCATAGTGACTCCGTCAGGACGCAAAGATGACTCTTAGTACCGAGATCAAACTGCCCGGGCGATCCCGCCGTGGGGTCGTCACAGAAAACCGCCAGCCCGAAACCCAGGTTGAGGTAGCCGTGCTGCTCCAGCAGGTTAACATCAGCCACCAGCGGCAGACCGGTGATAATATCGCTGCCGTTAATATCCTGAAGATCCAGAATCCAGCAGGGATCGCGCCACAGCAGGCCGATGCGATAACTGATATTGTTGATGGAGATATCGAATCGCTGATTATCCGCAGATAACGGAATTTCATTGATATTCACGCTGCCCCCCTTATAGCCGACGTGCCGCTCCATGGCCGGGTGACTTTCTTACCGCTGTTATGCACCTCGGCGGTGGCCACGCCCTGCTGCATATTGTCTTTCCCGGCGCTGTAGCTCAGCTGCGTTTCGCTGACCAGCACTTCAGTCAGCTTTAAAGTGGCAATCAATGCATTTTCATTGTCCCTGCTGCCCGACACGGTTATCGAGGTGATCAGCATATTGCGATATAAGCGCTTGCCGGTCACCACGTCCAGCAGCTCCCGATTTTGCTGCGCGTCGCGTAATTTTTGATACACCTCTTTCGGGCTCTGCCCCAGACTCAGGCCGGACGCGAGCGAACGGGTATCCCATAAGTCCAGCAGCGAGCCGCCGCCCGCGCACCCAATCGTCATATCCAGCTGGGCGGGATTTTGCCAGGCATGGTCGTAGATTTTTGCTCCCCGCTCAACCGGGTGGCTGGCGGTCGTTAACGTATCGGTATGGGTTTCAGCGGTCACCACATCCGGGATCAGCACGCCAATCTGCCGACGCTGTAGGGTAAAAAGTGTTGAGAAAAGATCCATTATGTTGGCCTCGCAGAAGCTTGCTCAACGAAATAAGCGTTAACATCGTGCTGATGCTGCTTAACCTGCCAGGCGGTGGCAACGGGATCGGCCGAACCGCTGACGTTGATATGCGTCTCCTGCTGGAGATTCACCACCTTATCCTGGTTAACGCTGTTCACCTCACTGACTGAGGGCTGTCGTCCGTCCGTGGCCTGAATACTCGCCGCATGCAGCATCAGCAGTTGAGCATTCAGGGCCTTCGTCGGCCCGGATAAGGCACTCTGCACTCCGCTCGCGGGGCTCTTTTCGTCAGTTCCATTCGGTGAAAAGAGCCCGGTAAAGGAATGCTTCATATCCTCAATGTCCTTATCAGAGAAAAAATGCACCTTATGCAGAAAAGATACAAATGGCCCTTCGGCCAGCTCTTTGCCCATCTCCGTAAAGAAGCGGTTAAGAAAGGCCTTTACCTTTTCCACGGCCGCGATCATATCGGGCGACCAATTCCCCGTCAGGAACTCCGACAGGGTTTTCAGCCCCTCTTTCCAGTCAAGCGTGCCCTGATTCAGCTTGTTGAACTTATCTACCAGCCAGCCAATCGCCGTTTTCGCGGCGGCAATACCGGGTGCCCACGTATCCCAGTCAATAAGGGACTTGCCCCCCTCCTGCCAGGTTTTGTAGTCGTCGTATAACGCGAGTATTGCCACGCCCAGCCCGGCGATGATGCCGATCGGTGAGAGCAGAAATGCACTGTTTAACAGCATCCAGGCAACCGTCACTTCACCCAAAATGGTTATCAGCTGCTTTGTGCCGTTATCCAGTCCGTCCCACCAGCCCGTCAGATCGTTTGCGCCCTGCACCAGCCGCACGACAACACGCTCCCCCACTTCCGCCACGCTGAGCAGGATATCCACCACCTTACCCAGCGTGCGCTCAATATCGGGCGCATTCTCCAGTAGCCTGCCGCTTAAGCGATCAAAGGAGTCTGCCAGGCCGTCCATCAGCCGACTGCCGCTTTTAGCCTGAACCAGGTCGCCGACCTGACTGATGCGCCGCTGGGCCGTCATCATATGATGACCACTGGCGGTCACCTGGCTCATATTGACGCCGAGAGTGTCGACGATGCGGGCATATTCCGCGCTAAATTCCCCCAGTCCCTGGCGCATGGCCGTAGCGATCTGCGGATTGATATTCAGCCTGCTGGCAAAGTCCGCCGCCTGCGCCTGTGGAAGGGCCGCCAGCTTACTGCTGGCGCCGTTAAAAATCTGGCCTGCCGAACTGAGCTGGCCCTTATCATCCCGCGTGGTAACGCCGAGCCGGTTAAGCAGCGCCTCTGACTCGGGCGAACTTTTCACCCGATCGGCAAGCGCCGTAACGGCCTTAAGCAGGGCATCGCCACCGACGCCGGTTTGCGCACCGGCGTAGTCAAGCCCCTGGGTATCGGCGGCGCTCATACCGGCCTGTTGTGCACGCCAGCCCAGCTGCTCAAAACGCCCGGAAACCTGAATGACATAGTTTACGGCCGTGGCGATATGCCCGGTGGTGCGGGCCACCACGTCGCTAATCGTCCCCAATGCCGCGCCGAACTGCGGTAATATTGCTGTCGCATGGTCCATAAAGGACACGACCTGATTTAACGCCTTGCTCTCCTCAAGCTTGTTAAGCCCGGCCAGTAGTTGATCAAATGCCTTCGTCGCGAAGGCCCCCGCCCCGCTGCTTTCTTTCCGCTGATATTCTTCCAGCACAGCCGGTAAGCCCGCTACGCCTTCATCACTCATTAGCCTGTTTCCATCGAATAATGCGGTTTTCGTTATCCGCCTTCAGATCCAGCCAGTCGTTCATGCGGGCAATGTCCGCCAGGTCGACCGTGCCATCCTTGAGGGCGGCGTAGCTGATATACCCGGCTTCCACCGGGCGCATCAGAAAATCTTCATCGTCTGGAAGGGTTTCCAGCGTTAAGCCACTTACGACGGCGCAGTCTCGCTGGCGGGGCGTTCTGGCAAAAAATTTCCCAGCGACTCCTCCACCACGCGCGCAACCAGCTTCAGCATCGTCATAAGATCCAGGTCGTCGAACATCAGCGTGCCCTGGGTAAACACCGGCACCCATCCCTTACCCTGCTGGCGGGAAACGACCGCCAGGCAGGGATGCAGAATGGCGTTAACGTCGTCGTCGCTCATATCAGAGAGCGCATTAGCGATCTTAGGCAGCGCCGTTTCCAGCGCCTGGCTAAGATTCCCCCTGGCCGCAACGCTTTTGATGCCTTCAATATCCGAGGCTATCCCGGCCAGAACCGGGAGTAATTTACGGGAGACTTTCAGCTGTTCAAATACGCCCAGCCGGGTTGTACGGTACGGAATATCTTTAATATCGAATTCCATAAATCAATACACTCCCATCACCTGATCAATCTTGATGCAGTCAAATACCCAGCTCAGCGTGCCGCCCTCTTTGGTGAATTTCATATCGGGAAGTTTGTTGAACGCCACGCCGCGCGCGGTAATCACGTCGCCTGAGGCGTTATTGCGAATGACAATAACGTTATTCCCCCAGGTGGCAGAGGACTCACTCTGCGCATTGTAGGCAAGAGACAGTTTTTTATTGACCGGTGACGTCTGGAGCAGGTTGATGGTGATGGTGCCGCTTTTACCGGGCAGCAGGGAGTTCATCCCTTCGCCATCAATACCCAGGGTCATGGTGTTTTTATTACCCGCCATGGCGACGGTAATACCCTCGTCTGAGTGAGCAGAACCGCTGCCCACGTCGAAGACGACGCCTGGACCGACAAAAGACGCCGTTACATCCATAAAAGAATATGCTGCCATTGTGATATCTCCTTAGCGAACTACATTAATTTGAACGTCGGCGTAGTGCACAGCACCCGCCAGTTTGCATGCCACCTGAATCAGCGGCGCTTTACGGGCTTCCCGATCGGCCTGCGCCTGGGTTGCCAGAGGCTGGGCATAGACGTAATACCCTTTGGTCAGCGTATCGCCCGAGCTGAGCTGGCCGATGTCGCCACCGCTCCAGACACCCGGGGCGACCAGACCGTTGGTTGCCGCCTGTGCCATGGAGGCTTCGACGTTAGTCATCAGTCGGGTGATCCCCGCTTCGGTCTGTGGGATCTTGCTGGTTGAGGTGTAAAGCAGGTTGAAAAGGTTGGTCTGCACCGAGTTCTGCAACCAGTCCAGCCCGTGGCGCTCATCAAAGAAGTCGCCGTTCGCCATGACGCCCTGCTGCAAAATGGCGGTATCATTGGCATAGAGAACGTAGACGTTGGCATGTTTCGCCGTCAGCGCCGCCGCCTGATTGCTGGTCAGTTTTTCGTAGCCCACGCCCGGCTCGGTTTTGAACTTAAGGGTCAGCGTAGTGTTGCTGCCGCTAAAGTTGACGGTGAACGCCCTGGCGAACGCCGAGATAGCGGCATACTGGCTGCTGGTGGAGTACTGAACGAAGGTGCGGCCATAGCCCGCTACTTTCAGCTTCGCCGCCAGATCGCTCTGGGAGGTCGCATCAAGCGTTTCTGCATTATCCGTGGTGACGGCAAAGACCCGGCTCTGGCTGGATGACTCAATGGCGGCGGCAACGGCCAGCAGGTCGCTATCGGTTACGGCATCATCGCCGGAGGCGGCAATCGCCAGACCATACCATTCGGTATACTGCAGCAGTGCGTTCACCGCCTGAGGGAGGGTTTCAGCCTCGCCCGCTTCGCCGGTCGCCAGCGTTTTCGCCCAGCGGCCAATATAGAGCTGCTGAGGTTTCGGCGACTGAGCAAAATAGACTGAGGCTGCCTGATACTCAGCAGAAGCAATACCAAAGTCCGTGCCGATATCTTCCGCAGAGGAATAGAGGCGCAGGCGTTCGGAAACGGGGATAACCGTTGAACTGCCCAGAATCAGCATTGAGCCAAAGTTGCGGCCCGTTGCCGCGGCAGGCGACATAATAACGTCAACGTTCACAATGCTGGATAAAGGTAATCCTTGTGACATACTTTATTCTCCAATCAGATTAAAAGGTGTTTCCACCAGTGATTTAATGCCGTATAAACGGACAGTTTTACGATCCAGACGCACCCGTAGCTGATTAATCCGCCGCGAGATATTGTCCGTAGTTTCAAAAGACGACGTTATATCGCCACAGTTCTCTGCACTGATATCAAAGCGCTTAAGCTCATCGATATTTTGCGATATTGTTAAGCCATCCCGTAATCGGGTGGCATAACGCTGTCCTTCAGGACCATAAAAGGTGATATCGCATTCAATAAGCTCATAGCGCCATAATTCAGCATTCCCCTCCTGTTGATTTTGTATTACCGGCGCACCCGTGGAAGAAAGAGTACTCACCGCGATGGCGCAGCCATTTTCTTCAGCCGTAAATGCAGAGGATGTCTTTACTGGCCCGGCAGCAATAACACTGGCCGCTGGCAAGCCGGTAATACCGCTTACCCATTGCTGTAGCTGTTCAACCAATGCATCATCGTAAACAGCCTCACTATTCAGGGGCGTCAGCCACCCTGATTCAGTCGTTGAGTTATTACTCAATTCACCTCCATCATCATTTATCAGTTCTTAATTTTCGCAGAAAGGCCCGCCATTTTAGTTAAAAAATGGTCGCTGTTTCGCATCAGTTAACGCAATCGCTCTGCCTAAAGGTGCTACAAGCGGAGCGGTATTAAGCGCAGCTATTTAATGTTCATTCAGGCACTGCGAGCGGATATAAGCCTGGAGCCCGCTTATTTGCGCTCTGGCGATTTCGATTCTTCGCCGGAGAGTGAAATAATCCCGTTCAGCGGTGTTATCAGGTCTGGCGCGGGTTGCATCATCCACGCCGGGGGTGGAATTACTGCGATTGCAGGTGGCGGCGAACTGCAACCTGCGACCAGCAGAGAGAGAATGCTCAAGCTGGCTGACATTTTCCAGAGCCTGTTGCAGCTTGTTTGAATACTCCTTATCAATCTGACTAACTTTCTTTTCACGCTGCTGCATATCCTTAATAAGCGTTTGTTTTTCATCCACGCGTTTAAGCGCATGATGATATTCGCTTCGATAAAATATTGCGGTTTTTGCCAGAATAAAAACAACCAGTAAACCCGCCATCATTATTCCTAACTTAACGCTCAGCCAGTTCATTTCCATCTTCCAGTAAACATACAGAGCGCTCGGTTTCACGACGATTTATCAACCCTCGCCATTTTTTCCCGCCAGCATAAACCCAGCGTCGCATTTGATCGCAGGCATTTTGATAGTGACCCGCATTCAGTTCACTTAGCAGAGTCGATTGCCGGAAGGCCGTAATACCTACATTAAAGGTAAAACTATACAGTGCTGCGCGCTGATATTCGTTAAGCGGCACCTTTACCAGACCGTCCACCGCCTGCTCAACAGGCTTAAGATCGTCCCTGAGGAGGCTATCGCACTGCTGGTCTGTATAAATTTTACCTGGAACAATGCCTCTGCCGGTGTGACCATCGCATACCGTCCAGATTCCGGCGACATCGCGGTAGGGGCGATATACCCGCCCTTCAAGACCCTCCTCGCCCTGCAAAAGATGCGTGGCGATAATAAAGGCCCCGCTGCCAGCCGCGGCGATAAGCCTTTTTTTCAATTTAGGTGATAACGCCATAAATTTACTCGTCGATCTCCGTTAAGACATGAGTGCATCTTTGCAGCGCTTTTATTTGAGCTATCGTCATTTTTCGCCGGTAATACCAGTTAATAACGAAGGTAAAAAGTGCTACTAATATTCCTGCAAGCACGCCGATTGCGCTCCATTCATCCGGGCTGAAGCAATTAAGGAATCCATTCGCCATTGTCCCTATCGCTGCACCATAGGCGGCGCCAGACGTTAAATTGTTCATCGTATTGTCGCTCATCCTCATCGGCGGAATTATCCGCCCTGATGAATTATTGAGGCAATCTAACCCGTATATTCCTTTCCATTGGAGGGATATTGACACCTGACTAAACGAGTCAGATTGCTGAGTAGTGTAATCAAACTAATTACCCTCCTGTTATTAAATAAATATTGATAAAAGGAGTCGTTAATCGAAGGTGAAGTAACACGCCTTACAGCAAGGCCTCTCGCACCGGGAAATCCGCCAGTCGCATCTGTTCTTATTCAATCTGTATGCTTTCACACTACAGTGTAGAATTCGTTACGAAAAGCGTTACTGGGATTTTTTTTGAATTTAATCAGATGCACATCATAAACATCATTTATATACAGCACATGCTATCCGCATGAAACTCACTTAACAACCCAACCAATCATCACCGGCTTAGTTATTTCATGATGCTATAGTAGAGGATGAATTTCGTTACGAAAAGCTTTTATTTTTTATTTCTCAACCAAAAAAAATACGCAGTTGATTACATAACGAATCAAATAACATTTTGTTTTACCCATAAAAAAACCTGCCATGAAGGCAGGTTTTTTTACAGCGACAGCATCTTTACTTGCATGCTAATACAGTACCTCGTTAATTTCGTTACGAAAAGCACTTAGTATGATTTTTTTCAAATATTAATAAATCATCGCCCGTAAAACACTCCCACAACCCGTGGGCTCAAAGAACAGGATTTCATTACTAACTAAACCCCTTAAGGGCTAAAGGAAATAACTGTGATTCATCCAGTAAAATCGCTCAGATTTAATCAGTTAATTTCAATTTTTATCAGATTATCAGGGATAATTCGTTACGAAAAGACTTATTATTGAAAATTTTAAACCCATGCGTCCATTTCGAGTTTCGCGTCCGTCATAATAATGCAGGCATCAATAAACGTCTCGGCTATCATCAGCTGGTTACGGATTTTCCCTTCAGAACATTTCAGCTTACGGGCAATACCCGATTTCGACACATTATACATATAGTGTAGAACAACCAGATCAACCTCTTCATCGCGCCCCACCCTTTTTAATGTGGCAATGGCGGAGTCAATAATCATCCCGTCATTATCACAGCAGGACAGACGGGACTTACTCTCTGTCGGTAACAGGCTTTTAAAACCTGCCGCTACAGGTGACCAGTCCAGCTGTGTGCCCTCTGCCGCAGCCCATCCGCCCCATCTTTCCAGTACCTTTTGTATATCCCGCATATAGCCCCCTCTTACGTAATCCTGTCCCGGGTGATATTTCCCCTGCCGTCTGCCCCTCCATCTTCCTGATATCTGTTCTGTTACGACGCGTTGCCCCTAAGGGTCCGAACGTACGCCCGAACTGACCGCAGGCTCACCAGACATGCTTTAATCCGGCTTATCGATGGTGACAATGTTGGCAATCTATACTAAAATGCATTAGGCATCAACCCACAAACGATTAGAAAAGCATTTTTAATGCAAAAATGCATTACCCAACAGGAAAATTTGACGAGAGATAACACGATGATTTTTGATCTCGATATTCTTAACCGAAATATCAAACACTTAATGGATCAAAGCGGAATTATAAGCGTAACTGAGCTGTCAAAAAGAGTAAATTTACAGCAGTCAACGCTGCATCGGTTGCTGACCGGTGAGGTGAAGGATCCCAAGTATACGACGCTGAAATACCTGGCTGATTACTTTCAGGTATCCCCCGTTGATCTTATCGAACGCGACCTGAGATCGGTACAAAGCAGTAACCTGATTCAGATTGATGGCGACCTTCACTCATTTGCGCTGCAAAAAGTGCCGGTACTGGGGAATACTCAGCTGGGACATGGCGGCTACTGGAGCGATATGCAGTATCCGGTCGGGAACGGAGACGGTTTTCTACGCTGGCCCTCCAGCGATCATGACGTCTACGCGCTTAAGTGCGTGGGTGATTCAATGATGCCGCGTATTAAGGAGGGTGAGTTTGTTATCGTCGAACCTAACCAGAATTTTCATCCTGGTGACGAGGTGCTGGTAGTGACGAATAATGGCGAAGTGATGGTCAAAACGTTTCTGTTCAAACGAGATGGTTTTTTCCACCTTTTACCGGTGAATGAAGATCATGCCCCCATTCGTATTGCCGTGCAGGATGTGACAAAAATGCAGTACGTGGCGGGGATTGCAAAATCATCGCTCTGGTATCCCTGATTACCTGACCTTAGTCAGGGTCGGGGCAGTCAGCACTCGCCTGCAGAGGCGGCAATATGGTAAATTATTGCCGTCAGTCAAACGATTGCCCGTGAAACGGGTTATGGAAATGAACGTTATATGGCTTTGCTAATTACCCGGCACTGTATTAACTGCGACATGTGCGAGCCTGAATGCCCTAATCAGGCCATCTCCATGGGCGATGCGATTTACCAGATTGATGCCGATCGCTGTACCGAGTGCGTAGGGCATTACGATACCCCAACCTGCCAGCAGGTCTGCCCGATCGACAATACCGTTGTGACCGACCCGGACCGTACTGAAAGCCGAGAACGGCTGTGGGAAAAATTTGTGGTGCTGCATCACGCCAGCTGATCGGGGGGATTATGCAGCCAGGTTCCTGCCTGCTTAACTCTCAATAATTACCGTGGCGCAGGCGTAATGACGCTCGTCAGCCAGCGTGACATGAACATGAACCACGCCCAGCCTCTTCGCCACGTCAGCCGCCTGCTGAAAAAAGCGCAGGCCCGGCTTTCCCAGCTCATCGTTATAAACTTCAAATTGATTAAACGCCAGACCGCCGCGAATGCCGGTGCCAAAGGCTTTAGCTGCCGCTTCTTTCACCGCGAAGCGTTTGGCAAGGAACCGCACCGGCTGCTGATGGGCCAGATACTGCTGCCATTCATTTTCACTCAGCACCCGCTTCGCCAGCCGATCGCCGGAACGGGAAATTACCCCTTCAATACGGGCAATTTCCACAATATCGCTGCCAAGGCCAAGAATCGCCATTAGCGACGCGCTTCCCGCAGCAGGTTTTTCATCTCTTTAACCGCTTC
This sequence comes from Erwinia sp. L03-1, assembly GCF_058686115.1. Lineage (NCBI taxonomy): Bacteria > Pseudomonadati > Pseudomonadota > Gammaproteobacteria > Enterobacterales > Erwiniaceae > Erwinia > Erwinia sp. L03-1. The sequence goes on along the minus strand of NZ_CM178762.1, from coordinate 1,049,070 downwards.
CGCCAGCCCGCTCATCACCGCCCGACCAATGATGGCGTGACCGATATTAAGCTCGTGCATCTGTGGCAGCGCGGCAATCGGCTGAACGTTGTGGTAAGTCAGTCCATGCCCGGCATTCACTTTCAGCCCCTTGCCATCAGCATAAACCGCCGCATCTTTAATGCGTTTGAATTCCGCATCACGCAGCCGTCCCTCACCGGCTTCAGCATAGGCACCGGTATGAATTTCGATAAAGGGTGCGCCGGTAGCCATGGCGGCATCAATTTGCTGATGATCGGGATCGATAAACAGCGATACCAGGATCCCCGCTTCTTTCAGGCGCGAGACGGCAACGGTGATCTTTTCCAGCTGACCGGCCACGTCCAGACCGCCCTCGGTGGTGACTTCCTCACGCTTTTCAGGCACCAGACAGCAGAAATGCGGCTTGATTTCGCAGGCAATATCGATCATCTCGTCGGTAACGGCCATTTCAAGATTCATGCGCGTCTGAATAGTTTGCCGCAGGATGCGCACGTCACGATCGGTGATATGACGACGGTCTTCCCGCAGATGTACGGTGATGCCATCCGCCCCCGCCTGTTCAGAAACAAAAGCCGCCTGCACCGGATCCGGGTAGTGAGTACCGCGCGCATTACGCACAGTTGCAACGTGATCGATATTAACGCCTAACAATAATTCAGCCATAGCGGACCTCAATTTTTCACAGTATTTGCAGAGTAAATTGTTCATTGCGCCTGCCGGTATAAGCGCGTGCTTATTCAGCATCAGTAAGCGGGTCGGCGCGCTTTTTGGGAATAAACTGACGGAAAAGCTCCTGGCTTTTCAGCGGCTTTCCCCCAAGATAAGGCTTTAGCGCAATGCGCGTAAAGCGCTTGGCGGCGCGCAGCGTATCCGCATCGGGAAAGGTTCGCTCGTAAAGCGCCCGCAGCTGACGTCCGGTAAAGGTATTATGGTTTATCACCAGGCTGGCAATAAAGCCTTTCTCTTCACGGTAGCTGTAGGTCATGCCCTCAGCCACCTCTTCGCCACTCCCCGCGCAGTGCAGAAAGTCGACGCCGTAGCCCAGGTGGCCCAGCATTGCCAGCTCGAACCGGCGCAGCGCAGGTTCAGGTGAACCACTGGCTGCTGCCAGCGCCTGCAGGCAGTAGAGATAGTCGAAAAAAAGCTCGGTGAAGGCGGTTTCCTGCTCCAGTACGCGTGAGAGCAGTTCATTAACGTAGAGGCCGCAGTAAAGGGTAATGCCAGAAAGGGGTAAAGCCAGAGAGATAGGTTCAGCCCCGCGCAGCGTTTTTACTTCTCCGCGTCCCCCCCACCGCACCAGCAGTGGGGTGAAGGGTTGCAGCGCGCCTTTCAGGCTGGAGCGCTTTCCGCGTGCGCCTTTGGCAACAACGCGGATGCGTCCGTAATTTTCAGAAAAGAGGTCGAGCATCAGGCTGGTTTCGCTCCATGGGCGTCCATGCAGTACAAACGCGCGCTGCCAGCCTTCCATCAGGATCAGAGATCGTCAGTGTAGCCCAGGCTGCGCAGAGCACGCTCGTCATCCGCCCAGCCCGACTTCACTTTAACCCACAGTTCAAGGTGGACCTTCACCTCGAACATCTCTTCCATATCCTTACGGGCTTCAATACCAATCGTTTTGATTTTGGCGCCTTTGTTGCCAATAACCATTTTCTTCTGGCCTTCACGCTCAACCAGAATCAGACCGTGGATATCGTAGCCGCCCCGCGCATTGGTCACGAACTGTTCGATTTCAACCGTCACCGAATAGGGCAGCTCCGCGCCCAGAAAGCGCATCAGCTTTTCACGGATCATTTCGGAAGCCATAAAGCGCTGCGAACGGTCAGTGATGTAGTCTTCCGGGAAGTGATGGATAGCTTCCGGCAGGCGCTTACGCACAATACTGGCAATGGTGTCGACATTTTTACCGCTTTCAGCGGAGATCGGCACCACGTCCATAAAGTTCATCTGCTGACTGAGAAACTGCATGTGCGGCAGCAGGATGCTTTTGTCAGTAATGTTGTCAACTTTGTTGATGGCAAGCAGAACCGGCACTTTGCCATCTTTCAGCTTGTTGACCACCATTTCATCGTCAGCCGTCCAGCGCGTCCCTTCCACAACAAAGATAACCAGTTCGACGTCACCGATTGAGCTGCTTGCCGCACGGTTCATCAGACGGTTGATCGCCCGCTTCTCTTCCATATGCAGGCCGGGTGTATCCACATAGATGGCCTGATAGCCGTCTTCGGTGTGGATCCCCATAATGCGGTGACGCGTGGTTTGCGGCTTACGCGAGGTAATAGAAATCTTCTGCCCCAGAAGCTGGTTCAGTAAAGTGGATTTCCCGACGTTTGGGCGGCCTACGATAGCAATAAAGCCGCAATGGGTGGTTTGTTCGCTCATTCAAGTCCTAGCTTAATCAGGGCCTGTTCGGCCGCTGCCTGCTCAGCTTTGCGACGGCTGGATCCGGTTCCTACAACCGGTTCCGCCATGCCGCTTACCTGGCAGTGAATAGTAAATTCCTGGTCATGCGCTTCGCCACGCACCTGCACCACCAGATAGGAGGGCAGCGGCAGATGGCGACCCTGCAGATACTCCTGCAGACGCGTTTTGGGATCTTTCTGTTTGTCACCCGGGCTTATCTCATCCAGACGGCTGGCATACCAGCTGAGGATCAGTTTCTCAACGGACTGGATATCGCTGTCCAGAAAAACACCGCCGATTAACGCCTCTACGGTATCGGCCAGAATTGATTCACGGCGGTAGCCACCGCTTTTCAATTCACCGGGACCGAGACGGAGGCATTCACCGAGATCAAACTCACGGGCCATTTCAGCCAGCGTGTTGCCGCGCACCAGCGTGGCGCGCATGCGGCTCATGTCCCCTTCATCAACGCGTGGAAAACGCTGATAGAGCGCATTAGCAATCACATAGCTAAGGATTGAGTCGCCCAGAAACTCCAGTCTTTCGTTATGTTTACTGCTGGCGCTACGGTGCGTGAGTGCCTGCTGTAACAGTTCCTGATGGGTAAAAGTGTAGCCCAACTTACGCTGGAGCCTGTTAATTACGATGGGATTCATGTGTTACCAGTATCTGAATGCGTCAATTATTCTGCACACGGAACAGGGCTGGACGCGCCAACACGGGACTGTTTCGTGTGCAGGGTGAATGCCAACAGGCACTCACCCGCCTAAGTAATGCTACCCAAAGGTAGGCATCAGTGAATACCGCCAATGCGGCTCAGGCGAACGCCAGTAGGCCATTCACCTTCCTGCTTCTTAAAGCTCATCCAGATGGTGGTCGCTTTACCAACCAGATTGCGCTCGGGAACAAAGCCCCAGTAGCGGCTGTCTGCGCTGTTATCGCGGTTGTCGCCCATCATGAAATACATACCCTGCGGTACCACCCACGTCGACTGTGGCTGACCCGGCTGCTGATAGTACGAGCTTGCCTGACCTGGTGCCTGGGTGACCAGCAAAATAGCGTGCGTGACGTCGCCCAGCGTTTCATTGCGGGTAGCCAGGCGCAGTCCGCCGCGCATGGATTCGCCCTGCGGCATCTGATAAAAACCATTGCCCACTTCATTGCCGTCAAAGCCGCTGAAGGTCTGAATAAAATCGCTCGGCTCAACGTTGGAGTAGGTCACCGGCAGCGCTTTTTCACAGGACTGGCCTGCGCAGGCCGGATTAATGCTCACCGTTTTGCTCTGCGGATCGTAACTGACCCGATCGCCAGGTAGCCCTACCACGCGTTTGATATAGTCCAGGCTCGGATCCTTGGGGTATTTAAACACCGCGATATCGCCGCGTTTCGGATGCCCGGTCGGGATCAGCGTAGTTTGCGTAATCGGGTCTTTGATACCGTAAGCGAATTTTTCAACCAGAATAAAGTCCCCGATCAAAAGCGTTGGCATCATCGAACCGGAGGGGATCTGGAAGGGTTCGTAAATGAATGAACGCACCACGAACACCAGCAGCAGCACCGGAAATACCGATGCAGTGGTTTCCACCCAGCCAGGCTGCTTCGCCGCTTTAATCTGCTCCGGCGTGCCCGTGGCAGCGCCTGACTGTGCCAGCTTTGCCCGGCGGGCCGGTGCCCACTTAAACTTATCAATACACCAGACAATGCCGGTGAGTAAGGTTGCAATCGCCAGAATCAGGGCGAACATATTTGCCATTCCACTTCCCTCAAAGCCCACAGGCTCTATTTGCTGTCTTTACCGACATGGAGAATGGCAAGGAACGCTTCCTGAGGCAGCTCAACGTTACCGACCTGCTTCATGCGTTTCTTACCGTCTTTCTGTTTCTGCAGCAGCTTTTTCTTACGGCTCACATCCCCGCCGTAGCATTTAGCCAGGACGTTTTTACGCAGCTGCTTCACGGTAGAGCGGGCAATAATGTGGTTACCAATCGCCGCCTGAATAGCAATATCAAACTGCTGACGCGGGATAAGCTCCTTCATTTTCTCCACCAGGTCACGTCCACGGTATGGAGCATTATCACGGTGGGTGATCAGCGCCAGCGCATCGACGCGCTCGCTGTTAATCAGCACGTCTACGCGTACCATGTCGGAGGCCTGGAAGCGCTTGAAGTTATAATCCAGTGAGGCGTAACCGCGCGACGTCGACTTGAGACGATCGAAGAAGTCGAGCACCACTTCCGCCATGGGAATGTCATAGGTCAGCGCGACCTGATTACCGTGGTAGACCATATTGGTCTGTACGCCGCGTTTCTCAATACAGAGAGTAATCACGTTGCCAAGGTATTCCTGTGGCATCAGCATATGACATTCCGCAATCGGCTCGCGCAGCTCTTCAATATTATTCAGCGGCGGCAGCTTGGATGGGCTGTCTACATGAACCGTCTCACCCGACGTGGTGATCACTTCGTACACGACGGTTGGTGCGGTAGTAATCAGATCGAGATCGTATTCACGCTCCAGACGCTCCTGAATGATCTCCATATGCAGCAGGCCAAGGAAACCACAGCGGAATCCGAAACCCAGTGCCGTCGAACTTTCTGGCTCGTAGAACAACGACGCGTCATTGAGGCTCAGCTTGCCCAGCGCATCACGGAAGGCTTCGTAGTCGTCTGAGCTGATGGGAAACAGCCCGGCGTAAACCTGCGGCTTCACTTTCTTAAAGCCCGGTAGCGACTTATCGGCGGGATTACGTGCCAGCGTCAGCGTATCGCCCACCGGAGCGCCCAGGATGTCCTTAATGGCGCAGACCAGCCAGCCAACTTCACCACACTTCAGCACGTCGCGATCGACGCGTTTTGGCGTAAAAATACCCAGGCGGTCAGCGTTGTAGCTCTGCCCGGTACTCATGACTTTTACTTTTTCACCCTTGCGCAGGGTGCCGTTTTTAACGCGGATCAGCGATACCACGCCCAGATAGTTATCGAACCATGAGTCGATAATCAGCGCCTGTAACGGCCCATCCGGGTCGCCTTCCGGTGGCGGAATGTCTCGCACCAGGCGTTCCAGCACGTCGGGCACGCCCACGCCGGTTTTCGCAGAGCAGCGAACGGCATCGGTGGCATCAATCCCCACGATGTCTTCGATTTCCTGCGAGACGCGATCGGGATCGGCCGCGGGCAGATCGATCTTGTTCAGTACCGGTACAACTTCCAGATCCATTTCCATCGCCGTGTAGCAGTTGGCCAGGGTCTGTGCTTCCACACCCTGCCCGGCGTCAACCACCAGCAGAGCGCCTTCACAGGCTGCCAGCGAGCGGGAAACTTCATAAGAGAAGTCCACGTGGCCCGGCGTGTCGATAAAATTGAGCTGGTAAGTTTCACCGTCCAGCGCGTGATAGTCGAGCGTTACGCTCTGCGCCTTGATGGTAATGCCGCGTTCGCGCTCTAAATCCATAGAATCCAGAACCTGCGCCGCCATTTCACGTTCGGTCAGGCCGCCACAAATCTGAATTAAACGATCGGATAGCGTGGATTTGCCATGGTCGATATGAGCGATGATAGAAAAGTTTCTTATATGCTTCATTTATATGAATATTTTCGCTTAAACGTTCGGTTTAGTTCTTGCGGTGAACATAACACTGGACACTTCACGCAATGTACCCGCCATCAATGAGCACGCATCTTACACTGTTAGCCCCCGCCACGAAAGAATTCACATACATAGCGGTTCATCAAATTATATACCCTGCCTGTTAATGCATTGCCTTCTGACTGGCGTACGCATGACAGCGCTGCATTTCATTCACCGTCTGACTGTGCGGGCGGTTAACGAAAGGAGCAGAGATCGGATAACGGGGGATAAGCCGATACCGGCTTCCCCTGAAGGGAGCCAGTGAACGATGAACCGGGGCAGGATTAGGTTTCAACACGTAGGGCATCGGGTGGTAATGCGATGCTCAAAATGACGGGCTGGAAGGAGGCCGATTTACCCAAATAAACCGAGATCCCTTTGGCGATAATAAATCCGCCTGTTCCGCCCAGCAGTGCGCCCGACGCTGCGGCCAAATCGCTGTGAAACAGCATTTGAAACAGGCCGGCCACCAGGAACAAGCCGACCAGCGGCGTCATATAGACCAGCAGGGCTGAGCTCAGCAGGCTTTTTTCAGCAATACCCAGCTCAATACGCTGACCAGCAATAAGCGGCTCGCTGCTTGCAACCGTCATCACATGCGCATTTTTTGGCCCCAGCTTATTCAGCACCTGGCTTCCGCAGCCCTTGCGGGCTGAACAGCTACTACAGGAGGTTTTCATTTCCGAATGAAGCGTGGCTATGCCGTCCTTCCACGAAACGACCGTGGCCCATTCTCTCATCATCGCGCTGCTCCTAAAACAATGCCGTCAGTAATACGCTTAGCCGTTGAGGGGGGAAGTTCACCCACAAGGGTAATTTCAGTATTATCGCGTATTTCAGTCTGCACCGTACGACGGCCTGTGCGCAATAGCTGCGGAACGCTATTTTTATCGGCCGCGCTCACGTTGATGGAGAAGGTGAACAGGCCGTCTGAATAGAGCCGCGAATCCACCAGCTTGTTCAGCGCCGGAATGCGTCGACGGCTTTCCGTCAGCTCTTTCATTCCGGCAGGGATCCAGCCGGGCTTCCAGTTAAACGTCACTTTCTCACCCACCGACATCGAGAATGAAGGGGGCATGTTGGCTTTTTCCAGCCCCTGCATCATTCTGCGCACCCCATCGTCCACCGCGAAGCTGACAACACGATATTGCTCAAGCGTTTCACCATCATGGTCGAGGAGATCGATACGCAGGGGCAGCTTTGTTTCGCTGTCCAGCCAGACGATATAGCTGTAGCGGGTTCCGTCTCGCGCCACGATGCGGACGACTTCGCACAGCTGATCGGCAATGCGTGCACGCCCTACTGGCACAAAATCGTAATTCTCAGCAACCTGCTGAAAATCGGCAAACACCAGTGAGGGAAGTGAATCAACAATATGGTCGCTGGTTAGCGTGAAGGGTTCAAGACCGGGCTCGAAGTAGCTGACTTCTTTGCCGCGCTGGATAACTTCGCGCCGGGGACCATCCATCTGTAATAGCTGGGCGTAGACTTTATCGTTGAGCACAGCATGACGGTAGCGCAGGGATTCAATCCCGAGCCTGGAAACGTTGATGTAGGCGAGTTCGTAATTAAGAGACTGGCTGGCCTGCTCCATTTGTTGCAGAAGCGCCCCGGAGGTGGTTTCCGCCGGGGCGACTGAGGAGTACATCAGGCTGCCAGCCATAAGGCTGACGGCACACCAAAGTTGCTTCATTACTGCTGCTGAATTCCTAACGACTGGTTACCAGGAACCTGAACGGCGGCCTGCTGCGCAGGGTTTTGTTCAAATTGAGCCTGGCCAGAATGCAGACGGCGCTGCAGTTCATAATCCTGGAGCATCGCGTTAACGCGGCGACGCTGTTCCTGTACGCGCTGTGGTGCACTGCTCATCGCAGCGCTTTCAGAGGGTACACCCAGGCTTACCGGCGAGGCCTGACCCATCATCGGCAGGGTGTTAAACACCGGTGCATCCGATCCCGTCTGACCATTCTGTGGCTGGTTGTAATGTTGCACACCCACAATCACCGCCAGTGAAACACAGGCAGCCACACCAACCTGAGTAATCTGTGCCGCCCAGGGACGCACTTTGTGCCAGAACGGCATATTCTCGTAGCGCTCCGGTTTGGGCTGCGCTTCAGGAATAAGCGGCGTCGTTTTGTTGCGCGGCTCAAGTTCGATGGCCGCTGCAACACGGTCGGCGATATCAAAATGCATCACCGGCGCAAGATCGCCACGCAGGGTATCGCGAATCAGGTGATAGCTTTCCCAGTTTTTCTGGAGCGTGGCGTCGTTAGACAAGGCTGACAAAACTTCGTTATCCAAAGTTTCCCCGTCCATTAAAGCGGAAAGTTGTTCTTTCTGCATGCCTTATACCTTCCTGTATCCGCTATTGCTAGCGTTGGATAAGCGGTTGAATTTTATTGTCGATAGCTTCGCGGGCACGGAAAATCCGGGACCGCACCGTACCTACCGGACACTCCATGATGCTGGCTATCTCTTCATAGCTCAGGCCATCCAGTTCCCTTAACGTAATTGCCATACGCAGGTCTTCGGGAAGTGTCTCAATGGTGCGAAAAACTACCTGCTTCAGTTCTTCCGACAACATTAAGTTCTCAGGGTTCGAAATTTCTTTCAGTGCGCCTGCACTTTCAAAGTTTTCCGCATCAATTGCATCCACATCACTTGCCGGTGGACGACGCCCCTGAGCAACCAGGTAATTTTTAGCCGTATTAACGGCAATCCTATAAAGCCAGGTATAAAATGCGCTATCGCCCCGGAATGAATCCAGCGCACGATACGCTTTTATAAACGATTCCTGAACAACGTCAGGCACATCTCCCGAGGGTACATAACGGGAAACCAGACTGGCCACTTTGTGCTGGTAGCGAACCACCAGGAGGTTAAATGACTTCTGATCGCCTTTCTGCACGCGCTCAACGAGAACGTGATCTGCTAACTGCTCGCTCATCTGAGGTAATGTCTCCCCCAATCTTTTCCAACGCATTGACGAACTACCCGCAACAACTCATATTTTTTGAGCAAGCATCCGCTTAGAGTGATGATCATGAGTTAAGTTCCATACGTTGTTATATGTGTGATGACGCTATGCGAAGAATAGAGCCGGTACGCATTTTTATGATTTCTATCCGGTTCAGACAGCTACTGTTTTCTCTTCTTCTACGCCTGGTGACGCAAAGTCCTGTTAACGCCGCAGAGTACCCCAACAGGCTCCCTTTTTCACCTTATAATCTCGGCAATCCGCCGCTGTTCGCAATATTAACGTCGTCCTACGGGCTGCATAGCCAAATGACATCGTTTTTCAGCGTCCTGGGCCCCTTATCCTCCCCCTTTGAACAGTTGTTGTGCCAAAAAGGCTTTTTTTTCAGCGAAACCCGATGATATGCTCAGCAAACGGCCTGTTTAGTATATTAAACATCATGACAACTTCCCCTGAATACAGCAGTGACGTATTAATCATCGGCAGCGGTGCCGCCGGGCTGGCACTGGCGCTGCGTCTGGCGCGAACGCATCAGGTTATCGTTTTGAGCAAGGAGAGCATTCACGAGGGGTCCACCCTCTATGCTCAGGGCGGGATAGCGGCGGTGTTCGACGAAACAGACAGTATTGCCTCCCATGTCGAGGATACGCTGATCGCCGGGGGCGGACTCTGCGACAGCGAAACGGTCACTTTTGTTGCCAGCAATGCGCGTCACTGCGTTCAGTGGCTGATCGATAACGGTGTACCTTTTGATAAAGAGAGTCCGCTCAGCCCCACTGCCCGGTATCACCTGACGCGTGAGGGTGGTCACAGCCACCGCCGTATTCTGCACAGCGCGGATGCCACAGGGCGATCGGTAGAAAACACCCTGGTGAGTCAGGCACTGCGCCACCCTAATATCCGGCTTATTGAGCGCTGTAATGCCGTGGATTTGATCGCGTCCGATCGGATTGGTCTGCCCGGTAAGCGCCGCATCGTGGGTGCCTGGATCTGGAACCGCAACCGGCAACACGTTGAAACCTGGCGCGCCCGCACCGTAGTGCTGGCGACGGGCGGGGCTGCAAGGGTCTATCAGTATACGACTAACCCGGATGTTGCCTCCGGCGACGGTATTGCCATGGCGTGGCGGGCGGGCTGTCGGATGGCTAATCTTGAATTCAATCAGTTTCATCCAACCTGCCTGTTCCATCCTCAGGCACGAAATTTTCTGTTAAGTGAAGCATTACGAGGCGAAGGCGCGGTGCTGAAGCGCCCGGATGGTACCCGCTTTATGCCCGATTTCGATCCGCGCGCCGAGCTGGCCCCGCGTGATATCGTGGCGCGCGCTATCGACCACGAAATGAAGCGGCTGGGTGCAGACTGTATGTTTCTGGATATCAGCCATAAACCGGCGGATTTTATTCGTGCCCATTTTCCGACTATTACTGAGAAGCTCAGCACGCTGGGCATCGATTTGACCCGTGATGCCGTGCCGATTGTGCCGGCCGCGCACTATACCTGTGGCGGTGTGATGGTTGATCGGCATGGACGCACGGACGTTGATGGCCTGTATGCCATTGGCGAGGTCAGCTATACGGGCCTGCACGGGGCAAACCGGCTGGCTTCCAACTCGCTGCTGGAGTGCCTCGTCTACGGCTGGTCGGCCGCGGAAGAAATAAACCAGCATTTACAAGCCGTGCCACCCGTCGGGGATCTGCCAGTCTGGGATGAAAGTCGCGTTGACGACGCGGACGAGCGCGTGGTTATTCAGCATAACTGGCATGAGCTGCGGCTGTTGATGTGGGATTATATGGGTATTGTTCGCACCACCCGGCGCCTGGAGCGTGCACTACGCCGCATCAGCATGCTTTTGCAGGAAATTGATGAGTATTACGCTCTCTTCCGCGTCTCCAGTGACCTGCTTGAACTGCGTAATCTGGTACAGGTTGCTGAACTGATGGTGCGCTGTGCGATGGCGCGGAAAGAGAGCCGCGGGCTACATTACCAGCTGGATTATCCTCACCCGCTGGCGGTGGCTGCTCCTACCATTCTGACGCCCGATCAGCGGTAAAGGTAAAAATCCCGGGTCAGGCTACAGTGCGCGTCAGAATAGCGCTGGTCCGGCCCGCGAATGGTCATACGATCGATCATCTGCTCGCCCGCGCGGGGCGATAGCGCCAGCATAACGCGATTGGGCGGTCGATTATCGTTATCGGAGATATCGGTACGAAAGCGCAAATGCCAGCCGCGCTGCTGCGCCAAATCGGCCAGCACCTGGCCTGCGGCCGCGGGCAGGATCACGCAAAAAAAGCCCTCTTCCGCCACTAAGGTTTCCGCACACGCCAGCAGTACATCATGGGTCAGACCGGTGGTATAGCGGGCGGCTGTCCGTTCAGGCGTGGCACAGTCAACGCCGGGCACAAAATAGGGTGGATTGCTGACAATCAGACTGTAGCGATGCTCGCACTCCTGCGCCCACCGCCGGATATCATCCTGCCAGATATGAATGCGATCGGCCCAGGGTGAGGCCTGCGCATTTTCCTGCGCCTGCCCGGCGGCCTGCTCGTCCAGTTCAACCGCATCGATAATCGTCTCCTGCCCGGTTCGCTGTGCCAGCATCAGCGCGATCAGGCCGCTGCCGGTACCGATATCCAGTACCCTCTGGGCGCCTGCAACCGGGGCCCAGGCGCCCAGAAGCACGCCATCCGTGCCCACTTTCATGGCGCAACGATAGTGAGCGACGAAAAATTGTTTAAAGGTAAATCCATTGGCGCGCAAAACCGCTTTATGCTGAGACATTTGACTGACCTGAAGTGGAAACGGCGCTAGCATAGGACAAAGCAGATGTAAGGAAAAGTCATAAAGGCCACACAAACAGATGAAGATCGCGGCCAATCTGTCTATAATCAGCGCCCCAAACTGAGGTAGAACATGACTGTAACCACTTTTTCCGAACTCGAACTTGATGAAAGCCTGCTGAGAGCCTTGCAGGACAAGGGCTTTACGCGCCCTACGGCTATCCAGGCCGCTGCGATCCCGCCTGCACTGGAGGGTCGCGACGTTCTGGGTTCGGCACCAACAGGTACAGGCAAAACAGCGGCATATTTGCTGCCTGCTCTACAGCATTTGCTCGATTTTCCCCGCAAGCAATCCGGTCCCCCGCGTATTCTGGTGGTGACGCCAACGCGCGAGCTGGCGATGCAGGTGGCCGATCAGGCCCGCGAGCTGGCTAAATATACCCACCTGGATATTGCCACCATCACCGGCGGCGTGGCCTATATGAACCATGCCGAAGTGTTCAGCGAAAACCAGGACGTGGTGGTTGCTACCACCGGTCGCCTGCTGCAATACATCAAAGAAGAAAACTTTGACTGCCGTGCGGTGGAAACGCTGATCCTCGACGAAGCCGACCGCATGCTGGATATGGGCTTTGCGCAGGATATCGAAACCATTTCTGCCGAAACCCGCTGGCGCAAGCACACCCTGCTTTTTTCTGCCACGCTGGAAGGCGATGCGATCAAGGACTTCTCCGACCGCCTGCTTAACGAGCCGGTAGAGATTGAAGCCGATCCCGCCCGTCGCGAACGTAAGAAAATTCTGCAGTGGTACTACCGTGCCGATGATATCAAGCACAAAACGGCGCTGCTGATCCACCTGCTTAAGCAGACCGACGTTACCCGCTCGGTGGTCTTTGTGCGCAAGCGCGAGCGCGTGCACGAGCTGTGTGGCTGGCTGCGCGAAGCCGGTATCAATACCAGCTACCTTGAGGGTGAGCTTGAGCAGTACAAACGTAACGAAGCGATCAAACGCGTCGTGGACGGGCGCGTTAACGTCATGGTGGCGACGGACATCGCTGCTCGCGGCATTGATATTGACGATGTCAGCCACGTATTTAACTTCGATATGCCGCGTACCGCTGACATCTATCTGCACCGTATTGGCCGCACGGGCCGCGCAGGTAAGAAAGGCACAGCGATCTCGCTGGTTGAGGCACATGACAATCTCCTGCTCGGGAAGGTCAGCCGTTACATTAACGAACCGCTGAAAGCGCGAACCATTGATGAACTCCGCCCAACGACCCGACCGCCGAGCGAGAAACTCAGCGGTAAGCCGTCGAAGAAGGTGATGGCGAAACGCAAAGAGAAAAAAGAGAGCGAAGAGACGAAGCCGCGGGTGAAAAAACGCCATCGCGATGCGAAAAATATTGGTAAGCGTCGTAAGCCAAGCGGTACGGTGAATGGCGACAGCGCTGAATAAAACGCAAAGAAAACCGCCTCACTGAAGACTGACTTCATAAGGTTGAACGGTTTATCATGCGGCCATCAGTGCCTGGGTTCGGTACTCTACCGGACTCAGGCTCTTTAGTTTGTATCAGAATTTTCATAATGGTGAGACGTGTTCAGGGATTACGATGTGCAACTCACTGATACTTTTGTACTCTTCAAGGTAAAGACGCTCTGTCATTAGAAACTTTTTATCACTGCATTATTTAAACAGTGCCTTTTTAGTGACATTATTTGCTTCAGACCTGCTTATTCCACTCGCGTCTGATACTGCATCAGAACATTTAAAGCATTTCCGAGAATGCCAGGCTCATCTATATCTCTCGCAATAATGAAAGAAGTTTAAAAGCGGGTTTGATTTATAAAAACCAACGAAGATAACTTTACCCGCCCTTCAGCGGGCTATAATTATTTTCGATTATAAAGCCTGTACAAAACATAGCTAAACAATACTGCTATTACAGCAACCACTATTGCTTTAGCAAATAAATGAGTTGGCCTGTTCGTATAAACGCCATGCATGCCTATCAGCCAAAATAAAACTGACCACAGGAAGGGTTTTAATAACCCCATTTTACCACCCGCATGTCACACCGTATGCAAACCCGGCTACAGAACCACCGGCAATAGCGCCGATTGCCCAACAACCATAAAACTTTGCAAGTTCATATCTGGCTATTTCCATCTGAATCATTTCATTCAGGTTCCCTCCTTTAGCACCCACCACAGAAAAAATTTCATTACAGGCTAACTCTCTCATTTAAAAATCCTTTTCAGATTTAAGTTAATAATTAATTAAACTTATAGCCTTTTTAAGGTGTTTTTTTTGTTAAGTAGCTCTCAGTTTTTTTTCGTAGAAAATCCAATTTCAATATGTGGGGACGTTTTTCTGATTTAATAAGCTGGAGAGACGAAGCTGCGGGTGAAAAAATGCCATCGCGATGCGAAAAAAATGGATAAGCGTCGTAAGCCAGGCAGTACGGTGAATGGCGACAGCGCAGAATAAAGCGCAAAAAAGAAAACCGCCTCACTGAGGCGGTTTTTTATTACCCGTTACAAAGAGGTTACAGACTTTCAGTAAAGGTACGGGTAATTACATCACGCTGCTGCTCAGGCGTCAGCGAGTTAAAGCGAACGGCGTATCCTGATACACGAATCGTAAGCTGCGGATACTTTTCAGGATGCTTCACCGCATCTTCCAGCGTTTCACGGCGAAGAACGTTAACGTTCAGATGCTGACCGCCCTCTACGCGGACTTCAGGCTTAACTTCAAGCGGGATTTCACGGTACTCAATTTTACCCAGGTCGGTGACCGGGACAATTTGGTCTTCGCTGTAGCCCGCTTTGGCGCAGACGCAGCGCGCTTCATCTTTGTCGCTGTCCAGCAGCCAGAATGAGTTAACCAGCGTGGCGTTGCTTGCTTTGGTGATCTGAATTCCAGTAATCATGATTTGCCTCCCAGGCAGTGCGGCGCTGACAGACACCAGCGCGTTGTTAAAGGAGTAATTTCAGCTTCCATCATTCTGTATATCAGTCTCCTGTCGGCGTAATGTTGACCAATATCAATAAAGCCGGTAGCTGAGATGCCTGCTTACGCTCAACCTAATGATTTATCGCAACTTTCCCTCCGGCGGTATTTAATATTTTTTTGTAAATTATCAAAAATATTTTAATTTTGCCGCGGTGCGGATACGCGCTAAGCTAGACGCCAGAGACACTAAAGGAGGCGAGAAATGGTCAATGAACTGACCTGGCACGACGTACTGTCGCAGGAAAAAGAGCAGCCCTATTTCATTGAGACGCTGCGTAAGGTCGCCAGTGAACGCGCAGCGGGGAAGGTGGTTTACCCTCCGCAAAAAGACGTATTTAACGCTTTTCGCCTGACGGAACTGGGCGATGTTAAGGTGGTGATCCTTGGGCAGGACCCTTATCACGGCCCTAATCAGGCTCATGGACTGGCCTTTTCCGTGCTGCCCGGCGTGGCGGTCCCGCCTTCGCTGGTGAATATGTATAAAGAGCTGGTCACGGATATCCCTGGCTTTGAGCGTCCCGGTCACGGTTTTCTCGAAAGCTGGGCGCGTCAGGGGGTTCTGCTGCTCAATACCGTGTTAACCGTGGAGGCAGGTCAGGCGCACTCTCACGCCCGCTTTGGCTGGGAAACCTTTACCGATAAGGTGATATCTCTGATTAATGCGCATCGCCAGGACGTGGTATTTTTGCTTTGGGGATCGCACGCGCAGAAGAAAGGCAGCATTATTGATCGGCAGCGTCACCACGTGCTGCAGGCGCCACACCCCTCCCCCCTCTCCGCGCACCGGGGATTCTTTGGCAGCGGGCATTTTTCTAAAGCCAACCAGTGGCTGGAACAGCACGGCGAAAGTCCCATCGACTGGACGCCGCATCTGCCGGAATAGGCAGATAAAAAAAGCCCCCTGAAGGAAGCGCGGACGGATCAGACCGACACGCTCCCTCGGAGGGCTTTTTCGCAGGGGTTACGCTTTGGCTTTTGCCACCGCAACCATTGCCGGTCGTAGCAGACGACCATTCAGCGTGTAGCCACGCTGCATCACCATCAGCACGTGGTTAGGCGCCACTTCTTCCGATTCAATCATCGACATCGCCTGATGGATTTCAGGATTGAACGGCACGTTAACTTCGCCTACCACTTCCACGCCGAACTTACGTACGGCACCCAGCAGAGACTTCAGCGTCAGATCGATCCCTTCAACCATCGCAGTCAGTTCAGGATTCTCTTTGTCGGAGACTTCCAGTGCACGTTCAAGGCTGTCGATAACCGGAAGTAGCTCGTTGGCAAATTTCTCAAGCGCAAATTTATGCGCTTTTTCGACGTCCAGCTCTACGCGGCGACGGATATTCTCAATCTCTGCCTGCGCGCGAACCTGAGCCTCGCGAACGCCGCCCTGGGCCTGCGCCAGCTGGGCTTCCAGTTCGGCAATGCGTTCATCACGGGGATCCACGCCTTCTGCCGCCCCGTCTTCCTGCTGTGGTGCCTGCTCCATCTCAATTTCGTCTGAGACTTGCTCGTTTGATGTGTTCTGTTCTTTACTACTCATGAATTTCTCCGCGTTTATGCACATTCTTCTCGCTGGTTCGCTTATTATGGGGATCAGAATTGCGGTTTCAAGGGAACCCGTCACATTGTCTGAGGTAGTTTACCTCATGAGGAACGCCAGCATCATGAACACCCCTTTCCACTGCATTGGTATTGTCGGCCATCCGCGCCATCCTACCGCGCTAACCACGCATGAAATGCTCTATCGCTGGCTGACGGCAAAAGGCTATGCGGTGATTATTGAGGAGCAAATTGCCCGCGAGCTGAATCTGGCGAATGTGCAAACGGGGACGATGGCGGAGATCGGTCAGAATGCCGACCTGGCGGTCGTGGTGGGCGGCGATGGAAATATGCTGGGTGCCGCGCGCGTCCTTGCCCGCTACGATATCAAAGTGATCGGCATTAACCGCGGTAATCTGGGTTTTTTGACCGACCTCGACCCGGACAACGCCCAGCAACAGCTGGCCGATGTGCTGGAGGGCAACTACATCACCGAAAGCCGCTTTCTGCTGGAAGCTCAGGTGTGTCGACAGGGGCGCGAACCGCGCATTGGTACGGCGATCAACGAAGTGGTGCTGCACCCCGGCAAGGTCGCCCATATGATTGAGTTTGAAGTGTACATCGACGAGACCTTCGCGTTTTCGCAACGTTCTGACGGCCTGATAATCTCCACGCCTACCGGGTCTACCGCTTATTCGCTTTCCGCCGGTGGGCCGATTCTAACGCCGTCGCTGGATGCCATCGCGATTGTACCGATGTTCCCGCACACGCTCTCTGCGCGCCCGCTGGTGATTAACAGCAGCAGCACCATCCGCCTGCGCTTTTCGGATCGTCGAAGCGATCTTGAAGTCAGCTGTGACAGCCAGATTGCGCTGCCAATTCAGGAGGGCGAGGATGTGCTGATCCGCAGAAATGAGGACCACCTCAATCTGATTCACCCTCAAAACTATAATTATTTCAATACGCTGAGTTCCAAGCTGGCCTGGTCAAAAAAATTGTTTTAAAAACCGACGTCAGCTCTTTACTGGTTAAAAAACCAGTATATACTGTATGAAAAACCATATCTGTGTTTTCATACAGGAACGCTAACTATGCTGGCACAACTGACCATCAGTAACTTTGCGATTGTTCGTGAACTGGAAATCGATTTTCAGCGCGGTATGACCGCTATCACCGGCGAGACCGGTGCAGGTAAATCCATCGCCATTGATGCGCTGGGTCTTTGCCTCGGCGGCCGGGCTGAAGCAGATATGGTGCGTCAGGGTGCCACGCGGGCCGACATCTGCGCCCGCTTTTCGCTGAAGGATACCCCCTCTGCCCTGCGCTGGCTGGCTGAAAACCAGCTGGACGAAGGGAGCGAGTGCCTGCTGCGCCGGGTTATCAGCAGCGATGGCCGCTCACGCGGCTTTATCAACGGCACCGCCGTTCCCCTCTCACAGCTACGCGATCTGGGCCAGCATCTGATTCAGATCCACGGACAGCATGCTCATCAGCTTTTGTTAAAACCCGATCATCAGAAGACCCTGCTGGACGCCTACAGCGGCGAAAACGGGCTGATGCAGGAGATGCGCAACAGCTATCGCCAGTGGCATCAAAGCTGCCGTACGCTGGCGCATCATCAGCAGCTTTCGCAGGAGCGGGAGTCGCGCCGTGAACTGTTACAGTACCAGCTAAAAGAGCTGAATGAATTTGCCCCCGTTGCCGGTGAATATGAAAATATTGACGAAGAGTACAAACGCCTGGCGAACAGCGGGCAACTGATCTCCACCGGTCAGCAGGCTCTGATGCTGCTGGCCGATGGCGAAAGTACCACGCTGCAAAACCAGCTTTATACCGCCCAGCAGCTGATCGGCGAACTGATCGGTATGGATGACAGGCTGAGCGGCGTAGCCAATCTGCTGGACGAGGCCGCCATCCAAATCAGCGAAGCCAGTGATGAACTCCGCCACTACTGCGAAAGGCTGGACCTGGATCCTAACCGCCTGCAAGAGCTTGAGCAGCGCCTGTCGCGTCAGATCGCGCTGGCGCGCAAACATCATATCGCGCCCGAAGAGCTGGCCGCGTTTCATCAGCAGCTGCTCGAAGAACAAACCCTGCTGGATCAGCAGGAGAGCGATCAGGCGGAGCTGGTGCAGGCGGTCACCGTCCATCATCAGGCCGCGATGGCCTGCGCAGAGCGCCTGCACCTTCGCCGGGCGCACTTCGCTCAGGAGCTTAGCGACCTTATCAGTGAGAGCATGCATGCTTTATCCATGCCCCACGGCCAGCTTAGCATCGAGGTTCTGTTTACGGCGGAGCATCTGACGGCAGAAGGCGCGGATCGCGTTGATTTCCGCGTTACCACGAACCCGGGTCAGCCGCTACAGCCGCTGTCCAAAGTGGCCTCTGGCGGTGAGCTTTCACGCATTGCGCTGGCGATTCAGGTGATCACTGCCCGTAAGATGGATACACCGGCGCTCATCTTCGATGAGGTGGACGTGGGTATCAGCGGCCCTACCGCGGCGGTAGTCGGTAAAATGCTGCGTCAGCTGGGTGAATCAACGCAGGTTATGTGCGTGACCCACCTGCCGCAGGTGGCGGGCTGTGGCAATCAGCATTTCTACGTCAGCAAAGAGACCGATGGTGCAATGACCGAAACGCATATGCAGCCGCTGGACAAGCGCGCGCGTCTGCAGGAGCTGGCGCGTTTGCTGGGCGGAAGCGAAGTGACCCGGAACACGCTGGCTAACGCAAAAGAGCTTTTAGCAGCCTGATTGTTGCACTTTTTTTCGCCGCTGTGGTCATACCCCTGGTTCGCAGAGGTTTTAAACTGCGAAAAGGTTTATTATCATCGGCTTCTTACGCTGTAATCGTAGTGATAAACCGATACGGCCAGATGCTGGTGATTGATGCACGGGACATCTGGCGTTATTGTTACAGCCAGGCTGCATCCGGTCAGCCGCGCTTCCTCTACATGAGTATGATGAACAGGTGCGGCAAAGACGGTCGGATGCGGACAGGCAAATAAAATAGCCAGATGCCCAAGGTGTTGGCCCGAAAAGGAATAAAGATACTTATGCGCTGTAAAACGCTGACTGCTGCGGCGGTGGTTCTTCTGATGATGACTGCTGGATGCTCCACTCTGGAACGAGTGGTTTACCGGCCAGATATCAACCAGGGTAACTACCTGGTTGCGAATGACGTTTCGAAAATTCACACTGGCATGACGCAACAGCAGGTAGCTTACACGCTGGGCACGCCGATGATGCACGATCCGTTTGGCAGCAACGTCTGGTACTACGTGTTCCGTCAGGAGCCGGGTCATCAGCCGGTCACTCAGCAGACGCTGACGCTGACCTTTGATGCCAACGGCACGCTGACGAACATTGATAACAAACCGACGCTGTCTGGCAAAAAAGCCTGATCGTGATTGCCGTTGAGATACCCTTCACGGCATGACATCCCGGCAGAAATAGTAAGGCGCTTATAGCGCCTTATTTTTTTGCTGCCCGCTCTGCCCGCTGACGGCGCAGCTCTTTCGGGTCCGCCAGCAGCGGACGATAAATTTCGACGCGATCGCCCGGGTGAACTTCGTCACCCGGTTTGACCGGGCGGCTGTAAATCCCCAGTTTGTTGCTGGCGGGATCGATATCGCTGCGCACCTCAAGAATGCCAGAGGCGCGAATGGCCTGCTCCACGGTGCTACCCTCCTCTACGCTTACCTGGTAGAGATATTGCTTATCGGGCAGCGCGTAAACCACTTCAACCAGGATATCAGCCACTGTAGACCTCTTTTGCGCGTTTGGTAAACGCCTGCACCATGCTGCTGGCCAGCTCTTTAAATATCCGACCAAATGCCATCTCTACCAGCATATTGGAGAATTCAAACTCCAGATTCAGCTCCACTTTACAGGCATCTTCGCTGAGCGAAGTAAACTGCCAGCCGCCGGTAAGCTTGCGAAACGGGCCGTCGACCAGCTGCATATGAATGCTCTGGTTCTCTGTTAGCGTGTTGCGCGTGACAAAGGTTTTACTGATCCCGGCCTTGGAAACGTCCACCGATGCCGTCATCTGCTGTTGACTGGTATCGAGTACGCGACTGCCGGTACAGCCTGGTAGAAATTCCGGATAGGCATCAACATCGTTTACCAGCCGGAACATTTGCTCAGCACTGAAGGGGACCAGCGCGGAACGACTAATCTGGGACATAACGTTTCCTGTTAATCTTCAACAATTGAATAATACCATCGCCGGGGATCAAACAAAAATTCTCAGCCGCCAGCGTTCTGCTAAAATAGCGCTTTTCTCCGCGCCTGTTGTTACAGGGGATGCCATCATTAACCGCTTCATGTACACTAAGTAGCACTATGACAAAGAAAAAAGCACATAAACCCGGTTCTGCTACCATTGCCATGAACAAGCGGGCCCGCCATGAATACTCCATTGAGGATGAGTTCGAAGCAGGGCTTTCGCTACAGGGATGGGAAGTTAAATCACTCCGTGCCGGTAAGGCCAATATCAGCGAAAGCTACATTATGCTGCGCGATGGAGAAGCCTACCTGTTCGGTGCCACCTTCCAGGCACTGATTGGTGCCTCTTCGCACGTGGTCTGCGATCCTACCCGCACCCGTAAGCTACTGTTGAAAGAGCGCGAGCTGGCGACCCTGTTCGAGAGAGCCAACCGCGATGGCTATACCATCGTGGCGCTGTCACTCTACTGGAAAAATGCCTGGGCCAAACTGAAAATCGGCGTAGCCAAAGGTAAGCGAGAGCACGACAAGCGCGACGATATTAAAGATCGCGAATGGAAAACCGACAAAGCACGTATCATGAAACACGCTAACCGCTAAGCCTTTGCCTGGCAGGCGTTTTCTGTTATACTGCTAAACAGTACTTGGGGCTGATTCTGGATTCGACAGGATTTGCGAAGCCCTAGGAGCATGCCGAGGGGCGGTTTGCCTCGTTAAAAGCCGCAAAAAAATAGTTGCAAACGACGAAAACTACGCACTAGCAGCTTAATAACCTGCTCAGAGCCCTCTCTCCCTAGCCTCCGCTCTTAGGACGGGGATCAAGAGAGGTCAAACCCAAAAGAGATCGTGTGGATGTCCTGCCTGGGGCTGAAGCATTAAATCCAATCAGGCTAGTTTGTTAGTAGCGTGTCCGTTCGCAGCTAACCGGCGAATGTAAAGACTGGACTAAGCATGTAGTGCCGACGGTGTAGTAATTCTGGACGCGGGTTCAACTCCCGCCAGCTCCACCAAATTCTTGGTCGATTGGTTACCAGACCCATTCGATGAAGTCCTGAAAGCCCGCAAGGCGTAAGCCCTGCGGGCTTTTTTGTGCCTGTCATCATCCCTCGCGATTCAGCTAAACCCGGCGGTAATTGGTATACGATAAAATGTATGCCAGTGACGGATAGCAATTCGCGCAGGATTGTACTGCATGGCACGGTAATCGCCCCGCCCAGGTTGCTAAATATGGTGCTGGCAAACCGCTATGACTGGCAGCTGTTCCTTGAGGTCACCGGCCACGGCGGTAGCGGGAAAAGCGTGATGGCGTCCATTGCCCGTCTGCTGGCCGGAGAAGACAACACCACGGCCGCGACCATCGACACGCTGGAGTCGTCACGGGAACGTGCAAGCGTGGTCGGCTACTCATTAATTATCCTGCCCGACCAGGAGAAGTGGAGCGGCGACGGCGCGGGCATCAAGGCGAACACCGGCGGCGACGCCGTGGCGATTGACCCGAAGTACCGTGACGCCTATTCAACCCACATCCCGGCGGTAATACTGGCGATGAACAACAACCCGATGCGCTTCAGCGACCGCAGCGGCGGCGTGTCGCGTCGCCGGGTCATCCTGCCGTTCCCGGACGTGATACCGGCCAACGAACGTGACCCGCATCTGCTGGAAAAGATTGCCGGTGAGCTGGCGGTTATCGTACGCCACCTGATGCAGCGCTTCACCCGACCTGACGACGCCCGCGAGCTGTTGCAGGCGCAGCAGTCGTCGGAGGAGGCGCTGGAAATCAAGCGCAGCGCCGACCCGCTGGTCGACTTCTGCGGCTACCTGACGCCGCTGAGCACGCCAACCGGCCTGTTTATCGGTAATGCCAATATTCGCCCGATGATCCCGCGCCGTTATCTCTATCACGCCTACCTGTCGTTTATGGAGGCCAGAGGGCATCAACACCCGATGAGCCTGACGGCGTTCGGCCAGGCGGTGCCGCAGACACTGAAGGAGTACGAGATAGAGCTGCTGAAGCGCAAAACGAAGAACGGAATTCAGACCAGCCTGGAACTGAGCGAAGACTGCGAGGCCGACTGGCTGCCGCGCTGTGATGCATAAGCCAGACGATAAACACCAAACCGGCCCCGGCCGGTTTTTTTATGCCTGAAGGTGAACAGTGTTCACCCCGGGTGAAGAGTAGCGGCTTAAGTGATCACCACTTAACCATATGAATATAAATAATAAAATTGAAAGGTGAACAGGGTGAACACTTTTCCACAAAATCTTTTTTTTAGCTGTCAGTGGAGCTAAAACCTGAAATACGGATACAATCTGGCCGCGTATCTACTATTTATATGAGGTTTCATTATGGATGATGGCATAAAAATCGTGATATCCCCGGTTCAGCTTGCTGCTGTGCTGTCTGACAAATCTGTGACTGAGGGGGAGACCCTCAGTAATCGTTTATATGGCGGCCTTGGCCTTGTCATGGGAACGCTTGAGCTGGCGGGAGCAACTGCGCTTTGCATTGCACCTGAGCCTACCGGGCTGACAAAAGCAGCCTGTGTAATTGTTGGCGCACACAGCATGGACAGCATTAATACCGCTGCCGATCAGGTTTTGTCCGGTAAAAATGTGCGCAGCGCTACCTATCGTGCATCTGTAGAGATGGCTAAACAGTTTGGTGCCGATGATGAAAATGCATGGAAAGTAGGTTTGACCGTTGATGTGGCCGTGCCTATTGCTCTTTCACTGGGGCTGGGAGCTGCAAGGGTTGCTGCCGTCCGTATCGGACGAATTAAATTAATTGAGCATGAATCTGTTACAGGATTAAAACCCGGCGGCCATACGATCCTAAAGCATGTTGGTAAGTCACAGCAGGAGCTCCACGAACGAATTATCAAATCAAATGGAGTGCTGGATCTGTCTGGTTCGTTCTCATCGCTGGATATTGCCGAAACAGCCATCTCAAAAGCATTACATAATAACCGTGAATGGATAAAGGTATGGGCTGCAAGTACCCCGAGACATAATTTAACCATTACCTATGATATGGGGAAACCGGTTGGCTATGTTGTTCAGAAAGGCACCGATATTGCTTATAAAGCAACTAAAATCAGGGTTGCGCTTAAGTATCAGACTTATAACAATAAACCCTATTACATAATTACTTCCTTCCCAGATAAGTGAGATGCATATGAGCCGTGCCCCTCTTGCCCCAAATTTGGATCTATGTCTTGTAGGTACACTCAACCAGGACTTCGACTACATAACTGGCGCGGATACGATGGACGGTGCCATTGATGTAGTCGTTGACGAAGCTTCGCCAGAAGAACGAAGAGATTTGCGCAAAGAGATTACTGACTTTCTACAGCTTTCAGATGAAGAGATAGAAGCAGAATTTGCTGAGCGCTGGAAAGATATCTCACCGGATTACGCTAAGAGTTTCCTGATGTATTTCCTTGAAAGCATCAATAGGTATGGTGACCATTGAGAGCTTCATAAACAGGCATTGGTATACGCTTAGGTATACCAATAAAATCTGAATTCAAGGAAATCATCTAAAAACATAAAATTGCCGAAAAAATTCAGATTCCGCCAGCCCATTCGATGAAGTCCTGAAAGCCCGCAAGGCGTAAGCCCTGCGGGCTTTTTTGTATCTGCAACCCTTACGAAATGATCCGTCTGAATCCAGAGATAATTGCCAGGCTTAAACGGCAACTGGCGGAAAACGCCGGGGAGTTGGCCATCCTCCTAAAGGCCGCGATATAATTCGCGAAGCGCCTGAAATGAAATATGTCTTCATTGACAATCACCAGGTTGAATTCAGTATCAAAGCCATGTGCCAAATATTACGGGTCTCGTGCCGTTATCGGCTGGTCAATGTCATCGCGCATGACGGCACAACTGGCCTGTGAGGGACTACAGATGGCGTTGTGGCAACGAAAACGTCCGGAAAATGCCATTGTTCATACAGACCGGGTTGGACATTACTGCCCAGAGGATTATCAGGCGCTACTGAAACGGCATAATCTGCGGGGTAGCATAAGCGCAAGAGGCAACTGTTACGACAATGCCTGTGTGCAAAGCTTCTTTCACTCGCTGAAAGTGGCATGCATTCACGGAGAATGATTTACCCGTTGATAAATGATGCGCACGGCGGTATTTAATTCAGAGTGCGATTACAATCGCTAGCCACGCCACAGTGTCAGTGGTGGACTCAGTACGGAACAGTTTGAAAACCAGAACCTCGCTTAGGAGCCTGTCCACATTACGCGGGTAGGCTCAAGCGGCTTGATTTGGCATGCGCCGGGCTTTTGCAGTAAGGCTTGATCGGGCGGTTTGGATAATACGCTGCGAAGAGAAATACTGGATATGCATTTGTTCCGATCATTGTAAGAATTCCGGATCTTAACCGATTAATGGCATAGTGAATTTAACGAAGATTGCCCGCACATTTCACTGGGTGGGATGCCCATTTCATTTACGCGAGGCCAAAGCTGGCCGTAGATCATAACTGGTAGTGGTATAAAAACTTCGGGAACTACACTGCTCTTTGCTGGGTACAGCACTTTTTTGCTTAACGCAGTTGAATTATTTACTATAGCCATGCGCTTACCTTTAGCAGTTGGGCATCATGTCCAGCTGACGCCATATTTAGACACATACGGAGAATGGATGCATGGCACGTCAAATTGCCCCCGGTTACTGTGTTGTAGAACGTCCCGGAAACCTTGCTTTTCAAGCTCGGGAGCTGTTCAGGGATACCCGCTCCCCTGCGGCCAGCCTGTTTATGAAACTCAATGCAGATACACAGTGGCTAAAGCCGGGTCAGATATTGATCGTTGCAGACCCGGATGCGGCTGCGCCGATCACTACGCAGATGCTGTACAAACTCAGGCAGGCAAAACAAAGTACCAATAATGCCTTTATCGGTGTCAGTACAGAGGATGCAGGCTTTCTTCACAAGCACTATGGCATGATTGCTGGACTTACCAGTGCTGGTGATAAAATATTCGGTATGGCAGGGGACGTGGGCGAAAAATACTTTTCTGCCATTGAACAGACACTCAAGAAAATCGAAGCCAGCTATCAGAACCAGTATCGCACCCAGGGCACGCTCATCAGTCAACAGTTTTTTGTAGAGCGCAACCTGCTATTGAATCAGTTAAAAGAACTCGTTAACAAGCCGCTGGTCAAATCCCTTGCCCGCTATTCTGTGAAATTCAGACCCTATGAAGATATGCGAAGGGCATTAAATCTCTCCAGTCGTTCTATTGTTCATGAATGGTCAACGGCGGGTGTTACTGGCATACCGGGTTATTCAACCTATGTCGGAAATGCCGCTAAGGCCGCCCGTTTCCTTAAGTACGGGGGATATATTGGCATTGGATTCGCTTTTGCCGGAACGACTAATGATGTAGTGGATGCCTGCACCAAAGGGCGCGAAGGTGAATGTGAAAAGATTGCTTTTCGTGAATACTCAAAGTTTGCCATTAGTACTGCTGGAGGTGTGACCGGTGGGGTTTATGGCGGTGCAGCTATGATGGGTGTATGTACAGGTATAGGTATAGCCACTGTCGGAGTAGGAGGTGTTGCATGCGCAGCCGTAGGTTCTGTGATTGGTGGGTATATGGGAAGCACGGGCGCAGAAACAATCATCAATAAAGTAATAGAATATTATGATAAATAATCAAATATTAGCACATGCAGCGTTATTTTTTGGACTGGCAGGCAGTGGTTTAATATTCCTTTCGTTTTTGATCTATGTAGTAAAAAGACAGGATTATTATAAGTTAGTCTCATCCTATACGAATAAATACGACTTCCCTGCCCCATATTCTTTCTACCATATGGTCGGTTTTTTTGGAGCGTTCCCGATAATTCGATTCTTTATAAAATTAAGCCAGAAAAAGAAAATGTATTTTTTAGATCACAGTAATCCTGCTTATTCTTTTTTTGATGATAATCGGTTAAAAATTCATTCATGGATGAGGCTCTTTACTTTTTTATGGCTTACGGCGACGGCGTGTCTTGTCTTTTTCGCTTTTTTTGGCCTGCTTTTACCGTGATTATAGCAGTGGACCTCATAAGCCCAACTGTTTCATAAGGTCCATTACATCTCTAATTCATAAGGTCCATTACATCTCTAAATAGCCGCGCCTGGCCAGGCAGCGCGGCCACCGCCTACACATTCAAAAGATAAATGCATTTCCGTAAATGGCTCGTTAAAAGGATAAGCAAAGGAGCGACTGAAAGTTCTTACATCAGATTCTTCAAAGAGGATATTTCGATTTTCATCAGCATGCTTGTTATATTGGGATCCCTGCTCGCCTTAAAAGGACTTGAAATGGATATAGCTTTGCTTAGTGCGCTGGACTCACACGGGAAAGCGAAATTTGAAAGTGCTATAAATGCCCAACAAGGCGATATATCTGCGGCAGCGGCGAGACTTTCATTCAATCCCCGGCTTCGCCTTGAGTACTCTAAACGCATTAAAGAAATGGCCGCGGATCTCAGAGCTAAAGCAAATATTGGCATTATTAGCTGGGAAGAAGCAGCAATGGAGGCTCAGGAAATCAGAAATCTGATAATGGATATGGTACGTACCCGGAGTACGCCACTTTGTAGAGCCATGGCAGAAAGAATTAAAAAATCAGGTTTATGCCGGGATTGTAGAGTCAGCGGGTAAATCAAACCCTCAGGTTAACCTGAGAATGATGGAATTATCTCGTGCTGCTAAGGGCTTTATAGTTCTCTCTATCGGGGTATCAGTGTATGAAATATACACGGCAGACAATAAAGCTTCTGAAACCGGTACCGGTAGGCAGGTTGCTATTAACGGAGCAGGTATTGCAGGCGGCTGGGCTGGCGATGCTATTGCTGGGCTGATGTGTGGGCCTGGTGCGCCTGTATGCGTGTTATTGGGCGGATTTGCTGGCGGTGCTTTAGCCGCATGGGAAATGGGCAACTGGTGGAAATGAAGATGGAAGAAGTCACTACACTATCGCTATCGGAAGTCAGTGAAGCAACAGATACCACTCAGGCTCGTTCTGAAGTTCTGACTGGCGGCAACCCGACAGGGATTATCATCCCAGGAAAAGTACTTGAAGCTGCGATAAAAATTGATTCACGTCGCTATCTGTTATTCGTAACGAATGACGTGATCTTTGAAGAGATGCTGACGCTCCTGCTGCTGGATCTTTCTCAGGGCGTATTAGAGGAATTGACTATCGGAGGCGCTTATACTTCAGGCTACTTTGAGAATTTAAAGGTTTCACCCCACTCCGCAAGCTTCAGCTTTATTGGTGATACCACTTGGACAGCAAAAGTATCGGCATCTCCCACGTTTAAACTGCCCTTTTCCGATCCTCGCGGTGTAAGCCGTCCAATGGGAATGAGAAAATACATTGATATTTCTGCTGACCCTGCGCCAGCCAGGGCTGACGGCAGCCGGTAAAACAATCTACAGCCTCTTTTCTTTATCGCCAGAACAGGCGGTCAATGCGGCAAGACAAAACGGCATTGGTATACGCTTAGGTATACCAATTAAAGTTGAATTCACGAAAACCATTTTAAAACATAGATTTGACGTGAAAATTCAGATTCTGCCAGCCCTCCGGGCTTTTTATGTCCTTTCGAGTCTCAGGTAAGGTCGTGAAGCCAGCCCCTCGCTAAAATTCATCCAACATTGAATAGGCCAAAAGGCCATGTCAGGATTTTAATTATGATGGGATGTTACACCTCCGCATCCCAGCTTTTGAAATGACGCCTCAATTTTTCAACCGTATGTCGCCATTTTGGCGTAGTGGGTTTGCAGAGGGTATTTTGATCCCCAAAGAATCCAACCTCATTCACCGCTTCATGTTCGCTGCGGGTTTCAAGCCATTCAACCGGGACAAAATACTCTGACTTATCGGGATCATCGGCATTCTGACGATACAGTTCACCATGCTTAAGCACGTTTATCGCGAGTTTTTCGCCGTCTTCAGTGTTGAGAGTAAAACTACTGGCAGGCTCAACACCGCTCTGCACAATGCCAACGCCTACATAACCCGTAGCGGGGATTTTTGCCCAGACACGATCGCCAGGCTGAAGCTGTTTTGAGGTCTGGCTGTACCAGCTTCCACCACCTGCACTAATGAAACCATAGCGGCGGGCCTCTTCCCAGTTACGGCTGTTTGGGTCACCAAACGAGACATAGAACTCACCGTTCCAGGGTTCCTTCGCTTTGGCACTTGCCCCAGCAGTGGCCTGGACGGCGTTGGTTTGCGTTTCGCCTGGGTCAATAAGCCAGGCACGGCTTAGGAACTGTTCTTCGCCGTGCTGGAACACCTTAAAGAACAGAAGGTTAATAGAGATACCATTCTTACTCAGATAGTCCACGATGCGCTCAGTCGACGGATCCAGCTCTGCTGCCACGATGATGATTTGACGCGACTGGTTAATAGAATCTTCTTCCAGTTCAGTATTGAAACGTTGCTTAAACGCTTCCCCAGGTTGCCGCCGCCCGAAAATTTTTCATAAATCTGTGACAGACGGTCAACGGTTAGGTCATCCACCCACGAAGCGTCATCCAGCGCCTGAGCGACCACTTCACGCGGCGTACGGTCACGTCTAAGCTCAATCAGGATCAGCGAGGCATTCGGCGCAATAGCCAGCAGATTACTCCGTCCTTTATCAAGCGTATTTTCCTGGTGGCCGATGATGAACCGGCATCGTCTGTTCCTTAGTTTAGGGCTGCATCGGTGAGTGCATCAGCCTGATAAAAGTGGGTTCGTTAAGCGGATTGCCTTTACCCTGAAGCAGGCTGAGCTGGATACATGTGTGCCGGATATCAGCTCTTGATGAGGCTCGCGCTGCCCTCAACGCATTTCCCTGGGAAATGATCTGATAATAGCTAAGCAGTCTCGGGGAGCGCATGTTGATATCGCGATGTTTGATTCCACGTTGTCATTCCTTGAGCACGGTTTGATGGCATATATTGCGACCGGAAAATCACCTTGAAACAGTTTAGCAGCGCAATGATGCTGATGGTTCCCCGTGTGTTGAACGTATCAGTTAACAACGAATAGTATAAATTCTAGTTTTATTAATTTAACCACAAGTATTTTCATCCATCTGATTTACAATGTCTTTTTGGGAGAGTATACGCAATTATTTTTTTGACAAAATAACCTCGGGAAAGTAATGTTTTTGATGAGCATTGATGCTCACCAAAAACATATGAAGGAGTATTGTAATGACTATCCACCTATTGGTATCGAATGAGTGCCTCATGATTTCAGGTGCTAATGCCAACTCTAATTATGAAGGTATCAGACCAAACAGGATTAACAGTCGTGGTGGAGCACCTGACAGTTGTGCAAATAATATTGTCTTGGTGCAATCCTCGGATCTTTTTCAGGTATCGCTGCAGGCCCTGCAGGAGTGATTGGGATGGCAACCTTAGGTGGAATTACAGCCGGACTGGGATCCTGTAATAATAGTCCATACAACGGTAATAATAGCAAAGGCGGGGGTAGAAACGGCGGACCTAATTATGGAGCGCAATGTACGTGGTAAATAAAGATGATACTGTATCAAAAAGGAGTGCCCGCATTCGATCTCCACGCCTAAGATACAATGTAACAACTGCCTTATGGATATTAACTTTGGGCCTGATTTCCAGTAAGACCAACCTTAGTGGAAACAGCCTGATTTCGCACCCCTGGGATTTACTATCCTGGATATTTATAATAATTGGCGCCAGATCTTTTTACGACTATGTTTTTAAATTTTTTGATTGGTATAATTCAAAATAGTTACCAGAGGGTCTAAAAAAGACCCTCCTTTACCGTCTCGATGAAATAACGCGCTGGTTTATGTAAATGTGTTAGTTCTGTGGTTTTAGCTAACTCTGTTCCGGCCAGGCCGATGCTAAAGCTGTTCCACTGAGTGCGACAGGTGGAGCCATGCAGATAGCCCCCCGGGCGCAGGGATGCGCGAGCTGAGGCGTCAGGGGGGGATTCATACCCTCATTTCATGCCAACCACAGTATGACGGCGATAATCATTTTTCTTCCTTAATGTGGGCAATATGGGTCTTTTCCAGCCACCCAATCGGCCGATTGGCCTCTGCAATTTGGCCACGGCGAATGCCGCCTTCACCCGGGATCAATTTTTTATACCCTAATCCCCTGTTTTAGCTGGAATTAGCTAAATTACCTCGCTGAAGAATAAAGGCAAAAGCCATTTTTTTTGTTAAAATTGCACTCATTGTTCAGACTCTGCCAGTTTTTCCCGTATCGCCGTCTGTGTTATTGATACGAAAAGCGGCTGAAATAAGGTATAAAGCCGCATGAAAATCCCAAACAGAATCCAACCTCTGGTCGATGATGGCCTGATAGACGATGTGCTCCAGCGGCTGAAAAGCGGTAAGGAAGCAGATGTCTATACCGTTTTATGCGGTGAAGAGGTGCGCTGCGCCAAAGTCTATAAAGAAGCCACGCAGCGAAGCTTTAAGCAGGCCGTGCAGTACCAGGAGGGACGTAAAGTCCGTAACACGCGTAATACCCGCGCCATGCAGAAGGGTTCGAAATTCGGCCGCAAGCAGCAGGAGGAGTCCTGGCAGACGGCGGAGGTCGATGCGTTATTCCGCCTTGCCAACGCAGGCGTACGCGTACCTCAGCCCTATATGTGTATTGACGGCGTGTTGTTGATGGAGCTGGTGACCGGTGTGGATGGCGGCGTTGCGCCACGCCTTAGCGATGTGATTTTGTCGCAGGAGAGTGCCGTTGCTGATTTTGATACGATGATCCGCAATATCGTGCGCATGCTGTGTGCAGGCATTGTTCATGGTGATTTATCGGAGTTCAACGTGCTGCTGGATGACCAGGGCCCGGTGATTATCGACCTGCCACAGGCTGTTGACGCTGCGGCAAACAACCATGCTGAATCAATGTTTATGCGTGATGTGGACAACATCACTACTTATTACGCTCAGTTCGCCCCGGAATTATTGCAAACACGTTATGCGAAAGAAATCTGGATGCTGTATGAAGATGGAAAATTAACGCCAGAGACACCGCTAACCGGTTTATTTGTTGAAGAGGCGCATAATGTGGATATGGACTCCCTGATGGATGAAATTATTTCAGCAGAAGATGAGTACTATGAGCGTCAGCGGGCAATGAAAGAACGAGACACTTAAATCAGTGACGAAAAAATATAAATTTACGGTTATGCGTACTCGTTCAGGGCTGTAAATCTTCAACAACACGTTTTTGTCGCCGCGTCACTGCCATCTGCTCCGTTTATGAGGTTGAAGTGAGTAATCACTTCGATCTGATAAGAGATGGGATTTTTAGTACTGCCAGCCGCATACACTTCGTTTATCACTGCCCTTTCCCTGCCAACACTGGTATTCATTTAGCTTTAAAGCTACAAATGTAATGACAAAGGCTTAGTGCACTTATATTCCATTGGTTATTGCATTTATCGCTTTTTCCCTAAACCCAGCCTCATATTGATTCATTTTTTGATATAGAATATCAGGGATGACTTTATAACTCTTTAGACGGTGAATCCCATGCCTTACATTACTTCCAAAACGTTAACTTCCAATTCCAATTTGATAAAAAGAATTAATGATACCAACTCAACCCCAGACCAGAGAAATTCATCTGGCACGATTACAAACATTAGAAATAGTAACATCAATATAGCAAGATCTGAATTTTTATCAGAAATGATTAACAATGAAAATAATCCTGCAGCAACAACTGCAGTAGCGTCATCAGTAATTGTGAAAAAAATGCTTACTAACAATGAAAATGTCAGGTTGCCAAAAGCAATAGACGCGATAGTTGATGAAGTGAAAAATATAAACATTGATAGTCTGGATAAAATTGGTGCGGGATCTTATGGTACATGTTTCCGATATGGTGATTTTGTTATTAAATATCCAGTCAATAGCCAGGGTCACTCAGTAGACTGGTCTTCAGACTTACATCAGAATGCCCACCCCAATCGTGTAAGCTTATATTTAATCCAGGCTAATGAAGATCCGGATTTTTCCCGGCCGGGAAAGGGATTATTTAGAGGTAAAGTTGTTGATGTCTTAGTATCAAAATTCATCAAGGGTGAAGAGCTGAATATTGAACAGGATGATAATTATTTCCGTGCCCGCGACCTACTCAAGTCTCGGGGATTATACATGTACGACATTGATGTAAAAGGTAATATTTTAATTGATGCTAAAGATAACCTCCATTTCATAGATGGCGATCAGATGGTATTTTCTGGAAATGAGCGCAAGGGAAAGAAGCTTTCTTACGCAACAATACAACTTGAAGATGTTATTAACACTTCACTGAAATTAAAAATATTTCAGGCTAAAAAAGCAGGGGATAAAGATGACACTGAATATTACGAATCCTTGCAACTAGAATATGATCGCATCCAAAATCCCCAGACTAATTTGTCAATTCATAACGGGTCTGTTAAAAGTCTTTCGGGCTGATTCCACATGGGAGGGGCCTGCGCCAGACCGGATTGTAGAACACTGCAATACATCGCGACGCGGACCAGACCGCGAGTTTTATCGAACCGTTTTCTGATGCGCGTTTTTTCATCGAAATGAAGAATGACTTTGCCCCGCCAGAAAGGCTACTGCATCAACGCCCAAAGTTGCCATGAGCCCTGTGACTCTGTGCTTACGCCTTAATACAGCTCCGGCTAATTATTGGCTCATTTTTAAATTTACAGTTTAATCCTAGGGCATCCGGTGGCGGGTCGTGCCATCCTTTCCTACACTGTTGAACTCGATAACGTTTGATGAGGAAGTTATGAAAAAAACAATTATTGCACTCTCTGCACTTCTGCTGGCATCCCCTGTTTTTGCCGCAACCACACACGCTACTGATGATACCGTTGCCGCTGCCGATCAGAACGCTGATACCGCGAAAGAAAAGCTGCATCAGGCACAGAACCAGGGTGAAGAGCTGAAGCTTAAGTCCAAACATGCCGCTGAAGGCAAGAGCGACAACCTGAGCAGCAAGGCGAGCGAAGGCACGCAGAAGACCTGGCATAAGACTAAGCAGGGCACTGAAAAAGGGTGGGATGCCACCAAAGAAGGTACGCAGAAAGGCTGGAACAAGACCAAAGAAGGCACCACCGAGCTGAAAAAGAAAGTCACTGACTAATTTTTCAGCTGACCATCAGGCCGCGAAAGCGGCCTTTTTTACGTACTGTCGCTGCCCCCCGGGCTTTTCCTTTTCGCGGCCATTATAACATCCCGTGGTTTGTTATAGCTTGCGATTTGAACAGGGATATCTCTGTTGACCACATCCTTTATTCCCGGAGCCCAAAGTAGTGCTCCGGGGTACAAAAAAATATTTAATCTGTCATGGGAATACTACCAGTAGTTGTAACCCTGATATGGATAGCCACGCCCGGGCTGCCTGTTATTCCAGGCGTCCATGCCAGCCTGATGCCATTGATTAGCCCAATTAGAATGCGCATTGTTATCCCATGAATTATTACCCCAGTAGCCATTATATTGGGCACCAGCTACTTCCTTCGTTTCTACTTTATTAAGTTCTCTCACTTCGTATTCCTCATATATTAAAATGTCCTGTGCGCATTGAGATAATGTACACAATATCGAATGACAACCCTTATCATTCATGGAAATATTAACCCTGATTAGCTTGTGATAAATGTGATCTACATCGTAGCGCGGGTCATTTAGAGATTCTTCTAATATTTCCGTGTGAAGTGCCACATGATGTCTAAAAAATATTATTGTCATACCATTAACTCATAAAAATTAGCGCTATTACTAAATAGCTGTGGATTTGACCCTATATATCCAGACGTTTTTGCTCTCTTACGATTGCGATAACTTCCTGCGTATATATTCCCGCGGTGAGCGATATCCCAGTGCACTATGCGGATGATGTTCGTTGTAATGACTGAACGCCACCGCCAGATTCATCACCGCTGCCTGACTGTCCGGTTTCGGCATGATGCTGATGTAGTCCCGTTTTATCGTCTTCACGAAGCTTTCTGCTATGCCGTTGCTTTCCGGGCTTCGCACTGCTGTCGTGCAAGGCTCCAGTCCCAGCAATCGGGCGAACGCCCGCGTTTCATGAGCCCTGTAGGCTGAACCGTTATCCGTCAGCCACTCCAGCGACTCTGTTGGCAACTGCCTTCCGAAGCGTTTTTCCACCGCACCCAGCATGACATCCTGCACCGTTTCTTTGTCATAGCCTCCGGTGCTCGCTGCCCAGTCAATGATCTCCCTGTCGCAGCAGTCCTGCGCGAAGGTCACCCGCAGCTTTTCGCCATTATCACAGCGGAACTCAAAGCCATCTGAGCACCAGCGCCGGTTACTTTCAGCTACTGCTACGCGCCCCTTATGGGCCCGCTTACGGCAAGGATCAGCGGGTTTACGTTCAAGAAGCAGATTATGTGTTCTCATAATGCGATACACCCGCTTCGCATTAACCACAGGCAGGCCGTCCCGCTCTGACTCCCGTCGCAGCAGTGCCCACACACGGCGATAACCATACGTCGGCAGGTCAGCCACCGCCATGTTTATCCGGGACAATACGGTGGTATCGTCAGAACGGGGCTGCCGTCTGTGATCCTGCCAGTCAGATGGCCGGTGAACCCGGATGCTCAGTTGCGCACGCGACACACCAATACTCCGGCAGACGTCGGTTAGTCGTCGTCCCCGGGCAACAAGGGCGCATGCGCAATCCATTTTTTTGCCCGACCGAACTCCACGGCCTCTTTAAGGATCTCGGCTTCCATCGTCTTTTTGCCCAGAAGGCGCTGGAGTTCGCGGATTTGCTTATTGGCGGCAGCGAGCTCGGAGGCCGGCACCACTTCCTCGCCCGATGCAACAGCCGTCAGCGAGCCGTCTTCATATTGCTTGCGCCATTTGAATATCTGGTTTGCATTGATGCCATGCAGGCGCGCGACATGAGACACGGTCATACCGGGTTCCATAGTCTGCTGAATAATGGCAATTTTTTCCTGCGGTGTACGACGCCGACGCCGCTCAGGTCCTGATAACACTTCAACCATCTTATTATTCTGACTGGTGTTAAACATAGTTCCAAGACTACCTCTTATTTTAAGAGAGGCGAAGTGTCTGGTGATCTATGGGGCTAATCTAAGCTGTGCCTGATACCGCTACACATGTCATTTATGGGCATCTGGCAAACTCGTCAGAACGAAGCATGACAAGCCTGATGTAGCGCCAATTCGTCTTCTGGAATTTTGTAAATTGTGTAGCGGGCAGCGCGATGAGATCATAAGGCACTATTGTGAAGGGCAGGAAATTCGACCGGGTCTGGTCGATAGCGCAGTTGTAGCTTCATAAACAGGAAGCACTGAGCTGGATGCACAGTAATGGAGAAGATACCGGGGATGAGGATATCACCCGATTAGCCCCTCAACTGTACGCGCATATCAATATGTTGGGACACCCTATGTTCACGCTGCCGGAGCATATTTTAAGTGGAGAGCTGAGAACATTAAATTTCAACGTAAACAATAAATTATTTCTTTCACGTACGTTTTCGCTCCATTGGCCCTTGCCTCCCTTTTTTCCCTTCCTGCTCTGATTTCGCAAAATAAATGTGAACTGCATCACAATTCAACTTAACTGAAATGAAACAGAGTTTGACAAGTGTGACCAATCTCTATTTCCTAAGTCCTGGATAGCGGCACACTGCTGCAACATTCGACGCGGGTGATTTTAGCTGTGAAAACAGTCGCCCTTTCCTTCTCTGCTGACGACTTAAGAAGACCATCGCAGTGGCTGCAGAAAATGGTCATTAAGCATGTGGTAATAAAATGAAATATAAAATACTGATAGCTGGCGCCTTAGCAGCGCTCTCTTATAGTGTCTCTTCAGTGGCGGAAACCACGGCGGCCGCGGCCACCACGGAAAGCCCACAGTACACTTCCGACTGGTGGCACCAGAGCGTTAACGTTGTCGGAAGCTACCACACCCGTTTCGGGCCGCAGTTTAATAATGATGTGTATCTGGAATACGAGGCCTTCGCCAAAAAAGACTGGTTTGATTTCTATGGCTATCTGGACCTGCCCAACTTCTTTGGTGTCGGCAACTCAAACGCTAACGGCATTTTTGACCACGGCACGCCGCTGTTTATGGAGATCGAACCCCGCTTCTCCATTGATAAGCTGACCAACACCGACCTCAGTTTCGGCCCGTTCAAAGAGTGGTACTTTGCTAACAACTATATCTACGATATGGGCCGCAACAGCGATAACCGCCAGAACACCTGGTACATGGGTCTGGGGACGGATATTGATACCCATTCCGATGTCGGGCTGTCGCTGAACGTGTATGCGAAATACCAGTGGGAAAACTACGGTGCCGC
Source organism: Erwinia sp. L03-1 (assembly GCF_058686115.1). Lineage (NCBI taxonomy): Bacteria > Pseudomonadati > Pseudomonadota > Gammaproteobacteria > Enterobacterales > Erwiniaceae > Erwinia > Erwinia sp. L03-1. The sequence continues at coordinate 1,012,103 of NZ_CM178762.1, read as the reverse complement.
CAATGAAAACAGCTGGGATGGCTACCGCTTTAAGGTGAAGTACTTTGTGCCTATCACCACCCTGTGGGGCGGTAACCTGAGCTACGTTGGCTTTACTAACTTTGACTGGGGTTCAGACCTGCGCGACGAGGGCGGCTCTTCACGCACCAGCAACTCAATTGCATCGAGCCATATTCTCTCTCTGGGCTACGATCACTGGCACTACTCCGTGGTGGCGCGCTATTTCCACAACGGGGGACAGTGGGCTGACGGTCAGGAGCTGAATTTTGGCAACGGGCCATTTGAAGTGAAGTCTACCGGCTGGGGATACTATCTGGTTGCCGGTTATAATTTCTGATTTTATCAACGCTGACTCAACGCCAGCCGCTTAATCCGCGCTGGCGTTGTGGTTTCTGGCATTCACCGTGCCATTCTTTTCCATCGGACGTATACTTCCCCAGGCAAATACTGCGTAATCAAAAGGAATATTTATGTCTGCCATGCCTGCCGCAAACGGCGTGAAGCTCCGTCCCCTTGAGCGGGAAGATCTCCATTTTGTCCATCAGCTGGATAACAACGCCAGCGTGATGCGCTACTGGTTTGAAGAACCCTACGAAGCCTTTGTTGAGCTTTCAGACCTGTACGTTAAGCATATCCACGATCAGAGCGAACGTCGTTTTGTTGTCGAGCATCAGGGCGATAAGGTCGGCCTGGTCGAACTGGTTGAAATTAACCATATTCACCGCCGCGCCGAGTTTCAGATCATTATCGACCCTAATCATCAGGGGAAAGGCCTGGCCAGTAAGGCCGTTAAGCTGGCAATGGATTATGCTTTTTCGGTGTTAAACCTTTATAAGCTGTATCTGATCGTTGATAAAGAAAATGAAAAGGCGATCCACATTTATAACAAACTGGGGTTCGAGGTTGAGGGAGAGCTCATCCATGAATTCTTTATTAACGGTGAATACCGTAACACCATCCGTATGTGCATTTTCCAGCCGCAGTATCTGGCGCGTCACAAACCGCCCCACACCATGGTAAACCCCACCGCGCAGTAGCGGGTTGCCGCTGCCATCAAGGGGCCGCCATGGCCTGGCCCCTTCCTGCCGTTAACCGCGCGCGCCGACCGGATTCATAATGGTCTGCACCTTTTGCGGTTCGATGTTATACATGCCACCGTTAAACGGATCGACGATCAGCCAGCCCGGAATGCCGCCAAGTGGGATATTGCCCAGGATGTACCACAGATTTGCATGCTCCTGAAGGGGAATGGTCTGCGGGACGTAGCCCTCACGCTCCAGCTGGAGCGTATACTTTTTCTTACCCAGATAGGTGCCGTCCGATTTTAGCAGCGAGACGGTTTTCGGGGTTACCCCTTCGGCCACTGTCCTGCCCGTTTCGTCCTGCACCACGAATTTAACGCCCTGCGGCCAGGTCTGAACGGAGACGTCCTGACTTTGATCGCCCACGATGGTGGCACAGCCGCTGAGTAACCACGCTGAAGCCAGCGCTATCAGTAACCTTTTCATAAGTAATCCTGCATCCTCAAATATTCAGAATAGTCTAAGCGCAGTACGGCAGGTTTTCATCCATTACGCCCGATAGCTACGGGCGTAATAAGGCAAATTTACAGGGGGTTATCGGGCGGTATAGCGCTGCGCGATGGCGGCGATATCCGCAGGCGTGGTGCGGCAGCATCCCCCAATCAGTTTCGCCCCGGCGGCCTGCCAGGCCGTCAGATTGTCCGTGAGCGAGCAGGATGACGCATCGCTGTGCCAGCTTTTGCTGACGGCATCATACTGTTCACCCGAGTTGGGATAGACCACCAGCGGCTTTGAGGTCAGTGAAGAGAGCGTTTGCAGCGCAGCGGTAACCTTATCCAGCGCGATGCAGTTGATCCCCACCGCCAGCGCCTGGTCACAGCCGTTAAGATACGTCACGACCTCAGACAGCGGCGTGCCGTCGCTCAGATGCTCGCTGTCCCGTAGCGTAAAGGCAAACCACGCGGGCGTGCCGGGAAATTCGCCCAGCAGGGCGACCAGCGCCCTGATTTCACTGAAGGAGGGCAGCGTTTCACAGGCCAGAATATCCACGCCAGCGTCCACCAGCGCGCGAAAGCGGGGGCGATGAAATGCCATCATTTCCGCTTCGGGCAGCGAATAGTCACCGCGATATTCCGAACCATCGGCGAGGAAAGCGCCCCAGGGGCCGACCGAGCCGGCCACCAGCAGCGTACCGGCATCAGGTTGCGTCGCCAGATAGTCCGTTCTGGCGCGTCGGGCCAGATCAACGCTTTTTGCTATCAGGGCCAGCGAAGCCTGTTCATCAAGTCCTCTTTTCGCAAACCCCTGCGGCGTGGCCTGATAGCTGGCGGTAATCGCCACCTGTGCACCGGCGGCGAAATAATCGTGATGAACCTGATAAATCAGCTCGGGGTTTTCAATCAGCACCTTTGCAGACCACAGCGAATCGCTGAGATCGCAGCCGCGCGCCTCCAGTTCGGTTGCCATTGCGCCATCCAGTATCAGGCCAGCGACGACGCGCGCGGCAATAGAGTGATCAATCTGCGGCATGATGGGTTTCCCTGTTCTGTTCGCGCTTTTTCAGCAGCTGAGTGAAATAATATGCCCCGTAGCAGATCGCCACGAAAGGCAGGCCAAAGTATAACGCAACGCGTTGTTCAGGATCGAATGCCAGCCCGACGCAGGCCAGCAGGCAGAGTAAAAAACCGAGGATTGGGGTAATCGGAAAGAACGGCGCCCGGTATTTCAGCGCTGCGAGCGGTTTTCCTTCACGCAGGTGTGCACGGCGGAAAAAATAGTGTGAGGCGCAGATGCTTAGCCAGACGGCAACCACCGCAAAGCCTGAGATGGCAGAGAGCGCCACAAAGACCGTGTCCGGTGCCACGACGCTGGATAACAGCGCCAGCAGACCGCCCAGCATGCTGACTGAGATGGCAATCAGCGGTATGCCACGCCGGGTCAGGCGGGCGAAGCAGCGCGGAAGCGTTTGCTGATTAGAGAGTGACCAGAGCATCCGCCCTGAGGCGTACAGCCCGGAGTTAGCCGCCGAGAGGATCGCAGTCAGAATGACAAAGTTAAATATATCAGCGGCGTAGGGTATGCCTATCTTTTCAAAAACCAGCACAAACGGGCTTTTGACAATCCCTGCCTGATCCATTGGGATCAAGGCTGCCAGGATCAGTACGGTGCCGATAAAGAAGATAATCAGTCTGGCGACGGTTGTGCGGATCGCCAGCGGCAGCACCCGCTCGGGATCCTCGGTTTCCCCGGCGGCAATACCAATCAGCTCGGTGCCGGAGAAGGCAAAGTTAACCGCGACCATGGTCATCAGAATCGGTAATCCGCCATGGGGCAGCCAGCCTGAGGCGGTCAGGTTATGAAAGAACGGTGCACTGCTGCCATCTTTTAGCGGAATAAAGCCAAACATCGCACCCGCGCCGAGGATAATAAAGGCCAGTATCGTGACGACCTTAATCACCGAGAACCAGAATTCCCCTTCGGCGAAAAACCGCGATGAGATAACGTTAAGCATAAAAATCAGCACGCAGAATATCAGGCACCAGAGCCAGACCGGCGACTGGGGGAACCAGTACTGCATACAGAAGCCGGCGGCGGTCAGGCTGGAGCCCAGCGCAACGGTCCAGGTGAGCCAGTAGAGCCACGCTACGGTATAGCCGGTAGCCGGACTGAGATAGCGCGCGGCATAGACGTGAAACGCCCCCGTCTCCGGCATCGCGACCGACAGCTCTCCCAGGCTGAGCATGACCAGCCATACCACCAGCGCACCGATGATATACGCCAGCAGGGTGCCTGCTGCGCCGGTGGTAGAGATGATGTACCCCGTATTGAAAAACAGACCGGTACCAATGACACCGCCCAGTGACAGCATCACCAGATGGCGGGTTTTCATGCTGCGCTTAAATTTTTGCGCATTTTCCTCTTCAGCTTGCTGCATTTCGCGTTATCCGTATAGACGTCTAAACTTCCACAATCCAAGCGTTATACCGATTCCGGCAGGCGAAAGCAACGTTACAAAGTGTGAGGAGAGCGGGCGTGATACGGGGTCAGCGCTGCCCTTTCCGACAGACGCTGAGAGAGGAAACGGCAGTTTATTTAGCCAAACAGCTGTTCAAGGTAGCGCTCAAGGGCGGCGCGGGAGCTAAAGCCATGGGGAATGCCGTAGTGGTCCTGACTGTCGCCAGCCAGATACATGGGGAACTGCACGTACTGATCGCAGGTCTTCATATCGGATGCCGGTGGCGCAATGCCGTGGCTTTTTTCCTTTAAGGTTGGATGGATCACCAGCGCCGTCCGCCCCATCCTGGCTTCGCGGTTAACATAGACATAATTATCGCCTCGGCGATAACCGTAAGCTTTGGTCGTCACCGCATCCACTTCAAATCCGGCTTTTTCCAGCACGCGGGCAACTTCATCAGGGCGTAAATACATGCTTATTCCTCTAAACCAGCAAACGGTGCAACCTTACACAGCGTCGGCGCGCAGGGCATTCGGAATAATCCATAAAGCCGTAATTTCACGGTGAAGGTCACTAAAAACTCTAAGGATAGTCTATAGTTAATATTACATTTCATTTGCAGGGGAGAGAATAATGTTTAATCGGAAGACTAAAAACGAAGACATTGATATCAATCAGGACGTCACACAGCTGGCTGACACCCTTGACGATCTGCTGAAGTCCTACGGCAGCAAAGCGAAAGATGAAGTTGATGGTGCCCGCTCCCGCGCTGAGAAACTGTTAAAAGAAACGCGCGCCAAAGCCAACGGTGGGAATCGCGTTACCCAGGCGGCGAAAGACGCAGGCGATCAGGTTGACACTTACGTCCGTGATAAGCCCTGGCACGGCGTGGGCATTGGTGCTGCATTAGGTATTTTCGTCGGCGCGCTTATCGCGACGACCACCACCTCACGTAACTAACACCGCGTTATCATCCAAATTACGTCTCACCACGCTTAGTTATCATCCCGATCCTCGCAGCGCCTGCTGCGGGGATTTTTTTTATCCGCCATAAAACCCGTCTCAGCAAGGCTTCATAGCCGCTTCCGCCGCCTTTTTTGACTCACCATCCGGGAATTTACAATTTGTGTGGTTGCAATAGCCAGGCACTATATCTAGTATTCAAACATCAACTACAACACTACATATGGCGAAGCGGCGGCGCAGTCGCGCATTAAAACTGCATCTGGCGAGGCGTCAAAGTGACCATAAGGTAAATACGAATCATGCGCATTATTATTTACACAAAAAACAACTGTGTCCAGTGCAACGCAACGAAAAACGCGATGGATAAGCAGGGTATCCCTTATCAGCTGGTTAACCTTGATCATGAACCCGCTGCCGTTGAAACCCTGAAGGCGATGGGTTACCGCCAGGTGCCGGTAGTTATGGCTGAGCAGGATCACTGGAGCGGCTTTCGTCCTGACAAGATTTTAGCACTCAGGCAATCCGCCGCCGTCGGAGCCTGACGCGTATGTCCGCGCTGGTTTATTTTTCCAGCCAGTCAGAAAACACGCACCGCTTCGTGATGCGCACCGGTTTGCCCGCACAACGTATCCCGCTGGACGGATCAGAATCTCTGCGGGTCGATGAGCCCTATATTCTGGTGGTTCCCAGCTATGGCGGAGGGACCAGCCGGGGGGCCGTGCCGCGTCAGGTCGTTCAGTTTCTGAACCTTCTCCCCAACCGACAGCTTATCCGCGGCGTGATTGCTGCCGGTAACCGTAACTTCGGAGAGGCCTACTGCCTTGCCGGCAGCATTATTGCGCAAAAGTGCGACGTGCCCTGTCTTTATCGCTTCGAGCTTTTGGGCACCGCCGACGACGTCGCAAATGTTTATCAGGGAGTAACCGCATTTTGGCAACAACAGAAAGTACACGCATAGCCCCTCAGCCTGCCGGGCTGGATTATCACTCGCTTAACGCGATGCTGAATCTTTATGATGCCGACGGTCATATCCAGTTTGATAAAGACCGCGAAGCCATTCGGCACTATTTCATTCAGCACGTCCTGCCCAATAGCGTCCAGTTTGCGTCTGTCGAAGAGCGCCTGCGCTATCTGGTGGCGGAAGGCTATTATGAAGCGGACGTGCTTAATGCTTACCCGTTTGAATTTGTCCGTACGCTGTTTGAAAAAGCCACGGCCCGCCGCTTTCGTTTCCAGACCTTCCTCGGCGCCTGGAAATTTTACACCAGCTATACGCTGAAGACGTTTGACGGTAAACGCTATCTGGAAGGTTTTACCGAACGCGTCTGCATGGTCGCGCTGACGCTGGCAAAAGGCGATGAAAGCCTGGCGCTGGCGCTGATGGAAGAGATGCTCTCTGGCCGCTTCCAGCCCGCCACCCCAACCTTCCTGAATTGCGGCAAACAGCAGCGCGGCGAGCTGGTCTCCTGCTTCCTGCTGCGTATTGAAGATAATATGGAATCCATTGGCCGGGCGGTTAATTCGGCGCTGCAGCTTTCGAAACGCGGCGGCGGCGTGGCATTTCTGCTCTCTAACCTGCGCGAAGCGGGTGCACCCATTAAGCGTATCGAAAATCAGTCCTCCGGGGTGATCCCGGTGATGAAAATGCTGGAAGATGCCTTCTCTTACGCCAATCAGCTGGGTGCCCGACAGGGGGCAGGCGCGGTTTATCTGCATGCCCATCATCCCGATATTCTGCGCTTTCTCGATACCAAGCGGGAAAACGCCGATGAAAAGATACGCATCAAAACGCTGTCGCTGGGGGTGGTGATCCCGGACATTACGTTCCAGCTGGCGAAGACCAACCAGCCTATGGCGCTGTTCTCCCCCTACGACGTGGAGCGCCTCTACGGTGTGCCCTTTGCCGACATCAGCATCAGCGAAAAGTATGAGGAAATGCTGGCCGACGAGCGTATTCGCCGCACCTTTATCAGCCCGCGTGAGTTTTTCCAGACGCTGGCTGAGATCCAGTTTGAGTCCGGCTACCCGTATATCATGTTTGAAGATACGGTCAATCGCGCTAACCCGATTAAGGGCCGGATCAATATGAGTAATCTTTGCTCGGAGATCCTCCAGGTGAACACGCCAACCGGGTATAACGAGGACCTCAGCTATCGCCATATCGGCAAGGATATCTCCTGTAACCTGGGGTCGCTGAATATTGCCCACGCGATGGACTCGCCAGACTTTGCCCGCACGGTGGAAATTGCCGTGCGTGGATTGACGGCGGTTTCCGATCAGAGTCATATCCACTCCGTTCCCTCCATCGAAAAAGGGAATGCGCAGTCGCACGCAATCGGGCTGGGACAGATGAATCTGCACGGTTTTCTGGCGCGGGAAGGCATTCAGTATGGATCCGAGGCCGCGCTGGACTTCACCAATCTCTATTTTTACACCGTCACCTGGCACGCGCTGCGCACCTCTAATCTGATTGCCCGCGAAAGAGGCGAGCGCTTCGCCGGCTTTGAGGAATCGCGCTATGCCAGCGGCGAATACTTTGATCAGTACATCAATCAGCCCTGGCTACCGCGAACCGAACAGGCGGCCGCGCTGTTTGCCCGAGCGGGCATTACCCTTCCCGACCAGCAGGCGTGGCGGGAACTGCGCGATGCGGTGATGAAATTCGGCATCTATAACCAGAACCTGCAGGCTATTCCGCCTACCGGCTCGATCTCCTATATCAATCACGCCACCTCCAGTATTCACCCCATCGTGTCGCGAATTGAGATCCGCAAAGAGGGGAAAACGGGGCGGGTCTATTATCCGGCGCCGTTTATGAACAACGACAACCAGGCGTTTTATCGTGACGCCTACGACATCGGCCCCGAGGCGATTATTGATACCTATGCCGAAGCCACCCGTCATGTCGATCAGGGACTGTCGCTGACGCTGTTTTTCCGCGATACCGCGACGACCCGCGATATTAATAAAGCGCAGATCTATGCCTGGAAAAAAGGTATCAAGACGCTTTACTACATTCGCCTGCGTCAGATGGCCCTGCTGGGAACCGAAGTGGAAGGCTGCGTCTCCTGCTCGCTCTAATTTACCGTTGGGATGGGCAATGACGCCCTTCCGTATGGATATCATCATGAAATTAAAATCAGTACATGCCATTAACTGGAACCATATCGAGGATGACAAAGACCTGGAGGTCTGGAATCGTCTGACCTCTAACTTCTGGCTACCGGAGAAGGTCCCGCTGTCGAATGATATTCCTGCCTGGAATAGCCTGAATGCCGCCGAGCAGCAGCTGACCATTCGGGTATTCACCGGGCTGACGCTGCTTGATACCATTCAAAATACCGTCGGCGCTCCGGCGCTGATGGCCGATGCGCTGACGCCGCATGAAGAAGCCGTGATGTCTAACATCAGCTTTATGGAAGCGGTGCATGCCCGCTCTTACAGCTCCATTTTCTCCACGCTGTGCCACACCAGCGATGTCGATGCGGCCTATGCCTGGAGCGAAGAGAATCCGGCGCTGCAGCGCAAGGCAGAGATTATCCTGTCGCACTACCATCATGAAGACCCGCTAAAGAAGAAGATCGCCAGCGTGTTTCTTGAGTCCTTCCTGTTTTATTCGGGTTTCTATCTGCCGATGTACTGGTCCAGCCGGGGTAAGCTGACCAACACCGCCGATCTGATCCGCCTGATTATCAAAGATGAAGCCGTGCACGGTTATTACATCGGTTATAAATTTCAGAAGGGGCTGGAGAAAGCGAGCCAGGCGCGTAAGGACGAGCTGCAACAGTTTGCCGTGGAACTGCTGCTGGCGCTCTATGAGAACGAAATAGCCTACAGCGAAGCACTTTATGACGGCGTGGGCTGGACGGAAGAGGTTAAAACCTTCCTGCACTACAACGCCAACAAGGCACTGATGAATCTGGGCTATGAGGCGCTTTTCCCCGCCGAACTAACCGCCGTAGACCCCGCTATCCTCTCTGCCCTGTCGCCGAATGCCGATGAAAACCATGATTTTTTCTCCGGGTCTGGTTCTTCCTACGTCATGGGCAAAGCGGTGGATACCGAAGACGAAGACTGGGACTTTTAATTCCCTCTGCGATGGCTGAACTCATCAGTCATCGTTTAGTTTTGATCGTTAGTATTATTTTTTATTAATCGCCCGTTCAATAAAAAAACCAAAGCCAAATTCAAATCATTCCCCGGGTTATTATTTCCTGTCAGCCGATGTGCAGAGGGGGAATATCACTGCCGCCCAACAGCCAATTACGGCCGGAATATTGCTTTTTTTTCGCCACCATCAATTCTCCGCAATCCCTTACCCCTTCTGGCCTTTCGGGAGATTGTGGTCTCAGCGATAATTTCCTAACGCCCTTGCAAGGGTTGTCTCAGATTCTCAGTGTGCTAGGGTATAGGCCGCTAATATTCTATCAGGACACAGGAAAATAATAAGAAACTAACCGCTAACCAGGGAATCATTAATGCATGGCCATTAAACTCGAAGTTAAAAATCTCTATAAAGTTTTTGGGGAAAACCCAGACCGTGCTTTTAAGCATATTGATAAAGGAATAAGCAAAGAAGCCCTTCTGGATAAAACAGGGCTTTCTCTCGGGGTAAAAGACGCCAGTCTGGCCATTGAAGAAGGCGAGATATTCGTGATCATGGGGCTCTCCGGCTCCGGTAAGTCCACCATGGTTCGCCTTCTCAATCGTCTGATAGAACCCACTCGCGGTCAGGTAATTATCGACGGCGTCGATATCGCGAAAATATCCGAAAGTGAACTCCGCAAGGTACGACGAAATAAGATCAGCATGGTATTTCAGTCCTTCGCGCTAATGCCCCATATGACGGTATTAAATAATGCCGCATTTGGCATGGAATTAGCCGGTATTCCCCTGCAGGAACGTCAGGAAAAAGCGCTCGATGCCCTGCGCCAGGTGGGCCTGGATAATTATGCCCATGCGTACCCTGATGAATTATCCGGTGGGATGCGTCAGCGAGTGGGATTAGCCCGCGCACTGGCGATCAATCCCGATATATTGCTGATGGATGAAGCCTTCTCCGCGCTCGATCCCCTTATCCGCACCGAAATGCAGGATGAGCTGGTCAAGCTGCAATCGCGCCACCAGCGAACCATCGTCTTTATTTCCCACGACCTCGATGAGGCCATGCGTATTGGCGATCGCATTGCGATTATGCAGGGTGGTGAAGTGGTCCAGGTCGGTACGCCGGATGAGATCCTCAATAATCCGGCTAACGATTACGTTCGCACCTTCTTCCGCGGGGTGGATATCAGCCACGTCTTCAGCGCGAAGGATATTGCCCGCCGCAGCGCCAGCGCGCTGATGCGCAAAGCCCCCGGCTTCGGTCCGCGTTCAGCGATTAAACTGCTACAGGACGAGGATCGCGAATATGGCTACGTGCTGGAAAAACAGAAGTTTATCGGCGTGGTGTCGACCGACTCGCTTAAGGCGGCGCTGGCCGCAGGTGAAGGCCTGGATCACGCCATTCTGGCCGATCCTGCCGCGATGCCGGGTGATACCTCGCTGAGCGACCTGCTCTCTCACGTCGCCCAGGCCCCCTGCGCGGTGCCGATTGTCGGCGAAGACAACCAGTATATCGGGATAATCTCGAAAGGCATGTTACTACAGGCATTAGACCGCGAGGGAGCCAGCAATGAGTAAGCAATCAATCGATCCCTGGGCCACCGCCTCCAACACGTCCGCTGCCGACGCATCCGCGGCACCCGCAGCCGATGCTTCGCAGTCAGCGGCCAGCAGCGATCCCTGGGCCACCGCACCGGCAGATGGCGGAAGCGCTTCCACTGCCGCTCCCGGCGGCGGCGATACCAGTGGCGCCTGGGGCTCGCCCGCCGGCGGCCACGATGCAGCGGGCAACGGCGACTGGCTAAACAGCGCGCCCGCTCCCCAGGCGGAGCACTTCAGCATTTTGGATCCCTTCCATAAAACGCTGATCCCACTCGATAGCTGGGTGACCTCAGGCATTGACTGGGTGGTTACCCACTTCCGTCCGGTATTTCAGGGCATTCGCGTACCGGTGGATTATATCCTCAGCGCCTTTCAGCAGCTGCTGCTGGGAATGCCTGCGCCGGTGGCGATCATCATTTTTTCCCTGATCGCCTGGCAGCTCTCGAGCCTGGGAATGGGCATTGCGACCCTGATCTCACTGATCGCCATCGGGGCGATCGGTGCCTGGTCGCAGGCGATGGTGACCCTGGCGCTGGTGCTGACGGCCCTGCTGTTCTGCATCATCATCGGGCTACCGCTGGGGATCTGGCTGGCACGCAGTGAAAAAGCGGCGAAGATCATTCGTCCACTGCTGGATGCCATGCAAACCACACCCGCCTTCGTCTATCTGGTACCGATTGTGATGCTGTTTGGCATCGGCAACGTGCCCGGCGTGGTGGTGACCATTATCTTTGCGCTGCCGCCGATTGTCCGCCTGACCATCCTGGGCATCAAACAGGTGCCTGCGGATCTGATCGAGGCCGCCGAGTCCTTTGGGGCTAATCCGCGTCAGATGCTGTTCAAGGTCCAGCTTCCGCTGGCCATGCCAACCATTATGGCAGGCGTGAATCAGACTCTGATGCTGGCGCTGTCGATGGTCGTCATCGCCTCAATGATCGCCGTAGGCGGCCTGGGTCAGATGGTACTGCGCGGGATAGGCCGTCTGGATATGGGCCTCGCCACCGTGGGCGGCGTCGGGATTGTGATCCTCGCGATTATTCTGGATCGTCTGACCCAGTCGCTGGGACGTGACAGCCGCAGCCGTGGTACCCGCCGCTGGTATGCAACGGGTCCCCTGGGACTCTTTACCCGACCCTTTATCCGCTAGCATTTCACTTTTGGCGGCGCGCTCAGAAGCGCCGCCTGCTTTTTCAGACAGAGTAATAACAATAAGGATCCACCATGCGAAAGACAGTACTGTTAGCCGCCGCATTAACTACGCTGGCGACGGCTCAAATCTCAGCCGCTGAGCTACCGGGCAAAGGCATTACCGTTAAGCCAGTACAGAGCACCATTACGGAAGAGACCTTCCAGACCCTGCTGGTCAGCCGCGCGCTGGAGAAACTCGGCTATACCGTCGAGCAGCCCAGCGAAGTGGATTACAACGTGGGCTACACCTCCATCGCTTCCGGCGACGGCACCTTTACCGCCGTGAACTGGCAGCCGCTGCACGACGATATGTATAAGGCCGCCGGTGGCGACGCTAAGTTCTACCGCGCCGGGACCTTTGTACAGGGCGCAGCGCAGGGCTATTTAATTGATAAGAAAACGGCTGAAAAATACCATATTACCCGTATCGATCAGCTGAAGGATCCTAAGCTGGCGAAGCTGTTTGACAGTAACGGCAACGGCAAAGCCGACCTGACCGGCTGTACGCCAGGCTGGGGCTGTGAAACGGTTATCAACCACCAGATACAGGCTTACGGTCTGAGCAATACGGTTGAACATAACCAGGGTAACTATTCAGCGATGATCGCCGATACCATTACCCGCTTTAAAGAGGGCAAACCTGTTCTCTACTATACCTGGACGCCGTACTGGGTGAGTGACGTACTGGTTCCGGGCCGCGATGTCGTCTGGCTGCAGGTGCCTTTCTCCTCTATGCCGGGTGAGCAGAAGGACGTGGATACCAAACTGCCAAACGGCGCAAACTACGGTTTCCCGGTTAATACAATGCATATTGTGGCGAATAAAGCCTGGGCGATGAAGAATCCAGCGGCCGCGAAGCTTTTCTCTGAAATGAAGCTGCCGATTGCTGATATCAACGCTCAGAACTCCCGTATGCATCAGGGTCAGTCTTCTGAAGCCGATATTAATGCGCACGTTGACGGCTGGATTAAAGCGCATCAGGCGCAGTTTGACGGCTGGGTCAAAGACGCCCTGGCAGCCGCAAAATAGCCTGAACGGCGTTATACCGCACGCCAGAGAGTAAACAGAGGGCAGCCGTGAAGCTGCCCTCACTGCTTGTGCTGTCAGAAACCACGGAGAGACGCTTTGCTACCCGTTATCGGGAAGCTCACTTCCCGCCGCTGGCGACCGGCCTTGCCCTTCTGACCCGCTCTTTATTCCGCGTTGAGCCGGTCATTTATTCTGTGAGCGACATATTTTTTAGGCTACTATTCAGTTATACCTGTTTTTATTAGTCTGATAATCATAATGAAATCCTCTCAGCCCGTCCTGAATACGCCGCTGGTTGCGCTGATGTCGCTGGCAACCGGTCTCTCCGTTGCCTGCAACTATTACGTTCAGCCCCTGTTGGAAACCGTTGCCCGCACCTTTGCCCTTTCCGTAAACCAGGCCGGGTTTATCGTCACGACCGCACAGCTGGGCTATGCCGCCGGGCTGTTATTACTTGTGCCCCTGGGCGATATGCTGGAGCGGCGGGGACTCATCGTTATTATGAGCCTGCTGGCAGCCTGCGGCCTGGTGATCACTGCCCTTTCCCCGAGCCTGACGATTATGCTGCTGGGAACGGCACTGACCGGGCTGTTCTCGGTGGTGGCGCAGATCCTCGTACCGCTGGCGGCGACGCTGGCGGAACCGGCCAAACGCGGCAAAGTAGTGGGGACCGTTATGAGTGGGCTGCTGCTGGGGATCCTGCTGGCTCGGACCGTTGCGGGCGGCCTGGCACAGCTGGGAGGCTGGCGGACCGTATACTGGGTAGCCAGCGCGCTAATGGCGTTGATGGCGCTGGCGCTGTGGCGCTGTCTCCCGCGCTACAGACAGTCGGTTCCGCTCAACTATGGGCAACTGCTCGGATCGATATTCACTCTGTACCGCACCAATCCTGTCCTGAGAACCCGCGCCGTCACCGGCTGCCTGGCCTTTGCAAATTTCAGCATCCTCTGGACTTCAATGGCCTTTCTGTTGGCTTCCCCACCCTATGGCTATTCTGAAGGTAAAATTGGGCTACTGGGGCTGGTCGGCGCAGCCGGGGCGCTGGCGGCGCGGCAGGCGGGCTCACTGGCAGATAAGGGGAAAGCCCGCCTGACCACCACCGCAGGCCTGATCCTCATGCTTATCTCCTGGGCCTTTACCGCGCTGGGAAGTCATTCACTGGCGGCGCTGATCGTGGGGATTATTCTGCTCGATCTGACGGTTCAGGGCGTACATATCACCAATCAAAGCGTCATCTACAGCCGGATGCCCGAGGCGCGTAACCGCCTGACGGCAGGCTACATGACCAGCTACTTTATTGGCGGTGCGGCAGGCTCGCTGGTGTCAGCCAGTGCGTTTCAATATGCCGGATGGAAAGGCGTATGCCTGGCGGGCGCTTCATTAACTTTACTTAATATTTTGAGCTGGTGGCGCGGGTCTCACCACGAAGTGGATACTCCTTAGCCTGCAAATAGTAAATTGAGGAAATTTCAGGCCCACTGCTCTGTTAAGCGCTTACACACTCTGGTATTGTTAGCGCCTGCTTATTCAGATTAGTTATTTTTTCAAGTGAAACTATTAAGTAGCAGGCTCAATTCGCCGGCGATCGCTGAACAGGATAAGGCATTCGCTCAATCCAGTCCCATTGCTGTCCTGTGTGACAGTGGTCGGGAATAGTGGCCGTGGGTCGGAACACACCTGAATTTGCAAACCTTGTTACTGAGTGTGCCACCAGACTCAGGCGATCTCTATTTCTCTGAAGCGAGAATGGCACACGTATTAATAACCGCGCAATATGCTCGGTTATCGGCCCGTAGTCGGAGGCGACCTTTATCTTCACCCCAGTTAACCTGGTGAAGAAATGATAAGCAGTCGTTATCCAATGCTCTGAGCCATTCAGCCCGCCCCGAGGGGTTTGGGAGTAAGGCGTACAGCCTTAACTGACATCTGCGGCATCCCTGTTCGATGCTGCTCAGCACACTGGGTTATGGAGTGACCTGGAAATTATTGATGGTGTTCCCGATCTCACATCGCCGGAGAAAAGGTATTTATCACCATCGTTACGATACCAGTTGCAACTTATGAGGTTCCCCCAGATGGAAAGTTCGTTTGCCCCTATTGAACAGATGCTTAATTTCCGCGCTAACCGTCAGAAAGACTTTCCTTTACAGGAGATAATGCTGACAAGACTGTGCATGCATATGCAGAGTAAGTTACTGGAAAACCGCAATAAAATGCTGAAAGCTCAGGGGATTAACGAGACGCTGTTTATGGCATTAATCACCCTGGATGCACAGGAAAACCACAGCATTCAACCGTCTGAACTCAGCGCCGCGCTCGGTTCATCCCGCACAAATGCCACGCGCATTGCAGACGAACTGGAGAAACGTGGCTGGATTGAACGTCGCGAAAGTGACCACGATCGCCGTTGTCTGCATCTGCATCTGACCGATAAAGGGCATGAATTTCTGCGCCAGCTACTGCCACCGCAGCATCAGTGCCTGCAACTCCTGTGGTCTGCACTAAGCGGCCCGGAGAAAAGTCAGTTGGAAAGCATCACGCGTAAGCTGCTGACCCGATTGGATCAAATGGACGAAGAGGAAGTCATTACGGCACTTTCCCGCTAAGCTTGACCCAATAGCATATTGTGCGACGACGGTGTCGCCGCCAATGGCTATTTTAGCCCGCTAATTTTGATCGGTGCCAGCGCTTAGCCGCTGGCATTTTAGACTCCGGGCATGACTACCGACAGGTGGCATGCCCGGTTCGCATGGGAAACGTGGAGAACACCATGAGTGTAAATGTGGAGAATCAAACTCCCTCACAGCCAGCTAATAAGAAGAAAAAGCGCAAAGTTGCGTTAATTTCCCTGGCCGTGCTGTTTATTTTAATCGGTGTGGTCTGGCTTGTTTACTGGTTAACGGTACTGCGCCACTTTCAGGACACCGACGACGCGTACGTTGCAGGTAACCAGGCGCAGATTATGGCCCAGGTATCGGGCAGCGTGAATAAGGTCTGGTTCGACAATACCGATTACGTTAAAAAGGGCGATGTGCTGCTGACGCTGGACAGAACCGATGCCGAACAGGCTTTTGAAAAGGCACAGACTGCGCTGGCCACCAGCGTGCGGCAGACCCACCAGCTGATTATCAATGGCAGACAGTATCAGGCCACCATTGCGCTGCAAAAAACCGCGCTGGAACAGGCGCAGTCTGATCTTAGGCGCCGGGAGCCTCTCGGGGCAGCTAATCTCATTGGCCGCGAAGATTTACAACACTCGCGCGATGCCGTAGCCACGGCTAAAGCCCAGCTTGACGTTGCCACGCAGCAATATAATGCGAACCAGGCCATGGTGCTGAACACCTCGCTGGAAAATCAGCCCGCGGTCAAACAGAGCGCGGCTGAACTGCGCGATGCCTGGCTGAATCTGCAACGCACCAGCGTTATCAGCCCGATTGATGGCTTTGTTTCCCGCCGCAGCGTGCAGGTCGGCTCGCAGATCTCCCCGACTACGCCGCTAATGGCCGTCGTGCCTGCCAGCAACCTCTGGGTCGATGCCAATTTTAAAGAGACCCAGCTGGCTAATATGCGTATTGGGCAGCCAGCTACCGTAATCAGTGACATTTATGGCAGCGACGTAACCTATCACGGCAAGGTTGTTGGCCTGGATATGGGAACCGGCAGCGCCTTCTCGCTGCTGCCCGCACAGAATGCCACCGGCAACTGGATCAAAGTGGTTCAGCGCCTGCCGGTTCGTATAGAGCTGGATCCGCATGAGGTGGTGAAACATCCGCTCAGAATCGGCCTTTCCACCCAGGTCAATGTGGATACCAGCAATATCGACGGTGCCGTGCTGGCGACCCGGGTACGCTCAACGCCCGCCTATGAAAGTAATGCGCTGGCGCTGGATCTCGCCCCTGTTGATAAGCTGATCGCAGATATCGTCCGCGCCAATGCGGGTTAAGAGGGCGAGAGGCTAATGGCACAAAAACCGCTTGAAGGCGCTCAGCTGGTTCTGATGACGATTGCGCTGTCGCTGGCGACGTTTATGCAGGTGCTGGACTCCACGATTGCTAACGTCGCTATACCGACCATCGCCGGGAACCTGGGGGCATCGAACTCCCAGGGAACCTGGGTCATTACCTCATTTGGCGTGGCCAATGCGATATCCATTCCCATTACCGGCTGGCTGGCAAAACGCGTCGGCGAAGTGAAGCTGTTTCTGTGGGCGACGGTAGGCTTTGCTGTCGCTTCATGGCTATGCGGGATGTCCAACAGCCTGACCATGCTGATCTTTTTCCGCGTGATCCAGGGCGTGGTGGCAGGTCCGTTAATTCCGCTGTCGCAAAGTTTGCTGTTGAGTAACTATCCCCCCGCCAAACGCAGTATTGCCCTGTCCCTCTGGGCGATGACGGTGATTGTGGCCCCCATATGCGGCCCGATCCTTGGCGGCTGGATCAGTGACAACTACCACTGGGGATGGATTTTCTTTATCAACGTCCCCATCGGTGCGGTAGTGGTCATGCTGGCGCTGCAAACGCTGCGAAATCGCGAGACGCCAACGGTCATCCGGCCGATAGATACCGTCGGCCTGGTCCTGCTCGTGGTCGGTATCGGTTGCCTGCAGGTGATGCTTGACCGCGGCAAAGAGCTGGACTGGTTCAGCTCGCAGGAGATTATTGTCCTGACGGTAATTGCGGTCATCGCACTGGCGGTACTGCTGGTATGGGAGCTGACCGATGACCATCCCATTGTCGATCTGTCGCTGTTTAAGTCGCGAAACTTCACCATTGGCTGCCTGTCGATTAGCCTGGCCTATATGCTCTATTTTGGCTCCATCGTGCTGCTGCCCCAGCTGCTTCAGGAGGTCTACGGCTATACGGCGACATGGGCCGGGCTGGCATCAGCGCCGGTTGGGATCATTCCGGTTATTTTGTCACCCATTATTGGCAGGTTTGCGCACCGGCTGGATATGCGCAAGCTGGTGACCTTTAGCTTTATCATGTATGCCGTCTGCTTCTACTGGCGAGCCTATACGTTTGAACCGGGGATGAATTTTGGGGCTTCTGCCTGGCCTCAGTTTATTCAGGGATTTGCGGTAGCCTGTTTCTTTATGCCTCTGACCACCATTACCCTTTCCGGTCTGGCACCGGATCGGCTGGCGGCGGCATCCAGCCTGTCAAACTTTACCCGAACGCTGGCGGGCTCGATTGGCACCTCGATCACCACCACCATGTGGACCGACAGAGAATCAATGCATCACAGCTATCTCAGCGAGTCCGTCAATGCGTATAACGTCAATTCCCAGGCGATGTACAGCAAGCTGGAAAGTCTTGGCATGACGCATGAGCAGGCGTCGGCGTGGATTGCGCAGCAAATCACTAATCAGGGCCTGATTATCTCCGCTAATGAGATTTTCTGGGCCTCAGCGGCCGTTTTCCTCGGCCTGCTGGTGCTTATCTGGTTTGCCCGCCCGCCCTTTGGCGCGGGCAGCGGAGGAGGCGGAGGCGCGCACTAGAGGTTGCGCTTTCAGCCATAAAAAAACGGGCCCTTGCGAGGCCCGTTTTCTTTTTTGCACGGCGTCTTACGCGTTCTGACGCCACCACTCTGCCAGCAGAATACCGGTCGCGACAGACACGTTGAGGCTTTCAACATTTCCGGTGCCACTGATGGAGACGCTGAGATCCCCCTGCTGCATCGTGCTTTCAGAAAGCCCGTCGCGCTCCTGCCCCAGCACCAACACCATTTTGGCAGGGAACTCTGCCTGCGACAGCGGGGTGCCTTTATGGCTGGACGTGGTCACGATGGTGTAGCCCGCCTTGCGAAACGCACTCAATCCGGCGGCAAAACTTTCACCGCTAATGGCCTGAATATGTTCAGCCCCGCCTTCAGCCGTGCGCACGGCGGCGCCCGATTCCAGCAGCGAAGCATCATCTACCAGCAGCCCTTTCGCACCGAAGTGCGCGCAGCTGCGCATCATGCCGCCCAGGTTGTGCGGGTTGCCGATATCTTCCAGCGCCAGCACACAATCCTTTTCACCCGCGTTTGACAGCCACTCGCTGACGGGCATGCCCATACGCTTTTTAATCAGGAAGCAGACGCCACCGTGATGCTCAGTTCCGGAAGCCTTAACCAGCTCGTCTTCCTCGACCACGTGATAGGCCTTACGGTTGGCCGCCATCCACTTCAGCGCATCGCGGAAGCGAGGCGTGACGCTCTGCACAAACCATGCGCGGACAATACAGTCCGGACGGCTTTGAAACAGGGCCTGACAGGCGTTTTCGCCATATACGCGCGTCTCTTCCATACGCTGACGCCGGATCTGTTCCGGGTCGATATAGCTTTTACCGCTGATGCCGCCGTGATCCGGGCGCGCCTCTTCGGTTGCAGACGGTGCGCGAGAAACCGTGCGCCACGGCGAATCACTCGGAAGTGCGTCGCGATCGCGCCCGCCACGCGGTTTGCTGTCTGCGTTACGTGAAGGACGACGGCTGTCATCCTGACGAGGTCCACCTTTACCTGTGCGGGGATTTTTCCCGCCTTTGTTGCTCTCGTCATCACCACGGACATACATCACTTTGACTTTTCCGCTTTTACCTTTAAATTCGTCGTTCATTTTCCCTCCACCTGGCTGAGCGCGAAGCGCGCAGATTACCTGATGTGGCGGCGCTTAGCTATTAACTTCCGCCACAAAGGGCGAATGCGCCTTTTTCCGGCTTTGGCCGGTTCTGAAAGCATCAGGCAGATATTGCCTATTATACCCATTGAACAAATCTCTTTGTGGCTTAACCCTGGCCGAACCATAATTGTTGCTGGCTTCATAACGAATATAGTAAGTGAACGCTTACCCCTATTAGCACCGAGGTGAATACATGAATACGGTTTGTGCATCATGCCAGGCAACGAATCGCGTTCCACAAGAACGCACGGCCGACGGTGCGAAATGCGGACGCTGCGGGAATACCTTGTTCAACGGGGAGGTTATCGCGGCAACCACTGCCACCCTCGATAAATATTTGCAGGACGATCTTCCTGTGGTTGTCGACTTCTGGGCACCCTGGTGTGGTCCCTGTGTCAATTTCGCGCCAGTCTACAAAGACGTGGCGGAAGAGCGCAGCGGCGAAATTCGCTTTATTAAAGTGAATACCGAAGCAGACCCAGAACTCAGCGCGCGCTTTCGTATACGCAGCATCCCTACCATTATGATTTTCAAACAAGGCAAGATGGTCGATATGCTTAGCGGAGCCATGCCTAAAGCCCCCTTTAATGAGTGGCTGAACGAGAATCTGTAAAGGTCCCTTGTAAGCGCTTACCAACCTGTCGCGGATCAAACGTGGGCAAGATCCGGTCAGTAGTGGCCCTCACGGTATGGCCACTACTGCTTATCCGCCCTTTTCGGTAGAATGACTTCTTTGCCTGAAAGGGTTTCTTCACCTGATAAGCCGCTATGACTGAAAACGCAGTCCTTACTCTTCGCGCCGAACGTCTGGCCCGATCAACACGGCCCTTTTTAGCGCGCGGTAATCGAATACCTCGCTGTCAGCGCTGTCTCCTGCCCGTTAAAAACTGTCTGTGCGACCAGCTTCACCCCCAACAGGCCCGGAGCCGCTTCTGCCTGGTTATGTTTGATACGGAACCGATGAAACCCAGCAATACGGGCAGGCTGATCGCCGATATTCTGCCGGAAACCCTGGCGTTTGGCTGGTCACGCACCGAACCGGATCCCGCCCTGTTAGCTGCGGTGAAAAACCCTCAGGTGCAGCCCATGGTGGTGTTCCCCGCCTCCTATGCCGATCCAGGCAGGGCCGTTATCGACGTCCCGCCACAAAGCGGTAAGCCACCGCTGTTTATTATGCTTGATGGCACCTGGCCGGAGGCCCGAAAGATGTTCCGTAAAAGCCCCTGGCTGGATGGCTTTCCCGTGATGTCGCTGACGCTAACCACCCCCTCCAATTATCAGCTACGTGGCATCCACGCTCAGGGGCAGCACTGTACGGCAGAAGTCGCGGCCGAGCTGCTGATGCAGGCGGGGGATGGTACCGCCGGAACCGCACTATCCCGGCATTTTGGCCTTTTTCGCCAGCGCTATCTTGCCGGTAAGCCTCACGCGCCACGCTAAACCGCTCCCCGGATTTGGCCGGCCCCTCCAGCAGGATAGCGGCGCTGATAATCGGCAGCACAACATTACGCATCACGGTTGTGCTATGTGGAACAGCGATTAAGCGAGCCTGTCCGCCCTACCAACGCTATCTCTGATGTAAAGAGGAACGTCTCTCTTCCCGCAAGTGCCCGCGATCAATAATCTGCACCTCATCGAGGTTATCCCAGCCAGAACGCGTTAGAATCAGGCGAGTCCAGCCAAAGGGAGCAGGAAATGAGCCAACGTGGATTAGAAGCGCTATTGCGACCCCGTTCGATCGCCGTTATTGGGGCCTCTGTTCGCCCGGACCGTGCCGGATACCTGATGATGCGCAACCTGCTGGCGGGTGGCTTCAGCGGCCCCATTCTGCCCGTTACGCCAAAATATCAGGCGGTATGCGGCGTGCTGGCGTGCCGGGATGTCGCCAGCCTGCCACTTTCACCCGATCTCGCGGTTATCTGTACACATGCCAGTCGTAATCTTGAGCTTCTGGAAGCGCTGGGTAAGCGAGGCTGCAAAGCCTGTATCATTCTCTCTGCCCCCGCTAGCCAGCGCGATGCGCTAAAAAGCTGCGCCAGCCAGTGGCAAATTCGTCTGCTCGGCCCCAACAGTCTTGGTCTGCTGGCCCCCTGGCAGGGGCTAAATGCCAGCTTCTCGCCTGTTCCCATCGCCCAGGGCAAGCTGGCCTTTATCTCCCAGTCCGCTGCCGTTTCAAATACCATTCTCGACTGGGCACAGCAGCGTCAGCTGGGCTTTTCCTGGTTTATTTCACTGGGCGACAGCCTGGATATCGATGCTGACGATCTGCTCGATTTCCTGGCGCGTGACGGCAAGACCAGTGCGATCCTGCTCTATCTTGAGCACCTTAGCGATGCGCGCCGCTTCGTCTCTGCTGCCCGTAGCGCCTCACGTAACAAGCCTATTCTGGTGATTAAAAGCGGCCGCAGCCAGCAGGCACAGAGGCTGCTCAAAACCTATGGCGGGCTGGATGCCGCCTGGGATGCGGCGATCCAGCGCGCAGGTATGCTGCGGGTGCATGACACCCACGAGCTGTTCTCTGCGGTGGAGACTCTGAGCCATATGCGTCCCCTGCGCGGTGAACGGCTGATGATCGTCAGTAATGGTGCTGCCCCTGCTGCACTGGCCCTTGACGAACTGGATGCGCGTAACGGTAAGCTGGCCATTCTTAATGATGAATTGCTGGCTGACCTGAAAACGCTGTTATCGGATGACGTTATTCCGGGCAATCCACTGGATCTTAAGGATGATGCGACACCCGCGCGCTATGTACAGGCCGTGACCCGACTGCTGGGCTGTCAGGAAATTGATGCGCTGATGATTATCCATGCTCCCAGCGCGGTCGCTCCCGCTACGCTTACGGCCCAACTGCTGATCGATGCGATCGGAAAACACCCCCGAGCCCGGCAGGTTTCGCTCCTGACCAACTGGAGCGGGGAGTTTTCTTCCCTGGAAGCGCGCAGGTTATTTAACGATGCCGGTATCCCCACCTACCGTACGCCTGAAGGAACCATAACGGCCTTTATGCATATGGTGGAGTACCGCCGTAATCAGAAACAGCTGCGCGAAACGCCCTCCCTGCCGGTCGGTCTGACGGCGAATACGGCGGATGCACATCGTCTTATACGTCAGGCACTGGATGAAGGGGCTTCGACGCTGGACACGCATGAAGTGCAGCCTATCCTTCGGGCTTATGGTCTGAGTACGCTGCCGACCTGGATTGCCAGCGATAGCGCAGAGGCCGTGCATATTGCCGGGCAGATCGGTTATCCGGTGGCCCTTAAGCTGCGCTCCCCCGATATTCCACATAAATCCGACATCCAGGGCGTAATGCTCTATTTACGTACGGCCAGCGAGGTGCAACACGCAGCGGAAGCGATTTTCGATCGCGTCAGGCTGGCCTGGCCTCAGGCAAATATCCATGGGCTGCTGGTGCAGAGCATGGCAAATCGCGCTGGCGCTCAGGAATTGAGGATTGTTGTCGGGCAGGATGCCGTTTTTGGTCCGCTGATTATGCTGGGCGAAGGTGGAATTGAGTGGCAGGCAGACAGACAGGCCGTCGTGGCGCTGCCGCCGCTGAATATGACGCTGGCACGTTATCTGGTGGCTCAGGCAATCAAGAGCGGTAAGCTGCGTGGGCGTAGTGCGCTACAGCCCCTTGATATTAATGGCATCAGCCAGGTGCTGGTTCGGGTTTCTAACCTGATAGTTGACTGCCCTGAAATTGTCCGACTTGATATCCATCCGCTGCTGGCCGCGGGTAGCGAATTTTCCCTGCTTGATGTCACCATGCAGCTTGCCGAATTTTCCGGCGATCCCGAGGCCCGGCTGACAATCCGGCCTTATCCATCTGCGCTTGAAGAACGCGTGGAGATGAAAAATGGCCAGTCCTGTCTTTTCCGCCCGATCCTGCCAGAAGATGAGCCTCTGCTGCGCAGGTTTATTTCCCAGGTGACAAAGGAAGATCTCTACTACCGCTACTTTAGTGAGATCAATGAGTTCACTCATGACGATTTGGCGAACATGACGCAAATCGACTACGATCGGGAAATGGCGATCGTCGCCGTACGCCAGCACAATGGCGAAGAGGAAATCATTGGCGTTACGCGGGCTATTTCAGATGCGGATAATATTGATGCCGAGTTTTCCGTACTGGTGCGATCCGATCTCAAAGGACTCGGGCTGGGGCGACGCCTGCTGGAAAAAATGATCGCTTATACCCGCGAGCATGGGTTATCACAACTCAACGGCATTACCATGCCGGGCAACCGGGGCATGATCACACTGGCGCGCAAGCTGGGATTTTCCGTCAATATCCAGCTTGAGGATGGCATTGTCAGCCTGTCACTCGCCCTGATGTCGCCTTCCGGATAACGTCCGGAAACGTAAAAATGGCCTCTTCTATGCCAGGTAATGTATTATACGGGGTTAGAGTGATGATTTTATGGCAGGTGCCATTCCATGAACAGAGAAGATACGCACTGTGATGTTGTCTAAATTTAAACGTAATAAACACCAACAGCACCTTGCGCAACTACCCAAACTGTCTCAGTCGGTTGCTGATTTCACCACGCTGTATTCTCCTGCGGATTTTCATCGTACGCTTCTGGAAAGAATAGCCGGGGCCACACGCCGTATCTGTATTGTGGCGCTCTATCTGGAAAATGATGACGGCGGCCGCAGCATTCTTTCAGCGCTGTATGAGGCGAAGCGGCTGCGCCCGGAGCTTGAGATCCGTGTACTGGTTGACTGGCATCGCGCTCAGCGAGGCAGAATTGGCGCCGCCCGCAGTGCAACTAACGCGGACTGGTACTGCGAAATGGCCGAGCAGCATGCGGATGTCGCCATTGAGGTTTACGGTGTACCGGTCAATACGCGCGAAGCGCTGGGCGTGCTGCATCTTAAGGGGTCGGTGATTGATGATACGCTTCTCTACACGGGTGCCAGCCTTAACGACGTTTATCTTCATCAGCATGATAAATATCGCTACGACCGTTACCAGGCCATCAAAAATCCCGTACTGGCTGATACCCTAATTCACTGGATTGATAAAAACCTGATCCAGGCGGAAGCTGTTCATCGGCTTGATAATCATCAACGCCCTAAAAGCCCGGAAATCAAAAATGAAACCCGTCAGTTCCGTCAGGATCTGCGAGGATTCGACTATGAATTCACAGGTGATGCCAGCAATGAGCAACTGGCGGTCACGCCGCTGGTCGGTTTGGGCAAGCACAGCCTGCTGAATAAGACCATTTTCCATTTGATGCCCTGCGCTGAACATAAGCTCACCCTCTGTACGCCCTATTTTAATATGCCGGCGATCCTGGCCCGCAACATCATCTGGCTGTTACGTCGGGGAAAAGAGGTTGAAATCATCGTTGGCGACAAAACCGCTAATGACTTTTACATTCCAGAGGATCAGCCTTTCAAGATTATCGGGGCTCTTCCCTATTTGTATGAGATCAACCTTCGTCGCTTTCTGAGCCGTCTGCAGTACTACGTCACGAATGGACAGTTACAGGTCAGGCTGTGGAAAGATGGGGAGAACAGCTATCATTTGAAAGGCATGTGGGTTGATGATGAGTGGATGCTCATCACCGGTAATAACCTCAACCCAAGGGCCTGGCGCCTCGATCTTGAAAATGCCGTACTTATCCACGATCCCCTACAAGAGCTGACCGATCAAAGTGCGCGTGAGCTCAGTTTGATCCGCGAACATACTACCGTAGTGAAGCATTTCCGCGATCTCGAAAGCATTGCGGACTATCCTCTTAAGGTGCGTAAACTGATCCGCCGGCTCCGCCGCATTCGTATCGACAGGCTTATCAGCCGGATCCTCTAAAACGTCTGAATTTGCGTTTTCTTTTACAGGCCCTGTCTTCGCACGGGGCCTTTTTACAGGAAAAGCACATGCGTAAATTTCTGCTTATTGCTGTGCTAAGCTGCACTGGCTGTACCCACCTGGCACAGGACGACTGGACAGGAAAGGATAAGGCGCAGCACTTTCTCTCTTCTGCTTTTTTCTCGGCAGCTGGTAATGCATATGGTGAACATCAGAACTGGAGTGACAGACACAGCGGCAGCTTCGGGCTGATGTTTGCCCTGAGTCTGGGTGCAGCCAAGGAGCTTTATGATAGCCGCGAAGGAGGAACGGGCTGGAGCTGGAAAGATTTCAGCTGGGATGTTGCGGGTGCGGCGGCAGGGTATGCGCTGTGGAGCCTTGATCGTTAATCGGTATAAGAGCGGGTTTTCTACTGGCGCGGAACGCAAAAAACCCTGACCGTGAGGTCAGGGTTATTGCTTTATTTGATGCCTGGCAGTTCCCTACTCTCGCATGGGGAGACCCCACACTACCATCGGCGCTACGGCGTTTCACTTCTGAGTTCGGCATGGGGTCAGGTGGGACCACCGCGCTACAGCCGCCAGGCAAATCTTGGTGCACGGAACGAATATTTTGCGCTGCTGCTGCACTGGCCGCACCTGCAAACTCGGTCACATACTTCAGTATGCTCCTTCCTTCGCTGCGTTTGCCGCACTGCTTCAGCACAAACTCTTTCGTTCCCGCTAATCTTTTAAATCACACTCCGCGGAATAAGGTCCGCAGGGCAGATAAAATCTCCTGCTCTGTCCCGCATGCGTAATATGCAGAACAGCTTAATTCTTTCCGGATAAGCTGAAAATTGTCTTTCTGTCTCTCAACACTCACCAGAACGCTTCTGGTGTTGTAAGGTTAAGCCTCACGGGTCATTAGTACCGGTTAGCTCAACGCATCGCTGCGCTTACACACCCGGCCTATCAACGTCGTAGTCTTCAACGTCCCTTCAGGACCCTTAAAGGGTCAGGGAAGATTCATCTCGAGGCAAGTTTCGCGCTTAGATGCTTTCAGCGCTTATCTTTTCCGCACTTAGCTACCGGGCAATGCCATTGGCATGACAACCCGAACACCAGTGGTGCGTTCACTCCGGTCCTCTCGTACTAGGAGCAACCCCTCTCAATCTTCCAGCGCCCACGGCAGATAGGGACCGAACTGTCTCACGACGTTCTAAACCCAGCTCGCGTACCACTTTAAACGGCGAACAGCCGTACCCTTGGGACCTACTTCAGCCCCAGGATGTGATGAGCCGACATCGAGGTGCCAAACACCGCCGTCGATATGAACTCTTGGGCGGTATCAGCCTGTTATCCCCGGAGTACCTTTTATCCGTTGAGCGATGGCCCTTCCATTCAGAACCACCGGATCACTATGACCTGCTTTCGCACCTGCCCGAGCCGTCACTCTCGCAGTCAAGCCAGCTTATGCCATTGCACTAACCTCACGATGTCCGACCGTGATTAGCTGACCTTCGTGCTCCTCCGTTACTCTTTAGGAGGAGACCGCCCCAGTCAAACTACCCACCAGACACTGTCCCCACGCCAGATTATGGCGCCAGGTTAGAACATCAAACGTTAAAGGGTGGTATTTCAAGGTTGGCTCCACGCAGACTGGCGTCCACGCTTCAAAGCCTCCCACCTATCCTACACATCAAGGCTCAATGTTCAGTGTCAAGCTGTAGTAAAGGTTCACGGGGTCTTTCCGTCTTGCCGCGGGTACACTGCATCTTCACAGCGAGTTCAATTTCACTGAGTCTCGGGTGGAGACAGCCTGGCCATCATTACGCCATTCGTGCAGGTCGGAACTTACCCGACAAGGAATTTCGCTACCTTAGGACCGTTATAGTTACGGCCGCCGTTTACCGGGGCTTCGATCAGGAGCTTCTCTTGCGATAACCCCATCAATTAACCTTCCGGCACCGGGCA
Organism: Erwinia sp. L03-1; assembly: GCF_058686115.1. NCBI lineage: Bacteria > Pseudomonadati > Pseudomonadota > Gammaproteobacteria > Enterobacterales > Erwiniaceae > Erwinia > Erwinia sp. L03-1. Next base: position 984,802 of record NZ_CM178762.1, on the reverse strand, counting down.
GGCGTCACACCGTATACGTCCACTTTCGTGTTTGCACAGTGCTGTGTTTTTAATAAACAGTTGCAGCCAGCTGGTATCTTCGACTGGCTTCAGCTCCGCGAGCAAGTCGCTTCACCTACACACCAGCGTGCCTTCTCCCGAAGTTACGGCACCATTTTGCCTAGTTCCTTCACCCGAGTTCTCTCAAGCGCCTTGGTATTCTCTACCTGACCACCTGTGTCGGTTTGGGGTACGATTCGTTGTTACCTGATGCTTAGAGGCTTTTCCTGGAAGCAGGGCATTTGTTACTTCAGCACCGTGGTGCCTCGTCATCACGCCTCAGCCTTAAGGCATTCCGGATTTACCTGGAACACCAGCCTACACGCTTAAACCGGGACAACCGTCGCCCGGCTAACATAGCCTTCTCCGTCCCCCCTTCGCAGTAACACCGAGTACAGGAATATTAACCTGTTTCCCATCGACTACGCCTTTCGGCCTCGCCTTAGGGGTCGACTCACCCTGCCCCGATTAACGTTGGACAGGAACCCTTGGTCTTCCGGCGAGCGGGCTTTTCACCCGCTTTATCGTTACTCATGTCAGCATTCGCACTTCTGATACCTCCAGCAGACCTCACAGTCCACCTTCAACGGCTTACAGAACGCTCCCCTACCCAACAACACGTAAGTGTCGCTGCCGCAGCTTCGGTGCATGGTTTAGCCCCGTTACATCTTCCGCGCAGGCCGACTCGACCAGTGAGCTATTACGCTTTCTTTAAATGATGGCTGCTTCTAAGCCAACATCCTGGCTGTCTGTGCCTTCCCACATCGTTTCCCACTTAACCATGACTTTGGGACCTTAGCTGGCGGTCTGGGTTGTTTCCCTCTTCACGACGGACGTTAGCACCCGCCGTGTGTCTCCCGTGATAACATTCTCCGGTATTCGCAGTTTGCATCGGGTTGGTAAGCCGGGATGGCCCCCTAGCCGAAACAGTGCTCTACCCCCGGAGATGAGTTCACGAGGCGCTACCTAAATAGCTTTCGGGGAGAACCAGCTATCTCCCGGTTTGATTGGCCTTTCACCCCCAGCCACAGGTCATCCGCTAATTTTTCAACATTAGTCGGTTCGGTCCTCCAGTTAGTGTTACCCAACCTTCAACCTGCCCATGGCTAGATCACCGGGTTTCGGGTCTATACCCTGCAACTTAACGCCCAGTTAAGACTCGGTTTCCCTGCGGCTCCCCTATACGGTTAACCTTGCTACAGAATATAAGTCGCTGACCCATTATACAAAAGGTACGCAGTCACACCACGAAGGTGCTCCCACTGCTTGTACGTACACGGTTTCAGGTTCTGTTTCACTCCCCTCGCCGGGGTTCTTTTCGCCTTTCCCTCACGGTACTGGTTCACTATCGGTCAGTCAGGAGTATTTAGCCTTGGAGGATGGTCCCCCCATATTCAGACAGGATATCACGTGTCCCGCCCTACTCTTCGAACTCACAGCAAATGCATCTTTGTGTACGGGAGTGTCACCCTGTACCCTGCGACTTTCCAGACGCTTCCACTGATGCACAAACTGATTCAGGTTCTGGGCTCCTCCCCGTTCGCTCGCCGCTACTGGGGGAATCTCGGTTGATTTCTTTTCCTCGGGGTACTTAGATGTTTCAGTTCCCCCGGTTCGCCTCGCAACACTATGTATTCATGTTGCGATAGTGTGTCGAAACACACTGGGTTTCCCCATTCGGGTATCGCCGGTTGTTGCGGTTCATATCACCTTACCGGCGCTTATCGCAGATTAGCACGCCCTTCATCGCCTCTGACTGCCAGGGCATCCACCGTGTACGCTTAGTCACTTAACCTCACAACCCAGAAGATTCTGGCTGCGTGACCCGTCTGAACTGCGGCGTTGCTCCGGTGCTCGCAACTGCTCATGGACATAAAGTCCACTCCGCGTTGCTGTGCGCCGGGCGCCTTGCATTTCAGCCGTTCACTCAGCCCTCAGCTTTCTGAGGAGTAAGCATTTGAGAGACCCGACCATATCGTGTTGTTTCATTCTTATTACGGAGAATGAAAACGATACGTCGTTTCAATTTTCAGCTTGTTCCGGATTATTAAAGAGCATAATACTTCGCAGCACACCGTTGCCGGTACGCTCTGAAGTATTGTCAGAAAACTGCATGGTGGAGCTAAGCGGGATCGAACCGCTGACCTCCTGCGTGCAAGGCAGGCGCTCTCCCAGCTGAGCTATAGCCCCATACAGTTACTGCAGAGACCTTCCACTACCACTCAACGTGAGTTCACCTGTCGCTGTGAGGCGGCAAATGTTAATTTTTGCTCAGGCAGGCCGTGCGAATGGGAAGTTTACCTGAGGTAAACCACCGCGCGCATAACGCAGCATGAGTGAAAATTTGGTAGGCCTGAGTGGACTTGAACCACCGACCTCACCCTTATCAGGGGTGCGCTCTAACCACCTGAGCTACAAGCCTGTAGAGGTTTTTCTGCTCATTACTTCTATCAGACAATCTGTTGTGGACACTACGCGGGAAAGTATCTTCAGGTAAGGAGGTGATCCAACCGCAGGTTCCCCTACGGTTACCTTGTTACGACTTCACCCCAGTCATGAATCACAAAGTGGTAAGCGCCCTCCCGAAGGTTAAGCTACCTACTTCTTTTGCAACCCACTCCCATGGTGTGACGGGCGGTGTGTACAAGGCCCGGGAACGTATTCACCGTGGCATTCTGATCCACGATTACTAGCGATTCCGACTTCACGGAGTCGAGTTGCAGACTCCGATCCGGACTACGACGCACTTTGTGAGGTCCGCTTGCTCTCGCGAGGTCGCTTCTCTTTGTATGCGCCATTGTAGCACGTGTGTAGCCCTGCTCGTAAGGGCCATGATGACTTGACGTCATCCCCACCTTCCTCCGGTTTATCACCGGCAGTCTCCTTTGAGTTCCCGACCGAATCGCTGGCAACAAAGGATAAGGGTTGCGCTCGTTGCGGGACTTAACCCAACATTTCACAACACGAGCTGACGACAGCCATGCAGCACCTGTCTCACGGTTCCCGAAGGCACTAAGGCATCTCTGCCAAATTCCGTGGATGTCAAGAGCAGGTAAGGTTCTTCGCGTTGCATCGAATTAAACCACATGCTCCACCGCTTGTGCGGGCCCCCGTCAATTCATTTGAGTTTTAACCTTGCGGCCGTACTCCCCAGGCGGTCGACTTAACGCGTTAGCTCCGGAAGCCACTCCTCAAGGGAACAACCTCCAAGTCGACATCGTTTACGGCGTGGACTACCAGGGTATCTAATCCTGTTTGCTCCCCACGCTTTCGCACCTGAGCGTCAGTCTTTGTCCAGGGGGCCGCCTTCGCCACCGGTATTCCTCCAGATCTCTACGCATTTCACCGCTACACCTGGAATTCTACCCCCCTCTACAAGACTCTAGCCTGCCAGTTTCGAATGCAGTTCCCGGGTTGAGCCCGGGGATTTCACATCCGACTTGACAGACCGCCTGCGTGCGCTTTACGCCCAGTAATTCCGATTAACGCTTGCACCCTCCGTATTACCGCGGCTGCTGGCACGGAGTTAGCCGGTGCTTCTTCTGCGGGTAACGTCAATGAGCGAGGTTATTAACCTCTCTCCCTTCCTCCCCGCTGAAAGTACTTTACAACCCGAAGGCCTTCTTCATACACGCGGCATGGCTGCATCAGGCTTGCGCCCATTGTGCAATATTCCCCACTGCTGCCTCCCGTAGGAGTCTGGACCGTGTCTCAGTTCCAGTGTGGCTGGTCATCCTCTCAGACCAGCTAGGGATCGTCGCCTTGGTGAGCCATTACCTCACCAACAAGCTAATCCCATCTGGGCACATCCGATGGTGTGAGGCCCGAAGGTCCCCCACTTTGGTCCGTAGACGTTATGCGGTATTAGCTACCGTTTCCAGTAGTTATCCCCCTCCATCGGGCAGTTTCCCAGACATTACTCACCCGTCCGCCACTCGTCACCCAAAGAGCAAGCTCTCCTGTGCTACCGTTCGACTTGCATGTGTTAGGCCTGCCGCCAGCGTTCAATCTGAGCCATGATCAAACTCTTCAATTTAAAAGTTCGATTTGCTTCAACAAGTGAAGCGATGCTCAAGTGTAAAACGTCATAATGAATTTCATTATGTGTTCACTCTTAAGACTTGATATTTTTTGCGCCTTGCGGCGCTGATATCAATCCTGCGAGTGCCCACACAGATTGTCTGATAAATTGTTAAAGAGCGTTGCGGCTGGCGCCTTGGCGGCCTGCTGCGAGGTGGTGTATATTACGCTTTCCTCCTTCAGAGTCAACTTCTTTTTGGGAAGTTTTTCTCCGGCGGTTCAGCTTCCTGACCCTCTCAACCCGGCGGCCTGTAAGCCGTTGTTCCGTGTCGATGGAGGCGCATTATAGGGAGTTCCTGACGGCTGACAACCCCTAATTGCAAAAAACTTTCTGCATGCTCATTTTTCAAACCAATAAGGCCTGAAAGGGCCATTTTTGCCTGGTTATCATCCAAAAAAAGGGGCCCGAAGGCCCCTTAATAGAGTGTAATACTGATTCAGACCGGCTGGATATTACTGGCTGGCGACAATTTCACCATCATTAACGTCCATTTCAATCACCTTACCGGGGATAAACGCACCAGAAAGGATTTTCTGCGCCAGCGGATTTTCGATTTGCTGCTGAATAGCGCGTTTCAGTGGCCTTGCACCATATACCGGGTCATAGCCATTTTCACCGAGCAGTTGCAGAGCCGCATCGGAGATATGAAGTTCATAACCCCGTTCGGCCAGGCGCGCATACAATCGCTGTAGCTGTATTTTGGCAATAGAGGCAATGTGCGTTTCGCCCAGAGGGTGGAACACCACCAGCTCATCAATACGGTTGATAAACTCCGGACGGAAGTGATGGCCAACGACCGTCATTACCACTTCTTTCATTTCCGCATAGCTCAGCGCGCCAAACCTTTCCTGAATCAGATCGGAACCCAGGTTAGAAGTCATGATCACTACGGTATTGCGGAAGTCTACGGTTCTGCCCTGGCCATCGGTGAGCCGTCCATCATCCAGCACCTGTAGCAGAATGTTGAATACGTCCGGATGCGCTTTTTCAACCTCATCCAGCAGGATCACGGAATAAGGACGGCGACGAACGGCCTCGGTCAGGTAGCCCCCCTCCTCATAGCCCACGTAGCCTGGAGGAGCACCCACCAGTCGGGATACCGAGTGTTTCTCCATGAACTCGGACATATCAAGGCGGACCATGGCATCGTCGCTGTCGAACATAAAGTTTGCCAGCGCTTTACACAGTTCGGTTTTACCCACCCCCGTTGGCCCCAGGAACAGGAAGGAACCAATGGGCCGGTTCGGATCGGCCAGGCCTGCGCGGCTGCGGCGAATAGCATTGGATACGGCTTCGACGGCCTCATCCTGACCGATAACGCGCTGATGAAGGTCCTGCTCCATACGCAGCAATTTGTCGCGCTCTCCTTCCATCATTCGCGCGACCGGGATCCCCGTCCAGCGCGCCAGCACGTCGGCAATTTCAACATCCGTTACGCGGTTACGCAGCAGACGCATAGTTTTACCTTCGGATTGGGTCGCGCTGGCCAGCTGTTTTTCCAGCTCAGGTATCTTGCCATACTGCAGCTCTGACATCTGCGCCAGATCGCCGGAACGGCGTGCCTGCTCCATGGAGAGTTTCGCCTGCTCCAGCTCGGCTTTAATCGTCTGCGTACCAGAAAGAGAGGCCTTCTCGGCTTTCCACTCTTCTTCTAATTCAGAATACTCGCGCTCTTTCTGATCCAGCTCCTCTTCAAGCATACTCAAACGCTTGATGCTGGCATCGTCCGCCTCTTTTTTCAGGGCCTGCTGCTCCAGCTTCAGTTGAATGATGCGGCGCTCAAGGCGATCGAGCGACTCAGGCTTGGAGTCAATCTGCATACGGATGCTGGAAGCGGCTTCATCAATCAGGTCGATAGCCTTATCAGGCAGCTTACGGTCTGCAATATAGCGGTGTGACAGCGTAGCCGCCGCCACGATGGCCGGGTCGGTGATCTGCACGTGATGGTGCAGTTCGTAGCGCTCTTTTAGTCCACGAAGGATAGCAATGGTATCCTCAACGCTGGGTTCAGCGACAAAGACTTTCTGGAAACGGCGCTCAAGCGCGGCATCTTTTTCAATATACTGGCGATACTCATCAAGGGTTGTCGCCCCCACGCAGTGAAGTTCACCGCGAGCCAGCGCCGGTTTGAGCATATTGCCCGCATCCATGGCACCGTCGGCTTTGCCCGCCCCCACCATCGTATGTAGCTCATCAATAAACAGGATGACGTTCCCCTCCTGCTTTGACAGATCGCTGAGCACGCCTTTCAGGCGTTCTTCAAACTCACCGCGGTATTTTGCGCCCGCCACCAGCGCCCCCATATCCAGAGCCAGTACCCTGCGCCCCTTCAGGCCTTCCGGGACTTCCCCGTTAATAATACGCTGAGCCAGCCCCTCAACGATGGCCGTCTTACCGACGCCGGGTTCACCAATCAGTACCGGGTTATTTTTAGTTCGACGTTGCAGCACCTGAATTGTCCGGCGGATCTCTTCATCACGCCCAATAACCGGATCGAGCTTACCCTGCTCGGCACGTTCAGTCAGATCGATAGTGTATTTTTTTAAAGCCTGACGCTGATCTTCAGCTCCCTGGTCGTTCACGGTTTCTCCCCCACGCATTTGATCGATGGCTTTGGTAAGCTTTTCACTCGTCGCTCCCGCAGATTTAAGGAGATCTGCCAGCGAGCCGCGCGAGTCCAGCGCAGCCAGAACGAAAAGTTCGGATGAGATAAAGTTGTCGGCGCGCTTCTGGGCCAGCTTATCGCAGAGGTTCAGAACGCGAATGAGATCCGCAGAAGGCTGCACGTCGCCGCCTGCGCCTTCCACCTGTGGCAGACGGCCGATTGCCTGCTCGACACCGCTACGCAGTGCAGCAACATCCACACCGGCGGTGGTGAGTAAAGGACGCACGGAGCCGCCCTCCTGATTAAGTAAGGCACTGATCAGGTGAAGAGGTTCGATAAATTGATTGTCGCGCCCAAGCGCTAAAGACTGCGCATCGGAGAGCGCAAGTTGAAATTTGTTAGTAAGACGATCCAGACGCATAATTCCCCCTATTCAGGTCAAATTGCTACTGGAGATTAAAATGAGGTCATCCCTCAAATTTTCAAGTTTAATGACCCAAATATTTTGGTGAAAAATACATCAATCTGGACCGTCTTATGGCGCTAGGTTATATCAGCCAGATCAAACTTGCCATACGGCCAGTGACGCCATCGCGTCGGAAAGAGAAAAATTGCTCGCCGGCAGAGTGGGTGCAAAGGCCGCCACCCGAGATGTGGCGCACTCCCATGCGCTTCAGACGCCCTCGCGCAAGCTGCCAGATATCAGCATAATATTTTTCACCCGCCGGGCGGAAAGCGCCTTCATCGCTCATATTCTGAGCAATAAAGGCCGTTCTGACCTCCGGACCCACTTCAAATGCGCCTGGACCTATCGCCGGCCCCAGCCAGGCAATCACCTCTTCCGGTGGACAGCGAAAAGCCGCAACGGTAGCCTCTAAAATACCGCCGCAAAGCCCTCGCCAGCCCGCATGGGCCGCCGCGACCTGCTTTCCCGATACGGAGGTGAACAGCACCGGCAGGCAATCTGCCGTCATCACCGCACATACCACGCCAGGTTTGCAGGTCCATGCCGCATCGGCACGACGACATGAAGGCTGCTCGCCCGTGAGCTCAATCACCCGCGAACCGTGAACCTGCTCCAGCCAGACCGGCATGGCGGGCATCGCCGCCTGCATGACCAGTCGCTCACGGTTAGCCTGAACGCTGTATGACGCATCCCCAACGTGATCCCCGAGATTAAAGGAGTCCCAGGGTGCAGCACTGACGCCGCCCATACGCGTGGTTGAACAGGCAGACACGCCAGCGGGCGCAGACCACTGCGGGTAAACCAGGCTCATTACCAGTCCATCTGCTCTTTGAACGCCTGCGTATCCGCTTTCAGCGCATCGATCAGGTCGACCATATCCTGAGGCAACGGCGCATGCCACTCCATTTCGATACCGGTAAGCGGATGATAAAGACGCAGCATAGTGGCATGCAGAGCCTGCCTGTCGAACTGACGCAGGGTGGAAATAAAGGCTTCCGATGCCCCTTTCGGTGGGCGAGGACGACCGCCATAAAGTGGATCGCCAACCAGCGGATGATTTATATGCGACATATGTACGCGGATCTGATGGGTACGTCCGGTTTCCAGCCGTAAACGCAGCCGGGTATGGGCACGGAAATGCTCCATGATGCGGTAGTGCGTGGTAGCAGGCTTACCCATTGGATGAACGGCCATATGCGTACGCTTGGTGGAGTGGCGGCTGATGGGTTCATTGACTGTTCCCCCCGCGGTCATTCTGCCAATCGCTACCGCTTCATATTCACGGGTAAATTCTCTGAGCTGCAGAGATTCCACCAGATGAGTCTGTGCCGGAACGGTCTTCGCGACCACCATCAAACCGGTGGTGTCTTTATCAAGACGGTGTACGATGCCTGCACGCGGCACATCGGCAATAGCCGGGAAGTGGTGCAGGAGTGCATTCAGCACGGTGCCATCGGGGTTACCCGCGCCCGGGTGGACCACCAGATCGCGCGGCTTGTTGATAACCAGGATATCATCATCTTCATAAACGATATTCAGCGGTATCGCCTGCGCTTCCCAGCGCGCTTCTTCTTCGATTTCGGCGTTGATAGTTATTTGTTCGCCACCGAGCACTTTTTCTTTCGGTTTGTCGATGATTACGCCATTGACACTAATACGACGGTCGAGAATCCACTCTTTTATGCGAGATCGAGAATAATCAGGGAACAATTCGGCCAAAGCCTGATCTAAGCGTTGTCCGAGTTGCGATTCGGAGACCGTTGCGTTGAGTTTTACTTGTTGTGCCATAACCAGCTTCTTCGTTAACGTTGGGTTTTCACGGCGATGCCGTTTAATATAATGTGCTATTGTACCTGGTCACTATCGGGGGCTAAATGGACAGCTTCCTGAATAACACTCTGAGGATAATCAAATCGTCATGACGCGTATGAAATATCTGGTGGCTGCAGCCACGTTGAGCCTGGCATTAGCTGGTTGTTCCGGCTCGAAGGACACGGTGCCTGACAACCCACCTTCTGAAATCTATGCCACAGCCCAGCAAAAACTGCAGGACGGTAACTTTAAAGGAGCAATAACGCAACTGGAAGCGCTTGATAACCGCTACCCGTTCGGTCCCTACTCCCAGCAAGTTCAGCTGGATCTTATCTACGCCTACTATAAAAATGCCGATTTACCGCTGGCACAGGCCGCGATTGACCGCTTTATGCGCCTTAATCCTACCCACCCGAATATTGATTACGTGATTTATATGCGTGGTCTGACGGATATGGCGCTTGATGACAGTGCGCTGCAGGGCTTTTTCGGCATCGATCGCTCAGACCGCGATCCGACGCATGCGCGTGATGCTTTCCATGACTTCTCTCAGCTGCTGCGCGGTTATCCGAACAGTCAGTACGCCACTGACGCAAGAAAGCGTCTGGTGTTTCTGAAGGATCGGCTGGCGAAGTATGAGTTATCCGTTGCCCAATTCTACACTAAGCGCGAGGCTTATGTCGCTGTCGTTAACCGGGTTGAGCAAATGATGAAGGACTATCCGGATACTCAGGCTACCCGTACCGCCCTGCCGCTGATGGAAAATGCTTACCGTCATCTGCAGCTGAACGCAGAAGCAGATAAAGTTGCGAAGCTGATCGCCGCTAATCAGGCCTGATCTTCAGAAAGCAAAATGGCAGCCGATGGCTGCCATTCTTCTGTTCATAAAACCGTCATTTCTGCAGGTTTATCTTTTAGTTAACTTATCGATATTGCCCCCTCATGCCCGTTCACGCAACCTCCTGATGACCAATTCTCAGGCCCACTCGCAAATTTTTAAGTCTTGACAAAAAGTGACAAAAAAACGTGATCCGAATCACACATGCATCAATTTTTCAGGGTATGCTGGATCTACATTCGACGGAAATGACAGAGAGGTAAGCACTATGGTACTTAACATTACCAGCAAGCACATGGAAATCACTCCAGCTATCCGCCAGCATGTCGAAGACCGTCTTGCCAAACTTGAAAAGTGGCAAACTCATCTGATAAACCCGCATATTGTGCTCTCGAAAGAGCCGAAAGAGTTCGTGGCGGATGCTACGATCAACACGCCGAATGGCCCGCTTGTCGCCAGCGCTAAGCATGACGATATGTATACGGCCATCAATGAGCTCATCGCTAAGCTTGAACGCCAGCTTAATAAGGTCCAGCACAAAGGCGAAGCGCGCCGCGCAAACGCCAGCGTTAAGGATCTTAGCGTTGTTGAGGTTGATGAGGAATAACGGTTTCTGACGCGCCCGCGGGCGCGTTTTTTATTGACAGAGAGAAATTACTGCGGTTACTTTAAAGGCATCCCGCAACCGGACACCATGATGATCAAACAGTCGTTCTTCTTCGCATTCTTTTTTAGCCTCCACTGACAGGGAGGCCATTCGTCGTTCAGGAAATAATGCGAAGACGAACAATCAAGCCTCCCAGGTGGGAGGCTTTTTTTTTATGGGCACCTGACAGGTAGAACTATGACCACTGAGAATCCACTGCTGGCCCTGCGCGACAAAATCAGCGCGCTGGACGAAGAATTATTAACCCTGCTCGCCCGTCGCCGGGCGCTGGCAACTGACGTGGCAAAAGCCAAAATGGCTACCCACCGTCCGATCCGGGATATTGATCGCGAACGCGATCTGCTTGAGCATCTGATAGCTCTGGGTAAAAACCATAAGCTGGATGCTCATTACATCACGCGTTTGTTTCAGCTTATTATTGAGGATTCCGTCCTGACGCAGCAGGCGCTGTTACAACAACATCTTAATAAGACTCATGCTCAATCTGCGCGCATCGCGTTCCTGGGCCCTAAAGGCTCTTATTCGCACCTCGCGGCACGCCATTACGCCACCCGTCATTTTGAAAACGTCATTGAAAGTGGATGCCTGAAATTTCAGGACATTTTCAGTCAGGTGGAAACGGGCCAGGCAGATTACGCCGTGCTGCCCATCGAGAACACCAGTTCAGGTTCGATTAATGACGTCTATGACCTGTTGCAGCAAACTAGTTTGTCGATCGTCGGTGAAATGACGTTACCCATTGACCACTGTGTACTGGTCACCGGCAGCACTGATTTACAGCAAATCGAGACGGTCTACAGTCATCCTCAGCCCTTTCAGCAGTGTAGCCAGTTCATTAACCGCTACCCTCACTGGAAAATTGAGTATACGGAAAGTACCGCCGCCGCAATGGAGAAAGTGGCCTCTCTCAACTCGCCTAAAGCTGCGGCTCTGGGCAGCGAGGCGGGTGGAGAACTCTATGGATTGCAGGTTCTGGAACGCAACCTGGCGAACCAGCAGCAGAACATCACCCGCTTTATTATCCTTGCCCGTAAGCCTGTCGAAGTCACGCTACAGGTACCGGCTAAAACCACCCTGATTATGGCTACCGGTCAGCAGGCTGGCGCGCTGGTAGAAGCCCTGCTGGTGCTGCGTCAGCATAATCTGGTCATGAGCAAGCTGGAATCGCGCCCCATTAATGGTAATCCGTGGGAAGAGATGTTTTACATCGATTTTCAGGGGAACCTGCGTGCGGAAGAGGTACAGCAGGCACTGCGTGAACTGGCTCCCATTACGCGTTCGCTGAAGGTGTTGGGCTGCTATCCCAGCGAAAATATTATCCCGGTGATGCCGGAATAATCCCCTTACGTCGGGGTCTTTACCAGCCGGTTAAGTCAGATAATGACTTAACCGGCTCAGGTCGCGAACCGCTGACCACATCACATAGAAAAGGCCAACGCTGGCCTTTAATCATTACTTACGGTCATTAGCCTGACGCAGCAGCGTACGACTTTCCTGCATAAAGTGGTCGGAATAGTCGCCAAACCAGTGCCTGACCTGATTAAAACTGTGAATGAAGGCCGGCTTATCGCCCTTCTCCAGCAGCGTAATGGCTTCACCGAAGCGATGATAGTAGCGCTTAATTAACGCCAGGTTGCTCTCTGACGACATGATGATATCCGCATAGAGCTGGGGATCCTGAGCAAACAGTCGGCCAACCATCGCCAGCTCCAGCCGGTAGATGGGTGAAGATAGCGCTAATAGCTGTTCAAGCTGTACATTCTCCTCCGCCAGATGCAGGCCATAGGCAAAGGTGGCAAAGTGGCGCAGCGCCTGGATAAACGCCATATTCTGGTCATGCTCAACCGCGCTAATGCGATGCAGCCGTGCGCCCCATACCTGAATTTGCTCCAGAAACCACTGGTAGGCTTCCGGCTGGCGGCCATCACACCATACGACAACCTGCTTCGCCAGGCTCCCACTGTCCGGGCCGAACATCGGATGCAGACCCAGCACCGGGCCAGGATGCGCAGCCAGCATCGCCTGAAGCGGGCGGTTCTTGATCGAAGCAAGATCGACAAGAATACAGTCTTCCGGTAGCGCGGGCAGTCGGGCAATCACCTCTTCCGTCAGGTGGATGGGAACGCTGATTATCACCATACCGGCGGTGGAGAGCAGAGTATCAGCCCGATCCCAGTCCTCTTTATCAAGGATTTCTACCTGATATCCGGACAGAGTAAGCATTTTCTCAAACATGCGGCCCATCTGGCCCTTACCACCGACAATCACTACCGGACGCAGCGTGGGACAGAGCGTTTTAAAGCCTTTATCGTTTTCACTTGAATAGGACTCGCGCATCAGCCTGCGCAAAACGTCTTCAATCAGATCCGGCGGCACTCCCAGCAGCGCGGCTTCATTACGCCGCGAGGCCAGCATCGCCGCTTCGCGTTCCGGGACGTAAATCGGCAGGCCATAACGGCTTTTGACCTCACCCACTTCGGCAACCAGGCTTAGCCGTTTTGCCATCAGATCCAGCAGCGCTTTATCCACTTCATCAATTTGATCGCGAAGCGCGGTCAGTTCAGCCACCATAATTAATCCTCTTGCGACAGACGCGCCGCCAGTACGCCACTCAAAGACTGATGGATTTCACTTAGCAGCTGTTCGGTCGTATCCCAGCTGATGCAGGCATCGGTGACGGAAACGCCGTAGCGCATCTCACTGCGCGGCTGCTCGGAAGACTGACTCCCTTCGTTAAGATGGCTTTCCAGCATCAGTCCCATAATTGAACGGTTGCCGTCTTTGATCTGCGCTACGGCAGATTCAGCGACGCCAGACTGGCGGCGAAAATCTTTATCAGAATTGCCATGGCTGCAATCTATCATCAAGGAGGGACGGAGTCCCGCCTGGCGCATCTCTTTTTCACACTGCGCCACATCCTCCGGGCCGTAGTTGGGGCTTTTCCCGCCACGCAGGATCACATGTCCATCCGGATTCCCCTGCGTTTGCAGCAGGCAGACCTGCCCTGCCTGATTGATACCGACAAAACGATGCGGCATTGAAGCTGCGCGCATGGCATTGATAGCCGTACCCAGACTGCCATCCGTACCATTTTTGAATCCCACCGGCATTGAGAGGCCCGAGGCCATTTCACGATGCGTCTGAGATTCTGTCGTGCGGGCACCGATAGCCGACCAGCTAAAAAGGTCACCAAGGTATTGTGGACTGTTGGGATCCAGCGCTTCCGTTGCCAGCGGCAGCCCCATTTCAACCAGGTCCAGCAGCAGGCGACGCGCAATATGCAGACCAGCCTGCATATCAAAAGAGTTATCCATAAAAGGATCGTTAATCAGCCCCTTCCAGCCAACGGTCGTACGGGGCTTTTCAAAGTAAACGCGCATAACGATAAACAGCTGATCCTGAAGCCTGTCGGAAAGCGCTTTAAGGTGGCGGGCATAGTCGAGCGCAGCTTCAGTATCGTGGATTGAGCAGGGCCCACACACCACCAGCAAACGGGGATCCTTACCGCTAATGATGTCGGAAATGACCTTGCGTGATGAAGCAATTTTCTCTGCCTGAGTCGCATTAAGCGGAAACTGTTTTTTCAGCTCTTCAGGCGTGATTAAAACCTGTTCATTGGCAATATGTACGTTATTCAGCGCGTCTTTTTGCATGCTCATATTCCTGTCGTAATCGTGTTTGCTCAGAGGAACCCCCGGCGTGATGACTATCAATGTATCAGATAGTGTACAAACCTCAATCACTGTCTGTACATTTTTCTTACCAGTCACATGAGATCGACGCCGACACTGAGTAAATATTAATAAAAACAGCATATTATATAAATTATAACGCTCAATCAGCACCACTGTAGTGTAATTTTTACTTTACAACTATTCTTATTACAGAAACTACCGCCGGACTTAATCAAATGACTCTGGACCGTGCCAGCGAAGGGGATTGGCGTGGCACTGAGGGAAATGTAAGGTTGCCAATGGACATTCTACTCAGACCCTGGTGCGATGAAGATGCGCCCGCCTTTGCCGAAGCCGTCAATGACTCGCTGAATACGCTGCTGCCCTGGCTGCTGTGGGCGCACCCGGAATTTAAATCAGAAGAGGCGCGCCGCTGGTTTGCGGTAACGCAGCTTATGCGCGAAAACGGCAGGGCTGATGAGCTGGGTATATTCAGCCGGGAGGGTCGGTTACTGGGCGGTGCCGGGCTGCGCTATTCCTCTGAGCAAACTCATCACTGCTCAATAGGCTACTGGGTACGCAGCAGCGACCAGGGCCAGGGCATTGCCAGCCAGGCCGTTCGCTATCTGGTTGAACTGGCCTGGCAGCGTCCGGAAAGGGAGATAGTTGAAATTCTTGCCGTGGAGGATAACGTCGCCAGCAGACGGGTCGCCACGCGCTGCGGGGCCAGGTTCATGGGGATCGCCTATGGGCTGATCGTATTAGACAGCGGACCGGTCAACACCGCCATCTACCAGTTTCGCCGCCCCTGAAAGAGTCTGCAAACGCTGGATCTGCTGCCCCTGAGCATCAAAGTTTTCCCTGTCCAGCCAGCGGGTTATGGCATGATTTATCGTCGGCCACTCGCTATCAAGGATGGAGAACCACTGCGTATCTCTTGAACGCCCTTTGCGGGTCATCATCTGCCGAAAGGTACCTTCATACTGAAACCCAAGCCGTTCAGCCGACGCCCGTGAGGGGGCATTCAATGCATCACACTTCCATTCGCAGCGGCGATAACCTAGCTCAAAGGTGTATTTCAGCATCAGATAAAGTGCTTCTGTGCCAATGATGGTCCGTTTCATCAGCGGTGACCAGGTCAGGCCGCCCAGCTCTATCGATCCGTTATCCCGATCAATGCGCATATACGAGGCCAGGCCCATCGCCCTGTTACGTTTGGCACAAAGAATAGTAAAGGTGATCACATTTTTTTCAGCTGCACGCTGCGCCAGCCAGTGACGAAATGCCTCCGGCGTTGAAGGGCGCTCATCGGTAAGGTAGGTCCAGTCGCGCCCGTCGGCGGCAAAAGCATAGGCGGCATAGAGATCGCCGCTGTGTTTGGCGACGTCCAGCGGCTCCAGGCGGCAATAGCTCCCCTTGAGCGTCTGACGCTCAGGCATTCTGGCAGGCAGCCAGTCAGGTAATGCCGGGCCAATCGGCTGATCGAATTCGTTGAATCTCTGGGACACGGTCATCTTCCTTCAATAATCGATAAGTCAGAATACGAAGCGCAGCGCGTTTTTCCCAGCGATAAACTGCAGGTTATGCCAGAGTTATGAATCAGATCGCTAAACGGTGAAATGCCTGCTGGCTCCTCCCGTAACAATGTTGTCGCTATGTTAAAAATCAGGTAATATCCTATCTTTCCGACAAAGGAAATGATCATGACGCTTTCTTTTCGTATCGCGCTTGTTGGAGATTTTCGCTCTACCGCCGTTGCTCATCAGGCCATCCCCCCCGCCATTCAGCTTGCCGCCGATCACCTTAACCTCAATATTTCTGCCGAATGGCTTCCCACTGCGTCAATAACAGATACGTCAGTGTTGGAGCCTTATGATGCGATTTGGGTGATACCCGGTAGCCCGTATCAAAACGATCAGGGCGCGATGATGGCTATCACCTGGGCGCGGGTAAACGACGTCCCGTTTCTTGGTTCATGCGGCGGATTCCAGTATGCCCTTATCGAGTATGCTCGCAACGTGATTGGCTGGCAGGATGCTGCCCATAACGAAACGGACACTGAAGGGCGAATGGTTATCGTTCCGCTGAGCTGCGCGCTAATAGAAGAGACAGATGACATCATTATTGAAGAGGGGTCGGTGATTGCTCAGGCGTATGGAAAGCTTAAAACACACGAAGGCTACCACTGTCGTTTCGGAGTGGATCCGGGTTTTATTACCGAGCTGGAGAGCTATCCGCTGCGTGTTACGGCCTGGGATCGTGAAGGTGGCGTGCGCGGTATAGAGCTGCCGACACACCGTTTTTTCGTCGCGACGCTTTTTCAGTCTGAACGGGCCGCCCTGCGAAATGCACTTTCTCCACTGGTTGTTTCGCTGCTAAGATCCGCAGCACGCTAAATAGCCGTGCGCTATTATAAAAATCCATAGCGTGCTTATTAATTAATAAATAATTAATATAAATTAACCTTAAAATAATAATGGCCTTACCCGACAGGCGTGTTTATTTTAATCTGACTAACTTTAATAATTCAGAATGTATAAATCCATAAAGTCCTCAGAAAAAAAGCCGATAAGGTTTATCTCAGGGCGTTTTCTGACCTGATGAACATTCTTATCGTTTTAACGAATTTCAGAGGTCACCATGTCGATCACACAGCGCTTATCCATCACGTTCTCTCTCCTTACCATTGCAATAGTTGCTCTGGTAATCGTAGCGTTATCAGCCATATCCGGGTTCCAGTCAAGATTTGAATTTGTTCAGTACAACACCATTCCCAGTATTAAAGATCTCGATAAGTCGATAAGCGCCTCCAGTAATTTTGGTGTTGCTCTGTATCGCTATAAAGTCATTACGGACGAAACTAAATTACCTGCGGCAGAAAAAGACATCTACCAGATACTGGATCAGCTGACTTCACTGACTGACTATTATAAGAAAAATGATGTATCAAGTGATGAGGATGGGCAGTTAACCAGCCTCGCTTATCAAAATATTGACGCGGTACGTCAGGCACTCCCCGCCTTCTTCGCCGCATCACGTGCCCATAATGATGCCCTGACGCTTTCGCTCATGCAGAGTGATATCGGCGTCGGCAGCGCGGCAAGAAAGCTTACCAGCGACCTCAAGAAGCAGATTGAATTAAATATCACTATCGGTAACGGCCTGAGAGAAGATAACCAGCGGATCTATTCCAGACTTATCTGGGTATTATCCATCGGTGCTGCGCTGACTATCCTGATACTGGGATTCTTTGCCATCAGGACGATACTCAGCATAAAGAGAAGCCTTTTTGGGATGGAATCCGTCATGAGCGAGGTCAGTATCAACCTTGACCTGACTCAACGAGCCGATGACCGCCGTAAGGATGAAATTGGTAAAACAGCAGCGGCCTTCAATAATCTGCTTGAGCGGGTTGGCACAACGCTCTCATCGGTTAATGACTCATCCTACTCGGTCAGCACAGCGTCTTCTCAAATCGCGGCGGGCAACGAAGATTTATCCTCACGTACCGAACAGCAGGCCGCCTCTCTTGAACAAACCTCAGCCAGTATGGCGGCATTAAGCGATACGGTGAAACAAAACGCCGAAAGTGCTAATCAGGCAAATATTCTTGCCGGTACGGCCAACAAAATGTCGGTGCAAAATGGTGACTCCGTTAAAACCATGCTCACAACGATGGATGACATTAAAAACAGCTCGGGGAGAATTTCAGAGATCACCGGCCTGATCGAAGGCATTGCCTTCCAGACCAATATTCTGGCGCTGAACGCCGCTGTCGAAGCCGCCAGAGCCGGGGAACATGGGCGAGGCTTCGCCGTGGTCGCGTCAGAGGTCCGCAATCTTGCGCAGCGCTCATCGTCTGCTGCCCGGGAAATTAAGGAGCTGATCACGGCTTCTTCCCAGCAGGTTGAAAGTGGTGCCAGCCAGGCGGCCAACGTGGGCGACAACTCGGAGAAAGTGCGTATCGCGATTCAGCAGGTAGCGGATATCGTCAATGAGATCGCCGCAGCCACTACCGGGCAAAGCCAGGGGATTGAACAGGTGCATCAGGCCATTGGGCAGATGGATGAAGTTACCCAGCAAAATGCCGCGTTGGTAGAGGAGGCATCTTCGGCTTCACGCTCGCTCCAGGAGCAGGCAGAAAACCTGAGCGCCCTGGTCTCGTCCTTCAAAGTTGCCTCAACGACTGAGAGAAGACGCACTCCGGACGTGGTTAAACGTCCAGCGCCCATCGTCAAAGGGAGTCCTGCGTTAAGCACGGCAGGCGAAGGAAGCTGGGAAAGCTTCTAAATAAGGCGCGCACTATCGCTCCAGATTGTTTGATTATCTAAAGCCAATAAAAAAGGGGTTAGCCGATGGCTAACCCCTTGTTTCATATTAACTTTCAGATGTCGCGTTAGCGAGCCCTTAGTTAAGACGCTTTTTCCTAGCACCATTGATACAGAAGCTTTTTATTAATAAAACAGTTAGTTATTCCTATATCTGGTGCAGTGAAATGCTGACACATACATGCTGGTTAGCCAATTTGTAGACACTAAATCAAGCTACCAACGCCTCGGTCACGCTGGCTGAATGAATACAACAGTGAGCGGCCTAATGAATACCTGAATAACCTGACGCCGGAAGAATATGGGCTGATGGCTGAGAAACTGGAAATCTCAAAAAGTGCGTGGAACTAAAGCTGGGATACTTACACCCGCATTGTAGCGGTGCCGGAGCCGGACGAGCCGGAGGAATTATGGACGGTGAAGCATGACTAAACTGCATGAAGTGGATGCCTGGCTGGATGCGCTTCTCTCACAGCTGGAACCGGCAGCCCGGAAAAGATGCTGCGCGAGGTGGCGCGCGATGTGCGCCGCATTCAGCAGGCGAACATCACCGCGCAGCGTTCCCCGGACGGCACCGCATGGGAGCCGCGTCAGCGCCCGCAGCAAAAAGGGGCGCATCCGTCGCGGCATTTTCACGAATCTGAAAACGGCAAAGTATCTGACGGCTAAAGCGAGCACGAATGAGGCTAAAACCGGATTTTCGGGGCGAGCGCAGCGGATTGCGCGCGTACATCACTATGGGCTTCGGGATCGGGTAAGCCGTAGAGGCCCTGAAGTGAATTATGCTGCACGCCCTCTGTTAGGCGTAAATAGTGAGGTAGAAAGCACCGTGCAGGCGGCTTTGTTGCGTTGGCTTGCAGAATGAGAACGGCCCGCGATTGCGGGCCGTTCTTTCAAGGAAAAACTAATTTTTTCATTGGAAAATTATGCTACTTGCTTTTCTTTTTGTGCCAGAAAATTTTCAACAGGTGTCACACGGCTGATTTCTTCCTGCGTGCGGGCATCGTTCATTACTTCCCAAATATCAACACTGTTTTGAAGGTTTAACCAGAACTCAACGCTGGTTTCAAAAGCAGCGGACAGCCTGAAAGCCATATCTGGAGTTAACTTACGGTTGTTGTTAACCAGAGCACTGACAGTATTACGGTGTACATTCAAAATTTCAGCTAAGTCCAAGATTTTCAGGCCAAGAGGTTCCAGGTATTCGTAAAGTAATACGTCTCCTACAGTAGTCGGCTTGCGGGTTGCTTGGGTCATATTTCTGCTCTCTAATCTCTAAGGTCCAAAATCTAATATTCTAATAGCTAACTTCATTTTCCTGTTTTATGAGGGTTTAGAACCTCTGCTCTAAACCCTCATCACTTACTTGTGTGCTTTATAGCTATGTGCATCTAAGTATAGGTCAACAGCCTTACCATCAATCCATTTAAATATCAGTCGGTATTGCTCATTAACCCGAATCGAAGAGTATTCCTCTAAAGGAGGGTTTAATTCTTCGTAGCGATTTCCGGGTGGCGATCGTAAATCCTTATAGTTCGTCGCCGCATTTATTATGTCGAGCTTTCGGGCCAGTGCTGATGCGATAGTGGCCGGGATTTTTTTATGTGTTTTTCCGTACAGAAAAAAATCTTTAAGCCAATCGTCCCGAAAACTCTCGATGTTTCTTAATGTCATTCCATCGGTGCCTCCGCGTTTCAACTTGCACACATTGTAATGCACCGCCGCACAGTGTGCAAGTGCAACATGTATTGTCATTTGTATCATCCCTTACACAACGGCAAGTTCTGCTATCTGTTTCTCCGCCGTGGCACGCTCTACACATGAATACACAACTCACTGAAATCATGCGCCTCATCACCAACCTGATCCGCACAGGTACCGTGTCCGAAGTGGATCCAGTGAACTGGCTGTGCCGGGTGAAAACGGGCGACCTCGAAACCAACTGGATTAACTGGCTCACCCTGCGCGCCGGTAACACCCGCACATGGTGGCAGCCCACCGCCGGGGAACAGGTTGTGCTGCTGAGCCTGGGCGGCAATCTTGAAACCGCCTTTGCGCTGGCCGCCATTTATTACGAAGCCTTCCCGCCGCCCGACTATTCAGAAGACGGCACCACCACCGTGTTTAAGGACGGCGGCTGGTTTCAGTACGAGCCGGAAAACGGCCAGCCGCTGAAAAAGAACATCAGAAGCGTGCGCATTGAAGCGGCAGACGGCGTTCAGCTGATCACCGACGCGCTGGGGATAGAGGCCAGCCAGACAAGAATTAACGGTGACACCACGATGAACGGCGATGTGACCCACGGCGGCGGTTCAATGAGTTCTAACGGCGTGATTGCTGATAAGCACTTACACGACAAAGTTAAGAATGGCAGCGATATGTCAGGAGGCCCGCAATGATGTACCTCGGCATGAACCGCGACACCGGCGAAGCTATTACCGACATCGATCACATCCGGCAGAGCGTTAGCGACATCCTGATTACCCCAGAAGGCAGCCGCCTCGCCCGGCGTGATTACGGCTCGCTGCTGTCGGTGCTGATTGACCAGCCGCAGAACGACGCCACCGAACTGCAGGTGATGGCCGCCACCTATACCGCACTGAGCCGCTGGGAGCCACGCATCCGGCTGGCCTCGGTAAACATTACGCGTAATTCGGACGGCTCTATGCAGGTTAATCTGAGCGGCCAGCGCGCCGACGGCTCACCACTTTCTCTGACGGTTTCAACGGGGGTGAACAGTGGCGGTAATTGATCTTTCCCAGCTGCCTGCGCCGCAGATTATTGAGGTGCCGGACTTTGAAACGCTGCTGGCAGAACGCAAAGAGGCGCTGATTGCGCTTTATCCGGCGGATGAACAGGCCACCATGCGCCGCGTTCTGGCGCTGGAGTCTGACCCGATTGTTAAAAGCCTGCAGGAAAACACCTACCGCGAAATCCTGTTGCGCCAGCGCATCAATGAGGCGGCGCAGGCGGTAATGGTGGCCTACGCAATCGGCAGCGATCTGGACCAGCAGGCCGCCCGCAATAACGTGAAGCGGCTGACCATTACGCCTGCGAATCCCGACGCGGTGCCGCCGGTGGATGCAGTGATGGAATCAGACGATGCACTGCGCGTGCGCGTGCCGGAGGCGTTTGAGGGGCTGAGCGTGGCCGGACCTACGGGCGCGTATGAGTTTCACGCTAAAAGCGCCGATGGCCGGGTGCAGGACGTGTCCGCCATCAGCCCGTCACCGGCGACAGTACTGATCACTGTCCTGAGTCGCGAAGGCGACGGCACGGCGGCAGCGGATTTGCTGACTACAGTGGACACTGCACTGAGCGCCGACAGCGTGCGCCCGGTTGTCGACCGTGTGACGGTTCAGGGGGCGACTATTCGCAGCTACAGCGTGAAGGCCAGGCTGCACCTGTTCGACGGCGTGGCCGCCGGTCCCTGCCTGGAGGCGGCAAACGCGAAGCTGGCCGCTTACCTGACCGAGCAGAAAAAGCTGGGCCGCAGCGTGCGGCGTGAGTCCTACGGGGCGGTGATGCGCGTGGCCGGTGTGGACTGGGTGGAAATCGCCGAACCGGCGCAGGACATCATCATGGATCGTACGCAGGCGGGCTACTGCACCGGCACGGACATTTCCGTGGCGGGCGATCAGGGGGTGACATGAGCAACAGCAGCTTGATGCCGCCCGGTTCGTCT
This sequence comes from Erwinia sp. L03-1, assembly GCF_058686115.1. Classification (NCBI taxonomy): domain Bacteria; kingdom Pseudomonadati; phylum Pseudomonadota; class Gammaproteobacteria; order Enterobacterales; family Erwiniaceae; genus Erwinia; species Erwinia sp. L03-1. Next base: position 962,607 of record NZ_CM178762.1, on the reverse strand, counting down.
GCGCTTGAGCGCCGCCTGGCGCAAGCGTGCAGGGGGATTTCCGGGCTGAACGTGCCGCTGCGCGACCTCTGGAACCCGGCCACCTGCCCGGTGAGCTTTCTGCCTTATCTGGCCTGGGCGTTTTCGGTGGACCGCTGGGACGAAAGCTGGGCTGAGAGCGTCAAAAGGCAGGTGGTGAGCGATGCGTTTTATATTCATCAGCACAAAGGCACCATCAGCGCTATCCGCCGCGTGGTGGAGCCGTTCGGCTTCCTGATCCGGGTTATTGAATGGTGGAAAAACGGTGAAGCACCCGGCACCTTCCGGCTGGACATCGGTGTGCAGGACCAGGGCATTACGGAAGAAACATATGCGGAGCTTGAGCGGCTGATCAGCGATGCGAAGCCGTGCAGCCGTCACCTGCTGGGAATGTCCATCAACCTGCAGAGCGGCGGGACGTTATTCACTGGTGCGGGCAGCTATGACGGCGACGATCTCATCGTCTACCCCTACACCCCGGACATTATCTCCGTCGGCGGCCAGAGCTACACGGGCGCGGCGGTTCACGTTATCGACCTGATGGAAGTGGGACCATGACAAAATTCTATGCCATCGTGACCAGCACCGGCGCGGCAAAAATTGCCAACGCCGTGTCGCTCGGCACAAAACTGAACATCACGCACATGGCCGTGGGCGACGGCGGCGGCACGTTGCCGACACCCAACGCCAGCCAGACGAAGCTGGTTAACGAGGTGCGCCGCGCCGCGCTTAATTCGCTGACCGTGGACGCGGCCAACAGCAGCCAGATTATTGCAGAGCAGGTTATCCCGGAAAACGAGGGCGGATTCTGGATCCGGGAAATGGGGCTGTTTGACGGTGACGGCACGCTGATTGCCGTGTGCAACACCGCCGAAACCTACAAGCCGCAGCTGCAGGAGGGCAGCGGGCGTACCCAGCGCCTGCACATGATCATCATCGTCAGCAGCACCGACGCCGTGACGCTGAAGGTGGACCCGTCCGTGGTGCTGGCTACGCGTCAGTACGTGGATGACAGCGTGCTGGAGGTGCGCCAGTATGCGGACAAGCTGCTGGCCGCACACCTTGCCGCCGCGAATCCGCATCCGCAGTACCTGCTGGCCGCTGACGGTTCGGCCCTGCCGGTCGGCATTCCGCAGCCGTGGCCGCTGGCAACGCCCCCGACCGGTTGGCTGAAGTGCAACGGCGCATCCTTCAGCGCCTCCGCCTATCCGGCGCTGGCGAAAGTCTATCCGTCACTTAAGCTGCCCGACCTGCGCGGTGAGTACATTCGCGGCTGGGACGACGGGCGCGGCGCGGACAGCGGGCGTGCGCTGCTGGCCGCGCAGGGCGATGCCATCCGAAACATTACCGGTACTCAGTCGCTGGCCGTGCCCTACAACGGAAAGTCAGAGGGGCCTTTTTACAATAACGGCAAGAATTCAAATGAGGGCGTTTATCCTGACGGCACGGCTATCACCGACGGACCGCCGCTGGGTACGCAGGCCAATGGCACAACCGTGGGGGAAAAAATCTATTTTGATGCCTCACGAGTGGTGCCGGTGGCAGCGGAGAACCGCCCGCGCAACGTGGCGTTTAACTACATCGTGAGGGCTGCATAATGGCTAAGGCGACGATTGATAAGAACGGGCTGGCAAAAGCCGACGGCACGCTGACGGTATACGGGTATGACGCGCTGACCGGGGAGTTTACCGGCGCGGTGCAGGAATTTCTGGCGCAGGGCGTCGGCCTGCCCGCCTGTGCCTGCCTGACCGCACCGCCAGCCGCGCAGGCGGGAACGGTGGCCGTCTATCAGGACGGCAGCTGGCTGAGCGTGCCGGACCATCGCGGCGAAACGGTTTACCCGGTGTCCGGCGGCGCGCCGGTGAAAATCACGGCGCTGGGTGACTATCCGGCGGACACCACAACGCAGGCCCCCGCAACCGCGTTTGATAAGTGGGACGGTGAAAAGTGGGTGACTGACAGCGATGCACAGCAGCAGTCGTGGCTTGACGCGGCGGCCAGCGAAAAGGCGGCGCGTGTGAGCGAGGCAAACGGCATCACCCATGCATGGCAGACGCAGCTGCTGTTAGGCATCATCACCGACGCGGACAAAGCCACGCTTACCGCCTGGATGAAGTACGTGCAGGCGGTACAGGCCACCGACGTGTCAGACGCGCCGGATATCAGCTGGCCCGAAAAGCCCGCCTGACGGTCAAACCTGTAACGGATTAACAACCTGCCGCGCAGATGGTAAAGTTAAAATCCGTTAACCATTTGACGAAAGGGATTTGCAGGCATGGATACAACAGAGCAATTGGATGGTACCTATTATTTCAACGATTTGCCGAATCTGACGCCGCAGGAACTGCTGTTCTGGGTGCTGGTTGATGAGACACAAAAACAGCTGGGCGTGCAGGATATTGTGGCCGTTGCGGGACTAATTCTGGGCAACAATAATATCGACGTACCGGGCAAGCCTAATACTGCAACCCCCGGCACTTCCGTTGCATCGCTCTTTTTCCGCAAACACCTGTCATACAAATTCCGGCGCCGCATTCTGCCAACCCTGACCGCCAAATCCTTCAGCCTTCGCGGGCTGAAGATTTTCTGGGTAAATAATCTGGGGGCGTTCGTGGGCAGGGCCGTGCCCGTTGTCGGATGGGTGATTCTGGCAAAAGATGTCGCACAAATCAGTTTCCGCACCGTCCATCGCTATAACCTGATTGTGCGCCCGGAGGATAAAATCTGGTGAATAATATGACAGTAACCCCTGATATGGTGCGTGACTTCATTCTGCGTGAGCTGCCGCTGGTGACCACGCTCCTGTTAAAGAAAATTAAAGTCGGCGACGATGATATTCTGCAGGAGCAGTACGAAGCGGATGATATTGCAGAGATGGCGGAGAAGTTTTTCCATGACTTCAACGTAGAGCCAGCAGACTTCAGTACTGCCGCTTATTTCCCTTGGAAAAAACCGTCGCTGTTCTCACGCGCGCCCGTGATACAGGATAAAAAGCCTCTGACCATAAGAATGTTCATAGAGTCAGCCCGTGCAGGACGCTGGCTTTTCTGATTGCTCACCACGGGTAATGCAAGTTGCCCGTTGTGTCAGCTGCCACACAATGACAACAGCATGATTTACCTTCCCTGAGACCTGACCATAGCGGAACCCCTTCACAGGAGAACCGCCACATGGCACAGGATTATCACCACGGCGTGCGCGTTGAGGAAATCAACGAGGGCACCCTAACCATCACCACCGTCAGCACCGCTGATTGTCGGGCTGGTCTGCACCGGCGACGACGCCGACGCGGCCACCTTTCCGCTAAACCGCCCGGTGCTGTTAACCGACGTACTCACCGCCAGCGGCAAGGCCGGAGAGTCCGGCACGCTGGCGCGCTCACTGGATGCCATCGCTGATCAGTCCAAACCTGTCACCGTCGTCGTGCGCGTTCCGCAGGGCGAAACCGAAGCTGAAACCACCGCCAACATCATCGGCGGCGTGACCGACGGCCAGCGCACCGGCATGAAGGCGCTGCTGGCCGCGCAGTCTGTCTGCGGCGTAAAGCCCCGCATTCTGGGCGTGCCGGGCCACGACACCAAAGCTGTTGCCACCGAACTGCTGAGCGTGGCGCAGAGCCTGCGCGGCTTTGCCTACCTGTCCGCGTATGGCTGCAAGAGCGTTGAAGAGGCGATTGCTTACCGCAGCAACTTCAGCCAGCGCGAAGGGATGCTGATCTGGCCTGACTTCATCAGTTTTGACACCGTGCTGAAGGCGGACGCGACGGCCTACGCCACCGCCCGCGCGCTGGGCCTGCGTGCCAAAATCGACGAGCAGACCGGCTGGCACAAGTCCCTGTCAAACGTTGGCGTGAACGGCGTCACCGGCATTTCAAAAGACGTTTTCTGGGACTTGCAGGATCCGGCCACTGATGCGGGCCTGCTGAACCAGAACGACGTCACCACGCTTATCCGTAAAGACGGCTTCCGCTTCTGGGGTTCCCGCTGCCTCAGCGACGATCCGCTGTTTCAGTTTGAGTGTTACACCCGCACCGCGCAGGTGCTGATGGACACCATGGCTGAAGGGCAGATGTGGTCCGTTGACGGTGCGCTGAACCCGTCGCTGGCCCGCGACATCATCGAGAGCATCCGCGCGAAGCTGCGCAGCCTGGTGACACAAGGCTATCTGATTGGCGCGGACTGCTGGCTGGACGAGAGCGTGAACGATAAATACACGCTCAAGGCGGGCAAGTTGCTGATCGATTACGACTACACGCCAGTGCCGCCGCTGGAAAACCTGCTGCTGCGCCAGCGCATCACAGACCAGTACCTGCTCGATTTCAGCAGCCGCGTCAGCGCATAAGGAGACGGAAAGATGGCATTACCCCGCAAACTCAAGCATCTGAACCTGTTCAACGCAGGCAACAACTGGCAGGGGCTGGTTGAGTCCGTGACGCTGCCGAAATTCACCCGCAAGTTTGAGAAGTATCGCGGCGGCGGCATGGCCGGTGCTGTGGACATTGACATGGGCCTGGACGATGGCGCGCTGGATACGGAATTCACCATTGGCGGCACTGAAGCGCTGCTGATTAAGCAGATGGGCACCACCACCGTGGATGGCATTCAGCTGCGCTTTACCGGCTCCATTCAGCGCGACGACACCGGCGAAGTGCAGGCGGTCGAGCTGGTCACGCGCGGACGCTATAAGGAGCTGGACTCCGGCGAATGGAAAACCGGCGAATCCAGCACCACCAAAGTGTCCGGCACCAACAGTTACGCAAAGCTGACCATCAACGGCGAAGTGCTCTATGAGTGCGATCTGGTGAACATGATCGAAATCGTGGGCGGCACCGACCTGATGGAAGCGCACCGCACGCGCTGGGCCTGTAATCATCCCGGCAGGTGTTGCGCCTGCCGCTTATCTCTCTTTTTAACGGAATCAAATCATGACTGACAAAACCACGCCAAATGAAAAAGCCGTTGAGCTGGACACCCCGATCCTGCGCGGCAAAACAGAAATCACCTCCATCACCGTGCGCAAGCCGCAGTCCGGCGCGCTGCGCGGCACCCGCCTGCAGGCGCTGCTGGACATGGACGTAAACGCACTGATCACCATGCTGCCGCGTATCACCACCCCGGCGCTGACCACGCAGGAAATTAACGAAATGGACCCCGCCGATCTGGTCAGCCTGTCGGTAGAGGTGGTCACTTTTTTGCTGAAGAAGTCGGTCCTGTCGGATTTAGCGACGGCCTGACGGTAGACGATCTGGTGGCGGACATCGCCACCGTCTTTCACTGGCCGCCCTCCGTTACGGAGTCCATGACGCTGACCGAAGTTCTGGAGTGGCGGCACAAAGCAATCCTGCGACACAGGGCCAGCGATGAGTGATAAAAATCTGCGTTTACAGGTCGTGCTGGGCGCGGTCGATAAGCTGACGCGCCCCTTCCGCAGCGCCCGCGACAGCACGCGCGAGCTGGCTGGCACACTGCGCGACACGCGCAACACCCTTAAGGCGCTGGACGCACAGGCCGGGCGCATTGACGGCTTCCGTAAAACCCGCTCACAGCTTGCCATCACTGCTAACAACCTTAAAGCCGCCCGCGAAGAAGCGGCGCGGCTGGCCGTGCAGTTTACGGAAACAAACAAGCCCACCGCTGCACAGGCCCGCGTGCTGGAGCAGGCAAAGAACCGCGCCAGCCAGCTGCAGCAGACTTACAACGGGCTGCGTCTGTCGGTGCAGCGTCAGCGTGAGGCGCTGGGCGCTGCCGGTATCGACACGAAGAAACTGAGCCAGGCACAGCGCGAGCTGAAAAGTCAGTCGGACGAGGCGCGCGTCGCCATTGACCGGCAGCAGCTGTCGCTTAAAAAGCTGGGAGAACGGCAGGCAAAAATGCGCGCGGTCCGTGAGCGATATTCCCGATCGCTTGAGGTGCGCGATCGCGTGGCCGGTGCCGGTGCGGCAACGTCTGCCGCCGGGCTGGCAATGGGCGCGCCGGTGCTGGCCGCCGTGAAGTCTTCAGCGGCAATGGAAGACGCCATGAAGGGCGTGGCAAAGCAGGTCAACGGGCTGCGCGACGACAGCGGCAACCGCACAAAGCAGTTCTATGACATGCAGGCCGCCATCAAGGCCGCCAGTGAGCAGCTGCCGATGGAAAACGGCGCGATTGACTACGCCGCGCTGGTTGAGGGCGGCGCGCGCATGGGCGTGACGAACCAGAATGATTCCTATGAGGACCAGAAGCGCGACCTGATGGCCTTTGCCACCACGGCGGCGAAGGCGTCCACCGCGTTTGAACTGCCCGCCGGTGAGCTGGCCGAAGGGCTGGGCAAGATTGCGCAGCTGTACAAAATCCCCACGCGCAACATCGAACAGCTGGGCGACGCGCTGAACTACCTGGACGATAACGCCATGTCCAAGGGTTCCGACATCATCGACGTGCTGCAGCGCATGGGCGGCGTGGCCGACAGGATGAACTTCCGTCAGGTGGCGGCACTGGGTTCAACATTCCTGACGCTGGGTGCCACCTCTGAGATTACGGCCAGTTCCGCTAATGCCATGGTGCGCGAGCTGTCTATAGCCACGATGCAGAGTAACCGGTTTATGGACGGCATGGACCTGCTGAAACTGGACCCGGCAAAGATTTAAAAGCAGATGACCACTGATGCGATGGGCACCATCATGTGCGTTCTGGAAAAGGTTAAAAAACTGCCGGACAGCAAGAGAGTACCCGTGCTGACGATGCTCTTTGGCAAAGAATTTGGGCCTGCAGCGGCAAAACTTGTCAATAACATGCCGGAGCTGCGCCGACAGCTGGCACTGACACAGGGGGATGCTGCAAAGGGTTCGATGCAGAAGGAATCTGACATCAACAAGGACTCGCTTTCGGCACAGTGGATGCTGACCAAAACCGGCGTTTCCAACACCATGAGCGGCCTGGGCGATTCGTTGCCCACGCCGCTGATGGACATCATGAACATGGTGAAAAAAGTTACCGGTGCAACCCGCCGCTGGGTGGGAAACAACAAGGAGCTGGCGGGCACGCTGGTAAAAGCAGCGGCGGTCATATCGGCGGTGGTGCTGATGCTGGGCACGTTCATGATCGGCCTGGCAGCAGTGCTGGGACCGCTTGCGCTGCTGCGGCTCAGCTTCAACGTGTTAGGTATCAAAGCATTCAGCGCCTTCGGACTGATTAAAAGCACCATCGGCATCGTGGGGAACGGCGTGCTGTGGCTGGGGCGGCTGATGTTCGCAAACCCGATTCTGGCCGTTATCGGGCTGATAGCAGCCGGGGCGCTGCTTATCTGGCAGAACTGGGACACGCTGGGACCGAAGCTTGCCGCCATCTGGGACGCTATCAGCACAAAGGTCAGCAGCATCTGGACCGCAATCCGCACCTACATCAGCACAAAGTGGGGTGAGATTGTTTCCGACACTAAGGCGCTGCCCGCACATTTTCAGGAAGCGGGTTCACAGGTGATTGACGGCCTGATGGCGGGTATCAGCCAGAAATGGGATGCGATTAAAAATAAGCTGTCGTCACTGACCGACTATCTGCCGGATTTCCTGAAGCCAGGCGGCGATAAGTCCGGCGAGCCGCAACTGCCGCGACCGACAACAGTAAAAACGGGGGGCGGTGTATCCCTGCCGCCGGGCGGGTTCCCCGGATTTGCGGGCATGTACGACAGCGGCGGCTTTATCCCGTCCGGGCAGTTCGGCGTGGCTGGTGAAAACGGACCGGAGCTGGTCAGCGGTCCGGCGAACGTGACCAGCCGCCGGAGTACTGCACGACTGGCAGCACTGGCGGCGCTGACGCTGGGTGGTGCCGGAGCGACAGCGGAGGCGAAGCCGCTGCACCCGCTCAGCCTGCCGGTTCAGGCTTACCGGCAGGAAGCACCGCGCATGAGTGGCAGTGCTACACAGGGAGCTACGCCGCAGATTCACGCCTCCTTCACCATCGTGCAGCAGCCGGGAGAGAGCCAGCAGGATCTGGTTGATGAGGTGATGCGCAGGCTGGAGGCAAAAGAGCGGCAGGCGCAGGCCCGCGCCCGCAGCAGTTACCGCGACAGGGGAGGATTTGAGGAATGATGATGACGCTGGGCTTATTTGTTTTCATGCTGAGGACGCTACCTTATCAGGAGCTGCAGTATCAGCGCAGCTGGCGTTTCCCCTCAAATAGTCGGGTAGGCGTGAGGCCGTCACTGCAGTTCTTAGGCCCGGACAAAGACACGCTGACGCTTTCCGGTGTGCTACTGCCGGAGATTACCGGCGGCAGGCTGTCGCTGTTCGCGCTGGAACAGATTGCGGAGCTGGGCCGCGCATGGCCGCTTATTGAGGGCAGCGGAACAATTTACGGCATGTTCGTGATTGAAAGCCTGAGTCAGACCAAAGCGGAATTCTTCAGCAGCGGCTTGTGCCGCCGCATTGAATTCACGCTGACGCTGAAGCGCACCGATGAATCACTGGGGGAAATGTTCGGCAGCCTCAGCGATCAGCTGTCTGCCATGCAGGGTGCAGCAGTTACCGCTGCCGGGAAGGTGAGCGCCGCAGCGGGAGGGTTATTCTCATGATGACAACCCCGTGGATTAACGGCCAGCAGAATTCCCCCGCGTTCCGTCTGACGATGGACGGGGCAGACATCACGCAGAAGCTGGAAAAGCGCCTGCTGAGCCTGACGTTCACTGACAACCGGGGCTTTGAGGCGGACCAGCTGGATATCGAGCTGGACGATGCGAACGGCCAGCTGCAGCTGCCGCGCCGTGGTGTCGTGCTTTCGCTGTCGCTGGGCTGGCAGGATGCGCCGCTTTTCCCGAAAGGCAGCTATACCGTTGACGAAATCGAGCACAGCGGCACGCCTGACCGCCTGACGCTGCGGGCACGCAGCGCGGACTTCCGGCAGACGCTAAACACGAAACGGGAGAAGTCCTGGCACAAAACCACCGCAGGCGAAATTGTCCGGGACATCGCCGGACGGCACAAACTGAAGGCGGCGATGGGTGAGGACATGGCGGCAACAGAAATTGACCACCTTGACCAGACCAATGAATCAGACGCCAGCTTTCTGATGCGCCTGGCTAAATAGTGTGGCGCGGTGGCCTGCGTCAAGGACGGTAATTTGCTTTTTATCCGCCAGGGCCAGGGTAAAACGGCAAGCGGCAAGGCGCTTCCGGTAATCACCCTTCAGCGCAGGGACGGAGACAGCCACCGCTTCACCCTTGTGGACCGTGACGCCTACACCGGCGTGATCGCCAGTTGGCTGCACACCCGCGAACCGGCAAAAAAGCCTGTAGCGAAGGTGAAGCGCAGGCGACGTAAAGCCACGGCGAAGAAGAAGAAAGAACCGGAGGCGAAGCAGGGAGATTACCTGATCGGCACTGACGAAAACGTGCTGGTACTGAGCCGCACTTACGCGAACAGAGGCAACGCCGAACGGGCGGCCAAAATGCAGTGGGAACGCCTGCAGCGTGGTGTAGCAAGGTTCTCAATCCAGCTGGCGAAGGGACGCGCAGAGCTATACACGGAAATGCCGGTGAAGGTAAGTGGCTTCAAGCAGCAGATTGATGCGGGGGAATGGATCATCACAACGTTGACGCACAGCCTGAGCTCTGACAGCGGATATACGACCAGCATCGAACTTGAAGTTAAAATCGAGGACTCAAGCTTGCAATAGTAATATTTATTATCCTTTTGGGTAATCAATAGGTGTGATCAAGTTAAATATTCAACAGGGCGAATCCTAAATGATGAATTGTCCAAAGTGCTCTCACGCTGCATATACACGCAGCAGTGTTGTGCTCTCTAAGAACACAAAAGAACGATACAACCAGTGCAAGAACATCAACTGCGGATGTACTTTCAAATCCTTAGAAACTGTAACTGATATAATCATGTGTCCAGGCAGAGTAAATCCCGTACCGCCCCACCCTGCCCGTGGAGGCTCCAAAACGTCCCAAGGCCAACTCTGGCTCTAACCCGCTTCGGCGGGTTTTTTAATGCCTACATTTGACTACAAAATAAATCTGCGTAGCCAATCCGTGGACAAGACAATAAAAAAAGGGGCTGGCATCACGCCAACCCCTTGTTTGCTATTAACTTTCAGATGTCGCGTTAGCGAGTCCTTAGTTAAGACGCTCTTTGATACGAGCTGACTTACCAGTACGCTCACGCAGGTAGTACAGTTTGGCCTTACGCACGGCGCCACGACGTTTAACAGCAATGCTGTCAATTACCGGTGAGTGAGTCTGGAATACACGCTCAACACCTTCGCCGTTAGAAATTTTACGAACAGTGAATGCAGAGTGCAGACCGCGGTTACGAATAGCGATAACCACGCCCTCGAATGCCTGCAGACGTTTTTTGGAGCCTTCAACGACCCATACTTTCACTTCCACGGAATCACCCGGACGGAATGAAGGTACGTCCTGCTTCATCTGCTCTTGCTCAATTTGCTTGATAATGTTGCTCATAGTTAAATCTCTTATCCTGGGTAAACTGATATTCAGGCATCGCGGCTACTGCCGGGACTGCCCATCATCGTTATGTTGCTGGTTGAACTCCCGCTGGAATTCGGTTAGCAACGTTGCTTGCTCTTCAGTCAGAGCCAGGTTTTCCAGAAGTTCAGGTCTTCTTAGCCAGGTACGGCCCAGCGACTGCTTCAGGCGCCAACGGCGAATTTCAGCATGGTTGCCCGACAGCAGAACTGGCGGAACCTCCATCCCTTCTAATACCTCAGGTCGGGTATAGTGGGGGCAATCCAGCAGACCATCAGAAAACGAATCTTCTTCGGCCGACGCCTGCTTGCCCAGTACGCCAGGTATAAACCGGGCGACAGAGTCAATCAGCGTCATTGCGGGTAGCTCACCACCGCTGAGAACGTAATCGCCAATCGACCATTCTTCGTCGATCTCGGTTTTGATTACGCGCTCATCAATCCCTTCATAGCGACCGCAAACCAGAATTAACTTCTCGCTTGTCGCCAGTTCGCAAACGCCGTTTTGATCGAGTTTGCGCCCCTGAGGTGAAAGATAAATCACCTTTGCACCTTCTCCTGCCGCTGCTTTTGCTGCGTGGATGGCATCCCGTAAGGGTTGAACCATCATTAGCATTCCCGGTCCGCCACCGTAAGGACGTTCGTCCACGGTACGGTGCCGGTCATGAGCAAAGTCACGAGGACTCCAGCTCTGAATGCTGAGCAGGCCATTTTTTACTGCCCGGCCGGTTACTCCGTAGTCGGTAACCGCGCTAAACATCTCCGGGAACAGGCTGATTATGCCTATCCACAGCGACGGCGCTGGCGTGTTACCACGTTGTCCGGAGCTCAAAAACCAGGATCCCAATCTACTTCGATACTGCCGGTAGAGAGATCGACATTCTTGATAACCTGTCCATCAAGGAACGGAATCAGCCGCTCCTTCGCACCAAATGCATCCTTCAGGTTTGCTTTCACGACGAGAACGTCGTTCGAACCGGTTTCCATCAACTCCGTGACTTTACCCAGTTCGTAGCCTTCAGTTGTGACCACCTGGCAACCAATAAGGTCTTTCCAGTAATAGTCACCGCTGTCCAGCACAGGCAGCTGTTCAGAATTTACGATAATCTCGCAATTCGTCAGCAGACCTGCTGCATCACGATCTTCAATGCCTTTGACCTTGATGATCATGTCCTGATTGTGGCGCTTCCAGCCTTCCAGCTCGATTAGCTGCCATTGACCCGCCCGCTGGATAAACCACGGCTGATAGTCAAAAATGCTTTCGGCATCTTCGGTGGAGGAAAACACTTTGAGCCAACCACGGATGCCATAGGCCGATCCCATTTTCCCTAATACTAACGGGTTAGCGGGAGGCTGCGCGGCGAGTTGCTTGCTCATGTTGACCACCGTGACAGATTAAGCTGCTTTCTTAGCTTGTTTGATCAGCGCACCAACGCGATCGGACAGCGTAGCGCCCTGGCCAACCCAGTGCTCAATGCGGTCCAGGTCCAGGCGCAGTGCTTCAGCCTGACCAGATGCGATTGGGTTGAAGAAACCAACGCGCTCAATGAAGCGACCGTTGCGAGCATTGCGGCTGTCAGTGACGACTACCTGATAAAACGGACGCTTTTTAGCGCCGTGACGTGCCAAACGAATTGTTACCATAACATCCTCTTGAGTTAATAAAACAACCGGGCCCCATTGAGGGAACGGGGCCCGGATGCAATATAAAAAGCCCGAAAATTTTACTCATTTTGGCGCAAAAAGCAATCTAATTCGCCTGAGCGCTTTTCCGGCTGACTTATCGGCCTGGGAATCCCGGCGGCATCATACCCTTCATGCCGCGCATCATCTTCGCCATACCGCCCTTCTTCATCTTCTTCATCATGCGCTGCATGTCGTCAAACTGCTTAAGCAAGCGGTTAACGTCCTGCACCTGCATGCCAGAACCTGTTGCAATACGGCGCTTGCGTGAGCCTTTGATAATTTCCGGCTTCTCACGCTCTTTACGCGTCATGGAGTTAATCATCGCCTCCATACGCACCAGCACCTTATCGTCCATCTGTGACTTCACGTTGTCCGGCAGTTGCCCCATACCCGGCAGCTTACCCATCAGGCTGGCCATGCCACCCATGTTACGCATCTGCTTAAGCTGATCAAGGAAGTCGTTCAGATCGAAGCCGTCGCCTTTTTTAAGCTTGCTGGCGAGTTTCTCCGCCTGGGCACGGTCAACTTTGCTTTCGATATCTTCGATCAGCGACAGCACGTCGCCCATGCCTAAGATACGCGAGGCAATACGATCCGGGTAGAAGGGTTCCAGCGCGTCGGTTTTCTCACCCACGCCCATAAATTTGATCGGTTTGCCAGTGATATGACGGATAGAGAGGGCCGCGCCACCCCGTGCGTCACCGTCGACCTTGGTCAGCACGACACCGGTCAGCGGCAGCGCTTCATTAAACGCTTTTGCCGTATTGGCGGCGTCCTGGCCGGTCATCGCATCGACCACAAACAGGGTTTCAACCGGATTAATCGCGGCATGAACCTGTTTGATTTCGTCCATCATGGCTTCGTCAACGTGCAGACGGCCGGCGGTATCCACCAGCAGCACGTCGTAGAATTTCAGCTTTGCCTGCTGAAGCGCGTTTTTAACAATGTCGACCGGCTTCTGGCTGAGATCGGAAGGGCAGAAATCCACGCCAACCTGTTCAGCAAGCGTCTCCAGCTGTTTGATCGCCGCCGGGCGATAAACGTCGGCCGAGACCACCAGCACTTTTTTCTTGTGCTTTTCGCGCAGGAATTTACCCAGCTTACCGACGCTGGTGGTTTTACCCGCACCCTGCAGGCCCGCCATCAGGACGACCGCCGGGGGCTGAGCCGCCAGGTTGAGGGTATTATTTTCCGCCCCCATCGCCACGACCAGCTCGTTCTGGACTATCTTGACGAACTCCTGACCGGGCGTGAGGCTCTTATTGACGTCCTGGCCTACTGCGCGCTCTTTTACGCGGCCAATAAAGTCCCGCACCACCGGCAGCGCAACGTCCGCCTCAAGCAGCGCCATACGCACTTCACGCAGGGTGTCCTTGATGTTGTCTTCTGTCAGCCTTCCGCGGCCACTGATATTGCGCAGGGTCTGCGACAATCTGTCGGTTAAATTATCAAACATCGTCTCTCGCTCAACGTAATGAGAGGTCGCCAGGCGACACAATGGGACGGATTATAACATGAAGCGACCAGGCTGTGTCCCGCAATTGTACGCATTACCAGCGTGGAAGATGGCCGCGAATCTCCGCCTTCATTGTGGAGATCGTTTGGAGCCAGCAGCGGCTGGCGCTATACTGCTTTTTTCTTTGTCTTACCGGTAGCTAACATTATTTATGGCCGTTTTTTCGATTGTCGCCCTGTGCGCCTACTCCTCCAGCCTTGCCCTGATTGTCCCCAGCCTGCTGCGCAAACAGAGCGGCTGGCGTCGACTGGCCGTCATCTCAGCGTTTATTGCGCTGTTTTGCCACGCCGTAGCGCTGGAGCAGCGGATTTTTGCCATGGGCAGCGGCCAGAATCTGAGCCTGCTGAATATTGCTTCGCTGGTTAGCCTGATTATCTGCGCGATTATGACCATCGTCGCCTCGCGCAATCGCGGCTGGATACTGCTGCCCATCGTTTACAGCTTCGCGCTGATTAACCTGGCGTTTGCGACCTTTGTGCCCAATGCCTTTATCACGCATCTGGAAACCACACCGGTCATGCTGGTGCATATCGGTTTTGCGCTATTCGCCTATTCCACGCTAATTATTGCTGCACTTTATGCCCTCCAGCTGGCCTGGATAGACTACCTTCTTAAGCATAAGAAGCTGGCATTCAGTAGCGATATCCCCCCGCTGATGACCATCGAACGCAAGATGTTTCATATCACGCAGGTGGGCGTGGTGCTGCTGACGCTGGTGCTGTGCACCGGCCTGTTCTATATGCATGATTTATTCAGCCGCGAGAATATCGACAAGGCCGTTCTGTCCATTCTCGCCTGGTTTGTTTATATCGTTTTACTCTGGGGTCACTACCATGAGGGCTGGCGCGGACGCCGCGTAGCCTGGTTCAACTGTGGCGGCGCATTGCTGCTGACGATGGCCTACTTTGGTAGCCGGATGCTGCAACACTTCCTGACCTCCTGATCGCTTAATACAAGGAATTCCCTCGTTGGAACACGTTTCAACCACCACACTGATCGTTACGCTGGTCATCATGATTCTGGTCTCGGCCTGGTTCGCCGGCTCCGAAACCGGCATGATGACGCTCAATCGCTACAAGCTGCGCCATCAGGCCAAAAACGGCAATCGCGCGGCACGTCGCGTAGAAAAACTCCTCCGCCGCCCTGACCGCTTACTCAGTCTGGTGCTGATCGGCAACAACCTCGTCAATATCCTGGCGTCGGCGCTGGCCACCATTGTCGGCATGCGTCTCCATGGCGATGAAGGCGTGGCCATTGCCACCGGTATTCTGACCTTCTGCGTGCTGGTGTTTGCCGAGGTTCTGCCAAAAACAATCGCCGCGCTTTATCCTGAAAAAGTGGCCCTTCCCAGCAGCCTTCTGCTCGGCCCGCTGCAGGTGATAATGATGCCGGTGGTCTGGTTGCTCAATACCATCACCCGCATCCTGATGCGCCTGGTTGGCATGAAGACCGACGGTGCCGTTAATTCAGCGCTCAGCAAGGAAGAGCTGCGAACCATCGTCTACGAGTCCCGCTCGCTGATGTCGCGCCGTAACCAGGATATGCTGCTGTCGGTGCTGGATCTGGAGAAAGTTAACGTTGATGACATCATGGTGCCGCGCAACGAGATTGTGGGCATCAATATCAATGACGACTGGAAATCCATTGTCCGCCAGCTTACCCACTCGCCGCACGGTCGCATCGTGCTCTACCGCGATTCGCTGGATGACACCATCAGCATGCTGCGGGTGCGCGAAGCCTACCGCCTGATGACCGAAAAGAAAGAGTTCACCAAAGAGGTGATGCTGCGCGCGGCCGATGAAATCTATTACATTCCTGAGGGCACCCCGCTAAACGTTCAGCTGGTGAAATTTCAGCGTAATAAGGAAAAAGTCGGCATGGTGGTGGACGAGTATGGCGACATCAAAGGCCTGATCACCATTGAAGACATTCTGGAAGAGATTGTGGGCGACTTTACCACCTCAATGTCTCCTACGCTGGCCGAAGAGGTGATGCCGCAAAATGATGGTTCGGTGTTGATTGAAGGCAGCGCCAACGTGCGTGAACTGAACAAGGCTTTCAACTGGACGCTACCGGAAGATGAAGCCCGCACCATTAACGGTATGGTACTGGAAGCGCTGGAGGACATCCCCCTGCCCAATACCACCATACGTATAGGTCACTACGCGATAGATATTCTCGACGTGCAGGAAAATATGATCAAGCAGGTGAAAATCACGCCCAAAAAATCACTGAAGGAATCGGTAGGATCGTAGATAGCATGCAGATGGTATCGGTGAGGTCGCAGACAATACACGGATGGAATCGTTAGGGCCACAGATATAACTCAGGGGAGCATCGTCTCCCCTGATGAACATAGCTCTCAGGGCCGGTACTGCCGGCCCCTTCAAACTAGATATGCAGTTCCTTCAGCTTCTCTTTCGGCAGCGCCAGCTCGTCGTTGTGGTTCACGCGAATGTCGTTGTCGATGATATGACGTGCAATATCCTGCGCTTCATCCAGCGAATGCATCTGGTAGGTGCCGCACTGATACTCATTCAGCTCTGGGATAGTGCGCTGGTCAGTGACCTTCAACACATCCTGCATCGCCGCTTTCCAGGCTTTCGCCACGCGCTGCTCGTCCGGCGTACCAATCAGGCTCATATAGAAGCCTGTGCGGCATCCCATAGGTGAAATGTCGATAATCTCAACCCCATCACCGTTCAGGTGGTTGCGCATAAAGCCAGCAAACAAATGCTCCAGCGTATGGATACCGCGCTCAGGCATCACTTCTTTGTTCGGCTTGCAGAAACGCAGATCGAAGACGGTAAGGGTATCGCCATGAGGAGTGTTCATGGTCTTAGCAACGCGAACCGCAGGGGCAGCCATGATAGTGTGATCAACGGTAAAGCTATCCAGCAATGGCATATTGTTACCTCAACAAATGAATTTATTTATACAACGATGAAACTTTCTCTGTCGCACCCGGTCTGAATATATGAAAGACGCGCAATTTTGTTATCATCATCCCTGACATCAGTGATGTTACTTTGGCCACAGTGATGTGGCCATTTTCTTTTTCAGCTGCGACTCTTCAAAAAATCTTCAAAGCTAAGCGTATCACTTTCTTCAATTTCCTGCTGCTTACGGCTGGAGCATTCCGCTTCCTGCGCAAACTGTGATGCATTCAGCACCTCCAGCGGCTCTTTAGCCAGCTGCTGCCGATACTCTTCCGCCAGCGCCAGTCCCGTTCCGCTGATGCCGTTCTCTTTCATTATGGCCAGTATACGCGCGGAGAAGGTCAGTTCCGGATCGTCGAATGCGGCAACCAGACGGTCACAGACCTCCTGGTACTGGCGATCGCCCTGCTGGCTGTCCAGCGTCTCTGCCACCCTTCTAAGGTCCCGGAACAGGGTCTTCCCGGCCTCGGCCAGCGAGATCTGTGCTTCACCGCAGCCTATGCCCAGCATCAGTCCTGGCTTACGTCCTTCCAGAATCACCCGATTCCAGTTCTCACGCGTACAGAGTAGCTCATCGCTGCTCATTTCCGGCGCTTCGGCCAGCGTACACCAGATCAGGAACAGATCGAGGAAGCGAACCTGATTCGCATCCACGCCGGTTGGGGAGAACGGATTGATATCCAGGGAGCGCACCTCGATATATTCAATCCCACCGCGCAGCAGCGCATCAGACGGGTTCTCACCCGGACGCGTCACGCGCTTAGGGCGTACAGGCGCATAAAGTTCGTTCTCTATCTGCAACACATTCGTGTTGAGCTGTAGCCAGTTGCCCGCAGCATCTTTGGTGCCCATACGGGCGTATTCTGCCGAAGGCGTTTTAATCGCCGCTTTTAACGCTTTCACATAGCCGGGCAGCTCATTAAAGGTTATACCCAGCCCGCTTTGCGACTTGTTGGTGTAGCCCAGATCGCTCAGACGCAGCGAGGTCGCATACGGCAGATAAAGTAACCCTTTTTCGGTACGCTCAAACGGCAGCTTAGTTTCTTTGCCCTGCAGGAAAGAGTCGCAGATCGCCGGTGAAGCACCAAACAGATAGGGGATTAGCCATCCAAAGCGGTAGTAGTTACGGATCAGGCGCAGATAGCCATCAGAAATGGCCTCATGGCCGCTTTTCTCATCTTTGACATCTGCCCAGGCCTGCCAGAAAGAGAGCGGCAGAGAGAAGTTATAGTGCACGCCGGAGATAACCTGCATCAGCGCGCCGTAGCGGTTCTTCAGACCCTGACGATAGAGGGTTTTCATCTGCCCGATATTTGACCTGCCGTACTGCGCCAGCTCGATCTGGTCGCTGTCCTCAATCATGCAGGGCATGCTCATCGGCCACATACGTTCTTCGCCCAACTCATGGGCGGCGTGGCGATGAATATCACGCAGAAACGCCAGCAGATGATCGATGTTGTCATCAACCGGCGTAATAAATTCCAGCAGCGTTTCAGCAAAGTCGGTGGTGATCCACTTGTGCGTTAAAGCCGAACCCAGCGATTTAGGGTGCCCGGTAGTGGCCAGATGGCCATCGGGTCGGACACGCAGCGTTTCACGCTCAATACCGCGACCAATGCCTTTCAGTGCGTCAGGGTGCGCTTCCAGCCAGGATAGCGCCTGTGATACGTCCGGGATCAAATTGACCTCCCGCTCGGAGAAAATTTATTATTGTTTAGCATAATGTTAACCGCAGCGCCGAAGATTCGCGAACCACTGCCACTATTTGCCCTGTATGTTGCGAACATCTACGACGTCCATGCCGGCCGCTTTTGCGGCCTGAATACCAAAATCAGCATCCTCAAAAACCACGCAGCGCGTGGGAACCACGTTCATCAGCTCGGCACAGCGAATAAAGGTATCCGGCTCAGGCTTGTGTCGCATCACGTCGTCAGCACCCACGATGATATCAAAGTAGTGCCGCAGTCCAACGTGCTGAAGCAGAGCCTCCGCCATTGCATGCTCGCTTCCCGTTCCCACCGCCATCGGGCGACGCCCTTTATAGGCTTTCACCACATCAATCAGTGGCAGCGGACGCACGGTATCAAACAGCATCTCTTTTAATGCCGTCGTTTTTTCACCTGCCAGCAAATGCGGATCGACATCGCTATGATGGCTGGCGATAATCGCTTCGGCAATACGCCAGGAGGGGGCGCCATTGAGTCCTACCAGAGCCTGCTCGTCGAACGGTAAGCCGTGTCGGGCAAGAACCGACTGCCAGGCTTTACGATGCGTCGCCTCGGTATCCAGAATGGTGCCATCCATATCGAATATCAGACCTTCATAACGATCATACATTGTCTGTCACACCCTTAATCTGCGAACGATTACTTTAGCGCAAAGCAGGGACTTTGTCGCTGATGGCATGGATCAGCAAATGCCTTGAAATACTTAGGGATTCTTATTATCAGATAATGGCGTCAGAATAAGCTCAGAGGCAAACAGCTGGTAAAACAGCGGCATAGCATTCGCTAAAGGGTAATTAAGTTAAATTTGAGGGGGCTAACAGGGCGAACAATAGGGTATAACCGGGGCAGGATACAGATGTCACCTCAACCGCAGGGAGAGACCTGACTAAAGCTATTTTTGATAATGAAAAGGTCATGCGACGCTCGCGAAGGCGGGCTATTTTGAACCGCTGTAGAACAGGGTTGATGACGTACAGACAAAGGTAAAATGGTGCATCCGGGAGGATTCGAACCTCCGACCGCTCGGTTCGTAGCCGAGTACTCTATCCAGCTGAGCTACGGATGCATCGGAAAAACAAGGGGGAGATAACGCGACAAACCTGAGGAGATACTGAAGAAGCTGATAATCCATTTCTAAACTGCCTTGCGACGCTTTAGATTGGTGCATCCGGGAGGATTCGAACCTCCGACCGCTCGGTTCGTAGCCGAGTACTCTATCCAGCTGAGCTACGGATGCATTGCAAATTCTGGTATAACGCAGGGTGCTAACGACTCACCTTTAAAACAGGGTGCTGACAGCTCACCTTCAAACCCGGTGTAATACTCTCACCGTTGATACAGGCTGCTAACACCGTATCGCCCAACACACTTTCTGCCATCACCTTAATCAGTAATGGTGCATCCGGGAGGATTCGAACCTCCGACCGCTCGGTTCGTAGCCGAGTACTCTATCCAGCTGAGCTACGGATGCAAATGGCGGTGAGGCGGGGATTCGAACCCCGGATGCAGCTTTTGACCGCATACTCCCTTAGCAGGGGAGCGCCTTCAGCCTCTCGGCCACCTCACCATACGCACTCTTGCGAGTTGTGCTTCAGAACGTTGTTTCTGCTCATCGGCACTGCGTGGCGCACATATTACTTTGGCGGACTTATAAGTCAAACAATTTTTCCCCTTACGTGTTTAATTGCACATTTCGCAGGCGATTGGGGTGTTTTGACGACAAAAAGAGTGATTTATCAACAATGAAACTGAGGCTGGATAACAACGAAAGTGATGCAGGCCAACAAACAAAAGCAGGCTGCGAAGGCGACTACAGAGGGGAAGAAGAGATCAAAGAGGGTGAACGGAAGGGAAAAACAGCAAACCGGTAGCGCCTCGCTATAGGCAGCGAGGCGCTGGATCCGTTAGTAACTCGTTTGCTGAGTTTTTTCGGCCTGAATACGCTGATAGATTTCTTCGCGATGAACCGATACTTCTTTAGGGGCGTTCACACCGATGCGAACCTGGTTCCCTTTGACACCCAGCACCGTTACAGTCACCTCATCACCGATCATGAGGGTTTCACCAACTCGACGAGTTAGAATAAGCATTCTTTGCTCCTTGAAAGATTAAAAGAGTCGGGTCAAGTGTCGCCCGGCATTATCCATCGTATAACGCTAAATGTAGACTATGACAAATACATTACAACTGCACCACCATACCCATACATTATGCTGATACTTAGTTTAGCCGAAATAGGCACCGTCAACCTGACTTTATGTGTTTTGGCCCGCACCCAATCAGAAAAACGCTGAGGGAATCCCCCTACAGCGCCTTCTGAGATGCATTTTTATTAGACTTACAGTTTTGTTGCAATCCATGACTCGACGCCAGCCAGCGCGGCTGGTAGCGCCTGAGCATCCGTCCCGCCCGCCTGGGCCATGTCCGGACGCCCGCCGCCCTTTCCGCCGACCTGTTGGGCCAGTTCACCCACCAGTTCGCCCGCTTTAACGCGGTCAGTAAGATCTTTGGTCACCCCAGCGATTAGAGACACCTTACCATCAGCGACCGTTGCCAGCACGATGACGGCAGACTTCAGCTGGTTTTTCAGGTCATCGACCATCGTACGCAGCATTTTCGGGTCAACGTTTTTCAACTCGCTGACCAGCAGCCGGGTGCCTTTTACTTCAATCGCCTGACTGCTCAGTGAAGCGCTTTCCTGTGCTGCCTGCTGATCCTTCAGCTGCTGAAGCTCTCTTTCCAGTCCACGCACGTTTTCGATCATGGCGCGAACTTTCTCATTCAGGTTACTGCTGTTCGCTTTAATCAGCTGTGCAATATCCTGTAGCTGCTCACTTTGCGCATACATCTGCGTCAGGGCGCGCTCACCCGTCACGGCTTCGATGCGGCGTACGCCCGCTGCCGTTCCGGACTCCGCAAGGATACGGAACAGACCAATGTCGCCCGTGCGGCTGGCATGCGTACCACCACAGAGCTCCGTAGAGAAATCACCCATCGTCAGCACGCGCACGTGGTCATCATATTTTTCGCCGAACAGCGCCATCGCACCGTGCGCCTTCGCCGCTTCCAGCTCCATGATGTTGGTGTCAACCGCCAGATTACGACGGATTTGCGCATTGACGATCTCTTCGACCTGACGGATCTCCTGCGGCTTCATGGCTTCGGTATGAGAGAAGTCGAAGCGCAGGTACTTATCGTTCACCAGCGAGCCTTTCTGCGCAACGTGGTGGCCTAATACCTGGCGCAGCGCGGCATGCAGCAGGTGCGTCGCAGAGTGGTTCAGACGGATGCGGTCGCGGCGCGCCGGGTTGACGTCTGCTTCCAGCCGCTCGCCGATGCGCAGATGGCCGGATTCAAGCCTGCCGATATGACCAATCGCCTGGCCGTACTTCTGCGTATCCGTCACGGTAAAGCGGGCCGCACTGCTCTTCAGTTCGCCCGTGTCGCCAACCTGCCCGCCCGATTCGCCATAAAAAGGCGTCTCGTCCAGGACAATCACCCCTTCCTGACCGGCTGAAATCTCGCTGGCGGGCTTGCCGTCCACGAAGATAGCGGTAATGGTCGCGTTCAGCTCAAGCTGGTCGTAGCCCTTGAAAGAAGAAGCTTCATCAATGCGGATCACATTGTTGTAATCGGTACCGAAACCGCTGGCATCACGGGCGCGCTGGCGCTGCTGCTCCATCGCCTGCTCGAAGCCGGCTTCATCAATTTTCAGGTTACGCTCACGGCACACATCCGCCGTGAGGTCCACCGGGAAGCCAAAAGTGTCATACAGGCGGAAAACGGTCTCACCATCAAGCGTATCGCCAGTAAGCTTATCCAGCTCCTCATCCAGCAGCGCCAGACCACGCTCAAGGGTTTTCGCAAACTGCTCTTCTTCAGTACGCAGAATCTGCTCAACATGCGCCTGCTGCCCGGCCAGATCGTGAGCCGCCGGGCCCATCACCTCAATTAGCGGTGCCACCAGCTTCCAGAAGAAACTGCCCTGTGCGCCCAGCATATTGCCGTGACGGATGGCACGACGGATGATGCGGCGAAGAACGTAGCCACGGTTCTCGTTTGACGGGACGACGCCATCGGTTACCAGGAAGGCGCAGGAGCGAATATGGTCGGCAATCACGCGCAGTGATTTATTGCTAAGATCGGTAGCCCCGGTTACGTCAGCGACAGCCTTGATCAGCTTCTGGAACAGGTCGATCTCGTAGTTAGAGTTGACGTGCTGCAGTACTGCGGTAATACGTTCCAGCCCCATGCCAGTATCAACAGAGGGTTTCGGCAGCGGCAGCATGGTTCCGTCCGACTGACGGTTAAACTGCATAAAGACGATGTTCCAGATCTCAATATAGCGATCGCCATCCTCTTCCGGGCTGCCCGGAGGGCCACCCCAAATATGGTCGCCGTGATCAAAGAAAATTTCGGTGCAGGGGCCGCATGGGCCAGTATCGCCCATCTGCCAGAAGTTGTCCGACGCGTAGGCGCTGCCTTTGTTGTCGCCAATGCGGATAATTCGCTCACGCGGTACGCCCACATCGTTGGCCCAGATATCAAAAGCCTCGTCATCGGTTTCGTAAATGGTCACCCAGAGCTTTTCTTTTGGCAGATTGAACCACTCCGCGCCGGTCAACAACTCCCAGGCATAGCTGATAGCATCATGCTTGAAGTAGTCGCCGAAGCTGAAGTTGCCCAACATTTCGAAGAAGGTGTGGTGGCGCGCGGTATAACCGACGTTTTCCAGATCGTTATGCTTGCCGCCGGCGCGAACGCAGCGCTGCGAGGTGGTGGCGCGCGAATAGCTGCGTTTGTCCCCACCGAGGAAAACATCTTTGAACTGGTTCATACCGGCATTGGTAAACAGTAATGTCGGGTCATTGTTCGGGACGAGGGAGCTACTGGCTACAACCTGGTGTCCCTTGCCATGAAAGAAATCGAGAAACGCCTGGCGAATCTCTGCAGTGCTCTTGCTCATAATTGTCCTGAAATCACGCTAACAAACGTTTCGTGGATTTTACTCTGCCGACAGGAAAGTCCTGATACCGACAATGCACGATCATAAAGTGGTGAATAAGATAAAATTTCTGCGCTGGGAAGTAAAATCCCATTGACGGTCATTGGTCATAATTTGAGAAAATCGCGCGAATATCGTCAGAAAGGAAGCCTTTTGTCATCAGATAGCGCTGGACCTTCGCTTTTTCCTTCCATTCCGTTGGCAGCGGCAGGCCAAACTTGCGCTCGGCTGCGGCACAGGCCTGGCCTGTCCAGTCAATCTCCGCCTCTGCCAGCGCCTTGTCCGTCAGTGATTTTTCAACGCCCTTCTGCCCCAGTTCCATGCGGATACGTTGCGGGCCGTAGCCTTTACGACTGCGGCTGGCAACAAAGCGTTCGGCGAAGTGGGCATCGTCCAGGTAACGGTTTTCAAAACACCAGGCGACCACCTTATCTGTCATCTCCGGCGAGAGGGTTTCCGGCTCCTGTGACTTTGTTTTAGCGAACAGGGCGGCACGCTCCGCTGAAAGCGTGAGCTTACGGCGAAACTCGGCCTCGCTGTGGTCACGCATTGCCAGAATGCGCATCGCCCGATCTAGCAGGCGTGAAAACTGGGTACGTTCGCTGGCGTCAGACATCATTCTCCATAAAAAGTCAGTTTTAGAGTGGGTTCAGGTAAAGGGTAGCGAGGAACGGGCAAAGAGACAAAGGCGTAAAAGAATATTTGCGAATGCGGAAAAACGAGGGGCAGGCTGGCGCGACGGATATAAAAAAAGAGCGGGTTTAACACCGCTCTTTTTTTTGCTTGCTGAGCCAACACCTGAGTGAAAACAGACACGCGTTTCACTCAGGCAGGCTATCAGGCCATTTAATTGGCTTCGCTGGCTTCGTCAGTTTCAGCTTCGGTCGGGATGAAATCCGGCTTGCTATCTGGATTATTCAGCAGCATTGCGCGCAGCTTAGCGTCGATCTCGTTAGCTGTCGCCGGGTTCTCTTTCAGGAAGTTGCCCGCATTGGCTTTACCCTGACCGATTTTATCACCGTTGTAGCTATACCAGGCGCCGGCTTTTTCGATCAGCTTATGCTTCACGCCCAGATCCACCAGTTCACCGAAGATATTAATACCTTCGCCATACATAATCTGGAATTCGGCCTGCTTAAAGGGGGCGGCGATTTTATTCTTCACCACTTTCACCCGCGTTTCACTGCCCACTACCTCATCGCCTTCCTTGATGGCGCCGATACGGCGGATATCCAGGCGAACAGAAGCGTAGAACTTCAGTGCGTTACCGCCGGTAGTCGTTTCCGGGTTACCGAACATAACACCGATTTTCATACGGATCTGGTTGATAAAGATCAGCAGCGTACTGGAGTTTTTCAGATTACCCGCCAGCTTACGCATTGCCTGGCTCATCATACGTGCCGCAAGGCCCATATGAGAGTCACCAATTTCACCTTCGATCTCCGCTTTCGGCGTCAGCGCCGCCACGGAGTCAACGATGATGACATCTACCGCACCTGAGCGCGCCAGGGCGTCACAGATTTCCAGCGCCTGCTCACCGGTATCGGGCTGAGAGCACAGCAGATTATCAATGTCTACGCCCAGCTTCTTCGCATAGACGGGATCCAGAGCATGCTCGGCGTCGATAAATGCGCAGGTTTTACCTTTACGCTGGGCCGAGGCAATCACCTGTAGGGTCAGCGTCGTTTTACCTGAGGATTCCGGACCATAGATTTCTACGATACGGCCCATCGGCAGACCACCCGCACCCAGGGCGATGTCCAGCGACAGGGAGCCGGTGGAGATGGTTTCCACATCCATAGTGCGGTCTTCACCCAGGCGCATGATCGAGCCTTTACCAAATTGCTTTTCAATCTGGCCCAGCGCTGCTGCCAGTGCTTTTTGCTTGTTTTCATCAATAGCCATTTCAACTCCTAATCACGCGGGGTAAAGCACACTTATGTGGCTTTGCATCATCTTCAATATGGAATCAATTATACTGTATAGTCATACAGTATCAAGTTTATTTTTCCAGAAACTGTTCACGTAGCCGGAGCAGCGCCCAGGCCGTGGCCTGGCGGCGAACGGCCTCGCGGTCACCGGTAAAAACCTGCCGTTTCGCCTCGGTCTTTTTGCCCGCCGCCGCGAAACCGAACCATACGGTACCGACGGGTTTTTCCTCGCTGCCACCATCCGGCCCCGCAATGCCGCTGACGGAAACCGCGTACTGAGCATGGGCTTTATCACGCGCTCCCTCGGCCATCTCCCGTACAACCTCTTCACTCACGGCACCAAAGCGCGACAGTGAAGCTGCCGTCACCCCCACCAGCTCCTGTTTGGCGTCATTACTGTAGGTGACGAAACCGCGCTCAAACCACTGTGAACTGCCGGCAATATCGGTGAGGACTTTTGCTATCCAGCCGCCCGTGCAGGACTCAGCCGTGGTGAGCGTCGCCCGCTGGCTAAGCAGCCGCTGACCAATGTCCGCGCTCAGCCGGTGTAATTCATTATCGTTCATTTTTACTCCCTGTGCGTTCACCCGTGAAGAGAGACACATTATCACTTTTTACCGCCCCGGCGCGCAGCCCATTCCCGGGTTGCGATACGCTTTCCATTGCTGGCGCCGTGGCACGCTCAACAATCAGTAAAGCATCCCCCTACCCTTTCTGCGCCACCATAAACAGGCGAGGGAAAGGCATCAGGATATTTCCCCCTTCGCGTATCCCGTAGGCCCCTTGCAGCTCACGGTGATACTGCGTGAGAAAGACGCGACGATCGTCTTCCGTCAAAGGCGCGAGAAAGGGCCGCAGGCCGGTGGCCTGTAGCCAGTCGATTATCGCCGCGTGCGAAGGCATGATGTGATAATAGGTCGTATGCCAGATATCCACATGACATCCGGCGGCGCTAAGCAGATCGTAACAGGCGTCGACAGGCAGTATTCGCTTGCGTCGGGCGGCTTCATCGCCAATTTTTCCCCGCCAGTCGGGCGACTCCGCCACTTTGCGCATCAGGCTGTGTGTCGGCTGGTCGAGATTATCCGGCATCTGTACCGCCAGCACGCCGCGCTCTGCCAGCTGTGAAATCAGATGTGGCAGCAGCCGTTGATGGTCGCTCAGCCACTGTAAGGATGCATTCGCATAGATCACATCCTGAAGCGGACTGGCCCGCCAGTGCTGAATATCGGCCTGAATAAACTGACACTCCGGCAGTCGCTGACGGGCCTGCTCGAGCATGGCCTGCGAACTGTCCAGCCCGGTGATATTGGCAGTGGGCCAGGCACGATAAAGCAGTTCGGTACTGTTGCCGGGACCACAGCCAAGATCGGTCACCTGCTGCACGTGATTGTGGACGATGCGGGCAAGCAACTCCTTCGCCGGGCGGGTACGTTCAGCTTCAAATTGACGATAGAGATCGGGATTCCAGTCGTTCATATCAACCTCATCAACGGTATTTCGGTCTGATAACTTTAGAATGCCTGCGGACAACGGCAAAGTATTCATCTGCCCTGGGCTGGCGTTTTGGGAGAAATCTCTGCCCAGCGTCCCGTCGACACACAAGTGGATCTGTTTTACCTGACGCCGCTTGTTTCCTGCCGATCATTTGGACATTATCGACTACTTGTAACAATTAGCCGTCGGTAAAAGAGCGGCTGTTTTCTGATCATTTCTGTCCGCAAGCGGCGGGCAATGGGTATTAAACACAGGAGTAGTCATGAACGCGTCCGCAGCAGAGGATATTGACCAGCAAATTGCCGCCGTGGTCAAAGAGTTAGAGCCACATCTGGTGACCCTCCGCCGGGACATCCACGCTCATCCTGAGCTGGGTTTTGATACCCATCGCACCGCCGGGGTGGTCATTAAGGAGCTGGAAAGGCTGGGCTATAAGCCCGTGCGCGGTATCGGTAAAACGGGCGTGGTGCTCGATATCAGGGGTGAAAAAGCCGGTCCCAACCTGCTGTTGCGCGCCGATATGGACGCGCTGCCGATAGAAGAGAAAACCGGCCTGCCCTTCGCCAGCGTCTGGCCTGGAAAAATGCATGCCTGCGGCCACGATTTGCATACCACCACCCTGCTGGGCGTCGCCGCAGCGGTAAAAGCGCTGCAACCTGAGCTGAAAGGTTCCCTGCGGCTGATCTTCCAGCCTGCCGAAGAGACGACCGAAAGCGGTGCAGCGGCGATGATTGCCGATGGCGCGGCGGAAGGTCAGGATCTGGCCATTACCTTTCATAACCGACCCGAACTGGCGGCGGGAAATATCCTGCTCACGCGCGGAGCCAGTACCGCCTCCTGCGACGAATTTGACGTGCGCGTTATCGGGGTATCGGGCCATGCGGCACGACCGCACGCCACCGTTGATCCGATTGTGGCGACGGCATGGCTGATCACCCAGCTACAGACCATAATTTCCCGCGAGATGGATCCCGCCCACTCCGCCGTGCTGACCGTTGGTCATATTGAGGGCGGCGCCATCCATAATATTATCCCGGATGCCTGCCTGTTCAGAGGAACCGTACGGGCGCGCTCTGCCGCCTCGCGCGATCGCATTGAAGCGTCGTTCCGTCGTATCTGCGAAGGTGCCGCGATCTCCTTCAACGTGCAGGTGGAGATTGATTATCAGCGCGGCGTCCCGCCGTTGATTAACGACGATCGCCTGGTCGATCGGGCGATAGAGAGTCTTACCCGTCAGTTCAGCAGAAAACCTGAGGTGCAGCAGGGCAGCAGCTTTGGTGCCGAGGATTTCTCTTATTTCTCTGAGCTTATCCCTGCCTGCCAGATCCATTTTGGATCGGCGCAACCCGGTCGCCATGACCATCTGCACAATTCCGATTACCAGCCGGACGAAAGCTGCATTAGCTTAGGGGCAATCGCTCTGACCCGCCTGGCGCTTGATATTCTTTCTTAATTATTATTTTTAACCGGGGTAGTCAATGAATCCGACACGTAAACGTTTCCTGAGCGGTGCTATCGCCGCACTTGGCCTGCTGATCCTGCCGCCGTTACAGGCGAAAGATCCTTCCTCAATAACCTTCGCCACCGAAGGCGGCTTCCCGCCCTATAACCAGACCACCCCCAGCGGTGAGATCGTCGGCTTTGAGCCGGATATGATCAAAGAGATCGCTAAGCGCGCGGGCTTCGACTACAAAATTGTGCCGCAGAACTGGAGTGGCATGATTGCCGGCCTGCTGGACAAGAAGTACGACGCGATTTTTGATGCCATCTCCATCACCCCGAAGCGTCAGGAAACCATCAACTTTACCCATCCCTACATCAACGGTGGTTCCGGGTTTGTCACCACCAAAGATGGCAGCGTCACCAGCCTGCCGGGCAGCGGCGTTAAAGTGTCCCTCAGTGATGCCGCCGCTACGCAGCCCGCTATCGACAGCCTCGCCAACGTGCTGAAAGGCAAGACCGTCGGCGTTCAGGTTGCCACTATCCAGGCCGACTTTCTGAAGAAATACTTTGGCGATATCGCCACCATCCGTACCTATCCTAACGGCAAGGATACCTTCTTCGATCTGGATGCGGGTCGCGTAGATATGGTGATGGCCGCGGTGCCAAACCTTACCGCCTATGTGAAACGCAGCGGTGGTAACGGGCTATTAACCGGCTATACCTTCCAGAACGGCATATTGGGTGAAGGATCCGCGATTGGCCTGCGCAAAGAGGATACCGCGCTCCAGGCGAAGATGAACGCAGCCATTGATTCAATGGTAAAAGACGGCACGATGAAGGCGCTGATTATCAAGTGGTTTGGTATCGACCTGGCGCCAAAAGCCTGATCGGATGAATTGGTATCGACCTGGCACCACAATCCTGACCGGAGTTTCTGATGGGTATTGACTGGCAGCTTCTGGGTTTTGGCCCTGAAGGTTGGGGACCTGTGCTGCTGAAAGCCGCAGGCGTGACGGTGTCCGTTTCGCTCTGCGCCTTTCTGCTCGGCTCGGTGATTGGCAGCCTGGTCGCCTGGGCCAAAATTGCCGGCAACCGCTGGCTCCAGCGTCTGGCCGGGGGCTATACCGTGGTGCTACGCGGTATACCCGATTTGATCGTTATCTATATCTTCTACTTTGGCGGCCGTCAGGCGCTGGCATTTTTCGGCCAGGCGCTGGGCATGCAGGGCCCTTTCGATATCAGCGGCTTTATCGCCGGCGCGCTGGCTATTGGGCTGATTTCCGGGGCCGGGCAGGCAGAGGTTTTCCGCGGCGCGTATTACACCATTCCGAAAGGGACGCTGGAAGCGGCGACGGTGGTCGGTATGGGTAAAGGATTAATGTTCCGCAGGATTATTGTCCCGCAGGCGTTAAGCAGCGCCATTCCGGGGTTAGGGAACCAGTGGCAGTCGGCTATCAAGGAATCAGCACTGGTTTCGGTCACCGGCCTGGTAGAAACCATGAATCAGGTGCAGGTTGCCTCAGGTTCAACCCAGATGCCCTTCTTCTTCTTAGCCGTTGGTGCCGTTATCTATCTGCTGATCACCACCGTTTCTGAGGCGGTCATTCGCCAGGCGGAAAAATGGTCACAGCGCGGTCAGAACTCTCACCCGCTTTAAGGCGCGCTATGGATTTTACTTTTCTACAAGAGACCTTTGTAAAGCTGTTAGCCGGCCTGCCGCTCACGCTCAACCTGGCGGTGCTGTCGCTTTTGGGCGGCGGCGTGCTGGCACTGCTTCTTAATCTGCTGCGAACCAGCCGTACAGGCAGCTACGTAGCCAAAAGCTACATCTTCCTGTTTCGCGGCACGCCGCTGCTGATCCAGATTTTTATGATCTATTACGGCCTGGGCAATATCAGCGCGATCCGCCACAGCGTCCTCTGGCCTTTTCTGCGCGATCCCTGGTGGTGTGGCCTGCTGGCGCTGATCCTCAACGATGCGGCCTACACCGCTGAGATCCTGCGCGGCGGCATTCGTGCCGTCCCGTCGGGCGCAATTGAGGCTGCTCGCGTTTGCGGCATGTCCTCCTTTACTATCCTCAGACGCATCACTTTGCCGATCGCCGTGCGTCAGGCCCTGCCCGCCTACAGCAACGAGGTCATCTCTATGGCGAAATCAACCTCGCTGGTCAGTACCATCAGCCTGATGGACGTGACCGGCATCGCCAATGCGGAAGTCTCTTCGACCTACCGCGCACTGGAGGTTTTTATCAGCGCGGCGGTGATTTACCTGGCAATATCGTTAATCGTCACCAAAGCGATGACGCTTTTTGAGAAATTTCTTTCACCCGATAAGTTCGGAGCACGAGCATGACGCGCCCCACCCTGACGCTGCGTAATATAAAGAAGAGTTTTGGGCAGCATGAGGTGCTGCATGATGTCAGCCTGACCGCCAATGATGGCGATGTCATTTCACTGATCGGTGCCAGCGGATCGGGCAAAAGCACCCTGTTGCGCTGCATTCCCTTTCTTGAGGTTCCCCAGGGCGGGGAGATCCAGCTGGCGGACGAAAAAATCACCCTGACGGGAACGGGGGGTACGCTGACGCGCGCCCAGCAGGCAGCGGTGAAGAGGATTCGCCAGCAGCTGGGCTTTGTCTTCCAGAGTTTCAATCTCTGGCCGCACCGTACCGTGTTGCAGAACATTATCGAAGCGCCGGTACATGTGCAAAAGCGCAATCGCCGGGAGTGTATTGAAGAGGCGGAAGCGCTGCTGGAAAAAGTTGGCCTGTATGCCAAAAAAGATGCCTGGCCCGCCCATCTTTCCGGCGGTCAGCAGCAGCGTATCGCCATTGCCCGTGCGCTGGCCCAGCACCCTAAGGCCATCCTGTTTGATGAGCCCACCTCGGCGCTGGACCCTGAACGGGTGGGAGACGTGCTGAAGGTGATTCGTAGCCTGGCCGATGAGGGACGCACCATGGTTATCGTCACCCACGAGATGGGCTTTGCCAGGGAGGTGTCAAATAAGGCGATCTTTCTTCATCAGGGCGTCATCGAAGAGGAAGGACCGCCGGAACAGGTTTTCAGCGATCCGCTGTCGGATCGCTGTCGCGCCTTTGTCAGTAGCCATTTTCAGCGCAATTATTAATCGTTAGCGGGCATCGCGCACCGCCAGCCCCAGCTGCCACACCGCCATGGCGTAGTGGTTGCTGTGGTTATAACGGGTAATGGCATAAAAGTTTGGCAGCCCATACCAGTACTGATAGCTGTTACCCATATCAAACCGCAGCAGGCTGACCTGCTGATTGCCGTCCAGTTTGATCTGCGGCTGGAAGCCGCCAGCGGCAAGCGATGCCACCGAGTAGCGGGTTTTAAAGCCGGTTTCCCAGGTGGTGGAGGGACCGGTTGCCGGTACGGCTACCGTGCCGTTTTTCTGCCAGCCGTGCTCGCTGAAATAGTGTGCCACGCTGCCAATCGCATCGACCGGATCCCACAGGTTAATATGCCCATCGCCATTAAAATCCACCGCGTAGCTTTTGAAGGATGAGGGCATAAACTGACCGTAGCCCATTGCACCCGCGTAGGAGCCGCGCAGATCCAGCGGATCGTCATTCTCTTCCCTCGCCATCAGCAGAAAGGTTTCCAGCTCGGCGCTGAAAAAGTCTGCACGGCGGGGATAGTTAAAGGCCAGCGTGGAGAGCGCATCAATAATCCGGGTTTTACCCATTACGCGGCCCCAGCGCGTTTCCACGCCGATAATGCCAACGATGATCTCCGGCGGCACGCCATACACCTTATACGCACGCTGTAGCGCATCCTGATACTGATTCCAGAAGGCCACGCCGTTTTGCACATTTGACGGTGTTATAAATTTGGCGCGATAGCGGATCCATGCGCCATTCGGACCGGTCGGTCCCTGAGAGATCGGGGCCTGACGATCCATCAGCCGTACCACCCAATCGAGGTTCTTTGCCTGCGCCAGCACGTCATGCAGCTGCTGACGCTGAAAGCCATGCTCACGCACCATTTTATCCACAAAGCGTTCGGCGGCGGGGTTATTGGCAAAATCGCCCCTCAGAGGATGATAGTCGTGGCTGGCGTCCAGCCGGAATCCCCCGCCGAAGGGATTGCCCTGCGGCTCGACGGCCTGTGGCTGTTTATGGCTGCTACAGGCGGAGAGTAAAACCAGTGCAGGCAGCAGTGAAAGCAGATAACGCATGAAATATCCCTGTCCAGAGTCGATGCGAAAAAGAGTTGTGAACAGGTTAGTTCATTGGTCCTAATGATGAAATGGGACGCGAAAATAATAGTGAGGTTATTTAGCCAATGCTGCTGCACGTTAACCCTGTTTCCAGGGCGAGCGCTGTTGCTACGTGATAATCCTCATTTCCCAGGCAGTAGAAAAGCAGGCTGCCCTGGGGCAGCCTGGGTGTGAAGATAATGCGGATGCCTGGTCTTAACGACGCCAGCCTCCGGCATTACACGACGTGGCCATGACGTTTAGCGACGATTACGTACCAGCTGGTAGCGACGGGTGAGATATTCCACCGGCGCGCTCCAGATGTGCACCAGACGGCAGAAGGGAAACAGCAGGAACAGCGTCATTCCCAGCACCATATGCAGCCGGAAAATCGGTGCCACGCCCTGTAAATGCTGCGACGCGCCGCCGTGAAAGCTCACCACCGCCTGCGCCCATGCCGCCAGCTTCATCATTTCGCTACCGTCCATATGCTGGGCGGAGAAGGGAATGGTCAGCAGCCCCAGAGCCGCCTGCACCACCAGCAGCGTCAGGATCAAAATATCGCCAACGCTGCTGGTGGCCCGTATGCGGGGATTAAACAGTCGGCGTTTAAGCAGCAGCGCGCCGCCTGCCAGCGTCAGCAAACCGCAGACGCCGCCAGCCACCATCGCCAGCTTTTGCTTAGCATCTACCGGCAAAAATGCCTGGTATACCCAGTGCGGCGTAAGCAGGCCAACAAAATGCCCCAGCAGGATGCCGATAATCCCAATATGGAACAGGTTTGAGGCCAGCCGCATGCCCTTTTTATCCAGCATCTGGCTGGAGCCTGCCCGCCAGCTGTACTGCCCGTAGTCGTAGCGCAGCCAGCTGCCCAGCAGAAATACCGTTCCTGCCAGCCAGGGATAAATATCAAAGAAGAAATGCGTTAAGAATTGCACGATGGGCCTCCCGTTGATCGCGCCGTGGCCTGCGCCACCTCCAGATACTTTGGTACAACCGCCCCAGCGAAGCGCTGCTGATGCCTGGCCTGCTGGGCCGATGCGCAGCCCTGTTCCCCGAGGAATTTCACCTGCTCCTCCTCCCAGACGGCGTCCAGCGCGGCGGGGGTATCGTCGCGGGCCTCTTTTATCACCTCCGGCAGCAGCGAACGGGCATCAAGATCGCTCTCGGATAGCATCAGCAGGGCCTCAAACAGCCGCGCATAGCCGCTTTCGCGCTGTTGCAGACGCGCCGCCAGCAGCGCCAGAATCGGTGCGATGTCCTGTAGCCCGCTTCGCGCCCGAAGCGCATCACCATTACTCAGATACTCCAGGTAAAGCGGCAGGAAGTCCGGCAGCTCTTTAGCATCAGGCTCCAGCCCGTCCTCACGGTACTGCGCCAGCAGATCGACCATCGCCTGCCCGCGGTCACGCGATTCCCCATGGACGTGCTCAAACAGCAGCAAAGATGTCGCGCGGCCGCGGTCAAACAGCGCGCAGTATTCAGCCTGCACATCCAGCAGCGGGCGCGCGCAGAGGTCGTGGATAAACGCCACCAGCCCGGCCGCATCGGGAAGCGTCAGGTCGCCAGCCGTATCCAGCGCCTCAGCCAGGCTATGCTGATGGTCAAACAGCGACTGGTCGGGATAATCCAGCAGGCGTGAGATGATGCGTAGCAGTATCACAGGCTACCCTCCCCGGGGGTGTGTCTGGCGGCGTGGGTGGCGTTCTCACTTACCGCGTTAACAGAAGTGGCGCGGGCGGCGTCCCCCTGCGGCACGCTCCTGCGGGTCACGTCAATGGCGTCAATGCGGCGGGTGTTAAACAGGTTGAATTTCCCTTCGCTGCCGTGGCAGCCGTCGCCAAAGCTGAAGCCGCAGCCTTTACTTTCTGCGAACGCATCGCGCGCCAGTTCCCGGTGGCTTGAGGGCACCACAAAGCGATCTTCATAATTTGCAATCGCCAGGTAGCGATACATCTCCTCCGCCTGCGCCCGGGTGAGTCCCACCTGCTCCAGCGCGCGGGTATCCAGCGTGCCCTCTACCGTTTCTGCACGTTTATAGTGCCGCATTGCCAGCAGCCGCTTCAGCGCCAGCAGCACTGGCGCGGTATCGCCCGCGGTGAGCAGATTAGCCAGATACTGCACGGGAATACGCAGGCTTTCGACGTCCGGCAGCACGCCCGTGTGCGCCAGCTCCCCGGCATCCGCTGCCGACTGAATTGGCGACAGCGGCGGTACGTACCACACCATCGGCAGCGTGCGGTATTCAGGATGCAGCGGCAGCGCCAGCTTCCACTCCATCGCCATTTTATACACCGGCGAACGCTGGGCGGCGTCAATCACGCTCTGCGGAATACCCTCTTCTAACGCGGCGGCGATCACCTCGGGATCGTTGGGATCGAGGAAGATATTCAGCTGGCGCTGATAGAGATCCTTGTCGTTCTCCACCGACGCCGCCTCCTCTATCCGATCGGCGTCATACAGCAGGACGCCGAGATAGCGAATACGCCCCACGCAGGTTTCGGAGCAGACCGTCGGCTGCCCCGCTTCAATACGGGGATAGCAGAAAATACACTTTTCCGACTTGCCGCTCTTCCAGTTGAAATAGATCTTTTTATAAGGGCAGCCGGTCAGGCACATACGCCAGCCGCGGCATTTGTCCTGATCGATAAGCACGATGCCATCCTCTGCGCGCTTGTAAATCGCCCCGCTCGGGCAGGTTGCCACGCAGGCGGGATTGAGGCAGTGCTCGCACAGGCGCGGCAGATACATCATAAAGGTGTGCTCAAACTGGCCGTAAATCGCTTTCTCCATGTTGTCGAAGTTTTTATCGGCCGAGCGTTTGGAAAACTCACCCCCGAGGATCTCCTCCCAGTTCGGCCCGTTTTCAATTTTTTTCATTCGCTGCCCGGTGATCAGCGAACGCGGGCGCGCAATCGGCTGGTGTTTGCCCGCCGGGGCGTTATGCAGCGTCTGGTAGTCGTAGTCAAAGGGTTCGTAATAATCATCCAGTCCGGGCAGATCGGGGTTAGCAAAGATTTTTGCCAGCACCCCAACACGGCTGCCCATACGCGGCTCGAGCCTGCCGCCAATCTTGCGGATCCAGCCCCCCTTCCACTTCTGCTGATCTTCCCAGGCGTGGGGATAACCCAGACCCGGCTTGCTCTCAACGTTGTTGAACCAGGCGTATTCCATCCCTTCCCGGCTGGTCCAGACGTTTTTGCAGGTGACCGAGCAGGTGTGACAGCCGATACATTTGTCCAGATTTAACACCATGCCGACCTGTGAGCGGATTTTCATGCTTTTTTCTCCTGCTGGCTGCCCTGACATTGATCGTTGCCCTCACCGTCCAGCCAGTTCACGTTGTTCATTTTTCTGATCACCACAAACTCATCGCGGTTGGATCCCACGGTGCCGTAATAGTTGAACCCGTAGGACTGCTGGGCGTAGCCGCCGATCATATGGGTCGGTTTCGGACAGGCGCGGGTCACCGAATTGTGGATGCCGCCGCGCTGGTGGGTTATCTCGGATCCGGGAATATTTACGATGCGTTCCTGCGCGTGGTACATCATGGTCATTCCGGCCGGTATACGCTGGCTGACCACGGCCCGGGCGGTCAGCGCGCCGTTCGCGTTAAAGGCTTCGATCCAGTCGTTGTCGACAATGCCCAGCGCCTGCGCATCCTCTTCGCTGATCCAGACAATCGGCCCGCCGCGCGACAGGGTCAGCATCAGCAGGTTATCGCTGTAGGTAGAGTGGATCCCCCACTTCTGATGCGGCGTCAGGAAGTTAAGCGCCCGCTCAGGATTGCCATTTGGCTTCTTATTCAGCAGCGGCGCGGCCGCTCGGGTATCAATGGGTGGGCGATAGACCAGCAGGCTTTCGCCGAAGGCGCGCATCCACTCGTGATCCTGATACAGCTGCTGGCGACCGCTCAGGGTGCGCCAGGGGATCAGCTCGTGCACGTTGGTATAACAGGCGCTGTAGGAGACGTGCTCATCCTCAAGCCCTGACCAGGTCGGACTGGAGATAATCTTGCGCGGCTGAGCCTGAAGATCGCGGAAGCGGATCTTCTCATCCTCTTTATTGAGCGCCAGATGCGTATGATCGCGCCCGGTGATGTTGCTGAGCGCCTGCCAGGCTTTCACCGCCACCTGGCCGTTGGTTTCCGGCGCCAGAGAGAGGATCACTTCAGCGGCATCAATCGCAGTGTCGATATTCGGCCTGCCCGCCGCCGGGCCATCGGCTTTGACGTAGTTAAGCTGTTTAAGGAAGTCGACCTCCGTCTGCGTATTCCAGCTGATGCCCTTTCCACCGTTACCCAGCTTGTCCAGCAGCGGGCCGAGCGCGGTAAAGCGTGCGTACGTCGCCGGATAATCGCGCTCGACCGCAATAATATGCGGGGCGGTCTTTCCGGGGATCAGATCACATTCGCCCTTTTTCCACTCTTTAACGCCCAGCGGCTGCGCCAGCTCCGCCGCTGAATCGTGCTGGACCGGCAGCGTAACAATATCGGTCTCCTGCCCCAGGTGACCAACGCAGATTTCCGAGAACGCCTTAGCGATACCTTTATAGATCTCCCAGTCGCTTTTCGATTCCCACGCCGGGTCAACGGCCGCCGAAAGTGGATGAATAAACGGATGCATATCCGAGGTGTTCATATCGTCTTTTTCATACCAGGTGGCGGTGGGCAATACGATATCGGAGTAGAGGCAGGTGCTGGACATGCGGAAATCCAGCGTCACCACCAGATCCAGCTTGCCTTCACCGCCGGTATCCTGCCACTCAACCTCTTCCGGCTTCACGCCACCCTGCTTACCCAGATCCTTACCCTGAATGCCATGTTCGGTGCCCAGCAGGTATTTCAGCATGTATTCATGCCCCTTGCCGGATGAGCCAAGCAGGTTGGAACGCCAGACAAACAGGTTGCGCGGGAAGTTTTGCGGATTATCCGGCTGCTCGGCGGCGAAGCGCAGGCTGCCCTGCTTCAGGCTCTCAACGGTGTAGTCGACCACCGTCTGTCCTGCCGCTTTTGCCCTGGCGGCAATATGCAGCGGGTTAACGTTAAGCTGCGGTGCGGATGGCAGCCAGCCCATGCGCTCTGAACGGACGTTGAAGTCAATCAGGCTGCCGCTGTAGCGGGATTTATCCGCCAGCGGCGACAGGAGTTCGTCGGGAGAAAGCGTCTCATAGCGCCACTGGCTGGCGTGGTTATAAAAGAACGAGGTGCTGTTCATATGGCGCGGTGGGCGCTGCCAGTCCAGCGCAAAGGCCAGCGGCGTCCAGCCGGTTTGCGGCCGCAGCTTTTCCTGGCCGACATAGTGCGCCCAGCCGCCGCCGCTCTGGCCCACGCAGCCGCAGAAAATCAGCATATTGATCAGCCCACGGTAATTCATGTCCATGTGATACCAGTGGTTCATTCCGGCACCGACGATGATCATTGAGCGGCCACGGGTTTTTTCGGCATTGTCGGCAAATTCGCGGGCGATGCGAATAATATTCTGCCGCGACACGCCGGTCACCTGCTCGGCCCAGGCCGGGGTGTAGGCCTTAAGGTCATCGTAGTCGCGGGCGCAGTTATCATCGTCCAGACCGCGATCCAGACCGTAGTTCGCCAGGGTCAAATCGTAAACGCTGGCCACCCGCGCGTCACTGCCGTCCGCCAGCCGTATACGCCTGACCGGCAGCCTGTGCAGCTGGATGGTTTCCAGCGCCACGCTGTTGAAGTTTTCGCTGACGATGCCGCCGAAATAGGGGAAACCGACCTCCACCACCTCATCATGGCTGCCCAGCAGGCTGAGCTGGAGTTCCACCTCCTGCTGGCAGGTCCCTTCTCGCGGCTCCAGGTTCCATTTACCCTTTTCACCCCAGCGGAAACCAATCGAACCCTGAGGCACCACCAGCTCACCATCCTGCTGATTGATAGCAATGGTTTTCCACTCGGGATTATTCTGCTGGCCCAGACCATCCACCAGGTCGCTGGCGCGCAGCTGGCGCCCCGCCGCATAGTGCCCGCCCTCGCGCGGCTCCAGCAGAACCAGCATCGGCATATCGGTATAGCGGCGTACGTAGTCGCGGAAATAGCTCACCTCACGGTCAAGGTGGAACTCTTTCAGCATGACATGGCCCATCGCCAGCGCCATCGCGCTGTCCGTCCCCTGCTTCGGATTGAGCCACTGATCGCACAGCTTGGCGACTTCGGCATAGTCCGGCGTCACCGCGACCGTTTTCGTGCCTTTGTAACGCACCTCCGTGAAGAAGTGCGCATCGGGCGTACGGGTTTGCGGCACATTAGAGCCCCAGGCAATGATATAGGATGCGTTGTACCAGTCGGCCGACTCCGGTACATCGGTCTGTTCGCCCCAGGTCATCGGCGACGCGGGCGGCAGATCGCAGTACCAGTCGTAGAAGCTTAAGCAGACGCCGCCAATCAGCGAGAGGTAGCGCGAACCGGCCGCATAGGAAACCATCGACATCGCCGGGATGGGTGAAAAGCCCATAATGCGATCCGGCCCGAAAGTTTTTGCCGTATAGACGTTTGACGCCGCTATCAGCTCATTCACCTCCTGCCAGCCTGAACGCACAAATCCGCCGCGCCCGCGCGCGGCTTTATAGCTTCGGGCTTTCTCCGGGTCGCTGACAATGCTGCCCCAGGCCAGTACCGGATCGCTGTGCCGGGCTTTTGCTTCACGCCATAGCGCAATCAGCGCTTTGCGCATCAGCGGATACTTCAGGCGATTGGCGCTGTAAAGATACCAGGAGTAGCTGGCGCCGCGCGGGCAGCCTCGCGGCTCATGATTAGGTAAGTCTGGCCGGGTGCGCGGGTAGTCAGTCTGCTGCGTTTCCCAGGTCACCAGACCATTTTTGACGAAAATTTTCCAGCTGCACGATCCGGTGCAGTTGACCCCGTGAGTGGAGCGAACCACCTTGTCATGCTGCCAGCGGCTGCGGTAACCCGCTTCCCAGTCGCGATTGGCATCGAGTGTCTGGCCATGGTTACCAGAAAACGGTTCCGCCCGTCTAAAGTAGCGGAATCTGTCCAGAAATTTGCTCATCCGGTATTCTCCTGAAGGCCTGGTGTTATCACAGGCTTCACAAAACGACATTGCGTAAACAGCGCATACGCGCGGTAAGGTGGCTCAGTCAGTCTGCTTTTTTACGGCCATACACCCACCAGGTGATCGCCACGCAGATCAGATAAAACGCCAGAAAAAGCTGCATGGCTCCGGCGGGCGTGCCGGTCATGCTTAGCGAGAGGCCAAAGGTCTGGGGAATAAAAAAGCCGCCCAGCGCACCAATCGCCGAAATAAAACCGAGCGCTGCGGAGGTCTCCGTCACCGCCTCCCGCTGGGCTTTTTCATCGCTGCCGCCGTCGCTTTTGATCCTCTCGTACGTCTGCCGACGAAAGATCGCCGCAATCATCTGGAACGTGGACCCGCTGCCCAGCCCGGCATTGATAAACAACACCATAAAGACGCCATAGAAAGCGATGAAGGAGCCTTGTCCTTCCCCCGGCAGCGTCAGGAACAGCAGTGCGGTAAACAGGGCCATAACGATAAAGTTAAGTAGCGTGACGCGCACGCCGCCAAAGCGGTCGGAGAGCATGCCGCCCACTGAACGCGCCAGCGCGCCGAGGAAGGGGCCGAAGAAGGCGTAGCGCAGGATCACCACCTCGGGAAACTGCGTTTTCGACAGCATCGCAAAGCCCGCGGAAAAGCCGATAAAAGAGCCGAAGGTGGCGAGATAAAGCACCGCCATAATCCACAGATGCGGCCGCCGCAGCACCGTTAACTGCTCGCGCAGCGAGGATTTTGCCGCGGCAAGATCGTTCATGCCAAACCAGGCGGCCAGCGTGGCGACGGCCAGCAACGGCACCCAAATCCACGCGGCGTTTTCCAGCCAAAGCGATTCACCGTCAACCTGTACGCCATCGCTCATCAGGCCAAAGATCGCGACGGATATCGCCAGCGGCGCAAAAAACTGCATCACGCTGACGCCAAGGTTGCCCAGACCACCGTTTATACCCAGCGCGCTCCCCTGTTTTTCCTTAGGGAAGAAAAAGCTAATATTCCCCATGCTGGAAGCAAAGTTCGCCCCGGCGAAACCGCACAGCAGCGCAATCACCACAAAAGTCGCAAACGAGGTACGGGGATCCTGTACGGCAAAGCCCAGCCACAGGCAGGGAACCAACAAAATCGCGGTGCTGAAAGCGGTCCATCGCCGTCCGCCGACCAGCGGGATAACAAATGAGTACGGCACGCGAAGCAGCGCGCCGGAGACGGCGGGCAGTGCGGTCAGTAAAAAAAGCTGTTCAGTAGAAAAGTGAAATCCGACCTTGTTCAGGTTGACCGCCACGGCGCTGAACAGCATCCAGACGCAGAATGAGAGCATCAGGCAGAAGACGGAGATCCACAGATTACGGCGGGCGATATGCCTGCCGTACTGCTGCCAGAAGGCAGGATCCTCCGGCTGCCACTGCTGCAGCACCGCACCACGCGGCTGCGGAATGAGGGAGTGTTCTTGTGACATCAGTTTCTCGCTGGCAGATAAAATTGACCCACATCCTGCTGATCCCCCCCTCTTATCAGGTTGATGTAAATCAACGGCCCGGCAGGTAAATTTTTCTCGTCAGGGTCTGCTAACCTCTTAAGGGGTATTGTTGATGTCGACATAACCACAGAATATTTATGGAAATAATGTCTTTATTTTTGTAATGCCTCCCAACACCTCCCCGCGATGGAAATTAATGCTTACCTCTTTGGTGGTATAGGGATAACAATAGCGATGGGTAAAATAGCGTCGACGACCGATTTTAGTGGCCGGAACGACCGGCCACGCGCTTATGGGATATATGCTGTGAAAGAAAAAGCCGCCACTCTGCTACTGATTGACGATCATCCCATGCTACGCAATGGCGTAAAGCAGCTGATTGGGCTGGACGATCGCCTGCTGGTGGTCGCTGAAGCCAGTAACGGGGAACAGGGCGTGGCACTGGCCGGGTTACATGACCCCGATCTGATCCTGCTCGATCTGAATATGCCCGGCATGAACGGGCTGAGTACGCTGGTGCAGCTGCGCACGCTGGAACTTACCGGCCGGATTGTGGTGTTTACCGTGTCCGATCACGAAGATGACGTGGTCAACGCTATCCGCGGCGGTGCCGATGGCTACCTGCTGAAGGATATGGAGCCAGAGGAGCTGCTAAAGTCGCTGCATCAGGCCGCTGCCGGGCAGATGGTATTAAGTGACGCGCTCACCAACGTGCTGGTGACCAGCCTGCGGGAAAACCGCCCGGAGGCGCGCGATATCAGCCAGCTTACCCGTCGCGAACGCGATATCCTGCGGCTGATTGCCCAGGGAATGACCAACAAGGCGATCGCCCGACGGCTCTGTATTACGGAAAGCACGGTGAAAGTTCACGTTAAACATCTGCTGAAAAAAATGCGCTTGAAATCGCGCGTGGAAGCCGCCGTCTGGGCTTTGCAAAGTGGGCATCAATAAGCATGAATGATTCACGAAAACCCTGGCCGCTGCGCAAGCGCCCGATGAAACTCAGCACGACCGTCTCGCTGATGCTCGGCACGGTGATTCTGGTGGTATTACTGAGCGTACACTGGCTTTACGTGGTGCAGATCAGCAATGTTACCCGCGAAGGGGTAAAAGATAAGGCGCTGGCCGTTGCCCGGACGCTGGCGGCGTCACCTGATATCCAGCGGGGGCTTACCCTGCCCCCCGACAGCAACATTATTCAGCCCATCGCGATGGCCGTGCAAAAAAACAACGGCCTGCTATTTGTGGTCGTGACCAATATGCAGGGGCGACGATATTCCCACCCTAATCCTCAGGCCATCAATCAGCACTTTATCGGTGACGATCTCAACGCGGCGCTCCAGGGGCATGAGAATATCGCCGTAAACAAGGGCATTCTGGATGAGGCGCTACGGGTCTTTACACCGGTGTATAATGCACAGCGCCAGCAAATCGGCGTGGTAGCGATTGGTATCTCCCTCAGCAGCGTGACGCAGCAGATTAACCATAGCCGCTGGGATATTCTCTGGACGGTACTGTTCGGCACGCTGGTCGGTGCAACGGGCGCGGTTTGTCTGGTCACGGTGTTAAAACGTCTGCTGTTTGGGCTGGAGCCTTACGAGATATCCGCGCTGTTTGAGCAGCGGCAGGCGATGCTGCAATCCATTCGGGAAGGGGTTATCGCGGTCGATGACCAGGCCCAGGTGACGCTGATAAACGAGGAGGCGCGCCAGCTCTGTATGGGCTCAACCGCCGCGGATGCGGGCAATATTATTGCTAATCTGCGCGACGTGTTACGCAACAATATTGCCCGGCAGGATGAAGAGATCCACGTTAATGGTCGTATCC
This sequence comes from Erwinia sp. L03-1, assembly GCF_058686115.1. Taxonomy (NCBI): domain Bacteria; kingdom Pseudomonadati; phylum Pseudomonadota; class Gammaproteobacteria; order Enterobacterales; family Erwiniaceae; genus Erwinia; species Erwinia sp. L03-1. The sequence continues at coordinate 919,806 of NZ_CM178762.1, read as the reverse complement.
TGCTCAGTAATACGGTGCCGGTACGCAGCAATGGTGCGGTACTGGGGGCGATTTGTACCTTCCGTGATAAAACTGAAGTCACCCAGCTGATGCAGCGGATGAGCGGCATGGTGAACTACGTCGACAACCTGCGGGCGCACTCTCATGAGTTTATGAACAAGCTGCATGTTATTCTGGGCCTGCTGCATATGAAGAGCTATACGCAGCTTGAGGATTACATTCTGAAAACGGCCAATAACTACCAGACGGAGATTGGTTCACTGCTGCTGCGGATCAAATCGCCGGTGGTCGCCGGTTTCCTGTTAAGCAAAATTAACCATGCATCGGACACCGGCCACCAGCTCACACTCAATGAAGACAGCTTTCTGCCCGAAAGCAGCAATGAAAAACAGGTTTCCACGCTGATTACCGTGTTGGGCAACCTGATAGAAAATGCCTTTGAGGCGATGAGCGGACAGCCCGAAGGCGAGGTGAACGTGCTGCTGCACTATCAAAATGGCTGGCTGGCCTGTGAGGTCAGCGATGACGGGCCGGGCATTCCGGCCGCGCACCTGGACGCGATTTTCGAGAAAGGTTTTTCAGCCAAAGGAGAGCGTCGCGGCATGGGGTTATTTCTTACCCGACAGCAGACGCTGAGCATTGGAGGCGAAATTATCGTAGAATCCGAACCCGGTGTTTACACCCAATTTTTAGTCCAACTGCCCTGGGATGGAGGAAACATACGCGCATGCTAAATGTGTTAGTCGTTGATGATGATGCGATGGTCGCAGAGCTAAACCGCTGCTACATCGGCCAGATCCCCGGTTTCACCTGCTGCGGCATTGCCTCCACGCTGAAACAGGCGAAGGAGATACTGCTGGACAGCACCCTGCCGGTGGACCTGATCCTGCTGGATATTTATATGCAGCAGGACAACGGTCTGGATCTGCTGCCGGAGCTGCGCCACGCAAAGCGCAGCATTGACGTCATTGTGATCTCTTCCGCCGCCGATGCCGACACCATCCAGCAGTCGCTGCACTATGGCGTCGTCGATTACCTGATTAAGCCGTTCCAGTTTTCACGTTTTGAAGAGTCGCTGACCGGATGGCGGCATAAAAAATCGCTCAAGGACAATCATCAATATTTCGAACAGGCCGACGTCGATGTGCTGCTGCACGGTAATCCTGCGGAGAATGGCGAAACGAACCGTCTTCCCAAAGGGTTAACGCCGCAAACCCTACGGACCCTGTGTCAGTGGATTGATGCGCACCCCGGCACCGAGTTTTCCACCGATGAGCTGGCCGCTGCGGTCAATATCTCCCGCGTATCCTGCCGGAAATACCTTATCTGGCTGGCTCAGCGGCATATTCTGTCAACCAACCTTCACTACGGTGCCACGGGCAGGCCGGTGTACCGCTACCGACTACAGGTCGAGCATCAGGCCCTGCTCAGGCAGTTCTGCCAGTAATATCACCCGCTTCTGACGTCAGGCCAGGCGATAGCTGTCGTCCAGCAGGGTAAAGGAGAACTGCCGCCGTGACGACAAGACAACCCGCCGATCGCGGGTCACAAACAGGGCTTCAATACCCGGTATGTCGGCAAGGTAAGCAAGGCTTTTCTCTACGCCCATGCCGTACAGCAGCGTGGTAAAAGTATCGCCATCGATCGAGTCATCAGCAATAACGGTGACGCTGAGCAGTTCGTTATCCAGCGGGTAGCCGGTATGAGGATCGAGGATATGGTGGTAGCGCTGCCCCTGAATTTCAAAGTAACGCTCATAAACGCCCGAGGTAACCACGGATTTACCGGTGACGTTAATCACGCCAATCAGCTCATCCGGCGCGCCGAAGGGTTTTTTCAGGCCAATTCCCCAGCTGCCGGGCGAACTGTGCGGAGTACCGCCCAGCGTCTGAACGTTGCCACCCAGATTGATTAACGCGTTTTCCACCCCTTCCTGCCGCAGCAAATCCCTTACCCGGTCAGCGATATACCCTTTGGCTATGGCGCCCAGGTCTATCTCCATTCCGCGTTTTTCCAGAAAGACCGAACGTAACTGCGGGTCCAGGATCACCTGCTGCGGCTGAGTCAGCGCCCGCAGAGCGTGGATCTCCTCCGCAGGCGGCACGCTGTCGCCGTTAAAGCCAATTCTCCAGCGCTTCACCAGCGGCCCAATAGCGAGATTAAAACAGCTGCCGGGCACCATGCTGACTTCTTTTGCCCGGGCAATGAGATCAAATACAGGCTGGCTAACCACCACAGGGTGGTCGCCCGCCGCATGGTTAATCGTCATCACCCCGGAATGCGCCCGATTTACCGTCAGCAGCGTTTCCAGCTGTTTAATCAGGCGAAAGACGCGCGCAGCCCGGCCTTCGTTATGTTCAAACAGCTTAAGCAGGATCGGTGAACCCATCAACACGGCGGAATAACCGTAAACCCGATCCTCTGCTGACATGATTTCTCTCCTCGCTGTTGGACGACGTCACTGCGCGTAATACCGTTCCACGCTGCTTACCACGTCTGCTTATTTACCTGGCTTCATCTGTAGCACTCCGCTGTTTAGCGGCGCGCCAGTGCTGCTGCATTACGCCCTGCCAGTATGCCAAAGATAATAATATCGGCTATCGCGTTGCCACCGATCCGGTTTGCACCGTGGATGCCGCCAACGACTTCACCGGCTGCCCAGGCCCCTTCAATCACCTCTTTCTGCGTATTCAGTACCGCCGTATCGCGATTGATGGTCACGCCGCCCATGGTGTGATGCACGCCGGGGGCAATGCGGATAGCGTAGAAAGGTCCCTGATTGAGCGGATGGCGCAGCGCGGTTTTACGACCAAAATCTTCGTCATTCTGCTGCTCAGCGAACAGGTTGTAGCGCTCCAGCGTGGCCAGCAGGGCATGGTGATCCATATTCAGCTTAACCGCCAGCGCATGAGGTGATGGAGCGCTAACCACAAATCCTTTGGCGATATACTCATCGGCGGCTTTATTGTTCATCCGCACCTGCTCGTCAAAGATAACCCAGGCACTTTTTTCCGGCAGGGCAATGATTTCCGCTGAGACTTTATCGCGGGTTTCCATCTCATTAAAGAAGCGCTTACCGGCCTGGCTGACCAGAATAGCACCGCCGCCGCGAATCGCTTCTGACACCAGATATGAGGTGGTTTGCTCGACGGTTGGGTGGATCTGAATTTCGCCCATATCGACGGTATCGGCACCGATCTGCTGCAACATGGCGATACCGCTGCCGGTCGCACCTTTATGGTTAGTGGTTACAAAGCCGTCCAGCTCGGGGCGATACTTCACCACCATCTCGCGATTGGCACTGAAGCCGCCGGTGGCCACAATCACGCTTTTCGCATTGAGGATGCGGCTGTCATTGTATTCGTCCACCACCTTAACGCCGGTTACGACGCCTTTTTCAACAAGGATTTCGGAGACGGACGTTTCCAGCAGCACCTCAATATTGCGCTTATTGATGTTTTTCACCAGGCCACTGATCAAAAAGCCCCCTACCGCAGAGCGATCCGCAGGGCGGTGGGTACGGTCAATGCTCATCCCGCCGGTGATGGTGATATCGTTTAATACGATATCCTTCGCGGCCAGCCACTCAATCGCCTCAGGTGCCAGCTCGACCAGTTCGCGCAGCAGCACCGGGTTGTTTTTGCATTTGCCGCCTTTTAGCGTCTCTTCAAAGAACAGCTCTTTACTGTCTTCGATACCTTTTAACTTCTGGAAGCGGGTTTCTGCCGCATTCATCCCGACCGAGGCTTTAATCGTGTTACCGCCAATCGTCGGCATTTTTTCGATGATCGCTACGCGGGCGCCTTCATCGCAGGCCTGAATAGCCGCCGCCAGGCCCGCGCCGCCGCTACCGATCACCACCACATCGTAATTCTGCGGTGCCTGAGGATTGCCGCCCTCTTCGATGACCTGTTCTTTACTTGAGGTGGCCAGCGCGCGGGAAACGGCTTTTTTCAGCGCTTCACTCTGCGTGGTCGCACCGGTAATGGCATCCACATGGGGACTGTTGGCGACCAGGATCCGTGAACGCAGGCTCTCAAAGGTGGTAGTGAAATCAACGTCCAGCGTGTCGTCCGGCACCAGCATAATATCGGTAATGCGGTCGGTATCCAGCATGACGTCAATTTTCAGCTTCAGGGCTTCGGCTTCCACTTTCTCCTGATAGACACCGGCTTTATATTTGCGCCCGGCGGTGCTCATATCGCGGATCATCGCGTCCACCAGCGAGAAGCGCCACAGCGGTTCAGGGATGTTCAGCGCTTCACGCCGGGTGCTGTCGATGAACAGCTCAAGATGGTCGTTGTTAATAATGCGGTCAGCCCAGTCGGGGTAAGCAATGCAGGCCTTACCAATCGCCACCAGGTCAAAACCCATCTCCAGGCCGCGCTCGGCGTCGGCCTTATTGACCACGCCACCGACGCCAATCACCGGAATTTTTGCCAGCGTCTCTGAGCGCATGGCGCGATACTTTTCAATCAGCGGCGTCGGATCCTCTCTGTCCACGATGGAGGAGCGCAGCAGCTGCCCGACGGAGAAATGCACGTAGTCCAGCCCGCGAGCAGCGAGTTTTTCCAGCAGGTACATCGTGTCATCAAAGCGAATGCCGGGCACCTCAAGCTCTTCGGGAGAGAAGCGATAACCGATAATAAAAGCGCTGTCAGCAAACCGCTCCGCCATTTTGTGCGTAATCTCAAGGACTTCAAGCGGGAAACGCGCGCGGTTATCCCGGCTTCCGCCCCATTTATCGTCGCGCTGGTTAGAGTTTGGTGAGTAAAACTGCTGAATCAGATAGGTATTGGCGCCGTGGATCTCCACGCCGTCGAAGCCGGCTTTAATGGCGCGGTTTACCGCATCACCGAATTTGGTGATCATCACCTCAACTTCTTCTCCGCTCAGCGCCTGCGGGGTGGTTGCGCCTTCGCGCGGAGCGGCAATGGCGCTGGGGGCGACCGGCGTTCTCCCGCCAATCAGTTCCGGCTCAACCATCCTGCCGCCGTGATAAATCTGCAAAATCGCCTTAGAGCCTTTGGACTTGATCGCATCCGCAATTTTCTTCAGGCCGGAGATTTTGTTGTCGCTGTCGATGGCAATCGCGCCCGGGAAAGCAGGACCTTTCGGGTCAATAAAGCAGCATTCAACAATGACGGTACCGATGCTGCCGGCACGATCGCGGTAGTACTCCACCAGCTCACTGGTGACCGTACCATCATAAAAACCGGTGCAGGTGGTCATTGGCGCCATCAGTAGACGGTTTTTAAGTACGGCACCGTTTGGCAGAGTCAGGGGATTCAGGATTGGGGTGAGTGTATTCATGGTGTTCAACTCCAAAATTTAAAAGTCTTTAATTCTGTCGCGGACGCATTACATTAGTTTTAATTAAGTGGTCCGATGTCATGCTTTTAATATACCGATTTCTTTACTTTAAAAAGATCTAATTTTAGTTATAAAACTTTTAAATAAACTCAGGCTTTTTATTTATTAATAATGATAATAGCCGTCAATCCAATTGTTAATTATCCGTTGATAAAAATCAACACTTCGTTTACAATAAAAATAAAGTTCATATCAATCAGGTAATTATGATGTATTTACATGAAATAAAAAGAGATTACCGTTGTCACAACCGTGCACAAACAGGTAATTACGACGGGTTTAAACCCCCTTTAACCTTAGGGTTTATTGAAAAATAAAGCGATGCTGAAATATTTATTGATCCAGATCAAAATTTATATTCCGAATAATCGCATTATATTCATATTCACTTAATTAAGACGGATAAAAGTGAAAAAAAAGGGAAAAACACCATTTAGATGTCACGGCTCAACCGTTAAAAAAAAGGTTTTTAAACTAAAAAAAGCAAATATCTGGGCCGGGGCGTAAAACGCATTCTTAATAACTTGCAGAAAACTACTATGAAACAAACATCCGCAATGAGTGAATCGGCGAAAGCCGTTCCTGCCTCTCCAGGGCAAAAAAAACGTCTGATCATGCTGTTCCTGCCGGTGCTGGTGGCCGTGCTGCTGCTACTTGTTCCGGTCCCGGATGGCCTCGAACCCTACGCGTGGCACTTCTTTGCCATCTTCGTAGGCGTGATTGTCGGCCTGATCTTTGAACCCCTGCCGGGTGCCGTGATTGGCCTCACCGGCGTGGTGGTCATCGCCCTCTTCAGTCAGTGGGTGTTGTTCAGCCCGGCGGAAATGGCCAGTCCCAAATTTAAAATGGCGAGTGAGTCGTTTAAATGGGCGGTCAGCGGGTTTGGCAACTCCACGGTGTGGCTCATCTTCGGGGCCTTTATGTTTGCCGCCGGGTATGACAAAACGCAGTTTGGCCGTCGTCTGGCGCTGATTCTGGTGAAATACCTCGGGCGTCGCAGCCTGACGCTGGGCTACGCCATTACCTTTGCCGACCTGCTGCTGGCTCCCTTTACCCCGTCTAACACCGCGCGCAGCGGCGGGACTATCTACCCCATTATTGCCAACCTGCCGCCACTGTATGATTCCAAACCTAACGATCCCAGCGCGCGTAAAATTGGCTCCTATCTGATGTGGGTCGCCATCACCGCGGCCTGTATTACCAGCTCAATGTTCCTGTCGGCGCTGGCCCCCAACCTGCTGGCGCTGGCGCTGGTGAAAAGCGTTATCGGCTTCGATATCTCCTGGGGGATGTGGTTCCTGGCCTTCCTGCCGCTGGGTCTGCTGCTGATCCTCACCATGCCGCTGCTGGCCTACTGGCTCTATCCGCCAGAAGTGAAGTTCAATGATGAAGTCCCACGCTGGGCCAGCCGTGAGCTGGAAAAACTGGGCAGGCTGACCCGTAATGAAATTCTGCTGCTGGGGTTCGTGGTCTGTGCCCTGCTGATGTGGATTTTCGCCACCGCCTGGATTGAGCCCGCTATGGCCGCCCTGCTGGTGATTGTGCTGATGCTGTGGACCGGCGTACTGAACTGGAACGATATCACCAGCAATAAGGCGGCATGGAATACCTTCGCCTGGTTTGCCACCCTGGTTGCGCTGGCGGATGGTCTGGCCCGCGTCGGCTTTATTGCCTGGCTGGGCAAAGAGGGCGCCACCCTGCTGCACGGCTACGATCCACAGGTCTCTGCGGTGGTGCTGCTGATTGCTTTCTTCCTGCTGCACTACCTGTTTGCCAGTACCACCGCGCATACCACCGCGCTGCTGCCAGCCATGCTGACCATTGCCGCCTCCATACCGGGCATTAATATGCCGGTATTCTGCCTGATGATGTGTACGTCTCTGGGTCTGATGGGGATAATCACACCGTACGGCACCGGCCCAAGCCCGATTTACTACGGCAGTGGTTATCTGCCAACCAAAGACTACTGGCGGTTAGGAACCATCTTCGGTGCCATTTTCCTCTGTGCCCTGATGCTGATTGCCTATCCGTGGATGGTGATGATGTTCTGATCCGGTAGCCTGCGCTAAAGCATGTACTCTGCCTCGCGCTGTCGAACCATCCCCCAGACCTGCCCGTCAGCCCTTACGGCTGACGGGCCAGGATAAAAATAAAATGTCGCCAGTGATGCTGTCCCTGCCAGCAGATTGCGCCAGGGGCAACACGTCATTAAGTGAGAAAAACAATGTCGAATAAAACGTTCACCTATCAGAACCCCTTCCCTCTTGCCCACGAGGATACCGACTACTATCTGCTAACCCGCGACCATGTTTCCGTCACCTCTTTCGAGGGACAGGAAGTATTGAAAGTTGATCCGCAGGCGCTAACGCTGCTGGCCCAGCAGACTTTCCACGATGCCTCCTTTATGCTCCGTCCCGCGCACCAGCGCCAGGTGGCGGCGATACTCGATGACCCTGAGGCCAGCGAAAATGATAAATACGTCGCGCTACAGTTTCTGAGAAACTCGGAAATTGCCGCCAGGGGTATCCTGCCCACCTGTCAGGATACCGGCACCGCGATCATTATGGGTAAAAAAGGCCAGCGCGTCTGGACCGGCGGCGGGGATGAAGCCGCCCTTTCGCGCGGCGTGTATAACACCTATATCGAAGACAACCTGCGCTATTCGCAAAACGCCGCGCTGGATATGTATAACGAGGTCAATACCGGTACTAACCTGCCGGCTCAGATCGATCTCTACAGCGTCGATGGCGATGAATACAAGTTCCTGTGCATCGCGAAAGGCGGTGGCTCGGCGAATAAAACCTATCTCTATCAGGAAACCAAAGCGCTGCTTAGTCCCGGAAAGCTGAAAAGCTACCTGACCGAGAAGATGCGCTCGCTGGGCACCGCAGCCTGCCCGCCATACCATATTGCCTTTGTCATTGGCGGCACCTCGGCGGAGAGTACGCTGAAAACGGTGAAGCTGGCCTCCACTCACTACTACGATGGCCTGCCGCTGGAAGGCAATGAGCACGGCCAGGCGTTCCGCGACGTGCAGCTTGAACAGGAACTGCTGCTGGAAGCACAAAAGCTGGGACTGGGCGCGCAGTTTGGCGGCAAATATTTTGCCCATGACATCCGCGTCATTCGCCTGCCGCGCCACGGTGCCTCCTGCCCGGTTGGCATGGGCGTTTCCTGCTCCGCCGACCGCAATATCAAGGCCAAAATCAACCGCGACGGCATCTGGATTGAAAAGCTGGAAGATAATCCGGGCCGCTACATTCCTGCCGCGCTGCGTCAGCAGGGTGAGGGCGATGTCGTACAGGTTGATCTCAACCGCCCGATGGCCGCGATCCTCGACCAGCTGTCGCAGTATCCCGTCTCTACCCGCCTTTCGCTGAGCGGCACCATCATTGTGGCGCGTGACATCGCGCATGCGAAGCTGAAAGAGCGCATTGATAACGGTGAGGGGCTGCCGCAGTACGTTAAGGATCATCCGATCTACTACGCGGGCCCGGCAAAAACACCTGAAGGTTATGCATCTGGCTCGCTCGGCCCAACCACGGCGGGGCGTATGGATTCCTACGTTGACCTGCTACAGGCCAACGGCGGCAGTAAGATTATGCTGGCGAAGGGCAACCGCAGCCAGCAGGTAACGGATGCCTGCCACAAGCACGGCGGCTTTTACCTGGGCAGCATCGGCGGACCGGCCGCCGTACTGGCGCAGCAGAGTATCAAAAGCCTGGAGTGCGTGGAGTATCCCGAACTGGGAATGGAGGCTATCTGGAAGATTGAAGTTGAGAACTTCCCGGCCTTTATTCTGGTGGACGATAAGGGCAATGACTTCTTCGCGCAAATCCAGCACAAGCAGTGTGCCCAGTGCGTGAAGTAATCCGGACGCCATCACTGCTCTGTGCTCAGCGCGTGAAGTGAGCTGGCTGCCAGCACTGCTCTGTGATCAGCGCGTGAAGTAAGCTGGCTGCCAGCACTGCTCTATGCTCAACGCGTGAAGTAAGCTGGCTGCCACTGCTCTGCGTCCCAGGCGGGCTATGCGACGCAGCGTAAGCAGTAAGCAGTAAGCCGAGGGCGCGCCAGTGTTGGTGCGCCCTCGGCTTATCTGCAGTACGCTACTGGCCTTGCTACTGGCCTAGATCGCGCAGCTTTTTACCTGCCATCAGATTCTTTTCAATATGCTCAAGCGTTTTGTTTTTCGTCTCCGGCACCAGGAACACGGTGATAACGATAAACGCCAGATTAAAGCCGGTATACAGCCAGAAGGTCCCCGCCGCGCCGATACTGCCCAGCAGCGTCAGGAAGGTCGCGCCGATCAGCATATTTGCCACCCAGTTGGTGGTGGTTGAACAGGTTATGCCAAAGTCACGACACTTCAGCGGCTGGATCTCCGAGCAAAGTATCCATACTACCGGCGCGGCACTCATGGCATAGCCACCAATACAGAGCATGGTCATCCCGACGGATACCCATGAAAGTCCGGTAGAGATCTCCCCTTCCCCCGCTTTAAGCAGACAATATCCCAGGATCAGCGTGGCAAATGCCATTACCGAAAACCCTATTTTCAGAATCGGCTTTCTGCCTGCCTTGTCTACGGTGAACACCGCGATAAAGGTCGCAAACATAAAGGTCAGCCCAACGACCACCGTGGCAATCATCTGTTCCTGGGTACTTTGGAAACCCGCCATTTTAAAAATCTGCGGCGCGTAATACATGATGATATTCATGCCCGTAAACTGCTGCATTCCCTGTAACAGCATGCCAAGGAAAACGGCACGTCTTACGTTGCGGTTCTGCCTGAACAGCGAGAATCCGCCCTGCTTCATGCGCAGGCTTTCCCTGATCTCATTCAGTTCCTGACGGGCCTTCTCGGAGGTATCCCTCAGCATGCGCAGCACTTCTTCCGCTTCAATGTGCATGCCTTTTGCCGCCAGCCAGCGCGGGCTGTTAGGCAGAAAAATCACCAGGATGAAAAGGATAACGGCGGGTATGGCCAGCACACCCAACATCGCCCGCCAGTTACCGCTGTAGCTCAGCGCGGTATCGGACAGGAAAGCCAGTACGATGCCCACCGTTATCATTAGCTGATACATGCTGATCATTTTGCCACGGATATTTTCGGTGGCCATTTCAGACAGGTATAGCGGCGCGGTGTAGGAGGCAATCCCGACCGCCACCCCCAGCAATACGCGAAAAACCAGCAGAATTTCTAAATTGACCGCAAAGGCAGACCCCAGCGACCCCGCGATAAATAGCACCGCAGCGGACATCAGACTGTATTTCCTGCCCAGGCGGTGTGAAACCCAACCGTTGCAAAGCGCGCCGACAGCCGCACCCAGCATCATACTGCTTACCACCCACTCCTGCTGGTGGCTATCCAGCGTGAAGTGTTGCGTAATAAAAGGCAGCGCCCCGGAAATCACGCCAATATCCAGACCAAATAGCAGACCGGCAAAAGCGGCCGATATGGAGATAAAAGCATTCATGCGCCGCACTTTACGTTTGCGATCGTCTACAGGAATCACATCATCGTTTACAAGAGACATCTTCAGGCTCCGCTTCTCAGGCATCTGTAGCCGCAAAGCATACAAAACTGCCGCCTCGCGGTATTAGGCCGAACGCTCCCAAAGCATGGACAATCTGGCTAAGGAGCTCACAATTGTGATGGGGATCCCGTCTGTGCGGGTTTAGACGGCCAGGACGCATTCATCCTCGCTTGAGGTCGGGCAGTTTAACGTTGATGACAACGTTGTCAGGTACCCGACAGTCTGCTTATCTGCCTGGCTCTGCCCGTATCGCTGTAGCGGCAATGAATACCCGGTCTTAAATAAGCATTCATTTTCAAAAAGACAGTTTAAAAAGACACAACGTCTACCCTGTTTAAATCCAGATTATTCTTAAAAATCATTTATGAAACAGATATAATGCGCGGAGATTTTTATGATCGGTTACCACTCTGGGAGAGTGAATTATGAGTACTATTGAAGATCGGGAAAAAATTATTCCTGAGCAGGGTTTAGAAAAAGCGTATGGCTATCTGAATTCTATGCTGGTGAGTGGTGAAAAATTACTGAAAGTGGCGATTCAACGACGTCTGTTTGCACTTGACCGCCGCAGAATAATGGTCAGCGCGACATCGGGCCGATTTATTGGCATGACACGCGGCCTGCTTGGAGGGTTTACCCCTATTGATGTCCGCTGGCAGGATCTAAAAGACGCTCAGATCAAAGCGGGCATTTTCGGCAGCACGCTTTACATTAGTGCGCTTTCGCAGCCCGATCTGGCCAGCGGCGGGAAAGTTTACCGTTACCAGTTTGGTGGATTACGCAAAGATGAAGCCCAGGAAATTTATAAAATCGCGCAGGCGCATGAGCAGGCCTGGCGTGAGAAAAGGCGTCAGCGTGAGCTGGAAGAGTTAAGGGCTAAATCGGGCGGGTTTGGTAATTTTGCCAATAATTCGGGATTTGCAGGCGGCAGTGCACCAGGCGAAGCCGGTAATGAAGCCAGCTCGGTAGAGCGCTTAAAGAAAGCCCGACAGATGCTTGAAGAAGGACTGATCTCCGATTCAGAGTATGAGACGACCAAGTCACGCATTATCAACGAACTCTGATCGTGAAAGCCGATTGAGGCTACGATCTTCATTTTGATACTACCTGCCTGCAGGCAAAATTATGTTTTTCCCTGTATTTGACTGATGTCGTTTCGTATCAAAAACAGTTTGATTTTGAACATAAAATGCTTGCAGGTATTAAGAGTTACCGGCCCATATCCCAGTGATGCATTGGTGTGTTTACACTGATAAATAATGATTATTTAGATAATTTTAGTAAAACCTACGCTTTAGCCTACACTTTCATAACCAGTTGATTTATCTGTTGTTACTACCCTGTTGTACTTTGACAGATTAGCAATTCAGTTTACAAAATACCGTACAGTGACACCCAAGGTGAATGTACAGATAAAATGCTAAACTACTTCATCCACTCGGCAAGAACCGCCTCAAGCTTCGCCAACGCCTGAATATGCTTATCTTTTGGTATGCGCCCGATATTTTGCAACTTCCACTTAACCGCTGGTAAATGCTGAATCTGCTCTTCAGGAGCCAGACTCCAGTCCGGTCGACCACTTTTGAAAGACATCAAAAAATCATAATCCCGCTGCGTGAATTGTGCTTTGAGAGCAGTACCCATTAAGTTGGGTATCGCATTGAGCTCTTCAAGAGAGACCGCATCGAATGTCATTCCGTTAAATTCATTCGCATACAGCTCAGAAATATCTTTCCAGCGGGGATTAAGCACCTCGGATAATGGGCGTGGGTGTCCTAGCAAATAGGTGATGAAACCATTAAATATCTGGCGATCAATACCCTGCGTTTCAAGCAGCATTTTGACGTCATAAAAATCACGGGGATGTTGCCTATCCAGCGCAGCACAAAGCTTGCCACCATAGAGATCGGCAAGCGATACAACCTGAATAGTAGCAAAGCCGAATTCGTCTTCTACCGCTTCAACAACATCACGTTCTTCTGGAAGATACAGCGTACCTCGCGCAACAGGCGAAACTTCTATCTTTATCTGTGCCTCCTGAGAAGACACAACAATGCGCATTTCATCAGGATTATTCGTTTGTAGTACCGCCGAAATGCCAGCCTGTTGTTGCAGTATTTCAGCGATACGCGTCAATGCAGCCCGAACGTTTGGCAATGCCACATCTCGGCTTTCCAGCGGAATGTAAGCCAAATCGATATCAACCGATAAACGTGGAAAATCACGAACAAACAAGTTTATCGCCGTCCCACCTTTTAGTGCAAAGCATCGCTCTGATGCCACAACAGGTAGTACACTGAGCAGCAACGCAACTTGCCGATAATAAGGTGATTGCTTATCCATGTGAGATCCCTCTGCTAACAAAACTCTCTGGAACAGTGATCTGATATTTTTGGTCCAGCTTGCCACCAGATACGATCTGCCGTTTCCCGGCCCCTAAATCAATGCTGGCTTTATCTATTCGCTTAACCCATGCATGAGCATAGTGATCGGCCAGAAACAGGTAAAGGCGGTTAGTTTTCACTGCGCGACTGGATTGCATCAACACTTCGACTTTGCGTGGACTCAGGTTTACCAGCCCCTGAAACAGCTCCGCAGCGTGCTCAAACGAAAGCGATCCAGGGACTGCGTTAGCAATCTCGTAAGCAGCTAATTCCGGTACACTCGCTTTCAAATGCTCTCCCTTTATTTCTACCTCTGTCAGATACTTTTCGTCATGCATATTAAGCTTTTGATTAGAAAGTAAAAGCCACTCCGCATTGGGAAATTCTTTGAACCACTTTGGCAACTGAGCTTTGTCATCTACGCAAAGCCAAATTGCCTGACGCGTTAAGTGAAGATAATGAGAGCGTCCCTGATAGGTTAGGCTAGTAAGCCCCGCCAGATGCACAGAAATCCCCAGCTGATTTTGCAAGCATAAGACGGCATCACTCCACTGAGGTTCACGCCCACTCCGCACGTATACACCGGCACGTAGTTTTTGTAACCAGTCACTATGCATATACTTATTGGCTAAAGAAGGGCTAATACCATTTTTTGTCAGCCAGGACTGTAGTACCAAGGAACCCGGCGCAGTGTTCTGCAAAAGCCAGTTTATTTTTGATGACATAGGTTCACCATTGGTTTAACAATACAGTTAATAGTAAACTACTGGGTTAATAACATGTCAATAGTGAGAGGCATCCGTCCAATTACACTAAGGGGTATGATTGAGCAGGTACTGGCCAGGGGATCAAAAAAGTGGCTAAACTGCCAGACGAAGATGTGCAAACTTCTCACGCAGAGTTTTAAGCGAGGCTCTGATTGTATCCGGTGATTGACCTGTTGCAATTGCTGTTGACGTCACAACGGAATGAACAATCAGTTCACGAGAGGGTCTGGTGAGCCTGTAAATAATTCTGTGTAACTGCCAACGTATTAGAGGTGATCGCTCAGGCGGTCACCGAACTCGATAATAAAGCGACTCATCGCCAGCCGCCAGTTTCGGATCGGCATATTCCATTTTTTTGAAGCATCCCTGATCGCCAGATAAATGACTTTCCGCACCGAGTCATCCGTCGGGAACACCCTGCGTTTCTTTATTGCCTGACGGATCACGCTGTTCAGCGATTCGATGGCGTTCGTAGTGTAAATAGCTTTACGGATATCCGGTGGATAATTGTAAAACGTATTGAGATTTTCCCAGTGTGCATACCAGCTTTTACTGATTTGTGGGTATTTATCGTCCCAGACCGCTGCGAACTGCTCCAGAGCCATTAACGCCGCCTCTTCTGTTGGAGCCTGATACACCGCTTTCAGCCCGCCAGTCACGGCTTTGTAGTCCTTCCACGACACGTATTTCAGGCTGTTACGCACCATGTGGATAATGCATAGCTGGATATGCGTTTGGGGATAAACGCTGTTTATCGCATCCGGGAAGCCCTTCAGACCGTCCACGCAGGCAATCAGGATATCCTGAAGGCCCCGGTTTTTAAGCTCCGTCAGCACGCTGAGCCAGAACTTTGCGCCTTCGTTTTCTGCCAGCCACATGCCCAGGAGCTCTTTCTGGCCTTCGGTATTAATGCCCAGTGCGAGGAAGACGGCTTTATTAATCACGCTACCACCGTGGCGAACTTTTACAACAATACAGTCAAGATAAACAATGGGATAAAGTGCATCCAGGGGGCGATTCTGCCACTCTGCGACCTGCTCTTTAACCGCATCGGTGACTTTAGAAATCAGCGTGGGTGAAACATCCGCGTCGTACATCTCTTTGAAGGTGGCGACGATTTCTCGCGTGGTCATGCCTTTGGCGTACAGGGACAAAATCTGGCTGTCCATCCGGGTGATACGTGTCTGGTTTTTCTTTATCAGTTGCGGTTCGAAGGTGCTTTCACGATCGCGTGGCGTACTGATTTCAATCTCACCATCATCACAAAGCAAGGTTTTTGACGAGTAGCCATTACGGGTATTGGAGCCTGTTTTGGGGGCGTTCTTCTCGTGGCCGATGTGATCAGTCAGCTCAGCATTGAGCGCTGTTTCAACGGTAAGCTTTGTCAGCATACGGGAAAACTGATTGAGATCGGCTTCGGTTTTAAGGCCTTTAGCCAGTTCAGTCGCAAGGGCCCTGAGTTTCTTTTCGTCCATAATTTGCCTGTCTCCGTTGTTGGAGTGAAGATATCAAAAACAGGCAGATACACAATTTAAATTACAGGCTCGGTCTGTATAAAGCACTGCCGCTTTTCTCACACAACGCATTCTAAGCTCCCAGCGATATAACATTTGACATAGCCACAATTTAAGCCAAGGCTGTTGCTAACAGTTCTATGTTCGGCTGGCGATATTCAAGGCTTATTGATCATCAAACTCAACGAATCACTTTTTACTCTATTGATAGCGACTAAGGTCAATCACATTACCCTGGGCACTATCAGGGTCAATAATACCAGCCTCATTACGCAGCGGATCAGTTGCTGACATCCCGGCTAAGCGCATATCCCATTGATCTTGTTCTACGTGCTTTATCCGTGCCATAGCATCATTAACACACTGCGGGGTAAAGCGCAGATACTCCGTCAGCCAGAGTTGAATCATCTTTTCATTTGCCCGTAAACCGTATTTCTCACCCTTCCGAGTACACCAGGTTTGATTAAGTCTGATTGAATCGCCACGGATAATCTAGACACTTCCGAACCGTTGATAATACTGGTTTTCATATTCTGTCGGTGACATCTGATCGCTAGAACCATGCCGACGCTTACTGTTATAAAACATTTCGATGTAATCAAAAATATCGCTGCGGGCTTCTTCCCGCGTTCCGTAGATCTTTTTCTTTATCCGTTCGCGTTTCAGCAACTGGAAAAAGCTTTCTGCAACCGCATTATCATGGCAGTTACCGCGACGGCTCATGCTGCCCTCCAGGCCGTGTGATTTCAGGAACGACTGCCACTCATGGCTTGTGTACTGACTGCCCTGATCCGAATGAACCAGCACCTGTTTTTGGGGATTACGCCGCCATACAGCCATCAGCAGTGCGTTCAGGACAATGTCCTTTGTCATCCGGGATTGCATGGACCAGCCGATAATTTTGCGTGAGAACAGATCAACAACCACGGCAAGATACAGCCAGCCTTCGTGGGTCCTGATGTAGGTTATGTCCGTTACCCAACGCTCATCCGGAGCATCCGGATTGAACTGTCGCTGGAGCCTGTTGGGCGACACGATACTGGCCTCGCCTTTACGTGCCCGCGGGCTCCGGTATCCGACCTGAGCCTTTATCCCGACACGTTTCATCAGTCGCCAGACTCTGTTCACTCCGCACTGTTGCCCGCTGTCCCGCAGATCCAAATGGATTTTGCGATAACCATAGACGCATCCCGATGTAGATTCAATTGGTCAACGCAACAGTCATGTGAAAACATGGGGTTGCGGAGGGTTTTTGAATGAGACGGACATTTACAGCAAAGGAAAAAGCATCTGTTTTTGAACTGTGGAAGAACGGAACAGGCTTCAGTGAAATAGCTAATATTCTGGGTTCGAAACCAGGAACAATCTTCACTATGTTAAGAGATACTGGCGGCATAAAACCTAATGAGCGCAAGCGGGCTGTAGCTCACCTGACACTGTCAGAGCGCGAGGAAATACGAGCCGGTTTGTCAGCCAAAATGAGCATTCGTGCGATAGCTACTGCGCTGAATCGTAGTCCTTCGACGATCTCACGTGAAGTTCAGCGTAATCGAGACAGGCGCTATTACAAAGCTGTTGATGCTAATAACCGGGCCAGCAGGATGGCGAAAAGACCAAAACCGTGCTTGCTGGATCAGAATTTACCGTTGCGAGAGCTTGTTCTGGAAAAGCTGGAGATGAAGTGGTCTCCAGAGCAAATATCAGGATGGTTAAGGCGAACGAAACCGCGTCAAAAAACACTGCGAATATCACCTGAGACAATTTATAAAACGCTCTATTTTCGTAGCCGCGAAGCGCTACACCACCTGAATGTACAGCATCTGCGCCGGTCGCATAGCCTTCGCCATGGCAGACGCCATACCCGCAAAGGTGAAAGAGGTACGATTAACATAGTGAACGGAACACCAATTCACGAACGCTCCCGACATATCGATAACAGACGCTCTCTGGGGCACTGGGAAGGCGATTTAGTATCAGGCACAAAAAACTCGCATATAGCCACACTTGTAGACCGAAAATCACGTTATACGATCATCCTTAGACTTAGGGGCAAAGATTCTTTCTCAGTGAATCAGGCTCTTACCGAAAAATTTCTGAGCTTGCCGTCTGAACTCCGGCAATCACTGACATGGGACAGAGGAATGGAGCTGGCCAGGCATCTGGAATTTACTGGCAGAACCGGAGTTAAAGTTTACTTCTGCGATCCTCAGAGTCCCTGGCAGCGGGGAACAAACGAGAACACTAATGGGCTAATTCGACAGTACCTTCCCAAAAAGACATGCCTTGCCCAATATACTCAACATGAGCTGGATCAGGTTGCAGCTCAGCTAAACAACAGACCGAGAAAGACACTGAAGTTCAAAACACCGAAAGAGATAATTGAAAGGGGTGTTGCGTTGACAGATTGAATCTACAGCGGCTTTTTTTAATATGTCCCGTTCGTCGGTAACCCGCTTCAGCTCTTTCTGGAGACGGCGGATCTCGGCCTGAGCATCTGACTGTTCTTTATTAGTGGAAGAATCCGGACCGTACTTCTTTATCCAGGCGTAAAGGCTGTGGGTGGTGATATCGAGACGTGTTGCAACGCTGGCAACAGAATAACCGCGATCAACAACCTGTTTGACTGCTTCAATTTTAAACTCTTCGGGATAACGCTTACCGCTCATGGGCACCTCTCTTTAAGCCATCTTAAATGACTCTGAGGTGTCTGTTAAACCCGTGGCGATTCATCCGGCTTGAACTTTGGCACCTCGTTCAATCACTCCATTAACCAGTTCAACGATATCTTTACGGGTGATTTCTGCTGCAACACGCGCACCTAGTTTGGCAACTGCATCATTTTCCAAAGTACGCCGCACCTCCTTTTGCCCTTTCTTTTTACGCGCTCCTGGAATGATTTTTCCATCTGTACTTTTACGGTCTTCTATCCGTTCAGTCAGATACAGCTCAACCAACCCTTCAACCGTCAGCACTGCCGCTTTCGGTTTTTGGCTCTCTTCTAATAACCGTTGCTTCTCATCTTTTAGCTCAGACGCCGGACAGCGCCCTTCACTTCTGATTAGTTTGAGTTCTTGCAACTTCATACGGGCCATTGCAAGCGAGGTTTGCGGGAAGCTTCCAATTTTTACCTGTGACAGCTTATTGGTCACTGGGCTAGTATAGCGGTAGAAAAAGGTCTTGATACCGGAAGCACCGCAGGTCACACGTAAGCCCCGGTTTCACCCGTATCGGCTTTGTTTTTGTCCGTGGGCTTCATCATTTCGATAGCTTTGGATGACAAAGGTTTGCCTGCTGGTTTATCCGTCATATAAGATCCATTTTATGGCTAACCAATTGACTTAACCAGGCTAAAACCCCGCTTTTCTTAACAAGTGTAGGTTGTGCGTTTACTGAGTACAATTATACCATAACCTACATAATAACATACACTTAGACCTACACTTACAAGCGGGACTTAGTGATTTTTTATGAGACAACGTGATACTTAATGATAATAACTAAAATCACAATCCACTTTAAATTCAATGGAATAAATAAATTATGTCTATGATTGACAACAAAAATTTAGGTTCGCACACCCCAATGATGCAGCAGTACCTGCGTCTCAAGGCTGAGCATCCGGAAATTCTGCTGTTTTATCGCATGGGGGATTTCTATGAACTGTTTTATGACGATGCCAAACGTGCATCACAGCTGCTTGAAATTTCCCTGACCAAACGCGGTGCCTCCGCCGGCGAACCCATTCCGATGGCAGGTGTACCCTATCATGCCGTGGAAAACTACCTGGCTAAGCTGGTGCATCTGGGTGAATCCGTTGCGATCTGTGAGCAGATTGGCGACCCGGCAACGAGCAAAGGTCCGGTTGAGCGCAAGGTCGTGCGTATTGTTACGCCGGGTACCATTAGCGATGAAGCGCTGCTTCAGGAGCGGCAGGATAATCTGCTGGCAGCCATCTGGCAGGGCCCGCGCGGCTTTGGCTTCGCAACGCTTGATATCAGCTCCGGGCGCTTTCGCCTGGCAGAGCCAACCGATAACGAAACCATGGCCGCCGAGCTGCAGCGCACGAATCCCGCTGAACTTCTCTATTCAGAAGATTTTGCGGCCATGTCACTCATTGATAACCGTCGCGGTTTGCGTCGCCGTCCGCTGTGGGAATTTGAGGTAGAAACGGCCCGTCAGCAGCTGAATATGCAGTTTGGCACCCGCGATTTGAGTGGCTTCGGCGTCGAGCAGGCCGAGCTGGCGCTGCGGGCAGCGGGCTGCCTGTTGCAGTATGCAAAGGATACGCAACGTACCTCGCTGCCGCATATCCGCTCGCTGACCATGGAGCGCCAGCAGGATGGCATCATCATGGATGCTGCCACCCGGCGTAATCTGGAGATTACCCAGAATCTGGCCGGAGGCAGTGAAAACACCCTGGCCTCAGTGCTGGATAAGACCGTTACGCCAATGGGCAGCCGCATGCTGAAGCGCTGGCTGCATATGCCGGTGCGTGACAGCCAGATTATTATTAACCGTCAGCAAAGCATTGGCGCGCTGCAGGACTTTTCTGCCGAACTGTCGCCGCTGCTGCGCCAGGTTGGCGATCTTGAGCGTATCCTGGCGAGGCTGGCGCTCCGTACCGCACGGCCTCGCGATCTTGCCCGTATGCGCCATGCCTTCCAGCAGCTTCCGCAGCTGGATGCCCTGCTGGCAGATTGTGAAACGCCGCATCTGCAAACGCTGCGTACGCAGATGGGTCAGTTTGAGGAGCTGCGGGCGCTGCTGGAAAACGCTATCGTCGAAACGCCGCCGGTACTGGTGCGTGATGGCGGCGTGATTGCCCCGGGGTACAATGCCGAGCTGGATGAGTGGCGGGCGCTGGCGGATGGCGCGACCGATTATCTGGATCGCCTGGAGATCCGCGAGCGCGAGAAGCTGGGGCTGGATACGCTCAAGGTCGGCTTCAACGGCGTCCACGGCTACTATATCCAGGTTAGTCGCGGTCAGAGTCACCTGGTACCCATTAACTATGTGCGCCGCCAGACGTTAAAGAATGCCGAACGCTATATCATTCCCGAGCTAAAAGAGTACGAAGATAAAGTCCTCACGTCGAAAGGCAAAGCGCTGGCGCTGGAAAAATCGCTGTATGAACAGCTGTTCGATCTTCTGCTGCCTCATCTTGAAGCGCTCCAGCTCAGTGCCGCCTCTCTTGCCGAGCTGGACGTGCTGGCGAACCTTGCCGAGCGCGCATGGACGCTGAACTACGCCTGTCCGACCCTGAGCGACAAGCCGGGGATTAAACTGACCGGTGCGAGACATCCGGTGGTTGAGCAGGTGCTGAAAGAGCCGTTTATTGCTAACCCTCTCTCGCTATCGCCGCAGCGCCGTATGCTGGTGATCACCGGTCCGAATATGGGTGGTAAAAGTACCTACATGCGTCAGGCCGCCCTGATTACGCTGATGGCGTACATTGGCAGCTATGTACCGGCTGAACAGGCACTTATTGGGCCAGTGGACCGTATTTTCACCCGCGTCGGCGCGGCGGACGATTTGGCGTCTGGTCGCTCGACCTTTATGGTGGAAATGACCGAAACGGCCAATATTCTGCACAATGCCACCGAGCACAGCCTGGTACTGATGGATGAGATCGGTCGCGGTACCTCGACCTATGATGGTCTGTCGCTGGCCTGGGCCTGCGCTGAAAGCCTCGCGAGCCGTATTAAAGCCATGACGTTGTTTGCTACCCACTACTTTGAGCTGACCACGCTTCCCGAAAAAATGGAAGGCGTAGCCAATGTTCATCTGGACGCTATAGAGCATGGCGATACCATCGCCTTTATGCACAGCGTGCAGGAGGGGGCTGCCAGTAAAAGCTATGGTCTTGCGGTAGCCGCGCTGGCAGGCGTGCCTAAGGAAGTGATCAAACGCGCCCGGCAAAAGCTGAAGGAGCTGGAAACGCTGTCTGGCAACGCCGCAGCGACTCCGGGAGATGGCCCTCAGCTTCCGCTGCTGGTTGAGGAGACCTCTCCCGCAGTTGAAGCGCTGGAAGCACTGGATCCCGATTCTCTTTCACCACGCCAGGCGCTGGAGTGGATTTACCGCCTGAAGTCTCTGGTTTAACCCGGTCCCAGGCCCGCGCTCATTTCGCGGGTCTGGCAGTAGCACGACGGCATCACCTTAGTCCGACGGACTGCGTGTTGTCCGACAGCCTGACCTCTGTCCGATATCCTGGCTGGGTACAGGCAATAAAAAAGCGGTGGCTTTCGCCACCGCTTTTCGCATTAACCTCATACGGACTTCTATTCGCGGAACAGAGCTTCGATATTCAGCCCCTGCGCCTGCAGAATTTCACGCAGACGACGCAAACCTTCAACCTGGATCTGACGAACACGTTCGCGGGTAAGACCGATTTCCCGGCCTACATCCTCCAACGTTGCCGCTTCATAGCCTAACAGGCCGAAACGACGAGCCAGTACTTCACGCTGCTTGGCGTTCAGTTCGAACAACCATTTGACGATGCTCTGCTTCATATCATCGTCCTGCGTGGTATCTTCCGGGCCGTTGTCTTTATCATCGGCCAGAATGTCCAGCAGCGCTTTCTCAGAATCCCCACCCAAAGGTGTGTCAACTGATGTAATGCGTTCGTTGAGGCGCAGCATACGGCTGACGTCATCAACAGGCTTATCAAGCTGTTCGGCTATCTCTTCGGCACTTGGCTCGTGATCCAGCTTGTGGGCCAGTTCGCGCGCGGTACGCAGATAGACGTTCAACTCTTTTACGATGTGAATCGGCAGGCGAATGGTACGGGTTTGGTTCATGATAGCCCGTTCAATCGTCTGACGAATCCACCAGGTAGCATAGGTAGAGAAGCGGAACCCTCTTTCCGGGTCAAACTTTTCTACTGCACGGATCAAACCGAGGTTACCTTCTTCAATCAGGTCCAGCAGGGCCAGACCGCGATTGCTGTAACGACGGGCAATCTTAACTACCAGACGTAGATTACTTTCAATCATGCGGCGGCGCGATGGAACATCACCCCGTAGCGCACGACGGGCAAAGAAAACCTCTTCCTCTGCCGTTAATAGAGGAGAATAACCAATTTCTCCCAGGTAGAGCTGCGTCGCATCCAGCACGCGTTGCGTTGCGCCTTGTGACAGCAGCTCTTCTTCAGCTAAGTCATTATCAGCAGGTTCATTTCCGACAAGAGCCTTCTCATCAAAAACCTCAGCTCCGTTTTCGTCGAATTCCGCGTCTTCATTTAACTCATTAACTTTCAGCGTATTCTGGCTCATAAGCGGCTCCTACCCGTGATCCCAGGGCGGAACACCAGGGTTCTGCCGGTTTATCGCTGCGGTAAATAACGCAACGGGTTTACGGATTTCCCCTTGTAACGAATTTCAAAATGCAATCTAACCGAGCTCGTGCCGGTACTACCCATAGTGGCAATCTTCTGACCCGCTTTAACTTCTTGTTGCTCGCGGACCAGCATCGTGTCGTTATGGGCATATGCACTCAGGTAATCATCATTATGTTTGATGATAATCAAATTACCGTAACCGCGCAGCGCATTCCCGGCGTAAACAACGCGCCCTGAGGCGGTTGAAACAACGGGCTGTCCGCGGGTCCCCGCGATATCAATACCTTTATTGCCTCCTTCGGACGCAGAAAAGTTATCAATGATCTTACCGTCGGTCGGCCATCTCCAGCTACCCACAGGGGTAGTGCTGGTGGTTGTGCTGCTGACGGTTGGGGTGGTAACCGGCGCTGTTGTCGTTGCAACAGTATTTGTGCCGGATGAGGGCAGCATTTTACCTTCACTTGGTTTACCTGAATCCTCAGAGTACGTAATTACTGGCTGCTGTGCAACCGTTCCGCCTTTAATTTGTGGAGTGGTCGGCTGAGTCGGTACCCCCCCCGCCGTTGCGTCGGCTGCGGTGATAGCGTTACCACCGGTGAGCGTGCCACCGGAGCCATTACTAACCTGTAACTGCTGGCCAACATTGAGACTGTAAGGCGCGGATATACTATTTCTTTGCGCGAGATCGCGGAAATCGTTTCCAGTAATCCATGCGATATAAAACAGGGTATCGCCATGTTTAACCGTATAGGTCTGCCCGCTGTAGCTACCTTTAGGAATATTCCCATACGCACGATTGTAAACAATGTGCCCATTTTGGGTGACAACGTTTTGATTATTGTCAGAACTGGCCATCACAGGCTGGCTGACCGGCTGTGACGCGTTAGTGGAGATGGAGGTGGGGCGAGCAATCAGGCCGCCCCCTGTGCCGCTGTCCGCACTGGCTGAGGACGTCATACCCGAATCGGCATTACTGCCCACCGAACTGATGGGTGCCTGAGTATTGCTGCTGGAGCAGCCTGCCAGCCAAAAACCTACCAGCGAAACGGCCGCAATACGGCGCAATTTGAAATCTGGGCTTCCCGTGCTCATTTAAATCCCCCGTTACGGCACAACTGCGGCGGCTGTCCGGCCTGCTATCGGCTGGACAGCGGTGTTGATAAAAATTCAATTATTCAGATAGTAACAATATCGTCGTTCGCTCGCTATTCACAGATGTATGCAATTGCGTACGATCTCAGTCAGGCCAGTTCGCCCTTCACCAGCGGAACAAAACGCACTGGCTCGATGGTGTCGACAATATACTCTCCGGCGCGACGGCGGATCCGCTTCAGCTGCTGATGCTCTTCACCTACCGGCAACACCATAATTCCCCCCTCATCCAGCTGGGACATCAGCTCAAGCGGAATTTCCGGGGGGGCAGCGGTGACAATAATAGCGTCAAATGGCCCGCGTGACGGCCAGCCCTGCCAGCCATCCCCGTGGCGCGTGGAGACATTATGCAGATCCAGCTGTTTCAACCGTCGTTTGGCCTGCCACTGCAGGCCCTTAATCCGCTCAACGGAAAAAACGTGTTCAACGAGATGCGCCAGGATCGCCGTCTGATACCCGGAGCCGGTGCCGATTTCCAGCACGCGCGACGCGGGCGTCAGCGCCAGCAGCGAGGTCATTTTCGCCACCATATAGGGCTGAGAGATGGTCTGCCCGGAACCAATCGGCAGCGCCATATTTTCCCAGGCCTTATGCTCAAAGGCCTCATCGACAAAGCGCTCACGTGGCACCTCCTCAATGGCTTTTAGCAGGCGTTCATCCTCAATGCCCTGCTGGCGCAGCTGCGCCAGCAGGGTATCAATACGTCTGCTCACCATTGGCGGTCCACTCCAGCCTGATCCAGCCAGTCTGCCAGCACTGCCTGAGCGGCATGGGCCGTTAAATCCACATGCAGGGCGGTGACGGAGACATAGCCCTCATCAACGGCGGCAAAGTCGGTATCCGGCCCGGCATCCAGTTTTTCGCCGGGCGGCCCGATCCAGTAGAGGGTATTGCCGCGCGGATCCTGCTGCGGGATCACCCCATCGCTGGGATGACGACTACCGCAGCGCGTGACGCGTATGCCTTTGATCTCAGAGATCGGAAGGTCCGGTACGTTGATATTGAGAATGCGCCCGGTGCGTAGCGGCTCACGCTGCAAAGCGCGCAGGATCGTGCAGGTGACTGCCGCCGCGGTCTCGTAGTGCTGGTGGCCGTTAAGGGAGACCGCCAGTGCGGGCAGCCCAAGGTGACGCCCTTCCATCGCTGCGGCTACGGTACCGGAGTAGATCACGTCGTCACCGAGGTTGGGCCCGGCATTGATGCCGGACACCACAATATCGGGTCCGGGCTGCATCAGCCGGTTCACGCCCAGGTATACGCAGTCGGTCGGCGTGCCCATCTGCACGGCGATATCGCCACCGGGGTAGCTAAAGGTACGAAGCGGCGTTTCGAGCGTCAGCGAGTTAGAGGCGCCACTGCGATTGCGATCGGGAGCAACAACCTGCACGTCAGCGAATTCCCGCAGTGCCGTAGCCAGCACCTGAATACCAGGCGCATGAATACCGTCATCGTTACTCAGTAATATTCGCATCGTTACCTTCCTGTTCGACAATTTCCCGCACCACGCTGGTGGCAAAGCTGCCTGCCGGAAGCCAGAAGTTCAGCTCAAGGGTCACATCATCCCACCAGCGCCAGAGCAGATCGCGCGGCACCACCAGTAGCGCACGACGCGCCGCTTCCACGCGCTCACGCTCAAGCAGTGTAATCAATTCTGCTTCCGCTGCCAGACTTTGTTGTTCAAATGCCAGCGCGCTGCCTTGGGTTCCCCACTCGCCGCTGCCGGGGAGCGGCGCGGTGATGCGCAGTTCATCGTGACTGACGCGGGCTTGTAGCGTCTCCAGCTCAGCCGCGTCGGCCACAAACCAGCTGCCTCGTCCGGTGAGCTGCAGCGCGTCACCGTCCATAACCTGCTTAAGCGATCCCTGCTGCGCCAGGCGATCGCTGGCAACCTGATTAAACAGCGCGCTGCGGGCAGCAGAGAGCAGAAAGCTGCGCTTGCTGCGTTCGCGAACGCGTATCTCATTCGACGCCCAGCGCTGTGCCATCACCAGGTTATTCCCCTGATGCCCAAAGCGCTGTTCGCCGAAGTAGTTCGGGACGCCAGCAACTTTAATCTGCTCCAGCCGCTGCTCAACCGCCTCGCGGTCAGTCACCTGCCGCAGGATCAGGGTGAATGCATTTCCCTGTAGCGCACCGGTACGCAGTTTGCGCCGATGCCGCGCGCTTTCCAGCACCTCGCAGCCTTCCAGCTGAAAGGCTGAGAAATCGGGCGTAATTTTTCCGGGAATGCGCAGGCAAAACCACTGTTCAGTCACGGCATGACGATCTTTCATGCCGGCAAAGCTGACGTCCCGTGGATGTACACCGGCAAATTTAGCCAGCGCCTCTGCGACAAAGCGGGTGTTACAGCCATTTTTACGCACGCGGACCAGCAGCTGTTCGCCGTCGCCGTCTGGCTGGTAGCCCAGATCTTCAATGACAATAAAGTCTTCCGGGTTGGCTTTGACCACGCCCGCAGACGTGGGTTTACCATGCAGCCAGCTCAGCTCGTTCAGGGTCATTATCTGGCCGCCTTTATCAGCAGCGCCACCGCTTCACAGGCGATGCCTTCCCCGCGACCGGTAAAGCCCAGCTTTTCCGTGGTGGTGGCCTTAACGTTGACGTCATCCATATGGATACCCAGGTCTTCGGCGATATTGATGCGCATCTGCGGAATATGGGGCAGCATTTTCGGTGCCTGAGCAATCAGGGTCACGTCTACGTTACCCAGGGTATAGCCCTTTTTAGCGATCTGTCGCCAGGCTTCGCGCAGCAGCTCGCGGCTGTCCGCGCCTTTGTAAGCGGCATCGGTATCAGGAAACAGCTTGCCAATATCGCCGAGTGCCGCCGCACCCAGCAGCGCATCGGTCAGCGCATGCAGCGCCACGTCGCCATCGGAATGCGCCAGCAGCCCTTTATCATAAGGAATACGTACGCCGCCGATAATCAGAGGGCCTTCGCCGCCAAATGCGTGTACATCAAAACCGTGCCCGATACGCATTATGCGCTCTCCTCATTATGTGATTGTGTCAGGTAAAAAGCCGCCAGCGCCAAATCCTCGGGCCGCGTCACCTTGATATTATCGCTACGACCGGGGATCAGTTCAGGATGATAGCCACAGTATTCCAGCGCAGAGGCCTCATCGGTGATGGTCGCCCCCTCGCCCAGCGCCCGCACCAGGCAGTCGCGCAGTAATGCCTGCGGGAAGAGCTGCGGCGTCAGCGCATGCCAGAGATCCTGACGTTCTACGGTATGCGCAATCGTCTCCCTGCCCGGCTCACCGCGCTTCATAGTGTCACGAACCGGTGCAGCGAGGATGCCGCCCACCCGGCTGGTTTCAGTCAGCATGAGCAACCGTGTCAGGTCGTCAGGGTGCAGACAGGGGCGTGCTGCGTCATGCACCAGCACCCAGGCGGCATCGGACGCCACCTGTAGCCCGGCCAGGACGGAATTGGCACGCTCCTGACCGCCCATCACCACCGTAATCCGCGGGTCGTCCGCAACAGGCAGCGTGGAGAAAAACCGGTCGCTGGGGCTGATGGCGACAATAATGCGCCTAATCGCCGGATGGGCCAGCAGGCTGTCCAGCGTATGTTCCAGTATGGTTTTACCGTTAATGGCGAGATATTGTTTCGGGCATTCTGACTGCATGCGGCTACCGATACCCGCTGCGGGTACGATAGCGATGACGTGTGGAAAAGAGACGGCGATGTTCATGGCTTATCGCTGCTGACCGTTGGGGAACCCCTGCTGCGCGTTTCGTTTATTTTGATCCGGCACAAGGCGATAGAAGGTCTCACCGGGTTTAATCATCCCCAGCTCGTTACGTGCGCGCTCCTCAATTGCTTCAGAACCGCCGTTAAGGTCGTCGATTTCTGCAAACAGCTGATCGTTTCGCACTTTTAGCTTCGCATTACTGCTTTGTTGTACCGCTACGTCTTCATTGACGCGCGTATAATCATGTATGCCGTTCTTGCCCAGCCAGAGCGAATACTGCAACCAGCCGAGAAGTACAAGTAACAGCAGCGTAAGTTTTCCCATCCCCGCCCCCTGAAAAACGGCCCAATCATCCCATAACTTTTGGCCGGACTCCACTCTGTCGGTGAAATAGCAGCATATTGGTGGTTCGGTGAGCATAGTTGCAAGAGAATCCGGGCTACCCGGCAAAATTTTGTAACCGCAGTGGGGATTCAGACATCATATCCGCCCCTAAAAGCAGGCGGTGAAAGGCGGGCAGTCGACTACCACCCGGAGAGCAGCGTGAAAAGCAGCCAGAACAGGCAAACCACCGCCGCTACGGTGACCACTATCGTCCAGAGCAGATGACCCCGCAGCAGCAGGCTGGTGGCAATGCCGGTCAGAACGGAAACGGGCAGCAGTGCGAGGAAGAATGGCCACGTGTAGAGAAAAAAGAACAGCGTATTCGAGCCGTAGAGCAGAAACGGGATCGCCAGCGCGAACCAGTAAGCGGCGAAGCCCACCACTCCGCCGGGGAAAGACCAGGAGGTCTCTTCCGGGTCTCGATCATCTTTGCGGGCCAGCATGGGCGTTACGTTTTGCATAAGTATCCTGTTGACGCGTAAGTCGGCCCGCTCTGAGGCGATTCGCCGTGGCTATCTCAGGCGTTGATAATATCGTGCTCACGCAGCAGATCTAACACTTGAACCAGCAATTTTGTTACCAATTGTTCCCCGTCCAGGTGGATTTCAGGCCGCTCGGGTGCCTCGTAAACCGCATCAATACCGGTGAAATTCCGCAGCTCTCCCGCCCGGGCTTTTTTGTAGAGTCCCTTTGGATCACGGGCCTCACAAATGGCCAGCGGCGTATCGACAAAGACTTCGATAAAGCGCCCTTCCCCCTGCATGTCCCGCACCATTTGACGTTCCGCACGGTGGGGCGAAATAAAGGCGCTGAGCACCACCAGCCCGGCATCCACCATTAGCGTGGCCACTTCACCCACGCGACGAATATTCTCTTTACGGTCATCGTCGCTAAAGCCAAGATCGCGGCAGAGCCCATGACGCACGTTGTCGCCATCCAGCAGGTAGGTGCTGACGCCAAGACGGTGCAGCGCCTGCTCAACCGCGCCCGCCACCGTAGACTTACCGGACCCCGAGAGTCCGGTGAACCACAGTACTACGCCCCGATGTCCGTGCTGCTGCTCACGCGCGTCGCGCGTGATCGGGTGATCGTGCCAGACAACATTTTCGTCATGAATGGCGGCCATCTTACTGTCCGCCCAGCAGATCGCGCGCGTTCCAGTGCGGGAAATGACGGCGTACCAGTGCGTTCAGCTCCAGCTCAAAGGCACTGAAGTCACCCTGGTGCTGGGGTGCATCCGCATGCGGCTCGCGGATCATCCCGGCGCCCACCGTGACGTTGCTCAGCCGATCGATAAAGATCATGCCGCCGGTTACGGGGTTCTGCTGATAGCTATCCAGCACCATCGGCTCTTCAAACGTCACATCCACCAGGCCGATACCGTTGAGCGGCAGGCTATCCACATGACGCTGGGTCAGGCTGTTGATTTCAACCTGATGCTGAACGTTATCCACGCGCGCGCGGGTTTTCTTACCGGCGATTTTGATATCGAAGCTCTGGCCAGGCATCAGCGGCTGTTCCGCCATCCATACCACGTCAACGCTGGCAGACTGGACGGGTGCTATCGTTGCGTCTGCATTTACCAGCAGATCGCCACGGCTGATATCAATTTCATCCTGTAACACCACGGTTATCGCTTCGCCCGCCTGCGCCTGCTCTAAATCGCCGTCAAAGGTCACCAGGCGGGTAACCGTCGACTCTACGCCGGACGGCAGCACCTTGATGCGCTGTCCGACCTGGAGCGAACCCGAAGCCAGGGTGCCCGCATAGCCGCGAAAGTCCAGGTTGGGGCGGTTTACATACTGCACCGGAAACCGCATCGGCTGCTGTTCAACCACCCGCCTGATTTCGACGGTTTCCAGTACGTCCAGCAGCGTCGGGCCGCTGTACCAGCCCATGGCCGCACTCGGCGAGGCGACATTTTCGCCCTCCAGCGCGGACATCGGTACAAAACGAATATCCAGATCGGCAGGCAGCTGAGTCGCGAAATCCAGGTAATCCTGGCGGATCTGTTCAAAGGTTTCTTCGCGGTAGTCCACCAGGTCCATTTTATTGATCGCCACCACCAGATGGCGAATGCCCAGCAGCGTGGAGATAAAGCTGTGGCGACGGGTCTGATCCAGGACGCCTTTACGCGCGTCAATCAGCAGGATAGCTAAATCGCAGGTGGAGGCGCCGGTTGCCATATTACGGGTGTACTGCTCGTGGCCGGGGGTGTCGGCAATAATAAACTTGCGCTTCTCGGTGGAGAAATAGCGATAGGCAACGTCAATGGTGATGCCCTGCTCGCGTTCTGCCTGCAGGCCGTCGACCAGCAGCGCCAGATCCAGTTTCTCCCCCTGCGTACCGTGGCGCTTGCTGTCCGTGTGAAGGGAGGAGAGCTGATCCTCATAAATCTGTCGGGTGTCGTGCAGCAGACGGCCTATCAGCGTACTTTTGCCATCGTCTACGCTGCCGCAGGTCAGAAAGCGCAGCAGGCTTTTATGCTGCTGCGCATGCAGCCAGGCTTCGACGCCGCCCTGTTCGGCGATTTGTTGTGCAATGACGGTATTCATATCGGCTCCTTAGAAATAACCCTGGCGTTTCTTCAGCTCCATTGAGCCGGACTGATCGCGATCGATAACGCGCCCCTGACGTTCACTGGTGGTGGACACCAGCATCTCCTCGATAATTTCCGGCAGCGTCTGCGCTTCAGACTCCACCGCGCCGGTCAGCGGCCAGCAGCCAAGAGTACGGAAGCGCACCATCCGCTGCTTAATCACTTCCCCAGGCTGGAGATCAATACGGTCGTCATCAATCATCATCAGCATTCCGTCGCGTTCCAGCACCGGACGCTCGGCTGCCAGGTAGAGCGGGACAATTTCGATATTTTCCAGGAAGATGTACTGCCAGATATCCAGCTCGGTCCAGTTGGAGAGGGGGAATACGCGAATGCTTTCGCCCTTGTTTATCTGGCCGTTGTAGTTGTGCCACAGCTCAGGACGCTGATTTTTCGGGTCCCAGCGGTGAAAGCGGTCGCGGAAAGAGTAGATGCGCTCTTTCGCGCGGGATTTTTCTTCATCGCGTCGCGCACCGCCAAAGGCAGCATCAAAGCCGTATTTGTTCAGCGCCTGCTTCAGCCCTTCCGTTTTCATGATGTCCGTATGTCTGGCGCTGCCGTGTACGAAGGGGTTGATGCCCATCGCCACGCCTTCCGGATTACGGTGTACCAGCAGCTCCGCGCCGATATCCTTCACCATGCGATCGCGAAACGCGTACATTTCACGAAACTTCCAGCCGGTATCGACGTGGAGCAGCGGAAAAGGCAGCGTACCCGGATAGAAAGCCTTCCGCGCCAGATGCAGCATCACCGAGGAGTCTTTACCGATTGAGTACATCATTACCGGGTTGCCGAATTCTGCCGCCACTTCACGGATGATATGGATACTTTCCGCTTCCAGTTGACGCAGGTGGGTGAGTCGTTTTTGATCCATAACTTTTCCTCAAGCCAAATTCACAACGGCGGACTCACGTCCGGCCTGCTGCGCTGAATGTTGAAACCACGCCAGCTGCTGATGCAGATTGACCACTTCGCCAATGACCAGCAGCGCTGGCGTTGGCGCGCGCTGCGCGAGTTCTTC
Organism: Erwinia sp. L03-1; assembly: GCF_058686115.1. Taxonomy (NCBI): domain Bacteria; kingdom Pseudomonadati; phylum Pseudomonadota; class Gammaproteobacteria; order Enterobacterales; family Erwiniaceae; genus Erwinia; species Erwinia sp. L03-1. Next base: position 888,040 of record NZ_CM178762.1, on the reverse strand, counting down.
GAGTTGTTGCAGCGTGCCGGTCAGCACCTGCTGATCCTGACGCGTGCCGCGTCCGATGACCGCAACCGGCGTCGCGGCGTCGCGACCGTGGGCAATCAGCTGTGCGGCGATTTCCGCCGCCTTGACCGTTCCCATATAGATAGCCAGGGTCTGACGGGCGCGGGCCAGTGAAGGCCAGTCCATGCCTTCACCGTCGGCGCGGCAGTGGCCGGTGATAAACAGCACGCTCTGGGCATGATCGCGGTGGGTAAGCGGAATGCCGGCATAGGCCGTCGCACCCGCTGCGGCAGTGACGCCGGGTACCACCTGGAAAGGGATCCCCGCCTCGACCGCCGCCTGTAGCTCTTCGCCGCCGCGTCCAAAAATAAAGGGGTCGCCGCCCTTAAGACGCACCACGCGCCTGCCCTTTCTGGCAAGTTCTACCAACAGGCGGTTGGTCTCTTCCTGCGGTACCGAATGCGCGCTGGCGCGTTTGCCCACACAGATGCGATCGGCATCGCGGCGCACCAGGTCCAGGATCTCGTCGCTGACCAGATGGTCATACAGCACCACATCGGCCTGCTGCATCACCTGTAGCCCGCGCAGCGTGAGCAGCCCCGGATCGCCCGGTCCCGCCCCCACCAGAATGATTTCGCCCTGATTCGCCTCAGGGTGTGCCAGCTGCTGGTCAAGCGTTTCTCTTGCCCCCTCAACGTTCCCGGAGGCGACCTGGCTGGCAAACAGGCCGTTAAAGGCCGTTTCCCAGTAGCGCCGCCGCTCAGACATTTTGGTAAAGCGCTGTTTGACCTTATCCCGCCACTGACCGGCGATTTCTGCCATCTGCCCGAGGTTAGCGGGCAGCAGCGCCTCAAGCTTTTCACGCAGCAGGCGCGCCAGAACCGGCGCGGTGCCGCTGGAGGAGATAGCCACCACCAGGGGAGAACGATCGACAATAGAGGGAAAGATGAAGGAGCATTTAGGCTGATCGTCAACCACGTTGGCCAGCAGGTGGCGGGCGCTGGCGTCTTCAAATACCTGCGCGTTTAGCCGCGCGTCGTCGGTCGCCGCGATAACCAGAAATACGCCTTCCAGCTGCGTACTGAGGTAGCGGTCTGCCAGCCATTCCACGTCGCCGCTGTCGGCCAGCTGAGCCAGTTCTTCGCACAGCGCCAGCGCCGCAATCAGCACCCGGGCACCCGCCCGGCGCAGCAGAACAATCTTGCGTGCGGCAACGTCACCGCCGCCCACTACCAGCACCGGTTTGTTTCGGATGTCAGCAAATATTGGGAGATAATCCACGTCGGCCTTGTTGTTAATCACAGAGAGTTAGTGCGACTATACGGCCCCGGCTTGAGGTGAATGAAATTACTTATTGGAATGAGTAGTTACTGAATGGAATAAGGTCGCGGCAAAGCTTCGCATAAAATGTGCTTAGCGGATGATATTCAGGGAGTTTCAGCGCACACAGGTTGCCCCCCGCTACGCTGCCTGGCGCATTTTTATTAGCAGATTTATCCATCCCGACAACAGCCTGCTGGCTGTTACCTGCTGCGTATCGCATGATGCCGGTGACCTCCTGCCTGCTGGACTGTGGATGTAGACATCAAGGATCGCAGCACTTCTGTGCTGACTGCCAGAGAACAGATTTTATTTTTAATAAACACAGCAAGGTTAAATTAAAAAGCTAAATACAGTGAAAATTTTCACTGTGGCTCTTTTATTTTTCTTACCATCAAAAAAAGCAATAAACCCCTCCTTCGCTACGGAACATCCCACCTTACAATTCAGTTATGCCTTTCCATTTAGCATTTACGGCGATTCGCATTCTATTTTCCGGCTAAAAAAAATCAAGGATAACCATGAAAAAAATCATCATTCTTCTCGCTTTATTTTCTTCCTTACCCCTGCAGACCAGCTATGCAGATGACGTTGTTACGCAGCCTTTAAGCGACGCTATCAGAAATGACAGGATGATTGGCCCATCGCCTTATGGCATACGTTCCTGGAATCGTCAGGTTGCAGAGGGCAAACCAACTTATACCTATGTCCGATGTGTTTATAAAGTCTCAACGGATAACATTGAACCTGGCAGTAACTATGAGTGGGCCATTAATCAGGATAACAGCTGGTATAAACTTAATGGTCACTGGCAAAACGATGGGTTAACTGCCTGGGTGAACATGTTTTACACTGACGTTGACCAGAATGAATTACAGAGCATTTGCAAATTCACCCTGGAGAAGAAGCATATCAACTCTCAGTACATCCTGCCCTATGCGGCTAATAATATTCTTTCATTCAATCATACCATCTGGAGTTCGACGCAACCTCGGGATGTGGATAAAAAAATTGAAAGAATGGTTATTTTTGGCGATAGCCTGTCTGATGTGAATAACATGTATACGGCAACCAATTTCATTGCCCCCAACAGGACCACATGGTTTAACGGACACTTTACCAACGGTTTGGTATGGCACGAATATCTGGCTGAAAGAATGGATATTACCTCTTACAGCTGGGCGGTAGGCGGTGCAACCTCCGATGCCGGATCGGCCGTTCCTTTCACGCCTGGATTCAGTGAGCAAATCGCTTCTTTCCTGAAGTACTATAAATCCGCAGGCAGCTATGATATTACGAAAACGCTGTTTACCGTGCTGTTTGGTGGTAATGATTTTATCAATGCCGATAAAGCCCCCACCTATGTGGTTAATGATATCTACCTGGGGGTACAGAACCTGATAATTAATGGCGCTAAGCAGATAGTCGTAATAAACCTTCCCGATATTTCTAAAGCGCCCGCTGCACATCAGATTGCGTGGGTCGTCGATCAGAAGACGAAAGAGTATAACCGGCAGCTGGCGCAAATGGTATCCGACCTGAATATCACCTATGCAGGCAAGGCAGAAATTATTCTGATTGATATCAACACGCCGTTTACTGACATTTTAACGAACCCGAAAAAATATAATATCAGTAATACCCAGGATACCTGTCTGGATCTTAAAAATAATGCCCAGGCTAACTTCGTTTTGTATTACAACATCTCGACCGCCTGTAAAGCTAACAGCCGCTTTGTCTTTTGGGACCATATCCATCCCAGCACCGTTATACATGAAGTTATTGCTGATGATATTTATAAGAATTTGACGAATAAGTTGAAATAATGAGCATAATATCCTCCGGGCAATCTGGCCCGGAGGATAAGCTGGCCGCTTATTCGTGCAGCCCGCACTCGCGTTTCAGGCCAAAGAAACGCGTCTCTTCTTCCGCCATTCCCGGCTCCCATTTACGCGTGGTATGCGTATCCCCTACCGAGAGATACCCCTCATCCCACAGCGGATGGTAACCGAGGTCGTGCGCTTTCAGATATTGATGAACCTGACGATTATCCCAGTCGATAATCGGTAACACCTTAAATACGCCGCGCTGAATAGCCAGTACTGGCAGATTCGCCCGGCTGCTGGACTGATCGCGGCGCAGGCCAGCAAACCAGGTCCGTCCGTTCAGCGTTTCCAGCGCGCGGCTCATCGGTTCGACCTTATTAATTTGATTGTAGCGCTCTATCCCTTCCACGCCCTGCTCCCAGAGCTTACCGTAGCGCGCCTCCTGCCAGGCGGCACTCTGCCCGGCGCGAAACACCTGAAGGTTGAGATCCAGCTTCTCCGTCAGCTCGTCAATAAAGCGATAAGTCTCCGGGAACAGGTAGCCGGTGTCGGTCAGTATCACCGGGATGCCCGGTTTGGCCTGATTCACCAGGTGCAGGCTGACCGCCGCCTGAATACCAAAGCTCGAGGAGAGCACCGCCTCACCCGGCAGATTTTCCAGCGCCCACAGCACGCGTTCCTGGGCGGAGAGCGCCTCAAGCTGGGTATTCACCTCGGCCAGCGCCATTACGCGCTCAACTTTCGGCAGGTCATTCAGTGCAGAGAGATCGAGTACAGACATGTCGCGCCTCCGTCATCATTCCCAAAAATCACGTGCCGGGTCGAGAACCGGCTTCACTACGCCCGCGCGCAGGGTAAAGTCACCGAATCCTTCATCCGCCTCACGCTCTTTAGACCAGCGGCCTATCAGCTGTTCAAGCGTATACAGGATTTCATCTTCATTGATGTTTTCCCGGTACATACGCGGAATACGCGTACCAATGCGGTTGCCGCCCAGATGAAGGTTGTAGCGACCCGGCGCCTTACCCACCAGCCCAACCTCGGCCAGCAGCGCACGACCACAGCCGTTCGGACAGCCGGTGACGCGCAGCACGATGTGCTCATCACCCACCCCGTGGCGGGTCATGATTTCCTCCACGCGGGTGACAAACTCGGGCAGAAAACGTTCCGCCTCCGCCATCGCCAGCGGGCAGGTCGGAAATGAGACGCAGGCCATCGAATTTTCACGCTGCGCCGTCACGCTTTCCATCAGCGCATGTTGACGCGCCAGCGCTTCGATAGCCGGTTTATCCGCTTCCGCTACGCCCGCCACAATCAGGTTTTGGTTGGCGGTCAGGCGGAAGTCGCCCTTATGGATTTTTGCAATCTCCGCCACGCCGGTTTTCAGCGCGCGGCCAGGGTAGTCCAGCAGGCGGCCATTCTCGATAAACAGCGTCAGATGCCATTTATTATCAATGCCTTTTACCCAGCCGAAGCGATCGCCACGGGTGGTAAACGTATAGGGGCGCACCGGCTCAAAGATGATGCCGGCCCGGCGTTCCACTTCCGCCTTGAAGACGTCCACGCCCACCCGCTCCAGGGTGTATTTGGTTTTGGCATTTTTACGATCGGTACGATTCCCCCAGTCGCGCTGGGTGGTCACCACCGCTTCCGCCACCGCCAGCGTTTTATCCAGCGGCAGGAAGCCGAATTCGCTCGCCGTACGCGCCCAGGTCGCTTTATTGCCGTGGTCGATGGACAGCCCGCCGCCCACCAGCAGGTTAAAACCAATCAGCCTGCCGTTTTCCGCGATGGCGATAAAGTTTAGATCGTTGGCATGCAGGTCGACATCGTTATGCGGCGGCACCACCACGGTCGTTTTAAACTTACGCGGCAGGTAGGTTTCACCGAGAATCGGTTCTTTATCCGTGGTAGCGACCTTCTCCCGATCCAGCCAGATCTCCGCATAGGCGCGGGTCTGCGGCAGCAGGTGCTCAGAGAGCTTTTTCGCCCACTCATAAGCTTCCTGATGCAGCTCAGACTCGACCGGATTGGAGCTGCACAGCACGTTGCGGTTGACATCGTTAGCCGTTGCCAGCGAATCCAGCCCCACCTCATGCAGCATCTGGTGCGCGGGCTTCACGTTGCCCTTCAGGATGCCGTGAAACTGGAAGGTCTGCCGGTTGGTCAGGCGGATGCTGCCATAGATGGTGTTGTCTCGGGCGAATTTGTCGATAGCCAGCCACTGAGCTGGCGTGATAATGCCACCCGGTAGCCGACAGCGCAGCATCATCGCATGACGCGGTTCCAGCTTTTGCCCGGCGCGCTCGGCGCGGATATCGCGGTCATCCTGCTGGTACATGCCGTGAAAGCGGATTAGCAGGAAGTTATCGCCGGTAAAACCGCCGGTCAGGCCGTTATGAAGATCGTCGGCGATGGTGCCACGCAGATAGTTGCTCTCTTTTTTCAGGCGCTCGGCGTCAGCCAGTTTGCCTTCAACCACCAGCGGCCCGGGATGTTTGTCGTTGCTCATTAGTAAACGTCTCGCTGATAGCGGCGCGCTATGCGCAGCTCACTTAAAAATTCGTCGGCGGTATCCACATCCATACCGCCATGCTCAGCCACCACGTCCAGCAGCGCCTGCTCCACATCCTTCGCCATTCGGTTGGCATCGCCGCACACATAAATATGCGCACCCTGCTCAATCCAGCGCCACACTTCGGCCCCTTTGGCGCGTATTTTGTCCTGGACATAGACCTTATGTTGCTGATCGCGTGACCAGGCCAGGTCGATATGAGTCAGCAGCCCGTCTTTAACGTAGCGCTGCCATTCAACCTGGTAGAGAAAATCTTCGGTAAAGTGCGGGTTGCCAAAGAACAGCCAGTTCTTACCCGTAGCGCCATCATTATCGCGCTGCTGCATAAAGGCGCGAAAAGGGGCAATCCCGGTGCCGGGGCCGATCATAATCACCGGTGCATCCGGATTGGCCGGCAGGCGGAAGTTATCGTTATGCTCGATAAACACCCGAACTTCGGCATCCTCTTCCAGGCGCTCTGCCAGAAAACCGGAGGCACCGCCGGTGCGGGTACGGCCCTCTATATCGTAGCGCACCACGCCAACGGTGATATGCACTTCGGTTTCACTCTCGGCCTGCGAAGAGGCAATAGAGTACAGGCGCGGCGTCAGCGGACGCAGCAGCGAGATAAGCTGCTCAGCGTTCAGCTCGACTGGCGCCTGGCGGACCATATCGACTATCGGGGTCGACTGGGCATAGTGCTGTAGCGCCTGTTTTTCATTAATCAGCGTCAGCAGGGCCTCATCACGCGAGAGCCTGCCGTATTCCGCCACGATCTGCGGCGTGTTGACCGTCAGTTCCAGATGCTTTTGCAGCGCGTCGGAGAGCGCCAGAGGCTGACCGTTTATCTCAACCTGCTCATCACCCTTCAGCCAGAGAAGCGCCAGCAGCTCGGCGACCAGCGCCGGGTCGTTTTCATACCATACGCCCAGTGCATCGCCCGGCTGATAGCGCAGACCGGCATCGCCCAGTTCGATTTCGATATGCCGCACGTCTTTATCCGAGTCGCGGCCGGTAATCTTCTGGTTCAGCGCAAAGCTGGCGGTCAGCGGCTCCTCTTTGCTGTAGGGGCTGCTGAAGACTTCATTAACCGCCCCCGTCGCCGTAGCAGCGGCCTGTGACGGCGACTCTGCCGGTACCCGCGCCTTCAGAATATCGACAATCTGCCCACGCCACTTCCCGGCATCAGCGGCATACTCTACATCGGCGTCAACGCGCTCGAGCAGGCGCTCGCCGCCCATTTCTGCCAGTCTGCTGTCGAAATCCTTACCGGCTTTGCTGAAGAATTCATAGGACGTATCGCCCAGGCCAAAGACGGCGAATGCCGTATGGTCGAGTTTGGGCGCTTTTTTGGACATCAGAAACTTGTGCAGCGCCACGGCTTCTTCCGGCGGATCACCCTCGCCCTGCGTGGAGGTCACCACGATCAGCAGCTTTTCCTGCGCGATTTGCTTGAATTTGTAGTCGCCGGCGTTAACCAGATTAACGTTCAGGCTGGCCGCCAGGAGATCGTCGCGCAGCTGCTCAGCCAGGCGACGGGCGTTCCCGGTCTGCGAGGCGGAAAGCAGCGTAATGGCGGGCGCTTCTGTCGGCGTCGGCGCACTCATCGTTGCGCCGGGCGTCTGATTAACCATTCCCCAGAAGTAGCCTGAGAGCCAGGCGAGCTGGGTGGTGGAGAAATCGCCGGTGGCCGCCTGTAAACGGGCGAGCTGTTCCGGATGAAGGGGAAGCAGTGAACCTGGGGGTGCCTGAGTCGTCATTGCGTTGAAGATTCCAGTATCGGCGCCGGGCCGTAAAAAGACAGCGTGTTCGGAACAGGGTAACGACTCGCATAATAACCCTTAAATAAGGGTTGGTAATATTAAATAACCAAAATGACTAAGCGGTTTTTTGTATAACATCTAGCTACAAAAGAGGTTGATTAATTTTTTACTATTCATGCATTTATTTAACACGCATGAAACAGACCCGGTTTAAAACGGGAATAGATGGGGAAAGAAGTGCGGAAAAAGGCTTTTTCCGTTAGACTTCGCCGGTTTTTTCAGTGATTAAAGAATGAGACTGTCTATGGCTACCACGCTGTTTAAAGATTTTATGTTCGAGGCTGCTCACCATCTGCCTAACGTTCCGGCCGGACACAAATGCGGCCGCCTGCACGGGCACTCCTTTTTGGTACGGCTCGAAATAACCGGCGAAGTGGATGCGCATACCGGATGGATCATGGACTTTTCCGAACTGAAAGCGGCCTTTAAGCCCCTCTATAACCAGCTGGATCACTATTACCTTAACGAGATCCCCGGCCTGGAGAATCCCACCAGCGAGGTGCTGGCTAAGTGGATTTGGGACAGAATGAAGCCGACGCTGCCGCTGCTCAGTGCGGTAACGATCAAGGAAACCTGTACCGCTGGCTGCGTGTATAAAGGCTAAATTACCGCGCAGGCCGCTCCCGGCCTGCCGATGGCTATCAGGCGATATTCAGGTATTTGTGCGTCTGCATTGATAAGCGCCAGTTCCTGGCGATACAGGTTTCGATACACAGGCGGGTCGCATCCTCTTTCTGGCTTATCGGCTGTAGCGCAATAATGCGTGGTTTTTCATCACTCAGCGTAGCCAGCAGTGCGTCGAGCGCGTCGATATCCCGCTGACGCGCCACCGGATGCTTAACCTCATCCGCGCGCACCAGTGCCTGGTTCAACACATCATAGCCGCCGCGCATATTCACCTTGGGCGAGACCGTTACCCAGGTTTCGCTACTGCATAGCACCTCGTGCGTCCCGCTGGTTTCAATCTGGCAGCTAAAACCCTGCGCCTGTAACGCCTGGGTCAGCGGCGTCAGGTCGTGGATGCAGGGCTCGCCGCCGGTGATCACCACATGCTTTGCGGTCCAGCCGCGCCTGCCGATCGCTGCCAGCATCATCGCTGCATCTGCGGCGCCCCAGGCATCGGTTTCGATGGTTTTCAGCAGGATGTCGCCCAGCGAGGTCTCCCGATCGGCCAGCTTATCCCAGGTGTGTTTCGTATCACACCAGCTGCAACCCACCGGGCATCCCTGTAGGCGGATAAAGATTGCCGGAACGCCGGTGTAAAAACCTTCGCCCTGCAACGTCTGGAACATTTCATTTATCGGGTACTGCATGACTTTCTCGACCAGCTGTGAATTTAAGGGCGCAGATTATGGCAGATCGGCGCATTTTAACCAAATCGCTTTGTGCTGGAACCCGGGGGCCTGTTTATCCACTCAGATCGACTCCCCCCTTATAAGGCATGCCGATGAATATTGCTGCTGAACGCTTATTAAATCGCACCTCTCCGGATTTCAGTGACAGTGCGTTGAATACTCAAAAAAATCCTCTGGCCGATCTGGTCCCGGCCAGGCAGGAGAGTAGTCTGTCAAAGAGCATTCTCTTTGGCTCGCCGGCCAGCAGTAACCTGCCGGACCTTTCACCACAAACGCAGGAGAGTGCAGCGGGTAGCGGCGGGCTCTCCTCCGCACTGAATCATTTTATTCAGCTTATTAGCAGCCAGATGCAGTCCGCAGGCTCATTATTAACTTCGCTGGTCCAGCAGGCTAATAAGGCGCGTGCAGCAGAGACTGAGACGAAAACAGAGGCATCGGCAGACAGCCACGCGCCTGCGGTTAACGCAGCGGAATCTTCCTCCGGCGCGGCGGCAGTCAGCAGTAATGCCGATATCGATCCCAGTCAGAACAGCATGACCTTTGAGAATAAGGGGGATAAGCCGATGACGCTGTCATTTACCCCTAACGCCGACGGCAGCGCGAAACCTGACAATCTGACCCTACAGCCAGGGGAGACGAAGACGCAGAAGTTCGATGCTAACTGGTCAGGCAATTTCCGCAGCACGGCGGGTGATGGGGCAAACGCCACGCTGGGTGAAGTGAAATTTGATGGCGGCAGCGGCCAGACCTACTATGACGTCAGCTACATAGAAGGAAATAATGCGGCGATGACGATTGGTCCGGCGAAGGGTGACGGACGGGTTTCGGGTACGCTCGACGATCTGGTATCCGGTGCGCCGGACGATATTAAGGCGAAAGATGCGGATGGTAACGTGTACGGGCTGAAAAAATCCACTACCGCCGAGCAGCAGGATCCGGCGGTAGTGAGTTATTACCGTGAGCACGTGGCCGCAGATAAGGGATATGTCACCCCTTCTGACAATGACAGCACGCTCGGCAGCAGTTCTAAAAACCTTAAGGTTGAGCTTAAAGGCTAAGGCATAAATTTGTCCTGCCGCATGACCTGGATGGCCTCTTTTGCCACGTCTTTAGCGCCGCTGAGCGTCAGGTGCCCGTAGTCGTTAGAAAGCGGATGTCCATCAGAGGCAAGCCCACGACAGACATCGTGCGGACAGATAATGGAGTAGATCGAAATATAGGGAACCTGCTCCGTGGCCACTGCCTGCTGCATAGCCACATCGGTAGTTTTAATACTGTGGTCGATGGAGGCCGCAACCAGATCTTTACGGCCATCGGTCTGGTAAGCCAGCAGGTCCGGCAGCGCCTCGGTATATTCGATAGTCGGCCCCAGAACGATAATGTTATCCGACACGCGTTTGAGCTGCGCCAGCGTCGCCTTCAGCGGGACAATGTCCTGGGGTAGCCAGCGAGCAGAAATGATCACTCCGTCAATATGATGAGAAGGGATCCAGTTACCGTAGAGATAGTCCACCAGCTCGGTGCAGGGATTGTGCAGGCTCTGCCTGTAAAGCGGTTTGCAGCCGGCCGACGTCGCCTGGATAACGTTGATCCCATCCCCCGCGGCCAGGCTGAGCGCCCGCCACAGGTGGGCCGCGTGACTGTCGCCGATAACGACGTAGTTTTTCGCCGTCGCCGAGGTTTTCAGGCAGTAGTCACGATCGAAAGGTTTATCCTCTTGACTCTTGCCATCGACAAAGCAGCGGCCTGGACGGTACTGATAGTCAAAGTCCGGCATCTCTTTATACTGCGAGTACTGCGCCAGCATCAGCGCCTCGCTGGAGAACTGCCCGGCATTATTGCTGAGATGCCCTTTATACAGCGAGCCGGAAGCCATCAGCACCAGTCCCACTACCGATGCGGTGACGATCCTGCTGGGTGAGAACCCCGTCAGCCGATAGCGGAAGGGGATTTCAATCAGGTAGCGTGACGCCACGGCCAGACCAAAGGTAAGCCCGACAATCGTCAGTTCGCGTATGCCCGGGGCAAGGTTAAAGAACATGCGGCTGTAAACAATGATCGGCCAGTGCCACAGGTAGAGGCAGTATGAAATCATCCCGATATACACCACCGGCTTAAGCGACAGCAGCCGGGAGACCATTGCCCGCTCCCCCGCCAGGATAATCAAAAAACTGCCGAGGCAGGGCCACAGCGCATTCCATGCCGGAAAAGGTTTCTCCGTCGTCAGCCAGAGAAAACCGATCAGGATTAGCGCCAGCCCGGTAAGACTCATCAGGTGTTTAATCCCCTGCGACAGCTTTGCCAGCTTCGCTTCCAGCCCTGCCACGACAATCAGCCCACCCAGCGCCAGTTCCCATGCCCGCGTCGGCAGCAGATAGAAGGTAAAGGTGGGTTTGCGCGTGACGGCATAGATGCTCAGCAGCAGCGAGGCGGCAATAATCATTAGCATCACCCGCGAGGTATGCTGGCGAAAGCGCCGCACCACAAACAGCAGCACGACCGGCATAACAATGTAGAACTGCTCCTCGACGGCCAGCGACCAGGTATGCAGCAGCGGCTTCAGCTCCGCCGGGCCCGCAAAGTAGCCGGTGGTTTTCCAGAAGAAAATATTCGATGAAAAGAGCAGCGTGGCGAGAGAGCTGTTGCTGAGATCGCTGAACTGCGCGGGCAGCAGATGGTAATAGCCAAAAATCAGGGTGGAGAGCAGCACCACAAACAGCGGCGGCAGAATACGTAAACAGCGGCGCTTATAGAATTCAAGATAAGAAAATGTATTGGTCATACCACCCTGGTAAATAATGCCGCAGATAAGGTAGCCTGATATCACAAAGAAAATATCCACCCCGGTAAAACCGCCGGGGATACCGCCTGTCCCCATGTGATATGCAATGACTGGCAGTACAGCCAGCGCGCGTAATCCATCCACATCCGCCCGGTATTTCATTTTAGCCTGGTCCTGATTACATTTAGTTACCGGGAAATTACATAAAATTACCTGATATTTCGCCTTTACTAACAATAAATAGGAGCATTCTGTAGGCAGAGCACGGTCAGCCAATGAACTGATATATAAAGGGAAAACGGAAAAACACTGGTGCAACCCGCTATTTTTTCAGATAAACCTTAGCCCTAAGCAGTCCATTTATTACTGGATTACGCACTTTTCAACGATATTCGGCGTGACGATGAACAAAGTGGGATGAAAAACGAACCTTTTAACTGATTACGCCACTTAACGTCCTGATGTTGTTTACATCAGATATAAGCCGCTTCGTTTTCACGCATTCAGAATCCAGAGGAAAGCCCGTGTTTACACTGAGCTTGTACCCCGACGGGTATAAACCCGCCGGGAAAAAAGGCTGATGGCGGTCAGGCAGACAACTATGCTGAAGCGTAAAACGGGCGCAGAAAGAAAAGAGCGACGATAACAATAAGCTCCTGATTACGTTGTGAATATCTGAAAAAATAAAACTATTAACGGGAGTTAAGCATGATTAAACCTTACGGTGTGGTGGGGCTGGTTCCCACCGTGCATGGCATCAGCTGCCGCCAGGACATCCGTCGTAACCTTGATCATATTGAAGAACTTGCCGCAGGCGCACTCTGGCTATCGTCACTTGATATTCCGGTGAAGTTGCTGGTTCTTCCGGAGGGAGCGCTTCAGGGCTTTGGCGACGAAGCATTTGATACAGATCCGCAAGAGTTTGCGCAAACCTGCGCAATCAGCATTCCCGGACCAGAAACTGAGCGCTTGTCAAAACTGGCCAAAGCACATGGCGTATACGTTATGGGACAAGCGAAAGCGCTGAATCCCGACTGGCCCGGGCTATTCTTTAACGTGGGCTTTGTTATCGATCCTGATGGCGAAATCGTGCTTCGTCATCATAAGGTTTCTGCCCTACTTCCGTGCGAGCGTTCGGTCTCTCCCCACGATATTTTTGATTCGTGGCTCGCTAAGTATGGGCGGAGTTTGCAGTCGATCTGGCCAGTAGCCGACACGGCCATCGGTCGCCTTGGAATTATGATGGCAATGGAGGGGAATTTCCCTGAGAACGGACGTGGCCTGGCATTTAACGGTGCAGAAGTTGTTTACCGGGCCTCATTGCCCTCGCCATTTACTGCTAACGATGTTTTTGAAATATCGAACCGGGCACGGGCGCTGGAAAACAATTTTTATGTACTGGCTCCCAACATCGGTAGCATCTACATGACTGAGAAAAGTGTCCATCCGGTCGATGCCGGCGGCGGGCGGTCCATGATCGTTGATTACAAAGGACGCATTGTGGGCAAACAGGGAGACGCCAGCGGATCGACCTATGTCACCGGGGTTGTTGATATTGAAGCGTTGCGCTATCACCGTACGCATGCGCAGGTGACCAACTGGCTTAAAGACGTACGCAGTGAGCTGGCCCAATTGATTTACGAGCAGCCGATCTACCCGAAGAATCTCTACCAGGATACGCAACCGGGACATCATGCGGAGTACCGACGCCGGGTGCTGGACAGACAGGTGAAAATGCTGATAGAGCGTGACATATGGCGCGAGAGTGCCTACGACTTGAAAAGGGAAATCCGGTAAGGGATCGGTAATAAGAAGTCTGTCATTAAAAGATACTGACCCGCCATCTTGCCAATAACGGGTCGGCACGCCCACCATTCAATATACGACTACGTTCCTTATCCATCCTCTCTGATTGAGTTGAATAGTCAGTGGCGGGTCAGTAGCGGCGGAATGGTGGGCACCTCCGGCGCAGTATCAATGTCTTTCTGCGTCATGCGAAAGGCTTCGGGATAATGCTCGCGCTGCGTGCGGCGGGCGGGTTCCGTATCGCGCCAGGTGTACAGGCAGAGCTGGCACTGGTAAAGGGTCCAGACGCCTTTAACCGGCGACGTAGCCATCGTTTCAATGCGCTTATCGGCACAGCGTGGACAGATCATTTGCGGCTCCTTATTGACGACGGGCTAACATGGCGGTCAGTTTCTCAACCCACTGCGCGGTTTCGGGGAGATCTTTCACCGGCTGGCTGTAGTGCCCACGGGCGTCAGGCGCAACCGGCGTGGTGGCATCAATGATCAGTTTGTCGGTGATACCCGCCGGGCTGGAGCCGGGATCCAGTTCCAGCACCGACATGTTGGGCAGCTGTACCAGATCGCCAGCCGGGTTCACCTTCGAGGAGAGCGCCCACATCACCTGGGGAAGATCGAAGGGATCGACATCCTCATCCACCATAATCACCATCTTCACATAACCCAGCCCGTGAGGCGTGGTCATCGCCCGCAGGCCAACCGCGCGCGCAAAGCCGCCGTAGCGTTTTTTGGTGGAGATAATTGCCAGCAGTCCATGGGTATACATGGCATTAACTGCCTGCACCTCAGGAAACTCTGCTTTGAGCTGCTGATAGAGCGGAACACAGGTAGCGGGGCCAATCAGATAATCTATTTCCGTCCAGGGCATACCGAGATATAGCGACTCAAAAATCGGCTTAGTGCGGTACGAAACCTTATCGATGCGCACCACCGTCATGTTGCGGCCGCCGGAATAGTGCCCGGTGAACTCACCAAAGGGCCCTTCAATTTCGCGTTTACGCCCTTCTATCACCCCTTCGAGGATCACTTCTGATCCCCAGGGTACGTCAAAACCGGTAAGGGGGGCGGTAGCGATGGGACAGGGGCTTTCACGCAGCGCACCGGCCATCTCATATTCCGACTGATCGTATTTGAGCGGCGTCGCGCCCATCAGCGTGATGATAGGATCATTTCCAAGCGTAATGGCAATCGGCAGATCCTCACCCCGCTCCTCCGCTTTATGCAGGTGCAGAGCAATGTCATGCATCGGCACCGGCTGCAGGCCAAGCTTGCGTTTGCCCTTTACCTCCATGCGGTAGATCCCGACGTTCTGCTTGCCAAAATGCTCAGGATCCAGTGGGTCGCGAGAGACCACGCAGGCTTTATCCAGATAGAAGCCGCCATCACCATCGTTAAGCCGGAACAGCGGCAGGATATCGAACAGGTTGATGTCGTCGCCATCCCGGGTATTTTCGGCCCAGCCGGGGTTTTCCCGCCGCTCAGGCGTCACCGGGAAGTTATCCCAGCGGCGAATAAACTCATCCACCTGCTGCTTCACCGGCGTATTGGGCGGCAGGCCGAGCGAAATGGCATGGTTTTGCCACGAACCGAGCGTATTCATGACCACGTGGGCATGATTAAAACCCTTAATCCGGGTGAAAGAGAGGGCGGGTGCCCCTTCGCCAATGCGGCCAGTCGCATTGGCCGCGGCGGCGATATCCGGCTCGGCGTTGACTTCTTCATCAATATGGAGCAGCTGCCCCTGCTCATCCAGCGCCCGAAGAAAACTGCGTAAATCATCAAATGCCATGGTTAACCTTATGAATACATTCCGTTTGCAGGAACCGTTTCTCGGATGCTGACATCCAGCTGGCGGCTACCGCAACCTTTCAGCCTTCACCCTGTTAAAAGTTAAGTTGACCCGTATCAGCCAGCAGAATGGCCTTAACCCGATACCAGCCTTCAGAATATGTTCGTACACGAACAATATAAGTTCAGCCTAATACTGATTTGCACTGCTGACAACATCAGGCGAGCATAAAGTTCGTATACGAATATTTCAGCGCACTCTGTTGCAGGCGAAATTTTCGTGATGGTTTACAGAATGGAGTATTCTTGCGCTCTCAGATGCGGGCCTCGGGACTCTATAATGATCAATAAACTCGGCAATATTCCCTTTCACCTGATGCGCCAGCTGCTCCAGGAGCACACCGCGCTGTGGCAAAAGTCCTTGCCCGATCTCACAAAGCAGCAGTATTCCGTGCTCTGTGCGGTGGCGGAGAAACCGGGCATTGAGCAGATGGATTTAATGGATGATGCACTGATGACCAAAGCCACCCTGGCCGAGCTGCTGGTGAGGATGGAAAAAAAAGGTTTGGTGATACGCACAGCGGGGGAAACGGATAAGCGTCGTCGCCTGATTACTCTGGCCCCGAAAGGGGCTGCCGTGCTTCATGAGGCACGTCCGGTTGCCGCAGCCGTGGATGCCGCTTTTCTTGCCCGCCTCAACACGCCACAGCAGCAGGATCTGGTCACACTGCTGCAAACCCTGCTCTGCGCTAAGGCCCGGGATGAAGCGAGTGATCCATGATTCAGTGAGGGGAAGAGACGCTTTTACAGAGAGCAGGATGCCCGTCACAGCGCGGCCATCAGGGGACGCGGATGCGGTAACCGTCATGCAAATAAAAAAGCCAGGCCCCATGGGCCTGGCTTTTTTGTCGCGAGCGGGAAGCGATTGACGCGCCCCGTCGCCGCTCACGCAGACGGGCTAAGGAGATTACTGGCCTTTAACTTCTTTCAGGCCGTTGAACGGCGCACGGCTGCCCAGCGCTTCTTCGATACGGATCAGCTGGTTGTACTTAGCCACGCGGTCAGAACGGCTCATAGAACCGGTTTTGATCTGGCCTGCTGCCGTACCCACTGCCAGGTCAGCGATGGTCGCATCTTCAGTTTCACCTGAACGGTGAGAGATCACCGCGGTGTAGCCTGCATCTTTCGCCATTTTGATCGCTGCCAGAGTTTCGGTTAGTGAACCGATCTGGTTGAATTTGATCAGAATGGAGTTAGCGATACCTTTATCGATACCTTCCTTCAGGATTTTGGTGTTGGTTACGAACAGATCGTCTCCCACCAGCTGGATTTTGTCGCCCAGCACTTTAGTCTGGTAAGCAAAGCCGTTCCAGTCAGACTCGTCCAGGCCATCTTCGATGGAGACGATAGGATACTGTTTGGTCAGGTCTTCCAGGAAATGCGTGAACTCTTCGGAGGTGAAGGCTTTGTTGCCTTCGCCAGCCAGCACGTATTTGCCATCTTTGTAGAACTCAGAGGCCGCGCAGTCCATCGCCAGGGTGATATCTTTACCCAGCTCGTAGCCCGCTGCTTTTACCGCTTCAGCGATAACCGCCAGCGCTTCGGCGTTAGAACCCAGGTTTGGCGCATAGCCACCTTCGTCACCTACCGCCGTGCTCATGCCCTTAGACTTCAGCACTTTTGCCAGGTTGTGGAAAACTTCAGAACCCATACGCACGGCTTCTTTCAGGTTTTTCGCGCCAACCGGCTGGATCATAAATTCCTGGATGTCGACGTTGTTGTCGGCATGTTCGCCGCCGTTGATGATGTTCATCATTGGCAGTGGCATTGAATATTTGCCCGGCGTACCGTTCAGTTCAGCAATGTGCTCGTACAGCGGCATGCCTTTAGCGGCAGCGGCAGCTTTCGCAGCGGCCAGAGAAACGGCCAGGATGGCGTTAGCGCCAAATTTGGATTTGTTCTCAGTACCGTCAAGATCGATCATGATCTTGTCGATGTTTGCCTGGTCTTTAGCATCTTTGCCGGTTACCGCGTCAGCGATAGGGCCATTGACTGCAGCAACGGCTTTGGTGACGCCTTTGCCGAGGAAGCGAGATTTGTCGCCATCACGCAGTTCCAGCGCTTCACGAGAGCCGGTAGAGGCGCCTGACGGTGCCGCAGCCATGCCAACGAATCCGCCTTCAAGGTGGACTTCTGCTTCAACGGTAGGGTTTCCGCGCGAGTCGATGATTTCACGACCGATGACTTTAACGATTTTGGACATTAGATTTTCCTTAGTACAAGTTATCTTAAACTCAGACAAACAGCGCACAACACCCGTTATTCCCGCAGCAACGTTGACTGCCTGTTTCCCTCAAACGCTCGCGAACGAAGGCTTCTGAGGTCTCATCCCCTGCGCCTGGCGCAGAGGGATGTCTGACGGGTGGCGATAGTACGCCGCTATGAAAACACTTATTTTGCCAAACGCTTTTGGTACTCGCTGGCGGCCTTAACAAAGCCAGCAAACAGCGGGTGCCCGTCACGAGGAGTTGAGGTAAATTCCGGGTGGAACTGACACGCAACGAACCACGGATGATCGGGGATTTCAATAATCTCCACCAGCTGATCATCGCCGGAGCGACCTGCAACGCGTAAACCGGCCGCCTCGATCTGCTTCAACAGCATATTGTTGACTTCATAGCGATGGCGATGACGTTCAACGATGGTGTCTGAACCGTACAGTTCATGGACCAGGCTGTTCGGATCCAACTGGCACTGCTGGCTACCCAGACGCATAGTGCCGCCGAGATCGCTCTGCTCAGTACGCAGCTCAACGTTGCCTTCTTCGTCGCGCCATTCGGTGATCAGTGCCACTACCGGATATTTACAGTCTGGCACAAATTCCGTTGAGTTTGCGTCTTCCATTCCCGCCACGTTACGGGCGAACTCCATCAGCGCAACCTGCATACCCAAACAAATGCCGAGGTAGGGAACGTTGTGCTCACGGGCATAGCGCGCGGTCATCAGCTTGCCTTCCACGCCGCGATAGCCGAAGCCACCCGGGATCAGAATCGCATCTAAATCCTTCAGCAATTCCACACCGCGCGTTTCCACATCCTGTGAGTCGATCAGTCGGATGTTAACCGTCACGCGGTTTTTCAGGCCGCCGTGCTTCAGCGCCTCGATCACCGACTTATAGGCATCCGGCAGTTCGACATATTTGCCGATCATGCCGATGGTCACTTCGCCACCCGGATTCGCTTCCTGGTAGATAACCTGTTCCCACTCGGACAGGTTGGCTTCCGGCGCGTTCAGGTTAAAGCGTTTACAGATATAATCGTCCAGTCCCTGGGATTTTAACATACCAGGAATCTTATAAATGGAATCAACGTCTTTCAGTGAGATGACCGCTTTTTCCGGCACGTTACAGAACAGCGCAATTTTTGCACGTTCGTTAGCCGGGACGGCGCGATCTGAACGGCAGATCAGCACGTCAGGCTGAATACCGATTGAGAGCAGCTCTTTAACCGAATGTTGAGTAGGTTTGGTTTTGACTTCACCTGCCGCCGCCATGTAGGGCACCAGCGTAAGGTGCATATACATGGTGTGCTCGCGGCCCACGTCAACGGCCATCTGGCGAATGGCTTCAAGAAACGGCAGTGATTCGATATCACCAACGGTTCCGCCGATTTCCACCAGCACCACGTCGTGACCTTCGCCGCCTTCCAGGATGCGTTCTTTAATGGCGTTGGTAATGTGTGGGATCACCTGAATGGTCGCCCCCAGATAGTCCCCACGGCGCTCTTTGCGCAGGACTTCTGAGTAGATACGGCCGGTGGTGAAGTTGTTCCGGCGGCTCATTTTAGTGCGAATAAAACGCTCATAATGGCCGAGATCCAGATCGGTTTCCGCACCATCATCGGTGACGTAGACTTCACCGTGCTGAGTGGGGCTCATGGTCCCTGGATCCACGTTGATATACGGGTCCAGCTTCATGATAGTGACGTTGAGGCCACGTGCTTCAAGAATAGCGGCCAGGGAGGCTGCGGCAATGCCTTTACCCAGAGAGGATACGACCCCGCCGGTCACAAAAATATAGTTCGTTGTCATGCTGAACCTGAGAAAGTAGGTTTAAAGACGATGGAATAACCAGGACGGGAAAACAGTATACGGGAATCCCCTCCGCCCCACAATTAATCGTTTTTGGTTATGCGCTTTCCATCGCACTGACCGCAGAATCGTACCCGATTACGCCCGCGCCGGATTTGACCTGAATCACATTTTGTTGAATCGAGTCAGCTGGGAATTTCGCCTGATTTTGCGTCAGGATCGGCAGAACCCTTCTCCTGCAGCTTCACCTGCTGCCAGGCCGACTCCATCTGCTCAAGCGTCGCCTCAGTCATCTGCATTCCCTGCCCGGCGATAATCTGCTCAACCTGACGAAAGCGGCGTTCAAACTTATCGTTTGCCTTTTGCAGTGTCGTTTCCGCTTTGCTGCCAAGGTGGCGGGAAAGATTCACCGTCGCAAACAGCAGATCGCCGATCTCCTCTTCCAGCTTTTGCGGGTCGATCACCGCCTGTTTCGCCTCAAACATCACTTCGTCAATCTCTTCATACACCTTGTCCACCACCGGGCCCAGCGTATGCCAGTCAAAGCCGACGTTGCTGCAGCGCTTCTGGATCTTGTGCGCGCGCATCAGGGCGGGCATGGCGCGGGGAATATCATCAAGCGCGGAGTGCCGGGCCTTCTCTGCCCGCTCGCCGGTTTTAATCTGCTCCCAGTTCGCCAGCACCTCTTTGCTGTCGCTGACTTTCACATCACCAAAGATGTGCGGATGACGACGCTCCAGCTTGTCGCTGATGGTGTTGCAGATATCATCGAAGTTAAAGCGCCCCTCTTCATTCGCCATCTGGGCGTAAAACACAATCTGGAACAGTAAATCGCCCAGTTCGCCCTGAAGATCGTCAAAATCCTCACGGCTGATAGCGTCCAGCACTTCCCAGGTCTCTTCAAGGGTGTAGGGGGCGATTGAGGCCCAGGTCTGTTCGCGATCCCACGGGCAGCCGTGCTGCGGATCGCGGAGGGTTTTCATGATGCCCAGCAGGCGATCGAGAGCGTTCATCAGTTTTCCAATTCTTTCAGGGCAACAGCAGCCTGGCCGATCGTTGCGGCCAGGCCAGGGAGGTTAATGCAGTCGTCTGGCGTCGATAATGTCCGGCACCTGGTTCAGCCGCGCCAGCACGCGGCCCAGCACCTGATGGTTGTAGATTTCAATGTCCATATCGATGGTAGCCAGCTGTTTTTTGGTGTCGCTGCGGCTTGAGACGCCCAGCACGTTGACCTTCTCATTCGCCAGAATGGTAGTGATATCGCGCAGCAGCCCGCTGCGATCGTTAGCCGTCACCCGCACCACCAGCGAATAGCCGCTCGAGTAGCTTTCACCCCAGACGGCATCCACGATGCGCTCGGGTGCGTGCGACATCAGCTCCGTCAGCTGGTCACAGTCGGCGCGGTGGATAGAAATGCCGCGCCCCTGGGTAATAAAGCCGACAATATCATCGCCGGGGATCGGCTGGCAGCAGCGAGCGATGTGATGCATCAGGTTGCCGACGCCCTCAACCACCACGCGTCCGCTCTCCTTGCTGCGTGGCGCAGCAGATTTTTGAGCAAGCTGGCGAAGCGCTTCGCGATCCTCCTCCTCCGCGCTCGGCTTATTCAGCTTCGATTGCAGGAAGTTGACCATCTGATTGAGGCGAATATCACCGCCGCCAATCGATGCCAGCAGTTCGTCCAGGGAGTTGACGTTATAGCGCGGCAGCAGCAGCTTTTCAGCCTCTTTAATGCTGATATCAAGCTGATCCAGTTCGCTGTCGAGGATCTGACGGCCGGCAATGATGTTCTTATCGCGGTCCTGCTTACGGAACCAGGCGTGGATTTTGGAGCGGCCGCGGCTGGTGGTGACGTAGCCAAGATTCGGGTTAAGCCAGTCACGGCTCGGGTTAGGCTGCTTCTGGGTGATAATGTCAATCTGATCGCCCATTTGCAGCTGGTAGGTGAACGGCACAATGCGCCCACCAATTTTCGCCCCGATGCAGCGGTGACCGATGTCGCTGTGGATGTGGTAGGCAAAATCGAGCGGTGTCGAACCCGCAGGCAGGTCGACCACATCGCCTTTTGGCGTAAACACATAGACCCGATCGTCAAAGACCTGGCTGCGCACCTCGTCGAGCATCTCTCCGGTGTCGGCCATCTCCTCCTGCCAGGCGATCAGCTTACGCAGCCACGCAATACGCTCTTCGTGGCCTGAGGCCCCGCGTGCGCTGCCGCCGCTGGTACCGCCCTCTTTATACTTCCAGTGAGCGGCTACGCCGAGTTCAGCGTCTTCATGCATCTGCCGGGTACGGATCTGTATTTCAACCGTTTTGCCCTGCGGCCCCAACACCACGGTATGAATCGACTGATAGCCGTTGGGCTTGGGGTTTGCTACGTAATCGTCGAACTCGCTGGGCAGGTGGCGATAGAGTGTATGAACAATGCCCAGCGCGCCGTAGCAGTCCTGTAAACGTTCGGCAACAATGCGCACTGCCCGCACGTCAAACAGCTCATCAAAGGTCAGCGCCTTTTTCTGCATTTTGCGCCAGATGCTGTAGATATGCTTCGGGCGGCCATAAACCTCGGCTTTCACCCCCTCCTTCACGATTTCCGTGCGCAGGGATCCGACGAAGGTGTCAATATAGTCTTCGCGATCGATGCGTCTTTCGTGCAGGAGTTTTGCGATGTGTTTGTATTCGTCCGGATGAAGATAGCGGAAGCAGAAATCTTCCAGCTCCCACTTCAGCTGACCAATCCCCAGACGGTTCGCCAGTGGCGCATAGATGTTTGTACACTCTTTCGCCGCCAGCACGCGCTCATCTTCCGGCGCGTCTTTGACTTCCCGCAGGTGGGCAATTCGCTCCGCCAGCTTGATCACCACACAGCGGAAATCTTCCACCATTGCCAGCAGCATGCGCCGGACGTTATCGACCTGTTCGGAGGCCATGGAGTCATTGTGCGTGGCCTTAAGCTGACGGATGGCGTCCATATCACGCACGCCGTGCACCAGCGAGACAATGGCCTTACCGAACTCTTCTTCCAGCACGGCTTCGGAAACAACGTTAGCATCGGCCAGAGGGAACAGCAGCGCCGCGCGAAGACTTTCGTTATCCATACTCAGCATGGAGAGAATTTCGACCATCTCGACGCCGCGCCACAGCAGCAGCGCGGCATGCGGATGATTGCGGGTCGCCTCGTCGCAGTAGCGCCAGGTATCGGCCAGTCGTTCACATGACTGCTGGTTAGAGATCCCCAAACTGGTGATCCATTGGTCGAGCGCAAACTCGCCAGCCGTATTCAAATGTGCACTTCTTACCGCAACCATAACCTCTCCTGGCGTCCCCCCTGCCGGGGATCTATTTTCGGCTAAACAGCACCATGGACTCTACATGCCCGGTATGTGGAAACATATCAAGCAGTGTAACCCGTTCCAATTGGTAGCCCGCTGTCAGAAGAATCTGACAATCCCGGGCAAGTGTAGTCGGATTACAGGAAACATAAACTACCCGTTCCGGCGCAAGTTTAATAATGTGATTCATTACGCCTGCCGCGCCAGCCCGTGCCGGATCCAGTAATACCTTGTTAAACCCTTGTGCAGCCCACGGCTGCTGCGCCACGTCCTCTTCCAGATTATGCTGATAAAAGGTGACATGGTTTAGATTATTCAGTGCGGCATTATACGCACCCTTCTCTACCAACGCAGTCACCCCCTCCACACCGATAACACTTTCTGCATAATTTCCCACGGGAAGCGAAAAATTCCCCATGCCGCAGAACAGGTCCAGTACACGATCCTGAGGGTGCAGATCCAGCCAGGCCAGCGCCTGGTGCACCATCTGCTGGTTCAACGCTGCGTTGACCTGAATGAAGCCGCGTGGGCTAAACGTCAGCGTCAGATCGTCGAGCCGGTAATAAGGCATCTCGCCGCTAACCTGCTCAAGCGTATCACTGTCCGGCGCCAGGTATAATGCAATCTGATGAATATGCGAAAAGCGTTCCAGTTTGCGAAGATCCTCCTCGCCGAGCGGGTCAAGATGACGTAAAACCAGCTGCGTGCCGTTATCCGCCTGAATCAGTTCAACGTGGCCCAGCCGGTCGCTCGCCTGCAGGCTGCTCAATACCTGGTGCAGGGGTTTGATTAATGCTTCAAGCTCGGGCTTCAAAACAGGGCACTGGGTAATATTGACCAGCTCGTCTGAAGAGGACCGCCGGAAA
This sequence comes from Erwinia sp. L03-1, assembly GCF_058686115.1. Taxonomy (NCBI): domain Bacteria; kingdom Pseudomonadati; phylum Pseudomonadota; class Gammaproteobacteria; order Enterobacterales; family Erwiniaceae; genus Erwinia; species Erwinia sp. L03-1. The sequence goes on along the minus strand of NZ_CM178762.1, from coordinate 864,503 downwards.
CCCATCTGCAATGTCTGACTGCGCCGGTGCCACGAGAGCCCCAGTCGCGCGCGGCGGCGATAGCCATAAGACTCGCCGGCAATGATGTGCGTCACCTCTACGGGCTGCCCGGTCGCCTGTCCCAGCATTCTTGCCAGCGATTGTGCTTTGCTGCGCTGTTGCAGTGCCGGGGAGGCATGCTGCTGTGAACAGCCGCCACACTGGCTGAAATGCGGGCAGGCAGGGGTCACCCGCTCCGGGCTGGTAGAGAGAAGACGTTTTGCGTTCCCCCTGGCCCAGGCGCGTTTATCTTCAACAATTTCAACCTCGACCTGTTCACCCGGCAGCGCGCCATTGATGAAAAGCGCCTTGCCATTGTGCCTGGCTACGCCCTGTCCTGCCCCGTCCAGCTCATATACCATCGTCGTCACGATCTGGCGGGTCGTCACGCGGCGTTTTGCAGAGTAGAATTGCGCCATTATTCAGTTTCATTCCGAAAGTAGTGAGCGAAAAAACGTGCGTAGCCTACACCAGCGATCGGATTAATTCGACCCGCGTGACGCGTCAGCTGGTTTATTACGTGCTTCAGGAAGATTATGACCAAATATAGCCTGCGGGCACGCATGATGATCTTGATTCTGGCCCCCACCCTGATGATTGGGCTGATGCTAAGCACCTTCTTCGTGGTGCATCGCTATAACGAACTTCATCGCCAGCTGGTGGATGCCGGTGCCAATATTATTGAACCACTGGCGGTTGCCAGTGAGTATGGCATGACCTTCCACAGCCGCGAGTCGGTGCGCCAGCTGGTCAGCCTGCTGCACCGTCGCCATTCGGAAATTGTTCGCGCAATTACCGTCTTTGATGCACAGAACCAGCTGTTCGTCACCTCGAACTTTCATATCAGCCCGTCCAGGCTGCGCGTACCCGACGGAGAAAAGCTCCCGGCCACCCTGACCTATGAACGCGAAGGTAGCGTGGTGATCCTGCGTACGCCGATTGTGTCTGAAAGCTACTTTCCTGATGAGTCGCCCGGCGACGATGCCAAGCCTACCGGCAACCCGCTGGGCTATGTCGCCATCGAACTTGATCTTCAGTCCGTCCGGCTTCAGCAGTACAAGGAGGTGTTTATCTCCACGCTGATGCTGCTGTTTTGCCTCTGTCTTGCCATGCTGTTTGCCTACCGCCTGATGCGTAATGTCACCGGGCCCATCCGCGATATGGTCAGCACCGTTGACCGCATCCGTCGCGGCCAGCTGGACAGCCGCGTCTCCGGCTTTATGCTGGGTGAGCTCGATATGCTGAAGAACGGCATTAACTCCATGGCGATGTCCCTGACCGCCTACCACGAGGAGATGCAGCAGAATATCGATCAGGCGACCTCCGATCTGCGTGAAACGCTGGAGCAGATGGAGATCCAGAACGTCGAGCTGGATCTGGCGAAGAAGCGCGCCCAGGAAGCAGCCAGGATTAAATCCGAGTTCCTTGCCAATATGTCCCATGAACTGCGCACCCCGCTGAATGGAGTGATTGGCTTCACCCGACAAACGCTGAAAACGTCGCTTAACGTTACCCAGCGTGACTATCTTCATACCATCGAGCGTTCGGCCAATAACCTGCTGAGTATCATCAATGACGTACTCGATTTTTCCAAGCTGGAAGCCGGCAAACTGATACTGGAAACCATCCCCTTTCCGCTGCGCGCTACGCTGGATGAGGTGGTGGTGCTGCTGGCTCAGTCAGCGCATGAGAAGGGGCTGGAGCTCACCCTGAGCATTCAGCATGACGTGCCGGATAATGCCATTGGCGACCCGCTACGCCTGCAGCAAATACTGGTTAACCTGCTGGGTAATGCCATCAAATTCACCGAACGCGGCAACATTGATATTCGCGTGGAAAAACGCTCCCTCAGCAATAACCGGGTCGATCTTGAGGTGCAGATCCATGATACCGGCATCGGTATTTCTGAAAAGCAGCAGTCCCAGCTGTTTCAGGCTTTTCGTCAGGCAGATGCCAGTATTTCACGCCGCCACGGCGGTACCGGGCTGGGGTTAGTGATCACGCAGCGGCTGGTGAATGAAATGGGCGGTGAAATTTCGTTCCACAGTCGGCTAAACCAGGGGTCGACCTTCTGGTTCAATGTTGATCTGGCGCTTAATCCTAATGCTGCAAGCGATCCGCGCGCCATGGAGTGCCTGCAGGGCAAAAGGCTGGCCTATGTGGAAGCCAATGAGGCCGCCGCGCAGGCAACCCTGACGATGCTGGAGGCGACGCAGATGACCGTCAGCTACAGCGCCACGCTCAACGGCCTGGCAGAAAGCCATTATGACGCGCTCCTGTTAGGTCTTCCTGTTACCCACGAGGCTGAGATTGAGTCAGAGGACCTGCTTCCGGCGCTGCAGCGGGCTGACAACGTGATTATGGCGCTTCCCTGCCAGATGCAGGTTTATGCGGAAGAGCTCAAGGCCCGTGGCGTGAGCGCCTGCCTGATTAAGCCCGTTTCCCTGACTCGCCTGCTGCCCGTCCTGATCGACCATCATTCCCGCGTGGTTCCCTTCCCGGTGCCGCGCCAGCGATTGCCGCTTACGGTGATGGCGGTGGATGATAATCCTGCCAATCTGAAGCTGATTGGTGCCCTGCTGGAAGAACAGGTTGAGCATATTGTTCTGTGCGACAGCGGTAAGAATGCCATCCGCATGGCGAAGGATCGCGAACTGGATATTATTCTTATGGATATTCAGATGCCCGAAATTGATGGCATCCGTGCCAGTGAGATCATCCGTCAGCTTCCCCGGCATTATTCCACCCCGATTGTGGCCGTTACGGCGCACACGCTGGACGGTGAGAAAGAGCAGTTTATAAAGGCGGGCATGAATGACTACCTGGCTAAACCGATTGATGAGGAGCGTCTCAGCCAGCTGCTGGCACGCTACTCGTCGGTTAAGCCTCCGGTTTTAGTCAAAATCCCTGATGTCTCCGCTTCGCTTGACTGGCAGCTGGCGCTCCGTCAGGCCGCGAACAAGCCCGATCTGGCGCGTGAGCTGTTACAAATGCTGGTCGATTTTCTGCCGGAAGTGCGGGTGCTTGTGGAGCGCTATATGGCTGAGGATAACGTGCCGGGACTGCGCGATATCATTCATAAGCTGCACGGGAGCGCCAGCTACAGTGGCGTACCGCGTATGAAGCAGCTCTGTCAGCAGCTGGATCGTAGCCTGCGGAACAATCCTCACATAGAGGGAACCGAACCTGAGCTTTTTGAGCTGCTTGATGAAATCGAAAATGTGGCCCGACTTGCCAGAGAGCGGTTGGATCGGTAAGGGCCTGCCTTTACGGTCCCACCGCCATTTGCGCCCTCAGGGGCGCGGCATCTGCTGGCCGATGGCCAGTGAGGCGGCGATATTTCTCGCCGTCATACGCACGTTTTCCGCCGCGTTCTCCAGCGCTTCCTCAAGGGTACAGATGCTGTAGATCACGCTGAATACGGCATCTAACCCATGCTGATGCACCACCGCCACGTCATCGGTCAGGCTGCCTGCAATACCGATAACCGGTTTGTTGTAGCGTTTTGCGACCTGCGCGACGCCAATCGGCACTTTGCCGTGAATGGTCTGGCTGTCGATGCGCCCCTCACCGGTTATCACCAGCGTTGCATCCCTGACCAGTTCATCCAGACCCAGCGCTTCGGTAACGATTTCAATACCCCGCCGCAGCTCCGCATGGCAAAACGCATGCAGCGCCACGCCCATTCCCCCCGCTGCGCCGCCGCCCGGCAGTTGCAGCACATCGATATCCAGCTCGCGCTTGATCACGTCGGCATAGTGGCCCAGCGCGGCATCAAGCTGGCTGACCAGTTCTGGCGTGGCGCCCTTTTGCGGGCCAAAAACGGCGGAAGCCCCCTCCTTGCCCAGCAGGGGGTTCGTCACGTCGCATGCGACCTCAAAACGACGCTGTTTAATACGCGGATCGAATTTGCTCAAATCAATGTCAGCCAGCTGCGCCAGCTGGCCGCCGCCGAAGCCAATCTGTTTTCCCTGGCTGTCCAGCAGCTGGGCACCGAGTGCCTGTAACATCCCTGCGCCGCCATCATTGGTGGCGCTACCGCCGATGCCAATAATGAAATGCTCAACGCCCCGATCGAGCGCGTTACGGATCAGTTCTCCCGTTCCCCATGAGGTGGTGATCAGCGGGTCGCGGCGGCTGACCGGCACCTTTTCCAGTCCGCTCGCCGCCGCCATTTCAATAAAAGCCCGGCTGCCATCGCCAGATAGCCCGTAGAATGCCTCGACGGGCTCGCCCAGCGGCCCGGTCACGCTGAGCGTAACGAAGGTTCCGTTCGTTGCGGCGACCATCGCCTCAACCGTACCCTCGCCGCCATCTGCGACCGGCAACCTGACATACTCCGCAGCAGGAAAAATTTCACGAAATCCCAGCTCAATCTGCACGGCGACCTGCTGGGCAGATAAACTCTCTTTATATGAATCCGGTGCGATTACTATTTTCATACGTTATCCGGGCGCTGTGAACCGGCCTTAGCCAGCGAGTCAGATCCCGGCCTGTCAGCAGGCCGGGACAGGATGCTAATGAGTAATTCCAACGTTGGTTAACTTCTCATAATAGCAAGCCAGCGCGCTATGATCGGCATCCCCCAGCCCGTCGGCGCGCAGCATCTGCATCATCTCCATCACCGCCGCCGTCAGCGGCAGCTGTGCGCCCACTTCATGCGAGGTATCAAGCGCATTGGCTAAATCCTTGATATGCAGGTTAATGCGGAAGCCGGGTTTGAAGTCCCGCGCCAGCACCATGGGCGCTTTCGCATCCAGAACCGTACTGCCCGCCAGCCCGCCGCGAATCGCCTGAAAAACCTGCTGCGGATCCACCCCGGCTTTGGTTGCCAGCGTCAGCGCTTCTGACATGGCTGCAATGTTCAGCGCGACAATCACCTGATTGGCAAGCTTGGTGACGTTACCCGCGCCGATATCACCGGTGTGGACCACGGAACCTGCCATCGCTTTCATAATCTCATAGCACTTATCAAACAGCGCCCTGTCACCGCCCACCATGACCGACAGCGTACCTTCAATGGCTTTGGGCTCGCCACCGCTTACCGGTGCATCCAGCAGCGCTATCTCTTTCTTCGCCAGCGCCTGGTGAAATTCCCGGCTAGCCAGCGGGGCAATGGAGCTCATATCGATCACAATGGTGCCGGGCCTGGCGCCCTGAATAACGCTCTCTTCCCCCAGCAGCACCTCCCTGACGTGCGGAGAGTTAGGCAGCATGGTAATAATCACCTCGCACTGCTCCGCCACCGCCTTCGCACTTTTAGCCACTACGGCCCCTGCGCTAACCAGTTCGGCTTCGCTCTCTGTATTATGATCGCGAACCACCAGCGAATAGCCTGCCTTCAGCAGATTTTTACTCATGGGCTTACCCATGATACCCAGACCAATAAAGCCAATTTTCATCTTGCTTCTCCTTAGGGGAATTATTGCTTAAAGCGATCGCACAGGGCCTGCGTGGCGCTACGGAAGACACCCACATCACTGCCAACCGCGACAAAACCCGCTCCCCATGAAAGGTAACGGCGCGCGTCGGCCTCAACCGGGGCAAGTATGCCGCTCGGCTTACCCGCCGCTTTTGCCCGCTCGAAAATATGCCTGATCACCTCAAGCACCTCGGGGTGTGCAGGCTGGCCGAGATAACCCAGCGCGGCCGAGAGGTCGCCAGGCCCGACAAAAATGCCATCCACGCCCTCGACGGCTGCAATCGCATCAATGTTATCCACCGCCTGCTGCGTTTCGATCTGTACCAGCACGGTAATGTTGTCATTAACCGTGCTGTTGTACTCCGGCACGGTGCCGTACATATTGCTGCGATGCGAAACGGAAACGCCGCGGATCCCCAGGGGCGGATAGCGCGTTGAGGCCACCGCCCGCACGGCTTCCTCCTGCGTTTCAACAAAGGGGATCAGAAAGTTGGAAAAACCAATATCCAGCAGCCGCTTAATAATGACCGGCTCGTTGCATGGCGGGCGAACAACCGGCGCGCTAACGCTGCCTTTAAGCGCCATCAGCTGCGGTACAAAGGTGGTGATATCGTTTGGTGCATGCTCGCCGTCAAGTACCAGCCAGTCGAACCCGGCCAGCCCCAGCACTTCGGTAGAGATTGGGCTGGCCAGTGCACACCAGCTGCCAATTAGCGTTTCTCCCGCCAGCAGACGCTGGCGGAAACCATTTGGATTGCTTATATAGCTCATCAGTGACTCCTGAAAAAGTTAGCGCACAAGGCAGGGGCGTTTGCGATCGAAGGTCCATCCGGGGTGCAGATACTGCATCGCCCGGGCGTCGTTACGTGCGCCGCCGGGCAGGCTTTGATGCAGGGCATGGGCCTGCTCTACCCTCGCCCAGTCCAGCTCAATGCCCAGCCCTGGCGCGTCAGGTACGGTAATGCTGCCATTACGGATTTGCAGGGGTGCTTTGGTCAGACGCTGCTCGCCTTCCTGCCAAATCCAGTGGGTATCAATGGCCGTCGGCTTACCCGGCGCAGCCGCGCCGACGTGGGTGAACATCGCCAGTGAAATATCAAAGTGGTTGTTAGAATGGCAGCCCCAGGTCAGTCCCCAGTCATCGCAGAGCTGCGCGACGCGTACTGCGCCGCTTAGCGTCCAGAAATGCGGATCCGCCAGCGGGATATCGACGGCGTTGAGCATCACCGCATGGTTCATTTCCCGCCAGTTGGTGGCTATCATATTGGTGGCAACCGGCAGGCCAGTTGCGCGGCGGAATTCGGCCATCACTTCACGTCCGGAATAGCCCTGCTCCGCACCGCAGGGGTCTTCGGCATAGGTCAGAATACCGTTCATATCTTTGCACAGGGCGATCGCTTCATTAAGAGACCAGGCACCATTGGGGTCCACGGTTATTCGCGCATCAGGAAAGCGCTTCTTCATCGCCCTGACCGCCTCAATCTCCTGTTCGCCAGGCAGTACGCCCCCCTTGAGCTTAAAATCCTTAAAGCCATACCTGTCCTGAGCGGCTTCGGCAAGCCGCACGATCGCTGTGCTGTCCATCGCCTGCTGATGCCGCAGGTGATACCAGTCATGGCCGCGCGATTCGCCCTCAAGGTAAGGAAGGTCGGTTTTTTCGCGGTCGCCGACGTAAAAAAGGTAACCCAGTACCCTGACCTCATCGCGCTGCTTGCCCGGCCCAAGAAGTTCCGCCACCGGCACCCCCAGCCACTGTCCCAGCAGGTCGAGCAGCGCCGCCTCCAGCGCGGCAACGGCATTCACCCTGAGCTCAAAGGTCCAGGCTCCTTTGCCAAATGTGTCAAAATCGTCGGACTGGCTGCCCTTATGGACGTTCTGCACCAGCCGGTTCATCCTCGCGATCTCCTTTCCCTGCACCTGGGGAATGGCATCCATCAGCGTTTGATAAATAGTTTCACCGCCGGGTGCTTCACCCACGCCCGTATGCCCCGCGCTGTCGGTGAGCACCACGATATTGCGGGTGAAGAAGGGATCGTGTGCGCCGCCGATGTTCAGCAGCATGCTGTCATGGCCCGCCACCGGGATCACTTTCATATCAGTTATAACCGGACTGCTTTGCGTATTCATAACCTGTCCTTACAGAGAGTTCAGTTCAATACGTTTAATGTCAGTGACCAGCACCAGATAGCTCAGTACGGCCACAAAGGCGTGGATGCCCACATAGACCAGCGCGCCGTTATAGGAGCCGGTGGTCGCAATGATGTAGCCAATAGCAACAGGCGTGATGATGCCCGAGGCGTTGCCAAACATATTGAACAAGCCGCCGCTGAGTCCGCTGATCTCCTTTGGCGCCGTATCGGCCATAACTGCCCAGCCCAGCGCGCCTATCCCCTTCCCAAAGAACGCCAGCGACATAAAGAAGACCACTACCCATTCGGTATCAACGTAATTACAGACCACCATCGACACCGAGAGCAGCATACCGAGCACAATCGGCGTCTTACGGGCAATATTCAGCGACCCGGTTTTACGCATCAGCCAGTCTGAAATAATGCCGCCCAGCACGCCGCCTAAAAAACCACATATGGCGGGGATAGCCGCCACCATCCCGGCCTTGAGAATGGACATACCCCGCGCCTGCACCAGATAGACCGGGAACCAGGTAATAAAGAAGTAGGTCAGGGCGTTGATGCAGTATTGTCCAAGGTAAATACCCAACATCATCCGCGAGCTGACCAGCTGTTTAATCTGATGTATCCGCTCACCCCAGCCGGTGCTGCGCACTACGGCACTGCGTTGATCCATATTAATCAGCGCCCCGCCCTGCTCCATATATTCCAGCTCGGCTTTATTGACGCCGGGATGATCGTTGGGATCGTGAATAACCTTCTGCCAGATAAAGCTGATAACGATCCCGAGCCCACCCATAAACCAGAAGACGTGCGCCCAGCCAACGGCTGAGGTCAGCCAGCCCATGATTGGCGCGAAAATGACCGTGGCAAAATACTGCGCTGAATTGAACAGGGCGACGGCGGTGCCACGCTCCTGCGCGGGGAACCAGGCAGCAACGATGCGGCTGTTGCCAGGGAAAGAGGGTGCCTCCGCCAGCCCGACCATAAATCGCAGCGCAAACAGCACGGCGATAATGGTAAAACCACTAAACAGGTCGACAAATCCCTGTAGGAACGTGAAAAGCGACCAGAGAAATATGCTCCAGAAGTAAACTCGCTTTGAGCCATATCGGTCCAGTAGCCAGCCTCCTGGGATCTGGCCTATTACATAAGCCCATGAAAATGCTGAGAAGATATAGCCAAGCCCCACAGGATCAAGGCCAATATCCTTTGACATGGCGGAACCGGCAATGGCAATTGTCGAGCGGTCTCCGTAGTTGAAAGAGGTAACGATAAATAGCATCACCACTATCCAGTAGCGGGCATTTGTTCTTTTTTGTACGGCGCTCGCGGCACTGCTGACTGAATTCATTATCTACTCCCGAAATATAGCGACCTGGCAACATTCACTCTGTAAGGCATACACATCGCGTTGGGTATCAGAATGATATTGGGTTAAAGACAGCGATTATTTTGCAGAATAGTCATTACGCTACGCACAAATAACTCATCGTTCTGATGTATGAAAAATTATATGAAGGCGGGCTGGCTAATACATCGGCAAAAAGCCCTGGAAAGGGGCTTTATAATCACGGTTTTTATGGCAGTTGCACATGCCCCTGCGTGGTGGCTCACGCTTCCTTAAGGTTCTGCGGAGGCCGTCACACACTGGTGAAATGCCCGCTGCTTTGTGAGCCCTCTCGATTGCCTTTGTGAATTTGACTGGAAACTGATCTCGTATGGCCTATTTTTATAGTCATTTGCACAATGTTTTTGCCCGGCAGACCTTTTATACTGTTTATTAGCAGAATAGCTTCAGGATAAAAATAATAAACGCCTCCTCCGCGCTCCGCGCGAGAAGGGCGTTTTCCATTACCGTTCCAGTCAGGGTTTACCGAGCAATGAATATTATCAATAAAGAGGCACCTCTCTATATAAAGGTGCATGAAAAAGATAACGTTGCCATTGTGGTTAATAATAATGGTCTGACGGCAAACAGCGTGTTTCCTTGTGGGCTGGTTTTAAAAGAGCATATCCCCCAGGGGCATAAGGTCGCGCTGAATAATATTGCTAAAGGCGCTGATATCCTGCGCTACGGCGAAGTGATTGGCTATGCCCTTCGTGATATTGCTCAGGGCTGCTGGATTGATGAATCGCTGGTGGGGCTGCCGACTGCGCCCAATCTGGCCAGCCTGCCCCTTGCCACGGCGACACCGCCAGCCCTTCCCGCCCTTGAGGGGTATACCTTTGAAGGGTATCGCAACAGTGACGGCAGCGTGGGAACCCGTAACCTGCTGGCGATAACCACCAGCGTCCACTGCGTGGCGGGTGTAGTCGATTATGTGGTAAGCATTATTGAGCGTCAGCTGCTGCCGGACTTTCCAAACGTCGATGGCGTGGTGGCCCTGAATCATCTCTACGGCTGCGGCGTGGCGATCAACGCGCCCGCGGCAATTATTCCCATTCGCACGTTGCATAACCTTGCCCTTAACCCCAATTTCGGCGGTGAGGTCATGGTCGTCGGGCTGGGGTGTGAAAAACTCCAGCCCGAAAGGCTGCTACAGGGCACGCCCGATGTGCAGCCGATTTCACTGGATGAGGATGATATTGTCCGCCTCCAGGATGAGCAGCACGTAGGATTTGAGTCGATGGTGAAGGATATTTTACGCGTCGCGAAACGTCATCTTCAGCGACTGAATCAGCGTCGCCGGGAAACTGTACCTGCTTCGGAACTGGTGGTCGGCATGCAGTGCGGCGGCAGCGATGCTTTTTCCGGCGTGACGGCAAACCCTGCCGTGGGGTTTGCCTCTGATTTACTGGTACGCTGCGGTGCGACGGTGATGTTTTCCGAGGTCACTGAAGTCCGTGATGCGGTGCATTTACTGACCCCACGCGTCATTGATGAGCAGACGGGCCAGCGGCTGCTTGAGGAGATGGCCTGGTATGATGATTACCTGAACAGCGGGCAAACCGATCGCAGCGCCAATCCCTCACCCGGCAACAAAAAGGGCGGGCTGGCAAACGTGGTGGAGAAGGCATTGGGATCGATTGCCAAGTCCGGGAGCAGCGCCATTGTTGAAGTGCTTTCGCCCGGTCAGCGCCCAACCCGTCGCGGACTGATTTATGCTGCTACCCCGGCAAGTGATTTTATCTGCGGTACGCAGCAGATGGCGTCAGGCATTACTTTACAGGTCTTCACCACCGGTCGCGGCACGCCTTACGGCCTGGCAGCGATTCCGGTTATCAAAATGGCGACCCGAAGCGCGCTGGCAGAACGCTGGTACGATTTGATGGATATCAACGCGGGAACTATCGCGACCGGGGAGGAGAGTATTGAACAGGTTGGCTGGCGGCTGTTTGAACTGATTATTGAAATTGCCAGCGGACGCAAGCAGAGCTGGTCCGATCGCTGGGGGATCCATAACGCGCTGGCGGTGTTTAATCCAGCGCCGGTAACCTGATAACCTGCCGCCCCTGTCAGCAGTAAAACAGGGGCGCGTCGGGCTCGGGTAAGCCCATGGACCAACCCGGGCTAACTCATTAACCTATCCCGGGAGCGAATCCAGTCTAACTAATCTGCTTCGCCCACTGCTCAACCCACGGCGTTGTCACCTCTTCCGGCTCCGGGGTTTCGGCAGCATCAACCAACAGCACGTCGCCGATGCGGGTGGCTCCCTGCTCCTGCAACAGCGCATCAAAGTGCTTACCGCCGCCGCAAAAAACCTCGTAGCTGCTATCACCCAGCACGATCACGCCGTAGCGCAGGCCGGGCTGGTGGCCGAGTTTATCTTTAATATCACGAAAAAGAGGCGCAATGCTGTCCGGCAGCTCGCCCTGCCCCGTTGTTGAGGTAATAATCAGCGCCACGCCCGTTCCGGCAAAGCGCTGCCAGTCATTCAGGTCAGGATCTTCAAAAATCTTCACCTGATGCCCCTGATCCACCAGCACAGGTTCTGCTTCCTCTGCAACCAGCAGTGCGTTCCCGTACATCGTGCCTACAAATATGCCAACCTGAGCCATCTTATTTCTCCTTTACCGGCACCTGTTATCACTCACTATCCTGAGGGGTGTCGGCGTTAAACTCAACCCTGGGAATATCAGGGAGACAGGCCTGCCAGCCGAACTGCGCCATCATCCGCTGCCAGATAGCGTCTAATCCGGCGCGCAGCACCAGCGGCTCGCCGGTTACCGGGTGCGTCAGGCTGAGCTCACTGGCGTGCAGCATCAGCCGCTGCATACCGAAATGTGCCGCCGCGCTGCGGTTCTGTCGCAAATCACCGTGCGCGCTGTCGCCAATAATCGGATGCCGAAGATGGGTCATATGACGCCTGAGCTGATGCTTGCGGCCGGTTTTCGGCTTCAGCTCCATCAGCGTATAGCGGGAGGTGTCATAGCGGCTAACCGCAACCGGTAACTCAGCCGTTGCCACGGAACGCCAGAGCGTTGTGGCAGGCTGTGGGGCCTTTTCGGGCTGGCTGAATTTGTCGGCTATCTTATCCAGCTCCTCGGTCAGGGCATAATCCAGGGTCTCTTCCCCTTCCAGCCACCCTCTGACCACCGCATGGTAGGTTTTTTGCAGCTGATGCTGTTCAAACTGCTGTGAGAGCTGGCGTCCCACCTCGCTGGACAATCCCATCAGCAGAACGCCAGAGGTGGGACGGTCGAGGCGATGCACGGTAAAAACGTGCTGACCAATCTGATCGCGGACCGTCTGCATGACAAACACTTTTTCATGGCGGTCCAGCCAGCTACGGTGTACCAGCCAGCCCGCCGGTTTGTTTACCGCGACCAGCCATTCATCCTGATAAATGATGTCCAGCATCAGGCGTTATGCTCAAAGTGACTGTCCAGCTCGTTCAGCGCATGCAGCAGTTTCGCACGCGCCGGAACGGCCCCCTCCAGCGCAACCTCATAATAAGGTGCAATGGCCAGCTTCTCCGGCAGTGGGCTTTGTGAATCAAGAAGCGCCTGCATTCGGGGTAAAAATACCCACTGCAGCCACTGCTCCGGCGTCATGGTATCCACGCAGAAAGGTTCCTGGCTCTCAAAAGCGGTCGTCGTTGGGGCGCAGGATTGCCAGAGTCCTGCATCCTGTAAGACCTGTGTTATCGCTATCAGGCATTCCTGAACCTGCTGTTCCCGGCTCATTCGCGGTCTCCTTTATTCAGTCAATGTCAGAGCCGCAAGCATAACATTCACTTACGGGGTCAGTGAAAAGTATGCATAAAAAAAGGGAGCACTGTAAAAACAGTGCTCCCGGTTCGTTTGCAGCTATCCCGCTACGTAAATGCTCCCTGCTCGTCCCTGATAACTATGTCCTGCGTATTCCTTACAATTTCACCATCACTGGTGAAGTCCCTGGCATCCTGGCGCGCAACCCATACTGGCTGCTCTCATTCTCCATCCTGGAGGTGTCCATTAATCTCATCCTGAGATGTCCTTGCCTCATCCTGAGGCCTTTCCATGAATCATCTTCCCGATGTGTCCTGACTCAATCCGTAAGTCACAGCATCCTTTCCGATGCGACACATTTTGACCTAATTTAGTCAGTAAACAATAGACCTTACGGTTCCATATAACCCCTGTTAACCTCAGCCTGGCCAAAACTTAAAACAACTTGCTGAATATAAAAGAATTAGGATTTATGACTTAATATTAGTCTGAGGATTTTAAAGCGATCTCTTACAGACTGCGTAAGAGATCTCCTACAAACTCACTCGGCAATTTTCTTACACTTTACCCTGCGGGGTGAGGCGCTCAATGAAATCAGTAAGGTCGGACGCCAGCACCGTTCGTTGAGATGTACCCAGCTTTTCAAGGATAACCTCACCGCTTAAGTTACATACGGAGATAACCTCAAGCTCCGATTCCAGCGTCGCGATAAACAGCGTGGGAGAGTGTTTCAGCCGTCTCTTCATCACCAGGTGTCCGATTAAATTCTCCTGAACCCGGACGAAATCCTCCTCGCTCCAGGTTTGCAGTAGCGTAACAGATTGTCCTGCCAGCACGGCGTGCATGTCGCCCGCAAACTGTGAAGTATACCAGCCGACAACCGAGGGCTGAATGCGTAAATCCAGCGCACGCTCGACGGCTTCAAGATTGGCGGCCAGAGTGAAAGGCTGCGGTAACCAGTAGACCACATCCCCGGCGCTGCTCTGTATACAGGGGGAAGGAATACCGTACAGCTCACTGCTGGCGGGTAAATGGTCGTACTCCTGCTGCCAGAGTTCGCAATAGCGCTGGGTGAAGTGGGTCAGTGCCCGGGCCGTTTCTTCAATCATTCTTTTTTCACTCTCTGCTGCCTGAGTTACAATAAGGCTAACGCCAAACCGGGATTCGGCTGCCAGTCATCCCATGGTTTCCGGTCCTGGCCGCAACGAACATATTAATTTCACACTCCCTGCTCAGGCAGGTCATAAAGGAAATCTATGTCTTTACAGGATCCGCACCAGACGCTAAATAGCCTGACTCTGGGGAAGCCCACAGAATACCACGATAAATACGATCCTGGTTTGCTCCAGGGTGTGCCTCGCAGCCTGAACCGTGAGCCGCTGGCACTCTATCCGGATAATCTGCCCTTTCACGGTGCGGATATCTGGACGCTTTATGAACTGTCATGGCTTAACGCCCGTGGTTTACCGCAGGTCGCACTGGGTGAAGTGGTATTAAATGCCAATAGCACTCATCTTATTGAATCCAAGAGCTTTAAGCTTTACCTCAACAGTTTTAATCAGACCCGTTTTGCCGACTGGGGCGAGGTTCGCGCTACGCTTGAGCGCGATCTCAGTGCCTGTGCCGGAGGAGAGGTCAGCGCCGCGCTATTCCGCCTGCATGAGGTCGAAGGCCAGCCGATTGGTAGCTTTAGCGGGTATTGCATTGATGAGCAGGATATCGAGATCGATAATTATGCGTTTAGCACGGATTACCTGCTTAATTCCACACAGCCGGAAATTGTGGAAGAGCAGCTGGTCAGCCATCTGCTGAAGTCTAACTGTCTGATCACTAATCAGCCCGACTGGGGTTCGGTGCAGATTAGCTACCGTGGCCCACGTATTCAGCGCGAAGCGCTGCTGCGTTACCTGGTCTCTTTTCGTCAGCATAATGAATTTCACGAGCAGTGTGTTGAACGTATTTTCAATGATATCCACCGCTTCTGCCAGCCTGAAAGCCTGAGCGTTTATGCGCGCTATACTCGCCGCGGCGGCCTGGACATCAATCCATGGCGCAGCAATGGGGTTTATAAACCTGGCCGTTCGCGTCTGGTACGGCAGTAGCCGGTGATGTTTTTGCGCAGCACGCCGCAGTTGTCTATTTTACCCTATTGTTAATTCCCGACAGACAAGGCTAATCTGAACCTGGGCGTTCACATTGTCCCCGCCCAGGATATCTCAACTTTCCGATGTTTCACCCAGTGCGCAGGGGTGTAAGAATGTTGTCTGGAGAGTGACGCCACCCGGAGGGGTGCAAAGGAGTTAATTTGATCACACATATTAGTCCACTGGGTTCTATGGACCTACTGTCTCAGCTGGAAGTTGACATGCTGAAGCAGACGGCCAGCAGTGACCTTTACCAGCTGTTCCGCAACTGTTCGCTTGCCGTGCTTAACTCCGGTAGTCAGACCGATAGCAGCCATGAGCTGCTTGCCCGCTTCGAAAGCTTCGATATCAACGTGCTTCGCCGCGAACGCGGCGTGAAGCTTGAGCTGATCAATCCACCGGAAGAAGCCTTTGTCGACGGGCGGATCATTCGCTCACTGCAGGCCAACCTTTTTGCCGTGCTGCGCGATATCCTGTTTGTCAACGGGCAAATCGACAAGGCAGGACGCTTCCAGCACCAGCAAAACGAAGATCCCGTTCATATCACCAACATGGTGTTCTCTATTTTACGCAATGCCCGGGCGCTGCATATTGGTGAAGAACCCAATACCGTGGTCTGCTGGGGCGGACACTCGATTAATGCCGTAGAGTATCAGTACTGTCGCACCGTGGGTGCCCAGCTGGGGCTGCGCGAGCTGAATATCTGTACCGGCTGCGGGCCCGGCGTTATGGAAGCCCCAATGAAGGGAGCGGCCGTAGGTCACGCACAGCAGCGTTATAAAGAGGGTCGCTTTATTGGTCTGACTGAGCCTTCAATCATCGCCGCTGAGCCACCGAACCCGCTGGTCAATGAGCTGATTATCATGCCGGATATCGAGAAGCGTCTGGAAGCGTTTGTCCGTATTGCGCACGGCATTGTTATTTTCCCGGGCGGCGTGGGGACGGCGGAAGAGCTGCTGTATCTGCTGGGTATTCTGATGAATCCCCACAACCATGACCAGGTGCTGCCGCTGATCCTGACGGGTCCGAAGGAGAGCGCCGACTATTTCCGCGTAATGGATGAGTTTATCGTCAGCACGCTGGGTCATGCGGCGCGTAAGCACTACACCATCATCATTGATGATGCGCCAGAGGTAGCACGGCTGATGAAACAGGCGATGCCAAAAGTGAAGGAGCATCGTCGGGAAACCGGAGACGCGTATAGCTTCAACTGGGCTATTCGAATTGAGCCGGATCTGCAGGTGCCCTTTATGCCCACCCATGAAAATATGGCTAACCTTAATCTCTATCCTAATCAGCCAGCCGAACAGCTTGCCGCCGCACTGAGGCGGGCATTTTCCGGTATCGTTGCGGGCAACGTGAAGGATATGGGCATTAAGGCGATTAAACAGAACGGGCCTTACAAGCTACATGGCGATCCGGAATTGATGCGCCGCATGGACGATTTACTACAGGGATTTGTTGCTCAGCACCGTATGAAGCTGCCAGGCACCGCTTATATCCCCTGCTATGAAATCATCAAATAACCGCAACCGGAGCGGCGAACGTGCTGCTCCCCTACGTGCGAAATTATGACTATTCATTTGTTGATTGTTGATGCCCTGAACCTTATACGCCGCATCCATGCTGTTCAGGGCTCTCCCTGTCAGGAAGCCTGCGTTCATGCGTTACAGCAGCTTATCGTGCACAGCCGGCCTACTCATGCCGTCGCGGTTTTTGACGATGATGAGCGTCATGAAGGCTGGCGCTTCCAGCTGCTACCGGATTATAAGGCGGGTCGCCCTCCAATGCCTGATGCCTTGCAGCAGGAGATGCCTTTACTGCGCGAGGCTTTTCAGCAGGCCGGCGTTGCCTGTTGGCAGGCTGTAGGCGAAGAGGCTGACGATCTGGCTGCTACGCTGGCAGCGAGAGTGGCAGAAAGTGGTCATCAGGCAACTATTGTTTCGACTGATAAAGGTTACTGTCAGCTCCTTGCACCGCAGATTCTTATTCGTGACTATTTTCAGAAGCGCTGGCTGGATATGCCTTTTATTGAAGCCAGCTTCGGCGTGGCACCGGCCCAGCTCACTGATTATTGGGGCCTGGCAGGCATTGCCAGCAGCAAAATCCCCGGCGTGGCAGGGATTGGTGCAAAGAGTGCAACCCAGCTTTTACAGACGTTCGGCTCGCTGGATGCGATTTACCAGAATCTGGAGGCCGTCCCGGAGAAGTGGCGAAGGAAGCTTGAGCAGCATCAGGAGCTAGCCCATATCTGCCGCGAGGTCGCGACGTTGAAGACTGATTTGGTGCTTGAGGGAAACCTGAAGGAGCTGAGGTTACCGGCCTGAAGGTTATAACCCACTAAGGTCAACTTCACTCCGATGGATCGGCTGTGTTGCGGGATTTAAGGTCAAAACCTGCTCCAGTGACAAGGCTATGTTGGGGCCTTAAAGTCAAAACCTGCTCCGGTGACAGGGCTACGTTGTTAGCAGGAATGTCAACACCCGCTCCGGTGGCAGGACTACGTTGTTAGCAGGAATGTCAAAACCCGCTCCGGTGACAGGGCTATGTTGCGGGTCAGAACGCCGGGACGCCGTAAATCCTTCCCTGGAGGCTTCACTGCCGCATCCCTGCGGCAGAGACCCGGCTAATCTGCTCCGCAACACCGCCTTCTGGCTGCGGCGTGGTCTGTAAGTGGTCTGGCAGCGGCTAAGGTCAAAACCTGCTCCGGTGTCAGGGCTATGTTGCGGGTCAGAACGCCGGGGCGCCGTAAACCCCTCCCTGGGGGCTTCACTGCCGCATCCCTGCGGCAGAGACCCGGCTTATCTGCTCCGCAACACCGCCTTCTGGCTGAGGAGTGGCCTGCCAGTGTTCTGGCACTGAGCGATCTCAGAACCTGCTTCAGCCGCGTTGGTTTTATCACGGTCCTAAAGGTCAGACCCCGCATCAGGGTGTTTCGGACAATCAGACTGCCCTCCTTCCTATCGGAACTGAATTATCTGCCAATAATTACGATGTCTGGATTCCAGCACGGAAACGTTCTTTAACAGCGACAACTTAGCCTGAGGCCAGGCGGGGACCGTTGGCTGAGCGGACCGTCGAGCGCAGGGATGCGCGAGTCGAGCCCACACGGATGTGCTTGCGGCGGGTCCGCGTGACAACGGTCCCCGCAGGGCTTTGCACCCATTTACCGCAAGGACAGCAAACGTTACAGATGCCAGCTAGGTCAAAACCTGCTCCGGTGACAGGGCTATGTTGCGGGTTAGAACGCCGGGACGCCGTAAACCCCTCCCTGGGGGCTTCACTGCCGCATCCCTGCGGCAGAGACCCGGCTTATTTGCTCCGCAACACCGCCTTCTGGCTGCGGAATGGGCTGGAAGTATCCTGACACCGGATCATCTCAGAAGCTGCTTAAGTGGTATGCCTTTGTTACCACGGACCTGAAGGTCAGAACCACTTCCGACAGGGAAGATATTATCTGTCGAAGGTTTTGTAACCCGCGGCAGGGCCTGAAGAGGTTTTTAGCAACGACAAAGCGGCCTGAGGCCAGGCGGGGACCGTTGGCTGAGCGGACCGTCGAGCGCAGGGATGCGCGAGTCGAGCCCACACGGACGTGCTTGCGGCGGGTCCGCGTGACAACGGTCCCCGCAGGGCTTTGCACCAGGTACCCGCAACAACAGTAAACATCACAGGTGCCAGTTCCCCACATACTGTCATCCGTAAGGTCAAAACCTGCTCCGATGACGCGGCTATATTGTTAGCAGGAATGTCAAAACCTGCTCCGGTGACACGGCTATGTTGCGGGTCAGAACGCCGGGACGCCGTAAACCCCTCCCTGGGGGCTTCACTGCCGCATCCCTGCGGCAGAGACCCGGCTTATCTGCTCCGCAACACCGCCTTCTGACTGCGGAGTGGCCGGTGAGTAGTCTGACACTGAGCGATCTCAGAACCTGTTTTATCGCTGGCCTTACAACCAAAATCTGCATCTTGATACGGCGGACAACGGGCGCAAGAGCCGCATCTAATCTTAACGGAATGATATATCGGTAGTTCTGTAAACCGAGCCTGAGCGTAAGAACGCTTTTAACAGCGACAACGTAGCCTGAGGCCAGGCGGGGACCGTTGGCTAAGCGGACCGTCGAGCGCAGGGATGCGCGAGTCGAGCCCACACGGACGTGCTTGCGGCGGGTCCGCGTGACAACGGTCCCCGCAGGGCTTTGCACCATCTCCCTGCAGCAACAAAGCTGCACCGCAGGGCTTTGCACCCCCTCCCTGCAGCGACAAGGCTGCGCCGCAGGGCTTTGCACCCGCCTCCCGGCGACGGAAGTAGATGCCTGAACGGCGGCGGCGGGTCCTCAGGAACTATCTTTCGTCGCGGCGGCCCGGCGTAGCGCTCCAGATGCGGCGAATATGTACCGTCACCTCTTCGCGATCGTGATAAAGCTGACGTGCCTGTATTTGCGCATTAATACCGCCTGCCTTCAGCTTTTCATCAATCATCGCCAGATTCTGCGAAACCTCTTCATAACGCTTCTTCATCGGCAGCTTAAGATTAAAAATAGCCTCCCGACACCAACCGTTCACCAGCCAGTCGGCCATCAGGTTAGCCACGCGAACCGGTTTTTCCACCATATCGCATACCAGCCAGTAAATATTGGTACGCGTAGGACGGTATCTGAAACCATCTTCACGGTGGTGAAAAACCTGCCCGGTATCCATCAGCGAAGGCGCCATAGGACCATTATCCACCGCATGCACCATCATGCTGCGTTTCACCAGCTGGTAGGTCCATCCTCCTGGACAGGCACCCAAATCGACGGCGTAAAGACCGCTGCCCAGACGCTCCTCCCACTCATCGGCAGGGATGAAAACGTGAAAAGCCTCTTCCAGCTTCAGCGTAGAGCGGCTTGGCGCATCGGAGGGAAACTTCAGGCGCGGGATGCCCATAAAAAATGTGGAATTGTTCTCCGGCAGGGAGTAGCCCACATAACAGCAGCCCGGCGCGATGAAAAACACGTGTACCACGGGCCGTTTAGCACTCTCATAATTTAACAGCACGCCGGCAGCACGCAGGCTGGCACGCAGCGGAACGGTGAATTTACGACAGAACTTTAGCAGCTCTTTACTCTCATTGGTGTCCGGCACCTCGACCCGCAGCTCTCCCGCTTTTTCTACCACACCGGTTAACATTCCGGTTACCGGAGAGACACGATCTTCCGGCGGCAGATCGCGAAGCAATTCGCCTACCACCACCATCTGACGGCAAAAAATGAGCTGGCTGAAAGGCAGGGTTTTGATGAGCTTTTCGGCATCTTCAGCCTGGTAGCACTCATACAATACATAGCCTGAGTCTTCCTTCACTCGCGCAAAGCCGAACACCTCATGTTCAGCCGCTTTAGCACTGATTTCCGCTGCACACTCTTTCTCAAAGCCCTGACGGCAATAGAGTAAAATTTTATTCATGGCGTTCTGCCCTTACTTTAAGACGCAGTGCGCCAACTAACATTAATATCCATCCAGCCAGGAAGCAGGTGCCCCCGACTGGCGTAACATAGACCCACAGACGAAGATGCGAGAGCGCCAGGCAGTAAAGACTCCCGCTGAATAGCACCGTACCCAACGCAAGGAATGCGCTGCTCCAGTAAAACCAGATATTGGCACGGCGCTGCATCGCTGCCGCCATTCCCAGAATGGCAAGGGTGTGGAACCCCTGATATTCCAGCCCGGTTTTCAGCCAGGCCATTTCCGCTGCTCCCAGCGACTTGCTCAATACATGTGCGCCAAAAGCACCCAGCATCACGTAAATGAATCCGCTGATGGCTGTAAAAATCAGCATGGCACGACTCGACATTCGGTCAATCCTCGGTTGGTGATCGCGCCGCCTTAGCCACGCGATGCGAAATCAGCTATCAATTCTCGTAGCGGAAGCGGAAGTTTTCCTGCTCGCTGGCCGCTTTTGCCAGGATCCACTGACGAAAGGCGGCTATTTTACCCAGTTCTGCCTGGCTGTCATGGCAAACCAGATAAAAAGCATTTTTACTGACTAAAACGTCGTTAAATGGACAGACCAGTCGGCCCGCTTCCATTTCTGTCTGCGCCATCACGTTATTGGCCAGCGCAACCCCCTGCCCATGAATTGCCGCCTGGAGCACCATGGCGCTGTGGCTGAATATAGGGCCCTGCTGTACGTTGATATGCGCCACCCCCAGCTGGCGGGTATAGGCCTGCCAGTCCCGACGGGAGGCATCGTGCAGCAGCGTATGGTACGCAAGGTCCTCGGGCGTTTTTAGCGGATGTTCACCGGTGAGGAGCTGGGGGGCACAGACCGGCAGCAGATATTCCGCATACAGCTTTTCTACACGCAGCCCCGGCCAGTTGCCTCGACCGTAAAAAATCGCCACGTCAACATCGTCGGCCAGCTTCTCTTCCTCACGGTCAACCGCCTGGATACGCACATCAATTCCCGGATAAGCTGAGTTAAAGCTGGAGAGGCGCGGCACCAGCCACTGAATAGCAAAGCTCGGCAGCAGGCTAACGGTGAGCGCCCCTTTCGCGCTTCGGGCCTGGAGCTTGCGGGTGGCGTCATTAATGGCGCTGAATATCTCTTTGATATCGAGATAGTAGCTCTGCCCTTCTTCCGTCAGCAGCAGCGATCGATTGCGGCGACGGAACAGCTTAAGGCCAAGGAAATCCTCCAGCGACTTGATTTGGTGGCTGACGGCAGCCTGGGTGACGAACAGCTCTTCAGCCGCTTTGGTGAAGCTGAGATGACGAGCGGCGGCATCAAAAACACGCAGCGCATTTAATGGGGGAAGACGTTTCGACATGGTTACCGGATTGATGATTGCGTAAGGATTACGCAGCGCTCCTGACGGAGATTTACGTATTAGTTTTTTTTATCCGAGCCATTATAATTTGTCCGTTGAGGATGCACCAGCAAATACCTATAGTTGCCGCACTTCCTGAGCCGGAACGAAAAGCACATTGAAATTTAGGCGTTTACGCAGAGTTTTGAGGGGCTTTTGGCTTGTGGTCGTGATGTTGTGTTTGCATTTGATCTGACTCTTTTCAGATCTGGTAGCCTGGCTACCTTATTATTCCTGTAGATTTACCCTGTCTGTCCATAGTGATTAGTAGCACCGCAAATTGCGGTGCTTTTTTTTGACTGAAGCTTACTGCCCCATTTCAACCATCTCTTTCACATCTGAGCGGTTAATCTGCTGCTTGTTGCCATTGGCATCTTTGTAGCTGATCATACCGGTATCCGTGTCGACAACAGGTTTGCCAGAGGCGACGATAGTACGGCCATCGTTGGTGTGCATTACATAGTTACTGGAACAGGCAGCCAGTGCAAAAGTCATGGCGCAGGCGGCCATAATAGCAGCGAATTTTTTCATCTTTATATCTCCTTGCAGATAGAAATGCGATAAACCACCCGAAGAACACGTCCGGTGAGCAAAAAAAAGATAAATTGCCTGCCCGAAAGGCTCTTATTGCGGATAATAGTTTAAACCTTGCATGAATCAGCATAACGCGCTTTTCCGACATTGCCAGAAAAACGCATTAAATTCAGTCTGGTCCTGGTCATTCCGTCATCAACGCCGAGGAGAATATGACGTCATTTATCCCTGCCCGGTTTCGCCAGCAGTTTCCGGCACTCAGCGATGCAGGCACCTATCTGGACAGCGCGGCGACCGCACTTAAGCCTCAGGCGGTGATTGAGGCGACGCGGCAGTTTTACAGTCTGAGCGCTGGTACGGTGCATCGCAGCCAGTATGCTGCGGCGCGTGAACTGACCGGGCGCTACGAAAATGCCAGAAGTCAGGTTGCCCGCCTGCTTAACGCCCCGCAGGCGACGGATATTGTCTGGACAAAGGGCACGACCGAGTCCATTAATCTGGTGGCGCAGGGCTATTTTCGTCCCAGACTGCGGCCAGGCGATGAGATCCTTGTCAGTGAGGCGGAACACCACGCGAACCTCGTTCCCTGGCTGATGCTGGCCTCGCAGACCGGGGCAAAGGTGGTGAGATGGCCGCTGGGGGTGGATTACCTGCCAGATGTCGCCCGCCTTCCTGCACTGATAACGCCCAGGTGCAAAGTGCTGGCGCTGGGACAGATGTCCAACGTGACCGGAGGCTGTCCCGATTTGGCTCAGGCGATTGCGATTGCACATCGGGCGGGGGCAAGAGTGATGATTGACGGCGCGCAGGGGGTGGTACATGCGCCAGCGGACGTCGCCGCACTTAATATTGATTTCTATGCATTTTCCGCCCATAAGCTCTATGGCCCCATGGGCACGGGGGTTCTCTACGGTAAAACGTCGCTGCTGGAAGAGATGCAGCCCTGGCAGGGCGGCGGGAAGATGCTCAGTACGGTAGACTTTGACGGCTTTACGCCACAGCCCGTTCCGTGGCGCTTTGAGGCAGGTACGCCAAACGTGGCGGGCGTGATCGGGCTGAGCGCGGCGCTCACCTGGCTGGAGGAGGTTGATCTCGCCGCCGCAGAGCGCTGGAGCTGTGGACTGGCCGACAGGGCCGAAGAGCGACTTTCCGCCCTGCCCGGCTTTCGCAGCTTTCGCGCCAGCCGGTCAAGCCTGCTCGCGTTCGATATCAAGGGTATCCATCATAGCGACGTCGTCACGCTGCTGGCAGAGATGGGTATCGCCGTGCGCGCGGGCCAGCACTGTGCCCAACCGCTGCTGCGCGCATTGGGCGTGAGCGGTACGCTTCGGGCATCGTTCGCCCCCTATAATACGCCAGATGACGTCGACAGGCTGGTCACTGGCCTCACCACCGCTCTGGAACTTCTGGCAGATTAAACTATGACAATTTCTATACTCGCACCGCATCCCTTCGGCGAACAGATCACCGCCGCTGGCCTGGAGCAGACTTTTTCTGCACTGAATCAGTGGGAGGATCGTTACCGCCAGCTGATTCTGCTCGGCAAACAGCTGCCTGCGCTGCCAGAATCACTCAGGGTGGCGGAAATTGAGCTGAGCGGCTGTGAAAACCGCGTCTGGCTGGGGTGCCAGCCTTTGCCTGATGGCCGTCTGCATTTTTATGGCGACAGCGAAGGACGCATTGTTCGGGGGCTGCTCGCAGTGCTACTGACCGCCGTGGAGGGCCAGCAGCCTCAGTCGCTACTGGAAAAGGATCCGCTGACGCTGTTTGACGCACTGGGGCTGCGCAATCAGCTGAGTGCGTCGCGTAGTGCCGGGCTGGACGCGCTGGCCGGGGCGGTATTAAAAGCCGCCGAACAGCATTAGCAGCGCGGCACCCACGAGCCTTTGTCGCAAGGGTAACGCGGCGATACAGTAACTTATATAAGCAGGGAAAGGCTGACTTACCCGCCAGCGCGTTCATTAACATTAGCCTGACGGAACAGGCTAATGCGGCAGATCGTTCATCCTATAAGCTGTTCTGTCAGGCGCGTGCGGCTTTCGCCATCATCTTTTTAAGAACGTGTGAAACCGCCACGAAGCCAAAGGTGGCGGTGACCATCGTCGCCGCACCAAATCCTGATGCGCAGTCCATCCGCTTCGGCCCTTCCGCCGTGCTGCGTGACGGACAAACCGACCCGTCCGCCTGGGGATACATCAGCGCTTCGGTGGAAAAAACGCAGTCGATTCCCAGCTTGCCCTTGCTGTTTTTGACAATATTAAAGTCATGCTTCAGTCGCTCACGCAGCTTAGCCGCCAGCGGATCCTGAATCGTTTTCGCCAGGTCGGCAACCTGAATCTGCGTCGGATCGATCTGCCCGCCGGCCCCACCGGTGGTAACCAGGGGTATTTTATTGCGGCGGCACCATGCCAGCAGCGCCGCTTTTGGCCGCACGCTGTCAATAGCGTCAATAACCCAGGTAAAGCCTGCGCCCATCAGCTCGGCGGTGTTGTCCGGCGTAATAAAATCATCCACGCAGGTGACTCTGCATTCCGGATTAATCGCCAGCAGGCGGGCTGCCATCACCTCGGTTTTGGCCTGACCGACCGTCTCTTTCAGGGCATGGATCTGACGGTTAGTATTGGTGACGCAGACGTCGTCCATATCAATCAGCGTAATCGCGCCGATGCCGGTGCGCGCCAGCGCTTCGGCGGCCCAGGATCCGACGCCGCCAATGCCCACCACGCAAATATGGGCATCAGCGAACAGCTGTAGCGCTGACTCACCGTACAAACGGGCGGTTCCGCCAAAGCGTTGCCGCCAGGCGTCAGAAAGAGAAGACATGCTATACCTCAGAATTCACAGACGGGCTGGTGGTCCAGCCCGTGATAAGCGTTACTGGCTAAAGGGTGACGATCCGCTGCTATTTTGCGCCATTGAAAAGACCGGCGTACCCGCACCGGGTGCGGCTTTCAGCACCCAGACGCGGCCATAGTGGTTAAACCACCCGGCCATGTGTCCGGCTTCATCGCCAATGCCCTGATAAATGTCGAAATGCTGGCCTTTTATCGCGCCGCCCACGTCCAGCGACACCATCATGCGCATCTCATACTTACCGGTAAACTTACCTTTATTGTTCAGTAGCGGGACTTCCGCCAGCAGAGCAGTGCCCGGCGGAATGAGCGAGCGATCGGATGCGACCGAGGCCTTTGCCACCAGCGGTACCGCACTGGCCCCGCGAACAGGCGTAAAATTCTCCGGCTTAAAGAAAACGAATGAGGCATTCTGCTCCAGCAGTTCCCGCACCTCGGCCGGGCTGTGTTCCTCGCCCCACTTGCGGATAGCCTGCATCGACATATCCTCCCGCTTTACCTCTCCCCTGTCGATAAGCACTTTACCGATGCTGCGGTACGCGTGGCCATTTTTACCGCCGTAGCCGAAGAAGGTTAGCGGGCGTCCGTCGCCATAATTTACGTAGCCGCTTCCCTGCACGTCCATAATGAAGTTATCCATCAGGGAGTTGCTGTAACCGATAACGTAGCGATCGCTCAGCGCGCCGCTGTAGATTTCGGCACGGGAAGGCAGTTTTTTACCCCGGCTGCGCGGGGGCATGCGGTATAGCGGGTACTGGAAGTCACCCTGACGGGTGTAACGCGCCTGAATAACCGGCGTGTAGTAACCGGTAAACTGCACGTTGCCATAATTATCCATGCCTTCCATCTGGTAAGCATCAAGGCCAAACTGACGCAGCTGGCGCGTATCGCCACCCGCCATCAGCCAGCCCTGTATGGCATTAAAGGTACTGGTATTACGCGAAAACATGGCGGGCGAAGCGTATTTGATTTCCGTCACCTGATCGGCAAAGTCTCTCCCGTTCACCGGCCGGCCTTTTGCATTGGGCTGATTAACCAGTCCCAGAGGCGCGTCCAGTTTGCCATCCTTATACTGCTGCCCACGGTCGGTAGGTTTTGAAGAACATCCCGCCAGCAGGGCGATTAGCGCCCCGGTTACTGCATACTTCGCCCAACGTCCTTTCATTGTTCTCTTACCTTTATGCGGAATTCCTGGCCGAAGATAGCAAAGCCCTCCCCAGATTTAAACGTGCCGACGGAAAAGTTCCCTCACCATAGTGTAACAATAGAGCAGAGCGTTGATAAAGTGAGCAGAAGGCGCTATTTTCATGACTTTATTGCAAAATAGGGTTGCATCAAAAGCCACTCGGCGTATAGTGCGCTTCCACGGACGCGGGATGGAGCAGCCTGGTAGCTCGTCGGGCTCATAACCCGAAGGTCGTCGGTTCAAATCCGGCTCCCGCAACCAATTCTCCCAGTGAGAAGCAGTAAGCAAGAAAAGCTGTCGTGATGGAAGCGACAGGTGTATTATACGGACGCGGGATGGAGCAGCCTGGTAGCTCGTCGGGCTCATAACCCGAAGGTCGTCGGTTCAAATCCGGCTCCCGCAACCAATTCTCCCTGTGAGAAGCGGTAAAAAGAAAAGCTGTCGTGACGGAAGCGGCAGGTGTAGTATACGGACGCGGGATGGAGCAGCCTGGTAGCTCGTCGGGCTCATAACCCGAAGGTCGTCGGTTCAAATCCGGCTCCCGCAACCAATTTAACACCTTAACGGGTGTTTTTTTGTTTCTGACGTTTGCCAAACCTCTTTTATCCCCTCCTGCCAGGCTAATTCCACTCTTATCCGCTCCCGCAAGCCTTACGCTGCCGCTTATGCACACTCGCGCCCCACGGGAAAGGACGCTGTCTTACTGATTCTGTTATTTTACCCGGTGATGCGCAGCACTGCTGGCGATCCACGTTTTAATCCCCGCCAGAATGGCTTCGGCGACCTGCTGCTGAAAATGGGCGGTGCGTAGTTTTCTCTCCTCCTCGGGATGACTGATAAACGCCGTCTCGACCAGAATGGAGGGAATGTCCGGGGCTTTCAGCACCGCAAAACCCGCCTGGTCGATGGTTTTCTTGTGCAGGTGGTTGATTTTCCCCATATGCCTTAGCACATCCTTACCCAGCTTCAGGCCGTCATTGATGGTCAGACGCTGCACCATATCGAGCAGGGTGTGGTCGAGATAGCGGTCACCGCTCATACTGACGCCGCCTATCAGATCGGATTCGTTTTGCGTGCGGGCCAAAAAACGCGCCGCAGCGCTGGTCGCCCCCTTTGTCGAAAGCGCAAAAACGGAGGAGCCGCGCGCCGCGCGATTGGTAAAGGCATCGGCATGAATGGAGATAAACAGATCCGCACGCTGCCTGCGCGCTTTGGCCACCCTGACCTGTAGCGGAATAAAAACGTCCTCATTACGCGTCATCAGGGCGCGCATATTGGGCTGTTTATCTATCAGGCTTTTCAGACGGCGGGCAATTTTCAGCACCACGTCTTTTTCGCGCGTCCTGTGTTTGCCCACCGCGCCGGAGTCTTCGCCTCCGTGGCCCGGATCGAGCATGATAATCATTGGCCGGTCTTTACCTGCCCTGCCCGGTAACGGCGTTGTGGCAGGCGTGTGCTGCGCTAAATCACCCTTATTATATTCGTCCAGCAGGGCCAGCAGCGGGTCGTCCTCGTGGTGGTGACTGATATTACTGGCCGGATAGAGATCCAGAACCAGCCGGTTTTTAAACCCGGCGACCGGGTCCAGCGTAAAGACTTTAGGCGTAACGTTTTGCTTGAGCTCCAGTACCAGCCTGACGGTATTGGCGCTGAACTGCCCCACCCGCGCACTCTTTATATAGGGATCGTCGCCGCGAACCAGATTTCCCACGCCCTTCAACAGGGCATTGAGATGCATATTTTCAATATCCACCACCACCCGCTCGGGTTTACTGAGTGCGAACTGCCGGTACTTAAGCGGTGAGGTGGATTCCAGCGTCAAACGGGAATAGGTGGAAGAAGGCCAGATGCGGATCGCCACCAGCGGGGTTGCCGCCAGGCCAATCTTGCTGACGCTGAGCAGCCAGACGGCTCCCGCGCACTTAAGCCAGCGGCGTCGGCCAGGTGAAGGTAAATCGGTCATGCTATTCCAGTGTGCTGTTCCATCGGGTTAAAAAATCCAGTCTGGTCTACTATGAGGTAAAAACAGCCAGATAGCGTGCAGGGTGAAAACTGTAGCGAAACAGGCTGCCAGTGTCATCTCTAAATTGCGCGGCCCGGCTGCACTTTTGGTTAACTGTGTAATCACGTTGATTGAAAGTCGGTAACAATTGCCGCTTGCTTCCGCAGGCTAAAAAGAATAAAAATACAGTTTTACCGAATAATAATTCATTGAGGGTCTGTCGTGAAGGAACGGAGTACCGAGCTGGTTCAGGGTTTTCGCCATACTGTCCCCTATATCAATGCCCACCGTGGTAAAACCTTCGTCATCATGCTTGGCGGCGAAGCCATAGAGCATGAAAATTTTTCCGGCATCGTTAATGATATTGGGCTGCTCCATAGCCTGGGCATTCGCCTGGTGGTGGTTTACGGTGCGCGCCCACAGATTGATGCGAACCTGGCCGAACACCAGCTTGAACCCCTTTACCACAAGTATACCCGCGTTACCGATGCGCAGTCGCTGGAGCTGGTCAAGCAGGCAGCCGGACGCCTGCAGCTTGATATCACCGCCCGCCTGTCGATGAGTCTCAATAACACCCCTCTCCAGGGTGCTCATATCAACGTGGTGAGCGGCAACTTTATCATTGCGCAGCCTTTGGGAGTGGATGAGGGCGTGGATTATTGTCATAGCGGGCGCATACGCCGTATTGATGAAGAGGCGATTCACCGGCAGCTGGACAGCGGCGCAATTGTGCTGATGGGGCCGGTGGCCGTTTCCGTCACCGGGGAGAGCTTCAATCTCACCTCAGAGGAGGTGGCGACGCAGCTCGCGATTAAGCTTAAGGCAGAGAAGATGATTGGCTTCTGTTCCGGTCAGGGCGTCACGGACAGCGAAGGCAACGTTATCTCCGAGCTTTTCCCTAATGACGCACAGCAGCGCATTGAGGCGCTGGAAAAGGAAGATGACTACCTGTCAGGGACGGTGCGTTTTCTGCGCGGTGCGGTCAAAGCCTGCCGCAGCGGCGTGCGCCGCAGCCATCTGATTAGCTATCAGGAAGATGGCGCCCTGCTTCAGGAGCTGTTCTCACGCGATGGGATTGGCACCCAGATCGTCATGGAAAGCGCCGAGCAGATCCGCCGCGCCACCATCAATGATATCGGCGGAATTCTGGAACTTATCCGCCCGCTTGAGCAGCAGGGAATTCTGGTACGCCGTTCCCGCGAACAGCTTGAGATGGAGATTGATAAATTTACCATCATCGAGCGCGATAACCTGACCATTGGCTGTGCAGCCCTCTACTCCTTCCCGGAAGAGGAAATTGGCGAGATGGCCTGCGTTGCGGTGCATCCTGACTACCGCAGCTCGTCACGAGGCGAGGCACTGCTGGAGCGCGTAGCCCTTCAGGCACGGCAGATGGGGCTGAAAAAGCTGTTTGTGCTGACCACCCGCAGCATTCACTGGTTCCAGGAGCGCGGCTTTATGCCGGTAGATATCGATAAGCTGCCCGAGAGTAAAAAGCAGATGTATAACTACCAGCGCCGCTCAAAGGTCCTGATGGCCGATCTGCGCCATGCCCGCCAGGCGTAATGATTATGTCCGGCGCTCAGCCATGCCCGCCAGGCGTAATGATTATGTCCAGCGCTCAGCCAGGCCGCCAGGCGAAGTTTTTCTGTCAGGCCGTCAGCCAGCCGCCAGCCCCCCTATTCCGTCAGGCGGTCGACCAGCCCGCTGCGACGCTGCGTCTGCATTCGCACTGCGCTGTTGAGTACCCCACTGTCCGCATAAAGCGACAGCCTCTGCTTCGCCCGGGTGATGGCAGTGTAAATCAGTTCACGCGTCAGCACCGGCGTGAACTGGCTGGGGAGTATCAGCAGCGTATGATTGAATTCCGAGCCCTGTGACTTATGCACCGTCATGGCAAAAGCCGTCTCATGCGGGGGCAGGCGGCTGGGCTGCACGGCTTTAATGCTGCCATCAGGCAGCGGGAAAAATACCTTAAGCGCACCCTCTTCGTCATTCATCGCAATGCCAATATCGCCGTTAAATAAGCCCAGGGCGCTATCATTGCGGGCAATCATGACCGGCCGCCCGACGTACCACTTACTGCCTGAGCCAGGCGCGCGGCGGATCAGGCCCTTAAGCTGGAGCGACGCTTCAATACGCTCATTCAGCCCCGTTACGCCAAATGGCCCCTCACGCAGCGCACAGAGCAGCTGAAAATGACCAAACTCGTTAATCACATCCAGAGGGCTGTGGCCCTGAGACAGGCTTCGCAGGTAAGGTCGATAGCCCTCCACGCAGGCGCTGAGCAGATGCTGGTACTCCTCACTGCTGCTCAGCGGGAAGCGTTCAATGTCACTGTATCCAGCGGCAAAGACTTTTTCCATCCGACGGGTGTCACCGCCATTAACGGCCAGCGCCAGCTGCCCAATACCCGAAGAGGCATCAAAGCGGTAGCTTTTGCGCAGCAGGCAAATGCTGTCACGCACGGCGGGCGCATGTAGACTCTCCTCGCCCGCGAGGGTACAGCCCGTCAGCCGGGTAAGTTCCGCCGCGCGCTCACGGCTGTAGCCCGCTTCCGCGCAGCGACAGATATCCCCGAGCACAGCCCCCGCTTCTACCGAGGCCAGCTGATCGCGATCGCCCAGAAAAATCACTTTTGCCTGCTGGGGCAGCGCCGCAATCAGATTTGCCATCATTGGCAGATCGACCATTGACGCTTCATCCACCACCAGTAAATCCAGGTGCAGTGGGTTACCGGCATGATAGCGCATCCGCTGACTGCCCGGCACCGCGCCCAACAGTCGGTGCAGGGTCGTCGCTTCAGTGGGGAACCGCTGCTTCTCCGCTTCATCAATATCCAGACCCTGTAGCGCCGCCCCGAGGGATGCGGTCAGACGGGCCGCCGCCTTGCCGGTCGGCGCCGCCAGCCGGATGCGTAGCGAATCCGTTAGCGAGATAAGCGTGGCCAGTAATTTGGCGACGGTGGTGGTTTTACCGGTACCCGGGCCACCCGAAATAATCGAAATCTGACGGGTCAGCGCCACGGCGGCGGCGATTTTCTGCCAGTCATCGGCCTGCTGGCCGAAATGCCTGTCCAGCGCAGCGCGCAGCGCGCGTTCATCCAGTCGGTGAGCCGCAGCCTGACCGAGAATAAACCGGGCCACCTGCCCTTCAGAAAGCCACATCCGATGCAGGTAGAGACGCTGCTGATGAAGCACCAGCGGCGTGGCGGTTGAACCGTCGCCCACCGCCGCCTCGTCGGGCAGAAGAGTAAGCCAGTCCGGGTCACCCGCGGCCTGCCACATCAGGCGGGCCAGCTCCGGGTGCCGTCCGCCAAACAGCGACTGCTCGGTAAAAGTGGTAAGCGGCAGACACACGTGCCCCTCTCCTGCCTCTGCGCTTACCCAGGCTGCCGCCAGCATCAGCGCGGGTTGCGCCTCGCTGGCAATCATTCTGGCAAACTGCACGTCCAGCGCTCGCAGCAGTTTCTGCTGACTGGCAGCCAGCAGCAGTTCCGCTATTTCAGCCATGCGCCCTCCAGCTCTTTCCCTGCAAATAACGCGTCCAGCGCGTTAACAAATTCAGCCGATGGCCGCGTGCGATAAAGGCCATTGTCACTGGCCGTTCCGTCCACGCCCCGCAGGAACAAATAGATAACGCCGCCAAAATGCTGTTCAAAATCATAGTCGGCCAGTCGGTGGCGCAGATAGCGGTGCAGCGCCAGCGTATAGAGCTGATACTGTAAATCGTAGCGGTGGGACTGCATCGCCAGCGCCATTGCCTGGGGCGTGTAGTCGTCGCCGGATGCCCCCAGCCAGTTAGATTTATAGTCCAGCAGATAGTATTTACCCTGCCAGACGAAGACCAGGTCGATAAAGCCCTTCAGCATGCCCTGCACCTGCTGGAAGTTAAGCAGCGGACACTCCGCTGAGAGCGGATCGTAGTGGCGAATAAGCCGGTCAAGACTCTCCGCGCTCATTAACCGCTGGATAGGCAGATAAAATTGCAGCTCCACCTGACGCTTGTCGGGGGCCAGCTGACTGAGCGTCACCCCGGTCTCGTTGAGCGGCGTTTGCAGAATACGCATCAGCCACTGCTTCACTACCGGCAGCCAGGCCGCGTCGTGCCCCTGCGAGGTGAGCTGTTCAGCCAGCCATGCCTCCTCAACCGGCTGGGTGAAATCAATATTTTCAAACAGGCCGTGAAGAAATGTTCCCGGTGCCGCGCCGCGCGGGAAGGTATGCGGCGTCAGCTGAACAGCCAGCTGCGGCTGTGCCTCGCCCGCGGCATCGACATCCAGCCTGGGCAGCAGGTCGAAGGTGACGGAATGCCCATGCTGCTGCAAACCGGAATAGCTGGTGATGCGCCACTCATCGCGAAGCTGGCGGGTAACAGACTGGCTGCTGAGCGCGTCCGGCACCGCCTGCTGTGGTCGCCAGGGCTCATCATCAGGATGACTGGGAATAACCAGCTCAACGGCTTCATTTTCCATTTCCACCAGGGACTGACGCAGGCTGGCCGCATCTGCCGCCTCACCTTTTTGCAGCAGGTAACCCACCGCACTGAGATGCAGGTCGCTGTTCCCTTCTTTTTTCCGGTTACCCTTTACCAGCGGCGCAATGCCCACGCTACAGTGCCAGACTGAACGCGTCAGCGCGACGTAGAGCAGGCGGAGATCTTCGGCCAGCCGCTCCTGTTCGGCCAGCTCAATACTTTCGACATCGTCACGCAGATCCAGCAGCGCCTGAAAGGTTTGCCGGTCATGGTAAATGCCCTGTCCCGCTTCGCGGTAGTTAGCGACAAACGGCAGCCACACCAGCGGATACTGCAACCCTTTTGACTTATGGATAGTTACAATCTTCACCAGATGGCGATCGCTCTCCAGGCGTAGCTGCTGGCTGGCGGACTGACCATTAGGCTGGGCCACCTCCTGCGCCAGCCAGCGAACCAGCGCATGTTCGCTGTCCAGACTCGCGGAGGCTTCCTGTAGCAGCTCGCCCAGATGCAGCAGGTCGGTCAGCCTGCGCTCCCCGCTTTCGGAGGCCAGCAAATTTTCAGCAATCTGGCGTTTAACCATCAGTTCACGCAGCATCGGCAGCACGCCGCGCTTTAGCCAGCGCTGACGATAGCCGTCAAATTCATCCACCAGCGCGTCCCAGGCACGCTCATCCTTACTCAGCGCATCAAGCGTTAATGCATCCAGACCAAAAATGCTGGTGGCGAGTGCGCTGCGCAGCGTCCGCTCCTGTTCGGGAGCCAGCACCGCCTGCAGCAGCCAGATCATTTCACGCGCTTCCGGCGTGGTGAACACGCTGTCGCGATTGGAGAGATAAACAGAAGGAATATTCAGGCCATTCAGCGCTTCGCGCATGATGGACGCTTCGCCGCGGCTGCGCACCAGAACGGTAATATCCGATGCCGCCACCGGACGCCGATCGTCGTCTCTGCCGATCAGCGCCGTTCCCTGCTGACCTGCCGTCAGCCAGTGGCGGATATCTGCCGCGCACTGCCGGGCCATAAACTGCTGGTAATCGCTTACGCCTGTTCCTTCGCCCGGCTGTAGCCAGAATCTCAGGGCGGGCTGGCGTTTACCCTCGACGCTAAACGTCAGCCCGGCATTAGGTCCGGCAGGAGTCACGTCCTTAAAGGGGATTTCATGGAACAAAAAGGGATTTTCCAGCCGGGAAAAGAGCTGGTTGACGCTGTTCACCATATCCGGCGAGGAGCGCCAGTTGGTATCAAGCGTATAGTGGGCGCTAACTTCACTACGGGCTTTCATATAGGTGAAAATATCGGCTCCCCGAAAGGCGTAGATAGCCTGTTTGGGGTCGCCTATCAGCAGTAGCGCAGACTCGGGCTGATGCCGGTAAAGCGTGCGGAAGATGCGGTACTGCTGCGGGTCGGTATCCTGGAATTCATCAATCAGCGCGACCGGATACCGGCTGCGAACGGCCTGCGCCAGCGCCTCTCCGCCCTGCTGCTGAAGGGCGTCATCGAACCGTCCCAGCAGGTCGTCAAACCCCAGCAGGGCGTTAAGCCTTTTCTCTTTTTGCGTGGTGAAGCGGATCTCACTCAGCGCGCGGGCGATAACCAGGTCACGCAGCGACAGCGGTTCCGCGAGGAAGCGATCCACCTCGTCAAACAGCGGATGCTGTGGCGCTTCGCCTTTTTTGGTTTTTTCCAGCAGTACCCGCTGGCCAAAGCGCGCCAGCTCCTTAGGAACCGCGTAATCCTCAGTGGCTTCTGCGGCCCACTGGGCCATTTTCTCCAGCCAGTTAGGTAAGTGCTTACTGCTGTAGCTTCGCTTATCCACACCCGATTGGGCAATAACGTCGTGCAGATTTCCTGCCGCCAGCCACGCCGTTTTCAGGGCATCGATCCGCCCAATGATTTTTTCATGGCGTTCGGTGAACGACTCCTCTAAATCGGCGGGATATTTCAGCGCGGGGGCTTCACCATTCAGCCAGGGCGAGAGCGTGGCAAGAAGCTGCTCCGGCCCCTGCCACATCTGCGTCATCACCCTGGCTACCGGCAGCGAGAGCGGGTAGCAGTAGCGACGCCAGAAATCCGCCGCTGCCTGTCGGCGCAGCGGAAACTCATCCTCGATCAGCTGTTGCTCAAACAGCATGCCGGATTCAAACGCGTTCAGATTTAACATGCGCTGGCAGAAGCCGTGGATGGTAAATATCCCGGCGTCATCCATCTGCCGCTCGGCCGCCAGCAGTCGCAAAGCCGCCTGATTGCGATCCTCAATCTGCGCTAACAGCGCCGCCAGCATTGTGTCAGCGGCGTAGCCGCGCACGCAGGCAATGCGTAGCTGGTGGATATTGGCCCGAATACGGCCACGCAGCTCGGCCGTTGCCGCCTCGGTGAAGGTCACCACCAGGATCTCTTCCACCGACAGCGGCCTGCTGGCGGCGGCTTCCCCTCCCAGCCCCAACAGCAGACGGAGGTAAAGCAGCCCGATGGTAAAGGTTTTGCCGGTTCCCGCCGAGGCTTCAATCAGCCTTTCCCCTTTAAGCGGGAGCTTGAGGGGATCAAGACTCAGGGCTTCTGACTTCATATCTTAACTTTTCACCGGAAACGACTGCTGTAGCTTCGACACTTCCTGCCAGGTGGTAAAACCTTCAGGTTTAGCGTAGTCCGCTTGCTTATGCTGGCTGCCTGAAATCTGTGACAGCAGCGTCAGCCCCTGTGGTTCAATCACCGCCTTATGGAAAAAGTCTGCCAGACCTCCCGGCGTGAGCGCCTGAATGCGGGCAATCACTTTTTCTCGGGTATCGAAACGGGTGTTTTCGCGATCGAAATCTTTGCTAAAGCGTCCTGCTTCTTCATCCAGCGTTTGCGGTCGCTGTTTAAGTTCGTTAATCATGGCCTGCTGATACTGAATGAAATCCGCGTGGCTCATCTCACGCAGCCGTTTTTCCGCCACCGGATAGAACGCCCGGAAGCGCGTTAACAGCCAGGCGGGCTGCTTAACGTTACTTTGCAGCAGGAAGCCAATGCCCCACTGGCGACCTACCGGCATCTGGAAGGTAAATACCGCATAGCCCAGCTGCTCCTCGGTACGCAGCTGGTTATAAAACCACGGCTGAACGATCTGGCTGAGCATGGCACTGCTGGCGATACTTTCATACTCTTCATAGCCCAGCGGAACATACAGGGCGGCCAGCGCCGAATCGGTACTGCTCCCCTGCTGCTGGAGATTGGCCGAGGTCTTTTTATCAATGGCGATATACTGACTGTGCCACCAGCTGTCGCCTTCGCAGTCCAGATGGGTTTTGAGATCCCGGCCCAGCGCCGTCGCCTCTGCCGCCGTCATGTTGCCCACCACCATCAGTTCCGGGGTGGACTGCTGTAGCAGCATTTTTCGGTAGGCCTGGAGATCCTCAAGCGTGATACCGGCCACCAGGCTGCGGCGTTCACTCCGCTGGGTATAAGGCAGCTGCGACAGCATCTGCGCGGGCTGAATAGCCAGCTCGAACGCCTTACCTTTTTCAGCGGAGGAGAGACGCTCCAGATACCAGGATTTAGCCTGCTCCAGCTGCTGCCGATCGGGCTGATAGCTGGCATACCCTTTAAGTAGCGCCTTCATCAGCTCGGGAAGATGCTGGGTGAAGCCGCTGGCGTTAAAGGTGACGCCATCATTTTCACTGGTAGAAAAACTGATGCCGGCCACTGACGCCTGTGAATTCAGCTCATCGAGCGCCAGACCCGCCAGGTAGTCGTTGATAGCGAACAGCACCTGGTTTTTCGCCGTGCTCATCGCCGCTTTATTCCTCAGTGCCAGCGTGATGTTGGCTTTAGGATCGTCGGCGTAAAACTGCGACGGCATATAGAATATCCGCAGCCCGGGCTGATTAACCAGCTCTTCCGGATGCGTCTGTTTTTTCCCGGGCTTTATCAGGCTGAAGTCGTCCGGAATGTAGGGGTTAAGCACCGGCAGGGACAGATCGATTTTATCGCTGGCGGCCTGCCACGCGGCAAATCGTTGCGGTGTAATCGTATCCACCTGATAGGGCGCATCGACAAAGTAGGCCAGTTTGTTATGCGGCTCATCGGGACTGATAAACCAGATGCGGGCATTCTGAGGCGTCATGCCGTCCAGCCGCGCCTTAATCGCCGCAGGATCGTAGCGATCGGCGATATAAGAGGCATCAAGCGTGTCTTCAATGGGTACGCGCAGCATGGTATCGACCAGCCACTGGATGTAATCCATATCGCGGGTCATTGAGGGGTAGCGGAAATCCAGATTCAGAACGTGCGCGACCTCATCAAAGTAACGCTTATCAATGCCGTCGGCGCGCAGTTTATTCAGGTAGCTGAATACGGCAGCAATCACCCGGTCACGGTTAGCCAGGCCGGTATCCGTTAGCGATACGGAGACAGAGAAAACGCCGCCATTCCGATCAATAACCGGATCCGCTCCCGCATCAATTGAATCGGCAAGGCCGTGATTTTGTAGCCAGTCAGAGAGCGTATTTTTACTACGATTACCAATAAGATAGGCAATCAGCGTATCCGTTTTGCTGCGGAATTTATCGCTATTATTGTCGATACGAAATTCAATTTTCAGCAGCTTACGCGGCTGGGCCGGAACGTAGTGAATAATGATGCCCTTTTGCTTATCGGTCACCACCGGCACGGTGATATCCGGCACCGTCGCATTTCGGTTTTCTACGCGTCCAAAGGTACTGACGGCTATTTTTTTCAGCTCATCCATAGGTTTATTGCTGTAAATGACCGCTTTCATCAGATTCGCCGAGTAATAGCGCTGATAAAACGCTTTCAGCGCATCATGCAGTTTACTGCCCGGTTTATCCTTCAGGGTTTCCAGATTACCGCCGGAGAATAGCGATCCGGGATGCGCAGGATTAAGCGTTTCCGCACCAACCTGGGCCATCCGCAGACCGTCGCGTGAGCGGGCCATCGTCAGTTCAGCATTAACCGCATGGCGTTCACGATCGGCATTAACCGGATCCAGCAGCGGTTCAGCAATGGCATCAGCAAGACGATCGACGGCAGGCTGTAGCGCATCGTTTTCGACTTCCAGATAGTAGGCCGTGCGGTAAGAAGCGGTACTGGCATTGTGACTGCCGCCGTGCCTCTTCAAAAACTCAGCCAGGTTATCAGGCTGCGGATAACGCTTCGACCCCATCAGCAGCATATGCTCAAGGTAATGCGCCAGTCCCTGTTGATTACGCGGATTCTCCAGCGATCCTACCGGCAGCGTTAGCGCGGCGAGGGATTTCGTCGCCTGAGGATCGGAGACCAGCAGCACCGTCATGCCGTTATCGAGCCTGACCGCCTGATACTGTCGCGGGTCTTTTTCACTTTTTCGGATGGTTTCCGGGATCGGTTGCCATCCCGACTGTGCCTGGCTTAGCGGGCTCCACAAATTAACCAGTACAACCAGCGTACCGATCCAGACTGCATAACGACCCATTCAAACTCCTTGACGATCTCATTTTCTGCTGACAGGAAAAACCGTTCAGCAGATCCTTCCCCTGAGTATTTCGCCTTCATCCCCGGTGGTGAAGACGAGTAAAAAAACGGTTCAATGGTTATAAAATAACACTACAGGATGTCCTGCACTCTGTCCTTAAACTTCCGCCCCCACTGCCGGTTAGCGCCGTATTTCAGACCTCACTGGCGGTAACATTCATCTGCAACAGCGGCAGCAGCCACGCCTCAGCGTTACGCGTAATCTCCTGCAGGGTCTCTTCATCCAGGGTACGGAATAAACGTGCCAGATAGGGATCGCTGCTCTCACCCTCAATCTGATAGTTACCCTGCCAGGCCTGAAGCAGTTTGACTCTGGCCTTCGCCTGGCTGGCTTCATCATGGCGCACCGCCGAGGCTTTTTCATCATAGCTCGCCTCAAGCCAGGCGCCGCCCGTTTTAGGCAGCAGCAGCAGGGGCGCACTCATCCCCTGCTGATAGCCGATAATATAGCGTTCAAGCCAGCGAGCCGCTGTGGTGACCTCCAGCGGCGGGAAGCACCACTGGCTCTCCTTGCGGCCATACATGCGGCTGTTTCCTTTACCGCCCAGCACGGTGTAAATAAGATGCTCCAGCCAGAGCGCCAGACCATCGGTGAAATTGAGGTGGCCGGGACGCCAGCGCAGCAGTCCATCCTCCTGCACCTGCGGTAACCAGCCGTTCAGCTGAATGCCGCCCACGGTCAGGTTTATTTCCCAGCTCACGGCATCCCTGCGCTGTTCACGCACCCGGTTCGCCAGCTCGGTCATATCTGCCAGCTGATCCTGCCAGAACAGTTCACCATAGGCACCATAGGGCAGATGCCCGGCCGCGCGTTGCCTGGCATAGAGAGGCTCATCTGACCGATCCTCAATCAGGGTATTTAGCAGCAGTGCATTTACCTGATAGCGGCTGAGATTATCCAGGGTAAAAGGTTCGGTATCGGGCAGCTCGGTTTCCTCCAGCTGGAAGCTGACGCCCAGGCGCTGGCTGAAGAAAGCGCGTACCGGATGTCGCCAGAACCGTACCAGCTGTTCGACAT
This sequence comes from Erwinia sp. L03-1, assembly GCF_058686115.1. NCBI lineage: Bacteria > Pseudomonadati > Pseudomonadota > Gammaproteobacteria > Enterobacterales > Erwiniaceae > Erwinia > Erwinia sp. L03-1. The sequence continues at coordinate 825,191 of NZ_CM178762.1, read as the reverse complement.
TCAGCTCCGTCAATTCCAGTCCTGACAGGGGCTGCATAAAGGGTGGATGGGCGACACCGCTGGCATTTGCGGCCGGAAGCCACTCTGATGCATAGCTGCGAAACTCCGCCTGGGGCGAGAAGTTTTCGGCGGCGAACGGCATCCGGCTGTGCAAATGTTGCAGATGGGCTTCAACCGCCTTTGCACTGGTGTCCACATCGCTGTCCTGGTGCTCTGGCAGACAGAAGCTCTGGCTGATGTACTCCACCAGCTCGCTCACCAACACCGAAGGGAAACGCTCCGAGTTATCCTGGATTGTCCGTCCGATATAGCTGATATAAAGCTGCTGCTGGGCAGAGCTCAGCGCTTCCAGGAACAGGTAGCGATCGTCGTCACGACGGCTGCGATCGCCCTTTTTCGGTTGCTGACTCATCAGGTCAAAACCGAGCGGCGGCAGCGTACGGGGATAAACGCCGTCGTTCATCCCCAACAGGCAGACCACCTTAAAGGGGATGGATCGCATCGGCATCAGGGTGCAGAAGTTCACCGGCCCGGCAAGAAAGCGCTGGCTGATGCGCTCCTGATCCAGCCGGGATGCCAGCTCGTCTCGCAGCAGCGAGAGCGGGATCGCCTGCTGATAAGCCGACTGTATACCGTAACCGATCGCCTGCTGCCACTGTTCCTCAATCAGCGCCAGCGCCGCTTCGGTATCTGCATCGCCAGCGAAGAAATCGTTCAGCAGCTCGCGGCACAGCGGCAGCCAGCTCTCCAGCGCGCGCGGTGCCGTAAGCAGATCGCGCCAGTCGCGCAGCCGCATTAACAGCTCAGCCAGATTACCCGCCAGCTCCGCGATCAGGCCACTGGACTCGTCATAGGGCAGGATCCCCTGCCAGTCCCCGGCCTCGCTGTGCATCGCGTAGCCGAGCAGCATGCGCGTCAGGCCAAACTGCCAGGTATGCTGCCCACCGGCAGGAAGGTCCAGCTCACGGATCGTTTCGTCGTCCAGCCCCCAGCGAATGCCCGACTCTGCGACCCAGTGGCGCAGCCGCTTCAGCCCTTCTTCATCAATGGAAAAGCGGCTGGCGACCGCCGGCACTTCAAGCAGTGCCAGCACCTCCTCCGAGGCGAAGCGGCTGTCCGGCAGGCTTAGCAGTGAAATAAAAGCCTGTAGCGCCGGATGCGCCTGGCTGGCCCGGCGGTCAGAAATGGCAAAGGGAAGGTAGCGATCGCCGGGCGCATTGCCAAATACCGCCTGAATAAAGGGCGTATAAGCATCAATGTCGGCGACCATCACAATAATATCGCGTGGGGAGAGGGTAGGATCGCTGGCCATGATTTCTAATAAGCGATCCTGGAGCACTTCTACCTCACGCTGTGGGCTATGACACAGGTGCAGGCTGACAGAGCGATCGGCGGGATCCAGCACGCGTTTGTGCTGACTGGTTTGCCACTCCTGCTGATTCAGACCCATCACTGCGTTATCTTCCAGCTCCAGCAGATCGCGCTGAAGGCTTTGCAACAGTGTGGCGGGTTCTATATCGACAAAGGCGTCAATTTCCTGGCACTCCATCTGCGCCAGTAGATAGAGGTTATCCCGCCCCAGTTTGCCCCAGGAGGCCAGCAGCGGGTTGCTGAGCTGCTGCTCCCCCTGCTCGTTAAACAGGCCGGAGGCATCCTCGTCGCGAAACAGGGCGCTTTCACGCTGCTGCCCGAAATGCTGTCGCCGTCGGTTTTGCAGCTTTGCCAGAAACGCGTAGTCCTGAATATCGCCCCAGTAGTGCCGACAGGGATTTGTGAACAGCAGATGGATATCAATATGCCTGCCCAGCGCCTGGAGCGCCTGCAAATAGATCGGCGGGAGCGCAGAGATGCCGCAGATAAAAACGCGATCGGGGAGATTTGCCGGGCGCTCACGGCTATTTTCCAGAGCCGAAATAAAGCGCGTGTAAAGATTTGCCCGGTGCCATTCGGGCTGTCCAAGCTCGCGGGTGTACTGCACCAGAGCGGTCCAGAGCGGCGCCTGCCACTGCTGCGCCTCGTCCAGCCCCTCAATCAGCTGGCCTTTCTCCCAGCTGTTAAGCCACTCGGCCCGATAAACCAGATACTGGTCAAAGAGGTCAGCCACGCGGGAGGCCAGTTGAAAAAGCTTACGCTTGTTTTCATCGTCGGTCAGATAGTGCCTTAACATCGCGAATTCAGGGCGCGTCAGCATCTCTGGAAGGATAGCCATCAGCTTCCAGCTCATACTGGATTTGTTAAAGGCGCTCTCTTTTGGGATCCCCGGCAGGACGCGCACAAACATATCCCAGATAAAGGTGGCGGGCAGAGGAAAGGCGATATTAGCGGCAATGCCGAACTGCGCAGCCAGCGACATTTGCAGCCACTGCGCCATGCCGGGACTTTGTACCAGGATCACTTCAGACTGGAAGGGATCGCGCAGCGGCTGATTTTCAATTTGCCATGCCGCCAGCGTTTTCAGCAAATCCAGCTGATTTGAGTGGTAGACCGTAAACATCTCTGCTCCTTAAGCATAATTTTGCTCTGCGCGGACACTGTAACCCTTCCTGCATCCGTTGCAAATGCACGGGAAACGAATGAAATCCCGGCTCAGGGCATTGCAAAAGCATTAGCTGCGCTCGTCGGCCGGTTGGGCCAGTCGCCGTTGAAACCCTAACCCGACAATCACCGGGACCCGCCTGCTCTGTCAGCTCGGTTTGCCAGCCGGGTGCCTGATAGCCTTCAAACCCTGCCGCAGCCTGCCGCCAGGCTTCCCGCTGCTCCGTCTGGCGTACAAATCCCTGAGCCAGCACCAGCTGATAGCGCATCAACGTGCTGATGCTCAGGGTAAGCAGCAGCAAAGCGACCAGGGTTTCAGGGAGGCTAAACCCAGGCTGGCGACTCATTCTGGCTGGCACGCTGCGGTTACAGCCAACGGGCAGTAGTCGATCCAGCCGTGCGGCACCGATCTAATCCTTCCCGCACTGCCCGTCGGGGCAACCCAGCGGTAGTGCGCAAGGGTTCCGCTGCCCGCATCTCCGCGCAGGAGCAGGCTATTTTCGCCCTGCATACTCAGGCAGGCGCGGCCATAAACGGGATCGGCTTTGCAGACCCATCCCGCGGCGTTGATTGTCCAGTGCTGCTCGCCTCCCCAGGCCAGCGCAGAAGCCGCGCGGCTGTACTGGAGATAAAACTGGCGCTCATCTGCCAGCAGGCCGAGTGCGTCATCAAGCTGTATGCGGGTAGCATGCAGCAGGGTAGCCGACATCATAAGCAGGATAATGACCGCTAACAGCGAACCGCTTCCTCGCTGTGCGTTCACAGATTGACCGCCGTAACCCAGCGCTCAATCACCAGCGGATGCCGCGGCCAGATAAGCGCATAGCCCGCCAGCAGCAGCCTTACCTGCCCCGCCCGCTGAGTCACCTGAAACCTATCAATCGCTATTACCGCCGGATCGTTAAGCTTCTCCCAGCCGCCGCCCTCGCAGTCGGCTACCCCGCGCTGCATTTCGAGATTACCGCTGCGCAGGCGATAGCCGTGATAATCGCTGTCATCCCGTCCTGCCGCCTCCCATTGGCCATTGCTGTTTTCATCCCAGCGAATAAGCAGGCAGCTTCCTGATGCTCCGCGAACACTCAGCCCTTCACCCTTGCATTCGCCCCGGCAATAGCCCGCGCGACGCACCGTTTTTTCCAGCGAGGCCATCATCTGCTGCAGCTCTTCCTGTAGCTGAAAGGCCATCAGGCTGCGCAGGTTATTCATTTGCAGCACAGGCAACAGACGGGCGGCCCCCAGCATCAATATGCTGCTGATGGCCAGCGCGATCAGCATTTCAGGCAGGCTGAAACCCGCATTTCTCATCCACATAGTCCCTCCGCTGGCTGACAAATCCTGATGCGGCCCCGGGATGAGACAATAATGTGCCGCTCCCCTGCGTCGCAGGAAATCACAATGCGCCCGGGTTTAGCCATGCTGCGACGACCATAGAAACCCACGCCCTCAGTAAGCGACAGCAGCCTGACCTCCTGCCAGGGCGCAAGCAGCGTATGGCGGCTTCGACCGTTACAGCGCAGCTGAACGGCCCCGCTCCCCAGGCACCATTTCTGACCGGGCAGATGCCACAGCAGCCGGGTATCGTTGTGCCAGTTCGCCTCGCTGCGCAGACGCAGCAGAAAATGCTGGATCTGCGCTGCCGTGTCATTCAAATGCCGCTGCTGCTGCCAGCGATGCCAGCCGCTGACGGCGCCAAAGCCAAGCACGCTGGCGATAACCATCACCACCAGCAGTTCAAGCAGGGTAAATCCGGATGCGTTTTTCATTCCGGCAGAATGGCGCGATGAACGCGCATTGACCAGCATCAATCCTGGCTGTTGCGAGGCGTATTCCGGGAAATATCCCCTCAGCGGGTGCAGATACCGGTGTTCTTCGCGCCGGGTTTGAGTTTAATAATTAGCTGCACGTTGGGTTCATCCCCTACCGTACGGGATATGTGACCCACCCTGTTATCGCCAGGACGCGGATGTGAACTGCTGTCCGCATTGAACTGGACCTCGCCCGGCCCCTGGACCAGCGTGGTGCCGTCCGTGGTTTCAACGGACCATTTCCCGGAAAGGGTGATCACCCACTGTGGACCCGGTGCATGATGCCAGCTGCCGACGTATCCGGGGGGCAGGACGGCATAAGCAATACTTTCCACCTCGTCGGGTGACACGCCAATCCACTGCGGCGCAGAAGGGGGCGCATAGCTTTTGTATTCCAGTCCTTCAAAGCGGCAGTGACCGATATGGGTCGCGCCCTCGCTATCGGCCCATACGCTGGCGAATTTCACCGGAGGCTGCGTTTTTCCATTGCTGATGGTCTGCTCAGGCGCATCTGAGCGCACGGGGTGAACGCCGGGCCCGGTACTGGCACTGGCACTGGCACTGGCACTGGCACTGGCACTGGCACTGGCAGAGGAGAGAGCGGAACATCCGCATAAGAGTGCAAGCGTGAGGAGTGAGCTGTTTTTCATCGGTATTCCCTGTGGTTTAGTCCCAGCTATAAGCGTAGCGCCGAACTGACCTGAGTGCTGTGAGAATAGAGAAACGGCTGAATCGGAGGAGGATTTTCCAGAACATCAAGGATGTGCTACGTGCCAGACGCAGGGCGTTTTTGGTACGGGATGCCGGAGGTAAAATCAGGAGCGGAAAGCTTCCGCTCCTGGCAGGGATCAGATAGCGACAGGCGCCTTGATACCCGGATGAGGGTCGTAGCCTTCAATCTCAAAATCTTCAAAGCGATAGTCGAACAGCGAAGCGGGTTTACGCCTGATGGTCAGCTTCGGCAGCGAGCGTGGCTCGCGGGTAAGCTGCAGCCGGGTCTGTTCCAGATGGTTGCTGTACAGATGCGTATCGCCGCCGGTCCAGACAAAGTCGCCGACCTCAAGGTCGCACTGCTGCGCCATCATATGCACCAGCAGCGCATAGCTGGCGATATTAAATGGCAGACCGAGGAAGATATCGCAGGATCGCTGGTAAAGCTGACAGGAGAGTTTGCCGTCAGCCACGTAGAACTGGAAAAAGGCGTGGCAGGGAGCCAGCGCCATCTCGTCAAGCTCACCCACGTTCCAGGCAGACACAATAATACGACGCGAATCCGGATCGGTTTTCAACTGTTGCAGCACCTTTTCGAGCTGATCGATCTGGCGGCCATCTGCCGCCCCCCAGCTGCGCCACTGCTTACCGTAAACCGGGCCGAGATCGCCGTTTTCATCTGCCCACTCATCCCAGATGGTGACCTTATTTTCCCGCAGATAGGCGGTATTGGTGTCGCCGTTAAGGAACCACAGTAGCTCATGAACAATTGAGCGCAGATGACACTTCTTGGTGGTCACCAGTGGAAAGCCTTCCTGTAGATTGAAACGCATCTGATGACCAAATATCGACAGCGTACCGGTGCCGGTGCGATCGTTTTTCGGCGTGCCCTCATCGAGCACTTTTTGCATTAACGCCAGATACTGTTTCATTTTCCCTCACTCACATGCTGCTGTGTACGGCGACGGTAAGCCCATACCATCATAATCACACCCGCCAGAATCATCGGCAGAGAGAGTATCTGGCCCATGCTGATGGCGTTATCAAACAGGCCGAGCTGCGCATCCGGCTGACGAAAGAACTCGACGATAATCCGGAACGCGCCATAGCCAATCAGGAAAAGCCCGGACACGGCCCCCATAGGGCGGCTTTTACGGATAAACAGGTTGAGAATAATGAACAGAACCACGCCTTCCAGCGCCAGCTCATAAAGCTGCGAAGGGTGACGCGGCAGCACGCCGTAGGTGGCCAGCAGTGGCTGCCATTCGGGGTGAGTCGCGGCCAGCGCCACGTCTTCACTTCTTGAACCCGGGAAGAGCATCGCCCAGGAGAGATCCGGTGCCACCCGTCCCCACAGTTCGCCGTTGATAAAATTACCCAGGCGACCGGCGCCCAGGCCGAAGGGGATCAGCGGAGCAATAAAGTCAGATACCTGAAAGAAGTTGCGTTTGGTGCGATGGGCGAACCACAGCATCACGCAGATAACCCCAATCAGGCCACCGTGGAACGACATGCCGCCGTCCCAGACTTTGAACAGATAGAGCGGATTATCAAGGAACAGCGGCAGGTTGTAGAACAGAACGTAGCCGATGCGGCCGCCAAGGAATACGCCGAGAAAACCCGCATAGAGCAGGTTTTCAACTTCCTCTTTTTTCCAGCCGCTGCCGGGCTTGTTCGCGCGGCGAACCGCCAGCCACATCGCAAAAATAAAGCCCACCAGGTACATCAAACCATACCAGTGCAGCGAAATCGGGCCGATAGAGAAAATTACCGGATCAAATTGGGGGAAAGCCAGATAGCCGTTAGTCATCTTTCACCATTGTTAATGTCTGTCCTGACCAGCAGGCGACGGAATTAATCAACCAGTGCGCGCAGCGCTTTAAGGCGCGCATCATAGCACAGCCGTGATTATTGCGGTTTGTGGGAACTGTAAACTTTGTAAGCCGCTGGCCTCAAAGTACGTCGCCGGGACTTTTATGCAGACTTCTGCGAGCCAGCTCGTACCCGCCTTACCACGACGGGTTTACGCTGCTTTACTGCTTCCGGTGGACAGCGCCCTAACGACCGCCACGGATCAGGCCGCCAAGGCCGCCTCGCTCCATAAAAGCGGAGACAAGGTGACGGACATCAGCCGCCGTCGTGGCCTCCAGGCTTTGCCCGGCCAGCCTGCGGGCCTGCTCCAGGTCGATATGATTCAGCAGATATTTCACCCGCGCCACGTTGCGGCCGTTCATGCTGAGGTGATGAAAGCCCAGCCCCACCAGCAGCGTGACGCTCATCGGATCGCCCGCCATTTCACCGCACAGGCAGAGCTCAAGCCCCGCCCGTTCGCACTCCGCCGCGATAGTCTGTAAGGCCCGTAATACCGCTGGGTGCAGGCTGTCATACAGGCTGGCTACCCGCGTGTTGTTACGGTCGACCGCCAGCAGATACTGCGTGAGATCGTTGGTCCCCACCGAGACGAAATCAACGCGCTGCGCCAGATGCCCGATCATAAAGATCATTGAGGGAACCTCAATCATCACGCCAATACGCGGTACCGGGATAGCGTATCCCAGCATCTCTTCCACCTCACGCGCGGCGCGGTCGATCAGCCGCCTGGCCTCGTCGATTTCATCAATGCTGGTGATCATCGGCAGCAGAATACTGAGGTTATCGCTGGCAACGTTGGCCCGCAGCATTGCCCGGACCTGCACGAGGAAAATTTCCGGCTGATCCAGCGTCAGGCGGATCCCCCGCCAGCCCAGGCAGGGGTTCTCTTCGCTGATCGGCATATACGGGAGCTGCTTATCGGCTCCGATATCCAGGGTGCGCAGCGTTACCGGCTTACTCAGAAACAGCTGTAGCATGCCCTGGTACTGTGCCACCTGCTCCTCCTCCGAGGGGAAGCCGTTTTGCAGCATAAAGGGAATTTCAGTGCGGTACAGCCCGACGCCATCCACCCAGCTGCCAAGCGACTTTTCATGCTCGGCACTCAGGCCCGCATTAAGCATCACCTTCACCCGTTCGCCACTTTTTAGCAGGGCCGGCCGCTCAACCACGTCTTCTGCCAGCTTGCTCAGCTCGTTCTCTTCACTGATAAGCCGCTGGTATTCCTGCACCAGTACCGGTTCCGGATCCACCAGCAGCTCGCCGCGATAGCCATCGACGATCAGCAGCCTGCCATTTAGCAGTTCAGGCTGGATATCAGCGCCCATCACCGTTGGGATCCCCATGGCGCGGACCATAATGGCCGCGTGGGAATTGGATGCGCCATCCCTGACCACTACGCCAGCCAGCCTGTCGTGCGGCAGCTCGGCCAGCGTGGTCGCGGTCAGCTCATCAGCCACCAGCACAAAGCGCTCAGGCCAGGTATTGGTGCCCTGAATGGTATCATCAAGGTGAAAGACCAGCCGCTGCCCCAGCACGCGCAGATCGCCCGCGCGTTCGCGCAGATAGCTATCCTGCAGGCTGGCAAACTGGGCAGCGAATTTTTCGATGACCTTTTTGACCGCCCATTCAGCAACCGATCCAGCATCGATCTCAGCAAAGAGATCCTTTTTCAGGCGGGCATCGCTCAGCAGGTGCGAGTAAAGATCAAAGATCGCCGCGCTCTCTTTGTGCACCCCCGCCGTGAAGCGTTTACTGTAGCGACGGAATTCAGCTGAAGCCTCATCCATCGCCAGCGACAGCCGCTCACGTTCGCGTTGCGCATCCAGCGTAGAGGCGGCAAAGATGTTATCCAGCGAGGGCTGCGTACTGTCCACCCACCCTTCGGCCACGGCGACGCCGGGTGATGCGGCCAGCGCTTTTATGCGGGTTTGTCGGTATTGCCCAAACAGCGCGTTAAGCTGCGACTGCGAAAGAATCGCCGCCATCTGCGTGGCGAGCGTGACCAGAAACGACTCTTCGCTCTCGTCAAACTGTCGGTGCTCACGCTGCTGGACCACCAGCACGCCGAGCAGCTGGCGACGGCTGATGATGGGGACGCCAAGAAACGAGCGAAAGCGCTCTTCTTTTACGGAAGGAACATATTTAAAGCTGGGGTGGCTCTGCGCATCTGCCAGGTTAATCGGCTCGGCCAGCCGTCCTACCAGCCCGACGATCCCTTCGTCAAAGGCCAGCGCAACCGTACGACCACGCGGTTTTTTCAGCCCGCGGGTAGCCATCAGGTAATAGCAGCGGCGGTCATGATCGGCCAGATAAACCGAACAGACCTCGATATCCATCGCCAGAGAGATTTCGTTGACCAGAATATCGAGCGCCTCGGTAAGCCGTGGGGCGCCCGCAACTTTTTCAACTATTTCGCGTAGCTGTGTGAGCATAATCCGGGTGGCCTAACCTCTCTTCCGTCGATAGAGCGCATTTCGCTGTACGGGGATCTCCTGTAACGGCATGACCACGCCGGAAAACTCCTTCATGACCCGGCGGTAGACGTCGCGTTTAAAAGAGACAACCTGGCGAACCGGATACCAGAAGCTGACCCACCGCCAGCCGTCGAACTCCGGCGTGCTGCTGGTCTGCATGTTGATGTCCGCGTCATTGCACATAAGCTGCAGTAGAAACCATTTCTGTTTCTGGCCGATACACACCGGCTTTGTGTCCCAACGCACCAAACGTTTTGGCAATTTGTATCGTAACCAGTTTCGGGTTGAGGCAAGAATACGAACATCCTTACGATGAAGGCCAACTTCCTCGAAGAGTTCGCGGTACATGGCCTGTTCCGCCGTCTCGCCAGGGTTGATCCCCCCCTGCGGGAACTGCCAGGAGTGCTGACCATAACGCCTGGCCCACAGCACCTGTCCCTGTCTGTTACAAATTACGATACCAACATTCGGGCGGTAGCCATCATCATCGATCACTGGACTACCTCAAACTAAAACTCGGATGTTCTGATTGTTTCATACTCCTTAGAGGCGGTAAACCACTGCTTTACACCCTGAATGGGGGCCTGATAAGGGATAACTCACACCGCTCAACAAAGTTATAAACAGAAATCGTCGATTTTGACCGATCTTATTCACCTTTTCTGTGGATAGCTTTGTGCAGAACTCATTTACCGTTTGGGGAAAACTTTCTGAAGCCCTTTACAGCCGTCTCGCTGAGATGACATTAACCCCTTATCGTGCATAGGATTTATCTGCATTTCACGCTGATTAAGGGGGGGATCAAACTGCCCACAGCTTAGAAAGATCGTTAGCTGGTGAAAGATCGAGCACTGGAGTTTTTATCCACAGGTTATGCTGGTATCCCAGGCATAAATTGGCTGAAATATGGTAAAAGTGCCGCCGTCAAGGCTGTAAATCGAAACAGTGTTAAGGTAAATCATGAGTTATCCCATTTTTCTGTGGATAACAGGGGGTGAGATCCTGTTCATTGTGGCTGACAACCGGGGCATAAGATCCTGCCGTGCTGACGTTCCCCCCTTTTGCAAAGATAAAAAAGCGCTGTTTATCATGCTATTATTATTGTTTTCCGCAGCCCGGGAACAAACTTTTACTGCGGCAGAAAAGAGTGCTGTTTTTTTGAACAACAACCGGGAGTTATTCATGTCCCCTGATTTCATCCCCCTGCCCCCGCCGGAAAATGAAGATCTGCTGCTCGAACGCGCCAGCAGTCTGGCGGGCTATACGCTGGGTGAACTGGCGCAAAGGGCCGGCCTTCCCATTCCGCAGAATTTGAAAAAAGATAAAGGCTGGGTGGGGATGCTGCTGGAAATGTATCTGGGCGCCAGCGCGGGCAGTAAGCCCCAGCAGGATTTTCCGGAGATTGGCGTAGAGCTAAAAACGATCCCCATTGATGCGCGGGGCCGTCCGCTGGAGACCACGTTTGTCTGTGTCGCTCCCCTTACCGGCAATAGCGGCGTGGTGTGGCAGACCAGCCATGTGCGTCATAAGCTGGTGAGAGTCCTGTGGGTGCCGGTCGAGGGCGAGCGCGCCATACCGCTGGCGCAGCGCCGGGTTGGTGCACCGCTGCTGTGGAGCCCGGATCGGGAAGAAGAAGCTCAGCTCCGGCGAGACTGGGAAGAGCTGATGGATATGATTGTACTGGGTCAGGTTGAACGGATTACCGCCCGGCACGGCGAGGTATTGCAGATCCGCCCTAAAGCCGCCAACAGTAAGGCGCTTACCGAAGGCATTGGTGAAAATGGTCAACCGATTGCGACTCTGCCTCGTGGTTTTTATCTGAAGAAAAACTTCACGGCTTCGCTGCTGGCCCGCCATTTTTTGCTTTAGCTTAGCGTACTGATGCGTATACTCCTCGTTTAACTTTCGTTTAGGATAAGACGCCTGTATGTTTGAATGGATTGCAGATCCGAACGCCTGGCTGGCACTGGGCACGCTGACGATTCTGGAGATCGTCCTCGGTATTGATAATATTATTTTCCTCACCCTGGTTGTGGCTAAGCTTCCGAAAAACCAACAAAATGCCGCGCGCCGCACCGGTTTAGCGGGCGCAATGCTAATGCGCCTTGCCCTGCTCGCCTCCATCGCCTGGATTACGCGCCTGACGACGCCGCTATTTACCCTGATGGAACACCCTTTTTCCGCACGCGATCTGATCCTCTTCTCGGGTGGACTCTTTTTGCTGTGGAAATCCGGTAAAGAGATCTACGACACCATTCAAGGCAGTGACGAAACGCATGAAACCCAGGTTAACTCTTTTATGGGTGCCATCGTACAGATCGTGCTGCTGGATATTATTTTCAGCCTGGACTCGGTCATTACGGCGGTAGGGTTGTCGGATCACCTGATTATAATGATGGCGGCGGTGGTAATTGCGGTGGGCGTGATGATGTTTGCAGCGAAATCCATTGGTGAATTTGTTGAGCGGTATCCCTCGATTAAAATCCTGGCGCTGGCCTTCCTTATTTTAGTGGGCTTCACCCTGATCCTCGAAAGCGTTGAGCTGCATGTGCCAAAAGGCTATATCTATTTCGCGATGTTTTTCTCGATGGTCGTGGAGTGCCTCAACCTGCTGCGCGCTAACCGACGCACGGCCTGAATTCAACGGGTTAGGCCGGGCTGCCACGGAGATGTTAGCCAAAAAGTCAATGGCGGCCCGTGCTCATTACGCATTTTCAGAGTGATACGGTTACCTTTTACCGTTTTATGCGCTATTACTACTGCTCCAGTCACAGGCTTACGGGAGCGGAGAATGAAATATATGTTTGGCGCGGTGGCGCTGATGCTGGCCTTACTGGTTAGCGGGTGCAGCAGCGATTACGTGATGGCAACCAGGGATGGCAAGATGATTATGACCCAGGGTAAGCCTGAGATTGATAAAGAGACCGGACTGGTGAAATATACCGATCGATCCGGCCACGAATTACAAATCAACGGTGACGACGTTTCCTCCATCGTTGAGCGATAAGTTCATTACCGCCACCTGTATTCCTTCGCCGGTGGCGCGAGAAACATTTCCCGACTAATCCCCCCTTCCCCCTGCTGCGCCCGACGGTTATAGTCAGGTGCCGGATCGTAACGCGCAGCGTTGTGTCAGCATCCGCAGCGCGATGTTCAGGTTCAGCTTTTAATAATGAAAAAGGAAGCCGGCAAATGCACTATCACCGTATCCCCCACAGCAGCCTGGAAGTCAGTTCTCTGGGGCTGGGCACCATGACGTTTGGTGAGCAAAATAGCGAAGCCGATGCGCACGCGCAGCTCGATTTAGCCGTGCAGTCCGGTATTAACCTGATTGATACCGCCGAGATGTATCCGGTGCCGCCGCGCCCTGAAACACAGGGATTAACCGAAAAATATATTGGCAGCTGGCTGAAGGCGCGCGGTAACCGCGACAGGATCGTACTGGCTTCCAAGGTGGCCGGCCCGGTTCGCGGCGCCGATGCCTCTATCCGACCACAGCAGGCGCTGGATCGTAAGAATATCCGCGAAGCGCTGGATGCCAGCCTCAAACGTCTCAACACCGATTATCTCGATCTTTATCAGCTGCACTGGCCCCAGCGTCAGACCAATTTCTTTGGCAAGCTGAACTATGAATACAGTGATAATACGGCGCCCGTGACGCTGTTGGAGACCCTCGAAGCCCTCAATGAGCAGGTCCGCGCAGGCAAAATTCGCTATATCGGCGTCTCGAATGAAACGCCATGGGGCGTGATGCGCTATTTGCAGCTGGCTGAAAAGCACGAGCTGCCGCGCATTGTCAGCATCCAGAACCCCTACAGCCTGCTAAACCGCAGCTTTGAACTGGGCCTGGCGGAAATCAGCCAGCACGAAGGGGTAGAGCTGCTGGCTTACTCGAGCCTGGCCTTTGGTACGCTGAGTGGAAAATACCTCAACGGTGCGAAACCCGCGGGCGCGCGTAATACCCTGTTCAGCCGTTTTACGCGCTACAGTGGCGAGCAGGCAGAGCTGGCGATTGCAGAATATGTCGCGCTGGCTAATAAACATGGCCTGGATCCCGCTAAAATGGCGCTGGCTTTTGTCCGCCAGCAGCCGTTCGTGGCCAGTACCCTGCTGGGCGCGACCACGCTGGAGCAGCTACAGATTAATATTGACAGCTATGCGCTGACGCTGGATGAAGAAGTATTAGAGGGGCTGGAAGCGATTCACCGTCGTTACACCTATCCGGCGCCGTAAGGCGGCCCGGGTGGCAGAGCGAGACGGGTGACGCAGACGCGTCACCCGATAAGATTACAGGTCAGTTGTGCTGGCCTTTTTTTGCGCCAGATGCCAGCCCCACAGCACCGCCATCGACAGAGCAAACAGCGCACCGAAACCTACGCCGGTGGCAACCGGCGGCGCACCCAGCTTTATCGCCAGCGTATAGAGCGCCAGCATAAGCAGCATGGCGCTGTTTTCACCGAGATTCTGCACCGCAATCGCATTGCCTGCGCCCACGCTGGCCTTGCCGCGCATTTGCAGCAGCGCGTTAAGCGGCACAACAAAGAACCCACCCAGCACACCTATCAGGATAAGCAGCAGGTAGGCTCCCACCTCTGCATGCTGCAGTGAGAAAAACACCACCGCCACGCCGATCAGTACGCCCGCCGGCATGCAGCGCCCTACCGTCTTCAGCGTGACCAGCTTTGCCGCCGCCGCCGCACCGAACACAATCCCGATTGCCACCATGGCGTTCAGCAGCGTAGGCGTTTTATTGTCGGTGATGCCCAGTGCCACCGGTACCCACAGCACTAACAGAAAGCGCAGCGTAACGCCCGCGCCCCAGAACAGGCTGGTGCCCACCAGCGAGAAGCGGGTTTCGCCGTCGCGCCACAGCGTCCGGCAGGCGCTGAAAAAGGAGGCAGACATTTTACCCGGATGCCACGGCTGGCCCGGACGCGCCACCGCCAGTTTAGGGATCATGACGTTGGCCGCCACGGCCAGTCCATAAGCCACCACGCAGGCCAGCAGCGCCGCAATCAGGTGCCAGTCCGCCAGTACGCCTCCGGCAATGGAACCCAGCAGAATAGCGGCAATGGTCGATGACTCCATCAGGCCATTGGCTTTTACCAGCGTCTCGCCGTTGGTCAGCTCGCCCAGGATGCCGTACTTGGCTGGGGAGTAAGCCGCCGCGCCCACGCCAACCAGGCTGTAGCCGATAAAGGGGTTAAAGCCAAAGCAGATAACCAGTGCGCCCAGCAGCTTGAGGGCGTTGGCAAACATCATTACCCGCCCTTTGGCAAAGCTGTCTGCCACCTGCCCGACAAAAGGCGCGAGGAGGATGTAGGTCGCCACAAATACCATCTGTAATACCGGCTGGCTCCAGTCGGGATAGACCTGCTGCTTAAGCACCGCCAGGGTGGCAAACAGCAGGGCGTTATCGCCGAATGCCGACAGAAACTGCGCGGCAATTACCGCCAGCATTCCCCGGGAAAACAGCCCCTCGCTGCGGGTGCCGTCACTCATCGCGACTCTCCACCTGTTCAGCCATGCCGCGTAGCGTGACAAAATCCGGCTTGCCGCTGCCGAGCACAGGCAGCTGCTTCAGGTAGCGGATATCGCGGGGAACCGCCAGTTCAGGACTGCCCAGTTCGCGGGCCGCACGTTGCAGTTGCTCCCGGCTCAGTTCCGCATCGGTGGTAAACAGCACCAGTGCCTCACCGCGGCTGCCATCCGGTCGCAGCGAAGCGGCATGCTGTTTTTCTGCCGAGGCTTTCAGCGCTATCTGTTCAACCATTTCCAGCGAAACCATCTCCCCGGCGATTTTAGCAAAGCGTTTAACCCTGCCCTGGATCTGACAAAAGCCATGATCGTCAAAGCTGACGATATCGCCGGTGTCATACCAGCCTGGCTCCATCTTCCCTTCTCCATTATCGGCCTGCGGTGCTTCCAGTACCCCGGGCGCCTCCACCCGCAGATAGCCCTTCATAATGTTCGGGCCGCGCAGCTGAAGCAGACCGCCCTGCTCAATGCCCGGCACGGCGATCAGTCGCGAGTCCATCCCTGGCAGAATACGGCCAACGGTGTGATTTTTGGCGGCCATCGGCACGTTGATAGCAACCACTGGCGCACACTCCGTTACGCCATAACCCTCCAGAATGCGGATGCCAAACTTGTCCATCCACGTCTGGCGCGTCGCCTCCTGCAATTTTTCAGCACCGGCCACCACGTAGCGCAGGCGGGCAAAATCGTAGGGATTGGCGAAGCGGGCATAGTTGCCAAGGAAGGTTGAGGTGCCGAACAGGACGGTACAGTTCCGGTCATAAACCAGCTCCGGCACGATACGGTAGTGTAGCGGACTGGGGTAAAGAAAGACCTGCGCACCGGTCATCAGCGGCGTGAATAACCCTACCGTCAGGCCAAAAGCATGAAACAGCGGCAGGGCCGACATAAACTTGTCGCGCGGGGTGAAATCCGCCACGGTGCGGATCTGTTCGACGTTCGCCAGCAGGCTTTTATGCGAATGCACCACGCCTTTCGGATTGCCTTCGGAGCCGGAGGTAAACAGCACCATCGCCGCGTCCTCTGGCTGCTGTTTAACCGCGGCGAGGCGTGGCATCAGCAGGTGTCCAAGGATCCACAGCTTATCCTGGGTGGTGACCGTATCCTTCAGATCTTCCAGGAAGATCCAGCGTGCCTGGGTGACCTGTTCAGGCAGATGCCACAGCTTGCCCTTATCAAGGAACTGCCGTGAAGTGAATACGGTTTTCACCCCTGATGCTTTCAGGGCGCTGCTGAGCCCGTTTACACCGGCGGTATAGTTCAGCATCGCCGGTATGCGGCCGCGCATTGACGCGCCTAAAATTGCCGCCGCCGCCACCGTCGCGTTGGGGAGCAGCAGGCCGATATATTCTCCCGGTGCGCTGTAGCGCTCCAGTATGCGCCCCACGCCGAGTGACTTTTTCAGCAGCCCGGTGTAGCTGTCTGGCGTGAAGTTAACGTCTTCAATGCAGGGTTTAAACAGACCGTATCGCGTACGGGCGGCAAGGAAGGCTTCATACAGCGTCTCGCGCGGACGGACCGCCATGCGGGCTTCCATCATGATGTGCTGGAGATGCTCGCCCGCCAGCTTGCGGCGATCCCGCGCCCTGGGTGCCTCCGGCATCGGAATATGGGTGGGCGGTAGCAGCGTCAGGCTGATGCGCGGGAACAGACGGCGCTTAAAGACTCCCGCGAGGCGGCCAAAGGGGGTGAACTCGGCCCCTTCAATGCGCAGGGGGACCAGGGTCGCCTGGGTTTTTGCGGCCACAAAACCCGCACCTTCGTAAATTTTCATCAGCGAGCCGGTCACCGTGATGCGCCCTTCGGGGAAGATCACCACGGGCCGCCCCTGATTGATGGTTTTCACCAGCTGTTTGACCGACATCGGCTTAGTGGGGTCCATCGGGACGAAATCGATAAATTTACGCAGCGCACGCATATACCACTGTTCGCTGACCGAGGAGTAGACGGCAAAAACGGGTTTTACCGGCAGAAAAACAGCCAGCAGAATGCCATCCAGAAAAGACATATGGTTAGGAACGATCAGAACTTTTTCTTTATATAGACCCGACGTATCGCCGCTTAAGTGCGTGCGGAAGCAGAGTCTGAACAGCAGGCGGAAAAAAGTGAACAACATGCCAACTCCTTAGCATAAAAAAGTTGGCTACAACCATGCAGGATATAGCGGCACAACTCAATGCAGGTTAAGGAGAAATCTGCAATTTTGCGAGTAATGCTGTGAACAGAAAGGCCACCTTCCCCTGGTAAGGCAGTGTAAACCCGACAGGCTGCGCTAAATCAGCCCTTTCTGGGTAAAGGTAACCCGTGTGGCCTCATTGAGATCCATCTCTTTTATCTTCGCAGGCGATGCCCAGGCGATCTCCTGAAACTCCTCATTGAAGATAATATCCCGGTTGGCGCTGATACAGTCGAAGATCAGGTAAATCATGTAGAGCTCTTCGCGGGTGCCGTCTGCGTAGGTTTTGCAGCGGGTGTCATCGCGAAACGTCCAGGGCCTCACATCTGTTATCTCCAGCGCTTCACCCAGCTCTTCCCGGATCTCTCGTCTGAGGGCAGCATCAATGGTTTCACCCGGCTCCATTCCCCCGCCACAGAGGGCCCACTGCCCCGGGAAGACTCCCCGATCGGCGGCCATCCTGCACAGCAGGTACTCCCCTTCATTCTCAATAATCGGGCAGACAATGATTCTCTGACGCATATTCGCTCCTCAGCCTGTTTAGTTTGTGGGACACAATATTAGAAAAATCTTCAATAACAGCAGGATTATTACAAACCATCACCCTGTCCCTAAGACCTGTGGGAAGTTTATCCAGGAAACACTTGTACTCGTCGTGCCAACCTTTTATCCATTTGACTTTTGTCGCTTTATCAGGAAACTCTTCTGGCCTCACCCCATTAACTTCATCATTATGTAAGTGGTGCAAAGAATACTCTGAGGAATAATCAATGAAAACGATAATATCAGGGACAGGCATTATGCTATTTATTTCCTCCCATAAAGCCATATAAGCCCTATATTGTGATTCACTGATATATTTCTCCTTACGCATGAAGTTAATGAAAATGTAATCTTCAAGATGAGAACGTTCCATGACCAGATTAAACCCCTTACTTATCCAGGATTTAATCAGCAGTGCTCGCTGAATCATAAAGTTTAGCTGAATAAGATAACCGTAGTTATTTGTATCATCAAAAAGATAGTGCAATAAAGAGTGGTGAATGCTTTTTTCATCAATGGCTATTGTGTGTGGATCATGCAGAAACAGAGATGTGGAGAGTCGCTTCAACAGGGTACTCTTCCCTACACCTGAGTTACCGCAGAGGCAAAGGTAAAGAGGTCTTCTGTTCAGGCATTCTGCTTTCTTGTCTGCAGACCATGGGTCCATATAAAGATAATTGTACCTCATAATATGAACTCTCTGCTTTCCAACCAGAACCGATTATTTTGATACTTAAGCATGATTTCATCATTTTCGAAGATAGCCTTTAAAATTTTATCCGGTGAGTCTGACAACATATTACCCAGCAAGGTATAAGTTTCTCCATCCGGGATGATGACATCAAAATTTGGCTCCATAACGACATTCGCTTTGTCACGCTCATCGAAGGTCGCCCAGCTTATCGGCATGGCTGGGTATGTTTTTTTCACCTTCTCCATTTTGCTAATAAATAAATTTTTGTCTATCTCAAGTTTAACTCTTTTCTCTTTCCCTACCCCTAATGGGCAAAACTGATAAAATCGCCATGCCTGAATTTTATAAGGAAGTTTTTCAACCCAACTTACAATACTTTCCAAATCAGATAAATTAGATTGAGATACAACCGTAGTAAGTTTAATATTAATACTATTCTGAGCCAGCGAAAGCCACGTCAGTATATTTTTAACCACCCTATGTTGATTACTCATTTTGTCACTGCGTATATCGGTATTTGTTTTTTCATCAATACCATCAATAGGTATCCCCACCCAATCCAGCACCGAGTTCAAACGATTATGATCCATGATAAAACGATGGCCAACAGTTGACAGGTAGGTCATGAACCCTAATTTTTTTTGCATATTCAATAATATCAATGAAGTCTTTTCTCAACGTAGGTTCTCCTCCTGTAAAACCAATACGTCGGAAACCCATTTTATACATACGATTAATGACTTTAATGGTAGTTGCAAGCGTTGAATCATCTATTCCCGGGTTTCGAAAACATAAGTCACAACCCAGGTTACACTTCGAGGTTATTCTAAAGTCTATAAGTAGATTGCTAACATTCATAAAGCTCCTTTTTAGCGATATCTAACAGTCCGTTTAACCACATTAAAATAAAGGCTTTTAATTAAGATACCCTTAAAGGAGAAGAAACCAAGCACAGATAGAAATTTTTTTCAAAAATGGGCTATAAAGCAAGAATTGTGCGATGACTATGGATTTACAGAATGCTTCGTCAGATCGTCCGGCAAAGCATTCATCATAAAGACTACGCGGTTTTATTCGTTTGTATTACTGCTCTTTCCCTGCCAGCCGCCGCCCAGCGCGGCAATCAGCTGTACGCTGGCTACCCACTGCGTGCTTTGCAGCGACAGCAGGCTCTGCTGCTGGCTGAGGCTGGTGTTTTCGGTGGTGGCAACGTCCAGATAATCGATCATGCCCGCCTGATACTGATTGCGCGTAACCCGGGCAGACTCCTTCGCCGCGTCGCTGGCGCGCTGCTGCGCCTGCACCTCGTCCTGGAGCGTATTCAGCTCAACCAGATAGTTTTCAACCTCCTGGAAGCCCTGTAAAACCGCCTGGCGATAGCTGGCGACATCCGCATCCCAGGCGGCTTTCGCCTGTTCAACCCGGGAGGAGGTGGCGCCGAAGTCCAGCAGCGTACCGCTCAGCTCCGGCCCCAGCGACCAGACGCGATTCGGCAGCGACAGCAGATGCTGAAAGGTGCTGCTGGAAAAGCCGCCGCTGGCGCTCAGGGTCAGGTCGGGATAGTAGCCCGCGATTGCCACGCCAACCGCGGCGTTCGCGGCGGCGACGTTGCGTTCGGCATAGGCGATATCGGGACGTCGCTGCAGCAGCGCCGAGGGGATGGCGGAGGGAATAGCGGGCAGCGTCGCCGTAAGCGGTGCCGCCGGCAGGCTGAACGCCGCCGGGGTGGTGCCGATAAGCATGGCGATGGCATGTTCGGTTTGGGCGCGTTGCCAGCTCAGGTCCAGCGCCGATGCCCGGGCGCTTTCAAGCTGGGTTTGCGCCTGAGCCAGCGTCGCCCGTGATTCAGTGCCCGCCTGGTATTTATTGTTGATGACCGTCAGGTAGCGCTGGTAAGCGTCAATACTCTGCTGATAAAGCGCAATCTGGCTGTCCATAATCCGCAGCTGAAAATAGTCCTGCGCCAGCTCTGACTGGGCGCTGAGGGTGATATTCGCCAGCTCCGCCGCGCTGGCCTGCGCGCTGGCCTTGTTCTCTTCCAGCGTGCGCCTCAGCTTGCCCCAGATATCCAGCTCCCAGCGGGCGCTAGCTTCCAGAGAGTGACTGTTACTGACGCTGCGCTGCCCACTGCTGGCGCTGGCGCTGCGCGTGGAGCTGCCGGTGCCGGTCACCGAAGGAAAGAGATCGGAACGGGATTCAGACACCAGCGCTTTCGCCTGGCGATACTGCGCTTCGTACTGCGCCACGTTCTGGTTCGAGATGGATACCTGGCGCAGCAGGCCGGAGAGGATCGGGTCATGGTAGACCGACCACCATTCACCCTTGCTTTGCGCATCCTGCGGCGTAGCCTCTTTCCAGCCCTTCGCCTCTTTATACTGGCTGGGTACATTCACCGCGGGCCGGTGATAATCAGGCCCCACGGCGCAGCCGCTCAGCAGCAGCGCCACTATTACCGGAGTGAGTTTCATAAATACATTTATTCCGCAGGGCGCAGTCGTGCCCACTGTCGCTTAGTGGCACGGCTGGCGCGATCGAGGTAAAGGTACACCACCGGGGTGGTGAACAGGGTTAACAGCTGGCTCAGGGCCAGGCCACCGGCAATAGCCAGCCCCAGCGGGCTGCGCAGATCGGCATCACCGCCGCTGCCGAGCGCCAGCGGGAGTGCGCCAAAAAAGGCCGCCAGGGTGGTCATCATAATCGGGCGGAAACGCATCAGGCAGGCCTGAGTGATCGCCTGCTGCGGCGACATCCCCTGATTGCGCTCGGCGGCCAGCGCAAAGTCGATCATCATAATGGCGTTCTTTTTCACAATGCCGATCAGCAGCAAAATGCCAATTAGCGCGATGACCGTCAGCTGCGTGTTGGTCAACAGCAGCAACAGCAGGGCACCCACGCCCGCAGAGGGCAGCGTTGAGAGTATGGTCAGCGGGTGGATATAGCTTTCATACAGCATCCCCAGCACGATATAGACCGCTGCCAGCGCCGCGAGTATCAGCCAGGGCATGGATGCCGAGAGGTCGGCAAAGGCTTTCGCCGTCCCCTGGAAACCGGCCTGGATGTTATCCGGCAGGGCGATATTAATCATCGCCGCTTTGATCAGCACCTGGGCCTGCTCCAGCGAGACGCCGTCGGCAAGGTTAAAGGCAAGGGTGCTGGTGGCCGACTGCCCCTGATGTGCCACCGACAGCGGCGCATTGGCCCCGCTAAAGCTGGCGAAGGCGGAGAGCGGGATCTGCTGGCCCTTATCATTCACCACGTACAGTTTGTTGAGCATATCCGGATCGCGCGTGTAGGCATCCTGCAACGACATAATCACATGGTACTGATTCAGCGTCTTATACAGGGTAGCGACCTGCCGCTGCGAGAACGCGTTGTTTAACAGCGTATCCAGCATGCTGACATTGACCCCCAGCCGCGTGGCGCGATCGCGGTCGATAGCGATCATCACTTCCTGACCGCCGGTCTGCGAGTCAGAATCCACGCTGGTGAGCTGGGGGATCGCCTCCAGCGCGGCTTTAACCTTTGGCGTCCAGATACGCAGGGTGTCCAGATCGTCTGCCTGCAGGCTGTACTGGTAAGAGGCATTGGCGCTACGACCGCCAATATGGATATCCTGCGCGGCCATCAGAAACAGCTCCACGCCGGGAATGTTGCGGGTTTTGCCGCTCAGTCGGTTCGCCACCTCGGTAGCCGTAACAGTGCGCTTATCGAGATCCTTCAGGTGGACGAAGAAGTTGGCAGTATTGCGCGAACCAAACGCCCCGCTGCCCATGGAAGACATCACCCCGTCCACCGCCGGATCCTGCTGGATCAGTTTGGCGAAGGCCTGGAGCTTTGGCTTCATCGCCTGGAAAGAGACGTTCTGATCGGCCCGCAGCATGCCCATCAGCAGTCCGGTATCCTGATTGGGGAAAAAGCCTTTCTGCACCACGGAGTAGAGAAACAGGTTGAGAATAACGGTCAGGATCAGGCTAAACAGGGTGAGCCGCTGATGGCGCATCACCCAGTTCAGCGCGGTGGCATAGGCGGTCAGCAGCCGGTTAAGCCCACGCTCGATCCACTGAAACAGCGGATGTGGGCGCACGGTAACCTTTGGCTTTTTCTTCAGCAGCCGCGAGCAGAGCATCGGCGTCAGGCTGAGCGAGACCAGCATCGAGATAATCAGCGAAACGGTCAGCGTGACGGCAAACTCACGGAACAGACGTCCCACGATGCTGCCCATCAGCAGGATCGGAATAAACACCGCCACCAGCGACAGCGTCATCGCCAGTACGGTAAAACTCACTTCATGCGCCCCCTTGATTGCGGCGCGAACCGGGCTCAGCCCCTCTTCGATATAGCGGGTAATGTTCTCCAGTACCACGATAGCATCATCAACCACAAAGCCGGTGGCGATTATCAGCGCCATCAGCGACAGGTTATCCAGGCTGTAGCCCAGCAGATACATCACCGCGCAGGTGCCAATCAGCGACACCGGCAGCGCCAGCGCCGGGATCAGCACCGCCTGTACGTTACGCAGGAAGACAAACACCACGCCGATCACCAGCAGCACCGCCACCAGCAGCGTTTCCTCGGTGTCATAGAGCGAGGCGCGAACGTTTGGCCCGCGATCCAGCACAATTTTAAGCGTCACATCGGCAGGCAGATCCTTTTGTAGCGCCGGGAGCTGGGCTTTGATCGCATCAATGGTTTCCAGCATATTCGCCCCGGCCTGGCGCGTCACCCCAATCATCACCGACGGCGACTGGTTGAAGTAGCCGACGTTGTACTTATCCTCGACGGCGTCGTACACCGTCGCCACGTCACGCAGTCGCACCGCCCTGCCGTCCTGATAGCTGATGACCAGGTTGGCGTACTGCCGGGCCTTGTCGAGCTGACCATTGCTGTCGACCACCCACGACTGCCGGTCGCCCTGCAGGATCCCCTTAGGGAGATTGGTGGTGCTGTTGGCAATGGCTTTGCGTACCCTATCCAGCGACAGGCCAAAATGGGTCAGCTGCTGCGGCTGAAGATCGATGCGCACCGCGGGCAGCGCGCTGCCCATCAGGGAAACGTCACCGACGCCCTGCACCTGGGCGATCTTCTGATCGATTTTGCTGTCGGCAATATCGTACAGCTCCCCGTTTGATCGGGTAGACGAGGTTAATGCCAGCATCACAATGGGCGCATCGGAGGGATTCGCCTTTCGATAGGTCGGCAGCGAAGCCATACTGCTGGGTAGCAGACTGCGGGAGGCGTTGATCGCCGCCTGGACATCCCGCGCCGCGCCGTTAATGTCACGCGACAGCTCGAACTGCAAAATAATGTTGCTTGAGCCCTGGGAACTGCTGGAGGTCATCTCGGTGATCCCGGCGATTTGCCCCAGCGAGCGCTCCAGCGGCGTGGCTACGGTGGCCGCCATCGTCTCCGGGCTGGCCCCCGCCAGTTTGGCACTGACCATAATGGTGGGAAAATCCACCTGCGGCAGCGGCGCGACGGGCAGTAGGCGATAGCCCAGCGCGCCCAGTAGCAACAACGCCAGGGTCAGCAGCAGCGTCGCCACCGGCCGGAAGATAAACAGGCGGGTGATGTTCATCCGCGATCGACCGCTTTGCGCATCCGCCGACGTCCCCGCTCGGCCAGGCGATCAAACCACAGATAGATAACCGGCGTGGAGAACAGCGTCAGCACCTGGCTGAAAATCAGGCCGCCAACGATCACCAGCCCCAGCGGCTGACGGAGTTCAGCGCCGGAACCCGACGACAGCATCAGCGGCAGCGCACCGAGCAGCGCGGCCATGGTGGTCATCAGAATGGGCCGGAAACGCAGCAGACAGGCCTGATGGATCGCTTCGCGCGGGCTGAGGTGCTGGTGCTTCTCGGCATCCAGCGCAAAGTCGATCATCATGATCGCATTCTTTTTCACAATGCCGATCAGCAGAATCACCCCGATAAGGGCAATCAGGCTGAATTCGGTTCCCGCCAGCAGCAGCGTCAGCAGCGCCCCCACCGCAGCGGATGGCAGCGTGGACAGAATCGTGACCGGATGAATAAAGCTTTCATAAAGGATACCGAGCACCACGTACATGGTCATCAGCGCCGCAAGGATCAGCCACAGCGTGTTACTGGTGGCGCTCTGAAACGCCGCCGTTTCGCCCTGATAGCGCAGCGTTATGCTGGACGGCAGCGCCAGGCTGTGGGTGGTATTAGCGATCGCTTTCTGCGCATCCTCCAGCGAGTAGCCCTTATTGAGGTTGAAGGAGATCGTTACCGCCGGAAACTGATCGATCCGCATATGCACCAGCGACCCGGTGCGCTGATGAATGGTGGCGACGGAGGTCAGCCTGACCATACCATCGGTGCTGCCGGATGACGTCGTACTGTCCGATGAGGAGGAGGTCGAACTGCTGCCCGACGCGCTGCTGCTGGAAGAGGATGTGCTGCTGTTCGATGTCGCCAGCCAGATATCGTTAAGGGAGGCCGGGGACTGCTGAAACTTAGGCGCAACTTCCAGCACCACACGGTACTGATTCGACTGGGTAAAGATGGTGGAAACCAGCCGCTGACCGAAAGCGTTATACAGCGCGGTATCCACGTCGGCGGCGGTAATGCCAAAGCGTGCAGCGGCATCGCGATTCAGTTCAACGTACGCGACCTGCCCCTGATCCTGTAGATTGCTGACCACCGAGCTAAACGCGGGCTGCTGCTGTAGCGCGACCACCAGCTTCGGTGACCACTTCACCAGATTTTCACTGTCGGCATCATCCAGCGAGAACTGATACTGATCCGGCGTGACCTGATCGTTAACGGTCAGATCCTGCGAGGCCTGCATATGCAGCTGGATACCCGGCACGCTGCGGGTCGCCTGCGCCAGCTCGGCTATCACCTTATCGGCGCGTTCATCACGGTTATCAAACGACTTCAGGTTGATCTGTAGCCGTCCGCTGTTAAGGCTGGTGTTGGTGCCGTCAATGCCAATAGTAGAGGTCAGACTGTCTACCGCCGGATTCTTCAGCACAATTTCCGCCAGCTGCTGCTGACGTTTCGCCATTTCACCAAATGAGACATCCTGCGAGGCGATAGTCACGCCCTGAATGAGGCCGGTGTCCTGCGAGGGAAAAAAGCCTTTCGGGATGACAAGGTAAAGCAGCGCGGTAAACACCAGCGTGGCCAGTGCGACCAGCAGAGTGAGCCGCTGGTGATTAAGCACGATGGTTAACAGACGATCGTAGCCGGCAATCAGTCGGTCAAAGAGTTGTCCGCCCTTGCGATAAAAGCGGCTCTGACGCTCCTCCGGAATGTGGCGCAGCAGAAAGGCGCAAAGCATCGGCGTAAGCGTAAGCGAAACGACCATAGATACCAGGATTGAGACCGCGAGGGTAATGGCAAATTCCCGGAACAGCCGCCCCACCACATCGCCCATAAACAGCAGCGGGATCAGCACAGCAATCAGTGAAAAGGTTAGCGAGATGATGGTGAAACCGATTTGTGCCGAACCTTTCAGCGCCGCTTCCATCGGCGTTTCACCCTGCTCCAGCCGCCGGGAAATGTTCTCAACCACCACGATAGCATCATCAATAACAAAGCCGGTGGCGATGGTCAGCGCCATCAGCGAAAGGTTATTCAGGCTGAAGTCGGCCAGATACATTACGCCAAAGGTGCCGACCAGCGACAGCGGTACCGCCACGCTTGGGATAAGGGTGGCCGCCACGTTGCGCAGAAACAGGAAAGTTACCATCACCACCAGCGCAATCGACAGCATCAGCTCAAACTGCACGTCGCTGATCGAGGCGCGAATGGTCTGCGTGCGGTCAGAAAGTACCTGGACTTTGACGCCGTCCGGCAGGGCGGCCTGGAGCGCGGGCAGCTGCGCTTTGATGGCATCAACCACCGAGATAACGTTGGCTCCCGGCTGGCGCTGGACGCTGATTACAATGGCCGGGCGGTCATTTGCCCAGGCAGACTGCCAGGTGTTCTCCGGTGCCTCTTCAATGTGTGCAATATCATGCAGCCTCAGCGCCGCGCCGTTCTGCCAGGTGAGGATCAGATTGCCATACTCTTTTGCCGTACGGAGCTGATCGTTAGCGTCAATGGTGACCGAATGATACTGCCCGTCAAAGCCGCCTTTTGAACCGTTTACGTTGCTGTTGCCGATCAGCGTGTTAACGTCTTCCAGCGTCAGGCCGTGCGCCGCCAGCGCGTTGGGATCGACCCTGACCCGAATAGCGGGCTGATGCCCGCCCGCCAGCGTAACCATCCCCACACCTGAAATTTGCGACAGCTTGAGGGCAATGCGCGTATTAACCAGATCCTGCACTTTGATCAGCGGCAGCGTGTCAGAGGTGGCCGCCAGGGTAATGACGGCGGTATCCGCCGGGTTAACCTTTTTATAGGTCGGCGGATTGGGCAGATCGCTGGGCAGCAGGTTATTCGCCGCGTTTATCGCCGCCTGTACTTCCTGCTCGGCGACGTCCAGCGAGAGATCGAGAGAGAATTTTAGCGTAATCACCGATGAACCGCTGGCGCTGCTGGAGGCCATCTGGCTCAGGCCAGCCATCTCACCTAACTGACGTTCGAGTGGCGCAGTGACCGATGACGCCATCACGTCCGGGCTGGCACCGGGGTAGAGTGTCGTCACCTGAATGGTGGGATAATCCACCTGCGGCAGCGCAGAGGTAGAGAGATAACGGTAGGCAAAAAGGCCAGAGACCAGCACGCCCACCATCAGCAGAATAGTGGCAACCGGACGTTCTATGAAGATGCGTGAAGGATTCATTTCTCCTTCTCACTCCCGCTGGCGACCTGGGTATTTTTGCCCGGCGCTGCCTGAGCCGCGCTGCCACCGGCAGCGTTCATATTATCAGCGGGCGCATCGCCAGCGGCGGTGATAATCGAAACTTTGCTGCCGCTGCTGAGGCGGTCAATGCCTTCGGTGACGACGCGGTCACCGGCCGCCAGTCCGCTAAGGATCGCCTGCTGCGTGTCCCCCAGCGCCGGTCCGGTTTTGATCGCCTTCCTCGTTACGGTGTTGTCTTTATTGATTAGCCAGACAAAGCTGCCGTCGCTGCTCAGCTGTAGCGCCTGCGCCGGGATCACCACCGCCTGCTTAAGCGTTCCGATCTGTAATCGCAGATTAACAAACTGGTTGGGGTAGAGCGCCTCGTCCTGATTCGCGAACAGCGCTTTCATTTCAATGCTGCCGGTGCTGGTGTCAATCTGATTGCTGATAAAGCGCACGCTTCCCTGCGCCAGCTCGGTGCTGCCATCCTGATCAAACGCGGTGGCCGCAAGGCTCTTATCGTTATGCAGCGCCTTTAACAGCGTCGGAATATTATTCTGCGGCACGCTAAAGGTGACGGCGGCTGGCTGCGTCTGGGTAACGGTGACAATACCGGTGGTGTCCGAGCTGTGAACCATATTGCCCGCATCCACCAGTCGCAGACCCACGCGCCCTGAGATGGGCGAAGTGATGCGTGCAAAATCAATATTCAGCTTTGCCGCCGCAATCTGTGCCTGGTCAGCCTTAATGGCACCGCTGTACTGGCCAACGGTGGCTATCTGGCTGTCCAGATCCTGTCGCGAGAGTGAGTCCTGCGCAAACAGCTTACGGTAACGTGCCAGCGTCAGCTCTGCACTTTTGAGCAGCGCCTGATTTTGATTCAGATCGCCCTGGTACTGGGCCATCGTCGCCTGATAGCTGCGCGGGTCAATCTGCGCCAGCAGCTGCCCTGCCTCCACTTTCTGCCCTTCGGTAAAGAATATGTGCATCAGTTGGCCGTCAACCCGACTGGTTACGGTCACTGTCGCATTGGGGGTAACCGTGCCCAGCGCAGTCAGATAGACGGGCACATCCGCAGTAGTTACGTCACCTGCATGCACGGGTGTGGTCAACCCGCGCCGCATACCTGGCCCACCAGGACCGCCCGGTCCCTGCATCTGTGCCTCTCCGCCCTTCGAACCGGCACCGGGCCAGAAACGCCAGGCCAGCAGCGCGATAAGAACAACCAGGATCAGAAAAATAATTTTTCTACGTCGGGATGATGAGGCTTTAATAGTCGTCTGGGTCATGAGGCTCAGTGGAGTCAACCAAAGTGAGGTATTTAACGGAAGCTACGTGCCGCTACCAGTATCAGGCAGGCCAGGCCGGCCCACTGCCATTATGGGTTATTCATTAGAATAAATTCTATCTTCATCGGGTAAGAATTTCGTAAGGAAGTCTGGCAATTGACGGTTTATACCCTTTGCCGCATCGCGATTAAGCGTAGTGGGTAAACGACAATGCCGCATGCTGACTGGCAGCAGTCCGGTGGATATCATTTCAGCTGTATTTTGCAAAACCTTTCATTATACAACATTTCTGACAAATGTAATGCATCTTAGCCCTTCACCCCATGAGAGGAAATAACGCACTTACAGGTAATGAACGATAAGAACAAACACTTTCCAGTCTCAGAGTATCACCCTGTAGAATGGCAGTATCAAAAACAGACACCCCTCTTAAATCGTACATGTCAGCAGTGTCGTAATAATAGCAGCGAATTTTAATTAATTTCTTTCAACCAGGATGACGAGAAATGATAACCAGGAAAGCATTATTTGTACTTCTTACGTCTGTTTTAGTCACATCATGTAGCAGCGTAGAAACAAAACCCAATACGGTTAAAGCTGAGCTTTCACCTACCAATAAAGTGATTAAAGCAGAAAAAATTGAGGGCAGGCAGTGCGTGGATAATTTCGATCTTCTTAAGAGCCTGAACTATGAGGCCTTTACGATGTATCGGAAACAGTTCGATGCCATCAATGCTTCACACTCCTATTACAAAAAGAATGAAAATCTATTAGAGCAGGATCCACGCGAGCTAATGACGCTGACGCTGAATGACAAACTTAACCTTATTTGCGATCGCGTTAAAAGCCAGACGTTTGTTGAAATAAGAAAAAAGATGCTGGCGGTAAGTAAGATCTGACCGCCAGTTTTGAGACAATTTACGACAGGATAACACTTTATCTAACAGGTGTTATCCCGTTGTCATTTGGTCCAGTGAGAAGTCACGCCTTATTCATGGAATGAGTAACCGTCATATGGAAATGAACAGATTTTTCAGACCGATAGTTTATTTTGTCATATTTAATCATCTCATGCTGACTGCTGGCATGCCTGCTTATGCTGCCATCACTGCATTTGACTCTCTGGACCAACAGGTTCTTGAACTCAGAAAAGGCGATATCGGGAGCGCTTCCGTTACGCTGGAGGGGGCACCTTCCCTGCCTGACGCAAAGGCAGATGCCTCTGCCCAGCCCGCCGGAAAAACGGTTAAAATTTATTCAGAAACCGAGGCAGAACCTGCAAAAAAAGGTGATGACTGGTTTTTATCCCCACAGTTCGCCCTGCCAGCAAAAACCGAAAAAAACCCGGCTGAGACGACTCATTCAGGCAAGATTCCGGTCGATAACGCCCTGTCAGGCATAGTGAGTTCGCTGCCTTCATTAGGGGAAACGCAGGCCGATCCCACGGCTGAGCCTGCCCCCACGCCTGATGCCAGTACCGCAGAGGAGGACCCGAGAATGCCTCCCTCACTGACCGGTATCAGGAGCCTGTGGCAGGTTTTAGGCGCTGACAGTCGCGCGCAGGCGGGTATTAATATGATATCCGGCATCGGCAGCGGCCTGGCGGATAATGCACTGCGTGACTGGCTGGGCCAGAGCAGCAACAGCAAATTTCAGTTCAGCAGTGACGGGACAGGCAGTGCAGATATCCTGCTTCCACTGTGGGAGGGTACAAATAATCTGTTATTCAGCCAAATAGGTATCAGACGTAACAGTGAGAGAACAACCTATAATGTCGGCAGCGGCCTGCGTCATTTTATAGACGACGGCTGGATGCTGGGTATTAATGGATTTTGGGATTACGATCTGACGGGCGATAATGCCCGCTTCGGCCTTGGCGTCGAAGGATGGACCGATTATCTTAAGCTTTCAGCTAACGGTTATTTTCGCCTGACACAATGGCATCAGTCCCCCCTGGGTGTGATGGAGGATTATGATGAGCGTCCGGCAAATGGATTCGACGTTAATGCTCAGGCATGGCTGCCCGCTTACCCTCAGCTGGGTGGTGCGCTGAAATATGAAAAATACTTTGGTAAAGGCGTTATTCTCAATGACTCGGCCAGCGTATCAGCTTTAAAAGATTCTCCCTCCGCCGTGACCACGGAAATTAATTATACCCCCTTCCCTCTGCTGACGCTAAGTGCGGGTCACAAGGCAGGCACTATCTCAGAAAATTACGCCAATATTGCGGTCAGTTACAGAACCGGCGTGTCATGGCGGGATCAGATCGATCCCAGAACGGTCGGGATCATGCGTAGCCTTGCCGGCAGCCGTTATGATTTTGTAGATCGTAATTACAATATTGTTATGCAATATCGTAAACAGGATCTTATTGCCCTCTCCCTTCCCGCGTCGGTGACCGGTGAAGCGATGACGACGTTATCCATTGATGCCAGCGTCAGAGCTAAATACGGTTTAAAAGATATTCACTGGGAAGCGCAGGAATTAATCAGCGCAGGTGGGAAAATTCAGAAAACCTCGCCAACGTCACTTTCCGTTACCCTTCCTGCCTATTCAGGTGAAGGGAATAACGGCTGGCGGGTCACGGCTGTCGCGACCGATACGCATGGCAATGCCGCCCCACAGCAGGAAACGCTGATAAATGTTATTCGTTCCAGCAATACTATCCATTTAACCCAAATGCCTGCCGGAAGTATTGTTGCCAACGGTATTGATGAAGGAAAGGCAACCGCATTATTAACCGATAAAGCGGGCGCCCCACTCAGTAATATGACGGTGAAATTTACCCTGTCCGGTCCTTCTAAACAGTGCATCATTAATGACGCCGCGACCTGCGAAGCCACGCTTAGCTCCAATAGCGCAGGGGAAGTCTCCGTTCGTTTTCGCAGCACGACAGCAGGTAATTATCAGCTTCTGGCCGCAATGGAAAACGGTAACAGCGATAGTAAGACGGTCAGTTTTATTGGCGACGTCACTACCGCGAAGATCGACTCGCTGACGGTGGTCAAAGATAATGCCGTCGCCGATGGGGTTGCTGCGGGTATCCTGCGCGTCACCGTCGTGGATGCCTATAACAACCTTCTGGCTGACCAACCTGTCGCTCTCAGAGCCGATATGAGGCTGGTCCTGCCTGCCAAAAGCGTTACCACCGGCAGCGAGGGTACTGCTGACATCGCCGTCACCAGTACTACCGCCACCTCCGCAGACGTTACTGCCACTCTTGGTACCTCGACCGCGAATGCGACCCTTACCTTTATCGCTGACCGCAGTACGGCACAAATCAATACGCTACAGGTCGTTAATAATAATGCCCTCGCCAACGGCTTCGCCACAGGCTCCCTGCGGGTGATCGTACATGATGCCCACGGCAACTCGGTTGCCGGTCAGGAGGTTGCGCTTCAGGCGGCAAAAGGCCTGAAACTTACCGCAGCCAGCGTCACTACTGGCATTGACGGCAGCGCTATCATCACCGCCACCAGCCGCGTCGCGGCCACAATGAGTGTTACCGCCTCCGTCGGAGCATCGGCGGCCAGCGCAGATCTAACCTTTATGGCTGACAGTAGCACCGCCCAGGTTAGCGCACTGACCGTTCTCAACGACAATGCTATCGCTGATGGTCTCGACACTGTGGATCTCCAGGTTAGCGTGACGGATGCCTGGGGCAACGCCCTTGCCGATCAGGTCGTTACGCCTGACGCCGTCAACGATCTTACCCTGAGCGCCACCCGCGTTATCACAGGCAGTGACGGGCTGGCTACCTTTTCCGTTACCAGTAAGGTGGCAGCCGCTTCGCACGTCAGTGCCAGCCTCGGCGGGACATCGGCCCAGGCTACCGTTCACTTTATTGCTGATGCCCGCACTGCCCGAATAGACTCACTGGAAGTGCTGACCAATAATTCAGTCGCTGACGGTAACATCCGCAACGTGCTGCGCGTCATCGTCAACGACGCGAACGGTAACAGACTTGCCGGACAGAAGGTCGACCTGCGCAGTGATAAGCGTCTGACCCTGGGGGCTGACAGCGTCATTACTGGCAGCGAGGGCAGTGCCATCATCACCGCTACCAGTTTGACTGCAGCAACCTATGAAATCACCGCCTCACTTGCTGATTCCACCGCTAATGCGTCGATCACGTTTATCGCCGACACGCGAACTGCAAGGATCAGTAAGCTGTCGGTCAGCACCGATAATGCTGTCGCCAACGGCACGGCGACCAATACTTTACAGGTGTGGGTTAACGACGCGAAGGGTAACGCGCTCGCTAATATGAAAGTGCAGCTAACCGCGGAGAACGGCGTGAGCCTGAGTAACCGTGTGGTTACCACCGACGTTGACGGCAGAGCCACCTTTACCGCTACCAGCCGTATCGCGTCGGCTTTCACTATTACCGCCAGCCTTGGTGAATCCTCAGAAAATGCCAGGACTACTGTTCACTTTGTCGCCGACAGGAGTACCGCCCGGGTTACAGCCCTGACGGTGACCGCCGATAATGTGGTGGCTGACGGCGTGGCCAAAGCGGCACTGCGCGTTACCGTGCAGGATAAAAATGGCAACCCGGTACCCAACCAGTCTGTCGCACTCAGCGCAGAAACCGGGCTGATACTGCAGGCAACGGGCATCACAACAGGTAGTGACGGTACAGCCACTTTTACCGCCACCAGCATCGTCGCCGCTGGCTTAAACGTGACCGCCAGCATCGGTGAATCAAACCTCAGCGCCAGGGTGAACTTTATCGCCGATGCCACCTCCGCCGAGATCACCGCCCTGGCGGTGACCACCGATAACGTGGTCGCTAACGGTGCGGCTAAGGCTGCCCTAAAAGTCACCGTCAAGGATAAAAATGGTAACCCGCTGGCCGGTCAGAAGGTCAGCCTGAACGCCGATAATACCCTGACACTCAGCGCCGCTACCGTTATAACTGGCAGTGACGGCACGACTACTTTTACCGCCACCAGCACTACCGCGACCACCTCTAACATCAGGGCCACGCTGGGTGAGTCCGTGCGCAACGCTTCCGTGACCTTCATCGGGGACGTCACGACCGCCCAGATTACAGCCCTGATGGTCACCACCGATAACGTGGTCGCTGACGGTGCGGCGAAAGTCGCCCTGCGCGTTACCGTACAGGATAAAAATGGCAACCTGCTGGCCGGTCAGAAGATCAGCCTGAGCGCCGATAAGGCGCTGACGCTCAGCGCTACCACCGTCACCACCGCGAAGGATGGCAACGCTACCTTTACCGCCACCAGTACTACCGCAGCCACCTACCCTGTCAGGGCCGCGCTCGGTGATTCCGTACGTAACGCGAACGTGTCCTTTATCGGCGATGTCACAACCGCCCAGGTGAGCGCGTTGAAGGTCACCACCGATAACGTAGTCGCCAACGGCGCGGCCAAAGCCGCCCTGCGCGTCACCGTGCAGGACAAACATGGCAACCTGCTGGCCGATCAGAAAGTGGCCCTGACCGCCGCTGATAAAGGCGTCACGCTCAGCGCCGCCAGTGTCACCACCGCGAAGGACGGTACCGCCACCTTTACGGCTACCAGCACCACTGCAGCCGTTTACAGCGTTAGCGCCGGGCTGGGGGATTCGTCACAAAGCGCCAGAGTGACCTTTATCGGCGATGTCACGACCGCTCAGGTCAGCGACCTGACGGTCACCACCGATAACGTGGTCGCCAACGGCACGGCCAAAGCCGCCCTGCGCGTCACCGTACAGGACCAGCACGGTAACCTGCTGGCCGGTCAGAAGGTCACCCTGACCGCCGCTGATAAAGGCGTCACGCTCAGCGCCGCCAGCGTCACCACCGCGAAGGATGGCACTGCCACCTTTACCGCCACCAGCACCACGGCGGCCGCTTACGCCGTCAGCGCGACCCTCGGTAACTCGTCCAAAACCACGACAGTGACCTTTATCGGCGATATCACGACCGCTCAGGTCAGCGACCTGACGGTCACCACCGATAACGTGGTCGCCAACGGCACGGCCAAAGCCGCCCTGCGCGTCACCGTTCGGGATCAGCACGGCAATCCACTGGCCGGTCAGAAGGTCGCCCTGACCGCCGCTGATAAAGGCGTCACGCTCAGCACGGCAAGCGTCACCACTGCGAAGGACGGTACCGTCGCCTTTACCGCCACCAGCACCACGGCGGCCGCTTACGCCGTCAGCGCGACCCTCGGTAACTCGTCCAAAACCACGACGGTGACCTTTATCGCCGATGCCACGACCGCTCAGGTCAGTGCCCTGACGGTAACCACCGATAACGTGGTCGCTAACGGCACGGCCCAGGCCGCCCTGCGCGTCACCGTGCAGGACCAACACGGTAACCCGCTGGCCGGTCAGAAGGTCACCCTGACTGCCGCTGATAAAGGCGTCACGCTCAGCGCCGCCAGCGTCACCACCGCGAAGGACGGCACTGCCACCTTTACCGCCACCAGCACCACGGCGGCCGCTTACAGCGTCAGCGCCGGGCTGAATAAATCGTCCAAAAACGCCACGGTGACCTTTATTGCCGATGCCAGTACCGCTCAGGTCAGTGCCCTGACGGTCACCACCGATAACGTGATCGCCAACGGCACGGCCCAGGCCGCCCTGCGCGTCACCGTACAGGACCAGCACGGCAACCCGCTGGCCGGTCAGAAGGTCACCCTGACCGCCGCTGATAAAGGCGTCACGCTCAGCGCGGCCAGCGTCACCACCGCGAAGGACGGCACTGCCACCTTTACCGCCACCAGCACCACGGCGGCCGCTTACAGCATCAGCGCCGGGCTGGATAAATCGTCCAAAAACGCCACGGTGACCTTTATCGGCGATGTCACGACCGCTCAGGTCAGCGACCTGACGGTGACCACCGATAACGTGGTCGCCAACGGCACGGCCCAGGCCGCCCTGCGCGTCACCGTGCAGGACCAGCACGGTAACCCGCTGGCCGGTCAGAAGGTCACCCTCAGCGCCAAAGATAACGGCATCACGCTCAGCGCTGGCAGCATCACCACCGCGAAGGACGGCACTGCCACCTTTACGGCTACCAGCACCCTTGCAGCGGCCCAGGAGGTCAGCGCGACCCTCGGTAAATCGTCCCGCAGCACGATGGTGACCTTTATCGCCGACGTCAGCACCTCTCAGATCAGCGACCTGACGGTCACCACCGATAACGTGGTCGCCAACGGCACGGCCAAAGCCGCCCTGCGCGTCACCGTACAGGACCAGCACGGCAACCCGCTGGCCGGCCAGAAGGTCACTCTCAGCGCCAAAGATAACGGCGTCACGCTCAGCGCCGCCAGCGTCACCACCGCGAAGGATGGCACTGCCACCTTTACCGCCACCAGCACCACGGCGGCCGCTTACGCCGTCAGCGCGACCCTCGGTAACTCGTCCAAAACCACCACTGTGACCTTTATCGCCGATGCCACGACCGCCCAGGTCAGCGCCCTGACCGTCACCACCGATAACGTGGCCGCCAACGGCACGGCCCAGGCCGCCCTGCGCGTCACCGTACAGGACCAGCACGGCAACCCGCTGGCGGATCAGAAAGTCACCCTCAGCACCGGAGATAAAGGCATCACGCTCAGCGCCGCCAGCGTCACCACCGCGAAGGATGGCACCGTCGCCTTTACCGCCACCAGCACCACGGCGGCCGCTTACGCCGTCAGCGCGACCCTCGGTAACTCGTCCAAAACCACGACGGTGACCTTTATCGCCGATGCCACGACCGCCCAGGTCAGCGCCCTGACCGTCACCACCGATAACGTGGCCGCCAACGGCACGGCCCAGGCCGCCCTGCGCGTCACCGTGCAGGACCAGCACGGCAACCCGCTGGCCGGTCAGAAGGTCACCCTCAGCGCCAAAGATAACGGCATCACGCTCAGCGCTGCCAGCGTCACCACCGCGAAGGACGGCACTGCCACCTTTACCGCCACCAGCACCACGGCGGCCGCTTACAGCATCAGCGCCGGGCTGGGGGAATCGTCCAAAAATGCAACCGTGACCTTTATCGGCGATGTCACGACCGCTCAGGTCAGCGCCCTGACGGTGACCACCGATAACGTGGTCGCCAACGGCACGGCCCAGGCCGCCCTGCGCGTCACCGTGCAGGACCAGCACGGTAACCCGCTGGCCGGTCAGAAGGTCACCCTCAGCGCCAAAGATAACGGCATCACGCTCAGCGCTGCCAGCGTCACCACCGCGAAGGACGGTACCGCCACCTTTACCGCCACCAGCACCCTTGCCGCGGCCCAGGAGGTCAGCGCGACCCTCGGTAAATCGTCCCGCAGCGCGATGGTGACCTTTATCGCCGACGCCACGACAGCCCAGGTCAGTGCCCTGACGGTCACCACCGATAACGTGGTCGCCAACGGCACGGCCCAGGCCGCCCTGCGCGTCACCGTGCAGGACCAGCACGGTAACCCGCTGGCCGGTCAGAAGGTCACCCTCAGCGCCAAAGATAACGGCATCACGCTCAGCGCTGCCAGCGTCACCACCGCGAAGGACGGCACTGCCACCTTTACCGCCACCAGCACCACGGCGGCCGCCTACAGCGTCAGCGCCGGGCTGGATAAATCGTCCAAAACCACGACGGTGACCTTTATCGCCGATGTCAGCACCGCCCAGGTCAGCGACCTGACGGTCACCACCGATAACGTGGTCGCCACCGGCACGGCCCAGGCCGCCCTGCGCGTCACCGTTCGGGATCAGCACGGTAACCTGCTGGCCGGTCAGAAGGTCACCCTGACCGCCGCTGATAAAGGCGTCACGCTCAGCACGGCCAGCGTCACCACTGCTAAGGACGGTACCGCCACCTTTACCGCCACCAGCACCACGGCGGCCGCTTACGCCGTCAGCGCGACCCTCGGTAACTCGTCCAAAACCGCCACGGTGACCTTTATCGGGGATGTCACGACCGCTCAGGTCAGCGACCTGACGGTCACCACCGATAACGTGGTCGCCAACGGCACGGCCAGGGCTGCCCTGCGCGTCACCGTGCAGGATCAGCACGGCAACCCGCTGGCCGGTCAGAAGGTCACCCTGACTGCCGCTGATAAAGGCGTCACGCTCAGCGCCGCCAGCGTCACCACCGCGAAGGACGGCACTGCCACCTTTACCGCCACCAGCACCACGGCAGCCGCTTACAGCGTCAGCGCCGGGTTGAATAAATCGTCCAAAAACGCCACGGTGACCTTTATCGGCGATGTCACGACCGCTCAGGTCAGTGCCCTGACGGTCACCACCGATAACGTGGTCGCCAACGGCACGGCCCAGGCCGCCCTGCGCGTCACCGTACAGGACCAGCACGGCAACCCGCTGGCCGGTCAGAAGGTCACCCTGACCGCCGCTGATAAAGGCGTCACGCTCAGCGCCGCCAGCGTCACCACCGCGAAGGACGGCACTGCCACCTTTACCGCCACCAGCACCACGGCGGCCGCCTACAGCATCAGCGCCGGGCTGGGGGAATCGTCCAAAAATGCTACCGTGACCTTTATCGGCGATGTCACGACCGCTCAGGTCAGCGCCCTGACGGTGACCACCGATAACGTGGTCGCCAACGGCACGGCCCAGGCCGCCCTGCGCGTCACCGTGCAGGACCAGCACGGTAACCCGCTGGCCGGTCAGAAGGTCACCCTCAGCGCCAAAGATAACGGCATCACGCTCAGCGCTGCCAGCGTCACCACCGCGAAGGACGGTACCGCCACCTTTACCGCCACCAGCACCCTTGCCGCGGCCCAGGAGGTCAGCGCGACCCTCGGTAAATCGTCCCGCAGCGCAATGGTGACCTTTATCGCCGACGCCACGACAGCCCAGGTCAGTGCCCTGACGGTCACCACCGATAACGTGGTCGCCAACGGCACGGCCCAGGCCGCCCTGCGCGTCACCGTACAGGACCAGCACGGTAACCCGCTGGCCGCTCAGAAAGTGACCCTTACCGCCAAAGATAAAGGCATCACGCTCAGCACGGCCAGCGTCACCACCGCGAAGGACGGCACTGCCACCTTTACCGCTACCAGCACGCTTGCAGCGGCCCAGGAGGTCAGCGCGACCCTCGGTAACACGTCCAAAAGTGCGACCGTGACCTTTATCGCCGACGTCAGCACCGCTCAGGTCAGTGCCCTGACGGTCACCACCGATAACGTGCTGGCCAACGGTAAGGCCAAAGCCGCCCTGCGCGTCACCGTGCAGGACGAACACGGCAACCCGCTGGCCGCTCAGAAGGTGGCTCTCCGCACCAAAGATGAAGGCGTCACGCTCAGCACGGCCAGCGTCACCACCGCGAAAGATGGCACTGCCACCTTTACCGCTACCAGCACGCTTGCAGCGACCCAGGAGGTCAGCGCGACCCTCGGCAAATCGTCCCGCAGCACGATGGTGACTTTTATCGCCGATGCCAGTACCGCGCGAGTTAGCGCCCTGACGGTGACCACCGATAACGTGGTCGCTAATGGCGAGGCGGCAGCTGACCTGCGTGTCACCGTGCAGGACCAGCACGGTAACCCGCTGGCCGGTCAGAAGGTGACCCTCACTCACGATCAGGGTCTGTCGCTTAGTG
This sequence comes from Erwinia sp. L03-1, assembly GCF_058686115.1. Taxonomy (NCBI): domain Bacteria; kingdom Pseudomonadati; phylum Pseudomonadota; class Gammaproteobacteria; order Enterobacterales; family Erwiniaceae; genus Erwinia; species Erwinia sp. L03-1. The sequence continues at coordinate 786,257 of NZ_CM178762.1, read as the reverse complement.
CGGATACCGTCACCACCACGAAGGAGGGTACCGCCACCTTTACCGCCACCAGCACCATCGCGACCATTTACAGCGTCGGCGCCGGGCTGGGTGGCAAACCGTCCAAAAATGCGACGGTAACCTTTATCGCCGACGTCAGCACCGCTCGGGTCAGCGCCCTGACGGTCATTACCGATAATGCGCTGGCCAACGGCACCGCCAAAGCTAAACTCAGCGTCACCGTGCAGGACAAATACAGCAACCCGCTGGCGGATCAGACGGTGAACCTTACCGCCGGTATAGGCGCGACGCTTCGTGTTGGTGACGTGGTGCTCAGTACCGACAGCGTCACTACCGCTAAGGATGGCACCGCCACCTTTACCGCCACCAGCTCCACCGCCGCGGCATATGAGGTCAGAGCCACTCTCGGTGAATCGTTCCGCAACGCCAGGGTAACCTTTATTGCCGATGCTACGACCGCCCAGGTGAGCGGCCTGACGGTCACAACCGATAACGTGCTGGCCGACGGCACCGCGAAGGCCGCGCTTACCGTCACCATTAAGGATAAAACCGGTAACCTGGTGCCGAATCAAAAAGTAACACTTACTACCAAAGACAAAAGCATCACGCTCAGCACTGACGCCGTTATCACCGGTAAGGACGGCACCGCCACCTTTACCGCTACCAGCACCCTTGCTGCCGCGTATAAAGTCAGAGCCGCCCTCGGTGAATCGTTCGGCGAAGCCACGGTAACCTTTATCGCTGATGCCAGCACTGCCCAGGTCAGCGCCCTGACGGTCACCACCGATAACGCGCTGGCCGACGGCAAAGCGTTGGGCGCACTGCTGGTCACCGTAGAAGATAAAAACGGTAACCGACTGGCCGATCAGGAGGTGACCCTCAGCACCGACGATAAAGGCGTCACCCTCAGCGCTGCCACAGTCACCACCGGGAAGGACGGTACCGTCGCCTTTACCGCCACCAGCACCACCGCGGCGATTTACTCTGTCAAAGCGACACTCGGTAAATCGTCCCGCAGCACGACGGTGACCTTTATTGCCGACGCCAGTACTGCCCGGGTTAGTGCCCTGACGGTCACCACCGATAGCGTGCTGGCTGACGGCAAAGCAATGGCCGCGCTGATGGTCACCGTAGCGGATAAAAACGGCAACCTGCTGGCAGATCAGACGGTGACCCTTACCGCCGATAAAGGCGTGGCGCTCAGCGCGCCCGCCGTCACCACGGGTAAGGATGGCACCGTTACGTTTACTGCTACCAGCACCCTTGCAGCAGCGCAGAAGATCAGCGCCAAACTGGGCGAATCCTCCGTTGATGCAGTGGCAACCTTTATCGCAGACAGCAGTACCGCACAGATCGGCTCACTTGTGATCACCGGCGATAATGCCGTGGCAAACGACAAAGCCACCGACACCCTGGTGGTGACCGTGCGCGATGCCCATGGCAACCCGGTGGGGGGCCAGGCTGTCACTCTCTCCTCTGACAGCAAAGTGACACTTCAGCGCGCCCGTGAGACGGACACCAGTCTGAAGGTTGGCCTTATCGTCTATACCGACGAAGAGGGTACGGCTCCCTTTAACGCCACCAGTACTACCGCAGGAACCTGGGACGTGACCGCCACACTGGGTAAATCAGTTGCCCAGGCTAAAGTGACGTTTATTGCCGGCGAGATAAGTAACAAGTCTTCCTTCTATAGCGAAGTTCCTGTGACGGTCGGGAATGGTAATGGCACTATCAGCCTGGTTTTAAAAGCCTTTGATATCTACAACAACGCAGTTACCGGGAAAAAAATCGTATTCAAGTCGAAGGATATGAACAGCATTACGTTTAGCGACGTCTCTGAAAAGGAGGGTGTCTACACCGTTCAGATTGCGTCAGCTAAAGCCGGCCGCGATGTCATTTCAGTCTGGCTGGATGGCGCCGCAATTGGAGAGATCAGTCCCGTGAACATTGGTTTTTACCGCGCTGATTTTGTTATGAATATCAATTAATGATTTTTTGAACGCATAACAACCACGGGTAACGGTAAATTAATTAATGTCGATCCCCGAGAGGGGGTCGACAAAGGGGAGTAGAATTGTGCGTATGAAAATAGTAAACCCGGTCACGATAGCAGTAATTTTTTTAGCCACTTTCAGCATTCAACATGCACAGGCTCTAAGCTGTAAACTCACTAGCAACTCGCTAATCACTGAGCCCGTCGAACTTAATAATTTAATCTTCCTTTCGGGAACGAAGAATGGGGAAAAAGTCTGGGAATCACCGGTATTTACCCGAGATATAAGCTGCACCAGTAAAATAAAAGAAAATGTATATGTTTACCCTTACCCTAAAAGAGGACAGGAAACCTTACCAAAGGGTGTAAAAATGGGTTTAATTTTTAACGGTAAAGATCTGGGGACATTTGACCCAAGCAGTACACCGGCAAAGGGAAAGATAGATACCCAATGGACAATTAACAAAAATACCGCTCATCAAACGATGTCTTTCCAGGCCTATCTCAAAAAAGAGGGGGATATTGACACCTCTCAGTCCTCTATGGGCGTTACCCTGTTCCAGCTTGATGGGGTGAAAGGATTGAATGGCACACCAGACTCCAATTACAACCTTAGTATTAGAGGATGGGAAAAAGCCGGCACGCTAACCTGTAAAAAAGAGCTCAAAAGTACCAGTTTCACGCTCGGTAAAATTGACACCCTGAAAGCCATGAATCATGCAACACAGCTGGATAATGGAACGGCACGCATCGAAGCTGTCTGTTCCAGTACGTCGAGCAGTATTGTGAATGCGGCTAAAACATTACAGGGTACAATCAAATTAACGGGAAGCAGTGCCAAAAATGACGAGCGGGCGTTTGCCTCCCAGCTGGATACGGCAAACTTGTTGATATCACTAAATGGAACTGCCGTTACACCGGGAAAAGAACTGCCTTTCACTGTTCCTCTCAATGCGGGAAAAGGTAGCGTCGTGCTTCCTTTAACTTTTACTCCGGAAATTGCTAAAACCCCACAAGCACCGGGTGAACCTGCATGGCTTTTCAAAGAGAGTGATGAGGCAGCTAAGATTACAGTAGATTTCTCGTTTAACCCCACTATTGTAACCACTCATTAACACTATTCGATCCTCGCGTTAAAATGGCTGGTGCCATATTTAATTTAGCTAAGCGTAACGTGCTTAGCTAACGTATTATTTCGATAACGCCCTAAATAAGAGTATTGGAGCGTTACTGATGAGGCAAGGTAATTAATTACACCACTCTTTATATGCATAGCCATTTTTGTCTATACGTAACCAACGCATTCTGATATAACAGCCTGGTTGTTATCATCATCCATTTGGTTACACCTCATCACAGAATGAATAGATCTTAATTAATCGGTTCATCAGGGAACATGATGAAAAAAATACCATTAGGGAAGAGCGTTTTTAACGCCACAGAGGAAAGAATACACTGGGTATTTAATACCTTCCCCTCAGTATGTCTTTCTTTTTCAGGAGGTAAAGGTTCATCAGTATTATTACACCTTACAGCCGATATTGCCCGGCGCCTGAAGCGAAAGTTCACGGTTCTTTTCATTGATTGGGAAGTCCAGTATTCGGACACCATCACACATGTTTCCAGCATGAAAACATGCTATTCCGACGTTATAGAAAAGTTTTATTGGGTAGCGCTGCCAATGACAGCCCTGAATAGCACTTCTCAACATCAGCCGCTATGGCTACCCTGGGATAAAACTGTCGAATGGGTCAGGTGCCCTCCCCAGGATGCCATTACTGATGAGAAATTCTTTCCCTTTTATTATTATGGAATGGATTGCGAAGAGTTCGTGGCAAAGTTCGGAAAATGGTTTGCAAATAATGCCTCCGCGGCCCTACTGGACGGCAACCGTACCGAAGACTCGCTTAACTGCTACAGAACTATCACCTCGGGCAGGAAAATGCGGTTCATGGATGATAAACCGTGGACAACGGCTTCAAAATTCGGTTTCTGCTATTACGCCTATCCCATATATGACTGGAAAATAAAGGATATTTGGCTCTATTACATCAGGGAGAACAAACCTTTCAATACTGTTTATGAGCATATGTATAAGGCAGGTATTTCACCGAAAAACATGCACATTTCCGAGCCTTATGCAGGCGCTCAGCGGCAAAACCTGTGGCTATTCGCGGTTGTGGATGCCACCACCTGGGGTAAAGCCAGCAAACGAGTAAAAGGTGCCAGCACTGGGGCATTATATGGCAGAAAACGCTCGCCATTTTATGCGCAAAAAGATTTTGCAAAGCCCGTCAATCTGAGCTGGAAGGAGTTTGCATTACTGCTGATCAAAACGCTTCCTCCTACTACCGCTGAGCACTATCGCAACAAAATATTCCTTTACCTGAGCGGGTACCAAAAAAGAGGCTTTCCCGATAGCATCCCTGAAGAACAGGAATACGATCTTGGGCTGAAGGATATCCCCTCATGGAAAAGAATCTGTAGCTGTATTTTAAAAAACGACTACTGGTGTCGCACTCTGTCATTCAGCCCGACCAAAATGTCAACTTACACCACATACAGCAAACGGATTAAAGCGAAAAGAGACAACTGGAGGTTGTTATGAATATTGAAAAAATCACTTTTCTTATCAATAAATATTTTGCCAACATCTCATTTGAAGACCGGATCCATAGCTTAAATGAGATCAGGAAAACGCTATCAAAACACAGTCCTTTTCAGCACCATCCGATCGACTCTGTAGAATGGGTTAAGATGAGCGATATTGAATTAAATAACTACAACCCGAATAAGATTTCTCCTTATGAATTCACCCTCCTTCGCGTTAGCCTGCTACGTAATGGCTATACTCAGCCGGTGATCGTACATGAGGAAAATAATAAATATATCGTTATTGATGGTGAACATCGTTTCAGGCTGGGGATGGAAACGCCTGAACTCCAGCAATCGCTTCACGGCTATATCCCCGTTGCTAAAATCAGTGACGTTCATTTGCAGGACAGAATGGCAGCCACTATCCGACACAATCGTGCTCGCGGGTTGAACTCGGTCCAGGGAATGACAGAAATCGTCGTTAGCCTGAGCAATAAAGGGTGGGATGATGAAAAGATTTCCAGTGAACTGGGCATGGAACAGGATGAAATACTACGACTGAAACAGCTCTCAGGACTGGAAGAATTATTCAGGAATGAGGAATATACCGAAGCATGGACCATCACTTAACGGCCAGGGTTAGATCCGTAAGGTGAATCTGCTTATTGTACTGGATAGGCGTATTCGTTTGACGAACAAGAGCCTTATACGTGTCTTCCATCAGGCGCCGAATTGATGGCGATTCCTACCCTCAGAATTCATCAGACGTCCTTAAAGCGATTTTTTAGTGTGTAAGAGGAACTCTTACTTTCTATCAATTGCATCTCCGAAACGCGCCGAGGGCGTCTGACGCGGTGTAGCAAATGAACGGATGTTATGTTTAATCGCCCGTTATTCATCCGCCCGTCTGATTAAGGTATCATCCCTAAAATAACCCTTAAGGAAAAGGTGGTTTTATGTGGCGGGAAGAACTGGATGATATTGGCCTCGGGCATCACGGAGACAGAACGACAACGGGCGCGATTTGCTATGCCAGTATGCAGGACACCTACTGGTTCGGGATGCCCGCCTTATTGCGCCAGGGCGACCGGGTAGGCCCCTGCCCGGCCTGCGGCAAGCCCGGAAAAATTGCTGAAGGGAATCCCCGAATGCGTTATGGCGGGCTTCCTGTCGCGTTTCATAAGGCACTGATTATTTGTGGTTGCCCGCGCGGTTCGAACCGGCTGATCGCCCGCGCCGGGGACTGGCTCGGCCCTGGAAAGCCGCCGCACCCTTATGAACCGGCGCATATTGTGCTGGCGCAAATGAACGGTGAGACAAATGCCGAACCTGAGCAGCACGCGCAGGTGGCAAAGAAAAAGAAAAGTGAAATAACGCTGACCATCGGGGTATTTTTCGATGGCACCGGCAACAATGCCAATAATAGCGGCGACCGTCAGGCCGTCTGTACCGCTGAGCATTTTGGGATGAACGACGCGGAGTCAGAGTCTGCGTTAGGGCAGTGCATCCGGCTGAGCCGGGGATTTAGCGGCACCGCCGCCGGGAGTTATCTCGGCTATTACACCAACGTGCACTGGCTCAATACGCTGTATAACCCGGAAATAAGACCCGATACCGGAGCCGGTCAGTACGCCATTTATATTGAGGGGATCGGTACGGAAGACGGAGCGGGCGACAGCAGTTACGGGATGGCAACCGGCCGGGGAGACACCGGCGTGGTCAGGAAAACCGATAAGGCCGTTGCGGTACTCTCTGCCGGTATTCAGGGATATTTTAGCAGACACGCCGATGCCCGTTCCTGCGTCATCAAAGAACTGCAGTTTGATATTTTCGGGTTCAGTCGGGGTGCGGCGGCGGCGCGGCACTTTGCCAACCGCGTATTCAGTCAGGACAGCGCTATCATTGCGGCTATTAAAGCCGGGCTGGAGGGCGTTGAGTTCTCAGGTACCCCCGGCGGTAAAACCCGTTTTCTGGGGATATTTGATACTGTAGCGGCCATCGGCAGCCCGGTGAACGGCCTTAATCCGCACAGCGCCGATACCGGTGAGGTGGATCTCGTGCTGCGTCCGGGCGTGGCGGAGAAGGTTTTTCATATCACCGCACAGCACGAATGCCGGTTTAACTTCGCGCTGAACAGCGTAAAACCTGCCTGGCCGGAGCTGGCCCTGCCCGGTGCGCACTCCGACATTGGCGGAGGCTACAATCCCGACGAGCACGAAGCCTATTTTCTGACCCGCCCTCAGTTTGAAACCGTCCCCCTTTCCACGTCAGATACGAAAACGCGGATTTATCAGCAGGCGGGTGAGCAGATCCGGATGATGGATAGCTGGCCGGCGATAGCCCCGCTGTTGCAGGTGGTGGAGATCAATATCGACACCTGGCACGATGCACGGATGCCCGCCGACCGTTACGGTACGCTACAAAAACGCAGCGGCGCGGCCGCGGTTATTGACCGTCCGACGCGTAACGACTGGTCAAAGGTGGTGCTGCGGGTCATGCTCGATGCGGCTCAGGATGCGGGCGTGGTATTTGATCCTATTCGGGAGACAAATGCAGAATTAAGACTTCGTTCAGAACTCAATAGTCTGTGTGAAAAAGCAATCTTTATGGGCCGTGCCGCCCGTGGCGGTCAGCCAGTGACCGGCTTTACTACCCCGGAAATCGAGATGCTGGCGGGGCAGTACCTTCATTGCTCAGCCAACTGGAACGGTGTGGTCAGAGACGGTCTGGGAATGGTCACTGGGGCGGTCAAACCGGCGAAGCTGGTGACCTTTACCAACCGGCCTGACGAGCGCTGGCAGCGAACAGTTTACGATATGGACGGACATAAAATATGGAAATAATTCGCAAGGTGGGACTTTTTTCGGTGCTGATTCTGACAGCCTGTCACAGTGTGGGCGGGGACCGTTCCACAGCCGCTAAAAACGATACCCCAAAAGAGTGGACCTTTGATTTTTTCACGCCTAAAGCGCTGCCCGCGCTGGTAACGTTCGCCGTTGTTCAGGACGCTGACGGTACGATTTATCGCTTTAACACGCTGAACCGAACGTCTGATCTAACCGGTGTTATCGGCGAGTGGAATGACAGGGATCGTGCTGCCGGAGGGCACTGGAATCACGTTAAACGTCCTCCCCGGCATATTATTTTTTGCTGGGACTCGGTGATCGATAAAAAGGTGTATGAGACCCACCTGACGATCCCTAAACCCGTTCTGGAAAAAATGCTCCGGCCAGGCGCGACCAGGAATTATCAGGGAAATATAGCGTATTACGACAGAGTGCAAATCGGGCTGGCTCCGGAAGGAAAGATAGCCGTCTGGCTACAGGGTATAAATTTTGAGCCTAATTATCGCGTCACGCCGTCAGTTCTGTATACGTTATCCGGCGATAAATTAGATATCTGCAAAGGTATAACCAGGAGCGATTTTTCTTATGGATATGACAAAGACATAAAGGAGTTTATTAAAGGGAAAAAATACCCTTACGGTCGCTGGTAACGAGAACAATTTCTGAAAATGAAAAAAGGATCTTTCTGAGATCCTTTTTTCTGGGCTTAGTCGCCAGGCGCAGAACTTTAACCACTATGTGTAGAGTAAAGGGCATCCGGTGCCACGTTCATATGCTTGAGTACCGGCCCGATAATATTGCCGAATACCGGGGCAGCAACCGACCCACCAAAGTGATCGCCCGCTGTCGGGTGGTTGATCATAATCACCAGCGCCACCTGGGGGTTGCTGGCCGGTGCCACGCCCGCCGTGTAGTTAATGTAGCCGCCGTCATATTTGCCGCTGGCCCCCATTTTCTCTGCCGTACCGGTTTTGATTGCCAGACGATAGCCCGGCACGGCGGCACGTACCCCGCTTCCGCCCGGCAGCGCATCACTCTCCATCATATGCACTACCGAACGCACCGTATCCTCGTCGGCCACGCGCGTACCCATTACCGGCGGCGTCACTTTAGTGATGGAAAGAGGCCGGTAGATACCAAAGGATCCGAGCGTGGCGTACTCACGGGCGATCTGTAACGGCGTGACGCGCAGGCCGTAGCCGAATGAAAAGGTTGCCCGTTCAATATCCGCCCAGCGTTCGCGGTGCCGTGGGAAATAGCCCACGCTCTCCCCGGTCAGCCCCAGATCGGTTGGTTTCCCCAGCCCAAAGGAGCTGAAGGTGTTAACCAGCACTTCAGCAGGCATTGCCAGAGCAATATGGGATACGCCGATATCACTCGATTTCTGCAGGATGCCGGTCATGGTAAGACGCGGCCAGTGCCCCACGTCGCGTATCAGGTGACCGTTAACGCGATAAGGCGTGGTATCCAGCACCGAATCGGGCCTGACCAGCTTACGTATCAGCCCTTCCATCACCACCAGCGGCTTAACGGTCGAGCCGGGTTCATAACTGTCATTGATGGCGGTATTGCGCATCTGATTAGGTGACACATCAACAAAATTATTGGGGTTGAATGACGGATAGGAGGCCATCCCGAGGATTTCACCGGTGTCCACTTTGATCAGCACCGCCGCCCCGGAATCCGCCTTATTAAGCAGCACGCCGTCGCGAAGACGCGTATAGAGCGTGTATTGATCGAATTTATCGATGCTGAGCTGAACCGTTGGCGGCTGGCGGGGTGGCTCATAGTTGATCATCGCCACGATATTGCCGTGGGCGTCCTGACGATATTTCTCGCTGCCCGCCGTCCCCTGGAGCACTTTATTAAAGCCTTTTTCCAGTCCGGTCAGCCCGCTGTTGTCCGCGCCAACAATGCCAAGCAGCGGTGCCGTGGCATCGCTCATAGGATAAAAACGGCTGTCGTTATAGACGGTAGAGATGCCGGTCAGATGCAGTTTCGCGATGTCCCGGGCAATACCCAGCTCAATTTTATGCCCCAGATAAAGAAAGCGCCGGTTGGGATTGGCATTAATCTGCTGGGCTATCTGTTCTGGCCGCTGACCGAGCGCGTTGGAGAGATATTCCCATTTGGCGCTGGTGAAATCGGGATGCGCTTCCAGCACGCGCTGCGGGTCGGCAATAATATCGCGCGAAGGCACGCTCAGCGCCAGCGCCTCGCCGTTACGATCCAGCAGCGTTCCCCGGTTGGTGGGAATAGCAACGGTACGCAGCGAGCGTTCATCCGCCTGCTTTTCCAGCATCGGATGATTAATGAGCTGCAAATCACCGACCCACGCCAGCAGCAGCACCAGGCAGCCAAGCACGCCAAGGCAAATTATACGAAAGCGAAGAGGATGAAACGGCGTTTTAGCCAGGTCTTTAGCCAGTGTTTTTTTTAAGCGGGACATGAATTTTCTGCTGATTTCTGCTGGGCAACTGGCTGGGAGTTATACAAAAAATGCCGGGGAGATAACAGGGAAACTGTGTTTCAGATCGTGATTGGCGCGAAAAAAAACCTGCGCATCTGCGCAGGTTGGTGAAAGGAAAGCATGAAAACTTTGATGTTCACCCATCAATACCTCTGGGATATAAACTGTACCAAGCTGGCCGCGCCCGCCGCCAGCCAGCATTCGCAACAGTTACCCGCAAAATGTAACCAGCCATGAGTTTCTTAGGCTGTTTTGCAATCTTTCGCCAGACGGATCTCCACCAGACAGCTCATCGCATTAGGCCCCTGGGTCAGGGATGAGGTTCCGATGTCCAGCGTCAAAACATTTGGATTTCCCGCACGGTCGTACGGCTGCCAGGCTTTGCCAAAACCCGGATCAAACCAGGCGCCGGTCGCGATCAGCACCACGCTGCGGCTGACGCCCTCAGTCAGCCTGACTCCAGCCAGCATTCTGCCGCGATCGTTACTCACGTCAATGACGTCGCCATCGACGATGCCGCGCGCGGCAGCATCTTCAGGGTGCATCCACAGCGTTTCATGCCCGGCCGTTTTGTTCGCCTGCACCGACGGCGTGGCATCCATTTGGCTATGGAGACGATCGGCGGGCTGAACAGAGATCATATGCAGGGGGAAACGCTGACCGATCTCTGCACCCAGCCACTCTTCCGGCGGCCGCCATTCAGGATGCGGAGCAAAGTCGTCCAGCTGATAACCGGCAATCGTCTCGCTGAACAACTCAATTTTGCCGCTGGCGGTTTTAATCGGACTGGCCTGCGGGTCATCACGAAACGCTTCCATAAAGACGAAGGGCTTCTCCCCTGCGGGTACTTCGACGTAGCCCTGCTCCCAGAAGGTCTGGAATTCCGGCCAGTGAACGCCTTTGCGCTGGTGGGCGACGGCACACTGCTGGTAAAGATGGGCTATCCACTGCGCTTCATTGCGGTTTTCGGTAAAGGCCGCGCGATAGCCCAGCCGCTCGGCGAGATCGGCAAAAATATCAAAATCGTTACGGGCCTGATGCTGCGGTTTAATGGCCTGGTGCATCGCCAGCACAAAGCGATCGCGGGAGGAACCGCCGATATCGTTACGCTCGAGAGAGGTGGTAACCGGCAGCACAATATCTGCCATCCGGGCCGCCGGCGTCCAGACAATGTCCTGTACGATGACCGTATCGGGCCGCTGCCAGCCAGCCACCAGCCGGTTTAGCTGCTGGTGGTGATGAAAAGGGTTGCCGCCCGCCCAGTGAACCAGATGAATATCCGGATAGGTGTGCGTTTCGCCCTGAAACCGATAGGGTTCACCGGGATGCAGCAGCATATCGCTGATACGCGCAACGGGGATTGACCGGTCGGCGACCGGGTTAATCCCGGTAGACATCAGCGGTGCGGGTCCTTCTATACGTGGGTTACCGACGCTGTTCATTGAGCCATGACCAAATGAGAAACCGGCTCCCGGCAGGCCAGGCTGGCCGAGCATGGAGGAGAGCGCGATCATCATCCAGTAGGGCTGTTCGCCGCGGTGCGCACGCTGAACCGAATAGGAACAGGTGATAAAGCTGCGTTTGCCTGTGAGCTGTTTAGCCAGCTGCTGAATGCGCTCTGCGGGGATCCCGGTTATCTCACTGGCCCACTGCGGCGTTTTCGGCGTACCGTCGCTCTCCCCCAGCAGATAACGGCGTAGCTGCGGATACCCCACGCAGTGGGAGTGCAGGAACGCCGTATCCACGGCGTTGAGCCGTTCGATTTCAAAACCAAGGGCCAGCATCAGCGCCACATCGGTATTGGGGCGGATAGGGATCCATTCGGCGTTGACGAACGCCGGGCAGTCATCGCGCATCGGGCTGATATTGATAACCGTCGTGCCTTTGGCCGCCAGCGCCAGCAGCGCGGGTTTGAGGCTGTGCTGCCCTGCCCCGCCGGACGCGACCTGGCCGTTTTTCAGCGCCAGACCACCAAAGGCGATAAATATTTCACAATGTTCAACAACGCTCGGCCAGTCGGTAACCCGCCCGGTCAGCGGCATATAGGTGCCGATCACATAGGGCAGAAAGAACTGCGCCGCACCCCAGCTGTAGTTGCCCAGTTGGTCAATACCGCCGCCGCCGGTAAAGTAGAAGCGACGGATCAGCGTGCGGGCATGGTTGACCCGCCCTGCCGATGACCAGCCGTAAGATCCGGTAAAAATGCCCTCTGCGCCGTAGCGATCGCGTACCCGACGGTTCTCTTCCGCCACCAGGTCAAGCGCGGTGTCCCAGTCAACTTCAACGAAGTCTTCACGCCCGCGCAGCGTCCGGTCACTGTTTTCACGCGAGCGGAGCCACGAACGGCGCACCATTGGCCGACGAATACGCTTATCGGAATAGACCAGCTCCGGAATGCTGTTAAGCATGGGCGACGGGTCCTGGTCAGCAAAAAAGGGTTCGCAGCGCAGCAGTTTCCCCGCTTCCACGACGGCGTTAAAGGCGCCCCAGTGGGCGAGGTGCGGCACTTTTTTTAGGGTCATATCAGGTCCGGCAGGCGTTTTTTATGGAAAGTCAGGGTAGCATTTTTTCACGCTATTGCGCTTTTGAGATGGACAATTTATCACAAGGGTAAATTCTGCCCGATGGCATCTCGCTGTCTGACCAGCGGATCTCTCCACCCGCAGAATTTACTCTGCTTTGCGACGGCGCTGGCATTCTGTGTGCTTGAAGTTACTGGGGATTTCCGCAACACTTAGGGCAATGTAACCGCTTACCCAGGAAGGCCCAGAACCTATGGCTACCATAAAGGATGTTGCCAGACTTGCGGGCGTTTCCGTCGCTACGGTTTCCCGCGTGATCAACCATTCACCTAAAGCCAGTGAGCACTCCCGCCAGGCGGTAAACAGCGCCATGGCTCAGCTCCAGTACCATCCCAACGCCAACGCACGCGCGCTGGCCCAGCAGTCGACGGAAACCATGGGGCTGGTTGTCGGGGATGTATCGGACCCATTTTTCGGCGCGATGGTAAAAGCGGTAGAGGAAGTCGCCTACGATACCGGCAACTTTTTGCTGATTGGTAACGGTTACCATAATGAGCAGAAAGAGCGACAGGCGATTGAACAGCTAATCCGCCACCGCTGCGGGGCATTAGTTGTCCATGCCAAGAAGATTGCGGACGATGAACTGATCCCGCTGATGCAGCAAATTCCCGGTATGGTGCTGATTAACCGCGCCCTGCCCGGCTTTGAACAGCGCTGTATTGCCCTCGACGACCGCTATGGCTCCTGGCTGGCGACCCGTCATCTGATCCATCAGGGCCACCAGAACATCGCCTATCTCTGTTCAACGCACCCAATCTCGGATTCGGAGGACCGCTTACAGGGCTATTACGATGCGCTGAAAGAGCATCATCTTCCGTGCAACGATCGGCTGGTCGCGCTGGGGGAACCCGATGAGATTGGCGGCGAACAGGCGATGACCGAACTGCTTGGGCGCGGTAAGCCCTTTACCGCCGTGGCCTGCTATAACGATTCGATGGCGGCGGGCGCGCTGGCGGTGCTAAGTGATAATAGCGTGCGGGTGCCGGAAGAGATGTCCCTGATTGGCTTTGATGACGTGCTGGTTTCCCGCTATGTCCGGCCCCGCCTGACCACGGTACGCTATCCGATTGTTACCATGGCCCAGCAGGCGGCCGCGCTGGCGTTAGCGCTGGCTAACAAGCAGCCGCTGCCGGAGGTCACCAATTTGTTCAGCCCGACGCTGGTCCGTCGGCATTCGGTGGGCTCGCCCGTCTGAAGCGAGTGATATTACCGCCGCCCGGGAGCTACACCAGCTTTCCCTGGAAAATCGGCACGGATTCAAACAGATAGCCGTCGAAGTCTGGCGCATCCGCGTCTGAGAGTTCGAGCAGGGAATGTTTGACGTTTTCCAGGTGCTGCCACATGGCCTGCCAGGCCCCCATTACGTCGCGCCGCCGCAGCGCGGCCAGAATGGTCTGGTGGTCACCCAGCCACTTCAGCCGGTAGCTGCGCGTTTCAATATGGCTGCGCAGCTGCGACCACAGCGGGCTGTTTTCATGATGGCGCCAGATACTGGTCACGGTATCCAGCAGCATCTGATTCTGCGTCGCCCCCGCCAGCAGCAGGTGAAACACCTTGTCGTTGTCCTGACTGGTATCGTTCACCGCAATCGCCTTCTGCTCCTGCTCCAGAATGCGTTTAAGATTTTCGATGTCCGCTTTAGTCGCCATCTTAGCGGCAAAGGCGGCAATATTGCTTTCAAGCAGCTGGCGCGCCTGGAGCATTTCAAACGGCCCGACGTCACTGCGGAAAAATGCCTCCTCTTCATCGCTGCTTTGCGAAGGAATACGCATCACATACACGCCCGAGCTTTGCCGAATATCCACCGTGCCTTCCAGTTCCAGCATCAGTAGCGCTTCGCGCACGATGGTGCGGCTGACGCCCCAGGTTTCTGCGATATGACGTTCAGGCGGCAGCCGCGAACCGACGGCATACTCACCCTCTATAATTTGCTGACGCAGATGCTGCCCAATTTCCTGATACTGTTTCTTTTCTTGCCCCGGCACGCCCTTTTCCACTCATTCACCCTTAACGCATTAACGATCATGGTAATCCCGCCGTCCAGTTCCGCAGCGCGGGTCTTCTGTGCTCCACCGGAGGACAGAAGACCCGCCATCGACGAGTTAATCGGACTAGTTTACCAAAGCCAGCGCCTGATCGAGTACTTTTGCGCCGTTAAGCGTGCCGTAGGCGACGGAATCAATCACCGCAATCGGGATTTGATAGCTGTCGGTGAGCTTGCGGTTCTCTTCCAGCTTAAAGCGCACCTGGGGGCCAAGCAGTACTACCGCTACCTCGCTGCCGCAGCTTTCCAGTTCGTCACGCAAGTTCTGTTCAGGAATGGCATAGATGCAGTATTCCAGCCCCCGCGTCGTCGCCTCTTTTTCCATCCGGGTCACCACCATTGAGGTGGACATACCTGCCGCGCAGGCCAGTAGGATACGTTTCATTTAGCTCCCCTATTTCATTTCATCATCAAGGTTGACTACCAGCTGGCGTGAATCGCGCAGGCGTCGATACCAGTGGGCCGATTTTTTCATCCGGCGAGCGCGATTATCCTCAAGATCAATCTCAATCAGGCCGTAGCGATTTTTAAAGGCATTCATCGGTGAAACATTGTCGGTAAACGCCCACAGCATATAGCCCTGGCAGTTTGCCCCCTCTGCCCGCGCTTTTAGCGTTTGGTAAAGATGCCCGGTGATAAATTCAATTCGGTAATCATCCTGGATTTCGCCGTCCGCATTTTTGAACTGCACTTCATTTTCTATGCCCATTCCGCTTTCGGCCACGAACCAGGGAATGTTGCCGTACTCATTTTTTATCCTCATCGCCATGTCATAAATGATGCGCGGCTGAATCTCCCAGCCGCGGGATTTATTCATGCGGCGGCCCGGCAGCTCGAAGTGCTCGTAGTAAAAGGCCGGGTGAAACGGCGTTTCAGGATGCCAGGCGCGCGAAGGGGCTTTCACGCGGTGCGGATAGTAGAGATTGATCCCCACCTCATCGACGCGGTTTTCTGCGATCAGCTGTAGCTCAGCCGGGGTGTAATCCCAGCGGACCTGATGCTTCGCCAGCAGCGCGATCAATTCGGCGGGATATGCCCCCAGGATGGCCGGATCGAGGAATACCCGGTTATAAAACAGATCGTAGCGTTCAGCCGCCAGGACGTCATGTGGCGCGCTGGAGCGCGGGTAGGTCACCTCCGGATTGAGGATAGTGCCTACCGTGCCCCGATAGCCCTTTTCCCTGAAGAGCTTTACCACTTTGGCGGTCGCCAGGTTTTTATGGTGATTCCACTGCATCCATTTCGCGGTGTTTTGCTCGTAGGGCCAGCGAATGGCATCAAGGTAGACGCGGGTTTGCACCACAATCGGCTCATTAAAGGTGAACCAGCGCGTAACCTTTTCGGCATAGCGCTCAAAGACCTTTCCGGCATAGCGCAGGTAAAGCTCCACCACCTGCTTCGCTCCCCAGCCGCCATATTTTTCCATCAGTACGGCGGGCAGTTCGTAATGCTCAAGGCAGAGCATGACCTCGATCCCCTGCGCCTGCATTTCATTGATCAGGCTGTCGTAGTATGCCGCATACTCTTCATCGACGACGGCATTCTCATAATCGGTGAGAAAGCGGGACCAGTTGATCGAGGTACGATAGTGGGTCAGTCCGGCGGCCTTCATCAGTGCGACATCTTCTTTATAGCGGTTGATGAAATCCGTCGCGACCGCTGGCCCGTAGCCGTTGTGCCAGACGTGGCGGTCATTTTTATACCAGGCGTCCAGGTATGAATCCTGCCCGGCTTTTTTGCCGCTCCAGCCCTCGGTCTGCCATGCAGAGGCGGCGGCCCCCAGAATAAAGTCGTCCGGCAGCGTGACGATAACGTTGCTCATTTTTTCTCCTCAGGTTAGCGCTGTTCAGCCGTCATCAGCGCTGATTCCGCCGCTTCGGCGCGGCGCGCAGCGATTCTTACAAAGGGCAGATAGACCAGTACCGATACGGCGATGCAGAGTATCTGGGTCACCACCGCGCCCATGGATCCGGCGGTAGAGAGCCAGGCGTTGATAATTGGCGGCGTGGTCCAGGGCACCATCACCACCGCCTTCCCGGCAAAGCCCAAAGCCGTCGCAAAGTAGCCAATCGAGCCGGTGATAAGCGGCGTGATAATAAAAGGGATAGCGAGGATCGGATTCAGCATGATGGGCATACCGAAGATGACCGGCTCATTGATGTTAAACAGCCCTGGCCCAAATGAGAGCTTGGCGATTTCGCGCATCTCTTTTCGCCGGGTGGCAAGCATCACCGCGCTAAGCAGGCCGATGGTCAGGCCGGATCCGCCGATGCTCATATAGACATCCCAGAACGGCATGGTGATGATATTTGGCACCTCTTTGCCCTGCTCAAAGGCATTCATATTGACCAGAATAGCCCCCAGCAGCAGCGGTTCACGGATAGGCTTAACCATCTGATTACCGTGAATGCCGATCACCCAGAACAGCTGAGCCACAAACATCAGCAGCAGAATGCCCCACAGGCTTTGCACCACCGATTCCAGCGGCTCCTGCACGACCTTATAAACGGCGTCGTAGAGATACATGCCGGTCACCGAGTGGAAGATAAAGCCAAAGGTCGCCACGGCGGAGACGGTGATAATGGCCGGTATCAGGGCGGAAAACGAAGCCGCCACGTTGGGGGGAACGGTATCCGGCATTTTTATCTTTAGCCGGTCGATATTTTCCAGTCGACAATAGATTTCAACGGAAAGGATGGCGATAAACATGCCGAGGAACAGGCTTTTAGTGTCCGAAAATTGTTTGGCGAGCACGTCGGTCACCACGTGCATTTGCCCCTCAACCAACATGGATAGCGTGGTGGGCGTGACGGCAATAAAGCAGATAATCGCCAGCAGGCCGGGGAAAAGGGTTTTGATGCCGTTGATTTTGCCTAACTCAATACCGATCAGAAATACCGCGCCAATATTCAGGAAGCTGAGCGTGGCGTAATTGATGCTGGTCGTTATCGGTTTCAGATCGGCCAGGAAAGCCAGCGCCTGAAAGCTGGCCAGCCCATTTTTGCCATCCAGAACCATATTGGAGATCAGCACTGAAAATGCGCCAACGATAATGACGGGCATCAGGGTGATAAACGAGGCCTTGATCGCCATGATGTAGCGATAGCTGTTAAAACGGGTGGCGAAACTCCCCAGTGAGTCGATAAGCCGATCCTGTAAAGACATGCGTCGTACCTCAGAAGTAAGTGGTCAGGCATCCCAATTTTTTTTCACTGACGAAATTCCGTTCTCGTGGCATACCAAAACTAGCAAAATGCCCTTAAGTTTCTGTGACTGGCTTCTCAGAAGCGCTTATTGGCATTCCGATAGTATGTAATCACGCTTTTTGGCATACCAATAAACGGAGGCAGTGATGGATTTCGAACAGACGATGATGGAGCTGTTGATCAATGCGGGCGAGGCGCGATCCCATGCGATGAGTGCAATACAGTTCGCCCGCAAGCGCGACTGGCATCAGGCCGATGACGCGCTGGCAGCTTCGCTGGCGGCGTCGAAGCAGGCACACCATATCCAGACCCAGCTGATTGGCGCCGATGAGGGCTGCGGTAAGGTGCCGGTCACGCTGATCCTCGTTCACGCGCAGGATCATCTGATGAATGCCATGCTGTGCCGCGATTTGGCGGAGGAGCTGGTACTGTTGAGAAAGGAGCTGGCAGGCGTGGCAGTATAAGAAATTCGGGCGTGCTGGCTAAAGATGCATCGGGCAAAGGGAGGGGGAAACAGCCCCCTCTGAGTTACTGCTCCAGCGCGATCAGCTCCTGGATGGTCTGCGCGCGGCGGATCTGCCGCGGCTGGCCGTTCTCAAACAGGAATTCTGGCAGCAGCGGGCGGCTGTTATAGTTAGAGGACATTGAGGCGCCATACGCACCGGTATCGTGGAATACCAGATAGTCCCCCACCTTAACCTCAGGCAGCGCACGGGTTTCCACCATGCCGCCTTCCTGCTGGGTGAACACATCGCCAGACTCACACAGCGGCCCGGCCACCACGCTCTCGAGGGTCTTCTCTTCGTGCAGGTCACGGCCATCGGCCGCAATGACGGAAATATGATGATAGCTGCCGTACATGGCGGGACGCATCAGGTCATTAAAACCGGCATCGACCAGCACAAAATGGCGGCTCCCCATCTGCTTGACGGCGCGGACCTGCGAGACCAGTACGCCCGACTCGGCGACCAGAAACCGGCCCGGCTCAATCTCCAGTTCAACCGCATGCCCCAGGTGCTCAGCAACGCGCTGACGAGCGGCATCCCACAGGCCGAAATAGTGGTCAGTATTAATCGCCTCTTCACCATAGTGATAAGGTACGGACAGGCCGCCTCCGGCTGAGATTGCCTGCAAATCCTGACCGAATTCGATAACCTGGCTGACCATGGCATCGCATACCTGTTCCAGATGACCATAGTCGACGCCCGATCCAATATGCATATGGATCCCCACCAGCTTCAGCTGATAGCGCTGAATCGCCTCAAGCGCCAGTGCCAGATCGCTATGCCAGATGCCGTGCTTGCTGTTTTCACCGCCGGTATTGGTTTTTTGACTGTGTCCGTGACCGAAGCCCGGATTGATGCGCAGCCAGACGGAATGACCCGGTGAAACCTGCCCGAGCTGGTGCAGCATATCCACCGAGCCTGCGTTGACCGGGATTTTCAGCGCGGCAAGGCGCGCCAGCGTGGGCCGATCAATCACGTCAGCGGTAAAGACGATATCATCGCCGCCGGGCTGGAACCCCGCCGCCAGCGCACGTTCGATCTCGCCCAGCGAGACGGAATCCACCTTTACGCCTGCCGCGCGCATCAGCCGCAGGATATGAATATTTGAGCAGGCCTTTTGCGCAAAACGCACCACGTCAAACTGCTGCAGCTGGCTGATACGCTGGTGGATGACGCTGGCGTCATACACCCAGACGGGGCCGCCAGTCTGACGAACCAGCGGGAGTAAATGAGTACGGTTAAGGGCTGTTTCGGTGTTATCAAGCTGTAGCGGCATTCTGTTTCTCCTTAGCGGGTTAAAGCTATTACGCCACAGCACAGGCAGGGTGAAAAATATCTGTTTTATCCTGATCTATTCATCCATGATATGGCTTTGTCCGACAGAGCATAAGTACCCATGGCAGCGATAACCCTGCGTCATATCGAAATATTTCATGCGGTCAGGGGCGAACCCATTCAGGGTCAAAACCAATAGCTGAATAAATCGAAAAAATAACGCTGTTTTAATAACCATATTGACCTTAAGTTTTTCATACGCTAATAATAAAGCGTAATCACAGGGTTGATTTTTAAAATGAAAAGAAAAGTAGCTTTATCGTTCACCTTCTATTTTATTTTTTTCTCATTATTACAAGTTTTATTCGGTTTTCTCCATTATGGATACGTCGAGAATATAGCCCGAAAACTTATTCTTTCTGCCATAGGCTCGGTAATTTTTATCGCTTTAAATTACTTTTTTTTTAAAAAGGAGATCAAATAGATGAGACAAATACACAACGAAGAACTTAAATCAATTTCCGGTGCTGATTCTGGAAGAGACTTAGCCCAGATGGCAGGAAGTATCATCGGAGGACTCGCAGGTAATGCATCAAGGATACCCAACGGTGGCCTGTACGGCTCCTCTGCTGGTGGATACTTTGGGGGGGTGCTATATGATGGCTCGAAACAAACGATCACCATACCCACTAATGTTATAATTGATTATATAAATAATGGCAGCCCCTGGGGGCCTGTAAACAACCCTCACTATCCTGTCTGGCGCTAAGTCACTCTCTATTACATGGCGTTTTTTAATATTTAATTTAAACGCCATCGTTTCCGTTTTAACAAAAGACTACGGGTGGGATTCGCCATCGAAACTGCATTAACCGTTATTCTCAGCGCCTCAGTGGGGGCTTATCAATCATGTCAGTGGTAGATGAAGGGTAAAAATATCTGTTTTATCCTGATCTATTCATCCATGATATGGCTTTGTCCGACAGAGCATAAGTACCCATGGCAGCGATAACCCTGCGTCATATCGAAATATTTCATGCGGTGGTAACCACCAGCAACCTCACCGAGGCGGCTGCGATGCTGCATACCTCGCAGCCGACGGTCAGCCGCGAGCTGGCGAGGCTGGAAAAGCTCAGTGGCCTGAAACTGTTTGACCGGGTGCGCGGTCGATTACAGCCGACCGTGCAGGGGTTGAAATTGTTTGAGGAGGTGCAGCGATCCTGGTACGGGCTGGACCGGATTATCAGCGCCGCCGAGGGGCTGCGTCAGTTTCGCCAGGGTGAACTCTCTGTCGCCTGCCTGCCGGTGTTTGCACAGTCGCTGCTGCCGCTGCTCTGCCAGCCCTTTTTACAGCGGTTTCCCGATGTCAGCCTGAACATTATTTCGCAGGAGTCACCGCTGCTGGAAGAGTGGCTTTCGGCCCAGCGTTACGATCTGGGCCTGACGGAAACCAGCCAGGTTCCGGCGGGCACTGAGCGTACCGAGCTGTTTACCGGTAATGAAGTGTGCGTACTGCCGGAGGGACATATGCTGGCCCAAAAAACCTGCCTGACGCCGCAGGATTTCGAGGGACACAGCTACATCAGCCTGTCACGGACGGACAGTTACCGACAGCTGCTGGACGATCTCTTTAGCGGGCACAACGTGAAACGCAGGATGGTAATGGAGACGCATAGCGCCGCGTCGGTGTGTGCCATGGTGCGGGCTGGGGTGGGGATTTCGGTGGTGAATCCACTGACGGCGCTGGATTACGCCGACAGCGGTGTGGTTATTCGACGTTTCAGTATTAACGTCCCTTTCACGGTCAGCCTGGTGCGGCCACGGCATCGCCCCTCATCGGCGCTGGTCGAAGCCTTTAGCGACCATCTCCGGCAGCAGATCGGCCCGTTTCACCAGCGCCTGAGCGCGATGCTGGATTAACCAGACGCGGTTTGTTCCGGCGGAGAACAATGCCAGGCGCAGGTAAACGCGCCCGATTGCAACGCGCTGTCAGTGCCCCGGCCTGCGTCTGCTTATCCCACGTCAGGCCCGTGCAGCCTGAGTCTGGCCGCGTGAGCGACGGAAGGTGAGCAGGCAGACGACCAGGCCCCCGGCGGCCAGTACCGCTGCGGCGACCGGTACGCGGGTCAGACCATAGCCGCCCGCAATAACCGCCCCACCGGCCCAGGCACCAAACGCGTTGCCGATATTAAATGCCGAAATGTTCAGGGTAGAGACCAGGTTGGGTGCTTCCTTCCCGTGGCGGACCACGTTGATTTGCAGTCCCGGCACGGTCGCAAAGGTCGCCATCGCCCAGAGGAACAGGGTGATTTCAGCCAGCCACAGCGCATGGCTGGTCCAGCTAAAGGCGAGTGAAAACAGGGCGATTAGCGCAAAGCTCAGGATCAGACTGAACGACACCTTCCAGTCTGCCAGCCTGCCGCCGAGGATATTACCGACGGTCAGGCCGGCACCGATGAGAAACAGCGTCCAGCTGATGCCTTTATCACTGAGACCAGTAACCTGTAGCAGCAGCGGCGCGATATAGCTGAACAGCGCAAACATCGCGGCGGCGAAAAAGACCGTCATCAGCAGTGACAGCCACAGTTTACCGTTCGCCAGCGCGCCGATTTCACTGGCAAGATCGACCGGCTTCTCATTGCGGTTGTTGGGCAGGCTGATAATCAGCGCGATAAACGCCAGGATCCCAATCACCCCTACGCCCCAGAAGGTGGCGCGCCAGCCAAACAGCTGGCCAAACCAGGTTCCCACCGGCACGCCCAGCACGTTAGCCAGCGTCAGGCCGGTGAACATCAGCGCCACCGCCGAGGCCTGACGGGCGGGTGCAACCAGACTGGCCGCCACGACGGCACCGATGCCAAAGAAAGCGCCGTGGCACAGCGCCGTTACAATTCGCGCCATCATCAGCAGGTTATAGTTCCAGGCCAGCGCACACAGCACGTTGCCGACGATAAAAATCGACATCAGCAGAATAAGCGTAAGCTTACGCGGAAGCTTAGCGGTGAGCAGCGCCATAATCGGTGCGCCAATCGCCACGCCCAGCGCATAGCCGCTGATCAGCCAGCCCGCAGAAGGGAGAGAGACATGCAGGTCGCCTGCAACATCGGGTAGCAGCCCCATGATAACAAACTCGGTGGTGCCGATGGCGAACGCACTTAGCGCCAGCGCCAGTAATGAAACAGGCATGAATAGGACTCCCGGGAAGTAAATGAACCCGCCATAAACGGCAGGAAAAGGACGCGCGAAGAGGCAGATAACCGCAAACAGGGGTTAAAAGTTTGATCTGCGTCATAGAAGTAATTACAGCATAGCTCAGGAGCAACTTATAGCCCATATGAGGCAATAATCTGTTGCTCAAAAAGCAAAAGTGGCGATGCGACAGGCGGTAGCGCGAATGTGAACTATATATCCCATTGGCATATACGTCCGCTATGGCAGGCTGTATACACATCATGTATATCCCTGAGTGAGGTCAAAATGAAAACCACCGTATTTTTAACTAACCGCAGTCAGGCCGTTCGATTACCTAAAACTGTCGCATTGCCTGATGACATTAAGCATGTCGATGTTATCGCCATCGGCAGAACCCGGATTATTACTCCCGTAGGTGAATCCTGGGACACATGGTTTGAGGGCGAATCCGTTACCGCTGATTTTATGTCTTCACGCGAACAGTCAGGTTCACAGGAACGGGAAAGCTTCTGATGCTCAAGTATATGCTGGACACCAACATCTGTATTTTTACCATCAAAAATAAACCGGAGGGCGTTCGGGAAAAGTTTAACCGCCATCATCAGCAGCTATGTATCAGTACCATAACGCTGATGGAGCTTATCTACGGCGCAGAGAAAAGCAGCCAGCCCGAGCGTAATCTGGCGGTTATTGAGGGTTTTATCGCCCGGCTGTACGTGCTGAATTATGACAGTCATGCCGCTATGCATACCGGGCAAATACGGGCCGAGCAGGCCAACCGATTGGTCCATACGACCAGATGATTGCGGGGCACGCCCGCAGCCAGGGCCTGGTCATCGTGACCAACACTATGCGTGAATTCTCTCGCGTATCAGGACTTCGCGCGGAAGACTGGCTCTAATTCATCACGCGCAGCATCACCCGCCAGGGATAACCCGCCCGTCAGCCGGGTCTCTCCAGGATTGATCTTAGTTTTCCCCTCCAGGTGCAACTTAAATTTGCCTTAAGTCAGATAAACAGTAGTCTGGGCAATAAGTGAAATAGTTAAAGCTTTGCGTGTAAAAGCCGATACCTCGATAACGGTTCCAACGGGCATCCCAGTGCTGTGCTTGATCGATTCATTGCCGAGGAAATAAGATGCAACGTGCTATTTGCCTGCTCACCCTGCTGCTGTGCGGATGTTCCGTCGGAAAGTATGAGTACAGTAGCGAGGCTGAAAAACGGGTGGATATGACCGTTACCGGGATCCCGACCGTCTTAGGGGTGGGTACGCTCGGCACCACAATACCGCTCACGTCTGAATACAGCCTGACCGCCGCGCACGTGGCGAAATACTCCCTGTACCGGGTGAAGGCTTACCATCCTGAATGTGACCTGGCGGTGGTGTACCATAAGAACGCCGATTTTCATCCGCCCCACTTCCGTAATGGCCACATTGGCGACAAAATTAACCTCTACGGCTACAGCTTTATCTCCGCCATGCCGGTGGCATCGACCGGCACCAACCTGGTCAATACCGGCCTGAAAAATGAGTGGAACAAAGTCAGCTGCGTGGTGGTCGCGTCTGATGCAGGCGTGGTGAAGGGTATGTCAGGCGGGGCAGTCTATAATGCCGCCGATGACTCGGTGGCGGGCGTTATCGTCGGCTATTCAGACCGCATCAATGACCTGAAAACCGGTAAGGCGCTGTACAAAGACGTTTCGCTCTATATTCCCTATGCCCGCTTTAAGGACTGGTTAAATCAGGCCGTTAAATCCTGATCGTCGATAGCGTTTGGCGCGGGCCAATGAAAAAGGGACGAATCGCTTCGTCCCTTTACTCTGGCTGACCGTCCGTCCCGGTGGCCTTACATCCCGGGACGGTGGTTCGTTAAGCGCTTACTTGCCGCTGGGGCGCAGCGCAGGGAACAGAATGACGTCGCGGATGGTGTGGCTGTTAGTAAACAGCATCACCATACGGTCAATACCAATCCCCAGCCCGGCCGTTGGCGGCAGGCCGTGCTCCAGCGCGGTGACGTAATCTTCGTCATAGAACATGGCTTCATCGTCACCCGCATCCTTGGCGTTAACCTGCTGCAGGAAACGCTCTGCCTGATCCTGTGCATCATTCAGCTCGGAGAAGCCGTTGCCGATTTCACGCCCGCCGATAAAGAACTCAAAGCGATCGGTGATTTCCGGGTTCTGGTCGTTACGACGCGCCAGCGGCGAAACTTCAGCCGGATACTCGGTGATAAAGGTCGGCTGGATCAGATGGCTTTCCGCCGTCTCTTCAAAGATTTCCGTTACCAGACGGCCGAGGCCCCAGCTCTTCTCAATTTTGATCCCCAGCGACCGCGCAATGGCTGAAGCCTTATCAAAATCATCAAGATCGGCAAGGTCGGTTTCCGGACGGTATTTCTGGATCGCTTCCTTCATGGTCAGCTTGTCGAAGGGCTTACCGAAGTCGAAGCTCTGCTCGCCATAAGGCACTACGGTGGTGCCAAGCACGTCCTGCGCCAGAGTACGGAACAGGCTCTCGGTCAGCTCGATCAGATCCTTATAGTCCGCATAGGCCATATAGAGTTCCATCATGGTGAACTCTGGGTTATGGCGCGGTGAGATCCCTTCGTTGCGGAAGTTACGGTTGATCTCGAAGACGCGATCGAAGCCGCCGACCACCAGACGCTTAAGATACAGCTCCGGGGCGATGCGCAGATACATATCAATATCCAGCGCGTTATGATGGGTGATAAACGGACGGGCAGAGGCGCCGCCTGGGATCACCTGCATCATTGGCGTTTCCACTTCCATAAACTGGCGACCCACCATAAAGCTGCGGATGCCGGCCATAATCTGCGAGCGGATTTTAAAGGTGTTGCGCGATTCGTCGTTGGCGATCAGATCCAGATAGCGCTGACGGTAGCGGGTTTCCTGATCGGCCAGACCGTGAAACTTGTCCGGCAGCGGGCGCAGGGCTTTAGTCAGCAGGCGCAGTTCGCTACAGTGAATGGAAAGCTCGCCGGTTTTGGTTTTGAACAGCTTGCCGCGCGCACCGACGATATCGCCGAGATCCCACTTCTTGAACTGCTCGTTATAGATGCCTTCCGCCAGGTCGTCACGCGAAACGTAAAGCTGAATGCGGCCGCCCACGTCCTGAAGGGTGACGAAGGAGGCTTTGCCCATAATACGGCGGGTCATCATGCGCCCGGCAACGCTAACCTCAATGCCCAGCGCTTCCAGCTCTTCGTTCTCTTTCGCATCAAACTCAGCATGCAGCTGGTCTGACGTGCGATCGCGGCGAAAATCATTCGGGAATGCCACGCCCTTTTCACGCAGCGCGCTGAGTTTTTCGCGACGCGCTTTCAGTTCATTGTTTAACTCAAGTGCGACGTCAGTGCCCTGCGGTTGTTGTTCAGACATGTCAGTTCCTTATAGCCCTGCTTTCAAGCTTGCTTCAATAAATCGGTCCAGATCGCCATCCAGCACCGCCTGGGTATTGCGGGTTTCCACGCCGGTGCGCAGGTCCTTGATACGTGCGTCATCAAGAACGTAGGAGCGGATTTGGCTCCCCCAGCCGATATCAGATTTGTTATCTTCCAGCGCCTGCTTCTCAGCATTTTTCTTCTGCATTTCCAGCTCATACAGCTTTGCCTTCATCTGCTTCATGGCCTGGTCTTTGTTTTTATGCTGAGAGCGATCGTTCTGGCACTGGGTAACGGTATTGGTCGGAATATGGGTGATACGTACCGCCGATTCGGTCCGGTTAACGTGCTGACCGCCCGCACCCGACGCGCGATAAACGTCAATACGCAGATCCGCCGGATTGATGTCGATATCAATATCGTCTTCCACTTCCGGATAGATAAAGGCGGAGCTGAACGAGGTATGGCGACGGCCACCCGAGTCAAACGGGCTTTTTCGCACCAGGCGATGGACGCCCGTTTCCGTGCGCAGCCAGCCGAAAGCGTAGTCGCCGATAATGCGCAGCGTGGCGGATTTGATCCCCGCAACGTCACCGTCGGACTCTTCAATCACCTCGGTTTTGAAGCCTTTCGCTTCAGCCCAGCGCAGGTACATACGAACCAGCATGCTGGCCCAGTCCTGCGCTTCGGTGCCGCCGGAACCGGCCTGAATGTCGATGTAGCAGTCGGCGCTGTCGTACTCGCCTGAGAACATGCGGCGGAACTCAAGTTCGCCAAGCTTCTTCTCCAGCACGTCGAGTTCGGCAACGGCCTCGTTGAAGGTCTCTTCGTCTTCGGCTTCAACGGCCAGCTCCAGCAGGCCCGAGACGTCGTCCAGCCCCTGGGTCAGCTGATCCAGGGTTTCGACGATCGCTTCCAGCGACGAGCGCTCTTTGCCCAGCGCCTGGGCGCGTTCAGGCTCATTCCAGACGTCCGGCTGTTCCAGCTCGGCGTTAACTTCTTCTAAGCGTTCTTTCTTGGCATCGTAGTCAAAGATACCCCCTGAGAACGCCACTGCGCTCTGAGATATCCTGAATTCGGTTCTTTACCGGGTTAATTTCAAACATGATTTTAAAATCTTTTAGGTGATCGAATCGGGCGTAAATGTAACTCAGCAGTTTAACTGAAATTCGGGGCAGTTTGTAGCCTTGCTTCAGTTCAGGCTATAGCGGCCAGAAGTGGCTGATTATAAGCTGCACGCTGCGGTTACCGCGAAATTCGTTAATATCCAGCTTGTAGGCCAGCTCGACCTGACGGACGCTGGGGTCCGGCCACAGGGTGGTGTCAACGTTGAAAGCAATACCGTCCAGCAGCGGGCCTCCGCCCAGCGGCTCCACCATCACCTTCAGATGCCGTTCACCCACCAGCCGCTGCTGGATGAGGGTGAATTTGCCGTCGAACTGGGGTTCCGGAAACGCCTGGCCCCAGGGGCCCGCTTCACGCAGCAGTTCTGCCGTGGGGAGCGTCAGTTCCTGCGCCATCAGTTCGCCGTCGCTCCAGACGACGCCCTGTAGCGCCTCCTCGTCCAGCCAGTCGCCCACCAGGTCGCCGAAGCGCTGGCGGAACTCCTCAAACTTCGCCTCCTCCAGCGACAGGCCTGCCGCCATCGCGTGACCGCCAAACTTGAGGATCAGCCCCGGATTGAGCGTATCAAGCCGCTCCAGCGCGTCACGCATATGCAGACCGACAATAGACCGCCCCGACCCCTTAAGCAGACCGTCCCCCGAGGGAGCAAAGGCGATGACGGGCCGGTTGAAACGCTCCTTCAGGCGGGATGCCAGAATTCCCACCACGCCCTGGTGCCACTCGGGATGGTACATCGCAATGCCGAGCGGCAGCGCCTCGCTGCTGCGCTCAAGCGCATCGCACAGCGCCAGCGCCTCGGTCTGCATGCCCTGCTCAATCTCTTTCCGCGTCTGGTTTAGCGCATCCAGCTCGCTGGCCAGCATGCGGGCCTGAGCGATGTCCTCGCTGAGCAGGAGCGCCACCCCGAC
Organism: Erwinia sp. L03-1; assembly: GCF_058686115.1. Classification (NCBI taxonomy): domain Bacteria; kingdom Pseudomonadati; phylum Pseudomonadota; class Gammaproteobacteria; order Enterobacterales; family Erwiniaceae; genus Erwinia; species Erwinia sp. L03-1. Next base: position 758,114 of record NZ_CM178762.1, on the reverse strand, counting down.
GGACATATCGTCCAGGCGGCCAGCAGCATTAAGACGCGGCCCCAGCGCAAAGCCGAGATCGTTCGCCGCCAGCTGCCTTGCATCGCGGTTAGCCACCTCGAGCAGCGCCTTGATCCCCGGGCGGCACTTACCCGCGCGGATGCGGCTCAGCCCCTGCCAGACCAGAATGCGGTTATTGCCGTCCAGCGGCACCACGTCGGCAACCGTCCCCAGCGCCACCAGATCCAGCAGTTCAGCCAGGTTCGGCAGCGTTTCCGCCCCGCTCCCGCGCAGGCGCGCACGCAGCGCCAGCATCAGGTAGAAGGCGACCCCTACCCCGGCCAGCGCGCCTGAAGGAAAGTCGCACTCATGCAGGTTCGGGTTCACTATCGCATCGGCATCCGGCAGGGTATCGCCCGGCAGGTGGTGATCGGTAATGACCACCGCAATGCCCTTTTCATGGGCAAGGCTGACGCCCGTATGTGACGAAATGCCGTTATCGACGGTGACGATCAGCTGCGCGCCGCGCGCCGCCGCCTGCTCCACCACTTCCGGGCTGAGGCCGTAGCCGTCATCAAACCGGTTAGGCACCAGATACTTAACGTTAGCCGCGCCCATGCTGCGCAGCGCCAGTACCGTCAGTGCGGTGCTGGTCGCGCCGTCGGCGTCAAAATCGCCCACAATCATAATGCATAAATTATCAGCAATGGCCTGATGCAGGATCGCCGCCGCGCGCTCAATACCCGCCAGCGACTGGAAGGGATGAAGATTTTTAGCACTTCGCACCAGCTCATCAGGCTGGAGTACGCCCCGCTGCATATAGAGACGGCGCAGCAGCGGGTGGAGATCGGCCGGGAGCTGGCTACCCTCCACCGCCCGACGGCGGCGGAGCTCGGTTTTACTGTTCAATGCAATCAGCCGCCTGCTTTCTGGCTATCAAGTAGCTGTTTCATCTCTTTAGGTCCCTGGTAACCGGGGATCATCATACCGTTTTGCAGCAGGATGGCGGGCGTACCCTGGATACCGTAGAGGATGCCCAGTTTGTAATGCTGGGAAAGGTCGATTTTGCAGTCAATCGGCGAAACCGCTTCGCCCTTCATCGCCGCATCAAACGCCTTGCGACGATCGCCAGCGCACCAGATTGATTTCATATCCTTCGCCACCTGACCATTCATCCCCTCACGCGGGAAGGCCAGGTAGCGCACGGTGATGCCAAGCGCGTTGTAATCTGCCATTTCCGCATGCAGCTTATGGCAGTAGCCACAGGTGATATCGGTAAATACGGTGATGACATGCTGCTCCTTCGGCGCTTTATAAACGATCATCTCGCTACTCAGCGCATCGACCTTTTTCTCCAGCAGTTTATTGGTCACGTTTACCGGCTGGCCTGCGCTGACGTCGTACAGCGGTCCCTGAATAAACTGTTTACCATCGTCGGTGATATACAGTACGCCGCTCTCCGTCAGTACCGTTTTCATTCCCGGCAGAGGAGAAGGTTGGATCTCCGTTTGCTGAAGGCCGAGCTTTTGCAGCGACTGTTTAATGGCCGCATCATCGGCATGAGACAAGCCACTGACGGCGATAAGCAGAGAAAGTATCAGGTAACGCTTCTTCATTTAATGTCCTTATAGACTTGTACGCTGAGCCTGAACCCGCCCTCAGAGCGGGGTCGCAGGCCGGTAATAGTATTCACCGCGCCGTAGGTCAGGCGCGAGGATGGTGCTGCTGATGTAACTGCCGCAGTCGCTCAGTGGCAACGTGCGTGTAGATCTGGGTCGTCGACAGGTCGCTATGGCCCAACAGCATCTGTACGACACGCAGATCGGCCCCATGGTTCAGAAGGTGGGTAGCAAATGCATGGCGAAGCACGTGGGGCGAGAGTTTATTACTGTCGATGCCTGCCAGTGTGGCGTAATGTTTGATTCGATGCCAGAAAGTTTGCCGCGTCATTTGCTGCGCGCGGTTGCTGGGAAACAGCACGTCCAGCGTCTGACCGTTAAGCAGCCACGGGCGACCATACTCAATATACTGCTCCAGCCAGTGCACCGCCTCTTCCCCCAACGGCACCAGACGCTCTTTATCTCCCTTACCAATCACCCGCACCACGCCCTGCCGCAGGCTGACGTTATTGAGCGTCAGGCTGACCAGCTCGGTGACGCGCAGGCCGGTGGCGTAGAGCAGCTCCAGCATCGCTTTGTCGCGCAGCTCAATTGGCTGCTCAACGCTGGGTGCCTGTAGCAGCCGGTCTATCTGCGCCTCGCTGAGATCTTTCGGCAAGCGCTGCGGCAGCTTAGGTGAAGAGAGCAGTGCGCTGGGATCGTCTTCGCGCAGCTTTTCCCGACAGAGATACTGAAACAGGCGGCGCATTGCGCTTAACAGCCGCGCGGAGCTGCTCGCCTTGTAGCCCCCCTCCAGCCTTTCAGCCAGAAACTGCTGCAGGTCCGCGGCGTCAACGCGCAGCAGCTGGGTGTTATGATGCGCAGCCCAGCCGACCAGCGACATCAGGTCCAGCCGGTAGGAAGCCACCGTGTTTTCCGCCAGGTTACGCTCGATCCACAAGGCATCTAAAAACTGTTCAATCAGATCGCTGTCCTGCACCACACTGCCCCTTTATCTGTTTACCGACGGCCTGTTATGACTGACCCCTGGTCAATTCTGATATAATCCGCGCCAGTGCATCAAGAGGAATGAGATTACCAGAGATGAATATCGGTCTGTTTTATGGCTCAAGCACCTGCTACACCGAGATGGCGGCAGAGAAGATCCGCGACTTTATCGGCGACGATCTCGTTACGCTGCATAATCTGAAGGACGATCCCCCGCAGCTCATGGAACAGTATGACATGCTGATCCTCGGCATTCCAACCTGGGACTTCGGCGAGCTGCAGGAGGACTGGGAAGCCATCTGGAGCGATCTGCCCGCGCTAAACCTGCGTGATAAAGTGGTGGCCCTGTACGGCATGGGCGATCAGGGAGAATACAGCGAGTGGTTTCTCGACGCGCTCGGCATGCTGCATGACCTGCTGGCCCCAATGGGCGTGAAGTTTGTCGGCCTGTGGCCAAATGAGGGGTATGAATTTACCAGCACCAAACCGCTTACCCCCGACGGCAGGCACTTTTTTGGGCTGGCGCTGGATGATATTAATCAGTTTGAGCGCACCGACGAGCGCATTGCCAAGTGGGGCGAGCAGATCCTCACCGAGATGGCGGCGCTGCTGTAACGGCAGCAATCCCGTCCGCACAGGCTGCGGGCCGCATTAAGCAGCCTGCCGCATCGTCATGTGGCGCGGTAGCGGCTGCTCTGCTACAGAACGTCACGCCGCGCGGTGAGTGAAGCGCAGTTCCGCCTCGTCATGCGGCGCGGGCAGGGATAAGCAGCAGCTGGCGGAGCTGACGCCATGCCTCTTCATCCATGCTGTCTCTGAGTAGCCAGAGTTTCTCCCGATCCCCTGACGGGGTACGCAGCGTCAGTAGCATCGCCTGCCGGGTCATCCACGGACGGCCGGTGATGTGCCAGCGTTTCTGGCGCCACTGAACCTGCCCCCCCTCCAGCAGCGCGATATCCCCTTCGCGACTGCGAATACGCCGCTGGCTGCGCACACATTCAAAGACAACCAGCGTCAGTAGCAACATCCAGACCAGGGTATAGCTGGCAGGCCAGGGTGCCAGCAGCAGCGCGAGTATCGCTACGCCGTGCAGAAGCAGGGATATCCACTGCGCACGCCAGGATACCCTGAGCTCAGCGTGCCACTGGGCCACGTTGCTGATTTCGCTGCTGTATCAGATTGATCATGCGCTTAAGTTCAGGATCGGCGGGTTCACCGTGATTCATCAGCCAGTTGAAGAGGTCGGGATCGTCATTCTCTAGCAGGCGAATAAATATCTGCTTGTCGTCCTCAGAAAGGGAATCATACTCATACTCAAAAAACGGCATAATGGAGATATCCAGTTCACGCATCCCCCGGCGGCAGGCCCAGTGAACCCGGGCTTTATTGCTACTATCCATATTATCCATCGTCATTCAGTCAAAGATGGCCGCTAGTGTAGCGCTTTTTATCGGGGATGTTGATGCAATAGCGGCCGGATTTCGCGCCGTCCCGCAAAGCAGCGAGCTGCCGTGCAGAGTTATCACGCGTTTTGTGCGCCGTTTCAAGGAAACAGGTTGCAAAGCCATTCGGCTCTTTTAACATAAGGAGCAGAGCTGTTTTTTTCACCCCACTACAGGACTGAATCATGCCGACTTTCTCTTTTCCGCCTCGTCAACCCGCGGCCTCTGCGCGTCTGCCGCTTACGCTGATCTCGCTGGAAGAGTGGGCGCTCGTGACTGTGACCGGCGCCGATAGCGTCAGCTATTTACAGGGTCAGGTGACGCTGGACGTCGCCGCGCTGGCCGACAATGACCACCGCCCGACCGCGCACTGCGATGCCAAAGGAAAGATGTGGAGCAACCTGCGTCTGTTTCATCGTGCCGGGGGGCTGGCTTATATTGCGCGCCGCAGCCTGTGCGAAGAGCAGGTTACCCAGCTGAAGAAGTACGCCGTGTTTTCAAAAGTGACCATTGCTGCCGATAATGACGCCGTGCTGCTCGGGGTCGCGGGCTTCCAGTGCCGTGGCGCGCTGGCTGGCGTTTTTACCAGCCTGCCGGATGCTGAAAACCCTGTGGTGCAGCAGGACAATACCACCCTGCTCTGGCTACCCACGCCGGAGGAAAGATTTCTGCTGGTAACCGATGCGCAGACGGCTCAGACGCTGCGCCAGGCGCTTGAGGGACAGGCACAGCTGAACGACAGCACGCAGTGGCTGGCGCTTGATATCGAAGCGGGTTTGCCGGTAATTGATACCGCCACCAGCGCCCAGTTTATTCCTCAGGCGACTAACCTCCAGGCGCTGGACGCCATCAGCTTTAAAAAGGGCTGCTATACCGGGCAGGAGATGGTTGCACGCGCTAAATTTCGCGGCGCCAACAAGCGGGCGCTTTACTGGCTGGCGGGACAGGCCGGGCAGGTTCCTGCTGCCGGTGGTTCACTGGAGATGAAACTGGGGGAAAACTGGCGGCGGACCGGGACGATCCTGACGGCCTGCCAGCTGGATAACGGCGAAGTATGGGTTCAGGCCGTGCTGAATAACGATCTGGAGCCGGACAGCGAGCTGCGTGTGCAGGGGGACGAAGGCGGCAGCTTAACGATCCAACCTCTGCCCTATTCCCTGACCTGATCCGGACTTAACAGGGGCCGCTCGGCCCCTGTATCACATCACGTACAGGTAGATCGCCAGAAAGTGGCAAACGCTGCCGCCGAGTACGAAGCCGTGCCAGATGGCATGGTTATAGGGGATGCGCTTCGAGCTATAAAAAATGACGCCCAGTGAATAGATTATCCCCCCCGCCGCCAGTAGCCATATGCCGCCCGCCGGCAGCTTCAGCGCCAGCTGATAAACCACAATCAGCGACAGCCAGCCCATCAGCAGATAGGTAATGACCGACAGCGCCTCAAAGCGGTTAATAAACACCAGCTTAAACAGCACCCCGAGCAGCGCCAGGCTCCAGATAATGACCATCAGCCCGTGTGCCAGCGGCGATTTCAGTCCGACCATCAGAAAAGGCGTGTAGGTTCCGGCGATCAACAAATAGATGGCGCAGTGGTCCAGCTTTTGCAGCCAGAGTTTGGCGGTCGGATGGGGAATGGCGTGATAGAGGGTTGAGGCCAGAAACAGCAGGATCATACTGCCGCCATAAAGGCTGTAGCTGATTATTGCTACGGTGTCTGCCTGGCTGGCGTTCGCCTCCGTGAGCATCAGCACCAGCCCAATAATGCCAAAAATAAAACCAATGCCGTGACTGATACTGTTGGCCACTTCTTCCGCCAGGGAATAGCCCTGCGCTAATAATGTTTTACCTGTCATACAATCCTGTTCTCCACATGCTGAGTCGGGCCCTTATTCAGCTCTGCACTGCCGTCAGATTGCAGCTAATGCTTCCTGTCACGCTGATACGCGTAGATGTGCCCGAAAATTGAGCATTTTTAGCTTAGCTGAGAATGATTTCAGAGTACAACTGTAAGCTTTATTAAACTGTGAATGCCTGTAACACATATTCTGGAAAGCAAAACGCAAACGTTTACCTTACAATAGTCGCCAACTTTTTTCCCCTTCAGGGAACGACGAGGTGAGTGATGTCTGAACAGGTAAACAGTGTCGATTTCGGGCCAATGACGCAGGTCATGGATTTTCTGATGGAGCTGGATAAGCTCAAACGTGTCGAACGCCGCACCCGGCTTATTGGCAACTCCCGCCATGAAAACTCAGCGGAGCACAGCTGGCATCTGGCCGTGGCCGCCATGAGTCTGGCCCCCTTTTTTGAGGGGGGAACTGACGTGCAGCGTGTCGTACAGATGGCGCTACTGCACGACGTGGTGGAGATCGATGCAGGAGACGTCATGGTCTATGACCTTGCGGCCCGCGAGGCCATTTCACACCAGGAGGTCGCCGCTGCCGATCGTCTGTTCGGCCTGCTGCCCGCCGCATTACAGCAGCGTTTCCGGGCGCTTTGGGACGAATATGAAGCCGGCGAAAGCGTTGATGCCCGCTTTGCCAATATGCTGGATCGCGCCCTGCCGATTATTCAGAATCTGCATAATCAGGGCCAGAGCTGGAAAGAGAATGGTATTCGGCTCGAACAGGTGCTGGCCCGCAACGTTGCGCTGGCAGAGCAGTGGCCGGCACTGTGGAACCATCTGGAAGGGCATCTTATTGAGGCCCAACGTAAGGGCTGGCTGCAATAATAGCTGGCCCTCTGGCTATATTTACCAAAAAGGATGAGAGTGATGACCAGCAAACAGCAATTGCCTGAAGGCTTCCTCTGGGGCGGCGCGGTGGCCGCACATCAGGTTGAGGGCGGCTGGGACCAGGGCGGAAAAGGCGTGAGCATTGCAGATGTCCTTTCCGGCGGCGCGCATGGCGTTGACCGCGTCATAACCGACGGCGTACAGGCGGGCAACAGCTATCCCAATCATCAGGCGGTTGATTTCTATTCCCGCTATAAAGAGGACGTGGCCCTCTTCGCTGAGATGGGGTTTAAATGCTTTCGCACCTCCATTGCCTGGACGCGGATCTTCCCTAACGGGGATGAGCATGAGCCTAACGAGGCCGGGCTACAGTTCTACGACGATCTGTTCGATGAGCTGCTGAAATACAACATTGAGCCGGTTATTACCCTGTCGCATTTTGAGATGCCAAATCACCTGGTGAAGGCGTATGGCGGCTGGCTGAATCGCAACGTCGTGGATTTCTTTGTTCGCTTCAGTCAGGTCGTGATGGAGCGCTACAAGAATAAAGTTAAATACTGGATGACCTTTAACGAGATCAATAACCAGCGTAACTGGCAGTATCCGCTGTTCGGCTATTGCTGCTCAGGCGTGGTATTTACCGACCATGATAATCCCGAACAGGCGATGTTTCAGGTGCTGCACCATCAGTTTGTCGCCAGCGCGCAGGTGGTCAGGCTGGGACATAACATCAATCCTGCGATGCAGATCGGCTGCATGATCGCCATGGTGCCGCTCTACCCCTGGTCCTGCCACCCCGAGGATGTGATGTTCGCGCAGGAAGCGATGCGTGAGCGCTTCCTGTTTAGCGACGTCCATATGCGCGGGTATTACCCTCCATACATACTTAACGAATGGGCGCGCAAGGGCTATGACATTGCCATGCTGCCGGAGGATGCCCGAACGCTTCGCGAGGGCTGTGCGGACTATATCGGCCTGAGCTACTACATGAGCAATGCGGTGCAGGCTCACGCGCAGGGCAGCGGCAGCGCGGTGTCGGGCTTTGCGGGCAGCGTACCCAATCCGCATGTAAAAGCCTCCGACTGGGGCTGGCAAATCGACCCGGTCGGGCTGAGATACAGCCTGGCTACCCTGTATGAACGCTATCAAAAGCCGCTATTTATTGTCGAAAACGGTTTCGGGGCGATTGATAACGTCGGGGCGGATGGATCGATTAACGACGACTACCGCATCGCCTATTTGCAGGCGCATATTGAGCAGATGAAGCAGGCGGTCTGCTATGACGGTGTCGAACTGATGGGCTACACCCCCTGGGGCTGTATTGACTGCGTCTCTTTCACCACCGGCCAGTACAGCAAGCGCTACGGGTTTATCTACGTGGATAAAAATGACGATGGCAGCGGTACGCTCAACCGCGCCAGGAAGAAAAGTTTTACCTGGTATCAGCAGGTGATCGCCAGCAACGGTGAAAAGCTGTAACGCCGGGTTTTATCGACCGCCGGCAGCGTCAATGATGCTGCCGGTAATGTAGGAAGCCTCATCGCTGAGCAGCCAGAGTATCGCCTGCGCGATCTCTTCTGGTTGTCCACCCCGCTGCATAGGGCACGCTAAAGGCCTGACCGCCCTGCTGCTGAATCATTGCCACAACGTCTTCGGCCGCCGCTGCACGTTGATGGTAGTTCACTGCAACCTGATAGCCCCGCTGCGCCAGTAGCAGCGACGTCGCTCGGCCAATACCCCGGCTGCCGCCGGTCACTAATGCCGTTTTCATCCTGCTTCTCCTGTTAAAAAGGGCACCGGGGTGCCCTTATAAACGCTGACCCACGCGGAAGGCTACTCGTATTCGCTTAGCGGAACGCAGGAGCAGAACAGATTGCGATCGCCGTAAACGTCGTCCAGCCGCTTAACCGTGGGCCAGTATTTGTTGTGACTGCCGGCCGGGAATACCGCCAGCTCACGGGTATAGGGATGCGTCCATTCGCCCACTATTTCTATCTGCGTATGCGGGGCATTAACCAGTGGATTATCGTCAGCCGGCCATTCGCCTCCGGCAACGCGATCTATCTCCATCCGAATAGCCAGCATCGCATCAATAAAGCGATCCAGTTCCCCCTTGCTCTCCGATTCCGTCGGCTCCACCATCAGCGTACCGCTGACCGGAAAGGACATGGTCGGTGCGTGAAAACCATAGTCAATCAGACGTTTAGCGATATCCAGTTCGCTGATGCCGGTCTGCTCCTTCAGGGGACGAATATCCAGGATGCATTCGTGCGCCACGCGGCCATCGCGTCCGGCATAGAGGATCGGAAAGGCAGACTGCAGCCGGGTGGCGATATAGTTAGCGTTGAGGATGGCGACCGAGCTTGCCTGCTTTAATCCTTCTGCCCCCATCATGCGAATATACATCCAGCTGATGGGCAGAATAGATGCGCTGCCAAAAGGCGCGGCGGAAACGGCCCCCTGCTGCGTGAGCATATCGTCAATCTGTACCACGCTATGTCCCGGCACGAAGGGCGCAAGGTGCGCTTTGACGCCAATCGGCCCCATTCCCGGCCCGCCTCCGCCATGAGGGATGCAGAAGGTTTTGTGCAGGTTAAGGTGTGACACATCCGCGCCAATATAGCCCGGCGTGGTGATCCCCACCTGGGCATTCATATTCGCCCCGTCAAGATAGACCTGCCCGCCATGCTGGTGAACAATCTGACAGACTTCACGGATAGTCTCTTCATACACGCCGTGAGTGGAGGGATAGGTGACCATAATACAGGAGAGCGCATCACCGGCCTGCTCTGCCTTTGCCCGCAGATCGTGCAGGTCAATATTGCCCTGCCTGTCGCAGGCCACCACCACCACCGACATACCGGCCATCTGCGCAGAAGCGGGATTGGTGCCGTGCGCCGATGCGGGGATCAGGCAGAGGGTGCGGCCCGGTTCATTGCGGCTTTCATGATAGCGGCGGATCGCCAGCAGACCCGCATATTCCCCCTGCGCCCCGGAGTTCGGCTGCATACAGAGCGCATCATAGCCGGTTAGCTGCACCAGCCACTGCGACAGCTGGCCGATCATTTGCAGGTAGCCGCCCGCCTGATCCGCCGGACAAAACGGGTGCAGTTCGGAAAATTCAGGCCAGGTAATCGGGATCATTTCTGCGGCGGCATTGAGCTTCATGGTGCAGGAGCCGAGCGGGATCATGGCCTGATTGAGCGCCAGATCCTTACGCGCCAGGCTATGCATATAGCGCATCATCTCGGTTTCGCTATGATGACGATTGAAAACCGGATGCGTCAGAACCGGCGTCTGGCGCAGCAGCGCGGGTGGCAGGGAGTGGCTCTGATCGCTGACGGCACTATCCAGCGCATCAATATTCTGCGCGTGATTTTCGCCGAGCAGAATAGAGAACAGGATGCTCACGTCATCGCGGGAGGTCGCTTCGCTCAGGGTGATGCCGACCGCATTATGGATATCCGTCCGCAGGTTAACGCCAAAGCTGAGCGCACGATCCAGTACCGCGGCTTTGTCGGTAACCTCGACGGTCAGGGTGTCAAACCAGGTGCGATGCCGCAGGGTCAGCCCGCCACGCTGCAGCCCGGCGGCAAGGATATCCGTCAGGCGATGGATGCGTGAGGCGATGCGCTTCAGGCCCTCTGGCCCATGGAAAACCGCATAGAGGCTGGCGATATTCGCCAACAGCACCTGCGACGTACAGATATTGGAGTTGGCCTTCTCGCGGCGAATGTGCTGCTCACGGGTCTGCATCGCCATGCGCAGCGCGGTATTCCCCGCTGCGTCGCGTGAGACGCCGATAATGCGGCCCGGCATCGAGCGTTTATGCTCCTCCCGCGTGGCGAAAAAGGCCGCATGGGGGCCGCCGTAGCCCATCGGTACGCCGAAGCGCTGCGCTGAACCAAAGACAATATCCGCGCCCTGGCTCCCCGGTGCCTGTAGCAGAAGCAGCGCCATAAAGTCGGCAGCCACGCTGACGATAATGCCGCGCTGTTTCAGCTGGTCAGTCAGGCTGGCATAGTCATGTACTTCCCCGGTCGTCCCCACCTGCTGAAGCAGTACGCCAAAAATAGCCTCGTGATCCAGTACCCTCTCGGCCTTATCCACCAGCACCTCAAAGCCAAAGGTGTCGGCACGGGTGCGCACCACGTCCAGCGTCTGGGGATGAATATCCTCAGCGACAAAAAAGCGGTTAGCCGATTTAAGCTTGCTGATGCGCTTTGACATCGCCATCGCCTCAGCGGCGGCGGTCGCCTCATCCAGCAGCGAAGCGGACGCGACATCCAGGCCGGTCAGATCCAGCGTGACCTGCTGAAAGTTAAGCAGCGCCTCCAGGCGACCCTGGGAGACCTCCGGCTGGTAGGGCGTATAGGCCGTGTACCACCCCGGATTTTCCAGCATATTGCGCAGAATAACCGGCGGGGTCAGCACCGGTGTATAGCCCATGCCGATATAGGAGGTATAACGCAGATTCTGGCTGGCAATCGCTTTTAGCTCCGCCAGCGCCTGATGCTCGGTAAGGGCATCCCCTACGGCGGGCGGGCCGGGCAGCTGGATATCGGCAGGTACGATGGAGCCGATCAGTTCAGAGAGAGAGCGGGAACCGATAGCATTCAGCATCGCCGCCTGCTGCGCCTGCGAAGGGCCAATATGGCGTTCGATAAACGCGCCGGTGTGTTCAAGCTGGCTGAGGGTCTGCGTCATGAGCGGAGGATCCTGAGTCGGGAAGTGAGAGGCGGGGAGACCCTTACTCGTCCCCCGCCGCCTGGTCAGAGGTGCGGGCAGGGCGAAATAGCCTTCGCCCACGCGGATCGCGATTTATTCGTCGATGCTGGTTTTGTAGTCATCGGCGTCAAGCAGTGCATCAAATTGTGATGCATCGCTGGCACGGATTTTAAACAGCCAGCCCCCGGCGTAGGGATCACTGTTGACCCGTTCCGGTTCGCCGTCGAGGGTGCTGTTAACCTCAATAATCTCGCCATCAATCGGCGCATAAATGTCGGAAGCTGCCTTAACTGACTCCGCCACGGCGCACTCGTCACCCTGGCTGAAGGTGGCACCAGGCTCCGGCAGGTCGACAAACACCATATCGCCCAGCAGTTCCTGAGCATGTTCGGTAATGCCCACGGTAAAGGTGCCGTCGGCTTCTTTACGCACCCATTCGTGGCTGTCGCGGTATTTCAGTTCATTTGGCACATTGCTCATCGCGCTGCTCTCCTGCAATCTGGAAGTGATCGGATATTATGCAACCGGCTTACCGGCGCGAACAAAAACGGGTTTGGTCACCTTAACCGGCATTTCACGGCTGCGGATCTGAACGATCGCTCGCTCGCCGATCCCGGTCGGAACGCGCGCGAGGGCAATGCTGCACCCCAGCGTTGGCGAGAACGACCCGCTGGTGATGGTGCCCTCCTGGAGGTTACCGGCCTCGTCGGTAAAGTGAACCGGCTGGCCATTACGCAGCACGCCTTTCTCTGTCATCACCAGCCCGACAAGCTGTTCTGTGCCTCTTTCACGCTGTGCCTCAAGCGCCTCGCGGCCAATAAATTCCCGTTCGCCTGGCTGCCAGGCCAGGGTCCAGCCCATATTAGCGGCCAGCGGTGAGACGCCTTCATCCATCTCCTGTCCATAGAGGTTCATGCCCGCCTCCAGACGCAGCGTGTCACGCGCGCCCAGCCCGGCGGGCTTCACGCCAGCCTCCAGCAGCCCCTGCCAGAATGCAGCCGCCTGCGCGTCAGGCAGGGCAATTTCGTAGCCCGCCTCACCGGTATAGCCGGTGGTGGCAATAAAGAGATCGTCCGCCTGCACGGCAAAAAAGGGTTTCATCCCCGCCACGGCCTGACGTTGGGCATCAGTGAAAAGCGTCTGTGCTTTGCGCTGTGCTTCCGGTCCCTGTACGGCAATCAGAGAGAGATCGTCACGCACCGTTAGCGCTATGCCGTAAGGCTTCGCGTGTTCGGTTATCCAGGCGAGATCTTTTTCACGCGTGGCAGAGTTCACCACCAGCCGAAAGGCATCCTCCGTTATAAAGTAAACAATCAGATCGTCTATCACGCCACCGGAGGCGTTCAGCATGGCGCTGTAGAGTGCCTTCCCGGGCTGAGTCAGCTTAGCGACATCATTGGCCAGCAGATAGCGGAGGAATTCCCGACAGCGCGCACCGCACAGATCGACGATGGTCATGTGCGAGACATCAAACATCCCCGCATCGGTTCGCACCGCGTGGTGCTCTTCAAGTTGAGAGCCGTAATGCAGCGGCATCATCCAGCCGTGGAAGTCGACCATTCGCGCACCACAGGCCTGATGCTGTTCAAACAAGGAAGTGTGCTGGGTCATAGTTTTCCTGTGCAGATGCAAGTTTTCAGGCGTCTGATCCGGGCGGATTAAGGCCGGACGCAAACGATAACCTGGCTTTGACGTTACCACCGAACCGCGCCATTAACCATAAGTAAAATGAGGTCGAATGGGTTTAACGCTCTCTCAGCGCCGGGAGGATTTTCCAGAACTTCTGACCAGAAAACTGCGCGAATGCGCACATAAAACGCAATTCATCGGTTTACAGGCAGGTTGAAAACAGGTTTTTTACCCGGTTGGGATGAATTCATGCTCCCCCGCAAACTGCATGACATTAAATAAAGTAATGCGAACTGAGCGGTTAAATTAGTTTATTTCAAATGAAGCGGCGGCACGGGAACATTCGAACCCAGGATGACACTTAACCGGATGTATACTTCTCAGGGCCGCCAGACATGGACATTAAATCACTCCCTTCTACGGTTAATACGCTCGCGCTGCATGGGTCTCCGTGGGGTTTTGAGATCCTCGCCTCCGGCGAGCTGAAGGCCAGCATCAATGATGCCAAAGGCGGGACACAATCACTCGAAGGCCGCATCTTCTTCTCAGATCGTACGCCTGAGCAGCCTTCAGACAGCGTGACCCGGAAAGACTTCCGCAGTAAGGCCCGTGTCTATGCCCGGGGCGAGGGAATGCAGAGCAGTAATGCTGCTTCACGTGCCTTTCAGCATCGAATGACACAGGCCATCGATCGGCATCTGGCCAGTGGGGCAGCACTCACCAGCAGCGGTAATTCCATCAGGCTACCGGTAAATGACGGAGAAACGGCGGACGAGGCCGTTGCCCGGTGGTTGCAAAGTCTTCTGAACGTCTCGCGTAACAGTAAGCTGGCCGCCTTCCGTACCACGCCATTTGAAAACCGCGCCAGCCTGCTGAAATTTCCTGAATCCATTACGCTTCATTCACCGAACAGCAGCCCACAGTCATTTAGCGGCGAAGCACTGAGGTCCCTGCTGATGGAGGCAGGCAACAGGCTGAGAAGCCAGCTGGAGCAGGGTAAAACGCCGCTATTAGCGCTGATCAATAAGGGGAGCGTTGTACCGATGGTGTTCGGCTTCAGCAAAATTGAGGGGCTTGAGACGCACGCCATCAGCGGCACGCTGAGTAAAAACATCAAAAACTACAGCTACCAGAATGAAAATCATCCGCTCAGCGGATCCGCTAAAGGGGGGAAATTAAAAGAGATCGAGCTGGGCAGTCTGGAAGATTTGGCCACGCTGAGTCTGGCTTCTCTGGCAAAAGGTGTCCCCCTACCCGGCCAGACGTTAATCAGGATTAATCCCGCCGCCCGGGATAAAGCTGCGCAAAACACCCGGGCGCGCTATCTCGATGCACAGCAGCTGAGCAGATTTCAACACAGGCTTGCGGCGCTGCTGAAGGATGAGGGTATCAGGATAGAAAACGCGACGCTGCCCGAGCTACAGCAGATCAATGAAGCAGTACGCGGCAACGATCTTGCCGCGTGGATTTAGCGCAGCCACTCCGGCAGATCGTTAAGCCCCATTGCCTGCTTCAGCAAACGGGGTTTTACGCCGGGCAGGTTATCCGCCAGGCTTAGCCCGATGTCACGCAGCAGCTTTTTCGCCGGATTATTGCCGTCAAAAAGTTCGCGAAACCCCTGCATACCGGCCAGCATCATCGCCGCGCTGTGTTTGCGACTGCGCTCGTAGCGGCGCAGGTAGAGGTGCTGTCCGATATCTTTCCCCTGCTGATGCAGACGCTTAATTTCCCCGATAAGCTCCGCCGCATCCATAAAGCCGAGATTGACGCCCTGCCCGGCCAGCGGATGAATGGTATGGGCCGCATCGCCGACCAGCGCCAGGCGGTGCGCCGCGAAATTACGCGCGTAGCGCCCCATCAGGGGATAGGTTTTGCGTTCACTCTCTACCGTGCACAGGCCCAGCCGCAGATCGAAGGCAACCGAAAGCTGCTGATTAAATACGGCTTCCGGCATGGATTGCAGACGGGTGGCCTCCTGCGGACTGACCGACCACACAATCGAACAGAGGGTGGGGTCGCTGAGCGGCAGAAAGGCCAGAATACCTTCGCCGTGAAACACCTGCCGGGCAACGCTGCCATGCGGCTGTTCGGTACGGATATGGGCCACCAGCGCATGATGCTCGTAGTCCCAGAACGCCAGCGGAATATCCGCTTTATTACGCAGCCAGGAGTTCGCTCCGTCTGCCGCCACCAGCAGTCTCGCGCTCATCATCGTACCGTCGGCCAGGGTGACAAAGGCCTCATTGTCACCAAACGCCACCTGCTGAAGTTCCGCCGGGGAGACGATTGTGACGTCGTTCAGCTCGCTGGCTTTTTGCCACAGGGCCTGATGAATAACCGGGTTTTCGATAATGTGCCCAAGATGGGGCAGCCCCTGGTGGGCATCATCAAATTCAATACGGCCAAAGCTGTCGCGGTCCCAGACTTCCATGCCGTGATAGGGGCTGGCCCCTGCCGCCAGGATGGCAGACCAGACGTCCAGATGCTGAAGCAGGCGCTCGCTGGCGGCGTTAATCGCCGACACCCTGAGTGCGGGCTGTGCATCTGCCGCCTGAGCGACGGGTGCCTCACGCTCCAGCACGGCAATGCTTAATCCGCTGCCGTGCAGGCCACAGGCGACGGCAAGACCGACCATTCCGCCACCGGCGACGATAACATCATACGTTTGCATAACAGCTTTCTCCTTAACGCTTAACCCAGCCCAACGTGCGCTCGGCCAGCAAATTTCGCATCAGCGGGACAGAATCCATCGCCAGTAAACCCAGATTACGCCCTGCCACCAGTGGCGTATAGCGGTTAGCAAACAGCCTGACCAGCGCATCGGTAATACCGATGGTCGCTTTGGCATCCGGCTGACGGCGCTGCTGATACTGTTGCAGCGTGGCATAGCTTCCGACATCCTGGCCGGTGCGCCAGGCGGCAGCAACCGTCTCCGCCAGCGACATGACGTCGCGCAGGCCTAAATTAAATCCCTGTCCGGCAATAGGGTGCAGGGTCTGCGCCGCATTACCTACCAGGGCCAGCCGGTGTGAGGTGTGCTGAGAGGCGGCCTGAAGCCGCAGCGGGTAGCTGTGACGCTGGCCAACCTGGGTAAAACGGCCCAGCCGCCAGCCAAAGGCGCGCTGCAATTCGGACAGGAAGCGCGTATCGCTCCAGGCGTCAACCTGCGGCTTATCCATCAGCGGATGACACCAGACCAGCGAGCTGCGTCCTGCCGACATCGGCAGCAGCGCCAGCGGGCCATGCTCGGTGAAGCGCTCCCAGGCCCTTCCCCGATGAGGCTGCTCCGTAGAGACGTTGGCGATAACGGCGACCTGCTGATAATCCTGCTGCTGCCACTGTATGCCGCAGGCCGCGGCAACGGAGGAGTGCGACCCGTCTGCCGCGACCAGCAGCTGGGCCTCCAGGCTTTCGCCGTCATCCAGCGTCACGCTGATGCTTTCCTGCGAACGTGAAACGGTAGCCACTTTAGCCGGGCAGCAGAGACGCACGCCGGGGGCCTTTTGCAGCAGGGTAAACAACCGCCGTCCCACCTCATGCAGTTCAACCACCTGACCCAGCGCCCCGATGTCATAATCGGCCGCATCCAGCGACACAAAGGCCGCATGGCCGCGATCGCTGACGTGAACGTGCGTGATCGCCGTGGCGCAGGGTTTTAGCACGGGCCATAAATTAATGGCTGCCAGCTGCTGGCAGGTGCCATCCGCGACGGCGATGGCGCGACCATCATAGCCTGGGTGCGCACGCGACCCCGGCTCGCTGGCCTCAACCAGCGTTACCGCCACGCTTCCCTGAGTGAGAGACGAAATGGCCAGTGCCAGCGTCGCGCCAGCCATGCCGCCGCCCGCAATAATAATGCTCATTGTGCTTTCGCTGCCGCCATCAGGGCCTCAATCTCGTCTGCTTCTTTCACCACGCCTGCGGTGAGGTTCTCATTCCCCTCTGCGGTAATAATGACGTCATCCTCGATGCGAATGCCGATACCGCGATATTCCGCTGGCACGTCGGCGTCTGGCGCGATATAGAGCCCTGGCTCAATGGTAATCACCATGCCGGGCTCAAGTACGCGGTCACGATCGGTCCCGTAGAAACCGACGTCATGGACGTCCAGCCCCAGCCAGTGGCTCAGGCCATGCATAAAGAATTGTCGGTGTGCCTGCTCTTCAATCAGGGTGTCGACCTCCCCTTCCATCACCCCAAGCCGGACCAGCCCGCTCACCATAATACGGACAACCTGTGCATTGACTTCGCGGATGCTGGTGCCGGGGCGAAACAGCCTCAGCGCCGTATTCAGCGACTCCAGCACAATGTCGTAAATGGCACGCTGCGGCGCTGAGAACTTACCATTCACCGGGAAGGTGCGGGTGATATCTCCGGCATACCCCTGATATTCACATCCGGCATCAATCAGCACCAGATCGCCATCGCGCATGCGGCTCTCGTTTTCGGTGTAGTGCAGAATACAGCCGTTCTCACCCGCACCCACGATGGTGTTGTAGGAGGGGTAGCGCGCACCATGACGATTAAATTCGTGGTGGATTTCACCTTCCAGCTGATACTCAAACATGCCTGGCCGACAGGCTTGCATCGCGCGGGTATGCGCCAGGGCGCTGATACGTCCGGCTTCACGCAGCAGCGCCTGCTCTTCGGGTGACTTAATCAGGCGCATTTCATGGACCCAGGGGCGCCAGTCAGTGAGCGTCGACGGGGCAAAACGGTTTTGCCGCGCGCCGTTACGCAACGTTTCCAGTGCAGCAAACAGCAGGCCGTCGGCGACAGGGTAAAGCCCCTGCGCATGGTAGACCACATCCAGCCCGTTCAGCAGCTGGGGCAGCTGCTCGCTGATAGCGTCCCAGGGGAGCGCACGGTCAACGGACAAGGCGGCCGGTGCGGCATCCTGGCCCAGACGGCGACCGAACCAGATTTCCGCCGTAAGATCGCGCACGCGATTGAACAGCACGCTGTGACTATGGTTTTCGGCGCTTTTGATCAGCACCAGTACGGCTTCAGGCTCGTTAAAACCGGTGAAATACCAAAAATCACTGTTCTGACGGTAAGGGTACTCGCTGTCATTACTGCGGGTCGCCTCCGGTGCGGCGAAAATCACCGCCGCGCTGGCGGGTGCCATTTTAGCCAGCAGTGCCTGCCGGCGACGAACGAACTCTTGCTGTATCATCAGCTCTCCTGGGGCAATCCTTGTGGGTCACCGTCCGCTAAATAATTGCGCGTCATACCGCTGCACGTTGTTGCGTAACCCGCCTGCACTCTGCATTCACTGGAACAATCCTTTAGTGCAGAGTCGGTTTTTTCACTTCCACTGCGGTCGGGACCACATGAGTAAAGGTATCATGGCAGAGCAGCGCGGCAACGCGAACGTATTCGATCACCTCCTCCAGCGACTGCTCCAGCTCTTCCTGATCTTCGTCTTCATCGTAGCCCAGTTGCGCGATAGTGCGCAGGTCGTCAATCGCCTCACCCGTTTCTCCGGTGACTTTATCCAGCTTTGGCTGAGAAACGCCCAGCCCCAGCAGGAAATGATTGACCCAACCGGCCAGCGCATCGGCGCGGTCAAAGACGGTGATGTCATCGTCCTGGGGCAGATACAGCTGAAACAGGAAGCCCTCCTCCTCCAGCGCGTCAACAATGCCCTGGTGCAGCTGCTGAAGCGGCAGAGCAAGCGACTGAGAGAAAGCCATTCCTTCATTGGTCAGGTCATGAACCAGCGCTTTCCAGCTGGTGTCATTGTTACCGCCGCAGATCATTCCGCTGATCAGACCGTGCATTTCAGCAGGCGTCATTCCCACGCCCTGCTGCGTCAGTACTGAGGCCAGCTGGTCATAGCCCGGCATTGTGTTTGTTAGTGGCATACGTTTTGATCGTCGTTGGCTGGATGAGTTCGTGGTATGCTACCACCAGGTGCCTCAACGATTCCAGAAAGGGGTTGTTTCTTCTGTTAGGGGTAGTTATAGTGGCGCCCCTCTCAACCCATTGAGTGGTATAGAGATTGGCGGCGCAGTAATCATTCAGGATGGTGGCATGTCTGCACAACCCGTAGATTTACAAATTTTTGGCCGTTCTTTACGAGTAAATTGTCCGCCTGAACAGCAAGATGCGCTGAATCTGGCTGCCGAAGACCTCAATCAGCGGTTGCAAGATTTAAAAGTTCGCACTAGAGTCACAAATACCGAGCAGCTGGTTTTTATTGCCGCGTTGAATGTTTGTCATGAGCTGGCGCAGGAAAAAGGAAAAACCCGCGACTATGCCAGTAACATGGAGCAGCGTATTCGTATGTTGCAGCAGACTATTGAACAGGCACTGCTTGAGCAGGGTCGCATTACAGAACGTAGCGGTCCAAAGTTCGAATAACACCTCATCGTTTACTGTGATACAGTGACGGTGAAGTAAAAAATTCTCTGAGATGTTTGCAAGCGGGCCCGTCCCCTGAGCCGATATTTAATACCAACAGAGTGTGACGCTCTGTAACCTGTGTGCAAGCTCGGTCCGTCCGAGAAGCCTGATGGTTGCGACGGCATACTCACCTTGAACCAAGGGTTCAAGGGTTACAGCCCGCGGCGGCATCTCGGAGATACCCCATTTTTACCCCGCTTCGCATCTGAACGGGTTCTGTTTTCATCCCCTGGCTACTGAACGCCTTTTCCTCTAAGGCATCTGCTTACTCTAAGGCATCTGCCGCGAAAAAGCTAAACCCCCACCCCCCATCCGACTTAGCCGTGCCTGTTCCACACATAAGCTACTCATAAGCCGCACCGCCAATAAGCTGCATCCCGTTACCGTAAGCAAAAGCCGCTTTGCCGCTTTCATCAAGATTGCATTGATTCAGAAACTGCCTCGCATCATTACCGGGTCGAAATAGATAAGGGTAGTCGGTAGAGAAGAGAATTCGCCCGACGCCCACAATGGCTACCGCCCTGTTCAGGAATCACCCGAAGGGCGGGCAGACGATCGAATAAGGCTGTGCTGAGATGACGGTTTGCCCGGTCGGGGTCGAAGTTTCGTTGTTCCTGTGGCAGAATTCTGATGGATTAGGTTGTATACCGCGCTAATGATTCTGAGTCATTGCTGCGATCGGCCCGTAGATAATCCGCTTTCGGACCCGCCACTCAGCCAGGGTGATGTTTATGAATATAAGCCTTCCCACTCGCCAGGAGATCCGCACGCGCGCTCGACACCTTCGGCGTAACCTGACGACAGAGCAGCAGCTCAATGCAGCTAATCAGGCAGCTATCCTCGCAATGAATTTTGCGCCGGTACAGCAGGCCCATAAGGTCGCACTTTTCCTCTCTTTTGACGGTGAACTCAACACAAAACCGCTGATAGCCGAACTGAGGCAGCGCGGTAAACAGGTGTATCTCCCGGTTCTGCATCCGTTTTCCACAGGCCAGCTGCTGTTTATTCGCTACGATGCCAGCACCCCGCTCACACCTAATCGCCTGGGTATTCCCGAGCCGCCGCTGGATATTCGTAATCTGGCAACGCTCAGCGATCTGGATGTGCTGATGGTACCTCTGGTGGCGTTTGATGCGCAGGGGCAACGGCTGGGTATGGGTGGCGGTTTTTATGACCGGACGCTGCAGTACTGGCCGCAGCATGGGCTGTTACCGGTAGGGTTGGCTCACGATTGTCAGCAGGTGGAGGCGCTACCTGGAGCAGACTGGGACGTGCCGCTGCCGGTAATCATTACGCCCTCTAAGGTTTGGCAGTGGTGAATACGGCGTTTTGAGTGCATCAGGTAAATACACGAACCTGAAGTCAGCAAATTTAAAAGCGAGTCGACATATTCAAATTCGATAATCGTTTAAATTCAAAAAAATAAGAACTTCGTAAATACGAAAATGGTTTTACTAAAAGCAGCTGAAATAAGGATACTGCGCTCAGGGAGCGGCGGGCAAGGATGCCCGCTCGCGACCGGGAAGTCCGGCCTGGAAACCCGGTTAAACTACACCGCACAGCCGTATTAAGGCGGGCGGACAAGTCAATTATCAGTAAAGCAGACGGGCACGGATAGTGCCTGGAATCGCCTTCATTAGCTGAAGTGCCGTATTCGCAACCTCATGTGATGCGTCGATATCAATCACCACATAGCCCATCTGCGGTGTGGTTTGCAGATACTGTGCGGCAATGTTGATGCCCTGCCCGGCAAAAATGTTGTTAAGTGCCGTTAGGATACCCGGGCGATTCTCGTGAATATGCAGTAAACGACTCTGCTCACCGTGCATCGGCAACGAGACTTCCGGGAAGTTAACCGCTGAGAGCGTTGAGCCGTTGTCGGAGTATTTCGCCAGCTTGCCCGCGACTTCGACGCCGATATTTTCCTGCGCTTCCTGCGTTGAACCACCAATATGCGGCGTCAGGATCACATTATCAAATTCGCAAAGCGGTGAATTGAACGGATCGCTGTTGGTCGCAGGTTCTTCCGGGAATACGTCAATTGCCGCCCCGGCGAGATGTTTGTCGGCCAGCACCTTACACAGCGCAGGAATATCTACCACCGTCCCGCGAGAGGCATTAATCAGCAGCGAGCCCGGTTTCATCATCGCCAGCTCCTCTGGCCCCATCATATTCTGCGTCGATGCCGTTTCCGGTACGTGCAGGCTAACCACGTCGCTCATATTCAGCAGCTCGGACAGGTAGCGCACCTGCGTGGCATTACCCAATGGCAGCTTGTTCTCAATGTCGTAGAAATAGACGTGCATCCCCAGGCTTTCCGCCAGCACACCCAGCTGCATGCCAATATGACCGTAGCCAATGATACCCAGCTTCTTGCCGCGCGCCTCATAGGAACCCGCCGCCAGCTTATTCCAGACGCCCCGGTGGGCTTTGGCATTGGCCATCGG
The DNA here is from genome assembly GCF_058686115.1 of Erwinia sp. L03-1. Classification (NCBI taxonomy): domain Bacteria; kingdom Pseudomonadati; phylum Pseudomonadota; class Gammaproteobacteria; order Enterobacterales; family Erwiniaceae; genus Erwinia; species Erwinia sp. L03-1. The sequence continues at coordinate 736,141 of NZ_CM178762.1, read as the reverse complement.
TACGCCACGAAGCATCAACAGCAGTTCACCGATTACCAGTTCAGCAACGGATCGGGTATTGGAGAAAGGCGCATTAAAAACCGGGATCCCGCGCTTCGCTGCTGCATTAAGGTCAACCTGATTGGTTCCAATGCAGAAACAGCCCACCGCTACCAGCTTTTCAGCCGCTGCGAAGATCTCTTCGCTAAGATGCGTGCGTGAGCGGATACCGATAAAGTGCGCATCACGAACGGAGGCTTTCAGCGACTCACTGTCCAGCGCGCCTTTATGAAATTCGATGTTGGTATAGCCTGACGCGCGCAAATTATCGATCGCGCTCTGGTGTACGCCTTCCACCAGCAGGAACTTAATCTTATCTTTCTCCAGTGATACTTTTGACATTTCCCGACCCTATTTATCAGACTTCAGAAGGAGCTGACCTCACAATATTTTTCAGATATAAGGCAGCCTTCTGTCAAAGTATCAAAATCTACGCCTGCGGCAATACAAACGATTGCCCGGCAGGCAGCATGGCAGCGACGCATCAGGGGGCAAACTGGCAGATAATCACGGTGTAAAGCCTCGCGCCAGTGCGATCGGCCGACCTGCGGAGTTTATGTGATATAAGTCACTATATTTCCAGGTCTGAAAGAAAAGATGTTTTTTAACTAAAATTATCCCGCGCCCTGAGGCGCAGGTCAGATCCTCACTGAAGGACTTTAACGCCCTCTGGCGTACCGATTAAGGCAATATCGGCACCGCGCGCCGCAAACAGCCCGACAGTGACCACGCCAGGCAGTGCATTTATCGCCTTTTCCAGCGCGACGGCATCCATAATTTGAAGATTATGCACGTCGAGAATATCGTTACCGTTATCAGTCAGGACATGCTGACGGTATTCCGGCAGCCCACCCAGCTTGACCAGTTCACGCGCCACATAGCTACGCGCCATCGGGATAACCTCAACTGGCAGTGGAAAATGACCCAATACGTCCACCTGTTTGGAACTGTCAGCGATGCAGATAAATTTTTCGGCCACGGCGGCAATAATTTTTTCACGCGTAAGCGCAGCACCGCCGCCTTTGATCATCTGAAGGGAGGCATTAATTTCATCAGCGCCGTCGACATAAACCGACAGGGAGTCAACCTCGTTCAGATCGAAAACCGGTATTCCCAGCGCTTTTAATAACGCGGTAGAGGCATCGGAGCTGGATACGGCTCCTTCAATCTGGTGCCTGACAGACCCCAGCGCATCGATAAAATGAGCGGCGGTAGACCCCGTACCTACGCCAACAATCGTTCCCGGCTGTACGTATTTCAGTGCGGCCCAGCCGACCGCCTTTTTCAGTTCATCCTGCGTCATAATATGTTTAGAATCCGTACTGATACTGTGTGCGCGTAGTATAAAACAACCCTTGCAGAAAACAGTGCATTTGTTGTCAGTCTGGAAGACAGCCCACAAACAAGCGGAGGGTTAAGCACGTTATTGCGCAGGGAAAGCGAGAAAAAATGTGGCATAGTGCTGATTCCTCACCTGAAAGAGATCAAACGAACAATGAAACGCCCGGATTATCGTACGCTTCAGGCGCTGGATGCAGTCATTCGCGAGCGCGGTTTTGAGCGTGCAGCACAGAAACTTTGTATTACCCAGTCCGCCGTTTCCCAGCGTATCAAGCAGCTGGAAAACATGTTTGGTCAGCCGCTGCTGGTACGTACCGTGCCGCCGCGACCCACCGAACAGGGGCAAAAGCTGCTGGCGCTGCTTCATCAGGTTGAGCTGCTGGAAGAGGAGTGGCTGGGTGATGAAAACGGCGGTACCACCCCGCTTCTGCTGTCGCTGGCGGTCAACGCCGACAGTCTTGCAACCTGGCTTTTACCTGCGTTAAAAACGGTATTAACCGACTCTCCGGTTCGCCTGAATCTCCAGGTGGAAGATGAGAGCCGCACTCAGGAAAGGCTGCGTCGTGGTGAGGTGGTCGGCGCGGTCAGTATTCAGCCGCAGCCGCTGCCCAGCTGCCTGATTGACCAGCTTGGCGCGCTCGATTATCTGTTCGTGGGTTCTAAAGACTTCGCTGCCCGTTATTTCCCTAACGGCGTGACGCGATCGGCCCTGCTGAAAGCCCCGGCCGTGGCGTTTGATCATCTGGACGATATGCATCAGGCTTTTTTACAACAAAATTTTGATCTGTCACCCGGTAGCGTCCCCTGCCACATCGTGAACTCTTCAGAGGCCTTTGTTCAGCTTGCCCGTCAGGGAACCACCTGCTGCATGATCCCTCATCTGCAAATAGAGCGTGAGCTGGCCGAGGGGGAGCTGATTGACCTGACGCCCGGACTGTTTCAGCGTCGGATGCTCTACTGGCACCGTTTCGCCCCGGAAAGCCGCCTGATGCGCAAGGTAACGGACGCGCTGATATCCCATGGTCATCGGGTATTGCGTCAGAGCGAATAACGAAAAGCCGCGCCAATGCGACCCCACAGGGGACGCGTCGGCGCGGCTGAAACGACCGGTGGAGTAGAGCTCTCCCCTGGGTTCAGGGGGTCCGCTGCAGCTCAAATACCACGTCAACCTGATCGTCAAAGTGAATCGTCTGCTGTTCGTAGGTCTGCTCAGCCGAGGTCATGGGTGCCGCACTGGCTGCTTTAAACATGCGGGCCATCGGCATGGGCTGATAGTTGGCAACGTGATAACGAATGCTGTAAACCGGCCCCAGCTTAGCGTTAAAGCCCTGCGCCAGCGCACCAGCCTGCTGCGTGGCATTTTCAATGGCCGCCTGACGCGCCTTATCACGGTAGGTCTCCGGATTCGCCACGCCCAGATCTACGGAACGAATCTCCGTCAGGCCCGCTTTAAGGGCACCGTCAAGCAGTGCATTAAGCTTATCCAGCTGACGCAGCGTGACCTGCACCTGACGTACGGCGCGATACCCTTTCAGTACCGATTTACCGTCTTTCAGATAATCATACTCTGGCTGGGTACGCAGGTTAGCCGCGTTGATGTCCTTCTTATCAATGCCCTTTTTCTGCAGGAAATCAAAATATTGCGCAACACGTTCGTCAGCCTGTTTTTTAGCGTCTGCTGCGTCTTTTGACGAAACATTCACTTCGATGGCCAGCGTGGCAATATCGGGGGTGGCGTCAATGCTGGACTGGCCAGAGGTCACGACGTGCGGGCCGTTTGGCAATTCATCTGCCAGCGCAGTAAGGGGAATAGTACCTAATCCAATAATGGCGGCCAGCGCCAGTTTAGTAAGCTTCACCAGGTTCCTCCGTGGGGGCTATTCAGTCAGCCTGCCGATAACCGGCAGGCTAAGGTAATTATGCGGTTAACATGCAACAGCCTTATTTTAGCGGCTTTTGTCGAACCAGACTTTGACGTCAATTCCAGCCGTTAGTTCAAGGTCGGGGATAAGGGTGGAAACTGAAGGCTCAGGCGATAAGGCCTTGTTATCCGCTCCCTAATGCCTGCTGTGCCAGCTTGAGGGCATAGCCTGCAGAGTCCATCGTCTACTCAGGGCGCTGCGTAGTGCGCCCCAGTTTGTTGTAATACAAAGGCATTTTGTGGCCCCAGCGGCAGGATCAACGCCGCGCCGAGCGCCATACCCTGGAAGAAGACAGCGATTATCCGTAACACCTCAGAGGTAAAAGTGAGGCGAGTGTATCTATCTGGAGTGAGTCGTTGAAATTTAAAATTCTAATTGTTTATTAGTCAGGCTAATGCCAGGCGGGAAAGTAAAGGCGGAAGGTGCTGAACAACGGCTGGGCCGTCATTCAGATTTCCGCCTTCGTATTCACCGCTTATTACGCCCCGGAAGGGCTGCGGGCTGGCGCAGAGGGTTCAGCCTCAGGCACGTTAGCCTGATGCAGGTGAACATCCATCTGCGGATAAGGAATACCAATGCCGTTCGCATCCAGCGTACGCTTAAAGTTCTTCATCAGATCCCAGTAGACGTTCTGCAGGTCTCCTGCACTGCTCCAGCAGCGCACCACGAAGTTAAGCGAGGAAGCGGCCAGTTCGTTGAGACCAATCTGCACGCCCATATCCTGCAACACGCGGCTGTCGGCTTCAACCACCTCACGCAGCAGCGCAATGACTTTATCCACATCCGCGTCGTAGGCGACCCCGATGATAAATTCGTTGCGGCGGTTGGGTTCACGGGAGTAGTTAACGATATTACCGGCAATAATTTTACCGTTTGGCACCACGACAACTTTACCATCACTCGTTTTCAGCGTGGTGGAGAAAATCTGTACGCTCTGTACCGTACCCATCACGCCGATATCAATAAATTCGCCGGTGCGGAACGGACGGAAGGTTACCAGCAGCACGCCAGCCGCCAGGTTTGACAGCGATCCCTGAAGCGCCAGACCGACGGCCAGACCTGCGGCACCCAGCACGGCAATGACCGAAGCGGTTTGTACGCCGACCCTTCCCAGCGCCGCAATCAGCGTAAAGGCAATAATGGCGTAACGTATCAGCGCGGAGAGAAAGTCTGCTACGGTGGCATCAATATGTCGGGCGCGCAGAACTTTGTTCAGGGTTCTGGAGATGACGCGGGCAACCATCATCCCGATAAAGATAATCGCAAGAGCGGCGACAATATTGACCGCATAGCTTAGCAGCAGCGCCTGGTTTCGTACCAGCCATCCTCCGGCATGATTGATACCATCGACTACATTCAGATCTTCCATTCGACTATCCTGTTGTTGTTCGCAGCGGCTTTGGCCGCCATCCACAGCCAGTTGTCACTGACATTCCAGAGATTAAGGGTAATCAAAAAAGTCGTCAGATGCCAAATAAGTCGTGATGGAGAAGCTTGATTCCCCCGGCGCGGCAGTTCCCGGATTAAAAATCCGCCAAAAAAAACGGAGGACCTCGTGAGAGATCCTCCGCTACGTTTGAGCGACCAGTTACAGTCAGCTTATTACTTACAGTACGTCTACCGCGTTCAGTTCTTTAAAGGCCTGCTCCAGACGCACAATCATTGAAGACTGTGCGGCACGCAGCCATACGCGTGGATCGTAGTACTTTTTGTTCGGCTTATCTGCGCCTTCAGGATTACCCAGCTGCGCCTGCAGGTAACCTTCGTTCTTTTTGTAATACTGCAGGATACCGTCCCAGTTTGCCCACTGCGTATCGGTATCAATATTCATTTTGATCACGCCGTAGCCGATAGATTCCTGAATCTCTGCGGCAGAAGAACCGGATCCCCCGTGGAAAACAAAATCCAGAGAGTTGTGCGGCAGGTTATGTTTCTTGCTCACATAGTCCTGAGAATCGCGCAGGATGGGTGGGGTCAGCTTCACATTACCCGGCTTATAGACGCCGTGAACGTTACCAAATGAAGCCGCGATGGTGAAACGCGGGCTGATAGCGTTAAGTTTTTCGTAAGCGTAATCAACGTCTTCTGGCTGAGTGTAAAGGGCTGATGCGTCCATATGGCTGTTATCTACGCCATCTTCTTCACCGCCGGTACAGCCCAGTTCGATTTCCAGCGTCATGTTCAGTTTGGACATACGCTTCAGGTAACCGCTACAGATTTCGATGTTTTCTTCCAGAGACTCTTCTGACAGATCAATCATGTGGGAAGAGAACAGTGGCTTGCCGGTTTTTTCAAAGTGCGCTTCGCCCGCGTCCAGCAGACCATCGATCCACGGCAGCAGTTTCTTGGCGCAGTGGTCAGTATGCAGAATAACCGGCACACCGTAGTGTTCAGCCATCTGGTGAACGTGATGCGCACCGGAGATAGCGCCCAGGATAGCCGCCGCCTGTGGCTTATCGGACTTGAGTCCTTTACCCGCAATAAATGCGGCGCCGCCGTTAGAGAACTGAATAATGACCGGCGCTTTTACTTTTGCAGCGGTTTCCAGCACGGCGTTGATGGAGTCAGTGCCTACGCAGTTTACTGCCGGGAGAGCGAATTTGTTTTCTTTCGCCACTTTGAAAATTTTCTGTACGTCGTCACCGGTGACAACGCCTGGTTTTACGAAATCAAAAATTTTAGACATGTTCTTGTGTCCTGTTTCGTCGGTCGTATGAAAAGATAATGAACCTGCCAGGCAGGCAAATCATTCTGGCGGGAGGCAAGCCCCCGCCCCAGAGGTTACTGTTTCGCACGCTCTTCAAGCATGGCAACCGCCGGCAGTTTTTTACCTTCCACGAACTCAAGGAAAGCACCGCCACCGGTAGAGATATAGGAGATTTTATCTTCGATGCCAAAGAGATCGATGGCTGCCAGCGTATCACCGCCACCGGCGATAGAGAATGCATCGCTCTCTGCAATTGCCCGGGCAACGATTTCCGTACCCTTACGGAAGTTAGGGAACTCAAAGACGCCAACCGGGCCGTTCCACAGAATAGTTTTGGCCTCTTTCAATAGTTTAGCCATGGCTTCGGCAGTTTCGTCACCGAAGTCCATGATCTCTTCATCGTCCTGCACTTCGCTTACTTTCTTCACGGTCGAAGGCGCAGTTTCAGAGAATTCCGTGCCGACGCGGGAGTCAGTTGGGACCGGGATTTTAAACTCGTCACGCAGTTTTTTGGCCGCGTCCACAAAGTCTGGCTCGTAAAGCGACTTACCCACGTTGTTATCAATCGCGACGAAGGTGTTGGCAATACCGCCACCCACAATGACCGTGTCGGCAATTTTCACCAGGGAGTTCAGCACATCAAATTTAGTGGAGACTTTAGAACCACCGACCACGGCAACCATAGGGCGGGCCGGATGCAGCAGAGCTTTGCCCAGCGCGTCCAGTTCGTTAGCCAGTAGCGGGCCTGCACAGGCCACGGGGGCGAACTTGCCAACGCCGTGGGTAGAGGCCTGCGCACGGTGCGCCGTACCAAAGGCGTCCATAACATACACGTCGCAAAGGGCTGCGTATTTCTTAGCCAGCGCTTCGTCGTCTTTCTTTTCGCCCTTGTTGAAGCGCACGTTTTCCAGCACGACCAGCTCACCTTCAGCAATGTCGACGCCGTCGAGGTAATCTTTCGCCAGACGAACAGGAGAAGAAATCTTATCTTTCAGGTAATTAACCACCGGCAGCAGGGAGAACTCTTCGTTATATTCACCTTCGACAGGGCGGCCAAGGTGGGAGGTGACCATTACTTTAGCGCCCTGCTTAAGTGCTGCTTCGATAGTTGGCAGTGAGGCACGAATACGCGCATCAGACGTTACTTTGCCCTCTTTTACCGGCACGTTTAAGTCAGAACGAATTAATACACGCTTACCAGCAAGATCCAGATCGCTCATCTTGATTACAGACATGGTGAATCCTCTCGTTGATTCTCTAAGTTTTTACAGGCGCAGAGCGCCCTGGCTGAAACCGCTTGCGACCATCGCTAACGTCGTGTCGAGCATTCGGTTAGCGAAGCCCCATTCGTTATCGCACCAGACCAGCGTTTTGATCAGGCGCTGACCGCTCACCCGGGTCTGGGTGCCGTCTACAATGGCACTGTGCGGATCGTGGTTAAAATCTATGGAAACTAACGGTAATTCCGTATAGTCAACTATACCACTAAACGCCCCCTCTGACGCATTTCGCAGCAGCGTGTTCACCTCCAGCGCACTGACGGCATCACGCACGGTGACGCTTAAATCAATCGCCGTGACGTTGATGGTAGGCACCCGTACGGCGATGGCTTCAAAGCGGTCATTAAATTTCGGAAAAATTCGGGTAATGCCCGCTGCCAGCCGCGTATCAACCGGGATGATGGACTGGCTGGCCGCGCGGGTGCGCCGCAAATCCGTATGGTAGGCGTCGATAACCTGCTGATCGTGCATCGCTGAGTGAATGGTGGTGACGGTCCCCCACTCAATGCCGAATGCATCATCCAGCAGCTTGATTATTGGGATAATACAGTTGGTGGTACAGGAGGCATTTGAGACGATTCTGTGTTCGGGCCGCAGGGCTTTTTCGTTGACGCCGTACACGACGGTGGCATCCAGATCCTGGTCACCCGGATGGGAAAACAGCACTTTTTTCGCCCCCGCTTTCAGATGCGCTTCGCCATCTGCCCGGCTGCCGTATACGCCGGTACAGTCCAGCACCACGTCAACATTCAGCTCCTGCCAGGGTAAATTTTCGATTTCCTCGCAGTGCAAAATACGGAGGGTATCGTCACCCACCCACAGCAGATCGCGCTCCTGGCGCACATCCCATGCAAAGCGGCCATGGCTGGTATCATACTTCAGCAAATGGGCCATTCCTGCGGAGTCGGCCAGCTCGTTGATCGCCACCACGGTCATTTCAGCACGACGACCGGTTTCATAGAGCGCACGAAGTACGTTGCGCCCAATGCGACCAAAACCGTTTATGGCAATACGAATTGTCATCTCACTCCCGCATCAGAAATCAGTGCAAAACCGGACCGTTAGCCTGAGCCAGTCAGTTAGGTTTGTACAGAAATTATTACCACCTGACCCCGCCCTGAACGTGGGTAAACAGCCACGTTAACGTCAACTGAAACGGTTCAGCCAGAATAAAGAGTGCGGAGAATAATTGGAATGCGTTAGATCAATCACGACGCAGAAATTCTGACAGAGATCACATTCGCTAAATGAAGTGCATGAATAAATACGCGATTGCAACGACCTCAAGTAGACTGTCATCCCCCAGCACGTATTTTGGCTTAGCCAAACGGGCTGGTGGATAAACATCAGGGAAGAGGCTGTACCGCTTTCGCATCCAGGAAGGACGCGTCAAATATCGCCACCGCAACCGGCGATAGTCTGGTCATACCCCTCCTTAATCTCCACACTTTTCTGCTGGTACAGACAAGCTGCATGATGAATTACAACCTACTTTGGTATATCTGGTTAATCTGGGCGTCCGAACTGCTGATTTACAGGGGCGACCATGTTATCCCGTTGCCACGCTGGCAATACTATAGCGGGGCATTAGTTATCCTCTATGCAGCCCTTAACTTCCTGTCTGAAAAAGCCGTTTTCACCAAAGGAATGACAATGTTTAAACGTAAAGCCACGCCAGAACACACCGCGAAAGCGCATGAAAACCCCCACGAGACGCCTGAGGCCGTTACGGCTCCCAATGCAGATGCTACCTACATTCATGAGGGATGTATGCTTTCAGGGGAGATCCACGCCGCCAGTGACGTCAGGATAAACGGCACCTTTGAAGGCAAGATTTACGCTGAAAAGACGGTATTCATTTTGTCAAAAGCGAAGGTTAACGGCGAGATCGCGGCAAACCGTATTGAGATTAGCGGGTGGCTAACCGGACGCTGTATTAGCCGTGAGCTGGTCATTAATGCCAGCGGCTTTATGGAAGGCACCGTTGAGTGCGCGTCACTCTCCGTCAGCCAGCAGGGCTGCTTCCACGGCACGTCGAAACCTCTGGCGCAGGAGAAAGAGAACATCAAGACCGGGAAAGTAAAATCTGGGGGCGAGGCCCCAGTGCAGGCGGCAACGGAGGGTAAACTGAACGATAAAGCGCCTGCGGTGTAACTACCGACAGGCGCTATACGGAGCGGTTGCCGCACAATTGGACGGCTCAGTCTCTGCGAGGTCGCCCGGTTACCGGGCGACCTCAGTTGACTACAGCAGCGCTTTTGCTTTCGCGACAACGTTGTCAACGGTGAAACCAAACATCTCGAAAAGCTTATCGGCTGGCGCTGACTCACCGAAGGTCGTCATGCCCACGATTGCGCCATTCAAACCGGTATATTTAAACCAGTAGTCAGCGATACCGGCTTCAATTGCCACGCGCGCGCTAACCGCTTTAGGCAGCACGGACTCACGATAGGCCTCATCCTGCTTGTCAAACGCATCGGTAGACGGCATGGAGACAACGCGAACCCTACGCCCTTCGGCGGTCAGCCGATCGTATGCGCCCACCGCCAGCTCCACTTCGGAACCGGTAGCGATCAGAATCAGCTCGGGCTGGCCTTCACACTCTTTCAGCACGTAAGCACCGCGCGCCACGTTAGCCAGCTGCTCGGCATTGCGATCCTGCTGCGCCAGATTCTGGCGGGAGAATATCAGTGCCGTAGGGCCATCCTGACGCTCAATGGCATATTTCCAGGCGACCGCGGATTCCACCTGGTCGCAGGGACGCCACAGGCTCATATTCGGCGTCACGCGCAGGCTGGCCATCTGCTCAACCGGCTGATGCGTCGGGCCATCTTCTCCCAGACCGATAGAGTCATGGGTATAAACCAGCACCTGACGGATCTTCATCAGCGCCGCCATACGCGCCGCATTACGCGCATATTCCACAAACATCAGGAAGGTGGCGGTGTAAGGCAGGAAACCACCGTGCAGCGTAATGCCGTTCGCAATGGCGGTCATGCCGAACTCGCGTACGCCGTAGTGGATGTAGTTGCCGGCTGCATCTTCATTGAGGGGCTTAGAACCCGACCACATCGTCAGATTGCTGGGAGCCAGATCGGCAGATCCTCCCAGGTATTCCGGCAGCAGTTTACCGAATGCTTCCAGCGTATTCTGTGAGGCTTTACGGCTGGCGATTTTTGCCGGGTTAGCCTGAAGCTTCTCAATAAAGGCCTGCGATTCACGCTGCCAGTTGTCCGGCAGTTCGTTACTCATGCGGCGTTTAAATTCGGCAGCCAGCTCAGGATGCGCCTTCGCATAGGCGGCAAACTTCTCGTTCCAGGAGGCCTCTTTAGCCTGACCGGCTTCGCGGGCATCCCAGTGCGCATAGATTTCAGTTGGGATAACAAAAGGCGCATGTTCCCAACCCAGCTGTTTACGGGTCAGTGCAACTTCAGCATCACCCAGCGCTGCGCCGTGTGAGTCATGCGTGCCGGCTTTATTCGGTGAGCCAAAGCCAATTACCGTTTTGCACATCAGCAGTGAAGGCTTATCGCTGACCGCTATCGCTTCTTCGATGGCTTTTTTGATCGCATCCGCATCGTGACCATCCACGCCGCGCACGACGTGCCAGCCATAGGCTTCAAAGCGCTTCGCGGTATCGTCGGTGAACCAGCCATCAATATGACCGTCAATGGAGATGCCGTTATCATCATAAAACGCGACCAGCTTGCCAAGCTTCAGCGTACCCGCCAGTGAGCAGACCTCGTGTGAGATGCCTTCCATCATGCAGCCATCGCCCATAAACACCCAGGTGTTATGGTCCACTACCTCATGGCCCGGACGGTTAAACTGCGCCGCGAGGGTGCGTTCAGCGATCGCCATGCCTACCGCATTCGCCACGCCCTGCCCCAGTGGGCCGGTGGTGGTTTCGACGCCCGCCGTGTAGCCAAACTCAGGATGTCCCGGCGTTTTAGAATGCAGCTGACGGAAGTTTGCCAGTTCATCAATCGGAAGATCGTAGCCGGTGAGGTGCAGCAGGCTATAAATCAGCATGGATCCGTGACCGTTTGACAGCACGAAGCGGTCGCGATCGGCCCACTGCGGGTTGGTCGGGTTGTGGTTCATAAAGTCGCGCCACAGGACTTCGGCGATATCTGCCATGCCCATAGGTGCACCGGGATGGCCGGAATTGGCTTTCTGAACTGCATCCATACTCAATGCGCGAATGGCGTTGGCAAGCTCTTTACGAGAAGACATGTTCTACTCCAGGTCGGATTAAACGCTTCGCCGTCCTTAACCTATTTTATTCAATGAGTTATCAGGCAAAGTTGTAAAAGTCGACCCACAATGTACATGAAGATCGCATCGTCTGTACATGGCGTAACGTGCAATATAACCGGTATTGACTTGCATTTTTCATCCTGTGAACTATGCATTAGCGCGGAACACGTTTATAACGCCCTGTGACAGATTCGCTTTCCTTTCCTGTCCTTATGGCAGGTTTTTACCCTTAATCTCTTGTTACTTAATGGATATACCCAATGAAATTACGTTCTGCTCTGGTGGCATTTGCCGTCGCCAATGCACTCGCCGGCTGTGCCAATATCGACAGCAACGCCCTGATGCAGTCCGGCGCACAGGCATTTCAGGCTGCAACCCTGACTAACGACCAGGTGAAAGCCCTCAGCGTTAAGTCCTGTGAACAAATGGATAAAGAGGCGCAGATTGCGCCAGCGGATAGCCCGTATACGCAGCGGCTGAACAAAATTGCGGCGGCGCTGGGCGATAATATCAACGGCACGCCAGCAGACTATAAGGTCTATATCACGAAGGACGTTAACGCCTGGGCCATGGCGAATGGCTGCATTCGCGTTTATAGCGGACTGATGGATTTGATGACCGATAACGAAGTTGAAGGCGTGCTGGGGCATGAGATGGGCCACGTTGCTTTAGGACACACCCGTAAAGCTATGCAGGTTGCCTGGAGCACCACCGCAGCACGGACGGCGGCGGGTGCCGCGGGCGGCATTGCTGGCTCGCTGTCGCAATCTCAGCTAGGCGATCTGGGGGAAAAACTGGTCAATGCACAGTTTTCACAAACGCAGGAGTCACAGGCGGATGACTACTCTTATGACCTGCTGAAGAAGCGCGGTATCGACCCGCAGGGGCTGGTCACCAGCTTCGACAAGCTGGCGACGCTGGAGGGCAGTCATCAGAGCACAATGTTTGACTCCCACCCGGCCTCAGCAGCCCGCGCGCAGCATATTAAGGAACGCATCGCGTCCGGTAAATAAACGCTGAACGAAAAAAAGGGCCTGACGCAGTCATGCGCCAGGCCCTTTTTTAGCACACTGACGGTCAGATGCCTTTGTTGACGGCCTGAACGTGCAGCATATCCAGCGCCAGCGTGGCGGCCGCCAGCGAGGTCAGATCGGACTGATCGTAGCCCGGCGCTACCTCGACCAGATCCATCCCGACAATGTTCAGCCCCTGCAGGCCGCGCACCAGCTTAGTGGCCTTATCGGTCGTCAGCCCACCGATCACCGGCGTGCCGGTACCGGGTGCATGGGCAGGATCCAGACAGTCGATATCGAAGGTCAGATAGACCGGCATGTCGCCCACAATCTGCTTCACCTGGGCGATGATATCGTCCACGCTGCGCTCATTAACCTGCGCGGCATCCAGCACGTTGAAGCCGAGAGCGTCATCAAATTCGGTGCGAATACCAATCTGTACCGAACGCGCAGGGTCGATAAGCCCCTCTTTCGGCGCGTGATGGAACATCGTGCCGTGATCGAACGTCGGGCCGTTAGAGTAGGTATCGGTGTGCGCATCGAAATGCACCAGCGCCATCTTACCAAAATGCTTAGCATGGGCGCGCAGCAGCGGCAGCGTCACATAGTGATCGCCACCAAAGGTCAGCATGCGCTTGCCGCTTTCCAGCAATCTTTCCGCGTGCGCCTGGAGTTTGTCACTCAGATCCTGAGAATCACCAAACGCGTAGACCAGATCGCCACAGTCGATCACCTTCAGATGCTGGCGCAGATCAAACTTCCACGGCCAGCGGCACCCTTCCCACGCCAGGTTGGTGGAGATCTGGCGGATGGCACCCGGGCCTAAACGGCTCCCGGGACGGCCAGAGGTCGCCGCATCGAAAGGAATACCGGTAATTACCCATTCAGCATCGCTATCCCAGGGCTGGAAATTAACCGGAAAACGCATAAACCCGAAGGCGTTAGACACCAGCGAGTTGTCGTACTGGTGGCCCAGCGTGTTATTCATACTCTGTCCTTTTACTATCAAACCGCGCGAGGGGAAAACTATTCGTCTTCCAGATAGGTGTAGCCATACAGACCTGCTTCAAACTCGGCGATAAACTGCGCGCGCAGCTCCTCATCCAGGTCACTCTCTTTAATCTGTTTACGGAAATGCGTCAGCAGCTCCTGCGGATCAAGCTGAACGTACTCCAGCATGTCCGCCACGGTGTCCCCTTCGTCGGAGAGCTGAACTTCCACGCTGCCGTCCGCAAAGGCGAAAACGTCTACCGCTTCGGTGTCACCAAACAGGTTATGCATATTCCCGAGGATTTCCTGGTAAGCACCCACCATAAAGAAGCCCAGCATCGGGGGATTATTTACGTCGTACTCCGGCATCGGCATGGTAGTGGCTATCCCGTCGCCGTCGACATAGTGATCGATAGTGCCGTCCGAATCACAGGTGATATCCAGCAGCACCGCACGGCGCTCCGGCGACTTGTTCAGCCCTTCCAGCGGCAGGACCGGGAACAGCTGGTCAATACCCCACGCGTCCGGCATTGACTGGAACAGCGAGAAGTTGACGTAAATTTTATCCGCCATGCGCTCCTGGAGTTCGTCGATAATCGGACGGTGCGCACGGTTGCTGGGATCAAGATGCTGCTGAATATAGTTGCAGATACTCAGGTAGAGCTGTTCCGCCCAGGCGCGCTGGTTCAGACTGTAGGTCCCCTGCGAATAGCCGGTATGGATATCGAACAGATCCATCTGGCTGTCGTGCAGCCATTCACGCAGCGAGCGGCGGTTGCTCGGCTCGTGCATCTCCTGCCAGGTATCCCACATGCTGACGATAGGACGCGGCGAATCGTCTGAAGGTGCCTGCGGCGTACTGAACTCATTACGTTCCACGCCGATGATGTTAGACACCAGCACGGTATGATGCGCGGTCACCGCACGGCCTGACTCGGTGATCACCGTCGGATGCGGCAGATTATGCTCTTCACAGGCATCGCCGATCGCCCAGATCACATTGTTAGCGTATTCGTTCAGGCCATAGTTTACCGAGCAGTCGGACTGCGAACGGGTACCTTCATAATCGACGCCCAGACCGCCGCCAACGTCGAAACATGAGATGTTAACGCCCAGCTTCGCCAGCTCAACGTAGAAGCGCGCAGATTCGCGTACGCCGGTCGCGATATCACGAATGTTTGCCATCTGCGAACCCAGGTGGAAGTGCAGCAGCTGCAGGCTCTCAAGACGCCCCGCCTCGCGCATGATATCAACCAGCTTCAGAACCTGAGTCGCGGAAAGGCCGAATTTAGACTTTTCGCCACCGCTTGACTGCCATTTGCCGGAGCCCTGAGAGGCCAGTCGGGCGCGAATGCCAAGACGCGGCGTGACGCTAAGCCGTTCTGCCTCTTCCAGCACCAGCTTCACTTCGGTCATTTTCTCAAGGACCAGATAGACCTTATGGCCCATCTTTTCCCCAATCAGGGCCAGGCGGATATACTCGCGATCCTTATAGCCATTACAGACGATGACCGAACGGGTCATCCCGGCGTGGGCCAGAACCGCCATCAGCTCGGCCTTTGAACCCGCTTCCAGCCCCAGCGGCTCGCCGGAGTTGATCAGGGATTCAATCACGCGTTTGTGCTGGTTAACTTTGATCGGGTAAACGAGGAAGTAGTCGCCGCGGTAGCCGTAGGATTCACGGGCACGCTTAAACGCCGCATTAATAGAACGCAGGCGGTGTTGCAGAATTTGGGGGAAACAGAACAGGGCAGGAAGACGCTGACCATCGGCCTCGCGCTCTTTAACCAGTTTCGCCAGATCAACGCGCGCTTCCGGCACGTCCGGATCCGGGCAAACGCTGATATGACCCAGTTCGTTCACGTCGTAGTAGTTATTGCCCCACCAGGCAATATTATAGGTGCGCAGCATCTTGCTGGCATCCTGATCGCTCATGGCCACCTCCTGCATTGAGCGGAGTACACCCTGTTCGCCTGCTGACGAACCCTTGATTGTCTTGATGTCGTCAGACATTGCGAGCCTCAAATTGGTAAAATGCGGAACAGTTAACCACTATCGCAGGGAAAGCCCGCGACAACAACCCATCGACCAGCGGGAAATTCAGCATAAAATGCTGCGGCATCGCACCTGTCGGTTTCTGAAGTATAACATCAAACACGTAACGGCCTCCGTCAGGAGTCAGACAGTCAAAAGCGAAAATCTCTCAGGGGGAACTGAGAGTACCAGGTTACCACCCGTGAACATATCAGCCTGCACGCGCGGGAAAGACGATGGCCTGCGTGCGGACAATGGATAATGCATGCCTGAAAAGGCCGTAAAGGAGGGATAAGTCCGCCAATCCTTTCTATAAGGCTTAAAGCAGCGGCGTTTTATACAGTCGGGCCCGGTGAAATGCAAAATCTAAAAGTGCGAAATGCCCGTTCGGTTAGCAATTTCTGCTATTTTCACCCTCGATGAAATTTGATTTCATGAAAAAACGCTGGCAATCCGCTTAACGAGTAACCTAAAATAGCCGTCCAGATGTTAATCCATCCATACCGGTTAACTTCTAAGCGTCTTAGAACCTATGTACTGCTCACGGCTTTGCCTGAGGGGGCGCTGAGCACAAGGCCCGTTTGATATTGCAGACTGGTACCCACTCTTTCGCGCTATGCAGTCGATTCCAACCCGTATTAGTAAGGTAAAGAATAAAATGGCTAAACACCTTTTTACATCCGAGTCCGTATCAGAAGGACATCCCGACAAAATTGCCGACCAGATTTCTGATGCCGTGCTCGATGCTATTCTCACACAGGATCCTAAGGCGCGCGTAGCCTGTGAAACCTATGTAAAAACTGGCATGGTGCTGGTCGGTGGTGAAATCACTACCTCGGCATGGGTCGATATCGAAGAGATCACCCGTAATACCGTGCGTGAAATCGGCTATGTCCATTCCGATATGGGCTTTGATGCCAACTCCTGTGCCGTATTGAACGCCATTGGCAAGCAGTCTCCTGATATCAATCAGGGTGTGGATCGTGCCGATCCGCTGGAACAGGGTGCGGGTGACCAGGGCCTGATGTTTGGCTACGCCACTAACGAAACCGACGTCCTGATGCCTGCGCCAGTGACCTATGCGCACCGTCTGGTTCAGCGCCAGTCAGAAGTCCGTAAAAACGGCACCCTGCCCTGGCTGCGCCCTGATGCTAAAAGCCAGATCACCTTCCAGTATGACGATGGAAAAATCGTTGGTATTGATGCGGTAGTGCTTTCTACCCAGCACAGCGAAGATATCTCCCTGAAGGATCTGCAGGAAGCGGTGATGGAAGAGATCATCAAGCCGGTTCTGCCAGCTGAGTGGATCAACCCCAGCACCAAATACCACATTAACCCAACGGGCCGTTTCGTTATCGGTGGGCCTATGGGCGACTGTGGCCTGACCGGACGTAAAATTATCGTGGATACCTACGGCGGCATGGCGCGTCACGGCGGCGGTGCTTTCTCCGGTAAAGATCCTTCCAAAGTCGACCGTTCAGCAGCCTATGCCGCGCGTTATGTGGCAAAAAACATCGTTGCTGCGGGTCTGGCTGACCGTTGTGAAATCCAGGTTTCCTATGCCATCGGCGTGGCCGAGCCAACCTCAATCATGGTTGAAACCTTCGGGACTGAAAAGGTGCCTACCGAGCAGCTTACGCTGCTGGTGCGTGAGTTCTTCGATCTGCGCCCTTACGGTCTGATTCAGATGCTGGATCTGCTGCACCCGATGTACCGTGAAACGGCAGCTTACGGCCACTTTGGCCGCGAACATTTCCCATGGGAAAAAACCGACAAGGCAGCTCAGCTGCGCGAGGCCGCGGGTCTTAAATAAGCCCAGTCTCTGCCGGTTAAGGGGCACCCCAGGGTGCCCTTTTTGCTGCCCGCTATCTGGCAGTTTATCGTCGCCTGTCTACACTTCGTTGACGCAGAACGCGACGGGGTGATAACGATTACATCATGAAACTTGCTGTTTTTTCTAATATTAAGAATTTACTGGCCTGACAAATGCTACTGTAATGCGTTATTTTCAGCGCTGTCTGATAGAGGACCATCAGGGAATTAAGTGAAAATATTTAGTGCTATGACTAACTGGTTATAAAGCGTAAGCGCGCATGAACAGGCTACTTTTAACAGAGATCCAGTGTGTAACCGATTACACCATTGTGATCTGTAGCACAGTCTTGCGCACAAAGGTTTTCTAACATTTATAACAACAATATGCGGTACCACTTACATGGAGGCTTTATGCCTGATAATAAAAAACACAGCAGGACCTCAAATAAGGTCATGACCTTATTTGTGTGTTTCCTGGCGGCGCTTGCCGGCCTGCTTTTTGGTCTGGATATCGGCGTTATTGCCGGTGCCTTACCCTTTATTGCGAAAGACTTTAACGTCACTGCCCACCAGCAGGAATGGATTGTCAGTTCAATGATGTTCGGTGCCGCCGTCGGTGCTGTCGGTAGCGGCTGGATGTCTTCACGCCTTGGTCGTAAGAAAAGCCTGATGATTGGCGCAGTGCTTTTCGTTATCGGCTCGCTCTGGTCGGCAATGTCCCCTAACCCGGAGATGCTGATTGTGGCTCGCGTTCTGCTGGGCCTTGCCGTCGGTGTAGCCTCTTACACCGCGCCGCTTTATCTCTCTGAAATTGCGCCAGAGAAGATTCGCGGCAGTATGATCTCTCTCTACCAGCTGATGATTACCATCGGTATTCTGGGTGCCTACCTTTCCGACACCGCCTTTAGCTTCACCGGCGAATGGCGCTGGATGCTGGGTGTGATTACCATCCCCGCTGCGCTGTTACTGGTTGGCGTTTGCTTCCTGCCGAACAGCCCGCGCTGGCTGGCGGCGCGTGGCAACTTCCGTGATGCTCAGCGCGTACTTGATCGCCTGCGCGATACCAGCGAGCAGGCTAAGCGTGAGCTGGACGAAATTCGCGAAAGCCTGAAAATCAAACAGTCCGGCTGGAGCCTGTTCAAAGATAACGGTAATTTCCGCCGGGCGGTCTATCTCGGTGTTCTGCTGCAGGTTATGCAGCAGTTCACCGGTATGAACGTTATCATGTACTACGCACCGAAAATTTTTGAAATTGCAGGCTTTACCAATACCACTCAGCAGATGTGGGGCACGGTAATTGTCGGCCTGGTTAACGTGCTGGCAACCTTTATTGCCATCGGTCTGGTTGACCGCTGGGGCCGTAAGCCAACGCTGAAGCTGGGCTTCACGGTGATGGCAGCGGGCATGGGTGTTCTGGGTACGATGCTGCATCTTGGCATTCATTCCTCAGGCGCACAGTACTTTGCCATTGCCATGCTGATGATGTTTATCGTTGGTTTTGCCATGAGCGCAGGTCCGCTGATTTGGGTACTCTGTTCAGAAATCCAGCCGCTGAAAGGCCGCGATTTCGGTATCACCGTGTCTACCGCCACCAACTGGATTGCGAACATGATCGTGGGTGCAACCTTCCTGACTATGCTGAACTCCCTGGGTAACGCGAATACCTTCTGGGTTTACGCCGGTCTGAATGTGGTATTCATCATCCTGACGATTATCCTTATCCCGGAAACGAAAAACGTTTCTCTTGAGCACATTGAACGCAACCTGTTGAGCGGCAAAAAGCTGCGCGATATCGGTCAGCGTGACTAAGTCTTTCTGGCCGGGGAAACCCGGCCATTCATTGATCTCCCCGCTTTCCCATCGTATTCTCTGCCCTATGAAAACCCTCAGACTTCCCGTCGCCCTTCAGCAGGCGGTAATGCGCTCGCTGCGCGAAAAATTACTGCAGGCTAACCAGCACCTCGAACGCAGCTATCCGGAACCGAAAGTGGTTTATCAACAGCGCGGCACAGCTGCCGGGACGGCCTGGCTACAAAGCTGGGAAATCCGGCTCAATCCCGTGCTGCTGATGGAAAACCAGCAGGCGTTCGTCGACGAGGTGGTACCCCATGAGCTTGCCCATCTGCTGGTCTGGAAGTATTTCGGCCGCGTGGCACCGCATGGTAAGGAGTGGAAGTGGATGATGGAAACCGTGCTGGGTATTCCCGCCCGACGTACGCATCAGTTTGAGGTGGAAACCGTACGCAGCCGCTCTTTTCCCTATCGCTGCGGCTGCCAGCAGCACCAGCTTACCGTCCGACGTCATAATCGCGTGCTGCGGGGCCAGAGTGAGTACCGCTGCGTGCGCTGCGGCGATCGCCTGCTTCCCGGCGATTTCCAGCAATCTGAAAATTCCAGTAAATGATGAATAAACAGGCAAAAATCCACTAAATTATCGCCGTCAGTTTCCGAATATTCGGGGCATCTGTTACTCTCGCCGCCTTGATTTATTACTGACGTTCTGGAATATGCTTCGCAAAATTATCAGTGTTCTTTCCTGCTGTTTACTCCTGCCGGTTTTCTTCGCTCACGGGCGTGGGCCGGAGAACTATCACCAGAATAGCTTTAGCCAGGCCAAAACCTGGGCTGCCAGGATTAATGCCGATGCGCCCGGCAGCTTCTACTGTGGCTGTAAAATTCAGTGGCAGGGTAAAAAAGGCGTACCCGATCTGGCATCCTGCGGCTATCAGGTGCGTAAAAATGCAAATCGCGCCCATCGTATAGAGTGGGAGCATGTGGTGCCCGCCTGGACCTTCGGCCATCAGCGGCAGTGCTGGCAGCAGGGCGGGAGAAAACAGTGCGCAAAAGATGCGGGCTACCGACAGATAGAGACGGACCTGCATAATCTGCAGCCAGCGATTGGTGAAGTGAACGGCGATCGCGGTAATTTTATGTACAGTCAGTGGAACGGCAGCGAGCGCCAGTATGGCCAGTGTGAAATGAAAATCGACTTCAAAAATAAGCAGGCCGAGCCGCCTGCCCGCGCACGTGGCACAATCGCCCGCACCTGGTTTTATATGCGCGATCGCTATAAATTAGCCATGTCCTCGCAGCAGACCCAGCTGATGACGGTGTGGGACAAGCAGTATCCGGTTACGGCCTGGGAGTGTGAGCGCGACAACCGCATCGCCCGCGTGCAGGGAAACCACAATCCTTATGTACAGCAGGCTTGCCAGCGGTAAAATCACTGACCTAAACTAGAGCTCTTTAATGGCCGCCCCCCATGCGGCCAGTCACTATTAAGCAGGACTTCCATGCGCATACCCCGCATCTTTCATCCCGAAGCGATAACGCCGGGCAGCGAAGTGGCTCTCAGCGACGAGGCCGCTAACCATGTTGGCCGGGTGTTAAGAATGACGGTCGGCCAGACCCTTGAACTCTTTGATGGCAATAATCTGACTTTTCAGGCAGAAATTGTGCACGCCGATAAAAAAAGCGTACGGGTTCGCGCTGGCGAAAGTCGTGAAGATAGCCGTGAATCCCCGCTCTACCTGCATCTTGGGCAGGTTATGTCACGCGGCGAGAAGATGGAGTTTACCATTCAGAAAGCCGTCGAGCTGGGGGTAAATACCATTACCCCCTTGTTTTCTGAACGCTGTGGCGTAAAGCTGGATGCGGAAAGGCTGGCGAAGAAAATTCAGCAGTGGCAAAAAATTGTCATTGCGGCCTGCGAGCAATGCGGCAGAAATAGTGTGCCAGAGGTCCGGGAAGCGATGACGCTCGCGGCATGGTGCGCCGAGCAGGACGACGGCCTGAAGCTTAACCTTCATCCACGCGCCAGCCAGAGTATTAATACGCTGCCGCTACCCGTTGAGCGCGTCCGCCTGCTGATTGGCCCCGAAGGCGGCCTTTCCTCCGACGAAATCAGTATGACCTCAGGCTATGGATTTACCGATATTCTTTTAGGTCCGCGCGTATTACGTACGGAAACGACAGCCTTAACCGCAATTACCGCCTTACAGGTTCGCTTTGGCGATTTGGGGTAGGTACTCACCTGCGTTCCACATGCAAATATGGCCGCTCACTGGAGAAGCAAAAATGATTAAGCTTGGCATTGTGATGGACCCGATTACCTCCATCAATATTAAGAAAGACACCAGCTTCGCCATGTTGCTGGAAGCACAGCGCCGTGGTTATGAGATTCATTACATGGAGATGAGCGATCTTTACCTGCGCGGCGGAGAAGCCCGGGCGCATACGCGCCTGCTGAGCGTGGAGCAGAATGCTGAAAGCTGGTTTGAGTTCGGCAGCGAACAGGATATCCCGCTGGCCGATCTGAATGTGGTGCTGATGCGTAAGGATCCGCCATTTGATACCGAATTCATCTACGCCACTTACATCCTTGAGCGCGCAGAGGAAAAAGGGACGCTGATTGTTAATAAGCCACAGAGCCTGCGTGATTGTAATGAAAAGCTGTTTACCGCCTGGTTTGCGGAACTGACGCCGGATACGTTGGTCACACGTAATGCACAGCAGATCCGTGAGTTCTGGCAGACGCATGGCGATATCATCCTTAAGCCGCTGGACGGAATGGGAGGTGCCTCGATTTTTCGTATCAAGCAGGAAGACCCCAACCTGTCGGTGATTATCGAAACGCTGACCGGGCACGGCAGCTTTTACTGCATGGCGCAAAATTACCTGCCCGCGATCAAAGAAGGCGACAAGCGCGTGCTGGTAGTGGATGGCGAACCGGTGCCTTACTGTCTTGCGCGCATTCCTAAATCCGGCGAGACGCGCGGTAACCTGGCCGCCGGTGGGCGCGGTGAAGCCCGACCGCTAAGCGACAGTGACTGGGAAATCGCCCGCCGTGTTGCGCCAACGCTCAAAGCTAAAGGGCTGATTTTTGTTGGTCTGGATATCATCGGCGATAAGCTGACCGAGATTAACGTAACCAGCCCAACCTGCGTGCGTGAGATCGAAGCAGCATTCCCTGTTTCAATTACGGGTATGCTGATGGATGCCATTGAGAAGCGCCTGGCATAACTCTTTATACGGGGTCAGCGGGCCCCGTAATTAACCCGTTAACGTCATCTGCAGCCCCGGCTGCGGGTGGTTAACCCGAATACAGAACCCTGATAATGAATTTACAGCATCATTTTTTGATTGCGATGCCGACCCTGCAGGATCCGCTGTTTAAACGCTCGGTGGTATATATCTGCGAGCATAATGACGAAGGGGCAATGGGCCTTATCGTTAACAAACCGATGGAAAACCTGACGGTAGAGGGTATGCTTAAAAAGCTCAAGATCGTGCCAAACCCGCGCGATCCCGAGGCGAAACTCGATAAGCCGGTATTTGCGGGTGGTCCTCTGGCAGAAGATCGCGGATTTATTCTGCACTCTGCTGAGCACACCTATGCCTCCAGTATTCGCGTGTCAGATAACACCATTATTACCACCTCCCGCGATGTGCTTGAGACGCTGGGCACGCCGGAACGTCCAAAAAACGTGCTGGTCGCTCTGGGCTACTGTGCCTGGGAAAAGGATCAGCTGGAGAGTGAACTGCTGGAAAATGCCTGGCTCACCACCCCGGCAAACAGCAATATCCTGTTCACTACGCCGATCGCCGACCGCTGGCGCGAAGCGGCCAGAAGTATTGGCGTGGACATACATAATATGACCAGCGATGCAGGGCACGCCTGATGACTCACATGACACTGCTGGCGTTCGATTTTGGCACTAAAAGTATTGGCGTCGCCATTGGACAGCAGCTGACCGGCACCGCCCGCCCCCTCAACGCGCTGAAGGCTCAGGATGGTATTCCCGACTGGAACAAAATCGAAGCGCTGCTAAAAGAGTGGCAGCCCGATCGCGTCGTCGTCGGCCTGCCGTTGAATATGGATGGCACCGAGCAGCCACTGACCGTCCGGGCCAGGAAATTTGCTAATCGCCTGCATGGTCGCTTTGGTGTCCAGGTTGATCTGCACGACGAACGTCTTAGCACCGTCGAAGCCAGAGCGGATTTATTTGCTCAGGGCGGCTTCCGCGCATTGAATAAAGGAAGCGTTGACTCACTGTCAGCGGTCATTATCCTGGAGAGCTGGTTTGAACAGGCCTGGTCATAAGTATAATGCTGCTGCACTGACCCTACGTTATTTAGCAATGCTTAGTACGTTGGGCGTATAAATAGTGCATTGGGGTAAATAATGATGCAACAGCACTGCACGCCATGCTGAATAACGGGCGCGGCAGGGATTTTGAAAACCTGAATGCTTAGCAAATTAATTATTATTCTTGCCTATTATTGTTAACTAACCGCATTGCATTAATCCACTGGGTCACGCGATATTTGCAATTAGTCAGACAATTAAGAAAATTGAAGCCTGTTACCGTGATGTTGGTAATGAACCGGGGGATAATATGCAGCATAAGGTGCCTGAACGACGAGGCAACCCTGCGTAAAAGCCGCCCTACAGGGGCGGCTTTAAAGCGATAAACTGATGCAGGCTTATTTATCTGTTGGACCACACCCGCCAATGATTTTGGAAATTGAAATGGCTGGATGGAGCAGATAATCATAGTCGCAGTTTTTTTCTTTATTATAAACACTACCGCTACAGCCTGATAATGTTGCGATGACAGCAGTAAGAAGAGTGATCTTGATTAATTTATTCATATAATTCCCTTTAACTAAATTAGTTTATTAACACCGCGCAATATCCTGGCGGAAACACAATATAACCCTAAAATAAGTAATGTTACAATTAAAAAATCATTTGTTCGTCAGGCCCATCCTGCGTCTTTCATGCAGGCTTTGTTCAAAAGTTTGCATGCCGGATTGCATACCCGTCTGCAGCAGCCCCGGCAGCTGGTGCGTTTTCCCCTCGCGGATCATATTCGCTACCGCCGGGGTATTCACCAGCACTTCAAATAGCGCCACCCTGCCCTCGCGACACCCCTCCACCAGCTTCTGGGCGATTACCGCCTTCAGGCTGCCAGCCAGCTGGCTGCGGATCAGGTTTTTTTCCGTACCGGGAAACGCGTCCACCAGCCGCTCAACCGCCTGTGCCGCGCCACGGGTATGGAGCGTCGCCAGCACCAGGTGCCCGGTTTCCGCCGCCGTCAGGGCCAGCTGGATAGTTTCGAGGTCCCGCAGTTCGCCAAGCAGGATAACGTCCGGATCTTCACGCAGTGCCCCCCGTAATCCCTCGCTAAAAGAGGCACAGTGCAGGCCTATTTCCCGCTGCTGGATCAGCGATATCTGGCTGTAATGAAGGAATTCGATCGGATCTTCCAGCGTAATGATATGGCGATCCTGATTTTTGTTGAGCGCATCGACAAACGCGGCCAGCGTGGTCGACTTCCCGCTTCCTGTTGCACCCGTTACCAGCACCAGCCCCTCCTTCTGCTGAAGCAACCCATTGACAACGGGCGGTAGCCGCAGCGCGCCCAGCGCCGGGCAGTCACTCGCAATCACCCTGACAGCCAGTGACAACCCACTTCTCTGCTGGAAAAAATGCGCGCGCAAACGCGTCCCACCCGCGGTGGTTAGTGCAATATCAGCCTGTCCCACGCTTTCCAGCTGCGCCTGCCGGGCGCAGTCCAGCCAGGCGCTCGCCAGCGATTCCAGCGCTGCCGCACCGATCGTTGCGCAACCGCTTATTTTTTCCAGACGGCCATTTAGACGCCAGAAGGGTTGAAGGCCACTGCAAAGGTGCAGATCCCCCGCGTTATGCTTTACACTAAGGGCCACAATGTCTTCGATATCCATAATTTTTCCCTGACTATGACCTCGATTCAGCACAACTTACACCTTGTCCTTGAGCATATCTCAGCGACTGCTTCGCGCTGCGGGCGCGATCCGAAAGAAATTACGCTGCTTGCAGTCAGTAAAACTAAACCTGCGAGCGCGGTTGAGGAAGCCGCCGCCGCGGGACAGCTCTGTTTTGGTGAAAACTACGTGCAGGAAGGCGTTGATAAGATCCAGGCAATAGAGAATCCGGGGCTGGAGTGGCACTTTATCGGCCCTCTGCAATCCAACAAGAGTCGCCTGGTGGCTGAGCATTTTCACTGGTGCCATACGCTGGATCGTTTGAAAATTGCCGTGCGCCTGAACGAGCAGCGTCCTGACGCTTTACCGCCGCTCAACGTGCTTATCCAAATAAACATCAGCGATGAGAACAGTAAATCTGGCATCATGCTGGAGGCGCTGGAGGCGCTGGCTGATGAGGTGTCCCGGCTGCCGCGCCTGAAACTGCGGGGGCTGATGGCCATTCCGGCCCCGGAAGCGGATTATGCGCGTCAGCTGGCGGTATGTCGGCAGATGGCAGAAGCGCTTGCTGAGCTGAAAAAGAACCATCCCGGCGTCGACACGCTTTCTATGGGAATGAGTGACGATATGGACGCTGCGATTGCAGCAGGCAGTACCATGGTGCGCATTGGCACCGCTATTTTTGGCGCGCGTGATTACAGCGCCACTCACAACAATAACTGAGGAAACCCATGCTGACGTTGACTTTTCTGGTAACAACGGTAATTAACCTGTACGTCAAAGTGTTGTTGCTACGCATCTGGATGCAGTGGGCGAGATGCGATTTCTATAACCCCTTTTCGCAGTTTGTTGTAAAAATCACCCAGCCGGTGATCAAACCGCTGAGGCGCGTTATTCCGTCCATCGGTCCGCTGGATACCGCCTCACTGCTGCTGGCATGGGTGCTGAGCGTGCTGATGTTTACGCTGCTTTTTGCCCTACAGAGCCGGGTCTTTATCTTCGATCCGGTCTTCCTCTACTTTGGCCTGGTGTCCGTCGCTAAAGCCGCGGGAATGCTGGTATTTTGGGTGATTATTATCCGTTCGCTGCTGAGCTGGGTCAGCCAGGGCCGCAATCCGGTTGATTTGGTACTTTTACAGCTCACCGAACCATTAATGGCTCCTATTCGCCGTATTATTCCGGCCATGGGCGGGATCGATTTCTCCGCAATGGCGGTGATCCTGATCCTCTATATGCTGAACTTCCTGGGCATGGATTTCATCCCTGGCTGGTCACAGCTGTAAGTTTTCATCGCAGTAAATGCAGGATTTGTTATGCAAAAAGTTGTACTCGCTACCGGTAATGCCGGAAAGGTTCGTGAACTGGCCGATCTGCTGGCTGAATTTGGGCTGGATATTGTCGCGCAAACCGACCTGGGCGTCACCTCAGCCGAAGAGACCGGCCTGACGTTCATTGAAAACGCGATTCTTAAAGCGCGTCACGCCTCTGCGGTGACCGGTTTACCCGCCATTGCCGATGACTCAGGTCTGGCAGTGGACGCGCTGGGCGGCGCACCGGGGATATACTCGGCTCGCTATGCCGGAGAGGATGCCTCGGATGCGCAAAACCTGCAAAAGCTGCTGACCGCGCTGGAAAACGTTGCCGACGGCGATCGCCAGGCACAGTTTCACTGCGTGCTGGTTTATCTTCGCCATGCTGAAGATCCGACGCCGCTGGTCTTCCACGGCAGCTGGCAGGGCGAAATTACCCGCCAGCCGGCAGGTGAAGGCGGCTTCGGTTACGATCCGATTTTCTACGTGCCCGCTGCAGGTAAAACCGCTGCGGAGCTGAGCCGGGACGAAAAGCGCGCTGTTTCACACCGTGGGAAAGCCCTGACGCTGCTGCTGGATGCCCTGCGCAATGCGTAAGCTTCCTCCGCTCAGCCTCTATATTCACATCCCCTGGTGCGTGCAGAAGTGCCCCTACTGCGACTTCAATTCGCATGCGCTTAAGGGCGAGGTGCCCCATGAAGAGTACGTGCGACATCTTCTGGCCGATCTCGATGCCGATCTGCCGCTTACCGCCGGGCGCGAGGTGAGCACCCTCTTTATTGGTGGAGGCACCCCAAGCCTGTTGAGCAGCGAAGCAATGCAGATGTTGCTGGATGGCGTTCGCCAGCGCCTGCCGCTGGCGGCTGACGCAGAGATTACCATGGAGGCCAATCCTGGTACGGTCGAAGCTGAGCGCTTCAGCGGCTACCAGCGCGCCGGTGTTAACCGCATCTCGATTGGGGTACAGAGCTTCAGCCCACAAAAGCTAACGCGTCTGGGCCGCATCCACGACGCAGATGAGGCAAAGCGGGCAGCCAGGCTGGCCGCCGGACTGGGACTACGCAGCTTTAATCTCGATCTGATGCACGGGCTGCCCGATCAGTCGCTGGAGGAGGCCCTGGACGATTTGCGCCAGGCCATTGAGCTTAATCCGCCGCATTTATCGTGGTATCAGTTAACCATTGAGCCTAATACCCTCTTCGCCTCACGCCCGCCGGTACTCCCCGACGATGATGCCCTGTGGGATATTTTCGAGCAGGGCGACAGGCTGCTGACCGCGGCGGGCTATCAGCAATATGAAACCTCCGCCTACGCCAAACCCGGTTACCGCTGTGAGCACAACCTTAACTACTGGCGCTTCGGTGACTATCTGGGTATCGGCTGTGGCGCGCACGGCAAGCTGACCCAGCCCGATGGACGGATTATCCGCACCTGCAAAACGCGTCATCCGCGTGGTTTTATGGCCGGTAACTATATGGACCGCCAGCATGAGGTGGCGGATAGCGAGAAGCCCTTTGAATTCTTTATGAACCGCTTCCGCCTGCTTGAAGCTGCTCCGCGTGAAGAGTTCACCCGCTATACCGGTTTACAGCAGGCTATTATCCGCCCTCAGATTGATGAAGCGCTGGAAAAGGGTTATCTGATTGAAACGGCGCAGGCGTGGCAAATTACCCATAAAGGCAAGCTGTTCCTGAACTCGCTGCTGGAGCTGTTTCTGACGGAAGAGTAATTACAGAGCCTGGCTGGCCAGCAGCATCGCCGCATTCGCGATATCCATCGACAGGTGGACGAAGTCGGCTGCCGTGCCATAGGTGGATGAGAACAGGATCTGTGCCACCGGTAGCACAGCCTGGCCTGTCTTGAGTGGGCTACTGCCGGACTATTTCAGTCCGGCGATCAGCGCCTTGCGCTGCCCTTCAAGCGTGGTCACGCGGTTACAGACTTCGTGGCCGAAGTTCTGAAAATCCTGCTGCTGATTGCTCCATTCGGCCTGAATGGACTGCTGAAGGCCGCCAAGGTTGCCCATAATCGCCTGCAGGGGATTATCACTTTTACCCGCCTGCCGGGTGCCCATCTCATTCAGGCTGTCCTGCACTACCCCACCCATCGCGCTCTGTACCAGCTTTTCACCGTCCTCACGGACCTGGGCGATAGCCTTGTGGTGGAAGGTCAGCCCGTCGCTGCGGTGTTCGATAATCCGCGCCATCTGCTGCTTAAGCTGTTTATCCAGCGTGGTCAGACGATTACGCACGTTGCTGTCCTGACCCAGCTTCTCGACGATGACCTTATCCAGCGCGACGCGGCCTTTCTCCAGACGCTCGCGGGCGCCCTGATCGACCCAGGGTAAATCGCGACGCAGCGCAGCCTGATAATCAATAGCCTTCTGGCGCGTGTCGGTATCCACCGTAGCGGCCTGGCCGTTGCGCTGCACATCGCCCGTTGGGGAAATAAGCAGATTGCCGCTGGCGCCCACGACCTGAACATTCTGAGGGGAAATAACGATATCGTCCTGAGGGTTTACGCTGCACTGGTAATCCGCCTGGGCCTGCCCCGCCGCCAGCAGCATCGCACCCATTATTATCGCTTTACGCATCTTGCTCTCTCCTGATACTGATATGGCCACGCCCGCGTGGCCCCAACGAACATCCGTCAACAGATGGCCGCCTGTGGTTCAGCTTGCAGAGGTTAGTCCCACCAGACGTCGAAAAGTTCGGTGACCTTAACGTTTTCCAGCTTGCGCTCTTCCAGCCATTTGCGTACCAGCTCGCGGTGCGCGTCGGTACATTTGCCGGTTTGCTGCAGGCAAATCAAGCCCTCCCACTGCAGATAACCACTGCCGTCAAACGCCAGGCCATTGGGATCGATAGCCTCTTCAATCAGCGCATCCACCGTGGCATCTATGGTTTGCTCGGTCGCGCCCTGGGGGAAGGTGAAACCGACAGAGAAACCCAGTTCCTGAAACTCATCAATATGCATCTTTTTACGCAAGCGACGACTGCGATGGGTAGCCATTATTTAATCCTCTCAAACATCAGATCCCAAACACCATGGCCGAGACGCTGACCACGCTGCTCAAATTTAGTTAACGGACGCGACTCAGGTCGCGGTACAAAGTTATCCGTTGCGGACTGGTTTTTACTTCCCGCAATGCTGTTCA
This sequence comes from Erwinia sp. L03-1, assembly GCF_058686115.1. Lineage (NCBI taxonomy): Bacteria > Pseudomonadati > Pseudomonadota > Gammaproteobacteria > Enterobacterales > Erwiniaceae > Erwinia > Erwinia sp. L03-1. Next base: position 706,524 of record NZ_CM178762.1, on the reverse strand, counting down.
TCACCTCCAGCATGTGTTCCGCATAGGCTTCCCAGTCGGTAGCCATATGGAACACGCCGCCCAGCTTCAGCTTACGCATAACCAGCTCTGCGAAAGGTGCCTGGACGATGCGGCGCTTGTTATGCCGGGCTTTATGCCAGGGATCCGGGAAAAACAGCTGCACCATACGCAGCGCATTATCCGGGATCATCTTTTCCAGCACCTCTACCGCATCGTGGCACATCACGCGAAGATTCTCCACGCCCGCTTCATGTGCGCTGCTCAGGCAGGCGCCCACGCCGGGAGAGTGAACCTCAATTCCGAGAAAATTCTGCTGCGGATTAGCTTTAGCCATCTCCACCAGCGAGGAACCCATGCCGAAGCCAATTTCCAGTACCACCGGTGCATCGCGACCAAACAGGCTCACCAGATCGATAGGTTCTGGCTGATATTCCACACCCATAATGGGCCAGAAGTGTTCCAGCGCGTGCTCCTGCCCTTTAGTCAGCCGCCCCTGACGGCGGACGAAGCTGCGGATACGGCGCATTGGCCGACCGTTTTCATCAAACTCCGGTGAAATCACATCATTATTCATCTTTTTGCCTGCTGGTCTGCAATATCTGGAAAACGGGCATTATGCAAAGTTACAGCCTTTAAGCAAGCCCCGGTAACTTCCGGTTTACAGCATAGTTGGTCTGTGCTGGAATCCCAGCCTGAATTCACTTATCCGGGAAAACTGTTAAACATGATGCAAGCGCCGCAGTTCGAGCGAAGGGTACTGGACTGGTATCAGCGCTTTGGACGTAAAACGTTGCCGTGGCAGCTGGAAAAAACGCCCTATAAAGTGTGGCTTTCAGAAGTGATGCTACAGCAGACCCAGGTCGCGACGGTCATCCCGTACTTTCAGCGATTTATGGCGCGTTTCCCGACAATTACCGACCTGGCCCATGCGCCGCTTGATGAAGTCCTGCATCTGTGGACCGGCCTCGGTTATTATGCGCGAGCCAGAAACCTGCATAAAGCCGCCAATGTGGTGGCAGAAAAGCACGCGGGCGTGTTTCCCGAAACCTTTGAGGAGGTCGCGGCGCTGCCCGGCATTGGGCGCTCCACTGCCGGAGCTATCCTTTCGCTGGCGCTGGGTTTGCATTTCCCGATTCTGGACGGCAACGTCAAGCGCGTGCTGGCACGCTGCTATGCCGTTCCGGGCTGGCCGGGTAAAAAAGAGGTGGAGAAGCGCCTGTGGCAGATCAGTGAAGAGGTCACGCCAGCGGAAGGAGTGAGCCAGTTTAATCAGGCGATGATGGACCTGGGAGCAACGGTCTGCACCCGCTCACGACCTAAATGCGAGATCTGCCCGCTGAACCTCAGCTGCGTGGCGTATGCCAACGGCAGCTGGGCAAGCTACCCCGGAAAAAAACCCAGGCAGACGCTGCCGGAAAGAACCGGCTGGATGCTGATGATGCAGCGCGGCAGCGGCGTCTGGCTGGAGCAGCGCCCGCCGGTGGGGCTGTGGGGAGGGCTTTTTTGCTTTCCACAATTTACCACGCTACCCGAGCTGGAGCGCTGGCTGAGCGAACGCCGCATTGATGCCAGCGGGCTGCAACAGGGCATCGCCTTCCGCCACACCTTCAGCCATTTTCATCTGGATATCGTACCGGTATGGCTGGAGGTGATATCCACAGGCGCAGCAATGGATGAAGGCGCAGGTCTCTGGTATAACTTAGCGCAGCCGCCGTCCGTCGGGCTGGCCGCCCCGGTGGAACGCCTGCTACAGCAGCTGCGTCAGCCACAACACACAGCGCTGAGCATTCGCGCGACAGAAGAGGAAGAGTAATGAGCAGAACCATTTTTTGTACGTTCCTGCAACGAGACGCCGAGGGACAGGATTTCCAGCTCTATCCGGGCGATCTGGGTAAGCGCATTTATACTGAGATTTCCAAAGAAGCCTGGGCACAGTGGATGAGCAAACAAACGATGCTGATCAACGAGAAAAAACTCAGCATGATGAACCCGGAAGACCGTAAGCAGCTTGAGCAGGAGATGGTGAAATTCCTGTTTGAGGGGCACGATGTGCATATCGAAGGTTATACCCCGCCAGAAGAATAATCGTTGGGCCTCAAAGATGAGGCCCTCTCAATTTGGGCGTAGCACGACAAAATGAATAAGAAACTGATCGGCCTGCTGGTGATTGCACCGTTGTTGATTTCCTGCTCCAGCAACAAAAAGCCCATTTTTCATGAAGAATGGGTCAAGGACACGAATGGATTCGATATTTTAATGGGCCAGTTTGCCCATAATATTGAGAATATTTGGGGCATTAACGAGGTACTGATCGCCGGTCCAAAGGACTACGTAAAATACAGCGATCAATATTACACGCGCAGCCATATTAACTTTGACGCGGGTTCCATCACCATCGAGACCATCGCCGGAACCGATCCGATGGCCAGCCTGCGTCAGGCAATTATCACCACGCTTTTGATCGGGGAAGATCCGGGTAACGTCGATCTCTACTCGGATGCGAATGACATCCAGCTCGGTAAAGAGCCGCTGCTCTACGGGCAGGTGCTGGACAACGCCGGGCAGGCCATACGCTGGCAGGGACGCGCAGCCAGCTTCGCCGACTACCTGATCCAGAATAAGCTTCAGCGCCGCACTTCCGGCCTGCACGTGATCTGGTCGGTCACCATCCCGATGGTGCCTAACCATCTGGATAAGCGCGCGCATAAATATCTCCCGCTGGTGCGTGAAGCCGCAGCGAAATATGGCGTCGATCAGTCGCTAATCCTGGCGATCATGCAGATTGAATCGAGCTTCAACCCCTACGCCGTGAGCCACGCTGATGCGCTTGGCCTGATGCAGGTCGTACAGCATACCGCCGGGGTGGACGTGTTCCGCATGAAGGGGAAATGGGGCAAGCCAAGCCGCAGCTACCTGCTGGATCCGGAGAACAATATTGATGCCGGTACGGCCTATCTGTCGCTGCTACAGGGAAGCTATCTGGCAGGCATTAACGATCCTGTCTCGCGGCGCTATGCGGTGATTACCGCTTACAATGGCGGCGCAGGAAGCGTGCTGCGGGTTTTTTCAAGCGACAAAAATCGGGCGTTTAGCACGATTAACAGCATGTCCCCTTCCCAGGTTTATCAGACGCTGGCGACGAATCACCCCTCCGCCGAGTCCCGCCGCTACCTGTATAAGGTCAGCAACGCGCAGAAGGGTTATCACCGCTACTAACATGCGCGGCGGGGTGGTTTGCTCCCGCCGCGTTGTTTCCGGTGCCCGCAGCTTACCGAACCAGCTCTTTGAATTTCCGGGTGGTTTCAGTCAGCGCCACCTCGGTTGGCAGACGTTCCATTGAGCTGGCGCCGTAAAAACCGTCGCACTGCGGGCAGTTTTGCAGAATGTACTGCGCATCCTCCGGCGTGGCGATAGGGCCGCCGTGACACAGCAGGATAACGTCCTGCCTGACCACTTTTGCGGCCTCTGCCCACTGATTAATCAGCGGTACGCAGTCCGCTAAGGTAAAGGCCGTTTCCGCGCCAATATTCCCCCCGGTTGTCAGCCCCATATGGGCAACCACAATGTCGGCTCCTGCCCCGGTCATTGCCCTGGCATCGTCCGCGCTGAAAATATAGGGCGTGGTCAGCATCCCCTTCTGATGCGCAAGACGGATCATCTCCACCTCCAGCCCGTAGCCCATGCCCGTCTCTTCAAGATTAGCGCGGAAGTTACCGTCAATCAGGCCGACGGTGGGGAAGTTCTGTACGCCTGAAAAGCCCAGCGCCTTCAGCTCGTCCAGAAAGCGATCGAACTGACAGAAGGGATCGGTACCGTTCACGCCGGCCAGCACCGGGGTTTTCTTCACCACCGGCAGGACTTCTTTCGCCATGTCGACCACGATCTCATTGGCGTTTCCGTATGCAAGCAGACCCGCCAGCGAACCCCGTCCGGCCATGCGATAACGGCCAGAGTTGTAAATAACGATCAGATCGATGCCACCCGCCTCTTCGCACTTGGCTGATAATCCCGTTCCCGCGCCACCGCCCACTATTGGCTCGCGGCGCGCAATCATATCGTTAAATTTTGTGAGTATTTCCTGTCGTGTAAAAGCCATCCTCAGAACGCCTTTTCAGCGAGGGCGCGAAAATGTTTAACCGCGGCCCGGGCAAATTGTGGATCGTTAATATTCCATGGAAGATGAATTATCCTGCGGCGTTCGGTTTGCAGCAGCTCAGCTTCCAGGGTGGTGGTAAAGGCCAGATCGGCCTCCGGAGACCAGAATGGCTCTCCTTCCCGATCCAGCGCAGAAAACCCGCCTGCCGGGATCAGGAACGTCAGATCGCCCTGACAGCGGTTCAATTTCGCCGCGATCCATTTTGCCATCGCCACGTTTTCCGCAGGCGTGGTACGCATCAGCGTTACCTGGGCGTTATGGTGATAAAAAAGCCGGTCGGCGTATTTCTCTGGCACCGTCGAGGCCGGGCCAAAGTTAACCATATCCAGCGCCCCACAGGACATAACGCAGGGGACACCGGTTTTGATCAGCGCATCAAAACGCGTCGGGGCACACGCCAGTACCCCACCGAATAGCAGATCGCACACTTCAGTCGTGGTCAGATCGAGCAGGCCTGAAAGCATACGGCTGTCGGTCAGTTTTTCCATCGCATTGCCGCCGCTGCCGGTTGCATGGAAAACCAGACAATCATAGTCCGACTCCAGCTCATCACTCACCTGCTGTATACACCCGGTGGTTACGCCGAACATCGTCAGCCCAAGCGCGGGTTTGCCTGCATACTTCTCCTCTTCATCAAACAGCACCGCTCCGGCTATCTGATGGGCGGCATTGCTTAACACCCGACGAGAAATGCGGTTCAGCCCCGCCACATCGGTGACCGAATAGAGCATGCTGATGTCGCTGGATCCGATATAGCCAGAGATATCGCCGGACGCCATGGTGGAGACCATCACTTTAGGCACCCCCACAGGCAAAGATTGCATCGCCGGCGTGATTAATGCCGTTCCTCCCGATCCTCCCAGGCCAATAACGCCCAGCAGATCGCTGCGCTTGCTGAGAAAACGCGTAAATGCCAGTGCCATTGCGTCAATTGCTTTTCCCCGATCGCCGCAGAAAACGGCATCCCGGCCATCGGGATGAAAATCAGCAATCAGCTCCGGTGGGAAATCAGCGGTCGACGGGGCCTGGCCGGTTTGCGTCGACAAATCTACCGTAACCACTTTAACACCGGTTTTAGCCACGGCCCTGCTGACGTAAAACAGTTCCCTTCCTTTAGTATCTGCCGTCGCGACGGCATAGACAAAACCTGATATTTTATTCATAGTCGTAACAACACCCTGTTATCACTTCAATTAAAGACTTGATTAGACGACAATTTAACGCAAAAAACCACTAAGATATGCTCATTTTCGACGCCATGAGATAACAGTATCACTTAAATCAATGGTAAATCAATTGAATGGAATGTGCGTCTCACCAAGATGTTAGCTAAACTACTAACGGGCCTGCGCTTTGGGTCAGGTGGGAGATGACGTCGTTACCCGGCACGTCTCTTGTCAATTGCTTGAATAACAAGCAGAATTAACCGTAAATATGAGGTTTTTTGTGGAGCAAAGGGATCCCGCTGGTGTTAAGTCATTGACCGCCACACGTGCCAGAACGCGTCGCTTATTGATCGAAACAGCCATGAGAATGTTCGACAACGGCGCATTTCCATCCATTACGGAAGTGGCGCAGGAGGCCCAGCTCTCTCGCGCGACCGCCTATCGTTATTTTCCGACGCAGAGTGCGCTGGTTTCCGCCATCGTCACTGAAACCCTGAGTCCGATGAAAAGCTGGCGTCCCACGCGTACGGAAGCCAGCGAGCGTATTGATGAATTGCTGACCTTCGCCTTTCCTCGGATGTTACAGCATGAAGGAACGCTGCGCGCGGCCCTGCATCTTTCACTGACGCAGTGGGCACAGTCACAGTCATTCAGCAAGCCTGGCAAGGAGAAGCTGGTCAGGGGGAATCGCAAGGCGCTATTGGCACACGTGGTCGAACCCCTTAACGACGAACTGCCACCCGAGATGGTGGAGCGCGTGATTCAGGCGCTGTCGCTGGTTTACGGATCGGAGATCTTTCTGGTGATGAAGGATATCTGGGGCTGCGATGATAAGCAGCTGGAGGACATTGGCAAATGGATTGCCAAAGCTATTGTCCGCCAGGCACGCGAAGAATCCGGCACGCTGGCGGCCTCTTAACGCGTAACAGGAGCCGGTAAAGCCGGCTCCTGTTAACACGTCAGGCGTTTATCATATAGCCATAAAGATGTTTAATGCCCTGCTCGTCCGCTTCGGCATACACCCCCTGTAGCTCGGGCGAAAAGCCCGGCAGCAGATTCAGCCCCTCCTGTAGCGCCAGGAAGTAACGCTGTACCGCCCCGCCCCACACTTCGCCCGGAACGACACACAGCACCCCCGGGGGATAAGGGAGTGCGCCTTCTGCGGCGATTCGTCCTGCGGCCTGAGCAATCGGCACCAGCTCAACGTTGCCGCGAATAAACTCTCTGTTGGCATCCTGCGGATTCATTACCACCTTCGGCAGGCTCTCCTGGCGGAACATCGCTTTCTGCAGGTCCTTCACCTCATAGCTGACGTACAGTTCGTGCATCTCCTGACACAGACGACGCAGCGTATACCCTTCATAGCGGGCGGCATTTTTACGGTAGATGGTCGGCAGTACATCCCGCAGCAGCGCATCCTCTCTGATATGCTGTTCAAACTGCACCAGTTTTGAAACCAGCCGCGCCATTTTCTCGCGGCTCTCCGCCGGGGTGAGCAGAAACAGAATCGAATTGAGATCGCATTTTTCCGGCACCACGCCGTTCTCACGCAGATAGTTTGCCAAAATGGTGGCGGGAATACCGAAGGCGGCGTAGCGCCCGCTGGCGGCGTCAATCCCCGGCGTGGTGAGCAGCAGCTTACAGGGATCCACCAGATACTGATCTTTCTCATACCCCATAAACCCATGCCAGGCGGCGCGCGGGGCAAAGCTAAAATAGCGCACGTCTTTAGCGATGGTTTCCGTCGGTGCATCCTGCCAGGGCCGCCCATCCACTTCGTCAGGAATAAAGGGCTTTATCATCTCGCAGCTGGCGAGTATCGCCTTTCGCGCCTCAATCCCCAGCGTCACGCATTCGTGCCATAACCGACGCCCGGCTTCACCCTGATGCATTTTAGCGTTGATATCCAGCGCCGCAAACAGTGGGTAAAACGGGCTGGTGGAGGCATGAAGCATAAAGGCATTATTCAGGCGTTTATGGCTGCAAAAGCGCTGCTGCCCGCGAATATGATTATCTTTTTTATGGATCTGTGAGGTCTGAGAAAAGCCCGCCTGCTGTTTATGCACGGACTGAGTGACAAAGATGCCGGGGTCGTTTTCGTTCAGTTCAAGCAGCAGCGGTGAACAGGCCGCCATGACCGGAATAAACTGCTCATAACCTACCCAGGCTGAGTCGAAAAGGATGTAGTCACACAGGTGGCCAATGCTGTCGATCACCTTCCGGGCGTTGTAGACGGTGCCGTCATAGGTGCCCAGCTGGATCACCGCAAGGCGGAACGGACGCGCATCATTTTCCCGCTCCGGCGCAGCCTCTTTGATCTGTCTGCGCAGGTAGTCTTCACTGAAGCAGTGCGCATCGATACCGCCAATAAAGCCAAATGGATTGCGGGCCGTTTCCAGATACACCGGTGTCGCCCCGGCCTGAATCAGCGCACCATGATGGTTCGATTTGTGATTATTACGATCGAACAGCACTAAATCGCCCCGGGTCAGCAGCGCATTGGTCACCACTTTATTGGCGCTGGAGGTACCGTTTAATACGAAGTAGGTTTTGTCCGCGTTAAAAACGCGGGCGGCAAATTTCTGCGCATGCTTGGCCGACCCTTCGTGGATCAGCAGGTCGCCGAGCTTCACATCGGCGTTGCACATATCGGCGCGGAAGAGATTTTCGCCGAAGAAATCATAGAACTGGCGTCCTGCCGGGTGTTTTTTGAAGAATGCGCCGCCCTGATGGCCAGGGCAGGCAAAGGTGGTGTTATCCATCGCGACATACTTGGTCAGCGTCTGGAAAAAAGGCGGCAGCAGTCGTGCCTGATAATCCGCGGCGGCCGCCTCCAGCAGCGACGCATCGGTGTCCGCCCCGGTAAGCAGGCCGGTTACTTCGGGCAGATCCTGCGCCTGTCCGGCATCATCCAGCGCAATAAATACCGGCAGGTTAAAGCCGGTAAGCTTAAGCAGCTTCAGCACGCCGCTGCGCGAATCGGAAACGGAGACGACCACCGCAGCCACATCGGTAAAGTCAGTATTATCCAGGGTGACGACTTCGCGTCCGGTCTGGAGGTGGATAGCCACAGTCGTGCTGGCTGCAATTTTCAGTGGTGTCATAACACAAATCCCCGGCGGTCAAGGATGAGTGGGTGCCAGAGGCACAGCAATAGGAAAAGGCAAAGACCTTCACCCGGCGGAAATGTCAGGTCGGTTATCAGCAGAACGGATCCCGCTTCGACCAACAGACATCAGTAAAATCAGGTCACGCCTGTTTTTACTGATGGCCGTAGTCAAGCGTACGAAAGCTTCACCGCATGGTGAGCGATGTGTTCAATGAGTTGTGGCTAACGGAGCGGCACGCACATGATGCTGAAAGAGGTGGTGTGATGCCGGTATTCAGCATAAAACCTTTCATGGCAGGGCCTCAGGAGAAGATGGTGATGGCTAACAGAGTATAGGGTAATGATGGCACTTTTCGTTTACGGGTTCAAGCAATGGGGTGAATTTCCCGCCTGATGAGGATCCATGCAACCTGTTGAATTATTTATATTTTAATGAATGTTAAGAATAAATATCTTTCTATTAGCCTTATTTATGCAATTTAACTGCAACTGTATGCAGTCTGCGTCGTTTACACCCCGGATCCAGACGGAACCGGGGAAAGTATCAACAGGAATCATTCAGAGGTCGCGCATTGTTGGGCAGCGTCGCCAGGCGGCGGCCAGTCAGGGCTGAGGGTGCGTGGTTATCCAGTGTTCGGCAATCTGCTGCCGGGTACAAATCCACACCCTTTCATGCTGCTGGATATAGTCCAGGAAACGCTGTAGCGCTTTGAAGCGCCCGGGCCGCCCCAGCAGGCGACAGTGCATACCGATGGAGAGCATCTTCGGTGATGTTTCACCCTCTTCATAAAGAACGTCAAAGCTGTCCTTAAGATAGGTATAGAACTGTTCCGCCGTATTGAATCCCTGCGGCGTGGCAAAACGCATATCATTGGTTTCCAGGGTATAGGGAATGACCAGATGGGGTTTTACAGTACCATCCTGACAGGTGACCTGAGTCCAGAATGGCAGATCGTCCCCGTAATAATCACTATCGTAGGTAAAACAGCCCTGCTCGACCACCAGCCTGCGCGTATTGGGGCTGTCACGACCGGTGTACCAGCCGGTGGGCGCTTTGCCAAACAGATCGGTCAGCGTATCGACCGCCTGTTGCATATGCTGGCGTTCGGTTTTGGCATCCATCGCCTGATAATGGATCCAGCGCCAGCCATGACTTACCACGTCGTAATCCGCCTCCCTGATGGCTTCTACAATTTCAGGGTGTCGCGCCAGCGCCATCGCCACGCCGAATACCGTCAGCGGAAGGCCGCGCTTTTGGAACTCATGATGGATGCGCCAGAAACCCACGCGTGAGCCATATTCGTAAAGTGAGTCCATCGACATATGGCGCTCAGGATAGCTCGCTGCACCGATAATATCCGAGAGAAACTGCTCGGAACCGGTGTCGCCGTGCAGTACGTTGTTTTCCGCGCCTTCTTCGTAGTTCAGCACAAACTGTACGGCGATCTTTGCCTGATCCGGCCAGGCCGCATGCGGAGGATGGCCCGCATAGCCGCGCAGGTCGCGAGGATAGTTTTTATTAAAACCGTACTCTTTTTTATCGCTGACATCACTCATAGTCGGAGTCCTGTTATCGGGCTGACGTAAAACTAGTTTAGATGCTGAAACTGACCCGACAGGTTTTTCTGAACCGGATAGTCTAAATCACCGTGTTTGCTGGTGGAGAGTCCCAGTGCCACCAGCGATTCCACCATTTTTACGGCTGCGCTGACGCCGTCGATAACCGGTATCCCCAGTTCACGCGTTAGCGCCTGCGCGAGGTTGCTCATGCCGCCGCAGCCCAGCACAATGGCACCGCTACCGTCCTGCTGCATCGCCTGTATACAACGTTCACGCACCTTTTCCTGCGCGAGCCCGCTGCCATCCTCAAGCGTGAGCACCGGCAGATCGATGGCGTGCACCGCGCTACAGTGATGCTCAAAACCGTACTGACGCAGCAAATGTCGCGCGATGATGACGGTTCTCGGCAACGTCGTCACAATTGAAAAACGCGTGGCGATAAGCGTTGCCATATGCATCGACGCTTCGGCAATACCCACCACGGGTCCGCTTGCCAGCTCTCGGGCGGCCAGCAGTCCCGGATCGCCAAAACAGGCAATCACGTGCCCCGAAACCCCCTGTTCGCGACCTGCCTTGATCTGCTCAAGCACCCCAATAGCCGCAACGGCTTCGTCAAAATGCCCCTCAATAGAAGGCACGCCCTGCGAGGGGCAGACCGCGACAATCGTAGTCTCAGGAGCCGCGACGGCCCTTGCAGCCTGAGCGATGGTGTGGGTCATGGCTGCGCTGGTATTAGGGTTAATCACCTGGATAATCTGCTGTGCCGCCATTATTTCTCCCCTTTCGCTGAGAATATTTTGGCGAAATCCAGTGTCGCTTCGCCTGCGGGTGCAAAGCGCAGACTGGCCAGAATATGTGCAAAGTGCTGCTGTAATGCGTCAGTAAGGGGAGCCAGCGCTTTTTTTCTCATCAGCTCAATCAGCCGATCGTGATCGTCGCAGCGGCACCCCTGCTGCCAGGGCGCACCCCAGGCAGCGATAACCAGCGAAGATCGCTGAGTAAGGCGGGTGACCATGTCGGTCAGTACCTGATTTCCGGAAATAGCCTGTAGCTTAATATGAAAGTCAGCGGAAAGACGAATAGCGGCCGGGCCGTCGCGATCCTTATGTGCCTGCTGTTCAGCATGGTTGATCTTCTCCAGCGCCACCAGATGCGTTGACTGACAGCGCTCCACTACCTCCGGCAGATTGGCACACTCAATAAGGGATCGCGTATGCAGAATCTCCTTCGCTTCCTCCGCCGAGGGTAAGGCGACCTGTGCACCACGCCGGGGCGTCAGTACAATCATTTGCACTGCCGCAAGGCGCTGGAGCACCTGACGGATGCCGGTACGGCTGACGCCAAAAACCTCTGAAAGTGCCTCTTCCGGCAGTTTGCTTCCCGGCGGCAGCTGATGCTCAACCATCGCTGACATCAGCGCCTGATAGATAAATTCATCCTTATCCTGCTGCTCCGGGGCTGTTTCAAGGCCGCTGTCACTCTTCATTAACCACTCCACCCGATATCAAATAGTGCGAATTATCGTACACACTCATTTAAATTATTGTATACAAAAATCACCTTTGGCCCGAAAGCTGCAACGTCCTCTTCATTCCGAATACATGCAGAGCGAAATAAGAGGAGCAGCTTTCATGCCAATAACCCATCAGAGCGCGACTAACACATCCGGCGCGGCAGATCAGGCGCATTACAGTCCACGCCTGTGTAACGAAGACCTGGCACCTACCCGCGATCAAAACTGGAGCTGGTACAATATCTTTTCTTTCTGGATGTCGGATGTGCACAGCATGGGAGGCTACGTCGTGGCCGCCAGCTTCTTTACGCTCGGTCTGGCAAGCTGGCAGGTGCTGCTATGCCTGCTGGTGGGGATTTGTATTGTGCAGATTTTTGCTAACCTGGTGGCCCGCCCCAGCCAGATGGCAGGCGTGCCCTATGCGGTCATTTGTCGACAGGCATTCGGCGTCTTCGGCGCAAATATTCCGGCAGTGATCCGCGGGCTGATCGCCTTCGCCTGGTATGGGATCCAGACCTGGCTGGCGGCTAATGCCCTGATGCTGATTACGCTTAAGTTCTGGCCCGCGCTGGCACCGCTAACCCATACCGCCTGGCTGGGCCTTTCCACGCTGGGCTGGTGCTGCTTCGGCATTATGTGGGTCGCTCAGGCCCTGGTCTTCTGGCACGGTATGAGCGCCATTAAGCGCTTTATTGATATCGCGGGGCCTGCGGTCTATGTCGTTATGCTGTCGTTAGCAGGATGGATTGTATACAAGACCGGCTTTAGCGGCATTACGCTGACGCTCGCGAGTAAGCAGCTTTCGGCGGGTGAGCAGGTATGGCAGATGATTACCGCCAGCGCGCTGGTCGTTTCCTATTTCTCCGGCCCGCTGCTGAATTTTGGTGATTTCTCTCGTTACGGCAAAAGTATGGGTGAGATCCGTCGGGGTAACCGCTGGGGCCTGCCGTTTAATTTCCTGCTGTTCTCCGTGGTCACCGTGGTTATCGTCTCCGGCACCCAGTCGCTGTTTGGCCGCATGATCACCGATCCCATCGAAACCGTCAGCCGGGTGGGGAGCGATTTAGCCGTCGCGATAGGGCTGCTAACGATGATTACCGCCACCATTGGTATTAACATTGTCGCTAACTTTGTCTCGCCCGCTTTCGATTTCTCCAATTGCTCCCCGCAAAAAATCAGCTTCCGCACCGGTGGGATGATCGCGGCGGTAGGCTCTGTGCTACTCACGCCGTGGAACCTTTTCCAGTCACCGGAGCTTATCCACTATACGCTGGACGTGCTGGGCGCTTTCATCGGCCCGCTGTTTGGTATTCTGCTCTGTGATTTCTATATCATTAAGCGCGGAGAGATTTCTGTAGATGATCTGTTTGATGACTCACCCGGAGGAAAGTACTGGTATCGCGGCGGGTTTAATCCGAAAGCCATTGCGGCACTGATACCCTCCGTGCTGATTGGTCTGGCAATTGGCTTTACGCCGGGGCTGCACGAAGTGGCAAACTTTAGCTGGTTTATTGGCGCACTGCTGTCAGGCGGGTGCTATCGCTGGCTGGCGCGCGAAGATCGTGTAGCACAGGCTGAGGGGTTTTCCGGCCGGGTTGCCGTCGGTAAGAAGTAACAGAATAACGGGCGGTTATAAACGACGAAAGCCTGATTCATTACTGAATCAGGCTTTCTGGATACTTGGCGGAACGGACGGGGCTCGAACCCGCGACCCCCTGCGTGACAGGCAGGTATTCTAACCAACTGAACTACCGCTCCGCGCTTTGTTCCCCGTCGGGAACGGAGCGAATATTACGGTGAGGCGCTGCGGTCGTCAACGCTTTTTCTACCGGCCTGCCACCAACTGCGCGTTTTTCACACATAATCTCTTCTGCACGCGTCAGGCCCGCCAGAGACAGCTTCCGCCTTTCTTCATAACCAAATCAAGACGCGATTCATGGGCGGCGATCTCTTCGTCCGTCGCCGCCACGACCCGCAGCCCGGAAGCAGGACGCGCGATACGGTGGATGGTGTCGCCACTGGCCTGCTGCTGACGCTCTCCTTCCATTGAGAAAGTCAGCGACGTCTGGCCGCCTGTCATGGTCAGAAAGACTTCGGCGAGGATTTCGGCGTCCAGCAGCGCGCCGTGAAGCGTTCGTCGGGTGTTGTCTATTTCATAGCGTGAACAGAGGGCATCAAGGCTGTTTCGCTTCCCGGGAAACAGCTTGCGCGCCATTGCCAGGCTGTCCGTGACCTTACAGAAGGTGCTGGTCTTCGGGATATCCCGGCCAAGCTTTGAAAACTCATAGTCCATAAAGCCGATATCAAACGAGGCGTTATGGATGACCAGCTCCGCGCCGTCGATATAGGCGAGAAACTCATCCGCAATATCCGCAAACGCAGGTTTATCAGCGAGAAATTCATCCGCAATCCCGTGGACGCCAAATGCCTCAGGATCGACCAGCCGGTCCGGCTTGAGGTAAACATGATAGTTATTGCCGGTCAGACGGCGGTTTACTACCTCAACGGCACCGATTTCAATGATGCGATGCCCTTCGTAGTGCACCCCAATCATGTTCATACCGGTGGTTTCAGTATCGAGAACGATCTGACGCGTTGTATTTACTGTGCTCATAGGACCCGTTTATGTCAGACTTAGCATTTTTCAGTAGGGAGTCTACCAGAGATGCCTAAGCAGGTAGAAATTTTCACCGATGGGTCGTGCCTGGGCAACCCCGGCCCGGGTGGTTATGGCGCTATTTTACGCTACGGTAAGCACGAAAAAACCTTCAGCTCAGGATATTTTTTAACCACCAATAACCGCATGGAGTTGATGGCCGCAATCGTCGCGCTTGAAGCCCTCAGCGAGCAGTGTGAAGTGGTGCTGAGCACCGACAGTCAGTATGTTCGCCAGGGGATCACCAGTTGGATCCATAACTGGAAAAAGCGTGGCTGGAAAACCACGGATAAAAAGCCGGTCAAAAACGTCGATCTGTGGAAAAGGCTCGACGCCGCGTTAAGCCATCACCAGATTAAATGGGAATGGGTTAAGGGCCACGCCGGTCATGTTGAAAATGAGCGCTGTGACGAACTGGCGCGTGCGGCAGCCGGTAGTCCGGCCTTCGAAGATATTGGCTATCAGTCTGGATCCTGATCGCGATGCCGCGAGTGGAACTGGCGGGTTGCGCCGACAGCGGCACTGATGCGCCTTGCTGCTGCGGCCTTTTTCGCCGGGTTCAGGATCAGGGGAAAGGTACGCTTGCGCGCCACAATAATGCTCAAACAGCCCAGCGCAGGAAAATGCGTACTGATGGTCTTTCCTCCCTGGCGGTTCCATGGCAGTACCTGGAACCGCGTCCGCTGGACCACTTCATAATTAAGCAGGCTTAGCCAGTCCATCAGCCGCATCTGGGTAAACATGCGACTGTTCCAGGGAATGCGGCGGCCCAGGCCGGGAACAAGTTTCCCAATGCCCAGCACGCTGAATGGGTTAAAGCCGCTGATAATTATCCAGCCATCGTCAATCAGTACCCTGTCCACCTCCCGCAGAACGCGGTGCGGATCGCTACTCCATGCCAGGCAGTGGGCCAGCAGGCAGGCATCCACGGATTTCGATTCAAACGGCAGGCTCATCGGATCGGCCTGCACCTGCAACCGCTCACCATACAGTCCGACATTTACCTGATGGGATATCGCGCAGTGGCTGGTTTCGATTTCTGCGCTGAGATCGCCCACTTTTAGCAAATGGAAGCCGTAAATCCGCGCAAGACAGGGCTGGAGGTGTGACGTGAGCGCATCACGATAAAATTCTCCCCATGGCATTTCCGCCCAGGAGTGTGGCGCATGACGAATTTGGCGTGTTTTAGCAGGCTTCATGCTTTACCATCTTCTTTCCATTTCGGCCATTAAACGAGGCGATGATGAATCTTACCAGCATTCCGGCATTTCAGGACAACTACATCTGGTCATTAAGTAACGAAGAAGGACAGTGTCTGATTGTGGATCCAGGCGAAGCGGCACCGGTACTGGCGGCGCTGGAAAAAAACAGTTGGCAGCCGGTCGCCATTCTTTTAACTCATCATCACCATGACCACGTTGGCGGCGTAAAAGAACTTCTTAAAAAATACCCCGATCTGCCGGTTTATGGCCCAGAGGAAACACGCGATAAAGGGGCAAATGTGCTGGTTGGAGAGGGTGATAAGGTCGCTATTTTGGGCTGCGAATTTAGTGTTTATCATACGCCGGGCCATACTTTAGGACATATCTCATATTTCAGTCACCCTTACCTTTTCTGTGGGGACACGCTCTTTTCCGGCGGCTGCGGGAGGCTGTTCGAAGGCACACCCAGGCAGATGTATGAATCTTTTCAGAAACTTAACAAGCTCCCCGAAGATACACTAATATGTTGCGCGCATGAGTATACTTTATCGAATATGAAGTTTGCCCATGCCGTTTTACATCAGGATGTTGAAATAGATCGGTATTACCAGCAAATTAAGGAGTTACGAGCGAAAAACAGGGTTACCTTGCCCGTAACGCTGGCTAATGAGAGGAAAATAAATATTTTTCTACGCACTCAAGATGTTGATTTAAAAAGAACTCTTGGTTATGAAACATCTCCACAACATGAATGGCAGGTTTTTGCGACTCTACGCGAGAAGAAAGACAATTTTTGATTTTCGGGTTGTATTGGTTTAGCCATGCACGTATAGTTGCTCGTCTTTTAAGCGACAAATTGACACACACATGAAGGCTATAGCGATATTTTTCGCCTCGGTCTTGCTGGTGGGGTGCCAGGCGTCACAACATGACGCCAACGTACCGGAGCAGCATGCACAGAGTTTGTCTTCAGCGGGTCAAAATGATAATTCAAATGATGCAGATCGACTTTTATCACCGCGCTGGCAGGACGATGGGACCCGCCTTACGCAAGATCAGGATCTATGGAATTTCATTGGCGACGAGCTGAAGATGAAGGTTCCGGATAATCCCCGGATACGCGAACAAAAACAAAAATACTTAAGAAACAAGAGCTATCTCCACGATGTAACATTACGGGCAGAGCCGTATATGTACTGGATTGTCGAGCAGATTAAGCAACGTAAAATGCCGATGGAACTGGTACTACTACCCATAGTGGAGAGCGCTTTTGATCCCCATGCAACTTCAACTGCTAATGCCGCGGGCATCTGGCAGATAGTACCGCAGACGGGGCGTAACTACGGTCTGAAGCAGACACAGTGGTATGATGGACGACGTGACGTCGTGGCTTCAACCAAAGTGGCGCTGGATATGATGGAGCGGATGAACCGCATGTTTGGCGGCGACTGGTTACTGACCATTGCCGCTTATAACAGTGGTGAAGGTCGCGTTTTGAAGGCGATGAAAGCCAATAAATCTCGCGGAAAGCCAACGGATTTCTGGTCTCTTTCTCTGCCCAGGGAAACGACGATCTACGTGCCTAAAATGCTGGCGCTTGGCGAGTTGCTCAAGAACAATAAGCGGTACGGTATCCAGTTACCGAAGCCGAACGAAACGCGGGCTCTGGCACGGGTCGACGTTGGGCAGCCGATAGAGCTGACGCAGGCGGCCGAAATGGCTGGCATGTCACTCAGTAAGTTAAAAAGCTTTAACGCGGGTTATAAGCGCAGTAGTACGGGACCTACCGGCCCCCACTACATTATGGTGCCAAAATCGAATGTGGCGCAGCTGCGTAACTCTCTGGCAACCGGCGACATTGCCGCTGTTCAGAACGTTGCGCTGGCGAGCAATACCACTACAGCGTCGTACAAAGTTCGCAGTGGCGATACCCTGTCGGGTATTGCAAAGCGCCTGAACGTGTCGATGGCGGACTTACAGCGTGCTAATAACATCCGTGGCGGCAACATTAAGCCGGGACAAACGCTAAGCCTGGGCAGCAGCGGAAACGCAGCTAAACTGGCCGATAATGGCAACAGCATCACCTATCAGGTTCGCAAAGGTGATTCTCTGGCCAGCATTGCAAAGCGCCATGGCGTTGAAATGCAGGATGTGATGCGCTGGAATAGCAGCGGCAGTAAGAACATTCAGCCCGGCGATAAGCTGACGCTGTTTGTTAATAACAGCGCCACGCCTGACAGCTAAGCTCACTCAACAATAAAAAAAGCCAATCTGATGATTGGCTTTTTTTATTCCTGCTCCCTGGCTCCAGATTCCAGGTCCCTGCCCTTTGAACTACAGCTTCACTGCCTCGATAAAGAGAGTATCAGTGCTGAAGCTTCCATCTGGCTTCAGCGCGTAATAGCGCTGCACATCTTCAGAAGCCGATTGCTGATAAGCGCGGATGGCTTCAATCATCAACGGCGGCGTGCGCATCCGTTCTGTCCAGCTTGAAAACTCAAGCTCCAGTCGGTCATGGCTAACTGCTGTGATAGCAAGGCCAGCCTCGGTGAACATCGTGAGCCACTCCCCCGGCGCGTAATCCCGCACATGAGACGTATCGCGCAGGGCCTCAACGGTTTGCAGCCAGATATCCAGTACGGCGTTTCCCGGCGCGCTGACGTCCATAAAGATCACCTTCCCGCCAGGCTTGAGTACGCGCTTCACTTCGCGCATTGCGCTTCCTACGTCGTGCCAGTGATGTGCAGAGTAACGACTGATGACAATATCAAACTGTTCATCCTTAAAGGGGAGCTGTTCTGCATACCCCCACTGAGTGGTTAAGTTCGTTAAGCCCTGCTCCTTCGCTGACTCATTTACCACCGCAAGCATTTTTTCTGAGAGGTCATAAGCAACCACGCTCGAAACATGCCGGGCTGCCGCATAGCTCGCATGCCCACCGCCACAGCCCAGATCAAGCACTGAGGCATCTTTCTCAGCAGACAAACGTTCCCCAAGCCCGATCAGATCGCTACCGCTCACGTGTACAGCACTTGTCAGATAAGCGCTGGCCTGGTCGCCAAATTGCTTTTCAACGTGATCGTGATGATGTTTTGCCATGACGCGAATTTCCTTTTTATTGTTGAAATGACGGGCAGAATGTGGAAGTGCCTGCCCTGATAGCAGGCAGAACATGCTTATAGAAGCACAGGCCTGCTGGGAGTGAATTCAACGAGTAGCGGATTGTGATCGGAGGCGCGGGTAACCAGCACGGTGGCTTCAGTCACTCTCATGTCGCGGTAAAATACGAAGTCTAATGGCCGACCAAAGGCTTTGCGTCGGTGATCGTCAGTAAAACTGACCTCTTTCAGCCCCATGTCCCTGGCGAAATTATACAATGCGTAAATACGCTGACGGCTCCAGGCATTAAAATCACCCGCCATGATGACAGGACCCTTATGGTGGATGATTTGTTCACCTATCGGGCCCAGCTGCTTGCTGTAGACATCAACACCTAAGCTGAAGTTAACAGCATGAATATTCACCACCATTAGCATTTGCTCATCGGGCAATGGGTAAGCGGTAACCAACGCGGACTTTGATAAGCGGAGTAAAGGTTCACGTTCACGCAGTGGGCAGCAGTAGACCGCATGCGCTGATGCCAGCGTCATGACGCCCGATGGATGCTGCGGCAGAGAAAAGGCGGGGACCTGATCGGCAGCCAGGTAATTGCTTGTAGCAAAACGCACCAGTTCGGGGGTGGTCTGAGCCTCCTGCAAAAGTACAAGGTGAGCATCTTTACCGAAATTCTGCAGAACCGAAAGCCAGTCAGCGCGCTGCTGCTTAAAGATATTCCATACCAGTACGCGCAGCGAAGAGTCTGCGGTCAAAGGGGCTCCGGGCGGTAATGCCTTTCCGACGTGCAGCATGGCACCAGGCGGGAATATACGCTCCGCTGGCTGCCCTGCTACATATCTCATGGCATAGGTCTTTTTACGCACGCTACCCGCCTGGTTTTAATGACTGCTAAATAATATATGCCGTAATGATGTTATAAGGGCTTTAGGGCTTAGTTTCAATCGGAGCATGCTAATAAGACTGGATTGTCAGTAAACAAATATTGATGAGAAGCCACTGTCTGTCTTGTGATGGCTTTTTTCACATACAAAAAAACCCTGAGTCAGATGACTCAGGGTCTAATGATAAGTGGCGGAACGGACGGGGCTCGAACCCGCGACCCCCTGCGTGACAGGCAGGTATTCTAACCAACTGAACTACCGCTCCACCGATTCTGTACTGAATCCAGAATGTTGCTTCTGGTATCAGGTGTTTCACCCATTCCGTGTCACCGGAGTGGTCATGACCAGCGTACTGGTCTAAATTGATGCCTGGCAGTTCCCTACTCTCGCATGGGGAGACCCCACACTACCATCGGCGCTACGGCGTTTCACTTCTGAGTTCGGCATGGGGTCAGGTGGGACCACCGCGCTAAAGCCGCCAGGCAAATTCTTTTACCGCACTTGCGTATAACTGGTGCTGATACCCAGAGTCGAACTGGGGACCTCACCCTTACCAAGGGTGCGCTCTACCAACTGAGCCATATCAGCACGCTTATTACTTAATAAAGAACCTTGTTCTTTATCTCTAATTTGATGCCTGGCAGTTCCCTACTCTCGCATGGGGAGACCCCACACTACCATCGGCGCTACGGCGTTTCACTTCTGAGTTCGGCATGGGGTCAGGTGGGACCACCGCGCTACAGCCGCCAGGCAAATCTTGGTGCACGGAACGAATATTTTGCGCTGCTGCACTGGCCGCACCTGCAAACTCAGTCACATACTTCAGTATGCTCCTTCCTTCGCTGCGTTTGCCGCACTGCTTCAGCACAAACTCTTTCGTTCCCGCTAATCTTTTAAATCACACTCCGCGGAATAAGGTCCGCAGGGCAGATAAAATCTCCTGCTCTGTCCCGCATGCGTAATATGCAGAACAGCTTAATTCTTTCCGGATAAGCTGAAAATTGTCTTTCTGTCTCTCAACGCTCACCAGAACGCTTCTGGTGTTGTAAGGTTAAGCCTCACGGGTCATTAGTACCGGTTAGCTCAACGCATCGCTGCGCTTACACACCCGGCCTATCAACGTCGTAGTCTTCAACGTCCCTTCAGGACCCTTAAAGGGTCAGGGAAGATTCATCTCGAGGCAAGTTTCGCGCTTAGATGCTTTCAGCGCTTATCTTTTCCGCACTTAGCTACCGGGCAATGCCATTGGCATGACAACCCGAACACCAGTGGTGCGTTCACTCCGGTCCTCTCGTACTAGGAGCAACCCCTCTCAATCTTCCAGCGCCCACGGCAGATAGGGACCGAACTGTCTCACGACGTTCTAAACCCAGCTCGCGTACCACTTTAAACGGCGAACAGCCGTACCCTTGGGACCTACTTCAGCCCCAGGATGTGATGAGCCGACATCGAGGTGCCAAACACCGCCGTCGATATGAACTCTTGGGCGGTATCAGCCTGTTATCCCCGGAGTACCTTTTATCCGTTGAGCGATGGCCCTTCCATTCAGAACCACCGGATCACTATGACCTGCTTTCGCACCTGCCCGAGCCGTCACTCTCGCAGTCAAGCCAGCTTATGCCATTGCACTAACCTCACGATGTCCGACCGTGATTAGCTGACCTTCGTGCTCCTCCGTTACTCTTTAGGAGGAGACCGCCCCAGTCAAACTACCCACCAGACACTGTCCCCACGCCAGATTATGGCGCCAGGTTAGAACATCAAACGTTAAAGGGTGGTATTTCAAGGTTGGCTCCACGCAGACTGGCGTCCACGCTTCAAAGCCTCCCACCTATCCTACACATCAAGGCTCAATGTTCAGTGTCAAGCTGTAGTAAAGGTTCACGGGGTCTTTCCGTCTTGCCGCGGGTACACTGCATCTTCACAGCGAGTTCAATTTCACTGAGTCTCGGGTGGAGACAGCCTGGCCATCATTACGCCATTCGTGCAGGTCGGAACTTACCCGACAAGGAATTTCGCTACCTTAGGACCGTTATAGTTACGGCCGCCGTTTACCGGGGCTTCGATCAGGAGCTTCTCTTGCGATAACCCCATCAATTAACCTTCCGGCACCGGGCAGGCGTCACACCGTATACGTCCACTTTCGTGTTTGCACAGTGCTGTGTTTTTAATAAACAGTTGCAGCCAGCTGGTATCTTCGACTGGCTTCAGCTCCGCGAGCAAGTCGCTTCACCTACGCACCAGCGTGCCTTCTCCCGAAGTTACGGCACCATTTTGCCTAGTTCCTTCACCCGAGTTCTCTCAAGCGCCTTGGTATTCTCTACCTGACCACCTGTGTCGGTTTGGGGTACGATTCGTTGTTACCTGATGCTTAGAGGCTTTTCCTGGAAGCAGGGCATTTGTTACTTCAGCACCGTGGTGCCTCGTCATCACGCCTCAGCCTTAAGGCATTCCGGATTTACCTGGAACACCAGCCTACACGCTTAAACCGGGACAACCGTCGCCCGGCTAACATAGCCTTCTCCGTCCCCCCTTCGCAGTAACACCGAGTACAGGAATATTAACCTGTTTCCCATCGACTACGCCTTTCGGCCTCGCCTTAGGGGTCGACTCACCCTGCCCCGATTAACGTTGGACAGGAACCCTTGGTCTTCCGGCGAGCGGGCTTTTCACCCGCTTTATCGTTACTCATGTCAGCATTCGCACTTCTGATACCTCCAGCAGACCTCACAGTCCACCTTCAACGGCTTACAGAACGCTCCCCTACCCAACAACACCTAAGTGTCGCTGCCGCAGCTTCGGTGCATGGTTTAGCCCCGTTACATCTTCCGCGCAGGCCGACTCGACCAGTGAGCTATTACGCTTTCTTTAAATGATGGCTGCTTCTAAGCCAACATCCTGGCTGTCTGTGCCTTCCCACATCGTTTCCCACTTAACCATGACTTTGGGACCTTAGCTGGCGGTCTGGGTTGTTTCCCTCTTCACGACGGACGTTAGCACCCGCCGTGTGTCTCCCGTGATAACATTCTCCGGTATTCGCAGTTTGCATCGGGTTGGTAAGCCGGGATGGCCCCCTAGCCGAAACAGTGCTCTACCCCCGGAGATGAGTTCACGAGGCGCTACCTAAATAGCTTTCGGGGAGAACCAGCTATCTCCCGGTTTGATTGGCCTTTCACCCCCAGCCACAGGTCATCCGCTAATTTTTCAACATTAGTCGGTTCGGTCCTCCAGTTAGTGTTACCCAACCTTCAACCTGCCCATGGCTAGATCACCGGGTTTCGGGTCTATACCCTGCAACTTAACGCCCAGTTAAGACTCGGTTTCCCTGCGGCTCCCCTATACGGTTAACCTTGCTACAGAATATAAGTCGCTGACCCATTATACAAAAGGTACGCAGTCACACCACGAAGGTGCTCCCACTGCTTGTACGTACACGGTTTCAGGTTCTGTTTCACTCCCCTCGCCGGGGTTCTTTTCGCCTTTCCCTCACGGTACTGGTTCACTATCGGTCAGTCAGGAGTATTTAGCCTTGGAGGATGGTCCCCCCATATTCAGACAGGATATCACGTGTCCCGCCCTACTCTTCGAACTCACAGCAAATGCATCTTTGTGTACGGGAGTGTCACCCTGTACCCTGCGACTTTCCAGACGCTTCCACTGATGCACAAACTGATTCAGGTTCTGGGCTCCTCCCCGTTCGCTCGCCGCTACTGGGGGAATCTCGGTTGATTTCTTTTCCTCGGGGTACTTAGATGTTTCAGTTCCCCCGGTTCGCCTCGCAACACTATGTATTCATGTTGCGATAGTGTGTCGAAACACACTGGGTTTCCCCATTCGGGTATCGCCGGTTGTTGCGGTTCATATCACCTTACCGGCGCTTATCGCAGATTAGCACGCCCTTCATCGCCTCTGACTGCCAGGGCATCCACCGTGTACGCTTAGTCACTTAACCTCACAACCCAGAAGATTCTGGCTGCGTGACCCGTCTGAACTGCGGCGTTGCTCCGGTGCTCGCAACTGCTCATGGACATGAAGTCCACTGCGCGTTGCTGTGCGCCGGGCGCCCTGCATTTCAGCCGTTCACTCAGCCCTCAGCTTTCTGAGGAGTAAGCATTTGAGAGACCCGACCATATCGTGTTATTTCATTCTTATTACGGAGAATGAAAACGATACGTCGTTTCAATTTTCAGCTTGTTCCGGATTATTAAAGAGCATAATACTTCGCAGCACACCGTTGCCGGTACGCTCTGAAGTATTGTCAGAAAACTGCATGGTGGAGCTAAGCGGGATCGAACCGCTGACCTCCTGCGTGCAAGGCAGGCGCTCTCCCAGCTGAGCTATAGCCCCATACAGTTACTGCAGAGACCTTCCACTACCACTCAACGTGAGTTCACCTGTCGCTGTGAGGCGGCAAATGTTAATTTTTGCTCAGGCAGGCCGTGCGAATGGGAAGTTTACCTGAGGTAAACCACCGCGCGCATAACGCAGCATGAGTGAAAATTTGGTAGGCCTGAGTGGACTTGAACCACCGACCTCACCCTTATCAGGGGTGCGCTCTAACCACCTGAGCTACAAGCCTGTAGAGGTTTTTCTGCTCGTTACTTTTTCATCAGACAATCTGTTGTGGACACTACGCGGGAAAGTATCTTCAGGTAAGGAGGTGATCCAACCGCAGGTTCCCCTACGGTTACCTTGTTACGACTTCACCCCAGTCATGAATCACAAAGTGGTAAGCGCCCTCCCGAAGGTTAAGCTACCTACTTCTTTTGCAACCCACTCCCATGGTGTGACGGGCGGTGTGTACAAGGCCCGGGAACGTATTCACCGTGGCATTCTGATCCACGATTACTAGCGATTCCGACTTCACGGAGTCGAGTTGCAGACTCCGATCCGGACTACGACGCACTTTGTGAGGTCCGCTTGCTCTCGCGAGGTCGCTTCTCTTTGTATGCGCCATTGTAGCACGTGTGTAGCCCTGCTCGTAAGGGCCATGATGACTTGACGTCATCCCCACCTTCCTCCGGTTTATCACCGGCAGTCTCCTTTGAGTTCCCGACCGAATCGCTGGCAACAAAGGATAAGGGTTGCGCTCGTTGCGGGACTTAACCCAACATTTCACAACACGAGCTGACGACAGCCATGCAGCACCTGTCTCACGGTTCCCGAAGGCACTAAGGCATCTCTGCCAAATTCCGTGGATGTCAAGAGCAGGTAAGGTTCTTCGCGTTGCATCGAATTAAACCACATGCTCCACCGCTTGTGCGGGCCCCCGTCAATTCATTTGAGTTTTAACCTTGCGGCCGTACTCCCCAGGCGGTCGACTTAACGCGTTAGCTCCGGAAGCCACTCCTCAAGGGAACAACCTCCAAGTCGACATCGTTTACGGCGTGGACTACCAGGGTATCTAATCCTGTTTGCTCCCCACGCTTTCGCACCTGAGCGTCAGTCTTTGTCCAGGGGGCCGCCTTCGCCACCGGTATTCCTCCAGATCTCTACGCATTTCACCGCTACACCTGGAATTCTACCCCCCTCTACAAGACTCTAGCCTGCCAGTTTCGAATGCAGTTCCCGGGTTGAGCCCGGGGATTTCACATCCGACTTGACAGACCGCCTGCGTGCGCTTTACGCCCAGTAATTCCGATTAACGCTTGCACCCTCCGTATTACCGCGGCTGCTGGCACGGAGTTAGCCGGTGCTTCTTCTGCGGGTAACGTCAATGAACGAGGTTATTAACCTCACTCCCTTCCTCCCCGCTGAAAGTACTTTACAACCCGAAGGCCTTCTTCATACACGCGGCATGGCTGCATCAGGCTTGCGCCCATTGTGCAATATTCCCCACTGCTGCCTCCCGTAGGAGTCTGGACCGTGTCTCAGTTCCAGTGTGGCTGGTCATCCTCTCAGACCAGCTAGGGATCGTCGCCTTGGTGAGCCATTACCTCACCAACAAGCTAATCCCATCTGGGCACATCCGATGGTGTGAGGCCCGAAGGTCCCCCACTTTGGTCCGTAGACGTTATGCGGTATTAGCTACCGTTTCCAGTAGTTATCCCCCTCCATCGGGCAGTTTCCCAGACATTACTCACCCGTCCGCCACTCGTCACCCAAAGAGCAAGCTCTCCTGTGCTACCGTTCGACTTGCATGTGTTAGGCCTGCCGCCAGCGTTCAATCTGAGCCATGATCAAACTCTTCAATTTAAAAGTTCGATTTGCTTCAACAAGTGAAGCGATGCTCAAGTGTAAAACGTCATAATGAATTTCATTATGTGTTCACTCTTAAGACTTGATATTTTTTGCGCCTTGCGGCGCTGATATCAATCCTGCGAGTGCCCACACAGATTGTCTGATAAATTGTTAAAGAGCGTTGCGGCTGGCGCCTTGGCGGCCTGCTGCGAGGTGGCGTATATTACGCTTTCCTCCTTCAGAGTCAACTTCTTTTTGGGAAGTTTTTCTCCGGCGGTTCAGCTTCCTGACCCTCTCAACCCGGCGGCCTGTAAGCCGTTGTTCCGTGTCGATGGAGGCGCATTATAGGGATGCGCCCGGGGAAGGCAAGTATAAAAATGAAGTTTTTTACCGTTCGCTGAAAGTTCGTGCAGAACGCTGCTTTTTAGCCCTGTTTAATGCGTGCAGGCAGGTCTGCAAGGCTGTTTATGACCCAGTCTGCTGCATTTTCACCCTCTTCCGTCACTGGCTTACCGCTACGCACTAAAACCTTTTTACCCACGCCTGCCGCTTTTCCTGCCAGCATGTCCTCAGGTTTGTCGCCTACCATATAAGAAGCGGCCATATCGATGTGGAGTTCCTGCTGAGCGGACAGCAGCATGCCGGGGTGTGGCTTCCGACAGTCGCACTGCTGGCGATACTCTTCTACTACCGCGTCCGGGAGATGCGGACAGAAGTAGATGCCATCTAAATCGACTTCACGATCGGCCAGCGACCAGTCCATCCATTCGGTGAGCTGCATAAAGGTATTTTCATTAAAGATACCCCGCGCAATACCGGACTGGTTAGTTACCATCACCAGCGCAAAACCCATTTTCTTAAGTTCACGCATTGCGTCGATCGCGCCATCAATAAACTGAAAGTTGTCGATTTCATGCACGTAACCATGATCGACATTCATTGTGCCGTCGCGATCGAGAAATATTGCGGGTACGGTATTAGCCACCGGAAGCTCCTGTAATTACCTGTTGCGTTGGGGCATATCATATCCCTGCGCCCGTAACAGAACCAGTAGAGTAATGACGATCGCATTTTCACCCGGTAGCCTGACCACAACATTCCCTGTTCAGGCGTAAAGCGTCGTAGTGTGACCGTAGCATAACGTCACCGCCCCAGGCCGTGAGCGAATGCACCCAATCTGCCCGTAAGCTAATGCGACCTATCCCCCTGCGATCCAAAGCACCGTACCTGCCTGTGAGCAAATTCGCTATAAAGGACGACCCGAAGCTTTTTCAACAATGCCGCTGCGCTACGAATGGTTCATTGTGCGAGAATTCCCTGGCGGAGTAGTGAATCATACTTTGATTGATTCAGCCGTCTGGATGCCTTACCATCCACTCGCGCCCGGCGTTGCTCGGGAAGCACTTTACTTAACGCCATGGATAAACAGCAGCGCACTTAAAATGATAAAACTTTCGCACATAACTAAGGTGTTCCAGCAGGGCACACGCACCATCACGGCGCTGTCAGACGTCAGCCTGCATGTGCCTGCGGGGCAAATTTACGGCGTCATCGGCGCATCAGGGGCGGGGAAAAGCACCCTGATCCGCTGCGTTAATCTACTCGAACGCCCCACTTCCGGGTCTGTTCTGGTCGATAATCAGGAGCTCACCACGCTCTCTGAAAGCCAGCTGACCCGGGCGCGCCGCCAAATAGGCATGATTTTCCAGCATTTCAACCTGATGAACTCCCGTACCGTCGCTGGCAATGTCGCCCTGCCGCTGGAGCTGGGCAAGCTGACCAGCAGCGAGATCAAAACGCGCGTTACTGAGCTGCTGGCCCTTGTCGGCCTGGCGGACAAGCATGATGTCTGGCCGGCCAATCTTTCCGGCGGTCAGAAGCAGCGTGTTGCTATTGCCCGCGCGCTGGCCACCAATCCTAAAGTGCTGCTGTGCGATGAAGCCACCAGCGCCCTCGACCCGGCAACCACGCGCGCCATTCTTGAATTACTTAAGGACATCAACCGCCGCCTGGGCATCACCATACTGCTGATCACCCATGAGATGGATGTCGTTAAGCGCATCTGTGACGGGGTAGCGGTGATCAGCAACGGTGAGTTAATAGAGAACGATACGGTCAGCGAAGTGTTTTCGCACCCTAAGACGCCGCTGGCACAGCAGTTTATTCACTCCACGCTCCATCTGGATATTCCCGACGATTATTCGGCGCGCCTGACGGCGGATCCGCGGCCTGACGCCGTACCTTTATTGCGCCTGGAGTTCACCGGCCAGTCGGTAGATGCCCCATTACTCTCTGAGTCGGCTCGCCGTTTCAATGTGAACAACAATATTATCAGCGCGCAGATGGACTACGCGGGCGGCGTGAAGTTCGGCATTATGCTCACCGAAATGCACGGTACGGATGCTGACACGCAGGCGGCGATCAATTTTCTTAAAGAGCACCATGTAAAGGTAGAGGTACTGGGTTATGTCTGAGGCAATGGTATGGCTTCTCGGCCGGGGCGTTTGGGAAACGCTGATGATGACCTTCGTTTCCGGTTTTTTTGGTTTTGTACTGGGCCTTCCGGTCGGCGTGCTGCTTTACGTGACGCGTCCGGGGCAGATTATGTCCAACCAAAAACTCTACCGCCTCCTCTCTGCGCTGGTGAACATCTTCCGCTCCATCCCCTTTATTATTCTGTTGGTATGGATGATTCCATTTACCCGCATCATCGTCGGCACCTCCATAGGTTTGCAGGCAGCCATTGTTCCGCTGACGGTGGGGGCTGCACCCTTTATTGCCCGCATGGTGGAAAATGCCCTGCTTGAGCTCCCGTCCGGGCTGATTGAGGCTTCACGCGCCATGGGCGCCACCCCGATGCAGATCATACGCAAAGTGCTGCTGCCGGAAGCGATGCCGGGGCTGGTAAATGCAGCAACGATTACGCTGATTACGCTGGTAGGCTATTCTGCTATGGGGGGCGCAGTCGGCGCCGGGGGCCTTGGTCAGATTGGCTATCAGTATGGTTACATCGGCTATGACGCGACGGTCATGAATACGGTACTGGTGTTACTGGTGGTACTCGTTTATCTGATCCAATTCAGTGGTGACCGCATCGTTCGCGCGGTCACGCATAAATAACAGCACATTCAGATTAAGGAAGGGATATGTCTTTTAATTTTAAAACATTGGCCGCTGTAGGCGCGCTAATTGGTACGCTGGCACTGGTTGGTTGCGATCGCAAAGAAAAAGATCCTAATCATATTAAAGTTGGCGTGATCGTCGGTGCGGAGCAGCAGGTTGCTGAAGTCGCTAAGCAGGTGGCTAAAGATAAGTACGGTCTGGACGTTGAGCTGGTCACCTTTAACGATTACGTACTGCCTAATGAAGCGCTGAGCAAAGGCGATATTGACGTCAATGCTTTCCAGCATAAGCCTTATCTCGATCAGCAGATCAAGGATCGCGGCTATAAGCTGGTTTCCGTCGGCAATACTTTCGTTTATCCGATTGCGGGCTACTCTAAGAAAATCAAATCGCTGGATGAGCTACAGAATGGCGCGCAGGTCGCAATTCCTAACGACCCGACGAATCTCGGGCGTTCACTTCTGCTGTTGCAGAAAGTGGGCCTGATTAAGCTTAAAGAGGGCACCGGGCTGCTCCCAACGACTCTGGACGTGGTAGAGAACCCGAAAAATATCAAGCTGGTTGAGCTGGAAGCGCCGCAGCTCCCTCGCTCGCTGGACGATCAGCAGATCGCTCTGGCAGTCATTAATACCACCTATGCCAGCCAGATTAACCTCACCCCAGAGAAAGACGGCATTTTTGTGGAAGACAAAAACTCACCTTACGTGAATATGATTGTTGCACGTGAAGATAATAAAGATGCTGAAAACGTGAAGAAATTCGTTGAGGCGTATCACTCTGACGAAGTCAGCAACGCCGCGAGCAAAATCTTCAACGGCGGTGCGGTAAAAGGCTGGTAAAATGCCAGGATCTGCGGTTTCACTTCGGTGATAGCCGTGACGCCATTGACAAAGCGGGCGATTGCCCGCTTTATTATTTCCAGAACGCTTGTTATTACCCACCAGGGTTGCTTCAATAACGTCACTTTACCGACTATAAGGAACTTCACATGCGTGTTTTACCGCTCTGTTTGTTAGCCCTTTCGCTGACAGGGTGTTCGCTGCTGCATAAACCGTACAAACCCGTCGAGCCCTTCAAGCAAACTACGCAAACTGAGCCAGCACGCACCAAACCTGCGCCGCGCCCTGTCCCGGTAAAACTTTACACCGATGCTGGCGATCTGGTCAGTAAGCCGTTCCGCGATTTGGGCGAAGTCTATGGTGAAGATTGCCAGAACAGCGCACAGAGCTCACCGCCAAATATTACAACCGCTCGAAGAAGAATGCAGACGCGCGCGTCAACGATGAAAGCCAATGCCGTACTGCTCCATCAGTGTGAAATCGTAAGTAGTGCGCAGGGTTGCTACCGCCAGGCCGTGTGTCAGGGGTCTGCCCTGAAAGTGTCCAACCAGTGAGTGCATTTTCCTTCCAGCAAATTGGCACCCTTCGTTCCCCCTGGAAGGAAAAGTTTGCCGTTCCCCGCCAGCCGGGCCTTGTGCAGGATGGCGGTGGTGAACTTCACCTGCTCCCCCCTTACAATCAGCCCGAAGCCGTACGCGGACTGGAGGAATTTAGCCATTTATGGCTGCTGTTTGTCTTTCATCAGACGATGGAAGGGGGATGGCGCCCCACCGTACGCCCTCCGCGGCTGGGCGGCAACGCGCGGGTAGGCGTTTTTAGTACCCGTTCAACGTTTCGTCCTAACCCGGTGGGGATGTCGCTGGTCGAGCTGACCGGGATTAGAGTGGATAAAGGCAGCGTTGTGCTGGAGCTGGGAAGCCTTGACCTGGTGGATGGCACCCCCATTGTTGATATCAAACCCTATCTGCCGTTTGCAGAATCCATTCCTGATGCCCGCGCCGGATTTGCCCAACAGGCACCGGATGCGTCAATGCCGGTAACGTTCTCCCCGCTGGCGGAGCAACAGGTTGCCAGCCAGCGCCAGCGCTATCCGCACCTGGCGCGTTTTATCCGTCAGGTACTGGCCCAGGATCCTCGTCCGGCCTACCGTAAGGGCGAAGAGCCCGAGCGGGAATATGCCGCCTGGCTGCTCGATTTTAACGTTCGCTGGTGCGTGACGGGCACAGGAACTGTCGTGATCGCTGTCGATCCGCGTTAATTTATTCCCCTGCATCTTTTGAGAGTTAAAACTCGCTGGTACACTACCGTCAGCATTTTAACTGCCTGGCTTAATTCGTAAGCTTTCTGCTTAACTGGAATCGTAACTCATGCGTACTACTCAATACCTGCTCTCCACTCAGAAGGAGACGCCTGCCGACGCTGAAGTGATCAGCCATCAGCTGATGCTGCGCGCCGGGATGATCCGCAAGCTGGCATCCGGGCTTTATACCTGGCTGCCGACCGGCCTGCGCGTACTTAAAAAAGTCGAAAATATCGTGCGTGAAGAGATGAATAACGCCGGTGCAATTGAGATTTCCATGCCGGTCGTGCAGCCCGCCGATCTGTGGCAGGAAAGTGGACGCTGGGAGGAGTACGGCCCGGAACTGCTGCGCTTTGTCGATCGTGGCGATCGCCCTTTCGTGCTCGGCCCGACGCATGAGGAAGTGGTTACCGACCTGATCCGTAACGAACTGAGCTCATACAAACAGCTGCCGCTGAACGTATTCCAGATCCAGACCAAATTCCGTGATGAAGTGCGCCCTCGCTTTGGCGTGATGCGCTCACGTGAGTTTATTATGAAAGATGCCTACTCCTTTCATATTTCGCAGGCCTCTTTACAGGAGACCTACGATGCGATGTATCGTGCCTACGGCCAGAGCTTTAGCCGGATGGGGCTGGATTTCCGTGCGGTGCAGGCCGATACCGGCTCAATTGGCGGCAGCGCATCCCATGAGTTTCAGGTGCTGGCGAAAAGCGGTGAGGACGATATCGTCTTCTCTACCGAATCGGATTATGCGGCCAACATTGAGCTGGCAGAGGCCGTCGCTCCTGCCGGTGGTCGTCCGGACGCCACTCAGGAACTGAATGAGATTGACACGCCAGAGGCGAAAACTATCGCTGCGCTGGTTGAACAGTTCGGTCTGCCGATCCAAAAAACCGTGAAGACGCTGCTGGTGAAGGCGGCTGCGGAAAGCGGCCACTCGCTGGTTGCCCTGCTGGTGCGCGGCGATCATGAGCTGAACGGAATCAAAGCTGAGAAAATTGATATCGTTGCCGCGCCGCTGACCTTTGCCACTGAGGAAGAGATCCGCGCGGCTATCGGTGCAGGCCCGGGTTCACTTGGCCCGGTAGGCCTGTCACTGCCGGTGGTGGTTGACCGCACCGTGGCGGCCATGAGCGACTTCTGTGCAGGTGCCAATATTGACGGCAAACACTTTACCGGCATCAACTGGCAGCGCGATCTGCCGCTGCCGCGCGTGGCGGATATCCGCAACGTCGTCGAGGGCGATGCCAGTCCGGATGGTAAGGGAACGCTGCTGATCAAGCGCGGCATTGAAGTGGGCCATATCTTCCAGCTCGGCACCAAATACTCCGAAGCGATGAAAGCCTCTGTGCAGGGTGAAGACGGCCGTAACCAGGTTCTGTCTATGGGCTGTTATGGCATCGGCATCAGCCGCATTGTTGCGGCGGCAATTGAACAGAACCATGACGACCGTGGAATTATCTGGCCTGCGGCGCTGGCACCTTTCCAGGTGGCGATCCTGCCAATGAACATGCACAAATCCTTCCGCGTGAAGGAGCTGGCGGAGGAGCTTTACGCCCAGCTGCGTGCGAAAGGCATTGAGGTTATCCTCGACGACCGTAAAGAGCGCCCGGGCGTGATGTTCGCCGACATGGAGCTGATTGGCGTGCCACATACGATTGTCATTGGCGACCGTAACCTGGACAGCGAAGAGATTGAGTATAAATCCCGTCGCGAAGGGGAAAAACGCATGATTAAGACCGGCGAAATCCTTGATTTCCTGTTAGCTGAAATCGACGGCTAAGCCCTCTCCGTGGCAGGCTGCTGATGCAGCCTGCCACGCTCATACCCACTCACCGTAACGTCTTCTCCACACCCCAGTCTGCCCAGCACGCAACGCGTCCGCTACTTCAGCGCGCCACGCTTTTCCGCGCAACGCATCCGTTATTCCGGTGCGCCACGCTTTTCCGCGCAACGCATCCGTTATTCCGGTGCACCACGCATTTTCCCGCGCATTGATTTTGTTGTCGCCTTACGCGCCTTGCCTTCCAGACGGCGTTTCTTTGACGCCAGCGTCGGTCGGGTTGCGCGTCGCTTTTTCTCCACCACGGTCAGTTCCTGGATCAAATTTCCCAGACGCTTCAACGCCGCTTCGCGGTTCATCTCCTGGCTGCGATACTCCTGGGCCTTGATGATCACCACGCCTTCCGGGGTGATCAAATGATGACTGGTGGCCGTCAGCCGCTCTTTGTAAAATTCCGGCAGGCTGGATGCGCGAATATCAAAGCGCAGGTGGATCGCCGTAGAGCTTTTATTAACGTGCTGTCCACCCGCACCCTGCGCCCGAATCGCCGTTATCTCCAGCTCACTGTCCGGAATGGTGACGTTATTAGAGATAACTATCATGCCAGCTTGCCGTTGATTAACCAGTCGGTAAAGTGCAGCTCCAGATGATGCTGGTCGTCAGAGAGCCAGATCGCGCCATCCTGCACCGTAGCCTGTAACGTCATCGAACGCGAAGCAAGTTGGGTAAGCGCTTTCAGCTGCTCGTCATCGAGGAAACGGATGGTGAGGTTATCCTGCTGCGCCAGTTTATTCTGGTTCTGCTGCCACCAGATTTGCGCCGCGCGACTGGTGTACGTGTACAAAAATACCCGGGCAGAACGGTTACAGGCCTTTTTGATGCGGCGCTCGTCCGGCAGGCCCAGCTCGACCCATACCTCAATGCCGTTATGGTCGTTCATCAGCCAGATTTCAGGCTCATCCTCTGCACTCAGCCCACGGGTAAATGTGAGCCGCTCATCGGCGTTGACCAGCCACGCCAGCAGGCGCAGCATCAGGCGCTCTTCCGTTTCAGACGGATGACGGGCCAGGGTGAGACTGGCGTCGAGATAAACGTTTCTGTCCATATCCGCAACGTTCACCGTCGCCTTGTAGATGGTCGCTTTGAGTGCCATAAAGATCCTTATCTTGATTGACCGCCATTGTAACCCGATGACACCGCAAATGACCTGTTGCCAGGCTGATTTCATGTAAAAGCCTGTGTTATAGTCGCTAAATCGCCAGAGAAAACTCTGTCAGGAGGTGCATGTGCAAAAGTATTGTGAATTAGTCCGCCGTAAATACGCTGAAATAGGCAGTGGCGAACTGGGATACGTGCCGGACGCATTAGCGTGCGTATTGAAAGCACTCAACGAGGTAGCGGCTAATACTGAGCTACACTCTTCCATCAGGGAACAGGCAGCGTTTGCTGCTGCTAACTTATTGGTGAGCGATTATGTTGACGAATGAAGCCTACAGACCTATCAACTGTGATGATTACGACAACCTGGAACTCGCCTGCCAGAAAAGCTGGACGCTATCGCTTGAACTTAAAAATGGCGAGCAGCTTAGTGCCAGGGCCACCGATATGGTGTCACGTAAGAATGTGGAGTTTCTGGCCATCGATCTCTCCGGTGAAGTCCGCGAGCTGCGCCTGGACCACATCGCCAGCTTCACCCATCCGGAGCTGGGTACCGTCGTGGTCAGCGAGTCTGATTAAGCGTCATGCGGGCGGACGCTATTCCGCCCGCATGACGGCCCTTTCACGGCTTCATGCTGGCATACCATGCAGCCAAATCGTCAATATCTTTATCGTTTAAACCTGCCACAAACGCCTTCATCACTTCTGCCTGACCGCCATTACGTTCCCCTTTTTTATAGGCCTGTAGCGCATGAGCCAGATAGTCAGCATTCTGCCCGGCGAGGTTAGGATAGAGCGCCACCTGCGCCTTACCCTGCGCGCCATGGCATCCCTGACAGCTTGCTGCCTTCTGCGCGCCCGCCTGAGCATCGCCCTGTGCCAGCGCCGGTAGCGTTAAGCTCGCCAGAAATAGCATGAGTAATATTTTTCTTATCATGTTGTCTGCTCTTATTTTTTCCAGTGTATTTTCCATACCTTTTCCGATAAAGGTTCCCCCTCGCGGGTAACCCTGACCCCGGCGGCCGCGACAAAGCGCTCACCGTAAAAAATCAGCGGCGTACGCCCTCGCTGCCAGGGGGGGATATCCCACTCCTGCCAGAGCTTTTTCAGCGAGCGACTTCCGGCCCGGCCGGGAATATGGAATTGTCCCGGGGCCTGAAAACGAACGGTGACCTTTTCTCCCTCTTCCGGCGTACGCACTGCAAGGCCTTCGGTACCCGTTAACAGCTGCCCCAGGCCGTCGGGTAGCGTTAGCGGCTCCCAGGGGGAAGGCCAGTCAATAACGTCATCGCGCACGGCGTTACTGAGCACAAGCCAGTAAAGCCTGTCCCGGAAGCGTCGTACTTCAAACCGGCCAAGTACCAGTCGCGGCGCGGCGTCTTCGCGGCTACAGGCAACCTCCTGCCAGATACGCTGCAAAGCATCACGAGACGGCATCAGCCCTCCCTGCCCCGCGACCCAGCGACGCAACAGCGCGCTGCGTCGCGCGTCGCTCATCTCCGCCAGCGGGGGAAAGGTTAGCGCCCCGTCCGCCGTGACTAAATGCGATAATGACTCTGCCAGCAGCTCGTCCAGCAGCTGCTCCTGTTCGCCACACAGAGCTGCGCTGCGGGAAACGGCCTGTGAAAAGTGCGGCCAGCGTGCCGTCAGCAGGGGAAGCACGGCCTGCCGCAGAAAATTGCGGTCATAGCGCTGGTCCTGATTGCTCTCATCCTCGATCCAGCTCAGCTGATGGTCAGCCGCCCAGGTCTCGAGCTGTTCTCGCGTGTGTGAGAGCAGCGGGCGCAAATGTGCATGGCCTGCCAGCGAGGCATGCAGCGGCATGGCAGCCAGTCCGGCTGGCCCGCTTCCGCGCTTAAGCGCCAGCAGCAGCGTTTCACACTGATCGTTTTGATGCTGGGCGGTCACCAGGCACTCGCCCGGCTGGATATGCTGTTTAAACGCATCGTAACGCGCAGTCCGGGCGGCCGCTTCTACACCCATTTGCCGACTGTTCACCTGCACCTGTACCACCTCGAGCGGCACCTGCCACTGCAGGCACTGCTGGCGACAGCGGTCGGCCCACTTATCCGCAAACGGGCTGAGCCCGTGATGGACGTGTATCGCTCTTAGCTGGAGATCGGGAAGCTGCCTGCGCAACAGAACCAGTTGATGGAGCAGCACGCTGGAATCAAGGCCGCCGCTGTAGGCCACCAGCAGGCGTTGATGTCCGGCAAGATGCAGTTGAGGAAGAAGCGAGACTGGCATGAGGATCCCACGATTCACGTTAAAACCCGGCCCTCTCAGACCGGGGGCGTCGGAGGCTATTTTACGCATGGTCAGGCGTTCACAGCAAATCCTCAACGAGCCTGAGGGAGTATTTAATACCGTGCCAGCGCCTGTCACCGCCCATGATTCATTACGCAAAAGCCAACGACAGCGGCAGACACTGGCAACCATTTATTACGCCTGATACAGCTACGGTACCAGACATCGCCCGACATTTATTACGCCTGATACAGCTCCAGCGGCAGGCCGTCCGGATCGGCAAAAAAGGTGTAACGCTTATCGGTAAGCGGGTCCACGCGGATCTCCTCGCAGTTCACTCCTTTCGCTTCCAGCTCACGCTTTGCAGCGTCGATATCCGCGACGCTGAAAGCCAGATGGCGAAGACCGCAGGCTTCAGGCTGCGTGGGCCGCGCAGGCGGTTGGGGAAAGGAGAACAGCTCGATAACGTAGTTGCCGTTTAGCGCCAGGTCGCCTTTCCACGAGTCGCGGGCCTCACGGTAAACTTCGTCCATCAGCGTAAAGCCCAGCAGGTCGCAATAAAATGCCTTACTGGTTTCATAATGGCTGGCGATGATGGCGATATGGTGGATCTGCCTGATACCTAACATAGTGCTCTCTTGATGATGAATTTGACCTTTTACGCTACGCGGAAATGCCCGGAATGAGAATGGCAAAATTCCGCGAAGACGTGGCTACCGATTATGACTTGAGCACCCGCACCAGATACTGGCCTTCCCCGGTCAATGTTGCGCCGTGAATATCCGTTTCGAAGCCCGGATAGTGACGGCCAATGGTGCAGAGCATCAGCAGAAAATCGAGCACCGCGCGGCTCTCTTCGGTGATCATCTCCCCTGGCATCACCACCGGGACGCCCGGCGGATAGGGCAGGATCATATTGGCAGAAACGCGTCCCACCAGTTCGCTGATATCCACCGTTTCGACATTACCACGGACCTGCTGCTGGAACATCTGGTGGGGCGTCATTTTCATTTCCGGCAGCGTCGCAAAGGCCTGTAGCATCAGGCGCGGCAGATCGTGCTCGCTGATGAGCCGGTGGATCCCCTGAGCCAGCGTCTGGATGCGCATGGTTCGGTAGAAGTCAGGATCTTCGGCATAGAGATCCGGCAGCATATTCTTCACCCGCAGGTTGAGATCGTAGGCGCGCTTAAATTCAGCCAGCCCGCGCAACACGCTCATCGCCTTGGTTTTATCAATGCCAATACTGAACAGGAACAGCAGGTTATAGGGGCCGGTCTTTTCAACCACCACCCCACGTTCGTCCAGATATTTCGCCACCAGCGCTGCCGGGATGCCTTCCTCCGCCATTTCACCCTGCTCACTCATCCCGGGGGTGAGAATGGTCACTTTGATCGGATCGAGGTACATATGATCCGCATCGGCATCCATAAAGCCGTGCCACTCCTCTTCGCCCGGCTGAATGGGCCAGCATTCAGGTTGGTCAACGCCATCTGGCTGCCAGATATCAAAGAACCAGCCGTCGCACTCTTCGCGCAGCCGCTGGATCTCGCGGCGGAAGTGCAGCGCGCGCTCAACCGAGCGGTTAATCAATCGCTTACCGGGGTTACCCCGCAGCATGGCCGCCGCCGTTTCTATCGACGCCACGATGGAGTAATTCGGCGAGGTCGTGGTATGCATCATGTAGGCTTCGTTAAAGGTGTGTTCGTCGTACTCCCCCTTAATGTGGATCAGTGAAGCCTGGGAAAAGGCCGCCAGCAGCTTATGCGTGGACTGCGTTTCGTAAATAACCTTGCCCGGCGTACGTTCACCGCTCATGCCGCTCAGGCCGTTATAGATTGGGTGGAAATTGGTATAGGGCACCCAGGCAGAATCAAAGTGGATGGAGGGGACCTCCAGCGTCTCTTTAATATACTGGGTGTTATAGAGCAGACCATCGTAGGTCGAATTGGTGATCACCGCGTGCACCGGCCAGCTGGCACGCTCGGTCTGGGCCACCTTCAGCGCGATGCTCTCTTTGGTGAACTCCCGTTTGGGGATCCCGCCGAGGATCCCCAGCGCGTTACGCGTGGGTTTCAGCCAGATTGGAATAATGTCGCTCATCATCAGCAAATGAGTCAGTGATTTATGGCAGTTACGATCCACCAGCACCGTACTCCCGGCCGGGGCCGCATACATACCGACGATTTTATTTGATGTCGAGGTGCCGTTAGTCACCATATAGCTCTGCTCAGCACCAAAGGTACGTGCAATATACTCTTCCGCCTCCAGGTGGGGGCCGGTGTGATCCAGCAGCGATCCCAGTTCAGTCACCGAGATAGAGATATCCGCCTTCAGGGTGTTAGCACCGTAAAAGTCATAGAACAGCGTGCCAACCGGGCTTTTTTGAAATGCGGTTCCGGCCATATGTCCCGGCGTGCAGAAGGTGTATTTTCCCTCTTTCGCATAGTTAAACAGCGCCTTTGTCAGCGGCGGGGTGATGGTATCAATATATTCATCCGTATACTGGCGGATGCGTTGGGCAATCTCTTCTGCGCCCCCCAGGCCATATTCAAAGAACCAGATGGCCATGCGCATCTCATTGATGCTCACATCCAGGGTGGAATGGGTGTTGATAAAGGCATAAAGCGGCAGGTATTCATTTAACTGGTTGATCTCACTACAGAGATCGAGGCTGTGTTCATCCCAGTCGAAAATCACGCCGCAGATACGGGGATTGTGTTCAATCAGCTTGAGCAGGTCGTTACCGTCTTTCGGATAAATTGTCTTAAAGCCCCGGATATTCAATACGTTATCAAGTTCACGGATAGGTTCATCTTTATAGAAGACGTTCTGCGGTCCTACGATCGCAATGATATTCAATGTTCACCTCTGATTCTGTCATTAATGCTTTACTGCCGTTATTCGCGCACGTCCAGAGGATGCCAAATCTCCGTCACCGCCCCTTCACCGCCGGTGAGCGGATCCTGCTGCGGCAGCGGGACACGGCTGATATCCACAACGGACTGAGGCATTAAAGCTGGGTCATCCCGTCGCGTTTCAGGCTGCATACCGCGTGGGTACGCCCCCACCGCGAAAAAGTCCTCGGTGGCGGAAAGCTGCTGATGTCCCACGCCCGCCGGGATCAGTACCGCATCGCCCGCCTGAACGGTGACCACCCTGCCCGTTTCTCCGCCAAACAGGACCTGCGCCCGACCCGCTGCGATGCCCAGCAGTTCGTGGGTATTAGGGTGATAATGTGTCCAGGGATAGATCGGGTAGCGCCAGCGCGGCAGCCAGTGGTGAGCGGTAAACAGATCTTCAAAATAGCGGGCAATATCCCCGACGTCTTCCGGCACCACCTGCGGATAAATAATCAGCGGTAAAAGGTTGTTCGGCACCTCAGGCGCCGGCTGAAAGGTCAGATGTTGTGGATTGTTCGACGCCCCGGCGGAAAAGGTGCCAGCGGCAAAGGACATCATAGCGAGCAAATTTCCAGCATGCGGCAGCATAGGGCATCTCCTGAGATCGGGTTCGGAAGTATAGTAAGAGATCCCGCGCACTGCTCCAGGAATAATGACAACTGTTATACCTGAATTATCGCAAACTGTGTCTGTCATGACTTTACCCACTGTGGTCTACTAATAACAATAACGAGTGAGGTATAACGTGAACGATATTAAACAAATCCTGCTGCGTGAAATTGATACCCTGAACCGCGAGGAGCGACGTGATAACAAGCCGCGCTTCAGCTTTAATTTTCTGAAAAGTCACCCGGGTCTGTGGGTCTCTATGTACGTCTGCTATGCCCTGACGGTGGCGCTGATTTTCACCACGGAATTTCTGGGCTGGCCCGCTTTCTGGGGCGCTACGCTGTTCGTTTTACTGATGAGCGGCCTGATGATGCTGGATATCAATCCCCGCTACCGCTTTGAAGATATTGATACGCTCGATCTGCGCGTTTGCTATAACGGCGAGTGGTATTACGTGCGTACGCTTTCTGACACCGCCATAGCGGAAATTATGCAAAGCTCGCAGGTGCCTGAGCGGGTGAAGGAGGGGATCAGGAAGCTGCTGACCCTGAAAGGCGAAGTGGATTTCTATGACGTCTACCATCTGACCTGGGGCCAGCAGCGCGCCTCTGCCGTCTGACCTCTCACAGGCCAGCTTGCCTGCTGGCCCATAAAGCGCTCACAGCATTGCCGCAATCAGCTTACCCAGCGTCGCGACGGCGGCCTCCTGTGCTTCCCCCCATGCCCAGGCGGTATTAAAGCGGAAATAGTTAGCGTACTGCTCGCCGGAAGAGAACATTTTACCTGGCGCGATGCTGATGTTGTACTCAAGCGCGCGGGTATAAAGCAGGGTGGTATTCACCTGTTTAGGCAGTTCAATCCACAAGAAATAGCCGCCCTGGCTGTCATTGATTCTGGCGGCGGCGGGCAGATGCCGTCGGAGTGACTGACGGGCCAGATTTTTACGCTGCTCCAGCGACTGGCGCAGACGCCGCAGATGGCTGTCATAGCTCCGGGTGCCCAGATAGTTGGCCAGCGCCAGCTGCATAGGCGCACTGGTAGCCAGCGTACTCATCAGCTGTAGCTGCTGGATCTTTTTGGCATGTTTGCCCGCCGCGACCCATCCCACGCGGAACCCCGCAACCAGATTTTTAGAGAAGGACGAGCAGTGCAGCACATCGTTCTGGCTATCAAACGCCTTTGCGGGCAGCGGTTTTTCACTGCCAAAGTAGAGTTCGCTGTAAACATCATCTTCAATCAGGGCGACCCGATGCTCCGCCAGTAGCGCCACCAGCTGCTGCTTTTTTTCGCGACTCAGCGTACAGCCAACCGGGTTCTGCTGGTTGGTCATCATCCAGCAGGCTTTTATCGGCCAGCGCGCCAGCGCCCGCGCCAGCTCATCAAGATCCATCCCGAGGCGGGGATCGGTCGCAATGGCGACGGCCTTCAGCTTCAGGCGCTCAATAACCTGTAGCGCACCATAAAAGCAGGGATTTTCAATTACCACCCAGTCACCCGGTTCGGTCACCGCCTGCATACTGAGGTTCAGTGCCTCCATTGCGCCATTGGTGATCACAATCTCATCCGGAGAAACGGCAATCCCCTGTAGGGCGTAGCGCTGCGCCAGCGTTTTACGCAGCGTTTCATTGCCGGGCGGCAGATTATTTATCGCATCTGCTGGAGTCAGAGAGTGCGACACGGCGCTGAGTGAGCGCATCAGCTGCCGCTGGGGGAAAAGTTCAGGGTCGGGGAAAGCGGAACCGAAGGGGACGATCTGCGGGCAGCGACCGGCCTGAAGCACGTCGAAAATAAAGGCGTTAATGTCGACCGACTCCGCCAGCTGCACTTTTTGATGGCCAACCGGCTGGCTGAGGAATTCTGCGCGCGGTGCGACAAAGTAGCCTGACTGTGGCCGGGAGCGGATCCATCCCTGGCTCTCCAGCACCTGATAGGCGTGCATCACCGTCATCAGACTCATGCCGCTGAGCGCAACCTGTTCACGCAGCGAGGGCAGTTTCTCTCCCGGCAGCCAGATTTCTGCCGCGATTTGCTGGGTAATACGATCGATAAGCCGCTGATATTTTGCCAAAACCGTTACCGACTCCTTGAGGATTACTGGCGGTTATTATAGGCACGGCGTACGCATTTAGACAGTGTCCGGCAGGGCTGGCCGGCTCTTTTTCCCCGGCTCAGAAGGTTGCGCCTCTTTTTGATCGGTGACCACATTTCGTCTGAGTTGTGGCACCTGCCCGGCAGGTACCGGGCGACCCAGAAGATAGCCCTGGAGCGAATCACAGCCCAGCCGGGTCAAAAATGCCTGCTGCTCCTGCGTTTCAACGCCCTCGGCCACCACTTTCAGATTCAGCGTCTGCGCCAGTGCAACGATGGCGGTGATAATCGTGGCGTCACCACTTTGCGGCCGCAGTTCGCTCACGAACGCACGATCGATTTTCAGTTCGCTGGCCGGTAGCCGCTTCAGATAAAGCAGGCTGGAGTAGCCGGTACCAAAATCATCAATAGACGTTTTGATACCCAGTGCAGCCAGCTCGGTCAGAATACGGATGCTCTCCTCTGGCTCACGCATTGCGGTTGTTTCGGTCACCTCCAGCGTCAATAACTCTGCCGGAATATGATACTCCGCCAGCGCCCGGGTGATGGTTTCTACCAGACCGACCTGTTCAAACTGCACGGTGGAGAGGTTAACCGCCGCGGACCAGCGCGGATCCTCTGCAAGATGCCAGATTCGCAGCTGGCGACAGGCCTCGTTAATCACCCAGTTACCCAGGCTTACGATAAGGCCGGTTTTTTCCGCCACCGGCAGGAAGACATCCGGCATAAGCAGCCCGCGCTGCGGATGCTGCCAGCGGATCAGCGCCTCAAAACCGAGGATCTGCCCATCCGTTGCGCCATATTTAGGCTGATAAAAGAGGCGCAGCTCATTGTTTGCGATAGCCAGCCACAGATCGTTTATCAGCTGTAGCTGATTCTGCGCCAGCGTGTTCATGGATGGCTGAAAAAAGCTGTAGCCATTGCGCCCATTCTTTTTGGTGTGGTACATCGCCGCATCGGCATTAAACATCAGCTCGCGCTCGTCCCGACCGTCCCCAGGGAAAACGGCGATCCCAATACTCAGGGAAACCAGCAGTTCGTAAAGGGAGAGGGTAAAGGGCACACCAATCGCTTTGACCAGCCTGTCGGCGACGACGGCAGCATCATTGGGTTCGCTTATTTCCAGCAGCAACACAAATTCATCGCCCCCGATTCTTGCCAGCGTATGAAGGTATTTGAGCTGGGCGTTCATTCTGTCAGTCACGGCGATCAGCAGATTATCGCCGGTATGGTGACCAAACGCGTCGTTTACCCCCTTAAAGCCGTCGAGATCCATAAACATCACCGCAAAGGTACTCTCTTCACGAATGGCTTTAGCCAGGGCCTGCTTCAGACGGTCTTCCAGCAGAATACGGTTTGGCAGCCGGGTAAGATTGTCATGTAGCGCCAGCTGAGCCAGCTCCCGGTTGGCTTCCGCCAGGGAAGAGGCCAGCACCGAGGTTCGCGACTGAAGCCGGGCATCCAGCGTGGAGACCACCAGCGCAATACCGAGAATGGATAACGTCACCACGGTGACCACCACCGCCAGCCACTGACTGTTTACGCCCTGCCCGGTCGCATGGCTGTTCATGGGGAAATTCGCGGCGGCCATACCGGTGTAGTGCATCCCGGCGATAGCTCCGCCCATCACCATCGCCGCGCCGGCCCGCAGCAGCCCGAGTCGCCCATTCCCCTGACGCAGCCTGAATGCCAGCCACAAAGCCACCACCGAGGCCAGCAACGCGATAACCACCGACACCACTACCCAGCGCCAGTTCCAGTCGATGCCCGGTGCCAGCATCAGAGCTGCCATGCCAATGTAGTGCATGGAGGCGACGCCGCTACCGAGCACCAGTGCGCCAATAATCAGCCGCCCGAGCGTAAGCTGACCATAACAGACAATCCACAGCGCAAAAATCGATGCGGCAATGGCAACCGCCATAGAGATAACCGTCAGGCTGGGGTCATAGCTCATTGCCATTGCAAGATCCATCGCCAGCATGCCGATAAAATGCATTGACCAGATGCCAATTCCCATTGCAAACCCGCCGCCAATCAGCCAGAACGTTTCGGCTTTTCCCGTCGTGGTGGTTACCCTGCCCGCCATATCCAGCGCGGTATAGGAGGCGAGAAAGGCAACGGCCACGGAAGCGATGACCATCAGCGGGTCCCAGGAACTCATAAGCATAGGTGGATCTCGGTTTTTGCAGCCAGTAGCGTGGCGCTGATTTATTAAACAAAACTTTCTTAATTCTTACCAATACCCCTTTATCTCACGCGCAAAACAGGACCATTGTTAACCGGAATATAAATATAGAGGGCTGGCCTGACTTAATGACTTTACCTGCCCGGGTCGGCACGCGTGGTTTTAAAATTTTGTGGTACGGCTTAATCGCTCACAGAACATACCACGCTCTTCAAATATTTACTTTACGATAATAAGATAATTCTTAAAAATGGCCATTTTCTCCCACTATCCGTGGCCTGGGACGTATAAAACTTTTTCCCTTCGCAGCAGCAAATATTATTTTTTCTTGCGGCTGTTCACGTATCCCTTAGTTGTTATATAGTAAAGAAAACCCTATATATTACGCTGCTGCTGATGCGAAGAAACGCGCTTTACGGCCATTTATTAAAACTAATACATTATTTTTTCTTTAAATATTACGGTAATTTGTTCACTTTTACATCAGGCGAAAAAGCACTTTCATCGATCTAATCAGTAAGGAATGGTTATGAAACTGAAGCTTTTTCTGCTGGGTTGCGCACTGAGCGCTGGCACGGTGACGTCCGGTTTTACCGCTACCACGACGGGCACCATTAACGCCACGCTGGTGCTCACTACCGGCTGCCTTGTCAACGGCCAGTCGGCTACCACAGGCGTTAATTTCGGTACTCTGGACTTTGGTAGCAGCGCAGGGACCTTTGATACGCTCAACGCCACCTTAGTTGGCTCGCTGGGTAACGGTATCTTCGTTCGCTGCACCACGGGTCAGACCTACAATGTTCAGCTCACCAGCAGTAATGAAGCACCGGCTACCGTTTATGGTGCCGTCACCGCGCAGCCGCGCTATCTGGT
This sequence comes from Erwinia sp. L03-1, assembly GCF_058686115.1. Lineage (NCBI taxonomy): Bacteria > Pseudomonadati > Pseudomonadota > Gammaproteobacteria > Enterobacterales > Erwiniaceae > Erwinia > Erwinia sp. L03-1. The sequence goes on along the minus strand of NZ_CM178762.1, from coordinate 661,876 downwards.
TCTGGGCAGTGATGCGACTCAGGGAATAGCCTATACCCTGTATGGCAGCACCGCTTACACCACTCCCATCGCAAACAATGCCAATCTGGTCAATACGGGCACCACCGATCCGGTCAACGGCGATAATTATCCTGTTTATGGCCGGGTGAGCGGCGGTGGGTTTAACGCCGCGATCCCCGCGGGAACCTACACGGATACGATTAACGTCGCCGTGAATTACTGATTGTTACTGAAGGGGAACGCCTTGTGTTGGCGTGGCTGAAAACCGGAGCCTGGCTGGCGGGTGCGTTCTGCATGTTACTCAGCGTTATCAGCAACCCTGCGTGGCCACTTCCGACACAGACCTTTGAGATCAGCGCATCGATTGTTAACGGTTGTGTGATTTCCGGTACCAACACTGCCGTATTGGGTGCGCTGAACTTCGGCACACTACCGGGCGTAGGCAGCAGGTCGGCCAGTGCCAGCCTGACGCAAAATGCTGCGTTTACGCTGGCCTGTACGCCCGGCACCACGCTGAATTTGAGCATTGACGGCGGCGCGCATTATTCCACGACCCGGAATATGCAGGTGGCGAATAATACCAATCTGATTGGCTACTCGCTTTACACCAACGCCAACCACAGTGCCGTCAGCGCAATCCCGGTGAGTCAGAATGTGGCGCTGGCCTTCAGTAATGCCAATAACATCACCCTGCCGGTTTACGGTCTGGTGCAGCTCAGCGGAGTCAACCGTGCCGGCACCTACAGCGATACCCTGACGGTAACGCTGAGCTGGTGAGAAAGGGAAAACGAGAAGCATATATGAATAGGTTACCTCTTATTGCGCTGTTTTTTTGCCTGATCGGCGGCGCATTTTTATCACCCGTCCGGGCGGGTAATTCGGTACTGATCTGGCCCATCGATCCCAAAATCCCCAGTGGGGATAAGGCGACAGAGCTATGGATTGAGAACCGGGGCGGGGCGACCACGCTTATGCAGGTCAGGATTTTTAACTGGCAGCAGATTGATGGCAAAGAGCAGTATCAGACGCAGCAGAGCGTGGTGGCCAGCCCGCCGCTGGTCAGAATCGAGCCTGGGCAAAAGCAGCTGGTACGCCTGATCAATCAGGTCCCGCCGCCGCCGGGCAAAGAAATGGCCTGGCGTGTGGTACTGGATGAAATTCCCACCCCTCAGAGCCAGGCACCGAATCAGGCCGGACTGAACTTCCAGATGCGCTACTCCGTGCCGCTGTTTACCTACGGCCAGGGCCTCTCTGCGGATACTGCCCAGCCTGCGTTAAGCTGGCGGGTGATCACCCAGGACGGCCATAGCGCGTTGAGAATTACCAACAGTGGAAAAGGTCACGCCCGTCTGAGCAAAGTTAGCCTGGGCGGTCGCACGCTATCGAATAGCCTGTTTGGCTACGTGCTGGCCAGTGCCAGCAACACTTTCCCACTGAACTTTCCGGCCTCCAATAGCGCGGAGCTGCGCGCCGAGCTGGATAATAATAAAAGCTGGCGCAGCACTGGCTCGCCACGCTAACCGATGAGCAGGCACAGCTTAGCTTCAGTAAGCCACTACCTGCCCGTCGTCGTCAGCCTGCTGGGAAGTCTGCTGCCCGGGGCCGGGCGGGCAGAGACCTGGTCCTCACTGCCGCCGCCGCCGGTAAAAAATGAGGCTGGCCCGCAGAAGCAGCAATATATGCTGGGCCTGGTGGTAAACGATCGCGACAGCCAGCAGGTGGTACCCGTTACGTTTAACGGCGACCACTATCTTCTCAGGGCGGGCGATCTTCAGCGGGCCGGTATTCCGGCGGCGCAAATCAGCTCCTCAATGGTGGATGTCTCTACCCTGCCAGGCGTGAAGGCAAATTATGACGCCGCCCGCCAGCGCATTCTGCTGACCGTGCCGCCCGACTGGCTCCCGGCTCAGCATCTGGGCGGCAGCGACAATCAACAGCCACGCTACCCCGGACTCAGCACGCCAGGTGCACTGTTTAACTACGATCTCTACACCAGCCGGACCAGCCAGAGTGGTACACGTCTTTCCGCGTGGAGCGAGTTTCGCCTGTTTGGCAGCGGCGGGCAGCTTTCGACCAACGGTGTTTATCAGCAGCAGATCGCCGGTTCGCCGGGTTATCAAAATGATGGCTATCTCCGCTACGACAGCTGGTGGAGCAATCAGGATGAGGAGCGATCCCTGAGCTGGCGCGTAGGGGATTTGATTACGGATTCACTGGCGTGGAGCAACAGCGTCAGGCTGGGCGGCATCCAGATTGCACGGGATTTCTCGGTGCGCCCGGATATTATCACCTACCCCCTGCCCGCTTTTTCCGGCCAGGCGGCGGTTCCCTCGACCGTCGATCTGTTCGTCAACGGCTACAGAAACAGTTCTAACAACGTGCAGCCCGGTCCATGGACGATGACCAATATGCCTTTCGTCAATGGGGCGGGAAACGCGGTAGTGGTGACCACCGATGCAACTGGCCGTCGCATCACCACGACAATGCCTTTCTACGTCTCCAGCAATCTGCTGAAGCCCGGCCTGTCGGACTTCTCCTTCTCTGCCGGTGCGCTGCGCGAAAACTACGGGGTCAAAAACGCAGACTATGGCGCGGGCGCTGCCAGCGGCTCGTGGCGATATGGTCTGAACGACTGGCTGACGCTGGAGAGCCACGCCGAGGCCGCAGAGTCCCTGGCGCTGGCCGGCGCGGGCGGGCAGTTGCGCATCGGCTCGCTCGGCGTAGTGAATAGCGCGGTGACCCGCAGCCAGATGGACGGTGAGAGCGGTGACCAGTACAGCTGGGGCTATCAGTACAATAACAGCCGCTTTAGCATCGGCACTCAGCATATTATTCGCACCGCTGACTTCAGCAATCTGGCGCTGTATGGCGATCGCAGCAGTGGGGCGACCAGAACGGAATATACGCTTAGCCGCCGCAGCGCCCAGTATAATGTCAGCCTGTCGCTGAACCAGTACGGCAGCCTGGGCGCGGCTTTTATTGATATTACCAGCGGCAACGGCAACAAAACCCAGCTGTTGAACCTCTCCTGGAGTAAGGATATCTGGGGTAACAGTAGCCTTTACCTCTCCGCCACCCATGACCAGCAGCAGGACGTATGGTCCGGTGCCGTTTCACTGGTGATCCCCTTCAGCGAACGGGGAAATGCCAGCATCGGCCTGGAGCGCGACCGTTTTGGCGGCACGGCACAGCATCTGGGCGTCTCACGCGCCATGCCCACCGAAGGGGGCTTTTCCTATGATGCCTCCTGGGCACGCGAGAGTAGCGGCAGCGACTTCACCCAGGGCAGTGTTAGCTGGCGTAATGACCTGATTCAGACCTCAGCAGGGTTCTACGGTGACAGCGATTACAGCACCCAGTTTGGAGATATCACCGGGTCACTGGTGTTTATGGATGGCAGCCTGTTTGCCGCCAATGAGGTGAATGATGCCTTTGTACTGGTAAAAACCGATTATCCCGAAGTCGAAGTAGACTATGAGAATCAGTTAATGGGTAAGACGAATAGCAAGGGTTACCTGCTGGTGCCGAGAGTCAGCTCGTGGTATCCGGCGAAATATGCGATCAATACGCTCGACCTGCCGGTGGATATGACGACCTCAGCGGTCGAGCAGCGCTTCGCGGTTAAGCGTCAGAGCGGTTATCTGCTGCATTTCCCCATCGTCCCGCTGCGCGCCGCCAGCGTTATCCTGCTCGATCAGGACGGGCAACCTCTTCCCGTGTCAACCCAGCTTATCCGCCAGGGTCAGGCCACGGAATACGTAGGCTGGGACGGCATTGCCTGGATGGAAAATCTCCAGCCCGAAAACCCGTTCAGGGCCGAAACGCCGGACGGGCGACACTGCGAGTCAGTATTGAAGGTTCCCGGCGGACGGCCTGTATCCCTCAGGACCTATGGACCGCTAACCTGCACTCTCTCCGCCGATGCGCCAGGAGCACCATGATGAAAAAAATCTCAGCCGTTCTGTTCTTGCTGCTGATGGCATGCTCCCTCCCGGGATGGGCGGCCTGCACCTTACCCTCGTCGACCGCCTCGTTTGGCAGCGTCAGTTCTTTTGCGGTGAATACCACCGCCAGTGCCACCTCGGCCAGCGTGAACGTCAACTGCGGATCGGGCAGTATTCTTTCGCTGCTTTCAACGGATTACGTCAAAATACAGGTGGCAAGCGCGACCTTTACCAGCGGTACACGTGGCGCACTTAAGACCAGCAGTAGCGGCAGCGATAGCATTCCCGTCCAGCTGTGTAGCGATTCCGCCTGCGGCAATGAGATGACCATTGGCGGAACCACCGTGAGCTTCAGCTCTTCTCAGTTAGTGAATCTGGTGGGTCTGCTGGGCGGGCAAAACTTTACCATTCCGGTGTATATGCGCACCGTGCCGGGTCAGGTGGTGGCCGCCGGGAGCTATACGGGCGTCATGAATATGCTGGTCAGCTACAACGTCTGTACCGGGCTTGGCGCACTGGGGCTGTGTTTGTTGGGCAGTCAGATAACCAGCTCCGGCACGGTGCCCATTACCGCCAGTATGACTATCACTAACGATTGCACCACTATCACCGCCCCCAACATCAGCTTTGGCAGTGCACCGCTGGTCAGCAGCTTCAGTAAAGTCGCCCAGTCGATTAATGTCATCTGTACTAAAGACAGCACCTATACGGTGGGACTGAGCAACGGTAGCCATGCAGTGGGGAGCCAGCGCTATATGACCAGCGGCAGCAACCAGCTCGCCTATGAGATTTATCAAAATACCAGCACCCTGCGCTGGGGGCCTGTTGGCAGCGAGCGCGTTGCCAGTACGGCGGCGAATAGCATCAGTGTTGATGGGCTAACCCGCACCTTTAATTACACCGCACAGATTTTAACTAACCAAACCACACCCGTAGCAGGCAGCTACAGCGACAGCGTGGTCGTGGATCTCTCATTTTAACGCGCGCCAGGTGAAACGTGGTGGTGGCTCTCTCACTGGAAAGTACGGCCAATGTCACGTGATAGTGGATCTCTCAATGGAAAGTACGGTCAATGTGGCGAAATTAGCCCTCGTAACTATCGGGCCTTGATGAATCTTGCGTCAGGGAGAACCAGCAGAAGTGAGCCATCGCGCGTTTCACAGGCCGCTATACCTCCAGCATTGTGTTAACTATTTGTTACCCATGTAATACGATAGTTAAGCTTTAACAGTGATATCGATCACATTAAAATATTTACTGACAGGCTAAAAGGGGGGAAAAACTAAAGGATGCTGTATGACTGTTTTCTCCCCACCCGCAAAAAAACCGCGAAGCCATGCCAGAACTATTTTCACCGTAACCAGCGGTAATTTTCTGGAGATGTATGATTTTATGGTGTTCGGCTACTACGCGACCGCCATTGCCAAAACCTTCTTCCCCGGTGATAACCCCTTTGCTTCCCTGATGCTGACGCTAATGACCTTTGGCGCTGGCTTCCTGATGCGTCCGCTCGGTGCCATCATTCTTGGCTCATTTATCGACCATCACGGACGCCGTAAAGGGCTGCTGGTCACACTGGGACTGATGGCGCTGGGAACGCTGACCATCGCCGTAGTGCCGGGATACAATACGCTGGGCGTCGCCGCGCCGATTCTGATTTTGCTGGGGCGTCTGCTACAGGGCTTCTCGGCTGGCGTGGAGCTGGGCGGCGTTTCGGTGTATCTGGCTGAGATGGCTCCTCCTAAGCGCAAGGGTTTCTTTGTCAGCTGGCAGTCGGGCAGCCAGCAGGTGGCAGTTATATTTGCCGCACTGCTTGGGCTGGGACTGAATCATTTACTGGAAAAGGATCAGGTCACCGACTGGGGCTGGCGTATTCCGTTTGTGATTGGCTGTATGATCGTGCCGTTTTTGTTTTGGATCCGCCGTATGCTGGAGGAAACCGAGGAGTTCAGCCAGCGCAAGGTACACCCTTCGATGAAGCAGATTGTCAGGTCGGTAGCCAGTAACTGGCCGCTGGTGCTGGCGGGGATGTTGATGGTGGTGACCACCACGGTGATGTTTTATATGATCACCGCTTTTACGCCGACGTTTGGCAAAACGGTGCTGATGATGAGCGATAAACAGAGCTTTTTTGTCACGCTGTGCGTAGGGCTGTCTAACCTGATATGGCTGCCCATTATGGGCTCGGTTTCCGACCGTTATGGCCGCCGCCCGCTGCTGATTCTGTTTAGCGTGCTGATGATCGCCACTGCCTGGCCGGTTCTGCACTGGCTGGTGGGGTCACCAACGTTTGCGCATCTGCTGGAAGCCGAGCTGTGGCTCTCCTTTCTTTATGCCAGCTATAACGGCGCAATGGTGGTGTATCTGGCGGAGATTATGCCCGCCGAGGTGCGTGCCACGGGCTTTTCACTGGCTTACAGTCTCGCTACCGCGCTGTTCGGCGGCTTCACCCCGGCAATCTGCAGTTATCTGATTCACTCGACAGGCGATAAGGCGATGCCCGGCGTCTGGCTAACCATTGCCGCCGTTTGTGGCCTGCTTGGCACCATGATTATTAAGCGTCTGGTCCGTCAGTATCAGATTAAGAATACGGCGGCTCCGCTGGCTCAGGTTTAAGTTCGGGCAGTGAATGGGGCATGATGCCTGGTGGTGTCTGCATATGGTGCGCGGCGCTACAAGAGCTGGAGGTGTCGCCTGGGGGGGGGCCCGGCGCTACAAAAGCCTGGGGTGTCGCCTGGGGGGGGGGCCCGGCGCTACAAAAGCCTGGGATGTCGCCTACGGGTGGGGCCCGGCGCTACAAAAGCCTGGGGTGTCGCCTACGGGTGGGGCCCGGTGCTACAAAAGCTGGAGGTGTCGCCTACGGGTGGGGCCCGGTGCTACAAAAGCTGGAGGTGTCGCCTACGGGTGGGGCCCGGTGCCTGGCGGTCCTCGCGCCGCGCGTGGCGCGGTCCCTTCGCTCCGCTCGTCGACCTTTCGGACCGGGCATGACGGGACATCCCTGTCCCGGCATGCCCTTGTGCCAGCATCCCTGCTGGCCCATCCGGGTCTTCCTTACTGCACTCAGCGCTGCGGAATGCCTGTCACCGGGCCCCACCCGCCTGCTTATTGTATTGTGCTGACTGCGGGTAAAAGCAACTCAAAAGCCTGAGAGGTGGACAATCCCTGCGGTTGACGGGCAATCCGCAGCGCTGCGGCGAAGACGGAGGGCCAGGCGAGGGCAGCAGGGATGCTGCACTCAGGGAGCGGCGGGCAGGGACGCCCGCTCGCGACCGGGCCGTCCGGCCCGGAGTCGGAGCCAAAGGCACCACGCGGAGCGTGGCGTGAGGACGCCCGGCAAACGCTGGGATTGTCCACCGGGATTGCAGGTATTACAGCCTGTACGACCGGCCTGCCAACAGGCAGGGTATCGGAATGCCTGTCACCAGGCCCCACCCGTCTGCTTATTGTATTGTGCTGGCTGTGGGTTAAAGGCGGTTTCACTAAAAGCAATTCAGGCGCCTGAGAGGTGGACAATCCCTGCGATTGTCGGGCAATCCGCAGCGCTGCGGCGAAGACGGAGGGCCAGGCGAGAGCAGCAGGGATGCTGCTCTCAGGGAGCGGCGGGCAGGGACGCCCGCTCGCGACCGGGCCGTCCGGCCTGGCGTCGGAGCCAAAGGCACCACGCAGAGCGTGGCGTGAGGACGCCCGGCAAACGCTGGGATTGTCCACCGGCGTCGCAGGTATTACAACCTAACCTGGCAACCTGGCAACCTGGCAACCTGGCAACCTGGCAACCTGGCAACCTGGCAACAGGATGCCGAAATACCTGACACCGGGCAATAGTCCCTACTCCTTTAACGCCCGCTCGCGACCAGTCCAGTCAGCTACTTCGCGGTGGTTTCCATACCCATCAGGCCAATCTTCAAATAACCCGCCTGACGCAGCTTATCCATAACCCCCATCAGCGTGGCATAATCCACCGACTTATCGGCCTGGAAGAAAATGGTGGTTTCTTTATTACCCGCCGTCTGATCGTTCAGGGCATTAACCAGCGTCTCGTCTGTCACCGCATTATTGCCAATAAACAACTGCCTATCGGCCTTAATCGAAAGATAAACGGGCTTATCGGGACGTGGCTGCGGCGTACTGGTAGAAGCAGGCAGGTTAACGCGGACGTCAACTGTCGCCAGCGGCGCGGCGACCATAAAGATGATCAGCAGCACCAGCATCACGTCGATAAACGGCGTGACGTTAATCTCATGCATTTCGCCGTTGCTTTCGTGATCTTCATTCAATCGCATCGCCATCGTACTTAGCCCACCCGCAGTTTGTGAGCGGCGGCGTGGCGCGGTGAATCATTGCTGGCCGCCAGATCCAGATCGCGGCTTTGCAGCAGCAGGATCTGCGCCGCAACGTCGCCCATTGATGCCTTGTAATTAGCGATCATGCGGGCAAAAACGTTATAGATGACCACGGCCGGGATTGCCGCAATCAAACCCACGGCGGTGGCCAGCAGCGCTTCCGCGATACCCGGCGCGACGACCGCCAGATTGGTGGTCTGCGTCTGTGCAATGCCGATAAAGCTGTTCATGATTCCCCACACGGTGCCGAACAGGCCGACAAAGGGGGCAATTGAGCCTACCGTCGCCAGGAATCCGTTACCCCGGCCTGCATGGCGGCTGAAGAATGCGACGCGGCGCTCCAGTCGGAAGGCGGTGCGCTCTTTGATACCATCATTGTCGTCAGAGCCCTGCGAAAGCTGTAGCTCATCTTCCGCTTCTTTCAGCAGCAGCGCCGTCAGGCTGGCCGCATTAAAGGTTGCGCAGGTCTTCGAGGCCTCGGGTAGCGAGCGCGCCTCAGCCAGTGACTGCTGCTCACGCTTCAGACGACGCTTTGCGGAACTCAGTTCTGCGCTTTTGCTGAAAAATATTGCCCAGGTGACGACCGATGCCAGCAGCAGTCCGATCATTACCACTTTAACCACGATGTCTGCATGATGGTACATGCCCCACACGGAAAGATCCGTCTGCATCAAATCATTCGTCACGCTGTCTCTCCAACGGAAATCAACTAAAAGCAAAAAACCAGTCAGGATCATACCAAATCAATGCTGAATTGATAGTGGTTATCATTAGTATTTACATCTACCCGCTTTATTCCCGCATTTATCAGCGCTTTTCTGGCTTCAGACTGAAACTTTGTCATACAGCGCATTGCTCAATTTCGTCATCAGGCGCGCCGTGTTAACGTTAGAAATCAACCTTTCTCAGACTGGGCAATTGATGAGCAGAAAAAAAATCGAAACCACGCTGATCGCCGCTGGCCGCAGCAAACGCTATACCCAGGGCGCCGTTAACAGCGTGATTCAACGGGCGTCATCACTGGTATTCGACAGCGTGGCAGAGAAAAAACGCGCCGCGGCAGGGCGCGCAGACCGTGATCTTTTCTATGGTCGTCGCGGCACGCTCACCCACTTCTCTCTTCAGGACGCCATGACCGAACTGGAAGGCGGCGCGGGCTGTGCGCTTTATCCCTGTGGAGCGGCGGCCGTCGCTAATGCCATCCTCGCTTTTGTTGCCGCTGGTGACAATGTGCTGATGGCGGGATCGGTGTATGAGCCCACTCAGGATTTTTGCAGCAAAATTCTCAGTAAAATGAATGTCTCAACCCAGTGGTTCGATCACAATATTGGCGATGAGATTGCAGAGTTAGTCCAGCCCAACACCAAAGTGGTCTTCCTGGAATCCCCGGCCTCCATCACCATGGAAGTTCAGGATATTCCTGCCATTGTCTCGGCGGTGCGCCGTGTGGCGCCGGACGCCGTCATCATGATCGACAATACCTGGGCCGCAGGGATCCTCTTTCCGGCGCTGGCCTTTGGCATTGATATCTCTATCCAGGCCGGTACCAAATACCTGATCGGCCATTCAGATGCCATGATCGGCACCGCGGTAGCAAATGAACGCTGCTGGCCCCAGCTGCGTGAGAACTCCTATCTGATGGGGCAGATGGTGGACGCGGATACCGCCTACATGGCAAGTCGCGGCCTGCGTACGCTCGCCGTGCGTCTGCGCCAGCATCAGGAGAGCGCTATCCACATCGCACAGTGGCTGGCGGCGCGTCCTGAAGTGGCGGTGGTGAATCACCCGGCGCTGCCTGAATGTCGGGGACACGCATTCTGGAAGCGTGACTTTACCGGCAGCAGCGGCCTGTTCTCCTTTGTGCTGAAAGAACGCCTGAGCGATGCGCAGCTTGCCCACTATCTGGATCACTTTGAGCATTTCAGTATGGCCTACTCATGGGGAGGCTATGAGTCGCTAATCCTCGCTAACCAGCCTGAGGAGCTGGAGGCAATACGTCCGGCGAAGGGCGTGGATTTTAGCGGAACGCTGGTGAGAGTGCATATCGGCCTGGAAAACGCAGACGATTTGATTGCCGATCTGGCCGCTGGCTTTGCCCGTCTTGAAGCCTGAGCAGGATGAATAAGTAAATAAAAACCAAACGACAGAGAGCAATGGGCATCGATCAAGGTTAACGAGCCGAATAACGCGTACAATTGACCAACTAACGTATTCACTGGGATATGAAATGGGTGTACTACACGAGATTGTGCGGGCATTGTGGCATCAGGATTTTGCTGCGCTCGCCAATCCGGATGTGATATGGATTGTCTACGGCATTATGTTTATCACTCTGCTGCTTGAAAACGGCCTGTTGCCCGCCTCTTTTCTGCCCGGTGACAGCCTGTTGCTGCTGGCCGGGGCCATGATTGCGAAAGGCGTTATGGCATTTATGCCGACGCTGCTGATCCTCACCCTTGCCGCCAGCCTCGGCTGCTGGCTGAGCTATCTTCAGGGCCGCTGGCTGGGGAATACCCGGCTGGTCAAAAGCTGGCTGATGCATTTGCCCGCGCAGTACCACCAGCGGGCGTGGAGTTTGTTTCATCGCCACGGCCTGATGGCGCTGCTGGTTGGGCGCTTTCTGGCGTTTGTTCGCACCATTCTGCCTACGATGGCGGGAATTTCCGGCCTGAAGAACAGCCGTTTCCAGCTGTTCAACTGGCTTAGCGGCCTGCTGTGGGTCACGATTCTGGTGTCGCTAGGCTACGCTATCAGTCAGGTTCCTTTTATTAAGCGCCATGAAGATCAGGTTATGGCGATCCTGATGATTCTGCCTCTGGTATTGTTGTGCGTAGGTCTGGTGGGTAGCATCACGCTGGTTATCAGGCGCAAAAAGTCCTCTCTGTAGGGCCGGTGTTCCGGCCCTCTTCTTATACCGTTTGCCGCATGCGCATCACTTCTTCCCCCGGCGTGACGCCAAAATAGCGTTTAAACTCACGAGAAAACTGTGATGCGCTTTCATAACCCACCCGCATTGCCGCCGTACTCGCTTTCAGCCCCTCCTGCAACATCATCATCCGCGCCTGATGCAGTCGGTAGCTTTTCAGGTACTGTAACGGCGAAGTGCTGGTGACCGCCTTAAAGTTATGATGAAACGCCGAGACGCTCATATTCACCTCTGCGGCCAGCTGATCCACGCTCATGTTATCCCGGTAGTTATGCTCAATCCGCCGCAGCGCGCGGGCTATCTGGCTGAACTGAGTCTGACGACTGACCTGCGCCAGCAGGGCACCCCCGCAGGGACCCAGCAGGACATAATAGAGAATTTCACGCACAATCTGTGGCCCGAGCACGCGGGCATCGCGCGGATTAGCCATGACGTCCAGCAGCCTCTCTGCGGCGCACAGCATCTCCCCGGTCAGGGATGCCGTATGTATTCCCCGCGTCTGCGGCGCGGGGTGAAAGCTGTCGTCATCGCCAATATCAATCAGCAGATCCTGTAAGCGGGTGGAATCCACATTGAGCAACATCCCCACCAGCGGCTCTTCCGCAGTCGCGAAGGTTTCGCACTCAAAGGGCAAGGTCACCGTCAGCATCAGGTATTTGGTGGCGTCATAGTGAAAAACGTGATTGCCCAGATAACCGGTTTTATGCCCCTGGAAAAGGATCACAATCCCCGATGAGTACATTACCGGGGTGCGTCCGCTCGGCCGGTCGACGTACAGCAGCTTGATGTCAGGCACCATTGACAGCGAAGGTGCCTCTTTCAGGGCAATGACCTGCTGAGCAAGTCGGGAGCACAGCGCATTACGATCCATAACCATTCTCACCCTCTTAAATTCCTTTTGACATGATGAACGCTTCTTTCATCTTTCTCCAGAGCCGTGGAGAATTGGGCAATCCTTTGGCAGGAATAAGCAGTGAATACGGTGAACGCATCCGGCATCAGGATGAAACACCCTGCACAAGAAGATTTCTCAAAGCGTGCGATAAACTCAGCTAAGCTTAGTGACACTAACCGGCAAAGCGTACCGGATAAAATGCGATAAAGGAGAGAACATGGCTGAACAACCTGTAATTAAACTCCACGACGGCAACATGATGCCGCAAATAGGTCTGGGCGTCTGGCAGGCCAGCATCGACGATGCACGTCAGGCAGCCGTCAAGGCGCTTGAGGTGGGCTATCGCGCTATCGACACCGCCGCTATCTATAAAAATGAAGAAGGGATTGGTCAGGCGCTGCAGGAAACTGACGTCGCGCGTGACGATATCTTTGTAACCACCAAGCTGTGGAATGACGACCAGCTGAATGCGGAACAGGCCATTGAAACCAGCCTGAAAAAGCTCCAGCTACAGAGCGTCGATCTCTACCTGATGCACTGGCCCTGCCCGGCGAAAGATAACTACGTTGAAGCATGGAAGGCGATGATTGAGCTACAGAAACAGGGCCTGACCAAAAGTATTGGCGTCTGTAACTTCCAGCAGGCCCACCTGAAACGCCTGCTGGACGAAACCGGCGTCAGCCCGGTCATCAATCAGATTGAGCTGCATCCGATGATGCAACAGCGCACGCTTCATGCCTGGAACGCAATGCATCAAATCCAGACCGAATCGTGGAGCCCGCTGGCGCAGGGGGGGAAAGGCGTATTCGATCAGGAGATCATCAAAAACCTGGCGAAAAAGTATGGCAAAACCCCCGCGCAGATCGTTATCCGCTGGCATCTGGACAGCGGTCTGGTGGTGATCCCGAAATCGGTCACGCCATCGCGTATTGAAGAGAACTTTAAGGTTTTCGACTTCCGTCTGGAAAAACCAGAAATTAGTGAGATCGCCACGCTGGACAGGGGCAATCGCCTGGGTCCGGATCCTGACGAGCTGAACTAAGCGATCCGTCTGCGCACGAACGGGCCTGATTAACGCCAGGCCCGTTTCCGCGGACGTTACCCCGCCGGCTGTACCAAAAGCTGACCCGCGCTACCCCGATCGGCCATTTCCAGCGTCTGGCTGTAATAGACAAAGGGGAAGTGATCGGAAGAGTACTGAACAAACGAAACGAACAGCTCAACGCTGCCGTCCACCCAGACGGTATCCTTCCAGCCGCGATCTTCAGCCATCGGCTGCGCGCCATTGACGTTTTTAATCAGAAACATCACGCCCTGAATATGGAACGACTGCGGCAGATCGGCATGAATGATCCAGCGTTCAAAGGTTCCCTGCTGCGCGCTGTTGTCGATCCGCGTCATATCCCAAAGCGCCCCATTAATACCGGCGATGCTGTCGCCCAGCGTGAACTCTCGCGTGCGGCTGACGCTGCCCTCAATGACCTGGTCGGCCAGTAAGCGCATCGGCAGGTTATCGGTCATCAGCGGCAGCAGCCCGGTTGGTCGGAGCGTCAGGATCAGGGTGGAGGTGAGAATGCTCGAAGGCTCAAACAGGCCGCGCAGGCGGTCCACCAGACCCGCAGGCATTCCAGCCGTCACGGAAACCTCATCACCCTTACTCATATCGACCAGCACCTCCCGACGCTCGCCCGGCGCCAGCGAAAGCTGCTGCACCGCCACCGGCGCGGCAAGAAAACCCTGATCGCTGGCAATAACGTTTAGCGGACGACCATCGCTCAGCTGGAGCTGGTAGCGTCGCGAGTTTGAGGCGTTCAGCAGCCGCAGGCGAACCCATCCACGAGAGACTTCAACCCAGGGATTCTGTACGCCGTTAACCAGCAGCGTATCCCCCACGAAGCCGCCGCTGGAAGGCGGGTCATACTGCGGCGAACCGAAGTTATCCAGACGCTTGTCCTGAATAATCAGGGGAAAATCATCAACGCCATAGTGATTTGGCAGCGGCAGTGACTTGCTCAACTCATCTTCGACAAGCCACATGCCCGCCAGCCCGTTATAAACATGAGGGGCCATATGATTGGGCGTATTGGCATGATACCAACAGGTTGCCGCCGCCTGGCGCACCGGGAGCACCGGCGCCCAGTCCACGCCGGGAGACATGAGCCGGGGCGCACCGCCCGCCAGCGCGCCGGGCAGATGCAGTCCGCTGATGGTCATCGAGACCGGTTCAGCCAGGCGGTTACTGTAGATCAGTTTGACGTCGTCACCGTTCCATACCCGTACCGTCGGGCCAAGGTAGAGACCGTTGATCCCCCACACCTGCGCCTTGCTGCCCTCGGTGAATGACCAGTGGCTGCGTTGCAGGGTCAGAAAAACAGGCTGCCCGCGACGCGACTCAATAAGCGGCGGGACCGGTAAGGCGACTCCGGGTCCGGCCGCATAAGCGCGTACGGGCAGTGCACTGGCGCACAGGGCAACGCCCGATGCCTGAATAAACTGACGTCGACTGAAGGACATACCAACTCCGTAACCTAAAAAAACAGCCTGATGACCCGCTGCACGTCTGATTTGTCATTCTGAATGCTGTGTGGGGCCTGAAACGTAGCGATTACTTTCCGCCGCGCTTATCAGCAGCCTCGCGCGCCGCCACTTCCGCATTCAGCTCATCCAGCTTAGCTGACATGAGCTCGCGGCAGTGGGTCGCCAGCTTACGCGCGGAGAGTGTGGCAAAGGCCGCGGTATCCACCGGTGGCAGCATCTCAATAATGACATGTCCATTATGCAGGCGATTCAGTTTGATCTTGTCGTGCGTATTGGAGACGACGATGGGGATAATCGGCACGCCCGCCGTGATTGCCGCATGAAAAGCGCCGGTTTTAAAAGGCAGCAGACCACGTCCACGGCTGCGGGTCCCCTCCGGGAACATCCAGAAGGAGATGCGCTTCTTTTTAAACTGGGCGATCATCTTACTGATGGTACCATGTGCCGATGCGCGGTTTTCCCGATCAATCAGCAGATTACCCGTCAGCCAGTAGAGCTGCCCGAAAAAGGGGATCCACAGCAGGCTTTTCTTACCCACGGTTACCGTTGTCGGCTGCACCATCTTCGCCGCGGTAATCATGTCGTAATTGTTCTGATGGTTGGCGATGTAAATCGCGTTCGGGTAATTATCTGCCCCTTCGGGCCTGCGCAGTTCAACCTTCAGCCCAAACACCGGCGACAGTCGGCCAAAAAGATGCCCAAAGGTGGCAACATGACGCGGATTACGCGGGCTAAAAAGGCAATAAATACAACCAAAAACACTGATCAGGATTGAACAGATAATCACGATCGCGAAACGTAAAATTGAGAGCATCACATCCTCGTTATTGCTTCCAGATCCTCCCCGGTCAATCCGCGACCGCAAACGCGCCAGCGGACCGACATACAGGGAATCTCAACGCTTTACCCAGCGGGTAAAGTATATCCTTAATTACCGAAATACGCCGCCTTTCACCGGGTTAGCCGCGTAAGAAAGGCTTATCATCGCGTATTATTCCTCGCTATCGGGCGCCTCTGCACCCGCTCTTTCCGGCGCGTCGACCTCTATGCGCTCAACGTTCTGCAATCCTCGCGGCAGCAGCGTCCCACGACGCCCCCGCTCCGCGCGGAATTTCTCCAGCTCCTCGGGTCGCACTTTGAGCTTACGTTTTCCGGCATGCAGCATGATCGACGCCTGCTCGGGGAGCAGCAGTAACCATTTCAGCGTATCTTCACCGGCGACGGCCTGAGCAGAGGGAATAGAGATGATTTTATTGCCTTTGCCTTTTGCCAGCTGCGGCAGCTCAGCCACCGGGAACAGCAGCATTCTGCCCGCGGCGGTGATAGCAAGCAGCCTGTCGTCGTCGTGGTGGATAGCCATCGGCGTCATCACTTTGGCATTTTTCGGCAGGCTGAGCAGCGCTTTACCGGCACGATTGCGTGAGAGCAGATCGCTAAAGGTACAGACGAAGCCGTATCCGGCATCCGACGCCATGAGCAGCCTCTGCTCATCCGCTTCCATCAGCACCTGCTCCATTACGGCACCCGGCGGCGGCGTCAGCTTGCCGGTAAGGGGCTCGCCCTGCCCGCGCGCAGAAGGCAACGTCGTCGGCTCCAGCGCATAGCTGCGCCCGGTCGAGTCAATAAACACCACCGGCTGATTGCTTTTGCCCCTGGCTGCGGCGCGGTAGCTGTCTCCCGCTTTATAACTCAGCCCGGTCGGATCGATATCGTGCCCTTTGGCACTGCGTACCCAGCCCATCTGCGACAGCACAATGGTGACCGGTTCTGAGGGCACCAGCTCGTTTTCGCTGATCGCCTTTGCTTCGCCCCGCTCGCACAGCGGTGAACGACGATCGTCACCGTAGGCATCGCTGTCGGCCTGAAGCTCTTTTTTCAGCAGCGAATTCATTTTGCGCTCCGAGGCGAGAATAGCCTGAAGACGGTCACGTTCTTTCGCCAGCTCATCCTGCTCACCGCGAATTTTCATCTCTTCCAGTTTGGCAAGATGGCGTAATTTCAGCTCAAGGATCGCTTCGGCCTGAGTTTCACTAATCTCGAAGCGCGACATCAGCACCTGTTTCGGCTCGTCTTCGCTGCGAATGATGTGGATCACTTCGTCAATATTAAGAAAGGCAACCAGCAGCCCCTCAAGAATATGCAGGCGCCTGAGCACTTTTTCCAGGCGATGGCTGAGGCGGCGACGCACGGTTTCACGACGATAAACCAGCCATTCGCTGATGATTTCCAGCAGGTTTTTCACCGACGGGCGGTTATCCAGCCCGATCATATTCATATTGATGCGGTAGCTTTTTTCCAGGTCGGTGGTGGCGAACAGATGGTTCATCACCTGCTCCATATCCACGCGATTCGAACGCGGCACAATCACCAGCCGCGTTGGGTTCTCATGGTTGGACTCATCGCGCAGGTCCTCCACCATCGGCAGCTTTTTATTGCGCATCTGGGCAGCGATCTGCTCCAGCACGCGCGCGCCGGAAACCTGATGCGGCAGCGCGGTGATCACCACGTCGCCCTCTTCTCGCTTCCAGACCGCGCGCATACGCACCGAACCGCGCCCGGTCTGATAAATTTTACGGATTTCGTTACGCGGCGTGATGATCTCCGCCTCGGTCGGGTAGTCCGGCCCCTGCACGATTTCCAGCAGATCTTCGATTGTCGCTTTGGGCGAGTCGATCAGCGTGATGGCAGCCTGCGCCACTTCACGCAGGTTATGCGGCGGTATATCGGTCGCCATACCGACCGCAATGCCAGTCGTGCCGTTCAGCAAAATGTTCGGCAGTCGCGCAGGCAGGATGGAAGGCTCCTGTAGCGTACCGTCGAAATTGGGCACGTAATCCACCGTCCCCTGGCCCAGCTCACCCAGCAGCAGCTCGGCATATTTAGACAGGCGGGATTCGGTATAACGCATGGCGGCAAAGGATTTGGGGTCGTCCGGCGCCCCCCAGTTACCCTGGCCGTCTACCAGCGGATAGCGATAGGAGAAGGGCTGCGCCATCAGCACCATCGCTTCATAACAGGCGCTGTCGCCGTGCGGATGGTATTTACCCAGCACGTCACCCACGGTACGGGCCGATTTCTTAAATTTGGCGCTGTTATTCAGCCCCAGCTCGGACATGGCATAGATGATGCGCCGCTGAACGGGTTTAAGACCATCGCCAATATAGGGAAGCGCCCTGTCCATGATGACGTACATGGAGTAGTTCAGGTACGCATTTTCCGTAAATTTATGCAGGGCAAGACGCTCTGCACCATCCTGCGTCAGGTCACTCATTGCTGTTTTTTCCTCACATCGCGGCACGCGCGGCGCGTCACATTGGGGTCGTTTGGCGAGGATAGTACCTTATCCGGGCTGGTGCTGTCACAGGTAACCGTGCGCAGACGGCGAATCACGTGGGCAGGTGGATCCTGCCCACGCTGCGAGTTTATTTTGCCGCCGCCAGCCACTGACCGACCACCTGCTGATACTCGCCGGAGGCCTTACTCAGATGCAGCCACTGGTCGATATAGAGCTTCCAGCTCATGTCGTCACGGGGGATCATCCACGCCTTCTCGCCATACTCCAGCGGCTTTGACGGATTAACGGCACAGAGCTGTGGGTAGCGCTTCTGCTGATAGAGCGCTTCCGAGGCGTCGGTTATCATCACGTCAGCCTTTTTATCCACCAGCTGCTGGAAAATGGTCACGTTGTCATGAAACAGGGTGAGGCTGGCCTGCGGCAGGTAGCGATGCACAAAAGCCTCATTGGTGCCGCCTGCCGGCTCAATCAGGCGAACCCCGGGCTTATTGAGCTGCGCAATCGACCGGTAGCGGGTCTTATCGGCGCAGCGCACCAGCGGAATTTTGCCGTCCGTATCCAGCGGCGCGGCGAACCAGGCGGTCTGCTGGCGCTTAAGTGTGACGGAGACGCCGCCCACGGCGATATCACACTGCTTGCCCAGAAAGTCCTGCGTCAGCATTTTCCAGCGGGTCGGCACCCATTTGACCTGGGCACCCAGGCTCTGCGCCAGCGATGCGACCAGGCTGACATCAATCCCCTCGTACTGACCGTCAGCGCGCAGGTAGCTGTAGGGCTTATAGTCGCCGGTGGTGCAAACCGTCAGGGTTTTACTCTGGCTTACGCGGTCAAGGTGTGACTGCGCGCAGACGCTGCCCGATATCAGCAGTAGTGCGACGATGCCTGTTTTTATCATTATTTTCTTCTCGTTATCAAAGGGCCAACACGCCCGTATTATTGCTTAATGCGCAACAGTGTTGTGATCGGATGCACGTTTCTCTGGCGAATTTTTCTGCGTAGACTGGCCGCAAAATCAAGAACTGGAGAGAAAAACATGAGCAAAATCCTGATCGTCGATGCCGGCAAGGCCTTCGCCCATTCCAAAGGCGAGCTTAACCATACGCTGACCGACTGCGCCACCGCCTTTTTGCGTGATGCAGGCCATGAGGTCAGCGTCACCGTCGTAGACGAAGGTTATGTGCTGGCCGACGAAGTCCAAAAGTATGTGCAGAACGACGTGGTAATATACCAGATGCCGGGCTGGTGGATGGGCGAACCCTGGATCCTGAAAAAATATATTGATGAAGTCTTTACTGAAGGCCACGGCGCCCTCTATGCCAGCGATGGGCGCACCCGCGCCGATGCAGCAAAAAAGTATGGCTCTGGTGGCCTGCTTCAGGGTAAAAAATATATGCTGTCACTGACGTGGAATGCGCCACTGGACGCCTTTACCGATCCACAGCAGTTCTTTGAAGGCGTGGGTGTGGATGGTGTTTATCTGCATTTCCACAAGGCCAATCAGTTCCTGGGCATGGAAGGGTTGCCGACGTTTATCTGTAATGACGTGATCAAGCAGCCGATGATTGCCGAAGACCTCGCACGCTACCGGGTGCACCTGGGCGGAATTTTCGCTTAACTGATTCAATACTCATGCTGTTAAGGAACCACTATGCTGACCGTAATTGCTGAAATTTGCGTAAAGCCCGGACGCCGGGCCGCCGTTTTACAGGCCATTGAGACACTTACGCCCACAGTGTTGCAGGAAGCGGGATGCGGCGGCTATCAGGCGCTGACCGACCATAGCGCACAGGTTCCGTGGAAGCAGCACTCGCCGGACTCGATCTTTATGCTTGAGCAGTGGGATTCCCTGCGCCATCTGGAGGGACATCAGCAGGCGGAGCATATGGAGCAGCACCGTACCCGCATCCGGGATGACGTACTCAACGTTAAAATTTACGTGCTGGAGCCGGCGAAACAGACGCCGTAATCGTCAGGGAATGGACGCGCGCTTTCGTTTTATAACAATCCCCGCTGCGTGATGCATTCGCTGAGAAAGTCGAGAAAACAGCGAATTCGCAGGGACAGGGTGACGTTGCGATAGTAAACCGCGTGGATCGGATGATGCATATCCCGGGTGACGTCTGCCAGCACCGGCACCAGTCGCCCGGTTGCGCAATCTTCTCGGCTCATAAAATCGGAGAGGCGCACAATCCCCTGCCCGTACACCGCCAGTTGCCGCAGCGTTTCGCCGCTGGAGGCGGAGACGGAAGGCGCGATCGGCAGAAACTCCCCTTCGCGCTGCCAGACCGGCCACAGATTATGCTGCTCAAGCTGGCTAAACCCCAGCAGGCGATGATTTGCGAGATCCGCCACGCTGGCAGGCGTACCGTACTTCGCCAGGTATTCCGGACTGGCCATCAGCCGCAGCTTGCTGTAGCCCAGCGATCGGGCATGAATGGTGGAATCCCGCAGTTCACCAATGCGAATGGCAATATCCGTCTGCTGTTCAAGCAGGTCAATTACCACGTCGTCGGTATTCAGCTCCAGCTGGATCAGGGGATAACGCGCGGTAAATTCATTCAGCAGCGGCACGATGACATGCAGCATAAACGGCGTGGCAGCATTGATCCGCAGGCGGCCAGAAGGGATTTCCCGCCGCTGGGCGATCTGCTCCTCCGCGCTTTCTACCGCGCGCAGTATTTCCCGCGCGTGTGCAAGAAAGAGCTGGCCCTCTTCGGTCAGCGCAATGCGACGGGTGGTGCGGTGCAGCAGCGTGGTTTGCAGCTTTTTTTCCAGCCTGCTCAACGCGCGGCTGATGCCGGAAGTGGTCTGGGAGAGCTGCTCAGCAGCGGCGGTAATTGAGCCGGTGTCGACCACTACCACCCAGGCACGTAGCTCATCAAGGGTGATTTTCACGCAATGCGCATCCTGAACGGTCAGGGCGGCCGACGGGCCGCCCTGATAAGGTCTTATACCTCGATTTCGGCGGTATCGCCTTTTTCCTGCAGCCAGTTACGCCGGTCTTCCGAGCGTTTTTTCGCCAGCAGCATATCCATCACCGCCAGCGTCTGATCGACATCCTCATCGCTCACCGTCAGCTGTACCAGACGGCGGGTATTGGGATCGAGCGTGGTTTCACGCAGTTGCAGCGGGTTCATCTCGCCCAGGCCTTTAAAGCGCTGCACGTTGGGTTTACCCTTTTTACGCTTGAGCTGATCGAGGATGCCGGCTTTCTCTTCCTCATCCAGCGCGTAATACACCTCTTTACCCAGATCGATGCGGTATAGCGGCGGCATGGCGACGTAAACGTGACCATTTTTCACCAGCGCGCGGAAGTGGCGCATAAACAGCGCACAGAGCAGCGTGGCGATGTGCAGGCCATCCGAGTCCGCATCCGCGAGAATGCAGATTTTGCCGTAGCGCAGCTGGCCCATATCCTCACTGTCGGGATCGATACCGATCGCCACCGAGATATCATGCACTTCCTGCGAGGCCAGCACTTCGTCAGAAGAGACTTCCCAGGTATTGAGGATCTTCCCCTTCAGCGGCATGATCGCCTGATATTCACGGTCGCGCGCCTGCTTCGCCGAGCCACCCGCTGAATCCCCTTCGACCAGAAACAGCTCGGTGCGGTTGAGATCCTGAGCGCTACAGTCAGCCAGCTTGCCGGGCAGGGCCGGACCGCTGGTCAGCTTTTTACGCACCACTTTTTTAGCCGCGCGCATACGGCGCTGCGCGCTGGAGATGGCCAGCTCGGCCAGCTGTTCGGCCGCCTGCACGTTCTGGTTAAGCCACAGGCTGAAAGCATCTTTCACCACGCCGGAAACAAAGGCGGCGCACTGCCGGGAAGAGAGGCGCTCTTTGGTCTGCCCGGCAAACTGCGGATCCTGCATCTTGACCGACAGCACATAGGCGCAGCGATCCCAGATATCCTCCGCCGACAGCTTAACGCCGCGCGGCAGAATGTTGCGAAATTCGCAGAATTCGCGCATCGCATCCAGCAGGCCCTGGCGCAGGCCGTTGACGTGCGTACCGCCCTGCATGGTCGGGATCAGGTTAACGTAGCTCTCCGTCAGCAGTTCCCCGCCTTCCGGCAGCCACAGCAGCGCCCAGTCAACCGCCTCGACGTCACCGGAAAAACTGCCGACAAAAGGTCTTTCCGGCAGGGTCGGCAGACCGTTGACCGCTTCACACAGGTAGTCCGTCAAACCATCGGCGTAGCACCAGCTCTGCTCGGTATTATTGACCTTGTCTTTAAAGACAATTTCAACGCCGGGGCAAAGCACCGCTTTCGCCTTGAGCAGATGGCTCATCCGCGAGACGGAGAAACGTGGGCTGTCAAAGAAGGAAACATCCGGCCAGAAGCGAACGCGGGTGCCAGTATTACGCTTGCCAACCGTGCCCGTTACGCGGAGATCCTCAACCTTATCGCCGTTCTCAAATGCCATTTCGTACACTTCCGCATTACGGCGGACGGTAACTTCAACGCGGGTTGAAAGGGCATTCACCACCGAGATCCCCACGCCGTGCAGGCCACCGGAGAACTGATAGTTTTTGTTTGAGAATTTGCCGCCCGCATGCAGGCGGCAGAAGATCAGCTCAACGGCGGGCACACCCTCTTCCGGGTGAATATCGACAGGCATACCGCGCCCGTCGTCCGTCACTTCTAGCGACTGATCGGCATGAAGGATAACCTCGATGCGTTTGGCATGACCGGCCAGCGCCTCATCGACGCTGTTATCGATCACTTCCTGACCTAAATGGTTTGGACGTGACGTATCGGTGTACATTCCCGGACGGCGACGAACGGGTTCAAGGCCGCTGAGTACCTCAATGGAGTCAGCGTTGTAGCTGGATTGAGTCATCGTATAAATCTGATTGGTGGCTAAAAAAGAGTGGCCTGCCTCCGCGCTTCGCTTCAGGCGGAAGATAAGCCCAGGAAGTCGAGAATCGGGGAGAAATGGCGTTCGAATCCGATAAAAGCGTGATTTCCGCCCTCTTCCACCGTCTGGCGGCAGGGGCTGTAATAGTCCAGAGCCTGGCGGTAATCGAGCACTTCATCACCCGTTTGCTGGATCAGCCAGAGCAGATCCGGCGATGTTAACGGGTCAATCTGCATCGCTTTCAGATCGTAAATATGGCGAGACTCTAACACATATTGCTGGCCGGTGTATGGGTTCTCGTTGTCGCCAAGATAATCCGTGAGCAGCTCAAATGGCCGCACGGCGGGATTGACCACCACGGCCGGTAAGCCAAATCGCTGGGAAAGCCAGGTGGCGTAATACCCGCCCAGCGACGAGCCGACAATGCCCAGCGGCTCACCGGGCAGAGCGAGCACCTGCTCCTCCAGCAGTGCGCCTGCGTCAGCCGGGAAAGCAGGCAGTTGCGGAACCAGAAAGCGAATCGCGGGATGCTGCGCGCGTAGCCACTGGCCGAACTGCGTCGCCTTGGCCGAGGCAGGTGAGCTGTTAAAACCGTGAAGATAGAGCAACGTGGCCATCAGTCAGTACCCTTCAGAATCGAGATTCGGGGTGAATGTCCGGGTTTGCAGCCGCTCAGTCACGGTGTCAACCCGCCCGTCCGCAAAGAGATCCAGCCAGCGCCAGCCCGGTGCCTCGGAATCAATGGTAAAGCTGGTGCAGTGCGGTTTGAACTGTACGCAGGTTGAGGGCGTGGCCAGCAGACGCCGACCGTTCCAGTCGAGATCGAGTTCCTGATGGATATGGCCACAGATTAACGTCTTCGCCAGCGGATAGCGCTGCAGTATGGCATCAAGCATGTGCGCATTGCGCAGGCTGTGCTGATCGAGCCAGCTACAGCCTGAAGGCTGCGGATGATGGTGCAGCAGGATCAGGTGATGGCGCTGAGGGTACGCCGCCAGCGCATTTTCCAGCCACTCCAGCTGATACTCGCTGAGTTCACCGTGCGGCACACCATAAACCTGACTGTCCAGCAGCAGCAGCTGCCAGCTATCGCCGATCAGCACCTGCTTTTCATCGGCGATTTGCGCACTGGCAAAGGTGCTGAACATAGCGGGTTGGAAATCATGGTTGCCCGGCAGCCAGACGCAGGGCGCTGGTAGACGCGCGATGCCCTCAGCAAAATGCTGATAGGCTTCAACCGTATGATCCTGAGCCAGATCGCCCGTTGCGACGATCAAATCATATTGACGCGCACCAGCCAGAATGGCTTCCAGTACGGCGTCAAAGCTGGCCCAGGTGTTCACACCCAGCAGCGTTTCGTTTTTACCGGCAAACAGGTGGGTGTCCGTTATCTGCAATATCCTTGCCTCTGCCCCACTCGTTACCGGAAGTTTTAACAGGCTATCCAATCAAAGTCCTTAGGGTTAACGCCATCTCCGCTTGCCTTGTCAGCGACTCAACAAACCGGTACGGCCATCGCGCCATGCGCTAAACAGTAGCGCAACCAGTCCGCCAGGAACTGGTTTATTTGATGCTTTTCATCACGCTGATGGAGCTTTTTATTAGGATAATCATAGCGCGCTTTAAAGCGAAAGATCTGCTGGGTTGAACACACTTCCGCCACCATGGCGTCGTGGTAAAGGCGAACGGACAGCGCAGGCAGGCTCCAGTAACTCACCGCCGGGAAAGTTTGTTTAATCTCTACCAGCGTGGTGTAGCGCGTCGACTCCTGAATCGTTACCGAGTAACGGGCGTCGTTAACCTGATAGGTCACTGATTCACCCGCCTGGTCGTTTTTCGGCAGCAGGCGACGCAGCTGGGCGAAATTAGTTTCGCAGATCCGCATCATTTCAGGGAAATCAGGTGTGTAGCGCTTAATCATTCGGGTTTCCACTCTTCTCTTAGCGTTTTGTGGTGCAGTTCCAGCCATTGCAGAGCGATGACCGAGGCCGCGTTATCTATTTTACCCTCCTCTACCCAGCGGTACGCCTGGCTGCGGCTGACCACATGGACAAGAATATCCTCATTCTCTTCCTCCAGACCGTGGTTTCCCTGAGCCACGCTGGCATCCACTTCACCCACCAGAATCGCCAGCCTTTCGCTGGTGCCGCCCGGGCTGGCCAGATAACTGAGTACCGGCCTGACCCGCCCCGGCGTTAATCCGGCTTCTTCCTGCGCCTCACGGCGCACAACATCTTCCGGCGTCTCGCCGGGTTCTATGATACCGGCGACTAATTCTAACAGCCAGGGCGTAGAACTGCTGTCCCAGACGGGAATACGTATCTGTTCAATCAGGACCACTTCATCCCTTACCGGGTCATAGGGTAGCAGTACCGCTGCATGTCCGCGTTCAAAGACCTCTCTTTTTACCTCGCCACTCATCTCACCGTTGAACATACGGTGGCGAAAACGGTAGCGTGTCAGCGAAAAAAAACCACTGTAGAGCGTCTCACGTGCAATAATTTCTACATCGTTTTTGGTGAAAGTCACTGGGTATTTTTTGTCGTTTTCCATCGTTCCTCTCCCGTCGGAGTGAGTGGCAAAATCGAGAAAAAATTCCCGAATTCGCTGAGAGTGTGGTTCTTAATGAATTATTTGAGTAAATTAAGGCAACATGGCACGTTCAGCCAACTTATCTCTTCCGTGTACTCGTTAAAATCGGCGATTATTTTTTGGCTTACGTCAGCGCTACCATAGCAATTTTGCTGCACTACAAGGAATGCAAATGAAGAAACTGCTCCCGTTACTTATCGGCCTGAGTCTGGGCGGCTTCAGCGTCGGCAGTCAGGCGGAGAACCTGCTGCAGGTTTATCAGCAGGCCCGGTTGTCTAACCCCGATCTGCGCAGTTCTGCAGCCGACCGCGATGCGGCCTTTGAGAAAATCAACGAAGCGCGTAGCCCACTGCTTCCTCAGCTCGGTCTGGGTGCTGATTATACTTATAATAATGGATATCGCGACAGCAGTGGCCTGAACTCTAAAACGGCCAGCGGCTCGCTACAGCTGACGCAAACTATTTTTGATATGTCAAAATGGCGCGCCCTGACCCTGCAGGAAAAGCAGGCGGGCATTCAGGATGTCACCTATCAGAATGCACAGCAAACGCTGATTCTGAACACGGCGACCGCCTATTTTAACGTGCTGAATGCCATTGATACGCTCTCCTATATCGAAGCGCAGAAACAGTCAATCTACCGCCAGCTCGATCAGACCACCCAGCGCTTTAACGTAGGTCTGGTCGCGATTACCGACGTGCAGAATGCCCGCTCACAGTACGACACCGTGCTGGCCAACGAAGTGACCGCGCGTAATGCGCTGGATAACAACGTGGAAACCCTGCGTCAGGTTACCGGCAACTACTACCCAAGCCTGGCCTCGCTGAACGTTGACAGTTTCAGAACCGAGAAACCTCAGCCGGTTAACGCGCTGCTGAAGGAAGCGGAAAGCCGCAACCTGAGCCTGCTCTCCGCGCGTCTGACTCAGGATCTCTCCCGTGAAGAGATTCGCCTGGCGGAAACCGGCCATATGCCGACGGTGGATCTGACGGCCTCTACCGGTCTGACTAACAGCAAATACGGCGGCCGCTACGCAGAACGCTCCACTTCGACCACTGATAATATCAGCGGATCTAACCAGGTGGGCCTGAGCTTCTCCCTGCCGCTGTATAGCGGCGGCTCGGTCACTTCACAGGTGAAGCAGGCGCAGTATGCTTTCGTCTCCTCCAGTGAGCAGCTTGAGAGCGCGCACCGTTCGGCGGTTCAGACCGTTCGTTCGTCGTTCAACAACGTGAATGCCTCTATCAGCAGCATTGAAGCCTATAAGCAGGCGGTGGTTTCCGCTCAAAGCTCTCTGGATGCGATGGAAGCCGGTTATCAGGTTGGTACCCGCACGATCGTTGACGTGCTGGATGCGACCTCAACCCTGTATAACGCGAAGCAGCAGCTTGCCAATGCCCGCTACAGCTACATGATCAACCAGCTGAATATCAAATCAGCGCTGGGTACCCTAAACGAGCAGGATTTGCAGACGCTGAACAGCCGTCTGGGTAAAGATGTTCCCACGTCGCCCGAGACCGTCGCGCCTGAAACGCCGCAGCAAAATGCCTCCGCTGACAGTGGCGATACCTCATCGGCAGTGAAAAAAACCGCGGCTGATACGGGCAACACAGCAGCAGCGCCTGCGGCGGTTCACCGTAGCGCACCGGTCAGCACCCGCCGCAATCCATTCAGTCACTGATTATCCCCCCCAGGGCAGTATTAACTGCCCTTTATTTCAATACTCACGCCTCATACCTCAATAATAATACGCGCCTCTTTATTTAAATTTTTTTCTATTTCACGATTGTACGCCCTGTGTTGAAATGCGTCTCAAATTTATCCACCGATTAATTATCATGCCCTTCTTCAGGCACTATATAAATAACCACAGGCGTAATTAAAACTGGAAAAATATCACCGGTGTTGTCTGAATAATTTTCATAAAAGCAGATGGCGATTACAGGCTCGCTTTTTAAAAGCTCCCAACGCCACTTTGTTAACGCTATAAATGTTCTGTAGCGTTTTAAGAAAATTAACAAGGCACTTAAAAAAACACTCATGGACGCCCCACAGGTTAAATAATGATGAGAGAACAAAATCATTAAAAATAAGTGGGGAAATTAAAGGATAAACAGATCGGTGAATCTTGGTGTGGATATAGTCGCCATAGATCGTCTCGCAGGCGCTCTTACCAACAGCGGTGATGCATTTATTTCTCGCGTACTCACGACACAGGAAAGAATATATCTGGAACCAGTACGGGATAATACTGAGCGATTTGCCGGTTTTTGGGCAGCGAAAGAAGCGGCCGTTAAAGCACTGGGGCTAGGATTTCGCAATGGCATCTCCTTTCACGATATAGAAATCGTTCATGATGAACACGGATGTCCCCGCTATCAATTCAGTGGGGAATTTTTGAGGCTGGCGAGTGAAAAAAAAATTCAGTCGGCAACCTTAAGTATTTCGCACTGTTCCACCTATGCGGTGGCTGTAGCTGCACTAAGCTAAGCGCTGGAGAATATTAATGATTTGTTATCCCGATCTTGCTGATAAAAATGTTGTCGTTACCGGCGCCAGTGGCGACATCGGCATCGCTATTTGCCGACATTTTCTACGTCAGGAGTGTAATGTCTACGCCGTTTATAAAAATAACCCGGAGCTGCTGCAGGATCTCAAAAATACCCATCCGCAGGCTGCGCGTCTGGAACTCTGCCGCTGTGATATTACCCAACGCGACGAAGTCGGGCAGCTTGCTAACGCTATCGGCGAAAAGATCGAAGCGCTGCATATTCTGGTGAATAACGCAGGCCTGTGCAGGGATACGCTCTTTTCAGAAATGAACTGGCAAATGTTCGACGACGTTATGCAGACAAATCTCTACGGCACTTTCAATATCTGTAAGGCGATGATTCGGTTACTGAGTCTGGCTGACGCGGCCACCATCGTTAATATCGCCTCCGTAGCCGGTATTACCGCCAGCTTTGGACAGACCAACTACAGCGCGGCAAAAGCGGGCGTGATTGGCTTTACGCGCACGCTGGCCGCTGAGTTTGCCACCCGTGGGATCCGGGTGAACGCCATTGCCCCTGGCGTGATTGATTCCCGTATGGTGAAAAAAGTCCCTCGTCAGATCATGCGCTCAATAATGACGGCTATCCCCCTTCGCCGTCAGGGGAGCGTTGATGAGATCGCCAGCGTTACGACGTTTTTAAGCTCCTCCGAGGCCAGCTACATCGTCGGTCAGACGCTGATCGTCGACGGCGGTCTGATTATGCGATAGCGAATAAAGGATTACACGAGTGAAAAACAGTAAAAGCCTTGTCTCACCGCAGCTGCTTCTGAAGATGGGCGCGTGGCGCTCACCGATATTTATGGTAGATCGCATCACTGATTTCAGGCCTGGAGAAAATGGCACGATCACCGTAATGAAACATGTCTCTTTTAACGATCCCTATATCAATGGGCATTTCCCGGATAACCCGGTAATGCCCGGCGTGATGATTGCAGAGATATTTGGTCAGGCAAGTGAGTATCTCAGCCTGCTAAATGATTACTGTCTGGCGCATTATAAGGTTTGCGGCAGCGAACTAAAAAAATTCGATGATATTTCCCAGTCGCTCCATACGCAGGAAGGGAAAGAACGGGTACTGGCTGAGAGACACCGTATTGTCGGCTTTCTGGCCGCACAGGATCTTAAATTCAAACATGTCGTTGTACCTGGTGACACCATTGAAGTGACCAGCCAGCTCAGTATGTCAGACAGCCACGGATTTTATCATTATAACGTTAATGCACGGGTAGGCAGGCATATCGCCAGCCAGGGAAAAATTATCAATTTTCGGGTCGAGCGCGCCCGGGCTGAAAACCGTGGTGCAGTGATTAATTAATAAAATGGAGAGGTCGACCTCATGGACAGAACAGAACTTGAAGCAGCCATCACGGAACGCAAAGAAACACTGCTCAACGTAAAACGCGGGCTTATTGAACGCCTGAACCTTTATCATACGCCAGAACAAATTGATGATGATACGCCTCTGTTCGGCAGCGGATTAAAACTGGACTCCGTTGACGCAACTGAACTCCTGGTGTTGCTGGACAAGAAATTTGGCATCCGCGTAGGAGAAGGGGACGACCCGTCTTATATGCGCAGTGTGAATACGCTAACCTCTTTTATTATTGAGAAAAAGCACAGCGAAGCCTTAGAAAATAGCAACGATCTTGTCCCGAGCGGGGAGCAATAAAAATGAGTAATCTTTTATTTGAACTGCACCAGCATAATCATGTCGTTATGACGGAACGCAACGGGATTAAGATACCGGCTCACTATCACACACCGGAAAAAGAGCATCGTGCCGTCCGCCAGAATATTTTACTGTGTGACTATTCCCATTTCGGTAAGGCAAAAATCAGCGGAGAGAGTGCCTGGGAGCTCCTTAATGTCCTGGTAAGCGGTGACGTTTCTTCTATTCGTGATGAGCAGGCAATGTATACGCTAATGCTGGATGACCAGGGCCAGATTATTACCGACCTGTATATCCTCTGCAACGAAGAGTCTTATCTGCTTTTTTCAGAGTGGATGACCGGTGAGGCGCTGTGTGAAAGGATCACGGCGCTGATGGCTGAGCGCGGCGGCGAATTCGACGACATTGAACAGATTATACCGCTGAATGAACAGGGGCTACTGCATATCGAAGGCCCCTACAGCTGGGAGCTGCTGGTTGAACTTTATGGCATGGACATCGCGGGCCTTCCCTTTCAGGAACATATGCATGTTTGTGATGAGCTGATCCTTTTGAGAGCCGGTAAGCACGGTGAGTTTTCTTATAAACTTTTTGGTGACTATGCCTCGCTGGCCGATGCCTGGCAGCAGCTGGTTGAGGCGGGTGAAAAATTCGATCTCTGCCAGGGCGGCCTGGACTATCAGCAGCAGGTGCGGCTGGAAAACCCGTGCTTTATCCCCACGCCATTGCTGTCCCTTAGCCGCTGCCCGATAGAGCTACAGCTACAGTGGATGGTGCGCTATGACAAAGATGAATTCATCGGCATGGAAGCCCTCAAAGGGCGGCTCGACGCCGGGCCGCATCGCCGCGCGATCGGGATGAGCATTGATGGTCAACCAGCCGTGACGCTCGCCTTTGGCGATGAGGTGTTCCTTGATGAAGAAGTGGTCGGCGTGGTCATTGAATGTGGCTACTCTGCGGATATTGATAAAACCATCGGCCGCCTTTTTGTCGACAGCGAATTCGCCTGGGCCGATCTCTCTCATCTTACGGCCCGCAGCAGCAACGGCGATACGATCGCGCTGCGCACGGCTGCCGTTCCTTTCGCCCGCAACTATAGCTTCCTTATTAACCCCGCCGAACACAGCTATATCGACAAACGCCGTCCTCGCGATCTCCTGCAGCAGTTTGAGTGGCAGAAAGAGCGTGAAGAACAGGAAAAAGCTGCTACGCCTGCCGCCCCGGCGGAAATGAGTATTCAGGGAATGAAATAATGCTAACACAGCGCAAGCGGGTCGTGATCACCGGCATGGGGCAGCTTTCATCTATCGCCAGCAACGTGCCGGAGTTCAAACAGGCACTGTTGAATAAAACCTGTGGCATTCGGCCCAGCGAGAAATATCATCGCTGGTTCAACGATGCCAATGCTTCAGAGGTACTGCAACCGATCGAACTGCCCGGCCTGAGCCCAGAGCAAATTGCCTCGCTGGATAATGCGGCTCTGTGGGCTTACAAAGTAGGCCTTGAAGCGCTGGAGGCGGCACGTTTGCAGGAGGCAGAACAGCGTGCGAAGACCGCGCTGATTATCGGCGTCTCCTCCGCCGGCACGGAAGCCTTTATCCCACTTTTTGAAAACCAGCCCGATGATTTCTCACTGAAAAAGGCGATTGTTTGTGGCTGTTTTTCATCCTGTAGCGCGATTGTATCCTCCCTGCTGGGCCTGAAGGGCGGCTTTGAACTACTGGCTACAGCCTGTACGGCCAGTACCAACGCGATGGGCATTGCGTTTGACCTGATCCAGAATAATAAAAACAGTACCGCGCTGGTGATTGGTACCGAGCCTATCTATTTGCCCACCTTCGCCGGTTTTTATGCGCTTCAGGCCATGAAAACCACGCCCACCAGCCCCTTTTCAGGTACGCCAGGCATGTCGATAGGGGAAGGGGCCGGTGCGCTGCTGCTGGAAGAGTACGAGCATGCCCTGGCCCGCAGCGCCACCATCTATGGCGAAATGGTGTCGTATGCCACGTCCGGGGACGCCTATCACGATACGGCTCCCGATCCGCGAGCGGAGGGTGCCGTTCAGGTGATGAACGATGCACTGGCAAACGGCCAGCTGGCGCCGGAGGACATTGACTATATCAATGCCCACGGAACCGGCACCGAAGCCAACGATCGCTGTGAAACGCTGGCGATGAAAAAAGTGTTCCCACAGATTGCCTCTCTGCCGGTCAGTTCAACGAAATCCTATATTGGGCACAATATCGGTGCCGCTGGCATCATTGAGATGATCGCCTGCTTCCTTACGCTGCCAGACGCGCTGATTTTGCCGACGCTGAACTTCGGCACACCGCGTATCAACTGCGATCTCAACTACGTGCCAAACGACTTTCAGCAGGGCCACGTTGGCCTGTTTATGAAAAACAATTACGCCTTTGGCGGTAACAACTGCTGCGTTATCGCCACGCCTCACGCGGGAAGCGCACCAGAGACAGCATACAGGTCGCGTCGGGTGGCGATCACCGGGCGAGGGATGGTGACGTCACAGGGACACGACGTCCGATCCGTGCTGGATCGTATCTGGCAGGAAACCTCACCGCAAAACCTCACTGAGTTAACGCTGGACGATGAAACGCAGCAGCTGTTTGAAGCCATGATCGCCAATCTTCGGGGACAGAGTGAGGTTGAGGCCTTTCTTTTTGAGCGCTACGGCGATGGTGACGCATGGCGCAAAAAGCTCAAGGGAAAAACCTGGCAGCATCAGGTGACGGAGATGGAACCGCGCAAGTACCTGCGTCGCTTTGATGCCCGCAAAGCCGATGATGTCAGCACCTTTGCCTTGCTGGCGCTGACCCAGTCGATGAAGGAAGCGGGCCGAAAAATCAGACGTGACGGCCATCGGCTTGGCTTAATTTTAGGCATGTCGCGGGGGCCTCAAAGACGGGTCGAGCGCTATCTCAACAGCCTCTATCCTGATCCGAACAACGTGCGCACCTCTGAATTCCCAGGTTCGCTGATGAATGCCATCTCAACCTTTTGCTCAATTTCGGAAGGAATAAAAGGCTATAACACGACGCTTGCCACCGGGATCAACGCCGGCCTGGGCGCCCTGACCTATGGCTATGAACTGGTTCGCCAGGGTTTGCAGCCGGAAACCATCGTCGGCGGTGCCGATGAGTTAATGAATCCTTTTTCCGTTTATCTTCAGTCTCTGCATCGCAACCTGCTAATTACCGATACGCCGCAGGCGTATCAAATTTATAGCGATCGCTTTAACGGTTTTTTGACCGGCGAAGGATCGGGGATGCTGTTTCTGGAAGATCTGGAGCGGGCGGCGAAACGGGGTGCACCCGTCCTCGCAGAAATCATCGGCTATGGCAAAGCCAACGATACCGGCTATTTCAGCGTTGAAAATACCGCGGGCAACGCCGAGGCCATGGCCACGGCCATCCGTCAGGCGCTGGAAGAGGCTCAGTTGAGTATTGATGACGTTTCCCTGATTTGTGGCTCAAGCATCGGCACCACCAGCAGCGATCGCGCAGAAGTTGATGCCGTGCGCCAGGTCTTTGCCGATCGGGCCGCCACGATCCCTTTTGTGAACTACAACGCCTGGTTCGGTGCGGTTGAGTCCTGTATGGGAATTCTGAATCTGATTGTGGTGACGGAAATTATGCAGCGCGGAGAGATCCCACCGCTGCCCTATACCCAATCCTTCTGCGTGGATGATATTGACTTTGTTACTGAGCGCCGTCAGCAGCAGGTGGATACTGCCTTAATACTGGGTTCAACCGAAGGGGGCAATCATTATGCGATCGTGCTGAGGAAATGCTCATGACGCCCTCCCAGCCGGTAGCCGTGATCGGCAGTGGTACCTTTAGCGCCTTTGCCAGCGACGTCCCCTCGCTGATAGCAGCCCTGGCCGGGGGTCACTATACGCCTTCGCGCCCCTGGTTCAGCTCCGCGCGAGCGCAGACGGCAATGAAGATGGCGATCAACCCCCGCCACTCGCCGTTTCCGGCGCAGAAGCATCACTGCGCCCTGACCTTCCGTCAGGTGCTGCAGGTGCTGAAAAACGTCATCGATCAGGCATTACAGGAGGCTGGACAGACGAAAGTGCTGCTGGCGGGGGAGCGCGTGCGGGTGTACCTCGTCGGCAACGGCTTGCGCACCGATATTTCTGAGGTAGTAGCCTACCAGGATCGCAACGATCCGGAAGATCTGCTTTATTACCCTGCGATCAAAAGGCTGCATGCGGGCTCCTATGCTCAGGACAGGCTAAGTGAAGCGCTGGCAGATTATTATCAACTTACCCGCCCCCCTGCCACCCTTTACAGCGCCAGCGCCTCCTCGATGTCTGCGGTGCATCTTGCACGCGCCGCTGTGCACAGCGGGCTGGCAGACGTGGCCCTGGTAGTAGGATGGGTCGATATTCTCACCCAGGATATGCTTTTTCTGGCGGCACAAAATATGCTCGGTGAGAGTGCGGCAAGTCCCTTCAATGGCCATGCCAGCAGCGTCCTGATGTGTAACGGCGCCGCTGCCCTGCTGATGTGTAGCGAAAGTATCGCTCGTCACGCCGGGCTTGAACCTGAATGCTATCTGGACAGCTGCGTCAGCTATCAGCACAGCGGTATGCGTGATAACGCCGCGATAAGCGATTTTCGCACCATCATCCACTCTATTGAGCAAGCGATGGCACAGGCCGGTATCAGTGCCGCAGACGTCGGCTGCCTGTTCCCCCACGGCAACGGCATCCCCATCAGCGACAATACCGAAACCATGGCTATCCGGAAAATCTGGGGCGAGGACGGTGTGCCCGTTGTCAGCTATAAAGCGCAAATCGGCTATCTTTCAACCTGTAGTGCGCTGGTGGATTTGATTGTGGCCTGTGATGCGCTTAAGCAGCGACGCCTGCTGCCTTTTCACACTCAGCTACCGTCAACCGCGCCCCCCCGACTCCGGCTACATACCAATAAGGGTTCCTGTCAGCTTCCTGGCCGCCATATCGTTAAAACCGCCATGGGGATGGAGGGCTCCATCGTCAGTGCCGTACTCTCAGGCCAGGACAGAACGGTATGATTGCCACATCAGCCATGCCGATGAGTCTGGTATCAATGCAGATGCAGGAACCTACCAGCCAGCCCGTGCTTTTCAGGCCTGGCTGGCACAATGTCTGGGAAGCCTCGCTCTGTAAAAAAGCCAGCCGCCATCTTCGTACCCACAACTGGATGTTCCAGCGTTTCGGCGGTGATGCACCGCTTACGCCACGTAAAACGCATCTGCGCGATGCGCTGCACGCCTTTAACGATACCTGCCATCTGGCATTAAACACCCCTGAAGCGCAGCGGCATCTTCGGCGACGCAACGCGCAGAATGCGATGATCTTTTTTGATTCCTGGGGTGAAAGCAGTCTGTTTGAGGCGATTGATAACTGGCGGGACTCACTCTTCTGCGATATTTTGCCGAAAAAAATCGCCTGGACGTACAAGATCCAGGCTTTCAGCAGCAAATTACGCGGCGAACGTAACGGCTTTTTGCTGGCGCTGGAGATGGCTCAGGACTGTCTGCATAGCGGCGTGGCGGATAATGTAGTGATCTGCGGTCAGCACCGGCATTACCCGGTAATGACCCTGTCAGAAACCCTCAGCTGGCCAGCGGGGAAAGCCCGTCATCATGGCGGCGGCAATACTCTGTTCGCGGTGGAACGCAATGTCTGCCTGCTGGTAAGCCGGCTGACGGACAGTCTGCCGACGCTTTCAGTCAGCCCGCGACGGATCCTGCCGCAACGGACCAGCGCCGCCGTGGCCCAGCTGACCGCATGCTGGCAGGAAGCGGACTGCGCACAAATCTACAGTACTGCACCGCCCACGCCTGCACTGCTAAGCATAAACCAGCGTGCTGCCGCGCCTTTTTCCTCACATCTTCCCCTTTATACACATTACGGAGACAGCGGATGTCTGAATCCAGCACTCGGCCTTCACCTCTGGCATAACGCTGGTGCGCCTGCAGGGTCAGGTCTGATAAGTAGCCTGCACGCGGGTCACCGCCTGTGGCTGGTGCGCTGTCAGCCTGCTACGGCATCCTGTGGGGAGAGTGATATCGGGCAGTTTGTTCATGAAGAGAGACGTAACAGGGAGAAAACGTTATGAGTGTTGCTCATCCCATCCGGGCTCTGCCGCTGGCGATACTGCAAAACGCCAGTAAAAGCTATGGCAGTGCGGCTAATCCAATTCACGCCCTGCATGCTATCACTACCGAGATCCATGACGGTGAGTTTATCGCGCTCTGTGGCCCTTCAGGCAGTGGTAAAAGCACCCTGCTCAATCTGGTCGCGGGCATTGATGAGCCAACGGGGGGAAAGGTGTTTTTGCTGGGACAGGACCTTGCCCTGCTGAATGACAGACAGATGGCTGCCCTGCGGGCCGACGCCATAGGCTTTGTCTTTCAGTTTTTTAATCTGCTGCCGGTGCTCAGCGTTTTCGACAACGTCTATTACCCGCTGATGCTTAATGGGTTCCGGCGAAGTGAAGCCCGCGAATACGTTATGCATATCATTGAAAAAGTCGGCCTTATCGATCACTACCGTCGTCCGCCAGGCGAATTATCCGGTGGTCAGCAGCAGCGCGTTGCGATTGCCCGTGCACTGGTAAAAAAACCGCGTCTGGTGGTGGCCGATGAACCGACGGGCAATCTGGATACCCATACGGGTGAAGAGATTATCGATCTGCTCCTGACGATGAATCATGAACTGAAAACGACCTTCATAATTTCTACCCACTCGCCCCTGCTGCGCGATCGGGCCAGGCGCGTGGTGCAAATTGAGGATGGCAGAATTAAGGATGATTTCGTTAATGCTAACTAATCCCCCCCTGATGCGACAGAGTCGCCTGATTGTGCTGTTGCTGGCCCTGACGGGCACCGTCTGTGCTGCGCAAGAGGATCTGGACACCTGGCTGGCACCACTTGCCGAGAAAAATGTCACGGCCAGGGCGCTGCTGCTGATGAAGGATAAGCGGGACACCGGCCAGCTTAACCGCGCCGTCTCCCTGTTACAGCAGCATCTCATCGCCTCGCCTGAAGACCGCACGGCAAAAATGTTCTATGGCTATGGACAGCTCTTTCTGGCGGGTGATTATATGTTGAAAAAGAACTACATGCGGGCGGCCGAACTGTCGAAACAGGGCTATTATGCCATCGACGAAGCCGCTGAGCAGGAACCGGAAAACACACTGCTGTTCTACCTGCGGGCGCGAATGAATGCATTTGTTCCCGCTGAGAGTGGTCGATGTGTGGTAGCCAATAAGGATTTAAACGCCCTGCGAAGCCCGCCCCTGCCCACCTCGCTCACCCCAATGCTTACGCTCATGCGGGCACGCGCGGCGATGAGCTGTAACCAGTCTGAAAAAGCCGCGCAGGCATGGAATGCGCTACGCGCCATGGGTGCAGCAGGAGAACCGCTCTACCGCATTCAGTCCGGTACGCCCCCCGACTGGACGCCCGGGGAGAGACTCGGTGTACTGATGCCGCTTCTGGAGGCGCAGCCATGAGCAATATTCTTTTTTGGGTTGCCAATATTCTAATTGTCTGGTCACTCTGTATTGTATTCATCACGCTGGTGCGGAAGCCGACGGATATTCGCTACACTTTTTTAAACTTATTCCGCCATCGTCGCCGTTCCGCCGTTACGCTAATAGCGATCACCTTAGGGGGTGTAGCCGTTTTTATTTTTGGCGGTTTTGTTGATTACTCTTTTTACGCTCTTCGCGAACAGACTATTCGCACCAACCTGGGCCATATACAGATTTACCAGCAGGGCTACATGGCTAACGGTAACAGTCGATCGCTTCAGTTCACCATCAAGGATTATGCCCCTGTTAAGGCGACATTACTGGCAGATCCCTTTATTGCTGAGCAGACGAAAACCATCACGGGCCAGCTTGAATTCTCAGGCATTATTTCTCAGTACGATAAAGGCGTCTCGACTTTCTTTGCTGGCGTGGGCATTGAACCGCAAACGTCCCTGCTGCTTGGCGCGCTGGACAGTATTATTTCCGGTAGCGATCTCTCGGCGGTTAAACCGCTAAATATCACGCTGGGCAGCGGCGTTTCCAGCATGCTTTCGGCGGGATACGACGACTGGACCGATCTCCTGGTCGTCAATCCTGAAGGGGGCCAGAATGCTATGTCGGCTCAGGTTCGCGGCGTCTTCCGCTCAGGCATTAAGGATTATGACGACACGGCGGTGAAAATTCCCCTTGCGACCGCGCAGCACCTGCTGCAAACGCAGGACGTCAGTAAGATAATTATGCTGCTGCAGGATACCAGTCAGACCCAGGCCGTTCTGGAACGGGTCAGAGCGCTGATTAAAGAAAATAATCTGCCGCTGGAGGCCCACTCATGGGATGAGCTGGCCATTTTCTATCATCAGGTCGTTAATCTGTTTGAAGGGATATTCCTGTTTATTAAAACTATCGTCAGCATCATCGTAGTATTTATGATTGGTAATACCCTGATGATGAACGTTATTGAACGTACGCGAGAAATAGCCACCCTGCGCGCGCTGGGTTTGAGTAAGGCCTATATCGGCCGTCTGTTCATTCTCGAGGGAATTATTATCGGCATTATTGGTGCCATTCTCAGCGTAGGGTTAGGCCTTATCGTTGCCATGATTATCAATATTAACGGCGTACCGATGCCGCCCTCCCCGGGATATACCAGGGGGTATCTGGCTTTTGTCATGTGGGATCAGGATATGCATCTGTTCTGGTTCTCCTGTGCCCTGCCACTGGTTACTGCGTTAATTGCCTCAATTATTCCTTCGCGACGAGCGGCCAATCTGGTTATCGCCGAAGCATTTCGTTTTGTCTGAATCAGGGTTATCAGTTTGTAATGGAGTAGGGATATGTCTAAAAAAGGAAAAACGGTATTTATTACCGGTGCAGGACGCGGGGTCGGTATGGCGATAGCACAGTGTTTAGCCACGCAGGGTTACGACCTGATTTTGAACTATCGTAAGGACCAGGGAAAAAGCGCGGCGGGATTGCAGCAATTCCTGACTTCTTCTGCCGCAAGTCGCGTATCGGTCAGGCTGGCCAGGGCCGATATCAGTGAGCCTCGTGAAATCACGGACATGATTAAGCGGCTAAAACAGGATGGCGTAGAGCATATCGACCATCTCATCCTCAATGCGGCCAGTGCACCGTTCAAGCCCTTCAGCGAAATGACGCGCAGCGACTGGAAGCTGCTGCTGAACAGCAACATCATTGGTAACAACAGCTGCGTCAACGACATTACCCCAATGATGCCCGCCGGCGGCTCAATATGTGTGATATCCAGCATGGGCAGCCGTCGCGTATTGCCGAACTATCCGCTGGGCATTATCAAATCCGCTCTTGAGTCTCTGGTGGGGTATCTCGAGGTGGAACTCCATAGCAGAGATATCCGCGTCAACGGTTTGTGCGCGGGCATGGTGAACACCGACATGGCGCCCTATCTGCAAAAACTCTGGCCGGATCTGTACGCACGCTATCAGGCCTCTCCGCGTCGCTGGCTGATAGAGCCGCAGGAGGTTGCCAATATTGTCGCTTTTCTGATCTCTGACCAGTCTGCGGCTATTCGTGGAACGACGCTGGTTGCCGATCTCGGCATATCGCTGACGGCCTGAGGAGCAGACATGTTCAGATTCATTATTCTGCTGGTCATGCTGCCCGTCAGTGCCTGCGCATTGGCGCAGACGCCGCCCCAGGTCCTGTCGCTGGATCGCGATCAGCTCTCTCAGCTGACCCAGGAAGACGGCAAAGCCCGGGATATTATTCGTCGTGCAGACCGGGTGCGCGCCCCCGGGCAGCCATTCCGCTATACCCTGACGCTAACCGAACACAAAAACGGTCGCGACCTGTTGGATAAACGGCAGGTACTGGATATCTCAATGCGCTTTTACAAACCCGATGAGCAGCGGGAAAGGGGCGAGGCGCGCGCGCTGGTTCGCTTCGTTGCCCCAGCCAGGGATAAAGGCAAAGTCCTGCTCTCCGATCTCGACAAAATGTGGTACTACGCGCCGGAGCTGCGTCGACCTATTCCCATCTCCCGTCAGCAGCGTCTGGTGGGCCAGGTTTCCAATGGGGATGTCGTGGCGGCAGATTTCGACTACTCCTACATTTCAACGCTGCTCGGGACTGAAGCGTGCGGTGACAGTCAGTGCTACAAGCTGTCACTCACCCGCCGCTGGGCGTCGGTCCCCTACCCTGCCATTCTCTACTGGGTGGAAGTCGGCAGCTGGCATCCGCAGCGCATTGATTTCCTCTCAACCGAAGGGCGGCTGATCAAGCGCTCTCGCTATCGTGATTATCAGCAGGTCCAGGGGATAATGCGTCCGGCAACGATCGTTATTGAAGATGCGTTACGCAAGG
This sequence comes from Erwinia sp. L03-1, assembly GCF_058686115.1. Taxonomy (NCBI): domain Bacteria; kingdom Pseudomonadati; phylum Pseudomonadota; class Gammaproteobacteria; order Enterobacterales; family Erwiniaceae; genus Erwinia; species Erwinia sp. L03-1. The sequence continues at coordinate 621,873 of NZ_CM178762.1, read as the reverse complement.
ATAGCTGGACCACCATGGCCTACAGCGAGATGGTCATGGAGTCACTACCTGAGAGCTATTTCCAGAAAGATTATTTGATCAGAGGTAGCCAATGAAACGCCTCTGCTTTCTGATTACCGCCCTGCTTATCCTGCCGCTGAGCACTGGGGCAGACACGGGCTGCACATTTCCCCGCGGCTTTGCCGGGGGCGAAGGCGTGTTGCTCCATACCGGCAGCACGCAATGGAATAGTTTAGACAGTGCCTTTCGTCAAAATCAGCTGGCCAACGTTTATGGGTCAGTCTCACTGAACTGCTGGATGGGCCAGGACATAACGTTCAAAAGTGAAATCAACGGTGAATACCTCCTGCACCGCCGTCAGCCGGGTTCGCTCCAGGACGGTCGCCGCGAGGGTAAAATATTTTTTAACCAGGCCACGCTAAGCTGGGCCGCACGGGACGATCTCTTTATTGATACCGGGAAAATTCGTCGGCGCTATGGTTATCTGTATGCGGTTTCGCCGCTGGATTTACTGCGTAACCCGCATGGGGCGTTTCGCAGCGTTCACGTCAATGCTGCAGGCGATAGCTGGCCCGCTTTTTACGACGAGGGCTCCTGGGGTTTATCTGCCAGCGCTTTTACTTCTTCCGGCAGTTGGGACGCGGTGGTGCTACCACGGTTGACCCGTGAAAATAACACCCTGAAAACGACGGGCCGCGATGCCTCACTGGAGCGAACCAACTCGCAGGCGCGCTACCTGCTTAGCTATTCGACGACCGGCCTGAACGACACCACAACGACGATATCCCTGCTTGCCGGGACGCAAAAGCGCCTTGCTGCAGGCGGCAACTATGTTGTCGACGATAGCTGGGCCTTCAATCTCGAAGCCGGGCTGATAAAAGGCCAGAGCTGGCGTCATCTTACTCCCCAGGCCAGCAAAGGGCTGTACAGCTGGGATACCAATGCTTCATCAGCCCCCTTCGTCCGCAGTTCTCAAGGCATAAACGGCGAAATCAGCGCTGGCGTTCGCTACTCCAGCAGCCAGCAGATTGAATCTGGCCTGGAGTACTACGGTCAGAGTCAGGGCTATTCCCGCAGCGCCTGGCAGCAGTTATCCCGTGATGTAGCCTATGCCACCGACGGTTTTAGTCATCCGGCAAACTGGATAACCTCGCTCCCCCAGGTACGCGACGCCTTTCGTTACTATTCCCATATTATGGCGGCTGAAATCGACAGGACAGGGCGACTGGGGGCGCTACAGGGCAAGCACTACCTGACGCTATTCAGCAGCCGCAACCGCAGTGAAACGGGGGTGATGAACTGGCGCACCTCCCTGACAGTAAACCTCATTGATTTTAGCAGCCTGGCCAGCGTTCAGCTCAGCAGCCCGGTCAGAGAAAATCTTGAGATGTACGCCGGTGCAAATTATGCCCTGGGCAATACAACCGGTGAATTTAGCTTATTCGGTGAAAAGGATGTTCACTATGCAGGAATACGATACTACTGGTAATGAGGGTTGCGGCTGGATGGTGCTGTTTGCTGGCCAGGGCACCGCGCAGGTGGGTATGGGGGCAAATATCCTCGATCGTTCCGCAGCCACCAAAGCGGTGTACGAATGCGCCAGCGACATTTCTGGCCTTGATGTGCGTAAACTCTGCCTCAAAGGCCCCATGGCCCGGCTGACACAAACGTATTATCAGCAAATTGCCGTGACGACAATAAACGTTGCCTCTGTTGTGGCGATCCGCGAGCAGCATACGCTTAATGCGACGGCATGTGCGGGTCATAGCGCAGGAGAATATTCAGCCCTGTGGCTGGCCGGGGTTTTCACGCTTGAGGCGCTGTTTAAGGCGATTGTCACCCGTGCGTCGATAATGCAACGACTTGCAAAAATCACACAGGGGGCCATGTATAATGTGCAGGGGGTGAGCAGGGCTGAACTTGAACAGCTGATCAGGGATCAAAACCTCACGGACAGGCTCAGCATCGCCTGTGATAATGCCCCGGACCGGCAGGTTATTTCCGGTGAAGCCACAGCGTTAAAAAACCTTGTGCACCAGCTGTCAGCGGGGGGAAATATTCCAGCAAAATTAGGCGTGAATGGCGCATGGCACTCTCCGCTGATGGCTGAAGGCCTTGCGGAGATGCACGATTTTTTCTCGCTGCTAACCCTGCAACCGCCTGAAATTCCGATTTATATGAATCGAAGCGCCCGCGCGGAAACCGCCACGGCGAATATCGTTGATAACCTTGTCAGACATCTTGTTGAACCCGTCCGCTGGCGGGAAAGCATGCTGAACTGTCAGCAGCAGGGTCAGCGGAGTTTTTTCGAGATTAGCCCAAAAATATATTTACTCTCATTTATTGAAGAAAACAAAACGCCCTTAAGAAAAATGCACTGTTGCACATTATTGTCCCAGATAAAAGAGCCGTGCTAATTATGATCCCCTCTTATTATGAATTTACCCAACGCCATCTCCTGTTTTTTTTGATTGGATGCTTTATTACCACCTTAATCTTAACCACCTCACTGGCACGGAACGCCCCTGATGCTGGTCTAACAGACATGTTCTTTGGCCTGTCTGCCATTGGCGGCTCCTTTGCCTGGATGATGGCCAGTGAGGGGCGTGCTTACTGGATCTATACGCTTTGTTCACTGCGTATGCACGAAGACATTGCGGCACTAAAGTCATTATTTGACCAGCCAGAAATAAAATTCGAATACTACCTGACAAAGCCCTGGTGCAGCCTGCTGGCAACGCTTGCCGTTGTGGCAGCAATGTGTCTTATTGGCATATTACTGTCGCCTGCTGTTATTAATGACTGGCTGGCATTTTGTGGAATAATCGTTTTACCTTTTTGGCTGTACCTCTGCCACAGCTATGCATTACGAAATAATATTCGCCAGTCGCTGTATCATCTCAGCAGGCTCAAACCTTACCCCGTAACAAAGCATGGAATAAAACGTTATCTTTTTGAAGATACTGTCGTCATGCTGGTGGTAAACCTTGCACTGGTATTACCTGTTGCCAGGAAACCTGCCTTTACACTCGATAATGGCAGCCAGACGCCAGCGTTTATTATCGCAATGATAATTTTGATGGAAATCGTTATGGTTTTAATGCTTATGCTAGGAAAGAAGAGTAAACGCTATCTTTTCTGCGGGGAATTAATGCTTGAAGAGCTGGAAGCGCCAACCTGTAAGTCTCCTTTTATCACTAAAGGTAACACGTTCAGCCGGGCACTTTTCTGGTGTTTATTGGTTTGTATCTGGACCATTTTCGTCTGTCTTATTTCGTCATTCGCAGCCGTTTTTTCTTTTACTCTGATCTATCTTTGTGCTCTCACGTTACCTCTGGGAATATTTCTGCTGGAACGTTTCCATACCCTGGAACTTGATTATCATCAGGCAGTAAATATTATCAATGAATACAGAAAGTTAACACCCTACACGCATGAAAACTGGGATGATCCACGCCTGGTTAAGTGAAATAAAAAAACCACGTCGGAAGACGTGGTTTGAAAGGGGTAACCTGCTAACCTGCCGCTTCCGGTCGTTATGCCCAAAAGGTCAGAAGACCTACCACTTTAAAGAAGCTGCTGGTCATAAAGGTCAGCGTCTGTGCGCTAAGCTTCACAACGCTGCTAATCGTATTAGGTATAATATTTAGAGCTGAATGGACGGGGCCATCTATAAAACCGCTTACCATACCGGAAGCGATATTCATAATATCACTCACACACCCACCGCTAACATACTGAATTTCACTATCCATTAACTCACGCATTCTTACTCCTTGTTGTCTGCTAAAACCACAGTAGGATAAAATTACCCTACCTCTGAATAAAGTTTATAGCATTCAATAAATAATAACAGTAGATATTATTCCAAAATAATCTCGCAACAGTAGAGTTCCGTCCGTGCGAGTTACTCTCACCTCTATTTTTACTCACAGGACTACATTCCAACACTAAATAATATTTTTACTATATTAACTCAGGATTTAACTGGCATTATATTGATTCACTCATCCGTATTTGACTTATCCGTTGTGATCAGGCTGAACTGAAAAGCATAACCAGAAAATATTTACCACCAAAGGAATGATTATGTTTAAAATAAAAAAAAGCAAGAGCCTTTTTTTAAATAACAGCGCACTGTTATCCGTCTTCTTTACACCCTTTTATATGCCACTTAGCTACGCGGTAGTTATTTCCCATCCTAATCAGGCCAGTCAACCGCACATCACAACCACGCAGAACGGCCAACAAGTCATTGATATAAATGCGCCTTCTTCCTCTGGACTGTCCCACAATATTTACAGTGATTTCAATGTCGATAAACAGGGCGTCGTCCTCAACAATGGATTACAAGCCAGTCAGAGTCAGCTGGCGGGCTTAATCGAGGCAAATGGAAACCTGTCTGGCAAAGCAGCAACGATCATTCTCAATGAGGTACACTCTGTTAAGAAAAGTGAACTTAAAGGCATGATCGAAGTGGCCGGAGAGCGGGCACAAGTGATTATCGCCAATCCGGCGGGTATCACCTGCAGTGGCTGTGGATTTATCAATACTGAACGAGCAACGCTCACTACTGGTACACCACAGGTTAATAATGGCGTGCTAAGTCATTTTGCCGTGAATGGCGGAAAAGTACTCATCAATGGCAACGGCCTTAAGAATGATAGCGCTTCTTATACCGATATTATCGCCAATATGGTCAATGTCAGTGCCAGCCTTAAGGCCAAAAAACTGCGTGTCATAACCGGGAAAAATAGCGTTGACAATAATACCCTGACCGTCACTAAAACGGGCCAGGATAATAGCTGGTTAAGTTCAAAAGTAGCAGTAGATATCACTTCGCTGGGCGGAATTCAGGCGGAAAGTATTATGATAATGGCGACGGAAGAGGGTTTTGGCGTTAAAAATGCGGGTTCCATTGCCACCACGCTCAACGATTTAACGCTGACGGCCGGAGGATATCTGACCAACACCGGTATTATCTCTACCGCCGGTGGTCTCTCAATTGATACCAACGGCAACCTGGACAATCGCGGCATACTCAAAAGTGGTGCCACGCTGAGGATCGCAACTCAGGGTAAAGCGGTCGAAAACACAGGCGAAATTTCGTCAAAAGCGCAGATGACGGTTAACAGCGGGCGGCTGGAGAATCGGGCTTCTATCGAAAGTTCAGGTGATATCTCCTTTAATACCGGAAAAGAAATTTTTTCAAATGGTGTCAATATCTTTCCTGCTAAAATTAGCAGTAAAGGGAAAATCACCATTGCTGCCGGTAACCTTGATAATATTAACAATGCGCTTATCTCATCTGAAAAGGGGTTGGAAATAACTACCGGTAACATAAACAATCAAAGAGGAAGAATCCTTACTGATGGAGATATGCAGGTTGAAGCAAAGAGCCTGTATAATTTTATGGGCGGGCTGTTTTCAAAAAATAATATGTCGCTGAGTTTTGATGAAATGACACTCAACTCCAGCGGGATTACCGTCGGGAATGACCTGTTTCTACATGCCCGTAAGGTAGACAGCAGAATGGGTGCCATTCAGGTAGGCGGTAAGGCAACTATAGTAGCTACCCACTCCTATATAAATAGCTCAGGCGCTATATCAGTAGGCGCCCTGGACATGACTACCGATAAACTGGCGAACTATGCGGGACTTATTGCTTCCAGTGGCGATGTAACAATCGCTGCAAAAGAAATTGATAACCGATATATGTCTCTGTATAGCCCTACTTTAGGTATATGGATAGATAACATCGGTGTGAACGGGGGGATTGTTAGTGAAGGATCGCTCAAGCTGACTACGCAAATGCTGAATAATCAGCAAGGCCGACTCCTCAGCAAAGGCGGGATCTTCTTAAACACGCAGCATATAGATAATACTCAGGGGTCCGTCTTTGCCCAGAAAGATATCGTTATGAACGTACATAACCTGAATAATGAAAGGGGTAGCGTAAAGTCTGACAGTACAATATTTATTACTGCTGATAAAATTACCGGTACGGCGGGCTCATTTCAGGCCTTTGACGATCTGGAGCTGACCGTCAATAAATCCTTTTCTAACTACCATACTTTGACTGCTGGCAATAATATGTCATTGGACATTAATGGCGCATTTAATAACTGGAAGAAAATTATAGCGGGCCAAAACATTAATATCTATGCCGATCAGATGGGGAATTATCTGAGTTCAATTTACGCGGGTCGTGATATCAATCTCAATATTGAAGGTATTGACCTCAATCTGGGCTGGATTAGCGCGGGGAATAAAAAATATAAGAACGGCTACGAAATGGGTTACTTCTAACCCTATGACACACTTATACGCCCCCAGTGGGCGTATTTCAGCAATATCAAACGTATAGCTATGTAAATCAGCCCCTATACCCTCCCCACATCGCTTCATTTTTCGCCGCTATTCCCCTATTCTATGGGTTTACCTTTGGGCTCAGGACAGAACATGATGAAACGGACTAAAAAAATTAATTATGCCTCCTTCCGCAAAAGCTGGAGCGCACGACATTTAACGCCGGTGGCCTTTGCGGTCACGGCAGTATTTATGCTGGCCGGTTGTGAAAAGACCGATGAAACGGTTTCGCTGTATCAGAACGCGGATGACTGCTCCAGCGCAAACCCTGGCAAAAGCGAACAGTGCAAAACGGCCTATAACGACGCGAAGAAAGAAGCGGAAAAAACAGCGCCAAAATATACCAGCCGTGAAGCCTGCGTAGCTGAATTTGGTGAAGGCCAGTGTCAGCAGGCACCTGCTCAGGCGGGCGTCGGCACAACTAACGCCGAATCTCAGCAGAGCGGCAGCTTCTGGATGCCGCTGATGGCAGGTTATATGATGGGCCGGATGATGGGCGGCGGCGCAGGCTTTGCGAAACAGCCGCTGTTTACCTCGCGCGCGCCAAACAGCCCGGCAAACGGCAAGTTTGTAGATGCCAGCGGCAAAAGCTTCGGCGCGGCGACGCCAGGCCGTACCATGACCGTGCCGAAAAGCGCGCTGGCACCTAAACCTGCGACCACCAGCACGGTGACCCGCGGTGGGTTTGGCGAGAGCGTGGCTAAACAGTCCTCCATGCAGCGCAGCAGCGCGGCTTCCGGCTCCAGCCGGTCTTTTGGAGGCTGATACCTTGAAGCGTCTTTCTATTCCTGAACGTTCCGGCTGGCGTGAGAAAGCGACCGAATACGGTTTCCGTTTTCACACCATGCACGGTGAACCCTACTGGTGCGAGGACGCGTACTACCAGTTTACCCTGCAGCAAATTGAAACGCTGGAGGATGTTACCAGCGAGCTGCATCAGATGTGTTTGCAGGTCGTGGATAAGGTGGTAAACAGCGAAGAACTGCTGACCAAATTCCGTATTCCTAAGCATACCTGGGACTTTGTCCGTTCGTCATGGAAAAACAGTCAGCCGTCGCTCTATTCACGACTGGATCTGGCCTGGGACGGCACCACCGATGCCAAACTGTTGGAAAACAATGCGGACACGCCGACTTCGCTTTACGAAGCCGCTTTTTTCCAGTGGATCTGGCTTGAAGAACAGCTGGCCAGCGGCGTACTGCCTGCCGGCAGCGATCAGTTCAACAGCCTTCAGGAACAGCTGATTGAACGCTTTGCGACCCTGCATCAGCAGCACGGATTCAGCTGGATACATTTCGCCTGCTGTCGTGATAGCGATGAAGATCGTGGAACCGTTCAGTATCTCCAGGACTGCGCCACGGAGGCGGGTCTGCCGAGCGAGTTTCTGTTTATGGATGAAATCGGACTGGGCGAAAAAGGGCAGTTTACCGATATCAACGATCAGGTTATCGGCAACCTGTTCAAGCTTTACCCCTGGGAATTTATGCTGCGCGAAGTATTTTCTACCAAGCTGAATGACGCTGGCGTGCGCTGGCTGGAGCCAGCATGGAAAAGCATCCTGTCCAATAAAGCGCTGCTGCCGATGCTGTGGAAAATGTTCCCTAACCACCCTAATCTCCTGCCCGCTTATTTTTCCGAAGACAAGGTTCCGGCCATGGACAAATACGTGGTCAAACCGCTGTTTTCTCGCGAGGGGGCCAACATTCGCATCATTGAAAACGGACAGGAAATTGCCCGCGTAGACGGGCCATACGGTGAGGAAGGCACCATTGTTCAGCAGTTCCATCCGCTGCCGAAGTTTGGCGACAGCTATACACTAATCGGCAGCTGGCTGGTGAACGATCGCCCGGCCGGTATTGGCCTGCGAGAGGATCGGGCGCTGATCACCCAGGATCTCTCCCGCTTTTATCCTCATGCGTTTATCGACTAACCGCAGAGAATTAACTCGTCAGAAGCAGGTGGTTTAGCCACCCACCTGCACTGAAAGCATACTGAGCGATCCCATTACCACACCTTCAACCGGAATCGACACGGCCTCGTTTGGCGTGCGCGATCCCAGCACATACAGCAGCGGCAGATAGTGCTCCGGTGTGGGATTCGACAGCGCTGCCCCTTCATGCTGCATAAAGTTAATCAGCGGATGCGCTGCTGCTGCCCCTTCCCACGCCAAATTTTCGCGCACATACGCATCAAATGAGGTCGCCCAGGGATATGCCTCGGCCTCACCCTGCCAGCGCGCCATTCGCAGATTGTGCACCACGTTACCGCTGGCGACAATCATTACCCCCTGCTCGCGCAGGGCAGCAAGCTTGCGGCCCTGCTCGAAATGAAAGGCTGGCGGCTGGGTACCATCAACGCTCAGCTGTACGACCGGTATATCGGCATTGGGGTACATTTTGATCAGCACTCCCCAGGCGCCATGATCTAACCCCCACTCCCGGTCCATCTGCACGTTAACCGGTGAAAGCGCATCTGCAATTTGCTGTGCCAGCTGCGGCGAACCGGGTGCCGGATAGCGTGTATCAAACAGCGCCTGCGGGAAGCCGCCAAAATCATGAATGGTACGTGGTCTTTCCATCGCCGTGACGGCCGTGCCGCGCGTGTACCAGTGTGCTGAGACAGCAATGATCGCCCGCGGTCGCGGCAGCGTTTCGCCCAGTCTGTGCCAGGTTTCGGTATAGATATTCTCTTCCAGCACATTCATCGGGCTACCGTGGCCAAGGAAAATTGCGGGCATACGTGACTGACTCATGATAAATCCCCTAAACGTGTCGGCTTAATGACGCTTACATTACGCCCATTCTCGCGGGGAATAACGCGGATAAGGATGATGAAGTTAGTCAGGAAATTTGAAGATAGTGCGGCGGGACGAATAAAGCGTATTGAAGGGCCAAAGAATCCCGTGGCAAAAGGGACGCTGAGATACCCACTCAGCGGGCAGAATACCCGATGGGTTTGAAATAATCGCCGGACAGGAGCTTTACGCCCCCACCCGGCAATGGGTGTCAGCTTGCCTGCAGCGTTTCGTGGCTGCGGCGCCAGGCCACCAGATCTTCGATGGTGACGACAGGCATATCATGCTGCCTGGCGAATACCACCACTTCCGGCGCATGAGCCATAGTGCCGTCGTCATTCGTCAGCTCACACAGCACGCCCGCAGATTTAAAACCGGCCAGTGTAACCAGATCCAGCGTGGCCTCGGTATGACCGCCTCGGGTCAGCACCCCGCCGTCGCGGGCGCGAAGCGGGAAAACGTGACCAGGCCGATTTAAATCGCTCGGCCGGGCATCGTCAGCAATCGCGGCACGAATAGTGGTGATACGGTCTTTGGCGGAAACGCCGGTGGTAACGCCTTCAGCGGCTTCAATCGTCACGGTGAAACCCGTACCGTAGGCGCTGGTGTTGTTGTCCACCATCATCGGCAGTTCAAGCTGGCGCAGGCGCTCTTCGTTCAGGCAGAGGCAAACAATACCGCTTCCGTGACGAATGGTCAGTGCCATTTGCTCAACGGTCATCGTTTCGGCAGCGAAAACCATATCGCCCTCGTTTTCACGATCTTCGTCGTCCAGCACCATTACACCACGGCCGTCCTTGAGAGCGGCAATGGCGCGTTGTACACGCTGTTCAGGCGTGCCAAATTCAGAAAGTAGCGTCTGATTCATGGTAATAAAACCTTATAAAATGTATCGGTTACCAGAACCAGGGCATGCTTAGGAGTGTCATGCAGTGACAAAAAATAACGGCAGAACGGGCGCAGGCCCGACAGCATACGTTACTCTCTCCCATCCGGACTTTAACCGTCGGCTCCGGGATTACACCGGATCTGCTGACCTTCAAACCGGCTGGTCTGAAGCGCTCGCGGGCTTTCGGCCTCAGCCGATTTACCGCCGGTGGGGAATTTCACCCCGCCCTGAGAATAAGCATATAGTATTTACATCGCAGACTAATATAACGCCGAAGAAACCACAGGGCAATGAACAAAACTGGCAATAAGTTATCCATTTTGTGGCTTTACTGTTTTCAGGTTTATCCTTTCTGGTTATAGCATTACACTTATAGAAACTTTGCCGCTATCAGGAAGCCGCCATGATTGACCCAAAAAAAATTGAACAACTCGCCCGTCAGGTTCATGAATCCATGCCGAAAGGGATCCGCGAGTTTGGCGACGACGTGGAAAAGCGCATCCGCCAGACCTTGCAGTCACAGCTGACGCGGCTGGATTTAGTCAATCGCGAAGAGTTTGACGTTCAGACGCAGGTGCTGTTGCGCACCCGCGAAAAGCTGAGTGCGCTGGAGCAGCGCATCGCCGAGCTGGAAAGCCGGGGTACCACAACGGCTCCGGTTACCACTTCAGCCAATACTCCGGTTACCGCTCCAACCACTGCTCCGGCTACCGCCCCAGCTGCTGCTCCGGTTACCGCTCCAGTTACCGCCCCAGAGAGTACTAAGACAAAAGATCTCTAGCCGGAACTGCGACATTGACAGCAGGACCCGCTATAAACAAAAAGGCCGATCGCAGGATCGGCCTTTTTGTTTTCTGGATCGTTCCAGCCCCAGCCCCAGCCCCAGCCCCAGCCCCGGCCCCAGCCCCGGCTTATTCACCTTCGGTGCTGAGCCAGTCGCTGGTCTGGGTTTTTTGCCGGACCGACGGCCAACGCCTGGAGGCGCTTATTTTTTAGCCTGGATGGCCCTGATGATATTGCTGGTTGAAATGCCGTCTTCAAAGTTCAGCACGCGAACGTCGCCGCCGTTTGCCCAAACTTCCTTGCTGCCCGCGATCTCTTCAGGCTTGTAATCCCCGCCCTTCACCAACAGATCCGGCAGGATGCTGGCAATCAGCCGCTGCGGCGTATCCTCTTCAAAAGCCACTACCCAGTCGACGGCCTCCAGCGCACCCAGTACGATCATGCGGTTAACCAGTGGATTCACCGGGCGGCTTTCGCCCTTAAGCCGCTTCGTCGATGCATCGCTGTTTACTGCCACAATCAGCCTGTCGCCAAGCTTGCGCGCATTGGCCAGGTAGGAGACGTGCCCGGCGTGGAGAATATCAAAGCAGCCGTTGGTCATAACCACTTTTTCACCGCGACGACGCGCCAGCGCAACGGCTTCCTTAAGCTGCTCTTCACTCATCACGCCAAAACCTGATTCCGGCCTGGCGCGGATAGCATTCTCCAGCTCAACCGGTGAAACGGTCGAGGTGCCCAGTTTGCCTACCACCACGCCAGCTGCCGCATTCGCCAGGAAGCAGCTCTCTTCCAGGGTGTTTCCTGCCGCCAGCGCCGCGGCCAGCACGCCGATTACCGTGTCGCCCGCGCCCGTCACGTCGTAGACTTCCTGCGCCTGCGTCGGCAGGTGGAACGGCGTTTTACCCGGCTGTAGCAGCGTCATGCCATTTTCTGAACGCGTGACCAGCAGCGCGGAGAGTTCGAATTTCTCCATCAGTGCCATACCGCGCGAAACGATCTCCGCCTCATCTTTACATTTGCCGACGACGGCCTCGAACTCGGAGAGGTTGGGCGTCAGGATGGTCGCGCCGCGATAGCGCTCAAAGTCCGTACCTTTTGGATCCACCAGCACTGGCACTTTCGCCTCACGGGCGAGGCTGATGATGGTTTCGACGGTAGCAAGCGCGCCCTTATCATAGTCCGATAACACCAGTGCACCGGTGCCAGGCAGCGCCTGCCTGACGCGCTGGTGCAGTGGCTCGGGATCGATACCGTCAAAGCCCTCTTCGAAATCGAGGCGGATCAGCTGCTGGTTACGCGAAAGCACACGCAGCTTGGTGATGGTCGGGTGGGTTGAGACGGGAACAAAATCACACTGCACATTTACGCCGCTCAGGGCGGCGTTCAGCGCCCGTGCGGCATCGTCGATGCCGGTTAACCCCACCAGCCGCGATGCCGCCCCCAGCGATGCAATATTCATTGCCACGTTGGCCGCGCCGCCGGGACGCTCTTCGATATTATCGACCTTGACCACCGGAACCGGAGCCTCAGGGGAGATGCGGCTGGTAGGGCCATACCAGTAGCGATCCAGCATGACGTCGCCAACCACCAGAACGCCCGCACGGTTGAACTCGGGCAGTGTAATTTTCATTCCAGACACTCCTGGCATAAGTCAAAAATAGTGCGCGCGATGATAGCACAAGCTGGTTATCCCGCACATTGACCCTTTATCTTTCAGGGCCAACCTCTGTTGTGCGACTCACTCACCGAACCAGCGTTGCCAGCTGGCTTGCACGACCGCTTTCTCATGGCTGAACGTCTCGGGGAGCACATGGCCAGGCATTGCCTCCAGCGCCAGGTGATGAAGTGCATCGCGCAGAGTGATATAGGCGCTGGTCAATGCCCGGGCCTCATCCTCCTCCATCAGCCCATGGCTGGCCATAAGCTCGAGTATCCGCACGTTATCAGACCAGCGGGTCAGCGCGGGCACCGCAGCCGCATGGCGCAAAACCAGATACTGCGTAATAAACTCAATATCCGTTATGCCGCCTCTGTCAGCTTTGATATCCCAGCGATCTTTGCTCTTACCGGCGAGGTGCGAATACATCTTTTCACGCATGTCGCGCACCTCTTTTTGCAGCGCCGCAGGCTCCCGTGGCAGGCACAAAATACCGCGACGGATAGCGTTAAAGCGCTGGCTCAGGGCCGGATCGCCGAAGACGATGCGCGCGCGCACCAGCGCCTGATGCTCCCAGGTCCAGGCCTCCTGACGCTGATAGTCATCAAAGGCATCGAGCGTGCTGACCAGCATGCCCGCCGCGCCAGAAGGTCGCAGTCGGGCATCCACCTCATAGAGAATACCGGAGGAGGTGCGGGTGCTGAACAGATGCATTATGCGCTGCGCCAGGCGAAGATAAAACTGTCGGCCATCTATGCTGCGCTCCCCCAACGTCACCGCCTCGACCGGGCAGTCATGCAGAAAAACCAGATCCAGATCGGAGCTGTAGCCCAGCTCCCAGCCGCCCAGTTTGCCGTAACCTGTGACGGCAAATCCACGCGCCCCATCGTCCTGAAGATGTGAGGGCCGGCCATAGCGCTGCGTCATCATCTGCCATGCCTGCATGACGACCTGCTCAATGATCGCCTCCGCCAGCCATGTCAGGTGGTCACTGACCTTCATCACCGGCAGCGTTTCGGCGATATCCGCCGCCGCAATGCGCAAAAGCTGAGCCTGCTTAAACTGCCGCAGCGCCTCCAGCTGCTGCTCCTCATCCTCTTCTGGAATACGCAGCAGATATTGCCGGAGCTCATCACGGTAGGCATCCGTAGCCGTTGGCTGGTAGAGCGTAGCCGGATCCAACAGCTCATCCAGCAGCAGCGGATAGCGGGCAAGCTGGCTGGCCACCATGGGCGAGGCGGCGCACAGCCGAATCAGATGCTTCAGTGCCCCGGGGTATTCCGTCAGCAGCTCCAGGTAGGTCGAGCGGGTGACCACGCCCAGCAGCAGCGGCGTGAGGCGTTCAAGAGTCGCTGCCGCATCTGCCCGCGGGCAAACCTCCGCCAGCAGGCGCGGCATCAGCTGATCGAGGGCCTGGCGGCCGCGTGGGCCAATGGTACGTTTATCCGTATCCTGCCGAAACGCGTTGATGGCCTTGAGTAACGCCGCCGTCGCACCCGCGGGCAGATGCGGAACCAGCGGGGCCAGTTCGGTCTCCTCCAGCCGATCCTGCCAGAGCACGCCGTACTCCCCGACCTCTTTGCTGCTGTCTGCCTCAGGCGCATCGTCGCCAATCAGCTCGTCAAAAATCGCCCGTACCGCAGACATGTGCTGTTCCAGCTGCTGCTGGAGAACGGACCAGTCGGGTACGCCCATCGCCCATGCCAGCCGCGCCTGGTTAAGTGGGTCCACAGGCAGGGTCTGGGTCTGTTCATCGTTGATGCTTTGAAGCAGGTTTTCCAGCCGCCGCAGAAACTGCCATGCCTGATGTAGCTGCTCAACCTGTCCGGCAGGAAGCAGCCCCAGTTCACCCAGCGTTTGCAGGGTAGGCAATAGCGCGCGGCGCTGGAGCGCCCGTTCGCGTCCACCGCGGATCAGCTGGAATACCTGAACGATAAATTCAATTTCCCTGATACCGCCCGCGCCCAGCTTAATATTGTCTTTCAGACCGCGACGCCGCACCTCACGGGCAATCATACTTTTCATATTACGCAGGGACTGAATGACGCTGAAGTCGATATAGCGGCGGTAAACGAAGGGACGCAGCGTCTGCTGTAGCTCCTGGCTCCAGCGGTCATCCCGATCGCCCATCACCCGTACTTTGACCATCGCATAGCGTTCCCAGTCGCGTCCCTGCTCCTGGTAGTAGTCCTCCAGCGCGGCAAAGCTCAGCACCAGAGGCCCACTGTCGCCAAAGGGTCGCAGACGCATATCCACGCGATACACAAAGCCCTCTACCGTGGGCTGGTCCAGCACCTTAATCAGCCGCTGACCCAGCCGGGTGAAAAACTGGGCGTTGTCCAGCTCGCGTCGACCGCCCTGTGTCGTCCCGTTTTCGGGCCAGGTAAAGATCAGATCAATGTCAGAGGAGAAGTTTAGCTCGCCGCCGCCCAGCTTGCCCATACCGAGGATCAGCAGCGGCTGCGGTTCACCCTGCGCATTCACCGGCGTGCCGAATTCGCGGCAGCAGGCCTGCCACAGCCAGTCCCTGGCTGCGACAATCAGCAGCTCAGCCAGAACGCTCAGCTGTTTCAGAGAATCCTCCGTGCTGCTGGTCGCCAGCGCCTGCATCCAGGCAATACGGGTCAGCATATGGCGACGAAAAAGCCGCAGTTCGCGCATCAGGGTGGGTTCATCCGCTACCTCTGCCAGCTTTACCGCCAGCCACGCCTGATAATGCTGCCATTCATCTGCCTGCGGAGGCTGCTCCCTCAGCCTCTGCCACCACGCCGGATGGCGACTCAGGTTTTCGCAGATAAAATCACTGAAAGCCAGCACGCTCTGCTCAGCAAGCGTCAGCTCACCCAGAGAGGCGGGTAAACGTCCTGCCTGCGCTGCCATTAAAGAAGGCAGAGACGTGTGGGGCAATGGCAGCATAAACACTCCCTAATGTGACAAATGA
The DNA here is from genome assembly GCF_058686115.1 of Erwinia sp. L03-1. NCBI lineage: Bacteria > Pseudomonadati > Pseudomonadota > Gammaproteobacteria > Enterobacterales > Erwiniaceae > Erwinia > Erwinia sp. L03-1. The sequence continues at coordinate 606,440 of NZ_CM178762.1, read as the reverse complement.
TCGGTGCACGTATGCCAGGCCGCGCTGAGCCGGGCAGTCAGACGCTACCGTTTTTCCAGAATGCCGGTTGTTTAAGGGCCTGACGGCAGTATGCATCAAGGTTTGCGGTCTGATTAGACTCAATGCCCTGCGCCAGCTGCTGCCAGTCTCCCAGCCACGCAGCGACCGCTTCAGATGGGTAAGCCCCGGCCAGCAGGCGCGCGGCCAGCAGCTGGCGGTTCAGGCGGGTCAGTTTGTCCTGATACTCGTTGAACTGGCGGATGCGGTGAAAGGTCTCTTTGAGATCGGCGGAGAGGCGGCCCAGCATAATATCGCAGAAGCGCTTAAAGGATCCCTGTAGCCTGGCCTCAGACTTGCTATCAATAAAGCCGCGCCAGCGCTCGGTAGCTATCCAGTTAGTGAGTGCTAACTGGGTCTGTAATGAGGGGAGACTAAAGCAGAGAACCTCCGGCTGGAGGTCTTTTTCCAGCAGCGCGTCCTCAAGACCGGTAAGCGACTGACGCAGCGCGCTACTCGCCTTACGCGGCACCAGCGAGCCGAACAGAGAGAAGACCTGACGCAGGCTTTCCAGCGCCTGACGAATTTCATGCAGCGCCGCCGTTTCGCCGCACAGCCAAAGCTCTTCGTGGTACTGCCACTGGGTGAGCGCCAGCGTAAAGGCTGCCCGCATCCCCTCTTCTACCGTTGCTTTCGGTTTAACCTTCAGCACTGGCATAGGGCGCGGTTCAGACTGAGTTTTACCCTGTGCCAGCGCATAGCCGCGCGCTGCTTTACTTTTGCTGCCGAGACGCAACCCACCAATGGTTGACAGCGCTTCAGCGAACGCCAGCAGATCCTCACGCTGACCAGATTTAAGCTCAAGCTCAATTTCACTCAGCGTTTCGCTCTCGTCACCCGCACTGACTTCTCCGAGGTCGAAAGCAACCTCAATCTCGCTTTGCAGATAAGTGACCACCCACTTTTCGCGCACGAAATGGGTGCTGAACAGCGGCTTTAGCTGCTGCTGGAGCGTGGCCAGATCGCTCCCTGCGGGCCAGACCTCCGTCGGTAACAGGGCGATGTCCAGTTCTGGCTTCTCCAGAGCGACATTGTATTCCGGACGCTGGTGGAGGCCGCCAAGGGTCTGCCCCGCTGTTTTCAGCGTCATTTCATAGCTGTCGCCGAAGCCGCGAATGCGCAGTCCCATATCCCAGCGGCGCAGCTGGCTGCTTTCAGTTTCGAAATAGATATTGGTCAGCTTTTGTGGCGCACTGTGCTGATGCGGCCAGGCGGCAAGCCGGCCAGGCAGATTTTCAGCAGCAGCAGGTGTGGCGATGAACTTTAACTCGATTTCGATGGTCATATTTTCTTAATCAAATGATTACCGGCATGGTAAATGGATGTGCGCCTGATGATGCCTCGCCGTTGTTATGGACGCTGCGCGTAAAAATACGGCAGCCAGCGAGGTTTTTCTCAGTCAGTCATAACGTGAAGAGTAATGCAGAATTGCCGTGGCTGTCTCGGCTTTCTTATGCTTTTACGACCCGGCTCGCCATGCCCTGAGACCAGGAAAGTTCTCATTCAGCTTTATGCGAGGCGCCTCCAGACTGTGCCATTACTTTTTTCCCGGATTCACGTAAAAAAGATATCGAATGAAAAAAATTAACTTAATTGGCCTTACTTTACTGACATTTAGCGTTGCCGCTACCGTTCACGCCGAAGAGAAACGCTATATTTCTGATGAACTCTCCACCTGGGTTCGCAGTGGCCCCAGCAATGATTATCGCCTGGTCGGTACGCTGAACGCGGGCGAAGAAGTGGAGCTGCTGCAAACCAATGACGCCACCAAATACGCGCAAATTCGCGACTCAACGGGCCGTACCACCTGGATCCCCGTTGCGCAGCTTAGCGAACAGCCCAGCCTTCGCACACGCGTCCCGCAGCTGGAACAGCAGGTTAAACAGCTGACTGACAAACTGGCCAATATCGATGGAAGCTGGAATCAGCGGACCGCCGAAATGCAGAAGAAGGTTGCCGGCAGCGACGGTGCCATTAATAACCTGAAAAATGAGAATCAGAAGCTCAAAAATGAGCTGGTGGTGGCACAAAAGAAAGTGAGCGCGGCCAACGTTCAGCTCGATGACAAGCAGCGTACCATTATCATGCAGTGGTTTATGTATGGCGGCGGCGTGGCCGGCGTCGGCCTGCTGCTTGGCCTGCTGCTGCCGCATATGATCCCCAGCCGTAAGAAAAAAGACCGCTGGATGAACTAGGCTTAGCGAACGCCGGGACGAAAAGGACATCCATTGATGTCCTTTTCGTCGTGGGCCAATACCGCGTAAGCCTGCCCGCCTGTAGTGGGAGAACGTCGGGCGTTCACGTATGATGCCTGAAACGACACAACGAGGAGCGCAGTAGTGGAGACTTACCTTGTCGGCGGCGCGGTGCGCGATGCCCTGCTTGAATTACCGGTTACTGATAAAGACTGGGTGGTAGTGGGCGGCTCGCCGGAAGAGATGATCAATAACGGCTATCAGCAGGTCGGTCGCGACTTCCCGGTTTTTTTACATCCTGACTCGCATGAAGAGTATGCGCTGGCCAGAACTGAGCGAAAAAGCGGTGCGGGCTATACCGGTTTTAGCTGCTATTTCGCCCCCGATGTGACGCTGGAGCAGGATTTACAGCGGCGCGATCTGACCATTAATGCCATTGCCCGCGATCAAAACGGGTTGTTGTACGATCCCTGGGGCGGACAGCAGGATATTGTCCAGCGCCAGCTTCGTCATGTCTCTGCCGCCTTTAACGAAGACCCTCTGCGCGTGCTGCGGGTTGCGCGCTTTGCTGCGCGCTTTGCCCATCTGGGTTTTACCGTCGCGCCAGAAACGCTCGGGCTGATGCGCAGCATGGCCGCCAGCGGTGAGCTGGATACGCTGACGCCGGAACGCGTTTGGAAAGAGACGGAGAAGGCTCTCGAAACGCCCTCCCCTCAGGTCTATTTTCAGGTGCTGCGTGACTGTGGCGCGCTGGCGGTGCTCTTCCCCGAGCTGGACAACCTTTATGGCGTCCCGGCCCCTAAAAAGTGGCATCCCGAAATTGATACCGGCGTGCATACGCTGATGACGCTGGCCATTGCCGCACAGCTCAGCAACGAGGTCGATGTCCGCTTTGCCACGCTGTTTCACGACGTGGGTAAGGCGCTGACGCCCCCCGAATTGTGGCCCAGCCACCATGGACACGGTGCCGCTGGCGTCCCTTTGGTTAGCGCACTCTGTCAGCGTTTACGGGTGCCAAACCACCTGCGCGACCTGGCGCTGCTGGTTACGGAGTTTCATGATGTGGTGCATACCATTGAGCGGCAGCCGGCAGAGGCGTTAGTGGCGCTGTTTGACCGGATTGATGCCTGGCGCAAGCCACAGCGTATTGACCAGATAGCGTTGACCAGCGAAGCGGACGCCCGTGGGCGCACCGGTTTTGAACAGAATGCGTATCCGCAGGGATGCTATCTGCGCGAGGCGTTTAACGTCGCGCTGGCCGTGTCCACAAAAGAGGTCGTTGCGGCGGGGTTTAAAGGAAGTGAAATTCGGGAAGCGCTGACGAAGCGCAGGATTGTCGCGCTTGAGCGCTGGAAAGCGGAGAATGACGCTTAGGAAAACCGGGCCATTAGGCCCGGCTTCATCGCCTCTTCGGGCTATCAGACGAAGATCATATATACCGCAGCCGCAATAATAAAACGGTAGATTGCGAACGGGACGAAGGAGATATTCTGAATCAGCTTCAGGAAGACTTTGATCGCAATCAGCGCCACCACAAAAGCGGTAAGAAAACCGACGGCAAACATCGGCATGTCACCCATCGTCAGGAAGCCCACGCTTTTATAGAGATCCAGTACCGTGGCGCCCATCATCATCGGCACGGCCAGAATGAACGAGAACTCGGAAGCAGCATAGCGGCTTACCCCCATTAACATCCCGCCAGAGATGGTCGCGCCTGAACGTGAGAAACCCGGCCAGAGCGCCAGGCACTGAAAGCAGCCAATGACGAAAGCCTGACGGTAGGTGACGTCATCCAGGCCCACTGCCCTGGGCTGTTTAGGCTTAAGGTATTCCGCCGCGAGCAATAGCACGCCGCCAACCACCAGGGCATACATCACATTGACCGGGTTAAACAACGTCTTGATGGCGTCGTGTAAGAGCAGGCCTACCACCACGGCAGGTGCCATTCCCAGAAGTATATGAATCAGCGTAAGATGCCCTTTTCCCGTGCCCTCATGCGGCACATTGCCGAAATGGATGCCGATAAGGCCAAACAGACGACGCCAGAACATGACAACAACCGCTAAAATTGAGCCGAGCTGGATGACGACCTCAAAGGTGTCTGCTTTATCCCCTTCAAAACCCAACAGATGACCGACAATGATCATGTGCCCGGTGGAAGAGACGGGAAGAAACTCCGTCAGGCCCTCAACAATGCCAAGTATTGCTGCCACCCATAGCTGATGAATATCTGCCATCAATTACTACCCCTGTCCGTATCAAAATCATTAAAAAGGCGGCTGCCCGAGGCTGCCGCCAAATTGTACCCGTGCAAAATCGGGCCAACGTCAAAACAGACCATAATGTGGGGGGGTTTCATCATGATGGCAATCATATTGCACTTATTTAGGATTAGTCCCGCGCTCAATCACCACGCCCACCTGTGCGGCCTGTGCCACCGCGCCGGGCTTGCTCAGTTTTATCCGCACCCAGGGAGAACTGAAACGCGTCAGCAGCAGTAAGGCGACCTCTTCTGCTACGCGCTCAACCAGCGCAAATTTGCCAGCGGACACATGGTCAATAATGGCCGCAGAGATATCCGCATAGCTCAGGCAGTCATCGACATCATCGCTGGCCGCCGCCCGGCGGTTATCCCATGCCATTTCAACGTCGAAAACCAGCTTCTGCTGAATAGTTTGTTCCCAGTCATAGACACCAATAGTGGTGATAACCGACAGTTGGTCTATAAATACAATATCCATAATAACCCTCTCTGTTTTTGTGGATGCCGGATACCACTTCCGGCTATTTATGCGTATTATCCACGGATGATGAGAACAAAACGACCCCTGGAGGGCGGAACGGTATGTTGAATACATTCGCACTGGGTATGATACTTTTTGCCTATCTGTGCGGCTCTGTTTCCAGTGCGATTCTGGTGTGCCGACTGTTCAGATTGCCCGATCCCCGCCAGAATGGTTCCGGCAATCCCGGCGCAACTAACGTGCTGCGGCTTGGCGGTAAAGTCCCGGCTGCGGCCGTGCTGATTTTTGATATTCTTAAAGGTATGCTGCCCGTCTGGCTTGCCTGGCATTATGGCGTCACGCCTTTATATCTGGGCCTTACCGCTATCGCCGCCTGCCTTGGGCACATTTACCCCATTTTTTTTCGCTTCAAGGGCGGAAAAGGCGTGGCGACCGCTTTCGGTGCGATCGCCCCCATCGGCTGGGATTTAACGGGTCTGATGACCGGCACCTGGCTGCTTACCGTACTGCTTAGCGGTTATTCATCGCTCGGCGCTATCGTCAGCGCGCTAATCGCCCCCTTCTACGTCTGGTGGTTTAAACCCCAGTTTACCTTTCCCGTTGCGATGCTGTCGTGCCTGGTGCTGCTGCGGCATCATGACAATATCCAGCGACTCTGGCGCGGACAGGAAACTAAAATCTGGCGGAGAAAACGCAAATAGCATCAGTGCCGGGGTTTATTAAGACGCTCTGTAAATCATTTTATTACTATTCTCTCCGTTAACGTCTCACTGTAACGTACCTTATCAGTAACACGTCGTTACTACCTTCAGGGAGTGAAAATAATGAGAGAGTTAGAGCTGAATGATATCAACGCTGTGAGCGGCGCAGGCATTATTAAAAATATCAGTGCATCGGTGGGTGGCCTGGTAGGTAACGGGATTTATCAGCTGGCTGGCAGCGTCACCATTTCAGTACCGCTGCTGGGTGAGATGAGCATCAAAAAGATCTTCCCCGAGCTGGGTACCTCCATTGGCGCCAGTATCGGCGGTAATATTGGTGGCACCGTTGAATCGGTCCTGGGTGGGATCCCCTTCGTAGGTGGAATTTTCAACGCTATTTTAGGTAATTAATCCCGCCTTACTCTTCGGCGCAGCGACCCACCCGTTTCAGGTCAATCAATCGCCTCGCGTCATCTAATACACAGCTCTCCGCATCGCGGCAAAGCTGTGTATTATCCTGCTGCTCAGTCCGGCTCAGCAACTACACCCAGCTCGGACAGCGGCCAACGTGGGCGAACCGTGACGCCCAGTTCCGCCTCCGTACCGCTGCGCAGCCTGACCATACCGGCGTAGGCTATCATCGCCCCATTGTCGGTACAGAATTCAGGGCGGGCATAGAAGACCTCCCCGCCCCGGGCTTTCATCACTTCGGCCATTTTCGCCCGCAGCGTGCGGTTCGCACTGACGCCCCCGGCGATAACCAGCCGTTTGAACCCGGTCTGCTCCAGCGCGCGCTTACATTTGATCGCCAGCGTATCGACAACCGCATCTTCAAAGGCGCGGGCGATATCAGCGCGCGTCTGATCGTCGTCGCTGTTACCGCGAATGGTATTCGCCGCGAACGTTTTCAGGCCAGAAAAGCTGAAATCCAGACCTGGCCTATCGGTCATCGGACGGGGGAAGACAAAGCGCTTCTCAATACCCTGCTGGGCCATTTTCGACAGCATCGGGCCACCGGGATAATCCAGACCCAGCAGCTTGGCGGTTTTATCAAATGCCTCTCCGGCCGCATCATCAACCGATTCCCCAAGCAGCGTATACTCACCGATGGCGGTAACGCTGATAAGCTGTGTATGCCCCCCGGAGACCAGCAGCGCAACAAAAGGAAAGGCGGGAGGGTTATCTTCCAGCATCGGGGCCAGCAGGTGCCCTTCCATGTGGTGAACAGGAATAGCCGGAACACCCCAGGCGAAGGCCAGCGCACGACCTACTGTGGCCCCCACCAGCAGCGCGCCTACCAGGCCAGGTCCGGCCGTCCAGGCTACCGCATCAATATCTGACGCCTGTAATCCGGCTTCCTTAAGCGCCGCCTGGATAAGCGGCACGGTTTTTCGCACGTGGTCGCGCGAAGCCAGCTCAGGTACGACACCGCCGTAATCGGCATGCAGTTTGACCTGACTGTAAAGTTGATTGGCGAGAAGTCCGGCCCGATCGTCGTAAATCGCGATACCGGTTTCATCGCAGGATGTTTCAATTCCAAGTACACGCATGACTTTTTTACCTCATTCTTGCGGCGCGCAGTGTAGCATGAAGGCCTGGCCGTTCGCGGTAATTTTCCGCCCGGCTTCGCCTTGTCACTGATGCATAAGGCGAAAATTTTTTCGCCGCGCCACGTGGAATCCTGTATACTCATTCGCCTGAAAATACCGGCAGTGGCACAGGCGCATCTGTTGGTGAGTTAATGCTATGGTGCTTTACAATGCTGCCTGTGTTGGAGTAAAATTCCGCACCATTTTGAAATGAGCTGGCTTACAGCCCAGCAGCAAACCGAATTTATCGAGGTGAGAGTTACATGCCGGTAATTAAAGTACGTGAAAACGAGCCCTTCGACGTAGCACTGCGTCGCTTCAAGCGTTCATGCGAGAAAGCAGGCGTTCTGGCTGAAGTTCGTCGTCGTGAGTTTTATGAAAAACCAACGACCGAACGTAAGCGCGCTAAAGCGTCTGCCGTTAAACGCCACGCGAAGAAACTGGCTCGCGAAAACGCACGCCGCACTCGTCTGTACTAATTTTTGAGGGTTTACGCCCTCACGCCCCACAGACAAGTAAGTAGTTATGAAGGCCGTGCTTTCCGAAAGGAATGCGCGGCTTGTTCTCGTTTAAGGGCCAGAAGCAATGGAAGCTGAAAGGTGAAGGGGATTTATGGCTGGACGCATTCCACGCGTATTCATTAATGACCTGCTGGCGCGCACGGACATCGTGGATCTTATTGATGCCCGCGTAAAGCTGAAAAAGCAGGGTAAGAACTATCACGCGTGCTGTCCCTTCCATAATGAGAAAACCCCTTCTTTTACCGTAAACGGCGAGAAACAGTTTTACCACTGCTTCGGCTGTGGCGCGCACGGCAACGCCGTCGACTTTCTGATGAACTATGACCGCCTTGAGTTCGTGGAGAGCATCGAGGAGCTGGCGACGCTTTACGGACTTGAAATTCCGTATGAAAGCGGAAGTGGCCCGAGCCAGCTGGAGCGCCATCAGCGCCAGAGCCTGTATCAGTTGATGACCGGGCTGAATGAGTTCTACCGGCAGTCGCTGACCCAGAGTCACGCCGCGGGTGCGCGTGACTACCTGGCAGGCCGCGGTCTGAGCGATGAGGTGATCGGGCACTTCTCTATTGGCTTTGCGCCCGCTGGATGGGACAACGCGCTGAAGCGATTCGGTCGCAATGAGGACGACCGGCAGTCGCTTACCGACGCCGGGATGCTGGTGACTAACGATCAGGGCCGCAGCTACGATCGCTTCCGCGAACGGATCATGTTTCCCATCCATGATAAGCGAGGCCGGGTTATCGGTTTTGGTGGCCGCGTCGTTGGCGATGCGTTGCCAAAATATCTGAACTCCCCGGAGACCGATATTTTCCATAAGGGCCGACAGCTGTATGGCCTGTATGAAGCCCACAAAAATCATCCGGAACCGGCGAAGCTATTAGTGGTCGAAGGCTATATGGATGTGGTGGCCCTGGCGCAGTTCGGCATTGATTATGCCGTGGCATCGCTGGGAACGTCGACGACGCCTGAGCATATTCAGCTGCTATTCCGCTCGACCGATAATGTCATCTGCTGCTATGACGGCGACAGAGCAGGACGTGAAGCGGCCTGGCGGGCGCTGGAAACCGCCCTTCCCTACATGAATGATGGCCGTCAGCTACGCTTTATGTTTCTGCCGGACGGTGAAGATCCGGATACGCTGGTCCGTAAAGAGGGAAAAGAGGCATTTGAAGCGCGAATGGAGCAGGCAACGCCGCTCTCCGCTTTCTTATTTGACACTCTGCTCCCTCAGGTAGATTTACGATCGCCGGATGGTCGCGCCCAGCTGAGTACCCTTGCCCTGCCGCTAATTAGCCAGGTGCCGGGTGAAACCCTGCGCATTTACCTGCGTCAGGAGCTGGGAAACAAACTGGGCATTCTGGATGACAGTCAGCTGGAAAAGTTGATGCCCAGAGTGGGCGAGAAGTCGAAACTCCCACCGCAGCCTCAGCTAAAACGCACAACCATGCGTATACTGATTGGATTGCTGATTCAGAATCCGCAGCTGGCAGCAGCCGTGCCTTCCCTGGAAGGGCTGGAATCTTCTGAACTGCCGGGGTTTTCCCTTTTTGTCGAGTTAGTGAGCACTTGCGTCGCTCATCCTGGCCTGACGACGGGACAGCTACTAGAGTTATACCGTGGCACAAAATTTAGCCAGAGCCTTGAAACTCTGGCCACATGGAACCACATGATCGTGGACGATGAAGTGGAAACCATGTTTAACGATTCGCTGGCCAGCATGTATGACGCAGCGCTGGAGCGACGCTTAGAGTATTTAATTGCTCGCGAGCGCACTCACGGGCTGGATGCCAGCGAGCGGCGCGAATACTGGCTGCTCAATCAGGAATTTGCTAAAAAAACGAATTCCTGAGCGTGACGATCCTGTCACCCGACATAACATTGAGAGGCGTTATCGCCACCGTCAGTTTTTGTGCGCCCAGCGCCTGAACCACAGCGTACCCCGGTACGACCGGTTTTTGCCGCTGCGCGAACCAAAAATGGCAGGTGATAGCGCATCGAACCAAATATCCAGCGGCTTAAGTGCCGATTATCCGCCAGGTCGACCCTGGCAGCCGCCGAGATGGGCAGCGGCAATAAACCAACGCCCTCACTGTTATTGTTGGCTGCTTAGCCGACCGACACCAATCTAATTTAACAGAAGTGTGGATACCGTCTTATGGAGCAAAACCCGCAGTCACAGCTTAAGCTACTTGTCACCCGTGGTAAGGAGCAGGGCTATCTGACCTATGCCGAGGTCAATGACCATCTGCCGGAAGATATCGTCGACTCCGATCAGATCGAAGACATCATTCAGATGATCAACGACATGGGCATACAGGTTGTTGAAGAAGCACCTGATGCCGACGATCTGATGCTGAACGAAAACAGCTCCGATACCGATGAAGATGCTGCCGAGGCGGCCGCACAGGTCCTGTCCAGCGTTGAGTCAGAAATCGGCCGGACGACAGACCCGGTGCGCATGTATATGCGCGAAATGGGTACCGTTGAATTGCTGACGCGCGAAGGCGAAATCGACATCGCGAAGCGCATCGAAGACGGTATCAACCAGGTCCAGTGTTCCGTTGCTGAATACCCGGAAGCCATTACCTACCTGCTGGAACAGTATGACCGCGTCGAGGCGGGCGAAGCGCGCCTGTCGGATATGATTACCGGCTTTGTTGATCCCAACGCTGAAGCAGATATCGCGCCTACCGCCACGCACGTTGGCTCGGAACTCTCTGAAGCAGAGCGTGACGATGATGAAGACGAAGATGAAGAGTCCGATGACGACAGCGCCGACGACGACAACAGCATCGACCCGGAACTGGCGCGCGAGAAGTTTAACGATCTGCGCGTTCAGTACGAAAAAGCCCGTACGGTAATCAAGGCTAAAGGCCGCAGCCACGCCGATGCCGTTGCTGAAATTCAGAATCTGTCAGACGTTTTCAAACAGTTCCGCCTGGTGCCGAAGCAGTTCGATTTCCTGGTGAACAGCATGCGTACCATGATGGACCGCGTTCGTACGCAGGAACGTCTGATCATGAAGCTCTGTGTTGAAATCTGTAAGATGCCGAAGAAAAACTTCATCACCCTGTTTACCGGCAATGAAACCAGCGAAACCTGGTTCAAAGCGGCCCTGGCGATGAACAAACCCTGGTCAGAGAAGCTGAAAGACGTCTCTGAAGACGTGCATCGCGGCCTGCAAAAGCTGTCGCAGATTGAAGAAGAGACCGGCCTGACCATTGAGCAGGTGAAGGACATCAACCGTCGCATGTCTATCGGCGAAGCGAAAGCGCGTCGTGCGAAGAAAGAGATGGTTGAGGCTAACCTGCGTCTGGTTATCTCTATCGCCAAGAAGTACACCAACCGTGGCCTGCAGTTCCTGGATCTGATCCAGGAGGGGAATATCGGTCTGATGAAAGCCGTGGATAAGTTTGAATATCGCCGTGGTTATAAATTCTCGACCTATGCGACCTGGTGGATCCGTCAGGCTATCACCCGCTCCATCGCTGACCAGGCGCGTACCATCCGTATTCCGGTGCATATGATTGAGACGATTAACAAGCTCAACCGTATTTCTCGCCAGATGCTGCAGGAGATGGGTCGTGAGCCGACGCCGGAAGAGCTGGCCGAGCGGATGCTGATGCCGGAAGATAAAATCCGTAAGGTGCTGAAAATCGCCAAAGAGCCAATCTCCATGGAGACGCCGATTGGTGATGATGAAGACTCACATCTGGGTGACTTTATCGAGGATACCACGCTGGAGCTGCCGCTGGACTCCGCGACGTCCGAGAGCCTGCGTTCTGCCACGCACGACGTGCTGGCAGGGCTGACAGCGCGCGAGGCGAAGGTGCTGCGTATGCGTTTTGGTATTGATATGAATACCGACCACACGCTGGAAGAGGTAGGTAAACAGTTTGACGTTACGCGCGAACGTATTCGTCAGATCGAAGCCAAAGCGCTGCGCAAGCTGCGCCATCCAAGCCGCTCCGAAGTGCTACGCAGCTTCCTCGACGATTAATTTGTCATTAAGCTCGCTAAAAAGCCTCTGCCTCCCGGCAGGGGCTTTTTTTATGTCTTTGATTAGGCCGTTTGACGCTCGTTTCATGCATCATGCGCTAACAGGTTGCCGTCTAAGTAGTGAAGTTTGGATGTTGAAAATGATCGGTGAAACCCACGGTATCAATATAATGCCCTGCTTGCCTGGCGCAAGCTCTCGAAAAATTGCGCAGTCAGATAACTGAAAAGTTCACCCTTTATCAGATGTATCTATTCCACCCTATTGAGCCTTACAAAGTGCAATAACTGACGATGGAAATAGCAGCTTCATGGCAGACATTCTTCACTGCCCATCCGGCTTCGACCGCGTTGAGAGCGGCAATGATCTGGTGTTTTGCTACGCGGGTTTAATGCATAGATATCTCCTCAGGAGACAATAGTAGGTTGTCGTAAGATCTCTAAAAGTAAATGGCCGTTTACATGGATACTTACGAGATAGCCTTTATGTCACGCTTACAGCCATGGTAGCTCAAGCTAATAAATTTTAATTATTAATTATCGTGATCTTCTAATCTTTTATTTGAATAATGAGTTGGAACTAGTGTGTTAATTTAACATTATATGGAGAATTCGTAATATGGATGATAAAAAAGCGATCAATAATGTTTTTACGCTCTCATTTTCTGGAACAGCCTGTACGAGAGATGAAGGAGAAGTGTCCCGCTTAAAAAGTGACAAGAGAATTTACTCAGAAAGATCTGGTTATATTCCCGTGCGCGTATTTAGAGAGATCAACGGGGTATTAACCGAAAGTGATAATGCGGTCAGCGTTAGAGGTTCAGGAGAAAATGACTGGGCTATCCCTTGTGATAAAAGTGAGGATTTATTGGTGAGTGGTCCATTAAAAATCCCGGACTCACTAAGTAATTATGTAAAAAAATATGCATCTGGAAACCAATTTTCTGAAGCTGAACAAGCGGAAGGAAAAGACATTTCAGCACTTGCATTACATGGTGCAAATAAGGCTGTAGCCAGTGGCGCTAAGGTGGTCAATATGATCGGTCACAGTCGAGGTGCAGTTGCTGCACTTATGGCTGCATGGTTTATTTACAGTTATGGCAATAAGGATATTCAGGTGAACATTTTTGCAATAGAACCTGTCCCTGGCCCTGGTAATTGGTGGAGCACATTTACGACATTGTCTCCAAATGTTAAACATTATGCAGCGATATACGCCTGGGATGAATCAATTGAACTGTCATCTGATTATCTCTTCACGCCAGTTGTACCCTATCCAAATGAAAAAATGATGGAAAAAAAATCCTGTAAAGCTTCAAATTCATTATGGCCATTTAGTAATGAATGGAAGAATTTAGGGGACAAGGTAGTAACACCCGATCCTTTGGGTCGAAGTACTTCACCTCAGCCTATCCATTATGATTTATATGTGTGCCGGGGAAGGCATAGTACGGTATCAGGAAACATCACAACAGATAGTAAATATGACCCTTCGAAAAATTCATCAAAAGTTGCTAATGTTGGTGATTTAATTTATTTGATGGCCAGAACTTATTTATCTCACTGGGGTACCATTTTCTCAGAACCCTGCGCGGTAACTAATACAGCTAAAGAGTTACGAAGGGCGATAGTAAAATACCATGACTTATTTGATGTAATGGGAGGAGGAATCTATCGAACAAGTCGAATATCATTTAGACCTTATGTTAGACGTATTGCATCTAGTAGTGGCATTTTATTCTGGAATAAATTGTACATGGAAGATGTGGTTGGTGATCCTCCCTATGAGCAATATTACCCTGTAACCCAGGAGCGTTCTGGTTGTAGTTGGGTTAATTGGTATTTTCTATAATATATTCATTAAGTTAAGGGAATTAACATGAGCTTTATTGAAGACGTAAAGGTAAAGTTGAACGCGCTTGGTCTGTTTAATAACGAGACTACGCTTCCTAACTATATCAGATTGATAGATACCCCTCATATTTTTGGACTTCCATTTAATCAACAAATAATGGATCAATCGATTAAAAGAAAAGATGATTTTGAACGTTCAATTGAGGAAATCATTCAAAAAGCAGTTTATCGCTGTGATGTCACTTCGTTGCACAGCCCTGATCCTGAATGGGGTAAAATAATTTTACGTTCAATGGATGTCTGTTTGTCACAAAAAAAGGGGAGAACACACCCAGTACAATTCCGCTTTTTATTCGGAAACACACCTTACGACCTTCTATTCCCAGCTGATGACTTGATTGATTTCCAGGCATCATTGCTTCGTTTAGTTCGGGATCGTTCTCAAGACTGGGAAGTTGCCCCAGAAATTTATATTGGTATTTTCTCCCGTATTGGCGCTGGAATTATCAGCGCATTAACGAGTAAATTAATTTCAGATGAAATATTAGATTCTGAAGACAATACCAAAATGACCTGGAACCATGTAAAAGTAATTGCTATTGATGGATCTGAGACACTGGCAGGCGGTCACAATTTGAAAATGGATTTGTTTACTAGCTATCCTCCTGTACATGACATTTCAGCTGTCATTCATGGTCAAGCCGCATTAGGTTCTCAACTATACCTTAATGAACTTTGGCGCTGTGGGAGGGATTTACTCTCTAAAAATTTCCTGGATACACATAAATTAACCTGGAGAGATGTAACCTCATCACAGATAGCCGATCCATTAGCACAAGGCACTAAAGGTTATCATACATTGCACCAACGCTGGGATTACCTTATCAAATTACATCAAAACTTTACTGTGCATGATAATCTGACAGGTGATGTTAGTTATCGCAAAGATGCAAATGTAGATGACTTTAAAGCGCCCTTATTTGAACTTCCTCAGCCTTACAGTACTTATGCAAATATTAATGAGTATAGATTAGCTGACAGGGTGCTTTGTTTAGGTAAATACTGGACTGGTCCTAATAATGATGATGATTTTAAAATTGGAGCAGAAGTTATGAAAGAAACCCTTATTAAAGGGGCTAAAAAAATCATTAGAATGTCTCAACAGGATCTAATCAGTGCATGGAAAAATAATTGGAAAGAGCACCACGTTTGTATTTGGTTAATTGAAGCTCTGTTAGCTAATCCTGAGTTAGAAGTGCAGGTTATAGTATCACCACTTGATGCATCAGCTGGATCTTCAGGAGACCAGTACTCTTTTGGATCGGGTTCGCAAAGAACTATGGATTTATTTCGTTATTATATGACTCATGATGTTGAAACAGATGAACTGATTCCGGATCCTGATGCAAAAATAGCAAGCGCGCTTACCCGAATAAAGATAGCGCCATTATATTTCACAGATAAAGTTGATAAAAACCACCAATTAGAAGGTGTTAATTATAAATGGCCCGATGCACCTGAAAATTCGTATACGGCTACACTTAAAAGCCCCCCCCTAACTGTGCAACCACCATCAAAAGGGAATATTGGTAGTTCCGCTATGGCCCTTATCCATGCTTCAGGTTTTTTCTATCCTAAAGTTACTCCAGCGCCAGGGAACCATGCAAAAATAACGATTATAGATGATGAACTTTATCTCATAGGTTCCGATAATATGTATCCCGGCTATCTTTCTGAAATTGATTTTATGATCGAGGGGAAACAAGCTGTTGATGAGTTGCTTGAGTCATATTGGCATCCAATCTGGAAATATTCCAGCCAACATGCAGCAAAATAAATACTCCTGATAGATTAATTATCAATAACGCCTACTCCGATAAAAATTCTACTGACTATAGATTAAATGTTATTTTTATAGATTATTTTCAGGGGAGTTAACATGGCGTTCAGCGTTACTCTTCTTAAATTTAGCGGGGGCGTAGCCTCCCCCCTGCTAACATTAGTCCTTGTTAGTGCAGGAGGTACGAATATGCTGTTGTTAAATAAATTCATTTACATAAAAAACACTAATAATTTACATGTTGTCACTTCCTTTTTTAAAAACACGCATGGGATCAAATTTAATGTAAAACAAGAATCTTAGAAATAATTTTTAATAAAATATAACACTTTAGGTGTGGAAGTAAAATTTTAACTCGATAAAAATGTCACCTGTTGATATATGACTTACGAACTAAGCAAAGCTTAACCGGAGAAGATACTTCCTCCTCAAAATTTAAATTTGACGCGTGGATGCGTGAAATTTTTTCTTCTTTATCATGTCATATGATACAAAATAACAGGGAGATGTTATGTTTGAGATAAAATTAGAAAATAAATCATTTATTTGTAAATATGGATTATCCACCGATCTAACAAATAAAGAAATGGCATTACTGCTGATTTTCATTGACAATAAATCCAAATGCTTGACACATGAATCAATCACTTCCACCCTGTGGGATAAAAAGTGTAATCTTGAGGATAATTTGTTCCAATTGATTTTTAGCTTAAGGAAGAAGCTAAAAAAAATAGGTGTATTTGATTTAATATCAAATATCAGGGGGGTGGGTTATATCTTTGATAGATATAATTTATTTTCAATAATAAAAAAATCACCACGCGATATAACAATAATTTATAATAAAGACCTCGCTGAGAGCGTAGACAATACAAAAATTGGTTTTTTTTATTTGAATAAGCTTTTTGACATATTATGCCGTTTGGTTCTAATAAATAAAGCTGAGAACAACATTTATAAGAAATGTGGATCCCCTGATATTCAGCTAAAAATAATTGAACTTTGTGAAAAGCTTGGCTTTTAATCCTTTATGAAGTTTTCATAGCCAGAAGGCCGAGCCGCTGTTTTAAGCATCATGTCCATTGATATCGGTTTCCCCAGGTGGCGATGGATTTAGGGTAAGCCGTGTTAACCTGTTCGGACAACAGGGGTTTCGCATACAATTCCCGAAAAAGTATCACCCCCACTCAAAAAACATTTATGCCGGATTTGGGTCGTGAACCAACGTATTCACGGCGCGTGAGGGCAAAAGTGCTGCGCAGCTTCCCCGACGATTAATTGTCGTTAAGCCGCTAAAAAAGCCTCTGCCTCCCGGCAGGGGCTATTTTATGGCTGCATTTGCTCACAGGCCCCGTTCAGCCAGTGAACGCTCCAGCTCGCGGTAGGCGGCCGACAGCTCATCCTGTGAGGCGCGATTCAAGCCGCTGGGATTGGGCAGCACCCAGACCTCCGTCACGCCCATACGGTGCGGCTGTCGGCCCCACGCGACCTTACTGACGCCAGACGCCTGTTGCCAGGCCTGCTTACCCAGCACGGCCAGCGCGTCCGGCTGGAAGTGAGCGATTTTCTCCTGCAGCGCAAGGCCCCCGTCACGCAGCTCCAGGCGGGATAGCTCCGTGGCTTCCCGGGTGGGTCGCTCAACCAGCATGGTAATGCCACAGCGGCTCTCCAGCAGCTTATGCTCCTCCTCCGGTTTCAGCTGCACCGGAGTAAACCCAGCCTGCCAGATCGTTTTCCAGAAGCGATTTCCGCCGTGGGCAAAATGGAAGCCTTTATGCGCCGACGACTTGCCGGGATTGATACCGCAGAAGACTACCCTCAAGCCGGAAGCCAGAATATCGGTGATGTCGTGCTCCGTGATGTCGCTCATTCTCTCTCTCAGTCAGGTAAACGAAAATAGCTGAGCACTTCACACCCCTTCCCTACTGACGGAGTGGCGATCACCTTCAGGCTGGCGATATCTATCACGCTCAGCGTACCGTCATCCTCGTTAGCAATCAGCAGCATGCGGTTATCCGGGCTGAAGCAGCCATCCATCGGCTTATGCCCCACCGCGACCTGCCCCAGCGGATTAAATTTGCCATCAAACAGGCTGATTACCGGCTCCTGATCGCCAATGACCACCAGCAGCGAACCATCCTCGCTAAAGCGCACCAGCTGGCTGGCCTTCTGATGGCCGGTAAGGGTCAGCGTCTGCAATAGACGGTGGCTTTGTGCGTCCAGTACGTGCAGCAGGGGGCAATCGCCATCCGTTGCCACGATATAAGGCGATACCGGCGAAGCGGCAATACCGTTGACGGAGCCGGGCATGGCGATATTTTCAATCACCTTCCCCTGTCCCTCTGCCAGCTCAACCACGGTGATAGTCCCATCCTCTTCGTTATCGGTAAACAGCTTCTGGCCGGAAGGGAGGATCGTTAAGCGATGAGCATTGTGCGACGGTACCGCGATCCTGTTGATAATGGTATCGCTCTCAGGATCGATGACCAGAATCGCTGCGCTGTTTTCACAGCACTGATAGACATAGCCATCCTGTCCCAGGCGCGCCGTGTGCGGTGATTCCTGTGGACTAACGTCGATAAAACCCGTCAGCTCGCGTTGACGCAGATCGATTACCGCGATCTTGTGGCCCGGATGAGGATTATCGCCGTGAATACCGTCACCGAAGATCGGGACATAGGCCTTATGCTGTTTCGGCAGGATTAACAGCTCGTGTGGACGGGGCGGGAAGGCGTTAAGCTCACGCTCGACGGCAAAGGTTTCAGGGTTGAGAAACAGGACATTGCTGCCCTGCTTATCAACGGCAATCAGACCATAACGGGTGTCAGACTTCACAAATGGCTCCTTAAATGTCGGTTTTACATCATTAAAAGGTAGCGCATCAGCCGGGTCTGTCGCCTTTAAACAGGTTACAAAATTTGCTCAATACCCCACAGCGCCAGTGCGTGATCCTCATGCGCGGGCAGTCCGCTGACGGTAACGGCCCCGATAATGCCGCCGCCAACCAGGAGTAAAGGCACGCTGCCGCCGTGATCGGTGTAGCGCTGCTGATCGATAAACGTCATCTCATCCATCCGCTTACCAGCGGCCTCATTAAGCAGACCGGTATAGAGTGAGGCGCGGCCATTGCGCAGGGTGGTATTGCGCTTGCGGGCGACCCATTCCATGTTTTCTATGC
This sequence comes from Erwinia sp. L03-1, assembly GCF_058686115.1. NCBI lineage: Bacteria > Pseudomonadati > Pseudomonadota > Gammaproteobacteria > Enterobacterales > Erwiniaceae > Erwinia > Erwinia sp. L03-1. Next base: position 587,768 of record NZ_CM178762.1, on the reverse strand, counting down.
TCGACCCGGATAAGGCAGCGCTGAACAGCACCTGGCCAAAGGCATACACCTCAATGGCAACCGGCATATTTTCACTGGCGGCCCGGTTGCGGATGGCCAGTCCGAGTGTCCAGGCACTACCAAAACCAAAATGATTCAGACGTACACGCTTTTCCTGCTCCTGCAGGATCTCCAGACTGGGAACGGCAGACATAATTTCTCCGGTTAGGAACAAATGATGGGTGCGATCATAATGGATATTTATTTTTCATAAAACAGGAAAATGAAACTAGCGTTTTCTTTTGCGAATGCGATCGCCTTTGGGTTCTGCAAAGGCCACCCGAAGCCAGTGGGTAAAACTGCTGGTACTGTATGTTTTACTTATAAGCTGGTAGAGGAGGCGGTAAAGGAACGCCTCTTTCGTCCCGTTGAATTAGTGCGTTTCTCACTTCAACATCCTTCGCAGCCTTCGCAGCCTCAGCGGCCTTTTGTCGCGCTTCACTCTGGCGTTTTTCCTCTTCCTCCTTAAGCCTCCTGGCCAGTCTTACCTCTTCTTTAGCGTCTCTAGCTTTACGTAGATCCGCGTCACGGGCATATGACAATATACCTTCAGCAAGTTCTTTTTTCCATTCAGGAAGTGGCTGATCGGTTGTGGTCATCAGTAGCGGGGCAGTCGTGTTTTTATCCGTAATGTTAGCTTCGTCGGCTCGCCTTAGCAGTAGTTTGTTTTTGAGTTCATCAATCAATTGCTTCTGAACGAAATTATCTGCTGGCCCAGTTGGGTTACTTTTACCCGGCACACGGGCATTGATTGAAGTGGGTGATTTCTGCGGCAACTTATCCACAGGAGGTGGCGGCGGTGGAGGCAGTGGAATGCCCTTCGCGTCAAGTTTCAGGGGAACTCGTACTCTGCTCGCCGCAGCCGCAGCCGCAGCCGCAGCCTCGGCTTCAATCGCCTTTTGTTTCGCTTGAGCCTCCAGCTCAGCAGCTACTCTTGCCTCTTCTTTGTCGTCAGCGATTTTCCTTACACTCTCTAATTGATTATATTTTATTCTTGATACATAAATCTCTCTTTGCACTTCCGTCATGTCCCGATAATTCGGACGCTTCAACTCTGGACCACCGTTTTTCTTCATTCTTTCCAGGGTGGTAGTAAGCTCAGCGTTTAAGGCAGCTGTAACGTCATTAGCCTGTTTTTCGGGATTTTTTGGTGTTTTTGACAGGTTACAAACAGAATTTTTTACCTGTATCGGACCCAACACTTCTTTACTGGTTTCCCTCCCTCTCTTTTCCCCGAAGTTTTCCGGACTCCTATTTTGTATAACTGCATTTTTTTCCAGAGCACCTGCAATATTCATTATTACCTTTCTGTAAGCATTGGGTTTTTAGTGTTAAATATGATGTATCACCCTCATTCGGATGATCGCCATAAAAATGAATCGTTAATATTACCTGCTATCTCCAGGAGATATTTTAATAAATAGGTCATTTCTTTCAAAATGCAGCATCCTTGCATATTTTATATGGCCAGCCAGGAAAATATGTCATACTTTATTAATAGCATTATTATTTCACCGTAACCATTTACAGCTCGATTTTCCAGCAAGAGCCTTCGCCCACCTTCAAAGTTTATATTTTATAATATAAATATATTTCGATAGGGGAAGTGTCCATATCAAACCCATTAATGATAACATTAATTTTGTTTCACAACCCGCTGGTAACCTCCCTCCAAATTGCCCACGCAATATTTAATGATATCGTATCTCTTAAGAAAAAACTCATCATATGATTTTCGTTGGAAATAATTTGGCTTAGCGCTTTTTATTTTCTATCTTTCATGTAAGACCTTAAGGGTAAAATTGCTGTGACATTAGTAATAAATACAAACGATTATCTATGTTTTGTGAACACCATATTTCGGTATAAATGCCCCTGTGTTTACCGGTATCCACATGAGCGTATTTTCAGTAGCAGGATGTAGAGTGCTTTAAACAAGGTACTCACTGTGCGATACCCACGCTAAAGCCCGGAATGCCACTCCTGTTGTCATGCCGGAGGCTGGCTTATGACTACTCACCTTTCAAAGAACAGTTTTGTTCATGAATAACGTTCTAAATTAGCGTTTTTATTGCTATTGTTCATCGGAGAAAATAATCTTTTTAACAATCGCGTTTTTTACCGGCCGGAACGGCCCTAAATACGGGCTTGATGACTAACCGACAATCCTACTTTTTAACGCTGCTAAGGGGAATTTATGCCTTTACTTCAATTTGATGTGATTCAGGGTCGCTCCGAATCTGAGATGAAAACGCTGCTGGATGCGGCCCACCGCGCCGTATTAACCGCCTTTCAGGTCCCCGCGCGCGATCGCTACCAGATTGTTCACGAGAACAAAGCTTACCAGATGGTTTTTGAGGATACGGGCCTTGGCCTGACGCGCACCGACAATCTGGTGATGGTCAGAGTCTTTACCAGCCCACGCAGCGACGAACAGAAGCAGTTTTTTATGAAGGAGCTGTATCGCGAATTGCAGGAGAGCTGCGGTATTGCCGGAAGCGACGTGATGATCAGCTTTATCACCAATGCCAAAGGGGACTGGAGCTTCGGCAACGGCAACGCGCAGTACGTCACCGGCGAGCTGTGATCCCGCCAGCAGCGAGGTAGCCTGAGGTTTTGGTTGTGATGGCTGGCATAAATGTCCTCCAGGGCGGGCCGGAGGACGTAAAAAGCGCTTAGAAGTCGTAGCGCAGGCGTACCAGGTTCATATCACCCAGGTTGTCGGTGCTGGAGGTGAATACGTGTTCGTAGTCAACACGGAAGCCGTAATCCAGCTGGAAGGTGACGCCAACGCCGTTGTCGATGCGTAGATAGTCGCGATCGTTAACGTACTCCAGGCGGTCGCCCATCACGTAAGGCATAAAGGTCTTCAGACCATACTGGCCCACCGGAATGGTATAACCCGCCATGTATTCAATACCCCACGCGTCACCGGCGAAGTAGTTGTTCACATCCTTTTTATGGGTGGTCAGGAAGTTCTGGTAGTAACCGCCGCCAAACGAGAAGGTCCAGCTATCCGGCTTCCAGCTGATGGAGGTGCCGTAAATATTCTGGTTATAGGATTTTGACCCGTTGTTCGCTGGGTTACGCATTTCGGCATCGGTATAGTTCCATGCCGCGCCCCAGGTCACATCTTTCGTCAGGTGATAATCCACGCCCAGCGAGCCGCCGCCCTGACGCTTATAGCGCAGGCCGTTGCCCGGCAGATACTCGTTATCGGCGAACAGATAAGAGGCATAGACATCCGCTGCGCCATAGGTATTTTTATATTTCAGCATCTTACGTGAGCGGTACGAACCATCGTAGTCGCCGTTAATACCGTTGCCAGGTGCCTGAGCGAGCATATCGTAATCCCAGACGTCGGTTTTAGAACCTACTACGTCGTAATAGACGCTGTTCTGCTGGCCGAAAGTCAGTTTACCCCAGGTTTTGCTCTGGAAACCGGTATAAAGCATACGACGGCTGGTATCGTGTGCGCCGTCGGCATGGTGGTTATCCCAGTCAAATACCGCCGGAATATTCACACCCAGTTCGTAATAGCCTACCCAGCTGATATCATCAAACAGATAGTAATCGGCCAGGAAGCGAAAACGTGTGCCGCCGTCAAAGCCGTTACGCTTGTAAGCGTTTTTACCGTCGTCACCGGTCAGGTTGTTGAACTGTGGACGGATACTGCCGCCAACGGTAAAGTTCAGACGGCTGAGTGGGTCACCCGCCTTCGGATCCTGCTTAATAAGGGTTATTTCTGCGTGTGCCGCAAAAGATGCACTGCCAACTGCCAGCCCCAGCGCAATGGCTCGGGTTAAAACGCGCATGTTTATTAACATTATGTAGCCCTGTGAAATATTACCAAACCAATCCGCCGAAGATAGTAGCGTGAGAAGTGTTACAGCTAATGGACATAAACGACCTGTCAGGCGATTTAATTAGCTTAAAATGTTAAGTAAATGTGTCAACAGAATCATTTGCACATACCTCTGAACATTTTGTGTCAAAAACGCAAGGTTTTGTCATCGCCTCCTAAGGATGTGAAGTAAATCTGATTTTTGGCATCTTCTTTGCTTTTATGTCGGTAGAATATTTCATAATATTTCTTTAACTTATCCAGACTACCCTATTTGTGGAAAGGTATTAGTTAATTGATTTTAATACTATTTTATGCGCGAAACTCTCCTTTTCTGATGCCTTAATGTTAAGCCCGCCCGCCCGACAAACCCGCTAAGTTAAACGAAGCCTAAACAATAAACCATCAGCCGGGGTATCTGACGCTTTTCCCCCCGCAGAGGGCGTATTGCCAGGGATATTTCGCTGCGCTAAATTACGCCAGGACCTGCCACTTACCCACTTTCCACAGCATCAGGCGTCGATCGCGCCAGTTAAGGATACCCACCGCCCATGAGTTCAGAAATGGTTTCACTGATACTCTTTATTGCTTCTGTCGCGCTCTATGCGTGGAAAGGCGGCAGAAACAGAATCTGGCTGTCGGTGATTGCCTTGTTGCTGGGCATCTATATCATTCTTAATGCCTCACTGGTGGCAAGTAACTACTTTACGGGTGAAGGCATTAATGATGCGGTGATCTACACCATTACCAGCAGCCTGAGCGGGGCGGGCATCAGCAAATACGTTCTGCCCGCCGTCGGGCTGATTGCGGGCCTGGCAGGCCTGTTTCTCGTTTTATTATGGGTACTACGCCTGCGAAAGGGGCATCGCCACAGCCTGCTGTACAGCCTGCTGGCCGTTATCCTGGCGCTGGCTTCAATTCAAACCACCCCGGCGTATCAGCAGGTTTCCAGCCTGATCAAGTCACAGGCGGGCAAAAGCAGCGCCGATTTTTACGCCTGGTATAAAGTTCCGCATACGCGCATCAGCGGCAGCAAACCCAATCTGGTCTACATCTATGCCGAGAGCCTGGAGCGCACCTACCTGGATGAAAAGGCGTTTCCCGGGCTGGCCCCGGAGCTGAGCCGCATAAAAAACAGCGCCGTTGATTTCAGTAACACCGCGCAGCTTCCCGGCACCGAATACACCATTGCTGGTATGGTGGCCTCGCAGTGTGGCATTCCGCTGTTTGCCCCCTTTGACGGCAACGCCTCCAGCGCGCTCTCAACCTTTTATCCGCAAAACGTCTGCCTGGGCGATATTCTCAAAGCCTCCGGCTACCAGAACTATTTCTACCAGGGTGCCAGCCTGAGCTTTGCCGGTAAGGATCTGTTCCTCTCCTCCCACGGCTTCGATCATCTTTATGGCTTTGACGAACTGAAAAGCGTGGTCAGCGATGCCCGCTACCGCAACGACTGGGGCTGGTATGACGACACGCTGATGGATGTGGTGTTCGACAAGTACCTGGCGCTGGCGAAGCAAAACCAGCCCTTTTCGCTGTTTGCTCTGACGGTGGACACGCACCATCCTGACGGCTTTATTTCCCGTAGCTGCCAGCGTAAGAGCTACCCGTGGGAGGGAAAAGCCAACAGGTCCTTCGCCGCCGTGGCCTGTAGTCAGGAACATATTGCCCGGTTAATCGCCCGCATCCAGGCGACCCCTTATTTCAAAAATACAATTATTGTGGTCAGCTCGGATCACCTGGCAATGAACAATACCGCCTTTAAATACCTCAACCAGCATCCCCGTAGCGATCTGTTCTTTATGCTGCGCGGCAGCGAGACCACCGGCAAAACCATAACGGTGAAGCGCAGCACGCTGGATAATGGTGCCACCGTGCTGGATGCGATGGGCGGTGATAACTATATAGGCCTGGGGCGCAGCAGCCTCTCGTCAACGTCCCTCTCAGCCGTTTATCTGAACGTGAAGGAAAAAATAAATCAGTGGAAACCGGACGTCATTAAGCTGTGGAATTTCCCGCGGGCTATCTCGGATTACAGAATTGATACCGATAAAAATACCTTTAGCTTCTCCGGCGTACACTTCAAGCTGCCGCTGCTGCTCTCGGTAAAAGCCGATAAAATTGAGCCAAAATTTGACGTTTACCTGGCCACGCCGCTTAAACAGCAACTTGCCGCATTCGCCCCGGATGAGAAATTTGTCTGGGTAGACCGCTGCTACAAAATGGGAGACGTCTGGGACGAGAAGCTGGAGCTGAATACCCGTCTGTGCGTGGCGGACGGCACCTTAAGTTCGCCCCCTGAGATAGCCCAAATCGCCTCCGGCTCAACGCTGGGCAAGGTCGCTTTCCGCGGCGTGGGCAACAGCAGTGACGCGCGCTATCAGCAGGCGGTGACCCGCCTGCGCATCGCTGATGATGCGCTGAAATATACCTCAGACCGCATCCTGTTTGCTCTGCCGGGGCTGCCAAAGCAGGTGCTGAAGGTCACGGGGCTCTCCTATATCGAACCCTGGGGCGGACGCTGGTCCGATGCTAACCTCATGCCCGCAGTCAGCATTGAGTATCTGACTCCCTTGCCTGCTGAGTTCACGCTGACGCTGACCGCGCGGGCTTTTGGTGCCAATGCCCGTCAGCCCTTTACCCTCCGGGTCGGCGGGGTATCGCAGCAGGTGACGCTGGGCACCCGCGACACCCGCATACAGCTGCATTTCAGTAATCCCTCCCAGGCCCGCACCCTTGAGATCCTGGCTCCTACGCCCGAAGAGACAACGGAAGGCGCGGTGGATGGTTTTGCAGCCCGCAAGCTGGGCATCGGCCTGGTCAGCCTGCAGATTGAACCCAGTCCCCAGACCTGACGACCTCCGCCAGGACGAGATTATGGTGAAGTTTTCTGATGTTATGCCGATGTAGAAGGCCTGGGCGTGAGAAGAATGATAATCCCTGCATCACTTGCTGATGATCGCGCCCTGCCGAACCCAACCTTTTGGTATTGATAACCTTTTAGTTTCGATAGGGAACAACGTCATGGCACTATTCAGCAATATGAAAGTCGGAGCTCGCCTCGGCGGAGCCTTTAGTCTTATTGTGATGCTTTTAATAATTGTGAGCGTTACTGCTACGGTAAAAATTGGCAATATTAATAAAGCGGTCGAAAGTATTGTTAACGATCGCTATATCAAAGTCCGACTGGCGTTTGACGTGCGCGATGGGGTCAACGAACAGATTAAATATCTGCGCGGTATGGTGATTGATACCACCCGGCCACAGTTCAACGTAAAACGCTTTACCCAGCTTGATAATGCCACCCGGAGAACCAACGAAGCGATCGAAGGCCTGGTTAAAATTCAGGTCACGCCGGGAGGAAAGAAAAAAATCCAGGCGGTACAGGAAGCCGCCGCCACGTTTGAACAGTCTAAAGCCGCGCTGATTACGCTAATAAAGAGTGGCAATCAGGATGCAGCGGCAGAGTATGTGCTGTTAAAAATCACCTCGGTACAGAATACCTATCTGGAACTGGCGCAAAAATTTGCCCAGTCCCAGTCGCAGCAGCTACAGGGTGAAGGCACCATTGCCCTCTCCGAAGGTTCAATGGCAATTACCATTACCCTGATTTTCTCCTGCATCGCGGTTATTGCGGCGATGATCCTCGGTTATGTCCTGACCCGTTCTATCGTGCTGCCGCTGCGTGATGCGGTAAAGGTGGCGGAAAATGTTGCAGCTGGCGATCTGCGTACGGTGTTCAAGGCCGCCTCACGCGATGAAACCGGTCAGCTGATGATGGCGCTGAAAAACATGAACGATAATCTGCTGCGCATCGTGACGGAAGTGCGCAACGGCACGGACCTGATTGCTACCGCCTCCAGCGAGATCTCCAACGGTAATATGGATCTCTCCTCCCGCACCGAGCAGCAGGCCAGCTCGCTGGAAGAGACGGCCTCGGCGATGGAGCAGATGACTTCAACCGTTAAGCAGAACGCGGACAACGCCCGCCAGGCGAATGAGCTGGCGGCTCAGGCCTCACGCGTAGCGGTGCAAAGCGGCGCAGCGGTTAATCAGGTGGTCACCACCATGGATATGATTAATGGCTCATCGCGGAAAATCGTCGATATCATCAGCGTCATTGATGGCATTGCTTTCCAGACCAATATCCTGGCGCTCAATGCGGCGGTGGAAGCGGCCCGCGCGGGCGAACAGGGTCGCGGTTTTGCCGTGGTAGCGGCAGAGGTGCGCAGCCTGGCACAGCGGTCGGCGTCGGCAGCAAAAGAGATCGCCCAGCTGATTGAGGACTCGGTTTCAAAAGTAGATGAAGGCGGCAAGCAGGTTGCCAAAGCGGGCTCAACCATGCAGGAAGTGCTGGCCAGCGTGAAAAGCGTGACGGAAATCATGGGTGAAATCTCGATTGCCAGCAATGAACAGAGCACCGGCATTGATGAGATCAATATGGCCATCACCCAAATGGATCAGGTGACCCAGCAGAACGCCTCGCTGGTGCAGGAGTCTGCTTCGGCGGCCCATTCACTACAGGAACAGGCCGTACAGCTCTCCCAGGCTATCAGTATCTTCAAACTGGCCGATACGCATTACACCGCCAGGGCGTAAACCGCAGGTGTTTTAATCGTCATAGCGGGCGGAAGCATTGGCACTTCCCCCGCGTTTAACATTCATTAATATCGGTACTCATTTTGCTAAAAAAGAGGCCATATATCTTTTTATGCCGATGCAAAACAGATTAGACTATGAGCCCTCACAGGCTGATTCTGATGGATGTACGCACGTTGAAATATCTGATTCACCGACTGCTGGCGCTTGCCGCTACCGCACTTCCTCTTTACAGCCTGGCGGCAGGCCCCGCGCCCGATCCGCTGCTGGCCTCCCGCATTGTAGACCGCTACGCTGATAATATTTTCTATAATACCAAAGCCACCGGCATGGCGATGGTGGCGATTGATGCCAATCAGCGGGTGTTTGCCAGTAAGGGGGCCATTCGGCCCGGCAGCAGCGTGCGCCCGCAAAAAGATTCGGTTATTCGCATCGCTTCGCTGACCAAGCTGATGACCAGTGAACTGCTGGTAAAGCTTTCCGAACAGGGAGTGGTACGGCTTAACGATCCGCTCAGTAAATACGCGCCCGCCGGCAGCCATGTGCCCTTTGGTGCCGGACAAACTATCCATCTGATTAACCTTGCCACCCATACCAGCGGTCTGCCGCGCGAACAGCCAGGCGGTAAGGCCAATCGTCCGGTGTTTGTCTGGCCCACCTACAGCCAGCGCTGGCACTGGCTCAACAGCGCACAGTTAAAAGCGGCTCCCGGCACGCAGGCATCCTACTCCAACCTGGGGTTTGATCTACTGGGCGATGCTCTCTCCCGGGCAGCGGGCGTTCCCTACCCGACCCTGCTTCAGCGCGAGATCACCCGTCCGCTGGGGATGAAAGACACCACCTTTACGCCCTCCCCGGAACAGTGCCGCAGGCTGATGGTGGCAGAAAAAGGCGCCAGCCCCTGTATCAATACCCTGGCGGCCATCGGCAGCGGCGGTATTTACTCTACCCCGGACGATATGGGCCGCTGGATGCAGCAGTTCCTCTCTTCCGATCTCAGCCCGCGCACCGCACAGGCGGATCGCATCCAGACCATGATTTATCAGCGCAGCCAGCTGGCGAAAGTCGAGGGTATGGACGTACCGGGTAAAGCCACTGCGCTCGGCATGGGCTGGGTCTATATGGCTCCTGAAGATGGCAGGCCGGGCATTATCCAGAAAACCGGCGGCGGCGGCGGCTTTATTACCTATATAGCCATGGTGCCGCAGTACAGCGTCGGGGTATTTATTGTTATCACGCGCTCGCCGCATACCCACTTCACCGCCATGAGCGACGGGGTGAATAATTTGCTGACCGAACTGATTGGCAATACCCCCAGCAGCGCCCAGCTGGCCGCCAGCATTATGGCGGAATAATAGATATGCATTCGGCTGGCCGTACTTAAACAGGTTCGGCATCGTCCCGTCGCCAGCTAAACTGATAGCGATAACCGCTCTCCTTAAGCAGAAACGCCGGGGCTACGCTGGGGCTCCAGGAGTCATCCCCGCCGACGCCCATATGAAAACCATCAATATTCAGCCAGTACCCCTCCTCGGGTGTGAGCAGATGCCGGTGCGTGGTGATATCCAGCTGCCGGGGGCTGAAGCGGCCAATATTGAAGTGGAAATGGCCGCTCAGCCGATGCGCCCCAAAGCGCAGCATCCGGGTGTCGCAGCGCAGGCCGTTTTCACAGGGGCGAACATACGGCGTATGCATGTTATCCAGCGGCTGCCGCCACAGGCCCCAGTCGGCAGCGAGCTGGCGATCGGGATAGTTTTCATGCGGGCCTCTGCCCAGCCACTCCACCTGCCCTCCCGGCTCCATCCAATCTTCCTGCTTTTCCTGCTCTCCATGCCGCGCAAGCTGGCAGCTTAGGCCAATGCGCGGTGGATAAGGCACGCCGAAGGTCACCTCTACGTCCACGGCGATATGCAGCTCGCCGAGGCGGTCGATACGCCAGCATTTGCGGCTGACAAACAGCGTGTTTTCCCGGTGTTTCCACGCGTGTTCAGTGCGGACAATCACCTCGTCCTGAAGCCTGTCGGCGCTACAGCTCAGCAGCGCCGCCTGCATCTCCCAATACCCGGCGGCCTTCCAGCGTTCGGACCACGCCCCAGGATCGATACGATCGACCTCGCTGATGCCGATATCATTATCGATCGCGGCCCGGATAAAGTTATCGCGCAGCGGGGTAATAAAGGCCGGGCGATCCGCTTTCCACCACTGGGTAAGCTCACCGCGCAGGCGGTCGAACTCCCAGCGCTGATCCTGATAAGTCACCACAATGCACGCATCGGTGAGCGACAGCACCGGCCCTTCCACGCCCCGTCTATCCGGCAGACGAGCGACAGAGTGGGCCACGGGCAGCCGCCACTGCTCACGCGCTACGCTGTGCCCTGCCTCTGACCAGGGCGTCGCCCGGGGCTGTAGCACCTCAACGTTAAGCCAGACCTGCCCCTTCCTCGGCCCGCCTGGTGGCACAGGGAGGCGAAGCGTCTCCGGGTTCAGCGTTAGCTGACATTTTCCCCGTGGCAGAAGTGCCAGCGCCTGCTCCCCCTGCTCCAGCACCACACCCTCAGCGCAAACCTGCCAGCGCAGCCGTTCATTATCACTGTGGCGAAACAGATATTCGCTTTCGATCTCAATCACCAGCGGCGCGTGGGCAATGAGTCTGAACTGATAAAACTGCTGCGCGCGCTTTGCTTCATACAGCGAGGGGTGCGGCGTGCGATCGGCAAACAGCAGACCGTTCATGCAGAACTGGCGATCGTTCGGCTTATCACCAAAGTCCCCGCCGTAGGCAAACCATTGCTGGCCGTCAGCCTCCCGTTTTAGCAGGGACTGATCGACCCAGTCCCAGACAAAGCCGCCCTGCAAGCGCGGATACTGACGGAATGCCTGCCAGTAGGTATGAAAACCGCCGAGGCTATTTCCCATCGCATGTGCGTATTCACAGAGGATCAGCGGCCGGGTTTCTCCCGGCAGGCTGAGCCATTTCTTAATCGACCACTTCGGCACCTGGGGAAAAGGCTGATCCTTATCAACCCTGGCGTACATGGGGCAGAGGATATCCGTGGCGGCGGTATTGGCCCCGCCTCCTTCATACTGTACCGGACGGGTGGGGTCCGCTGCTTTGACCCAGCGGTAGAGCGCGTCCTGCGTGGCACCGTGCCCGGACTCGTTGCCGAGCGACCAGATAATGATGCAGGGGTGGTTGCGATCGCGCTGCACCATTCGCGTCACCCGCTCGCTCATGGCCGGGAACCAGGCCACATCATCCGACAAACGGCTCATCGGCTGCATGCCGTGGGTTTCAATATTCGCCTCATCCACCACGTACAGTCCGTAGCGATCGCACAGGCGATACCAGAGCGGGTGGTTAGGGTAGTGTGAGCAGCGTACCGCGTTGAAATTATTCTGCTTCATCAGGCGGATATCCTGGACCATGGTCTCAGGATCCATCACCTGGCCGCGTTCAGGATGATGCTCGTGACGGTTAGTGCCGCGAATCAACAGCGGCTGGCCGTTAAGCGTTAACAGGCCCTGTTCAATGCGCACCTGGCGAAAGCCGACGTCGCAGGCTTCTGCCTCCAGCAGATTACCCTCAGCATCGGTCAGCAGGATCACCGCCCGATAGAGGTGCGGCATTTCGGCACTCCATAAGCGCGGCTGCTCGACAGGCAGCTTGAGTTCGGCCCGCTCGGCGTAGTGACCGCGCTCATCTATCACGGCGCTGCCGGGTCGGACGCTGCACTCTCCCACCAGTACCTGCTGCCACCACAGCTGAAGGGTAATGCGGCTTGCCGCCACCTCCTCCCCGGCAAGCTGGATATTCGCCACCAGACTGGCGGCAGAGAAGTCAGCGTTAAGATCGGTTTGCAGATGAAAATCAGCCAGCCAGGTCACCGGTTTATGCAGCAGCCAGACGTCGCGAAATATGCCGCTCATTCGCCACATATCCTGATCCTCCAGCCAGGTGCCGTCGCTCCATCGCAGCACCATCACCGCCAGCCGGTTCTCTCCGGCTTTCAGCAGCCTGCTGAGATCGAATTCGGCCGGTAGCCGGCTGTCCTGTGAATAGCCTACCCAGACGCCGTTGCACCACAGATGAAAAGCCGAGCTAACACCCTCAAAGATAACGCGCGTGCTGCCTTTCTCCAGCCAGCTGGCGGAGACCTGAAAGCTGAGCGAGTAACAGCCGGTGGGATTCTCGTCCGGCACCGCTGGCGGGGATCCCGCAATGGGGTAGTTTATATTGGTGTAGATCGGCGCATCATAGCCGTGCAGCTGCCAGTTAGCGGGTACCGGGATTGTCGCAGCGTCTGCAAGATCGCCCGCAATCCAGGCGTCCGGCACCTGATAAGGGCTGTGAAAATAGCTGAACGTCCAGTCACCGCTGAGCCTGCACAGGCTGGGGCTTTCATCTTCATCGCGGGCGGCCGCGGCCTCTCGCCAGCTGGCAAAAGGCGGGTGCGCGGGCAGGCGATGAAGCTGGGTAACACCCGGGCTTTCCCAGTCCTTACGAGCCAGAAGCGCAGATAAACTGACGCTGTGGGAGGATCTTGACGCATCGTGCATATGTCGCTCCAGAAAGGTTACCAGCCAGCACCGGGATGACACTATGTTGACCCGCCGTCTGGCTGTAAAGCTGACAGCGCGGATTCGGTGAGACGTCTCACGAAACAAAACGGCGCGACACCGTTAAGAGCGGGTAATCGGCCATAGAAGAATACGCCCTCTTTTTGTGTTAATTAGCAGGAACTTATATGAATAATTACTAAGGGCATTTATGCCTTGCCCTGCTCTCTGCCCCGGCGGCATGATGATCCCGACCGTTCAGCCAGAAGAGATCGCTATGAAGATATCCCCACAGCATCAGCCGCTCGCCGATTCACTCCAGGCCCTGCGCCAGGAGCTTCATCGTCACCCCGAGCTGTCTCGCCAGGAGTTTGAAACCACGGCCCGCCTGCGCGCGGCGCTGACGGAGCGGCAGATCCGCGTTCTGGACCTGCCGCTGGAAACGGGCCTGGTGGCAGAAGTGGGCAATGTGGATGGCCCGCTGGTGGTGCTGCGCGCCGATATTGACGCATTACCGATTGAGGAGCAGGCCGATGTGCCCTGGCGTTCACTGAATAAAGGCGTGATGCACGCCTGCGGACATGATTTTCACGCTACGGCGGCGCTGGGAGCGGCTATTTTGCTGAAGAAAAAGGAGTCCTCGCTCCCTGGCCGGGTGCGGATCCTGTTCCAGGCCGCCGAAGAGACGGGTCACGGTGCATCGGCGCTGCTGGCTACCGGCGCGCTGGATAAGGCTGGGGTGATTTTCGGTATTCATAACGACCCAACGCTACCGGTTGGCGTGGCGGGCAGCAGGGAAGGTCCGCTCACCGCCGCCGTCGATCGCTTTGCCATTACCATCAGCGCCAAAGGCAGCCACGCCGCGCGACCGCATGATGGCAACGACCCGATCGTAATTGCCGGTCAGCTGATTAGCACGCTGCAAACGCTGATCAGCCGCAACCTGCCCCCGGAAGAGACCGCCGTGCTGTCGATTACGCAGGTGCACAGCGGCAGTACCTGGAATGTGATCCCGGATGGCGCCTGGCTGGAGGGCACGGTTCGCACCTTTAGCGCCACGGCACGTACGCTGATTGAGCGGCGTCTGCGCCAGGTTCTGGACGGCGTCGCCGCCACCTTTGATGCCAGCATCGTGCTGGACTGGCAGCCCGGCCCGCCATCGGTGGTGAACGATCGCGGGTGGGTCGATTTTGCACTTGAGCTGGCCCCCGCAGCCGGGTTTGAACCCCGCGAGGTGCCCGCCAGCCCGATAGGCGAAGATTTTGCTTTCTACCTGCAACGGCTGCCGGGTGCCTTTTTGATGATTGGCTCGGGTGGCCCCTTTGCACTGCATCATCCACAGTTTCGCGTGGACGATCGCGCACTCTACCCAACTGCGGACTATCTGGCCCGAATTGCGGTAGCCGCGCTGGATAAGCTACACCGCAGCCAGCATGCCGCCATCAACAAACAGCAGGTGGCCGTTGACGAAGTTCGAGGCATTTGAGGCGAGAAACACTGCGGCCCCAACCAGCTCCTCCGGATCACCCCAGCGCGCCGCCGGGGTGCGTTTGCACAGCCAGTCACTAAATTCCGTATTCTCCACCAGCGCTTTGGTCATCGGGGTATCGAAGTAGCCGGGTGCAATACCGTTGACCTGAATATTGTAGCGGGCAAGCTCGGTACACATGCCGCGCGTCAGCATTTTGACCGCGCCCTTAGCCGCCGCGTAGGGGGTGATGGTGTCGCGCCCCAGCTCGCTCTGCATTGAGCAGATATTGATAATCTTCCCGGCCCTGCGTTCAATCATCCGTTTAGCAACGGTCTGTGAAACCACAAATACACCGGTCTGATTGGTGGCGATGATCTGATTCCACTCCTCCAGCGGGAATTCAGTAAAGGGATGCCGCCGCTGGATCCCCGCATTATTAAACAGGACGTCTATCGGGCCGATATCCTTTTCGATCATCTGTATGGCCTTCTCCACCGCGGGTGCCTCTGAGACATCAAATACCGCTGAGTGCGCACGGTATCCCTCCTCGCGCAGCTGTATAACCGCTTTCTCTGCCCGCTCCGCCGAGGTGCCGTTGATAATGATCTCTGCGCCGTGAGCGGCCAGGCCTCGCGCCATAATAAAGCCAATTCCCTGGGCTGCGCCGGTGACCAAAATGCGTTTATTTTCCAGACTGAATAACTGACTCATGATTTTCTGCTCCGTCCCGTGCTGGCGGGTTGTGAGAAGTTGAGAATAAAACGCCCGTAACTCGTACCGATAATGCCACCGTTTTCAGGCAGAAAGTATCCCTGCTGCGGGAGACAGGCGATGTCGCTTTATCTAACCTCAATAATCCACCCTTGTAACGGCGGCGAAATAAGTAATAGTCCTTACTTCTATAATTAGAATAAGCAGGATAACCAATAAATATAACGCAGGTGCCCAGGGTAAATCACGCTACATTAAACTGTACTCACCTTCCCGGCAGCGACAGTTTCCCTACCCGTGCCAGGGATCTGCCTGAGGTTAATCCAACATATCCTGCCCATGGAAATATATGGTCGAAAACGAGCAGTATTAACTGAACTGCACATTGATCTTCCCTGAGAGATATAAATATGCATAAAACAACAAAAAAACTGCTTTTACTAGCACCCGCCCTTATTATCAGTTTGATCAGTGAAAATACTTTCGCTGAAGAGGCCGGTATCATAATTTCTAATACATCAGCGGGTCCGGAAAAATGTATGGACCTTGCGAGTGATAATAAGAATATTGTTTTTAACCAGTGTAGCAGTGCGGGGTCACAGAAGTGGCTTATATCGCGCGCCTCACTACAGTACAATACCATCAAAAACAGTGCGCTTCCGGCGACGATCTGTCTCTTCTCTTCACCCGATGGAAAAAGCATTGATATGCGTGCCTGTAATAGCGGTACATACAGTTCACAGACATACTGGTCCTTAGATTCACGCTCAGTCTTCAATTACTCTATAATCAGTAAGATCCAAAAAGATTATGGGCGTAATGGCGAACTTTCCGTCGATGACAATAATAAACTCGCCTTAAATAAAGGATCTGACGCCAACGGGCTATGGACGTTAAAAAATTACTCACCGCACAGAAGAAGCATGAAGGGATCGCTGAACATACTGTTATTAAACACCCATTTTACGGGTAAAAAAGAAAGCTCAACAGATGCAATCAGGAAAGCACTTTTCGGGGGAAATGGCCCCAATAGTTCGTTAAGCGACTATATCAGACTGGCCTCCCGTGGTGCGCTGACCCTTAAAGAGGGTAAAACGCTTGATAACCTTGATATCGGTGCACCTGGAGAGAAATGCGATTCCATTCAATACCGGAACAAAGCTCTTGAGCTTGCTAAAAAAGAGGGCGTGGACGCGTCCAGTTACGACATGGTTATTGTAGAGCATACAAGTAACAGCAAGTGTTCATATGCTGCCAATGCCATTTTCCCTACCTCATTAAATGCGCCGGGGAAATTTATGACCTCTAATGCCAGCGGCCACAAACCCTGGGTGTGGTCGCACGAGTTTGGACATGCGCTGGGGTTTGCTCACTCAAACATTCTGGTTGAATGCCCTGCAACTGAATCCGGCGTTAAAATTGATGACAGCTGTAAGATCGGTGGCAAAGACGGTGGGAGTAATGATATCTCGGACACCATGGGGGGCGGTGGCAGCCGGATGTACCCGGTTAATTATATGTATGAAGCAGGCTGGTTAACTGACGAACAATTCCCGATTGTGGGCGACGGCACCTATAAAATTGCTCCCCTGCTTGATGATAAAGAGGGTAAACAGGGCTTACGTATCGCGCGTAACAATAAAAGTTTCCCTTATCTGACCCTGGAATATCGTCAGCCTGGCGGCTTTAACAGCAACTGGCCTGTCGATTCGCCGTTCATTAACGGCGTTATTGTCAGAGAAATTAACCCCCAACTGTTGAAAAGCTATAACGTCATTATTAATACCACCCCAGGCAGCATCGGTCGTGAAGACCCGCCGCTAATGCCGGGCAAGACTTTATATGACACTTATTCAGGCAAGCTGATCACCATTAAATCAGTAGATAAAACCGGTGCAGTGGTGACGATTTCTGAGGGTGAACCGGTAAAAATCCCCGCATGGTCTGCATCTGTTAATTATGCTGCTCCCTGCCAGAAAGTGACCTATCAGGGTGATGCCTGGGAAAACGGCTGGCAAACCCAGGGGGTGATACCGGGTTCAGATGGAGAATGGGGCGTGTGGCGCAAAATCAACAGCGATAACTTTTTCGAGGACTGTAAAGCCGGTATCGATGTCGCCGCAGATACGTTACCGGCTGATGTGAGTGATATTCATTAGTAGGCTATAGCGCTATTTTCCCGGTCAGTAGCCAGATAAACATGCACTGGCTACTGGCCGGGAAAAGGGGGGCTTACCGCACCGCTTTCACTTCCGTCACCAGAGTAGGTAAATCCCAGGTTCCCCCACCGCGAATATAGCGGCACATTCCGGTGGTGGCGATATGGCTTTGACGGAATGCTTTTCCATCCCATACCCAGCTTGCCGAACTCCAGCAGTCACCGATACCCCGGCCTTTCTGAGCCATAGTAATCACCCCTTTATCGTATCCGGAGCCGGAGTCAGTCACCAGCACCGGAGGTTCAGACAGTTTTGCATCCGTCACCCAGTAGCCATAACCTTCGTTATAGGCGGCCCGCCAGCAGAGCGCGGATACCAAAACGTGACTGTCATCCAGCGGCGTCACCGAGAGCCTGTCGTCCTCCGCATCGTCCTTGCGCTCATCTGAGGGCTGCTGACGGTCGCAATAATCATTGCCCTTTAGCGTCACCCGTATTTTAGGTTTAAAGAGGGCGGTTTCCGCTGCCGTTAGCGGGCGAGTGGGGCTTTTACTGACGCTCGCAGCCTGAATAACCGGTGCCGGAACGGCGGGTAACACGCTGCTTTCGGGCTTATCACCCTTTTTGGTCAGCGCACCCGGCGTACCGATGCGCCCCTGCACCTCATCCATTTTCAGCATGACGGCTGAAGCCCCTTCGCCAGAGAGGATAAAAGGCGCAGCACCGCCCCTGAATTCGACTTTTGCGCTGCCCTTAACGGCCCGGATAACGGCCTGGATTTGGGACGCCGACAGCTGCCACGCTTCATCTTTAACCGAAGCCAGCTCGCCGACCGATCGGCCGTTGATCCACAGGGTTAGCTTCGTCACGGGTGCCGCTTTATCCGCATCGGTGTCGGCCAGTATCACCTCGCCCGCTGGCGCGATATCAGGCCCGGCGTCGCGGCTCAGTAACACCGATCCTCCCTCGCCCTCTTCTTTCGCATAGCCTGCTGCGCGGCAGGTCAGCGTATTGTCGCAGGCAAGCTCCCAGTCTTTATGCTCGAAGCTCACGCCGGTTTTATCCGCCATCGCCGGGGCGCTGAGTAGGGTCATCGCGACCAGGGCTGTTTTGTAGAGGTTTTTCATGCCATCTCTCCGTAATGGTTCAGGCCATGAGGGTAGCATAAAGCATCAGCGTCCACTCAGTACCGCTCTGATTGACCGGTATCTGGTCTGTAAATGGGTGTAGTGGGACACTGAATTTGACTGCTACATAAGGTGTTAACGCCATCAGCTTCCTGCTATTTATACTCGTAGTACCGCTCAATGAGGCGCTGGTGGCAGCGTCCGATATATAAGCCCAAAACGATAATAAGCATCACAAATAATATGATAAATGCCAGCCCGCCTATAAACCACCAGCCAGAGACCCGGGCATCTGCCCACCCTCCATTTCGAAGGGAAATAAACAGAACCAGCCCCTCAGCTCCCATCATCAATAGCACATACAACATATATTTAAAGTTTGCGAAAATCCCCCCATCCTGATCCCAGTCATCAACGGTGTGGGGCCTTGTTTCACCGCTTATCAACGCCAGATTAACCTGCTGGTTTTTGACCTGTTGTGTAGCTAGAAGTTGTGCCCGCTGGCCGTTGCGTATTGCACGAGCGCCCCATTCCAGCATCAGCCACTGATAACCCGGCGTCCAGGTTTCGGCCAGACGCATACTGTGCCAGCGTTGGCTTTTTACACCTGTATCAACCTCAGTAAAAGCATCTGATAACAGGTTCAGGCTTTCTCCCTGCAGATTTCCGGTCCAGATATGACGCAGATCCGCGGGATTTATCTGTTCAGCAGCGAACAGAACGTTCAGGTATTTTCCAACCCTATGTTGCTCACTGTTGAGGCTGCGGAAACACCAGACGGGCATTCTGGTATCAGGTATGGATCTCCGGCGAGAAAACAACAAGGCTGTCGCATATTCACAAAAATCATCGTCGTTATCTGCATGAAGTTCAGCCACAATCAACAGACGAAATCCGCTAAATGGGTTCAGAGTCCACTTCTCCAGCAGCGCTCTTTCCGGCAACTCGCTGAGAATTTGGATGTTTGACTGACTGAACGCCGGGCAGGACTGTTGCAGTAGCGTTCCCACCTCCTCGCTGATACTGTCACTGGCATTACGTATATATAACCAGACCTCCGGCCTGTCATAGCGGTCATCGATCATGCTGATATCCAACCGATCCATGAGCGTCTTTATCGTCTGTTGAGTGCGGCTCAATCCCTGTTCCTCATCTTCCCCGATACTCAGCTTACGGGGGATATCCTTCGCCGCTGGCATTTCGCCCTCCAGCCCGATCATCTTCAGCGCCGCGTTGTCTAGCGGGAAAAGTGAGTGGTGTTCAGCAAGTCTGATGCAAACGGCAGCATGTTGCTGCCATTGCTGCCGATTTAGCCTGTAGTGTTCATTTGCTATAGCATACCAGCCGCGGGTAATAAGGTAGCCAATGGCTGCGGTAGTTAACACCATCAGGACAAGAAGTACCGGTAAAACCAGTAATCGCCAGATCATAATCTCCATCACCCGCGTTTCCGCATCCAGCGTGACCACTCCGATCGTCAGAGCGAAAACTGCTGCCAGGATACAGCAGACGATGACGATAACACGCGAGATATGTGGCTCAGGCAACCCCTTATAGTCAGGGGGGATTTTCCAGAAATACTTCATTTAGCTGGCTCCAGCCTCGGGCAATGATGAAATAAATGCACAGCCACATTGCGCATGGCATTGATCCACCACCACATTACGCCCGTTCATCATCCAGGAGGGGTGCCCTTCTGCAGCTAGCGTTTTTCCGTGAACCGCACAGAAAGCACTGTCTCCCTGCAACATCACTGTTTTACCATCAAATACTTCGCCACTGGCACCCGTGACAGTACCTCCCTTTGTCAGGCCATCGCCAAAACGGATAACGCCTTTCACCATAAAGACTCAACTCCCTGTAATGAATAATTCGTACCAGATATTGGGCAACTACAGCCCGGCGTTTAAATCGCACTGCATCCGCGTCCAGCCCCGATAGTTTTTCACTTCCGGCACCTTATCGGGCAGGTTCTGGAAGTTGGTGTAATACTGGTCAACCAAACGATGCAGGATGCGGGGATCGATATAGTTCAGTCCCCAGGTAGAACGCGCCCCTGGATGCACAGCATTAATATGATGTGCAATCTCCCTTCCCCGGAAGGTAATGGTGTAATCAATTCCCGGTCCGCCAGGCTCAAGACGGGGATCGTCAAACGGCAGCGAGGACATATAAATATGCCCCTGGTTTGTCAGAAGGAAGCCCTGGTCGTTAACGACTGTCAGTGATTTGATATTGTCATAGGCAGGAGAATCTGAACCATCATCTTCTTCTCCTTTAAATTTCACAGGGGCACGATTCCATGTTCGTCCATAATCTTTTGAAACCAGCACGCCAGCACTAATACTCCATCCGGGAACAGCAATATAGCGTTCTGAGGCGTTGATATAAGGCTTTGTGAATATCCGGTAAAATTGAGACATCGCCTGACTGCGAATTCCACGCTTCTGGTCGACAAACCACAGCTCTCCCTCGCAGTTAAAGCCCTTCAGCTCCAGCCAGCGGTGGTCGTCAAAACGGTACACCACCTGTACCGGCTTCTGTTTAGTCGCCAGCGACTGCTTCAGCGAGAATGACCCGTTACAACCCGTCAGAAGGGAAAGTGAAACCGCCAGCAGCCATACCCGGCCTGATTTACGCATTACCATATACTTTGCCTGCCATCGGCGGGGTGGATAAAATTCTCACCATCATGACTCAACTCCCTGTAATGAATAATTAGTACCAGATATTGGGCAACTACAGCCCGGCGCTTAAATCGCACTGCATCTTCGTCCAGCCCCGGTAGTTTTTCACTTCCGGCACCTTATCGGGCAGGTTCTGGAAGTTGGTGTAATACTGGTCAACCAAACGATGCAGGATGCGGGGATCGATATAGTTCAGTCCCCAGGTAGAACGTGCCCCTGGATGCACAGCATTAATATGATGTGCAATCTCCCTTCCCCGGAAGGTAATCGTGTAATCAATTCCCGGTCCGCCAGGCTCAAGACGGGGATCGTCAAACGGCAGCGAGGACATATAAATATGCCCCTGGTTTGTCAGCAGGAAGCCCTGGTCGTTAACGACTGTCAGTGATTTTATTTTGTTATAGACAGGCTTATTTGAACCATCATCTTCATCTCCATAAGCTCTTGAGGTTTGCCAGGTTTGACCATAATCCCTGGATACACTCATAGCTCCGGTCATATCCCAGCTAGGAACGGCGATATAACGCTCAGAGGCATTGATATAGGGTTTGGTGAATATCCGGTAAAATTGTGACCAGATCTGGCTTCTGATACCCCGATTTTTATCGACAAACCACAGCTCACCCTCGCAGTTAAAACCCTTCAGCTCCAGCCAGCGATGGTCGTCAAAGCGATACACCACCTGTACCGGCTTCTGTTTAGTCGCCAGCGACTGCTTCAGCGAGAATGACCCGTTACAACCCGTCAGAATGGAAAGTGAAACCGCCAGCAGCCATACCCGGCCTGATTTACGCTTTACCATATACTTTGCCTGCCATCGCCGGGGTGGATAAAATTCTCACCATAAAGACTCAACTCCCTGTAATGAATAATTAGTACCAGATATTGGGCAACTACAGCCCGGCATTTAAATCGCACTGCATCTGCGTCCAGCCCCGATAGTTTTTCACTTTCGGCACCTTATCGGGCAGGTTCTGGAAGTTGGTGTAATACTGCCAGGTCAATTTGTGCAATATCCGGGGATCCACGTAATTCAGCCCCCAGGTTGAAGAATTCCCGCCAATACCAGGGTTACCGGCATTAATATGATGTGCAATCTCTCTTCCCCGGAAGGTAATGGTGTAATCAATTCCCGGTCCGCCAGGCTCAAGACGGGGATCGTCAAACGGCAGCGAGGACATATAGATATGCCCCTGGTTTGTCAGCAGGAAGCCCTGATCATTAATGACGGTAAATGATTTGATATTCTCGTAAACGGGTTTATTTGTTCCATCCTTTTCCTCACCTGTTATTGATGCGCTATGCCATGTTCTCCCGTAATCTTTGGATACTCTTATGCCCGCCTCCCCCCAAATGGGGATTGCAATATACCGTTCAGAAACGTTCAAATAAGGCCTGGTGAATGTGCGATAAAATTGGTAAAAAACCTGACTGCGAATTCCACGCTTCTGGTCGACAAACCACAGCTCTCCCTCGCAGTTAAAGCCCTTCAGCTCCAGCCAGCGGTGGTCGTCAAAGCGATACACCACCTGCACCGGCTTCTGCGGCTTCTTCAAAGAAAATGTGCCGGTACAGCCCGTCAGAAGGGAAAGTGACACCGCCAGCAGCCATACCCGGCCTGATTTACGCATTACCATCCCCAGACTCCCTTTTCACCGTCCCCTGCCGGGACCTCCTGATACCCTGCCGGTTCCGGCATATCCCACTGGGGCAGGGGGATTTCACGGTTGTGTATTTCCGGGTGACGGGCCGGCTCCACCCTGACGGCCGGGGCATATTCATTCACCACGCCAAACTCCCCTGTGGGTAAAACCGCATCAGGTTTGTTCATATAGTCTTTTGTTCGTTCTGTTCGAAGTTTCCCTGTTTTGTAATAACCCTTAGTGTCCGCATCAGGATTATTCCAGTGCCGCCAGTCAGCCATGCGGATCAGGCGCTGCCAGAACTCCCGGTCCTCAAACGCCATACAGTTACCTGTCGCCAGGTCATAGGCCATCGCCTTCTCCGGCACGTCCGGACTCTGCACAATCGACGAGTGCTGGCTGAACCTCACCGGATCGCCATGCTTCTCCATCTCATTAATTTCTTCGTCGCTCTTTTTGCGCAGCAGAAAATATTCCGGCCGCTGGCGCGATCCCCCCACGCGTCCTTCGGTAAACCGGGTTTTATAGTGAAGGTTGACGGCGCTCAGTTCCGTTGCGGTCAGCACATGCCCCGGCTGCAGGGTGTAACCATGAATTCGCAGCAGCGGGCGAGTTTCTCTTACCTGCCAGACGCCTTCATACGCCCGGGCTGAATAGTCGGTATAGCGGTCTTCACCCCGCACGCCGGCTTTATATTTCATCCCGTCCGCGTTGTCGTGGCCCATCAGGGTGAAGGTAAACACCTCCGGCAGCGCTTCCGCATTGATGGTCACCCCACTGTGCAGGGGATAAGCCGCGTTGGTCGGCCAGCCATCATATTTAAAATCCCCCGCCCGGTACGCGGGCTTTTCAAAGGGCTGCGCGGCAGGCTCACCGCCAGCGGTATAATGCTGGCAAAAGACGCGCTGAAAAAGATTGGGGAGGTCGCCAGCAAACGCATCAGGAATACCGCGCCAGCCGATCCCCTGCACGTTCATCAGCGATACCGTGCCATCGTCCGGGCAGAAATAGTTGTATACCCGCCCGTAATTGTTGCGGCTGTAGCGCGGGTCGCTGTGCCAGTGGTGTTTACGCCCCAGCGTACCGTCGTTGTACATGGCTTTCACAAAGTCAGGGTGGTAACGCCCGGCCGGGTCAAATTTCGGGTTGGTGGCCATCAGCCGGCAAAAGTTACGCAGCGTTTCCCGCCGAGCCCTGCTGGTCTGCTGCCGCCCGGGAAGCGGGTTTTCCATAAAACGGTCATCCAGCGAATAGGGCGAATGGCAGAGGATGGCGCAGTCTGCGGGATTAACATCTTTATCCTGTTGTTTAACCAGCATGTTCGCCAGCATGGTGATAAGGGTGCCCTGGCTGTGGGCCACAATATTGATGGTGTCGTGTTCTGTTTTAGGATTTCGTCTGATTTCCAGTATCAAATCTGCCAGCCGCTGGGCGGCGAAGAACTGGTAAATACGGTGGGGATTGCCATAAATAGGGTGGGTAAAATCCCCGCCGTTCAGTTTGCGGCTGTAAATCCCAGCCATCCAGATCGCACCGCCGCTGGCACCCGGCCCCAGCATATCCGGAATGCAGGTGGTGGCGTTGGCAAAGGGGCCGCCGTTTTTTGCCGCCGCCTGGTTCAGCACGTTACCGTAATTATCATTGCAGTAGCCGCGACCTTCCGGATTGAGCCTGCGCAGGCGGGCCGGGTCATCTTCCTGGTAAGCATCGTAAGGCAGCACCGTTTCCAGCCCCCGTTTTCTGACTTCCTCCCGGTAGCGGCACTGGTCTTCGTTATACGCCTGATGGTCAACGGGACGGTAGCCCCAGAAGAACGGAATAATGGGCGAGCGGCCGCTGCACGTTATCCTTCTGGGGGCACCGCTCAGATCGGTCAGCCCCGCCATCTCTCCCCACTGATGCACAAACATATCGTCTCTTGCCAGCCGCGTGTTCAGCCCGGCCACAATGCCCTGCTCCTGATTCTCATAGGCCTCACCGACATCATTGACGCCGTGCACCAGGATAACAATACAGGGGAGCGGGCTTTTCACCGCGAAATCCTGACATATCATCGCGCCTGCGGTATCGCGCTGAAGACCGATAAAACTCCCCAGCTCGGGGTTGTTATAAACCCGGTCCGGTGTTTTTTCCCTGGTCATAATTTAGAACTCCTGACGAGTGTAATAACGAACTGCTCCGTTTCAGCAATATCCAGCAGGGGTGAGTAACCCTTGTCATCCGTTACCCCTTCCGTCACGCTGCCATCCGGTTTCTTTACCCGGAAAGCCTGATGGCCCAGCGGGTGGTTGCGGCCCCCTTCACGAAACAGCCGGGCCTGACGAGCCAGCGGGTTTTTCTGAAAAACGGGAGACACAATCTTCGCCGTATCCCCTTTCTGGTAATTCAGCGCAGGGGATTTTTGTTCGATGCGGGTTGGGGAGAAGATTTCCACGCCGCCACTGGGATGAATGCGGATCCCCCCGCCACCACAGTGAAGGAACAGTCCGTTTTTGGCACTGAGCTGCATCTCACCATTGACGCTGGTCAGGTGCATATCCTGGTCAGAAAGTGCAGCCAGCTTGCCGCGCTGGGCCTGTAGGGTGATATTGCCGCCTGCCGCAATCAGCTTAATACCCACCCGGCGAACAAACGCCGATATCCCCTGCCCGGCGGCCAGTGACAGCGTTTTGAAAATGTTGACGCTGCCACTATTACCCGCCGTCACCACTACATCCTGTCCGGCAGAGAGCTGGATATTTTCCGGCGTGGCCTGCGCAATGCCGGCATCTCCCCAGGCGACAATGCCGGGTTTTTCCAGCCCGGACAGGGCCTGGTTCATATTCTGCTGTGTATCGGTGTTCACCGCATCAGCCCCGGCGCTTCCGGCACTGGACTGGAGGGTGTAGGCCATGCTCAGCGCCTGCTCAAGGTGCCGGATAATTTCTGCCATATCGAGCTGTTTACCGCTGGCCCCGGGCTGCGCAGAAGTGGTCAGCAGAATACCTTCAGCCGCTCTCAGCGCCGCATGTTTGTCCGTGCGAAGCTCTGCCCCTTCGCCGCGAGGCTTGCGGCTGGCGTCCACCATGTGCCCAATATTCAGCTGCGATTTACCGTACCCGGTCGCCAGCTTGATATGCTCGTGGTTTGTCTCATCCTCCATCCGGAGTTTGTTTTGCCCCAGGGTGCGGATAACGTTGCGGGTGCTGTTGCTGTCATTAACCACATCGGGGTTAAGCGCATCGTGAAGCACATGGGCAATATAAGGACGCTCCGGGTCTCCCCCCTCAAAGGCCACGGCCACCTCCGTGTTATCCAGCAGGGGGAAATGAATACCAAAGCGATCACCGGCGTAGATACGCGCCAGGCGCACCGGCATGCTTTCCCGTCCTTTGTCCCACTCATCAAGGTCAAAGCTGAATTTTACGCGGTAACGCCCGTCTTTGTCGGGGCGGGCCAGCCGGTCATTATCGCTGAACCCCGAAACGCGCGCAGGTACGGTGCCGGAAATGATCGGACGGGGAAGTCGTTCAGGACGAAAGGCACTTAGCTCGCTGTAAGGGATGCCACTCAGCTCAGCCTGGAAAGCGTGGCTACGTGATGCACTGCTTTTCAGGCTGGTGACCAGCAGTCCCGGCGAGAAGGCCTCGGGATGCGGACCATCAATGTCGGCCACCACACCGGGTAACAACGTCGGGTCATCCGCTACGGCTTCCAGCCGGATGCGTTCACACAGATGGCGCTCGTGGCGAATGCGGGCGTAAAACCAGCTTGTTTCGGCCTGTCCCCCGCTGATGCTTTCCCAGCGGTCGCCCTCATCATGCTGGATGTCCGCATAGTGGTAATCACAGCCGGTGGTGAAGGGAGCCTGCCGGCTGATGTCCGCCACCGACTCAAGCGGCATGAAGCGCTGTATTCGGTAGTTATAATCGCGGGTACGTACAGCGGCGGGGATCACACTGGCATGACTTATCATTTTTCGGATGGTCGGTTGTTCCCCGACCATACCCGATAGCGGCAATGTCGTAATGTTATGCCCGAAAACATAAGAACTCTGACTGTCACCAAATACCATCACCGTCACGCTGCTGACGGTTTCATGTGGTTTGAAACGGAACCCTATTCCCACCTCGGACAGCAGGCGCTGGATAAAGGCCAGGTCCGTTTCTCCCCACTGAACAATCATTTCGCGCAGAGGGTACGACCAGGACAACCCCTCCATATCAATTTCATAGCCTTCCATGCCGTGAGACTTCAGCAGGTTGCTGACCAGCTCAGGGACAGACATTTGCTGGTAGATAGCGTAGCGGCGAGAGTGGCGGAGGAGCGTGAGCGGGTGTTCAAGGATGGCTTCGTAAAACGATTCATCCAGACTGCTCGAGAGCCGGGAAAGTGAAGTGATCACGCCAGGCACTTCACGCAACGTTTGCCACTTACTCTTCTCCGGCTGGTGGCGAGACCAGCCAGCCGTGGGCCTGCGCATAGTCAGTACCGCAGGTTTCATCATCACCACGTCAGGCACGATATCCTTGTCTGCCGAGGTGAAGCGAATCACATAGCGGTACGGCTGACTTAGCGTTTCTTCACCGGTAAATGATGCAACATCCGCATAAATACCGGGCTGCTGGAAATCCAAAAGATAACGATTAAGCGTATTTACCGGGTCCTCAGCTGCGGTTCCTGAATGGGTCATGTTTTCTCCTTAAAACACCCATAAAGACTGTGGCTAATGGTACACAGGAACCCTGGCGTTTTGTATAAAAATTATCCCGGGAAGTGAATTATGCGATCAAAGTAATATTTTACACGGGACGAGACTGGGGGGATTACAGAACGTCGCCTGAAAAGGCTATATGACTATAGTGATCAAGAAACACTGTCCACGATTTTAGCGTTTTTCCAGAACAATCGTTCTGATTCATTCGGCGTCAAACCACCATTATATTGATGTGGTCTGAGCAGGCTGTAATATCTCGTTATGTAATTAGTTATCGCTGTGCTGGCCTCACTAAAATTAGCATATCCA
This sequence comes from Erwinia sp. L03-1, assembly GCF_058686115.1. Lineage (NCBI taxonomy): Bacteria > Pseudomonadati > Pseudomonadota > Gammaproteobacteria > Enterobacterales > Erwiniaceae > Erwinia > Erwinia sp. L03-1. The sequence goes on along the minus strand of NZ_CM178762.1, from coordinate 559,927 downwards.
TTATCTGGCATCCACTCCGTTTTCACGCTTCTAAAAAAACGTTCCATCGGGCTGTTATCCCAACAATTCCCCCGACGACTCAGGCTTTGCTTTATCTAATATCTCCACAGTAACTGTCTGAAATACCTGCTGGTAAAGTGGCTACCCTGGTCCAGGTGATACAACACATTAGCGGGCTTTCCTCGCGCTTCCCATGCCATGCACAACGCTTTCGCTGTCAGTGTAGAGTCCGGGAAAAATGACATCGCCCAGCCAGCCGGTTTACGGGAAAACAAATCGAGTACAATACCAGATAAGCCCAACGTTTTCCCGCCCATATAAAAATCACATCACCGCATCAGGCCTGATTACGCTCGGTAACAGCAAACGGGCGATTCAGATAATTAGGGATCTCAATATATTACTCAGACGCCTTCTTATAACGATGACCAGGCTGCTGGCAGCTAATAATTATTGAGCGCTTTCATCAGCCTTCTTGATAAAAAATAGATTATTAAATCTGACGGACCATTAAGAGAGAAGAGCGGAATTTTTACTTCAAGCATTGGCATCACTTCAATTCGTTAGCAGCCGAACTGATCAACTAGTTGACCAAAGTGCTGCAAGCAAATCAGCTGACCACTCATAGATATATGAATCATCGTCAAGTGCTTGTAGCGCCATAGCTTCTTTACTTATTTTTTCTTTCTGATATTTAACCTTACATTGCTGGGCGAACTCTCTTATTCCGGAGATTTCATTTAAGGCGCCATGTTGAAAATATTCCTCAACCTCCCCTTCCCTTACAGAAACACATGATGGAGGGTGGAATATATTTTTTTCATCTAATTCATCAAAATTCATAATGTATCTCCTGGATTTTTCAAATGATTCATGTGAATTTATCGAAGAACTAATATGAAGCAAATATATTGCGGTATTTAAACCTTCCCAGCACAACCCGATTTTGTCTAATGTCTCACTAAGAACCCCAACAAACTCAAGGCACAAGTCTTTATCTTTATAGGATATTGCAATGCAAAGTGTAATTAACTGTGGCGCACATCCCAAAATGAATTCATCATAATCCCTTGATAAACCGAAAGCAGGAGTAATCATAGGCATGTTAGAGCTATTTCTCTGCCAGTTAAGTAACAACGAAGACCAGCATTTAGAACTTTCAGTGTTTTTATTTAGTCCACATAAAAGAGCAGTAATAATTGGAATGCACCACTGATTACCAAGGTATGAGTCTAAAATTGTATCGGAGAAATTATTTTTAGAATCGACTGTAATTAAACTAACCAAGTCAGGTAAAATCTTTGAATCGGAACGACTTATTTTAATGTACGAAGAAATAACTTCTATTCTGGACAGTCCTAAACTAACCGCACCTATTAGCAACTGAGAGCAATTAACTTTTTCTGCCCACAGCTCTGAAGTAAGTAGATTATGCAACTTTAGATAGCTAACATCGTTTTTTACACGAGCATGTTGAGTTAGAATGTCTTTAATAAGATCATTCGCTGAATTGCTACCAACAAGGTAAATTCTGTAATTATGCTTTCCGTATAGAGCTTCTAAATTTCTAGGTCGTGCTGAACTAGTCCCACCCTGTGCGACAACATGAAAGAAAAAGAGAGGTTTCTCGAATGTTCTGTTTTCTTGAGCATAAATTTTTAAAGGGTTATTTGTCATCCCATTGGTAGCTTTACTTTCAACTTCGAAGATAAAGAGCGGGAAGCGATTTCCCTCTTGTGAGAACCATGCAACATCAACGGCTGGTGGCTCACCATATGAAGGTTTATCAACTGGGAACTCTTTTTCAACATGATAACCCAGAACCCGACCTAACTGGACGATTCCCTCTATTAATTGCTTACCTGCTGTGAGTTTATGGTTAGCCATTAAATAAACTGCTCCTCCATCATTGCCAGCTCATAGCCAAACTGATTACGATTATATATTATTTCTATAACATCAATATTGAAGAGCACTAAAGGTATCATGATCAGCTCCCCGTTAATTAATAGAACCCAATCATTAAGTTATATTGATTGTGGCTTAGGTTTGCCCCTGGCACTAAACAGCCCGTCAATATACCTAAAATATGTCGTCTAAATTGACCAGCCCGATAAATCAAACCAACACTTTCAACCCATGCTTCTGCACCACAGTAAGCAGTTTCAGCGCCAGACCACCAGGACGTTTTACGCCACTTTCCCATTTCTGCACCGTTGACACACTGGTATTCAGGTAACTGGCAAAAACCGGTTGGCTGACGTTCAGCTTCTCACGCAATGCTTTAATCTCAACAGGTTGCAGATCGTCCACGTTATTAAGGCAGGCTTTATCAAAGTTGCGCATCGTTTCCTGTGGGATAGCTTCGACGCTGAATAATCCGGAAGCCGCGCTGTGGATGGCCTCAAATGCAGGACTCTTGAATTTACTTTTTGCAGTCATGGCAAATCTCCACCAGTTCTTTACTCTTAATCAGTGCCGTAATCTTTTCATCAGCAAGGGCAGCATAGTGCTTTGCTAATTCGCGGAATCCGGCCAGTTCGCGATTATCAATGTTTGTCATATCCTGTTTGGCATAAAGGAACGTATAAAACCAGTGCTCCCCACCTTTCGCCAGAATAATGGCGCGATCGCGATTCTGGTTCAGCCGTTTCTTGTAAACTCCCCCGCCGAGGTCGTCAGCCCTACCTTGCATCACCGCCTCAATAGCCTGGCATAACTCGCTATCTTTAATCGCGTGAGATTTAGCTACCTTACTGAACCATTTAGTTTTGAATACGCGCATCAGGCTGACATCCTGTTACCTTAACTATAGCACCTGGTGCGAGGTTACTCTCTTTTCTCATTCGTGCAAAGTACCTGAAGACGACATAATTTTGCTGTATTTTAACCACGCATATCCGCTGACAACGACAGCCAGCCAATGTTTCCAGTATCAGGAAGATATGAGCGACCTGTGAGAAACGCTTTCGGGTAGTCAGAGGCAGATAACAATCTGGCGGAAAATGCGCTGCGGATGGTAAGCCCAGGTCGTAAAAACTTCCTGTTCTTCGGCTCCGACTTTAGCGGAGAGCGCGGTGTGCCCCCTGTATAGCCCGATCGGGAGCGGAGGGTTTAATGTGCTTATAGCCACTAAACCCTCTCGCTAATTTTAGTCGAAATAATCCCTATCCAGTTTGGGTATGCGTAGCAGGCGTGAAGAGACACTCACCTAATTTTCGGTCATTAAATGCACCAAACGTTGCCCATCAATCAGTGCTGTTCCTTCCAACTGATGAGAAAAATCCCGCGCCTGAGCGGTAAAACCTGATGTGGTGATAAATACGCCACAACGACTTCCTTATCCCTCTCTTGCTTACAACTGGCGCTGCTGGAGACTGGAATAAATCGTTTTGATTTCACCTGTTAAGCTTTCACCACGATAGACCATTGACGTATCGTACCGTTGATATTTCTCTTCTCGCGTGGCGCTAAACCAGTTAAATGACCCTACACACAGCAGCCCCTCGTCCCCAATCACAATTTTACTGTGAACGCGTTTGACCAGCTTCGTCGCAATACCCATCTCGTTCAGCTTTTCCAGTGCGGCATGAAGATGCTGCTTTTTCTCTATGTGCTTTTGATAATCAGCGTGTTCAGTGTTGTAATTTCTGTCCGTAACCACGGTGATATCAATACCACGCGATCGCGCCTGCATCATCGACGTCAGAAAGCCGGTTTGCTCCAGCTTTTGCCAGCTCAACCAGGGAGAAACGATGGTAATGTTCTTTCCGATAGTGCCGAAGGTCTGGTTCAGAAACGCATCATGCTCCTCCACCCCGTGCAGCGTAGAGATCTGCGTCTGGGCTGTGCTTAAATCTTTGCGTTCCAGAAACTCAAACTGCAATGCATTGCTGTCTGAGGCAAACAGATATTTTGCCAGCAATCCTCGTGGCGAAGAGCCTGGCTGGATCTCAAACAGATCCATATCACCGAAGACCAGGAAGCTATCTTTGGCACGAGAGACGGCGACGTTCAGCATGCTGCTGTCGCTGTCGATAAAACCGCCGTCCTCATGTTTGGAATAGACCGGGGAGAAGAGCACGATCGCTCTTTCCGCCCCCTGCAGGGAGTGCACCGTGCCCACCGTCAAAGAATCGTCACCGCCGCTACAGTTAATGTCGAACTTACGCAATGCCGCTTTGATGGCGTTAACCTGCGCCGAAAAGGGCGTAATGACCCCCACCACTTTATGCAGCGGCTCACCGTAATGGCGCTCAATTTCCTCTTTTTGCGCCACCAGCCAGGCCGCTATCGTTCCGGCCTCAAAGGCGTTATAACGACTCCCACCGTTTGTCTGCATGGCTTTACCGTCGATATGCAGATAGCCCATTGCCGGAAAAGGCTTATCTTTTACAATACCCCGTTTAGGCTGTAATTTACCGTGATAGCACAGTGCATTACAGTAGCCGATAATGTTAGCGAAGCAGCGACGATGCTCGTACAGGTACATCCCACGAGCCAGATCCGGGTCATACTGATAGAGCGAGGTAAACTGGGCCACCTTCATGACGCTGCCGGACGCCGCACTTTTACCTGAATCACATACCCGTGCATAGGCTTCCGTCAGTTCTTCCTGGGTGCCACCGGGGAGAATGTTCTCCTCTACCATATTGCCCATATCGATACCGGGCAAACTGTTCCAGATCGGCGCGATCTGTTCCGTATCGCCTATCACTAATGCTTTTTTCGCCAGCGCGAAGGAAGCCGCGGCCACCTCAGGGAGCACCTGCCCCGCTTCATCGACAATCAGCAGATCGGCAAAATTATATAAATAACTATCGTCAAATTTCTTCGCCCCACCAACATGTTCCCTAATGACCAGATGGTGAGGCAGCATATAGCATGTCATCACCACACAAGGCGTGAGCTTCATTCTCCGCTGCCAGCGGGCCTTAACCGCTTTCGCCCCTTTTAGGCCCTTTTCTTTCTGTACGTTGTCAATGGCAGCCATATCCATCAACCACCGGCCTTCCCAGTAGTGCGTTGCCAAAAGGAACACCGGGAAGCGAATCTGCGTATCAGCCAGCTCATCGGCACCGGCCAGGCTCAGTTCCTCTTCGCCTGTATATCCCAGCGTCCGGGCCAGGCTATCCCAGTACTTGATAGCCTCACGTTCCCGTCGGGAAACGTCCTGAGCATGATTGATTTGCTGTTGATAGTCGCTCTGCTCTTTTTGTGACCGCGTAATCAGGCCGTCGATATACGCATCGATCCCTTCCGGCACAGTCCCCTGGAACGCGGCCATTCTTGTGCCAAAAGTAGCGTCGAGTATGAGGTTAATCTGGTAGTGGCGCTTAGTGCGAACGGCGGGGATCCAGGAGAATAACGCATATACTATCGACTCATCGGCGCGATATTGCTGCCACTGCTTTTTGCCCTGGGTTAACAGCGCGATTTCATCTGTGCTGTCGTGCAGTAACCTGCTTTTGTCCTGAATATACTGCCCGAGATCTTCGCTGATGGCGTTTCGCTCCTGACGAATACGGTTCAGGCTGTCCCAGGCGGGTTCAATTAGCTTAAGCCGATCGGACTGCTGGGTTAAACGCTCATGCAGGCGATCCACGACGCGTTCGACGGAACTGCATTCCACCGCTGGGAATGCTTCTTTAGCCCTTTCAAGATAGAAAGTCTGCGCCTCCTCAACATACTCGCCAGACTCAACGCGATTGAAAAAATCTTCCGTCTGGTATTTTTTTGCGGCCTCGGCCTTACGGCCCGAAGACGGAAAGTAAGCGCCATAACTTTTCAACTCAGGCAGCCAACGCCCAGCCATTGCGCCAGTTCCGGTGGCAAAGTCTTTACCGAAGGCTTCAATAATGTTGGTCACAGCCTGATTGTTGGTTGATGTGGCCATCACCACTGGCGGCTCAGTTTTATTAAGGGCAGCTCTTGCCCATTCAGTGGCAATAATAGAGAGAACGAGGGTGGTTTTGCCGGTTCCCGGCGGGCCGTTGATGGCAAGGATTTCACCCGGCTGCTGGGTCAGATAATGGCTCAGGGCGTCGCGCTGTGCCGCAGCTAGCGGAAACTCATCCCCGGAGTACCCCAGCCGGTCAGTGAACTTTGCATTGGCCGCAAGGAGGGGTTTTAAGGAAGGCATAGCCGGTGAGGCAAAACGCGCCAATAACGGAACGTCTTTTTTACACATCAGCAGATGATCGTACAGGGGAAGAATATGGATGCTGGCTCCGCCGGGCTGATTCGCTTTGATAACATAACCATACCCAGCCGGTTCGTATTGCTCATGGGTTGTGCACCACAGTCCGGCGACGTTGTTTAAGAGATCGTCAGCCTCTTTCAGATATGTTTGCCACTGATGATGATACCTGGCATGCCGCTCTTCCCGCTGCTCATCCGTTTCTTCACGATGCTCATGTTCGTCATCAACACTCAAGGTGGCTGAGTTATGCGTCGTTTTGTATTTATCGTACTGAGTCATCTCGCCAATCGAGAATGTGCCTTTGGGAAGGGGTTCAAGCAGGTCACGGGGAATGGTGGTGGGTGCCTTAGGAAACAAGAAACCTTCACGACTTAGTCGCGCGGAGGTCACCAGCGGTGTGACAATGCCCGGTGCGCCTGCCGTCCGTTCTTTGCCATGCTGAAGCTGACGGATCCAGACATTCGGCCGTAAAAGCACGTCGACCGTTTTAACCGCATCGCCTTCACCCTCAAAGAACGCAAAAACGATCTCCTCATCCAACCGTCCCGTGGTGATATCCATCCAACGGGTGAATTTATCCGCATCTTTACGCTCAAATGCCCCTTTGCCAGACTCGGCATCTGCTAAGGAATTACGCCAGTATGATGCGAACCCCTGAGTGTTCCTGTCCATTGCCCGTCCCGTGACTTAAATGAAATTATTGATTACGTTGATATAACCGCAGCACATAGTTAAGCATTGTCCACGTTGAGAACGCGATCGCAATAATTTATTTGAAAACGGCCGTGGAAATCGGCTGATACCTAATCCGAATAAAAAGTAGATAAGTCAGCGCACCCGGCAGGATCGGGCCTTAAGAAAATTAATAACATCACATAAAAATATCTATAGGTAATTATCAATGATTATTACATAACAAGTGTCAGTATGAGTTTATTTATAATGAAGATTAGCCGCTTGTTTTTTTTCAGCATAACCTTTCGCGCGGTGATTTTATGCATGGCTTCTATCTTAGTTACCCCCTTCTGTGGCAGAAATAGTGATAACTCACTCAGAACCGGATATATCACCCTGCCGGTTTCAGAATCAGTTATTTTTTCTAATTCCTCACGCGAAAGCGATGTGCATGAGGCATAGACTTTCCGAAATATGGCGTTGTAATTTTCGTCTTCCTCCAGAATTCGGCGTGCCTGGTCCGGCCTGATGTAGTCCGTCTTTTCATCAGGTGCCGCCGCCACGGCTGTTAAGATAAACGTCTATATTATGCACGTTACGTTTGCCTGTGCGCAGGCTGACGCCAGCAGCAACGCGATGGTGGTAGCGAGGAGCTTTTTCATTTTACCGTTTTCCCTTTTTGATCTGGACATCCGGTTATCCCGGTGAGGTTAATTTTCCTGGCCGCGCAATGATTCATTGCCCAGTACAAGGGTACGTCCGGCCGAGGAGATAGTGGACGGTCGGTGCGCGATAATGACGCGGGTTATGTTGAGGGTTCGTATCGCCGCATTGATTAGCGCTTCATTCTGTTCATCAAGATGGCTGGTGGCCTCGTCCATAAACAAAATGCCCGGCCGACGATACAGCGCGCGGGCAATAAAAATACGCTGCCGCTGTCCGCCCGACAGGCCCTCGCCGAGCTCGCCAGTCAGGGTTTCATACCTCATCGGCAGTGCCATGATGTCATCGTGAATGTGGCTCAGTCGGGCGCACTCCTCCATCCATTCAACATCGACATCGGGGGAGAATCCGGTGATATTGTCGCGCAGTGAACCCGCCAGTAGCCGGTCTTCCTGCAGGATACAGGCCACTGCCCTGCGGTAAGCTCCCTGAATAGCTCCCTGTACCGCGCCATCTTGTCCCCCACGGTATGCACTGTTACGTACGGCCGAACGACATCCGCCTTCATAATTGGAGTTAGCATTACCACCAGACACAAACTTCAACTCATTAAGCGTCAGTTCTCTTATTTGAACTCCCTATTATTCAGGATAAGTTATGATTTTCTTCGGTAAATTTTATTTTCAACTAAAAAAGCAAGAGTAATAGGTACTACGATGATAAAGAAGTTAGACAGAGCTTCGTTATTATTACCAACATTTGTGGCAAAGTTGGTAATAAAGAAAGAAATCGCCGCGAAAATAACTCCAAATATTATGATTGTTAAAACTCGTTGGATATTCATGAGAGTCTCCTCCGTTAAAGCTTGAATTTTTATACCTTCCCATATTCGTAAAGTTAAGGAAAGAAATGTTACAATATATTTCTTAAATTCCATATGGTTATGTAAAAATTCAGCCTTAAATTGCCAAAATAACGTTATTGGGTACCGGTTTTACGATCGTCAGAAACAGACTCACAAGCCCTGATATCCCATGCCATGAGAGTCTAAATATGATTTTTCTGGCTGGCTCCTGGAAGCTGTAAAAAAAGATGGCAGCGGCTTAATGCCATTTACACTCCGGCCTTTCACCGCGTATGATTCCTCGTGCAGATCTTAACGGACGATTACACAAGGAATGTATCACGATGATCGCACTAGAGTTTCCCTGTATCATATTCAAAACCCAGAAGTGGATGGACGACTACAGCGCCAGTGATATGCGCTGCGGGGATCTGAACAAAGCCCAGTTAACATCCCATTACCGGCTGGACTACATTTCTGACCAGGTTGATCCCTGGACGTTAACCCGCCGTTCCACTATGGATCGGCCTCAATCCATGTTCTGCTGCAATCTGCGCGGATCAGGGGATAAAATTACCCGCCAACAGTGCGCCATTATGCTTTTTGACGAGTTCCGATCATTATCCCGCAAATTTTCCCTTAACGGACCGTACAGACACCTGATTGAAAAAATGATTACCCATATGCAGAATGGCAATGGTACGCCCTTCCGGGATATGGCGCTGAACAGGGCTTTAAAGGAGCAGGTTACCAGGGATAACTCGAAGGAAAACAGTACACGCCTGTTATTGCAGAAAGCGTTAAAAGACAATATAGATTGGGTAAATAAATGTTTACCCGCCAGAGATAAAGATGAGTTGCGCAAAGCGATTACATTCGGAAAACTTCCAAAATTCGACAGATTCCAGGATAATTATAACGGCATGGGCATCACCGTTCATGACACCTGGGCAACGCATATCACTCTAAAATCACTACATATTGATAATGACCACTATCGGGCAGTGGTACATTACAAAGTACAGGACCACTTTGGCCTCGACAGTGAAGATATATTGAAAACAAAATTTAGCCAGTTCCATTTTTTCCGTATCTGGTTCGTACTCCAGCGATACAATCAGTTTGGCTTTAGGCCATTTATGACGAATATGGAAGCTACAGTCGAAATAACCGGGGGCCTTAATGAAAGCTAACCTCAAAAAAACACTGTTCACGCTGTCGTTCTTAGCTTGTCCGCTACTCGCCTGCGCGCTCTGGCTGTCTCTGCGTCCGGTAGAAATTGTCGCAGTTCATGAAGACGGTAACTACAGCTCTGTGTTAATGAAAAAATTTCCAATTACTGACAGGGGAAAAATAGACTGGTGGTTAGAGAATAAAGACACACTAAAACGACGATATGATATTCCTAAACTAGCATCCAACGGAAACTTCACCATTATAGTTTGGTTGTTTGGAGAGGGTTATATGAAGGAAGGTAAATATGACAGACTGTGCTTTGCTGATATGCAACCGCCTGTAAATTGCATAGAAAAGGATCGGGTATTTTCAATCAGTCACAGCAAGAACAGAGGCACTATATTTACAGTCGATGATGGTGAATATCGCATGGAAAAAGATGGGAGAATAATAAAACTGAAAGACGAATAATCCCCGCCATTACGTTGATGTAGCAATAAAATCACTTGTTCTGCCCGGCTTGCACCAGCCATGCAGAAGTAGAAAATATCAGAGAGGCTATTTCGACGGGGGGAGAAAAGCAGCAACGCCTTATCGCCTGCCTTACCTCTTCTGGTATGGGGGGTGCGTCTAAGGCGAACGTGACAGATGAGCAATTCTTTGGCCCTCCTGCCGGGATGTGTTCTGCACATAGGGTCAGTACATTACTAACTAACGGTTGTATCTAATCCTGGAGGCAGGTCACTTTCTGACGTATTCGCCCTGAGTTGCAGAACGGCTGACGATAAACCCCTGCTGCGGAGAAAAAAAGAGGTAAACGCGATAACGTAATATCCGGTATGGCCAAAAATCAACACAGCTTTGCCAGACCAGTTATTATTCCTGGCATGCAGGGCTTCCTTTCTGAAAAGCATTTCCGTCCGGCTCCGGCAGATAAAATATCAGTAAATAATCAAATCAGGGGCAAAGCCTGGCAGGCTGCATGCCCCTGATAATTAATTACCAGTGACACTGTCCATTAACGCTGTGAGCGTTTGCGTCTCCACCTAAATTGCCACCACCGGCATGGTTATTCGAACGACTATCTCTACATCCAATATATCCACCAATAGCTCCCGATATAGCGCCATAAACAGCACCTTCAGCAGCTCCGGTTAATGCTCCGGCTGCAATACCTGCAGGACCACCTGCGATTCCCGCCACTCCCCCTCGCAGTGCATTTGCGGCAGCTCCACCGGCTGCGCCACTAAGGCCGCCCTTCACAGACGCTCTTGCACAGCCACCCTCGTAATTTGAATTAGCATTCCCGCCGGAAATGATATTTATCTCATCTTGCGTCAGTTCTCTTAACATACTACTTATCCTCGGTTGGTAATATTTTAGTAACAATAAATCCAGATACAGTCACAGCTACGGCTACAGTAAAAAACATTATTAAAAAAGGATGAGATACGTAAAAAAAACCACCTGAGATAAAATGAATCACTAGGGATGTTATGGCCGCGCTAAATATAATTATTAGTAGTTTCTCTTTACTTAAAATACTCATACACAACCCTTAATTTTATTTAATTAGTCGGTAATATTTATAATATAAAAAAACTTACAACAAACTGACAAAATAATTTCACAAGGTAACTAAATGATTCAAATGATTTCCAAGATTGGAAAAACTCACTTAATTCTATGTTTTTTTAAGTATTTAAAGGACATATGCTGGTGTGATTTTTTATTACTTTTAGTGCTAATTATTTCATATTGAACTTTACTTATCTAGATTAGGCAAAGAAATGGCCGTGTAAGTATCCCAGCTTTAGTTCCACGCACTTTTTTGAGATTTCCAGTTTCTCTGCCATCAGCCCATATTCTTCCGGCGTCAGGTTATTCAGGGATTCATGAGGCCGCTCACTGTTGTATTCATTCAGCCAGCGCTCCGTTATTTCCCGCGCTTCATCCAGTGTTCTGAACAGATAAAAATCCAGTATTTCTGTCCGGTACGTCCTGTTAAAACGTTCGATAAACGCGTTCTGGGTCGACTTACCCGGCCTGATAAATTCCAGCATCACACCATGGTCTTCAGCCCATTGCGCCAGAGCCAGTGATACCCGTTCCGGCCCATTATCCATACGCATCTTCCGCGGATAGCCGCGGCTTGCCACTATCCTGTCCAGCACCCGGACGACCCGCTGCGCCGGGATATTCAGGTCAATTTCGATAGCCAGAGCTTCACGGTTAAAATCATCCACGACGTTGAAAGTCCGAAAACGTCGGCCGCATGTCAGCGCGTCGTGCATAAAATCAATCGACCAGCCTTGGTTAAGTGCTTCCGGCGTTGCCAGCGGAGCGGGATTGCGCACCGACAGGCGTCGTTTACCCTTACGACGAAAATTAAGTTTTAGCAAACAATATATCCGGTGTACGCGCTTGTGGTTCCAGACATGCCCCTGCCTGCGAAGCACCTGAAAAAGCTTCTTAAATCCATAGCGCGGATAACGTTCGGCCGCCTCAGTCAGGCTCTGGATCACCGGCTCATCACGTCGGGTATCCGGTTGATAACGAAACACCGTCCTGCTCAGCGATAATATCCTGCATGCCTGGCGTATGCTCATCGTATACTGCGTCGTCAGATAGCTGGCGAGCTCACGCTTTATCGCTGGTTTTAAAGTTTTTTTTCGATGACGTCTTTCAGCGCCCGGCATTCAAGACTCAGATCGGCAAACATCTGTTTGAGACGACGATTTTCATCTTCCAGATCTTTGATCTTTTTAATATCAGATGCTTCCATCCCCCAGTACTTCGCTTTCCAGTTGTAACAGGAGGCTTCGGAAATCCCGGCCTCACGACAGACCTCTTTCACGGTACGTCCAGCTTCGACAGACTTCAGGACAGCAATAATCTGGTGTTCGGTGAATCGTGCTTTACGCATAGCGATCTCCTTCATTAGCAGAGTAAGTATGCCGGAAGATCTCTAAATGTGAATGGGCCGTTTTAGCGGGATACTTACAGTCAGTCAGTTCGGCATTGAGTGCCGTTTCCACGGTAAGCTTCGTCAGCATGCGGGAAAACGCATTGAGATCGGCTTCGGTTTTAAGGCCTTTAGCCAGTTCAGCCGCAAGGGCCCTGAGTTTCTTTTCGTCCATAAATTGCCTGTCTCCGTTGTTGGAGTGAAGATATCAAAAACAGGCAGATACACAATTTAAATTACAGGCTCGACTTTGATGATGATGCTTCAATTGTTCTTGATAAAAAAAGTTATTTTGAGAGACTTTATTTCGAATCACCTCTCGATATAAAACTTAGAAGTGACGTGCTTGGCAACTCAGTTCTTTTTATTGGTTCCAGTATTAATGATATAAATATCCGGCTACTCTTCTATCGTTTGACTAAGATGTAGGGAAAACATAAATTAGCCTCTGTACGGCCAAAATCTTATCTCTTTACCAATCGCCCTAATCCAATTGCTGAAGAAGTTCTTAAACATTGGGGCATAGAAATGCTAGTTTCAGAGGAGGATAATCGGCAATTAGCTTTATCATAATTTCTTACACAATTAGTAAAAAATTAAACTATCCTGTTAGCTTTAAAAATCAACGATGAGAAATCATAAATATTTTTTCTCAACATTAGGAAAAATCATAAAAAAGAGGGAGAAAGCTCCCTCAATGAGATAACTATTAGTTAAATATACTTTCTAATAGGGTAGTAGCAATGCCACAAGGCAACTCATTAATATTGGACTTAAACCTTATATTAGTTATTCTTTCATCATCTGAACTGCTGGGTTTGGGAATATCATCCATTCGATAAATTTTAATATCCTTCCTTGCAAATTCCACATCAAAAGATTCGTCTAGTTTCTCGGAAAAATCCGAACCCAATGCTTTAATAATATTTCTCCAAAGCTTTTTCTTTAATTCTGAACTATCTTCTACCCGTTCCTCTATTTTGCTTGCAAGTTCAAAAACACCGCATCCAAAAGACGTTTTTTTTAATAAGACCGACGCTATATAACCATTACCATTGACATGGGGGACTAACTGTTCTAAAGAAAATTCATGGACACGAATATCATGAACTGTAGACTTAACTTCTAATCTCATGCGATTGTTTGAGAAATCAAATCTATCGTATGGATCATTATGCCAAGAATGTAATGCGTTTTTCGGATTGCCTGAAATAAATATAACAAAAAGCTCCGACCATAAACCAGATATCTCACGCCCCCCTGGGGCATTAAGTGTACGAAACAACTCACCTAACTCAAGAATAAAAGATTCAAGTTTTTGAGTATTAGTAGTTTCTGGTAAGTTTTCTACAGCAGAACAAATACATTTTACAAAAATCTCATACAATTCTGGGAGATTTTCTGTAAAATGTATAATACAAAAGTCTCCTTTTAATTCATTATCACCCGAACAAACAGAACATGAAACATTGAATTCAACTGAAAGATTCCGGAAATTTATACTTGGATAATAGTTAATCGAATTGGAGTCATTCAATAAAATTATTGGGGATCCTCCCGGACCTTTAGCAATGAAATCTCTTCGATGCAAAGAAATAGGTATAGCCCTGAATTCTCCAGAGCTATTTTCCGAAGGTAAAGCAACAAACTGTGAAAATGAAAAATTCATTTGCTATTTTCTTCTTTCGATATGAATGTTAGTTCTTAGCCTTGAAGGAATATTAACAGAAAACCATGTTACATCTAGTATGTCTGCTGAAGTTTGTTCACGGGCAATAGTACCAAGATTGAATCGTCTAAGTTGCAAAGAGATCCTTTCCTCAGACATAAAATCCCTATCATTAAGCGTATTTTTACTGTTGCTAAAATATTGATTTAATGGAGCATTTCTATCCTTTTGGCATAAACCACGTCCCGCATTACGTGTACGGTACTGGGATTCTAAATTATTGATAAAAAATACATCAACAACAAGGTTGGGATCTTTAACTAATAACTCAGCCATTGTTATCAACATTGCGCTATGATATTCAGCATCAATTGGATCTTTAACTTCAATTTCTAATAAAAATTCATCCAGTATTGCTCTCAATGGTAATTCCTTCAACACCCGAGTTGTGGATGAGTTTTTCTTTCCGCTGATTTTTATAACATCGATAGCATCCGCAGCTGGGCCAAATTTTTCTTGCCATTCACGTTGAATTTTTGACAGTAATTTTCTATTTGCATCAACTGAAATATCATCCCTTTGTAACACACTTGGCACAATCCAGCCATCAACGGGAATACGTCGAGTATTAATACCAATAACATTTGCTCTTGTCGGTTTTAGTTTATCACCAAGAACAAAATCTCTTCGCCATTCTCTTAAAGACTTACCTCTGTTACTTAGTAAAATTGATCTGACAAATTCCTCGTGATCTACATAAGCCGAAAATGCCTCACGTACATCACTTTGCACGAAAACACGGCATAAACCTAGATACCCTCTCTTATAACCAAAAAAACGTGCTCGCTGCTGAAGAGTATCAGCTGCAGGAGAACTACCAAGAGGTCTAGGCATATAAGTAATAACTAAACCTTCAACAGTATATCCTCTATCTAATTTAGCCCCTCCCACTAAAATCCAATAATCAGTAGATCTCCATTTAACTTTTTTTTCTGCATCAGGAGTACCATTGACTTCAACACAATTCAATTCGCTAAATACATCTTCAATCATTGACTCAATCAATTCAGGTAGCGGTCTTATATCAGGAAAAGTTGATTTTAATGACTCATACTCTTTCCTAAAATAGTTCTCTGCGTCGTGTGGTTTTTTTTCATTAATGTCTTCAATATATTTAGTCAAGGTTGTAATGGATTTATCCATCCAATCCTTATACTCTTTATGAGAACTAGTCTGCATCGCAGGGTGTACCATCATCGATCTATTACGATCTTTTCCTTTAACCTTTGTTAATGCATGTTGAGCAGCCGCTAATAAAAAATACCGCAAGGCTTTAAGTAGACTTTTAGGAGGTGCTATAACAATGTGGTCTTTATTTGGAACTTCTGATGATGGAATATCAATTACTAAGCTTGATTTTTTTTTTAAAAAATCTTTACCACCTGTATAAGCAGGTCCTGGTGTCACTAATTCCGCAAAATTGGGATTAAGCAAATCTGTCTGGGCGATTAAAAGATTTGCTTGTGGTGTAGCTGTATATTGCAAATATGAATGATGTGGGAGTCTGTCTCTAACATTACAAATCCGATCATAAATTGTACTTTTTGCTGTTTCATCCTCTTTCGCTGCGCGAATTTTAGCAGCTAAGGTATTTAAACTAGCCTGATCACTCTCATCATCAATAATTAGAACAGGAACTTGCTCTAAAGGAAGGTTTTCTAAAACAGATGACAAATTTTCAAGATGCACGTTTTGTTTCAAGACAGTTATTAACACTGCTCTTTTCTTAATCGGTCTTCTTTTCCAAGAGTCAATTCTGTCTTTTATTTGACTGGCAACACCTTTCGGGTTTGAGAAATGACACCAATTTTCACCTTCATCAATGCCTAGATCCTTAATTAGTCTCTCCTCTGATTGCTCTCGAAGATTTGTTTTTGTCCCAGCAAAAACAATCACCATTCCATAACTGTTATCCCGCGCTAAAGAAATAACTGTTTCAAATGATAATGTCTTCCCACTTTGAACATAACCGACAACTAACCCAGTCTCTCTACCAGATACTTCCTCTGGCGGTAAACACCGACCTAATATTCGTTGAGCTTCTTGCAGGATTGAACTCTCGCCATTAGTCAAATCACTATAGCTTGGCCCATTTTGATCTTTAGATTTGCTTCGCAGGAACTCCTCTGTAACATCTCCACGTTTTGGTTCCCACCGAAGAGGAGGAAGTATTTTATTAATGATCTTAATCGATGTTGTCATTTTCAAAAACCGTACGCGTAAGCGTTCCTCGTAGTAGATAGTTAAAATGATGTAGGAAACTTTTAGGTGACTCGCCAGTAATATCCTCAGATAAAATGAGTGATATACAAACTACAGATGCTGTGCGGAGGAATAGTTCAATATTCTCATTAGAAGTTCCAAGAAACTTAGTAGAAAATGGATGAGCTAATGATAGATCAATAAACAAACGCCTTATTCTCTTCGTATTATCACTTTTTTCCTCCTGCATTTTCGCCATTGAAACCCATTCATCTCTAGCGGGATCAACAGAAGTACGTAAAATAATTACCCATTGGAAAGTACCATCATTAACCTTAACTATTTTTTCAGATGCTTGTAATGAACTAGGAGCCATTTCCTGCAAAATTACTAATGGCTCTTCAGGATGTTCTTTTATCTCAGTTAATAATGGAGTAATATTATTCTCAATATATTCCGCAACAACTGCTGTTGCTAATTCGGCTTGCTTTTCAATAGATTTTTTAGTGGGGAGCGAACGATAATTTTCAGCTTGTGATATCAAGTCTAATGGAGGATTTTCTATTTCTTCACGTAACCGCTCGAGAAAAATATCTTCATAACCCTCCCAGCGGAAACCATCTTTTGTGTGGCTAACCTCGAAACCTTCTACATAGAGTTCTCCAAATAGCCTTTGATATTGAAAGCTATTTGTTCTTTTAAAAATATATTCAGGCCGATATGTTTCGTCCGAACTTCCAATAATTAGTCGGCCACGTCTAAAAAGTGAAAAACCAGCATAATGTGTTGAACCAATTTCCCTGAGCGCTACAAAACCTTTTACAAAAAGTCCATTTCCCAAGTCTAATTTTATATCTTTACGCCATTCAATTGGTTCAGTACAACTTTTATCAATTATTCCCGGAGAGATATATTTTAGTGATTTGAGAATAGATGGAGATTTATAACACAAAGGCTCCCCATTAAATTTTATTTCTATATTATCATCCCTTAAGAATACTCGATAGATACTACACAAATGTTCTTTAATTTTACCTATAGTTCTTCCTTGAGGTATATGATGTAGTCTTCTCAAAGAAACAACTGTATAGTGATAACTTTCATCTACTTCATTTATTTGTGTATTCAAATTATCAATATTTTCATCGACAATTTTCTTAACATCAAAAGTTATACTTCTTTCAACTTTCTCACCAATTGCTTTAGTCCTAACATTCCAATAATCAGAAAACCAACAGGCAGCACTTTTCATCCCCATACCAAATTCAGAGAGCCCAGTACGATCAATGGGTAACTGCGCCGTTCTGAAAGCCCGAGGGAAATCAGATGTTGAAATTCCGGCGGCATTATCGCATATTGTTAATTGCCCTGGCAGGGTAGAATCTAAACGAATATCAATTTTGAGTTTGAAGGTATTGTTATTGGCATCATTAAGCTTATCCTTATTCGCTATCGAACTTTGAATAGCATTATCAATAAATTCAGCAATAGCATACCAAGGCTTATAGTTAAGATGCCTTAATACAGAAAGTATATTAACTTCAGGCCTTATTTCAATTGGGGCAAGCAACTCTTCATAAGAGTTCATTTTACGTAACCTCCCTTTCGCAAAGACTTTTTACTCGTTTTACAATATCATCAGTATCGCATATTTCAATAGTCTGTTTACAAAGAAGTGCTTTAGCAACGTGCTCTACCACTTGAGAATTTACAGCATTTCCTAGGGCCTGGAAGGCTTGCGTTTGACTAGTTGGTAACTCTTTTAAATCATCTAAACTTTGAAGTCGAGCACATTCTCTTGGAGTCATATAACGTTTCTGCCAAGCAATTATAGGGACTTGAGTATCAGTCATTGCTATAAGACTTGGGGCAGTAGTCCTGCGTTTTACCCGCACTCCAGAGGCTCTAAATTGTAGAACATAAGACCAGATATTATGTTCGCCACCCTGAACATTCCATTCAAGTTTTTGCAAACTGGAAGGGAATTTAAGAATTGAAGGCAGCCATGCATCTATCCAATCTTTATTGTCATGATAAAATTTTCTATTCTGCCTAAGAAAATCTCTCTTCCACTTTGGAAAAGTCATTTCTTCAGTTCTTGCGTGACTCGGAAGTGCAGCCCATCTTTCTTCGATACTTCTATGATAGCCCAATTTTCGACCATGACTTCCTTTGAAGCCTTTGAGCCCATTCAAACCTAGTCGTATTTTCCTTGAATATGGTGTTTCATTTTCAAAGGGATACGTTGCCCCCCATTCCATCGACCAAAGAGGAAACGATGGTAGTTGCACATTTTTAGGGCAAGCCTTAAGGAAAGCATCCCATACATCCAAGCATTCTTCTACCTGTGAAGAAAGGGGTTTAGCCTCAGCAGGATAATCATCCAAAATACTATCTATTGAAGTTTCAACTTCTTTTAATTTAGGCCATTTGAATTCCGGTAGCGGTTCCAAAGAGCCAACTATATATATACGTTCTCTAATTTGAGGTATGCCGAAATTATGAGGCGACAGTTTTGCCGCATCAATATGGTATCCAAGCCCTTCACTACCAAGGAGCTTTTGTATTTTTATCCAAGTTTTTCCATTATCATGCTTCAATAAATTTGGAACGTTCTCTAATATAAAATAATGAGGTTTTTTATATTCTAAAATATTGACTACATTAAAGAATAAATTCCCTTGTTTCGTACACTCGAACCCTAATTGCTCCCCTGCTTTTGAAAATGGTTGGCATGGGAAACCAGCAGTTAATACATCATGGTTAGGTATATCCTCGATAGCGACTTCAGTAATATCACCCGCAGGGCGTAGATTAAAATTGATTTCGTATAGATCCTGCAGATTTTTTTTCCATTCGGCAGCAAAAACACATGTACCACCAA
The DNA here is from genome assembly GCF_058686115.1 of Erwinia sp. L03-1. Classification (NCBI taxonomy): domain Bacteria; kingdom Pseudomonadati; phylum Pseudomonadota; class Gammaproteobacteria; order Enterobacterales; family Erwiniaceae; genus Erwinia; species Erwinia sp. L03-1. The sequence continues at coordinate 540,587 of NZ_CM178762.1, read as the reverse complement.
GCTTACTAAGAGCCAGATGAAAACCACCTAAGCCTGCAAATAAGTCTATGAAATTAAAACCTTTTAAATTTTCCATCTAAAATTCTCTGATCATTAATTATTGGGTACGATCAATGTCATTGGTATCTACCTATTATTACTGTATATTAATACAGTTAACTCAGCAAATCTTTCTTAGTCCAAATTGCTTTCGTTAAACATTCTGTTAATTTTTTTACTTTTTTGTCTTCCAAAATCAAATGGACTAACCCCCTTGTCCCGATTCGCTTCAAGAAAATCAGCCCACCATTGTAACATTAGCCTACGCTCCTCCAAATGCTCCGCCTCAAGAATGTAAGACGCACACACAGAGTTACGCTCCTGATGACTCATCTGCCGCTCTACCGCATCCCTAGACCACATCCCTGACTCAATTAACGAACTACATGCCATGGTTCTGAAACCGTGACCACAGACTTCAACTTTCGTGTCATAGCCCATAACTCGTAGTGCATTATTAACCGTGTTTTCACTCATCGGTTTACGCAGGTCATGATCGCCAACGAAAATTAAATCGCGATTACCATTTAGGCGTTTTATTTTCTCAAGGACTGCAAGGGCCTGACGAGATAACGGTACCAGATGCGGCGTTCGCATCTTAGATCCACGGTGAGAATGCTTAACACCTTCCAAGGGTTCGCGATCTGCCGGTATCGTCCACATTGCTGTCTCGAAATCGATCTCCGACCAACGGGCGAAACGCAGTTCACTGGAGCGGTTAAAGACCAGCAATGTCATTTCTATAGCTAAACTAGTGAGCGGTCTGCCGGTGTAGGTATCGATACGGTGAAATAGTTCACGAGTACGGCTAAGTTCTAAGGCGGGGCGATATTGCCGTTTTGCTGTAGCAACGGCTCCAGCCATTTCCTGAGCGGGGTTGTAGTCGTTCAAGCCGATTTGCACGGCATAGCGCATTATTGCGGTGGTACGCTGCTGAAGACGTGAAGCAACTTCAAGACGACCTGATTTCTCAACCGCTTTGATAGGTGCCAGCAAATCGCGGGTTTTAAGTTCGGCAATATTGCATTTACCAATAGAGGGGAAGAGGTTGTCCTCCAGGGTTTTCAAAACACGATTGCTATGATCCTTTGACCACTTTTGATTGGTGGCATGCCATTCAATCGCAACTTCTTTGAATGTCCGGATTTCTGCTTGCTCGACCTTATCTGTTTTCTTTTTATCACTAGGGTCAATGCCGTTCGCTAGCTGCTTACGTGCTTCATCACGTCGTCCCCTGGCATCAGCACGCGTTACTTCTGGGTATATGCCCAATGCCAGCATCTTCTCCTTACCATCAAAGCGATAACGCAAGCGCCAGTACTTTGACCCGTTAGGATGAACCAGTAACACCATGCCGTCGCCATCTGTGAGCTTATAGGCTTTTTCTTCAGGTTTAGCCGAACGAACCTTCACATCACTCAGAGCCATGTTGAGTATCCTTTCAAGGGTTCTGTGTGGGTACAAACATTATCGAACCGGGATATACCCGCAGATGTACCCACATCAGTGAGTTGATGTAGATTGATTCAGGTTGACTTATGTTGACTGAAAAAGCGAGGAAAGCCTTGCAGATACTGAATTGTAAACAAAAAAAAACCGCCATTAAGCGACTTTATTTCATACTAATGGTGCCGAAGGCCGGAATCGAACCGGCACGCCTTGCGGCGGTTGATTTTGAATCAACTGCGTCTACCGATTTCGCCACTTCGGCACTGAAGGGTATGCGGAAAACGAGGTGGATTATACCGTTACGGCTACCCTGCGCAACCTAAATCCTTTAGGACGATCGTTGAGTGGTGAAAAATAGAGCGCTTTAGTCCAGGGTCTTTGCCCCTGCCTTCTTAACCTTACTGAGATTACTCTTAAACCCTTACCCCTCTTGGCGGGTGATATGCGTGTGCGGGAACCTGGCGACTATTGTGCTGTCCCAATGGAATGAAAATGGGTTGCCGTGCCGGCGGTTAGCGAAAGCGCATCTGGCAGCGGCACCGGATAACAAATACAAGGGTATAGCATGAAAGCAACGTCTAAGATGGTACTGGCAATGGCACTCTCTTCCACCCTGCTGGCGGGTGCAGCCTCGGCGGCAAGCTGGCAGGACCAGCTGAGCAGCGCGGCCAGTTCGCTCAGCCAGAATTCTGAATCTGGCACGTCTGGCTCCACCTCGCAGACCGGCACCTCCATGGGCGCGCTGACGGGTCTGCTGAACGGCGGGAATCAGTCGCTGAGCTCCAACAGCATGACCAATGCCGCTGGCGTGTTGCAGTACTGCGTGAAGAATAACGTGGTGGATAACAACGTCAGCTCGGTGAAAGACCAGCTGATGAGCAAGCTTGGCCTGACGGACACCACTAAGCAGCAGGAAACCACCGATTATAAGCAGGGCCTGATGGGTCTGCTGAATACCGGCAACAATCAGCAGGTGAATCTGAGCAGCCTGGGGAATACCGCGCTGGGCAAGAAGGTGAAAACCAAAGCCTGCGATCTGGTGCTGAAGCAGGGCAAGCAGTTTATCTCCTAATCTCTTCGGAGCTGTCCCTCCATTGCCCTTCCCAGGAGCCACAGCAGGTGGCTCTTGTTATCTTGTAGAAAATCCTCCCGCCCCCTCTCGCGTCTGCGCCCTACTGCTTCTCACACTCTGCATGTGACCGAAAAGGACAATCCCTCGCCAGGCTGTTAACCTGTGAGTTGCTTACGCCCGTGATACCAACAAGGAGCCTCCGACGTGAAGGATAAAGAAGCTGAGTTACTTAAGGCCAAACGTCTGCCCCTGATGCTGCTGTGCGGCGCGGCAGTGCTTTTTATTGCTACCGTGCTTTATCCCCTGTGGTTCCCGGCCAGCCGCTGGGTGGGGGCGCTGAAGTCCGTCGCAGAGGCGTCGATGGTGGGCGCGCTGGCGGACTGGTTTGCGGTCAGCGCGCTGTTTCGCCGGGTGCCGATCCCGCTGGTGGGTCGCCATACCGCCATTATCCCGCGCAATAAGGAGCGTATCGCCGATAATCTGGCGCTGTTCGTGCAGGATAAGTTCCTTAATACCGATGCCCTGCTGACGCTGATTCGCCGTCACGATCCGGCGCAGATGATGGCCAGCTGGCTGCGTACCCCGGAGAACGCTGAGCGGCTGGGCGGGTATCTGCTGAAGATGGTCCGAGGCTTCCTCGACCTGGCGGACGACCAGCGCATTCAGGCGTTTATGCGTCGTGCCATTCACAAGGCGATCGATAAGGTCGATCTGTCGCAGTCGGCGGCGATGGTGCTGGAGAGCCTGACCAAAAATAACCGCCATCAGGCGCTGCTGGACGATGCCATCAGCCAGCTATTGCAGCTGGTGAATAAGCCCGCCACCCATGACTTTATCGCCGCACAGGTGATGCGCTGGCTTAAGCGCGAACATCCGCTTAAGGAGAAGATGCTGCCCACCGAATGGGTGGGCGAAAAGAGTGCCGAGATGGCCGCCAACGCGGTGAGGTCCATCCTTAACGACATCGAGCAGGATGGTACCCATGAGATCCGTCAGGGCTTCAATCGCGCCGTGGAGCGGCTGATTAGCCGCCTGAAAAGCGATCCGGAAATGCAGCTTAAGGCGGAAGAGATTAAGGACTACCTCAAGCAGGACGAGGCGCTGAATACCTATATCAGCCAGCTGTGGGGCGATCTGCGCGGCTGGCTGAAGGCCGATCTGGATAAGTCAGATTCGGTGCTGCATGCAAAGGTGAGCGCGGCCGGGCAGTGGCTGGGTGAAACGCTGGTGCAGGATACGCATCTGCGCGCCTCGCTCAATCAGCATCTGGAGGAGGCCGCCATGGGCGTCGCACCAGAGTTCTCGGCGTTCCTCAGCCGCCATATTAGCGATACGGTGAAAAGCTGGGACGCGAAGGATATGTCGCATCAGGTTGAGCTGAATATCGGTAAGGACCTTCAGCGTATCCGCATTAACGGCACGGTAGTGGGCGGCGTTATTGGCCTGATCCTGTGGCTGCTGTCGATGGTGCCGGTGGCGATTGAAACGCTGCGTTCGGGGTATTGATTACCGTGGCCAGCTCAGGAATTCACAGTTAAAAAAAGGGGCGAAAATCTTAGATTTCCGCCCCTTTTCTCTCATCTGCCACCCCGGTATAACCAGCGCGCCGTCTGCATTTTTGCTACCCGACCGCCCTGTGCAACACCTATCGGCGCTTAAGCAGCATCATCATGCTAATGGCGAAGAAAACGGCGCTCGGCAGCAGCGCTCCCAAAACCGGTGGGATATTGTAGACCAGGCTCAGCGGGCCAAATATCTGGTCCAGCACGTAGAACAGGAAGCCGAAGCTGATGCCGGTTACCACCCGCATCCCCATGGATACGCTGCGCAGCGGGCCGAAAATAAACGACAGCGCCATCAGCATCATCACCGCCACCGACAGCGGCTGGAAGATTTTGCTCCACATATTCAGCTGGTAGCGTCCGGCAACCTGGCCGCTCTGCTTAAGGTACTTCGAGTAGTTATACAGCCCGCTGATCGACAGCGCATCCGGGTCCAGCGCCACCACGCCCAGCTTGTCCGGCGTCAGGGAGGTTTTCCACTGGCCGCTCAGCGTCTGGCTGCCGGTCACCTGTTTCGGGTCGGTCAGATCGGACTGTTCCACTTCCGACAGGTCCCACAGCTTTTCACTGGCGTTGTATTTCGCCGAGGCCGCATAGCGCACCGATTGCAGGCGGCGATCTTTATCAAAGTTATAGATACTGATGCCCCCCAGCTCGCTGTTGTCCTTCAGCCGCTCAATAAAGATAAAGCTACGCCCGTCCTTCGCCCACAGGCCGTTCTGCGTGGAGAGCAGCGAGCCGCCGATCATCTGCTGCGCACGGTAGTTACGCGCCATCTGCTCGCCCTGCGGCGCAACAAATTCGCCGACCGCCATGGTCAGCAGCACCAGCGGAATGGCGGTTTTCATCACCGACGCGGCAATCTGCATGCGGGTAAAGCCGGACGCCTGCATCACCACCAGCTCGCTGCGCTGGGCCAGCGTACCCAGCCCGAGCAGCGCGCCAAGCAGTGCTGCCATGGGGAAGAAGATCTCAATGTCCTTCGGCACGCTGAGCAGGGTGTAAAGCCCGGCACCGACCGCGGTGTAGTCACCCTGGCCGGTTTTACGCAGCTGATCGACAAACTTGATGATGCCGGAGAGCGACACCAGCATAAACAGCGTCGCCATGATGGTGTTGAAAATCGTTTTACCGATATATCTGTCGAGTACGCCAAACATCAGACGGAGCCTCCCTTGCTGAAGCGCGCGCGAATACGTCGCATCGGCACCGTATCCCACAGGTTAAGCAGCACCGCCAGCGCCAGATACCCCAGGTTGACTACCCACATCCACAGCGCCGGATCCAGCCGCCCTTTCGCGCCGCTGGAGCGCAGGGAGCTTTGCAGCAGGAAGAAAATCAGGTAGAGCAGCATCGCGGGCAGCATGGAGAGCACCCGGCCCTGACGTGGGTTAACCACGCTAAGCGGCACCACCATCAGCGCCATTACCAGCACGGAGAAGACCAGCGTCAGTCGCCAGTGGAGCTCGCTGATAAAATCCGGCTTGGTGGAGTGCCGCAGGGCGCTGAACGACATCTGCTCGGCGTCGTTCGGGTCAAGCAGCACTTCCTGATGCCCGATAATCGCCTGATAGTTTTTGAAATCGGTAATGCGGAAGTCACGCAGCATCGCCGTGCCCTCGAAGCGCGTACCGTTATCCAGGGTCACCACCTGCGATCCGTCATGGCGCTGCGACATATGGCCTTTGTCCGCCACCACCACAGAGGGACGGGCATTGTCTTTTGGCCGCAGCTGCGCGAGGAAGACGTTGCCGAAGGTGTTCCCCTTCACGTTTTCGATAAAGAGTACCGCCTGCCCGTCGCCCGACTGCTGGAACTGGCCGGCTGCCAGCGCCGCCGCGCCGGGGTTAGCCTTGGCGTTTTTGGTCACTTCGTTCTGATCGCGCGCCGACCACGGCCCAAGCCAGGCGACGTTGGCGGCGGCTACGGCGGCGGTGATCAGCATCAGCACCATCGCGGCTTTCACCAGCACCGCCTTGCTCAATCCGCAGGCGTGCATAACGGTGATTTCACTTTCGGTATAGAGCCGCCCGAAGGTCATTAAAATGGCTAAAAACAGGCTTAGCGGCAGAATTAGCTGAGCCATTTCCGAAATACCAAGACCCAGTAAAGTCAGGACTAAATTTGTGGGTACTTCGCCGTCCGCCGCTGCGCCTAAAATCCTGACTAACTTCTGACAAAAGAAGATTAGCAGCAGGATAAAAAGGATAGCCAGCTGGCTCTTGAGCGTTTCCCGGACCAGATATCTAATGATGATCACGCTGAGTACGCCTGTGAAAACTTGTCTTTTTGCAGGAAAATCGCTAGTTTCATCGCTTATACGCCATTTATTCTCATTGATGGCCATGGTCATAGCTGAAATAGTATGACAATAATCGTGTTCTGGTGGTGCTAAAACCATTCTACCCAGTGACGGGCGATCACCAAAACTAAAAGTTGCCCGTTAGCCTAACGGCGCGGTGCCACGGCGTTACGCGTGACGAAAGCGCACCATTCTAGCCGCAGCAGGCGCCGTTGTCTTTAAGATTCAGGAGAGTGCATGGAGTTCAGTGTAAAAAGCGGTAGCCCGGAAAAACAGCGCAGTGCCTGTATTGTGGTCGGCGTGTTTGAGCCGCGCAGGCTGTCACCGATTGCTGAACAGCTGGATAAAATCAGCGATGGCTACATCAGCGCCCTGCTGCGCCGCGGTGAGCTGGAAGGGAAGGTCGGGCAGACGTTGCTGCTTCATCACGTGCCGAATATCCTGTCTGAACGTATTTTGCTGATTGGCTGTGGCAAAGAGCGTGAGCTTGATGAGCGGCAGTACAAGCAGGTGATTCAGAAAACCATCAATACGCTTAACGACACCGGATCGATGGAAGCCGTCTGCTTTCTGACCGAGCTGCACGTTAAGGGCCGCAACACCTACTGGAAAGTGCGTCAGGCGGTTGAAACCTCCAAAGAGACGCTGTACAGCTTCGATCAGCTGAAAAGCAATAAGGTCGAGCCGCGCCGTCCGCTGCGCAAAATGGTGTTTAACGTCCCAACCCGTCGCGAACTGACCTGCGGCGAGCGGGCGATTCAGCACGGCCTGGCCGTGGCGGCGGGCGTCAAAGCCGCCAAAGACCTCGGCAATATGCCACCGAACATTTGTAATGCTGCCTATCTGGCATCCCAGGCGCGCCAGCTGGCCGATGCCTGGAGCAATATCACCACGCGGGTGATCGGCGAGCAGCAGATGAAAGAGCTGGGCATGAATGCCTATCTCGCCGTCGGTCAGGGTTCGCAGAATGAATCGCTGATGTCGGTAATTGAGTACAAGGGCAGCCCGGATGCGGACAGCAAGCCTATTGTGCTGGTCGGTAAAGGCGTGACCTTTGACTCCGGCGGCCTGTCGATCAAGCCTGCGGAAGCCATGGACGAGATGAAGTACGACATGTGCGGCGCCGCGTCGGTCTATGGCGTGATGCGCATGGTGGCCGAGCTTAACCTGCCGCTGAACGTGGTGGGCGTGCTGGCCGGCTGTGAGAACATGCCGGGCGGCCGCGCCTATCGTCCGGGCGACGTGCTGACCACCATGTCCGGCCAGACCGTCGAAGTGCTGAATACCGATGCGGAAGGCCGTCTGGTGCTGTGCGATGCCCTGACCTACGTTGAGCGTTTTGATCCCGACGTGGTGATCGACGTCGCGACCCTGACCGGTGCCTGCGTGATCGCGCTGGGCCACCATATCAGCGGGCTGCTCTCTAACCATAATCCGCTGGCGCACGAGCTGATTGGCGCGTCCGAACAGGCCGGCGACCGCGCGTGGCGTCTGCCGATGTCGGATGAGTATCAGGATCAGCTGGACTCCAACTTTGCCGATATGGCCAATATCGGCGGTCGTCCCGGCGGGGCTATCACCGCTGCCTGCTTCCTGGCGCGCTTTACCCGCAAATATAACTGGGCGCACCTGGATATCGCCGGAACCGCATGGCGCTCCGGGAAAGCGAAAGGCGCCACGGGCCGTCCGGTCGCCCTGCTGTCGCAGTTCCTGCTGAACCGCGCCGGCCTTAACGGCGACGATTAACGGTAATGAAAAACGCCACCTTCTACCTGCTGGAAACCGATACGCCGGTTGACGGACTCAGCGCCCTTGAGGCGCTGGTCTGCGACCTGGCGGGACTTCACTGGCGTGAGGGGAAGCGCGTACTGGTGGCCTGTGAAGATGAAGCCCAGGCTGTCAGGCTGGACGAGGCGCTGTGGAAGCGTCCGGCCAGCGCCTTTGTCCCGCATAATCTGGCGGGAGAAGGGCCAAAATACGGCGCCCCGGTCGAGCTGGCCTGGCCGCAGCGTCGCGGTAATGCGCCGCGCGATCTGCTGATCAGCCTGCTGCCGCAGTTTGCAGATTTTGCTACTGCTTTCCATGAAGTGATAGACTTCGTGCCTTATGAAGAAAATTTGAAACAGCTGGCGCGCGATCGTTATAAAACGTATCGCAGCGTTGGATTCCACTTGAATACGGCCACGCCGCCCGGGCCGCCAACGATATAGCAGACATGGAAAAGACATATAACCCGCAAGAGATCGAACAGCCGCTTTACGAGCACTGGGAAAAGCAGGGCTACTTTAAACCGAATGGCGATACCAGCCAGGAAAGCTTCTGCATCATGATCCCGCCGCCAAACGTCACCGGCAGCTTGCATATGGGTCACGCATTCCAGCAAACCATTATGGATACCCTGATCCGCTACCAGCGTATGCAGGGTAAAAATACCCTGTGGCAGGCCGGGACCGACCATGCCGGTATCGCGACCCAGATGGTGGTGGAGCGTAAAATCGCGGCTGAAGAGGGTAAAACGCGTAAGGATTACGGACGCGACGCCTTTATCGACAAAATCTGGCAGTGGAAGGCGGAATCCGGCGGCACCATTACCCGTCAGATGCGCCGTCTGGGCAACTCCGTGGACTGGGAGCGCGAGCGCTTCACCATGGATGAAGGTCTGTCCAACGCGGTGAAGGAAGTCTTTGTGCGCCTGTACAAAGAGAACCTGATCTATCGCGGCAAGCGCCTGGTGAACTGGGATCCTAAGCTGCGCACGGCGATTTCCGACCTGGAAGTGGAGAACCGCGAGTCAAAAGGCTCAATGTGGCATATCCGCTATCCGCTGGCCGACGGCGTTAAAACCGCCGATGGCAAAGATTATCTGGTGGTGGCGACGACCCGCCCCGAAACCGTGCTGGGCGATACCGGCGTCGCGGTTAACCCCGAGGATCCGCGCTACAAGGATCTGATCGGCAAGTTTGTTGAGCTGCCGCTGGTTAACCGCCGTATTCCCATCGTCGGTGACGAACATGCGGATATGGAGAAAGGCACCGGCTGCGTGAAAATCACCCCGGCGCACGACTTCAACGACTACGAAGTGGGCCGCCGTCACAAGCTACCGATGATCAATATCCTGACCTTTGACGGTGATATCCGTGAATCTGCGCAGGTTTATGACACCAACGGGGAAGAGTCCACCCAGTGCGATCCCACCATCCCGGCGGAGTTCCAGAAGCTTGAGCGCTTTGCCGCGCGTAAGGCCGTGGTTGCCGCCATTGATGCGCTGGGCCTGCTGGACGAGATCAAGCCGCACGACCTGACCGTGCCTTATGGCGATCGCGGCGGCGTGGTAATTGAGCCGATGCTGACCGACCAGTGGTACGTGCGTACCGCGCCCCTGGCAAAAGTGGCGGTGGAAGCCGTTGAACAGGGCGATATCAAGTTCGTGCCTAAGCAGTACGAGAACATGTACTTCTCCTGGATGCGCGATATTCAGGACTGGTGTATTTCCCGCCAGCTGTGGTGGGGCCACCGCATTCCGGCCTGGTACGATGCCGGGGGCAACGTTTACGTTGGCCGCACCGAAGCTGAGGCGCGCGCCGATAATAACCTGGCTGACGATCTGGTGCTGAACCAGGACGAAGACGTGCTGGACACCTGGTTCTCCTCCGGCCTGTGGACCTTCTCAACGCTGGGCTGGCCTGAGAATACCGAAGCGCTGCGTACCTTCCACCCTACCAGCGTGCTGGTGAGCGGCTTCGACATCATCTTCTTCTGGATTGCCCGCATGATCATGCTGACCATGCACTTTATCAAGGATGAGGATGGCAAGCCGCAGGTGCCGTTTAACACCGTCTATATGACCGGTCTGATCCGCGATGACGAAGGGCAGAAGATGTCGAAGTCGAAAGGCAACGTCATCGATCCGCTGGATATGGTGGACGGGATATCGCTGCCGGATCTGGTGGCTAAACGCACCGGCAACATGATGCAGCCGCAGCTGGCAGAGAAAATCCGCAAGCGCACCGAGAAGCAGTTCCCGAACGGCATTGAGCCGCACGGCACCGATGCGCTGCGCTTCACCCTGGCGGCGCTGGCCTCTACCGGACGCGATATCAACTGGGATATGAAGCGCCTGGAGGGCTACCGCAACTTCTGTAACAAGCTGTGGAACGCCAGCCGCTTTGTGCTGATGAATACCGAAGGCATGGATTGCGGCTTCAATGGCGGCGAGATGACGCTCTCCCTGGCCGACCGCTGGATCCTTGCCGAATTCAACCAGACGGTGAAAGCTTACCGCGAAGCGCTGGATAGCTACCGCTTCGATATTGCGGCCAACATCCTGTATGAGTTCACCTGGAACCAGTTCTGCGACTGGTATCTGGAGCTGGCTAAGCCGGTAATGACCGGTGGAAATGAAGCAGAGCTGCGCGGCACCCGCAATACGCTGGTTACCGTGCTGGAAGCCCTGCTGCGTCTGGCGCATCCGATTATTCCGTTTATTACCGAAACCATCTGGCAGCGCGTGAAGGTGCTGAAGAACATCAGCGATGACACTATCATGCTGCAACCGATGCCGGCCTTTGAGGCCAGCAAGGTTGACGATGTCGCCCTCAGCGACACCGAGTGGCTGAAGCAGGCTATCGTCGCGGTGCGTAATATTCGCGCCGAGATGAACATCGCCCCTTCCCGTCCGCTGGACGTGCTGCTGCGCGCCAGCAGCGCCGAGGTGGTGCGTCGGGTTAACGACAACCACAGCTTCCTGAAATCGCTGGCGCGACTGGCCAGCATCAGCCTGCTGTCTGCCGACGATAAAGGCCCGGTTTCCGTCACCAAGATTATCGACGGCGCCGAGCTGCTGATCCCGATGGCGGACCTGGTGGATAAGGCGGCCGAGCTGGAGCGTCTGGCGAAGGAAGTGACTAAGCTGGAAGTGGAAATCGGTAAGATCGAAAGCAAGCTCTCTAACGAAGGTTTTGTCTCCCGCGCTCCTGCTGCCGTCGTGGCGAAAGAGCGTGAGCGCATGGCTGAGTTTGAGCAGGCGAAGGTCAAACTGATTGAGCAGCAGGCGGTCATCAACGCCCTGTAATCACTGATGTTGCCCTCAAGGCCCGGCAGAGCAGCGCTCTCCGGGCCTTTTTATTGGCCGGGATTGCATCACAGCCGCTGCGATGTTATTACACTGCCATCAAACCAGAAAACTAACGGCACTGAGTTATGACGACGCTACCCACCGGCCTGCTGGTTCGCCCCATTCAGGCAGAAGATAATCCGCACATCGCCCGCGTGATCCGCGAGGTCTCCGCTGAGTTTGGTCTGACCGCCGACAAAGGCTTCACCGTGGCCGACCCTAATCTCGATCATCTGTATGAGTTGTACAGCCAGTCTGACAGCGCCTACTGGGTGATTGAACTTGAGGGCAGGATTGTGGGCGGCGGCGGCGTGGCGCCTCTGCTGTGCAGCGAGCCGGGCATCTGTGAGCTACAGAAGATGTACTTTATGCCCGCCGTACGCGGCATGGGGCAGGCGCGCGAGCTGGCGATGCAGGCGATGGACTTTGCCCGCGAACGGGGTTTTACCCGCTGCTATCTGGAGACGACGGCCTCGCTGAGCCGCGCGGTACGGCTGTATGAACACCTGGGCTTTACGCATATCGACGGCCCGCTGGGCTGCACCGGGCACGTTGACTGCGAAGTACGGATGCTGAAAAGCCTCTGAGCGGCGCGGACGATCGCTACACCACAGAGGCTCAGGCCGTTGCAAATGCTGGTACGCCGCTGTGAAAGCGCAGCTCGCTGTCCGGTGACTGGATCAGCTTTGCTTCGGTTACGCCAATTTGTCTGACGCGCGCGCTGATGTCGGTAGTGGAAATGTCAGCGGCCAGCGCCAGGTAGTCCTGGTAGTGCCGCGCCTCCGATCGCAGGAGCGAAACATAAAATGCCGCCAGCTCCCCGTCCAGATGGGGCGCCAGGCTGGCGAATCGTTCGCAGGAGCGCGCTTCAATATAGGCCCCGCAAATCAGCTTATCGACCAGCGTCTGGGGTTCATGGGTGGTAACCTCACGCAGCAGCCCTTTGGCATAGCGGCTGGCAGTGATTTTGATATAGGGAATGCCGCGTGCCTGCATAATTTCCAGCACCTGATAGAAATGGTGCAGCTCCTCCTTGATCAACAGCACCATTTTGTCCACCAGCGCATCGCCCCAGGGCGCTTCGACGCGGCTGATAACCGCTTTCGACAGCGCCCGATGCTGTTCCAGGAAGGCCAGATCCGCATTTTCGCTGTGAACGAACTGCTCCCAGGGTTTTAGCCACGCCAGCAGCGCATCGCCGCTCTCTTTATCCGCCACGTATTTACGGATCAGCCACATGGCGGTCTGTGCCGCTTTCAGCTCACACACCAGGTGGTCGGTCAGCAGCAGCGGCAGATTCTCTGGCCGACAGGCCTGGTCAATCCAGGCCTGGGGCGTGCGGCATTGCAGAAAGGCGTGAATGGGGGCAAGCAGGGGATCAGTGACGAATGCCATTGTCTTCGTCGTCAATCTCTTCGCCATCGTCCTCTTCGTCTTCGGCATCGGGATCTTCGAAATAGGTTCCCCATCCGTCGTAGTCGACGTTGAACTTGCCAGCCAGATCGACCAGTTGCTCAACCTGGGCATCGATCAGTTCAGCGTTCAGCGCCGCCTCGCTCAGAATATCGCAGCACATCACTTTGGTGCCGTCTTCCAGCTCCAGCTCTTCCGGCTCCGTCACTTCATAGCCGATTTTAAAGGCTTCAACCGCCGCCTTTTCCAGCGCGTCAAAGCTGTCGCAGGAGAGGTGGTGCTCAATGGTGTAGAGCGCATCCGGATCGCTGCCGTCATCCAGCAGTTCTTCAATTATCAGCCGCGTCTCTTCGCGCTGCTCTTCCAATAAAGCTTCGTTCGCCATGATCTGTTCCTCAGTATGTGGCTTCTCTTATCAGTATTTTCCCACACTGCCCTTCGCGCCACTACCTTTATACAAAAGTTTCTGCGCGCCGGGGTTGAAAATGAATATTCATACGGTTAAATTGAATTTTAATTCAATAAAGACCACACGGAGTGCTTTATGAGTCATTTATACCAGCGTCATTTTCTCAGGCTGCTCGATTTTACGCCTGCTGAAATAAACGCTCTGCTGGCGCTGGCCGCCACCCTGAAGTCCGATAAGAAAAACGGTGAGGAAGTTCAGCACCTGCAAGGTAAGAACATTGCGCTCATCTTCGAAAAAGACTCGACCCGTACGCGATGCTCTTTCGAAGTTGCCGCCTACGATCAGGGTGCCAGGGTGACCTGGCTCGGGGCCAGCGGCAGCCAGATCGGTCATAAGGAGTCGATCAAGGATACCGCCCGCGTGCTGGGCAGGATGTACCACGGCATTCAATACCGTGGCTATGGGCAGGCGCTGGTTGAATCGCTGGCCGAACACGCGGGCGTGCCGGTATGGAACGGCCTGACCGATGAGTTCCACCCTACCCAGCTGCTGGCCGATCTGCTGACCATGCAGGAGCATCTGCCGGAAAAATCCCTCAGCGAAATGGTGTTTGTCTACGTCGGCGATGCGCATAACAATATGGGCAATACGATGATGGAGGCCGCCGCGCTGGTCGGTCTGGATCTGCGCCTGGTGGCGCCAAAAGGCTGCTGGCCGGATGAGGCGCTGGTGGCCGAGTGTCGGGCGGCGGCAGCTAAAACCGGCGGTAAAATTACCCTGACCGAAAATATTGCCGAAGGCGTGCGGGGCGCTGATTTTATCTATACCGACGTCTGGGTCTCCATGGGTGAACCGAAAGAGGTCTGGGAGGAGCGGATTACGCTGCTGCGCCCCTATCAGGTTAATAGCGCCATGCTGGCGCTGACCGGCAATCCGCAGGTGAAGTTCCTGCACTGCCTGCCCGCTTTCCACGACGACCAGACCACTCTTGGCCAGCAGATGGCGCAGCAGTACGATCTGCACGGCGGCATGGAAGTCACGGACGAGGTGTTTGAATCCCCCCACAGCGTGGTATTCGATCAGGCAGAGAACCGTCTTCACACCATCAAAGCGGTAATGGTTGCAACGCTGTCTGAGACGCATTAATACCCGCCACCTGCGGGTCATTTAAAATTGATCCGCTGGCTTTTTTCTCTGACCGCTTCCACGCTGGAATATATTTATTTCTAACTGAAGCGCGTTCCCTGAGACAGCCATAAATAATTATGCACCTCACTGGCATATATTATTTTCCTGCCGATAAATTCATCCGTATAACCTTTTGAGTTTTCCACATTAAAAATAATTCTTACCCTTTCATCACAAACAGGCCATACGGCCATTTGCGTCAGAAGGAATAAATATTTCAAATGAAAATGACTTTTACAGATATTTTTATCATTTTTAGCCATAACCATTCAAAATAAAAATAAAAACCTTAACATTCATATACCTGCATTCATGCAAGGGTAGGCTTCACTCTATTAAAACCCCGCAACAGAGAAACTTAATCGTAATAAGCCTTTAATTATTCATTTCTTTATCATTACAGAATGCACGTCACATGACCCTCATCAAATTAAATCCGCATAGTTCATTCCGCTTATTTTTTTGTGACAGATATCAAATTTGGCCAGGCAACGATGGTTACTATCACCTGGCAACCCTACTGGTAATAAGCTGATGCCAAATGAAAGGATTTATTCATTTGGTGCTGCTATTCCCTGAACAAACGGAACTGAATATGAAAAAACACTATGTTGGATCGGAAATAGGCCAGCTTCGATCCGTGATGCTTCATCGCCCTCATTTAAGCCTGAAACGCCTTACCCCTTCTAACTGTCAGGAGCTTCTGTTTGACGACGTGCTGTCGGTGGAAAAAGCCGGTGAAGAGCACGATTTTTTCGCCCAAACGTTACGCGATCAGGGCGTAGAGGTTCTGCTTTTCACCCAGCTGCTGACCGAAACGCTTGCGGTGCCAGAGGCCAAGGCCTGGCTGCTGAACACGCAGATTTCCGATTATCACCTTGGCCCTTCTCTTGCGGCGGATATTCGCGGCTGGCTGGCGGATGCGCCCCACGGACAGCTCGCACGTAACCTCTCGGGCGGCCTGACCTATGGAGAGATGCCAACGGGCTTTAGCAGCATGACCTCAGATATTCACGCGCCGGATGACTTTATTATGGCGCCCCTGCCCAACCATCTCTTCACTCGCGATACCTCGTGCTGGATCTATAACGGCGTGTCGATTAACCCCATGGCCAAAGCGGCCAGAAGGCGGGAAACCAGCAATCTGCGCGCCATCTATCGCTGGCACCCGACCTTTGCTGGCGGAGACTTTATTCACTATTTCGATGAGGAAGGCGTCAATTACGAAGAGACCACGCTGGAGGGCGGCGACGTGCTGGTGCTGGGAAACGGCACGGTCATGATCGGCATGTCAGAGCGCACTACCCCCTGCGGCATTGAGTTCCTCGCCCGCTCGCTGTTTCAACACCATCAGGCCAGCAAAGTTATTGCAATCGAGCTGCCCAAACATCGCGCCTGTATGCATCTTGATACCGTGATGACCCAGCTCGACCTGAATACCTTCTCCATTTATCCGGACGTTATCACCCGGCAAACCCGCAGCTGGACCCTGACCAGCGATGGTCACGGCGGCCTGGCGCGCAGGGAGGAGAAAACCGTTATGCATGCCATTGAGCAGGCCCTGGGTATTGATCAGGTTCGTTTGATCACGACGGGCGGCGACCGCTTCGAAGCCGAGCGTGAACAGTGGAATGATGCCAACAACGTGCTCACCGTGCGCCCCGGCGTGGTTATTGGCTATGAGCGTAACACTTATACCAATGAGAAATATGACAAAGCTGGCATCAGGGTATTACCCATTCCCGGTAACGAACTGGGCAGAGGGCGTGGCGGCGCGCGCTGCATGAGCTGCCCGCTGGAACGTGATGGCCTCTGAACACAGGAAAAGCTAATGACCAAACCTCTATTAGTGGTGGCGCTGGGCGGGAACGCCCTGTTGAAACGCGGCGAGCGGCTTGAAGCAGATACCCAGCGTAAAAATATTGCACAGGCGGCCAGCGCCATTGCCGCACTGACGCAGACGTGGCGGGTGGTGCTGGTACACGGCAACGGACCGCAGGTTGGGCTTCTGGCGCTACAGAACAGCGCCTACGATGCCAACGCGCCCTGGCCGCTGGATGTGCTGGTGGCCGAGACGCAGGGAATGATTGGCTACATGCTTCAGCAGGCATTACAGAATGCCCTGCCACAGCAGCCGGTCAGCATGCTACTGACCCAGGTGGAGATCGATAGCCAGGATCCCGCCTTCCATAATCCCACCAAGTATATCGGTCCGGTTTACCGCCCCGAGCAGGCCAGTACGCTGGCCCAGGCCCAGAACTGGACGATGAAAGCCGATGGTGACTTTGTACGCCGGGTGGTGCCTTCGCCACTGCCGGTACGCATCGTCGAGCTGGAAGCGATACAGGCGCTGGCGGAAAAAGGACATCTGGTAATTTGCAACGGCGGCGGCGGCATCCCGGTGGTGCGCCACCCCGGGGGGCAACGGTGCGGTGCCGAGGCCGTTATCGACAAAGACCTCTCTGCCGCCCTGCTGGCTTCACACCTCTCGGCAGATGCGCTGCTGATCCTGACCGATGCCGATGCGGTCTATCTCAACTGGGGCCAGCCCGACAGCCGGGCGCTGCACCAGATAACCCCCGCCGACCTGAAAGGGATCGCTTTCGATGCCGGATCGATGGGCCCTAAAGTCGCCGCATGCTGTGAATTTGTTGAACAGCAACAGGGGATAGCCGGGATAGGTTCGCTTGCGGATGCCGCAGAGATCCTGGAGGGCCGTAAAGGCACGCTGATCCGCGCTTAGTTACTAAGTCACTCAATCTCTGATTCAAAGATTAACTTTCTCAATTTAAGGAAATTTTCATGTCATCTTCACTGCATAACCGCCATTTCCTCAAGCTGCTGGACTTTACCCGCTCTGAAATCCAGGGCCTGCTCGATCTCTCCTTTTCACTAAAAAATGCCAAATATGCGGGTCATGAAGAGAAACACCTGAAGGGAAAAAACATTGCGCTGATTTTTGAAAAAACCTCCACCCGCACCCGCTGTGCGTTTGAGGTTGCCGCCTTCGATCAGGGCGCGCAGGTGACCTATCTTGGCCCCAGCGGCAGCCAGATTGGACACAAAGAGTCGATGAAAGATACCGCCCGCGTACTGGGCCGGATGTATGACGGCATTGAGTACCGTGGATTTGGGCAGGAAATCGTGGAGGAGCTGGCTGAGTTCGCCGGCGTGCCGGTCTGGAACGGGCTGACCGATCGGTTCCACCCCACGCAGATCCTGGCCGATCTGATGACCATGCTGGAACACGCTCCCGGTAAATCGCTGCACCAGATCGCTTTTGCCTACCTTGGCGATGCGCGTAACAACATGGGGAATTCACTGATGGTGGGCGCGGCCAAAATGGGGATGGATATCCGCCTGGTGGCGCCGAAATCGTTCTGGCCTGACGCGGATCTGGTCGCCACCTGCCAGGCGCTGGCACGGAAAAGCGGCGGGCGAATCACCCTCACCGAGAACGTTAGCGAAGGCGTGGAGGGCGTGGACTTCCTCTATACCGACGTCTGGGTCTCGATGGGAGAGCCAAAAGAGGCGTGGGCAGAGCGCGTCGCGCTGATGACGCCTTATCAGGTGAACGCCGATATGCTCGCGACCACGCATAATCCGCAGGTGAAATTTATGCACTGCCTGCCCGCTTTCCACAATGAAATGACCCGAACCGGGCGGGAAATTGAGGAAGCCTTCGGCATGAAGGGGCTGGAGGTGACCGACGACGTCTTCGAATCCCGCCACTCGATAGTCTTCGACCAGGCAGAAAACCGTATGCACTCGATTAAAGCGGTGATGGTCGCCACCCTCGGCGTTTAGCCTCCTCTCCGCCGCTCCGACAGCAAGCGGAGCGGCGGTATAAATAGCGATTAAGGATAAGACGTTATGCGTAAGTTCACCTTTCCGTCGGCCTACACCATTTTACTGATACTCATCGCGCTGGTGGCGGGCCTGACATGGGTCATTCCGGCAGGTCAGTACCAGATGGAGATGAATACCACGCTGAATAAGAGCGTACCCATTGCCGGCACCTGGCAGCCCACCACGCCGCATCCTCAGGGGCTGGTGGACATTGTGCTGGCACCGGGGGATGGCCTGTACGATCACAAAACCTATCAGGCGGGTGCCATTGATGTCGCGCTGTTTATCCTGGTGATCGGCGGCTTTCTGGGCGTGGTGAACAAGACGGGCGCCATTGATGCCGGTATTGAGCGGGTGATGCAGCGGCTGAAGGGCAGAGAGGAGTGGATGATCCCGATCCTGATGGCGCTGTTTGCCGCAGGGGGCACCATTTATGGCATGACCGAGGAGTCGCTCCCCTTCTACTCGCTGCTGGTGCCGGTCATGCTGGCCGCCCGCTTCGATTCGGTCGTCGCCGCCGCTACGGTAATGCTGGGCGCGGGGATCGGCACCCTGGGTTCGACGATCAACCCCTTTGCAACGGTGATCGCTTCTAATGCCGCAGGGATCTCTTTTACCGCCGGTATTGGCTTTCGCCTGGTGATCCTGCTGGTCGGCTGGCTTATCTGCGTACTCTGGGTCATGCGCTATGCGGTCAGGGTTCGTCGCGATCCCTCAAAGTCGATCGTCGCGGATCTGCTTAGCGAACATCGCGCCTTTTTCCTGAACGATCACGCCGACGACAGCAGCCGGGCTTTTACGCCCGTGCGCAAGGTGATCCTCGTGCTCTTTGCCGTGGCCTTTGCGGTGATGATTTATGGCGTGGCGGTTCGGGGCTGGTGGATGGCGGAGATTTCCGGCGTCTTTCTGGTGGCAGCAATCGTTATCGGCCTGGTGGCCCGTATGAGTGAAAAAGAGCTCTCCAGCACCTTTATCGACGGCGCGCGCGACCTGCTGGGCGTGGCCCTGATTATTGGTATCGCCCGCGGCATTGTGGTGGTGATGGACAATGGTATGATCACCCACTCCATCCTGCATGCCGCCGAAGTCACCGTGACCGGACTTTCATCGGCCGCCTTTATCAGCGTGATGTTTCTGCTTGAGGGCGTGCTCTCCTTCCTGGTGCCCTCCTCATCTGGCCTGGCGGTCTTAACCATGCCTATCCTCGCCCCGCTGGCTGATTTTTCGCATATCAGCCGCGATCTGGTGGTGACGGCTTATCAGTCTGCATCCGGCCTGGTCAACCTGATTACGCCCACCTCGGCGGTGGTCATGGGCGGTCTGGCGATTGCTCGCGTTCCCTATGTTCGCTGGGTGAAATGGATAGCTCCGCTGTTGCTGCTGCTGATGATTTTGCTTATTGCTGCGCTAAGTCTGGGCGCACTGCTCGGATAGTCGCGATAATTCTGCCCCTCATGGATACCCACCCTGGGTCGCAACGGAGTAATGGAAACTAAGGCTATGTCAAAAAAATCTACGGCAACGCTCGATCGGGAAAACAGCCAGCTGACGCTCTGTCGTCAGCTCATTGATACGCATAGCTTCCACAGCCAGCAGGAGATAAGAACGGCACTTCAGCAGCGGGGCTACCCGGAGATCAGTCAGTCAACCGTGTCGAAATTATTAACCCTGCTGGACGTGGTTAAAGTCGCCAATGCCCGGGGAGAGAAAATTTATGCGCTGGCCTCGGCCCTGCAGAGTAAGCCCGACGCGGTCAGCCCGCTTTCTGCCATGGTGGTCAGCGTGGATTACAATGAAAAATTTATCGTCGTTCACGTCGCGGCTGGCTACGCACGCGCCGTTGCACGCGTGATTGAACACTGGAAGCTGGATGGGATACTCGGCGTGGTCGCCACGAATAACTGTATCTGGATAGCACCGCGCACCTCGTACTCCATTCGGCGTCTCCACCAGCATATTACGGCACTGCTACAGCCCTGCGCCGGTGAGGAGCAGCAGGCGTGGCGGGAAGCACTCTCCTCCGATGAGGCGGGTGCGCTGCCTGTCCGGTTCCCCTGAGTCGCTGTTGCCAACAGCGCCTCAGGAGGAGGCTGGGTGAGATCAGGTGGGTTGCCATCACGCTAAAGTGCATGCGGAAGGCGAAAGAAAGCGCTGATGATATCTTGAACACCGCCAACATCTGCGTATAATGCCCCCCGTTTGCCTGGAGGATGTATGAAACTGCGTACCGTTAATACAACTGAACTGACGCGCCTGACCACGGGCGGGCAGCACCGTTTTTCCCACTCCGGCATCACTATTCATAAAAAAAAGCCCCTCCATGAGGGGCTTTTTTTTGCCCGTTTTTCAGCTAACCGGCAGGTATAAGGGGTGTGAAGATGGCCAATTCGCTGTATCACAGACATATTATTTCTATCAACGATCTCAACCGCGAAGAGCTTGAGCTGGTGCTGCATACCGCCGCCAGCCTGAAGGCAGATCCACAGCCGGAGCTGCTGAAGCACAGCGTGGTCGCCAGCTGCTTTTTTGAAGCCTCGACCCGCACGCGGCTCTCATTTGAAACCGCCATCCACCGTTTGGGCGCTTCGGTAGTGGGCTTCGCCGACGGGGGCAATACCTCGCTCGGCAAAAAGGGTGAGACGCTGGCCGACACTATCTCAGTGATTAGCACCTATGTTGATGCCATTGTCATGCGCCATCCTCAGGAGGGTGCCGCGCGCCTGGCGACCGGGTTTTCCGGCGGCATTCCGGTCCTGAACGCCGGTGACGGGGCTAATCAGCATCCCACCCAGACGCTGCTGGATCTGTTTACCATTCAGGAAACGCAGGGCCGCCTCAGCAATCTTGACGTCGCCATGGTGGGTGACCTCAAATATGGCCGCACGGTGCACTCTCTGGCGCAGGCGCTGGCTAAGTTTGAGGGTAACCGCTTCTGGTTTATCGCCCCGGATGCGCTGGCGATGCCCGCCTATATCACCGATATGCTGGACGAAAAGGGCATTGCCTGGAGCCGTCACAACAGCATTGAAGAAGTCGTGTCGCAGGTGGATATTCTCTATATGACCCGCGTGCAGAAAGAGCGCCTCGATCCGTCGGAATACGCCAACGTTAAGGCGCAGTTTGTCCTGCGCGCCGCCGACCTGGCTGGCGCTCGCGACAATATGAAGGTGCTGCACCCTCTGCCGCGTATTGATGAGATCAGCACAGATGTCGATAAAACGCCGTACGCCTGGTATTTCCAGCAGGCCGGTAACGGCATTTATGCGCGCCAGGCTCTGCTGGCGCTGGTACTGAATCGCGAACTGGCTCTGTAAGGGGTATTGATGATGACGCACGATAATAAATTGCAGGTCGAAGCGATCAAACGCGGCACGGTAATCGACCACATTCCGGCGCAAATCGGCTTTAAGCTGCTTTCGCTGTTTCGCCTGACGGAAACCGATCAGCGCATTACCATCGGCCTTAACCTGCCCTCCGGTGAGCTGGGACGTAAGGATCTGATCAAAATCGAGAATACCTTTCTGACCGACGATCAGATCAACCAGCTGGCGGTCTATGCGCCCCACGCCACGGTTAACCGCATTGATGAATATGAGGTGGTGGGGAAAATCGCGCCAACGCTGCCGGATACGATTGAACGGGTACTCACCTGCCCGAACAGCAACTGTATCAGCCGCAGCGAGCCGGTAAACTCCAGCTTTGCCGTAAAAAAACGTCACGGTGACGTGCAGTTAACCTGTAAATATTGTGAAAAAGCCTTCGCTCACCACGTGGTGCTGGCGAACTGGTAATCAACCGTCAGCCGCCTATAATGAGCCGACACCGGACGAAATCACGTCCTCATTTATCAGGGAGAACGTATGTCTCGCGAAATCAGTACTGAAAACGCACCCGCCGCGATCGGCCCCTATGTGCAGGGCGTCGATCTTGGCAGCATGATCATCACCTCCGGCCAGATCCCGGTCGATCCCGAAACCGGCACCGTGGCCGATGACGTCGCCGCACAGGCGCATCAGTCGCTGGAAAACGTGCGCGCTATCGTAGAAGCCGCCGGACTGACCGTCGGCGACATCGTTAAAACGACGGTGTTCGTTAAGGATCTGAATGACTTCGCCACCGTTAACGCCGCCTATGAAGCCTTTTTCACCGCGCACAATGCCCGCTTCCCGGCCCGCTCCTGCGTGGAAGTGGCACGGCTGCCAAAAGATGTGAAAATCGAAATCGAAGCGATCGCCGTTCGTCGCTGATGCTATCGCCTCGCCTTTTAACGGGCGGGGCGCTTTTCCCCTGTTTCCCACCCGCTATTTTTCCGCCCTTAGCAGTTTCCCAACCGGCCGAACCAGCGCAATCACCACCTCATCCTGCGTTACCGCTGCACTGTCCAGCAGCAGCGCCATTTTTGCCAGCTCGTTTGCGCTAAAACTGCGGTGATTTTCCCGCGCATCCAGCAGCGACAGCCCGAGGCGGCTTATTGCTTCAACCTGCTTCGCGACCGACAACAGCGGCCGTAGCTGCGTATTTTTTGCCAGCAGCGCAGTCACGACCGGGATATTTTGCTGCCAAAGCGTTAGCTGGCGACGAACCGCCTGCATGGCCTGACGATCGCCGCGATGATTAATCAGCGCCTCAACCTGAAGGTTTAGCCTGCGAATAGCGTCGCTCTCCGCAGGCAGTATGTCGGCCAGGCGATTAAGCGGCTCGCTAAGATCGTAATGACCCGCCTGAAACTTCAGATGCTGCCGCGTGTAATACTGTGCAGGCTCCAGCGCTTCGGCGAAAATCTGTAGCGGAAGCGTATCACTGCCGTTGGCCAGACGAATCATCTGCGTCTGCGCCTGCGCGTGCTGTTGCAGCCCGACCGATACCGTTGACCATGCATCCACCGCCGCCAGGCGCTGATACATATTCTCCTCATCGGTCACCTCTTTCGCCGACCACAGACGTTCCGCTACCACGAATGCACGGGGCCAGAGGCGAATGTCGATAACCTGCGGATTGACCAGCTCCGACCAGAGTGCGGCCTCCCCGCCCAGCAAATTATCCTGCATCTGCTGCCCGCTGGGCAGGCTCGGCTGGATACCGGTCGGCATCTTTTCCAGCCGCTCTCCCTCAGCCGGATAGCGGGTGTTCCCCACCCGTATATAGCCGCTGAGTTGATTCTCCTTCAGGGTAACCACCGGCCTGAATTCACCCATCCAGCTGTCCACGCTGAAGGTGAGCCGATCCGGGGCCAGCCACTTAAGGTTATGCACCAGCCGACGTGACCTTCCGGCGAAATCAATAAAGCCCCGCCAGCGGCTGTCATGCTCGATCAGCGTGAAGCTGCCCCTGACCGCGCTCCCTTTCAGCCTTGGCATGGTGAATGCCCAGCTATGAGCGACATCGCCAGGGCGTAGTCGGTCTTCGCCGTTCAAACCGCTGGGATAGACTTCATTGCGATAGTGATAAGCCGCAGGCTGGGGCTGGTCGAGATAGAAGCCAGCAGAAAGGATACCGCGCCTGTTATTGCGGCCCACCTCACCCAGCGCATCCTGCCCCTGCCAGGATTGGATCAGGATGGTGCGCGGCAGGTCGGGATGGGCGATTTCATCCCAGCCGACCATCTGCCGGTGGTGCTTTTCGAGGATCTTTTCCACACGCTGATTGAAGTAAGCCTGTAGCGCATGCTCATCCTTTAGTCCCTGGACCCGCATAAACTGCTGAATGTGGGCAGAGGCCTTCCACTGGGTGGCATCCACCTCGTCACCGCCAATGTGCAGCCAGGGATCCGGGAAGATCGCCGCTACCTCGCCCACCAGCGTGTCGATAAATGCATAGACTTTCTCACTGCTGGGATCGAGCAGGGGTTTGAAGACGCCCCAGCCGCGTTCGATCTGATAAGGGCCGGACGCGCTGATTAACTCCGGCATGGCGGCGGCCAGCGCAGTCGCGTGGCCGGGGAGATCGATTTCCGGCACCACCCGCACCCCACGTTCGGCAGCGTACTGTACCAGCGCCTTCATCTGCTCACGGCTATAAAACAGCCCGTCGCTGCCCTTCTGTTGCAGCTGGGGGAAATGTTCAGAGGCAAACCGCCAGCCCTGATCGTCGGTCAGATGCCAGTGAAAGACGTTCATACGCGCCGCAGCAATGCCATTGATCTGACGGCGCAGGGTCTCCAGCGGGAGGAAGTGCCGGGCCGGATCGAGCAGGATGCCGCGCCAGGGGAAGCGCGGTTTATCATGGATTGTCACCCAGGGGAGCGTACCGCTCTGCGGTGTATTGCCCACCAGCTGAAGCAGGGTTTCCATACCGCGCATCGCGCCAAAGCGGGTAACGGCAGCGAGCTTTACGCCATCCCCGCTGACGGTCAGGCTATAGCTTTCATCACTGTCGGGTTGAGGGATAGCATTAACCCGTTTGGCGATGGAGATCAGAATGTCCGCCTTCTGCCCCTGGTCCGTTTGAGGCAGCATTTCCCAACCGGTCTGCAAACCGATACGCTGTCGCCAGCGCGGGACTGCATCGCCCAGATCATCCCCCTCCACGCGAATGATCAGCCGATTATTCAGTGCCAGGCTACCGCCAGCTTCAGGCTGAATGACCTGCTGAGGCCAGGGCATCAGCGGCAGATTACGGTGGGCAGAGGCAAAAGCGGTTAGCGTGGTCAAAAGACAGCTGGCAAACAGTATCAGGCGCAGCAGGCTGAACATAGTTGAACTCCCTTCTCTAAGGATCTTTCATTCCTGTCCTCATAAAGCATACTTCCTCTGACACATCAAGTTACACATCGAGCCGTTCAGCACCGCGTGTCGCATTTTGTGACGCGCTTATCGCCAGATAATTCTCACTTTTTTTCATTGCATCGGCCGTGCGAGGGCCGACTGGCGCGGATTTAACGGGCTTCGCGGCCGCCTGTGGAAAATTATTTGCTTTTCACGGCCTCCGGACGGTCTCACCATGGCAGTTAATGGCTAACCTTATTGAAGAACAAAAAGTGAGAATGTCTTTATACATACGGGTGGACCTTTTCACCCTGAATATGGGATTGAGCGATGAATAAAAATCCACCATGGTGGCAGAACGGCGTTATCTATCAAATTTATCCCAAGAGCTTTCAGGACACGACGGGCAGCGGTACGGGCGATATCGCAGGGATCATCCAGCGGCTGGACTACCTCAAGACGCTGGGCGTTGACGCTATCTGGCTGACGCCCTTTTATATCTCGCCGCAGGTCGACAACGGCTACGATGTGGCGAACTACACCGCCATCGATCCGATTTTTGGCACCATGACCGACTTCGATAACCTGGTGGAAGAGACTCATCGGCGCGGCATGCGGCTGATCCTTGATATGGTGTTCAACCACAGTTCGACACAGCATCACTGGTTCCATGACGCGCTGGACCCGGACAGCCCCTACCGTTCCTACTATATCTGGCGGGATGGTACCCCCACCGAGCCGCCCAATAACTGGCAGTCGAAGTTTGGCGGCAGCGCGTGGCGCTGGCACCCGGAAAGCGGACAGTACTATATGCACCTGTGGGCGCCGGAACAGGCGGAACTTAACTGGGAAAACGATAATCTGCGCGCCGAGCTGAAGCAGATTGTTAACTTCTGGGCCGACCGGGGGATTGACGGGCTGCGGCTGGACGTGGTGAACCTGGTCTCCAAGCATCAGGACTTCCCTGACGATCCGAACGGCGATGGCCTGCGGCTCTACACCGACGGGCCGCGCATCCATGAATATATGCAGGAGATGAGCCGCGACGTTTTTCGCCCGCGCGAGCTGATGACCGTCGGAGAGATGTCTTCCGCCACCCTGGAGCACTGCCAGCGCTACGGTTCGCTGGATGGCGAGGAGCTGTCGATGGTTTTCAGCTTCGACCATGTGGAAGTCGACTTTTATAACGGCCAGAAATGGACGCTGACGCCGCTGGACCTGGTGGCGCAAAAGGCCATTTTCACCCACTGGCAAAAGGGGATGCATAACAAAGCCTGGAATGCGCTTTTTTGGTGTAACCACGATCAGCCCCGGGTCGTGTCGCGCTGGGGCGATGAGGGGCAATACCGCGTTCAGTCGGCGTGGATGCTGGCTCTGGTGTTACACGGAATGCAGGGCACCCCCTATATTTTCCAGGGGGAAGAGCTGGGTATGACCAATCCCCACTTTACCCGCATCCTCGATTATCGCGATATTGAAAGCCACAATATGTATGCCGAGCTGCGCTCGCAGGGCCGCGACAGCGATAATTTGCTGGCGATCCTCGCCAGTAAATCCCGTGATAACGGGCGCACCCCCATTCCCTGGAACGCCGGGGAGAACGGCGGTTTTACCAGCGGTACGCCGTGGATCGGCATGTGCGACAACAGGGAGACCATCAATGCGGAAGCCGCGCTCGCCGACGAAAACTCGGTTTTCTACGCTTATCAGAAGCTGATCAGGCTGCGTAAGGAGTACGCCATTCTGACATGGGGAGACTACCTGGATTTACTGCCCGAGCATCCGCACCTGTGGTGCTACTGCCGTCGATACGGCAGGGAGACGCTGGTGGTGGCCGCCAACTTCAGCGGCGATACTCAGGTCTGGCATCCCCCGGCCTATAGCGGCCAGTGGGACGTGCTGATCAGTAACTATCCGGATACGCACGTCACGCCCGGCGAGGTGATGCTGCGCCCCTGGGAAGCGGTATGGTGGTATCAGAAGCGCGGAAGCAGCGCATCACTTCGCCAGCAAAGCGTTGTATCCGGTACGAATTGAGTTGACCGGCTGAACGCGCTCCGTCCAATACGGAGTAAGCACTCAGGCTGAAAGCGCCGCGCCTGACGCCGTCAGCCTGAGAGCGGGAGACCGCCCCGCGAATGAGCGCAAAACCCGACAGGCGTTAATCCAGGGATATAAGCACTCACCGGCCCTCAAACCCTTTCTCCCCTTTCAGAGGGGATCGAACAGCGCGGCCAAATCGTCGCTGGTCCACAGGCCCGGCTCGTTAAGCCCATCTTCCAGAATCCCACCGGCCAGCTCGGCCTTTTGCTGCTGAAGCGCAACGATTTTTTCCTCGATGCTGCCTGCCACGATCAGCTTATAAACAAAGACCGTCTTATCCTGGCCCAGCCGGTAGGCGCGATCCGTGGCCTGATTTTCTGCCGCCGGGTTCCACCAGGGATCGTAGTGGATCACCGTATCCGCCGCCGTCAGGTTCAGCCCGACGCCGCCCGCTTTCAGACTGATCAAAAAGACCGGCACCTCGCCCTGCTGGAAACGCCGTACCGGCTCGGTGCGATCGCGGGTGCTGCCCGTCAGCATCACATAGGGAATGCGCGCCTTTTGCAGTTCGTCGGCGATAAGCGTAAGCATGGTGGTGAACTGAGAGAAGATCAGGATCCGGCGATCTTCCGCCAGCAGCTCACTGAGCATCTCCCGCAGCAGCGCCAGCTTGGCCGACTGTTTAACGCCCGCCTCACCCGCCTTGTCGATCAGGCGCGGATCGCAGCAGATTTGCCGCAGTTTAAGCAGCGCATCCAGCACCAGCAGGTGACTTCTCCCCGCCCCCTGCTGCTCTACCGCCAGCCTGACGCGATCCTGCATCGCGCTGCGCACCGATTCGTACAGGTCGCGCTGTGCGCCCACCAGCTCCACCGAGCGCACGATGGTGTTTTTCGGCGGCAGCTCCTTCGCCACCTCCTGCTTACGCCGCCGCAGCATAAAAGGCCGGATGCGCCGGGCCAGCAGTTCCCGTCGTACCCTGTCGCCATTGCGCTCAACGGGAATGCGCCACTCCTGGGTAAACTGCTTTTCGCTGCCCAGAAAGCCGGGCAGCAGAAAATCAAACTGCGACCACAGCTCGCCGAGGTGGTTTTCCAGCGGCGTCCCGGTCAGGCAGAGACGGTGACGGGATTTAAGCGATCGAATTACCGAGGCGGCGCGCGAGGCGCTGTTCTTCACGTACTGCGCCTCATCAAGGATCAGCAGATGATAGCTAAAACCCAGCAGCTGAGGCTGGTCGCGCCACAGTAGCGAATAGGTGGTCAGCACCACATCATACTGTTCGATACGATCATAGAACTCTTTACGCTGCGGGCCGGTCAGCGCCAACACCCTCAGGTCGGGGGTGAAACGGCTGGCCTCCTGGGTCCAGTTATACACCAGCGTCGTAGGCACCACGATAAGCGCGGGCCTGTCCAGCCGCCCGGCCTCTTTCTCCAGCAGCAGGTGCGCCAGCGTCTGAACGGTTTTGCCCAGCCCCATATCATCGGCCAGCACCCCGCTCAGATCCTGCTTACGCAGGAACTGCATCCAGTTTAGCCCCTGCTGCTGGTAGTCACGCAGCTGGGCCTTAAGGCCCACCGGCGGAGCGACGGGCTGAATGCCCTCTCCGCTGCGCAGACGCTCAGCAAGCTGCTGGACGCCGCTTTCGCCATGAAACTGCCAGCGCCCCGTGTCGCTCAGCGCGGCTAACCTGCCTGCTTCATAGGGCGGCAGCCGCAGCGGGGTATCTGCCCCCTGGCTGAAGAGGTCGATCAGGTTACTCACCACCGGTTTAAGCTGGCCCGCCGTGAGCTGCCAGCGCACATTCCGGTCGCCGCGCAGTTCAATAGTTTCATCGTCGGGAATTAAGGCGAGGTTGCCGCTAAACCAGCGGCGATCCTGTTGGAAGAGTGGGGCGAGCAGCGGCTGTAAGTTCTGCTTTCTGCGTCCCGCCTGAACCTCAAGGTGCAGGGTGAACCAGCCATCGCTACCCTGCTCTGCGCGGCCATCAATCGCCTTGATAGCGGTAAAGTTCCAGGTGAAGTCGTCATCAACCGTCACCTTCCAGCCTCGCCGGCGCAGTGCTGGTAGCGTCGCGTCGATAAACGTGCGCCATCCGGCCGGGGATGCTGGCGCAAAGAGGGTCGGCGGCAGCGGTGCGCCGGTTGGCGTATAGATATGCGCGCCGGGGATAGCCTCCAGCCCTGCTTCACTCATCTGTTGCAGCCACGCCTGCTCGGCTTCAGCCCGACGCTGTACGGTAAAGAGTTTGCCTCTGGCATCCGCAAAGCGCCGGTCGGTGCTGCCCGCTGCGACCTGAACCCCGGCATAATCAAAGGAGACCGCGGCGAAATCCAGACGTTTTTGCCGATGACCGTAGCGGCCAAATCCACTGATGAATTTTGAGCGTGATTCCAGCCGGAGCATGGGTAACGGTTCAGCAGAGAGGAGATCGGAGGGAAGATCCCCCGCCGCTACCCGCCGCTGACGCAGGTTCGCCAGCATCACCGCCGCCACGTGACGACAGTTATTTTTGACCGGGCAGGTACATTCCCCGCTGGCATGTAGCTTTCCCTGTGGCAGGCTGAAATGCACCATCACCTGGAAGGGTTCGACCGTGCGTCCGGGCACCTCGCCAGTCAACAGATCGCTTTGCCACTGGATATTCTGCGCTCTTTCCACCAGGCCTTTCGCTCTGGCAACGGTGCGCGCACCGATCCATCGGCTAACCTGGTTTTCGTTATATGTTACAGACGGCATCAGACAGTATCCCGGAATGACCCGAGCAGGGGCATAGCTGCTCAGCATAACAGGCAATAATATGGATCCCGCCCCCTGTAATGCAACCGTGTTACGCGATTTGCCCGCGAAAAAATCCCCGGGACAGAGGTAAAGGCTCCGGCAACGTCACAGCGACGGCGGGAAATCCCCTCCCGCCGGGCGCAGTAGGTTAGCGAAAATACAGCGATCAATTATCTTTGTTTAAGGTCAATAAAAGCGCAGTTAAATTAAGCACAGCACTACATGTTGCGTTTACTATGCCACTCTCATTCTATATATAGACATCAGGGTTGGGAGCACGGCATGTTATCCAGGGTAATAAAACGGGATGGCTGTAAGGTGGCGTTTGATGAATCACGTATTCGCGAGGCCATTCTCTGCGCGGCTCAGGCGGCAGATATTGATGATAAGCGTTACTGCATTACGGTCGCCAGCCAGATAAGCCAGCAGCTGCAGCGACAGCACAGCGTGGATATTCACGATATTCAGAAGACGGTGGAAAATCAGCTTATGACCGGGCCTTACCCGGAACTGGCCCGCACCTATATTGAGTATCGCCACGACCGCGATATCGCTCGCGAGCTGCGCGGCAAGCTGAATAACGCCATCCGCGGCCTGATCGAACAGACCAATCCCGCCCTGCTGAACGAGAATGCCAATAAAGACAGTAAAGTCATCCCTACCCAGCGCGATCTGCTGGCGGGGATTGTCGCCAAACACTACGCTACCGATCACATCTTGCCGCGCGACGTCGTGCTGGCCCATGATCGCGGTGAGATCCACTATCACGACCTCGATTATTCGCCCTTTTTCCCGATGTTTAACTGCATGTTAATCGATCTGAAAGGCATGCTGACGCAGGGCTTTAAGATGGGCAATGCCGAGATAGAACCGCCCAAATCCATTTCGACCGCGACCGCCGTCACCGCGCAAATTATCGCCCAGGTCGCCAGCCACATATATGGCGGCACCACTATTAACCGCATTGACGAGGTGCTGGCGCCCTTTGTCGAAGCCAGCCTGGAGAAACACCGCGCCACGGCGCGTGAATGGCAGATTGCCGATGTCGAAGGCTACGCTCAAAACCGCACCGAAAAAGAGTGCTTCGACGCTTTTCAGTCGCTGGAGTACGAGGTGAACACCCTGCACACGGCCAATGGCCAGACGCCTTTTGTCACCTTTGGTTTTGGCCTGGGGACCTGCCGGGCGGCCAGGCTGGTACAACAGTGCATCCTGCGCAACCGGCTCGCCGGGCTCGGGAAAAATCACAAAACGGCTGTCTTTCCCAAGCTGGTGTTTGCCATCAGAGAGGGAGTGAACCGCTCGCCGCAGGATCCGAACTACGACATCAAACGGCTGGCGCTGGAGTGCGCCAGCAAACGTATGTACCCGGACATTCTCAATTACGATCGGGTGGTGGAGGTCACCGGATCGTTCAAAACGCCGATGGGCTGTCGGAGCTTTTTAGGAGTATGGGAAGAGGACGGCCGCCAGGTCCATGAGGGCCGTAACAATATCGGCGTGATCAGCCTGAATCTGCCGCGTATTGCGCTTGAAGCAAAAGGGGATGAGGCGGCATTCTGGAGGCTGCTGGATAAACGGCTGCTGTTGGCGAAAAAAGCACTGCTTACCCGCATTGCCCGGCTGGAAAACGTTAAAGCGCGCGTTGCTCCCATTTTGTATATGGAAGGCGCCTGCGGCGTGCGGCTACAGGCAGATGATAACGTCGCCGACATCTTCAAACATGGCAGAGCCTCTATTTCCCTCGGTTACATTGGCATTCACGAGGCCATTAACGCGCTAAGCGGCGGTGAGACCCACCTCTTTGACGATCCGCTGCTGCGCGAAAAAGCCGTGGCGATCGTCAGCCATATGCGTAACGCCGTGGATGCATGGAAAGCCGAAACCGACTATGGCTTCAGCCTGTACAGTACGCCAAGCGAAAATCTGTGCGATCGCTTCTGCCGCCTGGATGCCGCCGAGTTCGGCATCATTGCCGGGGTAACCGATAAGGGCTACTACACCAACAGTTTTCACCTGGATGTGGAGAAGAAGGTTAACCCCTACGATAAAATTGATTTTGAAGCGGCCTACCCGCCGTTAGCGAACGGCGGTTTTATTTGCTACGGCGAATATCCCAATATTCAGCACAACCTGAAGGCGCTGGAGGACGTATGGGATTACAGCTACAGCCGAATTCCCTATTACGGCACCAATACGCCTATCGACGAATGCTATGAGTGTGGCTTCACCGGCGAATTTTCCTGTACCAGTAAAGGCTTTACCTGCCCGAAATGCGGTAATCACGATGCCTCCCGCGTTTCGGTTACCCGGCGCGTCTGTGGTTATCTCGGCAGCCCGGATGCGCGCCCGTTTAACGCGGGCAAGCAGGAAGAGGTCAGGCGTCGCGTTAAGCATATGGACACCGGCCAGCTGGAATGAATATTCATCAGTATTTTCCGGTAGATATCGTTAACGGGCCGGGAACGCGCTGTACGCTGTTTGTAGCAGGCTGCGAACACCGCTGCGCCGGGTGCTACAATAAATGCACCTGGCGGGTGAACTCCGGCGTTCCCTTCACGCTTTTGCATGAAGAACGCCTGATCGCCGATCTTAACGATAGCCGCATTCCGCGTCAGGGTCTGTCGCTTTCCGGCGGCGATCCGCTGCATCCCGCCAACGTTGCCGACATACTCAGGCTGGTGAAACGCGTACGTCGCGAGTGTTGTGGGAAAGATATCTGGCTGTGGACCGGCTACCGTCTCGCCGACCTGAGCGACGCCCAGCGGGAAGTGGTCCGGCTGATTGACGTGCTGGTTGACGGCAAATTTGTCGAGGCCCTGAAGGACCCGGCGCTGCTGTGGCGAGGGAGCAGCAATCAGGTGATTCACTACCTGACACGGCCCGCAGATTATCAGGCTGAAATCAGCCACATACAGTACAAACTCACCCCTCCGACTTGATTTTTCAGAATGACCAACCACACTTAAGGGCATTGTCAGCGTTAAAACACCGGAGGAAACGATGAGCAAGAAGATCGCGGTATTAATTACAGATGAGTTCGAAGATTCAGAATTCACGTCTCCTGCTGAAGCCTATACCAAAGCGGGACACCAGGTTGTCACCATTGAAAAGCAGGCCGGGAAAACCGTTACCGGGAAACAGGGTCAGGCGAAGGTAAAAATCGATAAGAGCATTGATGAGGTTCACGCCGCTGAATTTGATGCACTGCTGTTGCCGGGTGGACACTCCCCTGACAGCCTGCGCGGCGACGATCGCTTTGTTAACTTCACTAAAGATTTTGTCGCGCTGGGCAAACCGGTATTCGCTATCTGCCACGGGCCACAGCTGTTGATCAGCGCCAACGCGGTACGCGGCCGTAAAATGACCTCGGTGAAAGCCATTGCCATTGATTTGAAAAATGCCGGTGCAGACTTCCACGATAAAGAGGTCATCGTCGACAACGACAGGCTGGTGACCAGCCGTACGCCGGACGATTTACCCGCGTTTAACCAGGAATCTCTGCGTATTCTTGAAATTTCCTGAACCGCACTGTATTCCCCCGATCGGCACTGAAACTTCCGCATCACTAAAACCGACATTACCAATCGGCATTAAAACCGGGTTCGCCCGGTTTTTTACCCTGCCTGCTCCCGCATCCAGCTGAGTTTTTTGCCAAACCCCAGCGCGTTATCGGTCATTTTGACCTCATCAAGCCTGATTTCCCACAGCGGAGCCGACGCTTTGATCGCAACCGGGAAACGCTTCACATAGGCGCTGTGCGCGGCCTTTGCCTTATCGCCCTCCAGCAGCGTGATACGCCCGGCGTACTGTACACCTTTGATCAGCAATACTGATTTAGGCTGCCCGTTAATCGTTCCGGCCACCTGGGGGTCACTCAGCATTTGCGCCCCGTGCCGCGTATGCCTTTCGGTCATCAGCCAGAATACACAGCTATCGGGGTCGAAGACGTAAAAACAGTTAGCGCACCAGACGGGCGGCCCTGAACATAAGGACAATACATGCTGTTTTTTTAGAAAACGGCTGATGGCGGCGGGCATTGCGGTATCGGACATAGTAGCCTCCCTGAAAAAGCCCACTTTGCCACACCCGCCCCCTGCATAGCCAGCCACAACGCCGGGAGACACTTTTCCTGTGGCGGGAAGCTGCTAGAATCCCCTTTATCGCCCCTCTGAAACGGGGATAAACAGGACAGAAAGGACGTGATGAACAGCAGCGAAGCCGCGCCATGGCGACTCTATATTTTACGTACCCGCAGCGGGGCGCTCTACACCGGGATCACCAACGACGTCGCGCGGCGTTTTTTGCAGCATCAGTCGGGTAAAGGCGCAAAGGCATTGCGCGGTAAAGGTCCGCTGGAACTGCTGTTTCACTGCGAAGCGGGCGATCGTTCCCGTGCGTCAAAACTGGAGTATCAGGTTAAGCAGCTCAGGAGAAGCGATAAAATCAGGCTGGTGACGCACCAGCCTGACTCTCTCACCGCCTGGCTGGAGGAGCTCAGGAGCAGCTGAACCTGAGCTCACAGAGCAGAACGCCGCCGTGCGCCCTCGCCCCTGGCGGCAGCGTTCTCAGGCCTCAGCGAAGGGAGCCGCGTACTCAATAAGGCCCTCTGCCTGAACGAGCGCCTCGTCGGCCAGTTTGTAGACCTGGAGCGCTTCCGCGCCGGACAGGCGGCAGTGGAGATGATGTCGGGCCGCGGGTTCAAATCCCAGGCGACCATAAAAATCCGGTTCGCCCATCACGACCACGGCGGCGTAGCCAAATTCATTGAGCGTATCCAGCCCCTCATAAATAAGCTGTTTACCCAGCCCGTCACCGCGGCTGCTCTCCTCCACCGCCAGCGGCGCGAGGGCCACCCACTGGTGATCCTCGCCGTTAAGAGTTACCGGGCTGAATGCCGCATAGCCCAGCACCTGGCCTTCGTCGTCGGTCGCCACCACGCCCAGCGTCAGCAATCCATCCTCACGCAGCTGTTGAACCAGCTCAGCCTCTCTGACCGTCGCAAAACAGCGTCGTAGCAGCGCGTCGATCCTGGCGGCGTCTATGCCGATTTCAGTACGAATTAACATGGCACACCTGCGCGATCCGCAGGGGAAGTCGCGTCCTCAGAGAGTCCCGCCTCAATCAGGTTAGCCAGCTGCATCAGTCCGAAACGCAGCGGCGCGGGCATATGTTCAGGTTCCATCGCATCCATCAGATTCTTCACTTCCAGCCCCAGGTCAGTGTCGCCTTCAATCACCAGACGACGTTGAAAGAACAGCGTATCGGGGTCCTGCCTGCGGGCAGCCACCAGCAGCAGGTCGTTAGCCTCACCGCGGAACCAGACGTCGGCCTCTTCCCGTTCGGCAACCTGCAATTTCCCCTGCTCAAGGGTAGTGACCCAGCGCAGGCCCAAATCGCGGATCTCCACGCCTAACCCGCGCCCCTCAAGAAAGGCTAAATCACCTTCCGCCAGAGCATAGTGAAACTGCCAGCTTAACAGCTGTTGCAGGCACTGTTTTTTGAGTGCAAAAGGTGCCAGCTGCAGCGGAATTCGCAAAAATTGTGGCCCCTTGCGGACAAGTTTTGCACATAATGGGTTCAACACCATTATTACTCCTTACGTATGAATTTTGACTATTTTGCCACACTGGCAAAACGAATCTGACGAATGGATCAGTAAAGTGTGCGAACTCTACAGAATTTTGGCATTAAATCCATTGTTCATCATTACGCCATTAGCTGCCTTAAATCAAAAGTTCTGATCGTTTCCCTGTTTACACTCACGGATCCTAAAGTTTGTACGGAAGAGTAATATGGAACTGCTTTGCCCTGCGGGAAATTTGCCCGCGCTAAAGGCTGCGGTCGAAAACGGAGCAGACGCCGTTTATGTTGGCCTGAAGGATGACACCAACGCCCGTCACTTCGCGGGCCTGAATTTCACCGAAAAACGGCTGAAGGAAGCGACCGGGTACGTTCATCAGCACCGACGTAAGCTACATGTTGCGATCAACACCTTTGCGCATCCCAGCGGCTACGAGCGCTGGCAGTATGCGGTGGATATGGCCGCGAGCGTCGGCGTAGATGCGCTGATCCTGGCAGATATCGCCATGCTGGAGTATGCCGCTGAACGCTATCCGCATATTGAGCGACACGTTTCGGTTCAGGCCTCGGCAACCAACGTCGAGGCAATCAAATTCTATCAGCGCAATTTCGATGTCGCCCGGGTCGTCCTGCCCCGCGTGCTCTCTATGCATCAGGTGCGCCAGCTGGCGCGCGTCACCCCCGTGCCGCTGGAGGTCTTCGCCTTTGGCAGTCTGTGCATCATGGCAGAAGGACGCTGTTTCCTCTCATCCTGGCTTACTGGCGAATCCCCCAATACCGTCGGCGCCTGCTCCCCCGCCCGCTATGTTCGCTGGCAGCAGACGCCCGGCGGGCTGGAGTCGCGGCTAAATGAGGTGCTTATCGATCGCTATGACGCCACGGAGAATGCAGGTTACCCAACGCTGTGTAAGGGCCGCTACCGTTTAGACGGCGCGCGCTATCACGCGCTGGAAGAGCCAACCAGCCTGAATACCCTTGCGCTACTCCCGGAACTGCTGGCCGCTAATATCGCCTCGGTAAAAATTGAGGGCCGCCAGCGTAGCCCGGCCTACGTGGAACAGGTTACGCGCGTCTGGCGTCAGGCTATCGATCGTTGCAGGGCCGATCCCGCCGGTTTTACCGCTCAGCAGAACTGGATGAATACGCTCAGCGCACTCAGCGAAGGAACACAGACCACGCTGGGCGCCTACCATCGTCAATGGCAGTAGGATACCCCATGAAATACGCATTAGGCCCGGTACTCTGGTACTGGCCAACTGGGACGCTACAGGATTTTTACCAGGCCGCTGCCAGCAGCAGTGCAGAGATCGTCTATCTGGGTGAAGCCGTATGCAGCAAACGTCGGGCAACCAAAATGGCAGACTGGATGGCGATGGCGAAAGCGCTGGCTGCGGCGGGCAAGCAGGTGGTGCTGACCAGCCTGGCGCTGGTGCAGTCCCCTTCAGAACTGGTTGAGCTGAAACGCTATGTGGATAACGGCGAATTCCTTATCGAAGCTAACGATATGGGAACGGTCAATATGGTCGCGGAAGCGGGTCTGCCCTTCGTCGCCGGCCATGCGCTGAACTGCTACAACGCCGTCACGCTGCGTCTGCTGTTAAAAATGGGTATGGTGCGCTGGTGTATGCCGGTTGAGCTGTCCCGCGACTGGCTGGACAATTTGCTGACGCAGTGCGAGACGCTGGGCATTCGCAACCGGTTTGAAGTGGAGGTGCTGGGTTATGGCCATCTACCGCTGGCTTATTCTGCCCGCTGCTTTACCGCCAGGGCGGAGAACCGCGGCAAAGATGACTGTCAGACCTGCTGTAGTGAGCATCCCCTTGGGCGAAAACTTTATTCACAGGAAGATCAGCTGGTATTTGTGCTTAATGGTATCCAGACGATGAGTGGTTATTGCTATAACCTGGGCAACGAGCTGATTTCAATGCAGGGGCTGGTGGATATTGTCCGCTTATCTCCCCAGGGGACAGAGACGCTGGCGATGGTGGATGCCTTTCGCGCCAACGAAACGGGTAAGCATCCCTTATCGCTGCAATCCCACAGGCAGTGTAATGGCTACTGGCGGCAGGTGGCCGGACTGGAGCTTGTCAGCTAAAACCGGGCGGGTTGTCGCCTGCTCATCCCCGCTAACAATAAATGCGGTTTTACCCGGGCGAATGATAAGTCATACTCACGCATAGCCCGGGCCACGCCTTATCAGGGCAGATTGTGCGCCAGGACTGTCTGGTAAAAGGTAAAGTGCTGCAAACTGCCAATCCTTTTATCAAAAAATCGTCCAGGCTATCTGCTTGCACCAGTACGTTAACCTTCGGTTATCGAATTGTATGGGGCGGTAGCTAAAGTACCGACCCTTACTGAAAAGCGTGGCTGTTCGGCATAATAACAGCCAGCATACCTGCAATTTGAAGGATGAGGGTTATTTTCGGCCCTTCAAAAAAAAGTGAGCGACTATGTCCGATATAAAAAACGCCCCCCTGTCGATCCTCGATCTTGCGCCTATTCCGCAGGGCGCAACCGCCTCTGATGCGTTCAAAACCTCTCTTTCACTGGCACAGCAGGCCGAAAAGCTGGGTTACAATCGCTACTGGCTGGCCGAACACCACAATATGTCCGGTATCGCCAGTGCCGCCACCTCGGTGCTGATTGGCTTTCTTGCGGCAAATACGCAGACGCTGCGGCTTGGCTCCGGCGGCGTGATGCTGCCAAATCATGCACCGCTGGTCATTGCTGAGCAGTTCGGCACGCTGGAATCTCTCTATCCGGGCCGTATTGATTTGGGGCTGGGCCGCGCGCCGGGTTCCGATCAGCGAACCATGATGGCACTTCGTCGGCATATGGGCGGTCATATTGATAATTTTCCCGCTGACGTACAGGAGATGATTAGCTGGTTTGATGCCGCCGGGGATGAGCGTCCGGCCGTACAGCCGGTGCCGGGTCTGGGACTTAAGATCCCGGTCTGGCTTCTCGGTTCCAGCCTCTACAGCGCTCAGCTTGCCGCGAAGCTGGGGATGCCGTTTGCTTTTGCTTCACACTTTGCGCCAGACCTGCTTTTCCAGGCACTTCACCTCTACCGGGAAGACTTCACGCCGTCCGCACGGCTGCAAAAGCCCCATGCGATGGTTTGCGTTAATGTCGTCGCCGCCGACAGCGAGCGAGACGCCCGATTCCTGTTTACCTCCATGCAGCAGCAGTTTATCAATCTGCGTCGTGGTCGGCCCGGCCCACTGCCCGCGCCAGTGGAGAATATGGATAATCTGTGGTCGCCATCAGAACAGTACGGCGTTCAGCAGGCGCTGAGTATGTCGGTGGTGGGTGACAAGGATAAAGTGCGCCAGGGTCTGGTCTCCCTGCTGCGTGAGACAGAGGCCGATGAAATTATGATTAATGGGCAGATTTTTGACCAACAGGCGCGACTGCACTCCTTTGCGCTGGCGATGGAAGCCTGGCGTTCGATCTGACAGCCGCAATCCTCCCGGGCGACGTCGTAAATTACCGGGAAGATATTCCCATCGTTAAAAACCCGCTACTCAGGGTTTTTAACGATCCTGAACCATTTTTTCAGCGTTTAATATCAATCCCGACGATGATGACTGTATGAGCAGTCATGAACCCTGGTCTTAATCTTATAAGCGCGGATTATCGCCATACTGACGTCCTCGCGGCGGTTCCAAAGATATCTGACTCTCATCTGCGCTGCGGCCTGATCGGCTTGTCTGATTATAATCATCCGTGACAAATTGCCTTCCAAGATAACTCCCGGCGCACATTATATATATGTATTCGCCAGAACCTTTAGATAAGGTTGTCGCATTGAACATCAGACAATAAAGCGGAGCAGGATATCTCTCCCCTATAAAGCAGAGGGGGATGCCACGGGAAGTTGTATTAATAATCTTTCCATCGCCATTAAAATCTTGCGCATTCCTTTCATCAAAAGCCTTGCCAATATTATACTCAACGCTGTCCCGCGAAAATTTTTTATACATATACGCGGGAAGGTATTCAGCTTTCAGCGCCCCGGTAAGCGCATCATATTTTGAAAAATAAACCGCCGAAAAAGTATAAGTATGAATTTCTTTACCGTCACTTGTTGAATCATAAGAAGACGTGTAGTCAAAGCCAGTAATGACTTCTTCACCTATCTTACAAATTCTGTAATTCCCCCAATCACTAACGGTATAAGGTGAACGTCCAACGTCGTATTCATATTTTTCCTCAGTGCCCAGTATAATTTTAAACCCGGCACCTAATTCCCCATCGGTAACGACCAGCTTAAATGTATCCTGCGTTTCATTGTAAAAAAACTCAAACCCCAATAGCGCGTAACCCTTTTTCGCCCGATGCCTGACCGTGGGTCGCTTATCCAGAGCGGGAAACGCCCCCACTATGGGGACGAAATGCGGACTGTTATGCGTTGCCATCAAAGCGTTTCGTTCAGTCGTGATTTTAGACATAATCTGAGAAAAGAGTTGCTGCTGCTCGTTGAGTGCAGATTTCATCTCACTGGCATAATCATAATAGGGATAATTCATTATTGCCCGGCACGAACAGAATGCACCCAGCGCTTTCGCTTGTATAAGCTGGGAGTTAAGCAAAAAATCGATCGCCCGTGATACACTGCTTACGTTATTGAAAACGGTCTCCGTCGACATAAATTCGGGTATAACGAGCTGGAGATTGCTTGTTGATAAAATATTCTTCCCGACTAATGAATTATGGATGGTATTTAAATGATAAATAATATTATTTAGGGCCGGTTCGGTGACGCTTTTCGCAAATTCATATAACTCAACGAAAGAGTCGCTTTCCAGAATTTCACTGTTATCTTCTGACCGGGTTTTCAACTCCACTACCTTTTCAGAAAATTGGTCGTACCTTTCTGAAACAAACCTGACGGCCTGATAAGAAGATGTCATCTCAGCAAGGCTGGAGTTGAGACTGATTTGCCGGGCAATGTTGTCCAGCTGTTCACTTATTAGCGCCAGACGATTTCTGACATCACCGAGCATGCCAATAATTTGCCTGTTCTGAGAAGAAACATAGTAAATTGCATTCAGAATCGTAGGGAGATAAAAATCAAGATTACTTTTTATGGCGAGAATGTTTTTATTGGCTACGCTAATCAGCTTACTTTGCCTTGAAGACATATCAATAAGAAGCCTGATTTGAGCCTGCGTCAGA
Source organism: Erwinia sp. L03-1 (assembly GCF_058686115.1). Taxonomy (NCBI): domain Bacteria; kingdom Pseudomonadati; phylum Pseudomonadota; class Gammaproteobacteria; order Enterobacterales; family Erwiniaceae; genus Erwinia; species Erwinia sp. L03-1. The sequence goes on along the minus strand of NZ_CM178762.1, from coordinate 499,896 downwards.
GTGCCCTGTGCCAATAGCGTGTTAATATCATCGCCCATCCCTCCTAACGATGATTGTATATTCTCCCACAGCGCGGCATTAGACATAGCACCATCTAAGTTGCCACCAATGTTAGCTATGGACGAAAAGATACTTCCAATATTATCTATAAATGAGTAGATAGTATTAAACCCACCAATAACATCCATTATACGCGTATTATTCTGACGCACTGATAATTCCATTTGCTGCTCCTGTATGAATTTTGAATAATAAACACCTCCCATAAACATTAGCTTTGCTTATGCTTTAGCCACCAGTGAAAATGGCTTATTTATTGTTCTTCATGCCCGTCCTTTCAGATACCCGTTGTGCAAACTGCGTTTATTTTTGCATCTTGAAATTACTATCAGGCAGCAATGAATAACCGTCATCTTTAGAGTCGTGACGCCCTGTCATCCGGGATGCCCGGGACAGTATAAAAAACAGATTGAGGGCAAAGATAATTTTTCAGCAATGCATTAATGCATGCGGCAGGGTGGGGTGATTGTGATTCAGACGCAGAGGATGAAGTGAGGATAACGATAGAGAAGAGGATATCACGAGAGTTAAAGACGACGACCAAAATAAGTCATCGCGCTGCTATCCTCAGCGAGAATGAGGGCATCAACGCAAAAAAAAACCGGCCACACAGCGTGACCGGTTTTCAGCATTATGGGTTGTTATACCCTGATGCGATTAGGCGTCGCGACGACGGGTTGGCGCAGCGCCACCCTCTTCACGGCGTGGACCACGGCTTGCACCGCCGCCACGACGCTCGCCACCGCCGCTACGGTCGCTGAAGCGACGTGCGCCTTCAGGACGATCGCCACGAGGGGCGCCGTCACGGGCACCGAAACCGCCGCGTGCTGGAGCGCCAGAACCGCGACGCTCACCGCCACCGCTGCGTTCGTTGCTGCGAGGCTGTGCATCACCAATCAGCTGCATATTCATCGGCTTGTTCAGAATACGCGTGCGGGTGAAATGCGTCAGAATGTCACCAGGCATACCCTTAGGCAGCTCGATGGTTGAGTGAGTACCAAACAGCTTGATGTTACCGATGTAACGGCTGCTGATATCACCTTCATTGGCAATAGCACCAACGATGTGGCGAACTTCTACGCCGTCATCGCGACCCACTTCAATGCGGTAAACTTCCATATCCCCAACGTCGCGACGTTCACGACGTGGACGATCGCCACCTTCACGGTTTTCACGTGGGCCACGCTCAGGACGATCGCCACGGCGATCGTCACGCTCTTTGAACTCACGACGCGGACGCGGTGCCGGATCGGCAGGCACGATCAGCGGACGTTCACCCTGAGCCATTTTCAGCAGAGCGGCGGCCAGGGTTTCCATATCCAGGTCTTCTTCAGGCTGCATTTTAGCCAGCAGAGCACGGTACAGGTCCAGATCGCTGCTTTCCAGCTGCAGCTGAACTTTAGCGGCAAACTTAGCCAGACGACGCTCGCCCAGCAGGTCTGCGTTCGGCAGCTCAACTTCTGGAATAGTCAGCTTCATGGTGCGTTCGATGTTACGCAGCAGACGACGCTCACGGTTCTCAACGAACAGCAGCGCACGGCCTGCACGACCTGCACGACCGGTACGGCCGATACGGTGAACGTAAGACTCTGCATCCATAGGGATATCAAAGTTTACCACCAGGCTGATACGCTCAACGTCCAGACCACGGGCTGCAACGTCCGTTGCGATCAGAATGTCCAGACGACCATCCTTCAGACGCTCCAGCGTCTGCTCGCGCAGGGCCTGGTTCATATCGCCATTCAGTGCTGCGCTGTTATAGCCGCTGCGCTCCAGCGCTTCAGCCACTTCCAGGGTCGCGTTTTTAGTACGAACGAAGATGATGGCTGCATCAAAGTCTTCAGCTTCCAGGAAGCGCACCAGAGCATCAGTTTTACGACCGTAGGCCGTCCAGTAGCTCTGGCTGATATCAGGACGCGTAGTCAGGCTTGACTGAATGCGCACTTCCTGAGGATCTTTCATAAAGCGTTTAGTAATACGACGAATCGCTTCCGGCATGGTAGCCGAGAACAGTGCGGTCTGATGATTCGCAGGCATCTGTGACATGATGGTTTCAACGTCTTCGATGAAGCCCATACGCAGCATTTCATCAGCTTCGTCCAGCACCAGGCCGCGCAGGTTAGAAAGATCTAACGTGCCGCGTTTCAGGTGGTCAAGCAGGCGTCCAGGCGTACCCACAACTACCTGTGGTCCCTGGCGCAGGGCGCGCAGCTGTACGTCGTAACGCTGGCCGCCGTAAAGGGCCACCACGTTAAGACCGCGCATATGCTTGGAGAAATCAGTGACGGCTTCTGCAACCTGAACCGCCAACTCACGCGTTGGTGCCAGCACCAGGATCTGCGGTGCTTTCAGGTTGCTATCAATATTGTGAAGCAGTGGCAGCGAGAACGCTGCGGTTTTACCGCTCCCGGTCTGCGCCATACCCAGCACATCACGGCCAGCCAGCAGGTGAGGAATACACTCAGCCTGGATTGGAGAAGGCTTTACGTAGCCCATACCGTTCAGTGATTCAAGGAGTTCGGCGTTCAGGCCAAGGTCAGCAAAAGTGGTTTCAATATCAGTCATGTAGTACACGTGCCTCTTAGATTGCGGCGGCCAGTCTACATAACTCGTCGTGAAAACATTTAGTCATTTTCATCAAAAAGTGTGAACCGGCTCAAATTAGTGGTTTCGACGAACAAAAAGGCCCTCATCCGCTAAGATGATGACTTTTCGAAAAAAAGGGCAATATTAGTTCGTCAGCTATTGCTGGTCAGATTCTGATAAATCGTCTTGTGTCTGGCCGAGTAGGGCCAGCTCCAACAATGCATATCGGTGCTCAACAAAGTTATGAACGTTGTTAGCGACCGTCAGCTTGAACAACGCTTCTGCGTTGTCCTTCTCCCCCAGACTTAGGTAATGTTTACCTAAATAGAAGTTGGTTTCACTGAGATGTTCAGCGAGCGAGGTGTTATCCGTTGCATCCGCCTTAAGACGTTCCATCAGCGTACTTTCGCTGATGTTGCCCAGGTAGAACTCGACAATATTCCATCCCCATTGATCTCTGACCGCTTTGTCGTAACGCTGTTGTAGCGCTACTTTGGCCTTGTCGGCATTCATCTCTTTTTCGTCGAGATAGAGCCACAGGCTACGGAAAGGATCGTTAGGATCGTCTTGATAAAACGCCAGCAGATCATCTTGCGACAATTTAAACCTTCCGCCGTAGTACAGGGCGATACCGCGGTTTAAATGTGCGTAATTGTAAGTTGGATCAAGCTCAAGTACAGAATCAAACGCTTCATAGGCAGCATCATAGTTGCCTGCCTGCGTTAAATATATGCCTAAGTAATTGAATACTTCAGGCATATCCGGTCTGACAGATAGCGCTTGTGAAAAATCATTTCGCGCCAGTGCTCTCAAACCTAAACTATCATACAACACTCCGCGCTCATATAACAGCTGTGCACGTTCATCATCGGTAAGGGCACGACTGGCAAGTATTTGTTCCATGCGCGCCAGAATGACTTCCTGCTGCAGCGTAGGCTGCAAAGGTACGGCCAGGACCTCGTTCTTACGCCAATCAGAGTTGCTGCATCCTGCCAGCGTTAAAGCTGTCGCAACGAAACACCAGCGCAAAAAAGGCTTCATTTCCCACTCCCGAATACAAACAATAGGATGGTAGTCCGTTCATCCGCTTGCCATGCACAAGGTGACGCGTCCTGCCCTCGCGATGAAACAGCTCTCCGTGACGCGCACGGAGAGCTTAATAGTATGACTTTATTCTGCTTCTGGTGCCGGGGCAACAGCAGGGGTTACCGCTTCTGGTTCAGACTGCTCGGTCGCTTCTTTGATGCTCAGGCGTACGCGGCCCTGACGATCAACTTCCAGCACTTTCACCGGCACTTCCTGACCCATCTGCAGATAGTCGGTCACTTTCTCTACGCGCTTGTCAGCGATTTGAGAAATGTGCACCAGACCTTCTTTACCACCACCGATGGCGACGAAGGCTCCAAAGTCAACGATGCGGGTCACTTTACCGTTGTAGATACGACCCACTTCGATTTCTGCCGTGATCTCTTCGATACGGCGGATAGCGAATTTCGCTTTATCACCGTCGGTCGCAGCGATTTTCACCGTACCGTCATCTTCGATCTCAATGGTGGTGCCGGTTTCTTCGGTCAGCGCACGAATAACCGAGCCGCCTTTACCGATGACATCTTTAATTTTGTCCGGGCTGATCTTGATGGTGTGGATGCGCGGAGCAAACTGAGAGATGTCGCCGCGCGGGGTGCTGATCGCCTGCTCCATCACGCCCAGGATGTGCAGTCGTGCACCTTTAGCCTGGTTCAACGCCACCTGCATGATTTCACGGGTGATGCCTTCTATTTTAATGTCCATCTGCAGCGCGGTGATACCTTCACGGCTACCGGCTACCTTGAAGTCCATGTCGCCCAGGTGATCTTCGTCGCCGAGGATATCGGAGAGAACGACGAAGTTTTCACCCTCTTTCACCAGGCCCATGGCGATACCAGCAACTGCGGCCTTGATTGGCACGCCGGCATCCATCAGCGCCAGAGAAGCACCACACACGGACGCCATTGACGATGAGCCGTTTGATTCAGTGATTTCAGACACCACACGTACGGTGTAAGGGAACGCATCACCCTTCGGCATCACGGCCAGTACGCCGCGCTTGGCAAGACGGCCGTGGCCGATCTCGCGACGCTTAGGTGAACCTACCATACCGGTCTCACCGACGGAGTACGGAGGGAAGTTGTAGTGGAACAGGAAGTTGTCGGTACGCTCGCCCATCAGCTCATCGAGGTTCTGTGCGTCACGTGCGGTACCCAGGGTAGCGGTAACCAGCGCCTGCGTCTCACCACGGGTAAAGAGCGCAGAACCGTGAGTGCGCGGCAGTACGCCAGTGCGCACGTCCAGGCCACGGATCATATCTTTTTCACGGCCGTCAATGCGCGGTTCGCCACGAAGAATGCGGCTGCGTACGACGTCTTTTTCCAGACCATGCAGAATGTCGCTGATTTCGCCTTCGTTCAGGCTTTCGTCTTCAGCCAGCAGCGCAGCAGTCACTTCGCTCTTGATAACACCAACGCGATCGTAACGCTCCTGCTTCTCAGTGATGCGATAAGCATCGCTCAGGCGAGATTCGGCCAGCGCGGCAATACGGCTGGTCAGAGATTCGTTTACGGCTTCTGGCTGCCAGTCCCAGCGAGGTTTACCGGCTTCGGCAACCAGGGAGTTGATCTGGTCGATAACAATCTGCTGCTGCTCGTGACCGTAGACCACCGCACCCAGCATCTGATCTTCGCTCAGCACTTCGGCTTCAGACTCAACCATCAGCACGGCACCCTGAGTACCGGCAACAACCAGGTCCAGTTTGCTCTCTTTCAGCTCGTCGGTGGTTGGGTTCAGCACATACTGATCGTTGATGTAACCTACGCGCGCGGCACCGATAGGACCATTGAACGGCAGACCGGACAGGCTCAGCGCTGCAGAGGCACCGATCATCGCCACGATATCAGGGTTAACCTGTGGGTTAACGGAAACCACGGTCGCGATGACCTGAACTTCGTTAACGAAACCTTCCGGGAACAGGGGGCGAACCGGGCGGTCAATCAGGCGTGAGGTCAGGGTTTCACCTTCGCTCGGGCGGCCTTCACGACGGAAGAAGCTACCTGGAATGCGGCCAGCAGCGTAGGTACGCTCCTGATAGTTTACGGTCAGCGGGAAAAAGCCCTGGCCCGGCTTGGCTTTTTTCTGGCCAACAACGGTAACGAATACCGCGGTGTCATCCATACTGACCATTACAGCTGCCGTGGCCTGGCGAGCCATCATACCGGTCTCCAGGGTGACGGTATGCTGACCATATTGGAATTTTCTTACGATCGGGTTCAGCAAAATTAAATCCTTAACGTTCTGACAGGGCACTGACCCTGACGAAAAATTTTTAATCTTCATTTGCATCCTCGCGACTAATGACAACCCTTAATCCCGCCCCGGGGACAAAGCCTCTCATTAGCCGCGCGAAACGCTGCAACTGAAGATCGCACGTGTCAACAATACAATAGTTTGGCGAAAAATGCTGCCGCTTAGCGGAAAAAAGGGGCCAAGAAGGCCCCTTTTTAGCAAAACTCGCACAAATCTGCCTTTAAGCCATTTATCGTATCAGATTGCGCTGAAACGTACCGGGCAAGGCAGATTCTAAGATTTAGCGACGCAGACCCAGACGCTCGATCAGGCTGGTGTAACGTGCAACATCTTTACGCTTCAGGTAATCCAGCAGCTTACGACGCTGGGAAACCATACGCAGCAGACCGCGACGGCTGTGGTGATCTTTTTTGTGCTCAGAGAAGTGACCCTGCAGATGGTTAATCTGAGCGGTCAGCAGAGCAACCTGAACTTCGGTAGAACCACTGTCGTTAGCATCGCGACCGTAGTCGGCAACGATCTGTGCTTTAGTTTCAACACTTAGAGACATGATACAACTCCAAATTAAGATAAATGTACAGGTGCCGATCTCTAATTCAGCGACCCAATGTAAAGCCGCGCTATTCTACTCTGCGCCTGATACTTTCGCAAATGGCGCGTCGGAATATTCCACGACCAGCCGTCGGGGTGCAACACGGCCATCCCCGGCAATTTCCGCCATACCAATAAATTTGCGCGTTTCACCTTCGGTGACGCGGACCAGCCCCGTAGCAGGAACATGACCCGCCTGCACGGGTTGCCCCTGCCTGAAGTAAGCGGCAACCGAACTCAGAAGGTTAACTTCCGGGTACGCGGCGGCCGGGCTGTCCATCGGCATCAGCAGCGGGTCCAGCAGGTCAGCAGGCGTTTTGCCACTGGCGTAAGCTTCCTCGCTAAGCGCCGACAGCTGCTCCAGGGTCACCATGCTGGCGATCGGGTAGGTCGCAACCTGTAGCCGACGTAAATATGCCACATGGGCACCACAGCCGAGCAGTTCACCCAGGTCATCCGTAATGGTACGAATGTAGGTCCCCTTGGAGCAGTGGATTTCCAGCTCCAGCTCATCGCCTTCCCAGCGGATAAGCTGCAGATCATAGACGGTGATACTGCGCGCCTCACGCGGCACTTCAATACCTTCGCGGGCGTACTCATAAAGCTTCCGCCCCTGATACTTCAGCGCGGAATACATCGACGGGACCTGCTGGGTTTCCCCGCGGAAGCCGTCGAGCACCTCACGCAGCTGCTGCTCGGTGAAGGTCACCGGACGTTCACTGATGAGGGCACCCTCTGCGTCTGAGGTATCGGTACGCTGCCCCAGTTTTGCAATAACGCGATAGCGTTTATCCGAGTCAAGCAGGTACTGGGAAAATTTCGTGGCTTCGCCCAGGCAAATTGGCAGCATACCGGTGGCCAGAGGATCCAGCGCACCGGTATGACCCGCGCGGTTCGCCGTGAAGAGGCGCTTCACCTTTTGCAGCGCATCATTACTGGACAGACCGATAGGTTTATCCAGCAGCAGCACACCATGGACGTCGCGACCGCGACGACGAGGACGGCTCATCAGTCCTCCTTGTCTTCTTCCGCAGGGCCACGACGCTCGGCATCGTTTCTCACTACGTTAGTGACAAGGTTAGACATACGCATGCCTTCAACCAGTGAATTGTCATAGAACCAGGTCAGCTCAGGCACGATACGCAGGCGCATGGCTTTACCCAGCAACGAACGGATATAGCCGGAAGCATCGCCAAGCGCCCGCAGGCCGCCTTTGATAGCGTCTTCGTCTTTGTCGTTCAGGAAGGTGACAAACACTTTGGCATAGGCCAGGTCGCGAGAAACCTCGACACCTGACACCGTTACCATCATGCCAAGACGTGGATCTTTAATCTCACGCTGTAAAATCATCGCGATCTCTTTCTGCAATTCCTGAGATACGCGCTGTGGGCGACCAAATTCTTTCGCCATATTAAAACTCTCCAGATTAAGGCTGTGTCCGACCCTGGGTATTAAGACCGTCGGAATACCAACAGTTCGTGATCAAGGTGGAAGGTGAAGGGCATAGCAGACTATGTTCAAACCTGACAACGCAGGACGCGAGCTACTGGTGGGACACAGCCTACGGGAGGCCCAGTGGGCCTCCCGGATACGTCACTTTTTCAAGAGACCATTAATCGATAGTACGCTGGATCTCGATAATTTCGAACACTTCGATCATATCGCCAACGCGCACATCGTTGTAGTTCTTCACGCCGATACCACATTCCATGCCGTTACGGACTTCGTTGACGTCATCTTTGAAGCGGCGCAGGGATTCCAGCTCGCCTTCATAGATAACCACGTTGTCGCGCAGTACGCGGATAGGGTTATGACGCTTAATGTTACCTTCGGTCACCATACAACCGGCGATAGCACCAAATTTCGGGGATTTGAACACGTCACGTACCGCAGCCAAACCGATGATCTGCTGTTTGTACTCAGGTGCAAGCATACCGCTCATCGCTGCTTTCACTTCGTCAATCAGGTTATAGATGACGGAGTAGTAACGCAGATCCAGGCTTTCAGTATCAATCACGCGGCGCGCAGAGGCATCGGCACGGACGTTAAAGCCAACCAGGATAGCGTTAGACGCTGCTGCCAGCGTGGCGTCGGTTTCAGTGATACCGCCCACACCAGAACCCACGATTTTAACTTTCACTTCATCAGTTGAAAGTTTCATCAGGGAGTCGGAGATAGCTTCGACAGAACCCTGTACGTCGGCTTTCATCACGATGTTCAGTTCAGATACTTCGCCTTCGGTCATGTTAGCAAACATGTTTTCCAGCTTAGATTTCTGCTGACGCGCCAGCTTAACTTCACGGAATTTGCCCTGACGATACAGTGCCACTTCACGCGCTTTTTTCTCGTCGCGTACGACGGTCGCTTCATCACCTGCTGCCGGAACGCCCGACAGACCCAGAATTTCTACCGGGATAGAAGGACCTGCGGTCAGGACTTCACGCCCTAACTCATCACGCATCGCACGCACGCGGCCGTATTCAAAGCCACAAAGAACGATATCGCCTTTGTTCAATGTACCTTCACGCACCAGTACGGTAGCAACCGGACCACGGCCTTTATCCAGGAAGGATTCAACGACCACGCCGCTCGCCATACCCTGACGGACTGCGGTCAGTTCCAGCACTTCAGCCTGCAGCAGGATGATGTTCAGCAGGTCGTCGATACCGGTACCCGCTTTCGCAGAGACGTTGACGAACATGTTTTCACCACCCCACACTTCCGGGATAATCCCGTACTGAGTGAGTTCGTTTTTAACACGATCCGGGTCGGCTTCAGGTTTGTCGCACTTATTCACTGCAACAACAACTGGCACGTTCGCCGCTTTCGCATGCTGGATAGCTTCAACCGTCTGTGGCATGACGCCATCATCCGCTGCCACCACCAGGATAACGATATCCGTTGCCTGAGCACCACGAGCACGCATTGCGGTAAACGCGGCGTGTCCCGGGGTGTCCAGGAAGGTGATCATACCGCTATCAGTTTCAACGTGGTAAGCACCGATGTGCTGAGTAATGCCGCCCGCTTCGCCAGAGGCGACTTTGGTTGAGCGGATATAGTCCAGCAGAGACGTTTTACCGTGGTCAACGTGGCCCATGATGGTCACGACTGGCGCACGAGACTCGCGCTCAGCCTGAGTATCACGATCGCTCATTACCGCTTCTTCCAGCTCATTCTCGCGGCGCAGCGTCACTTTGTGACCCATTTCTTCCGCAACCAGCTGGGCAGTTTCCTGATCGATAACCTGGTTAATCGTCGCCATGGCGCCCAGCTTCATCATCGCTTTGATGACCTGAGAACCTTTCACTGCCATTTTGTTAGCCAGCTCGGCCACGGTGATAGTCTCACCGATGATCACGTCGCGGTTAACAGCCTGTGCAGGCTTGTTAAAGCCCTGCTGCAGCGTGCTTGGCTTGCGCTTGCCGCCTTTACCACCGCGGAACTGCGCGCGCGCTTCTTCACGGTCGGTTTTCGCTTCAGAATGCTTGTTGCCCTTCTTCTGGCGAGGCGCTTTCGCTGGACGCGTACGACGATCGCCTTCTACCTTGGCATCGTTTTCGTCTTCAGCGGCACGCGCATGGGTGGAGGTGGTGACATGATAGTCAGAAGTGTCTTCGACTTCTTTTTCCGCTTCAGCCCATTCTGAGCCTTTTTCTTCCGCCATTTTACGGGCCTCTTCCGCTACGCGCTTCGCGTCTTCTTCGATTTTGCGACGCGCTTCTTCTTCAGCTTTACGCTTCAGCTCTGCGGCTTCAGCTTCGCGGCGGGCTTTATCAGACTGGGCCGCCCGGGTTGTTTCGTCGGTATGTTGATTGCTCACTTTTTCTTTTTCCGCTGCTTCACGTTTGGCTTTATCAGCTGCCTGACGTTTAGCCTGCTCCTCGGCCTCACGCTTCGCTTTCTCTTGAGCTTCGTGCGCGGCTTTCTCTTCAGCCTCGCGACGAGCCAGTTCTTCCGCTTCACGCTGTGCCTGCTCTTCTGCTTCAGCCTGTGCAGCTTCTGCAGGATCGCCTTTTACATAGGTGCGCTTTTTGCGGACTTCAATCTGCACCGCTTTGCTTTTACCGCCGGTGCCCGGCACGTTCAGGGTGCTGCGCGTTTTGCGCTGCAGAGTAAGTTTACCAGAACCGCCGTTATGGTCGCGGTTCAGATGGCTAAGGAGCGTCTCTTTTTCCTGCTGGGTCACAGAATCGGTCTCAGACTTGCGGATCCCTGCATCAGCAAATTGCTGTACCAGGCGTTCTACCGGGGTCTGAATCTCTGCGGCCAGCGATTTTACGGTTACATCTGTCATGCTGTTCCTTCCTGCTTACAGTTTATTACGCGTCGTCGCCGAACCAGCAGATATTACGTGCAGCCATAATCAGCTCACCGGCCCGTTCATCGCTCAGGCCCTCAATATCTGACAGATCGTCAACACCCTGCTCGGCAAGATCTTCCAGCGTGCATACGCCAATCGCCGCCAGCTTAAATGCCAGTTCACGATCCAGACCTTCCAGATTCAGCAAATCTTCTGCCGGCTGGTTTTCACCCAGGCTCTCTTCTTTCGCCAGCGCCAGGGTAGTTAACGCATTTTTTGCCCGATCGCGCAGCGCTTCTACCGTATCTTCATCCATCCCGTCGATTTCCAACAGTTCATTGATGGGAACATACGCGAGCTCTTCAAGTGAGGAGAAGCCCTCTTCAACCAGCATGGTGGCGAAATCTTCATCAATATCGAGATATTTGGTAAAGACATCGATAGCAGCGTGGGCTTCAGCCTGATGCTTAGCCTGAAGATCGTCGACCGTCATCACGTTCAGCTCCCAGCCACTCAGCTGTGAAGCCAGACGCACGTTTTGGCCATTACGGCCTATCGCCTGAGCCAGATTTCCGGCTTCAACGGCGATGTCCATGGTGTGATTATCTTCATCCACCACGATAGAGGCAACATCCGCAGGCGCCATGGCGTTGATCACGAACTGCGCAGGATTATCATCCCACAGCACGATATCAATACGCTCACCGGCCAGCTCGCTGGACACTGCCTGAACACGCGCACCACGCATACCAACGCAGGCACCGATAGGATCGATACGCTTGTCGTTGGTTTTCACGGCAATCTTGGCACGAGAACCCGGATCGCGCGCAGCGGCTTTAATTTCAATCACTTCCTCGCCGATTTCCGGCACTTCGATACGGAAGAGTTCGATCAGCATTTCAGGTTTTGAACGGCTGACGAACAGCTGGGCACCACGGGCTTCAGGGCGAACTGCGTACAGAACACCACGAATACGGTCGCCCGGACGGAAGTTTTCGCGCGGCAGCATATCCTCACGGATAATGACCGCTTCCGCATTATTGCCCAGGTCCAGAGAGATATTATCGCGATTGACCTTTTTTACCACGCCGGTGATGATTTCACCTTCCTGCTCGCGGAACTGATCCACGACCATCGCGCGTTCGGCTTCGCGCACTTTTTGCACGATAACCTGCTTAGCGGTTTGGGTAGTGATACGGTCAAAGGTGACAGATTCAATCTGATCTTCAACGAATCCGCCGACGTCCAGGGACTCGTCTTCAAAACGCGCGGCATCGAGCGTAATTTCACGCGTCGGCTGGGTCACTTCATTGACAATAACCCAACGGCGGAAGGTGTCAAAATCACCGCTTTTGCGATCGATGCTGACGCGAACGTCAATTTCCTGCTCGTATTTTTTCTTTGTTGCCGTTGCCAGTGCGCTCTCCAGCGCTTCGAAAATCTTCTCGCGAGGAAGGGATTTCTCGTTAGATACGGCCTCAACAACAGCTAAGATTTCTTTATTCATCCTGGTATGCCTCAATCCGGACTTTTAAAAGTGGGGAACCAGGTTCGCTTTCTGAATATTACTCAGCGCGAACACTTCATCGTTACCCTCAACGGCAACAGTCACCATTTCACCTTCTACAGCTTTAATGATTCCCTGCCACTTGCGGCGGTTCTGTACGGCCATACGCAGTACCAGGCTCACTTCGTCACCGATGAATTGCGTATAATGCTTAGCGGTGAAGAGAGGACGCTCCAGGCCTGGTGAAGAGACTTCAAGGGTATAAGCGACGGTAATAGGATCTTCAACGTCAAACACGGCGCTTACCTGGTGGCTTACATCGGCACAATCGTCAACGGTGATGCCATCTTCACTATCAATATAGATGCGCAGCGTGGATGTGCGACCGCGTACAAACTCAATACCAACCAGTTCGTAGCCTAGCGCTTCTACCGGTGCTGAAATCAGCGCTGTTAATTTTTGCTCTAATGTGGACAAGCCCACCCCCAAGACATAAAAAAAGGGCTTAATAGCCCAGTATGCTGTTTCCTGATAACAAAAAACCCCGAAAATTCGGGGCTTTTTGCGACTGGACCCTGTACGCCATCACTGGCGGTTCGGCACAATCCAAAAGAATTTTTTTCAAAAAACTGCTATTGATGCGCCAGTAAACAGTGCAAACAGTATATTTGAAAAAGAACTCTAAGAGAAAGTGGTTGCGGGGGCCGGATTTGAACCGACGACCTTCGGGTTATGAGCCCGACGAGCTACCAGGCTGCTCCACCCCGCGTCCGAAAACGTGGCAAATACTACGCCAAACTTGCACGAAATGCAAGCAATACTGAGATTTGGTACCGAGGACGGGACTTGAACCCGTAAGCCCATGCGGGCACTACCACCTCAAGGTAGCGTGTCTACCAATTCCACCACCACGGCACTAAAGAGGCGACTTTTTTATTTCTGTCGCGTCGAAATGGTTACTGCTTTTACTGCTTACTGTGGGATGTCGCTACCCGGCGCTGCCGGTTTAGCTGGCTGGCTCTGCTGCGACTGTGCAGGCTGAGTCAGATTTTCCCACTCGCTTCCTTTCTGGGTTTTGTTGCTGTTGAGGTTACCCAGAATCAAGCTGATGATGAAGAACAATGCCGCCAGCACTGCGGTCATACGGGTCATAAAGTTGCCTGAGCCGTTAGAACCAAAGAGCGTTGCGGAAGATCCTGCACCAAACGACGCGCCCATATCAGCGCCTTTACCTTGCTGCAGCATAATCAAACCTACAAGGCCGATCGCCACAATAAGGAAAACTACCAAAAGAGCTTCGTACATATTCAACCTGTTCCTTGCGCGGTTACCGCACATCAAAAGCTTCAAACCAGTTAGAGAGATAGCGTTGCCACTACCCATCAGAAGCGGGTGTGAATACTAACCAAAGCGCGCACCCTACGCAAGGGCAATTTACTGTCGTGCGATCGTTTGCAGAAAAAAACGACAAAAGGCTGTTCAGTGCGCAATAAGTGAACGGATAAGGCTGAAATAAAGGCAGAAAAAAATATCTGCTCATCAGCCCATTCCGGTTATTTAAGCGTCGTGCCCCTCGCCTTTAAACGGCTTTTACCGCATCGGCGATGCGGTGTGCCAGCGCGGTGACCTGTGCTTCATCCTCACCTTCCACCATCACGCGGATAAGCGGTTCGGTCCCAGACTTACGCAGCAACACGCGCCCGCGCCCGTTCAGCTCGGCTTCTGCGGCGGCGGTTGCCGCGGTGACCCGTTCGTCGGAGAGCGGATCGTTGCTGCCACTGAAGCGGACGTTGACCAGGATCTGCGGCAGTAGCTTCATGCCGCTACACAAATCATGCAGGCTCATATGGTTACGCACCATCGCCGTGAGCACCTGCAGGCCCGCCACAATGCCATCTCCGGTAGTGGTTTTGTCCAGCAGGATAACGTGGCCGGAGTTCTCGGCCCCCAGACGCCAGCCCTTTTCCTGTAGCTTCTCCAGCACGTAGCGATCGCCAACTTTTGCCCGCGCGAAGGGAATGCCCAGCTGTTTCAGGGCCAGCTCCAGCCCCATATTACTCATCAGGGTACCGACGACCCCGCCGCGCAGCTGACCCTGACGGAGTCCTTCGCGAGCGATGATATAGAGTATCTGATCGCCATCGACCTTAAGGCCAAGATGGTCCACCATCATGATGCGGTCGCCATCCCCGTCGTAGGCAAGGCCAATATCCGCCTTTTCAGCCAGGACGCGTTCCTGCAGCTTGCGCACGTCCGTCGCGCCGCACTCCTCGTTGATATTCATGCCATCCGGCTGAACGCCGATTGAAATCACCGTCGCGCCCAGCTCACGTAGCACGTTAGGGGCTATGTGATAGGTAGCGCCGTTGGCGCAGTCCACCACGATTTTTAAACCGTTCAGATTCAGTTCGCTGGGAAAGGTACCCTTGCAGAACTCAATATAACGCCCGGCAGCATCAACGATGCGGCTTGCGCGGCCCAGCTCAGCAGATTCGACACAGGTGATCGGTTTTTCCATTTCCGCTTCTATCGCCTCTTCGACATCGTCGGGAAGCTTCGTCCCTTCGATGGAAAAAAACTTAATACCATTATCATCGAATGGATTATGCGATGCGGAAATCACGATGCCCGCTTCTGCGCGGAAGGTTCGGGTCAGGTAGGCGATGGCAGGCGTCGGCATCGGTCCGGTAAAGGCCGCAGACAGCCCGGCCGCCGCCAGTCCAGCTTCAAGTGCAGATTCCAGCATGTAGCCGGAGATACGCGTGTCTTTACCGATAATAATTTTTTTGGAACCGTTTCGTGCCAGCACCTTCCCGGCCGCCCAGCCCAGTTTCAGTACGAAGTCCGGAGTAATAGGCGGCTCACCCACTTTGCCACGGATGCCGTCGGTACCAAAATACTTACGCTTGCTCATAACTTAGTCTTCCTTCGCTGACAGTGTTGCTTCGACGACGCGCATCGCTTCAACGGTTTCTTTAACATCATGGACGCGCAGGATCTGCGCCCCCTGCATGGCGGCGATAACCGCACAGGCCAGGCTGCCGGTCAGGCGCTGAGATGGCCCGACGTTTAACAGTTGCCCTATCATGCTTTTCCGCGACATACCGACCAACAGCGGAAGCCCGAAGTGGTGGAAATCAGCCAGGTACGCCAGAAGCTGATAATTATGTGAGAGATTCTTACCGAAACCGAATCCCGGGTCGAGCAGCAGCTGCTCTTTTTTAATCCCTGCCGCTTCACAACGTGCAATCTGCTGGACAAAGAATGCGTCAACGTCCTGAAGCAGATCGCTATATTTTGGTGCCTGCTGCATGGTACCCGGCTCACCCTGCATATGCATCAGACATACCGGTAACCCTGTCTCAGAGGCGGCTTCCAGCGCACCCGGCTCCCTGAGCGAACGGATATCGTTAATGATATGGGCGCCAGCGCGCGCTGATTCACGGATCACCTCAGGCTTTGAGGTATCGACCGAGATCCAGACTTCAAAGCGCTGCGAAATCGCCTCAACCACCGGAATGACGCGCGCCAGCTCCTCATCAACGCTGACCTCATCGGCCCCCGGGCGCGTCGACTCTCCGCCGATATCAATTATTGTCGCGCCGGCATTAATCATCGCATTGGCATGGGTCAGCGCCTGGATAAGCTCATTATGCCTGCCACCGTCTGAGAATGAATCCGGCGTCACATTCAAAATACCCATAACGTGGGGATGTGACAGGTCAAGCACGGAATCCTGGGCGTAAAGCTTCATAGCGGGGAATTCTCCAAACGGGGTGTGATATCGGTATGGCCAATAGCTTAGTGACTGCGAGGATATAAAAAAACCCCGGTCGATGCCGGGGTTTCGCTTTTTTCGAGACTGGGCAGAATTTCTTTGTCGCCCAACTCTGCTTACATCGTGTTGCCTGGATTCGGCGTACGCGGTTCATCAACCGGACGTGGCGCCTTAGGCGTACCGTTGCTGTCAGAATTGTTGGTGCCCGGATCTTCCCAACCTGCTGGCGGACGCACTTCACGTCGGGCCATCAGGTCGTCAATCTGCGGAGCATCAATGGTTTCATACTTCATCAACGCGTCTTTCATTGAGTGAAGAATGTCCATATTTTCGTTCAGTATACGGCGAGCACGCTGGTAATTTCCCTCAACCAGCAGCTTCACTTCCTGATCGATGATACGCGCGGTTTCATCAGACATATGCTTGGCTTTAGCGACTGAACGTCCCAGGAAGACTTCACCTTCTTCCTCCGCGTACAGGAGTGGGCCAAGCTTCTCTGAGAAGCCCCATTGCGTAACCATGTTACGTGCAATTGAGGTCGCTACCTTGATGTCATTAGAGGCACCGGTAGAGACATGCTCAACGCCGTAGATGATCTCTTCAGCCAGACGGCCGCCGTACAGGGTCGAAATCTGGCTTTCCAGCTTCTGACGGCTGGCGCTGATAGCGTCTCCCTCAGGCAGGAAGAACGTCACGCCGAGTGCACGACCGCGAGGAATAATCGTCACTTTGTGAACCGGGTCATGCTCAGGCACCAGGCGGCCAATGATGGCATGGCCTGCTTCGTGGTATGCCGTTGACTCTTTTTGCGATTCCGTCATCACCATAGAGCGACGTTCCGCACCCATCATGATTTTGTCTTTCGCTTTTTCGAACTCAACCATCGAAACAACACGCTTGTTACCACGAGCCGCGAACAGCGCCGCCTCGTTAACAAGGTTTGCCAGATCCGCACCGGAGAAGCCTGGCGTACCACGTGCAATCACTGAGGCATCAATATCTGGCGACAGTGGGACACGGCGCATATGCACTTTCAGAATTTGCTCACGTCCACGCACGTCCGGCAATCCGACCACAACCTGACGGTCAAAGCGTCCTGGACGCAGCAGCGCAGGGTCAAGTACGTCCGGACGGTTAGTTGCCGCAATGACGATAATACCTTCATTACCTTCAAACCCGTCCATCTCTACCAGCATCTGGTTAAGCGTTTGCTCACGTTCATCGTGACCACCGCCCAGACCTGCACCACGCTGACGCCCTACCGCATCGATCTCATCGATAAAGATGATGCAGGGTGCCGCTTTCTTAGCCTGTTCGAACATGTCACGGACGCGGGACGCACCCACACCGACGAACATTTCAACAAAGTCAGAACCGGAAATGGTAAAAAACGGCACTTTCGCTTCACCCGCAATGGCTTTCGCCAGCAGGGTTTTACCGGTACCCGGCGGGCCAACCATCAGCACGCCTTTCGGAATTTTACCGCCGAGTTTCTGGAAGCGGCTCGGCTCGCGCAGGTATTCAACCAGCTCGCTCACTTCTTCTTTCGCTTCGTCACAACCCGCGACATCGGCAAAGGTGGTTTTGATCTGATCTTCCGTTAGCATGCGAGCTTTGCTCTTGCCAAAGGACATCGCGCCCTTTCCGCCGCCGCCCTGCATCTGACGCATGAAGAAGATCCAGACACCAATAAGTAACAGCATTGGGAACCAGGAGATAAAGATCGACGCCAGCAGGCTCGGTTCTTCTGGAGGTTCGCCAACCACTTTTACATTTTTAGTCAACAGGTTATCGAGTAACTTAGGATCGTTGACGGGAATGTAGGTCGTGTATCGGTTACTGTCTTTTTTGGTAACGTTGATTTCACGCCCGTTAATACGAGCCTCGCGAACCTGATCCTGATTAACTTCGGACAGGAAGGTTGAGTAATCAACCCTGCGGCTATTCGACTCGCTGGGCCCAAAGCTCTGGAAGACAGACATCAGCACGACTGCGATGACTAACCAAAGAATCAGGTTTTTCGCCATGTCACTCAAGGGATTAACCTCTTATTACAACTGTGTTAACAGACAGCGTAGGGTACTATATATTCATCATATCTGGAATCACTGCGGTGATGAGCGGTGTCGCTAACTTCAACAACTTACTGATGTAAGCCTGGAGTCGCTCCCCTCTCACCCTGCTGCGCATCCAGCTATTTTGGCTATAGTTTGCGCCCTGTCGCTACAATGTACACTTCACGCGAACGAGAGCGCGAAGCGTCCGGCTTACGAATTTTCACTTTCGTAAACAGGGAGCGAATTTCCCGGAGGTAATCTTCAAAGCCATCTCCCTGAAACACTTTCACTAAAAAACTGCCGTTGGGTGCCAGTACATCTCGACACATTTCCAGTGCAAGCTCAACTAAATACATCGACCGGGGAATATCGACTTCTGGCGTACCGGTCATGTTGGGTGCCATATCCGACATCACAACCTGAACCTTTTTGTCGCCAACGCGTTCCAACAGGGCTTTCAGCACCAGTTCATCACGAAAATCGCCCTGAAGGAAATCGACGCCAACGATAGGATCCATCGGTAGGATATCACAGGCGATGACGCTGCCTTTTGACCCAATCTGCGTTACCACATATTGGGACCATCCCCCAGGCGCCGCGCCTAAATCAACCACGGTCATACCCGGTTTGAACAGTTTGTCACCCTGCTGTATTTCATCAAGTTTAAACCAGGCGCGCGAACGCAACCCTTTTTTCTGCGCCTGAAGCACATATTTATCGCTAAAGTGTTCCTGTAGCCAGCGGCTGGAACTGGCCGAACGCTTTTTACCAGTCATACAATTTCCAACTATGATTCAACGTATGCGATAAATAAACCGCGCAAATCAGCACGCCGATTTGGTGATACACCCGAGATGGCGGTAGAATGACCCGTTTTCAATCCCAATGTAAGTAAAAAATACGATGAATCTGAGTACCAAACAAAAACAGCACCTGAAAGGACTGGCCCATCCACTGAAGCCCGTCGTTATGTTAGGCAACAATGGTCTGACCGAAGGAGTGCTGGCCGAAATCGAACAGGCACTGGAGCACCACGAGCTCATCAAGGTGAAAATCGCCACGGAAGACCGTGAGACGAAAGCCCTTGTGGTTGAAGCGATCGTGCGTGAAACCCGTGCAGCTAACGTACAGGTTATCGGCAAGACGCTGGTGCTGTACCGTCCAACGAAAGAGCGTAAAATCGCTATTCCACGCTGAGGCCATTCGTTAAGCCTTATCGCGGAGGTGCAGAAAGTGCCACGCTCGTCATGTTGATAAAAGGCCGCGATGCGGCCTTTTACCTGTTTTTACATTCCGCCGGGATTATCCAGCGTAGCAGAAATCACAGATAGCTTATCTTCAGGATTTCATACTCGACGTCGCCGCCAGGCGTTTTAATAATAGCAACGTCATCCACTTCTTTGCCAATCAGACCACGAGCCATCGGCGAATTGACAGAAATCAGATTCTCCTTAAAGTTCGCTTCATCGTCGCCAACAATGCGATAGGTTGACTCTTCATCATTGTCCATATTGAGCACGCTCACGGTGGAACCGAAGATGACCCGCCCATTGGCGTTCATTTTGGTGACATCAATAACCTGTGCGTTAGACAGCTTTGCTTCAATTTCCTGGATTCGGCCTTCACAAAAGCCCTGCTCTTCACGCGCAGCATGGTATTCCGCGTTCTCTTTCAAATCGCCATGCTCGCGGGCGTCAGCAATTGAGGCAATAATTCTGGGGCGTTTAATGGTTTTCAGCTCTTCAAGCTCTTCACGCAGTTTTTCTGCGCCCCTTAACGTCATCGGAATCTGATTCATCTCAATACCTCGTAAACTCTGTCCTGTGCAAAATTTCGTCATCCTGACAGGTTGATGCAGAAAAAGCGTTCTGCGGCGCTGGCCACTGAATTACAAACGAAAGAAACCTGGCCCGGAGTATGCTCTGGGCCCGGCAGGTTTTGCATTTTGATACGTATTTTACCCCAGAGTTCCTTATGGGTCATCGTTTACTTTCCACCTTGATGCACCGTAGTATGATGCGCATCACCTGCCAGTAAACGCGAGATTATGCGATTTTCACGAATTGTAACCGGCCTGGCCTGCGCATTTATGCTGAATGCCCACGCAGCCCCGGTCGAAAGCTATACCCAGTATTTACCCGACGGCGCGAACCTGGCGCTGATTGTACAGAAAATCGGCGCACCCTCGCCCTCAATTGACTACCACAGCAAGCAGATGGCCCTGCCTGCCAGTACGATGAAGGTGATAACCGCGCTGGCTGCGCTGTTGCAGCTGGGACCGGATTTCCGTTTTCATACCCAGCTGGAGAGTAAAGGTACCCTTAGCGGCGGTACGCTGCGCGGCGATCTGGTCGCGCGATTCGGCGGCGATCCAACCCTGACGCGTCAGGATCTGCGGAACATGGTTACGGCGCTTAAAAAACAGGGCGTCCAGCATATTCAGGGCAACCTGGTAATTGATACCTCCGTCTTTGCCAGCCATGATAAGGCCCCTGGCTGGCCGTGGAACGATTTGACCCAGTGTTTCAGTGCGCCTCCGGCGGCGGCTATTGTCGATCGCAACTGCTTTTCGGTCTCGCTTTACAGCGCCCCCCGGGCGGGCGATAACGCCTTTATTCGCGTCGCGTCTTATTATCCGGTGAACATGTTCAGCCAGGTCCGTACGCTCGCCAAAGGCTCATCGGAGGCGCAGTACTGCGAGCTGGACGTCGTGCCGGGGGAGCTTAACCGTTTCACGCTCACCGGCTGTATGACGCAGCGGGCGGAACCTCTTCCCCTCGCGTTCGCCATTCAGGACGGTGCCAGCTATGCCGGTGCGTTACTTAAGGCTGAGCTACAACAGGCGGGAATCGACTATTCCGGCCATTTACTCCGTCAGACCCAGGCCACGCCTCCCGCTACCGTTCTGGTTGAAAAGCAGTCAGCACCGCTGCACGACCTGTTAAGGATCATGCTTAAGAAGTCCGACAACATGATTGCTGATACCGTGTTTCGCACCATCGGGCATGAGCGCTTCGGCGTACCTGGCACCTGGCGGGCGGGTTCGGATGCGGTACGTCAGATCCTGCGGCAGAAGGCCAGTGTCGATCTGGGCAACAGCATACAGGTCGATGGCTCGGGTTTGTCACGTCACGACCTGATTTCTCCTGCGACGATGATGCAGGTATTACAGTATATTGCACAAAACGATCAACAGCTGAATTTCATTTCTATGCTGCCGCTCGCAGGCTATGACGGAACCTTGCGCTATCGCGGTGGTCTTCATGAAGCTGGCGTTGACGGCAAGGTTTCAGCCAAAACCGGGTCGCTACAGGGCGTTTATAATCTTGCAGGATTTATGACCACCGCCAGCGGGCAACGCGTGGCATTCGTCCAGTACCTTTCGGGCTATGCCGTTCCGCCGGAGGATCAGCGCCAGCGTCGCATTCCGCTGGTTCGCTTTGAAAGCCGGCTCTATAAGGATGTTTATCAGAATAACTGACGCCAATGAAGCTACTGATTGTTGAAGATGATGCGTTACTGCTGGCGGGACTGGTCCAGGCACTAACCTCAGAGGGTTATGCCGTCGATTCAGCCGTCACCGGTTCGCAGGCCTGCTCACTACTACAGAGCGGTCAGTACAGCCTGATCGTTCTGGATCTGGGCCTGCCGGACCGCGATGGTGGTGACCTGTTGCGTAAGTGGCGTAAAGAGCATATTGACCTGCCCGTGCTGATCCTCACCGCGCGGGATGCGCTTGAAGATCGCGTGGGCGGTTTGGATGCCGGAGCTGATGATTATCTGGTTAAGCCTTTCGCTCTGGTGGAGCTTAAGGCGCGCGTTCGGGCGCTGATTCGACGCTATCAGGGCCGCAGCGACAATCTTTTGCAGCACGGCGATATCTCACTCAACCTCTCTTCGCAGCAGGTATTTATTGAGACCCGCCCGGTAGAAATTACCCCGAAAGAGTTCGCACTGTTGACCAGGATGCTGATGCGTATTGGTCAGACGGTGCACCGGGAAACCCTCCAGCAGGATCTCTACAGCTGGCAGGATGATACCGGCTCAAATACGCTTGAGGTACATATTCATAACCTGCGACGTAAGCTGGGCAAGGATCGGATTAAAACGGTGCGCGGCGTAGGCTACCGACTGGAAGAACGCGCGTGAACAGTATGCGTCGGCGTTTGCTGATCATGCTGGCCCTTATTCTGCTGAGCTGCCAGCTTATGAGCGCGGCCTGGCTGTGGCACGAAAGCCGTGAGCAGATAGGCTTTCTGGTTAATGAGACGTTGTCCGCGCACTCCCGTAATGAGCACGTCGAGCGGGAAATTCGTGAAGCGATTGCATCGCTGCTGCTGCCCTCGGTGGTCATGGTGGGCTTCACCCTGCTGCTCTCATTCTGGGCAATAAGCTGGATAATTCGCCCCCTGCGCGCGCTGCAAACCAGCCTCAGCGAGCGGTCGGCTGACAATCTCTCGCCGCTGCCGCTGTTTTCCGATATGGATGAAATCGTCGCCGTCACCACTGCCCTGAACCAGCTGCTGGGCAGGCTCGACCATACGCTCCAGCAGGAGCGCCTGTTTACTGCTGATGCCGCACATGAGCTGCGTACGCCGCTCGCCGGTCTGCGACTGCATCTGGAGCTGCTGGAGCAGCAGGGTGTCAGGCAGGGGCCCATGCTGGTTGAACGTATCGATCAGCTGATGCACGTTATTGAGCAGTTGCTGATGCTGTCGCGCGCCGGACAGGCGCTGGCAAGCGGCCATTACCAGGTGGTAAACTGGGGAGCCATTTTTGCCCCCTTAGAGCAGGAGATGACAGAAATGCTGGCTCAGCGCCAGCAGAGGCTGGCCCGCTCTGGGGATACCCGTCTGGAAGTCCAGGGAGACGCCGTGCTGTTACGGCTGATGCTGCGTAACCTGCTGGAGAATGCCTCCCGCTACAGCCCGCCGGGCAGCCTTATATCAGTGATCGTACAGCCTGAAAACAGTGGTACACGCGTTACCGTACGTGACGAGGGCCCGGGAATTGAGGCTGAGTCAGCGCAGGATTTGACCCAGGCATTTCGGCGGATGGACCAGCGATACGGCGGCAGTGGGCTTGGGCTGAATATTGTCCAGCGCATCACTCAGATTCATCATGGTGAGCTGCGACTGACCAATCGTAATGACCGCAGCGGCCTGGATGCCGTTTGCTGGCTACCACACACGCTCAATTAGCAGTCCAAATAAAAAGGGACACGGTCTGTGTCCCTTAAGTCGGCTAGTGCTGGTAAATGATTTCGACCCCTTCGTCGTCCTCATCATCCCAGTCATCATCATCGTCTTCTTCAGCTTCCGCTTCTTCAAGCTGCTGACGGTGATAGTCATCCCACATAAATTCGACTTTCTCAGGCTGTTTAGCCTCAAGCTCCGCTTCTTTCGGGTTAGCAACAATAAATGACATCACATCCCAGCAGAGCTCTTTGACCCCAGTGCGGTTAGCGGCGGAGATCAGATAGTATTTGTCAGTCCAGCCCAGCGCGTCTGCAATCGCTTTAGCGCGAGCTTCTGCCTCTGCCTCATCCAGCAGGTCAACTTTATTGAAAACCAGCCAGCGCGGCTTGTTAAACAGCTTGTCACTGTACTTTTCCAGCTCACCCAGAATAATGCGCGCATTTTCTACCGGATCGGATTCGTCAATCGGTGCCAGATCGATGGTGTGCAGCAGCACCCGGCAGCGTTCAAGATGCTTGAGGAAGCGGATACCCAGCCCGGCGCCGTCGGAGGCACCTTCGATCAGGCCAGGGATGTCGGCCAGTACAAAGCTCTTTTCATGGTCCATACGCACCACGCCCAGGCTTGGCACCAGGGTAGTGAACGGATAATCCGCCACTTTAGGTTTCGCGGCTGAAACGGCACGGATAAAGGTAGATTTACCGGCGTTAGGCAGGCCCAGCATACCGACGTCAGCCAGCAGCATCAGCTCCAGCTGGATATCGCGGTTTTCACCTGGGGTACCCATCGTCTTCTGGCGGGGAGAACGGTTAACGGAGGATTTGAAACGGGCGTTGCCCAGGCCGTGCCAGCCGCCTTTAGCGACCATCTGAACCTGACCATGGTGAGTCATATCACCCAGCGTTTCGCCGGTGCCCTGATCGATAATACGCGTCCCAACCGGGACTTTGATGATGATGTCCTTGCCGCGTTTACCGGTACAGTCACGGCTCTGGCCATTCTGACCACGTTCGGCGCGGAAAGATTTCTCAAAGCGATAGTCGATCAGGGTATTGAGGTTTTCATCGGCCTGCATATAGACGTCGCCGCCGTCACCGCCGTCACCGCCGTCCGGACCGCCTTTAGGGATATACTTTTCACGACGGAAGCTGACGCAGCCGTTGCCACCATCGCCCGCAGCAACGAGAATCGTCGCTTCATCAACAAACTTCATTTTACTTCTCCGTAAATCATTCGCCCGGACCGGGGAATAAAGGTGCCGGGGGTGATCCGTCGCGGCCAACAGCGATGTCGCGTGACAGAACAGGGTGACTCCGCCGCAAAAAGTGTCTTTGCGTGGTTACCTGTTCAGGGATCCGCCATAAGACATCGTGCAGCTGAATATAAAGTGTACAGCAAAATAACGTGCTGTGGATCCACGCGCACAACGCACTGAGCCGTGAATTAAAATACAGAATGTAAAAAGCCCCGCAATCATAGCGGGGCTTTTAAATTCGCTGCTGAAACAGGTATCAGATACCCGTTTCAGACTCGAAGAACCTTACTCAGCAACGATGCTGATGTACTTACGGTTGTTCGGGCCTTTAACTTCGAATTTGACCTTGCCGTCTGCAGTTGCAAACAGAGTGTGGTCACGGCCGCAGCCTACGTTAACGCCCGCATGGAACTTGGTGCCACGCTGACGAACGATGATGCTACCTGCCAGAACCGCTTCGCCGCCGAAGCGCTTAACGCCCAGACGTTTTGCGTTGGAATCGCGGCCATTTCGAGTGGAGCCGCCAGCCTTTTTGTGTGCCATTTGTCAGATCTCCTCTTAGGCGCTGATGCCAGTGATCTTCACATCAGTAAACCACTGACGGTGACCCTGCTGCTTACGGTAGTGCTTACGACGGCGAAATTTAACAATCTTAATTTTCTCGCCACGACCGTGAGCAACGATTTCTGCTTTGATCACGCCACCTGAAACTAACGGCGCACCGATAGTCACGTCTTCGCCATTAGCGATCATCAGAACCTGGTCGAACTCAATTGTTTCGCCGGTTGCGATGTCCAGCTTTTCCAGGCGAACGGTCTGACCTTCGCTTACTCGGTGTTGTTTACCACCACTTTGGAAAACCGCGTACATATAAAACTCCGCTCATGCGCTCGCCGTCTTAGTTTCAGGCTGCGCTATAAATATTCACAATAGGGCGCGAATTCTACGCAACTTCGGCAGCGAAGACAAGTGCCTGTTGCAGGGTATTGCAGAAAAAAAACGCAAAGCGAATGCAAACGTTTCACCCCGGTCATTTTCAAGTACAATCTGTTATACATTACATGCCGCAGACACCGGTAAAGACGCCTATCATAGCAGCATACTGAGCAATAGCCGAACAGACTGATGAACTTAGAACAGATAAACGAACTCACCGCGCAGGACATGGCGGACGTCAATGCAATCATACTTGAGCAGTTGAACTCTGAGGTCTCCCTCATTAATCAGCTGGGTTATTACATCATTAGCGGTGGCGGTAAGCGCATCAGGCCGATGATCGCCGTTCTGTCCGCCCGCGCCCTGAATTATACGGGTAAACAGCATGTTACGGTCGCTGCCCTGATTGAATTCATTCATACGGCCACGCTGTTACATGATGATGTGGTCGATGAGTCGGATATGCGCCGGGGCAAAGCGACGGCTAATGCCGCCTTTGGTAATGCGGCCAGCGTGTTGGTAGGGGACTTTATCTATACCCGCGCCTTCCAGATGATGACCAGCCTCGGCTCCCTGCGGGTTTTGGCGCTCATGTCAGAAGCCGTAAACGTGATTGCCGAGGGTGAAGTGTTACAGTTGATGAACTGTAATGACCCCGATATCACGGAAGAGAGCTATATGCGGGTGATTTACAGCAAAACCGCCCGTCTTTTTGAAGCGGCATCCCAATCCTCTGCAATTCTGGCCGATGCGACCCCTGCTCAGGAAAAGGCGCTACAGGATTACGGACGGTTTATCGGAACTGCTTTTCAGCTGATAGACGATCTGCTTGATTACAGTGCTGACGGCCAGACGCTGGGTAAAAACGTGGGAGATGACCTTAGCGAAGGGAAACCTACACTGCCTCTGCTGCACGCCATGCGTAATGGCACACCTGAGCAGGCCGCGATGATTCGTGAGGCTATTGAGCAGGGTAACGGCCGGCATTTACTGGAACCAGTTTTGGAAACTATGCGCCAGTGTGGCTCGCTCGAGTGGACCCGGCAGGCAGCTGAACAGGAAGCCGATAAGGCCATAGCGTCTCTTGAAGCATTGCCTGAGTCTCCGTGGCGTAGCGCGCTTGAAGCCCTGGCCCATATGTCAGTCCAGCGCGAGTTTTAGTCTACTAAGCGCGGTACGCCGCGTTTTTCTTAAGACCTTTTCTTAAATAACTCCCCTCAGCTTTTCCCCCCGCGCCTCTCCAGGGTTTCGTTGCGTGTAAATCATCACCTTTGCTTGCATGAATTTGCGTTGTAATTCACAGTACTTAAAATTCTGGAAGAAACTGGAAATAACAAACTAAAAATTGTTGTAAAGTATCCCTGCTTTTCCATCTTTTGCTCCTGCCTGTTTCGACTTATTAGCATCAGGCAATGAGGAGCAGAGCGGTGACTTTGAGCACAAATACTACTGGAGAACTTCGCGTACACGGAGGATAGCAATGCTTAAAGATAAGAAAGACTGGCACAATGCAGACATCATTGCAGGCTTGCGGAAAAGGGGGACCACACTGGCAAGACTCTCGCGTGAGGCAGGATTGAGCTCATCAACGCTTGCGAATGCACTGTTTCGGCCCTGGCCTAAGGGAGAATGGCTGATAGCGGATGCGCTGGAAATACATCCCGGCGAAATCTGGCCAAGCCGGTATTATGATCCCGTCAGCCAAAGTCTCATCGATCGTAAAAAACGTCTTAGAAATTAAACAGAGGGGGCCGATGATGGCCCCCTGTTAACGTTGTCGCGTTGAGCGATTATTCACTGCTGCCGCTAATGCGCTCGATGTTAGCGCCAAGGGATGAAAGCTTGTCTTCAATATGCTCATACCCGCGATCGATATGATAAATACGATCGACAATTGTCGTTCCGTTCGCGATACAGCCCGCCAGCACCAGACTCGCAGAAGCCCGGAGATCGGTTGCCATAACCTGCGCGCCGGACAGCGTTTCCACGCCGTGGCAGATCAACGTGTTGCTTTCGATTTCAGCGTGTGCACCCATGCGAATAAGCTCAGGGATATGCATGAAACGGTTTTCAAAAATCGTTTCAGTAATCACCCCGGTGCCTTCAGCCACCAGGTTGAGTAAGCTGAACTGGGCCTGCATATCGGTTGGAAAGCCCGGATGCGGCGCGGTACGGAAGGTCACGGCTTTTGGCCGCTGACCGTGCATATCCAGGCTAATCCAGTCTGGCCCCACCTCAATATCGGCCCCTGCCTCACGAAGCTTAGACATGACGGCGTCCAGCGTATCAGGCTGGGCATTGCGACACATTACCTTACCCCCGGAGATCGCCCCAGCGACCAGGAAGGTCCCGGTTTCAATACGGTCAGGCAGAACGCGATAAACGCCGCCGCCAAGACGCTCAACGCCCTCGATGGTGATACGATCGCTACCCGCACCGCTGATTTTTGCGCCCAGCGTATTGAGGAAGTTGGCCGTATCAACGATTTCCGGCTCGCGGGCCGCATTCTCAATAATCGTCGTGCCCGTTGCCAGCGTTGCTGCGCTCATAATGGTGACGGTCGCGCCTACGCTGACCTTATCCATTACGATGTGCGCGCCTTTCAATCGGCCCTCTACCGAAGCTTTAACGTAGCCTTCTTCCAGTTTGATTTCAGCGCCCAGCTGTTCCAGACCCGTAATGTGCAGATCGACCGGACGGGCACCAATGGCACAGCCGCCGGGCAGGGAAACCTGTCCCTGACCAAAGCGGGCCACCAGCGGGCCAAGCGCCCAGATGGACGCCCGCATGGTTTTCACCAGATCATAGGGTGCACAGTAAATATTGACTTCACTGGCATCCAGATGGACCGATCCGTTACGTTCGACCTTCACCCCAAGCTGGCTGAGAAGCTGCATGGTAGTATCAATATCCTTCAGTTTCGGGACATTCTGAATCTCCACCGGCTCTTCAGCCAGCAGAGCGGCGAACAGGATCGGCAGCGCCGCATTTTTAGCGCCGGAGATTGTGACTTCCCCGCTTAAACGGGTGGGACCCTGTACACGAAATTTATCCATTACACCTGCTCTCTTTGTCAGACATTCAGTACTACCCGCCGCATCGCGACCCTGCGCGATGACAACAGCGAGTCAGCTTAAAAACCGTTTAGCTTACGGTCACGCGCCCATTCTTCAGGGGTATAGGTTTTTATGGATACCGCATGAATACGGTTGTCGGCAATAAACTCCATTAACGGCGCATACACCGTCTGCTGTTTTTTTACCCGGCTGAGCTCGCCGAACAGATCACCGACGGCAATAACCTGAAAGTGGCTCCCCTCGCCGGTGACGTGGACTTCCTGAAGCGGCAGCGCGCTCATCAGCACGGCCTGGATTTCGCTATTTTCCATAAGACTTCTTATATTCGATGTTTGAGAAACAGGGCACTATCTTAGTGGAAAGCGGCGCTATCTTAAACAAGCAAAAAAGCCCCTTAAGGCTAAGGGGCTTTGCAGGGTCTGGCTAAAGGGGCTTTTCAGACAGGTGAAACAATGATCTGCTGCAAATTGTAGAGGGTGATTAGCGAATGGAGCTTATCGGTGATCCCGGTAAAGTGCAGAGTATTACCCTGCCCCAAAGCTATCTGCCGCAGGTGAACCAGCAGCGCCAGCCCGGCAGAATCCACGCGGTCCAGTGCTGAAACATCAATGATATCAACCTGCTTCATTACCGACTCCCGCTCTGCCCAGAGCGCCAGCAGCGTTTCACGCTCCAGCTCCCCGGACAGATGCAGCTGCCGTACGGTAACTTGCCAGCTTAATGATTCACGCATTACTGCTGCTTATCCAGAGTGATAGGCTGTTTTGCCGCGGAATTAAGCAGTGTTGTCAGGCCATCAATCCCTTTCTGACGCAGCGTATCGCTCCACTCGTTCTGCTTGGTGGTTATCATGCTCACGCCTTCGGCAATCATGTCGTACGCCTTCCAGTCACCGGTGCGGCTGTTTTTACGCCACTGGAAATCAAGGCGAACCGGCGGGCGTCCGTTGGGATCGATGATCGTCACGCGAATAGCGATGATATTGGCGTCGGCATAAGACTGGGGGGGTGCAATCTGGTAGGTCTGTCCGTGATAAAGGGCCAGCGCCTGACCATACGCCTGCGCCAGATAGTCACCAAAAGCCTTGAAGTAGGCTTCACGCTGGGCTGGCGTGGCTTCTTTGTAATAACGGCCCAGGACTAATGCACCTGCATATTTGATCTGGACGTAAGGCAGAAGCTCTTCACGCACGATTTGACGCAGGTAGTTAGGATCCTGCTTGATTTTTGGCTGCTCGGTTTTGAGACGCGTAAAGGTTTTTGCCGCCGCCTCATTCATTTGCTCGTAGGGATTGGTCTGGTCAGCAGTCGCAGCGCTGGCGATGCCAGGGGCAATAACCAGCATAGCTACCATCAGGAAACGTTTAAACATTACTTATCCTCTTAGGGTTTAGTCGTAGCGGCGGGCGCAGGTTGCGCAGTGGCACCCGGTGCCGCCGATGATGCATCTTTCTTGTCGTTACCGTTGCCGCTCTTATACAAGAACTGGCCAATGAGATCTTCCAGTACCATGGCTGACTTAGTGTCCTGAATGGTACTGCCATCCTTAAGTATAGTCGTTCCCATATCCGGGTCGTCAAAGCCAACGTTCAGTGCCAGGAACTGTTCCCCCAGCAGGCCAGAGGTTCTGATGGCCAGCGAGCTGGTATCCGGCAGCTGATTGTATTTATCTTCAATATCCATGGTCACGCGGGGCGACAGCGTTTTGTCGTCGAGTGAGATATCCGACACGCGTCCAATGACCACGCCACCAATTTTAACCGGCGAGCCGGTTTTCAGGCCCCCGATATTGTCGAAGGTGGCATAGAGGCGCCAGGTTGGCTCATTGCCGAGAGATTTCAGATCGGCCACGCGCAGGCACAGAAACAGTGCCGCGCAGAGCGCCAGCAGCAGGAACGCCCCTACCCAAATTTCGCTTTTTTTCGTTTGCATCGAATCAGTTCCCAAACATCAGTGCCGTAAGCACAAAATCCAAACCGAGTACTGCCAGTGAGGCATGTACCACAGTACGCGTCGTTGCCCGACTGATCCCTTCTGAGGTCGGGATCGCGTCGTAACCGTTGAACAGCGCAATCCACGTCACCGTAAAGGCAAACACGGCGCTTTTAATGACGCAGTTGACGATGTCCGTGCGCACATCAACGGCGTTATGCATCGCTGACCAGAAAAACCCGCTATCAATCCCCTTCCAGCTCACGCCCACGATGGCGCCGCCCATGATGCCGACCGCCACAAATATCAGGGTCAGCAGTGGCATGCTGATAAAGCCTGCCCAGAAACGAGGAGAGATGATTCTGCGTAGCGGGTCGACGGCCATCATCTCCATACTGGATAGCTGCTCCGTCGCTTTCATCAGGCCAATTTCAGCCGTCAGCGCGGAGCCTGCCCGACCCGCGAACAGCAGCGCGGTGACCACCGGCCCCAGTTCACGCAGCAGAGAAAGCGACACCAGCATGCCCAGGCTGCTTTCCGCGCCGTAGGTATTCAGTACCAGATAACCCTGAAGACCCAGAACCATGCCGATAAACAGTCCCGACACCACAATGATAAGCAGTGAAAGTACGCCAATGCTGTAAAGCTGTTTGACTAACAGCGGGGCATGTTTGCGAAAGCGGGGGATCCCCACCAGCGCATGGAAGAGCATCAGTCCGGCGCGACCAAACGAAGCGCAGGTATTGATCCCCTTTCGTCCTGTTGACGCCAGTGCACGTAGTAACATCAATGAATTAACTCCCTGAGCCGGTTAAATCTTGCAGGTAATCCCCTGCCGGGAAGCGAAACGGCACCGGACCATCAGCGATGCCATCAATAAACTGGCGTACGCGGGCGTCCTGATTTCCATGCAGCGCGCTGGCCGTTCCCTGTGCAATCACTTTCTGACCGGCAATGATATAAGCATAGTCGGCGATACTCAGGACTTCCGGCACGTCGTGCGAAACGACGATACAGGTCATCCCCAGCGAATGGTTAAGCTCATCGATCAGCTTGACCAGCACGCCCATGGTAATAGGGTCCTGACCGACAAAAGGCTCATCAAACATAATCAGCTCAGGCTCGAGCGCAATAGCACGCGCCAGCGCCGCGCGTCTGGCCATGCCGCCTGACAGCTCGGAAGGCTTAAGCCATGCCGCGCCGC
The DNA here is from genome assembly GCF_058686115.1 of Erwinia sp. L03-1. Lineage (NCBI taxonomy): Bacteria > Pseudomonadati > Pseudomonadota > Gammaproteobacteria > Enterobacterales > Erwiniaceae > Erwinia > Erwinia sp. L03-1. The sequence continues at coordinate 468,077 of NZ_CM178762.1, read as the reverse complement.
GTAGCCCTACGGCTTCCAGCTTCATCATCACCGTACTGTGCAGTAGCTGAGGGGGAAGCTGGGTATGCTCACGCAGCGGCCAGGCCACATTATCAAACACGGTCAAATCGGTGAACAGTGCGCCCGACTGAAACAACATACTCATTTTTTTGCGCGCCTCATAAAGGCGTGAGCGTGAGAGGCTGGGTATGTTCTCGCCGTTGAACCAGATCTCTCCGCTATCGGGCCGCAGTTGCCCACCAATTAAACGCAGCAGCGTTGTTTTACCAATGCCTGAGGGACCCATAATGGCAGTAACTTTCCCTTTGGGCACCGTAAGCGAGATGTTATCGAACACCGGCCTATCTCCGCGGGCGAAGCTCACGCCCCGGACATCCACCAAATTCGTCTCCGTCTGGCTCATAGTTACCTCTTATCCTCTCTATCCAGGCACATGTTTACCTCCGATGGTAGCGTATAACCCACCAGGCAGGACACTTTTACAGAAACTTACGGCGAAGACGTGTCTAAAACTGGCATACGTTTTACTTTTTGCCTTCAGACCGTCAAAATCACCGCATTGACTGACGACGCCTTCATTTTCCTCTGTCACGCAAGGCAGCCGACGATTATACCCGATCAAAGGACATTTCATGCTCGTAGCTACCGCACTATTATTTATCGGTTTAGTCCTGCTGGTATATGGTGCAGATCGTCTGGTTTTTAGCGCCGCGATTCTCTGTCGTGCATTGGGTGTTCCCCCTCTGATTATCGGGATGACCGTGGTAGGGATCGGCACTTCCCTTCCCGAGCTGATTGTCGCTTTCTCCGCCTCTACGCACGGTCAGATGGATATTGCCGTTGGCACCGCGATGGGCTCAAATATTACGAACATCCTGCTGATTCTGGGCGGCGCGGCGCTGATTCACCCGCTCACCGTTCACTCAAGGCTGGTGCGCCGCGAGCTTCCCCTGATGCTGTTAGTCACGCTTTTATGCGGCGTGCTGCTGTGCGACAACGCGCTGAGCCGGGGCGACGGGCTGCTGCTGCTGGCGCTGGCCGCCGCCTGGCTGCTGTTTATTATCAAAATTGCCCGCCGCGCCGAACGCGATAACAGTGACTCCCTCACGCGCGAGCAAATTGCCGAGCTGCCGCGCGACGACGCGGGCAACACGGTGGCGTTTCTCTGGCTGGCGGTTGCGTTAATTATCCTGCCTATGTCGACCAGCATGGTGATTGATAATGCGACCGTAATCGCGAACTACTTCGGCATCAGCGAACTGGTTATCGGCCTGACGATAATTTCTGTCGGCACCAGCCTCCCTGAGCTGGCGACGGTGCTTGCCGGTGCGCTGAAAGGCGAAGATGACATTGCGATAGGCAATCTGATCGGATCGAATATCTACAATATTGCCATCGTTCTGGGCGTGCCCGCGCTGATCCATCCTGGAGCAGTTGATACCCAGGCTTTTGCGCGGGATTATTGGGTTATGCTGGGCGTCAGCGCCCTTTTTACACTTTTGTGTCTACAGCGCAGCCGCTGCATTGGAAGAGTCGCAGGTTCGCTGCTGCTCTGCGGCTTTGTTGCCTGGGTCGCCGTGCTTTACTGGCAGCCTGGCGCTACCTTCTGGTAAAAGGATTGTAAACTATGGCACCTCGAACGCTCGATCCGGGCTTTGATTTTCAACAGGCAGGCAGAGATGTCCTGAACATTGAACGTCAGGGACTGGAACAGCTTGATCAGTACATTAACGAAGACTTTACCGAAGCCTGCAAGCGGATCTACAGCTGCCGGGGTAAAGTGGTGATAATGGGCATGGGTAAGTCGGGGCACATTGGTAAAAAGATGGCCGCGACCTTCGCCAGTACCGGAACGCCGGCCTTTTTTGTTCATCCGGCCGAAGCCAGCCATGGCGATCTCGGCATGGTCAGTGCAGGTGACGCCGTCATTGCCATCTCCAACTCGGGCGAATCCTCCGAGATTCTCGCGCTGATCCCGGTACTGAAACGTCTGCACGTTTCACTTATCTGTATCACCAGCCGACCAGAGAGCGCGATGGGCCGTGCTGCCGATATCCATCTCTGTGTTAAAGTACCTAAGGAAGCCTGTCCGCTGGGCCTGGCGCCAACCAGCAGCACCACAGCGACGCTGGTGATGGGAGACGCCCTGGCCGTCGCCCTGCTAAAAGCGCGCGGCTTCACCGCAGAAGATTTTGCGCTCTCCCACCCCGGCGGCACCCTGGGGCGTAAGCTGCTGTTAACCGTTAATGATATTATGCACGCGGGCGATGAGATCCCTCACGTCAGCCGCGACGCCTCCCTGCGCGATGCGCTGCTGGAGATAACGCGCAAAAATATGGGTATGACGGTCGTCTGTAACGATCTGATGAAGATTGAGGGCATCTTTACCGATGGTGACCTGCGGCGGGTCTTTGATATGGGCATTGATATCCAACACGCCAGCATTGCCAGCGTAATGACCTCAGGCGGCATTCGGGTTCGCCCCAATACGCTGGCCGTGGAGGCGCTTAACCTGATGCAGAGCCGTAATATTACCGTCGTGATGGTCGCCGATGGCGATCATTTGCTCGGGGTTGTCCATATGCATGACATGCTGCGTGCCGGCGTTGTCTGACAAGGAATCTGAACATAATGAGTACATCCGCAGGCTGGGTTGAAACCTGTTACGGCGCGGTAAGCGCAGACGTGATGTCGCGCGCCCGGGCGATTGCATTGCTGATTTGCGACGTGGACGGCGTTATGTCCGATGGCGTCATTTATCAGGGCAATAATGGCGAGGAGCTGAAAGCGTTTAACGTACGCGATGGCTACGGTATTCGCTGCCTGCTGACCTCTGACGTGGAAGTGGCTATTATTACCGGCCGCAAAGCAAAGCTTCTGGAAGATCGCTGCGCCACGCTAGGAATTACACATCTTTACCAGGGTCAGTCTGATAAGCTTCTGGCCTTCCGGGAACTTCTGGATAAACTGTCGCTAACGCCGGATCGAGTGGCCTATATTGGCGATGACCTGATCGACTGGCCGGTAATGGCAGAAGTGGGCCTTAGCGTAACCGTCGCAGATGCTCATCCGGTACTGCTTCCGCGTGCAGATTACGTCACTCGCCTTGCGGGTGGGCGCGGAGCGGTACGAGAAATTTGCGATCTGATTTTAATCGCCCAGGACAGATTTGATGAGGCCAAAGGACAGTCTGTATGAGTAAAACAAGGCGTTGGATTACGCTACTGCTGGCCCTGGTGGCTATCGTACTGATCGGCTGGAATATGGCCGATAACGATAAGGGCAATGCCCCGGCGGCGGCAAACGGGCTGGAGCCGACCTATACCAGTGAGACCTCAAATACGGTGGTGTATAACCCCATGGGGGCGCTGAGCTATAAGCTGGTTTCCGATAAGGTGACTTACTTTTCGCAGGATGGCGTGAGCTGGTTTGATAATCCGCTTATGACGACCTATGACGAAAACAAAATCCCAACCTGGTCCGTCAGAGCGGATAAAGCCAAACTGACAAATGATCGGATGCTGTACCTGTATGGTCACGTTGAGGTTAACAGCCTGACGAAAGATGCTCAACTCCAGCGCATCAAGACCGATAATGCCGTGGTCAACCTCGTAACGCAGGATGTTACGTCAGAGGATCAGGTAACGCTTTATGGCAGTAGCTTTAACTCTTCGGGCATGAAGATGCGTGGGAATTTACGGAATAAAACTGCCGAGTTGATTGAAAAGGTCAAAACCTCCTATGAAATTCAAAATGAAAAACAACCTTAAGCTCATCACGCTCAGCTTGCTGCTGGCCGCAAGCCTGCCGGCGTTTGCCCTGACGGGTGACTCCAATCAGCCGGTTAACGTCTCTTCCGAAAACCAGTCGCTGGATATGCAAAGTAACGTCACCACCTTTACCGGGAATGTGGTGGTCACTCAGGGGACCATTAAAATTACCGCGGACAAGGTTGTGGTGACCCGTCCCGGCGGCGACAGTAAAAAAACCATCGTCGATGCCTGGGGCAACCCGGCGACCTTCTACCAGATGCAGGATAACGGCAAACCGGTGAAGGGCCACGCGCAGAAAATGCATTACGAGCTGGCGAAAGACTTCGTTGAGCTGACCGACAACGCCTATCTTGAGCAGCTTGATAGTAATATTAAAGGCGATCGCATCACTTACCTGGTTAAAGAACAGAAAATGCAGGCCTACGGCAGCACCGGTAAACGCGTGACCACCGTACTGGTACCGTCACAGCTTCAGGATAAAGGCACTCCGTCAACCGGACAGAAAAAGAGTAATTAATGGCTACTTTAATTGCGGAAAACCTGGCGAAGGCCTACAAAGGCCGTCGCGTGGTGGAAGATGTCAGCCTGCAGGTTAAATCAGGCGAAATTGTGGGCCTGCTGGGCCCGAACGGCGCGGGTAAGACCACCACCTTCTATATGGTGGTCGGCATTGTGCCCCGCGATGCAGGCCGCATCGTCATTGATGATGAGGATATCAGTATCCTGCCCATGCACGCGCGTGCGCGTCGCGGGATAGGCTATCTGCCTCAGGAAGCCTCCATCTTTCGCCGTCTGAGTGTGTATGACAACCTGATGGCGGTACTGCAAATTCGTGACGATCTGACCACGGAACAGCGTGAAGATCGCGCCAACGAGCTGATGAATGAATTCCACATCGATCACCTGCGCAACAACATCGGCCAGGCGCTGTCCGGTGGTGAACGCCGCCGCGTTGAGATCGCCCGCGCGCTGGCAGCCAATCCAAAGTTCATTCTGCTGGATGAGCCCTTTGCCGGTGTCGATCCGATTTCCGTTATTGATATCAAAAAGATCATCGAACATCTGCGCGACAGCGGTCTGGGCGTGCTGATCACTGACCACAACGTTCGCGAAACGCTGGCCGTTTGTGAACGCGCCTATATCGTCAGTCAGGGCCATCTGATTGCTCACGGTTCCCCGGAAGAAATCCTGGCAGATGAACAGGTTAAACGCGTCTATTTGGGAGAAGAGTTCAGACTCTGATAAGGTGTTCAGACCGGGTAAAATTTTTGAGGAATTACTATCCTGAATATGAAGCAAGGTTTGCAACTCAGGCTTAGCCAACAGCTTGCCATGACGCCACAGCTGCAACAGGCCATTCGTCTGCTGCAGCTCTCTACGCTTGAACTACAGCAGGAAATACAGCTGGCGCTGGAAAGTAATCCGTTGCTTGAGCAAACCGACATTCATGAGGAAGTTGACGCTCAGGAGTATGAGGAGAAAGAAGCGCTGGATACACGGGAGGCGCTTGAGCAGAAGGATATGCCAGAGGAGCTTCCGCTCGATGCCACCTGGGATGAGATCTATACCGCAGGCACTCCCTCTGGCACCGGGTCCGACTATCATGATGATGAACTGCCGGTCTATCAGGGGGAAACCACCCAGTCGCTTCAGGATTACCTGATGTGGCAGGTTGAACTGACACCCTTTAGCGAAACCGACCGCGCCATTGCCACTTCGATTATTGATGCGGTTGATCCCACCGGATATCTGACGGTGACGCTGGATGATATTCAGGAAAGCATGGGCAATGACGATGTCACCATGGAAGAGGTCGAAGCCGTGTTGAAACGGGTGCAGCGCTTCGATCCCGTTGGCGTCTGCGCGCGCGATCTTCGCGACTGCCTGCTGGTTCAGCTTTCCCAGTTTCCCGATACGCCCTTCCTGAAGGAAGCCCGTCTGATCGTCAGTGAACATCTTGATTTGCTGGCGAATCACGATTTTCGCAGCCTGATGCGCGTCACCCGGCTGAAGGAAGAGGTGCTGAAAAGCGCGATGCAGCTGATTCAGTCTCTCGATCCGCGTCCGGGCCAGTCGGTCAATACCGGCGAGCCCGAGTACGTCATTCCCGATGTACTAGTGCGTAAAGTCGGTCAGCGCTGGAGGGTGGAACTCAACGCAGACAGCGTGCCGCGCCTTAAAATCAATCAGCACTATGTTTCGCTGGGCAGCGCTAATCGCAGCGACAGCGACAGCCAGTTTATCCGCAGTAATCTTCAGGAAGCGAAATGGCTAATCAAAAGTCTTGAGAGCCGTAATGATACGCTGCTGAAGGTCACCTGCTGTATCGTTGAACAGCAGCAGGCTTTTTTTGAACAGGGCGAAGAGTTTATGCGCCCGATGGTGCTGGCAGATATCGCGACCGCCGTTGATATGCATGAATCAACCATTTCACGCGTGACCACCCAAAAGTATCTGCACAGCCCACGAGGGATCTTTGAACTCAAATATTTTTTCTCCAGCCATGTGAACACCGAAGGCGGAGGCGAAGCCTCCTCAACGGCAATCCGCGCGCTGGTGAAAAAATTAATCTCGACGGAGAATCCCGTCAAACCTCTTAGCGACAGTAAGCTGACCACCCTGCTCTCCGATCAGGGGATCATGGTAGCCCGCCGTACCGTCGCGAAGTACCGAGAGTCTTTATCCATCCCGCCTTCGAATCAGCGTAAGCAACTGGTCTGAACGAACAGATAAGGAAGAAAGCATGCAACTCAATATCACTGGGCTAAATGTTGAAATCACCGATCCCCTGCGCGAATTTGTTACCACCAAATTTGCTAAGCTGGAGCACTATTTCGACCGGATTAATCAGGTTTATATTGTTCTTAAAGTCGAAAAGGTTACGCAGATAGCCGATGCGACCCTGCATGTGAACGGCGGTGAGTTGCATGCCACCTCGGAAGAAAAAGATATGTACGCGGCGATTGACGGCTTAGTAGATAAGCTCACTCGCCAACTCAATAAACATAAAGATAAGTTAAAACAACACTAAATTCACTCAGGCATTGATTCTTTTTTCGCCACCCTTATGTAGAGTAAGAACGTGACGTAAGATTGACCGGCCCGTACTCTGATTATGGGGTACGGGCTGTTTGATCATTAAGGCATGCTGTAGTCGGTCGGGCGTTTTCGATACATCGCTAACCTGTGCTCAGTGATGCAAAAGATGACACCTTTTGCCAGGCGGAAGTGAACAAGTAAGTGAACCCATTATGAACAATGACTTAACACTGGAACTGAGCACTGTACTAAGCCTCTCCTGCACCCGAAGCGGCGTACACTGTCAGAGTAAAAAGCGGGCGCTGGAGATTATCAGCGAGCTGGCGGCTAAGCAGCTGAACCTGCCACACCAGACCATCTTTGAGGCTATCCTTACGCGTGAACGTATGGGAAGTACCGGGATTGGCAACGGTATCGCCATCCCGCACGGCAAGCTGGTGGAAGACACCCTGCGCGCGGTAGGCGTCTTTATCCGGCTCGATCAGCCCATCGCCTTTGATGCCATTGATAATCAGCCAGTGGATCTGCTTTTTGCCCTGCTTGTTCCGGCTGACCAGTGTAAGACGCATCTGCATACCCTTTCTCTGGTAGCCCGACGTCTGGCGGATAAAACGATTTGCCGCCGCCTTCGCGCGGCCCAGACTGACGAAGAGCTGTATGAGATCATGGCAGAGGGCCATGAGGAGACCTAGCTTGCATGCAGCTGATGTCCGTCGGCTGATTGGATGAATGTTGTGAGGGCTGAAAGGAGACGAATGTCCGGCGCGACACCTCTCTTTCAGTCAGCGGCAAATCAGGAGAAAACGTCATGGTGCTGATGATTGTCAGCGGTCGATCCGGTTCCGGTAAGTCCGTCGCGCTGCGCGCGCTGGAAGATATGGGCTTTTACTGCGTGGATAATCTGCCCGTGGTCCTGCTACCGGAACTGGCGAAGTCTCTCGCCGACCGCAATATGTCAGCGGCGGTCAGTATTGATGTACGCAATATGCCTGAATCGCCGGAAGTGTTCGAAAAGGCGCTAACCAGTCTGCCCGAGAGCTTTTCGCCGCAGCTGCTGTTTCTGGATGCCGATCGCAATACCTTAATTCGCCGCTACAGCGATACGCGACGACTGCATCCGCTCTCCAGTAAGAACCTCTCCCTTGAGAGCGCCATAGACGAAGAGAGCGACCTGCTGGAGCCGCTACGCTCGCGCGCTGACCTGATTGTGGATACGTCCGAGATGTCCGTGCATGAGCTGGCAGAGATGCTGCGTACGCGCCTGCTGGGCAAGCGCGAACGCGAGCTGACCATGGTGTTTGAATCCTTTGGCTTCAAACACGGTATTCCCATTGATGCCGATTACGTTTTTGACGTGCGCTTTCTGCCGAACCCGCACTGGGATCCCAAGCTGCGCCCTATGACCGGGCTGGATCGTCCGGTTGCGGCGTTTCTTGACCGCCATACCGAAGTACACAATTTTATTTACCAGACCCGTAGCTATCTGGAACTGTGGCTACCGATGCTGGAAACCAACAACCGCAGCTACCTGACCGTGGCGATTGGCTGTACCGGCGGTAAGCATCGCTCGGTCTACATTGCCGAACAGCTGGCTGATTATTTCCGCTCGCGCGGCAAAAACGTTCAGTCACGCCATCGCACGCTGGAAAAACGCAAATCATGACCGTCAGACAAACCGTTGAAATTAAAAATAAGCTGGGCATGCATGCCCGCCCGGCGATGAAGCTCTTTGAGCTGGTGCAGAGCTTTGATGCGGAAGTGCTCCTGCGTAACGAAACGGGCACCGAAGCCGAAGCAAGCAGCGTTATCGCCCTGCTGATGTTGGATTCTGCCAAGGGACGGCAAATTGAAATCGAAGCCACCGGCCCGCAGGAGGTGCAGGCGCTGGCGGCCGTTATTGAGCTTTTTGACGCAGGTTTCGACGAGGATTGACCCTTTTGGCAGAGTCCTCTTAATGGGCGGAAAAGTCCTTTCACGCCCATTAAGATCGGATACAGTTACAGCTTCTGCTGCCGGATAAACTCCTCTCCCCCTAGCTGACGCATCTGCCGCAGGATCCACTGCTGACGCTGAAGGATATAGCCTGAAGGATGGTCAGCCCGAAAGCGTATTGGGTTAGGCAGCACGGCGGCAAGAAGCGCCGCTTCTGACATGGTCAGACGGCTCGCAGGCTTGTGGAAGTAACGCTGGGACGCCGCTTCCACACCAAAAACGCCCTCGCCAAACTCCGCTACGTTCAGATAGACCGTAATAATCCTTCTTTTCGACCAAACTGTTTCAATACCCACGGTGAGCATCGCCTCTAACCCCTTCCGCAACCAGCTACGTCCATCCCACAGAAAGAGATTCTTAGCCGTCTGCTGAGACAGGGTAGATGCCCCTCTCATATGACTGCTTTCACTGTCCAGCACGGACTGAATGGCCTGCACGTCGAAGCCCCAGTGGGTGGGAAAGGTCTGATCCTCGGAGGCGATGACCGCCAGAGGCATCCAGGAGGAGACTTCATTTCTGGAAACCCATTCGGAGTGGGCAACATAGCCAAAGTCGCCGCTTAGCCAGGCACTTACCTGCCGCTCCGCCATCACGGCGGAAAAGGGGACGGGTAAAAAAGAGAACAATAAAATTCCCGCTATCCAGGCGCCAAAAACAGTCAATAAAATACGGGTAAGCCATAATCTGCCGCGCCGGGCAATCGATCGTTTTCGCTGGCTCATAAAATTAACTCCAATTCTGTCTTATCTATTTTAGTAAAAAACCTTAGTTCAAGCCGTAACGCGAAGGCGTAATCCACTTTACTTTCCCGTAGGATATTTGAGTCTTAATTCGCCTCTTTGTAGGACTTTATCCGAAAATGCCCCAGCGGCTTCAACCACTTCCGCACAAAAGGAATCGGTTCCATGCGCCAGAATTGTGCATCCTGGGCTGCCTGTAATCGAAATAAGTATGGCTAATGCTTAAAAATAAAACATTAATTTTACTTAACACTTTAATCCTTAAGCTTTGCTAATTCGTGCTAATCCTTATCCGCATCAGGCATAAGCATTAACAATTGCCCCGTTGTCCCGGTGGCATGGCCCAGCCAATTTTGTTAAGATAATTCGACAGCTAGCCCGTTTTTAATCGCTAAAATCTTACTCTTAAGTTTTGAAAAGTTTCCTGCTCTTCTGATAATAGGCCGAGACCTGCATCTCATAAAAAATAAGATTTACAGCCAGTTAAATATTTATCAGGCGATTGATTTTTTTTTAGCAACGGTGCTAGCGCTCGTACAGGGTCTGGGATAGAGGATGTAAATCAATTCCACACAAAAACTGCCACAAACGTTCAAATTTACATCAATAAGGCGTTAAAATTCATTCCAGGCTTGACTGTATCATCAAATTAATGTTTCCTGTCTGCAAACGCCGCTCCACTTCACAGATTTTAATGAATCTGGTAACATGTGATGTAGGATTTGCTACAGTAGTTGCTAAGTATGATGCAAGATTTAGTTATACCAGTAACGAACCGTTGTAACGTAGCGTTTTAACCAATACCGCGCCTGTGCTTAATACTCTTACTTTTAGAATTGCGCAGGTTACCCTTTTCCCTGGTGTTGGCGCAGTATTCGCGCACCCCGGCTTCGGTCGGGGTCATTTTTTTTCAAGACTACTCACCCATTCCCGTAATACTTCAACGTCGTGCCGCCACTCAAGCTTCAGCTCGTCCACCCACTCCTGTACGTTGTCCCACCAGGCTGGCAGTTCCGGGCTTTGAATCTGTTTGGCAATATGCTGTAAATGAACCAGGCCTACCGATCCCGCAGCGCCTTTGATCTTATGTCCTTCCTCGGCAATGCCTTTTTGATCCCGCGCCATCATGTTTGAGTCCAGCACCGCCAGATAGCCCGGCATCATTTGCTCGAACATCTCAAGGCTTTGAACAATAAGCTGTGGGCCTACCAGTTCAATGTATTGTTGCAGCATATCGATATCCAGCAAAGCCAGCTTTTTCTCGTCCACGACACTCTCCTGTCGGTCTTCATCAGCCGTCTGCTGCTGCTGAGAATCCCAGTATTTTTGAATGATGGCCGTCAGGGCAGGTACGGCCAGCGGTTTACTTAAGACATCATCCATACCCGCATCCAGGTAATCTTTTTTGTCCTTAAGCACATTGGCGGTCAGAGCCACCAGCGGCGGCAGGCGCTGACCGGCAAAACGCTGCTGGATATGACGTGCGACATCCAGCCCGGTCATATCAGGAAGCTGGATATCCAGCAGAACCAGGTCAAATTCATCGGGATCGAACATCGCCAGCGCGGCTTCACCGGTCATTGCCACCTCAACGCTGTTACCGAGTTTCTCCAGCACCGACCGTGCCACGACCACATTCAGTTCGATATCCTCGACCAGCAGCACGTGCAGGGCCGGGAGCGGCATATCCTCCGACGCCTGCTGTTCAGAAACCTCCTCCGTGATGCGCGGCGCGTTGACGGTCAGGGTAAAGCAGGAGCCCGCGCCGGGGGTGCTGCGAACGGTAATGTCTCCGCCCATGCTTTGCGCCAGACGCCGTGAGACCGCAAGACCAATGCCGGTCCCCGTTGCCGGTTTGCCGCCGTGCTGATCCTTCACCTGGTAGTACATGGCGAAGATTTTATCCTGCTCATCCTGCGGGATCCCCATCCCCGAATCTTCCACCTCAAACCGCAGGCAGGTTTCACCCGGGCAGGAAACCCGTACGACAATACTGCCCTGCTGAGTGAATTTCACCGCGTTGCCAATCAGGTTCCATAAAATCTGCCGCAGCCGGGTACCATCGGTCACGATTTTTTGCGGCAGCGGCAGCTCAGGCTCCAGTAAAAACTGGAGTCCCTTTGGCTGTACCAGCAGGCCAGAAAGATTTTCAAGATCGGCAAGGAAACCGGTGAAATCCACCGGCTGGTTGTCCAGCTGCACTTTACGCCGCTCAATTTTGTCCATCTCAATCACGTCATTGAAAATGTTGCCCAGCGTGATGGCCGAGACGTGGATCGTTTTAAGGTAGTTAAGCTGTTCAGGGTTAAGCCCGGTATCCAGAAGAATACGGCTGAGACCGACAATGCCATTAAGCGGCGTACGAAGCTCGTGGCTGATCGTAGAGATAAAGGTGGTCTTTTCCCTGCTGGCGTTCTCTAACGCGTCCTGGTAGCGCTTACGCTCCGTTATATCGCGTCCAAAGCCCATTAGTCCGCTGCGTTTACCCACGCGGTCATAATAGGGGACCTTGCGAATTTCAAAACAGGCCTTACGCCCATCGGGGTATTGCAGCCACTGTTCGTAGGTCAGAGAAACGTTATGGCGGAAGACTTTATCGTCCGTTTCCAATACTTTAGTCGCCGCATCCTCGTCATATACGTCGCGCGGCGTAAGGCCGATAAGCAGCTTCTCACTCATTCCGGTTAGCAGTTCCATTGCGCGGTTACAGCCAGAAAATTGCTGATCGATGTTGCGATAGAACACCAGGTCAGGAGAGGCATCAAGGAATGAGCGCAGGAAGGAGGATTGTTGCTCAAGTTCAATTTGCGCCTGCTCGCGGCGGGCCATCTCTTCTTTCAACCGATCAACCACCAGCAGGCGGGCCTCTTCGGCCTTAATGCGATCCGCTATTTCATGATTAAGCTGGCTGATGTTCTCTTTCATCTGCTGATTGAGTTCCAAATCGCGATGGCGCATCTCCTCCAGCTTATCCACCAGACGGGAAAGACGCTGCCGCGACTCTTCCAGCTGTTCCACCACGACAGAAAGAAAATAGACCGCCCAGGGGGTGATCAGCAGGCCAAAAAAGACCGAGCGGACAATATCTATGCTTTCCACATGGCCGCGCAACACCATCGTGACCGCCATCTGCACGATCATCGCCAGCACCACCAGCGCCGACGCTAACAGCAGCGAGAAGCGCACCAGCCCCAGTTTCACCATCAGGTCAACGTAGTACTGGGCCAATAAACGAATTTGTTTCATAAAAGATCCCTTCCAGATCGAAGGCGCTAATCATACCGTAAAAGTGTCAGGTACGTAGGCGTTGGGCAGCAGAAGGTCGGCGCACTCTGTTGGTGCAGCCCGGAGGCTGTCGAAGAGGCAGCGCCCCTCCCGGGAGGTCAGCCGCGCGTCACCTGGCGACACCAGATGCGGCGACTGATATAAAGCATTTACGCTTAAAGCTATCCCTGATAGCGAAGCTCCTGTTACGGAGTTCGGGAGGAGTGAAATGCATAATTGAGACGAAAAAAACGTGGCCATTTTTTTCCTGAGACGTGATGCCATAGCGCCACGGCGTGAAAGGGGTCAAAAAGCGAGGGGCCGCCAGAAGAATAACAATTCAATAAAATTATCTAACTATTCATTCCGTGACAATTAATTTTGCTTATCCAGCCCGCCTATTTTATTCAAATATGCGTTAGCGTTAAAAACAGTGCGTTCCAAGGCTTAGGCCTGCTTTACCAGCATTTCCTGCTAGCAATAGCCCTGGCCCCAGCATGGTGCAGAGATTTCCCCCCTGCACTACAGTGATACAGCTCACACTTCACCCTGCATAGTCCCTGATAAGAGTGGCAGAAAAACATGTAAAAAAAAGCCATTTATCAAAAGGTTATTCCATACAAGCGTGGTAAAGCAGCCTGTAAGCCACCTTGTTGACCTGAGTTCGCTTTCCCGATAAGTTGGAAATCCGCTGGAAGCTTTCTGGATGGGTATTCTACCCGTCATACTTATGCAGTTATAGAGACTCCCTCTGAAGCAAGTTCTCAACGCTTGCAACACCGACGCTAACGGAAAGATATAGAGGGGCGACAAAAAGGGTGAGCCTGGCTCGTAAAACCTGTCGCCATGCCCTTTCTACGTCTGACCACCGTCGGCGCAGGGAATCCCGCAGAGCCTGGGGAGGTTCACTATTATGTTGTACGATAAATCCCTTGAAAAGGATAACTGTGGTTTCGGCCTGATCGCCCACATAGAAGGCGAACCTAGCCATAAGGTAGTGCGTACCGCTATCCACGCACTGGCCCGTATGCAACACCGTGGCGCGATCCTTGCTGACGGCAAGACCGGCGACGGCTGTGGCCTGTTATTACAGAAACCCGATCGTTTCTTTCGCGTTGTAGCCGCCGAACGTGGCTGGCGTCTGGCGAAAAACTATGCGGTTGGCATGCTGTTTCTGAACCGCGACGATGAGCTGGCTCGTGAAAGCCGCCGCATTGTCGAAGAGGAGGTTCTGCGCGAAACGCTGTCGATTGTTGGCTGGCGTGAGGTGCCCGTGAATGAGGAAGTGTTGGGTGAAATTGCCCTCTCCTCTAAGCCGCGTATTGAACAGCTGTTTATCAATGCGCCCGCCGGCTGGCGCCCGCGCGATATGGAGCGCCGCCTGTTTATGGCGCGCCGTCGTATTGAAAAGCGCATCGACGACAAAGAATTTTACGTTTGCAGCTTCTCTAACCAGGTCAATATTTACAAAGGCCTGTGCATGCCGACGGATCTCCCTCGCTTCTATCTGGATCTTGCCGATCTGCGACTGGAGTCGGCCATCTGCCTGTTTCATCAGCGCTTCTCGACCAATACCGTGCCGCGCTGGCCGCTGGCTCAGCCGTTCCGCTATATGGCGCACAACGGTGAAATCAATACCATTGCCGGTAACCGCCAGTGGGCAAAGGCCCGCGCCTATAAATTCAAAACCCCGCTGATCCCCGATCTGCAGGATGCCGCCCCCTTTGTTAACGAAACCGGCTCGGATTCCAGCTCCATGGATAACATGCTGGAGCTGTTCCTGAGCGGAGGGATGGATCTGATCCGCGCCATGCGCCTGCTGGTGCCACCGGCCTGGCAGAACAACCCGGATATGGATCCTGAACTGCGGGACTTCTTCGATTTCAACTCCATGCATATGGAACCCTGGGATGGCCCGGCGGGTATCGTCATGTCCGACGGGCGCTATGCGGCCTGTAACCTTGACCGTAACGGCCTGCGCCCGGCGCGCTACGTCATTACCAAAGATAAACTGATCACCTGCGCTTCAGAAGTGGGGATCTGGGACTATCAGCCGGATGAGGTGATTGAAAAAGGACGCGTTGGCCCGGGCGAACTGATGGTCATTGATACCCGTGCGGGGCGTATTCTGCACTCTGCCGAAACTGATAACGATCTGAAAAGCCGTCACCCTTACAAAGAGTGGATGGAGAAAAACGTTCGTCGCCTGGTGCCATTTGAAAACCTGCCTGACGACCAGGTTGGCAAGCGCCTGCTGGATGATGATCTGCTGGCAACCTTTCAGAAGCAGTTTGGTTACAGCGGTGAAGAGCTGGATGCCATTGTCCGCGTACTGGGTGAAAACGGTCAGGAGGCCGTCGGCTCCATGGGCGATGATACGCCTTTTGCCGTGCTCTCCAGCCGCCCTCGCGTGATTTACGATTACTTCCGCCAGCAGTTTGCCCAGGTTACCAATCCGCCTATCGATCCGCTGCGTGAAGCGCACGTGATGTCACTGGCCACCAGTATCGGTCGTGAGATGAACGTGTTTTGTGAAGCAGAAGGCCAGGCACACCGCCTGAGCTTCAAATCACCGATCCTGCTCTACTCCGACTTTACCCAGTTAATCAGTCAGGAAGAGGAGCACTATCGCGCCGACAAGCTTGACTGCACCTTCGATCCGGCCGAGTCGTCGCTGAAGGAGACCATCCTCGCGCTGTGCGACAGAGCGGAAGCCTTAGTCAAAGGCGGCACGGTGTTGCTGATCCTCTCCGATCGCGGCATCAGTGAAACACGCCTGCCGGTGCCAGTGCCCATGATCGTGGGGGCGATTCAGACCCGGCTGGTGGATAAAAGCCTGCGCTGCGATGCCAACATCATTGTTGAAACCGCCAGCGCGCGCGACCCGCACCACTTTGCCGTCCTGCTCGGCTTTGGCGCGACCGCAATTTATCCTTATCTCGCCTATGAATCACTGGCGAAGATGGCGGACGCGGGCGTCATTAATAAAGACTACCGCACCCTGATGCTTAACTACCGTAACGGCATCAACAAAGGGCTGTATAAGATCATGTCCAAAATGGGCATCTCAACCATCGCCTCCTATCGCTGTTCTAAGCTGTTTGAGGCCGTAGGCCTGCACGGTGATCTCTGCGATCTCTGCTTCCAGGGCGTGGTCAGCCGAATCAGCGGCGCTACTTTTGCCGACTTCCAGCAGGATTTACTTAACCTGTCTAAACGTGCATGGCTGAAGCGCAAACCGCTGGATCAGGGTGGGCTACTGAAATATGTCTACGGTGGCGAATATCACGCTTACAACCCTGACGTGGTGGCCACGCTGCAAAAAGCCGTGCAGAGCGGCGAATACGACGATTATCAGCAGTATGCGAAGCTGGTAAACGAGCGTCCCGTGGCCGCCCTGCGCGACCTGCTGGCGATTAACGCCGGCGACAGCACCGCTATCAGCGTTGATGAAGTGGAACCCGCCAGCGAGCTGTACAAGCGTTTTGACACCGCGGCGATGTCTATCGGCGCACTCAGCCCTGAAGCCCACGAATCGCTGGCTGAGGCCATGAACAGCCTGGGTGGCTACTCTAACTCCGGTGAGGGTGGTGAAGATCCGGCGCGCTACGGCACCAATAAAGTCTCGCGTATTAAACAGGTGGCCTCAGGGCGTTTTGGCGTGACGCCAGCCTATCTGGTTAATGCGGACGTGATTCAAATCAAAGTGGCACAGGGCGCGAAGCCAGGCGAAGGCGGCCAGCTACCCGGTGATAAGGTCACGCCATACATCGCCAGGCTGCGCTATTCTGTGCCCGGCGTAACGCTGATTTCACCGCCGCCTCACCACGATATCTACTCCATTGAGGATTTGGCCCAGCTGATTTTCGATCTGAAGCAGGTCAATCCGAAAGCGATGATTTCGGTCAAACTGGTCTCTGAACCGGGCGTCGGCACCATTGCCACCGGCGTGGCCAAAGCCTATGCGGATCTGATTACCATCGCGGGCTACGACGGCGGCACCGGTGCCAGCCCGCTCAGTTCGGTGAAATATGCCGGCTGTCCCTGGGAGCTGGGCCTGGTCGAAACCCAGCAGGCGCTGGTGGCAAACGGTCTGCGTCACAAGATCCGCCTGCAGGTCGATGGTGGTCTGAAGACGGGGCGCGATATCATCAAAGCGGCCATTCTGGGCGCGGAGAGCTTCGGTTTCGGTACTGGCCCGATGGTGGCGCTGGGGTGTAAATACCTGCGTATCTGCCATCTGAACAACTGCGCAACGGGCGTGGCAACCCAGGACGAAAAGCTGCGCAAGAATCATTATCATGGCCTGCCTTACCGCGTAACCAACTACTTTGAGTTTATCGCGCGTGAAACCCGTGAGCTGATGGCGGAGCTGGGCGTGAAGCGTCTGGTGGATTTGATTGGCCGGACCGATCTGCTGACCGAGCTGGAAGGCTTTACCGCCAGGCAGCAGAATCTGGATCTCTCTGCTCTGCTGGCCACCGCTGAGCCGATGCCGGGTAAAGACGTATTCTGTACCGGCAGCAATCCGCCGTTCGACAACGGCGCGCTTAACAAGGCGCTGCTCGACTGCGCCATGCCCTTTGTGGAAGCGAAGCAGTCCAAAACCTTCTGGTTCGATATTCGTAATACCGATCGTTCCGTCGGTGCGACGCTGTCAGGTGCGATTGCGCTTCTTCACGGCGATCAGGGGCTGGCTTCCGATCCGATCCGTGCGCACTTCAGCGGCACGGCAGGCCAGAGTTTTGGCGTGTGGAATGCCGGCGGCGTCGAGCTGACCCTGACCGGGGACGCTAATGACTACGTGGGCAAAGGCATGGCAGGCGGAATGCTGGCCGTGCGTCCACCGATGGGCTCAGCCTTCCGCAGCTTTGAAGCGACCATCATCGGTAATACCTGCCTGTACGGTGCAACTGGCGGCAAGCTATTTGCGGCGGGTCGCGCCGGTGAGCGTTTCGCCGTACGTAACTCGGGCGCAATTACCGTGGTTGAAGGTATCGGTGACAACGGCTGTGAATATATGACCGGCGGTATTGTCTGCGTGTTAGGCCGCACCGGGGTGAACTTCGGCGCAGGGATGACCGGCGGCTTTGCTTACGTTCTGGATGAGGACGGCGAGTTCCGCAAACGCGTTAACCCGGAACTGGTTGAAGTGTTAAGCGTGGACGATCTGGCAATTCACGAGGAGCACCTGCGTGGCCTGATCACCGAGCATGTTCAGCATACCGGCTCGTCCCGCGGCGAAGAAATTCTGGCTAACTGGCCAGCCTGGTCGTCTAAGTTCTCACTGGTTAAACCGAAATCCAGTGATGTGAAGGCATTGTTAGGTCACCGCAGTCGTTCCGCAGCGGAGCTGCGCGTGCAGGCGCAGTAAGAGGTCACTATGAGTCAAAACGTCTATCAATTTATCGACTTACAGCGCGTCGATCCGCCGAAGAAGCCGCTTAAAATCCGCAAAATTGAATTTGTGGAGATTTATGAGCCGTTTTCTGAAAGCCAGGCGCAGGCGCAGGCCGATCGCTGCCTGTCCTGCGGCAACCCCTACTGCGAGTGGAAGTGCCCGGTGCATAACTATATCCCTGACTGGCTTAAGCTGGCCAATGAGGGGCGTATTATTGAGGCAGCCGAGCTTTCGCATCAGACCAACAGCCTGCCGGAAGTGTGTGGACGCGTCTGTCCGCAGGATCGCCTGTGCGAAGGGTCCTGTACGTTAAACGATGAGTTTGGTGCGGTCACTATCGGCAACATTGAGCGCTATATCAATGACAAAGCGCTGGAGATGGGCTGGAAGCCCAATATGGACGGCATTAAGCCGACCGGTAAGCGCGTCGCCATTATTGGTGCCGGTCCCGCCGGGCTGGCCTGCGCCGATGTGCTGGCGCGCAATGGCGTGAAGGCGGTAGTCTTCGATCGTCACCCGGAAATTGGTGGCCTGCTGACCTTCGGTATCCCGGCCTTTAAGCTGGAAAAAGAGGTCATGACCCGGCGCCGTGAAATTTTCAGCGGCATGGGCATTGAGTTCAATCTGAATACCGAAGTCGGCCAGGACGTACAGATGAGCGATCTGCTGGCGGATTACGACGCCGTGTTTCTGGGCGTGGGCACCTATCAGTCGATGAAGGGCGGGCTGGACAATGAGGAAGCGGAAGGCGTCTATGATGCCCTGCCGTTCCTGATCGCCAACACCAAAAATACCATGGGCTTCAGCCACACGGAGGAAGCGCCCTGGGTGAACATGAATGCGAAGCGCGTGGTGGTACTGGGCGGCGGCGACACCGCTATGGACTGCGTGCGCACCTCGATTCGCCAGGGTGCCACTCACGTGGTGTGTGCCTACCGACGTGACGAAGAAAATATGCCGGGCTCCAGGCGCGAAGTGAAAAACGCGCGTGAAGAGGGCGTGGAGTTCCAGTTTAACATTCAGCCGCTGGGCATTGAGATTAACAGTAATGGCCGCGTCTGCGGCGTCAAAATGGCCCGCACGGCGATGGGTCAGCCGGACGCGCACGGCCGTCGCCGGGCTGAGATCGTGCCGGGTTCCGAGCATGTCCTGCCTGCTGACGCGGTGGTGATCGCCTTCGGCTTTCGCCCTCACGCCATGTCATGGCTGGAGCAGCACAGCGTGGAGCTGGACTCACAGGGCCGTATCATTGCGCCCGAAGGCAGTGATAACGCATTCCAGACCAGCAACCCTAAAATCTTCGCCGGTGGCGATGCCGTGCGCGGTTCCGATCTGGTGGTAACCGCCATTGCTGAGGGCCGTAAAGCCGCCGAGGGCATCATGGACTGGCTTGAGGTGTAGGCTGTGGCATAAAAAAGGGCTCATCATTTGATGAGCCCTTTTAACATGTCAATCTGACGGCTACTTAACGACACGAAGTGCCGGACGCCCACCGCGCGGGGGTGGATCGTCCTCAGGATTCTCATCATCGTTTTGCAGGCTGTTATCCGGACGATCGCCGTCGATAACAGACATCACCGTCTCCGGGGTTTCATCCGCAGACGCCGGATTATATTCGCCCGCTTCCTCATAGACCGGTTCAGGCTCAAACATGGTGCCTGCCCCGTTCTCACGCGCGTAAACCGCCAGCACGGCGGCCATTGGCACCGTAACCTGACGAGGGACGCCGCCGAATCTGGCGTTAAACGTCACTTCGTCATTGCCCAGCTCAAGGTTGCCTACGGCACGTGGCGCAATGTTAAGCACGATCTGACCGTCCCGCGCATACTCCAGCGGCACCATCACGCCCGGCAGATTGATATCCACCACCAGGTGCGGTGTCAGTTGGTTATCGAGCAGCCAGTCATAAAATGCGCGCAGCAGATACGGACGGCGTGCGGTTAGTTGCGTCATTTCCATCGTACTTATCCCCGCGTATGCAGGCGCATTTCACGTTCTGGTTCCGTCAGGGAAGCCAGGAAGGAGTCACGCTCAAATACGCGTGTCATGTAGCCTTTAAGCTCCTTGGAACCCGCACCGATCAGTTCAATACCCAACTGCGGTAACCGCCACAGCAGCGGTGCCAGATAGCAGTCGACGAGGCTGAACTCTTCGCTCATAAAGAATGGTGTGCGGGCAAACAGTGGGGCAATCGCCAGCAGCTCTTCACGCAGCTGCTTGCGCGCGGCTTCCGCTTCCTGTGCCGTGCCGTTTTCCACCTTGCGCATCAGGCTGTACCAGTCCTGCTCCACGCGGTGCATCATCAGACGGCTTTCACCGCGCGCTACCGGATATACCGGCATCAGCGGAGGATGCGGGAAGCGCTCATCAAGGTATTCCATGATGATACGGGACTCATACAGCGTCAGTTCGCGATCGACCAGCGTTGGGACGGTGCGGTAAGGATTGAGGTCAATCAGATCCTGGGGCAGGCTATCCATTTCTACCTGCTCGATCTCTACGCTGACACCCTTTTCCGCCAGGACAATACGTACCTGATGGCTAAAAATGTCAGTCGGACCAGAAAACAGCGTCATTACCGAACGTTTGTTGGCAGCGACAGCCATGTAAACCTCCAAGTTTATCCAGAAAATTACTACGCAAGGCCGCCACATGGCGACTAACCTGCTTAATTAATGACCCTTAGCACCATCTGAAGCCGAACCGGCATCCACTGAGGACTCCATGCATCAATGCCCTGCTATGGGCGCAAAGTGACACCTAGTTTACCAGATTTTAGACAGCTTGTGGTGGCAGGAATGAGGATTTGACGGGAAAAGGGCTAGCCTTATCGCGTTTTAACACTTTTTGCGGATGCGGGAAAAGAAAAAACCCGGTGCGTGCACCGGGTTTTTCGATAACTGATTCTGCCGAAGCAGAAAAAATTAACGTTTGGAGAACTGAGGACGACGACGTGCTTTACGCAGACCGACTTTCTTACGTTCAACCTCACGAGCATCACGGGTAACGAAGCCTGCTTTACGCAGTTCGCCACGCAGTGACTCGTCATACTCCATCAGAGCGCGGGTGATACCGTGACGGATCGCACCAGCCTGACCGGAGATACCACCACCTTTAACGGTGATGTACAAATCGAATTTACCTGTCATTTCGACCAGTTCCAGCGGTTGACGAACTACCATGCGGGCAGTTTCGCGACCGAAGTACTGTTCCAGTGAACGCTGGTTAATTACGATGTTACCGCTACCCGGCTTGATAAAGACGCGAGCGGAAGAGCTTTTGCGGCGACCAGTGCCGTAGTTTTGATTCTCAGCCATTGCCTGTAATCCCGATTAAATGTCAAGAACTTGCGGTTGCTGTGCCGCATGGTTGTGCTCGTTGCCCGCGTAAACTTTCAGTTTACGGTGCATAGCACGGCCCAGCGGGCCTTTAGGCAGCATACCTTTAACCGCGATTTCAATCACACGCTCAGGACGGCGAGCAATCATCTCTTCGAAGGTCGCTTGCTTGATACCACCGATGTGGCCGGTGTGATGGTAATAAATCTTATCGCTACGCTTGTTACCGGTTACGGCAACTTTCTCAGCGTTCAGAACGATAATATAATCACCGGTATCGACGTGCGGAGTATATTCCGCTTTATGCTTACCGCGCAGACGACGAGCCAGTTCAGTCGCTAAACGACCTAAAGTTTTGCCTGTTGCGTCGACAACATACCAGTCACGTTGGACGGTTTCTGGCTTAGCTGTAAAAGTTTTCATCTAAAAGCTTACCCAAATTAAGTTACACGTTGGTGAAATCCCAAACGCTTGAATAAACGGTTGAGGCTCACACGACCATCTCGACCAGCAAGCCCACCCCTTCGGATAGAGTTACTGGAACACAAAGAGTTTTGGGAAAAAAACCTTTGCTGTAACGTGGGGTCGCAAGATTATAGAGAAGTCCCCTCAAAAGTGCGAACCTTTTTTACAACAAATGTACGGTGATCTCGCCCTCAGGGAAGATGGGTCAGGCGCAGATACTCTTCGCTCTGCATCTCCTGCAGGCGCGACATACAGCGCTGATATTCAAACTTCAGCCGACTGCCCTGATAGATCTCAAAAAGCGATGTCTCAGCCGACACGACCAGCTTAACATGCCGCTCGTAAAACTCATCCACCAGCGCCAGAAAACGCCGCGCCTGATCTTCGGTTTTATAGATCATCACCGGAACGTTGAACAACAGTACGCTGTGAAAGCGGCGTGAAAGCTCAATATAATCGTGCTGGCTGCGCCCTTCCCCACACAGCGTCTGGAAATCCATGGCCACGACGCCACCCGCTACGCCCTGAGTCGGCAAGGCACGGTGGTTGATCTCCAGCACCGGGCATTCCGTCCTGTCGCTGCCAGCGAGCGCAACGAACATCCGGTCCATTGCCTGCGTGGTGGCCTCGTTGAGCGGCGCCATCCAGAGATGCGCCGAAGTGAGCGTGCGCAGGCGGTAATCAATCCCGGCATCAACGTTCATCACCTCACAGTGCTGTTTAATCATCTCGATGGCGGGCAGAAAACGGCTGCGCTGCAATCCGTTACGGTAGAGATCATCCGGTGGAATATTGGAGGTGGCGACCAGGGTTATGCCCCGGGCAAACAGCGCCTCCATGAGCGTTCCCAGCAGCATCGCGTCGGTAATGTCGGACACGAAAAACTCGTCGAAGCAGAGCAGATCCGTTTCGCTCTTAAAGCGGTCAGCCACGATCTCCAGCGGATCGCTTGTACCCTGCAGGGCGGTAAGCTCCTCATGGACTCGCAGCATGAAGCGGTGAAAGTGAAGGCGCTGCTTGCGCTCACCAGGAATCGCCTGAAAAAACATATCCATCAGCCAGGTTTTTCCACGGCCAACGCCCCCCCACATATACAGGCCTTTAACCGGGGGCTGAGGGGGTGTTTTCCCCTTACCCATAAGCTTATTGAGCTTGCCGAACAGCCCGCCAGCCGGGGCCGGGGAAGAGGAATTCGCGCCTATAGCATGACAGATAGCGTCCAGGCGGGTGACGGCTTTACGCTGCACGTCATCAGGCTGATATTCGCCGTTTTCCAGCGCCTGCTGGTACAACGCCAGAGGAGACATCGTTTGCATAATTTGTTCATATCCCGGAATAATTTACTGCGTCAGGCCATCGGTCAGCGAAAAAAAACCCGTCCTACACTAAGCGATGCAGCCTCAGGATTCCACTTCCATTACATTAGCGGTTATAGTGGCAGGTAACGAGCTGGTAACAGCCAGACGATTCTACGGAACAACGAAGACAATATGGGAGTGATTATGACCTGGGAATACGCGCTTATCGGATTGGTAGTTGGACTGATTATCGGCGCGGTAGCAATGCGTTTTGGTAATAGAAAACTGCGCGAGCAGCGGAGCACACAGTACGAGCTGGAGAAGACCAGGGCCGAACTGTCTGACTACCGTGAAGAGTTGACCAGCCATTTTGCACAAAGTGCCGAGCTGCTGGATAACATGGCACGCGATTACCGTCAGCTTTATCAGCATATGGCAAAAGGTTCTAACGATCTGCTGCCGAATCTGCCGGGTGAAAAAAATCCTTTCGCTTATCAGCTGACGGAGTCCGAAGCCGATAACGATCAGGCTCCGGTGCAGATGCCGCGTGACTACCCGGACAGTGCTACCGGATTACTGCGCGGCGAGCGCCCGGCGCAGAACAAATAAGCTTCAGCATGGGCGCCCTCCAGCGCCCTGTTTTAACCGTCGGCAATACTGACGGACGCATTCACCGCCCTGTTAACATCTATCTTCCCACTTTACTTCCAGCGAGAGCGTCGTAGCGATGAAGAAGAAATCCTTACTGTTAAGCGCACTAGCATTGAGTGTTATGAGCCTGACCGTAGCCGCGCCGGCATCGGCGACGCTACCCGCACAGATAGCAGGGCAGCCGCTGCCAAGCCTTGCGCCAATGCTTGAGAAAGTCTTGCCCGCGGTGGTTAGCGTGCATGTGGAGGGAACCCAGACGCAGGCTCAGGCTATCCCTGAGCCGCTCAGACGCTTCTTTGGCCAGGGAGAGCAAAATGGACAGGGCAATGACAACCCGGCCCAGCCTTTTGAAGGGCTGGCCTCCGGCGTGGTTATAAATGCTGATAAAGGCTACATACTCACTAACAATCATGTGGTCAGCGGCGCAGATAAAATCAGCGTTCAGCTCAGCGACGGTCGGGAATTTGATGCAAAGCTGATTGGCCGCGATGAGCAAACCGATATCGCGCTTATCCAGATTGCGGGCGCAAAAGGGTTAACCCAGATAAAAGTGGCCGACTCGGATCAGCTTAAAGTAGGTGATTTCGCGGTAGCCATCGGGAACCCTTTTGGTCTGGGGCAGACCGCCACCTCGGGGATTGTTTCTGCGCTGGGCCGCAGCGGCCTTAACCTTGAAGGGCTGGAGAACTTTATCCAGACCGATGCCGCCATCAACCGGGGCAATTCCGGTGGCGCGCTGGTTAATCTGAACGGCGAGCTGATTGGTTTAAATACCGCCATTCTCTCCTCTGCCGGCGGCAACATCGGCATTGGCTTTGCCATTCCGGGCAATATGGCGATGGGCCTGGCTCAGCAGCTGATCGAGTTCGGTGAAGTGAAGCGTGGGCAGCTCGGAATTAAAGGCACTGAGATGACCGCAGATATGGCGCGGGCATTTAACGTTGATATTCAGCGCGGCGCCTTTGTAAATGAGGTGCTACCAAATTCTGCCGCGGCTAAAGCTGGCATTAAGGCTGGCGATATCATCGTAAGCCTTGATGATAAGCCGGTAGAGAGCTTTGCCGCTCTGCGGGTTAAAATCGGCACGACCCCGCCGGGAAAAGACGTTAAGGTCGGCCTGGTGCGCGAAGGTAAGCCGCTCACCTTCACCGTGAAGCTGGAAACCAGCAGCCAGCCGGTGACGCATGCAGAGCAGATGACGCCCGCCCTGGAGGGGGCAACGCTGATCGACGGAGCCGCCAAAGATGGCACCAAAGGGATAAGCGTCAACGCGGTAACGAAAGCCAGCCCGGCGGAACAGTCCGGCCTGCAAAAAGATGACGTTATCGTGGGCGTAAATCGCACCAGGGTACAGAATCTTGCCGAACTGCGTAAGCAGCTTGAAGCCAAACCGCCTCTGCTGGCACTAAACGTCATTAGAAGCGGTGAAAGTATCTATCTGCTGCTGCGTTAAATCATGATGCGGACACCTGCGTGTCCGCTCAAGTCGTGCTATTCTGCCGCACGATCAATCACTCAACTGTTATAGCCATGTTTCCTAAACTCTTACGTTCGGTGCTTCTCGGTCTGGTGGTGGCTGGCCTTCTACTGGCAGCTGTACCGGCGTTGAGAATTGGCAGCAACCTTATCTCACAAAAGGACGACAGCGCCGATCAGGCCCCGGTCAGCTACAATATGGCCGTCCGCCGCGCAGCTCCTGCGGTGGTCAACGTCTATAATCGCAGCGCAAATACGACCAGCGGAAATATGGGCGTCCGAACGCTCGGCTCGGGTGTCATCATGGACCCACGTGGCTACATTATGACCAATAAGCATGTGGTTAATGATGCTGAGCAAATTATCGTCGCCCTGCAGGATGGACACTTCTACGATGCCCAGCTGGTAGGTTCAGACAGCCTTACCGACCTTGCTGTGCTAAAAATCACCGCGCCGGGCTTACCCGTCATCCCCATTAATCCTAAACGCACCGCTCACGTTGGCGATCTGGTGATGGCAATAGGCAACCCCTACAACATTGGCCAGACGGTGACGCAGGGAATTATCAGCGCAACCGGCCGGGTGGGTCTGAGTCCTTCTCGCTATCAAAATTTCCTGCAAACCGATGCCTCTATTAACCGGGGCAATTCGGGGGGCGCACTGATCAACTCGCTGGGTGAGCTGATGGGGATTAACACGCTCTCCTTCGATAAAAGTAACGATGGTGAAACCCCTGAAGGGATTGGTTTTGCCATCCCCACGGCTCTGGCCGTAAAGATCATGGGTAAACTGATTCGCGATGGCAGGGTCATCCGGGGCTTTATTGGCATTACCGTGCGGGACAGGCCGCAGCCTCGCGGAGCCGATAACGGCCTGGCTCATATTCAGGGGATCTGGGTGACCGAAGTTGCAGCGGGCGGACCGGCCGCGAAAGCGGGGATGACGGGGGGTGACGTCATTATCAGCGTGAATCAACAGCCAGCTCTTTCACCGCTGGAGACGATGGATCAAGTCGCTGAAATTCGTCCGGGAACGGTGATTAACATCGAAATTCTGCGCGACCGCAAAAAAATAAACCTGCCGGTTACCGTGATGGAATATCCGGGAAGTTAACGAAAACGAGCTGAATCAGGTCAGGGGCCAGCCTCAGCTGGCCCGCTCAGGTTATGACTTAACGAACGCCTCGCCCTGTGCGATATCGCTTTTCAGCGTATCCAACATGCCACTAAGCGCCTGCTGCTCAAAGGCGCTCAGCGTGCCAACAGGCTTACGCTCCGCAATGCCGGTTTTGCCCAGCAGCAGCGGCTGAGAGAAGAAACGTGCGTGTTCGCCGTCGCCTTCTACATAGGCGCATTCAACCACGTTGCTTTCACCGTTCAGCGCACGGACCAGCGACAGACCGAAACGCGCGGCCGCCTGCCCCATGGAAAGCGTCGCCGACCCGCCACCCGCTTTGGCCTCCACCACTTCCGTACCGGCGTTCTGGATACGCTTAGTCAGGTCGATAACCTCCTGCTCAGAGAACGTCACGCCAGGAATTTGTGACAGCAGAGGTAAGATGGTGACGCCTGAATGGCCGCCCACTACCGGAACATTAATGTCGGCAGGATTTTTACCTTTGAGTTCGGCAACAAAGGTATTGGCGCGGATAATATCCAGGGTCGTGACCCCAAACAGTTTATTTTTGTCATACACGCCCGCTTTTTTTAGCACGCTGGCCGCGATGGCAACGGTAGTGTTCACCGGGTTGGTGATAATACCGATTAATGCCTGCGGGCAGGTGCTGGCAACCTGTTCAATCAGGTTACGCACGATACCGGCGTTGACGTTAAACAGATCTGAACGATCCATGCCGGGCTTGCGAGCGACGCCAGCGGAAATAAGCACGACATCGGCCCTCTGCAGCGCAGGCGTGGCGTCTTCACCACTGAAGCCTTTGATACTGACGGCAGTAGGGATGTGACTGAGGTCGACTGCCACACCAGGGGTAACGGGAGCAATATCATACAGAGAGAGTTCTGAACCTGCCGGAAGCTGGGTTTTAAGCAGAAGTGCGAGAGCCTGGCCAATACCGCCAGCTGCGCCGAGAACTGCAACTTTCATCTTAAACTCCTTATTATTGTGAACGTAAAGTGCTGTTATTCCATCCGGTAATGAACATAGACGACCTGCGAGGGGATAGCGACGTTTTTTAGTCTAATTTGGGCTCAGGCGCTCATACCAGATTGAGTGAATAATATGACTCAAATGCTTCTGACATCAGTCTGGAGATAACAGCAGTATATAAGACCTTATTCGGCGTTACATTACACCCATTGAGCTTATCATAACAACATCAACCTGATAACAAATCGTTTACTTATTAGTCAAACCACGTCGATGGGCGAACGATTGTTTTATGGTAAAAAGTTTGCCAGACTCCCGATCCCGGGGCAATGCCAGCCGCTGCCACCACGTCCGAGCTTGCATAAATATTCATCTATATGCATAGTAATGCTATATAGCGGCGTGAATGCCCCTGACCTCTGAATTTTTTGCGGAAACTTATGCGTAATCCATCAAAACAAGAAGATCTTATCAAGGCGTTCAAAGCCTTACTTAAAGAAGAGAAATTCAGCTCACAGAGCGAAATTGTTGCCGCCCTTCAGGAAGAAGGTTTCGACAATATCAACCAGTCTAAAGTTTCCCGTATGCTGACCAAGTTCGGCGCGGTGCGTACACGTAATGCAAAAATGGAAATGGTCTACTGCCTTCCTGCCGAACTGGGCGTTCCCACGACGACCAGCCCACTGAAGAATCTGGTGCTGGACATCGACTATAACGATGCGCTGGTGGTCATTCACACCAGTCCTGGCGCGGCCCAGCTTATTGCACGTCTGCTGGATTCACTGGGTAAGGCTGAGGGGATCCTCGGCACGATCGCCGGCGATGACACCGTATTTGTCACACCCGCCCGCGCATTCACCGTCAAACAGCTCTACCAGGCGATCCTTATGCTCTTTGAGCAGGAGTTATAAGCTGGGTTAGTTTGGTTTCCGCAATCTGCTTAAACTTGCCTGTGCCCCTTACCTGATAAGCCAGTCTCCGCTGGCTTATTTCCTCTAAGACGCCCACCGCCCCCTCATGCTTTATTCTTACCCTATTTTCCTTTCCCCCTTTTTATGGCTCCCGCATTTACCCCCTTAACTGCTTAATCCCTCGCCCCTTGCCCTTGCCCTTGCCCTTGCCCTTGCCCTTGCCGCTATTATCAACTGCCTTATTGCCGACTATGCAACGTGAAATACTCCAATACTTCCGTCTCATAGTGTGATCTACCACAAATAAACGCACAAAAAGATAAATTCACATATCACGATGTTTTTACATGGATTTAACAGTGAGTGGCGAAAATATAGGCACTTGTTATAACCAGAAGTTATTAAAACCCGCTTCCGTACCAGGCTTATCCGCTTTTTTTATTATTAGCGTGCTATTAATTTTTTACGTTATTAGCTCTATACTTGTCTTCGTGATGCAAATCACAGCAAACGAAAAATAAAAACAGTAACGAGGAATAAAACCATGAAAATCACCAAAGCAATTGTTGCCATGACCCTGTTATCCGCCTTCTCTTTCGGTGCCAGCGCCGCTGAACTCATCAACTCTGAGCAGGCACAAAATCTACAGGCGGTGGGGACTATTACCGTAAGCGGTGTAGCAGGCACACCAATGGATATTCGTCAGCAGCTTAACCAGAAAGCTGATGACAAGGGCGCATCTGCCTATCGCGTAATTGAAGCGAATATGAATAATACCTATCACGCAACGGCGGAAATTTATAAATAAACCGGCATAGATAAATAATTGTACGTAATGCTTTGTCGCCCGAATCAAGCACTTTAAACAGTTATTTACCCTACATGTTGGCGTCCTAAATATTCGCAAAATGAATTATCACTGAGACAACAATCGTAAAAGACGGTAACCCCAGAATATCATCGCTTATTATCCTGCCCGGTTACCAATGAGTCCTCTGAGGAGTATATCCATGAAAACCAAATTAATGATAAGCATGATAAGTCTGGCTGCCCTTCTCTCATTTGGTGCGAGCGCCGCTAACCTGGTAACCCAGGAGCAGGCGGACAGCCAGAATCTGCAATCTATGGGCACCGTGACAATCAGCGGCATTGATGGCGTACCGACCGATATGCGCCAGCAGCTTTCTCAGAAGGCCGAGGAACAGGGGGCATCGTCGTATCGCGTTATTGAAGCCCGTAATGAGGGTAATTACCACATTACCGCCGAGCTTTATAAATAACCTAACGGATCCCCGGCTCGATAATTATCCTTGCTGAGTTCTAATTTAATAACCGGGCCATTTATAGCGCACATCAGAAATATAATTGCGGTTTTGTTTTTGCGCGGCATGAATGAGTGTTAAGTTAGTCAGCCTGGTTAATAAAAACCTGATTATTCATCTAAGTAAAGTTAACAGCCGCAGTCGCGCCGGGGACGTAATCCCTGCGTTTTGCCGGTAGTGTAAATAAGCCTGATGCGGGACAAATAAAAATTAATAATCAGTGCAGTTAATAATATCGACAATGTTCACAGGCCCGGCGTGAGAAAGACCTCACCGGCTCGCCGCGGCGACAGGCGGCATGTTATTCCTCGTCAGTATGGCGAATCCTTTAGCCCCGGTTGCCCGGGGCCTTTTTTTAGCTACAGTCCACCGATATGCACGGCCTTCACTTCCAGATACTCTTCCAACCCCAGCACCGACCCTTCACGGCCCAGCCCGGACTCTTTTATCCCGCCGAACGGGGCCACTTCCGTTGATACCGCGCACTCGTTGACCCCTACCATGCCGCTTTCCAACGCCTGGGATACCCGAAATACCCGCTGCAAATTCTGCGTATAGAAGTAGGCCGCCAGACCAAATTCAGTGTCGTTTGCCCGGCGTATCACTTCTTCTTCATTATCAAAGCGAAAACAGGCCGCGACCGGCCCAAAGGTCTCTTCCCGGGCCAGCTGCATATTTTCACTGGCTTCGGCAATCACCGTGGGCTGCCAGAAATTTCCGCCCAGCGCATGTCGTGCGCCGCCGGTGAGGATCTGCCCACCCTTCGCGATGGCATCATTGACGTGTTCTTCAACCTTATCTACCGCTGCTGATTCAATTAGCGGCCCCACAATCACGCCCTCATCCATGCCGTTGCCCACCTTAAGCTTGCTCACCTCATCGGCGAGCTGGCGCACAAACCTGTCATAAACGTTACTCTGGATATAAAAGCGGTTAACGCTGACACACACCTGTCCGGCATTGCGGAACTTATTGGCGATCGCCCCTTTCACCGCGGCATCGATATCCGCATCCTCAAAAACGATGTAGGGCGCGTTGCCTCCGAGCTCCATTGATACTTTTTTCATCGTTTCGGCGGCATTACGCATCAGCAGTTTGCCAACCTGCGTTGAACCGGTAAAAGAGATCTTCCTGACCGCTTTACTGGCCATAATCGCATCGCTAATTGCGTGTGTATCGCCCGCAACAGCGTTAATCACCCCATCCGGCACCCCAGCTTTTTTTGCCAGCGCCAGCAGCGCAAAAGCGGAGAGTGGCGTATTGTTAGCCGGTTTAATCACCCCGGTGCAGCCAGCGGCCAGGGCCGGGCCAAGCTTGCGGGTCAGCATCGCCATCGGGAAGTTCCAGGGGGTTATCGCCGCGACCACGCCGACAGGCTCGCGGGTGGCCAGAATCCGTGAGCCGGTTTTAGCAGGAGGGATAATCTCCCCATTGGCTCGTTTTGCCTGCTCGGCAAACCACTGGATAAAGCTGGCGGCATACTCTACTTCGCCCTCCGCTTCTTTTACCGGCTTGCCCTGCTCCGCCGTCATCAGCTTCCCGAGCCAGGTTTTATTGTCGATAATCAGCTGATACCAGCGATTCAGGATCTCGCTGCGTGCTTTCGCCGTTTTCTGCCGCCAGGCCGGAAAGGCGTTTTCGGCTGCGGCAATGGCCTGTTCTGTCTCGCTTTTACCCGCGCGGGCCACCTGGGCGATAACCTCGCCCGTGGCCGGATTAACCACATCGAAGGTGGTCGCGCAGCGCTGCCACTGTCCGCCCGCGAGATAACCGGTCTGGAAGAGGTCGTTATCCTGAAGGAATGATAGGTTCATTATGTTCTCCTGTAGGGGTTTACCATCCTGATGAGATCAGTATAGATGGCGTGCTTTATCCCCGCAGGCAACGTACAGGAATACGCTCTGGACGGATGCCGGTAGGTGGAGGCGTGTACGGGGGCAGATGAGAAAGCAGGTAGGTGAGCGTCTACGGGGGCAGATGAGAAAGCAGGTGTCAGGTCGGATGCAGGTGCAGGTGCAGGTGCAGGTGCAGGTGCAGATCAATAATGTGCCTGCACCCTGCCCTGGGGTTAAATCTGAATCAGCGTACTTTGGTACTTTTTCAGCATCTCACCGAGCCGCTGCACCGGCTCGGTGGCGCTGAGTGGCGCGTCATACTGCCGGAGTTTTTCCTGGTAAATCTCCAGCTCTGCCAGTAGCTGCTCAAAATTACGCCTACGTTTAGTATCACTGCCGGAAGCGACGACACGGTCTGCGGTGTGGCGCAGCTGTTTATGGTAGGCCGAAAGGTCGGCATTGTCCGGAATTTCTGCCTCACGCAGCCGCTGATGGCTGATAATCAGCGTTAGGGCGATGCGATACTTGTTTATGTCGCCTGGGAACATATTGAGCAGCATAAACAACTGCTGGTAAAGGGCGGGCAGGTGGTTTTCCCGCCGTCTGAGCTGATTTGTCGTCAGGGCCGAAACCGCAGAGTACATAAAGCGGTTAAGCAGCGTGCGGCCAATGCGGTCTTTTGACGTATCACGAATCAGCAGGATCACCAGCAGCGCCAGAAAGCAGCCAATGGCCTGGCCAAGCGCGTTATCCAGAAAGGCGCTCACGTTAAAGGTCATTGGGTTATCAAGCGTCAGTACGTTGACCGTGCCAACCAGTGCGCCCAGCGTGCCAATCTGCCGACGCTGGATAAGGATCCCGGCAACAAATGCCATTACCCCCATCGCAATGCACAACAACAGCATACTCTGTTGTGTCGATGGCATGATGAACATGTAGTAAAGCGAGCCGAGCGGAATGGCCACGATCATCCCGTAGAGGAAGTCTTTCGCCATCATCAGCGGATTGGGCATGCGCATCGCCAGCGCGGTGACGACCGCCAGCATAACCATGGCACCACTCCCCGACGACCAGCCTGACCAGAGCCAGAACAGCGAGCCGATAGCAGTGGCAACAAAGGTGCGGATACCGTTAACCAGCGCGTGTCGTGTTTCCGCAGAACGCATTTTCACTACCGGCTCACCGTTCAGAACTTCTTCTTCCATACTGCTGATGCGGGCGTTGGTGTGAATGCCCTTAAGCAGAAGCAGATAGCGGGTTGCGGCACCCACCCAGTTTGCGATAGCGACCGGGGTATTTTTACTGCCGCTGGCGCTGATGACTCTACGCAGCACCTTCATCTGTTTGTGGACTTCTGCCACCATAGTGGCCGGTTTTTCAAATAACAGATGAAACTGCGGCGGCAGATAAGCCTCACGTGTGTCCTGGATAACAAAGGCCTCAGCCGCCTGGGTAATCAGCGTCAGCGAAAGCGTGTTTAAAGCGCGCAGGCGTCGATCGATGTTATGCCATCTTCCCGACTCCATCATCAGGTGGCTACGCATGCCGTTAACGGCGGTTGTGCGACGCACCAGTCCGGTCAGGGCCTTATCGACCTCCTCTTTCGGCGCAGGCGCGACGCAGAGCTGCATCAGATGATAGTGATCCACCAGCAGCGCATCCACTTCCCGATCGAGATCCTGCTTAATGGAACGTGGAGAGAACAGCATATCCGCGAGGATAGCGCAGACAATCCCTATGATGATTTCGCTACAGCGTTCAACGGCAAACTGCGGTGCCACCAGTACCGAACCATTGGCATTCAGACTTACCACGATAATTAGCGCGGTATAGCCCGCCAGACCCAATGCATAGGAGTTCTCAACTTTAATCAGTGAGGAGAGCCAGACGCAGAATCCTGCCCACAGGCAGCACAACAGCAGCATAACGACCGGCGCGCGAATGGTGGCGATCATGATCACCAGCGAGGCGATGCAGCCGATAAAGGTGCCGATAATACGCAACATGCCACGGTGACGTAGCGCACCGGAAAAGGGATCGCCGCCGGCCGCAAATGCCGTGCCGCCCGCAACGATACAGGCCGTCATGACGGCCCAGCGCGGCGTTTGCAGATTAAAGTGAAAGCCAATCACCAGTGCCAGCACAATGGCAAAGGTGAGTTTGATCGGAAATCGCAGACGATACCACTGCATAACTGCTCCCTGCTTAGCCGAACTCACGCAGGCGATGCATCAGTTTCATCATGGGTGACATATCACTGGTCTGACGATCGCGCGCACCCGTTATCACCACCGTTGCAGTGGTACCGGAAGGATAGATATTACCCTGCTGCTGATCCAGACGGATACGGACGGGCACACGCTGCGCCAGACGCACCCACTCAAGGTTTGAGTCGATGGTAGCCATGCCTTTACTGTCTATCGTGCTGCTGCTGTTGGTTACCCCAGCCGCAATACTGTCAACGGTGCCGTGCAGCACGCGGTTACTGCCCAGCGGCGTAATCTCTACGCGATAGCCCGGCCGGACGCCCTCCAGCTTAGTCTCTTCCATGTAGGCGAGGATGTAGAAGGTATGCGCCTGTACCAGCGCTACCGCCGTCGATCCCCGGGTAATGAATTCACCGCGGTAGACGTTAAGGTTGGTAATCCAGCCATCGGCAGGGGCTTTCACTACGGTACGGGTTAAATCGAGCTGCGCGGTATCACGGGTTGCCGTGGCCTTTGCCAGCTGATGCTCGGTAGTCTGGTATTCATTATTCGCCTGGTCGATCGCTTCCCGCGACATCGCAGAGACGCCCAGCTGGTTACGGCGGGCAGCCTCACGTCGTTTTTCACTGACCAGCGTCTGATAATAGGCGACGTCGGCTTCGGCCTGATTCAGCGCCTGCTGATAACGCGGCTGATCAACCACAAACAGCACCTGATCTTTTTTCACCAGCTGGTTGTCGTGTACGCGAACGTCGGTGATCAGACCGCTAACATCCGGGGCTATCGCCACGATATCAGCGGTAAATTTAGCATCACGCGTCCAGGGCGACTCGGTGTAAAACACCCAGGCGCGGAAGATGACAATGACGGCTACGATGACCAGAATAAGGGTAATGGCAAACCGGGAAATTTTTCTTGTTAGCGCTTTCACTCAGACCTCAGACAAACAATCGGGAAACCAGATAAAACAGGCAGCAGTAGAGTGCTGTATTAAACAGTGCGGGATGCCAGACCAAATCGTAAATCCCGGTTGGCGTAAGCAGACGTCGCACCAGCCAGAACAGCATCAGTGAAACTATGATTTCAAAGAATATGGGCGGAAAGGAGAGCCCAAATATTACAATAACCGGAAGCATACTCATCTCTTATCCTTGTCAGTACTTAACCGGGCTCGCATTTGCCATACAAAAGCCACCTCCCTTGCACAGGGCGGCTGCTGTTTTACAGGTTGATGATGACAGTCTTGCACGCATACTGTCAGATAATCATAACCGGCGCTCAATGAATAATAGCGTATTCAGGAGCCAGCATTTCGGTGAGTTGAGTTACAGAGGAGTAACCCGGCGGTGCTATAGTAACGCGGCTGACTATGTGTTTTCTACCTAATGTGATCTAAATCACTTTTAAGCCAGAGTTAATAATGGAAAGACTGAAAGGCATGACCGTGTTTGCACGAGTCGTGGAGCTGGGATCCTTCACCGCTGCCGCCCATCAAATGCAGATGAGCGTTTCCGCCGTAAGCCAAATCGTCGCAAAGCTTGAGGACGAATTGCAGATCAAGCTGCTGAATCGCAGTACGCGCAGCCTCGGCCTGACCGAGGCGGGGAAAATTTATTTTCAGGGCTGTCGGCGGATGATGGCTGAGGCACAGCAGGTGCATGAGCAGCTCTACGCCTTCAATAACACGCCGGTCGGTGCGCTGCGCATCGGTAGCTCCTCTACCATGGCGCAGAATGTGTTGGCGACGATGAGCGCAGAGATGCTGAAAAAGTATCCGGGCCTGACCGTGAATCTGGTCACCGGCAGCCCGGCGCCTGACCTGATTGCTGATGGCCTGGACCTGGTGATCCGCGTGGGGGCGCTCCAGGATTCTAACCTGTTTTCCAAAAGGCTCGGCTCAATGCCGATGGTGGTCTGTGCCGCCAGAAGCTATCTGGCCACGCATGGCATTCCCGAAAAGCCGACGGACATCAGCAATTTTTCCTGGCTGCAATACAGTGTCCGGCCCGATAACGATGTAGAACTGACCTCGCCGGAAGGCGTTTCGATCCGCCTCTCGCCGCAGGGGCGCTTCGCTACCAATGATTCACAAACGCTGATTAAGTGGCTGGGTGCAGGCTCCGGGATTGCCTGGGTGCCGTTGATGTGGGTGATTGATGAGATCAATGCCGGTAAAGTGGACATCCTTTTCCCGCACTACCAGTCGGTGCCACGACCGGTTTATGCGGTCTATACCCAGAAAGATAAGCTACCGCTTAAGGTTCAGCTCTGTATTGATTCTCTGACGGCGTATTTTGACCGGGTGGCGGATATTTATCAGGAGTTCAGAGGGGAGTAGGGAAATAAAAGACGCCGCCCTGGCAGGCGGCGTCATGCCGTCAGGCGGTGCCACCTACGGTCAGTTTATCCAGCTTCAGGGTCGGCTGGCCAACGCCGACTGGCAGACTCTGCCCCTCTTTGCCGCAGACGCCAACGCCCTTATCCAGTGCCAGATCGTTGCCTACCATCGAAATCTGCTGCATCGCCTCAATGCCCGAGCCGATGAGGGTCGCTCCTTTCACGGCTTTAGTGACCTTGCCCTTCTCAATCAGATAGGCCTCTGAGGTTGAGAACACAAACTTGCCGGAGGTGATATCCACCTGCCCACCGCCAAAGTTTGGCGCATACAGGCCGTAATCCACGCTTTCGATAATTTCCTGCGGGGTGGATTTACCGTCCAGCATATAGGTATTGGTCATGCGCGGCATCGGCAGATGGGCATAGGATTCACGTCGCCCATTGCCGGTGGGGTTGACTCCCATCAGGCGCGCATTGAGCTTATCCTGCATATAGCCCTTGAGGATGCCGTTTTCGATCAGCACATTGTATTGCCCGGGTACGCCTTCATCATCCACGGCCAGCGAGCCGCGCAGCCCGTCAATGGTGCCATCATCAACGACGGTGCAGAGCTCGGATGCCACCATCTGGCCCATCTGACCGCTAAACACCGAGGTTCCCCGACGGTTGAAGTCACCTTCAAGACCGTGGCCCACCGCTTCGTGCAGCAGGACGCCCGGCCAGCCCGCGCCCAGCACCACCGGGATGGTCCCGGCAGGTGCCGCCACGGCGTTAAGATTCACTAACGCCATCCGCACCGCTTCGCGCGCCCAGGCATCAGCACGAACTTCGCCCGATTCGTCAGCCAGGAAGAATTCGTAGCCGAAACGGCCGCCGCCGCCGCTTGAACCGCGTTCGCGCTTACCGTTTTCTTCAACCTGAACGCTGACGGAGAGGCGAACCAGTGGCCGGACGTCGGTCGCAAGCGTTCCGTCGGTTGCCGCCACCAGAATCAGTTCATAGACGCCGCTCAGGCTGGCGCTGACTTCCTGCACCCGCTTATCTGCCGCACGCGCAGTACTGTCAACGCGATGCAGCAGGGCGATTTTTTCTTCACGACTGAGGCTTTGCAGAGGATCAACCGCCGGATAAAGGGGACGGTTCACTACCGCCCCCAGCGTACGGGAGATACCGTTGCCCTGCTCACGCACAATGCTGCGCGCGGCCATGGCGCTTTGCGTCAGGGCGTTTAGCGTGATTTGGTCGGCATAGGCAAACCCGGTTTTTTCGCCGCTGACCGCACGGACGCCGACGCCCTGGTCAATGTTCCAGGAGCCATCCTTAATAATGCGGTCTTCCAGCACCCAGGATTCGTGAAAGCTGGACTGAAAATAGAGATCCGCATAGTCGAGCTTACGTTCAGAAAGCTGACCAAGCAGGGTAAAGAGATCCTGTTGATTAATATTATTCGCAGTTAGTAACTGCTCACTTACCAGATTCAGACTCATGTATTCTCGCTCTGTGTGGATGAGCCAGTAACCGCTGGCATCGCATTTCTATAGCCTGAGGCAATTCCCCGGTCACGTCAAATTCACTTCGCGCTGTTATCTCGCGGCTTTCGCAACACTTCGTCAATCTGTGGTTTATCAATCGGCCCGGAAATATGGTAGCGCAGCACCGATATCTTGTTCCAGAGCGGGCCCAGCACTTTACTGGCCGCAAATACCGCCGCTCCAATCACCGGGTTTACTGCAAAGGCCGTCGCTACGCCCACCGTAGCGGAGATTTCCGGCGTGACCACCGCTTCCATATCAATCTGACGTTTCACCAGATCCATTTTACCCTTCATGGCAATATCCGCCTCCAGCCCGTCAACCAGCAGGTTATCGGTATGCAGCGTGCCTTTATCAATCCAGGCGGTGCCGTTAATGGAGTCGTAGAAAAAGCCGCGATCGAAGGTATCGCTGAAATCAAGGCGCAGCTTACGCAGTAGCGCATCGAAACTCACCAGGCGTAGGAGCTGCCCGGCGCGGCCCGTATTGACGTCGGCTATCTGACCCGCGCCAAAGTGGCTTTTAAGCACGCCGCTTAGGGTGGCCTCCGACGGCTGCCAGGGCGCCGACTGCCAGTGAAGATCGTAGTTAATCGTAAAGGGCGAGTCGCGCAGCGGCGAGTTCACACCAAACCAGTTGGTTGCATCATTGACCTTCCTGCCACTCAGCACCCCCTTCAGCGCGGTGCGCTGGGCACCAGGGCGGTTGACCCACTCGCCGTTCACCGTCAGTCTGGCGCTGCCGGTATCAATTAACCCGTTACGCAACGTCAGCGTATCACTGCTATGAGAGAGGTTCGCCTGCATCCGGCCAAATTTCTGCCCTCTCAGCCAGCACTGGTCACAGACGATATTTAGCGCTGGCCACCGGCTGAAATCAATCCCACGGGTATCGTCAGGCAGCGGCGATGCGCTTTTCTGTGTATCCCACTCCGGGTTGTAATAAAGATAGTTAAGGTGACCCACCCAGGGAGAGCGCTGATTCATATCCAGCGCGCCTGTAATTTCACGCCCCTTAACCTCTACGCGGGGATCGCCCGATACGCTCTGGCTGAGCGTTGCGTTCAGATCGTGCCATTCCTGGCCCGCCAGAGTGAGCTGAGGCGTGTGCAGGGTAATATTACCGGGAATGCTGCTTTTGCTACGGGCTCCCAACCCGCTGCCTTGTGTGCTATCGGCGCTGAACAGGCCTAGCCAGGCGGCACCGTCCAGCGGCGGCAGGTTCAGTACCATTCCGCTCTTGTCTGGCAGCGGTGGCGTTGCTTTGGCATTATTTTCCCATATGCCACGCTCGACCCTGAGCTGTTTGCCCAGCAGCCATCTGCTGTTAAAACGATTACGTTCTCCCAGCGCCCCGCTCAGGGTGAAAGCGGCCAGATTTCCTTTGGCATTAATTCTGACCGGCATCGCTACACCTGAATCTTTATCGAGCGGAGAAGGTAAGTGACTGCTCACATTTTTCAGATCGCCGTCAAGGACAATCTGATACTCTGCCCCCCCCTTGTGGGGCAAATTGATCAGAATATTGCTCTGCCAGCTGGCGCTGCCGCTGAGTTTTTTCCGCAGGCCGTCGGGAATAAGGTCTATTTTTGCCGGCTGCCAGTCGCCTTTCATATCAATACCGATATCGAAACCTTTCACTTCTTCGCGGGTAGAAAAGCTCACGTCCACCGGCTGGCCAAACCAGCTGGCGGCCAGCGGTCCGCTTTGCAGATTGCCGTTATCGTAGGTAAAGCGGCCGTGAAGCGCATGCAGGGTGCTGTCCAGCGGTTTAATAAACAGCGTATTATTATTGAGATTCACATCGCCGGTGGCATGCACCTCCTCACCATCCAGCGGGATATTCAGATGTAAGTGACCACTTACATCACCGCCTATTTGTAGCTGTTCCAGCGCCGCGCCAAGGGATGATTTCAACGGGGAAAGATTGAAATAATCACCAACCTCTGCTCCTGAGCCACTGATATCGCCGTCAATAATCAGCTTTTCCTTCACGTAGTCAGGAATAACGGCGGAAATGTTTCTGCCCCGCACGTCGCCAAGCTTCGTCTCTTGTGCCTTCATCCACAGACCATCGTTGATAAAGTCGAGGTTAATATCAAGGTTCTCAAGCGCGGGCCAGCCTGGCTGGAACTGATAGGTCGCCTGCCTCAGCGGAACCCACACTTCAAACATGCCGTCATTGTGCTTAAAGGGGAACAGATGGGGATTTCCGTGGAAGATCAGCGAGGCGTTATGCGCCTGACCGCCTTTGATCGCCCCGCTAAGATAATTCACCAGCGACGTGCCCATCAGCGGCTCCGGGAAGTAGCGCCAGGCATCCCCGGCCTGCGTGACATTGATTCCCGCCAGGATATCCAGCTGTGGCGCCTGTCCTTCAGACTGCGTATAGCTAAAATCACCCCTGGCCCACAGAGAGCGGGCTTTGATGTCCAGCTTATCGCCGGCCAGCATCAACCTATCGTGACTGTACTGCCAGCGGATGCCGCCCGTGGCCTGCTCAATTTCAAGCGGCGCACGGAACATCGAGCCATACGGCAGGCTGGCATCGCGAACGTTGAATTTCAGCTGCCCGTCGGCAACCGCGCCCGATACGCTACCGCTAAAGTGTTCCATGCCGGGAAGGAGCTGCCAGTGCTGCCAGCTCAGATCCTGCCAGCGGGCCTGAAAGCGGCTTTGATCGGGCTGGGCGAGGGGCACATCCACCGCCAGTGCGTTAAGACGCCCGCGAGGCTGCAGTGCGCGCCAGTTATTAAGCAGCTGCGGCGACAGCCTGGCAAATAAGGGTATCAGCGGATCAATACGTTCGATATCCAGGTTGTTCGCGCGCACGCGAATTTCGTCCTGGCGATCGGGCCCCGGGAGCGTGCTGTCTGCTGGCAGCCAGAGCAGGGATAACTGCCCTTTCGGCCAGGGCTTCCCATCCGTGACCAGATTGGTTTGCGGCAGATGTATGCGCCAGCCATTATTAAAGCGGGCAATATGGGCGGTAACATTATCGACGGTGAGCTGGTGAGCCTGCTTCTCGCCCTTCCAGCTTGCGCCGCCCTTTTTAAGCAGTACGTCCCCGTCATAAATTTGCCCGTCTTTCAGGCTCATCCATGCCGCCAGGCTGAAGCGCGCGCTTTCCAGACTGGTATTATCGCGCATCCATTGTCCCAGCCAGGGCCTGACGTCCACGTCGTCGGCCTGCATCCAGACGCGCCCGGTGTCGAGATAGCCGTTGCTATCGCTCAGATCCAGCCGTACCTGCACCTCGCCGTGCTGGCCGGTAAAGCTTGAGAGGTTGACCAGCCCTTCTGCCCGATGGCGATTTTTTTCATTCAGCCAGGTGAGCTGTGGAATATCCAGGCGGGCGCGCTGGCCGGAAGGTGTAAGAAAGCTAATCTGGCTGTCGCGCAGGTCGAAATGGTCAAACTGGCGCAGGAAGAGATCGCTGAACTGCCCCGGCTCAAGCTGCATTTTATCGCTGTTTCCGCTGGTCAGCGGCGTGTTAGTGGTGAGTCTGAGATGGTAAAAGGTGAGGTTGCGAAACTGCCAGCGCAGATGCAGCAGCGACTGCCAGACGTCCAGCGCCAGTGAAACGCGATCGACCTTCAGTTCGCCGCCATCCTTCAGACCAACCTGAATCTGTTTTACTTCCAGCACCGGACCAAAGTTCTGCCACTGACCGCTAAGCGCACTCGCCTGTACAGGCATCCCGATGACGGAAGAGACCTTATCCAGCAGGGGCTCACGCCAGCTATTCATGTGGGGCATAACCAGTCGTAGCCCGCTAATAAGCAGCGCAACAATGACCACAACTATTGCGCCGGTTAGCAGCAGAATCTTCGGCAATTGCCTCACACACCTCTCCTTGTCTTCCGCGAGAACGGAAAGTCATCACGCACCCTCGTCACATCCTTCTCGCGAACGAAATGGATCAGGGTGCACAGGCTGTAGTTTACCCAAACGAAGTCGATTAATCAGCAGGCGAAACAGGAGGGTGGAACCCCTCCCGCAACGTTACATCATTACCACGTCAAATTGCTCCTGAGTATAAAGCGGTTCTATCTGCACTTTTACCTGCTTACCGACGAATATTTCAACTTCTGCCAGGGCATGTGACTCATCGGTTTTCAGCGCCTCACCCACCGCAGGGGAAACATAGACCAGAAAGCGATCGGAATCATAGGCATGATGCACACGAACGATTTCACGCATAATTTCATAACAGACGGTTTCGACGGTTTTTAGCGTGCCCCGCCCTTTACACACCGGACAGCCCTGACACAGGACGTGCTCAATGCTTTCACGGGTGCGCTTGCGGGTCATTTCCACCAGCCCAAGCTGAGAAAAGCCATTGATCCCGGTTTTAACCCGGTCTTTGCTTAACGCCTGTTCCAGCGAATGCAACACGCGACGACGGTGATCGTCGTTACTCATATCAATGAAATCAATAATGATAATGCCGCCCAGATTGCGCAGGCGGAGCTGGCGGGCGATCGCCTGGGTGGCTTCAATATTGGTGTTAAAAATGGTTTCATCAAGATTGCGGTGACCCACAAAGGCGCCAGTATTGATATCAATAGTGGTCATCGCTTCGGTCTGATCGATAATCAGATAGCCGCCAGACTTCAGCTCCACCTTACGGTCGAGCGAGCGCTGGATCTCATTTTCCACATCAAAGAGGTCGAAAATGGGCTGATTCCCGGTATACAGCTCAAGCTTAGCGGTCATTTCAGGGATATATTCCCCGGTAAACTCCACCAGCTGTTCATAGCTCAGCCGCGAATCGATCCGCACGCGATCGAGTGCAGCGCCGGCAAAGTCGCGCAGAATGCGCTGCGACAGCGCAACCTCACCGTACAGCCGATAGCGGGTCTGATTGCGCTTTTTACGCTCGATCACCTTGGTCCACAGACGCTTAAGAAACGCCGCATCGGACGCCAGTTCCACTTCGCCCACTCCCTCGGCCGCCGTGCGGATAATATAGCCGCCCAGTTCGTCACAGTAGGAGGAGACGACGGCCTTAAGCCGGTTGCGTTCCGCTTCGCTTTCAATACGCTGTGAAACGCCAACGTGCGATGCGCCGGGCATAAATACCAGATAGCGCGAGGGCAGCGTGATATCGGTAGTCAGACGCGCCCCCTTTGTGCCCAGCGGATCTTTCACCACCTGAACCATTAAATCCTGCCCCTGACGGACCAGCTCGGAGATATCACGCACCGAAAAGTTCTTCTGCTCCTCCCCGGCTACGCACTCCGTATGCGGCATAATGTCAGACGCATGCAGAAAGGCGGCCTTCTCGAGACCAATATCGACAAATGCCGCCTGCATCCCCGGCAATACCCGGCTGACGCGGCCCTTATAAATATTGCCGACGATGCCCCGACGCGCCTCACGCTCAATGTGGATCTCCTGCAGGATCCCGCCGTCAATATAGGCAACGCGCGTTTCCGAGGGGGTAATATTTACCAGCAGTTCAGCCGTCATTATTTGCTTTTGCCTCACGCATCGCGGTGAAATTGCTGAACAGCTCCGCAGTTTCTACCAGCGGTAATCCCACGACGGCATGATAGCTGCCGTTGATTTTCCGCACAAAATTTCCACCCAGCCCCTGAATGCCGTAGGCACCCGCTTTATCCATCGGTTCACCGCTGGCAATGTAAGCCGCGATATCTTCAGGGGTAAGGATGCGAAACGTCACCTCTGTCTCCACCAGGCAGTCCAGCTGCTGGCGGCGATCGGCCAGGGCAATAGCGGTGATCACCCGGTGGGTTTGCCCTGAAAGCTTCGTCAGCATCGCGGTGGCAGCGGCCTCGTCAGCCGGTTTTTCCAATACCTCACCCTGCAGAACGACGATAGTATCCGCGCCCAACACGGGCAAATCGCTTTTCGCGACGGCGACACCTGCCCGTGCTTTGTCACAGGCAAGACGACGGGCGTAGATTTCGGCGGTTTCGTCGGGATGTTTTTGCTCTTCAACCTGCGTGGAGAGACGCTCAAACCGCAGGCCAAGCTGCGTCAGTAGCTCACGACGGCGAGGGGAACCAGAGGCCAGATAAAGGGATACCATAATCTTCCTTATTGTACGGCGAACTGGCGGCGTATTTTTCTCATCAGTAAAAACAGCCAGGGCCAGAGGATACCGTCTATTACGCTGTTCCAGAAAATCTCTGGTCGGAACGAGACGTTTATCACTAGAAATTCAGCCCAGAATAC
Source organism: Erwinia sp. L03-1 (assembly GCF_058686115.1). Lineage (NCBI taxonomy): Bacteria > Pseudomonadati > Pseudomonadota > Gammaproteobacteria > Enterobacterales > Erwiniaceae > Erwinia > Erwinia sp. L03-1. The sequence continues at coordinate 424,187 of NZ_CM178762.1, read as the reverse complement.
AATGACGTCCATTGCCAGCGACAGCACCATCACCATCAGTGCCTGCTGCCAAAGCGCAAGATTGCGGAACAGCTGGAATTTGAACGCCACCAGGTACGCAATGATACTCAACGCCAGCGCGCGAACGCCCAGCGTCGAGCCAGAGATAAGATCCATTATAGATCCCATCACAAAGCCCGTACCGACATTCACACGGTGTGGCAGTGCCAGCACCCAGTAGATTAAAATCAGAAGCAGCCAGGATGGCCGGAACATATAGAGCTGTTCCGGCCAGGGCATAATTTGCAGAACCAGCGCGAGCAGAAACGACAGCCAGATCACCCACCGTCCATGGCCGCGATAGCTACTCAAGGCTGACTCCGTCGCGGGGCCGAGGGCGATACCACGCCTGGTCGGGCGGCAGGCGCACCGGACTGACTGGCGGCAGGCGTGTCAGACTGAGTGGCGGCGGGGGCGCTGGACTGAGTGCCCGGAGGCGTCTCGCTGCCGTTGTGAGAAGCGCCCGGAGCCGGAGGCCCGGGGATCTCGCTGGCAGCGGGTAATACCTGCGGCATCATCTGCGTCAGACGCTCGTTAGCCACCCGGTGCACTTCGTCTGGTGCCATTGGCATCACGCCATTACGATCGGCTCCCCACAGTAAAAGCAGGTAGCGCAGGCGTTGCAGTCCTGCGGTAGGCCGGGCCTGAATAACGGTATAGGCGCGCTGTGTATCCAGCTTAACACTGGATACCACACCGACCGGATAGCCTTCCGGGAAGCGTCCACCCAGACCGGAGGTGACCAGTACATCACCGGGACGAATATCGGTATTGCCCGGCAGATGTTCCAGCTGCAAATCTTCAGTGCAGCCGTTGCCGGCTGCAATCACGCGGATATCGTTGCGCAGCACCTGAATGGGCAGCGCGTGCGACGAGTCGCAGATCAGCATCACGCGGCTGGTAATTTTGCCGACGGCAACCACCTGGCCGACCACACCTTTGTCGCTAATAACCGGCTGGCCTTCGTAAACGCCATTGACGCTGCCTTTATCGATAACCACCTGGTCGGTATAGGGATCGGTGCCGGTAGAAATCACCTGAGTGACCATCTTCTGCTCGTCCTGACGCAGCGGTGAGCCAAGCAGTTCACGCAGACGTGCGTTTTCCTGCTTGTACTGTCCAAGCATCAGCAATTCGCTGTTTTTGATCATCAACTCGCGTTGCAGAGCTTTGTTTTCCAGCTCAAGCTGCTGGCGGGAGGCCAACGTTTCAGAAACGTTGTCCAGAATTTGACGTGGCCCGTTGGCCAGAAAATAGAATGGGCTGACCGCAGTATCCATATAGGTACGTATCTGGGTAAAAGCGCCCATGCGGCTGTCAGCGATAATCACACCTATCGCTACCAGTACCGCTAAAAATAAGCGTAACTGCAGGGATGGTCCCCTGCTGAAGATCGGCTTCATAAACTCGGCGTTTTCCTCGACATCATGAAAAAGGAGTGTAGGAAATCCCACACCCCTTCAGGCAAATTATTCTTCGCTGAACAAATCGCCGCCGTGCATGTCGATCATTTCCAGTGCTTTACCGCCTCCGCGAGCGACGCAGGTCAGCGGATCTTCAGCAACCACAACCGGAATGCCGGTCTCTTCCATCAGCAGGCGATCGAGATTACGCAGCAGTGCGCCCCCGCCGGTCAATACCATACCGCGTTCTGATATATCAGATGCCAGCTCTGGCGGGCACTGTTCAAGGGCAACCATCACGGCGCTAACGATACCGGTCAGAGGCTCCTGCAGCGCTTCCAGGATTTCATTGGAGTTAAGCGTAAAGCCACGCGGTACGCCTTCAGCAAGGTTACGTCCACGCACTTCAATTTCGAGAACGCCATCCCCAGGATAGGCCGAGCCAATTTCGTGCTTAATACGTTCAGCGGTCGCTTCGCCAATCAGCGAGCCATAGTTACGGCGCACATAATTAATAATGGCTTCATCAAAACGGTCGCCGCCGATGCGCACGGAGGAGGAGTAGACCACACCGTTCAGGGAGATCACCGCCACTTCTGTCGTACCGCCACCGATATCAACCACCATGGAGCCGGTCGCTTCTGACACCGGCAGGCCGGCACCGATTGCAGCGGCCATGGGCTCTTCAATCAGAAACACTTCACGTGCGCCAGCGCCCTGCGCCGACTCACGAATAGCGCGACGTTCAACCTGCGTTGCACCTACGGGTACGCATACCAGTACGCGCGGGCTTGGGCGCATAAAGCTGTTGCTGTGAACCTGTTTGATAAAGTGCTGCAACATCTTTTCGGTCACAAAAAAATCGGCGATAACGCCATCTTTCATGGGCCGGATAGCGGCGATATTACCTGGGGTACGCCCCAGCATCTGTTTAGCGCCATGACCCACTGCCGCAACGCTTTTAGGAGAACCGGCACGATCCTGACGTATAGCAACAACAGAGGGCTCATTCAGAACGATACCCTGTCCTTTTACGTAAATCAGGGTATTGGCGGTACCCAGGTCGATGGACAAGTCGTTGGAAAACATGCCACGGAATTTTTTAAACATACTAAAGGATAATCCTGCAAGCTGGGGGCGGAAAAAATCCGCTTACTTTACCAACCACGCGAAGCAGCGACAAGGCGCAAAAACAGTCTGCTCCGGTGAAAAAAACGCTATCTCACACCTGCGTCACAACCCGAAAAACCAGGGGCAAACAGAGCGCCTGTCTGCGAGCTTCTCGCCCTATTTCAACGTTGGTAAGCGGACATAACGTACATGAAACTTTACATTTAAAGGTGCCCGGACTGTCAGGGGCACCCTTTGCCGGCACCACAGCCGCGCGGCTATTCTACGTGAAATCCTGCTTAACGGCAGGCTAAACTCGATATCTTTTCGAATATTTTTTCACATTGCTGCTAAGAGGTTCAGAAGGCGCAAACAGATCGCCCTGCCCGCCTTCAACGCCAAGTTCAGTAAGGGTTTGCCACTCTTCCCGCGTACGGACACCCGCGGCGAAAACACGCGTTACCGTCCCTTTACAGCCCTCAAGCAGACTTTGCACCAAAAGCTGATTCTCTGTGCGGCGATCAATGCTGCGTACCAGACCCGGATGCAGTTTTACCAGCTCTACATCAAACTGCTGGATATAGAACGTGCTGACCACCGTTAAACCGGCCTGATTGATGGCAAGTCGACAGCCAAAACCCTTAAGTAAGCGAAGCGCAGGCCGCAGACGGTTGATGTGTTGACACACATCTGCTTCTGCAAGTTCAAATAAAATCTGATTTCTTTGTGATTTAATGCATTGCAGCAGCATATCGCGCAGCCAGTGCTGAAAAGATTGTTGTAATAATGCATCCACCGTCAGGGGTATCGTCAGCGTCTCATCCGGCCAGAGCGGCAGCAGGGCGAGGATGCGGGTGACCAGCTGGCGGTCGTAAATCTCTGCCATCCCCATTTGCTGCACCAGCGGCAAATACTCTGCGGCGAGCAGCTCTTTGTCACCGTCGAAAATTCTCGGCATCAGTTCCCTGTGATGCACATTGCCATCGCCCAGCACGGCGGGCTTCTGATACAGGCGTGGCCCGCCCCGGGCAAGCGTGTTCTCCAGCAGCGTCCGCCACTTCACGCTGCCGCGCGCGAGCTCATGCGTAGGCACCTCACCCACTGACCAGCCGTTCCCTCCCAGCAGCACCGCGTTGCGTGTTGCCATTTCGACACTTTCCATCACCTGCTGGGTCGTTTGTCCGCTGCGCCAACCGCTGATACCAATATGGATCATATCTTCGCGGTTCAGCATGGGGGTGGGAGGAAGGGCGTCGACGGCGGTGATCAGCTGAGATGCGATGCTGTCCGCATCTTTCAGACTGCGGTGAGGCAGAAGCACGGCAAAATCACTGCGGAAATAGCGCGCCAGCAGGGCTCCCGGATAGCGAAGCACAAAGGTAGACAACAAATTAATCATCGCATAAAGATAATCCTGAGTCTGCGAGTGTCCCAAGCTTTCGCGCAGGGCGTCAAAGTCAGGCAGCCGGATCATCATTACCATGCCGTGCGCACTTGCTGTTTCAGAATCGTCCAGCATGGTCGCCAGCTGGTTGTCAAAAAAAAGCCGGTTGTTAAGCCCCGTTTTCGCATCTTTGGCGGCAAAAGCGCGGATCAACGTGTCTATACGGTTACGCTGCTCGCTCGCATCATAAAGATCGGCCAGCAGCATATCGATAGCCGAACTCGCCTTAGGGGGCCATTCATGCACTGAGCCCCGACTGACCCGATTGCGTTCGCCCTTCAGCACATCACCTGCGCGCACCTCCAGTCGCTCCATCCCTTTCAACTGCCGGTAAAGCCAGCGGTGAAAAAGCAGCAGCGCTATCGTCATGACCACGACAATGCTGACAATAACCGTCAGGATAAAACTGCCAATAAATGAATTTAGCCAGGTTTTTGTCGAGTCCACCCACCAAAGATTCAGTGAACAGCGGGGGTGAAGAGGCAGCGGGAAGACGCTATGACGGACTTTGTTGGGCTCATCATGGAGTACTGCATTTTGATGACGCTGTAGATTAAAACGCGATCCGCCCGCCTCCGTTAACTCAATCCGGGTGATTTGCAGCGGCCCCATCATGGGCTGCATCCAGACAGCAATGTGGTCTGGTGAGTGGGTGAACAGCGCGCTGTCCACCTCATCCGCCAGCTCCTGCAACCGGTGCTCTGCCCGAAGATTGCTAAGATAGAAAAAGCTCATTACGCACCCTACCAGCATAAGAAGCATTGCCAGCATGCTTAGAAGGGTGAAAATCGCAGAAAGTTTGGTAGTTAATCGCATCCCTGTGCCCATGTTTACTGCAGTTGAAGATATGCCATGTCCGTTGTGTCAGCGTAAAGAATGGCTGTGGGGCCAACAATACGGCAGATTGCGGGTTTTCTCATGGAAGTACCTGCTCCGTCAGATAGTTGTTTGCCTGATATCAGAATAGTGGGTATTACGAGGAGTAGACTGGCCGCGTGCTTTTTTTATCCTTACCTAACGTTAAATCAGGAGATTCCTATGCAGGCTCTGGTTCTTGAACAGTCAGAAGGCCGTACCACCGCTATCGTGAGAAGCCTTTCGCCAGACGCGCTTCCCGCAGGCGAGGTCACCGTGGATATAGACTGGTCATCACTCAATTATAAAGATGCACTGGCGATAACGGGTAAGGGAAAAATTGTCCGTAAGTTTCCGATGGTGCCCGGCGTAGATTTCGCCGGTAAGGTTCATCACAGCGAAGATCCCCGCTTTCAGAGGGGCCAGGCCGTTCTGCTGACCGGCTGGGGAGTCGGCGAGAATCACTGGGGCGGGCTTGCAGAGCAGGCCCGGGTGAAGGGCGACTGGCTGGTGCCGATGCCTGAAGGATTGGATGGCAGAAAGGCGATGATAGTCGGTACGGCGGGCCTGACCGCAATGCTTTGCGTGATGGCCATTGAAGAGGGCGGCGTGCTGCCTGACCAGGGAGATATCCTGGTGACCGGTGCCAGCGGCGGCGTGGGAAGCACGGCAGTGGCACTGCTTAGCGCGCTGGGCTATCGGGTCACGGCAGTCAGTGGACGGGCATCGACGCATGATTATCTCCGCCAGTTGGGTGCAGCAGAGATCCTCTCCCGCGCGGATGTTGATAAGGATACGCGGCCGCTTGAAAAACAGCGCTGGGCGGGGGCGGTCGATACGGTGGGAGACCGGACGCTGGCCAGCATACTGGCGCAGATAAGTTATGGCGGCGTGGTGGCGGCCTGTGGGCTGGCGGGCGGCTTCGGGCTGAACACCACGGTGATGCCTTTTATCCTGCGGAATATTCGCCTTCAGGGGATCGACTCCGTCAATACACCTTTCGCTCGGCGCACCGATGCCTGGCGGAGAGTAGTGAAAACCCTTCCGGTATCCTTTTATCAGCAGGCGGCGCACGAGATCACCCTGCATGAAGCGGCAGAAAGCGCAGCGAAACTGCTCAATAACGGCCTTACCGGACGCACGCTGGTTAGAATTCGCTAAGCTGGGACGGAGGCGACAGACCCGCAATGACACATTTTTGCGGCCGGACTCGCAGTTTTCGAAATCTTTGCGCATGATAGGTATTGTAGAACTATTTGCCAGTGGAGCGCGCCCGATGAAACCCTTTGATAAACTTACCGAAAATGACGTTACGCCAGAAAGCGTGTTTAATGCTCAACGCCGCCAGCTGCTGAAAACGCTGGGGATTAGCGCGGCAGCCCTCTCTATTCCTCCTGCGGCGCAGGCTGACGTTCTGTCGTGGTTCAAAGGCAACGATCGCCCCAAAGCGCCCCCTGGCAAAGCGCTGGACTTTAGTAAACCTGAGCGTTACCAGGCGGCGCTGCCCCTCACGCCTGAAGACAAGGTGACCGGTTACAATAACTTCTACGAGTTTGGTCTGGACAAAGCCGACCCTGCCGCCAATGCAGGCACGCTCAAAACTACCGACTGGAAAATCGAAATTGGCGGCGAGGTGGCAGAGCCTCTGACGCTGAACATGGACGACATCTTTAAACGCTTCCCCCTTGAGCAGCGCATTTATCGCATGCGCTGCGTGGAAGCCTGGTCGATGGTGGTGCCATGGGTCGGTTTTGAGCTGGGTAAGCTGCTGCGGGCGGCAGAACCAACCAGTAATGCCCGCTATGTCGCCTTCCAGACCCTCTATGCCCCCGATGAAATGCCCGGCCAGAAGGACCGCTTTATCGGCGGCGGCATCGACTATCCCTACGTGGAGGGGCTCAGACTTGATGAGGCAATGCATCCCCTTACCCTGTTGACGACCGGCGTGTATGGTAAGGCCCTCCCGCCACAAAACGGCGCGCCGATCCGCCTGACGGTGCCCTGGAAATATGGTTTTAAGGGCATTAAATCGATCGTTAAAATCACCCTGGTCAGAGATATGCCCCCCACCACCTGGAATCAGCTGGCCTCTAATGAATACGGTTTCTATGGCAATGTAAATCCGCATGTCGATCACCCGCGCTGGTCGCAGGCCACCGAGCGCTTTATTGGGTCGGGGGGGATTCTGGATGTGAAACGTCAGCCGACGCTGCTGTTCAACGGCTATGCCAGCCAGGTGGCCTCGCTCTACCATGGCCTGGATCTGCGGGAGAATTTTTAGTGAAGCGGCTGACGCTCAGGCAGGTTACCGCGTTTAAAGTGCTGCTACACCTGGCAGGATTTCTGCCGCTGCTGTGGTTGTTTTTATCGATCGACCAGGGCTGGTTCAGTGCCGATCCGGCCAAAGACATTCAGCACTTTACCGGCAGGATGGCACTAAAATTCCTGCTGGCCTCGCTGCTGGTAACGCCGCTGGCCCGCTACGCCAGGCAGCCTCTGCTTATTCGCGTACGTCGCCTGCTCGGCCTGTGGTGTTTTGCATGGGCAACGCTACATCTGGTGAGCTATTCGGTGCTTGAGCTGGGTATCAGCAATCTGGGCATGTTAGGCTCAGAGCTGATTTCCCGCCCTTACCTGACGCTGGGGATTGTCAGCTGGATTATTCTGACCGCGCTGGCCGCAACCTCGTGGCAGAAAGCGCAGCGAAAACTGGGTAAGCGCTGGCAAACCCTGCATAATCTCATTTACCTGGTGGCCGTGCTCGCGCCCGTGCACTATCTCTGGTCGGTCAAAACCTTCTCTCCGCAGCCGTGGATTTATGCCCTGATTGCCGCGCTCCTGCTGGCATTGCGCTATAAAAAGTTCCGCCAGTGGCTGCGCTAGCGCCCGTCAGGAATGTGTCCGATCCTGCATAACGTAAAATTAACTGCCCCTGAATTCAGAGGGGTAGTTGATAATCTTCGCTGATACGACCAGTATTTAGCTGCTAATTGCCCCGAAATCGTTATAATGCCCGGCTTTAAGCCTGCGTGCGTGCCAATTTTCATCCTTGAGGGTGACAAATGGCTTTTGCCGATGTATTTTGTCCGATGCCCTATTTATCGCAGGAGATAGCAGCAAGATGGCCGACAAGTTTCACATACTGCTTTTAAACGGTCCCAACCTCAATCTTCTTGGCACACGAGAGCCTGAGAAGTACGGGACCACCACTTTGGCAGAGATCGTCAGCGAGTTAACTACGCAGGCTGACGCTCTTCAGGTGAAGCTGAGCCATCTTCAGTCGAATGCAGAATACGCTCTGATTGACCGTATTCATGAGGCCAGAGGCAATACTGATTATATCGTCATTAATCCGGCCGCTTTCACGCACACCAGCGTTGCACTTCGTGATGCCCTGCTTGCAGTCAGTATCCCGTTTATTGAAGTGCACCTCTCAAACGTGCATGCTCGCGAACCGTTTCGCCATCATTCTTATCTTTCTGATATTGCTGCCGGCGTAATTTGTGGACTTGGTGTCGACGGTTATACCTGGGCTTTACAGACGGCGGTCAAACGCCTGTCACAATCTCATTAAACAGAGTACGGAACCACACTCATGGATATTCGTAAGATTAAAAAACTGATCGAACTGGTTGAAGAATCAGGCATTGCTGAACTGGAAATTTCTGAAGGTGAAGAGTCCGTTCGCATCAGTCGTGCGCCTGTGAATACGGGCTACCCAATGATGCAGCAGGCTTACGCTGCGCCAATGATGCAGCAGCCCGCTCTGGCAACAGCCGTTGCACCTGCAACCTCTCCGGCGATGGAAGCGCCTGCTGCTGCTGAGATCAGTGGCCATATCGTACGTTCACCAATGGTCGGTACCTTCTACCGTACACCAAGCCCGGATGCCAAAGCATTTGTGGAAGTGGGTCAGAAAGTTAACGCTGGCGACACGCTGTGCATCGTTGAAGCGATGAAAATGATGAACCAGATCGAAGCCGATAAATCCGGCGTAGTGAAAGCGATCCTGGTTGAAAGCGGCCAACCCGTTGAATTTGACGAGCCGCTGGTAGTCATCGAATAACGAGGCGAACCATGCTGGAAAAAATTGTAATTGCTAACCGCGGTGAAATTGCGCTGCGCATTCTGCGCGCCTGTAAAGAGCTGGGCATCAAAACCGTTGCCGTGCACTCAAGCGCTGACCGCGATTTAAAACACGTACTGCTGGCGGACGAAACCGTATGTATCGGCCCGGCAGCATCCGTTAAAAGCTATCTGAATATCCCTGCTCTGATCTCCGCGGCGGAGATCACCGGCGCCGTGGCGATTCACCCCGGCTATGGCTTCCTGTCCGAAAATGCGGACTTTGCTGAACAGGTTGAGCGTTCAGGCTTTATCTTTATCGGTCCTAAAGCTGAAACTATCCGTCTGATGGGTGACAAAGTCTCCGCCATCAACGCGATGAAAAAAGCCGGTGTTCCCTGCGTACCCGGTTCAGACGGTTCGCTGAATGATGATATGGATAAAAACCGTGCCTTTGCGAAGCGTATCGGTTATCCGGTGATCATCAAAGCCTCTGGCGGCGGCGGCGGGCGTGGTATGCGCGTCGTTCGTCACGATAAAGACCTGGAACAGTCCATTAATATGACCCGTGCGGAAGCGAAAGCGGCTTTCAACAACGATATGGTCTATATGGAGAAGTACCTGGAAAACCCGCGCCATATCGAGATTCAGGTACTGGCAGACGGTCAGGGCAATGCCATCTATCTGGCGGAGCGCGACTGCTCAATGCAGCGTCGCCATCAGAAAGTGGTTGAAGAGGCGCCGGCGCCAGGCATCACCGAAGAGATGCGCCGTTTTATCGGTGAACGCTGTTCAAAAGCCTGTATCGACATCGGCTATCGCGGTGCGGGTACCTTCGAGTTCCTGTTTGAAAATGGTGAGTTCTACTTTATTGAGATGAACACCCGTATTCAGGTTGAACATCCGGTAACGGAGATGATCACCGGTGTGGATCTGATTAAAGAGCAGCTGCGCATTGCTGCCGGGCAGCCACTGTCGATCAAACAGGAAGACGTGATTATTCGCGGCCATGCGGTTGAATGCCGTATCAACGCAGAAGATCCGAATACCTTCCTGCCCAGCCCGGGCAAAATCACCCGCTTCCATGCGCCAGGTGGTTTTGGCGTTCGCTGGGAGTCGCATATCTATGCTGGCTATACCGTGCCGCCGTACTACGACTCCATGATCGGCAAGCTCATCACCTACGGTGAAACCCGTGAAGTGGCTATTGCCCGCATGAAGAATGCGCTGGCTGAGCTTATCATCGACGGCATCAAAGTTAACGTTGAGCTACAGATGAAGATTATGAGCGACGAAAACTTCCAGCAGGGTGGAACCAATATCCACTACCTGGAGAAGAAGCTCGGTCTTCAGGAAACCTGATTAGCCTGATGTTTCGCCAAAAAGGCCGGTCTGACCGGCCTTTTTCTTTACGTATAAAAGTACCAGGTGAGGTATCGACATGGACAAACGCTTTGTTCAGGCTCATCGCGAGGCCCGCTGGTCCCTCTGGCTGGCCGTCGGCTATATTGCAGCCTGGTCACTGATGGCCTGGCTGCCCGACAGTAAACCCGGCTTCACCGGGTTGCCACACTGGTTTGAAATGGCCTGCATGCTGGTTCCCGGCGTATTTATACTCCTGTGCTGGCTGATGGTCAGGCTGGTCTTTCGTGACATTCCTCTGGAGGACAAGAGTGAGACTTGAGATCATTCTGCCGCTTATCGCCTATCTGCTGCTGGTAGCCGGGCTTTCTGTCTATGCCATGCGTAAGCGCCAGACCGGTAATTTTCTGACGGAATATTTCCTGGGAAGCCGGTCAATGGGCGGTTTCGTGCTGGCGATGACGCTGACCACCACCTACATTAGCGCCAGTTCGTTTATCGGTGGACCAGGGGCGGCCTATAAATATGGCCTGGGCTGGGTATTGCTGTCGATGGTACAGGTACCCGCCGTCTGGCTGTCGCTGGGCATTCTCGGCAAGAAATTTGCCATTCTTGCGCGACGCTATAATGCGGTAACCCTGAACGATATGCTGTATGGCCGCTATCGCAGTCCCCTGCTGGTCTGGTTTGCCAGCCTGAGCCTGCTGATTGCGTTTATAGGCGCGATGACCGTCCAGTTCATTGGCGGCGCACGCCTGCTGGAGACGGCGGCTGGCATTCCCTACGATACGGGGCTGCTTATCTTTGGCGGCGCGATCGCGCTCTATACCGCGTTTGGCGGCTTTCGCGCCAGCGTACTGAATGATGCCATGCAGGGTGTGGTGATGCTGGCTGGCACCTTCCTGCTGCTTTTTGCGGTGATTCATGCGGCTGGCGGCCTCCACAGCGCCGTTAATAAGCTTCAGCAGATTGATCCCCAGCTCCTCTCCCCGGGCGGCGTGGATAATATCCTTAGCCCAACGTTCCTCGCCTCGTTTTCCGTGCTGGTCTGTTTCGGCGTCGTGGGGCTACCGCACACGGCGGTGCGCTGCATCTCCTATAAAGACAGTAAGGCCGTGCATCGGGGAATGATCCTCGGCACTGTCGTGGTAGCCGTGTTGATGTTCGGCATGCACCTTGCCGGCGCGCTGGGCCGGGCCGTGATGCCTGACCTGGCGATCCCCGATAGTGTGATCCCCACGCTGATGATCCATGTGCTGCCGCCGCTGGCGGCGGGGATCTTTCTCGCCGCGCCGATGGCCGCCATCATGTCGACCATCAATGCCCAGCTTCTGCAATCTTCTGCAACGATCGTAAAAGATCTTTATTTGCGGGTTCGCCCGCAGCAGATGGATAATGAGCGGCTGATGAAGCGGATGTCCAGCATCATTACCCTGGTGCTGGGCCTGCTGCTGCTGGGTGCCGCGTGGAAGCCACCTGAGATGATTATCTGGCTAAACCTGCTGGCATTTGGCGGCCTTGAAGCCGTCTTCCTGTGGCCTCTGGTTCTCGGTCTTTACTGGGAGAAGGCCAATGCCGCAGGCGCCCTGAGCAGTATGATCTCCGGCGCAGGCTGCTACACGCTGCTTGCCAGCCTGTCGCTTCAGCCCTGGGGCTTTCATCCTATCGTGCCGTCACTGCTGATAAGCCTGACCGCATTCGTCATTGGTAACCGCTTTGGCCATACCGACTCGTCATCCGCGGTGGCGTCAACCCCGTTTAAATAAAGAGAAATGCAATGCCCTGGATACAAATGAAAATCAACACCACCGGCGCTCAGGCTGAAGAGATGGGCGATGCGCTGCTCGAGAATGGCGCCGTATCAGTAACCTTTCAGGATACTCACGATAATCCGGTATTTGAACCCCTTCCCGGGGAAACCCGTCTGTGGGGCGATACTGACGTCATTGGTCTGTTTGATGCCGAAACTGAAATGCAGAACGTGATCGCGGGCTTATCACAGCATCCGCTACTGGGCGCGAACTTTTTGCATAAAATTGAACAGATCGAAGATAAAGACTGGGAACGTGAATGGATGGCAAATTTCCATCCTATGCGCTTTGGCCAACGCCTGTGGATCTGCCCAAGCTGGCGAGATGTTCCCGATCCCAGCGCGGTGAATGTGATGCTGGACCCTGGCCTGGCGTTCGGTACGGGTACCCATCCTACTACGGCACTTTGTCTCTCCTGGCTTGATAGCCTGGATCTGGCGGGCAAAACGGTGATCGATTTTGGCTGCGGCTCCGGTATCCTGGCAATCGCGGCATTAAAGCTGGGGGCTGCAAAGGCGATTGGGATTGATATCGATCCGCAGGCGATTCAGGCCAGCCGGGATAATGCAGAACGCAACGGCGTATCAGATAACCTGACGCTTTATCTGCCGCATGAACAGCCTGATAACCTCAGTGCCGATGTGGTGGTCGCAAATATTCTTGCTGGTCCACTCCGTGAACTCGCGCCCCTGATTAGCGTGCTGCCACAAGCAGGGGGTCATCTGGGTCTTTCAGGGATACTGGCGAGTCAGGCAGAAAGCGTATGTGAAGCCTATGAACAGGCGTTTATCCTGGATCCTGTGGCAGAAAAAGAGGAATGGTGCAGAATAACGGGCACGCAAAAGGTTAAAAATTGATCAAAATCAAGTTTGCTTCCCTTCCTGCAATATGAGCATTGCAATAGTAACTCAAGGTTATTAGGATTCTAATCCCGCCGTGAACGACGTTGTTCGCGGCTTTTTTTTGGATTGCTACTATGAAATTTAAAATCAACTCCTGCGCGTTAGTTTTAGCACTTCTTACTGCCCCCTTCGTTCATGCTGACGCTCACGGTAAATGGTCATACTCCGGGGAAAGTGCACCAGACAAATGGGGTACGCTTAACAATGCCTTTGCCACCTGTGAGGAGGGTTTTAATCAGTCACCGATTGATATACAGAAAACCATTAAAGGTGAACTTCCCCCCCTGTCTATGTCCTTTAACGCTAAGGATAAATCCATTATTAATAATGGGCATACCATCCAGATCGACGTCAATGATGGCGATCATTTAGTGGTGGATGGCACTACTTTTACCCTGAAACAGTTTCATTTCCACACGCCGTCTGAAAATCTCATTGATGGGCGGACCTACCCGCTTGAAATTCACTTTGTGAACAGCAGTGACCAGGGAGAGCTGACGGTGATCGGCGTAATGATTGACGAAGGGCAAGAGAATCCTGTCATCGCTGATATTTTGAATAATCTTCCCGCGCGGGTTAATCAGGCGCAGAAGCTGACTAAACCGCTTGCACTCGCGCACTTAATGCCGGGCGACAAACACTATTACCGCTTTAGCGGATCTCTCACCACCCCGCCCTGCACGGAAGGCGTTCGCTGGCTGGTGATGAAAGACCCGGTATATGCTTCCAAAGCACAAATCGCTGCGTTTGAGGCGGCGCTGGAACAGCAAAACAGTCGTCCAGTACAACCGCTCAACGGTCGCGTCGTTATTCACTAATCGTTTCGCCCATTGCCGGTGGGATCCACTGCTTTTTACGCTTTCTATCATCACATCTGCCGGTAAAAGGCAGATGTGATGCTTTTTATGCGGATCGGTATTCATACAAAAAGAAATAATATGATGCCATTTTGACCATGTGTTTTTAATTTATTGATATATAACAATAAAATAATCTTTCTGCGGTTGCGCCACCCTGACCATGCTTTGTTAAAGGCAATTGTTCAAAGTTTGGCCTTTCATCTTACTGAAAAAATGCGTAATATACGCCGCCTTGCGGACACACAATGGTCACTTTTTTTTCATGCGCATAGGAAATCACCAGCTTCGCAATCGTCTGATTGCAGCACCAATGGCCGGGATTACCGACAGGCCTTTCCGGACTCTTTGCTATGCAATGGGTGCTGGTATGACCGTATCCGAGATGCTGTCGTCAAACCCTGAAGTTTGGGCGAGCGATAAATCCCGGCTGCGCATGGTACACAGTGACGAGCCCGGTATTCGTACCGTGCAAATTGCCGGTTGTGACCCGGTAGATATGGCTGAAGCCGCACGCGTTAATGCTGCATCTGGCGCGCAGGTTATCGACATTAATATGGGTTGTCCGGCCAAGAAAGTGAATCGTAAGATGGCGGGATCCGCCCTGTTACAGCATCCGGAGCTGGTGAAGTCTATCCTCTCTGCGGTGGTGAACGCAGTAGATATCCCCGTTACGCTGAAAATTCGCACCGGCTGGGACACAGACAACCGCAACTGTGTAGAGATTGCCCAATTGGCTGAACGCTGTGGCATTCAGGCTTTGACCATACACGGCCGTACTCGCGCCTGTATGTTCAACGGCAACGCTGAATACGACAGCATTCGGACAGTTAAGCAGAACGTTTCCATTCCCGTTATCGCGAATGGGGACATTACTGACCCGCATAAAGCCAGAGCCGTTCTTGATTATACGGGGGCTGATGCCCTGATGATAGGACGAGCGGCTCAGGGAAGACCTTGGATCTTCCGGGAAATCCAGCACTATCTGGACACTGGGGAGCTGCTGGCACCGATGCCATTAGCTGAAGTTAAGCGCTTGCTTATCGGGCACCTACGGGAACTGCATGACTTTTATGGTCAACGCAAAGGATATCGTATTGCCCGAAAGCACGTCTTCTGGTATCTCCAGGAGCACGCCCCAAACGACCAGTTTCGGCGCACATTCAACGCCATTGAGGATGCCAGCGAACAGCTGGAGGCGTTGGAGGCATACTTCGAAAATCTTGCGTAATAGAAATAAAGAGCTGACAGAACTATGTTCGAACAACGCGTAAATTCTGACGTACTGACCGTTTCCACCGTGAACTCACAGGATCAGGTGACTCAAAAGCCACTTCGTGATTCGGTCAAACAGGCACTGAAGAACTATTTTGCTCAACTGAATGGTCAGGATGTGAATGACCTGTATGAGCTGGTACTGGCTGAAGTAGAACAGCCACTGTTGGACATGGTGATGCAATACACCCGTGGCAACCAGACACGTGCAGCCCTGATGATGGGTATCAACCGCGGTACGCTGCGTAAAAAACTGAAAAAATACGGCATGAACTAAGTCGGGTTTATTGTCATCAAGGCGCTACCTTACTGTTAGCGCCTTTTTTATGGGTTAATCTTCCTCAGAATTGTCTTGTTTGTGTAAAGTGCCGTTTGCCGAACTAACTTCCTGACGATACAGTTGTCCAAATTAGTGTATCGCTGGTGATGTATATCTTTTGGCGCTACCCCCCCTTGTACGCTAAAAGAGAGAAATATGAAGGTTTCACCTCGTTTTACCTTAGGCCTGATGCATCCTCGTTATTTTGTAACGTGGGTCGGATTGGGACTGCTGTTTTTACTTGTTCAGTTGCCCTTCCCTTTCCTCGAGAAGCTGGGTACGTGGATGGGCCGCACTTCTATGCGCTTTCTTAAGCGCCGCATTCGTATTACCCGACGTAATCTGGAACTCTGCTTCCCTGATATGCCCGCGGATCAGCTTGAAAAGCGTATCGTAAAGAACTTCGAATCACTCGGTATGGGTCTGCTGGAGACGGGCATGGCCTGGTTCTGGTCCGATCGCCGCGTTCGCCGCTGGTTCAAAGTCAACGGCCTGCATAATCTTCGCGAAGCTCAACAGGACGGGCGTGGGGCGCTGATAATCGGCGTGCATTTTATGTCACTTGAGCTGGGTGGCCGGGCAATGGGCCTGTGCCAGCCGATGATGGCTATGTATCGTCCGCACAATAACAAGCTGATGGAATGGGTTCAGACCAAAGGACGCATGCGCTCTAATAAGGCGATGATCAACCGTCGTGACCTGCGAGGCATGGTGCATGCACTGAAGCAGGGAGAAGCCGTCTGGTTTGCGCCTGACCAGGACTATGGCCCAAAAGGCAGCGTATTCGCCCCGCTGTTTGCCGTGCCTGAAGCCGCAACGACCAGTGGTACATGGATGATAGCCCGTATGGCGAAGCCCGCAATGATAACCGTGGTGCTGATCCGCAATGAAGACGGTGGCGGTTACGAGCTGGTTATCCAACCGGAACTCAAGGATTATCCGATTGAAGATGAGCAGCGCTCCGCTGCTTATATGAACAAAGTCATTGAGCGTGAAATTATGCGTGCTCCTAATCAGTACATGTGGCTGCATCGCCGTTTCAAAACGCGCCCAGCCGGTACTACGTCACTGTATTGATTTGTCTTTTATGGCCTGAGCCAGCCGCTTAGCTGGCTCAATGTTCCTTCTCTCTTTCTCCCCTTATCGCTTGCTCCCTTTATCTCCTTCCTTTTACTTCTCTCCTGCTCTGTATTCCTATCTATAGATAGTTACCATCACTCTATAACGCGCTTGTGATTGTCTGGCAACCCTATCTGTGGGCACGCTCTGCTTCAGTTTGATACGTGAAAACCCACCGTATGTCTTATGCCGCCTGGAGAGGTGGCGTCAGAGATAATCAGCTTACGGCTGACGGCCAGCATACATGTTCGCAGCTCAGCCTGTTTGATGACAAAGGAATTCATTATTCGGTAAACGATTTTTTTTCATCGACACCGCCTGCGCTCAGAGAGAAATTATCATGTCGGGACTCGGTTTCTGGCTGAAGTACTGGGACAGGCTAACTATTTTACGTGCATTACGACCATTCAATGAGTCTGGCCAAATGGTGGATATAAGAGATTGTGAGGTAGCAGAAGCAGAAGCAGAATCCGATATAACGGGCTGGCTGAGGACAATATAGTCCTGTTGTGTGGTACGAATAAAATTGGTTTGTTCATACATGAAGGATAAGATGACCTCCAGCGATTGTAGCGAGGTTGTAAGGCAGGCGCAGTACAGGGATACTTCGCGAATCAACGGTCAGAACGCACTTTTGCCCGTCTTTATCAGGGGGTTATCGGGCTATTCATGGGGGGTGATGTATGTTTCCATCGGCCCTGCTCACCCTCCCTGAGAATTTCTGGGCGAAAGCGTATGGGGGTACCGGGTGCCACTGCTGGATCTGAATGCGGTGGATACCGTGGTGGATTTTATTGCTCGGTGGCTGAAAAAACAGCGCCGCGCTGCCGGTACTGAGTGAAGGTTACGGGCTGATTTACAGACCAGCACGTAACAGTCATGACCGCGAGCGGGGCCTGAATGCTGTAATCCTGATCCTGAGCGCAATTCCCGGCCCCTGGACGCATAATCCTGACTGTGAGCGCACTTCCCGGCCCCCGGACGCTTAATCCTGACTCCGGCCGAATAATTTCCCGGCTCCATAACGCAAAAAACCCTGACCGTGAGGTCAGGGTTATCGCTTTATTTGATGCCTGGCAGTTCCCTACTCTCGCATGGGGAGACCCCACACTACCATCGGCGCTACGGCGTTTCACTTCTGAGTTCGGCATGGGGTCAGGTGGGACCACCGCGCTACAGCCGCCAGGCAAATCTTGGTGCACGGAACGAATATTTTGCGCTGCTGCTGCACTGGCCGCACCTGCAAACTCGGTCACATACTTCAGTATGCTCCTTCCTTCGCTGCGTTTGCCGCACTGCTTCAGCACAAACTCTTTCGTTCCCGCTAATCTTTTAAATCACACTCCGCGGAATAAGGTCCGCAGGGCAGATAAAATCTCCTGCTCTGTCCCGCATGCGTAATATGCAGAACAGCTTAATTCTTTCCGGATAAGCTGAAAATTGTCTTTCTGTCTCTCAACACTCACCAGAACGCTTCTGGTGTTGTAAGGTTAAGCCTCACGGGTCATTAGTACCGGTTAGCTCAACGCATCGCTGCGCTTACACACCCGGCCTATCAACGTCGTAGTCTTCAACGTCCCTTCAGGACCCTTAAAGGGTCAGGGAAGATTCATCTCGAGGCAAGTTTCGCGCTTAGATGCTTTCAGCGCTTATCTTTTCCGCACTTAGCTACCGGGCAATGCCATTGGCATGACAACCCGAACACCAGTGGTGCGTTCACTCCGGTCCTCTCGTACTAGGAGCAACCCCTCTCAATCTTCCAGCGCCCACGGCAGATAGGGACCGAACTGTCTCACGACGTTCTAAACCCAGCTCGCGTACCACTTTAAACGGCGAACAGCCGTACCCTTGGGACCTACTTCAGCCCCAGGATGTGATGAGCCGACATCGAGGTGCCAAACACCGCCGTCGATATGAACTCTTGGGCGGTATCAGCCTGTTATCCCCGGAGTACCTTTTATCCGTTGAGCGATGGCCCTTCCATTCAGAACCACCGGATCACTATGACCTGCTTTCGCACCTGCCCGAGCCGTCACTCTCGCAGTCAAGCCAGCTTATGCCATTGCACTAACCTCACGATGTCCGACCGTGATTAGCTGACCTTCGTGCTCCTCCGTTACTCTTTAGGAGGAGACCGCCCCAGTCAAACTACCCACCAGACACTGTCCCCACGCCAGATTATGGCGCCAGGTTAGAACATCAAACGTTAAAGGGTGGTATTTCAAGGTTGGCTCCACGCAGACTGGCGTCCACGCTTCAAAGCCTCCCACCTATCCTACACATCAAGGCTCAATGTTCAGTGTCAAGCTGTAGTAAAGGTTCACGGGGTCTTTCCGTCTTGCCGCGGGTACACTGCATCTTCACAGCGAGTTCAATTTCACTGAGTCTCGGGTGGAGACAGCCTGGCCATCATTACGCCATTCGTGCAGGTCGGAACTTACCCGACAAGGAATTTCGCTACCTTAGGACCGTTATAGTTACGGCCGCCGTTTACCGGGGCTTCGATCAGGAGCTTCTCTTGCGATAACCCCATCAATTAACCTTCCGGCACCGGGCAGGCGTCACACCGTATACGTCCACTTTCGTGTTTGCACAGTGCTGTGTTTTTAATAAACAGTTGCAGCCAGCTGGTATCTTCGACTGGCTTCAGCTCCGCGAGCAAGTCGCTTCACCTACACACCAGCGTGCCTTCTCCCGAAGTTACGGCACCATTTTGCCTAGTTCCTTCACCCGAGTTCTCTCAAGCGCCTTGGTATTCTCTACCTGACCACCTGTGTCGGTTTGGGGTACGATTCGTTGTTACCTGATGCTTAGAGGCTTTTCCTGGAAGCAGGGCATTTGTTACTTCAGCACCGTGGTGCCTCGTCATCACGCCTCAGCCTTAAGGCATTCCGGATTTACCTGGAACACCAGCCTACACGCTTAAACCGGGACAACCGTCGCCCGGCTAACATAGCCTTCTCCGTCCCCCCTTCGCAGTAACACCGAGTACAGGAATATTAACCTGTTTCCCATCGACTACGCCTTTCGGCCTCGCCTTAGGGGTCGACTCACCCTGCCCCGATTAACGTTGGACAGGAACCCTTGGTCTTCCGGCGAGCGGGCTTTTCACCCGCTTTATCGTTACTCATGTCAGCATTCGCACTTCTGATACCTCCAGCAGACCTCACAGTCCACCTTCAACGGCTTACAGAACGCTCCCCTACCCAACAACACGTAAGTGTCGCTGCCGCAGCTTCGGTGCATGGTTTAGCCCCGTTACATCTTCCGCGCAGGCCGACTCGACCAGTGAGCTATTACGCTTTCTTTAAATGATGGCTGCTTCTAAGCCAACATCCTGGCTGTCTGTGCCTTCCCACATCGTTTCCCACTTAACCATGACTTTGGGACCTTAGCTGGCGGTCTGGGTTGTTTCCCTCTTCACGACGGACGTTAGCACCCGCCGTGTGTCTCCCGTGATAACATTCTCCGGTATTCGCAGTTTGCATCGGGTTGGTAAGCCGGGATGGCCCCCTAGCCGAAACAGTGCTCTACCCCCGGAGATGAGTTCACGAGGCGCTACCTAAATAGCTTTCGGGGAGAACCAGCTATCTCCCGGTTTGATTGGCCTTTCACCCCCAGCCACAGGTCATCCGCTAATTTTTCAACATTAGTCGGTTCGGTCCTCCAGTTAGTGTTACCCAACCTTCAACCTGCCCATGGCTAGATCACCGGGTTTCGGGTCTATACCCTGCAACTTAACGCCCAGTTAAGACTCGGTTTCCCTGCGGCTCCCCTATACGGTTAACCTTGCTACAGAATATAAGTCGCTGACCCATTATACAAAAGGTACGCAGTCACACCACGAAGGTGCTCCCACTGCTTGTACGTACACGGTTTCAGGTTCTGTTTCACTCCCCTCGCCGGGGTTCTTTTCGCCTTTCCCTCACGGTACTGGTTCACTATCGGTCAGTCAGGAGTATTTAGCCTTGGAGGATGGTCCCCCCATATTCAGACAGGATATCACGTGTCCCGCCCTACTCTTCGAACTCACAGCAAGTGCATCTTTGTGTACGGGAGTGTCACCCTGTACCCTGCGACTTTCCAGACGCTTCCACTGATGCACAAACTGATTCAGGTTCTGGGCTCCTCCCCGTTCGCTCGCCGCTACTGGGGGAATCTCGGTTGATTTCTTTTCCTCGGGGTACTTAGATGTTTCAGTTCCCCCGGTTCGCCTCGCAACACTATGTATTCATGTTGCGATAGTGTGTCGAAACACACTGGGTTTCCCCATTCGGGTATCGCCGGTTGTTGCGGTTCATATCACCTTACCGGCGCTTATCGCAGATTAGCACGCCCTTCATCGCCTCTGACTGCCAGGGCATCCACCGTGTACGCTTAGTCACTTAACCTCACAACCCAGAAGATTCTGGCTGCGTGACCCGTCTGAACTGCGGCGTTGCTCCGGTGCTCGCAACTGCTCATGGACATAAAGTCCACTCCGCGTTGCTGTGCGCCGGGCGCCTTGCATTTCAGCCGTTCACTCAGCCCTCAGCTTTCTGAGGAGTAAGCATTTGAGAGACCCGACCATATCGTGTTATTTCATTCTTATTACGGAGAATGAAAACGATACGTCGTTTCAATTTTCAGCTTGTTCCGGATTATTAAAGAGCAGTTATCTCAAACATGACTCGCCATCAGGCAGAATCAGCTTTGAGATACGGTTGATAATGTCTTTCACTCATTATCAGGAGATGGCGTCCCCAAGGGGATTCGAACCCCTGTTACAGCCGTGAAAGGGCAGTGTCCTGGGCCTCTAGACGATGGGGACTCTGTACTGTTGCTCATTACTTCTATCAGACAATCTGTTGTGGACACTACGCGGGAAAGTATCTTCAGGTAAGGAGGTGATCCAACCGCAGGTTCCCCTACGGTTACCTTGTTACGACTTCACCCCAGTCATGAATCACAAAGTGGTAAGCGCCCTCCCGAAGGTTAAGCTACCTACTTCTTTTGCAACCCACTCCCATGGTGTGACGGGCGGTGTGTACAAGGCCCGGGAACGTATTCACCGTGGCATTCTGATCCACGATTACTAGCGATTCCGACTTCACGGAGTCGAGTTGCAGACTCCGATCCGGACTACGACGCACTTTGTGAGGTCCGCTTGCTCTCGCGAGGTCGCTTCTCTTTGTATGCGCCATTGTAGCACGTGTGTAGCCCTGCTCGTAAGGGCCATGATGACTTGACGTCATCCCCACCTTCCTCCGGTTTATCACCGGCAGTCTCCTTTGAGTTCCCGACCGAATCGCTGGCAACAAAGGATAAGGGTTGCGCTCGTTGCGGGACTTAACCCAACATTTCACAACACGAGCTGACGACAGCCATGCAGCACCTGTCTCACGGTTCCCGAAGGCACTAAGGCATCTCTGCCAAATTCCGTGGATGTCAAGAGCAGGTAAGGTTCTTCGCGTTGCATCGAATTAAACCACATGCTCCACCGCTTGTGCGGGCCCCCGTCAATTCATTTGAGTTTTAACCTTGCGGCCGTACTCCCCAGGCGGTCGACTTAACGCGTTAGCTCCGGAAGCCACTCCTCAAGGGAACAACCTCCAAGTCGACATCGTTTACGGCGTGGACTACCAGGGTATCTAATCCTGTTTGCTCCCCACGCTTTCGCACCTGAGCGTCAGTCTTTGTCCAGGGGGCCGCCTTCGCCACCGGTATTCCTCCAGATCTCTACGCATTTCACCGCTACACCTGGAATTCTACCCCCCTCTACAAGACTCTAGCCTGCCAGTTTCGAATGCAGTTCCCGGGTTGAGCCCGGGGATTTCACATCCGACTTGACAGACCGCCTGCGTGCGCTTTACGCCCAGTAATTCCGATTAACGCTTGCACCCTCCGTATTACCGCGGCTGCTGGCACGGAGTTAGCCGGTGCTTCTTCTGCGGGTAACGTCAATGAACGAGGTTATTAACCTCACTCCCTTCCTCCCCGCTGAAAGTACTTTACAACCCGAAGGCCTTCTTCATACACGCGGCATGGCTGCATCAGGCTTGCGCCCATTGTGCAATATTCCCCACTGCTGCCTCCCGTAGGAGTCTGGACCGTGTCTCAGTTCCAGTGTGGCTGGTCATCCTCTCAGACCAGCTAGGGATCGTCGCCTTGGTGAGCCATTACCTCACCAACAAGCTAATCCCATCTGGGCACATCCGATGGTGTGAGGCCCGAAGGTCCCCCACTTTGGTCCGTAGACGTTATGCGGTATTAGCTACCGTTTCCAGTAGTTATCCCCCTCCATCGGGCAGTTTCCCAGACATTACTCACCCGTCCGCCACTCGTCACCCAGAGAGCAAGCTCTCCTGTGCTACCGTTCGACTTGCATGTGTTAGGCCTGCCGCCAGCGTTCAATCTGAGCCATGATCAAACTCTTCAATTTAAAAGTTCGATTTGCTTCAACAAGTGAAGCGATGCTCAAGTGTAAAACGTCATAATGAATTTCATTATGTGTTCACTCTTAAGACTTGATATTTTTTTGCACCTTGCGGCGCTGATATCAATCCTGCGAGTGCCCACACAGATTGTCTGATAAATTGTTAAAGAGCGGTGCGGCTGGCGCCTTGGCGGCCTGCTGCGAGGTGGCGTATATTACGCTTTCCTCCTTCAGAGTCAACTTCTTTTTGGGAAGTTTTTCTCCGGCGGTTCAGCTTCCTGACCCTCTCAACCCGGCGGCCTGTAAGCCGTTGTTCCGTGTCGATGGAGGCGCATTATAGGGATCCCGTCTGAGAGCACAAGCCTTTTTTCGATCTTTCTTATCGCCCGCTGAATTTTCACTCCTTTCGCGCAGATCTAAGACGATCCGCACAAAAATACTTCATATTTATTAGCAGTCATTGCCTGTAAAGAGTTTACGGCGTTACGCTTCGGTTACCTTCTTTTAAGAGAGACAGCCATGTCCGCAAAACTGAGACCCTATAAAAATACCTTTCCCCAGACTGGTCAGCGGGTAATGGTCGACGATTCAAGCATAGTGATTGGAGATGTAAGGCTGGAGGATGATGTTAGTGTCTGGCCACTGGTTGCTATCCGCGGCGACGTTAACCGCGTTCATATTGGCAAACGAAGTAACATTCAGGATGGCAGCATACTGCATGTCACTCATCGTTCTTCAACCGATCCTGAAGGTTTTCCTTTAATCATTGGGGAAGATGTCACGATTGGCCATAAAGCGATGCTGCACGGCTGTACAATCGGCGACAGGGTTTTGGTCGGAATGGGGTCAATTTTGCTGGATGGTGCCATCATTGAAAGTGATGTGATCATAGGTGCGGGAACGCTGGTGTCACCAGGAAAGCGTTTGCAAAGCGGTTTCCTCTATTTAGGCAGCCCGGTCAGGCAGGTGCGACCACTTACGGAATCAGAGATCGCCGGTCTGCTCTACTCTTCAGGTAATTATGTCCGTTGGAAAAATGACTATCTCACTCAGGATAGCCAGAACCAACCCTGATCGTCTTCCGATCCTTCTTTTATAAGCTGCTCGGCTTCTTCCTCAAGATCCCAGCGGTGAAGACTAAAGCTAACGTGCGCAGGTTGCCCATCACCAAAACGGCGAAGCAAAGATTCGCCGCTTATTGCGCACACCATCATCAGGCCATTTACCATAGCTGGAAAGCAAATGGCCTTTATGTCTTCATTCCACTCTTCGCGGTCGGGGAACTGAATAGCCTGATTCATTCCTGAAGTTCCGCTCTGAGCACGGCGATTACCGGCTCGATATCCGGCATTTCTCCATGCCATAAAAGAAAGGAGTGAGCCGCCTGCCCCACCAGCATTCCCAGACCATCTGCTAACTGACTTGCGCCATGCTGCCGACACCAGCGAATAAAGGGCGTATCGCCCGTTTGATAGAACATGTCATAGCAGCGCGTTTGCACCGAAATGAGTGAAGAAGGCAACGCGGGAATATCACCGCCAATTCCGCTTGAAGTCGCATTAATAATCAGATCGAAGTGTTTATCCTGCAGCGTCTCTATGTCGCTCCATATAACCCCGCCGGTATGCTCAAAAACCTCTGCAAGCGCCTGAGCTTTTGAGGCGGTGCGATTAGTAATCGTTAGCGAACAACCCCAGGAGAGAAGGGGAAGTATTGCGCCACGCGCAGCGCCACCCGCCCCAATCAGCAGGATCCGATCCGTAGACTTGATCAGATCTTGCCGTTGTAGATCTGCCAGAAGCCCAATACCGTCCGTGTTATCCCCCAGCAGCCGTCCATCCTCCAGTAACTTTAGGGTATTGACCGCGCCCGCAAGCGCAGCACGCTCCGTAAGTTCTCCAGCCAGTTCATACGCCTGTTCTTTAAAAGGCAGGGTTACGTTCGCCCCCTTTCCTCCACGCACGATGAAATCATTTAGAGTGTGGGTAAAACCATCCAGGGGGGTATGCGTGGAGCCATATGCATGGTCACGACCTGTCTGTTCGGCAAAGAGCTGATGAATTCGCGGTGATTTACTGTGGCTAATCGGATTACCGAAAACGGTAAAATTCTGCTTCATATAACGTTACCCGTGACGAATGAGTTCGCCGGTTAAGACATCGCGAATTTCTGAAGGATTAAGTCGCCCTCCGGTTTCCCCTGACAGAACGGGAAAATCTACACCAAACTGCTCGCCGACTTCAGCAGCCGTCCGACAGGGCGGAAAGCCCGATAGGTTCGCACTGGTCGATACCAGGGGTTTACCAAAGTTCCGGCAAATTTGCTGAACAAGGGGATGATCGCTGACCCGAATGGCAAGAGACTCAAAACGTCCTGTCAGCCACGCAGGCGTATCAGAACTAGCGGGAACAACCCAGGTTACCGGTCCTGGCCAGCTCGCGAACATTCTCTCTTTTTGCGCCACAGAAAGCTGCGCATCATCAATATAGGGCTGGAGCTGGTGATAATCAGCGGCAATCAGGATAAGCCCCTTTTCCACAGGGCGCTTCTTTAAGCGTAGAAGCTGCGCCACCGCAGATTCGCTATCGGGATCGCACCCCAGACCAAATACTGCTTCAGTGGGATAGGCGATAACGGTCCCCTTACGTAGCCGCTCAAGACACAGGATCGCTGATTCAGTTAAAACATTATTCGTCACTGCTTGTACCTGCTGTTACTGGCTTTCCACAAACTTTACTGGCGCAAAAGCGTTTTACCCCCTGCGTCGTCTTTTTCTCAACTAACAGTGGAAAATGACACACTTCACACTCCCCCTCTACCGGCGTGGCATTCAGCGAAAACTGGCAGTCAGGGTAACGATCGCAGGCGTGAAAGGTTTTCCCATACCGCGATCGACGCTGAACCAGATGACCCTGCTGGCACTGAGGACACTTAATTGAAGTTTCATCGGGCTTATCAATAAGTTCAGTATGCTCACACTGGGGGTAACGGCTGCAGGCAATAAACATTCCGTAGCGTCCCTGGCGCAGCGCAAGCTCTTCGTGACACGCTGGACAGTATTGTCCCTCAAGCACTTTTACCACGTGCCCTTCAGCCTGTTTTTTTAAAGGGCGTACGTAGTCACACTCGGGATAATGAGCGCATCCAAGAAAAGCGCCATGTTTCCCGGAGCGAATAACCAGTTCTGCCCCACATTGGGGGCAGGGTTCATTTTTTCGCACAGCGAAAAGCGCTGTTTTATTCATAGTTTTAAAACACCGGAGAAGCTCCTAGTGCACAATTCCTTCATTGACGTCGAAAAGAAGTTCTTCCACCTTTTGATAAGCGTTTTCACATCCAGGGATGTTAAACAGCACCATCAATACAACCCATTTGAGATCCTCAAGATCAAACTCAAGTGTATCCAGCGCCATTATACGTTCGATAACCATTTCGCGGGTTTCAAGATTAAGTACCTGTATTTGCTCCAGGAACAAAATAAAACCCCGGCAGTTGGCATCTAAACGCTGGCTCTCTTCATCGGTGTAGATACGCATAGACAGCGGATCGGTCGCGAGCAGAATTGGCGCAACTAAGCCGTCCTGATAATCTGCAAGCTTTTCCAACCAGTTCAACGCATTATAAATGTCTTCACGATGAAAACCTGCATCGGTCAAATCGTCTGTCAATTTATCCTGATCAACGCGCATTTCTGCTTCGCTATGGATATACGTTTCAAATAAGTACATTAGTACGTCGAACATGGCTTGCCCTCCTCAATCGGACATAGCCGCCGGGTACAGCTGCGATCCACCCTGCTAACTCCAACTCAAGCAGCTTAGCTACGATGGCTGGCACAGGTTGGCCGGCACGTTCAGCGACGACGTCAACAGGTGTAACCTCATCTCCTACGTTAGTCAACACATCGGCAAATGGCAATGCCGTATTACCCTCGTCGGCAGAATATGTTGGTTGAGGGTCGGGTAACCAGTCCAGTTCACTATTGAGTTGTTCAAGAATAGTATTGGGATGAGCAGTTAACAGTGCGCCCTGCTGAATGAGCCAGTTCGTGCCTTCACTGCCCGGGTTACCAATAGCACCCGGTAATGCGAAGATTTCCCGATTTTGTTCTAACGCCAGTCGTGCCGTAACCAGAGAACCACTCTTCATACATGCTTCGACGACTAATACCCCGAGGCTGAGCCCGCTGATAATTCTGTTGCGCTGTGGGAAATGGTAAGGCATGGGGCGCGCGGATAAAGGGAATTCAGACACCAGCGCTCCCCCTCCCGCGATAATATCTTTAGCCAGTTGAGCATGACGGCGGGGATAGATACATTTCAGCCCGCTGCCTAAGACGGCAAGCGTTTTGCCTTTGACCTCCAGCGTAGCGCGATGAGCCACGCTGTCGATACCCAGCGCCAGGCCGCTGGTAATAGTCAGGCCGCTTAATGCGAGCGCCTGAGCGAAACAGGTTCCCCAACATCTGCCATAAGGCGAGCAGTTACGGCTACCCACAATCGCAATTTGCGGCGTTGAAAGGAGCCCTGGGTCGCCTTCAACGAAGAGTATCGTCGGGAAGTCGGCTATCTGCCTTAACCGCTCAGGATAGAGTGGACTGGCACAGGTAATAAAATAGCGTTGGGGCTGCTCAAGCCAGTTAAGGGCTTCAGAAATAATGGTACGGTCATAATAAAGGAAGGCTTCCTTTTGCACTGGCGAAAAACCGATTAAGCCCAATTCCCTCTCTGTTACCGCTGGCTGGAGAAGCAACATTTCAACAATCTGCTGACAGTGCTGACGTGGTAAACCCTTAACGCACGAGAGGCGTAACCAAATCTCCATGGGTGTCATTGCTACATCCTTGTCAGAGGCCTCTCAGCCCCTCCCTAACCGAGCAGGAATGCTGTCAATCATGCCCTGAAATGTCTACAATAAGAGTTATAAACATCTAATCCCTTGAACACAGATCTGGAAAGTTATGTCAGTTTTACAGGTATTACATTTTCCTGACGAGCGCCTACGCACCGTCGCGAAACCCGTTAAAGAAGTCGATGCTAATGTCCAGCGTATCGTGGATGATATGTTCGAAACGATGTACGCCGAGGAAGGCATTGGTCTGGCTGCCACCCAGGTTGATATCCATCAGCGTATTATTGTTATCGATGTTTCTGAGAATCGTGATGAGCGCCTGGTGTTGATTAACCCGGAAATGCTTGAAAAGAGCGGCGAAACAGGTATTGAAGAGGGATGTCTTTCTATTCCTGAGCAGCGCGCGCTGGTTCCCCGCGCCGAGAAGGTAAAAATACGCGCTTTGAACCGTGAAGGCATTAGCTTCGAGCTTGAAGCGGATGACCTGCTTGCGATTTGTATCCAGCACGAGATGGATCATCTGGTCGGCAAACTGTTTATTGATTATCTGTCGCCAATGAAGCGCCAGCGTATCCGTCAGAAACTGGAAAAACTTTATCGCCAGAGCGCGCGTGATTAACCCGTGCCATTAAAAGGTAAGAGCGTGTCTGACTCCCTGAAAATTATTTTTGCCGGAACACCCGATTTTGCCGCGCGCCATCTTGCTGCGCTACTGTCATCCGGCCACAACGTAGTGGGTGTTTTCACCCAGCCGGACCGCCCTGCCGGGCGTGGCAATAAGCTCACGGCCAGTCCGGTTAAACAGCTTGCAGAGCAGCATGGTCTGCCTGTTTTCCAGCCTAAATCACTGCGTCCCGAAGAGAATCAGCAATGGGTTGCCCAGCTTCATGCTGATGTTATGGTCGTGGTCGCCTACGGCCTGATTTTACCGGAGGCGGTGCTGGCAATGCCTCGTCTGGGCTGCATAAACGTGCATGGCTCACTCCTTCCCAAATGGCGCGGCGCGGCGCCTATTCAGCGTTCATTGTGGGCAGGGGACAGTGAAACCGGCGTCACTATTATGCAAATGGACGTCGGCCTGGATACCGGCGATATGCTGCGTAAGCTCTCCTGTCCGATTGAGCCTGAGGATACCAGCGCCTCGCTGTACAACAAGCTCGCTGACCTGGGTCCTAAGGGCATGTTGGATACCCTCGCGCAGCTCGCCAGCGGAACGGCCGTTCCTGAGGTGCAGAACGAAGCACTGGTTAGCTACGCAGAAAAACTGAGTAAAGAAGAAGCCAGGCTGGACTGGTCGCTATCTGCGTCACAGCTTGAACGCTGCATTCGCGCCTTTAATCCATGGCCAGTCAGTTATTTTGTCGTTGACGAGCAACCGGTGAAAGTATGGAAAGCATCGGTTCTGCCGCACGTGGATAAACAGGCTGGTGAGATAGTCCAGGCTGATAAAAGGGGTATTCAGGTTGCAACGGCAGACGGCGTACTGAATATCGAAGAGCTCCAGCCTGCGGGTAAAAAAGCCATGCCGGTTCAGGATCTCCTCAATTCCCGCCGTGACTGGTTCATTCCGGGCAATATCCTTGCCTGATACATCGCCCGGCTTTATGTCGGGCTGATTTTGACTTGCGATCCCTTATGAAAAAAATGACTAATTTGCGCAGCGTTGCTGCCCAGACCATTGAGAAAGTGGTCGAGCAGGGGCAGTCCCTGAGCAATGTACTGCCCGCTGCCCAGAAGTCCCTTGCGGAAAAAGATGGCGCTCTGCTTCAGGAGCTCTGTTATGGCGTGTTGCGTACGCTTCCTCAGCTTGAGTGGCTGATCGGCCAGCTAATGGAGCGACCTTTAACAGGAAAACAACGCACCATACATTTTTTGATTATGGTTGGGCTTTATCAGCTGATATTTACTCGTATACCTGCCCACGCCGCGCTGGCTGAAACGGTGGAAGGTGCCGTCGCTCTGAAACGCCAGCAGTTTAAAGGGGTTATTAACGGCGTGCTGCGTCAGTTCCTGCGCCAGCAGGAAGCCCTCACTGAGGCAATGAATAGCGATGAGCGTAACCACCTCCATCCTAAATGGCTGCTGACGAGGCTACAACTGGCATGGCCCGATCGATGGCGTCAGATTGTTGACGCTAATAACCAGCGACCGCCTATGTGGCTGCGGGTTAACCGGCAGCATCATACCCGTGATGCCTGGCTCTCTCTTCTACAGGATGCGGGTAAAAGCGCTGTCCCGCATCCTGAGCACCCCGACGCGCTGAGGCTTGAAGTCCCCTGTGGTGTAAGCCAGCTGCCGGGCTTCGCCGGGGGATGGGTGACGGTTCAGGATGCTTCAGCCCAGGGCTGTGTATCACTGCTGGATCCACAGAATGGTGAATCGATTCTGGATCTGTGTGCTGCACCTGGCGGAAAAACGACCCATATCCTCGAAGCGGCACCACAGGCAACCGTGTTGGCTGTGGATGTTGATGCCCAGCGGCTTTCCCGTATCAGTGAAAATCTTCAGCGACTTAATTTGTCAGCCGACGTTAAAGTCGGCGATGGCAGAACACCGGCAGAATGGTGCGGAGAAACCCAGTTTGACCGCATTCTGCTTGATGCGCCCTGCTCTGCCACCGGCGTAATACGACGTCATCCTGACATTAAATGGTTACGTCGTGACCGTGATATCGCAGAGCTCGTAGCATTGCAGGCAAATATTCTGGATGCCATCTGGCCACATCTCAAAACCAGTGGCACTCTACTTTATGCCACCTGTTCAGTATTGCCGGAAGAGAACCACTTGCAGATCGCCGCATTTATGACGCGACATAATGATGCTGTGCATATTGAGATTGGCGATACCACCTTAGCGGGTCGGCAAGTTTTCCCCGATCCAGCCGGTGGCGATGGCTTCTACTATGCGAAGTTAATAAAGAAATAAACGTTGGGCCATGCGATATTCCACGTGGCCCTTAATGGCCCCAACAATCAGACTGAAGCATAATGAAAATAATCATTCTTGGCGCTGGTCAGGTGGGTGGTACCCTCGCTGAAAACCTGGTAGGCGAAAATAACGATATCACGGTCGTAGACACTAATGCGATTCGCCTTCGCCAGCTACAGGATAAGTACGACCTGCGGGTGGTTCAGGGTCATGGTTCTCATCCGCGCGTACTGCGTGAAGCTGGCGCGGAAGATGCTGATATGCTGGTGGCAGTAACCAATTCTGATGAAACGAATATGGTCGCCTGCCAGGTTGCCTATTCTCTGTTTAATACCCCAAACCGCATCGCCCGCATACGTGCGCCGGATTATATCCGTGATGCAGATAAGCTTTTCATTCCTGAAGCGGTGCCAATTGATCATCTGATCTCTCCCGAACAGCTGGTTATTGATAATATTTACCGCCTAATCGAGTATCCCGGTGCACTGCAGGTGGTAAATTTCGCTGAGGGCAAAGTCAGCCTTGCGGTAGTCAAAGCGTATTACGGTGGGCCCCTGGTAGGGAATGCACTTTCCGTCATGCGCGATCATATGCCGCATATAGATACGCGTGTGGCGGCGATTTTCCGCCAGGACAGGCCCATTCGCCCTCAGGGTTCAACCATCGTTGAAGCCGGGGATGAAGTATTCTTCATTGCGGCCAGCCAGCATATCAGAGCGGTGATGAGCGAGTATCAGCGGCTGGAGAAGCCTTATAAGCGCATTATGATCGTAGGCGGGGGTAATATAGGTTCCGGTTTAGCCCTGCGTCTTGAGAAAAATTACAGCGTAAAACTGATTGAACGCGATCAGCAACGCGCGGCCGAGCTGGCTGAACTCTTACAGAATACCATTGTGTTTTACGGAGATGCGTCCGATCAGGAACTGCTTGCCGAGGAACACATCGATCAGATCGATCTTTTTATCGCGATCACTAATGATGATGAAGCCAACATTATGTCAGCGATGCTGGCTAAAAAGATGGGGGCCAAAAAGGTGATGGTACTGATCCAGCGTAAGGCCTATGTCGATCTGGTTCAGGGTAGCGTCATAGATATCGCTATATCCCCGCAGCAGGCAACAATCTCGGCGTTATTAGGGCATGTGCGTAAGGCTGATATTGTCGGGGTATCATCGCTGCGCCGTGGCGTAGCAGAAGCCATTGAGGCGATTGCTCACGGCGATGAGACAACCTCCCGGGTTGTAGGGCGGGAAATCAACGATATTAAACTGCCTCCCGGTACGCTAATTGGCGCGGTTGTGCGTGGCGATGACGTCATGATCGCCAATAACAACCTGCGCATTGAGCAGGGAGATCACGTTATCATGTTCCTTACGGACAAAAAGTTTGTGGGAGATGTTGAAAGGCTCTTTCAGCCTAGTCCCTTTTTCCTCTGACAGTTCGAGCGGCCTTCTCACTGTCACCCCCTCCGGGGTGGCGGCTTAAATTTTTCCGCTTCATTCTGGTAAAAACGGGATCGTTTGTTAGACTTATCATCTGGTAAAGGATTGGAGAGAACAATGAGTTTATTCAAAGAGTTTCGTGATTTCGCCATGCGCGGCAATGTTGTCGACCTGGCAGTTGGTGTCATTATTGGTGCGGCATTCGGTAAAATTGTTTCCTCACTGGTGGCAAACATCATTATGCCACCGCTGGGTCTTTTAATCGGGGGAGTGGACTTCAAATCGTTCGCCTGGGTACTTAAGCCTGCGGTTGGCGATACACCCGCGGTCGTAATGCAGTACGGTATTTTTATTCAGACCGTGTTTGATTTTGTTATCGTCGCGTTCGCCATCTTTATGGCTATCAAGCTGATGAACAAACTGCATAAGAAAAAGGAAGTGGAAAAACCCGCTCCGAAGCCCAGTGTCGAAGAAACCCTTCTCACTGAAATTCGCGATTTGCTGAAACAGCAGAATGGTCAGCCCTGATTACGACTTTCTTATTAAGAAAACCGCCGACGGCGGTTTTTTTATGCCCAGAAAATCAGAAGGCCAGTGGTAAAGCTCTCTTTACCACTGGCCTCCCAGTTACCCTTTTTAGCGTGTTTGTCTTTACGCCGGAAGCTGCCCTTACCCTTGTGGTTCACTTCGATCCTGACTTTAAACAAAGGATCGTGCAGTAATGCTTCAATCGCATTATCGCGGATCACACCTTTTTTGTGTTGATAACCTGACATCTTTTGCTCCTTAATGAGTAACGGCAAGAATATAGAGCCCACCCGATAAAAAATCAATCTACTACAGCAATTTCACCTTTTTCCAGCGCTTCGAGGATCGAACAGTAGAGGCTACTGTGTGAAGTGCCGCAGCACGCATCATTCAGTCTTTTCAACGAACGTTGCATATTCTGTAGCTCAGTAATCATCCCTTCTACTTCCAACAACCGTTTCTTCACGATACCCTTCGATTCCTCGCAGGTATGATGCGCGGGATCCACGCGGATCGACAGTAATTCTCGTATTGCTTCAAGGCTAAACCCCAGCTGTCTCCCATAGCGAATAAATTTCAGTCGCTGTAAATCATTGTCGCTGTAGAGGCGAAAACCACCTTCAGTACGGATTTCATGATCCATCATCTGCTGCTTTTCGTAGTAGCGGATAGTATCTGGTGTCACATCGGCCAGTTTGGCCAGTTGACCAATTTTAAACATCACTCCTCTCCTTTAAAATGTCGATGGACACGGTTGCTATAATCGCCCTGTAAAAATGCAGTACTCATCCCAGCCTGCCTGAGTTTCATTTCCAGTAAAACCAGCCGCTTTGCACATTGCTCATAGCTGTCATCATCGGGTGTAAGCCCTGCCAGTAATTGGTCCAGCTCGACCGCTTCGCGCCGTATTTCAAGCTCTGGTGGAAGATAACCGGAATTTTTCATCAGTCGATATGCTGCACGTAGCTCGGGGGGAACGTGGCTGTCGTCATCCAGTACAAGCTTTTTGCCGCTACCCGAAAGACCATCCAGTTCACCATTCTTTTGCGCTTCGGCAATGTGCTGCTCAACCAACTGATCTATTAGCCACATAATTCACCCGCAGTAACGGAAGGGAAGACATAAGGATAAAGCTTGAAGAGGATGAGGGGAATTTCGGACATAAAAAAACCGGGCAAGCCCGGTTTTTCCAACATACAGCAGATTACTCTGCTGCAGCTTCTGCTTGAGCTTCTGGACGATCAACCAGCTCGATGTAAGCCATCGGAGCGTTGTCACCAGCGCGGAAGCCACACTTCAGAATACGAGTGTAACCACCGGCACGGCTCGCAAAACGCGGGCCCAGCTCGTTAAACAGTTTTGCCACGATCTCGTTATCACGAGTGCGGGCGAATGCCAGACGACGATTAGCTACGCTGTCGGTCTTGGCAAGAGTAATCAGCGGCTCAACTACACGACGCAGCTCTTTCGCTTTTGGCAAGGTCGTCTTGATGATCTCATGACGAACCAAAGAGCCAGCCATGTTGCGGAACATAGCCTGACGATGGCTGCTGTTGCGGTTCAGTTGACGACCACTCTTACGATGGCGCATGACCTTATCCTTCTCAGTGAAACCTTAACCTGTGATCGGGTTATTCATCAGCAATGCTAGCGGGCGGCCAGTTTTCCAGGCGCATGCCCAGAGACAAACCACGAGAAGCCAGCACATCTTTAATCTCGGTAAGAGATTTTTTACCAAGGTTAGGCGTTTTAAGCAGCTCAACCTCAGTACGCTGTACCAGATCACCGATGTAGTGGATAGCTTCTGCCTTAAGGCAGTTAGCAGAGCGGACAGTCAATTCCAGATCGTCAACAGGGCGCAGCAGGATCGGATCGAATTCTGGTTTCTCTTCTTTCACT
Source organism: Erwinia sp. L03-1 (assembly GCF_058686115.1). NCBI lineage: Bacteria > Pseudomonadati > Pseudomonadota > Gammaproteobacteria > Enterobacterales > Erwiniaceae > Erwinia > Erwinia sp. L03-1. The sequence goes on along the minus strand of NZ_CM178762.1, from coordinate 389,563 downwards.
TCCGGCTGACGTACATCACGTAAGTCAACGAAAGCTTCGAGTTGTTCTGCCAGGATGGTTGCCGCACGGCGGATCGCTTCTTCAGGATCAATAGTGCCGTTGGTTTCCATTTCGATGACCAGCTTGTCCAGGTCAGTGCGCTGTTCAACACGCGCTGCTTCAACATTGTAGGCGATACGCTCTACAGGGCTGTAACAGGCGTCGACTAACAGACGACCGATCGGGCGCTCATCTTCTTCCGAATGAATTCGGGCAGAAGCCGGCACATAACCACGACCACGCTGAACTTTGATACGCATGCTGATAGCAGCGTTTTCATCGGTCAGATGGCAGATCACGTGCTGCGGCTTGACGATTTCGACATCACCATCATGGGTGATATCGGCTGCAGTCACAGGGCCAATGCCAGATTTATTCAGAGTAAGAACAACTTCATCTTTCCCCTGAACTCTTACCGCCAGCCCTTTCAGGTTGAGCAGGATTTCCAGGATATCTTCCTGTACGCCCTCTTTGGTGCTGTACTCATGTAGTACACCATCAATTTCAACCTCGGTCACCGCGCAACCCGGCATTGATGAAAGCAGAATACGGCGCAGTGCGTTACCAAGAGTATGGCCAAAGCCACGCTCTAAAGGCTCAAGGGTCACCTTGGCGTGCGTCGAACTCACTTGCTCGATATCTACCAGGCGCGGTTTTAGAAACTCTGTCACAGAACCCTGCATTGTGTCCTCTCTTTGGTACTAAGCTTTACTTGGAGTAAAGCTCGACGATCAGGTGTTCGTTAATGTCCGCAGACAGATCGGTACGTTCAGGAATACGCTTGAACACACCTTCCATCTTAGTTGCATCAACTTCCAGCCAGGTTGGCTTTTCACGCTGTTCAGCCAGCTCCAGAGCGGCTTTCACGCGAGACTGCTTTTTGGCTTTCTCACGGATGCTAACAACGTCATTCGGAGTTACCTGATAAGAAGCGATGCTAACAACGCGGCCATTTACCATGATAGATTTGTGGCTAACCAGCTGGCGTGCTTCTGCACGAGTGGCGCCAAAGCCCATACGATAAACAACGTTGTCCAGACGACCTTCCAGCAGAGCTAACAGGTTTTCACCCGTGTTGCCTTTCAGACGTGCAGCTTCTTTATAATAGTTACGGAACTGACGCTCCAGCACGCCGTAGATACGACGAACTTTCTGCTTTTCACGTAACTGTACGCCATAATCAGACAGACGCGGTTTACGCGCACCGTGCTGACCAGGAGCTTGTTCAATCTTACACTTGGTATCAATCGCGCGAACACCAGACTTCAAAAAGAGGTCTGTACCTTCGCGACGGCTCAGCTTGAGCTTAGGACCCAAATATCTTGCCATTTTCTTTCTCCAACATTCCTAAAAAACGGGCGTTATACGCGACGTTTTTTCGGCGGACGACAACCGTTGTGAGGGATCGGAGTCACATCAGTAATATTCGTGATGCGGAAACCAGCAGCGTTCAGAGCACGAATCGTAGACTCGCGGCCTGGACCTGGACCCTTAACCATAACTTCCAGGTTCTTAATACCGTACTCTTTCACGGCGTCAGCACAGCGTTCAGCAGCAACCTGAGCTGCAAACGGAGTCGACTTACGAGAACCACGGAAACCGGAACCACCGGCTGTTGCCCAACCCAACGCATTACCCTGACGATCGGTAATAGTCACGATGGTGTTGTTAAAAGACGCATGGACATGAGCCACGCCATCAGAGACTTGCTTTCTTACACGCTTACGTGCACGAACTGGTGCCTTTGCCATTATTCAATCACCCCGATTATTTCTTGATCGGTTTACGCGGACCCTTGCGGGTACGTGCGTTGGTCTTGGTACGCTGACCGCGCACTGGAAGACCACGACGATGACGTAAACCACGATAGCAACCAAGGTCCATAAGACGCTTGATGCTCAGGGTGACTTCACGACGCAGATCGCCTTCAACAACAAATTTTGATACTGCATCACGCAGAATATCGATTTGCTCTTCAGACAGCTCACTGATCTTAACATTTTCTGCAATACCCGTTGATGCACAGATAGCCTGTGAGCGGGTCTTGCCGATACCGAAAATTGCAGTTAACGCGATAACGGTATGTTTATGATCAGGAATGTTAATGCCTGCTATACGGGCCACTATGCACTCCTACTATTCAAATATGCGTCCCATGCCGAAAAGCCCGTTTTCAGGATACTCAAATGGGAAACGCATAGACATACAAAAGATTGGCTGGCTAATCTAGCCAGCTCAACCCGACTTTGCAAGAAAAATATGCGAATAATCAGCCTTGACGCTGTTTATGCTTAGGCTCGGCGCTGCAAATCACACGTACGACACCATCACGACGGACGATTTTGCAGTTACGACATAATTTCTTGACGGAAGCACGAACTTTCATTTTTACTCTCCGTAACTTCTCAAGCGCCTGATTAACGGCCGTAGCCTTTCAGGTTTGCTTTCTTCAATGCAGACTCATATTGACTGGACATCATCAGAGTTTGCACTTGAGCCATAAAGTCCATGATGACAACGACTACAATCAGCAGCGATGTACCGCCGAAGTAGAATGGAACTTTCATCGCATCACGCATGAACTCCGGGATCAGGCAGATAAAGGTAATGTAGAGCGCACCAACCAGAGTCAGGCGTGTCATTACTTTATCAATATACTTCGCCGTCTGTTCTCCCGGACGAATTCCTGGAACAAATGCACCAGACTTCTTCAGGTTATCTGCTGTTTCACGTGGGTTGAAAACCAACGCGGTATAAAAGAAACAGAAGAAGATGATTGCAGTCGCATAGAGTAACACATAAAGCGGCTGTCCGGGCTGCAAATACATTGAAATAGTTGTCAGCCAGTTCCAACCGGTACCGCCACCGAACCATGATGCAATCGTGGCCGGAAACAGAATGATACTGGAAGCAAAGATTGCTGGGATAACCCCGGCCATATTCACTTTCAGTGGTAAATGTGTGCTCTGTGCAGCATAGACTCGACGGCCTTGCTGACGTTTCGCATAGTTCACCACAATGCGGCGTTGACCACGCTCAACGAAAACAACGAAGAAGGTCACTGCAAATACGAGAACTGCAACCAACAGCAACAGGAGGAAGTGCAGGTCGCCTTGCCGTGCTTGCTCGATGGTATGGCCAATGGCCGGCGGCAATCCCGCAACAATACCCGCGAAGATAATGATTGAGATACCGTTACCGATACCTCGTTCAGTTATCTGTTCACCCAGCCACATCAGGAACATTGTTCCGGTGACCAGGCTAACAACAGCAGTGAAGTAGAAAGCAAAGCCTGGGTTTAATACCAGGCCCTGCATTCCAGGCATATTCGGTAAACCGGTAGCAATACCGACCGACTGAAATATACCTAATACCAGAGTACCGTAGCGGGTGTACTGGCTAATCTTGCGACGACCAGCCTCCCCTTCTTTCTTAATTTCTGCTAACGCTGGATGAACCACCGTCAGCAGCTGGATAATAATAGAGGCCGAAATGTACGGCATAATACCCAGGGCAAAGATAGAAGCACGGCTCAGAGCACCACCAGAGAACATGTTAAACATTTCAATGATGGTGCCACGCTGTTGCTCAAGCAGTTTGGCAAGTACAGTGGCATCGATACCAGGGATTGGAATAAAAGAGCCAATGCGGAAAACAATTAGTGCACCAATCACAAACAGAAGTCTGCGTTTCAGTTCACCAAAACCACCTTTGGCACTTTGAAAATCTAATCCTGGTTGCTTAGCCATCTGCTACTTATTCCTCAATTGTACCGCCAGCAGCTTCGATTGCAGCACGTGCGCCTTTAGTGACACGCAGACCACGAACCGTAACCGGTGCAGCGACTTCGCCAGACAGGATAATCTTAGCGAACTCAATCTGAATACCGACAATGTTGGCAGCTTTCAGCGTGTTCAGGTCGACGATGCCGCCTTCAACTCGCGCCAGGTCAGACAGACGAACTTCTGCCGTAACCATAGCTTTACGTGAGGTGAAGCCGAACTTAGGCAGACGACGGTACAGAGGCATCTGGCCACCTTCGAAACCGCGACGTACGCCACCGCCAGAACGTGAGTTCTGACCTTTGTGACCACGACCAGCGGTCTTGCCGAGGCCAGAACCGATACCACGACCTACACGCTTCGCAGCGTGTTTAGACCCTTCGGCCGGAGACAGAGTATTTAAACGCATCTGTTACTCCTCCACTTTAACCATGTAGGAAATCGCGTTAACCATGCCGCGTACTGCTGGCGTGTCTTCACGCTCTACGGTGTGGTTAATACGACGCAGACCCAGGCCAAGCAGCGTTGCCTTGTGTTTTGGCAGACGACCGATTGCACTACGGGTTTGAGTAATTTTAATAGTCTTAGCCATGGTCAATTATCCCAGAATGTCTTCAACGGATTTACCACGCTTGGCAGCGACCATTTCTGGAGAACTCATATTGCCCAGGCCATCCAGCGTTGCACGAACCACGTTAATCGGGTTAGTGGAACCATAGGCTTTAGCCAGAACGTTATGAACCCCAGCGACTTCCAGAACGGCGCGCATTGCACCACCGGCAATGATACCGGTACCTTCAGAAGCCGGCTGCATGAACACGCGAGAACCCGTGTGCACGCCCTTAACAGGGTGCTGCAGGGTGCCGTTGTTCAGCGCGACGTTAATCATATTGCGACGAGCTTTTTCCATCGCTTTCTGGATCGCTGCTGGAACTTCACGCGCTTTACCGTAACCAAAACCGATGCGACCGTTACCGTCACCTACCACTGTCAGAGCAGTGAAGGAGAAAATACGACCACCTTTTACGGTTTTAGATACGCGATTTACCGCGATCAGCTTTTCCTGCAGTTCGCCAGCTTGTTTTTCGATGTGTGCCATCTTACACCTCTACCTTAGAACTGTAGGCCAGCTTCACGGGCAGCATCTGCCAGTGCCTGGACACGACCATGATATTGGAAACCAGAGCGGTCGAAAGAAACACCAGTGATGCCTTTTTCGATTGCGCGCTCAGCAACTGCTTTACCAACAGCTGCAGCGGCGTCTTTGTTTCCTGTGTACTTCAGTTGCTCACTGATTGCTTTTTCTACTGTAGAAGCAGCGACCAGGACTTCAGAGCCATTTGATGCAATTACCTGTGCGTAAATATGACGCGGGGTACGATGTACCACCAGGCGAGTTGCACCCAGCTCTTTGAGCTTGCGGCGTGCGCGGGTCGCACGACGGATACGAGCAGATTTCTTATCCATAGTGTTACCTTACTTCTTCTTAGCCTCTTTGGTACGCACGACTTCGTCGGCGTAACGAACACCCTTGCCTTTATAAGGCTCAGGACGACGGTAGGCGCGAATATCAGCTGCAACTTGTCCAATCAGCTGCTTATCAGCGCCCTTGAGCACGATTTCAGTCTGAGAAGGACATTCAGCAGTGATTCCCGCTGGCAGCTCGTGGTCAACAGGGTGAGAGAAGCCAAGAGCTAAACTCACGGAGTTGCCTTTAACGGCCGCACGATAACCTACACCAACCAGCTGCAACTTCTTAGAGAAGCCTTCGGTAACACCGATAACCATACCATTCAGCAGTGCACGAGAAGTACCAGCCTGCGCCCAACCATCCGCAAAACCTTCGCGTGGAGCGAAAGTCAGGGTGTTGTCAGCATGCTTAACTTCTACAGCTTTGTTGATAGTACGAGTCAGCTCGCCGTTTTTACCTTTAATCGAAATAACCTGACCGTCGAGTTTTATCTCTACGCCGGCAGGAATGACGACAGGTGCTTTAGCAACACGAGACATTCTTTCCTCCGTTAAGCTACGTAGCAGATAATTTCGCCACCAAGACCAGCCTGGCGCGCTGCACGATCGGTCATGACACCTTTAGAGGTAGAAATAACAGCGATACCCAGTCCTGCCATAACTTTTGGCAGCTCGTCTTTGCGTTTGTAGATGCGCAGACCTGGACGACTAACACGCTGAATGCTTTCTACCACTGCCTTGCCCTGGAAATACTTAAGAGTCAGTTCCAGTTCTGGCTTGGTGTCGCCTTCGATTTTAAATTCTTCAATATATCCTTCTTCCTTCAGCACGTTGGCGATTGCCACTTTCAGCTTGGAGGAAGGCATGGTGACCGCTACTTTATTCGCGGATTGACCGTTACGGATACGGGTCAGCATATCCGCGATCGGATCTTGCATGCTCATCTGTCTTTACTCCCGTGATTCAATTGGTGACAATTACCAGCTAGCCTTTTTAAGACCCGGGATCTCACCGCGCATTGCGGCTTCACGGACCTTGATACGGCTCAACCCGAACTTCCGCAGGAAAGCATGCGGACGACCAGTTTGGCGGCAGCGGTTACGCTGACGGGACGGGCTGGAATCACGCGGCAGAGTCTGCAGCTTAAGAACAGCATTCCAACGTTCTTCGTCGGATGAGTTCACACTAGAGATGATAGCTTTCAATTCCTCGCGTTTTGCGCGGTATTTATCAGCCAGTTTTACGCGAACGACTTCGCGTGCCTTCATCGATTGCTTAGCCATGAAGTAACCCTACCTTACTTGCGGAACGGGAAGTCAAAGGCAGCCAGCAGAGCACGGCCTTCATCGTCAGATTTCGCAGTAGTGGTAATGGTAATATCCAAACCACGAACGCGATCGACCTTGTCATAGTCGATTTCTGGGAAGATGATCTGCTCACGAACGCCCATGCTGTAGTTACCACGGCCGTCGAATGACTTAGCGGACAAGCCACGGAAGTCACGGATACGTGGAACAGCAATAGAAATCAGACGCTCAAAGAACTCCCACATGCGCTCGCCACGCAGAGTCACTTTACAGCCGATCGGATAGCCCTGACGGATTTTGAAGCCTGCAACTGATTTGCGTGCTTTGGTGATAAACGGCTTTTGACCGGAGATTGCTGCTAAGTCAGCTGCTGCGTTATCCAGCAGTTTCTTATCAGCGATCGCTTCACCCACACCCATATTCAGGGTGATCTTCTCGACCCGAGGGACTTGCATGACAGAATTGTAGCTAAACTCAGTCATGAGTTTGTTAACTACTTCGTCTTTGTAGTAATCATGCAGTTTCGCCATCGTACTACTCCAAATTACTTGATAGTTTCGCTGTTAGACTTGAAGAAACGGACTTTTTTGCCGTCTTCGAATCTAAAGCCTACACGGTCAGCCTTACCGGTGGCAGTGTTGTAAAGCGCAACGTTAGAAACCTGCACAGCAGCTTCCTTTTCAACGATGCCGCCTGGTTGGTTCAGAGCCGGAACCGGCTTCTGATGTTTCTTCACCAGGTTGATACCTTCAACAATGACCTTGCCAGAAGACAGGACACTTTTAACTTTACCGCGCTTACCTTTATCTTTGCCGGTCAGCACGATAACTTCGTCATCGCGACGGATTTTAGCTGCCATTTTTCGCTCCTTAGAGTACTTCTGGTGCCAGAGAGATAATTTTCATGAACTTTTCAGTACGAAGTTCACGAGTTACCGGCCCAAAAATACGCGTACCGATTGGCTGCTCACTGTTATTATTTAAAATAACGCATGCATTACCATCGAAGCGAATGACAGAACCGTCCGGGCGACGAACACCCTTCCTGGTGCGCACCACTACCGCTTTCAGCACATCACCTTTCTTAACCTTACCGCGAGGAATTGCTTCCTTGATGGTAATTTTGATGATATCGCCTACGCCTGCGTAGCGACGGTGCGAGCCACCCAGAACCTTGATACACATTACGCGACGTGCACCGGAGTTGTCGGCGACGTTCAGCATAGTCTGTTCTTGGATCATTTTAGTGCTCCGCTAATGTCAACTACTACTTCGGGACCTGATTCAGGTCGTTTAAAAGCCCCATAATTGAGGGCGCAGCATTATAACACCGCTTCTCGCATAAGGGTAGAAAAAATAAACGGCTCAATCGAGCCGTTTACCTTATTTTTTAAGAGGGCTAATTCTATTACAGAATCGCTTTCTCTACAACGCGAACCAGCGTCCAGGACTTAGTCTTGGACAGCGGACGGCATTCGCGGATTTCAACCACGTCGCCAGTACCGCATTCGTTGTTCTCGTCGTGTACGTGCAGTTTAGTCGTACGCTTGATGAACTTACCGTAGATAGGGTGTTTCACAAAACGTTCGATAGCGACAACGATGGATTTCTCCATTTTGTTGCTAGTCACACGACCTTGCAGAGTACGGATTTTATCGGTCATTACGCACCCGCCTTCTCAGTCAGTAAAGTCTTAACGCGCGCGACATCACGGCGCACATTCTTCAACAGATGAGTCTGTTGAAGCTGGCCTGATGCCGCCTGCATGCGCAGATTAAACTGCTCACGCAGAAGGTTAAGCAGCTCAGTGTTAAGCTCTTCAACGCTTTTTTCACGCAGCTCTGTTGCTTTCATTACATCACCGTCTTAGTTACAAAGGTGGTTTTGATAGGCAGTTTTGCTGCTGCCAGCTTGAATGCTTCACGGGCCAGCTCTTCCGGCACGCCGTCCATTTCATACAGGACTTTACCAGGCTGGATCAAGGCAACCCAATACTCAACGTTACCTTTACCTTTACCCATACGCACTTCAAGTGGCTTCTCGGTAATTGGTTTGTCCGGGAATACGCGGATCCAAATTTTACCTTGACGCTTAACTGCACGGGTCATAGCACGACGTGCTGCTTCGATCTGACGAGCGGTCAGACGACCACGGCCAACAGCTTTCAGACCGAAAGTACCGAAGCTAACATCCGTGCCGGCAGCCAGACCACGGTTGCGGCCTTTGTGCATTTTACGGAATTTTGTACGCTTTGGTTGTAACATCAGCGACTCTCCTTACTTACGGCCTTTACGCTGCTGCTTTTTAGGTTGAGCAGCCGGTTCCGGTTGTTCAACAGCAGCCATACCACCCAGGATCTCGCCTTTGAAGATCCATACCTTAACGCCGATTACACCGTAAGTGGTGTGCGCTTCAGAGGTGTTGTAGTCAATGTCAGCACGCAGGGTGTGCAACGGCACGCGGCCTTCACGGTACCATTCGGTACGCGCGATTTCAGCACCGCCCAGACGGCCACTAACTTCAACTTTGATCCCTTTAGCGCCCAGACGCATTGCGTTCTGTACTGCACGCTTCATAGCACGACGGAACATCACACGACGCTCCAGCTGTGAAGTGATGCTGTCAGCAACCAATTTAGCGTCCAGTTCCGGTTTACGGACTTCGGCGATATTGATCTGTGCAGGTACGCCAGCGATATCAGCTACGACCTTGCGCAGTTTTTCTACGTCTTCGCCTTTCTTACCGATAACGATACCAGGGCGAGCGGTGTGAATGGTCACACGAATGCTCTTAGCCGGGCGCTCGATAACGATACGAGATACGGACGCTTTTGCCAGTTCTTTAGTCAAAAACTGACGTACTTTAAAGTCGCTGTCCAGGTTGTCAGCGAATTCTTTGGTATTTGCGAACCAGGTAGAGTTCCAGGGTTTAACAATACCCAGGCGAATACCATTAGGATGTACTTTCTGACCCATTGCTAGTCTCCAGAGTCTCAGCGATCGGACACAACCACAGTAATGTGGCTGGTGCGCTTCAGGATGCGATCTGCACGACCTTTTGCACGCGGCATAATGCGCTTCATGCTAGGGCCTTCATCAACGAAGATTTTCGTGATTTTCAGATCATCAATGTCAGCGCCATCGTTGTGTTCGGCGTTAGCAATGGCAGATTCCAGAACTTTTTTGACCAGTACAGCCGCTTTCTTATTGGTGTAGGTCAAAATGTCCAGAGCCTGCGACACTTTCTTACCGCGTACAAGATCTGCTACCAGGCGAACCTTCTGCGCAGAAGAACGAGCGTGGCGATGTTTAGCGATAGTTTCCATCTCTTCCTCCTGCCTTAGCGTTTCTTGGCTTTCTTATCAGCCGTGTGGCCGCGATAAGTACGGGTCGGTGCAAATTCACCCAGTTTGTGACCGACCATTTCATCGGAAACAAAAACAGGAACGTGCTGACGACCATTATGGACAGCGATGGTCAAACCGATCATGTTAGGGAAGATCGTTGAACGACGGGACCAGGTGCGCAAAGGCTTCTTGTCTCCGCTTTCCACCGCTTTCTCTACCTTCTTCAGCAAGTGCAGGTCAATAAAAGGACCTTTCTTGAGAGAACGTGGCATGGCTTATCCTCTAAAATTATTTGCTACGGCGACGTACGATAAATTTATCAGTACGCTTGTTGCTACGGGTCTTCTTACCTTTGGTCTGAACGCCCCACGGTGAAACCGGGTGCTTACCAAAGTTACGACCTTCACCACCACCGTGCGGGTGATCGACTGGGTTCATCGCAGTACCGCGAACGGTAGGACGAACACCGCGCCAACGAGCTGCACCGGCTTTACCCAGAACGCGAAGCATATGCTCAGCGTTACCGACTTCGCCCAGGGTCGCGCGGCAGTCAATTTCGACTTTACGCATTTCACCAGAACGCAGACGCAGGGTAACGTAGGAACCTTCACGCGCAACGATCTGCACGTAAGCACCAGCTGAGCGAGCAATCTGACCGCCTTTGCCTGGTTTCATTTCTACGTTGTGTACGGTAGAACCCACTGGGATGTTACGCATCGGCAGGGTGTTACCTGCTTTGATCGCCGCATCAACGCCAGACTGAATCTGGTCGCCAGCTTTCAGGCCTTTAGGGGCCAGGATGTAACGGCGCTCGCCGTCTTTGTACAGAACCAGCGCGATGTTCGCGGAGCGGTTCGGATCGTACTCAAGACGTTCAACGGTTGCCGGGATACCATCTTTGTTGCGTTTGAAGTCAACAATACGGTAAGCCTGCTTGTGACCACCACCGATATGACGGGTGGTGATACGACCATTGTTGTTACGGCCACCGGATTTGCTGTTTTTTTCTACCAGCGGGGCGAATGGTTTGCCCTTGTGCAGCTCAGGGTTCACCACTTTAACTACGTGGCGACGACCCGGAGATGTCGGTTTACATTTAACAACTGCCATTGTTCTTCTCCTCCGACTTACTCAGCGCCGCCGACGAAGTCCAGATTCTGGCCTTCCTTCAGGGTGACGTAAGCTTTTTTCCAGTCGTTACGACGACCAGTACGCTGTCCGTGGCGTTTAACTTTCCCTTTAACAACCAGGGTGTTAACAACCTCTACTTCCACTTCGAAAAGTTTCTGCACAGCGGCTTTGATTTCTGCTTTGGTCGCATCTTTAGCAACTTTGAGAACGATGGTGTTGGTTTTTTCCATCGCAGCAGACGCTTTTTCAGATACGTGCGGCGCGCGCACGACTTTCAGCAGACGTTCTTCACGGATCATGCCAGCATCTCCTCAACTTGCTTAACTGCGTCAGCAGTCATAACGACTTTGTCGAAGGCGATCAGGCTAACTGGGTCGATACCTGCTGCATCACGAACGTCAACCTTGTACAGGTTACGGGCGGCCAGGAACAGGTTCTCTTCCAGTTCACCAGTGATGATCAGCACGTCTTCCAGCGCCATATCTTTCAGTTTCTCTACCAGCAGCTTAGTTTTAGGCGCTTCGAGAGAGAACTGCTCAACAACGATCAGACGTTCTTGACGTACCAGTTCGGACAGGATGCTTTTCAGCGCGCCGCGGTACATCTTTTTATTTACTTTTTGACTGTGGTCCTGAGGCTTCGCAGCAAAGGTCACACCACCTGAACGCCAGATTGGGCTCTTTACAGAACCTGCACGCGCACGGCCGGTACCTTTCTGGCGCCACGGTTTTTTACCGGAACCAGTTACTTCAGCGCGGGTCTTCTGAGCACGAGTACCTTGACGGGCACCTGCTGCATAAGCAACAACAACCTGGTGTACTAGCGCTTCGTTGAAATCACGACCGAAGGTAGTTTCGGAAACAGTCAGCGCGCTTTGCGCGTCTTTCAATACTAATTCCATTGCTATCCCCTTACGCCTTAACAGCTGGTTTAACGATCAGGTCGCAACCGGTAGCACCGGGTACAGCACCTTTAACCAGCAGCAGGTTGCGCTCAGCGTCAACGCGTACCACGTCCAGGCTCTGAACAGTTACACGTTCGTTGCCCATCTGGCCTGCCATTTTCTTGCCTTTAAACACTTTGCCCGGAGTCTGGTTCTGACCGATAGAACCCGGTACGCGGTGAGACAAGGAGTTACCGTGGGTAGCATCCTGAGTACGGAAGTTCCAGCGCTTAACAGTACCGGCAAAACCTTTACCTTTAGATGTGCCCGTAACGTCAACTTTTTTCACGTCAGCGAAAATATCAACGTTAATGCTCTGACCTACGGTGAACTCTGAACCTTCAGCGGTACGGAATTCCCACAGACCACGGCCAGCTTCTACGCCAGCTTTAGCAAAGTGGCCTGCTTCAGGTTTCGTTACGCGGTTAGCTTTTTTAGCACCGGCAGTTACCTGGATAGCAGTGTAGCCGTCGTTTTCCAGGCTCTTAACCTGAGTCACGCGGTTTGCTTCAATTTCAATCACGGTTACTGGGATAGATACGCCATCTTCAGTGAAGATACGGGTCATGCCCACTTTTTTACCGACTAAACCAATCATTGTTTCAACCTCTCAATCGCTCAATGACCTGATTAACCCAGGCTGATCTGCACGTCAACACCTGCAGCCAGATCCAGACGCATCAGAGCATCAACCGTTTTTTCAGTTGGCTCAACGATGTCAACCAGACGCTTGTGAGTGCGAATTTCATACTGATCGCGCGCATCTTTATTGACGTGCGGAGAGATCAGAACGGTAAAGCGCTCTTTGCGGGTCGGCAGCGGGATGGGACCACGTACCTGCGCACCAGTGCGCTTGGCAGTCTCAACGATTTCCGCAGTTGATTGATCGATCAGACGATGATCAAACGCTTTAAGACGGATACGGATTCTTTGGTTCTGCATGAGACCAGAGCTCCAATTATTTATAAACGAAAAAAATTACTACCCGCACCCATTACGATTGATGGGGGAGTGTAATCGTCTGCACATAACTCCCCAATTGGGAGTATTGTCAGGGTCGCTATTCGCTCTCCTGCGGTTCAGATTGAACCGGGCCGTCATTTCTGACAGGCCCGCGCATTATACGTAGCTCAGCCCGTAAAGCAACCTGTTTCTGGTTCAAAGGGGGAAAGGCTGGGCCGCGCCGGCGGAAATGGCGCTGGAAAGTTATCGCCCTCTGATACGGGCGAGAGAATATCGCGTTGATTTCCCGTACTATCCAGGCCCCCTGCCCTTTCACCAGGGCAAAAAAAAAGAGCACCGAAGTGCTCTCTCTTTTTTGCTATAGCGGCGTAAACGCCGCTATTTCAAGTCTCGACAATTAAGCGATAACTTTAGCAACAACACCCGCACCAACGGTACGACCACCTTCACGGATGGCGAAACGCAGGCCGTCATCCATTGCGATTGGGTGGATCAGGGTAACGATCATCTGAATGTTGTCACCAGGCATGACCATCTCAACGCCTTCTGGCAGTTCGATGGTACCGGTCACGTCAGTTGTACGGAAGTAGAACTGTGGACGGTAGCCTTTGAAGAACGGAGTATGACGGCCGCCTTCATCTTTGGACAGAATATAAACTTCTGACTCAAATTTGGTGTGTGGCTTGATTGAGCCTGGCTTAGCCAGAACCTGGCCACGCTGGATCTCTTCACGCTTGATACCACGCAGAAGAACACCGCAGTTCTCGCCTGCACGACCTTCGTCAAGCAGCTTACGGAACATTTCAACGCCGGTACAGGTTGATTTCACGGTATCTTTGATACCAACGATTTCAACTTCTTCACCAACTTTGATGATACCGCGCTCTACACGACCGGTAACAACGGTACCACGACCGGAGATGGAGAATACATCTTCGATTGGCAGCAGGAACGGCTTGTCAATTGCGCGCTCTGGCTCTGGGATGTAGTTATCCAGATGCTCAGCCAGCTCAATGATCTTAGCTTCCCACTCAGCTTCGCCCTGCAGTGCTTTCAGTGCAGAACCGCGAACGATTGGCAGGTCATCACCAGGGAAGTCGTAGGCAGACAGAAGTTCACGAACTTCCATTTCAACCAGTTCCAGCAGCTCTTCGTCATCAACCATGTCACACTTGTTCATGAACACGATGATGAAAGGAACGCCAACCTGACGACCCAGCAGGATGTGCTCACGGGTCTGAGGCATTGGGCCGTCAGTCGCAGCAACAACCAGGATCGCGCCGTCCATCTGGGCAGCACCGGTGATCATGTTTTTCACATAGTCGGCGTGGCCCGGGCAGTCAACGTGCGCGTAGTGGCGAGTCGGGGTGTCATATTCAACGTGAGAGGTGTTGATGGTGATACCACGTGCTTTTTCTTCTGGTGCGTTATCGATCTGGTCGAATGCGCGTGCAGAACCGCCGTAGGTTTTAGCCAGAACGGTGGTGATAGCTGCAGTCAGGGTAGTTTTACCGTGGTCAACGTGTCCGATAGTACCAACGTTGACGTGCGGTTTGTTACGTTCAAATTTCTCTTTAGCCACGACGATATTCCTTACTTTAATGCTCTCACGCTGCGGTGAGAGCATAGGATCAATATTTTAAAACTGTAGCTTATTTGCTACGAGCTTCGATAACGGCCTGAGCGACGTTGTTCGGCGCATCATCATACTTCAGGAACTCCATCGAGTATGAAGCACGGCCTTTAGTCAGAGAACGCAGCTGAGTTGCATATCCGAACATTTCAGATAATGGAACTTCAGCGTGAATCTCAACGCCAGTAGCGTTTGATTCCTGTCCCTTAAGCATACCACGACGACGGCTAAGGTCACCGATAACGTCACCGGTGTTCTCTTCCGGCGTCTCTACTTCAACCTTCATGATCGGCTCAAGCAGTACTGGAGTTGCTTTCTTAAAGCCGTCTTTGAACGCAATAGAAGCTGCCAGTTTGAACGCCAGCTCTGAGGAGTCAACGTCATGGTAAGAACCAAAGTGCAGACGAACGCCCAGATCAACTACCGGATAACCAGCCAGAGGACCTGATTTCAGCTGCTCCTGGATACCTTTGTCAACCGCAGGGATGTATTCAGTAGGAATCACACCACCCTTGATATCGTTGACAAATTCGTAACCTTTAGGGTTAACGCCCGGCTCCAGTGGGTACATGTCGATAACAACATGACCGTACTGTCCACGACCACCAGACTGCTTGGCGTGTTTACCTTCGATATCGGTAACTTTCGCGCGAATCGCTTCACGGTAAGCAACCTGAGGTTTACCGACGTTCGCTTCAACATTGAATTCACGCTTCATGCGGTCAACGATGATGTCGAGGTGCAGCTCACCCATACCGGCGATAATGGTCTGGTTAGTTTCTTCGTCAGTCCATACGCGGAATGACGGGTCTTCTTTAGCCAGACGGCCCAGAGCCAGACCCATTTTTTCCTGGTCAGCTTTGGTTTTTGGTTCTACCGCGATGGAGATTACCGGTTCAGGGAATTCCATACGCTCCAGAATGATCACATTGTCTGGATCACACAAAGTATCACCGGTAGTCACGTCTTTCAGACCGATCGCCGCAGCGATGTCGCCTGCGCGAACTTCTTTGATCTCTTCACGTTTGTTAGCGTGCATCTGTACGATACGGCCCAGACGCTCACGAGCAGATTTAACCGGGTTATACACGGTGTCACCGGAGTTAACGATACCGGAGTACACGCGGAAGAACGTCAGGTTACCTACAAACGGGTCGGTAGCAATTTTAAACGCCAGCGCAGCAAACGGCTCGTCGTCATCGGAGTGACGAACGGCTGGAGTATCTTTGCCATCATCAAGCAAACCGTTGATCGCAGTCACGTCAGTTGGTGACGGCAGATATTCGATTACTGCATCCAGCATCGCCTGAACACCTTTGTTCTTAAATGCAGAACCACAGGTCACCAGGATGATTTCGTTGTTCAGTACGCGCTTACGCAGGGAAGCTTTGATCTCTTCTTCAGTCAGCTCTTCGCCACCGAAGAATTTCTCCATCAGCTCATCAGAACCTTCAGCTGCGGCTTCGATCATTTTCTGGCGCCATTCTTCTGCCAGTTCCTGCATATCAGCTGGGATCTCTTCGTAGTTGAAGGTCACGCCTGCGTCAGCGTCATTCCAGTTGATGGCTTTCATCTTGACCAGGTCAACAACACCGGTGAATTTCTCTTCTGCGCCAATAGCCAGCTGCAGAGGGACCGGCGTTGCGCCCAGACGTGATTCAATCTGGCCAACAACTTTCAGGAAGTTAGCACCCATGCGGTCCATTTTGTTAACGAACGCGATGCGTGGAACTTTATATTTGTTTGCCTGGCGCCATACGGTTTCAGACTGAGGCTGCACACCACCAACCGCACAGTAAACCATTACTGCGCCGTCGAGAACACGCATAGAACGTTCTACTTCAATGGTGAAGTCAACGTGTCCGGGGGTGTCAATGATGTTAACGCGGTGCGGCTCGAACTGCTTAGCCATACCAGACCAGAAAGCGGTAGTCGCAGCGGAGGTAATGGTAATACCACGCTCCTGCTCCTGCGCCATCCAGTCCATGGTGGCTGCGCCATCATGAACTTCACCGATTTTGTGGTTTACACCGGTGTAGAACAGAATACGTTCGGTGGTGGTCGTCTTACCGGCGTCGATGTGTGCACTGATACCAATGTTACGGTAGCGTGTAATGGGTGTTGTACGAGCCATTTGATTCCTCTGATTCTCGGACGTTCTAAGTTAGTAAAACCCAGCGGTTCAGTCACTGGGACGTCCGCTGGGTTAATAACAACTACGAAGCTGTTACCAGCGGTAGTGAGCGAACGCCTTGTTGGCTTCGGCCATACGGTGAACGTCTTCACGTTTCTTAACTGCAGTACCTTTGTTCTCTGCAGCATCAGAAAGTTCGTTCGCCAGGCGCAGAGCCATTGATTTATCACCGCGTTTACGAGCAGCTTCAACGATCCAACGCATTGCCAGAGCATTACGACGAACCGGACGGACTTCAACTGGAACCTGATAAGTAGAACCACCAACGCGACGGGATTTAACTTCCACGGTTGGGCGGACGTTGTCCAGGGCTACTTCAAAGGCTTCCAGCTCGTTTTTACCTGAACGCTGAGCCAGGGTCTCAAGCGCGGTATAGACGATTGATTCAGCAGTAGATTTTTTACCGTCTACCATCAGGATATTTACAAATTTAGCCAGCAGCTCTGATCCGAACTTAGGATCTGGCAGGATTTTACGCTGGCCAATAACGCGACGACGTGGCATGGAAATACTCCGTTGTTAATTCAGGATTGTCCAAAACTCTACGAGTTTATTATGACATTTAAGATAAAACGTTTGGCCTTACTTAACGGAGAACCATTAAGCCTTTGGCTTCTTCACGCCGTACTTGGAGCGTGACTGCTTACGGTCTTTAACACCTGAGCAGTCCAGCGCGCCACGGACGGTGTGGTAACGCACACCTGGCAGGTCTTTTACACGACCGCCACGGATCAGGATCACGGAGTGTTCCTGCAGGTTATGACCTTCACCACCAATATAGGAGGTAACTTCAAAACCGTTGGTTAAGCGAACACGACATACTTTACGCAGTGCGGAGTTCGGTTTTTTAGGAGTAGTAGTATATACGCGAGTACATACACCACGTTTCTGCGGGCAGGCTTCCAGCGCAGGCACGTTGCTCTTTGCAACTTTGCGTGCGCGTGGTTTGCGAACCAGCTGGTTAACTGTTGCCATCAAATAGCTCCTGGGATTTGCTTTTGCTTCGTAAACACGTGATAAATCGCCTCGTGGTATAACGAGGACGCGGAATTTTAGGGCTGAGCAGAAAAGGTGTCAAGAAATAACCAGGATATCATTCATTACCAGGTCATTTGTGATGAGTTTTTTACCGTCAGCGCGACGAAATCAGTATAGCTCACCGCGGTTACTCTGGGCGAAATTTGACCAGAAAGCCCACGCGCACTGACGTCATCTTCGAGCACGTAAACGGATATGGGGGCACGCAGCACTAATTCAAGCGCCTGGCTCCCCTCCAGCGCGGCAAGAACCCCATCCTGAAGTAGCAGAAGGTCGTCTCCCTCAGCCAGCAACCGGAGTAGCGCGCTGAAATCGCTCTGAAAAGGGGAATGAGTCAGGGTATGTAGCATAGCGTCCTCAGAACGATATAACGCGATCGTATTTTGCCAGCTCGGCTCGCAATCGCTCGGGTTTGAGCACGTCGGTCGGCAGGATTGCCGTGAAATCAGCCGGGATGCCACGCTCGGCCAGCGAGGCAGAACAGACATAGCAGCGCTCGATATCGTACAGAGGCAACACGCCAAAGGTCGCGATATAATTGCGTGAAAGAATTTTTTCGGGTTGCTGCTGCTGCATAAGCTGTAAAACGCCATCGCTGATAAAAAAGAGCGCGATCTCGTCCGTTAACGCGGAGGTAGCCAGTACGGCATCCAGACCTTCACGTCCTGCGCTGCTGCCGTGTGGTGCCTGGGTGAAAACAAAAGCAATGCGCTTCATCAGAACTGTACCATCCTCTCGGCAACCAGCGCCGCTTCAGCCAGCGCGCCCAGTCCCGTCAGCTCGAAGCCCTCGGCCAGATTTGCGGCGGGCAGCCCCTGACTTTTGGCTTCCTGCGCATCGGCAATGCCGCGCCGCAGCGCGGCCGCGACACAGATATGCAGTGCCACTCCGTGCTGCTGATGCAGCGCCTGCCAGGCCTGGGTGAGGTCAAATTCATCACTGGCGGGCGACGTTAGCTGACTGGCATTCAGTACACCTTCACGATAAAAGAAGACGCTCTCAAGACTGTGCCCACTGCGCAGCAGCGCCTGAGCAAACAGATAAGCGCTGGAAGCCTGCTGTGTGCCGTAAGCCGGCCCGGTGACCAGAAGCGTAAAGCGCATTAGCGATCCTGACTCTGGGTATCGCCGCTTTTAAACTGGCGAATATAGAGATAAACGGTATGTCTGGAGATATTCAAACGCTCAGCAACCTGATTGATCGCATCTTTAATATCGAAGATGCCCTTCTCATAGAGATTCAGGACAATCTGACGATTCTTGGTGTTGTTCGAAATATTACGATCGACGCTGACTTCTTCAATGGTGAACTCCAGCGTTTGCATGACCAGATCTTCAACCGAAGAGGCAAAATTGACCGATGATGCCACCTCCTGCGTTTCAGGAGGCATGAAGGTTGCCATAATCTGTGAGAAGGGAACGTCCAGGTTCATGTTGATACACAGCAGACCAATTGCGCGATGCTGACCATTGCGGATGGCGATGGTCACGGATTTCATCAGCACGCCGCTTTTAGCGCGGGTGAAATAGGCTCTTGAAACGTTGCTTTCCGCATCGCTCATATCATGAAGCATACGCAGCGCCAGATCGGTAATCGGTGAACCCACCTTGCGCCCGGTATGTTCACCGTTGGCAATCCTGACTGCGGAACAGTTCAGGTCCGCCAGCGAATGCAGCACGATCTCACAGTGAGAGCCAATGAGCATCGCCAGCCCGTCTACCACGGCTTCATAGGATTTCAGAATATCAAAGTCGGACTGTTCAAATGGACGATGCTCCAGCAGCTCCAGCTCTGTCACATCACCGGTAAATGTTGTACCAGACATTAAGACACCACCCGTTGCAAGAGCCTGTCGCACAGCGCCAGGGCAGACTCATTCTGAAGAAGTTAAACGGTTGGCAGTCTACCAAATATCAGAAACATCTGTCCTGACCTTTGTCATGAAATGCAGGGGAACGCAAAGAATGGGATGAAAGCAGGGGTAACGAAAGGGAAACAACCGCCACACAAGGTGTGGCGGTGGGAGGATTACTTAGACTGGGTAGCAGCAGGTGATTCTGCTGGTTTTTCAGCGTTAGCGTCTGCTTTGGCAGCAGGTTTGATGTCAAGAAGCTCAACGTCAAACACCAGCGTGGAGTTCGCAGGAATACCCGGCACGCCGTTTTTACCGTAAGCCAGCTGCGGTGGGATGACCAGTTTGATCTTGCCGCCTTTCTTGACGTGCTTAAGACCCTCTGTCCAGCCAGGGATTACGCCATCAAGACGGAAGGAGAGAGGCTCACCACGGGTGTAAGAGTTATCAAACTCGGTGCCGTCGATCAGCGTACCTTTGTAGTTCACCACCACGGTATCGCTGTCTTTAGGAATATCACCGGTACCTTCTTTCTCAACGTGATACAGCAGGCCGGATTCGGTCTTCTTCACGCCTTTTTCTTTAGCAAATTTAGTGGCAAAAGCATCACCCTTCTGGGTATTCTCTTTTGCGTCTTTTTCCATCTTCGCCTGAGCGGCACCCTTCACGCGCGTCTCAAACGCCTGCAGAGTCTGTTCGATTTCCTGATCGGAGAGCTTGCTCTTGCCAGCAAAAGCATCCTGAACGCCGGAGATCAGCTGCTGTTTATCCAGCGTGATGCCCAGTTTTTCCTGCTCCTTGAGGGAGTTTTCCATGTAACGGCCAAGCGATGCGCCCAGCGCATAGGCTGACTGCTGGTCGTCATTTTTAAAGGCGTCATTCTTCGGTGCCGGCTGCGGTGCCTGTTGTGGTGCCTGTTGAGCCGGGGTGGTCTCAGCGGCCATCGTCAGCGGTGCATGCAGCGCAACGGCCATTGTGGTGGCTAACAGTGTGACTTTAAACAGTGATTTCATCCATTTCTCCAAAACCGAAGCCTCTCGCCCCGGAAATCGTGTACAGAACTGAGCCCGTACTATAACTGTGCGCGAGAAAATTACACAATCTCGCAATGAGAACTAAGTTAACTTCCGACCGCTATCCTGAGCGAAAGTTTCACCACTGAGATGCAGTCGGACAGAGCCGTTTTCAACCATCCGGCAGAAATTAAGGCGATTATCCCTACTTCGGGCTCATCTTTACCGTTAGAATCAGACGATTCGGGCAATCCAGGCCGCAAAGCCGTCATGAGAGGAAAAAGTATGCAACAGGCGTTGTTTGAAGAGCGAATGGAGATGCTGGAAAGTCGGCTGGCCTTTCAGGAGCATACCATTGAAGAGCTGAATCAAACGGTGATTCAACATGAGCTGGAGATGGCCCGACTGCGCGAACAGATGCGTCTGCTGACCGATAAGCTGAAATCAGCGGCACCCTCAATGATCGCCTCCCAGTCGGAAGAGACCCCTCCTCCCCACTACTAAACGCGCCAAACCGCTGTGACAGACACAAAAAAGGGGCCGAAGCCCCTTTTTAATAATTGTCATAAGACAATCAGTGGCAGCCGCAGCCGCCAGTCCCGCAACCACCTTTACCGTGTTCGTGGTCGTGGTCGTGGTCATGATGATGATCGTCTTCACCGTGAACGTGACCATGGGCCAGTTCTTCAGCCGTCGCTTCACGAATGGCGACCACTTCAACGTTAAAGTTCAGATTCTGACCCGCCAGCATATGGTTGCCGTCAACCACTACGTGCTCGTCTTCAACTTCGGTGATTTCCACCGGCACCGGGCCCTGATCGGTTTCCGCCAGGAAGCGCATGCCTACCTGCAGCTCGTCAACGCCCATAAAAACGTCTTTCGGTACGCGCTGAACCAGGTTGTCGTCGTAATGACCATAGGCTTCGTCTGCGGTGATGTTCACCTCAAATTTGTCACCCGCTTCGTGGTTTTCCAGCGCTTTTTCCAGGCCGGCGATCAGGGAACCATGACCGTGCAGGTAGTCCAGCGGTGCGCTCACCGGAGACTCATCAACCAACACACCGTCTTCTGTACGTACCTGGTATGCCAGGCTGACCACCAGGTCTTTTGCTACTTTCATGATTACTCCTAACCGTTGAGAGCTTTGAGCCCTTTTAATGTTGGCCTTTTGCCAACCTGTAAGGCTTTAAATTGCGTCGATGGTAACGAATTTCAACGCCGCTGTAGGATACAGCTTAAAAAAAGCTGAGCCATAACGCTACTCAGGATGAAAAATTCCTATCACTTGTTCATTTTCGCGAACCTGGGTCCGGGCCTGTTTATCCGCTTCTCGCATCTGATGTCCGCACTTAACGCATTCAACGACATCAACATTATTCTCTTTCCACAGCGCCAGCGTATCTTTGGCCTGGCACTTTGGACAGGTTGCTCCGGCAATAAATCGTTTACGCATAAAATGTCCTATTCATGTTCGTCCCAGCCATGAAACTGGCGTTTTTCATGCCGCATTTCTGCCTGAAAAATATCTTCCAGTTCGCGACGGGCTTCCTTCACGCGCGAAATTTGCTGGCTGTCCGCATGGTTCGGCATCAGCTCACGCAGCATACGCATATCCAGTCGGCGAAAATGCTGCTGCGCACGAAAAGCCTGATGGGGATGCATGCCCAGCGTCATTAAGGTCTTACGCCCCAGCTCTAGCGCACTGGAAAAGGTTTCACGGGAAAACTGCGTGACGCCAGCCTGAAGAAGTTCATGGGCCTCCACGCGCCCCCTTGCCCGGGCCAGAATTTGCAGATGCGGAAAATGATGCTGGCAGAGATGGACTATCTCCATGGCATCTTCCGGCCCGTTACAGGTTATCACTATTGACTGCGCCGTTTCAGCCCCGGCGGCGCGCAGCAGCTCTAACTCCTTCGCATCACCGTAGTATACTTTATAACCGTATCTGCGCATCAGGCTGACCGCGCTGATATCGCGCTCAAGTACCGTAATCCGTTTTTCATTGGCCATCAGCAATCGCGCAACCACCTGCCCAAAACGACCAAACCCCACCACAATCACCTGGGGCTTATCATCCTCGACAAAATGTTTCTCTTCGTTTTCATCCGGCTCGTTGAAGCGCTTCTCGAGGATTTTATCCACGCCCTGCAACAACAGCGGCGTGGTCATCATTGAGAGCGTTACCGTAACCAGCAGCAGAGGCATCTGGTCTCCGCTAAACAGGTGGGCCGTTGCGGCCGCTGAAAACAGCACAAAGGCAAACTCGCCGCCCTGACTGAGTACGCCGGAAAACTGCAGGCGCTCGGAGCTGCGCAGGCCGTAAATCCGCGACAGCAGATAGAGCACCCCCGCTTTCACCGCCACCAGCGAGACCACGCCAATCAGAATTTCGATGATATGGGTATAAAGTACGCCCAGGTTCAGCGCCATGCCCACCGAGATAAAAAACAGCCCCAGCAGCAGGCCCTTGAAGGGATCGATGGCAATTTCTAGCTCGTGACGATACTCACTCTCCGCGAGCAAAATGCCCGCGATAAACGTACCCAGTGCCATGGAAAGGCCCAGCGCGTCCATAAACAGCGCCGAACCCAGCACCAGCAGCAGGGCAGCGGCGGTGAAAACTTCACGAACGCCGGATGCCGCGATATAGCGGAATATTGGCCGCAGCAGATAGCGCCCCCCGACCAGCATGCCGGCAAAGGCCAGCACCTTCATGCCTATCTTTATCCAGTCGGTATGCCCGCTGTCACTTCCTGCCAGCAGCGGGACCAGCGCCAGCGCCGGGATAACGGCCAGATCCTGAAACAGCAGGACCGAAAAGCCGAGCTGGCCCGACTCATTGCGGTTCATGCCTTTATCCCGCATTAGCTGGAGCGCCATCGCCGTCGAGGACATGGCCAGCCCGATACCGCCGATGGTCGCCGCCTGCCACGAAAAGTCCGTCAGCCATAGCAGCCCGCCAAGGATAGCCGCGCTGAAAATGACCTGCGCGGCACCCACGCCAAAGATGGAGCGGCGCAGTTCCCAAAGCTTGGAGGGTTTCAGCTCCAGCCCGATGATAAACATCAGAAAAACCACGCCCAGCTCGGAGAAGTGCAGGATCTCTTCCACGTCGCTGATAAAGCCCAGCCCCCAGGGACCAATCGCAATACCCGCCAGCAGGTAGCCCAGCACCGCCCCAATACCCAGACGCGCGGCCAGAGGTACCGCAACAACAGCGGCAAACAGATAGACCACGCCAGCCGTCAGGAGGGTTTGTCCTTCCATTCAGATACCTCCATAGGGTAAAGGGGATGCGAGCCAGTGTGCATACGCTCGCGCATAGTTTTTCATGACTTCAGGTGTCTGGTGCCGCGCCCAGTAGATAATCATCGGCGTCAGCCAGTGCATCCGGCACATCTGGGCGGTCAGCTCGAACGGGCGCATAATGTCCGACATAGGATAGCGGTTCAGCCCTTCCTGATGATAGGCCGCCTCGGGCTCGCCGGTGGTGATCACGCTGCGCCAGTACTTTCCTTCCAGCACGTTGCCGCCTGGGCCGCTGGCAAAGCCTCGAGAGAGCACGCGATCCAGCCACTCCTTCAGCAGCGCCGGGCAGCTGTAGGTGTACAGGGGGTGCTGGAAGACGATGATGTCGTGTTCGCGCAATAGCTGCTGCTCGCGATGAATATCAATAAAAAAATCGGGGTAGTGCGCATAAAGGTCATGCACCGTGACCTGTGGCAAAAGCCGGGCCGGCTCCAGCAAAACGCGATTAGCAACCGAGTCTTGTGATTCCGGGTGGGCATAAAGCAGCAAAACTTTAGGCGGCTGCAACATCATTCCCCTCCAAATCGTCGTCACGGCGGGCAAATTCCGCTACCATGCTCGACGCAACGGAATCCAGGATTCCGAAATCCAATTGATGGCTCAATTTAACATATTCTACATATTACGGCGCTTATGATTGTCTTCTCCTCGTTACAAATTCGACGCGGTGTCCGCGTACTGCTGGATAACGCCACTGCCACCATTAACCCCGGTCAGAAGGTGGGTCTGGTCGGTAAAAATGGCTGCGGTAAATCCACGCTGCTGTCGCTGCTTAAAAACGAGATAAGCGCCGACGCGGGGAGCTTCAGCTACCCAGGCAACTGGTCGCTCGCCTGGGTAAACCAGGAGACACCGGCCCTGTCGGTGCCCGCCATTGAGTATGTTATCGACGGCGACCGGGAATACCGTCAGCTTGAAGCCGAACTGGCTCACGCCAACGAGATCAACGACGGCCACGCCATTGCCGTACTGCACGGCAAGCTTGATGCGCTCCAGGCCTGGACCATCCAGTCCCGCGCCGCCAGCCTGCTTAACGGACTGGGCTTCTCTCAGGAGCAGCTACAGCGCCCGGTGAGTGATTTCTCCGGCGGATGGCGGATGCGCCTCAACCTGGCCCAGGCGCTGATCTGCCGTTCCGACCTGCTGCTGCTTGATGAGCCGACTAACCACCTCGATCTCGACGCGGTCATCTGGCTTGAGCGCTGGCTGAAAAGCTATCAGGGCACGCTGATTCTGATTTCGCACGACCGCGACTTCCTCGATCCGGTTGTCGACAAAATTCTGCATATTGAACAAGAGTCCATTTACGAATATACCGGCAACTACAGCGCCTTCGAGATCCAGCGCGCGACCCGCCTGGCGCAGCAGCAGTCGCTTTTCGAGAACCAGCAGACAAAGGTTGCCCATCTGCAAAGCTTTATTGACCGTTTTAAAGCGAAGGCCAGTAAAGCTAAACAGGCGCAAAGCCGCATCAAAATGCTGGAGCGCATGGAGATGATCGCCCCCGCCCACGTCGACAACCCTTTTACCTTCAGCTTTCGCGTACCGGAAAGCCTGCCTAACCCGCTGCTGGATATGGAAAAAGTCACGGCAGGCTATGGCGATCGCATCATCCTGAATTCGATCAAGCTCAACCTGGTACCCGGCTCGCGCATTGGCCTGCTGGGTCGCAACGGCGCGGGCAAATCGACACTGATTAAAATGCTGGCGGGCGAGCTGGCACCCCTTAAGGGCAATATCGGCCTGGCGAAAGGCATTAAGCTGGGTTACTTCGCCCAGCATCAGCTCGAATTCTTACGCGCAGATGAATCCCCCCTCCAGCATCTGGTACGCCTGGCGCCAAAGGTCCTTGAACAGCAGCTGCGTGATTACCTGGGCGGCTTTGGTTTCCAGGGCGACAAGGTGACGGAAAAAACCGAGCGGTTTTCCGGCGGAGAGAAAGCCCGTCTGGTGCTGGCGCTGATTGTCTGGCAGCGCCCGAACCTGCTGCTGCTGGATGAGCCCACCAACCACCTCGATCTCGATATGCGCCAGGCGCTGACCGAAGCCCTGATTGATTTTGAAGGGGCGCTGGTGGTGGTGTCGCACGACCGTCACCTCCTGCGATCGACCACGGATGACCTCTATCTGGTGCACGACGGCAACGTCGAGGCTTTTGATGGCGATCTGGAAGATTACCAGCAGTGGCTGAGCGATCTGCAAAGGCAATCGGCGACCGCTGAGCCTAAACAGGAGAGCGGTAACAGCGCGCAGGCCAGGAAAGATCAGAAACGCCGCGAAGCGGAGCTCCGTACCCAGACGCAGCCGCTGCGCAAAGAGATTGAAAAGCTGGAAAAGCAGATGGAAAAGCTGAACGCGCAGCTGGCGGATGCCGAAGAGAAACTCGCCGACCCGACCCTTTACGAACAGGCGCGCAAAGCAGATCTGACCGCGGTATTAAAACAGCAGGCGGAAGCGAAATCCTCGCTGGAAGCGTGCGAAATGACATGGCTGGATGCGCAGGAGCGTCTGGAAGGGATGCTCGGGTAAAATGGCTAATCGCCCGCATCACGGCGTTAGCCACTTTTAGCCGTTCATTAAAACGGCTTATCGCCCAGAATCGTCGCGCGATGCATGATACGCCGGGCGGGCATATAATCGGCGTTGGCGTAATGCTGCGTCACGCGATTATCCCAGATGGCGATATCATTCTCCTGCCAGCGCCAGCGCACCTGAAACTCCGGCTTAGTGATATGGGCAAACAGGAAGTTAAGCAGGGCGTCGCTCTCCTTCTGACTGAGATCGACAATGCGGGTGGTAAAGCCTTCATTGACGAACAGCGCCTTTTTCCCACTGACCGGATGGGTGCGGATCACCGGGTGCAGTAAGGGCGGATTTTTCTCCACCGCCTGCTTCCAGCGGGCATGTTCTTCCTCGCTGCTGCGGTATTTGTACTCCTGAAACGACTTCTTAAAATCATGCTCGGCATGCAAACCACTCAGTAACTCTTTGAAGGGTTCAGAAAGCGCATTGTAAGCGGCAATCCCACTGGCCCACAGCGTATCCCCTCCGCTTTCCGGCAGCCGTTTCGCGGCCAGAATCGCCCCGGCTGGCGGCGTCTCGATAAAGGTGACGTCGGTATGCCAGTTGTCATTATCCGGAGGATTATTATCATGAGTATCCAGCACGATAATTTCCTCTACGTCCGGCGCATGAGGGTAAACAGGATGGATATGCAGATCGCCAAAGCGGGCCGCCAGGGCGCGCTGCTGTTGCGGCGTCACGGGCTGATCGCGGAAAAACAGCACCTGGTGGCGGATGAGTCCGTGATACAGCTGCTCAAACTGCGCATCGCTTAGCGGCAGGGCCAGATTAATATCTGAAACTCGTGCGCCGATATACGGACCCAGCGCGGTAATCGTCAGACGTTCATTCATAAATTTTCTCCATGCCAGGGGGTTAAACGGCGCTGCACGCTGCGCAGGCCCAGCTCAAGTGTGAAGGCAATCAGGGCGATAACGGCGATACCCGCGAGGACCACATCCGTCGCTAAGAATTCACCCGCTGACTGCACCATAAATCCCAGCCCGCGCGTGGCGGCGATAAGCTCTGCCGCGACCAGCGTTGACCAGCCCACGCCCAGCCCGATACGCAGGCCGGTTAAAATCTCCGGCAGCGCGCCCGGCAGTACGACGTACCATAAAACCTGCCAGCGGCTGGCACCCAGTGACTGGGCGGCACGCAGGCGAACCTGCTGAGCGCTTTTCACGCCGGCCAGCGTCGACATCGCCACCGGGGCGAAAATGGCCAGGTAAATCAGCAAAATTTTCGACGTTTCGCCAATGCCAAACCAGATAACCATCAGCGGCAAATAGGCCAGCGGCGGCACCGGGCGGTAAAGCTCTATCAGCGGATCGAGGATGCCGCGCACGGTTTCACTCAGCCCCATCGCTATTCCTACCGGTACGCCAATCAGTACCGCTGCCAGCAACGCGATAACAATCCTCGTCAGGCTGGCCGCAAGGTGCTGCCACAGAGTGGCATCCATAAAACCCTTTGAACTGGCAATGGTCAGCAGCTGATGAAAGACCTGCTGCGGTGCAGGGAGAAACAGCGGCGCAATCAGCTTCAGGGCGGTGACGCCCCACCACAGGAATAGCAGTACCAGCAGCGTCACGACGCTAAGGGTCAGTTGCCGACTGAAAGGCCAGCGCAGCCGGGTGCGGTCGGCGCGGGTGTTTTCACTGGTGACAATACTCATGAAAAGACCTCACGCTGTTGAAATACGCGACTTAAAACATACTCCCGGCGCTCGATAAACGCCGGATCGGACTTAATCGCCCGGCAGGCCTCACCGCGTGCATAACGGCGGCCAAAGTCCAGAGAGAGCCGCTCGATAATTCTTCCCGGCCCCGGCGATAACAGGATCAGCTCGCTGGCAAGAAACACTGCCTCTTCAATATCATGAGTAATCAGCAACACCTGCTTGCCGCTGTCGCGCCAGAGATTCAGCAGCAGCTCCTGCATCTGTTCGCGGGTAAACGCATCCAGCGCACCGAAAGGTTCATCCAGCAGAAGCAGCTGCGGGTCGGCCGCCAGCGCTCTGGCGATGCCCACCCGCTGACGCATTCCGCCGGAGAGCTGCCAGATAAATTTCTTTTCCGCGCCCTCCAGCCCCACCTTTCTGAGCATTGCCCTGGCACGATCGCGTCGCACATTTTTCGCCACGCCCGCCAGCTGGAGGCCAAAACCAACGTTATCCAGCACGTTCCGCCACGGCAGCAGCCCTTCGTGCTGGAACACCACGCCGCGTTCCGCCCCGGGACCGGTAACGGCTTTACCGTCCAGCGTGATGCTGCCGGACTCCGCCGGAAGAAAACCAGCGACCAGGTTGAGCAGCGTGGTTTTGCCACAGCCTGAAGGCCCAAGCACCACCACCAGCTCCCCGGAGGCGATGGAGAGATTGATATCTTCCAGCGCAGGATGACCGTCATAACGGGCGGTCAGATGTGAGACTGCAAGCATGGGAACCCCTTAATCACTCAGCAATTTGCTTAACAAACCGGTCGGTGACATAGCTGCTGTAATCGCTGGATGCCTGCGGAACCTTGCCCTGATCCTTCAGGAATTTCGCCGTATCGACAATGGCCTTATTTACCGGCTGAGCCAGCTCCTGCACCTGCTGCTGTGCGGTGAGATAGGTATTGCCCTTCACGAGGTCCGGCACCTGCTGCTCCGGTACGCCACTCAGGCGGGAGAGCTTGCTGAGGTTATCGCCCTCTTTCAGCCAGCGATCCGGATTATCAAGGTAGCCTTTCTGCGCGGCGAGTGCGCTGCGGGCAAATGCGGTGACCACGTCAGGATGTTTTTCCGCAAAATCTTTGCGCACCACCCAGACATCGAGCGTTGGCGATCCCCATTTGCCGACCTGCGCGGAATCCGTCAGGACCCGGCCATCTTTCTCCAGTTCGTTTACGGCAGGCGCCCAGACGTAAGCGCCGTCGATATCGCCGCGCTGCCAGGCGGCTGCGATAGCCGGGGGCTGCAGGTTAACAATCTGTAGCTGGTCGGGTTTAATGCCCCAGTGCTTCAGCGCTGACAGCAGGCTGTAGTGGGTGGTGGAGATAAAGGGAACGGCGATACGTTTACCAATCAGATCCTTCGGGCTGTTGATGGACTTTTTCACCACCAGCGCCTCGGAATTCCCTAACTGCGACGCCAGCAGGAAAACCTCAATCGGCACCTGCTGGCTGGCGGCTACTGCCAGGGGGCTGGAGCCGATATTACCAATCTGTACGTCGCCGGAGGCTAACGCACGCACGACGCTTGAACCACTGTCAAACTTGCGCCAGTCCACCTGCGCCCCGCTTTCTTTGGCGAAGGTGCCATCGGCCTGCGCTACCTTGGCGGGCTCTGCCGAGGTCTGATACGCCACGGTGACGTCGACGGCCTGCGCCGTGAATGCCGAAAGTGAAAGTGCCGCTGCAATCAGTGATAATGAGAATTTATGCGCCATTGCCCTGCTCCGGTTGTCATTGTTATTCGTTGAATAACCTCTTTGTAACCGACAGGGACAATGGCAATAAAGTAATTAAAAAGTATCGCTTATAATTATTTTTGCTTAGAAGAAATGCGGGATAGCTTTGCAGAAACGGTGATTTACGTTCCTGTACCTGCTTTTGCTGCGGGCACTCTCCGGCTTCTCAACCTGTTTCTTAGCGCTGGTTCGGCATATTGACTGATCAGATACGCAATGTAATAAAGTACGGTAGCCACCACAATGGGCATCAGCAGCATCACCCACTCGTTGGTAATGTAGCGATTGATTTTAATCAGCGAGCCGATCATCAGGTTTTCATGGAGCAAATAGAAGGCATAGCT
Organism: Erwinia sp. L03-1; assembly: GCF_058686115.1. Classification (NCBI taxonomy): domain Bacteria; kingdom Pseudomonadati; phylum Pseudomonadota; class Gammaproteobacteria; order Enterobacterales; family Erwiniaceae; genus Erwinia; species Erwinia sp. L03-1. The sequence goes on along the minus strand of NZ_CM178762.1, from coordinate 359,184 downwards.
GACAAAGCCCATCGCCGTCAGGAATCGCACGGACAGTATTCTCTCCAGCCATTTTGAATAAAAACTGGCAATGAAAAACACCATAACTAATAGCAGTGGCAGCAGAGTTATTGCTCCCGCATTTTTTACGTAATAGCTGAAGTTGATTAGCATCCCGAATATGACTAACGCGTAGTGAAACAATTTATCGCGATTGTGCATCCTTTCATAGACCAGACAACCCACCATAAACCATGAATAATGAATGAAGCCAAACTTTGAAATAACATCGATCAAACCGGGATGTCCTAAAGACTTCAGAACCGAAGAGGCCGATAACAGCAGCATCGGTACCAGCAACGCGGGTAAGCAGTACCGTCTTCCCAGGGTAAAATAGACGGCACCGATAATCACATAGAACAGCGCTTCAACGTACAGCGACCAGAAAGAACCCGCTAACGACTTAAATTCTATTCCGGTAATTTGTGAAAGCGTTTCAGGATTGATGAAAATTAGCCCGGGCAGCAGATTTTTTGCATGGGGCGCGATGTCTGTCCATTCCGGGAACAGGCCCCCCGCCAGGTAAAGCACCAGGCTGGCAATGAGCATCGCCGGAAATAAACGCAGCCAGCGTTTTCCAAGAAAGCTGAGGTAACTGTCGGATTTGTCCAGTGTCATAAATATGACAAATCCCGAAATCATAAAAAACAGTTCAACGCCAAGCCAGCCGAAAGAGAAAACAGGAATATGCTTTGTAATATGGGAATAGGGTAATAATGCCTCCCATCGCACATAGGCATGGTAACCGATGACCAGAAGAATAGCTAAACCACGCATCCCATCGAGATGTTTAATACGCGAGTGCATAATACCCCCAGGGGGATAGCGGAAAAGTTAAGTGAAGCTAGCACTGCGTTATTTTTAATTCAACTGGCCTTATTCTGATTATCGATCGGCTATATGCATCAATGGCTTTGTTCTGGCTAAGCCAGACCGGACCTGAGATTAAAATCTATTTTTTTGTAATATCTTCAATGAAGTTTTAATGAATTTCCAATGAAATTCTAATGAATTTACAGTGTCTTTATTAACAGGATTTGTGAGCGCCTCAATAATTTCAGGCCTCAATCAGACTCTGGCTAATATCCATTAGTATCGTCTGGATCACATTTCACCCGATTCTTTAGCGCATTATTCAGGGCAGCGGCGGGGTAAGGTCACATCCCCCGCCTGAACACCCACCTGCCCATCTTCCGTCTGATCAATAAACGCAATAGCGGCAACAGCGTGCAGCGCTATTCCGCACAGTGATTTAGTGCCAAATCAACAGCACGCAGGCGGCGGTCAGTAAGCCCATAAAGACGTTGAAAATCGTCCAGGCCCGGCGGCTGCGCAGGATACGCCCAATCAGCGTCCCGAAACCCAGCCAGATAACGCCGGAAACGACATTCACCAGGGCCATTGCCGCGCTGATGGCGATGACTGAACCGCGATAGGCCTCACCGGCCAGGCTGAAGCTTGCCACCGCACCCAGCGCCATCAGCCAGGCCTTTGGATTAACCAGCTGCAATAGCCCACCCTGCCAGAAGGGCATCGGTGAAGCCGGGCCGTCGCCGGGGTCCAGTTTTTCATATTTCGCGGTCGCTATTTTCCATGCCAGCCAGAGAAGATAAGCGCTACCGGCAATTTTCAGGATAAGGTGGAGGGAGGGATAAAGCAGAAGCAATCCGCCGACGCCGAAAGCCACCAGAAGCAACATGACCTGCATACCGATCATGATGCCGATTAACAGCCACAGCGAGCGCAAAAAACCAAAATTGGCGCCGGAGGCGGTGAGTAACATATTATTAGGGCCTGGCGTAATCGCAGCAACCCACAGAAAGCCGAGCATGGATAAAAATAAATTCAGTTCCATATGATATGGGTGCTCCTCACCCCCTGAAAAAAGCAGACGCTTTGAAGCTAACAATGTGACAGAGATCCTACAAGCATTTTGAATATGAATTTTAATCGCCCCCCGTCGAGCCCTTTTAATGCCCTGCCGGGCTTGAGTAATGCGCATTTGCAAACGCTTCTGCCCCGGCTGATTCGCCGACGTATCACGCTACAGCCCCACTGGCAGCGGCTGACTCTGCCGGACAGCGATTTCGTCGATCTGGCCTGGAGTGAAAATCCGGCGCTGGCGCGGCATAAGCCCAGGGTGGTCCTGTTTCACGGGCTGGAGGGCAGCTTTACCAGTCCCTATGCGCACGGGCTGCTTCAGGTATTCCGCGATCGCGGATGGCTGGGCGTCGTTATGCATTTTCGCGGCTGCAGCGGCGAACCAAATCGCCTGGCGAGGATTTACCACTCGGGCGAAACCGGCGATGCGCGCTATTTTATGCAGTGGCTGCGCGACGAATGGGGTCGCGTCCCAACTGCGGCCGTTGGCGTTTCGCTGGGGGGAAATATGCTCGCCTGCCTGCTGGGAGAGCAGGGAGAAGATTGCCTGATCGATGCCGCAGTAGTGGTCTCCGCGCCGCTGATGCTTGAGCCGTGCAGCAGGAAGCTGGAGCAGGGGCTGTCGCGCGTTTACCAGCACTACCTGCTTAACCTGCTAAAGCAAAATGCCGGGCGAAAGCTACGTGCATGGCCGGGTACGCTGCCGGTTGACCTGCCCGGGCTGGAAGCATTAAAAACGCTGCGTGACTTCGATAACGCCATCACCGCGCCTGCCCATGGCTTTCTTGACGCGACGGACTATTATCAACGCTGTAGCGCCATGCCGCTGCTGCCCGGCGTACGCAAGCCGCTACTGATTATTCATGCCCGGGACGACCCTTTTATGACTGATGAGGTGATCCCCGCGCCTGACCTGCTGCCCCCGTCGGTGGAGTATCAGCTCACCCGGCACGGCGGTCATGTAGGATTTGTTGGGGGGACCCTGCGCAACCCGGAAATGTGGCTGGAGCAGCGTATCCCCGAATGGCTTTCAACCTGGCTGGACAACTAACGTGATTATTCCCTGGAAAGAGCTGGACGCAGAGACGCTGGATAACCTGATCGAATCTTTCGTGCTGAGAGAAGGCACCGACTACGGCGAGCAGGAGCGCTCGCTGACGCAGAAAGTGGAGGACGTACGCCGTCAGCTTATCAGTGGTGAAGCCGTACTGGTCTGGTCCGAACTCCACGAGACGGTGAATATTATGCCGCGCGGCAGGATTACCGGTTAGCGATCGTGACCGGGCGTGACACCCGGACGCAAATCGTGTTACCAATGCCGCCTTGATGCGTTTTTCTCAGAGAGTCGTTAGCCATGTCAGCCAAACATCCTGTGATTGCCGTAACGGGTTCCAGCGGTGCGGGAACCACGACTACCAGCCTGGCCTTCCGCAAAATTTTTCAGCAGCTAAACCTCCATGCCGCTGAAGTTGAAGGTGACAGCTTCCACCGCTTTACGCGTCCTGAAATGGATATGGCTATTCGTAAAGCGCGTGATATGGGCCGCCATATCAGCTATTTCGGCCCCGAGGCTAACGATTTTGCCCTGCTGGAGCATACGTTTGCCGAATATGGCCGCAGCGGTAGCGGCCAGTCGCGTAAATACCTGCATACCTACGATGAAGCGGTACCCTGGAACCAGGTGCCGGGCACCTTTACGCCCTGGCAGCCGCTGCCCGAGCCGACTGACGTGCTGTTCTATGAAGGTTTACACGGTGGCGTAATGACGCCGCAGCATAACGTTGCGGAGAATGTCGATCTGCTGGTCGGCGTGGTACCGATCGTCAACCTTGAGTGGATCCAAAAGCTGGTCCGCGACACCAGCGAGCGGGGGCACTCCCGCGAGGCGGTGATGGACTCCGTGGTACGCTCGATGGAGGACTACATCAACTATATTACCCCGCAGTTTTCGCGCACCCACATCAACTTTCAGCGCGTACCTACGGTGGATACCTCCAATCCGTTTGCGGCACGCGGTATCCCATCGCTTGATGAAAGCTTTGTGGTTATCCACTTTCAGGCGCTGGAGGATATTGATTTCCCCTATCTCCTGTCGATGCTGCAGGGCGCGTTTATCTCTCAGATCAATACGCTGGTGGTGCCGGGCGGCAAAATGGGGCTGGCGATGGAGCTGATAATGGGGCCGCTGGTCAGGCGTCTGATTGAGGGGAAAAAGATAGTCTGAGACACCGTGCGTTAAGCCCCAGAGAAAAAAATAGTCCGGGCCACTGCGCATTAGCCCCACAGGCTGGGGCTAATGGAATGTTAAATTTCGATCGCTTCAAAGCTGTGGGTGATTTCAACGCCTTTGCCCAGCATCAGGGCAACGGAGCAATACTTTTCTGCCGACAGGTCGACGGCGCGGGAAACGGCTTTCTCCTCCAGGCCCTTACCGCTAACAATAAAGTGCAGGTTGATATGGGTGAACAGACGGGGTGCTTCTTCCCGGCGTTCGGAAGTCAGTTTGACCTCGCAGTCAGCCACGTCATGGCGCCCCTTTTGCAGGATTGACACCACGTCGATGGCACTACACCCGCCGGCCGCCATCAGAACCATTTCCATTGGGCTGGGTGCCTTATCGCCCGCATTGCCGTCCATTAAAATCTGGTGCCCGGATGAGGATTCTCCCAAAAACGTGAGCCCTTCTACCCATTTAACACGTGCTTGCATAACAAATCCCTCTAAGTCATTCAGTTAACGCCAGATTACGCTTCGGCAACAAAAACGGCAATGCGACAATTTTCACACTATGCTGAAGCGAGACAACACAAGACACTCGTTCCAAGCTGTGCTACAAACAAAGCTGTAATAATTTCGTTCGTACTCTACAAGCATGACGAAACGGCACAACATAACGACCCAGGCCTGCGACAGGGTTCGGGATAATTTCCCTGATGGGAAACGCGTCACTATTTCAACGCCTGACAGGGAACTCTGCCCCTGTGTTTAGGCATGATGACAACAGAGGATAATCGCGAATGGTTCTCGGCAAACCGCAAACAGACCCGACTCTTGAATGGTTCCTGTCACATTGCCATATTCATAAGTATCCATCCAAAAGCACGCTAATTCACCAGGGTGAGAAAGCGGAAACGCTTTACTACATCGTGAAAGGTTCAGTCGCGGTGCTCATTAAGGATGAGGAAGGCAAAGAGATGATCCTCTCTTACCTCAACCAGGGCGACTTTATCGGTGAACTTGGCCTGTTTGAAGAGGGTCAGGAGCGTAGCGCATGGGTCAGGGCGAAAACCGCCTGTGAAGTGGCTGAAATATCCTATAAGAAATTCCGTCAGCTTATTCAGGTTAACCCTGATATTCTGATGCGACTCTCTTCGCAGATGGCTCGTCGCCTGCAGGTGACGTCTGAGAAAGTGGGGAATTTAGCTTTCCTCGATGTGACGGGTCGCATCGCGCAGACGCTACTAAATCTGGCTAAGCAGCCGGATGCAATGACTCACCCGGATGGGATGCAGATCAAAATCACCCGCCAGGAAATTGGTCAGATTGTGGGCTGCTCGCGCGAAACCGTGGGCCGCATACTCAAAATGCTGGAAGATCAGAATCTGATCTCCGCACACGGTAAAACTATCGTAGTTTATGGCACGCGCTAACCGGCTCTGATCCCCCCGGCGCAACCTCCCGTTGCGCCTTTTTTATTGGTATGGAGCGATGTGGCGCAGACTGATTTATCATCCTGAGGTTAACTATGCCCTGCGTCAGACGCTGGTGCTCTGTTTACCGGTAGCGATTGGATGGCTGTTGGGCGATCTGCAAAAGGGACTGCTGTTCTCCCTGGTGCCCGCGTGCTGCAATAACGCCGGTCTGGATACGCCGCATAAGCGCTTTTTCAAACGCCTTATCGTGGGCGGAAGCCTGTTTGCCTTTAGTAGCTTTCTGATCCAGTACCTGGGTGAGCACAGCGTTCCCCTGCCTGCGATTCTGTTTGCTATGGCAATGCTGCTGGGCGTCACGGGTGAAATCAGCCCACTGCATGCCAGGCTGCTGCCCGGATCGCTTATCGCCGCCATCTTCACCCTGAGTCTGGCCGGCCGCATGCCGATATGGGAGCCGCCCCTGCTCTACGTGCTGGGGACGATCTGGTACGGGGTGTTCAACTGGTTCTGGTTCTGGCTGTGGAAAGAGCAGCCGATGCGCGAAACCCTCAGCCTGCTGTACCGCGAGCTGGCCGACTATTGTGAAGCCAAATATACCCTGCTCACCCGTCTGACCGATCCTGATAAAGCCCTGCCGCCGCTGCTGGCCCGCCAGCAAAAAGCCGTCGATCTGATCGGCATCTGCTATCAGCAGATGCATATGCTGGCCGCCAACCGCGACAGCCATCATAAACGTCTCATCCGCGCGTTTCAGGTCGCGCTGGATTTGCAGGAGCATATCTCCGTCAGCCTGCATCAGCCTGAAGAGGTGCAGAAGCTGGTCGAAAAAAGCCATGCTGAAGCGGTCATTCGCTGGAACGCGCAAACCATCGCCGCACGACTGCGGGAGCTGGCCGATGATATTCTTTACCACCGGCTGCCGGAGCGCTTTGTGATGGACAAGCCGCTCGGCGCACTTGAAAAAATCGCCCGTCGAAGCCGGGATAATCCGGTGGGACAGTTCTGCTACTACCACTTCAGCCGCATTGCGCGCGTCCTGCGCACGCAGCGCCCTTTATATCAGCGCGACCTGATGGCCGATCGCCAGCGCCGCCTGCCGCTGCTGGCCGCCTGCAAAAGCTATCTGTCGCTGAAGTCTGCCGCCCTGCGCACCGCCGCCCGCTTTGCCGTGATGCTCACTTTCGCCAGTACCCTGGCGATGTTCTTCGACCTGCCCAAGCCCTACTGGATCCTGATGACGGTGATGTTTGTCAGCCAGAATGGCTACAGCGCCACCCGCGTACGCATCCAGCACCGTGCACTCGGTACGCTGGCCGGGTTGATTATCGCCGCCGTCGCCCTGCGCCTCCACGCGCCTGAGGCGATGGTGCTGTCGATAATGCTGGTTATCACGCTGGTCAGCTACCTGGTTATCCGCAAGTTCTACGGCTGGGCGATGATTGGTTTTACCGTCACCGCCGTGTACTCGCTCCAGCTGCTCTCGCTGAACGGCGCTGACTTCCTGCTGCCACGGCTGATGGATACGCTGATGGGATGCATGATTGCCTTTGGCGGCATGATCTGGCTGTGGCCCCAGTGGCAAAGCGGGCTGCTGCGGCAAAATGCCCACGACGCGCTGGGCACCTACCAGGATGCGCTGCAAATGCTGCTTGGCAGCGAGCAGGATCCGGTCAGGCTGGCTTACCAGCGTATGCGCGCCAACCAGGCGCATAATGCGGTGTTCAACTCGCTTAATCAGGCCATGCAGGAACCGGGGTTTGATTCAAACTATTTGGCAGACATGAAGCTGTGGGTGACGCACAGTCAGTTTATTGTCGAGCATATCAACGCGATGACCATCCTCGCCCGTGAACATACGATGCTCACTCCGGCGCTGGCCGAGCGCTACCTGCAAAGCTGTGAAATCGCCCTTCAGCGCTGCCAGCAGCGGCTGGAGTATGATGGTCCCGGCTCGGATACCAACGTGCTGGAGGATTTACAGGGAGAGTTTGAACAGGGACCGATAACGATTCTGGAGCGACACCTGAGGCAGATACTCGATCACCTCAGGATTATGCATACCATCTCTTCGCTGGCCTGGCGCGACCGGCCGCATCACGGACGCTGGCTGTCACGCCGCTTAAAAAAAGCGCCTAAAACGAAAGGCAGAACGCACAGCGAGAAGCGGGAGGAGAGCAGGCAAGCATAACGCGGGGTTTTCAGCCATCCAATAATCTCCCTTCCTGCTTACTGCTCCATGCTCCATGCTCCATGCTCCATGCATGATGCATCATGCTCCCTCCATGCATCATGCCGTCAGAATAGCGCTGTTTCTACCGCCCTGGCAAAGCGGGCCATGCCCTCTTCAATATCGGCAGGCTCAATCACCAGCGAAGGCGCAAAGCGCAGCACGTCCGTTCCGGCGTTAAGGACCATCACCCCTTCAGCCGCTGCGGCATGAAGAATATCCCGCGCCTTACCGGCATGCTCCGGCCTGAGTGCGGCCCCGATCAGCAGCCCCTTGCCCCGGATATCACTGAAGAGCGGCCGCTTAGCGTCCAGCGCGGTTAGCGCCGCAACAAACTGCTCGCGACGCGCTTCCACACCGCTCAGCACCGATTCGGTGTTGATGATATCCAGCGCGGCCTCTGCCACGGCGCAGGCCAGCGGATTACCGCCATAGGTGGTGCCATGGACGCCCGGCGACATGGTTGACGCTATCTCATCGGTGGTGAGCATCGCGCTGACCGGGAAGCCGCCGCCCAGGGCTTTGGCAGTGGTGAGGATATCAGGCACCACGCCATAGTGCTCACAGGCAAACAGCTTGCCGCTGCGGCCCATGCCGCTCTGCACTTCATCCAGCACCAGCAGCGCCTGATGTTTATCGCACAGTTCGCGCAGCCCCTGCATAAATGCCTGGGTAGCGGGCATCACTCCGCCCTCGCCCTGGATCGGTTCCACTACGATAGCGCAGGTATGGTCGTCAATGACCGCTTTCACCGCAGCGAGATCGTTAAAGGGAACATGGACGATATCGGCAGGTTTAGGCCCGAAGCCATCGGAATATTTCGGCTGCCCGCCGACGGAGACGGTGAACAGCGTGCGACCATGAAAGGCGTTATGAAAGGCGATAATTTTACTTTTATAGGGCGAGTGGCGTTTGGCAGCATAGTAGCGCGCCAGCTTAAAGGCGGCTTCATTGGCTTCTGCACCGGAGTTAGCAAAAAAGACGCGGTCGGCAAAGGTGGCGGCAATCAGCTTGCTGGCCAGACGCAGCGCAGGCTCATTGGTGTAGACATTGCTGGTGTGCCACAGGGTCTCGCCCTGGGTTTTTAACGCCTCAACCAGCGCAGGGTGGCAGTGGCCCAGCGCGGTCACCGCGATACCACCGGAAAAATCGATATACTCTTTGCCCTGCTGATCCCAGACGCGGCTGCCTTTGCCCCTGACCGGCACAAACTGCGCGGGTGCATAAACAGGCAAAATAACCTCATCAAACGTCGCGCGCGTTACCGCTGATTTGTCCGCTGCCATCGGTGACCCCATTTTTCTCGTTGCATTAAAGTGAAATATTAGTCACAAAATATGCATAAAAAACCACTCAAAGGCAACTTAATTTACGGCTTAAGGAAATTCTCCAGCAGCTGATGTCCCTGCTCGCTAAGAATGCTTTCCGGATGGAATTGCACCCCTTCCAGCCGCAGCTCACGATGGCGAAGTCCCATAATTTCATCGGGCTGGCCGTTACGCAGCGTCCAGGCCGTCACCTCAAATTCCGCGGGCAGCGATGCCTGCTCAACAATCAGTGAATGGTAGCGCGTGACGGTCAGGGGATGATTCAGTCCGGCAAACACGCCGCCGTCACGGTGTTCAATCGGTGACGTTTTGCCGTGCATCACCTGGCGGGCGCGAACAACCCGACCACCAAACGCCTGGGCAATGGCCTGATGCCCCAGGCAGACGCCTAAGATCGGTATCCTGCCGGCAAAATGACGAATGGCCGCCAGGGAAATACCCGCTTCGTTGGGCGTACAGGGGCCGGGAGAGATAACCAGATGCTGCGGACGCAGCGCGTCAATTTGCGCTAACGTCATCGCATCATTGCGCTGGACACACACGTCTATCCCCAGCTCGCAGAAATACTGGTAGAGATTCCAGGTGAAAGAGTCGTAATTATCAATAAGCAGCAGCATGGAGGCTCCGGGCCGGATGAAGACGCCGCTATTCTACGCATTTTCACCCTGTCCGTTTATCACTTTGCTCTGGATAGCAAAACGCGGCCGTAAGGCCGCGCTTACCGCCCTGAGAACGCGGGCGGGAGGGAATGCAGAACGCGTGTCGAAACCGTTAAGGCAGCACTTTAGCTGAAAGGATAACGACAGGCTTAACCGGCACATTCTGATAAGGGCCGACGTTCTGTGACTGAACCTGAGAAATTTTGTCTGCCACATCCTGACCTTTGACGACTTTACCAAATACCGCGTAGCCAAAGTCACGCTGACCATGATCGAGAAAAGCGTTATCGGCAACGTTGATAAAGAACTGGCTGGTGGCGCTGTCTTTGTCAGCGGTGCGGGCCATGGAGACGGTACCGCGTTTGTTCAGCAGGCCATTATCCGCTTCGTTTTTAATCGGCGCTCTGGTGGGCTTTTGCTGCATATCGGTGGTGAAGCCGCCGCCCTGCACCATAAAGCCAGGGATCACGCGATGAAAAAGCGTGTTGTTATAGAAGCCGCTGTTAACGTAGTCGACAAAGTTCTTCGTCGAGACGGGTGCCTTCTGATTATTCAGTTCAAGTTCAATATTTCCCGCTGAGGTGGTCAGCAGAACATGGGTATCCCCTTTCGCAGCCAGTGCAGATACGGAAAGTGAGGAGAGTGCCAGTACGGTAGCGACGGCTGCCAAAGTGCGTTTTAACATGGAAAATTCCTTTCTGAGGGCGGTGGTCAGAAAAACAAAATTGATTGTAAAGAGGCGGTTAGTTACGCGCCAGCGTTTTACTTTTATTTACGTGCGAAATGTCACTGCGCAACCGTTTTCCTCTGAGGCGTGGAGTGATATTCATCACGGATCCAATGAATATGAAAATAAATGTTTCATTATTGATTTAAGCCGATCACGAATATCGCTACACTTCCGAAAATTACGTCGTTTTTGCGTACCAGAATCTTTTTAACTTGCAGGCTCCTACTATGACTAATCGCGATCGAATCGGTCTCACCTGGATCAGCTTTTTTTCCTATGCGCTTACCGGCGCGGTAGTAATTGTCACCGGTATGGTACTGGAAAATATTGCTGATTACTTTCATCTCCCCGTTGCGCAGATGAGCAACACCTTTACCTTCCTTAATGCGGGCATTCTCGCCGCGGTGTTTCTCAACGCCTGGCTGATGGAGATTATCCCGCTGAAGCGCCAGCTGATGTTCGGCTTCGTGCTGATGGTGCTGGCGGTGCTGGGGCTGATGAACAGTCACAGCCTGGGCGTATTCTCGCTCTGTATGTTTGTGCTGGGCGTGGTGAGCGGGATTACGATGTCCATCGGGACATTCCTCATCACCCATCTGTATGAAGGGCGTCAGCGCGGATCGCGCCTGCTGTTTACCGACTCCTTCTTCAGCATGGCCGGAACCATCTTCCCGATTATTGCTGCCGCTATTCTGGCGCGGTCGCTTCCCTGGTACTGGGTTTATGCCTGTATCGGCGTCATTTACGTCGCGATCTTTATTCTGGCGCTCTGCTTCGAGTTTCCGGTGCTGGGCAAAAAAGCCGCTAATCACCAGACGGTTGAAAAAGAGAAATGGGGTATCGGCGTGATGTTCCTGTCGATTGCCGCCCTCTGCTATATCCTGGGCCAGCTGGGCTTTATCGGCTGGGTACCACAGTATGCCACCAAAAGCATGGGGATGGACATTACACAGGCGGGCGGCCTGGTCGGTAACTTCTGGACGTCATACATGATAGGCATGTGGATTTTCAGCGCCATACTGCGCTTCTTTGACCCGCAGCGTATTCTGACCGTGCTGGCGCTGGCGGCTACGCTGCTGATGTACTGGTTTGTCAGCAGCGAGAATGCCGCAATGCTGAAGTGGATAATGATCAGCCTGGGCTTCTTCTCCAGCGCAATCTATACCACTATCATTACCCTCGGCTCTCTGCAAACCCGGGTCTCCTCACCTAAGCTGGTCAACTTCATCCTGACCTGCGGCACCGTCGGAACCATGCTGACCTTCGTCGTGACCGGCCCAATTGTTGAGAAAGGCGGCGCGCATGCAGCGCTGCTAACCGCTAACGGTCTCTATGCGGTGGTATTTGTGATGTGCCTGCTGCTGGGCTTTGTTAGCAAGCATAAGCAGCACCCGCACACCGGTTCCCACTGATAATAAACCCCTGGCAGGCCGCAAGGCTTGCCAGTTCAGTCACCCGCACCGTTAGCGCGATCGACGATGCGCTCAGCATCGGAAATCTACACGATTACCGACGATGCTCAGCGACTATCGACGATATTCAGCGCGACTATCGACAATATTCAGCGATTACCGACCATGTTCAGCGACGGAAATCCACCTGCTCACTCTCCCCGAGGTGAATCGTGGTCTGTGCCGGCTGCGTTTCAGCAATGACTTTTCCCTGTCGAATGGAATAGCGTACCGCAACCTGACGACGCAGTGCGTCAAAGCCACTCTCTGCCGGGAGGATCACCATATTGGCACTGTTACCGCTTTGAATACCATAATCCTTCAGCTGTAGCGTTCTGGCGCTGTTATGGGTAATGAGATTGATACCGGCATCAATTTGCGCGTAGCCCATAAGCTGACAGACGTGCAGTCCCATATGCAGCACCTGGAGCATGTTGGCGGTTCCCAGCGGATACCAGGGGTCAAACACATCATCGTGCCCGAAGCAGACGTTAATATCGGCCTCCAGCATCTCCTTCACCCGCGTAATGCCACGGCGCTTCGGATAGCTATCAAAGCGGCCCTGCAAATGGATATTCACCAGCGGATTGGCGACGAAATTGATGCCTGACAGCTTCAGCAGGCGGAACAGACGTGAAGTATAGGCACCATTGTAGGAGTGCATCGCGGTGGTATGACTGGCCGTCACCCTCTCCCCCATCTTCTCCTTCAGCGCCAGTGCCGCAACGGTTTCGACGAAGCGGGACTGCTCATCGTCGATTTCATCGCAGTGAACATCCACCATGCGCTGATACTTTTGTGCCAGCGCGAAGGTTTTATGCAGTGACTCCACGCCATATTCACGGGTGAATTCGAAGTGAGGAATGGCACCCACCACATCCGCCCCCAGCCGCAGGGCCTCCTCAAGCAGCGCCTCGCCGTTGGGATAGGAAAGAATGCCTTCCTGAGGGAAAGCCACAATCTGAATATCCACCCAGGGGGCCATCTCCTGCCTGACCTCAAGCATCGCCTTCAGTGCGGTGAGGCTGGGATCCGAGACATCGACGTGGGTGCGGACATGCTGGATACCGTTGGCGATCTGCCACTTTAGCGTCTGAAGCGCGCGCTGTTTGACATCCTCATGGCTCAGCAGCGCCTTTCGCTCCGCCCAGCGTTCAATCCCCTCAAACAGCGTACCTGACTGATTCCAGGCAGGTTCTCCCGCCGTTTGCGTGGTATCAAGATGAATGTGGGGTTCGATAAAGGGGGGGAAAGCCAGCCCGCCTTCGGCATCCAGCGCTTCCGGATACGGGGCACATCGGGCCTGCGGCGCAATACGTGCAATGTTGCCGTCCTGAATTTCGATTTGCCAGAGTCCATCGCGCCAGGGCAGTCGGACATGGTTTATTCTTTTCAAATTAACAGCCTGCATTGATGTACTCCCGGGGTCAGCAATCACAGTTTTAACCCTATCACTGATTACACACTATGCACAGTCAGCGCTCGCCCCACCGTCGCAGGGAAGTCACATAAACCCGAAAGATTCCGCTAACTTATAAAAAAACCCATCAAATCATTGTCATACCTATTAAGAGGTATTTGGAAAATGGATTGATATGCATCAATAAGCGCGCTTTTTAGCACGCTAAGGTAGCGGCATTCGTTTGCAATGTGAGGCAAAAATGCGCACCCGACTCGTCATCATTGGCAACGGCATGGTTGGCCACCGCCTGATTGAAGCGCTGGCAGAGAAAGCCGCACCAGGCCAGTTTGCTATTACCGTTTTTTGTGAAGAACCCTGGGTCGCTTACGACCGCGTCCATCTCTCAGCCTATTTCACCCATCATACCGTTGACGCGCTGTCGCTGGTTCGCGAAGGGTTTTACCAGCAGCACGATATTGACCTGCTGCTGGAGGAGTGCGTCATCCAGATTGACCGTGATAGGAAAATCGTCCGTTCCAGCGCAGGCCGCGAAGTGCACTACGATAAGCTGGTGCTGGCGACCGGATCCCGCCCCTGGGTTCCGCCAATACAGGGAGCCAGCGGCAAAGACTGTTACGTCTACCGTACTATCGACGATCTGAATGCCATTGAGGCGCGCGCCCGCCAAAGTCAGCGCGGTGCCGTCGTGGGCGGTGGCCTGCTGGGGCTGGAAGCGGCGGGTGCTCTGCGTGATCTCGGGATTGAAACCCATGTGATTGAGTATGCGCCGGTGCTAATGGCCGAGCAGCTCGATCCCCTCGGGGGCGCACTGCTGCGCGAAAAAATTGAGGCGATGGGCGTTCACGTTCATACCGGCAAAAGTACCCGCGAGCTCCTTGATACGCCAGCAGGCGGCAAAAGGCTGCTGTTCGGTGACGACAGCGCGCTGGAGGTGGATTTTATCGTCTTCTCTACCGGTATTCGCCCGCAGGACGCGCTGGCCAAAAGCTGTGATTTGGCGCTGGCACCGCGCGGCGGCTTTATGATTGACGACCAGTGCGTCACCTCCGATGGCGATATTTATGCCATTGGCGAATGTGCCGCCTGGCAGGGTCGGGCCTTTGGCCTTGTTGCGCCCGGCTATAAAATGGCGCAGGTGGTTTGTGAAGGCTTGCTGGGCAACAGCAGCGCTTTTACCGGCGCGGACATGAGCGCGAAGCTGAAGCTCCTGGGCGTTGAAGTGGGGGGGATTGGCGATACGCGCGGACGGACGGAAGGCGCAAGAAGCTATATCTGGCTTGATGAACATCAGCAAATCTATAAGCGACTGGTGGTCAGCGCGGATAACAAAACGCTGCTCGGGGCGGTGTTGGTGGGGGATACCGCCGACTATGGTAATCTGCTTCAGCTAATGCTTAATGGCATTCCCCTACCGGAAAATCCTGCGGCGCTGATCCTGCCAGCCGGGGCGGGCGATAAACCGGCTACCGGGGTGGAATCACTGCCGGACAGGGCACAAATTTGCTCCTGCTTCGACGTGACTAAAGGCGCGCTGGTACAGGCCGTTAAGCGGGGCTGTCATACCCTTGCCGCGCTCAAGGCGGAAACCAAAGCGGGGAGCGGCTGCGGTGGCTGTGTGCCGCTAATTACTCAGGTGCTAAATGCCGAACTGAGCCAGCAGGGGATCGCGGTCAGTCATCACCTTTGCGAGCATTTCCCCTACTCCCGGCAGGAACTTTACCACCTGATTCGCCTGGAGGAGATCAGGACCTTCGGGCAGCTGCTGGCCAGCCACGGCAGCGGTTACGGCTGCGAGATATGTAAACCGACGGTCGCATCACTGCTGGCGTCATGCTGGAATGAATATGTGCTAACTCCGCAGCACACGCCGCTCCAGGACAGTAACGATATCTTCCTCGGCAACATCCAGAAGGATGGGACCTATTCGGTGATCCCGCGCTCCCCGGGGGGCGAAATCACGCCTGAGGGGCTGATCGCCATCGGCGAAATTGGCCGACGCTACCGCCTCTACAGCAAAATCACCGGCTCGCAGCGTATCGGTCTGTTCGGCGCACAAAAGGACGATCTGCCCGCCATCTGGTCTGAACTGATCGCCGCCGGGTTTGAAACCGGCCACGCCTACGCCAAGGCCCTGCGCATGGCGAAAACCTGCGTTGGCGACAGCTGGTGCCGCTTTGGCGTTGGCGACAGCGTCGGCCTCGGCGTAGAACTGGAAAACCGCTATAAGGGCATCCGTACGCCGCATAAAATGAAGTTTGGCGTCTCGGGCTGCACCCGCGAGTGCGCCGAGGCGCAGGCCAAAGACGTGGGGATCATTGCCACCGAGAAGGGCTGGAATCTGTATCTCTGCGGGAACGGCGGTATGAAGCCACGCCATGCTGATTTGCTGGCAGCCGATCTGGATAGCGCCACGCTCATCCGCTATCTCGACCGTTTTATGCTGTTCTATATCCGCACCGCCGATAAATTACAGCGTACCTCCCTGTGGCTGGAGAGCCTTGAGGGTGGGATCGACTACCTGAAACAGGTGATTATCCACGACAGCCTGGGGCTTAATGCCCAGCTGGAAGCTGAAATGAGCCAGCTACGTGCCGGTTTCCGCTGTGAATGGAAAGAAACCGTCGACGATACCAGCCAGCATCGCCGCTTCGCACACTTTATCAATGATGTCAGCCGTGACCCGCTGGTTCAGGTTATCGCCGAACGTGACCAGCACCGTCCGGCGCGGGCGGAAGAGCGCTTGCCGGTCAGGGTTCTGGAGGAAAAACGATGAGTCAGTGGCACCGCATTTGTGAACTGGAACAAATTCTCCCCGCAACCGGCGTCTGCGCGCGGGTCGGCGAGCAACAGATCGCCCTCTTTCGTCCCCGACCGGACAATGAGGTTTTTGCCCTCAGCAACATTGATCCCTTTGCCAACGCCAGCGTACTGTCACGCGGCATTATCGCTGAACACCAGCAGGCGCTGTGGGTAGCCAGCCCGCTTAAGAAGCAGCGGTTCCGGCTGAGTGATGGTCTCTGTATGGAAGATGAAAGCCGCTCAATTGCATCATGGCCCGCCCGCGTGCGTAATGGCTTCGTCGAGGTCGCCGTCTGAATGGATTATTTTCCCCTTTTTTGCCAGCTTCGCGGCAGGGGCTGCCTGCTGGTGGGCGGCGGTGAGGTTGCTGAACGGAAAGCCCGACTGCTGTTGAAGGCCGGTGCCGACCTGCGGGTCTGCGCCCCCGCCTTCTCCCCGCAATTTCACCACTGGCAGCAGGCGGGCAGACTGAGGCTTATAGAAGGCGCCTTCACGCCTGCCATGCTGGATGACTGCTGGCTGGCCATTGCTGCAACCGACAGCGCCGGCATTAATCAACGGGTAAACACCAGCGCAGAAAGCAGACGGATATTCTGCAACGTTGTTGACGCGCCTGAGCAGGCCAGCGCCATTATGCCCTCCGTGGTCGATCGTTCGCCGCTGATGATTGCGATCTCCAGCGGCGGACGCGCACCGGTGATGGCCCGCCTGCTGCGTGAAAAAATTGAATCTCTGCTGCCCCAGCATCTGGGGAAAATAGCAGATCATGCCGGTTTGCTTCGTCAGCGGGTTAAACGGCAGTTCCGTGAGATGGGGCAGCGCAGACGCTTCTGGGAGAAGCTTTTCAGCCATAACAGGCTGGCGCAGTCGCTGGCAAGCGGCGACGCAGCCTGCACGGAACAGCTCACCGAGGCGCTTTTTCAGCAGCCGCCGGAGCACCGGGGCGAAGTGGTGCTGGTGGGGGCTGGCCCGGGAGACGCAGGCTTACTGACGCTGAAAGGACTGCAACAGATCCAGCAGGCGGATATCGTGGTCTACGACCGACTGGTCTCAGAGGGAGTCCTCGAGCTTATCAGGCGCGATGCGGAACGCCTGTTTGTGGGCAAACGCGCGGGCAGCCACTGCGTTCCACAGGAAGAAATTAATCTGCTACTGGTACAACTGGCGCAGCAGGGCAAGCGGGTGGTCCGCCTGAAGGGCGGCGACCCCTTTATATTTGGCCGCGGAGCCGAGGAACTGGAGGCGCTGCGGCAGGCGAATATCCCCTTTTCCGTGGTGCCCGGAATTACCGCCGCCTCAGGCTGTTCCGCCTATAGCGGCATTCCCCTTACCCACCGTGACCTTGCACAAAGCGTCCGGCTGGTTACCGGCCACGTGCAGGCTGACGGCACGCTGGACTGGCATAACCTGGCCGCCGGTCAGCAGACCCTGGTGTTTTATATGGGGCTGTCTCAGGCAGGAGAGATCCGCCAGCGACTGATCGAAAACGGGATGGCGGCGGCTATGCCGGTGGCGCTGGTGGAAAACGGGACGTCTCCTCAGCAGCGCGTCATCAGCGGTATGCTATCTGAACTGGACTCACTGGCCTGCCGCGTCAGCAGCCCCGCGCTGATTATCGTGGGTGAGGTCGTCAGTTTGCACAAAAGGCTCAGCTGGTTTTAGCCGCCAGGTCGCCTGCTTATACCGCGTGGGAAATGTTTATACGCATGCGGGAGAAGACCAGCCTGCACAAACTGTGCGACAGAAATTTATACCTACGCGAGAGAGGACCAGCCTGCACACACTGCGCGGCAGATATTTATACGTACGCGTGAGAAGGTCAGCCTGCACAAAATACGCGGGGATGGAGAAGATACGCAGGGGGAGGACTGGCCAGCAGCGTGCATTCTGCTGCTGGCCGGAGGGCAGGATTATGGCTGAGCAACAAAGCCGACGGCTTCATATACCTTCTTCAGCGTTTCCTGCGCCTGCGCCCGGGCTTTCGCCGCGCCGTCACGCATAATCTGTTCCAGCAGGGCTTCGTCATTGCGGAACTCATGGTAACGCGCCTGGAGATCGCCAAGCATCTCTGAAACGGCATCAGCCACGGCGCCCTTCAGGTGGCCATACATCTGGCCTGCAAACTGCTGTTCGAGCTCGGGGATGCTCTTACCGGTTACGCCGGACAGAATATCCAGCAGGTTTGAAACGCCCGCCTTGTTTTTCACGTCATAGCGCACCACCGGCGGCTCATCGCCGTCGGTCATCGCACGTTTAATCTTCTTCACAACCGACTTAGGATCTTCCAGCAGACCGATGACGTTATTGCGATTATCGTCAGATTTAGACATCTTTTTAGTCGGCTCAAGCAGCGACATCACGCGCGCGCCAGAAGTCGGAATAAACGGCTCAGGTACCCGGAAAACGTCGCCGTAAAGCGCATTAAAACGTGAGGCAACATCGCGGCTCAGCTCGAGATGCTGCTTCTGATCTTCCCCGACCGGCACCTGCGCGGTCTGATAAAGCAAAATATCGGCGGCCATCAGCACCGGATAGTCAAACAGTCCGGCGTTGATATTTTCTTCGTAGCGCGTCGACTTATCCTTAAACTGGGTCATGCGACTAAGCTCGCCAAAATAGGTGTAGCAGTTCAGGATCCAGCTCAACTGAGTGTGTTCAGGGACGTGTGACTGCACAAAAATAGTGCTTTTTTTCGGGTCGATACCGCAGGCGAGGTAAAGCGCCAGCGTGTCCAGAGTCGCCTTACGCAGCGCGGCCGGATCCTGCCTGACGGTGATGGCGTGCAAATCGACAATGCAGTAGATACAGTGGTAGTCGTCCTGCATATTGACCCACTGACGCAGCGCCCCCATATAGTTACCGATGGTCAGTTCGCCGGAAGGCTGTGCGCCGCTAAATACGATGGGTTTGCTCATGTTTTTTCGTCCTGATAATTACAGCCCTAGCGAGGGCAACAAATCGTTAAAATGGTCAAGTACCACGGTAGGATGCGCGGTCGCTATCGGCTCGCCGTAGTTGTAGCCCCAGGTCATGCCAACGCTGGGACACCCGGCAGCCTGGGCTGCGTGAATATCGTTACGTGAATCGCCAATAAAAACCAGTTCCGCAGGCAGCAGGCCAAACTTGCCTAACACCAGAAACAGCGGGGCTGGATGCGGTTTTTTCGCCGCAACATCGTCTCCGCCAATAATCAGGCTAAAGTAGTCAGCAATGCCGAGCGATGTCAGCAGGGGCTTAACAAATGGCGTCGGCTTATTCGTCACGATCGCCATCGGCAAACCTTTTTCCGCCAGCGCAGCCAGGCCCTCTTTCACGCCGGGGAACAGCTTACTGCCGCTCTCAATGGTCGTGGCATAGTGTCTGTCGAGCAGAACGCGCGCGTCGGCAATGACGGCGCTTTCCGGCTGATGCCCCTGCGCCCAGGTTAACGCGCGCTCAATCAGCACATCGGCCCCGTTACCAATCCACGTGGACACCCTTTCCACGCCCGCGGCGGGTAAATTAAGTGCGGTCAGCGCAGCGTCAACCGCGTAGGCAAGTCCGGGAGCACTGTCCGTCAGCGTCCCGTCCAGATCAAAGGCCAGCGCGCGAACGTTAGTGAAATGAGCCATGGCGTGATTTCTCCAGTTCGTTACGCATGTTATCAATGACTTTTTTGTAATCCGGCTGACCAAAAATGGCCGATCCGGCAACAAACATATCCGCGCCCGCCGCAGCGATCTCAGCAATGTTTTCAACCTTCACGCCACCGTCAACTTCCAGCCGAATGTCATAGCCGCTTTGATCGATCAGGCGGCGTACCTGCCGCAGCTTATTCAGCGTACCGGGGATAAATGACTGGCCACCGAAACCCGGATTGACCGACATCAGCAAAATGACGTCGACTTTATCCATGACATAATCAAGGTAGCTGAGCGGCGTGGCCGGATTGAACACCAGCCCGGCTTTACAGCCGTGCTCTTTAATCAGTTGCAGAGAACGATCGAGGTGCTCGGAAGCTTCAGGATGGAAGGTGATATAGCTGGCACCGGCATTAGCAAAATCCGGGATCAGACGATCGACCGGCTTCACCATCATATGCACGTCGATAGGGGCCGTGATACCGTAATCGCGCAGCGCTTTCAGCACCATGGGTCCCATGGTCAGGTTGGGCACGTAATGGTTATCCATCACATCGAAATGCACAACGTCTCCGCCGGCTGCCAGCACTTTCGCCGTATCTTCACCCAGGCGGGCAAAATCGGCAGACAGAATTGAGGGGGCGAGTAAAAACTGTTTCATCCGTTTCTCCCATTTCACGCGCCCGTTGGCAGGCACGTACAGCAGTTAAGGTCAGCCGCTGACAAACAGCGCCAGCAGTTCATCCACTTGATTACGACCGGCACCATTGCGGCTAATCGATCGCCGGGCCTTGATTTTATGCAGCTCGGCGGCCTGATACCAAAGTCTGGTCATTGGAGTATCGTGATTAGAGATCAGTACTGGAATACGGCTCTCAAAAGATAGCTTATTGGCCAGCTCCGCCAGATGCGCCTGCTGCTGCATACTGAAGCTGTTGGTGTGATAAGCGGTAAAGTTCGCCGTGGCCGACAGCGGCGCATAAGGAGGATCGCAGTACACCACCGAACCCTGAGGCGCCCGACTAAGAGTAACATCGTACGATTCACAGACAAAGGTCGCATTTTGCGCACGCTCTGAAAACCAGTAGAGCTCATCCTCGGGGAAATAGGGTTTGCGATAGCGGCCAAAGGGCACGTTAAACTCGCCGCTCAGATTATAGCGGCACAGCCCGTTGTAGCAGTGTCGATTCAGATACAAAAACAACACGCCACGGCGATAGGGATCCTGACAGCGGTTAAACTCCAGACGACGTGCATAGTAGAATTCAGCATCGTTTGATTCAGGGGTAAACAGCTGGCGGGCATCGGCGACAAATTCACCCGCACGAGTTTTGACGATATCGTAGAGGTTAATCAGGTCGCTGTTGATATCGGCCAGGATATAGCGCGGAAAGTGGGTGTTAAGGAATACGGATCCCGCACCGACAAAAGGCTCAACCAGACAGTCTCCGTCGGGGAGATGACGTTGTATATCATCAAGAAGCGGGAATTTTCCCCCCGCCCATTTTAAAAAAGCGCGATTTTTTTTCATGCCGTCGTTTATTACAATTACTCTTCTGGCTGCGGTTACACCGACAGCATATCTGCGCTTTAATTCATCAGCGCGCATCTCTGCGCGCTGACTCACTTCAACTTAAAATCGGGTAACCCGAGGCTAATTCTGCGACTCTTTCTTCACCTGACTCACCGGCTTGACCCATGGGTTACCGGCGCGCACCTCGGCTGGCAGTGAAGATACTGCCCGTTTAGCTTCCGCTGGTGTGGCATATGAGCCGCTGACCAGGACAAACCACGGCTGACCGTTACGCGTTGTTTTATAGACGTGGTAGCCGCTGAGATTCTGCTTTTTCGCCCAGGCATTCAACGAATCGGCGCGTGATGCGCTGCTCAGCTGAAGCGTATAGTTGCCGCCAGGCGTTGACGTGGAGGCTGCCGGATGCGCTACGGTCGCTTTAGGCGTTTCAGAAACGCTATGACGCGGCGCCGCCTCGTGCGGCTTACTCTCCCTGGCAACCGGTTTGCTTTCTGGCCGGTGATGCACTGCCGCAGGTTTATTTACATGCGTCGGTACATGATGTGGCTGAGCGGGCTGGCCCACGGCGGGGTGCGAAGCCTGACCGCCAGCGACCGTAGCCGCTGCGGTAGGCAAAGAGCTACCGTTGTTCTGCGAATCCTGCGTCGCGGCATCCACCTGGCCCTGCTGATTCGCCAGGGCGCTGTTGAGATCGCCCGGCAGCTCTACACGCTGCTGGTTTGGTGGCGTTTGCGTCTGTTGTGCCTGCGTGGGCGTTGAAGAGACCGGCGGTGCGCTGATCTCCTGTGGTCCGTTGGCTGTCGCTGGCTGACCCGGGGCTACCGCCGCGTTGCTGTCCGCTGCACGGATGTTAGCCGCACTGGTGTTTGCTGCATCGGGCGCAGGCGTGCCAGACTGGCCGCTCATGGAGGAAGACCCCGAGAGGTCGATGTTTTTATCGCCGCCGCTGCCCGGGGTGCCAGGCTGCGATCCTGATGTCGCTGGCTGCTGCGCATGCTGATTGCCGCCCTCTTTAGGCGAGTTCAGCGCAGATCCAATGCCAATCACCAGCAGCAGTAAAACCAGAATACCGATCCCCATCATCATATGCTGACGTGAAACCGGTGCCTTAGGGGCGGCAGATCGTTTGCGAGACCGCTGCGTGGGGCGGTCGCTGGTGTCAGGCTTTAGTTCGTCTTCCGGTTTAAACTCGTCCATATAACCTCCTCCAGTAGCGCGGCGACGCGGTTCACTACCCTATGAACGGCGATAAACTTAAATATCACGTCGGGTCGAAACCCAGTCAAACTCTTCAGATAGCTGAATTCTGACAATCATTAATCGCAGCAAGAACCCGATCGTGGCTCACTCCACTGCGCACTTCCGCACGGCCTAAAGCCAGCGGTAGCACCAGACGAAGTTCACCCGCCAGCACTTTCTTATCACGTAGCATATGCGGCATATAGTCCGTTGTCGCCATGCTCTCCGGCCCCGTTACCGGCAGGCCGGCACGACTGAGCAGAGCAATGATCCGGTCGGTATCTTCAGTGGAAAACTGACCCAGGCGCTCTGCGGTGCGGGCGGCCATCACCATCCCGGCGGCAACGGCTTCACCGTGCAACCAGTTACCGTAGCCCATATGGGCTTCGATGGCATGTCCAAAGGTATGTCCGAGGTTGAGCAAGGCACGCTGTCCGTGCTCATGTTCGTCGGCGGCCACCACCTCTGCTTTTAGCTCACAGCAGCGGCGGATACAGTAAGCCAGCGCCCTGCTGTCCAGCGTCAGCAGCGCATCCAGGTTTTCTTCAAGCCAGTTGAAAAACTCAGCGTCAAGAATAATGCCGTATTTGATAACTTCGGCCAGGCCTGATGCCAGCTCGCGCGGCGGCAGGCTGCGCAGGCAGTCGATATCAATAACAACGGAAGCCGGCTGATAAAAAGCGCCGATCATATTTTTGCCGAGCGGGTGATTGACGGCCGTTTTGCCGCCAACAGAGGAGTCGACCTGAGAGAGCAGCGTGGTCGGAACCTGAATAAAGCGAACGCCGCGCTGATAGCTGGCTGCCGCAAAACCGGTCAGATCGCCAATCACTCCGCCGCCCAGGGCAATCAAAGTGGAATCACGCCCGTGGTTTTTTTCCAGCAGCGCGGTGAATACCTGATCCATCACTGCCAGCGTTTTGTACTGTTCGCCATCGGGGAGAATAACCTGATCCACCTTCACGCCAGCCTTTTCAAGCAGGTTACACAGCGGGGCAAGATAGCGCGGAGCCAGCGTCTGATTGGTGACGACCATTGCCCTGTCGCCCGCCTGCAGCGGCCAAAAGGAAGCCGGATTGTTAAACAATCCAGCATCAATGGTAATGGGGTAACTTCGCTCCCCCAAAGTGACGGTAATCTTCTCCATGAAGCGGTATCACCTTTTTACTTTGGCCCGCGAACGGGTGTAAGCCGTCTTCAGCTTTTTTCCAACATATTGATAATCTGATTCGCGACCACTTTGGCGCTCTGGTCATCGGTACGAATCGTCACGTCAGCAATCTCGTCATAAAGCGGATTGCGTTCGTTAGCCAGCTCTTCCAGCACTTCACGCGGCGGAGACTCCACCTGCAGTAATGGCCGTTTCTTATCACGCTGCGTACGGGCAAGCTGCTTTTCGATGGTTGTTTCCAGATACACCACTACGCCGCGAGCAGAAAGCCGATTGCGCGTTTCGCGTGATTTAACTGAACCGCCACCGGTAGCCAGCACAATGCCCTGCTTCTCAGTCAGTTCGTTGATGATTTTTTCTTCGCGATCGCGGAAGCCTTCTTCGCCTTCGACGTCGAACACCCAGCCCACATCCGCTCCGGTACGTCGCTCAATTTCTTGATCGGAATCGAAAAATTCCATATTGAGTTGCTGAGCTAACTGACGCCCAATAGTGCTTTTGCCGGCACCCATAGGCCCAACCAGAAAGATATTGCGTTTCTCTGCCATTTTTTCGGTATTACTAAGACAATTCGTTAATGATACCCCGTCCAACCGGACAGGACATGAACTGAAACCTCATGAGCGATAGTGCGAGAGTCAGAAGAAAATTATCTCAACACTGAAGGTGTTTTGGCAACCGATTAAATTGACCTTGCCCATTGCGTACTCATTGTTACGCGTTCAGTCCGCTTCATTTATCAGCCCGATGTCACTGCATCGGCTACGCCGGTTGCGCACGATAAAAAACGGGTTAAATGCATTCTCTCAAGCCAAAACCAGGCCCATAAATCAAAAATCGCTAAACCTTGTAAGCTAATTCGGCTCTTGCGTCAAACGCATATGATACCAATCAGGGAAAAAAGCACCTGGCTCCTCAGTTTGGTACAAAAAAAGCATTACTCGTCACGAATCAACTTCGGTGTGATAAAGATCACTAATTCTCGCCGCTTTTGTTCAGTGGCATCGTAACGGAACAGAGAGCCTAACACAGGGATGCTTCCCATTAACGGAACTTTCCGCTGCCCCTTCAAACTGTGTTGCTGAAAAATGCCCCCTAAGGCCAGGGTCTGCCCGTCCCGGAGCGTAACCTGGGTCTGTATCTCCTGCTTATCAATCGCCAGATACTCCCCCTCCCCACTGCGCATCATACTCCCCGGCACGTTCTGACTGATGTGTAGCTTGAGTAAAATCCGACCGTTTGGCTGTACGACTGGCGTGACCTCCATCCCCAGTACCGCCTCTTTAAACTCAACGGTGGTACTACCATTGCTCCCGCTGGAGACTTCATAGGGTATTTCAGTGCCCTGTTTAATGCTGGCGGGCTGCTGATGGGAGGTCAGCAAGCGCGGGCTGGCGATGATTTCCACCTTGTTCTCCTGCTCAAGCGCACTGAGCTCCAGATCTAAAAGCCTGCCGTTCAGACGGGCAACGGTAAAGCCTGCCGCGATGGCCGGGTTGGTCACGGCCAGATCGACTCTCAGCTGGCTGGCGCGAAGCGCGCTATTTATCTTCTCTTCACCGCTCATGCCCCAACGTACTCCCAGCTCGCGCAGGCTCTCTTCGCTGATGGTCACGATATGTGCTGAAAGCTCGACCTGCTCCAGCGGCTGATCGAGCGCCCTGACCCAGCGGCGCGTCACGTCCAGCGCTGCCTGCGTATCACGCAGTAGCAGGCTATTAGTACGTAAATCTACCGTCACGCTGCCGCGCGGCGTCATCAGTTTTTCGCGACCTGCCTGCAAACTGTTATTTACCGCCGTGGCATCGGCATGCAGCAACGCGAGCGACAGCGTCTCCAGCGGCAGCGCACTCTGTGCCTCTGCCTGACGCGCTTTCTGCCGCTGATAATTATCCTGCAGCCAGCTTTCCGGATAAACCAGCAGCACATTGTCCTCTGTCTCTACGGTGAGCTTATTCATTTTCACCACCAGCGCCAGTGCCTGCTGCCAGGGCACATCCTGTAGACGAAGCGAAACGACCCCCTCTACGCCAGGTGCCACCATCAGGTTCAGTTTTTGCCAGTCGGCAAGCGCCTGCAACACCTGCGCGATGGGCGCCCGATCAAAAGCCAGCGAGAGCGTATCCGGTTCAGCGTAAAGCGGCCTGCATAACAGGAGTAGCAGGATCATCTGCCATTTCATAAAGTCGTCCTTTTAGTTTTACTTCCCTCGGCGGCAAACACTCAGGCACCGGAGTGACGGTAATACTCAACGCGCTAACCGCGTCCAGGTGCCAGTGCTGATCCAGCCGCTCATCCGGCGTTCGCACCACCCATCGTTCGGGGTTAAAAACCAGCCACGCGCGGTAGTCCCCCTCACGGCCAATGATACCGCCCAGCTGCCAGTGCTGAGGCGGCGCAGGCAGTGACCGGCAGGCATCGCTGCCCACGGGAACAAAGGGATCGCGCGCGGCATGACCCGATGAGAGAAACAGGATCAGTAGCGACAATGCCCGTAGCGTGGTATGCAGCACATTATTCTGCATCGTTAAGTACCAGCCCCAGGTGGAATAGTAGCCGCTCTTCCTCAGGCTTCAGGGTGAAATGCGGCAGCTCAGCGGCCCCGGGCAGGCCGCTTAAATAGGCCAGTACCCTTTGTACCTGCGGCCAGCTAAGGCTGAGCACCAGCGCCGCGCCGTTGGCATCGGGCTGCCATAGCCGCAGCTCACCTCCCGCCATTTCCAACAGTGTAACCAGCGAAAAGCGTCGGCCTGGTTCGACCGGCAGCAGGGCAGCCTCGAGCTGGGAAATGTCTGCCTCCAGCAGGTTCAGCGGCCCGCTGCTGGCAATGCTGCGCAGAATCGTAGGGTAACGCCGCGTCTCTTTCCGCTGTTGAGCCGCCAGCGCGGCACTCTGGCGATCGGCAGGTGCCCTGTAGCCCCGGTCTGTCGCGATGGATAATCCCCCTGCCAGCACTAAAAACAGCACCAGTCGATAGTGCCAGGGCAGGGTAATCCAGCGGAAGAGCAGCGTATTAATCATCGCCAGGCGGCTTATCTGGCAGCACGGCCAGCAGGCTGAACTGTATCCGGCCGCTGTCATCCCGGCGAAGACTCTGCGTACCAACCCGGCGGAAGAGATCCAGAGCCTGTAACCGCTGACGAAAGGCATCTACTTCACGCGGTTCCCGACAGAAGCCCATCAGCACCAGCGTATCCAGCGTTTTACTCAGTCCGCTCAGCCAGAGTTCATCAGGCATCGCGTCGGGCAGGTTGCGCAGAAAATCATACCAGCGCGATATCTGCTGCTGCTTTTGCTGCCGGGCAGAGAGGCGCAGCGCCAGCGCCTGCTTATACTGAACGCGAGCCGCCGTGCGCGTTTGTAACTCAGTAGCCTGCTGATTCGCCCGGTGCCAGAGGGCTACCGTTTTCTCATGCCGGAGGTTCTCCGCACGTTTTCCGGCAATGGTCAGAGCAAAGAAAACCTCTATGAGCACCAGCATAGCCAGTAGGCAGCAGTCGCGCCGTAGCCGCTTTCTGTCGCGCTGCGCACGCCAGGGCAGTAAATTGACCCAGCTCATTAGCTATCCTCCGGCCTCAGCGCCAGCCCCGCCGCAAGGCTAAACGCCCCAGGGTAAACGGGCAGCGGCGCCTGTTTAAGGGGGATCGCATCCAGGGGATTAAGCCACTTAGCGCCATCAGGCAGCGCATCCTGCTCCACCGTGCTGTAATAAAAAGCGGCCTCCTGCGCAAAATGACGTGTCCTGAGCGCACTGAAGTCATTGGCCTCTTCGCGCAAACACCATCCCCAGCGCTGCCCTGCACGCTGGGGCGCAAACCATAGCCAGTGATCGGCCAGTCGATGAATCAGGGTCACGGCGGGATCGAGTGACAGCGTTTGCGACAGCGCAAAAAGCGCGGACGGCGTCAGCTCCATGACCTGAGGCGTAAGCCGCGCCTGTTCGAGGCAGTCCAGCCAGTTTTGCAGCGCCTCACGCCGGGCAGCGGTGACGCAGAACTGTGACGCGCTGCCCGTCGGCTGCCGGTAATCCAACGCCAGCTTTTCCAGCTCAATTGGGAAAAATCGCCTGGCCGCTGCGGTGATATAGCTGCTACGCTCTGGTTCGCGTAGCTGGACAGGCGGCAGGTCGATATGGCGCTGTAGCACCAGCTGGGGCGGGAATCCTACACGCAGCGAAATACGGTAAGGAAGCTGTCTGCGCCAGCGTTGCAGGAGAGCGATAACCGCCTGCGGACGTTGCAGCAGCCCGTGGGTTAACGTATCTTGCGGCAGAGCATGTTGCCACCAGTGACGAAGTTGCCAGCCGTTGCGACGGCGCTGAATGCCGAGGGCACAAAGCTGCCCGTTCTGAATATCCAGGCCGACTTGCCATGTCTGAAATGCCATCAGGCGCGATCTCCATATCGTCAGTGATTAAAAGGGCGTATCCAAGCTTCTGGCTTGCCTTTATACTACCGCGCGATTGTTTATAAACTGCCCGATCGACATAAAGTGGAAAATATCAGGTGAAGTTCGTAAAGTATTTTTTAATCCTTGCAGTGCTTTGCATTCTGCTGGGAGCAGGCTCGATCTATGGCCTTTACAAATATATAGAGCCCCAGCTGCCGGACGTGGCCACGCTGAAAGACGTTCGTCTTCAGACGCCGATGCAGATCTACAGCGCCGATAACGAACTGATCGCCCAGTACGGTGAGAAGCGACGCATTCCGTTAAAACTGCAGCAGATCCCGCCGGTGATGGTAAAAGCCTTTATCGCGACCGAGGACAGCCGTTTTTACGAGCATCACGGCGTTGACCCCATTGGTATTTTCCGTGCTGCCAGTATCGCGTTGGTGTCTGGCCACGCGTCCCAGGGTGCCAGTACCATTACTCAGCAGCTGGCCAGGAACTTCTTCCTCAGCCCTGAACGTACCCTGATGCGTAAAATCAAGGAGGCTTTCCTCGCCATCCGCATTGAGCAGATGATGAGTAAAGATGAAATCCTTGAACTTTATCTGAACAAAATCTATCTCGGCTACCGTGCCTACGGCGTTGGCGCGGCCGCTCAGGTCTATTTTGGCAAAAATGTCGATCAGCTTTCCCTGAGTGAAATGGCGATGATTGCCGGGTTGCCTAAAGCGCCGTCAACGTTCAACCCGCTCTATTCACATGACAGGGCGCTGCAGCGCCGTAACGTGGTGCTGGGTCGCATGCTCGACCAGCACTACATTACCCAGTCACAGTATGAAGAGGCTCGCAGCACCCCGCTTACCGCCATCTATCATGCACCTGAAATTGCCTTTTCCGCGCCTTATCTGACTGAAATGGTGCGCCAGGAGATGATCAAACGCTACGGCGAAAATGCCTATAACGACGGATTCAGGGTCACTACCACCATTACGCGCAGGCTACAGCTGGCAGCGCAGAAATCGGTGCAGGACAACGTCATCGCTTATGACATGCGTCACGGCTACCGTGGCCCGGCTAACGTGTTATGGAAAGTAGGTGAGCAGAGCTGGGGACACAGCGAAATTCTGAAAACGCTCAAGGCGCTGCCAATATATGGGCCGCTGATCCCCGCCGTTATCACTGATGCTACCCGTGAGGAGGCCACTGCCACCCTGCGCGATGGCAGCAGCGTGACGCTTGGCCTGGCCGGCATGCGCTGGGCGCGTCCGTATAAATCTGACACGGTCCAGGGCCGTACGCCTCAGTCCGTTACCGATGTCGTTCAGCCCGGCCAGCAGGTTTGGGTTCGTAAGGTTGATAGCGACTGGTGGATTGCGCAGGTGCCTGACGTAAACTCCTCGCTGGTTTCGCTGGATCCCCAAACGGGTGCAGTTCGCGCGCTGGTCGGTGGATTCGATTTCAACCAGAGTAAATTCAACCGCGTCACGCAGTCGCTGCGCCAGGTCGGGTCGAACATTAAACCCTTCCTGTATACCGCCGCCATGGATCGCGGTCTGACGCTGGCCTCCATTCTGAACGATGTGCCGATTTCCCGCTGGGATGCTGGCGCAGGCGCCGACTGGCGTCCCAAAAACTCACCGGCGACCTACGATGGCCCAATCCGCTTACGTCAGGGGCTGGGACAGTCGAAAAACGTGGTGATGGTTCGCGCAATGCGCGCGATGGGCGTTGATTATGCCGCACAGTATCTGCAACGCTTTGGCTTCCCGGCGCAGAATATCGTTCACACAGAATCTCTGGCGCTGGGCTCAGCTTCTTTCACCCCGTTGCAGATGGTCAGAGGCTATTCAGTGATGGTTAACGGCGGCTTCCTGGTTGACCCGTGGTTCATCAGTAAAATTCAGGATGAACAGGGCAACACGCTGTTCGAAGAGAAACCTAAAATTGCCTGCCCGGAATGCAATCTGCCGGTGATTTACGGCGATACGCAAAAGGCCGTCGCCCTTAGCGAAGACAGCGTGGAAAATCCGACTATCTCGCAGGTCGGTAGCAATACCGCCGTGCCGCAGCCACAGCTTGAGCAGGTTTCTCAACAACAGGCCGCGCAGGATGGTCAGCAGCAGTATGCCCCGCACGTGATCAATACGCCGCTGTCGTTCCTGATTAAAAGCGCGCTGAACTCCAACATCTTCGGTGAACCGGGCTGGATGGGCACGGGCTGGCGAGCGGGCCGCGATCTGAAACGTAACGACATCGGCGGTAAAACCGGGACCACCAACAGCTCCAAGGATGCCTGGTTCTCCGGTTACGGACCTGGCGTGGTAACGTCGGTATGGATTGGCTTTGACGATCACCGCCGCGATCTGGGACGTACCACCGCTTCCGGTGCAATAAAGGATCAAATTTCAGGTTATGAGGGAGGGGCGAAGAGTGCGCAACCGGCCTGGGACGAATATATGAAAGCAGCGCTTGATGGCGTTCCGCTACAGCCGCTGACGCCGCCGGAAGGCGTGGTAACGGTGACTATCGATCGCAGTACCGGCAAGCTGGCTAACGGCGGCGGTAATACGCGTCAGGAGTACTTTATAAACGGCACCCAGCCAACCGAGTACTCCGTCCATGACGTGGGAACCACGCTTATGGACAACGGTCAGAGCCACGAGCTGTTCTGAGTTAATGCAGGACCATGACAACGGAGTGTCATGGTCCTGCATTGGACGCTGCCTCTGCCTTCCTGACCGCGCTAACCCGCATCAGGTCAAAAAGGCGGGCTGCTTTAATAGCGCAGACGGCCCTGCTTAACCAGCCATTCACGAACAAGGAAAAGCGCACTGACGTTGCGCGCCTCGCGGAAATCTGGTTCCTGCAGCAGACCCAGCAGGTTATTTAACGGCCAACGAACCTGCGGAAGCGGCTCCGGCTCATCTCCTTCCAGCTTCTCTTCGTAAAGCTGCTCAGCCACAACGATATTCATTTTGCTGGAAAAATAGGAAGGCGCCATGGTGAGCTTTGCCAGCGTTTCCAGCCTGTGCGCACCAAACCCGGCTTCTTCTTTCAGCTCGCGATTTGCCGCCTCAAACGGGGTTTCACCCGGATCGATCAGGCCTTTCGGAAAGCCCAGCTCGTAACACTCCAGCCCCACCGCATATTCCTGAATCAGGATCAGATCGTCGCCAATGATTGGCACAATCATTACGGCCTCACGATCGGAGGGCTTCATCCGCTCGTAAACGCGTCGGGCTCCATTACTGAACGCCAGATCTACGGCCTCGACGGTAAACAGGCGCGAGCGTGCCACGGCTTCAACATTAAGGATGTCGGGTTTCTGTAGTTGTCTGGTCATAGTGGCCCCAGCGGAACGCCTAAAAATGGGCTTAACAGCCCGCGAGTGTCGGTACAGGGTACCGGCTTCCCATTGTGCGGCAGCAAAAAGAGTATGCCAATCATTGCACAGATTATTTTCCGCGGTTATAACAAATATGATTTACGCGACACTGAAAAGATTTAAAAAATGTCAATCTTATCAGTCAAAAATAGGAATACGCCGATACTTAGCCCGCCTGTAGCTTGGTAGGATCTGGTACGGGGCTTATACAACATAATTCTAATTTAATGATTTTGTGTGCTATTTTTATATACTCAGCGGATTGCCAGCGCCGTCTAAACCCGCCACAATGTCACCAGCAATATGTACCAGGCAGGTAACCACCAGAATAGCGACGGGAGCAGAGTGGCAGGAATGAGGGAAGCATGAGCACAATAGTCATCATATTGGCTGTAATGCTGGCCTGCTCGGTCGGGGCGGGTTGTTTCTTTTGGTACGCTATGCGGCATCGTCCGCCGTTGGCGAAACCACTGCCATTCATTAGTCCCCCCTTTCGTAAACTGAATGATGACGAACGTAAAGGCATTGAGCGCTATATCGCCTCACTGGCTAAAAATCGTGACGCCTCACTGTCTTCCGGTGCCAGCCCTGCGGTAGATCCGCTGGCACTGACCTCTCAAAGCAACAATGTCTATCCCGTCACGCGCTCAATAACCCGCTACGGGTTGTCCACGGACGAGCCGCACAACTGGCGATACTATCTTGATGCCGTTGAGGTTCATCTTCCGCCGCAGTGGGAACAGTACATTGCCGAAGAAAACTTTGTCGAACTGATCAAAACCCAGACCATCCCTCTGGTGATCTCGCTTAATGGCCACTCGCTGGTGAACTACATCTACGAGCAGCCAGCGATGGCAGCAGCAGCAGCCCGGCCACTGGCGCAAAATGCGTCGATCCGCAAAGAAGAGAGTGAGCATATTGAGCTCCTGAGCGTACGTAAAGAGACGCCGGAGGAGTATGCGCTTAGCCGACCTGACGGTACGCGGGAGGCCGTCGCTATCGGTGTCGCGCTGATGCTCTTTTTTGTCAGCCTCGTTGGCCCGCTGCTCATGATGCCCTGGCTTAACCTGGCCGCGGTGGTCATCATTTTGGTCAGCGGCTGGTCACTTTATCATCGCCCCTCTGAAAAAGATCTGCGTGAGATCCACTGTCTGCGCGGTGCGCCAAAGCGCTGGGGTCTGTTTGGCGAATCCAATCAGGGGCAGATTGGCAATATCTCCCTGGGCATCATCGACCTGATTTATCCCGCCCACTGGCAGCCTTACATTACCCAGGATTTTGGGAAAGAGACGGAAGTCGATATCTACCTGAACCGCCATGTCGTGCGCCAGGGTCGGTTTCTTTCGCTACAGGATGAGGTCCGCCACTTCCCGGTTCAGCGCTGGCGCAAAAACGTGGTGCTGGCGGCAGGTTCCCTGCTGGTGCTGGCCCTGCTGATCGCGTGGGTGCCGCTCAGTATGCCGTTAAAGCTGAGCATGGCCTGGCTCAAAGGAACCGAGAGCGTTCAGGTTACCTCGGTTAACGATCTGGAAAAAATCCCACTGCGCGTGGGCGACCGTCTGAAAGTTAGCGGCAGAGGCATGTGCTCCATCCCCACTACCTACCAGGGTAACCGCAGCTATGCGTTTATGCCTTTTGACTGCTCGGCAGTGTACTGGAATAACTCACCGCCGCTGCCACAGCCGCAGTCAGATATTATTGATAAGGCGACCGCGCTGCTTAATACCACCAGTCTTCAATTGCATCCACAGGGTAGTCCCGACCCTAAACTTAATCCGCAGCTTGCCACCGCCATTCAAAAGTCCGGTATGATCCTGTTGGATGACTTTTCGGACATTGTGCTGAGAACGCAGGAGCTGTGTAGCCAGGATCAGGACTGCGTGAGGCTGAAGAACGCGCTGGTTAACCTGGGTAATGCCAAAGACTGGGAAACGCTGGTTCAGCGCGCAGATTCCGGTTCGCTAAACGGCATGAACGTGCTGCTGCGCCCGGTAAGCGCGGAAGCCCTGGAGAATCTGGTGAATACGGCCACGTCTTCGTTTTTCTACCGGGAAACGCGCCGCGCTGCCGAATCGCTGAACAGCCCACCGCCGGGCGGCTTTCTGATCCTCAGCGACGAAGGTCGTCAGCTGGTTAGCCAGCAGGCTCCGAATATCTCACTGTTTGATTATAACGCCCCGGATCAGTGGCCGGAGTTGCAGCGTCTTTCGGGTATGTTGCTGCATACTCCCTTCTCCGCCAGCGGGATTGTTACTAACATCAGCACCGATGCGAACGGCACCCGGCATATCGCCCTGCATAGCGCCCCCGATACCATTACGCTATTCCGCTATCTGGGAACAACCCTGCTGCTGTTAGTCGTCGCGCTGAGTTTTATTGTTAATAGCCTGCTGGCGCTGCGGCGCATGCACCGCAACCGCTTGCGGATTAACGCCATTCAGAATTATTATGACAAGTGCTTCAATCCTACGTTGAACAGCACCCAGAGCTTTCGCCCGCAGTTCTGAGCCTGCCACTTTTATGCTATTTTTAACGGTGGCACGTCTCTTAATCCCCTTCTGACCTGCCCGACCGCGTCAGCAATTAACCGCTAAAGACGCGCCTTGAATTCTGGCTTTCCACCCATACATAAGGTTATTCCCGAAAAGGAGCTGCGATGAAAGAGAAACCCGCAGAGGCGGTTCGGCTCGATAAATGGCTGTGGGCCGCGCGGTTTTATAAGACGCGTGCCGCTGCGCGCCAGATGATCGAAGGCGGCAAGGTTCACTATAACGGTCAGCGCAGCAAGCCCAGCAAGATTGTTGAGCCAGATGCGGAACTGACGCTCCGCCAGGGCAATGATGAACGTACGGTGGTAGTGCGCCTGGTCGGTGACCAGCGCCGTCCAGCATCAGAAGCCCAGCAGATGTACGCCGAAACGGCACAAAGTATTGAGAAACGGGAAAAAATAGCGCTGGCGCGAAAAATGAATGCGCTGAGTATGCCCCACCCCGACCGTCGCCCTGATAAAAAGGAGCGCCGGGACTTAATGAAATTTAAAAATACCGGCGACGAATAATCCGTCGTTAACGAGAGAGAACTATGGCTCATCAAGACCAACTGCACCGCTATCTGTTCGAAAACTACGCCGTGCGTGGAGAACTGGTCAGCGTTTCCACCACCTGGCGCGACATCATCGACGGGCATGATTACCCACAGCCGGTTCAACAGGTGCTGGGCGAGCTGCTGGTTGCTACCAGCCTGCTTACCGCCACGCTGAAGTTTGCCGGTAATATTACCGTTCAGCTTCAGGGCGATGGCCCTCTCAACCTGGCGGTGATTAACGGCAATAACAAGCAGGAAATGCGCGGCGTGGCGCGCATGCAGGGCGATATCGCCCCCGGCAGCAGCCTGAAAGAGATGGTGGGTAACGGTTACCTGGTAATAACGCTCTCCCCGGATGAGGGTGAGCGTTATCAGGGCGTAGTGGGGCTGGAGGGAGAAACGCTGGCGGAATGCCTGGAAGACTATTTTATGCGTTCCGAGCAGCTGCCAACGCGTCTGTTTATCCGCACCGGCGAGGCAGAAGGTCAGCCGGGCGCGGCAGGGATCCTGCTTCAGGTTCTGCCCGCGCAGGAGACGAAAACCGATGACTTTGAGCATCTGACCACCTTAACCGGGACGATTAAAACAGAAGAGCTGCTTAACCTTCCCGCGCAGGAAGTGCTGTGGCGTCTGTATAATCAGGAAGAGGTGACGCTGTACGATCCTCAGGATGTCTGCTTCAAATGCTCCTGCTCTCATCAGCGCTGTGGTGAAGTTCTGAGCACTCTGCCCGTCGCTGAAGTCGACCAGATGCTGGCTGAAGATGGCAAGATTGATATGCACTGCGACTACTGCGGCAAAAACTACCTCTACGATGCCGTAGATATTGCGGCCATCCGCAATGACGCGGGTGCGGGCGATAGCGACCGTCTTCACTAACGCTTTTCTGCATCCGCTCCAACCTGACTGAAAGCGCATAATGCCATCGACTTTACCCGAGTCGGTGGCATATTTTTAGGCGCAATGTATTAATTTTTCGTAAGATTCACGCCCTGCCTCTCATTTCTGCACCCTGCTACTTTCCCTTCGATAAGACAAGTGTAAACTGCGCGCGTGCGTATTGGCCGGGATCCGGTCAGGCGCGCGCCCCGTCACGGTCAACGGATAAAAATTATCCTACACTCTTTTGCAGAACAGAGCCGAAAAGGAGCAGTACTATGCGAGACCTGACCCCGCAGGACCTCATCGCTTATGGCATAACGGATACGGTTGAGATTATTTATAATCCGGATTACGAAACGCTCTACCATGAAGAAACTCGCCCCGGTCTGACCGGCTACGAGCGCGGTATTGAAACGAATTCCGGTGCAATTGCCGTTGATACCGGTGATTTTACCGGCCGCTCGCCGAAAGATAAGTATATCGTTCGCGACGATACCACCCGCGATACGCTGTGGTGGAACGATCAGGGCAAGGGTAAAAATGACAATCAGCCGCTCAGCGACGAAACCTGGCAGTCTCTGAAGTCATTAGTCACCCATCAACTCTCCGGAAAGCGTCTGTTTGTCGTTGACAGCTGGTGCGGTGCAAACCCGGATAGCCGTCTGTGCGTTCGTTTTATTACTGAAGTGGCCTGGCAGGCGCATTTTGTCAAAAATATGTTTATCCGCCCGGACGATGAAGCGCTGAGCGATTTTGTCCCTGATTTTGTGGTAATGAACGGGGCGAAATGCACTAATCCCGACTGGAAGCAGCAGGGCCTTAACTCTGAGAACTTTGTGGCTTTCAATCTCACCGAGGGTATCCAGCTGATCGGCGGTACCTGGTACGGTGGCGAAATGAAGAAAGGGCTGTTTGCGGTCATGAACTATCTGCTGCCGCTTAAGGGCATCGCCTCGATGCACTGTTCTGCCAACGTTGGCGAGAAAGGCGACGTGGCGGTCTTTTTTGGCCTCTCAGGCACCGGTAAAACGACCCTCTCTACCGATCCTCAGCGAAAGCTGATTGGGGATGATGAACACGGCTGGGACGACGACGGCGTGTTTAACTTTGAGGGCGGCTGCTACGCCAAGACCATTAAGCTTTCTGCCGAGGCCGAGCCGGAAATATATCAGGCAATACGCCGCGATGCGCTGCTGGAGAACGTGGTCGTTCGCGCCGATGGTTCAGTGGATTATGATGATGGCAGCAAGACGGAAAACACCCGCGTCTCCTACCCGATCAATCATATTGAAAACATCGCAAAACCGGTTTCAAAAGCGGGCCACGCTAAGAAAGTGATTTTCCTCACCGCGGATGCCTTCGGCGTTCTGCCGCCGGTTTCACGCCTGACGCCGGACCAGACTCAGTATCACTTCCTTTCCGGCTTTACCGCCAAGCTGGCCGGTACGGAACGCGGCGTTACCGAACCGACACCGACCTTCTCCGCCTGCTTCGGCGCGGCTTTCCTGATGCTACATCCTACTCAGTATGCCGACGTGCTGGTGAAGCGAATGGAAGCAGCAGGCGCAGAGGCTTATCTGGTCAATACCGGCTGGAACGGCAGCGGCAAACGCATCTCGATCAAGGATACGCGCGCGATAATCAACGCTATCCTCAGCGGGCAGTTAGCCGATGCAGAGACGCAGAACCTGCCGATTTTTAATCTGGCGATGCCGACTTCCCTGCCGGGCGTGGATGCACAGATCCTGGACCCCCGAAACGCTTACGACAGCGCGGAGGCGTGGGAGGGTAAAGCCCGCGATCTGGCTCAGCGGTTTATCGTAAACTTCGATAAATATACCGATACCCCTGCCGGTGAAGCGCTGATCCCCGCCGGCCCCCAGCTGTAAAAAAAGAGAGGTCGTTTGGATAAACGACCTCTCTTATTGCGGTTAAGACCAGGATTCAGCTACTGCTGACCGCTGGCGGTAATGCGCTGTTATCAGGCAGAGGCAGATAAGCGCGAATACGCAGCCCGCCCCGTTCGCTTTCCCCAATATCCAGCGTCCCCTGATGGGCATCAATAATGCGTTGCACAATCGCCAGGCCTAAGCCGGTGCCACTGGTGCTGCGGGCACTGTCGCCGCGAACAAAGGGCTGGAACAGGTGCTTAAGCTGATCGGGATGGATGCCCGGGCCGTCATCTTCAACCTGGAACCAGGCCCGCTGAAGCTCGCTGCCGCTGCTGACTCTGATCCAGCCGTTGCCGTAGCGCGCGGCGTTAACCACCATATTCGCGGCTGCGCGCTTAATCGACAGCGGGTTGATGTCCAGCATCAGCTCACCCAGCATCACGCCATTATCAATTTCGCGTTCATATCCGCTCTCTGCCGCCACGACCTCGCCCAGTACACCATTGAGATCGGCCCGTTCAAACTGCATCTCCTGGCCCGTGCGCAGATAATCAATAAACTGCTCGATAATCGCATTGCACTCTTCAATGTCTTTGTTGATCGACTCTGCCAGATAGCCATCTTCCTGCGACATCATCTCCGTTGCCAGGCGGATACGCGTTAGCGGGGTTCGCAGGTCATGGCTGACGCCGGCCATCAGCAGCGTTCGGTCATCGGCCAGCAGCTTAACGCCAGCCGCCATCTGGTTGAAGGCCCGGGTGACCGAACGCACCTCCGAAGCGCCGTACTCGCGCAGCGGCGGCGGAATAATCCCCTTCCCTACCTGAAGCGCGGCGTGCTCCAGCTCCACCAGCGGGCGGTTCTGAATGCGGATAAACAGCCAGGCACCGCCGATGGCCAGCAGCATTATCGCCAGCGTGTAGCGGAACAGCGGTGAAAAATCACCCTGGTGGATCTCCGTCAGCGGCACCCTTACCCAGATATCCGGCGACAGCCAGGTTTTCAGCCAGACGACCGGGGAGTTCTTGTTAACCTCCACGCGGAC
Source organism: Erwinia sp. L03-1 (assembly GCF_058686115.1). Taxonomy (NCBI): domain Bacteria; kingdom Pseudomonadati; phylum Pseudomonadota; class Gammaproteobacteria; order Enterobacterales; family Erwiniaceae; genus Erwinia; species Erwinia sp. L03-1. The sequence goes on along the minus strand of NZ_CM178762.1, from coordinate 320,753 downwards.
GTCGGTCGGACCACCCAGCTGCTGCGCCATCTGCTGACTGAGAAACTCGTAATGTTGCGCCCAGCGTAATCCGCTCTCTTCCGCCGCTGCATTGGTATACAGCGAGATACCCAGCTCGCGATAGATCTCACGACGAAATGCCGGCGGCACCTCAAGCTGCGTACCGTCCTCAAGCTGTAACCGGTCGGTCATCAGCATGCGCACCTCATAGGCCAGCACTTTGTTAAACTGCTGAAGGCTCGGCAGAATGGCAAAGTTCAGCACCACCAGATAGGTCGTTACCAGGCTGACGAACAGCAGGGTAACGATCAGCAGCAGCGTGCGCGCAAAGGAACTACGGGGTGAGAAGCGGATCCGCCTCATGCTTTACTGCCGTCCGGAACGAATACGTAGCCCAGACCCCAGACGGTCTGGATATAGCGTGGGTGAGCGGGATCTTCTTCCACCATGCGGCGCAGGCGAGAAATCTGCACGTCAATGGATCGCTCCATGGCGCTGTATTCGCGACCGCGGGCCAGATTCATCAGCTTGTCGCGCGACAGCGGCTCACGCGGGTGGCTTACCAGTGCTTTCAGTACGGCGAATTCACCGCTGGTCAGTGGCATAGGCTCGTCTTCGCGGAACATTTCACGCGTCCCGAGATTCAGCTTGAACTTGCCGAAAGCGATAACGGCTTCTTCCTGGGAAGGCGCACCCGGCAGTTCGTTGGCCTGACGGCGCAGCACGGCGCGAATGCGAGCCAGCAGTTCACGCGGGTTAAAGGGTTTTGGAATATAGTCATCCGCCCCGATTTCCAGCCCGACGATGCGGTCCACCTCTTCGCCCTTGGCGGTAACCATAATAATCGGCATCGGGTTGCTCTGGCTGCGCAGGCGGCGGCAAATTGACAGGCCGTCTTCTCCCGGCAGCATTAAGTCCAGTACCATCAGATGAAAGGACTCACGGGTCAGCAGGCGATCCATCTGTTCGGCGTTGGCCACGCTGCGTACCTGGAAGCCCTGCTCGGTCAGATAGCGTTCGAGCAGTGCACGTAAGCGCATATCATCATCTACGACCAGGATTTTGTAATTTTCTTGCATTTCGTTACTCCCAAAGGCGCAATTGCCTGAGCCATTATTCTTAAAAAAGATGCCTGAATGTAACAGTCAATAATGGTTTATATTGTAGCCGAAATTGTTACAAAGCATATTAAACAGCAGCTTATCTTTAACCTGAATCAAAAAAGCAGCACCGGGGCTGGCCGCAGGCAGAGAAGCGCAGGCACGAATAATCAACGCAAACAAACAGTAACGCACGGCCGATACGCCGTAATGAATTTGCATCTGCCCGCAGCACACCACAAAATAACCTGAGAGATTGCAGCAGAGAAAATGGGCCAACGATGAAAACTAAACTGATCACCCGCGAAGGCTACGACAGGCTGAAGCAGGAACTGGACTTTCTCTGGCGGGAAGATCGCCCTGAAGTGACCAAAAAAGTCACCTGGGCGGCCAGCCTTGGCGATCGCAGCGAAAATGCAGACTATCAATATAACAAAAAGCGCCTGCGCGAGATCGACCGTCGCGTCCGTTACCTCACTAAGTGCCTTGAGCAACTGCGCATTGTGGATTACTCACCGCAGCAGGATGGTAAAGTCTTCTTTGGTGCCTGGGTAGAGATAGAAAACGATGACGGCGACATTAAGCGCTTTCGCATCGTCGGCTATGATGAAATTTTTGGCCGTAATGACTACATCTCGATCGACTCGCCAATGGCCCGCGCGCTGCTGAAAAAAGAGGTGGGCGATGTCGCGCTGGTTCACACACCGATCGGCGAGGCAACCTGGTACGTCAATGAAATTAGCTATATCAGCCCCGCATAAACCCCGCCCGGCCTAACGGCCCCAGGCAGGTCACAACGAAGATGGCTCAGAGCAGGTTAAACTGCTCCAGCAGGGCTTTCACTTCCGCCCTTAATTCAGCCTCATTCAGCTCGCAGCTATAGAGACTGCGATCCGGTTCAGGGTCATAGCAGTCGGCTGCCATGAAAAGTTCCTCTCCGCAGCGTTCTACCGCCTTATCCGGCTCTGTCACATCCCTTAACTTGCGTCGTTCGATAACGATATCTTCGCAAAACTGTTCAGCACTAATCCTGTTGCTGAGGAAGTCTCTTCCCAGCTCGACCAGCTTAATTGTGCTCATAAAACCTCCGTTTCTAAACAGATCCTGCCGTTATCGATTGCCGGGTCAATTTCCCAGCCTGAATGGAAATCACTCTCTATTGTAAGGACGACAGCATTCATCGTCCCGGCATCCAGGGATTCCGAAGGAGTGCAGCTCAGAGCAGGTTAAACTGCTCCAGCAGGGCTTTCACTTCCGCCCTTAATTCAGCCTCATCCAGCTCGTAGTCGTCGCGATCCGAGTCGGAGTTATAGCAATCAGCCAAAATGAAAAGCTCGCCCGCGCACCAGTTTATTGCTTTATTGGGCTCTTCTTCAGATAACTTACGACGTCCTTTTATTATATCTTCGGAAAACTGCTCAGCACTGATCTGGTTGTTGACCAATTCTCTTCCTAACTCGATTTGACTAATCCAGCTCATAAAACCCCCGTTTCTAAACAGATCCTGCCGTTGTCTTTTTTCGGGTTAATATTCCACCCTGAATGGAAATCACCCTCTATTGTAAGGACGACAGCATTCATCGTTCCGGCATGCAGGGATTCCGAAGGAGTGCAGCTCACAGAAGGTTAAACTGCTCCAGCAGGGCTTTCACTTCCGCCCTTAATTCGGCCTCATCCAGCTCGTAGTCGTCGCGATCCGAGTCGGGGTTATAGCAGTCAGCTGAAATGAAAAGCTCACCACCGCAGCGATCTACCGCCTTATCCGGCTCTCTCACCCCCCATAACTTGCGTCGTTCGATAACGATATCTTCGCAAAACTGTTCAGCACTAATCCTGTTGCTGAGGAAGTCTCTTCCCAGCTCGACCAGCTTAATTGTGCTCATAAAACCTCCGTTTCTAAACAGATCCTGCCGTTATCGATTGTCGATTGTCGATTGTCGATTGTCGATTGTCGATTGTCGGATCAATTTTCCATCCTGAATGGAAATCACCCTCTATTGTAAGGACGACAGCATTCATCGTCCCGGCATCCAGGTATTCCGAAGGAGTGCAGCTCAGAGCAGGTTAAACTGCTCCAGCAGGGCTTTCACTTCCGCCCTTAATTCGGCCTCATTCAGCTCGCAGCTATAGCGACTGCGATCCGGTACAGGGTTATAGCAGTCAGCGGCCATGAAAAGTTCCTCTCCGCAGCGATCTACTGCCTTATTCGGCTCTCTCACTCCCCATAACTTGCGTCGTTCGATAACGATATCTTCGCAAAACTGTTCAACACTAATCCTGTTGCTGAGGAAGTCTCTTCCCAGCTCGACCAATTTAACTCTGCTCATAAAACCTCCGTTTCTAAACAGATCCTGTCGTTATCGATTGCCGGGTCAATTTTCCAGCCTGAATGGAAATCACCCTCTATTTTAAGGACGACAGCATTCATCGTCCCGGCATGTAGGTATTCCGAAGGAGTGCAGCTCACAGAAGGTTAAACTGCTCCAGCAGGGCTTTCACTTCCGCCCTTAATTCGGCCTCATTCATCTCGCAGCTATAGCGACTGCGATCCGGTTCAGGGTCATAGCAGTCGGCTGCCATGAAAAGTTCCTCTCCGCAGCGATCTACCGCCTTATCCGGCTCTCTCACCCCCCATAACCTGTCCCGTTCGATAACGATATCTTCGCAAAACTGTTCAGCACTAATCCTGTTGCTGAGGAAGTCTCTTCCCAGCTCGACCAATTTAACTCTGCTCATAAAACCTCCGTATCTAAACAGATCCTGCCGTTATCGATTGCCGGGTCAATTTTCCAGCCTGAATGGAAATCACCCTCTATTTTAAGGACGACAGCATTCATCGTCCCGGCATGCAGGTATTCCGAAGGAGTGCAGCTCAGAGCAGGTTAAACTGCTCCAGCAGGGCTTTCACTTCCGCCCTTAATTCGGCCTCATTCAGCTCTCCTTTGCTGCGATCCGGTTCAGGGTCATAGCAGTCGGCTGCCATGAAAAGTTCCTCTCCGCAGCGATCTACCGCCTTATCCGGCTCTCTCACTCCCCATAACCTGTCCCGTTCGATAACGATATCTTCGCAAAACTGTTCAGCACTAATCCTGTTGCTGAGGAAGTCTCTTCCCAGCTCGACCAGCTTAATTGTGCTCATAAAACCTCCGTTTCTAAATAGATCCTGCCGTTGTCTTTTTTCGGGTCAATTTTCCAGCCACTCAGGAAACCACCCTCTATTGTAAGGACGACAACATTCATCGTTCCGGGGTTAAAATATACCCGGGAGCCTTTCACCCGTCCGTATCTCCCCCGCTCAATGGTGTCCTTATCCTTCAGGTGCGCCTCTATTGCATCGCGAAACTGCGTCAGCGTGGTGCTATTTTTTCGCGTGTCGGTAATTCCAAACTTCCCGGCATGCTTATATTTCTTGTCAAGCTGCCTGCGGGTGTAACGCCCTGAATCCAGAGGGTCCGTCAGTACAACATACACCGGCTGCACGCCGCTGCCGCTGGCGTCCAGCTGCCAGTAAACAAAATCCTGCATCCCGCCCGGATCGGCCACTGGCGTGGTGGTGATCTGAATCGTCCCAACCGGTTTTATCACTGTTCCGGTATGCACCGGCGTTACCGGGACTGACGGAGCCGAATTACCGGTATTTGACGGCGCAGATGGCCCGGGAGCCGGGTTGATCAAAATGGTCCGCGGTGGCTGGCCCGCTACCGCAGGCAGAGTGATCATATCCAGCCCTGTCGCTGCATCCCGCACCGCCGTCAGGACCGGTACCGCCGACGGTAATCCACCCTCTCCGGTTTTCAGCAGTTTTAACGCCAGCTCACCGTTGCTCATCACCAGCGAAGCGCGTACCGCCAGGTCTGCCGTCCGTACGCCCGGCTCCAGCCCTTTCCTGTTAGGTAACAGAGTGCTGGCAGGCATTGCGAACATCGCAGCGACATCACGCCCCGGCACTCTGTCGCTGCCAGCCCCCACCTCCGGAGAATGGAAAATGGCGGCAATCGCAATGCCGCCTGCCGCGCCTGCGGCCACAGCCGAGGCGGCCCGGCCTAACGCGGCCAGCAAGGAACTGGCAGCACCCATCACCCCTTCTCCGGCGATTGCCAGCTGTACCGCGCCCGGGGCTCGCGCCAGCGCCAGCGCGCCAGCAGCAGTCAGAGACGCTTCGGCCGCTTTAACCGTTTCCGGGGTATACCGGGGGGACTCTGAAACGCCCAACATGGCCAGGGCGAGCTTAATTTCCCTGTCTGACAAAGGCATGCAAAACGCAATGCCCCCGTCACCTCTGTCCATAACCCATGCCCAGCTTCCGCCATTCATTAATGTCAAATAGCAGGCTTTCTGGGGGCCCTTAAACTGAAACTTTCCGTCGCCCAGATAAATGGGGGTAATGTCCCGCGAGCGCGGGTTTCCTTCCTTTTTACTCATCCTTAAGTTCCTTTTCCAGGGTACTTTTTATTTAATCCGGCCGACGCTTTTACTACGCCGGTGACGGCTCACGCTGAAACAAACCGGGGAGAACAGGTTTTGTTTCATACGTTACTGTAACAACAAGAAATTAATTTTTCCCGCCGTGATATCACAGATTTCGACCCCCGCCGCATGACTGATGTGAACAATTCCTAATGACGTGGATTTACCGCCCCGCCGCTGGCAATTTTTGCCCGCAATCCGTATAACTGTCCGCTGACTCTTAAGCCACACATTAACCTTGTTTAAATCCAGGCTTACCATTTTTAGCCCGCCATTCCCTGACCTCTTTTACAATACCTTCAGGGCTGTCATCCTGATCGTACATGGGATGATAAATAAGACCATTGCGATGAGGATGTTCGGTCAAACGTTCGAATTCAAGAACAGCCTTTGTATGCTCAGCCTCTGTTTCATAGTCTGCATTACAAATTTTTCTGACAAAATATAAAAACTCGGCATCGGTATAATCAGAAATCGTTTTCTTTTCCATCTCAATTATCCTCTTTATGGATTTCAATATGACGTTTAGGGGTCATCACTCGAATATTATCTATGTCATATATTGCACCGTTATCCTTAATAAATTTGACATGGTGTAACTCGAATCGAATTCGTCCCCCGACTTGTTCAGATGGAATAGGGAAAGGAGAGTAACCTTTCATTAAGTTTCGTTTATTATTTTCCCTGAACTGTTTAATCAATACAGGATCTCTGCCCACATCCTTCCAAAAAGCCTCACGAAACGCATCAAAATTCGCAAATTCCCTTCCTTGTAATTTGTCCGCGATCTGGCTCGGGATAGGAGCACCAAGATCTTTACCAGCATTAGTAAGCCAGTCTCCGCCAACCGGTTCACCTTTACCACTGACCTTACCCAATCTATTTCGGGGATTGCTAAGTACCACATACACCGGCTGCACGCCGCTGCCGCTGGCGTCCGGCTGCCAGTAAACAAAATCCTGCATCCCGCCCGGATCGGCCACTGGCGTGGTGGTGATCTGAATCGTCCCAACCGGTTTTATCACTGTCCCGGTATGCACCGGCGTTACCGGGACTGACGGAGCCGAATTACCGGTATTTGACGGCGCAGATGGCCCGGGAGCCGGGTTGATCAAAATGGTCCGCGGTGGCTGGCCCGCTACCGCAGGCAGAGTGATCATATCCAGCCCTGTCGCTGCATCCCGCACCGCCGTCAGGACCGGTACCGCCGACGGTAATCCACCCTCTCCGGTTTTCAGCAGTTTTAACGCCAGCTCACCGTTGCTCATCACCAGCGAAGCGCGTACCGCCAGGTCTGCCGTCCGTACGCCCGGCTCCAGCCCTTTCCTGTTAGGTAACAGAGTGCTGGCAGGCATTGCGAACATCGCAGCGACATCACGCCCCGGCACTCTGTCGCTGCCAGCCCCCACCTCCGGAGAATGGAAAATGGCGGCAATCGCAATGCCGCCTGCCGCGCCTGCGGCCACAGCCGAGGCGGCCCGGCCTAACGCGGCCAGCAAGGAACTGGCAGCACCCATCACCCCTTCTCCGGCGATTGCCAGCTGTACCGCGCCCGGGGCTCGCGCCAGCGCCAGCGCGCCAGCAGCAGTCAGAGACGCTTCGGCCGCTTTAACCGTTTCCGGGGTATACCGGGGGGACTCTGAAACGCCCAACATGGCCAGGGCGAGCTTAATTTCCCTGTCTGACAAAGGCATGCAAAACGCAATGCCCCCGTCACCTCTGTCCATAACCCATGCCCAGCTTCCGCCATTCATTAATGTCAAATAGCAGGCTTTCTGGGGGCCCTTAAACTGAAACTTTCCGTCGCCCAGATAAATGGGGGTAATGTCCCGCGAGCGCGGGTTTCCTTCCTTTTTACTCATCCTTAAGTTCCTTTTCCAGGGTACTTTTTATTTAATCCGGCCGACGCTTTTACTACGCCGGTGACGGCTCACGCTGAAACAAACCGGGGAGAACAGGTTTTGTTTCATACGTTACTGTAACAACAAGAAATTAATTTTTCCCGCCGTGATATCACAGATTTCGACCCCCGCCGCATGACTGATGTGAACAATTCCTAATGACGTGGATTTACCGCCCCGCCGCTGGCAATTTTTGCCCGCAATCCGTATAACTGTCCGCTGACTCTTAAGCCACACATTAACCTTGTTTAAATCCAGGCTTACCATTTTTAGCCCGCCATTCCCTGACCTCTTTTACAATACCTTCAGGGCTGTCATCCTGATCGTACATGGGATGATAAATAAGACCATTGCGATGAGGATGTTCGGTCAAACGTTCGAATTCAAGAACAGCCTTTGTATGCTCAGCCTCTGTTTCATAGTCTGCATTACAAATTTTTCTGACAAAATATAAAAACTCGGCATCGGTATAATCAGAAATCGTTTTCTTTTCCATCTCAATTATCCTCTTAATGGATTTCAATATGACGTTTAGGGGTCATCACTCGAATATTATCTATGTCATATATTGCACCGTTATCCTTAATAAATTTGACATGGTGTAACTCGAATCGAATTCGTCCCGCGCCCTTCTTATAATTAAAATCCTGTTCCGATTGCTTTTTATTTAACCCCGTCTGCGACTTTTACTACGCCAGTGACGGCTCACGCTGAAACAAACCGGGGGGAACAGGTTTTGTTTCATACGTTACTGTAACAACCAGAAATTAATTTTTCCCGCCGTGATATCACAGATTTCGACCCCCGCCGCATGACTGATGTGAACAATTCCTAATGACGTGGATTTACCGCCCCGCCGCTGGCAATTTTTGCCCGCAATCCGTATAACTGTCCGCTGACTCTTAAGCCACAAAGTAACCGATGATGAAAGAATCACTGAGCCGCATAATTGCAAATGAACTCCAGGCACGGACAGAGCAGGTTGATGCCGCTGTTCGTCTGCTGGATGAAGGGAACACCGTGCCGTTTATCGCACGCTATCGTAAGGAGGTGACCGGTGGCCTGGATGATACCCAGCTACGCCAGCTGGAAACCCGGCTGGGCTATCTGCGCGAGCTGTCCGAGCGCCGCCAGGCGATTCTCAAATCCATCGGCGACCAGGGCAAGCTGACCGACGAGCTTGCTAACGCCATCAGCAACACCCTGAGCAAAACCGAACTCGAAGACCTCTACCTGCCCTATAAGCCAAAGCGCCGTACGCGTGGAATGATCGCCATTGAGGCCGGTCTGGAACCCCTGGCCGAGACGCTGTGGCAGGATCCATCTCACCTCCCGGAGACGCTGGCCGCCCGCTTCGTAGATGCCGATAAGGGCGTTGCCGATACCAAAGCCGCGCTGGACGGCGCCCGCTACATTCTGATGGAGCGCTTTGCAGAAGACGCCACGCTGCTGGCTCAGGTACGTGCCTGGCTGTGGAAGAATGCCCACCTGGTCTCGCGCGTGACGGAAGGCAAAGAGGAAGAGGGCGCGAAGTTCCGCGACTACTTTGATCACCATGAAGCACTGGCATCCGTGCCATCCCATCGTGCGCTGGCGATGTTTCGCGGCCGCAATGAAGGCATATTGCAGCTATCGCTTAATCCGGACCCACAGTTTGACGAGCCGCCGCGCGAAAGCCACGGCGAGCAGATTATTATCGACCACCTTGGCCTGCGGCTGAATAACGCCCCAGCGGACGCCTGGCGAAAGGCCGTGGTCAGCTGGACGTGGCGTATTAAGGTGCTTCTGCACCTGGAAACCGAGCTAATGGGCACGGTACGCGAGCGCGCTGAAGATGAGGCAATCAACGTTTTTGCCCGCAATATGCACGACCTGCTTATGGCGGCACCCGCCGGGATGCGGGCGACCATGGGCCTGGATCCTGGACTGCGTACCGGCGTAAAAGTTGCGGTCGTTGACGCCACCGGCAAGGTGGTTGCCACCGACACCATTTACCCGCATACCGGGCAGGCGGCGAAAGCGGCCGCCGCGGTGGCCGCACTCTGCACCCGACATCAGGTGGAGCTGGTGGCGATTGGCAACGGCACCGCCTCACGTGAAACCGAACGCTTCTTTATCGACGTCCAGAAGCAATTCCCCCAGGTTCAGGCGCAGAAGGTGATCGTCAGCGAAGCGGGCGCATCCGTCTATTCCGCCTCCGAGCTGGCTGCGCTGGAGTTCCCGGATCTGGACGTCTCGATCCGCGGGGCCGTCTCCATCGCGCGCCGCCTGCAGGATCCTCTCGCTGAACTGGTGAAGATCGACCCGAAATCGATCGGCGTGGGCCAATATCAACACGACGTCAGCCAGAGCCAGCTGGCGAAAAAGCTGGATGCGGTCGTGGAAGACTGCGTAAACGGCGTCGGCGTGGATCTGAATACCGCCTCGGTGCCGCTGCTGACCCGCGTGGCCGGGCTGAGCAAAATGATGGCACAGAATATCGTCAGCTGGCGTGATGAGAATGGTCGCTTTCAGGACCGCCAGCAGCTGCTGAAGGTGAGCCGTCTGGGGCCAAAAGCCTTTGAACAGTGCGCTGGCTTTCTGCGCATCAGCCAGGGTAAAAACCCGCTGGATGCCTCAACGGTTCACCCGGAGGCTTACCCGGTCGTGCAGCGCATTCTGGCCGCCACCGAACAGTCGCTGGATGTGCTGATGGGTAATCCGACGGCGCTGCGCACCCTGCGCGCGGTGGACTTTACCGATGAGCGGTTCGGCGTGCCGACCGTCAGCGATATTATCCGGGAACTGGAAAAACCCGGCCGCGACCCCCGTCCGGAGTTTAAGACGGCGCAGTTCGCTGAGGGCGTGGATACCATGAACGACCTGCAGCCGGGTATGGTGCTGGAAGGGGCGGTTACCAACGTGACTAACTTCGGTGCCTTTGTCGATATCGGCGTTCATCAGGACGGGCTGGTACATATCTCCTCCCTCTCCGATAAGTTTGTCGACGATCCGCATAAGGTGGTGAAAGCGGGGGATATCGTTAAGGTCAAGGTGATGGAGGTTGACCTGCAGCGCAAGCGCATCGCGCTGACCATGCGTCTGGACGAACAGCCGGGTGAAGCCGCTTCACCGCGCCGCAGTCCGGCCAGCAACAACCGTGATGCAGGCCGTCCGACGGCGAAATCCCGTCCGCGTCCGGCACAGCCCGCCGGCAATAGCGCTATGGGCGATGCGCTGGCGGCAGCGTTCGGCAAAAAATAACGGCATTACCCCAGGGCGGATCGCCGTATCCGCCCTTCCCACTCCCCTGAAAATTGTTTTGCGTCAATACCGACGAGAATAATTCTCATTATAATTACCCCCCTCAATTATCACGATGCGGCAATTTTCCGCGCCACGGGGTAAAAATATGCCTGTTGTACCCTTGCAGCACTACAAAATCGTTAGTTTCTCGCCCACCATCAATACCGCGTTTCGCCAGAAGCTGCTGTCACACGGCCTGCTGCCCGGCGCGACCTTCCAGGTAAAGCGCGTAGCGCCCTTTGGCGACCCGGTGCAAATCGAAACGCGCCGCGTCAGCCTGATGCTGCGTAAAAAAGATCTGGCGTTTCTTCGCCTTGAATCCCTGAACTGAGGCGGAGGTAAGGATGAAAACGTATACCATCGGGCTGATTGGCAACCCTAACGCCGGTAAAACCACGCTGTTTAACCAGCTCACCGGCGCGCGGCAGCGGGTCGGGAACTGGGCTGGGGTAACGGTTGAACGCAAGGAAGGCACCTTTACCACCGCTCAGCACAAGGTGCGGCTGATTGACCTGCCCGGCACCTATTCCCTGACGACGGTATCGGAACAGGCCTCGCCTGACGAGCAGATCGCCTGTCGCTATATGCTGAGCGGCGAAGCTGACCTGGTCATCAACGTCGTGGATGCCAGCAATCTTGAGCGCAATCTGTACCTTACCCTCCAGCTTCAGGAACTGGGGGTACCCTGCATCGTTGCGCTGAATATGCTGGATATTGCTGAAAATCAGCATATCGCGCCTGACGTTGCCGCGCTGGAAAAACAGCTCGGCTGCCCGGTGATCCCGATGGTGTCGAACCGGGGAACGGGCATCGACAGGCTGAAAAAAGCCATTGACGACGCTCATCGCTCCATCGGTAACGTTAACATCCCCTACCCCGCGGATGTCGAGGCTCGCGTCCGGCAGCTGTGCGACGCCATGCCGGAAAACCTTCCCCCGGTACAGCAGCGCTGGCTGGCGCTCCAGGCGCTGGAAGGGGATGTCTACAGCCTGGCCCGGGTGGCAACACCCGCAGGATCGCCTGATGCACTTAATCTGGACGATGCCCCGCTAAAGATTGTCTCTGCCCGCTATCAGGCCATTGAGGCCGTTTACCGCACCGTAACGGATACGCACCTGGCTACGCCGGACCGCCTCTCTGCCCGCCTCGACAGCCTGGTGCTTAATCGCTGGCTTGGACTGCCCATATTTCTGCTGATGATGTACCTGATGTTCTTTCTGGCCATTAATCTCGGCGGGGCGCTACAGCCGCTATTTGAGATTGGCTCGGCGGCGATTTTTATTCATGGCATACAGTGGATCGGCGCAGTGCTGCATTTCCCGCTGCCGCTGACCCTGTTCCTGGCACAGGGCATTGGCGGTGGCATCAATACCGTGATGCCGCTGGTGCCGCAAATCGGCCTGATGTACCTGTTCCTGTCCCTGATGGAAGATTCCGGCTATATGGCCAGAGCCGCTTTTGTCATGGATCGACTGATGCAGGCGATAGGATTACCGGGTAAATCCTTCGTGCCGCTGATTGTCGGTTTTGGCTGTAATGTCCCGTCGGTCATGGGCGCCCGTACGCTGGATGCCCCGCGTGAGCGCCTGCTGACCATCCTGATGGCGCCCTTTATGTCCTGTGGCGCGCGGCTGGCTATCTTCGCGGTATTCGCTTCCGCCTTTTTTGGTCAGCGGGGATCGCTGGTGGTTTTCAGCCTTTATCTGCTGGGCATTGCCGTGGCCATCCTCACCGGGCTGCTGTTAAAGCATACGCTTCTGCGCGGCGAGGCCACGCCCTTCGTGATGGAGCTGCCCACCTGGCACGTTCCGCACCTGAAAACTCTGCTATTACAAACCTGGCAGCGGCTGAAAAGCTTTGTGCTGCGGGCCGGGAAAGTGATTGTTCTGGTCTGCGTGGTGATAGGCGGCCTGAACAGCTTCTCGTTCAGCGGACAGCCGGTATCCACGATTAATGACTCCGCGCTGGCCAGCGTCAGCCGCCATCTGACACCGCTGCTGTCCCCGATGGGCATACATGATGATAACTGGCAGGCAACGGTTGGCCTGGTCACCGGCGCAATGGCAAAAGAGGTGGTAGTGGGTACGCTGAATACGCTCTATACCGCACAGGCGCTGCATGAGGAGCCGTTTGATGTCGCCAGTTTCAGCCTGACCGGGGAGCTGGCGACGGCGGTCCAGGAAACCTGGGATGGGGTAAAAGAGGCGTTCAGCCTTAGCGTGCTGTCTAATCCCGTCGAGGCCAGCAAGGGCGACGGCGAGATGGCCGGCGGGGCGATGGGTGTGATGCACAGCAAATTTGCCAACGATGCCGCCGCCTATAGCTACCTGATTTTCGTGCTGCTGTACGTGCCCTGCGTATCGGTGATGGGCGCGATTGCCCGTGAAAGCAGCGGCCGCTGGATGCTGTTCTCAATATTCTGGGGGCTGAACCTGGCCTGGTGCCTGGCAACGCTGTTTTATCAGGTGGCGACCTTTAGTGACCATCCTCAGTACAGCACCCTCGTGCTGCTGGCGGTATGTGCCTTTAATGTCGTGCTGTGGCTGGTGCTGCGGAGTATCACGCTCCCTGCATCGCCGCTGGCGGTCAGGCCCGTTGCTGAAAAGGGCTGCCCCGGCTGCCCCCGTAACGGCAGCTGCCACTGATTTAGCGGCCTCATGCCCTTGTCGGCCGCTTCGTTGCAGTTGCGGTTTTGCTTCCAGGGTCTACAGTGAAAGTTAACGTAGCTGTCCAAAAATGCGGTGGCGCACTGTATAAAAATGGAAATTATCAACAGCCTGCTCGATAAAATCTATGACCATGCCTTTCCCGCCGCCTGTCGGGAAAGGCTGACAGAAAGCATTCAACATACCCGCAGCGCCATCAACCACCCGCGCAAGGCACACTGGGATGAAAAAGATGTGGTGCTGATCACCTATGCCGATCAGTTTCGTGAAAGTGACGCCCCCACTCTGCAAACCTTCTGCCGTTTTTATCAGCGCTATCTTCACGCCAGCTTTAACCTGGTTCACCTGCTGCCATTTTTTCCCTGGTCATCCGACGATGGTTTTTCGGTAATGGATTATCATCAGGTCAGCCCGGCCTGTGGCGAATGGTCAGACGTCGCCGCGCTGCATCAGCGCGTCCGGCTGATGTTTGATTTCGTGTGCAACCACATGTCAGCGCACAGCGCCTGGTTCAAACACTACCTGGCAATGGATCCCGGCTGGGATGATTTCTTTATCAGCATGCCCCCGGCGACCGACCTCAGCAGCGTCACCCGGCCGAGAACCTCCCCTCTGCTCACCCCTTTTACGCTGGCCGATGGCAGCACGCGGTTTATCTGGACGACTTTTAGCGCGGACCAGATTGACCTTAACTTCGCCAATCCCAGGGTGCTGGTGATGATGGTGGAGGTGCTGCTGGACTATCTGGCAAAGGGGGCAGACTATGTCCGGCTGGATGCAGTGGGCTATATGTGGAAAACCCCCGGTACCGCCTGCATTCATCTGGAAAAAACCCATCTGCTGGTTAAATTATTTCGCGCTATCGCCGGTGAGGTCGCACCCGGTACGGTGATTGTGACGGAAACCAATGTGCCGCACCGGGACAATATCAGCTATTTTGGCAACGGGCAGGACGAGGCGCAGATGGTGTATCAGTTTTCGCTGCCGCCGCTGGTACTGCATGCCATCCATTACGGTTCGTCCCGCGCGCTGAAGCAGTGGGCAAGCTCGCTGCCAGCGGGCGACGGCAGGACCACCTATTTCAATTTTTTGGCTTCCCATGATGGCATCGGTCTGAATCCACTGAGGGGGCTTTTACCTGAGACGGAAATAGTGTCGCTGGTGCGAGATCTGGCGATGGAAGGCGCGCTGATTTCTTATAAAAATAACCCTGACGGCACCGCCAGTCCCTATGAAATTAACGTCACCTATATGGACGCGCTAAACAGTAAGGAGGAGAGTGACGATATTCGCCTGCAACGCTTTATGCTGGCGCATGCGCTACTGCTGGCTTTCCCTGGCGTTCCCGCGATATATATTCAGAGTATTCTCGGCTCGCGGAATGATATGGCGGGGGTTAAGGCGGCGGGGCATAACCGGGCGGTTAACCGCGAGAAATATGCGCTCCACGACATTGAAGCGGCGCTCGCCAATAAGCAAACGCTGCGCCATCGGGTTTATTACGCACTCAGCGGACTGATTCAGCTGCGGATCCGCCAGCCTGCCTTTCATCCTGATAATCCGATGACGGTACTGCCGAGCGATAATGCCCTGTTTATTTTCCGCAGGCAGGCAGTTGAGGGGGGGGAGGATCTGCTTTGTGTTTACAATCTCAGCAGTCGGGAAATAACCTGGTCACCGCCGGAGAGCGGGCGCTACCGTGATATTTATCACAATGTCATTATAGAGAGCGAGGCTGAACTGACGCTGGCCCCCTGGCACTGGCTGTGGCTGAAAAGCTGCCCACAACGGGCCTGAGGGAAGTCGGGCGGGGGTAGACCCCGCCCGCTATATTATTTATAAACGTCTGCAACGGCGCTGAATTTACCGTGCTCACGACCGGCGATAATCAGATAGTATTTACCGCCTTTCTCATCAGCCAGTTTGGATAACGCATGTTTGGCATCCATCGGTGATGTCGTTTCCGCCGTCGTATTGACCGTGCCGATTTTTTCCAGCTTCATGCTTTTCACTTCTTCTTTGGTGACTTCTTTTGCCGCAAAGGCACCGAAAGAAACAGAACCCATCACTAAAGCAATCGCAACAGTTTTAATCATTTTCATCAAAGATACTCCAGTTAATATTGTTGTAAGGAATAAGCAGCCGCTTGATGATCAGACAGGGAGGAAACCCGGGCCCGCTCCCTGGACAGCTCAGAGGTAAAAAGTAAGCGCCTCTGCTCACCTCACTGATTATCACCGGAAATGAATAAATTGCCAGTTTTGTAAGCGAAAATTAATGGGGGATTTCAAAGGCGAATTCCTTAAGTCGCTCGCAAAAAACGTCCGGGTGGGAAATAAAGGGCGCGTGTGCCGCTTTTTCAATAATAACCGACCGGCTGCCGGGCCAGGCTTTATCCAGCACTGGCGCTATCCGGCGCGGGACCAGGCCATCAAGGGCGCCATAAATACGCAGCAGCGGCACGCTGAGCGTCAACATTTCCTGGCGCAGATCGAGGGTGCGCAGCGTTTCCAGCCCGCCATTCAATACCTCAACCGACGGGGATGGCAGGGCCAGTACCACGCTCTTTAACAGGCGCGCATCCTGACGGGCCGATGCCGTACCCAGCGTTTGCAGGGCAAGGAACCGCTCAACGGTGCGCTGAAAATTTTCGCTCAGCTGGTGCTGAAAGCCGCTTAGCGTTTCAGGCCTGATACCAGGCCACTCCTCTTCGGCGGTGAAACAGGGGGATGACGCCACGCTAACCAGTCCGGCTACGCGCCCGGGGTGCAGCAGCGCCATTTGGCTGGCGACCAGGCCACCCAGTGACCAGCCCAGCCATATCGCCCGCGCAGGAGCCTGCGGCAACAGAGTTTCAACCATCTCCTCAACGCGCATCGGTGGAAAGGCCTGGCTGCGACCGTAGCCCGGAAGATCGACCAGATGCAGACGAAAATGAGGGCTGAGCCGTGCAATGAGATGCTGCCATACGCCCGCATTCAGCCCCCACCCGTGCAGCATCACAAGATCGCGATCGCCGTCGCCGATAGTCTGCCAGTAAAGCTGAGTCATCCGTTAATATCCTGTTTTTGCCATGGAGGCCGCTATGCTATCAATCCCTGCCCTCTGCTGGCTATGCCAGATGCCGTTAGCCATCGCCCATCATGGCTGCTGTAGCCTGTGCCTGCGCCACCTGCCCCGTCTGCCCCCCTGCTGCCCACGCTGCGGATTGCCCGCTCTGCATGAGAGAACCCCCTGTGGTCGCTGCCTGGTCCGCCCCCCGGCCTGGAGCAGGATCGTTGCGGTTTGCGACTGGCAGCCGCCCATTAAGGCGCTGGTTAAGCGCCTGAAGTTTTACCGCGTCACCGCGCTTTCGCTGATGCTGGCCAGGATGCTGCTGCTCGCCTGGCTCGCCGCCCGCCGTCAGCACGGGCTGCGTAGACCTGATGTGATGATAACGGTACCGTTACAGAAGAATCGGGCCTGGCAGCGGGGCTTCAATCAGATGGATGACATCGCCCGCTACCTGGCCCACTGCTGCGGCTGCCGCTATCTCCCCGCAGCTCTTAAACGCACCCGTAAGGCAAAAATCCAGCACCGCTTAACTGCATCTGCACGGCGGCGTAATTTACGCGGTGCATTCAGGGTTGAAATTGACGTCAGGGAGCGGCATATCACTCTGCTGGACGATGTGGTCACCACGGGCAGTACCGCTCAGGAAATTAGCCGCATACTGCTGGCCGCCGGTGCGGCGAGCGTAGAGATATGGTGCCTGTGCCGAACCTTGTAGAGCGTCGGCGATGGGCGTATTATAACCAACTAAATTAGTCAACTATTGAGCAATCGCCATGATCCGAATTACTGATTCTGCGCAAGAGCACTTTGCAAAACTGCTTTCGAAACAGGAAGAGGGCACCCAGATCCGCGTATTCGTTATTAATCCGGGTACGCCGACCGCGGAATGTGGCGTCTCTTACTGTCCACCCGATGCCATTGAAGCCACCGATACTGAACTTAAGTTCGACAAGCTTTCGGCCTTTGTTGACGAACTGAGCGCACCGTACCTGGACGACGCTGAAATCGACTTCGTTACCGATAATCTGGGTTCTCAGCTTACGCTTAAGGCCCCCAATGCCAAGATGCGTAAGGTCAGTGATGACGCCCCGCTTATCGAGCGCGTGGAGTACCAGCTACAGGCACAAATTAACCCGCAGCTGGCCAGCCACGGCGGCAAGGTTTCGCTGATGGAAATTACCGAAGACGGCTACGCTATTCTGCAATTCGGCGGCGGCTGTAACGGCTGTTCCATGGTTGACGTAACCCTGAAAGAAGGCATCGAAAAAGAGCTGCTGGTGGCCTTCCCTGAACTTAAGGGCGTGCGCGACCTGACCGAGCATCAGCGCGGCGAGCACTCTTTCTACTAAAACGTCACCGCCTGCGATCAACGTCTTTGATTAAGCGGTTAACGCGCGGGTCGGCGAACATCTCCTCCAGCGTGGCGCTCAGTTTGCGCCGCCAGTTGGGGTACTGTTCGGTGGTTCCGGGGACGTTAACCGGCTTGTCCATATCGAGCCAGTCTTCCGGTTGCAGGCCGAGTAAAGCGCTTTCGCTATCAGCGATAAATCGCTGCATGCCGCGATTCAGTTCGTGGCTCATTTTCATCCGGCTGGCCTTTTTGCCGCTGTGCTTTGGCAGGCAGCCATACTGATGCAGCGCATTCAGCAGGGCCTGTTTCTGCCGGGCGCGGTCCTCATAAAGTCCGTTCAGGATGACTTTGTCAGGGTAAAGCCCCAGCCGCTCGCCCAGCGCCAGGTCATCTGCCGTCCAGAAACCCCGTAGCGTAGGCAGGTCGTGTGTCGTGGCGCTGGCCATTGACTGCCGTGGCCAGGCCTCGGGGGAACGGTAGCTGTCCTTATCCTGCTGCTCGAAATAGAGCACCTTCCACGAGTAGATACCGCTGTCCCTTAGCAGGGCGACGATCTCCTGTGGGACGGTTCCCAGATCCTCCCCGATCACCATGCACTGGTTGCGCTGACTTTCCAGCGCCAGGATCGCCAGCAGATCCTCCACCGGGTAATGGACATAGGCACCAAAATTGGCCGTTTCCCCGGCGGGGATCCACCACAGGCGCAGCATTGACATAACATGATCGATGCGCAGGGCGCCGCAGCTCGCCATATTGGCTCGGATCATGTCGATAAAGGGCTGGTAGCCGCGCGCGGCCATAACATGCGGATCCATCGGCGGCAGCCCCCAGTTTTGCCCAAGCGGGCCGAGGATATCCGGCGGCGCGCCAACCGACGCCCCCAGGCAGTAGAGCGCTCTGTCGCACCAGGTTTCCGCCCCGCCTTCTGAAACGCCAACCGCCAGATCGCGATATAATCCTACCGGCATCCCCCGCTGCTGGCTAAGCTGCCAGCAGGCGTCAAACTGGCCTGCGGCCAGCCACTGAAGCCAGAGCCAGAAGCGGATCTCCCGCTTATTTTGCTGACAAAACTGCTGCACCGCCTGGCCGCCGGGATCCTGCATCACCTCCGGCCAGGCTGGCCAGCCCCAGCGTGCTGCATCCTCCTGCAGCATCGCACCATGCAGCGCATCGTAGGTCGCCTGCCACCACAGACCTGATCCACCATCGACAATAAACGCCTCAAATTCGCTAACGGCCGGGTCATCCGCTGTACGCTGCTCAAACTGCTGCCAGGCATGCCGCAGGCCGGCAATTTTCAGCTCTGCCACCCGGGAGTAGTCCACCCAGTCGCTCTGCCTGGCCTTCGCCAGCTGCGCCTGGGTGTTTTTTTGCTGCCACCAGCGCTGAGCCGCGACGCTCTGCTGAAAGTCCGGCACCGCCGCTACGTCGATATAGAGCACATTCAGCCAGCGCCGTGATGAAGGGCTGTACGGACTGGCATTTTCCGGGCTGGCAGGGTAAAGCGAATGAATTGGATTGAGTCCAATAAAGGCGCCGCCGCGATCGGCAAGCTCCGCCAGCATCAGTTTCAGATCGCTGAAATCACCCATCCCCCAGTTACTTTCGGACCGCAGGGTGTAGAGCTGCACGCAGGCACCCCACAGCTTTGCCCCCTGCCGCAGCGGTTCAGGCTCGAAGCAGCGCGTTGGCGCGACGATAATCCGGCACGTCCAGTCTTTTTTACCCTGGTGAAGATGAAGCTGATGATAGCCAAACGGCAGGCTGCCCGGCAGCGCCAGCGCCTGGCCCGCACTTACCTGGCCACTGTATTCCCGTCCGCTTTCCAACACCAGCTGCCACTGATACTCGCCGCGTCCGGCAATATCGACTTTTACGCTGCGCCGACGGGTAAACACTTTGCAGGCCGGGATCGGACCTGGCGTCGTCCTGCCAGCATCAGACATTGCAGCCAGCAGGCGCTGACGAACCTGCTGGCTTATTGCTTCGGGTTCACCTTTTGCATTGATATAGTTTGCGGCTATCCCCGATGCCGCAGAAGCCCGCTCAAACTTGTTATCCATCGTCCCGTCCTTACGGTTTGCCCTGCCTGACAGGCTGTTGATCATGATGAAAGGCGCGTTCCACGCTGTGGCTCACCGTTGATAAAAAACACAATTACAGGCTCTTACAGTTAAGACCGGATCGGATAAAAAAGCTTCCCGGCGGAGAAGATATTCTGGTGTGAGGGCAACGTTCTGAAAGGGGGGCAGCATCCATGCTACAACTTGATAAGGGTCAGACTTCAGCAAAGCTTAAGATGCGAAGGGTCAGAATTCAGTCTCGCTCAGGCTGTTAAGGGCAAGACTTCAGCAAAGCTCAAGATGCACATCATGCTGTTCAATCATCTTCAGCACGCCTGGGGGCGGGGCTTCGTCGGTAAACAGATAATCGATCAGGCCCATATCCCCCAGATTGATCATCGCATTGCGGCCAAACTTGGAGTGGTCGACCGCCAGCATCACGCAGCGTGAATTCTCAATAATTGCCCGCTTGGTGCGAACCTCGTGGTAGTCGAAATCAAGCAGCGAGCCGTCCATATCAATACCGCTAATGCCCAAAATGCCGTAATCCAGGCGGAACTGGGAGATATAGTCCAGCGTCGCTTCGCCGATGATACCGCCATCACGGGTGCGTACCTCGCCGCCAGCGATAATCAGGCTGAAGTCGGGTTTCGACATAAGCAGCATCGCCACGTTGAGGTTATTCGTCACCACCCGCAGATTGCTGTGATTAAGCAGCGCATGGGCCACCGCCTCGGGCGTGGTGCCAATATCAATAAACAGAGAAGCACCATCGGGAATGTGGCTGGCGACCCGCTGGGCGATACGCGCCTTTTCCGCCGACCACATTCTCTTGCGATCCTGCCAGGCCGTATTTTCCGAGCTGGACGGCAGGGCCGCGCCGCCATGATGGCGCTGAATTTTGTTCTGTTCAGCCAGATCGTTCAGATCGCGGCGAATCGTTTGTGGGCTGACGGTAAAATGCTCCACCAGCTCCTCCGTACTGACATACCCCTGACGACGCACCAGCTCGATGATGGCGTCATGACGTTGCGTCTGCTTCACATAGCTCTCCTGTTTTTCGCGACCGTGCCCGCTATACCTACAGGCTCATTTGACATTACGGGTATCAACAAAGGCCATTGCCAGCCCCACCAGCAGCCCGGTCACATGCGCGGCGTTGGCAATGGACAGCCCAAACCACCCCATATAGCCTACCACCAGCCAGACCACCGCGAAGACCATCATCCCACGCTCCAGATACACGCCGCTTTCGGGATCGCGCTCGCCTCTGAGCCAGGCATAGCCCATCAGCGCATAGACCGCGCCGGAGAGGCCGCCAAACATTACGCCGCTGAAGCGGGACTGCATCCAGCCGCTGAGCAGGGCGGATATCACCAAAATCACAAAGAGCTTGCCGGCCCCGAGACGTTTTTCAATGGCCCCGCCGAGATACCACCACCACAGCAGATTGAAAGCGATATGGAGAAATGAGAAGTGCAGCAGAGCCGGGGTAAACCAGCGCCACAGCTGAAAGTGCTGGTTTTCACTGGGCCACGCCAGCCACGACATGACGGTTTGATCGCCCAGCAGCTGCATCAGGATAAAAACCAGGGCACAAAGACCGATAACCGTCAGCGTAAGCGGTCCCGCGCGCTGGGTGATGTTAGTCATCAGCGACGATCCCTGATAGCGAAGGCCGCTGGAGGTGGTGCCAGAGTGCCAGCTCGCGGCCTGGTAGCGTGGGTGATTAGGATCGCGGATAAACCGCTCCAGTTCGCTTTCAACCAGGCTGACCCTGGTATCATCATCCAGCCACAGGATGCTCTGGTTCTCGTGTTCAATCCTGATCGCTACGCCCTGGGTAGCCATATAATCCACAAAGGCCTGCGCCATACGAGGATTGGAAAATTCAGTAATGCGCATCATCGCCGTGGAAGTCCCTGTTTATCATCAATAAAGAACAGTATATACCCTAAATAATTCGAGTTGCAGGAAGGCGGCAAGTGAATCCCCGTGAGCTTAAAAAGGTAAGTGACTGGGGTGAGTGAACGCAGCCAACACCCCTGCAACCTGAAATATGACGGGGATATTTCACTGTTTTACCGGGTACAGGCTGTTACGCCCAACCTGCCCTCACCCCTTATGCCAGGCTTTCCACCCGCAGCGGGAAAGCGGCCTGCCAGGCCTCGAACCCGCCATCTACGCTGTAGACCTCTGTAAAACCCTGGGTCAGCAGGTACTGCGCCGCACTTTTACTGCTGATGCCGTGGTAGCACATCACCATCACCGGCGTGGCCGCATCGGTCTGTTCAATAAAGGTACTCAGAGAGTGATTAGTCAGGTGGATCGCACCGGTGGCGTGTGCCGTCGCATAGCTTTGCGGATCGCGTATATCGACCATCTGCGCCTGTTTTTCGATTAGCTGTGCCTGGGCCTGCTGCACGCTGATGCACTGAAATTGATCCATGATGGTGTCCCGTAAAAGCGAAATAAGAACCATTGTAACGCGAACGATGGAGACTATAACCCGGATAGCCGCAGGGTTAATCCTCTTTTCTGGGGGCAATTTTGTTACCTGCATCACGCATAAATGTTTTTATTCGGTTAACGCTGGCATCAATGTTGGTTTGCGATTATTATTATGCTCGAAAACGAACATTTGAGAACTATTCCGAACATCGGAGGGGATGACGTGGAAACCAAAGACTTGATCGTAATCGGCGGCGGTATCAACGGCGCTGGGATTGCGGCAGATGCTGCTGGACGCGGCCTGTCAGTACTGATGCTGGAAGCGCAAGATTTGGCCTGCGCCACCTCTTCAGCCAGCTCCAAACTGATCCACGGTGGCCTGCGCTATCTGGAACACTATGAATTCCGCCTGGTCAGCGAAGCGCTGGCGGAGCGTGAAGTCCTGCTGAAAATGGCCCCGCATATTGCGTTCCCTATGCGTTTCCGTTTGCCACATCGTCCTCATCTGCGTCCGGCCTGGATGATTCGGGTAGGTCTGTTTATGTATGACCACCTGGGCAAGCGTACCAGCCTGCCCGGCAGTAAAGGTGTGCGATTTGGTGCAGATTCAGTGTTAAAGCCCGAGATCGTGCGCGGTTTCGAATATTCAGACTGCTGGGTTGATGATGCCCGCCTGGTGGTACTGAACGCGCAGGAAGTGGAAAAGCGCGGCGGCGAAGTCCGTACCCGTACCAAAGTGACCCGTGCATGGCGTGAAAACAATCTGTGGATGGTGGAAGCGGAAGACGTCGACAGCGGTAAAACCTTTATTTGGCAGGCCAGGGGCCTGGTCAATGCTGCGGGTCCCTGGGTTAAAGAGCTGTTTGACGACGGCCTGAAGCTGAAATCCCCCTATGGCATCCGCCTGATTAAAGGTAGCCATATCGTGGTGCCGCGCGTTCACACCCAGAAGCAGGCCTATATCCTGCAAAATGAAGATCACCGCATCGTGTTTGTGATCCCCTGGATGGATGAGTTCTCCATTATCGGCACGACCGACGTCGAGTATAAGGGCGACCCGAAAAACGTGCATATTGATGAGAAAGAGACGGCCTATCTGCTGAACGTGTTTAACAGCCACTTTAAAAAGGCGCTGACCGCTGAGGATATCGTCTGGTCCTACTCCGGTGTCCGTCCGCTCTGTGATGATGAATCGGATTCGCCTCAGGCCATCACCCGTGATTACACGCTCGATGTCCGCGATGATAACGGCCAGGCACCGCTGCTGTCGGTATTTGGCGGCAAGCTGACCACCTATCGCAAGCTGGCTGAACACGCGATGGAAAAGCTGGCGAAGTATTATCCTAAAGCAGGCCCGGCATGGACCAAATCCTGCGTGCTGCCCGGGGGCGATATTGCCGGCACCCGTGAAGACTACGCCGCCAGCCTGCGTCGTCGCTATCCGTTTATCAGCGAGGCCATGGCGCGTCACTATGCCCGTACCTATGGCAGCAACACCGAGCTGTTTTTGAAAGAGGCCAAAAGCCTGGAGGACCTGGGCGAGCTGTTTGGCCATCATCTGTATGAAGCGGAACTGCGCTACCTGGTAGCCAATGAGTGGGTGCGCGAGCAGGATGATGCACTGTGGCGCCGTACCAAGCTGGGTATGTGGCTGAATGACGAGCAGCGCGCGCACGTTGGGGCATGGCTGGCGCAGCATGCGAAAAAGCCTGCGCTATCGCTGGCTTCTTAATGACGAAATAACAGCGGGCCGGTTCGCACTGCTGTCAGCTATAACTGACAGCAGTGCGAACCGGCCCGGTGTGCTCCCCCGCTCTTATTTATCCCCCTGCCTAAAGCTGTACCGGCTTTATCCCCCAAATCTCATCCGCATATTCCTGAATGGTACGATCCGAAGAGAAATAGCCCATATTGGCAATATTCAGCAGCGCCCTTCTCGTCCAGTCGTCGGGATTGCGATACAGCTCATCCACCTTATCCTGCGTGTCCACATAGCTGCGATAGTCCGCCAGCAGCTGATAATAATCGCCCAGGCTTACCAGGGAATCAAAAATATTCCGGTAACGCCCTGGATCCTGTGCGCTAAATTGCCCGGTGGCAATTTGCGTCAGTGCCAGATGAAGTTCGGCATCCTGCTCATAGATTTCGCGCGCGTTATAGCCGACCGCTCGCAGCGCCTCAACCTGCGGCGTGGTATTCCCGAAGATAAAGATATTCTCTTCACCAACGTGCTCCCGCATTTCAACGTTGGCACCATCCAGCGTACCGATGGTCAGCGCGCCATTAAGGGCAAACTTCATATTACTGGTGCCGGAAGCCTCGGTGCCCGCCAGTGAAATTTGCTCAGAGAGATCGGCGGCCGGAATAATGATCTGCGCCAGGCTGACGCTGTAGTTGGGAATAAAGACCACCTTCAGCTTATTGCGTACCTGGGGATCGTTGTTGATCACCTCTGCCACGTCATTGATCAGATGGATAATTTGCTTCGCCATGGTGTACGCCGAGGCGGCCTTACCGGCAAAGATGTTCACCCTCGGTACCCAGTCTGCATCCGGGTCGGCCTTGATGCGGTTATAGCGGGTAATGACATGCAGCACATTAAGCAGCTGGCGCTTATATTCATGGATACGTTTGATCTGCACGTCGAACAGCGCGTGGGGATCAACAACAATATCCATTTTTTGCGCAATATATTCTGCCAGGCGTTTCTTATTTTTCAGCTTGGAGTCGCTGATTTTCGTCAAAAAGCTGGGGTAGTCAATATACTGATTCAGCTCGTCGAGCTGGCTCAGATCGACGCGCCAGGTCCGGCCAATCGTCTCGTCCAGTACGCCGGAAAGCGACGGGTTAGCCAGCGCCAGCCAGCGACGCGGCGTCACGCCGTTAGTTTTATTGGAGAAGCGGCCGGGAAACAGCGCGGCAAAATCGGCAAACAGCGACTGGACCATCAGCGTAGAGTGCAGTTCAGAGACGCCATTAACCTTATGGCTGACCACGACTGCCAGCCAGGCCATCCGTATTTTACGCCCATTATTTTCATCAATAATCGAAATGCGCGCCTGCAAATCCCAGTCGTCGGGATAGTGTTCCTGAATGGTTTTGAGAAAGTAATCGTTAATATCGAAAATAATTTGCAGGTGGCGCGGCAGGATTTTCCCAATCATATCCACGGGCCAGGTTTCCAGCGCCTCCTGCATCAGGGTGTGGTTGGTGTAGGAGAAGACCTGGCAGGTCACTTCAAACGCATCGTCCCAGCTAAATTTATGCTCATCTATCAGCAGGCGCATCAGTTCGGGGATGGCCAGCACCGGGTGAGTATCGTTCAGGTGAATAGCAATCCTGTCTGCCAGATTGTCGAAGGTTTTATGCATCGTCCAGTGGCGGGCAAGAATATCCTGTACCGTCGCCGAGACCAGAAAATACTCCTGGCGCAGGCGCAGCTCCCGCCCGGAGTAGGTAGAGTCGTCCGGGTAGAGTACGCGGGAAACGTTTTCTGAATGGTTTTTATCCTCTACCGCCGCAAAATAATCGCCCTGGTTGAATTTCCCCAGATTGATTTCGTTGCTGGCCTGCGCGCTCCAGAGCCGCAGCGTGTTAGTGGTGTCTGTATCATAGCCGGGGATGATCTGATCGTACGCCATGGCCAGTACCTCTTCGGTCTCCAGCCAGCGGGAGCGACTGCCCTCCAGCTGAATACGGCCGCCGAAGCGCACCTTGTAGCGGGTGTTGTAGCGCTGGAACTCCCAGGGATTGCCATATTCCAGCCAGTAATCCGGTGATTCCGCCTGGCGTCCGTCGATGATATTTTGCTTGAACATGCCATAGTCATAACGGATGCCGTAGCCGCGTCCCGGTAGCCCCAGCGTCGCCAGCGAGTCCAGGAAACAGGCTGCCAGCCGCCCAAGCCCCCCATTGCCCAGCCCCGGATCGCTCTCCTCTTCGATCAGCTCCTCCAGGTCGAATCCCATCTCATTCAGGGCGTCGCGGGCATCGTTGTAAATCCCCATGGAGAGCAGCGCGTTGGAGAGTGTCCGCCCGACCAGAAACTCCATCGACAGATAATAGACCTGGCGAACATCCTGCGAGCGCTGCGCGCGGTTGGAACGCAGCCAGCGCTCAACCATACGGTCCCGCACCGCCAGCAGCGTAGCATTCAGCCATTCATGCTTGTTGGCGATGACCGGATCCTTACCCAGGGTAAACATCAGTTTATAGGCAATGGAATGTTTTAACGCCTCCACGCTGAGCGTGGGGGCGGTGTAGGTAAAAGGAGCCTTCATAGCAATTTTCCCATTCACTGATTACAACAGCCGCTGATAAAGATCGCGGTAGGCCAGCGCGGCCACCTGCCAGCTAAAATCCATCGCCATCGCCTGGCGCTGTACGTAGCGCCACAGCGAGGGACGGGACCACAAAACAAAGGCGCGGCGGATGGCGCGCAGCAGCGACCAGGCGTTGCTGTCCTCAAAGGCAAATCCGCTGGCAATGCCGTCGGCAAGGTTTTCCAGCGAGCTGTCATTGACGGTATCCGCCAGGCCACCGGTGCGCCGGACCAGTGGGAGCGTGCCGTATTTCAGCCCGTAGAGCTGCGTCAGGCCACAGGGCTCAAAGCGGCTCGGCACCATAATCACGTCGGCTCCGCCCATAATCCGGTGGGAAAACGCCTCGTGATAGCCAATCTGCACGCCCACCTGCCCCGGATACTCCGCCGCCGCGGCAAGGAAGCCCTGTTGCAGAACGGCATCGCCCGCCCCCAGCAGCACCAGCTGCCCCCCCTGCTCCAGCAGCCCGGGGAGTGCCTCGAGCACCAGATCCAGCCCTTTCTGTTTCGTCAGGCGGCTGACGACAGCAAAGACCGGCACCTTCTCATCTATTTTCAGCCCCATGGCAATTTGCAGCTGGCGCTTGTTTTCAACCTTCGCATCAAGGACATCGCGGTTGTAGCGCGCGGTCAGCAGCAGATCGTGCGCCGGGTCCCAGATGGCCGGATCGACGCCGTTCAGGATGCCGGTTAGTCGCCCTTCCATCTGCCGCTGCCGCAGCAGGTCCTCCATGCCGTAGCCAAACTCAGGCAGGGTGATTTCCCGCGCATAGGTTGGGCTGACCGCCGTAATATGATCGGCAAAAAACAGACCCGCCTTCAGATAGGAGATCTGACCGAAAAACTCCAGGCCGAACATATCGAAATAGGCGGCGGGCAGCTCTATCTCCTCCAGATGGTGCGCGGCAAACAGCCCCTGATAGGCGAGGTTATGCACGGTGAAGACCGATTTAGCAGGCCGTCCGCGCGCGGCGAGATAGGCACAGGCCAGGCCCGCGTGCCAGTCATGCGCGTGTACCACTTCCGGTCGCCACAGGTTATCCACGCCGCAGGCCAGTTCACATCCCATCCAGCCCAGCAGCGCGAAGCGCAGATAGTTATCCGTATAGGCGTACTGCGATTCATCGTGATAGGGACTGCCTGGCCGGTCATACAGCCCCGGCGCATCAATGATGTAAATCCCTACGCCTGCAAATTCTCCATAGTGCAGCTCTACTCTGCCCGCGAACGTCTGCAGCGTGGCGACAACCTGGGTATCCTTCACCCCTTTTTTAATATCCGGGAAACCCGGGATCAACACTCTGGTATCAATCCCCTCTGCGATTTGCGCCGCAGGTAATGCTCCGACAACATCAGCTAGTCCACCCGTTTTTAGCAGTGGAAAAATCTCTGAACAGACATGTAACACCTGCATTATCAACCCCTTAACTGTATGCTGACGCATTGACCCGCATCAGATGTTTTTTCTTATTACGGCCCGGCGCTGTTAAAGGCTTTAGTTCCGCCAGCCTAACTTCGCCAACATAGTGCGGGTCACCAGAACAATGCCCTCTTCAGAACGATAAAAACGGCGCGCGTCGTCGTCCGGGTTTTCACCAATGACGGTCCCCTCCGGAAGTTCGCAGGCACGATCAATCACGCAGCGGCGCAGGCGACACGAGCGTCCAACCACCACGTCCGGCGAAAGAACGGAGGAATCAATATTGCAAAATGAGTTGATGCGCACGCGGGAAAACAGCACCGAATTGACCACCACCGAACCCGAGATAATGCAGCCTCCCGATACCAGCGAATTCATCGTCATGCCATGGCTGCCCGATCGATCCTGGACAAATTTCGCAGGCGGCAGAGGCTCCATATGGGTGCGGATCGGCCAGTCGCGATCGTACATATCCAGCTCCGGCATCACTGAGGCAAGATCGAGGTTAGCTTTCCAGTAGGCTTCGAGCGTACCCACGTCACGCCAGTAGGGCAGTGAGCTATGATCGCCCTGCACGCAGGAGTCGCTAAAGGAGTGGGCCAGCGCCTCGCCGGTTGCCACCACCCTGGGCAGGATGTCCTTGCCGAAGTCGTGATTCGACTCCGGCAGCGCCAGGTCCTCTTCAAGCAGCTGATAGAGATACTCGGCGTTAAAGGCGTAAATTCCCATGCTGGCCAGCGCCTGGGTTTTATCGCCCGGCATCGAAGGTGGATCGGCGGGTTTTTCGAGAAAGCCGACCACTTTGTTATCGTCGCTGACCGCCATCACCCCGAATGCGCTGGCCTCTTCAATGGGAACCGGCAGGCAGGCAATGGTACAGTTCGCGCCGTTCTCCACGTGATCCAGCAGCATCCGTGAGTAGTCCATTTTATAGATATGATCGCCGGCCAGGATCACGATGTACTGCGCCTGATAGCGGCGAATGATATCGAGATTCTGGGTGACGGCATCGGCGGTGCCACGATACCAGTGCTCGGTCGAGAGCCGCTGCTGCGCGGGCAGCAGGTCGACAAACTCGTTCATCTCCTCATTTAAAAAGGACCACCCGCGCTGAATATGCTGCACCAGCGTGTGGGACTGATACTGGGTGATCACCGCGATCCGTCGGATCCCGGAGTTCAGGCAGTTCGACAGGGCAAAATCGATGATGCGGAATTTCCCGCCGAAGTGGACGGCGGGCTTGGCGCGGGTCGCGGTCAGGTCTTTCAGTCGCGTGCCTCGCCCGCCCGCCAGGATCAGGGCAACAGTTTGAGATGGCAATTGTCTTGCCAGCATCAGGGGATCGTTCTTATCTAATTTGACCATGTCTGACTCCTGTTATGATTGTTTGTGGAATACGCACACGCCGTGCGCGGCTCCATGCCAGACAGTTGACAGAATCGGGTTATCATCCCCGGCGAAAGGAGGGATGGCGCGCCATTCCCCCAGGGGTAATATCAGTTCGCACACTTCTTCGGTGGCGTTCATGGTAATAAGCCAGCGCTGTGAGAGCCGGATTTGCAGTGGTTGCAGCCCCTCCTGCCACGCACTGGCATCCAGCGGCTTTCCATGCTGGCCGAGCCACTCAACGTTCCCATCGCCCTCCTGCCACCAGCTATCGCAGCCGAGCGCCGGAATACGTCGCCGCAGATGGATGAGCGCGGTGGTGAAGGCGAACAGTTCGCTATCGTTATCATCCCAGTTGAGCCAGGTCAGCGCGTTATCCTGGCAGTAGGCATTATTGTTGCCGTGCTGGCTGTGGCCGTGCTCATCACCGGCCAGCAGCATCGGCGTACCCTGCGATAGCAGCAGCGTGGTGAGCAGGGCCTGTACGCTGCGACGACGCTGTTCCCTGACCGCCTGCGGGGCATCGAGCCCTTCCACCCCGTGGTTATGGCTGAAGTTAGCGTTATGCCCGTCACGGTTATCTTCACCGTTGGCCTCGTTGTGCTTCTGGTTGAAACTGACCACGTCACGCAGGGTAAAGCCGTCATGGGCGGTAATCAGGTTGATGGTCGCCGAGGGTCGCCTGCCATCCTGCTGAAACAGGTCGCTGGAGGCGGCAAACCGGCTGGCAAACTCCCCGTTGGTCATATCGCCATGCAGCCAGTAGCGGCGCATGACGTCGCGGAACTGGTCGTTCCATTCTGCAAACGGCGGAGGGAACTGCCCCAGCTGATACCCCTCCGGGCCGATATCCCAGGGTTCAGCGATAATTTTGCAGTTGCCGAGCAGCGGATCGGCTTTGATCAGCTGCAACATTTCCGCATCACGACGATATTCCGGCGTGCGGCCCAGCACCGGGGCCAGATCGAAGCGAAAACCGTCGACATGACAGACCTCCACCCAGTAGCGCAGGCAGTCGAGCGTCCACTGCATGACGCTGGGCTGGCTGGTGTTAAGCGTGTTGCCGCAGCCGGTCCAGTTTTCGTATGCACCGCTTTCACCCAGCCAGTAGTAGCTTTTGTTGTCCACGCCGCGGCCGGAGAGGGTCGGGCCAGTCTCTTCCAGTTCCGCGGTATGGTTAAACACCACGTCCAGAATGATCTCGATACCTGCCCGATGGAGCGCTTTGACCGCCTGCTGAAATTCACTACGAGGCTCTGCCCCATCCGCGCCTGAGGCGTAGCGGGCATCAACGGCCCAGGGCGCCAGCGGGTTATAGCCCCAGTAATTGGTCAGCCCGGCGCGCTGCAAACGCGGCTCATCGGCAAAACAGGCGATGGGCAACAGCTCCAGGCTGGTGATGCCAAGCCGCTTCAGGTAGTCGGTCACCACCGGATGACCCAGCGCGGCATAGGTGCCGCGTATCTCAGGCGGAATGCCCGGATGGCACTGAGTCAGCCCGCGAACGTGCGCCTCATAAATAACCGTCTCTCCCCACGGAACGCGCGGCGCGCTGTCGCCCTCCCACTTGAAGTCATCGGCCAGCACCACGCTTTTCGGCGCAACCGGGCCGCTGTCGCGTTGATCCATTTCACTATCGCCACACTGAAAGCGCGGGTCGTCCGGCACGCCGCCTTCAATCGCCTGCGCACAGGGGTCCACCAGCAGCTTAAACGGGTTAAAGCGGTGCCCCTGCTGTGGCTGCCACGGGCCGTGTAGGCGATAACCATAGCGCTGGCCCGGGCCAAGGCCCGCCAGGTAGCCGTGCCAGATATCACCGGTACGGCCCGGTAAATCTCTGCGCGTCTCCACGCCCTGCTCATCAAACAGACAGAGCTCCACGCGTTCGGCGTAGCGGGAAAACAGCGTAAAATTAACGCCATTGCCGTCCATAACGGCACCGGCTGGCGCGGATTTCCCCGGCAGGACCCGATTCACGCTGGCTCCCTGACCAGCCACACCGTGGACAGGGGCGGCAGCGTCATACTGAGCGAATGATCGCGGTAGTGGCTGGGATGTGCCTCGGTGTGAATCACCCCCAGGTTACCCGTGTTGCTGCCGTGATAATGCCCCGAGTCGGTATTAAGGATTTCACGCCAGCTACCCGGCTGCGTCACGCCAAAGCGATAGTGATGTCGGGTGACCGGCGTAAAGTTACTGGCGACGATCAGCTCATTACCCTCGCGGTCACGACGGACAAAAACAAAAATGGAATTCTCGAAGTCATCCACCACCAGCCATTCAAAACCGGCGGGATCAAAGTCGAGCTGATAGAGCGGCGGATTATCGCGATAGGTGTGGTTCAGATCCTTCACCAGCCGCTGCACGCCATGGTGGAAGTTGTCTCCGCCCTCCAGCAGATGCCAGTCCAGGCTGATATCGTGATTCCACTCCTTGCCCTGGGCAAATTCGTTGCCCATAAACAGCAGCTTTTTGCCCGGATAAGCGAACATCCAGCCGTAATAGGCCCGCAGGTTAGCGAATTTCTGCCACGCATCGCCGGGCATTCTGCCGAGGATCGACTTTTTGCCGTGGACCACCTCATCGTGGGAAAGCGGCAGCACAAAATTTTCGGTGCTGTTATAGAGCATGCCGAAGGTCAGGTTGTTGTGATGGTGCTTGCGGTATATCGGGTCCAGCTTCATATAATCCAGGGTGTCGTGCATCCAGCCCAGATTCCACTTGTACCAGAAACCCAGGCCGCCCGACTCAGGTGGACGCGTTACGCCCGGGAAGTCAGTTGACTCTTCGGCCAGGGTGACCGAGCCAGGAACCGTCTGGCCCAGCGTTCGGTTGGTGTAGCGCAGAAATTCGATGGCTTCGAGATTTTCTCGCCCACCCAGGTGGTTCGGCACCCACTCCCCTTCGGCGCGGCTGTAGTCGCGATGGATCATAGAGGCCACGGCGTCAACACGCAGCCCGTCGATGCCAAAGCGTTCGATCCAGTAGAGCGCGTTACCGGCCAGGTAATTGCTGACCTCACGGCGGCCAAAATTGTAGATCAGGGTATTCCAGTCCTGATGGTAGCCTTCACGCGGGTCGCCATGCTCATAGAGCTCGGTGCCGTCGAACCTGGCCAGACCGAAATCATCGGACGGGAAGTGCCCCGGCACCCAGTCCAGCAGGACATTCAGCCCCGCCTGGTGAGCGACGGCGATAAAATTACGAAACTCGTCGCGGGTGCCAAAGCGCCGCGTAGGCGCATACATGCCGGTAGGCTGATATCCCCAGCTGCCGTCAAACGGATGCTCGTTAATCGGCATCAGCTCCAGATGGGTAAAGCCCATCTCCTTCACATAGGGGATAAGCTGCTCGGCCAGCTCCTTGTAGCTCAGCCAGAAATTATTGTCGGTATGACGCCGCCAGGATCCCAGATGTACTTCATAGATGGAGATCGGCGCATCAAAATCATTCGCCCGCTTACGCGCTTCCGTCATCGCCGTCTTCGGCGGGATCCCGCAGATCATTGACGCGCTTTCCGGCCGCATTTGTGCTTCAAAGGCGTAGGGATCCGACTTGAGGCGCAGCTGTCCGTGCGCATCAATCATTTCAAACTTATAGAGCTGTCCCGTCACCGCGCCGGGGATAAACAGCTCCCAGACGCCAATTTCCCGACGAAAACGCATGGGATGGCGTCGGCCGTCCCAGTAGTTGAAATCCCCCACCACTGCGACCCGCTGGGCATTCGGTGCCCATACTGAGAAACGGGTACCGGGCACGCCATCAATTACATCCGCATGGGCGCCCATGGTTTCATAAGGGCGCAAATGGGTACCTTCTGCCAGCAGCCAGCTATCCATCTCGGCCAGCAGGGGGCCGAACCGGTAGGGATCGTCAATCAGGTTTTGCTGTCCATGCCAGGTGACGGCCAGCTGATAGCGAAAGGGCGTTTTGCGACGGGGAATGACGCTGTTGAAGAACCCGCGTGAATCAAGGCATTCAAGCTGAGCGCACTTACGCCCGGTATTGGTTTCAATCACCCAGACTTCGGTAGCATCAGGCAGCAATGCCCTGACCTCCAGACCGTTTTCAGTCTGATGCATGCCAAGTAACGAAAAAGGATCAGCATAGTGACCCGAAATTAATGCATTAATAAGCTGACGATCCGTAGGCGCGGACATGACTTTCTTCCCATGATATAGGGCAGACGATCCCCAATTATTTCAGGAATGAACTGCTCTTCATTGAGCAAAAGCACGCTGACGGGAGAGGTGACCATCCAGTGGAAAAAACCGCCGCAGCGTGCGACAAATTCAGTTGGATACTCAAAAAAAATTTTTGGACCAGAACGGGCAAACTTTCCAGTCATGTTTAAAAGACGCTATTTTTTAAGCATAGCTAAGCCGCCACTAAAGCCCTCACCGAAACGACAAAAATATGACTTCCAGATCAAACTTTCAGAGATTGGCGATGGGAATTCAGGGAAGAAAGCGAGTGAAGGCGCGCCAGCGCTACAGATAAACTTAGCTAATGGCGTTTGAACACAACGTGCTGTGGGCGGGTGGGGGTAAAGCGCCGGAGCGGCCGGGCAGGTTTTTTCGCCTGCCCGGCAGAGAAAAGCAACGTTAATCGACCAGCAGGCGCAGCATACGGCGCAGCGGTTCGGCGGCACCCCACAGTAGCTGGTCACCCACGGTAAAGGCTGACAGATAGTCCGGCCCCATATTGAGCTTACGCAGGCGGCCAACCGGGGTTTTCAGCGTACCGGTAACGGCGGCAGGCGTCAGTTCACGCATCGTCAGTTCGCGGTCGTTAGGCACCACGTTAACCCACTCGTTGTGGTCGGCCAGCATCTGTTCGATCTCACGCAGCGGCACGTCTTTTTTCAGCTTCAGCGTAAAAGCCTGGCTGTGGCAGCGAAGCGCTCCGACGCGTACGCAGAGCCCATCAACCGGGATAAGCGTGGACGGCTGCAAAATTTTGTTGGTTTCCGCCTGCCCTTTCCACTCTTCTCGGCTCTGACCATTTTCGAGCTGCTTATCAATCCACGGGATCAGGCTGCCTGCCAGCGGCACGCCGAAGTTATCCGTCGGCAATACGCCACTGCGGCTCATTTCAGTGACTTTACGCTCGATATCCAGAATGGCGGAGGCCGGAT
The DNA here is from genome assembly GCF_058686115.1 of Erwinia sp. L03-1. Classification (NCBI taxonomy): domain Bacteria; kingdom Pseudomonadati; phylum Pseudomonadota; class Gammaproteobacteria; order Enterobacterales; family Erwiniaceae; genus Erwinia; species Erwinia sp. L03-1. The sequence continues at coordinate 286,151 of NZ_CM178762.1, read as the reverse complement.
TCTGGAGCTCTTTCGCCACATGGTTATGTAGCATGCCCATCTGGCTTAGCAGCTCACGCATGTGACGAGCGCCGCCGCCGGATGCGGCCTGGTAGGTTGCTACCGAAGCCCACTCGACCAGATTGCTGGCGAACAGGCCGCCCAGTGACATCAGCATCAGGCTGACGGTGCAGTTGCCGCCCGCAAAGGTTTTAATGCCTTTGTCCAGCCCCTGACGGATAACCTGGTGATTAACCGGATCGAGAATAATCAGCGCATCGTCGTCCATGCGTAGCGTCGACGCCGCATCGATCCAGTACCCCTGCCAGCCTGCGGCACGCAGTTTTGGATAAATTTCAGTGGTATAATCCCCGCCCTGACAGGTAATGATGATATCGAGCGCCATCAGCGCATCAATATTAAAAGCATCCTGCAGCACACCCGCAGGCTGGCTACCCAATTCGGGAGCGGCCTGGCCGTACTGCGAGGTTGAGAAAAACACCGGGCGAATCACGTCAAAGTCGCGCTCTTCGCTCATGCGCTGCATCAGCACGGAGCCAACCATGCCGCGCCAGCCTATTAATCCAACTGATTTCATGTTGTACCTGCTTCAGGGGCATTACTGGCATCTGCTCGCCGGCAGCGATGCGCGCCTGTGACGCAACGATAAGGTCGCGGAGGGCGCAATGCGCGGGCGGTAAGCAATCTGACTGCGACAGTCGCGCCTGACCTGTTAGAGTAAATGGATAAGGGATCGATCTGACGTTTACCTTACAAAATGCTGGAAAAGTGGCAAGTGAATTAAATCGATTGCAGGCAAATTTTTAGCAATGCTGCTTATATCCTGCGGCAAACTGCGCAAATACGAGAACAACAACGATGACTGAAATGATCTCGGCAACAATATTATTGCTGCTTATTATGGATCCGCTGGGCAATTTGCCGATTTTTATGTCGGTTTTAAAACATCTGGAGCCGAAACGTCGACGGGTGGTGCTGATCCGCGAAATGCTGATTGCGCTGGTGATCATGCTGCTGTTTTTATTCGCCGGCGAGAAGATTCTCGTCTTTCTGAATCTGCGCACTGAGACCGTGTCGATTTCCGGGGGAATTATCCTGTTTCTGATCGCTATCAAAATGATTTTCCCTTCGCCAGAGAGTAGCAGTACCGGACTGCCTGCGGGAGAAGAGCCTTTTCTGGTACCGCTGGCGATCCCCCTGGTTGCCGGTCCTTCCCTGCTGGCCACGCTGATGCTGCTTTCGCATCAGTACCCCGACCGGATGAGCTATCTTGTGGGCGCGCTGCTATTTGCCTGGGGGACCACGGTAGTGATTCTGCTGCTATCGGGGCTCTTTTTACGTCTGCTGGGCGAGAAGGGCGTTAATGCACTGGAGAGGCTGATGGGACTGATCCTGATTATGCTGGCGACCCAGATGTTTTTGGATGGGATCCGCGCCTATCTGAAGATTTAACGCGTTTTGCCGCGTTAGCGGTGAAGCTGGGGGGCGGACCCGGTGCTGCGAAGTTGGGGGGTGTCGCCTACGGGTGGGGCCCGGTGCTGCAAAGTTCAGTGGCATCGCCTACGGGAGGGGCCCGGTGCCTGGCGGTCCTCACGCCGCGCGTAGCGCGGTCCCTTTGCTCCGCTCGTCGACCTTTCGGACCGGGCATGACGGGACGTCCCTGTCCCGGCATGCCCTTGTGCCAGCATCCCTGCTGGCCCATCCGGGTTTTCCTCCCTTCACTCAGCGCTGCGGATTGCCTGTCACCGGGCCCCACCCGTCTGCTCCCTTTGCATTGTGCTGGCTGTGGATAAAAGCAGTTTCACTAAAAGCAGCGCAGAAGCCCGCGCATTTACTGGGCTTAACTTGAAGCAACTCCGAAGCCCAAGAGGTGGACAATCCCTGCGGTTGACGGGCAATCCGCAGCGCTGCGGCGAAGACGGAAGGCCAGGCGAGAGCAGCAGGGATGCTGCTCTCAGGGAGCGGCGGGCAGGACGCCCGCTCGCGACCGGGCCGTCCGGCCTGACGTCGGAGCCAAAGGCACCAGGCAGAGCCTGGCGTGAGGACGCCCGGCAAACGCTGGGATTGTCCACCGGCAAAGCAAATAGTGCAGCCTGTATGACTGGCCGGCAAACGCTGGGATTGTCCACCGGCAAAGCAAATAGTGCAGCCTGTATGACTGGCCGGCGAACGCTGGGATTGTCCACCGACAAAGCAAATAGTGCAGCCTGTATGACTGGCCTGCGAACGCTGAGATTATTCACCGTAACAGCAGATATCATCGTCTGCGCAACAGACCAACGCCCCTGTTCATACCCTCTCAAACGTCAGGAAAGTATCTCAAACGCAATCATACCGACCACTGCACCAACGGTGCCGAGAATGGTTTCCATCAGCGTCCAGGTCTTCAGCGTCTGCGCTTCCGTGGCGCCGGTAAAACGGCCAAATAGCCAGAAGCCGGCATCATTAACGTGACTCACCACAATTGAACCTCCGGCAATGCAAATAGACAGGGCGGCCATCTGCGCGCCGGAATAATGCAACGGCTCAATCACCGGCATAATCAAACCTACGGCGGTCAGACAGGCAACGGTTGCTGAGCCCTGAATAATCCTCACCGCGGCGGCAAGAATAAAGCAGGCCAGCGCCACCGGCAGACCCGCGCCGGTCAGGGCATTCCCCAACGCCGGGCCGACGCCAGAATCCACCAGCACCTGCTTAAACACGCCACCGGCCCCAATCACCAGCAGAATAATTCCCGCAGGCTGAAGCGCACTGCCGCAGATCTGCATCACCCGCTCTTTATCCATTCCCTGACGGTAAGCCAGGCCGTAGATAGCGACCAGACAGGCCAGCAGGATGGCAATAAAGGGATGCCCGATAAACTCCAGCCACTCATACAGCGTACTGCCCTGCTCGGTAAAGCGCGCCCCGATGGTTTTCAGTCCAACGAGGATCAGTGGAAACAGGATCAGCGAGAGACTAAAGCTAAAAGAGGGCAACTTGCTTTCTTCAAATTCAGGATGGCTGGTCTCTGCGGGGAGCGAAAAGGTGACGCGGCGGCTGATAAAGTTGCCGAACAGCGGCCCGGCAATCAACATGCTCGGGATCGCCGCACACAGGCCCAGCATAATCATCCAGCCGAAGTCCGCATGCATCTGCGACGCCAGCAGCATGGGTGCCGGCCCCGGCAGCAGAAAGGCAGCCGACGCGGCCACCCCGGCAAACAGTGGGATTACCAGCTTGACCAGATTATCCTGAGTACGACGCGCGACCGCAAAGGCGATGCTTATCAACAGAACGACAGCCACTTCAAAAAACAGCGGCAGCGCGCAGATCAGTCCGGCAATCCCCATAGCGTAATGCGCACGGCTTTCGCCGAAGGTTTTCAGCATCTTAATCGCTATCTGATCGACTGCGCCGGTCTCATGCAGAATTTTACCGAACATCGCGCCAAGCGCGACCACAATCGCCAGAAAGCCCAGCGTGCCGCCCATGCCTTTTTGCATGGTGTCGGCAATTTTATCCAGCGGCATACCGGAGAACAGACCGGCACCCACCGAAACTAACATCAGCGCCACAAAAGCGTGCATCCGCGCTTTCATGACCAGAAACAGCAGCAGCAATACGGAACCTGCCGCGGTTAATACCAGCGTTGCAGTAGCCATGGCAGCCTATTGAGTCTTATTGATTGCGCCGTTGATGGTGGTAATGGTGTTCGCCACAACCTCATCCAGCGTCTGATTAATGTCTACAACCAGCACGTCGTGCTCGTCGCCTGCGGGCTCTTCCAGCGTGGCAAACTGCGTCACCAGCATCTGTGGCTTAAAGAAATGACCTTTACGCGCACGCAGGCGCGATTCGATGGTGTCGAATTCTCCACGCAGATAAACAAATGAAAGGTTTTCATTACCCTTACGCAGAATGTCCCGGTAGCTCTTTTTCAGCGCAGAACAGACGATCAGTGAGACAGCATTGGTGCGCTGCATCGCGAATGCCGCATCGTTAATTGCCGTCAGCCAGGGTTTACGATCGTCATCGTTCAGCGGATGCCCTTCAGACATTTTCTCAATGTTCGCGCGAGGATGAAGGAAATCACCGTCGAGGAAAGCCGCTTTCAGCTGGTGCGCCACGGCATTGGCAACGGCTGATTTGCCGCTTCCGGATACGCCCATCAGCACAAAAACGTGATTGGACAAAGGGGATGTTTTCATGAGTGTTGCTCCGGCAGGTAATTCTCGTGACCCGGCTGATTCACAGTTCGCAATCAGGTTCTGGGTGTTATCGGTAACATTGTCTGGTGGCGCGCCTGCCAGGGCAACAGCTGTGGAGGAAAAAGCTGGTATCTGTGAAGTGGTTCAAACAATTGACAGTTTAGGAACAATTTCGCACAAAGGATCAAAGCAGCAGGGGGGCAGGCTATTCGCAGATAAATCAGACCGACAGGTAGGCAGCTTATTCGCAGATAAATCAGACCGACAGGTGGGCAGCTTAATGCTGCCCCTTCAGGCACAGGAATCAACAACGGGGGTTAAATGCTGCCCCCTTCGAAAAGGGTGAAGCCCACATTTATCGGCTCCGCCTCGGCGTGGTCACCGCGGATCCTCGCCAGCAGCAGCGCAGCCGACGCCTTTCCCATCTGCTCACGCGGGGTCATGACTGTCGCTAACTGCGGGGTGACTACCTGGGTAATATCGTGTCCGTGAAAACCCGCAATCGCCATATCCTGCGGTACGCGTAATCCCTGCCGCTGGCATTCAAACATCGCGCCGACTGCCAGATCGTCATTGGTACAGAACAGGCTGTCGGCATCGGGATAGCGTGTCTGAGCCTCTTTTAACAGCAGGCCGCCCATTGAGAACGATGACGCCTCTTCCATCATCACGCTGCGTGGGGTCAGTTCAGCTTCCCGCATCGCCAGCTCGTAGCCCTGATGCTTAAGCAGGGTACGCTCATCCAGCCGGGCGCCCAGATAGACCGTATTGCGGTGTCCCTTATGCAGAATGGCCCGCGTCATCTGGCGGGCGGCCTCAACGTTGTCAAAACCGACTGCCATATCCACACAGGGAGAGATGCAGTCCATCATCTCCAGCACCGGTATGCCTGCCGTTTCGATCATGCGCAGGCTCGCTGGGGTATGGGTGCGTTCGCTCAGAATCAGCCCGTCAATATTCCAGCCCAGCAGCGAGCGGATTTGCAGCTCTTCCTTTTCAGGACTGTAACCAAAGTGGCCCAGCATGGTCTGGTAACCCGCCGCATCGGTAACCGCTTCAATACCGCGCAGTACATCGGCAAATACCTGGTTAGTCAGCGAGGGCAGCAGTACGCCAATCGCCCTGCTGGTGGCGTTTGAAAGAATGTCCGGCGCCCGGTTAGGAATGTAGCCCAGCTCATCCAGCGCTTCAGCAATGCGGATTTGCAGGGCGGCAGAAACCCGCTCAGGGTTGCGCAGATAGCGGCTCACGGTCATTTTGGTGATGCCCACGCGATCGGCAACATCCTGTAGCACCGGTCTTTTTTTCTTCATGGTTATATCAGGTCATGGAGGGAGATAGGGTGAGTGTAACAAAACTGAAGGGAAAACGGTGCAGGGCGCGGATAACCGCGCCCAAAGTGTGACGGATCAGACAGGAGGGAGATCGAACAGCAGGATTTCAGCCTCGCTGGCGGCATTGATGCTCAGCAGTTCCTCATCCCAGATGGCAAACGCATCACTGGTAGATGCCGCCGCGCCGTTAACGGTGACATCACCCCTGACCACCTGGATCCAGATGCGACGACCCGCATCTACCGTAGCACTCCCCTGCTCGCCCGGTTTAAATGCCCAGCGAGAGAGCGTCATGTCCTGAAAAACCTTCAGCGAACCGTCGCGCGCATCCGGTGACAGCACCAGCTGACGTCCCTGTACGTCATCGAAACGGCGCTGTGCGTATCGCGGTTCAATCCCGGTTTCCTGCGGGATGATCCAGATCTGATACAGGTGCAGCGGTACCTCTTCACTGGCGTTGTATTCAGAGTGACGCACGCCGGTACCGGCACTCATAATCTGAAACTCACCCGCCGGGATCTGCTCTTTATTGCCCATGCTGTCTTCGTGCTCAACGGTACCGGAGAGCACGTAGGTGAGGATCTCCATATCTTTGTGCGGATGGGTACCAAAGCCCTGTCCGGCATCGATCACATCTTCATTAATAACCCGCAGCGCCGAGAAGCCCATAAAATCAGCGTCATAATAATTAGCGAAGGAGAAGGTGTGATAGCTGTCCAGCCAGCCGTGATTAGCGTGCCCGCGCTCCTGTGCCTTACGTATATAGATCATATTCAATCCTCTTCAATATTTTAAGCCAGTCTGCACCGGTTATGAACAGGTTGATAGCGGAGAAAATTGTCTTCTCTGTTCAAATAATTCGACAGAGTAAAGCCGTGCTTTTCAGGCATTTTGATGTGGAGAAATGACGGGCAAAAAAAAAGCCAGCACCCGAGCTGGCTAAGTAATACCGGAAGCAATGTGAGCAATGTCGTGCTTTTCCGACCGGTCCGTGAAGCCCATGTCGAAAACGCATGACAATAATAATCATTATCATTCGCGTCTGTAAAGTATTTTTCTTGATTTTATTGTCAATGCCCCTGATGTTTAAGGGAATTACCCGTTTAAAAAAGGAGATAAAATGAGTGAGATTGTGATTCGTCATGCCCTGAGTGGCGATGCCGCCGCCCTGCATCGCATCCTGAGCCAGCCAGAAACCTATGCCGACACGCTGCAAATTCCTCACCCCTCACTCAAGCTGTGGCAGGAACGCGTGGAAAATACTCCTCCTGGCACGCAGCGGCTGGTGGCCTGTATTGATGGTCAGGTGGTGGGCGATCTCACCCTGGAGGTTTACCAGCGGGCGCGGCGTCGCCATTCCGCTACCTTTGGTCTGTGCGTGGATTTTCATCATCGCGGGAAGGGCGTTGCACGGGCATTAATGCAGGAGATGATTAATCTCTGCGATAACTGGCTGAGCGTCGATCGTATTGAGCTGACGGTGTTTGCGGATAACGCCCGTGCGATCGCGCTGTATCAGCATTTTGGTTTTGAAACCGAAGGGCTTGCACGACGCTTCGCCGTACGCAACGGTCAGCAGACCGATGCCCTCTATATGGCCCGCCTGAAGAAGTAAGTCCTTCGGGTCGCTTCTCTTCTGCCGGTGAGGTAAAAGAGCAGCGACGGCAATCCGGACGCCGTCGCTGTTGGTCAGACGTACCCGTTTGGCAGAAATGAGCACGTCATTCGGCAGGAGTTAGGTTAATACCCGGCCGTCAGGTCATCAATCGCGCGCGGATCGGAGGCGCCATAGAGTATACCGTCCGGGCCGATCATAATGCTCTGGGTGCTGCCCATGGTTGGCATGACTTTCACATGCTGTCCTCTGGCTTCCAGCAGCTTCAACGTATCAGGGCTAAATCCTTTCTCCACGCGCAGCTGATCGGGCAACCACTGATGGTGGAATCGGGGTGCATTGGTCGCTTCGGCGACGTTCATGCCGAAATCAATACTGTTCACGACCATTTGCAGCACGGTGGTAATGATGCGGCTGCCGCCAGGGCTGCCCGTCACCAGCCAGGTTTTCCCTCCCTTCGCGATGATGGTCGGTGACATAGATGATAGCGGTCGTTTATAAGGCTGTACGGCGTTGGCTTCACCGCCGACCAGGCCATAAACGTTCGGTGTGCCCGGTTTAGCGGAGAAGTCATCCATCTCATTATTCATCAGGATGCCACTGTTGCCCGCGACGATCCCGCTGCCAAAATAGGTATTCAGGGTGTAGGTGACCGCCACCGCATTCCCCTGCTTGTCCACGACGGAGAAGTGAGTGGTCTGGTTGCTCTCGTAGGGGGCCAGCTTGCCCGGCTTTATTTCTGCGGAAGGCCGTGCCTTATTCACGTCAATTTTCTGCGCCAGCGATTTAGCATATGCTTTGCTGGTCAGCGCCTGCCACGGCACCTTAACGAAGTCGGGATCGCCAAGATATTCAGAGCGATCGGCGTAGGCATATTTTTCTGCTTCGGCCATCACCTGCATTGCATCTGCGCTTCCGAAGCCCATTTTCGCCAAATCGAAGTTTTCGAGAATGTTCAGGATCTGCACGATATGGATCCCGCCAGAGGACGGCGGCGGCATGGAATAGACTTCATATCCACGGTAGGTGCCGCTGATGGGCTTGCGTTCAATGGCCCGGTAGTTCGCCAGGTCCGCCTTGCCAATCAGGCCACCGTGGGCCGCCATTTCACTGGCGATCTGGTCGGCTATTTCACCTTTATAAAAGGCTTCAGGTCCCTGCCTCGCAATCAGCGTCAGGCTGTGCGCCAAATTTCGCTGTACCAGCGTTTCGCCACGCTTCCAGGGCGTTCCATCCGGGCGGTAAAAGATTGCCTTACTGTTGGGATGATTTATCAACACCTCTTTGCCATAGACGTTAAGATCGTCTGCCAGCGCTTCGTCAACCACAATCCCTTTACTGGCTAACGCAATGGCCGGTGCGATCAGGCGGCTGAGCGGCAGCGTACCGTACTCTTTATTCGCCAGCGCCAGGCCTGCAACCGTACCGGGAACGCCGGAGGCCAGGGGCGAAGTCAGCGATTTTTTACTGTCGGCATTACCCTGAGCATCAAGGAACATATCGCGGCTGGCATGGGTCGGTGCCATTTCGCGGAAATCGATGGCCGTGGTGTGTCCGGAGGCGGTGCGCAACAGCATGAATCCCCCGCCACCAAGATTTCCAGCCTGAGGGTGGGTCACCGCCAGCGCATAGCCTACGGCAACGGCGGCATCAACGGCGTTACCGCCCTGTTTTAGAATGTCCACGCCTACCTGGGTTGCCAGGGCGTCAACCGACGATACCATCCCGTGCTGTTCCTTAACCGGGTGGAACGTATCCGCTTCCACGCCATAAGAAACGGGCGCTGCCGCAGGAGCGGCCGTTGCGCCCTGTAAAAATAACACACTCACTATCAGCGATCCTGCAAACCGCCCCATCATGCCCTGTCTGCTCATTTATACCCCTTAACATTATTATTTACGTTTATTTACCCAGGCTAAGTGTGCACGAAATAACAGAAAAGGCGAAGTCTCGTCTAAATCAGTCAACTCCTGGAGTGACGCAGGTATGTCTGGGATATAATTAGGTATCGAAACAAGGAGGGCGTTTTATGAAATGGCTAATCATTTTTGCCGCACTGGCACCGCTAAGCGGCATGGCAAATATGCTAAACAACACCAACGATCCCAATCAGCCGGGGTATAACCCGAGCACGCAGCGCGTTCAATCCCAGATGCAGACGCAGCAGGCTCAGCAGCAGCTCAAGCTGCAGGCCGATCAGCAGCGCCAGAGCCAGGATCTACAGCGTAAAGTTCAGGAGCAGCGTAACAGCGCTTCGCAGCGTATTTTAAAATCGCAGCCGGGAAGCAATACTCAACCTCCGGTGCAGCAGAACAGCAACTAATATTGATGGAGTATCTGCCGGGAATATATTTTTGTGCAGATACTCCTGTTATTTTCTCCGCCGTTTCCTCTACGGCTGAATTTAATCATGCAATGCCCACCATACTTCGGGAGGCATTGCATGAACTGGGGGCCGTCTCTGCTCAGAAAACCCGCGAACACTTTGATGATGACCGGCAACTGTGTGATAGCAGGCGTTATCTGCCTGAGAAATTCCTCGTCCTTACCCGTAATTATGATACGGGCGATTCTCGGTTCCCGACGCCTATCCCTGGTGAAACCGCTACGCCTCTTGCTCTGATGTTGCCACATATTGTTGAGGGTATTTCCCTTTCATCGCTTGGGGAACTTGAATTGTGGCCAGGTAAGCATATGGCCAGATTGCCAAAATCTGACCACTATTGTACTTTCCGCGATTATCCTTTTCTGGCACACCATGCTCAGCAGCAAGATGATATTGAGTTGTTTGCCTACCAAATAAACTAATGCCACTTTTAAGGTGGCATTAGTTTACCGGATGCTTGATAAGCTATATTTATTGCTCTAAGTTTAAGTATTACTCCTGGCGTTTAGGCATCATAACAATGATGAAAAATAACGCGAGTAAACAATAAACTACATTTACCAATAAACCAGCTGAAGCTGCTTTTGATATCCCTGTTGGGGCCAGAACGGTGTAAACAGAAGAAGCAATAGCTAAGCCAAAAGCCGCGCCTAATGAACTCGCCATTTTATAGATCCCGGAAGCTACGCCTACTTTATCTACCGGTGCCGCTGATACGGCGATATCTGTGGAAGGGGTAGCGTAAATACCCAGACCAATTCCAAAGAGAATATAGCCAATAAAAACGGCGATAATATACATAATGTTAGATAAGAAGGTTAACGCCATTACGGCGATCCCCGCCATGGCAATTACCGAACCGATCAGCATTGGGATTTTAGCACCGACTTTTTGTAGTATTTTCTCTCCTACTCTTATCATGACTAACACTGAAATCAAATATCCTATTGTTAACATCCCTGCCTGAAAGGATGTATAGCCACGTCCCTGTTGTACATAAATGCTTGAAATTAGTAGCGTGCCAGCGGCGGCGTTGAGGAAAAAATTGGATACTGTGGCTGCACTATATGTTTTTATTTTAAATAAAGAGAAATCGATAAACCCTTTGTCTTTTTTCTTACCATCAATATGGAAGAAAAAATAAATAGAAATTAAGAAAACCACAAATAAAATTATTGTTACAGGACTAAACCAACCAAGCGAGTCCCCCTTGGTTATAAGAAGGTTGACAGAGAATAGCGCGATAATGAAAAAAAACAAGCCCAGGTAATCAAATTTATTGTCATTTTTATTTTTACTTTTACTTTCTGGCGTTCCTTTGATGAGTAGCATGCCAATAATTGAGATGATAATTGAAAATACGAAAATATAATGCCAGTCTGAGTAAGTCGCAATGGCTCCCCCGGCTAAGGAGCATATACCCGAACCGCCCCATGAACCTATGGACCAGAAGCTCAACGCTCTTTGTCTCGCCTCTCCGCTGTAGTATGTTTTCATTAATGCTAAGGTCGCGGGCATTATGCATGCTGCCGATATTCCTTGGATAACCCGCCCTAACAAAAATACAATTTCTTCTTTTGCCAAAAGCACACACAGGCATCCAATTATACTAAGTATAAAACCAATGTTTGTGATCTTAACTCTTCCCCATTTATCTGAAAATCCCCCAGCAATAACAATAAAACAACCAGAAAAAAGGGCTGTTGAACTAACAGCAAGATTAAGGGATCCTAATGGAATATTAAGGGAGCTTTGGACAGAGGGGATGATATTTACCATTGATTGAGCAAATAACCAGAAAGTCAAAACTCCCAATACAATTCCTAGTATTAACTTATCGCCCCCCTGATATTCGGATGTCGCAGTGTTATCTAAATTCATATTTAGACCTTTATTTATATAAAGTTAAAAATCCATTAGAGTTTGAGTAGACTCATCTTTACTTTACATTCTGTAATAGAGTTTACTCAAAATCATGATTTTTTATTTCAGATACGTTTCTGTTAATGCACACCAAAAAGAAGCAGCAGGAGTAATGATTTCATCTTTGAAAATATAATTAGGATTATGAACCATGCAACAGTCAGATTCATCTCCATTACCCACTACTAAATAACAACCGTCAGGGTGCTCTTCCAACATAAAAGCAAAATCTTCGCTTCCCATAAGTGGGGGAGTGTTAATATGTACCTTGTTTTCTCCGAACATATTTTTTGCGACTTGAATTGCGAGTTCTGTTGCTTCATTCCCATTAACTAATACCGGGCTACCATTTATGTGTTTTACTTCGGCCGTTGCTCCGAAACTCTCTGCTTGTAGCTTGGCGATCTCTGTTATACGTTTAAGTAACATTGTACGAATGTCGGGATGCAAGGAGCGTATGGTTAGTTTCATCAAAGCCTTACCGTTGATAACGTTAGGTGCATCCCCTGACTGGATGCAGCCTACTGTAATAACAGCTGCTTCCTGCGGTGGAACATTTCTGGATACAATACTTTGTAAAGCTGTTGCGATATAGCACGCCGTTAAACCAGCATCCACACATTTTTCAGGCATCGCGCCATGTCCACCAACACCGCTTACTTCGATATGTATGGTATCGGATGAGGCCATCATAGCCCCTTTTCGGAAATAGAATTCACCAGTTTTTAAACCAGGCATATTATGTAACGCGAAAATTTTATCGCATGGAAAGTTCTTAAATAAACCGTCCTCGATCATTACACGGCCACCATAAAGCAACTCTTCTGCCGGTTGAAAAATTACATGTAATGTACCATCAAAGTTTTTTGATTTAGCCAGATACTCTGCAGCGCACAATAGGATAGCTGTATGACCGTCATGCCCACATCCGTGGAATTTTCCAGGAACAGCGCTAATCCAAGGCTTATCATTCTTCTCAAGGATCGGTAGGGCGTCTAGATCAGCGCGTAGACCTAAACGTTTAGTACCAGTACCCATTTTCAGAGTACCCACTACGCCTGTTTTAGCTAACCCACGGTTGACTTCATAACCCCATGACGTCAATAGGTTTGCGACTAAATTGCTTGTGTTCACCTCCTCAAAACCCAACTCTGGATGCTGATGAATTTTGCGTCTAATTGCAGTATATGTTTCCTGTTTTGCCTGAATTGCTTTAATTATTTTACTCGTCATGCTCTCAATCCTCACATTAATTTATATTAACAGAAATTTAATGAATGCTGTTTTTCAATGAAGTTTTTTAAAGCGGAAATAGCACATTCGATGATAACCGTAATTAAATACACTGAAATCAGCATTGCATCTTTAAATTCAAATGGTGTGACATAAAGTGCTTAAGCTGTAAGTATCCCACCCAAACGGCCCATTCATTTGCATCTTTAAATTAAAATGGTGTGACATAAAGTGCTTAAGCTCGGACAGAAATACTGGATTTTTACCTGTTCAGAACACTGAATGAAGTACGAGAAATAACGGAACGCTGGCTGAATGAGTACAACAGTGAGCGACCTCATGAGTCCCTGAATAACCTGATACCGGAAGAATACCGGCTGATGGCTGAGAAACCGGAAATCTCAAAAAGTGCCTGGAACTAAAGCTGGGATACTTACAAAGCCACCTAAATAAATATTTGGAGTTATTTGGTAATAATGCTGTGTGTATATCTTAATCAAATTTTATAAAGTTTATTTTTTATCGATTTTTTAGATAAGTAACTAAGAATTTTCCTTGCGTTCACGTACCATGTGAAAATTTACAATGCAATGATAGGGGGCATCAAAATGTGTTTTAAAAAAATATCCGTAGGCAGTCAAAGAGTATATGTACAATGTAAATAATAAATAAAATTAGAATTACTCCCCACTTAGGTAGTAAAATGATAATTTCAGACAGGAACTTTATGGTGACGATATGGAATCAGCTTTATTTTTCTCTATTGATTTAACTGGGGCCTTTGTTTTTGCTTTAAGCGGAGTGCTCGCGGCAATCCATCAGAAAATGGATATTTTGGGATTGTTTATCATAGCGTTTGTAACAGCGTGCGGAGGGGGCATCATTCGTGATATCTGTATCGGCTCCTTACCTCCTGCCGGCATGATTAATTTTGAGTATTTGGTGGTAATCTTCTTTGCTGTAATATTAGGGGTTAGTTTTCATAAAGCGTTACTTAAAATCACACAGCCAACCCTTTTTTTTGATGCGATAGGATTAGGTTTCTATGCAGCCTTCGGCGCTCATAAGACTTACTTGCTTACTCATAATATCGAGCTAGCTATTCTTTTGGGAGGCATATCTGCAGTTGGAGGTGGGATCATTCGTGATGTACTGATGGGGCATATTCCCATGATATTAACTAAGGAGATTTATGCTTCAGCTGCCTTACTTGGCGCCTCTATCCAAATGTGTGGAGAAATGCATTACATCAATAATCATTATAGCCCCTGGATTGCCATCTTTTTTTGTACTCTATTGCGTATGTTATCGCTTAAATTCAAATGGAACCTTCCGTCAATAAAACCATGATTAAAATTCATTCATAAGAGGCAGGCGTGCCGTCGCGTACCATCCTGACCAGTCCGGCGGATGCGCCGGGGGCTGAAGGCCCGACCATTCTGACTGGGCCGGAGGTGGTGGCGCATACCGGCGGCTCGGTGCAGATGCCTGACCGCCCGACGGTGACGACCTACCCGAAACCGGAGGAGGTTATCCGGGACACCATCATCGTGTTCCCGGCGGACTCAGGGCTGAAGCCGGTCTATACGGTGTTCAACAAGCCCTATGGGGAGACAAACGTGAAAGGCCAGTACAGCGGGCGTGACTACAACGCGGACAAGGCCGGCGATCCGGTTCAAAACCTGGACTGGAAAGGGGCCACCATTGACCGCGACGGCGTGGACAGGGTGAAACTGCATACAGGGCGGTTTGCTGAATTTTAAGTCTATGATTGAAAAAGAAAGTGTTTACGATGTCGTGTCGTTCTTCGCTGGTTCCACAAAAGGAATTGGTTATCCTCAGTTGGATAATTTTTTTGTTCGTTACCGATTTGATGTTGTTGGAAATGGAGAATTATTGAAAGTTTTTGAAGAAATGCGCAGAAATGGGGTTGTCGAGTGGGGCGAAAAAATGCTTGTTAAAAAAGGCCCGAACTGGAAAGCCCCCGTATTTGTGACCGAAAAAAAGTACGGTATCGAATAACCTACAGACCTTTCTGATAAGTGCGTTTTAACAGCGTCCGGCACACGTGGGTTTGCCGGACGTTTTCTTTGATGGTGAGTTTCCAGCCAGACTGATTTCCGGTGATAGTAGTGCATCTCACGCCGCCACAGGTCATTTTGAATAGCCAAAAACAAACCGGCCAATTTACATCAAAGATTGCTATTTATTGATTTTCTGGCAGAGCAACTGCATATTAAGAGCGACAGTGAGAAGGTTAATATATATAACTCAGGAAAGCAGCGCTGACAACATATAAATGAAATCACATAAATATAGGGTTACACGGAGTTTACTGACACCCGCGTGGCATTTTCACTGCCCCGCTGGTTATATTCTTTATGCTGGACCGGAACGAGTCGCCCGGGTATTATTTTTGAAAGATGCACCGGATGGCTTTTATCACATAAAGTCCTGGTACCCGGATATTCGTTGCTCGGACGCTATATAGCCCGATTACGCAGCAGGGTTGAAAACCGGCTCGGGTATTCACTGGCAGTTTGCATTGATGACTCTCAGGCAAAACGGCTTCTGGAGCTTCTTTCGGTGCCAGCCGGGAGCCGCTATTCGTTACTCGATCAGTTACGTACCGGACCCACTAAAGTGAATGCCACATCACTGGTGCAGGCCATAGGCCGCCTTCAGACACTACGTAACCTGGGAGTGACATTACCAGCAATTACGCCAGTTTTGGATACCCGTATTGCTGCCCTGGCACGTTATGCCTCAACGGCCAAAACGACAGCGCTTCAGCGCTTACCAGAAAAAAGAAAACTGGCTACGCTTGTTGCATTCTCCTGCTGTTCGTGATAATACCTTCAATATCATTCCCGAAGATGTACTGAAACATGCTAACGGCGTTCGCTGTTCCGCTGCTCCCCAAACCCCAGGATCATCCTCAACAAATGAGCCCGACTCCAGCTTCAGCGTGTTGAGATCGCAAAGTTCGCGCAGCGCTACCGGAAGGTGGGTTTCAATAAAATCACGGGCATTTTCCGGCTGCGCCAAAAACTGGCGGAATACGGCATCGTGGGGCATGGGAGTGCTTGTTTTCTTTTTCACGGACGGGTCGCCTCTGGCTATGAATAGCCACAATATGATCACCCACCCTTTGTGAAAAATATTAACCTGAAACTATTAGTTAATATCAGGAAACGAAATTTATACCAATATTAACCTCAAGGGAAAGAGAAAGAAAAAAGTGTTAAATTTAAGGTAAAAAAGTTGAAAGTTGAAAGTTGAAAGTTGAAAGGATATTTATCTTCTATTGGCGTGAATATGCTCTGGATATTTAATATTATACACCCCCCCATGCCCTCCATTCATGACCGCGAAAATAATGAAGTCTTCACGCCAAACGTAATAATGACGGTCTGTAGAGAAGGCGTAGCCACAACCGATCATTGACGGGCCTGCCGTCCGCCCTGGCAGACCCCTTTAATAAAAGGGTCAGCTAAAATCCGGCCCCAACAGATCGATGCGATCGGTACAAATCGCATCTACTCCCCAGCTCAACAACGTTCGCGCCCGTTCTGGGTTGTTCACCGTATACACCAGCACGCGCAGCCCCGCCGCTTTCAAAACCGCGACCCGCGCTTCATCCAGAATTTTATGATTAAGATGAATGGAGATGCAGTCAAGATCCTGTATTAGTAAGAGCCAGTCCGCGCGCCACTCATGCAGCAGCAAGCCCCGCGGAAGCTCGGGTGCGGCCTGCTTTGCCGCTTCCAGCGCCTGAGTGGAAAATGAGGAGAGCAGCGGTGGGATCTGCGTATGCCAGAAGTCACGCGCCGCCACCGCCACCGCATGACCGGTTTCAGCGTCAAGGCCGGTCGTCGGTTTGATCTCGATATTCGCCATCATCTGATATTTCGCGCAGCGCTCAGCAACCTCCGCCATAAGCGGCAGCCGTTCATGAGCAAAAGCCTTGCTAAACCAGCTGCCGGCATCCAGCTGCAAAAGTTTTTCCCACGGAAGCTGCCCCGCGAGGCCCCAGCCATTGCTGGTGCGGTCCAGCGTGTCATCGTGCAGCAGAAATATTTCGCCATCGAGCGAAAGCTTTGCATCAAACTCAATCATTTTGTGCCCCAGCCTGGCCGCCGTATCAATACCGACTAAGGTATTTTCCGGGGCCAGCTTACCGCCGCCGCGGTGGGCGACAATGTGAGGATAGGGCCAGATGTCATACGTCATTCGAGTCGTTGTCCGTTACTGGTATCAAAGAAATGAAGCGCGTCAGGCGGCAGATGAAGCCAGAGCGTGCTGCCCGGCACAGGCCGCTGATCGTGCGGCAGACGTGCTATCACACGACTACCCGCCCATCGACCATGGGCAAGATTATCTGCCCCCAGCATCTCCAGCGACTCCACCACCATCGGCAGGCCACCTGCCGATGCCGTAGAGAGCTTAATATGCTCCGGGCGGATACCCAGCGTCAATGCACGCCCTGCCCAGCCACTTTTCTGTTCCACCAGCGGAAGAGAAAAATCACCGGACATCACCAGCTGCGTCCCTGACGCATTGATCACCCCCTCCAGCAGGTTCATCGCGGGCGCGCCGATAAAACTGGCGACAAAGCGCGTTGCCGGGCGCTCGTAGATCTCTACCGGCGTACCCAGTTGCTCCAGCACACCACTGTTCATTACCATCACCCGCTGCGCCAGCGTCATGGCTTCGACCTGATCGTGCGTAACATACAGGCTGGTCGTGTTCAGACGACGATGAAGCAGCTGTAGCTCCAGCCGCATCTGCACGCGTAGCCGGGCATCCAGGTTGGATAAAGGCTCATCGAAGAGAAACACGGCAGGCTCGCGGACGATGGCCCGTCCCATCGCCACCCGCTGACGCTGTCCGCCGGAAAGTTCCCGTGGACGGCGGTCCAGCAGCGCCTCAAGCTCCAGGCTGCGCGCCGTGTCGAGTACGCGCTGGCGTATATGCGTTTTGCCCATGCCGCGAATTTTCAGGCTGTAGGCCATATTCTCCCCGACGCTCATATGCGGATAAAGCGCATAGTTTTGAAACACCATCGCGATACCCCGGTCTTTCGGCTCCCGATCGGTGACGCGCTGGCCATCGATATAAATATCGCCGCTGGTGACCCGCTCCAGTCCGGCCACCATGCGCAGCAGGGTCGATTTACCGCAGCCGGATGGCCCCACCATCACCATAAATTCGCCGTCATGTATGGTCACGTTAAGCGGCTGAATAATCTGATTTTTACCATCATAGGACTTGGTTACAGCCTGAATACTGACTTCTGCCATCGTTTATTTCTCTCTCTCAACCAGCCCGCGCACAAAGGCGCGTTGCATCAGTAAAACCACAGCGATGGGCGGTAACATGGTCAGCAGCATCGCTGCCATCACCAGGTTCCAATGGGTCGCGCCATCCCCACTGCCAATCATGCTACGAATACCCGCCACGGCTGTACCCAGGCGGGTATCGTTAACGATCAGTAGGGGCCACATATATTGGTTCCAACCGTAGATAAAGGTCATGACGAACAGCGCCGCCAGGTTGGTTTTCGACAGCGGCAGCACGATGTCACGGAAAAAGCGCATCGGACTGGCGCCGTCAATGCGTGCTGCTTCAACCAGCTCATCGGGGAGCGTCATAAAGAACTGACGAAACAGGAAGGTGGCGGTGGCCGACGCCATCAGCGGCAGCGTCAGCCCCTGGTAGCTGTCGAGCATATCCAGCCGGGCGATCACCTCCACCGCCGGAAATATGCGCACCTCAACGGGCAGCATTAGCGTGATAAAGATCATCCAGAAAAACAGACCGCGCAGCGGGAAGCGAAACCACACCAGTGCGAAGGCTGAAAGCATTGAAACCGTGATTTTTCCGGCAGTAATGCTTAGCGCCATGATGGCGCTGTTCATCAGCATGACGCCAAAGGGCGCACTGTTGTGGGCCACGCCGTTATGCCAGATATCGACAATGTTGTCCCAGAGGTGCTGCCCGGGGATCAGGGTCATCGGCACCTGAAAGACTTCACTGCTGTTAAGCGTGGCGGCAACAAAGGCCACATAGAGCGGGAACAGCACCGTCAGTACACCAACTACCAGCATAATATGGCTAAAAATCGTCAGCCCGCGTCGATTCTCAATCATTGATAGCGCACCTTTTTCTCCACGTAGCGGAACTGAATCACCGTCAAAATAATCACCAGTACCATCAGCACCACCGACTGCGCGGAGGAGGAAGAGAGGTCGAGACCGGCAAATCCTTCACGATAGATTTTATAAATCAGGGTGGTGGTGGACTGAACCGGCCCGCCTCCCGTTGCAGCGTCAATCACCGGGAAGGTATCGAAGAAGGCATAGACAAGGTTCACCACCATCAGGAAAAAGCCGACGGGTGTAATCAGCGGCAGGGAGAGCTGAAAAAAACGCCGCACCGGCCCCGCACCATCAATGGCAGCCGCTTCGTTCAGCGACTGGGGAATTGACTGTAGCGCGGCAAAGAAAAACAGAAAGTTGTAGCTCATCTGCTGCCAGACGGAGGCCAGCACCACCAGAAACATCGCCTGCCCGCTATTTTGCGCGTGGTTCCAGCTGTAGCCGAATTGACCCAGTAGCCACGTCACCAGACCCTGGCTGGGGCTGAATAAAAACATCCACAGAACCGCCGCGATGGCCGGGGCCACCGCATAAGGCAGCAGAAAGAGCGTCTGCCAGACAGGCTTCATACACAGAACATGGTTCACCAGCGCGGCGAAGAACAGCGATACCGTCAGACCGATAGCCGTCACCAGGCCGCTAAAAATTAGCGTGGTCGAGAATGATGCGAGGTAGCTGTCGTCACCGATCAGACGGCGAAAGTTTTCCAGACCGACGAAGGTGCTGGTAATGCCGAAAGGATCGACATTCTGTACCGAATACCACAGCGCTTCACCCGCAGGCCAGAGGAAGAAGACTATCGTTATCAACAGCTGCGGCAGCACCAGTAAATAAGGCAGCCAGCAGGAACGGAACACGGGGCGAGAAGAAGACATAGCGTTACTCTGAGAAAGGGCGCTTAATGCCCGCGCGTGGGCGTGGCCGCGGGCGGAGGCGGAGGCGGCTACTGCCTGACCGTCTGTTCGAAACGACGCAGCTGCTGGTTACCGCGTAGTACCGCGTTATCCAGTGCGGCCTGCGGCGTTTTCTGACCCGTCCAGACCCCTTCCAGCTCCTCATCAATCAGGGTGCGGATTTGCGGCATGT
Source organism: Erwinia sp. L03-1 (assembly GCF_058686115.1). NCBI lineage: Bacteria > Pseudomonadati > Pseudomonadota > Gammaproteobacteria > Enterobacterales > Erwiniaceae > Erwinia > Erwinia sp. L03-1. The sequence continues at coordinate 266,220 of NZ_CM178762.1, read as the reverse complement.
TGCCCAGACGCATTCCCCGGGTAAACGGCAGCGGCGGTTTGTTGAGCATCTGGCGGGTAGCGGTTTCGGTTCCGGGATTTTTGTCATAGAAACCCTGCTGACGGGTCAGCTCCCATGCCGCCGTGGTAATCGGCAGGTAGCCGGTTTTCTGGTGCCATTCCGCAGCAATTTCCGGCTGGGCCAGGAACTGCATAAATTCAGCGACCCCTTTATACGTTTCAGCATCCTTGCCCTTCATGACCCACAGGCTGGCACCGCCGATCATGGCGTTCTGCGGGGCATGGGGAACGGAGGCATCGTAAGGCATCATGCCTGTGCCGTAGTTAAAGCGGGCATAATGGCGGATATCAGCCAGCGAGCCGGACGAGGCGGTCGTGATGCCGCAGTCGCCGTTATAGAATTTAGCCGTGGACTCATCTTTGCGGCCAAAGTAGCTGAACTCGCCCTTTTTGTTCATCTCTTCCAGCATGGCGATGTGCTGCACCTGAGCCGGTTGATTAAACACCAGCGCTGCATCGGTGCCGTCAAAGCCGTTATTTTTAGTCGCCACCGGCAGGCCGTGCCAGGCGCTGTAGTTTTCAATCTGAATCCATCCCTGCCAGCCGCTGGCGTAGCCGCAGGTCATTCCCGCTTTACGCAGCGCGGCGGCATCCTGCTGTAACGCCTGCCAGGTTGCTGGCGGCTTGTCCGGATTCAGGCCGGCCTTTTTGAACGCATCTTTATTGTAATAGAGCACTGGCGTGGAGCTGTTGAACGGTTGTGAAACCAGATGGCCGGTTTTGGCGTCGCTGTAATAGGCGGCGACCGTGGGCACAAACTGCTTCTCATCAAAGGGGATCCCGGCATTTTTGAAGACGTCATAGACTGGCACAATGGCTTTTGACGCCATCATCGTTGCCGTACCCACTTCGTAAACCTGAAGGATCGCCGGGGCCTTGCCCGAGCGCACGGCAGCAATACCCGCCGCCAGGCTCTGTTCATAGTTGCCTTTCCAGGTCGGGACAATTTTATATTCCGGGTGCGATTCGTTAAAACGCTGAGCCAGTGAATCGACCTCTACGCCCAGATCGCCCTGCATCGAATGCCAGAAAGGGATCTCGGTTACGGCTAACGCCTGCCCGCTGAGGGTCAGCCCCACCAGCATGCTGAGTGCAGTATGACGAAATGATCGTGATGGCATAGTGGTTTCCTGTTCCCGGGGTAAGGTGCGCAATAGCGCGCACTAAAGGTATCCGGCAGGTAACATGACATGGAAAAATGTCAGAAAAATAACGGGATGATGACGGTGAGGTGACAGCAGAGTGACGCACTGACGCTGAATGCAGCTCACGCTGCGGTAAAAAGGCCAGCCTGCTGGCTGGCCCTGGGGGACGGGCTAATCAGCCGCCGAGGTAGGCGCTTCTGACCGCCTCGTTAGCCAGCAGGGCGTCGCCGCTGTCCTCCAGCACCACGCGACCGTTCTCCAGCACATAGCCGCGATCGGCCAGCTTTAGCGCCTGATTGGCGTTTTGCTCAACGAGGAAAATCGTCATGCCCTCCTGCCGCAGCTGTTCGATGGTGTCGAAGATCTGCTGGATAATAATGGGCGCGAGGCCAAGGGAAGGCTCGTCCAGCAGCAGCAGACGCGGCTGGCTCATCAGCGCCCGGCCAATCGCCAGCATCTGCTGCTCGCCGCCGGACATGGTCCCCGCACGCTGCGTCCGGCGCTCATACAACCGCGGGAAGAGCGCATAGACGCGCGCGATCAGGGTCTGATACTGCTGGCGAGCGGCAAAAAAACCGCCCATTGCCAGATTTTCCTCCACCGTCATGCGGGCAAATACGCGCCTTCCTTCAGGAACAATGGCAATCGCCTCGCGCATAATGCGCGCGGTCTGCCAGCTGGTTATGACCTTATCATCAAAAATGATGTTACCTTCGGTGGCGCGTGGCTCGCCGCACAGCGTGCCCAACAGCGTAGTTTTACCTGCCCCATTGGCGCCGATGAGCGTAACGATCTCGCCCTGGTTAATATGCAGGCTAACGTCGTGCAGCGCCTGGATTTTACCGTAGTGGGCACTGATATTTTGCAGAGATAGCATTGGATTCACCTTATGCCTCCCCTAAGTAAGCGCGGATCACATCCGGGTTGCTACGGATTTCATCCGGCGTACCGTTCGCCAGCGGCGTACCCTGGTTAACCACATAAATCCGGTCGGAAATGCCCATCACCAGCTTCATATCGTGTTCAATCAACAATACCGACACCTTATGTTCACGTCGCAGCTCGGCGATAAGCGCGTCCAGCTCATGCGTTTCGTTTGGGTTCAGCCCCGCTGCGGGCTCATCCAGCATCAATATTTCCGGCCGGGTTACCATACAGCGGGCAATCTCCAGTCGGCGCTGCTGACCGTAGGCGAGGTTGCCCGCCTGACGATTGGCGAGCGCCAGCAGGCCGACGCGTTCAAGCCACGTCGCCGCCCTGTCCAGCGCTTCGCTCTCCGCGCGACGGAAAGCGGGCGTTTTTAACAGTCCGGCAAATACCCCGCTTTTCAGATGTTGATGCTGGGCGACCAGCAGATTTTCAATTACCGTCATCTCACGGAACAGCCGTACGTGCTGGAAGGTGCGTACGATGCCCATTCGGGCAATTTTTTGTCCCGCCAGGCCCGCCAGCTCGCGATCGCGCAGCCTGATGCTGCCGCCCGTCGGCCGGTAAAAGCCGGTCAGGCAGTTAAAGACGGTGGTTTTACCCGCCCCGTTTGGGCCAATCAGCGAAACGATCTCCTGTGGGCGCAGCTCCAGCTCGACATTGTTTACGGCAAGCAGGCCACCAAAGCGCATCATCAGGCCGCTTACGGACAATACCGGCGTCATACGGCATCTCCTTTTTCCACGCTTTTCAGCTTGAGATGCGGTCGCTTCATCGGCAGCAGCCCCTGCGGGCGCCAGATCATCATCAGCACCATCAGCCCGCCGAGCACCAGCATGCTGTACTCGTTCAGATCGCGCATCAGCTCGCGCGAAACTACCAGCAGAACGGCCGCGAGGATCACCGCAAACTGCGATCCCATCCCGCCCAGTACCACGATAGCCAGCACGAAGGCAGACTCCGCGAAGGTGAAGGATTCCGGGCTGACAAACCCCTGGCGGGCGGCGAACAGGCTGCCGGCAAATCCCGCAAAGGCCGCGCTGATGGTAAAGGCGGTCAGCTTGATGCGCGTTGGGTTTAGCCCCAGGGAGCGACAGGCAATTTCATCCTCGCGCAGCGCTTCCCAGGCGCGACCCAGCGGCATCCTCAGCAGCCGGTTAATCACGAATAGCGTCAGTACCACCAGCAACAGCGCCACCATATAGAGGAAAATAATGCGATCGCTCGGATCATATTTCAGTCCAAAGAAATGATGGAAGGTATCCCAGCCGCCATCGCGTACGCTGCGGTTAAATTCCAGTCCGAACAGCGTTGGCTTAGGGATCTGGCTGATGCCGTTGGGACCGCCGGTAATCTCAGTATTATTGAGCAGCAAAATACGGACGATTTCCCCAAAGCCGAGCGTAACAATTGCCAGATAATCCCCGCGTAGCCGCAGTACCGGGAAGCCAAGCAGCAGCCCGAACAGTGCCGTCACCAGCCCGGCCAGCGGCAGACATTCCCAGAAGCTCAGTGCGTAATAGTGATTAAGCAGCGCAAACGTGTAGGCACCGATGGCGTAAAAGCCGCCGTAGCCCAGAACCAGCAGGCCTGACAGACCCACCACCACGTTCAGCCCCAGACCCAGCATCACATAAATCAGCGTCAGCGTGGCGATATCCACCGTGCCGCGCGTCACCAGGAAGGGCCAGGCAATGGCGGCAATGAGCAGCAGCAGCATAAACAGCTGCTGCTTTCGCGTTGAACCGTCGATCCCCGGCAATACCAGCGACGGCGCAGAGACTTTTTTCAGGCCGTGCTGTAGCAGTGGGCGCAGCAGCTGAAAGAAGAAGACCACCGCACAGCCGATTGCTATCCAGTTCCAGCGCACGCTTCCGGCGTTGTTGACCACCAACCGGGTGCCGTCCAGATCCAGGCGCATGCCCATAAAGAAAGCGGCCAGCAGCACCAGCATCGCGGCGGAGGCCAGGGCGTTAAGCAGGTTGAGGTGTTTCATACTTTCTCCACCTCCGGACGCCCCAGGATACCGGTCGGCATGACCAGCAGCACCACGATCAGCAGCGCGAAAGAGACCACATCCTTGTATTCCGTGCTGAGGTAAGCCGAGGTCAGCGCTTCGGCAATACCGAGGATCAGCCCACCGACCATGGCCCCTGGAATACTCCCTATTCCGCCCAGCACCGCAGCGGTAAATGCTTTCATCCCGGCCATAAAGCCAATGTAGGGGTTAATGACGCCGTAAAACTGGCCCAGCAATACACCCGCCACCGCCGCCATGGCGGCCCCGATAACAAACGTCAGGGAGATGACGCGATCGGTGTTAATGCCCAGCAGGCTGGCCATTTTCAAATCCTCGGCACAGGCGCGGCAGGCACGACCCATCCGGGAATAGCGGATAAACAGCGTCAGCGCCAGCATCGCCACGAAGGTGACCAGCCAGATAACGACCTGCATCGTTGAGAGCGTGGCGGAAAAACCGTTACTTTCGCCCAGCGTCCACTGACCCGTTATCAGGCCCGGCAGCGCAAGGTCGCGCGATCCCTGAGTAAGGCTGACGTAATTTTGCAGAAAAATGGACATGCCGATGGCAGAGATCAACGCAATCAGCCGTTTTGAGGATCGTACCGGACGGTAGGCAACGCGTTCGATGCTCCAGCCGTACGCGCTGGCAATCACGATGGCGACGATAAATCCGGCACCAATCAGCATCCAGCCGACGTCGATCCCCATCATCATCAGCGCAGCAATCACAATAAAGGAGACGTAGCTGCCAATCATATAGACTTCGCCGTGGGCGAAGTTGATCATCCCGATGATGCCATACACCATGGTATAGCCAATGGCGATCAGCGCGTAGGTGCTGCCTAACGTTACGCCATTGAACATCTGTTGCAAAAAATAGAGGAGCTGCTCGGACATACCTGAGTACCTTACTTCTTCCCGCGTCGGCGGAGAGAATAAAAACGCCTGGCATCTGAACAGGCTGGCCGGTGTGTTGGCCAGCCGCCGGTTTTATTTCACCGCCGTGGAGGAACCGTCAGCATGCCACTGGAATATGCCAAACTCGAACCCTTTGAGGTCCCCTTTCGCATCCCAGCTCAGGTCGCCCATCACCGTGGGCACGGGCGCACCCTCCTTCAGGTTTTTCGCAATGTCCGCCGGTTCTGCGCTCTTACTGCGCGTCATCCCGGTAGTCAGCGCCTGGAGCGCAGCGTAGGTGGTCCAGACGAATGGCCCGGTAGCGTCGAGTTTTTTCGCCTTAAGCGCATCAACAATCGGCTTGTTTGCAGGCTCCTGATCGTAGCGCTTCGGCAGCGTCACCAGCATCCCTTCGGAAGCCGCACCCGCGATATTCGACAGCGATGAGTTGCCGACGCCCTCAGGCCCCATAAACTGCGTTTTCAGACCGGCTGCGCGAGACTGACGAAGGATCTGTCCCATTTCCGGATAGTAACCACCAAAATAGACGAAATCGACGTTCTCTTTTTTCAGGCGGGCCACCAGGGTGGAGAAATCTTTATCTCCTGCGGTGATCCCTTCAAACATCACCACGTTGCCGCCAGATTTTTTCAGGCTATCCTGCACGGAACGCGCCAGGCCTTCACCGTACTGCTGCTTGTCGTGGATTACGGCGATCCGCTGCGGTTTAACCACGCTGAGGATATATTTCGCCGCAGTCGGCCCCTGATCGGAATCCAGCCCGGTGGTGCGCATAATCATTTTATAGCCGCGGGTGGTCAGCTCGGCGCTGGTTGCCGCGGGCGTGATCATTAGCACACCCTCATCTTCGTAGATATCCGACGCAGGCTGGGTGGAAGAGGAGCAGATGTGGCCGATCACGTAGTGAATGCCGTCGTTGATCACTTTGTTTGCCACGGCCACGGCCTGTTTGGGGTCGCAGGCGTCGTCATATTCAACGCCAACCAGCTTGTCGCCGTTGACGCCGCCTTTTGCATTAATGTCCGCGATGGCCTGCTTCGCGCCGGTGAACTCCATATCGCCATACTGCGCAACCGGACCCGACATGGCTCCGACAATAGCCACTTTAATCTCTTTCGCTACCGCCGCCTGACTCATTGCCAGCGCAATGCATCCTGCCAGCAGCACGCTACCTTTAACGATTTTCATCCTAGACTACCCCGCCTGTTGTGTTTGCTATTTTTATAGCCATCGCATCTACGTAAAACGCTTTAGGAATAAGGCGTTAGGAGATTTCAGGCCATTTTATTAATAATTCTTTATTATCAGTCCATTAAACAGGAGTTTTCTTCTGCAAAGCAACTGACATATTAAGAAAACTCTGCCCTTAACGGACGTATTCACTGGCAGAAACGGTGGCTTAGTAAGCAGTCATCCAGCGCATTATGCTGGCTTTCCGGTGATTATTTAAGCTTATCTCTGCCGGAGTGGCGCGTCACAGAGCGAATGCTTTGTTTTCAGATTAGCAAAAGTTAAACTGTCCTTTATCTGGGATTTTAGATAAACCAGGCCTTTCACCTCGACCCGATCGGAATTATGAAACTTACCATTATCAGACTGCACCACTTATCTGCGCAGGACCGACTGGACCTGGGGAAAATATGGCCCGGCACTTCGCTGGATGCGCTGGAGAGGGGGCTGGATGAGCAGCATCAGCTTTACGCCGCCACGTTCAATGAGCGCCTGCTTGCTGCGGTCAGGCTGACAATTGAAGGCGCGCATGGCGAGCTTGAAGCATTGATGGTACGTGAAGTGACGCGTCGTCGCGGCGTGGGGAGTTATCTGCTGGCCGACACCCTGGCACAGAACCCGGCGGTGACGCGGTGGAGGATGGTAATGAATGACGATAGCGATCCTGAGGTTATTGCGGCCTTTATGCATCAGGGCGGATTTGTGCCTGCTGATGGCGGCTGGGTGCGCCTTCGTAAATAAACAGCCTGAGCCAGTCCTTTCTTTAACGAATAGCGCGCCAGTCAATTTTTTGCACGCTGCCCTCTACGCTAAAAAGGGTAGAGGAACCGGATGATATGCTGTTAATGCATGTCAGCCTGGCTAAATAATAAAGTGCTGGAGTGACTCAGAGGATTACAAATGGGTCGGAAGGGGTTAGGGCGGTGCGATGGGTTCAGATCATCGCCCCTGGTGGGGCGATGATTCACTTAGCGCGGATGTTCCAGGCGACGCTTCTCAGGCTTCGATAGCCACGCGCAGCTTTTTCATCGCGTTCTTTTCAAGCTGACGCACGCGCTCGGCGGAAACGCCATATTTATCGGCCAGCTCCTGCAGCGTGGTTTTATTATCGCCGTCCAGCCAGCGGGCACGAATAATGTCCTGACTACGCTCATCCAGACCCAGCATGGCGTCACTCAGCTTATCAGCAGCGTGTGCATCCCAGTTGTCCTCTTCAATGCCACCGGCAAAGTCAGATGACTTGTCCTGCAGATAGAGCATCGGTGCCATTGAGCGGCCTTCACCTTCGTCATCAGGCGTCGGGTCAAAGGTCATATCCTGAGCCGCCATACGCGACTCCATTTCCAGTACGTCTTTGCTGGAAACACCCAACTCCCGGGCCACCATTTCGACCTCTTCCTGATTGAACCAGCCTAAACGCTGCTTAGCCTTACGCAGGTTAAAGAACAGCTTACGCTGTGCCTTGGTGGTCGCAACCTTGACGATACGCCAGTTACGCAGCACGTATTCGTGGATCTCAGCTTTGATCCAGTGAACGGCAAAGGAGACCAGACGAACGCCCACTTCCGGGTTAAAGCGGCGTACGGCTTTCATCAGGCCAATATTGCCTTCCTGAATCAGATCAGCCTGCGGCAGGCCGTAGCCCGAATAGTTACGAGCAACATGAACAACAAAGCGCAGGTGAGACAGGATCAGCGTCTTAGCTGCATCCAGATCGCCCTGGTAATGCAGCCGTTCAGCCAGCGCTTTTTCCTCTTCTGCCGTCAGCATAGGCCAGGCATTGGCGGCCCGGATGTAGGAATCCAGGTTGCCTAAAGGAGCAATAGCTAAAGTTTGCATTTCTTTGGTCATTCAAACCCTCTCTGTAATAAGCATTATTGCTGTGCCATTCCCTGCACAATTCACCAGACTACGTGAACGCGGGTCATAAGTTAAAGCAATCCGTGCTACTTCGACTGCAAAGTTATCCACAAGTTCACTTTTATGTGTGCATAAATTAAACACAGCTTCTGGCAGACTGGAGCCGAGGCGGGAAGACGCTGAAACTCACGCTTCCTCTGCGGCTTTACTCAAACAGCAGAGGAAGATTATAACAAAAAATCGTGAAAAGGGGTTACTGCGGCGTAAATCGACGTAAATGTTGTACCGTCGCGAGCCAGGCCGCGATCCAGCCAATCATGGCAGAAATCAGCAGCAGCAGCAGGCTCTCGTCCCAGGCCAGGCCGTGCAGGTTGAAGGTGGTGCCAAACACGGCGGCAACCTGCGTGACGACGGACTCCAGACGGAATACCAACACCTCCGACAGCACCAGCGACAGCAGCGCCCCGGTAAAGCCGAGCAGGGCACCGCCGTACAGGAATGGCCGCAGGATAAACCCGTCGGTCGCGCCGATGAGCTTCTGCACGTTGATGGTGTCGCGACGGGCAAAAATGCTGAGCCGCACGCTGTTACCGATGACCAGAAACACCGCCACGATCATCAACACGCCGATCATCGCTGCAACCTGCCCTACCAGACCGGTCAGCGCCGCCAGCCGGGCGAACCAGCTATCATCCATTTTCACTTCGTCGATACCCTGCACCTTCGCCACGCGATCGCGCAGATTATTCATGGTGTCAGAGTTCTGGAAATTCAGCTTAGGCGTGATAATCGCCACCGCGGGTAGCGGGTTTTGCTCCAGCATATCCATGGCGCCGCCAAAGCCGGACCAGTTACGAAACTCGCCCATCGCCTCTTCGCGTGACAGGTAATTCACCTTGTCCACGCCGTCCTCTTTTTTCAGCTGAGCCACCACGTTTTCCGCTGCGTCATCATCCAGCGTCTTGCTGAGATAGACGGTCAGCTGCGGCGCGGGATACCACTGTTCAGCGGCCTGGCTAACGTTTTTCCACACCATAAAACAGACGCTCGGCAGGGTGAGGGAGATAGCGATCACCATCACCGTGAGCAGCGTGGCCAGCGGCTGACGCCACATGTCCGACAGCGAGCCGCGCAGCGCATAGCGCCACTGCTCCTGCCACCCTCCCTTCAACGCCTGACTTTTAGAGGGCTGTTTTGGCTTCGTGGTTTTTGGCGCCGGTGCGCGGGTATTGCGTTTATTGGCCACCTTGACCTCCGTGTAAACGTCCCTGATTGAGGCTCATCAGGCGGTAATTACGCCGGGCGATCAGCGCCTGGTCATGGGTGGCCATCAGCACCGTGACGCCAACGCGGTTAAACTCTTCAAACAGACGCAGAATGTCTTCCGACAGCGCATCATCCAGATTTCCGGTAGGCTCATCGGCCAGCAGAACGGCGGGCTTGTTCACCACCGCACGGGCGATGCCTACCCGCTGCTGTTCACCGCCGGAGAGCTGGATTGGATAACTCTTCGCTTTGTCCAGCAGGCCCACTTTATCCAGCGCAGCCGATACGCGACGGCGGATATCTTCACCGCTCGCCCCGGCAATAATCAGCGGGATCGCCACGTTGTCATAGACCGAGCGGTCCATCAACAGATGGTGATCCTGAAAGATCATTCCAATCTGGCGGCGAAGGAAAGGGACTTCGCTGCTTTTCAGGCGGCTGATGTCGTGCCCGCTGAACCAGATATGCCCGGCGCTGGGACGTTCAATGCCGCAAATAAGTTTCAGCAGCGTACTTTTCCCCGCCCCCGAATGCCCGGTCAGAAACGCCATTTCCCCCGGACGCAGATGGAAATCTACCCCCTGAAGCGCTTGCCGACCGCCGAGATAAGCCTTACTGACCTCTTCAAAGCGAATCATCCTAATTAGTCCTCTCGGGCAAAAAGTGCCTCAATAAAATCGTCTGCCTTAAACGATCGCAAATCTTCAATACCTTCACCCACGCCGATATAGCGAATGGGAATGTTGAACTGATCCGCTACCGAGAAAATAACGCCACCCTTTGCGGTGCCGTCCAGCTTGGTTAGCGTAATACCTGTCAGCCCAACCGCCTCGTGGAAGAGTCGGGTCTGGCTGATAGCATTCTGTCCGGTGCTGGCATCAATGGTCAGCATCACCTCATGTGGCGCCTGTTCGTCGAGCTTCTTCATCACGCGGGTGATTTTTTTCAGCTCTTCCATCAGGTGCGATTTATTTTGCAGGCGACCTGCGGTATCGGCAATCAGCACGTCAACGTGGCGGGCTTTTGCTGCCTGGATCGCGTCAAAGATAACCGAAGCGGAATCGGCACCGGTTTGCTGGGCAATCACTGGAATATGATTACGCTCGCCCCACACCTGGAGCTGTTCAACGGCTGCCGCCCTGAAGGTGTCGCCAGCAGCCAGCATGACCGATTTTCCTTCAGCCTGATACTGGCGCGCCAGCTTGCCGATAGTGGTGGTTTTACCCACGCCATTCACGCCAACCATCAGGATGACAAACGGCGACTTCGTGCCGACATCCAGCGGTGCTTCAACCTTCGACAGAATTTCGGCCATCTCCTGCTTTAGCAGGCCATAAAGCGCTTCGGCATCGCGAAGCTGCTTGCGGTTGGCCTGAGCCGTGAGGTTACCGATAATCCGACGGGTCGTTTCAACGCCCACATCGGCAATCAGCAACTGCTCTTCCAGCTCTTCAAACAGATCGTCATCAATCTTCTTACCCCGAAACAGGCTGATAAAGCCCGATCCCAGGTTCTGCCGCGTTTTGACCAGGCTACGCTTCAGACGCGCAAAAAAGCCCTCTTTGCTGGGGCGCTCCTGCTCGGTGTGTTCGGTGTTCTCAACCTTTGCCAGTGCCGCAGCGATCGAGTCTTCTGGCGCGATCGGTTCGGGCTGGATCTCAGCGCGTTCTTCCGGCAGCAGCACGGCTTCTGGCTCAGGCTGGATTTCAGCGCGCTCTTCCGGCAGCAGCACGGCTTCCGGTTCGGGCTGGATTTCAGCGCGTTCTTCCGGCAGCAGCACGGCTTCCGGCTCGGGCTGGATCTCAACGCGTTCTTCCGGCTGCAGCACGGCTTCCGGCTCGGGCTGGATTTCAGGGCGTTCTTCCGGCAGGTTTTCTACTGCCAGAGGGCTATCCTGAATCAGGGTGGCGTCCTCACGCGGCTCGACCAGTACCGAAGGCTGGACGGATTCAGGATGTTCCACCTGCTGATGCGCAACCTCCTCGGTGACCGCGACCGTCTCATCAGCACGCTGTTCTGCTTCACGAGAGGGAGAACCGTCATGCGCGGACGTCTCTTCAGCCGGGGAAAGCCTGTCGCCGGACGCGTCTTTCGTCTCTTCCTGCGGCGCTTTTTCTTCGCGTCCTAATCCCAGCCAGGAAAAAAAGCCACGTTTTTTATTTTTTGCCATGGTGCAACCACACTCCTCGCGGGGGGAAATCCGTCAGGTCTCTGAAAATCATCTTAATCCCCTAGTCTAACACTTTCCTGCTAACGCAACACAGCACCCTTTTTACGTTTCCTCAGCCCGGTAAGCCCGTTAAACTGTGCAACAAATTATGAAGAGTTCAGCAGCATGAATAAAAAGAACAGCAGCAACAGCGCCGGGCAGATCCGTATTATCGGTGGCCAGTGGCGCGGCAGGAAACTTCCCGTACCGGATAGCGCAGGCCTGCGCCCAACCACCGACCGCGTGCGTGAAACGCTGTTTAACTGGCTGGCACCCGATATTCAGGCCGCACGCTGCCTTGACTGCTTTGCCGGTAGCGGCGCGCTGGGTCTGGAGGCGCTTTCACGCCATGCGGCCTCTGCCACTCTGCTGGAGCTGGAGCGTCCGGTAGCGCAGCAGCTGGAGAAGAACCTGGTTACGCTGGGGGCAAAAACCGGCAGGGTCATTCACACCAATACGCTACAGTGGCTGGCAAAGCAGGGGGAGCCGCATGATCTGGTATTTATCGATCCGCCGTTTCGCAAGGGTCTGCTGGAGCAGACGCTAACGCTGCTGGAAACCCAGGGCTGGCTGGCCGATGAAGCCCTGATATACGTAGAGAGCGAAGTAGAAAACGGTCTGCCGCCGGTTCCCGCCAGCTGGCAGCTTCATCGGGAAAAGATCGCCGGCCAGGTTGCTTATCGCCTGTATATTCGCCATACCACTGCAAAGGAAGAGAGTGATGCTGATTAATCTGGGACGCATACTGATGACGGGCGTGTGGGCATTTCTGCTGCTTAACCTGGTACACCCGTTCCCCACGCCGCTGAAGTATTTTGTTAACGTCGCGCTGATTTTTATGGTGCTTATGCATGGCTTACAGCTGGTACTGATGCGGGCCACCCAGCCGAAAGGCGGGCCAGCGCTCAGCGGGCTGGTGCAGGTCAAAATCTTCTTTTTCGGCGTATTTGAACTGCTTGCATGGCAAAAAAAACAGCTACCGAAAAAGTAAGCTTCGCAAAAAGAAGCGTTCTCACGCGTTGACCTGAAAAGTCCATTTCAGGTCACGTATACCTGCCGACTGGCTTTATCGCACAGCATCATATCGGGGTGAGAATGAGATAAAGCGCGTCCCTTTTACCTTCAGTTCGCCCTTCACTCCCCGATCAATTTGATGAAAATCGCCCGCCTGCAGGACGAGTTTAAAATCACCCGCGCCGTTAAGCGGTCGAAACCAGGCTTCATAGCGCATTGCCTCCACCGGAATCGTTTCCCGCTGGCGTGAACGCCGGTTTGGCACGGGCACTTCTCGCTTCTCCTTCACCATTACCGGCAACGCCCTGACGGGAGAAGCATCGTTAACCGCAACCTCACGCCGCTGCCGGATAAACTGCCGCGTGGCCATCACGGCAATCACCGCCAGTATGATGATAAAAATGAGGGGAGGCTTCATGATTTTCTTCGTCCTCTTTCGTAGACTAAGCAATAAATTTCACGGTCAGTAAGGATACAACCAGACCGCTCCCATTGTCACATCGGTCTGACCTGACCTAGACTGGAATGAGAATTGTGAGGTTTTACCTCTAAAAAACAAAGGGACACATTATGATTTGGTCGTTTCTGGCGGTTCTTTTTTCCGGCTGGCTGTACGTTGATGCTTCCTATCGGGGGCCACAGTGGCAGCGTTGGGTATTCAAACCCGTTACCCTGCTATTGTTGCTCGCACTGGCGTGGCAGGCACCGGTCCTTAATACCACCGACTATCTGATTCTTTTCGGGCTGCTCGCCACGCTGATTGGCGATGCGCTGACGCTACTGCCGAATCGCCGTATGCTGTATGCCATCGGGGCGTTTTTCCTGTCGCATCTGCTTTACACCCTCTGCTTTGCCAGTCATATGACCCTGAGCTTTTTCTGGCCAATCCCGCTGGTGGTACTGATTATTGGCGTGGCGCTTATCGCCAGCATCTGGACACGTCTGGAGGAGCTGCGCTGGCCAGTATGTACTTTTATTGGCATGACGTTATTGATGGTCTGGCTGGCCGCAGAACAGTACTTTTTCCGCCCCGGCGATGAGAGTTTCTCTATTATGGTGGGCACGTCGCTGCTGCTGCTGGCCAATATTGTCTGGTTTATCAGCCATTACCGCCGTCGTTTTACCTCTGACAGCGCTATCGTTGCCGCCTGCTATTTTGCGGGACACTTTATGATCGTACGTTCACTTTATCTCTCATAACCGCTAAGCCTTGACTCTGGAGTCTACTCCAGAGTGTAAGATGTCACCGGCGGGACGTTCCCGCCAGTTTCATCAGGAGGCAATATGCATCAGCACGCTACGCCCTGTGCCTGCGGGAAGTGCCAGACCAGGACAACATTCAGTTCTCATCCGCGGCCTCAGGTTGCGATGGGAAAAATCACGTCAGTGAATACTCTCTCGCCAGATACCCCTTGCAGCGACTGCCATAGCAGCGCTGTACCTGCCAGCGATCCGGACGATGACAGCGACAGTGACGCACAGCATGAAGGCTACAGCTGGCGAATTTCTGGCATGGACTGCCCCGCCTGCGCACGGAAAATCGAAACGGCGGTGGGGCAGCTCACCGCGGTCACCGAGGGACGCGTCCTTTTTGCCACGCAAAAGCTGGTAGTAAAAGCGAGTGAGGATGTCCGCGAGCAGGTTGAAGATGCCGTCCGCTATGCAGGTTTCAGCCTGACGCGCAGCGGTACGCCGATGAAACATATTGAGCCTGCCGGGTTCTGGCGGGAAAACCGCACGCTAATTTTGTTCGCTCTGCTGCTGCTTGCCAGTTGGCTCATTCAGTCAGTGAGTGCTCAGTCCGGACAAGTTGCCTTCACCCTGACCACGCTGTTCGGGCTTTGGCCCACGGGCCGTCGGGCCTTTCGGCTGATAAAAAGCGGTTCGCCTTTCGCCATTGAAACCCTGATGACTATTGCTGCATCAGGCGCGCTGCTGATTGGCGCCACGGCGGAAGCCGCCACGGTGCTGATACTCTATATGCTGGGCGAGCGGCTTGAGGCCTTCGCAGCCGGGCGCGCACGGCGCGGGGTAAATGCCCTGATGGCACTGCAACCGGATACGGCGGTACGCCTGCACGGCGAGCGCCGGGAGACCGTCGCGGTCAGTTCGCTAAATCCTGGAGATAGTATCGAAGTGGCGCCGGGCGCGCGATTGCCGGCCGATGCAAAACTCCTTGATGCTTTCGCAAGCTTCGACGAGAGCGCCCTTACCGGTGAATCTATGCCTGTAGAGCGGCAGCAGGGGGAGCCGGTTTCCGCAGGCTGCCTGAGTATCGATCGCCCGGTCAGGCTTAGGGTTACCTCAAAGCCCGGTGAAAGCGCCATTGACCGCATTCTCCATCTGATCGAGCAGGCTGAGGAGCGCCGGGCACCGATTGCCCGCTTCCTCGATCGCTTCAGCCGTATTTATACTCCAGCCATCATGGCGCTGGCGCTGCTGGTGGCAATCCTTCCCCCTTTATTGTTGGCCGCCGACTGGCAGCCATGGATTTATAAAGGGCTGACGCTACTGCTGATTGGCTGTCCCTGCGCGCTGGTGATCTCAACCCCGGCGGCGATCACCTCAGCGCTGGCTGCGGCAACCCGACGTGGCGCGTTGATTAAAGGCGGCGCCGCGCTGGAGCGTCTCAGCGCTATTCGCACTATCGCCTTCGATAAAACCGGTACGCTGACAGCAGGTAAACCGGTGGTCACGACGCTTATCGCCCTTAATGAGGATGATGTAAATCTACTGCTGGCAAAAGCAGCAGCGGTTGAAACCGGTTCTTCTCATCCTCTTGCCAGGGCTATTGTCGCCAGAGCCGCTGAACTGGGATTAAATGTCCCGCTGGTATCCGGGCAGAAAACGCTTACCGGATCGGGCGTCGAGGCGATAGTAAGTGGGCACAAACTACTGATTATCGCACCGGCCAGGCTGCCGCCAAACCGGCTGACAGAGCAACAGTCGGCACAGATTTTCCAGCTTGAGTCGGCTGGGAATACGGTCGTAGTGATACTTGAAGACAACCAGCCGATCGGGTTGATTGCTCTGCGCGATACCCTGCGGGAGGATGCTAAAGCCGCTGTGGAAGAGCTACGCGCCATGAATATTCACAGCATTATGCTGACGGGGGATAACGCCCGCGCCGCGGCGGCCATCGCCAGCGAGCTCAATATTGACTATCGTGCGGAACTGCTGCCCGCCGATAAGGTTGCAGTCATCGCCGGGCTAAGCCAGCAGCCGCTGGCCATGGTCGGTGACGGCATCAACGATGCGCCAGCAATGAAGGCTGCAACCATAGGCATTGCGATGGGAAGCGGAAGCGATGTGGCGCTGGAAGCAGCAGATGCGGCACTGACCCATAACCGCCTTAATGGGATTGCGGCCATGATCCGCCTGTCGCGCGCCACTCATGCCAATATTCGGCAGAACATCACTATTGCGCTGGGGCTGAAGGGAATATTTCTCCTGACCACGCTGCTGGGGTTCACCGGGTTATGGCTGGCGGTACTCGCGGATTCAGGCGCTACAGCATTAGTGACGGCTAACGCACTGCGGCTTTTACGTAAAAATTAGCTTACCGGCCAGAATGCCTCTTCCGCATTTTGGCCGCTCTTTTACAGCCCCTTTTTAAGCAGATATTTAAAGGGCAGCTCGTCGGTAAACTGCTCCAGCAGAGTATGTTCCATAAAACGGCAGAAGCCCGGGATATCACGGGTGGTGGCAGGATCGTCCGCAATTATCAGCAGGGTGTCACCCTCCTGCATATGACGCACGGCTTTACGTACCATCATTACCGGCTCAGGGCAGCGAAGGCCCAGCGCATTCAGGGTCTGGTCAGGATTTGCGAACCGATCGCTCATAGTATTCTCATCAGGGGGACGTTCAATCTGGCGACTATTTTACCCGCCGTGGCGCTATCTGCAAGGCTGCCCGTTTTGCTGGTTCCACTGATATAGACTTTATCGCTCGAACGGTGCTGTTGTATTTATCTGGGCATACATCAGGAGTAAACGTTTGCGTAAAAATTATCCATTGCATTGATAACCTGTTTCGGTAAGATCTCGCGCACTGCTTAGTGTTAAGCCTGTTTTTGGGTTCCCTCACCCCAATATTCAAAAAGGTCATATAATGATTCCACTTACTCCCCGTCAGCGCACCTTTGCGCTGGTCTGGCTGTCGCTATTCCATGTGTTGGTAATTACCTCCAGTAACTACCTGGTGCAGCTGCCGATTTCGGTCTTTGGACTGCATACCACCTGGGGCGCATTCAGCTTTCCCTTTATCTTCCTGGCCACCGATCTGACCGTGCGCATTTTCGGTGCTCCGCTGGCTCGCCGAATTATCCTGGCGGTAATGGTCCCGGCTCTGATTATCTCCTACGCGGTCTCCGCGCTCTATTATCAGGGCGAATGGCAGGGCTTTGCCGTGTTGAAAGAGCCAAACCTGTTTGTTGCCCGTATCGCCTGCGCCAGCTTTATGGCTTACGCCCTGGGGCAAATTCTGGATGTCCACGTCTTCAACCGGCTGCGGCGCTTACCGCGCTGGTGGATAGCGCCAGCCTCCGCAATGTTTCTGGGCAACATTAGCGATACGCTCGCCTTCTTTTTCATCGCCTTTTACAAGAGTCCCGATCCCTTTATGGCGCAAAACTGGGTGGAAATTGCCCTGGTGGACTACAGCTTCAAAGTGATCGTTTGCATGATTTTCTTCCTGCCTGCCTATGGCCTGCTGCTAAACGCGTTCCTAAAGCGTCTTGCGGAAAAATCCACTGGCGCACAGGTTAACTTCGGCTAAGCTGCTTTCTTAAAATAGAGTCGGTTGCATTTAGCCGCCGATTGCGATTTTATGGGTAGCTAAATCAGTCATATGACTAACGTAAAAGGGATCACGATGCGTAATTTATTGAAATATGCCGGAATCGGCCTGCTGGTGGTTGGACTGACCGCCTGCGACGGCAAAAATGATAAAGCCGCAGCCGATGACAATGGCGTGAGCAGCAGCCAGTCCAGCCAGAATGTGACTCTGCTGGATGGTAAACTGAGCTTCACCCTGCCAGCGGGCATGTCCGATCAGAGCGGCAAGCTGGGCACCCAGGCGAATAATATGCACGTTTACGCCGATGCTTCAGGCCAAAAGGCGATTATCGTGATTGAAGGCGATACCACCAACGAAAGCCTGGACGCACTGTCCAACCGCCTGGAACAGCAGCAGCGTAACCGCGATCCGCAGTTGCAGGTGGTCAGCAATAAATCTGTAAACCTGAAAGGGCAGCCTGGACAGCAGCTGGATACGGTGATTTCCGCTAAGAACCAGTCATCATGGTCCTCCGTGGTGTTGGCTAAGGCTGATGGCAAACTGGTAACGCTGCAAATTACGCTGCCAGCAGATAATCAGCAGCAGTCACAGACCGATGCAGAAAAAATCATCAATACCATTGCGCTGAAATAACATAAAAGCCCCTGGCATTGTTGACTCGCCCCCTTTAAATATTCACCTGGGGGCGGCTGGCTGACAGGGGCTTTTTGTTGATTACTGCTATGTTAAAGAGTGCTTTGTTAAAGAGTGCTTTGTTAGATATCGCTTTATCGAGTACTGCTTTATCGAATACTGCTTCGCTAATTACCGCTATCGCTTAATGCTTACAGCCCTGCATGCTCGCGAATATATTTCCTGGCTTTTACCGCATATTCAAATGGGTTCGCTATCGCAGGATCCTGTTCAGCTTCAACCACCATCCAGCCTTTGTAGCCCGCCTCATCCAGTAGCGTAAAGACCGGCATAAAATCAATGACGCCATCTCCCGGTACGGTAAAAGTGCCCTTTCTTACCCCGTCGAGGAAAGAGAGTTTCTGGCTGCGTACCCGTGATACTACGTCATCCCGTACATCCTTAAGGTGGACGTGATTAATGCGTGGCAGGTGCTTTTTCAGGATAGCCAGCATTTTTTCCTGGCTCCCCTCTGAGTAGTAAGCATGGCCGGTATCAAACAGCAGAAAGACGTTGTCATTGGTGATCGCCATGAAGCGGTCAATCTCTTCCGCGGTCTGAATGGCTGTACCCATATGGTGGTGCAGGCAAACCTGCATGCCCTTTTCAGCCGCCAGCGCCGCCAGCTCATTATAGCCCTGTGCCGTGAGCTGCCACTGAGCGTCAGTAAAGGTCGGCTTTTCTTCCAGGACGCCCAGCGTGGTGCACTGGATGCTTTTACTCTGCTCCGAACAGCCAATCACTTTTGCGCCCATCGCATGGAGGAAATCACGATGGTTGATAAATTCGTCGATGGTTTTTGCCCGCTCGCCATCTGCGAAGAAGGTGCTGAACCACGCATTGCAGATCTCTATGCCTCTGATCTCCAGCATGGGTTTAAGCACGGCCGGGTCACGGGGATATTTGCTGCCCACTTCACTGCCGGTAAAGCCAGCCAGCGCCATTTCGCTGACGATCTGCTGGAAGGTATTTTCTCCACCCAGCTCTGGCATATCGTCGTTAGTCCAGCCAATTGGCGCTATCGCCAGCTTCACGTGATCTTTGTTCATTTTATGCCTCAACGTTCGCAAAGGCGGCCCATGCCGCCCGGTATTATCGGTTAAGCAGCTCGCGCTCGATCAGTTCACGCGTTTCCACTGCCTGATACTTCATTTTTTCCGGGTAGCCAAACAATGAAGAGGCAATAATCGACTCACCGCCCACCTTGTAGCTGCGGTTGGCAAAATCCATCTCACGGAGGGTCTGGAAAAGCGTATCGAAATCCACTTCGCCTTCACCAACGCCTACGTGCTGGTGAATGGTGGCATCAACCCCCGGCGGATTAACGATATAGCGGCAGTGCTTAGTGTGGTTCATGGTATCGGCTATCAGCACGTGTGAGAGGTCAGCCCCTGCGTACTCCAGCATACTTTTGACGTCCCCTTTTCCCTTGTCATAAAAGAAGGTGTGGGGCGCACTGTAGAGGTATTTCACATTCTCGCTGCGGAAGGATTTCACCAGGTCCGAGGTCTCATTGTTCTCTTCACAGAAATCCCAGGGGTGAGACTGGATTTCGATGCGGATACCTTCGCGCTCGACAATGGGCAGCAGCTCTTCCATTGAGCGATAGAACATCTCTTCACAAATTTCTGGCTCATTCGGCGTACCTGAAAGCTCGGTATTGATCACCTGAACGCCGGTTTCAACGGCGATCTCGATCATTCTTTTCCAGTTACGCACCGCAGCCTGGCGGCGCGCCTCATCCGGTCCGGACCAGCGATAGACCACAATGTAGGATGAGATTTCCAGCCCGGTCTCACGCAGCGCGTTTTTATACTCGGTGATGATTTCACGGCTGGCTTTAGGATGCTTGTAGAATGGGTTGATCTGCGGGTGGGGTGACTGTTCAATATATTTATAACCCCAGTCGGCCACCTGATGGACCATTTTGGTGATGCCCATATCCCTGATGACATCCACATCAAAAGCAATTTTCATCGCAAACTCCCGAACGTAGATCTGTTATAAGCGCCCGGACTCACCAGGGCGCCAGTGAAGCATTAGCGGTTGTAGAAAGCCGGGCGCGGTGGCATTTCGACGGGTTCAATCTGTCCGCTTTCCTGCGCCTTCAGGCAGGCATCTCCGGCCACGGCGGCGGCGAAGCCATCCCAGGCTGAAGGACCCTGAAGCTGGCCGATGGCAATATCGTTAATGAAAGCCTGGAGCTCAACGTCATAGGCATCAATAAAGCGGTCTTTCCAGTCGGTCAGAATGGTTGTCGCCAGTTTGGCCTCTTTGCGCATCTGGACCGAAGCGGGCTCAGGCAGCCGGGCAATACCTGTTTCACCCACGACTTCACACTGAATGTCGTAGCCATAGGCGCAGTTAACAAAAATTTCCACGTCAATACGCACGCCCTTGTGGGTTTCAAACAGGACGATTTGCGGATCGCGCAGTTTTGCGTGGGAGTTTTTAGTGGAGCGCGGGAAGACTACCTGGACAGATTTATAATCGTCATCTGTCAGCCAGCGCAGTACGTCCAGTTCATGGATCAGCGTGTCGGTAATGGCCATATCGGTGGTATAGCTTTCCGGCACCGCCGGATTACGGTGGGCACAGTGCAACATCAGCGGCTCGCCAATTTCACCCTGCGTAATCACCGATTTCAGTGCGCGATAGCCCGCATCGTAGGGGCGCATAAATCCAACCTGAACCAGACGCTTGCCATAAGCCACTTCTGCATCAACGATCCGGCGACAACCCTCGGCGCTCATCGCCAGCGGTTTTTCACAAAATACCGGTTTGCCCGCGGCAATAGCAGCCAGGGTAAACTCTTCGTGAGTCGGCCCCCAGGAGGTAATGATTACGGCATCAACATCCGCAGCGTTAATCACATCGTGGCCGTTGGCATACACTTCTGCCTCCAGGCCCAGACGGCTGACGACGCCTTGCGCACCATCAAGATTGATATCAGACACGGCAACAACCTTCGCGCCCTGCAGGACTTTACTGCAGCGGCGAATATGTTCCTGACCAATTGCACCGGTGCCGATTACGCCAAGTTTCAAAGTCATACGATCTCCTTGATATGTAGGGTGTCGCGCGGATCTCAAAACGGAGCACCGCGCAGAGCATTCAGAGTTAAGATGAAAGAATTAGTATTTACGTGCCTGATCAATATGCTCATTCAGCATGCGGGCTACGGCATCGACGCGTTCAGACTTCGATACCTGCGCCCCACCCACTCGCCACCAGCTAAAGTATTTGTGCACCATCGTTTTCGGCAGCACTTTGATGTCAATCAGAGTGGAAACCGGTGAGCGTTTTGCCTCCTCAAGCGCCTGCTTAAGCTGGGCCAGCGTAGAGACACGCCAGGTATTACAACCGTATCCGGCGGCAATCGCGGCGAAATCGACCGGTATAAAGCCCCCGTCCAGTTTGCCCCCCTCGGCATTACGGAAGCGGAACTCGGTAGTGAAACTGTCCATACCGTGCTCCATCTGGAGGTTGTTGATGCAACCGTTAGTCATATTATCGAACAGCACCACGTTGATTTTGGCGCCTTCCTGAATCGAGGTGACCAGCTCTGAGTGGAGCATCATGAACGAACCATCACCTACCAGGGTGTAGACTTCGCGGTGCGGCTCGGCCAGTTTCACCCCCAACGAGGCGTTGACCTCGTACCCCATACAGGAGTAGCCATACTCAACGTGGTAACCGTTGTAATCTTTGTTGCGCCAGACGCGCTGTAGATCGCCGGGCAGGCTACCCGCAGCGGCGACGATCACTGCGTCCTTTGGGAGCTGCTCGTTAAGCGTTCCCAGCACGCTGCTCTGGGTGAGGAAGGAGTCGGTTAAGCGGTTAAATTCAGCAAAGACCGCTTCGCGATCCAGATGATCGTCAATTTCCGGTACATAGCCTTCATTGCTATAGACGGCCTGGTAGACACGTTGGGTCTCTTTCAGCAGCCTGCTTTGCGCCTGATCCACTTTTTCGCCCCACCCGCTGGTAAAGCCCTGGGCCGCCAGGCGTCCATCCAGCGCGGTAATCGCCTCTCTGGCATCGGCCACCACCTGTACGCCGTCCAGCTTCCAGGCGTCGAAATTACTGACGTTGATATTGATATAGCTGACTTCCGGATTCTGGAAAATCCATTTTGAGGCCGTAGTGAAATCGGTATAGCGTGTGCCAATGCCAATCACCAGATCGGCCTCTTTAGCCAATAAATTGGCCGCCAGGCAGCCGGTTTCCCCGACCCCGCCGACGTTGAGCGGATGGTCAGAGATCAGCGTTCCCTTACCCGCCTGCGTTTCGGCAAAGGGGATCTGATGACGTTCGGCAAACTGGCGCAGTGCATCGCCCGCTCCCGAATACTTAACGCCACCGCCGCAGACAATCAGCGGCTTGCGCTTCCCGGCGATAAGCTTTAACGCTACCGCCAGCTGCGCCTCGGTCGGCAGGCGACGGTCGAGGATGTGCACACGCTTCTGAAAGAAATAATCGGGATAGTCCCAGGCTTCGCCCTGTACGTCCTGCGGCAGCGAAAGCGTTACCGCGCCGGTTTCTGCGGGGTCGGTTAGCACCCGCATGGCATTGATACAGGCAGTCATCAGCTGTTCCGGGCGGTTAACGCGGTCCCAGTACTTACTGACGGCGCGAAAGGCATCATTAGTGCTGATACTCAGGTCATGACTTTGCTCAACCTGCTGCAAAACCGGATCGGGCTGGCGCGTGGCGAAGACATCGCCCGGCAGGAGTAATAAAGGTATGCGGTTCGCGGTGGCGGTGCCTGCCGCGGTAATCATATTTGCCGCACCCGGCCCTACCGAAGAGGTACAGGCAATAATCTCGCGACGCAGCTTTTGCTTGGCGTAGCCGATGGCAGCATGGGCCATACCCTGTTCGTTACGCCCCTGATGCACCACCAGGTCGCCGCTGTCTTCCTCAAGGGCCTGACCCAGTCCCAGGACGTTGCCATGGCCGAAGATGGCAAAAATCCCTTTAACGAATTTGGTCTCAACGCCATCTACTGAGAGGTATTGGTTATCCAGGAATTTTACCAGCGCCTGTGCCGTGGTTAATCTGATCTTACCCATTTGCTCTTCCTTAACGGTACAGCGGCGCAAAGGCCAGCCGTGATTCGCATTGGTGGTCGCCACGGATGCTGATGAAGGCGACGGCTGTAAATGAAACGTGAGGCGATTATAAACAAATATTTTTTCCACTAAACACAATTACAGAAGAAACGTTTCATTTTGCGAGTGAGATCAAATTCTCAGTGAAAAGCAGCGCGACCAGTGCGATCTCACCTGCAAAAATGAAAGCCCGCAGAACGAAGGCGTGTTGACGTGGGAAACTCATTTTATTTCAATCGTTTCCTGACGTTACAGATTCCACCTTATTCCCTAAAAAAACCGTCCCAAATCTTTGACCTTTTCCGGTGATTTTCACTGGCTAAATCTCACTCCCCAGAGTTTTATCCACCTCACATTTTTGGGGTATTAATTTCATTTTATATTGATATTGAAATATTCATTCCCCATACTGACGAACATAGCAAATCCAATCGCCAGCACGTGGCGCTCCAGACACCCGCTGGAGAGGCGCGGCAGAGGTGGCTTATGACAGAAGGAAAAACAGGTATGAGTACACAAGAAAAACGGCTTGATGTGATTTGTATCGGGCGCATAGCCGTTGACCTCTATGGCCAGCAAATCGGTGCCCGCCTTGAGGATATGAGCACATTTTCTAAGTACCTTGGCGGCTCGTCTGGCAATGTCGCCTACGGTACCGCTATTCAGGGTTTGAAGTCCGGTATGCTGGCCCGCGTTGGCGATGAACATATGGGCCGCTTCCTGCGGGAGGAGCTTCAGCGGGTGGGCGCTGATACCCAGTGCCTGATTACGGACGAAAAACGTCTGACGGGCCTGGTAATCCTGGGGATCAAGGATCAGGACACCTTTCCACTGGTGTTTTACCGTGATAACTGCGCAGATATGGGCCTGATCCCTGACGATATCGACGAAGAATATATTACCTCCGCCCGCGCCGTTGCGGTGACCGGCACCCATCTTTCGCATCCCGATACCCGTGCCGCCGTGCTTAAGGCGCTGGATATCGCCCGCCGTCACGGCCTGCGCACCGCGCTGGATATTGATTACCGCCCGGTTCTGTGGGGGCTGACATCATTAGGCGACGGTGAGACGCGCTTTGTTGAATCGCAGCATGTCACCCAGCAGTTACAGGAAGTGTTGCACTACTTCGATCTGGTGGTGGGGACGGAAGAAGAATTTCATATTGCCGGTGGCAGCACCGATACGATTACCGCATTAAAAAATGTGCGACAGGCCACCAAAGCTACGCTGGTTTGCAAACGTGGGCCTATGGGCTGCGTGGTGTTGGAAGGCGCGATACCCGACAGTTGGGAGCAGACGACGCTACAGAGCGGCGTTCGCGTTGAGGTATTGAACGTACTCGGCGCAG
Organism: Erwinia sp. L03-1; assembly: GCF_058686115.1. Lineage (NCBI taxonomy): Bacteria > Pseudomonadati > Pseudomonadota > Gammaproteobacteria > Enterobacterales > Erwiniaceae > Erwinia > Erwinia sp. L03-1. The sequence continues at coordinate 241,636 of NZ_CM178762.1, read as the reverse complement.
GGGATGCCTTTATGTCCGGTCTGCTGCGCGGCTGGCTAAATGATGAAAGCTGGGAGCAGGCCTGTCGCTACGCCAATGCCTGTGGTGCGCTGGTGGTATCACGCCACGGCTGTGCGCCTGCCATGCCGACCCGGGCTGAACTTGATGACTTCCTCAGCCGCGATAAAGAGGTGAAGCGACCCGACCTGGACAACCGCCTTAACCACCTCCACCGCGTCACCTCGCGTAAGCAAAAATGGGAAGAGCTGTGCGTCTTTGCCTTTGACCATCGTAAGCAACTGCTTGATATGGCCGATGAGGCAGGCGTGGATGCCTCCCGTTTGCCGGAGCTGAAAACGCTGCTGCTGAGGGCCGCAGAGGAAGCAGCGGGTGAAGCCGGCCTGGATAACCGCAGCGGCATACTGGCCGATACGACTTACGGTCAGCCCGCCCTGAATGCCATTACGGGTAAAGGATGGTGGATTGGACGTCCGATTGAGATGCCGGGTTCCCGCCCACTGCGACTTGAACACGGTAATATTGGTTCGCAGCTGATTGACTGGCCTCAGGAGCACGTCGTGAAATGCCTGGTGTTTTACCATCCACACGATGAAGCCGGTCTGCGCCAGGAACAGGACGCGCTAATCCTTGACGTCTGGAAGGGGTGCAATAAATCTGGCCATGAACTGCTGCTGGAGGTCATCCTTCCCGAGGACAATGCGGATAAAAAAGAGTCATATTATTTCGACATGCTGAGCCATTTTTATTCGCTGGGTATTCAGCCAGACTGGTGGAAGCTGCCGCCGCTCTCTCTGGAGAGCTGGGAAGCCATTAGTGGTCTGATTGAGCAGCAGGATCCTCACTGCCGCGGTATTTTGATTCTGGGGCTGGATGCGTCGGAAGAGAAACTTAAAGCGGGTTTTGCCGCGGCGGCTAAAGCACCGTGGGTGAAAGGATTCGCCGTGGGAAGAACGATTTTCGGCCAGCCTTCTCGGCAGTGGTTGCAGGGTGAGCTGGATGATGACGCGCTGATTGCCCAGGTTAAATCCAACTATCTGACGCTGATTGATTACTGGCGTCAGGTACGGCCAACGCACCAGTCCTGAATAGCGCTTTCAGAGGGTAAGGGGCGGTAAAAACCGTCCCTTTATTTCCCTTCGCCATTTCACACTCCATATTACTGAACCTCCAGCCTGTCTACATTTATTGTCCCTGTTATCTCGATTTTGCATGCCGGTTAATGTTTTTCGCATAACTGGTCCGATGTTTTGTGATTGATTTCATATCCCGATGAAATAAAGCACCGTATTTGCGTTAGCAAGTGAAATTTTTTGTTCAGCTGATAGAATAACGGACAGAAGAACATCACAATTTTTGACCAGCGAGCCGAAGTAATGACTAATAACTCGACGCAGCTTTCCCTGTTACAGGACGACATTCGTCGTCGATACGATACTCTGAGTAAACGCCTTAAACAGGTGGCCCGCTATATTTTGGATAACAGCAACAGCATCGCTTTCGACACCGTTGCCTCTATCGCTCAGCAGGCAGACGTTCCGCCCTCTACGCTGATCCGCTTTTCCAATGCATTTGGCTTTAGCGGCTTCAATGAAATGAAACAGGTTTTCCGTCAGCATCTGATGGAGGAAACGGTTAACTATACCGAACGCGCACGACTATTCCGACAGACAGCCATTGACGAAACGGCAACTCCACCGGAAACGCCCGCAGAAATCCTCAATGTATTCACCATGGTAAACTCACAGGCGCTACAGCAGCTGGCGATGCAAACCAACCCACAGCATCTTGATAAAGCCGTAGAGCTGCTGGATCAGGCAGAGAATATCTATGTTATTGGCCTGCGCCGCTCTTTCAGCGTGGCCTCCTACCTGACCTACGCGCTGCGACACCTTGAGCGCCGTGCTTTTCTGATTGATGGCCTGGGCGGAATGTTTACCGAGCAGCTGAGCATGGTTAACCCTAAAGATGTGGTTATCGCCATCAGCTATTCTCCCTATGCACGTGAGGCCGTAGAACTGGTTGAACTGGGTGCCGGACGCGGCGCGCATCTTATCGCAATTACCGACAGCCAGGTCAGCCCGCTGGCGGCTTTCAGCGATGTATGCTTTGTGATACGTGAAGCGCAGGTAGACGGTTTCCGCTCACAGGTAGCTTCACTTTGTCTTGCCCAAACGCTGGCCGTCTCGCTGGCGCTAAATAATGCTGAGGCATGAAGGCCAGGACGCAGGCCGGGCATAACGTTTTCTGTGCCTGTTACACCGATCCCAGCCCCAGCCATCTCACTTAAGACGCCAGCCCTGATTCGCCTCGCCAGTGTATTACCGGGTGGCGATGTGCTGTGCCGTGCTTACATCAAATCAATACCAAAGCGGCGGAGCAGGATGGCCCAGCAAAGGAAAATGATTATCGTTATACCGCAGCTGGCAGCCAGCGTAGGCCAGAATCCCCAGCGCTGATAAAAAAAAGGGAACATGATAAACATAGGGAGTGTGGGAACGACATACCAAAAGGTATACCACGCATGTGCCGCAATTTTCTCCTGACTTTGCCCCTCAAGTTTCATCCAGATCAGCACCAGCACGGTGACAAGCGGCAGAGCCGCTATCAGGCCGCCAAGACGATCGCTGCGTTTCGCCACCTCTGAAATAAGTACAATCATCCCAGCCGTAACGGCATATTTTATAGCCAGCCAGAGCATTTCGCCCTCCTTATACCCCACCAGTCTGGTGCCGCCGAACTCTCCCAACGGCACATCAGCATTGGGTTTTGATAACGCCCCAGCACTGCTCTTCGCAGCGAATTCACATCGTTATATACCATAAACCCCGCTCTGTTTCTGATGAACCTGGCAGCCGACTGTCCCCCCAGCAACCAAATTAACACGCCCCTTTTTTCAATAAGTCGTCTTCAGTTTCCTAAGTCATATATTCGCCTGCGTAAAAAATCATTGCAGAAATAAAGCGGATATATTCACACCTGCTAAACTTTTACCTTGAAATAATTAATTAAACAGGTAAGGAGTTCGTATAACAAGTATTTAACGGCACATTAAAAAACCAGCATCATTATGGGGTGAGATCTCCATACATATTTATAAACAAACCTGATTACAGGAAACCTGAGGTCACCCTCTCCATAACCTGGAGCGTTTAAATGGAATTATTTAGAATTTTATCTATATACTTTTATCCGAAAAAATACAAATATCGCTTATTAACTCTAGAAAAAAGTCATGGTCATAAATTCAGGGCAGTGCTGCCTTCATGCCGACAATGCTTTACGCCTGATTATTACTCCAGCCTTATTGGAAAAAGGTAAAAGTCGCGCCAGTAATAGCCCTAAAGTAGATATTTTCCCAAAAATCAGGGGTTCCGACTCCGGTATACCCGCAGAGCCAGATATCGCCCTTATGGATAACCCCATCCCGGCGTTTTGAAAATTAAGGATTAATGATGATGAGAACCCGCAACCGCCGCCTCCACTGGGCAACGCTACTACTCTATTTTTCAGGAAGTTACCAGTTGCAGGCTCTGCCTTCTATCGTAGCGCCGGGTCAAAGCATTGTGGGTGAGCAAATTTATGGCAGGCAAATAGTGCTCGGCAATGTGATTGATAGCAACATTCGGGATGGAAGGCAAATTATACAACAAGGGGGATCGGCGCAGAATACTGTCATAACGAAGGGAATGCAGATAATTGAGAAAGGGGGCTATTCGTCTGATGTATATCTGTACGATGATTATCGTATTAGTGAGGGTATGATCTATAATATCGGCGTTGGAGGACAGGTCAATAACGCCACGCTTTACAAAGGTAAAATGGAAGTCTTTATGGGAGGAGTAGCCTCTGGAAAGGTCTACCTCCAAAACGGATCGCTTATACAGATTGATATAACTTCTGACACTCGCGCCATGCATCTTTCGCTTGATAAAAGCGAGGCTTTTTTTCATGGGGGATATCTTAACACCCTTGCAGAATACACTATAGCCTCGATAAACCTCCGCGATGGGATAATGACACTTTACAACTTAGATTTAAAAGACAAACCCTGGTTTACCCGGTTAAATACCACTACACTTTCAGGTCAGGGCACCTTTGAAATCATCACGGATTTGGCATCACTGAAGGGGGACTTTTTAACCATTACCGGACGTGCAAATGGTGAATTTGGCATTGTAGTTTATGACTTCGGAGAAAACCCCCTGACGGATGCCAGTCTACAGATTATTCAAACGGGTGGAGGGAGTGCTAAGTTCACCTTGCTAAACGAAAATCAGGTCGTTGACGTTGGCACCTATCAATATTATCTGGTGAGAGTCGGTAAAAATGGCTGGGCACTGTCTCCCTATCAGCATGATGATACACCGGATGTCGATGACCCTGATGATAACGGGCCGCCAGAGGATAACCCGGATACCGATAATCCCGATGATACTCTGCCGCCTGAAGAAGAGCCGGGCGATAAACCCGTCCCTCCCACTCCTGTTCCAGACCAGCCCGATAACGGTAAGAAGACGGTTACTCCCAGTGCCGCCGCTATTCTTGCAATGAGTACCGTCGATAACCTTATATCCAGCGAGCAGATGAATACAGCCCGTGGACGCCTGGAAGAAATAAGGCGCGTCCCACACGATACTGAAGTGTGGGGAAGGTTCAACAATAGCCGTTATAACGTCAGCGTTATTGAAAATGCCAGTTACAGGCTAAAACAGAATGGCGTTATGCTGGGCATCGATGCAACGTCTGATACGGGCTCAGGATCACTTACCCGTGGGCTATTCATGGCCTTCGATCGCGCGACCACTGACTTTAAACGGGGTGGAAAAGGTCATGTGGATGCCTACACCGCGGGAGGCTATCTCAGCTATGTTGATAGCAGCGGATACTATGGCGAAGGTATCGTAAAATTCAGCCGCTTCATCAACGATATCAACGCCTTTATGAACGGTGGCACCGCAGCCAACGGCCTCTTTCGGGCAACTGATATGGGCATAAATATCCAGACGGGGAAATACTTTACTTTCTCTCGGGGGTATCTCGCGCCCTATGGCGCAGTGACGGCCCTGGCCAACCATTCCGATAACACCTATCAACTCTCAAATGGGTTGAGTGCTAATAATGGTATTCAACGCAATGTAACCGGTGAAATCGGAATAAATCTTGGTCTTCCTGTTATGGTCAGCGGCAATAGCGTAAAACCTTACGCCAGGGCTGCTCTGCTTCATGACACTATCAGTTCAAATCATGTCACCATCGTTAATAACCACTTTACTCACCGCAAAGGTGGGACACGGGGTGTGTATCAGGCAGGGATTGATATCCGAACGGAGGGAAAGCTGTCACTGCATAGCGGCTTCAGCTATTCACAAGGGAAAAATATTGAGTCGCCCTTGGCTGCCACACTGGGCGCCGCGTGGGCCTTTTAAAAGGGGCGAAGGTACAAATGCCCCTTTTGTTAAGCAGAACGGATGCCAGACTCAGCGCGGATAGGCATCACTGTTAACCCAGGCATGATCCTTTTCCCAGGTGAACTTCCACAGGCGGACCGGACCGGCCATAACGTTCAGATAGTAATTATTGTAACCTGCGAGCGTTGCTACCGGGTGGTAACCGCGTGGCACCGTTACCACATCCCGGTTATAGGCCGCCATACATTCATCCAGCGTGCGATCGTCAGTATAAACACGCTGCATGGCAAAGCCCTGCTCGGGATCGAAGCGATGGTAGTAGGTCTCTTCCAGGTAAGTTTCGTTTGAATTCTCCTGGTCATGCTTATGACTGGGGTAAGAGCTGCTGTCACCTTCGTCGGTATACACTTCGACCACCAGCAAACTGTCGGCTGGCTCGCTATCCGGCAGAATATTATGTACCAGACGCTTGTTTCTGCCCTTACCGCGCTGCTCAACGCCTACGTCAGCGGGGGAGATCAGGCGGGCGGGCAGAGAACCATGGCCCGGTGCGTTACACACGGCCAGTTCCAGGTCGGTATCAGCCCGGACCTCAACCCTGTCGTTATGCGGAACATACACTGAATAGGGCGGCGTACGTTCGAACGGGGACATACGTTTGCCGATGCCGGGGAATTCGGCATTACGCGTTTTAACTGAGGCAATACCGGCGACCAGTACCAGACAAAGTTCCCTGTCGCCGCTCTCAAGATTTAGCGTCTCACCCTTTTTCAACTGGTATGCATCAAAGCCGACGTAGCGCCAGCCCGCACTTTCCGGCGTAACGTGCTGGATACGGCCCTGCGCATCCGGCTGCTGTACTTTGGATAGCAATGACATTCTGCTGCTCCTTATATAGTGACCAAAAAGGCGCGGCGGCGGCATCAACAAAACCGAGGCAATAAATCCTGCTCTGCCGGTCTGCTAACGCCTTACCGCAACGCCTGTACTTTATAAACGGGGATTATCCCAGCGTTGGCATACTGAACTCAGATACGGTCTTTTGCCCGCTCGGCCAGCGTACGGTGGCCGTTTTCATGCGGGTGTAGAAACGAACGCCATCCGGCCCGTGGACGTTTAGCGCACCAAATACGGAGCGCTTCCAACCACCGAAGCTGTGGAAGGCCATGGGTACCGGTACCGGTACGTTCACGCCAACCATGCCCGCCTGGACCTCACGCACAAAGTCGCGTCCGGTGTGACCGTTACTGGTAAAGATGGCGCTGCCGTTGCCAAACTCGTGGCTGTTGACCAGCTTCAGCGCGCTGGCGTAATCCGGGGCGCGCATGATGCTCAGCACCGGGCCAAAAATCTCTTCACGCCAGATAACCATCTCATCGGTGACGTTATCAAACAGCGTGCCGCCTACGTAGTAACCCTCGGTATAGCCCGAGACCTGGCAGTTACGTCCGTCCACGACCAGCTTCGCACCCTCTTCAACGCCCTTGTCGATATAGCCCAGCACTTTCTTCTGGTGCGCGGCGGACACCACCGGTCCCATCTCATTCTCTTCGCTACCCTTCTGGATACCTGGGCCAACGCGCAGCGCCTTAATTTTCGGCGTCAGGGCGGCAATCAGCTTATCCGCCGTATCGTCCCCGACCGCGACCACTACCGGCAGCGCCATACAGCGCTCGCCCGCCGAGCCAAAGGCTCCCCCCATGATGGCATTGACGGTGGCGTCCAAATCCGCATCGGGCATCACGATGGCGTGGTTTTTCGCCGCGCCAAAGGCCTGCACACGCTTACCGTGAGCGCTGGCCGTTTTATAGATATGTTCAGCCACGCCAGACGAGCCAACAAAGCTTACCGCCTGTACGCGTGGGTCTTTATACAACTGCTCTGCATCTTCATTTGAGCAGTGAACAACATTGAATACCCCATCCGGCAGGCCGGCTTCGGTCAGCAGCTCCGCCATACGCACTGCGGCAGACGGGTCCAGCGCAGGGGGCTTCAGGACAAAGGTATTGCCACAGGCCAGTGCGATGGGGAACATCCAGAGCGGCACCATCGCGGGGAAGTTGAAGGGGGTAATACCGGCGACCACGCCCAGCGGCTGCATCAGGGAATAGCTGTCCACCCCGGTTGCCACGTCAGCTGAATTTTCACCCTTTATAAGGTGAGGAATACCGCAGGCGAACTCGACAACCTCAATTCCGCGCGTCAGCTCACCCAGCGCATCGGACCACACCTTTCCATGTTCACTGACGATAAGGGCTGCAAGCTCTTCCCGATGCTGTTCCATCAGGTTCTTAAAGTTAAACAGCACGCGAGCGCGGCGCAGAGGCGATGTACGGGACCATCCTTCAAAGGCACTGTGTGCCACTTCGATCGCTTTGGCTACCTCTTCTGCGGTGCTTTGTGTCAGTTCACGAACCGTTTTACCGGTGGCCGGATCGTAAACCGGAATGGTTTCATTGCTGGCGCTCAGAGACGTTTTTCCGCCAATAAAATTTCCTACGATAGTCATGTTCTGGCCTCTTAAATGTGGGTATTCCCTGCAGGCAGCCGCTGGTAAGCGTCCGTTGCCTGGCTGGATAACTGCCGAATGCGTGAAATGACAGTATTATATTGGAATGAATTTTTCAAATATTAAACTTTAGAAAATTCATTTTTAGTGCAGTGGATCGCATTTTCACTTTTTAGAACGCAATCAATTACTAAAGAGGCGGTGAACCCGCCTGACCCGCGTTAACCTAAGGAATTATCTTAAGTTTTAGGGGAGTTAGCGGCTAGATGGAGACGACATAATCAGCCTCTTCGGCAAGCCATACTCTGGGCTTTTTGCTCCCTTTCAACCGGCCAGAGGCGAAAATTTGAGAGGGCGATCTAAAAATTTAAATTTCAATATTCACCATTCGTGAAATAAATGTTCTCTTATGCCCATCTAAGGTGACTGACCGTCATAAATCAGGCTCGCAGGGATTCACCCTTCTCTCTTTACATTTAGCAGGAGTTGCAAAATGGCCATCGAATCATCCCGTTTCTGTGTAAACCGTAAAATCGCCCCTAACCTGGGGATAGAGGCATTTTTTAAAATGGTCCACGGTCTTGGCCTGACCAAAGTTGAACTGCGCAATGATATGCGCGGCGGTAAGGTGACGGATCATCTGAGCCACGCCGAAGTCAGCGCACTGGCGCAGCGTTATGACCTGGAGATTGTCACCATTAACGCCGTTTATCCCTTTAACCAGCCTGACGATGCGCTGTTAGCGAAAACTGAAGGTCTGCTGAAAGACGCCAGGGGCGTGGGGGCAAAGGCGCTGGTACTCTGTCCATTGAACGACGGGACGCAGGTTAGTCCTGAAGAAACCGTCAGCGCATTGCAGAAGCTGGCGCCGCTTTTTGAGAAATATGGCATTGAAGGGCTGGTGGAGCCGCTGGGCTTCCCCATCAGCTCCCTGCGTTCTGCCGTGCAGACGCAGGCGCTAATTCGCGACGCGCGCGTTCCTTTTAAACTGCTGCTGGATACCTTCCATCATCATCTGTACGAAAAGGCGGAAGAAGAGTTTGAGAGCGGCATTGATATTGCCGGTATCGGGCTTGTTCACCTCTCCGGCGTGGAGGATGACCGTCCGACCAGTGAACTGACGGACGAAGAACGCATTATGCTTAGCGAGGGCGACCTGCTGAAAAGTGCGTCTCAGGTACGTCGCCTGGAAGCGATGGGATATAAAGGCATCTACGCGTTTGAACCCTTCTCAACGGCAATGGAAAACTGGAGCGAAGCAGACATCGTGCGTGAGATCCAACAGAGCATGGCGCTGCTTCAGGGCTAAACACCCTAATACGAGAGCGGCTGGCCTGTTAGCGTGCCTGGTGGCTGAGTACCGCTTCTGGTCAGAACAGGGGAAAAGGCGCAAGCCTATTCCCCTTCGATACACTCCTCACTTTTACTCTGCGACTGACGTTTTAGCCTCCAGGTTAGCAGCATGCCCAGACAAACCAGCAGTCCACTTAGCAAGTAGATAACCGGTATGCCCAGATAGCTCATCACGAATCCGGCAAGCGGGCCGGTTACGCCCAGAGACAAATCCATAAAGGCAGTGTAGGTTGCTAATGCACTTCCCTGATTCTGGGGTGGTACGGCTTTAACCGCCACTACGCCCACGGCAGGAAACACCAGTGAGAACCCGGCTCCGGTGAGTAAAGCACCCAGCTTTGCCACCCAGGGTTCGGCTGAACCCCAGACAAGGAATAATCCTGCCGCCTCAACGGCAAAACACACCAGCGCCACGACCAGTCCACCGTGGCGGTTGATAGCGTTAGGAAACAGCAGTCGCGTCCCCACAAACGCGGCGCTAAACAGCGTCAGCGCCCAGGCGGCACCGTCCCACCCCTTATCCTGGTAGAACAGCGTAATAAAAGTGGCTATTACCCCGAATCCCGCCGACCCCAGCGCAAGAATAAAACCGTAGCCCCAAAGCCGCCCCAGCACCGCCCGAAAAGGCAGCTGCTTGCCCCTGCTGCTTTTCACGCTCGCTCGCGGCAGCGCAAGCACAATCGCCACAAAGGCGATAACAGCGATCACCGAGGCCAGCAGCAGCAGGCCGCCCCAGCGATAGATTGCCACGCCCAACGGCGCACCCACCGCCATAGCCCCGTAGGTGAAAATACCATTCCAGGAGATCACTCGCCCAATATGCAGCGAGCCAACCACGCTGACCCCCCAGAGCGTTGAGCCAGTCCCGGCGAAGCTTTGTCCAACCCCCAGAATCACTCTGCCAACGCATAACAGGAGCAGGCTCAGAATGGGGATCCCTGCGCCCAGCGCCGCCAGCAGACTGAAAATTCCGCTCAGAAAGCAGCCGCAAAGCCCGATGATGACCACTCTTTTAGCGCCCCACCGATCGGCGAAGCGCCCGGAATAAGGCCGGCTGATTAGCGTGGAAAAATATTGCAGGCTGACAACCAGTCCTGCCCAGAAAGGGCTGTAGCCCATGACATCATGTACATAGCCGGGCAAAACGGCCAGCGGCAACCCGATGGTCAGATAGCTGGCAAAGTTGAACATCACGACGGAGATAATACGCAGATTCAGGCGAAAAGCGTTAGGGGCCGCCTCCGCTCCGGGTTGTTCAGGCATGGAAAGCGATACCCTTTCAGGAAAAGCACAAGGTTGCACTATACCTGGTTTTAACGGCGAAGATCACTCCTCTGTCTGTTGCTCCCCCTAAACCAGGCTTTAAGGGAGTCAGCAACCAGCCTCAAAGGGGCCAGCGTAAGTCAGAAAAAGAGCCTGACTGACGCGAAAAGGCCACTGCCGATACACATTAACGGTCAATAAACGTGCTAAGTACTGCGAACTTTCTTAAATTCAGCAAGTTAGCCGGTAAAGGCGCTAAGCTTTGTATCAATATTATTGCCCGGAGAAGCCATGAGCGAGCTGCAGCAGGAGAAGATAGGGCAGAATATGCTGCTGAAAATGGCCATGCTGGTCGTCATTCTGGCCGGGATCAAAGCGGCCTCAGAAATTTTGGTACCCTTTCTGCTGGCACTGTTTCTGGCGATAGTGCTGAATCCGCTGGTAACGATACTGATGCGGCACGGGGTCCGACGCGGCCTGGCGATTACGCTGGTGACGCTGGCCATGCTGGTTATTATTGCACTGCTGGTGGCAATGATTGCCGGTTCAATCAATGATTTCAGCGATATTTACCCGCAGATCCGCAGTCAGATGGCGCAAAAACTCGCTATCCTGCAGCATTTTGCCGCACCCTTTCATATTAATCTTTCTACCGACCGCATTATTGAACGTCTCGATCCCAGCTCGATGATGAATCTGGCCGGTACCCTGCTAAGTCAATTTTCCGGTGCAATGACCGGGACCGTGCTGCTGTTTATGACGGTCGTTTTTATGCTGTTTGAAGTTCATCATCTGCCCTATAAGCTGCGTTTCGCCCTGGTTAACCCGAAAATTCGCATTGCCGGCCTGCATAAGGCACTGAAAGGCGTGACGCACTATCTGGCGCTGAAAACGTTACTTAGCCTGATAACGGGTATTGCGGTCTGGCTGGTGCTGCTGCTGCTGGGCATCAAGTTTGCGCTGCTGTGGGGCGTGGTGGCTTTTGTGCTCAACTTTATTCCTAATATCGGTCCGGTGATTGCCGGTATCCCCCCTCTGCTTCAGGCTTTATTGCTTAACACGCCTTTTGACGCCGCACTGGTCGCCGCACTGTTTACCGTTATTCATATGGTGCTGGGCAATATGCTGGAACCGCGGATTATGGGGAAGGGCCTGGGACTCTCCAGCCTGGTGGTGTTCCTGTCGCTGATATTTTGGGGCTGGCTGCTGGGGCCGATCGGTATGCTGCTGTCGGTTCCGCTGACCTGCGTCTGTAAAATCCTGATGGAAACGACACCGGGCGGCAGCAAGCTGGCGATTTTACTTGGCAACGGCAGGCCTCGTACCGTCCGCCTGAAGTAACCCTTCAGGCGCTTCTTACCTGCCCACTGCGATCGTCATCACGGCATCCTTTGCCGTTGCGCTTTATGCTGTGTTTCGCGGCTTTCTTCCTTAACTCTTCGATGATACAGGAGCTGAACATGGAACATACGTGGCGCTGGTATGGCCCGAACGACCCCGTTTCGCTGGATGATGCACGGCAGGCTGGCGCCACCGGCATTGTGACGGCCTTGCACCATATTCCCAATGGCGATGTCTGGCCCGTAGAGGAGATCAAAGCCCGCCAGGCGCTTCTGGCAGAGAAAAACCTGGTGTGGTCAGTGGTGGAAAGCATCCCTGTTCATGAGTCGATCAAAACGCATCGCGGCGATTACCCGCGTTTTATCGCTAACTATCAGCAATCTCTGCGAAATCTGGGCAACTGTGGGATAGATACCGTCTGCTACAACTTTATGCCGGTGCTGGACTGGACGCGGACCGACCTCGCCTGGCCACTGCCGTGCGGGGCCAAAGCGCTGCGCTTCGATGATACGGCCTTTGCCGCATTTGAGTTGCACATACTCAAACGCCCCGGTGCCGTGCAGGATTACGATCCGCAGGAACGGGAGCAGGCTGCTCGCTACTTCGCCGCGATGACCCCTGAGGATGTGGAAACGCTAACCCGCAATATCATTGCCGGTCTGCCGGGTGCGGAAGAGGGCTATACGCTGATGCAGTTTCAGGCGCAGCTTGCGCAGTATGAGGGGATCGATAAAGCCAAACTGCGTGAGCACATGGCAGAATTTCTGCGGGCGATTGTGCCGGTCGCGGAAGCTTCAGGCATCAGGCTGGCGGTGCATCCGGACGATCCACCGCGATCGCTGCTCGGCCTGCCGCGCATCGTTTCCACCCAGGAAGATCTCCAGTGGCTGAAGGAGGCGGTAGACAGCCGTCATAACGGCTTCACCTTCTGTACCGGATCGCTTGGGGTTCGGGCTGATAACGATCTGGTCAACATGGCCGCGACCTTTGCCGATCGGATCCATTTCGCGCATTTACGTTCCACGCAGCGCGAAGACAACCCGAAAAGCTTTCATGAGGCCGCACACCTCGGTGGCGACGTGGACATGGTGGGCGTGGTTAAGGCTATTCTGGCCGAGGAGCAGCGCCGTCGTCGGGAGGGTGATAGCCGCCCTATTCCCATGCGGCCCGACCACGGGCATCAGATGCTGGACGACCTGCATAAAAAAACCAACCCCGGCTATTCTGCCATTGGTCGGCTTAAAGGACTGGCAGAGGTTCGCGGCGTTGAGGTTGCGCTTCAACAACTCTTTTACAGCGATAGCTAACGCGTACCCTGAACCGGTTGCCATGATCACTCACCGCTCCGGTCTACCCCTGAGGATGACCGGACCGGGCCGCCCGATCAACGATAAAAAAACCGCAATTCACTGTGGCCGGGCCTCAAAGACGCTGGTATCGGTAATCGCCTGTACGTCCACCTTCTGCGGCAGGATCGCCAGCGAAGAGAACAGATCGGAGACGCCCTGTACTTTCTTAATATCCTCTGCGGAGACCGGCCTTATGCCGTGAGAAATCCGCGCCGTGATCGGTGCCGACGCCTGCGGTGAAAGACGGGTAAGCGCAGCATAAACCTGATTATAGTCGTCGGGATGCGCAATTCCCCAGGCCCGCGCCTTCGCCAGTCGGCGGGCAAAGTCGGCAATAGCCAGCCGCTTAAGGGGATCTTTTAGCGAGCTGTCGGTGGCGGTCACAAATGACAGTGCGGTCGTCAGCCCTTTACTGTCGCGAAGCAGGCGTGCGCCGTGCTGTTCGGCGATGCCCAGATAGGGATCGAAGGTGGCCCAGGCCGCAATCTGACCGGAGTTAAACGCCGCGCTGGCGTCAACGGGCAGGACAAAGCGAACCGGGACCGCCTCTCTTTTGATGCCCGCCTCCTGCAACGCGCCATAGAGCAAATGCTGCGAAATGCTGCCGCGCGCCGAGGAAACGACAACGGTTTTCCCTGCCAGATCCCTCACGCTGTGGACAGGAGAATCGGCCGGGACAATCAGCCCGTTAGATCCCGCGTCTCCCACGTTGGTTGCGATGATTTTAAGATCCACCCCGCCAGCGGCAGCCATCAGTACCGGCAGGTCTCCGGCGTAAGAGGTATCAACCGCCCCCGCCCGCTGCGCTTCAAAGAGCGGTGCCGCGCCCTGAAAATTGGCCCAGCGATAGTGATAAGACGCACCTTTCATCGCGCCGGATGCCTCCACCAGCGAACGCAAATTACGGGCCTGATCGCCCAGCACCAGCGTGACGCCGGAGAGATCCTCTGCCGCGCTGGCAGTAACGGAAACGCAGAGCAGTAAAGCCGTCAATAGCGATTTATACATGGTGTCTCTTTCCCCTGTCAGAGTGCGTTTCGCTGTAGCTGACGGACGTAAGCATCCCAGTGCAGGAGATACTTTTTGTTTCTGATGCCATTATCGAACGCCAGCGCGGCCTTTTCCGCTACCGCATCCGGGATAATACTCAGCGCAGCCCCGCCGGACTGTGCGGCTATTTGCGCAACGCACGCCCGCTCCAGATAGTAGAGATTGTAAAACGCTTCCTCCAGATCCCGGCCACAGGTCAGCAGACCGTGATTACGCAGGATCAGCGCGTTGAGATCGCCCAAATCGGCCACGATGCGCTGCTGCTCATCGAGATCCAGCGCAATCCCTTCATAATCGTGATAGGCAAGACGGCGGTGAAAGCGCGTGCTGTGCTGGGAGATCATCAACAGCCCCTGCTGCTGAGCCGCTATGCCTATGCCCGCCGCAGTATGGGTGTGCAGGACGGCGTGGGTTTCCGGGCGGGCGCGATGAATCGCACTGTGGATCACATAACCCGCAGGATTGATCCCCGACCCGGTAGGATCGTCGATAATTTCGCCATCAATATCAATTTTGACCAGCGTTTCAGGCGTAATCTCATCAAAGGTCTGGCCGTAAGCGTTGATCAGGAAATGCGGGAGTTCACCCGGTACGCGCAGGGAGAAGTGAGTATAAATATGATCCGTCCAGCGCAATTTTGCCGCCAGGCGATAGCACTGCGCCAGTTTAACGCGTGCTCGCCACTCCGCATCGGAAATACGGGCTCGCAGACCCGTTGCCGCATTCAGTTCGGTAACCTCTGCCATTCATTTTTCTCCTGACCTGTTAAACGCGGACGGGCCGCGGACAGGGCATCCTGGCACAGGAGAAAATACCGGGGAAATAATGAATATGACAATAAACTGCATAATATTGACTAAGGAATATGCACAAAGTTTATTTTTCCACTGCCCGCCAATATTTATCTGTCGGCACAGCGGACATGCTATTTTACCGCCAACCGTGCGTATAAAATTGGGTGAAAACAGGAAGACGATATGGACTCTCTTTTATTAAAGGGACGTGAACGTAAGGGACTTTACCTGACACTGGCGGGCCTGCTGCCTTTGCTGCTCTGTCTTGTTTTTACCGGTATCGAAGCCACGCAGATTATCCAGCGCCAGCAGGCCGTCACCGCCGAAATGCTGTTAAACCAGTCCGAGGCCATCAGCGATCATGCCTGGAAGATGATTGCCCAGCTACAGCAGTTCTCCGGAAAACCCTGTGAAGAGATTAACGATCGACTCCAGCGCTTTTCGGCTATCTACCCCTATTTCCGCTCCGTAGGCACTATCCAGCACGATACCATCACCTGCTCCTCCGCATTCGGCAGCAAGCAGGGCAATATTACAATCCTGCTTCAGCGTCCGCCGCCTGAAAACCGGAGGACTTCCTGGGTCCTCTCTCTGGCGGGCACCTATAGCGTCAGGGATCGTCCGGCGGTGATCTTTGTCCGCGACGGGCCGGAGGGCTCCAGCAGCTTTGCCCTGGTCGATGGCCAGTACCTTCACGATTTTATGAACGCAGTAGGTAAAAGCCATGGCTACCGTATCGCCATTCAGTTCGGCGGCGGATTTCGCATTACGCGCGGCAACATCCCCAGCGCGGGCGAGGGGTTTATTCACGCCAACACCTATACCGCGACCTCCAAACGTTACCCTATCGTCGTTAGTGTGACCTCGCCGCCTGCGGATACCGCCTATACCTGGCGACAGGGACTGTATACCTTCCTGCCGATGGCGCTCATCCTGTCGCTCCTGCTCATGACGGTGACCAGCAACTGGCTTAAACGGCGGCTCTCCTACGGCGACCTGATCCGCCGCGCCATTGCGCGTGACGAGTTCTCCGTTAATTACCAGCCGCTGTTTAATCTTGAAACCAACCGCTACGGCGGGGCGGAAGCATTGATGCGCTGGCAGCTGCCGGATGGCCGCTGGGCAAAGCCGGACCGCTTTATCAGCGCCGCAGAGTCAGAGGGGATGATTGTGCCGCTAACGCGGCATCTGCTGACGCTGATTATCAGAGATGTCCAGCACTGGCACGTACCGCCTGGATTCCACCTTGGGATCAACGTAGCGGCTGAACATCTTCAGCACCCCGATTTTGTGCAGGATATCCGCGGCTTTGCCGCGCAGCTTGCTGCCCAAAAGCTGAATATCACTTTGGAACTGACCGAGCGGAGCCTGATCTCCGATGGCGATGACGTGGTGAAGAAGCTGCACCAGCTGCGTGCGGAAGGCATTCGTATCGCGATTGATGACTTCGGCACCGGGCACTGTGCGCTGAGCTATCTCCAGACCTTTCCGCTGGACTACCTCAAGGTGGATCGCGGCTTTGTTAGCGCCATCGAGTTTGCCGGGGGTGAAGCGCCGATTCTGGATGCGATTATTAACCTTAGCCAGAAGCTGGGGCTTAAAATTGTCGCAGAAGGCGTCGAAACGCCGGTCCAGCTCGACTACCTTAAAGCACGCGGCGTTATCCATATTCAGGGTTATCTCTTTGCTCACCCGATGACCAGCAGTGCGCTGATGGCGTGGTTGCAGAGCACAAACCCAGCCCCGCCTTATCCGCTATAAATCTGACCGCGTTCGCGACGATCTCACGGGCCGATTATGTGGTTAAGCCGCGTGGGATCCCGTCAGAAATTATGTTACGCGACCAGAAAACGATATACTGATAACAGAAAAGGGCGGGTTGATAGACGTTTCCACCCGCCGCTTTTCACTTTCTGCCTGGCTATAGACCACAGATAATTTGTACCCTGAACCGCTGTAATTCGTTCATTTCAGACGGTTTATGGGAGAATTCTAACTGGGAAACAGACTATTACAGGGGTTTTATGAAGCTACGTAGGAAGCGTGTTAAGCCAATGGGCTTAAAAGACGTAACGATCATTGATGATGCCAGGTTACGCAAGGCTATTACCGCCGCCTCGCTGGGTAACGCGATGGAGTGGTTCGACTTTGGGGTATACGGATTTGTCGCCTTTGCGCTGGGTCAGGTGTTCTTCCCCGGCGCCGATCCGGGCGTACAGATGATTGCCGCACTGGCGACCTTCTCGGTACCTTTTCTTATCCGTCCGCTGGGTGGACTGTTTTTTGGCAGGCTGGGTGACAAATATGGCCGCCAGAAGATCCTTTCCATTACCATCATTATTATGTCGGTCAGTACCTTCTGTATTGGCCTGATCCCCTCCCATGCCTCCATCGGCATCTGGGCACCTGTTCTGCTACTGCTGTGTAAAATGGCCCAGGGCTTTTCCGTCGGGGGCGAATACACCGGTGCATCCATTTTCGTTGCCGAATACTCCCCGGACCGCAAGCGCGGCTTTATGGGCAGCTGGCTGGACTTCGGCTCAATTGTAGGATTTGTGCTGGGTGCCGGCCTCGTCGTGCTGATATCAACGGTTATTGGCGAGGCCAGGTTTCTGGAATGGGGCTGGCGCGTGCCGTTCTTCGTCGCCCTGCCGCTGGGTCTTGTCGGGCTTTACCTGCGTAGCGCGCTGGAAGAAACACCGGCCTTCCAGCAGCACGTTGAAAAGCTTGAGCAGGGCGATCGTGAAGGGCTGGCTGACGGTCCTAAAGTTTCGTTTAAAGAGATTGCGACCAAACACTGGAAAAGCCTGCTGGCCTGTATCGGTCTGGTGCTCTCCACCAACGTCACCTATTACATGCTGCTGACGTACATGCCAAGCTACCTCACCCACAATCTTCACTACTCTGAAGATCACGGGGTGCTGATCATCATTGCCATTATGATTGGTATGCTGTTTATTCAACCGATTATGGGCCTGATGAGCGATAAATTTGGTCGTCGTCCCTTTGTGATAATCGGTAGTATTGCGCTGCTGTGTCTGTCCATTCCCTGCTTTATGCTGATTAACAGTAATGTGATGCCGCTGATTTTTGCCGGTCTGCTGATTCTGGCGGTGGTGCTTAACTGCTTTACCGGGGTGATGGCCTCGTCGCTGCCCGCGATGTTCCCTACGCACATCCGCTACAGCGCCTTAGCCAGTGCCTTTAACATCTCTATCCTGGTGGCGGGTCTGACGCCAACGCTGGCCGCCTGGCTGGTTGAAGCGACCAACAACCTCTATATGCCTGCCTATTATCTGATGATTGTTGCCATTGTGGGCCTGGTAACCGGTATCATGATGAAAGAGACGGCGAATATGCCACTGCGCGGTGCCACGCCGGCGGCCTCTGATATGGCCGAGGCAAAAGAGCTGTTGCAGGAGCATCACGATAACATCGAGACTAAAATCGGTGATATCAGCGAGCAGATTGCCGAGCTGGAAGAGAAGCGTAAACACCTGATCAACCAGCATCCGAATATCAACGAGTAAACCACGCCGAAGCGCAGTAAGCGCAGTAAGCGCTTAACACAGACTGCACCCCAAAGGTTGGTTTGCCAACTGAGTAAGGTGCAGTTTTTTTTGGTCTGTTACTGCGCGGTCGTCCAGTAGGTTCCGGTCTGTGGCACCGTCAGGAAGTCACGGTTCATTTCATCCAGGGTTCGCTGCGGATCCAGATCGCTAAACAGCTGGGGATGGAAGAATTTCGCGAAGATCTCTACATCCAGCAAATGCCAGGGACTCATATAGAAATTGTGCCACACCGCCAGCGTCCTGCCACTGCGCACCGCCGACAGCTGGGAGACGATGGGATCGCGGCTCAGCACCTGACAAAAACTCGCCCTTGCCTGACCGGCGCTAACGTCAGGGCCAAGCTGCAGCTGATTCTTCTGTCCCGGCCCCGCCATGCCGGTGGCCAGCCAGAGCGTCGGATTGGCCGTAACGATCGCCTCCGGGCTGAGCTGCCCGAAGACGCTGGCAAACCGCCCTGCCGCAATGTTATTTCCCCCGGCATAGGTGATGAGATCGGCCAGATTGCCGTGGCTAACCGTGGTACAGCAGGTTTCCCGCCGTCCGATATGCAGCTGTAGCATAACGCCGGGCCGTTCTGGCTGCGCCTGATCCAACCTCTGCCTGATCTGCTGCATATGCTGCTGGTAAAAAGCAATAAAGCGCCCGGCCTTCGCGCTGTCATTAAGGGCCTGGCCGAGGATCTTCAGGCTGGGGACGGTATTGGCGAGCTGGTTAACGCGCGTATCAATATAAATCACCGGGATACCCGCACGGGTCAGCTGAGCCTGAACGTCATCGTGATTGCTCCCTTTTTTGGCGTATACCGGCAGAATGACCAGGTCTGGCTTCAGGGCGATCGCCTTTTCCACGCTGATCTGACCGTAATTCGCCTGACCAATCACCGGGATGGCGTTAATCTCCGGAAAGGCAGCGGTGTACCGCGCCCAGTTCTGGCTGTCCAGCTTTTTCAGATCTCCGGGCCAGCCCACCACACGCTTCGCCGGATTGCCCTCCTCAACCAGCGCCAGGGTATAAATCATCCGACTTTCCCCCACAATAATTCGCTGGGGATCGTCAGGGATGACCACGCTGCGCTGCAAAATATCGGTAATGGTTTTGGCCTGGGCCAGGCTGCTGATCAGCATCAGCAGCAGAAATAAACGTTTTCTCATTGCGCACTCTGGAAAGCGATCAGAAATCTACCGATGCCTGCACATAGACCACTCTCGGCTCGCCCTCGATCACCCGCAGGTTGCCCGCACTGGACTCGTAGTAGCGTTTGTTTAGCAGGTTGTTGATATTCAGCTTGAGCTGGGTATGTTTACCCACCAGCCTGCTGTCCCAGGCGATAAACGCATCGGCCACGGTATAGTCCGGCATAGTAAAGCTGTTCTCAGGATCACCCGCCCGGCTGCCGACGTAGCGGCCACCGCCGCCCACGCGAAGTTCGCCCGGTAGCCAGGAGAAGCGCATGGCGTGGCTGAGATAAAGGCTGCCCATATTGCGCGGCGCGTTGACCAGGCGGTTACCGACGTTTTCAGGATTGACGCCGTCCTCAACAATTTCGGTTTTGTCGTAGCTGTAGGTGGCAATCAGGTTCCAGTCCTCTGCCAGCTCGCCGTTGACCTCAAGCTCTGCCCCGGTTGAGCGTGCTTTAGGAATGTCACGCGTCACGCCGTTGATAAACACCGACATATCCTTTTCATCAATCCGGTACAGCGCCAGCGTGGCAGACAGCGCAGGCATGGCCTGCCACTTCGCGCCCACTTCCCACGTCGCACCTTTCTCGGTCGAGGCGACATTGCCGTTATCGTCCGTCTGAGTCGAGGGGGTAAAAGAGCGGCTGTAGCTGCCGTAAAGCGAAACGTCAGGCAGCACTTTATAGACCAGCCCCATCTGCGGTAAGAAGGCATCGCCGCGATCGTTAAGGGTGGTGGCCGGGTTGTCAACGCCATGGCTGGCCGTCTGGGTGTAGCGCTGGAGGCGACCGCCCAGCACCGCGATCCATTGATCAGTGAGGTGAATGCTGTCCTTCGCAAAGAGGGAACGGCTGTAGAGGTTGGTGCGAATGTTGCTGACGGGATCCGCATAGGTGCTGCTGTTCAGCACCGGCTCCTCACCATAGACCGGATCGTACATATTGAAGGTTTTAGAGACTTTGCCCCGGTACGAGCGGGCTTTATAGGTTTCGTTCTGCTCGTAGTCCACCCCCAGCATCAGATCGTGCTGCCTGTTCCACAAGGTGGGGCTGCCGCCGATATCCCAGGACAGGTAAGTGGTCTGGTGGTTAAAGCCGCGGTTGGCGTCGGCGCGACGGGAAACAATGCCGGTGGTGGTATTAATCGCCGTCGCTCTGACCTCGTTACTGTCATAGCGGCGCTGCATCCAGGCGTAGTTGAGGTGGGTGTCCCAGGTATCATCCAGTGCCCAGGCGTAGTTGACGTTCAGCCGCTTATTTTTTCCCCACGCGTGGTTGGCGCTGTCATCCAGCCGCTGGTTATAGGGTACGTTGACCGGTTTCCTGTTGATAAACGCGGTGCCGCGATCGTAGGGCACGTCATATTTATATTCAACATAGCTGATATTGAACGACGCTTTTTCGCCGAACCAGCTGAGTGAGGGCGCGACTAGCGTATGTTCATTAACGCCGAAGTTGCGCCAGTAATCTTCGCGCTGGCGCTCGGCGATCAGCCGAAAGGCAAAGCCGTTTCCCAGCGGGCCGGTAACGTCCACCCCGCCGGTCCCCCCGCCAAAGCTGCTGGTTTCCCCGCTGACGTGCGTGTTCCACTCATACTGCGGTTTTTTACTGACCAGGTTGATTACCCCGCCCGGATTAAGAATACCGTAGAGCAGCGAAGCCGACCCTTTTAACACTTCGACGCGATCGATGGTGGCGTCCATCGACAGCCCCTGATTACTGCGTACGCCGTCAAGAAAAATGGAGCCGTCGGAGTTCGCGCCGAAGCCGCGCTTAACGAAGCCATCCTCGGTGCCGCCAAGGGTGTTCCCCTGAGTGACGCCGCTGACAAACTTAACCGCGTCGTTGACGCTTTTGACCTGATAGTCCCTGATGACCTGCGGGGTGACCACGCTAACGGACTGCGGCGTTTCACTGCGTGGTGCAGCCGTGCGGGTGGCCGTGGTGGCGCTATCTTCCACGTAGCTGCCGGTCTGGCTGGCGGCATCGGCGGTAACGGTTAGCGTAGGATCTTTGTTTTCTTCCGCGACCGCGACTCCGCTGCAGGGCAGCGCAGTCAGCACGATGAAACAGGGTATCCCGGTGAGGCGATGAAAAGCAGAGCGAACCAATAAAAGTGATTTCATAAGATGAGTTGCACAGGCGAACGTTATTTTTTGTTCGCGAATGGTAATCACTATCATTGGCATTATCAATTTAATTCACTGCGTGTCTCCCTCCAACTGCCATATTTTCAATCGCTGCGGCCATCGCTTTTATCGCCATCTGCGCCGCCCGGGAAAGCTGGCGTGAAGGAGCAATACAGAGAGCCAGCGTTAGCGGCCTGATATGCTTACCCTTCAGCGAAACAAAGCTGAGCTGACGATGCCTGATCTCCTCCAGCACGTCCAGCAGGCTGAGAACGCAGACGCTACCGCCTTGTTTGATAAGCGATTTTATCAGCCTGATATCATTGCAGACGATGGCATTTTCGGGCGCGAAGTTATGATAGCGATAGAGCGATCGGACCCGCTCATGCACCACCAGCGGTTCGCCAGGCAGAATATGCCTTTCGCCGCTCAGCTCGGCGGGGGAAAGCGCCTCGCGGTCTTTGAGTGGGTGGTCAGGCAGCATCACCACGCCCATCTCCAGCTCGGTAAAGGCAACCACCTCCAGCCCGCCCTGCCCCTGCGGATCGAGGATCAGCCCAAAATCAATTTCCGACTGCCGGATACGCTGGCTGATGGTCAGGCTGTCACCCACCGTCAGGTCCAGACTCAGCCCGCTGTGAGCTGATGCGATGTTCGCCAGGGCATCGGCCATGCAGCCTTCGTTAAGCGCCTGAATCATCCCGATGCTCACATGCCCCCGCTTCAGCCCTAAAATATCGTCAAAACGCTGGCGGGTGACGCGGAACTCCCGCTGCCAGCGCAGGATATTGTCATACAGCAGTTCCCCGGCGGTGGTCATCCTCAGCCCCTCGGGCAGGCGCTCGAAGAGCGGCGTACCAAAGGCGGCTTCCGCCTGGAGGATCTGTCGGTTGATCGCCGAAGCGGAAACGTGAAGTTTTTCCGCGGCCTTTCTGAGGCTGCCGCTTTTAGCCACTTCGGCAAAGTAGATAGCAAAGCGAGAAAATGGGCTCATAGCCGCTCCTGTAAACTTTTTTGCAACACCATAGTGAATATTTGCTGATGGATTGCAACACCCTTATCCGCACAGAATGAACTGACAATAACACCGTCAGCCAACGTCGCCGACATACTGTGAGCCACCGACAGGAAAATGCGCTATGAACCCAACGCCCCCCGCACACTGTACGTTTGAGCCAGATGACTGGCTGCGCCTTGCCCGCCACTGGCATCCCGTCGCGCGCACCTGCGACGTCAGCGCCGCCCCGACCAAAGCGGTGCTGCTGGATGAGCAGCTGGTGCTTTACCGCGTGAAAGGCCAGGTTGTGGCGGCCAGGGACGTCTGCCCGCACCGTGGCGTGCCCCTGACGCTGGGTTTCAGTGACGAGGAGGGAATTATCTGCCCTTATCACGGGCTGCGCTTTGGTGAAAATGGCCGCTGTAATCGCATCCCGTCCAGCCCCGATCAGCCGATACCGGCCAAACTCAACCTCACCCCCTACGCGGTGGAAGAGCGTTACGGGCTGATCTGGGTCTGCCTGGCGCCCGAAGAGGGCAGCCTGGCCCCACTACCGGAGATGCCTCACTGGCTCGATGACGGTTTTCAGCAGATCACCTGCCCACCGTTCGACGTAGAGGGTTTTGCCGGACGGCAGGTGGAGGGGTTTCTCGACGTGGCGCACTTTGCGTGGATCCATACCGACACCTTTGCCGACCCCAACAATCAGGTGGTGCCAGCCTATATCCCGGTTGAAACGGCGCACGGTTTTACGGTCGATTACTGGAGCACGGTGGGTAACTATCCGGCCAGCTCCGACTTTCGCGCCCCGGAGGGGTTTAGCTGGCTGCGGCACTTTGAGATGCATCTGCCCTTCACCGCCACGCTGACCATCCATTTCCCTGGCGAAGCGCGGCTGGTGATTATGAACGCCGCCTCGCCGGTTTCGGCACGTAAAACGCGCATGTTTGCGCCGATCGCCCGCAATTTCGATCTGCATATTCCCGTTGAGGAGGTTCACGCCTTTAATCATCGCGTCTTTGAAGAGGACCGGCTGATGGTGGAAACGCAGCGCCCCGAGCGCCTGCCGCTCGACCTGACGCTTGAGGCCCATATTCCTGCCGATCGCAGCTCCATTGCCTACCGTCGTGGGCTGAAAAAGATGGGGTTTGGTGAATTCTTTCTGGTCTGAGGGGAAGCAATAATGAACAGGCTACGGGTTGTCGTCGATGCACTCATCCGTCAGGGACGCAATAACCTGGCGGTCCACCTCGTCGCAGAAGACGGTCAGCCGCTGCCGGAGTGGCAGCCAGGCGCACATATCGATCTGCACCTGGATAACGGCATTACCCGTCAGTATTCGCTGACCGGCCCAGGGTGCGGCGAGCGAGGCTATGTGATCTGCGTGGCCCGCGACAGCCACTCCCGTGGGGGATCCCGCTATATTCACGACAGTCTGCGGCCCGGACAGGTGGTCACCGTCTCCCCGCCGAGAAACGTCTTCCCCCTGGCGGCGGGCGGTGAGGCTATCCTTGTCGCGGCGGGAATAGGTATCACGCCGCTTTTCGCCATGGTCGAAGCGCTTGAGGCTTCTGCCACGCCATTTGTGCTGCATTACTACGTGCGTGAGAAGCACAACGCGGCCTTCGTGCGCGAGCTAAGCCGCACGTTCCGCCATGGCCGCTGCCATATCTGGTACAGCAGCGAGGGGCATAGCCCACGCGGACATCTGCCGCCGGAGCTGTTATCGGCTGACGGGGATCGGCATCTCTACCTCTGCGGGCCGGAAGGGTTTATGGATCATATGCGCCGTGTTGCGGCTGAACAGGGCTGGCCGGAGTCGCGTATGCATTCGGAGGCCTTTCTTGCCCCCTCTCTGCCCGCCGCTGAACACCCCGACGCTGCCTTTACCGTCACGCTCGCCAGCAGCGGCCAGTGCTGGCCGGTTTCCGCCGACAAGAGCATCGCCTGCGTGCTACAGGAAAATGGCATTAGCGTGCCGCTCTCCTGCGAAATGGGGATGTGCGGCGCCTGCCTGACCGGCGTCATTGCCGGCGCTGTCGATCACCGTGATACGGTACAGTCGGCAGAGGAAAAAGCCGCGCCGGTTCAGCAAATTGCCCTCTGCTGCTCGCGCAGCCATTCGCCGAACCTTATTCTGGACCTGTAGAATGAAAGCGTATGACAGGCGTAGAGGAAATTTTTAAATGCATTTAAGGGTTTGAATCGCCATGGAAAATAGCCAGACCCGTTTTGTCATGGAACCTGACGCAGCGGTTGAACACTAATTAAGCTTATTATCCATTTTGACAAGGCATGACTATGCAGATTGAACGTCCACCCTCTTCCGCCTCTATTCATCAACCAAAGACCACCTCTAAAGGTAAAATGGCGGCCTCCGGGATGACAGGTTCAGCCCATTCATCAGCAGATAATCTTAAAAATCAGCTCACCTCACGCAGTCATGACTATCTTTCTCGTCTGCAAGCAAGCGGCTCTGAGACTGATAAGTCCCTGGCTTCTTCCGCCTCCAGGGCTTTGGATAACGGTAGCTTTAAGAAAAATCCCGTCAGGGAGAAACCGGTTTCGCAGTTCGGCTTCGCCACGACCCTTGATGGCCGTAAAGGCATGCTGCTGGCAAACTTCATTCCGCATAATGATCAGCTCGAACTGGAAGCGCTGGCCTTCTTTGAGGAGCGTTTTTTTGAGAGTGAGGCGGGCAGCATTAAAATGGTGGTGATCCAGAATGCGCGCTCTCTGCCTGAAATAAAGGCACACCAGCCTGACAATAATTCCGCCGCTACCTCTGACTCGCTGAAATTGCAGCATGCGGCTAAGCAGGATCCCGAAGCTGAAGCAAAAGCGCTCAATAAGGATCTCAAACGATTCCAGAATCAGACTCTGCACAGACAAATGGCAAGTAAGCTCGCTGATACATACGTTGCTAAGGGAGATTACAAAAGTCGCATGACGGCCCTGCCCGCTGCACACGCCACCGTTTTTGGTGCCAGGACGCGCCAGAGTGTAATGAACACTTTTGGCAGGTCTGGCAAAAGAAAAGCGCCAGAGCCCAGGGTTCCACCCTCCTCCCCCGCTGTCGTACCTTCAGGCCATCAGTTCAAGTTCACTAAGGAAGAGTTCCGCCATTTTCACGAGGACCACTGGATGCAGGATCCGGCAAATAACCCCGAGTTACCGCAGGACGGAACGGGATCGCCCACAGAGGCATCGAGCTTTCACTCCCAGGAAAGCTCGCCCGATAATGCCAGCTCACCACTATCGGGACGGCGGTATGGACAATTTATCAATGACCAGATGAAAAGCGATTTGTCGCAAAAGCTAGAGAGTAACGAGCTAAATGATAACGTTTCCTCTTCTTCAGCCAATTCAACACCCTATACCCGTCGTGATGCGCAAACATTTGATAGCCAGTTTATGGATAAGTTAAAGCAGAAGCTGAACAGTTCTGACGCATCGTAAAGGGCTAGCCGCGATATCATTTTTGCCGATTATGTTTACTTTTGAGCAAGAGGACTAAACAGCACTGCTGGCTGCAAATCAGTCATGCTGCCGCCTGCTCATACTCCCTGACGTTATTGATCGCCAGAGTCGCTCCAACCGCAATCGTATGTGCGGCAATAACGGGGCAGGATGAGAGTCTCGGACCCGTTAAAAAGCGTTAAGTATTCCGTCTTTCGGCCGATAACCCTTCCGTCATACAGCCGGAGGGGGAAATTATCTCCTCCCTGCCTGATAACTCACTGACTCTGTGGTACTTCGGGGCGTGCATGCCCCGTTTTTTACAAGGATTTTTTAGATGAAAAACCAAAAAAAACTGGTGGTGGCTCTGGTCGCTTCCTGTCTCGTGCTCTCCGGCTGTAGCGCCATGGGTACCGCCATCAAAAAGCGTAACCTTGAGGTAAAGACGCAGATGAGCCAGACCGTCTGGCTTGAGCCCTCTTCAGATAAAACCGTCTACATTCAGGTGCGTAACACCTCTGACAAGGATATGAGCGACCTGCAAACCCTGCTGGCGCAGGATCTGCGTAACAAAGGCTACACCGTGACTTCCTCACCCGATGCGGCTTACTACTGGATTCAGGCAAACGTCCTGAAGGCCGATAAAATGGACCTGCGTGAAGCACAGGGCCTGCTGGGTAAAGGCTATGAGGGTGCGGCGACCGGCGCGGCGCTCGGCGCGGGAATTACCGCTTATAACAGTAACTCCAGCGGCGCGGCGCTGGGTGTGGGTCTGGCGGTGGGTCTGGTTGGCCTTGCTGCGGACGCGCTGGTTGAAGACGTCAACTACACCATGGTCACCGATTTGCAGATTAGCGAACGCAGCAAGGCTGCGGTCACGACGGATAACCTCGGGGTGCTGCGTCAGGGCAATGCGGGCGTGAAGATCCAGACCAGCAGCGAAGAAGGTAACCGGATGAAGTATCAGACCCGCGTGGTCTCTAATGCCAACAAAGTTAACCTGAAGTTTGAGGAAGCAAAGCCGGTGCTGGAAGCGCAGCTGGCTAAGTCTGTTGCCGGAATTATGTAACGGATCCGGGCGGGGGAAGCCTCGCCCATTACGGTTTCATCACAACGCCTGCGCGCACGCCCAGGCCGATGCCCACGCCCACTGGAAGTTATAGCCTCCCAGCCAGCCCGTCACGTCCACCACTTCACCAATAAAGTACAGGCCCGACACCGTCTTTGCCTCCATCGTCTTTGACGAAAGCTGGCGGGTATCGACGCCGCCCAGGGTGACCTCGGCGGTGCGGTAGCCTTCAGTGCCGTTAGGCTGGATACGCCATTGATGCAGAGAAGCAACCAAATCGGCCTGCTGACGGCTGTTAAGCTGTTTCAGCGTGCAGTCCGGTACGCTACCCAGCAGTTGCAGGCATTCGACCAGGCGACGCGGCAGCACTTTTGCCAGGCTGTTTTTCAGGCTCAGGTTAGGGTGCGCCTCACGTTCCTGGCTGATAAAGTCATCAAGTGGGCGCTCGGGCGAGAGGTCGATGGTCACAAACTCCCCCGGCTGCCAGTAGCTGGAAAGCTGGAGCACGGCGGGGCCGGAAAGGCCGCGATGGGTGAACAGCAGCGCTTCTTTAAACAGGGTGCCGTCTTCGGCGGTTATGGCGGACGGCACCGCCACGCCAGAGAGCGTTTGCAGCTGCTCGAGAAGGGGTTTGTGCAGCGTGAAGGGCACCAGTCCGGCCCGGGTGGGGAAGACGCTCAGACCAAACTGCTCGGCGACTTTATAGCCAAACGGTGACGCCCCCAGCCCCGGCATCGACAGGCCGCCGGAGGCAATCACCAGTTTTCCTGCCTGCACCGGGCTGCCGTTTACCTGCAGGGTATATCCCTCTTCATCACGCGTGACGCTCTCCACGTCGCTGCGCAGCCGCAGGGTGACGCTCCCCGCCTCGCACTCTTTCAGCAGCAGATCGACAATCTGCTGTGCAGAATCGTCGCAAAATAGCTGACCCAGGGTTTTCTCATGCCAGGCAATGTCGTAGCGATTGACCAGGTCAATGAAGTCCCACTGGGTATAACGCGCGAGCGCCGATTTAGAGAAATGAGGGTTATGAGAGAGATACGCCGACGCATCGGTATAGAGATTGGTGAAATTGCAGCGACCACCGCCGGACATCAGGATTTTACGGCCCGCCTTTTTGCCGTTATCCAGCAGCAGCACACGCCTGCCGCGTTGTCCGGCCTGCGCGGCGCAGAACATTCCGGCCGCACCCGCTCCGATGATAATAACGTCAAATTTTTCCACAATTTCGCCCTGACCGTACAAAAACGCTGATTGTAGAGAGTTGGCCTAACCGATACCAGCGTAACAGGGCACCGTACAGAAACATTTTGTAACTGAGTGAAATTTCAGCACATTTGCCCCCCTATTCCGCCTTTCTTACGCGATGACCTCAAAAAAAGTCTATATTTCTCTTTCCCCTGGCGCGGTTTCTCGCTGATAATGCGCCGCGTTCATGTCCTCCAAAAATGGCGTAACGCTTATGCTACATCTGTTTGCTGGTCTTGATTACCAAACCGGCCTGTTACTGGTGCTTGCCCTGCTCTTTGTTCTGTTTTACGAGGCTATTAACGGCTTCCACGACACGGCAAACGCGGTGGCAACTGTGATTTACACCCGCGCTATGCGATCGCAACTGGCGGTGGCGATGGCCGGGATATTTAACTTCTTTGGCGTACTGCTGGGCGGGCTAAGCGTTGCTTATGCTATCGTTCATTTACTCCCAACCGACCTGCTGTTGAACGTTGGATCGGCGCACGGGCTGGCGATGGTGTTTTCCATGCTGCTGGCGGCGATTATCTGGAATCTGGGCACCTGGTATTTCGGGCTTCCGGCCTCCAGCTCCCACACCCTGATCGGGGCCATTATCGGTATTGGTCTGACCAACGCCATGATGACCGGCACGTCGGTTGTCGATGCGCTGAATATCCCGAAAATGATCAACATCTTCCTGTCCCTGGTTATCTCCCCCATCGTTGGCCTCGTGCTGGCGGGCGGCCTGGTGTTTATCCTGCGTCGCTACTGGAGCGGAAGCAAAAAGCGTCGTCGTATTCATATGACGCCCGCGGAACGTGAAAAGCTCGACGGCAAGAAAAAGCCGCCGTTCTGGACCCGTATCGCACTGATTGTGTCAGCCATCGGCGTGAGCTACTCGCACGGCGCTAATGACGGTCAGAAAGGCATTGGCCTGATTATGCTGGTGTTGATCGGCGTGGCACCCGCAGGCTTTGTGGTCAACATGAATGCCTCCGGCTACGACATCACCCGCACCCGCGACGCGGTAAACCATCTGGAACAGTATTATCAGCAGCATGCTGATTCACTGAGCCATATTGTGCAACTGACGCCGCCTGCCGTACCGACGCCGGAAGAAAACGCGGGAGGGCCAAAGGAGTTCCACTGCGATGCCGCCCGTGCGATGCCGGCGATTAAACACGCGCAGGGCCTGCTCAACAATCTGCAAAGCTACGATACGCTGAACGTCGACCAGCGCGCGCAGCTGCGTCGCCTGCTGATGTGTATCTCAGATACCGCCGATAAAGCCGCAGGCCTGTCAGAAACGCAGCCGGACGATCGGCGCTTCCTGAATAAGCTGAAGGGTGACCTGCTCAATACCGTTGAGTATGCGCCGGTGTGGATTATCTTCGCCGTCGCGCTGGCTCTGTCGCTGGGCACCATGGTGGGCTGGCGACGCGTTGCGACCACCATCGGTGAGAAGATCGGTAAGAAAGGCATGACCTACGCGCAGGGGATGTCCGCGCAGATGACGGCAGCCGTCTCTATTGGCGTGGCGAGCTATACCGGCATGCCGGTATCAACCACCCACGTGCTCTCCTCATCCGTTGCCGGTACCATGCTGGTTGACGGCGGCGGCGTACAGGGACGCACGATTAAAAATATCCTGCTGGCGTGGGTCTTTACCCTGCCCGTCTCGATATTGTTGTCAGGTGGCCTGTACTGGATAGCGCTTAAGCTCCTGCCGTAACGAACGCACAGCGAGACAAAAAGGGTGGAAGCCTGGCTTCCACCCTTTTTTTTATTAGTGCCAAATCAGCAGCCCGACAAGGCTAATCACCACCATCCCACAGAGTGAAGAGGTCAGAATAAAGTGACTGCGTACGCGCTCGCAGCGCCGGATAAACTCATCGTCATGATGGTCACGATAGCGCTGCGACCAAATGTAGCGTACCAGACGAACCTGCTTACTGGGTTGCCCGTGCGAGGTAAAAAACCCCGCGCCATCCACATACTGATAGAGTAAGGGATCGCAGCCGCGAAGGACCACCAGCAGCGCGCGTAACGAAGAGAAGTAGCGTGCCATATTCACCACACAAACTACACACAGAGCCCAAAAAAGCGCGATGGTGCTGATCATGATCCCCTCCTGACAATTCATCGACGTGAATGTAACGCAGGATAAAGCCGGCCCGGCTCCCACGATGAATCGCCAAATACAGAATTGAAAACCACGGAATTTTTTTGTTACAGCCACCTGCCCGCCATTAGCGCATGGCGCACTGTCATTAACAGTGTAGGAGATCTGATTAAAATAGTTCCAGCGTTGTTTACGGCTTCGGTTGAAAAAGAGGAATTTTCACTTTGATCCCGGTCGCAAAGGACGCGCCCTGACGCAGATTCTGTTAACAATTCAGTCTATACTGCATAGCGAAAATAAAATCAGGAGGCAGGATCAAAACCTTAAGGCCTCTGTGACATCCCGCATCGTATTATACCTGAGCAATGGATTTCACCGTATGATGCATCAAAGACGAATTTGCTGGCGATTACGCAGCCGCAACGAAAGGAAGGAGTATCGTTATGTCTTATAAACACATTCTGATCGCAGTAGACCTTTCACCGGAAAGTAAACTGCTGGTAGCGAAAGCGGTTTCAATGGCCCGCCCTTACAACGCCAAAGTTTCCCTGATCCACGTCGACGTTAATTATTCCGATCTCTATACCGGGCTGATCGACGTTAACCTCGGCGATATGCAAAAACGCATCTCGGAAGAGACGCATTCCGCACTCACCGAACTCTCCACCAGCGCCGGCTACCCGGTTTCTGAAACGCTGAGCGGCAGTGGTGATTTGGGCCAGGTCCTGGTCGATGCTATCCGGCAGTATGATGTTGATCTGGTCGTTTGTGGTCACCATCAGGACTTCTGGAGCAAGCTGATGTCGTCAGCACGTCAGCTGATTAACACCATTCACATCGATATGCTGATTGTTCCACTGCATGATGACAACGAAGAGTAAGCCACAGCCCGGCCAGAATGACCGGGCGTGAAGGTTTGTGCTTAGCCGCGACTCTGCCGCACGGGAAAGAAGCCGTGCGACAGGGTTGTTATACCTCGCTGGCTAACGGAGGATAGATATCAAAGCGGTGGCTTTTCGTCACTACTGCCGACTGCGTGACCACGCCAGCAAGCGGAGGCGCATAGTCGGGCCGCTTAACCACCACCCGCTTTTTTGCCAGCCTGCGCGCCGGTTCCAACAGCCCATCCGCATCATCATCCGCCCCGACCAGCGACTGAAACACCCGCATCTCTTTCTTCACCAGCGCGCTTTTCTGTCGGTGGGGGTACATGGGATCCAGATAAACCACATCCGGCCTGATGCTGATATCCGCCAGCGCCTGTAAACCAGATGCATGCAGCAGCGTCAGCCGCTCACGCAGCCAGGGGCCGATTTCAGGGCTGAGATAGCCTCGCTGCAGGCCATCATCCAGCAGGGCTGCCACCACCGGATGCCGCTCAAGCATCTGTACCCGGCAGCCCAGCGAGGCCAGTACAAACGCATCCCTTCCCAGCCCGGCCGTGGCGTCGATAACCACCGGCAGATAACTGCCCTTTACGCCAACCGCTTTAGCGACGGCTTCACCACGACCGCCACCGAAACGACGCCGGTGAGCCATCGCGCCCTCAACGAAATCCACAAAGATCCCGCCCAGCTTTGGCTCATCACGCTTGCGCAGCTCCAGGTGGCTGGCGGTCATCACCAGCGCCATCGGCGCCCGCTCATCGTGCTGCAGCTGCCAGCGTTCGGCTAAAACAGATAAGGCGCCGTCTCCGGCGCCCGCTTCATCAATTAAACAGATGTTCACTTACGCTTCCTGAATACCGTAATGTTCCAGCATGGCATCCAGCTGCGGCTCACGGCCACGGAAACGTTTGAACAGATCCATCGGCTCTTCCGACCCGCCGCGCGTCAGAATATTGTCCAGGAATGACTGACCGGTTTCACGGTTGAAGATACCCTCCTCTTTGAAGCGAGACCAGGCATCTGCCGCCAGCACGTCGGCCCACAGATAGCTGTAATAACCCGCCGCGTAGCCACCGGCAAAAATATGGCTGAACGCGTGTGGGAAACGGCCCCAGGATGGGCTCGGCACCACGGCCACCAGCGCTTTAATCTCTTTCAGCATATCCAGGATGCGCGCACCCTGAACCGGGTCGAACTCCGCATGCAGGCGGAAATCAAACAGGCCAAATTCCAGCTGACGCAGGATAAACAGCGCCGCCTGATAGTTTTTCGCGGCCAGCATTTTTTCCAGCAGCGCCTGCGGCAGCGGTTCGCCGGTTTCATAGTGGCCGGAGATAAACGCCAGCGCTTCCGGCTCCCAGCACCAGTTTTCCATAAACTGGCTTGGCAGCTCGACCGCATCCCACGGCACACCGCTGATACCGGATACGCCAGGGGCTTCAATGCGGGTCAGCATATGATGCAGACCGTGGCCAAACTCATGGAACAGGGTGGTCACTTCATCATGGGTAAACAGCGCAGGCTTGCCGCTCACCGGACGGTTAAAGTTACAGGTGAGGTAA
Organism: Erwinia sp. L03-1; assembly: GCF_058686115.1. Classification (NCBI taxonomy): domain Bacteria; kingdom Pseudomonadati; phylum Pseudomonadota; class Gammaproteobacteria; order Enterobacterales; family Erwiniaceae; genus Erwinia; species Erwinia sp. L03-1. The sequence continues at coordinate 208,362 of NZ_CM178762.1, read as the reverse complement.
GCAACAGGTTTCTGTAGCGTGCCGTCGGCCAGGCGCATCTGGCCCACACAGTCGTCCATCCAGGCACCGCCGCGCTTGTTCTCACGCGCATAGAGGTCAAGATAGAAGCTGCCGCGCAGTTCGCCGCTTTCGTCGAACAGGTCAAAGAAACGCACGTCGGGATGGTAAACGTCCACGTCCTTACGCTCTTTCGCCGTGATGCCGTAAATGCGCTTCACGACTTCAAACAGGCCGTTTACCGCCCGCTCCTCCGGGAAGTAAGGGCGCAGCTGCTCATCGCTGATGGCGTAAAGATGCTGCTTCTGCTTTTCGCCGTACCAGGTCAGATCCCAGGGATTCAGCTCATCAACGCCATACTCTTTCTTCGCAAAGGCGCGCAGCTGCTCAAGCTCTTTTTCTGCCTGGGGGCGGGCGCGCTTCGCCAGATCGGTCAGGAAATCCGTTACCTGAGCCGGGTTTTCGGCCATTTTGGTCGCCAGGGATTTGTCCGCATAGGAGGAGAAGCCCAGCAGCCCGGCCAGCTCATGGCGCAGCGCCAGCTCCTCGGCCATCACGTCGCTGTTATCCCATTTGCCCGCATTCGGCCCCTGATCGGAGGCGCGAGTGGAGTAGGCGCGGTACATCTCTTCACGCAGGGCCGCGTTATCGCAGTAGGTCATTACCGGCAGGTAGCTTGGGATATCAAGCGTCAGCAGCCAGCCCTCCTGCTCTTTGGCCTCAGCCTGCGCCTTCGCGGCGGCCAGGGCGCTTTCCGGCATGCCCGCCAGCTCTGACTCATCGGTAATCAGCTTGCTCCAGCCCATTGTGGCATCCAGCACGTTATTGCTGTAGGTGGAACCCAGCTCGGAGAGACGGGCGGCAATTTCGCCGTAGCGCTTCTGTTTGTCTTTCGACAGGCCAATACCGGACAGCTCAAAATCGCGCAGCGCATTATCAACCGCTTTCTTCTGCGCCAGATCCAGCCCGTCATAGCTCTGCTCTTTTAGATTACGATATGCCTGATACAGACCTTCGTGCTGCCCCACCCAGGTGCTGTATTCGGACAGCAGCGGCAGCGTCTGCTCATAGGCCTCACGCAGCTCGGGGCTGTTTTTTACCGAATTCAGATGGCTGACCGGGGAAAAGAGACGACCCAAACGATCGTCGGCCTCTGCCAGCGGCTGAACCAGGTTATCCCAGGTCCAGGGTGCGCCCTGAGCCACGGCTTTCTCGACTTCCGCGCGACAGTCTTCCAGCGCCTTAGTGACGGCGGGAACAACATGTTCGGGTTTGATGGCGGAGAATGGAGGGAGCGTGAAAGATGTGAGTAGCGGATTGGTCATAGCGCAGTCCTTGTAATCATAGTCGTGTATGTGGCGCGGTTTAAGCGCGCGATTACGTTAACATGAGGCTAAGTGTAGCGAAATTCAATGGCGTGACGTGGCGCAGAGGGAGGAAACAGAAGGATTTGCCTGCTACCCGGCCTGGGAGCATACTTTCTGCGGCTTTGTTTGTGACATCGTTTTTGGTCTGTATTCAACGTAAACAGGGAGCGTATGTATGTGGTATTGGCTTGCCACCTCGTTATTATTTTTGCCTTTTTATCTACGCGCCTCGCTGGCGCTGCTGGGGGTGACGCTCATTGTCGCCGTGTGGGATAGCACGCTTCAGCCAACGGGCATTATCGCACTATTGCTAATGACCGTGGTCGCGATTTATCGCGCCCGACAACGGGAGCAAACGGCCCTGTCGCTGGGTGGTGAGGTAATCCTGGTGGCCAGCGCGTTCGCGCTGATGCTGCATCTGATCCCCGGCTTTAATAATCAGCTTATTGCTTCACGGGTTCAGGCCGGTCCGGAAAGCGCCCCCTTTTCCTTCTATTACAACCTGGATAAAGCGCTGATCCCGTTTGTGCTACTGGCCTGCCTGCCGACGCTGTTAAAACGCCCCGCCGCCCCGCCGAAAAACGGACTATGGTGGCTGGTGCTGCTGATGTCGATGCCTGTACTGCTGCTGGTTGCCACGCTGGCCGGTGGCCTTAAGGTTGAGCTGCACCACCCCGTCTGGCTGGGGCAGTTTATGCTGGCTAACCTGTTTTTTGTTTCACTGGCAGAAGAAGCGCTGTTTCGCGGATACCTACAGCAGCGGCTAAGCCAGCTGCTGGGTAACGGCTGGGGGCTGGTGATTGCCGCGCTGCTTTTCGGTTTGGCGCATCTCTCCGGCGGCCTGCTGCTGGTGTTTTTTGCCACCCTTGCTGGCGCCATCTACGGCCTGGCCTGGCTCTGGAGCGGGCGTATCTGGGTGTCGACGCTGGTGCATTTCGCATTCAATATGCTGCATCTGCTCTTTTTCACCTATCCGGTCCTGCACCGCCTGCCGGGTTAAGGTAAAACCGGAACGGGGTCATTCCCGTTCCGGCTGCTGATTCAGAATTCGCGTCTGACGATGATATAGCCATTGAATCTCACCGCACAATCGGTATCACTGACGAAAGCCGAAGCTAAAAATATATTCCTTTTCTGGCTTCTGTTTTCAAAGGTATATCTAATGATGAGATTTTTGGTATTGTCCGCCATAAATCCTTCTGCATATTCCTTTGCCGTTGTCCGATCGTCGCTGTTTTTACCTCCCCGCTGCCGCTCCTCTTCACCATAATAATTTGCCAGCATAGTGTTTACGGATGACAGAGCAATAATCTCTGCTTTCGTTTTACTCAGTATTGTAGTTGAACGATCAATCTTCAAATCATGGACCATACTAATATACATGTCCATTCCCACGACGTTATTTACGCCCACACACTCTTCAGGACTTACGGATGCCAATACACTCACACTCACAAAGTACAAAAGCGTTACTTTTATATTCATAGCACCACCAGCTCACGGTCGCCTGACTCGTAAATTATTTTCCTAAAACCCCGGTCAAGAATAACGCAGCCGTTAGACGCATTGCCGGGCCGTCTGATGCTGTCACCGTGAATGAGGAACCCATCACGCTCACACATATTATTTGTTGCATAGGGTCTTAAACGCAGGGTGTAAGGACCTACATTTGGATGTTTGAATGGCTGACCTGCAATAGTATATTTCCCCCGCGGCAGAGGCCCTTTATCTTTTAAACACTCATAATCGGGATTATCTTTGTATCCCTCAGCGCCTGCGTATCGTGCACTGAACTGATATTTCCCGTTCCACGTAAAGGATCTTTTCCTTACATCATAGACCCAGCTCATAAATATTCCTTTTTATGCCATGGACGCGATAACGCCCATAAACTATGTCCGTTCTTTCCAAAAGTCAGAATGCTGGATATTTCCGTCGCAATATTTCCAGGTTATTTTCTCGTAATGTAGCGTAACGGATTCCAGATGATTCATATTCTCGATAGATTTAATGTTGGATCCGCGTTCCGGTCAGTTTTCCCGTATGGGCATCGGTGGGAATACGTACGCCGTGCATAAAGCTGAGCACTTCGATACTCCCCTCCCGGTGCTGAACGTCTACGGAGCCTCCGATCGCTGCGCCGCCATCATCCTTAAGCCACAGATAAGCGGGAATGGCCATGTGCAAACTCCTTTTTGGCTTTGAGATCGAAAAACCACTTTAGAGCATCAAGGCTTATCCCGTTTGATTAAAATCAACAATGCCCCGACCTGTCCAAAAACGGTAACTTTATGATTTATAAGAAGCGATCCAGCTCACACCCCGAGGGAATGCGCCCGCCTTACAGCCCTGCTGCGTTGTCCGGGGCTTACACCGGCGTGGCCGTCGGAAAAAGTCATGAGCACGTGTACTGATGCGCCGACTTTGTTTTGCGGCTTTTCGCGCATTCGCTTTTAACCCTGATATAATCGCCCGCCTTACCAGGTTCTCATGCTTTTCCTGCATCCGTTGCCGTGCGTCGTTCTGTGGGTAATTCGTGAGGTAATAATTGTTATAGATTGATTTACCATCAATTAAAACCTTATAAATTCAACAGGATAAATAAAGATGCTCAGTTACCGACACAGTTTCCACGCAGGCAACCACGCCGACGTGCTTAAGCATACCGTTTTGAGCCTGATTATTGAGGCGCTGAACGAGAAGGATAAACCTTACCTCTATCTGGACACCCATGCGGGCGCAGGCCGCTATCTGCTGAGCGGCGAACATGCTGAACGCACGGGCGAATATATGGAAGGCATCGCACGCATCTGGCAGCGGGATGATTTACCGGAAGAGATGGCGAGCTATATGTCCTGCATTAAGGCACTCAACCCTAACGATAAGCTGCGCTTCTACCCAGGCTCGCCGCTTATTGCGCGTCACCTGCTTCGCCCTTATGACAAGCTCAGCCTGACCGAACTGCACTCCAGCGACTACCCGATGCTGCGCAGCGAGTTTGCGAAAGATGACCGTGCGCGCACCGAACGCAGCGATGGTTATCAGCAGCTGAAGTCTAAGCTGCCGCCCCTGTCGCGCCGGGGCCTGGTGTTGATTGACCCGCCTTACGAAATCAAGTCTGACTATCAGGCGGTGGTGAAAGGCATTCAGGAAGGCTACAAGCGTTTTGGTACCGGCGTATACGCGCTGTGGTATCCGGTCGTGCTGCGCCAGCAGATCAAACGCATGTTTGCCGAGCTGGAAGCCTCCGGTATTCGCCGTATCCTGCAGATCGAGCTGGCCGTGCGCCCTGACAGTGACCGTTTTGGCATGACCGGCTCCGGCATGGTGGTGATTAACCCGCCGTGGAAGCTGGAACAGCAGATGAACAACGTGCTGCCCTGGCTGCACCAGCATCTGGTGCCTGCCGGTACCGGCCATACCAAAATCAGCTGGATTGTGCCGGAATAACGCCCTGACGGGGCATCAGTGCCCCGCTCTACGTCTCTATCCTGAACAGGGAGAAATCATGCGCCATCTCGGTATTGGGGAAGATGGCGCGGCACTCCTCCAGCAGGCGGCTGGCATCCTCGCGCAGGTAGCGAGAGCTTAAGTGCGTGACAATCAGCTTTTTCGCCCCGGCATCTCTGGCTACCGTTGCAGCCTGCACGGTGGATGAGTGCCCCCGGCCATTGGCCCTCTCTTCCAGCGCCGCCTCAAGCGTGGCCTCATGTACCATCACGTCCACCCCGGCGGCCAGTGCCTGCGCGGCGGCGGTTGGGCTGGTATCGCCAAAAATCGCCAGCGTCAGTCCCGGCAGCGAGGGCCCCAGGTAATCCCTGCCGTTAACCACCCGCCCCTCCTCCAGCGTCACCGTTTTGCCCTGCTTAAGCTGCTGGAAAAGGCTGCCGGGTTTGATGCCGTCGGCCAGCAGACGCGCCGCGTCCAGCGCGCCGGGCTTATCATGCTCCTCAATACGGTAGCCGTAGCACTCAACCGGATGGGTCAGCGGATACGCCACCACGCGAAACTGCTCATCGTTCAGCACCTCGCCTGCCTCAATTTCGACGATCTCCAGCGGAAAGGTCAGCCATGAACCACTCAGGCTCAGGCTGGTTTCTACAAACTGCCGAAGCCCTTTAGGACCATACAGGGTAATCGCCCCGCTGATACCGCTCATCGAGCGGCTGGTGAGCAATCCTGGCAGGCCGAAAACGTGGTCGCCGTGCAGATGAGTGATAAAGATTTTCTCGATTTTTCCAGGCTTCACGGGCGAACGCAGGATCTGATGCTGGGTGCCTTCGCCGCAGTCAAATAGCCAGCAGCCGCTGCGCGCGCCCTGAAGCAGCAGGGCGATACTGGTCACGTTTCTCTGGCGGCTGGGCGTGCCCCCGCCGGTGCCTAAAAATAGCAGTTCCATCAAATCTCTCTGTGCTGAGTAAAGGTAAAAACAGTGAGCACCATCGCATTTAAACGGTGATTATGGCCGATTTTCGTGCCAATGCCCTATCACAATCATAGACGTAAACTTTGCGGCAATTACGTTTGTAGCGTTACAATCTGGCGCTATTACTTTCACTGACTTATGGGACACTCTCGATGACCAAACATTATGACTATCTAGCCATCGGTGGCGGCAGCGGCGGGATCGCCTCAATTAACCGCGCGGCCATGTACGGGCAGAAGTGCGCGTTAATCGAAGCCAAAGCGCTGGGCGGCACCTGCGTCAACGTTGGCTGTGTCCCGAAGAAAGTGATGTGGCATGCCGCGCAGATTGCTGAAGCCATTCACCTTTACGGTCCCGACTACGGTTTCGATACCACCGTTAACCATTTTGACTGGTCCGTGCTGGTAAAAAACCGCAGTGCCTATATTGATCGTATCCACACGTCGTATGACAACGTGCTGGGCAAAAACAACGTCGATGTGATTAAGGGCTTTGCCCGTTTCATCGACGCTCATACCGTTGAAGTGAATGGTGAAAGAATTACCGCAGACCATATCCTGATTGCCACCGGTGGTCGTCCGAGCCTGCCTTCCATTCCTGGCGCAGAGTATGGCATTGATTCCGACGGTTTCTTTGAGCTGGATGCGCTGCCGAAGCGCACGGCCGTTGTCGGGGCAGGCTATATCGCCGTAGAAATTGCAGGCGTGGTTAATGCGCTGGGTTCAGAAACGCACCTTTTTGTCCGTAAGCATGCGCCGCTGCGCACCTTCGATCCGCTGATTGTCGATACTCTGGTTGAGGTGATGAACGCCGAAGGCCCGGCGCTGCATACGGATTCCACGCCGAAAGCGATCGTTAAAAACGCTGACGGTAGCCTGACGCTCCAGCTTGAAAACGGCAAAGAGCAAACTGTTGACTGCCTGGTGTGGGCGATTGGTCGTGAGCCGGCTACCGATAATCTGAACCTTAACGTTACCGGCGTTGAGCTGAACGAGAAAGGCTATATTAACGTTGATAAATATCAGAATACCAACGTCCCTGGCATTTACGCGGTGGGTGACAACACCGGCGCAGTAGAGCTGACGCCGGTCGCCGTCGCGGCAGGCCGTCGCCTTTCCGAGCGCCTGTTCAACAACAAGCCGGAAGAGCATCTGGATTACAGCAACGTGCCTACCGTGGTATTCAGCCATCCGCCGATCGGCACCGTTGGCCTGAGCGAGCCACAGGCGCGTGAGAAATACGGCGACGACGAAGTGAAGGTCTACAAATCGTCCTTTACCGCCATGTACACCGCCGTGACCCAGCATCGTCAGCCGTGCCGCATGAAGCTGGTCTGCGTTGGCAGGGAAGAGAAAATCGTCGGTATTCACGGTATCGGCTACGGTATGGACGAGATGCTACAGGGCTTTGCGGTCGCACTGAAAATGGGCGCCACTAAGCAGGACTTCGATAACACCGTAGCGATCCACCCGACCGGCGCTGAAGAGTTCGTTACCATGCGCTAACGGCGCGGTGAACACTCCCCTAAAGCCAGCGTTTGCTGGCTTTTTTTTGTCTGTTATTCCCCCTCCCGGTATCCCCTCTCAATGCAAAAAACGGCCCTGTCGGCGGCGGCTTCACCTAACGCGTCAGAGTTCGCGGGTTAAGTCATCTCTGCCACGCGTTAGCTTCCTGTGAGCCTATTCAACGCCTGTGCCTGTCGACTGGCCCCCTTTCCTCCGTCAGGCATCTACCCGGTGGCCTGACTCAAAATCCATAATTCCTCCACGATTGGATAAAAAACAGACTCTTTTTCAACTGACTTCCCTGCTTTTCCTTCTCCATCAAGCCGCTGCGACAGGACAGAACTTTACATTCTGCTTTCTCAGACCGGAAATTTTGCCCACTCCAGCAAAAGCTGCCCGAACGTCATTTTTAACGCTGTTTATTTTCTGCCCCAGCCGCGTATGATGCCCCTGCTGGAAATGCGAATGAGTTACATTTACTTCGCTGCTATTGGTGTTCACTTTCAGGAGAGAAAGGGTTATGAAATTACCTCGGTCGTTTGTTTCGTCACTGGTTTTTGTTGGACTGTTAATCGGTGGTGGTTTCGGTTCTGTTACTACCGCCCAGCAACCTGCCACGCTGAGCATTGAACACGCTCAGGGAACCACGGTAGTGCCGCTTAACCCCAAAAAGATCATTATCCTCAACCCGTCGACGCTCGATATCGCCGATGCGCTGGACATCCCCGTCGCAGGCGTACCCAAAACCAATTCTCATCTGCCGGAATTTCTCAAAAAGTATCAGGGCGCAGCCTGGCTGAATGCCGGTACGCTGTTTGAGCCGGATTATGAAGCTTTAAGTCATGCCAGCCCCGATATTATCTTTGCCGGGGGTCGCGCACGCGATGCCTGGGATAAACTCAGCGAAATAGCGCCGGTCGTGTCGCTGGAGATCGATCCCGCCCACTTTGTCGCCAGCCTTTCACAACGCACCCACCAGCTGGCCTCGATATTTGGCAAGCAGGCGCAGGCGGAAACGCTGCTGGCGGCCTTTACTGCCAAAGCGGAGGCCATTAAAGCCAAATCAGCCAGCGCGGGCAGCGCTATGGTGATTATGGTTAACGGCGGAAAAATGTCCGCCTATACGCCCGGCTCGCGCTTCGGCTTTATTTACGATGTGCTGGGCTTTGCCCCTGCGGTTAACCTTCAGAAAACAGGCACACACGGCAGCATCGTGTCGTCTGAGTTTATTTTGCATGCCAATCCTGACTGGCTGTTTGTGCTGGACCGCGACAGCGCAACGGGCAGCAAGACGGGCGCGGCGGCGCAACAGGTGCTGGATAATCCGCTGATCCGCAAAACCTCAGCGTGGCAGAAGGGGCATGTCGTTTATCTCGACTCCGCGTCGCTGTACATCGCGGGAGGTCTGCAAAGCTATAGCAGGCTAATGGACAGTATCAGTAACGCACTGAGCCCGTAGCCTGGCTCCCACCCCTCTATATGAAGATGAATCTTTTTGCCGGGCTGGCCGTCATGCTCGCCCTGATGGCAGGTAGCCTGTGCGTTGGCCCGGGAAACGTCACCCTTAGCGGTCTGTGGACCAATGCGGAGATGCGGGAAATTGCCCTTATCAGTCGGGTTCCGCGCACGCTGGCGCTGGTGCTGGCGGGCTGTGCGATGAGCGTGGCAGGGCTGATTATGCAGATGCTGACGCAGAATCGCTTTGTCGAGCCTACCCTCGCTGGCACCACGCAGTCGGCCAGCCTTGGCCTGCTGCTGGTGACCCTGATCAGCCCGTCTGCCCCGGTCATCACTAAAATGGCGGTCTCCACTCTGTTTGCCCTGGCAGGCACTCTGCTTTTTATGCTGCTTATCCAGCGGATGCGCATCCGATCTGCCCTGCTGGTACCGCTGTCCGGCATGATGCTGGGTGCCGTGTTTAGCGCGATAACCACCTTCCTGGCGATGCAGTTCGATCTGCTCCAGTCGCTGGGCGGCTGGGCCTCCGGTGATTTTTCCGGCGTAATGCAGGGCCGCTATGAGCTGCTGTGGAGCGTGGGAGGGCTGACGCTGCTGGCGATGCTGATTGCAGACCGTTTCACCCTCGCCGGCATGGGGCGGGATTTCTCCGTCAACAGCGGCCTGAATTACCCCCGGGTGATGCTGACCGGCATGACAATTATTGCGCTGGTCTGCGGCGTGGTGGTGGTGGTCATTGGCGTACTGCCCTTCGTGGGGCTGATCGTCCCGAATATCGTCAGCATGGCAATGGGCGATAATCTTCGCCGCAGTCTGCCGTGGGTGGCGATGTGCGGCGGTGGGCTGGTGGTTCTGTGCGATATCGCAGGTCGGCTGATCGGCTACCCCTTTGAAGTCCCCGCCAGCGCAATGCTTGGCGTAGTGGGTGCGGTCGTTTTTCTCACCCTGCTGCTGAGGAAAAAACGCCATGTCCGTTAATACGCGCTCCACCCGCCCCGCTCTGCCACAGGCCAGCGGGCGTTTCGCCACTCCGGTCAGACGCCTGCTGCTGCTGACCGTGCTGGCGCTGGGGGTGATAGCTATCTATATGACCCTCAACCTGAGCGGCAACCTGCGCTATATCCTGCTGCATCGTGGGCAGGTTCTGGCGACCCTGCTGCTGGTCGCCTTTGCCTCGGGCGTCGCCACGCTGCTGTTTCAGACGGTCACCCATAATCGCATCCTTACGCCGTCCATTATGGGTATGGAGTCGCTGTTTATCCTGATACAGACGCTGGCCGTCTTTTTTATTGACGCTGACGCCCTGCGCTCGCTGGGCACTGTCGGGAAATTTGTCTGCGAGTCGCTGCTGCTGGTGATTTTCTCGATGCTGCTTTATCGCTGGCTGTTTGCCAGCGTCGGGGTGGATCTGCACCGGATCCTGCTGGCCGGGCTGGTATTTGGCACGCTGTTTAACAGCCTTTCCGGCCTGATGCAGCGCCTGCTCTCACCCGGTGAGTTTGCCATCCTCCAGGGGAGGATGTTTGCCACCTTTACCCGCGCCGCCCCCGAGGTACTGGCGCTGGCCGCTGCGGTTATTTTGGTGATCACGCTGATTATCTGGCGAATGCGGCACCAGCTTGACGTACTGGCGCTGGGGCGCGACGCCGCCATCAGCCTTGGCGTCTGCTGGCGGCAGAAAACCCTGGTGCTGCTGATACTGATCGCCGTACTGGTGGCGATATCCACCGCGCTGGTTGGGCCGTTGACCTTTTTTGGATTGCTGGTGGCCAATCTGACCTGGCAGCTTGCTGGCTCACACCGGCATCAGTATCTGCTGCCGGTAGTGGTACTGACGGGGATCGTGACGCTGGTCGGGGGGCAGCTGATTCTGGAGCGCCTGCTGCATATGTCTGGCTCCCTGTCGGTGGTGATTGAATTTACCGGCGGCGGACTGTTTCTTTACCTGCTGATTAAAAAGGTGTCGTTATGATTGAAATTCGCGATGTGACAAAAACATATCAGCAGACGCGGGTGCTAAAGCAGATTAGCGAAACGCTGCCCGAAGGCGGGATCACCGCGATCATTGGCGCTAACGGCGCGGGAAAATCCACGCTGCTGTCGGTCATCAGCCGCCTGCTCACGCCCGATGTCGGCAGCGTTAGCATTGACGGTCAGGTGGTGGGTAAAAAATCCAGTGGCGAACTGGCGAAGGTGCTGTCGATCCTGCGCCAGGAAAATCGCCCAATGGGCCGTCTGACGGTCAGCGATCTGGTCGGCTTTGGCCGCTATCCGCATTCACGCGGGCGCCTGACGGCAGAGGATCGTCAGCATATCGAGCGAGCGCTGGCTTTTTTGAATCTGCATCCCCTGCGCGATCGCTACCTTGATGAGCTCTCTGGTGGCCAGCGACAGCGCGCCTTTGTGGCAATGGTTCTCTGTCAGGATACGAAATACGTGCTGCTTGATGAGCCGTTAAACAACCTGGATATACGGCACAGCGTGGCGATGATGAACGAACTGCGTCGCGCGGCGGATGAATTACAAAAAACAGTCCTGCTGGTTATCCATGATATTAATTTTGCCTCAGCCTATGCAGACCACATTATTGCCATGAAGGAGGGCGAAATTATCCGGCGCGGCAGCCCGCAGCAGATGATGACGGCGGAAAATCTTGAGGCCATATTCGACACGCCGGTAACCGTTGAACGGCTCAACGGGCACTATGTCGCCCTTTATTACCGCAGCATGAATCTGGCACGGGCAGACGTTGCCTGACCAGGTTCGACTGGCTACTGATAAATAACCCGGATGGGGAAGGTAGATAAATCCGTCTTCAACGGTATTAACGCCGCGAGGCCAGCCAGACCGCGTAAGCTTCATCCCAGATAGCAGCAGGCGAACCCGCCCTGCCCAAACCAAACCCGTGGCCGCCCCGGGTAATATTAATCTGCTCGACGGAGACGCCCATCCGTCGGCAGGTATCGTGCATGATCACCGTGTTGTGCGGGTTGGAGATCGGATCGTCCTCTGCCTGGGCCAAAAAGGTCGGGGGATAGCGATGGGTCACATAGTTTTCCACCGACCAGTTGGCCTCTTCATTTCTCGACGCGTTTTTCCCCACCAGCTGAAGATGCGTATTGGTGTGGGTGTAGGGTGGCTCAAGGGTAATAACCGGATAAATTAACCCCACGCTGTCCACCACCGGTACGACGCTATCAAGGGGGTCCTGAGGCGGGTAGGAGGCAAAGTCGGGGCGCGCGGCGGCCAGACCCAGCAGATGACCACCGGCCGAAAAGCCCAGCAGATGCACCTTCTTTTCCATTGAGCGCACCAGCCGGATTGCCCGCTGCGCGTCCTGCAAGGGCGCATAGCTCCCGGCCCGCCATTTTTCACCCGGCAGGCGATAGCTCAGTACATAAGCGGTATAGCCGCGTGCATTTAACCAGCGCGCCACCGGCCAGGCTTCACCGCCCATGCCTATCCAGCGGTAGCCGCCACCTGCGGCAATCAGCACCGCCGATCCGTTTGGCTCTGCGGGCTGGAAGCGCTGAATGGCCGGGCTGACGATATTTGACCAGGAGCCGTTAACCGAAACGTGCAGGTTGCCGCTGGGGCCGCCACCGCCGGGGGGATCGTCGGGCCAGAGCGGAATAATATCCTCCCGCGCGAAGATTTTACCGGTGGTCATCGCAAGCAATACGGCGCCGGAGGCCTGGATCAACCGACGACGACTAATCATCTGACATTCCCGTCATTCTCAGTAACAAAGAGGATTCAAGCGCAATTACCGCTATTTATGCGATTTCCCCCCCGGGGATCAAGCAATATCCATCATCAGGGGGAAAAAACAGCACGGCCCGCAGGTTACCGGGCAGAGAGGATCAGTGAGTGGAGCTCTTTTCCCGGCGCGACATGCCGTCGAGATAGCCCATCACAAAAGCGGAGAGGACGAAGGTCAGGTGAATCAGCACGTACCACATGAGCTTGTTATCAGGAATATTTTTCGCATCCATAAACACCCTCAGCAGGTGGATGGATGAGATCGCGACAATGGATGCCGCCACTTTATTTTTCAGCGAGCCGGAGTCCATCTTACCCAGCCAGCTCAGCTTCTCTTTGTGTTCGGCGATATCTAATCTGGAAACAAAGTTTTCGTAGCCGGACAGCATCACCATCACCAGCAGGCCGCCCACCAGCGTCAGGTCAATCATCGACAGCAGTACCAGCACCAGATCGTTTTCGGCCATCGCCAGCACGTTGGGGAGCAGGTGAAACACCTCCTGGAAGAACTTAATGGCCAGCGCCAGCAGTCCCAGTGAGAGGCCTAAATAAATGGGCGCCAGCAGCCAGCGCGAAGCATAAATAAGGTTTTCAGTGAAACGTTCCATAGCATTCCGTAAGCGTAGTAGTTCGGCCAACAGTATACGTTATCTTGTCCCGTTATGGTTCACTGCGCGCGAAGGTCGGACTCAGTGAAATTCGCGGTACTGATTGCGATAGTCTCTGGGGGTCACGTTAAAGTGCTTTTTGAACACGCGCTGAAAGCACTGCTGGGAGGAAAAGCCCAGGTCCATGGAAATGGTCATAATGGTTTTATGCGAACTGACCAGGCTTTTTGCCGCCTGATCCAACCTGCGGCAGCGGATAAACGAGCCGAGGGTCATGCCTTTTTTCTCTTTAAACGCGCGCTGCAAATGCCATTTTGAGTAACCTGAACGGGCCGCGACGGCTGCGATATTGAGCCCGTCATCGAGGTGATCTTCGATCCAGTCAATAATTACGTCTACAATTTCGCCTTTCACTTGCTCTCTCCTTCGGCGGCCATCCTGCATATGACGCCGCCGTTCCCGCAGGGGGAATAACGATGATAATTATAGTTTATTGATTTATAAGAGGTATCATTTGATATGCCCGAAAGATCGGCGGCAAATCGAAATGTAATGGCGTGGATGGTATAAAGAAGCTTAAAATAGTTCAAATAGATAATATAAATGTCCGTTTATAGATAATCTCTATACAGGTTAATCATGTTCGATCTCAATTTGGTGCGCGTCTTTACGGCTATCTATGAAACCCGCAGCGTGAGCGGGGCGGCAAACCGACTGTATATTACCCAACCTTCGGCCAGTTACGCGCTGGCAAAGCTGCGGGATGAGACCAATGATGAACTGTTTAAGCGCAGCCGCAGCGGTATGGAGCCGACGCCCACGGCAGTTCAGCTGTATAAGGTGTTCAAGAGATCCCTGACCGGCATTGATAAAGCCGTGGCGGAAACGCGTACCTTTTCCCCGGAAACCTCGCGGCATAAATTTCGCCTGGCGCTGTCGGACTTAGGGGAACTGCTGCTGCTGCCGAAGCTGGTAGCCTGGCTGCGGCAGGCGGCTCCGAATATCCAGCTGGAGGTGTTACCGGTGGATATGGAGCGGCTGGATGAGTGGCTGCTGACCGGCCGTATTGATGCCGCGCTGTGCAGCCGCAATGAATCCGTCTCTTCTGCCCAGCGCGAACTGATGCTCTACGAGCGCTATGTCTGCCTGCTGAATATCCATCATCCCAGCATTGGCGAGACGCTGTCGCTGGAGGAGTACCTGGACGCACAGCACGTGATTGTGTCAGCGACCAGCGGGCATCATATTGTCGAGGACCGGCTAAAAGAGTTTGGTTTTGAGCGTGAGATTGCGGTGGAAGTGCCGCATTTTGCGGCCCTTGGCGAACTTATCGCCTCCAGCGAGCTGCTGGTTACCCTGCCCTCAAGCGCCGCTAAAATTTATGCCCGTCGGGGGAATGGACGCATTCTTGAACTGCCCTTTCAGGTGCCTAATCAGGAGGTTTTCCTTTATGGTCATACCGAAATCGGCGATATCACTGCCAAAACCTGGTTTTATGATGTGTTAAGAATTGCCGGGCCTGGGATGATTGAACCCTGACGGCAGCGTGAGCCTGATAAAGCGGCCGTATGATTTGTACAAAAAGGCGTCTTAACCTAGACTCATTGCGATTTCCACAGCGATTCTACCCCGGCTAAAAACCTTACCTGAGCACGCCTGAAGATGATTGGTGTCAGGTCGTCGCCCCCAACCCGCCGTAAACAGGAAGCGCACCGATGTCACTGACTCTTTTGACGCAGCTGGCCGATTTCCCCGCCAGCCAGTGGGATGCCCTTATTCCGGACGCGAGTCCCTTTACTCGTCACGCTTTTCTCAGCACGCTGGAAGAGAGTGGTTGTCTGGGTAAAGGCACCGGCTGGCAGCCGGAACACCTGCTGTGGTGCGAGAAGGGCAAGGCGCTGGCCGCCGTGCCCGGCTACCGAAAAGCGCACTCCCGCGGCGAATACGTGTTTGATCACGCCTGGGCAGACGCCTGTCAGCGCGCCGGAATACCCTATTATCCTAAATGGCTGGCCGCCGTCCCCTTTAGCCCGGTCACGGGCGGCCGCCTGCTTGGTGAGGCAGCGGCCGGAAAGAAACTGTTGCAGGCGATCCCGGACTTCCTGCATCAGCAGCAGCGATACAGCGCCCATATCAACTTTAGCGATGCCCACACCCACGCGATTATCCAGGATGAACCGGGCTGGCTGCTGCGCCTTGGCTGCCAGTATCACTGGCGTAACCCGGGATACCGGGATTTTCAGGACTTTCTCGACCAGCTCATGTCACGCAAGCGCAAGCAGATCCGTCGCGAACGCGGACGCGTTGCCAGCCAGGGTTTCGACTTTAGCTGGCTGGCGGGTCACCAGCTCAGTGAGGCACACTGGGATTTTGTTTATGCCTGCTATGCCAATACCTATGCGGTGCGGGGACAGCGCCCTTACCTGACCCGACACTTCTTTAGCCTGCTGGCGGAAAGGATGCCTGAGGCCATCCGCGTGGTACTGGCAACCCGGCATGGCCAGGCGGTGGCGGTGGCATTCAGCCTCATTGACGGTTCATCGCTCTATGGTCGCTACTGGGGATGCCTGGAAGAGTTTAACCACCTGCATTTTGAAACCTGTTTCTATCAGGGGATGGAGTATGCCATTGCGCAGGGCCTGTCACGCTTTGACGCCGGTGCGCAGGGTGAGCACAAGCTGGTACGGGGCTTTGAGCCGGTTATCACCGAATCCTGGCATAGGCTGCGCCATGAAGGTCTGCATGACGCGGTGGCAGACTTTTTGCAGCAAGAGCGAGAAGGCGTCCACGCGTGGGCGGAAGAAGCCAGACTGGCTTTACCCTTCCACCGTCCAGCTTAAAATATATTCCCTTCGTATCAAATATAATAGCCAGATTATTTTACTCACCTCGTGCGCAAGCATTATTTAACGTACATACTCAAATCAGGTTAGTTTTTTCCGCCGCTCTACAATAAACATCACGGAAAAATAAAACCGACAACAGCCTTTATATATTTCAATAAAAAACAATTAAACATCATAAATTAAAACCAGCAGCCACGGGAAGCTTCGCGAGCCTGCGCTTTACAACGAGGGTAATACTATGACGCCTGAGCGAAAAACCAGTCGCGTAAAAAAACTGCCGGTGCGCGCAGCCCAGCCCGACAATAAGCTGCAGGTGCTTGATGGGAGCGGTAAGGCTATCGAATTCGGCAAAGTCGTTCTGGAACTGGCTTCGTTGAAAGGGGTGGATGGCGGTGTATTAACGACTGTTGCAGACATCGCTGCCCTGCGCGCCCTTGAACCCCGCTCCCCGGCAGAAATTGTGGTGGTGCTGGAATATGCGAAAGGTAGCAACAACGGTGGCGGGGTATTTGTTTACGACGTCAGCGACACCACCAGCAAAGAGGATTATGGTTTAACCATCGTCAGTCCGAAAGGCGCGCGCTGGAAGCGATCAATCAACGACCAAAATGACGTTAACGTCATCGCCTTTGGTGCCATGCCGGGTGGAAAAACTGACTGTCTGGAGGCAGTAAAACGCATGTGGTCCTGGTCGCAGGCTAACAACCCGAATATTGGCATTAAGTTTCCTGCTGGCACTTTTTTAATTTCCCGCTTCGATATTTCAGACAAAGAGATTAACCGTTTCAGGCTGGTCGGCGAACATGTCAACTCCGGTTATTACCCTGCCACGAAACTTATTTCAGATAAAAAAAATGGCGAGGTGATGTTCAGGGTCAATGCACGCTATATGGTGATTTCCGGCCTGGAGATTGATGGTCAAAGCAGCAGCGGCTCACCGAATACGAAAGGTTTTTATAAAAACATTATTACGGCGGGTCAGTTTGTTCGCGTCACCAGCGTCAATTTCGTTAATCTTGGTGGTCGCGGGCTGGACCTGATCGATACGCTTGATTGTAAAATCGATCAGTGGTTTGCAAAAAAATGCAGCGGCACGGTGATTTATGCCACCTGGTCTAATAATCCCAGCGGCAAGTGGGATCATATTACCGCCATTGAGCTGTCAAACTTCAATATTCAGTACTGCACTACCAACCCGGCAATCGATCTTCAGCGTGCGGCCCAGTCGCTAATTTGGAACGGCTGGATTGAGCATACCGATTATCCCGGTAATATTTCCAACGGCCACTGGAGCCTGTACGCGCTGAATATCGAAACATGCAAAAACCCGCTGGCATGTCACTACAGCCGCGTTGTCAATATCCAGTTCAACCAGCAAAACGGTGAGGGCCTGGATTTTTCAGAAAAGGGCGATCGCTGGGCTTTAATCTCCGAATACGAAATGGGCGACGTGCGGATTGAGAATCACGGCATCAGCGTTAATGGTTCGGTTAACTACCAGTATCTTACCTCACCTGACAGAATGGATAACCGCTCTGATAAAGAAAAGTGGTTCTACCTGGGGGAATTCTTCCTGTCGCAAAATACCGCCCAGCTGCATATCCGCATTGTGGGCTCTGCCTTCTACAGCAGCGCGGGCACCACTCAGAAAGGCTATACCGAACGTACCGCAGAGGGCGGCGCGGATATTTATCTGCAAAAAATCGGCGATAAGAACTATATCGGCAGCTGGGTCGGTGAAGGGTCAGTGCCGGTGACGCGCGTGCTGTTACAGCCCGGGAGCAGCGGCGAGAAGATCAAAATGTATGTCAAAATCGCCAAATATACCGGCTACTGTATTGCGCTGATGGACACCAATGCCTTCGATCGCTATGCCGCAGGTATCCACTTCCGCTTTTATAAGGCGTATACCCCCGCTACGGCAGCCGAGATTAAGCAGCTGGATGCTGCGGCTGATAACTGTTTTCATCAGCACTGGCTGGGCAGGGACAGGGTCGGGATCGGTTTTAACAACGATGATGAACTGCTCATTCAGGGCAAGGTGGCCGCCGTGAGTGCCTTTGAGAACGCCACGCAGTGTCTGCAGGTGCTGGTAAACGGAAAAACCTATGGGCTGGAGCTGAAACCGCTGAAAAGCTGATAAAGGCACGACAAACCACGACTGGGGCAGGATCCTGCCCCAGCAGCCTGCAGGTAGAGGATAGGGTTACTGCGAACCTGTCCGAAATCATCCTATTTGGGGCATTCCATATAACTGTTCACAGCCTCAGTCCAGTTCACGCTCGCTGAAAAAGCATGGCTATCAGGCTCGGAAGGATTGATCAGCATATAACCTGGCTGATAATCCGGCGCACCAATGCCCTTCACTTTCCGGCATAGCGCACTCTTTTTATGTGGATCCTTCATGCCTTTCTGAATCTGCTCCCAAAGTATATTCTTCTGAACATCATCAAGTTGATTAATACTTTCTTTCAGTAGCCTCCCATGGATTGAGCGTGCATACTGAGTATTCACCCGCATAGCATCATACCAGGTGTAACTCCCCGCTAGCGCGTAAAAGAAGACCGCATTATCGAACACGCCTGCACTGACGCATTCGTTCATCGCCTGATAAAGGGTATTCGGATAAGCAGGCGAGCTATTTGGCACTTTAGTACTACAGAATTCACTCTCAATGCCTTTTGACCCTGCTACCGTGATTGCTTTAGTTGTTGTCATTGACTGACAACCGGCCATTAACAGACAAAGTGATAAAGTCATCATTAACCAGGGAGAGTGTCTACCAGTCGATATTTTGCTCATCACTTACTCCATCGGATAAAAGGATTTTCTGTTTCCATTCTTCATACATCAACGTAAAGCCAAAGCTTGCTTCTGAATTTTTTTTAGACATGACATCATCAAGTGAGTAAATTTCTTCTGTACAAGAGTTACTGGGGGCAGACTGCATGCTACCCAGAGAATTAATTGCCGTCATCTGTTAATCCTTCCCATTAATTTTCTGTGATGTGAGTTACGTCATCAGCCGGTTGATAGTAAAGTGCAATCCGTTGATGCAAATTCTGAATAGCCTCGACGGAAATCATATGACTATCATAATAGAAATCACGATTATCCATTAATGATTTTACGGTAGAAGCGATGTGCTCTTCAGGATAGAATTCGGCCAGATGTTCTTTATACTTAAATACAAAGCGAGGCTCCTGATGGTACTGAAAAACAGCGCCGCCGGGATGCTTACTTTTGATAGCCTCCATGAGATTAACTTTGAATCTTCGGTTGGCATATGGCATAAGAACATACAAAGGCGAATCGTTATCTCTCTTATCTAACGCGTCAATCCATTCATCGACTATTTTAAGCAACACGCTTTCTTCATCTAACAACTCTGTCAATAACTTTTTGATGTCACTCTCTATATTTAGATAAAGTGTCTCGGCATATTGAACACTGTTATTGATGTATTGGCAGACAGAATCTATGGACATCAATAATCCGCGTTCGTAGCCTGTACGATACGATTCTTTGCGAATAGTTTCGCCTTCACGAACTGCATCTTTGACTATTTTTCTAGCCCTGGACTCTGCATTAGCGATAATGTCATCACTTTTCCTCATTTTCCTTAATAATGGTCCCGGCACCAGGACATTTTCAAGTGCTGTCTGGAAAAGATTATTATTGGTTTCGGCTTGCATGTTGAATGGCCATTCTTATTAATAATTCATTATCATCTGATGGAAAAAAGGGGGGCATATTGTCCTGATGCGCCCAGGGGAACAAAAGAGGGATTCTTTCTTTCATCACTTTTGATACTGGACCGCAGAATGTCAATAACTCCCGGCAAGCCATCCCCCAGAGCTGGTCAAATGTGAACCTCCCTCTAAACTCGTCTTTTGACCCCGTTATATCAGACAGTGCAAATTGTCGCGTTACATTATCAAGCTTACTCAAATTCCCATACCAGGCGAGGTCTGATCGATGACGCTGACATATAGCCATAAAAGCTGCTCTCGGTAATAGACACCAATGATTAGCAAGATAGTGTTCTTTGCTATCGCTGAGCGCCAGCTCTCCGGTTGAAAGGTTATATTCGCTTAAAATAATGTCATTCAAAATACTCCGACATCTTACAGAGGCTAACTTTTCAGGCACTGAAAATCGTTGTGGATGAATCCACGAGATAGGATCATAGACAATCCTCTGCACATTAACGTACATTATCCCCGCCCTTCACATTAAATTCATCCCCTACAGAGCTCACATTTTCATTAACGCTGGCCGATGAATCTTTATTACCTGGCGCCGGTCCGTTAAACGCCTCTGTTCTATTGATAAAACCTTCCTGCTTAAACCCATGGCGGCTTTTTAATTTCATTGCCAGAGAATGGTGACTTCTCTTTATAAATAACATAAAAAACATCACCAAACTCAGCATTAACAGTCCGCCTATAAGCAGCCATGATGTATGGGAAGGAGAGTTTGCAGATGAGACAACGGGTGGAATGCGCTGAACATTCTCAACTTTTGAAAGCACTACGGAGATGTTGTCATAATCTATATCGTCAAAACTATTCTTCAAGAAGCGCTTAACATCGCCAATTAAAAGCGTGGTATCGACGATACGATTATCATAGTTAAGTAATGATGATAAATGAACCGGTTTCTTTTTCCTTTCGCCCTCGCCCGCGTCAAAATCATAGCTAACGTGCACGCGTGCTGAGACAACACCCTGAATAGAGAGCAAGGACTGCGCGAGTCGCTGTTCTATGCCAGAGTAAAGACGCGCTTTTTCCGCGCGCGGAGAGGATACCAGTGAATCGGCAGGAAACATTTGTGCTATTTCCATATCAGGCTGCCGCGGTAGCCCATAGATAGCCATAAGATCCACGGCGGCGGCAAAATCACGCGGTTCAACCGAAACGCTAAAGCCTTCCTTCATTGCCCCCTTCTTCATCGCCAGAATGTTATTGCGCTGTAATAGCGCAATAACGTCGTTTGCCTGGTGTTGATCGAGACCTTTTAATAACTCCTCCTGCTTACACCCGGTAAGGAGAAGGACGGTTAGTGGCAAAACTAAATAAAATTTTTTCATTATCAGGAGCGCAGTAAAGTCTCTACAGCACTGATACCTTTGCGAGTTAATGTACTGATCATGGAAACCTGCAGATTGTAATCCGAGGTTCGTTGTTGCAGTTTAAATAATTCAGCTGGATCTGAGATGATTTCCCCCCTCTGCAATCTGCTGATAACATCAGCCTGTTCTGCCTGAGCGTCCGATGCAGTTCTGGCATAGGCCTGAATCATTCGATCTTCCAGCGATACCGGTGACGGCTCCGACATGCTGATATCAGATTTCTGACCAGAGAATGCCTGAATTGAATTAATTAGAGTACTCATAGTATATTCCCGTAAAATATATTGTTATCGGAAATTAGTGATAATAGCGGACGCAACATCCTTATACACTTTTACAACGTTTGACTGAGCATTACGATAAAGTGTATATTCCGACAAACGTGACTGATATTTAGCAAGGTACTCAGGGTTAGAGGGATCGCCCTTCAGATGATCCAATGCCTCACTCAGCTCTTGATTAAGCTTAGTCACACCAGTATCGAAATCACCGGACGTAGCGGATAAGAAACCGTTCCAGCCATCCATAACTTCATCAATTCTTGAAACGCTCATGTTATAAATCCTTTTGTATGTTTCGTGGGAAATACCAGTGTCCGGGTGCGAGTTTTACATAGCCTTGCGCCCCGTACTTATATGACTTACCTTTCAGCCAGTCATTTTTGAGCTCCAGGGCAAACTGTATATACTCGCCACCCCATGTTTGATAATATTGCGTAATGAAGCTTTTCAGCCGATCCAGTTCCCCATCCTCGATGGCTCCCCGAATCACGAAAGTCGTGCTACTGCCATTGTCGATTTCAGTAAATAGCAGTGCCATTTTCTTCAACCCTTCAATCGCCAGCATTTTAACTTTCCTATCAGCCAGATTTTCAATAATCACGCTGCTTGAGTATGGAATGTCTTTCGACAACGCACTCATTAAGCGTTTTCTTTCTGATTCACTTAGCCTGGTGCGTTCAGCGCTAATTTGCAGAACAGGCTTTTTTGGATCATCCAGTATAACGCGATGGAATTTAACCTGTGGCCAGTTGCTTCCTATCCATTTACTAATGCGCTGTTCTTCTTCCTTAAGTGTAAGTACCTGCATCTGATAAGATTGGGGGGTACGAACTATGGTCTGAAGTGCCCATTGGGCCGCTAAATCGGTGAGCGCCAGGACATAGATTTTTTTATCGCTCCCGTAAACAATATGATAGTTACCGATGCCACTTTCCAAAAAAGCAGTTACAGAACTGATTTTCCGCTGAGTTTCGGTGAGGTAAGTATAACCTGCAAAGGAGATACATCCGACGATACCTAATACCATCGCCCCTTTCCACCACATGGCCCCAAAGCGCTTGACTTCATCACTTTGAGTGCCTAAGGACGGTAAGACCTCGTCAGTGGTATACGCCAGCACCTCATCAGAAAAAGGGATAGCTTCAGGACGCCAGCTAATTCTTTGCCCGCCAACAGTGATGATTTCATTAGAGACAATAACCCTTTCCGGCGTTTCTTCTTCCCTCAGTTCCCTCAGTATTACCTGCTGGTCAGCCTGATCAGGCACCAGGATCTCAAAATTAACATCATTATCTTTTGCCGGAATATAAATAGTACTGTTGGGTAAAATGGTTCCCTGATGTTGCTGCCGAATAACATTGTCATCACTAACAATAAATAATGTCCTGCCTGATGCCAGTGTGAACTCACATCCACGTAGCATACCGTTTATCAACCTCACTACTATCTTATTAGTAAGTTCGAGGTTTTCTTTTTCTTGTAACATAATGAAACACATACCCTTGTTATCAAGGATGAATACAATGATCCATCAGACCTGACGTCAGAATATAGGATGCAGCGATGAAGATCCTGATTCAATTATGATGAGAATATACTCCCGTATTTTCTGCATTTCTTATCAGTAAGTTACCTGTACATCAAGGGAGTTTGAGACAAACATACCGGTGTATCTTGCTGCCCCATAAACACCTAAGTTGCATAAAATTATAATGCAATCTGCAAATTGTTATCTTAGCTAATCATTTATTGACGCAGTAATTTATTAACAATACGATACAAATCCCTAACATGCTCAGTGTCAGCCAGATACTCTTCCTTATACTCGATTTCAAATTTATCCTCTAAAGCCAGCACAAGATCCAGCAAGGCCAATGAATCAGCGAGCAAGTCATAACAAAGGTGCTTATCAGGTAGAATGTCGGACAGTGGGTGATTAAGCGTCGTAGCGACAACATCGTTAATCTTTCGAATCAATTGTTTATTAGCTTCCATAATATCCTTTTATCGCCCTCCACCTTACTGATGGAGGGCAACTCCGTTATTTCTTATTTACTGGAACGTCAGAGTACATCTTATAGTATTGTGACCTGGAAGAGCCGGGGCCTCCTATAAAACTATTGTTTAGTAATGAGAGGAAACTGAAATTCGTATCAACCGAAGGTGGTTTAGAATTGTTCTTACCTTCCACTGGCGGCCTACTGTCAGACTTTTTATTTTCCGTATCTGACTGCGCTTGACTTAATGTGCTGCCGGCCTGGTCCAGGCTTCCCACATTGTTGCCTACCTGGTTGTCACCTGCCATATCGTCTGCGCGATTAATCCACGCCGAAGCGTGCCTGTCTTTGCTGGCCGCCTTACCTGACGGAACAGCGTTCTGGCGCAGATCCCCCTGCGCCGGTGCAGATGAAGAATGGACCGAGCCCTGGAAAGTTGTGCCGAAACGGTTCAGGCTCGTCAGGCTACCGGATTGTTTCCACAGATTATTGCCCGCGCTGGACAGAGTATTACGGGCCTGTGCTGACCCCATGCTGCCCACAAAGCCCCGAACCTGTTTGGCCGCCTGGTTGCCCTCGCCACTGCTGTCGGCCCCGCCTGTGGCGCCATTTTCCGTTCCGGTACCGTCATCATTCCTCGACACGGGCCGCCCTGTAGGCTGCCTGCCGGTCTGCGAGTCCTGTTCTGCGGTGTTATTTTTGTCCGCTGAAGGACCCGGAGTCGCCGGCCCGTTCACGCCGTCACCACCCCGGGGATCTGCAGCACTGCCTACGCTCCGCCTGCTGCCGGACCTGTCTGACGGGTTACCCGGTGTGGCAGCCGGCCCGCCACTGCTGTTGGCCCCGCCTGTGGCACCATTATCCGTTCCGGTACCGGCATCATTCCTCGACACGGGCCGCCCTGTAGGCTGCCTGCCGGTCTGGGAATCCTGTCCTGCGGTGTTATTTTTGTCCGCTGAAGGACCCGGAGTCGCCGGCCCGTTCACGCCGTCACCACCCCGGGGATCTGCAGCACTGCCTACGCTCCGCCTGCTGCCGGACCTGTCTGACGGGTTACCCCATACCGGACTGCCCGCCCGGTTACCCGGTTGAGATGATGAAGAGTGGGGCACGCCCTGGAAAGTTGTGCCGAAACGGTTCAGGCTCGTCAGGCTACCGGATTGTTTCCACAGATTATTGCCCGCGCTGGACAGAGTATAACGGGCCTGTGCTGACCCCATGCTGCCCACAAAGCCCCGAACCTGTTTGGCCGCCTGGTTGCCCTCGCCACTGCTGTCGGCCCCGCCTGTGGCGCCATTTTCCGTTCCGGTACCGTCATCATTCCTCGACACGGGCCGCCCTGTAGGCTGCCTGCCGGTCTGCGAGTCCTGTTCTGCGGTGTTATTTTTGTCCGCTGAAGGACCCGGAGTCGCCGGCCCGTTCACGCCGTCACCACCCCGGGGATCTGCAGCACTGCCTACGCTCCGCCTGCTGCCGGACCTGTCTGACGGGTTACCCGGTGTGGCAGCCGGCCCGCCACTGCTGTTGGCCCCGCCTGTGGCACCATTATCCGTTCCGGTACCGGCATCATTCCTCGACACGGGCCGCCCTGTAGGCTGCCTGCCGGTCTGGGAATCCTGTCCTGCGGTGTTATTTTTGTCCGCTGAAGGACCCGGAGTCGCCGGCCCGTTCACGCCGTCACCACCCCGGGGATCTGCAGCACTGCCTACGCTCCGCCTGCTGCCGGACCTGTCTGACGGGTTACCCCATACCGGACTGCCCGCCCGGTTACCCGGTTGAGATGATGAAGAGTGGGGCACGCCCTGGAAAGTTGTGCCGAAACGGTTCAGGCTCGTCAGGCTACCGGATTGTTTCCACAGATTATTGCCCGCGCTGGACAGAGTATAACGGGCCTGTGCTGACCCCATGCTGCCCACAAAGCCCCGAACCTGTTTGGCCGCCTGGTTGCCCTCGCCACTGCTGTCGGCCCCGCCTGTGGCACCATTATCCGTTCCGGTACCGGCATCATTCCTCGACACGGGCCGCCCTGTAGGCTGCCTGCCGGTCTGGGAATCCTGTCCTGCGGTGTTATTTTTGTCCGCTGAAGGACCCGGAGTCGCCGGCCCGTTCACGCCGTCACCACCCCGGGGATCTGCAGCACTGCCTACGCTCCGCCTGCTGCCGGACCTGTCTGACGGGTTACCCGGTGTGGCAGCCGGCCCGCCACTGCTGTTGGCCCCGCCTGTGGCACCATTATCCGTTCCGGTACCGGCATCATTCCTCGACACGGGCCGCCCTGTAGGCTGCCTGCCGGTCTGGGAATCCTGTCCTGCGGTGTTATTTTTGTCCGCTGAAGGACCCGGAGTCGCCGGCGCGTTCACTCCGCCACCACCCCGGGGATCTGCAGCACTGCCTACGCTCCGCCTGCTGCCGGACCTGTCTGACGGGTTACCCGGTGTGGCAGCCGGCCCGCCACTGCTGTTGGCCCCGCCTGTGGCACCATTATCCGTTCCGGTACCGGCATCATTCCTCGACACGGGCCGCCCTGTAGGCTGCCTGCCGGTCTGGGAATCCTGTCCTGCGGTGTTATTTTTGTCCGCTGAAGGACCCGGAGTCGCCGGCCCGTTCACGCCGTCACCACCCCGGGGATCTGCAGCACTGCCTACGCTCCGCCTGCTGCCGGACCTGTCTGACGGGTTACCCGGTGTGGCAGCCGGCCCGCCACTGCTGTTGGCCCCGCCTGTGGCACCATTATCCGTTCCGGTACCGGCATCATTCCTCGACACGGGCCGCCCTGTAGGCTGCCTGCCGGTCTGGGAATCCTGTCCTGCGGTGTTATTTTTGTCCGCTGAAGGACCCGGAGTCGCCGGCCCGTTCACGCCGTCACCACCCCGGGGATCTGCAGCACTGCCTACGCTCCGCCTGCTGCCGGACCTGTCTGACGGGTTACCCGGTGTGGCAGCCGGCCCGCCACTGCTGTCGGCCCCGCCTGTGGCACCATTATCCGTTCCGGTACCGGCATCATTCCTCGACACGGGCCGCCCTGTAGGCTGCATGCCGGTCTGCGAGTCCTGTTCTGCGGTGTTATTTTTGTCCGCTGAAGGACCCGGAGTCGCCGGCCCGTTCACGCCGTCACCACCCCGGGGATCTGCAGCACTGCCTACGCTCCGCCTGCTGCCGGACCTGTCTGACGGGTTACCCGGTGTGGCAGCCGGCCCGCCACTGCTGTCGGCCCCGCCTGTGGCACCATTATCCGTTCCGGTACCGGCATCATTCCTCGACACGGGCCGCCCTGTAGGCTGCCTGCCGGTCTGGGAATCCTGTCCTGCGGTGTTATTTTTGTCCGCTGAAGGACCCGGAGTCGCCGGCCCGTTCACGCCGTCACCACCCCGGGGATCTGCAGCACTGCCTACGCTCCGCCTGCTGCCGGACCTGTCTGACGGGTTACCCGGTGTGGCAGCCGGCCCGCCACTGCTGTTGGCCCCGCCTGTGGCACCATTATCCGTTCCGGTACCGGCATCATTCCTCGACACGGGCCGCCCTGTAGGCTGCCTGCCGGTCTGGGAATCCTGTCCTGCGGTGTTATTTTTGTCCGCTGAAGGACCCGGAGTCGCCGGCCCGTTCACGCCGTCACCACCCCGGGGATCTGCAGCACTGCCTACGCTCCGCCTGCTGCCGGACCTGTCTGACGGGTTACCCGGTGTGGCAGCCGGCCCGCCACTGCTGTTGGCCCCGCCTGTGGCACCATTATCCGTTCCGGTACCGGCATCATTCCTCGACACGGGCCGCCCTGTAGGCTGCCTGCCGGTCTGGGAATCCTGTCCTGCGGTGTTATTTTTGTCCGCTGAAGGACCCGGAGTCGCCGGCCCGTTCACGCCGTCACCACCCCGGGGATCTGCAGCACTGCCTACGCTCCGCCTGCTGCCGGACCTGTCTGACGGGTTACCCGGTGTGGCAGCCGGCCCGCCACTGCTGTTGGCCCCGCCTGTGGCACCATTATCCGTTCCGGTACCGGCATCATTCCTCGACACGGGCCGCCCTGTAGGCTGCCTGCCGGTCTGGGAATCCTGTCCTGCGGTGTTATTTTTGTCCGCTGAAGGACCCGGAGTCGCCGGCCCGTTCACGCCGTCACCACCCCGGGGATCTGCAGCACTGCCTACGCTCCGCCTGCTGCCGGACCTGTCTGACGGGTTACCCGGTGTGGCAGCCGGCCCGCCACTGCTGTTGGCCCCGCCTGTGGCACCATTATCCGTTCCGGTACCGGCATCATTCCTCGACACGGGCCGCCCTGTAGGCTGCCTGCCGGTCTGGGAATCCTGTCCTGCGGTGTTATTTTTGTCCGCTGAAGCCAGACCGCCATCAGGGACATCATACTGCTCTGGACCTTCATTTTTCATATCATCGGCATTTATATTCTTAAAGGCCCGTTTTTTCAGCCGACCGTCTATGACATCATCTGTTTGAGATGATGCACCCTGTGGTTGAGGGTTTTCTTTCCCTCTATCTACATTAACTTCCGCGTCTTTAGGACTCGCAGTAGTATTATTTATATTTACGGTACTAACAGGCGCATAATTAACAATAATAATCGGCTGTTGGGGCTGTTGGGGCTGTTGGGGCTGTTGGGGCTGTTGGGACTGTTGAGGCTGTTGGGGCTGAGTGGGAGAAGGTTCTGTTGGGTCCACAGTTTTTGCTGTAGGTGAGACAGGATCTCCACCATTTTTCACGAACGCATTTAGTAAATCCAGGGCAAGAAGTTCATGCCCTAATCTTGATTGCATCGCCTCAAAAGGACTCAAATTTGATTGATTCGTTAGCTTCCACATTTCTTGATGCTGTTCAAATGCTGGTCGAAATATATTTTCGATGAAATCTTCATTTAGCAAATTATCAGGTAAAGAATGGGCTACATAGTCTGAAACAAAATCTGCGATTTTCTCATTAAAACTGAGTTTTCCATCCGTAGCGCTCATACCCAAGCGACTAAGTTTATTACAGATGTCTTGAAAACTTTTTAATTTAGCCCGGCCAGAGCCACCAGTCTTCATTGATCCTGCAGCATAAGAGTTTGTACCAAGACCGTCAGCCGCGATAGTTTTTATAAACTCTTTCGAAAGATTATCAAGGGCTTTTAATGATTCAGTATCACTAACTGAGGTGCCATCCTTAATCTCTTTACGTATAATTAAAAAATATTCGAAACATTTACGCGCTGATTCACTTTGATCCACATCTTTAAAATATCTGTTGAAAGCCTTCTCAACGTCTGACTTATTTTTACTACTATCATTACGGAAATCTTCTATTGCAATATTTAATTTTTCAGCGTAGAAAGTGCGAGAGGAAGGCAATGCCTGCCAGCATTCTTCATTGCTGTTTGAAGTGCTCTTAGATTCTTCCGCTACATGCGAAGATTTTGTCTGATCCGGGCCCTGAACATTTGAAATATTTTTTTTCGGATTGGTTATATTATTCAAGCAACTAAATATTATTGTGGTTAGATTCTGATCGGCATTTAAATCTTGAGATGATTTAACAGTTGTGGCCGTATTTTTTACACCAACTAAATTTTTACTTAGTTTAGTAGAATTAGCCCCAGATTGTAGGACTTCTGGATTTACTACTCTTGTCGATGCGTTAGCTATTATTGGCATTTTCCCATCCCCTATTAAATATTAAAGAACGACTTATCAGATTCCAATAAAGAGGATATAGTACCACTCAATACCTTAACTAAATTATCAAAGCTTGAGTTAGCACTGGAATATTTTTGCGTCAGGGTCTGCATTGCAGTTTGTATACTGTCTTTTTGCATATCAAGACCACTTTGCCAGGCAGCCCACTGAGCAGAATTGCACTTCATTTCCTCCCATGCATGACCATAACCTGGCAACGTCCTTATTATATTTTCTAAAGGTAACACGTCAATGTGAACAATATAACTTCCGTCTGCAAGGCGTGTAACACATTTATCCGGATTAAGACCCATTTCTTTTGCCCATGCCTCACATTCTTCTTTATCACCACCAGTCACTGCGTTGCCGCTTTGTACGGGATATAAAGTTGTGGCGGAAGAAGGCACTTTATACTTATTGATTAGTTTTTCGAGTTCTGCAGCGAAGGCTGCAGTGTCTAGAATGGTTTTATCGCCATCTGCTTTGATGAACTGACTGAGTTTAGACATGAAATCCGAGAAGTCACTGTAAAATTCAGCATTTTTCTCAACCGCCTGCTGGAAGACATCGAGATAATCTTCTCCCATGGACCCGATAGAATCAGCTACGGAATCACATATTTCCCAACTTGAAGATGGACCGGACCCTTCTGCCTTTACCATAGAACCGAAAGTTTCGAGCAGATATATTGGATCGCTCTGTTCACCCGGAGCAGATCCAACAGGATTAAACTTTCGTAAGTTCTGACCAAAGCTAAGCGCATCTGTAGAGGTAGTAACAGGTTGACTAGTTTTCAGCGTGTCTAATGAAAAAGATGATGAGGAAAAAGATTTTCCTTTTTCAATTGACGCCTTTTTAGCTAACGCATCTTTAGTTAACGCCTTAGCCACGGATATTTTTTCTTCTCTTTGTTTTTTTTCCAGAGTATAACGCGCCATCTTAGATTCTAAGTCTTTGTCATTACCATTCTTCGGAGATGTACATGCCGTGTCTTTGTGATGAAAAATTTCTATTGCGGTTTCTGACTTCGTATTTAATGTAGCATCTTCTTCGGCTGATGGTTCTGGTCTATAGAGATGAACTAAAGAAGAGGATGAGTGTTGTATTTCCATGATTTTTTCTCGATAAAAGCCTCCTGCATGAGCAAGAGGCTATCTTTATAGGAAAGGTAAGGAAACTATCCTTTGAGGTTATTAGCCATTGCGCTAACGGTATTGGCGTTATTTTGACTAATCTGCACTAAAAGATCCATCAGCATCGCTTTGAGCTCTCGTGAAGTTTGCGTACTGCGATCGGAAAAATCCTTAGCGCCTTGATAGATATTTTTATCTCCTTCAGCAACCGAGCTTTGAGCTTCAAACTTAGCTTTTTCCACTTGACCAGGAGCAGCAGCAAGCGCGGCAGCATTTTGCCCAATCTGGCCCGCCGCCATCCCCTGATGGAACAGCTTATCCGCATCCTGAATTCGAAGTTGATGTTGAAGGTTCTGAGCTGCAGCATCAAATTCCAAATTCTTAGGAGTGGCTTTAAGAATTGCTGGATCTGATGGAAGTGCATCACCTACTTTATTCAGTTTGGTTGGAACAGTCTGACTGTCTAACGTTGCCGCCTGACGTTTCAACGAAAGTTCTTTTTGCCCATGTACTTTAACCGCGGTATTCTTCTGCACTGAAGCTTTCATCTGCATACCCGCTGAAACGCCGGTAGCAACCATACTCGCAGAGGACTGTGTGACTACCATATCCCTGGCAGTCCGGCCAGCCTGAACAGTATTTCTGGCACTGTTCTCCCCCTGGGCTCGGGCGATTAAGTTATTTGCATTAGCCTGAGCAGCCATACTGCGTGTATTTTCTTGCTCGGCCTCGACAATAACTTGCAAGAGCGCGGCCACTCTTCCGGTGAAACCACCAGCCAACGATGAAATATCGAATCCGCTTTTTGTTGACAAATCTTTCACCCCATTGAGAATAGTCTCACTGATTTGATTACTTCTTTGCTGGGGCGGATTTGCGATTGCGGGTAGTAACTGTGACAGTTGTGTATCCAGTGGAACTGGATCTGCTACCATCGCTTCACGAAGTACGGGAACCTCACCATTTGACAAGCTTTTAGTTGTAGCATTCTCTTCAGCCGTATTTACAAAAGAATCGATATTCTCTTTAGAAACGTTAAGAACATCCTTTCTGGGTGTTTCCGCTACGGCTTCAAACTTACTGCTCAGAACGTGAAGATTTAAGTTTTTGCTAACGGTATTATAAGATAAATCAGCCATGCTAAATTCCCTCTTAGTTATAACTACGCTTTTATATTTTGCACAATGAAACGATTCGTAGAATCATTATTCTTTAAGCTATTAGTAAGCTGTTGCCCTACCGATTGAATGAGCTTTTGATCTTGTCGGAAGCGGGAAAAAATTGTAGTCAACAAGTCGCGTAGAATGCTAACATCACTATTAGCAAGCTTAAATTGCGCTAATGCTTTAGATGCATCGAGTTGAATATTAGCCACATTAATATTCAAGCCGGCCTGAGTAATCGCATTTGAAGCTTCAATTCCGGTACGAGCCATATTCACATGGTTTAGGTTGATTTTACTCAAATTTTGTATCACAGCCGAATCGCTGCTTTTCAATATTCCCGTAATATTTTTGGTGACTTGTTCAGAAAGCTTATCAATTTTTTTTGTAATCTCTGAGGTAAGCTTATTGATCTCTTTTACAGCCGCTTTCCCCATATTGCTCAGTGCGGTGGTGCCTTGTTTTGCAGCGCTTCTGACAATTTTCGGGATTATTTTTTTAATAACTTGCGCAATAGCTTTTTTTATCGCCTGCATAATTGCAGAAGTCATTGCCTGAGTCATTTTTTCGATCAAGAATTTCGCTGCACTTTTAGCAAGAAGAGCGATAGCCACAATAGCTGCAATCGCAACCGCTGCCGTCACGATGGTATGAATAGTGCCCATCATATTCGCGCCTGTTGCCTGATCAATGGCTTTTAACAGCAGGCCAATTGGGGTGAAATCAAAAATCTTTGAAACGATATCTCCCAGGAAATTCATCAGAGGCATGAGAACATGCTCCATCAATGGGTTCATAATCATTCCAGTAAGAGATTGCCCGGTGATGGCCTCAACAATAGGGTCAGCTACCATCAATCCGATGCCAACCGCC
The DNA here is from genome assembly GCF_058686115.1 of Erwinia sp. L03-1. Lineage (NCBI taxonomy): Bacteria > Pseudomonadati > Pseudomonadota > Gammaproteobacteria > Enterobacterales > Erwiniaceae > Erwinia > Erwinia sp. L03-1. The sequence continues at coordinate 176,158 of NZ_CM178762.1, read as the reverse complement.
ATTAAAGCTGTTCCAGCTCCACCAAATACTGTAGTTATTGCCCCAAGAGCGATTGCAATGCCTCCAAGGATTTTACCAATACAACCGGCCATTTTTTGCGCTTCTTCAGCCTTACGAACCTGTTCTTCGTACTCATCAGATTTACGCTTCATTTCAGCCTGACGAGCTTGCATCTGAATGCGGTTCATTTCGAGATCGCTTTGCAGCTTCTCCGAAGCGGATTCATCCATTTTCATGATGAATTCAGTAAGCAGCATGATCATGATGGAAGTGCGAGTCATTGCCTTTTCCGATTGTGCCATTGCGGTACTGACCGGTGTCGCGGCGGGTAAAATAATATCGCCGTACTCTTTATTCATCTCGGCCGTTTTAGCACTAATGACATCAATCACTTTTTGTGCGGCTTCCAGGGTTTTCCGCGTTTTAATTTCGGCGGCAGCGAGAATATTTTTTGCTTCAGCTACAGTTTCAGATGCTTTGGCGACCTGTTCTTTCGCATTGGCAATATCGCCAGGGCTGGCATCTTTGTCATTCTTAAGATTATCAAGATTTTTTTTCGCTTCGCTCAGATTTTTATTAGCGTTACTCCACTGCGCATGCGCTCTACTTTCTTCTTCTTTTGCTGTAATAATGTTTTTTTCACATTCATCGAACTCTTGATGCAGGCTATCAAGATATTCTGACATTTCTTGTGCTTTAAGGATTTTCGCCTCTGACTGGGATAAAAAAATTGCTAACGCATTAGTCAACTTACCCTGATCCATATTATCACTGAGTGACTGGTAGCGAGCCATCGCCAATAGCACTTGAGCCTTATTCGTCAGTCGCCCTTTGGAAGGCCTAAGAACGGGCTGCTCATTAACATCCTCAATACTGCGGTCATAGTCTTCAGAAATGCTTTTCGCTAACACCTCCAGTTTCTTTTCCTGGGCTTTAATATGTAATCTCACCCCATCTGAAGGCGAAATATGCGTTTTCTTAACCACTAAACTGCCAGGCAAAGGAGCTGCCTTAGGGAGTTCATTGACCAGGCCTGTCGTTTTAGAAAAGCTCAGATCCATATTTAGTCCTTAACCTCGTTGCTAGATATTTTCATCGTGGATTTCCGTAGTCTCATCCTGCTGGAGATCACCCTTGTTCAGTCGGATGGTATCCATGTAGATTTTTGCTTTTGTCACCAGCTTTTCATCAGGGCAACGCTGGCAAATAATATCAAAGCATTGTAGGGCTTTAACCACATTACCCATTAATAACTGGCACTGACCTGAATAATAAACAGGATTAAAATCAGTTTCAGCCATAACATAAGCAAGAGAGTAGAAATCACAAGCCTTAATATAATTTTTCTTTAACTGGTTAACAGCACCAAGACCGATAAAGTAATCTGGATTCTTCAGGTCATACATACAAAGAAAGTTGAAGAAATTCTCCGCCTCATCAAGGCGCCCCTCTTTATAATATTGGTATGCATGTGCATAAATGTTTTCCATTACGTTATCCGGAATACCGTGAATTTCACGTAATGTTGCACCATGCTCCATTGTCGCCGTCATGATTAGCTCAGCTTCTTTTTCAGTGATATTACCTTTCATCGTGCCCATCTTTCTCTCCCAGGTAGGGCCACCTCAAGCCTTGATGACCTCATTAAACCATGCATGTGTTATACATTCTCGTAGATAACGCTCATTTGTACTCTTCGTGGTCCGGTTGGAAATGCTCATTTACCCAGGCATTTTCTACCTGCTCAAGCCAAATCAAGATGTCAATGACCTCATCCAGTTCTTCCAGACTTACAAAAGAATATCTGCGATGTGATTTCAGTATACGTCGCGCCAGTTTGATATTCTCCACCACCGGTACCCCCACTTTCTCAGCGTAGGCACGCACTGCAAGTGCTCGCTGATTCTTCTCCAGTACCGAGATAAAAGGTATGCCCACTACATCCCTATTCATATAGATGCCCACGGCGATATGAGTGGGGTTAGCGATAATAACTTTAGAATTCTTGATATCAGATTTAACCTGTTCAGAAAGCAGTTCCATATGAAGTTCTTTACGTCTGGCTTTAATTTCCGGATCACCATCCTGTTCTTTGTATTCTTTTTTTACCTCCTGCTTTTCCATTTTGAGATCTTTAATATGTAAAAAATATTCTGCCAGGGCATCCAGAATCAACACCAATAGCGCACAGCTCAGGCATAACTCAACTAACGAGCTAAAAAGCTCTCCCCATACAGGTAGAATATGTCGAGCAGTGCCGTTGACTTGAGAAAAAACAATAGACTTATTATTATTCCAAAATAAGCCTGCGGCTATGATAAAGCTTGTCAGGAACAGCGACGATTTAATAACATCTTTAGCTGTTCGAAGGCTGAATAATTTCTTAAATCCATTGACGGGATTTAGCGCACTAAAGTTTATTTTCAATGCCTTACTGGCAAGCATAAATCCAGTTTGCAACAGAGTGGGCATGGCTGAAGCAGCCACACATAAAATAAGAAATGGTAGGAAGATTTTAACACCTGTCCACAGGACAGCCCGTGCATAACTTTCCATGTTATTCGTAAAGTTATTTTCAATAATTCGACGCCACAAAAGCATAAGCTCCATAACATCGGAGAAATTAACAAGATACTGCACGCCAACCAGAATGAGGCAGGATATAATTAGATCTTTACTTTTGAAAGATTGCCCCTTCTTTGCGGCATCTTTTTTCTTTTTTGGGGTTGGTTTTTCTGTTTTACTCCCGGCCATTAATCCCTCCTCATAATAAGACTATTTCAGCTTATTAGAAAATTCTACCCGACCAGCCATACAGCGTATCAGGGAGCAATTCCAGCAATATAATTCTCCCCGGCAATACTGGTGTGAAATAGATTAGTAACAAAAAGAAAGCAATGATACTTTTTACCGTCAGTGCCAATGCAAACGCATTCAACTGGGGAGCAAATCGTGCCAGCAGCCCCAGACATAACTCTGAAAGCAAAAAAGCAACAATAAGTGGGCTGGCCAGAATAAAGGCGCTACTTATCAACAAGCTGAGGAATTCTAATACGACCTTAGGGTCAGGCACATTTAATTGGTAGGGTTCCCACAGTTGATAACTCTTCTCAAATACTTCCAGCATGGTAAGTAGGCCACCATTTTGTAATACCACCACGGCAGCAAACAAATTAAAGAAGTTGGCCAGCTCAGAAGTATCGACACCAGATAAAGGATCGATACTACTACTCAATGTCGCTCCTCGTTGATTATCAATAAAACTACCTGCTGCATGTAACACCCAACAGGGCAGGCAGAGGAAAAAGGCAATAATAAGACCCACGGCCAGCTCTTTTCCAATGATGATAAAGAACCAAATATTATCATAACCTGCAACAGGCTCCCCGGCATGTGGCCACAATCCAACGCCGACGAGCATCGCTACGGGCATCCGGATTGCGCCCGTTAATGTATTAGTATTTAAGAAAGGCAATAGAATAAAAGCGGGCATCAGTCTGGCAGAGACCATTGCCATTTCGTATAGCCAGGTATGTACATTAAAGAATAATGCAGTAGACATCTTTAACGAGCCAATGCCATGCGGATTACCTCACGTGAAAAACTTACCAGTACATCGCCATACCAGCCCGCGACCAGAAATAAACATAAGGTCACGCTCAATAGTTTCAGACCAAAGGGTAGCGTTTGCTCCTGCAATTGTGTGACCGTCTGAAAAAGACCAACTAAAAGCCCCACAATCGTCGCAACCCCGATGGGTAAAGCGGAAAGCATCAATATCAGATAGAGCGCTTTATTGCCTGCAAAAGTGATTTCGTTCATAGTTTAGTCCGACTCATCAGGAGGCCAGCTCTATATACTGCAGTATTAAACCTTTCGATAATAAGGTCCAACCATCCAGCACTACGAAAAGCACAAGCTTAATAGGCACCGAAATAGTTACCGGGCTCATCATCATCATCCCCAGAGCCAGCAATATACTGGAAATCAGCAGATCAATAACGACAAAAGGTAGATAGAGGTAAAATCCTATTTTGAAAGCGCTCTTTATTTCGCTTAAAGCATATGCCGGTAGCAAAGAAAGGATAGAGGCGCGCTGCTCTTCCTCAGCAGTACCATTTTCCTGGATATCGCGTTGAAGTTGCACGCGTTCGAAGAAATTAACCAGCTCAGGATCGGCATATTTTTCCAAATAATTACGATAGCTGTCCAATCCATGTTCAATAAAATAGGCCATAGACTGCGGGTTATTCACATCCTTTCCTGAATGCTGATATTCTTCATAACCATTTTTGACCACGGGCATCATGACGAAAAACGCAAGAACCAGGGCAATGCCGTTCAACGTCATATTCGATGGGATCTGCTGCAATCCCAGCGCATTACGAACCATAACAAATACAATAGAGAACTTAATATAACATGTACCACATGCGATGATAAAAGGGAGCAGCGTAGAGAATGCCAGCAGCGCTATAAGAGAGATATCATTACTTTGAGCCATCACTGGCCTCTTGATAAAGCTCTTTAATTTCAACTCCCATGCGATCTTCGATCCATACCAGTTCACCGCGGGCAATCGCGGTGCCGTTCGCAGTGATTGTTACATTCTTTTCCGCATCAATTTGGCACGGCAGCACTTCACCCTGATATAACGATTCAAGCTGGCTTATGGAAAGTCTTTTTTGTTGCAGAACAAAACCCAGCCGAATCGATATTTTGTCGCAGGGAATGAGTCTTTCTGATTCGCTTTTACCGCATTCATCACCCGACTCCTCTTCCTCATATGCACCAGAAAGCATTTCCTCATCATCCTCTTCAAACATAAAACCTTCCTCACCGCAGACAAAGCTGCCTATTACAGCCTGGTTATTAATAATTAAATTTTTTTTAATGTTAATGAGTAGCAAATCACCCTTTTGCAACTGTCTTAGCAGGGCAACTGAGATAGCGCTATGCCCTACCTCAAACTGGATATCAACAGGTACGTGGACTAATGATATTCTTTCCTGTCCGTTTAAAATGGGTGTAGCCCTGGGCATTTTGCTGATCCACACGCGGCCTTGCGGGGTCAGTAATGAATACATTGAATTGGCTATCTGCGTACTTTCAATGTTCCCTTTGCTTTCCATCCGTTGATATTCAAGTTCGGCAGGCAATCCCTCAAGAGGGCGTTCACTGTTGACAAACAGGGTTTCAAGTTGGTTTGCAGACCAGCAGCGACTTGCCATTTTTGCACTCTGTGGCAATACGCTTGCAAACCAGCTTTGTAGATCTATGATCCCCTCCCACCCCGTATCGCTAGTAAACTGGAACAAACGTTCTCCCGGCGGCATATTCTGCTGAACTTCAAATCCCTCTTTTACCCAGGCTAAAATCTGCTGACGCCCTAACAGCTCTGTAGTTGAGTAGTGCCGAAAGTGATGTCTGATCACGCTTGTTCCTCATCCGGTTGAGGTTGCTTATGCGCACGTTGTGATTGCTCATGTTCATCATCAAAAACCCATTCAGGCTGTACATGATGCTGTCCACTCTGGTCAGACAGCCGTTGATGTACGAGCGTGTCAGAAGGATGCAATACAAGAGGAATACCCTGGTTGCTATTAATCTGGACGTTAACCTTATGGCCTTCCCCCCAATTCGAGAAGGTATAGGTCAGTTTACTGTTTCCCGATCCCTCATTTACCCCAGAAGGATTATCAGCAACCCGTGAGGTTTCAATCAGGTTGCCCCATGAAGCGACATCCTTTGCAACATTCATCTGCTTAAGAACTTTTTCCTGTACTGGATCATTGACTCGCTGAGACTGGGCCGAGGTATTACCAGATAGCTGGTGTAACAGATTCTCCCTCTCAGGATGTCCTTTCCCGTCACGGGTTTCCGGCATTACTCTGTTTTCGGCTGCTTCAGTTTTTTTTGCGACAGACTCATCTGTTTTTGATGACGACGCTAAATTAACCTGCGAAGGATGTCCTTTCCCGTCACGGGTTTCCGGCATTACTCTGTTTTCGGCTGCTTCAGCTTTTTTTGCGCCAGGCTCATCTCTCTTTAATGACGACGCTAAGTAAACCGGAGAAGGATTCAGAGATTTTCCGTTCGCTATCTTCATAGCCTCTGATCGGTCTGTAACAGACTGGGGCGGTATTTTCTGCTCCGGGTTAATCATTATCCGGGCATGCAAAGGGCCCGTAGTCGTTTTCTTCTTTTGAGTCTCCATCACTGCAATGTCGTTGCTTTTTAGATTATTATCAGCCTTTTCTTGTAAGTGCAGAATCCTGGACAGCACCTGGTCATGTGCCTGCTTAGCCCTGATTTCAGCCAATGCCCCGCCCTGCTGAGATAAAGAGGCCTCCCTAAATTCACGCTGCGGTAGTTGGTCTACGTGCTGGAGCACAGGCAAGACAGTTTTTTTGCCGGCGCTGCCTTTTAGCTTTTTCTTGACGATGTCATCCAGACTCTTTGAGACCATCTCTCCCGCATTTTCCTGAAAACTGCTATCCGTAGTTTTGACACTATTCACCGTAGCCATGAGATCCTCTCTTCTGTTTCAGACTCTTCAATTCGCGCATCTTTGAGACGTTTTTTGTGACGCTCGGTTGTGTGCAGATAACTGTATTTATCCTTCTTCCTAATCAGGAATTTTCTTTTCTCAGAAAGTTTGACTTTTTCCTGCTGGCAGGCTTCAAATTCAAGAAAAATTTGAGCCTTCTGCATTTTCATATTCGCCAGTTTTCTCTTAATCCCCCCCTGACGACGCTGAACAGATAGCAACTGCTCCCTGGTCAACACCCCCGTCGGGTAAAGGCTACGGCTCAGGTCAACCAGTGCTATCATTTCTTTACTAATAGCATCAATGCGCGTAGTTATGGTACGATGCTCACTCTCATTTCTGGCAAGAAGAAGGTCGTTCATTTCTATTTTTAATTCTGAACGAGCCATTAAATTCTTAATATCATGACGCAAGGCGTGCTAACTCCTGCATAATATCGCTAAAATCCGCATGCTCATCCCCTTTTTGCTTTAACCACGCGAATACTGCATCACGCTTAGCCATTGCGCGATCGTTTTCCTTATTTTCTCCCGGATGATATTCACCTAAATCTACAAATATTTGGAGCTCGGCAAGCTTTGCTAAAATACGGCGCACCTCACCCGCCAGATGTAAATGCTCCGGCTCGCAGACCTGACTAACAACGCGGCTAATGCTGCCCAGAACATCTATTGCTGGATAATGATTTTGGGCAGCTAATTTTCGGCTTAAATAGATATGCCCATCAAGTATGGAGCGAATCTCATCGGCTATCGGATCGGGTTCATCATCACTTTCGAGCAAAATTGTGAACCATGCCGTAATACTTCCAGAGAGCGTGCAACCTGGTCGCTCCAGTAACCTGGGTAAGGAGTCGAATACCGAAGCAGGATAGCCACGCCGTGCCGGAGATTCTCCCGCCGCCAGCGCCACATCTCGCAATGCTCTGGCATACCGGGTTATAGAGTCAAAAAATAACACTACGCTCAAACCAGCATCACGGAAATACTCTGCAACTGTGGTAGCCACGAGCGCTGCGTTGCAACGGTCGAGCGATGAATAATCAGACGTTGCATAGACCAGAATGCATTTCTGCTGATGACCCGAATGACGCAAGGTTTCGGTAAATTCAGTAACTTCTCGCCCACGCTCGCCGATCAAAGCGATAACAAAGACATCCGCATCCGCGTGCTCAATCAGCATGTGCATGAGGGTCGTTTTGCCACAGCCCGCCGACGCAAAGATTCCAAGCCTCTGGCCGATACCGCAGGTAATCAGTCCATCAATAGCACGTATACCAGTGTAAAAGGGCTGGCGAATACCGACGCGATCCTGGTACGAAGGAGGTGGAGAATCTATTGGCCTGATTTCGGTAACGAATCCCCCTGCATTATTCGCAAAACGCTCCACGATCTGGCCCGAAGGATCCAGTACACAACCCAGTAAGTCCGGGCTAAGTATTACGGAGAGTCCTGATCCTGTTGGGCTGATGATTGCCTCGCGGGACAGGCCTTTTGAGGTACCAATCAGGCTCAAAATGGTACGTTCGCCATTAAATCCTAATACCTGGGCACGAGCCACAACCGCTGACTGACTCCAGCTTTCACGGATTTCACAAAGCTCCCCTACTTTCACATGAGGTAACACGGCTTCAATAAGGGGACCTGAAAGCCGTAATGGGTGAGCCTGATGCCGTAATAACGCCCGCGTTGCCATTACCGAATGATCCCCAGAAATGCTTCCTGCTGGTTGAAAAATTCATCTAACGCTTCCGAAAAACGTGAGCTATTTTCCAGAAATGCTGGATGCACCATCCCTCTAAGTTCGATATACCCCTCATTTAAAGAAATCTGGAGCTGACCGGTGATTGAGAATTGACATCCCTCTATCATTTTTTCAAGGAGAGTACTCGCTTTATATTGCATAATGCTGTCGCTAACTTCACAAAGCCGTGACCAAATATAGACATAATTATCAACTACGCTAACAAACATGCTTGGATGATTCTCAAAATCGAGGGAAATTGTTGAATGGCTATCAAAATCACCTAGTAAGGATTCATCGCATCCATTTTCAAGTAAAGCCCCGCGAATCAATGAAACAATATCCGTATACATTTTTCACTCCCTATTAAATGGTTTTAATAACACTAATTGATACTGTATCGGTTACCTCACCAAATGACATAACCTCAAGATCTTTAAATCGCGCCTCTAAGAATCTTTTTAGAAAACGCCTGATATCAACGGAAGACAGAACGACCAGATCGCGACATGAAATTGTTACACTGTCCATAGCAAGTGAAAACTTATCCATAAGCTCGTCAGCGACTGCTGGATCCAGATTGAGAAATGTTCCTGCAGAGGTATTCCTGATTCCGTGCCTTATTTTCTCTTCAAACTCACTCGACAGCATGATTACCCGTAATGTACCGCCCACAGAGAACTTATGGCAAATGTATCGAGACATCGCTCCTCGAATATGTTCAACCAGCGAAATAACATCCTTCTCTCGCGGAGCCCATAGCGCGATAGCTTCCATAATAAGTTTCATATTGCGTACGGAAATACGTTCACTTAGCAAGCGTTGTAATACCTCAGAAATCCTCTGTATGGTGGCATGCCGCATCACTTCTTTCATTAAATCAGGGTATTTATCTTCAAGTTTGTCCAACATATTTTTGGTTTCCTGAACACCAAAATACTCGCTAATATACCTGATCATGATAGCGGAGAACGCGTAGTAAACTTCATCATTACTATTTCGTAGTTGGTACCCTAGCGCAGAAAGCGATTTTTTCTGCCCTTTGTCAACCCACACCATATTATCGATGGTGACAATGGGGATTCCCATGTGATTCAGTTCTTCAGAACTGTTTACGACCCGATAATGAGCAAACTTTACGCGAAACTGATCGGCCTTTATCTCATTGATAAGGATTATTACCGTGCCTGGTTCAGTGTTGACCGAGGGTTTTAGTGTGATTTCAGGAAGATTTATACCGTAATCAATGAAGAACTGGCTGCGATAGCGATCGGTAAGTTTTTCTTTCTCGAAAACAGCTACATCACTCTCATTGACAAGAATAATTACCGGTACAGTTTCAGATCGAATACTGTCCAGATCGGTTATAAACCCAAGAGAACTTTCACTGTCTCCTGAGGCTGAATCAGGATCAAAGCTACTTTCAGCCTGCACGTCCAATTCTCTCTGGGATTTCTTTTTTTCCCAGTATTGGTAGTAAAAAATGCTGGTAAGTGATACAGCTAAAATGAGAAATACGGCAAAAGGAAAGCCAGGTAAGCTGCCGATGCCAAGCGCAATAATTGCCCCAATAACCAGCACAGAGGGCTTTTTGAAAAGCTGATTTATTATGGTTCGCCCCATATTGTCGCCATCGCCGTTTACGCGCGTAACAATAAATCCCGCACCAATAGCAATCAATAACGCAGGTATCTGTGCGACCAAACCATCGCCAATAGTCAGCAAAGTATAAGTAGAAAGTGCGCTTGACATATCCATGCCATGCTGCGACACCCCTACGCTAATCCCCCCGATAAAGTTAATAAAAATAACAATAATACCCGCAATGGCATCTCCTTTGATGAACTTCATTGCTCCATCAAAAGAACCGTATAATTGACTCTCACGTTCAACCACGCTCCGGCGTTCTGATGCGCCCGCAGCATCAATTGATCCAGCGCGCAAATCAGCATCAATGCTCATTTGCTTTCCGGGCATACCATCCAGGGAGAAGCGTGCCGCTACTTCAGCAACACGCTCCGCACCTTTGGTGATAACCATAAACTGTACAATGGTGACAATCGAAAAGATGACAAATCCCACAACCAGATTGTCACCAATCACAAATTCACCAAAGGTTGCAATGATTTCACCTGCGTCTGCATCATTTAAAATCAAACGACTGGTGCTTACCGACAGCGCTAAACGGAATAATGTCGTTATAAGCAGCACCGAGGGAAAGGTTGAGAAATTCAAAATCCTGTCGATGTAAAATGATGCCAGAAACACCATGATTGAAAGAACCATATTCAAACCGATTAAAAAATCGACCAGATAGGTAGGCAGGGGGATAACCAGCATTGAGATAATAACGACGACCAGCACCAGTATAAATAATTCTGGATGATTCCTTATTTTACTCAAAAAATTATTCATTTATCACATCCATTTTCAAATTTATTCTGCTTCCTGGCGACGTTCAATATTCTCTTCAAGCAATGCCTTATCAGCTATATTTTCAAAGGTATTCAGCAGAACCTCTCGATCTTCCGGCTCGCTGAAAGCTTCATGCGGAATTCTCTTACAGGCCATGTGAATAATTTGCAAAAGTTTTGCACGATCCTTTTTCCTGGCAAACCGAAGATAATCACCTAATACGTCCATCAGAAGTGAATTGAGATGACTGGGGTTCTCCAACACACCAAACATAAAGTATACCCAGTCACCCTCTTCCTTGTTGAAATCGCGCATTAAAATGTTATTAACAATGCTCTTAATAAAGATGATATCGCATGAGCGTATTAGCTTTATCTGACCAATACGGCCCAAAAGATACCCAAATTCAATGTGACTACAGCTTGGATCGGCAGAATCAATATCTGCCAGAACAGCATCTTCCATAAAATTAACGACTATTCCTCGTTTTTCTACTCCATAGATGCTAATCCACTCCTTATAAAGTTCAATCTCGCCCACGTTACTTTCCAGAAAGTCCCGATAGCTTTCACGCATCAGGGCGGGACTCATCATCAATTTCTTCCCAAACAAACGCGCCTTCAACGCAACGTTGATGCCCGCTTTCAAGCGTTTGGGATTTGCCTCTTTTTCTACCTTCGAGAGAAGATTTTTGAGTCGCTTACGGACAATTTCATCAAGATTTTTTCGCCGCAGCATCTCGCGTAGAACGAGTACAAGATCGCTATCATCAGGAAAAAAAGCTCGCGCCTGACGAAGTAAATCCTCAATACTGCTTCCTTCAGTACCTTTGAGGATCTTCACCAGCTTATCGAATTTCGGTGCAACGTCCTCATCCAGAACCTGATCGAAGACAGTATCACCCGAAGCACCCGATTTTTTGTCATAGTCACGCCGGTTGCGAAACTGCGCCATTGCCGCTGACATTTCATCTGTTGCCTGCACAAATTTTTGCAACATCGCTGCCGGCGACTCATCCTCAGCGATCTCTACCTCTCCTTCAGAAAGAGCATCACGGCGTTCGGCCAGCTCTGAGTTCACTTCCTTTTGCGTAGAAAGTTTATCTCTGCGCTCCATATAAAGTTGCACACCCGAGCCGTCTTTACCTATCCCTAGCGCCATTTTTGACTGTCCAGGTAATTCATCATCCAGTTTTGAAGCTTGTCACTGGCAAAATCGTTCTTCATCTCGCCGACCAGAGTGCTTGCGTCCGGACTGAGAGGAGCTTCTATCTCACGTGGCTGAATCAGGAAAACGCGCACCATATTCGACGTCCTGTCTCGCGAGTAGCGGAATAGGTTTCCGACCCAGGGGAGATCGCCCAGTAAAGGAATTTTTCCCTTAACCCTGGTATCTTCATCACGAGTATATCCCCCGATCAGCAAACTTTTACCTCTGGGTACCCTGGCAACAGTACTGATATTCGTACGACCTACCTCCGGTAAATCACCCGCTTTAACCTGCGCGTTATCGAACTGATTGCCATCTTCGACGTTCAACATCATCTCAACCTCGCCGTTTGCAGTGAAACGAGGAAGTACGCTGACCAGGGTGCCGTAAGTCACGCTTTCAAGCTGAGCGGTACGCTCACCCACCAGTTTAGAATAGAAGGTACGACTATTATCAAATATGGCAGGAATATTTTCCTGGGTAAGTAGCATGGGGCGAGACACAATATTCGCCAGATTTTTCTCACTTAAAGCCAGTGCGGTTACCATAAAACTTGCTCCATCTATGGTGCTGGAGCCGCCATTCAATGCAATACCGAGATTCGAACCCACATTGAGATTTCCGGTCCACTGAACACCTAAGTTCTCGAAAGCTTCTTTTTGTAGGTCAACAATCCATACGGAGAGTTCTATATGTCGTTTCTTTTTGTCTAATGTACTTACCAGATTACGAATATACTCAACCTGCTCTGCGCTTCCCCTCACCAGGAGACTGTTCGTTCCCGGGTCGGAAATGATGCTCATGCCATTACCCGTTAGCGGGGTTCGGACCTGCCCATCAAGCATCTGAATATCTCTGGCGACCGCCCCGTCTCCTGACTCAGGAAAACCCTCCAGCCCCATGTCGTCATTTTCTACCAGCTTCGTTTTTGTGCTCTGAATACGTCCACCCGAACTCATACCATTCGACATGACACGATTAACCACAGTGGATATTCCAGGAATGGTGATTTTATCATTCCTGTAACTATATTCCCGATCTTCAACGAAAGTATTATAAAGAGGTATTACAGCGATATTTTCTCGCCCATCGTAACCATCACTTTTTTGATCAAGATACTTTGCTGCATTCGAGATTAAGTCGATGTAGATCGGTGGTCCTGAAACGTAAAATGTTGAGTTACGCAGGTCAGAACGAAGCGGATAACGTGTATCATATAAGCCTGACGTTTTGAGAAAATCACTCACTACACTGAACGATGTGTTACGCAATACAATGACGGCATTACGAATTTCTGATGCATCGTATACATAAATAGCCTGACCATCGTTATACCAGATCAAACCAAGCTGATCGGATATGGCCGTGAGGACTCCCTGAGGTTTGGCTATGTCGAATTCGCCACTAATTTTCTTGCGAACGGCAAGTTTACTTAATATAACAGGCTTACGCATAATTGAAGAGATGGCATCAAATATACCTTTAACGCCTTCTTCCCGCGCGATATAACCCTGTTGATTTTTCTCAGTGGCATAACTATTTTGTGGTGCACAAATTGCCAGTAAGACAGCAAATACAATACTCAATCTTATATGCCATTGTGATATGGTCATGAATTATCTCGCATGTGTAAATTTTTTAAATTTCGCGGAGACACTCCGAATTCTTCCTTTACTTCATTAGAGAAATGAGACAGGGAGGCGTAACCGTGCTTCAACGCGATAGTCGTCAGATTGTTATTATCACTTTCAATGAAATCCAGTATTGCTCTTACCAGCCTCCAGTCGCGCATTTCTACCTTGGTCGTATTTCCTAAAGCCTGCCGAGCAAGCCGCCGGAAGTGAGACACCGATAATCCATAACGCAGGCTAAGGGTACTTATGCGTTGAGTTGAGCTCTCACATGACTCATCCAGCAGAAATTCAACCAGATCGTACCATTCATTATTTCTCAATGCATCGCTGAATGACTTGATGGAATCAGCGTTTGTCAGTGATTGGTTCAGGAAAAAATACTCAATTTCCCTTGTCGTTGGCTGCATACTCAGATTCGCTGACAAATAACCACAGATTGCGCTATGTTGTTCTTTTCTCTTATTTTGAGCTTTATCAATGAAAACCTGCAGTTTGCACAGGTGAGGGAGATCGAGCGTTGTATAAAACAGATCACCCATTTCAATGGTAAGCATGCAGGGAGTCAATACCAGCATTCCGCTCTCATGCTTTTTAATACGGATTCTTTCTTCTTTGTCTCTTGTAGTAATCCTTATGTCACACCCAGCATGACCGGCTTTGATAAGCAGCAAAGAGTGACATGGGAATTCGGATCGCTCCCCAAAAGTTAAACCATCGCTCTCGATGTTACTTTTCATCACTGTCTCTTTAATAGGACCAATATCATACTTATAGTATAAGTAGTTAAGAGCGTACAATCCTGATGAAATAATGATGGGATGCTAACTTAACAAATATTACTGTGTATCCAATTTTTATAATAGCGCTAATCTAATAACTAAAAATAGCTTTAACCCAACGCCTAACAGGCGATAAAATGCCTATAGAACAGTTTTTTACTGTAACGAATCCTACTCCCGAGAGGAGAGGTTTACATCGGTCTATGTCGCCCAGATTAGCATAGACTCCAAAACACTGAGTTAGGTTGACATTCCAATTGCAATCAGCTTCCTTATAATTTCTTTTTTTAGCATTTTCACCCTGGAAGAATATAATTGATCCTTATCAAGATCTTGAATCAGGTTGATCGCTATTGTTATCTTATCACTCCTTTTTAGCTGACATGAATGGTGAAGTGTAACTGCAGATTCATCGTCATGAGAGAGATTTTTAGGCAGTGGCGAAGAAGAAACGAATGGCGCTTTCCCTTCTTTCAAAACGTTAACCAACTTCGCAGTTTCAGGTAAATGTGTCACTTTAGCGTTGTTCGCCACGCTGACAGGATATATAAAAGCAAACCCTTTACCGTAAAGCGTCTTTATATACTTTCCTTTTGGGGTGTCGCCGAGAATTTTTCTTACCGCATAGACACAACGTGTAAGTGACTCTCCGTTCACTTCATCATGCTTCCAAATAGTTCTAATAAGCTCTTCTTTATTAACTATCTGACCCGCGCACTCTACCAAAAGGCTCAAAAGATGCATCTCCTTAGGTGGAACAGAGATGACTTGCTGAGATTTATATAAAACTTCGTTATATCTCAAGTAGAAATCCCCGAAGCAATACCCTTTGATACAACTCCCCTGCATTCACAGCCCCTTATTCTCTTTTAAAGAGAATATTTTCCCATGATACGTCACGGAGTTCTTGTATAAAACGCGGAAATATCCTTTATGCTGGGTAGTTGGTGGAAATGCTCTAACTTCGGTTTGATGGTTATCCTGGATGAAATGTCAGAATTAATTGATGAAATCATTGTCATAATCACTGAAAGAAGCGCCTGATAGCAAATATTCATATCGTCAGATAAATAAACCGCTTCGCGCCGCACGACGGAATGGTCTTGTGCTTTTACAAGCTCCATCCTGATAATCCCATGATCTTTATAACTAATTTCAGCGCCCGTGATATAGTAATCTGCCTTCGATTTTTCAAGAGCCAGGAGGAAATTATTGTAGCTTTTAAGGGATTCTATAAAAAATGAAGAGACAAGCTGGATTGACAAATTATTTTCTTTTTTTAAATAATGCATCCATTCAATCAACTGATCATGCAGGCAAGCCGCTATGTTTTCCCGCTTCATTTTAAAAGGAAACAATGCAATGCTACATTTTTTGACTAAATCCTTTTGAGGTGTGTCTGAGTGAGTTCTATTTTCCAGCTCCTGTACCTCTTTTACATTCACCTGAGCAAGAAACCGATAACCTTTTCCATAAACTGTTTCAATGTAACGCCTGCCGTCCGTTTGACCAAGGGCACGGCGCAGCACATAGATACAGCGTGTCAAAGATTCATCTGATACCGTTCCTCCTTTCCAGACATCCTGGATTAAGTCTTCTTTAGAAACTACTGTATTACCCTGCTCCAATAAATAATGGAGTACCGAAGCCTCCTTTGGGGCCAGCGCTATTTCTCCCTTATCTTTACTCAGCAAGCGTCCATTTATGAAACGAAACTGATCAAATTCATAATAATTTGCACTCATGAAGATAATTCCTTTTAATGGTTTGTCTGAACGCCGATGCACGTTATCCAGCCTGACCAGACGTTCGAAATGTTCCTGTTACCCTGACCGTCCCGGTTGTAATTAATGGTCCTTTTTTTCTTACCTGACGTACATAAATTGCTGTTTTCAATACTTTTATATAAATATAGTGATACCTTATATAACAATAAAAAACGGTTACTGATTAAATCATATTTGCATTATAATGAAATGGTGGCGACCATTTTATCCTTTCTACTTATAAAATGATTCTTTTCAGCATTAAACCAGCTCCATTATTAATCAGGATCTCTTATGTGTTTAAGTAAAAGGGTGTTTATTTTGCCAGATTTTTCCTAACCTGGATAGATTAAGGCATAAAGAGTAAAAATAGTCAGATATGCGCAAATAATCGTAAATGTTCCCAAATTTTATCGTTTTTATTAAGAAAAAGAAACACTCATTAATATTGAATAGATTTCTTAGTGTCCTTTTCAAAATCACCCCTACGAATCCCTAAAAAATTATAAGGAAATTGTCAACCTGATCAAGGCTGTTCGTTAAATTCAGCTTTATTAATAGTGACTGGTAACTGAGGGGTCTGTAATCTTAATTGCGTATCTGCCTGTTTTTCATACCATTACTCCTATAATGGAGATAAAGAATTATGTATGGAACAAAAGAAACTAAAATCCCTTGCGGCTGAACGGGTTTAAGACCTTAACACTGAAGCCAGCCTTAATCATTTTTCCACTATGGTGACTCATCTTACTGCCAAAGATGTACGATTCCGACGTGTCGCGCACTCTCGTATCTAAAATCAGCGGATATCCTGATTACCTGCGTGGACGATCTGAAAGCGCAGTATCAGGCAGCAAGGGAAGATGCCGATCCAGAACCAGATAGCCGCCATAATCGGCGTAAAGAGAGTTTATATTTAGCTACATGCTAAAAATGTTAACAAAGAGATTGGTATCTATCCCTGCTGAATGGAGGATCAAGAGAAGCCAGTGAACCGACTTCTCTTCACAACCAGGAAACGATGGAATTAACTGTCAGCAAAACACTTTACCCTTAATTCCAATCGTTCTACCAGGCCGTAATCAATACGTCATCTCTATCTGGCTACTCGCCAACAAATCCCCCGGTCTGATGTTGCCACAGCCGCGCATACAGCCCGCCCTTCGCCAGCAGTTCGCTATGGCTTCCTATCTCCGCAATGCGGCCCTTCTCCAGCACCACCAGTCGGTCCATTTTCGCGATAGTGGACAGACGGTGGGCGATAGCAATTACCGTTTTACCGCCCATCAGCGTTTCCAGGCTCTCCTGGATCGCCGCTTCCACCTCGGAGTCCAGCGCGGAGGTCGCCTCATCCATAATCAGGACAGGGGCATCTTTCAGCAGAACCCGGGCAATAGCGATGCGCTGCCGCTGGCCGCCAGAGAGTTTTACGCCGCGCTCGCCAACGTGCGCATCCAGCCCATAACGTCCTTCGGAGTCGGAAAGCAGAGGGATAAATTCGTCCGCTTTGGCACGGTGGATGGCCTGAAGCACCTCCTCCTCGGTGGCATGTGGCCGACCATACAGCAGATTGTCGCGGATCGAGCGATGCAGCAGCGAGGTATCCTGAGTAATCATGCCTATCTGTGCGCGCAGGCTCTCCTGGCTGACCTGAGAGATATCCTGTCCATCAATGGAAATCCTGCCGCCATCCAGGTCATACAGCCGCAGCAGCAGGTTTACCAGCGTCGATTTACCCGCTCCGGACGGGCCAATCAAACCAATTTTCTCGCCCGGACGGATAGTCAACTGGAGATTATCAATTACCCGGCGGTCGTGACCGTAGTTGAAATCTACATTCTCATAGCGAATTTCACCGCTGTGGACCTTCAGCGTCGGCGCCTGGGGTCTGTCGGTGACGCTGACCGGCTGGGCAATTGTTTTCAGCCCATCCTGTACCATACCAATATTTTCAAAAATGCCGTTCACCACCCACATGATCCAACCCGACATATTCACAATGCGTATAACCAGCCCGGTCGCCAGCGCAATGGCCCCCACGCTTATCAGCGACTGCGTCCACAGCCAGAGCGCCAGGCCGGTAGTACCGACGATCAGCAGGCCGTTCAGCGTGGTGATCGCCACATCCATATTGGTCACCATACGGCCCTGCTGGCGGGTTTTCTCGGTCTGATCGCCAATCGCTTCACGCGCATACTGACGTTCCAGATCGCTGTGGGCGAACAGCTTAAGGGTGGTGATGTTGGTGTAGCCATCCACAATGGTGCCCATCAGCTTTGAGCGGGCATCAGAAGAGGCCACCGTGCGGGATTTTACCCTGGGCACAAAATAGATAAGACTGATGATGTAGCCCACAATCCAGACCAGCAGCGGGATCATCAGCCGCCAGTCCGCTTCGGCAAACAGCACCAGCGCGGTGATGGCGTATATCAGTACGTGCCACAAAGCGTCCACCGCCTGTACCGCAGAGTCGCGCAGGGCGTTGCCGGTCTGCATGATGCGCTGTGCAATGCGTCCGGCAAAATCATTCTGAAAGAAGTTCATGCTCTGGCGCAGCACATAGTTATGATTCTGCCAGCGGATCATACTGGTCATGCCGGGGTTAATGGTCTGGTGCACCAGCAGGTCGTGCAGGCCGATAAAGAGTGGCCGCAATACCAGCGCAACCACGGCCATCCAGATAAGCGTCGACGCATGATCGCTGAAAAAGGTCGCGGCTGGGGTGGCGTTGACCATATCAATAATGGTGCTGAGATAGCGAAAAAGGGCGACCTCAATCAGCGAGGCAACCAGCCCCACGACCAGCAGCAGGGCAAAACTCTGCCATACCTGGCGCAGGTAGTAGACATAAAAGGCCCAGACGCTATTGGGCGGCGTAGAAGCAGGGGCATCCCGGAAGATATCAATCAGTCGTTCAAAGCGGCTGTACAGCATAGTTAAGGCTCACATCTACGGCTAAAGGAATTAATTTTAGTCCATTGATGCGTCAGAAGCTGGACATTTGGGCTGTGTATAAGCCGGAATGCCCAACTTCTGCTGTCAGGCTGTTGCTCGTTATTTATGCCCGGGCGCGGATATTAACAGGACATTATGCCAGGTTTATAAACGCTTTCATCTGTTCTCCATTCGGATTGGCCAGATCCTCAAGTATGGAAAAATGCGTCAACGCCGGTAAAAGAATATGCTCAAATTCTTCACCTGATTTCTCACATACCGCAGCATATTCATACGAGTGTCGCTTAAGTTCGCTCAGCTCACTGGCACCCACAGCAATTAATGTCGGAGCGCCCTTAGTGACATGGTATAACGGACTGTAACTGTTAATTTCTTCCGCAGTGAGGTTCAAATTACTCTGGAGCCAGCATAAGCTGACAGGCTCTAAATCAACCAGCGCACTGATCATATGGGCTTTTGAAATGGCCGGGTGCGAACGGTATTGCGCGGTTAAATGGCCGCCAGCTGAATGTCCACTGAGATACAGCGCGTTTCCGGCAATGCCTAATTGATCCCGATCGGCGGCCAGGTGTTCGATTAACTGACCTATTTCAGCTACGATTTCAGTCATTTTTGCCTGTGGCGCAAGCGTATATTCAGCAAGAACTACATTCATACCCTGTGCCAAAGGGCCGTCGGCGATAAAGGCAAAATCCTCTTTGCTACCGTTACTCCAGTATCCTCCGTGAATAAAAATATAGGTGGGCGCTAGCGGAATACCGCATGAGAGAAAGTCGTAACATGTGCGGGGGCGAGCCCCATATCTTAGATTACGGATCCATTTCTTACTGGAATATACATGGCGACTACGCTGCTTAAAGCGCTCTAAAATAGCGGTAAAGTTCCCAGCGGCGAGTACGTTATTATAGGCGGCATCAAGATGCTCGCGGTCAAACTCTCGGTATAATTTTCCATTCATATTCTGGCTCCTGCCTTTTTAATTAATGGTTAACATAAATGAGGGAGTCAGAGTGAGCCTGTCTGCTCCGGCTCATACTCCTCAATCATCGGCGGCGTCTGCATCGTCAGGGTAATAATGAAGCGGGCACCGCCCTCAGGACGGTTCTCCGCACGGATCTGCCCGCCGTGTATATCAACTATGCCATGGCAAATGGCCAACCCCAGACCGACGCCCGGCACCGCAGACTCTTTATCCCCGCGAGAGAACTTCTCAAATATCTGCGCTTCCTGCCCTCCGGGGATCCCTGGCCCGCCGTCCCAGACCTCAAGGGTAAGCTGCTGCATCCGGTTCTCAGCCTCGTTCATCGCTGACCTGCGCTGCATCCGGTTCCCAGCATCGCGCCCTGTGGGGCCATCCGGCAGCTGGCCTTCGCCAGCCATCATCTGTGGCTCGACGCGCGCGCGAATGCCGATGTCAGCTACTGGCCCGGCATACTTGAGCGCATTCTCCAGCAGGTTGGTCAGCACCCTCTCCATCAGCGGGCCGTCCACCTGAATCAGCACGAGCTCAGGCGGCAGATCCAGTGCGATATGTCGTCCGGCCAGCGACGATGCCATCATTCTCAGCGTACTGCCGACCAGCTCATCCAGCGCCATCCATTCGGTACACAGGCTGAACCCACCGGACTGCAGGCGTGCCATATCCAGCAGATTATTCACCAGCCGGATGGTATTCAGCGTCTGCTCCCGCATCGCGCTGGCCTGCGGCGCATGTTCAGAACCCGCCGTCGCTAAATCCAGCGTCAGTATCTCCGCCTGGCCAAACAGTACCGTCAGCGGCGTGCGCAGGTCATGAGACAGCGCCGACAGCAGCGCGTTACGCAGCTGCTCCCGCTCGGCGGCGAGACGCGCGGCGGCTTCCCGCTGGCTGAGGGCCATGCGCTCCAGCGCATTAGCGATCAGTACGATAAAGGTCTCAATCAGCCGCTGCTGCTCGGGGATCATCAGCTGGCGCAGGTTCACGGGCTCCAGCACCAGCAGCCCCAGCGTTCCGGGGCCACTTTTTAGCGGCAGGATCTGCCAGGGTACGCCCGGCAGCGTATCGGTTCCTGCACCGGCGGGCTGGCCCCGATCAAAGCTCCAGCGCGCGATTGCCCTGTCCGGGACGGTACTGAGTTCAGGCACGCCCGCTGCGATAAGTTCGCCCTGCTCATCCGGTAGTAGCAGCTCGCTGCGCGCCTGAAGCGTAATGTGCGCGCTGCGCTGTAGCGCCGCGGCAATGTCCTGCGGCGTCAGTGCGCGACTGAGTGATTTCGCCATTTCATAGAGATGCCTAACACGCCGTTCGCGGTAGCGGGCGACCCGCGCCTGATAGCGCACCCCCGCCGTCAGATTACCCACAATCACGCCGACCGCCAGCATCACGCCAAAGGTCACCAGGTACTGCACATCTGACACCGCGATGGTGCCGGTTGGCATAACAAAAACTACGTCAAAAGCGACAATATTCAGAACAGTCGCGACCACCGACGGCCAGCGACCATAGCGTAAGGCCACCACCACCACCGCCAGCAGATAGACCATTACCAGATTAACCGAGTCGACGCCCGGCAGCAGCCAGCGGCCCGCCAGCGTGACCAGCGCGCACAGCGCCGCTGCCGCCGTGCAGCCTTTCATCTGCATACGCCATTTATCCTGGGTGAGGCGCTGACCCTCTGCCAGGCCGGGCGGCAGCGGGGTCGACTCATCCAGCGCCACAATGACCAGATCGAGATCCGGCCCGAGCTGACCCAGGCGATCGGCGAAGCTGTCGCGCGTCCAGCGACGTGCCGGCCGGCGACCAATAATGATTTTCCCCAGATTATTTTCGCGCGCGTAGCGCAGCACCGCCACCGCCTCGCTGGGATCGGAAAGGGTCGCCGTTTCGGCCCCCAGATCCTGCGCCAGCCTGAGCGTACGCAGAATATTGCGCCGTCGCGCTTCATTCAGCCTGTAGAGCCGGGGCGTCTCAACGTAGACGGCATGCCATACGCAGTCGAGCCTGGCGGCCAGCCGTGCCGCCGTCCGCACCAGCTTTTCGCTGCCGGTATTATCGCCAATACAGAGCAGCAGGGCATCGCGGGTATGCCAGACTTTTTCCCGTCCCTGACCGTCGCGCCACGCGCGCACCTGATCGTCAACGCGATCGGCAGTGCGCCTCAGCGCCAGTTCACGCAGGGCGTATAAATTTCCCTTGCGAAAGAAGTTCTCAATGGCGCGTTCGGCGCCCTCGCCGATGTAAACCTTGCCCTCTTTCAGGCGCTGACGAAGATCGTCAGCGGGCAGATCGACCAGTACCACCTCATCGGCGGCATCAAAAAAGGGGTCGGGAACGGTTTCACGCACGCGGATGCCGGTCACGCCGCCGACCACATCATTCAGGCTTTCCAGATGCTGAACGTTGACCGTGGTCATCACGTCAATCCCCGCCTCCAGCAGCTCATCAATATCCTGCCAGCGCTTAGGATGACGCGAGCCGGGCGCATTGGTATGCGCCAGCTCATCCATCAGGATCACCGCCGGATGGCAGGCCAGCGCGGCGTCCAGATCAAACTCCGGATGACGGTTCTGCCCGGTGGCGCGGCGCGGCAGGAGGGTTAGCCCCTCCAGCAACGCCGCCGTTTCGACCCGACCGTGCGTTTCGACCACGCCCACCAGCACCGCCAGCCCCTGCGCCCGCAGGCGCTGCGCCTCCTGCAGCATGGCCCAGGTTTTGCCCACACCCGCACAGGCCCCGAACCAGATTTTCAGCCTGCCGCGCCCGGTGTCGCGGGTTTGCAGCAGCAGTGCGTCCGGATCCGGGCGCTGAAGTTCATCGTTCATCCTGTTCCTTATGACTGGCAGACCCTTTATCGTTCCCGCTTAATCACTGCGCCGTCAGATCGTCCAGCGCCAGGTTCAGCGTCACCACGTTCACCCCCGGCTCGCCGATAAAGCGGGGAAAGGGCGTTTGGATATTGTCGTTAATCAGCCGCTTTACCTCTTCCAGCGGCAGGTTACGGGCCGCCGCGACCCGGGACGCCTGCCACAGCGCCGCCTGCGGCGAGATTTGCGGGTCCAGCCCGCTGCCGGAAGCCGTCACCAGGTCCACCGGCACCCTGACGCTGGCCTGCGGGTTCGCGCGACGAAGCATCGCCACCCGCTGGGTTACCGCCGCATCCAGCGCCGGATTGCTGACCGCCATGTTGCTGCCCGACGAGGCCAGCGGATTATAGGGAGAATCACCGGTCGCGGAGGGGCGGCTCCAGAAATAGTCCGGTCGGCTAAAATTCTGCCCGATCAGCGTCGAGCCAACCGGTTTATCCTCTCTGTAGAGCAACGAGCCCGTAGCCTGAGAGGGAAACCACCATTGTGCCAGCAGGGTCGTCATCAGAGGATAGAGTAAACCCGTTATTAAGGTGAGTAGCAGCAGCAAAATCACTGCGGGTCGTAACTGACTCATGATGATAATTCCTTAAAACAGACCGGTCAGGGTCAGCAAGATATCAATAAGCTTGATGCCCACGAAGGGCACCAGCAGGCCGCCCACGCCGTAGATCCACAGGTTGCGTCGCAGCAGC
Source organism: Erwinia sp. L03-1 (assembly GCF_058686115.1). NCBI lineage: Bacteria > Pseudomonadati > Pseudomonadota > Gammaproteobacteria > Enterobacterales > Erwiniaceae > Erwinia > Erwinia sp. L03-1. The sequence continues at coordinate 152,569 of NZ_CM178762.1, read as the reverse complement.
GCGGCGGCACTCAGCGGGCGATAGCTCACCCCTTTCAGCGCCAGCGGGATGAGAAAGACAATCACCATGGCGTTAAAGATCACCGCCGAGAGGATCGCCGAGTCCGGCGAGTGCAGCCGCATCACGTTCAGGCCGTTTAGCTGTGGATAGGTCACGGCAAACGCCGCCGGGATAATGGCGAAATACTTCGCCACGTCGTTGGCGATGCTGAAGGTGGTCAGGGAGCCACGGGTCATCAGCATCTGTTTACCGATATGCACCACTTCCAGCAGCTTGGTGGGGTTGGAGTCCAGGTCGACCATATTTCCCGCCTCCTTTGCCGCCTGGGTGCCCGAGTTCATGGCGACCGCCACGTCGGCCTGAGCCAGCGCAGGCGCATCATTGGTGCCGTCACCGGTCATCGCCACCAGCCGTCCTTCAGCCTGATACTGGCGGATCAGCGCCAGCTTGGCCTCCGGCGTCGCTTCGGACAAAAAGTCATCCACGCCCGCCTCGGCGGCTATCGCGGCGGCGGTCAGCGGGTTATCGCCGGTGATCATAATGGTCTTGATGCCCATTTTACGCAGCTCGGCAAAGCGTTCCTTTATGCCGCCCTTAACGATGTCCTTCAGCGCCACCACGCCCATCACCTGCGCCCCGTCGCACACCACCAGCGGTGTGCCGCCGCCGCGCGCCACCTCTTCAACCTGACGGTTGACCTCCAGCGGGAACTGCCCGCCGCCGCTGTCGATATGACGGCGCACGGCATCTACCGCCCCTTTACGCACCATTCGATCCTGGACGTTCACGCCGCTCATGCGGGTTTGTGCCGAGAAAGGGATAAAAGTGGCCCCCATGCTGGTCAGATCGCGCTCACGCAGGTTAAATTTCTGCTTCGCCAGCACCACAATGCTGCGCCCTTCCGGCGTTTCGTCAGCCAGCGAGGCCAGCTGCGCCGCGTCTGCCAGCTGTTCTTCACTGACCCCCGGCGCGGGAATAAACTGCGTGGCCTGGCGGTTCCCGAGGGTAATGGTGCCGGTTTTATCCAGCATCAGCACATCCACGTCACCGGCGGCCTCCACCGCACGACCGCTGGTGGCGATCACGTTCGCCCCCAGCATGCGGCTCATCCCGGCCACCCCAATCGCCGACAGCAGCCCGCCGATGGTGGTGGGGATCAGGCAGACCAGCAACGCCACCAGCACGGTTACGCTGACGGCATGACCGCCCCAGGCGGAAAAAGGCCAGAGCGTGGCGGTCGCCAGCAGGAAGACGATGGTCAGCGCCACCAGCAAAATAGTGAGGGCAATCTCATTCGGCGTTTTACGGCGGGTCGCCCCTTCTACCATGGCGATCATCCGGTCAAGAAAGGTCTCGCCGGGATTAACGCTGCACTGAATAATCAGCCAGTCAGAGAGGATGCGGGTGCCGCCGGTCACCGAAGAAAAGTCGCCGCCGGATTCCCGGATCACCGGCGCGGATTCACCGGTAATGGCGCTTTCGTCCACCGACGCGCCGCCTTCCAGGACTTCACCATCGCATGGAATGATGTCCCCGGCCTCCACCAGTACCACGTCGCCTTTACGCAACGTCTCTGCCGAAACCTGACGATGAGGCGCACCGTAGCGCGTCCCGGCCAATTTTTTGGCGTAGCTGGTTTTCTGCACGCCCTTCAGGCTGTTAGCCTGCGCCTTACTGCGTCCCTCCGCCAGCGCTTCAGCAAAGTTAGCGAACAGCACGGTAAACCAGAGCCACAGCGAGATAGCGGCGGTAAAGCCCGCGCTGCCGGGCGTTTTACCGGCCAGCATCGCCAGGGCCAGCAGGGTAGTCAGTACGCTACCCAGCCAGACAACAAACATCACCGGATTTCGCAGCTGTACGCGGGGGGTGAGTTTTTTCACCGCATCACCTGCGGCGGTCCGCATCAGCGCAGCATCAAACAGCGCCTGTTGATTACGCATTCTCTTTCTCTCCGGCATTAATGACTGTACGTTTGCAAATGTTCTGCCACCGGCCCGAGGGCCAGCGCAGGGATAAACGTGAGCGCGCCAACCAGCAGTACGGTGCCAATCAGCAGCGCGATAAACAGCACGCCGTGGGTCGGCAGGGTGCCGTTGCCCGCAGGCTGGATCTTTTTCACCGCCAGCGAACCGGCAATCGCCATCACGGGAATGATGATGCCGAAGCGGCCAGCCAGCATGCAGAACGCCAGCAGCAGGTTCCAGAAGGGCGTATTGGCACTCAGTCCACCAAAGGCGCTACCGTTGTTGTTCGCCGCCGAAGAAACGGCATACAGCACCTCGCTAAAGCCGTGAATGCCCGGGTTGAAGATGCCGCTGCGTCCGGCATCGGTCATCATCGCCAGCGCGGTGCCCAGCAGGACCAGCGCGGGCGTAACCAGAATGGCCAGCGCGGTCATTTTCATCTCCCAGACGTCGATTTTTTTGCCCAGATATTCCGGCGTACGACCAATCATCAACCCGGCGATAAACACCGCCAGCAGCACAAACAGCAGGATGCCGTACAGCCCCGCGCCCGCGCCGCCAAATACCACCTCACCAATTTGCATCAGCCACATCGGCACCATGCCGCCCAGCGCGGTGAGGGAGTCATGCATCGCATTGACCGCCCCGCACGAGGCCGCCGTGGTGATTGCCGCAAACAGGCTGGAGTTAAGGATGCCGAAGCGCGTCTCTTTGCCCTCCATATTGATCGCGCTGTCGGCGCCCAGGCTGAGGAAATGGGGGTTTCCCCGCAGCTCGGCCCACATCACCACTACTACGGCAGCAATAAACATCATCGACATCGCCCACAGCAGCGCGTGGCCCTGACGACCGTCTTTCACCACCTCGCCAAAGGCGAAGCAGAGCGCGGCGGGGATCAAAAAGATCGCCAGCATCTGCACAAAATTGCTCAGGGCGGTGGGGTTTTCAAACGGGTGCGCCGAGTTAGCATTGAAGAAGCCGCCGCCGTTCGTGCCCAGCATTTTGATCGCTTCCTGCGAGGCGACCGGTCCCATGGGCAGCGTTTGCTTCACACCCTCCAGCGTATGCAGGTCAACGTAACCGCTGAAATTTTGCAGCGTACCCTGACTGACGAAGAACAGCGCCATCAGCAGCGAGATCGGCAGCAGAACGTACAGGGTGATGCGCGTTATATCCCGCCAGGCATTGCCGAGGGTGCCCAGTGACCGGTTGGCAAAGCCACGGATCAGCGCAAAGGCCACGGCAATACCGGTGGCAGCGGAGAGAAAGTTTTGCACCGTCAGCCCTGCCATCTGGCTGAAATAGCTCAGGGTGCTCTCGCCCGCATAGGCCTGCCAGTTGGTGTTGGTGACAAAGCTGACGGCGGTGTTTAGCGCCAGATGCCAGCTAAGGTTGGGCTGCTGCTGCGGGTTAAGCGGCAGTGAGGCCTGGTTCATCAACATGACCGTCAGCAGGATCAGACCGCCCAGGTTAAACAGCAGGATGGCCAGCAGATAGCGCTGCCAGCTCATTGGCTCAGCATCGACCCCGCTGACGCGCCATAGTCGCCGCTCGAATCCCGCCAGACCCGGCACGGGCCGGTCATCGATCAGACGAACCAGCCCGGTTCCCAGCGGCCTGGCCAGGACAATCAGGATCACCATGTAGCTGGCGATCAGTAAAAATGCGCTGGCAGCCATCAGAATGCCTCCGCATTAATCAGGGCATAGACCAGATAGCCCATCAGCAGAAAAACCAGCACAATGCCGGCAATTAACGCCATGCTCACAACACACCTCCAGAGCCTTTTCAGATGGCGTTAGTGTGGCGTGACGGATGAAAAGTTAATGTAAAAATGGCGGGGTGCGGCGTAAAAAAAGTATAAAAATTTGGAGGTGAAGTGGCTTCAACGAAAGCCAGGATAGGGGTGCAGTCATTCACACTGAAGCGCGACGCGGCGGTTATTTTTTTGTGAATGCTTTATTTATAAGAAATACGGTTAACCCTGCCAATAGTAAAGGGCAAACCACAAGGGCGACGATCAAAGAATTAGCCGTTGAGCCAAACAGGTTAAATGGATTAGTAAGATTAACAATGACGTGATAGCTGGCCCTCGACAAAAATCTGAATAGCACCTCAGGAAGAATGAATAAGTAGATTAATGCCGAAGTAACAAAAACCAGGATATTTTTCAACCTTGTCATCTGTGCTTATCCTTGCAACAGGGGAACCTGAACGGTACTAAACTAATGCTTTTATTTTTGAAACAGCTATCTGTCAGAATGTCATGGGTTACTAAATAGCGGTTCCACATAGCGCCACAGGTGGGGCTATGGCAATAAGCAGGCCTTAGAACGCACACAACATTATATCGCCAGCAGCGCGGCCGCTGGCTCTGATAATCAGGTGGTCAGCAGGGTATGCAGCGCCTGTAGGTCACGCTTCATCCACTCCAGGTCCTGAGAAAATTTCTCGTCGGACATCAGCGGCTGACGAAATACGGTGATCAGCACTTCCGCACCCGCTTCATTCTCCACCACGCGCATCGGTACGTACACCTCTTTGCCATAACCGCTGTCCACGTAGTGATCCATCACGCCGAAAGGGTTGTGGTCGGTGAAGCGGATTTTTACGTTTTCATCTGTTCCGGTGGCCTTCCAGTAATTGCCTTCCTGTACCAGCGTCGACTGGCTCAGGCCCGAGGCCCACTTTGGAAAATAGTCGGGCTTCCAGATGGTTTCATACAGATCAACCCAGTTACGGGGAATGGTCATACTGATGGTTTGCGATGGCAGCATAGATTCTCCTGAAAAAACATATCACCCTGATTTAACCATTCGACGGCCGGGATGGAAAGCACTCTGCAGCCATTATGTTAGCTGCATGCCGCTATATATAATCTTACATAGCGTTATGCTAATCTTTGCGCTCATTTGACAGCATCCCCGGCGCAGTCGACCGTTCGAGTCGTCACCGTCTCTTTAAGGTATCTAAATGGCAGTGGTAAAAATGCCCCTGGTGGCAGGGAAAAGCGCGCTCTGCGTGTTAATTTGCTTCGCGCTACAGGCTCAGGCCGCCGCACAGGACAAGACATTAACGGTAGAGGCTACCGCCCCCACCACGGAGGTTGCCGCCCCCGATAAGCAGGCAACGCTCGGTAATCTGGGTAAGCAGGCGGTACGCAATACGCCTTACTCGGTGCAGGTTATTTCGCCGGGACTGATGAAGCAGCAGCAGCTTAAGAGCGTCAGCGATATCTATCGCTATATGCCGTCCGTACAGGGCGATGGCGCCCGGCCCCAAACGCGCGGCATGCAGGGGAGCGTGGTGCAGAACTCGATGATCGACGGCTTAAACGTGGTATCCACCACTGACTATGCCGCCGAACAGTTCGATCATATTGAAGTTCTGAATGGCCTTGCGGGTTCACTTTACGGCCCGGCCAACCCGGCAGGGCTGTTTAACTTTGTCGCTAAGCGTCCGACCGATATCGCGCAGCACAGCCTGACGGTGGGCGCGGGCACCGGCCTCAGCCATCTGGTGTCCGGCGACTTTAGCGGCCCGCTGGATGATAACGATCGCCTGCGCTATCGCGCCAATTTCCTTGATGACGAGGGCAGCGGCTACGTTAGCGGCAGCAAAAAGCGCCGCCAGCTTTTCAGCCTGGCGCTGGATGCTAACCTGAGCGATAAAACGGTGCTGGAGACTAACTTCAGCTACTACCATTTTTACGATAAAGGCCTGCCGGGAAAATTCGCGCTGGGTAGCGGGCTCTCTTTCCCCTCAGCACCGAACCCTAAAACAAAAAATCTCGGCCAGTACTATGCCGGGGACGATAACCATACGCTGACCGCTGGCCTGCACCTGAAGCATGACTTTGACGGCAACTGGCAGGGCGAGGTGGGCGTACTGCGCCAGATTGCTGACCGCGAGTCCACGGCGGTCACCAATACCTTTACCGATAACCGCGATCATTACAAAACCACGACCTCCTCTGCCACCGCCAGCCGTTTTACGGTTAACAGCTATATGGCTAACCTGAATGGCGAAGTGGATACCGGCTGGCTGCATCATCAGATTTCAACCGGCGTGCGCGGCTTTGTGCTGAAGAACGAAAATCCACGCAGCGGCGGCACATTCACGCTGGGCAGCGCCTCGCTGGATAATCCACAGGCCTTTGCCGAACCGAATTACCCTGACTTTACCCGACGCTATCACTCGGCGACGGCCACGCAGCAGTCATTACTGCTCAGCGATACCCTGACCTTCTCCCCCCAGTGGAGCCTGCTGCTGGCGGGCAGCGAGAGTCTGCTTAACTCCGCCAATTACGCCAAAACCGGCAGCCGTACCAGCGAGTCCAGCGACAACGGCTTTAGCGGGTCGGCCAGCCTGATGTACAAACCCGTCGATCCACTGACGCTGTACGTCACTTACGCAGACAGCCTGCAACAGGGCGATACCGCCCCCGCGGGTGCCAGCAACGCGGGCAATATTCTCTCTCCTTACCGCAGTAAGCAGGTGGAGGCTGGCAGCAAGCTGGCCGTGGGGAACGTGTTGCTAACCGCCGCCCTGTTCCAGATTGACCGTCCCTTTGCCTATACCACCACCCGTGGCGACTACGCGGTAGAGGGTAATCAGCGCAACCGCGGACTGGAGCTGATGGCCGACGGCGACCTGAGCGATAATCTGCATCTTTACGGCGGCATGACGTGGCTCGACCCACGCCTGCGTGATACCGCCAGCACCCGCACCGAAGACAAGCAGATCACAGGTCTGGCACGCTATACCGCCAGCCTGTTCGCCGCCTGGGACCTGCCCTTTATTCGCGGTGCCGACGTGCACGGTGGCATGCGCTACGTAGGCCGACGCAGCACCGATAATGCTAATGACAGCTGGGTGGGCAGCTACGCCACCTTTGACGCGGGCACGCGCTATAAAACCCGCCTGTTCAATACCGACACCACGTTCCGGCTGGATATGACCAATCTGACGAACCGCCACTACTGGACTAACATTGTGCCGGGTGGCCTGAATGGCTACAGCGGCGCGGGCTATGCCAGCGCGCAGATTGGTGAGCCGCGGATGGTGCAGGTTTCCATGCAGCTGAGTTTCTGATGAGGATATGATGAAAAAGCGCCTGATTTTGCCGCTGCTGGCGGCCCTGAGCCTGACGGCGGTCAGCCACGCCACGGTTGCCCGCACGGTGACGGATGATGGAGGGAACCGGGTTGAGGTGCCGCAGGAAGCGCATCGCATTGCCGATGCCTGGTATGCACATCATTCCTTGCTAATGACGCTTGGGGCGGGCGATCGCATCGTCGCCACGGTCAATCATCCCCAGGACCGGCCCTGGATGTTCAAAATCCAGCCCTCTCTGAATCAGGCGCTGTCGGTGCATGGCCGCAGCTTTGAAAGCGAGGCGCTGTTGGCGCGCAAGGTCGATGTGGTATTTGTACCGGCCGAAGATGCCGATGCGGCCGCCTATCGCCAGGCGGGTCTGCCGACGCTGGTAATGCGCTTTGATGATTTCCCGTCGATGAAGCGCTCACTGCTGACCACAGCTGAAGTTATCGGCAGCGACGATGCCAGACAGCGCGCAAAAGCGTATAACGCCTGGCTCGACGGCGAGATAGCGGCCATCAGTGCGAAAACCGCCAGCCTGACCGAGGCCCAGCGCCCGCGCGTCCTGCATATTCAGTCGCTTCATCCCCTTAAGGTCGACGGTCGCAATACGCTAATTGATACCTGGATTAAACTGGCGGGCGGGCGCAACGCGGCGGCGGAGGTGGAAGGCAATATGAAGGAAACCTCGCCGGAGAACGTCCTGTTCTGGCAGCCGGATATTATCATCATCGGTGCCGGTGCGGGCACCATAGAGGCGTCAGACTATGCTTCGCTGTTCAGCAATCTTAACGCGGTGAAAAACCATCAGGTATTCCAGAATCCGGCCGGGGTATTCCCCTGGGATCGCTATGGCACCGAGGCCGCGCTGCAAATCCAGTGGGCCGCTAAGCTGCTGCATCCGGCGCTGTTTAAGGACCTGGATATGGTGAAAGCGACGCAGGATTTCTATCATCGCTTCTTTAACTACGATCTGAACAAAACCCAGGCAGCAAGGATCCTACAGGGCCAGGGGCCAGAGAACTAAAGCGAGGGCCTGTATCACCCGTCGGTAAACAATACTCCCGGGGGTAAACTATACTTAAGTCAAACCTCACTGACTGGCTACTGGAGCAGATTATGAAACTCAGCGGCATTCTGGCTATTCTGTGCCTCGTCCTGCCGGGCGTAGGCTGTTCACAGCTTCCTCCCGCCTCCGTATTTCAGCCGAAGCCAGCCAGCACGCTTTTCACTCCGGCGGCGGCAAAATGCGATGTCAGCCTGTGCCAGCAAAACTGCTACGTCCAGAACAGCCAGTGCGATCGTAATGACAGCAGCGGCTGTGGAGCGAAGATGCAGGCGTGTATACAGGCCTGCACCTCACAGTGCCATTAGCCGCATTAAGGTCGGTTCAGATCCTCAATCAGCCGCTGGTTAAAACGCGCTGGCTCTTCCATCTGCGGCGCATGGCCCAGCCCGGGGAACTCAATCAGCGTGGAATGCGGAATAGTGGCAGCGACCTGTTTGCCTAATTCGTTATAGTGGCCCAGGGTCGCCTTTACCGCCGGAGAGGCAATATCGCTGCCAATGGCGGTGGTGTCAGCGGTGCCAATCATCAGGGTGGTCGGAACGTTCAGATCCCGAAATTCGTAGTAAACCGGCTGAGTAAATATCATGTCGTACAACAGGGCGGAATTCCATGCCACGACCTGCTTGCCCGGGCCATTATTCAGCCCGGCCAGCATGTTTACCCAGCGGTCATATTCCGGTTTCCAGCGGCCCACGTAATAGGTGTTCAGCTCATATTTCTTAATGCTGGCGGCGGAAGTTTTCAGCTCGCGCTGATACCAGTCGTCTACGCTCCGCCAGGGTACACCCTTCGCTTTCCAGTCCTCCAGACCGATGGGATTCACCAGCACCAGCTTCTGCACCGCCTGCGGATACATCAGCGCAAAACGCGTTGCCAACATGCCGCCGGTGGAGTGCCCCACCAGCACGATGTTACGAAGGTGCAGACTCTCCAGCAGCTGATGCGTATTCAGCGCCAGCTGCTGGAAGCTGTACTGATACTGTGCAGGTTTGGATGCGGTACAGAAGCCAATCTGATCCGGCGCAATGACCCGGTAACCCGCATGGCTCAGGGCTTCAATTGTCTGCTGCCAGGTTACGCCACAGAAATTTTTACCATGCAAAAGCACCACCGTGCGGCCGTTGGCCCTGTTCTGGGGTTTGACGTCGATATACCCCATCGTGAGCGACTGCCCCTGCGAGGTGAAGGTAAATTTCTGCACGGGATAAGGGAAGGAAAAACCCTGGAGTTCGGGGCCATAGGCTGGCGGCGGCGGGGAGATATTCACCTGAGCAGTGACCTGGGGCGGCAGCGTTATCGCCGCCAGCATCAGCAGGCAGTAAAGGCGTCTTAGCACGGGGATCCTCGCTGTGGATGTTGATGGGTCTGCAACAGACAATGCTGATTTTTACATTTCAGGCACGGCGGATAAGCGGGTGAGTGCGAAATTTCACGACTATTGCTGGCAATATAGAGGCTCATTTGGGGAAAGATATAGAAATAATTTCATATTCTTTAACAAAAAAAGCGACAGCCCCTGGCAGATTTGGCTTTTCAGGTTACATTTATGGGAATATCTGCGTGTACCAAGGAAACACTCATGCTGAGTAACACGAACTGGTTGGTTTCACTGCTTTGGCTACGCCTGTATACCCTTCTCGAACCCAGAGCCTCCGAGCGCTCCAGCTTTTATATGCAAGCCTGACACCATTTTATGCCCGCCGCTTCGGCCGCCAGTGATTCTTTCCGGTCGGCAGCCGAAGCGGGAGGCGCTGCGAATTATTCGCTATTGCACGGGCTATTTACCGGTGAAATCAATCACCATGCGTCCTTTAATTTTGCCGTCCAGCATCTCACTGAAAATCGCGTTGATATCCTCAACCGGCCTTTTGGTGACTTTCGGCACGACTTTCCCCTCGGCGGCAAACTGGAACGCCTCGGCCAGATCTTCCCGGGTTCCCACCAGCGAGCCAACGACCTGGATACCATCAAGTACCAGACGCGGGATATTCAGGCTCATTGATTCTGGTGGCAGGCCAACGGCAACGATGCGGCCACCGGCGCGCATCGCATCCACCGCTGAATTAAACGCAGCCTTTGCCACGGCGGTCACTACGGCAGCATGAGCGCCGCCCGTTTTTTCCTGAATAACCTTCGCAGCGTCTTCTTTCAGGGAGTTAACGACCAGGTCGGCCCCCATTTCGCTGGCAAACTGGAGCTGCGCATCATTCACATCAACCGCGATCACTTTGGCATTGAAGACGTTTTTTGCATACTGTAACGCCAGGTTGCCCAGACCGCCGAGGCCGTAAATAGCAATCCACTTACCGGGCTGAATACCTGAAACCTTAACTGCCTTGTAGGTGGTAACGCCTGCACAGGTCACGCTGCTGGCCGCCGCCGAGTCCAGCCCGTCCGGCACCCTGACCGCGTAGTCCGCAACAACAATGCACTCCTCTGCCATGCCGCCATCGACGCTAAATCCAGCGTTTTGCACGTCGCGACACAGCGTTTCGTTACCGGTCGTACAGTATTCGCAATGGCCGCAGCCCTTATAGAACCAGGCAACGCTGGCGCGATCGCCCACCTTAAGAGAGGTCACGCCGGGGCCGATTTCTTTAACAATACCCACCCCTTCGTGGCCGAGAATGACGCCGGTTTTATCGCCGAAATCACCGTTTTTAACGTGCAAATCGGTGTGGCATACGCCACAGCAGTCCATTTTCAGCAGTGCTTCCCCGTGCTCTAAAGCACGCAGCGTTTTCTCAACAATGTCGACTGTATGATTTTTATTTACCACAGCAGCTTTCATAGCCTTTGCCTCACTTTACAGGATTAATTTCCCTGCTAACTATACAGGTAATTTTTTGCCTCAAGGTTGATTTCAGTAAAGAATGAGCGCTGGCTTCAAAAAATGAGCAAGCGGCCGCGCCTTCCCTCCTGGATAGCGCATCATTCGCTAAGCCGCTAAACTTTTCAGTAAGACAGGTTAAAATGAGTCCCTCGTTAATCTCGTAACAAGGAGCGAAAATGAAAAAAGTACTGATGCTTCTCGCCGCCGTAGCGATGGCAGGCAGCGCCCAGGCCGATGAGGGAACCGATGATGGTTCTCAGAGCTATATCACCAATCTTTGCACGATAGTGACGCAGGAAAAGAGCCCTGCAACAGCCGATGCTTACATCAACCAGCTAAAAGATTTGGACGCGCGAGGGCATTCCTCTTCATCAATGAATACGTCACAATTTGACGAAGATGAGGCCAGAACCGTGGTGGCAGCGTGGATGAATCTGAACGATGCGCAGAAAAAAGAGGCGCGCCAGAGCGAACAGGCCTGCCACGATGCCACCCTGAACGAGTATCAGAGTCAGGATTAACGCCTGATCCAGCGGCTTACACCTGAAGCAGCCGGTCCAGCTGTCGCCGTAGCTGCGCATTATCATGCTCAAGCCGGTCAATTTTTTCCAGCAGGGTCAGCACCATCGCCGTCCCTGCCCATTCCAGATCCAGCTCAATCCGCAGTCGTCTGGCGCGGCGTAGCGCGCTCAGCGCCTGATAATCAAACAGCCAGATCGCTTCGGCGTCGATCGGGGAAATGACCCCCAGGCCAACAATTTCGTACAGATCGTCCTGTGAAATCTCTACCACCTGGCAGAGTTCAGTGACGGTAAACCGGGTAAGTTCAGTCATCAGGATTTCTCCCATGCGGCACGGGGATCAAAGGCGGCCTGACGTGACAGTTCCCGCCACAGTTCACTGGCTTTATCATCGCCTTTCGGCGGCATCACGACGTTGAGTATGGCGTAGAGATCGCCGGTACCTTTTTTGTTGGCCAGTCCCTTACCTTTTATCCGCAGACGTTGACCATTTTGGCTGTTCGCAGGCAGAGTCAGCGCGATCTTCCCGTTCAGGGTCGGGACCTGAAGCGTTGCGCCCAGCGCCGCCTCCCAGGGGGCAATGGGCACGATGATATGAAGATCCTGTCCTGCCACCTCATAAAGTGGATGCGGGGCCAGACGTATTACCAGATAGAGATCGCCATTTGCCGCCCCCTGAGTCCCCGCCACGCCCTGACCTTTCAGGCGTATACGCTCACCCTCAACCACGCCGGCCGGAATTTTAACCTTAAGGGTTTTGACTTTAACATCCGTCTGGCGACCCAGCGCATCATAAATGGGTAGCTTATAGGAAACAGAGCGCGTCTCTTCGGCCAGCGTTTCTTCCAAAAACAGCGGCACTTCCATCTCAAGGTCTTCACCTCTGCGAGGCTGACGGCGCGTGGCCCCCTGCTGTGCCGAATGAAAGCGCTGCCCAAAAACGGATTCAAAAAAGTCAGAATATCCGGCACCACTTTCCTGGGTATGCTGCCAGCTCTCGCCGCCGAAACCCGCAGAAGCGCCGGAGAAACGCGGATCGTTGCGATGAAGCCTGATCTGATCGTATTCGGCGCGGCGCTCGCTGTCCTTAAGCACTTCGTAAGCTTCAGCAACCGCTTTGAAGTGACTCTCCGCGTCTTTTTCATCGCTGACGTCAGGATGATACTTTCGCGCCAGTCGTCGATAGGCGGTTTTAATCGCCTTGAGATCCGCTGTCGGCTCCACCTCCAGCAGCGCATAATAGTCTTTAAATTCCATCTGTTATCACCTTATATTCATTATTTTAGTCGATATAAGTTCGGCTCATTCCATCGAACTCCACTGCGCCCTGGCTCCTGTCCCCAGCCCTGATAAGGATTAATCGGTGTCAGACGGGATCGACGAAGCGGCGCAAAGCCCGAATGAATAGTAGCCAGCTATTGAGTGGGTGAAAAGAGAGAACGGTGAAATTACGGTTGTCATTTCGCCCTGACAGGGACAGCAAAAGGAGTCAGCCGGTGACGGGGAAGAGGTAAATAACAGGAGCAGGTAGCAGAGGGAGATTAAGTGATAGCCAGCGGTCCTTCCATGACCGTGACTATCGAGGGTTTCGGGCCAGAACGCCTCAGGAGAGTGCGCCCGGCGGTACGTGTTTGAACGTTTCAACATAGGTGCGAAACACGTACTTAAGGAATTTTTTCATAAGCCTGCCTGTATCAATTTTTGTTAATAAAACACAAAAATTATACAGCCGGTGGGTTTTTCAGGCAATTTAATTTGAAGTGGATCACAGAAAATCAGCGAAATTATGAATTTATCGAAGTAAACAGCGGCTTAACAAAGCGCATTTTGTTAAGCCCTTTAGAAGTGACTGCGGACGGCCAGGCTATCAGAGTTCGACGCGGCCCCCTTAATCAGGCAAGCAGACCCAGGTGCTCGATCAGGATGTTACTGCCAATACCTATCAGCACCAGACCGCCGAAAATTTCTGCCCATCTCCCCATCATCGGGCCCAGGAAGCGGCCGAGAAGAATACCGGCAGAGGCCATGATCATGGTTGACGCGCCAATCGCGAGCGCGGTCGTTATAATGTTAACCTGGAGGAAAGCCAGCCCGACGCCGACGGCCATCGCATCCAGGCTGGTGGCAACGGCGGTACTGGCCAGCAGCCAGAAGCCGTGACGCTCCGGGGCCTCTTCCGGTGCGTTCACTTTCTTACGCAAGCCTTCCACAATCATTCGCGCACCGAGAATGAACAGCAGAATAAACGCCACCCAGTGGTCCCATGCCATCACATAGCGGCTGGCGGCAATACCCACGCCCCAACCAATCAACGGCGTCAACGCCTCAATAACGCCAAAGATAAGCCCCGTGCGGAGTGCTTCTTTCAGGCCCGGACGGTTCAGGCTGGCACCTTTCCCGATCGCCGCCGCAAAGGCATCCATGGACATACCGAAAGCAAGAATGAGTGTAGCGTATAGATTCATTGTGGTTATACCGGCCCGGAAGCGTAACAGCCGCTCAAAGCATCAAAAGAACAGATCCCGCTGAAAAAATGGGGCGAGAAGGTTAATGTGGGACGCATGCTACCATGGGATGCCTGAAAAAAAAAGACAGTAAAATCAGGGATTTAATTATAGCATCGGCTATACTTTTTAACGAATGCTAATTTCGTGCCTATAAAAAGGCCAAAAAGCCTAAAATAATTACTACTTTACCCGTTTCGCCCCTGAAACCGCAGGGAATTGCCCCTTCTTTAAGCCGCGCCATTTCTTCTCTGACAGGGAAAAAAGATTCGGCCTGCGCCACGAGGAACGTCAGGGATTGAAGATTGGCAACGATTGCCGGAAAATAGCCCGCATTGACCCGTGATGGAAATCCGATGAAAAATCCCTTTCTGACTTTTTTGATGCCCATGAGCACCCTGATGCTGGGTTTTCTCTCGGCTCTGCTGTTGCCCGCTCCGTGGTTCGGCCTCAGCCTCACCCACAGGCTGGTTGGAATATTTCACCTGAGCGATATCGGCCAGCTCTATACGCTGGTGTTCTGCCTGTGGTTTTTGCTGCTGGGTGCGATGGAATACTTTGTGATTCGCTTTCTCTGGCTGAAGTTTTATAAGGTTTAGCCACAAAAAAAGGGACGAGTCATTGACCCGCCCCTGCAAATTTTGCTGCTGAGCATTAGCTGGCTGGCTATCGCGCTTAGGCTGAATATTGTGAGCAGCCTGTTATTACCTGCCCGCGGAATATCCGTTAGCCGCTCACCTGCCTACGCGCTAAATATCATTAGCAGCCCGCTGGAGAGTATCATCAGCCCAACGAAGAACAGTACGATAGCGGTTACCGCGTTATTGTGTTTCATATTTTAATCCTCCTCAGAACCACTGACCAAAGCGGCGCATATAAATACGTTTTATGCTCTGGGCAACGATGCAATATCCGAACAGCGTAGCGACCAGCCACGGGAAATAAGACCAGGGCAGCGGCACCAGGCCAACGGCATGACCCAGCGGCGAGAACGGCAGATAAATACCCAACGCCATGACCAGCCCGGTCATCAGCATGACCGGCAGCGCAGCGCGGCTCTGGATAAACGGGATTTTCTGCGTGCGCAGCATATGTACCACCAGCGTCTGTGACAGCAGCCCTTCCACAAACCAGCCGGACTGGAACAGGGCCTGATGTTCAGCGCTGTTCGCAGCAAATACATGCCACATCACCAAAAAGGTGGTGATGTCGAACAATGAGGAGGTGGGCCCCACCCACAGCATAAAGCGGCCAATATTCTTCGCATCCCATTTGCGGGGCTTGCGTAAAAACTCCCTGTCCATTTTGTCCCACGGCAGCGCCAGCTGGGACAGGTCATACAGCAGGTTTTGAAGCAGCAGCTGAATTGCCAGCATCGGTAAGAATGGAATAAAGGCGCTGGCCACCAGCACTGAAAAGACGTTGCCGAAGTTAGAACTGGCGGTCATGTTCAGGTATTTAATGATATTGCCGAAGGTTTCCCGGCCCTTAATGACCCCCTGCTCCAGCACCATCAGGCTCTTTTCCAGCAGAATAATGTCGGCTGACTCTTTGGCGATATCCGTCGCGGTGTCTACCGAAATACCGATGTCTGCGTCACGTAGCGCGGGAGCGTCGTTAATCCCGTCACCAAGAAAACCCACCGTATGGCCATTCTGTTGCAGCGCCTTTAGCACCCGTGATTTCTGCTGCGGCGTAAGGCGGCAGAACACCGTTCGGGATTCAACTTCTGCCCGTAATGCTTCATTACCAAGACGATCGATCTCCCCGCCGGTCAGCGGTTCGCCGGGCTCCAGCCCCACGTCACGGCAAATTTTCGCGGTAATCACGGCATTATCGCCGGTGAGCACCTTCACCGTAACGCCGTTTTCCATCAGTGCTGCAATTGCCTCGCCTGCGCTTTCACGCGGCGGATCGAGAAAGGTCAGCAGTCCGCAGAGGGTCAGATCGCGTTCGTCATCCCTGTGCAGCGGGAGATGCAGCGGCGAATCTCCCAGATCGCGTTCGGCGATAATTAATACGCGAAAGCCCTGCTGATTCAGATGTTCAGCCTGCTGCAACCAGCGCTGGCGCGCGGCCTCATCCAGCTCGCAGCGCCGGCCGTTATCCAGCCAGTGGCTCGCTACCTTCAACATTTCATCCACTGCGCCCTTGCAGATCAGCTTCTGCTGATTTCGCTCGTCGGCGACCACCACCGACAGGCGACGGCGTTCAAAATCAAACGGCAGCTCATCGATCTTGCGCCAGCGCCACAGTCCGCTGGTGGCCAGCTTGCCCTCGCTGAAGCGCAGGATCGCCTTGTCCATCAGGTTCTTAATGCCGCTCTGGTGACGGCTGTTCAGCCACGCCAGCTGTAGAACCTGCTCATCGGCACGACCCTGAACGTTCAGGTGCTGGCTCAGAATTATGCGGTCCTGAGTCAGCGTGCCGGTTTTGTCGGTACAGAGGACATCCATCGCGCCGAAGTTCTGTATCGCATTCAGCCGCTTGACCACCACCTTCTGGCGCGACAGGGCAATCGCCCCTTTAGCCAGATTTGAACTGACGATCATCGGCAGCATTTCAGGCGTCAGGCCAACCGCGACCGCCAGCGCAAACATCAGCGCATCGGTCCAGTCTCCTTTGGTAAAGCCGTTAATCAGCAGAACGACAGGCACCATCACCAGCATAAAGCGGATCAACAGCCAGCTGACGCTGTTCACCCCACGATCGAAAGCGGTCTGGGGCCGGCTTCCCACCACTGACTTCGCCAGGGAGCCAAACCAGGTGTGGCCGCCGGTTGCCACCACTACGGCAGTGGCCGTCCCGCTGGCTACGCTGGTTCCCATCAGGCAAATGCCGGGAGCATGCAGGATATTATCCTCCACTTCGTCCGCCGCGCCCGACTCCTGCGCGCGCGCGCTTAGCGGGTCATATTTTTCAACCGGAATGGCCTCACCGCTCAGCGCAGCCTGGCTGACAAACAGGTCGCGGGACGACAGCAGGCGCACATCCGCTGGAACCATATCGCCAGCGGAGAGAAAAATAATATCGCCGGGCACCACATCCTGAAGGGCAATCTCCATCTTCAGGGGCTGGCCCATGATGCCGCTGCGACGGATCACGGTCGCGGTAGTGCGCACCAGTGATTTCAGTGCCTCCGCCGCTTTATTGGTACGGTATTCCTGCCAGAAGCGCAGCAGGCCGCTAAGCATGACCATGCACAGCATAATGCTGACACCGGTCAGGTCGGTCTCTTCCCCCCGGCGCGCGGGAAGCAGGTAGTCGGTAACAAAACTCACCGCCGCCAGGATGACCAGAACCCAGATAAAGGGATTATTGAAGGCCTGAAAAAGCTGCACCAGCGCGTGCGGCGCTTTCTCATTAGCGACCTGATTTTTCCCGTAGTGCAGCAGCCGCTCTGCGGCATCGTCCTGAGTCAGGCCGTTACGCTGGGAACCCAGTCGCGCAAGCGTGTTGTCCAGGCTCTGTTTTAGCTCGCTGCCAATTGCCAGTTCGCGGGCAAGCGTTAATTTGGCGTTATTCATTTTCATCAGCCAGATCCTTTATTCTTCTTTTATTCAGGCGTGGGGACGCTGTCCTGCATGCGAGGATGATTTAAAAGCGTGAAGATCGGGACGAAGGAGGCGATGTCATGGCGGGGAGGTTGTTATGGGTTAGGCCACCTCCCGGCGCTACGCTGCTCTCTTCGCCCATTGCTGGACGGAGGTTCTTTCATCACAGGCTCCTAAAAGAGATAACAGGCCAGCTGCCGGGCAGCGATAATTACCGATGTCGGCCACATGACAATAAGCCTGTGGCACGGCCAGTAACGTTTTAGCTGGAGGAAAAATTTGCGTACGCGGGCATTACGAGGCTGGGCGCAGGTAATTCCTGTACGGCGTAGCCAGTACAAAAAAGGTTATTTCGGGGATGTGACAGCTCTGAGAGGAGGTGAAACATTGCCCGCCGACGGTCGGCAAGCAAACAACGGAGTTGGCTTACCTTAGCGCGTATAACCTAAAGGGTGACTGTCCAATTTTTGACTCCATTGTGAAATTCGCCGCCACTATAAGCCCGGCCTGAACAGAAGTAAACTGGAAAGATCCGGACCGAAAACCAGAGATTATTTCTAAAAAAAAGCCTAACTAACAATGGATTGTCTAATAACATCCGGTAACTAACCATCAGAATTTGTGTAAACGGTTTATCAACCAGCGCGTTATTTATGCCACTTATAACCCGATTTTATCCTGTGCTAACCCTTTCATCCCTTTCTCACAGCGACTTGCCTTCAGAGTTGCTTAACGCGTCCCGCCCCCGTTCATCCCTGTACGGCGACGCCTGCACTCTTTATTGTCCGTTTTACAGTGGTTACCGCCAGCAAAAAGGCGTTTCACCCTGATATCAGCCAGCAAATATTCCCACATGCGAACAATTCACTTTTCAGTGCGCAACGCCCTGCACAGCGGGCTTTTCGCCATTGAACGAGGCCGTTGCAGTGCGTAAGATTCTGTAACACGTCTTAAAAATAAGAAACTGCTATGCAAGCCTCTATCGCCCCTGCTTCCGCCGGCCAACCCGATGCCGCCCCCGTAAACTCACGCGGTAAAGTCCTGATCGCTTCACTGGTTGGTACCGCCATTGAGTTTTTTGATTTCTATATTTATGCCACCGCTGCGGTAATCGTTTTCCCGCATATATTCTTCCCACAGGGTGATGCCACCGCCGCGACGCTCCAGTCGCTGGCGACCTTTGCCATCGCTTTTATTGCACGTCCAATAGGCTCGGCGCTGTTTGGTCACTTTGGTGACCGCGTGGGCCGTAAGGTCACGCTGGTGGCCTCCCTGCTTACCATGGGGATCTCAACCGTGGTGATTGGCCTGCTGCCAGGTTATGACACCATCGGGGTGTTCGCCCCGCTGCTGCTGGCGCTGGCGCGCTTTGGACAGGGCCTGGGGCTGGGCGGAGAATGGGGCGGCGCGGCGCTGCTGGCGACGGAAAATGCGCCGGCAAAGAAGCGTGCGCTGTACGGCTCCTTTCCACAGCTTGGCGCACCTATTGGTTTTTTCTTCGCCAACGGAACCTTCCTGCTGCTCTCCTGGCTGCTGACCGACGCGCAGTTTATTCAGTGGGGATGGCGCGTACCCTTTATTCTCTCGGCGATTCTGGTGCTGGTCGGCCTGTACGTTCGCGTTTCGCTGCATGAATCACCGGTGTTTGCCCGGGTGAAAAAAGAGCATAAGCAGGTCAAGGTGCCGATCGGTACGCTGCTGACAAAGCATCTGAAGGCCACCGTTCTCGGCACCTTTATTATGCTGGCGACCTATACGCTGTTCTATATTATGACCGTCTATTCCATGACTTACGGCACCACCCCGTTACCCGACGGGTTAGGTTTCCCCCGCAATACGCTGCTGTGGATGCTGATGGTGGCGGTGATTGGCTTTGGCGTGATGGTCCCGATTGCCGGGCTGCTGGCCGATCGCTTCGGTCGCCGCAGGACGATGATTGTGATTACGCTGATGATTATTCTGTTTGCGCTGATTTTCCCGTCCATGCTGGGATCCGGCAACCAGCTGCTGGTGATGGCGTTCCTGCTGTGCGGCCTGAGCGTAATGGGGCTGACCTTTGGTCCAATGGGCGCCCTGCTGCCGGAGCTGTTTCCCACGGAAGTCCGCTATACCGGGGCCTCTTTCTCCTACAATCTGTCGTCGATTCTGGGTGCCTCCGTGGCCCCCTGGATCGCCACCTGGCTGGCGCATAATTACGGTCTGTTCGCGGTGGGCATCTATCTGGCGGCAATGGCCTGCCTGACGTTAATTGCCCTGCTGGCCTGCAAAGAGACGCGCCACGAAACGCTCTACGACTAATTATCCTGATCACACAAAAGCCTGCTCAATCACACATTGAGCAGGCTTTTTTTTTGGCAGTCTTGCTTTTATAGCCTTGTAGCTATAAGATAGTTTATAGCAATTAGGCTATAAAGGTAAGGGTATGTGGCAGGTCATTACAACGGAATGTTTTGACGAGTGGTTTAACACGCAGAGTGAACCACTTCAGGAAGAAATCTTAGCAGTCTTAATCCTGTTGGCAGAAGAGGGACCGGGTCCTGGACGCCCTCACGTTGATACGATTAAAGGATCTTCGTTCTGCAATATGAAAGAACTCCGCATACAGTACGCCGGGAGCCCTTTCAGAGCATTTTTTGCCTTTGACCCGAAACGAAGTGCAATCGTTTTATGTGCCGGTGGTAAGACCGGGATTAATGAAAAACGATTTTACAAGGATATGATCAAACTGGCTGATGCCGAGTTCAGCAAGCACCTGAGAAAGTAAGGAACTGTTATGTCTAATCTGGATAAAATGCTGGCTAAGCGTAGTCCTGAAAGTCAGGCGCGTATTAAGGCCAGAGCTGACGAATTGCGGCAGGAACTTGCTTTAAGTAAATTACGCATTGAGTTGAATATGTCGCAAACAGAGATGGCGGCTGCCTTAGGCGTTAAGCAACCTACGGTTGCAAAAATGGAGCAGCCTGGTAACGATCCGCGATTATCTACACTAAAGCGTTATGTCGCTGCGCTGGGCGGGGAGTTGAGTATTGATGTGACGTTACCAACAGGTAAAAGAGTGGCATTTCACCTCTAAAAAAGCCTGCTCAATCACACATTGAGCAGGCTTTTGTGTCTTCTGAAGCCGGGCCAGATTAAGTCCCTGGCCCGCTGCGGTTATTTCTTACTTTTCATTTCCTTTAGCACGTTAGTACACTGGTTCTGCTCGTTGTCGCTGGGCGAAACCAGTGCCAGCAGCGCCGCTGCGGGTGCGACCACGGCGCCCAGCGCGACGGCCGCGGCACCGCGCGCAATCAGCGGACCGGCTTTTACCCCGGCGTCGGGCTTCTTAAAGGTACCGCGTACGTAGAGCGGCGAGCGCAGGGTGACGATGCGCACCCCTTTACTCTCCGGATTGATCGACAGATCCATTCGCTCGTTGGCAAAATTGGTGGTGCCATTGATATTAATTACCGCATTTTCCGTATCGAATACAAAGAGTTTACTGGTGGCCAGCCCGTTCCTGACGTTGAGATCGGCTGCGGCGCAGTTAATACGTACCTGGTCGTCGCCAAACAGCTTGCCCACCACGTAGTTACCCACGTTAAGACCGACAATTTCCATCAGGCTACGGCTGATGACGCCGTCGTTCATCAGCATTTTCAAATCGCCGTTGCTGGTCGCCAAAATATCCGCCACGGAGTTGCCGGTGCCGCTCAGGCTGGCATCGCCGTTCATCTGTCCCATACTGCTCTGCATCGCCGCCACTTTAGGGAACAGCTGCTTTAGCTTCAGATTACGGGCGTGCAGATCGGCCCGCGCGCGCATCGGCGTATGATTCCCTTCCATATGAATGGTGGAGTTCAGGCTGCCGCCCGCCACGCCGAAGCGCAGCGGATCGAGCAGCAGGTCGCCGTTCTTCAACACCAGATGGGTATAGAGATCGCTCAGCGGCAGCGAGGTACTGTGTTCAATGCGCTTGCCGCTAAACTTCACGTCGGCATCCATTACGCCCCAGCTTTTGGTATCAAACCTGTCGTGCGGCAGTACGCGGTCAGCGGGCTGATTTGAAACATCGCCCCGCTTCGCCTTAGCCTGTTCAGTCTTACTGCTGTTCTTGCCGGAGTTAACCCCAATCAGCGGGCCAAGATCGGCCATACGCAGCTGGCGCGACTCCAGCGATCCTTCCAGTTTGGGCCGTGGCTTGCTCTGGGTATAGGTCATGGAACCATGGATATCGCTGTCGCCAATATGGCCGTTGAAGTTTTCATAGTTGAATACCGGGCCGCCTTTTTGCTGGAAGTGCGCAATCAGATGACCATCGGTTTCGTAAGGGGGCGTATCGGGCAGCACAATCCCGGTCAGGCCATAAAGGTTAGCCAGCGTGTCGCCCGAGAAGCGCAGGCGAATATTCAGCCCGCCGAGATTAAGCGGATCCTGCAGGGTGCCCGCCACCTGGACACGCGTGCTGCCGTTACGCACGTCGGCCTGGAGCGGGAATGGGTTGGTTTTACTGCGCAGCGAGAGCATTCCGCCAATTTTACCCTCTCCGTTCAGCTTCTCGCCGTTGTAAGTTCCGTCTGCTTTCCAGCCGAAAACGAAGTCGGATGCGCCCTTCTGACCGGAATCATCTTTACTGCCGGCGACCTGGCCATAAGGCACGGGTTTACCCAGCGGATTCACGGTCACCTGAAGATCGGCCTTATTGATGGCATCTTTCACGGCAATCTGTGCACGATCAAACAGGATGTTATCCAGACGGAATGTCCAGGCAGAGGGAGGCTGGTTCGGGTCTGCATTCTCACTGCTGGCCAGATTAAAGGTCCAGTTATTTTTATGGTCAGCGGTCTGGAGCAGCCTGGCATCCGGCTGGGTCAGGCGGATCCAGGGAAGATAAATCTCCTTGCCTAACAGCGCAAGCGGCGAGAGCGTGGCATCCACCCGATTCAGGTGCACCATGGTGACTTCAGGTATGTTTGCCGGGTTACCCAACATAATATCTTCCGCGTGTACCTGCGGCCAGGGAACCCAGCTACGCCAGCCATGTTCTTCCCGATTACGCGCCCAGTTGACGCCCAGATCGCCGCGTATGGCAAAGGGCCGGTTCAGCTCGGTTGAAACTTTCTGGTTAATGGTGGGCTTAAGTCGGTTCCAGTCAAACAGGGCGATGATCACGACAATCACCACAACCAGTAACAGCACTATTCCGACAATCCAGCTAATTATTTTTCCCGTACGCGACATACCTGGTCTCCTTGCTCGCTTCGGCTTTCACTAAAGATAGTCCAGAGAACAGGAAACGGCACCCGACAGGGTTGATTAGCAAGGTTTTAGCCTGCGAACGCGCTCACATTAATGCGGGCTAAAATCAGGAAGCGCCAGCAGCCAGGTATCACGCCGGGCGCTAATTAGCGCGCCGCGCTGCGCATGCCCGCTATCAGTATGTCCCGGCGTAAAAGTAGCCTTTTCGATATCGCGCCGATAGCGCCGACTGTGCAGATGATTGTCCGCCCGCGCTGGCCGCCATAGATCATCCGCGCCGCTCAGGGTAAGGGATTGCAGACGGGCGGTAAACGCGGCCAGCCTCACACCATCCGACTGGTTATTTTTGCTGGCAGGGTTAATTTCCCCATCGCGTCGTATCCAGCGCCCCTGCGGATTATGCGGATCCGGCCACCAATACGCGCTAATGCTGAGATAGTCATGCTTTGTGCCGCCCAGCGGCACCTGCCCCTTTTCCGTTACGCTCATAAGCGGAGCGTCCAGTGCCCGGTCAGCCTGATGCTGAAGCTCTTCCCATGCCAGCTGCGTCCGCGCAGAGGCGCGCTGGGTATGAAGCTGTGCCTTTACCTCTGGCAGGTTGCTGCGCCGGGGCGCAGAGGCAAACCAGCAGGAGTGCCAATGTAACCGTTACAAGTCGACCCATTTGGCTGCTCTCCCGTTCAGGTTCAGGTTCAGGATGTTCACTCTACCGCTGAGCGGGCCAGTTGAAAATGGTAAGCGGATGGATAAAGAGCGGAAAAAATTAGCCGTGGGGCAATTCGCCATATTCGTTATTTCCGCTTGATCGACACAGGGTAATACCTGTTAATTTGCGTGAAGGAAATATATTACGCTGAATCCGTAAAGCAGATTAACTCTACTGCCAGCAATAACCCTGCTGGGGCATATTTATTAATTTATTATTCGACTTATCAGACATTGATTAGCGTTATTCGCGCGTGAATGCTCCCCTGATTAACCGAGGAAAACCCGCCTCCGATTATACCTGGGTATAAGTCTGAAACTGGCTATTCCCGCCTTTGTTTAACTGGACGCATTATTAATAAACGGGCAATGTTTCAGCCATTCGATATGACTTGCTGCTCCGTTTTTCTTCGCGGCTCACCCTTACAAAGAATATAAATCAGGAGCGCCCATGAGAACTGAAATTATTAATATCTGGCCGCAGGGTGATGCACCCGGTGCCAGCGATTCACGGGCGCAACCGCAGATTATTGACCTGGCGCGAGAATATGAGCCTTTCGATCGTGCCGCCAGCGGCGTACGCTGCCCGGAACTGGCGTTCTGGTATCCCGAGGAGAAGAGCGACAACGGCGTGACCCTGCTGGTCGCGCCGGGCGGGGGCTTCGAGCGTATTATGATTGATAAAGAGGGCAGCGCGCTGGCGATGTTCTTTACGGCGATGGGCTATACGCTGGCGGTGATGACCTATCGTCTTCCTCAGGATGGCCATCATGAAGCCGCAGACGCCCCGCTGGCGGATGCCCAGCGTGCCGTTCGGGTGCTGCGCCACCGGGCGGCTCGCGGTCTGAACGGTAAGCGTATCGTGATGATGGGCTTTTCCGCCGGGGGCTACGTCGCCGCCAGCGCAGGGACCCGCTTTAGCGAAAAACTCTATCCGGTACAGGATATTGCCGATTCGCTGGCGGCGAAGCCTGACGCGCTGGTGCTGGTTTATCCGGTTATTAGTATGCGTGAGGGGCTGGCACATAAAGGTTCGCGGCTGAGGCTGTTAGGCGAGCACCCTACCCAGCGCGAAATCGAGGCTTATTCTCTGGAGACGCGCGTCACGGCGCAAACGCCACAAACGCTGCTGATCCACGCGGTTAACGACGAATCGGTGCCGGTCAATAACAGTATGGTGATGTTCAGCGCGCTGCGTGAACACCACGTCAACTGCGAACTGCATTTTTACGAAAAAGGCGGCCATGGCTTCGGCATCCGCAACGTCGCCGACCTGCCGCTGGCCAGCTGGCCAATGCTGGTGAACGAATGGCTGCGCGCGCGAAGCTGGTAAGAGGTGGCTAAGCGGCGACTGACGTAATTGAGCCGCGACTGACGTAATAAGGGCGGCCTGTCGCCGCCCTTAAGCCTTAGTTCTGCGCGGGGGGAATATCGGAAACCGCAGGACGGGTATCCTCAATGCCGCCCGATGGCGTCACCTGCATCGGGGTCATGATTTTATGCCAAATATCCTGTAGCCCGGCGACGTTATTTTCCACTTCTCCCTGCGGCTGCATCAGCACCAGCGTTGGTTCCTGTGAAAGCTGCTGGCGCAGTTCCTGATTCATCATTGGCAGCGTCAAACCTGCCAGAAAGCTCTGACGCAGCTTTTGATACTGCTCAGGCGCAATGTCCACCACCGCATTCTGCTGCGAGCGCAGCCGCTGACTAATCAGCACGTCAGTGCCGGTTCGCGCATAGGTGGCAAACAGCTTATTCAGTTCAGCCGTCTTCTGCGCCATCAGCGCATCGAACTCATCCTGCGGCAGGCCGTTGTCGCGAATATTCGCCATCTCACGAGCAACCAACGTCAGGTTGCTTCCCAGCGCGGCGTTATCCGTTTCCATATTAATGGCGCACTGGGCGCGCTGATAAAATACGCGGCAGTCAAACCCCACCTGGGCTTTTTGCGTTTTATTGTCGGCGAGCATCTTCTGCACGTGCCAGAAAAGCGCCTCGCGAGCGAGGTCGCTTTGCCAGTAGCGCAGCAAATTCTGCGAGTCCCGGATAGGCTGCCAGGCGGTATCCCACACCAGTGACAGGCGATCCTGGCCGAGGGTATTGTTCCCCACCAGGTTGATCGGCTTCTGCGCCAGAGGGGAGAGCGTGGGCATCGGTGAAGGAACATCACGCTTACCGCTGAGTGGGGAGAACGTTTTACCAATCTGCTCGACCAGAGCACGGCTGTCGACATTCCCCACCACCAGCAGCGTCATGGCATCCGGCGTGTACCACTGCTTGTAGAAGGCATTAAGCTTGTCGGGATCGACCGGCGTTCGCGTGTCCGCCGACGGATCGTGACCCAGCAGCACCGATCCCTTCAGGCGGTAGCGCCACCAGGGATCGCGCGGATCGGTAGGCCAGCTGGCGCCGGGATCGTCGGCCTGGAGGGCGGTGTTCACCGTCTGCTCGTTAATCGTCATATTTCCCCCGGTTGCCGCCAGCCAGTTCATGGCTTCTTTCAGCAGCTCCGGCCTGTTGTTCGGCAGGCTCAGGGAGTAGATCGTAAAATCATAAGACGTGACGGCGGGCGGCTGAGGATGTTCAGAATCGATGGCCTGCTGCCAGAGCGCGCGCTGCTGGGCAGGGTCGAGCTTCGCATTATGCACAAGCGCAAGACGCGGAAGTAAATGGCTGAAGCCAGCCTGTTCGGTATTTTCAACCAGCGATCCGGTATTAACAATCAAACGCACTTCGATGCGGTCACTCGGCCGCTGCGGCGTGGTCAGAACCTGCCAGCTAAACCCGTTATCAAGCTTTCCCTGCTGCCAGGCAGGATCGGGTTGGAGCGTTTCAGCCTGCGCAGTGATGCTGGCGACGGCCAGCAGTATCCCGCCAACCAAAAGACGAATTCTGGTGCCCTGCATGTGAACCCCTAATCAATCACAAACCCAAAAATGACTAACAATCTGCGGCCTGTGGTTATCACAAGGATGGATAACTCTGTAAAACCGCTGTTTTTAAAACGAAGCAGCTTTTTAGACCGCGACGAGGCGAGGATGTCGCATTTTTGAGTGAAAAATCTTAAAAAGATATGCAGGTTATTATGCAAATGCCCGCTGCGAGGGCAAGTCGCGACGGGCATTTTGGGGAATATTTAGCAATTTAGCGAATTAAAGCGTGGTTTCCGGCAGCTTTTTTCCCTTTTTAGAGGCGGTCAACGTCGCTTTAAGCTGTTGCTCATCCAGCTGTCCAACCCATTTTGCCACCACCAGGGTCGCCACGCCGTTGCCGACGAGGTTGGTTAGCGCGCGCGCTTCCGACATAAAACGGTCAATACCCAGAATCAGCGCCAGCCCCGCCACCGGCAGATGCCCGACGGCTGAAAGGGTGGCAGCCAGCACGATAAACCCGCTGCCGGTCACCCCTGCGGCCCCTTTTGACGAGAGCAGCAGCACCACCAGAAGCGTGATTTGGTGCATGATATCCATATGCGCGTTGGTCGCCTGAGCAATAAATACCGCCGCCATCGTCAGATAAATAGAGGTGCCGTCGAGGTTAAACGAGTAGCCGGTCGGAATGACCAGCCCGACGACGGACTTTTTACAGCCCAGCTTTTCCATTTTATCCAGCATGCGCGGCAGCGCGGATTCAGATGAGGACGTGCCCAGTACGATCAGCAGCTCCTCTTTGATATAGGCAATGAACCTGAAGATATTGAAGCCGACCGCGCGGGCAATCAGCCCCAGCACCACCACCACAAACAGGATGCAGGTCAGATAGAAGCAGAGGATCAGCTGGCCCAGCTGCACCAGCGAGCCGACGCCATATTTACCGATGGTAAAGGCCATCGCGCCGAAAGCACCGATCGGGGCCAGGCGCATGATCATATTGATAATGCCAAAGATCGCCTGGGAAAATCCCTCAATAAAGTTAAAGACCAGCGTGCCTTTGTCGCCCAGACGGTGCAGGGCGAAGCCAAACAGAATGGCAAACAGCAGTACCTGGAGGATGTTGCCGCTGGCGAAGGCCCCAATAACGCTGCCCGGGATGATATCCATCAGGAAGGCGACGACACCCTGCTGCTCGGCCTGCTGCGCGTAGACGGCAACCGCTTTGGCATCCAGCGTCGCGGGGTCTACGTTCATTCCCGCGCCGGGCTGCAAAACGTTCACTACCACCAGCCCGATCAGCAGCGCAATGGTACTGACCACTTCAAAATAGAGCAGCGCCACGGCACCGGTACGGCCCACGGCCTTCATGCTTTCCATTCCGGCGATGCCGGTAACCACGGTGCAGAAGATCACCGGGGCAATAATCATTTTAATCAGTTTGACGAAGCCGTCTCCCAACGGCTTCATCTGGGCACCCAGCTCGGGGTAGAAGTGCCCCAGCAACACGCCGATGGCGATCGCCGTTAATACCTGGAAATAAAGGCTCTTAAACAGAGAAGTTTTCATAAGAATATCCGTTAACGGCAGGTGGCAGCGGGTTAAATCGCTTTCGTTATAATCACAATGCTCTGCGAAAATAACACCCTGTTAACGGGATTGATATAAGTTGACACAATTTGCCGCCGCTCTGCATTTCATTATTTGAGCTGCATCACGTAAGCAAAGCCGAGAGGCCTTTTCTGACCGTGGCGGGACGCTCTGAGAGGATTGAGAGAGGCGTCGGCCAGCATTGAATCCATCCTGTCATGGGGGATCGACTCACCCTGCCACAGGGGATACTTCACACCCTGCCGGAAGGGATTGAACCTAACCTGCCAGATAGCGCTCGGTGAAAATCGCCACCGGCAGCGCCTCTGAATAGAGATAGCCCTGACCGATATGGATGCCGCGCGCCAGCAGCCAGTCGCGCTGCCCGCTGGTTTCAACGCCCTCGGCAATCACCTCAATCTTGATGATGCTGGCGATAGCCGCCACGATACGCACCATGGTGTCGTCCTGTGGCAGCGAACAGACAAAGCTGCGATCCATTTTGAGCTTGCTGATCGGCACCGACTTAAACTGACTCAGCCAGTTCAGATTCGCGTAGCCCATGCCAAAGTCGTCCAGCGCCACCCGGATACCCACCTGCTGTAGCTCGCGGAGCAGCCGCAGCGCCAGCGCGGGCTCGCCAATCTGCGCCGTTTCGGTAATTTCCAGCATCAGGCTACCGGCGTCAATCCGATGGCGCTGAATAAGCCCCTGTAAATGCGCCACCATATCGCGCTCGCGCAGCTGAGTGGCAGAAATATTCACGCTGAGCGCCAGGTCAATACCGCGCTTCTGCCAGGCGGCCAGCACCCGGCAGGACTCCTCAAGTACCCAGCGGCCCAGCGCACCAATCACGCCAATCTCTTCCGCATTCACGATCAGCTCTTCGGGCAGCGACCAGCTGCCGTCCGGCTGGCGCATACGCAGCAGCGCTTCTGCACCAACCACCGCGCCGCTACGCATATCGATCTGCGGCTGGAGATAGAGGGCGAACTGTCCCTCGTCCAGCCCCTGCAAAATATCGTGCTCCTGCGTCAGGCGCTTATGCGCCCGCTCGGTCATCTTCGGCTCGAAAAACAGGATTTGGTTTTTCCCCTGATGTCGGGCTGACATCATCGCCGATGCGGCGCGACTGAGGAAGTCCTGAGCGGTCAGCGGCGTTTCTGCCCGCTGGGTCATACCAACGCTAATATTCGGGCGCAGCGAGAGATGCTGGATCGCCACCGGCTGGTTCAGCCGCATCAGCAGCAGGCGCGCCAGCCGGATTGCCCGGAAGGGGTTATTCGCCCGTTTCACTAACAGCACAAAATCACTCAGTGAGAGCTGCCCCAGCACCGTCTGTTCATCAATGCACTGACGCATTTTCTCCAGCAGCGTCAGCAGCAGCGCATCACGCTGTTCGTCCGTGACCACGCCGTTCGCGTCCTGAAGCGTTTCTATCCGCACCACTATTACCGTAAAGACCTCATCCCCGGCGACGGTTTGCAGATGCTCTTCAAGTAGTGCAAGGAACAGCGCCTTGTTAGGCAGGTTAGTCAGGGCAAATCGCGTCGTCTGCCTGCTCATCTCAGTGTGTGCCGAGGCCGTAACCTGCTGGTTATAGTTATAGCTGCGGATAAGCATCCCCAGTTCGTCGTCCCGATGACGGGGCGGCAGCGCCAACCGATGGGCGAGAATATCCTGGGCAGGCAGCTCATGCAGTTCGTTGGCTATTCTGCGCAGTGGACGAACAATCAGCTTATTGATGCACCAGCTCAGGGCGACAGAAAGCGTCAGCGCCAGCAGCAGATAGGTAGTTACCAGCGTCGAGAGGGCGCTGAGGATAAACTGATAGACGCGCCAGGAGTCGGCGCGCAGCCGAAGCATCGCCAGCGGTTTTGGGTTAGCGGGCTCGACGGAATAGAGCGGTACGGTTATCTGAACCGGCAGTTCAAACAGTTTGGCGATAAGAGGGGGAACCGGCTTTTCCGCTGCAAAGTCGGTATGCAGTACGTGCAGGCCGTTAGGTAACACCACTTCCGCACGGGCAAGCACCCCCGCAGGCTTCAGCGAATCAAGAATGACGCCGGCCTGACCGATATCCGCCTTCAGTACCGCCTGTGACAGCGGCTGGCGAACGGTGTGGGCGATATTTTCCATCTGCTGGGCATAGTCAACCCTGCGCTGCTGCACAAAATGGAAAAGCTGAATGACGATAAAAATTGAGATGGTGACGATCGAGACTCCCGATACCGTCGCCATCTGTTTTATCGTTAATGACCGACTGACGCGCAAGCCTGTTCTCCGACATCCTGGATGCCGCCCCGGACGGGCGGTAAAAACTGTCCTGAGTATATCGTATGACGGCCGCTTGTTAAGTTCTCCCTGACTTCATCCGGTGGATTAGGTGTTTTCCGAGGAAAAAGGCGGGCGACTCAACGATCTTTCATCGCCAGCCAGGCCAGCAGATGCAGGCTTGCAGAGTAGTAGTCTTCGCTGTTATCCAGCCGATCGCTGATATTACCTGTCTCGTTCAGCGTCAGGTCCCGTACCGCCAGCAGGCCACCTGCCATGGCGTAGGGCGCCCGGCTGTTACTCATTACGTCAATCCACGCCGGGGTTTGCAGACGGGAAAAGTTCATCCAGAAGCGCTGGAACGGCACCAGCTGAAGGCTTTGCGAGTCGTACCAGTACAGATACAGTGGAATGCGAATGGCATCATAGCTAAAGCGCGGAGGCCAGTCCGTTGCCGGGGCGACCGTACCATCAGCGTTTAGTGCCACCCAGTCCACGGGCAGGTCGGTCTCACCAAAGCGCATTTTAGACAGCAGGCTCATGCCGCTGTCGATCAGGTTGTCCCACACTTTCAGGTGGCTGCGGCTGGCAAAGTCACGCCAGGCCGGAAACAGAAAATAGGAGGGATTGAGCACCACATAGCTGGTTTTATTGAAGCCCTGCGAGCCGGGCAGCATAACCGTATAGCCGCCAAAGGTGACAACATTATGGCTGATAATAGCGCGCTGGATCTGGTCCGAAGCGTCCAGATAAGCTTTGTTATGCCACTTCTGCCCTGCTTTAAGCAGCGCCCAGGCGATCAGCACGTCGCCATCCGAGGCGTTATTGCTATCCGCAATCGGCCTGGCCGAATCTGGCGTGTATTTCCAGTAAAACAGTCCGTTTTGCGGATTTTTCAGATGCTGCTGGGTCCAGCGCCACAGGCCGTCGAAGCTGCTGCGATCGTTGTACCATACCGCCATCAGCATGGCATATCCCTGCCCTTCGGTATGGCTGACGTTATTGTTTCCCGTGTCCTGTATGCGCCCGTCGCTGGTCATAAAGCGCGTTTTAAAAGTACTCCAGCCGTCAGCCGCGCTGGCCTGCGCGCAGCTGATAGCCAGCAGCAGCAGAATGAGGCTCGTTCTCAGCAGCTTCATTATTATCACCCTCAACGCTGGTAGCGAAAATTAAGCGTGGCGTCGGCATCCGTCGCTTCGCATACCACCGGCACCGTTGGGGCACCGCCCTGTTCCTGTAGCCAGCGACCATATAGCCCGGTCAGTACCGCCCCCAGCGCCTGTTGCCACTGGCGCGCATCAAACTGGTCATCACCCGGCGGCAGCGCCATGTGACAAATCACCATGGCGGTCTCCCGTGGCTCTATCTCGACAAAGCCCCAGTTAAAGCGTGCCAGCACCTGATTAATCTGCTGTTCCAGATCCGCCACGGTCTGCGCAGTGCCCAGAGGGTAGCGGGTGGCCAGGTTGTCCCCCATTTGCAGCAGAAAGGCATGACTTTCACGTTCGCCAGCATTACGCAGCATGCCGTTAATGATCACGCTCAGCAGGTCAAACCAGCCCGGCTGATACTGCTGCTGCCGGTAGTAATCCAGGGTGCGGTCGGTCGGTTCACTCATGCTTATTTTTCCCCGAGCATATAGCGGAAATAGAGTTGTGCAGTGCTTTCGTTATAGTTACCAAAGGTGTCGTAGCCAAGCTGCCCGCCAATAGTAACGTCTTTATTTACCTTATAATCCGCACCAGCATGAAGATTATAGCCGATGCCGTTTTTGCTGCTGCCCTGATACCAGGCCTCCGTGGCGTAACCCGCATTGGCATAGCTCTCAAGTTCGGCCTGCTTTGCTGAATCGGTCGGGAAATAAGCGCTGCGATCCTCAGAGTAGGACTGGTAACCCACCGAGCCGCCTATTCTGACTTTCATATCCTCGTAGTTTTTGCTCCAGTCCACCGGGAAGGATACCGCCACAAAGTCCTGCGGGCTGAAGTAGCCGCCCTGTCCGTAGCTGTAGTAGCTGAGGTTTTTTGAGAAGTCCATCCAGCTCATGCTGATACCGGTTTTCAGCTCGCTGCTGTCGTCGTGGAAGGGCCTGACATAAGCGCCCGCCTGACCCAGAATGCTCTGGTTACTCTCAACGTTCTCACCCAGGTAGCTATAGCCCCCGGCACCGACGTAAAAGCCGGCATCGCCGTTATCATAGCTCAGCAGCGCGTTACCGCCGTTTTTGGTGACCCGCCCCCAGCGTTTGCCGCTCAGCTTGTCCTCCACGCCAACGTAGGAGAGCAGGCTGTCGGTGACCGCGCGGCGTTCACCGGTCAGGATCAGCGTCAGGTAATCCGTCAGTTTAGGCGACCACTGAATGCCGCCCACCAGCGTGCTCAGATCCTGCCCCAGCGGCGTGGAGCCAAGATCGATTTTGAAATTATCGTTGGTCAGCCCCAGGTTCACCTCAACGCCGGAGGCGTTCTGCGAACCAGGGGAGTCCAGATTCACCGTGCCCGGTGCAACGTTGTTTTGCGCGGCAATGCGGCCCTGCTCCAGCGCCCCGGTACCGAAGCGCGCAACCGAGGTCCCCGACGCGCTGCCCGCGCTCAGCGTGACTGGCGTCAGGGTGAAGTCGAAGCGCGTATCCCCATAGGGCACCGTTGACCAGGTGAGCGGCGCTTTCGCCTCGGTCAGCTTGCTCAGGCCGGATTCGCCATCGCGTCCCCGAACCTGCATACCGCCCTGGATCCAGCTGCCGGTTCGCGTCTCCAGGTCATCAATCAGGGTATCCACCTGATGCAGCGTTTGATCCTGTGGAGAGGTTGCCACGTCCGCCGTCTGCGCGGCAGCCTGGTCGTTTGCCGGAGCCTGCTGCCACGGCATCACCGTGCCATAGGTGGAAGGCGAGCGGCGCGGGGATGAGGTGGTGCGGTTGATAAAGGGATTATCCGCCAGCGCCATGCCGCCAATCACCGGCGTGGTGCCGGTTTCGGCACCCTGAATGCCGGTTAGCTTGCCGCGCGCGGTGCGCAGATAAGCCAGCGCCTGCTGGTGATCGCCATCGGCCTCCGCCACGCGCGCCATCAGCAACAGCCGATCCGGCGTCTGCTCACCATGCAATCCGCCAATCAGGCTCTTCGCTTTCGGCAGATCGTGGCTGGTCAGCGCCACGTTGATCGCGCCCACGCGCGCATCCTGGGCCGGCGTATCGCGGGTCATCAGATAGTCATAAACCACGCCCGCTTCTTTGTTCATCTTGCCGGACTGATAAAGACGACCCATGGCAAACATCAGATCGACATTTTGTGGGTCGTGCTGGAGTGCGCCAATCAGCTTGTCGTATGCGGCCGCGTACTGCCCCTGATTACGCAGGCGGTCGGCCTCGTTGATGAGATAGCCATTCTGAATACTGGCAAGCTGAGTAGGCGTACTGCGCGACTGGAGTTCCGGGCTGTTGAGGAACCGTCCGGCTTCTTCCGTCAGCCCCGCCTGATTCAGCACCGCCACCTGGGCGGCGTAATCCCCCGCGTTGCCCTGTACGCCGCGCTGCATGTTGTTTCGCACCACGGCGATCGCCGTGGTCAGATCCCCGACAGCGGCCAGCCCCTGCGCCAGATTTCCGGCATCGACCGGGCTTTCCGGCGGGTTGACCGCCAGCGCTTTAAACGTATTGGCGGCAGCGACACTGGCTCCCTGCGCCAGATACTGCCGGGCAACCGCCATTTGCAGATTAAAATTCACCCGGCGGGAAAGCAGACGGGTTTCGCGGGTCTGCGCCCGGGCGGGCAGGCGCGCCAGCAGCGACTGGGCCTGCTGCCAGGCACCGTTTTCGCTGGCAAACAGTGCGCCGGCATAGATATCACTGTCGCTGGCGCCCGGGCGGAACGAAGACTGCATCACGCCGGAGGCCAGTGCCGTATTGCCCTGCTGCTGATAAATTCGCGCCAGGTCGAGGCGCAGCCAGGCGTCGGCCGGATAGCGCGCCATCCCCTGCTGGAGGAGGGTAATCGCCTGCTGAGGATTTCCCGCCGCCAGGGCCTGCTTCGCCTGACGACGAACAGGATCGCTGGTTGCGCCGGAATGCGGCGTCACGCTGGCACGCACGCTGTCCGGCAGCGACGCCAGCAGCGTACTGGCTTCCGCGCTGCGATTCTGTTGGCGCAGCACGTAAAACAGCCCCTCCTTCGCCGGGCGGTTATCCGCATCGCTTTGCAGCACCGCACGGTAGGTCTGCTCTGCCGCCGCAGGCTGGTTGCTGCGGCGCTGTACGTCGGCGCGGAACAGCTTAGCCGCGATGCCTTTCGCGCCTTCGGCCTGGGCCAGGGGTTCACTCAGGCTCAGCGCCCGATCGCTGTTACCGTCCTTCATCGCCTGCTGAGCCTGCGCCAGCTGAGCGTAGAAACGGGCATCGTCCGCCTGTCGCTGCCGCTGCTGGCTGCTGTCTCCCCCCTGCTTAGCCGCACGATCGAGGTAATCTGCCGCTGCCGCATAGTTGCCGCTGCGCTGGGCAACATAGCCCAGCCCCGCCAGCACATCGGCATCCTGCGGATTGGTTTGCAGGACGCGATTAAAATCACTCTGCGCCTCGGTGACGTTACCGCTGTTCAGGGCGGTAAAGCCCTCGCCTTTTTCGGCGCCTCCCGCGCCATTGCGGAAGCGATCGGCGACCGCGCGATCCTGCGGATGACGCTGCTGATAGTGCTGATAGAGCGCCGCATCCTCCGGCTGTGGGCCGAGCCACAGCAGCGCCTGACGCAGCGAACGATCCGCATCCGCATTGCCGTCAGCCATGCCTTCCAGCAGCTGAAGGCCTTCGCGCCGGGTCGATTCCTGGTAAGTCAGAGCCTTACCCAACGCCAGCTTCGCCCCGGTATCCTGGGGATGCTGAGCCGCAAACTGACGCAGGTGATCCACCGCCTGCGGCAGCAGCGTGCGGTCGCCCGCCATGGTCAGATAATACTCGGCAGCCACGCTGGCGGGGGGTTCGCTGCCGCTAAAGGTGTTACGCCAGGTTTGTAACGACGCGGCGATGTTGCCGCTGCGCGCCTGCTGACGGGCCAGGGTAAGTTCCGCCGCCGGGATAGCACGCAGCTGGCGCGCGCTGTCCAGCTCGGCGAGCCGGGCGTCCTGCGGTGAAAGCTGGCTGAGACGCGCACGCCACCTCGCCGCGGCGGCTTCATCGCCGCTCTGCTGCGCCCAGAGCGCCATCAGATAGATCGCCTGGCTGTTAGACGCATCGACCATCAGGACTTTGTTCAGCGCATCGCGCGCCAGCTCGTCATGGGCTTTCTGATGCCAGTAGTTAGCCTGGTCGAAAAGCGCCTGGATGGCCGGATTCACCTCTGCGGCCAGCGCGGGAAAAACCAGCGCGGAGGCCGCCAGGGTCAGGCCAGGCACCCAGCGCTGGCACAGGGCGGAGAGCGTTTTAATTTTCATCATCGTCTTCACTTCTTCTCGCCAGAGGAGCGGGCGTCCTGCTGTGGGTTCAGGCGTTTCCAGGCGTG
The DNA here is from genome assembly GCF_058686115.1 of Erwinia sp. L03-1. Taxonomy (NCBI): domain Bacteria; kingdom Pseudomonadati; phylum Pseudomonadota; class Gammaproteobacteria; order Enterobacterales; family Erwiniaceae; genus Erwinia; species Erwinia sp. L03-1. The sequence goes on along the minus strand of NZ_CM178762.1, from coordinate 116,858 downwards.
ACGCCTGAGCAGTGCGCAGGTACTGAGTCCCACCGCCGCACAGAGCAGCAGCGCCAGTACCGCCAGCACGACCGCGTGCTGGCTGGCATACCATACGACCATCATGTACCACGGCATCTGACCGCTCGGAAACTGTGCGCCAACGCGAAAGCTGCGAATGCCGTTTTCATCGGTGATGATTGCCGTATCGCCCCGTATTCCGGCGTTAATGCGCGGCAGGGTCAGATCCTCGTGCAGACGGGCAAGCTGGCTGTCATTCGTTGCTAACGTCATCACCACCAGCCGCGTACTGTTCCAGGGTGAGCGATAGCTGATAAATCCGCGCCAGGCATCGTTCGAAGAGAGATAGCGATCGGCATCAACCGCCTGACCAAACCAGTCACCGGTTAGCCAGCTACGCAGGTTATCCAGCAGCCCAGGTTCTGCTACCCCCAGCTGGTGGCCGTTTATCCTGTAGCGCGTCCCTTCCAGCATGGACTGATTGAAGTCCGTTTGCGTCAGGGTCGATACCGCCAGCACGTCGCTGTTATGCAGCCGTTCATCACGCTGACCGTCCTTTGGCAAGCCGAACATCACCACATTATTGCTCAGCGCCACGCCGGTGGCATTCCCCGAACGTCCGGCCATATCCAGCAGGGTGCTGATTTCCGCGTTGCCCGGTGACGGAGGGAGCATCAGTACGGTCTGTGAATAGTCGGCAAACCGGCTAAACGGGAAGGATGCGCCGACAAAGTAGGAGAGATTGGGCAGCAGGGTAAAGTGACGGGTATGGCTCAGATCGATATAAGCGTCATCCTCGATATGGCTCTTAATGTTATTACTGGTCAACACGCTACAGGGCGCGGAGGCCTTTGGGGCAATGTTGAAGTAAAACTGCAGCTGGTTGTCGCCGTAAATCAGGTAGGGATCGAGTTTAAGGGTATATTCTTCCAGCCGCGCATCGCCGCCCAGGCGGTGCCAGATATTCTCCAGCAGGCCGACCTTATTCACGGTCAGGCTGCGCAGAAAAGTGCCGTTCAGGCTGACGTTAAGCCAGGATTTATCCTCGTCAATCCAGCTTTCGGACGGGAAACGGTAGTTCACCTGGATCGGCAGCGTATCGCCATCCCAGAGGAACAGATCGGGCGCTGCCCGAAAGTTTACCCGCAGCGCATCGTGCCCGATGCCGGTGGTGGTCAGGCTTTGATCCTTACGCAGCAGCTCACCAAGGCGAACCGGCCGATCGGTTCTGATCCAGCGCGGGGCGTCCCAGGCTTTGCGCAGCGGCAGGTTCTGCACCCCGACGGCCAGCGTTGAGGCGTCCATGTCCAGCGGCTGCGTCAGTCGCCAGGCGGCCTGGCGCAGCTCCTCGTCGCTGTTGCCGATCACCAGCATCAGCTTGTAAACCGGGTTAAGCGGGTTGTCGACCATCTGTAGCGTGGGGCCTGAGACGCGGGGAACGGCCAGGCCACCAATTATCTCGCCGGGACGGGCAAAAACAACGCCGTTTTTTTCCGGCAGATCGTTACGAACGACCGGAAAGTCGATGCCGCGATAATCGGTTTGTATACCAAGCCAGGAGGCGACAGTGGCCGCCGCGCTGACCTCCCCCGGGGTAATCTGCTGGCCGAAGATCATTGAAACGCTGGAGGGTGTCATACGCAGCGGATCGATAAACGGACGCGGGAAGTTGCTCAACCTGTTGCCGATATTCAGCTGCTGCCCGTCCAGCGACAGCGTCGAATTTGGCAGGATAGTGAGCTGGTAAAGGCTGGCGCTGTCGCGTTCGCACAGCAGCTGGTCGGCCTCATTGATTTTGAAGCTCAGGTTATTGCTGGAAACCACCATCGCCGCTGGAATATCCAGCTGATAATCCTCGCTGGCGCTGTCTGAGGCGCTTAACGGCAGCGTGCCCAGCGGCTGACCATTGAGCATCAGCTGGAGGGAGGTGTTGCGGGCGGCCAGCGCGGGCGAAACCCGAAGCGACAGATTCATTCGCGCATTCGTGACCACTTCATCCGCTGGCAGCGTGAAGACAATCCCGGACTGTAGCTGCCTGCCGGTCAGCAGTATTCCTCTGGGCTGGCCCATCTGTCCGACCGTCACGGTGCTGGAGAGCGGCTGGTTGGTAATCAGGCTGCTCGCGGGCGGCGCGGCGGAAACCACGGGCGGCAGCGGCGGCAGACCAGCAGGTAGCGGCGCAGCGCTCTCCTGCGCGAAGGACTGCGCGCTGTCAGTCGGTGCCGCCTCGGCTGGCGCAGCCTGGGCCGCGCTGTCGGTCGGTGTTATGCCCGCGTCTGCCGCGCTGTTCTGCGGGAGTGGCGCAAAATCCGCAGATGGAGCCGCGCTGCTCTGCGGCTGTCCGCCGTTCTGTACCGTGTTCGCACTGGACTGTGCTGCGTTCGCACTGGACTGCGCCGCGTCAGCACTGGCCTGCGCTGCCGGGGTACTGACGTCAGCAGGTGGAGGTATGCTTGATAGCGCACCGCTATCCTGCGTGACGCTGTCAGGCGCAGCCCATACGCTGTTCAGGGTCAACAGACCCCCAACGCAGAGTACAGATATCAGTCGCTTCATGCTACGCCATCCTCTTCAGCCTTAGCGGCCGGACGTTGATCTTTATTGCGTCGGTCTTTCCAGGTCAGCCAGAACAGTTCGAATACGGTACGAATGATGGTCAGCAGCGAACGCAGCGGTTTATCTTTTGGCCCCTCAGGCCGAATCCAGGCATCCGCGCGGGAGAGCACTACGCGTACCAGTTCACGGCGGCGTGAAAGGGGAATTTCATCAAACTGCAGGCGAATAACGTCCTTTTCTGCGCCGATAATCCCCACCGGGATAGAGATCGCGCCGGACTGTAGCATCAGATCTATCGCTTCAATAGCGTCACTTTCATGACGGCTGTCCGGGGCGATAACCTGCGCCCCGCCCATCGACAGATTGACCGTCGTGCTGCGCGAGCTGATGCCGCTGGCGTAGTGGAGTATCACCGGCAGCGTCACCGCGACGCGGATGGTTTTACGCGTTTGCTTCGTTTCACGGGCGACGGCAATGGCCGCCATCAGAATAATCAGGCTGAATATCGCCCAGCCGACATTTAACGCGATAACCCAGGGATCGACGCCAAAATAGTCATGGGCCACGGCGCGCACAATGCCGTAAACCACGCCAATAAACAGCAGAGTGGCGCAGATAACGTGCGGCCGCACAATATTAAAGTCGAAGAAGCCCACATCCAGCAGCCCTCCTTTATCCGTCACGTTAAACTTGCCATGCTTCGGTGAAATCATCGTCAGCAGGGTGGGGATAATCAGGTGGAACGCCATTACCGTTTCGTAGATTTCACCCCAGAAGGTGGCGCGAAAGCGGCCATTCATGCGCGAGTTAACGTAGAGCGACATAAACAGGTGCGGCAATACGTAAGCAAAAATCAGGCTGGCCGAAGAGTGAATAATATTCAGGTTAAACAGCAGGTAAGCCAGCGGCGCGGTCAGGAAGATCACGCGCGGCAGGCCAAACTGGAAGTGCAGCATGGCATTGAGATAGCACAGCCGCTGCTGCCACTTCAGACCGCGCCCCAGCAGGGGATTATCAACGCGAAAAATCTGCGTCATGCCGCGCGCCCAGCGGGTACGCTGCACCACATGCAGGCCGAGACGCTCGGTCGCCAGCCCTGCCGCCAGCGGCAGCGCAAGAAAGGCTGACTTCCAGCCACGGCGCTGCATTTTCAGCGCGGTATGCGCATCTTCGGTCACCGTCTCAGTCGCAAAGCCACCGATTTCTTCCAGCGCTGAACGGCGGATCACCGCGCAGGAGCCGCAGAAAAAGGTGGCATTCCAGTTATCATTCCCCTGCTGCACCGGGCCGTAAAAGAGCGCGCCTTCGTTAGGGATTTCACGCGCCGCTTTGAGATTGCGTTCAAAAGGATCGGGCGAATAGAAGTAGTGCGGCGTTTGCAGCAGCGCCAGTTTAGGGTCTTTCAGAAAGGGCGCGACGGTCGCCTGCAGGAAAGCGCGGGTTGCCACGTGGTCGCAGTCAAAAACGGTGATCAGTTCGCCTTTGGTGATGTGCATCGCATGGTTAAGATTGCCTGCCTTGGCGTGGCGGTTATCATCGCGGGTGATATAACCGACGCCAGCATCGGCGGCAAAAACGGCGAATTCACTGCGCTTGCCGTCATCCAGCAGGTAAATTTTGATTTTATCGCGCGGATAATCAATGCACTGCGCGGCCAGCACCGTATCACGCACCACGTCGAGACTTTCGTTATAGCTGGGGACATAGATATCTACCGTCGGCCACAGGCGAATATCATCAGGCATTGGCTCAATGGTTCGCTTTAGCGGCCATGATGTTTGCAGGTAGCCCAGAATGAGGATTAGCCAGACATACAGCTCGGCAATAAATAAACCAATTCCCAGAATCGCTTCCACTTCCGAATTAAACGACAGCGTCTGCGTCGCGCGCCAGTATATATAACGCGTTGACATCAGGGCAGAAAGAAACACCATGACCATAGAGACATTGCGGCTTTTGCTGAAGCCCAACATAAATAAAAGCGCGATGCCGATCAGGCCAAAAATATACTGCTTCTGGCTGTCCATAGGCGTGATCACAATCACTGCGGCCAGCGGAAATAACACCAGTAGCAGAAGGTAGTACAGGCCTTTTTTCATAAGTCATCCTGGAAACGAAACTATTATTCTGTGTCGTAGCGCAGGCACGCCACGGGATGTCGGCTTTCCCTGCCTTTAGTGCCGTGCTGCGTGCACTATCGTAGCGGAGCGTGCATTTCACCGTCGCCGACGGTGATATTAAGCAGTGCGGCAATGCGTTTGCTGATAATTTCAATATCAAAGGCTGCGCTGGAAACCGGACTAAATTCAAAAACAGACTGCTGTGAAGCATTGGCTTCCGCTACGCTTTCATCGCGGTTGATCACGCCTAATAACCTGTCGCCAAGCCGCTGCTGCATAAAAGCGGTGACGTCACGGCTGATATTACGGCGGCTGTCGCTTTGGTTCAGGACAAAATAGTGCCCCGCACGATGGTTAAGCGCGCCGCCAATCATTTTGTCATTTTCGATTTGTGGCAACAGTGACAGCGACGCGGTATCGGCCAGTAATACCACCAGATGCAGGTCGGCAAGCGCTGACATTGCCTTTAATGCAGGGCCAGGGCCGGGCGGAAAATCGGCCACAATCACCAGGCCAGGGTAGTTAAGCACGCTGTGCAGACCGCGGATAAGAAAGTTGGCGTCGTGGGTCAGGTTATGTTCAAAGGTGATACGCTGCTCTTCTGTCACTTCCCCATAGGGCATAACAAAAATATTGCCGCCGGTGGTGAGGATCGACTGGCTCCAGTCCGGCGCATCGGCCGATTTGGCCACAAAACCGCGCCCGTCAGACAGGGGCACGCCAAAATGCAGGCGCAGGGCGTTTTGCACATCAAAATCTATGGCCAGCACTTTGCTGCCCGCACGGGCCAGCGTATAGGCCAGATTGGCAGCCAGGGTGGTTTTACCCACGCCGCCCTTAGGAGAACAAACACAAACTAACGGCATGAGGCGATTCTCTCCAGCAGGGGTTGTAGCAAGGTGTCTTTCGATAACAGTCCCGCCGATGCGGCAGGCGTAGCGTTGAATAACTGTTTGAAGCGCGCCTGCTCCGTCTGCGGGACGGCTGCGCGCTGAGGCTGAGGCTGAGGCTGAGGCTGAGGCTGAGGCTGAGGCTGAGGCTGAGGCTGAGGCTGAGTGCGAGAAAACGGCGTCTGCATAGCAGCGACAAGAGTCTGCGCAGTAGAAAACGGAGGCTGCGTGCCAGCGCCAGGAGTCTGCGCGGTAGAAAACGGAGGCTGCGTGCCAGCGGCAAGAGTCTGCGCGGTAGAAAACGGAGGCTGCGTGCCAGCGGCCAGATCGTGAGTGTTTGGTGGCTGCAACGCCGATTCAGCCGGACCGAGCAGGGCTGAAATATTGTCAAGCAGCGAACCTCCCGGCTGAGCGGCGGGCTTTGCGGCGGCAAATACTGCCACGCTCTGCTGCTGCGCGGGCGGCGATGATAACTCCGGCTGCCCCGCTCGCGCAGGCGCGTTTTGCGACGGTGATAACACCGAAGGTCCAGCCTGCGCTGGCGCGTTTTGCGACGGTGATAGCCCCGAATGTCCAGCCTGCGCTGGCGCGTTTTGTGAAGGTGATACGGGCGGGGCAGCCTGCACGGGTAAAGTTTGCGGTGGTACGCTGGCCGGACTAAACGCCCGTGCGTCGGCCAGCTGCGGCACAACAACGTCAATACGCTGACCGTTGCCCAGCGCGGACTCTGCGCTCCCGGTCATTAACTGCCGAATGATCGCCCAGTTCGTATTATCGGCATGCCGCGTTTGCTCAGACATATCCTTGAATTCTATATGGTTAGTTTGCGTTTTTTCTTTAAAACGCTGAAGGTCATCATAGCTTTTCATAGGAATTGCCGCGCTGATTGGGAAATTTCGCGGCAATATAACATACAATTTTTATTTGCATCAGAATCTTCTTGCCGCCTGTATTACATCAGTTTGCTGGATAATTAACTATATAGTAAAAATAGAAAACCGGATTATTCAGGCGGAAGAATGATCTTAAGATTATTTGGCTTAGCGCACTTATTTTACTCAGGTAATTATTTACCTTAGCCTTTCTGCCGCCGGGCAAAGACCAGGGCGAGCCGTCATCCCGCTTCGCGAATGCTTTATTTTTCCTAATGAGAACCGACGCAGAGCCTTTATCGTCTGCGTCGGTTTTCCTGTCAGCCGGGGATCGGCTGGCCTTCATCCCTGTCCACGGCGAAGCAGGCGATCTGCTGATCCCCGTACTGCTTCAGGCCAGGCTGAAACTGGGTGCAGGGACCAAACCGACGGTGGCAGCGGGCATTGAATGCGCAACCCGGCGGCGGATTCAGCGGGCTGGGCAGCTCGCCGGTCAGCTTGATACGTTCGCGGCGCTCGTCCGGGTTCAGACGCGGCGTAGCGGAAAGCAGGGCCTGAGTATAGGGGTGGCGCGGATTGGCAAAAATCGCGGCTTTACTGCCCCGCTCCACGCAGCGTCCCAGGTACATCACCATTACCTCATCCGCAATGTGCTCCACCACGGAGAGATCGTGGGAGATAAATACATAGGAGAGGCCAAGTTCCTGCTGCAAATCCATCATCAGGTTCAGTACCTGGGCGCGCACGGAAACATCCAGCGCCGACACCGGCTCATCGGCAATCAGCACGTCCGGATCCAGCATAAGTCCCCTGGCGATAGCGATACGCTGGCGCTGCCCGCCGGAGAACATATGCGGATAACGATCGTAGTGCTCGGTTTTCAGGCCCACCTTCGCCATCATCGCCAGCACCTTGTCGCGGCGCTCAGCTTTGTTCAGGCCGGTGTTAATCAGCAGCGGCTCCTCCAGGATCTGGCTGACTTTCTTACGCGGGTTCAGCGATCCATAGGGATTCTGAAAAACGATCTGGATCTTCTGGCGGCGTAGCTTTTGCGCGTGCGGATCGTGCCTGAGCAGATCCTGACCCTGATAAAATAGCTGCCCTTCGGTCGGCGTTTCAATCATCGTCAGCAGGCGACCCAGCGTCGATTTTCCACAGCCGGACTCACCGACGACCGCCAGCGTTTTGCCGCGCTCCAGGTCAAAGGAGACGCCGTCCAGCGCTTTAACCAGCCGCTCCTGGCCAAACAGTCCCTTCTTCACCGGATAGTGTTTTTTCAGATCGATCGCCTGCATCAGCAGCGTCGAATGTTGTTCAGGCTTCATAGGTGGGTCTCCCGGCATCGTCCAGCGGGTAATGACATTTGGACTGACGCCCCGCAATATTACGTAGTTCAGGCTCTTCAACCCGGCAGCGGTCGTTAGCATAGGGGCAGCGTGGATTAAGCAGACAGCCGTTTGGTCGGTCATATTTACCCGGCACCACCCCTGGTAGCGAGGCCAGCCGGGCTTTGTCTGCCGCAAACTCCGGCAGCGCGCGCAGCAGCGCCTGGGTATAGGGGTGACGGGGCGCCTTAAAGATATCGACCGCTTTACCGGTTTCCACCACCTGCCCGGCATACATCACAATGATATGCTGCGCGGCCTCGGCCACCAGCGCCAGATCGTGCGTGATCAGGATCAGCGCCATATTCTCCTGACGCTGAAGATCGAGCAGCAGCTCAATGATCTGCGCCTGAATGGTCACGTCGAGCGCCGTTGTCGGCTCATCAGCAATCAGCAGCTTCGGTCGGCAGGCAATGGCCATGGCGATCATCACGCGCTGGCTCATACCGCCGGAGAGCTGGTGCGGATAGACGTCAAGGCGCGATGACGGGTCGGGAATCCCCACCTGGTTCAGCAGATCGATAGCGCGCTGGCGGCGGGTACTGCGGTTGCCCCCCTGATGCACCTTAATCGCTTCCATAATCTGGTAGCCGACGGTGTAGCACGGGTTCAGGCTGGTCATCGGATCCTGAAATATCATCGCCACTTCTGACCCCACCAGCTGGCGGCGCTCCTTTTCGGAGATGCGCATCAGATCGCGCTGGTTAAACTCCAGCTTTTCCGCCTTTACGGTGCCGGGGTAGTCAATCAGCCCCATGATCGCCAGTGAGCTAACCGATTTTCCGGAGCCGGATTCCCCGACGATACCCACCACCTGGCCCTGTTCCACCTGATAGCTGATGCGATCTACCGCGCGAAACGGCGTCTTAGCGTCGCCGAAGTGGACCGACAGTTGGTCTAAATTTAATAATGCCATCGGATGCCTCTACTGCTTGAGTTTCGGGTCGAGGGCGTCACGCAAGCCGTCGCCCATCAGGTTAAATGCCAGAACCGTCAGCAGGATTGCGACACCGGGAAAGGTGACCACCCACCAGGCACTTTGCGCGTACTGCAACACGTCGGAGAGCATGGTGCCCCACTCCGGCGTCGGCGGCTGCGCACCCATTCCCAGAAAGCCCAGCGCGGCCATATCGAGGATCGCGTTGGAGAAGCCCAGCGACGCCTGCACAATCAGCGGGGCGAGGCAGTTAGGCAGAATATTGATAAACATCTGGCGTATCGCACCTGCGCCGGCCACGTTTGAGGCGGTAACGTAGTCGCGATTGACCTCCACCATCACCGCCGCGCGGGTCAGACGGATATAGTGCGGCAGCGCCACAAACGTCAGCGCGATGGAGGCGTTGACGATCGACGGGCCGAAAATCGCCACCAGCACCAGCGCCAGAAGCAGGCTGGGCAGCGCGAGCATAATATCGACCAGGCGCATGATAATGGCATCGGTGACGCCACCGATATAGCCCGCAATCAGGCCAAAAACCACCCCGAAGATCAGCGACAGCACCACCACCAGACAGCCCACCAGCAGCGACAGCCGTGCGCCGTACATCAGGCGGGAGAGCACGTCACGACCGACATCGTCAGTGCCAAGAATGTAGTGCCAGCTGCCGCCCGCCTGCCACACCGGCGGATGCAGCAGCGCATCGCGGAACTGGTCTGAGGGGGCATGGGGCGCAAGGACGCTGGCGAAAATGGCGATAAGGAACATGATAACCACGTAAACCAGGCCCACCACGGCACCTTTATTACGCTTAAAGTAGTGCCAGAACTCCTGCGGAGGAGTCATAGGCGTGGGTGCAGCGGGTACGCTGCCCGGATCGATAATTGACATCCTGGCCCCCTATTTCCTGTGACGAATGCGCGGGTTAACCACGCCGTAAAGCACATCAACCAGCAGGTTGACCAGAATAATCAGCGTCGCCACCATCAGTACGCCCCCCTGTACAACCGGGTAGTCGCGGCGCTGGAGCGCATCGATCAACCAGCGACCCAGCCCTGGCCAGGAGAAAATCGTTTCGGTCAGGATGGCGCCCGCCAGCAGCGTACCTACCTGCAGACCGATGACGGTGACCACGGGCAGCATCGCGTTGCGCAGGGCGTGTACCACGATGACGCGCATCGGGGTCAGCCCCTTGGCACGTGCGGTACGAATATAGTCCTCCCCCAACACCTCCAGCATGGCCGAACGCGTCATGCGCACAATGACCGCCAGCGGAATGGTGCCGAGCACAATGGCCGGCAGGATCATATGCATGACGGCGTCCTTGAAATCCCCCGCCTCGCCCCAGAAGAGGGTGTCAATCAGCATAAAACCGGTAAGCGGTTTGCTGTCGTCAAGGAAGACCGTGTCACCAATGCGCCCGGATACCGGCGTCAGGTTGAGCTGCACCGAGACCAGCATAATCAGCACCGGATCGCCGGGGATCATATGGACAAACGCGAAGGTTAACAGGGTGATGCCAATAAACGTTGGGATGACAAGTCCCAAACGTCGGAGTATGAACTGAAGCATAATGATTCTCACCAGTTCCCCCCGACTCATGGCCGGAGGGATTATATTTGCTCACATCCAGCGGCGGGGAAACCCTCACCGCGACGTCCCGCAGGACGCCTTTACCATTTTTGCTTCCGAGCGATACAGCAATGGAATTGGGCCGACAGGTGCGGCCCTGAAGCGTTCAGGAACCGGGCCGGCGGACCGGCCCAACCTTTATTCCTGAATATCGACGTTCTCGAAGTGATGTTTACCGAGTGGATCGACCACGTAGCCGGAGACTTTTTTGCTGACCGGCTCGTACACCGTTGAGTGCGCAATAATCAGCGCCGGAGCCTGGTCATGCATCACAACCTGCGCCTGCTTGTAATACTCAATGCGTTTGTTGTGATCGGCCTCGGCACGGGCTGGCTGAATCTGGTCTTCAAAGGGTTTGTAGCACCAGCGGGAATAGTTAGAGCCATCCTTCGCCGCCGCACAGCTGAACAGGGTGGCGAAGAAGTTATCCGGATCCCCATTATCCCCGGTCCAGCCCATCATCACGGTCTGGTGTTCACCGGCCTTGGCGCGCTTCAGATACTCGCCCCACTCGTAGGTGACGATTTTGGCCTTAACGCCAATTTTCGCCCAGTCGTTCTGAATCATCTCGGCCATACGGCGGGCGTTCGGGTTATACGGACGCTGCACCGGCATCGCCCACAGGTCGATGGAGAAGCCGTCTGGCATACCGGCCTCTTTCAGCAGCGCTTTCGCTTTGGCCGGATCGTACGCGTAATCCTGCACCGCATCGTCGTAGCTCCACATGGTAGGCGGGATCAGATTTTTGGCGGTCTGCCCTGCTCCCTGATACACCGCATCAATAATCGCCTGCTTGTTGACGGCGGTAATCAGCGCCTGGCGCACCTTCAGGTTATCCAGCGGTTTTTTCTCGGTATTGAACGCCAGATAGCCGACGTTCAGCCCCGGCATCTGCATCAGGTTGATATTTTTATCTTCCTTCATGCGGGCGATATCTGCCGGATTAGGGTATGGCATGATCTGGCATTCACCCTTCTGCAGCTTGGCATAGCGTACCGACGCATCCGGGGTAATGGAGAACACCAGCCGGTCGATTTTTGGCTTAGTGCCCCAATACTGATCGAATGCCTTATAGAGAATGCGGGAGTCTTTCTGATATTGCAGCAGCTGGAACGGGCCGGTGCCGACCGGGTTGAGGTCAATCTTTTCCGGGGTACCCGCTTTCAGCATATTGTCCGCGTACTCCGCAGACATAATGGAAGCGAAGTCCATGCCCAGATCGGCAAGGAACGGCGACTCAGCGCGGTTCAGGACGAAGCGTACGGTGTTGTCATCCACCTTCTCGACTTTGCTGATGAGTTTAGGCATGTCCATGCCGTCAAAATATTCGTAATTACCGCCGGAGACGCCGTGATATTTGTTGTTTTTATCCAGCTGGCGCTCAAAGGAAAACACCACATCGTCAGCGTTGAAGTCACGGGTGGGTTTAAAGTCTTTGGTGGTTTGCCACTTCACGCCTTTACGCAGATGGAAGGTATAGGTTTTGCCATCCTCGCTGATATCCCACTTTTCCGCCAGGCCAGGCACAAGTTCAGTCGTGCCGGTTTTGAATTCGACCAGGCGGTTATAGATTGGAACAGAACTGGCGTCATAGGTCGTGCCGGAGGTAAACAGCTGCGGGTTGAAGCCTTCAGGAGACCCCTCTGAACAATAAACCAGGGTCTTAGCCTGCACGCCAGCGGCAACGGTCAGAGCGATAAGACTCAGACCGACCTTCAGCATCCCTCTCTTAGACGGGGAATTACTCATGCTTTTGCTCCAGTAGTGATGTGGTGTTGTGTGCTTATCGCCTGCCTGTTTTTAATTGAATATGGCATGGCGCGGTGCCTGTCGGCCCAGCTGAGATGAAACCGGATGGGGTACGCTGAAGCAGGAAACACTATCAGACAAATCTGCATCCTTTTTCACTCAGGCTTCAATTTGTCAACAGTTACAGGGAACGTCAATACAACCCTCAGGTATTTACACAGAGTGTGAGTAAGTGCAAGCAAATATAAAAAAAAGCATTCTGATAGAAATGCAGCGTAATCCCCTGGCTAACGGCGCTCAGACAGGCCAAAGTGGGGGGAGCCTGTCGCGGTGCCAGCACGTTTCACCGTAAAATAACCTTTAAAAAAAACCATGAATTGGCTCTTTTATGAACGATAACCTTTCCTTATGGCTCAGCGGGCAGCTAAATATGCTGCAACATCGGTTCAGGAAATGATCAACAATCCATTAACGCGGGTTCGGGCAACGCAGCGCAAATTAAGTGCGGGCAGGAGGCGAGTGGCTGATGCCCACCCGCCCTGATGATACGGACGACGTTAATTAGCGCCCGCTTAGGATCCCACAGTGGGTGCCTGGGGCTTATTTTCAGCGGGTGCGGCTGCGCCAGGGGCAGCACACCAGTTATTGCTCTGGTTTATGCCACCATCCGGCGAGGTATAGCCCAGACAGCCCAGAATAGTGTCGAACAGTTCGACCTGGCGATGCGTTTTCCCGACGCGCTGCTGGGCCTGGAGACGCTCAAAGGCTCGCTGATTATTGCCATCGGCCAGATACTTATCCGACGCCCAGACAATCATCGGCACGCGAAACTGCTCCGGCGGTGCCATATTTCGCGGTGTGCCGTGCAGATGCATATTTTCACTGATGGATTCGCCGTGGTCGGCGGCATAGAAGATAATGGCTTTTTTGTCCCGTAGCCGGTCGATAACGCTATCCAGAACGGTATCCGTGTAAAGCACGGAGTTGTCGAAGGCGTTGATCAGCATCGCTTTACTACAGGTTTCATCCACGCCCATGCACTCCGGCTGATAACGGGCGAACTCACGCGGATAACGCTGGGAATAGAGGTAGTGTGAGCCTTTGGTGTGTAAAACCACCAGATGCTTTCCCCGTGGATGGCGGTCAAGGGATTTTTGCAGCTCCGGCACCAGCAGCATATCGTCTACCGACTTGCCCTGGTTCTGCTTTTCAGAACCGATCTGCTCACGGAATGCAAAGTTATCCGCATTGGTGTTGTTGTAAAACCACACTTCACTCTGCATGGCGAACAGTTCAGAGCTGAACCCCAGTTCCTTCAGCACGGCAAAAATGTTTTGTTCCTTCAGCGTCCTGCCCGGCCCCTCTTCCGTTCCCCCCTCACGCACAAACATACAGCGCAGGGAGAGCTTGGTCGCGGTATCGCAGGACTCGCCACGGAAGGCGACGAGGTTTTTCTCCTTCGACAGCTTCGGCGTGGTGTCGCGATCGTAGCCCAGCATGCCCATATGATCCCAGCGGGTGGTTTCACCAATAACAAAGACCACATAGGTATCATCCAGTCCGGCGGGTGCCACCCAGGTGAATTTCTTCGCCGGGTCGAGCAGGTCCTTACTATCCATTTTCTCATCAAAGCTGGTATAGGCAAACAGCCCCAGCGCGCTGAGCCAGTTTGACGGCAGATAAGAGTGCGCCACCACGCCGCCGTAGCTCGGCAGATCGATATTGGTCAGTTTTTCATTAATGTTTTGCTGCTTATCGAAGTAGCGGATAGGCAGCCATACCAGCGCGACGGCCAGCAGCAGCGTCAGCAGCGGAACAAGACGCCGCCCGCGCGTCTGGAGCTGTTCGAGCAGCGTAAAGCGCAGCGCGTTTCGCCAGATCATCAGCAGGGGCAGCGCGCTAACCAGCACCATCCACAACAAAAAGTGGTAGCCGATCACCTCTTTTGACAGGTCGGTATCGGTGGTCATGACCGATGCGACAATGCCATAGCCGATAACGACGTTGAAGAAACTCATATAGTAGCTGGACGCTACGGAAATCAGCAGCAGCGCGCTGGCCGTAAGCCGCCAGAAGAGCCGGCCACCCAGCGAGAGCAGGCGCAGCAGAAAAAATGTCAGCAGGACGATGGCCGCGACTTCGGCGAGGGCCGACAGCCACTGGGAGGCTTTAAAATGGGCCAGAAACGGGTCAAATCGACGGTAAAACACCGATAGATTAAGAAATATACCGATGTAAAAGGCCAGCAGAAGCGAGAGCTTTTGCTGCGTAAGTAACTTTATATAATTCATTAAACTTTTTTTCCTGGCGTAACCTAAACAGTTCTTAAACGATAATCAGACCAGCGCATTACAACAGAGTTCGACTGCCGGGTCGATAAACCTCTGGCCGCAGAGTAGTCTGCTGGCGCCGGGCAGGCACGCCGGGATCGTGTCAGAAACTACCGGGAAGAGATGAAGTCTTTTGATGCAATGCTGCCGTAATAACGACAACAGACGCATCTTTTTGGTGATGGCGCTCTGCTGCGCCCGGCACACTGCACCCACGTATTGATGGCTTGCTGCATCTTAAAAGCGATCGGGAGATGACAGAGACTCACCCGGTTCCAGACCCACCCTTTAAATGCCGCTAAAGCCGTTGTAGCCCTGGTCTTCCCAGTAGCCGCCGGGGTTATCGTTAGTGACAAAGATCGCCGCGATATGTTTGGCATTTTTGAAGCCGAGCTTGGTGGGTACGCGCAGGCGCAGCGGATAGCCAAAATCGGGTGGCAGGGGTTTTTTATCAAAATCGAGCGCAAGGATGGTTTGCGGATGCAGCGCGGTGGCCATATCCAGACTGGAATAGTAGCGATCATCGCACTTAAAACCGACGTACTTTGCCGTCAAATCGGCCCCGATGTGCTGCAGGAAGATTTTCAGCGGTACGCCGCTCCACTGTCCAATGGCGCTCCAGCCTTCAATACAGATCAGGCGGGTTATCTGCCCGGTTTGCGGCAGACGCTGCAACTGCACCAGCGTCCAGGGCGCTTTCTTTTCAACTTTACCGGACACTTCCAGGCGATAGTCGGCAATATCAATGTCAGGTACGTTATATTCGGGATAATACGCGTTGAAGCGGAAAGGGCGGGTAATCTGGGATTCGCTGTAAGTTTGCGCCAGCCTGCTGCCGCTGAACAGCCAGGCCTGAACCCGGTCGTTCCAGCGTGACATTGCCCACAGCGCCTTATCCACCTGGTCACCGTCCTGAAGATTACAGCCGGTCAGCATGGAAACGGCACCCAGCGTCAGACCGGAGCGGATCAGCAGACGGCGCTCAAGATTCACCAGCTTTTTGCGCTGGTCCGGCTCAAGAATTAATTTTGGTTTTTCACTCATCGCCCGACTCCTCCCTGCGACCGCCGGTAATCATCGCCGGCAGCGTTTTCGGCACCAGCAGTACCATAACCACATGAACCACCACGAACAGCATCAGGCCGCTCATGGCAAAAAAATGGACGTAGCGCGCAGTATCGAAGCCACCGAACAGCGCCACCAGCCAGCTTAGCTGCACAGGTTTCCAAATCGACAGACCCGAGAGCACCAGCAGCGCGCCCAGCAGGATCACCGCGACATAGAGGAGCTTCTGCACGGCATTGTACTTACCCTGCTGATGCGGAAGTTTGAAACGCAGGGCCTGACCGATTTCACGCATCGCCAGGGTAAGGGAAAGCGGGAAAAAGCGCTGTTTGAAGTGACCACTCACTACGCCCCAAATCAGGTAAAAAAGGGCGTTGGCAAACAGCAGCCACATGACGGCCAGATGCCAGGCAATGTTGCCGCCCAGCCAGCCGCCCAGGGTCATCACTGTTGGGAAGGTGAAGCTGAAAAGCGGTGAGGCGTTATAGATGCCCCACCCGCTCATTACCATACCGACCATCACCATCACGTTCAGCCAGTGACACAGGCGTACCGGCCAGGGATGAACGCGTTTTCTGGTTAATTTCGGCATACTCGCTCCAGGTTACATCGGCGGCGTCAGGCCATCTTTACCCACGGAGATGCCCCGTGCCACCAGATTGCCCTGCGCGTCTTTGGTGCCAAACAGCACAACTTTGGTGCCCGCTTTCAGCAGGCTGCGGTTGCCCGGCTCAATCAGCACCACAGGTACATCGTCAGGCACGATGACCGTTTTTTCCTGGTCGTGAACCTTAACGGTCAGCGTACGGCCATTGCTGTTAACCAGCTTGCCGACGGTGCCGTTGGTCATGGTATTAATTTTGCCATCCGGGGATTCAAAGGGATTAAAGCCTTCGCCGCTGCCGCGCAGATCCGGGGCAAAAACGTGAACTTCCAGCGCTTTCAGCTCGCCGTTCGCCATAGGTACGGCGGCCGTACCGATATAGCTGTCGGCCTTGATATCACTCATCTGCGCTTTGCTGACGCTGTTGACTTTGGTTTGATCGGTGACTTTTACATCCAGCTTCTCGCCCTGGCGGGTGGTTATCTGCACGGCAGAGTTGCTAACGGAATCAATAGTGCCGCGAGTGGGTTTAATGGTGGTGTCTGCCGCCAGCGTACTGCCGCTGACCAGCAGAGAACCCAGCAGCAGAGCTGCAATACGAGACTTAATCATGTTCATCTCCTGAACGAGTTGGAAACCGTGTTTTAACGCGTTTGCCCGTTAAGTCTGGTCGGATTGAGTAAATAAACGAGGTGAAAAAGAAAAGAATTATGTTAAAGAAAGTAACGATACAGGGCAGCAGACGCTGCCCTGGTAAGCACTAACTATCAGTTGATGATATTCAGCGTCACGTCAATATTGCCGCGGGTGGCATTAGAGTAAGGGCAAACAATATGCGCAGCGTCGACCAGTTTCTTCGCCTCTGCGGCATCCATCCCTTCCAGATGAATGTTCAGTTTTGCTTCAATACCAAAACCGGTTGGGATAGGACCAATACCGACTTCGCCCTCAATGAACGCTTCTTTAGGCAGGGCAATTTTGTCGCGACCCGCAACAAATTTCATCGCGCCAAGGAAGCAGGCTGAGTAGCCCGCCGCGAACAGCTGCTCGGGGTTAGTGGCTTCGCCGCCCGCGCCGCCCATCTCTTTCGGCACACCCAGTTTTACATCCAGTACGTTATCGGAAGAGGTAGCGCGGCCATCACGACCACCGGTGGCTTTTGCTTTTGCACGGTAAACGACTTTTTCTAAAGACATGGTAAAACTCCTGCGGGTTGGTGTTTTATATGATGTGCGATTCTATCGCGCACGATTTATAAACCAGTTTTTACTATTATAGACCCGGATAACGCATGACGCGCATCCCGTTGCCTCTCCTCCGTGGAGCCGGGCCAGCACGTTAAACGCGTCGTCTGGCCGACAGACTCAGGAGAGGGTTACACTTAGTACCTCACCCGTTGAGGTTATCCCTCAGGGTTTCTAAATCCTGCTTCAGCGATTGTAGCGTCACGTCATCACAGGATGACGCAGAGAGCACCGATTGCGGGATCCCGGTCGCTTTATTGCGTAATGCCTTGCCCTGTTCGGTCAGGGTGACCACCACCTGACGTTCATCCTTGCGCGAGCGCTGCCGGTTCAGCAGTCCGGCCGCTTCCAGCCTTTTTAGCAGCGGCGTCAGCGTGGCGGAGTCCAGGAACAGCCGCTCGCCAATTTCCGATACGGTGACATCGTCCCGCTCCCAGAGCACCAGCATCACCAGGTACTGCGGATAGGTAATATCAAGCCGGGTCAGGAGCTGGCGATAGAGTTTATGCAGCGCCAGATTGGCAGAATAAAGCGCAAAACAGAGCTGTTGATCGAGCAACAGTGGCGTGTCTTTCGCTTTTTTGTCATCTTGTTTGATATTCATGGTAAAAATATAAATAGCACACTACATAATTGCAAGCAAATTTTAATCTCTGGGGGTAACTGGCGATGCATTCACTGGAAGAGCGGGCAAGACGTTATGCCACTAAGGCCCATGCCGAGGCGGGGCAGCGACGAAAATACACCGATGAGCCTTACATTGTGCATCCGGCTGCGGTGGTTGAACTGGTGCGCAGCGTGACCGACAGCGAGGTCATGCTGGCCGCTGCCTGGCTGCATGACACGGTAGAGGATACGCCCAGCACGCTTGCCGATATCGAAAACCACTTTGGCGCCGAGGTTGCCAGTCTGGTTGAAATGCTCACAGACGCGCAGCAGCCACAAGCAAAAAATCGCGCGGCGCGTAAGGTTGCACACTTTCGCCATACGGCAAAAGCATCAGTCAATGCGCAGACCATAAAACTTGCTGATATTATTGATAATACCCGGTCTATTATTCAGTTTAACGCTCATTTTGCCCGCGTCTATCTGGTTGAGAAGCGCGTGCAGATCACCCTGCTAACCGCCGGCGATCGTGATCTATGGCAGCAGGCATCAACCATTATTGAACGCGGCATCGACCAGCTGACCCAGGCTCCCTGGCACGTTCCGCCCTCCTGGTTTGTGCTCCAGCAAAATAAATACCCGGTGTCAGAGGACCCGCAGCCTTCCGGGCACGGCTAAAGGCCCGCATCAACCGCAGCGGGCCAGGTTTCGCTAAGCGAAGCGTCAGGGATGGGGCGGCATCCCTTCCGCCAGGGGCGATTACTGCTTGTAGAAAATGTCGCCCGACTCTGCTTTTACAATCTTGCCATCTTCTTTGGAAATCAAAACGTAGTTTCCGCCCATATAGGTCCAGCTGGTCCCTTCGTCCGGTGCCGGAAGGTGACGGGTTTTCCAGTCGATAATCTCGTACTTTTTGGTACGGTACCGGTCCGGTACTACGCTGCCGAGGGTAAAGTGCTGGAAATCTGCAAAAAAGGACGTGATTTCATAAGGGTGTGCAGGATCGGGCTGCGGCGTATTATCGCCGTCCTGGCTCTGCGCAGGCTTTTGCCCCTGCGGTGCCGGCGCGGGAATGGCCTGAAGATCGGGGGACTGTGCGGCAGGCGCCTGTTGGTCCGGGGTCGCCTGAGGCTGCACAGGCTGCGCGTCGGCGGCAAAGGCCGTTGACATCAGCGGAACGGCACCCAATAAGATGGCTGAAAACAACAATACGGACGTCGGCTTACTCATAGTATCTCCACATTTATTACTATCCTGTTGCCTGTCGGCGAGGGAGAGAGAGTCAACCCCTGTAGCCGCGCAGCGAAGCATTTTATGATACCTGCCTGCGCAAAGGAGGGAAGGTAAATCGTACGGCTCATGATCATTTTCTTGATCACCACAGGTAAACGATTTGCAAGGGTCGTGGGCTGAAATCATCAGGAACAGGTAACGGAGCCAAACTGTTGCATGGCTTTTTATCAAAAAAAATTAATCAGTGAATTTTACGGCTAAGCGTTTGAACTTTAAGAAAATGCATGAGAATGGCTACCGGGAAGGCACGCCATACGGTTTGAAAGGACAAATTGGGGGTGTTAAATTGGTAAGAATTTCCGGACAGCGAGTGCTTTTTTTATGCCCCGTCTGCCCGGAAAGGTTTTTCCCTGGTGTCGGCTAAATTAGCTACCTGACTATCGAAGTCAGGTTTTTTTTGCCTCTAGCTTACGGAGTCCATTATAGGTAATCAGCCTGATTCCGTAAGTTGTACTTAAGTACTGCATCGCCCTGTACTTAAGTACACCACCATGCTGAAACAGGGATGCTCAGACCTTCAGGGAGTTAACATGTTCTCGATATTTCAGGAAAATCAGATAATAACGGAGACACTCCGTAATTATATCGACAGGAAACTTTTACATCTGGGCAGCCCGGAGTATGCATACACCGTCGTTAGCAAGAAAAATCCATCAAATCTTCTTATTATTTCCAGTTATCCTGACGAATGGGTTGACCTTTACCGTACCAATAACCTCCAGCATACCGACCCGGTGATACTGACTGCGTTCAGACGGACCTCTCCCTTTGCCTGGGACGAAAATATCACCCTGATGTCCGACCTGAAGTTTACGAAAATATTCTCTCTGTCGAAGCAGTACAACATCCTTAACGGCTTTACCTTTGTCCTTCATGACCACTTTAACAACCTTGCGCTGTTATCGATCATTATTGACCGCAACGTGCAGGATCACCTGGAAGGGCTTCTTTCAACCGACCGCGCCACCATGCAGATGCATCTGATAGAGATTAACGAGCAGATGTACCGGCTGGTGCACTCCGTCTCCTCGGGCCGGGGACATGCGGACGCGAGCAACAATAAAGCTATTTTTACCGCGCGTGAGAATGAGGTGCTGTACTGGGCAAGTATGGGAAAAACCTATGCGGAAATCGCCACCATTACCGGTATTTCGGTACGGACGGTTAAATTTCATATGGGTAATGTGGTCAGTAAACTGGGGGTGAGTAACGCCCGCCAGGCAATCCGGCTGGGCGTTGAGCTGGAGCTGATTACGCCGACGCAGTCGTAGACGTGAGTGACATCGGCCAGCTGACAAGTGACGGCTCAGAAGCGTGGATCGTGGCATTAATTTTCGCGGCCATCTGCGCCTGGCTCTCCCTGTCTGTCGGCAAAAAGAGCAGATAAATACGCTCTTTCTCACTGAGCCAGGCCTCTTTTAACGGCTTTATCTGCCAGCCGGAACGCTTCAGGATGGTCAGCATCGCCCGGCTGACAATTGTGTAAATTCCATTGTAGCTATAGTGGCGGGCATAGTTGATCATCGCCAGGAACAGCATCTGGCTAATGGGATAACGTTCGCCCAGCAGCTGACGCGCACGCGCCTTATCAACAAAGAAACGGCTCGACTCCCTTTCACCCGGCGGCAGCGGTACATCTTCAAAACAGGCCTTAAAGGTGTGGGTTATCATATTAGGCTGATCGAGAGGGGTAAAGCGTACGCTACAGATCAGCTGGCCTTCATACAAACCCAGAAGATAGCGCGTTCCCGGGGCGTCAAACTCATCGAATTCCATATCCCTGTTGCACACAACGTCCCAGCCCAGCCGGTCGCTAAAGGTTTTCTTGCGCAGGCGGTAAAGCTCATCCGACTGTACGCCTTTAAGTTCATCATAACTGACGTCAAAAAATTCAAGCATTCCATCACCCTGATTACGTTAAATTTACTAAACAAAAATTCCACGACTGACAGAAGTCGGTAACCACTATTGTACAGGGGTTTTTAATGAGATGGTTAAAACTGTCTTATGCAAAAGTGCAGTAATTGATGAAGTTAATTGATGCGACGTGGTAAATGTGAAGGGACACCTGCGGAGTAAGTGACGGTATCCGGCGTGTTACGGGGCCTCCTGACCGACCAACCCCTAAAGTCTCCGATCACATCTGTGAGAAAGTCGTCTCAGCGCGGGCGTGAAAAATTCGAATTTTTACTAACGTAAACCGTGCATAATCAGCCAATAACCTTTTTTCTACAGAACGCGCCCCGGCAAGGGTTAACATTCGCCCGGCACAGGTAAAGGTGAGTGCCTTTCGCGATTTGCCCACTGCGGCCATGCTGCAACGAGCCACGCAACGGCCCCCTGCCAGAAACGGACATAAGGTCGCCAATCTGACGCCCTGACAGGAAACTTAATCCCTCCTGAAGCAATGAAAACCCCTCTCTGCTGCTACCTGTCCCCTCTCCGTCGGCTTTGTTATGTGCAGCGGGCCTTCCCGGACGACGATCCCGATCGTGAGGTTAATGTCTTTCCCTCTCCCGGGTGGGTTTTGCGAACCACACCAGCAGCGTAAGAAACAAAAATACCGCGGCGGACAGGGCAAAAATTTCATTGGCAGAGAGGATAAGTGCCTGCTGGGTGATCTGCTGGTCTACCCAGGCCAGCGTCTGCGCCGGGCTAAGCCCCATGCCGTGTAAAACCTGCTCTGTCTGCTGCCAGGCTGGATTACCCGGCCGGATAAACTCGCTCAGTTCGCTGTTATGCAGCGTTTCACGCCGGCTCCAGAGCGTAATGGTTAATGAGGTGCCGATGGATCCGGAGAGCGTACGCAAAAAATTACTCATGCTGGTCGCGCTGGCAAACCTGTCTGACGGGAGTCCGGCAAGCGAAATTGTGGTCAGCGGCAGAAAGAAGCAGGCGATGGCGAACCCCTGGATAAACTGCGGTAACACAATGGCGGAAAAGGTGATGTCAGGGGAAAAGATGATCGCCCGCCAGTAGTAACAGATGCTATAGACAATGAAGCTGAAGGTAACCAGCAGGCGCATATCCACCCTGTTACCGTAGCGGCCGATTAGCGGTGCCAGAATCAGCGGGATAAAACCAATTGGCGCATAGGCGAGTCCGGCCCATAAGGAGGTGTAACCCATGGCCTCCTGAAGCAGCTGCGGCATAAGAACGATCGCACCGGAGTAAATGAGATAGGCGCAGACGATGCAAAGTACGCCAATCGAAAAGTTGCGCGACCTGAACAGGGTAAAATCCACTATCGGATTCGTGCTGCGCGTTTCGTGAATAATCAGTGAGGTCAGGGCAATGACCGAAACGGCAGCCAGAACAACAATCGCCGGTGAGCTAAACCAGTCCAGATCCTTGCCCTTACTGAGCATAATTTGCAGGCTTCCGACCCCCAGCATCAGCAGGCTCAACCCGGTAAGATTCAGCTTAACCGGGTGAGTGACCGTCTCGCGTCCCTTAAGCAGAAACACGCTCATTCCCACGACAAGAATTCCCATCGGTACGTTGATGAAGAAAATCCATCCCCAGTGATAATTCTCACAGATATAACCGCCAAATATCGGACCTAAGATCGGTGCGATAATCACCGTCATCGACCAGGTCGCCAGCGCCAGCGTGCGCTTTTCGGGCGGGTAGTTTCGCAAGAGCAGGCTTTGTGAGAGCGGGATTAACGGTCCGGCCACCAGTCCCTGTATCACGCGAAAAGCGATCAGCAGATCGAGGCTGTTTGCCAGACCACAGCAGAGTGAAGCGATCGCAAACAGCGTCACCGAAAGTGTAAAAAGCCGGACTTCCCCGAGCCGCTGCGCCAGCCGCGCGGTTACCGGCAGCGAAATGGCGTTAGCCACGCCAAAGGAGGTGATCACCCAGGTTCCTTCATCCGTTGACGCGCCAAGGAAGCCGGAAATGGTCGGGATGGCCACGTTAGAGATCGTCGAGTCAAGCATCTGCATAAACGTTGCCAGCGCTAAACCGACGGTAACCATGATCAACATTCCCCCCTTCAGGGGTGCCGGAGCCTCAGCAGCAGCGGCCATTACAGCCCTCCATTCTGAGCAATGATCTGCTCAATCTGACGGTCGATGTCGGCGGTATCCAGCACCAGAGCCATACTGCGCCATGCCGGAATCGGCGATACCTTCTGCGCCAGCGCCTGGTCCGCCGTTGAGATACCGCCCGCGGTGAAAATGGTCGCCGTCGCTGAAAGTCCAATGCGTAACGGGTATTGTTCAATTTGCCGGGGATCGAGCGCCACACGAACCGGCACGCGCTGGATCACTTTGATCCAGTTCCCTGACGCATTTTGTGCCGGCAGCAGTGAAAATGCGCTACCGGTCCCCATGCCGATCCCCTCCACTGCTCCCTCAAATACCAGGCTGCTGCCATAGAGATCAATAACCACATTGACCCTCTGACCGATTTTTACCGTATTCAGCTGCGTCTCTTTGAAGTTGGCATTGATCCACATCTGATCCTGCGGAACGACCGAAAGTAGCGTTTGTCCGGCTGTCACCGTTTGTCCGACCTGTACGCTGCGCCCGGCGATATAACCGGTAACCGGACTACGGATTTTGGTTCGCTGTAGGGCAAGCCAGGCTTCACGCAGGGAATCCGCCGCCTGGAGAACCTGCGGATGGTGTCGCAGCGTGGTATTGAGCAGAAGCGCCTTGTTCGCCTGGTAAAGCTGTACCGCTGCCGCCAGCGATGCTTTATCGCTGGCCACGGCATCGCCTGCATGTTCCAGGGTTTCACGCGCGATCAGGCCTTTCTGGTAGAGCTGCTGCTGGCGTCTGAAATCGGTTTGCGTCTGATTCAGCGCGATGGCGGCCCGGTCGGCATCAGCGGAATACTGCCCATCCTGCAGGGCCAGCTGATGAATCTGGCGTACCGTCCAGGCAAGCGCGCTTTGGGCTTTTCTGAAGGCTATATTCGCATCCGTGTCATCCAGTACCACCAGCACATCGCCTTTCTTCACCCGCTGGGTGTCAGCATAATTGATGGTCACCACATTGCCCGCCACCTGGGAGGAAACGGGATTAATATTGCCCGCGACATTGGCATCATCGGTACTTTGCCGATCGTTGATGATAAATAGCCAGTAGACAGCGGCGGCAACGCCTAAGAGCAGCACAACGAGCAGCAGGGCAATCACGCCCTTTTTATCCTTCGACAGAACTTTTTCATTGCCAGAATCTTTCACACAACGCTCTCTTTCGCCGTAATAAAGGGCAACGGCGGTAAAATGACAGGGTTAGTACGCTTTGGAACCGCTGTGTAGACTAAGGGATGCGTTTTTTTTTGGTAGCAGACAATACTGTATGCGTCGTATTATTTTTCTTACGCTTCGCGGAAAAATCTGGTTTTTAACAGGTGAATAAAAATATCAATAAATCGTTAACGATATCTGTTAATGATAACCCCACGCCGGGAAATAGGTTAAGTGATACTGATAATCATCTACGCGAATTGATTTCGCCCCATTTAGTTTTCATTGAGCCAGCGGATTTACCGTCTGTGATATAGTAACCCTCTGAGTTTGAATGACCGCTTTCATTTAGCATCTCTTCAGCTTTATCCATCACTCTTCTTAATTAAGACGGAATATCGCCGTGAGGGTTCTGTCATGCTTATTTTTTAGAAGGAAATTGTGTTTTGAAAGCCATCGTTGTTGACGACCATCCTCTTGCCCGCATTGCTATTCGCAATCTGCTTGATACCCAGGGTATCAACGTAATTTCTGAACTGGATGATGGTGCGAAGGTCGTGAAGACCGTGGAGATAACCCAGCCCGATTTGGTTATTATTGATGTGGATTTACCTTCGCTCAGTGGAATAGAAGTGCTTGAGCAGCTGCGGAAAAGGCGCTATGCCGGGGCTATTATCGTTATCTCCGCCAAGAATGAACTCTTCTACGGCAAGCGCAGCGCGGCACTGGGCGCGAATGGCTTTATCAGCAAAAAAGAGGGGATGAACAGTATCATTGCCGCCGTCGAGGCGGCCAGTAATGGGTATAGCTACTTCCCCTTTTCTCTCGATCACTTTTCAGGTGAGGCCACGTCAGAGCAGAAAAAGCTGGACTCCCTCTCCACTCAGGAAATTAATGTCCTGCGCTATATTCTGAACGGCACCAGCTACGCCGACATCGCCAGTAAAATGTTTATCAGTAATAAAACCGTCAGCAGCTATAAAATACGATTAATGGAAAAACTGGATTGTTCATCTCTGATTGAACTGTATGATTTCGCGCAGCGGAATAAAATTTGGTGAATAATGCAGAAGCTCCATTTTTTCCTGATAACATTATTCTTTTTGATGTGTTCGTCGTTTGCGGCAGAATCACCCTATAACGTTGAAATAAAAGGGCACTACATCACCCCGGTGAAAGAAATCCGCTTAAACCGGGATCAGACTCGCTGGCTGGAAAAAAAGGATCGCCTGCTTATTGGCATCGCGATGCCCGATACCTTGCCGCTTCTCTTTCATTATCCCGACGATGATTATCAGGGCGTGCTGGCCGATTATCTGTTTCTGCTGCGCTCCAGCCTGCGCATAAACGTGGTGATTAAAAAATACGGCTCACAGGCGCTGGCCTCCGCTGCGTTACAAAATAACGAGGTGGATGCCCTGCTTATTCTTCCCGACAGCAACGTTACGCCAGGCAAGCAGTTTCAACGCACCCATGCGCTGATGACTTTTCATCCTACGTTAGTCGCCGCGCAAAATCGTGCGCTTCCGCTACCGCTTTCGCAGAGCCGGGAGCGGGTCACCATCGCCGTTCACCGCAGCTATCCTGCCGCCCGGGCGGTTGCGCAAAACTTTCCAAAGGCCATACTCCGGTTTTACGACAATGAACATCAGGCGCTACTCTCCGTCGCCACCGGTGAGAGCGACTATTTTCTCGGCTATAACGTTACCGCGAGCTATAACATCGAGAAGTATTTCCCGCAGTCCCTGACGATTGTTCGCTATCTTAACAGGCAGCAACGGGGAGTCATTTTTCTTACCCGGACTAATCAACCGCAACTGCACGGGGTACTTAACCGGTTTATTTCCGCTATTTCAAATGAACAGCACGATCAGCTGGCGCAGTACTGGCTGGAACGGGGCAACCTCTCTTTTCTGAATAATTCCTTATCCTTAACGGCGCGGGAAAAGAGCTGGATCAAAGCCCACCCCAGGCTTCGCGTCCTGATTAACCGCTATTACCCGCCGCTCTCCATGGTGGATCAAAACAACACGCTGCGTGGGGTAACTGCCGATTTACTGAATATCATTTCTCTGCAAACAGGCCTGCAATTTGAACCCGTCGCCGTCAATTCTAACGAGGAGATGCGGCAAAAAATGCTTAATCATGAGGGAGATTTAATCGCGGCCGCGACCCTGAGTGAGGCGAGACAGGCGCAAATAAACTTTAGCCTCCCCTGGGTCCGCCAGCATTATGTGGTCGTCTCCCCGCTCAGTGTCAGCCCGGCAGCCCGGCTGGAACAGCTTGAGCGGATTGCGATACCCCTCCACTTCGCCATCAGCGAGCAGCTTAAGGCGCGCTATCCGCACGCAAAATGGATCCTTGCCGATAACTCTTCCATGGCGCTGTCGATGGTGGTGGAGGGGAGCGCGGATGCCGCGGTGACCACGGAAATTACCGCTAACTATCTGGTGTCGCGATATTATCCCCAGAGCCTGCACTATGCCCCTCTTTCCGATATCCCCTCTGCGCTGGTGGGGATCGCCACCTCCCGCCAGGAGCCGGAACTGCAATCGATCCTTAATAAGGCGCTACAGGTCATCCCCCCGCGTGAAATACTGCAAATGGTGGGGAAATGGTCAAAGATGCCCAATGTCGAAATTGAGACATGGAATTTATACAGTAAGCCCTTTTATCTGATGCTGACGGTGGCCGCCTTTATTTTTCTGCTGATTGTGTTTTGGGGCTACTTTCTGCTGCACAAATTTCACAAGCGCGGGCAAAGTGAACGGGAGTTACAGCAGCGGCTGGCAAACCGGGAAGCCTTTTCGCAGTGTCTGGAAGCCGAGAAAAACAGAGCAATACACGCCACCCAGGCCAAAAGCCAGTTTCTGGCCAGTATGAGCCACGAAATACGCACCCCGGTCAGCTCGATTGTCGGCTTTCTGGAGCTGCTTTCCCGGCAGCACCTGACGCCGCAGCAGAGTCAGGAGGCTATCGAGCTGGCCACTGCTACCGCGCAATCTCTGCTTGGGCTGATTGGCAACATCCTTGACGTTGATAAAATTGAGACCGGAAATTATCAGTGCGAGGCGCAGTGGACGGATGTGGCGGCGCTGATTGGTGAGATTTGTCGTACGTTTGATATTAAAGCTGCCGACAAAGATATTGCCCTGACGTGCAGCATGGCGCTGCCGCCGGGCATTCAGCTGCTTCTCGATCCTCATGCTCTGCGGAGAATAGTCACCAATCTGGTGTGTAACGCGCTGAAATTTACCGCTCAGGGCTGCGTGGCGGTGTCGGCAAAACTTATTTCAGCTAAAGGGGCCTCGGGACGCCTGGCGCTGGTTATCCGCGATACTGGCTGTGGGATCGATGAGAAGGAGCAAAAACGCCTCTTCCACCGCTACGTTCAGGGTGAAGAGGGACGGCAGCAGATCGGTTCGGGTTTGGGTCTGGTTATTTGTCGGGAATTAGTCAGCCTGATGGCGGGTACGCTGGAGATGGAGAGCACGCCCGGTAAGGGAACGACCCTGACGATAATTCTGCCCGTTGAGATCGCCGAGGCCGCGCCCGTGAGTGACCGCTGTGACCGCCCGATGATGGCGCCGCTGCCGGCCCTGTCGATTTTGATCGCGGATGATAATCCGGTAAACCGCCTGCTGCTCAAAAGGCAGCTGAACGCGCTCGGTTATGAAGTTGATGAAGCGCGGGACGGCGAGGAGGCAGAGCAGCTGTGTCTTAAAAAGCGTTATCACCTGCTTATCACCGACCTTAATATGCCGAAGCGTGATGGTCTCGCGCTAACCCAGGCGCTGCGCGGTCAGCAGGCCGATCTGGTCATCTGGGGGTTAACGGCCAGCGCCCTGCCGCAGGTACGGGAAGCCTGTTTACAGAGCGGTATGAATGAGTGCCTGTTTAAACCGCTCTCACTGGAAAACCTCGCGCAGGCGCTGTGTAAGCTGCCCTCTGAGCAGCCTCTGGTGCCCGATACTCAACATGTCAAGATCTCACTGCTGAATGCGAATACGCAGGGCAACCGCGCCCTGACGGACGAGATCCTGACCACCTTTCGCAGGGAGGCGGCGAAGGACCTGGCGGCGGCAAAACGTGCGGCTGAGCAGGACGATCGGTCTGGCTTTAAGCGGGCGATTCATCGCCTGCACGGCTCGGCTCAGATCCTGGAAATTGACGCACTGCAACGCTGCTGTCGCGATGTGGAGGAGAAATCGCCTTCCCAGCTTTCCCGCCCTGTCCGCCATGCGATAATTGCAGAGGTCTCGCGAATTGTGCAGGAGCTGGAGGCCGAGCTGGCGAGGCGATTCAAAATTGCGTAAATGTATGGATACCTGGCCGGGCAGAAAAAACGTCCCTGTTTTTTCATCAGACACATGGGTAATAACACCGGGGTAAGCAGTAAGACGCGCAGCGAGTTTACGGTCTTAGTTAGCGGTCAACGACCACATCGCTTTCCACCACGATGGCATCTTCCGCGTTTTTGAGCATCAGATTGGCTTCGTAATATTTACCGTCATTCAGCATGCGCTGGGCCTCAGTGACATCATGACGCGTATGATTCAGCGGCATCAGCTCCTGGTTTTCCATAATACCGATACCGGTCTCACGCAGCGTCTCCACTGCACCTTTTTTATCACCCTTTGCCAGCTTAGCATTGGCCTTTTTAATGGCTGCTTCTTTCTCTGGCGTTGCAATATAGTTTTCTGACACGGCGATAGCGGCATTAATGATCACATACTTATCATCGATCATTCTGGCTTTATGGTCGGTCTTCTCAAATCGGGTCCAGTCGACGCTGTCATCAGCCAGCATTTTTTGCGCGTCAGCGGTCAGCTTTTTGGCCATTTCAGGCTGCCCCTGAAAGATAGCGACCCGCGCCAGGCGGATATCACGCATGGCGATCATACCCTGGGTGGCGATATTCTGTGCATCGGTGACTTCTTTCTGCAGTGACGCTGAAGCGGCAGCGCTGGACGAGGCTGTTTCTGTGGATGCAGCCCATACCGGAGAGGCCGCCAGCATGGAGGTCAGTACGCCAGCAATAATGATTTTTTTCATTTGTTTGTCCTTCTGAATATTTAACCTGTGGGAGTAAAATACTAATTAATAACGTCGGCTGACGTAATCAGAGCCGGGCGTTGATAATCAGTGATTACGCCTACAGCTGTAGGACAGAACTGAAACCCCTCACCCTTCTCTCTTATTTATCCCTGCTAACGCGTGCATTACCCTGTCAGGGTTCGTCAATACGCCCCCCTGGAACAGGTAGAAAATGATTAATAAAAAAAGGAATGATAATGATAATTATCAGTAATGAGAAACTGAATCAGCTAAGCACTAAAGCATTCGAGCACTATCGACGTTCAGCAACCGTCATGGCTGTTCTGCTGCTTATTTGTGGCATGTGCTGCCTGGTTTATCCCTTTATTATGGGGGTATATATCAGCTATCTGGTCGGCTTTTTATTCGCCCTGTGCGGCCTTTATGCCCTGGGAAGCTGCTTTATCTTTCGCCACCGGGGAAAGAAAGCGCTGATACTGACGGTCATATTTGGTCTGGTATGGCTGATTATGGGTTATTCACTGCTGATCAATCCCGTCGGCGGTATGATTTCGCTGACTACCCTTATCTGCTTTCTGTTTATTTTCGGAGGCATTTCGCGTATCGCCGCCGGGATCAGCATGCGCAAAAGCAGCGGTGCAGGCTGGCAAATTTTAATTGGCCTTCTGGATCTCATCATCGCCGTCCTCTGGCTTTCCAGCAGTGAAACCCAGACCTTCATTATCACCACCCTCTTTATTGGTCTTGAGATGCTCTTTACCGCCTGGGGTATTCTGATGATGCGTCGGGCGCTGCCTGCAAGATTTTAACCCTGAGTAATTAATCCGGAGATCGTTATGAACGTAAAAACCATCCTCTCTGCTTTCATCCTCTGCGCAGCGATTTCAGCCCCATTTTGCAGCGCCTGGGCTGAGTCATCTGCGCCGACGGAGATGAGCTGTAAAGAATTTATCAACCTCAACCCGAAAGCGATGTCGCCCGTCGCCTTCTGGGCGCTGAATAAGGATATTGATTTCAAGGGCGGTGATTTTGTCGATATGAATCAGGTCGATACTGAATATATTCCCAAAATAACCCGTCAGTGTAAAACCAATCCGAATATGAAAGTCGTCGATGCGGTGAAGAACACCGATTAGCCTGCACAGGCTGGTTGTGGCTGGATTTTATTTCGGATCGCTCAGCGTAATAAATCCTCCTGCTGAGTATTTCGCACCTTCTCAGGCCAGTCTTTAAGACTGGCATTTTTTATTAATGGACATAGTTAACATGAAAAAACGCAGTGTCGCCGTCGCTCTGTTATTTATCTTTCTCTTCTATACCTGGTTCTCTACCGACCCGGAGGAACTTCCTCTTACCCCGGTAAAACCGGAACTCAATATGATTAACGAGCCGGAACCCGCTGAGGAAAGTCCGTCAGACCATGTCGTGCATGTCGTGAGACAAGCGGCAGAAAAGGGGCTGCGCGTGATTAATTTTTCCTGGTCGGACCTGACGGAACAGGCATGGTAAATAGAGGTTGAAGGCGTTGCGAATAAATGTTGAAGGGGGCGGGAATTAATATTGAAGGAATCGGGAGTAAACGTTGAAGGGGTCGGGAATTAATATTGAAGGAATCGGGAGTAAACGTTGAAGGGGTCGGGAGTAAAAATCCGCCACGGTTTCCCGTCGCGGATTGGTGTTTATCGTTACCTGACCAGATACGAGCCATCGGCGACCGGATAGACGCCGTTAAGGCCGTCGCCCGGCAGTGGGTAGCCCCACTCGGGCGACCAGGCGTAGCTCATACCGTCAAAGGGGATAAAGTTCTCCTCCTGCTGCCAGACCTGATAACCGGCGACATTTAGCCGGAGGAATCGGTAAGGCGTCTGCCCGATTTTTAGCGGCTCCGTACCCTCAATCTGACCGAGGACCGTAATATAGTGATGGCGCACATTCACCGGATCGATAAAGTTTTTACTGTACGCCAGAATACGTCCCTGATAGCTATCCCCCAGGACAGGTTTCGCCGAACGATTGAGCGGCAGGACGGCAATTTCCATAATGGTCTTTTCAGGCAGGTTAATGACGTTTATTACCTTACCGCCCAGCCGCACCTCACGGCCCTGATATAACGAAGGCGCCTGCGAAATTTTCTCGAATGATGCCGGACCGATCGCCCCCGGCTCGCCGCGTATGCTCTGCGGCACGGAGGCACAGCCGCTCAGGAAAAGAATAACGGACGACAGCACAACGACCTTGAAGGTATGCCTGGCAGCGAAATGAGATATTTTCATAAAGAACTCGTATGCGTGGGTAAGAAAATGCCGGAGAGGATGCTCCCCGGCCGTTGAATTTAGCGGCTAATAATGCGCGCCAGCGCGCTGTTGACGGGGATATTGCTGCTATCCAGCCCCGGCGTCTGCCCCCTGAGGTCAAACTCAATGTTCACCTGAGGTCCGAAAAACAGGCAGTGCGTGGAGCCGCCAAAGTGAAACATGCCGAGCTGATCGCCCTTATGGACGGTCTGCCCTTCATAGACGGTCACTTCACAGGTCGACACTTCGGCCATGCCCACCGCCATAAAGCACATCAGTCCGATGCCGGGATGATCCGCTTCGATGAAGATCAGCGCCCGGCTCGCCAGTTCGGTGATGTAGCCCTGAGAAGCATTCGGCCCGGCCGTGTCTTCCCCTTCACTCAGCGTTTCGGAGTAGTAGGTGCCGTCGATGATGCGGGTTTTAACGACGCGGCCCGAGACGGGCGCATGCCAGCGGTGATAGCTCAGGGCGCTTAAAAACGCCTGATAAATTGTTCCACCCACAAAATGTGATGCCAGCGGATCGTTGTTCATCATAAATTGCAGCGCATAAGGCTGTGATTTAATCCAGAATTTATCCTTCAGCTGAACCTCCTTCGCCAGCCGATAGGGGGCAGATTCGCAGGCGTTAACCACCACATCATCATTTTCCGGCGCGGCTATCGGCCTGACCCCCTCACGAAAACGGCGGGTAAAGAAGTCGTCCCAGGAGGTAAAACCGTGATGGGGAAGCGAAGGATCGCAGATAAAGTCATCCACAAACGTCGGCATCGCCCGGCGCGCATCTTCGCCAAACCAGCCCGAGCGCGGGTCTTCACTGAGTACGGCGGCGCTCTCTTTCGAGCGCAGAAAGACCGCCCACTCATTGAGTATCGCTTTGATATGCTGATTAATGCGCTCGTCGAGGAAGCCACTCCAGCCGCCCTGCGTCGCCATTGACCAGTTAAGGATGGCATTGAAAGGGAAACCGACCAGGCCCGTTTCATCGAACTCCGGGGCATGCGTCATGATGACGTTAATCAGTGCGAGCATATGCTGATAATCGCGCACCTGCGGCAGCCCGGCTGGCGAAAGCCGGTGGGCTTCATCCTCGCTCACTTCATCAAACATTTGCGTAAACAGCATCCAGGCCCTGGGATCGGTCTCGATAAAGGTTTTGAACGCATCGACCACCGGCAGCAGCGGCTCGCGGCTTTCATCCGCTTTACGCATGATTTTCAACATCCAGTCATGCAGGGTCTGCCGATCGGCGGGCATCCATTTCCCCACGGTATAGGTTTTATTACAGGGCTTTATGTCAGTTTTCATTAGAACTCCACTTATAAACGAGCGATGAAATTAAGGTTGATTACGATGGCTGGTAGACCTGGGGCAGATGGCCGGTAAAGAGCATCCACAAACCGACCAGCGCGGCGATGACGATAAGCAGCGCCAGCAGGCCTTCGTTGCGGGTAAACACCGGCTGGTCGGGCGACTGCTCTTTACGGGCGCGGATGAAGACCAGCAGCCCGATGGCATAAATGGCACATCCCACCAGAATGAAAGAGAGCCCGGCGGCATAGACCAGCCAGATGCCGTAAAGCGTGGCCAGAACGCTGGTGACAAGCGCGCCGATGCGGCTGAACCGGGCCTTTTGCGGGTAACCCCCCGTTGCCAGCACCTTCCATAAGAAGGCCGCGGAGCCGATATAGGCAGGCAGGATCACCACGCCGGTGATCGACAGCATGACGTTCCAGGCATTGTGGGAGAAAAAGACCAGCAGCATCGCCGCCTGCATCACCAGGGTGGACACCCACAGCGAGTGCGAGGCGACGCCGTTAGCATTGGTTTTGGCGAAAAATTTTGGAAAGGTCCCGTCTTTGGCGCAGGCCCACGGCAGTTCGGCCACCAGCAGCGTCCATACCAGCCAGGAAGAGAGCAGCGCGATAATCACACCAACATTGATAAAAATACCGCCCCAGGGGCCAACCAGCGCTTTAAGGATCGAGGCCGTGGAGGGCGCCGCCATGGCAGCCAGCTCACCCTGCGAGAAGACGCCAAACGGAATAATACTGACCAGCACAAACAGGACGGTGGCAATGATAAAGCCGAGAAAGGTGGCGCGACCGACGGTACGTCCATCGGCCTTATCGGACATCACCACCGCCCCCTCGATGCCGATATACATCCACAGCGTTACCAGCATGGTGCTTTTGACCTGGTCAAAAATATCGCCCAGCGGCTTGTCCTGTAGCGCGTTATCGCGAAGGTGACCCCAAAAATCCAATCCCATCTGATGGTGGTTAAAGGCGAAGAACGCCAGCACGACGATAAACACCACGACGGGAATAAACTTCGCGACGGTGCCGATGCTATTGAGCACCGAGGTGCCTTTCACGCCGCGCATCACAAAAATACTCAGCGCCCAGATAATGACCGACGCCACGGTGATGGCCTGCCAGCTGTTGCCGCCCTTGAAGTAGGGTGGGAAAAAGAAGTTCAGCGCATCCATTAACAGAACGGCGTAGCCGACGTTGCCAAAGGCCGCTGACATCCAGTATCCCCACGCAATCAGGAATCCGGTCAGCTTGCCGAAGCCCGTGCGGGAGTACATATAGATCCCGGAGGTCATTTCGGGATGCACATCGGCAAGGATCTGAAAGGTTCTCGCCAGGAAGAAGATCCCCAGCCCGGTGATCACCCATGCGATAAGAATGGCGCCCAGCGCCGCCGACTGCGCCATGTTTTGCGGGATATTAAAGACCCCGCCGCCAAACATGGCGCTGATGACAAGTAACGTCATGGCAAGAACGCCAAACTGCTTTGTGGCCTGAGCTTTTGTCGTTTTGGCCTGCTTTTTTACCGCCATTAACTGCTCCTGATAGGGACGAAAATCGTTGTCGGCTATCTTGAACGCAAGCGCGGAAAGTAAATATCAGAGCGCAGTCAGGGGTCTGTCGAATTTGTCCGTGGCCTGTAGGAACAGGCTGACATCAGCATGGCGGTGGCGGTGACTCACCTGTCGATTTTCCTCATTTGCAGGCAATCGTGTTCAGGCTATTTTTTATCCAGTGCTCATTTTGTGCTATTGTTACTGGTAACATCGGCACAATCCGCAAGGGGTTTAAGGAGAAAGTTTGAGTATTGATCTGCACAAAAAATCGATATGGTTGCATCTGGGTTCAGGCGCTTTTCACCGCGCGCATCAAAGCTGGTATCTTAATCAGCTCAAAGAAAAGGGCGATGACCGCTGGTCTCTTTCTCTCGCGAATATCCGCAACAGCGCCACGCAAAAAACCCTGCAACAGCTTGCCCGCCAGCAGGGTCGCTACACGTTGGAAATCATTTCTCCCGAGGGGCAAAAGCAGTATCAGACGCTGCGCGCCATTGAAAACGTCATTCTCTGGGATGCGGGACTGCGTACCCTGGTTGATGAAGCCGCGCGCGCTGAGACAAAAATTATCTCCTTTACCGTCACCGAGGGCGGCTATTTCCTCGATGATGAGGGGCACCTCGATTTGACCGACCACGCTATCGCCTCGGATTTACAAGAACAGGCGGAAACCATCACGCTGTACGGGGCGCTGGTAAAGATACTGCGTGCAAGAATGGCGCGCGACAGCGGACCGATCACCCTGTTGAGCTGCGATAACCTGCGCAATAATGGCGATAGCTTTTATCGCGGATTGATAGCGTTTCTCACGGCAAAACAGGATCCGGCGCTGCTGGCGTGGGCCAGGCAACACACCTGTGCGCCAAACAGCATGGTTGATCGTATTACGCCCAAATTTGACGCAGAGATTTACACGCGCCTGGCGCAGAACGGCATTCACGATGATGAAGCGCCGCTCTCCTGTGAATCGTTTTCCCAGTGGGTGATGGAAGATAACTTTATCGCCGGTCGTCCTTCACTGGAAAAAGTGGGCGTGGAATTTGCTGAAAACGTTACCCCCTATGAGGAGGCGAAGATCCGCGTGTTAAACGCCAGTCACAGCGGCGTGGCCTGGGTGGGCTCCCTGCTGGGTAAACGCTATATTGATGAGAGCCTGCTGCCACAGGTCAGGCAGTGGATGACTGACTATGTTATGCAGGACGTTAGCGCGGCGCTGCCTTCGACCAACATTGATTTAGCGGAGTACTGCGCGACCACGCTGCACAGGTTCAGCAACCCGTGGGTGCGTGATACTAACCAGCGTGTCTCTTCCGACAGCATCGCCAAACTGCACGAATTTATCGTGCCGACCCTCAAAGCCTGCTATCAGCAGGGTGCGACACCCCGTGCGACGCTGATCCTCCCCGCCCTTTATTTCCGCTTTATGCAGCAGCGGGATCGGAAGACGCTGGGCTTTGAATATGAGGATCGCGCGCTGGAAAGCGTAGACTTTGCGGCGATATTCCGCGCCGGGGATCCGCTGGCTGCATTTGCAAAAACGAAAAAGCTGTTCGGTTCGCTGAGTGCACAGCCTGAACTGCTAGCCGATTTACGGGATGCCGTGCAGCGGGTGGATACCCAATTGCAGGTTATGGGGAGA
Source organism: Erwinia sp. L03-1 (assembly GCF_058686115.1). Classification (NCBI taxonomy): domain Bacteria; kingdom Pseudomonadati; phylum Pseudomonadota; class Gammaproteobacteria; order Enterobacterales; family Erwiniaceae; genus Erwinia; species Erwinia sp. L03-1. Next base: position 80,507 of record NZ_CM178762.1, on the reverse strand, counting down.
GAACAGGCGTGAAAAATATCCTGATTGTCGCCGCCACGGTGATTCTGGCACTGCTGTCGATCGTTTTCCTCTCGCCGTGGCCGGTTGCCCTTGGCACGCTGGCCGCATGGGTGACCACCGGCTCTTTTTTCCTCCAGGTGCTGCACATCATCAGGAATAAAGATACCAGCGGGCTGTCGCTCGGCATGTGGGCTTCGCTGTTCTTCGGCGTTTCATGCTGGACGTGGTATGGCTTCCGCATGGGCGATATCCCGGTGATGTCAGCCAATGGGCTGACGGCGCTGCTGGCACTGGCGGTGATCCTGCTTAAGCTTTATCACGAAAGGCCGGGGAAAAACCGCATACGCCGCAGGCTGGTTGCCATGCCAGGCGTGATCCTGCGGCCACGCATCAGTAGCCTGCGCCCGCTTAAGACCCGGACGGCGGCGAATCACCGTAAAAATAAAGCGTCGCCGTCGCGCGTCAGCTCACCAGACGCCGCTTATCAATCCGGTGCAGAAAAACGCCCAGCAGCAGGCTCCCCGTCAGGGCGACCGTAAATACCAGCGGAATGTCGAGCAGCGGATGGCGGGTATTATCCAGGCCGTGCGTGCGCATGTAGTGAATAAACAGCGCATGGAAGCCGTATATGGGCAGGGAATAGCGCGAAATCGCGGCGAGGATCGGTAAAGGCCGCTGATTGAGGCCGTTCTTAAACAGGATCAGCAGGCTGACAGCGGCAATAAATACCACCGGTCCGCAGTAAAGATACCAGGTATCGGCAAACGCGCCGTTGATCGCCATCTGCTTTTTCGTTCCCATCGCAATGCCGGCAACGCTGGCGATAAACACCAGCCCGGCGAGCCAGCTGACACCGCGACGGCTGGTATCCATCATGCCAATGGCACGGCCAAACAGCGCGTAAAGCACGTAATAGAAGCTGTCTCCGCTGATATAGAGGTTCAGCGGCAGCCAGTGCACCCGCCCAACCGACTGGTCAACGGTATTAGGATTCGCCAGCACCGCCAGCACCAGGGTGACCATCGCCAGATACCCCGCTGTTACCGGCTTGACCTGAATCAGCGGCGACAGCAGATAGATGCCGATAATGGCAAAGAAAAACCACAGGTGGTAAAACACCGGCTTTTGAAACACATATTTAAGGGATAACCCTTCGCTAATCGGCGTCAGCCAGGTGATATAGGCCAGCGCGACCGCGCTGTAAAACGCCAGACAGAGGGCAATACGCAGAAAATGCCGTCCCTGCGCGCTACGCTCGCCGAAAAACAGATAGCCGGAGAGCATAAAAAAGATCGGTACGCAGACGCGCGAGGCGGAATTAAGCAGGTTGGAGAGGTCCCATGTTCCCTCGCCGACCACCGGCGCATGCGTGACATACCAGGTGGTGGTGTGGATCATTATCACCATCAGACAGGCCACCGCGCGCAAATTATCTATCCAGCCGATCTTATCCTTCATTTCTGTTCTCATCTGTCCTCTTGTTGCGTCAGTGCGTCAGTGCGTCAGTGCGTCAGTGCGTCAGTGCGTCAGTGCGTTAAGAGGGTAGCCGGGCGGCGATCGTTCAACAAGGGGTCAGTTTGGAGATCGGACATTATTGTACATTTAGCGCATTATTTAACCATATGAGCCTGTAATGGATTGATTTATTAAGAGTGGCTATCGCTTTTAAATTATCACCTTAGCGGTATCGCATTTAGGTTATCCGATTAAACAAAATCCACGGAAAACGGCGTATAGCGCGGGAGTACACCCTATTGCGACAATACCATCTGTTCAATCTGTATATTTTCACGTCGCTTTAGTTTGACACTTTACCCATATGTGACTATTCTAAGTGTCAAAGAGAGGTAAATATGACTAGCACAATTCAAAAAGAATGCCACAAACCACTGTCCGCAGAGCAAATGGCTGTGTTTGACCGCTTATCAAATTTGGCAGTCGAGTTAGTGGCAAAATTAGCTGAAAAAAAACAGCTAACTACCGCTCGCGGCATGACAGATAACGAGCTGGCTAAACTCTTTTTTGAAACTCAATTAGACCGGTCTTCTGAGATGTCACCGCGTGAAAAACGCAAAATGGATCATCTAAATGATAGCGCGGTCAAATTTGCAGAACGCTTGAAGAGACTCGGCGGAACATGTCGGGCAAGTAAAGCAGCTGACATCCTCGGAGTAAAAAGACAGACAATTAACAATCGACTAAAAGCAAAAAAATTGCTGGCAGTGCAGGTAGGGGGCGAGAGCAAATTCCCGACATTCCAGTTTGACGGAAAACGCATGGTTGATGGGCTGGAAGAAGTTTTATTGTTGCTGGGAGATTTTAGCCCAGTCACTAAAACCTCGTTCTTGACTGCAATGTATTTTTTCGATGATGAAGAAAATTTAAGTGTCATCGATGCACTGAAAAAATACGGCACGGCAGGTGAACACATGAAAGAGATCCGCAAACAAGCCGCTCTCTTCGGTCATCAGGCATCCCACTAAAAAGGCCCCTTAGGGCCTTTTATTTACGAGTCATCTGCACTCACATCAAACTGTAGCGTTTCCACCACAATTTCAAATCCATCAATGTCTTTTTCCTGCCAGTTTTGAGGAAAATTATCTGGGTTCGAATCAACATGGGGTTCTACGCCGGAACCGCCGAAATTTCCGTTACCCCAGTTTCAACCCGGCAACCAGCACACCCAGAACAATAATTTCATTGCTGCTGCCCTTTCATCAAAACATGCTGTCAGGCCACCGGCGATATCTGTCTGAGGCGAGCCAGAAGCAGGTCCGGGTGTTACTGGTTTCTTCATATCTCTGCAATAACTGTAACAGCAGGGCTGAGTTATATTAAACTGAACAGCCAACCATATAGGGTCAGTTATGTAGTTGTCCTGTATAAATATCAGAAGATGGAATATCTCCTTTATACTTAACAGCACCTATTATAGTGACACTCTTCCCTTGAGTATTAATAGTGGCTTTGGTGATTATTTTTATTTTTTCACTAGGATGAATCAGTATATGATCGATAAGAAAATGGTTTCCTGCAATTTTCTTTGGAATGTCTTTATCATAAACGATTAAAATGAAATCATCTCCTATATCAGCATGCTCTTTGATATAGTTTGAATTAATCCAATCTTTTGCATTATTAAGCAGCGCAGATGAACTTGAAAATCCCTTGTCAGCAACAATATCTCCAACATCCAGTGATTCTACTCTTTCGCGTGGCATGACCATTATTCTATATGAAAAATCATCATAACTATTCAGCTCATTGTATGCTTCACCTAACTCCACTGCCTCTCTTGCATATTCCCCAGTGCTTGTATCTTGACCATATCTTAAGTAATTGTTCACCCCATCATTCCCCGCCTCAATGTAATCATCAAGAACTGGTTTATCTTCAACCATATTTGAAGCCAGGTATGATAACTTTTCAAAATTATCTTCGAACTCATTCAAAGGAGTTTCTGAATCTTCCCAGTGCTGTAATATTCTTTTACATTCATTATCAACTCTTTCTTCCATAAAAACATCAGACGGTTCATAAGATTTAAATTCGATTATCTCCTCTTCCGGAGATACACTGTCAGAACACATTTTTCCCAAAACAGCCCCGCGTTTCACTCGAAAACAATCTTTCTCTTTATCATATTCTATTTCACCTTCATCTATTATTTTTTCTCTCTCAAAGTCAGTTTTCTTTTCAAGAAATTGATCTTCATATCTCATGATTTCACTCTCAAATCCAGATTTTACTTCTTTTATGAAATCATACCCTTCCACATCAGGGAGTTTTATCGTTTTATCCAAGAGTACCATCGATATCAGATTGACTGCATCATATTTTATTTTTTCCCATTCATTTACTTTTTCCTCATAGGTGTCAGCATCTATTAAATGTTCAATATGTATTCCCAATGATAAAAATGGTGACACCGGATTAGGTATTATGTTTGATGCATCAATAATATCTTCCCACATATCTCGCCTAACCTCATCATCAGACTTGATCAATGAGTCAAGGTCGGAAAGTGTTTTATCCTTTATCTGGTTATGCAAAAAATCGAAAAAATGTTCAGGCGGAACTGGCGTAGACTTCATTGCCACTCGATCATAATAGTCATTGTTTTTATAAATTGACCTAAGCCACTCATCAACACCATAGTAAAATGTTCCGTCCTGTCTATTGGCTATTGAAAAATGGGATGCTATTTCATCCCGTCGCTCTTGGTTATCACAGGCGTACGTTACCCACGATCGCATTTCAAAATCCCCACGGAACTTTATAAACTTAGCATCACCATTAGGTAAATATAATATCACATTTCCGTTGTCATTGTTTTTAAAAACAAAAGCATTTGCTGCTGTATATCCATTAATATCAAAAAGAGTTACACTTACATTATTATTTAGCACTCCGACACCACTGAGAACATCCCTTGCAGAGTCATTGTCAATAGAGCTAATATCAAGATCATTTATCAAATCAATGATATGTTTTTTTATGTGAGTGTCTTTATGGTTATCTAATGAATCTATTACTTTCTTTTTTGCGTAGTTATAAAAATCTATATCCCACACCAAGTCAATAAATTGTGTTGGTTTTATATTTATAGCATCCTTTGCATTATATTCATCACTCGTTTTTATCGATGAATCATAGATGCCGCACATTGCATCCATGTCAACAAGATTAAGTTGAGTATTTTTATCGAAATTTGTAAAAAGATATTCAGTCAGAGATCTGTTTTCCCGAGGTTTTGATTGGATTTTTTTGTCACCATTATATAATACCTCAGCGAAATTAATAAAATTAACTTTATCAGGATCGATATCCATATGAAAGCGTGTTTTTATCTTTTCCCTGAGAATGTTGTGGGCAAGTTTTTTCAAATGAATATTTATTGATTCATATTTTTCATTGAAGTTTACCAGTGCCTGTTTACCGTTATCGATAAAATTAGTCCCTAAAGACTGTCTCGCGACGCTGTAATAATTTTTATTACCCTCAATATTTTGTACACTATCGCCTTCTTTTCCTGTGTATTGATTTTTATTCAGAGCAGCCGCTTCTGCACCCGGAAATCTCAGTGGGTCATGCCGGGCTATAAACTGACCTGTTTCATACAGAGCATTGGCAAGCGGACTCAGCATGGTACTGAAGCCATTACCGCTGTTATCTGAATGCGCTGTATCTCGGGAAACTGGGGGGGACACGCTTCTCTCTGAGGTGAATGCGGAGATATCAGTTGTTGATGAAACAGGGATACCATCAAGTCTTACCTGGCTCAACAGCATCAGCAACGGTGCGGCCAGGCCCTGCCGCGGAGATGTAGTCTGGTAAGATGGTCTGCTCAGTTCTTCGTGAGAATTGACTGCTCTGTTAATGCTGCTTCCTAAATGGCGTATCTCATCCGGGATGGCAGAACGGTCTGAGTTTAGGCTTTGGGGCTGTGTTGTGGAGCTTCCCCTGATATTATCCTGAAGCTTATTCTGATAAGTTCCGGCTGAAACTCTGTGCTGCGACGCTGATACTGGCATGATTAAGTCCTGTTCCATGTAAAAATGATTTAATCGCATATCCGTGCCTGTATTACTTTCAATTAATAACACTTTCGCTTATTTACTCCCTTCCGGTGGTGTCCGACTCCGTATTAACGTCCGGTATACTGTTGGCCGTGATACTGAAAACAATTCAGCCAGGTCGCTAATCGAGTACTGCCCGGTTTCATGCATCCGGCACAGCTCCTTCTGTTGTTTATCAGACAACTTTGGTTGTTTTCCCCGTAATTTACCTTTCGCCCGGGCAATGGCCATTCCTTCCCGGGTACGCAGGCGTATCAGGTCGCCTTCAAATTCCGCGAAAGTCGCCAGCACGTTGAAGAACATTTTCCCCATCGGGTCTGCCGGATCATAGAGGCTGGTTCCCAGAGCAAGCTTCACACCTCTGAGTTGCAGAGCGTCTGCGATCTCCCGGGCGTCAGGAACTGAACGGGCCAGGCGGTCAAGCTTGGGAACAACCAGCGTGTCACCACTACGAACAGCGGCCAGCGCCTGATCCAGACCGGGCCGCTGCCGATTTGAACCGGTCAGTCCTTTATCGGTATAAATCCGGTCCGGGGATACACCCAGGCTGACCAGGGCTTCCTGCTGTGTGGCCAGATCCTGGCGGTCAGTTGAACATCGGGCATAGCCAATGCGTATTTCAGTCATAAATATGTACGTATAGGGGGCCGTCAAAGAGATTGATACCGTACCAGTTATATGAGACAACGTCAGCAGTGATTTTCTCTGAAGCGCAAATTTAATTTTTACCGTCCGCAGAGCGATCCTCTTACGGACACGATTAATCGGGGTCAGGATGACAACTCGTGGCAAAGCAACAGGCAAAAGTGAACGACTGGCCGTTTTAAATAATGCCGAGCAGGAAGCGCTGTATGGTCTCCCTGATTTCGATGATGCACAGCGGCTGGAATTCCTGGCGCTGGATGAATCTGAGCTGGCACTGGCCTGTAGTCGTCAGGGGCTTCACGCTCAAATTTATTGCATCCTCCAGATCGCTTACTTTAAAGCCAAACACCTGTTTTTCCGCTTCGGGTGGAGTGATGTTAAGGATGACTGTAATTTTATCCTGAGCCGTTATTTTCACGGTGAGCCACTTACTGAGCAGACCCTCACTAAGCATGAGCGCTATGCTCAGCGGGAAAAAATTTGCGCCCTTTACGGTTACCGACCGTGGTCATCTGCACTGTTTTCACAACTCGAATATCAGGCCATTCACATTGTTCGTCGTGATGTGACTCCTGGCTTTGTCGCCACGGAGCTGATCATATGGCTCAACGAACATAAAATCATCCGCCCTGGTTACACCACGCTCCAGGAGGTGGTGAGCCGGGTTCTTTCTGATGAAAGGCTGCGGCTGGGGCATATTCTGGCGGAGCGGCTTGATGACACGACAATTACCGAATTGGATAAGCTGATTGAGCGTGATGATACGCTTTCCCGGCTCGCGGTTCTCAGGCAGGATGCGCGTGACTTTGGCTGGCGCCAGATGGTCCACGAACGGGAAAAACGGGCTATCCTGGAGCCACTACACCGCAAAACCTGTGACATCTTACCGGCACTGAATATTTCCCAGCAAAACCTGTTGTACTATGCCAGCCTGGCAAATTTCTATACCGTTTACGATCTCCGCAACCTGAAGGCCGGACAGACCCGCCTTTACCTGCTGTGCTATGCCTGGGTTCGTTATCGCCAGTTCAGCGACAACCTGGTGGACGCGATGTTTTTCCATATGAAACAGCTTGAGGATGAAAGCCGCAGCACGGCTAAACAACTTATGGCTGACGTGCAGGAAAAACACCGACGCGAAACATCCAAAATCGGGCGTCTGCTGTCGCTTTATGTTGATGACAGCGTTCCTGACCCCACGACCTTTGGTGAAGTCCGCCGGCGTGCCTGGAAAATCATGCCACGGGAGGCACTGAAAAGTACTGCGCAGCGCATGAGTGTAAAACCCGTCAGCAGACTGGCGCTACAGTGGCAGGCCGTGGACGGTATGACAGCATTAATCCGTCGTCACCTGCGGCCATTATACCTGTCACTCGACCTCACCAGCGTGGTCCGGGACAGTCCGTGGGCTGAGGCGCTGCACTGGCTCCGAATGGTGTTCGACAAAAAGCAGACACTTTCGCAGCGGTCACTTGAGGAATGCCCGCCTGAAACGTTACCCGCACGGCTGCGTCCATATCTGCTGGAATACGGTGAGGATGGTGAACCCACAGGCCTGAATGCCGGCCGCTATGAGTTCTGGCTCTATCGCCAGATAAGAAAGCGTTTTCAGGCGGGTGAATTCCACCTCAATGACAGTCTCCGGCACCGCCATCTTTCTGATGAGCTGGTACCGGAAGGGGCACAGGCAGCAGTGCTGGCTGAAATGAACATCCCATTTTTGCAAAAGCCGATTAAAACGCAGCTAAAGGTGCTGGAGTCCGAACTGCACCGGCAGTGGAAAGCCTTCAACCGTGAGCTGAAGCAGGGGAAGTTAAAACATCTGGAATACGATAAAGAAACGCAGAAGCTGACCTGGCATAAATCAGTGGTCAGTCGTAATAAGGAGCAGAACAAGCGTTTTTATGAGCAACTTCCATTCTGTGATGTGACCGATGTTTTCCGCTTTGTTAACGAACAGTGCCGATTTCTTCATTCTATGAAGCCGCTACAACCCCGTTATGCCAAAAAAGAAGCGGATGCAGACAGCCTGATGGCGGTCATCGTTGCGCAGGCGATGAACCATGGTAATCATGTCATGGCGAGAACCAGCGATATTCCGTTCCATGTTCTGGAAACCACGTACGAACAGTACCTTCGCCTGGCGTCGTTGCTGACGGCCAATGACTGTATCACCGATGCCGTAGAAGCACTGCCGGTCTTTCCGCTCTATTCGTTTGATCCGGAGACTCTTTATGGAGCCGTTGACGGGCAGAAATTTGGTGTTGAGCGTCCGACAGTGAAAGCCCGGTATTCACGTAAATATTTTGGTCGCGGTAAAGGCATGGTGGCTTACACACTGCTGTGTAACCACATCCCAATCAACGGATACCTGATTGGCACAAACGACTACGAAGGTCACCATGTCTTTGATATCTGGTACCGTAACACTTCAGCAGTGAAGCCTGCGGCCATTACCGGTGACATGCACAGCATCAACAAGGCCAACTTTGCGATCCTGCACTGGTTTGGCCTGCGATTTGAACCTCATTTTACTGACCTGAACAGACAGTTGTCGGAGTTGTACTGTACCAGAGAGCCCTCGACATATAAGAAGTGCCTGATTCAGCCTGCCGGACAGATTGACCTGGAACTTATTACCCGTGAAAAAAGCAATCTCGAGCGCATTGTCGCCACGCTGGGGCTGAAGGAAATGACGCAGGGAACGTTGATCCGCAAATTATGCACATATACAACGGCTAATCCGACAAGACAGGCGGTATTTGAATATGACCGGCTGGTTCGCAGTATTTACACGCTGAAGTATCTGCGCGATCCCCAGCTGGAACGAAACATCCGCCGCTCCCAGAACCGGATTGAATCTTATCACCAGCTCCGTGCTGCCGTCGCCAAAGTCGGTGGAAAGAAAGAGTTAACCGGGAAAAATGACATTGAAACAGACATCAGTAATCAGTGCGGACGGTTGATCTGCAACGCGATCGTTTATTACAACTCAGCGATCCTGTCGCGATTACTGGAACGGCTGGAAGCAGAAGGCAACGATAAGGGCATTGAGGCTTTGACCCGGATATCGCCAGTGGCCTGGCAGCATATCTTGCTGAACGGGCATTATACCTTCCAGAGCAGCAATGAAATTATTGACCTGGATGCACTGGTTGCCGGGCTGAAACTGAGGTAACGGAAATTTCGGCGGTTCCGGCGTAGAACCCCGAACACCTCTGTTTCTTTCAAAAATTATTTGCGCCATACATTCACCATTACTGGGATATAGGGAAAATTGATTGGCCTAAGTGCTTGCCCGTAAGCCACTTACCTTTTTAGGGGCATACGCATCTTAGGTTTTGAGGAAAGTAGTTTCAACTATATGATTTATATGACTTATAATTAAGAGAATTGACAGAGAGAAAGGGCAGAGAGAGCAGCTAATTTGTGAGAAATCGGGGCCTATTTAACATATGGCACGGGAAACGGCATATAGCGCGGAAGGACGTCCTGTTGCTATAGTTAAGCCTGTTCAAAAATCAGGCTTAACGAAGCCCTTATAGTACAATAATTTCCGATCTCCAAACTCACCCCAACAAGCCTCAAATCATAGAATTCAGACTGGGATGATGCCGCGCCAGAGTCCGGTCTGAATAAGGTTGTCCGCGACTGCGGGCTGACTAACGCCCGGTCAAAGGGTATACTGACGCCCACTTTTATCACCTCTCGTATCGCGTGCGAATTCAAAATGCAAAAGTTTGATACCAAGACCTTTCAGGGACTGATCCTGACCTTACAGGATTACTGGGCGCGCCAGGGCTGCACCATCGTTCAGCCGCTGGACATGGAAGTGGGGGCGGGCACCTCTCATCCAATGACCTGCCTGCGTGCGTTAGGGCCAGAGCCGATTGCGGCGGCCTACGTTCAGCCTTCACGTCGTCCTACCGATGGCCGCTACGGCGAGAACCCCAACCGCCTGCAACATTATTATCAGTTTCAGGTGATCATTAAGCCCTCCCCGGACAACATTCAGGAGCTTTATCTCGGCTCGCTGAAAGAGCTGGGGATGGACCCTACCATCCACGATATTCGCTTTGTGGAAGATAACTGGGAAAACCCGACGCTGGGTGCCTGGGGGCTGGGCTGGGAAGTGTGGCTGAACGGAATGGAAGTCACCCAGTTTACCTACTTCCAGCAGGTCGGCGGCATGGAGTGTAAGCCGGTGACCGGTGAAATCACCTACGGCCTGGAGCGCCTGGCGATGTATATCCAGGGCGTGGACAGCGTGTACGATCTGGTCTGGAGCGACGGTCCGCTGGGCACGACCACCTACGGCGACGTGTTCCACCAGAACGAAGTCGAGCAGTCCACCTATAACTTTGAATATGCCGATGTCGACTTCCTCTTTACCTGCTTCGAGCAGTATGAGAAAGAGGCGCAGAGCCTGCTGGCGCTGGAAAAACCGCTGCCGCTGCCGGCCTACGAACGCATTCTGAAAGCGGGTCATACCTTTAACCTGCTGGACGCGCGTAAAGCGATCTCCGTAACCGAGCGTCAACGCTATATCCTGCGCATTCGCACCCTGACTAAAGCCGTGGCTGAAGCCTACTATGCGTCGCGTGAGGCGCTTGGCTTCCCGATGTGCAATAAGAAGAAATAAGAGGCCGCCATGACTGAGAAAACTTTTCTGGTGGAGATCGGCACTGAAGAACTCCCACCAAAGGCCCTGCGCAGCCTTGCCGAATCCTTTGCCGCAAACTTTACCGCTGAACTGGACGCCGCTGGCCTGACCCACGGCGATGTGAGCTGGTACGCCGCGCCGCGCCGCCTGGCGCTGAAAGTGGCTAACCTGAGCGCCGCTCAGCCGGATCGTGAAGTGGAAAAACGGGGCCCGGCCATCGCCGCCGCGTTTGATGCTAATGGCGCGGCCACCAAAGCCGCCGAAGGCTGGGCCCGTGGCTGCGGCATCACCGTCGATCAGGCCGAACGCCTGAGCACCGACAAAGGTGAATGGCTGCTCTATCGCGCCCACGTGAAGGGCGAAAGCGCCCAGTCGCTGCTGCCTGCGATGGTCAGCACGTCCCTTGCTAAACTGCCCATCCCCAAGCTGATGCGCTGGGGCGACTCCGACGTGCAGTTCGTCCGTCCGGTGCATACCGTGACGCTGCTGCTGGACGATGAGATTGTTCCCGCTACCATTCTGGGCGTCACGGCGGCGCGCACCCTTCGCGGCCATCGCTTTATGGGCGAGCCTGAATTCACCCTTGACCGGGCCGACCAGTATCCGCAACGCCTGCTGGAGCGCGGCAAAGTTCTGGCCGATTACGAGGCGCGTAAAGCGCAGATTAAAGCCGGGGTGGAAGCCGCCGCGCGTGAGATTGGCGGCATCGCCGATCTGAGCGAAAGCCTGCTGGAAGAGGTCACCTCGCTGGTTGAGTGGCCGGTGGTGCTGACGGCGAAGTTTGAAGAGAAATTCCTGGCGGTTCCGGCCGAAGCGCTGGTCTACACCATGAAGGGTGACCAGAAGTACTTCCCGGTCTACAACAGCGCGGGCGAGCTGCTGCCTCACTTTATCTTCGTCACCAATATAGAGTCGAAGGATCCCCAGCAGATTATCTCCGGTAATGAAAAGGTGGTGCGACCGCGCCTGGCCGATGCCGAATTCTTCTTCAACGCTGACCGCAAAAAGCGTCTGGAAGATAATCTGCCGCGTCTGGAAACCGTGCTGTTCCAGAAAGAGCTGGGTACGCTGCGTGATAAAACCGACCGTATTCAGGCGCTGGCGGGCTGGATAGCCGGGCAAACGGGTGCCGACGTCAACCACGCCACGCGCGCCGGTTTGCTGTCCAAATGCGACCTGATGACCAATATGGTGTTTGAATTCACCGACACCCAGGGCGTGATGGGCATGCACTATGCGCGCCACGACGGTGAAGCAGAAGACGTTGCCGTTGCGCTTAACGAGCAGTATCAGCCGCGCTTCGCCGGTGATGCGCTGCCGTCTAACCCGGTGGCCTGTGCGCTGGCTATCGCCGACAAGATGGACACCCTGGCCGGGATCTTCGGCATCGGGCAGCATCCGAAAGGCGATAAAGACCCCTTCGCCCTGCGCCGCGCCGCGCTTGGCGTGCTGCGTATTATCGTCGAGAAGAAACTGCCGCTGGATCTGCAAACGCTGACCGAAGAAGCGGTGCGCCTCTACGGTAGCAAGCTGAGCAATGCAAAGGTGGTCGACGAGGTGATCGACTTTATGCTGGGTCGCTTCCGCACCTGGTATCAGGAAGAGGGCCACAGCGTGGATACCATCCAGGCCGTACTGGCGCGACGTCCCACGCGTCCGGCTGATTTCAACGCCCGTATGCAGGCCGTCTCACACTTCCGAACCCTTGATGAAGCCGCCACGCTGGCCGCCGCCAACAAGCGCGTCTCCAACATTCTGGCGAAGGCGACCGAGCCGCTGAACGACAGCGTGCAGGCCTCGCTGCTGAAAGAGAACGAAGAGATTAAGCTGGCGACCTATGTTTCTGCCCTGAGCAGCAAGCTGGCGCCGTGGTTCGCTGAAGGTCGCTATCAGGATGCGCTGGTCGAGCTGGCGCAGCTGCGTACCGCCGTCGATAACTTCTTCGAGAAGGTGATGGTGAATGCGGAAGATCGTGACGTGCGGATCAACCGCCTGACGCTGCTGGCGGAGCTGCGCGAGCTGTTCCTGCAGGTTGCGGATATCTCGCTGCTGCAATAGGCCCTAAAGGCTTAGCGTGATGACGTAAACATAAACGGGCGGATTTTTATCCGCCCGTTTATGTTCAGCATGACGCAGTACCCTCACCCTGTAAGGGTACATACCTGCCTGTGGCAGCCTGTCACTGCAATACGTCACCTCCGCTTACAACTCCTCCTTGCCCCCATGGATACAATTCTTTACCCTACGCCGCTTTACCTTTCCGGGAGCTTTAACATGCAGGTAACAGGTCTGGCAGCAAAATCCGCCACTACGCCACTCGAACCTTTCGAATTTCAACGTCGCGAACTTCAGTCCGGCGATGTGCATATTGATATCCACTACTGCGGCGTTTGCCACTCCGACCTGCATATGGCGCGCAATGAGTGGGGCGTCAGCCAGTTTCCACTGGTGCCGGGACATGAAATCGTTGGTCGCGTCATCAGCACCGGCAGCGACGTAACCGCGTTTAAAGCAGGCGATCTGGTTGGCGTTGGCGTGATGGTAGACTCCTGCGGTCACTGCTCACAGTGTAACCAGGGCGAAGAGCAGTACTGCGAAGCGGGCTACACGGCCACCTATAACGGCGACGAGAAGGTTATCGGCGGCAAAACCTTTGGCGGCTACGCAGACAGCATCGTTGTGGACAGCAAATTTGTGGTTACCGTTCCGGAAAGCCTTGAGCTGAGCGCAGTTGCGCCGCTGCTGTGCGCGGGCGTGACTACCTGGTCCCCGCTGAAGCACTGGAACGTGCAGCCTGGCCAGAAGGTCGGCGTGATTGGCCTGGGTGGACTGGGTCATATGGCGGTGAAGCTGGCCCATGCCATGGGCGCGGAAGTGGTGCTGTTTACCACGTCGCCGTCAAAAGGCAGCGATGCGCTCCGCCTGGGGGCCAGTAAAGTGGTTGTCTCTAAAGACGCCGCGCAAATGGCAGCAGAGGTCAGCAGCCTTGATATCATTCTGGACTGCGTCGCGGCTCCGCACGATCTGGACCCGTACCTCAACACGCTGAAGGCGAACGGTCATCTGGTGCTGGTGGGCATTCCCGATGCACCCCATACCTCACCGGACGTGGCGCCGATTGTCTTTCGCCGCCTGAGCATTTCCGGCACATCCATCGGCAGCATCCGTGAAACGCAGGAGATGCTGCATTTTTGTGGTCAGCACAATATCGTTTCGGATGTGGAAGTGATTCGTCTGGATGAGGTGGAAACCGCGTTTGAAAGGATGCTGAAAGGCGACGTGAAGTACCGCTTTGTGATCGATATGAAGGCTTCGCGCTCGTAAAACACAAAACCCGCCAGCGGCGGGTTTTTCTTTTATGCCAGCAGCTCGCGGCTGAGGCACGGATTGGACTGAATCAACTGCATTAACTTCTGTGCGCTGCGCGAAGGCCTGGTGCGCTTCGCTTCCCAGCTTTTCACCGATGAAACGCTAACGCCCATGGCCAGGGCAAACTCATCAATTTCCAGACCGGTAATTTCCCTGATACGTTTTGGTTCGGGCATCAATACTTCACCCTTTAATGGGGGAGCGGACTGGATCACTTCACGGGTCAATACAATATGCTCAAGGCTGGATAACAGCTCGGACATAGGATCTTTAATTTCCATAGAGCACTCCTCATTAAAATCACAATAGTGAACGGCCAGAGGGTTAGAACCTGAGTCTCAGGTTCATAATGCTGGCGGCCAGTTGCCACGGAGATGCTCTCGTCGTATACATAAAGAGTACAGCGCGGGGGTACGCCAGGATCATAAGTATTAGATCAGATTTGGCGATTTGCGTCGTAATTTGAGACTATTTTTCAACCTTGCTTTTAGCAAATGTTTCCATACCCGACCAACAGGCTTATACCGCGGCCCGCTGGCGGTTGAAGCGTAACGCTTAAGAGTAAGTTTAAGCCCTATCCCCGGCCTCCGAGTTGGACTATTCTTTAGGCGCGGCGTCTGCCGCCCTCATGCTTGCTTAAAACAGCCTTATTATTTACAGGAGTTACTTCCCATGACGACAGGAATCTCGCGTGCGTGGACGCGTCTGCTGGTGCCTTTCGCGGCACTGTTTCTGGTCTTGCAACTGACCGGCTGCGGCGATAAAGAAGCCGATCAGCGCAAAGCATTTATTGATTTCCTGCAAAACACCGTCCAGCGCAGCGGCGAACATTTACCGGCGCTGAGCGCGGATCAAAAGCAGAAGTTTGGTCCTTATATTAATGATTACGCTATTATTTACGGCTTTTCCCAGCAGGTTAATCATGCGGTCGATTCCGGTATCAAGCCCGTCGTGGATGAGCTGTCGGCCATTCGTATGCCACAGGATTACCTGACCCGACGTGATTCTCTGCGCCAGGCAAGCGGCTCGCTTGGCGTGCTGACGCAGCAGATTCAGGCGGCCAGAACGCAGGCGGATAGCGGTAAAGCTGGCCTGAAACAGCCGTCCGATCTGAAAACGGTTTACGATAACGTTTATAACAAAGTGGTGACGCAGCCCGTCAGCGTACTGATGCCGCTGCTGCCCGCCCTGCAAACGCTTAGCCAGAATGCGGTGCAGACCGGTGATTTCCTGCAACAGCAGGGTACTCAGGTGACCTTTAATGGCCCGGCCATTCAGTTTCCTACCCAGCAGCAGGCTACGCAGTACAACCAGATGATGACTAACCTGTCGGCCAATTCACAGGCGCTGGCCCAGGCGCAGAGCGCGTTACAGAATACTTTCCAGTAACGCCCTGATACGGCAAGGATGCCGTTTTATCCCCCTGCTCCGTTGGTAACTTATTTACACCCCCCTGCGCCACCCTTTAATTACCCCCCTTTCCGCCTGCCAGGCAGAAAATAAAATTTGAATGAGATCACAATTTCAAAACAAACAGCCAAATATATAATGTGATACTCATCACATTTATTCCCGATTAAGGGGAAAGATCCCGCCTGCGTATTTTATTTACAGCGTTTTATTGTGATCAGTATCACTAAAACCCCCCCATACCCCACCTGAATCTAGTGACGTTGATCACACTTCCTTTGCTCACTACGCAGGCAGAAAGTCACGTGATAGAGTCCGGCTGCATACAGTGATACCGACGGTGCTACCGCGACTTCCTCAACTAAAAAATCTCTCGCGCGCGCTTTTTTGTCAGCGCGGAACAATAAGGGGTGTGTTTTTATGTCCTCATCAGATATCAAGATCAGAGTACAAAACTTTGGTCGCTTTCTGAGCAACATGGTAATGCCGAATATTGGCGCGTTTATCGCCTGGGGTATTATCACCGCGCTGTTTATTCCGACCGGCTGGCTGCCGAATGAAACCATGGCCAAACTGGTCGCACCGATGATCACCTATCTGCTGCCGTTGCTGATTGGTTACACCGGGGGTCGACTGGTGGGCGGCGATCGCGGCGGCGTGGTCGGTGCAATCACCACCATGGGCGTGATTGTTGGTGCGGATATGCCGATGTTTCTCGGATCGATGATTGCCGGACCGCTGGGCGGCTGGGCCATCAAAAGATTTGACCGTCTGGTCGACGGCAAAATCAAAAGCGGCTTCGAGATGCTGGTTAACAACTTCTCTGCCGGGATTATCGGCATGCTGTTGGCCATCCTCGCGTTTCTGGCGATCGGTCCGCTGGTAGAAGGGCTATCGCATATCCTTGCCGCGGGCGTAAACCTGATGGTGCAGAACAACCTGCTGCCGCTGACTTCAATATTTGTTGAACCGGCGAAAATCCTGTTCCTGAATAATGCCATCAACCACGGTATCTTCTCCCCGTTAGGGATTCAGCAGGCGAGTGAAGCCGGTAAGTCAATCTTCTTCCTGATCGAAGCTAACCCCGGTCCGGGCCTGGGCGTGCTGATGGCCTATATGTTCTTTGGCCGGGGCAATGCCAAACAGTCTGCCGGCGGTGCGGCAATCATCCATTTCCTGGGCGGTATCCACGAAATCTACTTCCCCTATGTGCTGATGAACCCGCGGCTGATTCTGGCCGTTATCCTCGGCGGTATGACCGGCGTCTTTACCCTGACGCTGCTCAACGGCGGTCTGGTTTCTCCTGCCTCGCCTGGCTCAATCCTCGCCGTACTGGCGATGACGCCAAAAGGTGCTTACTTCGCTAATATCGCGGCGATTGTGGCCGCATTTGCCGTCTCTTTCGTGGTTTCCGCTATCTTACTGAAGACCAGCAAGGTGAAGGAAGAAGAGGATATCGACGCGGCCGCGCGTCGCGTTAGCGATATGAAAGCGCAGTCTAAAGGCCAGGTCGGGACAGCGTCTGCCGCTGCCGCTGGCGCTAACGGCCTGAACAGCGATTTGAGCCTGGTGCGCAAAATCATCGTTGCCTGCGATGCCGGAATGGGTTCCAGCGCAATGGGCGCGGGCGTTCTGCGTAAAAAGGTTAACGATGCCGGTCTGACGAATATTTCCGTGACCAATACCGCCATCAATAATCTGCCGGGCGATGTGGATCTGGTCATTACCCACCGCGACCTCACCGAGCGCGCCCTGCGTCAGGCTCCTCATGCCCAGCACATTTCGCTGACTAACTTTCTCGACAGCGGACTCTATACCGACCTGACATCGCGTCTGGTGGAGGCGAATCGCAGCGCGGGCCATCGTGATAAAGTGAGTGCCGCCCTGAGTGATAGCTATGACGACAGCCAGGAGCATCTGTTCCGGCTGAGCGCCAGCAACGTTTTCCTCGGCAACCACGCCAGCAACAAAGAGCAGGCCATCCGCTTTGCCGGTGAACAGCTGGTGAAAGGGGGCTACGTTGAGCCAGAATATGTTGAAGCCATGCTCGACCGTGAAAAGCTCACGCCGACTTACCTGGGCGAATCCATCGCCGTGCCGCACGGCACCATTGAAGCCAAAGACCGCGTACTGAAAACCGGCGTGGTGTTCTGCCAGTATCCTGACGGGGTGCAGTTTGGCGAGGAGGAAGAGGATATTGCCCGGCTGGTTATTGGTATCGCCGCCCGCAATAATGAACACATTCAGGTGATCACCAGCCTGACGAATGCGCTGGATGATGAGAGCGTGATCGCTAAGCTAACCACCACCTCCAGCGTGCAGGAAGTGCTGGATCTGCTGTCAGGTAAAAAAACAGCGTAGCGCATCAGGCTGACAGAATTGACCTCCCTGGGCCGGGCATGCCCGGCCCATTTTCCGGGTCGGGTTTGTCCGGCCCTCGATCGTTAATACGGGAAAAAGTTATGAAAGCATTACATTTTGGTGCCGGTAACATCGGCCGTGGGTTTATTGGTAAGTTACTGGCAGACGCCGGTATTCAACTGACCTTCGCTGACGTCAACCAGGTGGTACTGGATGCGCTCAATGCGCGCCACGAATACCCGGTTCGCGTCGTCGGCGAAGAAGCCCAGCTGGAGATCGTGAAGGGTGTGAATGCGGTCAGCAGCGCCAGCGATGACATTATCCCTCTGATTGTGGAGGTGGATATCGTGACCACCGCCGTGGGGCCGCAGATCCTCGAACGTATCGCAGGCGGTATTGCCAAAGGGCTGATCGCGCGCAGCGACAGCGGCAATAGCCGTCCGTTAAATATCATTGCCTGTGAAAATATGGTGCGCGGCACCACCCAGCTTAAGGGACACGTGCTCAAGGCACTGCCGGAGCAGTATCACGCCTGGGTCGATGCCACCGTTGGCTTTGTCGATTCTGCCGTGGACCGCATTGTGCCACCTTCCGAGGCGGGTACGGCTGACCCCCTTGAAGTCACCGTTGAGACATTCAGCGAGTGGATTGTTGATGAGACACAGTTTAAAGGCCCCCTCCCTGCGATCCCCGGCATGGAGCTGACCGATAACCTGATGGCGTTTGTCGAGCGCAAGCTGTTTACGCTCAATACCGGACACGCTATTACCGCCTATCTCGGCCAGCTGGCCGGACACCAGACCATCCGTGATGCCATTCTGGATGAGCACGTACGTAAGGTGGTTAAAGGGGCGATGGAGGAGAGCGGCGCGGTGCTGGTGCGGCGCTATGGCTTTGATGCTGATAAACATGCGGCCTACATTCAAAAAATTCTTGGCCGTTTTGAAAACCCCTGGCTTAAGGATGATGTCGAACGCGTGGGACGTCAGCCGCTGCGCAAGCTGAGTGCAGGCGACCGCCTGATCAAACCCACGCTGGGTACGCTGGAATATGGCCTGCCGCACGACAACCTGGTGAAGGGCATTGCCGCTGCAATGCATTATCGCAGCGACCAGGACACTCAGGCGCAGGAGCTGACAACGATGCTGTCAGCGCTGGGGGGGCAGGCTACTCTGGTGGAGATTTCCGGGCTTGATGCCGACAGCGAAGTGGTCACCGCCGTAGTTAAAGCCTGGAACGCTATGGCATAATGCCCGCACTTCCGATTTCAACGGATGAACGGACAGGGTACGGCAAACGCCGTACCCGTTAAGGCGGCACCCCGCAGGGTCAGAGATTGATATGCAGGCTCTTATGGAAAAACCACAGGCTTTTGAGAATCGGGTGCTGGAACGCCTGAATGCAGGACGTTCGGTAAGAAGTTTTCTGATTGCAGCCGTTGAGCTGCTGGCCGAAGCCGTTAACCTGCTGGTGATTCAGGTTTTCCGCAAGGATGATTATGCGGTGAAATATGCGGTCGAGCCTCTGCTGCTGGGCAACGGGCCGCTGGGTGAACTGTCGGTGCGGCTGAAGCTGATTTATGGCCTTGGCGTAATCAACCGCAGCGAGTACGAAGATGCAGAACTGCTGATGGCGCTGCGCGAGGCGCTTAACGACGATGGCACCGATTACCGCTTTACCGATGATGAGCTGCTGGGGCCCTTTGGCGAGCTGCACTGCGTGACCGCTTTCCCCCCCCGCCCCGATCTTTCCATCGCCGATCCGGAGATGGCCGCCATGCTCCGGCAGCGCTACCAGCAGGTCGTCCGTTCCACCCTGGTCCTGTCGCTGACCGAACTGATTTCCCGCATCAGCCTCAAGCAGGCTTTCAAAAAGTAGCCGGCTGCTTTTCCCACTTCCTGCCGCTTTCGTGTATCCTTGCAGCAATGAATCACACTACGGTTAATGATAATGAAAGAACAAGTTCAGGAAGAGATAAAGGTCCTCAGCGATAAGCTGGACGCCCTTACGCATAAAGAACCACTGCTGCTGGAATCCGGTGACGCAGAGAAGCTTGGCGAGTTACAGGAAGCCAAAGACAAGCTGATTGCTGAGATTGAGCGCCTGCGTGAAGTGCGCGACGAGAACCTGAGCAAAGAAGCGCAGAAGCTGAAACAGCTGCCGTTTAGCCGGGCGATCACTAAAAAAGAGCAGGCCAATATGGGCGCGCTGAAGAAAAACGTGCGCGGTATTGTCGTGGTACACCCCATGACCGCGCTGGGCCGCGAAATGGGGCTGAAAGAAATGACCGGCTTCGCTAAGACAGCTTTTTAATCCTTACCTCCCTGCGGCGGGGATAAGGCTCTTTTATCCCCGTACGCCAACACAGTGTCACCCTGCGTAATCACCATCGCTGGTTTTTATCACCAGGGTCGTCAGGCGTTTTTTTAATGGTGTATACATAAATGAGTCTTTTATTATATTATTCTTCATAAAAAATAAATAGAGTTGAGGAGTTTATTTAAAGGATGAAAATAAAATGCCTATTACAAATATTATAAAAGCTTACATATTCAGAAAAACAGATGCAGCTTATAAACTCGCACAAAAAGACGACAAACACATCGCCCTCGCTAAGAGGTTGCTCGAAAAAAAAATAAAGAAAATTGTTAACAGACCCAGAATGTTTGATGTGAAAACCAGAATGTTTGATGTGAAAACCAGAATGTTTGATGTGAAAAAATATGTTGAAAATTCTGAAAAACTAGCGAAGTTATCTGAAATAACCAGATTATCGAATGTATCTAAACAACCTGTTGATTCAAATAAGGATAACTTAAATATAAATCCGTTCGTCGCCTCTAATACCACTAAGGAAAAAACCGATGAACAGATGAAGATTAATGAAGTTATGAATAGCGATGAATTTATATTCACATTGCTCGAAATGACCACTGACCATTGTAATAAGATACTGAATGAACTATGTAATAAGCAAAGCACAGATGAAGAAACCGAAAAAGCTAATTCGAATATGCGTAGTATTGTTACCAACCTGAGTGCGTTTTCAAAGACTGAAAGAAACGAGATGGCTGAGGCTGCAACAGCATTTTTAAATAAAAAAATCACCAGGGAACGCTCTTTCATCACTTATGGTAACTCCGCCCTCCCCCCGCAGAATGAATCAGAAGAATGGAGAGTTCTGCAAGCCCATGTGAAAGAAGTAAAAGCATGGTGTGACTCCATGTTAGACCCTAAGACAGCGTCTAAATAAACGGAGAGAACAATTATGATAAATTTAATGCCCTCTCCCGGGCAGAATATTTTGGGAAATGTTATTACCCGAATCGCACAAAAAACGCTTATTTCTTCGCGTACTTCGCCTGCAGCGTGGCAAACCACGGCGCGACAAAATCGGATGACTCCCCCCAGCCCGGCAGGATTTTATTCAGGCTGGCGACGTTAACCGCACCGGACTGGCTGGCAAGCTGCGCCTGGGAAATCGCCGCCGCCTTAAACTGCCAGCTGGCCGGGGTCTTTCCCCCCCCGATTTTGTTCGCCACCAGACGCATATTGATAGCGCCAATAAGCTTGCTGTCTACCGCCACGGTCTGTTTCCACGGGCTGTTCTTCTGGTGCATCAGCTGCAAATCCTGATTGGATACGTCGATGCTGTAGAGCTTGATCTCCGTGCGGCCATTCTCCTGCAGAGCCTTGTAGGCCCCCTGGGCAAAGGCATCCCAGGATCCCCAGATAGCATCGATCTTCCCTTTCGGGTATTTGGCCAGAATCGCCCCGATTTTATTGGCGGTGTCGCCCTGCACGTCAGAGGATACTGCGCCGATCGACTCCAGCTGGTGAATGCCCGGATTGGCCTTCAGCACTTTCTCATACACCACCTGACGGCGATCCATCGCCGGGAAGCCCGCGACCCACAGCTTGACGATATTCGCCTTGCCGTTGGTGTCTTTGATCAGCTGATCGAGCGACAGCTGCGCCAGGGAAGCATCATCCTGCGCGGTGACGGTTACGCCCTCCACCGGCTGGTTAACCGGCGTATCGAACACGGAGACTTTAATACCCGCATCGGCAATGCGCTTCACCAGCCCGGTCGAATAGGGGTCTTTGCCGTGCGAGAGGATAATGCCGTCATATTTCTGGCTGATCGCCTGATTAACGAAGTCCTGGAAACGCGCGTCGTCACCGTTGCTCAAAAAGGTGCTGACTTTAAAGCCCAGACTGCGGCCTTCCTGAATGGCACCGGCAACAAACTGGGTGGTGTTGTCATCCGATCCCAGATTACGGATAACCGCAATGCGTACCGGGCCGGCGTGGTTGGCAATGGTGGCCGGAACGGCAGCGCCCGTCTCTGCAAAGGTCGGCGCGGTGGAGAGCAGGCTGATAGCAAGCAGTGCCAGTGGGAGCTTTTTCATTATTATTACTATCCTCTTAGACAGTCAGGGCGTCAGAGACGCCGGATTCAGCACAGGTTCGGGCGCCCTTCGGCACCCGGGGACCATTAACGGTGATTTAACGCCGCTGGATATAGGTGATAGCCAGCGCGACGGCCAGTACCAGACCTTTGATGATATCCATGGCGTAATAGGGAACGGAGAGCATCACCAGCCCGTTTTGCAGCACGCCGAGGATCACCGCCCCCACCAGCGTGCCCAGCGCATTCGGCTTACCGGAACCCGCCAGCGAGAATCCAATCCAGGCGGCGGCGACTGCATCCATCAGATACCCACCACCGGCATTGACCTGCGATGAGCCGATGCGCGACGCCAGCAGAATGCCGCCCAGCCCCGCCAGCAGTGAGGCAATAACGTAGGCCAGCACGCGATAACGATTCGTACGAATACCCGACAGGCGCGCCGCCTCCGGATTACCGCCAATGGCATACATCCGACGGCCATGTTTGGTCAGCGACAGCCCAAGCTGGACCACCAGGGTGACCACCAGCATAATAATGACGATGGTCGGCACCTGGCCGAGCAGGGAGAAGTTGGCCGGGATGGTCCCTTCGGCCATATCACCACTCGGCATGACCATATTTTCCGTAATGGAGCCGCCAAAGCTCCAGGTCATCGCCACCCCCTGCACAATAAACAGGCTGGCCAGCGTGGCTAACATATCGGGAATTTTCAGCACAACGATCAGAAAGGCGTTAAACAGCCCGACCAGGGTGCAAAGCAGCAGCGTAAGCGCTATTGCCTCGGTGCTGCCGTAGCCGTACCAGACGAACAGGGAGATAACCAGCGAGTTTGCCAGCGACGCGGTAGACCCCACGGAAAGGTCGAAGCCGCCGATGGTCAGCGAAACCGAGACGCCTACGGCGATCACCGTTACGATGGCGATCGAGCGCAGGATATTAATGATGTTGGTCGGCTCCAGAAAACTGTCCGAGGCCAGGCCAAATGCGGCGATGAGCGCCACGCAGGTTAACAACATTCCCCACTTATAGAGAAATTCAAACAGCTGGTGACGCACGGGCGTCCGCTTCAGGGAAAGTTCATTGCTGCTCACGCAGGCGTTCCTCCGGTGGAATAAAGTAAAAGTGTCTCTTCATCAACGTCCTGGGCAGCCATTTCAGCCACAATGCGTCCGTCCCAGAGCACGCAAATCCTGTCGCACAGGCCAACCAGCTCGGAGAATTCACCCGACGCGTAGATGACCCCTTTCCCCTGCCGTGCCAGCCCGTCGATGAGCGTAAACAGGTCGGTTTTGGCTTTTATATCGACGCCCTTCGTCGGCTCATCGAGAATGAGGACGTCAGCGTTATTGCGCAGCCATTTGCCGATCGCGACCTTCTGCTGATTACCGCCCGACAGGCGTCTGAGCGTCTGCTGCGGCCCGGTGGTGCGCACCCCGAGCTTTTGAATAATCTCCTCTGCCCAGCGCCAGGCCTGACGGTGCCCGAACAGGCCCCAGCGGGAAAAGCTGTTATCGTCCGTGACGCTGAGGTTCATCGCGACCGATTCGTCGATAAAAATGCCCTCTTTCCGGCGCTCCTCGGGGATCAGCGCCATCCTGTTTTTCACCGCCGCATGAGGCGAGGTGGGTTTCCAGGGCCTTCCGTGCAGTTCGCCCCGCGTAATCCGGCTGCGACTGACACCAAACAGCGCCTTGCACAGCTCGGTTTTCCCCGCGCCGGCCAGCCCGGCAATGCCCAGGATTTCGCCTTTGCGCAGCGTCAGCGAAATATCGCGCAAAAGGTGCTCATCGTGCAGCCCCTGCACCGCCATCAGCGTCTCCCTGCCGAAGGGTGGGCGACGGGGCGGATAGATATCGTCCAGCTGATGGCCCAGCATCTTCTCAACGATCTGCTCGCCGCTAAGCTGCGCCATCGGGCCCGTTTCAACCAGCTGGCCGTCGCGCAGCACCGTCAGCCGATCGCAGATTTCCCGCAGCTCATGAATGCGGTGAGAGATAAAGACCACGCCGATCCCGCTGCTTTGCAGGCGGCGTACCACGGCGAACAGCCGCTCGCTCTCATGCTGATCCAGCGGCGCAGTGGGTTCGTCCAGAATCAGAAAGCGACAGTGATGGGAGAGAGCGCGGGCCAGCAAAATCTGCTGCTTTTCCGCCAGCGAACACTGATCGATGCGGCGACGCACGTCCAGTGAGACGTCCAGCTGTTGCAGCAGTGCCCTGGCCTGCTGGCGAATCTCGCCCCAGTGATAAACCTGTCCACCTTCGGCCAGCCTGTCGAGCATGATGTTTTCTGCCACGCTCAGGGTCGGTACGAGGGCGACATCAACCTCCTGCTGCACCAGATGGATCCCCAGCTGTCGGGCATCGCGCGGTGTGCGGATGGATACCGGCTTACCATCAAGCAGGATCTCCCCGCTGTAATGATCGTACGCCCCGGATAATACGGCCATCAGCGTCGATTTCCCGGCACCGTTAGCGCCGGTCAGGGCATGAACCGAATGACCTTCAAGGCTGAAATCAACGCCGCTGAGTGCGGAAAAACCGCCAAAGGCAATGGCTACCTGACGCATTTCTAAGCGATTTACCCCGTTCATAAGCGAAATTCTCTGGCGAATACAAAAACGTCTGGCCGCATTTTTTAATGGTTTGTCACGGCTGACAACGAACGAAAGCGCATAAGCTAACACAAAATGATATTAGCCATCCAGACATCTGGACACTTAAGCGGTTAACGCCGGATTGCGGGGGATAATCAGCATAAACGGGGGGAAGAAGCCGAACGGACAGGATTACACGCGATTTTACGCAGATGATGGCCGGAGACAGACGTAAAAAAACCGACGAAGCCATCTCGCCGGTTTGTCTTCACGCATCAGCGTGGAGGGATTTATTTTGCTGCGGAGAAACGGGCTGCCGCTTCGTCCCAGTTAACCACTTCCCAGAACGCCTTAATGTAGTCAGGGCGTTTGTTCTGGTACTTCAGGTAGTAGGCGTGTTCCCACACGTCCAGGCCCACAATCGGCGTACCGGAAGCGCCAGAGATAGCTTCACCCATCAGCGGGCTGTCCTGGTTAGCCGTAGAGACGACGGCCAGTTTGTCACCCTTCTTAACCAGCCACGCCCAGCCTGAACCAAAACGGGTTGCGGCCGCTTTCTCAAATTCAGCTTTGAATGCGTCCACGCTGCCGAAGTCTTTTTCGATAGCGGCTTTAAGGTCGCCACTCAGGGTGGTGCCGGTTTTCAGGCCCTTCCAGAAGAAGCTGTGGTTAGAGTGGCCGCCCGCGTTGTTGCGCAGTACGGTTTTCTTGTCCGCAGGAACCTGATCCAGTTTAGCGATCAGCTCGTCTACCGGCAGGCTGGCGAATTCGGTGCCTTCCAGCGCGGCATTGGCGTTGTTGACATAGGTCTGGTGGTGTTTAGTGTGATGGATTTCCATCGTCTGCTTATCGAAATGTGGCTCTAACGCGTCATAGGCGTAAGGCAGGGATGGTAGTGAATAACTCATGTTCATCATCTCCATAAAAGTTGGCGGTAGCTGTGTTGCTCCGCGTAAGCAGTCGGATCATTATAGTTAAATAAACGGTGGGTAAAAGGGTTATCAATGCCTTACTCTTGCCGGGGTTTATTATTGAGGTATTACCGCACAGTTTCTCTACTTATCCCTGGCTTCTGCTACGCTAATGAAGAACTTTTATCGAAGGGAAGAGGCTTATGGAGTATTACGGATTTATTCTGCTCAAGTTTTTTATTGGCTTTGCCATCGTTATTACCCACCTGAATTTTTCCGGAAAAACTCAGCTTTCA
Organism: Erwinia sp. L03-1; assembly: GCF_058686115.1. Lineage (NCBI taxonomy): Bacteria > Pseudomonadati > Pseudomonadota > Gammaproteobacteria > Enterobacterales > Erwiniaceae > Erwinia > Erwinia sp. L03-1. The sequence goes on along the minus strand of NZ_CM178762.1, from coordinate 54,263 downwards.
CAAATGACGCCCGTCGACTTTATCGGCAACTTTGTGCTGGGCGGCATTATCGGCGGCGTGATTTACAGCGACAGTATTCCTCTGTACCAGTATGTGGTGCTACTGCTGATCGGCGTGGCCTTTATCACCTCCCTTAACGCCATCAGTAAGCACTTTTCGCTATTTCGCTCCATCACCATTGGCGACCCCATTCCGATCATCAAAAATGGGCAGTTCCTGATGGACAATATTCTCGCCCGACGGAACAAGATCGACATTCTGAGCGTCGCCTCGCAGATCCATACTCAGGGCATCCTCTCCTTTCAGGAAGTGCGCTACGCGCAGATTGAGCCGGGCGGCCAGGTCACGGTCATTGCCGAGGGTAGCCTGATGCCCTCGGTGATCGTCATGAAAAACGGCAAGGCGCGGCCCGGCGATCTGGCATTGATTGATAAAGACGAAGCCTGGCTACTGAAGGAAGTCGAGCGGTGTCAGCTGAAACGTGAGGATATCTTTCTCACCGAGTTCTGGGAGGGGAAGCTGATGTTCATTATGAATAACGGCGATATCGTCCGTCAGAGCGAAGAGGCCGAGCTGGGATCGGCGGGATTAAAAGTGGGCGAGCGGCAGGACCGGTAAGGGGCCAGCCGGCTGGTCAGTTTCTAACAGCATAAGGCCGTCACTCGCTCCAGTCTTCCAGCTTCAGGCCCGGTACCCGCACAAATTCACGCGTATTATCCGTTACCAGAATGGCGCCCACGGCTACGGCATATGTATAGCGCAGGCCTGTGCCCGCTTGTACGCCAGCCCATTACCGACCGCAGGCGGCCAGCGACTTATCCAGCGCGCCCACCAGCCAGCCGATGTCGCTCTCCTGGAAGGCTAACGGCGGGCGCAGCTTCAGCACGTTGCCATAAGGCCCGGCCACCGAGGTAAGGACATGGTTTTCACGCAGCCTCTCGGTGACGTCCAGTGCCAGCTGTTTATCCGGCGTCTTACTGCGCTTATCCGTCACCAGCTCAAAGCCAATAAACAGGCCCGCTCCACGCACGTCGCCCACGCACTCATATTTATCCTTGAGCGTTAACAGCGCAGCCAGCAGCTTCTCGCCCACCTTGCGGCTGTGTTCCTGTAGGCCTTCATCCCTGATCACCGTTAGCACCGCCTGCGCCGCTGCCATCGCGACCGGATTGCCGCCAAACGTGTTGAAATAGGGGATATCGTCGCTGAACGCGGCCAGAACGTCGCTTTTTGCCAGCAGAGCAGAAACCGGGATGCCATTGCCCATGGGCTTACCGGTGGTCACCACATCCGGCACCACGCCATGGCGGGCAAAGCCCCAGAACGCCTCGCCGGTGCGGGCAAAGCCGGGCTGCACTTCGTCGGCAATAAAAATACCGCCATTTTTATGCACCACCTCCACCGCTTTTTGCAGAAAACCTTTCGGCCCCGGCAGTACGCCGTCAGAGGAGAAAATCGAGTCGGCAAGGAAACCGGCAAATTTGATGCCGTGGGCCGCCATATCGTCAATCTGCTTCTGTATTTCGTTGGCAAACCACTCGCCTAAATCGGGTGAATCCACGCGATAGCAATCCGGTGGCGGTACCAGCCGCGTGGTGGCGGCCAGCGGCTGGCCCGAGCCCAGTGCGGGGGAGACGCCGGAGGTCAGATCGCTGGTGCCGTGGTAGGCTTCCTGGGTGACGATAATGCCGGTGCCGCCGCTCCAGGCACGCGCGATGCGTATGGCCAGATCGTTTGCTTCCGATCCGGTACACATATACATGGCGCGGTCGATTTCAGCGGGGAGGGTGGCCAGCAGCGCTTCGGAGTAGTCGAGAATGCGCTCGTGCAGATAGCGCGTATGGGTATTTAGCTGCTGCATCTGCTGGTAAACCGCATCGATAACCGCAGGATGGCAGTGTCCAATGCTGGCGACGTTATTGTAAACGTCGAGGTATTTGTCACCCGCCGCATCCCACAGATACTGCCCCGCGCCCCGCACCAGATGTACCGGCTTACGGTAGAACAGACGATAGGACTCGCCCAGTACCCGGCTGCGCTTGTCAGTCAGCTTGCGGACATCAGCATCCAGCCCGGCGGCATGTTCGGCGCGAAAGCTGTTGGTATCCATAATGGTTGAACGTGTAGCCATGATCACTCCCGTTGCGATGGAGGGTTACGATGGGCAGCAGCAGCCCGCTTGCGTTTATCATGGCAACTTTCAGGAAAAATGCAACCAAATACACAAACGCAATAAAATACACATGCGCGTGCGTCCATTGTCGGTTAGGCTATGCCCAGTCCAACGGCTAAAGGAGACAGATATGCTACAGGAAACGCGCCTGCACCGGATCCGTGCGCTACTGGCGACGCTGGGTCACGTCAGTACCGAGCGGATCATCAGGGAGCTGGGCATCTCACGCGAAACGGCCAGGCGGGACATTATCGAACTGGAAGCGCTGGGCGTCGCGCGTCGCGTGCATGGCGGACTGATGGCGCTGAATGCCGAACCGGAAGCGCCTCTGGTGGTGCGCAGTGAAATTAAGGCCCGGGAGAAGCGGGCTATCGCCCGTGCGGCGGCGCGACGACTAAAGCCTGGTCAGACACTGTTTCTGGATGCGGGTAGCACCACCACCATGCTGGCTGAGGAGCTGCGCACTCTCTCCGGGTTGACGGTGGTCACCAACAGCCTGAATGCGGCCCTGAAACTCTGTGCCGCCGGGGAGCATGAAACGCTGAATAACAGCATCATCCTGCTCGGCGGCAGTATGCTGGCCGGGGCGCAGGAGACGCGCGGCGATCTGACGGTGGGGGAAATTTATCGCTACCGGGCCGACGTGGCGATGCTGTCGCCGGTGGGCATTGACGGCAGGAGCGGCGCCACCAGTTTTTATCCGCATGAGGCGGCCATTGCCCGCGCGATGGTACAACAGGCTGACCAGCTTATTTTGCTGGCCGACAGCAGCAAACTCGGTCTCACCAGCCGGATCAACTATGCCACGCCCGGTCAGGTGAGCGCATTAATCACCGACGGCGAGGCCGCAGCGCATCCCGCCTTTTCCCTGATTGAGAAATCGCTGCCGGAGGTGGTGCTGGCCCCGGTCACCAGCCGCTGATGCCCAGGCGCGCGCATTGCGGACCGCCGCGGGTACACAGTGCTGACCGCCGCTGGCGGCGCAGCGGACTTAGCCTCTCAGCCGCTGGGGATGCGTATAGACCGTGGCGCGGCCAGGCTTGCTAAAGCCCACCAGCGTCAGGTTGCTGCGTTCCGCGACCTCGACGGCGAGTTTGGTTGCGGCGGAGACGGCGAAAAGAATTTCCACGCCGCACATCGCCGATTTCTGCACCATCTCATAGCTTGCCCGGCTGGAAACCAGCACCGCGCCCTGCTGCCAGTCTGGCTGCTGGCTGCGCAATCCCAGCAGCTTATCCAGCGCGACGTGCCTTCCCACATCCTCACAGCCGCCGGAAAGCGCCCCGTCCGGCCTGATCCATGCCGCAGCATGCGTACAGCCGGTCAGCTGCCCAACGGGCTGAACGCTTTTTAGCTGGTCCAGCGCCTTATCAAGCTGGTTGAGATCGAAGGTCTGACTGAACGGCAGCGGCTGGAGCGGTTTGCCGATTTCGGCAAGCTGTTCAACGCCGCATACGCCGCAGCCGGTACGGCCCGCCAGGGACCTGCGCTGCGCCTTCAGCCCCATAAAACGGCGGCTGGAGAGCTCGATCTGCACCTCAATACCGCCGCAGGAAGGCTGGATATCCATCCCATAGATATCTGCTGGCGAATCAATAATGCCCTCAGAGAGCGAGAAGCCCAGCGCAAAAGCTTCCAGATCCTTTGGCGTAGCCATCATCACCACGTGCGAAATGCCGTTATAGACCAGCGCCACCGGCACCTCGTCTGCCAGCCAGTCCTCCTTTGCGCTCTCCAGCGCCATGCGTTGCCACACCTTCACCTGGCTCAGCCCAACGGCCTCATCCAGAGCCGGATTACCGTCACCCGCTTTATTCATCAGAAAATCACCCATGGCTAACGCTGACCCTTTCCACTCTGCAATACGCCTCTGACCCCATAGCTTGCGGATCGCTTATAAGATTCTGAACCCCCGAACGAAGCACTGCAAGCGGCCGGATCTTATCCGTCACAACAGGCCCTGTTTGATAGTGAATAGTTATAAAAGCGATTGAAACGATGAAGTGGAGGAGACCGGGGGCTATAATTTTGGGCAGAAGCCTGTAATCTGGGCTTCTGTCCTGAGTCTGTTGCCATTGCAGGCAGCAGCACCCTTATCCGGCGGACCTTTTTTTCGCCGGGGCTGGATACCCTATCCGCGCTGTTGATATACCGTTGGCGGGCAGCTGAACCGTCGGAAAAACAGGAAAAAAACCTGATGAATATTCGCATAATCCCGAACGAGAGGCTGACAGACCACGAGCATAATAGGGCAGAGGCCATCCCGCCGCTGCTTTTTCCCCGGCTGAAAAACTTATACAGCCGCCGCGCCGCACGACTCCGGCAGCTGGCGAAGAAAAACCCGCTGGGCGATTATCTGCGCTTCGCCGCCGTCATCGCCAGCGCCCAGGAAATCGTACTTTACGATCATCCGCTGCGGCTGGATCTGCATGCAAGGCTGACAGAAACCGCCGCGGGCGGTAAGCCACCGCTGGACATTCACCAGCTTCCGCGTGACGCACACTGGCAGCGGCTGCTGCATTCGCTGATTGCCGAAATGAAGCCCGAAATGAGCGATCAGGCGCTGGCCGTGCTGGAGAATCTGGAAAAGGCCTCTGCTCTGGAGCTGGAAACCATGGCCTCGGCGCTGTTTGCTAATGAGTTCTCGCAGGTGAGCAGCGATACATCGCCGTTTATCTGGGCCGCACTATCACTCTACTGGGCGCAAATGGCAGCGCTGATCCCGGGCAAGGCGCGCGCCGAACAGGGCGAACAGCGGCAGTTTTGCCCGGTCTGCGCCAGCGTGCCGGTGACCAGCGTGATCCATCTGGACCCCGAACAGGGCGGCGTACGCTATCTGCATTGCAATCTGTGCGAAAGTGAATGGCATGTCCCCCAGGGTAAATGCAGCAACTGCGAGCACACCCGTGACCTGAGCTACTGGTCGCTGGAGAGTGAGTCCGGGGCGGTGCAGGCAGAGAGCTGCGGCGACTGCGGCACCTGGCTGAAAATGTTCTTCCAGCAGAAAGATCCGGCGGTGGAGCCGGTCGCGGACGATCTGGCTACGCTGGTGCTGGATGCGCGTATGGAGCAGGAAGGTTTTGCCCGCAGCAGCCTGAATCCCTTTCTGTTCCCGGGCGAGTAATCGCCATAAAGGGCGGAAGAAGTCACTCTTCCGCTAATCAATCGTTCCGGGCCGACCTTCCGGGCCCGTTCATTAGAGGAAGTGGGATGAAATTAATCGGCAGCTATGCCAGCCCGTTTGTCCGTAAAATTTCGGTGATTATGCTGGAAAAAGGCATCACCTTTGAGTTTGCTAACCAGTCGCCCTGGACGGATGACAGTCCGGTACCGACCTACAACCCGTTGGGTAAGATACCGGTGCTGGTTACCGGCCCGGAAGAGTACTGGTACGACTCCTCCGTAATTGCGGCTTATCTTGAACAGCTGGATATCGCACCCGCGCTGATCCCGCGTGACAGGCTGGCGGCGATGAACGTGCTTCAGCTACAGGCGCTGGCAGACGGCATCGGCGATGCGGCGGTGCTGCTGGTGCGTGAAGGGTTGCGTCCGGCTGATAAACAGCTGGAGAGCGAGCTGGTGCGTCAGCGCAGCAAAATTCTGCGCGGCCTGGACGCGCTGGAAAAAGCCGCAGCCGAGGGCAAGGTGCTGAACAGTGACACCCTCAATCTGGCGGATATTGCGGCAGGCTGCCTGCTCGGCTATCTGAACTTTCGCCGCGTGGTGCCAGACTGGTGCGTTAACCGCCCGGCACTGGTGAAACTGGCAGAAAAACTCTTTGCTCGCGAGAGCTTTGCCCGCACGGTTCCGCCCGCGCCCTGAACACATTGTCTTATGACAGGCCTGCCATCACGCAGGCCTTCACTATTGATGGTCTCCTTTTTACCCCCCGCCTGGCAGGCCTGCCTCTGCTGCGGGACAGACTCATTTTTCGAAATTTGAACCCCGCTCGCACTTCTGTCCATTCGTCGTTACCACCTCCCGCCTTTTTGATTCACCACAACAAAACCACACCATTAGTGTGTGATAGTTAGCAGAGTTATCATTTTTCTCCCCCATTAAAAGGGTGAAACAGCGAGACAGGAACAGTTATGGGATTTCTCAGGAAAGAGAATGTATTCAGGTGGTTCAGAGGGTGGCGCGGTATACTGCTGGTTTTATTAGGCATTGTTATCGCCCTGCTGGTGGTTGCCGGGGGCGTAACCGTGCTGCATAAGACCAGCGATACGGCCTTTTGCGTCTCCTGCCACACTATGGAAAGGCCGCTGGCGGAATATCAGGGCAGCGTACACTATCAGAATCACGCCGGGATACGCGCCAGCTGCGCTAACTGCCATATCCCCAGCCAGCCCGTCGACTATCTCCTAACCAAGATTGCCGCCGTTAAGGATGTTTACGGCGAAGTCACCGGCACCATTGATACCGAAGAAAAATACAACGCTAAAAAACTGGCCATGGCCGAGTCGGTGTGGAAAACGATGAAAGCCAGTGACTCTGCGACCTGCCGCAGCTGCCATAGCTTTGAGGCGATGGATATTCTTGCTCAGCAGCCGGACGCGAGAAAAGCGCACCCCGTCGCCATCAGGAGCGGGGAAACCTGTATTGACTGCCATCGCGGCGTTGCCCATATCCTGCCTGACATGCGCGCCAGCAACGCCTCAGGCGCAAGCCAGCTGATTGCTGCGGCCGCTGGGGTTAGCGTTGAAAACGGGATGCTCTACAGCGTTCAGACCCAGCCCTTCGCCCTGCAACCCGTGGCAGAGATGCCCGCTGGCACCCTGTTTCCGGCGGCGCCGCTGACCGTTCTGCGTCGGGATCAGGGTAAGGTAGAAGCGCGACTCAGCGGCTGGCAGCAGCAGGATGTTCCTACCCTTATCTACGCCGCTCCCGGCAAGCGCATTATCAGAGCGGTCATTGAGCAAGACGCCTCCAGCCAGATAAACATTCTTTCTTCCCGGACGGATGCGCAGACCGGCACGGTCTGGCAGCAGGTTTCACTTGATATCTGGCTCCCCCCCGGCGCGCTGATTGATGATCAGCAGAAAATCTGGCAGTACGCCTCCGGCCTGATGTCCGCTAACTGTACCGGCTGTCATGGCCTGACCCCATCGAACCACTTTACGGCTAATCAGTGGATTGGCGTGATGAAAGGGATGGCGGCGCGCACCTCTCTGGATAAGGAGCAGCTAAGAGTGCTTACCCTTTACGTGCAGAACCACGCCAGTGATATGCCGACCCCGGATATGCTGCCTTCAAAAGGAACCGAAGATGAAAAATAATCCGCTTTCACCCCTTTCGCGTCGCCGGTTTTTACAGGCTGGCGGTGCGCTGCTGGCCGCCAGCTCGCTCGATCTGCTTTATATGAAGTCGGCCGTCGCGCAGGCCGTCAGCCAGGCCATGCCGCTATTTAGCGCACTGCGTCCGGCAAGCAAAGGGATCCTCACCGCCGCCCACTGGGGCGCATTTGAAGCCATCGTCGATCAGGGCCGCATGGTCAGCGTTCAGCCGGTGCAGGACGACCCTTCGCCCAATGAGCTGATCGAGATGGCGCCCTGGCAGGTTCACGCCGACAACCGCATCAAATACCCGATGGTGCGTAAAAGCTGGCTGGAACAGGGGCCGGGCGGAGGTCGCAACCTGCGTGGACGCGACGAGTGGGTCAGGGTCAGCTGGGATAAAGCGATTTCACTGGTCAGCAACGATATTCGCCGCCTGCAAAAAGAGTACGGCCCCTCCGCGATTTATGCTGGCTCCTACGGCTGGAAAAGTACCGGCTTGCTGCATAACAGCCGGTCGCTGCTGGGGCGGCTGATGAACCTCACCGGAGGCTTTCTCGGCTATAGCGGCGACTACTCCACCGGCGCGGCCCAGGTCATTATGCCGCACGTCGTCGGCTCCATGGAGGTTTACGAACAGCAAACCAGCTGGCCCAACGTGGTTGATAACGCGGAGCTGGTGGTTCTCTGGGGGTGTAACCCGCAGACCACGCTGAAAATTGGCTGGAACGTGCCGGACCACGTGGGGCTGGAGGGCATTGAGGCGCTGGCGAAAAAAGGCACCCGGGTCATCTCCGTCGATCCCATCCACACGCCAACGGCGAAGATGCTCAACGCAGAGTGGATTGCGCCAGAGGCCTATACCGACGCGGCGATGATCCTCGGGATTGCCCATACGCTGCTGACGGAAAAACGCCACGATGAGGCCTTTCTCAAGCGCTATACCGTGGGGTTCGACAAGTTCCGCGCCTGTCTGCTGGGTGAAAGCGATGGCACGGCGAAAAGTGCCGACTGGGCAAGTGAAATTTGTGGCGTGGAGGCGGAGAAACTGCGCGCTCTGGCGCATGAGATGGTCAGTAAACGCACCATGATTATGGCGGGCTGGGGCATGCAGCGTCAGCATCACGGCGAGCAGCCGCACTGGCTGCTGGTCACGCTGGCGGCGATGATTGGGCAGATCGGCCTGCCCGGAGGCGGGTTCGGTTTCAGCTATCACTACTCATCCGGCGGCAGCCCGACGGCCAGGGGCGGCATCCTCTCCGGGGTGAGCACCGGAAAAGCACCGGAAAATTCGCCGCAGCCCATCCCTGTCGCGCGGATCGCGGACTGTCTTGCCAACCCCGGAAAGCACATCCAGTTCAACGGCAAAGACATTACCTATCCCGATGTGAAAATGGTCTACGTCGCCGGGGGCAATCCGTTCCACCATCATCAGGATACCAATAATCTACTCAGCGCCTGGCAGCACCCGGAAACCATCGTGGTACATGAGCCCTACTGGACCGCCACCGCGAAGCATGCCGATATTGTTCTTCCCTGCACCACCAGCTACGAACGTAATGATATGGATATGGGCGGTGATTACTCACAGCTTTATGTTTTCCCGATGCATCAGTGCGTTCCCCCCCAGCATGAGGCCCGCAACGATTACGATATCTTTCTGGCCATCGCCGCCCAGCTCGGCGTGGAGGAGGCCTTTTCCGAAGGTCGGGATGAGATGCTATGGCTGAAATCACTTTATGACAATATGAAAAAGCAGGCCAGAAACGTGGGCGTACCGCTACCGCCCTTCAACGAATTCTGGCGGTCTGGCAACTACATTCGCTTCCCGGTGCCGGAGGAGAATAAAAACTGGGTGCGCTTCGCTGACTTCCGGGAAGACCCCTTGCTGAACCCGCTCGGCACGCCAAGCGGGAAAATAGAAATTTTCTCGCGCACCGTGGCGGAGATGAACTATGCGGACTGCCCCGGGCTTCCAGGCTGGCTGCTGCCACACGAGTGGCACGGTAGCGATGCGGCGCGGAAGTATCCGCTCTCGCTTAATACCGCCCACCCGATTAACCGCCTGCATTCGCAGCTGGATAACACTCCGTTGCGCAAGAAATATGCTATCGGCGACCGGGAGGCGATCCTTATTAACTCGCAGGATGCCGCGGCAAGGGGCATTCAGTCCGGTGATTTGGTCAGGGCCTTTAACGACCGGGGACAGATTCTGGTGGGTGCATCCGTAACCGGGGATATCCGGCCGGGCGTGGTGCGCATCAGCGAGGGAGCCTGGTACGATCCGCTCGACCCGACGCAGCCCAACACGCTATGCAAAAATGGCAACGTTAACTGCCTGACCTTCGATATCGGCTCGTCAAAGCTGGCGCAGGGCAACTGCGGCCATATGGCGCAGCTTGAAGTCGAAAAATATCGTGGCGCAGTGCCGGAAAATACCGCCCATGCGCTGCCTGCCGGGGTGGTTTGAGGGGTAAATAGCGGCGGCAGTTGCTATTATCCTGACAACCGCTTTCCCATGGCCCGAAGAGAGCCTGGTTCTGGCCGTTTTACGCCAGCCAGGCGGGCTTTAGCCACCTTTAATAAGGAAGAGTCACTATGCAGCGTTGCGGCTGGGTAACACCGGATCCTCTCTATCTTGATTATCACGATCGTGAATGGGGCGTTCCCCTAACCGATACCCGTTCGCTGTTTGAAATGCTGTGTCTTGAGGGGCAAATGGCCGGGCTGTCATGGCTTACCGTGCTAAAGAAGCGGGAGAACTACCGTCGCGCCTTCCACCAGTTTGATCCACAGGCGGTGGCGCTGATGGAAGAAGGCGAGGTGGAGAGGCTGATGCAGGACAGCGGCATTATTCGTCATCGCGGCAAAATTAACGCAATTATCGCCAATGCCCGCGCATTGCTGACGATGGAGGCGCAGGGTGAGGTTTTTAGCGCCTTTATCTGGGGGTTTGTAGATAATCAGCCGCAGATCCAACGCTATGACGACCATCGGGCTGCGCCCTCCTTCAGCCCGGTTTCTGACAGCCTGTCAAAGCAGCTGAAGAAGAGAGGCTTCAAATTTGTGGGCACGACCACCTGTTACTCATTTATGCAGGCCTGCGGGCTGATCAACGACCATACCACTGGCTGCTTTCGTCATCCCGATAATCTCAGGTAGCGCATCCTTACATTTTCAGAAGATTAAACCGTTTTATTCTCACATTTCCCGTTCATAATCGGCGTTTTACAGGCCATATGGCCTGCCGCTGTGTTTTGAGAGAGAAAGAAAATGAAAAAGCGTTATATCACCCTCGCTCTGGTTTTGAGCGGCACACTTGCCCTCTCGGGCTGTACCACTAACCCTTACACCGGTGAGCGTGAAGCAGGGAAATCCGGCGTGGGTGCCGGTCTGGGCGCCGCATTAGGCGCGGGCGTCGGCATGCTCTCCTCATCAAAAAAGGATCGCGGCAAAGGCGCACTGATCGGCGCAGCAGCCGGTGCAGCGTTGGGCGGCGGCGCAGGCTATTATATGGATGTGCAGGAAGCCAAGCTTCGCGACAAGATGCGCGGAACCGGCGTCAGCGTGACCCGTCAGGGCGATAATATCGTGCTGAACATGCCAAATAACGTCACCTTTGACAGCAGCAGCAGCAGCCTGAAACCGGCCGGGGCTAACACCCTGACTGGCGTCGCCATGGTGCTGAAAGAGTATCCAAAAACTGCGGTTAACGTGGCGGGCTATACAGACAGCAGCGGATCGCGTCAGCTAAACATGACGCTCTCCCAGCAGCGCGCGGACAGCGTAGCCAGCTCGCTGATCACTCAGGGCGTAGCCGCCAGTCGTCTCCGCACCATCGGCAGAGGGCCGGATAACCCCATCGCGTCTAACAGCAGTGCTGATGGCAAGGCGCAGAACCGCCGGGTAGAGATTACGCTCAGCCCGCTGCAGTAACCTTTGAAAACCGGGCCGCTCCGCTATGGCCCGGTTCTCTGCTCCCCACTGTACCTTCTCTGCCCTTTAACCCCGCGCTGCTCAGGCTCCGTTACCCCAGGCTGACGCAGAGAGATGGGCGGGATACCGCTTATGCTTTATGATGACCCGCTCAAACTGCCTTTATTCGAACTACAGTAGATGAATCGCGTCAGTAAAAGCTGAGGCCAGGCTTGTTATACCCCAATGCCCAAGGACCGCCATGAACCGTAAGGCCGCACGCGCTACTATTAGCGACGTTGCCAGCGCTGCTAAAACCGGGAAAACCAGCGTCTCGCGCTATCTGAACGGTGAACAGCACGCCCTCTCCCCCGATCTAAAACAGCGGATAGAAGCTGCTATCGCTGAACTGAACTACCGGCCAAGCCAGATGGCGCGGGGCTTAAAGCGTGGCCGCACCCGGCTGATTGGGCTGATTATCGCCGACATTACGAATCCCTATTCCATTGACGTGATGAACGGCATTGAATCCGCCTGCCGGGCGCAGGGCTTTACGCTGCTGATGTGCAATACCAATAATGAAGTGGATCAGGAGCAGCACTACCTGAATCTGCTGAGCAGCTATCAGGTCGAGGGGATTGTGGTCAACGCAGTCGGTATGCGCGAAGAGGCGCTAAGCCACCTTCAGCAATCCCTGCTGCCAATGGTCCTGATTGACCGCAAAATCCCTGACTTTGACTGTGACGTGGTCGGTCTGGATAACGCCGGGGCTGCCGCCATGGCTACCGATCACCTGATTGCCGGTGGCTTCAGGACGGTAATGTTTGTGACCGAGCCGCTCGGCATGGTGAATACCCGCCACGAACGCCTGCAGGCCTTTAAACAGACCATGTCCCGCTATGCGGATTGTCAGGCCGAACAGGCCGAAATCGCACTCGGTGATGCAGCCGCGCTTGACCGGGTGCTGGGGGATTTCTATCAGCGCCATTCGGCCCAACGCTGCGCCGTGATGGTGGTAAATGGGGCATTAACCCTTCAGGTCGCCCGCTCGATGAAGCGCCTGGGGCTGACCTGGGGCGAGCAAATGGGGCTACTGGGCTTTGATGAGCTGGAGTGGGCCGAGCTGGCCGGCGTGGGTATCACCACGCTGAAACAGCCTACCTGGCAAATCGGCTATACCGCACTGGAAATGGTGATACGCCGTATAGAGGGTGATACGCGCGCGCCCCAGGAGCGGGTTTACCCCGGCGAGCTGATTATTCGCGGCTCCACGATATAGGGTCACGACTTCCGATGTCATCTGTGGTGGGCACTGCGGCGCTTGCCATGATGGACGATGCCGTAAGGCCTGAAAAGCAGCAAATTTCTTGCTGGTCAGATAATGTTCTGGCGAATAATTATCTCCTAGATTAAAAATGTATTTAGCATGCATCTTCATGTTATTGGGCACCGCTTACTCTGCTTATAGCCATTTATTTATCCCCTAAAGACCCGCCTCATGAGAGCAGAAGATGGCCTGAGCGCGCTGCGCGTTCATCAACTGGAACGGTTTAAACCGGAAGAAACGGAAGTAAGATGAGCCGTGTTAGCGACTACGATCTTATAAAAATAATTAAAATTACATGAGTTTCATGATGGTGATGGTGATGGTGATGGTGATGGTGGAAAATATCAGAAGGGCGGCAGAGATGATGAGCATTCTATAAAGTTATTATAACTAATCTAAAAAAATCAGGTGAAAACACTGCATTTCCCGCTTCAGCAGGAGAAAATATTGCATTTTAGACTATGACGCATTGTTATATAATAATATCATTTACCTTAATGAGGTGATATTATAGCGAGCGTTCCAATAACTACGTATTACAATTGCTGCGAAAGATTCGGTGCATACTATTAAACGCATTTAAAGTTGTCTATTATCGATCCTAATTGCCTATTTTGGGTGAAATTGTAATTCAACGAATCAGGTTATCGTTACGCCCTTAATGGTCATCGTATCATTGGTATAATAAGTATGGTGAAAAACAAAGAATACTCTACCCGTTCAAAAGAACTGATTAAAAATCAGCCTATACTGTTGTTAGGAATAGCACAAAGGGTTTTCGTTGATAACTGGCCTTGATCAAGGCTGCTCTTAAAGTTATTACCTATCGAAATGAATTACTTGTTTTAATTTTTTTATCAACTATCTATTATTTGAGTTTAAAATGAAAAATACACTCCCCACGAAAATAAAAGCTATTGCAATTTTGTTTTTAATTGGCTCCGCAAGTGGATGTCAAACTAATTTGAATAGAGCCATGGAAGATTACAGCGGCGCTGATTCTGCAAAAATACGAGTTCTTGATAAAGGTGTTTTAAGCGCAAGAATTTATGACAAGATTGGAGATTGTTATAAGCCAACAGGAATAAGAAGATTAACATCATTTTTTATGTTGTCTCTTGTAAATCAAGGTGACACGACGGTCTCCTCAAGTAAAAAGATCAATATGAAACACTCAAGCAGTTTTGGTAATGCATCAGTTAATGAATACGTGATCCCAGCAGGAAAACTGTTGGGTATAATTAATAGAGCTGAAAATGTTTCTTATAGTGGAAAATCGTCATTTTACGAAAGCATTAACTATTTCATGCCTGAAGTAGATCATGAGTATCAAATATCCGCTGAATACAGCAAATATAATTCCAATCCAAACAGTGCAACAGTAGTTGATTTATCCACTAATAAAAATGCTACTTTAAATACTGAGGAGGTGAAGTTCTGCCCTTAGTCTTTAAGCATAAATTTAAATAACAAGTAGCGTTGTGAGATAACTTCGACCACTGGCCCTCAAGCCCTATAAAAAGGGTTTACCTTAAAAGAGGGCCGAAAAAACTGATATTCATTTTGGCCGTGTTCTATCACGGGATAAATTTCACGTCACGTACTGATATTTCTGATCCAGCCTTTCCTGCGCATATTCTCGCTACACTTGTCTTTTATACTGTCCGGGTTACCGGAGTATGAGCCAAATGAGAGGCCATCCTCTTCCATTTCTAAACGTGCGCAAACGCTATGCATCGCAACACTGACGACATTATCTATCACAAATTTCTTCACTCCTAACCGCGATGCTGCATCTGTAGCGGCATAGTGTAAAAGGTGGCTAATTCCTTTATTTTGCATATTCTCTGGGAGAAAAATATCGCTGTATCCTACCGTCGAATCGCCATGGTGCTCCGGATCTTCGTTGGATATATACATCTCCTTACTCCATCCTTTTTTTTGTTTTTCATCATCCATTTTTATGGTTAACGTTATTATCCGATCGCTTTCTTTTTTATTATCACGATGAATATCGACTGAGCCATATTCGGGATGACGAAAGCTAAAGGTATCGGCAAAAAGCTTCTTTTCCTCCGGCGAGACATTGTGCACATTATCTGTGGAACAGGATGGCGTACGGGCAACAGACGACCCTTGCTGCTGCAACGGGTTTACAGATGTGGGCCGGGCCATTTCATCTAATGCATTATCCTCAGAATGATTCGAGGGAATGCAGCAAAGCTGCCGTAAAATCTGAGAAGCTGAAGGCATGTCGTTTCCCTTAATATCTCTTTCATCATCTAAACCCAACGGACCTGCCTGTCGCACCCTCGTCGGATTCGCAATAGTTAACAAGAGGAGCGTTATTTCCTCTGCCAGTGAGTGTCAATAATCTATCAATGGTTCCCGTTGTTTATGCTCATCGCATCGCGGGTGCTGATGCTTCGCCCCAAATGCGCGGCCACTTTCGTGGTATAGGCGGTAGCATAGCCCTCTGTAACCCTGCCGGGGGAGGAGTGCTGGCCGCTAAATCACTGTTCCAGAAAGTGTGAAAGGTCGCGCTCCGTGGACAGGCAGACCACCGGGTGCAGCAATGCGCGAGTGCAGGCGCCGGGATGGATTCACGCCGTGCATCATAATGCTTCGCAGTGGAAAGCGGTTTTCCCGACGCGTTTCATTTTTTCTTAAACATCCTGACGTATATGTTTGGTTTAGTATTGTTCTGATAGTCTTGCTGAGCGTCAATAATAAGTCCAGAGAGGAAACTATGTTTAATAAAATAGCCGACGAACCCCCGTCGGGATTGGTCATTCACGGCTGATTATCCTCTGCACCTTAATAGTGTCAGTAGAGATAATCGGCACATAACTTCCCCGCAACCGGGGTAGTGATTATCTTTATTTCGATACTGTTATATCGAGGTGCATTATGCTTTTCAAAATTCCTGCGTTACCTGTTATCTCCGCTCACTGGAGCGATACGCGCCTGCCTGTCCTTTCGGATTCAGACGTGATCTCTTTCACTGCGCTGATAACGCCTGTTATCTCCAGAATCTCAAATACATACCGTACCCTGAAGCACCAGCTCAGGCAGAATCGTCAGCGCGCCATTAAAGCGCATATTGACAGCATTCTACCCTGATAAGAATGGCTAATCATCGGGTACATCGCTATTCAGAGCCTGGCAATTAACTCGCCCTGAAGCTGATGTACCCGGTAGTGCGGTGAATACCTGCATCTGAGTAAGCCCTGAATTAAACAGGGCTTAGTGAAGTGCGCGCTATTTACCGTAAACAGGCTATGGAATACCTCACCGGGTTATTTTTATTCTCTAAGAGCTTATCTACATGCAGCATATAAATAACAGGATACATCCAAAAGGATCTATCTTCAACGATGTTATCGTCATTACGCTCCTCCTTGCGATTACCGGCTTATTTATCTATGCCTGGCAGGGGATGCACGTCGCTTTTAATGGCACTTCTCTGCCTGAACTCAGCCAGAATTATAAGGACTTACCCTATTACAGCCTGCGCACCACCATGCGTCTGATGCTGGGATTACTCTACTCGCTGCTATTTTCCATTGTCTTCGGCGTGCTTGCCGCAAAGTTTGTCGCCATGCGCCGCGTGATCCTGCCCTTTGTGAACTTTATGGAGTCCGTGCCGCTCGTGGGGTTTTTAACCTTTACGACGGTGTTTTTTCTTAACCTCTATCCACACAGCGTGATGGGTCTGGAGGGGCTGGCAATCTTCGCCGTCTTTACCGGACAGGCCTGGAATATGATGCTAACCATGTACCAGACGCTGCGCGTGGTGCCGCACCAGCTGACCGAAGTCACCTCGGCATTTCGCTGTAATCCCTGGCAGCGCTTCTGGCGGCTGGGCTTTCTCTACTCTTTTCCTGGCCTGCTGTGGAATACGATGGTATCCCAGTCTGCCGCCTGGTTTGCGCTAACCGCCTCAGAAATGCTGACCATTGGCAGCCACGATATCAACCTGCCCGGGGTCGGTTCATGGCTGGGGGTCGCGATCGGCAACGGAGACGTTCACGCCGTTCTCTGGGGCGTATTCGCGCTTATCGTTAATATCGTAGTGCTGGATCAGCTGCTGTTCCGCCCGCTGGTTCGCTTCGCCAGCCAGTTTAAGTATGAAGATGTCTCTTCTGCACGGCAGCCCTCCTCCTGGTTTTATGACTGCCTGACCCGCTCCGCCACCGGGCAACTACTGGGACGTCTGGGTAGCAAATTCTGCCATTTCTGGCTGTTTGTTCTGCCCAAAGCCTGGTATCGGCTCAAACTGCATAGCCTGTTCTCTTTCCTGTCGCTGATGAACTGGCTATGGGCAAGCCTGTGGTATCTCGCCATCGTGGTGGCCTCTCTCTACAGCAGCTACCTGCTATGGCTTTACCTGCCTCTGCAATACCTGCCTGAGTTTCCTGCCTGGATGGGCCTGACGGCCGCCCGCGTTATCAGCGCGATGCTGCTGAGTATTGTTATTTTTACGCCAATTGGCGTCTGGATCGGCCTGCGCCCGCAGCTGGTACGCTTTTTCCAGCCGATTATCCAGATAATGGCGGCCATTCCGGTAAATGTTTTTTACCCGGTGATCACCGTCATCATTCTGACGTGGCACCAGAGCCTGGACGTCTGGACCGTACCGATGATCATGCTGGGCACGCAGTGGTACGTCCTGTTCAACGTGATTGCGGGCACCTCCATGATCCCCAGCCAGATGGTGGAGGTCAGCAGGGTATTTCGCGTCGGCGGTCTGATGTGGTGGACCAAATATATCCTGCCCGCCATTTTCCCCTATCTGGTGACAGGGATTATTTCTGCCGCCGGCGGTGCCTGGAATGCCGCGATTGCGGCGGAGGTGCTCAACTGGGGAAGCGTCACGCTTAAAACCACGGGTCTGGGAGCCTTTATCTCCACCACCACCGAAGCTGGCCAGAATCCGGAGGCCGCCCTGGGCTGTATCGCCATGTGCCTGATGGTGGCCCTCTGCGTGATTTTTATCTGGCAGCCGCTTTATCGCTATGCCGAGACTCGCTTCAAATTCGACTGATACGTTCAGGAAACTGTTTCTCTGGGAGAGACCCAATGAAAAATTGCCATCTTGTTTTAGAAATCAAAAATGCCTCTAAATCGTTTCAGAAAGATCGGAGCCAGGCGCTTCCGGTGCTGGAAAATATCAATATGGAGGTGACCGAAAACGAAATCGTCGCCCTGCTGGGCAAGTCAGGATCGGGTAAATCCACCCTGCTGCGCATGATTGCCGGGCTGGTCGATCCCAGCTTTGGCTCTATCGTCTGCAATGACCTGCCGGTAACAGGGCCGTGCCGTGATACCAGTATGGTCTTCCAGACGTTTGCACTCTTTCCCTGGCTGACCGTGTTTGACAACATCGCCTTTGGCCTCCAGGCCCAGGGGCTACCCGTGGATGAGATTGAACGCCGTACGGTAGATATGATTGAGCTAATTGGGCTGTCCGGCTACGCCGCGGCTTATCCAAAGGAGCTGTCCGGCGGCATGCGCCAGAGAATCGGTTTTGCGCGTGCGCTGGCGGTAGAACCTCAGCTACTGCTGCTGGATGAGCCATTCTCTGCGCTGGATATTTATACCAGCCACAAGCTGCGGCAGGATCTGATTGATCTCTGGGAGCGGCGCCAGATCCAGACCAAATCTATGGTGCTGGTCACGCACGATGTGGAAGAAGCGGTGGCGCTTTGCGATCGCATTTACCTGCTGACCGGCACACCGGGCACCATAACCGATGTGTTTGACGTTGATGCGCCGCGCGACACGCGCAGCAGAGAAAGCATGCAGCCGCTGGTCGACAGGATCAGTGAAACGCTAAATGCGCGAATTGCCGCCGCTCAGGTTTAGCCTCTCTGCGGCAGAGGGCCAGCCCGGATTAGGGTCGGCTCTCTGCCCGCTACTTTGCGTTATTGAGCCACTAAGCATCCTTAGATCAACTCGCCGATGACGTCAGGGTGGAATTCAGATGGACAAAATTAGAAGTCTTAGGCCCAACAAAGCGAAAATGCACTTTTACGCAGTAACTACCTGATATATAGAAATATAATTGACGTGTAAATCGCTCTCGAAATGGCTTATTTTTAATCGAAAAAAGGCATTTATCGGACAACGTTGTCTACCAATCGATCTTTCAGATGATAATTCCCTTTTTACCGTACATTTTCGTACGGTTGGCTCTCGCCCCCTATAAGGGATCTTACTTTTTATACAAAATAACACGATAATTCGAGTGGTTATTGAGTCTTAAAAGGGGGATGGCTGATAACATGCCTTCATGTCCGAACTGTAAATCAAACAGTGTGCGAGAACGTAATATTGGGAAGAAAACTGGTGGCGTAATTGGCGGAGTTAGTGGCGCAGCGGCTTTGTCTATCCTGCATCGTCGGTACAGTGTGGTGTTTTCGCGTCTTGGTTTAGGGGTTTGAAGCCCAACCGTACGAAACTGTACACTAAGTGCATTTTTTGAGCAGAACAGGCGAGTAAAGAAAACGAGAGTTTTTGTTTCCTCTTTCTGTTGATGCCAGTAGCCATGCGGTTTTTGGCCTCTCCTGTGTTAATAAAACCGGTAATCAAATCAATGTAAATCTGACCGATAATGCCATAAGTATATAAGTAAAATCATATATTTACGCTCTTAACGTAAGTTTCCATTCCATTGGGCTTCAAACCCCGGTTCCTGTTAGGTGGTTCGCTCCAGGCTGGACTATATGCACGAACTCCCCGTTTAGTCCGATTACCGCGCCCGTTCAGGTAACTATTATCTTGAGTCCAACACTGAAAGACACGAAAAATCGCCAGTGGCGGTAGCCATTGGTAACGGGAACAGTGCGGGAATGTCGGGGAAACGTATTAACAATGTATGTACATTACGCTTGAATAAATCAGCCTGTAGCGGCTAAACTGAAAGAACAAATTTGGTGACTGTTCCCGCTAAAGTCCAGTTACCGCCCAGATCCGAGAGTTGCAAGCTCAAAGTTCTGGTTTAAAAACCCGCCTCTCGGCGGGTTTTTTCTTTTCTGAGCAGAAGATTACGCGCAGAACAAAAGGATCTCAACTGATCCATTAATAAATTATTCGCATTTTGTCATATTTACTATTCCATCATGCGAGTATGACTGGACAAAATCAGGGTCTCCGGTCCAAAAATAATTATTTTTTTTCTTATCAAAAAAACCAAACCATTTTAAATTACCAGATTTATTTTTATATTCTAACTCGGCAATTTTCTTGCTTTTATCTATATCATCCCATTTTATATTCATCCCTCCGCGCCCAAGATCTAATGGGCCATCAAGATAAACATCAACAAAACCATCTTTGATTACAGAGTGTACAGAAATTACAATCTGATTGTCGTTGACAACTAATGAAGATGTTTTTTGTTCAAAAGGGAAATAAAAACCATCATCGTTGCAAGTGGTTGCCCATAAACCTAAATTATCGCTAGCATTGGATGTAAATGAAATAGCCAATAATAAAATAAAAAAACAGCGCATTTATTTATCCCTCTGATACATTTAAGATATAACCTACTGGGAGGTGAAGGTCGGTCTTACCGTCTAACTCATCTTTCAAGTAACCGTCATACAACCGCATAGCCTCATCTCTCGTCTTAGCTGGCTGCCCGTATCGACCTGGTGGAAGACTAGCCCATTCATAGCTCAAGAGATCTAAGGCGCCGCTTATATCACCCGTCATTATTTTCTCAAGAGATCCTTTTCTTTTAATTTTAAATATAATCACACAAAACTCATCTTGAGATAATGGGGTGAAATCACTTATTCCATATTTTACTCTTGCAGCAACCATCTGACGATCATCCCATGAATACCCCATGACTTGGTATGCTCCTGCGGCAGAGGAAGTTAATCCACTTCTGGTAATAGATACTTTAGGGTGGTCGCTAAAGTCCTTATGGTAATCTTTAACAAATGATTGCCCTCCAAATAAGGTTTCATATCCTTTATCACCAATAGTCCCTTCTCCGACTCTAAGCATTCTCATAAATGCTCGAACTCTTGCTTCCGCTAATGAAATGAAAGCTATATTTTTTATGGAATCCAAAAACGTCACAGGATGCATATGCCACGGCTCCGGCCCCATGCCCTCCACCTGCTTCATCCACGCCATTTTATCGATAAATGTTTCAAGGTAGGTTTTCCACAGCGCACCGTCCGTCGCCAGCGTGTCCAGATACGTCTTCCACAGCGGATCATCCTTGCCATAATACCACTCGCTGGCGTGTTTCGCGATAATGCGTTGCAGACGGTCGCGGTAAGAAACGATGTGGATAGCCTGAAGATACTCTTCAATCGAGTAATGCCCGTCCTTGTTGCTGTCAATCTGCTCCAGCAGCCGCTGGTAGTTATACTGATTCAGCGCATAGGCCGGTCGGGTTTCTGCCTGCGCGGCCGCCTTCAACTGCTCCAGAATGACCTTCACGATGTTATCCGGTTGCAGGGTGCCGTTTATCAAATCAAAGCTCGCCCCGGCTTTATTCAGCGTCACAAATCCACGGTCTGCCAGCGCATACTGCGAGATTTTTTGAACATCTGCGGCGGCAACCCAGCCCCCTTCAGGCCGTATCTGGTAATACGCCGGCTGACCGTCTGCCTCCAGCACCGGCACCTTGCTCAGCGTCAGAATGCCCGGCGCCTTCGTTTTGCGCGTGCTGTCCGCCATCTCGCCTTCGCTATTTTTGGCAAACAGCGTCGCGCCTTCCGGGTACTTAAGGAACGCCGGCGACTGCTCGCCCGCGTGCTCCGGGTTCGTCAGAAACGCCGGCAGACTGTCGTCCATGCTCAGGCACTCGATATGCATCTGATAGCGTGACCGCTTGCCGTTCTCCTCCGGCAGCTGGTAAAAACCCATATGCCCGATGCTGTCGCCGCCGCTAATCGCGACGGGCACGGACGGCACCACCACGTCACCAAACACCGGATGCCCCCCGGAGGCCGTCACCGTCTGAGGCGTCAGGCTGTCGCCGTCAGACACCACCCAGACCCGGTCGCCCTTTTTCAGCTTGCCCACGTCGCGCCCCTGCGTGACCAGGCTAAACGCGCGTGAAGCCCCGTCAGGGGTTTTGCCCGGGCGCGTCACCTGCTGCGCGGTATTGCCCGGCTCATACGTCAGCGGGAAGCCCGCCGTCAGCGCACCCGCCTTTTTCCCCTGCAGCACGTCGTCACTGCTCAGGTAATACTGCCAGTTCGTGCGGGCGGTGCAGTTGACGCTGCCGGCCGGCTGCGAACCGTAGGCCGGCGAGCATTTAGCCCACCATGAAGGCGCGGGGACTGACGGCGCGGCGGATATAAGGAAGCCCTGATCGGACACCGTCCAGACCTTCGTCCCGGCCGGCACCGTGACGCCCGCCGCGTTCTTCATCTCTGCGGCCATCGTCACCTCCGTGAACTGGCGGCCGTCGCTGTGGCGGGTAATGATATTGTTGCTCAGGGTGACAACCGTGTCTTTCGCCAGCGTGCCGCCGGCCTTCCCGGCCAGTACGTCGTCCGCGCTGGCGTAGTAGCGCTGAGTGCCCCTGGTTTTTCGTTCCAGCACCCCACCCAGCGGGGCGTACGCGGCAAAGGGGGCAAGCTGCATGTACAGGGTGTAAAACGTCAGCCCGCTGGCGGGCATATTGCCCGGCTGAATCCGGTGCCTGACCAGCACAAAGGAGGTGGACAGATGCAAATGCTCATCCCGCCAGGGAATGGCCTCGCTGGCGTAATCCCTGCACACCCGAAAGGCCACGATTTCGCCGTCCGCCATGCACCGAATGAACTGCTCCCCTTTGTAAGGCTGCCGGAGAGAGGCCTTCTCCTCCTCGCTGTCGGTGCTCAACGCGCACCACGGCACCGTTGCATCCGTAATGTGAATGCCCCCGTGCCACATCCCCTGACTCCCCACCAGATACTGCCCCGAACTTTCGCCGCCGAGGACGGCGAGCAGGTCTTCCGCTGAGGAAAACTCGGTGCCATTCCTGTTCGACGGCACCGGATAACTGATTTTTGGTAGTATTGCTGACATAAAATGTCTTCCCTGTTGTGTGCAATCCTCGGCCAGCGCGGGGACGCTCACGGCATCACCGGCTGACAATAGCCGCATCATACTCGCCGCCATCCCTAAGCCAAATTTTTTGGGTCGGGTAATACCCCCTTATGTTAAATCACCGACTTAACCCACCAAAATGCCCCCTAAAAGCGTCTCAGCGCTCCTCAGGGCGATTTTTAGACCTCTGAACATGGATAACCCTGCCTAAACCGGCTGAAAGTTTAGAACGCAATTGAGGGAACTTGAGCAGGATTGGGTTAGGGAGTTCGGTTCACCAAAATATCACCGCGAAAATGCCGAAATACAGTCACTGGGTAAAATCCAAGTGCCGCTATTTCCAGAACTTCCACCAGGACGAACGAACAGGCAGAGCCTCCACCGGCGAAGCCTCTTTTTTATGCTCTAGTAGAAGCATCGCCTGTTTCAGGCTGTCGATGTGGGACTGCTGGGGCAAACCACGGTTGCAGCCGTTTACCGCTCTGCAACTCGACGTTCGGCACCACAAAGTTCAGCTCGAGCCGCCCTTTGTCGCGGTGCTCAACCCACAGACAGGCGTACTGATCGGCGTCCAGTCCAGGCAGCAGCGCCTTTTCGAAGCTGGTCATCATCTTCTCTTTGGCATCCGTGGGAAGGTCGGATTCATGGAACGACAGCACCCCGGACGTGTATTTTTTGGCGTAGTCGCTGGCGTCAATCAGCACCGCGACGTCCTCCGGACTTCCCCGCAGCAGCACCGCCGCCTCGCGCTGCCGGTCGGCGCCCAAAAGGTAATCCACCGGCCCGCTGCCGGCGCCGGTACCGCGCGCGTGGAATTTAACGATCATGGCTGTACGCCTCCCGCAGCCGCCGCAACTCCCGCTCGATGGCCGCCAGACCGGCGCAGATGTGCACGGCTGGCAGTGCACCGCCAGCGACGGTGGCCGTGTTCACCTGTCGCGCTATCTGGTTCAGGTTATTACCCAGCCCGGAGAGCTGCCGCAGCAGCGCCGGGTCAACGGCCGGGGGCGGACGGCGGCGTTTTTTCGCCACCGGTTCGCCCAGGCACACCGAACGCATCCATTCCGCCAGGCGCGGACGGTCGCAGCGGTCGAGCAACGCGACGTGTTCGGCAACAGTCACCCGCAGGGTCAGCATTTTGGTGCGCTGTTCGGACATACAGGGGTTCTGCGACGGAAACCTGGATTTTTCTGCACCCAGTAACTGCGGGGTTGTTACAAAACGACCAGTTGCGTGACAATGTTCAAAACACTCATTTTGATGCTGAAATCGGTCATATAACCTGTAATTTATTTAACATCATGCAAAACATGTGAGTCTTTAGCTTGGTGACGGAATTTTCTGAGGTTCCGGCATAGAACCCCAGCTCAAGGTTCTGGCTTAAAAACCCGCCTCTCGGCGGGT
This sequence comes from Erwinia sp. L03-1, assembly GCF_058686115.1. NCBI lineage: Bacteria > Pseudomonadati > Pseudomonadota > Gammaproteobacteria > Enterobacterales > Erwiniaceae > Erwinia > Erwinia sp. L03-1. The sequence goes on along the minus strand of NZ_CM178762.1, from coordinate 30,103 downwards.
TTTTTCTTTTTTGATCAAGAGATTACGCGCAGAAAGAAAGGATCTCAAGAGATCCTTTCTTAATAATCCCAACATGAGGACCAACTCGGCTTCGGTCTCATTTAAGACAGAAAGACGTACACTAAACACCAACTTTCGATTTAAAATACGTCGCATTGTTCGTAAACTTAAAAATTCTCAAGAGATAATGGATTTCTTTATAACAATAGGGTGAATTAATCATGAGGTTAAAAAAAACAACCACGGTCATTTTAATTACATTAATGACACTAAGTTTTAATGTAATTGCAAATGATTTGATATTCAAATGCGACATGAAAAACAAAAAGCACGTCAGCCTATACAAAGACTTGGAGTACATTACATATTCTTTTGGAAAAAATAACCTTCCTCCTGATATTGAATTAAAAAGAAAAAAAGAACAACTTGATATAAATATAGGCAATTCATCAGGGAGATATTTAACTAATTCAATTGAAATAAATAATGGGGTTTATAGCTACAGATTAACAACAAGCGTTGACCGAATAGCTGACGAACAAATCCCAAAAACTTCACTAACTGTGATGAAAGATGGAAGGGACCTCACTTCCCTTGATTGTATAAAGGGAAGTGAGGTTGGCGCACTTATAGCCATTGATGATTAATCAATAAACACCTTGGAAGATTTTTCTAGCTAAAAAATCTTCCAGATTTTCATATCTTAATTTTTTCTCATCCAATGAAAGTCCGCTATTCACTATATTTGTAACAGCCAAAGACACATCTAAGGAGTATCCTTTATCAGCCTGAATATATATTTCATTATCATCCCAAAAAGCTAGAGCAGATCTCACCGCATACTTTATATCATCTGCCAGCAACTCCGGTTTGTTTACAAAATCAATATCACCACCCCATTTCAACACATGGTATTCAGTGAATTTTTTATAATTACTCCTTCCAGTCAATTGCTTCATACCACGCCCACGATAACGCCACCCATCTCCTGGCATATTATTACCATTTCTTCCACCATAGGCTTTATTAGCAATATTTTCCTGATTTGCCGCATGGGAGGATGTACGCCCATCCAATTCTTGTTCAGCTGGATTTCGTCGATAATACGAGAAGAAAACAGGCAACGCAGCTGGCGCATAATTCAAGTTTTCACTAATAGAAAAGTTAGCCCCCGCCTCCTGACGAACCTGAGCCATAAAGTGGTACAACCGGAATTCACTGTTCAAATGACACAAATCTAAATTGGCGTTTAGTTCAGTCGCTACCTGTTGCAACGTATCATCACTGGCATAACGGCTATCAACCCATATTTTTCTAAGCATGGCCAAAGTGATAAGCCCCCCCTTAGGGGTTATCGCATCCAAGAACGTCACCGGATGCATATGCCACGGCTCCGGCCCCATGCCCTGTACCTGCTTCATCCACGCCATTTTATCTATAAATGCTTCAAGGTAGGTTTTCCACAGCGCACCGTCCGTCTTCAGCGTATCAAGATACGTCTTCCACAGCGGATCATCCTTGCCGTAATACCACTCGCTGGCATGTTTCGCGATAATGCGTTGCAGACGGTCGCGGTAAGAAACAATGTGGATAGCCTGAAGATACTCTTCAATCGAGTAATGCCCGTCCTTGTTGCTGTCAATCTGCTCCAGCAGCCGCTGGTAGTTATACTGATTCAGCGCATAGGCCGGCCGGGTTTCTGCCTGCGCGGCCGCCTTCAACTGCTCCAGAATGACCTTCACGATGTTATCCGGTTGCAGGGTGCCGTTTATCAGGTCAAAGCTCGCCCCGGCCTTGTTCAGCGTCACAAATCCACGGTCTGCCAGCGCATACTGCGAGATTTTTTGAACATCTGCGGCGGCAACCCAGCCCCCTTCAGGCCGTATCTGGTAATACGCCGGCTGACCGTCTGCCTCCAGCACCGGCACCTTGCTCAGCGTCAGAATGCCCGGCGCCTTCGTTTTGCGCGTGCTGTCCGCCATCTCGCCTTCGCTATTTTTGGCAAACAGCGTCGCGCCTTCCGGGTACTTAAGGAACGCCGGCGACTGCTCGCCCGCGTGCTCCGGGTTCGTCAGAAACGCCGGCAGACTGTCGTCCATGCTCAGGCACTCGATATGCACCTGATAGCGTGACCGCTTGCCGTTCTCCTCCGGCAGCTGGTAAAAACCCATATGCCCGATGCTGTCGCCGCCGCTAATCGCGACGGGCACGGACGGCACCACCACGTCACCAAACACCGGATGCCCCCCGGAGGCCGTCACCGTCTGAGGCGTCAGGCTGTCGCCGTCAGACACCACCCAGACCCGGTCGCCCTTTTTCAGCTTGCCCACGTCGCGCCCCTGCGTGACCAGGCTAAACGCGCGTGAAGCCCCGTCAGGGGTTTTGCCCGGGCGCGTCACCTGCTGCGCGGTATTGCCCGGCTCATACGTCAGCGGGAAGCCCGCCGTCAGCGCACCCGCCTTTTTCCCCTGCAGCACGTCGTCACTGCTCAGGTAATACTGCCAGTTCGTGCGGGCGGTGCAGTTGACGCTGCCGGCCGGCTGCGAACCGTAGGCCGGCGAGCATTTAGCCCACCATGAAGGCGCGGGGACTGACGGCGCGGCGGATATAAGGAAGCCCTGATCGGACACCGTCCAGACCTTCGTCCCGGCCGGCACCGTGACGCCCGCCGCGTTCTTCATCTCTGCGGCCATCGTCACCTCCGTGAACTGGCGGCCGTCGCTGTGGCGGGTAATGATATTGTTGCTCAGGGTGACAACCGTGTCTTTCGCCAGCGTGCCGCCGGCCTTCCCGGCCAGTACGTCGTCCGCGCTGGCGTAGTAGCGCTGAGTGCCCCTGGTTTTTCGTTCCAGCACCCCACCCAGCGGGGCGTACGCGGCAAAGGGGGCAAGCTGCATGTACAGGGTGTAAAACGTCAGCCCGCTGGCGGGCGTATTGCCCGGCTGAATCCGGTGCCTGACCAGCACAAAGGAGGTGGACAGATGCAAATGCTCATCCCGCCAGGGAATGGCCTCGCTCGCGTAATCCCTGCACACCCGAAAGGCCACGATTTCGCCGTCCGCCATGCACCGGATAAACTGCTCCCCTTTGTAAGGCTGCCGGAGACAGGCCTTCTCCTCCTCGCTGTCGGTGCTCAACGCACACCACGGCACCGTTGCATCCGTAATGTGAATGCCCCCGTGCCACATCCCCTGACTCCCCACCAGATACTGCCCCGAACTTTCGCCGCCGAGGACGGCGAGCAGGTCTTCCGCTGAGGAAAACTCGGTGCCATTCCTGTTCGACGGCACCGGATAACTGATTTTTGGTAGTATTGCTGACATAAAATGTCTTCCCTGTTGTGTGCAATCCTCGGCCAGCGCGGGGACGCTCACGGCATCACCGGCTGACAATAGCCGCATCATACTCGCCGCCATTCCTAAGCCAAATTATTCGCGGCGGGTAATAACCCTTACGTTGAATCGCTCAAAAAAGCGATCGGGATACGCATGGCCTGCCCAAAAAGTGACGACAATCAACAATCGAAGGCTTGGAATACCTTCAAAAGACCACATTTATATTATGGGTAAATTCACCCATCTTATTGGCATGAAAAGAAAGCGGAATGCCAGTGTATAACAACAGTAAAACTGTTACGAAAACAGAACATCCGGCCAAGTTCGAAAAAATTTGGAATATCGGAGAAAACTCAGAACACCCTGGGCTCTATGAGTGCAAATCATACTTGTATGAGGATGTCACTAATCGCAAATGCGAAAAATTACATCTTTGCTCAAATTGCATAGGGAAAGGGAAAACAGACACATTGCAACTATTAGTTCTAAGCCCATAACACCTGTTCACCGCACCACCTCAAACCCCGATAAGCTCCTATGCGTGGATTATGCCCTGCTTCAGGGAACAGGAAGCCCGCATCATTTCATCCCAGTGACTTTCAATTCTGGGTAACTCCACATATCCTCTTGCCAGTTCATCCCGTGCGCCGTATATGGACGCTTTTATCGATCCGCAAGAATATGACTTCTCCGGCATCCGCCAGCCGCGGAGAAAACTGATATCCCGGCGGCCAGAACAGACCAAAAATAACGTCGCTGGCACCGGCTGTGTCCGTCATAATCTCGACCGGATTCAACCCTGTCTGTTGCTCCAGAAGGCCTTCCAGCACGTAAATAAAGCATTAAAGACTGGAAGATTTCCTGCACAAAAAATATTATGTGCCGCACCTTCACATCCCTGATAATCACCCCGAACGCCACCCCGCTCTGCTTTTCAGAACTTCCTTAAATTAAATTGTTTACATCGTGAGCGCGATCATAAAACCACACTCTTCTCCTTTGCTTTGGAACCGGTTCCATTTAACGTTTTTGTAACGTCATGGCCGTTTGAGCCAGGAGAATGCGATGAAAAGAGACATAATAGTGGTAACCGCTGCCTATGGCCGCGAGTGTGTTGAACAACGGGGTGGCCAGCAGGCTTTACTGCCGATCGTTGCGGAGGCAGGTGCAGACGGCGTGGAGATCCGCCGTGAGCTTTTTACGGCAGAGGCCCTGAATCATCTGGCTGAAACAGGTGCCGCCATTGCCCAGGCGCGACTTAAGGCCGTTTATTCGGTGCCGGAAGCGCTGTTTACCGCGCAGGGTGAGCTTAACCCGCATATCGACCACCATCTTGCGGAGGCGCAGCAGTTAGGCGCGCAGCGGCTAAAATACGCCTTGGGGCACTACCCGCGTGATGTATGTCGTCAGCAGCTACAGCAGCATCTTTCCGGGCAGCCGGTTGAACTGTTAGTGGAAAACGATCAGACCGGTGAGGGCAAACTTGCTGCGCTGGAGGGCTGGTTTAACGACGGCGGGGGCGCGCAGAATGAAACGGGCATGACCTTCGATATGGGCAACTGGCTGTGGGTCGGAGACGATCCCCTTGCCGCGGCGGCGCGCCTCAGCCGCTTTGTCCGCTATATCCACGTTAAGGCGGCGGTGGCAGATAAATCAGGCTGGCGCGCCATTGCGCTGGATGAGGCTGATAACCTCTGGCGTGAAACCCTGGCGCGGCTGCCTGGCGATGTGCCGCGCGCGATAGAATTCCCCCTGGTGGGCAATGATTTGGTTGCCATCACCCGACACTACGTTGATCTGCTGCGAAAGGAATAACCGATGACCACCCATAAAAACGGCACGCTCGATGCGGTCACAATTGGCGAAGCGATGGCGATGTTTGTCGCCAGCGATACCGGGGACCTCGCAGCGGCTGAGCGCTTCGTTAAGCGTATTGCCGGTGCCGAACTTAACGTCGCCATCGGCCTGGCCAGACTGGGGCTGAAGGTTGGCTGGGTCAGCCGCGTGGGCAATGACTCGTTTGCTCGTTTCATCTGCCAGCAGCTGGAAAAAGAGGGCGTTGATTACCGCCGGGTTACGACGGACGATCGCTTTCCTACCGGCTTCCAGCTGAAGTCGAAGGTTGATGACGGTTCCGACCCGCTGGTTGAGTATTTTCGTAAAGGATCGGCCGCAAGCCATCTCTCCGTGGATGATTTTGACCGTGACTACTTTGGTGCTGCCCGCCATTTGCACCTAAGCGGCGTGTCGGCAGCCCTGTCGGCTTCATCCCTGGCGTTGTCAGAGCACGCTGCGCAGCAGATGAAGCAGTCAGGCAAAACGATATCGTTCGATCCTAATCTGCGTCCGGTGCTGTGGCCGAGTGAGCGCGAGATGGTCAAACAGCTTAATATGCTGGCGGGCTATGCCGACTGGGTGCTACCCGGCATCAGCGAAGGCAAAATACTGACCGGTCACCACCAGCCGGAAGCCATTGCTGACTTCTACCTCGACAAGGGGGTAAAAGCAGTGATTGTGAAAACCGGCTGCGACGGTGCCTGGTACAAGACCTCGCAGGGCGAAAAAGGCGTCGTTGAAGCGATTAAAACCGACAACGTGGTGGATACCGTGGGGGCCGGTGACGGCTTTGCGGTTGGCGTCATTAGCGCCCTGCTGGAAGGAAAAACGCTGCCGCAGGCTATCCGGCGTGGCAATAAAATCGGCTCACTGGCGATTCAGGCCATCGGTGACAGTGAAGGCTTACCGACCCGCGACGCGCTGGGTGACAGCTATTGATACCCGGAAAATAACGCTTAACTCACTCAGTGACACAGCCGGCGTTAGCCCCTCACTCAAGAGGTATTACGATGGAAAAGAGTAAAATCGCGCCTAAACGCTGGTGGTATATCATGCCCATCGTGTTTATTACCTACAGCCTGGCCTATCTCGACAGAGCGAACTTCAGCTTTGCGTCGGCAGCGGGGATCAACGATGACCTCGGCATTACCAAAGGCATGTCATCCCTGCTGGGCGCGCTGTTTTTTCTGGGCTATTTCTTCTTCCAGATCCCTGGCGCGGTGTATGCAGAGCGCCGCAGCGTCAAGAAACTGGTGTTTGTCTGCCTGCTTCTGTGGGGCGTCTGCGCCTCGCTGACCGGTATGGTCAGTAATATCCCGATGCTGGCGGTGATCCGTTTTGTCCTCGGCGTAGTGGAAGCCGCCGTCATGCCCGCCATGCTTATCTATATCAGCAACTGGTTTACGAAATCCGAGCGTTCCCGCGCCAATACCTTTCTTATTCTGGGTAATCCGGTCACCGTCCTGTGGATGTCGGTGGTGTCTGGCTATCTGATTAACGCCTTCGGCTGGCGGGAGATGTTTATCTTTGAGGGCATTCCGGCGGTGATCTGGGCGGTAGCCTGGTGGTTTATGGTGCAGGATAAACCGGCACAGGCAACATGGCTGAGCGCCGACGAAAAGGCTGCTTTGCAGGCGCAGCTGCAAAAGGAGCAGGAGAATATCAAGGCGGTGCGCAACTACAGCGAAGCCTTTAAATCCCGTAACGTCATTATTCTGTGCATGCAGTATTTTACCTGGAGTATCGGGGTATACGGTTTTGTACTCTGGCTGCCGTCGATTCTGCGCAACGGTACCCAGATGGGGATGGTTGAGGCAGGCTGGCTTTCCGCCGTGCCTTATCTGGCCGCCACGATCGCCATGCTGGTGGTTTCATGGGCGTCTGACAAATTACAAAATCGCAAACTGTTCGTCTGGCCCCTGCTGCTGATTGGTGCGCTGGCGTTTTTAGGCTCCTGGTTTATCGGTGCCAGCCACTTCTGGCTCTCCTTCTCGCTGCTGGTGGTAGCGGGCGCGGCAATGTATGCCCCTTATGGACCATTCTTCGCCATTATCCCGGAGATGCTGCCGCGCAACGTTGCCGGCGGGGCGATGGCGCTGATTAACGCCATGGGCGCGCTGGGGTCGTTCCTCGGCTCCTGGGTGGTGGGCTATCTGAATGGCTCCACCGGCAGCCCTTCTGCATCGTATATATTTATGGGGGCGTCGTTGCTGATCTCCGTGTGGCTGACGCTTATCGTTAAGCCCGCCGCGAATACTCAGCCACCGCTGGCTAATGGCGCTAAACATGCCTGAGCCCGATCCTCAACCTTTTGCAAATAGGGAGCAAAGAATGAAACCTTCAGTGGTGTTGTATAAGACCTTACCCGATGATTTACGCGCAAAGCTCGACGATCATTTTACGGTAACCGAGCTCAGCGACCTGAGTCCGGAAACGCTGAGCAGGCATGCCGACGCGTTCGCGCAGGCGGAGGGTATCCTGGGCTCCGGTGGCAAAGTTGACGCCGAATTCCTGCAAAAAACGCCAAAGCTGCGCGCGGCCTCAACCGTCTCGGTTGGCTACGATAATTTCGACGTTGATGCCCTGAACGCGCGCGGCGTGGTACTGATGCACACGCCAACCGTGCTGACGGAAACCGTCGCCGATACCATGATGGCGCTGGTGCTGACCGCCGCACGACGCGTGGTTGAGGTTGCCGATCGGGTGAAAGCCGGTGAGTGGCAGGGCAGCATCGGCGCAGACTGGTTTGGGGTTGACGTTCACCATAAAAAGCTGGGCATTCTCGGGATGGGCCGTATCGGCATGGCGCTGGCACAGCGCGCTCACCTTGGCTTCAGTATGCCCATTCTGTATAACGCCCGCAGGCATCATGAAGAGGCCGAACAGCGCTTTGACGCCACCTGGTGCGATCTCGACAGGCTGCTCAGTGAGTCTGATTTCCTCTGCATCAGCCTGCCGCTGACCGAAGAGACGCATCATTTGATCGGGCGCGAACAGCTGGCGAAGATGAAACCGGGCGCAGTGCTGATTAATGCCGGACGCGGGCCGGTTGTTGACGAAGAGGCGCTGATCGCCGCGCTGCGCGACGGCACTCTGCACGCTGCCGGTCTGGACGTATTCGAGAAAGAACCCCTTCCTGCTGACTCACCGCTGCTTACGCTGCCAAACGTGGTGGCCCTGCCCCACATTGGCTCTGCCACGCATGAAACCCGCTACGGCATGGCGAAGGATGCGGTCGATAACCTGATTACCGCCCTGACCGGCAGGGTCGATAAAAATTGCGTCAATCCGCAGGTACTGAGGTAATCACCTCTCCGGGGGGATCGCCGATCCGCCCGGGCTATTCTGACGCTGCCCGTTTGCCCCATCACACTCAGCCCCGGCAAGGGATAAAGAGATTATTTAACAAAAGTCCACACTGCCGCAGGGACGCGATCGTACAGGCGTCCGGTGACCAGTTCGGCCTTACGATGATCGTATGCGCTGGCAATGATATCGACAAGCATTGCTGGACGGGTATGGATAAGGTGCTCATACACCTTTTCAAGCGTTTCAAGCCTGGAACAGCGGCGGAAGTGCAGCAGAAATTCATGTCTGGTCATTGTTATCACCTTATAAAATCATGGGGAAATCCCTCCCGGAGATTTACCGCACTGGGTTTATGTCCTTTAATGCGAATAACCGAAACTGCTTTTTTTAAAACCTGCCACCCGGATAAAACCTGAAAAAAACTGACGCAAAGCCCGACTATTTAAAGGTGACATCCACGTTTGCCGAGGCAGAAAAAGGCCCTATCTGCGGACTGGTATTAAGCCATTTTAGACTTGCGAAAAAATCCTTCTGTACAACCTCGCCATTAATAACACCGAGAGGGACAGGTGTGTTCATTTGAATCGCCTTTCCGGGGGTTTCTGCCTGGGAAATAACGATACCAAACCCACTTTTACTAGTCGGTAATATAACGCTCATATCCCTGACTGGATAAGTTGAACTAAAGCTGGCTTCCAGCGTCTCGCCCTGGCAATCCTGTCCGGAATCCTTGTCTACCAGGCTGGTAAGGATTGAAAAAGGCACCTGCTTCTCGATTTTACCCGCCACCGCGTTCAGTCGTGATATATGACCAAATTCAACGGTACTGCCGTTATTACCCGCGATCGTGATTTTAGGGTTGCAGGAAATAAACTTTATATTCCCCAGTCCGGTAATATAAGCATTAAAATTACTGTCCCTAATCGAGTTGAGACCCAGAACGCCATCCACCTGAAAGAGAGAGTAGGTTCCGTTGTCATTGATTTTACCCCCCGCAGGCGGCGGATTGCCTGTCGATTTTATATAAACGGAATAGGTTACGGTCACTGTTAATGGCTCAGCGGGTGTATGGCAACCCTTGTTGTACCGTACGCACCGGGTAGCAGGCCCGACGTCACTTTTAGCACCTTTAACCGGTTTAATATCAATAGATTGATAAGTTACGCCCACTTCAATCGAGTTATGGATCCGTCCCATTGCGTTAGCAGGATCCCAGTACAGATAGGCGTTCTCTCCCTCAGGGTGCCAATGGTCATCCGTACATGTAAATTTGGACGTATAGGACTGCGAACGCCACAGCAGCGTACCTGCCGCTTTATTTGCCGTTGAAACATCAATGGGCTTATCAAGATTGATAATCTGTCTGACACTACCCGACTCACCCCGGCACGCCAGGGCAAAACTATTTACTGAATATCCCAAAGAAAGGATTAATAACAGGCTAAACAATGGCCATTTACTAATATTTTTAAGATGGTGCATGTTATCCCCTTAATTTTTCGCGCAGACGAGGGTTGTTTCACGATATCCAGCGGTTATCTCGCCTTTTTTAGTTCTGAAGTCAGGGATAAGAAAGTGACAGCTTTCATCTTTAGCCTCTCCCCATTTAACTAAAATCCGCTCCCCTGCACTGGCCCCTGAGATAAAAATATCGCCATTTGTCCCCACAATACCCTTACTGATGCCTTCCGAATTTAAAGCAGCCGCGCCGAGAGGCGGCACGATCCCGTTTCGATTTGTGCTGTGGATTAACAGGCTCTGCCCCGTGAACGCTTTATATTTGATACGACCAATGGCACCATAGGTGGGGACGATATCTTTTACGGCGATAGGTATATCCACACCGTTTTTTATATCGGCAGTGCGCAGCGCCACACGATTATGATGGTATGGTACCGCAGAGGTCATTACGGCGTAACCGAAAGGATCGATAGCGACGCCTGGTTGATTTTCCAAGCGGGTACCTGAAGCATTCTTTGCCTCTACCAAAATAAATGTATTTTGTAATGGCTGCGTTAACGTAATACCGCCTGAATGCACGACGATGCCCCCCGCGAGACCTAAGGTTTCCTGTTGGGTCCCGCCGCCATAGCTATAGCCTGCGTCAACGTTCCCGATGCCACTTTGATAGCCCAAATTTGCCGAATTAACTGGGCTGGATCCCTGGGTATTTCCCGTCTGCACGGAATAGTTCAGGCGATTATCATCAAGCAGAGAACCGCTTACTCCCGTATTGAATCCGTTGCCGTCTGCCTTATTGTGGCTGGCACTGAAATTACCCATAACGGTTCGGGATTTCCCGATATTAAAGGGAATTGAAAGGCTAAGATTAAAGCTACGGTCATTGTAATGATGGTTACTTTGCGTATCCTGAATAAACAGGCCATACACAATATCCCTGAAGCTATTGTTAAGTCCTATCTGGAGGCTCCGGTCAATACCGCTTGCCCCCCAATAACTCTGACCGCTGGCGTTAATAAAAACGCTCGCCTTTCCAGCAATCTGCTGATTCACATACACTTCTACTTTCTGCCTGCGGGTACTAAAGTGTCGGGTATAATAAACATGCCGGTGAGCTTGTGTGTTATCCGCTGAGTCGTCGTAATAATTATGGTTATCCCAGTAGATGTTCCTATAGCGACCATTTTCCCAGCGGTCGCGTTCGGCTACGGCATCAGCGTACTCATAGTATCCGCTACCAGGATAACGTGATCCGGTCAGCTTAAACTCTGTACCGGTCTTTGCCAGAGACTTTGCATAAATAAACTTCAGAGCGGTACCCGTTTTACTGTCACCCGATACCGTATGGGTCTCTGATAAAGAGAGTGCTGATGAAAGCGCGCCCAGCGATCCAAGACTCTTACTCAGCCCGGTAACGCCAGCGCGATAGTTTTCGGCAACGATGAAGCCGCCATATGGCGTTAAATCGTAGCCTGTGCCATGGGAAACCGTCGCCTCAATAAAACCGGGCGTATAGGCGGTAAATCCATTCTGATATTTGCCTGCGGTAAGCTGATACTGCCACTGCCCCTGGCGTATCATATTGGGCACTGAAGCATAAGGTACGACAAAGCTGTTTTTAGTCCCATCTGCCTCAATAACGGTCACATAGAGATCGCCGCTCAGATTGCTGGGGTAAATATCAGAAATGGCAAATGGCCCGGGCGCGACGTTTGTACTGTAAATGGTGTATCCGTTCTGCCTGACATCGACCCGCGCGTTAGAGGTAGCAACACCGCGTACCACCGGCGCATAGCCAGTAAGGCTGTCCGGTAGCATCTCTTTCGCCGAGCTTATCTGAATGCCCATAAACTGAATGCTGTCGAAGACGTCACTGCTGGTGCTGGTTTTACCCACCGTAAGACGGCTTCGCAAGGCAGTGAGATCGGTTTCAGCCCAGGAAGCAATATTTTTACCTTTACCTGACCAGGATGAGCGCTTGCTATAAACAGAGTTATTACGAAATCGCCAGCTTCCGATATTTACACCGCTATTAACACTGATAAAGGCGTACTCTGAAACGTTATGATTCGCATTATCGTTATAGGCATTCCTGTTTCCGCTAAAGCTGTAGTTTACAAAGCCAGCATTGATGCCATCGTCATAGACGGACACAGGTATGGCCCCCTGAGCGTGATTAACCATAAACAGCTGGGGAACGGTAATATCTAGTCTCTGTTTGCCCGGGTCGACTAAAAGAGTCGAACCGGGGCGCTGGGTGGCAATATCAAAGCACGCTTCTTCCTTCGCAGCTCCTTCCTCTGCTGGGAGGATTACACCATAGTTACGGTAAAGCCCGACAGTAATACAGGGTAGGATCTTTGATTGTGGCTGTTCTCTTGCAAAAGAGAGCATCCGGTGGTCCACTCTTTGATTGTTTAAATAAATATCAGTGGGGTAATTACCCGGTACAATATCATCTCCCTCTCTCATTGACTGGATCTTCATAGCATTATTATCACCATGAATGAACGATAAATTGAATTTATCTTCCGCCATGGCTGGGTGGGGTAGAGTATATTGCCCTAGAGAAATGACCATAAGGATATTAGAAAGCCTGATGGTTTTCCCCTTCGGGCTTAATTTTATCATATTGCACGCCATTACCCTGGTCCTTCGAAATCCATCAATTTATATCAACATCTTTAATTTCTGTATGACCACCGTAGTCATTTATATAAGTGAAACTGAGTTTTTTAGCGTTCATTAATCCTGGTGGTACCGGCAGAGAGAGCTCACTGAACGGCTTCACCATATCTTCACTGAGCTTTACCCTTTTGCTATCGGTACTGCCTAAAGTGACAGCGCTCAGCGTTATGTGATAGGGACTGTTATTCACTAACCTGAGACTATTGCCTTTGCGCTGCCATACCAAACGTGCTGCCTCATGCTGCAGCGTCTCCTTAATACTCACAGGTCGGTAAAAAAGTTTGAGTCTGGTACGGATAGCAACCTGTAAAACATTCTCTTCTCGCGAAGCGGGCGGTATTTCCTGTACATTTACCCAAAGCAGCGATTCACGATCGGTGGCAAGCCCCTTACCGGAATAGATAAACCGAAGTATTGCCTCTTTGTTACCTGCAAGCTTCAGTATGGGTGGCGTCACCACCACCGGAACATTTTTGTTTGCCGCCTCTTTATCCCCATTGTCTAACCATGACTGCACCATATAAGGATCGTCACTGTCATTATTAATGGATAATGAGGCTGAACTCGAATCTGCATTGTAAATTATTCTTGTTGCTTCAATCTGTACCCCCGCTTCCGCGAAAAAGCAAAATGCCATCAGGAGTGTGAAAAAGATAAATAACAATTTCGATTTAGAAACCCTAAAAAACGCTGAGACCGTCGCTATCGTCGCATCATTTTTCATCATGGTTATTTATATTCTACGGTAAAGGTCGCATTCGCATTCGCTTCACCCGCAACAACGTTTTGCTGATAAGATTTATACCTGGCACGCAGGTTGAACGTCGTTGTTCCTGAGGCATCACTGGAGCTGGCGACACTCTGGTATTGAGCGTCATCACCGGTAACCTGCCCAATTGGGAACGGTTTATCGTTATTAGCCAACAGTTCAATACCCACCCCTACTGCTTTACTGACCGCCAGCAGGTTGGGTTGACCTTCAGGGGTCGGGCCATCAAAACGTAACGTATAATTGCCCGCATCGCATTTTTCCAGGCTAATGCTAAAGGCTTTAGCCCCAGACGTCGAACCTATCGTTGGAAATGCTGAGGTCGCGTATTTTCCAAGAAACACCTGTTTATCACGGTCGCCAGAAACAACCTGACAGGCAGACTGAATTATCTCTCCGGTAAAAGCAACTTTCCCATTTGCCGCATTCACATTACTGCTCATTGTAGGCATAAAAATCAGACTTGATGAAAGAATTATTCTTTTCATTTCCCCTCCGGAAATACGTCAGCGTTGTAGATTATAAATCTGAAAATAAAAGACTAAATTAATGATATCGGGTTATGTTTTTTCGGAATCAACGAAAATATAGACTCGGTAGTAGATGTTGTTAAATCGTTTTAAACTATCACAACGCATATTTTGATAGGTTTTATCTATGACGAATAACCGGGAATTATCTGCGTAAAACGAATAATTACAGCCCCATCAACTAAATATCAAGTTCCAGGCGCTATGATATTCTGTAATTTGACTTAGTGGTTAATGATGTAAATATAAAAACCGCTGGCGGTTTATTTAATTACTAAAGCGGATATTAATTCAAATAAGAACGTGCGTTATTATTATAATTTATTGCTTTGCCATTGTGCCCGTCATAATAAATAAAAAACAGACAGTTAGGGTGGTGGCTGGGTTTTCGGAAAATGTTATAGCATGCCTATTTATAAAGTCAGGCTCTGCGAATGAATTAACCATTAACCCCGGTTCGTTTAACATTCATTGAGGTAAAAAGGCGGGTTTTTAATGAGTTGATTAATTATAACCATGGTTATAATGTTTCTGCTTTGTATATGGTAATTGCTGCCACTGAGGTACATTTTGAAAATTACCATCGGTTTCCAGCAAAAATAGTTTTTTACGCGGGCAGCATAATGCACCCTGTCCAGCGGAAAATATTGCCTCTTATTTTGCGCCAGTGCACGCTCAGAAAAATGCACTTCATCAGGCGCTGACGGTGAAGATTGCATCACTCCGACGGGAGCGTTAAGGTGGTTGTCTGTTTGAATATAACAAGTGATTAACAGGCTATGCGCTTTTCCGCTTTCGGGGACAAATTTACGCGCCATTCAGGCATTGCCCGCCTGATGGAAGATATGGGTGAAGGCCTGCGTACGCCAGGTGCCGTCATGCTTGGCGGGGGGAATCCGGCACATATTCCGGCAATGGATGAATACTTCCAGCAGCTGTTACAGCAGATGCATGACGAGGGAACCCTGTCCGGGGCGCTGTGTAACTATGACGGCCCGCGTGGTAAAAGTACCCTGCTGGCGTCGCTCTCCGCGCTGCTGCGTGATGAGCTGGGCTGGCAGATTGGCCCGGAGAATATCGCCCTGACCAATGGCAGCCAGAGCGCCTTTTTTTATCTGTTTAACCTTTATGCCGGACGCTGCGCCGACGGCAGTAAAAAACGCGTTCTGTTTCCGCTGGCGCCGGAATATCTGGGTTATGCCGATGCCGGGCTGGATGAGGAGCTATTCGTTTCTACCCGTCCTGATATAGAAATGCTGCCGCACGGGCAGTTCAAGTATCACGTCGATTTTGAAAACCTGCATATCACCGACGATACCGGCCTTATCTGCGTCTCCCGTCCAACCAATCCGACCGGCAACGTTATCACCGATGACGAGCTAATAAAGCTCGATGCGCTGGCGCAGCAGCATGATATCCCTCTGCTGATCGATAACGCCTACGGCGTTCCATTCCCCGGCATTATCTTTAGCGACGCGCGTCCTTTGTGGAATCCCAATATCATCCTGTGCATGAGCCTCTCCAAGCTGGGCCTCCCGGGGGCGCGATGCGGCATTATTATTGCCGACGAGAAGGTGATTTCCGCGATTGGTAACATGAATGGCATTATCAGCCTGGCGCCCGGCAGTATCGGCCCGGCCATCGCCCATGAGATGATCGAACGTGGCGATCTGCTACGCCTGTCGGAAACCGTGATTAAACCCTTCTACCTGGAGCGCGTTAATCAAACCATTACCATTATTCGCCGCTACCTGTCGGAAGATCGCTGCCTGATCCATAAACCCGAAGGGGCGATTTTTCTCTGGCTGTGGTTTAAAGATTTGCCCATCTCTACAGAGATCCTCTATCAGCGCCTGAAAAAGCGCGGCGTACTGATGGTGCCGGGGCACTTCTTCTTTCCCGGCCTGGATCAGGCATGGCCGCACACGCATCAGTGTATGCGCATGAATTACGTACCGGATAGCGAAACCATTGAGAGGGGCATTGCGATACTGGCTGAGGAAGTTGAACGGGCACATCAGGGCTGAATCAAACTGCCTGAGCCCGTCGGGATGACGGGCTCAGGCTCTGTCCGCTAAAGAAAGCGTCCGGGGTGGATATCATTTTGCTCCAGCAGCCTGCCTTTCAGGCAGCGTGTTATTTAACGATCTCTATACGGCGTGGTTTATTCGCTTCAGGAACGATGCGCTCCAGGTCAATATAGAGCAGGCCGTTTTCCAGTCGGGCATCGCGCACATTTACGTGCTCGGCCAGCTGAAACTTGCGCTCGAAATTACGCTCTGCAATGCCCTGATAGAGGTAGGTACGCTCCTGCTGCTCTTCGGGATGCGCCCCGCGCACGGTCAGTAAATTATCGTGGGCGGTTATATCCAGTTCACTCTGGGCGAAGCCCGCGACGGCAATGGTGATACGGTACTGATTCTCTGCCACCAGCTCAACATTGTAGGGTGGGTAACCCCCGTTGCTCTGGCCCTGATTGGATTCGAGCAGGTTAATCAGACGATCAAAACCAATGGATGAACGATAAAGTGGGGCAAGGTCGAAATTACGCATGGTGATAACTCCTGATAGTCAGCGAGATACTGTTTCTGACCTTCCATAATGGACAGGCCGCCGGTCGCAATTGCGGAACCCTGTCGGCGTTCGCTTTTGTGACCCTGCTAATAAAATGGTGACGGCCTGGCGGCTTTCAAGGGGCAAATATGCGATTTTTTTAACCCTGCGCCAGTGGTCCGCCGTCAAACTTTAGAACAGTATGCCATCATAATCTTTATCCCTGCCGCGACTGAGGGTAATTGTTCCGTTCACACATAAATATTGCGTGAACGGGTTCATGTCTTTGACACATGTCCAATGCAAGATGGTGCCTGGCTGGCAATACTGCAATAGCTATATCAATACAACATAGTCAGCTTACTTTTTATATTCGCCGGCGATAAATCACTCCCACTGTTGTAATGAAATTCCATTTCACCCAAAAACTGATCGTAATTAATGCTGTGAACGCTTGATAAGTTTAGAATTGGCATTGGAACTGTAGCATCTTTATGTTGCAATGAACTGTTCCTGCGGAATTCCAGTTTCTTTAACCTGTATGATTTGGCTTCAGAATTATTAGATGTTGATAACGGGTTGTCCATTACCCTTTTCGAAGGAATAATTGGGCTTGAAATGATTTCATAATGAGAAATTACGTTGATAGAACTGGATTTATTCTCACTATCCCTTTGTTTGTTAATTAAAGACTTTCTTAATTCACGAAGATTATCATTAACAAACCATATATATTTATCCTCCCTGGCTACTTCTTTAAGCTTTAGCCCTGCCTTCATCCCTTTTTTATCACTGATAGTAATAAAAACTGGTGTATTCCTGACAATATCAATACTGTTTACTGTAGAGAAGTTATTATAGGGCATTGTCGATTGCTTATCGTTTACTTCTTTTTCAAAGAGGATTAATGGTTTTTCATTAGTCTTTTGAGTCAGTACCTTACCTTCTTCCAGTAAAGGGAAGGGGTAGCACCAGAGTATATCCTCACCTCCACCATGCATAGCAATCGGCATTATCTTCCACTCAGCGAATAAGGCAGCTTCATAGTCGAGGGCTGTAATTTTAAACTTACTCTTACCGGGATAGAAAATATTATCCTTCTTACCGGACTTTTCTGACTCATTGCTTTTTATCTTTAATAAATCTAATGCCAGACGCGCCCCGACAGCCGTTCTGGGCATGACCATGTAAGTACTGGAATTAACCATACTCCCGACTTGTGCTCTTAGTTCACTTTTGGCTTCGAGTCTGATGAAAACTTCCTTTTCTTTTATTTTTTCGGCCTCAGCTTCAGTAACAACTGTATCTCTAAACGGAGAGTCTCTTTTGGGTTCTAAAAATTGTGTGGCAAACTCTTTGAAGTGTTCTTCTGACATATCAAATGAGAAATCACTACCTATAATACATTGTGCGGCAATAATAGCATTTGCTTCAACGGGCATTACTGTCATGTAATCTACCCCACCCGCATTCAGTAGGGTTCTTTCCAGCCCTTGCCCGGTACTTGCCAAAGCAGTGCCAGCTAACTTATGCCGATCGTTGAATGATACCCGGATATTGCCAGTTTCCGTTTTGGAGAGTGTTAGGTTGTGACTGTCTGATAGTTCCGCGACAATACCAGCGAACCAGCCCGGTGCAAAGGGTAAACCACCAGAAGCAATGCCAAAGAATGCCGCAATCCTGTCAGTACTTGTTAGATGTAGTGTATCCCTGGGCTTTATATTATCGACCAAATTGATTAATGATTCTGAAAGATTTAGTGCTGACTTTATTCCCAAGGCATCATTAACTACCTTTGATAAAGGTTTAGAATGACCCACAAATTTATTTATATTATAGTCGTACAATTTTTCTTTGCTATCAGTACCATTCTCAGCTGCTGAGGATGAGGATTTAACCAGACCTGAAACTGTAGAGCAAACACTGCTTATGCCCGGATCAAGAGCTTTTGCGACATCTATCATAGCCTTGTTATAATCACCTTCTTCAGAATGTTGTTTGGCTTTCTTTACATTGGTTCTAAATTTATCGATTACAGGTGAGAATAAAGGAATATTTTTGCTACTGAAATTAGCTTTACGATCCGATGTGAATGGCAAACCCGCATGATATTTTTCATGAGGATCGTTTCCTATTCGAGATGAAAAATCTTGTGGGGGTTTATGGCTTATTTTATTAACGACCTGTGTATGATGTGATATATTACGGGGGTCGATAAAGAGAACCCTCCTCTTATTCCTATTTTGGACCTCTACCTGTAAAAGACCCATTGACTTTTTTATGCTTGAGAGACTATAGCCTGGACGTAATGGGATTTTAATTTCATAAACCGTAAATGAGTAATCTTTTGAATAATCATCCTTTTTAATTTCCTGTAAGTATAACTTCTTATCTTCTAAAAAGTACGATACTTTTTGATTCTCATCAATTTTATATGTCAGGTCTTCGTTTTTATTTCCCAAAGGACAATCCAGGAAATCAATACTAATGTACTGCCCCTTGCTGTTTACATCGGTTTCAGGAATAGAAATTTTTATCAGATAATTTTTCCCTGTACTCAGCTCGGTGCCTATTAAAAGACCATCATCATCTATGTAAATATCTTTGAACTTTATATCACATTCGCTATTTATCAATTGTGAAGTCTTATATCTGTAGCCTGTTGTATACTTTTTTATAAGCCCTGTAATGAAATTATAACTTTTCCCTTTAATCAAAACCAGGCGACCACTATTATCGATAGACATGCCAAAATTATTAACGGGGATTGTTTTTACCGCACCACCATATACATAAGCCCTGGCGTTTATATTTTCTATTTTACTGTCTTTATATTCAACCTTGACCAGGTTATTTACAATATTATTATTATCAGACAGTGCAAGATTATAAACCCCTTCACTACGCCTTAGTTTCAACGTTGAGTGGTTTATCTCCTTTAATTCATTTATGAATGAACATTGATCCCCTTCGGAAAATGAATATCTTCTTGACACGTGATTGTGGTTTTCAGAGTATATTGCTTTATGAAAACTATCATTTTTTATTAGCATTCGTCCTCCGTAACGGCTTTTTACTAAAATAAGTGTGAACTGCTTTCTCAGGCACATCAATAGCTTCCGATACCTGCTAACGTCTACATATTCAGAAGTATCTAAACGTAGTTTATTATTGATTCAGGATAATGACCCTATATTTGTCAGAACTTCAGCTGAATGGCAGACTCTAAACGTTCGCTATCCATTATCCCTGTAAATACAGTCCTACTCCCTGAATCATTAGCGGGTAACCGTTATGGCAATTATTTCATAGTTTAATGTTCCTTTATCAGATCAAATTCAAATTAATCAGATGTAAATGAACCAATCATTAGCCTTTCTTGACAGATGTCACATTTTAAGCTTCGCTCCCACTGGACTTACGGGTAACGCTAAAAGTTCAGCGGCGACAGGCGGTCGCCGTCACCTTACAAGAGAGCGTTTTATTATAATATTCACTCGCCGACGCTATTGAGGGTAATTGTTCCGTTCGCACATAAATATTGCGTGAACGGGTTCATTTCTTTGACACATGTCCAATGCAAGATTGGAACATGGCGTATACACTGTAATCAGAATCATCCCAATTCTGCATCATATCGGTAAGCGTATGTCAGTAGGGAATTTGCCCGAACCGAATGATATGATTATTTTAAGAAATATAGGATAAGCAGCTAATTTCATGAAAGAAAAGAGAATTCCTGAAAGGAATATTTCAGATTATATGATAGCAATAAATAAATGTCGTTTCGCCGGCCTGCTGGCCTGCCTTTCGCTGGCGGGAACGTCCGGCTGCGCCAGCATAATGTCCCATAGCGGGCCCGATCAGGGCTACTATCCCGGAACCCGCGCCGGTGCAAAGGTGGTCGCCGATAGCAGCAACGGTTGGGTCATGCGCCCGCTGGCGGCTCTCGATCTGCCTTTTACCGCCGTGCTGGACACGCTGCTGCTGCCGTGGGATTACTTCCGCTCCGACAGTGACAGAACCGGCGACTCCCCGCGCGAGCGCGTATTGCGCAGCGAACAGCAGAACCATACTGAGGAAAGCCTGGCAGGGGCTGCACCGCTGACCATCAACGGGAAGCCCGTCGGTACCGCGCCTTAGTCCTGGGCTGTTTCAGTGATAAATATCTGCTGCCAGCCATCAACCTGGCGCAGGAACGCCACGTGCTGACCATCTGGTGAACAGACAACCGCGTCCGCAAGCGGGGCCTGCGCCGTTCGTTCGGTCAGGCGCTTCAGTCTGCCACTAGGTATCTCACACAGCATCACGCTGTTGTCCTGAATAAACGCTATCGACTGGCCATTCGGGTGCCAGGTAAAAGACGACTGAATATCGCGGGTGACGCGGGTGATCTGATGCGGTTCCCCACCGACGGGTGACACGGTCCACAGCTGAACAATGCCACCGTCGTCTTTCATCAGAAAAGCAATGTGCCGCCCATCCGGTGAGCAACGCAGCCAGTGACGCGGCGTCGTCACCACGCCGGGGTACGCGCGGGCGTGGGTAAAGGTCAGCCTGCGCTGCTGTACGCCGCGTGAGGGCGCCGGAAGCTGGTTCGCGGTGCCCTCCAGAGGACGATCGCCCGGCTGCGCGTAATCTGCCAGCTTTTCCGGTAAATCGACGATAAACACCTCGCAAACTTTCTCACCCTGCTGCGACCGCGTCTCGCCAATAAACGCCAGCGCCCAGCGTTGACGATGGCCGTTATGCCGCAGATACCCTTCAGTGCCTACCCAGCCCTCCTCAAAGGCGCGACCTATTTCGTCGCTACCCGGCTGGGGCGACGAGGTGGTCTGGCTGACCAGCACGCAAAAATGGCTGCCGTCATACTCCCGGGGATGTTGTTTGTGCGGACAGACCGCATGCAGAGGCACCGCCACGCCGATGTTGCGCAAATCCTCTTTAGGGTCCAGCTCATGCATAACATGGTCATTGTAGGTAAAACTGAGCCGCGTACCGTCAGGACTGAAAACGTGGACGTGCGACCCGCCGCGCAGGGCGCCGGGCGTAAACGGCGCGGTAATATCACAGGCGTCGAGATTTTCCGCCCGGCCATGCTGCACGATAACGCCACGGCGATGATGAAAATCATATTTCCACTGGCTGTCCGGGTGCTCAGGCCCATGTATACAGGCGTAGCGGGGAGGCAGATCGGGGCTGACCGTGACCACGCCAACGTGCGCACCCTCTGTAGCCTGGTAAAGCACCTCGGTCTGCCCACTGAGGTTCACACGCTCAATAGTCAGGCTGGTAAAGGTGGCACCGTCAGGACGCACGTCATAAGCCAGCCACTGGCCGTCAGCCGTCCAGCTATTGATATTGGTGAGATGATGATTTCGTTGATCAAACGTCAGCTGATGTTCCGTCATAATGCCTACCCTTTGCCCTTTTGCTATGGGCAGAGGGTCAGCGTGGCGGATCCCGCTTTACCCTGTGCCCGGCTGCGCGCGATAAAGACAGGCTGGGAGAACCGACCTGCCCGTATTATCGACTGGCGCTACAGTACGTATTTCTCAATGGCGTGAGCCACTCCGTCTTCGATATTGGTTTTCGTTACAAACTGAGCGACTTTCTTAACGCTCTCAATGGCATTACCCATAGCCACGCCAGTGCCGGCAAACTCCAGCATGGCAATGTCATTTTCCTGGTCACCAATCGCCATTACCTGCTCAGCTGACAGACCTAAGCGGTCTGCAAGCGCCTTCACGCCCGCGCCTTTATTGACGCGCTTATCCAGAATCTCCAGATAGTAAGCCGAGCTTTTCATGATGGTGTAGCGATCGCGGGCTTCCTGAGGAATACGCGATATTGCCTCGTCCAGCTTATCCGGATCGTCGATCATCATCACTTTTGGAAAGGTGCTGTTCGCATCCATCTCATCAACCGCACGGTAGCGCAGCGGGATACCGGTTACAGAGGACTCATGGACGGTATACTGACTGATATCTTTATTGGGCGTGAACAGCAGGGTTTTTGTCAGTGCCTGGAAATGGACGCCCAGCTCACGGGCCATTTTTTCGAAATAGAGAAAGTCACTGAACGTCAGGGCGACTTCCGCCACGCACTCGCCATCTTCAGCCTGTTGTACCAGCGCGCCATTATTGGTGATACAAAACTGCCCTTCATGCTGCAGGTCGAGCATTTGCAGATACTGCTGTACGCCGACAAACGGGCGGCCGGTAGCCAGCACGATTGCCACGCCTTTATCACGCGCGGCTGCAATCGCCTGCCGGACGCGCGGACTGACCTCATGCTGAGGGGTAAGCAGGGTGCCATCCATATCAATTGCAATCAGTTTTATCGCCATTACATCCTCGTCAGCTAAGGGTTTTCCTCATGCTAACGCGATTACGCGCACCATGACCAGCATGATGATGCTTTGTGAGGCTGAGCCGTCAGGTTTTGCCGATGCGGACCGTGGGGGATGAGGCGTGGCAGGCTGGATTATTTACTACTTCGCAGAAGTGAGATTACTTAAGCGGAAAATGTAGCGCGGATAGCTGTTTTACGCGTAAAGTAATCTGCATAAAGATTAAGCAGAAGGTGACGTTTGCAACGCCTGTCAACTTTACACCTGCTGCGGGTCTGGAAAATAACATCAGGGAACAAGGTCGCTCCCCGATGATGTTATTCTCATTAACGCATTGTCGCCGTTATCGCCCAGACGGGCATTCAGGTTGAACGGCACAAGGGAGACACCCTTTCACGGAGGAAAGATGCATGAATATACTCATTGTCAGTACTGACCACTTTTTTATATCCGGGGCCGTGGCGCTGGTTTCACAGGCCTGGCCCAACAATCTGATATCCAGTCCGGTTTTCATCCTTTCAGAGACCGAAGACGCGTTCCTCACCCCCGACATTATTATCACCGATGTAAATGAGACATCACTCGCCCTGGAAACCCATTTTCCCCGCGCAATCCCCCTGGCCGGCAGGATAATCCTGCGGCATGTAACAATTTTTTTCGCCCAACAGTGTCGTGAGGAACATGGCGACTACTGCCCGCTGCATCATATTTATCTGCATAAGCGCGAGTCGGCTAAAGGTTTGCAGCTGCTGTTTACCCGGCGAAATCCGGCGATTATGAACGCTAATCCATCGCATCGCAGCCAGCTGCGTTCGCCGCTCAGCAAACAGCAGGCGATGGTGGTGCGGTATACCAGCGAGGGGATGTCTCTGACGGATATTTCGCGGCTGACTCAGCTGAGCGTAAAAACCATCAGCACCCATAAACGCGCGGTGATGCGTAAGTTGGGCATTAAGAATAACAGTGAGTTTTATCAGTATGCGCTGGCGGGGTATTTGAATAATTAAACGCGGTCTTTGACGCCAGACCAAAAGGGCCAGGCGTCAAAGACCGGGGCACCACAGAACTATCAGATATCGATATTAGCGGCTTTCAGGGCATTCTCTTCAATAAAGGCGCGACGTGGCTCGACCGCATCCCCCATCAGCGTGGTAAACAGCTGATCGGCAGCAATCGCATCCCGCACCGTTACGCGCAGCATGCGGCGGCTTTCCGGATCCATGGTTGTTTCCCACAGCTGCTCCGGGTTCATTTCGCCCAGACCTTTGTAGCGCTGAACGGAGAGGCCGCGACGCGACTCTTTTTCCAGCCATTCTACCGCCTGCTCGAAGCTTTCGATCGGCAGACGACGTTCGCCGCGCTCGATAAAGGCGTCTTCCTCAATCAGGCCGCGCAGCTTCTCACCCAGCGTGCAGAGTTTGCGATACTCACCGCCCACCACAAAATCATTGTCCAGCGGGTAATCGGTATCCACGCCGTGGGTACGCACGCGAAGAATCGGTTCAAACGTATGCTGCTCAAGGTTTTCGCGTACCAGGCCGAGGTAAGAGCTACCGTGCTGATCGTTCTCGTTCAGGTAAGCCACCAGCCCATCCAGCCAGCTCTTCACCGGCGCTTCCACGCTGACGTCGCTCAGGGTTGGGTGGTAGATCAGCGCGTTCAGCAGTGCCACCGGATAACGTCGCTCCATACGCTTAATCATCTTACGTGCGCTTTTGAACTCGAAGACCAGATTTTCCAGCTGCTCACCGCCCAGCGCAGGCGCACTGGCGTTGGTGTGCAGGGTGGCACCGTCAAGCGCGATCGCTATCTGGTACTGATCCATCGCGTCGTCGTCTTTTATATACTGCTCCTGCTTGCCCTTTTTCACCTTATACAGCGGCGGCTGAGCAATATAGACGTGACCGCGCTCAATGATTTCCGGCATCTGACGGTAGAAGAAGGTCAGCAATAGCGTACGGATATGTGAGCCATCGACATCCGCATCGGTCATGATAATGATGCTGTGATAGCGCAGTTTGTCGGGATTGTATTCATCACGGCCAATGCCACAGCCGAGCGCGGTGATAAGCGTCGCCACTTCCTGTGAAGCCAGCATCTTGTCGAAGCGCGCTTTTTCGACGTTCAGGATCTTGCCCTTCAGCGGCAGGATAGCCTGATTTTTACGGTTACGGCCCTGTTTGGCAGAACCGCCTGCGGAGTCACCCTCCACCAGGTAGATTTCAGACAGCGCGGGGTCACGTTCCTGACAGTCAGCCAGCTTGCCCGGCAAACCAGCCAGGTCCAGCGCGCCTTTACGGCGGGTCATCTCACGCGCGCGACGCGCGGCCTCGCGCGCGCGCGCGGCATCAATAATTTTACCCACGACGATTTTCGCATCCGAGGGGTTTTCCAGCAGGTATTCCGCCAGCAGTTCGTTCATCTGCTGTTCGACCGCCGTTTTCACCTCAGAGGAAACCAGCTTGTCTTTGGTCTGTGAGGAGAACTTCGGATCCGGCACCTTAACCGATACCACGGCAATCAGCCCTTCACGCGCATCATCACCGGTGGCGCTGACCTTAGCTTTTTTGCTGTAGCCCTCTTTATCCATATAGGCATTCAGCGTACGGGTCATGGCGGTACGGAAGCCCACCAGGTGCGTACCGCCGTCGCGCTGCGGAATGTTGTTGGTAAAGCAGTAGATATTTTCCTGAAAACCGTCGTTCCACTGCAGCGCGACTTCCACGCCGATTCCGTCTTTTTCCGTTGAGAAATAGAACACGTTCGGATGGATAGGGGTTTTGTTTTTGTTCAGATATTCCACAAAGGCTTTGATACCGCCTTCATAGTGGTAGTGATCCTGCTTGTCGTCACGCTTGTCTTCCAGCCTGATAGACACGCCCGAGTTCAGGAAGGAGAGCTCGCGCAGGCGCTTTGCCAGGATCTCAAATTCAAAGCGGGTAACGTTGGTAAAGGTGTCGTGGCTTGGCCAGAAGCGCACGCGCGTTCCGGTCAGGTCTGTCTCACCCGTTACGTTCAGTGGCGCCTGCGGCACACCGTGAACGTAAACCTGCTGGTGAACTTTGCCTTCACGACGAATGGTCAATTCCAGCTTTTCAGACAGGGCGTTAACCACGGAGACGCCCACGCCATGCAAACCGCCGGACACTTTATATGAGTTGTCATCGAACTTGCCGCCGGCGTGCAGCACGGTCATGATCACTTCAGCCGCCGAGACGCCCTCTTCTTCGTGAATGCCGGTAGGGATCCCACGGCCATCATCCTGCACGGAAACGGAGTTATCGGCATGAATGGTGACAACAATATCTTTACAGTGGCCCGCGAGGGCTTCGTCGATGGCGTTATCCACGACCTCGAATACCATGTGATGCAGACCGGTGCCGTCATCCGTATCGCCGATATACATACCCGGGCGTTTGCGTACTGCATCAAGCCCTTTAAGAACTTTGATACTTGAGGAGTCATAAGAATTCGACATCAACGTTTCTCGCTCGTTTAATCTTCAGGTTGAACCGCTATTTTACCCTGTTCCACGCGGAACATCTTGCCCTTTTCGTCAGCCATGTCGAACACGTGTTCGGCACCAATGGCGCTGACAAAAACCTGGGCATGCGTGGCTTTTAAACGCGAGGCCAGCAGCAGCCGACGCGTTTCATCCAGCTCGGAGGCAAAATCGTCTATCAGATACAGGCAGCGTTGCCCGTTCTGTCGGGTGAGAAACTCACCCTGCGCCAGTCTCAGGGCGCACATCAGCAGCTTTAACTGGCCGCGTGACAGTAAATCTTCCACCGGCGTGCCATCGGCGCGAATGCGAAAATCGGCTTTATGGGGCCCGCTGGCGGTGTAGGTGAGCGCTCTGTCGCGCTCAAACTGGCGCTCAAGCAGCTCAGCGTAATCACTCTCTTTGTCCCAGCCGCGCTGGAATGAGAAGCTCAGCTCGAATTCGGGTAAAAACTGCGCGCAGGTGGCGTTAATATCGGCCGCTATCGCATCGCTGTAGGCCGCGCGCCAGGCGCTGATCTGTTCGGCCAGCGGGGCCAGTTCCTGATCCCAGGCGCGAATTTGCTGATAGCGCGACACCTGCCGAAGCGCGGCGTTACGCTGCTTCATCAGGCGTCGGAGGTTGCTCCAGGCGGTAAAGAAACCTGGCTCATTGTGAAAACAGCCCCAGTCGATATAGGCCCGGCGATATTTAGGGCCGCCGTTAAGCAGGGTAAAGCCCTCGGGTGTGATCAGCTGCATAGGCAGCATCTGCGCCAGTTCGGCGACCTTATGGCCATCACTGCCGTCAATGCGCACCTTGCTGTCTCCGGCGCGGTTTTTGGTCAGGCCAACGGAGATTTCCCGCTCCATTCCCGCGATACGCCCGTGCAGCACAAAGGCGTCCTGGTCGTGACGGATCACGCGCCCCGCCTGCAAACTACGGAAAGCGCGACCGTGACCCAGGGTGTAAATCGCTTCCAGTACGCTGGTTTTACCGCTGCCGTTTGGCCCCACCAGAAAATTAAATCCGGGAGCCAGCGCGAGATCCGCGTTTTCGATATTGCGAAAGTCTTTAATAAGAAGGCGGGTTAAAGCCATACAGACGGAATTCCAAAACAGGCGATGATAGAGCAGCATCCTGCCCTTTCTTTATGACAGGCCAGGGCATCAACGGCGTAGCCAGTTTGGGGGCGGCCAGCGCGCAAAAACCGGAGCGTACACAAAGTACGTGAGGATTTTGAGCACTGCCCAACCCTAAAATGGCAAGTACGTTAGCCCGATATTCTACTACAACCGCATTGGCATCACGACATAGGCCGCGCTCTGACTGGCCGCATCCTCAATCTGCACGCTGGAAACGGAATCCGTCAGCAGCAGGCGAACGTTTTCACACTTCAGCGCATTCAGGACATCCAGCACGTAGCTGACGTTAAAACCGATTTCTAAATCGGTGCCGCCGTAGGTCACATCCAGCATCTCTTCGGCCTCTTCCTGTTCCGGATTATTGGCCGTGATCTTAAGCTGATTTTCGCTGATATAGAGACGAACGCCGCGAAACTTCTCGTTAGAGAGAATCGCCGCGCGCGAAAAAGCCTGCTTTAACAGGTCGCAGCCCGCATCAAGCGTTTTGTCCGGATTCTTCGGCAGCACCCGACGATAGTCAGGGAAACGGCCATCGACCAGCTTCGAGGTAAAGATGAAATCGCCCACGTGTGCGCGAATATTGTTGCTGCCAATCTGCACGCGCAGCGGCGTTTCACCGCCGTCCAGCAGGCGCACCAGCTCAATCACGCCCTTGCGCGGCACAATCACCGAATGACTGGGCAGCACCTGCCCGACCGGCATTGAACACACCGCCAGACGGTGGCCGTCGGTTGCCACGGTGCGCAGCTCTTCCCCTTCGGTTTCAAACAGCATGCCGTTGAGGTAATAGCGCACGTCCTGATGCGCCATGGAGAACTGCGTGGCCTCGATCAGACGCTTCATGGTGGCCTGCGGCAGGGTGAACTCAACCTCGCTCTGCCAGTCATCCAGGTTCGGGAAGTCGCTGGCAGGCAGGGTGGAGAGTGAGAAGCGGCTGCGTCCTGAGCGGATCAGCATTCTTTCCCCATCCAGCATAACCGTGATCTCCGCGCCTTCGGGCAGGCCGCGGCAGATATCAAAAAATTTGCGCGCCGGTACGGTAGTCGCACCCGGCTCGTGGTCCTGCGTCAGTGCGACGCGGGCCACCATTTCCATCTCTAAATCGGTCCCGGTCAGCAGCAGGCTGCCTTCGTTAACCTGTAAAAGCAGGTTGCCGAGGATCGGTAGCGTTGGACGACCGCCGAGTGGGCTGCTGACCTGCTGTAAGGGCTTGAGTAAGTGCTCGCGTTCTACAATAAATTTCATAGCGTCAGGAAGATAATGTTCTGATTAGATTTGAGAAATCTTCTTTAATATCGTGACTCTCTTCACGCAGCTGCTCAATTTTGCGGCAGGCATGCAGTACCGTGGTATGGTCACGACCCCCGAAAGCATCGCCGATCTCCGGCAAACTGTGGTTGGTCAACTCTTTAGCCATCGCCATCGCCATCTGACGCGGTCGCGCCACCGAGCGGGAACGCCGTTTGGACAGCAAATCAGCCACTTTGATTTTGTAATACTCGGCTACCGTCTTCTGAATATTATCGATGGTAACCAGCTTTTCCTGCAACGCCAGAAGATCGCGCAGCGCTTCACGGACAAAATCAATGGTGATGGCGCGCCCGGTGAAGTTGGCGTTAGCAATCACCCGGTTCAGCGCCCCTTCCAGCTCGCGCACGTTGGAACGCAAACGCTTGGCAATAAAGAAGGCCACTTCGCCCGGCAGGCGAATATCGTTTTCATCCGCCTTTTTCATCAGGATCGCGACGCGGGTTTCCAGCTCGGGCGGCTCAATGGCCACCGTCAGCCCCCAGCCAAAGCGCGATTTCAGGCGATCTTCCACGCCGTTGATCTCTTTTGGATAGCGATCCGAGGTCAGGATGATCTGCTGATTGCCTTCCAGCAGCGCGTTAAAGGTGTGGAAAAACTCCTCCTGCGAGCGCTCTTTGTTGGCAAAGAACTGAATGTCATCAATAAGCAGCGCATCAACCGACCGGTAGTAGCGCTTAAACTCTTCAATGGCATTATTTTGCAGCGCCTTAACCATATCCTGCACGAAGCGCTCGGAGTGCATATACACCACTTTAGCATTCGGCTTACGCGCCATAATGCCATTCCCCACGGCGTGCAGAAGGTGGGTTTTACCCAGGCCCGTGCCACCATAAAGGAAGAGAGGGTTATAAGCGCCGCCGGGGTTGTCCGCCACCTGTCGCGCCGCCGCGCGTGCCAGCTGGTTCGACTTACCCTCAACGAAGTTATCGAAATTATGTTTGGTATTCACGTTTGAGCGGTATGACAGCTCCGCCGGGGCAGGCATGCTGTCCCAGCTTGGCCGTGAAGGAGCCGGGCGGGTGCCGTGGTTCACCGGCGCGCTGGCATGGGCGCTGGCCATCACCGGCTGGCTAATCTGGCGCGTCACGGGCTTGCTACCCACTTCAAAACGCAGCAGGGGAACGTCGCTGCCGCAGAAGTCGTTGAGCAGGCCATTGATGTTATTGAGGTATTTATCCCTAACCCAGTCGAGCACGAAGCGATTTGGTGCGTACAGGGCCAGCGTGTTGTCGTTCAATTCGGCCTGCAATGGACGTATCCACATGCTGAATTCTGTGGCAGGTAGTTCATCCTGCAAACGGGCAAGACACTGTTGCCAAAGCGTAAGTGACAC